>NZ_CAXUSM020000001.1:0-4945000 GCF_964254105.1 Rhizobium sp. LjRoot254 | reverse complement strand
CCCGCAAGGGTGACTGCGTACCTTTTGTATAATGGGTCAACGACTTAGTGTAACAAGCAAGCTTAAGCCGGTAGGTGTAGGCGCAGCGAAAGCGAGTGTTAATAGCGCGATTGAGTTTGTTGCATTAGACCCGAAACCAGGTGATCTAGCCATGAGCAGGTTGAAGGTTGGGTAACACCAACTGGAGGACCGAACCCGCATCTGTTGCAATAGATTGGGATGACTTGTGGTTAGGGGTGAAAGGCCAATCAAACCTGGAGATAGCTGGTTCTCCGCGAAATCTATTTAGGTAGAGCGTCGATCGAATACCCCCGGGGGTAGAGCACTGGATGGGCTATGGGGACTCACCGTCTTACTGATCCTAACCAAACTCCGAATACCGGGGAGTACTAATCGGCAGACACACGGCGGGTGCTAACGTCCGTCGTGAAAAGGGCAACAACCCTAACCTCCAGCTAAGGTCCCCAAGTCATGGCTAAGTGGGAAAGGATGTGAGACTCCCAAAACAACCAGGATGTTGGCTTAGAAGCAGCCATCATTTAAAGAAAGCGTAACAGCTCACTGGTCTAATTAAGGGGTTTTGCGCCGAAAATGTAACGGGGCTAAAGCCATGCACCGAAGCTGAGGATGTGCACGCAAGTGTACGTGGTAGCGGAGCGTTCCGTAAGCCTGTGAAGGAGGACCCGTGAGGGCCTCTGGAGGTATCGGAAGTGCGAATGTTGACATGAGTAACGATAAAGGGAGTGAGAGACTCCCTCGCCGAAAGACCAAGGGTTCCTGCTTAAAGTTAATCTGAGCAGGGTTAGCCGGCCCCTAAGGCGAGGCAGAAATGCGTAGTCGATGGGAACCACGTTAATATTCGTGGGCCTGGTGGTAGTGACGGATTGCGTAACTTGTTCAGTCTTATTGGATTGATTGGGCAGGGAAGCGGTTCCAGGAAATAGCTCCACCGTATAGACCGTACCCGAAACCGACACAGGTGGTCAGGTAGAGTATACCAAGGCGCTTGAGAGAACTATGTTGAAGGAACTCGGCAAATTGCACGCGTAACTTCGGAAGAAGCGTGACCCTATTGTACGCAAGTGCAGTAGGGTGGCACAGACCAGGGGGTAGCGACTGTTTATCAAAAACACAGGGCTCTGCGAAGTAGCAATACGACGTATAGGGTCTGACGCCTGCCCGGTGCTGGAAGGTTAAGAGGAGAGGTGCAAGCTTTGAATCGAAGCCCCAGTAAACGGCGGCCGTAACTATAACGGTCCTAAGGTAGCGAAATTCCTTGTCGGGTAAGTTCCGACCTGCACGAATGGCGTAACGACTTCCCCGCTGTCTCCAACATAGACTCAGTGAAATTGAATTCCCCGTGAAGATGCGGGGTTCCTGCGGTCAGACGGAAAGACCCCGTGCACCTTTACTATAGCTTTACACTGGCATTCGCCAAGGCATGTGTAGGATAGGTGGTAGGCTTTGAAGCGAGGGCGCCAGCTCTCGTGGAGCCATCCTTGAAATACCACCCTTATCTTCGTGGATGTCTAACCGCGGTCCGTCATCCGGGTCCGGGACAGTGTATGGTGGGTAGTTTGACTGGGGCGGTCGCCTCCGAAAGAGTAACGGAGGCGCGCGATGGTGGGCTCAGAACGGTCGGAAATCGTTCGTCGAGTGCAATGGCATAAGCCCGCCTGACTGCGAGACTGACAAGTCGAGCAGAGACGAAAGTCGGTCATAGTGATCCGGTGGTCCCGCGTGGAAGGGCCATCGCTCAACGGATAAAAGGTACGCCGGGGATAACAGGCTGATGACCCCCAAGAGTCCATATCGACGGGGTTGTTTGGCACCTCGATGTCGACTCATCGCATCCTGGGGCTGGAGCAGGTCCCAAGGGTATGGCTGTTCGCCATTTAAAGCGGTACGTGAGTTGGGTTCAGAACGTCGTGAGACAGTTCGGTCCCTATCTGCCGTGGGTGTAGGAATATTGACAGGATCTGTCCCTAGTACGAGAGGACCGGGATGGACGTATCTCTGGTGGATCTGTTGTCCTGCCAAGGGCATAGCAGAGTAGCTATATACGGAATGGATAACCGCTGAAGGCATCTAAGCGGGAAACCAACCTGAAAACGAGTGTTCCCTGAGAGCCGTGGAAGACGACCACGTTGATAGGACGGGTGTGGAAGCATGGCAACATGTGAAGCTTACCGTTACTAATAGCTCGATAGACTTCATCGTTCTCATTGCTTGTGCTCATCACGCGGCGAAGGCAAAGCCTTCGTCCGCTATGAGACAAGCAATGGATTCTCTTGTCCTGACGCACGAAAGAGTGCTCCGGACGGGCTCCGCCGAAAAGTCGGCGACGGCCTATCGGCCTGTATGGGTAATCCCATCCGGGCCTGAGAGAGTTCAATGTGAAAACACTGCATTCATTCAAATAAAAACGAGGCATCGCCTCACCAGCTTCTCATGATTAGCTTTGCGCTTTGCCGACCTGGTGGTTCTGGCGGGGTGGCCGCACCCGTTCCCATTCCGAACACGGCCGTGAAACGCCCCAGCGCCGATGGTACTTTGTCTTAAGGCACGGGAGAGTAGGTCGCTGCCAGGTCTGCAAAACGCAAATCTAATCAGTCTCAACAAGGCGACGTCTTCGTCGTCCGAAAAACGATCACATCCGGCAACGACCGGACACAACGGGCCGCCCTCAAAGCGGCCCATTGTCGTTGTACAATACACAAATAACCGGACCCGATGTCCGAAGACTTACGCGGGGTGGAGCAGCCCGGTAGCTCGTCAGGCTCATAACCTGAAGGCCGCAGGTTCAAATCCTGCCCCCGCAACCAAATCAAAGCCCGTCAGCAGAAATGCGGCGGGCTTTTTTGTTGCCGGCAGCCCGGTAGCTCGTCAGGCTCATAACCTGAAGGGTGAGCGGTCGTTCGAACGTAGTGAGACAAAACAGTCCAGTGGACTGTTTTGAGACCCGAACGGTTCAAATCCTGCCCCCGCAACCAAATCAAAAGCCCGTCAGCAGAAATGCGGCGGGCTTTTTGCGTTGGCTAAATGGGCACGGACTTGATGCACTCGCCAGCTTCGGCAAGAAGACATCATGCCCTCTCCGGGAGGCTCTCAAATCCCGGACCCGTCGAGCTCCGGGGCGTCTTTGCCCTCCCAGGGCGAGGGAAATGAGGTGCGAGACAGGTTGGCTGAAGGCATCGGCATCCAGCACTTCAATTCCGGCTCCGCATATTCGACAATGCGACCCGGCGAGGAATCAGAGGAGCGCCATCCTTCTCCGCCGAACTGATCACCATTCGACCAATAGGCGAGATCGACTTCCGCTGGCCCCTGCTCGGACTGGCGGATCGTTACAAGGATGCGATTGCCGTCTTTCGGTGCGCTTGACATATGTCGCCAGAGTTCTGGTTCGTCCATTATTTCCTCCTGTCCGCCCGCAGCTCGGAGTGTCGCCTTGCGAATAAGAACGGTCAACCCAAACTTTGCAAAGTAAGGTCATCCCACCAGCCGATTTGAACGACGGGGCCCGAAGTAAGGCTCCCATCACCTCCAAAAAGTCGCGATGTCCGACCGGAGGGGACGGTTCGCAGGTGCCATGGGATTGTGCGTGACATTTCGAGGCGAACCAGGCGCGCCAATGACCCTATCTAAAGAATGAATTTGAGCACCCGGGAGGCATAACTAAGATCAGAACGAACCTGATCAGCAATGAAACAAACAAAACTGAAAGAATATCATGGGTGAGGAGAGCTCCAACGTAACCGCGTCGGAATGGGTCATGGCAGTGGAGGCCGGGGTGCTCGCATCGGAGGATGCGATGCGGTTCAATCACAATGGACAGTGCATTGCCGTCTATAATCTGTCCGGAAAGTTTTTTGCAACTGCCGGAATCTGTACGCACGAGCATGCTTTCATGTCCGAGGGATATATCGACG
The DNA here is from genome assembly GCF_964254105.1 of Rhizobium sp. LjRoot254. Taxonomy (NCBI): domain Bacteria; kingdom Pseudomonadati; phylum Pseudomonadota; class Alphaproteobacteria; order Hyphomicrobiales; family Rhizobiaceae; genus Rhizobium; species Rhizobium sp. LjRoot254. The sequence continues at coordinate 4,941,068 of NZ_CAXUSM020000001.1, read as the reverse complement.
GCGAGACCATCGAATGTCCGCTGCATCAGGGGCTGTTCAACATTCGCACGGGTGCTGCGCTTTCGCCGCCCGTCACGAAGAATCTGAAGACTTTCAAGACCAAGGTCGAGAATGGGCAGGTGTACGTGCTGGTCGAGTGACCGGGTGGGTACGGAGGAATGCTGGCGCGCCCGGAGGAGCGGCGCGATCAGATGGGACAATATCGTCCAGTTTAGGGAGGAAACCATGTTGAGAATTACACGGCGCGCCGTCATCGGCGGCGCAATGAGCCTCGTTGCCTTTGCGGTTGCCCAGGGCTGTCTGACCGTTCAGGCACATGCCGAGGGCGTTCATGACGTGCTGAATGGCCTGATCGCATCCTATTCGAAGAGTGCGCAGGCGGGCATCTCCAACAAAAGTGTCGGCGAACTGTTCGAAAAAGACGGATTCCGCGACTACCTCGATGCCTATCCGGTCGGCGGACTGGCCGAGGGCTTCGTATGGAAGCCGGGCATGGGCGCGACATTCACCGGCCCTTACAGCAAGCTCGAGATCAAGGCACCGTTCACCGACTACATTCCGTTGCCCGAAGGGGCGGTGCTCGATCCCAAGAAGACCTACAAGATCGGCTTCGTCTTCCATGGCTTCAACCATCCATGGCTGATCAGCCTCGCCGATACCGCCGCTTGGGAGGCTGCCCGCCATCCGAACATCCAGATCGAGGTCATCGACGCCGAGTTCGACGACAACAAGATGGGACAGGTCATCGATACCTGGGTCGCCAAGCAATATGACGGCATCGTGCTCTGGCCGTCGCGCGAAGCGCCGATGGGCCCGCCGGTCGATCGCGCGATCGACGCCGGTATTCCGGTCGTCAGCGTCGACCGCCGCACCTCGTCGGAGAAGATCAGTTCCGAAGTCCTCGGCAATTTCTACGCCAATGGACTGCAGGAAGGCCTCTATCTCAAGGAAGTGATGAAGGAGGGCAATATCGTCCTCAACCGCAAGGATCTCGGCAGCACCGCCGACTCGATCCGCACCGGCGCCTTCCTCGAAGCGATCGGCAATGTCGATGGCTTCAACATCCAGGGCAACTATCACACCAACAGCCAGCGCACGCTTGCCTTCCAATCGACCGCAGATGCGCTCCAAGCCTATAGCGATATCGCCGTGAGCTTCAATACAGGCGGCGAGGAAGCGATGGGCGCGCTCGATGCCATCCGCGAGGCGAAGCGCCTGAACTCCGCGCCGGGCGGCAAGAAGATCGTGATCCTCGCCAACGACGACGCGAAGGAAGTCCTGAAGGAGATCACCGACGGCAATATCGACATGGTATCGCCCTACACGCCGTTGATCGGCGACATCGGCATCCGCGCGGTCATCAAGCATATCGGTGCCAAGGAAGGTCTCAACGAGGCTCCGCCAAAACTCATCATGACGCCGAACCTGCCGATGATCACCAAGACCAAGATGACCATCGAAGGCGTCGAGACCATGACGCCGGATGAGTGGCCCTATGCCTACGGGCCGGCTGTCAACTAAAGGGACAAACCTCCCAAGACGTGCGCCGCGGCCCGTTCTCCGGCTGCGGCGCTAGACCATAAGTTATTCCGGCGGACCCGTCATATGACCATCATCGAAGAGAAGCCTTCGTTCAAAACAGCCGGGTGGCAGGCGCAGGTGCGATTCCTGCCCGAGATCGGCGATCTCAGCCGTGTCGCGGTGCTGATCGCGCTGGTCGCCGTGGGTCAGGTTCTCTATCCCGGCTTCCTGTCGTCGGAGAACCTTCGCGTCATCTTCACCGCGGTGGCCGGAATAGGCATCCTCGCCTTCGGCATGACGATGGTCGTCATAACCGGCGAAATCGACCTCTCCGTGGCCGGAGTCGCTGTGCTCTCAACCGTTATCGGCGGGCTGCTGCTGCCTACCGGATCGCCGGTGCTGATCCTCGGAGCAACCTTGCTCTGCGGGCTCTGTCTTGGGATCGCCAATGGTGTGCTCGTCGCGAAGGTTGGCATTTCCTCGCTGATCTCGACGCTCGCGATGCTGGGCATTGCCGGCGCGCTCGCCAACATCTTCTCCGCCGGTCAGGCGACCTATCCGGAAAAGATCGCGGAATATATGTGGTTCGGACGCGGCGCCCTTCTCGGTGTGCCGGTGCCGATCGTCCTGCTGGCGGTGCTGGCGCTCATCTGCGTCTTCATCACGAGAAGTTCGACCTTCGGGCGCAAGCTCTACGCCACGGGCGGCAATGCGCGCGCCGCACTTTTGTCCGGCATCAGGATCGACCGCGTGAAGATCGCTGTCTTCGCATTCTGCGGCCTCTGCGCCGCACTCACCGGCCTCATCGAGAGCGCCCGGCTCGGCTATATCAATCCCGCCGCCTTTCCCGGCCTCGAACTCAAGGTGCTGGCGGTGACGGTGCTTGGCGGTGCCGCACTTGCCGGCGGCACCGGCTCGGTGTTCGGCACGCTCACCGCAACCCTCATCATCGGAGTGATCAACAACCTGCTGAACCAGATGGGCGTCAGCTTCTACATGCAGCAGGTGGTTACCGCGCTCGTCATTCTCGTCGTCGTCATGCCGGGCATGAAGAACCGGAGGTTCGTGAAATGATCATCGCCGAAACCACGCCCGTGCCGGCCGTTCGACCGCCCTGGGTCGGAAACGTCGCCAAAGAACCGATCCTTTGGATCATCCTGGCAATCCTGATTGTCGGAGCGGCAACGTCGCCTCACTATCTCTCGGCGCTCAACATCCAGAATCTGCTGCGCAACGCAGCCCTCGTCGGATTGCTCGCCAGCGGCATGACAATAGTTCTGATCACCGGCAGGATCGACCTGTCGGTGGCCGCCAACATGGTCTTCTCGATCATCATCGGCGTCGTCATCACCGCCTGGATCGGCCGCGAACTGGGCCTGAGGTGGATTGTCAAGGGCAACACATTCGCGGGCTCGCCGCTGCTGTTCATCGCCATCTCGCTGCTGACGGGAATTGCCGTCGGCGCCATCAACGGGATCGGTGTCGCCTATTTCAAGGTGGCGTCCTTCATCATGACGCTGGTGTCGCTGACAGCTTTGCGCGGCCTGAGCTATCTCGCCACCAACGGCGCGCCTTTCTATCTCAAGGGTGCACTCTTCAACTGGCTGAGCGACGCGCTCTGGCTCGGCATACCGGTCAGCTTCGTGCTGCTCCTGGTCCTCGTCCTGTTCGCACAGAGTTTTCTTTCCCGAACCGTAGCGGGCAACCGGCTCTACGCGATCGGCGGCAACGAGACCGCGACGCTCTATTCCGGCATCAAGACCAACAGGTATATCGTCGCGGCATTCGCGCTGAGCGGGCTGTTCGCGACGATGGGGGGATTGGTTTTTACCGCCCGGCTCAAATCGGTCGAGGCGGCGCTGGCGCAGGGCTATGAGCTGACGGCCATCGCCATCGCGGTCATCGGAGGCGTGGCGCTTGCGGGAGGGACCGGATCTCTGTGGCGTGTGCTTCTGGCGGCGGTAGCCTTCTCGGCGGGGCTGAACCTGCTCGCCATGTGGGGCGTCCCGACCTGGTACCAGAATCTCACGATCGGAGCCGTGCTGATCCTGGCCGTGAGCTTGGCCCGCCTTCAGCGCAAGACCTAAACACTCAATCGACTCGCATGGGAGGAACTCGCTTGGCTGGACATCTTACAATCGGAATCGACATTGGAACCACGAATGTGAAGGCCTGCGTGCTCGACACGCAGACTGGAAAGATCGTCGCCTTCGGCTCGCAGGAGCACCCGCTCTTTCATCCACGGCCGGGCTGGGCGGAGCAGGAGGCCGACAATTATTGGCAGGCCGTTACCTCTTCGATCCGGCAATGTCTCGAGCAGGGCAACTTCGCCGACCAGATCGCCGGCGTTGCGATTTCGGGCCTCGTCGGCGTCACGCTTCCGGTCAACGACAAGGGCAAACCGCTCCGCTCCGCCATGATCTGGATGGATTCCCGCTCCGAGGAGGAGTGCACGGATATCCGCAACACGATCGGGGAGAAGGAGATCAACCGCAACAACGGCAATCGCGTCGCGCCGTGGTTCATCGATCCCAAGGCGCTATGGATCGCCAAGCATGAACCGCATGTCTTTGCCGCGACCCACAAGTTCCTGTCGCCCGCGGGCTATTGCACCTATCGCATGTGCGGCAACTTCACGATGAACACGGGCGATGCCGGCCTGGCCTATGCCTACGAATACCAGAAGGAAGCCTGGAACCCTGCGGTCGCCAATGCCATCGGCATTCCGATCGAGAAATTCCCCAGGCTCTACAGATCGCACGAGGTCGTCGGCGAGATCACCACCAAGGCGGCCGAGGAGACCGGCCTGCGCCCTGGCACGATCGTCGCGGCCGGCGGCACGGACATCAGTTCCGCCGCCCTCGGCGTCGGCGTCACGAAGGCGGGCGAAGCCTTCTATTCCATGGGCACGGGATCGAATCTCGGGATCATGATCCCGACCGAGCAGGTGCTCGAAGAATACCGTATCCTGAAATGGCCGCACGTCCTGCCGGGCCTGACCATGTTCGACGCACCCATGGCTTTCACCGGCGCTTCGCTCAAGTGGTTCCGTGATCAGTTCGGTGACTCCGAATTCCGTCTTGCCGAGCGCATGGGCCAGAATGTGTTCGATCTCTTCACCGAGCAGGCGAAGCACGTGCCCGCTTGCTCGAACGGCCTGCTCTATCTGCCCTATCTCGGCAATTCTCTGGCGCCCAACTGGAATAGCAACGCGACCGGCGTCTTCTTCGGTGTACAGCCGACGACCACGCGTGCGACGATGATCCGTTCGCTGATCGAGGGCGTCGCATTCGACCTGCTCTCCAACTTCCGCATCGCGGAAGAGGCCGGCGCGAAGATCGATACGCTCGTCCTCAATGGCGGCCCGACCAAGAGCCGGTTCTGGAACCAGATCACCGCAAACGTCGTCAACCGGCCGCTCAAAGTTCCCGATATCGGCGAGGCGGCCCCGATCGGGGACGCCGTGCTCGCAGCCGTCGCGGCCGGGATCTATCCCGATCCGGTCACGCCGCTCGCCGACATCATCCGGATCAAGGAGACGATCGACCCCGATCCCGCCGCCAACCGTCGTTACGTCGATTTCTTCGAGGAATGGCGGGCGATCTATCAGAGCCTCATGCCTTCGATGGACCGGCACCGGGGCCTGCTCGAAAAATACGCGGTGAATTGAGGGCGCCATGGAAAAGCAAACGCCGCTTCTCGAACTTCGCAATATCAGCAAGACCTTTCCGGGAGTCCGGGCGCTCGCTGATGTGTCCTTCGATCTGAAGGCAGGTGAAGTTCACGCACTTGTCGGTGAGAACGGCGCGGGCAAATCGACGCTGCTCTCCTGCATGAACGGCCTGCAGCAGCCGAACGAAGGCCAGATCCTGATCGGCGGCGAGCAGGTGACACTTGCCACGCCGACGATCGCGATCGAGCACAGGCTGGCGATGGTGCACCAGGAACTCGTGCTCTGCCCCAATCTCAGCGTGGCACAGAACATGTTCCTGGGCCGAGAGCCTCGAAGCAGTTTCGGCCGGATCGACCGGGCGACGATGAACCGCAAGGCGGCCGAGTTGCTCGAAACAATCGGCGTGCGCATCGATCCCAACCGGGAACTCAGGACGCTGAGCCTCAACGAACAGCAGATCGTCGAGATATGCCGTGCGCTCGCCACCGATCCCAAGGTGATCGTTCTCGACGAACCGACCGCGTCGCTGAACGACGATCAGGTCGCCCACCTGCTCAGTGTCGTAAAGATGCTGAAATCCAGAGGGCTCGGGATCGTCTATGTTTCCCATCGCCTCAACGAGGTACTCGAGATCTCCGACCGGATCACCGTGCTCAGGGATGGCAGGGTCGTGACGACGCTTGACGCGACCGGTGTGACCGAGCCGCTGCTCGTGTCTCACATGGTCGGAAAGGCGAAGGCCGATTTGCAAAGCGTCTATCGCCCTCGTGCTCAGGGCGAAGTCAGGCTCAAGGTCGATCGGCTCGCCAAGACGGGGAAGTTCAGGGACATTTCCTTCGAGCTCAGGAAAGGCGAGATACTTGGTGTCGCCGGTTTGCTCGGCTGCAATCGTGAAGCCCTGGCACAGGCACTGTTCGGCGCAATCGCGACCGACGAGGGCCGGATCGTCATCGACAATTCGGTGGTCAGGCTGAGATCGCCGCATGATGCCATACGGCTGGGCGTCGCCTATATGCCGGCGGATCGCAAGCACGAGGGCCTGGTTTTCGGAATGAATGTCGCGGACAATGCGTCGATGACGACGCTCAGGGTCGTGGGCAAATGGGGCGTGCTGCGTCATGGACGTGTCCGCCGCCTGGCAGCCGACCTCGTCAAGCGGCTTTCGATCAAGGTCAGCACGATTACGCAGAAGGCCTCCCAATTGTCGGGCGGCAATCAGCAGAAGATCGTCATCGGCAAATGGATAGCAAGAAAGAGCGGGATCGTCATTGCCGAGGATCCCACTCGCGGTGTGGACGTCGGCGCAAAGGCCGAGATCTGGGATGCCCTGCAGACTTTGGCAGAAGAAGGCCGGGCGCTGATCCTCATGACCACGGAGCTGCAGGAAATGCTGCACGTCTGCGACCGCATCATCGTAATGAGTCGCGGCAGAATCACCGGAGAGTTCCAACGATCCGAATTTTCGGCCGAAGCCATAACGCAGCGGTTCTTCGCGTGAGCGAAACCGCAGTTCCGGGCGGGATTTCCTCCCCGGGGCCCGCCCGGCCCACGCTTTTGAACGTCACCTCGCGCCAGCAATGACCCTATCGGAACAATGAATTTTTCGGGCGTCGGGGCAGTCGCTAGAGTTGCGACGGTCACAACTTTGAGGTGGAGGACACCATGGAAGGCAACAATTCGGCAAGCTATGCCGGCATAGGCGGTGTTGGCAGCAACATATGGCCGCTCACCGGTCCGGAGGTCGTTTCGCGCGACAAGCTCAAGGAATTGCGCGTGCGGACGAACGGGCCGGGACTCTATAACCTGGCGGTCCATATCCTCGCGCTGGCAGTCACCGCCTCGCTTATCTACCTCTCCTCTGGAAATCTCTGGCTGCAGATTCCCGCGATGCTGCTCTACGGCACCGTCATCGTACTGATGTTTGCGCCGCTGCATGAATGCTCGCATGGCACGGCGTTCCGGTCCCGCTGGCTCAACCATCTGGTCGGCTTCACGATCGGCGCGATCACGATGCGGCCTTTCCTCTATTTCAAGTACCGGCACGCCGCGCACCACACCTACACCCAGCATGACGAGCGTGACCCTGACATCGTGCCGTTCCCGACAAGCCTGAGGGAATATTTCTCGATGATCCTCGGCGCCTCGTTCTGGCCCAAGCTCATCGGAACATTGGTTCGCGGATCGGCAGGCCGCTACACCGAGGAAGAGCAGACCTTCCTGCCGGACTCGGTGCGGGGCCAGGTCTCGCTCGAGATCAGGCTGCTCGTCTTGCTCTATGTCGCCATTGCCGCCGCCTCGATCTATTTCGGCAGCATGATCGCACTCACCTATTGGTTCATCCCACGGGTGATCGGCGAACCGGTGCTGCGCGCGATCCGCATGGCCGAACATACCGGTGCCGACGAAAGCCCCGATCTGCTTGCCAATACGCGGACGACCCTGGTCAATCCCGTCCTCCGCCAGCTCTACTGGAACATGCCCTTCCACGCCGAGCATCATCTGGCCTCGTCCGTTCCCTTCCATGCGCTGGGCCGCCTGCATGATCATGTCGAGCCGCATCTCAAGCATGTCAGCAAGGGCTATATTCAGGTCCATCGCGAGATCCTCGGCGAAGTCTTGCGGCTGCGTCGCGAGGCGAGACCTGCGGCATGAGCGAAATTGGTCTCCCCATCGTCATCGTCGGCGCCGGCCATGCCGGTGGCCGCTGCGCCGAACGGCTCAGGCATTTCGGCTGGCAGGGCGGCATCGTGCTTGTCGGCGACGAGCCCTGCCTTCCCTATGAACGGCCTCCGCTTTCCAAGGCCATGCTGATCGATGAAGTCGAACCGCGCCCTTCCTTCGTGATCGATCTCGACATGCTCGCGGGCCTCGACATCGAACATGTTGCCGGACAGGTCGTGCAGTCGATCGACATCAGGAACCGGAAGGTACGGCTCGGCGACAACAGGCAGATCGGCTACGGCAAGCTGGTGCTCGCGACGGGGTTGACGCCGCGCCGGCTGCCGATGCTCGATGTGCTGGGCTCGCGTGTCTGTTATCTGCACAAGCTGGAACAGGCACGTGCGCTGAGAGGAGCGATCAAGCCGGGTGTGAAACTGCTGATCGTCGGCGCCGGCTTCATCGGCCTCGAAGTGGCTGCAAGCGCCAGCAAGCTCGGCGCCGAGGTGACCGTCATCGAAGCCGCGTCGCGGCCGCTCGGGCGCGTCATGCCGGCGCGGATCGCAGATCTGATTACGGCCCGCCACAAAGCCGCTGGCGTTCGCATCCTGTGCAATCAAGGCTTCGAGGAGATCATCCAGACGCCGCAGCGCATTTCCATGAGATTGCATGGCGGCGAGATGGTTCATCCCGATCTCGTTCTCGTCGGCATCGGCGGCTCGCCGAACGATGCGCTCGCCCGCTCGGCCGGATTGATGGTCGATAATGGCATCGAGGTCGATGAATATTGTCGCACCAGCGACCCACATGTCCATGCCATCGGCGACGCCGCCTCGCAGCGGAATGCGCGCTACGACCGGCGCTGGCGGCTCGAATCCTGGATGAATGCCGAGGAAATGGCGGCCAATGCCGCGAGCGCGATCTGCGGCCAATCCCCGAAAGAGGCCTCTGTGCCCTACTTCTGGACCGACCAGTTCGACCACCGCTACCAGATCGCCGGATTGCTCGAGCCGGACGCGGATGTTTACGAACAGGGTATCGCTGGTGAAAGCGGCTATCTCGCCTGCTTCGTCGTCGACGGCATGATGCGTGGTCTCTTCGGCATCGATGCCGGCAAGGCCTTCCGCAAGGCGCAGAATATGATCCGCAACGGCCATGTCAGCCGCGAAGACCTGCGTGCCACGGGCTTTGTGCCCATTCACGAAGCCGCGGCCTGAAGGGAGCTTGCGATGATCCTGTCTCCCGCAGCCATCTGCGTGGCGCCCAACCAATTGCTCGAAATCGATGACGTCACGGTCGATGGCCCCCAGGCGGGCGAGGTACTCGTCGAGATCGTAGCAAGCGGCCTCTGTCACACCGACCTGACCGCCCTCGAGGGTGTCAATGCGAGCAGCGTCTACCCGCTGATTCCGGGGCATGAGGGTGCGGGCCGCGTGGTCGAGGTCGGCGCCGGCGTCACGGCGCTGGCGTGCGGCGACCACGTCATCCCGCTCTATGGTCCCGAATGCGGCGAATGCAGCATGTGCCGCTCGAAACGCACCAATCTCTGTTGGACCATCAAGCCGACGCGTGATCGCGGCGTGATGCCTGATGGTTCGTCGCGGTTCCGGCGCGGGAACGAGCCGGTTCACCATTTCATGGGAACTTCGACGCTGTCACGCTACACGGTGGTGCCGGAAATCGCGCTCGCGAAAATCCGCAAGGATGCGCCGCTCGACAAGGTCTGCCTGTTCGGCTGCGGCGTCACGACCGGCGTCGGCGCCGCACTCACCCATATCAGGCCGGGAGACAATGTCGCAGTTTTCGGGCTCGGCGGCATCGGTGTCAACATCATTCAGGGCGCGCGGATCGCTGGCGCGGCACGCATAATCGGTATCGATATCAGCCGTAGCAAGACCGAACTCGCCCGTAGCTACGGTATGACCGACTTTCTTGTTCCGGGCGAAGACGTCCCAGATCCAGTCACCGCCATCCGCGACCTGACGGGTGGCGGTGTCGACGTCGCATTCGAATGCACCGGCGTGCTCAAGGTCATGCGGCAGTCGCTGGACTGTTGCATCCCGGCCTGGGGCAAGAGTGTCCTGCTCGGCGTCGAACCGGCCGGTAGCGAATTGTCGTTCCCGCCGGTCCAGGTGCGCTACGGAAAATCGATTCTCGGCAGCTATTTCGGCGGCGTCAAAGGCCGAAGCGAACTGCCCGCGCTCATCGATCGCTTCATGGCGGGCGAGATCGATGTCGACAGGCAGATTACTCACCGATTGACGCTCGCCCAGGTCAACGAGGGCTTCGAACTCATGCGCTCCGGCCGTTCGGTTCGCAGCGTCGTGATGCTCGAATAAGGCAATCAGCGTGGCACGATCCGATGAACCCGACTACGTCTTCCGCGACCGGCATCCGGAGCGCCACGACGTCTACGCCCTCTATGATCTGGAGAGCGAACGGACGCGCAGGGAAGTCCAATGTCTGCTCGATCTGCCATACGGGACACACCCCCGCATGACCTTCGATCTGTTTCCGGGTGGAAGACACGCACCTTTGGCGATCTTCTTTCACGGTGGCTATTGGCAGAGTCTCGACAAACGGCGCTTCAGCTTCGTTGCCAAGTCGCTTTTGGCAAAGGGATTTTCTGTCGCCCTGCCGAACTATCCGCTGGCACCGGAGCTGCGGCTAGAACAGATCACCGAAGCGGCGACCGCCAGCATCCCGGCGATAATCGATGTTGTCAGCGAGCACACGGGACCGCCGTCGTCGTGGTTGACCACCGGCCATTCCGCGGGCGGTCATCACGCGGTCTGGGCGGGCCTTCACGCCCGGCCTCATCCGACTGTCTCCGCCATTCCCTTTGCCGGCACCGCACCGATCAGCGGGATATTCGATGTCCGGCCACTGGTCGGCACCAGCCTCAACCGCGCCCTCGGGCTGACCATCCAGCGGGCCGCGAGGCTGAGTCCCCTCGATTGCGACTTGCCACCGCTTCGCTACCGCATATTGGTCGGAGCTGGGGAAACATCCGGCTTTCTCGATCAGGCCGCGGGATTTGCTGGCCGTCTGAGGTCTGCTGGTCGTGATGCGGAGTCGCGCGTCCTCGCTGGACTGAATCATTATACAATTCTAAAGGATCTTCTTTTGCCGGGTTCGATCATTACAGGCGTATTGAAGGAGATGGCTGACATGGAGGAGAAGCCGTGCCGGGAGGCGAAACGATAGCAAGAAACAAGATCACGTATGTCAATTTCAATCAGCTGCGGTCGTTTTATGCCGTGGCGCGCGAGTTGAGTTTCACCAAGGCCGCCGACTTGCTTTGTATCGGCCAGCCGACAGTGACCACGCAGGTCAAGGCGCTGGAGGAGACCTATAATCTCCAGCTCTTCGTGCGGGGCCCGAACGATCTTACCCTCACTGATGCCGGCGAGGCGTTGCTCGCGGTGGCGCGGCAGATATTCTCGCTCGAGGAGCGGGCGCATTCGCTGCTGAATACCGTTGGCAACCAGTTTGCGGGCCGGCTCCATATCGGCACGGTCGGGCCGTTTTTCGTGATGAAACAACTGTCGAAATATATCGACCGCTATCCGCTGATGCATGTGACGCTGGAAAGCGCCAATTCCGACTCCATCTATCAGAAGCTTCTCAATTACGAGGTGGATGTCGGCATCATCGGCAGCGACTACAAGGATCCGCGTCTGGATCTGGTCTGTCTCGGCAAGCATGAAGTGGTGATCGCCGTGCCGGCTACCCATCCCTGGGCGCATCGCACGCAGCTGAATATCGAGGAACTCGACGGTCAGCGGATCATCATGCGGGAGAAGGGGTCGATGACCCGGCGAGCACTGGAAGAAGTGCTCGCCTCAAACAATATCCGACCGAACATCGTCATGGAACTGCCGCGCGATTCCGTGCTCGAGGCGACAGCCGCCGGATTGGGACTCGGCATCGTCTCCGACTTCGAATTCTCGCGCGATGACAGGCTACGCACACTTTCGATCGCTCAACACAGACCATTCACGCGTTCTTTTGCGGCCTGCCTCAAGGAGCGGCGGTCTCTTCCGTCGATCGACGCCTTCATGAAGATGTCGCGAGAAATGGTGGTCGAGACGGCCGAGGCGCTCTGTTCGTCATAGAGACCTTTGAGGAACCGCTCGCGCAATGCGATTCTTGCCGCTCGGGCTCGAACTCATCCAATCCTTTCGATTCCCTCCACACTCGGCGAGCGGATATCGCCGAAACGCGCTAGCACAAAGCTGACCGTATCGTTGGTTATCGGTCCGGCTATCGACCGACGTTACTTCGTCGAGTTGCGCATTGAGTGGTTCGAAGGCTGGGTCCTCGAATTGCTTGAGATAGCGTTTCCGAAATTCGGCTTCACTTAGCCGTGGACTTGGCATTCCCTTGTGGGAGCCCGGAAGAGCCACAAGTGCAGACTTGGCTGTCAGGAACCTTCCGAACTAAGTCGCCAGGATCGTGAGCATGACGAACGCGCCGAAGAGCACGAAATGGGTCATCCCTTCGATTGCGTTTGTTTCTCCGTCGTTGAGATTTATCGCCGCGACGATGAGCGTAAGCGCCACCATCACGGTCTGCAGCGGCGTCATCGCCATTAGGAGAGGTTGGCCGGTGTACATCGCGAGCGCCTCCATCGCCGGCACAGTCAGGATGACAGTGGAAAGCGAAGCGCCCATCGCAATGTTGATGACGGCCTGCATGCGGTTTTTCAACGCTGCCCTGAGAGCCGTCAGAATTTCCGGCGCCGCCGAGATCGCTGCGACAACAACGGCAACGAGGGCTGGGGAAATCCCGGTCGCCCGAATGCCGGCATTTAGAAACGTGGACATCACCTCCGCAAGGAAGCCTATAATCGCAATGCCGACGACGATCATTGCGATTGAAAAGACAAGTGGCGGCGGCGGTCTCTTTCCGTCACTGTCAGCCTGTTGTTTGGCCAGGGCGTAGCTATATCGGAAGAAGCCGGAATGGCGCCCGACCTGCATGCGCACGAAGAGGGCATACAGGGTCAGCATCGCGAAGATCGTGAAAATCGAGTAAAGGTGCAATCTGGCCTGCGGCACAAACTCGGGCACCATCATCGATAGGCCCATCGCCGTCATGATCATGACGCTGTAAGTGCGCCCCGAATCGTCATTGTAGGGTTGTTCGCCATGCTTCAGGCCGCCGATGAGTGCTGAAAGCCCGATGATGCCGTTGATGTCGAGCATGACCGCCGCATAAATCGTATCGCGAACAAGGGTCGGCGAGCTCTCGGAACTCATGATGATCGCCAGTATGACGACCTCAATGAGGACCGCGGACAAGGTCAGGATCATCGTACCGTAGGGGTCGCCGATTCTCTGCGCCAGCGCTTCGGCGTGACGCGCCACGCGAACTGAGACCGTCACGATCGCCACCAGCAGGATCGCGAAGATCACGAAGGCAGCACCGGATCCCCCAGCAAGGAGCTTGTCTTCACTCGACAGGATTGCGAGCCCTGCGAACAGGGCCAGGGCTGATCGACTCTCCGGCCAAAATCGGCTCACTTCAAACCCCGTACAGGAGAACTGCAAGGATCACGATCACCACCACGATCGCAGAAGCGATGATCGCCATTCTCTTCAATCGGGTCATCATCGCGCTCCGGTTGTTCAACCCTTATAATGGAAGAAGTGTTTTGTCAGAATTTCTCTCGGGTTTTTTCCTCCGGAAGCCCGGGACCGATATCCGCCCAGGCAGGTCTGCTGTAGCCATAATGTCCCGTGGGTGTTATCCGTTCCGGATGATCCAGCGAGCCGGCCGTCAGCCTGATAAGGTCGTCGTCATAAGCGGCTAGTGCCGCTTGAAATATTGCACTTCGCGCTCATGTTTCTCGGCGGCTTCGCGGGATTTAAAGGTTCCGAGGTTCCGGCGTTTGTGAGTCTTTGGGTCGACCTTTCGGGAATAGAGGCGATACTCGCCGGATTTCAGCTTGCGGATCATGGGGCTTTCTCCTTCGGAGACCAATCGTCAATTGCCGCCAATGTTCCCTGTGACCTCGATCCGGACTCGAGGTTGGCCGCCAATTGTCAAAAACAGACCAAGCGTTGACCACGCCCGTACCGCTTTCCATAATCGCCAGGCTGCGTGTCTAGGAGGTAGAGATGACTCAGAAAGCCAGCCCGGCCAAGGCGGCCGGGCATATTCTTCACGCTTTTGGCAGCCAGGCTCGGGTGGGCCTGGAAGTGTCCTATGTTCGACTTGAAGAGTATTTCAAGCGTCATCACTACCCCTTGCAGGAAACCGCGTCGGGACTTCGCTACGCCCAGAATGCGGGATGGATTCGGATAGACACGTTCCACTCCATCGCGCTTCTTGAGGCTGGATTCCAGGCTCTCGCCGCAATGCAGGAGAAGCTCGCAAAACGCGGGGAGGGCTCGCGGCATTCCGAGGGCATATCAAGTCCGGGTTAGCCGCGCCAACTCGCTGGAGCCCTGCAGATCCAGCTTCCCCCGCGCCTTCGTCGGTGCACATGGTAATGTGCTAAACCGTACAAAATAGCGAATTCCGGCAACCGTTTGCGTCGGTTAGGAGTTGGATTCCGTCAATCCGATCCTACGAGGAGGAATTATCATGAAGATGTTGGTCGCGACTTCGCTGGCTGCCGCGTTACTGGCCGGCTCGTCCATGGGCATGGCCGTGGAGAAGGGCAAGAAAGACAGCGCCACCCAGAACATGAATCAGGACCAGACAAACAGTGTCACGAGGGACACGAAGCTTAGTCCCGAACAAATCGAAAAGTGCAAGACCGCACCCCCGGATGACCCGACCTGCGTTGGTGCTCCGAAACAGTAACCTGGCATGAGGGGGCTTTGGCCCCCTTTTTTGCCATCTGAGGCAGGAGAATGACATGAGCAACTTTTTCTGGATTCTGGTGGTCGTCGGTGGACCTATCATTCTCGGCGCGGCAATTGCGTTCGCACTGATGTCCCGCCGCCCGCTTACGCCCATTGAGGAAGAAAAACGCGAAGACGCCATCAAGGACATGTATCAAAAACCGCATTAAATGCCCGCGGGATTCTTCGCGGGCGCGGTTTCGGATGATCCGGCGCTGCTATTGGCCGAACGGAAACGTATCCGGATCGAGGTGAGCGTTGTCGAGGCCGAGCGCGGATACTGGATTTGTCTCGTCGAACCATACATAGGCATCGAACTGTTTCGAGATTGATGCCTCCGAATAATGGCTGCCGCGCTCCGTCTCGGGGCGATAGATGACGCCGATGAAGCGTTCCAGCAAGGGCGCCGCGAGCCGTTCCCTCAGTACCGGGTCGCGGCCGAAGTCGAGCAGATGGCGCTCGATCCCGGCTTCATGGAACAGTTGTTCATAGCTGTTGGGAAGGCCGGGGCGCACTTGCTTGATCTCCATGTCGCTATCCCAGTCGCTCGCCGCTGCCACTCGACCGCCATGCGTTCCGAATCCGATCAGCGCGACGTCGGCATCGAAGCGCTCCCGGCAACGCTGGCCGAGATTGATTTCGTCGCGGCCGTAGGACATGGCCGTGTGGCGGGCATCGCCGATATGCGAGTTATGCGCCCATACCACGGCCTTGCAGTTTGGCCCTTTTGCTTCAAGAAGTGCGGAGAGCGTGTCGAACATATGATCGTCGCGCAGGTTCCACGCTGCGGGACCGCCGTAATACATGACGCGGTAATAGCGTTCGGCGGACGCGATGAGGCGCGCGCTCTGCGCCGCATCCAGGAAGTCGTCGCCATCACCTTTGCGCAGTCCGAGGCCGCGTGACAGCAGGTCCCGGCACTGGGCAACGACTTCAGCCTCGCAACCCTCATATTTGGCGGTGACGACCGCTCGGCCATAGGTGGCCGGATCGTTCTGCCAGGGGGTGAGGCAGCCATAGCGTTCCCGCGCTACCGCAGCGGCCTCGGGATCGGTCTTGTCGAGAAAGCCGAGGACCGCCGCGATGGATGCACTGAGATTGTAGATGTCCAGGCCATAGAAGCCCGCCTTGGCCTGCCCCGAGACTTCGGCATTGTGCCCGCGAAGCCATTCCACAAAGGCCGTGAATTCGCGATTGCGCCACATCCATGTCGGAAAGCGCTGGAAAGGCGCTTCGCGGCTCTGGCTGGCCGCTTGTGGTCTGTCGCGCACATACCTGTCGACGGAAGCAGCGTCCGGCCAGTCCGCTTCGACGGCGACGATGTTGAAGCCGTGTCGCTCGATCAGCCTGCGGGTAATGGCATCGCGTGCGCGATAGAATTCCGACGTGCCGTGGGAGGCTTCGCCCAACAAGATGATGCGCTTGTCGGCAAAGCGATCGAAGGCGGCCGCGAAACCCGGATCGCCCAGCTCGGGCAAAGCTTCCGCCCGGGAAGCTATGAGCTTTGGCAATGTCAGTGTCTTGTCGATCGCAACCGGCTTGCCAGCATCATTATCTGATGTCTCTCCTCCGACCAGCGGAACGAAAATGACTGCGCCCAGATCCTCTTCCTGGAACGTCGTGGCGCTCGAGCGGGTGATCTTGATGAGGCGTTGGCCGCCGGCTTCGCCGACCGGCAGGATCAGCCGCCCGCCTATGTCGAGTTGATCGGTCAGTGCGACCGGAATTTCGGCACCTGCCGCGGCGACGAGGATGGCGTTGAAAGGACCCGGCGTTGCCCATCCAAGCGTGCCATCGCCAGTCCTCACATGGATGTTGTCATATCCGAGTTCCTCGAAGCGCTGTTCGGCTCGCTTGGCGAGGCTGTCGTGGCGCTCGATGGTAAAGACCTGGTCGGCAATGCGGCTGATCACGGCGGCGGCGTATCCCGAACCCGTTCCCACTTCCAAAACCGTGTCTCCGGACAAAATGCCGGCCTGCTCAAGCATGAGGGCCACGATATAGGGCTGGGAAATGGTCTGGCTTTCCTGGATCGGAAGCGGAGAATCTTCATAGGCGAATTCCTCGAAGCCGGGTTCGACGAAGAATTCGCGCGGCACTTCCTGCATGGCGCGCAGCACTGCCTCGTCCTTGATGCCGCGACGTCGAAGATGGGTTTCGATCATCCGCCGGCGGACGGAAACATAATCGCGCATGATAGCCTCCCTGGCTTGTGGTTAGGCCGCAACGATAATCAGATTTTGCGACCCTGGCTGGTCATCAAGTAAAATCCCGATGCCTCGATAGGTCTCATCCTCTTGCCAGCCCGCAGTGTCACGCAGGCTTTCGATCATGCCGGATGAGGCTGCGATGCTCTTCGCGTCAAAGCCCTTGTCGCGGAGCCCGTCGAGAACGCCGTCGAGCCAGTTCTTGGCGGAGGCGAAGTCCATGATGCTCACATCGACATTCGCCGCCGTGCCGCCGGTGTCGGCAAGCTCGCGACCAACAGTCAGGCCGGCATCGTACCAATCTACTGACGCCATTTTACACTCTCTCCCGCGCGATCAGGCATGACGACTGTCTCTGTCGATGGTGCCCGGGGCAGCATTCCTCGGTCGTGCGTCCTTCCTGATTTCAAATTTGCTCATCAGAGCCTCTGATGAATGCGTAGGCGGCTAATGAGACGAGTGCTGTTCATTCTCGTGGCGCTTGCGGGTCGCGGCGGCCTTCTTCGCGGAGGCCGAGCGCTCTTCCTTCGGCCGGTTCGCCGAAGCCTCGCCGCCGATTCTGCCGCCCTTCTTCGACGAAACGTGGGTATCCTTCTTGCCGCGGCCCGAGCCGGACTTGTTGCCGCCGCCGCTTTCCTTGTTGACAGTGGCCCAGGCTCTGCGCTCGGCTTCCTTCTCGGAAACGCCCTGATCCTCATAGCCTTCGGCGATGTGATCGGCCTTGCGTTCCTGCTTGTCGGTGTATTTCGATTTGTCTCCACGGGGCATGGCGAGGTCCTCCTTGACTGGGAAGAGGTACAACAGCGCTTGCGGGCAATCGTTCCCCGCACTGATCTGTTATCTCAAGGAGCGAAGGGTACCATTGTCGTGGATCCGGTGGACGACACCCGTCACCGTTCAATCGATCAAGCCTCCTGCGGGAGGCTTTCCGCGTTTGACCGGACATCATCCCTGCGAAGAGCGCGCCTGATGCGGTCCATCCGTTCCGCCAGCATCCCCCGCAGCGTACGCGTCCCGATGACCGAATTGAGCGTCACGGATTCGGTTGCGAAACGTTCCTTGAAAGCCTCGCCACCGCAGAGGAAATCCACCGTCTGCAACCCGTTGTCGAAAGACCAGCGCGTGTAATCCATGATCAGGATCGTACCGGGCGATGCCAAGCCGAATTCCGGATCATAGGTCGTCACCCAGCACATCAACGTGCCCTTCTGGACGAAGTTGACGGAAGCGGCGATGACGACGCCGTCGCATTCCAGCACGAAAAGACGCAGCACACCCCGGCGCGCGAGTGCTGCGACAAGCTTATGGAGTGTCAGCTTCTCCTGGTCGAACAACGAGGATCGGCGATCGCGTTCGACCAGCCACTTGCGCTTGAGATCAGCAATCCGGTCGAGCACCGGCTCCAACGGCTCATCGGGCGCCAGAAGGCGGAATTGCAGCTTGCCTGACTTCTCGAGCGTGTTGCAGCCATGCCGGTAGTTCTTCCGCGTCTTCTTCGACAGGCCGTCGTACCACGCCGCGCCGTTCTGCCATGTGCCGGTAATGCGATGGCTAACCTCGGTGCGGTGATTGGGCCGAAGCCTGATGCCGCCTGGTACATCAGATGCAAGCATGCCGAGCGCATCCGCATGCGGCCGCAGGCGATTAAGGAAGGCTAGGTCGAAACCGCCGGACGCCGACAGCCGCGACCAGATACGCAATAGCGCCGATGGCGGGCAGTCCGGCGCCATGAGGATGTCGCCATAGTCCGACACGCTGACGGCCGCCCATTCCAGGAAGCGCAGGCCCTTGCGGCGGCCGATCGCCAGGGGCACGACGGCGGCGAGCCGGTCGCCATGCCATACAAGGCCGATCCGGAGGCTGCGCGGCGCCTGGATGGATGCGGTCTCCCACCACGCCGATATCCAGTCGTGGCTCTGGAAAATCAAACCATCGACGTTCGTCCAGAGCTCGGTCCAGGCCGGCCCGATTTCTCTTAGCCGTTCGGATGTCCGAACGATCTCCAACTGCTCGGCGCCGGCGGCGCTGATCGGCACAACCTGGTTCATGGTTGGCCGCCGCTTTCTGTCTGGACAACCTCGTCCTGCCGCTTGCCGAACAGCTTGGCCACATGACCCCACATCCTCGTGAGCGGCATGATATAGAGGCCGAACAGCGACTGATAGCTGCGGACATCGTGGTCCATGAGGCCGAATTTGAAATCCTCGTCCGGATGCGGCACGCATTGCGTCCCGAAAAGCCGGTCCCAGAATGCAAACAGCAGTCCGAAATTCTTGTCGTAATGGCGCGGATCGACGCTGTGATGCAGCTGGTGCCAATGCGGGCAGATGATGAGGTGATTGAGCGGGCCGAACGAGATCTTGTAATGCGTATGACGGACGAAATCCATCATCAGCAGATTTCGCACGACATAGACATTGACGCCGAAGAGGGTGATTTCCACCGGGTCGAGCGCGATCAGGCTCCATACGCCGAAGCACAGGCCGACAATGACGCCATCCCATGCGCGGTTCATCAGGTCGTCGAGCGGATGCACCCGATCCTTGGTGATGCCGACCAGAACTTCCGCCGAATGATGGACCTTGTGCAGTTCCCAGAGGAAGGGGAAGCGATGCTGTGCGTAGTGATAGAGATAATAGGAAAGATCATAGGCCACCAGCATCGTGGCGGTGAAAAGGACAATCGTCACCGGGCCGGCAGGTCCGCCCAGCAACGGTCCGGTCAGGCCAAACAGCCAGCCTACCGATTGGTTTGTCACATAGCCGACGGCGGCGATGAAAGTGATGCCGGCCGGGATCAGCAGGAACGGCATGATCAGCCTTTTGGCGATCCAGAACAGCAGGTCGGCGCGGGCCGAGGGATGCATGATCACTTCCTTCGGCAGCGCGAACTCGAAGAAGTCGGTGAGCGATTTGTGCTCAACCACGCGCCAATAGGCAATCACCGCGCATACGAACGCCGTCAGCAGGATGACGCCCGGCGTCATCAGGTCGACATTCGCGATTTTCTGCGACACGGCGGTCACGAATTCGGACAGCATGGTACGTCTTACTCCTCGGTCGCGCATCGCGGCCTCAGGTGATCTTCAATTGTGTCTGTCGCGCTCGAACCAAGCGCAACGGATATCGACATGCCCCGTGCCATTTATACCGGATGGGTAGCGGCGGAAGTTGCTGAATATCAAAACGTGTTTAACGCCGGAAGGCGGAATGTTGCGGCGCAATATCGGCGATGTGGCAGGCGTGTCGAGGCTATTCCATCCGCCCGGCAGGCAGGAACCGGGTGATCACGCCATTTTCTCCGACTTTGCCGTGCCAAACGACACGATCGGCCGGGTTTTTGACACCGAACCGTGACGATACCCAGCCTTCGCCGGGACTCTTGTCGCCGCGCGAGATCGTTATTTCATCGCTGGGGAGCAGGATTTTCATCAGGGACCGGTTATCGGCATAGATCGTCACTACGGCACCCTCCTGACGGGTGGCCAGTTCCGGGGCAAGCTGGAACACGATTTCGGACATATGTGTGCCACCCAGCAGCCGGTCGGTAACCTCGATACCGTTGGCATGCCGGGCGACCGTACGGTCATGCACCACGCCGAAGCGGCGACGATAGCCGTCATGCCTGGCACGAAGGCTCCAGTTCGGGGGCGGGTCGCTCGCGACAAGCGTCGTGCTCGCCTTGTGCGACCAGTTGAATTTGCTGGACATGATGCTCTGGCTTTCGCCTTTGATGTTCAGCGTATTGTGCGCCGGCGTCGAACGGAACCAGTCGCGCCAGATACCGCCGGAGCCATAGAGATAAGTGCCCGGATCGACCAGCACCGGCCGGCCGTCCACGGAGAGCGTCAGCGAAAGCGCATCGGCATGCCCGTGTGCGGCGATCGAGAGATAGCCGAGCGGCCCATGATCGAAGGTCAGGTCGATCTGGCGCTCCCCAATCTCCCCGTGCCAGACGGAAAGCCCACCCTCGGCAAAGGTTTTCAGGCCACGCGGCGGGTCGGCGGGTTCTGAAGGCCATCCGAAGAACAAGGAACGAAAATCGTCTGGAAGCGCAGGGTTTCGCGGTTGTCTAAGAAAGCCGCGAATGGCCGAGCCAACGGATTGGGCATAGTGCGGCTCGTCGCCTGATGTGAGCACGCGCCCCTCGTCATCGTCGCCGAAGCCGGTTTCCGGACCGAGCCAGTCGATGAAATCGGCAAAGGCAGAGAGGCGCTCATAAGCCGCCAGCGGGAACGGCTCATCCGCCATTCGTGCCGCGAGAGCCGAGAGAAGAATCATTTCGGCTATGAAGGCGGCATAGGTGGGGCTCTGCTCGGCACCCGAGCCATCGGCAAGAATCTGTTTCCGCACTTCCGCGACAAGGTCGTCTCTGGCAGAGCGGCCATCGGTTCCTAACGCAACACCCACGAGATATTCCCCAGCGAGTTCCGCGACCCGGTGATTGTTGGCCGAGGAATGCAGCGATGGAAAGCGCGGCAGCCAATGGGCGCTCGCCGCGAGGATTTCGCCCGCTTGTTGAATTGTCTTGTCGCTCAGGCGATCGGACACAAGATCGAGTGCGACAATCAGGCTGACGGCCCTAAGCGCCACTTCGATGCCGGATGCCCAGCCGACACCGCGGAAGGGTGGATTGGCGCCGTGCCAGCTGTCGATCGCCGCCTCGATGGCGATACGGCTGCGGTCGTCGCCCTCCAGCAGCAGATGCGCGGCGAGCGGCGGCAGAAATTGCAGCCGGTTGATCTCCCAGACATATTTCACGTCGCCGAGACTGCCATCGTGGCGAAAGTCGATGTCGAAGGCATAGGTCTTGGGTCCGGGCCAGGATTGCCCGGTGACCGGATCCAGGCGCCATAGATCAGGTGGAAACAGGTTCGCGGGATCGCGTTTCGGCCATGCCCGGCCAAGGGCGGCGAAGTGTCCCGCCAATGTTTTCCCGGCAGCGTCGGCAATCGCGGCCCGTGCCGCCGGCCTCGCGGCGTTCACGACCGCGCGGAGACCTGGAAAGACGGGGCGCAGTGCGGAAGCAGGATAGCGTTCCCAACCCTCGTCCCGCCCGCGAGAGACGATCTTGCGGCGCTTCTCATCGAGCCGGTGCAGCAGTTCCGCCGGTCCCATGCTGCGCAGGCGCGCTATGTACCACCCTAGTTTCATCGCGGTCCCGCCGGAATTTCATCCCTGTTATACTATGCCGGCGTAAAACCGTTGAACTCCGGCCGGATTTTTCGTTACTGCGGTTAACGGGCAAGCGGCCTGGGTCCTGACCCCCGGGGAGAACGGCGATGAAGAGATTGCTTTGCGCATGTGCCATGCTCCTCGCAATCGCCACATCGGGCGAAGCAGCTACGCTCAAGCTGTCGCGCGGCGTCGGCGTTCATGAATGGCTCAACTGGTCGCCGCTCGCCGAGGATGGAAGTTACCGGTGGCCGCCCTATCGCTCGGTCGAGGATTGGCTGTCCGGCGGCCGCCCGCTTCGGGATTGGCCGCCGGGCAATCAGTTTGCGCGTATTCGCTCCATGGGTTTCGATTTCATCCGGCTGAGCGTCGATCCGGGACCGTTGCTCGCCAGCAAAGGCAAGCGCCGCAAGCAGGCGCTCAAGATTCTCCAGAAGGCAATCAAGCACGTCACGGCCGCCGATCTCAAAGTGGTGCTGGATCTGCATAGCGTCAGCCAGGTGCCGGCCAACGGTATCGATCTGGTCAATGGCGACGCCGATAGCGAAGGCGTCGCCCAATATCGCTCCATGGTTAGGGATGTGGCCGCCATTCTGGCCGATATCGGCACCGGCAAGGTGGCGCTCGAACCATATAATGAGCCGGCTCACTATCCCTGCGATGCGAGCGGCACCGACGATTGGCAGAGGATCATATCGGGCACGGTTGCCGATATCCGTGCCGTGAGCCGCAACCTGCCGATCGTCGTCACCGGCGGTTGCGGCGGCAGCATAACGGGCCTGACCGATATCGATCCGATTTTCGACGATCCCAATATCTACTACAGTTTCCACATGTATGAGCCGCACAGCTTCACGCATCAGCGGCTTGATGATCCCAAAGGTTTCAGTTCCGGCCTTCCCTGGCCGGCGGACAGGGGCACGCCCGAGGGTGTCGTTGCCCAGCTCACGTTCCGCATGACGGCCGCGGGGCTGGACGAGGCACAGCAGGTTCTGAACATGGCCTTGATCAGCGGCGATATCGACAAATATTTCATCGAGAATTGGGGCCCGCCGCAACTGCAGGCGCGGATGGGCGAGGCGGTGGCCTGGGCGAAAGAACACAACATTCCGACGGATCGCCTGTTCATGGGCGAATTCGGTGCCATGCTGATGTCCGCCGACGGACGGTCAGGCGCCAATAATGCCGACCGGCTGCGTTACATCGCGGCGGTCCGGCGGGAATCGGAGCGGTTCCAAATTCCGTGGTCGATCTGGGAATATTCCAATCCACACGGCATGTCGGTCATCCAGCCCAGAGGCCCGGCCGTGCCGGATCGAGGTTTGCTGAAAGCGCTGGGACTGCAGGAGTAATTACCGGCATGCCGCCTTCAGCGCCGAGCGGACGCTTTCCATATATTGCAAATGGTTTCCGCGAATGGCGCGAGTTCCAGGCATTCGCGATGCACCGCCTGAGCGGCCGACCCCAGGCGTGCCCTCAAGGCTGGATCGTTGACGAGCCGCAGAAGCGCGTCGGTGAGAGCCGGAACATCGCCTGGCGGGACAAGAAACCCGGTCTCTCCGTCCTTGATGATATCCTCGACCGCGCCGACCGGCGTCGCCACCACGGCGAGCCCGGCCGCCATGCCTTCGATGACCGAGACCGGCAGGTTCTCCGCAAAAGACGGCAGGACCAGAATGTCTGCTGAAGCGATCAATGACGCCACGGCCGCGGGTCCGACCCAACCGGGAAATGCGATGCGATCGCCAAGACCAAGCGCTGTTGACCTGGACTTTGACGCCTCCACGTCACCATCGCCGGCGATCGTCGCCCGCCAGCCCGGATGGTCGTGCATCTCGTGCAGTGCGTCGATCAGTTGCGGTACGCCCTTGCGCTCCCCGACACGTCCGAGAAACAGGATATGGACGCTCTCACCGTCACCGACATGTGCGAGGGTTGGTATTTCGGTCGCGTTCGGCACGATGGCGATATGCTCCGTCGCACCCGGCGCGCGGCCGGCAATGAAATCGCGCCATGTTCGGCCGAGAACCACCACGCGGGCCGCACGCTCGAACATCGAGCGGATGCGCCCGCTCAGAAAACTGGTGTCGTCCTTCCAGAACAGCCGGTATTCCGAGCCATGCAGGTGCAATATGTAGGGAATGCCGAGCAACCGCGTGAATGCCGCGATCAGCAGCTTGCGATACGTGCTGCCATAGCTCGATATGTTGATGTGCACGACATCGGCGCGGCCGGCAACGCGCGCAGCCAGCATCCGCAGGCAGAACCCGATCACATAGAGGCCCGAGAGAGCCACATGGCCCGAACCGCGGCTGACGAGAAAACGGACGTCGATATCGGCGCGCTGCTCCCGATCGAGCTCTTTCTTCAGCGATGCCATGATACGGTCGATACCGCCTTGCCCGGTGGGTCCGGACGGAATCGAGACCAGAACATGAAGCGGCTTTGCCGAGGATACACCATTTGCCATCATCGACCGGATATCACGGCGACGAATGTGCGGCAAAGCAAAGCTGCAGTTAAGCTTTACAGCACGCGTAACGAACTCGAATCCTTCGATCTTTGGAAATTTCGCTAGGCATCGCGGCGGTCTGAAGCTATTCCAAAAAGGGACACTTCAAGGACGATCCCTTGCTACTGCGTTCGACGCTCATCTATGCCCCGGCGATCCTGCTGACGCGCGTCTCGGCGCTGCTGCTGCTCGTCATCGCAACGCGGCTGATCGACCAGACGGAATACGGCCTGTTCACGCTGGTGGTGACGATTGGCGAAATGACCGATATCGCCGTCACCAACTGGCTGCGCATCGCGCTGCTGAGGCTCGGCGGCAAGGGCGAGATCAGTCGCGGCAGCGTGATGATCGCAGGCCGGCTCCTGCTCGGCACGACAACGCTTGCGCTCGGAATATCGGTGATCGCGGCGATTGCAGTAGTCCCCGAGCGCTGGAACGAATTCGCTCTCGCCGTATGCGCCTATCTCGTCGCAGGCGCGGTGGGCCGCTTCGCACTCACCGTGTTGCAGATGCAGCAGCGGCATTCCGCCTATTCCTCGCTCGAGTTCCTGCGGGCGGTGCTGCAACTCGCGCTGCCGATCGCCGCGATCGCTTTCTTCCCGAATTCATTTCTCGGCATGTCGCTCGGTTCGAGCCTGGGCGTGCTGCTCGCCGGTCTCGTCGCGAGCGCCATGGCTTTCGGCCATCTCGTTGCTGGTCCGCCGCGATTCACGGCGAGGGAATTCGCGGTGATCGGCGTGCCGCTGGTCATCATGGCGCTGGTCGGTTTTGGTCTCAACAGCGCCGAGCGGCTGATCCTCAAGCTCTATCACGATGCCGGTGCGGTGGCGATCTTCGCTGCGGCCTATGCGCTGGCGCGGCAGCCGATCGACATGGTCGCCAATGCCATCAATATGGGCGGCTTCCCTGAAGTGGTCAGCCGCTTCGATAGCGAAGGACCGGCCGCTGCCGGAGAATTCCTGACCGGATTGATGGCGCTGATGTTCAGGCTATGCCTGCCCGTCGCAGCCTTGCTCGTTGCGCTGAGCGGCGACATCACCGGGCTCGCCCTGCCTGCGGACTATCACGGCCAGACCGCGCGGCTCTTCCCTGTTATCGCCTTCAGCGTGCTCTGCGCCAACCTGACCAGTTTCGTCTATGGCAGTGTCGTGCACGCGCACAAGCGGCAATGGCTGCTGATCATCGCCAATGCCATCGGCTCGGTCGCGGCCATCGCGCTGTCCATGATCCTGATCCCTGCCATGGCCGAGTTTGGCGCGGCACTGGCGCTGGCCGGCGGGTCGGTCTCGGCGCTTGTCGCCTGTTTCATCATCAGCGAAAGATTGACGCCGGTGCCTGTGCCCTGGCGCGACATCGGCCTGTCATTCGTCATTTCGATCAGCACCGGTCTTGCCGCGTGGCTTGTGACCTGGCTTCTTGGCGATGCGCATGCCGTCGTCAGGCTCTTCGCGGGAGGTGCCATCGGCGGGCTGGTTTTCCTGGCCTTGAATGCCAGGTTTCATCGCGAGGCGACAATGCGGATCGTCACCAGGGCGCTCGCGAAAGTCAGAGGCTGACGCAATAACTACCGGCGTATCGGGCGGCTGCGAAGCTCGCGCCACAGCAGGCTCGCATAGGCGATATTCGTTTCATAATAGCGCGGCCAGAGCCGGCTCGGTTCCTGTGCAACACGGAACAGCCATTCGGCTCCGAGCGCCTGCACCAGTTGCGGCGCCCGCGCCACCTTGCCGCCATAAACGTCGAAGCTGCCGCCGACGCCCATGACGAAATTCGGCACCAGCACGTCGCGGTATCGCTTGAGAAACCGCTCCTTGCGCGGCGTCGGCATCGCGACAAACAGGCAATCGGCGTCCGAAGCGTTGATCGCCTCGACGATCGCATCCTCATCCGCCGGATCGAAATAGCCATCGTGCATTCCGGCAACCACCAGCGAGGGGTGGTCCCTGCGCAGCCGCAGGACGACCTTGTCGAGAACCTGTTGCTCCGCACCCAACAGATACGGGCGAAAACCCCGCGCTGCGCAAAGGTCGAAGAGATTGATCATGATGTCGACGCCGGCCACACGCTCCGGCACTTTCACGCCGCACAGCCGTGCGCCCCAGAGAACGCCCATGCCGTCGACGCTGATCACGTCGGCGCCGGTGACATCCTCGTAGAGTTCCGGATTCTTGCCCATATTCACCAGCTTGGCGACATTGATGACCGTATGCAGCAGCGGCCGCCGGAAGGCCATCGCCTCCTCGGCGATGCCGAGTGTCTCCGTCATGGTCAAGGCATGCATCGGCGCGCCCATGAATTCGAGCCGTCGCGATGCCAGCAGCCGATGCTGCGCCCATCCGGATTGGCTTCCGCTCACGCCACGCGCCCCACGATCTTTGGCATCGATGTGACCGTCATCGGCCTTTCCTCCTGCATGCGCCGATCCGGCTTGTGAGCCTTGCGCCATGTCCACAACCCTCTCGTATCGACCAGCGCCTTGCTTTTGAGCGCCTCCGCATCGATCAGCTTGAACTGCCGATGATCGACCAGCAGGACGACGATATCGGCACAATCGATGGCCGAGAGCGCATCCATCATGACGACGCCCTTGCCCTCGAGTTCGTACGGCAGCGTCCGGGCATTGGGTTCAGCGACGATGATAGTCAGATCCGGCTTTTCCGCCAGCAGCTTGACGACCTCGACGGCCGGGCTCTCGCGCATGTCGTCGATGTCGGGCTTGAAGCTCAGGCCCAGGCAGGCGACAGTCTGGTTGCGGCGTCCGTCCAGCAGGGCCTCGATGTCCCGCACCACAGCATGCGGACGTTCGCTGTTGATCGTCCGCGCGGCGCGGATCAGCCGCGTGCTGTTGGGTGCCGCATCGATGATGAAATGCGGATCGACCGCGATGCAATGGCCGCCCACGCCCGGGCCTGGTTGTAATATGTTGACCCGAGGATGCCGGTTGGCAAGCTCGATCACTTCCCAAACATTCAGCGACAGTTCCTGGCATACAGCCGCAAGCTCGTTGGCAAAGGCGATGTTGACGTCGCGGAATGCGTTTTCCGTCAGCTTGACCAGTTCGGCGATTTCCGGCTGGGTGATGAACAGTTTGCCGGTTACGAAGCTGGAATAGAGTTCCGCAGCCCGCTCGGACGATTTCTGCGACAGGCCGCCGATCGACCGGTCATTGTTGACCAGTTCGGTGAGGATCTTGCCCGGCAGCACGCGTTCCGGGGAGTAGGCGACGAGAATGTCGGCCTCCTCGCCATAGGTATCCGGGAACCTGAGTTCGGGGCGCAATTCGGCGAGCAATCTGGTGATGGCGCGGGTGGTGCCGACGGGCGATGTCGATTCCAGCATCACCAGGTCGCCCGTCTTCAACATCGGGGCAATGCTGCGCGCGGCTGATATGACGTAATCGATGTCGGGCTTCTTGTCCTCGGTGATCGGCGTCGGCACGGTGATGATGAAGACATCGGCCGGCTGCGGCCTGGTGAACGCCTTCAATTTGCCGTTCGCAACCACCTTCTGGATCAGTCCGTCGAGATCCGGCTCGACGATGTGGATCTGGCCGTGATTGACTTTGTCGACGACAGCTTCGTTGACATCGACGCCGATCACATCGAAGCCCCGGCTGGCAAAGATGGCGCAGGTCGGCAGGCCGATATATCCCATGCCGATGACGGACACGGTGCGGATGTTAGACATGACGCAGCAACTCCTCGATGATGCGGTTACTCGCCCTGCCGTCCCCATAGGGATTGTGCCGGCCGGCCATGCCGCGATAGGCGAGCTGGTCGTCGAGCAGGGCATTGGCATTGGAAAGAATCTTGTCGATATCGGTGCCGACGAGGCGGGCTGTGCCGGCGGCGACACCTTCCGGGCGTTCGGTATTGTCGCGCATGACAAGCACCGGCTTGCCGAGCGACGGCACTTCCTCTTGCACGCCGCCGCTATCGGTCAATACGAGGTAGCTCTGCTTCATCAGGTAGACGAAGGGCAGGTATTCCTGCGGCGTGATGAGATGGATGTTCGGCACATTGCCGAGCTCGGCATCGACCACCCCGCGCACATTGGGATTGGGGTGGACGGGAAAGATGATCTGGACGTCGCCGCGCGCGGCCAGTACCCTCAGTGCATGACAGATGCGGTCGATGCCGCCATCGAAATTCTCCCGCCGGTGGCCGGTCACCAGGATCATCTTCTTCGTGGGGTCGAGATAGGGAAAGCGCGAAGACAGCTCGGCATTCATCATCGCGTCGGCATCGATCGTCGCCGAGAAATGCAGCAGTGTATCGATCACCGTGTTGCCGGTGACGAATATGTTGGCCGGATCGGTTCCCTCGGCGACGAGGTTGTCGCGGGCAAGCGCGGTGGGTGCGAAATGCCAGGTCGCGATATTGGCGGCGACCTTGCGGTTCAGCTCCTCGGGAAAGGGTGAATTGATATTGTGACTGCGCAGGCCGGCCTCGACATGCGCCACGGATATGCGCTTGTAGAAGGCCGCAAGCGCTGCAGCCATCGCAGTCGTCGTGTCGCCCTGCACCATCACGATATCAGGCTTGAATTCGTCGAGAACTTCGGCCATGCCGGTCAGCACGCGGGCCGTAACGTCGAACAGGGTCTGGCCTGGCTGCATGATATCGAGGTCGTAATGCACCGGCAGGCTCGTCAACTGGATCACCTGATCCAGCAATTCGCGATGCTGGCCGGTGACGCAGATCCGGGTCATGAAACCGGAATGGTCGAGCGCGGCGCGCGCAACCGGAAAGCACTTGAGCGCCTCCGGCCGGGTACCGAACACGATCAGTAACCTGCGCTTGGCCGGAAGATCGGAATGAGACATAACGTTCATTTTGGGACACTTGGCAAAATTACTTTATGAACTCATTAACTAAGCCATGGGCGGTAGCGTGTTAAGCATTAGATGCCGGAGTGCATTTAATCCCTCGGTTATGATTAATATGGGAGTGGGGATGTACTATAATGAGAAGAAGTCATTACGTTTCTGGCACGGAACTGGATTGAAAGAAACTTGAGTAATATTCTGATCTTTAGTTATTCCAAGATGTCGCGCCGCTGGGAACACGCTCTGCTGGCGCGACTGAAAGCACTTGGTCACACGGTCTCGGTTCGGCACATCGAAGCCGCGCCGCCAGCAGCGAGCGCGCTGGACGGGGTGTTTGGTATGGAAAGCCGGCGGTTCGGGCAGAGTCTGGCGAGCCGTGCCGAGCCTCTGCCACCTAGTGCGGACACGCCCGCCGATTTGGTGATTGACCTCACGAACGAACCAAATGTGTCTCAACGCGGGAATGTATTGACGATCCGGTTTTGCGGTCACCGGAATATGGCCGAAGGTATAGCCGCGCTGCTCGCAAGTGGAGAGGCGCAGGTGGAAACCTGCCTCGACGGCGCGGTCGTCGGCCGCGCGCGGCCCATGCTCGGCGATCGGCTCTGGCTTTCGCGCATTGGCAATGATCTGCTCGCGGGAGCGATATCTCTCCTCGCCCAGAGCGTCGTCCGCCATTTTGCGGGTCGTCTCACGCCCCTTGAGGACGGCACGAAGGCGGAACCGCGTCGTGTCGCCTTTCTGCAGTCCTATGTGCCACATATGGTCAAGGGTCTCGCGCAACGTGCAGCGCGAAAGCTTGCGTTGGGACAGCGGCCTTTCTACTGGCAGGTCGCCTATCGGCTGATCGACGGACCCGGCATCGCCGAGACCGGCCGCCTCGATGGAGCGCCATTCACGGTGCTCCCGGACGACGGCCAGCGCTTCTATGCCGACCCTTTTGTCATCGAACGTGACGGCAAGCATTTTCTCTTCGTCGAGGAATTCGAATACGCGAAGGGCCGCGGCACGATTTCGGTGGCCGAACTCGGCCTGGATGGCGGACTCAGTGTGCCGCGCGTCGTGCTGGAAGAGCCGCATCATCTCTCCTACCCGCAGGTCTTTGCCATGGATGGCGAGATATTCATGCTGCCGGAAAGCAGCGCCGCCCGCGAACTGGTGCTCTATCGCGCCGAGAGCTTTCCGGAGCGATGGGTACGCGACACCGTGCTGATGGCGGATCGCGATTTCAACGATGCGACCCTGCTCCAATCCGGCGGACGTTTCTGGCTGTTCGGCAGCGAGCGTTTCGGCCATGGCAGTGCGTCCGACACGATGACGGTCCATTCCGCGCCCTCGCTGCGTGGACCGTGGGTGCCGCATGCGCTCAACCCGATTGCGATCGATCACTCCGCCGCGCGGCCGGGCGGTGCATTCATCCACCAGGGCGACAAAACAGTGCTGCCGGTACAAGACGGCTCGCGCGCCTATGGCGGCGGATTGGGGTTGATGGATCTTGTCCATGTCGATGAGAGCGATGTCACTTTCGGTTCCGTACGACCCGTTGCGACCGGCCCCGCCTGGGCGCGCAGGGGCATTCACACACTCAACCGCGCTGGTCGGCTCGAAGTCATCGACAGCGCCGGTTGAGCGATCACGCCGCATCGGGCCGGAGCCTCGCGCGCCCGCCATAGGCCGCCAGCAGGACCAGGAGAATCGCGATCTCCGGGTTCTTCGAGGACAAGGCATTGTTCGACAGCGCCGTCAGCACATAGGTAAGGGCGCCGATCCAGACGGCACCCGCCGCGCCGCGCAACATCCTGAACCACATCCATACGAGCAGCCATGCGAAGAACAGCGCGATCGGCAGGCCGAACAGCAGCGTGATGACCACCGGCGCGCTTTCGATATAGGGCAGGTGGAGCTTCTGGTTGACGATCTCGAGCAACTCCTTGACGTTGATGCCGAACATGATGTCGCCCCAGCTGACATAGTCGAACACCCTGTAGATCGTCACGCGGGCCATGAAGTTCTCATCGAACAGCGACCCGCCGAAACGGTTCAGCAGGCCACCGGCATACATGGCGGTGATCAGGGCCGCGGCGAGCACCACGGTTATGATGAACACCACGAGCTTGGCCTTGAACGCACGCCGTGGCGTCAGCCCCTGCCAGCGTGTGAACAGCACCAGCGCCATGACCTCGACACCGCCGAGCAGAAGCGCGAACCGCGCGCCCGACGCGGCGCAGCCGACGAACAGGATGAACACCGCGAGAAGCCGCATCCAGACCGGCCAGCGCGCCAGCACCACGAAGCCGATGGCCGTGGCGCAAAGCGAACCGAGCGCCAGCGGATGGTTGGCAAGCCCGATCGGCCGGAACTGCAACTCGTTCAGGTCATAGGGCAGGACGCGAATGTGGGTGACGGCTTCCATGATGCCGATCACGGCGCTCAGGATCAGCATCCCGAGCACGATGTCGCCGAGCGCGTGGCGAGCGCGATCGTCGAAGGTCAGCATGATCAGGCCGGCGGCACTCGCGACTAGATAGGTATCGATGATGAAGCCCGAGGAGCCGGCGCGTCCCGTGAGGAACAGATAGGGCACCAGCGCCGCCATCAGGATCGAGAAGCGAAGAAGCACCCTGAACTTGCCGATCTCTTCGCCACGCAAGGTGAATGGCCGGGCGAAAAACGCCACCGGCAGCAGCAGGAACATCGCATAGGTGCCGACATGCAGCTTCTCGATGAACGATCCGCCGTCATCGGTATAATTGACGACCCGGTTCATGATCTGCGGCGAGATGTTGAAGCGGATGAGGAAGGTGAAGGCCACCGCGAGGAAAAGCAGCATCGAGACGACCTGCAAACCCTCACGGTTCGCTGGCGCCGATCGTCCAGGGCTGGCAGCCGAATAGCTCATCTCTCACCGATGCGTGTCTCGGAAACCCTGGCCGGAACCATGGGCTGAATGCACCAGATAGAGCGCCTGACGCCGGGTGGACAAGGAATGTCGGAAAATCGGGTTAATTTAACTGAACTCGCTCAATGCTCAGCTAGATTGTAAGGATGCGTGCCTTATATTGAGACACTCTAGAGAAACACTTTGTGCCAAATCGAGGCAAGCGCCGTCGCTTGTTCTGGCTATGCCTCTCAAATGCAAACAAGCAACCATAATTTCGTAATGTTTTCATAGAAGAACTCTAATGAGATGCGAATCTCGTGAAAGTCACTCATCAAAAGTAACCGGTTCGAGCGCATAGTACGACGCGTGCAATGGCTTTGAATGTATTAGGTTTTCACCAGAAATTAATCGAGAATCATCGAAGTGAAAAGCATTGCAGCGACAATTTCATTGCGGAGCAAGATTAACCAAGAACATCGGTTTTGCGGGCAGGCGCCGAGGCTTGGTGTATGAAACGTTAACACTCCCATGGGGTTTACGAGGCCTTAACCATAATGTCCCTGTTTTCCGATACCTCAAAATCATCTGGCGCGAACCCGGCGGCCCGTCCGTTCAGCCGGAGCGACTATGAGACGAGCCCACGCATCGGCGGTCAGGTCAGAGCCGTGCGCGAAGTGGAGGAGGCCGTGACGATCGAGAAGATCGGCGATTTCCTCGAACTGGATTTCCGCCGCCTCTTCGCCTGGCTGCGTTCGGGACTGATGCTGGCCGTGGTCCTGGCGGTCGTCGGCGCGATCGGCGGCGTGGTCTATGCCATGATGGCAACCCCGCGCTACACGGTCGGCACGGATATCCTGATCAATCCCGCCAACCTTCAGGTCGTCTCCAACGATCTCTATTCGCAGCCGGGTCAGGTCGATGGTCAGGTCCTCAACACCCGCAGCAA
Organism: Rhizobium sp. LjRoot254; assembly: GCF_964254105.1. Lineage (NCBI taxonomy): Bacteria > Pseudomonadati > Pseudomonadota > Alphaproteobacteria > Hyphomicrobiales > Rhizobiaceae > Rhizobium > Rhizobium sp. LjRoot254. The sequence continues at coordinate 4,907,811 of NZ_CAXUSM020000001.1, read as the reverse complement.
GCTGCGCGTGCTGACATCGCGCAATGTGCTGGCGCAGGTCGTGGATGAACTCGACCTCGCGAGCGACCCGGAATTCTACGATCCGACGCCGCGCTTCAGCGTATCCGCGCTGCTCGGCCTGAAGAAGGAAGTCTCCAAGCCGGATCCAAAACTGGCGGCGCTGGAAAGCCTTCAGAAGCGGGTCGATTCGAAAGCCGACGAAACATCTTTCGTTTCGACTCTTCTGGTCTCTGCGGAATCGGCCGGCAAGGCGATCGAAATCTCGCAATCCATGGTCAATGCCTTTCAGAACGAGCTCGCCAAGGCCGATGCCGAGGGTGCTAATCGCGCCGCCAAATCGCTTGACGAGCGGCTGGGCCAGTTGAAATCGGATGCTACGGCGGCCGAGGAAAAGGTCGAGGCCTACAAGCGCGCGCATAAGCTCTCGGCCAGCGATGGCCAACTCGTGAGCTCGCAGACCATGACCCAGCTCAATACCCAGATCATCGCGGCGCAGTCGCGTGTGATCGCCGCCCAATCCACCTATGACTCGTTGCTGGCCGCGAGCAGCAATGCCGATCTGTCGGATTCGGTCGCATCGGCGACGATCGTCGCGCTTCGCGAAAAGGCAAACAATCTGCAGCGCCAGATCGACGCCCAATCCATGACCTTCGGCCCGCGCTATCCGGCGATCATGCGGCTGCAGGCCGAACTGGATGGCGCCAATTCCCAGCTCAAGGTGGAGCTCACCCGCACGATCGAGAACGCCAAGACGACGCTGGACAAGAGCCAGGCGTCGCTCGCCGCCCTGACAACCCAGATGGATTCGCTCAAGGGCAACGTCTTCAGCGACAACGAATCGCAGGTGGCGCTGCGCGAACTGGAGCGCGATGCATCCGCGAAATCGACGATCTACGAGAGCTTCATGTCCCGCGCGCGCCAGATCACCGAACGCGAACAGATCAACACGACCGACGTGCGTGTGATCTCGACGGCGGTGCCGCCATCCTCGCGCTCATGGCCCCCGCCGGCCACATTGATGATCGCTCTCGGCTTGTTTGCCGGCTTCATGCTGGGCATGATGCTCGCCGTGATGCGCGGAATGTCGCGCGATCTGAGGCAACCGGGCCAGATGAGCAGTGCCGCATACAGATGATGACGTGAGCGCCAAGCGTATCGTCTTCCATAGCGCGAGCCTCCGGGGCGGCGGCGCCGAGCGCGTCTTCGTCCTGATGGCCAACGAGCTTGCCGCGCGCGGTCATGATGTGACGCTGTTCACCTGGAATGGGGAAGGTCCGAACGCAGCGCTTCTCTCGCCGCGCGTGAAGCTCCTCGATCTCGGCCTGACCATCCATGGCGAAAGTTATGGCAAGCCGGCAACGTTGCGTGGGCTCTGGCGGAGCGTACAGGTCTTGCGTCGCCTCGATCCGGATGCGGTATTCAGCGCTCCCGAATTCGCCAACCTGATCATCGCGCTCGCGCTCATATTTTCCCGCAGCCGCGCAAAGTTCTTCCCGAGTTTTCACGCCGCAAAGTCGCTGCCATCTAGTGGTATCGGCGCACGTCTGGCAATCTGGCTTTCGAAATTGGTGGCTTGGCGTGCGACGCAAGCGATTGCCGTGTCGCAGGGCATCGGTCGGGATCTTGCCGAGCGCGGGTTTCCGGCATCCCGGATTGCGGTCATCAACAACCCGCTTCCGCCTCGTGCCAAAACAACGGTCTCCTATCCATGGCATGAGCAACTTGCCGCCATGGGGGATGGTCTGGTCCTGGCGTCGGTCGGCCGGTTGGTTCCGGTCAAGGATCACAAGACCCTGTTCGACGCTTGCGCCTTGCTGGGCGCCGACCGGCCCTGGCGGCTGGCAATCTTCGGCGAAGGCCCGCTGGATGCGGAATTGAAAACCTACGCGTTGAAACTCGGCATCGCCGACCGCGTGCTCTTTGCCGGCTATGTCGATGATCCCATGGCCTGCTATGCCGCAGCCGATCTTGTGGTCTTGTCCTCGCTGAGTGAGGGCTTCGGCAATGTCCTCATCGAAGCCATGGCATCCGGTGTGCCAGTCGTATCGACCGATGCGCCCCATGGTCCGCGCGAAATTCTAGCCGACGGTCGTTTCGGACCGCTTGTTCCGGTCGGCGATGCCAAGGCACTCGCGGCGGCGATCATCCGCACACTGGAGCACCCGACTCCGGCTAACTTTCTCAAGGAGAGGGCTGCGGATTTTAACGTGGTCCGGATCGGGGATCGATACGAGCAACTGCTCCGAAGTTCACTGGGGGATGCGTGACGCTCGCTCCTGGCTCGGCGTCTTTGCAAACATCGCCTTGTATGCCGTCGAAAAATGGCCCGGGCTTGAAAAGCCCGTCGCCATGGCGATCTCCGAAATCGACAGCGGACTTTGCTCCACCAGCCGCCGACCGTGCATAAGCCGTATCTCGCGATATTTGTCGAGAAAGCCACGTCCCAGCTGCTCGCTGAAAAGCCGGTCAAGATGGCGCGGGCTGACACCCACGAATCGCGCCATGGCTGACCGATCGAGCGGCTGCTCGACAGTTGCTTCCATCTTTTCCAGCGCGGCCACCAGCGCCGGATGATGCGTGCCGAAGCGCTCCGCGGCGGAGCCGCGCTGCGGGGCGGTTGGCTCGGCGATCGCCGTGTGCAGATACCAGTCGCTGACCCGGCGGGCGAAATGCGAGCCCATCCGCTCGGAAATCAAGGCATGCATCATATCGAGCGGCGCAACGCCACCGCCACAGGTCACGCGGTCGCCATCGAGCACATAGCGCGCCTGTCGCAATCTCAGTCGCGGGAAGGCTTCCCTGAAGGCCGGCGCATGCTCCCAATGAATGGTAAAATCCCGATTCTCGAGCAAGCCAGCGGCGGCCAGCACGAAGGCACCGCTTGAGATGCCACCGATCCTCACGCCGAGGCGCGACAGCCGCCGCAGCGGGGCATAGAGGTTTTCTCCGGTTGCCCAGTCCGCCGGGCCTCCACCGGCGCAGACGAATATCGTGTGCATATCACTGCCGCATGCGGTGATGTCCTCGCACTGGATCGTCACGCCACCGGAACTCCTGACCGGAAGCCCGCCGAGTGAAAGCGGCACGATATGATAAAGATCGCGGCCGGCCAGCAGATTGGCCGCGCGCAGCGGTTCTGATGCCGACGCATAGGACATCAGTGCGAAGTTCGGCAGCAGCACGAATCCGAAAATCTGGGCATTTCTGTTGTTGGTGGCGATCATGGCCCGTTTCTATATCATTACGGCTCTTTTCTGCAATAAGAGGAGACCGATGCGCGCTATGTCTAGGTCGATCGACGTAAGGGGTTTCCATGCGCTATTCGGCACTCTCCATCCTGCTCAACGGCCTCAGGGGCAACAAGCATTGGGCGCCGGCATGGCGCGATCCCCAGCCCAAGCCGCATTATGATGTGATCATAGTCGGCGGTGGCGGTCACGGTCTTGCGACGGCATACTATCTCGCCAGCCGCTTCGGCATCACCAATGTCGCGGTGCTCGAAAAGGGCTATATCGGCTCCGGCAATGTCGGCCGCAACACGACGATCATCCGGTCGAACTACCTGCTGCCGGGCAACAATCCCTTCTACGAACTCTCGATGAAGCTGTGGGAAGGGCTGGAGCAGGATTTCAATTTCAACGCCATGGTTTCCCAGCGCGGCGTGCTCAATCTCTTCCATTCCGATGCCCAGCGCGATGCCTATGTCAGGCGTGGCAACGCCATGCGGCTGCATGGAGTGGATGCCGAACTGCTGGATCGCGCCGCAGTACAGTCGATGCTGCCCTTCTTCGATTACGACAATGCCCGCTTCCCGATCAAGGGCGGCCTGCTGCAACGGCGCGGCGGCACGGTCCGCCACGATGCCGTTGCCTGGGGCTATGCGCGCGGCGCCGATAGCCGTGGTGTCGATATCATCCAGAACTGCGAAGTGACCGGCATCCGCCGCGAAAACGGCAAGGTCACCGCCGTCGAGACGTCGCGAGGCTTTATAGGCTGCGGCAAGCTGGCCCTCGCCGCCGCCGGCAATTCGTCGCGCGTCGCCGAAATGGCCGACCTGAAATTGCCGCTCGAAAGCCATGTCCTGCAGGCTTTCGTCTCGGAGGGATTGAAGCCCTTCATCGATGGCGTTGTGACGTTCGGTGCTGGGCACTTCTACGTTTCCCAGTCCGACAAGGGCGGCCTCGTGTTCGGCGGCGATATCGATGGTTACAATTCCTATGCCCAGCGCGGCAATCTGGCGACAGTCGAACATGTCGCCGAGGCCGGCAAGGCAATGATCCCGTCGATCTCGCGCATCCGCGTGCTGCGCTCCTGGGGAGGCATCATGGATATGAGCATGGATGGCACGCCGATCATCGATCGCACCCATATCGATAATCTCTACCTCAATGCCGGCTGGTGCTATGGCGGCTTCAAGGCGACGCCCGCCTCCGGCTTCTGCTTCGCCCATCTTCTGGCGAACGGCACGCCGCATGAGACGGCCAGGGCTTTCCGGCTCGATCGCTTCGCGCGCGGCTACCCGATCGACGAAAAGGGCCAAGGCGCCCAGCCCAACCTTCACTGATATCGCTCGCCAAGGACATTTTGAGATATGGCAAGTCTGGTTCCCTGCCCGCATTGCGGGTCTCGCCCGAAAGAAGAATTCACCATCAAGGGTGCGGCACTCCCGCGTCCGGCGCCCGACGCGGGCGAGCAGGCATGGATGGACTACGTCTATCTGCGCGACAATCCGCGCGGCAGGTATGAGGAATTCTGGCACCACACATCCGGTTGCCGGCGGTGGCTGGTCGTGACGCGCGATACCGCAACCCACGAGATCGAAGCCAGCCGCGATGTCGCGCTTGCAGCAAGCCCGGAGGCGCGCGCATGACCTCCTATCGTCTGCCGAATGGCGGCTTGATCGACCGCCGGGCACCGCTTTCCTTCACCTTCGACGGCGCGCCATTGCAAGGCCTTGCGGGAGACAGCCTCGCGTCGGCGCTGCTCGCCAATGGCCGCCAGCTGGTCGGTCGCAGCTTCAAGTACCATCGCCCGCGCGGCATCCTCACCGCAGGCGCGGCCGAGCCCAACGCACTGATGACCATCGGCTCGGGCGGCCGGACCGAAGCCAATACCCGCGCCACGATGCAGGAACTTTATGCTGGGCTCGAAGCGCGGAGCCAGAACCGCTGGCCGTCGCTCGATTTCGACATCGGCGCGGTCAACAGCCTGCTGTCGCCGTTTCTCAGCGCCGGCTTCTACTACAAGACCTTCATGTGGCCGGCTGGTCTGTGGGAAAAGCTCTACGAACCCTTCATCCGCAAGGCTGCCGGCCTTGGCAAGGCGACGTACGAAGCAGATCCGGACCATTACGAAAAGTGCTGGGCGCATTGTGACCTGCTGGTGATTGGCGCCGGCCCAACCGGCTTGGCAGCGGCGCTAACGGCTGGGCGTGCTGGCGCGCGCGTCATCATCGTTGATGAACACACGATTGCCGGTGGCTCGCTGCTACATGAGACCGCGACGATCGGTGGCGAGGATGCACCGGCATTCGCGGCCCGCATCGTGGCGGAACTGCAATCGCTGCCGAATGTCCGTGTCATGACCCGCACCACCGCCTTCGGCTGGTATGACGGCAATGTCTTCGGCGCCATCGAACGGGTGCAGAAACATGTCCGCGATCCCGACCCCAATCGTCCCGTCGAGCGCCTCTGGCGCATCGCCGCAAAACAGGCGCTGCTGGCCACAGGTGCCGAGGAACGCCCGCTGGTGTTCGGCGGCAACGACATTCCAGGCGTGATGATGGCGGGCGCCATGCGCAGCTATCTCAACCGCTACGGCGTGGCGCCGGGCAAAAGCACGGCGATCTTCACCACCAATGATGCCGGCTATGCGCTCGCCCGCGACATGGAGAATGTCGGCCTGACTGTCGCGGCGATCATCGACAGCCGAGCGGATGCTTCATTCGCGTATCAAGGCAAGGCGCGATTGATCCGGGGTGGTGTCGTCACCGATGCCAGCGGCGGCAAATCCCTCAAGTCGATCGCCATCTCGGCAGGCGGCAAGACTGAAACCCTCACCGTTGATGCGCTCGCCATGTCGGGCGGCTTCAGCCCGATCATCAACCTTGCCTGCCATCGCGGCGGCAAGCCGCAATGGTCCGATACGCACGCCGCCTTTTTGGCTCCCTCCGGCCTGAAGGGAATCGAGATCGCAGGTGCCGCGGCGGGAACGGCAAGCCTCTCCGATTGCCTCGCAGGCGGTGCCGAACGTGGCGCGGCACTCGCCAATGCTTTCGGCTTCAAGGCGGAACCACTCGCCATCGGCGCAGTCGAGGGCGATATCGCGACCTCCGCTGGCAAGCCGCTCTGGTCCATTCCAGGCATCAAGGGCAAGGCCTTCGTCGATTACCAGAACGATGTCCACCGCAAGGATCTCGATCTGGCGGTGCAGGAAGGCTACGGCCATGTCGAACTCGCCAAGCGCTACACGACATCAGGCATGGCGACCGACCAGGGCAAGCTCGGCAATGTCAACGCCATCGGCCTGCTCGCCGAGGCGCGCGGCGTTTCGCCCGCCGAGATCGGCACCACAACGTTCCGGCCATTCTATACGCCGATCTCGTTCGGCGCTCTGACCGGCGCCCATGCCGGCCCGCATTTCCAACCGGTGCGCAAATCGCCGCTGCATGATTGGGCCGCAAAGCGGTGCGCGATCTTCGTCGAGACCGGCCTCTGGTATCGTTCCTCCTGGTTCCCGCGCGACGGCGAGACGCACTGGCGCGAAAGTGTTGACCGCGAAGTGCTGAACGTCCGTAGGAATGCCGGTCTCTGCGATGTCTCGATGCTCGGCAAGATCGAAGTCTGCGGCAAGGATGCGGCGGAATTCCTCAACCGCGTCTATTCCAACGCCTTCCTGAAACTCCCCGTCGGCAAGGCGCGCTACGGGCTGATGCTGCGCGAGGACGGCTTCATCTATGATGACGGCACGACAAGCCGGCTGGAGGAAAACAGGTTCTTCATGACCACCACAACCGCCTATGCGGCCGGTGTGATGACCCATCTGGAATTCTGCGCGCAGGCCCTGTGGCCCGATCTTGATGTCCGCCTCGCCTCGGTCACCGACCAATGGGCGCAGATGTCGATCGTCGGCCCGAAATCGCGGCTGATCCTGCAGGCGATCGTCGATGACGACATATCCGATTCGGCCTTCCCCTTCCTCGGCGCGCGCGAAGTGTCGCTCCTCAGTGGCCGGCTGCACGGGCGGCTGTTCCGTATCTCCTTCTCCGGCGAACTGGCTTTCGAGCTTGCCGTGCCCGCCGGTTACGGCGAGAGCGTCGCCGATGCGCTGATGGAGGCTGGCGAGCTCCACGGCATCCAACCCTATGGCGTCGAAGCACTCGGCGTCATGCGCATCGAGAAGGGCCACGTGACCCACAACGAGATCAACGGCACCGTCATCCCAGCTGATCTCGGCTTTGCCAAAATGGTCTCGGCGGTGAAACCGGACTTCATCGGCAAGGCCATGTTGAACCGTGAAGGTCTGCTGGCGGACGATCGGCCGAGTCTTGTCGGCGTCGTGCCGCTCGACCCCAAGACATCGTTCCGCACCGGCTCGCATATTCTTGCAAAGGGCGCGGATGCGACGCTCGAGAACGACCAGGGCTACGTCTCCTCCAGCGCCTATTCCCCGCATGTTGGCTCCACCATCGGTCTGGCTCTCGTCACACGCGGCCCCGCGCGCCACGGCGAGGAAGTGGTTGTGTGGAACGGGCTGCTGAATGAATTCACGCCGGCGCGCCTGTGCGATCCGGTCTTTGTCGATCCAGCGAATGAGAAGCTGCATGGCTGATTTCCAACTCATCCACCGCCCCGCAGTCCACGAGGCCTTCGCTTCGAGCGCGGGCGCCGTCACGCTTCAGCCATTGCCGGAAGGCCGGGTGATCCAGGTGCTCGGTAAGCCCGATGGCGACGACCCGCGCCAGATCCTTGGCGAGTTTGCCGGCGTGGAGCCACATGGCCTGCGCTCGGCGGGCCCCGGCCAATGGTTCATCGTCGGCGACTCCCCGATGACCCACGACGAGTTTCAGGCAATGGCCGCGAAGCTTGCCCAGCATGCATTCCTCGTCGACCAGAGTCACGGCCGGGTGCGTGTCGGCCTCAAGGGAACCCGGATAGTCGATGTGCTGGCGAAGGGCACGGGCGTCGATCTCGACCGGGTCGCCGTTGGGGAATCGGCCATGACCTTGGTGGGCCACATATCGGTGCACCTTACCCGCCTCGCGCCGGATGCGATCGAACTCATGGTGCTGCGTGGTTTTGCTGAAAGCCTGTGGGACGATCTGGTCCGGATGAGCCGGGAATTCGCCTGATCGGGGCTCACGCACCGCGCGCGGTCGAGACCCGTTTCAGTTGGAACAGCGCTTCGTTCATCTCCGCCGTGCCCTTTTCCTGACTGCCTTCGAGGAGCAGACCGGTCATCTCTTCCGCCGACACCGCCCTCGAATACAGATAGCCCTGGCCCAGCACGCATCCCATCGTCTTCAGGCGTTCGGCCTGGTCCGCTGTCTCGATGCCCTCGGCGACGACCCGGATGCCGAGACCCTTGGCGATGTGCAGGATTCCCTCGATAATACATCCGCCGGCGTCACCGGGACCGAGGCGATCGACGAAGGATTTGTCGATCTTGATGATATCCACCGGCACGGCAAGCAGGTGGGTCAGGGAGGCAAATCCCGTCCCGAAATCATCCAGAGCGACCTTGAGGCCTCGCGCGCGGAGCGCCTTGATCTCGTTTGCGACCGTCTTGTCGCGCTGGCTGATATAGACGGATTCCGTGACTTCGAGGATAGCGTGGCTGAGCGGCACACCCTCCGCCCCGAACGTTTCGGAAAGAAGATCGGACAATCCGCCGGCCTGGAAATCGGCCGCCGAAATATTGATCCCGACATGCTGGAAGGCGATCCCGCGGCCGAGCCATGCGCCGACATCTCTCGCAACCTGCTTGAGCATCGAGCGCGTCAGCGCGGCGGCGACGCGCGCATCCTTCGTGGCTTCATGGAATTGCGAGGCCGAGATGATGGAGCCATCCCTGCCGATCATCCGGCAGAGCGCTTCGACGCCGATGATCTCGGCGCTGTCGAGGCGCACGACGGGCTGATAATAGGCTCGTATGCGATCCTCGTCCAAGGCAAGTGCCACACTGCGGATCGCGTCGAATCGCGCTGAGATCGCGGTGCCGAGGGTCTCCTCGTGATGAATGAAGCCGCCCCGCTGTGTCTCCTTGGCGTGGTAGAGTGCAAGGTCGGCATTCTGGCGTACGGTCTCCGGCGTCTGGCCGGGATGGTTTCGTTCGGCCGCGCCGATCGTCACCGATGAGAAAACGGTATGGCCGTTGCAAATGAAGGGCTTGCTGGCGGAAGCAAGGATGCTTTCGGCAAGCGCAGCGGCTTTCTCGGCCGAAGCGGAATTGACGATCACCGCGAATTCGTCGCCGCCGAGCCGGTAGGCCTCGAAGGGTTTGACCGCGGTGGACAGCCTCGCTCCCACTGTGGCGATTAGCGCATCCCCTACATTGTGCCCGAACGTATCGTTGACGGTCTTGAGATTGTCGATGTCGACCAGCAGCAGGCCCCAGTCGTCGTCCTGGCAGGCACTGAGATCGTTTTCGAACCTGGCGCGGTTGGGAAGTCCGGTCAGGACATCGGTGAAAGCCAGCCTGCTATGTGCCTGCAATCGCTCCTGGCGTTCGAGCGCGATCATGCAAAGCGGTAGGCAGGTCTCGACGATATTCTCTTCGAGCGATGTAGGACCGCGCGTCTCCCGGAAGTAGAAGGCGAATGTGCCAATGACCCTGCCGTCGTTGCTGAAGATGGGACTCGACCAGCAGGCCCGCAGTCCCAGCGGCAGAGCCAGTGCCTTGAAATTCGTCCATAGCGGATCGCGGTCTATATCCGTGACGCTTACCGGCCGTCCGAGAAAGGCGGCTGTGCCGCAGGAGCCGACGTCCGGGCCGATGGGTAGATTGTCGAGTGCATCGGAATAATGGTCCGGCAGGCTGGGTCCGGCTGCCGGGTGCAGGCGGCCCTCAGCATCCAGTGTCAGGATCGAACAAATGATCCCGGGCACCAGGGTTTCGGCTTGCTCGCACAATCTGTTCAGCGTCGTTTCCAGCGCATCGCCTCGGGCGACCATCCTCAAGATGACGTTTTGCAGTTCCAGAAGCATGCCCGACTCCATACGACATGCCTAAAATACAGACTGACGTTTTCGGAAGCGTTAGGTCGATAGATACAACTTGAGCGATTTGATCCTCGACGCGAAATTCCTCTCGTTCGCGCGCTAACGCTCGTGTTAGCCGCCCGTGCAGGCAGCGCGGTAGTTGTCGAGGCTGCGCTGAACCGCGGCAACGACAAGCGCGGTTGGATCGAGCGGCTTGCCGAACCAGCCTTCGAAGCCAGGGAGGTGCTGGCGGAAAACCGTCGGCGGGGCGGTTCTGCCTTGTAGCACATTGATCAACGTCTGCACCGCAGCTGCCGCCTCTGGCTGATTCCAATAGTAGCGGATGCGGTCGGAATAGGAGTAATGCCGCTGCACGTGCTGTTCCTGCGGCCAGCCGTGATAGTGGCCCTGCCAGAAGACAGGATTGTCCAGCATCAGCTTTTCCATGGTTTTGAACAATGCGCGGGGCGGATAGCCTTCGATGAGATCGCTGGCGATGAGATCCAGGCCATAGAGTGCTTCCCGCAATACGAAGGTCAGCTCTGGCCCGACCTTGAGAATGGGAAAACCATCCTCCACAAGATGCCTGAGCGCCGCCCGTCCCTGGTAATCGGTCGAATGGGCCTCGTAGATGAGGCTCTGTTCCCGATCGAGCAATTGCGTCAGCCCGCGTGCCTTCGAGGGATCATAGATGACCACGTTTTCATTGCCGAATTCGACACCCGGCTGAACGACGAGGCCGATCACGCGCGAGAAGGTATCCTCCATGCCCGCCCGCCGGAACATATCGCGGTGAATGTCGATGGTCTGCTGCGCGGCCGCAACGTTGGTCGGTTCGAGCTCGGTGATCACATGATGCGCACCGCCGGGCGGCGGCACTTCGGTGCCGATGATATAGACCGGCATCTCGCCGCCAGCCTTCCGCGCAGCATGTTCCGCCGCCTGGGCCAGCCGCAGCGCCCGCTCGGCCGTTGTTGCATCATCGAGCGCGGCAGGCTCGCCGGCGCATCCCATCGATGCGTCTAGATGGATTTTGCGGAAACCGGCATCGACATAAGCCATCACCATGTCCTCGGCTTTCGCCATGGCCGAGGCGGCAGGCTCCGATCTCCATGGGTTGGGACCAAGATGGTCGCCGCCGAGGATGATCTTGTCAGTTGGCAGATTTTCCTCCGCTGCAATGCGCCGAACAAGCTGCACGAAATCGGCTGGCAGCATGCCGGTATAGCCGCCGAACTGATTGACCTGATTGCAGGTCGCCTCGATCAGCAGGATATCCGAGTAATGCGCGGCATTTCGGGCCGCGGCGCGTATCACCAGCGGATGCGCTGAACAGACTGAGGTGATGCCGAGCGGCTTGCCGTCGCGGCGCGATTGCGCCAGTTGTCTTAGGAATGCGGTCACAGCGCTGCCCTCGGCGTATTTGCAATGAACTCGTCGAGTTGCTGGCGGCTTCCGGTGCCCTCCATCGGGCCCTTGGCGGTGACATTCCGGGCGCCCGCCGCATTGGCATATTCCAGCGCCTTGTCGGCCGGCATGCCAAGCCGGCGACACGCGACATAGGCGCCACCGAAACAATCGCCCGCCCCGGTCGGGTCGACTTCTTCCACCTTGAAGGCCGGGCAATCCAGGCGCGTGCCATCGGAGCCGTAGAACGTCGAGCCCCGCTCGCCGCGCTTCAGTGCGATCTCGCTCGCACTGTGGGAGAATAGCGCTTGGATCGACGCCGTCTCTCCATCCACACCTGATGCCGCGAACAATTCGTCGCCCGAGGGGAGGATGAGGTCGGCGATCTCCACCAGCCTCGCGAAACGCGCCAGCATATCGCCCTGACCGAGCAGTTCCTTGCGCAGGTTGGGATCGAAGGAGATGCTGCCGCCCCGGTTCTTGATGACGCCGATGGCGTGATCCATGATGTCCCAGGCGCCGGGAATCGAAAATGCGGTTCCCATGACATGCAAATGTCCGGCACGGGCGATCAGCGCCATTGCTTCGCAGGTCAGGCTGAGTTGAGCGGCGGCGGATTTGGCGATGTTGTAGACGAAATCGCGCGAGCCATCCTCGCGATAACGCACGAAGGCGCTGCCGGTGGGATAGTCGGCGCTGACCGAGACGGCGGAGACATCGGCGCCATCGGCGCGCAACCGCTCGACATTGATGCGTCCGAAATCATCGTTGCCGACAGAGGCGATGATGCCTGCCGATCCGCCGATCTTGGCGCATTGGTTGATGAAGATCGCCGGAGCGCCGCTGGGATAAGGCCCTGTCAGCTCGATCGGCTCCAGGAAACCGTCGCCGCGATGGACCGCCATGATCTCCACCAGGATTTCTCCGATGGTGATGGTGGGGCCGAGCTCGTCGGGGGCGAGGGATGTACGGGTCATGGATGCATTCTCTTGATTTAATCTCAATTATGACCGGCCTATCCCGCATCCTCGGCGAAGCGCTGGCTCTCCATCGACAGATACCGCTGGTGGAGGATGCAGGCCGCGCCGAATGCCGGGCCGATCGTTTCATTGTCGTTCATCACAATATCGGGCATCGGAAAGCTCGCCTCCTGCGTCGACCGGATGTGGTGGGCGACGCGGGCAGCCATCAGCGGATAGAGCGCCGCCACCGATCCGCCCAGAACGATCCGATCCGCATCGATGACGCGACAGGCCTGGATGAGGCCGATCGCCAGCGCTCTCGCCCACTCCTCGGCGATCGTCACCGCGCCGGGCACGCGATCATGCACATCTGCCAGGAATGTCTGGAACGTCGGTTCGGCCTTGCCGGACACGTTGCGATATCCATGCATGATGTTTTCGAGGCCGAGCACCTGTTCCAGATTCCGGTCCGGCTGCGAGACGCCGTCGATCCTGAGATGGCCGACCTCTCCGGCCAACCCATTCGCGCCGCGAAACAGGCTGCCATTGACGATGATGCCGCCACCGACGCCGCTTTCCATGACGAGGAACAGCGTAACGCCCGCATGCCGTTCGTTGCGGCCATATGTGGCGCCGATGGCGAAGGCATTGGCGTCGTTCTCCGCCACAACAGGAACGGAGACGGGCAGGACGTCCCGAACGCGCTCCACGAGCGGCACGTTTTCCCAGCCGAGCAGTGGCGCCAGCCGGACAAAGCCGTGCCTGTCCATCTGCGCCGGTGTTGCGATACCGAGACCTTCGCAACGATCGCGCCTATGGGCGGGGATCGCTTCGAACGCCATCTGCACCGCGCGCTCGACGGCTTTCGTGACACCGGCGGAGGCGCCGTCGAAGGGCTCGACGCTGGTGGAGATGATATTGGTCGCGAGGTCGATCTCGACCGTGCTGATATGCTCGACGCCGATTTCGACGCCGACGAAGAACACGGCCTCCGGCACGAGTTCGAGCATGATGCCCGGCCTGCCGGCATGGGTCGGGTTGGCGCGAACATAGTGGTTTTCGCTGACTTCGCGCACCAGCCCATCGGCGGTCAATCCGGCGATGATATGGCCCGAGGACGAGCGGTTGAGCCCCAGCTTGCGCGCCAGATCGGCGCGGCTGAGGCGGCCGAACTGATGCAGCGCCTTGAGGGCAGCCACTTCATTTCGTTGCCTGATGCCGCGCGGCGAACTGGTGATCAACACCGTCTCATTCACATAAAAGTCTCCCCAAATGCATGGCAGGACGGAAAACTGATGGCACAAGACGGAAAGCCGGTAAAATGCTGATATCGCACGACACCGACTTTCCCCGCATGTTCGCGCTCAAGGACCGGCATTTGTGGCGCGCCGGCGGACAGCTTCTTCCATTTTGAGATCGATAAACGCCTTGGCATGCCTGGCGACCGGCATGTTGTCGGTCCAGGTATCGCGCCAGATCGCGCAGGCCAGCGACAGGCCTTCATCCACCACGGCGCTCGAAAAGGATTCGAATGTGATGTCCCTGGTATAGCCGATGTCGAGGAGCGCATCGAAGATCCGGTCGAAATCGATCACGCCATCGCCGAGATAGCCGCGATTGCTTTCGCCGATGTGGAAATAGCCGATCTTGTCGGCAGCGAGCCGGATCGCCGCGGCGGGATTGGCCTCCTCGATATTCATGTGGAACGTATCGAGATGCAGCGTCACATGGTCGGAGCCTGTCTCCTTGATGAAATCCATCCCCTGCGCAGTCGTGTTGAGCAGGTTGGTCTCGAACCGGTTGACGATCTCAAGGACGAGGTCGACACCGGCGGCCTTGGCGATGTCCCCAGTCCGCGCGATCGCCCCGATGCTGTTCTTGCGGCCACGATCCGTCGGCATCCTGGAATATTTGGTATGGGCGGAATAGAGGATGCCACCCAGCTTGGTGCCGCCGATGTCGCGCACGGCCTTCACTGCATCGGATAACAGCTTCTCGCCCGCCTTCACCACCTCGGCGTCGTCGTTCGAGACATCCGCGTTGAGCGGCAATCCCATGGTCACGGCGATCTCGAGATCGAGCGCGGACGCTCGTTTCGCCAGTTGGTCGAGGTTGAATTTCTCGGGCCGGAGATAGGCGAACTCTATCAGCCGATATCCGCAGGCCGCCGATTTTTCCATGGCATCCTCGAGCATCGCCTGGGTGGCGCCGCCCGTCCAGACGAATGAATGTATTCCCAATCGGCCCATGTTTTTCCTCCTTCCCGCACTGGCGGAATATTTATGTTGTTATGCGCAACAAATTTGCCGCACTGCAGCAAACTAAAATGTCGGTAGCCATTGAATTGATCTTAGTCGTGCGAACCGGTCGACAGGTCTCGGCTTCATTCTTCTCGAAATGAGCGAAATCTCCGCACCTGGTGGCCTTCCTCATATTGCCGCCAAGCACTTAAGCAGTTTGTCATTGACTTATTTGTAAAGAATATTAATTTGTCTTGTCAAGCAACATATAAGCCTGAAAATGCATCGAGGCCGGGAGGAATTGAATCATCGCCGAGCGCATGCCTGTGCGTGTCCGCCAAATCGCGTGGATTCAGGGCCGGCGACCGCCGATTTGAAATTTGAAAATTCTTATGCATTGATGTCGCGGGGAAGAGGAGCCCCAGGAGACGACTTGGGAGACTGCGGATCAGAATGAGCGAGGCGGCTACCGCCTCACTGGGGAAGAGGAGTCATTCAATGAAGGCCGATCTGAAGATCGTTCCGGACTTCGAAATGATCATTTGTCCGCCTGCGGAATCCTTCCGCTGGAACATGCACGACTATCCATATTTCGGCGCCAAGTGGCACTATCATCCGGAATACGAACTGCACCTGACGCGCGCGACATCCGGCGTGATGATGGTCGGCGATCATATCGGCGAGTTCGCGCCGGGCTGCCTTGTGCTGACCGGCCCCAACGTGCCGCACAATTGGGTCAGCGACATCGAGCCGGGCAAGCTCATCCGCAATCGCGACATGCTGATCCAGTTCAGCCCCGAATGGGCCGATCGCGTCACCGCCTTTTGCCCGGAACTCGGAACCATAAGACCGCTTTTCGAGGACGCGGTCTTCGGGGTGGAATTCACTGGCGCCACGGCGCTCGCGGGGCAGCGGTTGCTCGCCCAGATCGGTGCCGCGCATGGTGCGGAGCGTGTGGTGCTTTTCCTGCAATTGATGATCACGCTGGCGCAAAATCCCAAAGAGCGGCGCAAGCTTTCGCGCCTCGCGCCGACTTCCGCGCGGGTGGAACTGCCGCCGGAGCTCGACGTCGCCATGCGCTACGTGCTGGAGAACTATAGCGAGGACATCGACTTCGCGTCCGTGGCGAAGCGCTGCGGCCTGGAACCCCAGGCTTTCTCGCGGTTCTTCAAGCGCCAGACAGGTCATACCTTCGCGCGTTATGTCATCCTGGCGCGCGTCTATGCCGCCTGCTCGCTGCTGACCCAGACCTACCGGCCGATCACCGATATCTGCTTCGAAGTCGGCTTCAACAATATCGCTAATTTCAACCGGCAGTTCTTCAAGATCTGCGGGCGAACACCCTCGGATTACCGGCGCAATGCGCACAAGATCGGCACCGACGCACGGCCCGATCCGTTCCGGGAAATCCGCGCATTTTCGGCCGGCTTGGTCGTCGGCGAAAAAGTATAGATCGCCTGCAAAGCACGCGTGGCATCGGGTCAAACCCCGCTCTAAGCTTTTGGAACGCTCATGGGAACGAACTTCGGACGATAAATCCGGTGACGATCCGGAAAGCGAAGGATGCCTGAACGCCGGGAGGAGCCGTGCGTCAGGTCATGGGAGGACCCGGCTTGTACCGGGTGCGAGACCTTGCCTGCAGGCCGCCGGCCGCAGGATGCGCAGACACCAAGGAGGAGGAATCATGATCAGGAAAAGTGGAATTGGAATTGCCGCGCTTGCGATCAGCCTGCTGGCAAGCGTGATGCCCGCACGGGCCGACTTCTGGTCCGATGCCGGTGCGAAGTACAAGGGCGTCGTGCTGCACGGCGTGACCGAAAGCACGCCGCCGTCGAATTACATCAAGGACGTCCTGGCACCGGAATTCGAAAAGAAGACCGGCATCAAGGTCGAGATCGAAACGACCTCCTGGGACCAGATGTACGACAAGGCGATCAAGGACATGGAAGCCAAGACCGGCCTCTATGACATGGTCTATATCGAGCAGGACATCATCTACGCCTATCTGGCGCGCAACTTCCTCGTCGATATCACGAAATCGCTCAAGGACGACCCGTCGCTGAAGGCGCCGGATTTCGATGAGTCGCATTTCACGACCTTCGCCAACTACTTCAAGAATGCCGATGGCGACATTTTCGGCATCCCCATGGAAGCCTTCATCAAGGTCTATCTCTATCGCACGGACCTCTTCAACGATCCGAAGATCAAGGAAGCCTTCAAGAAGGAAACCGGCAAGGATCTCGTGCCTGCCAAGACGCATCAGGAATATACCCAGATCGCGGAATTCTTCACCAAATATGGCAAGGACAATGGCATGGAGCTCTGGGGCACGACAGCCCAGGCGCATACCGGTCATCCAGCGTCCTGGTATGAATTCTTCGAGTCGATCGCGCCGACATACGGCGTCTACAACTGGGGCATCGACCCATCGAAGAACTATGCCGCATCCGTCGAGAATGGCGGCCAGATGAACAGCGACAAGGCGAAAGCCGCCATGAAATACTGGCTGCATCTGCGCGATATCGCTCCGCCTGAATCGGCTGCCTCGACATGGACGGAAGTCGGCACGACTTTCGCTGCCGGCCGCGTCGCACAGGGTCTGGTCTATGGTGAAAACGCCGCCTGGATCGCATCCGATGCCGAAAAATCCAAGGTTGTCGGCAATGTCGGCGTCGCTCTGCCGCCGACGGAACCCGATGTCCTAAAGGAAGTCGAAGCCGGCAATGGCTATCTCGGCTACTATGACGGCGGCGCCTTCGGCCTGCCGGTGACCTCCAAGAACAAGGAAGCGACGCTGCTCTTCCTGCAGTTCATCGGCCAGGATTCGGTGCAGGCCGACTGGGCGGTTGCCGCTCCCCGCATCACCAACACGGCGACCTACGACGACCCCAAGGTCATCGAGATGGATAAGAAGCTGAACGGCTACTACACCATGCTCAAGGACCAGGGAAAGCTGTTCGCCGGTGCGCCGCCCTTCCCGTTCCATGCCCAGGTGCGTGAAGCGACAGCTCCGATCTTCTACAGGATCCTTCTGGGCGAAGTTGGTCCGGACGAAGGCCTCGACCAGATGGCGGCCGCCGCCGAAGCGGAACTGACGAACCTCGGCTACCGCAAGTAAAACCGGTTAAGAGCCTGCGTCCGGGTGGCATCTCCCAAGACCGCCACCCGGGCGCAGTGTCCTCTCAAGACAGGCATCGAGCCTGCGTAAATATCCTGGGGAGCACGAATTCATGCGTTCAAACACAGTCGGTTGGCTGATGCTCGCTCCGACGATCGCGATCCTCGGCATCTTCGGCATCATACCCTTCATCTACGTGCTCTATGTCGCGTTCCACCAATGGAACCCGTTCGGCGCCAGCCCCGACATGATTTATAACGGCGCCAACAATTTCCGCCGTCTCGTCTTCGACGGCGAGTTTCTGACGTCCATCTGGTACACCATGAAATTCGCCTTCTTCGCGGTGGCAAGCGAGGTCGCGTTGGGCTACCTGCTCGCGCAGCTGTTCATGAAGGAATTTCCCGGCCGCGGCTTTTTCCGCACGATCCACACATTGCCGCTGATCGTCGCGCCCATCGTCGTCGGCTCTGTCTGGCGCCTGATGACGACGCCCAGCATCGGCATCATCCCCTATCTCCTGAAGAGCTGGTTCGGCTACGATCTCAATATCGGCCGCGATCCCACCACCGCCTTCGCGCTGACCGTCATCATGGATATCTGGCACTGGACGCCGCTGGTGACGTTGACGCTGCTTGCGGCACTGCTCGCGCTGCCCAAGGAACCTTTTGAGCAAGCGCAGATCGACGGCGCCAACCGCTGGCAGATCTTCTGGCACATCACGCTGCCGATGATCCGCCCCGCTATTCTGGCGACCGTGTTCATCCGCCTCATGGATGCGCTGCGCACCGTCGATGAAGTCTGGATGCTGACCTCGGGCGGGCCGGGTGCCGCCACCCGCTATGTCGGCCTGCACATCTGGAAGATTGTCTTTCCCAAGACCGACTACGGCTACGGCGCGGCAATCTCGGTGATCGTGCTCTATCTCACGCTGGTCATGTGCTGGATACTTTACGTCTCGCTCGTGGCGCGGCGCGAACGGAAGAGGACATTCTGATGCAGAGCCGCAATCCGTTGATCTACCTGGTGTTTTGGCTGTTTCTCAGCCTGCTGACGCTGTTCCCGATCTATTGGCTCTTCGTCATCTCGGTGAAGCCGGCGGTCGATCTCTTCACCACGCCGAGCCTGTTCCTCGATGTGATCTACTGGAAGAACTACGTCAACGTGATCGGCAACGAGACGCTGCGCGGCTATATGCTGAATTCGATGATCATATCGAGCGGCAATGCGCTGCTGGTGACCACGCTGGCGTTCCTCGCCTGCTACGCGCTTTCGCGCTACGATCTCCCCGGCAAGGAGAATATCTTCTTCTGGACGATCACCAACCGCATGGCGCCGGCGGCGGTGTTCCTGCTGCCGTTCTTCCTGCTTTTCACCCAGGTCTTCACCTTCGGTGACTGGAAGCTCTATGACACCAAGATCGGCATGATCCTGCTCTACTGCACCTTCAACCTGCCCTTCGCGATCTGGACGCTGCGGCCGACGATCGACGGCATCCCGAAGGAATTGGATGAAGCCGCGACAGTCGATGGCGCCACGACCTGGCAGGTCATTTCCGAGGTGATCTTTCCGCTTGCCCGCCCGGGTCTTGCCGTGACGCTGATCCTGACCTGGGTCTTTGCCTGGAACGAGTTCCTGCTGGCGGCAACACTCACCAGTTTCAACGCGCGTACCATCACGACGGGCCTATCCGAATATGTGACGACGACGGGCACCGAATGGGGCGCGATGGCCTCGATCGCGGTCATCACGCTGATCCCGGCGCTGATCATCTTCTCCGTCGTCCAGCGCCATATCGTCGCCGGCCTCACCTTCGGCGCGGTCAAGGAGTAAGCCATGCAGCAGCCAATCGAAGGCGAAAACCCCGATCCGGAACTGGAGGCCGCGCCAGTGAAGCCCGCACAGACCGGCTTCCTGCCGATCGTCACCAACTGGTTCGACCGCGTCTTCGTCGGCATCTACCTGTTCGTCGCGCTCGAGCTTTTCTGGATGCGGTTCCTCGAACAGGCGATCCCGCTGACGGTCTGCCATGTGCTGGCTATCGCACTCGGCGTGCTGATCGTTTGGCGCGGCTGACGACTTCTAGGGAAAACAGGACAAAGACAATGAAATCGCTGGTGTTGGAAGAGAAAATGAAGCTGTCGCTCCGGGATTTCCCGATCGAGCGGGAAGAGCGTCTGGGACCACGCGACGTGCGCATAAAGCTGCACACAGTGGGCATCTGCGGTTCCGACGTCCACTATTATACCCATGGCGGCACCGGCGTCTTCCAGGTCAAGGCGCCGATGATCCTCGGACACGAGGCATCCGGGATCGTCATCGAGACCGGCGCCGAGGTGACCTCGCTGAGGATTGGCGACCGGGTCTGTATGGAGCCGGGCATCCCCGACCCAAACAGCCGCGCCACGCGGCTTGGAATGTATAATGTCGATCCAGCGGTTCGTTTCTGGGCGACGCCGCCGATCCATGGCGTGCTCAGGCCAACCGTCGTCCACCCCGCAGATTTCACCTTCAAGCTGCCCGACAACGTGTCCTTCGCCGAAGCCGCGATGGTTGAACCGCTGGCGGTCGGTGTGCACGCTGCCACCAAGGCGCAGGTCAAGCCGGGCGATATCGCTCTGGTGATCGGTGCCGGCCCGATCGGCCTTGTGACGGCGCTTTCGGCGCTGGCCGCCGGCTGCGCCCGGGTCTTCGTCAGCGACATCGACGACGTGAAACTGGAACTGGCGGCGAAGCTTGGGCCAATCACGCCCATCAATGTCTCGAGACAGGATCTCGCCAAGGAAATCCTGGCTGCCACCGATGGCTGGGGCGTCGAGATCGTGTTCGAATGTTCGGGCCATGCCAAGGGCGCCGAAGGCGTGTTCGATCCACTGGCGCCCGGCGGCCGTGTGGTCTTCATCGGCTCGCAGGTCCACACGATCAACTACGACGTCGGCAAGGCCATGGTGCGGGAGGCGCGCGTGGAACATGTCTTCCGCTATGCCCATGTCTTTCCGCGCTGTGTCGCGATGCTGTCCTCGGGCGCGATCGACGTGAAGCCGCTTATTACCCGCACGTTCGATTTCGACGAAAGCGTTCGCGCCTTCGAGATCGCCGCGTCCGCCCCCAAGGGCGAAGTCAAGATGCAGATCGCGCTGCCGCAGTAAAAGGAAGAGAAATGGCCCACGTCACCGTCAAGGACGTCATCAAGAAATACGGCGCGATGCAGGTCATCCACGGCGTCGGCATCGATATCGCCGATGGCGAATTCGTCGTGCTGGTCGGCCCGTCCGGATGCGGCAAGTCCACGCTGCTGAGGATGATCGCAGGGCTCGAGACGATCTCCGGCGGCACCGTCGATATCGGCGGCAGGGTGGTCAACGACGTCCTGCCGAAGGACCGCGACATCGCCATGGTCTTCCAGAACTACGCGCTCTATCCGCACAAGACGGTCGCCGACAATATGGGCTTTCCGCTGAAGCTCAAGGGCGCCCCGAGGAGCGAGATCGAGGCCAAGGTCCGCAAGGCGGCCGAAATCCTCGATCTCGGCAAGCTCCTCGACCGCTATCCCAAGCAGCTCTCCGGCGGCCAGCGCCAGCGTGTTGCGATGGGCCGTGCCATCGTGCGCGATCCGCAGGTCTTCCTGTTCGACGAACCGCTCTCCAACCTCGATGCCAAGCTGCGCGTGACCATGCGCGTCGAGATCAAGGAGCTGCACCAGCGGCTGAAGACCACCACCATCTACGTCACTCACGACCAGATCGAGGCCATGACCATGGCCGACAAGATCGTCGTGATGCGCGATGGCAGGGTCGAGCAGATCGGCGCACCGCTCGACCTCTACGATCGCCCGGCCAATGTCTTCGTTGCCGGCTTCATCGGGTCACCATCGATGAATTTCGTCACCGGCAAGCTGGTGAACGAGGCCGGCCGGCTGTCCTTCGTCAGCGACAAGGGAACTGTGCTGCCCGTACCCGAAGGCACGGCGAACCACGCCGAGCCGGTCGTCTACGGCATCCGCCCCGAGCATGTCGATGTCCGCACCGATGGCTTGCCGGCCACGATTTCGGTTCTGGAACCGACCGGTTCTGAAACGCAGATCTTCGCCCATTTCGGCACGGACCCGATCATGGCGGCCGTCCGCGACCGGATCACCGCCCGCCCGGGCGAAGCCATTTCGCTGAAGATTGACCCCGCGCGCGTGCACCTGTTCGACGCCAGGAGCGGCCGGCGCCTTTGATCCCGGCATAGAAACGGAGCAGCAGATGTTTTTCGAGAAATTCAGGATGGATGGCCAGGTCGCAGTGATCACCGGCGGCGGGCGCGGCATCGGCCTTTCCTGCGCCGAAGCGCTCGCGGAGGCGGGCGCGCGCATCGTCATCATCGACCGCGATGACGCCGTGGCGGAGTCGGGCCGGCAAGCGCTGGCGACCAAGGGCGTGCAAGCGGACAAATATGTTCTGGATGTCACGGATTCGGCGGCGGTGGACAAGGCAGCGGCGGATATCTTCGCCAGGCACGGCCGCATCGATGTGCTGGTCGCCAATGCCGGGATCGCCCGCACCGGCGCCCGGGCGGAGGATACGCCGGATGAATTGTGGCTCAATGTCAACGACGTGAACTACAACGGCGTCTTCTGGTGCAATCGCGCCTTTGGAAAATACATGCTGAAGGCCGGGCGCGGCGCGATCGTCAATATCGGTTCGATGTCCGGCTATATCGCCAACCGCCCGCAATTCCAGACCTATTACAACGCTTCCAAGGCGGCGGTGCATCACCTGACCGCCTCGCTCGCCGCCGAATGGGCCGATCGTGGCGTCCGCGTCAATGCGGTGGCGCCGACCTATATCGAAACAGAGATGACCAGGAACATCGTCGACAGGTCGATGATGGATGTCTGGATTCGCGACACGCCCATGGGCCGCATGGGCCAGCCGCACGAGATCGCCTCGGTGGTGCATTTTCTGAGCTGCGATGCGTCGAGCTTGCTCACCGGCGCGACGGTGAAGGCCGATGGCGGCTTCACCATCTGGTAGGGAGGATCATTCATGGATTTTACGGACAAACACGTGGTGCTGACGGGCGCGGGCAAAGGCATCGGACGCGCGACCGCGCTGATGCTTGCACGACGCGGCGCCAGGGTAACGGCGCTGTCGCGATCGGCAGCCGATCTCGAAGACCTCAGAAGCGAGATCGGCTGCATCCCGATCGCGGTCGATCTCGCCGATCCCGAGGCAACGCGCGCCGCAGCAATTCGGGCGCTGCCTGCCGACTACCTGATCAACTGCGCGGGAACGACCGAACTCGAATCCTTCCTCGACCTCAAGGTGGAGAATTTCGATCTCCTGCTTGCCGTCAATGCGCGGGCACCGATGATCGTGTCGCAGGAATATGCCCGCGAGCGCATCGCGAGCGGCAGGAAGGGCGCGATCGTCAACGTTTCGAGCGTTTCCTCTTTCATCGGCTTTGCCGACCATGCCGCCTATTGCGCGTCCAAGGGGGCGCTCGATGCGATGAGCCGCGTGATGGCCAACGAACTCGGCCGGCAGGGCATCCGCGTCAACTGCGTCAATCCGACCGTGACGTTGACACCCATGGCCCTCAAGGCGTGGAGCGATCCGGCAAAGTCGTCCGGGATGCTGTCGCGCATACCACTTGGACGCTTCGCGGAGCCCGACGAGGTCGCCGAGGTGATCCTGTTCCTGTTGTCGGACGAAGCATCGATGCTGCACGGACTGGCCATGCCCGTCGATGGCGGTTTCATGGTGAACTAAAGCTCGGCCGACGAGACCCCGTATGGCCCTGCGCCAATTCCGACGGCACTTGAAGCCGCCAACTTATATTCGAAGGATTCCTGCATGACACGCTTTGACGCAAAGATCGCCCGGATCAGGGCCGGCAATTACAAGCGCACGGATTTCATCATAGCCGACGCCAAGGATGGCGACATGGGGCCGAGCATTCCATCCTGCGGCCCCAAGCTCGAAAAGGATTGCTCGTTCACGCGCTACCGCACGCGGGCGGAATTCCTTGGGCAGGTCAAGGCCGTGATCGCGCAGGATGTCGTCGATATCATGCTGACCTCGGCGTCGAACCTCGAACTGCTGGTGGAAAGCGGCGCCTACGCGGCCAGTAGTGTGAAACCCGCGATCCGCGCCAATGATACGACGGATATCTGGGTGGGACGCGGCGCGACTTATTCGAAGCATCCGTCGCGGCCCTATCGCACCGCCTCGCTGTCGGTGAACCGGCGCCATACTGATCTCGGGCTCTATTCGATCACCTTCAACAACGACATCGACGCCGACTACGATTCGCTGCTCGCTTTCCTCGATTTCGTCGAGGATGCCGATGACAACGGCTTCAAGTATTTCCTCGAAGTGTTCAACCCGAACGTCGATACCGGCATCGCGCCCGAACTCGTGCCGCACTATGTCAACGACTGCATTTGCCGTGCGCTCGCCGGGTTGACGCGCGCCCAGCGGCCGCAATTCCTGAAGATCCCGTTCAACGGCCCGAAGGCGCTGGACGAGCTGGCATCCTACGACCCCAGCCTGATCGTCGGGGTCCTCGGTGGCGGCGCAGGCACGGCACGCGATACGTTCGAACTCATCCACCAGGCTGAAAAATACGGTGCCCGCGTGGCGCTGTTCGGCCGCAAGATCAACCTCGCCGAGGATCCGCTCGCGATGGTGAAATACATGCGCGCCGTGGCCGATGGCGACCTCGCACCGCAGGAGGCGGTCAAGGCCTATCATGGCGCGCTGCAGGCCGCCGGGCAGAAGCCGCTGCGGGCGCTGGAGACGGATATGGAAATCACCGAGAAAGTGCTGAAGTCTTAATCCGGCGAGGGAGGAGAACATGGCCGGAAACACAAGGTGCGGGTTCATCGCCGGCGGTACCTGGTGCCTGGACCGCAACCGCAAGATCGATGCCTGGCCGAGGGAGGATAGCGTCGGCATCGCCTGGGGGCTGGAGGAGCGCGGCGGCGGCCCGGCCTGCAATCTCGCGGTCGATATCAAGCGGCTCGATCCATCCATTCCTGTCGAGACCATTGGCCTTATCGGTAACGATGACGCCGGTCGGAAGCTGCTTGCTGCAGCCGACGCGGCCGGGCTCGAACGGCGGCAGATCCATGTCAGCGATCAGGCGCCGACGCACTCGACCGAAGCTTTCATCTCGCAGGCGAGCGGTCTTCGCACCCATATCTCCGACCTTGGCGTATCGGCGCTTCTTTGCCCCGATCATTTCGATTTTTCCAGCACGACTGCCCGGTTTATGCATCTCGGCCTCCCCGGCATTCATCCCAAGATGGATGCGCCATGGCAGGGTGACGAGAATGGCTGGGTGACGGTGCTCAAGGCGGCGCGTCGGGTGGGGCTGGAAACCAATCTGGAACTCTGCACCGTCACGCCCGAACGGCTGCGCGGCCTCATCCTGCCATGCCTGCCACATCTCGACACGCTGATCGTCAACGATAGCGAGATCGGGGCGCTGGCCGAGGCGATCACCGTCCGGGATGGCAAGACCGATGTTGAAGCCTGCACCGCCGCATCCGCCGCCATTTTGCAGCAAGGCGCGATGCGCCTCGTCACCATCCATTTTCCCGATGGGGCGATCACGGTTAGCCGCGACGGCGCCAGCGTCTTCGTGCCCTCCGTCAGGGTGCCGCCCGAGGCAATCGTCGGCCCCAACGGTGCGGGCGATGCCTTCGCGGCGGGCTTCATGTACGGCCTGCATGAGAACTGGCCGATCGAGGAATGCCTCGGCCTCGGTCATGCGGCAGCTGCCTGCTCGCTGAGGACCGCCGGGACCACTGACGGGGTGGTCGGCTGGCGAGAATGCCTCGACATCGCACGCCGGTGGGGCAACCGCTAAGGGCACGCCACGACAGGATTTCAACATTTCATCCGAAATAGAAGGAGACGGACATGGTCAAGCATTTGGAAGGCAAGGTAGCGGCGATTACAGGCGCCGCCTCGGGCATTGGCCTGGCGAGCACGCGGGCGATGATTGCCGAAGGCGCTCGCGTGGTGCTCGTTGATCGCGATGAGAAGGCGCTCGACAAGATCTGCGCGGAACTCGGCGATGCCGCTATCCCGCTGGTGATCGATCTTCTCGATCCCGCAAGCTGCGCGACCCTGATGCCGTCGATCGAGAAACTGACCGGACAGCTGGATATTTTCCACGCCAATGCCGGCACCTATATCGGCGGCGACCTGATCGAGGCCGAGACTGCCGTGATCGACCGGATGCTCAATCTCAACATCAATGTGGTGATGAAGAATGTTCATGACGTCCTGCCGCACATGATCGCGCGCGGATCGGGCGACATCGTCGTCACCAGTTCGGTCGCCGGACATTTTCCGGTTCCGTGGGAGCCGGTCTATTCGGCATCGAAATGGGCGATGACCTGCTTCGTCCAGACCGTGCGGCGCCAGGTAAACCGGAAGGGCATTCGGGTGGGCTCGGTGTCACCCGGCCCGGTGATCAGCGCTCTGCTCGCCGACTGGCCTGAGGAGAATCTCAGGAAGGCAAAGGAATCGGGCAGCCTGATCGAACCGGTCGAAGTGGCCGATGCCATCATCTTCATGCTCACGCGGCCACGCAATGTCACGATCCGCGACGTCGTCGTGCTGCCGACGAACTTCGATCTTTGAGAAGGAATCGATAGCCAGGGAGCAAGCCAATTGCTCCCGCTTCTCCCCTTGGGGAGAAGGTGGCGCGCAGCGTCGGATGAGGGGTTGCGCGAAGCGCATCGAACAATGGGAACCCCTCATCGCCTCGCTGTGCTCGGCACTTCTCCCCAAGGGGAGAAGAGGGAGTTTGTGGCCGCGCTTCAACGGCAGTCAGTCAGCCTACCCGCCAATCATCAGCCTGACCACCTCGTCATGCGTGGTCTCGCCGATATTGCGTTCTCCGGCGACGATGCCCCGCCGCAGCACGACGATGCGGTCGGAAACCGCGAAAATATCCTGCAGGTTATGCGAAATGAAAAGCACGCCGCGCCCCTGCGCCTTCAGCGACTTGATCAGGGAAATGACCTTGCGCTGCTCGGGCACACCGAGCGCCGCGGTCGGTTCGTCCATGATCAGGATCTTGGCGTTCCAGTAGACGGCCCGGCCGATGGCGACGGCCTGGCGCTGCCCTCCGGAGAAATTGCTGACCGGCGCGTCGAGGCGTTTCACGTGGAAATCGAGTTTCGCCATGGTCTGGGCGGCCGCCTCGGCCATCGCCTTGCGATCGAGCACCGGCAGGAAGCCGAACATCTTGCGCATCGGCTCGCGGCCGAGGAAGATATTGCCGCCGATCGTCAGGTTGTCGGCGAGCGCCAGATCCTGGTAGATCGTCTCGATGCCCAACTCGCGGGCTTCCTGTGGCGAGCGGAAGGTGACCGGCTTGCCCTCGATCAGGATTTCGCCCGAGGTCGGCGGATAGACGCCCGAGATCGCCTTGATCATCGTGGTCTTGCCGGCACCGTTGTCGCCAGCGAGCGCCACCACTTCACCGGGGCGGACCACCATGGAGCAGTCTTCGAGCGCCCGCACCGCGCCGAAATAGCGCGAGAGATTGCGGACTTCGAGCAGTGGTGTCTGACTATTCATCCTGCTTTGCTCCACCACTGAACTTGCGCTGCGCCTGGTCGATCAGCACGGAGATGATGATCACGATACCGACGGCGATAAATTGCCAGAACGGTTCGACGTCGAGAAACACAAGCCCGTATTGAATGACGGCGATGACCAGCGCGCCGGCGACCGTGCCGAGGATAGAGCCCGAACCGCCGAACAGGCTGGCGCCACCGATGACGACGGCCGCGACGCTATCGAGCAGTAGCGGCTCGCCCGCCTGCGCCGCGCCGGCGGTGAAGCGCGCGGCATAGAGCGCGCCGCCGAGGCCGGCGCACATCGCCGACAGGATATAGAGCTTCAATATATGCTTCTTGATGTCGATGCCGGCGCGGCGGGCCGCCTGCACATTGGCGCCGATCGCATAATTGTGCTGGCCGAAACGCGTCTGGCTCAGCACGTAATGCATGACCAGCACGAAAACAGCGGTGACGATGACGAGATAGGGAATGCCGTAGAAGCGGCCATTGCCGAGCATCGCGAACCAGGAATTGGACACCGGGACGGTCGTGCCGCCGGCAAGCAGGAAGGCTGTGCCGCGCGCCACGCCGAACATGCCGAGCGTGCCGATGAAGGGCGGCACCTTGAGGCGGGAGATCAGCAGGCCATTGATCGCGCCGGGAATGCCTGCAGCGAGCACCGCGACAAGGATCCCGATCAGCATGGCAACGGGTAGAGGAAGGTAAATGCCGGCTATGTTGGTGATATGCGCCGCAACGACGGCGGCCAGTCCCATGATGAAGCCCGTGGAAAGGTCGATGCCACCCGAGATGATTACATAGGTCTGGCCGATCGCGATCAGCAGCGGCGCCACCGCGAAAACGGCGACCGACTGCCAATTGTAGGACGAGAAGGCGAACGTGCCGCCGAAGGAAATCCGCGCCCAGACTTCGAAGATTATGATCAAGGCAGCGAGGAATAGCCAGGCGCGCAATTGGGCGATGCGCTGGACGATCGTCTTGGCGACTTCACTGTGATCGGCCTGCGGCGCGATATGTGTTTCCGCCTCATGCGACACGGCGTTCTGTTCTGTCATTGACTGTTTTTCCGACAGCGGAAGGTAAACTCCGCTCTAGCAAATTGCAGAGGCGGCACCTCGCTTGGAGATGCCGCCCGAGCGAAACCAGAAGATCAATCCGAGTAGATGAACTTCGCGACGTTTGGATCGGTCACGTTCGACTTGTCGATGACCGTGAAGCCGGTGCCGATCGAGATCGGAACCGAGTTGCCGGTCAGATGCGCATAGGCGACCATGAAGCCGAAATAACCGATTTCAGCCGGATGCTGGGCGATCGCAAGGTCGACGAGGCCGGAATTGATGTTGTCGACGATGCTGGTCGGCGCATCGAAGGCAACGACCCGCACCGTGCCGGTCTGGCCCGCCTGCTGGACGCCGTTTGCTGCGCCGAGAGCGGAGAACAGATTGGCGCCGAAAACGCCGGCGAGATCGGAATTGCGGGCGAACACCGCCTGCAACTGCGACGCGGCCTTGTTGGCGTCGTTGTCGTTGAATTGGGTTTCCAGAACGGTGATGCCGGGATGGTTGGCCATCTCCTTCTTGAAGCCTTCCTCACGCTGGTCGGTCGTGGAAATGCCGGGCTTCACATTGGACACATAGACCTTGCCCTTGTCGCCGATCGCCTTGGCAAGCGCACGTGCAGCGATCTCGCCGCCGAGTACGTTGTCGGACGCAACATAGGAAAGCGGGAAATCCGCATCGCCCGCGCCGGTCTGGTAGACACCGCTGCCGATGAACGTATCCACCGTGATGACGGGGATGCCGGCATCGGATGCATTCTTCAGCGGCTGGATGAGCTGGCTCTTGTCGGTCGGCGCGATTAGGATCGCATCCGGGCGTTTCGCCACGACGGCATCGAGAACCGGCACCTGGGTGACCGGGTTGAAATCGGGAGCGCCCTGGAACACCAGTTCCGCGCCCACGGCCTTGGCCGCGGCTTCCGCACCCTTGCGCATGGTGATGTAGAAAGCGTCGGTGGTCAGGCCCGGGATCAGTGCGATGGTGAATTTCTTGTCTTGCGCATTCGCGCGGCCTGTTGCGGCGACAGTTGCCGCAGCCGCCATACCGGCAGTCGCTTTGAAGAATGAACGGCGCTCCATGGTCTCCTCCTTATGGGCTGTTCGTCTCAATCTGGTCGTGGCCGGTCAGCTCCTCAACTGGGCCGGTTGGGTGCATAATTGCCGTTTATAGCGGTTCGTCAAGTGAAATTTGTTCCAGAAAAATATTTCTAGATAATTTGGTGCTTTGCGCAACTTTTTATACGAAGACTCTGCTGGTCAGTCCAGCAAATCGAGAATGGCCTGCGCAGTGGTCGTGTCGGTTGCGAGCGCATTGATCATGCCGGAGCGCACGGCGCCGATGATGCCACGTGCCTTTTCCGGCGTCGCGGCAATGCCGATGACCAGCGGGGTGGCCCGGAGTTGATCGGGGGAAACGGCGATCATCCGCTGCTCGCCATCCCATTCAAGCAGTTCGCCATCCTGGTTGATATAATGACGGATCACGTCGCCGACCGCCTGGTTGAGCGCCTTCTCGTTGGCGGTCGCGGCACTCGCCTCCGGCGGGTTTATCGCATGCGGCAGACCGACGCCGACGATCGCCGCATCCATGTGGTCCCACTGGGTCAGGACCTCCTTGACGGTCGGATCGTTGATGAAGGCATCGCGCAATTCCGGCGATGGAAGATAGGGCGCGTGCAGGAAATGCGGCGTGCCGCCCATCCGTTCGGCGGCTTGGCGGACGAATTCGTTGATCTGGAAATGTGCCGCCGCCTGCTGCATCCCGCCGGTCATCGGCACGGTAATGACACCAGGAATGCGCGGCAGGCCGGCCCCCACGACTTCGCGGATTGCCCGGCCCCAGCCGATGCCCAGCACCGAACCGGACTTCAGGCCGGTTTCCTTCAGCATCGTATCGACCGCACTCACCAGAGCGCCCAACCCTCCGGAAACCGGCGCATCGACCACCTGCGCCTGCTTGAGGCCGAGCTTGGCGATCAACGCAGTCGTGATTTCCTCTGGCGTTGCGAGATCGATCACCTCGATGCGGACGATGCCCACGGCACGCGCCTTTTGCAGCAGCCTCGAAATCGTCGCGGTGGAAACGCCCAGCTTCTTGGCAATATCGACCTGGGCCATGTCGGCTTCATAGTGAAGCTTGGCGACCATGTGCAGCATTGCGCGCGTGGTTGGGGTTTCCTGGGCGGGTTGAGGAGGCAGCTTGCAATTCCTTTCAGAAACGTGTTACACGATTGGCCGATCGATGAGTTATCGCTCAAAAACGCCAGTTCCGCAATGTGCTGCATTCGAATGCAGTAGCCCGAGAAAATCCGTGCAGTGACGGATTCTCGGAACGCGTTCCTGCGCGCTCTGGGACGATGCTCGAACTTTACACTTTTCGCCTGATGCGGCGGGTTGAGGATGATATCATGACAGGCATGACGACGGCTGAATTGCGTGGATACCAGCAGATTTGCGGTGCGGACGGCGCCATGATGGTGATCGCCTGCGACCAGCGTGGCGGCATGCGGACCCTGCTGGAGACTGATCCCGATAAACAGGCCGCGATCAGCAACGATATACTCGGCTGCACCAAGGCCGATATCACGCGCTATCTAGCGAGCAAGGCAGGCTGTGTTCTGGTCGATCCCATCTGCGCCGTGCCGCATCTGGTCGATGATGGGGTTCTGCCAAGGGAAACCGCGCTGTTGATCGGGCTTGATGCATCCGGCTGGGATACCTCGCCAGAGGGCTACCGCCTCTCGAAGCTGGTGCCGGATGTCGATGCCCGCAAGGTTCGCGACCTCGGCGCGACCGGCGGCAAGATCATGGTCTATCTTCGCATGGACAGGCCGGATGCCAATACGCACAACATTGCGATCCTCAAGCAATGCATCGATGATTTTTCGCGCGAGAACCTGCTGCTGGTGGTGGAATTCCTCACCTATCGGCTGGAGGGAGAAAGCGCAGAAGATTATGCTGGCAAGGTGCCTTGGCTGATCGTCGAGGGCACGCGCGCATCGCTGGAATGCGGGGCGAAGGTCTTGAAACTGCCTTATCCGGGAACGCCGGAGGCCTGCCGCGAAGTCACTAGGCTTGCGGGCAATGTCCCCTGGGCGGTGTTGTCCGCCGGCGTCGATCACGAGACTTTCCTCGGCCAGGTTGAGATCGCCATGCAAAACGGCGCATCGGGCGTCATCGCCGGACGATCGCTCTGGAAGGACTGCATTTCGCTCGACCGTGAGGTGTCCCGCAAGAAGCTGTCGACCATAGCCGTTGGCCGGCTCGACGAGATCAAGGCGGTCATCGCGCGGCATTTCCGTAAAGGTACAGCCGCATTGCAAAAAGCCGGGTGAGACGCATGACGGGAGGCAACACGGCGATCGGGGTTGATGTCGGCGGCACCAATATCCGCGTCGCCCGCGTTTCCACCGATGGACGCATACTGCGGAAAGTCCTCGGCAAGAGCGATACCGATCCGGCACAGGCGCTGGCGCGGATTGTGGAGATGATTAAGGCGGTCGATACGCCGGATGTCGCAGCGATCGGCATCGGCATTCCCGGCCGCGTCGATTACCGGCAGAGGCTGGTTCTCTCCGGTGGATATCTCGATCTCTCAGGTGTCGAAGCGGCAAAATGGATCGAGGATGCAGTCGGCAAATCAGTCGTCATCGACAACGATTGCAGCATGGCGCTGGTGGCGGAGGCTGCCGTCGGCGCAGCCAAGGGTCATCGCAACATCGTGATGCTGACCATCGGCACCGGCATCGGCGGCGCGATCATGGAGAATGACGAGATCGTCCGTGGCGCCCGCAGTGCGGGCCAGCTCGGCCATATCACCGTCGATTTCAACGGCAGGCCATGCGCCTGCGGCCGGCGCGGCTGCGTCGAGACCGAATCCTCCGGCACGGCGCTCGGCCGGCACATGGAAGAAGCGGGCTATCCCGCCGCCACGCGCGCCGACGCATTGCTCGCATTTTGCCAGGCCGGCGACGATAAGGCGCTCGGCGTCATCAGGCGTTGGGCCAGACCTTTGCGCGCGGCGATCGATACGATTTCCGCGACACTCGATCCGGAGATTGTCCTGCTGGGCGGCGGGCTGGGCGTCGAGGCGCGGGAAGCGCTGAATTTCGTGCCCGGCCAGTCTTCGTGGTTCAAGACCGAGGTCCGCGCCGCGTCCCTGTGCGACGATGCCGGCATGATCGGGTCGGCGCTTGCAGCGCTCGGCGGCGTCCGTGCGAGGCAAAGGGGCGGCAAATCCGTGCTGATGGTCAACGGCATCCCGGCCTCGGGAAAAAGCCGCATGGCACACGAGATTTCCGCGCGCACCGGCTGGCCGGTCCTGTCGCTCGACACAATCAAGAACCCCTTTCTCGAGCATCTCGGCGGCGCCGACAGGCTATTCAACCGCACGCTGGGCAAGGCGAGCTACCAGTCGATCTGGTCGATCGTGCGCGATGCGCCGGAGGGATCGTCCTTTATCATCGACGCGTGGTTCGGCTTCCAGCCGATGGACCTGCTGCGCGAACACATCGCCATGTCAGGCGTCGGCAACCTCGCCGAGGTCTGGTGCCACGCACCGGGCGAGGTGCTGGCTGAACGCTATGCGGCACGTCTCGATGAGCGCCCCGCCGGCCATCCCGGCGCATCCTATATTCCGGAACTGATTGAGCTCGCCAGCCGGGCCGAACCGACAGGCTTGGCACCCCTCTACCGCTCCGATACGACTATGCCGGCATCCTACGATGCGATCGCGGCCTGGGCGCGCTTGGAACTCGGCAAGGGAGGGTGAGATGACCGACGCCAGCACAGGCATCAAAGCCGGTTGCCAGACATATACCTGGGAAATGCTGGGCAAGGGCATCTGTGACATACGGGCCGTGATCGATATCGCCGCCGCCGCGCCGCGCTTCAACGGCTGGCTGGTGCTGGAGGAGGAATCCGATGCCGCCGCTGCCGACCCGGCGCGCGCCGTCAAGACCAATCGCGAAACGATACGCCGCCATGGCATCTGAGGAGAGATCATGATCGCCAAGGAAGACCGGCGCCTGCGTGTCGGCGTGCTGGGTTGCGGCCCGATCGCACAATTCGCTCATCTTGAATCCTGCATCAAGGCGCGCAATGCCGATCTTCATGCGATCTGCGACGCGGCACCCGACCTGCTGGCGCGCATGGGTGCCACATACGAGCCTAGCCGGATGTACAGCGATTACGATGCGATGCTGGCCGATCCCGAACTCGAGGCTGTGATCATCGCCACATCGGACGCCTACCACGTCCCCATGTCGATCAAGGCGCTCGACGCCGGCAAGCACGTGCTCTGCGAAAAACCCACCGGCGTAACGATCGAGGAGGGCGAGGCGCTGGCTGACGCCGTGAGACGCTCAGGCAAAGTACTGCAGGTCGGGCACATGAAGCGTTTCGATCCGGCGCTTGAGGCCGCGCGCGATTTCGTCCGCGACGACATTGGCGAGATCTTCGCGCTAAAAGCCTGGTATTGCGATTCCACCCACCGCTACACCAATACGGATGCGGTGCAGCCCCTGCCGGTCACCAGCAAGTTGGCGCGGAAGCCGGCCGGCAATCCCAAGGCCGACTTGCGCCAGTATTTCATGCTGGCGCATGGCTCGCATCTGGTCGATACCGCCCGTTTTCTCTGCGGCGAGATCATCGCTGTGCGCGCCCGGCTGCTGGAGCGCGCCGGCGCCTATTGCTGGTTCGTGGAGACGGAATTCGCCAATGGCGCGCTCGGCCATCTCGACCTGACCGTCGCGGTCCGCATGGATTGGCACGAGGGTTTCCAGCTCTATGGCGAGAACGGCTCGGTGCTCGCCAAGACTTTCAATCCTTGGTACCTGCGCGCCAGCGAAGTCGAGATCTTCCACGAGAAGGACGCCACGACCCGCAAACCGCTCGGCGCCGACGGCCATTTCTTCCGCCGGCAGCTGGAAGGTCTGGCCGATACCGTGCTGACCGGCGCACCCATGCGCGGTGCCGCTATCGAGGACGGCATCGCGTCCATCCGCGCCATGGTCGCCATCGCGCGCTCCGTCGAAACGGGCGAGCGAGTGAAGCTGGCCGATGTCACGGGGTCGGTCTGATGAAACTCGGCATATTCGCGAAGACTTTTCCCGGCACTGATCCGCATGAGGTGCTTGCTTCCGTCCACGACAACGGCTTTGCCACCGCGCAATTCAACCTCGCCTGCGTCGGCTTGCCCTCCATGCCCGACGCAGTTCCTCCCGAAACGGTCGCCGCGATCCGCAAGGCGTCGATCGCAACCGGCGTTTCGCTCTGTGCGCTCTCCGGCACATACAATATGGCGCACCCGGACAAGATCGTGCGCGACACGGGCCTGAGGCAGCTTCGAACCGTCATCGAAACCGCTGCGGCGCTAAACATTCCCCTAGTGACGCTCTGCACCGGCAGCCGCAATGCCGAGGATCAATGGGCGCATCATCCCGATAACAGCGACCCATCGGCCTGGGCGGATATGGCGGCGGGGATGGCGCGTGCGCTTGAAATGGCCGAACAACACGGCGTCGATCTCGGCATCGAACCGGAACAGGCAAATGTCGTCACGTCTGCCGCCGACGCCATGCGGCTGATCTCGGAAATGGGGTCGAAGCGCCTGCGCGTCGTCCTCGATCCCGCCAATCTCTTTGAACGGGCCGATCGCCAGCAGGCCGCCGCGATCGTTGCAAAGGCAATCGAGACCGCCTCTGGGCATATCGCCATGGCTCACGCCAAGGATCGCCACGCAGACGGACGCTTTGCCACATCAGGCGAGGGCGTGGTGGATTTTCCGGCTTTCATCTTGCGCCTTCGTGCGACTGGCTTCGATGGTCCGCTGGTCACGCACGGCCTTGCAGCTTCCGAGGCGCCCGGTGTGGCAACGTTTCTTGCGGGGCTCGTGACATGAGCACCGTCTTTCGCCTGGCTCGCAGCGATGTGGAACTCGTGGTTCACGACCACGGACGCGGCATGCCGGTTTTCTTCCAGCACGGACTCGGCGGCAGCCAAGCGCAGGTCGCGCAGGTTTTTCCCGACGACGGAAATTGGCGGCGGATCACCATCGAATGCCGGGGCCATGGCGCATCCACGCTTGGCACTGCGCGACCGTTCTCAATTGCGATGTTTGCTGGCGATATCGTTGCGGTCGCGGACCAATTGGGTATCGATCGCTTCGTCGCGGGCGGCATTTCCATGGGTGCGGCAATCGCACTCCATCTCGCCAAGGCCTGCCCGGGACGGGTTGCCGGGCTGATCCTGGTCCGTCCCGCCTGGGCGTTCGAGCCCGCACCGGAGAACATGGGGTCGATCCGCGAAGTGGCGGAAATGATCAAGTCCCATCCGCTTCATGAGGCCCGGACGATCTTCGAACAATCGGAAACAGCCAGGCGTCTTCGCGTGGAAGCACCAGACAATCTTGCTTCCCTGCTCGGCTATTTCGATCGCACCGACATCAGCGCCTTTGCGGATGTGCTGGCCGACATCGCGGCTGACGGAACCGACGTCTCCGAGGATGATGCGGCGCGTTTCAATATTCCGACGCTCGTCATCGGCAACCGACAAGACGCCGTACACCCCATGGCGACCGCCGAGCACCTGGCGAACGCGATCCCTGGAGCCCGCTTCGTCGAAGCGCCGGCCAAGGCATCCGACGCGGCCGCACATTCCGCCAGCGTACAGACCGCTATCCACCGCTTCCTCACCACGCAATTCAACCATCGGAGCCTCGCTGCGTCATGACATCGAAAACTCTCTCGGGTGCGGCCGCTATCGCCGCCCTGCCGCGTGACAGGCTGCTCGGCGAGTTCTCGCTGTGGTCGGCGGATCTCGCCAACATGCAGCGCGACCTCGAACGCATCGAACCCTATGTCGATATGCATCACATCGACGTGGCCGATGCCCGCTTCACGCCGGGCTTCCTGTTCTTTCCGGATTTTGTTGCCCGCATCGCAGCGCTGACGGCGAAGCCGATCCATGTCCATCTCATGGTCGAAGAGTCAATCGTCGAGGAACAGGTTCGCCAGTTCATCGAGGCCGGCGCCGATCTCGTCAGCGTCCATGCCGAAACGGGCGCGGCCGGATTGCGCGCCGTGAAGCTTGCCCGAGAACTTGGCGCCGAAGCGGGCGTGGTGCTGCGGCTGGAAACCCCAGTCGCCGCGGCTGAGCCCTTCCTCCAGCACGTGGCCTTCCTCACTTTGCTCGGCACCTCCATCGGCGTTAAAGGCCAAAGCCTGTCGGAAAACGCCTGCGACCGCCTCACGGAAGCACGGTCGCTGATGCAGAGCGCCGGACGTGAAAGCGAAATCATCCTTGCGGCCGATGGCGGCATCCGCGAACAGACGGTTCCCCTGCTTCGCGCCGCCGGGGCGGAGACGGTCGTGCTCGGTTCGCTGGCTTTCGGTGACAGGGACCTGCCCGGCCGCATCGCCTGGCTGCATGGATTGGAGAAGGCTGCCTGATGTCGCGTGTGGCACTGGCCTTCGATCTCGGTGGAACCGACCTGCGAGCGGCGCTTGTCGATGAGGCGGGCGCATTGCTGGCCTTCGCATCCATGCCGACCGAGGCCCGTGCCGGCCCGCAGGCTGTCGTCGAACAGATTGTCGCGTTGGCACTAGATGTCCGGGAGCAAGTTCCCGATGCGACCCCGGTCGGGATCGGCATTGGCGCGGCTGGGCCGCTCGATCCGATCGCCGGTATCGTCATCGCGCCGCCCACGTTGTTCGGCTGGCGCGATGTGCCGCTCGGCCAAATCCTGCAGGATCGTTTTAATCTGCCCGTCAAGCTGGAGAATGACGCTAACGCCGCAGCGATCGGCGAATGGCGGTATGGCGCGGGCCGGGGCACTTCCTCGCTGGTCTTCGTGACGGTATCGACCGGCATCGGCGGCGGCGTGATCGCTAATGGCCGCATCCTTCACGGACGGCGCGGACTGGCTGCCGAGATCGGCCATATGACCATCACCGATCACAGCGAACGTTGCTTCTGCGGCGGCATCGGCTGCTTCGAAGCCGTCGCTTCGGGCAGCGCGCTCGGCACCAAAGCGACCGCGATAACCCGGTCGGGTGACGGCTCGGCTCTTCGTGCGCTGTCGCGTGATAGTGACGTGACCGGCCGGCATGTGATCGAGGCCGCGCGCGGCGGTGACGAAACCGCACTCATACTGATTGCCGAAGAAGGCCGCTGGCTCGGTATCGGCTTCACCAACCTGCTGCATCTTTATTCGCCCGACGTCATCGTGATGGGCGGCGGCATATCCGCCGGCTTCGACCTGCTCGAAGGCACGATCCGCGCCACCATTCGAGAACGAGCGATGACCGCCTATCGGGATGTGCCGGTCGTTCCGGCGGAGCTTGGCAGCCA
Source organism: Rhizobium sp. LjRoot254 (assembly GCF_964254105.1). Classification (NCBI taxonomy): domain Bacteria; kingdom Pseudomonadati; phylum Pseudomonadota; class Alphaproteobacteria; order Hyphomicrobiales; family Rhizobiaceae; genus Rhizobium; species Rhizobium sp. LjRoot254. The sequence continues at coordinate 4,869,888 of NZ_CAXUSM020000001.1, read as the reverse complement.
CGCCGGCCTGATCGGGGCGGCAAGCCTGGTGCTGCGTCCATAGGCGCATTCCCTCAAAGCAGTTCATGCACCTCGTCGATCGAGGTCTCCGAGGTCGGTTTGTCGAAGACGATCTCGCCGCGCGCCATGGCCACGATCCGGTCGCAGGATTGGAAGACGTGCTGCATGTTGTGGGAGATGAATATCCCGGTCAGGCCCTGCGCCTTCAGGCCGCGCACGAAGCCCAGCACCTTGTTGGTTTCCTTGACCGAAAGGTGGTTTGTCGGTTCGTCGAGGATCAGCACCTTCGACTTGAAGTGCATGGCGCGCGCGATGGCGACGCCCTGCCGCTGGCCGCCTGAGAGTTCGCCGACCAGCGCATCCGGCGAGCGCAAATGCAGATCGACATCGGCAATCGCCTTGACGCTTTCCTCGCGCATGCGTTTCTGGTCCATGGTCCCGAAATTGCCGATGCTCCACTTCAACGGCTCGCGGCCGATGAACAGGTTGCGAGCGATCGACATGGTCGGGATCATCGAATTGTACTGATAGATCGTCTCCAGCCCGTGGTTCATCGCATCCTTGGGCGAGCGGAAATGCACTTCCTTGCCCTCGATGAAAATCTGGCCATCGTCCTGGTGATGCACACCGGACAGGATCTTGATCAGCGTCGATTTGCCGGCGCCATTATCGCCCACCAGCCCGACGGATTCGCCCGGATGGATGGTCAGCGAAACATTCTTCAGCGCATGCACGCCGCTATACCATTTCTGGAGACTGCGGCACTCGATGATTGGTGTGCTCACTTGTGCGCCTCCAGCTTGATCTTGCGCGACATCTTGCCCATCCACGCATTGGCGACCACGGCGAACATGGTCAGCACGCCGATCGCGAACTTGAACCAGTTGGAATCGACACGCGACAGCACAAGACCGTTGTCGATGACGCGGATGAGCAGCGTACCGATGATGGCGCCGAACACCGTGCCGATGCCGCCGGAAAGTGCGGTGCCGCCAATGACAGCCGCCGCGACCGCCTGGAGTTCCAGGCCTTCGCCGATCGAGGGTAGCGGCGAGCCGAGCCGCAGCACCTGCAGCAGGCCGGCAAAGCCCGCCAGCATCGAGCACAGCATGAAGCAGATGATCTTCACCCGCTTGACCGGAATACCCATCGAAGCGGCTGCCTCGTTGAAGCCGCCGGTCGCGCGGATCCAGTTGCCGAAATTTGTCAGCGACAAAAATGCTGCTGCGAGGATGGCGATCACTGCGAACCACAGGAACGACATGCGCAAGATCGAGCCCTGCCAGATATAATCGGTGAACAGCCACGTCGGCAGATCGTCGGGCAGGAGCGGTGGAAAGCCACCGGAGATGACGATGGTCAGCGAGCGGGCGATGAACAGCATGCCGAGCGTCGTGATGAAGCTCGGAATGGAAAATTGCAGAGTGATGTAGCCGTTGATCAGGCCGATAATGGCGCAGAGGCCGAGCCCGATCAGCACGGCCAGCGTGAATGGCACGCCATCACCCAGCATCACCGCGATCGACATCGGCATCAGCGCGAACACCGAACCGACCGAGAGATCGAACTCCCCGCAGATCATCAGGATGGTGACGCCGATGGCGACCAGCGCCATTTCAGGCAGCAGGCCCATGACGCCCCTGATATTCTCGAAGGACAACAGGAAGCCATTGGACTTGATCTGGAAGATGATCACCAGGACGATCAACAGGGCAAGCCCGGCCAGTTCCGGCTTATCCAGGTAGATTTTCAGGAAACGTTTCATCGTAATCACTCGAAAAACGGCGCCCTGCCTATGACGGCAGGACGCCGGCGTTTATGTCATTGGCTTTAGCGCAGGCCCTGCTTGGACATTTCCATGATCGTGGGCACATCCTCGGGCCGAACGACGCCCTGTCCCGTATCGATATCGGACGGTGTGAGGCCGGCGGTCTTGTAGAGATAGGCCTGCATCACGGGCATGAAGCCCTGCATGTAGGGCTGCTGGTCGATCTGCACCTGCACATAGCCTGATGTCATCTGCTGCAGCACTTCCGGCACCAGGTCGAAGCCGCCAAGCAGCACCTTGCCGGGCTCGACTCCGCGATCCTTGAGCACCTTGGCGACGCCGGCATGCCAGTAGCCGGTGTCGAAATAGGCGGTCGTGTTGGGATTGGCGTTGAGATAGGCGCCGATGCGGTCGGCGGTCAGCGCGAGGTCGGTCGCAGAATCGATGCGGGTGATGGTGATCTCGCGATCTTTGTGCTCGGCCTTGTATTCCTCGAGATATTTCATCACGCCGCCGGCGCGCTGTTCGGACCAGGTCTGGCCCGGCGCATTGACGCCGACGAGCAGGTTGAGCGGCCCCTCCTTGGGGAAGTTCTCGGCCTGCGCCTTGGCGAGCGAATAGCCCGCGGCGACGAAGCCCTGGCCGATGAAGGCCTTGCGGGCGTTACCCTTGGCGCCTTCGCTGTCATCGACATTGACGGCGAGCACGAGGATGCCGGCATCGGTCGCTTCCTTGATCACGGCGTCATAGGCCTTGTCGTCGACGATCGCGACGAAGATGGCGTCCGGCTTGGTGGCGATCGCCGCCTGCAGGTTGGCGATGGCCTGCTCGACCGAGCCTTCCTGCTGGGTCAGGATCAGCTGGCAGGTTGCCTCGACGCGGGCGCAGCCGTCGTCAAAACCCTTCTTGACAGATTGCCAGAACGTGTTGGACGCCGACGAATGGCTGATGAACGTGAGGTTCAGTCCTTCGGCATGGGCGCCTGACGCCATCATCGACAATCCGAGCGCCGTACCGGCGATTAACTTTCTAAACATGCTTTCCTCCCTGGTTAAAATAGAGCTGATGTTTCGATCAGCTTGCTCCGTCGAACAATTCCGCCCGGGCGCGGGCGATTTCGGGCAATGAGTTGAGGATCTCGCGCAGGTGCAGGCGAAGAGCCTCCTCGGCAGCGGCCTTGTCGCCGGCTGCAATGGCATCGACGATCCGTTCGTGCTGGTCGATGAGGCGGTTGATCTGCATGTCGTCGACGCTGAGGAAGCGGACGCGATCCATCTGCGCCTTGACGCTTTCGATCACGCTCCAGGCATAGGCCTTGCCAGCCGCAGCGGCGAGCGTGTGGTGAAAGAGTTCGTCGAGCCGGAGGAACGCGGAGCGGTCGTCATGCGGCACCTTCTTCTGCTCGGCGATCTGGCGGTGAAGCTCGGTGATGGTGTCTTTCTCATGCCGGTCCGCGACAAGCCGGACAATATCCGCCTCGATCGCCTCGCGCACGAACCGCACGTCCATAACCGATGCGACCGAGATCTTGGTGACGAACGTGCCGCGCTGCGGCAGGACGTGTACCAGGCCTTCCTCTGAAAGCTTGATGAAGGCCTCGCGCACCGGCTGGCGGCTCACGGACAGGGTTTTTGCGACATCGGATTCGGAGAGCCGTTCGCCTGGCAGGAGCTCGGCCTGGATGATCTGCTCGCGCAGAATCCGGTAGACTTGCGGGCCTACCGTTTCTCCCAAAGCCACGACGCGAGGCGATCGCGCTGCCAGCATCCGCTGTCCTCCCAGACCACTGTTCCGGCTTGACCGTACTAACCTACTACCATACAAGTCAAGGGCATTTTGAATTCTATGCCACCGCGGCGATCGGAATTCCTGATTGCCAGCCGCCGGCTCTCGTGGGAGGAGAGAGAAATGCAGCCGAAAGTTCTGTTGGAAGCGCGGGATCTTGTGGGCGAGAGCATTCTCTGGTCGCAGGAGGAAAGCGCCCTCTACTGGGTCGATATCGGCGGCAGGCGCATCCATAGGCTGGAGGTCGCCAATGGCCGGCATGACCTCTGGCCGACGCCGGATTTCCCCACTTCGATCGGCATGCGCAAGGACGGCGGGTTCATTGTCGGGCTCTGCCGCGAAGTCTGTCTCTGGCGGCCGGATGGATGTTTCGAGACTTTCGCCGTGCCGGAACCCGGCCTGCCGGGCAACCGCTTGAACGAGGGGCGGGTGGCGCCGGATGGTTCGTTCTGGGTGTCCACCATGCAGAACAACCTCAATGCCGACGGCTCGCCGAAAGACATGGATCGTCATTCCGGCGCCTACTACCGGATCGACCCGTCGGGCAACGTCGAGCAACTCACGCCGAACGAATACGGCATCACCAACACGATGGCCTGGACGAGAGACAACAGGTTCCTGACCGCCGACACGCTGGCCAACGAGATCTATTCTTTCGCCTATGATCCGTCTTCGAAGACGATAAGCGATCGCAGGACGATTGTGTGTGGCTTCGAGCGCGGTCTTCCGGATGGCTCCTGCCTGGATGCGGATGACAATCTCTGGAACTGCCGCGTGGTCGGTGGCAGTGCGGTCGCCTGCTTCGATGCCGATGGCATTCTGCTAAACCTTGTCGAACTACCGGTTTCCTGGCCGACGAGTTGCACGTTCGGCGGCGCCGATTTGTCCACGCTCTATGTCACCTCGGCACGCTTCACCATGTCGGAAGAGCATCTTGCTACCCATCCGCTCGAGGGCAGCGTACTTGCGATCGACGTGAAGACGAGGGGCAATCCTGAGTCGAAATTCGGTTATTGACAGACTGGTATGGTAGAATGTTAATTCAAGTTGAGGAGGAGCGCAAATGGAGTTCGAAAGCAAGAGCATCGTCGTCACCGGCGGCAGCTTCGGCATGGGCCGGGCCTGTGCCGAACGATTTGCCAAGGGCGGCGGATCAGTCCTCATTGTCTCCAATGACCAGGCATCGGTCGACAAGGCGGTGTCCGAGATCGGCGGCCGGACCACCGGCTTCGTCGGAGACGTCCGCGATTCAAAGGCCATGCAAGCCGCCGTCAGCGAAGCTGTTTCAAGATTTGGCGGCGTCGATATCCTCGCCTGCTGCGCGGGCATCCAGCGCTATGGCACGGTCGTCGATACGCCGGAGGATGTCTGGGACGATGTGCTCGACGTGAACCTGAAGGGCATCTACCTCGCCTCGAAATATGCCATTCCTGAGATGCGCAAGCGCGGCGGCGGCGCCATCGTGGCGATCTCGTCAGTGCAGGCCTATGCCTCACAAGCCGGCGTCGCGGCCTATACCGCCAGCAAGGGCGCCATCAACGCGCTGGTGCGGGCGATGTCGCTGGATCATGCCGGCGAAAACATCACCGTCAACGCAGTCTGCCCCGCCTCGATCGACACGCCCATGCTGCGGTGGTCCGCCGATCTCCACAAGGGCGACAGGACCCAGGACGATATGATCGCCCAATGGGGCAAGGGCCACCCGCTCGGCCGTGTCGGCAGGGCGGAGGAAGTCGCGGAACTCGTCGCCTTCCTCGCCAGCGACAAGGCCCGCTTCATCACCGGTGCGGATATGAAGATCGACGGCGGCACCATGGCCAAGCTCGGCATCGTGCTTCCCGAATAGGCGCCCGCACTGCGCGTCCAAACAAATAGCCCCAAGGAACAAATCCATGCAGCGGCCGAAAATCACCGACATCCGCGCCACGACCATCACCGTCCCGCTCGAAGCGCCACTCAGGCATTCGAACGGTGCACATTGGGGCCGCTTCGTCCGCACCATCGTCGAGGTCGAAACGGATGTCGGCATCATAGGCCTGGGCGAAATGGGCGGCGGCGGCGAGAGCGCCGAGGCCGCATTCAAGGCGCTGAAATCCTACCTCGTCGGCCACGACCCGTTCGAACTCGAACAGCTGCGGTTCAAGATCTGTAACCCGACCGCCAGCCTCTACAACAACCGTACCCAGATGCATGCGGCGATCGAATTCGCCTGCATCGACATCATGGGCAAGTTCCTCGGCGTGCCGGCCTACGACCTGCTCGGCGGCAAGATGCGCGATGCGGTGGGCTTTGCCAGCTATCTGTTCTTCCGTCTCCCCAACCAGGACACCGGCAAGGGCGAGATCCGCACCGCCGACCAGCTGATCGAACAGGCGCTCGACCTCAAGCGCACGCACGGCTTCACGGCGCACAAACTCAAGAGCGGCGTCTTTCCGCCCGACTATGAGCTTGAGGTTTTTCGCGCGCTGGCCAAGGCGGTGGGCAGCGATACAGTGCGTTACGACCCTAACGCCGCATTTTCGGTCGAGGAAGCCATACGCTTCGCCAAGGGCATCGAGGATCTCAACAACGACTATTACGAGGATCCGACCTGGGGCCTGAACGGCATGCGCCGCGTGCGCGAAAACACCTCGATGCCGCTCGCGACCAATACGGTCGTGATCAATTTCGAGCAGCTTGCCACCAATGTGCTCAATCCGGCGGTGGATGTCATTCTGCTCGACACCACCTTCTGGGGAGGCATTCGGCCCTGCATCAAGGCCGCCGGCGTCTGCGAGACCTTCCAGCTCGGCATCGCGGTCCATTCCTCGGGTGAACTTGGCATCCAGCTCGCGACAATGTTGCATCTCGGCGCCGTCCTGCCCAATCTCGTCTTCACGGCCGACGCCCACTATCACCAGCTGACCGACGACGTGATCGTCGGTGGGCCGATGAAATATGAGGGCGGCAAGATCGCCGTGCCCACCGGTCCCGGCCTTGGGGTGGAACTCGATCGCGACAAGCTCGGCAAATATGCCGATCTCTATAAGTCGTTAGGCGGCTACATGTATGACCGCGATCCGGCTCGGCCCGGTTGGTTCTCCACCGTGCCGAACACACGCTGGGCCGATCCGAATGACGATCGAGTCGTCAAATATTGAAGTGGCTCAGCGGCGAAGCTAATCCCGCAGCCATTCGACGCCGTTGGAGAAATGCAGTCCGCGGCCGGCATCAGTGGCCTGGAATACTTGGTCACGCCCCTCGAAAGCGGCGGCCAGTTCGCCGCCCGCCGCAGCCAGCGTGCCGTGCGGGATCGCGGTGCCGTTCTCCATCCTGTAGATGATGGCGGCCCGATCCGATATCGCTTTCACCAGCTTGCCCGAGGCGTCATAGCTTCCACATATGCCGGCCAGGCAGACTTCGCTCGTATCGGAAAACAGCCGCGACAGGATGACCGGATCGGGCCGCAACGAGAGCTTTCCCGAAAACCTGTGGTCGAGCCGGTCATCATTCAGTTCGGCGGTTTCCTCGACCTCGCGGATGGAACGGCTGAGAAACCGCATTCGGTAGTTCCGTGCCCCAAAGGCATCCAGGGCCGATGCGATCTCGTTGAAGGCCGCACGACCGAGCCCGAACTTCTCCTCGAAATCTGTACGGTCACCGGCGAACTGGTCGAGATTGTGCTGGGTATTCGTCAGGAAGAATGTCTTGGCGTCCTCCGATCGCGCCAGCGCCGCGAAGCGCTGCCAGAGCGCCGTGTATTTCTCGTTCACCCGCGCCATGTCATTGCGCCAGTCGCATCTCAGTGCCAGCTTGTCCTCGGCCAGCGGATAATCGTGCCAGAAATACAACCCGCCGATCTCGATACCATGGCGCCCTTCCGCCGAGGTGACGAACGTCGTTGCACGCTCCGGGCAGTGCCGCAGCGATGCACCATCCGTTCGAAGCGCGTTGACCAGCGCGCGGCGTGTCGTGATGTTGAAATCGAAGGGCATGCGCCTCTGGCTCTCACCACCCATGATGTCGATGATGAAGCGGGTCTGGCAGGAGTGGCCGAGGGAAATCAGCATCGCATGTCCGGCATGAGTTGAGCGACTTCGCGCATGTTGGACCGCAAGTTGCCGGCACGCAAGATGCATCAATCTGATTCGCACGCTCAAGCCCCGAGCATTGCAGGCATTTGGCGTCAATTTCCCGTCTTCTTGGCAGCTTCGCGCAAGTTTCGCGTGTTAAGAAAGTCTTAACCGTATCCAAAATCAGCTAAGATCATGCAAATATCTCCAAGCCTGCATAGCTACGAGAAGACACCGCGGAGCCCGGTCTACGATCGCAAGCCGGTGCTGTCGGAGCAGAATGACGACCAATCCTTCGCCCGCAGGGACGATGCGATTACCGGCAGCCAGACGGTGTTGAGCAGTTCGCTCGCCGAGGCACTCTGGTCCATCCAACGCTCCGCGACCGATGACGAAAGCATGTCGGGTTCGGCGATCGAAAGTCTCTACCTGTCCTATTCCGAATAACCGCACGCGCTTCCAGCCATCCTAAAATCTATCCCGACCGGTGGGTGACCACGCGGTCCGATTTTGTTTTTCGGCTGATGTCAGGCACTGACAGTTTCGGGTTGCCAATCCGTGTTCTCTGGCTAGTCTGTCGAGCACATTGGAGGATAGCCAAATGGCTGAAAGCAAAAGCGGAAAAATCTATGTCGGCATCGGCGGCTGGACCTTCGAGCCCTGGCGCGGCACCTTCTATCCCGACAAGCTGTCGCAGAAGCGTGAACTCGAATATGCCAGCCAGCACCTGACCTCGATCGAGGTCAACGGCACCTATTATGGCTCGCAGAAGCCGGAGAGCTTTCGCAAATGGCACGACGAGACGCCGGAGGGCTTCGTCTTTTCACTGAAAGGCCCGCGCTTCGCCACCAATCGCAAGGAACTGGCTTTGGGCAAGGAATCTGTCGAGCGCTTCCTGGCGAGCGGCATATTGGAACTCAAGGACAAGCTCGGTCCGCTCAACTGGCAGTTCATGGAAACCAAGAAATTCGAGCCGGAGGATTTCGAGGCGTTCCTGAAATTCCTGCCCGAATCCGTGGAGGGCCGCAAACTGCGCCACGTCGTGGAAGTCCGCAACGACAGTTTCGCGGCCCCTGACTTCGTTGAACTCGCCCGCAAGCACAAGGTCGCTTTCGTCACGGCCGGTGATTCCAAGTTCCCGCAAATCGCCGATGTCAGCACCGATTTTGTCTATCTCCGCATCATGGGCACCGAGGAAAAACACAAGAAGGGTTACTCCGAAGCCGAACTCGACGCCTGGGCCAAGCGGGCGAAAACCTACGCGTCGGGCAAGGTGCCCTCGGATCTGAAACGCGTCTCGGACAAGGACGCCAAGGCGGAGCCTCGCGACGTCTATCTCTACGTCATCAGCGGCCACAAGGAGCTCAATCCGTCGGCGGCGATGGCGTTGATCGAGCGGTTGAAATAGAGTTGTCCATCGGGCGGAATGGGTCTATTTGGTCACCCGACCACACATTCGGCCACCTGATAGCCTGGCCGACCCCGCCGATGGACTCTCCATGCCTCAACCTTTAACCGGAGCCGCGCCGCTATGAGCCTCATGAGTGGCGCAGGCGTGCAGGCAATTCGCTGGAGCGCGCTGCTTTTCGTCTCGGCGATTTTCGTCTACGTGCTCGAAAGCGCGCATCTGCCGGCCGCACTGCTGCTCGGGCCGATGCTGGCGGCCATTTTGTTCGCCGGCTTCGAAAAGCAGGTGGCGGTGCCGCCGACGGTGGGCTTGATGGCCCAAGGCGTCATCGGCTGCATGATCGCGACGACAATTCCGCTCTCGATCCTAGGCGAACTCGCCAGAGACTGGCCGCTTTTTCTCGCCGGTGTGGTCTCGGTCGTCGTGGCGGCCTGCTCGCTCGGCCTTGTGCTTGCCAAGCTGCAGGTCCTGCCCGGCACCACGGCGATCTGGGGTTCCTTCCCGGGCGCGGCTTCTGCAATGACGATCATGGCGGATTCCTTCGGCGCCGACATGCGGCTTGTCGCCTTCATGCAGTATCTGCGCGTGGTCTGCGTTTCGGTCGTCGCGTCCACCATCGCACGGATCTGGGTCGGCCATTCCGGCACACCGTTGCCGGCCATGGTATGGTTTCCGCCGGTCGACTGGCTGGCGCTCGCGGCCACCATACTACTGATCGTAATGAGCTTTTTCGTGACTCGCTGGTTCAAGATCGCGGCAGGGATTTTCCTGCTGCCGATGATCCTTGGCATCGTGCTGCAGAACACGGGCGTGATGAAGATCGAGCTGCCGCCATGGCTGCTGGCGGCCTCCTATGCGCTGGTCGGCTGGACGATCGGGCTGCGCTTCACCCGCCCCATCCTCGCCCATGCGGCGCGCGCCCTGCCAAGAGTGCTTGGCGCCATTCTCGCACTCATGGCGATCTGCGGTGTCTTTGCGGTGGCCTTGGTTTATTTCGCCGGCATCGATCCGCTGACCGCCTACCTGGCGACAAGTCCCGGCGGCGCGGACTCGGTTGCCATCATCTCGGCGTCGTCGAATGTCGACATACCCTTCGTCATGGCAATGCAACTCGCCCGCTTCCTGGTGATTCTCGTGGCAGGTCCTGCAATCGCCAGGCTGGTGGTGAAATGGTCCGGCCTGCGGGACGCGACGCGCGTCCCGCTGCCGTAAACGGCGTTACCCCTCCAGCCACCTCATCTGTTCCGGCGTCAGCCGGATGTCGAGCGCCGAGAGGCTGTCTTCCAGTTCGGCGACATTGCGCGGGCCAATCAGCGGGATGACCGGGAAGGGCTGGGCCAGTACATAGGCGAGCGCGACATGGATCGGCTTGCGGTTGAGCTTTTTCGCCAGTTCGATCGCCCGGTCGCGACGGCCGAAGTTCCTGTCGCTGTACCAGACGCGCACCAGTTCCTCGTCGTCCGTCTTGTCACGCCCGGCCCTGTCGGTGAAGAAGCCACGGCCCTGGCTCGACCAGGCGAAATTAGGGAACTGCTTCTCGTTCAGCCAAACCTTCCAATCGTCGTCCGAAGCCGCGACGCAGCCGTCCCAGATCGGGTCAAGCATTTCGGCGAGCGAGAAGTTGTTCGACATCGCGCCAGGCGCCGTCTTGCCGTTGGTGGTGGCGTAATCCATCGCCGCCTGTAGGCGATCTCGCGACCAGTTCGATCCACCGAACGGCCCCCGGATGCGGCCGGCCTTGACCTCGGCATCCATGGCATCGACGAATTCGCCGACCGGCACCTCTTCGTTGTCGCGATGCATGAAGTAGATATCGACATAGTCAGTCTTGAGGCGCTCAAGCGACTCGCTGAGCTGCTTGCCGATCTGGTCGGGATAGACGAGCGGCGAATGGGCGCCCTTGCCGATCAGCACGATCTCCTCGCGCGGCGCCGCGCGGCTGGTGAGCCAGTCTCCGAACACGCTCTCGGTCAGGCCGCGTCCATAGATCCAGGCAGTGTCGAACAGGTTGCCGCCGGCTTCGTAGAAGGCATCCATGGTCAGCGACGCATTGGCGAAATTCGGGAAGAACTCGAAGCCGAGCGCGACAACCGAAGCCTGCTTGGAAAGGCCAGGGATCGCCCGATACGGCACGCTGGACCCGGCCACTACCTTGCTGCCTGATATGTTGAGCGTACGGTTCTCTGGTTTCTCGGCATCATAGGAAAGCCCGATCGCGGCACGCCACTGGTCGAGAACGCGAAGGTTGCCGATGGAATCTGCATGGCTCATACCAGGCGTTTCGAACTCCAATTTTCCTGTTCGAATCGCCTCGCCCGCGGCATCGGCCTCGAATGAATAGAGCCAGCCCCCTTCCTTGACCTCGACCGGCTGGCGCGTGCCATCGTTGAGCGTGATCTCGATAAGCCCGGTACCACCCTCATGGCCCGAGGCGAACCAGAAATCCTTGACCTCCAGCCGGCCCTTCGAGCCGATGATCCGGAGCGTATTGTCCTGGTTGGCCATGATCGAGCAGGAGACCTCGGCGACGATGCCGCTTGCGAATTTCAGCAGCGCCGAGGCCCATTCATCGACACCCGTCTCGCCGAGATGGCCGGCGCCCGAAACCGAGAACGGCTCCGCGAAGAGCTTGTCCTCGACAGCGCCGGCGATCAGCCGCGCCATCGATACGGGGTATCCGCCGACATCGAGGATGCCGCCGCCGGCCAGCGCGTTGGCGAACAGGCGGTGCTGGGGCTTCACCGTGCCCATGTTGAAGCCGAAGCTCGAACGGATCAGCCTGACATCGCCGATCACGCCGCTCTTGACCAGTTCGACGATCTTCGCGGTCTGCGGATGGAGCCGATACATGAAGGCCTCGCCTGAAAAGACGTTCGCCCTGCGCGCTTCGTGGTAGATCGCCTCGGCCTCGTAGGAGGAGAGCGCAATCGGCTTTTCGACCAGCACATGCTTGCCCGCGCGCACCGCCTTGATCGCCCACTCGGCATGGCCGACGTGTGGTGTGGCGATATAGACGGCCTCCACTTCGGGATCATCGAGCAATGCCTGGTAGCCCTCGAAGATGCGGGCGCCGGGGAAATTCTCCGCAAGTCCCGGCTTGCCCGGGTCGCGGGTCGCGATGGCGACCAGCTTGCCAGTCCTGGAATGGGCGAGCCCGCCAGCGAAGGTGCGGGCGATGGTGCCGGGGCCAATGATTCCCCAGTTGACCGGTTTTGTGCCGTTCATATCAGTCTCCATCAATATGTCGTGGCGCGGGCGAGGCCCGCTTACTTCACGCGGTGGCCCGCGTGGTCGAAAAGAAAGGTATTGGCCGCGACCAGGCCGATCGTCAGCTGATCCTTGTTGGTCGCGTCGCGGGACTCCGCCCGCTCGATGATGATCCGTTCATCCCTGGAAACGTGGGCGTAGACGTAGGACGTGTTGCCGAGGTGCTCGGCCACATCCACTTCTACGGTCAGATCCGCGTCGCCCTGACCGGGTCCGGCGAATTTCTCGGGCCGGATGCCAAGGCTGACGTCGTCGCCCGTCTTTATCGATGTAGCGGCCACTGGCAGCGTAAGCCGCACATCCGGTTGGTTCACGAGTGACATGGTGGCCTTGCCAGACTCAGCCGACACAACCCGCGCTTTAAGAAAATTCATCCGTGGCGAGCCGATGAAGCCCGCCACGAACATGTTCGCCGGGTCGTCGTAGAGATCTAGCGGCGCGCCGACCTGCTCCACTTCGCCCGCACGCAGCACCACGATCTTGTCGGCCAGCGTCATCGCCTCGACCTGATCGTGGGTGACGTAGATGATCGTGGTCTTGAGTTCCTTATGCAGCTTGGCGATCTCGACACGCATATGGACGCGCAGTTCGGCATCGAGATTGGACAGCGGCTCGTCGAACAGGAAGACATCCGGATTGCGGACGATCGCGCGGCCGATCGCAACGCGCTGGCGCTGACCGCCCGAGAGCGCCTTCGGCTTGCGATCCATCAGCGGCCCGAGTTCGAGGATGCGGGCGGCATCATCGACGCGGCGGTCGATCTCTTCCTTGGCCTGACCAGCGAAACGCAACGCGAAGCCCATATTCTCGCGCACTGTCATATGCGGATAGAGCGCGTAGGATTGGAACACCATGGCGATGCCGCGCTTGGACGGATCGACATCATTCATAACCTTGCCGCCGATCTCCAGTGTACCCGAGGTGATGTCCTCGAGCCCCGCGATCATGCGGAGCAGCGTGGACTTGCCGCAGCCGGAGGGGCCGACGAAGACGGTGAATTCACCGTTGTCGATCGAAAGATTGACGCCCTTGATGATTTCAAGCGCTCCGAAACTCTTGCGTATGTCGGTCAGTCGGACCTCGGCCATATGGTTCTTCCTCAGGTCACTGAAATCGTGATGGTTTGGGTATCGAAGCGCCGGCTTTTCGCCGTCAGCGTCAGTGTGCCCGCTACGTCGCCCGCCTCGATCCAGAGACCGGTGGCGCCACCCTTCAGCGTATGATCGGACGGGCCGATGATGCGGCCGGGGCCTTCAAGCGTCAGGCTGACCGGCTCCTCGAAGAACGGCAACAGATTGCCATTCTGGTCCAGTGCCCGGATCACCACGCGGGTCGCATCCTTTTCGCCGGCGCGCAGCGCCAAGTCATCGGCCTTGACATCGAGCGTGGTGGGCACCGGATCGGCGGCCAGCGTGATCGACTTGGCAGCCTTGCCATTGACGAAGCCCGTGATCACACCCTGGCGCCAGACATGGCCCCAGCGGCCGATTTCGTCGGGCGTGATGTTGCGATGATCGAGCACGACGGGCGCATGCGGCAGATGCTTGTAGGTCTCGCGGTCCGGGTCGACGCGCTTGGGTGGGAAATCGCCGAACTGCACTTCGACATAGTCGCAATTGGTCAGGATGATCAGCGGCAGGATGCCGCCGATATTGCGCTCGCCCCGCGCCCAATAGGTCACCGGCTGCAGCACGACGCCATTCTCCGGCTCGCCTTGGGATGCATAGGCAGCTGCTGCGAATTTCGGGATCCGGTACATGTCGAGCACGCCGTGATAGCAGATCCTGTCGCCCGAGCCGAAATCCTTGTGCGTATTGTAGTCGGCGTAGCACCAGCCGGTAGAGCCGGAAATGTTGTTGTCGCCGGCTGCGGCATCGAGGATCAGCAGGTGGCGTGTCACATGTTCGGCCTGCCGTTGCTCTTGGTCGAAGCGCTTGGTCGGGTACATGTGGCCGTTATATTCGGTGATCATATAGGGGATTGGCCGCGTGATACCCGTCGTCTCCACCCGGTCGCGCAGCACGACGCGGCCTCGGTTATTGCCGGGGAGTTCCTCGTTGCCGAGCACGAAGTCGTTCATCGTGTAGACGTCTTCGAGGAATTCGGAATTGGTGATGAAGCGCACGCCGCCGGTCTGGCGGGTCGGGTCGAGTTCGCGGGCAAGCCGGTTGGTCTCTGCATAAAAATCGTGGCTGTCCTGGCTCTCGTTGATCCGCACGCCCCAGATGATGATCGACGGATGGTTCCAGTCGCGCTCGATCATGCGGCGGACATTCTCGATCGATTCCTGCTGCCACGCCTTGTCGCCGATATGCTGCCAGCCGGGAATTTCCTCGAACACCAGAAGGCCGATCTCGTCGCAGCGGTCGAGGAACCATTTCGACTGCGGATAGTGCGAGGTGCGCACGATATTGCAGGCGAGTTCATGCTTGAGGATATCGGCATCCTTCTCCTGGGCGCGGCGGCCCATGGCATAGCCGGTATGCGGCCAGGATTGATGGCGGTTCAGTCCACGCAACTTGAGCGGCTTGCCATTGAGCAGGAAGCCATCCGGCGTGAACTCGGCGGTGCGGAAGCCGAAGCGCTGGGCGAGAAAATCGGTGCCGTGCTCGGTTTCGAGCTTCAGCGACAAGGCATAGAGCGCCGGGTTGGCGATGTCCCAGAGATCGATGCCGGCGAGATCAGAGAATGAGAGCGTCGCTTCGGAGCCGGTGACCTCGACGGAACCGGACGCCACTTCGGCACCACCTTTAGCGCGGATGATCGCCGATAGTTTGCCGGCGAAGGATTTGTTCTCCGGATTGCGTAGAGTAACGCGCGCCGTGACCGTCTTTCTCTCCGCTAGCGCAGCCGGTGTCTCGATCTTGACATTGCCGATCGACACCGGGCTCACAACCTTCAGCCAGACGTCGCGATAGATGCCGGCATAGCAGAGATAATCGATCTGGCCACCGAAGGGCGGGATCGCGGGATTCTCCGAGCCATCGATCTTCACCGTCAGCAGATTGTCGCCCTGCTTGAGATGCGGTGTCAACCGCGCCTCGAACGGCGTATAGCCGTCCTTGTGGGCAATGATCTCGATGCCGTTCAGATAGACCACGTTGTCGGCCATCGAGCCATCGAACACAACCGAGACCTCACGGCCCTCGAATTCCGGCCGCCAGGCGATGACCTTCTGATAGGTGAAGGCCTTCTGGTAACTCGTCTCGTCGAAATAATTGTAGGGCAGTTCCACGGCCGAATGCGGCAGGCGCACGGTCTCGCCGGCCTGCAATGCATGCGCGCGCGCAGGCTCGAAGCCCTCGCCGAACACCCAGTTGCCGTTGAAACTCTCATAAATGCGCATTTCGAAATCCTATTTGACTGAACCGAGCATGCCTTGCACGAACTGGCGCTGCATGGCGAAGAAGATGGCGAGCGTGGGAAGCGTGGCCAGGATGGTGCCGATCATTACCACGCCGAAATCGGGGTAATAGGCCGAGGCGAGCGACGAGACGACGAGGGTGATCGTCTTGGTCTCGTTCGATTGCAGCACGATCAGCGGCCAGAGATAGTTATTCCAGTTGGTCATGAAGACGATGACCAGGGCCGCCGCATAGGTCGAGCGCATCACCGGCACGTAGATGTAGAGGAAGATCTGCCACTCCTTGAGGCCGTCGACCTTGGCGGCGTCTCGCAGTTCGGTCGGGAAGGCCTTCGTGGATTGGCGGAAATAGAAGATGATGAACGCCGACGCGATCGACGGCAGCATGATCGCGATATGTGTATTGATCAGGCCGGCACGCCCCATCATCATGAAGAGCGGGATCATCAGCGCCGCGAAGGGTACGAAAAGCGTCAGCAACATCAGTGAATAGATGCGGTCGCGCCATTTCGATTTGAACATCTCGAAGCCGTAGCCGGCAAACGACGAAACGACGATGGTCAGCACGGTGGCTGATATCGCGACCTTGGCGGAGTTCCAGAACACCAGCGGCACATCCACCAGCGTGAAGAAGTTCGTCACATTGGTCGCAAACGCCGACCCCAGGCTCACCTTGCCGCCCATGATCTCAACCGACGTGTTGGTCGAACTGATCATCATCCAGATGAACGGGAAGATGGACAGGAAGGCCATGACGCTGAGGAAGAGGTACTGGCCGGCCGTGGATAGCGTGCGCGAACTGATCATGACCGGTCCCTCGCGGCATAGAACTGGAGGAAGGACAGAAGCGCCACCATCAGCACAATGACATAGGACATGGTCGCCGCGTAGCCGTAGCTCGGCATGTAGCGGAAGGTGACGTTGTAGATGTAGAGCGACAGCGTCAGCGTCGAATTGGCCGGGCTGCCGCGGCCCTCGGTCAGGTTATAGACTTCATCGAACAATTGGATCGTGCCGATGGTCGAGATGATGGTGGTGAACAGGATCACCGGCTTCAGCATCGGGATCGTGATGTAGATGAAGCGCGCCCATGCCGGAACGCCGTCGATCCGCGCCGCCTCGTAGATCGACCTGTCGATGTTCTGCAGCGCCGCGAGATAGAAGATCATGTTGTAGCCGGTCCAGCGCCAGGTGATGGCTGTTATGACGAGCACCTTGGCCCAGAAGGGTTCGGTCAGCCAGCCGATCGGCCCGGAGGCGAGGCCGATGGCCATCAGCGCCGAATTGACCACGCCATCGGCGGCAAACATGCTCTTGAACAGAACGGAATAGGCAACCAGCGAGGCGACGCAGGGCAGGAAGATCGCGGTGCGGAAGAAGCCGATGAACTTCAGTCGGTCATTGTTGAGCACCGATGCCAGCAGCAGCGCCAGCACAATCATGATAGGCACCTGCACCACGAAGAAGATGATCGTGTTGGAAAGCGCATGAAGGAAGACCGGGTCGTTCCAGAGCCTGGCGATGTTGGCGAACCCGCCGAATTTTATCATCATGCCCTTGCCGGTGTAGAGCGACCAGGAAAGCGAGCTGATGATCGGGTAGATCAGAAAGATCGCAATCAGCAGGATCGACGGGGCGATGAACAGCCAGCCGTTCAAATCGTAATAGCGCTTCAATCCGCCTCTTGTGCCGGCTACTGCCATGGAACAACTTCCGTACGATGGTTTGTCTGAGGGCCTCCCCACCATGGGAAGGGGTGCTCTTTGGCTGGCGGGCAATACGCTCTCGGCGTCATCCTCGGGCTTGTCCCGAGGATCTGGTGCCGTCGCCAGGCACTCGACCGTCGAGTATTAATCAAGCCTCACCAGATCCTCGGGACAAGCCCGAGGATGACGGAGTCTGTGAGAGCGTCATCGCCCAGTCAACCACCCTCCCCTTGTGGGGAGGGTTCTCATCTTATGAGCGATAGTCAGCATGCTGTCGCTGCCGATCCAACCCTTACTGGATCTGGCCTTCGGCCTGGCTCCGGATCGACTTCAGCACATCGTCCACATTGGCACCCTTTGCGAGATCGGGCAGATGCGCGGTGACCGCGGTATCGACTTCGTTGGTGAAGATGCCGTAGTTGACCGGGGGAACCTTGGCCAACCAATCGGAGAAGTTCTGCCACACCGGTTCGCCGCCGAAGAAGTCATCCGACTTCGAATAGGCCGGGCCGGAGCGGGCCGAAAGCAGCGAGCCGACGGCGCCCTGATCGACCAGGATCTTCTGGTAGAAATCGGAATCCTTGGCATAGATCTCGTTGAGGAAGTCGATCGCCTCGTCTTTCTCGGCCGAGCTTTCAAGCACGTACCAGCTCGAACCGCCGAGGTTGGATGCATGCGATGCGCCTTCGACATTCAGCTTCGGAATCGGTGCCACGCCCCACTTGCCGGCCTGGTCGGCCTGCGCCTTGACGGTGCCGGTGATCCAGACGCCCGTCGTCACCGTGGCGGCATCGCCCGAGGTGAAGGCCGAAACCCATTCGGTCCAGCCGGCTGCGGGCTTGTAGATGCCGGCCTGCAGGATCTTCTGCTCGGTTTCCAGTGCCGCCTTCAGCGCCGGGTTGCCTTCGATCGAGAGATTGCCGTCCTTGTCGAAATACCAGCCGCCCGCCGACTGCATGAGGATGCGAATGAAGCCGGCGTCATTGACGTCGAGGCCCATCATCTTCTTGCCGGTCTTTTCCTCGATCGCCTTGCCGATCTCGATGAACCGGTCCCAGGTGATGTTCTGCATGTCTTCGGGCTTGAAGCCGGCCTGTTCGAGATAGTCCTTGCGGTAGTAGAGGCCGGTCACGCCGGAATCGAAAGGCATGCCATAGACCTTGCCGTCGACGGTCATCAGCTGCACCTTGTAGGGCGCGAAGCCGGAATAGTCGATCTTGCCGGACATTTCGGCAAAGGCGCCGGGGAAGGACTGCAGGTATTTCTGCGCGCCGTAATCCTCGATCAGGACGATATCCGGCAGCGCGTCTGTGGTGCCGGAAGACAGCGCGGTCTGCAGCTTCTGCTCGACATCGGTCTTGGCGAAATCGACGACGTTGAACGTGGTTCCGGGATGCTTGGCGGTATAGCGGGCGCCGGCTTCCTTCATGATCGCGACGTTGAAGTTCGGGTCCCAGCACCAGATGGTCACTTCGCCGGCGAATGCGGCGGAAGCCGCGAAGATGCTCGCCCCAGCGAGTGCCGCCGCTGCAAAGCGCGATAGAATCGTCCTGTTAGCCATTGTTTCCTCCCTCGGAATGGTTCGAAACAGGTTCTCCTCTCCTGTCTCGTGAGGAGAGTTTTACCGAAAATCAGGCAACGAGCAAGGAAAATTTAGTAAATATTTATTGCGTCTGCGAAGAGCTGCGCAAAAGTATTATGATTCCAGCGGCTTGCGGCAGCTGGCTCGATAGACGAGTTCGGTGGCGATCCGCACCTGCTTGCCGTAATCGCGTCCGGAAAGCCGTTCGAGCAGCAAGTCGACCGCCGTTTCGCCGATATGCTCGCCGTGGATTTTCACCGTGGTGAGCGGCGGTGTGAGGAATTGCGCAACCGGGATGTCATTGTATGAGATGACGGCAATATCGCCTGGGATCGACAGCCCGAACTCCTGTATCGCGCGATAAGTACCGATCGCCATATTGTCATTCGAGGTGACCACGACATCGGGCCGCTCGGCCAGTGCCAGCAGATCGCGCGCCAGCCGGTAGCCGGTCTCGAGCCTCAGGCTCTGGCCGGAGCTACAGTCGGCGAGAGCCAGCAGGTCGGGATCGAAGGTGCCGTTGCTCTTCTGCCAGTCGATATAGGCGGCGCAGCGTCGCTCGGCGAATTGCTGGACGGCGCCGTTGATGTTCTCGTGGCTGCCGATGAAGCCGATCCGCTTGTAGCCACTGGCCTTGAGGGACTCCAGGATCTTGACCGTGGCCGCGCCCATATCCGAGAACACGCTGTCGAGCGCCTCGATCCTGGGGTCGAAATCGGCCATGACCACATGCTGGGCATGCTCGCGGAACCATGCGATCTCGTTATCGGAATGTTTGCCGATGACGATCACGCCCGAGACACCCGACAGCAGTGAAGCCTCCGGCAGCGCATCGGAATGGAAGACCTTGACGATCTCCGTCTTGAGTTCGCGGCATCGATTCTCGATGCCGAGCCGGACGCCGACATAATAGGGATCGGCGATTTCGTCGGAGGGTTCAAGGAAATGGATGATCGCCAGCCTAGTGAGCAGGCTGGGCGCGGCTTGGCCATTGGCCTTGTTGCGGTTGCGTGGCGTCTCGTAGTTCAGCGCCTCGGCGGTCTCGATGATCGCCTGGCGCTTGATGGGGGAAATCGACAGCGCCGGGTCGTAGTTCAGCACCCGCGACACCGTGGCCGGCGATACGCCGACGGCCTTGGCGATTTCCTTGATCGTGACCATCCCGTCTAATCCAGTCTTCTCTTTCCACGCATGATGACACAGATTCCGGCAATCCGGAACGTGTTTCAGTAAATTTTTACTACCCATTGAAGTCGGCGGAACTGTCCGTGAGCCGGAAGCGCCGGGATAACAGCGGCTTGCCCGATATATCCAAGCGGTAAAATATTCACAAGGCGCGAAGCGTTCCGCCCACTACGCTGAGCACGAATTCCACGCGCGCCGCGACGTTTACCTTGGGCAGAAGGACAGTCTGGTAGCCGAGTGCCGGATAGGCTTGCGCAAGCCGCTCATATTCAGCGATTGCAGCGTCCATTCCGTGGCGCCGTTCCGGATCGTTCTCGAAAATCTCGGGCCAAGGTGGCGTGAGGAAGACCTGCGGGTGATAGGTATGCTCCGCCGCGAGGTCCGCCAGGACCGGTTCACCTGTCATGTGCTGGAGCGCGACCGCGGCATCGATGAGCCCGCGATCGAAGAATACCCAGCTTTCGTCAGTCGGAGAAACTCGGTCGCGATCCTCGATCGCCATGGCTATCGCTCGGCGGGCGAAGGCTTGTTCGTCGATCCAGGGCAGCGCCGTACCGCCGCTTTCGAGTTCTTGCCTGACGATGCGCCGGCCGGGTTCCTCGACCGTGGCAAAGCCACGCTCGGCGAGTGCGGCAAGCAATGTGGATTTACCACCACCAGAGCAGCCCGAAATGATCACGAAGCGATTCAATCAATTTTCCTTCTGAAACAGGCAACAATTTTGATGGAACACATTCCGATTTCCATGGGTTCACCCGATGCCGGCGAGAGGTGCCGGATCAGGAAAGGAGACCAAAATGGACACGATCTACCCCGTTCAAACCCACAAGCCATGGGGCGCGTCACTGACCCTCTCCTCTGTTATCATCGTCCTCTATCTGATCTTTTCGGCCTATCAGGCCGCTATGTGACCGCACCGCGCGCGGCGCACCGATGCGGGTAAGACCACGACCCCGGAAGCAATTCCGGGGTCTATTTGATTGGTCGCGCCGCCGCTTTGCAAGCGCTTCATTCCCGACTCCCATTTTGCATCGCAACATGCCATAAGCCCGGCCGAAACATTCCTCCCGTCCGGACCGCGCCCGCATGATTCGCATCGAAAACATCTCCAAGCAGAACTCGCACCGCATTCTTTATATCGAGGCTTCGGCGGCCTTGAATCGCGGCGAGAAGATCGGCCTTGTCGGCCCCAACGGTTCAGGCAAGACGACGCTGTTCCGCATGATCACCGGCGAGGAAGTGCCCGACGAGGGCCAGCTCTCGGTCGAGAAGAACATCACGATCGGCTATTTCAACCAGGATGTCGGCGAGATGTCCGGCCGTAGCGCAGTCGCCGAGGTCATGGAGGGCGCCGGTCCCGTGAGCGTGGTCGCGGCCGAGCTTCGCGAACTCGAGGCGGCGATGTCCGACCCCGACCAGATGGACAATATGGACGCGATCATCGAGCGTTATGGCGAGGTGCAATCGCGTTACGAGGAACTCGACGGCTATGCGCTCGACGGCCGCGCCAGGGAAGTTCTCGCCGGCCTCTCCTTCAGCCAGGAAATGATGGATGGCGATGTCGGCAAGCTCTCGGGTGGCTGGAAGATGCGCGTGGCGCTCGCCCGCATCCTGCTGATGCGGCCCGATGCCATGCTGCTCGACGAACCGTCGAACCATCTCGATCTCGAAAGCCTGATCTGGCTCGAGGACTTCCTCAAGGGCTACGAAGGCGCGCTGCTGATGACCTCGCACGACCGCGAGTTCATGAACCGCATTGTCAACAAGATCATCGAGATCGATGGCGGTTCGCTCACCACCTATTCCGGCGACTACGAATTCTACGAGCGCCAGCGCGCCGAAGGTGAAAAGCAGCAGCAGGCGCAGTTCGAGCGCCAGCAGGCGATGCTCGCCAAGGAAATCAAGTTCATCGAACGCTTCAAGGCGCGCGCATCGCATGCCGCGCAGGTGCAGAGCCGCGTCAAGAAACTCGACAAGATCGAGCGCGTCGAGCCGCCGAAGCGCCGTCAGGTCGTAGCCTTCGAATTCCGCCCCGCGCCCCGCTCCGGCGAAGACGTGGTGAATCTGAGAGGCGTGCATAAGCAGTATGGTTCGAAGGTCATCTATGAGGGGCTGGATTTCATGATCCGCCGGCGCGAACGCTGGTGCATCATGGGCGTCAACGGTGCCGGAAAATCGACTCTACTCAAGCTGGTCACCGGCTCGACCGAACCCGATCAGGGCAATGTGTCGCTGGGCGCATCCGTCAAGATGGGCTATTTCGCCCAGCATTCCATGGACCTGCTGGACGGCGACCGCACCGTGTTCCAGTGGCTGGAGGATTCCTTCCCGCAGGCGGGGCAAGGTCCTCTTCGCGCGCTCGCCGGCTGTTTCGGCTTTTCCGGCGACGACCAGGAGAAGAAGTGCCGGGTTCTCTCCGGTGGCGAGAAGGCGCGGCTGGTCATGGCCCGCATGCTGTTCGATCCGCCGAACCTGCTGGTGCTCGACGAGCCGACCAACCATCTCGATCTCGACACCAAGGAAATGCTGATCAAGGCGCTCGGCGATTTCGAGGGCACGATGCTGTTTGTCAGCCACGATCGACACTTCCTCGCCGAGCTTTCCAACCGCGTGCTGGAACTGACGCCCGAGGGCATTCATCGCTACGACGGCGGCTATACCGAATATGTCGCCCGCAGCGGCCATGAGGCGCCGGGGCTGAGGAGCTGAATTTGTCTGCCGCGACCCGGTCCCCGATCTTGCATATCGCGTGCTTGGCGGCCAATGTGGGACCAGGGATGTGAGCGATGGTCATGACCGTGTCTTATTTGCCGGTCTATCAGTGCGACGGAATGTGCGAGAGGGTGATTGTTTGACGCGAATTCTGGTGACCGGCGGAGCGGGATTTCTGGGTGCGCATCTGTGCGAACGCCTGCTGGATATGGGCAATCACGTCACCTGCCTCGACAATCTTCACACAGGTGCCCGCCAGAATATCGCCGGATTCCTGGCCAATCCGCGATTCGAATTCGTCGAGCATTCGGTCATCGATGCATTCGATGGCTATTTTGACGAGATCTACAATCTCGCATGCCCCGCTTCGCCGCAGCATTATCAGCGCGATCCGGTCTATACGTTCAAGACCAGCGTGATCGGCACATTGAACATGCTGGAGCTTGCGAAGCGTCGTGGCGCCAAACTCCTGCAGGCTTCGACATCGGAAATTTACGGCGACCCGCTCGTCCATCCACAGAAAGAAAATTACTGGGGAAACGTCAATACGATGGGGGTCCGTTCCTGCTACGATGAGGGCAAGCGCGGCGCCGAGACGCTGGTCTCGGATTTCCACCGGTTTCATGGCGTGAACACGCGAATCGTCCGGATCTTCAACACCTACGGGCCCGGAATGAACCCGGAAGACGGCCGCGTCGTCTCCAATTTCATCATTCAGGCGCTCACCGGCAACGACATCACGATCTACGGCGATGGCAGCCAGACGCGGTCCTTTTGCTATCGCGACGATCTGGTCGAAGGCATTATCGGGTTGATGAATGCGCCCGACCATGTCACCTTTCCCATTAATATCGGCAATCCTGTCGAGATCACGGTACGCAAACTGGCTGAAACCGTGCTCGCCATGATTCCTTCGAAATCTCGGATCGACTTCCGGCCGTTGCCTGAGGACGATCCGATGCAGAGATGCCCAGATGTTTCCCGGGCAAGGGAATATCTGGGTTGGGAGCCAAAGGTCCCGCTCCAAGAGGGCCTGGGGAACACCATCGAGTATTTCCGTCAAATTATTGCGTCTCGGTCGATCCCAAGCGTACCGAAGACTGCATAAGGAGAAAAAAATGAAGGTAGCTATCATTGGTTCCGGCTATGTCGGCCTCGTCGCCGGCACATGCTTTGCGGAACTCGGCCACCAGGTGGTGTGCGTCGATAACGACGAAAGAAAAGTCACGGCGCTGAAGGGCGGCGCGATCCCGATCTACGAACCCGGTCTCGAGGAACTTGTGAAATCCAATGTGGCGGCCGGCCGCCTCGACTTCACGGAAGATCTTGGCCTTGCCCTTCAGGGCACGGATGCGGCCTTCATCGCGGTCGGTACACCGCCGCGCGTGACCGACGGCCATGCCGACATGAAATATGTCTATGCCGTGGCCCATGCCATAGCCGAAAAGGCAAGCGGCGACCTCGTCGTGGTCGACAAGTCGACGGTCCCCGTCGGCACCGGCGACGAAGTCGAGCGCATTCTCAGGACCACCGGTGGCAACTTCCGCTTCTCGGTCGTCTCCAACCCCGAATTCCTGCGCGAAGGCGTCGCGATCGACGACTTCCTGAAGCCGGACCGGATCGTCATCGGCAGTGAGGACGATTGGGCGAAGGCCGTGATTTCCAGGGTCTACGGCGTCGATGGCTTCAAGGGCGTCCCCGTCCTGCACACCTCGCGCCGCTCGGCCGAACTGCTCAAATATGCCTCCAACGCCTTCCTGGCGATGAAGATCACCTTCATCAACGAGGTCGCCGATCTCTGCGAAGCCGTCGGCGGCGATATCCGCGATGTCGCGAACGGCATCGGGCTCGACAGCCGTATCGGCCGCAAGTTCCTCAATGCCGGACCCGGTTATGGCGGGTCGTGCTTCCCGAAGGACACTCTGGCGATTTCCAAGACCGCGCGGGACTATCGCGTGCAACTGCGCACCGTCGAGGCTGTCATCCAGGTCAACGAGAATCGCAAGCGCGCAATGGCGCTACGGGTGCTGGATGCCTGCAATGGCGTCGTTCGCGGCAAGACCATTGCCGTCCTCGGCCTCGCTTTCAAGGCCGATACGGATGACATGCGCGATTCGCCCGCCATTCCGTTGGTCCAGGCGCTACAGGATTTCGGCGCGCATATCAGGGCCTATGATCCCCAGGCGATGACCAACGCCGGCAAAATCCTCACCGACGTCGAGTTCTGCAAGGACGCCTATGACGCCGCGACCGGTGCCGACGCTGTCGTGACAGTGACCGAGTGGACCGAGTTCAAGGAGATGAGCCTGCCCAGGCTCCGCCAGGTCGTGCGGTCGCCCCTGCTCATCGATTTCCGCAATCTCTATTCGGTGGACGACGTCAAGAACGACGGCTTCGAATATTGGTCCATCGGGCGACGCACCGACACCGAGCCGACTCTCAGCCAGTCGCTGGCGGCCGAGTAACGATCAACCGACACATGATGACGCACCGGCCGGCACTTACGCTGGCCGGATGGAAATTCGCGCGAAAAAACGCCGCGGGATGTGCTGCCTCAAATCCGTTCGCTGAAACGTGCGTCGCCTGACGCTCGTGCCAGCGTCGGGTCACCTGTCTTGACTCGGTCGGACCGGCTGTGCTCGATTGAGGGCCGGGAGGAGCGCACCTCGAAGCGTCGCGATAAACGCTGACACTCTGGAGAAGCACATGCGTTCCGACAAAGTAAGAGTTGCCATTTTTCCCGTTGCGGGCCTGGGCACCAGGTTTCTTCCCGCCACCAAGGCGATCCCCAAGGAAATGATGACGGTGGTGGACAAGCCGGTCCTCCAATATGTCGTAGATGAGGCGATCGAGGCCGGGATCGAGCATTTCGTGTTCGTCACCGGCCGCGGCAAATCCGCGATCGAGGACTATTTCGATATCCAGTTCGAACTGGAATCGACGCTCCGCTCACGAAACAAGACGGTCGAGCTGACGGCGCTGGAAGCCATTCTCCCAAGGGCCGGCACGACGAGCTTCACCCGCCAGCAGGAGCCGCTCGGCCTTGGCCACGCCGTCTGGTGCGCCCGTGACATCGTCGGCAACGAACCCTTTGCGGTGCTGTTGCCCGATATGATCATGAAATCCGAAAAGGCCTGCCTGGCGGGCATGGTAGAGCTTTATGCCCAGAGCGGCGGCAATGTCATTGCCGTGGAAGAATGCGCGCCAGAACTCGCGCATCGCTACGGCATCGTCGGGCGCGGCGAGGATATCGCCGACGGTTTCCGGATCACCGGCATGGTGGAAAAGCCACTTCAGGGAACGGCGCCGTCGAACTTCTTCATCAACGGCCGCTATATCCTGCAGCCCGAGATCTTCGGCATTCTCGAAACCCAGGAGCGCGGTGCTGGCAATGAGATCCAGCTCACGGACGGCCTCTTGAAACTCCTGCAGAAGCAGGATTTCACGGCCTACCATTACCGGGGCAAGACCTACGACACCGGCGCCAAGGATGGGTTCATCATGGCCAATGTCGCCTTCGCGCTCGATCGCCCGGATATCCGGGGCCTGGTCGAGGCCGATATCAGGTCGCTCGTTCACCCCTGAGGGATGATCGTTTCTGAGTGGAGATTGCCGGAACCTGCGGCAATTGGGCCGGACTTCGGGGTTGCCCGGTAATTTCCATTCAGCTTATAAACAGGCAGACGTGCCTATCGCCCAAACGAAAACCAAGGTTATGCCATTGGCCTATGCAGAGCGATATACACCGGGCGTAACTCTCGCCCGCAGACGGACGTTTCTAGGGCTTGAACTAGGGGCTGATCTGTTCTTCACGGCGGCACTCTGCCTGCTACTCACCTTCATCGTGGTGGAGGTGCGCTATGAGGCCGCCGCATCGTCGCTCAGCCGCGAGACGCTCGGCCTCGCCGTGATCGAGGGCGCCGGCGGCGACATGATCCGCCAGCTCACCTATTTCATGACATTCTTTGTCGTCGGGGGCGCGACCTTCATCTTCATGCGGCCGAGATCGATCATCCCGATTTCGACGGCTTACAATGTGGCATGTCTCTGGTGCCTGTTCAGCGCTATCTACGCCATTCAACCAGGCATTTCCATTCGCCGTGCCATCGGCATGTACATCATCCTACTGGCCGTCGGATGGTGCATCCAGAACCTGGGCGCCGCCAAGACGATACGGGCGGTGTACATATTCCTGGCCGGCGTCATCACGGCGTCCTATATTGCGGTGCTGCTGTCGAAAATTCCGCTCTTCTCGTTTGCCGTCCATCCGCCGGATGAGATCGATACGTCGCTGGTAGGGGCCTGGCGTGGTGTGATCCCGCACAAGAATATCGCCGGCGCGGTGATGATCCACGCTTCGCTGTTCTTCTTCCATCATGCGATCAGCAGACGGAAGCCGCTGGATTTCCTGTTCTTCGCCCTCGCTGCCGTGTTCCTCATCTTCACCAAGTCCAAGACATCGATAGGCTGGTTCCTGATCGTGCTGATGTCGGGCCTCGGCTACCGGGCCATCATGCTTTACGGTCTGCGCCCCTTCTTCAACGTCGCGATGGCATGCATCGCGTTCTGGATCGCCATGATGACATGGGCCGAATGGGACGTGGTGCTGGCCTTCTTCTCCGATCCCGAGAACCTCTCCGGGCGTATCGGCATCTGGGAATCCGTGATGCCCTTTATTCAGACGCATCCGTTCTTCGGGTCGGGCTATGGCTCATTCTGGGCGATCGGATATTCGTCGCCGATCTACGAGAGTGCGGTGAGCGAATTCGTCACCCAGATCGGCCACTCCCATAGCGGCTATATCGAGGTGCTTCTCACCACCGGTATTGTGGGGCTGACGCTCGCCATCATCGCTCTGATGATCGTACCCTACTATCGCTTCGCCAATCCGCTGACTTCGGACCTGAAGCTGAACGCGATGCTCTTCTCGATGTGGCTGTTCGGCATGCTGCAGAACTTCACGGAGAGCCAGTTCTTCTCGCCCGACAAGCAGAGCTGGGTGTTTGTCGTCATAGCGATCACGATCATTCATTCCAGGCATATGTCCGCGAAGTCTAGGGACTACGAATGGCTGGCCGCCACCCATTGGCCGCCGGCAAAGCCGCCGCAATTGCTGCGGCAATAGCTGCCAAAGGAAAACGACATGAACATCACGCGACGCTCATTCCTCGCCGCCGGCGCAGCCATGCCTCTTCTTGGCCTCACACGTCCATCCCTCGCCGATGAAGGAACGCTGCGGCAGGTAGCGACCGACCGCAAGCTGATCTATGGCACTGCGGTTTCGACCGGCACTCTCGCCAAGGACAAGCCGTTTGCCCAACTGGTCATCGACCAGGCCAACATGCTCGTCGCGGAAGGCGAGACCAAGCGCAAGGCGATCGAACCGAAGCAGGGACGCCTCAATTTCGCGCCGACCGAGAGGCTTCTGGCATTCGCGGA
Organism: Rhizobium sp. LjRoot254; assembly: GCF_964254105.1. NCBI lineage: Bacteria > Pseudomonadati > Pseudomonadota > Alphaproteobacteria > Hyphomicrobiales > Rhizobiaceae > Rhizobium > Rhizobium sp. LjRoot254. The sequence continues at coordinate 4,841,620 of NZ_CAXUSM020000001.1, read as the reverse complement.
GAAGAACGGCCAGCGTATGCGGGGCCACACCCTGCTCTGGCACGAGGCGAACCCCGACTGGCTGCTGGCGAAGCTCGAAGAAGGACGCGACGACAAGCTTCTGACCGACTACATCGAAAAGACGGTCGGTCACTTCAAGGGCAGGATGCATTCCTGGGATGTCATCAACGAGGTCATCCACATCGATGAGGGTGGCGAGGAGGATCTCCGCATCAGTTCGCCCTGGTACAAGGCCTTCGGCTCCGGCTATATCGAGACCGCCTTCCAGGTCGCCCATGCCGCCGATCCGGATGCATTGCTCTTCTACAACGAGATCAATCTGGAGGCGGATGTCTGGTGGGCGGAGCAGCGGAGGACTTCCGTGCTCAAACTGCTCGAAAAGCTCCTCAAGAAGGGCATTCCTGTCCATGCGCTGGGGATACAGTCCCACCTCAAGGCGTATCGCCTGGATTACACCGACGAGGTCATGTCGCGCTTTCTCGACGAGGTCAGCGATCTCGGCCTGAAAATCCTGATCACCGAGTTCGATATCGCCGATGTCGAAGGACCGGCCGATCCCGCCCAGCGGGACGCGGACATTGCAGCGCTAGGGCGCCGCTATCTCGATGTTGCGTTTTCGAAACCCGCCGTGCTCGGATGTCTCACATGGGGCATTTCCGACCGCTATTCCTGGCTCTCATCCTACGACAGCTACAAATGGTCCGACGGCAGCCTGTCACGCGGACTGCCCTTCGACGGCGATCTGCGTCCGAAGAAGCTCTATTTCGAGATGCTCAATTCCTACCGCAGCGCCTCATAGGCGCTGCCTTCAAGCCGCAACCGAATTCGTGACCACGCCCTTCCGGCGCGTGGACGCCTTGTTGCGCCATTTCAGCACCGGCATCTCCACGAGATAATAGGACGCGACGGCAAGCACGAATGTCACGCCGAGTTCAGCGAACGACGTGAGCATGGTTTTCGTCATGCCGATGTTGGAGAGGAAGAACCACGCCGCGCCGTGCCAGATGTAGAGCGAGTAGCTGAGCTTCCCGATCCATTCCGCCGGCGGGGAATTTGCGATGTTCTGGAGCAATCCCAGCCGTGGCGAAAACACGATCGGTGCCACGATGAGGAGGGCGCCGATGCCACGCAGGCTGTAGCGGAGCGTATCCCTGAAGAAATCATCCCGGATGACGGTCGAGAGGACCAGAAGCGCTATGCCCGCGATAAGCGCCTGCGGGCTCGATATGGCTTTCCTGATCCGGCCCTCGGGGCTCAACTCGCAGATCGCCGCGAGGAATACGCCGTAAGCGATCGAATCGAACCGCGTTTCGGACGCCATGTAGATGCGGTTCGTATTGGACCATTCCGGCCACTGGATGACGTAGCCGACGCGGATGAGCAGGGGTGCCACGATCATGACGATCGCGAAGGCCAGCACCTTGCCCGGGCTCGCCCTGACGAAGGCAATGAACAGCGGCGCGATGAGGTAGAAATGCTCTTCGACGGACAGCGACCAGAGCACGCCGATCGGCAGGACATGCTGTGTCCCTGCAAGTTCGTAATACGACTTTAGGTAGTTGACGAAATAGAGAAAGACCGAGGCGATTTCGATCAGCGGCGCCGGAATCGAATGCATCTGCGCGAACAGCACGACGACGATCATATAGACGATCAGCACCGGAAACAGCCGCAGCAAGCGCCGCCAATAGAATGCTCCGATTCGCACTTCGCCGGTTTCCTTCGCTTCGGCAAGCAGCAATCGGGTGATCAGGAATCCTGAGATGACGAAGAAAATATAGACGCCGAGCGACGATATTCCGGAATATTCGCCGAGGAAAAAGTGACCGATAATCACGATCAGGATGCTCAGGCACCTGAGGCCATTGAGGCCCTGGATATGGCCTTTCGTTGCGGAAACTGGTGGAAGAGGCTCAATCATCATTCGTGTCCGTTCGCCGTTCGACGGACATTTAAACCAGTTTTTGCACTGCACTGCAACGTTGTTGCGTTGCGGTGCAGATGCGAGCGAAATGGCGTTGAATCGGAGAGAAATGTGACGAAAGGCTCAAAATATGGTCAAAAAGCCTATTTTCGGCCACCTTGCATGCGTGCCCAGAGCACCCAGACCACGACGACGATGATCGATATCGGCCAAAAAATATAGGCGATTGCGGCGTGATACCACACCACTTTCGAGCTGCCGCCGCTCAGCCATGTTGCAATGGTGCCAGCGAACAAAAAGAACAATCCGCCGATCAACCAGATCTGAAAATAGATATCCAAGACGCTCGCCCCCAAGCTCAATATGTCCCGTGGTGTACTAAAGCGAAAGAAGGGAAATTAGCAATTGATTTACCATGTCCTGGCGCCCTTTGTTTGTTTGTTGGTAAATGCGCGGGACCTTTTGGACACAATGCTTTGACGCCTGCGTCCAAGGTCCGGATATGAAACATGTATTGTTTTATTCCGGGGCGCGACCTGACGGGTGGCCGGCAACACGTTCGATGAACAAGGCGAGCCTCCCTATTTCTTATATAAGCAAATCATAAGATTTTGCACGCTGCGGTTACCTTTCTTAACACTTTTCATTGCTATCCCGGTTCTGCAACAAGGAGAAGAGAATGGCTGAGCAAGGTATCACCCTGTGGGCGGATCAGGCGGACCAGACCCTGACCGGAACGGAATTCGACGATGTGCTGGGAGGTTTCCACGGCACTTCGACATTGATTGGCGGCGCCGGCAACGACACATATTATGTCATGTCGCCGCTCAACACTGTCATCGAGAATACGGCTGAAGGCAGTGATTCGGTCATCACCTGGCAGAGCTACACGCTCGGCAGCAATCTTGAGAATCTTCAGGTGCTCGGCGCCGATACGATCGGGATCGGTAACGGCGTTGCCAACATTATCGCCGGTGGTGACGGCAGCCAGCAGATCTTCGGCGCCGGCGGCGACGACACGCTGTCGGGTGGCGCGGGCAGCGACCTGTTCATCGTTCGTCAGAATTCAGGTTCGGATGTCATCACGGATTTCGACTCAGGTGCCGGCGCAGGCGACGTCGTCCAATTGGGCAGCTATGGCTTCACCAACTTCTCGGAGGTCCTCGACCAGATGTCGCAATCGGGCTCCGATGCCGTCATCCAGCTCAATTCCGGCGAGACCCTGACCTTCCACAATCGTTCGATCGCCGATTTCAACGCCGATGATTTCCAGTATGCGCTGGATACCTCGAAGCTCGATCTCACCTTCAGCGACGAGTTCAACAGCCTGAGCCTGCAATCGGCCGGCGGAACCTGGCGGACGTCCTTCTGGGATGGCGCGGACGGGCGCACGCTCGCCGCGAATGAGGAATTGCAGGTCTACATGGACGAGGCCTATCTCGGGTTGGGCGTCAATCCATTCTCCATCGATGGCGGAATACTCAACATTCATGCGGATACGGCGAGCGCTGAGGTCAAGGCGGCAACCGGCCATGATTATACATCGGGCATGCTATCTTCCCGCGACAGCTTTGCGCAGACCTACGGGTATTTCGAGATCAAATGCGAACTGCCGCAGGGCCAGGGTACCTGGCCGGCCTTCTGGATGCTGCCGGCCGATGGCTCCTGGCCTCCGGAGCTCGATGTCTTCGAAGCGCTTGGCAGCGATAGCGCCACGGTCTTCATGACCGCCCATTCCAACAGCACGGGCGAGCATACGAAAACCGGCTTCACCTCCTGGGTTGGCGACGTCACGGCGGGAATGCACACCTACGGCGTGCTTTGGACGCCGGAAGAGCTGGTCTGGTACGTCGATGGCGCCGAAGTCTTCCGCACCGCGACGCCGCCGGACATGCACCAGCCGATGCACATGGTCACCAACCTGGCGATCGGCGGCGTCCTGCCCGGCGATCCGGACGAGGACTTCAGCGGCGCCGATCTCAAGATCGATTACATCCACGCCTATCAGCTCAATGACGGCTCGATACCCTCGACCGTCACTTCAGGCGTGACGACCACGCTCGATCACCTCGCGGTCTCGCTGGTGCTGACGGGCACGCTCGATATCAACGGCACCGGCAACGGGCTGGACAACACACTGACCGGCAACAGCGGCAACAATATCCTGGACGGGCGCGCCGGCGCCGACACGATGATCGGCGGTCTCGGCGACGATACCTATCAGGTCGACAATACCGGCGACATCGTTACCGAATGGTCGGGCGAGGGAATGGACACGGTCAACGCCTCCGTGACCCATATCCTGTCGGCCAATGTCGAGAATCTGACGCTGACGGGCACCGGCGATATCAACGGCACCGGCAACGAACTTACCAATACCCTGACTGGAAACGCCGCCAGCAATGTCCTCAATGGTGCCTCCGGTGCCGATACGATGACTGGCGGCGCCGGCAACGACAGCTATTTCGTCGATAACGCCGGCGATGTCGTCACCGAATGGTCGGGCAATGGCACCGACACGGTCTACGCGTCCGTCAACCATGTGCTTGGCTCGAATGTCGAGAACCTGACGCTGACGGGAAGCGCCAACATCAATGCCACCGGAAACTGGGCCGTCAACGTCATGTCGGGCAATTCCGGCGACAACGTGCTGGATGGCGGCACGGATGCTGACCGGCTCACGGGCGGCGCTGGCAACGATACCTACCGGGTCGACAATGCCGGAGATGCCATCACGGAGAATGCCGGAGAGGGAACAGATAGCGTCCATTCCTCGGTATCGCTCACGCTTGTGGCCAATGTCGAGAATCTGACGCTGACGGGTAGCTGGAGCCTTAACGCCACGGGCAACGATCTCGCAAACGGCCTGACCGGAAATGCAGGCGCCAACATCCTCAATGGCTTAGGTGGCACTGATACGATGGCTGGCGGAACCGGCAACGATACCTACTACGTCGACAATGCCGGCGATATCGTCAGTGATTGGTCCAACGCTGGAACCGACACTGTCTATTCGTCCGCCAGCTATGCCCTTCTCACCCATGTGGAGAACCTGACGCTCACCGGCAGTGCCAATATCAATGCCACAGGCAACTGGCTGTCGAACAACGTGGGCGGCAATATAGGCGACAACGTGCTCGATGGCGGCACGGGCGCCGATACGATGAGCGGCGATACGGGTAACGACACCTACTACGTCGATAATGCCGGCGATGTGATCACGGAGTGGTGGAACCGCGGTGCGGATACCGTTTTCGCTTCTGTCTCCTACACCCTTGCGGCGAATGTGGAGAATCTCACCCTCACCACCACCTGGAGCCTCAATGCCACCGGCAACGATCTGGCAAATAGCCTCACGGGCAATGCCGGCAGCAATATCCTGAATGGCGGCGGCGGTGCCGACATCATCGTCGGTGGCGACGGCAAGGACTTCCTGATCGGAGGTGCCGGCGCGGATCGGCTGACGGGAGGCACTGGAACCGATACCTTCCGTTTCCTCTCCCAGGCCGACTCGACGGTTGCCGCTCACGATGTCGTCACCGATTTCACGCGCGGCGACCGGATCGATCTGTCTTCCACCTACGACGGCACCCTGACCTATCTTCATGACGGGGCGTTCACGGGGCAGGCGGGAGAGGTGCGGCTTACGGCGTCGGGCGACGGCGTGCTCGTCGATGTCGATCTCACCGGCGACAAGGCGTCCGACATGCAGATCTATCTCTCGGATGTCTCGATTGGCACGATGCTGGAAAGCGGTGCGGACTTCATTCTCTGAATCACGAAACTGCTCCAATAAGTGACGGTTTCATACGTCCGTGCCCTGGCTTTCAGGGCGCGGACCGCCGCCCCTTTCCGGTATATTTACAATCCTGTCCTATGGTCCGCGCAGAGCAAGGAGCGGCGGCATGACGGAACTGGCAGTCAGATCGAGAATCATAAAATTCCTGGCCTATGACCGGGAACGGCATCGTCTGCGAATCGAATTCAGGAATGGTGCGATCCGGATTTTCTCCGGCGTGCCCCCGAAAATCGTCAAGGCGCTGGTCAGCGCCAAATCGCCGGGATCCTATTACATCGATCATATCCGCATGAATTTCGAGAGATTAGCCGCCTGATTGCTCTCTGGGGAGACAATCGCAGGTCCTCAAAAGGCCCGTCCGGCAAAGGTCATTACAGCATTCGCGGTGTCCAAAACACCCTTATCCCACAACCCTCGATTTAATCGCTTGAAATAGTTGCTTCCGCGGCATGCCGGTTTGGCCGTGCCGGGCCGGGACCTAGTTACTTCTTACCCAAGATCAAGAAACTTTCCTGCAAAACCCCGGATTTCTATTTAGTCGTACTTTTTCGACACGAAAATGCCCAGAAGTTTAGAGCTCTATACATTAGAGCCAAGGCGCTCAACGCTCGAAACAACAATTTTCGATAAGAAAATTTACGTTAAAAATCAATACCTTGAAGTTTTGCAAATATTGGCTTGAGCTAATTTTTGGTTAAATTTGGTCGACACTCTCGCAACTGCGTTATAGGATGCCGCATCGCAACATCGAGATGGGGTGGCGAAATGAGGACAACAGGATTCATTGAACCCGGTCGGCGAAAAGCGTATTTGCGGCGCGACCGCCAGGGGATAACGTCTACAACCGGGGAGAAAATCAGGGCTTCCCAGCTGATCGCAAAACGGGGCATGGACATCCTGATATCGGGATCGTCGTTGATAATTCTGCTGCCGCTTTTTCTCCTGATCGCGGCTCTGATCAAGATCGAAAGCCGCGGTCCGGTGCTGTTCACCCAGCTGCGTTGGGGCATGAACGGCAAGAAGATCAAGGTCTACAAGTTCCGTTCCATGCGTAGTGATCTCGGTGATCCCACTGGTATCCAGCAAACGGTGCCGAATGACCCCCGCATCACGCCATTTGGGGCTTTTCTCCGGAAATCCAACTTCGATGAACTTCCTCAGCTGCTGAATGTGCTGAAGGGAGATATGTCGCTCGTCGGACCCCGGTGCCATGCCATCGGCATGAAGGCGGCCGGAGTTCAATATGAGGAACTGGTTCCTATCTATCACGACCGTCACAAGATGCGGCCCGGCATTACAGGCCTGGCCCAGATGCGGGGTCTCAGGGGACCGACGATCTCGCCCTCCAAGTCGAAGGCACGCATCGCCTGCGACATCCATTACGTGAACAACTTTTCTCTGCTGCTCGATATCAAGATCGCCTTCGGCACGCTCAGGAATGAGATGTTCAAGGGCACCGGCTTCTAGGAGCACAGGTAGACGCCCGCGCGGCGGCCTCCATCAAATCAAGTCTGATAGACCAGTCCAAAGGACTCTGAAAATGTCTCTGCTGGAATATGTCAAAGTTGGCGGCATAAAAACCGCACGCCTTTCGAGGCAAGGGTTGGTTCAGGCGATCGCCGATGAAATCAACACCCGCGACAGCCAATCCCCTCCAAAACTGCTGTTTGACGCGAATGGCCATGCTCTTGCGATGGCCATCCTGAACCGCAGCTATCTCGAGGACATGAACCGGGCGGATATCATCCATGCCGATGGTGAACCGCTGGTAATCGCCTCGCGACTGCTGACCAATTCGCCTATCCCCGAGAGAAGCGCCACGACGGACCTTTTCCACGATGTTGCACGGACCGCCCATACGGACGGCGTGAAGTTCTTCCTCCTCGGAGCCTCCGAGGAGGTCAACAAGGAATGCGCCGACAAGATGCAGCAGATGTATCCCGCGCTCGATATCGTCGGTCGCCGGAACGGATATTTCTCCCTCGAGGATGAGGCCGCGATTTGCGATGAGATCAATGCCTCCGGTGCCAATGTCATATGGGTCGGTCTCGGCAAGCCGAAGGAACAGGCCTTCTGCGTCAGGAACCGGGACCGGTTGACCAGCGCCTGGCTGATCACCTGCGGCGGCTGCTTCAACTATGTGACCGGTGCCTATGCCCGGGCACCCGAATGGATGCAGAAATCTGGCCTCGAATGGGTGCACCGGCTGCTGACCGAGCCGCGCAAACTCGGCTGGCGATATCTCACCACCACGCCGCTTGCTCTCATCCTGCTATTCGCGCGGACGAGCAGCAAGGTCTAGGTGGCCCTTCCTGTCGGGCCACCTGAACGCCGTCGTGGATGGGCCAACCGGCACTGTCCAGAGCCGGCGAAATATCAGTAAAGGCGTATGAGGACTATTGAATGGATGCAAGGAAGACCTTGAACCGAGCAGCCGTGGCTGTCCTGAGCGTGACCCTGTGTTCTTGCACTTTGCCGCGTTCGGGGCCCTCCCATCAATCGATTCTGTCCCAGGCTACCGTCAAGGTCGAGACCCCGCAGAAACGGCAGGGCGTGGACTATGCACTCGTCAGTCTCACCAAGGACGTCGTCCCGATGTTCGAAGAGGTCGTGCTGACCTCGTTTGCCAAGGGTTTCGGCTCACGCAAGAGCTATGCCCCCGATCTGGCACTGGGCATCGGCGACACGATCCAGGTGTCGATCTTCGAGGCTCAGTCCGGCGGCCTGTTCATCCCCGATGACGCGGGCAGCCGGCCCGGCAATTACGTGAACCTGCCGAACCAGACAGTGGATGCGCGCGGCCTGATCCGCGTGCCCTATTCAGGCGCGATCAAGGTCGCGGGTAGGCGTGCAGCCGAAGTCGAGGTGGAGATCGAGAAGAAACTGGCCAACCGGGCCATCGAGCCGCAGGTGGTCGTGACCACCGTGACCAGCCGCTCGAACATGGTTTCGATACTCGGCGACGTCAATGAACCCGCGCAGCTCGATCTCAATCCGGCGGGCGAGAAGGTGCTCGATCTCGTTGCCCGAGCCGGCGGCATCAATGCGCCGGGCTACGAGACCTATGTGTCGATCGAGCGGGGCAACAAGCGGGCGACGGTGCTGTTTCAGTCACTGGTCGACGATCCCAAGGAGAATATCTATATCCGCCCGGGCGATACGATCTATGTCAATCGCGAGCGCCGCACCTATCTGGCCTTCGGCGCCTCCGGCCTCAATGGCAGGATCGATTTCGAAGACTCCAACCTCACGCTCGGCGAAGCGCTGGGCAAGGCAGGCGGTCTTCTCGACAGCCGGGCCGATCCGGCCCAGGTCTTCCTCTATCGCGAGGTGGATCGGGACGTCCTGGCAAGGGCCGGTGTCGATGTGTCGAATTTCACCGGCGATCAGGTGCCGACCGTGTTCCACGCGAACATGCGCGACCCGTCGATCTTCTTCGCGACCCAGAAATTCAGGATGCAGGACAAGGACGTCATCTATGTCTCCAACTCCGATACGGCCGAACTGGCGAAGTTCCTCAACCTGATCAATGGGGTTTCGAACACGACGGCCAATGTGCCGGCCAATGCGGTGAGGACACGAACGTCGGTGAACTCGCTGACGAATTGACGGGGCGACAGGGCAGCCAGCTGCCAGCGACATGGATGCCGGGATGATGGTTTCATCGTCCGGCATCCGAGCCGGGATCGACAATGTCGGTACGGCCATGGACCACCAGGGAAAGGAAGTCCTTCGGATGCTACAAACTTCAACCGAGTTCCGGGAGCTTCGCGACGGATTGGCGAGCGAAATCACCAATCCGATCGACCTCGAGCAATTGCTTGCGATCGTGCGCCGCCAGTGGCGGGTCGTGGCGGGTTTTGCCCTGGCGGCGATCCTGGTCGGCGGCCTGTTCCTGCTGACCGCGACACCTCGGTTTACATCCACATCAGGCATCCTGATCGACGAGGGCAACCAGAAGATCGTCGATCAGATGACGGCGGTTACCGGTGTTCTGGAAGACGAAGGACAGGTTCTCAGCCAGGTCGAACTGCTGAAATCCGAAAAGATCGCGCTCGCTGTCAGCAAGAACCTTGATCTTGAGAACAACGATCTGTTCGTCAACGGCAAACCCGGCATGTTGAGTGGTGCCATCCAGGCCGTCCGGTCGGTGATCGATCCGCGCGTCTGGTTCGGTTCGGAACCTCCTGCGGCGACTGATACGCAGATACAGCGGGGGATCGTCGAACAGCTCCTGGCCGGCCTCGGCGTCACCCGCGTGGGCCGATCCTATGTGCTGGAAATAAGCTATACTTCACCGGATCCCGCGCTCTCAGCAGCGGTTGCGAAAGCCTATGCCGAAGCCTATCTGGCCGACCAGCTCGATTCGAAATACGAGGCAACAAGGCGCGCCAGCGGCTGGCTCAATGATCGCATTGCCGAGCTTCGCCAGAAATCACTGGAAGCTGACACAGCCGTGCAGAAATTCCGCGCGGAGAAGGGGCTCATCGCGACCGACGGCATGCTGATCACGGATCAGCAGCTCGCCCAGTTGAACACCCAGCTGATGGCGGCGCGCGCAGAATCCGCCAATGCCGAGGCCAAGTTCAACCGGATCAAGTCGATTCTTGACAGCGGCGACCTGGATGCGGCGGTCACCGAATCCATCGAAAGCGACGTGATATCGGAACTCAGGACGAAATTTCTCGATGCGTCGCGCAAGCAGGCCGACATTGCAGGCCGCCTTGGTGCCAATCACGTCCAGGCCGCGCGGCTGCGCTCGGCGATGGGTGAATACAAGCGCTTGATGTTCGAGGAACTGAGTCGCATCGCGCAGAGCTATCAAAGCACCAATCAGGTGGCTCTCTCCCGCCAGAAATCCATCGAACAGCAAGTCGCCGCCGCAATGGGCGTGAGCGCGACCGCCAACGATGCGCAGGTTCAACTGCGTGAGCTGCAACGCGAGTCCGAAACCTACAAGAACCTCTACCAGACCTTCCTGCAGCGCTATCAGGAATCCATCCAGCAGCAGTCGTTCCCGGTCACCGAAGCTCGTATCATCACCAACCCGGCGATTGCCGAAAAGCCCAGTTCACCGAAGAAGCCGCTGGTGCTGGCGGTCGCATGCCTCGCCGGCATGCTGCTCGGGGCGGGGGTTGCGGGCCTGAGGGAATTCAGGGATCGCTTCTATCGCACCGGCGATCAGGTTTCCGAGAACCTGGGGCTGGAATTCCTCGGATCGGTGCCGCTGGCAAACGCCGTGCCGCTTGCCACGCCCAACGTGTTCGACCTGCCGCCGCAATCTGTGGTGAAGGCAAACAGTGTGTCGAGCTATGTGCTCGAGCATCCGCTCTCAGCCTTTGCCGAGACGCTGCGCAGCGCCAAGATGGCAATCGACGTCTCGACGCCGGGCGGCAAGGGAAAGGTCGTCGGCATCGTCTCGGCGCTGCCGGGCGAGGGCAAGTCTTCGATCTCGGTCAATCTCGGCGAGTTGCTGGCGCAGGGTTCGCGCGTGCTCCTGATCGATGCCGATCTGCGCAATCCCGGCGCGACGCGGCAGTTGGGACGCCACGCCGAGCGCGGCATACTGGAGGCGCTGCAGGAGGGGGCGCCGCTCTCCGAACTGCTGCTGTTCGATCCCGAGACGGGCATGGCCTTCCTGCCGGCGGTGGTTCGCCGTCGGATTCCGCATTCCGCTGAACTTCTCACGTCTGGCGCGATGGCGCGGCTTCTGACGCTTGCGGTCAGCGAATTCGATTATGTGATCCTCGACCTGCCGCCGATCGTGCCGGTGGTGGATTCCCGTGCGGTCGCCGCGATGGTCGATTCCTATCTGCTGGTCGTCGAATGGGGCAAGACTGCACGCGGCCTGGTCAAGCGGACGATGCAGCACAATCCGACCATCGCCAAGCGCTGCGCCGGCGTCATCCTCAACAAGGTCGATGCCCAGAAGATGAAGCTCTATCGCCAGTTCGGCTCGTCGGAATTCTATCACGCCCGGTATGCATCCTATTACCGGGAGTGACGTGGACGCGTGCCTTCACTTGTACTCGAAGCTGCGCAGCCCGGTCAGGAACGCGAGTTTCCCAAACGACCTGACGAGGCGGCAGTAATAGGTGAGGCGCTTGCCGGACGAGAAGGAGAAGACGGCGAGAAGACCGAGATTGGCGGCGATGGCGGCCAGAGTGGAGGGAAGTGCGAGCAGGTGTCCATACCGCCCGTATTTCCAGCGAAGTTGAACGAGCATGTTCGAATTGCCGATGCGGAAGGCCCGCCTTGTGATCCATCCCAAGGTGGTGCGGCTCGCGGGAACATCGTCCCAGACAACGGCGGATCTCGACCATGCGAAGCGATGACCGGATGCCTTCAACCGCATGAAGGCATCCACGTCCTCGCCGCCGGATTGATTGAAGGCCGGATCGAAAAGATTGGAATCGGAATGCGCGAAAGCGGATTTATGCAGCAGCAGATTGCAGGTGCCCCAGACGATCTCGACGGGGCCGTCGGGCATGTCATCAGACACGAACAGCGGGCAGTGCGCGGCCCAGCCGGGCGCATCGGGCGCGAAGACCGGCAGATTTGGGCCGCCGACGATTCCGGCACCGGTCTGCCTCTGCATCGCGACGAGGTCATCGATCCAGCGTTCCGTCGGCCATTCATCGTCGTCGATCATGGCGACGTAGTCGAGCGTCTCGTCCTTTCGCGCGTAGGCGATCATTGCGTTTCGGACGCTCGACAGGCCGCGTTCCGGCACGGCGATTACCTCGATCGGGAAGCGATAAGCGGCGGCGAGTTCCTTCACGACCGCCGTACCCGCGCCACCGGCGCCTTCATTGTCGGCGACGAGGACCTTGATGTCGGCAGCGGTCTCCAGCGCGGCGATTGCCGTCAGCAGACGGCGAAGTCCATCCGGGCGGCGGAAGGTGGGGATCGCGATCAGCACCTGCGCCTGGCTGTCTCCGGGCGCAGTGCGTTCATCTCCCCTTTGTCCTCCGGTCTCTAGGATTTTCATGTTTCATCCTGCTGATAGGAATTGTTTTTCAATGGCTTGCGGCATCGCTCATAGCGGTGCGCGTTCGATCAGCCGTTCATACAGCATCTTTTCGCATTGCAACAGAAACTCGACGATGAATCTCGTCGCGACGACCTGCGCAGCCCTGTGCATAGCGCTTGGTAAAACCGGTTCGCGGGAGGGCGCCGAATGACGCTCTACGGCAACGAACAGGCTGCCCGGCTGGCTCCGGCATTGGCCAATCCGGTGCCCATGGGCGCGGCGAAGGCCGGGCACGGAGTGGCCCATGCCGAGGGCTATCGCGCCGATATCGATGGGCTGCGCGCGCTGGCCGTGGCTGTTGTGGTCATCTTCCATGCAGGCGTCAGCCCTCTGCGCGGCGGGTTCATCGGCGTCGATATTTTCTTCGTCATCTCCGGCTACCTGATCACCCGCCAGATCAGCGCCGACCTCGAGCGCGGCGCATTCAGCATCCTCAGCTTCTACGAACGCCGCATCCGCCGCATCGTCCCGGCCCTGTTGTTCACCATTGCCGTGACGCTCGTGATCGCGCCCTTCGTGCTCTTTCCCACGGAACTGATGACATCGGGCGTGACGGCGGCCGCCTCCATCCTGTCCGTCGCCAATCTCTATCTCCTGACCTCGGCCGGCTATTTCGCAGCCGATGCCGGCACCCAGCCGCTGGTCCACATGTGGTCGCTCGGCGTGGAGGAACAGTTCTACCTGTTCTTCCCGCTGCTGCTGGCCGCTTTCGGCGGGCGGAGCCGGGCAGCGGCGCGCTGGACGACGCTTCTGCTTGCTCTGACCAGCTTCGTTCTGTGCGTCGTGCTGACGCGATACGACCGCGATTTCGCCTATTATTTTCCGCTCACAAGGGCATGGGAACTGCTGGCAGGCGCGTCGCTGGTCTTCGTGACGATCCCCGGCATGCCGGCCTGGATGCGAAATGTGGCTGCCGCTGGTGCGCTGCTGCTGATCGCTGCAAGCGCCTTGCGATTCTATCCACAGATGGCGTTTCCCGGCTTTTACGCGCTGGCTCCCTGCCTTGCGGCCATGACCCTGATCGCGGTCGGCAGTCAGGGCGGAAGCGCGGTGACAACGGGACTTTCCGCAGGCCCGCTGGTCTGGATCGGCCAGATCTCCTATTCGCTCTATCTCGTGCATTGGCCGATCCTGGTCTTCTATCGCATGGCACGCGGCGTGCCGATCGGCACCGCCGAGGCATGGGCGCTTGTCGCCGCAAGCGTTGCCGCTGCCTATGTCTCCTGGCGTTTCGTCGAACGACCCTTCCGCGAGAAGCGGTTTCTTGCTACCCGACCGGCGCTGTTTGCCGGAACCGGCATCGCCGGCGCGGCGCTCGTTTTGATCGCGGCACTCATATCGTTCGCCCCGCTTTCCACAGATAGCAATGCGACCAACAGGCTGGCGAGTTTCCTCACATACGACGACGCCGATGTGTATCGTAAAGGCCGCTGCTTCCTCTTCGGCCATCAGAACCGTCTCTCGGATTTCAACGCAAGCGAATGCCTTCAACCGGCGTCGGGCAAGCCGAACATCCTGCTCGTTGGCGACAGCCATGCCGCAGATCTGTGGTACGGGCTGAAGACCGAATTTCCGGGTGCCAATGTCATGCAGGCGACATCGACCGGCTGCAAACCTGTCCTCGGCACGCGCGGGGAAAAGACCTGCATCGACCTGATGGAAATGGCGCTTGGCCCGTTCCTGCAATCCAGCCGGCCGGATGTGCTCATCCTGTCGGCCCGATGGATCGACAGCGATATTCCTGACGTCGAGCGCACGCTCAAGGCGCTTGCGGGAAAAGCGGGCCAGGTCGTCGTGCTCGGACCGATCGCCGAATATGCCATGCCCTTGCCGCGGCTACTCGCGCAGGTCTCAAGCGGCCGCGATCCCTCGTTGCTCGTCAACGCACGGCTGCCGGACAAGGAGAAGACGGACCGTGACCTTGGCGCTGCCTTGCGAGCCTCCCAAGCGGACTACGTGTCGATCTATCGTATGCTATGCACCACTGAGACTGCCTCCTGCCAGACCATCGCCGGCGACGTTCCGATCCAGTGGGACTACGGCCATCTGACCGCACGAGGGTCGCAGCTCGTGGCGCGAAAACTCAGGGAGGGCGGTGTTCTGACACTGCCCGTGGAGGGCACCGATGGCACTTGATCTGAACAGCGGCGCTGCAACCGACGCGGACGCGATGGCCGGAAGCTCGCAACCGGCAAAATTCGCTGTCTTTCAGCGTTATGCCCTGGCGGTCTTTGCACCATCATCGGTCTCGGCGGCACATTTCGTCGTGCAACTTATGCTGCTCGCAACGTTGACGCCTGCCGAATTCGGCTCCTTCGCCTTCCTGATGATCGTCGTGCAATTCGGTTTCGGCCTGTCCAACGCGCTGATCTCGACGCCCTACACCGTCGAGGTCAGCAGCCATGCAGATTCGGATGGTGACCGGCGCACCATGTTCTTCACCGCCAACGCCCTTTTCGCGCTCGTGTTCGGCTTTGGCGTGTATCTCGTCGGTTCCCTGATCTCGGATGGCCGCTGGATCACCCTGTTTTCGATCTTCGCCGTGCTCGCGATGATCCGCTGGTTCGGCCGGGCGCACAATTACGCCATGCTGCGGCCGGCCTCGTCGGGCATATCTGATATCGTCTACGCCATGTCGCTGGTGATCACAGTTGCTGCCATGGCCTGGAGCGGAAAGCTCACCATGGAGACGGTCACCTTCGCCTTCGTCATCGCCACCCTGCTCGGCTGCCTTTGCCTCGGCGGCGATTTTATGGTCAGGCAGCTTGGATCGTGGGGAAGCTTGGTTTCATATCGGGAGATATGGAGCGGGCAGTCCCGCTGGACGCTTCTGGGTGTCGTCACCACCGAATCGACCGCGAATATCCATTCCTATCTCGTCACGCTACTCGCCGGCCCGGCAGCCTTCGCGCCCATGGGGGCGGCCGCATTGTTCGTCAGACCGGTGCTACTCTCGGTGTCGTCACTTTCCCAGCTCGAGATCCCCATCCTCGGCCGGGCGATCGCCAGTGGCGATATGGCCCAGGCTGCCGCGACAAGCCGGCGCTTTCTCCACGCGCTGTTGGCGATCTGGGTCGCGACAGCGGCGCTCGCCTATGCCGTCATCACATTCATTCCGTCGGTGATCATCAAGCCGGCTTATTCGCTGGGTGAAGTCGAAGTCGCGGTCCTGCTGTTCCTTGTCATCAGCCTGTTCCAGGTCTGGCAGGGGCCGAACAGCGCTTTGCTGCAGGCAGCCCGGCATTTCAAGCAATTGTCGAAGGTCAGCGTCACATCCTGCGGATTTTCGATCGCTGGCGCGCTGATCGCACTCGCCTTGCTGCCGCCGGTCTACTCGCTTCTCGGCATCGCCATCGGGCAACTGGTGATGGCGGCTCTGATGGCGCGGCTGGCGCGAAAGACATTCGTTGAGGGACTGAAAGATGCAAATGCCTAGAATCCTGAAAGACGAAGCCAAGGAGTTCGTCAGGCCGGCCTATCTCAGGGGCCTCGCCGCCTGGACGAGCC
This sequence comes from Rhizobium sp. LjRoot254, assembly GCF_964254105.1. NCBI lineage: Bacteria > Pseudomonadati > Pseudomonadota > Alphaproteobacteria > Hyphomicrobiales > Rhizobiaceae > Rhizobium > Rhizobium sp. LjRoot254. The sequence goes on along the minus strand of NZ_CAXUSM020000001.1, from coordinate 4,825,357 downwards.
TCCGGATGGCTTTCCTGAAACCCGGCGCGGCGCATCCGCTGCCGCAACGGCTGGTGGTTTCGCTGACGTCCTATCCCAAGCGGTTCGACGTCCTGCATCTGACGATCAAGTCGATCCTGGCCCAGGACACGGCGGCCGATGTCGTGGTGTTATGGGTCGCGCATGCCGACATGGACAAGCTGCCCGAGAATGTCAGGCGGCTGGAAAAACATGGGCTGACGATCAGAGCCACCGACGACCTGCGCTCTTACAAGAAGATCATTCCCACGCTCGCAGATTATGGCGATGCATTCATCGTCACCGCCGATGACGACGTCTATTATCCACGCCATTGGCTCAGGACTTTCTGCGCGGCCTACCAGCCGGGCGAGCGGGAGGTGCTGTGCTACCGCGCCCACCGCATGGCCTTCGCGGGGCCGGACCTCGCCCCCTATGACAGCTGGACCTTCGAGATCACCGAGACCGAACCGGCGCCGGATCTCTTCTTCACCGGCGTCGGCGGCGTGTTTTATCCGCCCGGCGTGTTCCACGAGGATGTCTCGGACCGTACGCGTCTCATGGAGCTTTGCCCCAGCACCGACGATGTCTGGCTGAACTGGATGGTCCGCCTCGGCGGCGCCAAGATCCGCAAGGTCGGGCGCAAGCAGCGTTTTCATGAGTGGCGGGGCTCACAGGAGGTGGCGCTCCAGAACAGCAACCGCTTCGCCACGGCAGGCAACGACCAGCAGATCGCCAATATTGTCCGAGCCTATGGCTATGCGGGGGTGCGGCCATGACCATGAAAAAGCAGGCTTACTCCGCCGTAAGATGGACGACGGCGGTCACCGTCGGGCGTGTCATCCTCCAGACCTTGCAGCTCATCGTACTCGCGCGGCTGATTTCACCGCAAGACCTCGGCCTGATGGCGATGCTCCTCACGGTGACGGCCTTCATCCAGTTGTTCGCCGATCTCGGCGTGTCCAATTCGATCATCCATGCGCGCGAAATATCGCGCGAGGTGCTGTCCACGCTCTACTGGCTGAATGTCCTGGTTGGCGCTTTACTGTCCGGCGCGATCTGGGCCGCCAGCCCCTGGATTTCGGGCTTCTATGGCGAGCCGGGCCTGGCCGAGCCTCTCGCCATTGCCAGCCTGTCTTTCCTTCTGTTGGCACTCGGTCAGCAGGTCAAGGTTCTCGCGGAAAAGCGGCTGGCGTTCCGGCCGATCGCCATTATCGAGATAACGGCCGCGCTGGCGAGTACGGCTGTGACGGTGGTCGCGGCCTATAATGGCCTCGGCGTTTATTCGCTCGTCGCCGGTGTGCTCGTTCTGGCGGGAGGAAACAGCCTTCTTTACTGGCTGTTCGCGAGGGATGGCTGGTGGCCGGGGCTGCGGTTGAGCTTTTCCCAGGCTAAGCCGCATCTTAAATCCGGCCTTTATCTTCTCGGCACCAGCCTCGCCAACACCGCGACCGTGCAGGCCGATGTCATCCTCGTCGGCCGGTTGCTGGGCAGTACGGCGCTCGGCTTCTATACCGTTCCGCGCGAACTCTGCCTGAAGGTGATGTTCGCGACCAACCCGATCGTCACGAGGGTTGGCACGCCATTGATCGCGCAGGCGCAGGGCGATCCGGGCCTGCTCCGCAGAGTCTATCTCTCGACGATCCGCATGACATCGTCGATCAATTTCCCGATCTATGGCGCCATCGCCACCTTTCGCCATGAAGTGGTGGAAGTGGTGTTCGGCCCGGCTTGGAGCGCGTCCGCGGATCTGCTTGGGCTGATGGCTGTCTGGGGCATGTTCAGGGCGCTGGGCAATCCGGTTGGAAGCCTGCTCTACGGCACGGGTCGCTCGCGGCTGGCGCTGGCGCAGAGCCTCACGGTCACCGTTCTCATCATTCCCACCGTGCTCCTGGGCTCGCTCTGGGGCCCCGCTGGCGTGGCCTGCGCCCTCACACTCTTCTATATAGGCTTCACGTTCGGCGTCTGGTGGTTCGTGGTGAAGCCCGTCACCGGCGCCGGCATCTGGGCCTATACCGAACAGTGGGCGACACCGCTTCTCGTCACCCTTCTCGCCTGCGTCATCGCGCTTGCAAGCGTGCACACGCTGTCATCGACGCTACCGCGCCTCGCTGTGGGCCTGGCGATCGGCGGGACCGCCTATCTCGGCTTCAGCTGGCTGATCAATCGGAAATGGTGCCTGGCAATGTGGGGCCTCGTCGGCCTGAGGCAGGCCTGAATGAACATGGCCAGCCTCGATATCTCGCATAAGGAAATAATCGCGATGACTTCACCCCTCTTCACCATTGTCGTGCCGGTCTACAATCGCGCGCATCTGATCGGCCGGACATTGCAGTCGGTGCTCGACCAGACCTGCCAGGATTTCGAGATCGTCGTCGTCGATGATGGTTCGAAGGACGATATCGAGGCGGCGATATCAGGCATCGGCGATCCGCGCATCCGCCTGATCCGTCAGGAGAATGGTGGCGGCGGTGCGGCGAGGAACAACGGCATCGAGCACGCGGTCGGCCAGTACATCGCCTTCCTCGATTCCGACGATCTCTTCATGCCCGGCAAGCTCGCGCGTTACGCCCGCGAATTTCCGCTGCCAGACAACGCGGTCCTCTATTCCTCGATGAATGTAGACCGGGGCGTGGACAAATACTGGGTCAGGCCCGATCGTCCGATCACCGATGGCGAGGACGTCGGCGAATATCTCTTCTGCGCCAACCAGCTCATCCAGACCTCGACGCTGGTCGTGCCGGCGCCGCTGGCCAAGCGGGTGAAATTCGACCCGGGGCTAAGACGTGGCCAGGACCTCGATTTCTGCATCCGGCTGCAGCGGGCGGGCGCCGTCTTCAGGATGCTCAACGAGCCGCTGACCATCTGGTTCGACGATACCGAGGCGGGCCGCACATCCTACGTCAAGGGTTACGAGACCTCTCTCAACTGGCTGACCCGCGCCGAACCGATGCTGACCCAGAAGGCCAGGATCGGCTACCGCGCGACGGTGCTTGCCTATCATATGGGGCCGGTGAAGCCGTTCGTGGCGATGCGCGATCTCTTCAATGGCTGGATGTATGGCGGTGTTTCCACGCGCGTGACCGCCCGGCAGATGCTGAGGGCGTTCCTGCCTAGATCGTTCTACCGGACGGTGGTAAACAGCTTCGTCGCGAAGTTCGGACGCTAGGAGCATTCCTTTGCAACTGGCCCCGGAAAAGATATTTGAAGATTTTAGAGCGAGCCGTCGCATGACGAAGCCCGAATTCTCCGTGATCATCCCGGTCTATAACAGGACTTCGCTGCTGAAGAGAGCCGTGGAGTCCGTGCTTCGCCAGGATTTCGCCGATCTCGAAGTCCTCGTGATCGACGACGGCTCGGTCGATGACATCAAGAGCATCGTCGATACCTTCTCCGATCCCCGCATCCGCTATCATAGGCAATCGAACCAGGGCGCGAGTGCCGCGCGCAACGCCGGCATCGACCGCGCCACCGGCACCTATGTCGCCTTTCTCGATTCGGACGATGTGTTTCTTCCGCATCATCTGGCGACCATGCATGCCATGCTGCGCAATGCGCCCGGATCGGTAGCCTATTGCCCGATCATTGCGACGCGCGGCATCCATGGCAATTTCATCAAGCCGCCACGCGCCATATCGCCGGGCGAGGACATGGCGACCTACCTCATGTGCGACCGGGGCTTCGTCCAGACGAGCGGCGTCTGCCTGTCCCGCCAAACCGCGAAGCTGATCCGCTATCGGGATGACGCGAAATTCGGCGACGACACCGATTTCGCCGTGCGGCTCCATCTCGCGGGGTATGCGTTTGTCATGGCCCATGCACCGGGCGTCGTCTGGTCGGATGATCTCGATCACGAACGGCTTTCCGATATCAGGCGGCCTCTCGGCGAACTCAAATGGCTGGAAGACCTGCGACCCGACATCCCGGCACGCGCCTACCATGGCTACAAGGGTTGGCACGAGGCCAAGAGCCTGATGCAGACCGCGCCGCTCCGGGCATTGGGCCTTTATCTCAAGGCTGCGTCAAGAGGCGCCTATTCCCCCCGATTCGCAATGGTCGTCCTGCTGCAGATCGTCGTGCCGAACCATTACTACCGCGTGCTTTCGGATGTCTGGATCAGGCGGCGCACCAGGAACAGGGAGCGCCGCGGCGCAGCGAAATTGCCGGATCTTGCGAGCGAGCGTATCTCCGACAGCCGGGTCCGCCGGCCTTTCTGAACGCTGCTGGCGTCGGTAAAACAGGAGGAGCGATATGGCACGTGTAATCGTCATCGGAGCGACCGGACATGTCGGCACCTATCTCGTGCCGCGCCTTGTCGAGGCCGGCCATGAGGTGATCGCCATCAGCCGCGGCCAGGCCGAACCCTATCGGCCGCATCGCGCCTGGCAAAGCGTCGACCGCAGGCAGATGGACCGGGAGGCGCTCGAAAAAGCCGGCACGTTCGGCAAGGAGATCCTGGCCCTGAAGGGCGAGATCGTGATCGATATGATCTGCTTCACGCCCGAAAGCGCCACGCAACTGGTCGAGGCGCTTGCCGGTCATGTCAGCCATTTCTTGCACACCGGGACCATATGGACTCATGGCTTCTCCGCCGTCGTGCCGACCCCGGAGGAGGCGCCGAAGAAGCCGTTCGGCGAATATGGATTGCAGAAGGCGCAGATCGAGACCTATTTGTTAGAGATGGCACGCGTGGAACGCTTCCCGGTGACCTTGATCCATCCCGGTCATATCGTCGGCCCCGGCTGGAATCCGCTGAACCCGGCCGGCCATTTCAATCCCGCGGTCTTTTCCATCCTCGCTCGCGGTGAGAGGCTGGCACTGCCGAATTTCGGTCTTGAAACCGTCCACCATGTCCATGCCGACGACGTCGCCGGCGTCTTCATGAGCGCCATCGCCAACTGGAACGCCTCGGTCGGGGAAAGCTTCCATGCCGTGTCGGAAAAGGCGCTGACGCTCAGGGGCTATGCCGAAGCGATGGCGGCATGGTTCGGGAGGGAGCCGAAACTGGAATTCCTGCCGTATGAGAGATGGGCGGAAACCCAGGCACCGGACGAGGCGCAGGCCACTTGGGAGCATATCGCCCGCAGCCCGAACTGCTCAATGGAAAAGGCCAGGCGCCTGCTCGGCTTCGCCCCGCGATACACCTCGCTACAGGCGGTGCAGGAAGGGGTCGAATGGTTGATCGCCAGTGGACGGGTCAAGCTCTGACGAACAGTTGCCGTTCCCTCGAAGTCAAATCCGCCTGACCATAATCGAATAACAGGCCATCAAGATTCATTTTGCAGATTGTTGACAATCTGCATTCTGCATATTACACATCGCGTCATGGAGGAGCCCATGACAATCACCGCCTTCGATTTTCTGAGGTCGAACTCGCTGCCGATGCTGCTGGAGCAGGAAATCGAGCGCGTCATTCTGGGTGGCGAATTCAAGCCCGGCGACCACATCAACGAAAAGGAACTGGCGCTGCGCTTCGGCATCAGCCGTGGCCCGGTTCGCGAGGCGCTGCGGTCGCTGGACTCGTCGGGGCTCGTCGAACAGGTTCCGAACCGGGGTGTCTTCGTCCGCACGCTGACCGCCCAGCAGGCCTGCGATGTCTATGATGTCCGCGCCGTGCTCTTCGGCCTTGCCGGGAAATTGCTGGCGGAGCGGATCACGGATGAGGGTATCGCGCGGCTCAAGGCCTTCGTGGCCGATATGGATGTCGCCGTCGCCGCCGATGATTTCGAAGCCTATGTGAAGATCAATTTCGCCTTCCACGAATTCATCGTCGAAAGCACCGGCAATCCCACGCTGGCGCAGCAATATCTCACGCTGGTCAAGCAGTTGCGCCTCTACCGTGCCCGCAACCTGATGCTCGGCGATTCCATGCATGCCTCCCATTTGGAGCATCACGCCATGGTCGATGCGATCGCTGCGCGCGATCCCGTCCGGGCGCTCGCAACTCATACAAGACATGTCGAGGCAGCCAAGGAACGGCTGATGGCGACGACGACGGACCTCAAGTAAATCAAGGAGAATGAACGCGTGCAGATCAATTCCGACATCACCGCGCAGGCCATACGTTTCATCGAGCGCACGACCTATGCCGACTTGCCGGAAGAGGCGCTTGTCATCGGCCGCCGCTGCATGGTCGACACCGTTGGGCTCTATCTGGCAGGCAGCCAGGAGCAATCCGTCCGCATCCTGATCGAAGACGCCTTCGGCCAGGGCGGTCGGGGCGATGCGCCGCTGCCCGGCGGCGGCACCAAAAAAGTGCCGGCGGCGCTGGCCGGGCGGGTATGGGGCACATCGGGCCACGCCCATGATTGGGACGACACCCAGGTCTCGCACGATCCGGACCATGTCTATGGACTGCTGACGCATCCTTCGGTTCCGCCGCTGACGGCAGCGCTGATCGTCGCCAGCGAACTCGGCAACAAGGACGGTCGCGATGTCATGTTGGCCTTCCAGGTCGGCTTCGAGGTCGAGTGCAAGATTTCCGAATGGATGAAGCCGCGCCATTATCGCCGCGGTCACCATACGAGCGGCACGGTCGGCACGTTCGGCGCTGCCGCTGCGGCCGCCAAGCTTCTGGGCCAGACGGGCGACAAGCTTGCCCATGCGTTGGGTCTCGCGGCTAGTTTCGCATCGGGTATCCGCGTCAACTTCGGCACCATGACCAAGCCGCTTCATGTCGGCCGCGCTTGCGAAAACGGCATCACTGCCGCGCTCCTCGCCTCGAAGGGTTTCGAAGCTGATCCCGCCGCACTCGACGGAACCTGGGGCTTCTTCAGCGTTATGGGCGAGGGCTTTGACGCCGCCAAGGCGGACGCCGGCTTCGGCAATCCACTAACCATCGTTTCGCCGGGCGTGAGTGTAAAACCCTATCCGTCGGGCATTCTCACGCATCAGTCCATGGACGCGATGCTGAAGCTGGTGCTGGATCACGATCTCAAGCCCGAGCAAGTCGAACGGATTCGCTTCTTCGCCGGCAAGAATATCATCGAGCCGATCCGCTATCCGATCGCCAAGAACCATCTGCAGGCCAAGTTCTCGATGCCGGCGCTTCTCGCGATGATCGTGCTGTGCCGCCGCGCCAGCCATCACGAATTCGAGGACGCCTTCGTCGCCGGCGAGGCGATGCAGGACCTGCAGGCGCGCACCGACGTGATCAACGATCTCGAGATCGACGCCCAGGGCTACGACAAGATCCGCTCGCGCATCGAAGTCGTCACCAAAGACGGACGCACCCTCGTGCAATGGGCTGACGAACGCTATCGCGGCGGGCCATCCAACCCGATCAGCGACGAGGGCCTCGATGGCAAGTTCCGCATGTGCGCCGAGGGCGTCATCGATGCGGCAAAGCAGGATGAATTGCTGGCGCTGGTGCGCGGCATCGACAAGGACGCGGATGTCGCCCGCATGATTTCACTGATCAGCGGCACCTCGCCTGAAGGCCATGCGGCCAAGGCGGCTGCTGCGGAGTAACCGAAAATACCAAGCCGTTTGGGAGAAACGGCATTTCAAATGGGAGAGAGAAATGAGCATACTCGGAATGATCGGCAAGGCCGCACTCGGCCTTGCAGCCACGGCCTTCCTCACCAGCCAGGTCGCGCAGGCGGAACCGCTGAAATACCCGGTCAAGGTCGTGACGCTGGTCACGCATTCGAGCCCGGGCGGCGGCAGCGACGTGTTCCTGCGCGAGATGACCAAGCATCTCGGCAAATACATCGACGCCACTTTCGTCGTCGAAAACGTCCAGGGCGGCAGCGGCGCCAAGGCCATGGCGCGCGTCGCTGCGGCGGAACCCGATGGCAGCACCTTCTACGCGACGACGCCGACCTACATCTACACCTCGCTGATGAGCTCGCCGCCGAGCACTTTCAAGGACATGCAGCCGCTGGTGAACATCTTCGTCGATAGCGAAGTGATCTTCACGCGCACCGACGGCCCCTTCAAGAGCCTCGAGGACGTCATCGAGCACGCCAGGAACGAGCGCGGCAAGTGGGGTGCGGCCAACCCGGCTTCGCTCGAACGCCAGGCAGCCGAGCAGCTCAAGGTCTCGGCCGGCGTGAAGCCTGCGATCGTCACCCACGAGGGTGGCGGCGACATGATGCTGAACGTGCTCAACGGCACGCTCGACATCGGCATCGGCGAAATCCAGGAACTGCGCTCGCAGCTCGATGCCGGCACGATCACGCTTCTCGCCACATTCAACCCGGAGCGTATCGCCGACAAGCCGGATGTCCCGACCGTCAAGGAACTCGGCTACGACGTCACGCTGACCAAGTTCCGCGGCCTAGCCGGCCCCAAGGGTCTTTCGGATGAAACCGCCGCGATCTGGGACGAAGCCGTCAAGAACCTCCTCGCCGATCCGGACTACAACAAGGCTTACACCGCCGAAGTGCTGGTGCCGCAGCTGATCGGCCACAACGACTACCCGGCCTTCATCAATGATTTCGCGACCAAGACCGAAAACTTCCTGAAGTCCACCGGCGCCGTCAAGTGATTGTGATCCGGGGCCGGTTCGCCGGCCCCGGTCAGACGACCTCACCCCGAGGATACCTCATGACCAAAGACCTTTTGAGCGGCGTCGCACTGCTCGGCATATCGGGCACTTACTACACCTGGTCCACCTACATCGCCGATAGTACGCTGGCCGATGAAGTAGGAGCCAGCGGCCTGCCGCGCGCACTGGCATTCGTGCTCGCCATACTCGGCGTCATCCTGATCGCCCGGACACTGCTCGTAGCCCGGGCTGCAGCACCGGCAAAGGCAGCTCCGTCGGACGATGACGAGGAACAGGCGAGCCTGCCGCGTGGAATAGGCTTCCTGCTGATCGGCGCGGCTTATGTCCTCCTGCTTCCCTTCGTCGGCTACATCCTGGCAACCGCGCTGATGATCGCCGCCGTGGCACTCTATGAGGGCGCAGCAAGAACCTGGGTGATCCCGGCCGCAGCCCTCGGTGGCGGCGTGTTCTACTGGGCGATCTTCGTCAAGCTTCTCGGTGTTCATCAGCCCATGGGCTCGATCTTTCAAGGACTTTTCTGATGGCCACCTTCTGGGACATCACCCATCTCTTGACGGGAACACCGCTCGTCCTCGTCGCCATTATCGGCCTCACCTGGGGCATTCTCGGTGGCGCGCTGCCCGGCATATCGGCCTCGATCACCATGGCGCTGGTCCTGCCGTTCACCTATACGATGGACCCGGCAATGGCGATCGCGCTGCTCGCCTGCGTCTATATAGGTGCCGAATATGGCGGCTCGATCCCGGCGATCCTGATCCGCACTCCCGGCACCAATTCGTCGGCCGCCACCGTCATCGACGGCTATGAGATGAACCGCCAGGGACGTGCCGGCGAGGCGCTTGGCATTTCATTGATGTCGGGTGTGGTCGGCAGCCTGTTCGGCCTCGCCATGCTGGTCCTTCTCACAGAGCCGCTGTCATGGCTGGCACTGCTCTTCACCCCGGCCTCCTATTTCGGCCTCGGCATACTGGGCCTGAGCGTCATCGCCTCGACCAGTGGCGGGTCATTGGTCAAGGGTCTCGCATCGGCGGTGGTCGGCTTGATGATCTCCACCGTCGGCACCGATCCGATTTCGGGCGTGACCCGCTTCACCTTCAATGCACCGGACCTGCTCGGCGGCATCGAGCCGGTGCTGGTCATGGTCGGCCTCTTCGCGCTGACGGAGCTGATGAGCCAGTCCGGCTCGACATCGGTGATGAAGCTGAATTCCAGCATCCGCATCAAGCTGCCCAGCCTCGATCTCATGAACAGGCTCAAGCGCTCGCAATTCATCGGCTGTCTGCTGGGCCTGTTCGAGGGACTGACGCCGGGTGGCGGCGGCTCCATCGCGGCCTTCATGTCGTATAACGAGGCCAAGCGCTGGTCGAAGGAGCCGGAAAAGTTCGGCAAGGGCTCGGAAGAGGGCGTCGCCGCGCCCGAGGCCGCCAACAACACGGTGGCCAGCACGGCGCTCATTCCGCTTTTGAGCTTCGGCATTCCGAGTTCCAATTCGACTGCCGTCCTGCTCGGCGGATTGCTGATGCACGGATTGATCCCCGGCCCGCGCCTGTTCGAACAAAGCGCCCAGGTCATCGACAGTATCTATGTCGGCTCGTTCATCGCCATCATCGCCCAGATCGGCATCGGCATGATCATCCTGCCGGCCTGTATCTGGCTGGTGAACCGCCCGCGTCCCTATCGCGCCGGCTTCATCTTCGCGCTGATCCTGTCGGGCCTCTATACGCTCAACAACAGCACCTTCGATCTCGGTCTTGCACTTGCACTCGGTCTGCTCGGCTACTTCATGCGACTGACCAAGTTCCCCGTTCTGCCGATGATCCTCGGCGTCGTGCTCGGCCATCTGGTCGAATCCAGCTACCGGCGTTCGCTGGTGCTCTCCGGCGGAGACCTGATGGTTTTCCTTGAAGATCCGATCGCCGTCATCCTTCTGTCCCTCGCCCTGATCTTCGTGATCTTCTCGCTGCGGCGGGAAATCCTCGAGGTCCGCAAAAGCAAGTTAGAGGAAGCCCATCCATGAATATCCTGGTACCTGCGTCGGCGCCTGTTGCGTCCAAGCTGGCCGCCTTCGCCGCCGACGCTCAGCCCTCGAAGGCAGCCTCAGTCATCTGCCGCCGGCTGGTGTTCGATATCATCGCCCTGGCAATCGCCGCCCGCGATACCGATTATGTGCAGGCAGCACTGGCGAGTGCTGTCGATGATGGTCCCTGCACCGCCTTCGGCCACGGGCGGACGCTCGGCCTTTATGATGCAGCCGTGGTCAATGGCACTGCGGCCCATGGCGAGGATTTCGACGACACGTTCGAGGGCGGCCCGATCCATGCCGGCGCCGTCGTCGTCTCGGCGGTCATGGCGATTGCAGAAAAGCGCGGCCTGAGTGGAGATGCCGTGATGCGCGGCATCGCCGTCGGCACGGAACTCATGTGCCGGATGAGCCTTGTGGCTCCGCAGGCGACCCACAAGGCGAGCTTCCACCCGACCGCCATCTTCGGCGCACCCGCCGCCGCCGCCGCCGTGGGTGCCGCTCTCGGTCTCGACTCGGAAACGATCGGCCGCGCGCTCGGCATTTCGGGTAGCCTGGCTTCGGGCATCATCGAGTATCTCACTGACGGCAGCTCGACCAAGCGGCTGCATGCCGGCGCCGCCGCGCAGGCCGGCTTGCGGGCCGCACTTCTGGCCGAGGGCGGGTTCACCGGTCCTGTGACGGTTTTCGATGGCCCGAACGGCATGTACAAGGCCTTCGCACCATCCAAGACGCCGGACTTTTCGAAGCTGATCGACGGCCTCGGCACCGAATGGATTCTGGAGACGCTGGCCTTCAAGCCCTACGCCTGCGGAACCATGACCCAGCCCTTCATCGACTGCGCCATGAAGCTCGCAGCAGCAGGCGTCAAGGTTGACGACATCGTATCGATCAGCTGCAATGTCGGCGAAGGCACGGTCCACCGTCTCTGGGAGCCGCTTGCGGAAAAGCACAGGCCGCCCAACGGCTATGCCGGCAAGTTCTCGACGCCCTATTGCGTCGCTGTCGGTTTCATCGATGGGCAGGCCGGCCTCGGCCAGTTCACCGACGAGCGGGTGAAGGACCCCACCGTGCGGGCGCTGGCCGCGAAGGTCTCCTACGTCATCGATCCGAACGATCCCTATCCGCGCAACTTCACGGGCCATATCAAGGCCACGCTGAAGGATGGCACCGTACAAGAATTCCACCAGCCCTACATGCGCGGTGGTGCCCATGAACCGCTGCCGGACACGGAACTGCTGGCCAAGTTCGAAGCCAATCTCCGTTTCGGCGGCTTCGGCGATGGCGCCATCCAGTCCCTTAAGACAGCGCTCGACCGGATCGCCAATGGCGGCAGCGTCGATCTTTCACCGGCAAGACAGTGAGCAGCGACATGGCAGACAGACAGGATCTCAAGGGGCAGGTCGCCCTGGTAACCGGCGCAGCCCGCAATATCGGCCGCGCCATCGCGCTGGCGCTGGCGGGCGCCGGCGCTGATATTGCCATCGTCGCCCGATCGGATCAGGCGGCATCGGACGCTGTCGCGCGCGAAGTCGAAGCACTGGGATGCCGCGCCACCGTCCTGCTCGGCGATGTCTCGCGCGAGGATGACGCAGCGCGGTTGGTGGACCAGACCGTCAAGGCGCTCGGCCGGCTCGACATCTTGGTCAACAATGCCGCCATTCGCCGCGAGGCACCCGTCGAAACACTGTCCTATACCGATTGGCGCGACGTCATGGGCGTGACACTCGATGGCGCGTTCCTGATGATCCGGGCCGCGATCCCGCATCTGCTGGCCAGCGGACATGGGTCGATCATCAATATCGGCGGGCTGACCGCCTATACCGGCGCACCCAATCGCGCCCATGTGATATCGGCCAAGGCTGGTCTCGACGGGCTGACCAAGGCCCTGGCCCACGAACTCGGGCCGCGCGGCATCACCGTCAACCTCGTATCGCCCGGCATGATCGACACCAATCGCCAGCACGCGTCTTCAGGCGGAGGAGCCGAGCCGGCGCATCACCAGACCACGCGCACGCTCGTCGGGCGGCGGGGAACGGCTGAAGAAGTCGCGGCGGCCGTCCGCTATCTCGCCGGCGGCGACGCACGCTTCACCAACGGCCAGACATTGCATATCAACGGGGGCGCGTTCCTGCCATAGGATCGATCCTGGCACCCTCCATTCCAAGCCTCAGAATCCCTGGACATTGCCGATGTCTTTGTCAGAACCCGCCCCGCCGACCACGCCGCCAAGCCTGGCCGAATTGTTTCTTCTCTGCTTCAAGATCGGCATACTGAGCTTCGGCGGTGGCCTGTCGGGATGGCTCTATCAGGAGTTCGTGCTGCGCAAGCAGTGGATCGACGAGGACACGTTTGCGAGCAGCCTGGCGATCTCGCAGATGCTGCCCGGCGCCAATGTGGTCAATCTGGTGATCTGCATGGGCGAGCAGCTGCGCGGCCCGCGTGGCTCCATCGTCGGTGTTGCGGGATTTCTCATCGGGCCATTCTTTACGGTCATCGGCCTTTATCAGCTCTTTGATTTGTTAGCCGGCTATCCACTGCTGCCGGTTGTCTCGGATGGCATAGCGTTTGCGGCGATCGGTCTGCTGCTCCTGATGTGCGCCCACGGCATCAGGCGCGCCACGCGCTTTCCGCCGTCGATCATCATCATCGCTGTCACGGCACTTCTGGCCGGCGTGCTCCAATGGCCGCTGATCCCGGTGGCGCTGGTGATGGCGCCGATCAGTGTGGCGATGGTCTGGAGGCGCACCTGACATGCGCGATGGCATCATCACCGGCCTCATCCTCGTCTTCGTGCCGTTCTCGCTGACCTCGATCGGCGGCGGTGGCGCCATCATCGCCGGCATTCAGAACGAGACAGTCAATGTCCATAACTGGCTGAGTGCCGAAGATTTCATCCATCTGTTTGCCGTTTCGCGCGCCGCACCGGGGCCGGGCATGGTGCTGGCGACGGTGATCGGCTGGCACGTGGCGGGCTGGCTCGGTGCACTGGTCGCATCGCTTGCGCTGTTCGTGCCGTCCTCGCTGCTATGCTACGCCGTATTCCGCTGGACCAACACGCATCGCGAAAAGAAATGGCACCGGGTGATGCGCGAGGGTCTGGCGCCCGTTGGAATTGGCCTGATCATGGCGGGCGTGATTTCGCTGTTCAGGGTCACAAACGGCGGCCTGCTGGGCCTGTCGATCGCCTGCCTCGCGACAGCGATCCTCTACTTCATTCCTAAGTTTCCGGTATTGATCGTACTCGCCCTCGGCGGCGCAATCGCCGCCGTTGCCTTGGGAGGATGGCAGGGCTTCTAATTCGCGAGGCGCTTGAACCGGATCAGCCGGCTGGCCAGCTTGATGGCGTTTTCGATGGCGCCGGTATTGGCGATACCCTGTCCGACGATGTCGAAGGCAGTCCCATGCGCAGGCGTCGTGAACACGGTGTCGAGGCCGGCGGTGACGGTGACGCCACGGTTGAACCCCTTCATCTTGGTCGCGATCTGGCCCTGGTCGTGATACATCGCCAGCACGCCGTCGAAATCGCCCGCGAAGGCCTTGAGATAGACGGTGTCCGACGGAAACGGCCCCTGGCAATCATAGCCCTTCGCGGCCATGGCCTGCACGGCCGGGCGGATGATTTCGATTTCTTCCGTGCCGAACAGACCGTTTTCGCCGCCATGTGGATTGAGTGCTGCGACCGCCAGACGCGGTGCGTCGATGCCTGATTTGCGCATCATCGTCGTGGCAAGCTCGATGGCGGCCTCGATCGCAGGCCCCGTGACCTGTTCCACGGCCTGCCGAAGCGAGACATGCGAGGTGACGCGCGACATCCACTGATTGTCGAGCACGTTCATCTCGCTGAAATAGCCCTGATGGCCGAGCAGATGGGCGAACATCTTGTGCTCATCGGGAAATTTCCAGCCGCCGTCATACATGGCGCGTTTGTTGAGCGGCGCGAAGGAAACGCCCTCGACCTCGCCTGATTTGGCGAAATCGATGGCACGCGCCAGCGTCTCGCCCGTGACGCGTCCGGATTCGGCGCTGTTCTTGCCCGGCGGGTAGAGCGACGGATCGGTGTTGCCAATGTCGATGATCGGAACGGAGTGATCAGACCAGTCCACGGCAGAGGGCCGGGCATAGGGCCTGAGCGCGAAGGAGACACCCGCCTGGCGCATGCCGAGTTCCATCACCCTGGCGTCTCCGACCACGACCACGTGCGCGTCATCTCTCAATCGTCCATCGTGGAGAATCCGCGCGGTCTGTTCCGGACCGATGCCGGTGCAATCGCCCGGCGTGAGCGCGATAACGGGGAGTTCTGTGCTCATGCTGCCCTCGTCTGGTTGGATGGATTTTTCAACGCCGCCGCGATCGCCTTGCCGCAGTCCTCGGTGCTGGCCGTGCCGCCTAGATCGCGGGTCCGCGAGGTGGGATCGGCGAGCACGGTCTCGATAGCCGAGACGATCGCCTTGGCAGCTTCGGGGTGGCCGAGATGATCGAGCATCATCGCGCCGGCCCAGACCTGGCCGATCGGGTTGGCAACACCCTTGCCCGCGATATCGGGCGCCGAACCGTGGACCGGCTCGAACAGCGACGGGAACCTGCGCTCCGGATTGATATTGCCCGACGGCGCGATGCCGATGGTTCCGGTGCAGGCCGGGCCGAGATCGGAGAGGATATCGCCGAACAGATTGGAGGCGACGACGACATCGAAGCGATCCGGATTGAGCACGAAATGGGCGCAGAGAATGTCGATATGATATTTGTCCCAGCGCACATCAGGGTAGGCGCTTGCCATCTCCTCGACCCGTTCATCCCAATAGGGCATGGTGATCGATATGCCGTTGGACTTGGTTGCCGACGTGAGATGCTTCTTGCCGCGGCTTTGTGCGAGATCGAATGCATAGCGCAGGATGCGGTCGACGCCGATCCGGCTCATCACCGTTTCCTGGATGACGATCTCGCGCTCGGTGCCGGGATACATCCTGCCGCCGATCGAGGAATATTCGCCCTCGGTATTTTCCCGCACGACAAAAAAGTCGATATCGCCCGGTTTGCGCCCGGCGAGCGGCGAGGGCACGCCGGGCATCAGCCGCACCGGTCTCAGGTTCACATACTGGTCGAATTCGCGGCGGAACTGTAGCAGCGAACCCCAGAGCGAGATATGGTCCGGCACGGTATCCGGCCAGCCGACGGCGCCGAAGAAGATCGCGTCATGGCCGCCGATTCTGGCCTTCCAGTCGTCCGGCATCATCTTGCCATGGGCGGCGTAATAGTCGCAGGAAGCGAAATCGAAATGATCGAAGGCCAAGTCGATGTCGAAGCGGCTGGCTGCCGCCTCCAGCACGCGCAACCCCTCGGGCACCACTTCCTTGCCGATGCCGTCGCCGGGAATGACCGCGATCTTGAGATGATTGGACATATCAACTCCTTCAGGTGTTGTCGCCGAGGATGGCAGCGATGACCGCTTCCGTCACCATTGCGGTGTTCGCCGTGCCCTTGAGGTCCGGTGTGTGAAGTTTGGTATCGGCCGTGACCCGCTCGATGGCACGCATCAGCCTCGCGGCCGCTGCCGGCTCGCCGAGATGCTCGAACATCATCACGGCCGACCAGAAGGTGCCGACCGGATTGGCGATGCCTTTGCCCGTTATGTCGAAGGCCGAACCATGGATCGGCTCGAACATCGAGGGAAAGCGCCCCTCCGGATTGAGATTCGCCGTCGGCGCGATGCCGATCGATCCCGAAAGCGCCGCAGCAAGGTCCGACAGGATATCGGCATGCAGGTTGGTGGCGACGATCGTATCGAGCGATTTCGGATTGAGCGTCATGCGCACGGTCATCGCGTCGACCAGCATCTTGTCCCATGTAACGTCGGGGAAATCGGCGGCAACCTCGCGGGCAATCTCGTCCCAGAGCACCATGCCGTGGCGTTGTGCGTTGGATTTGGTCACCACGGTGAGAAACTTGCGCGGCCGCTTCTGTGCCAGTTCAAACGCAAAGTGCATGATGCGGCTGACACCGGCGCGGGTGAAGATGGAGACCTCTGTCGCAACTTCCTCCGGCAGGCCGCGATGCGAGCGGCCGCCCTGTCCGGCATATTCGCCTTCGGAGTTTTCACGCACGATCACCCAGTCGAGATCGTCGGCCGTCACGCCTGCCAGCGGGCTAGTGATGCCGGGTAGGATGCGGGTCGGGCGGACATTGGCATATTGGTCGAAAGGCTGGCAGATGGCGAGGCGGAGGCCCCAGAGGGTGAGGTGATCCGGCACATCGGGCGCGCCGACGGCGCCGAAATAGATGGCGTCGAACGTCTTCAACTGGTCGATGCCGCCCTCGGGCATCAGCACGCCATGGGCCTTGTAGAAATCCGAGCCCCAGGGGAAATTCTCGACCTTGAGCGAGAACTGGCCGTCTCGGGTGGCGCAGGCGTTCAGAACCTCGAGGCCGGCGGCAATGACTTCCTTGCCGATGCCATCACCGGGAATGGCGGCGATGCTATATTCTCTCACGATGGCGACCTCCCAAAATCCACGCTCGATCATCGGATGCCCAATTTCGCACGAATTGTCAATTATAAACTGTTGACAATTTACCAAAATGGGAATGACTCTACAGTCATGCACCATAAATCACGGAGGAGAATGCAATGTCGCGACCCATCACACGAACCAAATCTTCACGGCCGCCCTTCTCTTGGGAAAAGGGCCAGCTGATGGAAGGCTTCCGCTACGAGCGGGTGAAGACCTCGGGCGCGGAGATCAATGTCGCGATCGGCGGCAACGGGCCACCGCTGCTCCTGCTGCACGGCAACCCGCTGACCCATGTCAGCTGGCACAAGATCGCCCCGGCGCTGGCCAAGAGCTTTACCCTTGTTATGCCTGATTTGCGGGGTTACGGCGACAGTTCCAAGCCCGATGGCGGCGAGGACCATTCCGGCTATTCGTTCCGGTCGATGGGCCAGGACAATGCCGAGGTGATGACGCATTTCGGCTTCGATCACTTCCAGGTCGCGGGGCATGACCGGGGCGCGCGCGTCGCATTCCGGATGGCGCTGGATTTTCCCGATCGGATCGAACGCGTGGCGGCGCTCGATATTGTGCCGACGCATCACGCGCTGACCAATGTGACACTTGGCTGGGGCATCGAGGCCTATCACTGGTTCTTCATGGCGCAGAAGGCGCCGTTCCCGGAAAAACTGCTGACGGCGGACCTCAGCTATTACATCGATTACAAGCTCAACAAGAAGGGCGTCGGGCTGGAGATATTCAGCCCGGAGGCGATGGCGGAATACAAGCGCTGCACCACGACGGAGCAGATCCACGCCGTCTGCGAGGATTATCGCGCCACTGTCGGCGTCGATCTGGCGATGGATACCGCCGACTACAACGCCAAGCGCACGATCGCCTGCCCCGTTCTGGTGCTCTGGGGCAGCAACAGCCATTGCGGCCGCCATTTCAAGCCGCTGGAAGCATGGAGCCCCTGGGCGCCTGATCTGCGCGGTTGGGACGTACCGACCGGGCATTATCCCGCCGAGCAGCGGCCGGACCTGATCTATGATGCATTCTGGGATTTCTTCAGCGGCCAGGAACCTGTTCCAGCCGCCGCATGAATCAAGCGAGGTTCACCAGCCGAGTTATCGGCCGGTGAACACCCAACGCAGGATCAGCCGATCGCCTTGATGATGCCCGCCGTCATACCAGCGGTACCGGTCGTGCCCTTGATATCACGCGTGCGGGTATCGGGGTTGGAAAGCGCCACGGCGATGGCATCCTGCATGATCGATGCAGCCTTAACGGCCTTCGGGATTTTCCGGTTATGGCCCAGCCACTCGATCATCATCCGGGCCGACTCGATCATCGCGAAGGGATTGGCAATGCCCTTGCCGGCAATATCAGGCGCTGAACCGTGCGTCGCCTGCGCCATCGCCAGATTGCCCTCTCCGATGCAGAGCCCCGGCGCCATGCCGAGACCGCCAACAAGACCGGCGGCTTCATCCGTCAGGATATCGCCGAACATGTTGGTGGTGACGATGACGTCAAATGTCTGCGGATCGCGGATCAGCCGCATCGCCATCGTATCGACGATCACCTCATCGACCGTCACATCAGGAAATTCCTTCGCGACCCGGTAGCACTCCTCGACGAACATGCCGCAGCCGAGCTTGAAAACTGTATTCTTGTGCACCAGCGTCAGCCGCTTCTTGCGCTGCTGGGCGATCTCGAAGGCGGCGCGCGCCACCCGCGAGGATCCGGCTCGGGTGATCACGCGCACCGAAATCGTCACGTCCTCGGTCGGGCGGAACTCGCCGGAACCAGCGACGACATTGCGGTCGGGCTGGAAGCCTTCGTTGTTCTCACGGACGATGACGAGGTCGATATCGTCATAGATCGCGCCGAGGCCGGGGAAGGATTTCGTCGGCCGCACATTGGCAAACAGGTTGAAGCCCTTGCGCATGATGGGATGCGGATTGATCGCGCCGGGCACCTTCGGATAGGCTTGGTGGCCGATCGGGCCGAGGATGAAGCCGTCCATCCTGGCGAGTGTCTCCATCGTGCCTTCGGGGAAGGTCGAGCCATGCGTGTCGAGCGCAGTCCGGCCGATCGGCATCGGCCGCCAGTCGATCTTGAGCCCCGTCTTGGCGGCTGCGGCACGGGTAACCTCGACGGCGGCGGGCACGATCTCGTGGCCGATATCGTCACCGTTCAATATGCCGATCACGAGATGATGTGACATGGTTCAGTCCTTTCAATCAGACGAAGCGCCAAGCCGGCGCGAAAGAGATTCGAAAATGCGGAGTGCGAACAGGATCGTCGACATCACAACGGCGATGCGTGTGATCTGGAAGGCTGTGACGATGGTGGAGTCGAGATGCATCGCAGTGGCCGTGAGCACCATTTCGGTGACGCCCGCGGGCGCGAGTGCGAGAAGGCTGGTCACGAAAGGCAGCCCCGTCGCGTAGGACAGCAAGGTGGCAAGACCCGCCGCCGCCGCGAGCAGGAAGGCGGTGACGACCAGCGCCGAGACCGTCACCTGCGACAGGCGCCCAAGCAGTGATCGCCTGAAGCGACAGCCGAGCCAGCATCCGATCATGATCTGCGCGATGGTGAGGGCAAGTGGTGGAATGGAGAACGGGCCGAGGTCGAGCCCTGCGACAACGGCCGCGATGATGGCGGGAACCAGAAGCCAAGTGTTGGGCAGTCGCAGCCCGCGCACCCAGAAGGCTGCAGCCGTCGAGGCGAGGAATAGCGCCAGCAAGGGCCAGATCTCACCCGCGAGCGGCACCAAGACTGGCTGAATGCCCCCATCTGCGCCGAAGATCGTGACCAGGAAAGGCACGGTCGTCACGATTGCCGTAACCCGGATGAGATGAACGACCGCCACGATATCGCCATCGGCTTTCTTCTGATGCGCGACCACGGCCATCTCCACGACGCCTGCCGCGGCGGTCGCGAAGAAAGCGGTCCGGCTGTCGATGCCGGCCAGCCGCTTTAGAATGATCGCCGCGAGCATCGACACGAAGATCATCAGCACGATCGCCAGTGCCATGAAGGGCAGCAGCTTGGCGACAGTCAGGACAACTGCGGGGATGAAACGCAGGCCAATCGCGAGGCCGACCACGACCTGGCCGATTTCGCGACCATAGGGCACGGCACGCAGCGGCGCGCCTGCCATCGCGGCGATACCGCAAGCCAATAATGGACCGAGCAGATAGGGAAGCGGTATCGCCAGCGATCGCGCAAGGAAAGCGCCGGCGATACCGATGGCGAGGGTGAGCCCAATCCGGGCAACGGCATCGGCCAAGGCTTTCAGCCTTGCGCCACCGCCGTGTTCCCCCCGATCGAGCATCGCGATGCCTTCTGCGTCAGCCGATTGAGATCAGGCGCGACGACAGGTCATCGACGGTCTTGAGCGTATCGAGGACGCGCACGAGTTCGACGATCTCGTTGGCCTTGGCGGCCGCCATGCCCGCGAATTCGGCATTCTCGCGGAACTTGCCGGCGACCTCGTCATAGCTCATCGGGAAAGCCGGGCTGCCCTTGCCGAAATCGGCGCGGCCCGAGATCTTGCGTCCGTCATTGAGTTCGATGTCGATCAGGGTCGTCATCAGGTGATAGCCTGCTGCTTCCGCCTCGTCGTCGATGACGAAATCGACCCGCTCGATCATCGCCTTGACGTCTTCACGCTCGACCGCCGCGTCGGTGAATTCGTTGAGACCCGCGCGGCCTTCGAGAAGAAGGATCGCCATGCAGAATTCCATCGAGAATTTCGCCTGAAGCTCGTCCTTGGGACGATGATGGATCAGCGCGTTCGGCATGTTGGAATTGGTGCCCACGCGCACGCGTACGACATCCTCGGCCTTGATATTGTTCGCCTTGATCAGCCGCAGCATCTCGGTCATGCCGGGATGGGTGAGCGAGCCTGACGGATGCGGCTTGATGGAAATACCCGGTTCGGAGAAGGTCCAGGGCGCGCCGAGCTTGCCATGGATGGCGCTCTGGTCGTAGCCGCCGCCCGCCGCCGAGAAGAAGCCGCGCGGTGCTTCGAGGATCGTCGGCGCCGCCGTCCAGCCATAGGATGCGAACTGGGCCGCTGCCACGCCGCTTTCCGATGAACGTCCGGCATGGAACGGCTTGGTCATGGTGCCGAAATTCTCGCGCAGGCCCGCCGACTGGCTGCCCGCGATCGAGAGCGCGCGTAGCGTGGTGGCGACGTCGAGCCCCATCAACTTGGCGGCAGCGGAAGCGGCGGCGAATGTGCCGCAGGTGGCCGTGGCGTGGAAACCGGTCTGGTAGTGGCGCGGGTTGATCGCTTCGGCGATCTTGCACTCGACTTCGACGCCGAGGTGATAGGCCAGCATGAAATCCTTGCCCGATGCCTTGGTCAGTTCGGCGATCGCGAAAGCTGCCGGGAGCGCGGGCGCGGTCGGATGCGTCAGCAGGCCGTAGACGCGGTCCTTGGCGACGGCGAGCTGGGTGTCGTCGTAATCGTCGGCGTGAATGCCGACGCCGTTGACGAAGGCGGCGAAGCGCGGGGCCACCTTGCGCCCGGCGCCGATCACCGTGGCAGCGCCGTCGGCCAAGCCCAGGTCATCGAGATGACGGCGGGCCAATTCGCCGCTCTTCGCCACTGAGCCCGAGAGCGCAAGGCCAAAACCATCGAGGATGTGCTTCTTGCCGAGTTCGACGACCTCGGCCGACAGGTCCTCGTATTTCGCATCGACCACGAAGTCCGCGACATATTTCGTCAGCGCCACGTCGACAGGGGTTTGTTGGTTCATGCGAAAATCCTCCTCACGCATTTCAAATTCTGAGAAGGACTGTGGCAAATCAGATTGTTAATTGTCAACAGTTTTTTGTTTGCAAAAGCGATGCAGCGATATTTGTCGCTCGTTTCTCACATCTTATGAGGGAGTATTGGTGGCCTTCGGCGCAGGAGTGGGTTGGCCCGCCTTGCGGGTCCGCTCGATTCCGTTGAGGATATGGGTGCGCGCAGCGATCAGGCTTTTGACCGGATCGCGTGCTTCGAGTGCATCGACGATGGCGCGATGCTCCTCGTTGGAAATATGCAGCACGTCGTGGCTCGAAAGGGCACGATAGCGCTGGATGTGCAACTCGCGCACGAAGCTCTGGTAGATCAGTTCCAGCCGCTTGTTGCCGGCCATAACGGTCAATTGTTTATGGAATTCGAGATTGACCGGATAATAGACATGGACGTCGCCGATCGCGACGATCTCGTCCATCCGCTGCAGCAGCGCACGGAGAATGGCGATCTGCGCGTCAGTGATCCGCTCGGCCAGCATCATCGCCATGCAGCCGAACACACCGGCGCGCGCTTCGGAGAGATCCTGCGCCTCGTCATTGGTCAGCGCCCGGATGAAGAAGCCGCGATTGGGGATGATCTCGATCAGGCCCATCGCCGCAAGCGCGCTGCACGCCTCGCGGATCGGCCCGCGGCTGACGCCCAGGCGCTGCGAAAGCCCGTTCTCGTTGACCCGCTCGTTCGGCTTGAGTTCGCCGTCGATGATCATCCGCTCGATCTCGGCCTGCACCACATTGGCAAGCGAACGGGTGCGAAGAAAATCGATCGCCGAGATGTTTTGCGGTGCGTTTGTTAGGTCTGACATGAGCGGGCCATTGTAACGGGTCTATCGGAAAGGCGTGGGTGCCACGCCGCCGCCGGCAGGTACTCAAAAATTGTATTACCAGCAATCGTATATGTTTGCGACTGCCGACAATTCACAGTCCCCGTCTTTAATGAAACCGCCAAATCATCAACCCCGCGAATTCATTTGCGATCCGCCGAGCACCGGCAGCCGGTTGGCCAGGAAGACGACCAGGAACGACACGGCGAGCAGGATGATGCCAAGCACGCAGATCGCGCCGAGATCGCCGCTTTCGTTGAGGTCGTAGATGATCACCGAAACCAGCTTGGTATTGGCCGTGGTCAGCAGGATGGTGGCCGAGAGTTCCCGGATCGTGCCGACGAAGACGAAGCACCAGGCCGCGACTACGCTGGTCCGGAGCAGCGGTGCGGTGATATCCCACAGAGTGCGTAGCCGCGAGGCGCCCA
Source organism: Rhizobium sp. LjRoot254 (assembly GCF_964254105.1). Lineage (NCBI taxonomy): Bacteria > Pseudomonadati > Pseudomonadota > Alphaproteobacteria > Hyphomicrobiales > Rhizobiaceae > Rhizobium > Rhizobium sp. LjRoot254. The sequence continues at coordinate 4,802,276 of NZ_CAXUSM020000001.1, read as the reverse complement.
TCACGCGCCCGGCCTCTTCCAACTCAGGATGAACGCCCGAGAATGCGGAAGACATCTGCTGGTAGCCGGCGGGCAGTTCGATCGTCATGAAGGCGATGAGCAGGATCCAGATCGTGCCATAGAGCTGGAACGTCGGGTTCGCATAGCTCAGGAACAGGCCGACGCCGAGCACGATGCCGGGCACTGCCACCGGCGCTGTCGCCAGCACGCCGAGGAAGTGTGCACCCGGTATCGACCGCCGGATAACCAGATAGGACACGATCAGCGCGATCGCGGTCACGGCCGTGGCCGTCAGGAAGCCGAGCAGGAACGTGTTCCACAGCGCCAGCCGCGTCGCCGAGAAGTCGAACAACACGAAGTTCCAATGGCTGAGCGTGATCGTATCCCAGGTGATGGCATCGCCGACCGTGCCGGTGAAGGCCGTCTTGATGATGGCAAGATACGGGAACACGATCGTCAGGCTGAGGATGAAGCCGACAAACGTCACCGCTACCCATTTCCAACGCCCAAGCTTCGTGATGCGCGGCGTGCCGCTTTTGCCGCCGAGCACCGTGTAGCCCTTGCGGCCGAGTATCGCCTTCTGCGCGCGCAGCAGCATGATGGTGATGATCAGCAGCGGCAGTGCCGCTGCGGCCGCAAGTCCCAGCCGGGGTGGGAACTGGAACAGGCTCCAGATCTTCGTGGTGATCACATGGAAACCGGCGGGCAGCGCCAGGATCGCCGGCGAGCCGAACATCGTCAGCGCCTGCAGTATGGCGATCAGTGTGCCGGCCAGCATCGCCGGCAGCACCATCGGGATGGTCACTTTCCTCAGCGTCGTCATGGCATTGCCGCCGAGGATTGCGGAGGCATCCTCGAGATCGGATGGCACGCGATCCAGCGCATTGGCCACCAGCGTGAACACATAGGGAAACGTGAAGCAGGCGATCGCGAAGACCAGGCCCGAGAACGTGTAGATGTTGACCAGATAGGCCGAGGAATCGAGGCCGAGTATCTTGCGGTAGAGAATGTTGACGATGCCGCTATTCGGCGCTGCCAGGATTTCATAGGCGATGGCGCCGAGAAACGGCGGCGTGACGAAGGATGCCGTCACCAGGATTCGGACGATCCTTCGCCCCGGCAAATCCGTCCGGGCCACGAGCCAGGCCATAGGCGTGGCGATCACGCATGCCAGCACGCCGACGGCGAGCGCCATGCCGATCGCCAGCGCATAGGCCCGAACCAGCGTCGGATCGGCGACGAGCGCAACGAAATTTTCAAGTGTAGCCGACCCGTCGGTATCGCTGCGGAAACTGTAATAGGTCAGCCAGAAGAGTGGCAGGAGAACCAAAACGCTCAGGACAAGGGTCAGCAGAGCGAAAGTCGGCCATGAAAGGTCGATGCCGCGGCGCCGACCCTGTACCTGTGCGTTGCTGGTCATGATGCATCAAGTCCCAAAGAACTTTTCATAATTCGCCTTGATCGTGGGGATTTCCGGCTCGAGCTTGATCGGATCCGAATGCAGGACCTTGATCTTGGAGAGCGGCGTCCGGTCTGCTTTTTCCTTCACATCGGGATGGAAGGAGCGCAGGCCGCCGAAATCGCTGTTGAGCTGCTGGGCTTCGAGCGAGAACAGGAAGGCGTAGAACAGCTTGGCGGCATTCGGATGCGGCGACTGCTTGAGCACGGCTGCATTGCCTTCGGCGAGCGGCGTGCCTTCTGCGGGATAGACGATCTTGATCGGTTTGCCCTCGTCGATCAGCCGGAAGACATTATACTCGTTGCCATCGACTTCGAGCGCGCGCTCACCCTGTGCGAGTTTCTTCGGCGGCTCGGTCGAAGACTGCACCTGCATGATTTCCTGGGCGCCGAGCTTTTCGAAATAGTCCCAGCCGAGCAATTGGCTGAGCACGAAGGTCGAGGTCATGACCGTGCCGCTATAGCCGGGATGGGCCTTGACCATCTTGCCCTTGTATTTGGGATCGAGCAGGTCAGTCCATGTCTTCGGGGCGTCTGCCTCGGACATCAGGTCGGTGCGATAGGCCAGGACCGAGAGATGGGCGCGATAGACCGCGAAAAAGCCGTCGGGATCACGCTCCTCGGCGGGCCACTTGTCGGCAACCACCTGCGGCACCAGCGCCGTCAGCCAATCCTGGCGTTTGAAATATTCGAAATGCACCGCATCCGATGTTTCGATCACGTCGGCGTTATAGATACCGGTCGAATATTCCTGGCCGATACGCTGGAACACGCGCTCGGAACCGGCGCGCTCAACCTGTACGGCGATGCCGGGATATTCGGACTTGAAAAGTTCGGCCAGCTTTTCGGCAACGGCGACGTCGGTTGAGGTATAGAAGACCACATTGCCTTCGGCCTTGGCTGCGGCTTCCAGTTCAGGCGTGATTGGATAGGGCGCCGGTGCCTCGGCCGAGGCACTGGTCGATACTGCGATCGCCGATGCAAAAAGCACGGCGGATAGAGTTTTCTTCCACATATTCACTTCCTCCCTTGTTACTTCGCGAGCGCCCGGCACTTTTCCGGCGGAAAATGCAGCCAAACCTCCTGGCCAACCGGGATCGCGACGTTGACCGGTGCGACAGTTCGCACCACCTCTCCGCCGGCAATCGAAACGAGATAGTCCCGGTGCGAACCGAGATAGATCTGACGCGTGACCGTGCCCGCCGTGACATTGGTCTCGGCAGCGGGGCGTTCGGATGAAAGTTCGATATCGTGGTGACGCACGGAGACTGCCGTCTTGGCACCCTTCGTGGCAGTACCGCTGCCGCAGCGCAGGATGAGCCCACCTTCGCAGGCCACCGTCCTGCTATCGGTTGCCGTGCCGCTCAGGATATTGGTGCCGCCGATGAAGCGGGCGACGAATTCCGTCGCCGGCCGCTCGTAGATATCTTCGGGCGTTCCGGCCTGCTCGATATTGCCGTCGTTCATCACAACGATCATGTCGGCCGTCGTCATCGCCTCGGCCTGGTCGTGGGTCACATAGACGGTGGTGTAGCGGAACTCGTCATGCAGCCTGCGGATTTCGAAGCGCATCTCCTCGCGCAGATTGGCATCGAGGTTGGAAAGCGGCTCATCGAGCAACAGGATTTCCGGCTGAATCACCAGCGCACGCGCCAGCGACACACGCTGCTGCTGGCCGCCGGAGAGTTCACCGGGATAGCGGTCCTTCAGCGCCAGCAATTGTGTGGCCGAGAGGATCTTCTCGACGCCCTGCGCGATCTCCGCTTTCGGCAATCCACGTAGACCAAGGCCATAGGCGACATTGCCGAACACCGTCATATGCGGCCAGAGCGCGTAGCTCTGGAAGATCATCGACATGTTGCGCCGTTCCGGCGGAACGGTCGCGTTCGCGGACGAAATGCTCTTGCCGCCGACCCGGATCTCACCCTCGGTCGCGGCGATGAAGCCAGCGATCAGCCGCAGCGTCGTCGTCTTGCCGCAGCCCGAAGGCCCGAGAAGACACACGAGCTTGCCCTTGTCGACAGTGAGATCGATGTTCTTGACGACCTTGAGAGAACCATAGCTCTTCGAAAGGCCGTCCAATTCAAGATATGCCATTCCACCTCCCGAGTCCCAGTGAAGGCCGCGCCGGCCTTCAGAAATTGGCATATTCAAAACCTAGGAGGTGAATTGCAGATTGTCAACAGATTACTGTTGTCAATATCGGGGCGCGGTTCTGCCGTCGCTTGAACAAGCAATTGGTGCAGGGATTCTGCGGGGTGAGATCGGGTGATGCCGGGACAGAATTGAATCAGAAGCCCACATATGGGCTTCGCCCGGCAAAGCGCGCGAAACGCCCCGACAGAAGGCGATGTCCTCGAGCGAGAGCCGGATCGGCGAAGAATTGGTCTTGCAATTGATATCGGGCGATACGTTCGGATCGCTTCCCGGGGGCGGTGACGCGTCCCGTATGATCGACCTTACGAAGTGCATCGACTACGGCACGCACTCAGTTCTTAAGGCGCGCGGACAGCGACATAGACGATGTTTGCCCCCTGGTATCTCGGCGCGTACCAGACATTGCCGCAGCGCCTGTAGGTAACCTTGGTCCTGACGACCTTGACGCAGGAAGTCGGTAGTGAATAGGCGATGGTCCCGAGTGCCACCGTGCCGATCGCGGCACCCGCCCAGCGACCGTAATAGTTGTCGTGCCTGTGCCAGTGATCATACTCATAGTGGTGATGGTGCTTCTTGTTGTTGTTATTGTTGTGCCTGTAGACAGGCTGGGTTCCGCTTGGCATGCCGCCATGGAAGCTGCCTCCGCGATTGGTGTTACCGCCGCCGCCGTGGCCTCCGCCCCTGCCACCACCCCCGCCGCCGCCGCGGGAAAATGTATCCGTCGACAGCGAAATGGCGAGGATCAGGGCAAATCCGGTATAGAGAACAAGTTGGGCTGCTTTTCGGAACGTCGTTGTCATCGCCACGTCTCCTTCACTTGCCGGTCGAGTCCACGGGGTCCTGATCGATGAGGCCCATCTCCGGTGGGGCGGCATAGAGGAAATTGCTGTCGTCGATTTCCGCATCCGTATCCCAGTCTAGCGTCGCAGTTTGCTGCGGTCGCTCGGCACTATCGATCTCAGTAATCACCATGCGGCAGGGAAGAGGATCGCCGTTGGCCCGTATCCAGATCTGGACATCGGCCGCCGCGACCCGAAACGCATAGTGATCGCACCTTTCACCAAGGATCCTGCTTTGGCCGGCAAAATAGGCCGACTTGATCTCGACGTTCCGATCAAACGCCGAGTTCCAGAAGAAGAGGTCGGCAAGCGGCAACCGGACGCCATACTTTTCCTCCGCGGTGATGATGGTCTTTGCGATCGTGTCCGGTGCATCGAAGACCGCGTAATATCCGAGAGCCGGCGATACCTGCGTCACGGACTTTCCGTCGTAATAGTATTCCCGCTGATGCTTGTCGTTGTCGATGCTGACCTTCATGCGGTCGGGCGTCCTGACCAGGAACGTGGTCTGGCCCAGGATTTCGATCTTCTGGCCGTCTTCGAGAACGTCTTCGCTGGTTGTCGTCGCCGTGAGTTTGAATTGCTTGAGCGTGCGAAGATAAGCGGCCATGGTGTCCAGCGCCTTGACCGCTTCCTGCTGCACCAATACATCCGCCTCCGTTTCGGGCGGGCTGCTGGCGGCATCCTGGGCCAGGGTGGGTGCCATCGCGGCAAGCGCAAATGCCGCGCCCGCCATCGTGGATAAGCTTGCCGTCCGCAATCGCGGCTTGCTCGCCAATATTTCCAGGATCTGCAACATGAGTTCGCTCCTCCCCGACCGTCACCCGCGTCAATGCGATGACAAAAGGTCAGGCAACCGTTCAGTAACTGCTCTTGTTCAGCAGAGACCGAAAACGAGGCTCGGCACAAGTACGTAACAGTTACGCAACGCGGAATCGAGGCGAGCAAGCAGCTTTGGCCGGCGCCGTGGACCGTCGCAAGACACTGCCAAATGATTCCATTTAACCCTGAAGGGCTCTAGGTTCACTATGCGGGTGAGACGGCACCAACCATCGACGCTGGAAGGCCGGAAGAGGCGAGGTATATCAAAAGCATATTGGAAAATAATGGCGGACAGAGCGGGCACGCCAGAACCGAGCAAAATCAGCCGGTTAAGCCGCCCGCGACCAAAAATAGTGGCCTTGAAAACACGGCGGAATTAGATGCGGTTCCCAACCGGGTCATGGTGGCCGCAGTCTGGCTTGCGCTTCATCGTGACACGATCGTAGGCGCCCCCATACCAGTGGTCCGCGCGAAATTCGACCTTTCGCCGTTGGACGCCGTTGAAGCGCTGAAGCGCGGTCGAGATATTCGCTATGGGGCGCGCGATGGCATCCGCAAAGCCTGAGCGTAACGACGTCGCCATCGCTCAGAAGGCAATCAACTTGGCGCGAGGCCTTTCTGGGGCTGATAAGGCTGTAGCGGCCGCCATCATAGACCATTTCAACAAGGTGACTGGGCAATGCGATCCGAGCATTGAGCGTCTGGCGACACTGCTCGATCTCGACGAGCGGACGATTCGACGCGCGACCGCGGATCTCTGTGCGAAGCATGGAATGTTCCTCAAGCGCAGCCATGGGGGCAAGTCGTTGCGCGCCTCCTATGCGCCGATCTGGTCCACTTTCCGGGATATCGTGACCGAATGGGATAACCGAATGAGGGGCGCTAACGGTCCGCTCGGTGGACCGTTTCCCAATGCTGAGAACCGGGCGGAAATGTCCGGTTCTACCCCTGCCGATTGCGACAATGAACCGGACATTTTTGTCCATCCAACCGGGCAGAAATGTCCGATAGTACCGGGCAGAAATGTCCTACAAACCCATATAAGGAACCCATCTTATGAACCCATAAGTGCATCAACGTCGGTGCGTGATGCTGCGCGCGACCCTGAAACACTGAGTTTTGGGGCGCTGTCTCAAGGGCTCTTGAGAAGGGAAAATCTTGATCTCAAGCCGCCCGGCTATCAGGCACGGGAACGGGCTGCAACGTCGGGCTGCTCTCGATCAGAGGCGGCATTGATAGCGGCGCAGCGTCGTCTCGATCAGGCGATTGCCCAAGCCGACACGTCCTGGCGCTCGGACATGTGGACGCTCACGGACGAGACGGATCGCAATCACGCCATCACTGCGGAACTCAAGCGCCGAGGCGAAGGCATAGCTTGCCTGCAGGCTGCGGTGCGGCTTGCTCGACTTCGAGACGGAGCGTCGAACCATGTCCACTAAGACCGGGTACATGTGCCCACCCGGCTGGGGGGGTGGGTCAAAGTCTATAAGAGGCCGGGGCGCCCACCGGCTTGGGGCATTTGTTTGTAGCGAGTGGAAATTGGAGGCAAAAAGCCACTTTGGGGGATAATATCGAGCAATCATAAACGAGAAGACCGAGCCACCGAAGGGCAATAGGATGACCACCATTCTTATACGTTTATGTTGCGGAAAAGGGGAAGCAACTCGTCACCCTGACGCTGGATTTCCGCAAGATAGGGTGTATCGGACAGCACGAAATGCGTAATGCCGACTTCTTGATACTTGCGCAACGAGCGGGCGACATCCTCGGCAGAGCCAACCAGCCACGTGGTGCCCGCTCCGCCGCCGCCGAATTTGCCCGGTGCGGTGTAGAGATTGTCGTCCAGCACGTCGCCACGCGCGGCAAGATCGAGAAGGCGTTGCTGGCCAGCCGCGATCCCGTGACGATGGTCCTGCCAGCCGCCGGCCTCACCTTCGGCCATCTTGGCGACTTTCGCCTCCGCATCTGCCCAGGCCTGTTCCGTCGTGTCTCTCACCAGGGTCGTGATCCTGAGGCCGAATTCCAGCGGAGCGATATCGCGGTCGAGCGCCTTGCTGAGCGTCTTCAGCCGTTCGATGCGCTCCCGGATACCGTCGAGAGATTCGCCCCAGAAAAGCTGGACATCGGCCTCCGTGGCGGCCACCAGCTCGGCAGCTTCGGAAGCACCGCCGAAGTAGAGTTTCGGATGAAGGCGGTTACCGCGGACTTCCAGTCTCGGCATCGCTGTCGACCCGGTTACCTGGAAATGGTCTCCCGTGAAGGTGACATTCTCCTCGGTCCAGAGACGGCGAACCAGCCGCATGAATTCCTTCGTCCGCGCGTAGCGCTGCGACTGGTCGCCTTCGTTGTCACCATAGGCCGTAAGTTCGTCGTGGCCGGATACCACGTTGACCCGCACGCGCCCACCACTTAATTGGTCGAGCGTCGCTGCGGAAGAGGCAAAATTTGCCGGCCTCCAGTAGCCTGGGCGTACGGCGACCAGGGGCTCGAACGTCGTCGTTCGCACGGCAAGCGCGGTCGCGACCGTGAATGTATCGGGCCGGCCCCAGCCTGTGCCGATCAGGGCGCCCTTCCATCCATGTTTCTCTATGGCTCTTGCCTGCGCCGTTAGAGTGTCAAGGCTGTTATGACCTTCGGTCGCGACATCACCGCGATGACCCGCCTTGATGTCGTTGGGGATATACCAGAGGAATTCGGAATGACTGTTCATGTTTCTGCGCCAAGATGCGTCCAGCGTTGTTCGAGGTCGGGCTGTCTATCGGACCTCAGCAATGTCCCGCGAGCCAGGCTTGCCGCCATCGCGTGCGAGCCTTGCCGCTGCTTGCTGAAAGGCGGCGTTGAGCGGTGTCGCAACACCGTGAAGCCGCCCCAGACGCACGATCTCGCCGTTCAGATAATCGACTTCGCTTGAGGTACCGCGCAGGAAGCTCTGCCATGTCGATTGCCGGCCGGGTCCGTCTCCACTACGCCTGATCTGCCAGCCGGAAATATCGACCTTGCGTTCCGAAGCTGCAGCCGGGTCGTAGCCAGCAGCCAGAAGGACAGTTCGGGCTTCGGCTGCGAGGTCCGTCGCGGCTTTTGCGCGAGCGTCCGCTGTGCCGGCAAATAGCTCAGTGGCATTCCCAACATTGTGCTGCAGCTTGGCGGCCTTCCAGCGGCGAATGTGCGGACTGGCTTCGGCGAGATATCCTGCCTTTGTCAGGTCGGCAACGATTGTCGATGCTGTGTCGTCAAGTCCCAGGGGATAGCGCCCGAGTGTGACAACACCGACATTGGGCTCCGCGTCCACGGTGACCTCGCCGGTCACGGTGTAGCGTGCTGGAACGAGGATGCTGGCGGCATAAATTCGGCTGAAGCGACGGAGCGCGATGTCCTCGGCCGCGAGTCCGTTCTGAAGCGTGACCAGCGGCAGTTCCGATGCGAGGCCGCCCGCACCTTCTACATCGCGCCAGGCCCAGAAGTCGGTGGCAGCCTCGACATCCTGCGCCTTGACCGTGAGGACGAGGATATCGTCCGGTCTCAGGGCTGGTGGAGTCGCGGTGTCGACGGCGTTGAGCCGAAGCACACGGGCTTCATTCGGGCGGCGATAGGAAAGGCCATTGAGCGCGATATGGGCGATCTGCGAGCCGCGTCCCACCAGGACATAAGGGATGCCATGGGTCTCGAACTGGGCGGCAAGACTTGCGCCGACCGCGCCCGCGCCGATGATGATGTAGCGTGTCATGTGTTTCTGCTTTCAGGCGGACTTCAGGATCGGCAGTTCCGCCGGCTGCTGCGTCGCGGCAGTCTGTTCCCTGTTCCACCGGTCATAGGCCGCGCGGCCCAGGATCGATATGCATGTATCCTCCTGCGGCGCATGGATGAGCACAGCCTGAATGTCGCGGAAATGCCGCTCCAGTCCCAGGTCGGATCCAAGGCCGGGATTGCCGAGACCACGCACTGCGATCTGGACGGCATCGCGCAGCTGTCGGCCAGCAATGATGCGTGCTCTGATAAGCCGCTCCGGACTGTTGAGGCCTGTCCTCAGCGCGTCGAAGATGATCTCCCGGGCGCCGGAGATGAGCAGGTCGATCTCACCCGAGAGCGTCGTGATCCGTTCCGTGCGGGCGATCGGATGGCCCAGATTGGTCGGAACGCGCTCATGGGCGAAGCGGATGAAGGCCGCTTGCGCGGCTTCCGCCACCCCGAGATAGATGGCGGTCAGCGCCAGCGTGATCGCCGCATGGCCGCGATTGTCCTGCTGGGCCACGGAGGGATCGACGAGATCAAGCACGTTTTCCAGCGGAATTTCGACGTCCGTGTATTCGACATCATGCGACCCCGTGGCCCGCATGCCGAGGCTGTTCCAGGTCTCAATGATATTGATGCCGGGCAGCTTGTTCGACACGACGAAGGTGCCGACGCGAGGCGATGCTTCGTCGGTATGAGCCCAGACGAGAAAGTGGGTCAGGCCATAGGCACCGGTCACGAACATCTTGCGGCCGGTGATCGACCAGCCATTCGCCGTGCGTCGGGCAAGCGTCGCCGGCAGACCGCCGCGCGCCGGTGAACCCAGTTCCGGCTCGACGCGGGCCGCATTGAGCAATAGCGGGCGCTTCTTACCCTCCGCCAGCAGGTGCTGATAAAGTTCTTCTGGCCAAAAGGCCTTCTGGGCCTGGGCGAGGTGACAGAAGATCGTCATGGCGCTGATCAGCGCGACCGACGGATCGCCTCGACCCAGCGAGGCCAGGATTTCGGCCGCCTCGTAAAGGTTGGCGCCATCGCCGCCGTGGCGGACGGCGACAGTGCTTGAAAGCAGGCCGCCGTCATGGACGGCATTGATACCCGGCCAGGGAAACTGGCCCGTGCGGTCCGCCTCGGGAGCGTTCTGCGCGAGCACCTGCTCGGCGACTTTCAGCGCGTGTGTGTCGTAAGGCATGGTTCAAGCTTTCTGATTGATCCGGCAGTGTGGCGGCGCGACCGGGAGACGCGCCGCCACATATTGGCAGTCACATAGGGAGAATCAGGCGGCTGCCGACTTCTTGGTTCCTTCCCGCTCGCGGATACCCTCCCGCACCAGCGGCAGGATGTAGCGGCCGTAATCGATCGCATCGTTGAAATTGTCGTAGCCGCGGATCGAGATGAGATCGCAACCGAGATCGATGTAGTCGAGGATGGAATCGGCGATGGTGCGCGGCGATCCCACCAATGCGGTGCTGGCCCCGGCGGCGTTGGTCGCCGTCACGGTCGGGTACCACAACGCGCGGTCATGCACGTCGCCGCGAGACGCGATTTCGAGCAGCCGCTGCGAGCCGACATTGGCCGGGCGCGGGGCGGAGAGGGGTGTACGCAGTGACAGGCCCTTTTCGCGGTTGTCGTTCAGCCGATCCACGACCTTGTGTGCCTTTTGCCAGGCAAGGTCGTCGGTCTCAGCCACAATCGGGCGAAACGTCACCCAGATGCGTGGGCGATCCGTCCGGCCAGCCTTCGCGGCTTCGGCATAGACCCGGTCGATCTGTTCTTTTGTCTCCTTGAGCGGCTCGCCCCAGAGGCCGAAAATATCGCCGTGCGTACCGCCGATCCGGTAGGCTGCGTCGGACGAACCGCCGACCGAAATCGGAATGGTGCCGTTGGTCGGGCGCACCGCGCTGCGGAACCCTTTGAACTGGTAGTGCTTGCCCTCGAAATCGAAAGCCTCCTTCGAGGTCCATGCCTGGCGCAGTATGCGGATATATTCTTCCTGACGCTCGTAACGCTCTTCCTTGTTGAGGAAGTCGCCTTCACGCGCCTGCTCTTCGTCGCTGCCGCCGGCAATGAAGTGGACCACGACGCGGCCGCCGCTCAACTGGTCGAGTGTCGCGAGCGACTTGGCCGCGACGGTCGGATAGACCGTGTTCGGGCGGAGCGCGACGATGATCTTGAGATTCTTCGTATGTGCCAGGACCGTGGCCCCGAGCGTGAAGGGGTCGAAGGACGCGGAGGAGTATGGGAGCAGGGTATAGTTGAAACCGTAGTCGTCGAGCGCGCGCGAGTATCGTTCGAGGTAGCTGGGATCCACGGGAGCGTCCGGTATAGGGTTCAGGTCGTTCGAGGCGTTCGGAAAGCTTATGCTAATAAATTCGGCGGACATGGGAGGCTCCTATTGCTTGCTACGTGGTTCAGTCGGGTTAAGTCGCTGTCGTGATCACCAGGAGGCGGACCAGCCGAAGGCGGGCGCCACCGTCTCAGCCAGATCGCGCAGCAGCCGGACATTCTCTTCGAGGCCGAAGGCCGGGGGCAGGAAGAGGATGACCTCATCGGCCGAGGCGATGCCGGGATCCGTGAACACGGCTTCTATCACCTGGTCGGGCGTGCCCTGGAACACCGGTGAAATCTGTGCACCGGCGGGCGGCGGGGGAGGCGCGAGCGCACCCTTCGGACGGGAAGCGGCAATACCAACGGTGCGGCGTTCGAGATCATAGGCGGCATATTTCTCGCGAAGCTCGGGGGTGGTACCGACGAGAATCGATGCTGCGACCGCGACCGGCGGCGGCTCGGTACCCCACTTCCCGCGCCAGATGCTGCGGTAAGCCTCGATGATACGGGCCTGATACGCGCCAAAGGTCTCACCTTCGGCATGGTCGTGCTGCACGGTCCCGGAAATGAGCCCGATGCCGAGTTCGGCGGCTTGAATGCCAGAGCCAAGGCTGGCCGAACCCTGCCGGATGCGGGAGCGCAGGGTAGGGCTGTGCGGCGTCACGCGAAGTTCGGCACCCTCCGGGGCGCCTTGTCCTGACCCAACGACGGTGTGCAGGATTTCGCCCGAGATCGCGGCGAGGAAACGTGCCTGGCGACGCTTGGCCTCCGTGCGGGCGTCGGTATCGACCGTGCCGAAGACTGCATCGAAGGCGGCATTCGCGCCTGTCGAGATGGCCAGTTCCAGACGACCATTGATCAGCAGGTCGGTCGTACCTGCGGCTTCGGCGAGCAGGATCGGGTCTTGATAGCGCATCGGGATGACCGCTGAGCCCAGCGTGATATGCTTTGCATGCTGGCCGGCCGCGGCGAAGAACGGAAGTGGCGAGGACAGGTAGTGGTCAAAATGCCGCTGATAGGCCCAGCCAGACTGATAACCCAGCCGCTCGGCGGCCTTGTAGAGTTCGATCCCGTCGCGCAGCCCCTGGGCTGGTCCGGCGGTGTCGTTGAAGGACACCCGCGTGTTGAAACCGAGCCGGGTTTTTGGACGGAACGGCGCGGGTTTGGTGTGAGCAGGTGCGGTGATGTTCATGCGATTTGGACCTGACTGATGACCCGCCGGGGTTGCGGCGTTGACACTTCGGCGATGCGAGCTGCGCCTGATGGGATCGATTTCAACAAGGACACTGTGTAGGGCTGCTGCGGGTTGTCGAAGATGTCAGCAACACGCCCATGTTCGACAACGCGCCCGCGGTGCATCACCGAGACCGTGTGCGCGAGTTGGCGCACCAGAGCCAGGTCGTGGGAGACGAAGATGTAGGTCAGGCCGAGATTGGCCTGTAGCGAGAGCAGCACCTCGACGATGTCGGCCTGGACGCTGACATCGAGTGCGGACGTGGGCTCGTCAAGCACGATCACATCCGGCTTGAGGACCAGCGCCCGTGCGATCGCCACGCGCTGGCGCTGGCCGCCAGACAAAGCTTCCGGCTTGCGGGAGAGCAGATGCTCGGCAAGCCCGACGTTGGCGAGCGCCTCGCGGACGCGCTCGACCCGCTCCTTGGCTGTTCCAATCTTGAACCGATCCAGCGGCTCGCGCACCAGCCGCTCGACCGTCCACGTCGGGTCGAGCGAGGTGAACGGGTTCTGGTAGACGAATTGAAGTTGGCGCCACACCGCGCGAAGCGATCCCTGCGAGCGGCCGGCAAGCTGCTCGCCGGCGACGGAGATGTTTCCGGTGTCGGGCTGTTCGAGCCCGAGCAGCAGGCGGATGGCCGTCGTCTTGCCCGAACCCGATTCGCCGACCAGCGCATGCGTGGTGCCAGCCGGAACGGCGAACGATACGTCATCGACCGCCTTCACGGTTCTTCCATCAACCGCGAAAGTCTTGGTGACGGCGCTGACCTCTATCTTGGGCACCTTGCCAGCGCCGGCCTTGAGCAGGCGGAAGCCTGGATCGCGCAGCCTTGCATAGCGGTCCGGGTTCAGGGCCGGGACGTCGGCATGCAGCTTTCTGGCATAGGCCGAGGCAGGCGAGGAGAAGACGCTTGCGGTATTGCCGGCTTCCTGGACGATGCCGTCCTTGAGCACCACCAGCGAATCCGCCCGCTCGGCGGCGATCGCAAGGTCGTGGGTGATGAGCAGCAGGCTGATGTCAAGATCGTGCTGCAGCTTGGTGAGCAGGTCGAGGATCCGCTTCTGGATCGTGACATCGAGCGCGGAGGTCGGCTCGTCCGCGACCAGCAGCGACGGACGCGGCAGAACCGCAAGCCCGATCAGCACCCGCTGAAGCATGCCGCCCGAGAGCTGGTGCGGATAGGAATCGTAGACGCGTTGCGGGTTGTCCAGCCCGACCTGGGCGAAGGTCTCCAGAATGCGCTCCTTGCGGATAGCCTTGCTGGGTTCGTCGAGGAGTGCAGCGGCTTCCAGCGCCTGGGCGCCGATGGTCCGAACCGGATTGAGCGAGTTACCGGGATCCTGCGGAACGAAGCCGATAGTACGGCCCCGCAATGGTCGGAACTGCCGCTCCGGGAGCGCCAAAATCTCCTGGCCACCGAACTCGACGCGGCCGGTCGCGATGCCGCGGCTGGGGAGAAGCCGCAGCACCGCGCGGGCGATAGTCGACTTGCCGGAGCCGGACTCGCCGATCAGGGCAAGGCTCTTGCCACGGCCCAGTTCAAAGCCGACGTTCCGGACAACCTCGTTCAGCCCGTAGGAGACGGACAGGCCGTCGACCCGCAGCAGGCTTGCCGGTTTCTGTCCGGTAACTCCGGCGCGGAGAATAGTCGCGCTCAATCTGTCTTGCGTAACCATTGGCTGATCCTGTTCACTGAGAGGACGGTGGCGATCGTGACCAAGGCGGGCGCGTAAACCAGCCATGGCCATTTGGGGTAATCCTTGCCGATCGAGATCAGCAGGCCCCAGTCGGAGGCGGGCGGCGGGTCGCCGTAGCCGAGGAAGGCGAGGCTGGCGATCACCAGGATCGAGTCGCCGAAATGGAGCACCGCGAGCGGCAGCACCGAGCGCGACGCGTTTGGCAGCACGTGGCGCCAGAGGATATGCCAGCGCGAGCCGCCGAGCAGATAGGAGGCCTCGACGAAAGTCGCAGCCCTCGTCTTGATGACCTCCGAGCGCATGACACGGGCGAAGACGGCCACCGCCGAGATACCCGTGGCGATGGCGGCGTTGATGGTGTCGAAGCCGATCGCGGTGACGACGATGACCGCAAGCAGGAATTTGGGAATGGCAAGCAGGACGTCCACCAGCCGGGCGAATGCCGTATCCACCCAACCGCCCAGAAAGCCGGCCAGCAGGCCGACAGTGCCACCAGCGAAAACGCCGATGACGACGGCGATCAACGCACTGGAGACCGAGGAGGCGGTACCATAGACAACGCGGGTATAGAGATCCCGGCCGAGATGGTCGGTTCCGAACCAGTATTCCAGGCTCGGCGCTCTGAGCTTGTGCGCAGGGATGCCGCTGATCGGATCAAAGCTGGTGAAGAGGCCAGGTACCAGTGACCAGGCGATCACAAGTGCGACGAACACAAAGGAGAGAAGGACGACCGGCGGCACCTTCAAAGCCGTCAGCCGGCTGGTGACGGTGGTGCGTGTATTGGTGTGGGCGTAGTCGGAGGTGATAGTCATGGCGTCACCGCTCCGGAAACGTTGGCCGAGTTTTCGTCGGTGGTGGTCGGCCGACGCTCGGCAGCGCCAACGAGTTTTACGCGCGGATCAAGCAGCGGGTAGGTCAGGTCGGCGATGAGGTTGACGACCACGAAGACCACGGCCGCGAGCGAGACGACGGCCTGCAGGACGGGCAGGTCCTGCGTGCTCACCGAGCGCTGCACGAGGCTGCCGATGCCCGTGCGGCCAAAGACCGTCTCGGTGATCAGCGAACCGCCGAGCAGTTCGCCGATGGTGAGCGCGATGACGGTGACGACGGGCAGCGAGGAGGGCTTGAGCAGGTGCTTGGCGAAGAGGCGCATCTTGCCGAGGCCGCGGCTGCGCGCGACGGCGGCATATTCCTGCCCAGCCTCATGATCGAGATTGGCGATGAGCACTTCCGCGATCTGGGCGGAGATCGGGATACCGAGCGTGATTGCCGCGAAAACGGTCGCCCAGAAGCTGTCCGGCTCGATCACCCGGAAGAAACCGAGCTGGAAGCCGAAGATGTGGATCAGAACCAGACCCAGCACGAAATTGGGGACTGATAGAAATAAGGAAGGAAAGCCTCGCAGCAAGCCCTGTCCATACTGCTTGGGAACGAACCGGGTGCCGTAGGCAATGACCAGCGCCAGCAACAGAGCGACGAGAAGGCCCGAGGCTGCCAGGATCAGCGTCGAAGGCAGTACCTCGCCGATCAATGTCGCCACCGGCCGCTGGGACCGCATGGATATGCCGAGGTCACCCATCAGGAAGTTGGAGAGCGACGACCAGAGCTGGACAAGGACCGGCCTGTCCAGGCCCTGGGCGGCGATGATTTCGCGGATTTCGTCCTCCGTGAACCCGCTCTGCGGATTACGGAGGACGTTGGTGATCGGGTCGCCGGGCAGGATGCTGACGATGACGAAGGTGAAGACGTATGCCAGCAGGATGACAATGGCCGCCTGGACGAAGCGCTTCAGCGCATAGGTTCGGTAGGCACTGTTCATGCCGGTCTCCTCCTCACGTTACACGCTGGTTTTCGTGGCCGTGTAGTAGCTGGCATAGGCGACGCCGTTATAGGTCACGCCCTTGAGGTTCGGAGACTGGACGTAGATTCGCTGGACGATCTGCGTGCGCGGAATGAAGTAGCCCTGCTCGAGAATGTATGTCTGCAACTCGTCGAGCAGCGGCTTGCGCGTTTCGACGGAGCCGGCGCCGGCGATCTTGTCTCTAAGATCGTTGAGCACTTTGTCGCTTTCGTCGAGGGCGAACCAGTTTTCGCCATTGTTGGCGTTGGTCAGGATGCCGGCCACCGTGCCGGCGTCGATGAAGCTGCGCGTCACCTCGTAGGCTGGCACAGCCGGGCCGCCATACTTGACCTTCTCGCCGTATGTCACGACGTCGTAGGCCTGGATGCGCACTTTCCAGCCGATCTTGCCGAGCTGCTGGGCGATAAGCTCGTCGACCGATTTCGACGTGGCGAGGTAGGGGTTGGAGTGGAGGGTGATCTCCAGCGCCTTGCCGTCCTTCGTGCGGACGCCGTCGGCGCCCTTGACCCAACCCGCTTCGTCGAGAAGCTTCTCGGCCTTTTCGGGGCTGTAGGCCAGCAGTTCGCTGTGGTCGGTCGCGCCGGGCACGTTGCTCTGGATGAAGGACTTCGCCAGCTTCCAGTCCGGCGTGTAGACGGTGTCGATGATCTCCTGGCGATTGACGGCGGCCTGGAGGGCCTGGCGCACCTTCAAGTCATTATAGGGCGTGAGCTTGGTATTGATCGCCCAGCCATTGACGAAGCCGAGATAGCGCGGTGTCGCAACGGTGAAGCCCTCGTCCTTGAGGGACTGCAGCTCCTGCGGCGAGGCGTTGTAGGCGATGTCTGCCTGGCCGGACTGGACCGCGGCGACGCGCAGTGAGGGCTCGGTGACCAGCTTGTAGGTGATCGTATCGAGATGAGCGGGGCCGGTATGACCGACCGCCTCGGGACCCCAATTGTAGTCCTTACGCTTGACCAGCTTGACGAAGTCGCCGTCCTTCCAGGACTCGACCACATAGGGGCCGCTGCCGGATGTCTTGCTCAGGTCGGCCTGTTCGGTCGCCGGTGTAGCGAGGCTCTTGGGCGAAATCAGGATCGAGCCGTGATAACCCAGCGTCGGGATAAAGCCGAGCGTCGGCTTCTTAAAGACGACCTTCACCGTGGCTGCATCGATCGCCTCGGCATGATCGTAGGTCTTGGGGAACAGGCCGATCGGGTTGATGCCCTCGCTCTTGCGGCCCGCGTACCAGATGTCGAGATTGGCGACGACGGCGGCGGCATCGAGTGGGGTGCCGTCGGAGAAGGTCACGCCTGATTTGAGATGGAGCGTGAATTCGGTTGCCTTGTCATTCTGTTCCCACTTCTCGACGAGCCAGGGACTCACCTTGCCCTCGGCATCGACGTAAAGCAGCTTGTCTGTCACATGGCCCCAGATATGGCCCTGAAAACTGGAGATTGCGCTGTTGTTCGGCACCCAGGTATCGCCGAGCGAATCGATGAGAAAGGTGATGTCACCACCTTCTTGCGGGTTGTCCGCACTCAAAGCCGGGCTGAATCCCGCCGAGGCGACCACGGAGGCAGCGGCCAGCATTGAGGTGGCGGTCAGCAGACGGCGGCGGGAAATGAAAAGTGGAAAGGAATAGTCGGTCATGATTCGGTCCTGTCTTGATTGCCGAGCAGATCACGAGGCCTAGCCTAGCAGGGCAAAGTCTGAGAGAAAGACTGGTTATTCTTTTTCTATCAAATTTATAGATTTTATTTTCTGCGATTGCAAGAGTTGGAGATCGGCTTTTTCGAATCCGGCCGGATATCGGATGGTGAGCCTCATTCGACCTGGCAGGCGACCGTTAAAAAAGCAGGCTACCGCTCGCCACCATTCCCGGTGGAATTGCCGTTGTTCACAAATCTCACTTCCTCGAGTATCCGCACCGGAGGTGGTTCGCCAATGAAACGCTCGACCTCCACCCTGGTAAGCTGTCCTGTCGAGGCCTGAGCCACCTGAGAGGTTCCGATGTCGCGGGTGAGGATGTTCGGGTTGCCATGGATACACATGGTCTTGTCGACACTCGGGTCTTCCGGCTCAAACCATGCGCCCGTGGCGAGCTGTATCACGCCCCGCCGTACGTCGTCGCTCAAGACGGCGGCCGCGAGGCACGCGCCGCGCGCGTTGAAAAGCCTTACAATGTCACCATTCGAGATGCCGCGTTTGGCCGCATCGCGCGGGTTGATTCGAACCGGTTCCCGGCCCCTGATCTTGGTGGAGCGACTGAAGTCGCCGTAGTCCAACTGACTATGCAGCCGCTGACGTGGCTGATTGCAGACGAGATGGAGCGGATAGCGGCCGTCATCCGCCTGTGCTTCCGGCCTGGCCGGATACCATCGCGGATGACCAGAGCAATCGTCGTAGCCGAAGCTATCGATCGTCTGCGAAAAGATCTCGATCTTGCCGGATGGCGTTGGAAGTGCGGCGGTCTCTGGGTCGTCGCGGAAGGCACGCGCCGGCCCGCCGTCGTCGGGTTGAAGTGGCAGTACCAGCTCTCCCCGCTCCCAGAATGTCTCGAAGTCGGGAGCCTCTTGCCCGCCAGCTGCGAGCGCCTGGCGCGTCGGCTCGTAGAGCAAAGCGAGCCATTCCGTGGCTGTGCGATTTTCGGTGAATGCTTCGACTATGCCGAGACGGCGCGCGATCCCGGCGAAGATATCGTAATCGTCTCGCGCCTCGCCGACCGGTTCGATCAGCTTCTTCATCGCGATCATCAGGGGATCGCCCTGCGCCGCGCCGATATCGTCGCGCTCGAGCGTCGTCGTGGCCGGCAGGACAATGTCGGCGTGGCGTGCCGAGGATGTCCAAGCCGACTCATGGACGATGATGGTGTCGGGCCGCTTGAATGCTGCCCGCAATCTGTTGAGATCTTGATGGTGATGAAACGGATTGCCCCCCGCCCAATAGACGAGCCGGATATCGGGATAGTTCAGTGCCTGACCGTTATAATTAAATGCGCCGCCGGGATTGAGCAGCATGTCGGCGATGCGCGCGACGGGAATGAAATCTTGTACGGGGTTCTTGAACTGTCCAAACGTGGGCAGCGGAACCGTGAGTTGGCGTTTGCCAGTGTTGCCCAAGGCTCCAAGGGAATAGGAATAGCCGCCGCCGTCCAGACCCATCTGTCCGAGCATGGCGGCCAGCACGATACCCATCCAGACCGGCTGCTCGCCATGGTCGGCACGCTGCAGGGAGTGACTTACGGTGACCAGCGTTCTGTTGCGCGCCATCGCTCGTGCCAGATCTCTGATGACATCGATGCCGATGCCGCAGATTTGGGACGCCCATTCCGGGCTCTTTTCGACACCGTCGGTCCGGCCGAGCAGATAATCTTCGAAGCGGTCATAGCCGATCGTATAGCGGTCGAGAAATCCGCGATCGTGCAATCCTTCGCTGACGAGGACTCGGGCTAGGCCGAGCATCAGTGCGACATCGGTGCCGGGCAGAAGCGCCAGCCACTCGGCATTGGCCTCGGGGAGAAAATCGTCGCGCAACGGGCTGACGAGGACGAAGCGCGCGCCGCGCGCACTGGCGCTCTTGAGCCTGTCCGGCACAATATGCTGGCTGTTGCCCCCGCCATGCACATCAGCGTTCTTGATTGCCATACCACCGAAGGCGACGACCAGTTCCGTGCTCCGCTCAATGGCGTCCCAGGTGACGCTTTTGCGCTCGAAATGGTCGTAAGGTCCGAGCACATGCGGAATGATGACCATCGCAGCGCCGGAGCTGTAGGTGTTGACGGACCGCACATATCCGCCCAGCAGGTTCAGGAAACGGTGTACCTGGCTTTGCGCGTGATGGAAGCGTCCGGCACTGGCCCAGCCATAGGACCCTCCGAACACCGCCCGAGCCCCGAAGTTTCCGTAGACGCGCCGAAGCTCGTTCGCTACAAGGTCAAGCGCTTCCGGCCAACTGACTTCCACATAGTCATCCGCCCCACGGTTCTGCGAGTTGCCGGAGGTACCTTCGAGCCAGCCACGTCTAACGGCCGGGCGCCGGATGCGCACGGGACTATCCGCAATCGCTGGCAGGTTGCCCAGCAGCGGCGATGGGTTCGGATCGTCGGGGTGAGGCCGGATCTCAAGCTTTCCATCCTGGTAGCGGCCGGAGAACGCGCCCCAATGCGAGCTATGGGTCTTGAACATAGTCATGGCAGGGTTCCCGGATATTCTGTTCCTAACCGGGCAAGATCTTGCCTGGATTCATGATCCCCTTGGGATCGATGGCATGCTTGATGACGGCCATGAGGTCGACGGCATCGCCGTGTTCATGGCGGAGATAGGCAATCTTGCCGGTGCCCACGCCGTGTTCACCCGTCGAGGTGCCGCCGACGGAGATCGCGTACTCAACCATCTTTTTGTTGATGGCTGCGACTTCCTCGATTTCCCGAGGGTTCGTTGGATCGACAGCGAAGACGACATGATAGTTGCCGTCGCCGACATGGCCCAGGATCGCGGCCGGGACTGTGCAGCCTTGCAGGAGCTCGCGCGTCTTGACGATGCAGCCGCTCAGCTGGGAGACCGGCACGCAGACATCGGAGGACCAGCCCTTGGCGTTCGGCCGCTGCGAGACGACAGCGTAGAATGCGTTATGACGCGCCTTCCACAGCCGGTTGCGCTCTTCCGGTGCATTGGCCCACTCGAAATCCTTGCCGCCATGGTCCTCGACGATCGCCGCCACCATTTCGACCTGCTCCTGCACGCCGGCGGGCGAGCCGTGGAATTCGAAGGCAAGCGTGTCCTCGATCTTCAATGCGAGATTGGAATAGGCATTGACGGCCTTGATCAGACCGCGATCCATCAACTCCATGCGGGCAACCGGAATTCCGAGCTGCACGACCGCAATCGCGGCATTAACCGCCTGTTCGACGCTTTCGAACGAGCAGAGTGCCGCGGAGATCGTGTCGGGGATGCCGTAGAGCCGGACCGTCACTTCGGTGATGATGCCGAGTGTGCCCTCGGAACCGACGAACAGCCGGGTGAGGTCGTACCCGGCCGATGACTTCCGCGCCCGGCCGCCGGTGCGGATGACCTGGCCGGTTGGAAGCACAACAGCCAACGACAGGACGTTCTCGCGCATGGTGCCGTAGCGCACTGCATTGGTGCCGGAGGCGCGCGTCGAAGCCATGCCACCGAGCGAGGCGTTGGCCCCGGGATCGATGGGAAAGAACAGCCCTTGGTCGCGGAGATGCGCATTGAGCTGTTCGCGGGTCGCGCCGGCCTGGACTGTGCAATCAAGATCCTCGGCGCTGACGCGGAGGATTTCGGACATGCGAGAGAGATCGATCGAGATGCCACCGCGCACTGCTGTTAGATGACCTTCAAGTGATGTGCCGGCACCATAGGCGATAACAGGTACGTTCTCCGCCGCGCAGAGCCGAACGAGGTCCGCCACCTCTTCGGTGGTCTCCGCGAATACGACCGCGTCCGGGATCTCAGGCGTGTGGTGCGATTCACCGCGGCCATGCTGTTCGCGCAAGGCCTGTGCAATGGAGAAACGATCTTCGAAACGGCTGCGAAGCGTCTCGGTGAGAGCGGGAGGCAGCGCGCTCATCGGCCGCCCGGACCAGTGTCGACAGGCGTATCGCCCGGCTGGCCCCACTCGGCCCAGGCGCCATCATAGATCGCGACATCGACCTTACCGGCCAGATGCAGCCCGAAGGCAAGCGCTGCCGCGGTGACGCCCGAGCCGCAACTCGTGATGACGGGCTTGGTGAAATCGAGGCCCGCCATCTCGAACGCCTTGCGGATGTCCGCGACCTTGAGGAGTTCGCCGGTCTCCGGGTTGGTCAGAGCGTTGAAGGGAAGATTGAGGCTGCCGGGGATATGGCCCGAGCGCAGGCCTGGTCGCGCTTCCTTTTCCTCCGCCGTGAACCGGCCGGCCGAGCGCGCATCGATGACTTGCTCCGCCCGACTTTCCAGATTTGCGAGAACATAGGCCTTCGATCGTACGGCGGCCGGGTCGAACGTGGCGCGGAAACGTCCACTGGCGGGTGTTGCGGTTTCGGCAGTCACCGGACGTCCTTCGGCCAACCATTTCCTGAGCCCACCATCGAGGATCGCGATCTTGTCATGGCCGAAGGTGCGCAGGGTCCACCAGACGCGTCCAGCCGACATCAGGCCGGGCGTGTCGTAGACGATGACGATGCTGTCGTTGGAAATGCCGAGTTCCGTGGCATGGCGCTCGAAGGCCGCCGCCGAGGGCAGCATATGCGGCAGCGTCGTCTCGTGATCGGCAATCGCATCAATGTCGAAGAAGCGCGCACCGGGGATGTGCCGCGCAGCAAAGTCCTCGGCCGCGACGGGCGTCACGCCAGGCAGCTTGAAGGACCCATCGAGAATGACGAGATCCGGATCATCGAGATGGGCCGCCAGCCATTCGGTGGAGACGAGCGAGCCCGGCAGGGAAACAGACATGTGAAACTCCGGAATGTGGTCTCAAGAAGCGCAACGCGCGGCCGGCGCAGCTTGCTGACCAAGCCGCGCCACACGATGACTTCAAGCGACGAGCTTTTCGCCTTTGAGATGGCGTTCGAGGAAGGGCAGGCTGTCCTGCCCCCAATAGAGCTCATCCTCGAAGCGGAAGGTCGGAAGGCCGAAGACACCCGAGGCCTTGGCAGCCTCGATGTTCGACTTCCAGATAGAGAGTGCGGTGCTGGCATGGGCAAGCGCTTCGAGCGCTGCACCGTCGAAGCCGGCTGCTTCAGCGGTAGCCTGGCGGATCTCGGTCTTGCCTATGTCCTCGCCGCGCGTCCAGAAAGCCTCTTGGAGCGCGCCCGTCAGTTTCAGCCAATCCGCGCCACTTTCGATTGCGGCGATGACCATGAGACCGGCAGGCGTCGGATCGGAGAGGGCGGCGCGATTTTCGAAGCTCAGAGTCTTACCACGCATTGCCGCCCAGCGCTTCAGGTCCTTGGTCCAATAGGCACGCCGCGCCTCCGGCCTGTTGCGCGAATAGATCGCCCCATTATCTTCGATCAACGGGATGACATAGGGGCGAATGGACGCTCCGTGCTGCGCAGCAAGCGCGACGAACGGCTCAAGGCCAATGAAGGACTAGGGCGAACCTATTCCGAAGAAATAATCGATGGTCTTTGTCATGTTGCAGCATTCTCAAAAGATTTGGTTGAATGGATTGCCGTGTCGAACACGGACAGTGCGCAGTCCCGCGCGACGAGCACGGCCTGTGGGTCGCGTCCCACAGCCACCGTTGCCAGCGCTCCTTCATAGAGGAGGGCGAGGTGGGCCGCAGGCTTGTCGGGCTCAACATCGACCTTCGACATGATATCGCGGAAAATATTCCCGACCATCTTCTTGTGCAGTCGCGCGACGGACACGACACGCTCGGAATCGCCGTGCTCGGCAACAGCGAGTGCAAATGCGCAGCCCCTGAATTCCGGGCTGTCGGCCTTGTCGTACAAGCGCTCGAAAATCAGCTTGAGCTGGTTTCTCGGTTCCTCTTCCCTCTCCAGGGCGTCGCGGAGCGAGCTAATGACCCGGTCGTGACGATCCTGAAGATAGGCCGCAACAAGATGGTCCTTGGAGGGAAAGTGGCGATAGAGCGTCGCCTTGGCGACCTTCGCCACGTCGATGATGCGATCTATGCCGACGGCGCGGATGCCTTCGCTATAGAAAAGCGCGCCGGCGGCTGTAAGAATTTGCTCTGATATGGGCTCTTTCATTGGACTGCTTCGGGTTGGGAATTTCTCATCAAGGGACCGCACGCCACATTATCCGGCTGTTGCCCACATGGTGGGTTCCTGGCGGGGTGAATCGCTCCGCGATCGGTGGGCGTTGGGCAAGACGAGAAATCGAGAAACTGGCTTGGGCGAGACAGCCAGAAGCGCGTTGCCTCCAGCAAATTCCGGGTTTTGCTAACGAGCCATCTTGATTTCTGCTCCTTCTCAAGTCGCAATAGTTTATTCCCCTGTTGCCCGCTGATCCATTCAGTCGACGAGGCATCAAATCTATAGGATTAGGCGATTAATAGAAAGACAGGTCGTTCCTTTTCCACTATGTTATTAGAAATGTTTTGCTTACGATTCATTTGGAACGCTCAGTTTTTCCGCGGTCCGGCCCGACCATGCCTTCTTAAGCACACGGGTGTTGATTTCCGCGAAGAACTGACCCGGGATTTCCACTGAGAAGTGACCCGCCTATTAGATATTTTCCGGGTCGATGGTCGTGGTCAAGGTCTTGGTCTTCTCCTTTGCTTTTTTGGGTTCCTGGGCAGAGCTGTTTTTGAATCGGAAGCTGTCGTTGCCGGATTCAAGGATGTGGCAATGATGGGTCAGGCGATCGAGCAGCGCCGTCGTCATCTTGGCATCGCCGTAGACGCTGGCCCATTCGCTGAAGCTGAGATTGGTGGTTATGATGACGCTCGTGTGCTCATAGAGCTTGCTCAGCAGATGGAAGAGCAGCGCGGCGCCTGAAACGCGGCGGCATGGTTGTGGCCTTGTGAAGGCGCCGAGCCCTGTCCACCGCCGTGCTGGCAATAATTAAAGGACTACTGGTAGCGAAGAAGCAGGCTATGCCTTTTTGCTGGGTCACGTCGAGGGCGGGCGTTTTCGCTTGCTTGGCAGATACTGAACGTCCTGACGACTCCCCAAACTGAGTATCCGGGAGCGCAGATTAGAAGATCGGTGTCTCGCTGCTCGGTCGACAAAGGAGATACCGGCCCGCCGAGCCGCTATCTGGAAAAGGCAATTCAGCGGCCAAGTGTCTAGCCAGGATGGAGCGAGTGCCCGGAGACATCAGGAAACTCGAGAAAGCTGAGCCTTCATTGACTATTCGCAAGGCGCCCGGCGGAGATCTTGGTCGCAGCCACGATGTGTGCTATGGGCCAAAGGCGGAAGTCGGGTCGGCTTTGCGCCCCCATTTTCGCGTTCCACTCCAGCCGGCGCCTCCCTGGAACCTGCCGTTCGTTCAGCCTGTCCGCTGCACGATCGCAGCGGCCGAATTGGAACCTTTCCGAAGCATCCGCCAAGTCGTCAGTGATCCTTGTCGGCCTTCTTGGCTGCGTCCTCGCGCTGCTTGAGCTGCTGATTCCGGACCTGACCCGCTTCGTCGAAGAACTCGAAAGGCAGTGCGTCGAAGACGTCCCCCGAGATTCGAAGGATCGGCCCGCGACCAGAGAAAGAAGGGATCGACCAGCTCGATGATCGCCAGGAGTCTGGCCCATTGGAGGGGCTTCGGCGACGTCATCAGCAGGGCCCGACGCTCCATTGCCGACGCTTCCAGCGCACGCCGCCGGACGGCGTCGCGAGCGGCCTCCTGAACGCCGGGCGAAGCATCCCCGGCGAGCGTGTCGAGCCATGCGAGCGAGATATAGGGAGGTATCACCGCGGCCAGCCGGGCGGCCATGGTCCGATCCTTGGCGCGCGAGGCCGTAGCGAGTGGGGAGGCCAAGGTCGCTAGTTCCTCGCCGCCAAGGTGGATGCGCAGCCGCCGCTCAAGCCCCAGGCGAAGCGACGGCTTGGCGGTGCGATTTCGCTCGATCGGTTCCGGGCCGGCGCACTCAGGATCGACCTCGAGCATGAGGTCGGCCGCCACTGCGAGATCGTGGCGAACCGGGAGGCGACGGGCAGCGAAATATGCCTGTTCGGGATCCTCCTCGCGCAGATACTCATACGTCGCAATAATCGGTCGCTTAATTCTAACTAAAATCGGGAATTTGCAGCGAATAGGATAGGAAAACAGAATGCTTGCACGGGGCATTATACGGCTTGCCGCCCGTTAGACTCTGATGACGGGGGCCGCCGGCCGTCTGATGGCATTCCTGCGGTTAAATTCTTCAACTATCTGCGCAACGAGATTGGAATGCTGTCCCGGGATCTTCGATCCCTTTCAACGCGAAAACAACGTCTGCGATCTGACGAAAAACCGATCGACAATCTTCAACCCGCGTGATTGGGCAAGTCTTATGGACGTGCCACGTTCCCTGCAGCGAGAAAATCATCCTTATGCAAGGATTCCGAGGCAATACCTGCCAGTTCGCGGATGAAGAAGTCGAGGACGGTCGAGGGCTTTTCTGCGGAACGCGTAGCGATGACGAATGTGGAGTGAATTCGAGTTTCGTCCGGAATAAGTGACCGGAAACAACCTTTCTGAACCCAGTCGCGTGCATAATGGTCCGGCAAGTAACCGACATAGTGTCCGGACATCACGAACATCGCCTGTGCCTCCATATTGGAGGCGATAGCGCGAACTCGTGCCTGCGGAAAGAATTGCAATTCACGCATGTTGGCGTATGGCCGTACAACGAAATCGAAGGCCTCGATGCGTTCTATCGTCAATTCGGCTTCCGCTTGCTTAAAGAGCGGGTGCCCCTGGGCGCAGTAGAGCGAATGGATTTCCTCCCGAAGTCGGGAGAGCTTCAGACCCTGATAGGGTTGCGTTTCCGGTAGAAGCGCGATGTCGAGTCCGCCATTGGCGATTTCGGAAAGCAGTGCATCCGGAGAGTCGATTGCCAGTTCAATTCGCGCTTCAGGTGCCTTCTCGCTGATACGAGCGATAACTCGATGGATCGGCAGATCGGTGTCAGTAATGGTGTTGTCGATCAGGCCGAGCCTCAGTGTGCCGGTAATCCGGTTCTTGAGCGCACCAATGTCGCTCTCGAAGGCATTGAGCGCCAGAAAGAGTCCTTTCGATCGTTCAAGCACGATAGCGCCACGATCCGTCAGCTCGAAACCCGAGCGGCCGCGCCGGCACAGCTTGAAGCCCAAACGATCTTCCAGAGCCTTGATGTGAAAGCTGACGGCGGATTGGCTAAGGCCGAGCGCGATCTGTGCGCCGAGAAAGCTCTTATGCTCGGCGACTGCCCGAAACGCCGTCAAGGAGCGAAGGTCGGATTGAGCCAGCAGCATCCGTCTTTCCTTACATTAATAATTCTGATGTAGACTTTATATCTTTCCTATTTTTCTGCGCTATTGTCCATGCTTTTCTCTTCTGCGGAGATCACTAAGCGATCCGAAAAAACAGGGGAACAAAACTATGAAAGCCATTCGGAATTCGAAGATCCTTGTGGTGGGCGCGGTGTTTGCTGTTGCCCTTGCTGGGCCTGCCGCGCGCTCCGCCGATCTGCTGGAAAAGATCAAGGCTGCAAAGGTTTTCACCGTTGCCACCGAGGCACGCTTTGCGCCGTTCGAATTTGTCGAGGACGGGAAGATCGTTGGCTATTCCGCCGACATCATGGAAGAAGTCATGAAGGCGATGCCCGGCGTCCAACTGAAGCGGCTCGATCTGCCTTGGCAAGGTATCCTGCCGGGTCTTGCGGCTAGCCGCTTCGATTATGTCGTCACTTCGGTCACGGTTACGCCGGAGCGTATGAAGGCCTACCATCTATCCGCACCGATCGCAGATGCCACGATGGCTATCCTGAAGCGTAAGGGTGATGCCGAGATTACCAAGCCAGAAGACATTGCCGGCAAGGCAGTCGGCTCGCAGGCAGGCTCGGCCCAGCTCGCAGCGCTTGAAAAATTCGCCGGCGAACTGAAAGCGGGCGGTAAGGGTGAGATAGCGGTTTCGACATACACCGACTTCTCAGAAGCCTATGCAGACCTCGGAGCCGGTCGTATCAGCGCCGTCGTCAACTCGTTGCCTAACCTCCTCGAAGCGGCGCGTCAGCGCCCGGACGTCTTCGAAGTCGTGCTGCCAACTTTCGGTCAAAAGACCTATTTCTCCTGGGCTGGCCGCAACGATGCCGACAGCGCCTCGCTCAACGCCCTGATCGATGCGGAGCTCGTCAAGCTCAACAAATCCGGCAAGCTTGTCGAACTTCAGAAGAAGTGGTTTGGCGCTCCAATGGAACTGCCGGAATCCCTTCCCGCCGCCGAGTAAGCCGGACGAAGAGAACCGGTAATGAATAGGGCACTTGCAGACGTTTGGCCACCGCTTCTGGACGGCCTTGTCACCACGGTCACGGTCAGTTTTTCGGCACTTCTTCTCGGTGCGCCATTGGCCATTCTCCTTGCCGCGGCTTCCCGGGGCGGCAAGGTCGTGAGCCGCGCGGCAGGGCTTTATCTCTCCTTCTGGCGAGGTACCCCCATCCTCGTGCAACTATTGATCGTCTTCTATTTTTTGCCCTTTCTCGGACTGGCGTTGGAACCCGCCGTCGCGGCAACACTAGCACTGGCATTGAACACCGCCGCCTTCCAGTCGGAAATCTACCGCGCCGGACTTCAAGCGATCCCGCAGGGTGAGATCGAGGCGGCTGAAATGCTTGGTCTGTCCGCCAGCCAGACGTTTTTCAGGATCGAAGCACCGCAGGCGGTGCGTCTGATGCTGCCGGCGCTGGTCGGGGAGATGCAGGCTCTCGTCAAGAACTCTTCGCTCGTCTCCGTGATCGCCGTTACCGACATTGCCCGCCGGGCGCAGCAAGTGGCCGCGTCTACGTTCCGTCCGCTGGAAGCCTATGCCTCGGCGCTGTTGTTTTACGTGACGATCGGAGCGGTGCTGGCATATATCGGTCTTTTGCTCGAACGCCACTTGGCGCGGAGGGCAAAACGATAATGCCCGGTTTCGTCAACGATATTCCACTCTATGCCGCCGGCCTCGCCACGACGGTTGCGGTTTCCCTGCTCGGCATTGGCATTTCCATTCTCGTCGGTATCGTTCTGGCACTGGCGCTCCGTAGCCGCTTCCAGTTCATCGCGCTGCCGATTCGATTCTACGTCGAATTTGCCCGCGGCGCACCGCTAGCGCTCGTGCTTTTCCTTTTCTATTATGGCGGTCCGCAATTTGGTTTGTTGCTCAGCCCCTTTGTCGCTGGCGTCGTCGGTCTCGGTCTTTATGGCGCGGCCCCTTTTGCGGAAATCTTTCGTGCCGGCTTCAACGCCATCCCGAAGGGTGAGCGTGAGGCCGCCGAAATGCTCGGCCTCACGCCGGGCCAAACCTTTCTCAACATCGAACTACCCCAGGCACTGCGCCTCACACTTCCTGCCTCCGTGGGGCAGACGATCAATCTGGTGAAAGAGTCGGCGGTCCTATCAGTCATCACGCTTGGCGAACTGACGAAGGTTGCTGCCACGATCAGTTCCATCACCTTTGCCGTCGTCACGCCCTATCTTACCATCGCCCTCCTTTACTGGGCGCTCGTCGAAATTATTTCGCGGTTCGGCTTTTATGCGGAGCGGCACTTTGCGGTGAAAGGCTCCTGATATGACGGCAAGAACAGCTGCGATCTCGGTGCGCGGACTTCAGAAGCGGTTCGGTGCGAAGACGGTGCTGTCCGGCATCGACCTCGACATTCATGCCGGCGACGTCACCTGCATCATCGGCCCCTCCGGTTCGGGCAAGAGCACGCTGTTGCGTTCGATCGCGTTTCTCGACCCTTACGACGGCGGCGAGGTGCAAGTTTTTGGAAAAATAATCGGCTGGCGGGAGACGCCACTCGGGCGCGAACGGGCCGGTGCGAAAGAACTGGCGGAAACACGCCGACCGCTCGGCATGGTGTTCCAGCATTTCCACCTCTGGCCGCATATGAGCGTACTCGACAATGTCACATTAGCGCTTCGGCTGGCGCATGGCGCTGCTCGAAAGCAAGCGGAGGAAACCGGGCGTGCAATGCTGGAAAAGGTAGGGCTTGCCGCCTTCGCGGACCGCCGTCCCGACAGTCTGTCCGGGGGGCAGAAGCAACGCGTGGCGATTGCCCGGGCGCTTGCCAGCACGCCAAAGGCAATGCTGTTCGACGAACCGACGTCCGCGCTCGATCCCGAACTGGTAGGCGAGGTGCTTTCGGTCATGAAGACGCTCGCGGCGGAGGGCATGACCATGGTCATCGTCACGCACGAGATGGGTTTCGCTGCCCATGCGGCCAACCGCGTCGTCTTCATGGATGGCGGTCGCATTGTCGAGGAAGGCTCGCCGCGAGCGCTATTCGCCGAGCCGAAGAGCATGCGTCTTGCGCAATTTCTACAAACCTGGCGCGAACGCGCACTTTGATACCTTGAAAGGAACGATCATGGCTGCTCACGGTTACGACAATGGCCGGCTCAACCTGCCCTTCGTCGGCATTTCTACCTTTGCCAAGAGCCCTTATGTCGAGAACTGGGACCAGATCTCAGCGGATGTCGCTGTCCTCGGCGCGCCCTTCGACTTCGGCACGCAGTGGCGTTCCGGCGCGCGCTTCGGACCAAGAGGCATCCGCGAGGCGTCCACGCTGTTTGCGTTCGGCCACGCGGGAGCTTACGATCATGAAGACGACGTGACCTATCTCGAAGGCGTCAGGATCGTCGATATCGGCGATGCCGATATCATTCACACCGACACGATTTCGAGCCACGCCAATATCGAAATCGGCGTCCGCAAGATTCTTGCGGCGCGCGCGCTGCCGGTTGTGCTTGGCGGCGATCATTCCGTCAACATACCCTGCATCAATGCCTTCAGTGATCAGCCGCCGATTCATCTCGTGCAGTTCGACGCGCATCTCGATTTCGTCGACGAGCGTCACGGCGTGCGCTACGGCCACGGCAGTCCAATGCGCCGCGCGTCGGAAAAGCCTTGGGTCACCGGCATGACGCAGCTCGGCATCCGCAATGTGTCATCCACCGCCAAGGAAGGTTACGACCATGCCCGCGCTCAAGGATCGGACATTCTATCGGTGCGTCAGATCCGGAATCTCGGCGTCGAAGGTGTTCTGAACCGAATTCCTGCAGGTGAACGCTATTACCTTTCCATCGACATCGACGGTTTCGATCCATCGATCGCGCCAGGCACAGGCACTCCAAGTCATGGAGGCTTCATATACTATGAGGTGTTGGAACTTATTGCCGGTCTTGCGAAGCGTGGCACCATCGTTGGCGTTGATCTGGTCGAAGTCGCGCCCGACTACGACCATACCGGCACAACCGCTATTCTCGCCGCACAACTTCTGCTTAACGCCATCGGCCGCATCTTTGCGGTTAGCGGCAGAGCGGTAGGCAAGATCTCGCGGTGATTAGTGCTTCCGCGAAAATCCTGATTTTTCTAGGCCCCGGGGCAAAGTCAGCCGCTGTAGCGGGGTCGTTCGGGCGTTCTCGCAGATAGTCGAACGCTCGCTCGATCAGTGCGCCCAAGCTCGGGACCTGTCGGGAAATCCCTGATCCTACCCACAGCGCGAACGCGCCGTTCTCGGCGGCTTGGTAGGCGCGGCGCCGCGATCGGGCTAGCGGGCGAATCCCGAACCAACTGTTTCAGAAGCAATCAAGCCATCCTATTATGCTTCTTGGGGAATTCGATGCCACGACCTCTGGGTTAAGTATATGTTTTAAGACCAGATTGCGCGCCCATTTCAGCCGTCGCATGGCTCGTTCAGGTCCTCCTGAAAGCAGCCATGGCTGGGCCCCGACCTCCGAGGCTCTAACCTGTCTTCGTCATGGGACGCGGACAACCATTTCCACCTCGAGCTGCAATATCGGGGTAAAGAGGGACTGTACTCCCAGCACGGTGAGACTGGGCATTGCGCCGGCAAGCATCGCTTGGATAGGTGCGTAAGCCTCGAGAAAGCGCTCCGTTGTGCCATCGACAACATAGATGCGGAGCATAACGATGTCGGCGGTCGAAGCGCCTAGCTCCCGAAGGGCAGCCTTCAAGCTATCGGCAATGAGCTCCGCTTGGCCTCCTACGGTCTCTGGCACTGCCGAGCCGTCGAGCGGGGAAGCAATCTGCCCCGACAGGTAGGCCAGTTGCCTTGCCTGGGCGACGCTGATTTGTGAGTGACCGTTCGTGGTCGAGTCCCACATCGTTGGAGGGTTGTGACGAACCACGGGGGCGGTATCGAGAGGGGACATGGCGGACATGACTATTCTCCATCGTGTTTGCTTCGCGCGCGAGTGGGAACGGAAGGTGCCCTCGCGCTACAATTCGCGATATAAGCGATATATTGGGGAATGTGTGTCCCCACACTGTGGACGAGGTGCCTGTTGCGAGACGAACTCGACATCGGAGCCATCCGGGCGTTTGTCGCGGTTGTGGACGCCGGCGATTTCACGACGGCTGGGCGGGCGCTGCGGATAACGCGATCGGCTGTGGGGAAGGCCGTTATCAGGCTGGAGGAGCGTCTCGGCGCAAGGTTGCTTAACCGAAGTACGCGCCGGGTTTCGCCCACTTCGGACGGCCTGCTTTTCTACGAACGCTGCGTTTCGCTGCTGGCAGATATGGAGGAGGCAGAGGCGGCAGTCCGGCACCGTGTGCAAAAGCCCCGTGGCACGATAAAACTGTCCATTCCTGATGCCTATGGCCGGCTACGCATCCTGCCGGTTCTGCAGGAATACCTCCTCCAATGGCCAGAGATCAGGGCGGAGGTAACATTTTCCGATCGCATCAGTGACCTCGTTGGCGGCGGCTATGATCTCGCGGTTCGCATAGGGGGACTTGAATTCAGCGCCGGCCTTGTGAGCCGCGTCATTGATCGGATCGATGGAGTCCTGTGCGCCGCGCCGTCCTACCTCTCCGGACGCGGCAAGCCAGACGCCCCCGAAATGCTCCAGGATCATGATCATCTGGCATTTGGCCGCGATGGGCAATTAATGGCCTGGTCGCTTCAGACTGGAAATGAACCGGTCAAAGTCGGGCACGCGCAGGCGAGAATGGTCATGGACAGCGCCGATGGCTTGCGCGCCGCTGCGATTGCAGGCCTCGGCATCGCCAATCTGCCCAGCGCAATTGTAGCGGCCGATCTCGAAGCGGGGAGATTGGTCCGTCTTCTGGAGGACCATCAAGGTGAACCGCTCCCGGTATATGCGCTCTATCCAGATCGTCGCCATATGCCCTCGAAGGTCCGAATGCTCATTGATCTGCTCGTTCAACGTCTGGCGCAACGCGGGAAAGGGACGGATTTGTGAGAGCCCTGCGCGCACCTACGCCTTCTCAACAGTGCCTGACCGCTTTTGGCCATTTTGCCGGGCTCGTTGAACGACCGCAATGGGGTCGAAAGCTGAAAGAGCTGACCTGCGGCGCAACGGCAGCTATCCTGCTTGCGGCGCCTAAAAGCTGCCAGACAGCTACCGGCCCCAATCCAGTCACTCATCTTGGTCGCGCCAATGACCACTTTGGGGCCGACAGCGGACTGACGGCTTTCATAAACCTGATCAGGCAAAGATGACATTCCGTCCTGCAAGAGGAGTTTGCAGATGCCAGGAAGCCTGACATTGCCGCGTTCCAAGCCTAATCATGCCTGGCGCACACAGGTTCCCTATCGTCTTGTAGATCAGGGCTCGCCGAGCGTCCGATATTGGCATAGCTGCATCAAAACTCTTTCCACTCGCTTGCTGCCACGGCCCCATTGCCGCTGAATGCCTTGGTCAGCTTGGCGGTCATCTGGCGCGCCGGCGACGCCACCGGGTTGGAGTTCGGCCGAGCCGGAGCAGGAGCCGCAGAATGCGGCAGGTTTCGTGATGCTGGTACGGTTCCAATGTTGAACTGTCTCACCAGTTGGAACAGGCTGTCGGCCTCCCTGGCCAAGCTGTGTGCAGCGGCGGTCGCCTCCTCGACCATCGCCGCGTTCTGCTGCGTGCCTTGGTCCATGGAATTGACTGCAGTGTTGATTTCCTTGAGGCCTGTCGCCTGTTCTTTGGAGCTTTCGACGATAGCGCTGACATTCGAATTGACCAGTTGCACCTGACTGACAATCTCTTGCAGTGCCGTGCCCGTTTCACCAACCAGGCTCACGCCGCTCCTCACATGCTGGTTTGACGCGCTGATGAGTTCCTTGATTTCTTTCGCAGCTTTGGCGGACCTTTGGGCAAGTTCCCGAACTTCCTGAGCCACGACGGCAAAGCCCTTCCCGGCATCTCCCGCCCGGGCCGCTTCGACCCCAGCATTCAATGCGAGCAGGTTTGTCTGGAACGCAATCTCATCGATAACGCCAATAATGTTGCCGATCTCCGATGACGAGGACTCGATCTTGCCCATTGCATCCACGGCGTTGCGAACCACCGTTCCGGAGCGCTCGGCATTGTCACGAGTCTTCGCCACCAGCTGACCGGCCTCCTGGGCTCGATGGCTGGAATCTGCCACGGTCGTCGTAATTTCTTCGAGTGCTGCGGCTGTTTCCTCGACGGAGGCTGCCTGCTGCTCCGTCCGTTTCGACAGGTCGTCGGACGCCGTGCGTATCTGTTGAGCACCGGCCGCAATCGCGCTCGCGTTCTCCGCCACCGACTGCATGGCCCCACGGAGTTTGGCCGTCGCGCTGTTGAAGTCGATGCGAAGCTTTTCGAGCGTCGAAATGAAGGGGGTTCCGACGTCCTGGGTCAGGTCGCCATCCGAGAGTGCCTGCAAAGCGTCCGCCAGCCGATCCACATTCTCAACGCGGGCGGTAACGTCGGTGGCGAACTTGACCACCTTAAAAATTTTGCCGTTCATGTCGATAATCGGATTGTAGGAGGCTTGAATGTGGACCTTTTTGCCGCCCTTGCCGACCCGCAGGAATTCGTCAGCAACAAACTCACCGCCGGCGAGCCGCTGCCAGAAACGGCGATAGTCATCGGTGGACGTGTAGTCCTTCTCGCAGAACATCGCGTGATGCTTTCCCACGATTTCACTCAGCGAATAGCCGAGCGTGGTTAGAAAGTTCTCGTTGGCGGTGAGAATGTCGCCATTGGGGGTGAACTCGATCACCGCCTGGGCTCTCGATAGTGCGTCGAGTTTTCCGGCGTCTTCGGCGGCCTTCAGCTTCTGTGCAGTAATGTCTGTCGCGAACTTCACGACTTTAAAGGGTTTTCCGCCCCGGAACACCGGATTATAGGATGCTTCGATCCAGATTTCCCTCCCACCCTTGGCGATACGCTTATACTGGGCCCGGTCGAAATTGCCGGCTGCAAGATTGCGCCAGAATTCTGTATAGGCAGGACTGGAGGCTTCGGCCGGATCAACGAACATCCGATGATGTTGGCCAACAATCTCCCGGAGCTCATAGTTCAGCGCTCGGCAGAAGTTCTCATTCGCTTTGAGGATTTTACCGTCGAGGCTGAATTCGATAATGGCCTGCGACTTGTTCATCGCAGCCATTATCACGTCGTTGTCACGGCTCAAGAGCGCGAAGTTCATAATTGGTTTTCCTTTGGGCGATTGGTTGCGCGCTGACTTCCTCGGCAAGCGCTTGGACTTTCTGCTGATCGTCGAGCGTCATTCGTAGAGTTTCGACCGCAATCAGGTTCTCCTCGGGAATGACAAGAAAACCACGAGTAGGTTTCTCTGGATGGGGCTCCAAAAGCGCCCGGAAAAGCCTGGAACAGTCGGTCGACATTTTAGGTTTTCGATCAGGAGTGCGTCGGTGGAAGTCGCTAGAGATTAACTTTCTTTCGGATTTTCGAGCGGATTTCCGGCGGTTCTCCGAAATACAATCCGCATGGATAGTTACGAATTCACTAAAATGATGCCGTTCAGCTCAATTTGACGGTTCTTTGCCCAGCAGAGGTTGAGCACGGAAACTCAGAAAGTACCTCTGATGGAATTTTCTGATCTGGACAGTGTTGTGCAGCTGATAAATGCCATTCGAATCATTCCGAAGAAGCAGCACTTGCGCGTCTCCGCACTCTCAAGCGCGAATTTCCGAGGTCGCCTGACGCGACGGACATGAAACCGTGTTCGCTGGTGTGGCTCGTTTTGAAATATACGTGTACCGCAAGCGCATTCTTGGCTCGGCGCGTTCATCAGCGAACTGTTCAATTAGAATCCGCATCTGCCCCTTCGACGTCCCTCCGGGCAGGAAATTCCAATCTCCTGTGTGCCAACTTTTGGAACTCTGCCGCCGACACGGGCTTGCTGAACAGATATCCCTGCATTTCATCGCAGTTGTTGTCATGTAGGAACTGCATCTGCTCTTTGGTTTCGACGCCTTCGGCGATCACTCTCAGGTTGAGCTTTTGGCCGAGCAGAATGATCGCACTTGCAACCGTCCGGTCGCTCTCGTTCGAGGCAAGATCGTTGATAAACGATTTATCGATCTTAAGGCGGGTGACGGGGAAATTCTTCAGGGCACTCAGGCTGGAATACCCCGTGCCGAAGTCATCAATGGAAAGCTGCACGCCCAGTGACTGCAATTCGGACATCGTATTGATCGCCTGACCGATGTCCTGCATGATCAAGCTCTCGGTCAGCTCCAGTTCGAGAAAATTCGCCGCAAGCTTGCTGGTTTTCAATGCGTGCCGAACAAGCGCTACCAGGTTCTTATCCCAGAACTGACGCGCCGAGACGTTTACGCACACGCTTATTGGGCTGAGCCCTGCGTCTTGCCAAGCTTTGTTCTGTCGGCACGCTTCGGTGATCACCCAGTCGCCAATCGGAACAATGAGGCCGGTTTCTTCCGCCAATGGAATGAACTCCGCCGGCGATATCCGGCCCATCGCTGGATGATTCCAGCGAAGCAGGGCCTCTGCGGCGAAAATCTCGCCGGTTCGCAAATCTATTTGCGGTTGGTATTCCAGGATCAATTCCGAACGCGTCAATGCGTTGCGCAGTTGTTCGTGAAGCATCAGTTTTTGATGCGCCTTGGCGTTCAAATCAGATGAATAAAACTGGAAGTTGTCTCGGCCGATGGCCTTGGCTTGATACATCGCCGCGTCGGCGTTGGCGAGCAACGTTCGAGTATCGGTGCCATCCGCAGGGTAGTTGGCAATGCCGATGCTGCAGGTCACTCGCAACTCGTGCCCCCCGACATGGATTGGCGCGGAGATGGCGTCAATGATCCTTTGGCAGGTGGTGGCAATGGTATTTGTCTCCTTCGGCCGATCCGGCAGGAGGATGACGAACTCATCTCCACCGATCCTGACGACGCTGTCGGATGTCTGCACATGCTGTTGCATCCGTGCGGCGACAATTTGCAAGAGCTCGTCACCGGCTTCATGGCCGAGACTATCGTTAACGAGCTTAAATCGGTCCAAGTCGATGAACATTACAGACACACTCTCGTCGCGGCTCGCCGCGCGATCGAGCGCCTGGGAGACGCGGTCGCTCAGAACTGTGCGATTGGGAAGGTTCGTCAGGACGTCGTGAGTGGCTATATATTGGATGCGCTCCTCGGCGAGTTTCCTCTCGATCGCTATGCCTGCGATGCGCGTCGCGACTTCGACGAGGGCTCTCTCCGAATCGGTAGGCCGGCGTATGGTCTCCGAATACATCGCGAATGTACCGAGCACCGGGCCCGTATGCGAGATGATCGGTTCCGACCAGCAGGCGCGATAGCCGAAGGTTGACGCCAGGTCTCGATAATCGGCCCAGAGCGGGTCGGTCTGAGTGTCCGCGACGATGACAGATTCACGGCGATAAACGGCTGTGCCGCATGAGCCGACATTTGGCCCGACCCTAACGCCGTTGATCGCTTCAATATAGGCAGGATGGAGACTCGGTGCAGCGCCGTGCCGGAGATGCAGACCGTCGGCGTCGAGTAGCAACACGGATCCGATAATGCCCGTAAGCTGTCCCTCGACGAGATGAATGAGCTCGGTCAGAATATCCTGCAGCGGCGCCGCCGTTGCGATCATTTCGAGAACTTTTGCCTGGCCCTTGCTCAGCATTTCCGAACGCTTGCGTTCTGTTATGTCCCTGGCGATGCCGATTAGGCCGAAGACGACATTGTTTTCGTCGCGCAATGGCATCTTGGTCGATGCGAACCATTTACATGCGCCGGTTGTATCGAGAATGCTTTCTTCCCGATCGATCATCGGTATTTCGGTGGCCAGGATCGCCAGTTCACGCTCACGAAAAGACTTTGCCAAGTCGGGAGAATGGAAGTCTGCATCGGAAAGGCCGATCATTTCGGCCGGCGTCCTGCCGCAATCGGCCGCGAGCGCCTTGTTGGCCACGACAAAGCGGCATTCCAGATCCTTGACCCAAAGGTAATCCGGCACCGTGTCGATCAGATGCTGCAGCGACAAGCGCTCATTCGCAAGCGCCGCATTCGCGACCTTGTCGGTAATTTCCTCATGGGTGGCGACCCATCCACCGTCAGCCATGGGCTGATGACAAATGCGGATGATCCTGCCATCCCTGAGTTCGACGTTCCGGACATGGCTACGGTCGGCGACTTCGGGTGACGTACAGAAAACATGGTATTCCTCGGCGGTGTCCATCGGACACATGCCGCTTTGAAAGCGAAGATCGATAATCTCCCAAAGCGTCATTCCGGGTTGCAGCAATTCGGGGTCCAGACGGTAGAGTTCGGCATATCGATCATTACTGAGGACCAGTCGGTACTCACCGTCAAAAAAGCACACGCCTTGTGAAATATTATCAATCGCCGTCTGATAACGCAGCATCTGAGCCATCAGCGTGGGCAGTTCCGAAAGGGAATCCGTTTCGGTTCCGGAAGCGGGCGGGCCATCGGCCGTGTAACGCGGAGCTGATGTTTTCGACTTTCGTTCCAAAGACACCTCACACCTCCCTAAGGGCAATCCAACGGACTATTGCCGGTGGAGCATGAAGGAAATATTAACTCTTACTAAAGCAAGTGTCGGTTGAACACGACCCGCACATTCGTTGTGTCCCGGCCGCAGTTAATTGCCTGTTACCAACGAGCAAGCTTGACGCCGTCCTGCTACCTATTGCAAGCCTCTCAAGGCCAAGTTTGATTTCCGGGGCATCCACAAAAATATCCCATAGAAGCCGCGACCGGTGATTTTCAATCATCGCCACGATCGGCCCTAGTGATTAGGCAGAGAAGTTTAACCCCTCTGGGCGCCCAATTATGCCCTTACAAACGTGGCCTAAGGCAAGGAGGGTAAACCTTCGATGCCTTTGGTAAAGTCAAAAGCCGCGCCAAAACACACTCCAGCTTGATTTGGCCGTTTGCCAAGGCGGAATAAGTGGTCTGGATGCCGAGCACATAATGCATAAGCAGGTCTGTGGCTTTGCGCAGGTTATTGGCCGAGCTGCGCATCGCGGAACCATCCATCGGCGTGAACCAATCGAACGGACTTTCCGTTTCTCCCGGAGCAAGGGATGTGCTCCTCATGCCATCCAAATCGAAGCGACCGACTTCGACCGTCGTGCCGCCTTCCTTTCTCGCCACCACCGAACCGAGACCCGACTCAAGAAAGTAGACTAGTTCGATCGGCTGATGTGCGGTCTCAACGACTGCCGAAGGCTGAGCTGCACTCTCCCGTGACTGAGAGCAAGTAGCCCGAGGTCGGCGGGCGAAAGCGCGCAGAGCAGACGGTTCTTGAGTAACTTGGGTGGGAGAAAAAACGATGATCTTCCAATCGTGAGCGCCCCTGCGGGGCTGACGATGCATATCAAGGTGCGCTTAACTGCGCAACAACTTGGGTACGAATTTGCACGAAAACACGACCGAGAATCGTTATGTGTCGCGCAACGCTAAATGTTATTGTTTTGGATGTATTCAATTTAAGAGAGAAATGACCGCAAGCAACGACTCCGTTCCCAGTTGCATGCGAAGACACCCATCGTGTCATCATGAGCGATCATTCAACGTCCGGGCGGATTTCGTGTTGATCAATTGGAACCAGGGCAGATGATAGCATGACAAACGCAACTTCCAGCAAACTCGTTGATTTTGCCCATACGGACTGCACAGTGTTTTTTTGGCTGGGCGAGATACCCGATGAGAGGTTTTGCTCTCTGGAAGGGGCCGTACGCCACGTCAGCCGCCATCGTGCGTTCGCGGACTCGGTTGAAATTTTCGTCCATTCGGCCGTAACACGTCCCCCAATCATCAGTGGGGAGGACTTGGTCGCGCTCATGCACCGAGTTGGGCATCCTGTGAGAAGCGCAAGCTGACAGCTATTTCCTCCCGGCCGCTTAACTCGCTTTCAAGCAGGATTTCGGCGATGTCGGGATTGGCTATTCGATTCGGTGCTCTGGTCGCGTCGTTGAAATGACGGCGTCGCCTTAAGCGACAGGTGCTGACCGAGACGTGATGTATCAGTATGACCGAAGCCTTGTTCACCCATTATAGACGCTATCGCTTTCCAGCCGAGATCATCGCGCATGCGGTGTGACCCTACTTCGGTTTCCGCGTGAACGTGCAAGATAGTTCCCGCATGACGACAGCGTCTGTGCTAGGTTCAACTAGCCAGGAGCTTTAGGCCCGTGCCTATACCACCTTCAGAAATTTCTGCCGGTTTTGCTTTCGCTTGGAAAGCCTCCTGTGCCCATGAAGGGCTATCATGACAAATCCGCCGCCGCCCGCTCCAGAATTCGCTTTCGATTTCGCGCTGGCAGTAGTTCTATCATCTGATACGCCCTTACTAATGCTCGACGAAAACCTTCTTATCTTAGCAGCCAGCAAGTCCTTTTGCAGGGCGTTCCAAATCAATCCTGCCGATGTTAACGGTCGGCCGATGGCGGAACTGGGTTCAGGCGAATGGGACGTCCCACAGTTGGACTCCCTGTTGATGGCTACCGCTTCGGGATTTGCTAACGTTGCAGCGTATGAGATGAGGCTACAACGTCCTGACCGGCCTTTAAGCAACCTGGTGATCAATGCTCATCGAGTCGATCATCCCGACCCTGGCATCGTTCGACTTCTGCTATCCATCGCCGATGTTACAGCGGCACGCGCTAACGAGAAGCAAAAGGATGATCTTATCCGAGAAAAGGCCATTCTATTGCAGGAGCTGCAGCATAGAGTCGCCAACAGCCTCCAGATTATTGCCAGCGTATTGATGCAGAGCGCACGCAAGGTTCAGTCTGAGGAAGGCAGGCTGCATTTGTTCAACGCCCACAATCGGGTGATGTCAGTTGCTGCTCTGCAGCGGCAGTTGGCGACATCGAGCGTTGAGGATGTCGCGCTTCGCGCCTATCTGACGGACCTTTGTCGGAGCATCGGAGCATCCATGATCCACGACCGCGACCTTATCTCGTTGAAGGTGGAAGTCGACGATAGCGTCGTAAAGGCAGACATCTCCATCAGTTTGGGGTTGGTCGTCACCGAATTGGTGATCAACACTCTCAAACATGCCTTTGCCGGACAGCGTCCTGGAAGAATTGCAGTGAATTATCGATCTCGCGGCGCGACATGGATGTTGTCGGTCGCCGACGACGGTGTCGGCATGCCCGGAAGCCTCGAAAACGCGAAGGCTGGGCTCGGCACGAGCATTGTAAGAGCCCTTGCAGCCCAGCTCGAAGCGGAAATAGTAGTTGCTGACGGCCGCCCAGGCACCCGCGTCTCGCTGACCTATACGCCTGAGGTCGCTAGGAATCCCGTTGCTGGTACTTCCTCCATCGTACCTGTCTGAGCGGAGATACCGAAAGCGACGACACAGCCCAGTACACAGTCGAGAATACGGCCAAGCGCATCCGTGACGATGTCGCTTTCCGAAATAATTCTCTCTGCGTCTCTGCAATAGCCACCCCCGCCCGTAGACCGGGCGGGCGGATGCCCGTTCGATTGCTAGCGATAAGTGTCATTCTCACTACCCTTGACGTTCCAGCCGTCGCACCATTTTGACCATGCGGTGTCACAGCCTGGCAGCGAACGGTTGATCCGTCTGCCGGCGAGTACAGGCCGGAGAGGTTCTTTAAGAGCACGGCAAGCATCCGGGGATGGAGTGAACGTGATGTGTCGGACGGTCTCGCGGCTTAAACTACTCGGCGACGGTCCTAATAACGCTCATTGTGTCAGGCGCGGCATATTGACGACTTTCAAGAACAGCGCGTTCATCGCTTCGTCGATGCCTTGGGACGGGGAAACTTCGAAGAACAGTCCTTCCGAGGCGCAGGCTTCCATTTGCGTGCCGATATCGGAGCGAAAGGGCTTGATCCAGTCCCGATACCAGCTGTTATTCTCGATCGACAGATAGGTCGTATAGAGAACGGCGATCTGCACGCCGTTTTTCTTGATCTGATCGCAGACTTTGAAATCGAGGGGGGCCTGACAGCGGCCACTTGTCAGCTTCTTGAGGCAGCCCGAGGGTTTGTAACTGTCGTTGACGCCGTCCGAGACGAAGAACATCACCTTTTGTCGATCCGAATTGTTGAGACCGCTGCCGCCCTTGTCCATGATTTGCTTAAGCTCTTTCAGCATCTTCTCGAAATCGGTCTGCTGGTCGTTATCGTAGCCCTGCTTAGGAATTGACATCAAATCAATGGTCTGCGTCTGGGTCTTCACGGTGTCAAGATCCGCCGACAAAGGTGCAACATTCGTCAACTCCACCTTGGTCGCCTTAGCGCCCATCGAGTAAACCGCCATGCGATATTGATTGGAGTAGCGTCGCACCTTCTTCGCAGTGTCCATCATTTTCTGTGCGGCTTTGCTAACGAGTTGGACGCGCAGCGTGACACCGAGCTTCTTGGCAAGGGAATAGTAATCCGAGGTACTTCCTTCGATGTGGCAGGCGAAGGCACATTTGTCAGGAGTATTGGCTTCCATTTTGGCTATGTCCGCCGTCGTGGCGCCCAAACCCATGGATGGCGAATTGTCGAGCATCAGGTGGAAGTCAATGTAGCTCGCGGGCACGTAGGTAGCCTTGGCAATACCGGATACATCAATCTCACGTACGCCGAACATCCTCAGGAAGCTAGTCGGCACAGTCGCCTTGAAGCTAACGGTGGAGACGAACGTATTTCCCGTGCGAATAATGCTGATTTCCTTGGACTTAAAATTGTCCTTGCCCATTTTCTGGAGATTGGAATCGAAGAGATATCCAGCATCCAACTCGGCCAGCTTGATCTCGCCGGTCAGGCTTTCCGTCAGGGCGGCAATAACGCCGGCTGATTGCTCCGAAAGCGCTCCCACGGCGGCGACGTCGGCTGCGTTTTGCATTTCAGTTTTGACTGAGAGCGCATAGCCATAGTCGATGGCCACTCCTATCGCCAATGCTATAGGCGCCATCAACAACGCGAAAATTATTCCGAAGTTTCCGGAACTATTGCGAGTGAGACTCGCGAAACCATTCTTTAATGAAAACATGGCAGCACCCGACCCCTCTTGATCAAGAGCTACTCTATCTACCGCTTATTGAGCTGTAGTTAATAAAGGACGCGCCACGGCCAGTTGTTGTCCCATATTTAATTAGAGGTTAACACCGATGCATGCGGCCAGTTCTAGAAATGGCCACCGCCTCTACCAGGGCGCACTTGCAATGATCTTGTACTATTGGAGGGTGCCCCCAACCCACTGAGTACGGTGAAGATCATTGTCTTCAGCTAGCGAGAATGACGGTTATCGATACCAAACCGACGTGCCAGCGATGCGCCCTCCAATGTCGTATGGTCGGGGGACGGTACCGAAAGTCTTTTATGCCCGCTTACGTGTCGCCGGTTGGCGGGACTTTGTGACCAATATAGGGCGCCTTGCTGACCGGCTGCTCCTGACGAGTCTGAACGAGAAGGCAAGTCTAAGCTCGTCGCCTATCTCCAAAAGATCAACGCCATCCCGGCCACCACAAGTGCGGCTCCGGCCCATGCACCAGTTGCAGGTACTTCCCGGGTCTTCAGCCAGAGCATCGGCAGGATAATCACAGGTGTTGTCGCAGACAACGTCGAGACGATACCGACCTTTCCGCCGGAAAGCGCGAAGAGAAGAAGCGTCATACCGAAAGCCAGGGCGATGATACCTGTCATGGCGGTTTGGAGAAACACGCTCTTCGTTAGTCGGCCCCTCGGCCTAACCGCCTCGATGGGCAGCTGGGTGAGCGCGGTCAGGCAGAGGGCGCCGACCGCAACACGCAGCATGGAGGCGGCCAGAGGATCGATTCCGGTCGCCATGACGGGCCTCGCGATCAGGGAGCCGATCGCCTGGCTGAGCGCGGCCAGAAGGCC
This sequence comes from Rhizobium sp. LjRoot254, assembly GCF_964254105.1. NCBI lineage: Bacteria > Pseudomonadati > Pseudomonadota > Alphaproteobacteria > Hyphomicrobiales > Rhizobiaceae > Rhizobium > Rhizobium sp. LjRoot254. Next base: position 4,758,438 of record NZ_CAXUSM020000001.1, on the reverse strand, counting down.
GACGAGCACGCCAAGCCAAAGCGGTCCTTTCACAGTCTCCCATTCGTGCAGCTGCGCCTTGCGCTTGCCGAAGAGGATTGCGAGCAGAACGCCGCAGAGTGTCAAGGCTATGCCAGTCACGGCAGGACCCGAAAGCTGTTCGCCGAGCACCAACCATCCGAGCAGCGCAGCAATCGGGGCGTTAAGGGCGAAAAGGATTCCCGAGCGGCGCGGCCCCAGTCGGTTCAGGCAGGTGAACAGAAGCGTGTCACCAGCAAAGATGCCGATGAAGCCGGACAAGAGGAGGGGCCAAAGTATCTCGGGCTGCAGTTCCCGCCATGTTCCCGATGCGAGGACGTAGAGGCCGAGCAGGAAGGCGACAAAGAGCTGCCGCGTCCTGTTGAAGGCCAAAGCTCCGAGATGTCCCGCTGGGCCTGCGGACAGAAGTCCCGTCAGCGCCCAGCAGGTCGCGGCACCCACGGCCGCCAATTCATATGTTGGCATCTCGTCCTCCTTATCCCGCGACCCGCTTTATCCGGTCGCCGACGCTACCTGTGCTTGCGCGCCCATCTCACGTTCTGGGTCAGCCCGCCATAGCCATAGGCATCGCCGTCGACGGCGTGGACCAAGACATAGCTTGCCTCGTGCACGGGGCCGATCAGCGCGTTCATCTCGTCATAGACGCGCCGGACCCATTCGGTCGTCTCGTCCTTGATGTTCGTGTGCTCAGTGATCGAGACCTCGACATAAAATGTTCCGATCTTCTGGTCGGCGACACTCGATCCGGCAACGATCCAATCACCGGGTTCGGCGCTCTCCACGAGGACCGCGGTGACACCCGGATCCTTGTGTAGGATTTCGGCCGTAAGGCGAGACAGCAGAGCTGCAATTTCCTGTTTCGGATCGCGTCCGTCCTGGGGTTTCGTGTAACGCACTTTGATCATGGGCATGGGGTATCTCCTTGTTGCCGAAGGACCTTGCGCGAATCTCATCATAATGAGAAGATGCGTCCTGATATTCCAGCTATAGTGATTTCCTATGATTGATCTCGAGGGCGTCCGCCTGTTCATTCTCACCGTCGAGCTCGGCAGCCTGACGAAGGCGGCCGAGGCGGCGGGAACCGTGCAGCCCGTCGTCAGCCTGAAGCTGAAGACGTTGGAGCAGCGGCTGGGCAGGCGTCTCATCGACCGTACGCCGCGTCACATGCGGTTGACAGAGGACGGCGAGGTCTTCCTGCCGAAGGCACGAGAGCTGCTGGTCAAGCACGAGGAAGCGGTGACCTTCGGCGACGAAACACCGCTGAATTTCTCGCTCGCTGTCAGTGACCACGCGATCGGCAGTCGGTTGTCGCCGGCAATCCGGGCGATGCGTGTGGCGCTTCCCGCCAACGCGGTGATAGACGTGAGTATCGGCTTCTCCCGGCACGTCAGGGAGACCTTCGCATCTGGACTGGCGGACGCCGCCATCATCCGTCGCAACGGCGGTGGTTCCGAGGGCGAGATTCTGCGCACCGACAGGCTGGGATGGCGGACGGCCCCGGGCTGGCGGCCACGCTCGAACAGCGCCATCTCGCTGGTGTCGCTGGGATCCGGATGCGGCGTCCGAGAAATCGCGATAGCGGAGCTTCGAAGGGCCGGCGTAGATTGGCGCGACGCTTTCACCGCTGGAAGCTGCGCGGCTCTTCTCGAGGGAATTCTTGCAGAGGCGGGCGTCGCACCAATGGGAGACATCTGCGCCCGCGGCCTGCCCGACCGCGGCCCCGAGCTGGGGCTGCCGCTGTTGCCAGCGTCAGACATTGTCCTTCTTTCCCGAGCACGAACGCCAGCCCATGCGTCGGCGATCAGGGCGCTGGCCGCCGCCGTATCGAGCACGGCCGGCTAGGCTGAAGAGATGAACGTGTCTTGATCTCCGGCCGCGGCGCCATCAGCAACAATCCCGCCACGCGGTCAGCGCTGCGCGGGGTGGTGCGGTCGATGGCGTTCTAGCGCTGCCACTGGACGTCGAGATGCTCGTAGTGGCGCATTTCGGTGATTTCGCCAATGAAAGGGCGGATCAGGGCCAAGAATGGCGGGAAGTGAGGACCTTTGCGAAAGCCTTCCAGATGGTCCTCCGTCGATGTCCATTGGATTCGCAAGATCAAACTGAGCGGTTCTTCCACGCAGCGGGTGAGATCATATCCCAAACACTGTGGCGCAGCACGCAGATGCTCTATTGCAGCACTATAGGCTTCAATCAGCTTCTCAGGTTTATGTTCTGTCATCTGATAACGAATGTATTCGACTATCATTGAATTTCCCCAGTTGACTCGCCATCATGATGAACAATTCTCCAGTCACTGCAATGGCTTACCTCAAGGTAAGGGGTGTACGACTAAAGCGTGTCGCATTTATTCAGCCTCATAGCCGGCTGCTCTGAAGAAGTTTCTGCATTCTGACACGGAGAAGAGTGCGACAATGTCGCCGAGCGCCTGAGTGATGGCGTCGAAGCTTCGAGCGGCTCGTTTTCGCAATAGGGACTTGAGCTTGGAGAATGCCATCTCGATCGGGTTCAGGTCCGGCGAGTAAGGCGGGAGGAAGAGGAGCCAGGCACCCTTGGCCTTGACGAGCTGCTCTGCGCGCTCGCTCTTGTGGAAGCCGACATTGTCGAGAATGACGACGTCACCTGGCGATAGCGTCGGGGCAAGCTGTGTTTCAACCCAGGTATCAAAGATGCGGCTATTCATGGGTGCATCGACGATGAAGGGGGCAGTGAGGCCGTGGCAGCGAAGTCCAGCAATGAATGTCTGCGTCTTCCATTTTCCGAAGGGAGCATAGGCGACAAAGCGCCGCCCTTTGCGGGACCATCCGGTGCGCTTGGTCAGCCGCGTGTTTGTCGATGTCTCATCGACGAAGATCAGCCGCGCCAATGCCTTGTTGAAGAACCGCTTTCGACGCCTAATCCACAGGTCACGCGCCTTGGCGATCTGCGGCCTGCACTGTTCGCTTGCCCTGAGGCTTTTTTTTATTGCTGAGCCCCAGCCGATGCAGGAACCGGCCGACGGTCGCGCGATGGACTTCGACACCGCGCTCGGCGAGCTCGACACACAATTCGTCCAGTGTCACTTCGCCATGGCCTGACACACGTTGGTTGATCCATTCGCCGTGAGCCGACAGCTTGCTGCCGGGCGGCTGGCCCTGCCGGGCAGGCGCAAGTGAGCCCGACGATCGTTGCAGGATCATCATGTTGTTGACGAACCGAGGAGATACCCGAAAATGCCGGGCAGCCTCACGATGACTATGACCCTCTTCCACAAACGCAACAACACGCGCACGCAACGCTATCGGATGCGGCTTGCCCATGGTCGTTCTCCTTCCGTGGGCAAATTGAATCACAAATCACAAAATAACGGAATCCCGAATCTGATTACCTGCGACACGCTTTAGAAGACACCTCAATACCTTTCCGCCCTGCTCGGATCGAAGATGGGAAACATCCATGGAATTTGATAAGCTGAACGACTGCACTGTCATGGACACGATTCAAGCGATCGGTGGCAAATGGAAGCCACGTATTCTGTGGCACTTGCGGAACGGAGCGGCCACATTCGGTGAACTACACCGCGTCGTGGGAATCTCAGAAAAGGTTCTGCATGAAAACCTGCGTGCCTTGCAGCGCGACGGACTAATATCGCGGACGCCTTACAAAGAAGGATCGGTCGAATTCGTCGAATATGACTATACAGATTACGGCCGCACGCTAATCCCCGTCTTAAATGCCGTGGGGACGTGGGGCTTATTGCACAAGGCAAGATCCGCTTGAGCTCGAGGACGCCCTGCGACCGCCGAGTATGTCGAAACCAACACGTGTCGCAATGTGTCGGGCCGCCAGCACGTGCTTATTGAACGCATAGGACTTCACCACCCAAGGCGGAATGCAGGTTTGCAGGCGTATGCTTTTCCTCGGCGTACTTGGACGCCGTGCCATGAGCCCCACGGTAACGGTTGTATCAAGAGCGTCGTTCGACTTCGGCGGCTCCTTCGCGATGTTTTGCGACTATGTCGCTCATTGGGAGGCGGCAGGTCCGCAGGCAGCGTCAAACCAAATCAATGGCTGCTTTTGGGCAGAGGCAAGGACCGCCTTTACGACCGACATGGGGGCGCAAAGCTGCCGGTACAGACCGAGGATTAATCAAACTAAGATCGTTAGCCATCGCTTCGGAACAGATGAGGAAACCTAATGGCTAACCGACCCGGTAGCCAATTGATTTCACTGTCTAATGTGTGTCCCTCCGGGACCGACTATCCTTTGGGCTGCATGAGAACGTGACGTGCCAGTCGGCGTTGGAGTTGGCCGCTTGAAAATTCTCGCCTGCTTCTATGCAGGCAGCGCGTGTGTCAAGCTCGGCAGAGGTGACGTCGGTGCCCGTTGGTGTCGTAAGCGCTACTATTAAGATCCACTTCATGACTATGCCCGCAATCGCTCGATGATCTCGCTGGCCTGCTCTTCAGGTCCGCGTCTGCGACGGCCAAGAAAGGCGTCGGCCGAGGCGCGTGAGATGCGCAGCGATCTTCCCTTTCCGGTGGTCTCCAACTCGCCGTCTTTTACAAGGCCTCGAATATAGTGCTCCGATGTCTTCCACATCTTCGCCAACTCGCTCACACTGTGAGTTTCGGCCGATTGCGTATCGCCATCGTCGCGCAGCCCGAGCGCCATAATCTTGCGCACGGCTGTTTCGAGTTCCTCGCGATCCCAAATCGGAAAATCGCCGACCATGCGGGGCTGCGGCATTTGCCCCGATTTCCACCACTTTACGAATTCATTTGGATCGATACCAACGAAGGCCGCCGCCTTGTCTTTGTCGAGGCCGATCGGCTTGAGGCTGACTATCTCGATATGAGGCGCTGAGAACGATTGTTCGAGCCTGGCTACGATTTCTGCGGACAGACTTCGACGACTTTGGTCAGCCGCACCGTCAAGCCGCTTTTTGAGGGCTGCCGGAATTATGAGTTTGAATTGTGTATCGCCTGTCGCCATGCCCGCAAGTATGGACATAAAGTGTCCTTGACGCCATGGACATTTTATGTCCATACAAAAAGGACAAAAAATGTCCCTCATGGAGGCGCGCGTGCGTAATGATCAAGTTCAGTTCAAAGTCAATCTACCGGAGCATGTGAAGCAATGGCTGGCTGAGGAGGCCAACCGAAACATGCGTTCGCAAACTGCAGAGGTCATCTTGGCGATTAAAGAAAAGATGGGCCGTCAGCAGCAATCCCACCAAACGCAAAATGGCTCTGTCACGGCCTGAGAAACCGACGGAGCCATTTTCTGTGAGGACCAAGGAGGGTCTCAAATGCAAGAGCTTTCTACACCAAGCCTTCGTCTCATTCTGACTTCGATTGGCGATTTCGCCAACACAGACGGCCGCCCGCCCCGCCGCCTCGAGCGGGCCGCCCGGGCGGGTGCTGCATGAGCGCGCCCGCCATCAGCGGCCCGGCGATCGTTGCCGCCGGGCCGCGTTCCAGTTTCAAGCAGATCGATGTTGAGCGTGCCATCAAGGGCGCGCTCAAGGCTGGCATGATCGTCCATGAAATCATTGCGTCGGCCGATGGCATCCGCGTCGTTACGCATCCCTCGGCCGCCAAAGTTCGGCCGGCGGTAAACGAATGGGACGAGGTCTTCGACGATGGCGCGCAAGAGTAAGTCGGCGCTGCCGAAACACGTCTCGCCGGCCCGCGATCGCCACGGAAAAATGCGATATCGGTTCCGCAAGGGGATGCACTCCGCCTATATCAAGGCGGAGTTTCCATCCGACGATTTCGACCGCCAGTACCAAGCAGCCCTGAAGGGCGAGACGATTGCGAAAACGCAGGTCGGCAAGAAGCGCGAGGTATCGCGCTCGATGTCGGCGTTGATCGCCTCCTACTACCAGACAGCGGAATTCACCGGCACGGCCGCTTCGACGCAAAACACCTATCGCGGCATAAGCGAAGCGCTGCGCCGGGAACACGGCACTAAACTTGTCGCGGATCTTACTCGGGCGCACGTCAAGGCCATGATTGGCAAGATGTCGAAAACCCCGGCCGCCGCCAACAATCGACTTCGCATGCTCCGGATCCTGATGCGCACCGCGCTCGACCTCGAATGGATAAAGGTCGATCCCACCGACAAGGTGAAGGGCTTTTCGAAGAAGACGGACGGCTTCCACACCTGGACCGAGGACGAGATCGCCGCCTATGAAACCCGCCATCCGATCGGCACCAAGGCTCGATTGGCAATGGCGTTGATGTTGTATACGGGCCAGCGCCGAGGTGATGCCGTTCGATTGGGCTGGAAGGATGTCAGCGGCATCAAGATCGCGGTGCGACAGGAGAAAACCGGGACGCGATTGAAGCTCAAAATGCACCCCTCACTCGTTGAAGCGCTGGCCATGACCGACATCGGCGCGCCTTCGTTTCTTCGAACAGAGTTCAAGAAGGAATTCTCACCTGCCGGCTTTGGCAACTGGTTTCGCGACCGGTGCGATGAGGCGGGCTTGCCGCAGTGCTCGGCCCATGGCTTGCGCAAGGCGGCCGCCCGGCGCCTGGCCGAGGCAGGCAACAGCGTAAACCTCATCGCAGCGGTGACCGGGCATCTCTCACTCAAGGAAGTCGAGCGTTACACGCGCGAGGCAGATCAGGAAAGAATGGCCGCTGCGGCGGTCGATACGATGCCGGAAAGGTCCGATCGCAAACAAGAGATTGTCCAACCGGCCCAAGAGGTTGGACACACGAAAGGAAATAGCGATGATAAGTCAAATAGTTAAGAAAAATGATGGCGGACAGAGCGGGATTCGAACCCGCGGTACGCTTTCACGTACACACACTTTCCAGGCGTGCGCCTTCAACCACTCGGCCACCTGTCCGTAACGGAAAGCCGATCAGATCGGCGGAAGACGAGATAAGAACTCAGCCCCGCCCGTTCCGGCTACCGGGCGCGGATATATACCGAGGTCCCTCGCCATATCAACCCTGTTTTGACATTTTTGAGACAATTCGTCCGTCGTCGCATAGATGAAACATTGAAACCGCAAAATCCCGGGATTATCTGATCTGTGAGTGGATTGTCCAAGCGCTAAGTTCCGCGTGGATCCGACGGTGTGGGAAGTGTCATGCGTTTCGTGTTGAGGTTCCTCAGTCTGGCCTTTCTCGTGGCCGCGGTGATGACCGGGATCATCGATTCCATCCAGTCGGTGGCGAGTGAGATGGTGGTCGTCACGCCCTTCGGCGCGGCGATCTTCAGCGTCAATCCGGAAATCCTGGCCGCCGCCGAAACCTGGTCGCTGGCGCACCTGCCGGCCTGGATGTGGAACACCTTCGCCGAATGGACGCTGCTGCAGCCTGCCTTTGCGGTTTTCCTGTTCCTCTCCTTCGTGCTCTGGGCGGTCGCTTACAAGCGCGAACCGGCGGCCGGCCGCTTCGCTGCATGAACCTGCCAAATATCTGAAAGAACAGGAGAAATCGGCATCTGCCGGTTTTTTTTACCATTTGAAAAATTTTTGGTGAATTTTTTCTTCCACCATGCAAGGATGCCGCGCAGCCGGGTCTCGGGAGGTTTGAGGCCGGTCGGAAGGTGCGTGGCGCGCTTACGCTCAAGAGGGGAGCGTGCCCGAGCTGAACCAAAGAAAATGTGTTAGCAAAAACAGGGCTCACAAATGAAAAAAATTCTTCTGACACTCATGGCCACTGCATCCATGGCCGCTTCGGCTTTGGCAGCCGACGTCAAGCCAGCACTGATCTATGACCTTGGCGGCAAGTTCGACAAGTCGTTCAACGAAGCGGCCTTCAACGGCGCCGAGAAGTTCAAGGCCGAAACCGGCATCGAATATCGCGAGTTCGAAATCGCCAACGACGCGCAGCGCGAACAGGCGCTGCGCAAGTTCGCCGGCGACGGCAACAACCCGATCGTGGTCGCAGGCTTCTCATGGGCCGCGGCACTAGAAAAGGTCGCGGCTGAATATCCCGACACCAAGTTCTCGATCATCGACATGGTCGTCGTCGGCAAGCCGAACGTCAAGTCGATCGTCTTCAAGGAACAGGAAGGCTCCTATCTTGCGGGCGTCATGGCCGCGATGGCTGCCAAGTCCAAGAAGGCCGGCTTTGTCGGCGGCATGGATATCCCGCTGATCCACAAGTTCGCCTGCGGCTTCGTCGGCGGCTTCAAGTCCGTCGCCAAGGACGGCGAAGTGCTCCAGGCCTATACCGGCACGGATTACACCGCATGGAACGACCCGGTTAAGGGCGGCGAAATCACCAAGTCGCAGATCGCCCAGGGCGCCGATGTCGTCTATCACGCCGCTGGCGGCACCGGCGTCGGTGTTCTCCAGGCGGCTGCCGAAGCAAACAAGCTCGGCATCGGTGTCGACTCCAACCAGAATGGCCTGCAGCCCGGCAAGGTCCTGACCTCGATGCTCAAGCGCGTCGATGTCGCGGTCTATTCGTCCTTCATGGATGCCAAGAACGACAAGTTCGTCGCCGACATCCAGAATCTCGGCCTCAAGGAAGATGGCGTCGGCGTCGCGCTCGACGACAACAACAAGGCGCTCGTGAGCCCGGAAATGCTCGCTGCGGTCGACAAGGCCAAGGCTGACATCATTGCCGGCACCGTTCAGGTCCACGACTACATGTCGGACGAGAAGTGCCCCTACTGAGACTAGTTGAGAAGGCCCGCCTCTTCACATGAAGGGGCGGGCTTGTCATATCCAGGGGAATGGGACGCGGGCAAGATCCGGACACCGGGCAGCGTCAATAGTGGGGCGGCCGTGTGATCGCGGGGGCTTCGAGGCTTGATTCTTCGATCGCGCTAAATCGCTCCTTCAGCTGTTCGAGCGTCTTCTGCATCTTGTCGATGGCGTTCCACTGGCTGGCGATCTCGGCCGACAGTTCGTCGATGGTTCGCGCCTGGTGGGCAGCGAGTTCCTCGAGTTCGGTAAGGCGGGCGGGCAGGGCGCCGGTCGCATCTTCCATGGCTTCAATCCCCGATAATTTCGTCAAAGGCGCTGGACATCAGGCCCGGAACCTTAAAATGTGAATCGTATGCGCCGCCATGAGAGGCAGGCCGTCAGCGATATGGACCGTCATGAGCGAACTCGCCATCGAACTCAAGGGCATCGACAAGAGCTTTGGGCCTGTCCACGCCAACAAGAATATCGACCTCAAGGTCCGCAAGGGCACGATCCATGGCATTATCGGCGAAAATGGTGCCGGAAAATCGACGCTGATGTCGATCCTGTATGGCTTCTACCAGGCAGACAAGGGCGAGATTCATATCGGCGGCAAGCAGGCTAACATCAAGGATCCGAGTGCCGCGATCGCATCCGGCATCGGCATGGTCCACCAGCATTTCATGCTGGTCGAGAATTTCACCGTGCTCGAGAATGTCATGCTCGGCGCCGAGGACAGCCCGATCCTCAACAAGGGTATCGCCAAGGCGCGCAAGGAGCTCAAGCGGCTTGAGGACGAATACGAGATGGAGGTCGATCCGGACGCCCTGATCGAAGAACTGCCGGTCGGCATCCAGCAGCGGGTGGAAATCCTCAAAGCCCTGTTTCGCGGTGCCGAAATCCTCATCCTCGACGAGCCCACCGGCGTGCTGACGCCGGCCGAGGCCGACCATCTGTTCCGCATTCTCGGACAGCTCAAGGACCAGGGCAAGACAGTCATCCTCATCACCCACAAGCTGCGCGAGATCATGGCAATCACCGACGAAGTCTCGGTCATGCGCCGCGGTGAGATGGTCGCGACCCGTGAGACGGCGAAGACCTCGGTCGAGGAACTGGCCGAACTGATGGTCGGCCGCCGCGTGCTGCTGCGTGTCGAGAAAGGCGAGGCCAAGCCCGAGGGCGTAAAACTTGCGGTGCGCAATCTCACGGTCCGGGATTCCCGCGGCGTCACCATGGTCGATAACGTCTCGTTCGATGTCCGCGCCGGCGAGATCGTTGGCATTGCGGGTGTCGCTGGCAACGGGCAGTCCGAACTGCTCGAAGCGATTTCAGGCATGCGCCGCGCCGTGTCCGGCAGCGTCGAACTCGATGGCAGGGATACGGATGCCACCGGCCATCGCGATCCGGCGGGCTTGCGCAAGCGCGGTCTCGCCCATGTGCCCGAGGACCGCCACCATATGGGCCTGGTGCTGAAATTCGAGGAGAGCGAGAATTCCATCCTCGGCTACCACGACGACCCCAAATACGGCCGCGCCGGCCTGCTCAATGTCGACGCCATCCGTGCCGATGCGCAGGCCAAGATGGAGCAGTATGATATCAGGCCGCCCAATTCCCGGTTGAAGACCGCCAATTTCTCCGGCGGCAACCAGCAGAAGATCGTGCTGGCGCGTGAAATGGAACGCGACCCGATCGTGCTGATCATCGGCCAGCCGACGCGCGGCGTCGATGTGGGCGCCATCGAATTCATCCACCGCCGCATCATCGAAATGCGCGACGCCGGCAAGGCCATTCTGCTGGTCTCGGTCGAGCTCGACGAAATCCGCTCGCTGGCCGATCGTATCCTCGTGATGTTTGCCGGCCGCGTGGTCGGCGAGCGCACGCCCGAAACGCCCGAAGGCGAGATCGGCCTGCTCATGGCCGGCGTCGAACAGAAACTGGAGGCTGCCGAATGAGTGCGCCCTTTGCGAAACTGCCGAACTGGGCGGAATATGGCCTGATCCCGGTGATCAACCTCGTCGTTGCCTTTCTGATTTCGGGCCTGGTCGTGGTGTTTGCCGGCGAAAATCCGTTCAAGGCCGCCTATCTCATGGTTTCGGGCGCCTTCGGCTCGGGCGAGGGCATTGGCTACACACTCTACTATGCGACAAACTTCATCTTCGCCGGGCTGGCGGTCGCCGTCGCCTTTCACGCCGGCCTGTTCAATATCGGCGTCGAGGGCCAAGCCTATGTCGGCGGCATCGGTGTCGCGGCCGCCGCGCTCGCATTCGATGCCACGCTGCCCTGGTATCTCGTTTTTATGCTCGCTGTCATCGGCGGCGCCATCATGGGTGCGCTCTGGGCGCTGATCCCGGCCTGGCTGCAGGCCTATCGCGGCAGCCACATCGTCATCACCACCATCATGTTCAACTATATCTCGTATAACCTGATGCTGTGGATGCTGAACAATGTCTACAAGCCGCTTGGCTCCATGGCGCCGCAGTCGCGCACCTTCGGGCCGGGTGGTGAAGTGCCGAAGCTCGATTGGCTACTCGCCATATTCGGCCTCGACAACCGCAACTCGCCTTTCAATCTCACCTTCCTTCTGGCGCTTCTGGCCGCCTTCCTGGTCTGGGTGCTGATCTGGCGGTCGCGGCTGGGTTACGAGATCCGCACGCTCGGCTTTTCCTCGGGCGCAGCGCGCTACGCCGGCATCTATGAGAAGCGCATCATCATTATCACCATGCTGATTTCGGGCGGCCTTGCCGGCCTCCTGGCGATCAATTCGATCATGGGCGACCAGCACCGCATCCAGCAGGAATTTGTCTCCGGCGCCGGCTTCGTCGGCATCGCGGTGGCGCTGATGGGCCGTTCGCATCCCATCGGCATCGTGCTCGCCTCCGTGCTGTTCGGCATGCTCTACCAGGGCGGTGCCGAAATCGCCTTCGACATGCCCAATATCTCGCGCGACATGATCGTGGTCATCCAGGGTCTTGTTATCCTGTTTGCCGGCGCGCTCGAACACCTGTTCCGGCCGTGGGTCGTGGAGGCCTTCGCGCGAGCGCGTAGCAGGACGACCGCAACCATCGTGGAGAGGGCGTGAACCATGGGCAATGTCGATCTCTACGTTTCGATCATCCAGGGCACGATCCGCAATTCGGTGCCGCTCATCCTGACGGCACTGGCCGGCCTTTATGCCGAGCGCTCGGGCGTTGTCGATATCGGCCTTGAGGGCAAGCTGCTGGCGGCGGCTTTTGCGGGTGCCTCCGCCGCGGCCTTCACCGGGTCCGCTACGCTGGGCCTGCTAGCCGCCGTTCTCTGCGCCGTCGCCTTCTCCGCGGTCCATGGCTATGCCTCGATTTCCCAGCGCGGCGACCAGATCGTCTCCGGTACAGCGCTTAATTTCATCGCCATCGGCGGCACGGTGATCATCGGCCAGGCCTGGTTCAACATGGCCGGCCGCACGCCCTCGCTGCCGCCGGAAGCCAAATTCGCCAGCGACTGGGGACTGCCCTTCCATCAGGCGCTCGCCGGCATCCCGGTATTCGGCGACATCTATTCGCGCATCCTGTCAGGCCACTACTGGCTGACCTATTTCGCCTATGCGCTGATCCCGATCACTTGGTGGATACTCTACCGCACCCGCTTTGGCCTCAGGCTCCGCGCCGTGGGTGAAAATCCCGGCGCCGTCGACACGGCCGGTATCTCGGTCGTCAAGCTGCGTTACCAGGCCGTGCTGCTCGGCGGCGTGTTTGTCGGCCTCGCGGGCGCCTTCCTATCGATGGCGGTCAGTTCCGGATTCACCAAGGGCATGTCGGCAGGCAAGGGCTATATCGCGCTCGCGGCACTGGTCTTTGCCAATTGGAAGCCGAAGAACATCCTGTTCACCTGCCTGCTGTTTGGTTTCCTCGATGCCCTGTCGATCGCCTATCAGGGCGCCAGCATTCCGTTTGTCGGCCAGATCCCGGTTCAGGTCTGGACGGCTTTGCCCTATGTCCTGACCGTCGTGCTGCTGGCCGGCTTCATTGGCAAGGCTATTCCGCCCAAGGCTTCGGGCACGCCTTACGTCAAGGAGCGTTGAGATGGCCGTCACGGATATCCTGTTCGAAGCCGCGCAAGACGCGATGACCCGCTGCCATGCGCCCTATTCGAAATTCCCGGTGGGAGCCGCGATCCTGGCCGAGGACGGCAAGGTCTATAAGGGCGCCAATATCGAGAACCTCGCCTTTCCGCAGGGCTGGTGCGCCGAATGCACCGCGATCGGGGCGATGGTTATGGGCGGCGCAAGGAGGATCATCGAGATCGGCGTCATAGCCGAAAAACTGGCCTACTGCCCGCCCTGCGGCGGCTGCCGGCAGAAGATCGCCGAATTTGCCGATCCATCGACATTGATCCATCTCTACGACGGCGCAGGCATGGTGAAGACAATGACCATGAATGAGCTTCTGCCCTTCAGCTTCCAGACCGATACGATCGATAGAGGCTGAACGATGATCCCGCAGGAAATCATCCTGACCAAGCGCAACGGCGGCGTGTTGGGTGCACCGGAGATCAGGGAATTCATCCAGGCGCTTTCCGACGGGCGACTGTCCGAGGGCCAGATCGCGGCCTTTGCGATGGCCATCTGGTTCAATGGCATGAACCGCGACGAGACCGTGGCGCTGACGATCGCCATGCGCGATTCCGGCGACGTCATGGCCTGGCCGGATCTCGACCGGCCGGTTGCCGACAAGCATTCGACCGGCGGCGTGGGAGACAATGTCTCGCTCATGCTGGCGCCGATCGTCGCCGCCTGTGGTGCTTCTGTGCCGATGATATCGGGCCGGGGTCTCGGCCATACGGGCGGCACCCTCGACAAGCTCGAATCCATCCCCGGCTACGATATTTTCCCGAGCGCCGAACGCTTCCGGGAGATCGTCGGCGAGATCGGCTGCGCTATCATCGGCCAGACCGGCGAGATCGCGCCCGCCGACAAGCGGCTCTACGCCATCCGCGACGTGACCGCCACCGTCGATTCCGTGCCGCTGATCACGGCCTCGATCCTGTCCAAGAAGCTTGCGGCCGGCCTCCAGTCGCTGACCATGGATATCAAGGTCGGCAACGGCGCCTTCATGCAGACCATGGAGGAGGCCGAGGTGCTGGCCCGCTCGATCGTCGACGTGGCCAACGGTGCCGGCGTGAAGACGACCGCGCTGATCACCGATATGAATCAACCGCTTGCGGATTGCGCCGGCAACGCCGTGGAAGTGGCACATGCCATGGCGTTCCTCGAAGGGCGCAAGTCGGGCACGCGGCTCCACGAGGTGGTAATGGCCTTCGCCGCCGACATGCTGGTCAATGCCGGCCTCGCGCCCTCGCTTGCCGAGGCACACGCCAAGGCCTCACATGCCTTGGACAGCGGTGCCGCGCTGGAGCGATTCGGCCGCATGGTGCATGCGCTAGGCGGGCCATCGGACTTCTCGGAGAACTGGAAAACCCATCTGCCGGTCGCACCAATCGTCAGGCCCGTGCCCGCACGCGAAAGCGGCTTCGTCTCGGCCTACGCGACGCGGGAAACAGGCCTCGCCGTGATCGCGCTCGGTGGCGGACGGACACATCCGGACGATACGATCGACCACCGGACCGGCTTTTCAGCGATTCTTCCTGGAGGTACCAGGGTAGAGCGGGGGGATCCCATCGCCTTCGTCCACGCGGCCGACGAGGCGTCGGCCGAACGGGGCACATGGCATTATCTCTCTGCCGTGACGATTGCCGATGAGGCACCAGCGCATTCGCCGGTCATACTCGACAGGATCAGTTGACGAGCTTCAACTCGTCGTTCTCCGCCTTGTAAGAGGAGAGTTTCTTGAGGAAGCTCATGCCGATCAGCGGGAAACTCAGCGCCTTGCCGCGGATCACCATCGCATCGACATTGCGCACCTGCACGGTGCCGATCTCGACGGATTTGAGGATGATGCGTGCCGCCTTGACCTTGCCGTTGGCGGTCGCGACCTCGTAGCGGAACTTCAGGTCGTTGCCGCCATAGCCGAGGCTGCGCGCCGTCATTTCGGAAAGCGTCACGAAGGTCGCGCCGGTATCGATCATTGACTCGACCGGCTTGCCGTTGATGCGGAACTTGCCGCCGAAATGGCCGTTGTCGGCCGCTCTCAGCGTATAGCTGCGGCCGTCGTCGGCAGGCGCCGAAGCATCGACCAGGCTCGCATGCGCCCCGACCTCTTCCTTCGCGGCTTGTTTTGTCCCGACAAAGCCGACCATACTAGGAACATTGACGGCGACGACGATCGTCGCTGACCAAATCAGAATTGCACGTCCTATCATCACGACCGTTCCAGCCTCAAAACATTGCTGAAACGCTAGGCCCAATTCCTCATCAAATGGTAAAACCAGTAATTTTCAGGGGCTTGGAAGGCAATCGCCTGATTGGAGGGTTAACGGATCACTTCGTTCCGTACATGCGGTCGCCCGCATCGCCCAATCCCGGCACAATATAGCCCTTCTCGTTGAGATGGCTGTCGATCGAGGCCGTGTAGATCGGCACATCAGGGTGCACGCTGTGGAAGTTCTTGATCCCTTCGGGGGCGGCCAGCAGGCAGAGGAAGCGTATGTTCTTGGCATTCCGTTCCTTGAGCTTGTCGATCGCCGCGATCGAGGAATTGCCGGTCGCCAGCATCGGATCGACGACGATCACCAGCCGCTCGTCGATATCCTCGGGAGCCTTGAAGTAATATTCCACCGGCTTCAGCGTCTCGTGGTCGCGGTAGACGCCGATATGGGAGACGCGCGCCGAGGGCACGAGATCGAGCATGCCTTCGAGCAAGCCGTTGCCGGCGCGCAGGATGGAGGCGAAAACCAGCTTCTTGCCCTCGAGCACCGGCGACTGCATCACCTGCAGCGGCGTCTCGATCTCTTCCATCGTCATTTCGAGGTCGCGCGTCACTTCGTAACAGAGCAGCGTCGAGATCTCGCGCAGCAGCCGCCGGAAGCCGGCCGTGGAGGTCTCCTTCTTGCGCATGATCGTCAGTTTGTGCTGCACAAGCGGATGATCGATGACTATGACGCCGTCCATGGGAGAAGCCTTCCGAGCATAGAGTTTCCAGTTCGACTCTTTTCATGCCCAGCCGTCATTCGCAAGCTTTTGGCGGCGGATTTGTCCTATCATCCCCAAACGTGAAGTTCTAAAGGAAGCTCCGTCCATGCTGTCCCGCCGCTATGCCGAGATGCCGCGCCACCGTCTCGCCAATATCGGCAAAACTCTTGAGTACGCCTTGCGCACCGGGCCGTATCGTCGGGCCGAACGCCAGCACCGGCACCTTTTCGCGGGTATGGTCGGTGCCGCGCCATGTCGGGTCGCAGCCGTGGTCGGCGGTCAGGATCACCAGGTCATGCGGCCGCATCTTGCGGGCTACCTCGGGCAGGCGCCGGTCGAAGGCTTCGAGCGCCGCGGCATAGCCCGGCACGTCGCGCCGGTGTCCGAAAAGCTGGTCGAAATCGACGAAATTGGTGAACACCAGATCGCCGTCGCCCGCCTCGTCCATCGCGACAAGCGTCGCATCGAACAGCGCGTCGTTGCCATTGGCCTTTGTGAGTGTCGAAATGCCCTTATGCGCAAAGATGTCGCCGATCTTGCCGACCGCATGCACCTGCCTTCCGGCCTCTACCAGCCGGTCGAGAAGCGTGGGCTCGGGCGGCGGCACGGAAAAATCCCGCCGGTTGCCGGAGCGCACGAATGTCTCGCGGCTCTCGCCAATGAAGGGCCGGGCGATGACACGCCCGATATTCAGCGGATCGAGAATGCCGCGCACCGTCTCGCACATCGCGATCAGCCGATCGAGGCCGAATGTCCGCTCATGCGCCGCGATCTGGAACACGGAGTCGGAGGATGTGTAGCAGATCGGCTTGCCGGTCCGCATGTGCTCCTGGCCGAGTTCCGCGATCACTGTGGTGCCCGAGGCGTGCTTGTTCCCCAATATCCCGGGCAGATCGCAGGCGGAACAGATCTGCTCCACGAGCTCGGGGCTGAACGCGTCGCCCTCGTCAGGGAAATAACCCCATTCGAACATCACGGGCGTGCCCGCGATCTCCCAGTGGCCGGAGGGTGTATCCTTGCCGCGCGAGGTTTCGCTCGCGGCTGCATAGGCGCCGATCACCTTGTCCGGACGCTCCATGCCGGCCGGCCAGAAGCGCGAGGCGGCTTCATGGGCATGCAGCAGGCCGATCGCACTCATATTGGGCAGCTGCAATGCACCTTCGCGCAGGCCTGCCCGGTCGCCGGCGCCGGCAGCGCAGAATTCCGCGATATGGCCGAGCGTGTTAGCGCCGAGATCGCCATAGGCCTCGGCATCGGGCGCATTGCCGATGCCGAAGGAATCCAGCACAAAGAGAAAAGCCCGCGCCATGCGATCGCCTCGTTGAGGTCATCAGGGCGCGCATATCGGGTCGCGCGCCGGTTCCGCTGGCGTAACGCGACATCCGCCAATTTGCAACGGGATTGCTAGCCGCAGTCGCTGCAGGGCACGTCATTGCCCAGGCGCTCACGATAATAGAATTCGCGGTTGATGGTGATCGTCCGTGTCGAGGCTTCGCTGCCGGCCGGCGAGCCGAAGAACAGCAGCATCGTGTGCTCCACCGAAAGCTCGGATCGCACCAGGAAGGAATTGGCCTTCTTCAAGTCGTCGGGGACAGCCACGGCCGAGCCCTTTGTATAGGGGTTGCCGCCACTTTCGTCCCATGACCAGAGCACCTGGGCATTGCCGCCGCCGTCTATCGTCACCCCGGTGATCTTGAGCTTGAGGCCGGGAGCCGGGCTCGGCGCGATGGTGGCCTCGGCGGTGTCGACCATTTCAGTCAGGAACGCCTTGTTCACCGTCTCCTGCCGCGTCACGATATCGGCGATCGTGCCGGCGGCCTTGAGCGTCTTCTGGGCAACGGAATAGCCCGTCGTGATCTCGAACGAACTGATATAGATGGCAAGCAGGATCGGGGCCAGGAAGGCAAATTCCATGGCGCTCGCGCCCGATCGGTCGCGAGCCACGTCCCGGAGCAGGCCAAACGCACGGTTGAGGCGCAGGAACACGCCCGATCGGCCGCCGATCTTCACATCCGACTTCGCGACCTGTTCACTCATTGTAGTCCTCGTTCTCGAAAGCGGCGGTCTGCACGATCAGGAAGTCCGTCGGAACGGGCTTGTTGGCGGGGCGGATATTGGTGATGTAGGGCCGCATCAGGTCGGTCATGATCTGCCACCGATAATAGGCGCGCAGCATGTTCTTGGTTTCCGGGCCGCCGGGAGAGAATGCGAATTCGGTCGTGTCGAGGTCGGAATAGGTGTCCGTGGAGATCTTGGGGACCTCGCGCGGCATGTCGGCGAAACTCGCGAACTGCCGGACGTCGAGATAAAGTTTCTCCGGCGTGGTGGCCTCGGTCGCTGAGCACATGCCCATCAGTTTGACCTCGTCGCAGAACATCTGGCGGAATTCGGCTTCCGTCACGTCGGTGGGCTTGCCTTGGCCGAATGTGATTTCACCCGTGCGCAGCTTGCGCGCCATGGTCTCGACGGCGTTGGCCATCAGCTGCTCGCCTGCAAAGGCAACGAAGGTCTCGAAGATTGCGAAGATCAGCAGAAGAAAGGGAACGGCAAGCAGGGCGAATTCGAGCGCGGCCGCGCCCTCACGGTCGCGGCCGAGACGAAACAGCGATCGCAGTCGCCGCGGCCTCTTACGCATGTCCTTAGAATCCATATGGATGCCCGTCCGCCACAATGTGAAAAGTCACAATAGCGGCAAAGCTTTAAGCCCGGGTTTTTGGCGCGGCGGGTTTTTTACGTATATTCGCAATAGGATGGTAAGGATTTGGCCGGCCTGCGGCCTTTACTTGCTGTCGCCGCCAGTTAGCGCTTGATGTTCTTCACAGGAGGGCGTGCAGGAAAGCACCGTGCGCTCCGTCTGCTTGAACAGGCGCACCGTGTTGCCCTCGTCGATCGAGACCAGGATCCGCTCGTCGAGCAGCGCATTGCCTTCCGCGTCCAGCAGCACCAGGTTGGTCGTGCCGAATGCTTTCCCAGTCAATACGATAGTGCGGGAATCCGCCACCGTTGCATCCGCGACCTCGGAATTGCCGACGATGACCTTGGAAACCGGCTGGTCGAGCTTCAGAACCTTGGCGTGGTTGAGGAACACGCGCATCATGCCCTCTTCATCCTCGGCCAGGCCAATTGCAGGCACGGCGAGCGAAGCTGCCACCGCGAAAACGCTCGCGTATATTATATGGAGGGATGTCCGGAGGGTTGGCCCTACGCGCATGTCTGTGCTTTCAGATGGTCTTTGCTGAACGAAATGTGGACGAGAATGATGAATGAAGCCTTAAAGTGTCATGTAATAGCGATGTTCGCCGGTAAGAAGTGTTGAAGTGCCTCCGGCACATGCGATTGAACCTTCAGGTTTATTTTTACGGCACGTGGCGTCTACTGAGCTGTTCAGGAACATGATCGGAAGAATCCGGCGTTGGCGCTCCCTGTCGTCGGCAAAAGTAACTTGACAAAAAATATCATAGATTCAACGTTTTGAAGTAAAAAACAGAATATTTTACCGATCGAATTACGAGCTTGTTCACCAAGTCTGTCTTTGGAAAGCATTTACCGGTTGTTAACCGAATTTCTTAAGTCGCAAGCAACGACCCGTATGTAGATTGTGTTCATCCGATCCAACGGCCAAAAAGTTGGCGGAAGTGCTGATGTAATAGTTACCAAGGAGACGACCATGTCCGCGATTTTCGCACGCTTTATGAAAGATGAGTCCGGCGCTACCGCCATCGAATACGGCCTCATTGCTGCTCTGATCTCCGTTGCCCTGATCACCGGTGCAACGACCCTCGGCGGCGCTCTGAACAACCAGTTCCAGAACCTGTCGACCCACCTTGATACGCCGGCGGGCTGATAATTCAGAACATTCTCATTCTGAATCGAGCTTGAAGAAGCCCGCCTCTCGGGAGGTGGGCTTCCTTCATTTTCGCCGGGTTTGGCGGCAAATGGCACACTTTATTTGCAATTTCACGGTCTTTTCCATCACCGGATTAGCTTCGTTTAAAGGTTTGGGTGATTAGATCAGTCGATGCATTGCCGGAGCAAGAGTTTTATGTTTGCAAAATTCATCGCATGCGAAGACGGCGCCACGGCCATCGAATACGGGCTGATATCCGCGATCATGGCCGTCGCGTTGCTCACCGGCTTCGGAGCATTCAGCAACGCGATAAGCAATCAATTCGTTTATCTATCCGACACGATGACCAATTCCTGGAACTAAAAATAGGCTCGTCGCAATGGTTACGGCTGCAATTCTGGTTGTTTTCCCGCTGTGCATGGCCATGGCTGCCTGCAGCGACCTCCTGACCATGACCATCCCCAACCGCCTGTCGGTGATCCTGATCGCATCGTTTCTCCTGATCGCGCCGTTTGCCGGGCTCTCGCTTCAGGATATGCTGATGCATCTCGCAGGCGGCGGCATTGTCTTTGCGGCCTGCTTCGCGCTCTTTGCCTTCGGCATCATGGGCGGCGGCGATGCCAAGATCCTGGCTGCCAGTGCGCTGTGGTTCGGTTTCGACCAGAGCCTTCTCGTCTATATCATCTATGTCTCGGTGTTCGGCGGCCTGCTGAGCCTCGCCATTATCAGCATGCGCTCCCAGCACGATATGATCATGACCTATGGCATCCCCGTTCCGCAGACAATGATGCATGCGAAGAAAGTGCCATATGGCATTGCCATTGGTGCCGCGGCCTTCATCGCCTATCCGTCTTCGCCACTGGTATTGTCGGCACTCGGCATAGCGCAGTCGTGATCATGTTTATCTTCAATTAACTATAGCTGTAAGCATAAAGTTAACCATAATTACACCAATTGCTGATCATTCTGCGCGTTGAAATCAGTTCAATCCGCAGGGATCACCAATGAAGCCCGCCCGACTCATCATTCTTACCGTCGCCCTGCTCGCGGCCGGCGCTGCCGCGTTCCTGGCCTTGAAGCTGACGGGCCGCGAGCGCGTCGTCGAGCTTCAGGCGGAAACGGTCATCAAGAAAGAGCCGTCGATCAACGTTCTGGTCGCAGCGGCGAATCTGCCGGTCGGCTCGCGGCTGACCGAGGAATCGATGCGCTGGACCGGCTTTCCGGAAGGCAGCATCGTCGAAGGCTTCATCACCGACCAGGCCCGTCCCGAAGCGCTCACCGAACTCAAGGATGCGATCATCCGCATGCCGATCTTCGAGGGCGAACCGATCCGGCCGGAAAAGATCGCCGATGCCAGCGGCGCGATCATGTCTTCGCTCCTGCCCTCGGGCAAGCGCGCGGTTGCCGCCGACATTTCCGTCTCGACCTCGGCCGGCGGCTTTATCCTCCCCAATGACCGCGTCGATGTGATCATGGTCAAGAAGGATGAGCAGGACGGTTACGATACCGAGACGATCCTCTCCAATATCCGCGTTCTGGCCATCGACCAGGAAGTGCAGGAAAAGGACGACGCCAAGACCTTCGTCGGCGCCACGGCGACGCTCGAACTGACCCCCGAACAGGCAAAGGTTCTCGCCGTCGCCACGCAGATGGCCGACCGGCTGACGCTGGCGCTACGCTCGGTGGCCGATGCGCAGGAGCCCGACGCGCTTGTCGCCAAGCACCTGCTGTCGGGCGAAGGCAATCGCAATACCATCCAGATCATCAAGTCCGGTGTCATCCAGAAGATGAACGACGCCAAGACGTCCAGCGAACAGTCGCAGTAAACGGGGCCGAAAGAGATGACATCAAGATCCACAATCCTCGCCCCGCTCAAGATCGCGCTCTGCCTGTCGCTCACATTCGCAGGCATTCCGGGTTTCGAGACCAACATGATTGCGGGCCTCGGCACGCTGCCTGCCGCGGAGGCCGCCCAGGCGATGATCAAGATCTCGCAGGTCGGCCCCGGCGTGAACAGGAAGATCAAGCTCGGCCTCAACAAGGCGGTGGTCATCGACCTGCCGACCGATGCGCATGATATTCTGGTCGCCGACCCCGCGATCGCCGACGCCGTGACCCGCTCGTCGCGCCGGCTCTATGTCTTCGGCAAGCAGGTCGGCCAGACCAATGTCTTCATCTTCGGGCCGAACGGCGAGGAACTGATCTCGGTCGATCTCGAAATCGAGCGTGACATCACCGGCCTCGAAGTGAACCTCAAGCGCTTCATTCCGGAATCCGACATCAAGGTCGAGATCATCTCCGACAATATCGTGCTTACCGGCACGGTCCGCACGCCGCAGGATGCCTCGCAGGCCGAGAAGCTCGCGGAAATCTTCGTCAAGGGCGGTGAAGCCACCACCCGTAATGTCTCCGCCTCATCGACTTCGGCTACGGGCGATGCCTCGGTCGCGCTCTTCAACGAAGACCGCCAGCAGTCCCAGATCGTCAACATGCTGACCATCGAGGCCGAAGACCAGGTGATGCTCAAGGTCACTGTCGCGGAAGTCAGCCGCAGTGTCATGAAGCAGCTCGGCGTGAACAGTGCGATATCCGGTGACAATGGCACGATCAGCTTCCAGAACCCGACCAATCTCGGCGGTGCGACGAACTGGATCAATCCGACCCAGGCGACCGGCACCATCGGCGGCCTCGATATCTCGGCTTTCGTCAACGCGATGGAACAGGCGGGTGTCATGCGCACTCTCGCCGAACCGACCCTGACGGCGATATCAGGCGAACAGGCCAAGTTCTATGTCGGCGGCGAGTTCCGCATGGTCGGCCAGCAGGACGTGGACGACGGCGGCGTCACCCGCGAACACGAACAGGTCGAATACGGCATCAGGCTCAATTTCAAGCCCGTCGTGCTCGCGCCGGGCCGTATTTCACTGCAGATCGAGACGAATGTCTCCGAGCCGACCTTCGAAGGCTCGGTCACCTCGGCCGGCACGATCTGGCCGATCATCGGCAAGAAGAAGAGCGTCGACATTGCGGCCTCGACCCTGATGGGCATCCGCAAGCGCGAAGCCTCGACCACCGTCGAACTGCCCTCCGGCGGCTCGATCGTGATCGCCGGCCTCGTCCGCGACGATATCCGCCAGGCGAGTTCGGGCACGCCGGCACTGATGAACATACCGATCCTGGGCACGCTGTTCCGCTCACGGGATTTCCAGCGCAACGAGACCGAACTGGTGATCATCGCCACGCCCTATCTCGTCAGGCCCGTCGAACGGTCCAAGCTTGCCCGCCCGGACGACAACTTCAATCCGGAAAACGATGTGACCGGCTTCTTCCTCAACCGGGTCAACAAGATCTACGGCCGCAAGGAAAACAGGCAGCCCGGGCCGTATAACGGCACCATCGGCTTCATCTACAAGTGAGAAGGGGACCCGCAATGATCAACGAAAACAAGAAATTCCGCCTTCTCAAACTCGCTTCCGTGGCCGCCCTGATCGCTGTCGCCGCAACGATGTCGTCCTGTGCCGCAAGGCCCGACCGGCAGACCACGAGCGGCATCCCGGACGATTACCGGACGCGGCATCCGATCACGCTGGCCGAAGTCCAGCACAATCTCGATGTGCCGGTCGGCACCGGCGAACACCGGCTGCCAACGGGCACGCGCGACCTCATCCGCGGCTTCGTGCAGGACTATGCTGCCTTGTCCTCGGGCACGATGCTGGTCGCGGCCCCGACGCAGTCCGCCAATGCCGGCACCGCCCAGGTGTTGAAGGCCGAGGTGCGGCGCGTGCTGATCAACGCCGGCGTCAAGCCCAGCCGCGTCGTCGTGACCTCCTATGATCCGTCGAATGTCGAAGCCTCGGCCCCGATCAGGCTCAGCTTCGTCGCTGTCACCGCCATCACCGGCGAATGCGGCCAGTGGCCGACGGATCTCTTCGGCCCGACGATCATGGACAATACCAACTGGGAGAATTTCGGCTGCGCGACCCAGCAGAATCTCGCGGCCCAGATCGCCAACCCGACGGACCTCGTCGGACCGCGCGGCACGTCGCCGATCGATGCCCAGCGCCGCGCCGAAGTCATCCGGGTCTATCGTGAGGGCGACACCACGCCGTAAGGCGGGCGCGGGCTGCCGCGCCGCCGATGTCAGGAATTTGAAAACGGAAGTCCAGGACCATGAACGCAGTCGAATATGGCATCAACACGGGGCAGGACGAGCCCGAGGCCGAGGTCCAGACCCGGCCCGGTGATCTCGATCATCTCCGGCCGCTTCCCCGCATATCGGTTCATGCCTTTTGCGAAACCGAAGGCATGTTCACGGTCATGGAAAAGCTCGCCCAGGACCGGCGCATGGCCAAGGTCTCCTTCCGGGTGACCCAGGGCAGCATCCAGGCCGCGGCCAACATGTTCTCCTCGGCCCCGACGCCCAATCTCATCATTCTGGAAACCGGCGCAGTGCCGGCCGATATCATGGAGGAACTGGCCCCGCTTGCGGAGGTCTGCGATCCCTCGACCAAGGTCGTCCTCATCGGTCGTTACAACGATATCCCGCTCTATCGCGAACTGATCCGCAACGGTATTTCCGAATACATGGTGGCGCCGGTCGCGCTCGCCGATATCATCGCCGCAATCTCCTCGATCTTCGTCGATCCCGAAGCCGAGCCGCTCGGCCGCACCATCGCCTTCATGGGCGCCAAGGGCGGCGTCGGATCGTCGACCATTGCGCATAACATCGCCTGGGGCGTCTCGACGCTCTTCTCGTCGGAAACCATCCTCGCCGATCTCGACCTGCCCTATGGCACCGCCAATATCGATTTCGACCAGGACCCGGCCCAGGGCATCGCCGAGGCGGTGTTCTCGCCGGAGCGCCTCGACGACGTGTTCCTCGACCGCCTGCTGACGAAATGCTCCGAGCGGCTGTCGCTCCTGGCGGCGCCCTCGCTTCTCGACCGCGCCTATGATTTCGACCGCGTCGCCTTCCAGCCGATCCTGGAAATCCTGCAGCGCACCGCGCCGGTCAGCATTCTCGACGTGCCGCATGTCTGGAACGAGTGGACCCGCTCGCTGCTGGCCGATGTCGACGAGATCGTCATCGTCGCGTCGCCCGACCTTGCCAACCTGCGCAACGCCAAGAACCTGTTCGACCAGCTCAGGAAACTCCGGCCCAACGACAGGGGCGCGCATCTGGTGCTCAACCAGGTCGGCATGCCGAAGCGGCCGGAAATCCTGCCGCAGGACTTCTGCCAGCCGCTCGACCTCGAGCCGATGGCGATCATTCCCTTCGACGTCCAGTTGTTCGGCCAGGCGGCGAATTCGGGCCGCATGATCGCGGAACTCGATTCGAAATCGCCTGTCGCCGAAATCATGTCGCAGATCGCCCATGTGGTGACTGGACGCGCCTCGGTGAAGAAGCCCAGGAAGGCCGGCCTCGGCGGCATTCTCGGCCGCCTCGGCAAGAAAAAGAAGTAGTTGCATTCGCTTTTGGATTGGTAGGGATCGATGTTTGGCAAACGTGGAAATGAAGGCCCGGTAAGGCCTGCGGGCGGTACGCTCACCGCGCCGCCGCCGCAACAGCAGCAGCCGGTCGCGACAATCCAGCCGCCGCCGCTCGCACCCGTGCCGGTGCTGCAGGAGCCGACCCGCGACTCCCAGCCGATGCGCAATAATAACGCGCCCGTGCCGCCCTTGGCGCGCAAGAAGCAGGCGCGGTCGGAAGATTATTACGACACCAAAAGCCAGGTCTTCTCGGCCCTGATCGACACGATCGACCTTTCCCAGCTCGCCAAGCTCGACACCGAGAGCGCGCGCGAGGAAATCCGCGACATCGTCAACGACATCATCACCATCAAGAACTATGCGATGTCGATCTCCGAGCAGGAGGAACTGCTCGAGGATATCTGCAACGACGTTCTCGGTTACGGCCCGCTCGAGCCGCTGCTCGCCCGCGACGACATCTCCGACATCATGGTCAATGGCGCCAACCAGACCTTCATCGAAGTCAACGGCAAGATCGAGGATTCGGAAATCCGTTTCCGGGACAATAGCCAGCTTCTCTCGATCTGCCAGCGTATCGTCAGCCAGGTCGGCCGCCGCGTCGATGAAAGCTCGCCGATATGCGACGCACGTCTTCCCGACGGCTCCCGCGTCAACGTCATCGCGCCGCCGCTCGCCATCGATGGCGCGGCCCTCACCATTCGCAAGTTCAAGAAGGACAAGCTGACGCTCGACCAGCTTGTCCGCTTCGGCGCCATCACGCCCGAAGGCGCCACGCTGCTGCAGATCATCGGCCGCGTCCGCTGCAACGTCGTCATCTCCGGCGGTACCGGCTCGGGCAAGACCACGCTGCTCAACTGCCTAACCGCCTATATCGACGGCCACGAACGCGTCATCACCTGCGAAGACTCGGCCGAACTCCAGCTGCAGCAGCCGCATGTCGTGCGGCTCGAAACCCGCCCGCCGAATATCGAAGGCGAGGGCGAGATCACCATGCGCGATCTGGTCAAGAACTGCCTGCGTATGCGTCCCGAACGCATCATCGTCGGCGAAGTCCGCGGACCTGAAGTGTTCGACCTTTTGCAGGCAATGAACACCGGTCACGACGGTTCGATGGGCACGATCCACTCCAACAGCCCGCGCGAGTGCCTCAACCGTATCGAATCGATGATCGCCATGGGCGGCTTCACGCTGCCGGCCAAGACGGTGCGCGAGATCGTCTCCGGCTCGGTCGACGTCATCGTCCAGGCGGCCCGCCTCCGCGATGGTTCGCGTCGTATCACCCACATCACCGAAGTGATCGGGATGGAAGGCGAAGTGATCATCACCCAGGATCTGATGCGCTACGAGATCGAGGGTGAAGACGCCAACGGCAAGATCATCGGCCGGCACAAGTCGACCGGCATCGGCAAGCCATATTTCTGGGATCGCGCGCGCTATTTCGGCGAGGACAAGCGGCTCGCCGCGGCGATGGACGAGATGGAACAGAAATCGAAATAGGTGGAAGTGTAATGTTCGGTCTCGATCCTGTCATACTGGCTATCATCGCGCTGGCCGCCATCTCGGCGGGCGCGGTCAGTTACGGCGTGCTCTTCTCGCGCATCGAGAACGACAAGAAGGCCCAGTCGCGCGTTGCCAAGGTCAAGTCGGCCGAGACCGACCGGGTCAAGATCAAGGCATCGCGAGACCGCCTCGCCGAGATGACCAAGCGCCGCAAATCGGTGCAGGATTCGCTGAAGGAACTCGAAAAGAAGCAGGACGAGGTCAACAAGAAGAAGGCCGCGACCCTCAAGGCCAAGATCATGCAGGCCGGATTGGGTTTTTCCGAAACCCAGTTCTATATCGGCAGCGTGCTGCTCGGCCTGTTTGCCGGCACCTTCGCCTTCCTCGGTGGCATGAACATTTTCGTCGTGCTCGGCATCGCTTTCGTCGTCGGCGCCGGCATTCCGCGCTTTTTCGTCAATTACGCTCTCAAGCGCCGCCTCAAGAAATTCATGGACGAATTGCCGAATGCGCTCGACGTCATGGTGCGTTCGATCAAGTCGGGCCTGCCGCTCAACGATGCGCTGAGACTGATTGCCAACGAGGCAAAGGAGCCGGTGAAATCCGAATTCCGCCGCGTGGTTGAAGCCCAGCAGATGGGCCTCTCCGTTCCCGACGCGATCGGCCGCATGTATATGACGGTGCCGCTGTCGGAAGTCAGTTTCTTCGCCATCGTCATCCAGATCCAGGCGCAGGCCGGCGGCAATCTCTCCGAAGCACTGGGCAATCTTTCCCGCGTCATCCGCGACCGCAAGAAGATGAAGGCGAAGGTCACGGCGCTTTCGATGGAAGCCAAGGCATCGGCCTACATCATCGGCGCGCTGCCCTTCATCGTCTCGTTCCTCGTCTACCTGACATCGCCGGACTACATGATGATCCTGTTCACCGATCCGCGCGGCCATCTGATCATGGGCATTTCGGCGGTGTGGATGTCGATCGGCATCTTCGTCATGCGCAACATGATCAATTTCGATATCTGAGGACGAGCGGCCATGGACGAAAATCTCGTAGCAACGCTCACCGATCCGCAGGTCATCCTGGCGGGCCTCGTCGCCATTGCGGTGTTCGCCACGCTTTACACGCTGGTGCTACCCTATTTCGACTCGGGCGGTCTCGACAAGCGCATGAAATCCGTCACCACCGAGCGCGAGCAGATTCGCGGCCGCGAGCGTGCGCGGCTCAACACCGAATCGTCCTCCAACCGAGCGTCGCTCCGCCACCAGAACAATTCCTCCGTCCGCAATATCGTCGATAAGCTCAACCTTCGCGAGGCGCTGGTCGACCAGAATACGATCGACAAGCTGCGCGCCGCCGGCTTCCGCTCGCAGAACGCGCTCAACATGTTCCTCGTCGCGCGCTTCACGCTGCCCTTCGTGTTCCTCGCATTCGCCGCCTTCCACATCTTCGTCCTCGGCTACCTCGCCGACAAGGGCCTGATGATCCGCCTCCTCGCCGTCATCGGCATCGGCTACCTCGGCTTCTATTCGCCCAACATCTTCATCTCCAACAAGATGGGCAAGCGGCAGAAATCGATCCGCCGCGCCTGGCCCGATGCCCTCGACCTGATGCTGATCTGCGTCGAATCCGGCGTCTCGATCGAGGCCGCAATCAAGCGCGTATCTGAGGAAATGACCACCAATTCGCCGGAACTCGCCGAGGAAATGGTGCTGACCAATGCCGAGCTGTCCTTCTTGCAGGAACGCCGCGTCGCCTACGAAAACCTCGCCAAGCGCACCCAGCTCGACACCGTCCAGGCCGTCAGCCAGGCGTTGATCCAGGCCGAACGCTACGGCACGCCGATCGCCCAGGCGCTGCGCGTGCTGGCCCAGGAAAGCCGCGACCAGCGCATGAACGAAGCCGAAAAGAAGGCCTCGGCGCTACCGCCCAAGCTCACCGTGCCGATGATCCTGTTCTTCCTGCCGGTGCTGATCGCGGTCATTCTCGGACCGGCGGGTATTCAGGTTTCGGATAAGTTCTGAGTTTAGAAAGACCCCGCCCCGAAACCCCTCCCCACAAGGGGGAGGGGCCAATCCGTGGTATTCCGTGCAGACCCCACTTCCCTTCCCGTATGCTGCACGGAAAACAGTTCTGCTCGCTCTACGTTAAGTGGCGCAGGGCGCTGCAACACTTAAGCCCCTCCCCCTTGTGGGGAGGGGTTGGGGCGGGGTCTTTCTTTCTGTCTTTCGTTGCCCCCTCAATTCTCCTTCAGCCGATACGGCAGCGTCGCCCGCCGCTCGTGATCGATCACCAGCCGGCCCTTGAGCGGCGGCACGGCGCGCGCCGCACAGGTCGTCCGCTCGCAGATCCGGCAGGAAATCCCGATCGGGTCGTAGGCGGAGCGGTTGCCGAGATCCATGTCATCGGCATAGACGAAATTCGCCGCGTAGGAGATCTCGCAGCCCAAAGCCAAAGCATAGTGCTGCCGCGCCAGGTGAAAGCCGCGCCCGCCCTTGGTGATCTGTGTCGAGAGACAGAGATAGCGCACCCCATCCGGTGTCTCCGCCAATTGCCTTATGATCCGCCCCGGCGACTCGAAGGCCTGATGCACGTTCCATAGCGGACAGGCCGCGCCGAAGCGGGCAAATTGCAGCTTGGCCGCGCTGTGCCGCTTGGTGATGTTGCCGGCGCGGTCGATGCGGGCGAAGAAGATCGGAATGCCCTTCAGCCCCGGCCGCTGCAGCGTCGAAAGCCGGTGGCAGACCTGCTCCAGGCTCGCCCCGAAGCGCACCGATAGCAGGTCGAGATCGTGCCTGATCTCACGAGCCGCATCCATAAACTTCCGGTACGGCAGGATCAGCGCGCCGGCGAAATAATTGTGCAAGCCGATGCGACAGATCTCATAGGCTTCGCTGGTGCGGAACGCCGCATTCCGGGCAATCGCATCGATCGCCGGCCCCGCCGACAATTGCGCGATCTGCAACGCGATCTGGAAATCGCGCGTCGATGCCGGCAGATAGGGGTTGAGCGTCAATATCCGCGCCTCGCGGTCATAGCTGCGGATCAGGTCGTCATCGCGGCCCGCACGCGTGATCCGCACCCCGAACGCCCGCTCCAGATAGCCACTAAGCGCCGCATAGCTGTCGGTATCGCCGATCCCCAGTTCGCCGGCGAGCTTCTCCGCCAGCAGGTCTATCTCGTGGATATAATTGTCGACGAAATGGAAGAAATCGCGGACCTCCTCATAAGGCGTGTTCTCGGTGAGCCCGGATGTTCGCCCCAGCGTATCGTCGATGCTGGCAAGCTGCTCGGAATTGTGCCGGTAGGCCTGGTGCGCCGCGATCAGCGCATGCGCCAGCCCAGGCGCATTCTGCGTCACCAGCTTCAACTCCTGCAGGTTCGGTGCATAGGCCGCGAAGATCGGATCGCTCAAGGTTTCCGACAGCGCCGACATCAGCCGGTCGCCTTCCCCGGCCGAGAGATCAGCCAGGTCGATCTTGAATTTCTCCGCCAGCGACAGCAGCACCGAAGCTGAGACCGGCCGCTGGTTGTTTTCGATCTGGTTGAGATAGCTGATCGAAATGCCGATCCGCTCGGCGAATTGCGCCTGCGTCGCCCGGTTGGCGAGCCGGAGATCGCGAACCTTCCGGCCGATATAGAGTTTCCCAATCGCCATGCGCGAACCCCGCTTTGCAAATTTGCAAATTTCAATCTTGCTTCTTGTAAACTGCGCATATTTGCCTGATCAATAGTTTTCTTGCATGCCGCGCGGACGTATGGAAATTCAAGGCGTCCGCTATTCGCAGCCGAAATGGGAGACACATGCGCGAAATCCTCGATCAACTCGAAGCGCGCCGGGAGGCTGCCCGCATGGGCGGCGGCGAAGCCCGTATCGCGACCCAGCATTCCAAGGGCAAGCTCACCGCCCGCGAACGTCTTGACGTGCTGCTCGATGAGGGCTCGTTCGAGGAATACGACATGTATGTCACCCACCGCACCACCGATTTCGGCATGGCCGAAAACAAAGTGCCGGGCGATGGCGTGGTGACCGGTTGGGGCACGATCAATGGCCGGCTGGTCTATGTTTTCAGCCAGGACTTTACCGTGCTCGGCGGCTCGCTCTCCGAAACGCATGCGGAAAAAATCTGCAAGATCATGGACATGGCTGCCCGCAACGGCGCGCCCGTCATTGGCCTCAACGATTCCGGCGGCGCCCGCATCCAGGAAGGCGTCGCTTCACTGGCCGGCTATGCTGAAGTCTTCCGCCGCAATGCCGAAGTTTCCGGGGTCATTCCGCAGATCTCCGTCATCATGGGCCCCTGCGCCGGCGGCGCGGTCTATTCGCCTGCCATGACCGACTTCATCTTCATGGTGCGCGATTCCTCCTACATGTTCGTCACCGGTCCCGATGTGGTGAAGACCGTCACCAATGAGATCGTCACGGCGGAAGACCTCGGCGGCGCCAGCACCCACACGACCAAGTCCTCCGTCGCCGATGGCGCCTTCGACAACGACATCGAGGCACTGCTCAAAATCCGCGACCTCTTCGATTTCCTGCCGCTCAACAACCGGGAAAAGCCCCCCGTGCGGCCCTTCTTCGACGATCCGGACAGGCTGGAGGATCGCCTCGACACGCTGATCCCCGATAGCGCCAACAAGCCCTACGACATGCGCGAACTGATCCTTGCGATTGCCGACGAAAGTGAGTTCCACGAAATCTCCGAAGCCTTCGCCCGCAACATCCTCACCGGCTTCATTCGTCTGGAGGGCCAGACCGTCGGCGTCGTCGCCAACCAGCCTATGGTGCTCGCCGGCTGCCTCGATATCGATTCCTCGCGCAAGGGTGCCAAGTTCGTCCGCTTCTGCGATGCCTTCAACATCCCGATCCTGACGCTGGTCGATGTGCCGGGCTTCCTGCCGGGCACCAGCCAGGAATATGGCGGCATCATCAAGCACGGCGCCAAGCTGCTCTTCGCCTACTCGCAGGCCACCGTCCCGATGGTCACGCTGATCACGCGAAAGGCCTATGGCGGCGCCTATGACGTCATGGCTTCCAAGCATATCGGCGCCGACGTCAACTACGCCTGGCCGACCGCCGAGATCGCCGTCATGGGCGCCAAGGGCGCGACCGAAATCCTCTACCGCTCGGAACTCAAGAACCCGGAAAAGATCGCCGCCCGCACGAAGGAATACGAAGACCGCTTCGCCAACCCCTTCGTCGCCGCCGAACGCGGCTTCATCGATGAGGTCATCATGCCGCATTCCTCCCGCAAACGCCTCGCCCGCGCCTTCGCCATGCTCCGCACCAAGAAGCAGGAAAGCCACTGGCGCAAGCACGATACGATGCCGTTGTGAGGTTGGATCGGTTGATGGTTGTCCTGGAGGGGGTAACTCAACGCACCGACCAGACCTATATGACTTCTGCGCTCGCTCCCAAGGGCGCTCAAGCACAGCAAGGATGGAGTTTCCATGACTGACAAATTACCCGAGAACAATTTTCCCGCCGGCTATGAAGTGCCCAAGGTCTGGACCTGGGACAAGGGCAATGGCGGTACTTTCGCCAGTATCAACCGGCCGATCGCCGGTCCCACGCATGACAAGGAGCTGCCGGTCGGCAAGCATCCGCTGCAGCTCTATTCGCTCGCCACGCCCAACGGCCAGAAGGTGACGATCATGCTCGAAGAGCTGCTCGCCCTGGGCCACAAGGGCGCCGAATATGATGCCTGGCTGATCAGGATCGGCGATGGCGACCAGTTCGGCTCCGGCTTCGTCGGGGTCAATCCGAATTCCAAGATCCCCGCCATGATGGACCACTCGACACCCGAGCCGACTCGTGTCTTCGAATCCGGCTCGATCCTGGTCTATCTCGCGGAGAAATTCGGCGCCTTCCAGCCCAAGGATTTGAAAGGCCGAACGGAGGCGATGAACTGGCTGTTCTGGCAGATGGGCTCGGCACCCTTCCTCGGGGGCGGCTTCGGTCACTTCTTCGCCTATGCGCCGATGCACATCAAATATGCCATCGATCGCTATGCGATGGAGGTGAAGCGCCAGATGGACGTGCTCGACCGCCATCTCGCCGATCACCGGTTCTTGGCCGGATCGGAATATTCGATCGCCGACATGGCGACCTGGCCTTGGTACGGCAAGATCACCGTCAACCAGTCGTATCCCGATGCCGGCATCTTCCTTGAAGGGGCTAGCTACAGACACGTGCGGCGCTGGTTTGAGGAGATTGGCGCCCGGCCGGCCGTCCAGCGTGGCATCATGGTGAACCGCACATCGGGTGATCCATCCGGGCAATTGCATGAGCGTCATGACGCCTCCGACTTCGAGACCAGAACCGCGGACAAGCTCGCCGCGGCCTGAGAACTGAACTAAGGCGGCCCGACGCCTCGCGCATCGGGCCGCCTGTCACGAGCATCGCCTCGGCCCATCCGGAAGCAACCACTTCATGATCACCAAAATCCTCATCGCCAATCGTGGTGAAATCGCCTGCCGGGTCATCCGCACCGCCCGCGCCATGGGCATCAAGACCGTTGCCGTCTATTCCGATGCCGACCGCGAGGCGATGCATGTGAAGATGGCGGATGAGGCCGTGCATATCGGTGCGCCGCCCTCGGCCCAGTCCTATCTGGTCATCGATCGCATCATCGAAGCGATCAAGCAGACGGGTGCCGATGCGGTGCACCCCGGCTATGGCTTCCTGTCGGAAAACCGCGACTTCGCCGAACGCCTCAAGCAGGACGGCGTCATCTTCATCGGCCCGCCGGTCGGCGCAATCGAGGCGATGGGCGACAAGATCACCTCCAAGAAGATCGCAGCTGAGGCCGGTGTCTCCACCGTGCCGGGCCATATGGGCCTGATCGCGGATGCCGACGAGGCGGTGAAAATCTCCACCGGCATCGGCTATCCCGTGATGATCAAGGCTTCGGCCGGCGGCGGCGGCAAGGGCATGCGCATCGCCTGGAACGATGCCGAAGCCCGCGAGGGCTTCCAGGCCTCGAAGAACGAGGCCAAGAGCTCCTTCGGCGACGACCGCATCTTTATCGAGAAATTCGTCGACCAGCCCCGTCATATCGAAATCCAGGTTCTCGGCGACCAGCATGGCAACACGCTCTATCTCGGCGAGCGCGAATGCTCGATCCAGCGCCGCAACCAGAAGGTTGTCGAGGAGGCGCCGTCCTCGTTCCTTGATGAAGCGACGCGCAAAGCCATGGGTGAACAGGCGGTGCTTCTGGCGAAAGCAGTCGGCTATTTCTCCGCAGGCACTGTGGAATTCATCGTCGATGGCGCCAGGAATTTCTACTTCCTCGAAATGAATACCCGTCTGCAGGTCGAGCATCCCGTGACCGAACTCGTCACCGGTATCGACCTCGTCGAGCAGATGATCCGCGTCGCCAATGGCGAAGCGCTCGCCTTCGCGCAGGAAGACGTGCAGCTCAATGGCTGGGCGATCGAAAGCCGGCTCTATGCCGAGGATCCCTATCGCGGCTTCCTGCCATCGATCGGCAGGCTGACCCGCTATCGTCCACCGGTCGAAGGCCACCAGGCCAATGGCACCATCATCCGCAACGATACCGGCGTTTATGAGGGCGGCGAAATCTCGATGTATTACGACCCGATGATCGCCAAGCTCTGCACCCACGCACCGGATCGGCCGCAGGCGATCGAGGCGATGGCGGCGGCACTCGATCATTTCGAGGTCGAGGGCATCGGCCACAACCTGCCATTCCTGTCGGCCGTCATGGCCCATCCGCGTTTCTATTCTGGCAACATCACCACCGCCTTCATCGCCGAGGAGTGGCCGGAGGGTTTTCACGGTGTTTCGCCGGATAACGATCAGGCCCGGCTGCTCGCTTCCATCGCGGCCTATCTCAACCTGATCGACGAGGACCGCAAGACGCGAATCTCAGGCACGCTCGCCAACCACACCCGCAAGCTGGGCGCCGAATTCGTCGCCGTCGGCGGCGATCACTATTGGCCGCATGCTATCACCTTCGAGGCCGGTGTCACGACGATCAGCTACGGCGATGGCATCACGCATGCGGTTTCGAGCGACTGGAAGCCGGGCACACCCTTCGCCGTCTTCACGCTCAACGGTCAGGAACTCGGCGTCAAGGTCTCCCGCTCCAGCACCGGCTGGCGCCTGCGCTGGCGCGGCATCGACATGGTCTACCGCGTCATGAGCCCACGCCTGTTCGAACTCTCGCAGTTCATGCCCGTCAAGCAGGCGGCCGATACGTCGAAACAGCTCCTCTGCCCCATGCCCGGCGTTATCACGCAGGTGCTGGTCAAGGAAGGCGACACGGTCGAAGCCGGCCAGCCGCTGGCCACGGTGGAGGCTATGAAGATGGAAAACATGCTGAAAGCCGAGAAGAAGGCGCTGGTGAAGTCGATCAAGGTCGAGGCGGGGCAGAGTCTCGCGGTCGATGAAGTGATCATGGAGTTCGAGTGATGTCTTTGGGCTTGGCACACCCCCCTCTGTCCTGCCGGACATCTCCCCCTCAAGGGGGGAGATTGGCAAGCGGCACAGGCCTCGCCCTACATCAGCGTCGAGCGCAGCTTGCACGACGTTCAACTGAGGCCGAGCGAATGCCCCATCCAATCTCCCCCCTTGAGGGGGAGATGTCCGGCAGGACAGAGGGGGGTAAACCGGCCCCAAAGTGCACTATAGGCCGTAGGCCTTCCTCTTGTCTGCAATCAGCTTCTCGAGCTGAGCGCGACTTTGCTCCCTATCGAGAAACTCACCTCGCCGGCGTCGAGCGATCAGTTCTCGCAACGCCGCAAGCTCCTCCTCATTCCAAGCCGGCTCCGACTCTGGCTCCTCGGCCTTCGATTTCTCAGACATGCGGCACTCCTTCTGATCTCATCGAAGGTCATGACTCGGCAGCACCGTCGTCAATCTGCAGTGGTGCCCCATGAAAAAGCCCACCTCCATGGCGGCTCTCGAAAAGCTCGGTCGCGCCCGCCTCTCCAAGTCGTTCTTCATGCGCGAGTTTCTCTATTCGGAAATCGCCAATCTCCACGGCATGACGAACATCCCCGACGATCCCGATCTCGCGATCGAAGCCGGCACGCGGCTTTGCGAGGATTTGCTCGAACCGCTGCAGGATCGCTTCGGCCGCATCGCTATCCGGTCGGCTTATCGCACCGGCGAGGTCAACGCCTTCGGCAACAGGCACAATTACAGCTGCGCCCGCAACGAATC
Source organism: Rhizobium sp. LjRoot254 (assembly GCF_964254105.1). Classification (NCBI taxonomy): domain Bacteria; kingdom Pseudomonadati; phylum Pseudomonadota; class Alphaproteobacteria; order Hyphomicrobiales; family Rhizobiaceae; genus Rhizobium; species Rhizobium sp. LjRoot254. The sequence continues at coordinate 4,722,698 of NZ_CAXUSM020000001.1, read as the reverse complement.
GACCTGGGCCGATCATATCTGGGACCGGCGCGATGCCCTGGGCCGCATGGGCGCCACGGCCACCATTGTGATCCCCTGGTTCGCTGATCACTACGAAAAGGGTGCCGACTGGCGGGCGCTCGCCTGGTGGATCCACGACCATCTGCCCTATTCGCACCTCTATTTCTTCCCGATCCGCGCCGCCTTCAACATCCGCTGGCGCGAAGATCCGGAACGCCGCATCGACTCCTACATTGTACCGAAGGGCACCCTGACCAAGCGGGGCATGGCGAATTGGGACGGCAAGCATGCTGATGAATATGCCTGGTTTTCAGGCGGCGCCTATGAAACGGGATCACGCCAATGACTGACAAGAAAACGATCGCAGACTGGGAGAAGCTCGCCGAACGCGAACTCAAAGCCGCTCCCGATACGCTGACCTGGCACACGCCCGAGGGCATCGACGTCAAGCCGCTCTATACCGAGGCCGATACCGAGAACCTCACCCATCTCGGCTCGCTCCCCGGCCTCGCGCCCTTCACCCGCGGCCCTCGCGCCACGATGTATGCCGGCCGGCCCTGGACGATCCGTCAATATGCCGGCTTCTCGACCGCCGAGGAATCCAACACCTTCTACCGCAAGGCGCTCTTGGCCGGCCAGAAGGGCCTCTCCGTCGCCTTCGACCTCGCCACCCATCGCGGATACGACTCCGATCACGCCCGCGTCACCGGGGATGTCGGCAAGGCAGGCGTTGCGATCGATTCCGTCGAGGACATGAAGATCCTCTTCGACCGGATTCCGCTCAATGAAATGTCCGTCTCGATGACCATGAACGGCGCTGTCATCCCGATCCTCGCCAATTTCATCGTCGCGGGCGAGGAGCAGGGCGTGTCGCGCGCCGATCTCTCCGGCACCATCCAGAACGATATTCTCAAGGAGTTCATGGTCCGCAACACCTACATCTATCCACCCGAAGCCTCGATGCGGATCGTTGCCGACATCATCGAATTCACCTCGAAGGAAATGCCGAAGTTCAACTCCATCTCGATCTCCGGCTACCACATGCAGGAGGCCGGCGCGACGCTGGTGCAGGAACTCGCTTTCACGCTGGCCGACGGCCGCGAATATGTCCGCGCGGCGATCGCCAAGGGTTTGGATGTCGATGACTTCGCCGGCCGCCTCTCCTTCTTCTTCGCCATCGGCATGAATTTCTTCATGGAGGCGGCCAAGCTGCGCGCCGCGCGCCTGCTCTGGTCGCGGATCATGGAAGAGTTCCAGCCCAGGAAGGCCTCGTCCTCGATGCTGCGCACCCATTGCCAGACCTCAGGCGTGTCCCTGCAAGAACAGGACCCCTATAACAACATCGTCCGCACCGCCTATGAGGCGCTGTCGGCCGCACTCGGCGGCACCCAGTCGCTGCATACCAATTCCTTCGACGAGGCCATCGCGCTGCCGACTGAATTCTCCGCCCGCATCGCCCGCAACACCCAGCTCATCCTCCAGCACGAAACCGGCGTCACCAAGGTCGTCGATCCGCTCGCCGGCTCCTATTATGTCGAGAGCCTCACGGCGGAGCTGGCGGAAAAAGCCTGGGCGCTGATCGAGGAAGTGGAAAGCCTCGGCGGCATGACCAAGGCCATCCATACCGGCCTGCCCAAGCGCCTGATCGAGGAAGCCGCCACCCGCCGCCAGGCCGCCGTCGATCGCGGTGAGGAGGTGATCGTCGGCGTCAACAAATACCGTCTCAATGAGGAAGCCGATATCGAAACCCTCGATATCGACAACAAGGTCGTCCGCGAGGGCCAGGTCAAGCGGCTCGAAAAGACCTGCCAGCTGCGCGACCCCGGGACATGGGCGGATTCGCTGGAAGCGCTCAAGCAGGTTGCCCGTAGCGGCGAGGGCAATCTTCTCGCCGCCGCCGTCGAGGCCGCCCGTGCCCGCGCCACAGTGGGGGAAATCTCGGATGCGATGCGCGAAAGCTTCGGCGATCACACCGCCATCCCTGAAGTCGTCACCGACATCTACGGCCCGGCCAGTATCAACGATCCCGAATATCAAACGCTTGTTAGCCGGCTAAGAGCGCAGATCGACAAATCGGGCAAGCGGCCGAAAATCCTCGTCGCCAAGCTCGGCCAGGATGGCCACGATCGCGGCGCCAAGGTCATCGCCTCGGCCTTCGGCGATATCGGCTTCGAGGTCGTCGCTGGCCCGCTGTTCCAGACGCCGGATGAGGCGGCCGATCTCGCGATCGAGAGACAAGTCGACGTCATCGGCGTCTCCTCGCTCGCCGCCGGCCACAAGACACTGATGCCGCAGCTGGTCGATGAGTTGAAGGCGAGGGGCGGCGGCCATATCATCGTCGTCTGCGGCGGCGTCATCCCGCGCAAGGACTATCAGTTCCTCATGGATCACGGCGTCTCCGCCGTCTTCGGCCCTGGTACCAATGTCGTCGATGCGGCGCGCGCCGTGCTCGATCTCGCCGAGGGAAGGTTGAGGAACGAATGATGCTGGGCCGGGTCAATCACATCGCACTTGCCGTGCCCAATCTCGAAGTCGCCATCGCGCGCTACCGCGACAGCCTCGGCGCCACTGTCTCGGTGCCGCAGCCGCTGCCCGAGCACGGCGTCACGGTCGTCTTCGTCGTCTTCGACAACACCAAGGTCGAGCTGCTCGAACCGCTCGGCGAAAACTCCACCATTGCGGGCTTTTTGGCGAAGAACCCCGACGGCGGCATGCATCACATCTGCTACGAAGTCACCGACATCATCGCCGCCCGCGACCAGCTGAAAGCTGCCGGCGCCCGCGTGCTGGGCGGCGAGCCCAGGATCGGCGCCCATGGCAATCCGGTGCTCTTCCTGCATCCGAAGGATTTCTTCGGCACGCTGATTGAACTGGAGGAGGTTCGTGCTTGAAGTCAGGCTATTCAGCGGCGAAACCTGCCTCGGCACCGCAACTCTTTATGCCGCCGACCCGCCAATGGGCGTCGCATCCGGTCCGCTGAATCCAAACGATGCCTATTTGCCATTAAGGTCGATCATTGACGCGATTTTTCAAAACTCCGGTGATTGGGATGCCTTGGCGCTGAAAGTCGTTGCAATTGGCGACGGGTCGCGTGTTGAAGGTGTTGGCGGCATCTCTATCGGAGACTTTCTCGGTAACGAGGCATTTCCGCCAGAAGTGACAGTCCTCGGGATCGATTGTGCCAGCGGCCTCTATGAGCTTTGGTTCGGAACAGATCCGGCCTACCGCGCATACTACGGCACGTGACCCCTGAACGAGCCGCGCTTCCTTGCTTTGCGCATACACGGCGTATCTCCTTGTCGGGGATGCGCCGCTATATGTTTGCCTGCAGTGGGTTGAGGACTGTAGTTATTTGAGGAACCGTTCCACCGCCTCGATCTCGCTGCGGCGGATTTCGTGCCCGCCATCGTGCCAGTCGAGCTCAACCGTTGCTCCCTGCGCGGCGAGATAATCGGCGAGCGCCTGGGTGACCCGCGCCGGTCCGATCGGATCGGTGCGGCCGGCGGTGATCAGCACATCGACGCCCTTGAGCGTCGGATTGTCCTTCGGTGCGAACGGGATCAGCGGATGCATCAGCACCGCCTTGTCGAACAGCCTGCCCTTTTCGATCAGCACATTGGCGAGGATATTGGCGCCGTTGGAAAAGCCGAGCCCGATCACTTCGGATGCCTGATGCTCCGCCTTGAGCGCCGATACGAAGCCGGCGAACTTCTCCGTCGCCCGTGCAAGGTCGGCCATGTCATAGACACCCTCGCCGGTGCGCTTGAAGAAACGCGCCGCGCCATATTCGCTGACATCGCCGCGCGGCGATATGATCGTCGCATCGGGTATCAGGTCGCTGCCGAATTCGAAAAACTGGTTCTCGTCGCCGCCCGTGCCATGCAGCACGAAGAAGATCGGCTGGCCCTGTGCACCTGATTTCACCCGGTGCACATAGCCGTGGTCTCTGGAAAGTTCGATCGTCGCCATTTACGCCTCCAGATTCGCAAGCGTCTGGGTCAGGATCGGCCTGAGATGCTTGTGCTGCTGCGGCAGCATCAGGCCCTCGCCGAGATGCGCCGTATCCTCGTCGCGGTTGAAGCCCGGCTCGCTGGTGGCAATTTCGAACAGTACGCCGCCCGGAGTGCGGAAATAGATCGCCCAGAAGTAGTCACGGTCGATCACCGGCGTCACCTGGTAGCCCGTATCCATCAGCGCCTTGCGCACTTCGAGCTGGGTCTCTCGGTTGTCGACGGCAAAGGCCACATGGTGCACGGAGCCCGCGCCCTGCTGGCTTCTGGCGATATTCGGCATGATTTCGAGGTCGATGAACTTCGCGTCGTTGCCACTGGGCACGATCAGGCGGGTGACACCGTCCTTGGCTTCGAACTGTTCGTAGCCCATGAACTTCATCAGCTCAGTCGTCGCACCTTCGTCGCGCAGCCGCATGGCAACCGAGTGGAAACCACGGATCGCATGATCGGCGCTGACACCGTTCTCTGTCCAGGGTTCGCGGCTATCGTCCTTCACCTCGACCAGCGCGAAACCGTCGCCATCGGGGCCGGCAAATTCCAGCCGCTTCTCGCCGAAGGTCTCGTCGCGCTTGATGCCGGTGACGCCCTGCTTTGCAAGCCGCTCTTCCCAGAAGCCGAGCGAGCCCTGCGGAACCGAGAACACGGTCGTGCCGACCTCACCGGTGCCCGGACGGCCACGGCCGATATTGGGAAAGGGGAAATAGGTCATCACAGTGCCCGGCGTGCCGGCTTCATCGCCGTAATAGAGATGATAGACGTCCGGCGCGTCGAAATTGACGGTCTTCTTCACGCGGCGCAGGCCGAGCGTATGGGTGAAGAACTGGTTGTTGGTCCTTGCATCCGCAGCCATCGACGTGACGTGATGCAGGCCCTTGATCTGGTTCAACATGGGTTTCTTCTTTCTCCGGCCCGTGCCGGCACTGATTGGATGACGCTTATATGCGCCTCCCCAGACGGTTCGGGTATCCCCCGCCGCGAGCACGGATTGTCTTCAAATATTGAACGATAGATAATACGAAACGCAATAAGTGGTTTACGATGGCCGGCGGTAAAGCAGCGGCAATCCATACATCGGCTCAATGCGCTTGATCGCATCGGCGAGGCTTTCGTGGGAGACATCCATGGTGAATCCATTCGAATGGATCATCATATCGGCATCGACCATGATGGCGACATGGCCCTTCCAGAACACCAGATCGCCACGCCTGAGTTCATCCCCTGATATCTCCATCCCGATCGAGGCGCGCTGCATGTCGGTGTCGCGAAGCACCGCTCGGCCGGTCATCATCATCGAAAGCTGCACGAGGCCTGAGCAATCGAGCCCGAAGCCCGAGCGTCCACCCCAGAGATAAGGTGACGCGAGAAAGCGCGTCGCGACGTCCACATAATCGCCGGCCAGCGGCACGCCGACCTCGGCCACGTGCTTGGCGATCACTGCCCCACCGTCTACCAGCAGATATCGCGTGCCGCGCGTCTCGGCGTCGCCGGTCACGGTAATCCGGCTGCCCATCGAAAGCGCTCTCACCGTCGGCCGCTTCATGTCGGGCTCGGAATAGACGAAAGTCCGCGGCGCCGTCACCCAATGCGTCGGCTCGGCACCGGGTCCGCCCAGCGCCGCCTCCTCGACATAGCCGACATAATCGTCGACGCCGGATTTCACCCAGGCCCAGCCATCTGCGCGGTCGAGCACGCTCACAGGCTCGCCGAACAGCAGTTCCGTATCGATGCCGGATGTGAGGCTCGGCTGCGGCCGCATCGCCGTCGTGGATGCGACCACCCGGGCAGGCTTGCCCTCGACGAAGCGCAGGGCCTCCACCTGGCCCTCGAGCCTCTTCTCGGCAAGGTCGGTTCGGAAAGCATTCAGGCGGCGGTCGAGCATTGCGTCCTCAGCTGAGTTGGCGGCCCTGGTCGATGATCAGGTCACCGAATTTCTCAAGATAAAGCGCACCGGTCAATGTTCTTTTAATGATCACATTGCGGCGGTCGCGATCGTCGCGCACCCGGTCGACGATGCCCATCTCGCCCATTGTGTTGAGCGCCCGCGTGATCACCGGCTTGGTCACACCCAGCGTCGCCGCCAGACCGCGCACCGTATGCGGTGGCGGCACGAGATAGATATGCAGCAGGATCGCCACCTGTCGCATGGTCAGATCGACATCCCCCGCCTTCACCTGTTCCAGCGAAACCTGGTGCCAGAGGCCGAGCGCCTGCGAGGCGGTGAGTTCGACGGGCAACGGCCGGCTCCGGAAAAATCGTTTCGAGACCGTTCCATTTTCCGCGAAATGGCGAGCCGGTGCAATGGGAGTCCGCATCCGTGGTTAATCGCACCTGGCTCCAGGCCCCTGGATCTTGGAAAGCCGATACTCCGCCTCTTCCCTCAATGGAGCGATTTCCGAATTCACACAATCGCGAATGACAGCAATAGCATCCGGTGTTCCGATAGCACTCAGCGCCCAAAGGCATTTCTTGTAATAGGAGCCATAGTCGTCATGTGCGAGATGCTCAAGCCTGGGCTTAAGATCGATGGCCGTTCTTAGAAAGGGTATCGCACGCGCATCTTCGGCGTCCTGGAGCAGACGAATGATGTCTTCCTGGGAGATGTGCCAGTCTTCGGTAACAAGCTGGCACGACAAATCAAAATACACGGACAGGGGCACATCAAATAAGAGAGCCAGCCCGAGTGCTGCTTCGACAACGTCGGAACTCTTGGCGGTTATCGCCGCACCCAGTTGATCGCGCACAGCAGAGGAAATGTCATTGAGGTCAAGCGGCAACGTGTCGGGCGAAATCTGTGGAGCCGGCCGCTTCTCGGGAAGACCGATGGCGCGCGAATGTATGTACACGAAAACCTTGGCAAGTTCGTCGTCCGTCCACATCACCCCCGCGCGCTTCTATTCTCCAGCATATGGAATATCGCCCTTATCGCCTGCGCTTCGCCGCCCACCGGGGCATGCGGCCGCTCTGATGGCGTCCAGCCGAAAATGTCGAAATGCGCCCAGCTCTCGGTCTTCTTCACGAAGCGCTTGAGGAAGAGCGCGGCCGTGATCGCACCGGCCATGCCCCCCGAGGGCGCGTTGGTCAGGTCGGCGATCTTGGCGTTGATGTCCTTCTCGTAGCCCTTGTGGAGCGGCAGGCGCCACATCGGATCGTCCACTTCGAGGCTTGCATCGGTCAGCTGGCCGGCGAGGTTCTCGTCGTCGGTGAAGAACGGCGGCAGGTCCGGACCGAGTGCAACCCTTGCGGCCCCGGTCAGCGTCGCCATGTCGATCATCAGCTCCGGTTCGTCCTCGTCGGCCAGCGCCAGGGCATCGGCCAGGATCAGCCGTCCCTCTGCGTCGGTATTGTCGATCTGCACGGTCAGCCCCGCACGGCTCCGGTAGATATCGCCCGGCCGGAAGGCATTGCCGGAAATCGAGTTCTCGACAACCGGCACCAGCACGGTCAGGTCGATCTTGAGCTTGGCATCCATGATCATCAGCGCCAGGCCCATGACGTTCGCCGCACCACCCATGTCCTTCTTCATCAGCAGCATCGAGGCGGACGGCTTGATGTCGAGCCCGCCGGTGTCGAAGCAGACGCCCTTGCCGACCAGCGTCACCTTGCGATGGCCCTTCTTGCCCCAGCGCAGCTTGAGCAGCCGCGGCGCCTGTTCGGACGCGCGGCCGACGGCATGGATCAGCGGAAAGTTCTGTTGCAGCAGATCGTCGCCCCGCACCACGGAAACGTCGGCCTTGTAATGCGCCGCAAGCTCGCGGAACGCGGCCTCCATCGCATCCGGCCCCATGTCGTTGGTCGGCACGTTGATCAGGTCGCGGGCGAGGAACACGCCGGCCAGCAGCCGCTTGACGCGCGCCGCATCGGCATCGGCCGGAAGCATCAGCGTCGGCTGTTCGCTGCCGTCGGCCTTGTATTTGTCGAACCGGTAGCTGCCCAGCCCAAAGCCCAGCAGCAGCCGGTTGGCGGTCAGCGGCGCGGTCTCGATATGCCAGTCGCCGGCCGGCAGCAGCCGCGCCAGCTTGCCGGTGATATAGGGCGTGTCCGACGGGTTCTTGCCGAGCCCGAACAGCGCGCCGCCGAGAAGTCCGGTATCGGATGGCACCAGCAGCAGCGAACCGGCGTCGCCCTTCCAGCCTGCCTTCTTGGCCCATTCCAGCGCCACCGGATCGACCATTTCGGTCTCGATATGGGCCGGTGTCACGGCAAAGACCGGCAGCGTCTTGCCACCCTTGGTGTTGAAGGGCGAGGTACGCTCGATGAACTGATAGGGGGCCATGGCAAGTCCTTGGAAGGGCGCGTTGGGAAGGGCGCGTTAACGCTCTGTTAGGGTTAACAGATTATTGCTTGAGCGAGGATTGCGGCAGCATTGGGCACGAGCTTTGCCAGCCGCGCCAGATTTCGCAAGGGGTTCGGCGATGACATATCATACGGGGCGGAAAGCGCCATTCAGGCAGGCGATGGTCGGGCTGGGTTTCCTGGCGCTGGCGCTCACCGCTTCTTGCGCCACCAACCGCGGCGATACGACCGGCTCGATCCCGAATTCCCGCAAGCCCGTCGACCAGATGAGTGCTGCGGAGATCGCCGGCGCCACCCGCAGCATCGGTGCTGCCTATGCCAGGAACCCGAAGGACCGCAATACCGGCCTGCAATATGCATCGCTGCTGCGCATGACCGGCAAGAATGACCAGGCGCTCGCCGTGATGCGGCAGGTTGCCATCCTCTATCCCAAGGATCGCGACGTGCTCGCCGCCTATGGCAAGGCACTGGCCAGCGCCGGCGATCTCGAACAGGCGCTCGGCACGATCAGCCGCGCCCAGACGCCGGATCGCCCGGATTGGAAGTTGAAATCCGCCGAAGGCGCCATCCTCGACCAGCTCGGCCGCTCCGATGCCGCGCGCCAGGCCTATCGCGATGCGCTCGACATCAAGCCGAACGAGGCCAGCGTGCTCTCCAATCTCGGCATGTCCTACCTGCTGACCCGAGACCTCAAGACCGCCGAGACCTATATGCGCTCGGCCATCTCCCAGCCCGGCGCCGACAGCCGCGTGCGCCAGAACCTCGCGCTCGTTGTCGGCCTGCAGGGCCGCTTCCAGGAAGCCGAGAACATCGCCCGCCAGGAACTGACCGCCGAACAGGCGGATGCCAACATGACTTATCTCAAGGCCATGCTGGCGCAGGAAAATTCCTGGAAAAAGCTCGCCTCGAACGACGATAACAGCACGAACTAACGCTGCGATTCGACGAACAGGCGGTATTGATTGACGCCTCGTGCGCGGATTGATACTTCTGGTTGGAGGGATTGTCTCCAGACGCGTACGGCGACGCAGTCCGGCCCACGAGCATATTTGGCTGCGAAATTCACACTTGGACAGCGCATCGCATGACGTCCGGATCGGCTTTATAGGTCAGGGGGAGAAGCGCGCATGGTAGCCGGCAACGAGAGCGTTCCCACCACGGCGGTGCAGTCCGACAAGCTCACGCTCGTACCCCTGATCGCCCTGGTCGTCGGCCCGATGGTCGGCAGCGGCATTTTCAACCTGCCTTCGGACATGTCGCGCCACGCTTCGCCGGGGGCGATCATCATCGGCTGGGTGATCACCGGTATCGGCATGCTGATGCTCGCCTTCGTCTACCAGTCCCTGGCGGTGCGAAAGCCGGAGCTCAATTCGGGCCCCTATGCGTATGCCAAGGCCGGGTTCGGCTCATATGTCGGTTTCACCAGCGCCTGGGGCTACTGGCTCAGCGCGTCGCTGGCCAATGTCGCCTTCGTGGTGGCGATCTTCTCGGCGCTGTCGTTCTTTATCCCCGCCTTCGGCAGCGGCAACAATCTGCTGTCGATCGTCGGCGCATCGATCTGCCTGGTGCTGGTGCGCCTGCTGATTCTGCGGGGTGTCAAACAGGCGGCACTGATCAATGTCGCCACCACCGCCGCCAAGTTGATACCGCTGCTGCTGTTCGTGCTGATCGCGATCGTCGCCTTCAACTGGGACAAGTTCACCTTCAATTTCTGGGGCCGGCCCAATGGTGCAGACGCCGGGCTCGGCAGCGTCGTGGACCAGGTCAAGAGCACGATGCTGGTGACGCTCTGGGTGTTCATCGGCATCGAAGGCGCCAGCGTCTGCTCGGCGCGAGCCGCCAAGCGCTCCGATGTCGGTCTCGCCACCGTCATCGGCTTCCTGGGTGCGCTGGTGCTGTATGTGCTGGTGTCGCTGCTGTCGGCCGGCTTGCTCAGCCAGCCCGAGCTCGCCGGTCTCGGGGTTCCCTCCATGGCCGGCGTCCTCGAGCCGTTGATCGGCCACTGGGGCGCGGCGGTGATCAATATCGGCCTGCTGATCTCGGTGGGTGGCGCGTTTCTGTCATGGACGGTGATCTGCGCGGAAATCCCGTTCATCTGCGGCAAGGAGGGGACTTTTCCAAGCTGGTTCGGCCGGGAGAACGCCAGCGGCGCGCCGGCCAACGCATTGCTGGCGACCAACATTCTCGTCCAGATATTCGTGCTCGTCAGCTATTTCTCGCTCAGCGCCTACCAGTTCTTTGCCTTCATTTCGTCGGTCGCCATCCTGCCGCCCTATGTCCTGTCGGGTGCCTATGCGTTGAAACTTGCGCTCAAGGGCGAAACCTACAGAACCGATGGAGCGGGCCGCAACCGTGACGCGGTCGTTGGCCTGTTGGCGACGATCTATGGCCTCTGGCTGATCTATGCCGCGGGCCTCACCTATCTGCTCTTGTGCACGATCCTTTTCGTCCCCGGCATCCTTGTCTATGCGATGGCAAGGCGCGAGCGCGGTGAAAAGACATTTGCCGGCGCCGAAGTGGTGCTGGCGGCGATCATTGTCGTGCTCGCGTTGCTGGCGGCGTGGCTGCTCTATACCGGTGAGATCGGCAGGGCCTGAGGCAAGATCGTCGGATTCTTAAGGTTGGTGTGCGCCCGAACTCAGCCGCTCGATCCATTTGTCTCAGTCCTGATTTCCGCTATTCTGGGCGAAAACATGCCTGGAACGATCGGAGGACCAATGACGAAGCATCGCATCTATTCAATAAGCCTCGCGAGCGTCTATCCCCACTATGTCGCCAAGGCGGAGAAGAAGGCGCGCACCAAGGCGGAGGTCGATGAAATCATCTGCTGGCTCACGGGCCACAGCTTGGAGAGCCTGGGCGACCGGCTGGCAGACAAGACGACTTTGGAGGATTTCTTCACGCAAGCGCCTCGCATGAACCCCTCGCGATCATTGATTACAGGTGTCATCTGCGGCATCCGCGTGGAAGAAATCGAGGAGCCTCTCATGCGAGAAATCCGCTACCTGGACAAACTGATCGACGAACTCGCGAAAGGCAAGGCGATGAGCAAAATCCTCCGAGGCTCGCCGCCCAATAGCGACGACAAAACGCAGTGAGGGCTCCGGCAGGCAAAAGTCGCGGACCCGCTAGACCAAAGATTGACCTGCTGCCATCTCTACTATAAGGTTTATTGTATACAAAGATCGCGCAAGTTATGCGTGCCGCTCCTGTCGCTTTGGCAGTGCCAATTGTGAGGTATTTTCTCTCGGAATTGCTTTCAGACCAAACAGCATTCTCTGGCTTATAGTTTACGGACAAGGGGGCGGATATGGACGAACAGGCTATCTATGCAAAACTCGACAGGGCGAGCGCACTCATGTTCGCCAAGGACATGGCCATCGTCGATGAACTCTGGAGTAACGGCTTTCGATTGGTGGGATCGGAAGTTGGCGAGATCGCAGAGACGCGTGATGAACTCGAGGGGCTGGTCGCCTATGTTTTCACTGCGCCTTTCAGACTGCGCTGGATTTGGGACAGCAAACCCGTCACCATAGAGAACGACATCGCCTGGGTCTTCGCGCAGGGTCGTGTCGAGTTCGTGTATGATCGTCATGTCCATCCGGCGGCCTACCGCCTGGCGGCGATCTTCCGCCGCGCAGGCACCGACTGGACATGGCGCCTCTACAGCGGTTCTGAACCGATGCCTCAGAGAGCTTGGCCGTCGCAGACGACATAAGGCATCCACGCCCGACCCCTTGAAAGTGCTGCAATCAGCGCCATACCAAATGGTGCCGAGCAGTTTTCTGTTGTGGCAAACGAAAAATCTGATTTACTGGAATCTCGCTCTTTGGCTTCAGGGGAGATGGCCGATGGTGTTGACGCGCAGGGAAACTTTGATTGGTGGTTTGGCGCTCCTTGGCAGCGCTGCCATCGAAAGTCCGGCACTCGCCGCGGCGTCCGATTTTGCCGGCACCGCGGTCGACAATGGCGTGACGTACCGGACGACCAATTTCGCCAGGATCGACAAGAAGTGGCGCCGCCAGGTCGTCAAATATTTCTCGAGCGAGCCCATTGGCACGGTTGTCGTCGATACCAGGCATCATTTTCTCTACCTGATCATGGAGAACAAGACGGCCATCCGCTACGGCGTCGGCGTCGGCAAGGATGGCTTCAAATGGTATGGCCGCGCCACGATCGACGCCAAGACGCTTTGGCCGAAGTGGACGCCGCCGGCGGAGATGCGCAAGCGCCATCCCGAACTGCCCGAATCCGTCGAGGGCGGCTCCTCGAAAAACCCGCTTGGCCCCCGCGCCATGTACCTGCATAACGGCGGCGTCGACACCGGCTACCGCTTCCATGGCACGATCGTGCCGTCGAGCATCGGCAAGGATGCGTCGAGCGGCTGCATCCGGATGTTCAACGAGGACGCCATCGACCTCTACCAGCGTTGCCCCATCGGCACCGCCGTGCAGGTCCTGCCGCATATTGCCGACCAGGCCCCGCCAGGCGATCAGGCCAGCCAGGCAGTGGTCGAATGAGGAATATCATCCAGATGCCGGCAACAGCAGAATACATGAAGCGCCTTGTGGCTGCGATCGCGCTGGTCGCGCTCGCCGCCTGTTCCACCACCGAAGTCGCCTCCGTGGAGGAACCTCCGGCGGTGCCGATGACCGGCCAGACCAACGATCCCGCGCCCGGCTTCGAGACGGTGTCCGCCGGCAGCCAGGAGGATTTCATCCTCAATGTCGGCCGCCGGATCTACTTCCCCCAGGATTCCGCGGCGCTCGATTCCGTCGCCAGGGCGACGCTGGATAGCCAGGCCGCCTGGCTCAACCGGCACCCGAAATGGCTCCTCAAGCTGCAGGGATTCTCCGACGATTCCGGCTCCGCGTCCAAGATGAAGACGCTGTCGCAGAAGCGCGCCGATGCCGCGATGGCCTATCTCGTCTCGAAGGGCGTCGACCCGAGCCGGATGTGGGCCAAGGGCTACGGCAACGACCGCGAAGTCCGCGATTGCAACGATCGCTCCTGCAAGGTGCAGAACCGGCGCGTCGTCTCCAACCTGCGTACCCAGCCCGAGGACAGCTAACGCGGGCGGCGCCCTCAGATCCACACGTCGTTCCGCGCCGTCAGTTCGCTTTCGAATTCGCCGGTATTCTTCACGCCGCGCGGCTCGATCAGCATCATCTTCACCTCGCGTTCGGCATAGGGCTTGTGCTCCTTGCCCTTCGGCACCACGAACATCTCGCCCGGCCCGATCGTCACCGCGCCGTCGCGGAAATCGATCCTCAGCACGCCATCGAGCACGATGAAGGTCTCGTCGGTATCGGCATGTTGATGCCACACGAAGTCGCCCTCGATCCGGACGATCTTGAACTGGTAGTCGTTCATCTCGGCCACCACGCGCGGCTGCCACTGGTCGGAAAACAGCGCGAATTTCTCGTCGAGCCGGATCGGGTCATAGGTCTTGGTCATGCGAAAACTCCTCTATCGAAGCCGCACACTATCCGTCCCGCTGCAAAACGTATTGAACGATTGTGCGCGCCGGTCCTATTGTGCGGGCTTGCGCCGGAATCGACAGTCTGATTGAACATTCATTCAGAATGCAAAGGAGTTTCGCATGTCCCGCCACGATGTCATCGTCATCGGCGCCGGCTTCTCCGGCCTCAGCGCCGCAACCGAGCTCATGGCCCAAGGCCTCGACGTGATCCTTCTCGAGGCCCGCGACCGCGTCGGCGGTCGCGTCGAGTCGAAGCTGCTCGCCGATGGCGCGCGCATCGATACCGGCGGCCAGTTCCTCTGCCGTGACATGGTGGAACTCAATGCGCTGGCGCGTGCCCATGGCAGGGCGGTGACCTGGGCCTATGTCGAGGGCGACGAGGTGTTCCAGCCGCCGATCTCGCTCACGCGCGGCTACGAAATCTGGGAGGGCGTCGAGGCATTGCGCGAACATATCATCCGCCTCGACCCCACCGACCCCGCGCTGAAAGGCCTCACCGTCAGCCAGTGGATCGCCCGCCAGCCCGGTCTCGACCAAGATGTCGCGAGCGCCTTCCTCCGCCTGATCGAGGGCCTGTGGTGCCGCTCGCCCGACGAGGTCTCCTTCGCCTGGCTCGCCTCGACGGATTCCCGCATCACCAATGAATATTCCGAGATGGAATCCTTCCTCGCCACCACCATGCACGCGCTGGCCGAGGATGTCGCGGCCACCCTCGGCACCCGCCTCAAGCTCTCGAGCCCCGTCAAAAGCATCGCGCATGGCCCCGACGGCGCCACGGTGCATACCGGCGACACAACCTACGAAGCCCGCCGCGTCATCGTCTCCGTGCCGCCCGTCATGGCGAGCCGCATCACCTACGATCCGCCGCTGCCCGCGCCTATCACGAATGCCTTCGCCGCCTGGGGAACGGGCCACTGCATCAAGATCTTCATCCGCTATGCCACCCCGTTCTGGCGCGCCCGCGGCTTCTCCGGCACCGTCATGTGGAGCGCGCCCCAGGGCCTCTATGCCTGCGACGCCAGCCGCGAGGGGAACGGGGGTCTCGCAGACCTTTTCGGCCTGGTCATGTTCATCGGCGGCAGCTTCGCCAAGTCGTGGCACGGCCGCCCGCAATCCGAGCTCGAAACCTTCATCCGCACCCAGCTCGTCACCGCCTTGGGCGAGGAGGCCGGCAACATCATCGAACTCTCCATCCGCGACTGGACCGACGACACCTGGTCCGGCGGCGCCTATTCCGACGACGTCATCGATCCCAACGCGGCCGACCCCGAAGCCCCGCTCCGCCTCGGCCACGGCCCCCTCCGCTTCGCCTCGTCCGAACTCTCCCCCAGCTACCCCGGCTATATCGAGGGCGCGATTGTCATGGGCAGATTTGCGGCGCGCGAGGCTGTTCAGGATTTGGCACGGTAGGTGCCGCTCGCTCCCGCTTCTCCCCTTGGGGAGAAGATGCCCGTAGGGCAGATGAGGGGTTCCCTCAAGTAGAGTTAAAACCCCTCATCTGCCTGCCGGCATCTTGTGTGTTGAATTTCTGGTAAAGTTGGTTTTGTCCGGTTTGTCCGCCTGATGTTGACGCACCAGGCGGACCACCGTCGGAGGGACCGTTGGCATCAGAGCCCTTTGGGCTGTGGAGAAGCTGGGTCGCCGTCGGCTGTTCACTGATCCGGATGGTTGCAGGGACGATCGGGTCCGGAGCCACAAGGAGGGATCGATGAACATATCGAAGTCTAACACATTTAGCGCCGGGGTCGATGTCGCCAAGCTCTGGCTGGACGCGGCGATCCACGGCTCGGAGGCGATGGTTCGGGTGGCCAACACGCCGGCCGGACATGGCGAGCTGATCGACTGGCTTTGTGCCCAGGGCGCCGGGCGCGTCGGACTGGAGGCCACCGGCGGTTATGAGCGCGCCATCGTCAAAGCCTTGCGCGACGCAGCGCTTGAGGTGGTCGTGCACCAGCCCATCGAGGTCAGGCTGTTTGCCCGCATCAAGCGCCTGCGGGCCAAGAATGATCGCATCGACGCCCGGCTGATCGCCTGCGCCACGGCCCAGGTCGAGAGCGTCAGAGCCGCCGCCGATCCGCGCCTTGCCGAACTGGCCGAGCGACTGACGGCCTATGAGCAAGCCAGCGAGCTTGCAACGCTGCTGAAGACCCAGATGGAGCATCTGAGCCTGCCCGACCTGATTGAGGATGCCCGCGCCCAGTTGACCATCCTGCTGGCGCGAAAGGCCAGGATTGTCGCCGACATCATGGCCCGCGTCCGGCTCTGGCCCGACCTCGCCCGGCGGCTCGCCCTGCTCAACTCCTTGCCTGGTGTCGGTTCCATCGTGGCGCTGAGCCTGCTGATCCGGATGCCCGAACTGGGCGCGATGAAGCGCGGACAGGCCGCCGCCCTGGTCGGTGTTGCGCCGTTCGACCGCGATTCCGGCGAGCGAAAGGGCCAGCGCTTCATTGCCGGAGGCCGCCGCAGGCCTCGAAAACTGCTCTACATGGCTGCTCTTGCCGCCAAACGATGCGATCCCGGCCATCGCAGCTTCGCCCAACGCCTGGCTGCCGCCGGAAAACCGCCCAAGCTCATCCTCGTCGCCATCATGCGAAAGCTCATCGAGGCCGCAAACCTCGTCATCCTGCGCGATACGCCTTGGGTTCCACAATAAAAATGACATGGTTGCTTCTCCCCCAAGGGGAGAAGAGGGAAGCTGCCGCCCCGCATGTATGAAACGTACCGTCCCATCCCTGGCGCGATAACCCCTTGCCCCTACATCCGTTTTCTCTAAAGTCCCTGCCATCGCAGGCCTAGCGCGCTTGGCCTTGCCCCTCACCCTGACCCTCTCCCCGTAAGAACGGGGCGAGGGGACGCCAGAGGCGCCAACAGTGCCGCGAGTCCCTTCTCCCCGCGAGCGGGGAGAAGATGCCGGCAGGCAGATGAGGGGCAATCTCCAGGCACGCCAGAAGCAAGGAGAACCTATGCCATCCACCACATCCATGATGATGAAAAAAATCGTCCGCAAGGGCTCGCTCCGCCTCACGCTCCCCACGGGCGCCTCCCACACCTTCGGCGATGGCTCCGAATCCACCATCGCCATCCGCATCACTGATGACGAGGCCGATCGCGCCATCGCCAATGATCCGGCGCTGAAGCTCGGCGAGATGTATATGGAAGGCCGGCTGATCATCGAGGAAGGCAATATCTTCGATTTCCTGTCGCTGCTCGCCCGCAATGGCATCCGCAAGGCGGCGACCCCGCGCATGGTGGCGCAGGGCCTTGCCCGCATCCTCGCCTTCCAGGCAAGCTCCCGCCTGCCGATCAATCGCAACCTCAGGAATGTCTCGCACCATTACGATCTCTCGGCAAAACTCTTCGATCTCTTCCTCGATGAGGACTGGCAATATTCCTGCGCCTATTTCGAGCCGCGCGAGATCAGCCTCGATCAGGCCCAGCTCGCCAAGAAGCGCCATATCGCGGCCAAGCTCCAGCTCCAGCCGGGCAATCGCGTGCTGGAGATCGGCTCGGGCTGGGGCGGGCTCGGCATGTATCTCGCCGAATCCTCCGGCGTAGATGTCACCGGCATCACGCTGTCGGAGGAGCAGCTGAAGGTCTCCCGCATCCGGGCGCAAAAGCGCGGGCTGGCGGAAAAAGTCCGCTTCGAGCTCACCGATTACCGCGATCTCAAGGGCCAGTACGATCGCATCGTCTCGGTCGGCATGTTCGAGCATGTCGGCGTCGGCAATTTCCGCAATTTCTTCCGCAAGATAGCCGAGGTGCTGGATAAGCAGGGCGTCATGGTGCTGCATTCCATCGGCCGCACGAAGCCCAACTACGCCACCAATCCCTTCATCGAGAAATATATCTTCCCCGGCGGCTACATCCCCTCGCTCGCCGAAGTCCTGCCGGCGGTCGAAAAGGCGGGCCTGCTGGTCAAGGATATCGAGATCCTGCCCATGCACTATGCCTGGACGCTGCGCGCCTGGCGCGAACGCTTCGTTGCCAAGCGCGCCGAGGCCGTCGCGCTCTACGACGAACGCTTCTTCCGCATGTGGGAATTCTACCTCGCCGCCTCAGAAGTCGCCTTCCGCCACGACCGCCTGTTCATCTTCCAGATGCAACTCGCAAGACACCAGGACATGGTGCCCTTCGACCGGAATTACATCGCGCGGCGGGAAGCGGAATTGCGGGAGTTCGAGGCGGGGAGACGGGGGCTGGAGAGGGTGGAGTTTTGAGGGGGGCACCGCCGATACTCAGTTCGGGCAAGTGAATTGAGTTGAAAATCCCAGGCAAGATCGTTAAGCTCTGCGTTGAGGGATCATGGGTCGGCAACCTACTTGAACGAACGTTGGGCGCAACTATTGTTCGCTGGAGCACCGCTAGCGCTCGGCTACTTAGCGGGTATCGCATATTTGTCGGAATACCTTAACGCTTTTGGCATTTCGATCAATGAAATAGAGCTCTCCATACCGACGGTGCTCTCCTATTCCATCAACGTATTTTCTAGTTCATATTTGATCTATCCTCTGTTCTTAATCTTCTTTGTCGCGTCATTGTTTTATTTTTTTAGACTGATAGATGGCGTTTACCCGACGATTTTGAACATATCAAAATCTCCGTGGTATTTCTCAATATTCTTGACATTTTTACTCTTCGTACTGTTTTTCTATACAAAATGGGCTGCCACTTCAGTAGCAGAAAGCAAGGCGAAGCTCGTATGGAATGTGCCATCGCAGAATGTAATTCTTCGACAAATCTCGGAGAAGGATTTTGCTTTCGGCAGACGACAACTTGAAATGCTTAAAGACTGCCTGACTTCGGCGAGGACTCGGCAAATATTCTCAACGAGCAAAAATACATTTTCGCTTTGCCGTTTTAAGAATGGAGAGGCATTGGTCTTTTCGCATGGGCCGGACGGACAAGTAATATCTATCAGGAGTATCAGCGGTGAAATCTTGGCTGACTAGTTCAATAATATTAATGCTGACCGCCAATATGGCTTTGGGACAGGCCAAGGAAGAAAATACTCAGAACACCAGCTTGGCCGCCGCCGTCAAGCGAGTTTATGCTTTCACAGACGACTTTTCCTTGGGCTATTATTTCGAGGTTGTTGACGCATCGAAGATAAAATTTCACGACTGCAAGACGCAAGAGATATCAGACATCGAAGTCGAAAAACTCAATAAGACGACAGAAACCTGCGACTCGATAGGTGGGCCACCGTCTAAAGACTTTACCGCGATTGGGGGCAGTGAATGGAGTTACGTTGCCAACGGCAGCTATTTTCTTGTGACGAGTTCGGACAACAAACAAAATCCCGCCAAGGTACCTTGTGGGCAAATTCCTGCAACTGTCTTTGCGGCAGCGGTGTCTGCCAAAAAGGACGTGCTGTCCTACGCTGTAAGTTCACCAACAAGTCTTGCGACTGTAGTCGCGGATTTGAATGTTAGTAAAGACAATGTGAGTGTTGTGTCGGCAGACCAGACAGTCACCGACGAAGACTGCAAATTTGCAGAAAGTTTTTGGACTGTGCCTCTTGGCACTGTCTTGAACTCCGCGCCAGAAGGGGCATTGGCAGTCTTTTCCACTCAGTCACAGTAGATTGTCTTCGCCGACGAAGAGGGTCGTTTTCTTCATTCCTAGGAAAACTTTGTGCCCCTCATTCCCGTGGTGTGGATGAGCTCAAGTATGATCTACTTATATAAAGGTTCGCAGAAAAATGATGGGGCAATGGAGAGGTCGGTTTAACGGCTACGCCGCTGGAGAGATCACCGTCGAAATTGATGAATTGGATCAAACCTTTTCCGGTCGCGCCTGTGTTTTTCAAGACGCGATGGAGCCTTTAGTTTTTGTTGTACAGTTTGAGACAGCTAACAAAAATCAAACTCAATCTTTCATGCAAAGCATCGATATTCAAAGGGTCGCAGACACGACGAGTGTCTCAAGGGACGAACTGATGAAGGCGTTCCCGACAGCCATCTTCCCAGAGACCGTCTTCGTGCGGCTTCGCAAAACCAGTAAATCTCTCCACCTAAATGCAGAAACGTATTCAAACGGAACCAAGGTAGGAAAGATAACCGCATCCTTGGCTTATGGAAATTCCGAAAAGAAAAGTAAGCTTAAAGCTGATAGAAAGGTAAATACGTGGGAAAAATTTAAATCTATGGTTGGAAAAATGGAATCAGATAGATTTATATTTCGTGGTCAATCAGTCTGTAAAAGATTGAGAACGTCGTTTCATAGAACAAATAGAAGAGACTTAGGAAAGTTCGTAAGTCAGGATATTCCCACTCTCCATGGGGTTGTCACGTCGAAAACCAAACATTTCTTCGATTTGACGAACAATTATCAGAACGCGGCTTTTTGGAATTTGCTTCAACATCACGGATATCCGACTCCGTTATTAGACTGGACACACTCCCCCTATGTCGCTGCCTACTTTGCTTTCAGGGAAAGAGCGTCAGCAGATGCTGATCCTCGACGAAAAATACGGATCTTTATGTTTGATAGAGCAGAATGGGAAGGAGACTATAGGCAGATTTATTCGGTTGCAAATGTTTCACCGCATTTTTCAATATTGCGTCCCATTGCTTTAGAAAATCCTCGCGCCATACCTCAGCAAGGGATTTGCTCAATAACAACTGTCGATGATGTCGAGGATTACATAGAACTTCTCGGAAAGCAGAAGTCGAAATCTTATTTACGAGTGTTTGAGTTGCCTTACAGCGAGCGTGCTGCGGTATTGTCCGAGTTACGGCTGATGGGGGTGGCTGCGGGATCGCTTTTCCCTGGGATAGACGGCGCATGCGAGGAAATGAAGCTACGAAATTTTGCCCTTTAGTGTGTCTCAACGATTGAAAGAACGCTGTGCTTGCCAATCGTAGATCCTGATTAGCAGTTAGTAGCCTGCAATAGGAAAAAATTCCTCCTCCATCTTCCCAAATCCCCAACTCCATGCCATAATCCCTCCCGTTCCGTATCGGCTACACCCTGAGGCGTCAGGGCGAGGCGGGACCGGTGACCGGCATGGAGAGACGACGTAAGTCTCCATGCGGGGCGTCCGCGAGAAGGGCCAGTCCTCTGGGGACGGCAGTCGAGAGACTGAGTTTCGCCCCGGACGTGCGCTGTAGCGCACACATATCCGCCTCCAATCGCGAAAAGATGGAGATACGGGGGCAGTGCTGGCGAGTTCGTGGATGGAGACACCGTTTGACGGGGCACGGCGACGTGTCTTAACCGGCCGCGAAAGCGGTCATATAATCCGGCACGGAGACGTGCCCCGGCCGATTTCCTTTGTCCAGACGGAGGGATCGGGACGAGAATGCATCACACCACGGACGGAACCCGCCGCGTGAATGCCCTCCCATGCCTGAAACCCCGCCCATGCCTGAAACCACCCCAAGCCTGAAAGGAGCCCCATGTCCACCTGGTCCCTCACCCCTCTCGAACGTGCCCGCCTCGCGCGCCGCACCGTTGAAATGCTGGCGATGCCGGAGCTGGTCTGCGAAAAGCGCGTGTGCCGGCGCAGTCACATTTGCGAATTCTTCGACAGCAAGAGCGGCGAG
The DNA here is from genome assembly GCF_964254105.1 of Rhizobium sp. LjRoot254. Taxonomy (NCBI): domain Bacteria; kingdom Pseudomonadati; phylum Pseudomonadota; class Alphaproteobacteria; order Hyphomicrobiales; family Rhizobiaceae; genus Rhizobium; species Rhizobium sp. LjRoot254. The sequence goes on along the minus strand of NZ_CAXUSM020000001.1, from coordinate 4,701,363 downwards.
CGCTGGTGTCTGCGCCACCTCGACCCCGAAGCGCGCGCCGTCTGGGATGAACTCCACGCCATCGTCATCAAGATCGCCGATCAGGTCCATGTCAGGGAGCCCTCGCGCGACCCGCGCTTGCGCGAACTCGAAGAGGCCGCGATCGAAATCGTCAAGGCCGTCCCGTTGCATGACCCCGTGTGCCACCTGTTCGGAAACTGGCTCAAGGCCTATCGCGCGAGCGTATCGGGGCAACCGGTGGAGAAGCCCGACGGCCGCGACGCCGAGTTGATGCTCCCGGAGGGCGCGGATTTGGATGACTGGAGGAATTATCGGTGAGGACGGAGCGAGGACCCCCCTCTGCCCTGCCGGGCATCTCCCCCTCAAGGGGGGAGATTGCCTAGACGCGTTCGCCTCGCCCTACATCAGCGTCGAGTGCTGCATGCACTACGCTCAATTGAAGGCGAGCGAGTGCCCCATCCAATCTCCCCCCTTGAGGGGGAGATGGCCGGCAGGCCAGAGGGGGGTGCGCCACACTCGCCGACTCTCTACGCCACCACCGTCAACCTCCGCCGCCGCTCGTCCAGCATCACGATCACCAGCCCGCTGGCGATCACCAGCACGATGCCGATCACCGCCCACGCATTGGGAAATTCCCCGAACACGACCAGCCCCGAAATCACCGCCCAGACCGAGAACGTGTAGTAGAACGGCGCCACCACCCCGGTCGGCCCGGTGCGATAGGCCATGAAGATGAAGAAATGCCCGAAGATCAGGAAGAAGCCGGCGCCGGCGAGCAGTGCCAGATGTGACGCCTCGGGCATGACAGTGGTCTCGAGCGAAAAATGCGCGATCACCGCGCCGATCAGCACCACGACGACCGCCGAGATCGCCACGATCATCCCGGGTACTTCCGCGCCCACCCGCCGCCCGGCGACATCGCGCGCCGCGCCGAACACCGCGTTGGCAATGGCGAGCAGCGCGAAGATCGAGATCCCCTCCATATCAGGCTGCGCCACCATGATAGCGCCGGCAAAGCCAAGCCCGATCAGCGCCATCCGGAGACCGCCGATCCGTTCGCGAAACAGAATCGAAACGCCGAGCAAAACCAAGAGCGGTGTGAGCTGTCCCAGCGCCGAGGAATCGGCGATCGGCATGTTGGCGAGCGCCACCACATAGGCCAGGATCGCCGCCGTTTCCAAGAGGTTGCGGGTCAGCACCCGCCCCTCGAACATGAGCGGCAGCCGGCGTCCGTAACCGAGCGCGAACAGCATGGGAAACCCGAATGCCGCCGCCCAAAGCCCGCGCAGCATCAGCACCTCATAGGGCGGCAGGCCCGCTGTCGCGAGCTTCATCAGCGTATCGTTGACGACGTAGGAACCGGTCGCGATGACCATGAAAAGCGGGCCACGGATGGCGGAGGGAATGGCATTCATGCCGGCACCAGATCAGAGTTATCAAGCGCCGGCAATCCACATCCCCATCCCGGCACTTTACTCGCCGTACGGAATCCACACATTCTTGATATCGGTGGCGCGGCGGAGGTAAAGCGGCCCTTCCCCCTGCGCCGGATCCATCCAGTCGTATGCCTTGCCGTAATCGGTGAACACCCGCTTGAGATTGCCCACAGAGGCCTTCTCCACCATCTCCGACAGCGCCTGCGACCCGAAGGCCCAGACCGCGTCGACGTCGTTGTGCGAAGCGATCGCCTTGCCCAGCTCCATCGCCGAACCGGTGACGATATTGACCACGCCGACCGGAAGATCCGAGGTTTCCAGCACCGAATAGAAATCCGTCGCCGACAGCGGATAGGGCTCGCTCGGCACCACCACCGCCCGGTTGCCCACCGCGATCAAGGGTGCCACGAGGCTGATGAAGCCGAGCAGCGGCGCTTCCGGCGGGCAGATCACGCCGACCACGCCCTGCGGTTCCGGCATGGCGAGTGCGACGCCGCGCAACGGCGGCTGGTGGATCGCGCCTTCATACTTGTCGGCCCAGGCGCCATAGGTGAACAGCCGCGACACCGACGCATCGAACTCCGCCCGCGCCGAACCCGGCGTGCGGCCGGTCTGGGCGGCGAGGCGGGCGATGAATTCATCCGCCCGGCCGGAGAGATTCTCGGCGATGTAGTAGAGGATCTGCGCCCGGTTATGCGCCGTCGCCGAACCCCAGCTCGAAGCACCGATCGCCGCGACCACGGCGTTGCGGATGTCCTTGCGGTTGCCCTCGCCGACCTCACCGACCAGCTTGCCCTTGGGCGAGACGATCGGGCGATTGTAGTTGCCATCCGGCCGCGCCTGCTTGCCGCCGATGAAGAGTTTCGCCGTGCGGTCGATCAGCGGCGCGGAGAAATCGCCTGCCGTCGTCCGCAGCTGTGGCACGGCGTAATCGAGCCGCGCCTTGCGGTTCGCCCATGCCTTGGGCTTGAGATATTCGTAAGCGCCCTCGCGTCCGCCCTCGCGGCCGAAGCCGCTCTCCTTCTTGCCGCCGAAACCGGCCGCCGCATCGAAGAGATTGGTGGCATTGACCCACACCACGCCCGCCTGCAGCCGCGCCGCGACATGCAGCGCCAGCCCGATCGTCTCGCTCCACACGCTGGCCGCAAGGCCATAGCGCGTGTGATTGGCGAGCTGCACCGCTTCCTCAGGCGTGCGGAACGTCATCGACACCGCCACCGGCCCGAAGATTTCCTCGGTCGCGACAATCGAGGTCGGCTGAACGTTTGCGAGCAGCGTCGGCCGGAAGAAGCTCCCACCTTTCGGCAGTTCGATCTCGCTCTGGTAGAGCGTGGCACCTTCCTCGACACCCTGCTTGACCAGCTTCTCGATGCGCTTCAATTGCACCGGGGCGACGATGGCGCCCATGTCGATCGCCTTGTCGAGCGGCTGACCGACGCGGAGCGACTGCATGCGGCGCCTGAGCCGCGCATGGAACTTTTCCGCGACGCCTTCCTGCACCAGAATGCGAGAGCCCGCGCAGCAGACCTGGCCCTGGTTGAACCAGATCGCATCGACCACGCCTTCCACCGCGCCATCGAGATCGGCGTCGTCGAACACGATGAACGGCGACTTGCCGCCGAGTTCCAGCGTCAGCGATTTGCCGGAGCCGGCGGTCTTTTCGCGGATGATGCGGCCGACATCGGTCGAGCCGGTAAAGGCGATCTTGTCGATGCCGTCATGCTCGACGATCAAGGCGCCGGTCTCGCCTTCGCCGGTCACGACGTTCAACACGCCCGGCGGCAGGCCGGCAGCGGCGGCCAGTTCCGCAAACAGCAGCGCCGTCAACGAGGTGAATTCGGCGGGCTTCAGGATCACCGTATTGCCGAGCGCGAGCGCCGGCGCGACCTTCCAGGCGAGCATCAGCAGCGGGAAGTTCCACGGAATGATCTGGCCGACGACGCCCACCGGCACATGGTCGGAAAATTCGCTCTCCTGCAGCTGCGCCCAGCCGGCGTGATGGTAGAAATGCCGGGCGGCGAGCGGCACGTCGATATCACGCGTCTCACGGATCGGCTTGCCGTTGTCGATCGCCTCGACCACCGCGAGCAGGCGGCCGTGGCGCTGGATCATCCGGGCGAGCGCATAGAGATGCCGCGCCCGTTGGTGGCCCGAAAGCTTCGCCCATTGCGCCTGCGCCTTGCGGGCGGATGCAACGGCCGCATCGACATCGTCCTTGGTGCCGATCGCGAGCTTGGCAAGATCGCCGCCGGTCGCGGGCTCATGGGTAACGAAGGTCTTGTTGCCGGAGGAAGCGCGGAACTCGCCATTGATGAAATGGCCGAACGTGCCACCGTGGCGCTTGATCCAGCCGCGCGCTTCGGTATCGGCTTCAGGGGCAGGGCCGTATGACATCTCGTCGAAGAATTTTGCTACGCTCATTTCTATCATCCAATCGGGTGTCTGTTGAAGGACGAATAGGCGCCCGTGACGTGGTGTTCGAGCTGGCGCTCGATATCGGACAGCAGCGTCGAGGCGCCGATGCGGAAGAGATCGGGCTCGAGCCATTCGCGGCCGAGCTCTTCCTTCATCAGGAACTGGTAGTTCAGCACATCCTTGGCCGCCGAAATACCGCCGGCCGGCTTATAGCCGACCTTGAAGCCGGTGCGTTCCTCGTAGTCACGGATCATCCGCAGCATGATAAGCGTCACCAGCAGCGTCGCATTGGTGCCTTCCTTGCCGGTCGAGGTCTTGATGAAATCGGCGCCCGCCATCATGCAGACCAGCGAGGCACGGGCGACATTGCGCAGCGTCTTGAGGTCGCCGGTCGCGAGAATGGCCTTCACATGCGCGTCACCGCAGGCAGCGCGATAATCCTGCATTTCCTTGTAGAGCGCATCCCAATTGCCGGTCAGCACATGCTCGCGGGTAATGACGATGTCGATTTCCTTCGCGCCATCGGCGACGGAGGCTTCGATCTCCTTGACCTTGGTCGCATGTGGCGACAGGCCGGCTGGGAAGCCGGTCGAGACGGCGGCGACCGGAATGCCGGTGCCGTCGAGCGCTTCTACAGCGGTCGAGACGAAGCGGTGATAGACGCAGACCGCACCCGTCGTGATGCGGCGATCGCCCATGCCGAGGCTGTCGAGGATATCCTGCCGGATCGGGCTGGCGGCCTTGGCGCAGAGCCGCTTGACGCGGCCGGCCGTATCATCGCCGTTCAGCGTGGTCAGGTCGATGCAGGTCAGCGCCTTGAGCAGCCATGCAGCCTGCGCGTCCTTCTTCACCGTGCGGCGCCCGGGCAGCGAGGCGACGCGCCGCTCGCCGGCGGAGAGATTGACCCGCTGCTCGGCAACCCAGCCGAGATCGAGCTCCATGCCGGGATTGCGCGGCCAGCCATGATTGGTGGCGGCTTTCGGCCTTTCCATCGTTGTCGTATCCACGTCAACCTCCCTGGGACATCGAGGTCCGAGATTGTTATATTTCTATCAAATTGGTGTTATGATTGCATCAATCCTTGGTATGGTCAAGCGCAATCTCGCGCACGAATGTGCCATGAACGTGGCTTGCTACGCGGCTTCGTCAGCGAACCAAGGCCCGTCCTCGGTATAGATGACATCGAACGCATCGGCGCGGGCGAAGAAGGCGGGCTTCACCCGCCCGAGCTTGGAATTGTCGATGACCAGCAGGTTTTTCTGGGCAATGGCCATCGCCTTCTGCTTGACTGCGACCTCATGAAAATGCGCGCAGGTGGCGCCGCGCATCTCGTCGAGACCGGCGGCGGAGAGGAATGCGGTGTTGATTCCGACCCGGTCCAGCGTATCGAGCCCCTGCGGACCGGAGAAGGATGCCGTCTCCGGATGATAGAGGCCGCCGAGCACGATGAGCCGGATATTGGGCGCCCGCGACAGGCGCTCGGCGATGTTGAGCGCATAGCACACCACCGTCACCGGCATGGTTTCCGGAACAAGATCAATGAGATGCGACAGCGTCGTGCCGCAATCGACGAAGATCGTGTCGTCGGCATGGATATGGGTGAATGCGTGGCGGCAGGCCTCCCGCTTGGCAGTCGCGTGCCGGTCGGCCTGCTTGCGCAGATCATAGGGTTGCTCCGGTTCGACCTTTCCCGCCGGCATGATATGGCCGCCGAGATAGGCAAAGCGCGCCGCATCGCCGGCAATGTCGCGCCGGATGGTCATCTCCGACACGCCGAGCCGCTGGGCGGCATCCCTGAGATGCATCACGCCGCGTTCGCCGAGGATCGCGGCAAGCTGGTCGAGCCGGTCCTTGTTGCGCGGCGCCATGAGAGAATTCCTTCGGATCTTGATGATCCACAGGATGTAACCCTTTGGCCAAGACGTCAACCGATTTGTGAAAATCGTAACAGAAATGGGTTATTCGTAGATCGCCCGCAACTGCTTGGACCCCTGCGTCAGCAGGCTCGCATCGTTGCCGATGGCGATGAAGGTGGCGCCGAGGTTGATAAAGTGCTTGGCCAGTTCCGGGTTCGCCATGTAGATGCCGACGGCCTTGCCATGCTCAAGAATGCGCTTGATGGCGCCCTCGATGACGGCGGTCACTTCGGGCGCGTAGGGATTGCCGAGATAGCCCATGTCGGCCGAGAGGTCGGCGGGGCCGATAAAGACACAATCGACGCCGTCGACGGTGGCGATCTCGTCGATCGCCTCGATCGCCTTCATGCTTTCGACCTGCACCATGAGCAGGATTTCCGCATCGGCCGTCGCGGCATAGTCGGCGATGTAGCTGAAACGCGAGGCCCGCGCACCACCCGCGCCGACGCCCCGTATGCCATGCGGCGGATAGCGTACGGCCTTCGCCAGCATTTCCGCCTGCTCGCGATTATCGACCATCGGGATGAGCAGCGATTGCGCGCCGGCATCGAGCAACTGCTTGATGATCCAGGCCTCGCCGATCGGCGGCCGCACCAGCACGCTCGATTCCGAGAAACGCAGCACCTGCAACTGCTGCATGATAGTCTGCAGATCGTTGGGCGAATGCTCGCCATCGATCAGCAGCCAGGAGAAGCCGGCATCGCCCAGCAGTTCGGCCGAATAGCTGTTGGCGAGCGACAACCAGAGCCCGGTCTGCAATTTACCCGCCTTGAGCGCAGCCTTGAGTTTGTTATGCGGGGCAGGCATGTGGCGGTCTCCAAGATGTGTGTGCGGGTTTGATACGCCCTTCCGAGTGGTCGACACAAGGGGCGCAGGGCGCAGATCCCACTTATCCGGCGCTCGCCGCCATGAGTTCCTTCCGGTGTTGCAGACACCACTCCAACAGGGGATAATCGCGGATGTAATGCTGCCGGATGTTTTGTTCGCCCAGCGCCGAAAGAGTCTTGGACATGGTGTCCGGTGCCTTGTGGGCGCCGACTTGGTCCTTGGGCAGTTCGATATCCGGTCTCATCCCCACGATCTCCTTGAACCGGATAAAATCGTCGTCAAGCGAGCGCTGGTCGCCTATGAAAACGATCTGATCCTTGGCGGCTTCAAGAATCTCTATCGAGCCGAGATGGAAGCGGAGGTCGCGCTTGAGGTGACCGACGGCTTGCATCGCTTTCTCGGCAATGGCTCTGGTGGTGCCATCGCTGGAAGACAGCGCTTCTGCAAGGTCGTTGGGCCTAATGAACCGCGAGAACACCTTCTCCTCGCGTGGCGACCACTTGTGAACGCCATATCTGCCGCCTCTGAATCTGCTGTTGAACGCCGACACGAACCGATCGACAGGATCGCGCACGACAAAGCACAGCTTGAGCTTCGGCTGATGCTCCAGGATTTCCTCGATCCGGGCGCCATGCCCGAGATTGGCGACGTTCTGCTCCCCGGTCAGGTCAAGATGTTGCTTGATCGCCGTTTTGAGCGCCGAACCGCCCGTCTTGGCAATGTGGAGAAATCCGAACGGTCGTTCAAAAACGTCTTTATGCTTGTCAAAATCCATGGATCGATCTTAGGTCGGCAAGCTAGAAGCGGCAAGATGGAAATGACCGGTGTCACACCAGTCAAAGCCGGAGAATTTTCATCTCTACAACAACGACTTCATATTGAACCCCGGATCCGCGACCTGCTCCCGCGTCAGCACCTTGCCACCCTCGAGTATCTTCCGCGCCATCATGTATGCTGCACCATCGTTGAGACAATCTGCCGCCAAAAACTCGTCGCCCTTGAAATAGAAATGCGATTTTGCTCCCTCGCGCAGGCCTTTGCGGGTGATGACGTGGTCGAAGCCGGTATTCAGGCCCGCGATCTGCAGCTTGAGTTCGAACTGATCGGACCAGAACCACGGCACCGGCTTGTAGGATCTGGCCTCGCCCAGGACGTTGTGGGCCACGACCACACCCATGTCGTTGGCGTTCTGAACGCTTTCGAGCCGGATCATGGTGCCGCGATAGGGAAAGCTCGCGCAGTCGCCGATCGCGTAGATCGAGGGGTCGGAAGTTTCCAGCCTCTCGTTGACGACGATGCCGTTGTTGTAGGTCAGGCCGGCAGCTTCGGCCAGCGCGGTATCGGGATAAACGCCGATGCCGGTGATGATGAAATCAGCCGGAATGACGCGGTCGTCGGCGAGGATGACGCCGTCGGCGATGCCATTCGTTTCGTGGATTTCATGCAACTGGGCGTTTTCGAGAATTGTTACGCCATGGCCCTGGTGTAGCGCGCGGATATCGTCGGCGGTCTCGGCTGAGGCCACGCGCTTGAGAATGCGGTCGGCAGCCTCGATGACGGTGACGGAAACGCCCTTCTTGGCGGCTTCGGATGCGGCTTCCAGGCCGATATAGCCGCCACCGATGACGACCAGCTTCCGGCCTTCCTTCATCCGTTCGATGAGTTTCAGCGCATCACCATGGTCGCGCATAACGTAAACGTTGGGCAGGTTGCCGCCGATCTCCGCCGGAAGGCGGCGCGGTCTGGCTCCGGTAGCAAGAACGAGGGCATCGTAGGAAATATGGCGGTCGTCGTCGAGCACGACGAGCTTGTCCTTGCGATCCACGGCCTCGGCGCGCGCACCCTTGAGCAGTTCGATCCGGTTCGGCTCGTACCAGTCCTCGGGCCTGAGCAGCACCTGTTCGAAGGTAACCTTGCCGGACATGTAGCCCTTGGAGAGCGGCGGCCGCTGATAGGGGGGCTCTGCATCGGCGCTGACGATGGTGATTTCGGCATCGGGCGAAAGGTGCCTGAGCTGGGCTGCGAGCGAAAGCCCCGCATGGCTGCCGCCGATGATCACTGTCTTCATGTATTTTCACTCCCTGGCGCTGGCGGGCAGATACTGAGTCTCCGTTCAGAGTACCAGTCCCGGCGACTGGTCATTGTCTGTCTGCGCAGCGCTCATGTCTGTTCCCGGCTTCCGGCGATGATCAGCTGGATCCCGTTGGCCTCAAGCATGGCCTTCAGGTCGTCGGGCGGCGCCGTATCGGTCACCAGCATGTCGGGCATATCGACGGTGATTGGTGCCGTATGACCGAATTTGCCGCCGTCTGCGACGATGATCCGGTTCTCTGCGATCCGCGCGGCCTCGCGGGAGAATTCCGCTTCCTCCATGTCCTGCAGCATGAAACCGCGCTCGTTGATTGCGGCGATGGAGAGGATCGCATGCTTGACATTGAAGCGGCGGATGAAGCTGACCGCTTCATTGCCGAAGGCGCCGCCGTCATGCGAGCGCAGCGGCCCGCCGGCGAGGAAGACGCGATTGCCGTTCCTGGTGGCAAGCGTGTGGGCGACCGAGATCGAATTGGTGACGATGAACAGGTTCTGATGCTTCTGCAGCGCCACCGCAATGAAGGCGGTGGTCGAGCCGATGTCGAGAAACAGCGTATCGCCATCCTGGATCAGATTGGAAACCTCCGCCGCGATCACCCGCTTGGCCTCGGCGCTCTCGTTCATGCGGAAATGCAGCGGCTGTTCGGAGGAAAAGTCCTTGAGGTGGACACCGCCATGGACCTTGGTCACATGGCCGCTTTCCTCGAGCACCCGGATGTTGCGCCGGATCGTCTCTTCGGAGACGTTGAGCCGTTCGGCCAGGAATTGCACGCGGCTAGAACCGCCCGACAGCCTGAGTTCCTCGAGGATCTCCCGCTCCCGGTGGTTGGAATAGCCACCGCCCCGCTCCGCTGATGACATGGTCTTCAACCCCGCAATCCATATCAGGCAAACAACCAGGAAATCCACAATTAGCCAAAACAATGACGGAAAATGTGGCGCCGACTTGACCTTCAATTCATTTTGAAAGAGCTTACAGGCCGAAATCAGCCTGCGGCAAGTGCTAACTTTAGCACTGAGACCGGTATAAGGGCGGGGGAACACGACCGCGAAAGCGGGCTGGATGGAACGCATGATAGAATCGCCCGAGGACAGGATCCGCTCGCTCGGCATATGGTCGGGTCCGCTGACGATCGAGCCGCTCTCCGGCGGCATGACCAACCGGAACTACCGGGTGCGCGATGGCGCGCGCACGGTGGCGGTCAGGTTCGGCGAGGATATCCCGGTCCATATGATCAGCCGCGCCAACGAGCTTGCGGCGGGCGCCGCAGCGCATGCGGCCGGCATCTCGCCGGCGATCGTCCACCACGCACCCGGCCTGCTGGTGATGGACTACATCGACGCAAAGACGTTCGGCCCTGACGATGTCAACGACCCGGCCAACCTCAGTCGCATCATTCCGCTGATTCGCCGGTGCCACACTGAAATCCCGAAATATTTTCGCGGACCGGCGATGATCTTCTGGGTTTTCCAGGTGATCCGCGATTACGCCAATACGCTTCGGGACGGCGACAGCCCCTATCTGCCGGAACTCAAGACGCTGCTCAAGCGCGCCGAACAGCTCGAAGCGGCCGCCGGGCCTTACACGATCGCCTTCGGCCATAACGACCTGCTGGCTGCCAATTTCATGGACGACGGCAAGCGGTTGTGGCTGATCGACTGGGATTATGCCGGCTTCAACTCGCCGCTCTTCGACCTCGGCGGCCTGGCCTCGAACAACTCTCTGCCCGAGGCAAAGGAGCATATGCTGCTCGAAGCCTATTTCGAACAGCCGCTCAGCGACATGGTGTGGCGCCGCTACCAGGCGATGAAATGCGCCTCGCTGCTGCGCGAGACCATGTGGAGCATGGTGTCGGAAATCCATTCGACCATCGGCTTCGACTATCAAAGCTACACGACTGAAAATCGTGCGCGCTTCAATCGCGCGTTCGACGCATTCAAGGACATCTGACATGAAAGATCTTCCTGCTTCGGCAAAGATCGTCGTTATCGGCGGCGGCATTATCGGCTGCTCCACCGCCTATCATCTCGGCAAGCTGGGTTTCACCGATACGGTACTGCTGGAACGTAAGAAGCTGACCTCGGGCACGACATTTCATGCCGCGGGTCTCGTCGGGCAACTCCGGACCAGCGCCAACATCACCCAGATGCTCGGCCATTCCGTCGAACTCTACAAGACGCTGGAAGCGGAGACCGGGCTCGGCACGGGCTGGAAGATGAATGGCGGCCTGCGGCTCGCCTGCAACCAGGAACGCTGGACGGAGGTCAAGCGGCAGGCGACGACCGCGCATTCCTTCGGGCTTGAAATGCACCTGCTGACGCCACGCGAAGCGCAGGAACTCTGGCCGCTGATGCAGGTCGACGATCTCGTCGGCGCCGCGTTCCTGCCGACCGACGGTCAGGCCAACCCGTCCGACATCACCCAGGCGCTTGCCAAGGGCGCGCGGATGAAAGGCGTCTCGATTTTCGAGGATACCGAGGTCACCGATCTTGAGATCGAGAATGGGCGGATTCGCGCCGTGATCACCGAGCGCGGCCGGATCGAATGCGAGAAGGTCGTGGTCTGCGCCGGCCAGTGGACGCGGGCTTTTGCCGGCCGCTTCGGCGTCAATGTGCCGCTGGTTTCGGTACAGCACCAATATATGATGACCGAGGCGTTCGGCGTGCCTGGCAATCTGCCGACATTGCGCGACCCGGACCGCTTGACCTATTACAAGGAAGAAGTCGGCGGGCTGGTCATGGGCGGCTACGAGCCGAACCCGATCGGCTGGGCGGAAAGCGGCATTCCGGATGGCTTCCATTTCTCGCTGCTCGACAGCAATTTCGACCATTTCGAGCCGATCATGGAACTCGCGCTCGGCCGCGTGCCGATGCTCGAAACCGCTGGCGTCAAGCAATTGCTCAATGGCCCGGAAAGCTTCACGCCCGATGGCAACTTCATTCTCGGCGAAGCGCCGGAACTGAGGAATTTCTATGTCGGCGCAGGCTTCAACGCCTTCGGCATTGCCTCGGGTGGAGGTGCCGGCATGGCGCTCGCCGAATGGGCCGCCAAGGGCGAGCCGCCCTATGACCTCTGGCCCGTCGATATCCGCCGTTTCGGGCGCCCGCATTTCGACACCGACTGGGTCCGCACCCGCACCTACGAGGCCTATGGCAAGCACTATACGCTGGCTTGGCCCTTCGAGGAAAACATGTCAGGCCGGCCTGTGCGCAAGTCGCCGCTCTATGACAAGCTCAGGGGCCAGGGCGCATGTTTCGGCGAGAAACTCGGTTGGGAACGGCCCAACTGGTTTGCTGATCTCGCCGCCGGTGAAAAGGCCGAGGACGTCTATACCTATGGACGGCAGAACTGGTTCGCCGCCGTCGGCCGCGAGCACAAGGCGGCGCGCGAGGCTGCCGTCGTCTTCGACCAGACATCGTTCGCCAAATTCGCGCTCAAGGGCCGCGATGCGGAAGCCGCGCTGCAATGGATCGCGTCGAACAACGTCGCACGGCCGGTGGGCTCGCTGACCTACACCCAGATGCTCAACGACAAGGGCGGCATCGAATGCGACGTGACCGCCGCGCGGGTGGCGGAGGACGAATATTACATCGTCACCGGCACCGGCTTTGCCACCCATGACTTCGACTGGATCGCCCGAAACATTCCCGATGGCCTGCATGCTAGCCTGGTCGATGTCACCTCGGGCTGGTCGGTTCTGTCGCTGATGGGTCCCAAGGCGCGGGATATCCTGCAATCGATCACTACGGCCGATGTGTCGAACGCTGCTCTGCCGTTTGGACAATTCCGCACGATCGGCATATCAGGCGCGCCGGTGCGCGCGCTGCGCATCACCTATGTTGGTGAACTGGGTTATGAGTTGCACATGCCGGTGGAGTTCACATCGGGCGTCTACGATCGGCTGATGGAAGCCGGCCGCGCCCATGGACTGGTCAATGCCGGTTACCGCTCCATCGAGAGCCTGCGACTGGAAAAAGGCTATCGCGCCTGGGGATCCGATATCGGCCCCGATCACACGCCATTCGAGGCCGGCCTGAACTGGGCCGTGAAAATGAAAAGCGGCGCGAAATTCCGTGGCCGTGACGCGCTGGAAAAGCAGGCGGAGGGTGGCGTCAAGAAGATGCTGGCTGCCTTCACGGTCGATGATCCGGATGTGGTGCTGCTCGGCCGCGAGACCATCTATCGCGATGGCAGGCGGGCCGGCTGGCTGACCTCCGGGGGCTTCGGCTATACGTTGGGCAAGCCGATTGGCTACGGCTATATCAGGAATCCGGAAGGCGTCACGGCGGATTATGTGATGTCGGGGACATATGAGCTTGAAGTCGCGACGGAACGTCTGAAGGCGAATGTATCGCTGAAGCCGTTGTATGATCCGGAAAATGTGCGGATCAAGGGGTGATGTGACCAGCGGGCGGAGTGTGTCGTTTCACCCCCCTCTGTCCTTCCGGACATCTCCCCCTCAAGGGGGGAGATTGACTCGTGGCAACGCCTCGATCAAAGCCGAAACAGAGATCGCAGTTCTCGGTGTGTGAGTAGGAGCCAACGTCGTGATCCCAGCCTCTCCCTCCTTGTGGGGGAGATGCCCGGCAGGGCAGAGGGGGGTGCTTACACCCACCAAGGCTCACACAACCCCCGCCAATTCCCGCCGCTGTTCCTGCATCTTGAGGAACACGCGGTAATCGCGATCCAGCGCCATCGCACGAATCTCATTGGGCGGGATGACATTGGCCGGCCGCGCCATGGCCTGGCAGGCCTCGGCAAGCGATGGATACCAGCCGGCGGCACTGGCGGCATTCATGGCGGTGCCAAGCAGCATGGCTTCCTCGCCGGCCGAGATCGCGACTTGCCGCCGCGTGGCATCGGCATAGAGTCGCGCGAGCAGCGTGTTGCGGGCGTGGCCGCCGCCGAGATGCAGTGTTTCGACCGGGCCGTCAAATTCCATGAGTTCGAGGATCTGCCGCATACCCAAAGCGAGCGATACCATCGCGCGGTAATAGATCGCGCACATCGCATCGAACGAACTGTCGAGTGTCAGACCATGGATGGCGCCGAGCACGCGGGCGTCACCGAGCGGCGAGCGGTTGCCGTGGAAATCGGGCAGAACATGGATAGAGCCGCCGAAGCTGTCGCCGGTCTCCGCGATCAGGTCCTGGATCCGCTCCAGCACCAGATCATGGGTTTCCGGCGTCGGCCCGAGACCGGCGCCATGGGCACGGATGATGTGGTCGAGCAGCGCGCCGGTGGCCGATTGTCCGCCCTCGATCACCCACCAATCGGGCAGCACCGCATCGCGGTAAGGACCCCAGAATGATTTGATGAATTGCGGCTCCTTCGAGAAGCGCATGACGCAGCTCGACGTGCCGCCGATCAGCCCCGCCTCGTTGCGTGACGCCGGGTTGCTGCCGGTCAGCGCCAATTGGCCCGCATAGGCGTCGACCATGCCCGACGCGACCTTGCAGTTCGTGCTCAGCCCCAATGACCTGGCAGCCGGCGCCGTCAGCGTGCCGACGCACGCGCCGACCTGTGCGGGGATGTCGGTGATGCCGGCGCGCGTGCCGAGATCGTCGAGGCCGGCGCGATCGAGGAAATCCCGTGTCCAACCTTCCTCGGTATGGCTGAGATAGTTCCACTTGGTGGTCATCGTGCAGACCGAGCGCGTCAGGCCGCCGCTCGCCCGCCATGTCAGGAAATCGGCGAGATCGAAGATCATCCCAGCCCGGTTCCAGACATCGGGACGATGCGATTTCAGCCACATCAGTTTGGGAATCTGCATTTCGGGCGAGATCGACCCGCCGGAATGCTTCACCATCTCTCCACCCAGCGCGGCCAGCTCTTCGGCTTGCTCTACGGCCCTGTGGTCGAGCCAGGCGATCGTATCCCAACGCGGATCATCGTTCTGGGAAACCGGGAGTGGCCGGCCCTCCGCGTCGCGAACCGTCAATGAACAGGTCGCGTCGAAACCGATGGCGTCGATCTCGCCGGCCGCGACGCCGGCTTCATCTCTTGCGCCAGCCACGGCCCGAGTGACAGCGGACCAGATATCTTCTGAATCATGCTCAGCGGATTGTCCGGATGTCCGGTTCATCTCGATGGGGAAGCTGGCGCGCCCAAGCATCTCGCCCCGCCGGTCGAAAATACCGGCCCGGGCACTGCCCGTGCCCACATCGACGGCAACAACGTATCTTCCCATTACTCCGCCCTAACTGCCGGATGCGGCTATCAGGCCGGGCAGCTGCGCCATATCATCAAAAATGGCGGCGGGTTTCAAGCTTTCGACGATGGGAAGCAGATTGGATGCCACGGCATGCGAGGCGCCGGTAAAGGCAAACACCGTCATTCCGGCGGCTTTGGCGGCGCGGATGCCGGCTGGGCTATCCTCGATCACGATGCAGTTGCGCGGGGAAAAACCCATGCTGCGCGCGGCATGCAGGAAGAGATCCGGCGCCGGCTTGCCGTTCGCCACCATGCTGGCCGAGAAGATATTCGGTTCGAAGTAATCGATCAGCCCGGTCTTCCGGAGGCAGAGGCGAATGCGCTCCAACTGGCTCGAAGAGGCAACGCAATGCGCAAGCGGAAGGCTGCTCAGGATATCGGCCACGCCATGCACCGGCTCCAGTTCGGCCTCGAAACGGGCATAGAGGCGCTTGCGCATATCGCCGAGCGCGTCGTCGTCGAGCATCAGCGAATGTTCCGTGGCGATCATCGCGGTGATCGACGCCATGCTCTTGCCGAGGAAATTCTCGTAGGCCCAGCTTTCGCTGAAAGTCAGGCCCGCATCGGCCAGCATTTCGCGCAGCACCGCAAACGAGATCGGCTCGCTATCGACCAGTACGCCGTCGCAGTCAAAGATGACCAGCTTGCCGTTGGACTTATTCATCATGGGGAACTCTGAACATCGCGTCTGTGGATGGGCCATCCAGCGGACGGATGAGGGGCAAGCGCTTGCCCCTCATCGCCTTACCGCGCCCGACACTTCTCTGCAAGCCGTGGTGGCGCCGGAGAAGCGGGAGGGTTGGGGCGCGGGAGGTCATGGCTCCAAACTAAGCCAGGTTTCCGTCGATATAGGCCTTCAGCGTCGCCCGTGTGCCCCTCGAATGGAGCGACGCCAGCGCCTCGGCAAAACGCTTCTGGAATATGGGCGAGGTCCCGACATCGCCAAAGATGTCCTTGAGTTCGAGGAAGGCGAGGGGGTCCTCGCGTGATTTCATTGCAGCCTCGTGCAGCCGGCCGGCGCTGGCATCGTTGAATTCGATTGTCTTGCCGGAATCCGACTTGCCCTCGAAATAGCGGCACCAGAGCGCCGAGACCAGTGCCAGGCCCTGGACATCCTGGCCCTTGGCGAGCCGGTCGGAGGTCGAGGGCAGGATGAATTTCGGCTGCCGGTTCGAGCCGTCCTGTGCAAGCCGCGCCACCGTATCGCCGATCTTCGGATTGGCGAAGCGCCGCTCGATCAGCTTGAAATAGTCCTGGATATCGGTGTTCGGCACCGGCGGCACGCAGGGAATGATTTCAGTCTTTTCGAGCTTGGCGAGAAAGCCGCGGATGTCAGGATCCTCCATCGTCTCATGGACGAAATGGATGTCGAGCAGCGCGCCGGGATAGGCGATCGTCGCATGCCCGCCGTTGAGGATGCGGATCTTCATCAGCTCGAAGGGTGCGACATCATCGACGAAGGTGACGCCGACATCCTCCAGCGCCGGCCGTCCTGCGGTGAACTTGTCCTCCATCACCCATTGCTTGAATTCCTCGCAATAGACCGGCCAGGCATCCGCGATGCCGAAGGTCTCGTCGCAATGGCTGATCTCGCGCGCGCCGGTGGCCGGCGTGATGCGGTCGACCATGGAATTGGGGAACGAGACGTTGTTGGCGATCCACTCGCCGAAAGCAGTGTCATCAGCGAGCCGGGCAAGGCCGACGACGGCATGCTCGGTGACATGGCCATTGCCGGGAATGTTGTCGCAGGACATCACCGTGAAGGGCACGATGCCGCGATCGCGGCGGAGTTTCAGGCTTGCGAGGATGATGCCGAACACGGTCTTCGGGTCCGACGGGTTCTTCGCGTCCGCAACGATGGCCGGATGTTCCGGATCGAATTTTCCGGATGCCGGATTGATGAAATAGCCGCCTTCGGTGATCGTCATCGAGACGATGCGGATCGATGGATCGGCGAGCTTTTCGATAATGGCGCCGCGGTCGGCGGGATCGAGGAAGTCGATCATCGCGCCGGTGACGCGCGCGGCCGACTTGCCGACATCCTGCTCGACAACCGTGGTCAGGTAATCCTGACCCTTGAGCTTGTCGCGCATGGCGCCGTCATAGGCCGTCACGCCGGCGCCGATGAGCGCCCAATCGCGGTCGCGGCCGGTGTTGAACAGGTCGTCGAGATAGACCGCCTGATGCGCCCGGTGGAAATTGCCGATGCCGAAGTGAACGATACCGGCCTTCAGATCGCCGCGCTGATAGGCCGGGATCGCGGCCGTCGCGGAAATGGCGCCGAGATTGGCGAGCGAGAGTTTCGTACTCATGGCATACGTTCCTTATGCAAATCGGACGAGCTAGCTCATCCAGTTGCCGCCATCGACATTGTAGGTCTGGGCGACGATATAATCGGCTTCGGACGAGGCGAGGAAGACTGCCATTCCGGTCAGGTCATCCGGCCGGCCCATGCGCCCGAAGGGCACGGCCTCGCCGACGAGCCGTTTCTTCTCGCCAAGCGGACGGTTCTCGTATTTCGCAAACAATGCGTCGACGTGTTCCCAGTGCTCGCCATCCACCACGCCGGGCGCGATGGCGTTGACGTTGATGCCGTGCTGGATCAGGTTGAGCCCGGCCGACTGCGTCAGTGAGATGACGGCGGCCTTGGTGGCGCAATAGACGGCGACCAGAGCCTCGCCCCGGCGTCCCGCCTGGCTCGCCATGTTGATGATCTTGCCGCCCTTGCCGCGCTTGATCATGGTCTTGGCCGCAGCCTGCATCATGAACAGCGTGCCCGATACGTTGATAACAAACAGCCTCTCGTAGCTCTCGCGCGTGATGTCGGTGATCGGCGCGAGATCGAATAGCGCGGCACCGTTGATCAGGATATCGAGACCGCCGGTCTTGTCCTCGACCGAGACGATCGCGGCATCGATGGAGTCCTGGTCGGTCACGTCAAGTCGTATCGCATAGGCTGACGGCCCGAGATCGGAGGCTGTATGGCTCGCACGCTCGATGTCGATATCGGCGATCGCCACCTTCGCGCCCTCGCGGATATAGGCTTCCGCGAAGGCCCGGCCGATCCCCCGCGCCGATCCGGTGATCAGCGCGGATTTGCCGTCGAGGCGTTTCATCGGATCGCGAGCCCCCTGTCGTCGAACTTGTGGACGCGGCTTGCGTCCGGCGTGAGATAGACCTTGTCGTCGAAGCGGATGTCGGTCTCGCCGGGCGCGCGCACGGTAATGACGCCCGCCTTGTCGGTCTTGACGTGGATGAAAGTATCCGAACCGAGATGTTCCGTCACGCCCGCAATGCCGCTCCAGGTGCCCTCGGTCTTGGAGATGCCGAGATGTTCGGGCCGGACACCGATCGTCGCCGCGCCATAGGGCTTGGCGATGTCGCCGGAGACCAGGTTCATCTTCGGCGAACCGATGAAGCCCGCGACAAAGACATTGTCCGGCTTGTGATAGAGTTCCATCGGCGAACCGACCTGCTCGATATTGCCGGCATTGAGCACCACGATCTTGTCGGCCATGGTCATCGCCTCGACCTGGTCGTGGGTGACGTAGATCATCGTCGTCTTGAGCTGGTGATGCAGTTCCGAGATTTCGAGCCGCATGTTGCCGCGCAACGCCGCATCCAGGTTGGAGAGCGGCTCGTCGAACAGGAAGGCCGAGGGTTCGCGGACGATGGCGCGGCCGATCGCGACACGCTGGCGCTGGCCGCCGGAGAGTTGGCCGGGCCGGCGTTCGAGATAGTTGGTGAGGTTGAGCACGCGTGCCGCATCCTCGACCTTCTTGTCGATGGCAGATTGATCCATCTTCGCCATCTTCAGCGGAAAGGCGATGTTCTTGCGCACGCTCATATGCGGATAGAGCGCATAGGACTGGAATACCATGGCGAGCTTGCGCTTGGCCGGAGCCTCGCCGGTGACATTGCGGCCGTCGATCTCGATCGTGCCGGATGTCGTGTCCTCGAGCCCCGCGATCAGGCGCAGCAGCGTGGACTTGCCGCAGCCCGACGGGCCGACGAACACCACGAACTCGCCTTCGTTGATGGTCAGGTCGATGCCGGGAATAACCTGCGTCGCGCCGAAGGACTTGTTGACTTGTCTGAGCTGAATATTTCCCATTTTACCCTCCCGGAGTTTCTTATTTCACGGCGCCGAATGTCAGGCCACGCACCAGCTGCTTCTGGCTGAACCAGCCCATGATCAGGATCGGTGCGATCGCGAGTGTCGAGGCTGCACTGAGTTTCGCCCAGAACAAGCCCTGAGGGCTCGAGAACGAAGTTATGAACGTGGTCAGTGGCGCTGCGTTCGTCGTGGTCAGGCGGATCGTCCAGAACGCTTCGTTCCAGGCGAGGATGATGTTGAGCAGCATTGTCGAGGCGATGCCCGGCACCGCCATCGGCAGCAGCACGTAATAGATCTCACCCCAGAGCGAAGCCCCGTCCATCCGCGCAGCCTCCAGGATCTCGCCCGGAATTTCGCGGAAGTAAGTGTAGAGCATCCAGATCACGATCGGCAGGTTGATCAGCATCAGCATGATGGTCAGGCCGATGCGGCTGTCGAGCAGGCCAAGGTCGCGAAAGATCATGTAGATCGGAAACAGCACCGCCACGGCCGGCATCATCTTGGTGGAGAGCATCCACATCAGGATGTCCTTGGTCCGGCGCGTCGGCGCGAAAGCCATCGACCAGGCCGCGGGCACGGCGACCAGCAGCGCAAGCACCGTGGAGCCGAGCGCCAGAATCACCGAATTCAGGAAAGGCCTGAAGTAGTTGTACTGGCTCTGGACGTCATAATAGCTCTCCATCGTAAAGGACGGGATCAGGTTGAAGCCCTGGATCGCTTCCTGCTCCGACTTGAAGCTCGTTATGATCGTGTAGAGGATCGGAAAGAAGATCAGTAAGGCGATAGCCCACGCCGCGACGGTGACGGCTGCGGTACGCCTGGTGGAAACAGCTCGTGCCATGATGCGCTCCTATCGGTCGAGGTTCTTCCCAACCGCCCGCATCGCGAAGAAGGCGACGATGTTGGCGAGGATGACTGCGATGATGCCGCCGGCCGAAGCTTGGCCGATCTTGAATTCGAGGGTCGCCTTCTGGGCGACGAGGAACGGCAGGTTGGTGGATGCGTAGCCGGGGCCGCCATTGGTCGTAACCAGGATTTCCGCATAGACCGAGAGCAGGAAGATCGTCTGGATCAGGATCACCACGGTGATGGCGCGGGCGAGATGCGGCAGTGTCAAATAAACGAAACGGTTGAGAAAATTCGCGCCATCCATCTCGGCCGCTTCCTTCTGCTCGCCATCGAGCGATTGCAGCGCGGTGAGCAGGATCAGCGTGGCGAAGGGCAGCCATTGCCAGGCGACAATGATGATGATCGACAATAGCGGGAACCGCCCGAACCAGTCGATGGGACTGAGGCCGATGGAGCGCAGAAGATCGGAGATCACGCCATATTGGGCATGCATGATCATGTTCTTCCAGACAAGTGCGGCCACCGGCGGCATGACGAAGAACGGCGAGATCACGAGAATGCGGACGATACCCTGACCCCACATCGGCTGGTCGAGCAGCAGTGCGAGCAGGATGCCGCCGACGAGGGTGATGGCAAGCGCGCTCGCCACGATCGTGAGCGTATTGAGGATCGACCACAGGAAGGCGGGATTGTTGAAGAACAGCAGGTAATTGGAGAACCCGACAAAGCCATCGCGCATCGGGCTGAGGGGATTATATTGCTGGAAGGAGAACCACAGCGTGATCGCCAGCGGCACCGCCATCCAGATCAGCAGCAGCCCGACGGACGGCGCCAGCATGGCGCGGGCAAGCGAGCGGGTTTGTTGCGTAGCCATTCCAATCCTCCTCCCATTTACGGTCCTGCGACAGGTTCCCGCAAGCGGGAGAGACAGCACCAGCCTACTTCTTGATCAAAGCGTTTGTTCTTGGAGTTATCGCACAGGCACGCATCGATGGCGACGCGTGGAAAGTTCTTGAAAGAGGCCGCCCGACCAGGCCGGGCAGCCAAACGTCCTTGGGAGACGATTACTGGATATATCCGCCTTCGGTCATGGTTGCCGTGGCGGCATCCTGCGCCTGCTTCAGCGCTTCATCGGTGCTCATCTGGCCGGCAAGTGCCGCCGAGAAGAGCTGGCCGACAGTGGTACCAAGACCCTGGAATTCAGGAATGGCCACGAACTGCACGCCCACGTAAGGCACCGGCTTGACAGTCGGCTTGGTCGGATCGGCGGAGTTGATGCTGTCGAGCGTCATCTTCGCGAAGGGAGCAGCCTTCTGGTATTCCGGGTTGTTGTAAAGCGAGGTGCGCGTGCCCGGAGGAACGTTGGCCCAACCTTCCTTGGCGGCGACGATTTCGAGATAGTGCTTCGAGGTTGCCCAGGCGATGAACTTCTCGGCCGAAGCGGCCTTCTGCGTCCCGGCCGGAATGGCCAGCGTCCATGCCCAGAGCCAGTTGCCACGCTTGCCGAGCCCGTTATCGGGCGCCAGTGCATAGCCGACCTTGTCGGCAACCGTCGAGTCCTTCGGGTTGGAAACGAAGGAAGCAGCCACGGTGGCATCGATCCACATGCCGCACTTGCCCTGCTGGAAGAGTGCGAGATTTTCGTTGAAGCCGTTGGACGAAGCGCCCTGCGGACCGGCATCGTTCATCAGCTTGACATAGGTATCGAGCGTCGTCTTCCATTCCGGTGAATCGAACTGGGGCTTCCAGCTTTCATCGAACCAGCGTGCGCCGAACGAGTTGGACATGGCGGTCAGGAACGCCATGTTCTCGCCCCAGCCGGCCTTGCCGCGCAGGCAGATGCCGTTGATGCCTTCGTCACGATTGGTCATCTTGCGGGCCGCATCCGCAATGAATTCCCATGTCGGGGCGTCGGGCATGGTCAGCCCTGCCTTTTCCATGAGGTCCTTGCGGTACATGACCATCGAGCTTTCGCCGTAGAACGGCGCGGCATAGAGCTTGCCGTCGGCGGAAAGACCGCCGCGGATGGCCGGCAGGATATCGTCGACGTCGTAGTCGGCGCCGAGATTGTCGAGCGGTAGGAGCCAGCTCTGCTTGGCCCAGATCGGAACTTCATAGGTACCGATCGTCATCACGTCGTATTGGCCGCCCTTGGTGGCGATGTCGGTAGTCACGCGCTCACGCAGCACGTTCTCCTCGAGCGTCACCCATTCAAGCTGGATGTCGGGATTTGCCTTGGTGAAATCGTCCGTCAGCTTCTGCATACGGACCATGTCGCCATTGTTGACGGTCGCGATGGTGATGGTTTCGGCGTTGGCCATGCCTGATATGGCGATTGCTGTGCTCGCGCCCAGCAAGAAGGTCTTCAAGTTCATGAGATCTTCCTCCCAGAAGAAAAATGAGCAAATGCTATGCTCATGGGCATTTACCCGAGCATTCGCGAATGTGTCAAGCGGAATTCGTTGCCGCAGCGCAGCAATGTTCTTTCAGGAGAAACAAAAACAGTCCCGCAACGGCTGAAATGCCGGCAGGCCGAAAGGTTGCAGGAATTGAAAGAAGATCAGGCCGTCTTGAGCAGATGCTCGGCAGTTTCCTCATCGGTGATGAGGCCGTTGATCAGGTTGCCGCGCAAGGCGCCCGATATGCCGGGGAACTTGCGGTGCCCCTTGGCGGCGGCGATGACCAGCGAGGTTTCGCGCGGTGGGATCGGCGACGAAGCCACCCGCTCATTGGTGATCCCCTGGATCATCTTGCCGTCACTGTCGAACGACCAGCCGACGATCTCGCCGGCGGCACCGGCACTTCTCAGTGCCGCCAGTTCGGCCGATGTGATGAAACCATCGACATAGAGCGGCGCATCCTCGGTGAAATCGCCGATGCCGACGAAGGTGACATCGGCACGCGCGGCGAGCGCCAGCGTCGGCTTGATCATCGCCTGGGCATGCAGCATTTCCCGCTCGCTGCGCGAACTGGCGATAACGGGCAGCGGCATCGGGAAGGAGCGGACATTGACCGAGTCCGACATGGTGAAGACGACGTTGTAATACGCGGCGGAGCCATCGGGCGCGATATTGCCGGTCAGCGACACGACCCTGTGGTGGCGGCAATCCATGCGCGGCAGCAGTTCGACGGCGGCCTTCAGCGTGCGGCCCGTACCGACCGCGATCAGCACCGGCTCCTCGCGCTTCAGCCACCGCTCCATCTCGGCGCTCGCCGCCTCGGCCACGCCTGTGATGGTGGAATCGGACCCAGGATCGGTTGGCACGACATCGACGAATTTCAGCCCGAACCTCTCCCTCAGGGCGTCGGACAGCTCGAGACAATTGGCGATCGGATGGTCGATCTGCACGCGCACCAGACCCTCGGAACGAGCGAGCGAGACGAGGCGCTGGGCCGATTGCCTGGACACGCCGAGCTTGGCGGCGATCTGGTCCTGGGTATTGCCGGCGACATAGTAGAGCCAGCCCGCACGGGCTGCGTCGTCGAGGCGGCTCACTCTCTTGCTCATGGATCGGTTGGCTCCCGGAATTTTCCGCGCGGATCATAGGCCGCAACCCGAAAATTGGAAGGGGTCCCGCAAAATTCGCGGGGGGCACGTCTTGGCTTTTCCTTCCGCTCGGATATGGTCAGCGAAGGCCCTTCATAAAGTGATTTCATGCGCATACTCATCGTCGAAAATCTCCATAAGACATCCCTCGGGCAGGTCGGCATTGCCCTTGAAGAGGCGGACGCCGAACAGGTCTGGGTCCGGCCCTGGAATGCCGAACCGCTTCCCGCCGCGAGCGACGGTTTCGACGGCATGGTGGTGCTGGGCGGCGAGCAGAGCGCCATCGACGACCATATCCATCCCTATCTGCCGGAACTCGCGCGGCTGATGAAATGCTTCGGCGACGACGACAAGGCGGTGCTCGGCATCTGCCTCGGCAGCCAGCTGCTTGCCCGCGCCCATGGCGGCACCAATATTCTGGGCCAAGCGCGGCAATTCGGCTGGCATCGCGTGGCGAGGACCGAGGCTGCGGCTCAAGATCCGGTGCTGTCGGCGATCGATGCCGAGTTTCCGATCTTCGAATGGCACAGCGACACATTCACGCTGCCGGAAGACGCGATCCATCTGGCGACCAATCCCGATGTCGCCAACCAGTGCTTCCGGATCGGCCGGGCGTCCTATGGCATGCAATTCCATTTCGAGGCGAACCGCCAGGTGGTCGAGGACTGGAATCGTGGATTTGCCGAGACGATCGAGCGGACAATGCCGGGCTGGCTCGCTGACTATGACAAGCATGCCGCAACCGATGGCGTCATTGCAGACAAGGCGGGCCTTGCCATTGCCCGCGCCTGGGTCGGGCAAATCTAGAGAGCTTGAGAACACCAAAAAGCCCCGGCGTTGCCGCCGGGGAGGATGATCAGTCTCCGGGGACGCGGAGACTGACGGTGAGGTGGTGGGCGGTGAGGTGATGGGCGGTGAGGCTGTTGGTTGGCGCCGGTCTGCAGCGCGCTGGCCGGCGCGTGCCGGGGGTCAGGGCCGCTTGAACGCGCAGCCCCGGTCGGTCACACGCGCTTTGAGGTCACACCAGCTTTTCGAAACGGTAGCCGGTCCGCGAGCGGCGGACGATCGACTTGCGGATATTGTCGAGCGCGAATTCGCCCGACGTGGTCTTGACGATCAGGATGGCATGGCCTTCGCCGCGGCGGGTGCGGACAACGGCGATCTTCAGGGCCGAGGCCGGCACGCCGGCGCGGATCAGCTTGTGGCGCTTGGTCATCGCATAGTCGTCGCAATCGCCGTAGGCCGGATTGATCGACCATGTGTCGCCACGCTCGCGGCGCGGGCGGATCGAACGGTTGACCTGGGCATTGACCGACACGAGAAGCGCCCGGATCTTCGGCGTGTAGGTGACCACCGAGCGGCGCGACTTGCGGCATTCGCTCGGGTTCTTGAGGCAGAACAGCTGGAAGGCGAGCGGGGCGGCGGCCATCTCGGCGCGCTGGTGGCGCGAGCGGGAACCGAGGTTCCAGGCATTGGCCTCGGGCACGCTTGCCGCGGTGAATGTCAGAGCCGCGAGAACCGCGACGATAAGCTTGCGAAACATCTCAGTCATCCCCGTTTTCCGGCCTGCCCTTTGTTGCCGGGCCTGGTGCCGATTGGTTGGGGCGGAGGCTCCTGTTATCCGGATATTCTCTCCGCCGATGACACCAATCTACCGACGACCCGCTAAGGCCCTCTCAAACCAATCGCTAAAATTTGACCTATCTGTCGTTTTTAGGGACGCATGTGTTCCGCAATGGCGCGAAGCAGGCTATTGCGGCTTCGGCCTTCCATCCGGTCACGAACTTCTTTAGGATCGGGGCCTCCTCCCGCGACGCGATTTCATGCCCGGCAAAGTCACCATCCAAAGCATTACACTGACCGCTTTCCGCAACTATGCGGAGGCGTCGCTCGGCTTTGACGGACGTCACGTCGTGCTGACCGGCGACAACGGGTCCGGCAAGACCAACCTGCTGGAGGCGCTGTCGTTCCTGTCGCCCGGGCGCGGATTGCGCCGCGCCGTCTATGCCGATGCGGCCAAGGAAGGCATGGACCGGGGCTTTTCGATCTTCACCCGGCTCGACGGCATGGATGGTGAAGTGGAGATCGGGACCGGCATCAATCCCGGCGAGGCCGGTACCCGCAAGGTCCGCATCAATGGTACCGAGGTGAAATCCGCCGACGAACTGCTCGATCATCTCCGGGTGCTGTGGCTGACGCCTGCCATGGACGGGCTGTTCACCGGTCCGGCTTCCGACCGGCGGCGCTTCCTCGACCGTCTTGTGCTCTCGCTCGACCCTGCCCACGGGCGCCGGGCGGCGGATTTCGAAAAAGCGATGAAGATGCGCAACCGGCTGTTGGAAGAGCGCCGCCATGACGGAACCTGGCTGTCCGGCATCGAGCAGCAGATGGCCAGCCTCGGCGTTGCCATGGCCATGGCGCGATCGGAAATGCTGGGGCTGCTGACCAGGCTCGGCGGTCACGGTGCGGCAGCGGGTGCCTTTCCGGCTGCCGGTCTCGCACTCACTGGTTTCCTTGATGACACACAGAACTCCGCGGCCATCGATCTCGAAGACCGATATCGGGCGATGCTGGAGGAGACCCGCTACCGCGACCAGGCGGCAGGGCGTACGCTAGACGGGCCGCACCGTACGGACCTGATCGTCACCCACGTCGCCAAGAACATGGATGCGGCGCGCTGCTCGACCGGCGAGCAGAAGGCCTTGCTCACCGGACTGATCCTAGCGCATGCGCGCCTGACCGCCAACATGACAGGCTTCGCGCCGATATTGCTGCTCGACGAAATTGCCGCCCATTTCGACCAGGCGCGGCGCGAGGCCCTCTTCGACCTGATAGACGATCTCGGCGGCCAGACCTTCATGACCGGCACCGACAGCCATCTTTTCGACGCACTCGGCAGCCGTGCGCAGTATTTTACTGTCTCACACGGGGACGTTGAAATCAAAAATTAGAGAAGTCTTAAACACCTGAAGAAGACGCACCATCACGCGGTCTTCACATTAACGTTTTTTAACAGTTGGGGCTTTGCCCATTCATTGAAATGCCACATTTGAAGCACCAAATATCTATTAATGGTGGTCGTCGCCCCTTGACCACCACGATCCGGGATCAGGCCCGTCCCCCGCCGGCCCGGAGATGCGGAAACAAAGACGCCCCTTATCTTTGTTCCGCTTTATAAGAAGACCGTCATGGCACCGCCCTCCGGCCATGACGGTCTTGCTTTATCTGGGGTTCGATTCTTGGAATTGATATACCGAAAACAGAAATGGCCGGAAAACCGGCCATCGTGCTCTTCTATGTTCTTTGGATTGAACGCTTACATCAGGCCGACGGCTTTGTAGGCTTCCTCGATGCGGCCCTTGCCCCATTTCTTTGTATCGGACATGTCGCCACCGAACAGGGAACGGGTCTTGGCGTCGGTTGCGATATCGACACCCTCGCCCGCGCCGACCTTGCGCAGCGTCTTGCCGCTCTTGACCTCGACCAGGCCATGCTCGACGAAAACCGCGAAATTGCCACGGCTCTTGCCGGTGAAGAACTTGGTGCCGCGCACGCCGATCTGGCCGAACGTGGTGCGGATCGTCAGGTCGATCTTCGGCGTGCCTTCGGGCCGGTCGAAAACCATGTCGCCGGACACGAGTTCCAGCACGCCGCCCTGTTCGGCAAGGAAGCTGTCGAGCAGGACCTCCGTGTTCTCGCCCATCAGGATCTTGGTGTCGGAACCGAGCGTCATGGAAGCAAAGCTCTTGGCGCCGGTGGCGACGAGATCGTTGTTGGCCAGCGGCGCGCCGGTGCGGATCGCGGTCTCGATGTCGTTCTGGGTCTTCATCACCTCGCCCTTGGCATCGACCACCTTGCCGATCTCGTCGGAGGCGAATGACGGGAAGGCCGGCGAAATTGCCAGCGCTGCGGCAAACCCGAGCGTCTGCCGGCGGGTGAGACCTGTGCCGATATAAAATGTCTTGATGCCGCTCATGGCTCTGAGCCTCCTGAAACGATTTATGAAAGACTATTCCAACTGACGTCTTTTGCAAGGCGCGTATTCGGTATGTCTTTCCGGACTTGGGTCTATTATCGCGCCTGGACAGCGGATTGTTGTTCCGCTGGTAACAAGGCGCTGTTTCAGGACAACGACACCTCGTCAGCGAATTTCCCCTGCCTCCGGACCCCAGACATCGGTCACGGCGAAGCCCTCGGCGGTCGGGTCGAAGGGATCGAGCGCCATTTGCGTCAGGCCGAAGGTCCAGGCGCGGCCGGTAATGGTGGGAATGATCGCCGGCCTGCCCGCGATTTCGGTGACACCGCTGAGCGCGACCTTGAACTCCGTGCCGATCGTCGAGCGCGATGTCAGCACGTCGCCGACCTTGGCCTTGCCGCGCGCATAGAGCGTTGCCAGGTTGGCGGAGCTGCCCGTGCCGCAGGGCGAGCGATCGACACGGCCGGGCCACATCGTCGTACAGGTACGCACCGCGCCATCCGGCTCCTCGCTGCGGAACATGACATAGGAGATGCCCCTGATTTCGGGGATCTCCGGATGCACGACCTCAAGGCTTCGGTTGAGCTCCGCCTTGATCTTCATGCCGGCTTCGACCAGCGTACGGGCATTGGCCTTGCTGATCGATGTGCCGATCGCGGAGGCATCGACCAGTGCGTAGAAGATGCCGCCGTAGCAGATATCCACCTTGATCGTGCCGAGGCTCTCGATCGTCACTTCCAGATCGAGTTCATGGACGAAGGAGGGCGGCATGGTGAGTGTGACGCTCTCGCAGCGTCCGTCACGGCATGCGGCGGTTGCCTTGACGAGGCCGGACGCCGTATCGAGCATGACCACCGTTTCGGGTTCCTTCATCTCGACCATGCCGGTCTCGAGCAGCGCGGTCGTGACACAGATGGCATTGGAACCGGACATGGCATGCGCCTGATCGGCCTGCAGGATGATGAAGCCGGCATCCGCGCCTTCACGCCGGGGCGGCACCAGCAAGTTGGCTGAGCCGAGCGGGCCGGAACGCGGCTCCAGGCACAGGAAGCGGCGGAGCGAATCGTCCACCGTGTTGATATGGTTCAGCTGTTCCGCAATCGTTTTGCCGGGAATATTGGGCACGCCGCCGGTCGCGACGCGGCCGATCTCGCCCTCGCAATGCACATCCACCAGTTGGATCGTCCGCTTCCATCTCATGCCGTCAGTCCTCAAAAACGATCGATGCGAAAAGGCGTCATGTCCACGGGCGGCGTCCGGCCCATGATCATGTCGGCCATCACGATACCCGTCGTGGCCGAATAGGTCAGGCCGAGATGGCCATGACCGGTCGAATAGTAGAGCCCCTTAGTCTTCGCCGAAGCCGAGAGAACGGGGATCGTATCCGGTGTTGCCGGCCGATGTCCCATCCATTCGGACGTGTCTTCCACATCAAGCGATGGTAGGGCGAACTTCGCGTGCTCGACCAGGATGCGTGCGCGCCGCCAGTTGGGCGCGCAGGTAAGTCCCGCCATTTCGACGGACCCGCCGACGCGGATGCCGCCGGCTGTCGGCGTGACCATGAAGGCGCGCTCCGGCCAGATCAGCGAATATCTGAGCCCCACCGCGCCACCCGGCGCCATGATCTGGGTGTGGTAGCCGCGCTCGGTTTCCAGCGGGATCGGCTCGTCCAGCGCCTTCGAAATATCGGCCGTCTGCATGCCCATGGCGATGACGACGCGATCGGTCTCGATCCGCCGGCCGTCCTTGAGGATAGCGGCCGTCACGCCCCTCTCATCGTGCTCGACGCGAGCCAGTTCGCCCGTCAGCAGTTCGCCGCCGTGCTTCTGCATGTCGGCGACGATTGCCGAGACATAGCGGTAGGGGTCGGTGATGAAATGGTTCTGCGGCAGCAGCACCGCCTTGAGGATCGCGGGGTTGAGCAGCGGTTCGCGCTCGCGGAGTGCCGCCCCGGTCAGAACCTCGTATTTCAGGCCGTAGCGGTCCATCAATTCGAGATTGTCGCGGCCGTCCTGGAATGCCTTCTCGGTTTCGTAAAGCTGCAGGCAGGTCGCGTCGCTCAGCAGGTCCGGCGCAGCCATCTGGCCGAGCAGGTTCCGGATATCGCCAAGTGCGCGGGTGGCGAGGCTGGCGCCGGCGTCCTCGATTTCGCGGATGCGCCTCGGCCGGCCAGCGGCCAGGAAACGGAGGAACCACGGGAGCATCTTGATGGCATACAGCGGGTCCGCCGTTACCGGCGCCTGCGGATTCACCATCCAAAACGGCAGCTTCTTCCAGGTCGAAGGGCGTGAGGCGGCATCGAAGCCGTTGACCGCAATGCTCGCCATGTTGCCGAAGGACGTGCCACGACCGGGCTCACCTTTGTCGAGCAGGATCACCCTCTCGCCGCGTGCCGCAAGTTCCCGCGCAATGGCAACGCCGGCCAGCCCGGCGCCCACGACGATGATTGGATGCGTTGCCTGCATGTCTTATCCTGCTTTTCGCGCGGCCAGCGCCGGCATGAGATTCTTGAGCCGCCGCAGCTTGAGTTCTTCCGCACGGATCGCTTCGATTGCCGCGTCGCGATCAATCCTGACGAAACGCATGATGGCCCCCGACGGCGCCTGCGCCAGCTTCCACAGATCGGGCTCGATGACATGGGCGAATTTCGGATAGCCGCCGCAGGTATTGGCCTCCGCGAGTTGGATGACCGGCGCCCCGGAAGGCGGCACCTGGATCGTGCCCGGCATGATGCCATGCGACATGAGTTCGAGCTTGGAGGTCAGCGCGAGAGCGGGGCCTTCGAGCCGCATGCCCTGTCGGTTGTTGTCGGCCGAAACGGTGTAATCGGTGGAGAGGAAAATTTCCCGCGCCGCTTCGGTGAAGGCTTCGAACTCCGCGCCCGGCATCACCCGCAACGTCAGCGCTTCGCTCGAGGCCGAACCGCCCAGGCATTCGCGGAAATAGAAGGGATCGGCGCCATGGCCCGCTGGCTCCCTCTTCTCCCCAGCGGGGAGAAGGTGGCGCGAAGCGCCGGGTGAGGGGGTGACCGAAGCCCCCTCATCGCCTCGCATACGCTCGGCACTTCTCCCCGCTGGGGAGAAGAGGGAGCCAGTCGCCAGCGTATCGCCCCGCACCAGAGCACGGCCCTCATGGCCACCAAAGGTGCTCTTGAGATCGGTGGCGCGTGATCCGAGAACCTGGGGGAGATCAATGCCGCCGCCGAGCGCGACATAGGCGCGCGAACCTTCGGATGGCGGGTCGAGCCGGAGTTCGTCACCGACATTGGCCGTCTGCGCCCACCAGGGCGGGATCGGGCTGCCGTTCAGAGTGCCTGGGCAACTTGCGCCGGTCACTGAAAATTTAGCCGGCTCAATGAATTTCATCCGGAATGGGAAGATGGTGATTTCGATTGCCGCCGCGCCCTCATCATTGCCGAGTAGGAGATTGGCGATCCGGAGCGCGGGCCGATCCATTGCACCGCCGCGGCCTATGCCCTGGTCGAGGAAACCCGGTCGGCCGAGGTCCTGTACCGAATTCATCAGGCCCGATGTGAGGATTTCGATCATATCTGGCGCTCCGCGACGAAGCGTATCTGGTCGCCGGGCGCGAACAGCGCGGGACGGGCGCGGTTCGGGTCGAAGAGATCGAGCGGCGTTCGGCCGAGAATGTGCCAGCCGGACGGTGCGGTGATCGGCATGATGCCGGTCTGGCCGCCGCCGATGATGACGGAGCCCTTGGGCACGCCCTGGCGCGGATTGGCAAGACGCGGTGCGGCCAGCGTGGGATCGAGACCGGAGAGATAGACGAAGCCCGGCATCGCGCCGACGGCAGCGACGGAATAGAGCGGCGCCGTGTGGCGCTGGGTCACCTCATCAACGCTCAATGACTTGGCGGACGCGAAATCTTCGAGATCCACGCCATCCGCGCCGCCATAGAATACGGGCACATCGACGATGCGGCCTGTGCTATCGCCTCGTGCAGACGCTTCCCACAGGTCGCGCATCGCCATCTCGACCACATAAGCGTCGAGCATCAGGGGATCGAACACGACCATCAGGTTGTTCATCCCCGGCACCGTTTCGAGCACGCCATGCATGAACTTGAGATCGCGCGCCAGCCGCCAGACCTTCTTCTGCACGGAATCGTCGAACACCGCACCCGCCCCATCCAGCAGGATGGCGCCCGTGCCTTCATGCGATAGACGCAGCTCGGTTTCCCCATGCAACATGTCAGTTTCCATATGGACTCGATATCTGATATATCAGTTCAATGCGCTTGCAAAGACCATGCAAGTTTTTCTCCGGCGAATTGAAGAGCGGCCGAAAGCGGATTAGAGATTGGATCGAAACGAGGTGCAAGTGATGACGCTGACGGTCGATCTGAATTCCGACATGGGCGAGGGTTTTGGTCCTTGGAAAATGGGCGACGATGCGGCGATGCTCGATATCGTCACCTCCGCCAACATCGCCTGCGGCATGCATGCCGGCGACCCCGAGGTCATGGCGAAGACCTTCGGTGAGGCCAAGACTAGGGGCGTCGCGGTCGGGGCGCATCCGGGCTACCCGGATCTCTTCGGCTTCGGGCGCCGCAACATGCCATTCACGATGGGCGAGACCGAGCGGCTGATCGCCTACCAGATCGGCGCCGCCGAGGCGATGGCGGCGTATGCCGGCCATAAGCTGACGTTTGTCAAGCTGCATGGAGCGCTCGGCAATCTCGGTCAGCAGAACAGGGACGTCGCGATGGCCGCGTTGCGAGCGATCAAGGCCGTCAATCCGAAGCTGATCTGCCTGACGATCGCCTTGGGCGAAATGGATAGGCTCGCCGGCGAGATGGGACTGGAGAAGAAGTCCGAGATCTTCGCCGACCGCGCCTATACGGACGAGGGTTTTCTCGTCGATCGCAAGCTGCCCGGCGCGGTGCTGCACGACGCCAATGATATCGCCCGCCGTATCCTTGCCATGCTTGAACAGGGCGGGGTCCTCACGGCATCGGGCAAATTGCTGCCGACGCCCGTCGAATCGATCTGC
The DNA here is from genome assembly GCF_964254105.1 of Rhizobium sp. LjRoot254. Classification (NCBI taxonomy): domain Bacteria; kingdom Pseudomonadati; phylum Pseudomonadota; class Alphaproteobacteria; order Hyphomicrobiales; family Rhizobiaceae; genus Rhizobium; species Rhizobium sp. LjRoot254. The sequence continues at coordinate 4,668,962 of NZ_CAXUSM020000001.1, read as the reverse complement.
GTTCATTCCGATACATCAGACGCGGTCGAGATCGCGCGCAAGCTCAGGGCCTCGCTCGAAGCGTCCGGCGTCACCGTCAAATCCTTCGCCGGAGCCTGAACGCATGGATCTGGCCCTGATCGAAAAGCTGATGCGGCTCCTGGAGGCCTCGGACCTGCAGGAACTCGACGTCAATGAAGGCGGCATGCGGATACGGCTCGCCAAGAAGCGCAGCGGCGGTGCAGTTCAGGAGGCCGAGCCGGTCGCGGCGATGCCGCAGCCGCCACGCGATGCGCCGGTCGACGAGCCGACCAGCCATCGCATCATCGCCGGCATGGCAGGCACCTTTTATCGCTCGCCATCGCCGGGTGCGCCGCCATTCGTGACCGAGGGCACGGAAATCCGCGACGGCCAGCAGCTTGCCATCATCGAGGCGATGAAGATGCTCAACCCGGTCGAGGCTGACACGGGCGGCGTGATCGCGCGCATTCTGCTCAAGGATGGCGATTCGGTATCACCGGGCACGGCGCTCTTCGAGGTCGAGCCGAAATGAACGAGGCCCTTCGCCAGACCGTCCTGGACCTGATGAACCGCCACGGCATCGGCGCGCTGGAATATGAGGGGCCGGATGGCAAGCTCATGCTCGATACGGAGCGGGCGGTCCAGGACCACCCCGAAATACTAGCCGACGCGGCTGGCGTGTTTCTTTGGTGGCATCCGGCGGAAAGGGTGGAGCCGACATGGCCGCGTCATGTCCGTCGGGGCGAGATCATCGGTTGGCTGAAAGTGGGGCCGTTGCTCAGGCCCGTCATAGCCAGTGAGGACGCTGTCGTGGCTGGTCCGGCGCTGCCGGACGGATCGTTAGCCGGCTACGGAGATCAGCTATTTTAGAAAGACCACGCCCGCTCTCCTCACAAAGGGGAGGGCAATACGTATGGAACTGTGGGCGGGGCAAGCGGCTTGCTCCCGCTTCTCCCCTTGGGGAGAAGGTGGCGCGTAGCGCCGGATGAGGGGTTGCGCGAAGCGCCATCGACAATTTGGGAACCCCTCATCGCCTCGCATGCGCTCGGCACTTCTCCCCAAGGGGAGAAGAGGGCGTCCGCGGCGACCGGCGGCATTCCATATGCGATTGCCTCCCCTTTGTGGGGAGGGCTCGGGGCGGGGCATTACTTAAATACCCGAACCCGTTTCCGAATCCGGCGCCGCCGCCTCCTCCCGCGCCTTGGCCTTCTTCGACGCCGCCCTGCTCCGCGTGATGCGCACCTTCTTGATGCGGCGGGGGTCGGCGTCGAGAACGTGGAATTCGAAGCCCGGCACGGCCTGGACGACTTCGCCGCGCGCCGGAATCCGGCCGAGTTCGGAGAAGATCAGGCCGCCCAGCGTATCGACTTCCTTGATCTGCTCGGCAATGTCGAAATCGGGGCCGATCGCGGCTGCGATCTCATCGAGGTCGACCCGGGCATCGGCGATGAACACGTCGTCGGCCTGGCGGGTGAACATCGCCTCTTCGTCGTCATGCTCGTCCTCGATGTCGCCGACCAGCATTTCGACGATGTCTTCGAGCGAGGCGAGGCCATCGGTGCCGCCATATTCGTCGATCACCAGCGCCATCTGGATGCGCTCGGCCTGCATCTTGACCATCAGTTCGGAGGCCAGCATCGAGGGCGGCACGAAGAGCACCGGGCGGAGAATGCCGGCTTCCGCGATCGTCGTGTCGGGATTGACGCGGGAGAGGTCGAAGGGCTTGCTCTTGCTCGCCCTGGGTGCCGCCGTGCCATCCGGCAGCGGCAGTGGCGTGGGCTTGGTCTGGGCGCGGCGCTTGTTGCGGCTTTCCTTGATCATGAATCCGAGCAGGTCGCGGATGTGGACCATGCCCTTGGGATCGTCGAGCGTCTCGTTATAGACAGGCATGCGCGAACGGCCGGTCTCGTGGAACAGCATCATCAGCTCGCCGATCTTGGTATCCTGGTCGATCGCCTCGATCTCCGCGCGCGGCACCATGACATCCTCGACGCGGACCTCGCGAAAGCGCAGGATATTGTTGAGCATCGCCCGCTCGACCGGCGAAAAGCCGATCGCGGCGCTCTCTTCGGTCGCGAGCACGTCAGCGAGATCCTCGCGGAAGCTCGACGCGTTCTGCGGCCTCAGGAGCCGTGCTACCTTTGCCCAGATCGATTGCCTGGGCGCGGTGGTACTGTCACCTTTGGAGGAATTGGTGCCATCCTCGGACGATTTGTGCGCCGATGGCTCTGTTGCCGCATCATGCGACCGTGTCGAATATTCGCTCATTGCCTCAACTGTCGTTGTGGTCATTCCCCGTAGGGATCGGCTAGGCCCATCTCCGCCAGAATGCGGGTCTCCATGCCTTCCATGACCGCCGCTTCCTCATCCGTCATATGATCGTAGCCGAACAGATGAAGGAAGCCATGCACCAGTAGATGGGTTAGATGATCATCAAATGGAATGCCAAGGTCAAGGGCCTCGCGGCGCAATGTTTCCTCGGCCATGATGATATCACCCAGCATCGGCCCCGGCTGACCGCCCGGTGCCAGAGGAAAAGCGGGAAAGGACAAGACGTTGGTCGGCTTGTCCTGGCCGCGCCAGGCCTCGTTGACCGTCCTTATATCGTCGTCACTTGTGAAGACCAGTGAAATCTCGATAGCGCCCTCGGGAAAGGGCTGTCCGGTGTTCGAAGCTAGGAAGCCTGCCGTGTGTTCGAGCACGCGGGCGGCAAAGCTATTGAGCGCATCCTCATCCGGCCAGCCGCCGGATTCGACGCTCAGCTGGATGTCCAGTCTCGTGGCAGTGTCAGACATCACACGTTCGCTTGGGTGGCGATCGTCTTCGCGGCACCATCGGCTTCATAGGCGCGCACGATGCGGGCGACCATCGGGTGGCGCACGACGTCGACATCCCTGAATTTGACGATCGAAACCCCCTCGACGCCATCAAGGATTTCCAGCGCCTCGACGAGCCCGGATTTGACGCCGCGCGGCAGGTCGATCTGGCTCGGGTCGCCGGTCACGATCATGCGGCCGTTCTCGCCCAGACGGGTCAGGAACATCTTCATCTGCATGGCCGTGGTGTTCTGCGCCTCGTCGAGAATGACGGCGGCGTTGGCCAGCGTACGGCCGCGCATGAAGGCCAGCGGCGCGATCTCGATCACCCCGGCGGTGATGGCGCGTTCGACCTTGTCGCCCGGCATCATGTCGTAGAGCGCGTCATAGAGCGGACGGAGATAGGGATCGACTTTCTCTTTCATGTCGCCGGGCAGGAAGCCCAGGCGCTCGCCGGCCTCGACGGCCGGACGCGACAGGATGATGCGATCGACAGCGCCGCGTTCGAGCAGCTGGGCGGCATGCGCCACCGCCAGATAGGTCTTGCCGGTACCGGCCGGGCCAATGCCGAAGACGAGTTCTGAGCGCTCCAGCGCCCGCATATAGACGTCCTGGTTGGGTGTGCGGGCGTGAATGGTTTTCTTGCGCGTGGAAATCTGGCCCATCGAGAGCTTGGCCTTTTTTTCAAGCGCGGGGAAGACGAGCTGGTCGTCGGCCGCCTGGGCCATGCGGATCGCGCCCTCGACGTCGGATGCCTCGATCGGGCTGCCCTTCTGCAGGCGGTCGTAGAGATAATCGAGCGTGCGGCGGGCAAGGTTGGTCGCCCCCAGTTCACCCGAGATCGCCACGGTGTTGCCGCGTGCCCGGGCGTCGATCTTGAGCCGATCTTCGATGAGTTTGAGATTCTGGTCGAACTGGCCGAACAGCTCACTCGCGAGGCGGTTGTTTTCGAAGGTTAGAACAAAGTGATTTGCGTCTGTCCTGCTGGGCTGGCGCTCTTTAGACATCAACTCGGGTCTGTTCAAACCGCCTTGCTCCTTTGTGTCGGCGGGCCGGCGCATCATGCCGTCTCGGCGTGAAGGCTGTTGGTGCCTGCCTTGGTGATTCGCACCTTTATAATGTCACCAATTTTGAGATTGTCATTGCTTTTCATTTCGATGATCACAGGCAAAAGCCAGGGCGACCGGCCCACCATCTGGCCCTCGAAACGGCCCGGTTTCTCGACCAGAACATCGAATGTGCGGTCCGCCATCGACTGCTGGAATGCGGTCTGCTGGCTGAACAGCAGGGCCTGCAGCCGTTCGAGCCGCTCGGCCTTGACCTCTTCCGGCACATGGTCGGGAAGATCGGCGCCGGGGGTGCCGGGACGGGGCGAATATTTGAACGAAAAGGCCTGTGCATAACCCACGGTCTCGACCAGCCGCATCGTGGCTTCGAAGTCTTCGTCGGTCTCGCCGGGAAAGCCGGTGATGAAATCGCCCGAAATCGCCATGTCGGGGCGGACGGAACGGATGCGTTCGATCAGCGCGATATATTCGGCGGCGGTGTGCTTGCGGTTCATCGCCTTGAGGATTCGGTCGGAACCGGCCTGCACCGGCAGGTGCAGATAGGGCATCAGCTTGGGCAAGTCGCGATGCGCCTCGATCAGCCTGTCGTCCATGTCGCGCGGATGACTGGTCGTGTAGCGCAGCCGTTCGATGCCGTCAATTTCGGCGAGATGATAGAGCAGTTCGCCGAGACCCCAGGCGGAGCCATCGGGGCCGTGACCGTGCCAGGCATTCACATTCTGGCCGAGCAAGGTGACTTCCTTGACGCCGGCATCGACCAGCCGGCGGGCTTCGGTCAGAATCTGGGTAAGCGGGCGCGAGACCTCGGAGCCGCGCGTATAAGGCACTACGCAGAAGGTACAGAACTTGTCGCAGCCTTCCTGCACGGTGAGGAAGGCGGTGACGCCGCGCGAGATGGTCTTCTCGCGATTGATCTGCGGCAGGTATTCGAACTTGTCCTCGACGGCATAGTCGGTCTCGACCACCTTCTCGCCACTCTTGGCGCGCTCGAGCGCTTCCGGCAGGCGGTGATAGGTGGTGGGACCGATCACCAGATCGACCACGGGTGCGCGGCGGATGATCTCGCTGCCTTCGGCCTGCGCCACGCAGCCGGCGACGCCGACCATCAGGTCGCGGCCGATCTTGGCGCGAGCGCGCTTCATCTTCTGCAGGCGCCCGAGTTGCGAATAGACCTTCTCGGCGGCCTTCTCGCGGATATGACAGGTGTTGATCAGCACCAGATCGGCGTCTTCGACCGTATCGGTCGGCATATAGCCGCTCTCACCCAGCGAATCCGTCATCCGCTGGCTGTCATAGACATTCATCTGGCAGCCATAGGTCTTGACGAAGACCTTCTTGCTGTTGGCAAGCGGCTGGAGATCCTTGTTGGGCACGTGTTCGTTCATGCCCGGCTCTTTAGAGCATCTTGGGGCTGAACTCAACGGCTGTAGGCAAGGTGCTCACCGCCCCCGCAGACTCTTTTCCAGCATGCCGCGCAACTGCTCCTGCACGAAGGCGCTGACATGCTTGCGGCTCGCCTCCCGCGTGACTTCCACCGTGTCACCGAAGCGGACCTCGACGTCGATTGCACCTGTTCTGAGCACGCCGAGCAGATGCGGCAGCAATTCGACATCGCCGGGCCAGGTCGCGACCGGGCGATGATAGTGGCCCATCGCCATGCCATGGATGCGTGTATAGGTCACCGCGACCGGCTGCACATGCACGATGCCGCCCGGCGCGTGCTGTGCCGCCGAAGTCGCCGCGGCAAACAGCGACGACTTGATCTCCTTGAGCCGGTTGCCGTCGGTGGTAGTGCCCTCAGGGAAAAGGACGACCGTCTCGCCGGCGTTGAGACGCGTGGCCATTTCGTCGGCCTGCTCGCGGGTCTGGCGGCGCTCCTCGCGTTTGATGAAGATCGAGCGCTGCAGCCGCGCCAGCGGCCCGAAGACCGGCCAGTCCCTGACCTCTGCCTTGGCGACGAAGGTTGCATCGACGACTGAGGCGACGACCAGGATGTCGAGCCAGGAGGAATGGTTGGCGGCAATCATCAGCGGCCGGCGCTGTTCAGGCCCGCCATGGACATGCACCTTGACGCCGATCGCCCAGAGTGCGGCCTTGTGCCAAAGACGCGGCAGGCGGCTACGCCAGGGCAGTTCCAGCCAGAGGAAGACAAGATGGATAGGCAGGAGGACGAGCGTGGTGATCAGGACGGCGGCAATGGCGAGGCCGATCCTGATCCAGGTGATCACGTCTCATCCTTGACGATGGGAATGCCGTAGAGTTCGAGCCGGTGATCGACCAGCCGGAAACCGTGCTCGCGGGCGATCTTTTCCTGCAGCGCCTCGATCTCGGCAGAATGGAACTCGATAACCTTGCCGCTCTTGAGGTCGATGAGGTGGTCGTGGTGCTCTTCCGGAACCGTTTCGTAGCGCGAGCGGCCCTCGCGGAAATCGTGCCGCTCGATAATGCCGGCATCCTCGAACAGTTTTACGGTGCGATAGACAGTGGCTATGGAAATCTTCGAATCGATCGCCGAAGAGCGGCGATGCAGTTCCTCGACGTCTGGATGGTCGGACGAATCCTGGAGAATCTGCGCGATAACGCGGCGCTGCTCGGTCATGCGGAGGCCGCGCTCGGCGCAAAGTTCAATCAGCGTGCGCGTTATATCCGCCATCGATGGCTCCCCGGGCGTCCAACTCAATGAGGCGCTCTAACGGAGATCAAGCCTCATGACAAGCGCCGTGGACTTCTGGCCCTCGCCCGCGGCGTAATAGCCCTTGCGTTCGGCCACCTTGCGGAAGCCGAGCTTGCGATAAAGGTTGAGCGCGGCGACGTTGCCGTCGTCCACTTCGAGGAACATGCTTTCGGCGCCGCGGTCGCGGGTCTCGCGAAGGGCTGCCAGCATCAGCCGCCAGCCCAGGCCCTGACGTGGATATTTGTTGGAGACGGCGACAGTGAGGATTTCCGCTTCGCCTGCCGCTTCGCGGGCAAGCACGAAACCGCCAAGTCCTGAAATGCCGTTATTCGGCCGCGCGGTATATCCAAAGACCGTGGACTGGCTCATCAGGGAATGGAATTCGCCGTCGCCCCAACCTTGATAGAAACGCTCGGCATGCAGCAGGGAAAGATCGTGGCAATCGTCGAAGCCGGCCGGGAAAATATCAAACTCGGCCTTTCGGGTGAAGAAGCTTTCGAGCAGCGAGACCGGGTTCATCGGAACGTCCATCAAAGTACTTTACTGCATACTGCCTTCGAAAGATTGAGAATTTTTGAACCTTTACGCAAATCACACATGCTTGATCGCAAAACCGACCTGCGGCTTGGCGCCGGCGCCACGGATATAGACCGGGCTTGCCTTTGTATCGTCGGGTAAACGCGCGCCGATCCGGCCGATGCGATCAAGCGGATAGGCATCGGCGTCATGGGCCACACCGTCGAGGGCGGCCGCGCCTGAGCCCGCCAGGATGCCGTCGAAGCGGGCGACGATGGCGCGGACATCATCATAGGTATAGGCCCCGGGCTCGGTCAGCGCCTCGCCATCGGGGGCAAAGACCTGGGCGAATATTTCGTCGCGTCTAGCATCGATCGAGGCAACGACCGGGGCGGGCGGGCCGATCTCCAGAACCTGCTCGGCGACGACCTCAAGCGTCGTGACGCCGACAGCGGGAATGCCGAGCGACAGCGCAAGACCGCGTGCCGCAGCCACACCCACCCGGATGCCGGTGAACGAGCCGGGGCCGACCGTCACCGCGATCCGTGTCATCTGCTGCAGTGTCATGCCGGCCTGGGTCAGCACTTCGTCGATCATCGGGATCAGCCGCTCGGCGTGGCCCTTGCCCAGCGTTTCGGAGATCGATGCGATCAACGCGTTCGAACCGGCATCATAAATGCCGGCCGCGCACACAGGCCCTGACGTGTCGATGACGAGGATCATGGGAAAATGAAACCGCCGTTAGACGGCTTCGACTTCCCGGACCTCGGGAATGAAGTGGTGCAACAGGTTCTGGACACCGTGCTTCAGCGTGGCGGTCGAGGACGGGCAGCCGGCGCAAGAGCCCTTCATGTTGAGGAACACGGTGCCGTCGCGATAGCCCTTGAAGGTGATATCGCCGCCGTCCTGCGCAACCGCCGGGCGGACGCGGGTTTCGAGCAGTTCCTTGATCGTCGCGACAAGCGTCTCGTCGCCCGGCTCGAAGAATTCGCCCTGGGCATCGATATCGTCCTGGTCGTGTGCGGAGCCCATGATCGGCGCACCCGACATGTAGTGTTCCATGATCGCGCCGAGGATGGCGGGCTTCAGATGCGCCCAATCGGCGCCGTCCTTGCTGACGGTCACGAAATCATAGCCGAAGAAGACGCCGGTCACGCCGCGAATGCCAAACAGTTGCTCGGCCAGCGGCGATGCAGCCGCGTCGTCCACATTGCGGAAATCGGCGGTGCCGTCTTCGAGCACGATCTTGCCCGGCAGGAACTTCAGGGTCTGCGGGTTCGGCGTGGCTTCGGTCTGAATGAACATCGGTCGCTCCAAGTGCTGCTCACGGGTCAAGGCCGGAGAACGTCAGGTTTGTACTTTAGAATTATTCCAATAAATATGCTCTTTGCGCGCATCGTGCAAGGCATATCATGCTCGTTGGCGGCAAAAACAAGTATGTTTTTGTCAGGAATAATCCCGGGGCAAGTCTCAGGCGAGCGCGTCGATTTCTTCCTCGGTCAGCGTATCGGGGACGATCGTGACCGGGATCGGGAAGGGCGTGCCGCGTCCGGCGACTGATGTCACCAGCGGGCCGGGACCCTCCTTGCCGCTCGAAGCTGCAAGCACCAGGATTGCGATATCGCGATCCTCCTCGATCAATTGCAGAATCTGGTCGGTCGCCTTGCCTTCGCGGATGATCAGTTCGGGCTCATGGCCGATCTTCTCGCGTACTTCCTGCGCGACCTTAGCCATGATGGCGTCGGCCTCCTCGCGCGCCTCGGCCCGCATGACCTCGGCGACCCCGATCCACTGGTTGAAATCGGCATCCGAGATCACATAGAGCAGCACCAGGCCGCCATTGGAATTCTTGGCGCGCATGCCGGCATAGCGCACCGCATGGGTGCTTTCGGGCGTCTCATCGATGACGGCGAGAAACTTGCGGCGGTGGCCTTCCAGCCGCGACTGACGTGTCGATACCATGTGACGGCTGCCTCCCAGGCCTCTTCAGATCGGCCGGCCCGGCTTGTGACCGAGCCAGCAATATTGGGCTGATCTTTAGCGCAGAAAGCCGATGATGTCTCTGACTTCGTTCATCACGACATCGGCCCGGGCCTGCGCCCTTTCGCCGCCCTTCTTGAGGATGGCGTCGATATGGCTGGTGTCGTCCATCAGCCGCCGCATCTCGCCGGTGATCGGCGAAAGGCTCGATATGGCGAGGTCGACCAGCGCCGGCTTGAAGACGGAAAACTGCTGGCCGCCGAACTCCGAGAGCACCTCGGTCTTGGTCTTGCCGGCGAGTGCGGCATAGATGCCGACGAGGTTGTCGGCTTCCGGCCGGCCCTTGAGGCCTTCGGTCTCCGACGGCAAGCCATCCGGATCGGTCTTGGCCTTGCGGATCTTCTTGGAGATCGCGTCCTCGTCGTCCATCAGGTTGATGCGCGAAAGATCCGACGGATCGGATTTCGACATTTTCTTGGTGCCGTCGCGGAGGCTCATGACGCGGGGCGCCGGGCCATCGATCAACGGCTCGACCATCGGGAAATAGGCATGCACCGGCTCGTTGCCGACGGTGATGTCGATGCCGCGGCCAACCCGTCTGATGCCGTCCTTGAAATCGAGATTGAACTTCATGGCGATATCGCGAGCAAGTTCCAGATGCTGCTTCTGGTCGTCGCCGACGGGAACATGGGTGGCGCGGTAGACGAGAATGTCGGCCGCCATCAGGCTGGGGTAGGCGAGCAGGCCAAGTGAGGCATTCTCGCGGTCCTTGCCGGCCTTGTCCTTGAACTGGGTCATGCGGTTCATCCAGCCGATGCGGGCGACGCAATTGAATATCCAGGCAAGCTCGGCATGCTGCGGCACGGCGGATTGGTTGAAGACGATGTGCTTTTCGGCATCGATGCCGGAGGCGATGAAGGCCGCTGCGATCGAGCGTATCTGACCCGGCAGGTCATCATGGACCAGCTGCGCGGTCAGCGAATGCAGGTCAACGACGCAATAGATGCAGTCCGAACCTTCCTGCAGCGCGACGAATTTCTTGATCGCGCCGAGATAGTTGCCGAGATGAAGATTGCCGGTCGGCTGCACGCCGGAGAATACGAGCTTGTTGAATTCACCCATGGATATGTTCCTCGGTTAGGCTTGTGGAGGGCCTCTGCTGCGCCGCGCGTCCCCTGGACGCGCAAGGAAGCAGCAGCACTTTCGAGTTAGCGGACAATATGATGCTTCGGCTCAGCCCGGAGCATCATATTGTCCGCGGGGCCAAAGGCCCATGTTGCTGACGCGCGGGCTTATGCACCGGGCGAACCGCACAATCAAGTAGCGCTGAACGGCGTTTGAAGTCCTCCGGAAAATGACTCCCGGGACGCCACAATGCGGCGCGCAAAAGCAATTCTCAAAAATGCCGCTTTTAGGATTTTTATGCCCTGCGATGGAACTTTTCGGCGGGCCCGCCAAGCGTTCAAAATAAAACAAGGAATTTGTATTGCGTAAGACCACCTCGCTTGCCCTTGCGGCCCTCATCGCGCTCAGCACCAATGCCACCGTCAATACCGATGCCATGGCCGGCCCGAAGACCCGCCAGACGATGAAGCTGAAACGGCACAAGGTGTCTTATGGCTATGCGCTGCAGCGGGTGAGCGTGAAGGCCGGCTGCTTTCCGGAACAGCTGAACATGGTGCTCGCCCATATCGCGCGAAAGACCGGCGGCCGCCCGATCGTCACATCAGGCCACCGCCACGGCGGCCGGCGCGGGTCGTATCATCGCAAATGCGAGGCGGCGGATATAAGGGTGCCGGGCGTGTCGGTGAGCCGCATCATCGCGGCGGCGAAGACCGCGCCGAACATCGGCGGCATCGGGACATATTGCAACGGGCTGGTGCATGTGGATGTCGGGCCGAAACGGCGCTGGCGGTATTGCTGACTTAAGACCCAAGGGCCCTAAGTCGCGCGCTGAATCATGTCCCAGCGATTGCCGAAGGGATCGCGGAACACAGCCACGGTGCCATAGACCTCATGCCGCGGCTCCTCCTCGAAGATCACGCCCTTCGCCAGATAGGCCTTGTGATCCCGCGCGAAATCATCGGTCGAGAGAAAGAAGCCTACCCGGCCGCCTGTCTGGTTGCCGATCGCGCTTGATTGTTCTTGGCCAACGGCCTTGGCGATGAGAATGCTCGCGCCATTGCCGCCCGGCGGGCGCACCACGACCCAGCGCTTTTCGTCGTCGAGGCCGTTGTCCTCGACCAGTGTGAAGCCGAGTGCACCGCAGTAAAAGGCAATCGCGGCGTCATACTCCGGCACGACAAGGGCGACGAGAAAGAGGGATTGGTTGGTCATGAGGTCAATCCTGTGGTGGCTGGTCTGCTGCCACCGCCGGCGTATCCGCCTTGCGCTTCATATTGCGCCGGAGCATGCCGAGGCTCGCCCCACCGATCGCAAAGGCAACGCCGAAATAGATGACCATGGCGAGACTGATCAACGCGAGCACGGTGAGCACTTCCTCGATCAAGCCGGATTTCGGCGAGATGTAGGGGGCGGCGTAGATCGAGGCATGTTCGAGCACCGCAGCCATCACGCCAGCCGCGATCACCAGCCGCACCAGCCGCCAGACGAAGGCGCGCTCGACTTCGAAATGGCCCCGACGGACGAGCGTCACGAACAGCAATGTCGTGGTGATCCAGCCCGAGACGACTTCCGCCGTGGCGATGCCGCGTTCGGCGAAGAAAGGGAAAAGCGAGAGCGCCAGTGCGCAATTGGCCGCGACCGAGACCATGGTGAAGCGCATCGGTGTCTTGGTGTCTTCACGGGCGAAGAAGCCGGGATTGAGCGCTTTGATCATCACGAAGCCCGGCAGGCCGAGGCCATAGATGGCGAGGATGCCGGCGACCGTGGCTGTCGTTGCCTGGTTGAACGCGCCATGCTCGTAGACCACGCGGATGATCTCGTCCGAAAGCACCCAGATCGCAGCTGCGGCGGGCAGCGTCAGGAATAGCGAAAATTCCAGCGAGCGGTTCTGGATGTTGGAGGCTTCGACATGGTGCCCGGCACGGAGTGCGCGCGACAGTTCCGGCAACAGCACGACGCCGACCGCGATGCCCACCACGCCGAGCGGCAGCTGGTAGATGCGGTCGGCATATTGCAGCGCCGAGATCGCGCCCTCCTTGGTCGAGGCGATCATCTGGCCGATGAGCTGGTTGATCTGCGTGATGCCGCCGGTGATCGCGGCCGGGAACGCCAGCACCAGCAGCCGCTTGACGTTCGGCGTCATGCGCGGCCGCTTGAAACCGATCGACATGCCGGCTGCCCGCACGCCGACGTAAAGCACAGCCATCTGCAACAGACCCGCGACCAACACGCCCCAGGAGAGATACCAGGCGGTCGCGAGCGGATCGGCGCCGGTATAAAGCCCGTAACCGAGGGCCGCGATCATCATGACGTTGAGGAAGATCGGAGCGACTGCTGCGGCGAAATAATGATGCAGCGAATTGAGCATGCCCGACAGCATTGCCGTCAGCGACATGCACATGAGATAGGGGAACATGACGATGGCGAGCTTGACGGTCACCTCGTATTTCTCGCTGCCGGCCTCGAAGCCCGGCGCGATGACGGTGCGTACGATCAGCGGCATGGCGAGTTCCATCACGATCGTGATCAGCAGCAGCACCGTGAACAGGACGCCGAAGACTTCCTCCGAGAAGCGCTTGGCCGCCTCCTTGCCGCCGCCCTCGATCTCCTTGGCGAATAGTGGCACGAAGGCGGCGTTGAAGGCGCCCTCGGCGAAAAGGCGCCGGAAGAGGTTCGGGAACCGGAACGCGGCGTAGAAGGCATCGGCCATCGGCCCGGTACCCAGTGCGGCGGCCATCAGCATTTCGCGCGCGAAGCCGAAGAACCGGCTGCCGAGCGTGGCGCCGCCGACCGTCATGAATTTCCTGACGAGGCTCATGTAGCGGCGCCCAACAAAGATTGAACTTTTGCGTGGAACGGCGATCGAAGATGAGAAAGACCCCGCCCCAACCCCTCCCCACAAGGGGGAGGGGCTAACCTGCGGCACCTCCCGTCCCTCGGCGGCACCATTCCCACATGTTGCAATTGTGCTGTCGGTGTGAGGCGGCGACCCGATGTAGCCCCTCCCCCTTGTGGGGAGGGGTTGGGGCGGGGTCTTGTTTGATTTTTCACGACTGCGGCACCGGCTTTTTCACCGCCACGCCCTTTGGCGTAAGCGGCGTGACGACGCCCGGCGCGACGCGCTTCACATCGGCGCCATCCTCGGCCATCACGGTCTTGAGATGGGTGGCGACCAGTGCCTGACGGTTCTCGTTGTTGAGCTTCTCGCCGGTGAGATCGGTGACGTAGAATGTGTCGATCACCTTCTCGCCGAAGGTGGTGATGCGCGCCGAGGCGATGTCGAGCGAGAGATCGGCCAGCATAGAGGTGATATCCGAGAGCAGGCCGGTCCGGTCGAGGCATTCGATCTCGATGACGGTGAAGCGGTTCGACAGCGAATTGGAGATTGTGACGCTGGGCACGATCGTGAAGGTCTTGTCCTTCTTCTTGTTCTTCGTGCGGGTGGCGATGACCTCGGGCAAGCGGCGTTTGCCGGAAAGCACGTCCTCGATCATCTTCGAGATCGTGCCGGCCCGGCGCAATTCGTCCTCGTCGTCCTTGAACTGGCGGCTGATATGGATCGTATCGAGCGCGCGGCCGAATGCGGTGGTGAAGATCTGCGCATTGGCGATGTTGGCGCCGGCGGCAGCACAGGCGCCTGCCATGATCGCCAGCAGTCGCGGGTGGTCGGGCGCCAGCACGGTGATCTCGGTGATCGCCTGGAACGCATCGGTGCGCACCATCGTGTTGAGCACCTTGCCCTGCTTGTCCGATTTCCGGACGAACGCGGTGTGACGCACCTGGTCCTCCAGTGGCACCGACAGCAGGTAGGGCTGGTAGTGCATGCGCACATAGGCCTTGCGTTCTTCCTCCGGCCAATCCGACAGCGCTTCCATGAGCTTTTCGCGCGCCAGATTGACGCGCTCGTTGCGGCTGACTTCCGAGAAGCCGCCGGCGAGAAGCAGTTCGGTCTCGTAATAGAGAATGCGGAGCAACTGGCCCTTCCAGCCGTTCCACACGCCCGGGCCGACCGCGCGGATGTCGCAGACCGTCAAGATCAAGAGCATCTTCAGGCGCTCAAGAGACTGGACCCGGCTTGAGAAGTCGGAGATCGTCTTCCAGTCGTTGAGGTCGCGCGTCTGCGCCGTCATCGACATGGCGAGGTGCTCCTCGATCAGCCAGGCGACCATTTCGGTCTGCTTCGGGTTGAGACCGAAACGCGGGCAGAGCTTGCGCGCGACGCGGGCGCCGGCGATCGAGTGATCCTCGGCGCGGCCCTTGGCGATGTCGTGCAGCAGCACCGCGACATAGAGCACGGTGCGATCCTCGATCGTCCTGATGAGGTTCGCAGACAGGGGCACATCCTCGATGTCATGGCCCTTCTCGATATTGGAGAGGACTTCGACCGAGCGGATCAGGTGCTCGTCCACCGTATAGTGGTGGTACATCGAGAACTGCATCATCGAGACGATGCGGCCGAATTCCGGAATGAAGCGGCCGAGCACGCCCGCCTCGTTCATCCGGCGAAGAATCAGCGCCGGATCGCGCCGCGACGTGAGGATGGCGATGAAGAGACGGTTTGCCTCCTCGTCGGCGCGCAGGTGGTCATTGATCAGATGCAGCGAGCGGGTAACGCTTTTCAGCGCATCCGGATGGAATTCCAGACCGTTGAGATCGGCGATGTGGAACAGGCGGACCAGATTGACCGGATCGCGCTTGAGCACATCGGGATTGGCGAGCGCCAGCCGGCCCTTGTCTTCGACGAAATCCTGCGTGCCGGCGATCTTGCGCTTGCGGGCGGTGAAGCGCGAGATGACACCGGACAGACCGGGCTGTTCCTTGACCTGCTCGTCCTCCAGCGCCGCGCAGAGAATGCGGGTGAGATCACCGACATTCTTGGCGACCAGGAAGTAGTGCTTCATGAAGCGCTCGACGGCGGAGAGGCCGGGCCGCGTCTGGTAGCCCAGCGCCTCGGCGACTTCGCTCTGATGATCGAAGGACAGGCGATCCTCGGCTTTCCCGGTCAGGAAATGCAGGTGGCAGCGCACCGCCCAGAGAAAATCCTCGGCCTTCTGGAAGGATGCATATTCGGATTTCGAGAGAACGCCCAGCCGGACCAGTTCCGCCGTGTCGCGTACGCGGTAGAAATATTTGGCGATCCAGAACAGCGTATGCAGATCCCGGATGCCGCCCTTGCCTTCCTTGACATTCGGTTCGACGAGATAGCGCGTATTGCCGGAACGATCGTGGCGCGTGTCGCGCTCGGCAAGCTTGGCGGCGATGAAATCGGCACCGGAGGCGCGCACGATTTCCTTGTCGAAACGGCTCGAAAGCTCCAGTTCGAGATTGGCATTGCCGCAGATGAAGCGCGTCTCGAGGATGGCGGTACGGATCGTCATGTCGCTCTTTGCGAGCTGGATGCATTCGTCGATCGTGCGGGTCGCGTGCCCCACCTTGAGCCCCAGGTCCCAGAGGATATAGAGGATGAACTCGATGACCTTCTGGCTGAGTGCCGTCTGCTTACCGGGAAGCAGGAAGAGCAGGTCGATGTCCGAACCGGGCGCCAGCGTCGCGCGGCCGTAGCCGCCGACTGCGGTTATCGCGA
Source organism: Rhizobium sp. LjRoot254 (assembly GCF_964254105.1). NCBI lineage: Bacteria > Pseudomonadati > Pseudomonadota > Alphaproteobacteria > Hyphomicrobiales > Rhizobiaceae > Rhizobium > Rhizobium sp. LjRoot254. The sequence goes on along the minus strand of NZ_CAXUSM020000001.1, from coordinate 4,653,200 downwards.
TGATATCGTGCGGCGCGGGAAAGACGTGGCGAATCGCGAAATCGAACGTGTGGACGATGATCTGGTCTTCGAGCCACGAAATGCGTCGGGCGCATCCCATGCCGGAACCGTCCCGGTTAAGGATTTCACGCGCCCTCGCGCGGCCCTCCTGGCTGACACCCCTGAGATAGGCGAGCAACGCTGCCCGGCGGGCATCCTTGTCGGATTGATGCTCAACGGCGATCGCTTCCATTCCGGCTGCGAACGTCTCGACATCGAGTATATCAGGGTAGGTTTCGTCCGGCTTTTCCACCAGGGCCTTGGTCTGCTGCATGAAATAACAACCTCTCCGGCAACCCGCCGGAACGCCGGGTCTATAGCGCGAACGCAGGTCCGAATACAGGAAATAGTTTGAGTGGGGCTTAACTGGGGCGGGTCTTTGGCGGCAGCGTCCTTAATCACCCTCGCCGGTACATTTCTCCTGCCCGTTCTCGCCAATGCATTGCTCCAGTGCCAGCGAGTTGATCGGTGGCTCCTGCACCTCCGGCTTCGGCGCTTCCTTCACGGACGTGGTGCAATTGGAGAGCGCCGACGCGAGCAGCGCGACCGCGACGACTTTGGCCGCCATAGCAATATGAGGCCTCAAGCAAGGTCTCACCCGGTAGCTCACGCCCGCTTGGCTGTCAGCCCCGCCAACTCCTGCCCCAGATCGGCGATGCGGCCGACGGCCTCGACCAGCGTCTCATCCGGCACGGTCAGCGACAGGCGCAGGAAATCCTTCGCATTCTCGCCGAATGACCCGCCCGGCATCACCGCGACGTGCTTCTCACGCAGCAGCTTGCGGGCGAAAGCTTCGCCGTCGAGGCCGGTGGCCGCGACATCGAGCAGGATGAACATGCCGCCCTCCGGCATCAGCGGCTTGATGACATTGGAGCCGGCCAGGGTATCCGCTGCGAGCTTCGCCCGGCGGCCATAGTTTTCGCGCATGATGCGCGCCGTGTCGAAAGGCTGAGAAACCGCCATCGCCGTCATATCCGAGATGAAAGGCTGGACGCCGAACAACATGGTCTCGGAAACCGGCAGCAGGCGCTCGCAGAACTCGGCCGGGCCGGCCGCCCAGCCGGAGCGGAAGCCCGGCGCGGCGTGCGACTTGGAGATCGAGGCGACGGCAATCGTCCGCTCGGCGAATTCAGGGAAATCGAACGGCGAGTGGAAGTCCGAACCGAAGGTCAGTTCTTCGTAAACTTCATCGCAGAGGATCCAGAGGTCGTGCTTGCGGCAGACCTCACCGATCGCGATCACTTCTTCGCGGTTGAGCACTGCGCCCGAGGGATTGTGCGGGTTGTTGAGCAGCAGCACCCGGCTCTTCGGGGTGATTGCCTTTTCCAGGTCTTCGGCCTGCATGTGGAAGCGGTTTTCCGCGCGCAGCGGCACGGTCCTGATCGTCGCGCCCGTGCTGGCGACCACGCCTTCATACGTTGCGTAGAGCGGATCGCCGACCAGCACCTCGTCGCCGGCTTCGGCAAGACCCAGCATCACCGCGAACAGCGCGGTCTGGGTGCCGGGAAAGCAGAGGATGTTGCTTTCGGTCACGTCGGCGCGGCGCTTGCGATATTTCTCGACCAGTGCCGCGACCACCGGCCGCTCGCCGCGCCCGTCGGAATATTTATAGCGGCCGGCATACATGGCGCGCGCGGCCTCGTCGAGCAGCGCCCGATCCGGCGGCAGGTCGGGTTCGCCGATGGTCAGTTCGATGATCGGAATGCCGGAGGAGGCCATGGCGCGGGCCTGGATGTGCAGCGCCCATTTGCCGGAGCCCAGTCCTGAAAGCCTGTCGGTGATGGATGCATAGCGCATGGCGGTTCCTTTCCGGATTTTCTTCGTTTATTTCTTCTCAGTGAGCGAAATGCCGAGCAGCCGCTCGACGGATGAAAGCGCGACATGGGCGAGTTCGCCCTCGCCGAACATGTCGGCGGCCATCGAGCCTTCGAGCCAGAGCCCGTCCATCAACCCGTTGATGGCGATGGCGAGATAGCGTAGTTCCCCCGGCGCGAGCTTGCGGCCGGTCTCTTCGAGTGCGGCGCCGATATGCGCCTCGAGCTTGTCGCGAAATGCGAGGTAGCCTTCGCGATGGATGGCAGCCAGCGCTTCGTCTACCGTGATCTGCGAGATGAAGGTCGCCCAGAGCGACAGGTTGCGCGGATCGATGATCGGCGGCTTGAAATTCGCAATGACGAAAATCCTGAGCCGGCTGACCGCATCCGTGCCGAGTTCCTCGGCCGCGTCGCTGGCCGTCTCGAACATGGTGTTCATGATCGCCCGATAGGCAGCCTGGAACATCAGTTCCTTGCTGACGAAATAGTGGCGGATCAGGCCCGGCGTCACGCCGGCACGGTCGGCGATCTCGCGCACGGTCGCACCCTGGATCCCGGATTCGGCGATCGCATCCAGCGTCGCGGCGATCAGGTCCTGACGCCGCACCTCTACGCTTTCGTGATGGAAGGACCGCCGCGTCATGTCAGGCTGCCCTGAGCACGGGGCGGGTAAGGCAGGTCGGGCCGCCCTCGCAGGCGATGCAGAGCGCATCGGCCTCGAAGGTCTCGACCACGCAGCCCTCGGCTTCCATCGCAGCCTTGGTCAGCGGGAAGCCATCGACCATGATCACATGCTTGGGCGAGGTCGGCAGGACGTTGAGGTTGAGGCCATTCGAAGTGGCGAATTCCTCGGCCGGCGCGACGATCATGCGGATGCCGCGTTCCTTGAGCAGCAGGTAGAATGCGGCCGGCATCAGCGGCGCATGCACCAGCGCCAGATCGTCGGCTAGCGGCGAGATCACGCTCATCAGGTGCAGACAGGCTTCCTCGCCTTGCCATAGCGGCAGGTCGAAGCAGAGAACGGTAACGCCGAGCGGCTTAAGGATTTCCTGCATCTGTTCAATGCCGGCCTGGTTGGAGCGGACGCCACGGCCGATGGCCAGCGTCTTCGAATCGACCCAGACGCAATCACCGCCTTCGACCGTGCCCGGCGCCTTGATGCGGCCGAGTATCGGAATGCCGGCATCCTTGTAGGCATCCTCGTGCATCTTGCCCTCGGGCACCCGCAGCCGCTTGCCCATGCGCAATATGATCGCACCCTGGTCGGTCATCAGCGAGGGGTCGTGGGTGAACATCGAATCGGCCAGGCCGTCACCCGCATCTTCCATCCACTGGATGACCGCGCCGGACTTTTCCACAAGCGCCGCGAAGTTCGCATACTGCGCGATTGCCCTCTCGCCGTCGAAGGTCGGACCGTAATGCCATTCGGACGCATTGGCCTCAAGCAGGCTTTTGCCGGGGCGGCGCATCAGCACGCGGGCAAGCGGACTGGACATCGCCTGAGAACCGAAGGCGTTCATTATTTTCTCCATGAATGTGGTAACCGGCCGATTGCATCCGGTCCTTGTGACGGAAAGTGGATTATACACTTGAATAATTTAAGAACAAGTGATTTACTGATTTTTAACGCGACGAAAGAGGCCAGTGGCTTTCATCGTAAAAACATAAACTGGGGAACAAGAATGAACACGGATAGATCCAAAATCCGGTATTGGCGGTATTCATGAGTGAGTCGGCGGAAGCGATTCAAGTCGCTGATCTGCATAAAGAATTCGGCCCCCTGGAAGTCCTGAAGGGTGTGTCGCTGACAGCCCGGCAAGGCGATGTGATCGCGATCATCGGCGGTTCCGGTTCGGGCAAATCCACCTTCCTGCGCTGCATCAACATGCTGGAGCTTCCGAGCGCCGGCACGATCACTATTCATGGCGAGACGATCGACATGAAGAAGGATGGCCATGGCGGCTTGATGCCTGCCAACCGCAAGCAGGTTCAGCGCATCCGTTCGCAGCTTGCCATGGTGTTCCAGAACTTCAATCTCTGGCAGCACATGACCGTGATCCAGAACGTCGTCGAGGCGCCGATCCATGTGCTCGGCGTGCCGAAGGACCAGGCCATGGCGCGCGCGGAAACCATCCTCAAGCGGGTCGGGCTTTACGAGAAGCGCGATGTCTATCCCGGCTTCATGTCCGGCGGCCAGCAGCAACGCGCGGCAATTGCCCGGGCGCTCGCCGTGGAGCCGCTTGCCATGCTGTTCGACGAGCCGACCTCGGCACTCGATCCGGAACTGGTGGGCGAGGTTCTGGCCGTCATCGGTGATCTCGCCAAGGAAAAACGCACGATGATCCTCGTCACCCACGAGATGAAATTCGCGCGCAACGTGGCCAGCCACGTCGTCTATCTCCGGCAGGGCATCGTCGAAGAACAGGGACCGCCCGAACAACTGTTCGGCGACCCGCAGTCCGAGCATCTGAAACGCTTCATCAGCTCGGTCCACTAATCAACAAGCCAAACCAGAAACTGGGAGAACAGTATGAAAAACGGTTTGAAAATCGCAGCCCTCGCTCTCGCGATCGGCATCACGGGCGGTGCATCGGCCTATGCCGAACAGGTCAAGGTCGGTTTTGCCGCCGAGCCCTATCCGCCCTTCACCTCGCTCGACGCTTCGGGCAAGTGGGTCGGCTGGGAAGTGGAATTCGCCGAGGCGATCTGCAAGGAAGCCAAGCTCGATTGCGTGATCACCCCCGTTGCCTGGGACGGCATCATCCCGGCGCTGACCACCAAGAAGATCGACATGATCGTCGGCTCGATGTCGATCACCGAGGAACGCCTCAAGACGATCGACTTCTCCGACAAATATTATAACACCCCGACCGGCATCATCGGCCGCAAGGACGACAAGTTCGACGCGACGCCAGAGGGCCTGACGGGCAAGATTCTCGGCGTGCAGGTTTCGACCGTCCATCAGGATTATGCCAACAAGCATTTCGGTTCGACCGCTGCCGAGATCAAGGAGTATCAGACGCAGGACGAGGCAAATCAGGATCTCGCCGCCGGCCGCGTCGATGCTGTTCAGGCCGACGCCCTGGCGCTCGACGCGTTCATCAAGTCGGAAGCCGGCGCGTGCTGCGAACTCAAGGGCAACGTTGCCGAGGACGTCGCCGTTCTCGGTCCCGGCGTCGGCATCGGCCTGCGCAAGGAAGACGGCGCGCTCAAGGAAAAGCTGAATGCCGCAATCAAGGCGATCCGCGCCAACGGCAGCTATGACACGTTCTCGAAGAAGTATTTCGACTTCGACATCTATGGCGGCTGATGCCGGCTGATCCCGGCGCGCGGCATCGGTCGCGCGCCACCTTTTCCTCCAGGCGGCGACATCGTGCATGTATGAAGCCCTGACTTCTGTCTTGAATCTGGATTTTCTGGCCGGTTGGGGCCACACGCTCCTCGATGGCTTCATCAACTCGATGTATATCGCCTTCGGCGGCTATGCCCTCGGCATGGTGATCGGCTTGCTCGGCGCATCGGGCAAGCTCTATGGCGGGGTCGTCACCCGCGATCTGCTGGAAGTCTACACGACAGTTGTCCGCGCTGTGCCCGAACTGGTCCTCATTCTCATCCTCTATTATGCCGGCACCGAGGCGCTGAATGCCGTGCTGATCCGCATCGGCATCGGCCAGGTCGATATCAGCGGCCTTGTCGCCGGTATCGTGGTTATCGGCGTCTGTTTGGGTGCCTATCTGACGGAGGTCATACGCGGCGCGATCAAGGCGGTTCCGAATGGCGAGATAGAGGCGGGGCGCTCCTATGGCATGGGCCCCTTCCAGATCTTCCGCCGCATCATATTTCCCGCCATGCTGCCGCATGCCCTTCCCGGCCTCGGCAACTACTGGCTGACGACAACCAAGGACACAGCGCTGCTCGCGGTCGTCGGCTTCACCGAACTGACGCTGGCCACTCGGCAGGCGGCCGGCGGCACCAAGCACTACATGACCTTCTATCTCACTGCGGGTGCGATCTATCTCGCCGTGTCGATCGTGTCGGGCCTGATCATCAAGATCATCGAAGCGCGCTTCGGCCGCGGCATGGTGAGGCCGGCATGATGAGCGACACCACCACCGCCCACAGTCCAGCTGTTCCCATTGCGCCCAAGCGCATCAACTGGTTCATGCCGCATCGAGTCATAATGATGCTGATTGCCGCCGGGCTCGTCATCCTGGCTGCCACGACGATGCGCTGGGACTGGATTCCGCAGTATCAGAACCAATTACTGGTCGGTATAGGGCGGACGTTGGCACTACTGTTCTCGAGCGTCATCGTCGGCCTCCTCCTCGCCATTCCGCTGGGCTTGGCCCAGGTCACCGGGCCGAAGCCGCTAGGCTGGCTCGCGGCAAGTTTCTGCGGCATCATCCGCGGCACGCCGCTGCTGCTGCAGCTGTGGCTGCTTTACTACGGGCTCGGCTCGATCCTGGCGGCAAACCCTGATTTCCGGAAGGAATATCCCGAGATATTCTATTACATCAGGCAGGCCTGGCCCTACGGCTTCCTGGCGCTGATGCTCTCCTTCGCCGCCTATGAGGGCGAGGTGATGCGTGGCGCCTTCAAGGGCGTGCCGCGTGGCGAGCTCGAGGCTGCAAAATCCTATGGCATGGGACCTTGGACGATGTTCCGCCGCATCTGGCTGCCCCGCGCGCTCCACCGCGCCTTGCCCACCCTGACCGGCGATACGGTGCTGCAGTTGAAATCGACGCCGCTGGTAGCGACGATCACCGTCGTCGATGCCTATGGCGTGATTTCCAAGGTCAGGCAGGCGACCTACCTGACCTATGAACCGCTGCTGCTGCTGGCCTTGATCTACATGATCCTGACCGGCATCATGGTCGTCGCATTCCGCTATTTCGAGAACATGGTTCCGAGCAAGCGTTAGCGGCTGCTTCTCTTAAGTAAGACCCCGCCCCAAACCCCTCCCCACAAGGGGGAGGGACTTAACCCGTGGCACCGCTCTACCCAAATCAACGCTTGCAACAAGTGGAAGCGGTGCAAATTAAGGAAAGAGCGTGCGGCAAGCTAGCCCCTCCCCCTTGTGGGGAGGGGTTGGGGCGGGGTCTTTCTAATTTGAAACTCAGGCCTTCGCCACACCGGGCATCGGCTTCAGCGTGCTCATCAGTGCGCCATAGGGCAGCAGCAGCACGATCGCAAACAGCATCTTCACCGAGAGATCGCCGAGCGCCCAGGAGATCCAGCGTGGCGCATCCGCCGCCATGACGCCGAGGATTGGCGCGTGTTCGATCGCATAGGCGTCGTTTGGCCCGAACACAGAGAAGGCCGGCGCGAACGCGAAGGAGAAGAACATTGCGGTGTCGAGGATCGAGCCGAGCATGGAACCTGCGAGCGGCGCATGCCACCAGCTCTGCCTACGAAGCCGGTTGAACACCGAGATGTCGAGCATCTGGCCGAACAGAAAGGCAAGGCCCGACGCGATCGCAATACGCGGAAGAGAAAGGTACCAGGACAGCGCCACGCCCACGACGAAGCCGCACAGCACGACGAGGCGCGCATACTTGGGCCCGAACTGGCGGTTGGTAAGATCCGTCACCAGGAAGGCGAACGGAAAGGTGAGGGCTCCCCAGGTCAGGAGGTCGGCGAGGTTGATCGCGCCGAGCATGCCCTGCACCGGATACTGCACGAGGATATTGGAAGCGACGACGACAAGCGTCATCAGCATGATGTAGACGAGGGTATAGCGCTGGGTCAGCATTTTTTTATCCTGGGTGATGCCACCAGTTGGAGGAACGACGGGATGGGCGATGTGCCCACGTGAAAATGACAAAAGGCCTGAACGGTCGCCCGGTCAAGCCTTGGGTCGGAAAACCGGATGCCTGAAATCAGGCAGCGACCTTCTTTTCGATCTGGCGCTTCAAGAGGCGTGCGCGGATAGACAGTTCGCTGGCATCAGCCTTGGCGAGGAAGGCATCGAGGCCACCGCGGTGTTCAACCGAACGAAGGGCATGTGCCGAAACGCGCAGGCGGAAACGCTGGCCGAGCGCATCGGAAATCAGCGTCACCTGGCAGAGGTTCGGCAGATAGCGGCGCTTGGACTTGTTGTTCGCATGGCTGACATTGTTTCCAACCAGGACGCCCTTGCCGGTCAGTTCGCAAACACGGGACATGGTATCACCTATTCTCTTAATCTAGCCGGACAAACTGAAAACGGACCCGAAATTCGGGCCCGCGCGCCGCTGGCCTGTTTTTGAAGTTGCGGTTCCATAGTTGGAGCGGCCGGACCTGTCAAGACTATCCTTGGATTTCGAGGAATTTTCTGACAGGGCGGAGCGTTCCTGAGAGAGCCTTCCTATATGTCACGCAGAAAAAACACAAAGAATCCGTAAGTGCGGGTCATTCGTTGCAGGGCGTTATCATGGTCAGAGCTTTTGCCGCTACATTCCTGTCGTTTTGCACGGCTTTCGTGCCGTGGGCGGCAGGGGCGGAGCCGGTTCGGCATCGTGCGGATTTCGACATCCAGCTGGCTGGGCTGCCCTTCGCGCGCGCCAGCTTCAATTCCCGGCGCGATGACAATCTCTATGAGATCCAGGTCAATTTCGAGTCCGCCGGCGTCGGCGAGATGGTTTCGGATTTGACGGCCGAGCTCGTCTCGACGGGGGTGATCGGCGACAGCGGATTGCAGTCCCAGCGCTATTTTCTCCAGTATCGCAAGGGCAAGCGGCATCGGCTGTTCGAGACCGAATTTAGGGATGGCGATGTGGTGTCGACCCGCATCGAGCCCCAGCGCGACCGCTCGCGCCAGAAGAACTGGGTGCCGGTGATGCCGGAGGATCTGAAGGCCGTGACCGATCCCTTGGCGGGGCTCATTCAACCGGGCGGCAGCGATCCCTGCAAGCCGCTGATTCCGGTCTATGATGGCGAAACCAGGCTTGACCTGACCCTGGAGCCTCGACGCGAAGATACGTTCAAGACCGATGGCTTCGATGGCAAGGTCGTGGTCTGCGGCATGCAATACAAGCCGCTCGCGGGCTATCGCAAGGGCAGCGCCGAGGCCGAATTCCTGCGCCGCCTGAAGAGCATGGAAATCTGGTTTGCGAAGACGGAGCGGATGAATGTATATGCTCCGGTGTTTTTCTCCGTCCCGACAAGGTTTGGCACCCTCACCATGAAGGCCACGCATTTCGACGGATAATCCGGCTTCAAGGAGAGCTTTCCGGTGAATATGCGCGCGACCTCGATAGGCTTTTCCGCGATCCTGATGTGGTCGCTGCTGGCATTGTTAACAGCCGCCTCCGGCAAGATGCCGCCGTTCCAGCTCTCGGCGATCTGCTTCGCCATCGGGTCGCTGCCGGGGATCATCCTGTTCATCGCGCGACCCGAGCGGCTGAAACTGCTGAAGCAGCCGGTCGCGGCCTGGGCTACCGGCATTATCGGCCTGTTCGGCTATCATTTCCTCTATTTCACGGCACTCCGGAACGCGCCGCCGGCTGAGGCGGGCATGATCGCCTATCTCTGGCCGCTGTTCATCGTGCTGGGCTCCGCCATGCTGCCGGGCGAACGGCTGCGGGCCGTCCATATCATCGGCGCGCTGATCGGCTTTGCCGGCGCCGCACTGATTCTCTCCGGCCGCGTTGGCGGTTCCGAGCAGTTCACCGACACCCAGCGCTATATGGGTTATGCCGCAGCCTTTGCCTGCGCGATCACCTGGGCGAGCTATTCGCTGCTCAGCCGCCGATTCGGCAATGTGCCGACGGATGCGGTGACCGGTTTCTGCCTGGCGACATCAATCCTCTCGGCGATCAGCCATCTGTTCCTCGAGACGACAGTCTGGCCCACCGCATCGACCGAATGGCTGGCGATCCTGGGTCTCGGGATATTCCCGGTCGGTCTCGCCTTTTACGCCTGGGACTATGGTGTCAAGAAAGGTGACATCCAGCTGCTCGGCGTGGCGAGCTATGCTGCCCCGGTCCTGTCCACGCTTGCTTTGATCGCGGCCGGCTTTGCCGACGCCACATGGCAGGTTCTGCTCGCCTGCGTTCTGGTTCCGGGCGGCGCCCTGTTGGCTGTCTCCGGCACGGTTTTCAAGAAGAAGGCCGCATGACGGAACGGCCGATCTTTCGCTTCGCGCCCAGCCCGAATGGCGAACTGCATCTCGGCCATGCGCTCTCGGCGATCCTCAATTTCGACATGGCAAAAGAAGTGGGAGGCCGCTTCTTGCTGCGTATCGAGGACATCGACCCCGCCCGCTGCCGGCCGGAATATGAAGGGCAGATATATGACGACCTGCGCTGGCTGGGACTCGATTGGGAAGAGCCGGTTCGGCGTCAGTCAGAGCATGTTGCAGAGTATCAGGCGGCGCTCGATCAACTGAAATCACGGGGACTGGTCTATCCGGCCTTCCTCTCTCGCGCCGAAGTGAAGGCACATGTAGGGGATTACGAGCGGAATTGCGGTCGCTGGAAATACGATCCGGATGGTTCGCCGCATTATCCGACCGGCGAGCGGGATCTTGACCCGGTGGAGGCAGAGGCGCGGATCGCGCGCGGGGAGCGGCATATGTGGCGTTTGAATATGGAGAAGGCGCTGGCCCAGATTGGGAATGCCCCTCACCCTAACCCTCTTCCCGTAAGAACGGGGAGAGGGGACGCTGGAAACGTAAGCGGTGCCACAAGTCCCTTCTCCCCGTCGTTACGGGGAGAAGATGCCGGCAGGCAGATGAGGGGCAGCGCCAGAACCCTCACCTGGACCGAAACCAACACTGGCACCCCCCAATCCACCCCCGCCAACCCATCCGTCTGGGGCGATGTCGTGCTGTGCCGCTGGGACGCGCCCTCGAGCTACCATCTCTCTGTCGTGCTCGACGATGCCCTGCAGGGTGTGACCCACGTGGTGCGCGGCATGGACCTGTTCCACGCCACCCATGTCCACCGCCTGCTGCAGGTCCTGTTCGGCCTGCCGGCGCCCACCTACTACCATCATCCGCTGATCAAGGACGAATCAGGCCAGAAGCTCTCGAAAAGCATCGCCTCGACAGGTATCCGCACGCTGCGCGAGGCCGGCGAGACCCCGTCAGGGATCCGTCGCCGGCTCGGACTCCCGATCGCGTGAACCGCGCGCGATGAGGTCACGTACGCGGTATTTCAACAGCGCGGCATTGATCTCGGCGCCGAGAATGAAGATCACCCCGGTCATGTAGAGAAACACCAGCGCGATCATGATCGACGCCAGGCCCGCATAGGTCGCGGCATAATTGGCGAAGCTGCCGATATAGTAGCCGAAGATGAAGGCGCCGCCGATCCAGGCGAGGATGGTCAGCACGATGCCCGGAACGACATCGAGGAACCGCCTTCGCCCCGCCGGCAGGTATAGGTGGCAGACGAGGAGTGCGATAAGCACCGTCGCAAAGGCGCCCCAACTCGACCAGCTATCGACGACGATCAAGAGGTCCGTAGCCCACGGCACCCAGCGCCCGGCATATCTTAGCGCCAGCGGCGCGGCCACCAGGAAAATCGACAGCATGACCAGCGCCATCACCGCCGCCAGCACGTAGCCGAGACTGATTGGCCGGGTGATGTACCACGGCCTCGGCTCCACCACCCGGTAGGCGCGGTTAAGCGAGATGCGCAGCGCTTCCACGCCGTTGGAGGCGAAATAGAAGGCCGCCAGCACCGAGATGGTCAGCAGCCCGCCGCGCGGTATGGTCAATACCTGCGTCACCTCGCGCGCGATCGGATCGGCGATCGTCGCGGGCAGGTTGTCGAAGATCAGGTGGACGGCGGTTTCCGAAAACTGGTCGGCGCCGAGAAAGGTCGCCAGCGTCGTGCCGAAGATCAGGAATGGGAAGATCGCCAGCAGGATCGACAGCGCGACATGGCTCGCCATCGCCCAGCCGTCATCCTCGGTGAAGTGCCAGAATGCGTCGAAGCAGACTTTCCATATGATCCGGAGAAAAAGCGGCATTCCACCTCGCTGGGTCTGTTCATGCATTTAACGCGCTAGCGCGCGCTTTCGTTGAGGCCATTGCGCAGGCAATGCCGAATATGGGAAACAACCACCCAATTGTACAGGAAGCATCGGCAAATGGATCAAAAACCGGCGATCATCGTCACGGGCGCATCAACGGGCATCGGCGCTTACTCAGCCCGGGCGCTCAAACTCGATGGCTGGCGGGTGTTCGCCACCGTCCGGCGTGACGAGGACCGGACCACTCTCGAAGCTGAGGGCATCGAGACCTTTCTGATGGACTATACCGACTCCGCTTCCATCCATGCCCTGGTCGATGAGGTGCTCGCCCGCACTGGCGGCAGGCTCGACGCGCTCTACAACAACGGCGCCTATGGCCAGCCCGGCGCGGTCGAGGACCTCAGGACCGATGTGCTGAGGCTGCAATTCGAGACCAATGTCTTCGGCTGGCACGAGCTGACACGGCGGGTGATCCCGGTCATGCGCGCCCAGGGCCATGGCCGCATCGTCAATTGCTCGTCGATCCTCGGCCTGGTGCCGTTCCGCTGGCGCGGTGCCTATAATGCCTCGAAATTCGCGCTCGAGGGCCTGACCATCACCATGATGATGGAGCTTCGCGGCTCCGGCATCGAAGTGAGCCTGATCGAGCCCGGCCCGATCCGTTCCGAATTCATGGCCAATTGCCTCAAGGCGGTCGAGGCGCATATAGATCTCGAAAATACCGTCCACAAAGTCGAATACGCGCGCCAGCTCAAGCGCCTCCGCGGCGAATTGTCCGGGGCAAAGGGCAAGCTCGGACCGGAAGCGGTCTATGAAGTCCTCAAGCACGCCTTGACGTCGCCGAGGCCCAGGCCCCATTATATAGTCACGAAACCCGCAAAGCGCGGGGTGCTGCTCAAGCGGCTTCTGCCCTCCCGCCTGTTCTACAGGATCATGGGAAGCCTGGGCTGACTATAAGGACCACTGTCATGGGTACCGTAACCTACTTCCTCGCCATCGTGGTGATGTTCGCGGTCGTCGTCGTGCTGATACGCGGCCTGGTGAATATGCTGAAGGGCGGGTCCGGAAACACCTCGAACAAGCTCATGCAGACGCGTGTCATCCTCCAGGCCATCGCGGTTGCGCTCATCATGCTGACGCTCTGGCTGACCGGCGGAGGCCGGCCAGCCTGATAATATTGATGTCTCCCTGGGTGGCGCTGAACGCATGGTAAAGCTCAACAAGATCTACACCCGCACCGGCGACAACGGCACGACGGGCCTCGCCACCGGCCCGCGCCGCTCCAAGAGCGATCTCCGCATCGAATGTTTTGGCGCGGTTGACGAGACCAATGCGACATTGGGCCTCGCCATGCTGCATGTCGGCGCCCATCCGATGCTCGCTGAAATGCTGCCGCGCATCCAGAACGATCTTTTTGATCTTGGCGCCGATCTCGCGACACCGGATACCGGCGAGAAAATGGAGTGGGAACCGCTTCGCATCGTGGCGGCGCAGGCCGAACGCATCGAACACGAGATCGACCTCCTCAACGGCGCACTCAAGCCGCTCAATTCCTTCATCCTACCGGGTGGTTCGCCGTTATCGGCTTATCTCCATCTCGCCCGCACCGTTTCCCGCCGCGCAGAGCGCCTGATGGTGGCGCTGGGCGAACGCGAGGGCGAGATCGTCAGCCCCGAAGCGCTGAAATATGCCAACCGGCTTTCGGATTTCCTGTTCGTGGCCGCGCGGCATGCCAACCGCAAGGGCGAGGCGGATGTGCTGTGGGTGCCAGGGAAGAATAGGTAGCAGTCGTTATCCTCACACCGGCTTCATGAGAAAAAACATCACTGCCTGATACAAGAAAATATTCGCGTAAATGGCAATCACAGGGCCGCACCATAAGATATTCCAGCCTTTGCTCTTTATGAATTTGCAAATGGCAATTACTCCGACACCGTAATTAGCCCAGAATACGATAAAGCCAGCATACATCAAGGCTACGGCACCGCTCCATGCGGCGATCGATACGTAGTCGGAAGCCCAAAGATCGGCTGGCATCTCTGCTCCAACCGTTCCGCGCAGCATTATGCCAAAACGTGCGAGCCAAGCCGATATCCAGAAGAGGACGAGGTGGACTATCAAGGCCCCGATCGCGAACGGTGGAGTTACCTTCTTCGAAATAATCGGCAACAAAGTTCCCCCAAAATCGATAAGCAATCTGTCGTGTAAAGGTGACCAATTCGTCAATGTAGCGACAGCGTTTCGACAACAGCCTCGATCGCTGGCGACCTCTTGTGGGGAAGGGTTGGACAAGGCTACTAATACACGTAACTCGCCGCAGGGGAGATCAAGCCGCAGATGTTCGTGCCGCTCTATGACGTCAATGCGCTGAAACATATCCGCGTCCAGTATGTCACCATCTCCATCATCGTCATCAATGTCGCCATATGGCTGGTGACCGGCTTTGCCGCGACCGACGAGTTCTCGGGTCGTGCCTCGATGGGGCTGGGCTATATCCCGGCGCTGCTGTTCGACAACCGGCAGCTCGATCCCTCGCTCTATCTGATACCCGAGGACTATACCTACATCACCTATGCCTTCCTGCATGGTGATTTCTGGCATATCGCCACCAATATGCTGTTCCTCTGGGTCTTCGGCGACAATGTCGAGGACGCAATGGGACATGTGAAATTCCTGATCTTCTACCTGCTCTGTGCTGCCGCGGCCGCATGGTTCCATGGCTTTCTCGATCCGCATTCGACAGGCCCGCTGATCGGCGCATCAGGCGCGATTTCGGGCGTCGTCGCATCCTATTTCCTGCTTCATCCCAAGGTGCGGATATGGGTGCTGATCCTCTGGCGCATTCCGCTGCCGTTGCCGGCTTTTATCCCGCTGATTTTCTGGATCCTGCAGCAATTCTACATGCTGGTGGTGGACAACGAGGGCAATGTCTCCTGGGCGGCGCATGCCGGCGGCATTCTTTCCGGCCTGGTGCTGACGCCGGTCCTGAAGCGCTGGCGCGTGCCGCTGTTCGATCGCGCCATCGTCAGCCCCAAGGCTGTCGAGCACACAGAAAGTGATCCGGCGACGGTCGAGGCGCCGCAAAAAACTCCACCCCATTGGGGTCGTTAAAATCGATTGAAGCCGCTGCTGGCAATGTTGACCTCGACGGGGCCGCTCTATATTCCGGTTGCGACATCGCCAAATGCTGAATATTCACCGGCCGATGGCGAGAATGGCGCATGACTATGCCGCGCCTAGACAATCAGGAAAGGGCGTAAATAGCGCATTTTCCGCCGGACTCTTGTTAGGGAAGGACCTCCATGAAGATTCTCGTGACCGTGAAGCGGGTTGTTGACTACAACGTCAAGATCCGCGTGAAGCCCGATGGTTCGGGCGTCGAGCTTGCCAACGTGAAGATGTCGATGAATCCGTTCGACGAAATCTCGGTTGAGGAAGCGCTGCGCCTAAAGGAAGCGGGCAAGGCCGAGGAAGTCGTGGTGGTCTCCGTCGGTCCGGCGAAGGCCGAAGAGACGCTGCGTACCGCGCTCGCCATGGGTGCGGATCGCGCCATCCTGGTCGAGACCGACGAACTGGTCGAGCCTCTGGCCGTTGCCAAGATCGTCAAGGGCGTCGCCGAAGCCGAACAGCCCGGCCTCGTCATCGTCGGCAAGCAGGCGATCGATGACGATTCCAACCAGACCGGCCAGATGCTGTCGGCACTGCTCGGCTGGGCCCAGGCGACCTTCGCCTCCAAGGTCGAGATCAATGGCGACAATGCCAACATCACCCGCGAAGTCGATGGCGGTCTGCAGACCATCAACGTCAAGCTGCCGGCCGTGGTCACCTCGGATCTCCGCCTCAACGAGCCGCGTTACGCCTCGCTGCCCAACATCATGAAGGCCAAGAAGAAGCCGCTCGACAAGAAGACGCCCGCCGATTACGGCGTCGATGTCACGCCGCGCCTCAAGGTCGTCAAGACCGAGGAACCCTCGGGCCGCAAGTCCGGCGTCAAGGTCAAGTCGGTCGGCGAGCTGGTTGAAAAGCTCAAGTCCGCCGGCATCATCTGATCCACAACAAGCAAGATAAGGAACAATAACAATGACTATTCTTCTTGTTGCCGATCACGACAACGCTCATCTCTCCGACCAGACCAACAAGGCACTGACCGCCGCCAGCCAGATTGGTGGCGATGTCCACGTGCTGGTCGCGGGCAAGGGCGTCAAATCGGTCGCCGACCAGGCCGCCAAGCTCGCCGGCGTCTCCAAGGTCCTGCTCGCCGAAAGCGACGAATACGGCCATTTTCTGGCCGAGCCGCTGGCTGCGCTGATCGTTGCCATGGCTGCGGGCTATGACACGATCATCACCGCTGCGACCACTTCAGGCAAGAACGTCTTCCCGCGCGTCGCAGCCCTGCTCGACGTGCCGCAGATCTCCGAGATCACCGATGTCGTGTCGGCCGACACGTTCAAGCGCCCGATCTATGCCGGCAACGCCATCCAGACCGTGCAGTCGACCGAAGCCAAGAAGGTTATCACCGTCCGGACCGCGAGCTTCGCATCCGCTGCGGAAGGTGGCTCCGCCACCGTCCAGACGATCGCCGCCGAAGCCAATCCGGGCCTTTCGTCCCATGTCGGCGACGCGCTGTCGTCGTCGGATCGTCCCGAACTGACCTCGGCCAAGATCATCATCTCGGGCGGCCGTGCACTCGGTTCGGCCGAGAAGTTCAAGGAGTTCATCCTGCCGGTCGCCGACAAGCTCGGCGCCGCAGTCGGTGCTTCGCGCGCTGCCGTCGATGCGGGCTACGCTCCCAACGACTGGCAGGTCGGCCAGACCGGCAAGGTGGTCGCACCCGACCTCTATATCGCAGCCGGCATTTCGGGCGCGATCCAGCATCTCGCTGGCATGAAGGATTCCAAGGTCATCGTCGCGATCAACAAGGACGAGGAAGCCCCGATCTTCCAGGTCGCCGACTACGGCCTCGTCGCCGACCTCTTCGAGGCCCTGCCGGAACTCGAAAAGGCGCTTTGAGCCTGATCCGAAGACACACGGACCCCCCGGCAAGGCAGTCCGCCCCGGGGGTTTTGTTTTGCTTCGCCACGCGTCTTCACCATGCCGGATAAGTCATTTCGCAAATGCGAAAAAAGGCTGGAATTGGTCAGGGAAGGGAAGTATCAATAGCTGGGCTTGCGAAATGGCATGCGCGGCATCTATTATCCGGTACTTCAAGCAAAAAAGCACGCCGGGCGTTCGACGGGAAACATGATGGGCAGTGAAATCAAGACGGTTGGCATTATCGGTGCGGGCCAGATGGGCAACGGCATCGCCCAAGTGGCAGCCGCCGCCGGGTACCGCGTGCAGCTATACGACCTCTCGGCGGAGAGGATCGAGACCGCGCTCGCCACTGTCAATGGAAACCTGGCGCGCCAGGTCGCAAGCAGCAAGATCACGGAAGAAGAGCGCAAGGCCGCGCTCGCCCGTATCTCCGGCTCCTCCGACATCAACGACCTGGCTTCGGCCGACCTCGTCATCGAGGCCGCCACCGAGGAAGAGGCGACCAAGCGCAAGATCTATAACCAGGTCTGTCCTGTCCTGAAGCCCGAGGCGATCCTCGCCACCAACACCTCGTCGCTGTCCATCACGCGGCTGGCCTCGGCCACGGACCGGCCCGAGCGGTTCATGGGCATCCATTTCATGAATCCGGTGCCGGTGATGAAGCTGGTCGAGCTCGTGCGCGGCATCGCCACCGACGAGAAGACCTTCACCGCGGCCAAGGAATTCGTCGGTTCGCTGGAAAAGACGATCACCGTCGCCGAGGATTTCCCGGCCTTCATTGTCAACCGCATCCTGCTGCCGATGATCAACGAGGCGATCTATACGCTTTATGAAGGCGTGGGTTCTGTCGATGCGATCGACACCGCGATGAAGCTCGGCGCCAACCATCCGATGGGTCCGCTGCAACTGGCCGATTTCATCGGCCTCGACACCTGCCTGTCGATCATGCAGGTGCTGCATGACGGTCTCGCCGACTCGAAATACCGGCCGTGCCCGCTGCTGGTCAAATATGTCGAGGCCGGCTGGCTGGGTCGCAAATCCGGTCGCGGCTTCTACGATTATCGCGGTGCCGTCCCCGTTCCCACCCGCTGATCTCGGGATATCGAGATGCTTATCAACCCCTTTTTGACGCTTCGGCGTCGAGAGGGGTTTTCTGTTGTTGCGGCTGGCTGAAAAATCATACAATTTCCCTGCCGAGCATTCCGGGAGTGAGACCAGATGGCAAAGAGCGAGACATTCGGCACAGGCCGTAATGGGGAAACCGTGACCCGTGTTTTCCTGAACGGCGGTGGGCTGAGCGCCAAAGTGCTGACCTGGGGCGCGATCATCCAGGATCTCAGGCTCGAAGGCCATGCCGCGCCGCTTGTGCTCGGCCATGAGAACATGCCGAATTATCTCTACCATTCGCCCTATTTCGGCGCCACGCCCGGCCGTGGCTCGAACCGGATCGCCAATGGCCGCTTCACGATCGACGGCCACGAATACCAGCTCGAATGCAACGAGAAGGGTGTGACCCATCTCCATGGCGGCTCTGATGGTATCGCCAACCAGAACTGGGAGATCATCGACCTCGCAGACGATCGCGTGACGCTCAAGGTCGTCGATCCCTCGGGCCGCGCCGGTTATCCCGGAAACTGCACTGTTACCGCGACCTATCAGTTGAAGCCGGGCGGCGTGCTTTCCGCCGTCTATGAGAGCATCACGGATGCGCCGACGATCGCCAATATCTGCCAGCACAGCTATTTCTCACTAACCGACGGCCACGATACATCCGACCACGAGCTGATGATCGCAGCCGATAGCTACCTTCCCACCAATGCGCTGCAGATACCCGAAGGCGGCCCGAAATCCGTCGAGGGCGCGCCCTTCGATTTCCGTGTGATGAAGCCGATCATCCAGGAGGAGAATGGCCAGCGCGTGCTCTACGACCACAATTTCTGCCTGTCGGATGAACGTGTGGAAAAGCGTCATGTCGCGCATGCCAGGAGCCCGAAATCGGGCATAAACCTGCATGTCCACACGACCGAACCCGGTGTCCAATTCTACGCGGCCTTCAAAATGAATGTAGAGGTTCCGGGTTTGGATGGCCTAAGCTACCCACCAGGCGCGGGCTTCTGCCTGGAAACACAGATCTGGCCGGATGCCATCAACCAGCCCGGCTTCCCCAATGCCGTGCTCCGCCCCGGCGAGGTGTTGAGGCAGGAAACGAATTACGTGTTTTCGAAGAGTTGAGGCGGCGTGTTTGCCTAAGCGATGACGGCGGATTATATTGTTGGCAATCAGCCGATGCTGTAGAGGTCTCGCAATGAACGTCTCAGTCAAGGACGCCAAGGAACTACTGGAAGAACTGGTTCGCCGCGCGAAGGCTGGCGAGCATATCGTCGTGACCAGTAATGGCGAGAAAATCGCGGAAGTCGGTGCTGTGACAGATTCCAAGCCTAAGAAGAGCATTTTAGGCGCTTTGAAGGGCAAGACGTGGATGGCGGATGACTTTGACGAGCTTGGACCCGAATGGGATGAATATATGAAATGAGCGAGCGACGCTTTCTCGTCGATACGCATATCCTCATTTGGGCCATGGAAGGAGACGCCAAACTCCCGGGAAAATACCAGCAGATTGTTGCTGATGGATCGCTCATCTATGTGAGCATAGTGTCTCTCTGGGAAATCGCGATCAAGACATCGATTGGAAAGCTTGAAATTCAAGCTGATGTCATCGAGACTTTGCGGGAATATGACATTGAAATTCTGCCGATGACAGTTTCACATATAGAAGCCGTCCGCACCCTCCCGCACCACCACCGCGATCCGTTCGATCGCATGCTCATCGCCCAGGCGATGACCGAGGATTTGAGCCTGCTGACGGTCGATCGCCATTTCGCGCTTTACGGCGTCACGATAGCCTGAACTCGTCCGGGAAACCGTTCAATCGATCCTGCGCCCCTCGGCATCGAAGATATGCAGATGCTGGGGCGGGAAGGCGACCTGGATCTTTGGGCCAGCGGCGAGCATGGCGCGATCGAGCGTGAACAGCTTGAACGGCAGGCCGTGCAACGAGGCATGTACGATGATGCCGAAACCCGTCGGCTCCATGAGTTCGACACTTGCCGTCATCCCCCCTTCTTGGACGACCGTGACATGTTCGGGCCGCACGCCAAGCGTCACCTGCGCATTCGGTTCGATGCCGTTGTTGGTTCGCACCGGAAGAGCGGTGCCGTCCGCAAGCCGGATCGTCGCTTGCTCGCCCGAGAACACGCATTGCGCTTCGAGGAAATTCATCCCCGGCGAGCCGATGAAGCCGGCGACGAACAGATTGGCCGGCCGATCGTAGAGATCGAGCGGCGTGCCGACCTGCTGCACCACGCCGCCATGCATGGCGACGATCCGGTCGGCCAGTGTCATCGCTTCGATCTGGTCGTGGGTCACGTAGATCGATGTCGCCTTGAGGTCGGCATGCAGTTTTTTGATCTCGGCGCGCATCTGTTCGCGTAGTCGCGCGTCGAGATTGGATAGCGGTTCGTCGAACAGGAAGGCTTTTGGCTGTCGCACGATGGCGCGACCCATGGCGACGCGCTGGCGCTGGCCGCCGGACAGTGCCTTCGGCCGGCGCTCCAGCAACGGATCGAGCCCGAGCTTTGTGGAGGCGGCGGCAACGGCGGCAGCGATCTTTTCCTTCGCCTGTTTCCTCAGCCTCAAGCTGTAGCTCATGTTGTTTGCGACATTCATATGCGGATAAAGCGCGTAGGACTGGAACACCATCGCAATGTCGCGGTCCTTCGGCGCGAGATCGTTGACCCGACGGCCGTCGATGCTGATATCGCCGCCGCTGAGCTCTTCGAGCCCCGCGATAATCCTGAGCAGCGTCGACTTGCCGCAGCCCGAAGGCCCGACCAGCACGATGAATTCGCCGTCCCTGATATCGAGATCGACGCCGTGCAGGACATGCACTTTGCCGAAAGACTTCTGGACGTTCTGGATGTTGATGGAAGCCATGGGTTAACCTTTCACGGCGCCGGCCGTGAGGCCTTGGACGAGATAGCGCTGGATGAGCAGGAAGAAGAGGCCGGCCGGAATGAGCGCCATGACCCCCGCCGCCATCATCTGCCCGAAATCGACCGAGAATTTCGACACGAAGGTGAGCAGGCCGACAGGGAAGGTCGCGGCGTCGTTGCCGTTGATCAACATCAGGGCGAAGAGCAATTCACTCCACGCTGCCGTGAAGACGAAGCCCAGTGTCGCGGCGATGCCAGGCAGCGTCAGCGGCAGGATGATTTGGCGGAAGGCAACGAATTGCGTGGCGCCGTCGATCATTGCCGCCTCTTCGAGATCGCGCGGAATGCCGTCGAAGAAGGACTGCATCAGAAAGGTCGCGAAGGGCACGTTGAATGCGGTGTAGACGATGACGAGACCGGTCAGGCTGTTGGTCAGCCCGAGCGGCGACAGGATCTTGAAGATCGGCGCCACCAGCATGACCAGCGGGAACATCTGGGTCAGCAGCATCAGCGCCACGATCCAGTATTTGGCGCGGAAGGAGAAGCGGGACAGTGCATAGCCGGAGAGTGACGCGCAGACCGTCACGGCAACCGCCGTCGATGCCGAGACGATCAGGCTGTTCTTGAAGAAGGTCGGAAAAGCACTGTGCCGCAGCACGAAGGAATAATGCTCCCAGGTCATCTCGGACGGCCACATCCGCACGCCCTCGCTATAGAGCAGCTTGTTCGGCGTCACCGATACCTTGAGCAGCCAGAACAGCGGAAAAAGCGCGAAGACGATATAGACGAGGATCGCCAGTCGGTGCGCAATGGTAGGAATTATGCTGCCTGATCTCATGGTCTCAATCCTTCAACAGCATCTGGCGGAGCAGGATGATCAGCATCGAATAGGCGAGCAGCAGCACCAGCAGCACCAGCGCGATCGCCGAGGCATAGCCGAAATCGAGCGCCCGGAAGGCCTGGGTGAAAATATAGCTCGCGACGATCTGCGTCCGGTCGGCAGGACCACCGGATGTCATCACCACGATCAGGTCGGCGAAGTTCGAGACCCATACGGTGCGGAGGAGCACGGTGATGGCGATCGTCGGCGCCAGGAACGGCAGCGTGATCGAGCGGAACCGCTGGAACCAGCCGGCGCCATCGATCGAAGCCGCCTCGTAGAGGTCGCGCGGGATCGCCTGCAGTGCGGCCAGCAGCGTGATGGCGAAGAAGGGAATGCCCCACCAGACATTCGCGATGATCGGTCCCCACATCGCATAATGCGGGTCGGACAGGATATTGCCCGGCTCGTTCATCAGGCCCATCGCATAGAGCCAGTGCGGAATAGGCCCGATAACAGGATTGAACAGCCATGCCCAGTTGAGGCCGGCGAGAAAGCTCGGCACGGCCCAAGGCAGGAAGACCAGAGCCTGGACCACGCCCCGGCCATGAAACGGCTTGTCGAGCAGCAGCGCAAGGATCAGCCCGAAGATGAATTGCAGGAGGACGGAAGCGCCGGTCCACCAGAGCGTGTTCTTCAGAGCGCCATAGAATGAAGCGTCCTTGGACAGTGTCCGGAAATGATCGAGCCCTATAAAGCCGCCCGAGAAGGGATTGAGCAGCACGATATCGCGGAAGGCATAGGAAATGCCGATAACCAGCGGCACCAGCATGACCCCGGCGATCAGGATCAGTGACGGCGCGCTATAGAGATAGGGCGTCGAACCGTCGGCCAGGCGCTTCAGCCACGGCTTGCGGTCGCGGCGTTCGTCGATCATGTCGGCAGAAATTGTCATCAGCGAAGTGGTTCCGTCATTGATCTGTCTTTGCTGCGTTGTCGAATCGCCGTGGGCCTCGTCTAGGGGAACCCCTCATCCGGCCCTTCGGGCCACCTTCTCCCCAAGGGGAGAAGAGGTAACCAAGCCATTCCCGCTCGCCACGCGATCCGCTGGCTCCAAGGGTGACCCTCTCGTGGGGCGGTACGTCTTGCTTCCGCTTTTCCCCTTGGGGAGAAGGTGGTCGAAGGCCGGATGAGGGGTTCTCTCACATATTATGGCGGCGGCCGGCTACCCCAGCCGCCCGCCGCCGATCTCGCCCTGCTTACTTCTTGGCGAGATGTTTCTGCTGGGCCTTGGTCAGGTAATCGGCCCACTGGTCGGCGAGATCCTTCGGCGAGATTTCGCCAAGGAGAGCCTGCTGCGAGGTCTTGATCGCCAGCGAATCCTTGAAGAAGGCGAATTCTTCGAGGTAGGTCGGCATCACGGTCGGCACCGTGTTCGGATCGGCCAGTTCCTCGAACCAGCCCTTGAACTGGTCACCAGCATAGAAGGGATCCTTCTCGGCGGATTTGAGCGCCGGCAACGCGCCGACGCGCTTGTTCCACTCGATATTGCCTTCCGGGCCTTCGAGGGTGGCGATCAGCTTCCAGGAGAGATCCTTGTCCTTGGTGGTCGAGAACATCGACCAGCCCGCATAACCGATGGTCGGATAGGACTTGCCATCCGGGCCCTTCGGCAGCGGCATGACGCCGAAATCATCCTTGTTCATGCGTTCTGCAATGGCGATCAGCGCGTCCGGATCCTGATCGAGGAAGGCGCAGGTCCCGGAATAGAAGCCGGCGACGATCTCGTTGAAGCCCCAATTGATACTGTCCTTCGGCGCATAGCCCTTCTTGTATAGGTCGACCATCCACTCGAAACCCTTGACCCAGCCTTCGCTGTTCATGGTCGACGTGCCGTCTTCCTTGAAATAAGTGTTGTCGCCTGCCATCGAGGCAGCGAAGATCATCCAGCCGTTGAGACCACCCGGGCCGCCGCGCATGCAGTAGCCGTATTTGCCCGGCAGCTTGGAGATCGCCGCGGAAGCTGCGGTGAATTCCTCGAGTGTCTTCGGCGGCTCCTTCACGCCTGCCTCGGCGAGAAGCTTCTTGTTGTAGAACATCGCACGAAGATAGAAGCCGTATGGCAACATATAGGCCGTATCCTTGACGTCGCGGCCGAGGTCCAGCGCACGCGGGGTCAGGTCGCCGGTATGCTCCCACTTTTCGAGATAGGGCTCGAGGCTTTCGAGCATGCCGTTATTGGCATAGAGCGATAGCCAGGTATCCGGCATTTCCATCACGTCGGGCGTGTCGCCGGCGGAGACCATGGTGGCGAACTTCTGGAAGGCTTCGCCCCACGGCAGCGAGATGATCTCGACCTTGGTGCCGGGATTGGCCGTCTCGAACTTGGCGACGATCGATTTCAGCGTTTCGGTGCGCTCTGGGCTGGTGATCACTTCCACCAGTTTCAGCGTGGTGTCGGCAAGCGCCGTTCCCGCCATCATGGTGGCGAAGAGTGCCGCGGTAATCAGTCTTTTCATGTCCGTTTCTCCCAGTTTCGGTTCTTAGGTTTCACTAAGTCAGGTCGCGGCAGCCATTGCCGCCTCGATATCGCTCCATAGCGCCTCTGTTCCCTCGAGGCCGACATGGAGGCGTACGGACCGCGCATTGATGCCAAAGGCATGCGCGGAATTCGGCTGTGCCTTCTGCTGAAGCACGACCTCGCCCGGTACGATCAGGCTTTCATGTCCGCCCCAGCTGACACCCAGCTTGAAGAGCGAGAGGTGATCGGCGAAGGCACGGATATCGACGCCTTCGCGGAAAATGAAAGAGAACAGGCCCGAAGTGCCGTTCAATCCCGGCGGCAGGCGATTGGCGAGGCCCGGATGGCAGACCTGCTCGACCAGCGCATGATCCTGCAGCCGCCGTGCGATCTCCATGCCGGAGGCTTCGTGTGCTTTCATGCGGATCGGCAGAGTCCGCAGGCCGCGAATGAGCAGCCACGCATCGAACGGCGACATCTTGGCGCCGAGATAGGGATAGGCCTCGGCCTTGATGCGGCCGATCAACTCCTTCGAGCCCGCGACGACGCCCGAAACGACGTCGCTGTGGCCGCCGAGATATTTCGAGGCCGAATGTAGCACCAGATCGACACCCAGCTTGATCGGCTGCTGGAAGATCGGGCTTGCCCAGCTGTTGTCGATCATGGTGATCAGGCCGTGCCGCTTGGCGAGTGCCGCAAGCGCGCCGACATCATGGGCTTCCATCACCCAGCTTGTCGGGCTTTCCATGTAAAACAGCTTGGCACCGGGCAGTGCCCTGGCAACTTCTTCCTCGTCGCGGCCATCGACATAGGTCACTTCGACCTTGAGCTTCTTGAGAATGGTGCCGAACAGGCGGAAGGCATCGGGATAGACGTGGCGGACCGCAACGATGCGATCACCCGGCTCGACGAAGCTCAGAACCGTGGATGAAATCGCTGCCATGCCACTGGCAAAGCCGAGTGCATCCTCCGCGCTTTCGAGCTTGGCCAGCATCTCCTCGAACATCCGGACGGTCGGGTTCAGGCCGCGCGTATAGATCGGCCGCACCTTCTCGCCGCGATAGGAGGAAATCATGTCGTCGTAATCGGAGAAGGTGAAGAGCGACGTCTGGAAGATCGGCGGTACCACGGCCTCCGCATAGTTGCCCTCGTCATGCGCGACGGTGAGCGAGGCAAATTCGAACGGATCCAGCCCGTCATTCATTTCGACATTTCCTTGATATCTTCCTCGACCACGTCGAGAATCTTGAGCGTCTCGCGCCGCGCGGCCTCGGTATCCTGGGCGGCGATCGCGTTGAACAGCGTGCGGTGAAACGGGAACGAGCGTCTTGCGAAATCCACCCGGTCGAAGGGATGGGTCCAGAATCGCTCGAACGCACCACGCATCTGTTCCAGCAATTGCGCGAACAGCGGATTGTGGGTGGCGTCGTAAATGGCGAGATGGAAGGCTAGATCTTCGGGGCCGGACGTGCCCTTGGCGATATGCACCCGCTCCATCTCGTTGAGCTTTTCCTCGATCATGACGAGGTCCTGTGCCGTGCGCCGGCGCGCGGCGACCATGCCGGCCTCGCATTCGATGCCGCGCCGCACTTCCAGTGTCTGGAGCAGCACATCGCGCAGATGCGTCGCATTGAGTGACAACGGCATGTGGATCGTGGCGAGCGAAACGGGCTTGAGCAGGTAGGTGCCGCTGCCCTTGCGGGTTTCCATGACGCCGAGCGCCTGGAAATGACGGATGACCTCGCGGATGGTCGAGCGGCCGACGGCGAGCGCCGACATCAGTTCGCGCTCGGCCGGCAACCGGTCGCCGGCCTTCAGGCTGGCGCTGTCGATATAGGTGGCGAGCGCGTCGATGACCTGCGCCGCCCTGTCGAGCGGCGGCAATGGCACGAATTGCGGCCTGCCGTTTACATCTGCCGTCATCCGGCGATTTCCCCTGTCGACGCCGCTTCTTCAATCGAGCGGCTTTAAATTGGTCTGACATCTTAGCATTTCTCACGAATCGATCCTTGTCAACCAACTCGGGGAAAGAGTCGGGTATCCGCTCGCAACCGGGATGCGATTTCAGCAGGATCGGGATATTAGCCGCGTAAGATCAGGTGGTCTTTGTCGGCCCATTGATGCGCTGGTTGCGCAGCAATTGCTTCATGTTCTCGAAGCGCTGGCCGTGTTCGGCATCGCGGCGCAGACCGACGGCCGAACAGAGGATATCGACGACGACGAGGGCTGCGATACGCGAGATCGTCGGCGTGTAAATGTCGGTATTATCGAGCGTCTCGACCAGGATCGCCACGTCGCAATGATCGAGCAGCGGCGAGCGCGATCCGGAAACCGCGATCACCTTGGCGCCGCCGGCTTGCGCTTCCTTCGCCACTTCGATCATCGCGATCGTGTGGCCGGTATTGGAGAAGATCACCGCGACATCGCCGGGCCGCATCATCGAAGCAGTCATCAGTTGCTGGTGCGTGTCGGCCTGCGCGCCGCAGGGCACGCCGAACAGCGGAAACTTCTGCTGCGCATCGAGCGCCACGATGCCCGAGGCGCCGAGGCCAAAGAATTCTATGCTGCGGGCCTCGCTGAGCAGCGCGATCGCTTCGCCCAGCGCCTTGGTATCGAGATGGCTGCGCGCCCAGTCGAGGCTGGTCATCGTATAGCCGAAGATCTTCTCGACCAGTTCGGCCGTGCTGTCATCCTTCGAAAGCACCGAATGCGTCGCGGTCGTGCCGAGCGCCAGGCTGTGGGCGAGCCGGAGCTTGAATTCCTGGTAGCCGCTGCAGCCGATCGCCACGCAGAAACGGATCACCGTCGGCTCGCTGACATCGGAAAGTGCTGCCGCTTCCGCCAGCGCGGCGTTCAGGATACGACTCGGATCCTCGAGCACGCGGTTGGCAACCTTGCGCTCGGACTTGCGGAGATCAGGCAGCGCCTGCCGCACGATTTCGAGGATGTTCTGCCCGGTGCCGCGGCTGGATATCTCTTCAAATGCCATGTGAGATTTCCTGCCACCGTGGGCTACGCATCGTCAAGACGAAACTCGATGCCGTATCGGGCGCGATGAAGCGTGACGGGTGCTTGCTCCGCCGCGTTGTCGATCTCATCGGGCGTAATCGTGTTGAATGCGAACATCCCGTAGTGATGGGCGATCATCGCGCCGATGCCGCAGCGATCGCAAAGCGCAATCGCCTCGGCAAGCGTCATGTTTCCTGCGAAACCGGATGTTCTCAGTATCTCCGAGCGGCCATTCACCGGCAGCAATGCCAGATCGGGCGCAAAGGCCTTGATCTCCTTGTCCTGCCCATCGAATGAGATCGTATCGCCCGAGTGGAAGATTCTCACATTGCCGAAGCCCAGCCCGTAGCCGAGGAAGCGGTGTCTTCCATTGTCGTCCCGTTCCACGGTTTCGTGCGCGGCGCGCATGACATGGAGTTCGAGATTTCCGATCCTCTTGCGGTCGCCCGCATCGACCTCGATCAACCGGCCGGCATCGACACCGATCCGCTGCTGGGCAAGCTCGTGCGAGGCGGCGGGCACTACGAAATTCAGTCTGGGCAGACGGCTCGCCAGCAAATTCAGCGTCTCGCCATCCATATGATCGGTGTGATGATGCGTGCAGAAAACAAGATCGACCGGCCCGAGCTGATCCGCTGTCAGCGGTGCAGAGGCCATCCTCTGATGCGAAAAAGCAGTATCGCGATATTTGACGGCGAGCGAATCCGAGAGATAGGGATCGATGACGATACGTCGGCCATGTGCATCAATCACGAAGCCCGCCTGTCCGAGCCAGTGGAGCGACACACCATCGCCCGGACCCTTAGCTAGCTTGCCCGCCAACCGTTCGTCAAAGGGGATCGTCCGCAACGTCACCATGGCATCACGCCGTTAGCGCGTGTTGTTTCAGGCCGAGCGATTCCATCAGGTTGAAGACCGCCATCTCGGTCGCGCGGTTGACGCTCTCCTCGGTATAGCCGCCGATATGCGAACTCGCGATCACGTCAGGTCGCGAGGCAAGGCCGGGAAAGAGGGGCGGCTCAGGATCGAACACATCGACGCAATAGGTTTGCAATTGCTTGGCATCGAGCGCCTCGATCAGCGCCGCCTCATCCACCAGCGAGGCACGGGCGGTGTTGACCAGGATAAGGCCCGGCTTCACCGTCGCGAGCATATCGCGATCGACTAGCGCGCCGTCCCGGTTCGGCGGGCAATGCAGCGTCAGGATATCCGCCTCGCGGAAAATCTCCGCGTGCGTCGCCCAGCGGAAGCGCGCCGGATCGATGCCGAGATCGGGACGGGCGGGATCGAAGGCCATGACATGGGCGCCCATCGCCGCCGCCAGCCGCGCAACCGTCCCGCCGACCGCGCCGCAACCGATAATGCCGATCGTGCGGCCGAAGAACTCGATGCCGCGCCTGCGCGGCCAGCCGCCGGTCTTGAGGCCCTGGTCGGTGTAGGGCAGATGGCGCATGGCCGAGAAGATCATGGCGATGGCGAGTTCCGCCACGCCCCGCGCATTGGCGCCATCGGCGGTACGAACCGCGATGCCGCGCGATTTCAACTCGCTGAGCGGCAGGTTGTCGAGGCCGGTGCCGTTGCGGCTGACGACGCGAAGCCGGGACGCCGCAGCGATGACCTTTGGTGATACAGGCTCCACCCCGGCCAGCCAGCCCGTGATATCGGGCACCAGCCTCAGCAATTCCGCTTCGTCCGGCAATTTCCCCGGCGTCGCATAGACGATCTCGACGCCATGGCGGGCCATCTCCTCGACCGCCGGATGCGGCGCCTCGGTCAGCGAGCGCGGCGTGACGAGCACTTTGTGACCCATGGTTCAGCCTTTCGTCACGTCGAGCGCGATCTTCGAGATCGCGTCGAATCCCGGTCCGCTCGGCGGAATGTCGATATGGAAGACTTCAGCTATCACCTGCGTCCAGCCGTGAATGAAATAGACCCAGCCATCCTCGATCTGGAGATTTCTGGCCTTCTCCTGTGCGCGCGCCTGATCGAGAAAGATCAGTTCGCCGCGATAGTTGAGATCCCAGACGACACCGTTTTCGGGAAACACGACAGCATCCGTCAACGGCGAGCCAGGTGCGTCCTTGCCGAGGCCGGTGGCATTGATCACCACCGACCTCGCCTTCAACCCGGCCACGATCGCGTCGTTATCGGCAGCTTGTGGCGCCAGCACATAGTCGACCGGCACGGTCCTGCCCATCGCATCATGAATGCGCTTGATCTCGTCGATACGGTGCTGGCTACGATTGGAGACGACGATGCGCGACGGCCGGTCGCCTGCGCGACGCTTATGCATCATGTGCCATGTCAGCGCGATGGTCGAACCACCCGCGCCGATCGAGAAAAGCTCGGCGCCGATGCGCTCAAAATAGCCATCGGGAAGGAAGGCATCCATGGCAAGGCCCGACGAAATCGGGTCCTTGGCGTGGCAAACCAGCTTGCCGTCGCGCTTGGAAATGCAGCTCGTCTCGTCCATCAGCCGCGCATGCGGATCGATCTCGTCGAACATGTCCCTGCAGGCGTTGAACAGGTCGATCTTGTGGGTGGTCACCAGCGCACCGAGCGACATCGGATCGTCGCGGATGAAGGCGACGGCCTTGCGATAGGCCTCGGGCTCGGCATGCAAGGGGAAATCGATGCCCTTGATGTCAGCATCTTTCAACCCGAGATGATTGGCCCAGGCTGGAAACACCTTCATGATCGAGCTTTTGCCGGTCGTCACGCCGATGAAATAGAGCGTCGGCCGGGTCGCCTTGATATAATCGGTCATCGTGGTTCTCCCCCGTCCCGATCAATCGAGCTTGGTCATGATGCTGTCAACCAGCGCCTGCGGCCGGGGCGTATAGGCCTTGTTGCCGATCGCCTTCCAGCCGCCCTTGCCATCATCGACGATGCGGCTCTTCATGCCGCCGGCCTTGGCGATGATGTCGTAATCCTGGCCGGAATCGGCGGGATAGGCGAAGGTCATGACCAGCGGTTCATGGCCGACATTGACCGAGCGGTGGATCCAGAACGGCGGCACGTAGCACATCGTCTTCGGGCCGATCTCGACCGTGCGGATATCGCCCGCCGGGCTTTCGAGCAGCATGACGCCGAGCCCGCTTTCGCCGTAATACATTTCCGGCCGGTTCGGTCGCGCATGGATATGCCCGCGCGTCATGTAATATTCGTCGCCCACCTTGCCGGGCTCCATGCGGGTGACGCCGATGATGATGTCGCCCGCGTTTGCCGACGGCTTGTAGTCGGTGACTTCATAGGCGACCGCATCGCCGCGCTCGGCGAGAACGGCGGCGAATGCCTCGGCGTCCTCGTAGAGCCCATCGAGATCTCGATATGTTTTTACATAGCGATTGGTGGCGCCTTTCAGCTGTCCGGCTGCGATGTCGACATATCCGATGCCCGGCTCGAACAAAGCCATTGCTATTCTCCTGCAATTCGTTATCGGTAGTTATACTACATATTTGAGATTGATACGCAAGCGACCGAACGCACTAATCTGATCCGATTCGCCTGCTGCAGCGCAAAACGACTGCATTGCAACGCAATATGCGTCACTATTGTGCAAGCAAATCAAAAATGGGAGAAAATAATCGCTTGACGGCATTCCAGAAATGTATTTTAACTACAAAAAGGAGGCCGCATTGCTTCCACGTCATGGAAATCGGAGGAGAAACCCCATGAAAATTACCCTATCAGGATGCGTGCTGGCTGCCGTCATGAGTGTCGGTACGTTCGGTGCCGCACAGGCTGCCGATTGCAAGGTCGGCATTGCGATGTACACGCTCGGCGCTCCCTATTTCGCCGCTCAGGTTGCTGCCGCCGAAGACCAGGCCAAGAAAGCCGGTTGCGAAGTCACCAGCGCCGATGGCCAGAACGACATGGCCAAGCAGATCGCCGACGTCGAAGACATGGTCGCCAAGGGCGTCAACCTCTTGATCCTCAATCCGCGTGATCCGGAAGGCCTCGTGGCCGCTGCCGATGCCGCCTCCGCCGCCGGGGTCAAGGTCGTGGTGATGGATTCCTCGATCAACACGAAAGCCAACGTCGTCACCCAGGTCCGTTCGTCGAACGACCAGAACGGCTACCTTGTCGGCCAGTGGCTTGCCAAGACGATGCAGGGCAAGCCGATGAAGATTATTCTTCTCTCCGGCGACAAGGGCAATGAAGTCGGCCGCGATCGTCGCCTCGGCGTCTTCAAGGGCCTCGTCGAAGGCCAGTTGGTCAATGAAGGCAAGGTCAGCTTCGAAGTCGTCGGCCAGGGTTGGGGCGGTTGGGCCCATGAAGGCGGCCTCGCTGCCATGGAAGACCTGCTGACCGCGCATCCCGACGCCAACGTTGTGCTCGGTGAGAACGACTCCATGGTGCTCGGCGCGATGAAGGCGCTCGAAGCCCAGGGCAAGACCGACGTGCTGGCGCTCGCCGCCGCTGACGGCCAGAAGGAAGCGTACGCCCTGATCAAGGAAGGCAAGTACGGCGCGACCGGCCTCAACGATCCGGATCTCGTGGCCCGTACGGCCGTCGATATCGGCCTCAAGGCCGTGAAAGGCGAACTGCCGGACAACTTCCCGAAGCTCAACCTGACGACGCCTGACGTTATCACGAAGGACAATGTCGGCAAGTATTACCGCGCCGACGCTGTCTTTTGATACTTTCCTCCCGAGACGGCTGTTAAAGTCGTGAAGATGAGACGGCGGGGCCAACCTCCGTCGTCTCATTGCCTTCTGTCCGGAGAGTCGCAGTGACCGAACTCGTCAAACTCAAGTCCATCTCCAAGTCGTTTGGCGGCATCCATGCCCTGAAATCGGTGGATTTCGATGTCCGACCGGGCGAGGTCCATGCCCTGCTCGGCGAGAACGGTGCCGGAAAATCGACCCTGATGCGGGTCCTCGGCGGTGAGATGGCGCCTAGCCATGGCGAAGTCGTCATCGATGGCAAGCCGGTCGTCTTCCGCGATCCCCGGGATGCCCGGGCCCTCGGCATCGTCGTCATCCATCAGGAGCTGGCGCTGGCGCCCGACCTGACCGTGGCGGAGAATATCTTCCTGGGCGAACTGCCCGGCGTCATTTCCCATGCCAGCTTGCGCAAGCGGGCCAAGGAACTCATCGATCGGCTCGGCTTCAAGATCGATCCCGGCCGCATCGCCGGCACGCTCGCCGTCGCCCACCAGCAGGTGGTCGAGATCGCCAAGGCGCTGTCGCAGGATATCAAGATCATCGTCTTCGACGAGCCGACCGCCGTGCTCGCCGCGCAGGATGCGATGAAACTGCATGAGATCATTCGCAGTTTGCGGGATCGGGGCGTGGGCATCGTCTATATCTCGCACCGCCTCGACGAAGTCTTCGACATTGCCGACCGCATGACCGTGATGAAGGACGGGCAGACCGTCGGCACGGTTGCCACCGGCGACGTCAAGATCGACGACATCATCCGCATGATGGTCGGCCGGCCGATCGCGGCCATGTTCCCCGAACGCGGCAAGCGCGTCATCGGCGCGGAAATGCTCAAGGTCGAACACCTCAATGCCGGGCGCATGGTGCGCGATGTCAGCTTTTCCGTCCGATCGGGCGAGATCGTCGGTCTCGGCGGCCTGATCGGCTCGGGCCGTACGGAAGTCGCGCGCGTCATCTTCGGCGCCGATCCGCTGGAAAGCGGCACGATCACGCTCAGGGGCAAGGTGCTCAAGCCGAGATCGCCGAAGGACGCGGTCGAGGCCGGCATCGGCCTCGTCCCCGAGGATCGCAAGCAGCAGGGCGTCATCCTCGACAAGCCGATCCGCGTCAATGCCACCATGGCCAGGATGTCGTCGGTGGTGAACGCTTTCGGCTTCCTCAAGCGGGCCAAGGAACGCGCCGATGTCACCGCACTCGGCAAGAGCCTCAGGCTGAAAGCGTCGAGCGTCGATGCGCCGGTCTCCAGCCTCTCCGGCGGCAACCAGCAGAAGGTCGTGCTGGCCAAGTGGTTCCATGCCGATGGCGATGTCATCATTCTCGATGAGCCGACGCGCGGCGTCGATGTCGGCGCGAAGAGCGAGATCTACGCACTGGTCAACAAGCTCGCCGAGGATGGCAAAGCCGTGCTCGTGATCTCGTCGGAACACCAGGAACTGTTCGGTCTCTGCGACCGCGTGCTCGCCATGGGACAGGGCCAGATCCGGGGCGAACTGACGCCCGAGACATACAGCGAAGAAAACCTGCTGGGCCTGTCCATGACCGGCGGCGCACTAACAGCAAATCAGGGTAGCCAGGCATGACAAGCACGACAGACACCGCCAAGCAGCCGGAAGAAAAGATCAAGGTGGATTATCGTTCGATCATCCAGCGCTTCGGCACACTCGCAATCTTCCTGGTCCTGGTCGTGGTCGCGACCATGTGGTCGGAAAACTTCCTCAGCCGCGGCAATATCCTCAACGTGCTGCGCCAGGTCGCATCGAGCGCCGGCATCATGGCGGTCGGCATGCTGTTCGTCATCCTGACGCGTGGCATCGATCTCTCCGTCGGCTCGGTCATGGCGCTGGGCTCGGTGCTGACCGGATATTTCTGCGCTATTTCAGGCTACGGACCTGTGCCGACCATTCTGATGGTGCTTGCCTGTGGTGCGCTTTGCGGCCTGGTGACCGGAGGCTTCATCGCCTATCTGCGCCTGCCGTCCTTTGTCATGTCGCTGGCGATGATGGCGATCGCGCGTGGTCTGTCGTTGATCATCTCCGAGGGCCGGCCGATACCGCTCGATGAAGCGGGCGCTGCCTTCAGCCGCTTCGGCTCCGGCTTCCTGTTCGGCATCCCGCAGCCGGTGCTGCTGATGTTTGCCGTCTTCATCGTTGCGGGAGTGGTGCTCAATTTCACCCGCTTCGGCCGTATCATCACCGCGATCGGCTCGAATGAGGAAGCGGTGCGCCTCTCAGGTATCGCCGTGCCGCGCTATATCCTCGCCGTCTATATGATCTCCGGCGTGCTGGCCGCCGTCGCCGGCATAATTTCATCGAGCCGTACCGGTGTCGGCTCGGCACAGGTCGGCGTCGGTGCCGAACTCAATGTCATTGCTGCCGTCGTCATCGGTGGCGCGAGCCTCATGGGCGGCAAGGGCGGGGTGATCAACACATTGCTCGGCGCGCTGGTCATGGGCATCATTGCCAATATCATGAATCTCGCCGGCGTGCCGGGCTATCACCAGCAGGTTTACATGGGCGCCATCATCGTCGTTGCCATGCTGCTGCAATACTCGACCGGCTCGTTGAAGCGCTGAGGCCGGAGACGTAGATCCCATGACCTCCGCCCTCACGCTAGCCATCGATGTCGGCACGGGAAGCGTTCGCGCGGCGCTGGTCGATGGTGCGGGCAGGATCGTCACCATCGCCGCGCGCGAGCACGACCAGATCGTTCCGCGCTTCGGTTGGGCCGAACAGCGCCCGGCGGATTGGTGGACGGGCGTGGTGGCAACCATCCGCACCGTGCTGGCCGAAGTGCCTGATGCGAAGAGCCGCATTTCCGTCATCGTCGCCTGCGGTCAGATGCATGGAACCGTGCTGGTCGATGCCGATGGCCGCCTGACACGCGATACCGTGCCGCTGTGGAACGACAAGCGCACGATCGATCTCGTCCGCGATTTTGAACGGGACAATGCGCCCGTAACCTACCTCGCTGAAAGCGGCAATCCGCCGACGCCGGCCTGGCCCGGCTTCAAGCTCGCCTGGCTGCGCGATCACGATCCGGAGGCCTATGCGAGGGCCGCCCATGTCATCATGCCGAAGGATTACATCAATCTCCGGCTGACCGGCGAGATCGCGATGGACGAGGGCGATGCCTCCTGCTCCTTCCTGATGAATCCCGGCACGCGAGCCTGGTCGCCTGAAATGGTCAAGCGCCTCGGCCTTGATCCATCGAAACTTCTGTCGATCCGCAATCCGCTCGAAATCCTCGGGATCATCACCGAAGCTGCGGCAACCGAGACCGGGCTCGCCAGCGGCACGCCGGTGCTGGTGGGCGGCGCGGATTATCCCGTCGCGCTTCTCGGCTCCGGCACATCGCGGCCCGGCCTTGTCTCCGACGTCACCGGCACATCCTGCATCCTGACCCTGATCGCCCGCGCACCGCTGCTCGACCCCGACATCTCCAACGTCGCGACGGTCGAGGGCAATTGGGGTCCATTCGTCCTACTCGAAACCGGCGGTGATGCCATGCGCTGGGCACGCCGCGCGCTGCATGAAGGCAAGGAAAGCTACGACCAGCTTGTCGCCCGCGCCGATGATGCACCCGTGGGTTCCGATGGCCTGTTCTTCCTGCCCTTCCTGACCGGCGAACGGCTCGGCGCCCATCGCAATGCCCGCGCCCAGTTCTTCGGCCTCGGCGCGGCCCACGGCCTGAGCCACCTCAATCGCGCCATTCTCGAAGGCGTGGCCTTTGCCGGCGCCCGGCACTTGAAGATCATGGAGAACGCCACCGGCGAGAGGATCGAACGCGTCATCGCATCCGGCGGCGGCGCCAAGACCGAACTCTGGCTCCGCATCAAGGCCAGCATCTACGGCGTGCCGATCGTGGTGCCCGAGGAGCAGGAATGCGGCATCCTCGGCTGCGCGGCGATGGGTGCGGTTGCAACAGGCGCGATGTCGTCGCTCGATGACGCGATCTCGGCCTATGTCCGCTATGCCGACGAAATCCGGCCCGATCCGGCCTGGCAGGAACGCTACGGCATGATGCAGCCGATTTTCGACAAGCTCTATTTCAACAGCCAGTCGCTCTACGACGATCTCGACGCGCTGGCCGATAAACAATTGCAGGACGGGTGAGGAAAGAATGTATCTCGAATTGTTCAGCCTCAAGGGCAAGACGGCCGTCGTCACGGGTGCCGCGCGCGGCATCGGCTTCGCCACGGCCGATGCGCTCAGCGAAGCCGGCGCCAGGGTCATCATTACAGACATGAACGGCGAGGCGGCGGCGAAAGCAGCCGAAGAACTCCGCGCCAAGGGCCGCTCGGTCGATAGCGAAACGCTCGATGTCGCCGATCCGCGCGCCGTCGAGCGCGTGCATGCGGCGATCGTCGCCAAGCA
Source organism: Rhizobium sp. LjRoot254 (assembly GCF_964254105.1). Taxonomy (NCBI): domain Bacteria; kingdom Pseudomonadati; phylum Pseudomonadota; class Alphaproteobacteria; order Hyphomicrobiales; family Rhizobiaceae; genus Rhizobium; species Rhizobium sp. LjRoot254. The sequence continues at coordinate 4,616,971 of NZ_CAXUSM020000001.1, read as the reverse complement.
CGGTCGTGTCGATATCCTGATCAACAACGCCGGCATCGCCATTTCCAATCGTCCCGCCGAGACCATGGACGACCCGACTTGGCTCAAGGTCATCGACGTCAACCTCAACGGCCTGTTCTGGTGCTGTCGCACATTCGGCAAGGCGATGCTGGAACAGGGCGGCGGCAATATCGTCAATGTCGGCTCGATGTCGGCCGAGATCGTCAACCGGCCGCAGGAACAGGCGCAATACAATGCCTCCAAGGCCGGCGTGCATCACCTGACGCGCTCGCTCGCCGCCGAATGGGCGACGCGCAATGTCCGCGTCAATGCGGTGGCCCCGACCTATATCGAGACCGAACTGACCCGCTACGTCTATGACGACCCTGAAATGATGAAGCACTGGGTCGGCAATACGCCGATGAACCGGATGGGCCAGCCGCCGGAAGTCGCCGCGGTCATCCTGTTCCTCGCGTCCGACGCGTCGAGCCTGATGACCGGCTCCATCGTGACCGCCGACGGCGGCTACACAGTCTGGTAATGTGAGGAGGATTTGATGAAAGAAATATTGGATACATTCCGCAAGGATCTTTATGCCGGCCAGAAGGTGCTGGTCTCGGGCGCCACCAGCGGCATCGGCCTGGCAATTGCCCAGGGCTTTGCCGGCATGGGCGCGGAGGTCATCGCCACCGGCACATCACAGGCGAAGCTGGACAAGATCAAGAATGATCCGTCTCTCTCCGGCATCCGCTTCGAGCAACTCGATGTGCGTGACCGCGCTGCTATCGACAAGTTCGTGCCGGCGCTCGGCTCGCTCGCCGTGCTGGTCAATGCCGCCGGCATCGTCAAGCCGGATGAGGAGTTCAATGAGGACGCCTATCTCGAAGTGATCGACGTCAACATGAACAGCGCCATGCGGCTGGCCATGGCAGCGCATCCGCTGCTCAAGCAATCCAGGGGCGCGATCATCAACACGGCCTCGATGCTCTCCTATCTCGCCGACGACAGGGTGCCGGCCTATTGCGCCAGCAAGACCGGTATTGTCGGCCTGACGCGGGCTTTGGCGCACAAATTCGGCCCGGATGGCATCCGCGTCAACGCCATCGCGCCCGGCTATCACAAGACCGCAATGACCCAGGACCTGTGGTCGGTGCCGGAATATGCCGGCAAGATCGAACATCGCACGGCCCTCAAGCGCTGGGGCACGGTCGATGACCTCGTCGGAACCTGCCTGTTCCTGGCGTCTCCAGCCGCCCTCTATGTCACCGGCACCACGCTGCCCGTCGATGGCGGCTATGTGAACGGCGGCTGGTAAGCGCGAAACTGCGGCGGCACGGGCGAACTGCGCCCACCCGCCTACAAATGTGAAGTTCATACACGATGGTGCATAAAGGAGTGATCTCCATGGCTAGTGAAAACGCCGGTGGCCGGTCGTTCGGCGGACCGAACAAATACATCCAGCGCGCTGGCGAACTGACGCGGCTCGGCGAACACGTCTCCGGGCTTGGTGATAAGGCATTCCTGCTCGCCGATCCGTTCGTGCTCGATCAGTATGGCTCGACCCTGAAGGAAAGCATGGAGAAGGCGGGCATCGCCTACCAGCTCGAACGCTTCAATGGCGAATGCTCCCAAGGCGAAATCGATCGTGTCACCGCACTGGTGAAATCCTCGGGCGCCAGTGTCGTCGTCGGCATCGGCGGCGGCAAGACAGCCGACACCGCCAAGATGGCGGCCGTCGCAACCGGGGGCCGGATCGTCATCGTCCCGACCATCGCCTCCACCGATGCGCCCTGCAGCGCGATCGCCGTCCGTTACAGCGATGACGGCGTCTATCAGGAGGCGCATTTCCTCGGCCGCAATCCCGATATCGTTGTGGTCGATAGCGCAGTGATCGTCCGCGCGCCGGTGCGCTTTCTCGTGGCCGGCATCGGCGACGCGCTCTCGACCTGGTTCGAGGCCCGGTCCAACCTCGATTCCAATTCGAACAATCTGGTGCGACCCAACATGCTGCCGCCGGCCGCCGGCATTGCCATCGCGCGTGCCTGCCACGACGTGCTGATGCGCGATGCGCTGGCCGCCAAGCTCGCGGCTGAAAAGGGCGCGCTGATATCCGCCGTAGAAAATATCATCGAGGCCAACACGCTTCTCTCCGGCCTCGGCTTCGAAAATTGCGGCGTCTCTGCCGCCCATGGCATCCACGATGGCCTCACGGTGCTCGATGAGACCCATGGCTTCTTCCATGGCGAAAAGGTCGCGTTCGGTGTGCTCTGCCTGCTGATGCTCGAAGGCCGGCCGCTCGCCGAAATCAGCGAGATGACAGCCTTCTGCCGGGCGCTCGGGCTTCCCACCCGGCTTGCCGATCTCAACCTCGGCTCCGCCAGCCGGGCCGATATCGAGCGGGTTGCTGAAGCAGCCCTCGCCGAGGGTTCGCCGACTTGGAAGGTGGCGGTGCCCCTCTCCGTAGCCATCGTCCGCGACGCGATCATCGCCACCGACGCCTTCACCAGCAGCTTCAAGAGCTGAAGAATTTTCTTGCAAGACAGGACCACTCCCATGCGCGCAGCCGTCATGTATTCACCCGGCGACATCCGCCTCGAAGATATCCCGAAGCCCGAACTCAAGCCCGGCCACGTCATGCTCAGGGTCGCTGCCGTCGGCGTCTGCGGGTCCGATATTCCCCGCATGCTGATCAAGGGCGCCCACAAGATGCCAATCGTCTGCGGCCATGAATTCTCCGGCCACATCACCGAGATCGGCGAGGGCGTCGACGGCTTCTCGGTCGGCGAACTGATGGGCGTGCCGCCCATGCTGCCCTGCTACAAATGCGACCAGTGCATGACCGGCAATTTCTCCCGCTGCCGGGATTACGACTATTTCGGCTCGCGCCGGGATGGCGCCTATACAGAATTCGTCGCGGTCCCCGTCAGCAACCTGCTCCGCGCGCCTAAAGGTATGGACCCCCGCGCCACGGCGATGATCGACCCGGCCTCGATCGCGCTGCATGCCATCTGGAAAGCGCCGCCGACCGCCGGCCAGCGCGGCGCGGTCATCGGCTGCGGCCCGATCGGCCTCTTCGCCATCCAGTGGATGAAGCTTATGGGCTGCACGGAAGTCATCGCGATCGATATCTCCGAGGAAAAGCTCGCCCAGGCAAGGGAAGCCGGTGCTGACCAGACCTTCCTTGTCACCGATCAGATTCCGGCCGATCTCAAATGCGATATCATCGTCGAGGCGGCCGGGCACAATTCCTCTATCAATGTTGCCGCCAAGCTTGCAGCACCCGGCGGCCACGTCGTCTTCATTGGCATTCCGGTTGGCGATATCACGCTGGCGAACAAGACCTTCCAGCATTTCCTGCGCCAGGAAGTCTCGCTGCACGGCGCCTGGAACTCGTTCGGCGCGCCCTATCCCGGCAAGCAATGGACGGTGACGCTTGACAGCCTCGCGAGCGGCAGGCTCAAGTGGGAGTTCATGATCACCCATGAGCTTGGCTTGGAGGCGCTGCCGGGAATGTTCGAGAAAATCAAAGATAAGAGCGAATTCTTCTCGAAGATCATGTTCCGGCCGTAAGCCAAGGGAGTCGCATTCGCATGGCCAAACTCCTCGGTCTGGATTTCGGCACCGGCGGCATCCGGGTCGGCGTGTTCGATCTCGAAACGCGCCGAATGCTGGGTGAACGCGAGGAGCAGTACCAGACCGTCTATCCACGCCCCGGCTGGGCCGAGCAATCGCCGCTCGACTGGTGGGACGCGCTGGGTCGGGCCTGCCGCGCGTTGATGCGTGAACTCGGTTCGCCGGAGATCGCAGGCATCTGCGCCGCCACGACCGCATCGACCGTGGTAGCGTGCAAGCGCGACGGCGCGCCTTTGCGCCCCGCGCTGCTCTGGATGGATTGCCGCGCCGCAGACGAAGCCGAACGCAGCAGCCGGTCGAAGAACCCTGTCATGGATTATGTCGGCGGCGCCAATGCTTCGGAATGGCTCATCTCCAAGGCCATGTGGCTGGCCGGTCACGAGCCCGAGGTCTATGCGGACGCGGACATCATCTGCGAATGCCTCGACTATATCAATTTTATGCTGGCCGGCCGCTGGGTCGGCTCGCGCATGAATGCCACCTGTAAATGGAACTACGATTCCATCCGAAAGCGGTTTCCCTCGGAACTCTATGCCGAATTCGGCGTCGAGGGACTTGAGGCAAAGCTGCCGCCCGATATCTTCGCTGTTGGCGCGCCGGTCGAGACGATCAGCGCCATCGCCGCCGAACATCTCGGCCTCGCCAATCGCCCCGTCCTGTCGCAAGGCGGTGTCGACGCCCATATCGGCATGGTGGCGGCCGGAACCATGAAGCCCGGCGAGATGCTGATGATCGGCGGCACCTCCATCGTCCAGCTCTTCCAGCTTGACAGCCAACGGCCGATGGATGGATTCTGGGGCCCATATCCGCATGCGTTGGTCGATGATCACTGGCTGGTCGAAGCCGGCCAGGTCTCGGCCGGGTCGGTGCTGACCTGGTTCGAGAAGAACCTGTTCGAGCTCGACGCGGCAGGCAGTGCTGCGCTTCGGGAGAAAGCGGCCGCCATTCCCGTCGGCGGCACCGGCCTCGTCACGCTCGATTATTTCATGGGCAACCGCACGCCCTATCGCGAGCCGCTGCTGCGCGGCGCCGTCATCGGCCTTTCGCTCGGGCATGACAGGGCGAGCCTCTATCGCTCGGCGATCGAAAGCGTGGCGCTGGCTTCGGCCAATGTGCTGAAGCGCGTACGCGAACTGGAAGTCCCGGTCGAACGCATCGTCTCATCGGGCGGTTATGCCAAGAACCGGCTCTGGCTGCAGGCGACGGTCGATGCCATCGGCATGCCGGTTGAGCTGCCTCGCGAAGCCAATCTCACGATCATAGGCGCGGCGGCCGCAGCGGCAACCGGCGCCGGCCTCGTGCCCGATCTCTTCGCCGCGGCCGATGCCGTGCGGCAGGAAACGACCGTCATCGCGCCCGATCTCGCGGCGCATGAAATCTACAAGCAATTGCTCGGCGAATATCTTGAGGCTACAGAACTGCTCATGCCGCAATCGCGGCGGCTGGCGGCAAGCCAGCTCAGGGGGTAATTCGAATGAAACCCGACCGCATCGAGCGCGATATCCAGTTCCGCAACCTCTCCGCCGAGCAGCGCGAGCAACTGATGATCCAGGTCGCCAAGCGCTACTACCATCTCGACATGACGATGAGCGATCTTTCGACCGAGCTTGGCCTGACTCGCTGGCAGGCCAGCCGGCTGCTGACGGAAGCCAAGGAGACCGGCCTCGTCCGCATCGAGATCGTGCCCCACACGCCGCGCATGCCCGGTCTCGAAAGCCGGCTCGAACGCGCCTTCGGGCTGAAGGAAGCGGTCATCGTTCCCTCGAACTCGGATCAGGATGAAGGCCTTGTGCTCGATGCCGTCGCGCGCGGCGCGGGCCAATATCTCGCGGGCCTCGGCAAGATCCCGGCGATCGGCATTTCCTGGGGCCGGACCATGACCGCTGTCGCGCGCCGCCTGCCGCCCTATTGGAACGAGGGCGTCGAGGTCGTGCTCCTGAATGGCTCGATGAACGTCCGCTCGACCGGCCCGCAGACCAACAATGTCGCGGAACTCTTCGCCAGCGCCGGCCGGGGATCGGCAACGCTTTTGCCCGTGCCGGCCATCTTCGGTCACCCCGCCACCAAGGCCGCGCTCGAACAGGACCCGACCATATCGGCCGTGCTGGATTTTGCCGCAAGCGTGCCGGTCATCTGTTTCGGTATCGGCGCGATGGTGCCGGATTCGGTGCTGATCCAGTCCGGTTATGTGTCGCTGGAGGAGCACGAGCAACTCAGGTTGAAGGGTGCGGTGGGCGATATCCTCAGCCGCTATATCGATGCCGAAGGGCAGATCGTCGATCCGGAACTCGACGCCCGCACCATCGGCATCAGCCTTGAATCCTGCCGCACCCGGAGCCTGTCGATCGGTGTCGCGGCGGGGCTGGCAAAGCGAGATGCGATTCTCTCATGCCTGCGCGCTGGATATGTGAATGTCCTTATCACCGACGAGGTGACGGCACTCGCGCTGCTCGAACCGGCATCATGAACTGACCTCTGTCTCGAAGGGCAGCGCCTCGAAAATCACCATTGCATCTTCGCCCAACGCGCGGTCTTCACCGAGAACGGGCACGAGGCTGCGTATCAACCCATGTGTCTTCGCCGTCCCTTGTCCGCAGCGATGGCCGGGCCGCAGGTCGATCCCCTGAGAGGCCGCCAGCATCTCGCAGGCGATCAGCTGTCGCCAGAGATCGAGCATCTCGGCGCATTTCCGCACCGTGAGCGCCGATTGCGTCGCATGATCCTCGACACCCTCGGATACTGACACGAAGTCGAGCATGACGGGATTGGCCTTGTGGCGGATCTGCGCCATCAGCGCCGTCACCACCTTCTGCATCGGCACGAAGCCGGCCGAAGCGCCGCCGACCGGGGAGAGATAGCGCGGCAGGCCATTGCGCCCTGCGCCGGTGAGCTGGATGAAGCGCGCCGCACTCGCGGCCGCCGCTTGCGCTATCGCAAGGCTCAATGTCTCAAATGCGAGCGACAGCGCCGGCGTGTGGAAATTGCCGGTCGACAGCACGCGCTCCTCGTCAAGGATGACAAGCGGATTGTCGGCCGCCGAATTCAACTCGATCTCGACGATGCCGATGGCCCGTTCGAGCGCATCGGCCAGCGCCGCATGAATGGGCGCCACGCAGCGCAGGCTGAGCGGATCCTGGATCGCGACAGCGCTCTCGAACAGCGAAGAGCCCTGGAGTTGGTCGAGGAGGGCCGCCGCCTCGGTGCCCTGATGTGGTGCCGGTCGCGCCGCCTGGATCGCGGGTGTCAGGATCAGCGGATTGCCACCCAGTGCCTCGAAGCTCAGCGCTGCTGCTTGCCGCTGGGCGGCGAACAGGTCTCTTGCGTCATGAAGCGCCAACGCGCCTTCGCCGACGGACACGGCGGATGCGTTGATCAGCGAGATGCCGTCCTTCGGCTTCAGGCTGGCGGGGGCAAGCCCTGCTCGCTTCAGCGCATCGCTGGCGTCGAGAATCTGCCGCTCGAACTCAGCGCGGCCTTCGCCGATCAGGCAGCGCGCCATGGCCGACAGCATGACGAGATCGCCCGCGCCGATCGAGCCCATCGACGGCATTTGCGGATGGACATGGGCGTTGAGCATCGCGGCAAGCGCCCCGTATGTCTCCGGCGAGATGCCCGAGCCGCCGACGGAAAGCATGGCAAGTCGCGTGGCGATGACCGCCCGCGTCACATCCCTCGGCAGAACCGGCCCCACCGCCACGCCTCGACCCCGGACCAGGTGGCGCTGGAACGCCGCATGATCGCTTTCGACTGATGTTTTCAGGTTGGCGCCAAGGCCGGTATTCATGCCGTAGATCGGCTGTCCGGACGCCGCAGCGGCCTCAAGGATAACTCGCGCCTTCCGCAACCGGTCGAAGACTTCAGGCGCCGTCTCGACCACGGCATCGCCGCGCGCGATATTGACGAGATCCCCGACCGTCACGCCGCTGCCATTGAGCCGCACGGTGCTCATGCGAAGCGCAGCCTCTGGCCGATATTGGCGCTTCTCGCCTTTTCCAGGAGCGCATAACCGAGCGCGATATCGCTGAGCGACAGGCCGCGATGCCAGAACAGGATCGTCTCGTTGTCGCTCTGGCGGCCGGGTTTGAGACCAGCCACGATCTGCCCAAGCTCCGCATGCAGCGTCTGTTCCGAAAGTTTGCCGGCCTCGACATGGGCGCGCAGCGAGCCGAACTTGCCGCCCTTGCACTGGCCCCAGTCGTCCACCACCAATTTGCTCATGATGTCGGTCAGCGAGAGTTCGACAGCGCTCATCGTGCCGTATGGCACGACGAAAGCGCCGGGCTTGATCCATTCAGTCTTCAGCATCGGCGTCGGCTCGTCGAGGCGGGAGGCCTCGACGACGATATCGGCTCCCTCGACGCAATCGCGCCAGTTATCGACGACGGCGATCTTCTTGCCGAGATCGGCTGCAAGCTTGGCGCCGAAGGCATCCCGGCTTTCCGGCCGCCGCGAATGAACGCGGATCTCGTCGAAATCGAAGAGGTGGTCGAGCAGCCGCACATTCCAATAGGCCGTGCCGCGCGCGCCGATATGGCCGAGCACCTTGGAGGATTTCTTCGCCAGGTATTTCGCGCCGAGCGCGGTGATCGCGCCGGTCCGCATGTCGGTGATCACCGTCGCGTCGAGGATCGCCTTCGGCACGCCGGTGCGCGGATCGAACAGATTGAGCACCCCGAATTCCGAGGGATAGCCGTGCTTGTAGTTATCGACGAAATCGCCGACGATCTTGACGCCCGCGAGATTGAGCGGCGCCACATAGCCGCGCAGCACATTGAAATGGCCGTGGAAATCCGGGTTTGGTTCGAGATGCACGCGCGGCTCGATCACCGTCTCGCCCTTGCCCTGCGCACCGAGCGACGTCTCGATCGCGGCGAGGATTTCCGCGTCTGATATGGCGAGCGCCTCGATGTCGAAGGCGTTGAGATAATCGATATAGATCGGGTTCATGCGAGTCTTTCCTATCGCTTGGCCGGCGCGCCCACGCCGAGATTTTCGCGCAGCGTGCGGCCTTCATACTCGGTCCGGAACAGTCCACGCCGCTGGAGTTCAGGGATCACCATGGTCACGTAATCCTCGAGCTCGGACGGAAAGAGCGGCGCCATCACATTGAAACCATCCGCTGCGCCGGCGAGGAACCGCTCCTCCATCGCATCGGCGATCTGGGTCGGCGTGCCGAACACCTGCCAGTGTCCACGGGCACCGGCGAAATTGCGGGCGAGATCGCGGATCGACAGGTTTTCACGTTTTCCCAGATCGACGATCAATTGCTGGCGGCTCTGCATCGCCTGCGTCTGAGGGATGTCCGGCAGCGGCCCGTCGATCGGATAGGCGGAGAGATCGCCGATGCTGAGATAGCTCGCAAGCAGCGCCACGCCCACCGCATCCGGGATGAGTTCCTGCAGCGCCTGGTATTTCGCCCGCGCCTCGCTTTCGGTCGCCGCGACAATCGGTGAAATGCCGGGCAAAATCTTGATGTCGTCCGGCTGCCGCCCATGCCTGGCGAGCCGCTGCTTTACATCAGCGTAATAGGCCTGTGCCTCACCGATCGTCTGGGATGCGGCGAAGACGACATCGGCCGTCCGCGCCGCCAGCTCCTTGCCGACATCGGATGCGCCGGCCTGCACCATGATCGGTCGGCCCTGCGGCGAACGCGGGCTTTCGAGAATACCGTCCACGGTGAAATGCTTGCCCTTGTGCCGAACGGGGTGAAGCTTCGATGGATCGGCGAATTGCCCACCGGCCAGATACGCCCCATCCTCCACGCTGTCCCACAGCGCCAGCGCCGCATCGGCAAATTCCTCCGCCCGCTCGTAGCGTTCGGAATGCGGCCTCAGCCCGCTGCTGGCAAAATTCTCGGCTTCGAGTTCGCTCGCCGATGTCACCAGGTTCCACCCGGCCCGGCCGCCGCTCAGCTGATCGATCGAGGCGAAGGTGCGCGCCAAACCATAGGGCTCGTTATAGGTCGTCGATGCCGTGGCGACGAGGCCGATATGCGATGTGTTGACGGCCAGTGCCGCCAGCAGGCTGAGGGGCTCGAACATGGTCGAACGCGCCGCCTGGCTCGCCATGTCAGGGTTGCGCTCGCGAATCGCAGCCGCATCCTCGACGAACATCATGTCGAACTTGCCGCGCTCGGCAATGCGCGCGAGTTCGATGAAATGCTCGATGCTGGTGCCGGCCGGCGCATAGGCATCCGGATGCCGCCAGGACGAAATGTGATGCCCGCCCGCCATCAGGAAGGCGCCAAGCCTCATCTTGCGATCGCTCATGATGCGCGCTCCAGGATCGAGGGATGGGGCGTACGGGAGAGGCCGAGGCGCTCTCGGAGTGTGCCGCCCGTTGGTGTCCGGAGCAGGCCGCGCTTCTTCAGCTCAGGCAGTATGGTCTCAATGAATGCACCCAAGTCGGCGGCTATGGATGGCATGAGCACAAAGCCATCGATCCCGCGTTCCGCTTCTCGTTCGAAAATATCTGCAACGTCGGCCACCCCGCCGGTGAAGCCGGTGACGCTCTTGATAACGCGCACCTCGGCACGCTCACGCGCCACCTGGGCGATCGGCGCGCCATCAAGCACGAAAATCACATCCGCCAGATGCGCAACCGGCGAATTGCTGATCGCCGCCAACACCGGCTTGCCCTGTGGCGAGCGATTGACGTTCAGCGGCCCGCGAACCGAGAAGTTCGCGCCCTTGTGGTTCAGCACATGCATCTTCTCGGGCACAAAGAACCGTCCCGCCGCCTTGTCGTAGATAAAGCCATCCTCCTCCCAGCTATCCCAGAGCGCGCCGACCAGTTCGACATATTCCCGGTCGCGCGCCTCGTGTGTTCCTGCAACGATCGCCCAGCCGGCGCGGCCGTGGCTGATCCAGTCGAGCGAGGCGAAGCGGCGCGCCAGATTGTAGGGCTCGTGCTGGTGCGTCGCGGCGGTGGCGATCAGGCCGATGCTCCTGGTCTTCGTGGCGAGCGCAGAGGCCAGCATCGTCGGCTCGAACGGCGTCGCGAGCGGCGAAAGCGTATCGACCGGCCGCTCGCCCATACTATCGCCAAGCCAGACGAAATCGAAGCCAGCTTCTTCCGCCAGCGCTACCTGTTTCAGCAAGGCGTCGAAGCCAAGTGCCTCGCGGCTCGCACCCTGCCATGCCACAGGGTCATGCCCGAAGGGCGTCAGGGAAAGACAGAGATGGATCATCGGAAAACCTCCGGCTCACTTCGAAAAGATCGCGCTTCGCGTCAGTCGTCCAGTGGCAGCACCGGTCTCGTCGATCACCGCCAGTTCATCGCTATTGGCCGCGACCATCAGCGACAGCGCATCGCGCAAATTGACGCCGGCCTGTACAGTCGCAGCCGAATGCGACGAAACCCCGGCCTCCATCGCGTCGGCGACCGAAAATAGCCCCAGCCGCTTGATCGCCCGGTCGATGCCGACGAAATCGGCGACGAACTGGTCGACTGGACGCGACAGGATCGCGTCGGGCGTATCATATTGCACGATCTTGCCGGCGCGCATGATGGCGATGCGGTCGCCCAGCCTTATGGCCTCGTCGAGATCGTGGGTGACCAGCACGACGGTCTTCTTTACCCGGCTAAGGATCTGCTTGAATTCGTCCTGCAGCCGGGTCCGGGCGATCGGGTCGATGGCGCCGAAAGGCTCGTCCATCAACAGCACCGGCGGATCAGCCGCGAGTGCGCGGGCCACGCCGATGCGTTGGCGCTGGCCGCCCGAAAGCTGGCGTGGATAGCGGTTGAGGAATTCCTTCGGCTCCAGTCCGACGAGATGCAGCAGTTCCTCGTTACGCTTGGCGATCCTCGCCTTGTCCCAACCCAGCAGGTTGGGCACCGAAGCGATATTCTCGGCGATCGTCATATGCGGAAACAGTCCGACATTCTGGATGACGTAGCCGATATGCCGGCGCAGCTGCACGGGATCGCCCTTGGTGATCTCGGTTTCATTGACGAAGATCTTGCCGCTGGTCGGCTCGATAAGCCGGTTGATCATGCGCATGGTCGTGGTCTTGCCGCAGCCGGATGGGCCGATCAGAGCCACCGTCGAACCTTCGGGCACGACCATCGAGAGATCGTCGACCGAAGCAAAATCGGTGCCCTCGTAGCGCTTGGTCACGTTTTCCATACGGATCATGCGGCGGTTCTTTCTGCAAAGAGGATTTTCTCGGTGCGACCGAGGATGAATTCGGCCGAGAGCGCCAGAAGCGCGATGGGCACGGCGCCGACCAGCAACCGCGACATGTCCATGACGCTGATGCCGGTGGCGATGAAGTCGCCCAAGCCCCCGCCGCCGATGAAGGGCGCGAGCGTCGCACCCGCCAGCACCTGCACCGCCGCCGTCCGCGCGCCGGCGAACATGGCGGGTGCTGCGAGCGGAATGCGGATCCTGCGCAGCACCTCGCCCGTCGTCATGCCCATGCCGACCGCCGCCTCGATCGAATCGGGGTCGACGTCGCGCAGGCCGACATAGGCGTTGAGCAGGATCGGCGGCAGCGCCAGCACGGTCAGCGCCACGATCGAAGGCCAGAGCCCGATGCCGAGGAGCGGCAGCATGATGGCGAGGATCGCGAGACTCGGAACAGTGCGCAAGCCGTTGATCGTGTTGATCACGGCGAAAGCGAGGCCCTTGCGGTTGACGATCAGCACCGCCAGCGGCAGCGCAATGACGAGCGCAATCGCCAGCGAAATGCCCGACATGGTCAGGTGCTGGCCGAGCGCCCTGAGAAACGCAGTCTGGTTGTTGTAGATCCATTCGACGGCGGATGTCAGCATACCGGGCCCCTTACTGCCACCGGACCAGCAGCCGTTCGGCCCGGGTCAGCACAAGGTCGAAGAACACCGCCAGAAGTGCGGTCAGCAGGCCGCCGACCAGGATCTTCTCGGCATATTCCTGGTCGATGCCGATCAGGATGATCGTGCCCAGCCCGCCGCCATCGATGAAGGCGGCGATCGTGGCAATGCCGATCGTGGTGACCAGCGCAATCCGCGATCCCGACAGAATAAGTGGCATCGCCAGCGGCAATTCGATGCGGAACAGCCTCTGCCACTTGCTGTAGCCCATGCCGTCGGCAGCATCGAGCACATCGGGCGACACGCCGCGCAAGCCCGTCACGATGTTGCGCAGCAGGATCAGCAGGCAATAGGACGACAGGCCGACGATCGCCGGTTCCATGCCGAGCCCAAGGAATGGAATGAGCAACGCGAAAAGCGCCAGGCTCGGAATGACGAAAATGATGTTGGAGACGGTCAGCGCCACGGCATAGAGCCTCGGCCGGCGTGCACAGATGATGCCGAGAACCAGCGCGATTGCCAGCCCGATCAGCACCGAAGTCACCGATAGCAGAAGATGCTGCCACACGGCGAGCGCGATTTCGGGAATATGTTTGTGAGCCCAGCGCAATTGGCAAACATCCTGTTGGCACGGGAACATAACCGGCGAGGCTCGTGGAGCCTCGCCCGCATCTTATCGGTCGGATCGATCAGAAACGAAAGATCAGATGCCCTGTTGCTTCAGGAATTCGGCGGCGACGTCGGCCGGCTCTTCCTTGTCGCGCTCGACCTTGGCGTTCATCTCGCGCATGTTGTCGCTGGTCATCAAGGGGCTGACCTTATTGAGCACTTCCGCGATTTTCGGGTTCTTGGCGAGCGCATCCTGGCGGATGACCGGCACGAGGAAATAGGGAGGGAAGAGCGCCTTGTCGTCATCGAGGATCGTCAGCTTGTTCTCGGCGATCTGCCAGTCGGTGGTGAAGCCGTAAGAGACATCGAGATCCTTGTTCATCACCGCGCTATAGCGAATGCCGAGCTTGGCGAAGACCTTGAATTCCTTGAACTCGATGCCATAGACCTTCTTGAGGCCTGGCAGGCCGTCCTTGCGCTCGGAGAAACCGCCTTCGGCGCCGAATACCAGGTCCTTGGAGACCGGGCCGAGATCGGTCAGCGTCTTGAGCTTGTACTTCTCAGCCGTTTCCGGAAGCGTGATGATCGCATAGCCGTTGTTGATCTTGGTCGGCTCAAGCAGGGTCAGCTGCAGGTTCTTCTCGTAATAGTCCTTGACCTCACCATAGATCTTGTCGGCGGAACCCGACAGGTCGCCCTTGACGACGGCGGCCATCGCTGTGCCGGTATATTCCGGGTAGAAATCGATTTCGCCGGTGGTCAGCGCCGTCTGGGCAACCAGCGTGGCGCCGAGATTGAGATGGCGCTCGACTTCGATCCCGGCCTTTTCCAGCGCCTGCGCATAGATTTCGGCGGCGACGAACTGTTCGGTGAAGTTCTTACTGCCGATCTTGACGGCATCGGCAGCAAAGGCGGGAGCGGCGAGCGCCAGACCCAGGACGGTAGCGAAAACGGTGTTCAATTTCATTGGATGCCTCTCAACGTTAGATCCACGGATTTACTACAGCAGGAACATCGGGTGAGCGCGAATAAATCTACCAATTATGTAGATTATGGCGAAAAACAAAACTCCCGATGAGCCAGCATGGGTGAGGTCGTTTCCAAACTCACCATATCTGTGGGTCTATTGTCTAGACATATTCGTGTGACCGGTGTCGATCTCAAGTCTCTGCCATCCGCCGGCCGCCTTCAAGCGGGTCATGGCCTGCTCGCCTCGGCAATATACCGCGGTCAGGCGCTGGCGTCCGCTTCTCGATCTCCATCGGAGTATAGCCTGCCCCCATCAGCCGAGATGGGCCCGCAGCGCCGCCGAAATCTCGTCCAGCACGGTGGCATCCTCGATCGTCGCCGGCATTTTCCATTCCTCGCGGTCGGCGATCTTCTGCATCGTGCCGCGCAGGATTTTGCCAGAGCGCGTCTTCGGCAGCCTCTTGACGCAGATCGCCAGCTTGAAGGCGGCCACCGGCCCGATCTTCTCGCGTACCAGGCCCACGACCTCGCGGCTGACATCGGCGGTCTCGCGCGCGACGCCGGCCTTCAACACCACCAGCCCGACTGGCACCTGGCCCTTGAGATCGTCATGCACGCCGATGACAGCGCATTCCGCGACATCGGCATGGCTGGCTAGAACGTCCTCCATCTGGCCGGTAGAGAGGCGATGGCCGGCACAATTGATGATGTCGTCGGTCCGCGCCATGATGAAGACGTATCCGTCCTCATCGATAAACCCGCCATCTGCGGTCTTGTAGTAGCCCGGAAACTCATCAAGGCAGGCTTTCCGGAAGCGGTCGTCAGCGTTCCAGAAGGTTGCCAGACAGCCCGGAGGAAGCGGCAGCTTGACCACGATATTGCCGAGCTGGCCGCGTTCCACGGGATGGCCGGCATCGTCGAGGATTTCGACCTTGTAGCCCGGCATCGGCACCGACGAAGACCCGTGCTTCACGGGTAGAAGGCCAAGGCCGAGCGGATCGGCTGCAACCGGCCAGCCCGTCTCGGTCTGCCACCAGTGATCGATCACCGGCTTGCCGAGTATCCTTTCGGCCCATTTGAGGCTTTCGGTATCGGCGCGCTCGCCGGCGAGAAACAGTGCCCGTAGCGCGGCGAGATCGTAATTGCCGGCGAGCTTGCCCTCGGGATCCTCGCGCCGCATGGCACGGATCGCGGTGGGGGCGGTGAACATCGCTCTTACGCCATGTTCGCTGATTACCCGCCAGAAGGCTCCGGCATCCGGCGTGCCGACTGGTTTGCCCTCATAGAGGATCGTCGTGTTGCCGTTGAGAAGCGGGCCATAGACGATGTAGGAATGCCCGACCACCCAGCCGATGTCGGATGCCGCCCAATAGACCTCTCCCGGCGCCACGCCGAATATGTTCGGCATCGACCATGCGAGCGCGACCATATGCCCGCCATTGTCGCGCACCACGCCCTTCGGCTGGCCGGTCGTGCCCGACGTGTAGAGGATGTAAAGCGGGTCGGTTGCTTTCATCGGCACGCAGTGCACATGCGCGTTGCGGGCTTTTTGCTCTGCCACGGCGCTGGCGAAATCCACATCACGGCCATCGACGAGTTCGACGGGCCGGATCGCCCGCTGCAACATCAACACCCGCGAGGGCTTGGTCTTGGCCAGATCGATCGCGGCATCCACCAGCGGCTTGTAATCCACGATCCGCCCGGGCTCGATGCCGCAACTGGCCGTGACCATCAGCTTGGCGCTGGAATCGTCGATGCGGGTCGCGAGTTCCGCCGCTGCGAAACCGCCGAACACTACGGAATGAATCGCACCGATGCGGGCGCAGGCGAGCATGGTGAACACCGCCTCGGGCACCATCGGCATGTAGATGATCACCCGGTCGCCTTTCTCGACGCCTAGCGACTGCATGACTGCGGCAATCGCCTCGACTTCCCCAAGGGCCTGCGCATAGCTGTAGGACCGCTTGGTTCCGGTCATGGCGCTGTCGTAGATCAGTGCGGCCTGATCGGCCCGGCCGGCGGCGACGTGGCGATCGAGGCAGTTGTGGCAGGTATTGGTCACCGCATCCGGAAACCAGCGGCCGTAGACCCCGGCCGCGGGATCGAAAATCTGCTTCGGCGGCTCGAACCAGTCGATGGCTTCAGCCGCCTTGCGCCAGAAGCCCTCGGGATCGGCCTGCCAGTCTGCATAGGTCTCGAAATAGCGGCTCATCATCTTGTCCCTCCCAGGCGAAGCTGAAAATCACACACGTTCGATGGCAAGCGCAATACCCTGGCCGCCGCCAATGCACAGCGTGATCAGCGCCGTGCGTCCGGCGGTACGCTTCAGATAGTGCAGCGCCTTGATGGTCAGGATCGCACCGGTGGCGCCGACGGGATGGCCGAGCGCAATCGCCCCGCCATCCGGATTGGTCTTTTCAGGGTCGAATTCCAAGGCGCGGGACACGGCCAGCGCCTGCGCCGCAAAGGCCTCGTTGGATTCGACAACGTCGAAATCGCCGACGCGCAGGCCGGTCTTCTCCAGCAGCGCGCGGACGGCCGGGATCGGGCCGATCCCCATCTCGCCGGGTTCGACGCCGGCATGCGCGTAGCCGATGATGCGGGCGAGCGGCTTGAGGCCGTCGCGCTCCACCCGGCTTCCGCTTGCCAGCACAAGTGCAGCCGCGCCATCGTTGATGCCGGAAGCATTGCCTGCTGTGACCGAGCCATCCTTCTTGAACACGGTGCGCAGCTTGGCAAGTTCTTCGAGTGTCGTATCAGGCTTGTTGTGCTCGTCCGTATCGAAGCTGATCGTATTGCGACCCTTGCTGACCTCGACCGGCAGGATCTGCTCCTTGAAATGACCGGCTGCGATGGCCTTGGCTGCGCGCATCTGGCTCGAATAAGCGAACGCGTCCTGGTCCTCGCGGCTGATATTGTATTTCGCGGCGACATTCTCCGCCGTCACGCCCATGATGCCATTGCCGAACGGGTCGGTGAGAATGCCGGTCAGGACATCCACCACAGTGAAATCGCCCATCTTCTGGCCGAAGCGCGTCGGCTGCATATTGTGCGGCGACCGGCTCATCACCTCCGAACCGCCCGCCACGGCAATCTCCGCATCGCCCAGCATCACGCTTTGCGCCGCCGAGACGATCGCCTGCACGCCGCTGCCGCAGAGGCGATTGACATTCATCGCCGGCACCGATTTCGGAATGCCCGCATCGATCGCAGCCACGCGCGCCAGATAGGCATCGCGCGGCTCCGTGGGAATGACATTGCCGAACACAACATGCCCGACCTGATCGCCCGCGACCGATGCACGGCTGAGAGCCTCTGTCACCACCGCCGCGCCGAGTTTCGTCGGCGTCTCGCCGGCAAGCGCGCCGCCGAACGTACCGATCGCGGTGCGAACGCCCGAAAGGATGAAAACACTCTGTGTCATGGGTCGCCCCTCCAATATCTTGAAATGATCGCCCGGGCCGTCACGTGCCCGATTTGCGCGCGAAGAATGCCGCGATCTCTTTTTGAACCGCCTGGGACCGGCCTGCGATACCCTGCAAATCGCGCTCAAGTCCGAGCTGCTCGTCCATGCCGAAATCGGACGCGGCCGTCACCAGCCGCTTGGTCGCAGCCACCGCATCGGGGTCGAGGCCGGAGAGTTTCGTGGCAATCGTGATCGCCGCGTTCATCAGCAGGTCGTCGTCATGAACTTCCCAGACCAGCCCCCATTCTAGCGCCTTCGCGGCACTGATCCGGTCGCAGAGCAGCATCATCGGCATGGCGCGGGCGCGGCCGATGATCCGCGGCAGGAACAGCGTATTGCCCGCATCCGGCACCAGCGCGATATTGACGAAAGGCTCGTAGAAATACGCGGACTTTGCGACCAGCACGATATCGCCGGCAAGCGCCAGGCCGATCGCAGCACCCGCGCAGGGACCATTGACCGCCGTCACGATAGGCAGTCGGCTCTCCCGCATCGCCTTGATCAACGGATTGAAATGCGTCTCCAGCACATGGTCCAGTGCCGGCACTTCATTGGGCGTGATCTGCGCCAGATCATAGCCGGCGCCGAAGGCACGCCCGTTCCCTGTCAATATGACGGCACGGACATTCGCATCCGCCGATGCCTCCGCCAGCGCCGCGCGCAATTCGTCGGCCGTCTGGTCCCGGAACGCATTGAGGCGCGACGGCCGGTTGATCGTGATCGTCGCGATATGCCCGTTGATATCGAGCGTGACATCCTCATAATCAGCCATTGCGAAGTCTCCACTTGACCTGCGGCAGCCGGTCCGCCCCGAAGAATGGTTCGCCATCGACGAGGAAGAAAGGCGAGCCGATCACCTGGTCGGCGATGGCCTGATCGACGCGAGCGGCAAGCAGTTCCCGCCCACGCGGCGCGCTCATCGCCTCCTCAGCGGTCAGGCTATCGATTCCATGGCGTACTGCAATTTCGATGACATGATCCTTGTTAGCAATATCGCCGTCCTCCTGGAAGAACGACCGGAAAATGCCAAGGCCGAATTGTCGCGCCAATGCTTCATCCTGCTCCGCGATCGTCAGGTAAAGTCGCGTTGCCAGATGCGCCGATGCCGGCAACCGAGAGGGATGGCGGTAGGGCACGCCGAAATAGTCAGCCGAACGCCGCATGTCGGCGACGAGGTAATCCCGTTTTGCCGGCACATCCATCGGCGCCGATATACCGAGTTGCTTGAACACGGCCCATATCAGCACCGGCCGCCATTCGACCGTGCGGCCCGCCTCGCGGGCGATCTCCTCGATGCCATCGAGCGCGAAATACGCGTAGGGCGAGGCGAAATCCATGTAGAAGATGATCGGCGCGGCCATCGTTCCCGCCTCAGAACCGGAAGACGCCGTAGCCCGGATCCCCGAGCGGCGCGTTGAGCGATGCGGAGATCGCGACGCCCAACGCGTTGCGCGTATCGACCGGATCGATAATGCCATCGTCCCAGAGCTCCGACGTCGAATAATAGGACGACAGCTGTTCCTGGTAGGCCTTGCGGGTCGTCTCCCAGAGCTTGTCGATGTCCTCCCGGTTCACGGCGTCACCATTGCGCTTGAGCTGGTTGACCTTGATCTCGGCCAGCGTGTTGGCGGCCTGGTCGCCGCCCATCACGCCGATCTGGTGGTTGGGCCAGGTAAACAGCATCCGGCCATCGAAGGCGCGGCCGCACATGCCGTAATTGCCGGCGCCGAACGAGCCGTTGCACATCACCGTGAATTTCGGCACGCGGCTGCAGGATTGCGCCATGATCATCTTGGCGCCGTCCTTGGTGATGCCCTTGCGCTCGTATTCGCGGCCGATCATGTAGCCGGTGATGTTCTGCAGGAAGACGAGCGGCGTATTGTTCTGATTGCAGAGCTCGATGAAGTGCGCGCCCTTGAGCGAGGAATCGTTGAACAGCACGCCATTGTTGGCGAGTATGCCGACCTTGTAGCCCCAGATATTGGCATAGCCGCAGACAAGCGTGGTGCCATAGTTCGGCTGGTATTCATGGAACCGGCTGCCATCGACGATGCGGGCGATGATCTCGCGCATGTCGAACTGTTTCTTGATGTCGTCGGCGAGGATGCCGTAGATCTCCTGCGGATCGTAGGCCGGCTCCTCCGGCGTCTCGCGCTGGATGTTCCACTTCTCGGCCCGATCCCATTGGGACACGATCTCGCGGCCGATATGGATCGCTTCTTCCTCGGTCGCCGCGGGATAATCGACCGTGCCGGATACGCTCGTATGCATGTCGGCGCCGCCGAGTTCCTCGACCGTGACGTCCTCGCCGGTTGCGGCGCGCACCAGCGGCGGGCCGCCGAGAAACACGGCGCCGGTGCCGCGCACGATCACGCTGTAATCGGAGAGCGCCGGGATGTAGGCGCCGCCCGCCGTACAATGGCCGAAGACCAGCGCCAGTTGCTTGACGCCCATCTTCGACAGGATCGACTGGTTGCGGAAAATCCGCCCGGCCATGTACTTGTCCGGGAAGACCTCCGACTGCAATTGCAGGAAGCCGCCGCCAGAATCGCAGAGATGGATCACCGGCAGCCGGTTCTCGATGGCGATGTCCAGCGCGCGGACGATCTTCTTCGCCGTCAGCGGATACCAGGCGCCGCCCTTGATCGTCGAATCGTCGGCGCGGATCATCACCTCGCGGCCCGAAACGACGCCGATGCCCGCGATGCAGCTGGCCGATGGCGACTCGCCGTCATAAGCCATGTTGGCCGCAAGCGACGAGATCTCGAGAAATGGCGTGCCGGGGTCGAGCAGCTTCTCGATCCGCTGGCGCGGCGTCATCTTACCCTGTTTCTCAAGGCGGTCGAGATCGCGCTGCGGACGGCTGTGCCGCGCCTCTTCCTGCTTCCGCCTGAACTCGGCGACCAGCCCACGGTTATATTCGTCATTCCGGCGGAAGTCGGCGCTTGAGGTGCTGACGTTTGATTGAATGCGTCGCATGTTACTGCCCTTCTCCGGCCACGTCCTCGAAGCGGACGACAACCTCGTCCTTGTCGAAAGTTTCTCCCTCGGCGCGGAGGATCTCGGCGATCACACCATCTCGGGGCGCGGTCAGTGCCGTCTGCAATTTCATGCTCTCGATGGTCAGGATGGTTTCGCCACGCGTCACGCTGTCGCCGACGCTTTTCTGGATCGAAACCACCGATCCCGGCATTGGCGCGCGGATCTGGCTCTGGCTCGACCCGCCGCCCACAGCCTCCGAGCGCGGATCGACCAGCGTCACCTCGATCGTCCGGCCGTCGAAGCGGATGATCTGGCTCTTGGCGGTATGGGCGCGGGCGATGCGGAGCGGCTTGCCGCCGATCTCCAGCGTATGCCGGCCGCTATCGACGCTGCCGGGCTCGTTGACTTCGTGCTCGCGCCCATCGATGCGAATGACCAGATGCGGCCGCCGCCTGACGATCTCGACGATATGCCGTTCGCCTTCAAGATCGAGTTTGAAGGTCATTGTCAGTTTCTCCAGTAGCCGATTGAGGCATGCGGCTCGGGCAGACCGAAGGCGATGTCGCGGAATTCCTTGAAGCCGAGCGCCGCCGCGATCAGCGCCTTGTCGAGCTCCTCGGTGGTGAGCCTGGCCGTCGCGAGTTCGTCGGCATATTGCGGGATGAAGCCCGTATGTAGCTCGCCGGCCACGAATGCCGGATGGCCGATCACCCGGATCAGGTAGTCGGTGTTGGTCTTGACGCCGAGAATTTCCAGATCCTTCAGCGCCTCGATCGTGTTGGCGATTGCCGCGTTGCGATCGGCGCCATGCGCGACGAGCTTCGCCAGCATCGGATCGAAATCCGTCGTCACTTTCTGCCCGCTGTTGAGCGCGTTTTCGAAGCGCAGGTGCGGTCCCTCGGGCACGCCGAGATAATCGACCGAGCCGGTCTCCGGCATGAAATTGCTGTCCGGGTCCTCGGCGCAGATGCGGCATTCGATGGAATGCCCGTTGGCCCGCACCTGATCCTGTGTCACCGGCAGCCCGAAGCCGGCGGCGATCTCGATCTGTGCCTTGACCAGATCGAGCCCGGTGATCATCTCGGTCACGGGATGCTCGACCTGCAGGCGTGTGTTCATCTCGAGGAAGAAGAAGCGACCGTCGGCGCCGAGAATATATTCCACCGTGCCGGCATTCTTGTAGTTCGCGGCAGCTGCGAGGCGCACGGCAGAAGCGCAGATCTCGTCACGAAGGGCGGCCGGAAGGTTGGCCGCCGGCGCTTCCTCGATGATCTTCTGGAACCGCCGCTGCACCGAGCATTCGCGCTCCATCAGATGGATCGCGTTGCCCTTGCCATCGCCGAGCACCTGGACCTCGATATGCCTCGGCTTTTCGACATAGACTTCGGCATAGACGCGGCCGTCTTTGAAATAGCGCTGCGCCTCGCTTGCCGCGATGCGCGCGGCTTCCTTCAGTTGCGACGCCTCGCGCACGATGCTCATGCCTTTGCCGCCGCCGCCTGCCGCAGCCTTGATCAGCAGGGGGAAGCCGATTTTCTCGGCCGCCGCCGCGAAGGCATCGAGATCATCGGTCGGCATCACGGAGGGCGCCACCGGCACGCCGCGTTCCTCGGCGAAATTGCGGGCAGAAATCTTGTCGCCCATCAGGCTGATCGTACCCGCCGAAGGGCCGATGAAGGTTATGCCCGCATCGGCGACCGCCTGGGCAAAGCCGGCATTCTCCGAAAGGAAGCCATACCCGGGATGGATGGCATCGGCGCCGCAGCGAAGTGCCGCCGCGATGATCTGCGGCCCATCGAGATGTGCCGCGACAGGAGAGGCGCCTTCCAACTCTATCGCTTCGGATGCCAGCCGTACATGCTTCGCCCGCTTCTCCACCCGATGATGGATCGCGACCGAAGCAATGCCCAGTTCATCAAGCGTGCGGATGACGCGCACCGCGATCTCGCCGCGATTGGCGATGAGGATTTTCTTGAATGGCAAGGCCCGAGCAGTCATGCTGATACTTTCCGTCCGTTCCGCTGGCGACTGTCCTCAAGCAGGCGGGCCGGCACCGCGACCGGCATGTCCATGAGGATCTGGGCCAGCGCCTTGCCTTGCGGATCGTTGCGCAGCGATGCCACGCCGCCGCCGCCAAGCGCGTTTTCCAACACGAAATTGAAGCCGTTGAGGCCCGGCCACTCGAAGCGCGTGACCTTGCCGCGCAGGATGTGCTTGAAATACTGGGCCACGGCCTGTTCGGTGAGCGCGCGGCGGATCACGGGCACGAACTTCTCGTCTCGCGCGATGATGCCGATATTCGCCGTATCGCCCTTGTCGCCGCTGCGGCCATGGGCGATACGGATCAGCGGCACGTTCGCGACCGCTCCTGCGGGGATTTCGTGAGTCTGAACTGGATGTTCGGCAAGGGCCGCGCTGGCTTCTGCACCGGACTGATAGATTGCAATCACGTGCGTTTCATCAGCGAACAGGATGCGAGCTTCGACATCCGACTTGTCGGTCAGGAACGAGAACAGCCGGATCACCGGCTGCGGTTCCGGCCGCCCGCCGGCAAAACCGGTCAGCCCCTGCGCCATGGCCGTTGCTGCGGGATAGATTTCCCGGCCGAAAATCTGCAATGCGTCCTTCGAGCCATGCCGCACGGCGATGCGAAGAGTAACCTCGCGGGCGTCACCATGGGCGGCCTGCGCGCCATAGCTGAATTCACTGCCGATCACCTCGAAGGCGCTTTCGGTGAAATCCGCAAGGCCCGCCTCCTGCATCAGCCGCGACGAACGCTTCAGGATCGCCCGGCCCACCGCCTCGGCCTTGGCCACGGCCTCGCGGCCGGCGATCATCATGGTTGCGGCGGAGCGATAGCCGTCGGCATAGGTCGCGCAGACCTTGTACGTACTGGTCGGCGCGCGACCCTTGGCGCCCATCACGCGCACCCGGTCCGGACCGCTCGCTGTCAGCGTCACCATCGAGAAATCGCAGGTCACATCAGGCAGCAGGTAGCTCCGGGGATCTCCGACCTCGTAGACGATCTGTTCGGCCACGGTCTCGGGCGTCACCGCACCACCGGTCCCGGCGGGCTTGGTGATCTCGAACGTTCCGTCCGCACGGCATTCGGCGATCGGAAAACCCATCCGGTCCCAGTCTTCGGCGACGTCACGCCAGTCGGTGAGCACGCCGCCGGTGGTCTGCGCCCCGCATTCGATGATGTGGCCGGCAAGGCTGCCGGCAGCGAGCAGGTCGAAATCCTCTTGCCTCCAGCCGAATTCATGGATCAGCGGGCCGAGCACGACGGCCGAATCCACGCAGCGCCCGGTCAGCACGATATCGGCGCCGAGATCGAGCGCGCGGGCGATCGGGAAGGCGCCGAGATAGGCATTGACGCTAGTGAGTTTCCCCGGCATCGGCTCGCCGGAAAACATTTCCGTCACGCCACGCGCCTGGAACTCCCCGGCCCGATCGGTCAGGTCGTCGCCCAGCACCACTGCCACGCTGAGATCAACGCCCAATTCCTTGAACAACGCGACAAGCGCATCGCGGCAGGCCTCGGGATTGACGCCGCCGGCATTGGTCACCACGCGGATTTTCTTCGCCTTGATCTCCGCCGCGAGCGGCTTCATCACCATCGTGACGAAATCCGTCGCATAGCCGAGCTCCGGCTTCCTGGCCTTCATCCGGGTCAGGATCGACATGGTGATCTCGGCGAGATAATCCATGACGAGGTAATCGACGCCGGCTTTCACGAGTTGCTCGGGCCCCTCGGGACTGTCGCCCCAGAAGCCCGCGCCGCAACCGATCTTGACGATGCTCTTCAAGGCTCTACTCCGCCGTCCAGTTGGGTGCACGCTTTTCGTTGAAGGCCGCAAAACCTTCTTTCGCGTCTGCGGTGCGCGCCATGTTGACCAGCATGAACTGCGCATATTCGAGCGCGTGCGCCATGCTCATTTCCCTGACATTGCGAAGCCCCTGCTTGCCGAGCCGGATGCCGGTGGGCGATTTGCCGGTGACGCGATCGAGCAGCCAGTTGGTCTTGGCATCGAGTTCCGCGCCTGGCACCGCGTAATTGATGATGCCTGCCGCTTTGGCCTCCGCGCCCGTGATCGGCTCGCCGGTCAGGCAGAGTTCCATCAGCAGGCGGTTGGGCAGGTTGCGCAGCAGGAAGGGCAGGATCATCATCGGAAACAGGCCGACCTTGACCTCGGAAACGCCGAGCAGCGCATCCTCGCGCGCCACGACGAGATCGCAGGCGCAGAGCAGGCCGAAGCCGCCCGCAAGCGCATGGCCATTGATCCGCCCGATGATCGGCAGCGAGCACCGCTCCATCCGCGTCAGCAGGCCTGCCACATAATGTCTGGGATTGGCCGGATCGATGGTGAAAGGTGTCCCGTCGGCAGCCGGCTGCAGGTCGCCGCCGGCGCAGAATGCCTTTTCACCCGCGCCGGTCAGCACCACGGCGCGGATTTCGCGATTGGCTTCAGCGTCGTCCAGCGCCGATATGATCGCGGACGCCACGCTCTCGTTCAGCGCATTCCGCCGCTCTTCGCGGTCGATTATGATCGACAGGACGGCGCCGTTGCGCTCTGTTCTGACCGGAACCTTCAAGATGATCCTCCAGGACTATAGCCGAAAGCCTCGCTCCGGCTCGACTTTTCGTTTCGGGAGATAATGATTGCAATTCATCAAAGCTGTCAAGGCATGCGTTGAATTTCCATCGTCGGAAGATCAAGAGTTTTGATATTGCGGGAAATTCCTATGAAAACATTGATATTTTTTTAGTTTCTGGTTTCCGGTTTTCGATATTGACGAATTAGATGAAAACGGTTCATTATCGTTACGCAAGCCACCCGAAAGACCGCCAGCGGATTTCGGCGAGCACCGGAAGGCAGGGAGGAACCATGACTGCCAGTCTCAAGAACGATTTCGCCGCATCGGCGTTCGACCTGACGCCCGACCAGCAGGAGATACTGGACCAAGCCGACAAGTTCGCGCACGGCGAGCTCTATCCCCTCTCCGAGCGGATGGATAACGAGGAGTGGTGGCCGGAACATGCCTTTCCCAAGATCGGCGACGCCGGCTATTTCGGCGTCACGGTGCCCGAGGAATATGGCGGCGTCGGGCTCGACCTCGTCTCCGCCGGCCTCGTGCTGCAGGGTTTTTCACGCTGGAACCATGCGATGGCGCTCGCCGTCGTCGCACATGACAATCTCTGCGCCAACAATATCTACCGCAACGGCAACGAGGAGCAGCGGCGCAAATACCTGCCCGGCCTGTGCTCGGGCCGCAAGATCGGTGCGCTGGGCCTGACCGAGCCCGGCGCCGGCTCGGATGCGCTCGGCTCGATGCGTACCACAGCCCGGCGCGACGGCGACCACTATGTGCTGAACGGCTCGAAGATCTACATCACCAACGGTCCTGTCGCCGATGTCCTGCTGGTCTACGCCAAGACCGACAAGGACAGGGGCGCGCATGGAATTTCCGCCTTCATCGTCGAGAAGGATTATCCCGGCTTCAAGGTGGCGCAGAAGCTGATCAAGATGGGCTATCGCGGCAGCCAGACGGCCGAGCTGGTGTTCGAAGATTGCCGCGTGCCGGCCGAAAATCTTGTCGGCGGCGAGAATCGCGGTGTGTCCGTGGTCATGAGCGGTCTCGATCTCGAGCGTGCGATGATTTCGCCGCTCTGCCTCGGTATCGCTGAGCGCGCGCTGGAACTCTCGATCGATTACGCACAGACGCGCCAGCAGTTCGGCAAGCCTATCGGCTCGTTCCAGATGGTCCAATCCATGCTCGCCGAGATGTATGTGCTCGTCGAGACCATGCGCAGCTTCACCTATAAGACGCTTGCCGCCGCAGCACCGCTGGAGATCGGCGAGGGCGGGCGCGGCGATATCCACATGCTGACGGCGGCTTCGGTGATGTATGCCGCCAATTCCGTCAACGCGGTGCTCGACAAGGCGGTCCAGATCCATGGCGGATCGGGCTATATCTGGGAATCGGAGATCAACCGGCTGTTCCGCTCGACCAAGCTTCTGGAGATCGGCGCCGGCACGACGGAGGTCCGCAAGATGATCATTGCGGGCGAGCTCCTGAAAGGAATGAAGCGCAATGGCTGAGAAGGAATTCGGCCTAGACGACGATGCCCTCGCGATCCACCCCACCGTCTATGGCCCGGAGGCATTCAAGGGCAAGATAGTGCTCATATCGGGCGGCGCCGGGGGCATCGGTCGTGCGACCGCCTGGCTGCTCGGCCGCCTCGGCGCCCGGATCATCATTGCCGGCCGCAATGAAGCCAAGCTCGCTTCCGCTGTCGAGGCGATGACCGCGCGCGGGCTGGATGTCACCTCGCAGGTGGTCGAGATCAGGGAACCGGATAGCGTCGCGGCACTCTATGCGGCAATCGCCAAGTCCGGCGGCTTCGATATCCTGATCAACAGCGCGGGCGGACAGTTCCCGCAGGCCGCGATCGATTTCTCGGTCAAGGGCTGGAACACTGTCGTCAATACAAACCTCAACGGCACCTGGCACATGATGCAGGGCGCGGCACGGCATTGGCGCGACACCGGCCGGCCCGGCAGCATCGTCACCATTGTCGTCGTCACCGGCCACGGATTGCATGGCGTGGCGCATACGATTGCCGCGCGCGCCGGCGTCATCGGACTTTCCCGGGCGCTGGCTGTGGAATGGGCCCCGCATAACATTCGGGTCAACTGCATCGCGCCCGGCGTTATCGAAACGCCGGGCTGGAAAGTCTATGACGAAAAGGCGGTCGAGGCCTATCCGAAGTCCAACCCCATGATGCGCAACGGCACGACCTGGGACGTGGCCGAAGCCTGTGCCTATCTCGGCGGCCCGGCGGCGGCCTATGTCACCGGCGAAGTGGTGCATGTCGCGGGCGGCGCCCAATTGTGGGGTGAGACCTGGACGATCGACAAGCCGGATTACTTCAAGGTGTGACGCATCGGGGAACAAGATGAAAGCCATCCTCAGTCGTATCGCCGGTGGTCCGGAGACGCTCACGATCGAGGAGATCGATGAACCGGTTGCCGGTCCCGGCCAGATCGTGGTGTCGGTCGCGGCAGTCGGCGCCAACTTCCCGGATTCATTGATTATCTCCGATCGCTACCAGCATAAGCCGCAGCGCCCGTTCTCGCCCGGCGGCGAGATTTCGGGAGTGGTCTCGGCGGTCGGCGCTGGTGTCGAGGACTTCCAAGTCGGTGACCGTGTACTCGCAATGATCATCTGGGGCGGGCTTGCCGAGAAGGTGGCAGTCGATGCCTGGCGCTGCTCTGGGATACCCGATGCCATGCCTTTCGATGAGGCCGCAGCATTCATCCTGACTTATGGCACGTCCTATCACGCGCTGGTCGATCGTGCGCGATTGCAGCCGGGCGAGACCTTGCTGGTGCTCGGCGCCTCGGGGGGCGTCGGGCTGGCGGCGGTGGAGATCGGAAAAGCGCTTGGCGCGCGGGTCATCGCGGCAGCCTCGACGGACGAGAAGGTGGCGCTCGCGATTGAGCGCGGCGCGGCGGACGGCGTCGTCTACGGGTCAGATCCGGACGACCCGACGGAGCAAAGGGCGCTTGCGGCGAAATTCAAGACCGTCTGCGGCGAAGGTGGATTTGATGTGATCTACGATCCGGTCGGCGGCGGTTATTCGGAGCCTGCCCTGCGCAGCATCGCCTGGCTCGGCCGCTATCTCGTGGTCGGCTTTCCTGCCGGCATCGCCAAGATCCCGCTCAACCTGCCGCTTCTCAAAGGGTGCGATATACTTGGCGTCTTCTGGGGCTCGGCGATGGAACGCGATCCCGTACGGCATTGCACGGCGGTAGAGGAACTCTTCGCGCTTTATGCCGAGGGCAAGGTGCGGCCCACGATTTCGAAACACTACCCGTTCGAAGAAAGCGCGCAGGCCATCATCGACCTCGCCTCCCGCAAGGCGACCGGCAAGCTGGTGATAACCATTCCATGACGGACGCGCCCGCACTTCATGGCAATGATCAGCGGGCGAGCGAGCTCCAGAACGTCCAGCGCTTCTTCCACATCAATGTGAACTGCTCGAATTTCGATGCCTCGCTCGCCTTCTACCAAAGGCTGGGCTTCAAGGTCGTGCTGGAATTCGACGAGGAGATGACCTTTGGCGAGACGGGCCTCGGCCCCATCCTTCGCCTGCCGGATGATTGCGATGGACGCGCGGCACTTCTCGCCCTCGGCGACCAGCCGGGCGCCCTTCGCCTCGACCTGATCGAATGGAAAAACCCCATGGTGAACGATGGGCCAGCTCCGAATCTCGCGCGACAGGGTTTCGGCCGCATTTGCCTGAAAGTGCTCGACACGGACCGACTCCATCACGATCTGGTCGATGCTGGCCACATGCCCTACACGCCGCCGAGTCGGATCCAGCTTGCCGGTTCCGACATCAAGATATTTTGCGTCGATGACCCGGATGGCGTGGTCCTCGAATTCATGGAATTTATCAAGGATTAGCCGATGATCGCCCGCAATGAACCATTGCCCTCCCATGCCGAGACCGAAGCCTATCTCGCAAAGAATGGCTGGTCGATCATCCACATCTCCCCGTTCTCGGACGTCGTGGGGCCAGCCTGGAAGCGCGATGGCGAGCATCGCTTCGCCTTCGTCATGAAGGAGAAACACGACAATTCGCTCGGCCGTGCGCATGGCGGCATGATCATGAGCTTCTGCGACGATGGTCTGGGCGTGACCGCACGCGTGCCGCATCCGGGCAAGCATCTCCTGACCATAAGCTTCGAGTGCAAGTTCATCTCAGGCCCGAAGCTCGGCGAACTTGTGGAGCTTCAGTGCGAGATCGTCAAGGCGACGACCACGCTCTCCTTCGTTCGCGGCACCTGCATGGTCGGCAGCCGGATCGTCGCCGATGCCTCCGGCATCTGGAAGGCCGTCTCACGGCCGTGACCTTCGTCAGTGCACCGCCGCATACATGATCTTGTCCTCGGTCGCCTCCTCCGGCGCGAATTCCTCGACCACGCGGCCGGACCGGCAGACGAGGATCCGGTCCGAAATGTTGAGGATCTCCGGCAGGTAGGACGAGATCACCACGACCGCGAGGCCCTCGTCGGCGAGCTTGTTGATGAACTGGTGGATTTCCGCGATGGCGCCGACATCGACGCCGCGCGTCGGTTCGTCGAAGATGATGATCTTCGGCTTTTGCACCAGTGATTTCGAGATCACCACCTTCTGCTGGTTGCCGCCTGAGAGCTCGATGACGCGCGCGTTGCTGTTGATGGCGCGGATATTGAGCGTCTTCGTCCACTCGTCGGCAAGCGTCTTCATCTCCGTCATGCTGACCACGGCACCCTTGCTCTGGCCCGCCGCGAGCGAACCCATATGCAGGTTCTCGGCGATCGTCATGGTCTCGAAGAAACCCTCGATCTTGCGGTCCTCGGTGACATAGACGATGCCGTCCCGCACCGCCTGCCGCGGCACCCGGTAGCGCACTGCCTTGTCGCGCAGATGGATCTCGCCGCCATTGAAGAAATTGCGCTTCACCACGCCCGCGATGATCTTCGCCGTCTCCGTCCGGCCTGATCCGATCAGCCCGAACATGCCGGTGATCTGCCCGGAATAGATCGAGAACGAGGTGTTCCTGACAATGTTGCCCATAGACAGGTTCTGCACGCTCAGCACCTTGTCGCCCACCTCGCGTGCGCCGCTGCCGCTGTGCTTGCGGTAGAGCGCATTCGAAAGCGAGCGCCCGACCATCGCGCGGATGATCTTGTCGCGGTCGAAGGCGGAGGTTACGTCGCTCGCCACCAGTTCGCCATCGCGCAAGATGGTGATCCGGTCGGCGATGGCGAGCGCCTCCTCGATCGCATGCGAGATGAAGATGATCGACACGCCGCGCTGCTTCAGCCGGGCGATCAGCGCGAAGAAGTGGTGCTTCTCCTCGGGCGTCAGCGACGCCGTGGGCTCGTCGAAAATGATGACCCGGACATTCTTGCGCACCGCGCGCGCGATCTCGACCATCTGCTTGTGAGCGGCGCCGAGGCCGGAGACGATCGCGGTTGGGTTGACATTGAAATTCAGCGACTGGAGGAAGGTCTGCGCCGCGATATTGAGGCCGCGAATGCGGTTGAACAGCTTCTCGTCGCCGAGATAGAGGTTCTGCGCCACGGTCATCGAGGGCACCAGGCTGGTTTCCTGGAACACCATGGCGACGCCGCTGTCGAGCGCCTCGGACGGCGTGTTGAATGTCACCGGCTTGCCGTCGAACAGCATTTCACCCGATGTCGGCTGGGTCACGCCGCACATCATTTTCGTCAGCGTCGATTTGCCTGCGCCGTTCTCGCCGAGGAGAGCATGGACCTCGCCCGGCTGCAGGGTGAAGCTGACCCTGGTTACGGCGGGAACGCTGCGATATTCCTTGGTGACTTCGCGCATTTCGATCAAGTTCTGCATCAGTGCTCTCCCAATTGGTCGCGCGCGACGCTTCTGGCATGGGGATCGAGCAGCAGGATC
This sequence comes from Rhizobium sp. LjRoot254, assembly GCF_964254105.1. NCBI lineage: Bacteria > Pseudomonadati > Pseudomonadota > Alphaproteobacteria > Hyphomicrobiales > Rhizobiaceae > Rhizobium > Rhizobium sp. LjRoot254. The sequence goes on along the minus strand of NZ_CAXUSM020000001.1, from coordinate 4,586,055 downwards.
GCATCGCCACCTTTGCTGGCGACGAGGAGGCCCGCCGGCGTTTCCGCGCATTGGGTCACCCCGTGGCGGGTCCCGTCGGCGCGGCTGTGATAGCCCATGGTTGGACGGAACTGCCTGTCGAGGCGAGCGACCAGCCCATAGGAGCGCGATGGCGCCCAGGGCTTCAGCATGCCGAAATGTTTTTGCGCGCCGCCCTGCAATGGTTCGAGGAAGGTGGCCGATGGCTTCAATGTCGGCGCCGCCCAGTATTCCGGCGGCACTTCCGTCATCATGCGGCGCAGGAATTCCGGCTCGCGCTGGATGAATTCGATGATCTGGTTGCGTGGCGCGAAGATCGCCAGCCAATAGCCGCCATCCGCGGCTGGCGTGATGCGGGCCGGATAGCCCGGCAGGTCGTCGAGAATCGGCGTGAAGGCCGAACCTTCGCCGACGATCACCAGCCGATTGCGCCAGCTTTCGGACGCCACCAGTTTCCCATCAGGCGTCACCACGATGCCATAGGGCCAGGCGAGCTTGTCAGCCACGCGCTTCGCCTCGCCGGTTTTCAGGTTAATGCGCTGCACGGTGCCCGTGGAACCGCGCTGCATCAGGTCGTGCTTCCATTCGTCGGCTGAACGGCTGGTCGAGCCCTGCGTGATTGCCAGCTCCGTCTCCGAGATGAAGGCCATCGCCGTGACGCAACGAATACGTGGCAGCTTGCCGGTCTCGCCAGACTCGATGCGGATTTCACCGTCTGCCAGGGCAACCGCAAGCGCGCCGTTCGGAGACAGCGAGATGGCGGTGATGTCGCTGGCATATTCGTGGGCGACAGTGGTTGTCTTGGCCAATACGTCGAGACTCAGCACCTGCCGTCCAGCGGCAATGAACGTCCTCTTGCCGTTCGTTGCGATGTCATCGGGCGCCGTGATGTCGAGGAGAACAGGCGCTTCCTCCAACAGCCGGTTCGGACGAAGCGCGCCATCCATCGGCGGCACGGTCACGGCGGCTTCGCCGGCGCCGCGGAAATTGTCCCAGGTTCGTTTCAACGCTCCAATCACGCCGGCGTCCCCCAATATTCCCTGAACGAGGTCCAGTTCGGGTCGGCGCCCGCGATTGCGATCCGGCCCACCCGGTTGTTGTAGATGCCCCCCAGATAAAGGTAGCCCTTATGCTCGCGGATCGACGTGATCATCGGATGGTTGTCTCCAGCACGGTCCCACAGCACGTCGAGGATGTTGCCTGATGCATCGAACTTGATCACGCAGCCGGTGTTCATGTTGGGATAGAGCCAGTCGTCGCGACCGACCTTCTGCACCATACGGCGGCGGAAGTCCGGCATGCGCAGCGCCAGATCGAAGACCGGCGAACGCATGCCGCAGAGCGCGCACCAGTAATTACCGTCCGATGAGCGGTTGATATTGTCGGGATAGCCCGGCAGGTTTTCGATGATCACTTCGCTCATGCCCTTCTTGGGGCCGTCGAAATACCAGCGGGTGATCCGGCAGCCCCAGGTCTCGGCGTAAAGCAGCGATTGCCCGTTCTTCTCGACGCAGATGCCGTTCGGAAGCTGCAGGCTCGGCAGGACGGTACGCGAGGAGTCATCTTTGGGATCGTAGCAGATGATGCGGCCGTTGCCGCGCGCTTCCAGCCCGTCGATCACCCAGTCGTACATTTCGTAGCGGATCGTCGCCTCGGAGAAGAACACCCGTCCATCCGGCGCGATATCGAGATCGTCGGCAAGGCGCAGGCGGGAATCGTCGATCACCGACAGGAATGTCCGGTTGGTCTCGTCGGAGAGCTTGGTCACTTCGCCGCTTGGCGAGATCCGGAACAGGCCCATGCCGCCGACGCAGGTGTGAAGATTACCCTCTCTGTCGAATGCCAGGCCGAGCGGATGGCCGCCGATATGCGCAAAGACTTCCGAACGCGTATAGTCGGGCGCAAACAGCCGCATGATATCGCCGTGCCGGCTGCCGCAATACATGTTGTCGTTCAGGTCGAACGTCATGTCCTCCGGGCCGTCGAGCACGCCGAGGCCGATCGCCTGCGCGCCGTGCAGCTTGTCGTTCAGCGCATAGTCCGAGCCGGAGCCCTCGGCCGTGGCCGGCAGCGGCGGCAACTTGAAATAGGTCGGCGAGACATAGGCGCGGGCGAGCAGCTTGTGGCGGTTCTTGAGCCAGCGCACATCGATGGCGACGGCGAGCAGCAATATGCCGCCGAGGATCAGCGAACTGGCGCCGCTGGTCAGGCCCATGCGGATAAGACTGTTCTGCACCAGCAGGATGATGACGGCGCCGAGCATCGCCTTGACCACCGAACCACGGCCGCCGCCCAGGCTGATGCCACCGAGCACAACCGCTGTCAGCATCGTCACTTCAAGCCCTTTTCCGACATCCGTTCCAGCGCTTGACAGCCGTGCCGCGTAAAAGGTCGATGACAACCCGGTCAGCACGCCCGACAGCACATAGGTGATGCAGACCGTGCGTTTGACCTTGATGCCCGCATTGTAGGCCGAGCGGCGCGAACCGCCCACCGCCATCACGTGCCAGCCGAATTTCATGCGCGTGAGAACGATATGACCGGCGATGGCGATGAATACCGCGACGAACAGGCTGGATGGGATGCCGAAAACACTGCCGATGGCCATGAATTCCCAGCTGGCCGAGGCGTTGAAACCGCTGCTGATGACCTGGCCGTAGTCCAGGAGACCCTGCTCCACGACGGCACGAACGATGATCAGCGTGACAAGCGTGGTCAGGAATGCGCGCATGCCGAGATAGCCGATCAGCAGGCCGTTGACGAGCCCGATCAAGCCGCCCAGCAGCATGATGGCAGGAATGCCGATCGCAAGATTGAGTTCCATCGAGTTGATCAGCATCAGCGCCGCAAGATTGCACAGTGCGAATGTCGAGCCGACGGAAAGATCGATGCCGCCCGCCATCATGACGAAGGTGATGCCGATGATTATGATGAGATACTCGCCGTAAATCTGGGCGATGTCGGACAGATTGGATCCGGCCAGCCATCCAGGCAGTTCAATGCTGAAGAACGTCAGCACCGCCGCAAGAAAGACGACCGGTATCAGGGTGTCGATCCAGGTCTTCGCAAGGATTTCGCCGACGACGTGATCGGGAACAAGCCGATAGCGCCAGCGTGTCCAGGTTTCCGAGGCCATGAATAAACTCCGAGGTCAATTAAGAAACGGCCAGCACACTCTCCGATGCTGGCCTGCTTTAAGCATTGCTCTCGTCAGCCGCCGCTGGCCTTCATCTCATCCAGCGACCAGCAGGACGTCGCTGTAAGGTTGTCCTTGGTGATGATTTTCAGCGGGGTATAGAGCGCGAAGGGGGCACTTCCCGGCGCCGGCTTGGTCTCGAGTAGGATTTTCACGGCAGCATTGAGATCCCGTGCCTGGCCTGGAACATCATACGAGATATAGACATCGAAGCCGCCGTTCTCGACATTCTTGCAAGCCGCGTCCCGAGTTCCGCCGCCCGATGACACGAAGTAGATCTGGTCCTGCATGTTGGCTTCCCGGATCGCTGCCGCGGTACCGGTGTCCTGGCCGTCCCATACGCCGAGAATTCCGCAGAGATCGGGATTCTGCTTGAGAATCGTCGACGTGATCGCCTTGGCCTTTGCCGGATCGAAGTCCGCCGACTGCTTGGCGACGATCTGGATTTCCGGATGCTGCGCGAAGACATCGTCGAATGCCATATTGCCGATGACGATCGTCGGCGTTGCTGCCTGGCCGGTCACGATGGCGATCTTGCCGTTCTTGCCGGAATCCTTGCCGCATGCCTTGACGACGGCCTCGGCCTGCTGACGGCCGAGGTCGTACCAGTCGGCGCCAACATAGGCATCGCCATTGGTGATCGACTTCAGATTGACCTGAATGACATTGATGCCTGCCTTCATCGCCTTCGGCACTAGGCGATTGTAGGCCTGCTGGTCGAGCGGATGGAGTATCAGCACATCGGGTTTGTCGGCGATGAAGCCGTTCACCGCCTGAACGCCGGCTTCGACGTTCCAGTTCGGGTCGCGGATGTCAACGGTGTAGCCAAGCGCCTTGGCCTGGTTCTGCATGCCGGCATTCCAGCCTTCGGTCAGGTCGAAACCCATCGATAGAGGCACGAAGGCGACGCGCTTGCCCTTGAGTGCTTCATAATAGGCCTTCGACTGGCCGTCGTCATAAGGGTCGGCCATGACAGGTGAAAGCGATGCTGCAAGCGTAATCGTAGCCGCGAATGCGGTCGTTAAAAGCTTTCTCATGAAAGTCCTCCACTCGTTGAGTTAGCATTGGTGTCATGGGTATCGATCGCTCAGATATCTCCATGTTGGGCAGTCTGTTCGTCACGCGGGTTGAGCAGCGTGTCCACGACGATCGCAGCCAGGAGAATCACGCTCTTCAGGATGTTCTGCATCGTGTAGGTCAGGTTCATGATCGTCATGCCGTTGAGAAGAATGCCGATCAGCAGCGTGCCCACCACGACATTGCGGATGCCGCCCTTTCCTCCCGAAAGACCGATACCGCCGAGCACCACGACGAGAATGACATCGTAGACCATGGTGGAGAGTGCCACGCGCGTGTTCATGCCCGACACCGCGGTGGCCATCACGATCCCGGCGATCAGCGCGATGACCGAGATCAGGACATATTGAACAACCATCATCGGCCGGGTCGGGATACCTGTGATCCGCGCCGTCAGAGGGTTGTCGCCCATGCCGTAAATGAAGCGACCGGGCTTGAGATAGCGCAGGAACAGGTAGGCAAGCAGGCCGATCACCGCGAAGACGATCACCGGCATCGGCACATCAAGCACCCGGCCGCTGCCAAGCAGAAACAACCAGCCGCTGACATCGTCGATATAAACCGCATCGATCGGCACGAGGATCGACTTGCCGAAACCATAGACCACGATGCCCATGGCAAGCGTCGCGAAGATCGCGGGAATTTCGACATAGGCGATCAGGATGCCATTGACGATGCCGACCAGCGCCGCAAAGCCGAGCGCCAGCAGGAAGGCGAGCGATATCGGCATGCCGTTGTTATAAAGCGTCAGCATCCAGGCGACCGACATGCCCATCGTCGAAACCATCGACAGGTCGATGCCGCGCCCGATGATCGCCAGCGCCATGCCGATGCCGAGAATGCCGAGGATCGATACATTCTGGACCAGCGAGAGCAGGTTGGAAGGCTGCCAGAAGCCGTTCAGCGTCACCGAGAAGATGACGAAAAGCACGACGGCGATGGCAAAGACGATCCGCTCCTGATTGAGCTGGTGAAGCATTCCAAGATCCTCCCGGCGAGCGGCTTTTCCTCCCGCCTCTCACAAATGAACTATATTCACTGTTCTCCAAAATTGTCAACGAACAAGCCGTTGAGCGATTGGACTTTTATTGCAGATTTCTCCCTGAAATCCCGTTCATTTTCACTGCATTAGCTCAGCGTGCGTCCACGATAACATAAATGAACGTCACTCATCAAAGGCGCTCATTTGTGGCGAGCCGATTCCCGTCAGAGCGGATAGCCCGCCAGAAGGTCATTCTCGATGCGTTCGATATATTCGGTCATGCCGTAACCCTCTCTGTCGTCCCAGGTGAACCGCGTGAAGCCCTCGGCGATCCGCGAAACGAGAATGTCGTCGCCGGCCTTCCTGCGGTTGCGAAGCGGCGCGAGATTGATGATTTCGGCGCCGATAACAGCCGTCCGCTTTGCCGTGCGGAGCCCGATCTTCACACGCGACGGATCGGCCCTGTCGGTCCAATCGGTCACCACATCCATGTCGACAATTTCCTCATAGGCGCCGTCGACCAGCAGTACGCCTTCGCGGCGCGATGAACCGTTGGCATCCGTGATCTTGAGCAGCATGAAGCCGTCGCCATTGGTGAAATTGCCGATGAACAGCCGGTAGCAATAAATTGCCTGCCAGTAGCGCGGCCCCCAGGAATGGTCGCGCCAGCCACGGCCGTCGATCTCCCAGCGCTCGGCGCCGACTTCGATAAAGCCTTTGGCGCGGCCGTGCTGGTTGAAATGGCCGAGCGAGAAATCGCGCCCATACATGGTCTCGACCTGATCGTTAGCCGGTTCGCCGCCACGGACCGGTGATTCCGCCACATGCACCCAGTGCGCATGGGCGGGCAGGCGCTGGCCGTTGGCAAACAGCGTCTGCGGATCGCGCAACTGGTCGGGATCCTCGGCAATGATCACGTCGCCGCGATAGGTCATGCCGACGCTTTTCAGGGGATCGACGACTTCATAGGTGATCCCGCCAGCCTCGAGCCTGTCGTTCTTCTCGATCCTCGGCCGCTGGAACTGGCAGGCGATGCGGCCATCGGGAAGGTAAAGGCAGACCGAGAGTTCGGCATGGCCCTCGTTCACCCGGTTGCCGAGCCGCATCCAGCCGCCGACGGGGGAGGCGGAGTTGAAGGCGTTGGTATAGACGCTTTCGTTGAAATTGACCGACTGGTCCGGCTGGTGCGGGAACTCGTGCTCCGGGCGCATGATGTACTTGTTCACGTCAAATCTCCCGCTCAGTCCGCCCGCACGATCACGCGCATCGTGCCGCGCTGGATCGTCTCATCCCGGTGATTGAGCACCTCGAACGCATAGGTCGCGAGGTTGCGGCCGGGCTTCGAGGTGGGGCGGACTTCTTCGACCACGACGCGGGAATGAATGGTGTCGCCGAGTTTTACCACGCCCATGAAATCCCAGTTGAGGTTGACCATGCCGATCACCCGCTCGCCGAAGATGCCGGTATGGGTCGAAAGCCCGATCGCCGCCGCCATCGTATGCGGGCCGTGCGCGATCCGCGTACCGTGCTGCGTGGTCTTGGCAAATGTCTCGTCGATATGGATTGGCGTGAAATCGCCCGTCAGGCCGGCGAAGATCGAGATATCGCCTTCCCCGATGGTGCGGGAGGCCGTGGTGACCGTCAATCCGGGTTCGATGGGCCGTGAAATGTTGGACATGGTCGATCCTGCCTTCAGAGGGTTTCGGAATGACGGGCGAGTTCGGCGCGCGCCAGTGCTTCGCGATGGACCTCGTCCGGTCCGTCACCGATCCGGAGGAACCGGGTTTCGGCGAAGGCTTCGGCGAGAAAGAAATCCTGGCTCAACCCGCCGCCGCCATGCGCCTGGATCGCCCGGTCGATGATCTGCCCGGTGGCGGTCGGCACCACGATCTTGGCCACAGCGATATCGTTGCGCGCCGCCTTGTTGCCGAAACGGTCCATCGCCCAGGCGGCCTTCAGCGTCACCAACCGCGCCTGTTCGAGTTCGCAGCGCGACTGGCCGATCACCTGGCGCAACCCGCCCATATCAGCCAGTTTCGAGCCGAAGGCCGTCCGTTTCAGCGCTCGCTGGCACATGATCTCGATCGCCCGTTCGGCGAGCCCGATGAAGCGCATGCAGTGGTGGATGCGGCCCGGCCCAAGCCGGCCCTGCGCGATCTCGAAGCCGCGGCCTTCGCCAAGCAGCATGTTTTCGGCCGGCACCCGCACATTCTCGAACACCACTTCGGCATGGCCGAGCGGCGGATGCTCGTAGCCATAGACACGGAGCGGCCGCTCGACCGTCACACCCGGCGTATCCATCGGCACCAGGATCATTGACTGCTGCTTGTGCTTGGCGGCGCTTGGATCGCTCTTGCCCATCACGATCGCGACCTTGCAGGCCGTATTCATCGCGCCGGTGATCCACCATTTCCGGCCGTTGATCACATAGTCGTCGCCGTCGCGGATGATCGCCGTCTCGATATTGGTGGCATCGGAGGAGGCCACACGCGGCTCGGTCATTGCAAAGCAGGAGCGGATCTCGCCCTCGAGCAGCGGCTTCAGCCAGCGTGCCTTCTGCGCCTCGGTGCCATACATGGAGAAGATCTCCATGTTGCCGACATCGGGCGCGTTGCAATTGAAGATCTCCGGCGCCGCCAGCGACCGGCCCAGTATTTCGCAGAGATGGGTATATTCGTAGTTGGAGAGGCCCTGGCCCTCCGGGCCGTGATTGTAGAACAGGTTCCACAGGCCTTCGGCTCTCGCCTTCTTCTTCAGTTCCGCCGTCAGCGGATGGGGTGTGAAGCGCATTTCGCTGCGTTTGTGCTCGTCGAGGATTTCACGCTCATTGGGATAGACACGCGCCTGCATGAAGGCCGTAAGCTTGTCCTTCAGTGCCGCTGTCTTGTCCGATAGTTCCGCAAACATAGTGTTTCTCCCCCACACGCTCAGCCGCGCTGACCGATCTTTTCACGCTTGACGACGATGCCCGCCTTCTCGCGGTCCCAGGTATCCGGGGTGATGCCTTCGGCCCGCAGCTTGACCTTCTCGATCTTCGCGGTTGGCGTGCGCGGCAGCGCCTCCACCACGCGGACGTATCGCGGCACCATGAAATGGGCCATGCGCGGCCGCAGGAACTCGATGAGCTCGACCGGATCGAACGCCTCGCCGGGCTTGATCGCGATGATCGCCATCACTTCGTCCTCGGCAATGTCGCTCTTGACCGGAATGGCGGCGGCCTCCCGCACGCAGGGGAAAGCCAGAACCTCCGATTCCACCTCGAAGGACGAGATGTTCTCGCCCCGGCGGCGGATCGCGTCTTTCAACCGGTCGACGAAGAAGAAGTCGCCCTCGGCATCTCTACGGAAGCCGTCGCCGGTGTGGAACCAGCCATTGCGCCATGCGGCGGCGGTCGCGATTGGGTCGCCGGCATAGCCATGGTTCATCGCCCATGGGCATTCGGTGCGCACGACGAGTTCGCCGACAGTGCCCACCGGCACTTCGCAGTCGTTCTCGTCGACCAGCCTGATCTCGACGCCGGGTCGCGGCCGGCCGGCGCTGCCGAGCGCCGTCGGGTTCGGCTGCGACACGATCGGCATAGAAATCTCGGTCATGTTGAAATGCGTATGGACTTCGGTGCCGAACCGCTCGTGGAAACGCGGCGCGGTCTCGTTTAATGGCACATAGGTGCAGGTCCTGAGCGGGTGGTTGCGATCATCGGGGCCGGACGGCTGCTTGAGCAGGAAGCCGCCCATCACGCCGAGCAGGATCACGGTGGTGATCTCGCGGCTCCTGATCGTCGGCCAGAAATCCTCGGTCGAGAACGAGTCGACCATGGCAATCGAGCCGCCATGTATCAGCATCGCCGTCACGGGCATCACGCCACCGGAATGGAACATCGGCAGGTTCACCATGTAGCGGTCGTCCTGTGACAGGAATGGCGCGCTTCCGGCCATCGAATAGAGATGCATGTAGGACGACATCACGCCCTTCGAAGGGCCAGTCGTGCCCGAGGTGAAGATGATCGACTGCATGTCCCAGGGCGCGATCGAATGCTCCAACTCCGGCGGCGCTTCGTTGTCCGAAATGAGTGCCTCCGGCCCATGAACGGCGATCCCGTCGATCTCGGTCGGATTTCCGCCGAGGATCACGGCCTCGCGCAAGGTCTTGCGATTGACATCGGCGAGCCGTGGAAAAAGATCGGCATGCGCCACCGCGAGCCGTGCTTCCGATAGCCCCACTACGTGCTCCAGCAACGTGCCGCGATAGGAAAGATTGATCGGCACGAAGACGGCGCCGAGATAATTCAGCCCGAACCACACCCTGAGGCAATCGGCGCTGTTGGGCAGCCACACCATCACGCGCTCGCCCTGTTTCACGCCCAGCGCCCGAAACGCGTTGGCGGTGCGGATCGTGATCAACCGCGCCTCGCGATAGGTCCATTCCTCGCCATCGGCGAAGGTGGCGAAGATCTTGTCGGGCTGCTCCCGCGCCCAGAAATCGAGCATGAATCGCTGGACGCATCTTTCCGGCGCAGGCATCCGCGGATCGAGATGGTGTTCCATGGCTTCCTCCTGCCCAATGGGCATAAACACGCTATGTCAGTCCGCCGCCTTGCCCTTGGCGATCTCCGCAAAAAGCGGTTTTTTTGTCAGTTTCATTTGTTCGGCCGCATCGTCATGCATGTACTTGCGCAGCACTAGCCGTGCGGCGATCGCGCCATCGGATTGCGCAGAGAATGCCCAGCCGACCAGGTCCGATATCTCGCCGTCGAGCCGGTCACGTTCGGCGATGAGGTCACGCGATGAACTGGGCGCGTCTTCGGCCACTTGCGACTTCGCCTTCGCCCCCTGCAGCAACTGCACCTGTTCAATGACCGCATGGCGCGCCTCGACCGCTTTCATCAAGGGTAATCTTTGCCATTCCAGCCGCGGTGCGATGTTGTTGAGCAGGTCGATCACCCCGATCGCCTGGCCGCGTGCATAATCGTCGGTGACATTGGGGATGACATCGATCCTAAGCGTCGCGATGATGCCTTCGACGAGACGGTCGAGCGAGTTGTTCATGCCGCCCGCTCCAGTGCCGTTTCGAGCTGCAGCAGCATGCGCGGCACCTGCGCGCCCATGCCGGCCATCCGCAGGTCATTGAACCCGCGCGCCTCATAGCAATGGGTGGCGCCGAGATGCATCACGGCAAGCTTGAACGTGCCGAACGCTTCCCAGTAGCGCACCGCCGCCGCATCGAGATGGATGCCGGTCAGCGCCTCGTAGCGCTCGTAGAGCTCTTCCCGGGTGAAGAGATGGCACATATAGGGCGACCGGCCCCGCCATGCCTGCAGGCAGATCCACCCGAGATCCTCCAGCGGGTCGCCGAGATGGACCAGTTCCCAGTCGAGGATCGCGGTGATGCGCCCCTCGTGCTCGAGGAAATTGCCGATCCGGTAATCGCCATGAACCACCGATATCCTCGACGCAACGGGCGCATTGTCCCGGAACCAGATTGCCGCCCATTCCAGCATCGGAAAGCGCCGCTCGGACCATTCATGCATGCGCCCGACCCAGTAATCGATCTGGGAATGGGCGGTTTTGGTCGTATCCGTCACGCCCTCGACAGCCATTTCAAGCTTCCGGCGCCAGTCGAAATTGTGCAGCGATGCCAGCGCGCCAAGGAATTGCTCGCCGACACTCACGCGCTCGTCGGCGCCGAAGGCTTCGCCCCCATCCATCGTCCAGGGAATCGGCACATCGCCGGGCACGAGATCGCAGATGAAGAACGGCGCACCGAACGTATCGCGCGCATCCGAGAACCAATGGATCCTTGGCACAGGCACGCCATGGTCCGTGAGATGCTGCAGCGTGATCGACTCCGGCGACGCCTTGTATGGCGAAAAGATGCCATTCGGTGGGCCGACGCGAAGAATGAGATTCTGGATCTTGTTCCCGATCGATAGTTCGAAGCCGTAGGTGACCCAGGAAAAGCCCACCGTGTAGCGACGCAGCGCTCCGACCTCGGCCTTCGCGTCCGCGTTCAGGCGCAGGAATTCGGTCAACCGGGCACGCACGCGCTCGACATCGAACGGGTCGAAGACCGGGACCTCGCAGTTGCCTTCGCCCTTGATCGAAGCCACGCTACCGGACATCACGCGGCCCTCGCCAAGGCGTCGCGATCCTCTGCGATTTCCCCACGGCATGACACGATGCCATAAGAGCCGGCGCCCGAGAGGCGCATGTCGGAACGATGCAATGACTCACTCCCATTCCGTCTCGGGTTCACCCCGAGACTCAAGATCGGTCCGGTCGCCCGGCGATCACTCCCACCCCCACGCTAGGACGAGTCAGAGCGCATGTAAAGAAAAAATGAATCATGAGTCATAATTCATTTTATTGACATCGACATGAGGCCCCGCTAGAGGTTCCTCATGTCAACGACCGCTGAAAACCGGGGCAAGCAGGAGAGCGTCCGCAGGCTCAATCGCGCCGAGAAGTCCGAGGCGACCCGCAATCGCCTGTTCACGGCAGCCATCGGTATTGTCGGCGAATTCGGCTACGCCGGCACATCCGTCGCCCGGATCACCGAGCGCGCCGGTGTCGCCCAGGGCACGTTCTACAACTATTTCGAATCCCGTCAGGATCTCCTCGACCAGCTCTTGCCGTCGATCAGCGTGACCCTGCTTGCCCACGTCAAGGAGAAGGTCGCCGAGGCCGAGGATTCCCCTGTTGCCCGCGAACGCGCGAGGATCACCGGCTTCTTCGAGTTCCTCGAACAGACGCCGCATCTCTTCAAGATCCTGCACGAAGGCGAAATCCAGGCGCCCGAAGGCTTCCGCCGGCATATCGCGCTGCAAACGGTGAGTTTCGAGCGGGCCATGGAGCACGAGTTCGACCAGGGTCATTTGCCCGACATCGCGCGGGACGAAATCCCGGCAATTTCGCAGATCCTGCTCGGCGCCCGCCAATGGCTCAGCACCCGGTTCTGCGTCAAGGACGGCGAGATTATCCAGCCGCCGCCCGAGGTCATCGACACCTATATGAACCTCACCATCCGGGGCATTTTTTCCGGAAAGTCAGCCTGAGACTAACTGTCCATTTTGCCGATCAGGTAGTCCAGCTTGGTCAGCACCTCTTTCATCGGCTCCGTTCGCTCCGGCTCGATGACAAGCCCCCGGTAGACCATGTCGGCGAGCTTGTCAGCCGTGTCGTTCTCATCGAAGTCGCCTTCATTGCGCAGGAAAGCCCAGGTTCGGTGCTCGATGCAGCCATAGATCAGGTCGCGAACGAAGGAAGGCGAGACATCGGTGCGGAACTCGCCGCGTTCGATCGCCTCCTTCACCACCTCGGTCACCCGGTGCGTATAGGATTGGTTGAGGTGAAAGAGCTTGGAATTCCGGTATTCGGGATCGAGCCTGAGTTCCTGCAGCACCAGCCGGGCGAGAGCGGGCTCGCGCTTGATCGACAGCAGGTGGTGATAGATGATGAAGCGCAGCTTGTTCCAGGTGCCCTTGATGCTCGCAAGCTGTTCATCATCCCTGAGCAGCGTCTCTTCGTACCAGTTCTCGACGACCCGGATCAGCAGGTCGCGCTTGTTCTGGAAGAAGCGGTAGATGCTGCCCTCGACGACGCCGGCCTTGAGCGCGATATCGGTGATCGAGGCGTCGGCATAGCCCTTTTCCGAAAACACTTGCCGGGCCGCAGCCATGATATCCTCGATGCGGCGCGTCGCGGGCAGCCGGTTGACCTGACGCCTGGCTCGTTTCTGGCCAGTCACCTCTAGTTTTGCCATTCGCCAAGCGCCCCAATCATTCCGCGGAAACCCGCCGCTTACGTCTGTCCATATTGAACAGTCAAGCGATGAGTTTCAACTGGCGCGCTTCATCGAGAGTTTTAAGCGGGCTTCGGTTTGCGGAGTGCTGCAAGACATGGTCACGGCGCCAGATCGTAATCCGGTCGTTGTAGCTTTAGCGAGACTGCGCGCCGAAGTGCCGGATCATGCGCTCGGCGTCGGGTGCCACGCCTGTGAAGAGTTCGAAGGCACCCACCGCCTGGAACACTGCCATGCCGCCGCCATTGAGAACGCGGCAACCCCGTTCGGCGGCCGCAGTGAGCAGTGCCGTTTCAAGTGGAAAATAGATGATCTCCGCGACCCAGAGGCTCGCTGACAGGAGATCGGGATCGAACGGCGCGCCTGGATGTGAAGCCATGCCGATCGGTGTCGCCTGCGCGATGCCCGACGCGCGTGCCAAAACCGCACCGAGGTCTTTGCCGGCTTCGAAAATGCAATCCGGATGCGCGGGGACCAACCGATTCACGACGGCCGACACGCGCGCAGGATCGACGTCGAATATCGAGAGCTTGGCTGTGCCCATGCGGGCCAGCGCATGCGCCACCGCAACCCCGGCACCGCCGGCGCCGATCAGCACGGCGTGGCTCAGGTCTGCATCCGGCAAACCTCGGCGGAAGCTCTGCTGAAAACCCCACCAGTCCGTGTTGTGACCCCTGCGCGTGCCGTTCTTGAAGGTGATCGTGTTGATCGATTGCAGTATGGCTGCGTCGTCCGAGAGTTCGTCCACATGGGCGATCGCCGCCTGCTTGCAGGGATGGGTGATGTTGAGGCCGGCAAAGCCTTGCGCTTCAGCCTTGGCGATCAGGGAGCCTAGTGCCTCCGGCCCGACACCGAGTAGGTCGAGGTCGATAAGGTCATAGCGATAATCAATGCCGTGCTGGCGGCCTTCCTCCATATGCAGCGCGGGCGTGCGGGACAGGCCGATGCCGCTCCCGATCAAGCCCGCGCGGACCACGCGCGTCATTGTTTTCGCAGATGACTGCAAAGCTCCACCCGGTTCCAGTCATTTGAATGGCGCCGGCAACATTATGTCCGCCGACGCTTTCAAAATGTACGAACTGGTTCGTAATGTCAATTGGCGGATGATTGGGCCTAGCTTAGCCAGATTTCAGATAGGATAGCACCATATCCGAAATGATCAGCCTGTGGCGCGCCTTGAGCGTGCCTTCCATCAGGTCGCGGCTGAAGATGGCGCCGAATGTGTGGCGGTTAGAGACGCGGAAGAAGCAGAGCGCCGAGATCATCTGGTGCAGGTCCACGGGATCGATGCGCCGCCGGAAGGCGCCGTCGCGATAGCCGCGTTCGAGGATACCGGACAGGATCGCGATGATCCCGGAATTGGCTTTCTGCAGCACATCGGTATTCTTCAAATGCTCGGCGCGATGGATATTCTCGATGCTGACGAGCTGGATGAAATCGGGATTGGCATCGTCGTGGTCGAAAGTCGAACCAACAAGCGTCCGCATCGCATCCTCGGGGGAGAGATCCTCGAGCTTGAGCCGCGTCTCCAGCGAGCGGATCTTCTGGTAGGCACGTTCGAGGACGGCTAGATAGAGGCCTTCCTTGCTGCCAAAATAGTAATAGATCATCCGCTTCGAGGTCTTGGTCCGCTCGGCGATCTGGTCGACGCGCGCGCCCGAGAAGCCGGAATTGACGAACTCCTCCGTCGCCACCGCGATGATGTTCTCCTTCGTACCATCGGGATCGTTCTTCCGCGCGACGCGTGTTTCGGCAGTCTGCATTTCCAGGACCTTTTCCCATCCGTTCCGTTTCAGGGCGTAAGCCAAATATCCGATATCGGCAAGTCAGCCCGCCGGCACGCCTTCCGGCCGGATATGGCGTTTCTGGGCGGCGATGCGGAAGATCGCATTCGGCGCGCCATAGCCGCGATAGCCGCGCCGCTCGACGATCTCGAAGAAGAAGCCTTCGCCATAGACCGGGCTGTAGAGCTGGAAATATTCGCCATGCTCGTCCCGATCGTAAAGAATATTGGCGGCGCGCAGGCGTTCGGCGAAGTCCGGCTCCAGCCCGAATCGAGCCTCGACATCATCGTAGTAATTGCGGGTAATCTGGAGCGGCGTGAAGCCGTTGGCCGTAAGGTTTTCCGCGGTCCGGAAGATGTCCGATGTCGAGAAGGCCACATGCTGGATCGAGGAACCGAAGCTTTCCGCGAGAAAATGGCCGGCAAGCGTCTTGCGATTCTCGGCGCCGTTGAGCGTCACGCGAAACGAGCCACTGCCGTTTTCGACCACCTGGCTGCGGACGATGCCGGAGGGATCGATGATATCGACAATGGGCGTCTTCCTGATATCGAGCAGCGAATTGTAGAACAGGACGGTCGTCAGCAGATCTTCGTAACTCACGGTTTGAGCGATGTGGTCGATATGTTCCAGCCCGGCGGATTTGACTGGAGCCTGATCTCCAACGGCCGAGAATTCCCGCGTCCAGACCGATGCGAGCGGGCCGCTGTCGTCGAGGAAATAGCAGATCCCGCCGCCGGGACCATGGATCGCTGGTATCGTCGTTTCGCCTGCGGGTACTGGCTGCATGAACCGCTCCGAACCAAGGGCCGTAGCGCGGTCAACGGCATCCGCCGCATTCTCGACCTCCAGTCCAAAGGCGTAGGCGGATGTGCCGTGAAGGTGGAAAGCCGCACTGGCAAAGCCTTTCTCTTCACTATTGACTACCAGTCTGATCGCGCCCTGCTGGTAGAGATCGACCTTCTTCGACGTGTGCCGGCCCACCCTGCGGAAGCCGAGCGTGTGGAGCATGCTGACAAGTTCCGGGCTTTCTGATTTATCGGCGGTGAATTCGACGAAGGCCACGCCCTTAACCGCCACTCGGTCGGGCATATCAGGAACGGTCAGCGCTGTGTCCGGTTCGGCGCGCTTGACCTGGTCGCCGAGATGAATGAGCGAGCGCCTGCCGTCGGCCGCAATCGCGCGGGTCGAACCGCCGCGGAACTGGTCGTTGAAGATTTCGAGCGAGAGGTAGCCATCGTAACCGGTGGCGGCGACCGCGCGCGTGAACCCGGTCACGTCAAGGTCACCCTCGCCCGGCATGTTGCGGAAATGGCGGCTCCAATAGAGCAGGTCCATGTCGATCAGCGGCGCGTCGGCGAGCTGGACGATGAAGATCTTCTCCTTGGGGATCGAGCGGATCGAATTGACCTCGATCTTGCGGGCGAGCGTGTGGAAACTGTCGAGAATCAGGCCGACATTGGGATGGTCGGCGCGGCGGACGATCTCCCAGGCATCCCGGTGATCGTTGATGTGCCGGCCCCAGGCAAGCGCCTCGTAGCCGACTCTCAAGCCACGTTTCGCCGCACGCTCGCCGAGTTCATGGAAATCCGCGGCGGCGCGGTCCAGCCCGCCGAGCGACACTGGCGAGACGTTGGAGCAGACGAGCACGAGATCTGCTCCCAGTTCCTGCATCACGTCGAACTTACGTTCGGCCCGGTCGAAGGTCCGCCCACGCAGCGGCTCGGGCATGCCCTCGAAATCGCGGAACGGCTGGAAGAGCGTGATCTCCAGGCCGTGGTCTCGCACCATGCGGCCGACATCGCGCGGCGAACTGTCGGAGGCGAGGAGGTCGTTCTCGAATATCTCCACGCCATCGAACCCGGCCTCCGCGATGGCACGCAACTTGGCGTCCAGTTCGCCGCTCATCGTCACGGTCGCGATCGAGGTTTTCATCCCATCCTCCTAATGCCGCAGGTGTCAACAGGGGCTCCTCCGAACCACCGTTGACATAAACGAACTATTTCGTACAATATTTTTCAGTCGCGGAGGAGCGATAATTTTGGCACCGTGAACCATGGTGCAAGGAGGAGGAAACATGACAATCGACCTGACCCGTCGTCATTTCGTCGGAGGCGCCATCGCCGCCTCTGTTTTGCCGCTGCCCGCATTCGCGCAGGACAAGCCCGTGCTCAAGTTTTCGGCCGTCTTTTCGGAGCAGGATATCCGCGCCGAGATGACCAAGATGTTCGGCAAGGAGATCGAGGGCTCGTTCAAGCTCGAGCCCTATTATGGCGGCAATCTTTTCAAACAGGGCACGGAACTCGTCGCACTCCAGCGCGGCAATTTGCAGATGGGCAACATCGCGCCGCAGGATTTTGCCAAGCAGATTCCGGAATGGTCGGTGCTGAGCTCGGCCTATCTGTTCCGCGATGCGGCCCATGTGCAGAAATTCTTCGCCAGCGACCTCGGCGCCGAATATAAAAAGATGGTCGAGGACCAGCTTTCCGTCCGTATTCTAGGCCCGACCTATTTCGGCGCTCGCCAGGTGGGCCTCAAGCCCGACAAGAAGATCACCACGCCGGCCGACATGGCGGGCATCAAGCTGCGCATGCCGGGTGGTGACGCCTGGCAATTCCTCGGCACCGCGCTCGGCGCCAACCCGACAGCGATGGCCTATGCCGAGGTCTATACCGGCCTGCAGACAGGTGCGATCGACGGCCAGGACAATCCGCTGCCCAACGTCAAGAACATGAAGTTCTACGAAGTCATGTCGCAGATCGTGCTCACCTCGCACCTGATCGGCTACGACCTTCTCACCGTATCGAGCAAGGTCTGGGGCGAGATGAGCGCGGAACAGCAGACCGCATTCCAGGCCGCCGCCGACAAGGCGATGACCTGGAGCCAGGACGAACACATCAAGCAGGAAGGCACGCTGATCGAGGAGTTCAAGAAGGCCGGCCTCAACATCTACGAACCCGATGTCGCCGCCTTCCGGACTTTCGCGCGCGAAAAATATGCCGGCTCCGAACTGTCCAAATCCTGGGCGCCCGGTATCATCGAGAAGGTCGAGGCTCTCTAGCCCCGAACTTTTCGACGCGAATGCGGCATCGGCGGATGCCGCATTCGCAAATCTGGAACGGGACGATCTTCATGAACTGGCTTACGAAATACGCGGCGCAAGGCGAGTGGCTGCGGCGGCGGGCGGAGAATGTTCTCGCCATGCTTCTCCTATTGATGTTCGCGGCCTTCATGCTGCAGATCGTCTTCCGTTATGTGCTCAAATGGCCGATCGGCTGGACCAATGAGATCAGTGTCGCGCTGTGGATCTGGATCGTGCTGTTCGGCGCCGCCTTCGTGGTGCGCGAAAGCGAGGAAATTCGCTTCGACCTGTTCTGGGCTGGTGCCGGCGACAGGGCGCGGCGGATCATGGTGCTGATCATGGCCGTCGCGCTGATTTCGATGTTCGCGCTCTCGCTGCCGGCGGTGGTCGATTACGTGATGTTCATGAAGGTCGAGAAGACCGCCTATCTCAAGATCCGCTTCGACTGGCTCTATTCGATCTATGTCGTCTTCGTCATCGCGATGATCGTCCGCTACATCTGGCTTGGCATCCAGGCGATCCGCGGCAAGGCGCCTGAGGCCTATGACCCCACAAAGGCGGGCTCCGGCGTATGAACCTTGCGAGCCCATTCTCCATCGCCATCATCCTGATGACGTTCCTGGCGCTGATCGGAATGCCGATCGGCCTTTCGATGATCTGCGGTTCGGTCCTTTACCTGTTCCTCACCGGTGCGGATATGGGCACGGTGGCGGAGCAACTGCTGAACGGGATGTACACCAACTACATCATTCTCGCCGTGCCGCTCTTCATCCTGGCGGCCGAGTTCATGAACATCGGCTCGATGACAGAGCGGCTCCTGACCTTCTGCAACGTGCTGGTCGGCCGGTTCCGTGGCGGGCTGGCGCAGGTCAATGTGGTTCAGAGCATCATCTTCGCGGGCATGTCCGGCTCGGCCATTGCCGATGCCGCAGGTTCGGGCCGGATGATGCAGAACATGATGACCCGCGACAATCGCTATACGCCGAGTTTCGCCGCGGCACTCACGGCGGTGACGTCGGTGATCGGCCCAATTATTCCGCCCTCGATACCCATGGTCCTCTATGCCTTGGTCTCAGATGCATCGATCGGCTACCTGTTTCTCGGTGGCATGATTCCTGGCCTGCTGATGGCCAGCCTGCAGATGATGCAGGTGGCGATCACCGCCCGCCGCAAGAATTTCCCGGTCGAGGATCCGGTGCCGCTCAGGCAAATTCCCCTGATCACCTGGCGGGCGTTCCCGTCGCTGATGATGCCCGTGCTGCTGCTCGGCTGCATCTATAGCGGCATCACCACGCCGACGGAGGCCGCCGCACTCGCCGCCGCCTATGCGCTGGTGATTTCGGTCGTACTCTATCGGTCGATCAATTTCAGGGATTTCTACGGCTCATTGCTCGTCAGCGCCAAGACGTCAGCCTCAATCGGCATGCTGATCGCCGGATCGCTGGTGTTCAACTACGTGGTGACGGTCGAGAACATCCCGGACAGCATTCGCGTGCTGCTGACCGGCTGGGAGATGACGCCGACGACATTCCTCATCCTCGTCAATGTCATCCTGCTGATCCTCGGCTGCATCCTCGAAGGCACCGCCATCCTGTTGATCATCGTGCCGGTCTTCATTCCGACCGCACAGGCGCTCGGCATCGACATGGTGCATTTCGGCGTCGTCGTGGTGGTCAACATCATGCTGGGCCTCGTCACGCCGCCCTATGGCCTGCTGCTCTTCATCATGACCAACATTTCGGGCGCCCCGGTGAAGGACATCATCCGCGATGCCGCGCCCTTCATCTTCTGGATGGTCGTGTGCCTCATCATCATCACCTTCGTACCGGAAACCGTCCTCTTCCTACCCCGCCTGCTGGGCTACCAGGGATAATGCCGATGACTGCTGACCTTAAGCCGCTCTACGTGCTCAACGGCCCCAACCTCAATCGGTTGGGCAAGCGAGAACCCGAAATCTACGGCAAGACCACGCTCGCCGAAGTCGAGGCGCTCTGCCGCGAAGCGGCGGGCGACTGGATGGTCGAATTCCGCCAGACCAACAGCGAAGAGCGGATGATCCAGTGGATCCACGAGGCGATCGACGAGGGCGCCGCCATCATCATCAACCCCGCCGGCTGGACCTTCACCTCCATCGCCATCCTCGATGCGCTCAAGATGTTTCCCGGCCCGATCATCGAATTCCACATTTCCAACGTCCACCGCCGCGAGGCGATCTATCACAAGTCCCTGGTCTCGATGACGGCCACGGCAGTGATGGCGGGGCTCGGCGCGGAGGGATACCGGATAGCGGTCGCCGCGGTCCGGGATCTGGTCCGCCGGGCACAGCGCTAAAGTTTGCACACGGTTCACCGATCGTGCCGCCGGCAGAGATTTGCTCTGTTCCATCGGCTGAATTGCTCCCATTGCCACCGGGCCAATTCAAGGGTGGTTATCAACGGCCTCCAGGCGCGAGCAGGGATTTTTACCCGGTGTGAACAAGGCATCGGCCTTGCCGAGCGAAGAAATAAAGAGTTCGATATCTTGCGCTCGTCCCAGGCGTATCGTCACTTCCTCTCGAATATTCTTCAGCAGTGCCGGATGGTTCTCACACAGCCACGAGACTTCCTTTTCCGCTTCACGCTTGAGCCCGGCTTCCCCATATATGGCAGCTGCTATCGCGTGATATATCGGGTTGCTGGGCGCGGTTGTCTTGCCGATCCACATGACGGCTTGTTCGAGGTCGTTGTCAAAATAGGAGCACAGAGCCAGCCCGCTCTCGTAATAACTGAACATGCCGGGGTTGCGGGCCCGGGCCTCCGCGATCAATGGGCAGCCCTTCGCCCAATCTCCCGAGACAGCAAGCCTGTACCCATATTCTCCAATAAGCTCGGTGTCGTTGGGATTTAGCTTGATTGCCTTTTCACCGACCACCTTGCCTGCCTCGTATTGCTTGGAGAAGAACAGAGCGAACATCTCGGCTTGCAGGCCGCGCGTGTTGTATGGGTCAAGCCGCACCGCATGCCTTGCAGTGTCGAGCGCTTGCTGAAGATCCTGTGGAGAAACGGCTGCATCATATGGCACGCGGAACCTGATATCCTCGAGATATGTCTGAGCCAACAGGGCCCACGCCGTTGCATATTCGGGATACCGCTTGACAGCCTTCTCCAGGCATTCCCTCACCTGCGGCAAAACGTGTCGTTCGACATTGGCCCTGTATGCATAATAGGAAAGCGTGCAGGAATAGGCGGCCCAATCGTCAGGTGGATTGGCAACAGCGCGCATTGCATCGGCCTGGAAGATGACGCCGTAACTCTGCACGAGCGTGGTGGCGACACTGCTGGCGATGAGAGACTGCGCGTGAACCAGCTCGGATGCCTTGAGCGTGCCGCCGAAGCTATCCGCCCAGAGTACGGAACCATCTTCCCGGTTTACGAACCGGATACGAAGCTGAAAGGTGTCGCCTGCAAGATCGACGCTCCCCGCAAGGACGAAACGGGGCGGCGGATCGGCTACGACACCGCCTTCCGTCGCCTGGAGGACAACGATTTCCTTGAACTTGGAAAGCTGTGCGACGATCTCCTGTGTGAGACCGTTGGCGATCGATGAAGAAGAGCCCGTTTTCGCCATATCTTCCAGGCGCATGACAAGGATGCGTGGAATCTCCGGAGATTTTGCTTGTTGGACGGGTGGCGAAGGAAGAAACAACCAGACGGCAAATACGATGACCGTAGCAACGCTCAGTCCGCCAATCAGTCCGCGCCAGAACGTCGCCGAGTCACTATCTGAGGGCGCGGCCGTCAGGTGCTCCGGGCCTGTCTGCGCTGGGGCGGGCGGCACTGCGGCGGCGCATTCAATATTCGAGAACTGTGGGACGTAGCTGCCTTTCGGGATGTTGATCCGTACCGGGTCCTCCCTGCCGCCTGTCAGGTAATACCGCTCGATTGCCCGCCGCAGGTGGCCGGCGGCGATCCGGACAATCGGGTCGTGCTGCGCGTCGAACGAAGCCTCGCGGCCGAACACCTCAACCGCAATCGAATAGGCCTTGATCCTGTCGCCGCGTCCCTGCAGGGCCTCTTCCACGATATAGGCCAGAAATCTGTGTTCTCGCTCGGTGGCCTCGAAATCGGGACTGGAGACAATCTTCTTCATCTGGGCCCGACATTCATCGGCGCCTACAATTGCTTCCGGCACGATTGCGGTAGCGTCTCTCATAGCACCCCCCGTGCCAGATTGCGGTGGTCGCAACTTCCCCGAAGCCGCGTCCCTGTCCGCTACCATCGTATACCTCATGATTGTATCTTAGCAACTGCTCAACGTGAATGCACAGCCATGACCTGGCAGGGATAGGTCGACGTCATGCAATCGCGGCCGACATCCAACACTTTGAAACCATGCGCAGAATCCACGTAAGTTACATGGTTTACGTATCGTCGTTGCGGCTCAACCTATAATCCTAAGTCAGAACTGGTGGGGCTGATGGCAACAGAGCGCGAACTGGGGATCAGGCAAGGCAAAGCTCTGCAGGCGGCGGCCAATCGGTTCCCGCGATCCGAGTTCACGATTCGAAGATTGCTCCGCTCCAATGATACTTTTCGCGAGCTTTGCGAGGAACTCGCCGACGCGGAAGCTGCACTGGCGAAGGTACCGGAAAGCGTAGCGGCGCTGCGGGAGGCGCGCGAGCGGGAATGGCGGGAACTGGTGCAGGAACTGGTCAGCGAGGTCGAGC
The DNA here is from genome assembly GCF_964254105.1 of Rhizobium sp. LjRoot254. Taxonomy (NCBI): domain Bacteria; kingdom Pseudomonadati; phylum Pseudomonadota; class Alphaproteobacteria; order Hyphomicrobiales; family Rhizobiaceae; genus Rhizobium; species Rhizobium sp. LjRoot254. The sequence continues at coordinate 4,563,417 of NZ_CAXUSM020000001.1, read as the reverse complement.
AGGCACTCAAGAGGTTTGAGACCGGGCCCTGAGATTGATCCAATTTATGCCGAGTGGCGTCGGGGAAACCGGTCGCCTCGCGGCCCACATGGAGAGGACGACATCGTGACGACATTCACCAAGGATCGAATATCGACGGTGCGCAAGATCGGCGCCGGATGTATAATCGCGGGCGGCTTGTTTTTCGGATTGCCCGCTCAGGCCCAGGATGCGATCGAGCCCGAGGCGAACGCTATCCTCAAGGCGATGACCGAACACCTGAAGTCCATGAAGGAATTCAGCGTCGATTACGATACCGATCATGAGGTCGTCGGCGTCGATGGCCAGAAGCTGCAACTGAGCGCGACCGGCATGATCTCGCTGTCGCGGTCGGCGGGCTTCCTGATGACCCGGCAAGGACCCCTTGCCGACATGGAAGTCATCTTCGACGGCAAGACCATCACCCTCTTCGGCAAGGCACTGAATGTTTACGGCCAGCTCGACAGTCCGGGCCCAACGATCGACGAAGCTGTCGATGAGTTCCGGACGGCAACGGGTCTCGATGCGACCGGCGCGGATCTTCTCGCATCCGATCCCTATCCGGTGCTGACCGAAGGCGTGGTATCCGGACGCGTCGTCGGCGTCGGTTTCGTGGATGGCGTCGAATGCGACCACCTGGCGTTTCGCACCGATCTCGTCGATTGGCAGATCTGGATCAGCCATTCCGACAAGCCGCTTCCGGTCAAATACGTGATCACCACGAAATGGGTGACCGGCGCTCCGCAATACACATTGCGGCTGAGCGGCTGGACGACCGACAAGATCGATCCCAAGCTGTTTGCATTCACCCCGCCGGCGGACGCCAAGCGCCTTGAATCCATCGAAGCCGACGAGACGGGCGAGATCGTGCTGGAGACAAGCAAATGACCATCAAGCGACAGATTTTCAAATATGTCTCCGCCGCAGCCATCATCGCGGCCGTTCTCGTGACCGACAGCTGGATAGGCAGTCAATTTTCATCATCCGGTCTGATCTTCACCCAGGCCGAGGCGAACCGTGTCGTCGTCAGGCGCACCGCGGTCGTCCGTGGCCCGGTTGTCAGGCCCGTCGGTGTGGCGCGGCGCACCACAAGACGCGTGATCCGCCGCTCGACGATCTATGTTAACACGCTGCCCGGTGGATGCGCACGGACCACCGTCAGCGGCTACGCGGTGTGGGGATGCGGCGGCACTTATTACCAGTCCTACGGCGGCCGATATGCGGTGGTTTACATCGACTGATCCGGGGCCGCGGCCAACTGCCTCAACCGATTTTCTCAATCATTCCCGGCGCCTGGTGGGCGTCGGGCTTGGACAACGATGCTTAACTGGAAAGCGACATAGCCATGCTCGATAATCGCAAATTGCTTCTTGCCGCGACCGCCCTGGCCGCCATGCTGGCCGTCACGCCGGCCCTTGCCCAGACGCCCGGCTTCAACAACAAAATCCCCGACCAGATCATGACTCCCGACAAGGTCGAAACACGGCTTGGCACGCTCAATTTCGTGGATGGCGTGCCGACGCTCGAAACGACCAGGCTGGTCTACGACAATCTCGATTTCCTGCGCGGCGTCGAGGTCTTCCTCAACTTCGTCCCGGCCGCATCAATGGAAGCAATCCGGTTGGGCATTGCCGAGATCGGCGAAACCAAGGTCAACCAGGCCGTCATTTTCGACCAGTTGATGGATTCCAACCCGCTCTACCTGACTGCCAATACCGACACCGTCTACTGCTTCGCGGCGCTCGATCTCGATGCCGATGGGCCGACGGTTGTCGAAGTCCCGCCGGGCTCGGGACCGGGCACCGTCGATGATGCATTCTTCCGTTTCGTCATCGACATGGGCATTCCCGGGCCCGACCGGGGCAAGGGCGGCAAGTACCTGATCGTCCCGCCCGGCTACAAGGGCGAGCTGCCCAAGGACGTGAAGGACGGCGGCGAATATTTCGTCGCACATTCTCCATCCTATGGGAATATGGTGGTCCTGCGCGGCTTCCTCGTCGACGGCAAGCCGGATGCGGCTTCGAAGATGTTCCGCGAGGGCGTGAAGATCTATCCGCTGAGCCAGGCAGCCAATCCGCCTGCGATGGAGTTCATCAACAGCTCGAAGCTTGCCTACAATACGGTCCACGCCAATAATTTCGAATTCTTCAAGGAACTCGATCTGGTCATCCAGAAGGAACCGATCGACTTCATCGACCCCGAACTCCGCGGCCTGGCTGCCGCCATTGGCATCCGCAAGGGCAAGCCCTTCGCGCCCGATGAGCGGATGAAGGCGATCCTCACGGACTCCATCGCCGTCGCCAACGCGACTGCGCGAGCGATCGCATTCCGCAGCCGTGAGCCACGCTCGCCCATTTATCCTGGTAGCCAGTGGAGGACCGGTTTCATCGGCGACGATTACCAGTGGCTCGACGGGGATGGGATGTCCGGGCGCAATCTGGATGCGCGGACGAACTTCTTCTACATGGCCACCGTCAATACGCCGGCAATGGCGGCTAAGATCATCGGCAAGGGCTCGCAATACGCGATTAACTATGCCGACGCATCCGGCACGCCGCTCGACGGCGCGAAGAACTACAAGCTCAGCATACCCGCGAATGCTCCCGCGAAAGATTTCTGGTCGGTGGTGGTCTACGACCCGCAGACCCGCTCGGAACTCCAGACCTCTCAGCCCTTTCCCAGCAAGAACAGCAAGCGCGACAAGCTGATCGCCAATGCCGACGGCTCGGTCGATCTTTATTTCGGCCCCAAGGCGCCGGAGGGGAAGGAAGCCAACTGGACCCAGACCATTCCCGGCAAGGGATGGTTCGTCCTTCTCCGTCTCTACGGCCCGCTGGAACCGTGGTTCGACCAGACCTGGCGGCCGGGTGAATTCGAAGAGGTGAAGTGAGCAAGGCACTGTCGCCATTGCTGGCCGTGGCTGCAATTCCAGGTGCATTCACCCTCATCACGACCGACCGGCGGCGCATTTGACACAGCCGGTCGAAAACGCAACCTGCGGTCTTAATTGTTCGAGTGTTCATATTGGCCCTTGGTCCAATATGCCGTACGATGTCTTCGAACGACAATGAACGAATAGCTTACCATGGAGCGGGGCCATGAAAAATATTCTCATCACTCATTCGGTCGGGCTTGCGATGCTGGTGCTGGCATCCGGACCTGCCGGCCAGGCTCTCGCCCAGGAGGGCGACACCGACCTTGCCAAGAAGCTGAACAACCCGGTGGCCGCTATGATCAGCGTGCCGCTGCAGTTCAATTATGACCAGGGCTATGGTCCGGATAACGGCTACCGCGCCTACCTCAACATCCAGCCGGTGATCCCGATCTCCCTCACCGAAGACTGGAACGTCATTTCGCGCACCATCGTCCCTGTAATCCAGCAGAACGACATTGTCGGACCGTCAGGCACCCAGTTCGGCATGGGCGACATCACCCAGAGCTTCTTCTTCTCACCCTCCCAGCCCGGCCCGAGCGGCATCGTCTGGGGCGTCGGCCCGGTTTTCCTGCTGCCCACGGCTACAGACGATATGCTGGGTTCGGAAAAGTTCGGTATCGGTCCGACAGCCGTCGTTCTCAAGCAGATGGGCGGCTGGACGGTCGGTGGTCTCGGAAACCACATCTGGTCGGTGGCCGGCGACGATTCCCGGCCGGACATCAGCTCGACCTTCCTCCAGCCGTTCGTCTCCTACACGACCCCGACGGCCTGGACCTTCTCGCTCAACACCGAAAGCACCTATGACTGGGAGAACGACCAATGGTCTGTGCCGATCAATGCTGTGGTCTCCAAGCTTGTGAAGTTCGGTGACCAGCCGGTGAGCCTGTTCGCCGGTGTCCGCTATTGGGCGGAGGCTCCAGACGGAGGGCCCGATGGCATCGGCTTCCGGGCCGGGCTTACATTCCTGTTTCCAAAGTAAGCCAAGGTCGTCACCTGCAGGGACGACAGGCGCCTAAAGCAAGAAGGACTTCACAATGACTCGATATCACAAACTGAGTTTGGCGGCGGCGATCGCAATGATGCTCGGCTCGACCGCGCTTGCCGCGGATGTTTCGCCGCTTGTCATGCCGCAAACGGCGCCAGAGGACAGTACGGAGGATTGGTCTTTCGCCGCCTCGCCCTATTTCTGGGCTGCCGGCCTGTCGGGCAAGACCTCGCAATTCGGCCTGCCGACGATCAAGATCGATTCGAGCTTCAGCGACATATTCCAGAATCTCGACTTCTCCTTCATGGGGGCGGCCGAGCTGCGCCATGAGCGTTTCAGCGTCATCGGCGACTTCATGTATATCAAGCTCTCGGCCGACGCCGACACACCGTTCGGCCTGCTGACCAAGGAAGTCGACGTACAATCGGAAACCGTTACCGGATTGCTCGGCGTCGGTTATGCGGTGCTCGATAGCGACCGGGGCCATCTCGATGTCGTCGCCGGCATACGGGTGTGGTCCGTCGATACGACGATATCCCTCAATGGCGGTTTCCTCGACGGGCGCTCGACGAGCGACGGCGCGACCTGGGTCGATGGCATGGCCGGCTTTCGTGGCAAGTATGATCTGACCGAAGAATGGTTCATCTCCGGATGGGGTCTGGTCGGCACCGGCGGCGCCAATGTCGATTGGGATGTCGCCGCCAACATTGGCTACCAGTTCAACGACACGTTCTCGGCGGTGGCGGGCTACCGGGCGCTCGGCGTGAACTATCGCAACGACGGATTTGTCTTCGACACGGTCCAGCAGGGACCGATCCTCGGCATGACCGTGCGGTTTTGAGATGGGCAATCCGCTTGCAATCGGGCGGAAACCATAGATGCTGACGGGCAATCGGATGTGTCGCGCACGTTTGGCATAAGAGGCATAGCCTTGCTACGAGGGGACGGAGCATGAAGACCGGTCGGATATTACTGCGGCTTTTGCCGCTGGCGTCATTGCTCCCCTCTCTTCTGGTCGTGCTGTTCTGCGCCTTCATGGCACTGCCGGCACATGCCCAGACGCCCGCTACTCCTCCGGTCGATAAACTTCAGGCCCTGATGAAACTGATGGACGACCCCGATATCCGCAAATGGGTCGAAAGCGGGGGCAAGGCGGACGCAGCCGCTACCCCGGTGGTGGCGAAGGCCGATGGTGCGGAGGTTTGGGAAGGCCGTGCACGGAAGAAATTCCGCAGTGCAGAAGCGGGGTTCCCGATACTTCTATCCGAATATTCGGCAGCCTCTTCCCGCGTGGTCGCCGAGGCCGCGACGCGTGGCATGATGCCGGCCATCGTCTATCTGGCGCTCATACTGCTCGCAGCGGCCGTCGGCGAATGGGCGCTGCGCCGGTTGGTGCGTGCCCCCGAAGGCAGCACGCTGGTGAACACGATCATGCGAGAACTGGTCGCTGCCGGAGCCTTTGCCGCGATCACGGTGGCGCTCTTTTTCGTCGCCGACTGGCCGCCCTTGCTGAGAGCGGTGCTGCGTTCCTACCTGATCGCGGCGCTGCTGTTCCGGCTCGTCTTGGCGGTGGCCCGCATCCTGCGCGCCGCCGACAGCATATCTCCGACAATGTATCGCCGGACGCTTGCGTTCTTCGGCGTGCTTCTGTTCGGCATGGCGACGGCCCTGCTCACCGTGCCGATCGGCATCAATCCGGACGCAGCCCAGGCGCTGGCCTTTGTCGTTTCCATCACGATGATTGCCATTTTCATCGAGGCCGTATGGAAGCAGCCGGCGGGCAATCCATCCGTTCGGATAAAGGCATTGCAGACCGTGCTACTGGTCGTGCTATGGGTCGTTTGGGCGATGGGCCTCCATCTCCTGTGCTGGATCGGGCTGTTTGCGCTGTTCCTGCCGAAGGTGCTCAAGGCAATGGAGCATCTTGCCCGTGCCTTTACGACCGCGAACTGGCCGGACCAACCCACCGACAGCCTGAAGGCTGTGCTGATCATATATGGCGTCAGGACGCTCGTCATTTCCTTGGCCATCGGTTGGCTCGCCTATGTTTGGAACAGCAACCCTCTCAATGATACCAATCCCGGATCGATCAGCAACACCATCGTGGCGGGCTTTCTCAAGAGCGTCGTGGTGCTGCTGATCGCCGATTTCGGCTGGCGGGTCTGCAAGGCGCTGATCGAGCGGAAGCTCGCCTCGGTCAGCGACGAGGGGCCGCTGACACCCGAAGAGGCCGCACGCCGCGCAAGGATCAGAACGTTGCTGCCGATCTTCCGCAACGGCCTTGCCGCGGTGGTGCTCATCGTGACCGCGCTCACGGTGCTCGCCGAACTCGGCGTCGAGATCGGGCCGCTGATCGCCGGCGCCGGCATCTTCGGCGTTGCGATCGGCTTCGGATCGCAGACGCTTGTCAAGGACGTGATATCCGGCGTCTTCTACCTGATGGACGATGCCTTCCGGGTCGGCGAATATATCCAGAGCGGCAGCTATATGGGGACGGTGGAATCCTTCAGCCTCAGGTCGGTGCGGCTCCGCCATCATCGCGGGCCGGTCTTCACCGTGCCCTTCGGCGAACTCGGCGCGGTGCAGAACATGAGCCGCGACTGGGTGATCGACAAATTCCGCCTGCGGGTCACCTTCGATGCCGACATCGCCAAGGCCAAAAAATTGACGAAGGTGGTTGGCGCGGAACTGCTCGCGGACGAAGAGCTTGGTGCACTCATCATCGAGACCGTGAAGATGAAAGGCGTCGAGCAGATCAACGAATATGGCGTCGAACTCGGCTTTGCCTTCAGCACCAAGCCCGGCAGCCAGGCGATGGTCCGACGCCGGGCCTATGCGATGCTCCGCAAGACTTTCGCGGAAAACGGCATCAACTTCGCCCAGCCGACGGTGCAGGTCGGCGGTGACGACAAGCCCGAGGCGGCAGCCGCCGCGATGCTGAAACTGGCCGAACAGCGCAAGCAGGCGGAAGCTGCGGCAGGCGGAGGTGAAGGAACATGAAACCTCACCGCCATTTCGAGGAACCATATGGTCACCAAGGCGACATTCAATCCAGCGTAGTGACCGGCAGCAATGTATATTCGATCAGCAGTGAACCGAAGGGAGCGAGGTAACATGTTGTACAGATCCATGATCTCTGCGCTTATCCTGGCGGGCATGGCATCGGTTGCCTCCGCCGCCGATCTCGTCATCGCGATGCCGAATTGGCCATCGGGACAGGCGACGGCGAATATAATCAAGGTCGCGATCAAGGCGGAATTCAACCTCGATACCGAGGTCAAGGAAATGGGAGCGCTCAATTCCTTCGCCGGGATCGAGGCTGGCACGGTTGCGATCCACCCCGAGGTCTGGCGGCCCAACTACGACGACATCATCCGGCGCTATGTGACGGAGAAGAAGGTCGCGGTGCTGACCGGCCACTCGGTGTCGGCCTGGCAGGGGCTATGTGCGACCGATGCCGCGGAAAAGCTCGGCATCAAGTCGGTCGAGGATCTGGAAAATCCTGACAAATCCAGGGCGCTCGACACCGATGGCGACGGCAAGGGCGAGATCTGGATCGGGGCAACCGCGTGGCTGTCGACCGGTATCGAGCGCGTCCGGGCCAACAGCTACGGCTACGCGAGGGACGTCGCCCTTGTCGAAGCCGAGGAAGACGTCGCGATGGCGGCGGTCGATGCGGCCGACGCGACCGGCCAGCCCATGGTCTTCTATTGCTACAGCCCGCATCATCTCTTCAAGCTGCACAAGATAAGCCGCATCACCGAGCCGGCGTTCGATGCGGCGAAGTGGAAGATCGCCGATCCGGGCGATCCGCTCTGGATCTCCAAGTCGAGCGCGCCGGTCGCCTGGGATGCCGCCCGCTTTCATATCGCTTATGGAACGGCCTTCGCCAAGGCACACCCCGACATTGCGCGCTTCCTGGAAAAGATCGACCTCACGGAGGAAGAGGTGAGCCAGATGAGCTACGCTCTTCAGGTGGAACGGCAGGTACCGCTCGACTACGCCACCAAATGGGTCGAAGATCGGAAATCGCGTGTCGATGGGTGGGCAAAGCCATGAGCAAGGACAGCACGATGGCCACCCGCCGCACCTTCCTGCGCATGACGCTCGCGGCGACGGCCGGGCTTGCCCTCCCCACACCGGCAATGCCGGCCCAGCAGGCGATGGCGAAGACGCAGATCTACGATCCCAAGAAGCGCAAATGGGTCAATTACGATAGTCGCAAGGCACGCGAATATTACAGCCGCAACAAGCAGCAGCCTCCCGAGGCCTTCCGCATGCAGGCGGTCAAATTCCGCACTGCCGAAAAAGCTGGCACGATCATCATCGACGGCAACCAGCATTATCTCTATCTGGTGCAGCCCGGGGGCCAGGCGATCCGCTATGGCATCGGCGTCGGGCGGGACGGTTTTGGCTGGGCGGGTATCGTGCGCATCGGCCGCATGGCGGAATGGCCGACCTGGACGCCGCCCGCCGAGATGGTCGCGCGCGACGAGAAGGCGCGCAAATGGGCCGCCGGCATGCCGGGTGGTCCGGACAATCCGCTCGGCGCGCGGGCGCTTTATCTCTACGAAGGTGACGAGGATACGATCTACCGCATCCATGGTACGCCGGAGCCGTGGACGATCGGCCTCGACGTGTCCTCGGGATGCATCCGCATGCGCAACGACGACATTACCGATCTGCACGCCCGCATCGAGGTGGGCGCCAAGGTCATCGTGCTGATGCAGGGCGCGGCACTCTACAAGGGCGTATGAACGAAATCATCGGAGGACAGGAACATGCAGGCTATTCTCTCGAACGCCACGACACGACATCGGTTCATTCTGGCATTGGCTTGCCTTCTGCCGCTTGCCGCCTGCCAAAGCGCGCCGACGCCTGACGCCATGGCGCGCACCACGACCGAGGTCGCGCCGGCGGACCTGCAATTGCTCTGCGCCAGCGCTGCGGCGACCGCCGCCAAGGCCGATGCCGCCAAGACGCTGCCGATCAGCTCGAGCAGGGTCGACGACACGACCTATGCGGTCAAGGTCGATGCGGCGGGTGCGAAATACGATTGCACGGTCGGCGCCGACGGAACGGTCAAAACCGTGATGCCCGCGGCATGAGGAGCGCCGGGCAACAGGCGAACCCTGGACAGTTCAGACCGGAACGGCCTCACGAGGTGTTTGCGGTGATGAACAGTCTGCGCAATCCGCGCCTTGCCGCGATCTACCTTTCACTCGTCACTGCGAGTGGAACCGCGGAAGAAATCGAGGAGGCCCGCCGGTTGATAGCGGGCGCCTCGACCAGGAAGGATTGACGTGCCTGACGCCGTTGGCAACCGCTACCGGCGCGTCTTCACCAGCGACTTGAGGATTGGCAATTGGCACGACTTTCTGTTTTCCGCGGCCGACGGGCGAGCTTTACGCACCTCGCTGTATTGGCAACCCTGTTTGCGGCGCTGTCGGCGGTGTTGGCGGGATGCGGCGGCAATCCGAAGGGCGTTCTGACGCCGGTTGCCGATACGTCTCCCAATTCCAGCCATGTCGATATGCTGATCGCCACCACGCGCGCGCGATCGAAGAATACCGGGGAAATGTATACGGGTGAGCGGGCGCCGCTGGCCTCGTTTGCGGAGATCACCGTCTCCATACCTCCGGAGAAGGTGAGGAAGGTCGGCGAGGTTTCCTGGCCCAAGAAGCTTCCGTCCAATCCGCAAACCGACTTTGCGACCTTGAAGGCGGATGCGATCGATATCGAGGCGGCCAAGGTGTGGCTCAAGGCGTCGGTCGTCAAAAGCCCCGACCACAGCGTGCTTGTGTTCATCCACGGGTTCAACAACCGCTTCGAAGACTCCGTCTATCGCTTTGCGCAGATCATTCACGATTCCAACGTCAAGAGCGCACCCATTCTCGTGACGTGGCCGTCGAGAGGGAGCGTGCTCGCTTACGGTTACGACCGCGAGAGCACCAATTACACGCGGAATGCTCTCGAAAATCTGTTTCAATACCTGAAAGAGGATCCTGACGTTCATGAAGTGAACATCCTCGCCCATTCGATGGGAAACTGGCTGACGCTCGAAGCCTTGCGGCAGATGGCGATTCGCAACGACGGTCTCCCCGACAAGTTCAAGAATGTCATGCTTGCAGCCCCGGATGTCGATGTCGATGTGTTCCGGTCCCAGATTGCCGACATGGGAATGCCGCATCCACAATTCACGCTCTTCGTCTCGCGCGATGATCGCGCGCTGGCTGTCTCGCGGCGCGTCTGGGGCGATGTCGAGCGCCTGGGATCCATCGATCCGGAGCAGGCGCCGTACAAGCAGGAACTGGCGGACAACAAGATCAACGTGGTTGACCTCACGAAGATGAAGGCGATGGACAGCCTCCACCACGGCAAGTTCGCGGAGTCTCCGGAGATCGTCCAGCTCATCGGAACACGCATGTCCGATGGGCAGACGCTGACCGATAGCAGGGTCGGCGTCGGAGACAAGATCCTCGCAGGGACGACCAGGGCGGCCCTGGTGGCCGGAAGTACGACCGGCATAGTCCTGACCGCCCCGGTCGCCGTGCTCGATCCCGTGACGCGCGACAACTACTCCCATCACGTCAAAAGCCTCACGGGCGATGTAAAGGCGGTTCCGGACTGCAAGCCGGACACGCCGGCGCTGGATTGTAGGCCTGTTCAGTCCTCCAACCGGTAGAAAGCAACCATTAACGCTCGGCTTCGAAAGGTCTGGCAATTGCAGCGCGATTGGGAGACAATGAACGCTGAACGTTGGTGTTTATAGAATGAAGAAGTTCTTCGATCACCCACTGACCGTACGCGCAATCGCTGCGCTTATCTCCGCTTATATGTACTTCGTACTCGTGACGAGCCGCGTGCAGGTGGTAACCGTCGTACCCGCTCCATTGATCGCCGGGCCGGTTGTGCTCGCGAGTTGGCATCAACAGATTCCGATGCTGCCCATCATGAACCACCCCAATCCTTCCAAGCTGCTTGCTCTCGTCGCGGCCAGCCGGGCGGGCGCCCTCATTCGCAAAGTCGCCATCTGGTTTGGCATTGACGCCGTGGAAGGCTCACGCCGTCGCGGCGGTCTCGTCGGCGCGCGAACGCTCATCCGCGCGGCGCGTAGCGGCCATTCTCTTTACATAACGCCTGACGGCTCACGCGGGCCTGCGCGGATCGCCAAGGAAGGCGCGACCCAGATAGCCCGGCTTGCGCGCCTGCCGCTTATCCCCTGCGCGGCATGGCCGGTGCGCGGCAAGACTTTCAATACGTGGGACCGTTTCCGACTTCCCTATCCGTTTGGAACCATCCGCGTTGCCTATGGCGAACCGCTGCGGATGCTCACGCCGGCGGAGCTGGGTGATGCGTTGGACGCACTCACCGCTCATGTACAGGAAACAACCACGAATTCAAAAAGCTAAGGCCGGTCGCCTTGGATACTATCGCGGGAACAATCGTCCCGTCGTCACGTTAGCCCAATAGCACCACAGCATCTTCCGTAATCGTTCAACGGGAGGAATTCCAATGAAGAGGCTTTTGGTCAGCATACTTGCGGCTGTCATGGCGACCGCCAGCGTGGCCGTTGCGGAAGCGGACACGCGCGGCCGCAACAATGAGATCGGCCGCAATTTCAACGATCGTGGCGGTGAGTCCGAGTATCAGGACGGTTACTGGCGCTATGGCTATCGGGGCCACCGCCACTGGCGGCGGCACTATTGGCGCGGCGACCGTGTTTATGTCGGCGGCTATAGAAACGGCTGTTACCGCCTGAAGGTGAACAGATGGGGCGAGGTACGCTACAAGCTGCGCCGCGCCTGTCGTTGGTGAGATCGGCGAGGCGGCTTGGCAAGCCGCCAGCCCATCGACAATCCCGGCAAATCCACCAATCCACCACGTAAGTTACGTGGTTTACGTATCCCTGCAACCGCGCCACCGCTAGCATATCTCCAATAGATGGGGTCGATGACGACCGTGCGCGGGGCAGATGAAGGCGGCTTCCACAGGAGGAATCTGCGACCGGAACGTCCCGTGCGGGTTCAAGAATGGATAGCAATTGCAAGGCGGCGGCACGTGAGCCGAAACAGGAGGAACGAGAATGTTGAGGGGTAGATTTGTCTGGGCGGCGATCCTAATCGCCTTCGTGGCATGTAGCGGATTGGCAAGGGCTCAGACGCTGAGCTATGCCGACGCGGTCACCAAGCTCGCCGAAGACTGCGGCGCCGATATCAAGAAGCTCTGCAAGGGCCTCAACCTCGGCGGCGGCCGCATCGCAAGTTGCCTGCAGGAAAAGTCCGCCAAGGTCTCGCCCACCTGCAAAGGCACGATTGCGGTGGTCTTCAGTTCGATCGGCACACGCCAGCAGGCGCAGGCGTCCTACAAGAAGATCTGCAAGGGCGACATTGCGCGCCGCTGCAAAGGCATCAAGGGCGATGGCTATGTTCTCGCCTGCCTCAACAAGCCCAACAAACACATCAGCGATGAATGCGCTCAGACGATGACCGATGCAGGCTGGAGGTAAGACAATGAAACAATTCGGAGCAAAAATACTGGCGGCTGTACTCGCGATGACCCTGCTGCCCGGCCTCGCGGCTGCCCAGGAGGTCTCCCGAGAGCGGATCGTGACGGGGTTGAACAAGCTGACCGCGGCCGCCCCCATCATCGATGTCGAGGTACTCCGGCAGGAAGCCTTGAACAGCGGCGGCGCGGAAATGTCGGGCCTGCCCAACTGGAGCAAGATCGAAAAGCTGCCGCAGATGGTGGTCGAGATCGACTTCGAGAACAACTCTGTTGCGATCGAGCCCAGGTCCTACCGAACCCTCGGCATGATCGCCGACGCCCTGCATCATCCGAATCTCTGGGCCTACAAATTCCTGATCATCGGTCACTCCAGTTCGACTGGTGGCGAAAAGCGCAATCTGGAGCTGAGCGAGCAGCGGGCAGCGGCGATTCGGGAGGCACTTGCAACCACCTTCGCCATCGATCCAGGGCGGCTTTATGCTATCGGCGTCGGACAATCCTTCCCGATTCCAGGGTCTGATTCAAAAGCCGCCGCCAACAGGCGCGTCCAACTCATCAATCTCGGTATTTTCAGGAAGTAATCCGGATTTGCCATGAAGGCGGGCAGACTGGTCCGACCAAACTGGACATTCCGTTTCCGATACATGATAGTTGCAAAAGGGTCGGGTATTCCGGGGGGATGAGATGGATTTATCTGTTATTGATGTGGCCCTTGTCACCAAGCTTCTTCTTCTGCTGCTGATCGGCATGGGGCCGAAGATCGCCCTTGTGCCCTTCCTTGAAATGACGCAGAAATTCGACGGCCCGACCAAGGCCAAGATCGGCCGGCAGATGGTCCTGACGGCCACCGTCACGGCGCTTATCCTTCTTGCCACCGGTGCGCTTCTGATGCGTCTCTTGCACATCAGCGGGGGCGCGGTCGCGATTGCAGGCGGCATCGTGCTCACCCTGCTGGCGCTCAAGATGGCGGCTGGCCCGACCGAGAAGCATCATGACGACGATCTGGAAGTTCTGGTCGATCATGAGAAGATCGCGGTCTTTCCCCTCGCCATTCCCTATCTGCTCAATCCGGTCGGCATTACCGTGCTGCTTATTGCGTCCGATGAGATTGTCTCGGTTGCGAGCGCTGCACTCGTGGTAGCCCTTGTCCTTATCGTCGCCGCCTTCGACTATCTGGTATTCACCAACACCGAGGTGCTTGCAAAGCGCATGAGGCCCGCAAGCCTGATCATCTCGGAGGTCGTCTTCGGCATCCTCCTGACGGCTGTCGCGGTGACGCTGGTCGTCAATGGATTGGGCCGACTGGGCATCATATCCGCGACCGCCGCGCATTGAGGTCCCGCCCGTCCGGGTCCGGCCAGGCCTTCCGCCAGGCCGGACCAGCCAAGACCATAGTAGTCAAGTTATGGGGAGCCAACCGTGGCCGCCGACGACATCCAGACAGATCCCGCACCAGCTGCCAAGACCGGAAACCCGTTGCGCAAAGTCGCGCTGGTCATCGTCCTGCTGGCGCTGATCCTGTTCGTGCTCTCGGTGTTCATGGAACGCCGCACGCCATCTTCGACCCAGGCACAGGTCCAGGCCTATGTAGTCGGCATCGCGCCCGAGGTGACCGGCCGGGTGATCGAGGTCGGCGTGGATGACAATTCTCTCGTACAACCGGACCAGATCCTGTTCCGCATCGATCCGACGAAATACCGGATCGCCGTCGATGAAGCCAAGGCGAGGCTCGAATCCGTCGGCCAGTCGATCGGCGCTTCGGTCGCCAATGTCGATGCCGCCCAGGCGCGCGTCGTGGAGGCGCGCGGCATTCGCGACAACAAGCGCGATATCTACGGCCGGTCGGAAGTTCTGGTGAAGAAGAAGGTCTTCACCCAGGCGAAGCTGGACGACATCAAGGCGGAGCTGGACCAGGCCGAGGCGACAGTGGTCGCCGCGGAAGCCGATCTCGTCAGGACCCAAGAGGAATTGGGGCCGGCCGGCCAGGATAATCCCCGGCTCAAGGAAGCACTTGCCGCTCTCGAGCGTGCCGAGACCGACCTTCTCAGGACCACCGTCCGGGCGCCGTCCGAGGGCGTGGTCACCAATCTCCAGCTTTCCGTCGGCAAGGTTGTCAGCGCCGGCCAGTCGGCCATGACATTCATCGATATCGGGACAGTGTGGATTTCGGCCGCCTTCAAGGAAAACAGCCTGGAGAACACGGCGATCGGCAACAAGGCCGAAGTGCTTTTTGACGCGCTTCCGGGACAGCTCTTCACGGCGACGGTCGAAAGCGTCGGTCTCGGCGTTTCGCAATCCAATACCGATCCGAGCACCGGCCTTCCGACGATCCGGACCGACACGGGCTGGGTGCCCGAGGCGCAACGCTTTCCGGTTCGCCTGACGCTCGACAACGGCCGGCCAAAGGGCGTGCGCTATGGATCGCAGGCAACGGTCCTGATCTATACCGGCGACAATCCGGTGACCAATGCCTGGGGTGCGATGTGGATCCGCATCATGTCGGTCCTGACCTATGTCGGGTAAGGCAGATCAGCTGTCACCGGCACTGGCGCTGGCCAGGCAGCGGCGCAAGGGATGGCGCGTGGCGATCGCCGTCTCGATCGGGTTCACGTTTGCCGTGTGGATCGGCGCCATAATACCGTTTCTGGGGCCGCTTTTCGCAGCGCAATTCCTGCTGTCGAGCTCCAGGCCCCTGGGCTTCGGCCAGACACTGGGGGCGGCGATCCTGATTTTCGTCGCCGGCATGTTCTTCATGATGCTGACCACGCTCTTCGCCGATAGCCACATCACCTTCCTGTTTCTGCTCGGGCTGATCTACTTCCTGTGTTTCTTCATGCAGGCCCTCGGCAAGGGCGGAGCCGCCATATTTCTCATCCTGATCGTGGCGATCATCGTGCCGCTCATCGGTGTGCTGAATACCGAACTGGCAGGTTCCATCCTGTCGATCCTGACCACTGCGGTCGTCACCGGTACCGTTCTCATGTGGGTCGCGCATCTGCTCGTCCCCGAACCGGCCGGAGAGGCGCCAGGCGCTTTGGCGGCGCCCGTTTCGTCGCATCGTTATTGGAAAGCGTCGGCGAACACGGCAATCCTGCTGTCTGCCGTGACGGTCTGCATGATCAATGATCAGCTGGCGTCGGCGATGGTCATTCCGATCACCGTGGCGTCGATGCTCGGCCAGCTGGATATCGTCGCCAGCCGCGGCACGGCATTCGGGCTCATCATCGTCAATGTGCTGGGTGGCGTCATCGCCT
Source organism: Rhizobium sp. LjRoot254 (assembly GCF_964254105.1). Classification (NCBI taxonomy): domain Bacteria; kingdom Pseudomonadati; phylum Pseudomonadota; class Alphaproteobacteria; order Hyphomicrobiales; family Rhizobiaceae; genus Rhizobium; species Rhizobium sp. LjRoot254. The sequence continues at coordinate 4,547,717 of NZ_CAXUSM020000001.1, read as the reverse complement.
CGGTCGCCTTTGCCATTCTGGACCTGCGGCCCAACCTGGCCTTCATGGCGGTCATCGTCTTGGTCGTCGCGCTGTTGCTTGGAGGTCGTGCCGCAGCGGAAACCAGGGAGGCGAAGGTATTTGCCGGCGCGCTCACCACCTTCCTGATCCTCTTCGGGCTGGGCGTTTCACCAATTCCGGGAAGTGCGGCCGAATCCTTCTCCACCCGGATCATCTATGTCACGGGGGCAATCATGTACGCCTTCCTGCTGGCCGCGCTGCTATGGCCGCGCGCAAGGCCGATGGAGCCCGCCGGCGCCGTTTGAATGACACTCGAAAACGGTGAAACCACGCGTCCGTCATACAGATTAAAACAGAGGCATCATAACGTTGAGGAATTTGGTGGAGCTAAGCGGGATCGAACCGCTGGCCTCTACATTGCGAATGTTGATGCCTGTGTTCCGGCGAGTTCCTGACTATAACCAAAAATGATTTATTATCAAGCTTTTGGTGGAGATTTGAGTTCTCCTGGCATGGTTTCGTTCCTTGCATTTCCCGCATTTCTGCTTACTATTTGCTTACTTTTTGGAGGGTAAGCAACGTGGAACCGATCAAACTGACAAAGAAGAGCATCGACCAAATCAACCCTCCAACAACGGACACCTTCTACTGGGACAGGGATCTGAAGGGGTTTGGCCTCAAAGCGTACAAATCCGGGAGGAAAACGTTCATTCTTCAGGCTCGCCTTAACGGCAACAGCAAACGATTCACGATTGGAGCATATGGGCAACCATGGTCACCGGATCAAGCGCGAGAGATTGTGCTGCAGATGCTAGCTGATGTTGCGAAGGGGGTAGATCCCGTTGCTAAGAAGACGAAGAGCGAGATAGCCACGGTCAGTGAACTCGCCGAGCATTACCTCAAGGATGCGATGGGGCACAAAAAGATATCGACTTGCGACGTCGAGAACGGTCTTATCAAGCGCCACATCTTGCCTCTCCTTGCAAAGCGCAAGGTTGCGGAACTGACCAAGAATGACCTGGAGCGGTTTCTACAAAACGTCGCAGATGGCAAAACTGCGGTAGATGAGAAGACCCGGCGGTACGGCCGGGCGATCGTCAAAGGTGGCAAGGGGACCGCCAATCGAACCATGGCACTCCTGTCATCAATGTTTACTTATGCAATTGGGAGAGGGGTCCGAACCGATAATCCCGCGAAGGGGATCAAGCTATTCAGGCTCAAAAAACATGATCGCTATCTGAATGCAGAAGAACTGGAGCGGCTGGGCGGAGCACTGCGGCAGGTGGAGGACGCTGGGCAAAGCCCATTCGCAGTTGCGGCCATTCGGTTCCTGCTGCTATCTGGTTGCCGCTGCGGCGAAGCTCTTACATTGCAATGGAGTTGGATCGATTTCGACCACAACATCGCCAAACTACCTGATAGCAAGACGGGGCAAAAAGTGCTCCTGCTGGGTTCGGGTGCAATTGATCTGCTAAAGACCTTGGCAAAGGTCGCTGGTTCGCCGCTTGTCTTTTCCTCTGCTGCTGGCGGCACAACACCCATCAGCATCCAAAAGGTATGGCGAAAAGTGCGCGAAACAGCCGGCCTCGACGGCCTGCGCCTCCATGACCTCCGACATAATTTCGCCAGCACCGCAGTTTCATCGGGGCAGAGCCTCTATATAGTTGGCAAGCTGCTCGGGCACTCACAGAGCCAAACGACGCAGCGTTACGCGCACCTCGCGCCAGATCCGGTGCGGCAGGCGGCTGATGACGTGTCGGCGGAGATTATCCGGAAGATCAGCGGATAACTTTAATAGGCAATAGTAGGTCTGGAGGAAGGGCCGCCAGCTTGCACTATTCCCCGTCACTGAAATCAGCTATCTGTCGAACATGGGGCACATCATAATGACGGCATCTGGGTTCGCAGCCTCCATCAGCGAGGACGCCGGCGAGCGCTCGGGCTTAGCGCTCAACAGAGAGCAGATCATTCGTCATTTGCGGGATGATAATCCGCTCAAAATGGAGCTTGCTGGCGAAAATCGCTTACTGAGGATAGGGAGTGTGGACTACGAAGATGCTGTTGGGGATATTCTTTACTCCCTTGGAGTGGCTGACGAACCCGGCATGCCCACCTTGGGAATGAGACTGGCGCACAAATTGGGCGCGGAATGGAAATCGTCTATTGGCGTGATGGAACTGCTGGAGGTGGAGGCCGTTGCAAACTATCACTTGCAACGGCGTACCAAGGTGAGCAGCCTTGATTGGAATGCATTGAATGCAGACCTCGAAAACGCGATTGGTCAACGTCGACATGCGATTATGGATGCGTTGCTGGAGGTAATGCCGATCCATTTGGCACATTCACCCTTTCTAGCGAGAGACCCGGAGATAGAAAACGTAGTTGTACTAAGCGCGCTTTTCGAATGCGAGGCTTTGCCGGTAGATGGGTCCGGCTTTATAGATCAGCGCTTCATAAACTATCTGTCGAGATCGCCAGAGGTCTTAAAAGAAATACATTGGCGCCAATTTGAGGGCCTCACCGCAGAGTGGTTTGCCCGAAGCGGATACTCGATTGAGCTTGGACCTGGAAGGAATGATGGCGGGGTTGATGTGCGCGCCTGGAACAGCGACGCGTCCGCCGGCACGCCGCCAGCGTTGATTGTGCAGTGCAAGCGAGAAAAGAACAAGGTGGGCAAGGTAGTTGTCAAGGCGCCCTGGGCTGATGTGCATGCTGAGCGTGCAGGCGCTGGACTAATAGTTACGACGAATGACATAAGTCCGGGAGCCGCCAACGTGATCAAAGCGAGAGCCTATCCGATTACTGCTGCGAACTACCACGAAGTCCGCCGATGGCTTCTAGAGATGCGAAAGCCGGCAGCGGGCGTAATCCTGTGATGAACCATGCCTTTCGGAATTGAAGTCGGCCGCAATAGCGAGCAAAGTCGAATGCGATCGAGACGGTGCGCAGGAATTAAGCTTGCGACTTCCGAAGCTTTAGACACTGGTGCCGCTCGAGCACGGCAAGTTGCAACGTAACATCCAAATCTGGTCATGCGCCTTCAAGCAGCATGAACCTTCGGCGATCCGTAGTCCTCTGGATAGCGCAACCTAGAGCAAGTCCTATGAATTCGGAATCGGAATTGGGATTCCCTTTCTCGATTGGCCGGATTTTCATCGCGATACTGGCAAACGACATCCTTCAGTTGGTCGAAAGTAGCTCGTCAGGCAGGCAAATTCGGCCCTTCAAAACTTCCGCGTACTCCTTGACCTCTCCGTGGCGGCTCAGATCTCTCGGCGATAGGACTTAACCGCTTCTTGTCGCGATCCAGGCGCGAAGCATTTTCTGGGAAATATACCTATCGTCTTATGTGAGATTTGTGGTTACCATGAAGATGCATGGAAGATGGGATTCCGAATGTTGCTTCCCAATCTTTCACGTGAAAATTACTCCACTACGAAAACCCTTTTGACGCGTGCCAGACGCAGAATAACCACCTCGATGAAGATGCGTTTCTTTACAGATGTCGGGCTCATATTGTTCGTACAACTTTTCGCAAAGTTGATAAATTTCATATACATTATCTACTTAGCAAGATACGTCGGAGCAGAAGACTTTGGCTATCTCAACCTCGTGCTGTCGGTGATCATCATATTCGACGCAGTGGGAGACATAGGGATGACCCGGTTCATGCTGCGCGAGGCGTCGATCGATATCGAACGAGGCCGGGCATTCGCTGCGGCCCTGCTGCCATTCAGGCTCTCACTGGCCGCGGCCGCCAACGCTCTCGTGATGTTGTTCTTCTGGACCTTCGATTTCCAGTCCATCGTACTTCAACTGGTTGCCGTGATTGCGTTCAGCCTTTACTTCACGGCGTTGGCCTCATTTCTGGAGGCGCTTCTTCAAAGCCGGAGCCATTTTTCCAACATTTCATTCGCTCATCTTTGTCTGGCTCTGGTGCAGGTCGGCACCGGTGCAGTGGTTATAGCAATGAAAGGCGACATACTCGTCATTGCCGTCACATTTGTCATCTCTAATATCGTCTACGCGGGGATCCTCTACCGAGGCGTCTGCCAGCTTGGCATCGTTGTGTGGCCGCGACGCGATCTGGCTGTCGTTTTGTCGGCTATACCGAAGGCCGCGCCTTATGCACTCATATTTTGTCTTTTCATAGTCTCATCGCGCATCGAACTAATCATGCTCGGCTGGTTCCATTCAGGGCAGGGCCTTGGCCTTTATAGCATCGCGGCACGCATGATGGATGCCGCCGCCGTTGCGCCGCTGGCAGTCGGCACGGTGCTTTCCCCGCGCTTCATACAGTTGCATGACAATCGACATTCGGAGTTGGCCGATCTCTATGCCTGGGTTTTCCGCATTGTCTTGGTGCTGTCCGTGCTCGGTGCGATCCTCGGCACGGAGCTCGGCGCGCCCATCATGACGTTTCTGTTGTCGCGCAGTTTCGCAGGCGTCGATGATCTCATTCTCATTCTTTTCGCCGTCTATCCATTTGCAGCGATCTATTACCTCAATCTCGCATTGCTTCTGGGCGCTGGCGAACAGCGCCCGACGGTGGTTCTGGTGATGTTGCTCGTCGGCATCCAGATCTTGTGCAGCCTGATGATCATTCCGCCGCTCGGTGCCGAAGGGGCTGCGCTAGCGTTCGGCCTTTCCATGGTGATCGCGGCGGTGGTATCAACCATCTTCGTTTACTGGAAATATGTGCGGAAGGCGGACCTCCTCTATGCCTCGTTTCCTGCGGTCGTCGCGGTTTTACCAACGGCCTGGCTGGTATTCCGCAACGGTCGCGAGATCGACATAGAACGGGATATCGCCGGTATTCTGCTCTACTGCGCTATCAGCCTGCTGTTGACGTGGAGATTCAAGCTTAGAATCCCGACTTGACCATAAACGTCACTTCCGTTGGCGGATCGACTGAGGCCGCCGACAGCGCGGCCTGGCGAACTGCCAAGAAGTTGACGACGAGGATCGCGAGCGCGGCGAACCCCGCGGAAAGCAAAACGACGGCCAGTACCCAGATCAACCGGCTTGGACCGAGGGGGCGAAGCGGTGCCGTCGGTGCGTCGATGATCTGGACACGCACAATCGTTTTGTGGGCAAGCATATTCTGCCGATCCTTAGCGACCTTGCGGTAAGTCTGGTAAGCCTCGGAGGCGATCTCGATGTTGCGCCGAATCCTATTGTTCGCCTGTTCGGCGCCCAGAAGCACAGCGAGGCGTGTTCGGGCGCCCTCAATCGTTTGCGTCAGAGCAGAGTTTTCGGCTGCCAACGCTGCTTTCGTCTCGGCGATCTGCTGTTCCAACTCCTTGACCACTCGGTGTTCCGGCGTGAAGGAAGCCGATGCCTTGGCGCGCTCTTCATTGAGCGAATAGAGCCGCGACCGAAGTTGGGTCAGTTGTTCGCCGACCGCCACATTATTCAGTTTGGCGCCATTGGCGAATGGGTTCGCGGTCGGCACATCCGAGCCTGCTTCCGTCTTGACCGAGGTAAGGCGATCGATCCGGTCGATCAGCATCTGTTTTTCGCGCGCGAGATCGGCGATGTCATATGTTCTCTCAAAGATGCGTGCGTCCGCTTCCGCCTTGTTCAGTGCTTCCGCCGCTTGTTTGACCTGATCGGTGAAGAGCGCGTACTCGCTGCGGGTTCCATCGAGTTTCTTCGATTTCTCCGTGTAAAGCTGCAGCAGCGTCCTGAGGACGAGCGGTGGAATGGTCGGGGTCCTCCAGCGCTGGGTGACAACGATGACCTGGGATTGGCGGACGGGAAAGACCCTTAAGCCCCGCCCAACGGCTTCAATAAGCGCATCGCGCTCGCTGATCTGTTGCACCAGACCGAGTGCAGCGAGCGCATGAGCAAGACCGTCACTTGCAGCGCCGAGCGTCTCGACCGCAAAACGGACGATGGGATTGTTGGGCGGGGACCCACGAAATCCCTCGGGGCCGATGCGATCGACGACTTCCGCGATCAGATCCTGCGAAGTCAGAAGCTCTATCTGAGACGTCACGGCTTCGACCGCCAGAACCTGTGGCCCGCTCGCCGGAGTTTCAGTTTTGGAGAGTGAAACTCCGAGACTCTCCAAGTTGACAAGCAGCTTGGCCGTGGATTCGTACGATGGGCGTTTTAGATAGACTGCAGCCAGTCCGCCGACGAAAACAACCACAAAAAAAATCGCATAGAGACGACGCCGCTGCTTGAGGATGAAAAGCAGATTCTGCATCGTGCGCATCGATCGACCCCGAGTTACTATGGTCTATAGCAAGTTAGATGTACGAAAACCCTAATACATTCTTCTAAAGATAGTGTTTCCTATTCAAAGCAGCCGTCCATCGGGTCCACTGGCTCTGATGGCTATTTCCCGCGGAATGAAGACCAAATCGACATTTCGTTCAAGCTTCGGATCGACCGAATGTTCCACTAGGCAACAACGCTCTGCATCCCAGGCAAAAGAACGGTAGGACAGCCTGGCAAAGATGCTCAGAAGATCGGCAACGTGGGCGTCCATCGCCCGGAGCCGCTCAGGATTGACCTCGCAGCAAACGATGGGTTTCACTTTACTGATGAAGTGCTGGCCCCCGCGAAGAACAGAAAGCTCGGCGCCCTCCACGTCCATTTTCACCAAGCTGACAAGCGGACACCCGTCCGACTGCCAAAACGCATCGAGCAACTTTATCGGAACGTCCACCACCTTTGCATCCTCCGCGTGCCGCGCAAGCGAACCGGAGCCGACATCCGAGGGCAAGTACATGCTGACCAACCCCTCGGAGTCCCCAAGCGCGAAGGGGTATGCTTCGATGGACGCTCCGGACAGTGCAGCATTGACTTTGAGACTACCCACATTTTCCGGAATCGGTTCGAAGGCGCAGACCCGACCGGCCCGCCCCGCTCTTTCTGCCATGCGCAGAGACCATAACCCCTGGTTGGCACCTATGTCGTAGCAGGTTGCGCCGGGTTCGACAAAACGGTCTATCGCAAATCGCACCGAGGGTTCGTAGGCTTCCCGAAAAAGGAAGATGCTTGCTCGGATTCCATGATCATCACGTCTCGCCTCAAGGCGCATGCGGCTATGATCGTGAATAGTCACCGTACGATGGCCGTTGAGGCTCCGTAGGATTTTCCATTGGGCCAGGCGCCAAAGAAGCACCGATGGCCCAATTGCAGGTGCCTGGGATGAAATCTCTCGCAGTTCGCGTCCATATCGCCTGAACTCAATCATCAGACCTCATCTTGCCCGAGGCTGCATTTGAAGGGCTAGGGTGAACCGACATCAAGCCCCTTCGAAAGTACGAGGCGTGGCATGCGGCGAAGATTCGATCTGCAAAAAAACGACGTTCGCAAAAAGCGGCAAGTGGCCGGTAAACAAGGCGACCAACGAGCGGATGAAGCATCAGGCCGATAATTTTTGCTCGAACGGGCCTGCTTTCATGCAGCTGAGCATTTGTGATCCTTCTAAAATTGTCAAGGCTGATTTCCGCTATTCTGCCGGCTGACTTTCCCAGGTCGATCATTCGCCCGAGCGAAGAAGACAGCGTCACGGGGTGGAAATGCTCACCTATCGCAACGGAGTTGTAACGCAGCTGGAATCCGATCTGAAAGAGTCGAAAGCCCCATTCGGAATCTTCGCAGAAGCGCAGCCGCTCATCGAGCAATTGGCCGGTACGCTCGATAAACGAGCGCTTGAGCGATACATTGCTGGTATAGAGATAGCCATAATCGAGACTCTGCCCGTGCACCATTGCCCCGTAGGCGAACTGGGTGCCATTCTGCTCGAGCCAGCGCATGAGCGGTGTGCAGTCCAACTCACTTGCCCACCTGATCTGGCCAAGGACTCCGACATCTTCCTGCGGATACAGCTCGCAGTGCCACAGCAGGTGCTGTTGCAAAAAATCCTTGGCTGGAAAAATGTCGTCGCCGACAAAAACGAGTATGTCCCCCCTCGCCTCCCGGATCGCGCTATTCCGCGCCGCCGAAGGCCCCCGGTTTCCTGGCAGCCGGCAGTAGATCAGATCGTACCCGAGCGTCGGCTGCAGACTGGAGACCATTGCCGCAGTGCCATCATTCGAACCATCATCCGCAACAACCACCTCAAATTCGCCTGTATCGATTGTTTGGTTCGAATAATAAGACAGTGTTCGTGAAAGTATATCCTGCCGGTTGTGCGTCGGCATTATGACAGTTATTTTCGGACCAGGCACACTCGCCTTTCTCAACAGTTCCATGCAAAACGCCTCAAACCACGCCCCAACCATACGATTTTCGCAGGCTGGCATCCACAAAATTAGCCTATTCTAAAAAATCAGTTGTGAAAAACGAAAACTAAAGGCATTGTAAAAAAATCTATTTTATTGGAGCGGCGTTGTAAATCTTTACTATGAACGGAAGCTTTTAATCTGCGTTTCGCGGATCACGGAACTTATATTAAGCGATTGAATATAGATTATTTTTCCATCGAAAGAGAAATTCACGGGACGATACACGACTACCAGAGAGCGTAATATGTCACCATTGAATGGCAACTACATCCTCTTGGGGTTCATCACGCTATTGTGTGATGTTATCTACATCCTCACCGCTCTCTTGGTCGCGGATACGCTAATTCCGCAAGCCTTTCCCAACGCGCGATCGGTGATGCCCTTGGTGCTTACGGTGCTTATCATCCTTTGCGCTGTCGTCTGGAGTTATGCGATGGGGCTTTATCGCGTCGAGCGCCTTGTGGCACGCGATATGATCTTGCCATTGTTGACGACATTCGTACTCGTGGCTCTGTGTGCAATGACGCTTGTATCGTTGTCGGGGTTTCGAGACACACTTCAGAACCGGTGGCTTACGGCGCTGCCCTTGGCCTTCTGCTTGATGTTCATCGGCCGCATCGCCTTCGCTCATCTGGCGCGGCTCGATTCCGCCTCGGCCGCCCACGCCATCGAGCGTCGGCAGATCGGGCTCGAGGCGCTGCGCCCGGATCGTCTCGGATCACCGTTCTGTCACGAACGCAGCCGGCTGAGCAATGGCGTGAAGCGTTGCATGGACATCGTGCTCAGCAGTATCCTGCTTGCATTTACCCTGCCGGTGACCCTTGCAACGATGCTCGCCATTGTCATTGAGGACGGACGTCCGATATTCTATCTCCAGGAGCGCGTAGGACGAAATGGCAAGACTTTTCTTCTCTACAAGTTTCGCAGCATGCGTCGTTCCGCCGAGGCCGATGGCGTGCCGCGTTGGGCTCAGCTGCACGATGATCGAGTGACCCGGGTCGGGCGCTTTCTGAGGCGCAGCCGCATCGACGAATTTCCGCAATTCTTCAACGTGTTGGCCGGCCACATGAGTCTGGTCGGTCCTCGTCCGGAGCGACCGGCGATCGCAGCGAACCTCGAAAAGGAGATCCCTAACTACTGGTATCGGTGCTTGGTCAAGCCTGGCATCACCGGTTGGGCCCAGATCAACTATCCCTACGGTGCTTCACTTCACGATGCGCAGGAAAAGACCAAGTACGATTTCTTCTATCTTCAGCATGGCAGCGTCGTACTGGATGCCAAAATATTGCTGCAAACCGTGCGTGTCATTCTGATCGGAGAGGGCGCGCGATAGACGCACGCTGAGAAGACAATGAGCCTGATCGAAAGCTTTGCCGGCGCGTCAGAGTTCAAAAAACGCCGAGGCCGACCACGATCCAAGCCAGGGCGGAGAGTCCGAGAATGAACGCAGCGCAACGACGGACTGTCCAGCGCTCACTCGGCGGCGGTCCCTCGAGAATATCGATCGCTGTTGGTCTCGTCAGCTTCATTCACAGGCTCCAAGCCGCCGACTGTGACGGCAAATCGTTAAGAAATGGTTAAGGCACAGCCAAAGGTCGATTTCTATCAACTAATAGAACAAGCGGCCGGGCAAACAAAAACAATCAGTCGATCATAGATACAAGATTCGCACGCCAAAGACGTATTTGTTGCCCGACCGCTGCTGTTGTCCACAACTAAAATGTCGCAGAAGCGAAAAAGGTCCATCGAAATGCATCACCACCTCGGCGATCAAGGTCGTTCCAGTTGAGAATTCTAGGTTTTGTGACGTTCTAGGATGCTTCTGCGGGCGTGCCGGACTTTAGGTCGCCTCCTGTCCGTGGCGCCCTGCGGTTCAGGACAAGGGCGAATGGAAAGAGCAATCCGACAAGAAGGCTGGTCGACGTGAAGTGGGTATAGGCGGTGATGGTGATTCCGTTGACCAGATAGGCGACGCCACCCACCCCTGCCGCAATGGAAAGGTCGCGGCCGAGCGGATCCGTTGAGCGTAGCGCGGTGGTGATCACCAGGCGAAAAAAGGCGAGGATGAGGGCGACGGCACTGACGAGACCCAAAACGCCCATTTCCGCCAGAAGCTGGAGATAGGTGCTCTCGGCGACGCGGACGTTTTCCACCGCATCTTCGCCGAACTCGGTGAATGGTCCGATCAGGTGTGTTCGGGCTGCCTCGATGTAATATTCCGGAAAATTGCCGATGCCGACGCCGCGAACGGGATGGTCGGTGAAGATCGCAAATGCCGTTTGCCAGAGCTTGAAGCGCAGCGTCACGTTGTCCATGTCGTTGAGCCGGTCGCTGATACCGGCGCCGAGAAACGGCCAGGCGACTGCGATTGTCAGAATGCCGGTCGCCAGCAGTGCTATGAGCGTAGGACGGAGATTGCGGTAAATCAGTCCGACCGTCACCGCACTGACGATAAGGGCGAGCACGGGACCGCGCGAAAATGTCAGCGCCACGCCAAGCACGCACATGCCGCCGCCGAATGCATAAAGAATCCTATGACCGAGATGGGTTGTCGTCGCAAGGCGCACGACGGAATAGGGGAAGATCATGCTCAGGCAGGTGGCGAATTCGATTGGCTGGGTAAAGACGCTGAAAGTGCGGTAGGCAAGGCCGGATCCTAGTTCGTCCGCAGTATGGTAGACCGCGTCGGTCTGACCGTCGTACATTTCCAGAAGCGGGTTGTAGCCGAGCAGGAACTCCAACAGCGCATAGCCGGCCGCAGCGGCCGCCCCGGCAAGCATATAGCGGAAGATGCGGTCGATATCCCGCGAATCGGACAGGCGGAACAAGCAGATCAACATCATCGCTCCGGGGATGATGAAGACTTTGATCCACATGTTTATGCCCTCTTCCGTCGTCCGGTCGTTGAACAGCGAGAACATTCCGACCGCTGCAAAGACCAAGAACAGCCGCATGAAGACCGGCTCCGAGGGGCCGGAAGCGCGTGAACGATCACCCATCAGCCACGCAACGATGGATGTCATGCCGAGAACAGCGAGGATCGCGATCCCGACGGGCAAGGGCGGAACTGGGCCGATGGCGGGCAGCCGCGCATACAACGGAAAGGCGATCTGAACGAAAGCGAAGACGCCCAGGACAATATGCGGAAAATGAAAGGACAGGAGCGTGAGGACCGCGCCCGCGACACCCGCCGTCACGGGCACGGGCGCCGCAAAGAATGCGAAGCCCAGCAGGCCGAGCGATGCACAGATGCCAGCAATCAGCAGAAAAGGGGATGAACCGCCGGCAAGCCAGCGCGGAAGCCGCCTGTCAGGCGCGACTGCAGTTGGCGCTTCCAAGCCTCGGTCGGCCATTGGGCGCAAGCTCCCTCACGTGAAAACCCAATCCAGGTGTCCCGCGTGGCGCCGACGGACCGCGGATCTACGGGATCAGACCTTCTCTCCATGCGCCGCGCGGTTCAGCAGGCGGCGGTTCTCAACGATGAATGACATGCCATGCCAGCCTATCGGAAGGTAGGGCAGGAAGGCAAAGTCCGTTTGCCCGTCGAGGAACTCCAGCATGGCGAGCCGTTCACCGGATACCGCATCGGCAGACGTGCAGAAATAGTCGTCGAAGGCGACGACCATCCCGTGGCGCAGTCGCGGGGCAAGGAATTGCAGGACCTGAACCGTCGAACTGTAGAGGTCACAGTCGATGTAGACGAGCGCAAGACGATCCGGGCGGTTCGGCGTCGAAAGCCCGGCCGGCTCCAGGGTGTCGCCGTAGAAGCCCGCGACGGCGGTGTAGTCGCTCTCCTTCATGCCGACGCTCGCACAAACGGATCTGAAATCCTTGAGGGACATGCTCATGTCGCCTTCCACCCACATCGGATGGGAGTCTGCCTGTCCAGCCTGCGGAGGCAGGCCCTGAAAGGAATCGAAGGCCCACAATCTCGCAGAATGCGCGCATTGCCGGGCAGCGGCATAGGCGAGCCTGAATGTCATGGCACCACAGCACCCGAATTCCGCGTAATCGCCTGGAATGCCGTTGAACTGCAGCCCCCGAAATGCCTTCTGGAAGAATTCGCGGCGGCCTTCGTGCTCGTAGTAGGCGCTATCCCTTCGCAATGCATGAATGGCGTTGGATCGGATTACCCTCAACTTGACCGGAACAAGCCGTTTCAACTCCTGAGGAAAATTCATGGGATGCACCATTCGCCGCCAAGTTAATCATCAAGAAGACGCGACACAAGTCTCTATTCTGGGATCCGTACTCAAATGCGCTTTGCGAAACTCAGAATAGAACGCTATCTGCAATAGAATTGATTGTCAAACGGAGTCAAAAAAACTATATTCAGCCAGCTGAATTACGCTGACTAATCATGAGCGGCACGCACCGGATTTGGTTTTGTGTTGTTGTGCCTACCAGAAATATTGTTCAAGCAATATACTTGCCGGCTAATCAAATATTCGAAATTCCTATAATATAAAGTTCTAAATTTTGGAATAACGGGGACCAAGCGTTGATGAGGCATGTTTTTGTTACTATGTTCGCCCTCCTTGTTGGCGCGCTTGCTGCGGTACAAGCCCGGCCGACAGAATTCGGCGTGGCCGGCGTCCCCAAATATATTGGCGAGTCGCGAGACTATGAAGCCATCTTCGCACAATTGCAGGCCGCCGGCGTCGATATCTTCTTTCCCGTCTTTCAATACCAGGAGGCTCCAGCAGCAGCCACGCTTGGCTTCGAGGTCGATTTCGTCCCGCCCTGCCAGCACGATTCAGCGGTCTTTGTCGCACTTCGACGGCACAAGATAAGACTGATCGTGCCGGGCGGACTTTTATACTCGCCAACCGGTACCCTGCCGGCGCCGGAGAACGATCCCCTGCGTGCGCTGATCGGATGCGCCGGGCGCGCAGGAATCTATGGTGTACTCAGCTTCGACGAGCCGGCCCTGAACGGCATCAACGTGAAGGCGTCGCGACGGCTCTATGAGCGGGTGAAGTTGGTCGATCCATCCCTTCCGGTGCTGATGGTGCAGTCGCCAATGGTCATCGAACCCGGCAGGCAGGACAGTGCCGAGGCCCGCGAGGCCTACATGTCGGAGGTACGGCGGCAGAGCGAGTTCGCTGACGTCGTCGGTTTCAGCATTTACCCGATCCCCCCGTTGATCGCAAAATTGGGAAGCCCGGGGCATGACGACCAGATCGTCGATCACCAGGAGGCAGTCGAGGGGTATATGGGTTGGCTTGACGCCAATCTGCCAGGCAAGCCGACAATGGCGGTTCTCCAGTCTTTTGCCTATAGCGATCAGTTCGAGCGCGACTACCTGACCCAGGTTGCCCCGCCTGACGTGATTGCCGCGGCGCGTAGTCCTAACCGCGACGAGCTGCAAACCATGGCGCAGATGAGCATCGACAGAGGTGCGAACCTGGTGATCTGGTATGGGGCGGCTTTCATTTCCGACGTGGACAGCGTGCTGTGGAGGGACATCCTAGCAGTGAGCAAACAGATGACCCGCTAGGTGCGGCTCGAAGTGCAGCGGATCGCGGCCGGCCGACGGTCGCGCAAACAAACGGACGGGAGAGTGGGTATGGTTCGTTCGATATTGCCTCGGAAGTTCCCGCGATCTCCTTCCGCGAGACGTATGCTTCTGCTTGCCGGGTTGGCTTACGCAGGGCTCACCCATGCGGCGCTGGCCGACCCCTACCGGCTCGCGGGCGGGGATCAGATACGCCTGATAGCCCCCGAAGCCAATTACCTCACCGGAATTTACAGGCTGGGCGATGACGGTGCCGCCGCTATACCCATCGGAGCGCCGGTCGACCTCGATGGGCTGACGGTGACGGAGGCCGAGGAGGCGATAAGGGCGACGCTGGCAAAAACGCTGGTCGAGCCGACGGTATCTGTCGAGCTCGCCGAGATGCGTCCGTTCTTCATCCTCGGCGACGTCAACAAAGCCGGCCCCTATCCCGGACAGTTTCGTCTCACCGTCATGAAGGCCGTGGCGATTGCCGGCGGCTTCAAGGGTCAGAGTGATACCTATGTGGCAACCGTGACCGGCATCCGTGCATCGGAAAGCCTGCATGTCGCCCGCCGGGAGCTTCTGGTCGCACGGATCGTTCATGCCCGGTTGCGGGCGGAGCTGGTTGATGCCGCGACCTTTGATCCGGGTTCGCTGGCGCCGACGGAAGGCGACGATCCCGAATTGCCTGATATTGTGAACAGGGAAAGGGAAATCTTCGAAGTTCGAAAAGACGGACTCAAGCGGGAGCTCGACCTCCTCGCCAAGGAGGCCATCATCCGTAAGGACGAGATCGCCGCCTTGACGGCGCGTATCGATGCGACCGCCGAACAGATGGAGTCCCTCAAGACTGAGATCGCAAACACCGAGGAGCTGGTGGAGAAGAAGCTGGAGCTGCGCCACAGAATTTTTCAACTCCGACGTGAGGAAAGCCAGGTCTTGAGCACCAACCTCCAGACGGCGGTGCTCCTCAACCAGGCCCGTCAGGCCAGGAACCAGCTCGAGATCCAGACCGTCAACATCACTCGCGACCGCAAGCTCGAAGTGCTCGATCAGATCCAAAAGGTGCGCGCGACGATCAGCCGCCTGAGCAATCAGCTTTCCGCTGACAGTGCCGTCATCCTCGAATCTGAAGATAGTACATCGATCCCGTTCGGCGAGCATGTGGCAACATCCTACCGCATCGTTCGCGAGGATGGCAGGGTGCTGGACGACATTCGCAACGAGACGGAAATCGTATTGCCGGGCGACGTCGTCGAGGTCAGGCGCCGCCTTGTCGGCGTAGCTCAGAATTGAATGCGAACCTCAATGAGATTTGCAGACGGGATTTAATGATGTCGATTGACCTGAAGAGGCAGTGGCCGGAGGCTCCCGACGTCGGGGAGAGCCCGAGGTCGGGAACGGCAGCGGTGCCGATTGCGCTCAGCCAGACCCACCGTCATCTGCTGACAATCGTTAACACGGAGCTGGCGCGTCGGGCGCTGGACGCGGGAAAGACAATACGGCTCCTCGACGTCGGCTGCGGCGACGGTCTGTTGCTCGTCTATCTTTCCGGCGCATTGCAGGCGTACTGGCCGGCGGTGCGTTTCGAGTTCTACGGCTTTGACGTGGGCGATCACGGCGTTCAGGCGCCGGGATTTATTGCTGCAGCGCTGGAGCGTCTTGAACGCGATGCGCCTTCGGGCCGCTGGCATGAGAGGCTGGCGCTTATTTCAGAGAGCGATGACTGGCCCTATTCCGACGGCTTCTTTGATGTCGTGGTTTCCAACCAGGTGCTCGAGCATGTCCGGAACCACAATTTGTTCTTCATGCAACTGACGCGGGTTTTGAGCCGGGGGGGCTTTTCCGCTCATATCTACCCATCCGGCCACCGCTGGGTCGAACCTCATACCAAGGTACCTTTCGCCCACTGGATTAAGGACTTCGATCTCCTGTCCCGCTGGCTCGCGGTCTGGAGCCGGATGGGTCTCTCAACCTATCACGGCTGGGCACGAGCGAGGCGCGAAGCCGGTCTTTCCGACGAAAGCTCCATCGACGCCTATGCGCGCTACCACGCCTACTTTCTCGTCTGCCTCACCAACTACAAAACCCAGCGCGAGATGCACGATCTTGTCAAGGCCAGCGGCCAACTGTCTTCCTTTCGCTACACGCTGAAATATTACACCGGAAAGCTGCGCAGCCTGCGGGGCAAAGAGATTGCGCCGGTCTATGGAGAACACTCCTCGTTCCGATCGCATATGGCCAGCCTCTGCCTGCGCTATGTATCCAGCGTGACCTTGATGACCCGCAAGGACGCCTGCTGGTTGGCGGGTGAGCGCGCATCGACCGATCGAGTGACTGCACCAGTGCGCCCAACCTAAGGAAAGGACTGCCATGCCGTCATCTTCCGAAGCCGTTCGACCGAAGCCAAAGCACGGCGTCGTCAATGCGATGAGCGTCGATGTGGAAGACTATTTTCATGCGGCCGCCCTTCATGCCGCCGCGCCCCGCGAACGATGGGCAAGCCTGGAATCGCGGGTCGAGAACAACACGCGGAGAACACTCGATCTTTTTGAAGAGGCTGGGGTGAAGGCCACGTTCTTTATTCTCGGTTGCGTGGCCGCACAGTTTCCTGGGCTAGTTCGCGCGATCGCCGATGGCGGTCACGAGATTGCCAGCCATGGATACCGGCATTTCCGCGTGCGCGAGCAGACGCCCACGGAATTTTCGCTTGACGTGCTGCAGACCAGACACTTGCTTGAGGATGTCAGCGGCAAGCCGGTGATCGGCTACCGGGCGGCCAATTTCTCCATCGATCAAACCACGTGGTGGGCGTTCGATGTGCTGGCCGATGCCGGCTACCGCTACAGTTCCAGCATAAACCCCGTGCCGCATGACCACTACGGCTGCCCTTCCGCACCGCGCGTGCCCTTTCGTCCGGGCGGAAGCGGGATCGTCGAATTGCCATTAACGACTTTGGAAATTGCTGGGCGACGGTTTCACGCTTCTGGCGGCGGTTACTTCCGGCTGCTGCCCTATCCGTTTTTCAACTGTGTTTTGCGCTACATCAACAACCACGAAAACCAGCCTGCGCATTTCTACTTTCACCCTTGGGAGATCGATCCCGGGCAACCACGGCTGGATGTGAAGGGCCGCTCGAAGTTCCGCCACTACGTGAATCTTTCCCTCATGGAGAAGAAGCTCCGGCGGCTACTGCGTGATTTCGCCTGGGCTCGAACGGATCAGGTCTACGCCCAACAGGTATTCTCTAATGCCTCCGGCGGGCGGTGCCCGGAATGGAATGCTTGATGAAACATGGGATTTTTGACTGCCGACGAAAGTTCGGCTTCGCTGGTTGGTGAAGATAAACTACGACGAGAGGACGACCATGGTGGGGCAGATGCTTTCCGCGACACGGATCGGACTAAAACGCATTCTGAAGTCCGCGCTGGGTCTACTTGGTCTATTGTTCGCCAGGAGCGAACCATGCGTGCGCGTGCTGTTTTATCACCGCGTCAATCCCTATCCGAAGGAATGTCTTGGCCCGGTTTCGCGGGAGATAACGGTGCATCCGGACGAATTTGCGTGGCAGATGGGTTATCTGGCTAAGCACGGCTACCGGGTTATAAATCTTACCGAATTCGAAGCGATCCGCATGAGCGGCCAGGTTCTGCGGCAGAATTGCGTTCTGATAACCTTCGATGACGGCTTCGAAGACAACCTGCTCTTTGCGGCACCAGTCCTACAGCAACATAGGTTCCCTGCCGTGGTCTTCGTCATCGCCGACTTTCTAGGCAAATGCAGCGCTGACGTCTGGCCCTACGCGGACAGTCCGCTCTACGGTCGCTTCCTGACGCATGAGCAAATTTCCGCATTGCTTGCCGCAGACATCCAGGTCGGTTCGCACAGCCTCGCCCATCCGCCGCTGACGAAGTTGGATGCGGACCGGTTGCTTCAGGAGATTTCCGGCTCCCGGCTCAGGCTCGAGGAACTGTTCGGCGTGCCGGTTCGCAGTTTCGCATATCCCGGTGGCGACTTCGACGTGCGCGTCGAGGAGGTCGTCGCTCGAGCGGGCTACGCAACAGCCTTCACGACGTCCACCGGCGCAACCGCACCTGCGGAACGCTCCACGGCGCTGAGCCGGACCGAGGTATCGGCAAGCGATAGCCGTTTCGTTTTCCGGATGAAGCTCGCCGGCGCGCTCGATTGGCTTTCCGTCAAGGACAGCGCTCCGATGCGTAAAGTGCTTTCTCTCTCAAGCCGCCTCTTGATGCCGCTTGCCAAGGGGGCGTCATGAGTATTGCCGCTGTGGAGACGCATCCTGCGAAAGTGCGGCGGCTGCGCGTCGCCCAGATCGTGACCCGCATGGACATCGGCGGCGTGCCGGACCATGTGATGACCCTTGTGCGTGGGTTGAGCCCCGACATGGATGTCACCGTTATCTGCAATACGATCGACGCGCAGCACGAGCGCGATCTCTCAGAGCTTGGTGTCCCATTCATCTGCGTCCGTATGGAGCGGCTGCTGTCGCTGATATCGGACTTGAGGGGTTTCCAGCAATTGCGGCGGATTTTGCGAGATGGACGGTTCGATATCGTCCACTCCCATATGTCGAAGGCGGCCCTCCTGGGTGGTATTGCCGCCGTCACCACCGGAATTCCGGTGACCATCAATACAGCGCACAATCTGGGGTTCCTGGCGTTGCCCAATCCGGCCGCGCGCCTCCTCTTCTGGGTCTACGACCGGCTGCTGTTCGCCTTGACCGCCGATGCCGTCATCACCGTGTCCGAGAGAGTCCGTGATGGCATCGTGCGTGGCGGGATTGTCGGGACAAGCAAGGTAGTCTCGATCCACAACGGCATCGATGTGGCAAAGTTTTCCGATGCAGCCGGCGCAGCCCGCGCTATTCGTTCTGAATTCGGCGTCGGCCCCGAGGACGTGCTCGTTGTCACTGTTGCACGGCTGGTGTGGTTCAAGGGCTTGCATGATCTGCTCGACGCAGCCGCGCTGGTCTTGGCGCAATTTGGCAATGTCCGGTTTCTGATCGCGGGTACGGGATCGCAGCGCGACGAACTGGCGGCAAGGGCGAGCGCCCTGGGGATCGGCGAACGGGTGATCTTTGCCGGCGAGCGGCGTGACGTTCCCAGCATCCTCGCCGCCGCCGACGTGTTCGCGCTGTCCTCCGTCTCGGAGGGACTGCCGATCTCCATCCTGGAGGCGATGGCAGCAGGCGTTGCCGTCGTTGCCACGGATGTGGGCGGCATTTCCGAACTCGTCGAGGAGGGTGTGAACGGATATCTCGTCCCGGCTCGCGATCCGCCTGCGTTTGCCGAGCGGCTCTGTCGGCTCGCGGGCGACGCTGCACTTCGCCGAAGCTTCGGCGCGAGTGGTCGCACGCGAGCACGACTCGAGTTTTCGCCTGAGCGGATGGTGATGCGCACCGCAGACCTATACGAAACATTGATCACTTCCAGGACGAGCCGGGAGCCGGTTCGTCGGAAAGGGAGAAATCATGCAGACAACGCATGACGTCTATCGACCGGGAAAGGATGATTCCGCCGTCATGCGGCTGCGCACGGCGGTCTGGGGGGCGGACCATCCCCATACCAATCCGGCGTTCTTCGAATGGCTGTTTCAGCGCAATCCGGCGGGCGCGGGTTCCGGCGCAGTGATCCGTCAGGACGACGATGTCGTTGCCTTTGCTGGTCTCAGTGCCCGGAAGTTGCTGGTCGGCGGCAAGACCTTTCGTGTTGCTCACGGTCTTGATCTGATGGTTGACCCCGGTCTGAGCGGCCTCCTTTCCGGCCGCTATGGTTTCAAGGTTTCCGACAACTGGGCCGGTTACGCGCGCGATGCTGGCTTCGCATTCGGTGTCAATTTTCCCAATTCCAACTCTTTCCGCCTACTGACGTCCGGGCGGCTGAAATGGACGGTGATGCTGAAACCCCGGCTCCGCGTCCAGCCGTTGCGGGGCTTCGCAATCCGTCCCGCTGTACTGGGACGGGTGCCGCTTTGGTTGCTAAATCTTCTGACGGGCACGCTGGCCCTCGGCCTTCGCGCGCCGCAGATCATCCATGGCAAGCCAGCGGGGCGTGTGGTCGCTGTGACCCGTGCCGAGGAACAACTGGACGATCTTTGGCAAAGTGCCGCTCACCACACAAAGACGTGTTTCGTGCGCGACAGGGCCTACATCCGCTGGCGCTATCTGGAGCATCCGGTCTATCGTTACGACCTTTTCGGCTTGAAGGTCGATGACCGGCTCGCCGGACTGATCGTGACGACCACGCGCGAGGTATTCGGCCTGAAAAGCATGCTGATCGTCGATGCCCTGGCGGATCGGGACGAACCCGCGATCCTGTCCGCCCTTGTGGCCCACGCCACGGCCAAGGCAAGGGCGGCCGGCATCGAGATGGGGTGCGCCCAGGCCTGCACCGGTGACCTTCTCGACCGCGCCCTGGCAAAGAGTGGATTTCTCGTTGTGCCGGAGCGGCTGAATCCGAAACTGTTTTTCATGGTCGGATTGCCGTTCACTCCAGACGCCGCGTCCATCCTTGCATCGCCCGGCTGGCATTTTACCTGGGGAGACATGGATGTCGTCTGAGACGCGAGTTCTGAGCGGGACTATGCCCGCACCGCTCATTCGCTCGGAGTACCGCGAACACTACCGCGGTGTTCTGCTGCGGCACTTACCCCCGAATTTGTCAGCTTTTTCGGCATTCTTTGCCAATACGAAGCGGCTCGAAACCATGGCCGGAATGCTGCAGCGGCACTTTCATGGGACTGGAAACGCCGTTCTGAATATCGGCTGCGGCCCCTTCGCTAGTGAGATCTTCGTTGCAGCCCTCCAGCATCAGGCAGTACATGCGCTGGATTACACGCCGGAATTCGCAGTGTTCTTCGATATCTTCCGGGACGAGGGGGTCCTGGAAGGCGTGTCCTTCGCGAATACCGATGTCATGATGGCCGATTTTCCACTGGCGCGGTTCAACCTCATCGTCATGCACGACCTTCTCTATGAGACGGCACTCGAGCTTGATACGCTGCTGGCTCGCCTTTTGCCACTGCTTGCGGCCGACGGATTGCTATACATCGACTTCATGAACGCTCATCTACACTGGTTGTGGATGCTGCTCGGAAAGGAGAAACAGTATCGGCGGTATCGACCGCGCGATGTTTGGGGTCTTCTCGACCGGCATGGACTGGCGGTCCTCGAACATCGTCCAGTTCTGCCGTCTGCGGGCGGCTTGACGGCGCTCTTTCACCGTCTGCTGCGAGCTTTCGGGACCAGCAACGCCATCGCCGTGGTTGCACGGTTGAAGTCGGGACACGGCTGATGGCGCGGGTATCGATAATCATCCCCAACTGGAACGGCGCCCACCTCCTGCCCGGTTGTCTCAACAGTCTGCGCCGCCAGACCTTTTCTGACTTCATCGTCTATGTCGTCGACAATGGTTCGGCGGACAACTCCCTTGATCTACTAGCTTCCAGCTATCCCGAAGTGAGCGTCCTTGCCCACACGAGCAATCTCGGTTTTTCCGCCGCCATCAACACAGGCATCGCGGCCGACGACAGCGTGTATGTCGTCGCCTTGAATAACGATACGGAGATCGACATCGACTGGCTCGCCGCTCTCGTGGATGCTATGGACCAGTATCCAGAAGCCGGACTGGCGACATCCAGAATCCTCGATTTCAAGGACCGCAACATCATCGATACGATCGGCGACGGCTACTCCCTGACCGGACTGTCATTCAAGATCGGCTCCCGTTGCAGGAACGAGGTCGTGGAAACCCAGCCGTTCGACGTTTTCGGCGCCTCGGCCTGCGCGGCCATCTATCGCCGGCGAATGATTGAAGAGATCGGCGTCTTCGACGTCGATTTTTTTGCCTACATGGAGGACGTGGATCTCAGCATCCGCGCGCGGCTTGCGGGCTATCGTTGCCTGTCCGTTCCAGACGCCGTGGTTTACCACATGGGAAGTGCCTCAACCGGCGGGACCGCAAGTGCATTTTCCGTCCGGTTGACCGTCAAGAACATCATCGCTGTCATCATCAAGGATGTTCCTTCGTCGCTGCTGCCCCGCGTTATCGCAACCGCCGCAGCCACGCAAGTCGGGGCGCTTTTCCAATGCCTGTTCCTCAAGCGCCATCCGTGGCTGCGGAAGAACCTCAAGGCCTACGGGCAGGGCTTGGTAGAGGCGTTGCGGCAGACGCCGCTCATGCTCAGAAAACGGCGCGAAGTGCAGCGTTACCGCCGCATATCAGCCTCTGACCTGAAGCGACTTGTTGCTCATAGCGAGGACTTGCGGCGGCGCTACGCCGCCACACATTTTCCGTCCCCTTCACCGTCATCGCGAAGCGATCCATGGAGCCCGACATGAAAGACATGCCGAGTGACCACGAAACGGTTCCGAGAAAGCTGCGTGTGCTCTTTATCGTACCGCATCCGATCGAAGGACCGTCCAGTCGGTTCCGCGTCTATCAGTTCCTTCCCTATCTGGAAGAAAACGGCGTGGAGGCCACGGTATCGCCGCTCCTGCCGTCTTCGCTCGCGCCCATCATCTACCAGAGTGGGAAGACGCTGCAAAAGATTCTCCTGACGGCGTTCGGCGGGTTGCGCCGGGTCTGGGACGTGTTACGAGCGCGCCGCTACGACGTCGTCTACATCCTGCGCGAGGCCTTTCCGTTCGGTCCGCCGATTCTGGAAAGGCTCATGGTCGCCGGTTCTGGCCGGATGATCTTCGATTATGACGATGCGATCTACGTTCCCTCCACCGCCTACGCGAACCCGCTAGACCGTTTTCGCGATTTCTCAAAAACGGAGAAACTGATCCGCATGGCGGATCATGTTGCGGCCGGAAGCCGCTATCTCGCAAGGTTCGCGGAACGCCACAATCAGGCCCCCGAACGGATATCGGTGATTCCGACGGTCGTCGATGCGGAGAATTTCCGGCCTTCGCACACCCACCGCGACGAAGCTCATTTCACCATAGGTTGGATTGGCACGCCCAGGGGTACGGCCTATCTGCGATCGCTGCGCGATGCCTTGAAAACGGTTGCACTACGATTGCCGCAAGCCCGCTTTGTGTTCGTGGGCGCCGAACCTTTCGATTGCGGCGATGTGCCGGTCGAGTTTCGCGCCTGGCGTCTTGATCGCGAAATCGCCGACATCCAGTCCTTCGATGTCGGGATCATGCCGATGTTCGACGACGAGGAAGCACGCGGAAAATGTGGGTTCAAACTTATTGCCTACATGAGCGCTGGGGTACCCGTGGTCTGTAGCCCAGTCGGTGCGAATGTCGATATCGTTGACGATGGCCGCTCCGGGTTCTTTGCCGAAACGCCGGAGCAGTGGTCGGATGCATTGATCAGGCTAGCCGAGAATGCAGACCTGCGTCGGACCTTTGCTGAAAATGGCCGCCGCCGGGTCGAAAGTGAGTTTTGCCTTGCGGTCGTCGCCCCTCGGCTTCTGAAGATCCTGCGAGACTGTAAGGGTGACGGAAACTTCGATGCGCCACTTCTTGTTTGAGGGTGTCCGGACCGTGCCCTGCGATCGGTGATAGTGAACAGCCGCACAATGTCTATGGACCTTCAACAAGGAGTGGCTCAGTATAGGTATCGCGAGCAGTGACGGCGACTACCGGTTGTTCGCGAAACACGGCAGGTATTACTGAGCGACGGACTACTTTGACTTTCAAGATCTGGAGCGGCCGAAAATTACGGGCGCCACCGGTTACCATGTTTGAGGAGCGGCCTCTCTGTGCTGCAGTCGAGCGATCAACTATTCAGCCCAGGAGGGGCCAAAGTGCTGTCATTCGATCGGAACTACCTGGCGAAAATACCGGGCGCGCGTCAGTTCGGGACGTTGTTTGCGCGTTATGCCGCCGCGCGAATGCGGCGCGCCGATCACCCAACCCCAAATCAGACGATGTTGATGGGGAGGGACCAACTTGCGGAGATTTTCCGCGCAATCGGCATCGACAAGGATTACTCGACGATGGATTTCAGAGGCATCGTGGAAGACGTTCAGGGATGGGAGAGCCGCCACAAGGTGTTCGAAGCCGTGTTCCGGGATGTCCGCCCAAACGTCGTTGTCGAGGTGGGCACATGGAAAGGCGCTTCGGTGCTGCATATGGATTCTCTCAGCCAGACACTTGGCTGCGGCACGTCTTTCGTTTGCGTCGATACGTGGCTTGGCTCGAACGACGCGCTCTGGATCGATACGGACTTCCGGAAAAGCTTGATGCTGCAGCACGGCTTCCCGACCATGTTCCGGCAATTCATCTACAACATCACCAGAACTGATGCGGCCGATCGCATCTTCCCGCTTCCCATGACTTCAACCTGCGGCGCCTATCTGCTCAAACGGCTCGGCCTCGTGGCCGACGCGATCTACATCGATGCGGGGCACGAAGAAGACGAAGTCGCCACCGATCTAGTTCTATATTATGATATTTTGCGCCCGGGCGGCGTGATGTTCGGGGACGACTATTCCAGCGATTGGCCGGGCTTGGTCCGCGCCGTCGACGCGTTCTGCCGTGATCGCGGCCTTGTGCTGACGTCCGGCGCGGGCAAATGGCGCTTTCAGCGCCCCCCTGAAGACTGATTATCCGCGATCCGTCGAACCAGGCTCAGGCTCAGGCTCAAATCACCAGGAAATCAGCGTTCGTCATGTCAATGCCGGCATCAAGGGTAGCGAAACGGACCGCGGCACTACCGCCGAAGCCGTCGGCATCGTAGCTCAGCGCTCCCGTGGCCGAATTGTAGATGATCCGGTCGTCGGCATCGGCTGCCTCCAAACCGATGTGAAAAGCAGATGACGCGAGTACGCCGACTGCATCCAGCGTGGTGAAGATCTCATTCTTCAGCTCGATCGTATCGCCAGGCACCGAGAAGTCGGTGATTTTGTCGGTGTTGCTCTCAGCATTGAGTGAAGTGTTGAAGACGAAACTGTCCGCGCCGCTGCCACCCGTCAGCGTGTCGTCGCCAAGGCCACCGATCAGCCGGTCGTTGCCGCCAACACCTTTGAGCTTGTCATTTCCGCCGCCGCCGCTCAGGCTGTCGGCGTTTCCGCCGCCGTCAATCGTGTCGCTACCCCAACTCCCGGTTATGATATTGGCAGCGCTGTTTCCGGTCAGCCATTGTCCGGTAAACCCGGTGCCGGTAAGGTTTTCAATCCTGCCGAGCACGTTGTCGCCGGCCAAGCTGTATTTTGCGAGTGCCGTGCGAACTTCGTCGATGCCGCGGCCGCCCGCTTCGTCAACGACGTCTTTCCAAGCGTCCACATAATAGGTGTCGTGGCTCGCGCCCCCGCGCATGATATCGCCGCCGCGGCCGCCGACCAGATCGTCGTTGCCGCCGCCGCCGGCAAGCAGATCCTGTCCGGCGCCTCCGGCGAGACGATCCGCCGCGACACTTCCCAGGAGTGTGTCATCGCCGCCGGTTCCGACGACGACCACCGTATCCGAGCCGCCTTGGGCCTCCGTCCAAGCGTCGGTCTCGGCAAGCAGATTTTGCCACATTTCGGAACTGGTATCCCGGACATGGCTCTGACCCCACCAGAACACGGCTTCGGCGCCTTCGGTCGCCGCCAGCATGTCGCGCATTTCCTGGGCGGTCGGCCCTCGGATCGCGGCGATCAGATCAGGATCCATCTGCGCGAGTGCTTCTGCGGAGTAGAGGTCCACCGGAGAAAATCCCTGCAGGACCATCGTGTGCAACTTTTCCGGAAGATTTTCTGTCAACCAGGTCATGTAGTCGCGGACCGCTTGCGCTGGCGGAACAAGTTCGCCGTTGCTGTACGGCGTCGCTGCGCCGACGGAGGCGCCGACGGTGTAGACGTCGAAACCGACGATATCGGCCCATCGCGCATGCTCGACGACGTCGGCGAGATACGCTTCGCGACCTTCCCGCGTCTGCATCACCGGATCTTCTTCGTCGATCGACCGGTGGACCTGGACAACCGGCAAGGTGGCGTCGATCGCCTTTATGTGCTCATACAACCGCTGGGAAATGGCAGGGTCCATGTCGCGAGAGGACGGCTCGTCCGGCCCATACACGCCATAGATAAGATCGCGCCCGGCCGCTTCGATAAGCGCGCGCAGAGGATCCAGTTCGGCTGACGGGAAAGCCTGACCGAGATCGTACAATTGTTCGGCATTGACGGCGAGCTTGATGCCATGGGCCCGCATTGCTTCGTAGACGCTTGGATCAGCGGTACCAAATGGAGGGGGAAGAAAGTCGGTCTCAAATCCGAGGCTCTGAGCGGTCGGAATTTCCTGATACTGGGTGAAGGGAAAGTAGACCTTGACCCCTGCGGCTTCGAGCTGGCTGAAAATCAGATCGTAGTTGCGGGTCTCCCCAAGTTCCACAGGAACACCGGCCATACCGACAATCATC
The DNA here is from genome assembly GCF_964254105.1 of Rhizobium sp. LjRoot254. Lineage (NCBI taxonomy): Bacteria > Pseudomonadati > Pseudomonadota > Alphaproteobacteria > Hyphomicrobiales > Rhizobiaceae > Rhizobium > Rhizobium sp. LjRoot254. The sequence goes on along the minus strand of NZ_CAXUSM020000001.1, from coordinate 4,521,594 downwards.
GAACCTCCAATCGCCGATCCAAACGATGCGGCCTGTTCGTTCAATGACTACCACTCGTATTCGGGGACTACTGTCATTCCGGTAATTGACATATTAGAATTTTAGCTATCTTGAATATTGCGGGTGACGGACAAGCACCGCGGCGTCGCCGAACCCAGGGATTACCCCGGCAAATGGCGTTTTCAATGCCCCGCAGAAGACTGATCGTCCAGGATGGACCGAATCTAGGCCCAATTCAGCCTCAAGCCTCAAATCACCAGAAAGTCGGCATTTGTCATGGCGACGTCGGTATTGAGGGTTGCGAAGCGGACGGCAGTCGCGCCGCCGAAACCGTCGGCATCGTAGCTCAGCGCGCCCGTCGCCGGATCATAGATGATCCGGTCCGCGGCATTGGCCGCTGCGGTTCCGATGTGAAGGGCCGAAGAGGCGAGTGCGCCGGTGTCCAAACTGGCGAAGATCGCATTGTCCAGCTCGACCGTATCACCCGGCGCAGAAAAGTCGGTGATCGTATCGGTGTTGGTGTCGGCATTGAGTGAAGTGTTGAAGACGAAACTGTCCGCGCCGCTGCCACCCGTCAGCGTGTCGTTACCGAGCCCCCCGATCAGCCGGTCGTCGCCGCCGCCGCCGATCATGGTGTCGGCGCTTCCGCCTCCGTCGATCCTATCGTCGCCCCACCCCCCGGTGATGAAATTGACAGCACCATTTCCGGTCAGAGACTGTCCGGCCAGGCCGGTGCCGGTGAGCCTTTCAATCTTGCCAAGTACGCCGTCGTCGGCCAGACTGTATCTCGCCAGAGCCGTGCGGATTTCATCGACGCCGCGACCGCCGGCCTCATCGACGAGATCCTTCCGGCTGCCCACATAATAGGTGTCGTCGCTCGTGCCGCCGCGCATGATGTCCCTGCCGATGCCGCCGACCAGAATGTCGTCGCCGCGGCCGCCGGCCAACAAATCCTGTCCGGCGCCACCGGCGAGACGATCCGCCGTGGCACGCCCCTGGAGCCTATCGTCGCCGGCCGTTCCGACTACCACCGTCGTATTCGATCCGACATGCGCGTCGACCCAGGCATCGGTTTCGGAAAGCAGATTTTGCCACATCCCGGAACTGCTGTCTCTGATATGGCTTTGGCCCCACCAGAATACGGCTTCGGCGCCCTCGGTCGCCGCCAGCATGTCGCGCATTTCCAGCGCAGTCGGCCCACGGCTCGCGGCGATCAGGTCAGGATCCATCTGGGCGAGCGCTTCCGGGGAATAAAGATCCGCCGGAGAAAACGCCTGCAAAACCATCGTGTGCAGCTTTTCCGGAAGTTTCTCCGCCAGCCACGTCATGTAGTCGCGAACCGCTTGCGCCGGCGGAGCAAGCTGGCCGTTACTGTAGGGTGTCGTGGCCCCGACCGATGCGCCGTTGGTATAGACATCGAAACCGACGATATCGGCCCACCGCGCGTGTTCGAGGACGGTGGCGAGATACGCATCGCGACCCTCCGGCGTCTGCATCTCCGGATTTTCCTCATTGATCGATGCGTGGACCTGCATCACCGACAAGCTGCTGTCGATCGCCTTTATGTGCTCGTATAGGCGCCGGGAAACGGCAGGGTCTATTTCGCGAGCGGACGGCTCGTCCGGCCCATACACGCCATAGAGAAGATCACGCCCGGCCGCATCGATAAGCGCGCGCAGAGGATCCATCTCCGCGGGGGGAAAGGCCTGACTGAGATCGTAGAGTTGTTCGGCATTAACGGCGAGCTTGATCCCATGTGCCCGCATCGCCTCATAGACGCCGGGATCAGCTGTACCAAAAGGAGGAGGCAGAAAGTCGGTCTCAAATCCGAGGCTCTGGGGGAGCGGAATTTCCTGATACTGGGTGCAGGGAAAATAGACCTTTACCCCTGCGGCTTCGAGCTGGCTGAAAATCAGATCGTAGTTGCGGGTCTCACCAAGCGCCAGGGGAACCCCGGCCGTTCCGACAATCATCGCACCCCCAGTCGCCCATCAAAGATGCGGCCAATCCGTCCAATGGCTGTCACCTATACCCGGTGTCTCCTGTGCGAAGCTGACGGAGCACGCGCGTGCCGCCGCCAGCATGCCGCCGCGTTCTGGCGGCATGCTTCACCGCCTCGATTTTGTGCTAGTGAGTGCCAGCTTTGGCGAAAACCGAAGCCCGGGTCCAGGCCCGGCTTGGATGGTGGTAGGTCCTTTGAAAAGAATGGTGCCGCTGTTGCGATGTTGAAGTTGGCCGCGGTGTTCGGAGCCGACTTCAAGGAAATGGAGCGGATCGCGAGGGATATCGAAGCGACATTGAAAACCGTTCCCGGAACGTCGTCGGACTATCGGAACGCGTGACCGGCGGCTACCAGCTCGACTTCGTACCGGACCGGATCGCGCTCGTCAGGTACGGATTGAACGTCGGGGACGTGTAGGATGTCATCGGCATCGCACTCGGTTCCGAAACCGTTACATCGACGCGAGCGCTAGGGGTGGCGGTCCGCTACCGCGCGCCTACCGCAGCGACCCCCAGGGAGCCGATGATCGTCACGCTGTCGTTGCCCTTCGCGCTGGTCGGTAGCATCCGGCTCATGTGGTGGCTCGGATTCAACGAATCCGTCGCAATCGCCGTTGGCTTCATCGCGCTTCCGGGAATGGCGGCGGACGCGAGGGGTGATCATGCTGATCTATCTCGACCACGCGCTCGAGGAGCAACGTCTGCGGACGTGAAGGATGGCGCGTGAACCGCAGCGACCTCAACCGTGCGATCGTGGTTGGCGCGGTCGAGCGCGTCCGGCCGAAGATGATTCCTCGCCACCATGACGGGCCTTGTTCCCGTTCCTCTGGAGCACGGGCACCGGGTAGGAGATCGTGCAGCGGATCGCCGGAGCGCCTAACTGCAAGTTCGTTCGAGAAAGTAACTGCCCACAAAACCAACTCATGGCATTTGTCGCCAAATGCCATGAGTTTCTGGCGTCGGTTAGCGATTTCGGAAATGGACGGCCAATTCGACCGCCCACCTCTTACAGAAATCAGCCTTCAAGCTCCTGCCGGACCTGCCGACGCCACTGCGATACCGCTTCGCAGGTAAGATGTAGGTACAGGCGGCAGCTGTGGCCAATGATGTGGTGGCAGAACGAGTTGATGAGCAGATATACAGTGAAACGATGCTCGAAAGAATTTACAGGCAGATCGATGCCGCAGATTTTATCATTGCCGATCTTACAGGGCGCAATCCAAATGTCTTTTATGAGATAGGCTACGCTCACGCGAAACAAAAGCAGTGTATTCTACTAACTCAACATGCCGATGATATACCCTTTGACCTAAAGCACCATCGACACCTTGTCTACGAAGGGAAGATACAGAAGCTACGGGACTTAATTGATACGGAAATCAAATGGCAAAAAGAGCAGCTTGAAAAGAGGCGTTCGCATACCTTTTCTATCACTTTGAAGAGTGCGGACGCTTTGCTCAGCAAAAGCACCTGGGCGGCTAGCGCTGAGGTTGATTTCAAGATCGACCTGCACAATCACACTGACAGGCGATCCCCTGAGATAGAAGCTGTTTACATTCATACCGCAACGGGTTGGACGTTGACCCAAAACAAAGAGAATTGCCCGCAAGCTACGTCAAGTCTTGAGGACGCAATGCTAAGGCACTTCGTTAAATCGCCTGTAGTTCGCCTTTCGCCGGGGGGCTGGGCGCAGATTGTTGTCAAAGGCGTAAGAACAGTCTGGAACAAGTATTCCAGCACAGAAGAACTACAAGAGTCCTACGCGCTCAAAGGATTTCTTCCGGTAGAGATTGTAACCTCAGAAGGTAGCTTTGTTGAGAAATTGAACATAGCCATAGTGGCAGAAGAGTTCCCGTTCTAATTCGATGCAAGTCTGTCAAGTGGCGCGCATACTGCATAGATTGAACGGCGTGCTCATCAAGATGAAAATACAGATGCGCTCAAGCATACGAGGCCGCACGGATCTGGAATGTAGCGCTAGAAAACGCAACCACTGATACTTGAAATCGTACACTCTAGTTCATTGAACCTGTAGGGAACTACGCAAAAGGCCCCTTGGTTTCCCAAAGAGCCTTTGTAATCATTGCTTTGGCTGGTGGAGCTAAGCGGGATCGAACCGCTGGCCTCTACGTTGCGAACGTAGCGCTCTCCCAGCTGAGCTATAGCCCCACACGACCCGTAACGGTCACCAAATAGATAGCATGCGTCGTGGAAATTTCAATCGAAATGGCGGACAAATTTGCGTCGGCTTGTTTCGTGGGCCTGTGCGCGGACATTGCTTCGCCACGCAAATAAGCTATTCATGCGTCGTCCCAACCAGCCGAGGAGAAGGCATTGGCAGCCGCATTCGGAACATCGGGCCTGCGCGGGCCCGCTACGGATTTCACGGGAAGTGTCTGCACGGCCTATGTGACCGCCTTTCTCGAACGATGCGGCGAGGCATCGGCCCGAACCGCCTATGTCGGGGCCGATCTCCGCGATTCCAGCCCGCGTATAGCAGGCCAGTGCCTGGCGGCCGTCAAGGCGGCCGGATGGACGCCGGTCTGGGCCGGCAATGTGCCGACGCCGGCGCTCGCGGCCTATGCCATGGCCCGCTCGGCGCCGGCGATCATGATCACTGGAAGCCATATTCCCGAGACCTATAACGGCATCAAGTTCTACCGGCCGGATGGCGAATTTCTCAAGGAGGACGAGGCGCCGGTACGGATGCGTGCCGAAGCGATCCTCGCCGAAGGCCGCGATGTCGCGGCAATCGAGCCCGGCGCGCCGCTCGCCGATGTCGCCGAAAGTTATGTCCGCCGCTATGTCGATGCCTTCGGCCCGGATGCGCTGGCCGGTCTCAGGATCGGCATCGATCTCCATTCCGCCGTCGGCCGCGATCTGACCGCGAGCATTTTCGAGGGGCTTGGCGCGTCGTGCCATACGTTCCGCCGCGTCGAACGTTTCATCGCTGTCGATACCGAGGCGCTGGACCCCGACGATATCGCCCGCGCCCGGAAAATCATTTCCGAGCAGAAGCTCGACGCCGTGGTCTCCACCGATGGCGATGGCGACCGGCCGCTGGTCATCGACGAGACGGGCCGCCAGATCAATGGCGATGTGCTGGGTGTGCTGACATCCAGGCTGATCGGTGCCAGGACCGTGGTCACGCCGCTCTCCTCCACCAGCGCCATCGAGCAGTCTGGCTGGTTCGAAACGGTCGAGCGCACCCGCATCGGTTCGCCTTATGTCGTTGCGGCCATGGCTGCTGCGAATCTCCACCCGGTCGCGGGCTTCGAGGCCAATGGCGGCTTCCTGCTCGGCGACGATGTGGCGCTGGCCCGGGGCACGCTCACCGCGCTGCCGACCCGCGACGCCATCCTGCCTGCCGTCGCGTCTCTTGTGCTTGCGAGAAAAGAAGGCCTGACGCTTTCGGCACTAGCGGCGACGCTGCCGCCGCGCTTCATGAAGGCCGATCGCGTCAAGGACGTCGCCGCCGACAAGGCCAAGATATTCCTCGGCGAGGTCGAGATGTCGCGCAGCTTCCGCCGGAATTTCGACGCCCGCGTTGCCGACCCTACGGAAATCTCGACGCTCGATGGTGTCCGCATGGCATTCGCCAATGGCGATACGGTGCATTTCCGCCAGTCGGGCAATGCGCCCGAAATGCGGATCTATGTCGAGACCGGCTCGGTGGAAGCAACCGACACGCTGTTGGGCGAATTGATCGAAAAGCTGCAATCGGCCTTCTGACCGGATATGCGAGGGGGAATGGAATGATCGAGATCCGTGACGCGCAAGCCGGCGACCTCGCCGACTGGATGCCGCTCTGGCAGGGCTATCTGGAATTCTACGAGGTCGATATCGCACCCGATATCACCATGGCGACATGGGCGCGCATCCTCGATCCGATGAACCCGCTGACCTCACGGGTGGCGCTGGTGGGCGGCAACATGATCGGCTTTGCCAACCACCACACGCATCTGACGACGTGGGACACGCGCCCGACCTGCTATTTCGAGGATATGTTTGTCTCGCCCACCGCCCGTGGCCTCGGCGTCGGCCGGGCGTTGATCGACGATCTCGTCGCACGCGGCAAGGCGCGCGACTGGGTCTCGATCTACTGGATCACCGCCGAGAAGAACAAGACCGCGCAGAAGCTCTACGACACCTATGTCGGCAAGGACGAGTTCATCCGCTACTGCATCAATCTCTAGGACCGTCGCATCACCCAGCCCAGTGCTCCAGCGATGGCAATGGCGAGAAGCGGCCACTGCGCCCAGAATTCGCCGTGCCAGCTCAGGAGGTTGATAGTCACGATGGTGGCCGCGGCGATGATCGGCAGCGCCATGATCCTGGCCTGCCTGCTCAGGCTGCCCGACCAGATCAACGCGGCTGCAATGGCCATGCCCATCAGCGGCCACCGGGCCCAGAACTCGCCCTGCCAGGTCAGGAGGTTGATCACGAGGACGATCGCCGAAGCGACGCCGAGGAAACCCATGATCCTGTTGCCGAAGGGGATGCGCCTTGGCGGGGTTGGCTCGCGGGCAGCCCGTCCGAACTGCTCCTGCATCTGCGGCTGCGACGGTGCAGCCTCCGGCGGCTTCTGGTGGGCATGGCCGGTATCGCCGACGCGGACGGCATAGCTCGGGATCGCCTCGTTGATATTCTTGACCGAGAGGGGGCCGAGGAAATCGAAGGCGACGGCGACCTTGTTGCGCACCTGGTCGTAGACGGTGTTGGAAATCACGATGCCGCCGGGCTCGGCCTGGCTCTGCAGCCGTGCCGCGATATTGACGCCATCGCCGTAGATATCATTGTCCTGTTCGATGACATCGCCGAGATTGATGCCGATGCGGAACTGCATGCGGCGCTCGGCGGGATGGGGCTCGTTCCGGCCGGCAATATCGTTCTGGATATCGATCGCCGCGCGCAATGCCTCGACGACGCTGGGGAATTCCGCGATCAACCCGTCGCCCCAGGTGTTGACGACGCGGCCGCCATGCAGGCCGATCACCGCGCGCATCGAATCGCGATAGCGCTGCAGCGTTGCCAGCGTGCCTTCCTCGTCGACCCCCATCAGCCGGGAATAATCCTGAACGTCGGCCGACATGATGGTGGTAAGCTTGCGCCTGGTCTCGGTCTCGGTCATCGTCGCCCCTCGCGGCACCACAATCGCACGAAACGAATATGGTATAGGCTGCCGAGGAATGGAAGAAGGCGGCATCCAAGTTTTCCGCATCGATCCGGCACGCGGCGGCCTACCGCCATCATTTCTTCCCTTTTTCGAACCAGACAGGCGAAAATCAAATCCAGCCTCGGGAGACATGATCCGAATGAACCGCGTCCTTATCGCTCTTGCCGTCACCGTAATTGCCGGCACTGCCATTGCCGATCCCGTGCCGGTGACCAACACCACCAAGCGGCCCTACAAGGAAAGCAAGGTCTATTGCAATGACGGCGCGCTGAGCAAACCGTCGAGGGGCGAGAACATCGCCTGCTACAATCACGACGCCTGCTATTCCGACCCGCAGGGGAAAAAGCGTAAGGATTGCGATGAAGCCTATCTGCGCGACATGAAGCTTGCCGGCATGAACTCGACAATGGCCCTGATTCGCTTCAAGGCGGTGCGCAATTGGGGCGAGGCCTCGTGGGATCGGAGCCGCAAGAACGACGAGCAGCAGGCGACGAACAAGCAGTAGGCATCAAGCGCTCGGCTTGCCGCGCCAGGCCTTGACCTTGCGCTCGACCCAGTAGATCGCATTGACGGTCGGCCGGCGGAGGAATGTGACGTCCTGCGCCAGCAGCAGCAGGCCGAGCGGCACCATCCAGAAGCCGAGGATCGGCAGGAAGCCGACGCAGCCGAACAGCACCAGCAACACGCCCGAAACTAGTCGCACCCCGCGCAGTTCGGGCTTCCTGATCCAGCCGACGAAGCGCGCCATCCAGCCCGGCATCTTTGCCTGGTATCTCTCGACGATCCTGTCGAGGCGGTCGTGGTCGCGCGTCGTCATTGTCTCTCCATGCCGGATGGCCGATGGGCTATAGGTGGATATTGCGGCGCCGGACTTCCAGTTATGCGCCGATATCGTGTAACGCGGGTGGCCGGACTTTGGTTCTCGCCGCGCCGCAGCTGCTTCCATCCAACGCTTGCGATTTCAGTCGCGCTCCGCGCATTCGGTGCTATGCTCCCTCATTGCGCGCTTCGAAATCGAACTCTGCAAGCCGCATATTCGATAAATCAGCAGGAGGAACATCCCATGGCAAAAGGTCAGATTCGCGGCAACAAGGAAACGCGAAAACCCAAAAAGGACAAGAGCGTCGTCAAGACTGTCTCGACCGAGGGATCGCAGGTCAAGCTTGCCGGCAGCACGACGCCGATCGGCAAGAAGAAATAGCAATCTCGGGACTTCCCGGCGGCCCATCCGGGCATCCGGGAGGTCTTCACGGTCCTATGCCTGCTTCGGAGTGTTGAGAATCTTCAACGCGCGTTCCGCCGTCTTGACGTGCAGGCCGACCATTTTCCACGAAGCGAATACCGCCGGCGCGCCGCTGAACACGTGATAGATCGTCCATGTGCCGTTCGGCTCGACGCGGCGGCCGAAGCTGTAGCCGCCGGCTTCGCCGGAGACCGGCGTGTGTTTCTCCCTGTATTGCCGGGCGGCCTGTTCATAACCGGCGCTGGTGACCGGATCGGGCGCCTCGGCAGCCGGCTTGGCCCTCAGTGCCAGGCCGAGCGCATTTTCCGCGGTCACGCCCTGCTGGAACTGGCCGATCAGGAACTGGGCGCCGTCGCGGCGCTTCCTGCGATCATCTGGATCATCGCCATTGGCGAGGCCGGCGCGATCGAGGATGCGCTCAAGCATGGTCAGGTCGGTTTCAGTGAAATATTGTCTGAATTGGGAAGGCATGTCGTCTTCCTTTCGCTCTGGCCGCATGTTTTCGAGGTGCTGCTGGATAAGCTGTCAATACGACGATATTAGGTTTTCGCCTCGCTGAATACGTTCAATCCATGATTATCCGTCGATTGCAAAAATAAAAATGCAATTTACGACCGTGTGGACGAATTCCCGGCCCGGGAAATACTTTTCGTGATATTATCGATCAATCCAGAAAAACTTAAGATGGCAGGATTTCAGATGTCGATATCATTTCCAAATCGCAGCCGCAGCTATGACGATTCTGAAAGGCGCGTTCGATTCATGGGCTATGACGGCATGTTCGAGGTCAAGTTCTTCATCGGAATCGATACCCTCGCAAAGGCTCTCGCAGCAAAGCTTTCCAGCGAAAAGGAGGCTCTCTCCGCCTTCGACGATCTCCGCAAGAAAATCCTCGAAGCCGCCGAGCGGGTCTACGGCAAGAGCAAGCGCAACAACATGTTCATCCTGACCGCAGCCGATATTCACTGAGCGACAGTCCAGCCGGATTGGCGGCCTACCCTCCGATGACCTGCTCGACCATCGAGAGATGCAGCTGCGAGCCGGACCATGGATAATCGTCGAGGAGCGCTTCGTTCAGCACCACACCGAGGCCGGGCTCCTTCGACGGGATGACATGGCCATCCTGCCATTCGATCTTCTTCTCGAGCAACGTCTCGTGGAAACCGTCGAATTGCTTGATCGCCTCGATGATGAGGAAATTCGGCAGCGTCGTCGCAAGCTGGATATTGGCGGCGGCGACGATCGGGCCGCAATAGCAATGCGGCGCGACCTGGATGTGGAAGGCCTCTGCCATCGCGGCGATCTTCTTGGTCTCGAGAATGCCGCCGGAGCGGCCGAGATCGGGCTGCAGGATCGTCGCCGCGCGCATTTCGATGACGCGGGCGAATTCGAACTTGGTGGTCAGCCGCTCGCCGGTGGCGATGGGGATGGACGTGCCGCGCGCGACCTGGGCCATGACCTCGGGCATATCCGGCGGCACCGGCTCTTCGAACCACAGCGGATCGTATTTTTCCAGCGCCCGAGCCATGCGCAGCGCGCCCGAGGCGGTGAACTGGCCATGCGTGCCGAACAGGATGTCGGCCTTGGTGCCGACCGCCTCGCGCACGGCCTTCACCATTCGCTCCGAGAGGTCGATGTCGATCAGGCGCGGCTGGTGGCCGTCATAGATCGTATAGGGGCCGGCGGGGTCGAACTTGACCGCGTTGAAGCCTTCCTTGACATATTCGAGCGCCGTGGCGGCGGCCATTTCAGGGTCGTTATAGACGTTCTTGGTGCCGGCGAGATCGGCCGGCACGACGCTGCCGGATTTCGGATAGAGATAGGTGTAGGTGCGCAGCGCCTCATGCACCTGTCCGCCGAGCAGCTTGTAGACCGGCTTGCCCGCCTCCTTGCCGATAATATCCCAACAGGCGATTTCGAGCGCCGAGAAGCAGCCCATCATGGTGACATCCGGGCGCTGCGTGAAACCCGAGGAATAGCAGTTGCGGAAGAACGTCTCGATATCGTGCGGATCGCGGCCGACGAGATAGCGGGCAGCACAATCCTCGATCAGCTTCGCGGTCAGATGTGGATCGAAGGTCGCGTTATAAGCCTCGCCATAGCCGACCACATTGCCATCGGTCGTCAGCTTGACGAAGATGAAATAAGGTCCGCCGAAGCCCGCCTCGTTGGCCACGACCCAGGTCTTCACATCCTTGATCTTCATGAAATCCGTCTCCCTTGAAAGCGGCCTAGCTGTAGCCGATTTCATGATCGCGTGCACGCCGGGAACCGTCAGGAAGAAGGCGGAAACTGGTTACCTGGGGCATTCCAATAGGGCTTGTCCCGACCCTCTCGCCACGCGGCCTCGAACGCCTCGGCTTCGATTTCTTCAAGCCCTATGATCTCAGCATGTTGCATAAATGGCCCATCGACGACGGTGGGATGCCGTGGGCCGTATCGTGCCTCTATCTCGATACTATTCCTATCGCTGGAACCATTGGCAAAAATCTCGATCATCCGAAGCACATTGTCGGCTTCCACATCCACCTCGTAAAGAAACCAGATTGGCAAATCAGGCTTCATGTCTTCTTCCAACAGTCGGCATCGATAGTATCGGATCAAACTTCAACTCCTTGCGATCTGGCTCCGGTTCTGCTTCTTTTGGGTCGAGGGAGTTAAGCATGAATGACACATCCATCAAACTCGAAGACAGCTGGAAAGCGGCGCTGGCGAGCGAATTCTCGGCCCCCTATATGACAAGCCTCAAGGCATTCCTGCTCGAGGAGAAGAACCGCGGCAAGGTGATCTTTCCGCGCGGGCCGGAATATTTCCGGGCGCTCGATCTCACCCCGCTCGGCAAGGTGAAGGTGGTGATCCTCGGCCAGGATCCCTATCACGGCGACGGGCAGGCGCATGGCCTGTGCTTCTCGGTGCAGCCGGGCGTGCGCATTCCACCGTCGCTGGTCAATATCTACAAGGAAATGCAGGAGGATCTCGGCATTCCGCCGGCGCGCCACGGCCATCTCGAACATTGGGCCAAGCAGGGCGTGCTGCTGCTCAACAGCGTGCTGACGGTGGAACGCTCGCTCGCCGCCTCGCATCAGGGCAAGGGCTGGGAGCGGTTCACCGATGCCGTGATCGCCCGCGTCAACGAGCAGGAAAGCCCAGCGGTCTTCATGCTCTGGGGCTCCTACGCCCAGAAGAAAGCCGCCTTCGTCGATCCGCACAAGCACCTGATCCTCAAGGCGCCGCATCCGTCACCGCTCTCAGCGCATAACGGCTTCTTCGGGTCGCGGCATTTTTCCAAGGCCAACCGGTTTCTGGAGTCGAAGGGGCTGGCACCGATCGACTGGGAGTTGCCGGAGAAGGTTTAGGTTTCACCCCTCACCAACTTCGGCCAAGCATTCGACCTTTGGTCTCATGCGGCCTGCGTATCCTCTCCCGCAGGGGGAGAGGTAGGAGTGCCTCGCGCTCGGCCCCGAGTTTGGGTAAGGCGGTGCCACGGCTTTTACCTCTCCCCCTGCGGGAGAGGATAGCAAGTCCGCGTGAGCTCCAGCGAGCGCATGGACGCGCTTGGTGAGCGACTATCTTGCGTGTCAAGTTGCAATTTGCATTTCCATTCTCGCTTCTCGTGCTTTTGCGTTAAGGCGGACGAGGATTTTATGAGCCACGGCGATACGCGCGACCATTTTGGGCTTTCCCGCTTCGATCAACCTGCGATGGAAGGCAGCGAGGCTGTTGTCATATTTGCAGGCGATCCAGGAGATCACGTAGAGAATGGACCGAACCCGTTCACGACCGCCCCTGATATGACGCTGGCCTTTGCGCTTGCCGCTGTCGTCGGCCAATGGCGCCAGGCCGGCAAGCTTGGATACTGCCTTGTTGGAGATCAGGCCGATCTCGGGCAGTTCGGCCATCAGGATGGCGATCGTCCGGCCGGCCACGCCCTTGATCGAGGAGAAGGCCTCGGCCAACTTCGCCCAAAGCGGATCGTCGTCGATAACAGAGGCGATCTCGCCTTCGATGTGACGCGCCTGACGCTTGAGCAGGGATATGACCTCATCCAGGCTGGCCCGCGCCTCGGCATCGTCGCAGCTCGACAGTCGCTGCTTCTGGACAGTCAGGTCGCAGGTGATCTGCGACAGACGCGTCACCAGGGCCTTGAGATGCAGCTGATCCACATCGGGCGGATCGCCGGCTTGGACATCCTTCATCGCCGCGAAGCTCGCGATCACGGCCGCGTCGATGCGGTCGGTCTTCTCCAGAAGTCCCTTGGAGCGCGCATGGTAGCGCACCGCGGCGGCGTTGACGACGGCGCAGCCAATACCCGCCTGCCACAGCAGCAGATAGGCCATCCGCTCCTGCCCGCCGGTGGCCTCCATCACCACCAGTTCGACATCCTCTGCTCGGCACAACACGGCCAGCGCCGCGATCCCATCCGCGTCATTGGCAAAGCGCGCATAGGTGCCGCTCGACGCCACGAAGGCATCCAGCACATTCTTGGAAACATCCACTCCACAAATGTTCAACATCACGGTAACCTGCCTTGTTCGTGCGATCGGGTTCAACCGACTGTTCGGTCGTGCGTGACAACGGCGAAGATCCCAAGCTCACCAACGGTTGTAGCCAGAGGGGTAACGGGCGACTTCGCCGCGCCTCGGGTGGGGTGGCCATCTCACCCGAGGCTCAGTCGCAAGCATCGCACAATCCCAATGAAAGTGGATACAAGGGGTGCCTTAACGGCAGATCTAGTTTCTTCTAAACAAAATCAATCACTTATCTATTTCATAAGAAAACATTCTTCAATTTCTCGCCAAGAAGTGTGTTTTAGCCGGTTAATTTCGTTCAATATCAAACCCTTATGCCAAAAAATCCACACGCTCTGCGGCAGCCTTATAATCATTCCCGTTCTGCCCTCGGCTACCCCGCATGGCGATGCGGGCGAGGCGGAACCGGTGCCCGGTTTGGAGAAATGACGTAAGTCTCCATTCAGGGCGTCCGCGAGAAGGGGTCTCCCCCGGGTACCGCCGCAAGGTGAGTACGCGTGGCGTGCGTTGTACCGCACACAAGCCCGTCCCCCTGGAAATTTCAGGTCCGGGATCAGGATGGGTGCAGACGACCGAGTTCGCGGATGAAAAGACACCGAACGGGGCACGGATGCGTGTCTTACCGGCTGCCGAAAGGTAGCCATATAACTCGGCACGGAGACGTGCCCCGGCCGATCCTATTTGCCCAGAGCGAAGGGATTGGGGACGTGCATGGTCAAACCACGGGGCGGAACAGCTCGCGTGAATGCGGAGGTGTGTTTGGAGGGAAGATAGACATGAAATCGGTTTCGGCGGAGCAAGCTCGCCCCCCTCTGCCCTGCCGGGCATCTCCCCCTCTTGTGGGGAGATTGGCTAGAGGCGCCGGCCTCGCCAAAATCGAAGGTCGAGTGCTGAGCAACGGACGGTCAATTGAAGCCGAGAGCGTGCCCCATCCAATCTCCCCACCTGAGGGGGAGATGCCCGGCAGGGCAGAGGGGGGTATCGCACCCACCCACACCCCCAAATCACCCAAACCCCGCGAATTCCGGCCCCATTGCCCCGAACATTCTTTACACTTTTACCTGTCCGGGATATGCGGGCGCACATGAGCACTGAAAACCGCACGCCCCTGTCCCATATCCGCAATTTCTCGATCGTGGCGCATATCGATCACGGCAAGTCGACGCTGGCCGATCGCCTGATTCAGACCACCGGCGGCCTGGCCGATCGTGAAATGTCCGAGCAGGTGCTCGACAACATGGATATCGAGAAGGAGCGCGGCATCACCATCAAGGCGCAGACCGTGCGCCTGCATTATCTCGCCAACAATGGCGAGAAATATGTGCTGAACCTGATGGACACGCCGGGCCATGTCGACTTCGCCTATGAAGTCTCCCGCTCGCTCGCCGCCTGCGAGGGCTCGCTGCTGGTCGTCGATGCCTCCCAGGGCGTCGAAGCCCAGACGCTCGCCAATGTCTACCAGGCGCTCGATGCCAATCACGAGATCGTCACGGTCCTCAACAAGATCGACCTGCCGGCCGCCGAGCCCGATCGCATCAAGCAGCAGATCGAGGACGTGATCGGCCTCGATGCGTCGGACGCCGTAATGATCTCGGCCAAGACCGGCCTCGGCATTCCCGATGTGCTGGAGGCCATCGTCCACCGCCTGCCGCCGCCGAAATCCGGCGATGCCGATGCGCCGCTCAAGGCCATGCTGGTCGACAGCTGGTACGACACCTATCTCGGCGTCATGGTTCTGGTGCGCGTCATCGATGGCGTCTTGAAGAAGGGCCAGACCATCCGCATGATGGGCACCGATGCCAAATACAGCATCGAGCGTGTCGGCGTGCTGACTCCGAAAATGGTCGCCATCGATGAGCTCGGCCCCGGTGAGGTCGGCTTCATCACCGCCTCGATCAAGGAAGTGGCCGACACCCGCGTCGGCGACACGATAACCGAGGACAAGCGCCCCACCGCGCAGGCCCTGCCGGGCTTCAAGCCTGCCCAGCCGGTGGTGTTCTGCGGCCTGTTCCCGGTCGATGCCGCCGATTTCGAGGACCTGCGCGCCGCCATGGGCAAGCTGCGCCTCAACGACGCGTCCTTCTCGTTTGAAATGGAAAGCTCGGCGGCCCTCGGCTTCGGTTTCCGCTGCGGCTTCCTCGGCCTGCTGCATCTCGAAATCATCCAGGAGCGCCTGGAGCGCGAGTTCAATCTCGACCTGATCGCCACCGCGCCGAGCGTCATCTACAAGCTCTCGATGACCGACGGCAGCGAGCGCGAGTTGCACAATCCCGCCGACATGCCCGATGTCGTCAAGATCAAGGACATCCAGGAGCCGTGGATCCGCGCCACGATCATGACGCCGGACGATTACCTCGGCTCGGTGCTGAAGCTCTGCCAGGATCGCCGCGGCATCCAGGTCGAACTCACCTATGCCGGCGCCCGCGCCATGGTCACTTACGACCTGCCGCTCAACGAAGTCGTCTTCGATTTCTACGACCGGCTGAAGTCGATCTCCAAGGGCTATGCCTCCTTCGACTACCACCTGACCGACTATCAGGAAGGCAACCTCGTCAAGATGTCGATCATGGTCAATGGCGAGCCGGTCGATGCGCTTTCCATGCTCGTCCACCGCTCGGCGGCGGAAAAGCGCGGCCGCGACATGTGCGAGAAGCTCAAGGACCTGATCCCGCGCCACATGTTCAAGATCCCGATCCAGGCGGCCATCGGCGGCAACGTCATCGCCCGCGAGACGATCTCGGCCATGCGCAAGGACGTCACCGCCAAATGCTACGGCGGCGACGCCACCCGCAAGCGCAAGCTGCTCGACAAGCAGAAAGAGGGCAAGAAGCGCATGCGCCAGTTCGGCAAAGTGGACATCCCGCAGGAAGCGTTCATCGCGGCGTTGCGGATGAGTGACGAGTAGGGGCTTCGCTCCCGACAACGTATGCGTTATGATATCTCCCGAATGGAGATAGGCATGAATTCGAAAGCACAGAAATCTGCAAGGCAGGTCTCACTTCAGGAAGAATCGGCTGACGCTCAGAGGCTCAAGGCTGAGAAAGAACGCCGGTGGCGCGCCGAGCATGCCGAAGCGATCCGTGCCGAGAATGACTACATCGAAAAGCATGGCCTGCCGCTGGCGGGGTATCGACTTTTCTGATGGCGCGTTTCCATGTCTATCGCTCCAAACAGGGGGGCCTGCTGCTTCTCGATCTCCAGGCCGATCTTCTCGATATCCTGAAAACCAGGATCGTCGTGCCTCTTCTTCCAGTTGAGGACATGACTTGGACCATGGGCCAGCTCAATCCAAGATTTGAGATCGACGGTCATTCCTATGTCATGGCGACCCAACGCATGGCCGCCATCACCTTGTCCGAGTTCGGCGAGCCGGTAGCTGACTTGTCCTCGCAGCATGACAGAATTGTCGCCGCTACGGATTTCCTGTTTCAGGGATTTTAGTGGCGCTGGCGGAAACGCATAGATTTCACGCTAACTTCGATGCAAATGCCGCGAGCTAGCGCTCAGCCTTCCCCATCACCCTCGCCGGATTGCCCACCACCACCGCATTCTCGGCCACATCCCGCGTCACCACAGAACCCGCACCGACAATCGCCCGCGCCCCGATCGTCACGCCACCGAGAATGATCGCTCCACCGCCGATCCACACGTCCTCGCCGATCGTCACCGGCTCGGCGATCTCAAGACCGTCGAACCGCATCTTCGGATCCTTGGCATGCTCCGCGCAATAGATCTGCACGCCCGGTCCCAGCATCGTGCGGGCGCCGATGCGGACCGGCGCCGTATCGAGAATGGTGCAGCCCGCGTTGAAATAGACACCCTCTCCAAGCTCGATGTTCATGCCGTAGGCGCAGTGGAACGGCGCCTCGACGAAGACATCCCCGGTGGCCGATGCAAACAGCGCCCGGAGTTCCGGTGCCAGCGCGCCGCGTTCGTCTGGCGGCATCGTGTTGTGGCGGTGGACGGCGTTTCGCGCCTTTTGCCTCAGCGCCTCCAGTTCCGGATCGAGGCAGCAATACCACTCGCCATCAGCCATTTTCATTCTTTCGCTCGTCATGCCGCGCCGTCCTTCCGGTATCCGAAGCGAGAAATCCAACCGGATTGTCTCTCAAGTTGCAATGGCTTGCGGTCGGAACGTCTCTATACTACACATCTGGTATGGGCATGCCCGCTCCGGGCCAGCCCGCTCGCCACATGAAGGGGGGACTTACTATGCACAAGTTCAAAATCCTCGACGCCGCGAACGGTCAGTTCCGGGTGCAATTTCTCTACAATTCCGAAGTCATGGTCTGGTCGGAGAACTACGCCTCGAAGGCCAGCGCCAAGAACTGCATTGAATCGATCAAGAAGAACGCACCGGGCGCCTCGACCGTTGACCTGACCAAGGAAGAGACGGGTTCCGGCTACCGTTTCGAGCTCGTCGAGTCCAAGGATGGACAGACCTTCGTGCGCTTCAAGGCATCGAACGGCGAGACCATGGTGCGATCCGAGACCTATGCCAGCAAGGCCAGCGCCAAGAACTGCATCGATTCGGTCAAGACGAACGGCCCGGGCGCCGAAGTGTTCGACGAGACCGGCAAGACGGCCTGACAGACCGGACAGGCGGTCGCGTCTATCGCGTCGTTGAATTCTGACCTGACGGTCGCGCATCATCGACTTTGATGCGGGAAGAAGGAGTCGCGTCGTGAAGAAGCTGCTGCCGCCCGTTCTTTTTCTCCTGGCGATAATCGTCCTGATTGCTGCCAGATACCTCTGGCCTCAGTCGAACCTGATTCCGCCGCCCTGGCATTGGCTCGGACTGCTGCTCATTGTTGCAGGGCTTGTGGTGGGGATACCCGCGGCCAATCGTTTCCACAGAATCGGAACCAACATCAGGACATTCAACGAACCCGGCCAACTGGTCACGGAGGGTGCATTCCGCTATACGCGCAATCCCATGTATCTCGGTTTTTCGCTCATGCTGCTCGGGCTGGCGATCGTCTTTCCGGTGCTGACGTCCTTCATCGTGGTCATTGCGTTCGTCGTGATCACCGACCGCTGGTACATCCGGTTCGAGGAAGCGGCGATGGAGCGGAAATTCGGCGATGCCTATCGTGAATATAAGAGCCGGGTCAGACGTTGGCTGTGAAGCAATCGCACCGGAACAAACAATGGCCAGCAGCCACTCGCGCTACATCACCGGCAAGCCGATCACCGTAAAGGGACGGCTTATCATCTCCGGCTGCATATTGCTGGCGGCGCTGGTGCTCGGCTTTGCCATCAGTGTGGCACTCTACCAGTTCAATCGCGATCTCTTCCGCAAGTCCGACGCGCTCGGCTATGCGCTCTGCGGCGAGGGCCAGCATATCGACGATGTGCCGAGTGGCAGCAAGGGCACGCGGATGATCTGCCGCGACGCGGCGGGTACCGAGGTCAGCGCGCGGAACAACATGATCGCAGTCAACATGGCGCTGCCCTTCATCATCATGCTTGCGGCGCCGGGCATGCTGATGGCCTGGATACTCGATTTCCGGGAAGTGAAACGCCACTGAAAACGAAAAAGCCCGCACTTCCCTGGGCGCGGGCTCTCCATATCAGGAAACTCGATCTTATTCCGCGGCGCTGACGGCAGCGGCGCGCCGGCCGATCGTCAGCTGCGTCAGGATGAAGGCGAGTGCCGCGACCAGCGCGATGCCCGCCACCATCGGCAGTGCCGTGCCATCGAACACCGTGCTGACGATGACCATGGCGAAGGCGGCTGCCACGAAATGCAGCGTCCCCATCAGCGACGAGGCGGTACCGGCGATCTCGCCATGCTCCTCAAGCGCCAGCACCGCGCTGGTGGGGATGACGAGGCCGAGGAAGCCGTAGCCGATGAACAGGAACACCGCCATCACGGGCAGGCTGTCGAAGCCCGAGGCCATCACGGCAGCCATCACCACCATGGTCAGCGCGAAGGCCGTCACCGCGATCCTCATCACCCGTACGAGGCCGTAGCGGGCTCCGAAGAAACCCGTCAGCTGTGATACGGAAAAGAAGGACACGGCATTGATCGAGAATGCGATCGAATACTGCGCCGGTGTCAGCCCGTAATGCTCGATCAGCACGAAGGGCGAGTTGGCGAGATAGACGAGGAAGCTCGAAATCCCCAGGCCGCCGATGAAGGTCAGCGTCAGGAAGTTCTTGTCGCGCAGCAGCAATCCATAGGCGGAAAGCGCCGCCCCGATGCTGCTCTCACGTCGATGCTCGACCGGCCTTGTCTCCTTCATCTGCGTTGCGAGCAGAATGAGGCCGATGAAGGCCGCGACCGTCACCGCCCAGAACACGCCGCGCCAGCCGTAGAACTCGATGACGGCACTGCCCGAAAGCGGCGCCAGGATCGGCGAGATCGAGAAGACCAGCATCAGCAGCGACATCAGGCGCGCGGCCTCGACGCCCGTGTGCATGTCACGTACCACGGCACGGGGAATGACCATGCCGGCGGCACCACCGATGCCTTGCAAAAAGCGGAAGGCGATCAGGCTCTCGATATCCGTTGCCAATGCGCAGCCGACGCTGGCCGCGGCAAAGATGCCGATGCCGAGATAGAGCGGCAGCTTGCGCCCCCACATGTCGGAAAGCGGGCCATAGACCAGCTGCGACAGCGCGAAGGAGATGAAGAATGCCAGCAAGCTCAGTTGCGTAACAGCGGTATCCGAGCCGAGATCCTTGCCGATTGCCGGCAATGCTGGAAGATACATGTCGATCGCAAACGGGCCGATAGCGGATAGAAGACCGAGAATGATGGCGGGGCGATAAAAAGAAGCGCTCATGATTTTATCTTTCATAGTACGCGAAACGGACCAGCCGGATTGCCATCCGCCGCTTGCTTCCATTGATGAATGATATGGGGAAGGCGCGGCTTGGGAGGATCGCACCTTCGATAAACACCGTGTCCACAAATTTGGACACGCATGTAAAATTAGACACTATTGTCTAATTCGTCAAGGTGCATTATCTTTTAGTGATGAACAAAAATCTGGCAGTGGCGGAAACCCTGGAATCGATTGCTCCGCGCGGGCATCAGGCCAAGCGCCAATCTATCATCGGTGCCGCAGCAGACGTATTTTGCCGCGAAGGATTCGGCGGCGCCTGCATCGACGAGATCGCGGTCGAGGCGCGGGTGTCGCGCCAGACTGTCTATAATCACTACCGCGAAAAGGAGACGCTTTTCATGGCGGTGGTCGAGGATGTGCTGGCACGTGCCAATGCCGCCGTCTTTGCGCTGCTGTCGACGTTTCCCGAAAACGCCGACAATCTGGAAGAGGATCTCGCTGCGTTCCTCGTGCGGCTCAACAAGAACTGCGTCTGCAACAAGGACGGCCGCTTCCTGCGCAAGCTGGTGCAGACCGAGGGCGCCCGCTATCCGCATCTTTTCGAATCCTGGCGTCGCCAGGGCCCATTGAAGCTGACAAGCGCGCTCGCGGCACGCTTAGCGCGGCTCAGCGCCGGCGGCGCGCTCGAGATCGACGATTTCGACGTCGCGGCCCGGCAGCTCCTGGCGCTCGGCAATGCCGATCTGCAAATGCCGCTGCTGCTCGGCGAGACACCTGCCGAGGCGGAGCTTGAAAGTGCCGCCCGCAACGCGGTGCGGACATTCCTGCGCGCCTTTGGCGGTAGGAAGGTCAAAAAGCCTTCATTCGCCGAAGCGATCTGAATATCTATCGGGCTGCGCTGGCCTTTTCTTTCGCAACACGGTATCGCGCGGCACTTGCCGCCGGCCATTCCTGCCTCACATCATAATATTCCTCGAAGGCACGGGCGCCATCCGGCAGCACGACCCAGGGCAGTTTCGAGCGCGTATAGATATGAACGTCGGGCACGAAGTCATCCGGCGTGTCGAGAGTGACGATCCGCAGGAACCGCAGCCAGTTGCGCCCGCCATAATCGCTCCACATCGGCGATCGGCATTCGCTGCAACGATAGATGTCATGCGGATGACCGCTTTCCGTCGCCATGCGCACCGGTTCGGGTGACCTGCCGAGAAGCTCGATCCGATCAGCTTCGATCAGGCCGTTGATGGCAAAGGCGCCACCCGTCTGGCGCTGGCAATCGCGGCAATGACAGCAATGGATGAACATCGGCCGGCCATGCATCCGGTATCTGACGCCGCCGCAAAAGCATTGCCCATTCCATATATCCGGCATATCGCATCCCTCCGCTGCGGCTGCCGATCCTGACCGACGACAAGCGAAAAGAAAAGAGGGCGCGGAACCCGCACCCTCTCAAAATCTATGATCCGGAAATAAGGATCAGTTGTCGCTCGCCGCGAACTCGTTCCGTTCGCCGCCATCCGAATCCGATCCATCATCGCCACCAAGCGAAGCGGTCTCGGTTTCCAGAATGCGGCGAAGGGAGGCAGCGATCGCGACGATACGAGCGCGTTGCTCGGGGTTCGACACCTGCAGGGCAGCGGCATCGACCGCATTGGCCATGCTCTGGCGAGTTTCCGGCTGTACGCTCTGCGCTTCGTTGCCAATGGCAACGACGAGATCGGCAATCGCCTTGTCCTTGTCGGCCGGCGATCCGCCCATGGCGGCGATTTCCGCATTGACCAAAGCCACGCAGTTGCCGCCGCTGGCGCAGCCTGCTGCGACGCTGGCTGCGCTCGCAAATGCAATCGACGGAAGCACCGCGCAGGCAAAAGCCATTGCAACAACAGTACGTTTAAACATGGTAAATCCCCACAAAACCCTCATTACTAGAAAACGTAACACATTCTTTACCAAGCGACAATTGGATTCTTTCGCATCCGCGAAATATTGCTGGTTGAATGACAATACCATGCAGTTTACACCAAGAGCCGTACTTTTGCACAATAAAACGACGCATCCATAAAGGTGAGCATAACCGTTGCTTGCTTTTTCACCGCGCGTTTGTCGTTTCCTGTGCTGAATTGGGAAAGGCGCATTATTTTGAGCGTCCCCAAAAACGACAGATGTCTCAAATTTTAGCGATTGGTTTGAGGAGGCCTTAGCGGGTCATCGGTAGATTGGTGTCATCGGCGGAGAGAATATCCGGATAACAGGAGCCTCCGCCCCAACCAATCGGCACCAGGCCCGGCAACAAAGGGCAGGCCGGAAAACGGGGATGACTGAGATGTTTCGCAAGCTTATCGTCGCGGCTCTCGCGGCTCTGACATTCACCGCGGCAATCGTGCCCGAGGCCAATGCCTGGAACCTCGGCTCCCGCTCGCGCCACCAGCGCGCCGAGATGGCCGCCGCCCCGCTCGCCTTCCAGCTGTTCTGCCTCAAGAACCCGAGCGAATGCCGCAAGTCGCGCCGCTCGGTGGTCACCTACACGCCGAAGATCCGGGCGCTTCTCGTGTCGGTCAATGCCCAGGTCAACCGTTCGATCCGCCCGCGCCGCGAGCGTGGCGACACATGGTCGATCAATCCGGCCTACGGCGATTGCGACGACTATGCGATGACCAAGCGCCACAAGCTGATCCGCGCCGGCGTGCCGGCCTCGGCCTTGAAGATCGCGGTTGTCCGCACCCGCCGTGGCGAGGGCCATGCCATCCTGATCGTCAAGACCACGTCGGGTGAATTCGCGCTCGACAATATCCGCAAGTCGATCGTCCGCCGCTCGCAGACCGGCTACCGTTTCCAAAAGCTCGTGTGACCTCAAAGCGCGTGTGACCGGCCGGGGCCGCGCTTTCAAGCGGCCCTGACCCCCGGCACGGCGCCGGCCGGCGCGCTGCAGAGCCGCGCCAACCAATAGCCTCACCGCCCATCACCTCACCGTCGGTCTCCGCGTCCCCGGAGACCGGCTATCCTCCCCGGCGGCAACGCCGGGGCTTTTTGGTGTCTGCGGGTGAGGGCGTGCATTGCTCGGTATGGTAGCCGGGAATGCCTATAACCTGCAGTGAGCTTCGCCTGCTGCGGCTGCAATCGTCGCAAATGTAGTGAGGTCAACTTGCCAGAATGACGGAAATATCGCCCGTTCCGGTGATCTTGAGGGCGCCGAGTTTCCCCGTCGCATAGGCGCCGAGATCGATGTTTATCCGCTGTTGCGCCAGATCGGGCTGCTCGATCGGCGTATGTCCATGGATGACACGGTAGCCTGTGCCCGCGTCTGGCCAGATGAAATCCGGCGGCCGCGACCACAAAAGGACTTGCTCTCGCTGGTCGGCGAGCGGGAGAAGAGGATCGACGCCGGCGTGGACGAAGCAGTAGCCGGGCACGGTCAGCATCGAGGGCAGCGCACCGAGAAACTGAAGATGATCCTCAGGGATATGGCTCGCCAGCTGGCGG
This sequence comes from Rhizobium sp. LjRoot254, assembly GCF_964254105.1. NCBI lineage: Bacteria > Pseudomonadati > Pseudomonadota > Alphaproteobacteria > Hyphomicrobiales > Rhizobiaceae > Rhizobium > Rhizobium sp. LjRoot254. The sequence goes on along the minus strand of NZ_CAXUSM020000001.1, from coordinate 4,498,371 downwards.
CCGAGACGGGCAGTATCACGGTCGAGGTCGTAAAGACCGTAGGAAGCCAGGGTTTCGCGTCCGCCGAAGTCGAGCCAGCCATTGTTGTAATTGGCGTTGATGAGGAAATCGAAGGCGATTTCCTCGTGGTTTCCCGCCAGGCAAACGCGTTTGAAGCCGCTGGGGGGTGCCGAGAGCAGATGATCCAGTACCATCGCCGACGATGGTCCCCGATCGATATAGTCGCCGAGACAGACGAGCCACTTTTCCCCGTCGATCCCGTCCGCATCGGCCGCGATCGCGCTTTCGAGCTGGCGGAGCAATTTGTGGCAGCCATGGATGTCGCCGATCGCATAGATCACATCGGGCATGTGGCTTTCATGCAGGCGCGGGCGGATCGGGGCTTTCCGGTCGGACTTCCTGCTTCCAAACAGGCGCGGCAGCAGGTCCCTCAGCATCAGCCTGCCTCCAGTCCCCGCCTGATCGAAACGGACTTGCCGACGGCGCCGGCGAGAAGCGCCACGTAGAACAGCGTCACGCCGTGCATTTCGAGGCTGAAATCGACCGATGAATGGATGGCCACCGCGACTGTCGCACCGATCGCCGCGATGATAAAGGCATCCGCCTTGGTGGACTTCAGATAGGTGCCCGCCAGCATCGCGAAGAAGTAGAGGACCAGGATCATCGGCAGCGTGCCGAAGATGAGGCCGTATTCCGACCACAGCGCCAGGTAGGATGAATGCGCCCGGTCCCAGACCAGGTCGAAATTGACCGGGCTCTGGTGGAAGAGCGGATAGGCATATTCGAACGTGCCGCCGCCGAAGCCGGTCCATGGCCGGGCCATGACCATCCCCCAGACCTGATCGTAGAGCTGCATGCGGACTTCCGTCGATTGCTCGACGGTCTGGAACCGCTCCATCAGCGACGTGCCATAGAGGTAGGCGATGGCGGTGGCGCCTGATATCAGCAGGCCAAGCGCTGCGACGGTGCCGAGCGGGCCGGTCGTACCCTCGGATCGCCTTGCATGAAACAGGCCGACCGCGACCGCCATGCCGGCAAAGGATGCGAACAGCCCCATGCGCGAACTGGTTGCGACGATCGCGATGACGATCACCAGCCAGCCCAGAAGCGGCAGGAGAAGCCCCTCGCGCGCGTTCAGCAGCATGAACAGACCCTGGCCGTTGTCCTTGGGCCGCTGGCGGAAGATGTCATAGAGCCTGACAATGCCGATCACGGAGCCGATGGCCAGGAAGGTCGCGAACGAATTGCGGTTGACGAAGCCGCCTGTCGCGAAGCCGATATAGGCCCATTTCTGCGTGAAGAGGATGGTGTCGCCGAACTGATAGCGCAGCAGCAGGCCATAGATCGCATGCGCCGCGGCGATCCAGAACAGGATTCTGAGAAAGCGGGCGGCGCGAATGGAATTGGCCGCGATCTGCAGCGCGAGATAACCGGTCAGCGCGATGTTGATCCAGCGCGCAAATCCAAGCAGCGTATCCTGCGGCGAGATGCTGATCGTCTCGGGTGGCAGTACGCCCTCCGGAAGATACAATATCGACGCGGGCAGCATCGAAGCCAGCGGCAAAGTCTGCAGGATAATATAGCCGCAGAATACGATGAGAAGCGCCGTGGGAAATTTCAGGTCGGAGACGGTGATCCTGGGATCGATGCCGTTCCAGAGCAGCATCGCGAAATAATAGACCGCCAGCAACGACAGCAGCATTGCATAGAGCGTCCAGGCCATCGGACGATTGCCACCCAGGATGAGCGGCAGCGTGATGAGCAGGAGGGAGAGCGCCCACATGGCGTGGGTGTTGAGCTTGTGGCGCAGGGTGCTCGCGGCATTCATGACAGAGCCTCGCGGTTCACGTTTGCAGGATGCCAGGCCGGCTTGCGAGCTTTGCGACTTGCATCGATCATTGCAACGACTCCTGGGCAGCCTTCTTCACCGACCACAGGAACCGCTGCTGGACATCGTTGGGCAGCGCCGAGACGACGGTGGTGATGCGTTCGCGGAAACCCGCGTCATTGACGTATCGGCTGGCGATCGTCTTGACGCCGCGATAGCTCTCTGCGAGCAGCGCGAGATCCAGTTCATTGGCCTTGCGGGTGGTCTCGTCCAGCCCGGCGTAATTGTCCTCGGCGAGCCGGACCCTGAGTTCGGTGATCCATTGTTCGCGGGGGCCGGTCCTTTGCGAACGCACCAGCGCCGTGTTCATGCCGGCGTGATCGTCCAGCGCCTCAGCCGCCGCGGCGGCAACCAGCCAGGCAAAGGAATTCGTCGGCATGGTCGCGGTGATCGCGTTGGCCTTCTCGAAACACTGAGTGGCGAAGCGGCGGATTTCCGGTGCGGGCCGCACGCGCGCCAGGCGTGAACCCAGCCCGTAATAACAGCTGCTGAGGATCTGCTTCTTGGAATAGGCCGAAAGTCCGAATTCGGCCTGGCCGGACGCGATGCGGTCGTATTCCTCGATGCTTCGCTCGGGCGACCGATCGAAGATCGTGGCCTCCCGGGCCACCGAATAGGCGCCGAAGCAGACTCCGGCAAGAGACAGCGCAAGCGCCGTCAGCGTGGCAAGACGTGTCATGTAAAATCCCGGTCTGTGCGCATGCGCGATTACTACCCGATACTCCGCGCGTTTGTCGTCGCAGGCTTTCGTTAGCGATGTCTGTTTCTTGCCCCTGCGAGGCATTAGCAACATCTTGAAAAAAAGTCGATAACCGCAGGCGCCGGACCGCCTGAATTTCGTCAAGGATAGTTACCGCCGCAGGGGAAACCCATTCCGCAGCCGCGACCATTTTGCCGCGCTGGCATATGGCCTCGCGGCAAACGATCCGCTATGGTCCCGCCGCAATTGGAAGCTGGTGGAGTTTGACGATGACGAGCGCGCGCACGAATGCCGAGGGAGGCATGGAAACGTCCTATGGTTTCCAGCGCGTCGGCGAGGGCGAGAAGCAGGAAAAGGTCAACGAGGTCTTCCACAAGGTCGCCAGGCGCTACGACATCATGAACGACCTGATGTCGGCGGGGCTGCACCGGATCTGGAAGAGTGCGATGATCGCAGCCCTCAATCCGCGCAAGGACGCGAACTACCATCTGCTCGACGTGGCGGGCGGCACCGGTGACATCGCTTTCCGGGCGATCGAGGCATCCAACCGCCTGGCCCGCGCCACCGTGCTCGACATCAACGGTTCGATGCTGGGCGTCGGCGCCGAGCGCGCCGAAAAGAACGGCATGCGGAATAACCTGACCTTCGTCGAGGCCAATGCCGAGGAACTTCCGTTCGAGGCCGGCACATTCGACGCCTATACGATCGCCTTCGGCATCCGTAACGTGCCGCGCATCGACGTGGCACTCACCGAAGCCTATCGCGTGCTGAAGCGCGGTGGCCGGTTGCTGGTGCTCGAGTTCTCCGATGTCGACCTGCCGCTGCTCGACCGCGTCTATGATGCCTGGTCGTTCAATGCGATCCCCAGGATCGGCAAGGTCGTGACCGGCGAAGCAGAACCCTATCAGTATCTGGTCGAATCGATCCGCAAGTTCCCCAACCAGCAGAATTTCGCCGAGATGATCCGGCGCGCAGGATTCTCCCGCGTGACCTTCACCAATTATACCGGCGGCATCGCTGCGCTGCACTCGGGTTGGAAAATCTGACCTTGAGTACGATTGGAGCCTATTTTCGCCTGATGAAGCTCGGCTGGGTGCTGGCGCGCGAGGGCGTCGTGTCCGCGCTGCCTTCGGAAAACCTGCCCCCCGTTGCCCGGTTCGGCCAGTCGCTCGCCGGCATCGTCGCGCGCCGCCGTGCGAAGTCGGCCGCACAGTCCGACAATCTGGCGCGCGCGGTCGAGCGGCTCGGACCGTCCTATGTCAAGATCGGCCAGTTCCTGGCAACGCGCCCCGATGTGGTCGGCAATGCGTTTGCCGCCGATCTCGCGCAGCTGCAGGACCGGATGCAAACCTTTCCCCGGGCACAGGCCATCGCCCAGATCGAGGTCTCGCTCGGCAGGCCGATCGACCAGCTCTACGCCCATTTCGGCGAGCCGATCGCTGCGGCCTCGATTGCCCAGGTGCATCCCGCCGATATCGTCAAGGACGGTGTGACCACAAGGGTTGCGGTCAAGGTGATCCGGCCGGGCGTGCGCGAGCGCTTTGCCAAGGACCTCGAGACCAATTACGTGGTGGCCCGTTTTCAGGAACGATTCTATCCGCCGTCGCGGCGTCTCAGGCCGGTGGAGGTTACCAGGACGCTCGAACAGACCACCAAGGTGGAGATGGACCTCAGGCTCGAGGCGGCAGCGCTTTCCGAGCTCGCGCAGAATTCCAAGGACGATCCCGGCTTCCGCGTGCCGCGCGTCGATTGGGAGCGCACCGGCCGCGACGTCGTCACCATGGAATGGGTCGACGGCATCAAGATGTCGGATGTGGCGGGCCTTCGCGCCGCGGGCTTCGATCTTGACAGGCTCGCCGAAGCGCTGATGCAGTCCTTCCTCAGGCATACGCTGCGCGATGGCTTCTTCCATGCCGACATGCACCAGGGTAACCTGTTCGTCGATCCCGACGGCATCATCGTCGCGGTCGACATGGGCATCGTCGGCCGGCTGGGTAAGAAGGAACGCCGCTTCCTCGCCGAGATTCTCTACGGCTTCATCACCGGCGATTACCGCCGGGTTGCCGATGTCCATTTCGAAGCCGGCTACGTGCCGAGCCATCACGATCATGCCTCGTTCGCCCAGGCGATCCGGGCGATCGGCGAGCCGATCCACGGACAGCCGGCCGATACGATCTCGATGGCGAAACTGCTCACGCTGCTCTTCGAAGTGACCGAACTCTTCGACATGGAAACGCGGCCGGAACTGATCATGCTGCAGAAGACGATGGTCGTAGTCGAGGGCGTCTCGCGCTCGCTCAATCCGCGCTTCAACATGTGGAAGGCATCCGAGCCCGTCGTCGGCAAGTGGATCCGCGACAATCTCGGGCCGAAGCGTCTGGCCGTGGACCTCAGGGATGGGCTGAAGGCCGCGCTCAGGCTGGCGGAAGCAGCACCCCTGATCGCCGAGAAGGCCGAGAAGCTGGCGCAGAACATCACCGATATGAGCGAGAATGGGTTGCGGTTCGACGCGGCGACGGCTGAGGCGATCGGCAAATCAGAGGCGCGGCATTCCAGATCTGGACGCATTGCCCTCTGGATCATTGCCGCCGCTCTGGTTTATATCGCCTGGAAACTATCCCACCTCTGATCGGCGGGGCGCCCTGTCCGGATCAAAATTGACGACGCATTCCGAGGGGAAACGAACATGTCCAGCATCGCCATGCTTATCGGCCGCATCCTGCTGTCGGTGATCTTCATCCAGGCCGCGATATCGAAGCTCATGGATATCTCCGGCACGATCGCCTATTTCCAGGGGCTCGGCCTGCTGCTGCCTTCGGTGACGATCTGGCCGGTTATCCTTGTCGAACTCGTGGGCGGGCTGATGATCCTGACGGGCCTTTACACCCGCATCGCGGCGACGGTCCTGGCGCTCTTCTGCATCGCGACCGCTTTCATCGGACATTCGGACTGGTCCAATATTGTCGAATTCCAGGCATTCATGAAGGACATCGCGATCGCCGGCGGACTGTTCTATGTCGCAGCCGCCGGCGCCGGTATCATCTCGCTCGATACACGGCGCGGGGTCTGAGTATCGACTATATTCCTCGGCCGGATTGCTTCACGCGGTCGCGGATCGTGGTCATCATGATCGACAGCGACAGGTTGGGCGCTTCATTGGCGCGTGTGGTCAGGCCCACGGCGCCGCGCGTCTCGGACATATCGACCTCCAGCCTCGCCATCCGCCCGGCCTCGATCTCCGAAGCGACGACGCCGCCCGAGATGAGCCAGATCGCATCGTAGCGCTGGACATAGGCCCGGCCGAAACTGTCGGACACCGTTTCGACGACATTGGTGAGTTCGGCGATGCCGTTCGTGACCAGGAAGCGATCGACGAAGGGCCGGATCACCGAACCCGCAGTCGGCATCAGCACCGTGTAGTTTCCGATCTCGCTGAGCGAGAAGTTCCTCCTCGAGAGCAGCGGATGACTGCTGCGGACCGCGAAAATCACCTCCTCCGTATAGAGCGGCTCGAAATGCAGCCCGGTCATCCGCTCCGGCGCGGACAGCCGCCCGACCACCAGATCGAGGTCACCGACCCTCAGCGCATCGAGCAGCCAGCGGTTCTCGCCGGTGACGATCGTAGCCATGCTGCCGGTTCTTGCCTTCAGGAATTCCGCCACCGCCTCCGGCATGAGGCTGACGGACGCGGTCGGCAGGGCGCCGATCCGCAACGGCGGGCCTAGCGAATGCTTTGCTTGCACGATCGAATCCACGCCGCGCTGCACAGCGGCGATGCTTTCACCCGCATGCTTGAGAAACACTTCGCCGAAATGACTGATCCTGATGCCGCGCCCTTCCTTTTCGAAGAGATCGACGCCAAGATAGTCCTCGAGCTCGCGGATGGTTCGGGTCACGGCCGGCTGGGTGACGGAAAGCACATCAGCGGCCTTGCCCACGCTCTTCTGGCGGGCCACTTCGATGAATGTCTGAAGATGGCGGAACTTGATTCTGCTATCCATGATTCATTCCAGGATTGTTATGGTTTGGGTTGAAAATATCATTATACCAAACAATATTCACTGAGTAATTCTGTTCCACATAAGGGAGGCTAGGATGGCATTCGCCAACATCAACGGCACGGTACTGCACCACGAATATCTGACCGAGGACGAGAACGCGCCGGTCCTCATCCTGATCAATTCGCTCGGCACCGATTTCCGCATCTGGCTGCCCCTGCTTGATGAGTTGAATTCGGAATGGTCGATCCTGCTGTACGACAAGCGCGGCCATGGCTTGTCCGAAGTCGGCAAGCTTCCCTATTCGATCGACGACCATGCCGACGACCTGATCGGGCTGTGCCGCCATCTCGGCATCAGAAAAGCGACCATCTATGGCCTTTCGGTCGGTGGGCTGATCGCGCAGAGCGTCTATCTCAAGAAGCCGGAACTGGTGAAGAAGATCGTCCTCTCCAACACATCCCACAAGATCGGAACGGCGGAGATGTGGGCGGACCGCATCGCTGCTGTCGAGGAACATGGCATCGAATCACTCGCCGATAGCGTGATGGAACGCTGGTTCACCAAGGATTTTCATCAGCGCCGCAGAACCGACCTCACCGGCTATCGCAACATGCTGGTCCGGCAGGATCGCGCCGGCTATGCCGCGACCTGCGGCGCGATCCGCGACGCCGATTTCACGGCCTCGGTTTCACAGATCAAGGTGCCCGTGCTCTGTATCGTCGGCGACCAGGACGGCTCGACGCCGCCCGATCTGGTGCGCGCGACGGCTGATATGATCCCCAACGCCCGCTTCGAGATTATCGAGGGCTGCGGCCATATTCCCTGCGTCGAGCAACCTGCGGCGCTCGCCGACATACTGGACGATTTCATCAACGCCTGAGAGTGACCGCCATGCCAGCCAGCACCGCTTCCGATCGCTATATCCAGGGCATGGCCACGCGCCGCGCGGTGTTGGGCGATCGTCATGTCGACAAGGCCGAGCAGACCAAGACAGCTTTCGACGAGCCGTTTCAGGAACTGATCACTGAGGCCGCCTGGGGTCATGTCTGGTCGCGGCCGGATTTTACTTTGCGCGAGCGCTCGATCGTGACGATCGCGCTACTGGCGGCACTCGGCCAGGACGAGGAGGTGGCGATGCATGTGCGCGCAACGGCGAATACCGGTGCGACGCCGGAGGATCTTCGCGAAGTCATGCTGCATGTGGCAATCTATGCCGGCGTGCCGGTCGCCAACCACGCGATCAAGATCATCAAGACGACGCTGGCAGACATGAAGGAGCAATCCACTTGAAGAACACACCGCCCGAAACCGGCGCCTTCTTCGCCCGCGACCGCGAATGGCATCCGCCGGCCTTCACGCCGATCTACAAGACCTCGGTGGCGCGCTCGCCGCAGCGGGCGCTGCTATCATTCGACAGCACCAAGACCGAGATCACCGGCCCGGCCTTCGGCCACAACATGCTCGGGCAACTCGATAACGACCTGATCCTGAACTATGCCAAGCCCGGCGAGATGGCAATCGGCCAGCGCATCCTTGTCCATGGACGGGTGATGGACGAGCGCGGCCGTGGCGTCGGTGGTACGCTGGTCGAATTCTGGCAGGCCAATGCCGGCGGACGCTATCGCCACAAGAAAGAACTTTATACAGCGCCGCTGGACCCCAATTTCGGCGGCGTCGGCCGGACGATCACCGACGGCGATGGCTACTACTGGCTGAAGACCATCAAGCCGGGTCCCTATCCCTGGCCGAACGGCCCCAACGACTGGCGGCCGGCCCATATCCATTTCTCTGTATTCGGCCATGGCTTTGCCCAGCGGCTGATCACGCAGATGTATTTCGAGGGCGATCCGCTGATCTGGCGCTGTCCGATCGTCCGCACGATTCCCGACAAGGCGGCGGTCGAGCAGCTCATCGCGCCGCTCGACATGAATGCGACGATCCCGATGGACATGCGCGCCTACAAGTTCGACATCGTGCTTCGCGGCCGCCGCTCGACGCTGTTCGAGAACAAGCTGGAGGGCAACTGACATGGTTCAGAGCCTGAATTATCTCAAGGAAACGCCCTCCCAGACCGCCGGTCCCTATGTGCATATCGGCTGCACGCCGAACTTCTGCGATATCCAGGGCGTTTTTCCAACCGATCTCGGCTGCGGCTCGCTGGTCAACGAAAAGACGCGCGGCGAACGCATCACCATCCGTGGCCGGGTCATCGATGGTACCGGGACACCCTTGCGCGATGCGATGGTGGAGATCTGGCAGGCGGACAGCGAAGGGCTCTACAACAGCCCGGCGGAAACGCGCGGACAAGCCGATCCCGACTTCATCGGCTGGGGGCGCTGCCCGTCCGACATGACGACGGGCGAATTCGTTTTCCACACGATCAAGCCCGGCAGGGCGCCATTCCGTGAGAACGATCCGCGCCCGATGGCGCCGCATGTCCTGTTCTGGATCGTCGCGCGCGGCATCAATATCGGCCTGCAGACGCGGATGTACTTCTCCGACGAGGAGGCCGCCAATGCCGAGGACCCGATGCTCACGCGCATCGAGCACCGCGTGCGTGTGCCGACCCTGATCGGCCGGCGCGAGGGTGACGTTGTGACCTTCGACATCCATTTGCAGGGTGACAAGGAAACCATCTTCTTCGATATGTGAGCGCCGAGCGCTTTAGAAAATGCCGCCCGCTGGGCGAGGAAAGGTTTGATATGTCCGACGCTTTTATCTGCGCCTATATCCGCACACCCATCGGCCGCTTCGGCGGCTCCCTGTCTGCCGTTCGCGCCGATGACCTGGGCGCGATTCCGCTCAAGTCTCTCATGGCAGCCAACTCCTCGATGGACTTCGAGGCCGTGGATGAAGTGATCTTCGGCTGCGCCAACCAGGCCGGCGAGGATAACCGCAATGTCGCGCGCATGTCGCTGCTGCTGGCTGGCGTGCCGGTCAATGTGCCGGGCACGACGATGAATCGCCTCTGCGGCTCGGGTATGGATGCCGTGATCACCGCAGCCCGTGCGATCAAGGCGGGCGAGGCGGAACTGATCATCGCCGGCGGCGTCGAAAGCATGAGCCGCGCGCCCTTCGTCATGCCCAAGGCCGACACGGCCTTTTCGCGCAATGCCGAGATTTACGACACGACCATCGGCTGGCGCTTCATCAACCCTTTGATGAAGAAACAGTACGGCGTCGATTCGATGCCGGAGACGGGCGAAAACGTCGCCGACGAATACAAGGTCTCCCGCGAGGACCAGGATGCCTTCGCCGTCCGCTCGCAGGCCAAGGCTGCCGCCGCGCAGGCCAATGGCCGGCTGGCGAAGGAGATCACGCCGGTCACCATTCCGAGCCGCAAGGGCGATCCTGTTGTGGTCGAAAAGGACGAGCATCCGCGTGCCACCAACATGGAAGCGCTCGCCAAGCTGAGGCCGATCGTCCGCGCTGACGGCACCGTCACCGCAGGCAACGCCTCGGGCGTTAACGATGGTGCGGCGGCGCTGATCGTCGCTTCGGAAGCCGCCGCAAAAAAGCATGGCCTGACCCCGATCGCCCGGATCCTCGGCGGCGCAACCGCCGGCGTACCACCGCGCATCATGGGTATCGGCCCGGCACCCGCCACCCAGAAACTGCTCGTCCGGTTGGGCCTGAAGCAGGAGCAACTCGATGTCTTCGAACTCAACGAAGCCTTCGCCAGCCAGGGCCTCGCAACGCTGCGTCTGCTCGGCATTGCCGACGACGATCCCCGCGTCAATCGCAACGGCGGCGCCATCGCACTCGGGCATCCGCTCGGCATGTCCGGCGCGCGTATTGCGGGCACGGCCGCGCTGGAACTCACTGAGACGGGCGGACGTTACGCCGTTGCGACCATGTGCATCGGTGTCGGGCAGGGCATTGCGGTCGCGCTCGAACGCGTGTGATACTGGGGTCCACGAAATGGCGGGGCCGATGACTGGATTTCTTGATTTGCTGCTCAAGGACGAGGCGCTGGAAGCGCTGATCGGGACTGATGCCGATATCACGGCGATGATCAGCGTCGAACTGGCGCTGGCCAGGGCGACCTGCGCATGCGGCTTGATCGGCGAAGACGCAGCGAAAGCCATCGCGACTGCCGGCCATGGCTTCAGGCCCGACCTTGCGAAGCTCAGCGAAGCGGCGCTGAAGGACGGTGTCGTCGTCCCCGAACTCGTCAGGCAGCTGAGGGCCAGTATCGGCGCGCCGCATGATGTATCGGTTCATTTCGGCGCGACCAGCCAGGACATCATCGATACCGCGCTGGCCGTGAAGCTCATCGCCGTCTTCGAACTCTTCGATGCCAGGCTCAAGGCATTGCTGAAATCGCTCGATCATATCGCGGCGACATCAGGCGACAACCCCCTGACGGGCCGAACGCGCATGCAGGCGGCAATTCCGATCAGGGTCTCTGACCGCCTCGCCGTATGGCATGGTCTGGTCGAGCGTGCACATATCGCGCTTGGCGAGGTCCGCTCGCACAATCTCATCGTCTCGCTTGCCGGGCCCGCCGGAACATCCGAGAAATTTGGCGACAGGATAGGTGACGTCCGTCATGCCATGGCGGCACTGCTCCATCTCGGCGTGCCGGATTACGTGCCGCATGCCGCCCGCGACCGGATCGCGGCGCTCGGCAACTGGCTGAGCCAGGTCACCGGCGCGCTCGGGAAGATCGGCCAGGACATCGCACTGATGGCGCAGAACGAAATCGCCGAGATTGCACTCTCCGGCGCCGGCGGCTCATCCGCCATGGCCCACAAGCAGAACCCGGTGCGGGCCGAGGTGCTGGTCACGCTCGCCCGCTACAATGCCGTCCAGGTCTCCGGCCTGCATCAGTCGCTGGTGCACGAGCAGGAGCGCTCGGGCAGCGCATGGACGCTCGAATGGATGATCCTGCCGGGGATGCTGAACGCAACGGGCACGGCGCTGATCCATGCAGAGGCATTGCTGGGATCGGTGAGTCGGATGGGTTCGGCTGGCTGAGAGTCAGTGTCTTCGCTTCATTTTGTTCGACACATAGCGCACATTGCGCCAATACGTATCACGCATCGAACAAGCCTTGCCGTCCGTGCTCCATTCATGCTATTCGTGATCGACCCATCATGCATATCGATATGATGTGAGCTATGGATAGAGCAAATGCCGGCAACAAGAAAGACCAGCTACGCCCGCTATACGCTTGCAGCGGCCAAGCTGCTCGGAGAGTTGATCCAGCTTGAGCGCAAATCCCGGCGGATGACGGCGCAGGAACTGGCCGAGCGGCTTGGCGTCGCGCGCGGGACCGTGCTCAGACTGGAGCTTGGCGATCCCAAGGTCGAGCTCGGCATCGCCTTCGAGGCCTGCACCATCCTCGGCATCCATTTGTTCGAACAGCAGGATCTAGGCGGGCTTGCATCGCGCGCGGATGACGTCGGCAAGCAATTGGCACTTCTGCCCAAATACGCCCGGCCAACAAAGCAGGCGACAGTCGATGATGACTTCTAGAGCAGGCCAGCCACCGGAGGCCTATGTCTGGACGTGGCTTCCCAATACGACGCAACCGGTCGTCGCAGGCAGGCTCGTGCCGATCGAGGAGGAAATCTGCTTCATCTATGGCCGCTCGTATCGGGAAAACCCCGAGGCGATACCGCTCTATCTGCCCGAACTGCCGCTCGGATCGGACCTGATCCGCCCAATGCACGGGCTCGCCATGCCGAGCGCGATCCGCGATGCTTCACCCGATGCATGGGGACGCCGCGTCATCCTCAACCGCGCATCCGGGCAGAAGGGCGACGCTCTCGATGAGCTTGAGCTGGACGAACTCACCTTTCTCCTGGAATCCGGATCGGATCGCGTCGGCGCACTCGATTTCCAGACCTCGGCCACACATTACGTGGCCCGTGGCGGCGCGCATGCTTCGCTCGGCGAACTCCTGGCGTCGGCCGAACGGGTGGAGCGCAATCTGCCGCTGAGCGTGGAACTTGACCAAGCCCTTCATCACGGCAGTTCCATCGGCGGAGCGAGACCCAAGGCGCTCATCGATGATGGGCCGCGAAAGTACATCGCGAAATTCTCGAGCAACAGCGATATCTACAGCGTCGTGAAAGGCGAATATATCGCGATGCGTCTGGCGGCACTCGCTGGGCTGAACGTACCATCGGTGCGGTTGGTGCAGGCATCTGGCAAGGACGTCCTGCTTGTCGAGCGTTTCGACCGCGTCAACGTTGCCGGCACATGGCGGCGCAGGGCGATGGTGTCGGGCCTGACCATGCTCGAACTGGACGAGATGCAGGCGCGCTATGCGAGCTACCAGGACCTGGCCGAAATCGTGCGGATACGCTTCACACGGGTTTCCGAAACGCTGCGCGAGCTCTTTGCCCGAATCAGCTTCAACATCCTCGTCGGCAATCTCGATGATCATGCGCGAAATCATGCGGCTTTTTGGGATGGCTTGTCCTTATCGCTGACCCCGGCTTACGATGTCTGCCCGCAGCCGCGCTCCGGGCAGGAAGCGAGCCAGGCCATGCTGATTTCCGGTCAGAACCGGGCGAGCCAGATCGCCAGCTGTCTTGCCGCGGCGCCGCATTTCCATGTCGATAGTCATCAGGCGATCGAGATCGTCGCGGGCCAGATCCGCGTGATCGGCGAGAACTGGCGCCCCCTATGCGCCGAGGCTGATCTCGGCGAGGTCGACCGCGCCCTGTTCTGGGGGCGGCAATTTCTCAACCCTTATGCCTTCTATAATCTCGAAGGTGCCGCTGCGGCATTGTCTGACCAGGCGACCGTGTATCGTGCAGAGAATGCCTAACCCAGCCGCGTGATGTGATTGTCCCAGGCAAGCTCTGACTTCGCCGCGCCGAATTCGCCATTCTCGGTCGAGCGCACGAAGAGCTTTTCCTCCCGCGCCAGGCCGCAGACACCGACGATTCGTTCCTCATAGACCAGCTTGCCGGTCTCTGTTTCGAAAGCCGCCCATTGCCCGCCTTGCGGCGATGAGATTGCCACCAGCCCGGCATCGCGGTTGACGGTGACCGAGCCCACATAGTTGTCGAACCCCTTGAGCACCGGCTCGGTTATATCGATGAAGCGCACGTCCTCACCACGGCGGAAGCTTCCGAGCAGTTGCGGGTGGCGGTTACGCGCGCCTTCGAACTGGCAGCCGAACCAGACCCGGCCCTTGGCGTCCATGTCCATATGGCGTGTCGAAAGCTGGCGGATATCGTCGGGCATATCGTGCTTTTCGACCAGCCGCCCATCGGCAAGATCGACGATGACCAGCGACGGCTCCATATGGTCGATATTGAGCTTGGCGCGGCCGGTATCGGGGTGCTGCTTGATGCCACCATTGGCGATCGCCAGATAGCGCCCGCCCTCCATCAGCTGGATATCATGCGTATCCATCCCATGCGCCGGGAATTCACCGATCTTCCGGTAGCCCGAGCGCACATCGTAGAGCCCGATCATGCCGGCATAGTTATCGAAGTCGTTCTCCGAGACATAGAGCAACTTGCCGTCGGTCGAGAACACGCCATGGCCGAAGAAATGCCGGTCTTCGGCTGCTTCGATCAGCTTCACCGGCTTGCCCGTCTGTGTGTCGAACACCAGCGCGAATGTGCCCGGGCGCCGCGCGAAGGCCACGGCGCGGGGTGAGGTGGCATCGAAGCACACGTCATGGCCGCGATCGGGCAGTGCGATGCGGTTGATTTCCTGGCCCTGTTCGGTCAGCAGCGCCACGCCATAGCGCTCGTCCTTGCCCATGAAGGCAGCGGCGAACACCGCGTCCGTTTTCGCCAACGCATCGGCCTGTCGCGGCAGCAGCGAGGCGGCAAAGCCGGCGCCTGCCGCCTTCAGGAACCCGCGCTTGCTGAGCAAGGGCGCGATCATCTCAGTCGCCATCCGCAAACGAGAAGCCGGCCCCGAGACCCACCGCGCCGCCGACATCGCTGTCGATGCGCGTCATCGCATCCTTGAGATTGAATTCGATGAAGTCGAGCTTGTCGAGATATTTGCCGTCCTTGAGGCGCTCTGCCGTCGGCTGGTCGAGCCTCTTCAGGGCTGCGAGCGCCGCGTTGAAATCGAAACCTACCGACTCGGACAGCGAATGCAGGTCGGAATCGAGCAGTAGCGCCATGTCGGTCACTTTCCAGAAGCCGGCGAGGCCGTCCACATTGGCCGCCAGCGCCGTCATCGTCAGGCCGGATCGCCAATAGACCGCCAGCTTCGGCGACACCTTGGCGTCACGGCCCTTGTAGAAATGCTTGATGCGCTGGTCACGCACCATCTCCAGCCCATGTACTGCAACGCCGATCAGCGCCGAGACGGCCTCCTTGCCGTCGCGATAGATGGGATTGTCGGCGGATGGGTTCTTCCAGTCCTTCGCGATCCCATCCGACGCATCCCAGGCCGCCTGGAGTTCACCAGCAATAGACTCGACATTGCCCGCAATCGCCAGCCCGTAGCGGCACCGGAAGGAATCCTTCTCGGAAACGATCGCTTCCGGATAGGTGCCGTAGAACAGGAACTCGAAGGCGCCGAGACCCTGGATCGCAACGCTGCGGTCCTTCAGCTTCGTGGCATCGGTCACGGTATCGTCCGGATTGGCGAGCAGCGCCTGCACCTGCTTCAGCCCGGTCGACTTGCGGTCGGGATAGAACAGGATGCGCTCGAGCCGGTTCTGCTGCATCACCGGCCCTTCGCGCAGGAACTCGATATGGCCCCAGCTCGCGACCGTCTCGGCAAAACGGGCCTGCACGGCCATCAGGCCGTCATCGGTCGGTGCGGCGCAGAACTTGCTGGTCTCGGAGACGAGCGCGGCCGCCCTCTGATGGAAATCCTTGTAGGCGGGCCTGATGTAACCATCGACCGCATTTGCCATGACCTGCCTCGCCTTGGCGTCATCGAGAGCGGAGGCCGGCTGCGCGAAAAGGGAGAGCGAGAGCAACGCTGCAAGCCAGACGAATGATTTCATCTAAAGCGACTCCAGAAAGGCGATCAGCTTTTCGCGGTCGGCCCGCGAGAGTTTCGCATAATTGTCCCGGGCCTTCACCGCTTCGCCGCCATGCCAGAGAATGGCTTCCTCAAGCGTGCGCGCCCGGCCATCGTGCAGAAAGAAACCCTTGCCCGTCACGGTGCCCGTCAGCCCAATACCCCAGAGCGGCGCCGTGCGCCACTCCCTTCCTGTCGCACCCCCGACGATCTGCCCGTCGGCGAGGCCGTCGCCCAGGTCGTGCAGCATGAGGTCCGAATAGGGCCAGATCAGCTGGAAGCGGAATTCCTTGAATGCCGCATCCTTCGCCGTGACGAATTTCGGCGTGTGGCAGGAAATGCAGCCCGAGGCATAGAACAGTTCCTTGCCCTTGAGCACGTCGGGGGAACCGGATTTCCGCCGCGCCGGCACCGCGAGATGCCGCGAATAATGCGTGACGAGTTCGAGGATCGGATCGGGCGCCTCGCTCTTGCCGAGACGTTCCTGCTCTCCGGTCGCCAGCGCCAGACAGTCCACCTGAGCGCTGGTGCAATCGCCATGCGGCCGGTCGACCGCCGATGTCGAGATGCCGATATCGCCGGCAAAGGCATGCGCCACCTGGTCGCCGATCACGGCCGTCTCCGCCTTCCAGCCGAAACGGCCGATGCGCGTCTTCCCGTCGAGGCCGCCAACGATGTTGAGCCTACCGGATATGCCATCCTTGTCGGCATCATCGGGGTCGGCGTGAGCGCGAAGCTGCTCTTCGGGAATGGCCTCGATCAGCCCCAGCCCGATCATCTGCGGCGCGATGCGGGGCGAGAGCGTCGTGGTCTTGTCGAGTGGGCCATAACGCAGATCGGTCGCGGCATAGTCCGGCTTGCGAAGCGTCACGACGCTGCCATCGGGAAAGGTGAAGGGGAGGTCGGAATGGGTGACCTTCATCTGTCCCTCGGCCTTGATGCCTGCAATAGCCTTGTCTTGTAATTGCGTGCCGTAGACCGGATCGGCAAAGTTCGGCGCCATCGCCTCGGCAAGAAACGCCCGCTCTTCATCCGTCGTGGCCGGCCGCGCCAGCCGCAGGAACATCGTACCGGGATTCTTGCCGTCCGGCGGCGTGCCGCGGCCGTCTTCCTTGTGACACTGCTCGCAGGAACGCGCATTGTAGAACGGCCCGAGTCCATCCGACGCCTGGGTTGAGGATGGTGCGGCCACCCACAGCTTGCGGAACAGCGCGTTGCCGAGGCGGAAATCCATCCGCCTCGCCTCGGGAAGGTTGGTGGAGAAATGCGAGAAGGCGAGACGGTCGGGTTCTTCGATCGACGTCGCGGCACCCGCCTGCAGTGCCTCGAACTTCTCGGCCTGCGAGAAATCCGTCGTCGGCTTCAGCACCGCCTCGGCCCGCGCCGCCTCAGCAGCGGTCAATTCGCTGCTGCCTGTCGCCAGGGCGAAAGCGCCATAGAGCGCCGGCGCCAATGCCAGCGCCGGCAGGGCCATCAGCCATTGTCTCGTCATTGCCGTTCAGGAGGGCGGGTCATGCCCGCCTCCTGCCTGTCTTATTGGAACACGGCTTCAGGTTTATCGAGGCTGTCGGAACCTTCAAGTTCAATCTTGCCGAGGTTGAGCGCAGAAATGGCACGCTCGATGGACTTGGTCTGGTCGACGAGGCCGTCGATCGCGGCCTGCACCACGGCATTGCCGTCCTTGTTGCCGTCGCCGATCATCTGGTCATAGGCCTCGATCGTCTCGCCGCGCTTGGCCATGGCATGCATGGCGTCGAGCGTCTTGTTGAGCTTGCCGGTCAGTTCGGCATCGACTGCCGCATCCTTTTCCTTCACGAGTTCGGAGAGCGAGGGGCCCTCCATCGTCGTGCCGTCGACGCGGGTGTATTTGCCGGTATAGACGCCGTCGATGCCGATCGCATCGTTGAGATGCGAGTTGAAAGTGTTGTCGGCGAAGCAATCGTGCTCTTCCTCGGGATCGTGCAGCAGCAGGCCGAGCTTCATGCGCTCGCCGGCCAGTTCGCCGTAGGAGAGCGAACCCATGCCGGTCAGCATGGCCGAGAGGCCCTTGGTCGGATCGGTGGTCACGGCCTTTGCAGCATCGCCGTCCGGCGCCCACTGCTTGACCATGAATTCGAGGTCGGAGACCAGAAGCGTCGAGGCGGCCTTGAGGTAGGCCGCGCGGCGGTCGCAATTGCCGTTGGTGCAATTCTTGAGGTCGTAATCCGTGTAGGACCGGTTGCCGGCGCCCGGGCCGGTGCCATTGAGGTCCTGACCCCAGAGCAGGAATTCGATCGCGTGATAGCCAGTCGCGACGTTGGACTCGGTTTCGTTGGCTTCCTGCAGCGTGCCCGACAGCAGTTCCGGCGTGATCTTCGTCGCGTCGACTTCCTTGCCGCCGATCGAGAACTTCGGATTGGCGATGACGTTGAGCGTGTACTGCTCATTCTCGTCGCTCTCGGTGCCGTAGGACTTGTCGACATAGTCGATCAGGCCTTCGTCGAGCGGCCAGGCATTCACCTTGCCTTCCCAATCGTCGACGATGGCATTGCCGAAGCGGTAGGCTTCGGTCTGCTGGTAGGGAACGCGGGCCTTGATCCAGGCATCCTTGGCCGCCTTCTGGGTCTCTTCCGACGGCGCGGCAAGGAAGGCATCGATCGCGGCATCCAGTTCCTTGGCGGTGATCAGCGCATCCTCATACTTGGCATGGCCCAGTTCGGCATAATGCTTGACCACGGCGGCGGGATCGGTCGCGGCGCCGGCGGCGGTCGCGATCAGCGATGCGCCTGCCAGGAATGCAAATGCGGCCGATCGTATCAAGGTCCTGGACATGAATTCTCCCTCACCGTTCTGGAATGATGAGGGGTCTTCGCGCAAAAACATACCTGTGTCAAACAGTATAGTTTACAACGAATCCAAACTGCCGGGGCCTTGAATTAGGCATTCTTCCGCATCATCGCGAAGAAGAAGCCGTCGGTGTCGGTCAGCGCGGGAGACAGGGTCACGGTCATGCCGTCATGCGAGAGCGGTGCGACGCCGGTGGCGCCGAACAGTGTCTGCCAGCCCTCCAGCGCCGAAACCAATTCGAAACTGGGATCGCTGGCGATGAAATTCGCCACCTGCTTCTGGTTCTCGTCGGGAAGCACCGAGCAGGTGACATAGCAGAGCATTCCGCCGGGCCGCACGTAAGGCGCCGCGGACTCCAGCACCTGGCGCTGCTGGCCGATGCGCTCGTCGAGATTCTTCTGCGTCAGCCGCCATTTGGTATCGGGGCGGCGCCGCCATGTGCCGGTTCCTGTGCAGGGCGCATCGATCAGCACCCGGTCGCATTTGCCGACGAGATGGGCGAGATCCTTCTCGCGCTCATGGACCTGCACATTGCGGGTGCCAGCGCGGCGCAGCCGTTCGATGATCGGCGCAAGCCGCTTGCGGTCGGCGTCGAAAGCGTGGATCTGGCCCTTGTTGTGCATGATCGCCGAAAGCGCCAGCGTCTTGCCGCCGCCGCCCGCGCAATAGTCGAGAATCTGTTCGCTGTCTTTCGCCATGACGAGATCGGCGACGATCTGCGAGCCCTCGTCCTGCACCTCGAACCAGCCTTTGGCGAAGGAAAGCTCGGCTGTCACATTCGGCAGTCGCGACGGACCTTCGCCGGAGGGAATACGGATGCCTTCGCGGGCGATGGGGGAGGGGACCGCGTGGGCTTCTTCGAGCGCCGGCACGACCTTGTCGCGGGTGGCGCGCAGCGTATTGGCGCGCAGATCGAGCGACGGACGGAGCGCCAGCGCCTGGGCTTCTCTCAGCCAGTTGTCACCAAAGTTCTCCTCGAACAGCGGCACGACCCATTCGGGAATGTCGCCCTGGATATGGGCTGGCGCGTCGGAGAGATTGCGGGATTGGAATGCGGCGAGGCTGGCGGGATCGAGCGGCTCGGGCGCGAACTTGTCGCCGTCGAGTTCTGTAGCGAGTTTTTCGGGAGAGACGCCCCACTGGCGGAACATCACCGAATGGGCGATTGCCGAAGGGCTTGCGCTATCCATGAGCCAGGCATGGGAGAGCTTCATGCGCAGCGCGTCGTAGACGATATTGCCCACGGCCGCCCTGTCGCCGGAGCCCGCGAAACGCCGCGACAGGCCCCAGTCCTTGAGCGCGTCGGCCACCGGCCGGCGACGGGTTTCGATATCGTTGAGGACCTCTATGGCCCCCGCAAGGCGACCGCCCAAACGCATGCTTTTCTCCAATTGTGCTTTCGGGTCGTAACCGCGATTGCGGGGAAGAGCAAGCATTTGGGCGATGGTAGCCGGTCTTAACGGCTGACAGTCTCGTAACAGATCTTGGCATGGCCGGAGCTGATCATGCCGATCTGGCTGGCAGCCGCCTTGGAAAGGTCGAGTATGCGTCCCCTGATGAATGGACCGCGATCGTTGATACGCACGATGACGCTCTTGCCGTTACGGGGATTGGTGACTTTCAGCTTTGTGCCAAAACGCATGGAACGATGTGCCGCCGTAAGCCTTTTAGGGTTCATGCGCTCGCCGGATGCAGTCCGGGAATGAAGAGCGTACCAGGAAGCGCCGCCACAACCGTTTTTGGCAAATGCTGCGTCCGTGGAGAGTGCCGTCGTCGCGATGATTGTCGCGGCGAACGCCGCCGTGTGGATTATTTTTTTCAATTTAGAACTTTTCCCGTCCCGTTTCATGTGTGAAATCGGCTTTGACGGGTAAAAAATGGCAAAAAAGTGCCTCGATTGATCACGCAATATTAAAGAATGAAATATTTAATTGGTGATCACGGGTGAATCTGCGCAATGCCTAACGCAACCAGAAGTTATTTATACCTTGAAAACAGACATTAAGCAGCAACGTTTGCGGATGGCATTGTATTCGCGCAACACTCACAGAATTCGCGAAGAATCTCGCCGTTAAGCATATTTTAAGCGGTGGATTCCGTAAGATTTTTGCCGACGATCGATGGTGGATATGCTTTGAGGCCGATATTCAGAACGACCGCCAGGCATTTTCGTTCCACATCTGGGTCAGGGACTCGCGATAATCGGGATAAAGAAACTCGAAGCCCAGCGCCGTTGCCTTGGCATTCGACACCCGCTTGCTCTCGCCATAGAAGGAGCGCGCCATGGGGCTGAGTTCGGCGGTCTCGAAGGCGACGTCCGGCGGCACCGGCACGCCCATCAGCCGGGCGGCATATTCCACGACATCCTGCGCGGGCGCGGGCTCCTCGTCGGTGACATTATATATGCCGCCATAGTTCAGCGAGATCAGATACTGGGTGAAGCGGCCGATATCCTCGACCCGGATGCGGTTGAAGACCTGGCCTTCCTTGATCAGCCGCCGAGCGGTGCCGTTTTCCAGGTTGAGGAACTGATTGCGGCCGGGGCCGTAAATGCCAGAGAGCCGCAGGATAGCCACGGGCACGCCGATCTTTTCGCCCGCCTCCAGCCATTCCTTCTCCGCGATCACCCGCTCGCGCGAGCGCTCGGAGACCGGTTCGAGGTCGGCATCCTCATCCACCCAGCCGCCCTGGCGGTCGCCATAGACGCCGATGGTCGAGAGATAGCCGATCCATTGAAGATTTGGCGCAAGCGCCTTGAGATCGTCGAAGCGCTTCAGGAAGGCGTCGCCGTCCTCATCGGGAGAGATCGACTGCACGAGATGGGTGGCAGCGGCGAAGGCATCCGCCAGTTCGGGCGAGATCTCTGTACCGTCAAATACCAACGGCTTGGCGCCGGCGCGCTCGACCTCGGCGAATTTCGCCGCCGAGCGGGTCGTGCCGAAAACCTCGTCGAAGGATGGCCCACAGATCCGCGCAATCGACTTGCCGGAATAGCCCGCGCCCAGGATCAGGAGCTTCATCACACATTCTCCGCTTGCTGCAATTCCGCCAGCACATTTTCGTCGGTCTCTTCCGACAACAAATGACGCGAAGTTTCAAGCCCTCCGAGACGCGAGAGTGCCCACACCGCCATCGCCCGGACATCCGGCGAGGTGTCGCCCAGCAAGTGGCGACAGTGTTCGATCAATGCTGGATCACCGGAATTTCCGGCCGCAACGAGGCAATTGCGGATGAAGCGATTGCGCCCGATGCGCTTGACCGGCGAGCCGGAGAAAAAGGCTCGAAAGGCCGGATCGTCGAGCGCCAGCAGTTCGGCCAAGGGTGGAGCGGCAAGGTCAGCCCGCGCCTTGAGCTTCATCTCGTGTCCGGCGACCGCGAACTTGTTCCACGGACAGGCCGCCAGGCAATCGTCGCAGCCATAGATGCGGTTACCGATCAGCGGCCGGAATTCGGCCGCGATTTGCCCCTTGTGCTCTATCGTCAGGTAAGAAATGCAGCGCCGCGCGTCGATCTGGTAGGGCGCCGGGAACGCGTTCGTCGGACAGGCATCGAGACAGGCCCGACACGAGCCGCAATGGTCGACCTCCGGCGCATCGGGGGTCAGTTCGGCATCGGTGAATATACTGCCGAGGAACAGCCACGAGCCGAATTCCCGGCTCAGCAGATTGGTATGCTTGCCCTGCCAGCCCAATCCCGCCTTCGCGGCAAGCGGCTTCTCCATCACCGGCGCGGTATCGACGAATACCTTGATCTCCGCGCCGCTGCGAGCGGCGAAGCGTCCGCCGATTTCCTTCAGCTTGCCCTTGATCACATCATGGTAGTCGCGGTTGCGGGCATAGACGGAGATGTTGCCCACGTTTTTCCGCTGCAAATCTTCGCGCGGGTCGTGATCCGGTCCGTAGTTCATGCCCAGCATGATGACCGATTTCGCCTCCGGCCATAGCCCCTTCGGCGACGCGCGGCGCTCGCGGGTTTCCTCCAGCCAGGCCATGGTGCCGTGATGGCCGGCATCGACGAAGGCGGAGAGGTTCGCGCCCAGCGTCTCGTCGGTATCGGCAGTGGTGATCCGGCAGATATCGAAGCCGGTTTCGCGCGCCAGTGCCTTGGCGTAGTCCGAGAGTTTCTTCGGGTCTTTAGAAATCGAGGTCGGCATAGTGCGATACCGGCGTGACGCCGCGCACCCGGTCGTTGAGCAGCGGCCGGAAGCTCGGGCGCGATTTGAGCCTCTGGTACCATTCCTTGACCTGCGGCCACTCGTTCCAGTCGATCTCGCCGAGATAATCCAGCACCGAGATCGTCGCCGCACCGGCGAGATCGGCATAGGACAGCCGCTCGCCCGCAAGCCATGTGCGTGAGCCCGCAAGCCATGCGAGATAGCGCATGTGCTGGCGGATATTGTTGCGCGAGGTGCGCAGAATCTTCGAATCGGGCGCGCCACCGCCATGGTCGGGCGTCATCTGCAGCTTGTAGACACGCTCCCGCACCAGGGGCCGCGTCACGTCCTGCTCGGCCTTGAACAGGAACCACTCGGTCAAGCGGCGGATTTCCGCGCGCTGGAACGGGTCTTCGGCGAGCAATCTGCGGTCCCGCTTCAAAACGCCGCTGGTCTCGTCCATGAACTCGGAGATGATCGTCGCCCCACAGAGCGTCCGCATATTGTCGTCGAGATAGACCGGCAGCGTGCCGGCCGGATTCAACGCTATGAAATCCCTGCGCTTTTCCCACGGCTGTTCCTCGATCAGTTCCGCCTGGAAGCCGTATTCCGCGAAGATCAGGCGCACGAAGCGCGATGCGGTCGACATGGGATGGTGATAAAGAACAGGCATATTCGTCCCGGCTGGATTAGCGAATTTCATTCAATGGCGGCTGGTCAGCCGGACTGTCAAGGCTGTATAGGGGTTTTTAACCTTGCCAGCCCATCCCAACTTATCTCATCTAAAACCCTGCATCATTCTTAATTTTCCCTGAGGTCCCTATGAGTGAGCCGAATATTTTCAGCGCCCTGATCCTTGGTCTTATTGAAGGGCTCACCGAATTCATCCCGGTTTCGTCCACTGCGCATGTTCAACTGGCCAGCCATTTCCTGAAATTCGAATCGCCCAGCAACGCTTTCACCATCCTGGTACAACTCGGCGCGATCCTCGCTATCCTGCTCGTCTATTTCAAAAGACTGCTGGATGTGGCGTTGACGCTCAGATCGAGCGAGCGGTCACGATATTTCGTGCTGTCGATCCTCCTGGCGTTCCTGCCCGCCGTCGTGGTCGGGGTGTTTGCCGAAAGCTACATCAATGAGCTTCTCGAGAGACCCGCGATCATGTGCTACGTGCTGATCATCGGCGGCATCGTGCTCCTGGCGGTCGATCGCCTCCGCCTCCAGCCGCGCCATTTCGATGCCATGGCCTATCCGCTGCCCTTGGCGCTGAGAATCGGCATCTGCCAGTGCGTCGCGATGATACCCGGCACGTCCCGTTCCGGCGCGACGATCGTCGGCGCGCTGCTGATGGGAGCCGACAAACGTTCGGCGGCGGAGTTTTCGTTCTTCCTCGCCATGCCGACGATGGTCGGCGCCTTCGTCTACAAGCTTTACAAGGTTCGCAACGATTTGAGCGTCGATGACACGACGGCAATCGTCGTCGGCTTCCTCGCAGCTTTTGTGTCAGGCCTGTTCGTGGTACGCTCGCTGCTCGCCTTCGTTTCGCGCCGGGGCTACGCGCCTTTCGCCTATTGGCGGATCATCGTCGGGGCTCTGGGTCTGCTCGGCCTCTTTTATCTCGGTTGAGCCGGAAATCAGAGCAAGAAAAAGGGCCGCGAACGGCCCTTTTTCATTCAAACTCTGATTGGTCTTACTTGGCGGTGTTTTCCGCGCAGACACCGTAAGCCGGCGAGCACTTGGCCTGGTCAGCCGCGACTGTGCGCGGTGCGATGAACGAGCCGGCAAGAATGACAAGCGCCGCAGACGCAAAAAACAGTGCGATCGATTTGCCCATTTAGTTCCCCTGAAATGACTGAAAGCTACCCAATCTGCCTACTGATCCGGCAGTCTCTTGGCTCGGTTTCTAGTCAGCGAAATTTGCATTAGCAATAAAACATGCATGCTGAAGACGGCGTTAACGCCGCATTGCTTTTTTCATGCGTCTTTTCTGCAACTTCGGAACGAGCGTTACAGATTTCGAGTGGGAGAATGCGTTCGGAGCTAGCGCGTTCATCAAGCGTCGGCGTAGGGGGACGAGGGTTTCCCAGACGGCCGACAAACCCTCCGCCGTCATGCTCGGGCCTGTCCCGAGAATCCGGTACGTGCAAGAGTGACGCTACGTCAATGGCTTATGGCACGCACACCAGATCCTCGGCACAAGGCCGAGGATGACGTCGCGGGGGCCGGGCGATATCGTCGCCAGAAAATTCGCGTGTCGCTTCGAGCCCCACCAATGAGAAACAATCTGTTCAGGCCGCCTTGTCAGGCTGCGTAAACTGGCCCTCCGGCCGGTAGCGTATGAGATAGCTCGGCAGGATCGCATCGGCGAGCGTCGGCTTGATGCCGAGGCCTTCGAGCGTGCGGCCTTCTGCCTTCGCAGCATCGGAAACCACATTGTCGGTCTTGAGCAATGTCACCTGGTCGGCGGTGATCATCGGCGTCACGAACGGGATCAACGAATTGATCGAGCCCATTATCGAGGCGACGAAGAACGGCAGCGGCACCAGCGTCTTCTCGCGACAGGTGATGCGCAGGATGTCCTCGATGATCGCGCGAAAACTCTTCACCTCGGCGCCGCCGAGTTCATAGATCTTGCCGCCTTCGACCCTGCCGTCGACGGAACGCGCGACAGCCTCGGCAACATCGTCGACATAGACCGGCTGGAACTTGGTGTGGCCACCGCCAACCAGCGGCAGCGCTGGTGCGATGCGGGCCATATCGGCGAACTTGTTGTAGAAGCCGTCTTCTGGGCCGAACATGACGGATGGCCGGTAGATCACGGCATCCGGCAGCAGGGCCAGGATCGCCTTTTCGGCCTTCGCCTTGGTGCGGGCATAGGCCGAGGGCGAATCGATATCGGCGCCGATCGCAGAAATATGCGTGAGCTTGACACCCGCATTGCGACAGGCCTCCGCAATGGCACGCGCGCCGAAATCCTGAACCGCGTCGAAACCGTTGCGGCCGGCTTCATGCAGCACGCCAACGCAGTTGATCACATGATCGGAGCCGCGCACGGCGGCATCGACGGAATTGCGGTAGCGCAGATTGGCCTGCACAGCGACGATCTGGCCGATATTGCCGAGCGGCTGGAGATGAAATGCGAGATCCGGCCGGCGGACGGCCACGCGGATGCGGTAGCCGCGCTTGGCGAGCACCCGCACGATATGACGCCCAAGGAAACCCGACCCTCCGAATATGGTCACAAGTTTCGGCACGTTGGACAGCGTCATTTCCATCTCCTGAACAGCGGGAACTGCAAGTTTACTACCGCATTCGGCATGCGAATAGAAGCGGCTAAATCCCTTCGACGATCACCATTTCGGCGTCTGCGACCTCTTGCCGTATCGCCGCCGCGATCTGGTACTCGGGCGAGTGATAGCAATCATGCGCCGCCTCGAGCGAAGGAAACTCGATCACCACGTTGCGGGCCCGGACCTGGCCTTCCAGCCGCTCATAATTGCCGCCGCGGGCAAGGAACACAGCGCCATATTTCTCGAATGCAGGCTTGGCAGCGGTCACATAGTCCTTGTAGCGTTCGGAGTCGCGAACATCGACGCGGGCGATCCAATATCCCTTGGCCATGAATTCCTCCTGAGAACTATGATTTTGTCAAAATCTAAAGCGCCGTTTCCATTTCGGCAAGTATCGCGCGCGCTGCTTCGCGTGGGTCCGAAGCCTTGACGATCGGCCGACCCACCACGAGATGGCTCGAACCCGCCCGGATGGCTTCGGCTGGTGTCATCACCCGCTTCTGATCGCCGGGATCCGAACCCGTTGGACGGATGCCGGGGGTCACCACCGCCATATCGGCACCGACGATGCGGCGCACGGCATTCGCCTCCTCGGCCGAACAGACGATGCCGCCCATGCCGGCGCGGCGGGCCTGTTCGGCACGGCGCAGCACCAGCGTATGCGGATCGTACTCGTATCCCGCCTCGATCAGGTCGGTCTCGTCCATGGACGTCAGGACCGTCACGCCGAGCAGGCAAAGACCGGAGCCGCGCGCGGCCTCGACCGCCGCCCGCATCGCCTTGGGATAGGCATGCAGCGTCAGCATCGTCATGCCCATCTTGGCGATGTTCTCGACGCCCGACGCGACCGTGTTGTCGATATCGAGCAGTTTCATGTCGAGGAAGATTTTCTTGCCCTCGCGAGCAAGGTCGCGGGCGAACTCCAGGCCGCCGGCAAAGACCAGCTGGTAGCCGATCTTGTAGTAATCGACGCTATGGCCGAGCTTTTTGACGATCTGTTCGGCCTCACCGATATTCGGTACATCGAGCCCGACGATCAGATGGTCCCTGGCTGCCATAGTGCTTGCCCCTTGCCTTGGAATCGGTTGCGGAGCAGTCGCATGGTCGCCACTGCTCCGCAAGGCAAAAGAGCTCGAAATCACCGGAAAATGATCACTTCCAGGGTGCGCCCGCGACCATCTTCACGCTGGCATTGAGGCGGTTCCAGACATTGATCAGCGAGATCGACACGATCAGCGCCGCGAGTTCCTTCTCGGGATAGTGGCGGGTCGCGTCTTCCCAGATGTCGTCCGGCACCGGATCGGCCTTGTCGGCAAGCCGCGTCACCGATTCCGTGAGCGCCAGCGCGGCACGTTCGGCATCGGTGAAGTAAGGCGTGTCGCGCCACGCGGCAACGGAGAAGATGCGCTCGTCGCTCTCGCCCTTTTTCTTCAGTTCCGCCGCATGCATGTTGACGCAGACGCTGCAGCCGTTGATCTGGCTGGCACGCAACTCGACAAGCTTGCGGGTCACTTCAGGTACCAGTTCCTCGGTCGACTTGCTGAGCGCATAGAGCGCCTGCAGGGCTTGGGGGAGGATGAGGGCGGGGTTGTTCATTCTGGCTTGCATGATATTTCTCCTCGAAATCAAGGCGTTGCGTTCGACGACTTCCCCTGGGACATGATCTCTGTCACATCGGCGGGATCTCGTTCGTCATCCATCTGACGCAACGCGAACGGGGAATGTGACCGATGGACGAAGAAAAATTTCTCGCCGAGCAATTCAAGGCTAACCGCAGCCACCTCAAGAGCGTCGCCTATCGGATGCTGGGATCGATGAGCGAGGCCGAGGATGCGGTGCAGGAAACCTGGCTCCGGCTGTCTCGCGCCGAAGCGTCGGACATCCGCAACATGGGCGGCTGGCTGACGACAGTAATCTCGCGGGTCGCGCTTGATATGCTTCGTGCGCGAAAAAGCCGCCGCGAGGATCCATTGGGCCCCACCGTCGCCGAGCCCACCGTCAGCCAGACCGATCCCGGCGGTTTCGAGCATGAGGCGATGATGGCCGATTCGGTCGGCCTCGCCATGCTGGTCGTGCTGCAGCAACTGACGCCCGCCGAGCGCATCGCATTCGTGTTGCATGATATGTTCGACCTGCCCTTCGACGAGATCGCCCCGATCGTCGACCGAACGCCGGACGCCGCCCGCCAGCTCGCCAGCCGCGCGCGGCGCCGCGTGCAGGGCAAGCCGAGCCCCGATGAAGCCCAGTTGGCTGGCAATCGCTCCATCGTAGCGGCGTTTCTCACCGCCTCGCGCACCGGCGACCTCAGCGGCCTGCTTGCCGTTCTGGCGCCTGACGTGGTTCTGCGCGCCGATACGGCCGCAATGCAGCTCGGCGCGATGGCTCCGGAAATCCGTGGCGCGGAAAGCGTCGCCAGTCACTTCTCCGGCCGCGCCCGCAGCGCGCAGGTGGGCCTCATCGACGACGCAGTGGGCGTCATCGTCGCGCCGGAAGGCAACCTGCTGCTGGTGCTGGAAGTGGTCATCCGCGACGGCCGGATCGTGGAGATCAGTTCGGTGGCTGACAAGGACACGCTGGCGGGGATGGAGATGACCGTGCTGCAGTGAGTGAGTTTTGCGCTTCTGAAAATGAAGAAAGACCCCGCCCCAAACCCCTCCCCACAAGGGGGAGGGGCCTAGCGTGCCGCACCGTCTCGCCCCACTCGACGTCGAGCAAACAGCCTTGTCCTGGGAACATAACTACGCACGAAACGAGGGGCTGAGCGGATGCCACGAGTTGGCCCCTCCCCCTTGTGGGGAGGGGTGCGGGGCGGGGTCTTTCTTAAAGCCCAGCTAAGCGCTGCCCGGCCCCTGCCAAGTTTCCATCGCCACCCACCCTGTCAGCAATTGTCGATCGCTAAGCCGGAACGCATAGAGATTGCCACCACCGCCGCCCGTCTGGTCGTGGCTGCGCGTAATCGGCATGCGGCCGATGTGGCAGCGCAGCAGCGTGCCCACCCCGCCATGGCCGACGAAAGCAATCGGGACTGCGGGATCGTGATCGGTGAGCGCTGTCTCGACCATCGCGACGATGCGGGCCTGCGCCTCCACTGCCCGTTCCCAGCCGTGAAAGCTCTTGTCCGGATGCGCAAAGAACCAGTCGGCGGCCTTTTCGAATTCCGGTGGCGGGAGAAAGCCCGTCGCGGAGCGGTCGTTTTCGTGTCCACGTTCGTCAATTTCAATAGAGATGCCCGCCGCCCTGGCCAGAATCTCAGCCGTTTCGATGGCCTTGGTCTCGTCGCTCGAAACAATCCGGCCGAGTGTCTTCACCCACGGCATCGCGGCCGCCGCCATAGCGCGCTCACGGCCGACATCGCTCAGTCCCCACTTGGGAACCGGCACATCGGGATCGATCCTGACCTGCGGATGGGTGATGTAGAGGCCGAGCATCGGGGGAGCTAGTGCAGCTTCTTGTAATGCCAGATCTGCGCCGGCGGGATGTTGCGCATGATGAAGTCGAAATGCTTGATCGTGTAGCTATCCGGCCGCGCGACGACAGGCGAGACCGGGCCGTACGAGAACTGCACGACAGGTCGCCCGACGGGAACGAGCTTGAGCAAGTCCTCGATCAGCTTGACGCGCTGGTGCATGGGAAAATTGAGCAGTGGGATGCCCGAGATCACGCAATCGAACTTCTGGCCACGATAATCCTGCAGCGTCTCGGCGAGCGAGAAGGCATCGCCATTGACGAAATTGACGCCGGGATACTTGCCGCGCAGATGGCGCACGAAATCGCCGGAATATTCCACCGACACGATGTTCTCGGGCTTTACGCCCTTGTCGAGGATCGCCTTGGTGATCACGCCGGTACCCGGCCCGAGTTCGAGAACAGGCAGGCCGGAGCCGGTATCGATGATGCTCGCCATCCGGTTGGCCATCCGCGCCGAGGTCGGCATGATGGCGCCGACTGTCTTGGGTGTGGAGATGACGCCTTTGAGGAAACGGATCTCGTCGTCGAACTTTTCGGCGAAACGGCTTTTTATGCGCTGCATATTCCGGCTTTCCCCTTCTTCTCGTTGCGGCTACTCCAACAGCTAAAAAACGGTAAAAGCAAGGCTCTTATTCGCCGGATTGTGTAAAGTTTTATTGCGGTTAACACCGCCGAACCTTACACACGCATCGGCATCAGCACATAGAGCGCATCGACGCTCGACGAATCCAGGATGATCGTCGGCGAACCGGGATCGGCAAGCTTGAAGACGGCGTCCTCGCCGGTCAGCTGGCTTGTGATGTCGAGCAGGTAGCGGGCGTTGAAGCCGATTTCCAGAGGATCGCCCTCATAGGAGACAGCGAGTTCTTCCGTGGCGCTGCCGGAATCCGGGTTGTTCACCGTCAGCACCATCTGGCCGTCGGTGAGCGCGATCTTCACCGCGCGGCCGCGCTCGGAGGAAATGGTCGAGACGCGGTCGACGGCGCTGGCGAAGGTCGAGCAGTCGACGCGCATTTCCTTGTCGTTGCCTGCCGGAATAACCCGCTGGTAATCCGGAAACGTGCCGTCGATGAGCTTGGATGTCAGCACGATCTCGCCGAAAGACAGGCGGATCTTGGAATCCGAGACCTCGAACTTCACCTCCGAATCCGGGTTTTCGATCAGCTTCTGGATTTCGCCGACGGTCTTGCGCGGAATGATGATACCAGGCATGCCCTCGGAGCCCGACGGTGCCTCGATCTCGGACCGGGCGAGGCGGTGACCGTCGGTGGCGACTGCGCGCAGCTTCAGCGCCCCATCGGCTTCGACGGTGTGGAAGTAGATGCCGTTGAGGTAGTAGCGGGTCTCCTCGGTGGAGATCGCGAACTGCGTGCGCTCGATCAGCATCTTGAGATCGGCGGCCTTGATCTGGAACGAGTGGCTGAACGTACCGGCGGTCAGATCCGGAAAATCGCCTTCCGGCAGGCATTGCAACGAGAATTTCGAGCGGCCGGACATGACGGTCATCGTCGTGCCCTCTGTATTGACGGCAAGCGCCACTTCCGAACCGTCCGACAGCTTGCGCACGATCTCGTAGAGCAGATGTGCGGGCACCGTGGTCGAGCCGGCCTTCTCGGTCATGGCGGGCGCGGCTTCGGTGATCTCGAGATCGAGGTCGGTCGCCTTCATCTGCAGGCTCGAACCTTCGGCCTTGAGCAGCACGTTCGAAAGGATCGGGATCGTGTTGCGCCGTTCCACCACGCGATGCACGTGGCCGAGGGATTTGAGAAGATTGGAACGCTCGAGAGTGATACGCATGATGCCTGCCGTTTTGTGTTCTTGCCGGATGAACCGGATTCCGTCCCTGATTGGACGGGCAAAATGGCAGAAATACCGCGTCCTGTGCAAGGGGTTATGGGCATTGGCTATGATTAATTCATAGTTGCGCACGTAATCCCCAACGCGCATAAAGCCGGAAATGCCGAATTCCTGGAGTCCCCCTTGGCCGAGAACGAAACCGATGATCTACCGGGAGCCGGGACCTACCGCATCAGGACGCTCGAAATTCCCGCCCGGCCGCTGGAGCCGGCGCTCTATCTCGTCTCCACCCCGATCGGCAATCTCGGCGACATAACGTTGCGGGCGCTCGAAACGCTGGCCGGCGCCGATGTCGTCGCGGCGGAGGATACGCGGGTGACGCGGGTGTTGCTCGATCGCTTCGCGATCGGCAAACGGCCCTACGCCTATCACGAATACAACGCCAACGAGGTCGGACCGAAGCTGATCGCAGCGCTCGCACAGGGCAAATCAGTGGCGATCGTCTCCGATGCCGGTACGCCCCTTGTTTCCGACCCGGGCTACCGGCTGGTGAAGGAAGCGCTGGCCGCGGGTTTTAGAGTTATCCCCGTGCCCGGTCCTTCGTCGGTCGTCACAGCACTGTCCGCATCGGGCCTGCCGAACGACAGCTTCTTCTTCGCCGGCTTCCTGCCGCAGAAGGAAAAATCCCGCCGCGACCGCCTGGGCGAGGTCAAGGATGTTCCCGGCACGCTCATCTTCTTCGAATCCCCACACCGCCTGCCATCGAGCCTTGCCGACATGGCCGCCGTGCTCGGCGCTCGTGACGCTGCCGTCTGCCGCGAACTGACCAAGACCTTCGAAGAGTTCCGCCGGGGTACGCTTGCCGAACTGGCCGCCCATTATGAAGCCAATGACAATGTAAAGGGCGAGATCGTCATCTGCGTTGCACCGCCCGCCGAGAAACAGGCGCCGGAGGGCGAAGACCTCGATACGCTCCTCAGGACACTCCTTGAGGAGATGCCGGTGTCACGCGCGGCGACCCACGCTGCCCAGCAGACCGGCCTGCCCCGCAAGGACCTCTATTCCAGGCTGCTGGAGCTGAAAGGCTGAACCATGGCCCCACGCAGCGCGGAGGATCGAAAGAAGGCTCTGCGGCGCGGCCATGCCTCCGAATATCTCGCCGCCCTCTCCCTCATGCTGCGCGGCTACCGCATCGTCGCCATGCGCTACCGGGTCAAGTCAGGCGAGATCGATATCATCGCGCGCAAGGGTGATGTCATAGGCTTCATCGAGGTCAAGGCGCGGGCGACCACCGACGCCTCGGTCTTCGCCGTTGATGGATGGACTCAGAACCGTATTCGCAACGCCTCCATGTCCTGGCTCTCGTCACAGAAGGATGCGGGCCGACTGTCATATTCCTATGACATTGTCGCCGTCCGGCCCTGGCGCTGGCCCGTCCATCTCAGAGATGCGTTCTGAAAAACGCCTGCGCCCTGTAGACATCGTGGACTGTCAAGAAGCTGCAATCAAACTGTTACGTACCCGTCACGGACGAGGACTAGTGGACGTTCCCGAAACCAAGGCCCGACGGCCTCAAAGGTGGGAAGGGAAGAACCATGATCCGGAAACTCTCGTTTGCCGCATTGGCATTCGCATTCACGACGACGTCCTCGCTCGCCGCAACCAACATCACGTGGTGGCACGGCATGGGCGGCCGCAATGGCGAAGTCATCAACGAAGTGGCGCAGAAGTTCAACGCCGCCCAGACCGAGTGCGTGCTGAACCCCGTCTCCAAGGGCACGTATGAGGAAGCGCTGGCTGCCGGTATCGCCGCCTTCCGTTCGGGCGAGCAGCCGAACATCCTGCAGGTATTCGACGCTGGTGCCGCCACCATCATCAATGCCAAGGGCGCAGTCATCCCCGCCGAGGACCTGATCACCAAGGCCGGCTACACGTTCGACCGCAATGCCTTCATCGAAGGCGTCCGCTATTTCTACGCCGATTCCGAGGGCAAGTTCGTCGGCATGCCGTTCAATTCCTCGGCACCGATCATGTATATCAATGACGAGGCACTCAAAAAGGCTGGCGTCACCGCCCCGAAGACCTGGGAAGAGTTCGAGCAGATCGCGCCGAAGCTCAAGCAGGCCGGCTTTATCCCGCTCGTCCAGGCGCAGCTGACCTGGCAGTTCACCGAGAACTTCTTCTCGCGCAACAACATCCAGTTCGCTTCCAACAACAATGGCTACGACAGCATCGTCGACACCAAGATGCACATGACCGACCCGAACCTCGTCATGATGTTCGAAAAGCTCAAGGCCTGGTCCGATGAAGGCTATTTCGCCTATTACGGCGCCGGCTGGTCCGACAACCAGAAGCCCTTCGAAGAAAACAAGGTCGCTCTGTGGATCGGCTCGTCCGGTTCGTTCGGCGGCCTGAAGAAGACCGCCCAGATGCCGTTCTCGGCGACTTTCCTGCCCTATTGGGGTGGCATCAAGGGTGCGGGCACCTCGTCCTTCATCGGTGGCGCGGCACTCTTCGCGATGTCCGGCAAGCCGGATGCCGAGAACAAATGCGTGGCGGACTTCTTCCAGTTCCTGACCTCGCCTGAGATCCAGAAGTTCTACCACCAGGCCACCGGATATGTCGCCATCACCAAGGCGGCTTACGAGCTGACCAAGAAGGAAGGCTTCTACAAGGAGAACCCGGTCGCCGAAGTCGGCATCCAGCAGCTGTCGCTGCCGTCGGGCGAATGGTCCAAGGGTTACCGCCTCGGCTTCTACCCGCAGATCCGCGCCGTGATGGAACGCGAATATGGCCGCATCTTCTCGGGCGAAACCACGATCAAGGAAGCCATGGAAACGATCGAGAAGGAAGGCAACGAGCTTCTCGCCCGTTTCGCCAAGACATCAGGCTGATTTAGCCTCAAGGTTGCCCCTCACCCTAACCCTCTCCCCGCTTGCGGGGAGAGGGGACGTTGGAGGCGCCGACGGTGCCCCAACTCCCTTCTCCCCCTGGGGAGAAGGTGGCCCGAAGGGTCGGATGAGGGGTTCTCTCTGGGTAGTGCAAGCGGCTGAGAACCCCTCATCGCCTCGCTATGCTCGGCACTTCTCCCCAAGGGGAGAAGCGGGAACAGGTGGCACCGCCAGCATTCCGTGAACGATCGCTCCCCGCTAGAGGAGCGTTCCCTATGCGAAAGTCCCTCATGAAGCGCGTGCAGTTCTCGTCGCCCATTCTGCCCTATCTGTTGCTGGCGCCGCAGCTCGCCGTGATCTTCGTCTTCTTCTACTGGCCGTCGGTGCAGGCGGTGCAATCGTCCTTCTATATCGAAGACCCGTTCGGCTTCGGCTCCACCTTCGTCGGCTTCGCCAACTACTCGGATGCGATATTCTCGTCGCAGTATCTGAAGATCGCCGAATTCACGACCGTCTTCACCGCGCTGGTGACCTTCTTCGCGCTGTCGATCGGCCTGCTGCTCGCGATCAAGGCCGATGCCGTGATCCGCGGCGCGTCCGCCTACAAAACGCTGCTGATTTCGGTCTATGCCATCGCCCCGCCGGTCGCCGGCCTGATCGGCATGATGTTCTTCGACCAGCATATCGGCCCCTTCGTCAAGATCGCGGGATATCTTGGCTGGGATATGAAGGTCGGGCTCAATTACTTCGACACGGCCTTCGCCATGGTCTTCGTCTCGGTGTGGAAGCAGATCCCGTATAATTTCATCTTCTTTCTCTCAGGCCTGCAGGGCATTCCTGTCTCGGTGCGTGAGGCGGCCTTGATCGATTGCCGCAATGGGCTGAAGCGCTTCTTTACTGTCATCCTGCCGCTGCTCGCGCCGACAGCCTTCTTCCTGCTGGTGATCAACGTCACCTATTCGCTGTTCGACACCTTCGCCGTCATCGACGTGATGGTGAAGGACAAGGCCGCCAACAACCCGATCACGCTGGTCTACAAGGTCTATCTCGATGGCTTCCGGGGCAATGATATCGGCGGCTCCTCGGCGCAATCGGTGATTCTGATGATCGTCGTCTTCGTGCTCACCGTTCTCCAGTTCCGCTTCATCGAGCGGCGCGTCCATTACAATTGAGAGGGCGGAGCCATGTACAAGACCAAGCCTCTCGACCACCTGATCCTGATCCTTGGCTGCCTGCTGATGGTAACGCCCGTGGTCGTCGCCTTCATGACCTCGACGCATGAGGCGACGGAAATCCATTCCAAGGGCCTGATGCTCTCCTGGGGCAACCATTTCAACGAGACCTATACCAAGGTGCTGACCCAGAAGGGCGGCTTTACCGGCGAAGTCACCGGCGCCCGCATGCTGCTCAATTCCTTCATCCTCGGCGTCGGCTTCGCGCTCGGCAAGATCGTGCTCTCGATGCTCGCGGCCTATGCGATCGTCTATTTCCGCTTCCGGATGGCGACCTTTTCCTTCTGGGTGATCTTCACCACGCTGCTGCTGCCGCTCGAGGTGCGCATCGTGCCGTCCTACCAGGTGATGTCGAACCTGCACCTGCTCAACAGCTATACCGGCCTCATCGTGCCGCTGCTCGCCTCGGCGACGGGCACATTCTACTTCCGCCAGTTCTTCATGTCGGTGCCCGACGAGTTGCTGGAGGCGGCGCGCATCGATGGCGCCGGGCCGTTCCGCTTCTTCATTGATATCCTGCTGCCGATCTCGCGCACCATGATCGCCGCGATCTTCATCATCATGTTCGTCTATGGCTGGAACCAATATCTCTGGCCGATGCTGATGACCACGGACGAGAGCTTCTACACGCTGATGCGCGGCATCAAATCGATCCTGCAGGTGTGGATCGGTTCGCAGATCCCCGATTACAACGAGGCCTTCGCGCTTGCCGTGCTCGCCATGCTGCCGCCAGTCATGCTCGTCGTGATCTTCCAGCGCTGGTTCATCAAGGGCCTCACCGAGAGCGACAAGTAGCAATTTATCCAGAGGGATGTCGACATGGCACGCATTGAAAT
Source organism: Rhizobium sp. LjRoot254 (assembly GCF_964254105.1). Classification (NCBI taxonomy): domain Bacteria; kingdom Pseudomonadati; phylum Pseudomonadota; class Alphaproteobacteria; order Hyphomicrobiales; family Rhizobiaceae; genus Rhizobium; species Rhizobium sp. LjRoot254. Next base: position 4,462,328 of record NZ_CAXUSM020000001.1, on the reverse strand, counting down.
CAACCAGGTCTCCAAGGTCTATTCCAACGGTATGACCGCCGTGAACAGCGTCTCCGTCGATGTCGCCGATGGCGAGTTCATCGTGCTGGTCGGACCCTCCGGCTGCGGGAAATCCACGCTGCTGCGCATGGTCGCGGGCCTTGAGGATATCTCGAAGGGCGAGGTGAGGATCGGCGAGAAGGTGGTCAACAAGACCGATCCCGCCGACCGCGACATCGCCATGGTGTTCCAGAACTACGCGCTCTACCCGCATATGACCGTCTACGACAATCTCGCCTACGGCCTCAAGAATCGCGGCACGCCAAAGACCGAGATCGCATCCCGCGTGGCGGAAGCCGCCAGGATGCTGGAGCTCGAACCCTATCTGGAGCGCAAGCCGCGCGCACTCTCCGGCGGCCAGCGCCAGCGTGTCGCCATGGGTCGCGCCATCGTCCGCAAGCCCGCCGCCTTCCTGTTCGACGAGCCGCTCTCCAATCTCGACGCCAAGCTCCGCGTCTCGATGCGCGGCGAAATCCGCAAGCTGCAGCGCCGGCTCGGCACGACCTCGATCTATGTCACCCACGACCAGCTCGAAGCCATGACGCTCGCTGATCGCCTCGTCGTGCTCAATGCCGGCCAGATCGAGCAGATCGGCAGCCCGCTCGATATCTATCACAAGCCGGCCTCGACCTTCGTCGCCGGCTTCATCGGTTCGCCGGCGATGAACCTGCTGAACGCCACGCGTGTCGACGGCAGCTGGAAGGTCGGCGATCAGGCGATCGCGGTGGCTGGCGCGAACGGAGACGCAACCGTCACCCTCGGCATGCGGGCGGAGAATCTCACGATCGCCGCCCCTGGCGCCGGTGGCTTCACCATGAAGCTCGACTATGTCGAGGAACTGGGCGCCCAGCGCCTGCTGCACGGCATGATCGACGGCCAGCCACTGGTCGTCGCCACCGCGCTCGAAGATGATTTCAACTGCGAGATCAACCTCGCGATCGACTCAGCTGATGTACATTACTTCGTGACCGCCACCGGCAAGCGCATTGAAAGAGCAACGGCCAACGCCTGACGGGCTTGCCTTGATCGGTGTCGCGTCCTACATCATGCAGACTTCACGCATTCAGGGGTTTGAATATGGCGCGGATCACCAATGTCGCCGTCCAGATGGACCATGTGTCCTCCATCAATATCGCGGGCGACTCGACCTTCGCCATGAGCCTCGAGGCGCAATCGCGCGGCTACAAGCTGTTCCACTACACGCCCAACCAGCTCTCGATGCGCGACGGCACGATCTACGCGACCGCCGAGCCGATGGAACTGCGCGACGTCAAGGGCGACCACTTCACGCTTGGCGCGCCGGAAAAGATCGACCTCTCGACCATGGATGTCGTGCTGCTCCGCCAGGACCCGCCCTTCGACATGGCCTATATCACGGCAACCCACTTGCTCGAACGCATTCATCCGAAGACGCTTGTTGTCAACGATCCGGCCTGGGTGCGCAATTCGCCCGAGAAGATATTCGTCACCGAATTCGCCGACCTGATGCCGAAGACGCTGATCACCCGCGACCCCAAGGAAATCGCCGATTTCCGCGCAGAGATGGGCGACATTATCCTCAAGCCGCTCTACGGCAATGGCGGCGCCGGTGTCTTCCATTCCACCCGCGACGACCGCAATCTCTCCTCGCTGATGGAAATGTTCGCCCAGATGTTCCGCGAGCCCTTCATCGCGCAGGAATACCTGCCGGCGGTGCGTGCCGGCGACAAGCGCATCCTGCTCGTCGATGGCGAGCCTGTCGGCGCGATCAACCGTGTGCCGGCCGAGAACGACGCCCGCTCCAACATGCATGCCGGCGGCCGGCCGGAACATACCGAACTCACCGCCCGCGAACGCGAAATCTGCACCCGCATCGGTCCTGCGCTGCGGGAACGGGGCTTCATCTTCGTCGGCATCGACGTGATCGGCGATTACATGACCGAGATCAACGTCACCTCGCCGACCGGCATTCGCGAAGTCAAGCGCTTCAGCGGCGTCGATGTCGCGGCACTGATGTGGGACGCCATCGAGCGCAAGCGCGCCTGACGCTCGTCCCACACGCCCGACGGGTTGCAGGTTGAGCTGGTTTGTTCTCATCGCACAACCAGATACAACCGATTTGCATCCATGCCGCGATTTTGTTCGTAAATTGTTCTTGTTTTATTCCATAATCCATGCTTGATTGCAATCGTTAACTGCTAAAACGTGTATTTCAGCAGGCTTGGCGGGAAATTCAGGGGCATCGGCGATGGTGGCAAGGGTCTCGACGGTTGCATTCCAGGGTATCGAAGGCGCGCCTGTCGATGTGCAGGTGATGATCGGCCCGGGCAAGGTCAACATGCATATTGTCGGACTTGGCGACAAGGCCGTGGCCGAGAGCCGCGAGCGGGTCCAGGCCGCACTCCACGCGTCCGGGCTGACGCTGCCGCCGAAGAAAGTCACCGTCAATCTCGCACCCGCCGATCTGCCGAAGGAAGGCAGCCATTACGACCTGCCGATCGCGCTGGCACTGATGGCGACGCTCGGCGCCATTCCAGCCGACGCGCTGGCCGATTATGTGGTGATCGGCGAACTCAATCTCGACGGCACGATCGCGCCGGTGGCCGGTGCGCTTCCTGCCGCCATCAGCGCCAACGCCATGGGCAAGGGCCTGATCTGTCCGCATGACAGCGGCCCGGAAGCGGCTTGGGCGGGTGCCGGCATGGATATCCTGGCGCCGCGCAGTCTGATCGGCCTCGCCAATCATTTTCGCGGCACCCAGGTGCTGAGCAGGCCGGAGCCGGCGATCCGCCAGAGCCCCGCCAATCTCCCCGATCTCGCCGACATCAAGGGACAGGAAAGCGCCAAGCGCGCGCTGGAAGTGGCTGCCGCCGGCGGGCATAATTTGCTGATGATTGGGCCGCCCGGTTCGGGCAAGTCGATGCTGGCGCAGCGGCTGCCTTCCATCCTGCCGCCGCTGGGTGCCGCCGAACTCCTGGAAGTCTCGATGATCCATTCCATCGCCGGGCAACTCTCAGGCGGCAAGCTGTCGGATCGCAGGCCATTCCGCGCACCGCATCATTCCGCGACCATGGCCGCTCTTGTCGGCGGTGGGCTGCGGGCCAGGCCGGGCGAGGCATCGCTCTCCCACAATGGTGTGCTCTTCCTCGATGAACTGCCCGAATTCCATCCAGCCACGCTCGATGCGCTTCGCCAGCCACTCGAAACGGGCGAATGCGTCATAGCGCGCGCCAACCACCATGTCAGCTACCCCGCCAATATCCAGCTCGTCGCGGCGATGAATCCTTGCAAATGCGGCATGGCCGGCGAGCCGGGGCACACCTGCGCACGCGGTCCGCGCTGCGTCAGCGATTATCAGTCGCGGCTGTCCGGTCCGCTTCTCGACCGCATCGATATCCGGATCGAAGTGCCGGCGGTGACTGCCGGCGATCTGATCCGCCCGACCGCCGCCGAGACGAGTGCCGTGATCGCCCGGCGGGTGGCTCGGGCACGGGAATTGCAGCTGGATCGCTTCATCGCGCTGGGTGAGCCCAAAGTGAGTTGCAACGCGCGCTGCTCGACCGCGCTGATCGAGAAGATCGCCGAACCGGACGCCGGCGGGCTGCAGCTTCTGCGGGACGCGGCCGACAAGATGAAATTCTCCGCGCGCGGCTATCACCGCATTCTCAAGGTCGCGCGAACACTCGCTGACCTGGATGAGGCGGCTCGTGTGGGGCGCATTCATCTGGCCGAGGCGATCTCATACAGGATCGCAGGCGAGCGGCTGCAGAGCGCGGCTTAGCGAAAACAGGAAAGGGCCGGTTGCTCGGCCCTCTCTGATTTCGACAATGATGTGGAATCTCAGCTTCCGAGCCCCTCGAACAGCGCGGTCGAGAGATAGCGCTCGGCGAAGGAGGGGATGATCACGACGATGTTCTTGCCGGCATTTTCCTCGCGCAGGCCGAGTACGATCGCGGCGGTGAGTGCGGCACCCGAGGAAATGCCGACCGGTACGCCTTCGAGCCTGGCGACGAGGCGGGCGTTGGCGAAGGCGTCGTCATTGGTGACGGTTATGACTTCGTCGTAAACGGACTTATCGAGGATTGCGGGAGCGAAGCCGGCGCCGATCCCTTGGATCTTGTGCGGGCCGGGATTGCCGCCGGAAAGGATTGGGGAATCGGCGGGCTCGACGGCGATGACCTTGAGGCCCGGCTTCCTTGCCTTCAGCACCTGGCCGGCGCCGGTGATCGTACCACCGGTGCCGATGCCGGAGACAAGAAAATCAACCGTGCCGTTGGTGTCGTTCCAGATCTCCTCGGCCGTGGTCTTGCGGTGGATTTCGGGATTGGCCGGATTTTCGAACTGCTGCGGAATGATCGCATCGGGGATCGATGCGGCCAGTTCCTCGGCCTTGGCGATGGCGCCCTTCATGCCCTTGGCGCCTTCGGTCAGCACCAGTTCGGCGCCAAGCAGCGCCAGCATCTTGCGGCGTTCGATCGACATGGTCTCTGGCATGGTGAGGATCAGCTTGTAGCCCTTGGCGGCGGCGGCGAAGGCAAGCGCGATGCCGGTATTGCCGGAGGTCGGCTCGATGAGGGTGGATTTTCCGGGGGTGATCTTGCCCTGGGCCTCGAGCGACTCGATCATCGCCACCCCGATGCGGTCCTTGACCGAGGCGATCGGATTGAAGAATTCCAGCTTGGCGAGAAGGTTGGCCTTCACGCCCTTTTCCCTGGCCAACTTGTCGAGTCGGACGATGGGTGTGTCGCCGATCGTTTCGGTGATCGAATTGTAGATCCGGCCGCGACCAGGCTTCTTGGCATCTGACATGTTGCTCTCCCAGGTTTGTCTGGGGAGAAACTAGGCGCTTGGGTTTCGTCTTTCCAGACAGATTCGCGCGAGGAGAGCGCAATTTCGGAAATAAACCTCCCGCATTGCCAGCAGCCAAGCAATATTCTCCATTGAATTTATCGAATGGCGATATAACCCGCGGTTCCGGCAAGGAAGGTGGCGGAGGTGCGGTTGAGCCGCTTGAGTGCGACCGGCCGGCGGAAGAACTCGCGCGCCTTGGCGGCGAGCACGATATAGGGAATGGTCCCCGCCATCAGCACCACGGTCGTGACGGCAAGCAGTTCGAAATAGTCCGTTACCGTGATGGATGCGATATCGATGAGTGTAGGCACCAGTGCCAGATAAAAGACCATCGCCTTGGGATTGCCGAGCGTGACCAGCAACCCGGATACCAACGACTGGAAAATGCTCCGCCTCGGGCCGATCTCAGTATCGGTCTTCAACATGCCTGATGTCCAGATCTTGTAGGCGAGATAGGCGAGATAGGCCGCGCCGGCATATTTGATGATCATGAACACGGTGCTGAATGCTTGCGCCACAACCGCCAGCCCCAGCACCACGGCGGTAAGGAAGACCAGGTCGCCGAGCATGATGCCGATCGCCATCGCCAGGCTCTCGCGAAAACTGCTTCCCAATGCGCGGGCCACGAGCGCGGTGATCCCGGGCCCGGGAATGAGCACGACCACGAACAGGGCGAATGCATAGGCGGCGATGGTGGCGAGGGTCATTGCAGAAAGTCCGTGTTGGTTTACGCTTTAATACACAAGCCGGAAACGATGGTCAAATTACGTTATAATAGCGGAAAATATTCAATATAACCGCTAAAATTCCGCCAATGGCGAAAGCATGAATGGCTCCAATTTGAAAAGAGCGTCCGTGTCACCGGTGACCATCAGGTCGCAGGAGCCTTCGTAACGCCCGGTCTCTCCGGTCCAGCCCAGTCGATCGGTGGGCACGTAAACGGCCGCGCGCTCGGCACGCGTTTGCACGGCGGCGATGACTTGGGCAAGCAATGGAATTTCGCGGCTGGCGATGTCGAGAAGATGGAAGGTCCCGGCCTCCTCTCGCCAGGCGATGATCGCATCATGATCCGGCATATGAGACAGTCGGATCGACGGATCGAAACAGGCGTTGAGCAGGAATTCCTCGATATGCCCGATAACGGCGAAGCGTTCCGAGACCGGCATTCGGTCCACGAGCACGGATCGTATCAGCGCCACATCCGCATCGTTCTCGATGGAGAGTTGCCGGCATGGCAGGGCCGTCGCGCCGGCCGGCATGGGGCCACGGAACATATGCTGCTCGATGACGCGGAACCCATAGGGTTCATAAAGGCCGGGCTTGTCGGTGAGGAGCATTCCGAGCTCGAAGCCTTCGGCTTTGGCCCAGGCGAAGGCCCGCTGCATCAGGTCGCGATAGAGCCCTCGGCCGCGATATTCCGGCCGCACCGCGCCGGATTGGTAGCCCACCGCGCGCACCCGCCGGCCATCGATGATGAGTGGCGTCGAAAACGCGCTGAAATTCGCGACGCAGCGGCCCGTTTCGTCGAAATAGCCGAAGGGCATTGAGGTCGGGCCCGGCCCGCCCAGGCGGTCGAGCTGTCCGATATCGATTTCGAACGTATCGAAAAGCAGATCCACAAGCGCCTGGAATGCCGCCCGGTCTCCGAAATAATCGGAGCGGAATTGCAACCCGCCCTTCATGTCAGAAGAGCGGGCGCATGAAGCTGCGCTCGTAGCTCACGATGCAGCGCGTCTTCTCGGCGAAATCGAATGCGGCCTGGCATTCCGGGTCGGCCGCCATCTTCTGGCGATAGATCTCGTATTCGGCAAGCGACGGAAAGCTGAACAGCGCCAGCGCAATGTTACTGGCGCCCTCGCTCGGCAGGAAATAGCCGTGATGCGTGCCGCCGAGCCGCGTCACCAGCGGTATCCAGAGCTTCGCGTAGTGCTCGAACTCGGTGAGTTTGTAGGGGTCGATGACATAGCGAAGATAGCACGTGACCACGGAACGCTCCCCCTTATGGTGCCGTCGGCGCGCGTTTGAAAATTCCCAGCTTGAGCCCGAAATTCATGCCCGCGACCGCCGCGAAGATCAGCGCCATGCCGATTATCTGCACTGGCTGGAGTAGATGGCCGAAGGCCAGCCTGTCAACCATGATCGAAGCCACCGGATAGATGAAGGACAGTGCGCCGGTGAGATGGACCGGTAGCCTCTGGATCGCGCCATAGAGCAGGATATACATCAGCCCGGTGTGGACAAAACCCATCGTGGCCAGCAGCGACCAGCTCTCACCATCCTTGGGCAGATTGAGGAAGTCTGCGAAGGGCGCCAGCATCACCACGCCGGTCAGGACATGCACGAGCGCCACGAGATGCGGCGGCACGCCCTTGAGCCACTTGGCGGCGAAGGCAGCCAGCGCGTAGAAGAAGGCGGCGCCGAGCGCCAGCAGGATGCCGATCGCGTAGCTCCCGCCTGTCGCTCCGCCACCCGGCTTGGCCTGCACGATCAGCATCATGCCGCCGAACGCGAGTGCCAGCCAGGCGAGCTTCTCGACCGTGACCTTCTCGCCGAGAAACAGTGCGCCCAGCCCCAACAGCATGAAGGGCTGGGTGTTATAGACGGTCGTCGCGATCGAGATCGAGGACAGGGGATAGGCGGCAAACAGCAGCAGCCAGTTCGACACGATGGCCACGCCGCCGAGCACGGCGATCAGCAATTGCCGGCGGGTAATGATGCCGGGCCTGAGGTAGCCGAGCGCGCCGCAGATGGCTATCAGCGCCACGGCACCGAAAGCGCAGCGCCAGAAGACGACATTTTCGACCGGCTGCCCGGACACCAGCACGAACCAGCCGATCGTGCCCGATATCAGCATCGCCGCCGTCATTTCGATTGTCCCGCGCCTTATGTCGTTCTGCATTGCCTTGCTCCTCAGGTTACGAGGAGGATATTGCGCGGATGTTGTTCTTTATATAGTTTGGCGAAGGATCATCTGCCGTCGCGCCTAATAATGAAAAGCAGAGAGAGTAAAATGCCTAACGATACGCTCGATGCCATCGACCAGCGCATCCTCGAAGCCCTCAGCCGCAATTCCCGCATGCCGCTCAAGGAACTGGCAGAGATCGCCGGGCTGTCCTCGCCAAGTGCGGCCGAACGTGTGCGGCGGTTGGAGGATCGCGGGGTGATTTCCGGCTTCACCGTCAGTCTCGGTCTGGCAGCCCTCGGCTATCCCTTGCAGGCCATCGTCCGCGTCCGGCCGCTGCCGGGCCAGCTTCACATCGTCGAACGGCTGATCCAGGAAACGCCCGAATTCATCGAATGCGACAAGGTCACGGGCGACGATTGCTTCATCGCCCGGCTGGTCGTGCGCTCGATGGGCGAACTTGATGGTATCCTCGACAAGATCGCCGAACGGGCGGAAACCAACACGTCGATGGTCAAGGCGTCACCGGTGGAGCGGCGCCTGCCGCCGTTCAAGGGCTGAGATTGGCGTTCAGCGCCCGGATCCGCGCGCGGCGATAGGCATCGGGAATGGAGAGCGCCCAGATGAACAGGCCCCCCGCATGGCGCCCGATGAATGAAATCTCCGGCGTGGTCGTCGCATAGGTGAGCGCACCGAACAGGACGACGAAGAAGGCGAAGGCCAGACCACGCCGCGGCTCGCCGGCGGCCACATGCCCGGCGCCCGGCAGGATCACCGCCAGCGCCAATACGAGATAGGGGTTCATCACTTTCTGCATCGGCCCAATTCTAAGCTGCTTCCGTAACCGGCGCCAGCACGGATTCCGGCAGCACCTCGGCCAGCGCGCTCGCCATCGCGATCGCCGTATTGATGTCCTCAGCGGGCACCGAAGCGATAGCGAAGCGGGATTGCCGCAGAAAGAGATGCGCCGCACGTTCGCCCTGGGCGGCCTGGCGCATGATGCGCACGCCATTCGGGCTGATCACCGCTTCCTTGACCTGTGGATCGGCAAACAGGCCGCTGAAATGGCCGAGCACCCGTGCCGTCTGCCACGGCGTGGCGGTGCCGTCGCCGCGCATCAGCATCGATGTTCCGGTCTTCGGCGGCGCCATCCATTCCCGCATGTCGTGGACGAGCGAATAATATTCGCCTCCGGTGGGGCGTGCCAAGGCGCCGATCAAGGGTCGTCGATACGTGCCGCTGTCGTAGATCGTCACCCTGAGCCAGAGCTGCGGCAGCCGCCGGGTGATCATGCTGTCGCCGATCAGTTCGATCTTCACCTGCCTGCCATCGGCGATCCTGCCGGTAGCCACCGGAAACTGGTCCGGTCCGATCATGATCGAGGCGTCAGAGAGCAGGCTTACCGCTTCATCGAGAAGCCGATGGCGTGAAGCCATGGCGTCCCGGTGCTCCCTGATCCCTCGGACGGCGAGCCATGCGCACGCCGCCATCGACAGAATCAACAGGGCGACGCTGGTGCTCATCCCGTCAATATCCCTGCGGCTTCGGCCAGGGCATGGTGAACTGGTCGCCACGCTTTACATATTGGTAACGCCGGAAGTGGAACCAGAGCGACGCGACGACGTAGAACCCGACCATGGTGATGAGCTGGGTTCCGTAACCCAAGAACACCGCGAAGTAAGCCGAGGCGCAGAGGATCAGCAGCACGATCGTCGGCAGCGGATGCATCGGGTGCACATAGCCGCGCTTGATCGAGCCGAGCGGCCATTTGTTGCGGAACATCACCATGTTGAAGGTCATGAACGTATAGCCGAGCAGGCCCGACAGGATCGAGAAGGTGACGACCTGATCGAGCGGCGCGCCCAGCGCGAAGATCAGCGCGATCGGCACGAGGAAGACGATCGAGCGATACGGCGTGCGATAGATCGGATGGACCGCGCCGAACCAGATCGGCAGGTAGCGGTCGCGGCCCATCGAGAACCATGCCCGCGATGCATCGTTGATGCAGCCGTTGGCCGATGCGAGCGTCGAGAAGATCGTGCCGATGAACAGCAGCACCATCAAGCCGCTGCTGCCGGTGACGCGCGCGGCATCGAAGAGCGGCGTGCCGGCCTGGCCGAGATATTCCCAGGGGATCAGGCCCGAGCAGACATACCAGGTCATGGTCGCCGCGATCAGCAGCGTCATGATGCCGGCCATCGTGCCGTAGGGTAGCGAGCGGGCAGGGGAGCGAACTTCTTCCGCGGCCTGGCAGGTGCCCTCGATGCCGAGATAATACCACAGCCCGAAGTGAAGGGATGCGATGATGCCCATCCAGCCATAGGGCAGCGGATCGCTGGTGACCGCCGAAAAATCGAGCGGAACAGTCGAAACGCCCATCTGCACGACGACGAACAGGATGATGATCGCCAGGAAGGCGATGCCGGTAATCACGAGATTGAAATTCAGTGTCGCCAGCACGCCGCGATAGTTCAGCCACGCCAGGAACATGATGGAGAGGATGATGAAGGGCTGCTGGTTGAGACCTGAATGGCCCTGCAATCCGGCGACCGTATCGAGCAGGAAGCCGATGGTGATCGCATTGCCGGCCTCGAGCATCGTATAGGCCATAACAAGGAACAGGCCGACATTGAAGGCCATCAACGGCCCGACGATGTGCTTGGCCTGGGCGTATTGCCCGCCGGCCGCGGCGACCGTCGAGGTCACTTCGGAGTCGATCATCGCGACGCAGGTATAAAGCAGTCCGGCCACCCAGCAGGCGACCAGGCCCGCGATCATGCCGCCTTTGCCGATCGAGAAGTTCCAGCCCATATATTCGCCGACAAGAACGATGCCGACGCCGAGCGCCCAGATGTGGGCGGGGCCGAGAACGCGGAGCAGTTGAAGCCGCTGCGGCTGGCCGGTGGTTGAATTCGCATCTGCCATCGAAGCCCCCTCAGATCACGTGACGTTCGGCTGCGGCCTCGATCTCGCCTTCGCGCGACGAGGTCAGCAGGTCGTTGTCGTAGGTCGTATCGATGCGCACCATGTCGTAGAGCATCAGCGCGCCGAAGATGAAGGAAAGCGCCCATGCCGCGTATTCCAGGATTGTCCAGATATCCATGCCGCGCCCCTATTTCTTGTTGCCGAAACGCTCTTCGATGACTTCGCGATATTCCCGATCGGAGAGCCGGACGACGAGAACGAAGTAACCGATGACGAGCACGGCCATGGTGATCAGCGCGGTCCAGCTGAAGGAATAATCGAAACGCGCCGTGATCATGTCGTTGGCTGCGGCCGGATCGGTAATACCGAGCGCCGCCCATTGCAGCTGTTCGGTGGCATTCTGGCCGAGCGCCTCCCAGGTCGGGTTGGCGATCGGCGCGGGCGTCTTGGCGGCGCCGGCGAGCCCGAGATAAAGCGGAACGTAGAGCGCTCCGACCGTCAGCACGAGCAGCGTGATGACGTCGAAGACCTGGGCGCCAAGACTTTGTTTGGGCGGTTGATATGCCATTGGTGTGTCCCCCTTAGCGCCGGCGTGCACGCATCTCGTCGAGATGCTTCAGGTCGAGGCCGTAAATGAAGTGCTTGTCGTCGGAATAGTGGCGCAGCATGGCGACGATGGCCGCCGTGTTGAAGATCAGCACCAGCGCGCAGGCCACGGAAAGAATGATCCGGATGCCTGGTACGGCGATGAACGGCCAGATGGTGAACAATGCGAAAAGCATGGTGCACCACAGCACAACGATGAAAATGATGAGACCCAAACGGTCGCGCGCATGCATCCTATCGATACGCTGCGTCAGCAGTGCATCGACGCTCTCCTCAGCCGTCGTCATAAGTCCTCCCATGCCCGCGAGGGCAGAAACACATTTGCCTCCCAGGCAAATTTCTTTCGCGTAAGGAATACGACCGGACGATAGCGCTGTCAACAATCGTATGCGTTGAAATGACGCATCCTGCACAGGATTTGTGCAGGCAGCCCATGGATTGGGCGACCATAAAGGTTTGAGACAGATAATTACGTGCCTGAGATTCGAGCGCCTGCACCCTCGGCAGGCGCCGTCTCTGGCGACCGCTCGCCGGTCAGTTGCGCGGCTTTGCCGAAAGTGCGAGCCGGAGAAGCTCGCCCATGCGGTCGTGCTGGATGCCGTGATCGACCCGCGCTGCCCTATGCACCACGACTACATCGTGATCGGGCAGCACGATGATCATCTGTCCGCCAAGGCCGCTGGCATAATAAATCGGCACATCCGCATGCAGCATGTCGCAGGGCGCGTTCGCTTCGGCGGTCCACCAGAGATAGCCGTAGCCGCGGCCGCCACCAAGATCGGAATGCGGCCTCAGGCTTTCGCCCAGCCAATCGTCCGGCACGATGCGTTCATCGCCCCACATCCCGTGCCGCAGGCACATGAGACCCACCCGCGCCAGATCGCGCGCGGAAAATCGCATCTTGTAGACCGGGTGGCGGGATTCCGGCCCGTGTTCGTAGCGCAGGTCGGACAACACGAAATCCTGCATGCCGAGCGGCCGTGCGATCCGCGAGGCAAAGGCCGCAAACAGGCTCTCACGCGTCTGCAGTTCGAAGATCGTGCCGAGCACATTGAAATCCCAGTTGTTATAGAACGAGAAGCTTCCGGGCGGATACCTGCCACGCGCTGGGCGGCCTTGCGCGATATCGTAGACCGAGGGGTGATAGACGCCCGAGCGCGAGGCGAGCAGATCGCGCACGGTCGCGGTCTTTTCGATATCCGTCAGTGGACTATGGTCATCCACGCCGAGGGCGCCGAGCGATGCATCGAGGTCGATCTGGCCCTCGCTCGCATAGATGCCATAGAGAAGACCGATCAGGCTCTTGCGAACCGAGGCCACGCTGGATTTGTGGGTGATATCACCCCAGGTGAAGGCAACTTCGCCGCCCTCGACGATCATGAACGAGGTTGAGCCGCCCTTCGAAAGTTCCTCGGCAAGCACGGATAGACGTTTCGGCGACCATTGGCGGGAAGCGGACAATTCCTGCCAGGCGTCCATTGCCTATTGCAGCCCGGTCGAGCCGAAGCCGCCGGCGCCGCGATCCGTGACGCCGGCCAGCGCGCGTTCCTCGACGATCCCCTGCACCACCGGCGCGACCACCAGTTGGGCGATCCGCATGCCGCGCTCGACCTTGAACCGCTCCTCGCCGAAGTTGATCAGCAGCACATGCACCTCGCCGCGAAAATCGCTGTCGATGGTGCCGGGCGAATTGAGGCAGGTGATGCCGTTCTTGAATGCAAGGCCGGAGCGGGGCCGCACCTGGATCTCGTAGCCCGGCGGAATCTCGAAGATGAAGCCGGTGGGAATGAGTGCGCGATTGCCGAGCTTCAGGATGACGGGCTTGTCCTCGGGCACGGCGGCGCGGATATCCATGCCGGCGGCGCCCAGCGTTTCGTAGGCGGGCAAGGGCAGCCCGTCGCCATGGGGCAGGCGGACGAGACCGATGACGGGTGGCGGCGTGATGATCTGGCTCATGGCAAGCTTTCTCGCTCGTAGGGCGGACGGGGTCAATTGCATTTGCCGGGCCGAATGGCTAGATAGCCGCCATTCAACAGGATTTTGATTGATGACGGACCAATTGGCCGAGGCGATCTCCCGCCGCCGCACCTTTGCTATTATCGCGCATCCGGACGCGGGCAAGACGACGCTGACCGAAAAGCTGCTGCTGTTCGGCGGCGCGATCCAGCTCGCCGGCGAGGTGAAGGCCAAGAAGGACCGCATCCAGACCCGCTCGGACTGGATGAAGATCGAGCGCGAACGCGGCATCTCGGTCGTCACCTCTGTGATGACCTTCGAATATGACGGCAATGTCTTCAACATCCTCGACACACCCGGTCACGAAGACTTCGCCGACGACACCTACCGCACGCTGACGGCGGTGGATGCCGCGATCATGGTCATCGACGCCGCCAAGGGCATCGAGCCGCGCACGCTGAAATTGTTTGAAGTTTGCCGGCTGAGAAATATCCCGATCATCACCTTCATCAACAAGCTGGACCGCGAGAGCCGCGATCCGTTCGAGATTCTCGACGAAGTCGAGGAGAAGCTGGCGCTGGACACGGCACCCATCACCTGGCCAATCGGCCGCTCGAAGAGCTTCTGCGGCAGCTACCACCTGGCGACGGATGAGGTGCGCGGCTCCGATACGGAGGCTCATACCAAGAAGGTCAATGGCCCCGAAGCCGTCGCCAGTCGTTTGCCGCAGAACGAGCAGGGGGCCTTCATCGATGAGGTCCTGCTCGCGCGCGAAGCCTGCAAGCCTTTCGACGAGGAGAGCTTCCTGGAAGGTCATATGACGCCGGTCTTCTGGGGGTCGGCGCTGAGGAATTTCGGCGTCCGCGACCTCATCAACGCGCTTGGCGAGATTGCGCCGCCGCCGCGCGACCAGGTCGCCGATGTCAGGACCGTGCACGCCACCGAGGACAAGATGACGGCCTTCGTCTTCAAGATCCAGGCCAATATGGACCCCAACCACCGCGACCGCATCGCCTTCGCGCGCATCTGCTCCGGCAAGCTCGAACGCGGCATGAAGGCGCGGCTCGCGCGTACCGGCAAGCAATTGGGCCTCACCGCGCCGCAATTCTTCTTCGCCTCGCAGCGCCAATTGGCCGATACGGCCTATGCCGGTGATGTCGTGGGCATCCCCAATCACGGCACGCTCAGGATCGGCGATACGTTGACCGAAGGTGAGCAATTGGTCTTCCAGGGCGTGCCGAACTTCGCGCCCGAAATCCTGCGCCGCGTGCGGCTCGAAGATGCGATGAAGGCCAAGAAGCTGCGCGAGGCACTGCAACAGATGGCCGAGGAAGGCGTCGTGCAGCTCTTCCTGCCGGAGGACGGTTCGCCGGCGATCGTCGGCGTCGTCGGCGCGCTGCAGCTCGACGTGCTCAAGGAGCGGCTGTCGGGCGAATACACGCTGCCGGTTAGCTTCGAAATGAGCCGCTTCTCCGTCTGCCGCTGGATCTCGGCCGACAATCCGCTCGATCTCGACAAGTTCGTCACCGCCCGCCGCGGCGACATCGCCCGAGACCTCGACGGCGATCCGGTCTTCCTCGCCCAGGATGCGTTTTCGCTGCGCTACGAGGCCGAGCGCTATCCCGCGATCAAGATGGTGGCGATCAAGGAGTACCACGTCGCCAAGGCTGCGTAACGACCGGCGCAGCCGGGCAAATCAATGAAGTTGATTTGAGTGGAGCAGGCCCGAGCGCGACGCCGCGCGAGGGCGCACGCGTGAGCTGCCGACGCAGCCGGGCAAATCAATGGAATTGATTTGAGCGAAGCAGGCCTGAGCGCGGGCCGCGCGAAGGCATAAGTGGCCGGCACGACCGCCTGTCAATCGAACGATACTTCGCTCCGCCCGCTGGTGAGGTCGGCCACGAGACGCGAGACCGCTTCGACATCCGTCTCCACGATGCGGACGACAATATCCGCACCCGTCGCACCGAAGCGCTCTTCCAGGATTTGCAGGTCCTTGAAGGCGGCCAGCTTTGCCTTGACCAAGGCAAGATCAGAAAATTCCAGATGAAAACGTCCGTCCACCGACGGCTTCATCTCGACAAGTTCGGCACTTCGCAGGCAGATCGCCGCCGTGCCGCCATAGGCGCGGACCAGCCCGCCGCTGCCCAAGAGAATGCCGCCGAACCAGCGGGTGACGATCACCAGAACCTTGTCGATCGATTGCCCGTCGATCGCCGCGAGGATCGGCTTGCCCGCCGTGCCGCTCGGCTCGCCATCGTCGGAAAAGCGGTAGCCCGCGCCGATCCGCCAGGCCCAGCAATTATGGGTGGCGTCGGCATGCGCATGCGCGGCGAGCGCCGCCTTGGCTTCATCCTCGCTTGCGATCGGGATGGCGGTCGCGAGGAACCTGCTCTTCTTGATGACCTGTTCTGCGGTTGCGGGCTGCGCGAGTTGAAACATGGGCGATGCGTAGCGCAGGTTTACGGTGAAGGGAAGCGGACCGGCTATCAAGAAAGACCCCGCCCCAAACCCCTCCCCACAAGGGGGAGGGGCTAACCCGTGGCGCCGTCTCGCCCGACTCACCGTCGAGCCACGGAGCCTTCATTTGTGCAACATGCACATGGGGAACTTGCGACCGAGGTAGAAGCCACGAATTGGCCCCTCCCCCTTGTGGGGCGGGGTTTCGGGGCGGGGTCTTTGCACCCCCGAAATCGTCACCCGAAATCCACCGCCGTCGTGTTCGATCCGCAGACCAGCACCGCGATCCGCTCGCCTTTATCAGGCACATAGCGACCAGACAAAATTGCAGCCATGGCGGCCGCCCCACCCGGCTCGGTCGCTACCCGCACACTGTCCCACAGCGCCTTCTGGGCCTGGCGGATCGCGTCGTCTGTGACGAGAACGGATTGGCCGACATGATCCCGCGCGAGTGGAAACATCAACTGGCCTACCTGTTTCGGCGCCAGCGAATCCGCCGCGACGCCGCCCGCAGGCGCATCGACCGGGTGACCGGCGGCGAGTGCCATGCTGAGCGTCGGCGCTTCCTCGGGCTCGACGGCGACGATCTTCACCCGCCCGCGATACCAGGCGGCGATGCCGCCGATCAGCCCGCCGCCGCCGACCGCGACCAGAAGCGTATCGATACCAGGCAGGTCCTCCTCAATCTCCTTGCCGAGCGTGCCTTGGCCCACAAGCGTTTCCGGCTGGTTGAACGCATGAATCTGCATCGCCCCGCATTTCTCCGCGAAAATCTCGCTCGCCGCCAGCGCATCGGCATAGCGATCGCCGCCGATCACGAGGTCGGCCCCGAAGCTCCTGATACGGTCGGTCTTGGCCTTGGCGCTGATCGAGGGCACGTATATCGTCGCCTTGATGCCGAGCTTCATCGCCGCATAGGCGACCGCCGCACCGTGATTGCCACCGGAGGCCGCCACAACGCCGGCGGCTGGCACATCCCGCGTCAGAAGGTTGGTGAAGGCACCGCGTGCCTTGAACGAACCCGAATGCTGCAGGCATTCGAGCTTTAGATCGAGTGCGCCACCCTGCAAACCGAAATCCGCCATGGAAACCGTCATGACTGGCGTGCGCCTGACATGCGGACGGATGATGGCTTCGGCCGCCGCGATGCGGTCCGGTGTAATTTCGATACTGGCTGACATGCTGGGTCTCTCTCTGCGGGACTGAGAAATCTTGGCGCGGATGGATTGGAAAATCAACCGCCCGCCCGTTCGAGCAGCAGATCGACCACCGCCCGGACGGAGGGAAGCTGGCCGCGCCGATGCGGCATGAGGATCGTCGTCGTGATGCTGCCAGCGGTCCAGTCCGGCAACAGGCGGACAAGCGTTCCGTCACCCAGCGCCCCGCGGCAGACTGATGTCGGCAGGCAGGTGATGCCGATTCCCGCGGCGGCGGCCTTGAGCAGGACGAAGGGTTCGTCGGCCGCCATGATGGGATTGACGTCCGCTTCCACATTTCCACCTGCCGTCGATGAAAGCCGCCATGACGTCTCCGATGGATTGGCGACGATGCTTTTATGTTGGGCAAGCTCGTCCGGATGCGACGGCGCGCCATGCTGTTCGACATAACCCGGCGAGGCCACGACGTAGAAATCGTGAATGCCGAGCCGGCGCTGCACCGGCGCCGAATCCGCCAGCGGTTGCTGGTGGCTGCGGATGGCGATGTCGAAGCCTTCCTGCACGATATCGACGAAACGATCGGTCACATGCAGCGCAAGCGTCAGCTTGGGGTAGCGCACCGACAGTTCCTGGAGATGCGGCGCCAGCGTGAACTGCGCCGTCGGAACGGAGGTCGTCAGACGCACGGTACCGCTCGGCTCGCCCAGCCGGGTACGCACGATATTCTCGGCATTCTCCGCCTCGATCACCGAGGCCCTGGCATGCTGGAAGAAGTCACGGCCCAGATCGGTCAGGGAAAAGCTGCGCGACGTGCGATGGATCAGCCGTGCGCCCAGCCGTGTCTCAAGTTCGGCCACGCGCTTGCTGATCGTCGATTTCGGTACGCCCAGCCGTCGCGCCGCCGCTGCAAAGCCACCGCAATCGACGGCCTGGACGAAGAATTGCAGATCGTTGAGGTTCATATTCATCGTCCATCTGCGTGGACATTAGGGCTCCAAATCCATAGCTACCGGTCCATCGTCCGCAATGACATATCAATCGGGTCGATATCAATCAACAGGAAGGAATGATCGATGGCCCTCACTTTGTTCTACGGCGTGCCCGAAGGCTGCTCGTTCGGCTCGATCGTCGCGCTCGAATGGTCCGGCGCGACGTATCATCTCTGCCGCGTCGGAATGCCGGAAGTGGTTTCCAGCGAAGACTACAGGCAGATCAACCCGGTCGGCGAGACGCCGACGCTGATGCTGCCCGACGGCCGGCTGGTCAGCGAAAGCATGGCGATTCTCGGTCACATCGCGGCCAAGACGGTCAGCAAGGGTCTCGGTTTCGAGCCGGGCTCAAGGGACGACGACCGGCTGAAGCAGATGCTGGCCTTCCTCAATACCAGCTTCTTCAATGCCTTCAGCCCGCTCTGGTATTCGATCGAGCACGAACTCGCGCCCGACGCCAAGCAGGCTCTGCGCGATTACGGCATCGCCAAGGTCGAGCGGGCGCATGCCGATCTCGAAACCTTGCTTGATGGCAGAGAGTGGCTGCTCGGCGACAAGCGCAGCCTCGCGGATGCCTATTTCATGGGAATCGCCCGGTGGAACGATTTCCATAAAGTGGTCGACCGCCGGCAGTTTCCGGCGCTCAACAGCCTCTACCAACGGATGCTGGAAGACCCGGCCGTCCGCTTCGCCCATGCGATCGAGCATGAGGAGGAGGCCGTCAGCGCCGGCGGTTTCCAGGGGCAACTGAGCATGGACGACATAATCGGCGAGATCCGGAAGGCTGCCTGACATATGATGCCGAAACCTGGCCGGATTTCCCGATGCCGGAGTGATAGCCTATTGCGCCTTGTGGCAGACAGCTTCGAGATTGTTGCCGTCGGGATCGATCACGAAGGCGCCGTAATAGCTCTCGTGATACTGCGGGCGCAGCCCGGGCGGGCCATTGTCCGAGCCGCCATTGGCGAGTGCGGCCTTATAGAAGTCATCGACCGCGCTGCGACTATCGGCAGTCAGGGCCAGATGAACCGACGATGCAGCCGCATCGCCCTCCGCCTGCCCGATCCAGAGCGGATGCGCGCCTGTCTTGCCGAATCCCGCGGCGACGCCGAAATCCTTCTGCTTGGAAAAGCCAAGCGGCGCGAGCACGGCTTCATAGAAGGCGAACATTTCCTTCAACTGCCTGGTCCTGAGGCCTATGTGGTCCAGCATTCCATTCTCCTGTCGTATCTGTCAGCCGTGTTGATCAGTCCTGTTCGGTGCCTGGCAGGTCGGCGATATCGTGGATCCATGGCAGCGCCGAGCGGCACCATATCTGCCTTTTCGGCGTCAGTTCGCGCCGCTGGTTGATGCTGCCGAGCCTGATGCCTGTGGTCGTCGCATCCTCGCCCTCGCCGGTGGTGAAGAGCGGCGAACCGCATTCCGGGCAGAAATATTGCAGCCGCGGCCGGCCGTTCTGGCCGTGCTTCGTATAAAGCTTCGGCGGATTGGCGGTCAGTTTGATCTTGTCGCCATCCGTGATGGCGGTCACCCGATAGGGGCTGCCGGTCAGCCGCTGGCAATCCGTGCAATGGCAGATCGTAACCCTGTCGGGGTCGATCTCCGCTTCGTAGCGCACATGGCCGCAATGGCATTGACCGTCGATATGCATGTCGTGCCTCAGGCGAAATGTTTGACATGAACGGGCATGACCTTCGGCCGGTTCCGCACACTGGTGACGAGGCTCACGATCTTCGGGCAATGTGCCGCAAGCCAGTCGCCATCGATCCAATAGGCAAGCATCCAGAGGTAGATATCGACCATGGTCAGTTGGTCGCCGAAGAAATACGGCCCTTCTCCCATCGCCGTCTCGAGCAATTCGTAATGACGGTTCACATAGGTCGTGGCGTTGCTCAGCACCGCATCGCCGCCTGAAGGATCGTCGGAATATCGTGGCGGATAGGCCTTGCGCAATTCGCCTTCGTAAATGTTGACGGCCATGAAGATCAGCCATCGGTCATGCTGGGCGCGGGCGCTGGAGCCTGGTGGTGGGGCGAGTTGGGAATAGGGAAAGGCGTCGGCGAGATGCAGCAGCATCGCCGCGCCTTCGGTCATTACGGATCCGTTGGGGAGGGCCAGCGCCGGAATTTGCTGGCGTGGATTGATCGCCCGGTATTCCTCGCTGAGGTGCCGCTTCTCTGCAGTGCTGGTCGGCACGGTCACGTAGTCGGCGCCAGCCTCGGCAAGTGCGGCTTCCACCGCCGAGCTGCCGCTGTTGATCGATTCATAGAGCTTGTACATGCGTCCCCCTTCGAATTCGCGGTCAGTCTATCGTCTGGCGAGGCTTTTGGAAGAGCCATAGGCGACGGTTTGCGGATCGCTGCGAACGAGCGGATCATCACAGCCTATTCGATGGCGATGCTCGACAAGCTCGGCGAGGAGATCGCCCGGAATGATTAGCGCTTGGCGTTCTGCAGCGTCCAGACCGCGTATAGCTGCAGGCAGCCCAGCAGGAACGGTCCGATCGTCTTGATCAGATTGCTTTCATAAATGCCGACCCACATGTCGGCGAACTGGATGATGCCGGCAAGAAAGCCCAGCACCGTCAGCATGCGCCCGAACCGCATGAAGATGGACACCATCACAAAAACCGCGAGCGGCAGGCTGCGGGCTGCCGCATAAAGCGCGAATGTGAACGCCGCATCATTCGCAACGGACCCGGCCGGCAGCATCGACAGGGGGTCTACCAGCCCGACCACGGCAAAGCTCGCGGAAACGAGGACGTTGAACCCTGTCACCACGGACGCAAATCGTAGCGCATTCCTGAATTGCATCCGTGCTTATCCTCGCAGCCATCTTCGCACCTGCGAATGGACAGCAAAAACAAGCCGATGGCAAGTGCAGATCGCGCGCCCTCACCTGAACGGTGAGGGCGCACGCTTTCCATGGAAAGCCGCTTCAAGTCTTTCCAGGAACTGCCCAGGCACTGCAAGGTGCCGATGCGCTAGTGGGCGGCCTTGATGAAGGTGCCGTTCTGGAGGTCACGCATCGCCTGCCTGATTTCCTCATGACTGTTCATCACGATCGGGCCATGCCAGGCGACAGGTTCCTCGATCGGCTTGCCCGAGACGAGCAGGAAGCGGATGCCTTCGTCGCCTGCCTGCACGGTCACCTCGTCGCCGGTGTCGAAGACAACAAGCGTGCGATTGCCCGAGAGGTCGCGGATATTGAGTTCCTCGCCGTTAACCTCCTTCTCGACCCGCACGCCGACCGGCCTGGACGCATCGCGGAACGTGCCGGAGCCGGCAAAGATATAGGCGAAGGCCTTGCGATAGGTATCGACCTTGAAGGTCTTCCGCTTGCCTGGCGGCACCGAGATGTCGAGATAGACGGGATCGGCCGCGATGCCGTCGACCGGGCCGGACTTGCCCCAGAACTCGCCGGTGATGATACGCGCCGCAGTGCCATCGTCATCGACCACGACGGGGATATCTGATGCCTTGACGTCCTGATAGCGCGGCGCGGTCATCTTCAGCGACGAGGGCAGGTTGGCCCAGAGCTGGAAGCCATGCATGCGGCCGGCGAAATCGCCCTTCGGCATTTCCTGGTGCATGATGCCGCTGCCGGCCGTCATCCACTGCACATCGCCGGCGCCGAGCAGGCCACGATTGCCAAGGCTGTCGCCATGCTCGACCGTGCCGGCGAGCACATAGGTGATCGTCTCGATGCCGCGATGCGGATGCCACGGAAAACCGCGGCTGTAGTCGGCCGGATTGTCGTTGCGGAAATCGTCCATCATCAAAAACGGATCGGTCAGCGACGGATCGCCGAAGCCGAAGACGCGGTGCAGATGCACGCCGGCACCTTCCATGGTCGGCTGGGCACGGGATTCGGATTTTACGGGGCGTATCGACATTTCACATTCCTTGTTACAGGCGTTTCTCACTTGAACGCCAATATAGAGCCTCTTCATTGTCTTCGAAAGATGATCGATCTGCGAACAATCTTTTCCAAACGGTGAACAGTGGAGCGTTTAAGGCTTTGTTTACCATGACGGCCCAAGATCGACCGGCGTATTGTTCGCGTCAGGATCTCGTCATGTGCCGCTGGGCCGCCTATTGCGGGGAACCGCTCTTTCTCGAAGACATCGTCTCCTCGCCGACGCATTCGCTGATCGCGCAATCGCATTCGGCGGTCGAGGCCCGCACGGCCACCAATGGCGACGGCTTCGGTGTTGCCTGGTACGGCGAGCGCGAGACGCCCGGGCTCTATCGCGACGTCCTACCTGCCTGGTCCGACTGCAATCTGAAAAGCATTGCGCGCCAAATCCGCTCGCGGCTCTTTCTCGCCCATGTCCGCGCCGCGACCTTCGGCTCGACGCGGCGCGACAACTGCCATCCCTTCGTCAACGGACGCTGGTCCTTCATGCACAATGGCCAGATCGAGAATTTCGCCCAGCTGCGCCGTCCGCTGGAAAACATGCTGCCGGATGAGCTCTATGCCGCCCGCACCGGAACGACCGATTCCGAGCTGATCTTCCTTCTCGCTATGCATTTCGGCCTCGAAAGCGCGCCGCTGCTCGCCTTCCGCGAGGCGATCGCTTTCATCGAGCGGCTGGCGATCCATTTCGGCCTTGGCGCCGACGTGCGCTTCACCGCAGCCTTCTCCGATGGCGAGAAACTCTATGCCGTCCGCTACGCCACCAACGAGGTCGCGCCGACGCTCTATGCCAGCCCGATCGGCACCGGCGGCTACTGCCTCGTCTCCGAACCGCTCGACAGCAATCGCGACAACTGGATGAGCATTCCTGAACAGAGCGCCGTCGTCATGAGCCCGGACGGGCTCGAAGTCTCGGTCTTCGAGACGGGCACGATCAAGGCGACGATTTCGGAAAAGGTCCTGCTCGCCGCGATGTGAACGGATGCGAAACCCGCAACCCGGTCGCCTCTCGGCAATATCATTCGCCAATGCTACCGATTGGAATGCGGAAACGGGTCGCGCCACGCCTCAAGCTCGTTCAGACGGTCATGCCAACGCCGGATATTGGTGAAGGCGTCGAGCGGCAATCGCGATGTAGCGGCGTAGGGCAAGGCGGCCGCCAGGGCAAAATCGGCGACGCTCACGCTTCCGCCCACGACATAGCGGCGGTCGGCCAGGTGGTCGTCCAGCACACGGGCAAACTGTTTGAGACTGGCTTCGGCGTCGGCCACGATCCTCTCGTTCGGGGTCTCGCCAAAAAGCGGCTTGACCTCATTTTCGAACCACAGTGTGGCGCCGTGATGGGTGAAATGGCCGGCATCCCAGCTCAACCAGCGGATTATGTCGATCTGGCGCTCGTCATGCGGCCAGAACTCCGCACCGACGCTGTCGGAGAGGTGGCACATGATGGCGTTTGCCTCCCAGAGCGTTCGCTCACCGTCTTGCAGGGCGGGAACTTTGCCATTGGGATTGATTGCCAGAAATTCCGCCGTCCTTTGTTCACCGCGACCAAGATCGACCCGAACGAATTCGACATCCGCATCGAGAAAACGAGCCGCCGCACAGGCTTTTCTGGGATTGAGAGTCTCGCAATAAAAGAGTTTGGCCACCGGTTCAGCTCCCCATGACATCGTTTTCAAGGAACCGCTTCAGTCGGTCGAAGCTTTCCGACCAGCCACCTTCATGGCCATCACGAGACTCGATGCTTTCGAAGAAGGCCTGATGAAACCGCATATGCGTGGCATCACCTTTCTCCGTAAATTCTATGGTGACGACCGTTTCTGGGCTGCGTTCGCCGTTCGCCAGCTCCCATGCGTGGGTAAAGACAAGCCGGCGCGGCGGCTGCACATCGATATATTTGCCGCTTACCCAATGCTCGTCGCCATTGGGGGCAATGAGGCAGGCCCGATGAATGCCGCCGGGACGCAGATCGAGCTGATCGCCCCGTGCAATAAAGTCTTTCGGGCCGCCCCATTGCACCATCCATTGCGGATCGGTCCAGGCCCTGAACACGACATCGCGAGGGGCTGCAAAGGATCGTTCGATAAGAAGCTCGGGCTTTTCTTGAAGACTACGATTGAGTGTTGGCATCGTCGTTTCCCTTTAAGTTGGAGAGGAATGTGTCGAGGCGATCAAAGCTCTGATCCCAGAAGCCGCGATAGCGCTCCACCCAATCGGCAATTTCCTTCAACGGGCCCGCCTCGATCTTGCAGGGACGCAACTGACCCGAGCGGCCGCGGGCGATCAGCCCCGCCGATTCCAGGACTTTGAGATGGCGTGAGATGGCGGGAAGGCTGATGTCGAAAGGTGCGGCGAGCTCATTGACGGTGGCCTCGCCGCTCGCGAGGCGCATGACAATCGCGCGCCGTGTCGGGTCCGCCAAGGCGGCAAAGGTTTCGTTGAGGCGGTCCATTAAATTTAACCAGTCTGTTAATTAACCTGTCTGTTAAATATCTGCCGGTTTGCAATCTGTCAAGCGGGGGCGCCAGACGCACCGCCACAAGTAGGCTTCCGATCCTGGATTTCAGACGCCGCTCAGGCTCCGGCGAGCTTTTCGGCAATCAGCGCCACGAGCTTCTCCGCCACCTCGTCCTTCGACAGATCCGGCCACCGGTCGACGCCGTCGCGGCTGATGATCGCCACGCGGTTGCGTTTGCCGCCCATGATGCCGGTCTCGGGCGAGACGTCATTGGCGACAATTAGGTCAGCGCCCTTGCGATTGAGCTTGGCGGTGGCGTTGGTTTCGACATCGTTCGTTTCGGCGGCAAAGCCGATCACCAGTTTCGGCCGCTTTCCGTGATGGCCGACGGTCTTGAGGATGTCGGGATTTTCGGTGAACGCGAGAGATGGCACCGAGCCGTCGGCGGATTTCTTGATCTTCTCGCCCGAGGCGGTTGCGACGCGCCAGTCGGCGACGGCGGCGACCATGACGGCGATATCGGCGGGGAGTGCGGCGAGCACCGCGTCGCGCATTTCCTCGGCGCGCTCGACATGGATCACCTTGACGCCGCGCGGATCGGCGAGCGTCACAGGGCCGGATACCAGCGTCACGTCGGCGCCAGATTTGGCAAGGGCTGCTGCGATCGCGTGCCCTTGGGTGCCCGAGGAACGGTTGGCGATGTAGCGCACCGGGTCGATCGGCTCATGTGTCGGACCGGATGTGACAATCGCTCGTTTGCCGGCTAAGGGTTTTGGCGCGGTGTCGAGCAGGGCCTCCACCTCGGCGACGATGTCGAGCGGCTCGGCCATTCGGCCAGTGCCCGCTTCGCCGCCTTCCGCCATCTCGCCACGCATCGGGCCGACGAAATGCACGCCGTCGATGAGAAGCTGCGAGGCGTTGCGGCCGACGGCGGGATTCGACCACATCTTGGGGTTCATGGCGGGTGCCATCAGCACCGGGCGCTCGGTGGCGAGCAGCACCGTCGAGGCGAGGTCATTGGCGAGGCCGTTTGCCATTTTTGCCATCAGGTCGGCGGTGGCGGGGGCGACGAGCACCAGGTCGCAATCGCGCGCCAGGCGGATATGGCCGACATCCACTTCGTCGTCGCGGGAGAAGAGATCGGTATGAACCTTGTGTGCCGCAAGCGCGCCGACCGCCAACTGGGTGACGAATTCCTCGGCGGCCCTGGTCATGACGGGGACGACGACCGCGCCGCGCTCGCGCAGCCGCCGGATGAGGTCGAGGCTCTTATAGGCCGCGATGCCGCCGGATATGATCAGGAGAATATGCTTGTCTGTCAGTATCATGCCGGTATCCGTCCTGCTTTCGGCCTCATTTCGACAAATAGTGGAGTGCGGGCTGTTGTGCAATGCGACGGCGACTTCGATGCCGATTTCCGCTGGAATGCCTTCACAAATGGCGCCAAATCGGGGAAGACAAGCGTAGAAACGAAAAGAGCAGGTGGAATTCCGATGGATATGAACGAAGCACAGAGCGCCACCATGAGCGGCGATGTCATCGACATGGAGAAGCTGGAAAAGCTGGCGGAAGTGGCGGTCAAGGTCGGGCTCGACCTGCAGAAGGGCCAGGACCTGGTGATCACCGCGCCGGTGGCGGCCATGCCGCTCGTCCGCTTCATCACCAAGCATGCCTATCTCGCGGGCGGCGGGCTGGTGACGGCATTCTACAATGACGAAGTCACGACGCTGATGCGCTATCAGCATGCCGAGAATTCGACCTTCGATCGCGCCGCAAGCTGGCTCTACAAGGGCATGGCCGAGGCCTATGCCAATGGCGCCGCGCGGCTGGCGATTTCCGGCGACAATCCGATGCTGCTGTCGAGCCAGGATCCGGACAAGGTCGCACGCGCCAACCGCGCCATGTCGACCGCCTACAAGCCGGCGCTGGAAAAGATCTCGAACTTCGAGATCAACTGGAACATCGTTTCGTATCCGAATCCGTCCTGGGCCAGGCAGATGTTTCCCGAACTCGAGGAAAACGCGGCGGTCAGGAAACTGGCGGATGCGATCTTCGCCGCCTCGCGCGTCGATGTCGCCGATCCGGTCGCGGCCTGGAAGGCGCATAATGCAGCGCTTCACACGCGTAGCGCCTGGCTCAACGGCCAGAATTTCGCCTCGCTGCATTTCAAGGGGCCGGGCACCGACCTGACGGTGGGCCTGGCCGACGGCCACGAATGGCATGGCGGCGCCTCCGTCGCCAAGAACGGCGTGACCTGCAATCCGAATATCCCGACCGAGGAAGTGTTCACCACGCCGCACGCGTACCGCGTCGATGGCGTTGCATCCTCGACGAAACCGCTGTCGCATCAGGGCACGTTGATCGACAATATCCAGGTCCGTTTCGAAGCCGGCCGCATCGTCGAGGCCAAGGCCTCGAAGGGCGAGGCAGTGCTCAAGAAGGTGCTGGAGACCGACGAGGGCGCATCGCGTCTCGGCGAAGTGGCGCTGGTGCCGCATTCCTCGCCGATCTCGGCTTCGGGCCTGTTGTTCTTCAACACGCTGTTCGACGAAAATGCCGCCTGCCATATCGCGCTCGGCCAGTGCTATTCGAAATGCTTCATCGACGGCGCCAACCTGACGCCCGAACAGATCGCGGCGCAAGGCGGGAATTCCAGCCTGATCCATATCGACTGGATGATTGGGTCGGGTGACGTGGATGTGGATGGCGTAAAGCAGGATGGCACGCGGGTGCCGGTGATGCGTCGGGGCGAGTGGGCGTGAGGGTAGTTTGACCGGCTCAGTTGGCGAGTCCGGCTTCCACCCCTCACCAAGCGCGTCCATGCGTTCGCTGAAGCTCACGCGGCCTTCGTATCCTCTCCCGTAGGGGGAGAGGTAAACCCGTGGCGGCGCCCTGGGCGTGCGGCACCCTACCTCTCCCCTTGCGGGAGAGGATACGAAGGCCGCGAGAAGCGAAGCTGATCGCTTGGCCGTAGTTGGTGAGGGGTGAACGTTTTAGCAAATAGCCGACTCAGCGAGTCGCGACGGCTTCAGTACCAGCCCGCCGCATCTGTGCCATCTGGCTGAGCCACACGCTGATCAGCACCACCGCCATGCCCGATATCTGGAGGGTCGAGAGGTTCTGGCCGAGGATGGCCCAGCCGAGGATCGTGGCCATCAGTGGGCTGAGAAAGCCCAAGGGCGCGACGGCGGAAGCCTCGAGGCGGGAGAGGCCGCGAAACCAGACGATATAGGCAAGCGCGCCGCCGACAAGGCCGAGCCAGATGAAGCCAAGCCAGTTGTTCAGCGTCAGCGCCGGCAGGGCGGGTTCCATGACGTAGACGAGGGGCACAAGCAGGATGCCGCCCGCGGTGAGCTGCCATGCGGTGTAGGTGAGGGGCGAGACAGGCGGCTGCCAGTGACGGCTGAGCACGGTGCCGAAGGCCATGGAGACGGCGCCGGCGAGACCGGCGGCCACGCCGAGCGGATCGAGAGCAGCACGTGGGGTGAGGACGAGGAGTGCGACGCCTGCCATGCCGGTGAGCCCGGCGATCACGGCAAGCGCGCGGATCGGGTTGCCGATGAAGACCCGCGCCAGCAGGATCACGATCAGCGGCTGGATGGCGCCGACCGTTGCCGCGACGCCACCGGGCAGGCGGTAGGCGGAGATGAACAGCATCGTCTGGAAGAAGGAGAAATTCAGCGCGCCGAGCAGGAACGAGCGGCCCCACCAGATGCCCGAGGGCAGTTGCCGCACGATGAGGAGCAACAGGAGCCCTGCAGGAAGCGCGCGCAGCATCGCAACGGTCATGGGATAGCCCGCCGGCAGCAATTCGGTAGTGACGACATAGGTGCTGCCCCAGACGAGCGGCGCGAGAGCGGTGAGAAGAATATCCGAGGTGCGGGACATGAATTTAGCTCCACGTCAAATTACTTGATATCAAGATAAATAAACCAATTTATCTTGACGTCAAGCAAAAATTCTACATAGTGGCGGCATGGATCACGTCGACAGGATATTGCAGCAATGGAACCGGGAGCGGCCCGACCTCGATGTCGGACCGATGGGCCTGCTCGGGCGGATCGCACGGCTGCGCAGCCATCTGTCACGGGAGCTGGATGCTGAATTCGCCAAACATGGGCTGAATTCCTCGAGCTTCGACGTGCTGGCGACACTCCGGCGCTCCGGCCCGCCCTACCGTCTTTCGCCCACCGAACTGCTCGAGACGACGATGATCACCTCGGGCACCATGACCAACCGGATCGACCAGCTCGAAAAGGCAGAGCTGGTGGAGCGGCTGGACAATCCCGGCGATCGGCGCGGCGTGATCATCGCCCTGACCGACAAGGGTTTCGAGACCGTGGACAAGGCGGTGACCGGCCATGTCGCCAACCAGCACCGGCTGGTCGCGGCGCTCAGCGAGGATGAGCGGCGGGCGCTCGACGCGCTTGTCGGAAAATTTCTCAAGACCTTCGAGTAGTTAAAGTTTTCCGACCTGACGTCTGATGCGCTCCAAGAACCACTCGCGCTTTTCCAGGGTTGATTGATCCATGCTGTGCAAGGACAGCATGTGGAAATCCAGGCTCTTGGCGCAGAAGGCGGCCACCCCGCGCTTGAGCAGGCGTTTCACGGGATTGCCCATGTAGAAATGCACGATCCACCACGGCGAGCCGGTGGTCGTCAGCGCCCAGAAATGTCTGACATTGCCGAGCATGGGAACAAGCCGGCCGCCCTTTGGATCTATGTCGTACGCCACGCCCGGTGCAAAGACGCGGTCCAGATAGCCCTTGAGAATGGCCGGCAGGTTGAACCACCATTGCGGAAATACAAAGATCAGGCCATCCGCAGCGCGGAGTCGCGCAACGAGCGGCGCGACAGTGGAAATGTCGTAGTCCGGCTCCATGTGACGCGCCCGCTCGTCGGCCGTCAGCCTCGGATCGAAATCTTCGGCGTAGAGATCGAGAAGGTCGGTCGTGTGGCCGCTTGCCTCAAGGGCGGCCACTGCCGTTCTTGCCATGGCGGCGGCAAAACTCTCCTTGATCGGATGGGCGAGGACCACGAGAATGTGCATGTCAGAACAGGCTCCCCTGATTGCCCTTTTCGGGCGCCGGCTTTTGCGCAGATCGCTTCTTAGCCGGCGAAACAATTGCCGAGGCGTTCTCTCCCGCGACGGCCTTGACCGCGCCATCGGCGAATTCGATCGACAGCGCATCGCCCTCCGAAATCATCCCGGCGGAGGACAGGACCCGGTCGTCATCGCCACGAATCACCGCATAGCCACGCCTGAGCACGTTTTTATAGGAGAGCGATTCAAGGATGCGCTGCTGCGCCGAGAGCGTCTGCCTATGCCGCGCCAACAAGTTTGCGACAGCGGAATCGCCGCGCCTTGCGGCATTGCCGAGCCGGTCTTTCTGACGTTCTGAATGGGTATGCAGGCGCGCCGGGAAGCCCGCGAGCACGGCGTCAGCGCGGGCGATGCGGGCTTTCTGGCGATCGAACATGCGTTCGACGACGCGGTCGGCGCGGGTCATGCGCTCGGCGAGTTTCTGGCGCTGCTCGGCGATGCGGGTCGCCAGGATGGCGGGGCGGAGATTGGCCGAGACGCGCTCGAAGGCGCGGCGTTTTGTGACCGTCGTCATTTCCAGCCCACGGCCAAGACGGGACGCAGCCTCGTCGAACCGGCGGCGGGGAAGGGCGAGGATCTGGTCGAGCGAGGGGAGCGCGCGTATGAGGTCGCGGACCTCGCGACGGCGTGTATCCATCTGGCGGCTCATGGCGCGGGAGAGACGGGCGGCGAGGTTGGCGATCTGGGCTTCGAGGTCGGCCTTCACAGGCACGGCCATCTCGGCGGCGCCGGTTGGCGTGGGAGCGCGCTGGTCGCTCGCATAGTCGATCAAGGTCCAGTCAGTCTCGTGGCCGACGGCGGAGATCAGCGGGATTTCGGAACTGGCCGCGGCGCGCACCACGATCTCGTCGTTGAACGACCAGAGGTCTTCCAGGCTGCCGCCGCCGCGCGCCACGATCAGCACGTCGGGCCGGGCGATCGGGCCGCCGGGCTCGAACTCGTTGAAGCCGCGGATGGCGTTGGCGACTTCCGCGCCAGAGCCTTCGCCCTGCACCTTCACCGGCCAGACGATGACGTGCAGCGGGAAGCGATCGGAAATGCGGTGCAGGATATCGCGGATGACGGCGCCGGTCGGCGAGGTGACGACGCCGATGACCATCGGCATGAAGGGCAGAAGCTGCTTGCGCGCGGCGTCGAACAGGCCCTCGGACTGGAGCTTGCGCTTGCGTTCCTCGATCAGCGCCATCAGCGCGCCGACGCCGGCGGGCTCCAGGCTTTCGATGACGATCTGGTATTTCGACGAACCGGGGAAGGTGGTGATCTTGCCGGTGGCGATCACCTCCATGCCCTCTTCCGGGCGGGTCTTGAGCTTGGAGAACGAACCCTTCCAGATCACGGCTTCCAGCCGCGCCCGATCATCCTTGAGCGCGAAATAGGCGTGGCCGGAGGAATGCGGGCCGCGATAGCCCGAGATCTCGCCGCGCACACGCACCTGGTCGAACGCCTGTTCCATCGTGCGTTTGATCGAGCCGGAGAGCTCGGTCACCGTATATTCGATGAGGTTTGACGGCGAATCATTCTCGAAGAAGGTCATGTCGGGATATTGACCGGTTCATTCCGGTTTGAACAGCGATGGCCGGTTCGAACAGCGATGACCGGTTTGAACAGCGACGGCCGGGCCGGCGTTAATCGCATCTTAATGCCTTCCATGGCTAATTTCGAATATTCTAACGGAGGGTTTCATGATGAATGCCCAGAACAGCATCATGCTGGAAGACGACCAGCGGTATCATCGCCGCAGGCAGGTCCGGCTCGATGCGATGCTTTCGTGCATGCGCAGCGGCCTTCGTGGATATATTTCCCAGTCGGCGATGGTGCTCAACCTCTCGGAAGGCGGCTGCATGGTCTCATGTGCATCGACGGACGGGCTGACCAACGACCTTCATATCGTCATCGCCGGGCTTCCCGCCAAGATCGGGTGTACGGTTGTGGGCCGGACGGCGGTGCGGCTCAACCTGCAATTCACCGAAATGCTGCCGCCGCACGAGGTCGATCGGCTGGCGGCGAGGCGCTTCTGAGCAAACCACGCCTTTTCATGGACGGACATACGCTTTTCCGCTAAGGAACGGCCACCGGCGGGCAAGCACTCGCCGCGATCACGCGTCCATGATCCGGGGTGACATGCAGGAAACCGAAACCCAACCGTTCCGCCGCCAGGTGTTCTTCATCAGCGGCTACGATCCGCGTGGCGCGCTCTTCCTGCACAAGAACTGCGTCACCGAGACCGACAAGTGGAGCGAGACCAGCGGCCACTCCGTGAAGACCGGTCCGCGCAAGAATATCGGCAAGCTGGTGCGACGTTGGGTGATTACCTCGGATATTCCGGGCGGTCCGGCCGAGACGAATTTCGATTTCCTGCAATGGGATGACATCATCCGCGCCCATTGGGACAAGCGCAACTGGCTGGTCTATCTCCAGGGTATCGGGGTGTGGTGGCGCCTGTTCGTGGACGGCGTCTATATGAGGACTGTCCGCGATTCCTGGCCGATCTCGATTGTCATGGTGGCACCGGCGATGACGGCCATCATGCATGGGCTCGGCGTGCTGCTGCCGCTGATCGGCCTGATCGGGCTCTGGCTCTTCCCCGGGGTGATCGGCAAGGTCGTCGCGCTGGCACTGATCGCGCTCGGCGGCTGGTTCTATTGGTGGATCACCAAGAATATGGATCGCTACCGGCCCGAATGGAATGGCCGGATCGGGGTTTTCGCCAACAAGATGGTGATCTCGCGCGACAACGTGCCCGGCCTCGACGAACGGCTCAACCAGATGGCCGACCATATCGTGGCGTCGATCGAGGAGGGCAAGCCGGATGAGGCGCTGATCATCGGCCACAGTTTCGGCACCACGCTTGCCACGATCGTTGCCGCGCGCGTGCTCGAACGGCGGCCGGAACTGGGGGGCAAGGATTCCCCGCTCGGATTTGTGACACTCGGCCAGACCCAGTCGCTGCTGTCGTTCCGGAAGAAGCATGGTTGGTATCACGAGGAGCTTTCGCGCTTTGCGAAATTTCCGGATTTCAACTGGCTCGATTTCTCCTCGCCGCCGGACGGCGCCTGCTTTGCGCTGATCAACGTGCTGGATTTCCTGCCCAATCCACCGAAGAGCATGCCGAAGATGCTGAACGCCCAGTTTCATAAGATCCACACCGAGGAGCATATGAACGAGGCGCGCTATTTCCGCATGCTGATGCATTTCTTCTATCTGCATGCCAATGGACATCCGCAGGTCGGTACCGATCTCTATGATTTCGTGCTGCTGATTGCGGGAAATCAAAGTGCGCGCGAGCGCTACGCCGCGAGACAATCCGGCAAGCCGTATTTCAAGAAGGAAAAGTGAGAATGAGCCGCCGTATCATCGGCCCGATGCCGGAGATCAGGAAGACGCGGCCCTCGCCGCTCACCCGCATCATCAAGGGGCGGCATTCCTCGCTCGACGTGCTGTTCGAGAAGAGCTACTCGATGAAGATGGGCGAGTTCACCGGCGCCCGCCGCAGGTTCTATTTCCTCACCCAGCCCGACATCGTCAACCGCATCCTCGGCGAGGACGTGGCGCTCTACCCCAAGAGCGACCTGATGGGGACGATCCTCTACCAGATCCTCGGCAATGGCGTGTTCGTGTCCAATGGCGAGGTGTGGAAGCGCCAGCGCCGGATGATGAACCCCGCCTTCGAATTCGCCCGCATTTCGGAAGTCTTTCCGCTGATGATGCAGGCGGCCGAAGACATGAAGAAACGGCTCGATGCCGTCGCTGACGGCCGCGAGGTCTCGATCGATTTCGAGATGACGCATGTGACGGCCGACATCATCTTCCGGACGATCTTCTCCGAGCCGATCCCGCCCGAGGACGCCGAGTCGATCTTCACCGCCTTCAACAATTACCAGGAACTCGCCTATATCCACGGCGTATGGAACATGGCGGGCCTGCCGCAGGCGCTCTCGATCCCACGGCTCCGCGCCATCCGCCATGCCCGCAACATCAGGGGTCCACTGGCGCGCATGGTGCGCAAGCGGATGGAGCTGCTGGAAACCAACCCCGAGATCAAGCCGCAGGACATCCTGCAATCGCTGATCGAGGCGCGCGACGGCGACGGCTCGAAGTTCACCGAAAAGGAACTGATCGACCAGATCGCTGTGATGTTCCTCGCCGGCCACGAGACGTCGGCGAGCGCACTCTCCTGGGCGCTCTACCTGATCGCCAGCGACCGCGATGTCCAGGACCGCATGCATGCCGAGACCGAACTCGCTTTCGGTCAGGAAGGCGGCCTGCAGCCCCGGCACTTCAAGTTCCTCAAGCTGACGCGCGACGTGTTCCGCGAAACGCTCAGGCTCTATCCGCCGGTCTCCTTCGTGCCGCGCGACATCACCGTGCCCGAGACGATGCGCGACAAGAAGCTGAAGAAGGGTTCGGCGATCTTCATCTCGCTCTGGCTGCTGCATCGCCATCGCGAGATCTGGAAGAACCCGGATATGTTCGATCCGGACCGCTTTTCGCGGGACGACGAGAAGGATGCGATCCGCTCGGCCTATATGCCGTTCAGCCAGGGGCCGCGCGTCTGCCTCGGCGCATCCTTCGCGCTCCAGGAGGCTGCGATCATCCTGTCGATGATCATGCGGCACTACGATATCCAGCCCGTCGAGGGTCATGTGCCGAAGCCCGTCGCGCGGTTGACGCTCAGGTCCGAAAACGGAATTCGCCTAAGGCTTTCAAAACGCTCGTGAAAAATTTTTGACTCGCGGTTATCCCCGCCCTTTTGGGCAGTGGGATAATGGCGTGTCGATTATTTTCAAGGAGCAGTTTCATGCCTGACAGATTTCAGAATTCCTCGCCTTCGCTTTCCGGCCCCGCCGCGCACGGATTTGCCGTGACGCCACATGATACGAACGTTCTGTCCGAGACGACGCGGGCGCTCTATGTCGGCTCGGCCGGCACGCTCGCCGTCGTCATGGCATCGGGCGCGAGCGTCACCTTCACCGGCGTCGCCTCGGGCACGGTGCTGCCGGTGCGTGCGACCAAGGTCATGGCGACCGGCACGACCGCCACGGATATCCTGGGGCTGGTCTGATGCTGGGAACCGGATTGGACATCATGCTTGCCGGCCAGAAGGCCTGGTGGCAGGCGCCGGCCCATGCGGCGATCGAGGAGGGCACCGGCATATCCCGGCTGCCGGCGTCGATCGCCTCGTTCAGGCTGGGACGTTATGCAGTCACCACCCGGGATGCCGCGTCGATCGCGGCTGCTTCCGCCGATGCGTTGACTGAGATGCAGGCCGCGGTTTTCCAAGGCCTCTTCAGCTTCACCCGTTCGAGCAATGCCACCTACATCGATGCGGGTGGAAACCTGCAGATCGCTGCATCCGACGTGCCGCGCTTCGACCATACCAATGGCAAACGGCAGCTTCTGCTCGAAGGCGCTTCGACCAACGTCGTTCTGGCTTCGGAGATGACCGGCTTTACCGCCGGCCGGCGCTATCACGATGGTGTCGGCAATGTCGGCGTCTTGCCCACCGGCATGTCGGCGGCCTTTGGCGGCGCCAGTACGGGATATGTCGATCTCGTTTCGGTGACCACCGATAGCAGGGGTCGGAAACGCTTGCGGCTGGAATTCAACGTCGTCAACAATACCGGCTCGACCCAATTTCCGCGGTTTCGATTTGCCGACATTGCGGGCGCTTCAGGTGAACTCTGGTCGGCATCTTTTTTCGCAGCGCTCGTGTCGTCGAGCCATGCGATCAGCGTGCAGGTCGAAGCCCAGACGCCGACGGGAATCATGCTGAATGCCAATCTGGCGACGGGCGACAACACAATCGCGCTGCACGGAGGCGTTTTCCCCGCCGGCGGGCAGAATATGGTGCGTCTGCAACTCGGCGTTTCGCTGCCGACCGGGCAGGCCTGGACTGCCGTGATCGAAGTCGCGTGCCCGCAGCTCGAAAAATCGCCCCGCTGCACGAGCTACATTCCGACAACGGGCACTGCCGCAACGCGTGCCGCCGACAATTGCCAGTTCGGCCCGAAGGCGCTGGCGCTGATCGGCAGGATGGCAGCGGGCATCGTGCTCAAGGGTGAGGCGATCTGGGGATCTTCAGGCAATTTCGTCGGAGGCGCGAGTTCGCGTATCGTCGGCCTCAACACCGCGCAGACGCAGATTTCCCTCGGCAACGCATCGGCCATACAGGTCGGCCCTGCCCTGACGGCGCCTTTGCCGGCTTTCGGCACGGCGGCCGGCTGGGATGGTGCCGGCAAGGCGGGATCCTATAACGGCTCGGTCATCGCCACATCGGCGACGCCGCATGACGCGACATTCTCCTCGGCTTTTCTCGGCAGGGGTTCGGGTTTCGCCAACGGATGGTACGACGAATTGGTCCTCTATCCATTCCGGCCATCGAGCGCCTCGCTCGTCGCGAAAGCCGTTGCTTTCGCCTAGCCGTCTATTCCGGCGGGTTCGTCTCGCCGGTTCTATCTCTGGATCATCTGATAGATATGCAAGCCGGCGGCACGCTGCGGGATTTCCTCGATATAGCCCGGCACGTCGCCCTTGCCGAGCTTCGCCAGAAAACCATCCGGGTATTTCGACTTCATCAGGTCAACCAGCGGGTCGTCGTTGCAGAACAGGACGTAGCCGACCCCCTGTGCCTCCATCATCGGCAGGGCGTCTTGCGGCTTGGCCATGGCGATTTTCAGCGTGGCGATCATGCCGGCCTGGTTGCGATGATAGTTGGCCGCCAGCACCGAATGCGGCGTGAAGCGCAGCAGGGCGGGGCCTGTATTGAAGCCCGCGAGAATCCGCCCGGCGGGCATCTCGGCAAAATCTGCGACGCGCTTTTCGGTAACGCAGGCTTCGGCATCCGGGTCCACGGCATCCGCCTGGTTGGCGGGCACGCCGGCAATGGCGTCGCCTGCCTTGAAAGCCGCCATCCCGCCCATCGTCCAGACCGCAGGCACGCTGAGCAGCGCCGACATGACGAAGGCGAGCGCGGCACGACTGTCCTTCTGCCGGCTCGCATAGAGCGCGCGAAGATCGGCGATCAGCGCCGAAAGCGGAATGAAGGCGAGAAAATTCGCAAACATCGTGCCGCGAACCTGGAGCAGACCGACGATCCAACTGATCCCGATCAGCGCGAGAAGGATGGCATGGGCAATCGTCTGTTCGCGGCGCATGATGCGCATGAAGCAGACCGCGAGCGCGAGCAGGCCCACCGCATAGAAGCCGCCGATATCCTCCGGGCTGTGCTGCATCTCGGCGACGATCGACTGGGCTTCCGTGATTGTGCTGAGCCACATCGTCTTCAGCAGCGGATCGAGATTGTTGAGCGGATTTTGCAGGCATTCGGGAGCAACAAGGATCGCGGTCGCGAGGACGAGGATGCCGGCAAGCACCAGCGCCGTGAAGCGGATGTGGATCGGCTTGTCCGTCAGGACGAATGCGGATGCTGCCAGCGCCGCGCCGCCAACGGTGGCGAGCGACAGATAGCCGAGCGACAGCGTATCGCAGGTGACCGAACCGTAGTGGCCGAACGGGGTCGTGCCGAAGAAGATCGCGCCCGTGGCCGCCGCAAAGGCCAGCCCGAAGCCGATCGCGGCCTTGCGGTAGCGTTCGCTGTCGATCGCCCAGAGCACGGCGACGACGATGGCCGAGACCGCGACGAGCGGCGTGGTTTCCGCACCGATTGCCAGCGCCAGCCCGCCAGCGGCAGCGGCGGCGGCGAAATTCGAGGCGCGCGCGAAGGGATCGATCAGCATGGCGGTCATGAAAGCAGCGAGAACCAGCTGGACATTGTGATGATCGATGGCGCCGGGCCGGAAGCGCACGATCGCGGCGAGAAACACGACCGACAGGAGGAGGCCGATGACCATGCCGCCCTTGCCGCCAAGGCGATAGCTGGCAAGGCCGATCGAGGCGAGAAGCGGAACGACCAGCAGCAGCGGCCATGTGGCGACTGCCATCACTTCCGCCTGATGCGGCGAAAGGAACAAGGCGTAAAGGGAGACCAGCGTGGCGATCGGCCAATCGATCAGCCGCGACCAGTGCATCAGCGTGCCGCCATCCGGCCCGAGCCGGTACTGTGTCAGATCGAACCAGCCCTGGCCGCCGAGATAGTCGCGCACCTCGACGAGCCGCATGGCATCGTCCGGATCCATGCCGACATAATCCTTGGCCTTGAGGAACCACAGGGCCAGCTGGAACGCGATGATCGCCAGGCTGAACAGCAGGATCATTAGGGAAAAGCCGCGGTAGCTTACCTGGTCATTGAGGTCCGGCCTGCGCCAGGCGGCGAGATAGGTGGGTCCGGCTGCCGGTTTGCCGCTGTCAGTCGCCATTTCAAAGCCCAAAAGAGGAATATTCGCCGAGTCCGAAACCTAAACTTAACCTCCTCAAGAAATAGTAAAGCCGAGGAGAAGCGTGCGCTCGCGCGCACTAGAGATCGGATAGAGATGACCGAGAGCCACCAGATCGCCGTGCTCATTCCCTGCTACAACGAATCGCTGACCATCGGCGAGGTCGTGATGGGCTTCCGGCGTGCGCTGCCCACGGCGCGCATCTATGTCTACGACAACAACTCCCGTGACGACACCGCGATGCGCGCGGCACTGGCCGGCGCCACCGTGTTCCGCGAATCCCGCCAGGGCAAGGGCAACGTCGTTCGGCGGATGTTCGCCGATATCGAGGCCGACATCTACCTGATGGCCGATGGTGACGGCACCTATTCGCCCGAGGACGCCGAGAACCTGATCAACACGCTGCTCACCGAGCGCGTCGACATGGTGGTGGGCACGCGCCGCCACGTGACGGTCGATGCCGGCCGCAAGGGCCATGCCTTCGGCAACAAGGTGTTCAACCGGCTCTATCAATCGATCTTCGGCCGGGACTTCACCGATATCTTCTCGGGCTACCGGGCCTTCTCGCGCCGCTTCGTCAAGAGTTTCCCGGCAATCTCCGATGGCTTCGAAATCGAGACGGAAATGTCGGTGCATGCCTCGCGGCTGAGGCTGCCCGTATGCGAACTCGAACTCGACTACGGCCGGCGGCCGGAGGGCTCGCATTCCAAGCTGTCGAGCGTCAACGACGGCGCGAAGATCCTCTGGATGTTCGCGATGCTGATGAAGATGACGCGGCCCTTCTCCTTCTTCCTGATCTTCGCGGCCGCCCTGTTTGCCGGCGGCGTCACGCTCTCTGTCCCGGTGCTCTACGAGTTCTTCACGACGGGGCTCGTGACGCGCATGCCGACCTGGATGCTGGCCGTGACCATGGTCGCCATGTCGTTCGGCATCTTCATGGCCGGGCTGATCCTCGATTCCGTGGCGCGGGCGCGGGTCGAGCAGCTTCGGCTGCAATATCTCGCCATTCCGTCGATCTTCGCGGCGGCGCATTCGGCATTTTCGTTCAGGCGCGAAAAAGGCGATGGCACGCCCGCAAAGAAAAAAGCCGCCTGACGGTTTCTTAAGGAAAATCCCATGAACCGGGAAATGACCAATCGCATACGTTTCGTGATCGAGGATATCCTGCCGCCGGTGGTGAGGGATTCCCAGATCTTCCGGCATGCCGCAAAGCTGGCATGGGGCGAACATATCGATCATCTCGCCCGCTTCCGCGAACGCGCGCCTTTCCTGACCGACGAGGAGTATGCCGATCTCTACCGCAAGCATCCCCGCGTGCATGAGGGAACCGACAATTCGGAAGCCTGCATCAAGCGCATCATCGAGCAGATCGCTGGCGACAGCGTCGTCGATGTCGGCTGCGGCACCGGCGCGCTTCTGTCGCGGATCAAGGCATCGCGGTCCTTCGAGCGCCTGACCGGCGTCGATTTCGTCATCGACGACGCCTCGAAGCTCGAAGGCATCGGCTATGTCGCCGCCAAGGTGGAAGATCTGCCCTTCGCCGATGGCGAGTTCGACACCGTGATCTGCACCCATGTGATCGAGCATGTGCTCGAATATCACAAGGCGATCGCGGAACTGCGGCGGGTTGCGAAGAAGCGGCTGATCATCGTCGTGCCGCGCGAGCGGGAATCGCGCTACGCGTTCAATCCGCATTTCAATTTCTTCCCCTATGTGCATTCCTTCCTGCGCGCGATGCATCCGGTGCCTCCGGTCTATGCCTGCGTCGATGTCGGCCGCGACATCCTTTATTCGGAAGACAGGGCGTAGGATCCGATGTTCAGCCTTCCGGTCCCGATCTGGATTGGCCTTCTCGGAACGCCGTTCCTGATCGCGGCGGGCCAGGTTCTGTTCAAGCTGACGAGCGCGACGACCGGCGGGCTGAATGCCAACGGCTTGGCCGGCCTGCTGCTCAACCCGCTCTTCGTCGCGGCGCTGGCGCTTTATGCCTTCGGTACCATCGTATGGATCTTCGTGCTGAAGCAGGTGCCGCTGACGATCGCCTATTCCTTCATGGGCCTGACATTCTGCTTCGTGCCGTTGCTGGCGCAGCTTTTCCTTGGCGAGGCCCTGACCTTGCGCTATTTCCTCGGCGTCGCGCTGATCGTCGGCGGCATGGTCGCCATAAATAGTTAGCCGGATTCAGCTCTCGAAATGCCGCTTCGTCTCCTCGTCCGCGGGGAAGAAAGACTCGATCAGCACGCCCTGGACCAGCGCATCCTGAACCGAGCCGAAGCTGGTCAGCGTCGTGATCCAGTTGAAACGCTTGGCGCCGATCTTCATCTCGATGGGCAGGACCGGCAGGCGTTCGGATTCCGGATAAGCCTCGAGCGCGGCTACGATCTCCGGAAGCTTCGCCAGCCGTTCCAGCCGTTTCGAGAGCGCCGAGCGTGGCCCCTGCAGCCAGGCCTCGCCCCTTATGCGGTGGACAAGATCGGCCGCCGACCGCTCCCAGTTGACGATAATATTCCTGAGCGGTGTCGGCCCGAGATAGGCATCGAGGAAATTGTCGCCGAGCGACACCGCGACACCCGCCATGCCGGCAAGGCTGACAAAGGCATTGTTCGCCGCCAGCATGTTGTATTCATGGTCGAAAACCACGCCCGGATAGGGATCGTGGCGGCCGAGGATCAGCCTGATCGCCTCGGCGACCGGCTGAGGCAAATTGTCGAGCGCCTGTGCCGGCTTCGTGCCGAAACGGGGGCGGAAGCCGGCGGCCGAGAACATCATGCCCTGCTCGCGCGCCGGGATATCGAGCACCGAGGAGAGCCTGAGGATCATGCCCTCCGTGGGCCGCGAGCGCCCGGTTTCGAGAAACGACAGATGGCGCGAGGAAATGCCCGCCTCGGTCGCCAGATCCAGCTGGCTCATGCGCCTGTGGCCGCGCCATTCCTTCAATTGTTCGCCGAACTGCATGTCTGCCTCCTTGATTCCTGGCGGCATAAGACAGCAAGCGCGGCATCATTTCCATTACCTCAGAGGTAATTGGTTTCATTCCCTGTTTTGTCGAGGATGGGCCTGTCAACAATGAAAGGAACATCCCATGCTCGACCTCATCAAGCGCAATCTCCTGAAATACACCCTCGTGATGGACGGCGTCGTCTGCGTCGCCGCCGGCACTGGCTTCCTCACTTTCTCGGCTTTGGTGGCCGAACTGATCGGACCCGCCTTCACCGCCGAGATCGTGATCGGCCTCGGCGCCTTTCTGCTGCTCTGGGGAATGTTTCATCTAGGAATGGGCAGTCAGTCCGAGGCGCCGGCAACGGGCGTCAGGGTGGCGATCATTGGTGACGCCATCTGGGTCGCCGGTAGTGCGGCGATCCTCTTCATCGACTGGCAGGGGCTGACGACACTGGCTGCCGCTTTCATCGCGGTGATGGCTGTGGGTGTTACCGATATTATGCTGTTGAAGGTGATCGGGTTGGCGCGGTGCGGCGGCAAGGTGTGGGCTTGAGCCGCAGCCTCCCTCTTCTCCCCAGCGGGGAGAAGTGCCGAGCGTATGCGAGGCGATGAGGGGGGTCCCGGCACAGAACTGGCGCTCCGCGCACCCCCTCATCCGGCCCTTCGGGCCACCTTCTCCCCGCTGGGGAGAAGAGGGAGCAAAGCGATGGCTCCGAGTCCTTCAAACCGTCTCCCACCCATCCTTCTCCGACGCCCGATAGATCGCATCGATGAATTTCTGGTTGTTCTTCGAGTTCTCCAGCGTCACCACCTCTTCCTTCTGGCCCAGCGCCGCACGGGTGAAAGCTTCGGCTTCGAGCTTGTACTGGCGGCAATCCTGGAAGCGGAAGTGCTGGGACTGCGAGTGGTTCTGGTTGGTCAGTTCCAGTTCCTCGGCGCCGTAGCGGTTGGCGTTGAACGGGGATTTCACCTCGATGTAGCCCTTGTCGCCATGGAAAACCATGACCTGGCGCGCGGCGAGCTGGGTCGAGATATAGAAGGATAGCTCGAAGTCGCCAAAATCGGCCCGGACCGAGGAATAGATATCGGTGCCGAATTCCTTGTCGCGCTCCGTTGTGGCCTGCACCCGCTGCGGTTCCTTGCCCGTGACGAAACGGGTCGAAATGGTCGGATAGACGCCGATATCGGGCAGGCCGCCGCCGCCGAGCGAGGGGATGTTGCGCATGTTGTCGGGGTCTTTGTTGTAATAGGTGAAGGCGCCCTGGACATGTTTCAGCGTACCGATCGCGCCTTCCTGCAAGAGCGAACGGACCTTCCGCCAGACCGGCGAATAGGTGACCATATAGGCCTCGGTCACCAGAACCTTGTTGCGGTCGCGCGCGGCGATCAGCTGGTCGATCTCGCCGGCATTGAGCGCGATCGGCTTTTCGCAGAGCACATGCTTGCCGGCATTGGCCGCCTTGATCGTCCATTCGACGTGCTGCGAGGTCGGCAGCGGGATGTAGACGGCGTCGATCTTGTCGGACGCCAGCATTTCCTCGTATGAGCCGAAGGCATGCGGCGCGGAAAAGCGGTCGGCCATGGCGCGCGCCTTGGCAAGGTCGCGGCTGGCAATGGCGCTGACCACGCAATTCTCGGCATCCTGGATGGCCGGAATGACCTGTTCATGGCCGATGCGCGCGGTCGAAATGATCCCGAAACGTAGCATGTTTTTCTCCCGATCTTTGATTTGCCGGCACCATATTTGCAAGCCGGAACCAAGGCAATCGGGAAACGACGGACGTACCTCCGGCGATGGCTTGTCTATGGTGGCCAGTAAAGGCTAAACCGGATCATCATGATGGAGGACGGTATGGCATTGGTGATCAGGGATGTGGCTGCGGGAGACGAACAGGCGTGGCGTGCGCTTTGGGCGGGTTATCTCGCCTTCTATCATGTCGATGTTCCGGCCGAGGTCAGCAATTTCACCTGGACACGCTTGCTCGATCCGTCCTCGCCGATGGCGATGCGGGTGGCCGAGAAGGATGGCGAACTTGCCGGCTTCGCGATCCATCTCATCCATCCCTCCACATGGGTCATGAACGAGGATTGCTACCTCGAGGATCTCTATCTCGACGACCGGTTCCGCGGCGCCGGCATCGGCCGTGCACTGCTCGACGATCTCGTGGCGCTCTGCGAGAAGCATGGCTGGTCGCGGCTCTATTGGCATACGGATGAAGGCAATGTCCGGGCGCGCAAGCTCTATGATTCCTATGTGAAATCGGACGGGCATGTCAGGTACAGAATGAAGTTTGCCGGCCGCAGGTAGCACGTCTTAAGTTTGGGTTAAGGCCGCCGATCTACTCTCGGCGGCATGGCAAACACATTGACAGTCCTGCTGGTCGGCGCCGGTCTCAGCCTCGGTGGCTTCTGGGTCTATGGCAATCGATCCCGAGATGTCGAGAATGTCTCGCTTCGCCCCGAGCCGGTTCCACTTGTCATGTCGCAACGGTCCTATCCGCTTTGCTCCAGAACAACGCGACGCAATTGCGTGGTCGATGGCGATACATTCTACACGGCCAAGGACAAGATCCGCATATCGGATATCGATGCGCCCGAGACGCATCCGCCGCGCTGCGCCGAAGAGGCTGATCTCGGCGACCGCGCCACGAACCGGCTCTCGGAACTCCTGAGCGCCGGCGCCTTCGAACTCGTCAGCGCCGGGCGTGATGAGGACAGATACGGCCGCAAGCTCCGCGTCGTGATGCGCAAGGGTCGCTCGATCGGCGATATCCTGGTGAGCGAGGGCATCGCTCGCACCTGGACCGGACGGCGCCAGCCATGGTGCAGCGAAAACGACGGGTCATTCGGCTGAAATCCACCGCTGCGCCTTGCAAGCCGTGCCGGGCAGTTCTATTTCATGGTTTCCCTTTCTCTTGACCGGCGCCTGCTTTCCCGCCCGCCCGGTTGGCAATCCGCTATCTCGAAAGGATATTTCCATGAAGAAGCGCAAACTCGGACGAGAACTCGAAGTCTCCGCCATCGGCCTCGGCTGCATGGGTTTCAGCCACGCCTATGGCGGTGCCGAAGAGAAGGACGCGATTACAGCACTGCACCGCGCCGTCGAGATCGGCATATCGTTCTTCGATACCGCCGAGGCCTATGGGCCGCTGACGAATGAGATTCTCGTCGGCAAGGCGTTGAAGCCGCTGCGCGACAAGGTGACGATCGCCACGAAATTCGGCTTTCGCTACGAGACGAAGGACGGGGTGACGAAACAGGTGGGCGGCACCGACAGTTCGCCGAAGAACGTCAAGGCGGTGGCCGAGGCCTCGCTGAAGCGGCTTGGTCTCGATGTCATCGATCTCTACTACCAGCATCGCGTCGATCCCGATGTGCCGATCGAGGAGACGGTCGGCGCGATGGCCGATCTGGTGAAAGAGGGCAAGGTGCGGACGCTCGGCCTCTCCGAAGCCTCGTCCGCCACCATCCGGCGCGCGCATGCGGTCCATCCGATCGCCGCCGTGCAAAGCGAATACTCGCTCTGGACGCGCGATCCCGAAGAGAATGTGCTCGATACCTGCCTGGCACTCGGCATCGGTTTCGTGCCCTTCAGCCCGCTCGGGCGCGGCATGCTGACCGGTACGCTGAAGCCCGAAAACCTGGCGGAGGGCGACTTCCGTCTCGGCCTGCCACGTTTCCAAGGCGAGAATTTTGACCGCAATGCCGCTCTCGCCGCCAAGATCGCCGACATGGCCGGGAATAAGGGCGTGACCGCAGCGCAACTGTCGCTCGCCTGGGTGCTTCACCAGGGCGATTTCATCGTGCCGATCCCCGGCGCGCGCAAGATCCGCAACATCGAGGACAATGCCGCAGCAGTGGACATCGTGCTGACGGATGCGGAAGCCGACGCGCTCGGCGCGCTGATCTCGCCAGAAGCGGCGGCCGGCGCGCGCTATACTGAAGCGATGATGAAGATGACCAATCTTTGAGATTACGGCACCGGCCCGTCCGCTATCTGTGGGCGGGCGGGCCTCCAGCATCATCTTCGCTTGCCAAGTCACCCAT
The DNA here is from genome assembly GCF_964254105.1 of Rhizobium sp. LjRoot254. Taxonomy (NCBI): domain Bacteria; kingdom Pseudomonadati; phylum Pseudomonadota; class Alphaproteobacteria; order Hyphomicrobiales; family Rhizobiaceae; genus Rhizobium; species Rhizobium sp. LjRoot254. The sequence goes on along the minus strand of NZ_CAXUSM020000001.1, from coordinate 4,417,664 downwards.
ACGGTTCTAACCCGGAATCGGGCAGCAAGCGGGTAGGGCACGTGGCAGGCAAAACTCCGAGGCATCTTCTCTTCGTCGATGTCGAGACGACAGGTCTCACCTATGACGACCGGGTGATCACGCTCGGCGCCGTCGAGTTGGATATCGAGGCGCTGCAGGATGGCGCCGATTGCACCAACACCGGCCATCTGATCTTCAATCCCGGCCGGAAGAGCAATCCATTCGCCGCCGCCGTGCACGGCTATGACGACTGGACGCTGACCTTCCAACCCGATTTCTCCACCCATGCCGACGAGATCATCGCGCCCTTCCAGCGCGCCGACAAGGTGATCGCCCACAATGCCGCCTTCGACGAGCGCTTCGTGCGCGGCGAATTCTCGCTCTGCGGCCACACGCTGGGCCCCGCGCGGTTCGACTGCTCGATGCGGCGCTACAAGACCAAATACAGCCGCCCCGGCGGGCTCGACAAGGTGCTCGCCCATATGGGCCATCGCGGCCGCGGCAAGCAGCATGGCGCGCTGGAAGATGCCTGGCTCTGCATGCGGGTGTGGCTGTGGCTGCACGGGCTGCCAGTGCCGGAGGCGCCGGACCATCTGCTGCACCCACCGAGCAACTGGGTGGAGCCGGAGATGAAGCCACTGCGGGGTGCGCGGAAGGCGTATGGGTGGTAGGGAGCGTGTGAGCACCCCCTCTGTCCTGCCGGACATCTCCCCCACAGGTGGGGAGAATGGCTTGTGTCGCGCTCCCCGCCCGAAATCGAACGCCGAATGCTGAGCAACTGACGCTCAATAGAGACTGGCGAGCAGGCGGCTTGTATTCTCCCCACCTGTGGGGGAGATGCCCGGCAGGGCAGAGGGGGTAATTCGGGAATGCGGCGGAGCTTTCGCCCCGCCACCCTCACTAAAACTTAACCCCGCAACACCCCGCCCGTGGATTTCTCAACATTGGCGATAATCCGCTTGGTAAGCGCGTCGAAATCCTCGTCGGTCAGCGTGCGTTCGGCCGGCTGGATCGAGACTTCCACAGCGATCGACTTCTTGTCCTCGCCGAGCGAGGCGCCTTCGAAGACATCGAACACCGAGACACCCGTGATCAACTTGCGGTCGGCGCTGGTGGCGGCACGGACGATCGAGCCGGCATCCACCTTGCGATCGACCACGAAGGCGAAGTCACGGCGGACGACCTGGAAGGGCGAGAGTTCCAGCACCGGCTTGGTGCGGGTCGCCTTCTTCTTCGGCTCGGGCAGCTTGTCGATCACCAGTTCGAAGCCGCAAAGCGCGCCGGAGACATCCAGCGCTTCGAGCGTCTTCGGATGGAATTCGCCGAAATGGCCGATCACCAGCTTCGGCCCCATCTTGATTGTGCCGGAGCGGCCGGGGTGATACCAGCTCGGGCCGCCCTGCTCGATCTGCATGTTGGCGGTCGGGAAGCCGATAGCTTCGAGTACGGCCAGCGCATCGGCCTTTGCCTCGTAGACGTCGACCTGCCTGCCGCCGCCCTTGTCCTTGTTCGACCACAGGCGGCCGGCGCCATTGAGCGTCGCGGTGCCACGGCGGATACCGCCGGCGACGCGGCGCTGGCCGTCCGCCGTATCGTCCTCATAGGTGCCGGAAACTTCGAACAGTGCCACGTCACTATAACCCTTGTCGGCATTGCGCTGGGCAGCCGCCAACAGACCCGGCAGCAGCGAGGGCCGCATGTCGGACATATCCGATGCGATCGGGTTTTCGAGCTTGAGCGAAGGATGACCGCCGCCGAACAGCGTGGCGTGCTCGGCCGGAATGAACGACCAGGTCACCGCTTCCAGCATGCCGCGCGCGGCAAGCGCCCGCTTGGCGAGCCGCGAGCGGATCTGCAGCGTGGTGAGGATCTTGGCGTTGACATCGCCGAGGCGCGGCAGCGGCTGCGGGCCGATCTCGTTGATGCCGTGGATGCGCATCACTTCCTCGACCAGATCGGCCTTGCCATCGACATCCGGGCGCCAGGAGGGGACATAGGCCGTCACGGTGTCGCCGCTGCCTTCGGTCTTGAAGCCGAGGCGGTTGAGGATCGAGAGCGATTCCTCTTTCGCAATGTCGAGGCCGGTTAGGCGCTTGACCTCCGAGAACGGGAAATTCACAGCCTTGGGCGTATAGCCTTCATAGCCGACGACCTCAAGTTTCGCCGGCGTGCCGCCGCAGAGTTCGAGCACCAGCTCGGTCGCGCGCTCGAGGCCCGGCACCATATATTCCGGATCGACGCCGCGCTCGAAGCGATAGCGCGCATCGGTGATGATGCCATGTTCGCGGCCGGTGCGGGCGACGTTGAGCGGGTTCCACAGCGCGGATTCGATCAGCACATCGGTCGTGTTCTCATCACAGCCGGAATGCTCGCCGCCCATGATGCCGCCGATCGACTCGACGCCATTCTCATCAGCAATGACAACGTTAGCCGGCGAAAGACTGTATTCGCGGCCGTCGAGCGCCAGAACCTTTTCGCCGTCCTTCGCGTGGCGGACGGTCAGGTTGCCCTTCACCTTGGCGGCGTCGAAGACATGCAGCGGCCGGCCCTGGTCGAAGGTCAGGTAGTTGGTGACGTCGACCAGCGCATTGATGGGACGCAGCCCGATGGCACGCAGGCGTTTCTGCAACCAGGCCGGGCTCGGGCCGTTCTTGACGCCCCGCACGAGGCGGAGCGCGAACCCCGGGCAGAGCGCCTTGTCGTCGCCTGAGAAATCGAGCGTCACCTTGACCGGCGTCTCGCCTTCGACCTTGAAGCTGGGGGCAGGGCGCATCTTCAGCGTGCCCATGCCGGATGCGGCGAGATCGCGCGCGATGCCATGGATCGAGGTGCAATCGGGCCGGTTCGGCGTCAGGTTGATCTCGATCATCGGATCGTCGATGCCGTAATATTTGGCGAAAGACGTGCCGACGGGCGCATCCTCGGGCAGGTCGATGATGCCGTCGTGGCTGTCGGAGATTTCGAGTTCCTTCTCCGAACACATCATGCCGCGGCTCTCGACGCCACGGATATTGCCGACGCCAAGCGTCACATCGATGCCGGGGACATAGACGCCGGGCGCGGCGAACGCGCCGACCAACCCCGCCCGCGCATTCGGCGCGCCGCAGACGACCTGCACCGGCGCGCCCGAGCCGATGTCGACCGAGAGCACCTTGAGCTTGTCGGCCTGCGGATGCTTCTCCGCCGTCAGCACCTTGGCGATGACGAACGGGGCAAAGCCCTTCTTGTCGTCGACACTTTCGACTTCAAGCCCGATCAGCGTCAGCCGCTCGCAGATCGCGTCGAGCGTCGCGTCGGTGTCGAGATGATCCTTCAGCCAGGACAGTGTGAATTTCATCGTCTTATCTCCTTCGCCCGATCACGCGCTCAAACCGCCGAACAGCGTCGGCATGTCGAGGGGGCGGAAGCCGTAATGGTTCATCCAGCGCACGTCGGCGTTGAAGAAGTCGCGCAAGTCCGGCATGCCGTATTTCAGCATGGCAATGCGGTCTAGGCCCATGCCCCAGGCAAAGCCCTGGTAGACATCGGGATCGAGCCCGCCGGCGCGCAGCACGTTCGGGTGGACCATGCCGCAGCCGAGGATTTCCATCCAGTCGGTGCCTTCGCCGAACTTGATGACGTCGCCCGACCTGTCGCACTGGATATCGACCTCGACCGAGGGCTCGGTGAAGGGGAAGAAGGACGGCCGGAAGCGCATGTTGACCGAAGGCACTTCGAAGAAGGCCTTGCAGAACTCTTCCAGCACCCAGCGCATGTTGGCGACATTGGCCGACTTGTCGATCACGAGGCCCTCGACCTGATGGAACATCGGCGAATGGGTGGCGTCCGAATCCTGGCGATAGGTCTTGCCGGGAATGATGATGCGGATCGGCGGCTGCTGTGCCTCCATCGTGCGGATCTGCACCGGGGACGTATGCGTGCGCAGCACCTTGCGCTCGCCGTTTGCGTCCGGCGGCAGGAAAAAGGTGTCGTGCATCTCGCGCGCCGGATGGCCGAGCGGGAAATTCAGCGCCGTGAAGTTGTAATAGTCGGTCTCGATATCCGGACCTTCGGCGATCGAGAAGCCCATGTCGCCGAAGATCGCCGTGATCTCATCTATGATCTGGGTGATCGGGTGGATGCTGCCGCGCTCTGCCGGCGAGGAGCGAACAGGCAGCGTCACATCGACCGTCTCGCGGGCAAGGCGTTCGTTGATCGCCTTGTCCTTGAGCGACGACTTTGCCGCGCCGATCTGCTCGGTCACCTCTGATTTGAGCTGGTTGATCGCGGCACCGCGCGTCTGGCGCTCTTCCGCGCTCATGCTGCCGAGCGTCTTGAGGAGCTCCGAGATCGAGCCCTTCTTGCCCAAAGCATTGACGCGGACATTTTCGATCGCCGCCTCGTCGGAAGCTGCGGAGATTTCCGCGAGGATGGATGTTTTCAACTGGTCGAGATCGGACATGGTTCGCTCATGAATTTGCGAAGAGGATGAATGAGGTAGGGTCTAGACAAGAAAAAACCCGCGCTAGCCCTGCCAGCGCGGGTTTCCCAATATGAAAATAGAATTTGGGAAGCGCTGGCTTACTTGACCGCGCTTTCAAACTCGTTGGTGGTGCCTGCGTCCTTGAGGTAGGACAGCGCCTTCTTCGAAGCAGCAACGAGCGAACCGAAGGCTTCCGGCTGGCTGATCGCCATTTCGGACATCACCTTGCGGTCGACTTCGATGCCGGCCTTGGTCAGGCCGTCGATGAAACGGCCATAGGAAAGGCCATGTTCGCGGACGGCGGCATTGATGCGCTGGATCCAGAGGGCGCGGAAATTCCGCTTCTTGACCTTGCGGTCGCGCGTTGCGTACTGCATCGAGCGATCGACGGCAGCCTTTGCAGCGCGGATGGTGTTCTTGCGACGGCCGTAAAAGCCCTTGGCGGCCTTCAAAACCTTCTTATGCTTGGCGCTCGAGGTAACGCCTCTTTTTACACGTGACATGTCATGATCTCCTTAAACAACAAATATGCGCTGGTCTCAGAGACCGTTGGGCAAGTAATTCTTGATCACCTTGCGGCCATCGGGTTCAGCCAGAACCATGGTGCCGCGGGCGTTGCGAATGAACTTGTTGCTGCGCTTGATCATTCCATGGCGCTTGCCGGCAGCTGCCGACAGAACCTTGCCGGTGGCGGTGATCTTGAACCGCTTCTTGGCAGACGACTTCGTCTTCATCTTGGGCATTTTGCTACTCCATTGTTCTGGTTTTTGAGAAACGAGCCGATGAAGCCCATTTCAAGCATAAAGAACGGCCACGGCATGCCCTGCCGGACCGTTCGGACGGGCGGTGTATAACCTTGGGCGGGAAAAAGCGCAACGGGGTGGGTGGAGATTCTTTCGCGGGTGCTGGAGGGTGTGGCTTCACCCCCCTCTGCCCTGCCGGGCATCTCCCCCTCAAGGGGGGAGATCAGATGGGAGCGCCGCCTCATACTCCAAACAATCTCCCCACTTGCGGGGGAGATGTCACGAAGTGACAGAGGGGGGTCTTGGCCTTGCCCCAAAGATCGACGGCAAGACCAACGAAAGCCCCGTTCCCGCCAGCGCAGACACAATCATCAAAAGATGCGTATTGATACTCGCCTTCGCGAGCACCTCCAACGTCGCTGCATCCCGGGCCGAACCGAACGCTGCCGCACCCGCCCCGATGCCCGCCGGATAGGTGCCGACACCCGCCGGTGCATGGACCGGCAGTACCGAGGAAAGCTCCCCGCCCAATGCGCCACCGAAGGCCGCCGCGACAGGCAGCACGCCCATCAGCCCCAGCACCCAGGCGAGCACCAGCACCTTGACACCCCAGTTGAGCACCGTGAGCATCCAGGCACGGGTGAAGGCGGAGACAGTACGCGGCAGGCCATCGTCGATCTCGTCCATCAGCGTCGCAAGCCGCTCCGGCAGGCGTCGGCGCATGGTCGCGATCAGGCGGTTCTTGAGGGGAAAGAGTATGAGCGGCAGCAGTAGAAAGAGCGCCCAGAGGCCGGCCGCAAGATAAGGCCGGCTGGCGCTCGCGACCAGTCCTAGCCCGGCCGCCGCCAGCAGCGCATGCAGGTCGAGCAGCCGGAGCACCAGCAGCGCCGAAGTGCCATGCGCCAGCGGCACGCCGAACTCCGATCGCATCAACAGTGGGAAGCTTGTCTCGCCGGCACGGAACGGCAGCATGATGTTGAGCAGGTTATGCACCTGCGTGACGCGGAAGAGTTCCAGGAACTTTCCACGCGTCTCGCGCGGAAAGTAATCCTGCATGCGGTGGGTGCGGATGAAATAGGTGCCGACCAGCAGCGCCAGCGCCAGCAGGATCGTCCAGATGCCCACTGCCTGCCATCCGGCGAGGATGGTGCTCCAGCCGAAGAACCATTCGATGAAAACGGCATAAAGCGCGATCAGCGCCGCGGTCAGAAGCGTGATCTTGTTGTGGAGAAGCCAGTCGCGCGCTGTCAAAGCAACGACCCAGCAGATTTTGAACTCGGCGCCACAACGGCCTCCCGCTTCTCCCCTTGGGGAGAAGGTGGCCCGAAGGGCCGGATGAGGGGTTGCGCGAAGCGCCTTATGAGCAAATGAGAACCCCTCATCGCCTCGCATGCGCTCGGCACTTCTCCCCAAGGGGAGAAGGGGGTGCAAAGTCGATTCCGCCGAGCCAGAACGGTGGCGCCTTCTCGATACATCAATCGCGTTTTCCGCCCCGATTGCTTTGATCCGGCGCCTGCTATAACAGAAGGCCCGACTAAAACCAGCCATTCCGGAGTGCCGCGACGTGCTGCAAAACCAATCCGCCTTCGAGGTGATCCCCGATGTAGCGGGCGAAATCGAACTTTCCGTGCTCATTCCGGTCTGTAATGAAGAAGAGAGCATCGCGCCGCTTTTCGAACGTGTCTGCGACGCCTTGAAGGATTTCGGCAAGCCGTGGGAACTTGTCATCGTCGATGATGGATCGACCGATGGCACGCTCGTCAATGTCCGCAAGGAATATGAACGGCCCGGTCTCGATCTCCGCATCATCGAGTTCCAGCGCAATTTCGGCAAGGCGGCGGGCCTGCAGGCGGGTATCGATGCCGCGCGCGGACGGCTGCTGGTGACGCTCGACGGCGACCTGCAGAACGATCCCTATGACATTCCGAAGATGATCGCCGTGCTCGAAGAGCGTGATCTCGACCTGCTCTGCGGCTGGCGCAAGTCGCGGCAGGATGGGCTTTGGCTGCGGCTGATCCCGTCCTATTTCGCCAACCGCCTGATCCGCAAGATCACCGGCGTGCACATCCATGATTACGGCTGCGGGCTGAAGCTATGCCGGACGCAGATCTTGAAGCAGATCCGCATTCTCGGGGGCATGCATCGCTTCATCCCGGCCTGGATCGCCAGCGTCGTGCCGACCTCACGGATCGGCGAGATGGTGGTCAATCACTATCCGCGCCAGTTCGGCGAATCCAAATACGGCATCTCGCGCACCTTCCGGGTGTTTCTCGACCTGCTCTCGGTGCTGTTCTTCATGCGCTTCCGCCAGCGGCCGGCGCAGTTCTTCGGCTCGATCGGCCTGTTCTTCGGCGGCATCAGCGGGTTGATGTTCGTCTATCTTGCCTGGATGAAGTTCATCCTCGGCCAGGATATCGGTACGCGGCCGATGTTCATCACGGCGGTCATGCTGTTCATCGCCTCGGTGCAGATGATCACAACGGGCATCCTCGCCGAAATGCTGGCCCGTACGCAGAGCACTGACATCAACTATGTCGTGCGCAAGACTTATGATCGGGACGACTGATGATCGCGAGGATGATGCGCGATAGCGGCACGCTCTATCTGCTGCTTGCAATTTATTTCGCCGTCAATGTCGCGCTGCGGCTGGTGCTGCCCAATTCGCTCGAGCTCGATGAGGGCCAGCAGCTGTTTCTCGCGCAATGGCTGGCGGTCGGCTACGACACCCAGCCGCCATTCTACAACTGGCTGCAATATGGCGTGGTACAGGTGCTGGGCGACACGGTTCTGGCGCTCAGCCTGCTCAAGAACCTGATGCTCTTCTGCTGCTATGGATTGGTGGGGGCGGCGGCACATCTGGTGATCCGCAACAAGGCGCTGGCGATCATCGCCGTGCTGGGGATGCTGACCATCCCGCAGATCGTCTTCGAATCCCAGCGCGACCTCACGCATTCGGTCGCGGTGCTGTTTGCCGCCTGCCTCTTTATCTATGCGCTGTTCGGGGCGCTCAAGAGCCCCAATGTCTTCAGTTATCTGCTGACTGGCATCGCCATAGGCATCGGCATGATCTCGAAGTACAATTTCGCGCTGCTGCCGGCTGCGGCCATCATCGCGATCCTGTTCGAGGCTGAGTTCCGCGGCCGGCTGATCAACTGGCGCATGCTGCTGACGATCATTGCGGCGGCTGCCATCGTCACACCGCATGCGATGTGGTTTCTCGATAATGTCGATGTCGCGACGGGCCGCACGCTCGGCAAGCTCACGCAGGATGCGAGCGCCGATCGCGCCTCGCAGATCACCGGCGGGCTCTTCTCGCTCGCCGTCGCGCTGATCGCCTTTGGCTCGCTGACGGTGATCGCGTTCTGGATTTCCTTCGGCCGCCGCTTCCATGAATCGTGGGCTGCGTCCAGCCCGTGGACACGGCTGGTCGGACGGATGTTCCTGATCCTGATCGTGGCGCTCATCCTGCTGGTGGTCTTCGGCGGGGCGTCGCTGATCAAGGATCGTTGGCTGACGCCGTTCTTCTTCATGCTGCCGCTCTATCTCAGCCTTAAACTCGATGCGCTCAACCAGACCATCGGCAATGCGCCCAAGCGTTTCGGATGGATCGCGGTGTTGATCATGATCGCGATACCGCTCGCGCTCTTTGCGCGCGTGCCGGCGGCGCAGTATCTCGGCCGCTACGCCAAGCTCAACGTGCCCTACCAGCCGGCGATCGAGGGTATTCTGGCCTCCCGCCAGGCCCGCCCCTCGCTGATCGTGACATCGGATATGCAGATGGCGGGAAACCTGCGGTTGAACGCGCCCGGCATTCCGGTCATGGTCCCGGGCTACGAGCGCTTTCAAAAGAACTACGTGTTCGATGCGACCCATCCGGTGCTGCTGGTGTGGCGTGACAAAGGCGCTGAATTTGCTGAAATGCCGGAAGCGCTCAGGCGCTGGCACGCATCCCAAGCCGAGGTGGGGCGTGTCGAGCCGTCCGAGCAGGACATCGCCGAGCCCTATCACTACGGCAAGCCGGGCGACGTCTATCATTTCAGTTATGCCTGGATTTATCCGAAGACGGGGACGCAATAGAAAAACCGCCCGGAGCGGGGCTCACGGGCGGCCTGCATTCTGACGAATGCCGAATTTTCTTATTTCGGTGCGAGCACCATCATCATCTGGCGGCCTTCGAGCTTCGGCTCGGCTTCCACCTTGGCGATCGCCAGCGTGTCGTCCTTGACCTGAAGCAGGAGCTTCATGCCGAGTTCCATATGGGCCATTTCACGGCCGCGGAACTTCAGCGTCACCTTGACCTTGTCGCCTTCGTCGAAGAAGCGCTGCATCGCCCGCATCTTCACCTCGTAATCGTGGGTGTCGATGTTCGGACGCATCTTGATCTCCTTGATCTCGATGATCTTCTGCTTCTTGCGGGCTTCGGCCGCTTTCTTCTGGGTGGCGTATTTCAGCTTGCCGAGGTCGAGAATCTTGCATACCGGCGGCTCGGTGTTCGGCGAAATCTCGACGAGATCGAGGCCGGCCTCTTCAGCCATGGCGAGCGCCTCGTCAGTGTTCACGATACCCACGTTGACGCCGTCGGCACCAATCAGCTGGATACGTGGAACTCGAATTTCCCGGTTTGAGCGCGGGCCGTCTTTGGTGGGGCCTTCCGCCTTGAAGGGTCTGCGAATGGTCGTATTCTCCTGAATTATTTACTTTGCGGGCTCTTTCTGCCATCAGCGACCCTCGAAAGCAACCGCCGACGCAAGAAGGCCGTGTATTTAGCACGGTTTTTCCGGGAAATCATCTCTGGAAATCACGGGAATCTGCGTCTGGTTGCCGGCTTGGACATGATGGAGTTTGTCGATGCAGAACAGCGAAAACGGCGTCACGTTCATAGAGGTCGGGCGGACATCTCATATAAGGCGGATCGCCGTCATTGCAACCAGGCCGCACCAGCAAAGCGACACGACGGTTGTCTGGCTTGGCGGCTACAGGTCCGACATGAGCGGCACCAAGGCGGTGGCGCTGGAAGCGGTCGCGAACAAGATCGGCGTCAACTTCGTCCGCTTCGATTATTCCGGCCACGGCCAGTCGAGCGGTCATTATACCGAGGGGACGATATCGCTCTGGCTCGAGGAGGCGCTTGCCGTGATCGCCAGGTTCGCGACTGGACGGCTGATCCTGGTTGGGTCCTCGATGGGTGGCTGGGTTGCCTTGCGTGTGGTTGAGGAATTCAGGAAGCAAGGTGATTCGGACCGGCTTGCCGGAATGGTCCTGATCGCCCCGGCTCCGGACTTCACGCATGTGCTCATTGAGCCTCACCTCACTAAAAAAGAGCTCAAATCGCTCGCCGAGAAGGGCTATTTCGAGGAGAAATCGGACTATTCGCCGGAGCCAAATCGCTATACGCGAAGCCTGATCGAGGATGGCCGCCACAATCTCGTCATGAATGGCCTGATTGTGACGGGATGCCCCGTCCATATTCTCCAGGGGATGAAGGACCCTGATGTGCCATATGGCCATGCTCTTAAAATCATGGAGAAAATCGTCGGCGATGATGCGATCCTGACGCTTGTCCGCGATGGCGACCACCGTCTGTCGCGCCCTGAGGATCTCGAGCGCATCGAGGCTGCTGTTACGGCAATTGTGGCACATGCCTGATTTCCGTCGCAGGTCTTAACCATAGTTTTCATTGATGAGTATTAACCCCTGCTTAATGATTGACACTCCAGCCGGAATTCCCTTTAACTCTTTGTTAAGGATTGCGGGGACCGGAACTGATGTCGGGAAGTATCTGCAAGACCGCTTTTGCGGTGTTGGCGTTTGGGTTGAGTGCGTTTTCAGGGTCATATGCGGATGCGGCGGGTTCTCGCTTCATGCAGACGGGCGCCGTGACCTCGCAGCCTATCGGTCATTATCAATTCTGCCAGTCGCGCAAGGACGAATGTTCCGTGGTGTCCGAGAATACGGGCGCTGCGCGCGTCACGGATTTCGGCTGGAATGTCATCAAGGAAATCAATTCCGGCGTGAACCGCAAGATCATGCCGATGACCGATGAGGACATCTTCGGTCGTGACGAAGTCTGGACCTATCCGACCGATGTGGGCGACTGCGAGGATTTCGTTCTCGAAAAGCGCCGGGAATTGATGGCCAAGGGCTTCACCGTATCCAACCTGCTGATCACCGTGGTGCGCAAGCCCGATGGCGAAGGTCACGCGGTACTGACAGTCCGCACGATGGATGGCGACTACATCCTCGACAATCTCGACGATCGCGTCCGGCTGTGGTCGGAGACGCCTTACCGCTTCATGAAGCGCCAGGCGGAATATAATACCGGCCGCTGGGTGAAGATCGAGAATTCTTCCGACGTTCTGGTTGGCGCCGTCGAAAAGTAACAGGTGCGGCAGGGCATGCCCGCCGCAGCCTCTCAAGCGTTTCCGATCAGGATTCCGGCTGCGAGCACGAGCGCACCTCCGACCACGACCTGAAGCGCCGCCCTGAAGAACGGTGTCTCCATATACCGGTTCTGAATGTAGGTGATGGCCCAAAGTTCGACGAACACGACGCCGATTGCCAAGCCCGTTGCCAGCCTGAAATCCGGAATAAGATAGGGAAGGGCATGTCCCAGCCCGCCGATCGCGGTCATGACCCCGGATGCCAGTCCGCGCTTCCATGGCGAGCCTCTGCCCGAGATCACCCCGTCGTCATGGGCCGCTTCCGTAAATCCCATCGAGATGCCGGCCCCGATCGATGCGGAAAGCCCGACAAGAAAAGTCTGCATCGTGTCGCCCGTCGCAAATGCCGCTGCGAAGATCGGTGCCAGCGTGGAAACCGACCCGTCCATGAGGCCCGCCAGACCGGGTTGTACCCAGGTCAGGACGAACTGCCGCCGGGCGGTCTCGTTTTCCTCCGTCCGGACGTCTTCCGGCGTATGAATATCGCCCAGCCGTCGCGCCAGGCTCTCGTGTGCTTCTTCCGCCATGGCGAGATCGCCAAGCAGTCGGCGCGTCCGGGCGTCCTGAACCTGCGTTGCAGCGCGCAGATAGAATTCCTGCGCCGACTTCTCCATCGCCTCCGCCTGTTTTCGGACATCGGATATCGGCAGCGAGGCGACCAGCCAGTCGGGTTTGCGGTCCGGATATTCGCGGACATGCTCCCGCCGGATCAGGGGGATACGCTCGCCAAATCGTTCCTGGTGGAGGTCGATCAGCATTTGGCGGTGCTGGCTTTCTTCAGCTGCCATCTCTTCAAAGACGCGTGCGGAATGAGGAAAGCTGTCCCTCAAGGCGTCGGCATAGCTCAGGTAAATCCGGCTGTCGTCCTCTTCATTCGAGATGGCGAGCGCCAGCGTTTCCTGTTCCGACAGGGATGACAGGGGCCGTTTGGAGTAGCGCAGAAACCGCGAAAGCATCAGTCACCTATTTTAGAATTATTCTAAATAGTGTGCATGCTGGTATTCGGTCAACATCGAATGTTGCGGCAGGCGCCGCTTCGGCATTGTCGCATTCCAGCAGCCAATGAAAAAGCGCCTCCCGTCGAGCGAGAAGCGCTTCCATCGCGGTTTTGACCGTGGCTGCTATTCGACCAGATCGATCGTCTCGGTGGAACCGCCCGTGCAGGTATAGCAGCAGTCGGTGCAGGTCTGTGCGTTGCTTGGCCCAACGCCCCAATAGGTTTCCTGGTCGCCCTTGATCCAGGCGCCATAGCAGATCTTCTCGCCTTCGTTGCAGGAAAGCGCCATCGACTTGGCGTCGCCATCGTCGAGGACGTAGACTTCGCCGCCGCCCGGCCAGACATGGTTGCGATCCTGGCTGTAGAGCTCGACTTCGAGCGCATTTGGATGATTGTTGCGCATCGTGAAGGTGACTTCGGCGGCAAGCGCCGATTGTACTGATATAAGGCCGGCGAGCATTACGGCTGCCGCTGTTGCGAAAGTTCTGAATTTCATGGTGTTCCCCTGACCCGCCGCAAATCCACGGACGGTAGAATCGCACATAGCATGTGGAATATCAGTAGGATACATGGCGCCGCGCGTGCGAGCGGACTTTTTTTGGGGCCGATTGGCCGATCCTTGACATTTGTCGGGCAATGCCGATCTTCCACACGAAACCGGAGGATGGAAAATGCGCGCCAAGGAATTCGGCACGTGGTCGCGGAAGGCTGCAGAATGGGGCGTCGAATACCGTGACACATTGCGTGAGCGGCCGGTGCGGGCGCAGACCGGACCCGGCGAGATCGCGGCCCGGATCGCCGACAACGCGCCGGAGACAGGCCATGACATGGAGACGATCTTCGCGGATTTTGAAGCGATCATCGTGCCCGGCATGACGCATTGGCAGCATCCACGCTTCTTTGCCTATTTCCCGGCCAATGCCGCGCCGGTCTCGGTCGTCGCCGAATATCTGGTGACCGTGATGGCCGCCCAATGCATGCTGTGGCAAACCTCGCCGGCGGCAACCGAACTTGAAACCAAGGTGATGGACTGGCTGCGGCAGGCGCTGGGCCTGCCCGCGGATTTCACCGGCGTCATCCAGGATTCGGCGTCTTCGGCCACGCTCAACGCCGTGCTTGTCATGCGCGAGAAGGCGCTCGGCTGGAAGGGCAATGTCGAGGGGCTGGTGGGCAATGACCAGATCCGCATCTATTCCTCGAGCCAAGTCCACACCTCGATCGATCGCGCGATCTGGGTATCCGGTGTCGGCGAGCGGAACCTCGTGCGCATTCCGGTGACGGGAAAAAGCCGGGGAATGGATGTCGCCGCGCTGGAGACGGCGATCATCGCAGACCAGCAGGCGGGACTGTTGCCCGCCGGCATTATTGCCTGCGTCGGCGGAACGAGCGTCGGCGCCTGCGATAATATCGCCGAGGTCGCGGCTGTTGCGCGGAAACACGGGCTCTATCTCCATGTCGATGCGGCATGGGCCGGCTCGGCGATGATCTGCCCGGAATACAGAGTATTCTGGGACGGCATCGAGGGCGCCGATTCCATCGTCTTCAATCCGCACAAGTGGCTGGGTGCGAGCTTCGATTGCTCGGTGCAGTTCATCCGCAAGCCGGAGGAACTGGTACGGACGCTCGCCATCCACCCGGAATTTCTCAAGACCCATGGCCATGATGGGATCATCAACTATTCCGAATGGTCGGTGCCGCTCGGCCGCCGCTTCCGGGCGCTGAAACTGTGGTTCCTGTTGCGCTACCATGGGCTGGAAGGCCTGCGGGCGATGATCCGCAATCATGTCAAATGGTCGGAAATGGTTGCGGCGCGTCTGGCCGCCGAGCCCGATTTCGAGATCGTCACGGAGCCCTTCCTCTCCCTCTTCTCTTTCCGCCACAAGGGAGCGGGCGATCCGGATGCGCACAATCTCGCGCTGGTCAATGCGATCAACGACGATGGCCGCATCTACCTCACCCAGACCCGGGTCGATGGCGCGATCGTCATTCGTTTCCAGGCGGGGCAGTTCGATATGACAGAGGGCGATGCGAAGACGGCGGTCGATGTGATCATCGAGGTGTCGCGCAGGGCCTGAATTTGCCGCTGGACCCGGCCAGCGGCCGGATTCTATAAGCATCGGACCTCCAACCAGGATTTCTCCATGCCCGAATTGCCCGAAGTGGAAACCGTCCGCCGCGGACTGGCGCCCTTCATGGAGGGCCGGCGGATCAAGGAGCTGACGCTCAATCGGGCAGACCTTCGTTTTCCCCTGCCGGAGAAGTTCAAGGCCCGGGTCGAAGGACGCAAGGTGGAGCAACTGTCGCGGCGCGCAAAGTATCTCGTCATCAATCTGGAGGGCGATCTGTCCCTGATTGCTCATCTCGGCATGTCGGGTTCATTCCGCATCGAGGAACTGGAGAAGGCATCGCAGCCCGGCGCCTTCCACCGCGAACGCTCCAAGGACCAGGCGCATGATCACGTCGTGCTGAGGATAAGCCGGGATGCCGAGCCCGATACGCTGATCATCTATAATGACCCGCGCCGCTTCGGTTTCATGGACCTGATCGAGACATCGGCGATCGATACCTATCCGGCTTTCAAGGTGCTCGGCCCGGAGCCGACGGGCAACCATCTCTCGGCCCAATATCTGGCCGAACGGTTCAGGGCCAAGAAGGGGCCGATCAAGTCGGTCCTGCTCGACCAGACCGTCATCGCCGGGCTGGGCAATATCTATGTCTGCGAGGCGCTCTATCGCTCCCGCATCAAGCCGACGCGCGCGGCGATGTCGGTGGTCACTCCGACCGGAAAGCCATCTCGGCAGCTCGAGGATCTGACACGCGCCATCCGCGACGTGATATCGGAGGCGATCGAGGCGGGCGGCTCTTCGCTCAGGGACCATATCCAGACCGATGGCTCGCTCGGCTATTTCCAGCATCGCTTCCGCGTCTATGACCGCGAAGACAAACCCTGCCTCACGGAAGGCTGCGACGGAATCATCCATCGCATCACTCAATCGGGCCGGTCGACTTTCTATTGCCCCGTGTGCCAGAAATGAGGGCCGGGACTGTTTCCTGTTGGGGCGCCCGATAGCGCCGCAAGGGGCACAGAATCTTTTCCGCCGCTCATTGACGGGCAGGCACTTTGGGGCTATACGCCGCCCCACAGATTGAAAAGCCCGGTATCTGGCTTTTCTGATGCTCCCTCATCGCCTTGCATGAGGCCGCCCCTTCGGGGCCGCGGCGAAAGGGGCATGTTGGATCGAATGGATTAGAGAGAGACAGAAATGGCCAATACCCAATCGGCGAAGAAGGCGACCCGCAAGATCGAGCGCCGTACCGAAGTCAACAAGGCTCGCCGTTCGCGCGTCCGCACCTTCATCCGCAAGGTTGAAGAAGCGATCGCATCGGGCGACAAGACCGCCGCCGAAGCAGCGCTCAAGGCCGCTCAGCCGGAATTGCAGCGCGCCGCCACCAAGGGCGTCGTTCACCGCAATACCGCTTCCCGCAAGGTCTCGCGTCTCGCAGCCCGCGTGAAGGCAATCAGCGCCTGATTCCCGGTCTAAGACTGAAGTTCAAGAAGCCTGGCTGGTAGCCGGGCTTTTTCGCGTTTCTGGCGAGTGGTTGAAATCGTTGACTCTTTCAGGCCCTTTCGCTGACAATTGTGTGACAAAATAAATTGAAATAAATCAATCGCTTGCCCGAGGTTCTATTTTCTCTAGCCGACTAACCTTACGGCAGGCCGTCACAATCAGCAGTCAAGCGAAATTTTTATTTTCTGCTGATTCAGAGTGTTCAGCACAGGCAAAAACCGAATCCCTTTGATTCATTTGCGATTCTTTTTTCCGCTTTCGGGCCGCCAAAAACGGGTCTCAAATGTCAATGCCTTTCTCTTAACGGGAGGTAAAAATCCCTGTTGATTTGAGCCCCTGAACTTGCCTAAATGACTTCCAGAGCGGGCTTGAAAGACGGGGGCGTGCCAACCGGTAAACGGAAGGCGTGTGACTGATTTCAACCACCCGATCATGACGGAATGACGGCATTCCGATCCATCCTTGACCGGCGGGCGTTCGCGAACAACCGGGAAACCATGGTTTCCCCGGATGGCGGCTTATTCGTCTCACGAATGTGGTGAATGGAAGATCGGAGAAAGGAGAAGGCGAACCGGAAAAGTCCGGAACGAGGCTGTGCGGCATCGGGCCGGACGAGACGTTCCGAGGGGATGACATGGACATGACGTCCTGGGACCGGCCAACGAGGTCCGCCAGCAATTCCGTGGGGATGGATGCGGGTGGATGTGCAGGTTTCTAATGACACGAGCGGAGCCAATTCGGGCTTCGGCGAATTCGACATGTAGAAGGCGGCGACATGCATATGAATATTCTGGAGAAGAGCGTATTTTCCGCGGCGGAAAGTGCGCCGTTGTCTATAACAAAATCATCCGAAATCGACGGGGGGATTGCAGGCATGAAACAGGAGGCCTTGATTGAGCGATTCAGCGCAAAACTCAAGGCCAAGGTAGGGCCGGACGTCTATGCGAGCTGGTTCGGCCGCCTGAAGCTTCATTCGGCTTCCAAGAGCGTCATCCGCTTCACCGTGCCGACGACCTTCCTCAAGTCCTGGATCAACAACAGATACCTGGACCTCATGACATCGCTTCTCCAGGAAGAAGATTCCAGCATCCTCAAGGTCGAGATTCTGGTGCGCAGCGCGGCGCGGGCCGGACGCCCGGAAGAGCAGGCGCTGCCTCTGCCTGAAACGCAGATCTCCCAGCCGTCTCGCAAGCAGGCGACGCCGTTTTTCAGTGCGCCCAGTGCTGCGCCGAAGGAAAGCCCGAAGGTCCACAATCACACGCCGCTTTTCGGCTCGCCGCTCGACAGCCGCTATACGTTTTCGAGCTTTGTCGAAGGCGCCTCCAATCGCGTCGCGCTGGCCGCCTCGCGCACCATAGCGGAATCAGGTGCTGGTGCCGTGCGTTTCAATCCGCTCTTCATCCATTCGAGCGTCGGCCTCGGCAAGACGCATCTGCTGCAGGCGATTGCCGCAGCGGCGCTCGCCAATCCGCGCAGCCCGCGCGTCGTCTATTTGACGGCGGAATATTTCATGTGGCGCTTCGCCACCGCGATCCGCGACAATGACGCGCTGACGCTCAAGGAATCGCTGCGCAATATCGACGTGCTGATCATCGACGACATGCAGTTCCTGCAGGGCAAGATGATCCAGAACGAGTTCTGCCATCTGCTCAACATGCTGCTCGACAGCGCCAAGCAGGTCGTGGTGGCCGCCGACCGCGCGCCATGGGAACTGGAATCGCTCGACCCGCGTGTGCGCTCTCGCCTGCAGGGCGGCGTCAATATCGAGATGGACTCGCCTGATTTCGCCATGCGGCTCGAAATGCTCAAGCTCCGTCTCGCCCAAGCAAGACAGCAGGACTCGAGCATCGATATCCCCGAAGCTATTCTCGAACATGTCGCCACCAATGTGACGGCGTCGGGCCGCGAGCTAGAAGGCGCGTTCAATCAGCTGATCTTCCGGCTGTCCTTCGAGCCCAACCTGACGCTCGAGCGCGTGGACGAGCTTCTCGCCCACCTCGTCGGCGCGGGCGAGCCCAAGCGGGTGCGGATCGAGGATATCCAGCGCATCGTCGCCCGGCATTACAATGTGTCGCGACAGGAGCTCGTCTCCAACCGCCGGACCCGGGTCATTGTCAAGCCGCGTCAAATCGCTATGTATCTCTCCAAGACCATGACGCCGCGCTCTTTCCCGGAAATCGGCCGCCGCTTCGGTGGACGCGATCACACGACGGTTCTGCACGCGGTACGCAAGATCGAGGAACTGATTTCGGGTGACCAGAAGCTGTCACATGAGATTGAACTGCTGAGGCGCCTGATCAACGAGTAACGGATGACGACAGTCGCAAGTCTCATGATGTATGACCAGCCGGTCCGGATCCAGAGCGCCAATGATGCGCTCTGGATCGCGGTTCGGGATCGTTTGCGCGCTAAGGGCTTTGCGGCACCGGATGTATTGGATCGCAGCGGCGAATATCATAGCTACTGGCTTCTGCCGGACCTCGCGCTGGCGCAGACCTGCGGCTATCCCTATGTCAGCGAGCTCAAGGGCAAGGTCCGGCTGGTGGCGACGCCGGCGTTTTCCTATCCCGGCGGCAAGGGCGCGAAACGGGCAAGCTTCATCGTGGTACGCGAAGACAATCCGGCGCAAAGCCTCGTAGACCTGCGCGGACAGCGCGCGGCCATCAACGATTGGCTTTCGAATTCCGGCATGAACCTGTTGCGCATATCGGTGGCACCGCTTGCTGGTGGAAAGCCGTTTTTCTCCGACGTTGTCGTGACAGGCGGGCATCTCGCCTCGATCGCCGCTGTTCGCGAAGGCCGGGCGGATGTTGCCGCCATCGACAGCATCACCTGGGGCCTGCATGCCAGGCATGCGCCAGACAAAATCGCCGGTGTCAGGATATTGGCCGAGACCCCGATGGGGCCGGGGCTGCCCTATATCACGCGCTCCGATGCAAGCGACGAAGAAGTAGTGGCATTGCGGGATGCGATCTCGGATGCCTTGAGCGATCCAGCGCTTAAGGATGCGGTCGATGTGCTCGGCATATCTGGCATCGAATTCCTCGACGACACCGACTATGCCGAATTGGAGCGCTTCCGCGACGAAGCGCTCCGTCTGGGCTACCCGAAGGTCGCCTGATCGGCCCGGACGGTCGAGACCGTTTCCTGCGCGTCCACGGTTTCCGGATAATGCGGATGAACCGGATTGTGATGGACGCGGAAGAAATATTGCTTCGCGACATCCCAATAGCCGTTATAGACCAGCCCGCCGTTCAGCTTGACATAGGCGTCGCGGTTGGCCCGATAGAGGCCGGGGATTTTGTACCACGGCAGCGCAGGCTTGCTATGGTGCACGATATGCAGGTTGTTGTAGAGAAACAGCAGGCCGAAGGCCGGTGTGTTCTCGACGATGGCCGTGCGCTCTTCCTTCGTCTCGGCGAAATTGTGCTCGGCGAACGAGCGCAGCCGGGTAAAGGCCAGGCCCGCATAGGCAAAGCACAGCAGGTAGACCCAGAACGGCATGCCTGCGACCGCCATAACCCAGTAGAGCACGACGGCAACGCCGACGAGATGCGCCGACCAGCAGGGCACATGGCGGAAATCGCCGCGCAACAGTGCTGAAAACTCGTGACTCCAGAAGGCGGCGACCGCCACCGGAGGCCCGATGATCAACCGGCCGGGCAGGGTGTTGTTGACCTTGGTCAGAAGCCGCCCGAAGGCGCCAAGCCGCTGCCAGGTCGGGCCGGTCATATAGTAGGATTCCGGATCCTCGATCGGGTCCGTCAGCCATTCGTCATTGTGATGCTTGAGATGCGCCCGCTTGTAGAGCGGATAGGGCAGCCAGAGGCCGAGGGGAACCGAGCCGATCGCGTCGTTGATCCTGCGGCTGCGCGTGGGGTGGCCATGCAACACTTCATGCTGGAGGGAGCCATGCCAAGCAACGAGCCAGCCGCCGACCAGTACCAGCAGGACGGTCGGCACCGATTGCCAGAAATATGTCAGCGCCAGCCAGGCCGAGTAGATGAAGAGTGCAAGGAGAAATGTGGGCCATTCGACCGAGAAAGGGGATTTCTTGTTCCGCTTCACGGACGGGCTCGGTTCATCGAAATGAATCGTCGCCATGTGATTCCGAATAATAAGAATCAGGTTCTGAACGCGGAGAGCAGATCGTCCTGGCGCTACCTAATGACTATACATATGCACCCAAGCTTGCGCGACGGTCAAGAGCACTGTCAGCATCGGCGCCAAAAAATCTTGCAAAAAGAACGAATTGAGTACGACGGTGGCAGGATCATGCAGCGAGATCGGCGACGACCGCATCGAGAATGAGCATGCCCTGCGGCGTGCAGCGCAGGCGGGAATTACCGATGCGCTCTACGAAGCCGTGTTGAAGAAGGAAGTCTTCCCGCTCGGGATCGAGGCCGCGTCCGGACAGCGTCGACCATCGCGCGAGATCGAGGCCTTCACGCAGGCGCAGACCCATCAGCAGCATCTCGTCGGCCTGTTCGGCGGTTTCCAGCGCGTCGCGATCGACCATGCCATGGCCCTGCTCGTTGACGAGCTTCAGCCATTCCTCCGGCGTGCGGTGGGTAGCCGTGGCAAATTTGCGACCGCCCGATGTCAGCCGCCCATGTGCACCGGGGCCGATGCCGGCATAGTCGCCATAGCGCCAATAGGTGAGGTTGTGGCGGCTTTCGGCGCCCGGCTGGGCATGATTGGAAACCTCATAGGCCGGCATGCCGGCTGCCGATGTCACGGACTGGGTGATTTCATAGAGTTCGGCAGCGGCATCCTGATCGGGAATGATGATCTTGCCGGCCTTGTGCAGGCCGAAGAACGGCGTGCCTTCCTCGATCGTCAGCTGGTAGAGCGACAGGTGATCGACGGCGTAGGAAATCGCCTCGTTGAGTTCTCGCGTCCATTCGGCGCCGGTCTGGCCGGGCCGGGCGTAGATCAGGTCGAAGCTCATGCGCGGGAAGATTTCGCGCGCCAGCTTCACCGCGCGCAATGCGTCCTCGACATTGTGCAGCCGCCCAAGGAATTTCAGGTCGCGGTCGTTGAGTGCCTGCACGCCCAGCGACACGCGGTTGACGCCGGCGGCGCGATAACCACGGAAGCGCTCAGCCTCGACGCTCGATGGATTGGCCTCCATGGTGATCTCGATGCCGCCGGGCACATGCCAATGCTTGGCGATGCCGTTGAGGATCGCGTCCACTGTCTCCGGCTTCATCAGGGATGGCGTGCCGCCGCCCATGAAGATCGAGGTGACCGTGCGGCTTCCCGAGATCGCCCGCATGGCGGTCATCTCGGCGAGGAACGCCTTCACATAGGCATCCTGGTCGACGGCCACGTGGCGGACATGGCTGTTGAAATCGCAATAGGGACACTTGGCCGCACAGAACGGCCAATGGACGTAGACGCCGAAGCCCGGCTCACCCGAATCCGCCAGCAATGGTGCGTCCTTGATCAAGTTCAGCCTTCCAGGCAGGTTTCGACGAACAGCTTGAAGGCGCGGGCACGATGCGACAGCGCCTGCGCGTCACCCGGCTTCCAGCCATGCTTGGCCTCCGCTGGCATTTCGCCGAACGTCTGCTCGTAGCCGAGCGGCTGAAATACCGGATCATAGCCGAAGCCGAGATTGCCGCGCGGCGGCCAGACGATATGGCCTTCCACCTCGCCACGGAAAATCTCGGTATGGCCATCCGGCCAGGCGAGGCAAAGCACGCTGACGAACCGCCCGGTGCGCTTATCAGGCGTGGTCGCACCCTTCTCGGCCAGCGCTTTCTCGACCTTCTGCATGGCCATGTTGAAATCGCGGCTGCCGTCTTCGCGCTCCGCCCAATTGGCGGTGTAGACGCCCGGTGCGCCATCCAGCGCATCGACCGCAAGCCCGGAATCGTCAGAGAGTGCGGGTAGGCCCGAGGCCATTGCGGAAGCAAGCGCCTTGATCCGGGCATTCTCTTCGTAGGTCGTACCTGTCTCGTCCGGTTCGGCGAATTTGAGGTCGGCCGCCGACTTCGCCTCGAAGCCCAGCGGCCCGATCAGGTCGCGGATTTCACTGATCTTGCCCGCATTGTGGCTGGCAACCACGATCGTCTTGGTATCGAGCTTGCGCATTCAAAGTCCCCAGATGCGAGCTTCGGTGAATTCGAGCGAATTGCCCGCCGGATCGCGAAAATAGATCGAGCGCCCGCCCTGCGGCCACTCCATGTCGGATTCGATTTCGACGCCCGCCGCCGTCAGCCGGTCGCGCCAACCGTCCAATTCATCGGCCTCGGCCTTGAAGCAGAGATGACCAGGCCCATGCGCGCCATGTGGCGGCACCGGCAGCTGGCCGACCTTGTAGGGAATGATGGTCTCGGCCGGGTTGAAGATCAGCAGCACGCCCGGACCGCATTTGAAGAAGACGTGCCGGTTGCCCGCCCGCGCGATCTTTTCCAGCCCCAGGACATCGGCATAAAAGCGCTCGGCGGCATCGAGATCGCTAGCATAGAGTGCGGATTCGAGGATTTGTGCCGGCGCCTTTGCCATCTTCCTTCTCTGGCATCCCTCTCAGGCGATCGCCTGCTTCTGCATTTCGACCAGTTCGGACACGCCCTGCTTGGCGAGACCCATCAGCGTATGGAGTTCTTCCTCGCTGAACGGGGCGCCTTCCGCGGTGCCCTGGATCTCCACGAAGCCGCCGGTGCCGGTCATGACGAAATTCGCATCCGTCTCGGCCGAGGAGTCTTCGAGATAATCGAGGTCCAGAACCGGCTGGTTGGCGAAGATGCCGCAGGAAATGGCCGCGACGTGGTCCTTCAGGACCTTCTCGACCTTCAGCATGTTGCGGGCTTCCATCCACTTCAGGCAATCGTGAAGCGCGATCCAGCCGCCGGTGATCGATGCCGTGCGGGTGCCGCCATCGGCCTGGATGACATCGCAATCGACCGTGATCTGGCGTTCGCCGAGCGATTCCAGGCTGACCACGGCGCGCAGCGACCGGCCGATGAGACGCTGGATCTCCTGCGTGCGGCCGCCCTGCTTGCCGGATGTCGCCTCGCGGCGCATGCGGTCGCCGGTCGAGCGCGGCAGCATGCCGTATTCGGCGGTCACCCAGCCCTTGCCGCTGTTGCGCAGCCATGCCGGCGGCTTTTCCTCGACGCTTGCGGTGCAAAGCACATGGGTGTCGCCGAACTTGACCAGGCAGGAGCCTTCGGCGTGCTTGGAGAAGCCGCGCTCGAAGCTTACCTTGCGCATTTGGTCTGTCTTCCGTCCGGATGGCCGCATGTCTTCCTGCTCCTGATCTCTTCAAAGCATGCCTCATAAGCGGACGGGGTCGGTTTTGCAAAGGAAAAGGGTTGAAATTCCTTTTGCGTGGACGCTGGAACAACTATATTCCAAGCCATGGGAATGAGTAGGTCACTGGCATGAAGGGTATGGACG
Organism: Rhizobium sp. LjRoot254; assembly: GCF_964254105.1. NCBI lineage: Bacteria > Pseudomonadati > Pseudomonadota > Alphaproteobacteria > Hyphomicrobiales > Rhizobiaceae > Rhizobium > Rhizobium sp. LjRoot254. The sequence continues at coordinate 4,394,046 of NZ_CAXUSM020000001.1, read as the reverse complement.
AGCGGTCCGGTGAAATCTTCCGGCGGATCGTCGAAAGCTATCTGGGCAGCGGCGAGCCTCTGGGCTCCCGTTCGTTGTCGCGTCTGCTGCCCATGTCGCTGTCGCCGGCGTCGGTGCGCAATGTAATGAGCGATCTGGAAGAGCTGGGGCTTATCTATTCACCGCATACATCCGCCGGCCGGCTGCCGACCCAGTTGGGCCTGCGCTTCTTCGTGGACGCCTTCATGCAGGTCGGCCATCTCTCGGAGGAGGAGCGGCTGCAGATCGATCGCCAGATTCGGCCCCCCAATCGCGACTTCCCCGTCGAGAGCGCACTCAACGAAGCGAGCCAGATCCTGTCTTCCGTATCGCGCGGGGCGGGTCTGGTGATCACCGCCAAGAGCGATACGCTGGTCAAGCATGTCGAATTCATCCGGCTGTCGCCTGAAAAGGCGCTCGCCGTGCTGGTCGGCGACCAGGACGAGATCGAAAACCGCATCATCTCGCTGCCAACTGGCACGACGTCTTCGCAACTGACGGCGGCGGCGAATTTTCTCAACGCGCATCTCTCGGGCTTGACGCTGGCCGAGGCGCGCGTGCGCATCGACAAGCTCAAGGAAACCATCCGCGCCGAGCTTGACCAGCTTTCGAGCGATCTGGTCGAGCGTGGCCTCGCCGTATGGTCCGGTGGCGCCAATGATGGCCGCTCGGCGCAGCTCATCGTGCGAGGGCGCGCCAACCTGCTCGAAGGGGTCGAGGGTGCCGAGGATATCGACCGGTTGAGATTGCTTTTCGACGACCTCGAAAAGAAGGAATCGCTTTCCGACATCCTCAACCTTGCCGAAGGCGGGCAGGGCGTGCGGATATTCATCGGATCGGAGAACACGCTGTTTTCGATGTCCGGTTCCTCGCTGATCGTCGCACCCTACAAGAACAGCGAGGACCGCATCATCGGCGCCGTCGGCGTGATCGGTCCGACCCGGCTCAACTATTCCCGCGTCGTGCCGATGGTCGACTACACCGCCCAGCTCATATCGCGGCTCGCCGGCAAGACGCCCTGAACCAAGCACTTTGCGGCACGTTTCTTGCTCTTAAGCCTTGATTTTTTGACGGCAAAGCTCGATATCCGCAGCAACCCAAGCAAGATAGAGAACTTTCGGAGACCGTGATGACGGACGACAACAAGAACGCTTACGAAACGGAGGCCCAGGAAGCCGTGGCCGGTGCTGAGACGCCCGACGCTGCCCAGGCCGCCGATGCGCAGGCTGAAGCGCCCGCCGAACTCGATCCCATCGAGGTATTGAAGGCCGAGAATGCCGAGCTGAAGGACAAGTTCCTGCGGCTGGCCGCCGAGATGGACAATCTTCGCCGCCGCACCGAGCGCGAAGTGAAGGACGCCAAGACCTATTCCGCCGCCGCCTTCGCGCGCGACATGCTGTCCGTATCGGACAATCTCCGCCGTGCGCTGGACGCCATTCCGGCGGAAGCCCGCGCCGCCGGCGATGCCGGCTTTCTGGCACTGGTCGAAGGTGTCGAGATGACCGAGCGCGCCATGCTTTCGGCACTCGAGCGCCATGGCGTCAAGAAGATCGAGCCCGCCGGCCAGAAATTCGACCCGCATTTCCACCAGGCGATGTTCGAGGTTCCCAATGCGGACCTGCCGAACAACACCGTGATCCAGGTCGTGCAAGATGGCTACGTGATCGGCGAGCGCGTGTTGCGCCCCGCCATGGTCGGCGTTTCCAAGGGCGGCCCCAAGGCCGAAGCGCCCAGCGCCACCGAGAACGCGGGCTGATCAAGGCCTCAGGCGACAACCGGCGCTGATATCGCCTTCAGCACCGCGACCGCTTCGGCCGGCGAGAGCTTCACTTGAAGCCCGCGCTGGCCGCCATTCATATAGACCAGTTCATGCGCCATCGCTTCGGCTTCGAAGACCGTCGGCACGGCCTTCTTCTGGCCGAACGGCGAGATGCCGCCGACGACGTAACCGGTAACCTTCTCCGCATTCGCAGGCTTCATCATGTTGGCGGACTTGCCCTTGAAGGCCGCCGCGAGCTTCTTCATGCTTACCTCGCGGTCGGACGGCACGACGACGCAGACCGGCTTGCCATCCACCTCTGCCATCAGCGTTTTCAGCACGATCGACGGCGAGACTCTGAGCGATTCCGCCGCCTGCATGCCGATCTTGTCGGCATCCGGATCGTAGTCGTAGGTCAGGACCTCGAATGTGGCCTTGGCAGCCGCAAGCGCCAGCGTGGCACGGGTGGACTTGGACATGCTCAACTCGCCCGCTTCTCCAGGATTGCTTCATAGATGGCCGGCTTGAAGCCGTTCAGGATCGTCTCGCCGGCAATCAACACCGGCCGTTTGATCATCGTCGGCTCGCGGGTCATCAGCGAAATCGCCTTGTCCTCGTCAAGGCCGGCCTTGTCGGCATCGGGCAGTTCCTTGAATGTGGTGCTCGCCTTGTTGAGCACCTTCTCCCAGCCGACGCTGTCGCACCAGGCTTTGACGACCTTCGTATCGATGCCTTCGGCGCGGTAATCGTGAAAGTCATAGGCGATGCCGTGCGACTTCAGCCAGTCGAAGGCCTTCTTCATCGTGTCGCAGTTCTTGATCCCGTAGATTCTGACCGTCATTCGCCCATTCCTATGCCTCTATTCCGCCTGTCTTTATCACAAAGCACAGCGCGGAAAAGTCCAGGCGAGATGCACTATTTCGTGTTTCTACTTCAGCGATTCTTAACGGCAGAAAGGCTAGATAGCGGGCAGCCGTCCTTCCTCCGCTGGCGGCTTCCGGGGACACTTGATGGAATCGACCTCCGCCCTATCCTTCCTGTTGCCGATCATGATGGTGACATTCTCAGCCGTGTTCGTGGTTCTGTCGCGCTTCAATGTGCCGTCGGGCAGGGCGTGGGGATTGGGCTTCGGTTTCAGCGCGCTCGGATTCATGGCGTCGGTCGTGCCGCTGCCGGTGGAAATCGGCGCGCTTTCAGGTGATGCTTTCTTCGTCGCGGGCTTCTTCTTCTATGCCGAGGCTCTCCTCGTACAGTTTTCGATGCCGCTCTACCGGCGCGAACGCGCGGCGTTCATGCTGGCCTATCTTCTCATCGACCTCTATGTCGTGCTCGTCGAGCGCAGCCTGCATGCCGAACTCTTTCTCAACGATGTCGCCACCTCCTGCCTGCTCGGTTTCGCCCTGCTGAAGGTGATGGACCGCGCGACCAAGCTCGCCGACCGTGCGCTGATCGTCATGAGCAGCCTTGTGGTGCTCGACACATTGGCGCGGGTCATGGTGTTCGTCTTCTTCGTCAAATCGAGCGATCGGCTGGAGGATTTCGCGACGTCGTCATACGCCTGGGCCATGCAGATCACGACCAGTGCGGTCGGCCTGCTCTTTGCGCTCTCCGTTTTGGGTTCGATCACCGCGGCCACGCTTCTGCGCTATCGCGATGCAGCCGACCGCGACCCGCTGACGGGCCTTTATAACCGGCGCGGCTTCGATGGCGCGCTGGCGCCGAAGAAGCATTCCGGGCGGTATGAGGGTACTGTGCTGATCTGCGATATCGATCATTTCAAGCAGGTCAACGACCGTTTCGGGCATGGTGCAGGCGATCGGGTGATCGCCGAGCTGGCGGCCGAACTCGGCAACAGCCTGCCCGCCCACGCCATCTCGGCACGCTTCGGCGGTGAGGAATTCGTGATCTTCATTCCGGGTGCCAGCCTTGCCGAAGGCGGCGTGCTGGCGCAATCGATCCGGATCCGTTTCGCGGCGCGGGACTGGCGCCACATTGCCATCGACCGGCAGATCACCGTGAGTTTCGGCGTCGCCACGATCGGCGAAAGCGAAGCCTCGCCGGTGGAAGCCATGGTCAGGGCAGACGAGTGCCTTTATGCCGCCAAGGCCGCCGGTCGCAACCAGGTCGTGCTCGAAGGCGGCCGCTTCGAGCTTCGCTCTGCACCTGAACAGCTCATCGAAGCCGCTGAGCGCCTCCGTGCCGCCAACGCCTGAATGTTGCAGGCGCATCGATCAATTCCTCAGCGGCCATAGAAATTCATAGCGCCCCTGTCCCAGCAGGCTGTGGATAAGCCATACCTCGTTCACCGTCCATGTAATCGGGGTTGGAAGCTGGTGATCCTCGATCGGCGCATGGTGATAGAGCAGCGTCATATGCGGCCGGAACGTCGGATTGTAGCCGATGTCCAGGCCGACGCCATAGAGTGCATCGGCTAGTCGTGCCGTGAGCTTCAGCAGCCCGATGTTTTCGCCATTACTGCACAAGACGACAGGCCGCGCCGCTTCTTGCTTGAAGGTCATGATGCGGTCGAACGTGATGGTAAAGGGCTCGAAACGGGCCTTGTCGATCGCCTCCCTTGCCGTGAAAATCATGCTGTCTTCCAGATCTTCGCTGTGGCCAAGATTGATCAGACTCACATGGAGCCGCCTGGATGACAACGGCTGACGATGGGCGCGATACATGTCTCGGATATCCCGGGCGACGGTATGCACCTGACGGGCGGTTGCCTCGTCCGGGCGCAGCGCGGTAAACAGATTGCTGCCCGTGGGCCGCCTTGTCGGCGGCTTCGGTCCCGATCCAAAGTCGAGTTGATTGAGCATGGGAAGTCTCCTCGGGGCACGCAGAGAAGTCTAATCCATAACGCCAGAATTTCAAGAACAAAGAGTGAACATATTTCAAGGCAGAACTGTTGACATTGCAAGAATCGGGTGGAATTCTGGGCCTGCAAGCACCATCTTAGGGACAAGTTGAAACGAGGAGTCTCTGATATGAGCCGGAAAATTCAGCACTATCATATCTTCGAAACCGCCGGCGGCTTCTGCGGCATTGCGTGGAATGACGCGGGCATCACGCGCTTCCAACTGCCGACCAGCACCCATGATGGCACTGAACGCCTGCTGCTGCGCCGCATCGCCGGTGCGGAACCCGCGACGCCGCCTGCGGAAGTGGCTGACACCATTACAGCTGTGAAGCGTTATTTCGCCGGCGAGACGGTGGATTTCTCTGATGTGAAGCTCGATCTCTCCAGTCAGGACGATTTCTTCAAGGAGATCTACGCCGCCGCCCGTCGTATCGGATGGGGTCATACGACCACCTATGGCACGCTTGCAAAGGAACTTGGCGCAGGACCGGAAGCGGCGCGCGACGTCGGCGAGGCGATGGCGAAGAACCCCGTTGCGCTGATCATTCCCTGCCACCGCGTGCTGGCGGCCGGCAACAAGATTGGCGGCTTCTCGGCGCCGGGCGGCTCGAATTCCAAGCAGCGCATGTTGGAACTCGAGGGCGTCCAGGTCGCGCCGCCCAAGCCGGTGCAGCAATCGCTGGCTCTCTGAGGCGCGACGCTTGCAAATCCAGACGATCATGGCAGATCACGCCATCGGCCCCATCCATATCGTGGCCGATGGCGGCAGGCTGATCGCGATGGAGTTCGGCGATACCGAGCACCGGCTGATGCCGATGCTGCGGGCACGATTCGGCAAGGAGCCGATGCTGGAACCGGTGGACGACTTGAACGAGATCACATCCGCCATCCGCGCCTATTTCGAAGGCGATCTCGCGGCGCTTGACGCCATCGAGGTCGATGGCGGCGGCACGGAGTTCCAGCGCCGCGCTTGGGAAGCCTTGCGCGCCATCCCACCCGGCGAAACCCGCACCTACGGCCAGATGGCCGCCGCACTCGGCAGGCCGAATGCCGCCCGCGCGATCGGGATGGCCAATGCGCTGAACCCCGTCAGTCTCGTCGTGCCCTGCCACCGCCTGGTCGGCAGCAATGGATCGCTGACCGGCTATGGCGGCGGCATCGCGCGCAAGCGCTGGCTGGTCGACCACGAGCGGCGCCATGCATCGCAGATACAATTGCGCGTGGTGGCATGAAGAGTGTTTTGCTTTTCAGAACCGGAAACGGCTAAACAAGACCGTCGAATATCGGTACATCGGCACGACGCGCCGTCGCGGCGGCTTGACGCTGTCGGTGGCGCGACGATGATACGCAAAATACTTCGCGGGAGTACATAGTGACAAAGCCAAACTACTACGCGCCGAAAGGCGGCTCGCCGGCGCAGACGGAACTGCTCACCGGCCGCGCGGTCTTCACCGAGGCCTATGCGGTGATCCCCAAGGGCGTGATGATGGACATCGTCACCAGCTACCTGCCCTTATGGACCGGCACGCGTCTCTGGATCATCGCCCGCCCGCTTTCCGGCTTTGCGGAAACCTTCTCACAATACATCATGGAAGTCGCACCGGGCGGCGGCAGCGACCAGCCGGAGCTGGATCCAAAGGCCGAGGGCGTACTCTTCGTCACGGAAGGTGCGGTGACAGTCGAGCTCGGAGGTGAGACGCACACGCTCCACCCCGGCGGCTATGCCTTCCTGCCGCCTTCGAGCGCTTGGAAACTTCGCAATAATGGATCGGATGCAGCGCGCTTCCACTGGATCCGCAAGGCTTACGAGGTGGTGCCAGGCTTGGACGCCCCAGAGCCGATCTTCGCCAACGAGCAGGACGTCGCACCGCTGCCGATGCCGGGGACGGAAGGCAAGTGGGCCACGACACGCTTCGTCGATCCGCTCGACCTGCGCCACGATATGCATGTCACGATCGTCACCTTCGAACCCGGCGCCGTCATCCCGTTCGCCGAAACCCATGTGATGGAACACGGCCTTTACGTACTGGAAGGCAAGGCGGTCTATCGGCTCAACCAGGACTGGGTCGAAGTCGAGGCGGGCGATTTCATGTGGCTGCGCGCCTTCTGCCCCCAGGCCTGCTACGCCGGAGGCCCGGGGAAGTTCCGGTATCTGCTGTACAAGGATGTCAACCGGCACATGAAGCTGGGGCGGTAGGGGCGTGATCTGGCGGTCGTCCCGCCGTTCATGCAGCGACTGCACCATAATTCATATGTTTCAGGTCCTGTAGCAGGCTCGGGCCGGTCGGCTCCCAGCCCAGCTTCTCACGCGTCCATTCGCTCGATGCGGGCAGGTCGAGGGCGGCGAAATGCGCAAACGGCCCATAATACTCGGCAACCTGCTCGGGCGGCAGTGAGCGCACCGGAATGCCGAGGCCGGCTGCTATCACCTCCGCGATCTCGCGAGCCGGGATGCCCTCTTCGGCAACCGCGTTATAACGTGCTCCAGCTTCGTGTTGCTCAAGCGCAAGACGATACAGTCGGGCGACATCGGCGACATGGGCCGCGGACCAGCGGGTATTGCCTTCGCCCACATAGGCGACGTAGCCCTTCGCGCGGGCGATCCTGATCATCGGCGTGATCAGCCCCTGCTTCTCGGTGTCATGAACCTGCGGCAGGCGGACGACCGCGACGCTCACACCCCTTGCCGCAACGGTTTCGCCGGTCAGCTCGGATAGTCGTCGCGGGTTCGGGTTGTCGCGGTCGAACGACTGCTCGATCGCAAGCTCGCCGGGGCCGACATTTCCCATCCCCACGCCCGACGTAATCAGGAACGGTTTGCCCGATCCGGAAAGCACGTCGCCGATCGCCTCGATCACGCGCCGGTCCTTCTCGCAGTTCGCGAGAAACCTGGTGAAGTCATGATCGAATGCGGTGTGGATGACCGCGTCGGCTTGGGCCGCGCCCCGCGCCAGGCTCTCGGGCTCCGCCAGGCTGCCGCGGTACACATCGGCGCCGGCTCGGGTGAGCGCCGCGGCGCCGTCATCGGAGCGGGTCAGGCCCAGCACCCGATGGCCGGCAGCAATGAGTTCAGGCACGATTCTTGAGCCGATAAAGCCGGTCGCGCCGGTAAGGAAAACACGCATGGAGGCACCTTTCTGGTTGTTCGACCAGAGAAATGGACCTACATTCTTTCCTGTTAAAGTAGTGATCTTATACCGGTATAATCACCAACAGGATAGCCATGGCCATCGACGCCACGAATTCACTGGGTGTTTATCTGCGCGATCGGCGCATTCGGCTCGATCCCGTCGCGTTCGGATTGACCGGTGGTCGCCGCCGAACGCCGGGCTTGCGTCGGGAGGAGGTCGCGCAGCGCGCCAATATCAGTTCAACCTGGTACACCTGGCTGGAGCAGGGGCGCGGCGGGGCGCCGTCGGCCGATGTGCTCGATCGCATTGCAAAGGGCTTGATGCTGACCGAGCCCGAACGCGAGCATCTCTTCATGCTCGGGCTCGGCCGTCCTCCAGAGGTGCGCTACAAGCCGACCGACGGCGTGACGCCGCGGCTGCAGCGCGTACTCGATGCCCTCGACACCAGTCCGGCATTCATCAAGACAGCGACATGGGACGTCGTCGCCTGGAACCGCGCCGCCGCAGCCGTACTGACGGACTATGGCCAGCTTCCTCGCGAACAGCGCAACATCCTGCGGCTCATGTTCGGCAATTCGCGCGTCCGGGCCATCCAGGAGGATTGGGAGAGCGTCGCCCGTTACGTGGTGGGCTCTTTCCGTGCCGACGTTGCGCGCGCCGGCGCCACCGAGGAGGTTACTCAGCTCGTCGATGAGCTATCGCGAGCAAGTGCGGAGTTCGAGAGATTCTGGCGTGATAACGAGATCGCCGCTCATAACGATGGGCTCAAGCGTATCCACCACCCCGAAGTCGGCCTGCTGGAACTGGAATTTTCGACCTTCGCCGTCGACGGCCGTCCCGAGCTCGGCATGGTGATTTACAATCCCGTCACCGCTGTGGACACCGAGCGGATCCGGTCACTCATCGCCGCGCGTTGAAAGGTGAGACCCTAGCCCCGCGAGAAGCGGAGCATACGCGGCGAGCCTGCGGGATACGAACTCCGTGAAGAGCCGCACGCGCTTCGTCTTGCGTGTCTCCCCCTGGGTGAGAAGCCAGAGCGTTCCGTACATGTGCAGGTCGGTGCCCGGCACCCTCACCAGTAGTGGGTCGGCATCTCCGACGAAGCACGGCAGTGTCGTGATCCCCAGCCCTTGCCGTACGGCCGCGATCTCCGCCGCGGCGTCCGTGACCCTGAAGGGAACCCCCGTGGTACGAACCTCACCCTCGCTGGCCCAATCCGGAATGCCATGCATGCTTATCACGATCCAACGGATAGGATCAGGGGCGCCCGCACGCCATGCGACCAGCCGATCGCGAGACATGTAGACGCCGCCGAACAGCTCCGGTCCTTTTAAGCCGTGAAGATTGAGAGGCAGGGTTTTGCGGTCGTAGACGACGCGGATCGCGATGTCGGCCTCCCGGTTGGTCAGATTTGCCAGCTCCCCGGACGACAGGATTTCCATCTCGATATCAGGATGCAGACGCACGAAATCGGCGAAGTCCGGCATGAGCAGGTGCGTCGCGAGGATCGGTGTCAATGTCACTCGCAGAAGACCGCGCACGCTCTGGTCGCGCCCAAAGACGCGCGTCTCCAGCTGGTTCGACGATGCTTCCATCTGGTTCGCGAGCTCGAGGACCTCCTCGCCCGCAGCCGTCAGGCGGTAGCCCGAAGGCAGCTTTTCGAACATCTGCGCCCCGAGGCGTTCCTCGAGCTGTGCGATGCGTCGCAGCACGGTCGCGTGGTTCACACCAAGGCGCTTGGCGGCAGCCCGCACTGATCCTCCGCGCGCCGCGGCAAGAAAGTAGCGAATGTCATCCCAGTCGATCATGGTGCAATCCAGCACCGCGCGGTGCGCCTTCCAAAGCCCGTATCCAACGCATCGTACAGCAGTATGGGCGGTCATCATAGCTTATGCGACGGGCACGGCCCAATTCCGAACGGCGCACGCCGATCGTCACGGCTAGCGTCAGTCGCGTAGCCGGATCGATTTTGCACCACCGATGTGCGCGTTTCCGCACTCAACAACCAATGCCGTCGGACCCATTTCGAGGGTGCTCGGGAGCGTCCCCGAACAAGCAAAGACGGAGCAAAGGACAAGTCATGGGAAAGCTAGACGGTAAGGTTGCAGTCATCACGGGTGGATCGAGCGGCATGGCGCTGGCAAGCGCGAAGCGGTTCGTTGAAGAAGGCGCCTATGTTTTCATCACGGGCCGGAGACAGGAGGCGCTCGACGAGGCCGTCAAGCTGATCGGCCGCAACGTGACCGGCGTGCGCGGCGACGCGTCCAATCTCGACGACCTCGACCGCCTGTTCGATACGGTCAGCCGCGAAAAGGGCAGGATTGACATCCTGTATGCGAGCGCCGGCGTGGGCGAAGCCGCGCCACTGGGCGAGATTACCGAGCAGCACTTCGATGCGGCCTTCAACCTGAATGCGCGCGGCACGCTGTTTACGGTCCAGAAGGCGCTGCCTCTGTTCAACGATGGCGGATCGATCTTCATGACCGGGTCAGTTGCTTCGATCAAAGGTTTTCCCGGTTACAGCGTCTATGCGGCGAGCAAGGCGGCGCTGCACGCATTCGCGCGCGGCTGGCTCAACGAACTGAAGGGTAGGAATATCCGCGTGAACGTGCTGCACCCGGGGCCGATCGCCACACCCATGCAGGACCAGGTTCTCACCGAGGAGGCGAAGCTGATGTTCGAATCCCTGATCCCGCGGGGAAAGATGGGTCGTTCCGAGGAAATTGCGGCGGTGGCGCTGTTTCTTGCTTCAGACGATTCGAGCTTCGTGAATGGCGTGGAGTTGTCTGTCGACGGCGGCTTCTCGGCCATCTGAACTCGCGCCGGATCGCGGGAAGTGGCTGACCACAGCGAACGGATAACCCGGCGCCGTTGAGGGCCGGGGAATCAATATCAACACGGATCGGAGAAACATTATGAGCTACGCAATTGTAGGATTCGGTAAGATAGGCCAGGCTCTCGCCCACGCCTTCGCCCGTAAGAACATCAAGGTGACTGTGGCGAGTCGCCGGCCGCCCGAGGCGTTGGCGCCGCAGGCCCGGGCGATTGGACCCACGGTCGTCGCCAAGTCGCTGCGGGATGCGCTCGAGGCCGACACGATCATCCTGGCCGTCCCGTTTGGGGAACACCGCGAGGTCGCGAAGGCCCTGCCGAGCTGGAAAGGCAAGACAGTCATCGACGCAATGAACGCGTTTCCTGTCCCTGAAGAGCTGAACGGCCTCGTGTCCTCTGCCTTCGTTGCGAAGTCGTTCACCGGCGCCAAGTTCGTGAAAGGCTTCAATCACCTGATTGCGGCCAACCTGGCTACCGATCCGGTCGCCGAGGGCGGCCACCGGGTCGTCTTTCTGTCTGGTGAGGACGAGGACGCGACCGCTTCCGTGGCGGCCCTGGCCAAACAACTCGGGTTCGCACCCGTCAAGCTTGGAAAGCTCAACGAGGGTGGCGCGCTGGTGCACGCACGCGGCCGCACCTGGGGGCCGCTCATCTTCCAGGATTTGTTCAAGAAGGAGCAGTAATCGATCTACGACCGTGTAATCGACGCCGAGAATGGGTCGCGCGCTAACCTTTTTCGAGCAGCGCGCGACCGAATATATGAAGGCCACACGAGACATGATGCCGCGCCCCTGGGCAGGATAGAATCAATCCCCAAGCTATCCGTGGCGGTTAAGGTGCTATCCCTAATGCGTTCAGTTCTTGTATTGCTTGCGAAACTTAATCGGGGTGAAACCGGTTTCGCGGCTGAAAAACTTAGCGAAATTGGTTGCCTCCGCGAAACCGAGGCCTTCTGCGATAAGGTAGATGGGTCTGTTGGTATGGACCAGGAGCCGTTTGGCTTCCAAGGTGATGCGAGCCGTGATGGCACTTTTGGCGCTTTGCCCGGTCGCCTCTAACGCCGCTCGCGTCAGGCTTTTCTCGGTACAGCCCAGAGCTGCCGCATAGGCGGATACCTGATGCCAGCCGGCATGGTTCTGTTCGATTAGCCTGCGAAACCTGGCATAACGCTGCACACCCGGGCTTTGTGCGACGTCAATGCCCATGTGCTTGTCCTGCAGGATGGCAAGGCGCAGAAGCAGGGCACAAAGTTCGTATCGTAAGAGCGCGTGTAGATCCTTGGGCGGGGCGGGGCTCGCGGCGTCCTGCTGCATCCTGGTGATCGCCTCATTCACAGCGCCGAAATCGGCAGCGAATAGGGATAGGTGATCCGGTAGCCGATCCAGACGCAGGACAGGCAGCAGATCGGCAGTCGTTTGCGTCTCCGATGGGAGGAATTCTGCGCGGAACAGGACCATCCACCCGTCCCAGCCTTTATCACTACCGAAACTGTGAACCTGCCCGGGCCTCAACACGAGGAGGGATCCGGCCGCGCAATGGACCGGCTGGAAGTCCACGACCTGGGTCACCGCACCCTCGGTCACGCAGATCAGCGTGTGGAAGGAATAATGATACAGCGCCAGGATTTGCTCGGAGGTCACGCGGCGCCGCAAGTCCGAAAAATGAAATATCTCAACATCCAGATCGCGCCCACTCGGACGGTAACTGAGTTGATCCAGCTTCGCTCGGCTCTTTGTCATTCGCGTTGCGCCAACTCCGATCGAACATGTCCGATAAGTATCATATTTCGGCGATTATGAACCACGACAGAATGGGATGCTACCCATTATTATCGCTCTTATGAACTGCGAAGGGCACTTCGCAGCAGATTTCAACATCTGCAAATGAGAGACCGAAATGACTACTATCGACATCGGAAAAGCTTATATCAAAGCCGTCCAGACCGGCGATCAGGCCACGCTTGGCGAACTGCTTTCGCCCCAGGTCATTTGGCATCAGCCGGGCGATAACCAGTTCTCAGGAACCAAGAACGGCATTGCCGAATTTGGTGCCATGATGGGCGCCATGATGGCAAAGTCTGGCGGTAGTTTCGCCATCACCCATGCCCATCGCTATCTCGCCAACGGCGACCTGGTTGCCATCGAGATCGAGTTTGTCGGTCAACGCGAAGGCGCCAAGGTCGACCAGCCCGGTATCGATCTGCTGCGCATGCAGGATGGCAAGATCGTCGAAGTCTGGCTGTTCTCCTCCGATCCGGAAGAAGAGGACCGGTTCTGGGGCAAATAGGTCACCGCATCTGGAGCAGCGGAACGAAAGCGGCCCTGCTCCAACTACTTGTCCATTTTCCGGAGCTTCGCGATGAGTGCGAATCAATGGAGATTTATCGATATCTATCGCGTCGAGAACGGCAAATTGGTTGAGCACTTGGATGCGAATGCCTGATACGCGCGCAAACAACAATCCGATGTTCTAGGTGTTTAGTCGGGACATGCCCGATAGCGTCCCCAAATATAGCGGCTATTTGCCGAGCGACTTGGCGGTCGGGAAAATGATCATGGGTGGTTTGTAGGGCACTCAAAAATCGCTGCGTTTCAACGAAAGAATACGATTCCCTACCCCAGGCTGCGTTAAACCCCTACTCCCACTCGATTGTCCCGGGCGGCTTGCTGGTCACGTCGTACACGACGCGATTAATTCCCCGCACCTCGTTGATGATCCGGGTTGCCGCGCGGCCGAGGAAGTTCATGTCGTACTGGTAGAAATCCGCCGTCATGCCGTCTACGGAGGTGACGGCGCGGAGTGCGCAGACGAATTCGTAGGTGCGGCCGTCGCCCATCACGCCGACGGTCTGGACCGGGAGCAGCACGGCGAAGGCCTGCCAGATCTTGTCGTAGAGGCCCGCCTTGCGGATCTCGTCGAGATAGACGGCGTCGGCTTCGCGCAGGATTTCGAGTTTCTCACGGGTTATGCCGCCGGGGCAGCGAATCGCCAGGCCCGGACCGGGGAACGGATGGCGGCCGATGAAGCTCTCGGGCAGGCCGAGTTCCTTGCCGAGCACGCGCACCTCGTCCTTGAACAGTTCGCGCAAGGGTTCGACGAGCTGCATGTTCATACGCTCGGGCAGGCCGCCGACATTGTGGTGCGACTTGATGGTGACCGAGGGGCCGCCGGAATAGGAAACGCTTTCGATCACGTCCGGATAGAGCGTGCCCTGGGCGAGGAACTCCGCGCCGCCGAGTTTCTTGGCTTCCTCTTCGAACACTTCGATGAACAGTCGGCCGATCGTCTTGCGCTTCTTCTCGGGGTCGCTCTCGCCTTCCAGCGCATTGATGAACATGTCGCTGGCATCGACATGGATCAGATGCAGGTTGTAATGCTCGCGGAACATCGCGACGACGTCGCGCGCCTCGTTCTTGCGCATCAGGCCATGATCGACCAGCACGCAGGTCAGTTGGTCGCCGATCGCTTCGTGAATCAGCAATGCCGCGACCGAGGAATCGACGCCGCCTGAAAGCGCGCAAAGCACGCGGCCGTCGCCGACCTGGTTGCGGATCGCCTCGACGGCGCGGGCGCGATAGGCCGACATCGTCCAATCGGCGGGAATGCCGGCGATCTTGTGCACGAAGTTGGCAAGCAGCTTGGCGCCGTCGGGCGTGTGCACCACTTCGGGGTGGAACATCGTCGTATAGTAGCGTTTGGCCTCATTGACGGTGATGGCGAAGGGCGCGTTCTCTGAAACGCCGATCACCTCGAAGCCCTCGGGCGCGCGGGTCACGCGGTCGCCATGGCTCATCCAGACGGGGTATTTCTTGCCGACTTCCCAAACGCCTTCGAACAGCGGGCTCGCTTTGAGGATTTCCACGTCGGCACGTCCGAATTCTCGGGCATGGCCGCCTTCCACCTGTCCGCCAAGCTGGATCGCCGTCGTCTGCTGGCCGTAACAGATGGCGAGGATCGGCAGGCCGGAATCGAACACCACCTGCGGCGCCCGTGGGCTGCCCTCGTCGAGCACTGAGTGCGGGCTGCCCGACAGGATCACCGCCTTGGGGCGCAGCCTGTGGAAGGCTTCTTCGGCGGACTGGAAGGGAATGACTTCGGAATAGACGCCTGCCTCGCGCACGCGCCGGCCGATGAGCTGTGTCACCTGGCTGCCGAAATCCACGATGAGAACGGTATCGGAATGAGCTGTCTGGGTCATGTCGGGCCTATAAAGAAGGAAAGTCCTGATGGCAACGGGGATCGTCAGCGTTTGGACAGTTTTCCCAGCAGTTCGGAGAGGAGAGCGAATTCGTCGCTGCCGATGCGCTCGCGATAACCGGATTCGATCTCGATCTTGATGCGGTTGGCGTCCTTCATCGCCGCCCGGCCCGCTTCGGTGAGGCGGACGATCCGGCTGCGTTTGTCATCGGCATCGGGCACGCGTTCGAGAATGCCGTCATCTTCCAACCCGTCCACGAGCTGCTGGATCGCTTGCTTGGAAATGCCGATGCGGTCCACCAGCGAGCCCTGCTTGGTGCCTTTCGGCGCGATGTGGCCAATCAACGAGGACCGGGCCGCAGTGAACCATCCGTGACCTGCCGCCTGCATGCGCGCCACGAATTCGAGATTCCACTCGTTGCTGGCCTGCCAGAGCCGCCAACCGATATGATCCGGGAATTTATCGTCAAGCATCTTGACTAATATCCTGCTTCGATCTAGATTTCATTTAGTCAATCTACTTGACTATATCGCGCTGATCCATGCTTGAAAGGTTCCGTCCATGTTTATTCTCGAAAAGCCCGTGCTCGCAGCACTCCTCGTCAACGCCACCCATGAAATCGACATGGGCGAGGGTCGGCAGGCGACGATCTATTATGAGACGGAGACGCTTGCCCATATGCGCCTTCCCGGCGGCGTGACGATGACCGGCGACTGGTCGCTGCTCGACGATGGATACTCGGTCGCCTGGCGCGATGGCCCATCCGGAAGTTGGACGCTCAAGGCCGGTCCCGGACGCATCAGCTACTTCGACGTCGACGGCGTTGATCGCGGTGCCGTTCGCTCGATCTCATTCGGCAACACCGCCAACCTGCCGATCTGAAAAGCCGGGGAGGTGATCGTTTTCGATTGCTTCGATCACCAATTGCACGGCATCCGCCAGTTTCTCGTCGATGACATGGAGATACTCGGTCCAGTCATTGATATGGCTGACCTCGGCCTTGCCGTCCGAAATGCCGCGCAACCCGATCAGCGGAATGTTGAAATTCATGCAGGCGCGAAGAATGGCAAACGTCTCCATCTCCACCATGTCGGCGTCAATCGTTGCGTACGCCGCACCGGATACGACGTTGGCGCCGGTTGATAGCGTGGCCTGTTTGACGCCGGGAATGCGGATAGGAAGCGGCAGAACCGCCGGCAGACCGAGGAACGGCGTCGTGCCCTTCGGAAAGCCGAAGGCGGAGGCATCCATGTCGCGGTAGCAGACGGCTGTGGCCTGATAAACTTCGGCTTGTTCGAGTGTCGCGGAACCGGCCGAACCGAGCGAGACGACCAGATCGGGCTTGCGGCCATCGAGCACGAGACCCGCAAGCGTCGCGGTCATTTGCACGGCCGCTTCTACCGGCCCGACCCCGGTCATGACAGGCGTGAACAGCGCCTCGAGATGCGGACCATATTCGGCCTCGGCCGCCATCACGAACAGCACGGCCTTGTCGCCGATCAGCTTCAGGCGGTCGCTCATCCCCGGATATCCTCGCGGCCGCGCAAGGCCATCTTGGTGCCGGTCATCGAGGCGATAAGCTTGGCCGGGCCGTCGCCGATCGCATAGGCGCGGCCGTCCGCGACGATGATGTTGGAGCCAGGCTTGGTGATCTCGCCGCGAAACAGGAAGCGGTCACCCTTGCCCGGCGAGAGCAGATTGACCTTGAATTCGATGGTGAGGATTGAAACATCGGGCTCGATCATCGTATAGGCGGCATAGGTGCAGGCGGCATCGAGTGCGGCCGATATGACGCCCGCGTGCAGAAAACCGTGCTGCTGCGTCAGATCCGGCCTGTAGGACAGCTCGATCTCCACCGTGCCCTGGTGGATACGGGTCAGTTCCGCGCCGATAAGCGCCATCGCGCCCTGATTGGCGAACGAGGTCCTTATCCGTTCCCTGAAGTCACTATCCTGATGGTCCATCGGTATTCCCTTCGCGCTTGCGAAATTGCCACTCCCGTGACGCCTTCACAAGCATCGCCATTCATTTTCCCGCGATAAATAGTGGAAACGCCCACTAAGCGTACCATAGCGTACGATGCGGGCTTGATACGGGCGTCCAGGCGCGTAAGACCGGCGAAATGTTCGACGTCGCCCTCAATGTCCTGCCGATCTTCCTGATGATCCTCATCGGCTGGGCTGTCGTTGCCTCCGGTTACCTGAAGCCGGAAGCAGGGATCGCGCTTTCCGAATTCGTCTTCAAGCTGGCCGTGCCGGTGCTGATCTTCCGGACGCTTGCCGAAGCGGATTTCCACGGCGCATTTCCGGTACGGCTGTGGATCGCCTATTTCGCGGGCGTGGCGGTGACCTGGACCGTGGGTCACATTATTGCGTCGCAGCTTTTCCGTACCGACCAGCGCACGGCGACAGTTGCCGGCGTGTCCGCCGCCTTCGCCAACAATGTTTTCATCGGCCTGCCACTGGTCGATCGTCTCGTTGGACCAAAGGGCATGGTGGCGGTTTCGATCCTGCTTGCGGTCCATCTGCCCATCATGATGGTGGCGAGTTCGCTGCTGATCGAACGCGCCGAGCGGCGCGACATCGGCAAGCAATCCGAGGGGTGGTACGCGCTCTTCCGCTATCTCGGGCTCAATCTCAGCCGCAATCCATTGGTCTTCGGTGTTCTGGGCGGCATCCTCTGGCACTTCTCGGGCATTCCGCTCACCGGGGTGCCGAAGATCGTCGCCGACCAGCTGGCGGCCGTTGCCGCACCCGCGGCCCTGCTTTCGCTCGGCATGGCCATGCGGCGCTATGGGTTGGGCGGCAATGCTACCCTCGCCTCGTCGTCGTCGGTGCTGAAGCTCTTTCTGCTGCCGGCCTGTGTGCTGGTTTTCTCAAAGCTTCTGGGGTTGAGCCACGAATGGCAGGCGGCGCTGGTGCTGACCTCGTCCGTGCCGACCGGCATCAATGCCTGGCTGATCGCCGCGCAGTTCAGGACTGCCGAAAAGCTCGCCGCCTCCACCATCACCTTGACGACGGGTTTTGGCGTGTTGACGGTGATGTTCTGGGCCTGGATGGTGGGCTGACGATCAGCCCAGGAATCGTGCCGGAATGGCTTCGTTGAATGGAAAATACTGGAAGTAGGGCCGCGCTTCCTCGATCACGCGTGTCACCGAAGGTCGCGTCATCAGCCTGTCGAAATAGGCCGCGAGATTGGGATAGGTTGGCGTAAAGGGATGCACGCATTCGGCATAGAACAGCGCGGGTGCCGCCGAGCAGTCCGCCATGCTGAAATCGGCGCCGGCAGCCCATTGGCCGGACGCGAGCTGCTTCTCCAGCATCTCATAGGCGGTGTCGAGATTGTTGCGCGCTTCGATGACGCCGTAATCATCCGTCATATCGGCGGGTCGCAAACGGTTGCCGACGATTTTCTGCATCGGTGTCGAGACATAGAGGTCGAAAAACCGGTCCCAGAGACGCACTTCACGCGCGGCATCCGCGTCTTCGGGAATGAACCTGATCGCGCCGGGGTGGAACTGATCGAGATACTCGATGATGACGGTGGACTCGGGCACGATCACATTGCGCGTGACGTCCTTGATCACAGGAAACTTGCCGACCGGCCAGGCCGCTTTCAACTCTGCGCTCGATTCCTCGCTGGACAGATCGACGTGGCGGGCCTCGAATTCGGTGCCGTTCTCGTAGAGCGGGATCAGCACCTTTTGGCAATAGGACGCCAGAGGATGATAATAGAGGATCAATGACACCGGCCGGTCCCTCCGGAGGCGGGTGAGGGAGGTTGGATCAGGCCGCCGAGGCCTGCTCCTGATTGAGGCATGCATCGATCGCGGGCACGGTTTCGGACGAACGCAGCCGCGCCACCAGGTCCTGGTCGCGGAGCGCGCGCGCGATCCGGGAGAGTGCCTTGAGATGATCGGCGCCGGCGCCTTCGGGCGCGAGCAGCATGAAGACGAGATCGACGGGCTGGTCATCGAGCGCTTCGAAATCGACAGGCGTCTCGAGACGTGCGAACACACCGATGATCTTGTTCAGCGCCTTCAGCTTGCCATGCGGAATGGCGATGCCGCCGCCCACGCCGGTCGAGCCGAGGCGCTCGCGCTGGAGCACGACGTCGAAGATTTCACGCTCGGAGATTCCGGTGAGTTTGGAGGCGTTGGCCGCAAGTTCTACCAGTAATTGCTTCTTCGTATGTGCACGGAGCGCCGGGATAATCCCTTCCGGCTGCAGAATGTCCGCCAAAGCCATTCATCTTGTCCTTTTTCGGCCCGGTATGCTCGGACCGGCGTCAACCGCCGGTCCTGTTTCGAATATGTGTCGCCGGCTTGTCAGCCTTTGATATTGGCGGAATCGATCCAGCCGATATTACCGTCATTGCGGCGATATACAATATTGAGCTCCGATGTGCCCGGCTTGCGGAACATCAGCATCGGTTCATCCGTCATGTCGAGCGCCATCACGGCGGTCGCGACGGTCATGGTGGAGAGCTTCTTGGTCGTCTCGGCGACGATTGCCGGCGCGAAGTTCTCGGCGACCTCGTCTTCCTCGTCGGACACGGAGTCGAGCACCGTATAGGCGACTTCGCTCGCCGCCCGGTTTTCGCCGTGATGATGGTCGCGAAGCTTGCGCTTGTAGCGGCGGAGCCGCTTTTCGATGCGTTCGAAGGCACTTTCAAAGGCGACCTGCGGATCGTTGGCCTTGCCTTCGGCATGGAGATTGGCACCGGAATCAAGATGTATCTTGCAGTCAGCACTGAACCGCGAGCCGGCCTTTTCCACAAGCACCTGGCTTGAGAAGCCGCCGTCGAAATATTTTCCGATCGCTTCGTGAATCTGCCCGGTTATCCGGGTTCTGAACGAATCGCCGATGTCCATATGCTTGCCGGTCACACGCACACTCATGGTGTTATCCTTCCTGCAGTCGAAGTTTCGAAGTCCTCATAGTTCCCTACGCGCCCGGGGCGGACCCGGATCCCGGGCGAATGCCACGACTTGGACGATATGGATCTTGTTTACCGGCATTGAAGACCTCTCCCGGTCTTGAAGAACCGGCTGCCCTCGACCTGATCACCAAGTGCGATCACAAACATCGAAATGCAGTCTATGCTAACCTGTTCCCTGTTCCAAGAGTTCTCTTTTGCCGCCGGACCGACGCCACACGCGTTTCTTTTCCGGTTTTTTCGGCTGCGAGCCTCCTGATGAGCGCGGCCTCTTAAGCACGAGCCTCGTGGAAGTCAAGGGGTGGAAATTGAATGTTAATAATTAAGCGAAGCCGTATTCACGCGATGATTGCCGTGGAAACGCGAGCGTTCCGGCTGTTTCAGCCAACATAGACCTTTGCCATGGCGCGCTTTTCGCGCCTTCGTTGTACCGAAGACGGAATGTTCATTGCTTCCCGATACTTGGCGACTGTGCGCCTGGCGATCTCGATGCCTCCGGCCTTCAGCGATTCCACGATATCGTCATCGGAAAGCACGCCTTCGGCGACCTCTTCGGAGATCATCGAACGGATGCGGTGGCGCACGGATTCGGCCGAATGCGCGTTGCCACCCTCCACAGCCGCGATCGATACGGTGAAGAAATATTTCAGTTCGAACAGACCGCGGGGGGTCAGCATGTACTTGTTGGAGGTCACCCGGCTGACGGTCGATTCGTGCATCTTGATCGCATCGGCGACCGTCTTGAGGTTGAGCGGCCTGAGATAATCGATGCCGTTGGCGAGGAAGGCATCCTGTTGCCGGACAATCTCGCTCGCCACCTTCATGATGGTCTTGGCCCGCTGGTCGAGGCTGCGGGTCAGCCAGCTGGCATTCTGCAGGCATTCGGAGAGGAACGCATGGTCGCTGTCCTGTTTCGAAGCGGCATTGGCGACGCTGAGATAGTAGTTCTGGTTGACCAGCACACGGGGCAGGGTCTCGGGATTGAGTTCGACCGTCCAGCCACCGTCGGGCGCTGCCTGCACGATGACATCGGGATTGATCGACTCGGACACCGATGCTTCGAAACCACTGCCCGGCTTGGGATCGAGCGCGCGGATTTCGGCCAGCATGTCGATCAGGTCTT
Organism: Rhizobium sp. LjRoot254; assembly: GCF_964254105.1. Lineage (NCBI taxonomy): Bacteria > Pseudomonadati > Pseudomonadota > Alphaproteobacteria > Hyphomicrobiales > Rhizobiaceae > Rhizobium > Rhizobium sp. LjRoot254. The sequence continues at coordinate 4,373,187 of NZ_CAXUSM020000001.1, read as the reverse complement.
CCTCATCGACGCCGCAGAGTTTCTTGAGCGTCTGGAAATCCCGCCGCGCTAAAAGTTCGAGATTGGCGATCAATGCCTGCATCGCGGGATCGAACCTGTCGCGGCTCTTGAGCTGGATCGCCAGGCATTCGCTCAGCGAGCGCGCGAAGACACCGGGGGGATCGAGGAGCTGCAGTTTTGCCAGCACGGCCTCGATTGCGTCCCGTCCCTTGCCAAGCGCGAAAGCCACTTCATCGAGGTCATGGTGGATATAGCCGGAATCGTCGAGCAGATCCGTGAGATAGCGGGCTATGAAGATGTCGACAGGGTCATGCAGCGTGAATGGTACCTGCTGGCCGAGATGTTCCTTCAAGGTTACCTGGCCGGCGACGAAATCGTCGAGATCATAGGCCTCGCCGCTCTCACCCAGGCTGCCCGGCATCGATTTCCATTGTGACAGCAGTTCGGGCGCATCGGCTTTGCGCGGGCCGGCATCGTCCTGGTAGACATTCTCGAAACCGCCATCGAGCGCCTCGCTCAGCCGTTCGGTCTGGCTGCTGGCGCCATAATTTTCCGCCTCGCCGTCGTCGCCCTGGCGCTCGTGACTGTGGCCTTCATGCGGAAAGTCGCTGTCTTCCGGCCCGTTGAGTTCGAGCAGCGGGTTCTTCTCGACTTCGGTGGCGATGAACTGGTTGAGTTCGAGATGCGTCATCTGCAGCAACTGGATGGATTGCATCAGCTGCGGTGTCATGACCAGCGACTGGGTCTGTCGCAGGAAAAGGCTGGCGGACAAAGCCATGGCGGACGCTGAACTCCCTCGAAGGCGATGAATACCGGGCTGCCGGAGGGCCTCGAAACCGCAAGATTTCGAAACTGGCCCAAAAATTGCTTGACCAAAAATCGCCCATTGAACCAACCGGGTCAAGGGAAAATCGCAATTTGGGTAAAATTCGCGACATGAAAGCGGCGCGAATACGCTACAGGCTGAAATTGTCGCCGAGATAGAGCCTGCGCACATCGGCATTGCTGACGATATCGGAGGCGCGGCCATGCGTCAGCACTTCGCCTTCGTGGATGATGTAGGCGCGGTCGATCAGGCCCAGCGTCTCGCGGACATTGTGGTCAGTGATCAACACGCCAATTCCGCGCCGCGTCAGGTGCCGCACAAGGTTCTGGATGTCGGCGACCGAGATCGGATCGACGCCGGCAAAGGGTTCGTCGAGCAGCATGAAGGCGGGATCGGTCGATAGGGCGCGCGCAATTTCGAGCCTGCGCCGCTCGCCGCCGGACAGTGCCACGGCCGGCGAGTTCTTGAGATGGGTGATGGAGAACTCGGCGAGCAGCGATTCGAGCTTGTGCTCGCGCGCGTCCTTGTTCTTCTCGCGCAGTTCCAGCACGGCGCGAAGGTTCTGCTCGACCGTCAGGCCGCGAAAGATCGAGGCTTCCTGCGGCAGGTAGCCGACACCGAGCCGCGCCCGCTGGTACATCGGCATCCAGGTCACGTCGTTGCCGTCGATCTCGATCCTGCCCTGGTCTACCGGAATAAGGCCGGTGATCATGTAGAAACAGGTCGTCTTGCCGGCGCCGTTCGGGCCGAGCAGCCCGACTGCCTCGCCGCGCCGGACGACCAGCGACACGCCATTGACGACGCGCCGCGAGCGATAGGATTTGGTGATGCCGCGCGCGATCAGCGTGCCTTCGTAGCGCGCCTGCTGGGACGCATCTCTGGGAACGACATGGCTGCCGGCTATATCAGCGTCGGACGTGATGAATGGTATTTTCAAGGCTCGGGATCAGTTCTGCTTATTAGACTTCGGATCGATCAGGATCTTCACCCGCTTGCCGCAACTGCCGAGATTGGCGAGGCCGCTCTTCATCTGCACCGTCAGCTTGCAGCCGGTGAAGACATTGCCGCCTTCCGAGAGAACGACGGGATTGCCGTTGAGCACGAGGACTTCGCTGATCATGTTGAAGCTGCCGGTGTCGGCCGTCGCCTTCTGCGTCGCCGAGGCCAGTTTCACGCTGCCGGACACTTCGATGCGGTCGATATCGCCGCCGCCGGCCGCGATCGATTTCGTGCCGGTCTTGTAATAGACGGTCATGTGGGTCGCCTCCAGGGTCATCTGCCCCTGGGCCACCTTCACATTGCCGTCGAAGAGTGCCTTCTTTTCCTGCTCGCGGATTTCGAGATTGTCGCTCTCGATCTGGATAGGCTTGTCATTGCTGAGCGCGAGGCCGGTGGATGTGGTCTGGGCGTGGCTGGTCGCGATGCCGAGCGTGAGAAGTGCCGTTGCGGCTAGGCAGGCCGAATAACGAAAAGCGCGCATGGGCGTCCCTTATTGATTGCTCGTTGATTTGACATCTGCGGCGGTGCGCCGGACGGCGGTCGGCTCGACCACCATGCGGACATTGCCCTTGAAATTCATGATCCTGCCCTTATCCGTTATCTTGAGGCTGTTCGCAACCAGCGTCGCGCCTTTTGCCGTGATGGAAACCGGATCGTCCGATGTCATCAGGCCGCCCTTGACGTCGAGATGAGCTGACTGGAATGCAGCCCTGAGGCCGGAGGAGAGGGTGACTTCGAACGGTGAAGTCATATCGAGCCGGTCGGTGTCGCGATCGAATTTCGCGCCTGATGCCTTGATATGTGCCACGAGGTCGCCACGGATCGGGACCGCCGCATCGATATCCTGCAGTTCGATATCGCTCGGATTGATGATCGCCTGCAGTGCGCGCCGGGCATTCATGAAATAGCTGATGCCATCCTGGTTGCGGCCGGAAATGGCGGGCTTCTCCATCACCACGCGGCCGTCCTCGATCTTGGCGCCTGAGATGGTAAGGTTTGCCGGAAACATCGTGCGCACCCACGATACCGCGACAAAGGCCAGCGAGATGATCACCGCCAGCACGGGCAGCATCACCTTCAGCCGGCGCACGCGTCCCGAATGCCTGATCGCCCTGCCGTAAAGGCTGGCCGGGCTTTGCCGGGAGAGGGAAAGGGGTGCGCGTATATCCATTAAAAATCCTGTGGCGCGTATGCCGCAGCCTTCGCTTCCACACATAGGAAAATCATCACGAAAAAACAATGCGTGATAGGTCGCGTTAGAAACTTCGGCGATGTGTTGCTTCCCTGCTGTTTCTTTCCGGTGTCACAAGCGCTATTCCATGTGGCCAAATCTTTGATCGAGAGTGTTTCCATGGCCTATATCGATATCGCCGAAAGGCGCCAGTTGCGCCGCAAGCTGACCTTCTGGCGCGTCGCCGCGTTTCTCGTCATCGCGGCAGCCATCGCGTTGGTCTGGTCCGCGCTATGGGGCGACGACGTCGGCAAGGCACGCGACCACATTGCCCGCGTCAAGATTTCAGGCCTCATCCAGGACGATGCCGAGCTTCTTGAGCGGCTGGACAAGATCGCGAAGAACAATAGCGTCAAGGGACTGATCGTCTCCATCGCCTCTCCGGGCGGCACGACCTATGGCGGCGAGGTGATCTACAAGGCAATCCGCAAGGTGGCCGAGAAGAAGCCGGTTGTGTCCGACGTGCGCACGCTTGCGGCATCCGCCGGCTACATGATCGCGATCGGCGGCGATCATATCGTGGCCGGCGATACGTCGATCACCGGTTCCATCGGCGTGATCTTCCAGTACCCGCAGCTCAAGAACCTGCTCGACAAGATCGGCGTGTCGCTCGAGGAGATCAAGTCCGCGCCGCTGAAAGCCGAGCCATCGCCATTCCATGTGCCGCCGGAAGCTGCCAAGGCAGCGATACAGACCATGGTCGACGATTCCTTCGACTGGTTCGTGACGCTTGTTTCCCAGCGGCGCGGCATCCCGAAGCCCGAGGCACTGAAGCTCGCGGATGGCCGCGTGTTTACAGGCCGGCAGGCAAAAACCGCCAAGCTTGTCGACCAGATCGGCGGCATCAAGGAAATCCGCGACTATCTCGCGAGCAAGAAGGTTGGCGCCAATTTGCCGATCGTCGACTGGGAGCCTCAGGACAATGGCTCGCCGTTCTTCCTCGGCGGGCTCGTACAGGAGATGGCCGAAGCGGTCGGTTTGGGCTGGCTCTCGAAGGTCGGTTCTCTCAAAAATCTCAGTGAAGACAAGTTGTTGCTTGACGGTATGGTCTCCGTTTGGCAGTTTGATGGGAAATGAACGGGAACTAGAAACCGTCAGAGGGGGCGTTCGTGATCAAGTCAGAGCTGGTACAAATTGTCGCGGCTAAAAACCCGCATCTCTACCATCGCGATGTCGAGAATATCGTCAACGCCGTCCTTGATGAAATCACCGATGCTCTTGCCGGTGGAAATCGCGTCGAATTGCGCGGTTTTGGCGCATTCTCGGTCAAGAACCGGCCGTCCCGTTCGGGCCGCAACCCTCGCACGGGTGACGCGGTCTTCGTCGAGGAGAAATGGGTTCCCTTCTTCAAGACGGGCAAGGAACTTCGCGAGCGTCTCAACCCCGACCTCGCCGACGAGGAAGACGACGACTGATCCTTCCCACGGACCGATCTTGATTTGCGGGCGTGAACCGTTCAAAAGAGCCCTAAAATAGGGAGATCGTCCTCATGATGCGTTTCATCAAGCTGATCGTACTGGTTCCGATCGCAATCATTCTGGTGGTTCTGTCGGTTGCCAACCGTCACTTCGTGACGCTCGCGCTCAATCCCTTCCGTCCGGACGATACGCTTCTGTCGGTCTCGCTGCCGCTCTTCGTCTTCCTGTTCATCGCACTGATGGCAGGTGTGATCCTCGGCTCTCTGGTAACGTGGTTTGCCCAGGGCAGGTACCGCAAGCAGGCCCGCGATGAAGCGCACGAGGCGCGGAAGTGGCGGGAAGAGGCTGGGAAGCAGCGGACACGGGTGGAGGAGATCACCACCCGCAACCTCATCTCTGCTTCGAAGTAATCTTATTCGTCGTCGTCGGCCGCCGCAGCGGTGGAAGTGGCCTTCGCCGCCATCCTGGCACCGCGCTTGGCGGCGAGCTTGTTGAATTTCTTGAAGAATTGCACGGCAAGCTTCTTGGACGAGGAATCGATCATGCGCGAGCCCAGCATGGCGAGCTTGCCGCCGAACTGCGCCTTGATCTCATAGGTCAGGACCGTCTCGTCGCCTTCTTCGGTCAGCTTCACATCCGAGCTTCCCTTGGCGAAACCGGCAATGCCACCCTGGCCTTCCACGACGAGCGTATAGCTTTCGGGCGGATTGAGGTTTGTCAGCGTGATGTTGCCCTTGAAATTGGTGGAGATCGGGCCGAGCTTGAGCTTGACCGTCGCGGCCAGTTCCGTCGGTGAATTTCGTTCGAGCTTTTCACAGTTCGGGATGCATTTGCGCAGAATGCCCGGGGTGTTGAGCGCCTCCCAGACGATCTCTCTTTTCGCGGGAATCCGCTCTACGCCGGTCATGTCCATTCGTTTTCTCCCATGAATTCTCTCGGGCTGATTCAATGGCGATGCCAAAGCGCTTTGCCAAGAGGAATTAGGCTGCTATTTGATCCAGCTAATCGCATTATTGAGAAACAAACCATTGGTAAAGAGCAAAAATCACGCGCGGGGTGCGCGTTCTGCGGGCAAAGCAGGCACTGACACCAGCCGACCAGGCACGCGGCGTGACGAGGCCAAGCGCGACCAGCGGCCGGTGAAGGCAGCCCCTGTCAAGCCGGTCGCCGAACGGCCTGCACGCATTCGCGAGGAGAAGTGGGAGAAGGCGAGCGCCACCGTGCCCATTTTCATGCCGCGCCGTGAAGGCGACCGGCCCGAGGGCAGGGCTCCCGTGATCCTGGAGACATCGGGCGAACACGGCTATCGGCTTCTCGATACGGGCTTGGGTCTGAAGCTTGAACAATACGGCGATATCCGCGTCGTGCGGCCGGAAGCGCAGGCGCTGTGGCCGAGGGCCTTGCCGGATAGCGAATGGGATGCGGCGGACGCGATCTTCACCGGCGATACCGAGGAAGACGGCGCCGGCCGCTGGCGCTTTCCCCGTGCGGCGCTTGGTGAGACCTGGCCGATGCGGCTGCTCGACGTCGATTTCTTCGGCCGCTTCACCGCCTTCCGCCATGTCGGCGTTTTTCCGGAGCAGATCGTCCATTGGGCGTGGATGATGGAGTCCATCAAGGCGCGCGGCGGCAAGCCGAAGGTGCTCAACCTGTTCGGCTACACGGGCGTGGCGTCTCTCGCCGCCGCTGCTGCCGGCGCCGAAGTGACCCATGTCGATGCCTCGAAGAAGGCGATCGGTTGGGGTCGTGAGAACCAGGCACTCGCCCGCATGACGGAAAAGCCGATCCGCTGGATCTGCGACGACGCGATGAAATTCATCGAACGCGAGCTGCGGCGCGGCAATACCTACGATATCATCCTCACCGACCCGCCCCGCTTCGGCCGGGGGCCGGAAGGCGAGGTCTGGCAACTGTTCGATCATCTGCCGAAGATGCTGGATATCTGCCGCGAACTGCTCTCGCCGAAGGCCATCGGCCTGGTGCTGACGGCCTATTCGATCCGCGCGAGCTTTTATTCCATGCACGAGCTGATGATGGAAACCATGCGTGGCCGTGGTGGTCTTGTCGAGTCGGGCGAGCTCATCATCCGCGAAGACGGTGCAGCCGGGCGCGCGCTCTCGACATCACTTTTCAGCCGGTGGACGCAATGACACATAACGACAACGGCCCGCGCCGTCCGGGGCAGGTGAAGGAAATCACCTCGCTCGCCAATCCCATCATCAAGGATATCAAGGCCTTGAGCATGAAGAAGAACCGCGAGGAAAGCGGAACCTTCATGGCCGAGGGGCTGAAGCTGGTGATCGATGCGCTCGAAATGGGTTGGCGAATCGAAACGCTGATGTATTCGAAATCGGCCAAGGACAAGCCGCTGGTCGAGAAGATTGCCGCGAAGACTGTAGCACTCGGCGGGCAGGTGCTCGAAGTCAGCGAGAAGGTGCTTTCTTCGGTCACGCGGCGCGACAATCCGCAAATGGTCGTCGGCATTTTTCACGCGCGCTGGAAGCCGCTGAAGGACATCCGCCCACAGGCCAACGAGACTTGGCTGGCGCTCGATCGCGTGCGCGATCCCGGCAATCTCGGCACGATCATCCGCACGGCGGATGCGGTCGGTGCATCAGGCGTGATCCTGGTGGGCGACACGACCGATCCGTTTGCGCTGGAAACCGTGCGCGCAACGATGGGCTCTGTTTTCTCGCTGCCGGTCACGCGGACATCCGTTACGGATTTCATCAAATGGCAGAAGGCGTCGGGCACGGTGATGATCGCGACGCATCTCAAAGGCGCCGTCGATTACCGCAAGCCGGACTATCGCACCAAGCCTGTCATCCTGCTCATGGGCAACGAACAGGCGGGCCTGCCGGAGGAACTCGCCGATGCCGCCGACATACGCGTGCGCATTCCCCAGCAGGGCCGAGCGGATTCGCTGAACCTCGCGGTCGCCACCGGCGTCATGCTGTTCGAGGCACGCCGGCATCTGTTGAATCTGGAAGGCCATTGATGACCTCAACGCCGCTTTTTTCCCGTCCGCCCGTCGCGGTGGTCTTCATTGTCATCGCCGTGGCGCTGGACCAATGGATCAAGTACCTGATCGTACTGCATTTGCCACTTCATGTTGAGTATCACGTAATTTGGTACTTCTATCTCAATCACACCACAAACACTGGCGTCGCCTTCTCCTTCCTGTCAGGCATGAGCGGCTGGGTGATCGACATTATGCGGCTGGCGATCGTCGCATTCATTCTCTGGTGGTGGCGGACATCGCGGCAGGCGCACGGCCTCGTTCATTTCGGTTTCTGCATGGTGATAGCGGGTGCGATCGGCAACATCATAGATCGTTTCATTTATGGACACGTGGTCGACTACGTGCTGTTCCATACCCAGACATGGTCTTTCGCTGTGTTCAATCTCGCTGACAGCCTGATCACCGTAGGTGCTGTGTTGATCGGCTTTTGCGAGCTTTTCCTCAACCGAAAGCAACCCGATAAGGCCGGGTGACGGTTCGTTAAGCAACTACCGCAAGCCTTTCGAAAGTCTCGCCATGATACACTTGTGCCATGAGCGAACCCAGGAAATTGCAGGATCGTGTCGCCTCCGCGTTCGAGCGATCGGCTGCCCGCGCCGATTCCCGGGCGTATACGGGCGGCGACCTGCTCGCTTCCATCCATGACGCGCTCGGCGATATCACACTCTGCCGCAGCCTGGAGGGCGTGATCCGTTCGTCCAACCACACATTCAGGGAATTTGCCGGCGCGCCTCAGCCGGAAGGCCGCACATGCGCGGAGCTCGGCATCACCTTCGAAGCCGGCCCGATCCCCCATTGCTATGATGTAGAATTCACCCGGGATGGCCGCACCAGGATATTCCTCTGGCACGATGTCGTGACCCGCGATGCGGTGGTCGGCGGCCTCGTCGTCCAGTCCATCGCCCGCGACGTGACCGACGAACGGCGGGAAGCCGCGCGACGCGAAGAGGCCCGTGCCCGCGCGGAGGAGGAAAGCCTCCTCAAGTCACGTCTCATCGCCACGGTCAGTCACGAAATCCGTACGCCGCTCAGCGGTCTATTGGGCATGGGCCAATTGCTCGCCGGCACGCGTCTCACTGCCGAACAGAAGAACTATCTCGAAGGCATCCGCCAATCCGGCACCGCGCTTGTGCAACTGGTTGAAGACCTGCTGGATTTCTCGACGCTCGCCGCCGGCCGCTTCCATCTGCGGCCTCGGCTCGAGCCGATCCGGCCGCTGGTCGAAAGCGTCGTCGAAATGCTCTCCAGCCGCGCTCATGCGAAAGGCATCGAGATCGGTGCCATCATATCACCCGATGTGCCGGCCTTGCTGGAATTCGATCCGGCCCGTTTCCGCCAGGTGCTCTACAACGTCATCGGCAACGCCGTGAAGTTCACCGAGACCGGTGGCGTGCTCGTCAGCGTCGATCGGGCTGACGGCGCGCTGGTCGTGAAGGTCCGCGACAGCGGGCCTGGAATGAATGCCGCCGAACTTCAGCGCATATTCGGGGAGTTCGAGCAGGGTGACCTGACGCGAGCCCGCGAAGGCGGCGTTGGGCTTGGCCTTGCCATATCGGCCAGGATCATGACCGAGGCGGGTGGCGCACTCGGCGTCGAAAGCGAATTCGGCAAGGGCAGCACCTTCACCATCCGCTTGCCGGTGGATTTCTCCGGCCCGCCCATGCGGAGCGGTTCCGAGCTTGCCGGGTCGCACGTATTGCTGCTTGCCCCCGAGGGGCCGGCGGCGGACGCCATTTCATATTCGCTCAACCGGCTGGGCGCGACCGTGCGCACGGCATCCGATATGGCGGGCACGCGCGCCGCGCTCGATGGGCAGGCTTTCACCGACGTGATCGTAGATCACCGGCTCGATACGGATTTTGCCCAAGCCTTCGCTCGGGATGCGCGGCTTGCGCAGACGCGCAAGATATTCCTCGTCAACCCGGAAGCCCGGCCCGAGCAGATGTCCGGCGATGTCTATGACAGCTGGCTGATCAGGCCGCTGCGCGAGCAATCGCTGATCGACGTATTGACCGGCAGGCTGAGCGGGCTCGAGCCACGCATGGCCAAGGACAAGGACTTCCCCGTCCTAGCGCCGGAACCGCAGCAGGAACGCCGGCCCGTTGCTCACTCCGGCCTCTCGGTCATTTTCGGCGAGGACGAACCGGTCAATGCCATGATCGTGCGCGCGATACTGGAACGAGCGGGTCACACGGTGCGCCATGCCAATAGTTTCACACAGCTTGAAGTGCTCAGGCGCCAGGGCGCTCACGACCTTATCCTCACCGACAACGACATGCCGGGCGGTACCTGCGATGCCTTCATCGATTCGCTTCGCGTGGAAGAAGTGGAGCGCGGCGTTGCGCCCGCGCGGGTCATTGTACTGACCGCCAACGATGCGGCAGATATCCACACCCTGCTTTTGAAAAAAGGCGCCGATCTCGTCTTGCTCAAGCCGGCAACGCCTGAAATGCTTGCAAGCGCCATCGATGCGCTCGCCGTCAAACGCTCGGCGTGATCCCTTTCACGTGATATAACAACCCTTGACTGTCACGCGGGTGTCGTCTTGATGTGGTTATAGACCGGCAAGGCCAACAGGGATTTGTCACGTGATGACATTGGATGTCGCCGAGACCAGGACGGAGAAACCTCGCCCCGCGGAGCGTCGCGCGGCGACGACCCATGATGGGCTTCCCGTGCTGGGCCGCATCGGCTCGCTCGAGACTAGGCTCGCGGTGACGCCGCAGGAAATCGAGGCCGCGCAGGTCATCCGCTACCGCGTCTTCGTCGAGGAGATGGGTGCCAGGCTGCCGCCGGAGGCGATGCTCGCCGGCCGCGATTTCGATGCGTTCGATGACATCTGCGATCACCTGATCGTGCTCGACAGGTCCCTGGAAGGCGATGCGGCCGACCAGATCGTCGCGACCTACAGGCTGCTGCGCCAGGAAGTCGCCGAACGGCATTCGGGCTTCTACTCGGCCTCGGAATTCGACATCGCGCCGATGATCGCCCGCCACCCCGGCAAGCAGTTCATGGAACTCGGCCGGTCCTGCGTGCTTGCCCCATATCGCACCAAGCGCACCGTGGAACTGCTCTGGCAGGGCAATTGGGCCTATGCGCTCAAGCATCGCCTCGATGTGATGTTCGGTTGCGGCTCGTTCCCCGGTGCCTTCCCGGAATTCCACGCGCTGGCGCTGTCCTTCCTGCATCACAATGTGCTTGCCGATGGCGAATGGGCGGTACACGCCTCGCCCAACCGCTATCGCAACATGGACCTGATGCCGCCTGAAGCGGTCAACCCCAAGCGGGCGCTGATGGCGATGCCGCCGCTGATCAAGGGTTACCTGAGATTGGGCGCTATGGTCGGCGAAGGCGCCGTGGTGGACCATGCATTCGGCACGACCGATGTGCTTATCGTGCTGCCGGTCGAGAGTATTTCGACGCGTTACCTGAATTATTATGGTGCGGACGCCCAGCGTTTCGCGTCCTGAGTTTCAGTTTTACCTGCTGAACATCCAAACCCCAAGCCTTCAGCAGGTCCGGAGCCGCCCGGCTCCGGTATTTTATCGAAGAGCCGATTGGTGCATCACGCGGCGCAAGAGCCGCGACCACCCGAGCGGCGCGCATTGTTCGAGAATGGCAGGTCCGCCAATTCCCGCTGGCTCATGTCCCTGAGCGCCGGGTGCATCAGCGGATCCCTGGGATTGGTGTCGTAATCCGCAGGGGCCACCAGCCAGCGCAGCAGGTTTGCAATCAAGTTCAGCATTTCCATACTCCTTTCGAGAGCATCTTCCGGAAACAAGCCGTTCCGACGCTCTGAATATCGGGCTTTCCGCTGCTCAATTCAATTGAGTTTTCCAGCAAGCGGCTTTAGAAAAGCTATATGAAGAACCTCAACGCCGTGCACATGAACGGGCTCAGGGCGCTCGAAGCAGTTGGGCGGCTGGGCTCGCTGCAGGCTGCCGCCGACGAACTCGGCGTATCGGTTGGTGCCGTCAGCCAGCAGGTGATCAAGACCGAGCTTCAACTGGGCCACCAGATATTCGAACGCACCGGCAAGGGGTTGGTGGCGACGGAAATCGGCCTGCCCGTGCTCGCGCGCCTGACCGATGGCATCCAGAAGCTCGCCGAGGCGGTGACCCTGGCGCAGCGGCGGGACAATAACTGCCTGACCATCTCTGTGGCACCCGTCTTCGCCTCGCGCTGGCTGGTGCGCCGTTTCGACAGTTTCGCCCGCGAGCATCCCGAGATCATCCTGAGGATCGATGCCACGATGCGTCTTATCGATCCGGCATCCTCCGATATCGACCTCGGCATTCGCGTCGGCAAGGGCGACTGGCCCGATGTGAATTCGGAACTGATCCTGGCGCAGGAGGTCTACCCGGTCTGCGCTCCGCAGATCGCCGCGAAGCTGAAGACACCCGCCGATGTTCTCTCCGTGCCAGCCGTGATCGACGACCGGGCCATGTTCAAATGGGATGTCTGGCTGGACGCCGCAGGGCTGGAAGGTGCCGAGATCAGCCAGGGCCACGTCTTCAACGAGGCGTCGCTCTGCCTGGACGCCGTCATGGCCGGCCAGGGCGTCATGCTGGCCTGGCAGACGCTGACGGCGGATATGATCGCCGAGGGCCGGCTTGCCGCCCCCTTCGACATCCGCGCGAGAACCGGCTTCGGCCACTATTTCATCACGGCAAAAGGCGTGCGCGACAGCCGCAAGGTTCAGATTTTTAAGGCATGGCTGAAGCGCGAACTGGCCAAGAGCATGGCCGATCTCGATATGAGGCTGGATGCATCCTGAGGTACGTGGATGCGGGACTACATTCCTGCATTATACGCCGCGATCGCCGCCATATTGACAATATCGCTGTCCTTGGCGCCGATCGAGACGATTTGGACCGACTTGTCGAGGCCGACCAGCAATGGCCCGATCACCGTGCAGCCGCCGAGTTCCTGCAGCATCTTGGTCGAGATCGAGGCCGAGTGGAACGCTGGCATGACCAGCACGTTGGCGGGGCCTGACAGCCGGCAGAACGGGTATTGCTCCATGACATCGGCATTGAGCGCCACGTCGGCCGCCATTTCACCGTCATACTGGAAATCGACGCGGCGCTTGTCGAGAATCTTCACCGCCTCCCGCACCCGCTCCGAACGTTCGCCCTCGGGATGGCCGAAGGTGGAATAGGCGAGCATGGCCACACGCGGCTCGTAGCCGAGACGGCGGGCGACGCCAGCGGCTTCCTCAGCGATTTCCGCGAGTTCTTCGGATGACGGCATGTCGTGGACCGCGGTATCGGCCACCAGCACCGTCCTGCCCCGGCAGAGCGCCAGCGATACGCCGATGACCCTGTGGCCCGGCTTGGCGTCGATGCAGCGCCTGATATCGTCGAGCGCGGTCGAATAGTTGCGCGTCGTGCCGGTCACCATCGCGTCGGCATCGCCGAGCGCCACCATGCAGGCGGCGAAATGGTTGCGATCGGTATTGATCAGCCGTTGCGCATCGCGTTGCAGGAAGCCCTTCCGCTGGAGGCGCGCGTAGAGATAATCGATATAGGCCTCGCGCCTTTTCGACGTCCTGGCATTGATGAACTCGATGCCCGGCCGGTTGAGGTCGATGCCGGCCCGTTCGGCCGTCGCCTGGATAATATCGTCGCGGCCGAGCAGGATCGCGGTGCCGAGCTGCTGGTTGACGTAGGAGATCGCCGCGCGCATCACCTGCTCTTCCTCGGCCTCGGCAAAGACCACGCGCTTGGGGAAGCGGCGGACGCGCTCGTAGATACGTTGCAGCGTCGAGGCGATCGGGTCGCGGCGTGCCTTCAGGTCGCGCGCATAGCGGTCGAGATCGGCGATCGGCTTGCGGGCGACGCCCGAATCCATCGCGGCCTTGGCCACCGCCACCGGGATCGAGGAGATCAGGCGCGGATCGAAGGGCACGGGGATGATGTAGTTCGGCCCGAAACGCGGCCGGTTGCCCTGGTAGGCGGCGGCGACATCGTCGGGCACATCCTCCTTGGCAAGGTTGGCGAGCGCGTGAACGGCGGCGATCTTCATGTCGTCGTTGATCGTCGAGGCGCGCACATCGAGCGCGCCGCGGAAGATATAGGGAAAGCCCAGCACGTTGTTGACCTGGTTCGGATAATCCGAACGCCCGGTTGCCATGATCGCATCATCGCGGATGCGCGCGACCTCCTCCGGCGTGATTTCCGGATCGGGATTGGCCATGGCGAAGATGATCGGGTTGCGGGACATCGAGCGGATCATGTCTGCCGATAGCGTGCCCTTGGCGGACAGACCGAGCACGACATCGGCGCCGTCCATGGCCTCCGCGAGTGTGCGCTTGTCGGTCTTGGCCGCATGCGCCGATTTCCACTGGTTCATGCCCTCTGTGCGGCCCTGATAGACCACGCCCTTGGTGTCGCAGAGGATGACATTTTCGGGGTTGAAACCCATCGCCTTGATCAGTTCGATACAGGCGATGGCCGCTGCACCCGCGCCGTTGCAGACGAGCTTGGTCTTCTTGTAGTCGCGGCCGGTCAGGTCGAGCGCGTTGATCAGGCCGGCGGCCGCGATGATCGCGGTGCCATGCTGGTCGTCGTGAAAGACCGGGATATCCATGATTTCGCGCAGCCGGCTCTCGATCACGAAGCAATCCGGCGCCTTGATATCCTCGAGATTGATGCCGCCGAACGAGGGGCCGAGATATCGCACGCAATTGATGAACTCCTCGACATCCTCGGTATCGACTTCGAGATCGATCGAATCGACATCGGCGAATCGCTTGAACAGGACGGACTTGCCCTCCATCACCGGCTTCGAAGCGAGCGCGCCGAGATTGCCAAGGCCGAGGATCGCCGTCCCGTTGGAGATCACGGCCACCATGTTGCCGCGCGTCGTGTAGTCATAGGCGGTGCTGGGATCCTCGGCGATTGCCTTGACCGGCTCCGCGACGCCGGGCGAATAGGCGAGCGACAGGTCGCGCTGGGTCGCCATCGGCTTGGTGGGGGTGATTTCCAGTTTGCCGGGGCGTCCGCGCGAATGGAAGTCCAACGCCTCCTGGCGGGTGACGGTGGGCATAGTCCGGTCGGGCTTGTCCGCAGGCATGATTCCTCCCAAATGCTTCCTGTGGGCGCCGTCGTTTTTCGGCGCTCTCGTTATTGTCATTCATGCATGCCGCACCGTAATGTTCAACGCCTTTATGCAGGTTGCCCATTTCTTCTGGTCGGCGGACCAATTCTCAAAAAAGCCAGGTATGACCATCGAAGCCCTGACCGTTGCCGAACTTGCCTCCGAGGAAAGCCGCCAGACGGCGACCCCGATGATGGAGCAGTATATCGAGATCAAGGCGACCAATCCGGATAGCCTGCTGTTCTACCGCATGGGCGATTTCTACGAACTTTTCTTCGAGGATGCGCTGGAAGCATCGCGTGCGCTGGGTATCACGCTGACCCGGCGCGGCCAGCATCTCGGCCAGGATATTCCGATGTGCGGCGTGCCGGTCCACGCCGCCGACGATTATCTCCAGAAGCTCATCGGTTTCGGCTACCGGGTGGCGGTCTGCGAACAGGTGGAAGACCCCGCCGAAGCCAGGAAGCGCGGCGCCAAGTCGGTCGTCAAGCGCGATGTGGTGCGGTTGGTGACGCCGGGCACGATCACCGAGGAGAAACTGCTCAATCCCGGCGACAGCAACTACATGATGGCGCTTTCGCGCATCCGGGGCGGCGAGAGAGTTCAGTACGGGCTTGCCTGGATCGATATCTCGACAGGCGTGTTCCGGCTCGCCGAGACCGAGCTTTCCCGGCTATTGGCCGACATCCTCAGGATCGACCCCAAGGAATTGATCGTAGCCGATGCAATCTTCCATGATGCCGATCTCCGCTCGATCTTCGATGTCCTGGGCAAGGTCGTCAGTCCACAGCCGGCTGTGCTTTTCGATTCGGCGACGGCGGAAAATCGCATAGCACGCTATTATCGTCTCTCGACGCTGGATGGTTTCGGCGGCTTCACCCGACCGGAACTTTCGGCGGGCGCGGCAGCTATCGCCTATGTCGAGAAGACGCAGATCGCGGAACGCCCTGCGCTGGGCGTGCCGGAGCGCGAGAGTTCAGCCTCGACGGTGTTCATCGATCCCGCCACGCGCGCCAATCTCGAACTCATCCGCACGCTGTCGGGGGATCGCAATGGCTCGCTGCTCAAAGCCATCGATCGCACGGTGTCCGGCGGCGGCGCCCGGCTGATCTCGGAACGGCTGATGTCGCCACTGACGGATCCGGAGCAGATCAACAGGCGGCTCGATTCGATCTCGTTCTTTCTCGACGAGCCCCGGCTGGCAAATGACATAAGGCAGGCACTCAGGCATGCGCCCGACATGCCGCGCGCACTGTCGCGTCTGGCGCTCGATCGCGGCGGTCCGCGCGATCTTGCAGCGATCTTGAGCGGCCTCCGGGCAGGGCGGGACATCGCTTCGAGGCTGGTCCAGAACCGGCTTTCGCCAGAGCTTTCCGACGCGTTTCTCGCGCTCGGTATGGTGCCGTTTGGGCTGGAAGACCAGTTGAGCGGGCTGCTGGCCGAGGACCTGCCGCTGCTCAAGCGCGACGGCGGCTTCGTGCGGGATGGCGCAATCCCCGAACTGGATGAACTCCGCGAACTCCGCGACCAGTCACGCCGTGTCATCGCCGGCCTTCAGGCCAGCTATTCGGAGGAGACCGGCGTCAAGTCACTGAAGATCAAACACAACAATGTGCTCGGCTACTTCATCGAGCTGACTTCAGGCACCGCAGGTGTGATGACCGCGAGCCCCGAAATGCGCGCCCGCTTCATCCATCGCCAGACCAATGCCAACGCCATGCGTTTCACCACGGTCGAGCTGTCGGATCTCGAAAGCCGCATCGCCAATGCCGCAGAACAGGCGCTGGTGTTCGAACTGGAAGCCTTCGACACGATGCGGGAAGCGGTCATTGCCGCCGGCGAGGAGATCAAGAAGGCCGCGTCGGCGCTCGCCGTGCTCGATGTGTCGGTTGCGCTCGCCGTGCTCGCCGAGGAGCAGGCCTATTGCCGGCCGCATGTCGATGGTTCAGTGGATTTCGCGATCGAGGGCGGGCGCCATCCGGTGGTCGAGCAGGCGTTACGCAAGGCGACGGCCAATCCCTTCGTTGCCAACAATTGCGATCTCTCGCCAGCAAACGGTGGAAAGAACGGCGGCATCTGGCTGTTGACCGGCCCCAACATGGGCGGTAAATCGACCTTCCTGCGCCAGAACGCGCTGATCGCGATCATGGCGCAGATGGGCTCATTCGTTCCCGCCACCGAGGCCCGGATCGGCTGCGTCGATCGTCTCTTCAGCCGTGTCGGTGCGTCCGACGACCTGGCCCGAGGCCGCTCGACCTTTATGGTTGAGATGGTCGAGACGGCCGCCATCCTCAACCAGGCCACGCCGCGCTCGTTGGTCATTCTCGACGAGATCGGGCGCGGCACCGCCACTTTCGACGGCCTGTCGATCGCCTGGGCGGCTGTCGAGCATCTGCACGAGGTCAACCGCTGTCGGTCGCTTTTCGCCACGCATTTCCACGAACTGACTGTGCTGTCCGAGAAACTGGAGCGCATGTCCAACGCCACGATGAGGGTCAAGGAATGGGACGGCGAGGTGGTTTTCCTCCACGAAGTCGGCCCCGGCGCGGCCGATCGTTCCTATGGCATCCAGGTCGCGCGTCTGGCGGGTCTGCCGGCATCTGTCGTCTCCCGCGCTCGCGAGGTGCTCGACCTTCTGGAGGACGCCGACCGCAAGAACCCGGCCGCCAAGCTGATCGACGACCTGCCGCTGTTCCAGGCCGCGGTGCGGCGCGAAGAGCCGAGAGCATCCAAGTCCTCGAAGGTCGAGGAAGGCTTGCGGGAACTGAATCCCGACGAAATGACTCCGCGCGACGCGCTGGACGCGCTCTATGCGCTGAAGAAACTGCTGGGTTGAATCCGGCGCTTGAAAAGCCTCAATCAGATGATTGACATTCGTCGCCGAGTTCTTCCGTTTCAGAATATGCAAAGGCAGATCAAGATGTCTGACGCCGACACACAGCCTCAAATGGCACAAGCCGAAACCCACGCCTTCGAACGCCGATGGATCGCCATGTCAGTGCTGCTGATGGCGAGCTTCATGAACATGATCGACATCACCATCGTCAATGTCGCGCTGCCCAGCATGCAGAAGAGCCTCGGTGTCTCCGAAAGCGGTATCGAATGGGTCGTGGCGGGTTTCATCCTCGCCTTTGCGCTCGGCCTACTGCCGTTCGGCCGCTATGGCGACATCATCGGCAAGAAGAAGATTTTCCTGATCGGCGTGGCGAGCTTCTCCATCGCCTCGCTGCTCTGCGGCATGGCGGTCAATGTCGAAATGCTGATTGCGGCCCGCGTCATCCAGGGTATTGCCGGTGCGGTGATGATGCCGCAGGTGCTGGCAATTGCGCAGATCATGTTCCCGCCCAGGGAGCGCGCGGTCGCCTTCTCGCTGTTCGGCCTGACGGCCGGCCTCGCCTCGGTCGCGGGACCTGTGACCGGCGGCTTGCTCATCCATGCCGACGTCATGGGTCTCGACTGGCGCCCGATCTTCCTGATCAACGTTCCGATCGGCATTGCCTGCGTCATCGCGGCCCGCACGCTCATTCCTGACGTCAAGGGCAATCCTGATCTCAGAAACGATTGGGTCGGCATCGCGCTGGCAGCAGTGGCGACCTTCTGCTTGATCTTCCCATTGATCGAAGGCCGCGGCTTCGGTTGGCCCGCCTGGTGCTTCGTCATGATGGCGGTGTTCATTCCCGTCGCCATCCTGTTCGGCTGGTGGGAGCGCCGCCAGAATGCCAGGGGTGCGGCCGAGCTCATTCCGCTCAGCCTGATGAAGAACCGCAATTTCGTCTTCGCCGGACTCGGCCTGACCGTGTTCTTCTCGGCGATGCCCGGTTTCTTCCTGATCCTGGCACTGTTCCTGCAATCCGGCTACCAGCTCGATGCGCTTCATTCCGGCCTGACCACCATTCCTTTCCCCATTGGCGTTCTGGTCGCATCGGTCGTCACCGGCCGGCTCGGCGGCAAATCGCCGAAGCTGCGCATCGTCTTCGGTGCGGGACTGCTCGTGGCGGCCATGCTTCTGCTCCGCCATGTCGTCGCGGGTGTCGGTGATCAGCTCGTCAGCACTGATTTCATCCTGCCGCTGCTGCTCGGCGGGTTGGGAACCGGCATCACCATCTCGCCGCTCTTCCAGACGGCACTTGCCGGCGTTCCGCCGCGCGACGCCGGGTCCGGTTCGGGCACATTGCAGTC
Organism: Rhizobium sp. LjRoot254; assembly: GCF_964254105.1. Classification (NCBI taxonomy): domain Bacteria; kingdom Pseudomonadati; phylum Pseudomonadota; class Alphaproteobacteria; order Hyphomicrobiales; family Rhizobiaceae; genus Rhizobium; species Rhizobium sp. LjRoot254. The sequence continues at coordinate 4,354,411 of NZ_CAXUSM020000001.1, read as the reverse complement.
GTTCCAGCAGGTCGGCGGCGCTTTCGGCGTGGCGATCATCTCGCAGATATTCTTCTCGCTGCTGGCGGGACACATGGCGGGTGGCCTCACCCAGCACGAAGCCTTCAAGGCCTCGTTCGAGGTGGCGGTCATCTACAACATCGCCTGCTATGTACTGGTGGCGCTATCGACGCTTTTCTTGAAGATACCGCCGATGCATGCGGCGCGGCCGGGGCACCATCAGGCGCAACCGGTGACAGAGTAGAGTTAATCCTGGGCACGGCTCGCCGGGCCCGGCCTTTTACCGCTTGCGTTAGTCCCGATTGTCTGCTGTGTGCCCAAAACACATAAGGAGCATGAAATGGCCTTCGATCCCGCGAAAACCCTGTCGAGCTACGGCGAAACGCCCTGTTCCGTGCAGGTCTGGTCAGCAGAGACGATGTCTGCCGAGTTCAATTCCCTGCCCGACGCCGTGGCCTTCGCCAAGCAGCACAATGGCAAATGGAACGATGTCGAGATCACCGTGCATCTGAAGCGCGAGGATATTGTCTACGGCAGCGACAAGTGCCACATGATGATAGACGCGTTCGAGCGCATGCAAAAGCAGACTGCCGCCCCATCGCGGCCCGCCGATTGAACCCACACCGGTGGTCACTCCGCCGGCGTGAAGGTGAAGCGGTTGATGATGACCTCGACCGGCCGGTCGTTGCTCGGTGCCTTGCCGCGAAAGCCCCAGAGATTGAAATAGATCGGCATCGGACTGGCGCTGATGCGGTCTTCGTAATTGGAGGGCGTGAAGGCCCAATAGGTCTCACGGCCGAAGCTTTCGTCGTCCTCGATCTCCTTGGATTCGTAAGTGACGCTTTGCCGTGTCCAGGTGAAACGGTGCAGGCTCCGGCCGTGCCCGGTCCGGAAGCTGAAGACTTTGTGCGCGTTCTTGATGCCCGTCTTCGCGGGCCAGACCGTGTAGTTCAGCGGCTTGTAGTTATGGATGCCCCAGCGCGCGAATTCGATGTCGATCTCGTGCGTCGCGTCCGGCCCAATATCCGCGGTCGGATAATTGAAGAAGCCGAACACGACATTCTTGTCCTGCCCGCTGATATCGCCTTCGAATTCTATCTCGTATGTTCCGAAGCCGAGCCGGCTCACCGATTGCACTTCGCCCGCCAGCCATTTGCCGTTCTTCTTCGAGAAGCGAAGATGTAGTCGGCCCCTGGTATCCACGAAGGCCTGTGACGCCGCCCAGTCGTTCGGGCCTGGCCCCATGCCCTTGCCTTGCTTGACCGTGAAATCGTAGCCGGAGAAACGAAGCTGGCTGGCATCTGCCACAGCGGCGACCGATAGCGACAGCAGGAAAGCGACGAGCAGGCGAAGGACCATGGTTCACTCCAGCGGGATATTTGCTGATAATCCCGCTGGCTGAAACGAGGCTGATCAGGGAACGATCAGCGTGCCGGCACCCACTTCGGTGAACAGTTCGAGCAGCACCGAATGTGCCGTCTTGCCGTTGAGGATGACCACGCCTTCGACGCCGCCCTGGATCGCCTCGATGCATGTCTCGACCTTCGGGATCATGCCGCCTGAAATCGTGCCGTCCTTGATCAGCGCACGGGCCTGCGAAACCGACAGTTCCTTGATCAGTTCGCCTTGTCTATCGAGCACGCCGGGCACGTCGGTGAGGAACAGCAGGCGCGTGGCATTGAGCGCCCCGGCAATGGCACCGGCGAACGTATCGGCATTGATATTGTAGGTATGGCCGTCGCGGCCCGGCGCCACTGGCGCAATGACCGGGATCATCTCGGAGCGGGCAAGCAGGTCGAGAAGCGTGCGATCGACTTCCACGACCTCGCCGACGAAGCCGAGATCGAGCACCCGCTCGATATTGGAATCCGGATCGACGACGGTCTTCTTCGCCTTTTCGGCGAAGACCATGTTGCCGTCCTTGCCGCAGAGGCCGATCGCCCATTCACCGGTCTGGTTGATCAGCGCGACGATTTCCTTGTTGATCGAACCGGCAAGCACCATCTCGACCACTTCCACCGTCTTCTGGTCGGTGACGCGCAAGCCGTTCTCGAAGCGGGATTCGATGCCGAGCTTGGCCAGCATGGCGCCGATCTGCGGGCCGCCGCCATGGACGACGATCGGGTTGACGCCGGATTGCTTGAGCAGTGCGATATCGCTGGCGAATGCCTTGCCCAGTTCGGGGTTGCCCATGGCATGGCCGCCATATTTCACCACGATCGTCTTGTTCTCGTAGCGCTGCATGAAGGGCAGGGCCTGGACGAGAAGGCGTGCCTGGATTTCGCTTTCGGACTGGGACATTGAGGCCTCGAACTAGGGGATTGGCAAATTCGTGAGCCTCTTTAACCGATGTTTTTGTCACATGGAATGATCCGCCCGAGGGAATTCGACGTATTTCCGGCATCGAGTCATGCCTGGCCCTCGGGCGGGCGAATACGAATGACCCAAGGGACGAACGCCTTATGGACGAGTTGGCTACTTTGCTGGGACGCGTGGTGCTTCGCGACCGCTCCGCCTTCGCGCGCCTCTATGCTCTTACGTCGGCGAAACTTTTTGCCATCGCTTTCCGTATCTTGAGGGACAAAGGTGATGCCGAGGAGGCTTTGCAGGAGATCTATATCAACGTGTGGCGGAGAGCCGAGCGCTACCAGCCTGAACAAGGCAGCCCGATGACCTGGCTGGCGGCGATCGCACGCAATCACGCCATCGACCTGATCAGGGCGCGGAAGCCCGAGGCATCCCAGATCGATGAGGCCTTCGATCTGGCATCGGACAGCGCCGGCCCGGAGGAGAACGCCATAAACACAAGTGAAGGCCAGCGCATTGACAGATGCATGAAAACGCTCGAATCTGATAAGGCTGAAGCTGTCCGACGCGCCTATGTGGAAGGTTTGAGCTACCAGGAACTCGCAGATTTCTATAAGGTACCGCTGAACACGATGCGGACCTGGTTGCGGCGGAGCCTGATGAAACTGAGAGAGTGTCTGGAGCAATGAGCGAGAGACCTGAAGAATGGGATCGCAGCCGGGACGAGATCATCTCCGGCGAATATGTGCTCGGTGTCCTCTCGGCCGAAGACCGCCGCAAGGTCGAGGCCCGCATGGCGGTCGATCGCCGTTTTGCCCAGCAGGTGCGCCGTTGGCAGAACAACCTGTCCGGTTTCAACGAAGACTACGAGGATATCCGCCCGCCCGCCGATCTCTATAACAGGATCGAGCGCCGGATTTTCGGCACTGGAGAGGTAAGGGCGCCTGGTCTGCTCGAGGGCATCTGGGGCTCCGTGATGGTGTGGCGCGGCCTGACAGTCGCTTCGCTGGCGATCGCCGCGGGCGTCATCTATTTCGAAGGCGCCACCTTCCTGCCCGGCACAAGAGGGAAGCCGCTCGTCGCGGAATTGAGCGGTCAGAATTCACCGATCAATCTCGTCGCCACGTTCGATTTCGATTCCGGCCGGCTGAGCGTTGTGCCGGCGGCACTCAAGCAGAACGAACCGCAATCGCTCGAAGTGTGGCTCATCGACGAAGGCAAGCCGCCGCAATCGCTAGGCATCCTGCCCGACAATGGCAATGGCGAGATCATCGTGACCAACGAGATGCGCAAGAGCTTCACGGAGGGCAAGACGATCGCCATCAGCATCGAGCCCTATGGCGGCGCGCCCGGTGGGGCTCCGACAGGACCGATCGTCGCTCAGGGCACGACCCGTTTCCTCTGAGCGAAAACCTTTCCTGCCTTCAATCAATGCCGCCTTTGGGCGGCATTTTGTTTTGAACAATGCCTTGTGTTTTCCCGGAACAAATCGCCGGCAGGCCTGAAACTTAATTTCCGGGCCGCCCGTAAATCAGAGCATCTCCGGCAAGACGGGGAACGCTGAGCCCCTGGCCGGCGATGCAACTTGAAAACTGGGAAGGAAATTCGAACATGCTCAGGACCTCGCTTCGCAATCTCGCCATCGTCTCCGTTCTGGCCGGCTCCGCCATGCTTGCCAACGCCACGATGAATCCTGATGTCGGCGGCGCGCCGATGTACGCCACCAAGAACATCGTCGAAAATGCCGTCAATTCGAAGGATCACACTACGCTGGTCGCTGCCGTCAAGGCCGCCGGGCTGGTCGATACGCTGACAGGGAAGGGCCCGTTCACGGTTTTCGCGCCGACAAACGCAGCCTTCGCCGAACTGCCGAAGGGCACCGTCGACACCCTGTTGAAGCCGGAAAACAAGGCGATGCTGGTCAAGGTGCTGACCTGCCATGTCGTGGCGGCAGACGCCATGTCCAAGGCCATCAAGAAGATGATCAAGGACGACGGCGGCATGCACAAGATCAAGACCGTCGGCGGATGCGAGCTGACTGCCATGCGCAAGGGCAAGAAGATCATGATCAAGGACGAAATGGGTGATGTCGCGACCGTGACCATCGCCGACGTCAAGCAGTCGAACGGCGTGATCCACGTGATCGACAAGGTGCTGCTGCCGAAGGGCTGATCTGCTTGTTTCGGCTGTAGTGAGACCGCCCCGGCAAAGAACCCTTGCCGGGGCGGCTTTCGTTTGAACAGCGTCTCAAGGAGCCAGATCGTAGGTGATCCAGTTTGTCCGCGTGGCGATCCGGTCATAGACCGAGCGGGCGCGGTAATTGTCGTCACGCGTGATCCAGCGGATCACCGACCAGTTCCGATCGCGCCCGAGCGCCGTGGCAGCCGAAAACAGCTGGTCCACCGTGCCACCGCCGCGCTGGCTCGGATCGACGAAGAGATCGTCGAGATAGCCGGCGACAGTCGCCGAAAGCGGCCTGAGGAATTCGCGGATATGGGCGAAACCGACCGGCCGTCCTTCCTCGTTGAGCGCCATCAGGCAGATGATCCGGCCTTCCATGATCCAGCCCCAGGTGCGATCGCGCATTTCCTGGTTCTGCTCGACCTTGTAATATTCGGCATAGGCCGTGTAGAGCACGTTCCAATCGGCATGGTGCGGCACGACGTCGGTAATGATCAAATAGTTCGCCATGTCAGCCTCTCACGATCTCTTCGGCGGCAACCGCCACGCCAAGCAGGTGTTCGTCCGTATTCGGCAGGCCGGAGAGCAGCAGCCCCACCGGCATGCCGGCAGCGCCGGTGCCACACGGGATGGAAACGCCGCACCAGTCGAAGAAGTTGCCGATAAGGGTGTTGCGCAGCGTCTTGCCATTCATCTCGACGAATAGGTCGTCGCTCTCCACCAGCGGCGCGATCGGCGGCGCCACATGCGGCAGTGTCGGTGAGACGAGCACCTCGTCCGGCGCAACAATTGTCGCAAGCTCCGCGATCATCGCCTCGCGCGCGTTGAGGATCGCAACATAGTCGGCCATCGACGTCTTCTCGCCCAGCCGCGAGCGCATGACAACGCGCCGGTCCATCCGCTCCGCGTCGGGCGAATTCAACCGATCGCGGTGGACCGCAAAAGCCTCCGCGCTCACAAGCGGTCCAAGCTTTGCCATCAGGTCGAACAGTCGTGCGAAGAGCGGAAACGGCTGGCGGCGGATCTTCGCGCCGGCCGCGTCGAGCCTCACGAGCGCGGCCTCGAAGGCGGCAGCCACTTCCGGCTCGATCTCGTCGAAAAAGACCGTCTCCGGGACCACCATGGAGAGCCCCTCAACCGTTTCGCGCCGCACCGACGGCACGGCCAACCCGAGCATGGCGGCATCGATCCAGACGGCATCCTGTACGGTGCGGCAGAGTGGCCCCAGCGCGTCGAGGCTCTTGGCAAGCGGAAACACGCCCTCCATCGAATAGCGACCGCGCGTCGCCTTGTATCCGACAACACCGTTGAATGCGGCGGGGATGCGGATGGAGCCGCCGGTATCCGTGCCCATGGCGACCGGCACGAGGCCTGCCGCAACGGAGACGCCCGCGCCCGAGGACGAACCGCCCGGCAAGCGGGGGACATCCGTCGAATGCGGGTTCTCGGGCGTTCCGTAATGCGGATTGATGCCGAGACCGGAAAAAGCGAATTCGTTCATATTCGTACGGCCGATGGTGATCATGCCCGCCTGCTTCAGCGCTGTGACGACGGTCGCATCCTTGGTGGCAGCAGGCGCATCCCTCAGCACGACCGAACCCGCCGTGTTCGGCAGGCCTTCCAGATCGAACAGATCCTTCCAGCCGACCGGGATACCGTCGAGCATGCCGAGCGACCGGCCGGTCCTGACGCGGGCCGAAGACGCGCGGGCCTCGCTCATTGCGCGCTCCGGCGTCAGGCTGATGAAGACCGACTGGTCTTTATAGCTCCTGATGCCGTCTAGCGTCTCCTCGGCCAGCGCGACCGGATCGAGCGCCTCGGACTGGATCAGAACGGAGAGCTGGGCGATGGACTTGCCGGGATTGCCTGACGTCATGCTGGCCTCTTCGCTAAAGGTTCAGAACCTCGATGATCGCCGCGCGCAACGTGTCGATCCCTTCGGATTTCTCCGACGAGGTCGCGAGGATGAAGGGATAGGCGGCCGGATGCTTGGCGATCTTGGTCGAGGTCTCCGCCTTCAGCTTTTCCAACGCCGGCGGCTTGATCTTGTCGGACTTGGTCAGCACGACCTGATAGGAGATCGCTGCCTTGTCGAGAAGGTCGAGCACCTCGTCGTCATTCTTCTTGATGCCGTGCCGGCTGTCGATCAGCACATAGACGCGCTTCAGCGTCGAGCGTCCACGCAGATAATCGAAGACCAACCTGGTCCAGTTGTCGACCTGCTCCTTCGGCGCTTCAGCATAGCCGTAGCCCGGCATGTCGACCAGCGCGCAGGGCGGCATGTCGTCGGCACCGCCGGAATAACCGTCCGGCACGAAATAGTTGAGCTCCTGGGTCCGCCCCGGCGTGTTGGACGTCCGCGCCAGGCCGTTCTGGCCGACAAGCGCATTGATCAGCGAAGACTTGCCGACATTCGACCGGCCGGCAAAGGCGATTTCGGCCGGTCCTTCGGGCGGCAGGAACTTCATCGCCGGCACGCCGCGGATGAAGATCCAGGGACGGGAGAACACCTTCACGTCAAGGTCGGGTTGGAGATTGGCCATGAGAGGGCTCGCATTTGCTGACAGGACTTCGCGACTTCCGGGTTTTATACCCGATTGTCAAGCCTGCGCTTCGGGCTTCCTCAGCGCTGAGAGCAGGTAGCCGAGAAGGGCGGCAAGCAGAATGGTGCCGCCGATGATGGTTTCGATGCCAGGCACTTCGTCATGGAAGATCGCCACCCAGAGCGGGCTCAGCATCGTCTCGGCCGTGCCGAGCAAGGCTGCAAACGCAGCCGGTATCATACGCGCACCCGTCACGAAGAACGCCATTCCGAGCCCGAGGTTGAGAGCGCCGAATGCCATGAGGATGGCGAGTTCGCCGCCGGTGACCTGAAGCGATCCGGCCTGCGTGGATGCCACGAGTGCCGCGGCGAAACAGCCGATGCTGGCGCCCGGTGTCTGGCGGACGTTCTTGAACCGGCGGGTTACCACCGTCACCATGGCAAAGACGATCGCAATGGTCAGCGCCAGCAGGTTGCCGAACCAGGCGTATCGCATGTCGATACCGAGATTGGTCGCGGTCATCGTCGCGTTATCTATGAGACCAAAGCCGAGCATGTCGTCCGCCTGCGCGATGAACGGCCCGCCCATGACCATGATCGCGACGCCGATAACCACGGCGACGATGGCGATCCAAGTGGTGAAGGAAATGCTCTCGCGATAGATGATCCAGGCCATCAGCGCCGCAAACAGCGGCACCCCCGCCTGAATGAGGACCACATTGGCGACGGTCGTATAGCTGATCGCGATGATGAAGCAGGTCGAGGCGGTGGCGAAGCCGATACCCACCAGCAGCCCCGGAATGCCCATATTCCGATAGAGCCGGAGCGTCTCCCGCGGACCATCGCGGACCAGCAGGAAGCCGCAGAGGAAGAGGCCGGCAAAGAGCGCACGGTAGAAGACGATCGTCCAGCTGTCCTCGATCGTGAGGAAGCGAGCGATGGCGCCGCCGAAGCTCCAGAACAGGGCGGAGAGGAAGACGAGCGTCGCGCCGATCTTCTCCTGCGATGCGGCACCGACCGCGACTGTCTTGTCCATGGGAGCGTCAACCTCTGACATAAGAAAAGGCCCCGAGAGGGCCTTTTCCGGATAGCCTATTTAGACATTTCTCATGTCGCATCCAGACGTCAAAAGCGACATCGGCGATCCATGAAATAATATCAAGTCACATTCACGCCGATGATGGTTTTCGCCGGAACAGGCGCAGCAGATTGTCGAACAGCTCGATCTTGGCGCCGTTGCGCTTCATGATGATGCCCTGCTGGAGAACCGAGAGCGTGTTGTTCCAGGCCCAGTAGATCACGAGACCAGCCGGGAAGGCCGCCAGCATGAAGGTGAAGATCAGCGGCATCCAGTTGAAGATCATCGCCTGGGTCGGATCGGGCGGCGTCGGGTTCATGCGCATCTGCACGAACATCGTGATGCCCATGATGATCGGCCAGACGCCCAGCATCAGCGCATGCGGCGGCGTCCAGGGGATCAGGCCGAACAGATTGAACAGCGTGGTCGGATCGGGCGCCGACAGGTCATGGATCCAGCCATAGAACGGCGCGTGGCGCATTTCGATGGTAATGAAGATGACCTTGTAGAGCGCGAAGAACACTGGAATCTGCAGCAGAACCGGCCAGCAGCCGGCAAGCGGATTGACCTTCTCTTCCTTGTAGAGGCCCATCATGGCCGTCTGCAGCGCCATCTTGTCGTCGCCGAGCTTGGCCTTCAGCTCTTCCATCTTCGGCTGCAGCATCTTCATCTTGGCCATCGACGCATATTGCCGGTTGGCGATCGGGAAGAAGAGCAGCTTGACGATGACGGTCGTGCCGAGGATGGCGAGGCCGAAATTGCCGAAATACTTGTAGAGCCAGTCCATCAGCTTGAACATCGGCCGGGTGATGATCTCGAACCAGCCCCAGTCGATCAGCTTGTAGAAATCGGTGATTTGGCCCTGTTCGTCATAGGAATCGACCACATCGACTTCCTTGGCGCCGGCAAAGACGCGGGTGTCGAAGGTCTTGCTTTCACCGGCCTTGAGCGCCCCGCTCGCTTCCCGGTAGTCCGCCTGGAACAGTTGCTGACCGGTCGAGGTATGGTTGAAAGATGACTCGAATGTCACGCCCTTGGGCGGTATGATCGCCGCAGCCCAGTATTTGTCGGTAATGCCGAACCAGCCGTCGGTGATATCGGGATGCTTGACCGGCGCCATTTCGCGATCGAAATCGGACTCTTGAAGCGTGCCGTTGAGAACGCCGACGTAGCCCTCGTGCAGCACATAGCCCGCGGCAACCTCAGGCATGGTGTAGCGAACAATCCGGCCATACGGCGTCAGCGGGACATCCGCACCGCTGGTGTTCTTCACCGTGTCGGCGACCTGGAACATATATTCGTTGTCGACTGAAATCTGGCGGGTGAATTCAAGGCCGGCAGGTGTCTTGTAGGTCAGCTTTACCGGGGTTTCCGGCGTAAGCTTGCTGTTGCCATCGACCGTCCATTTGGTGGACAACGAGGGAAGGCCGGCATTCAGCGCACCGGTATAACCGAGTTCGACGAAATAGCCGTCCTTGGTGTTGCCGGGATTGAGCAGGGTGATGAGCGGGCTGCTCTTGTCGACTGTCTCGTGATAATTCTTGAGCTTCAGGTCGTCGAGACGCGCGCCGGTCAAGTTGATCGTGCCCGAAAGCTTCGGCGTATCGATGACGACGCGCTGGGACTGTGCCAGGGCCTGGTCGCGGGTGACCACCGTCACATTCGCGCCCTCGGTGCCGGGAACCGGCTGGCCGGCTGCATCGAGAACCACCGGCTTGGTGACCTGCTCGGTCTTCTTCTGCTTGGCGAGTTCGGCCTGATGGGCTTCTTCGATCTGCCGCTGGGCCTCCATTTTCGGGCCCATATAGAAGAACTGCCAGACGAAAACGATCAGCACGGAGAGAACGATCGCCAGATAATAATTACGGTTTTGTTGCATCATTCTTTCCCGGTGCCCGGCTCTTTGTTTGGTGCCGGCTGGAAATGCGCGTAACGAGCGCCTTTGTCAATTCGGCAAATGATACGTCGAGCACATCGCGGTGGCCGACGAACACATAGTCATGGCCCGGCAGCATTTCAAACCGGCCGGAGAGCCGAACGGCCTCTTTCAGCCTGCGGCGAATGCGGTTGCGCTCGGGAGAATTGCCCTGCTTCTTGGTGACCGTGAAGCCGGTGCGCGGCGCTTCTGCCGGCGCCTTGCGGTCGAGGACTTCGAGAATGAAATACGGACCACGCCGCCTTTCACCGCTCCTCATACGCAAAAACTCCGGCCGGCTTTTCAGCCGACCGGGGTTCATTTCGTTTTTCGGATTTTCCGACAAGGTCCGACAGCGTCAAGCGCTGAGACGCTTGCGGCCACGGTTGCGGCGTGCTGCAAGAACCTTGCGGCCACCCTTGGTGCCGAGACGTGCGCGGAAACCGTGGCGGCGCTTGCGGACAAGCTTCGACGGTTGATAGGTACGCTTTGTAGCCATTTATTTAATTACCGCGGAGTGCGGCCCTTCTTGAATTTTAGCGTTTTTTGATTTCGCCCGGACTTTTGTCCCTGGGGACTGGCCTTCCGAACGTGGCGGTCTCTTACGGAAAGCGGCCCTCAAAGTCAACAAGTGCCGTGAAATTCAGCCTTTTGATGTCGCTGAATGGGGAAGGTGAACCGTCTGTATCGGCCGAACGTAATAGAAAATACTCGGAAAATTGCTGGTTTTTCCCGGTGCTTCCTATGTTAGGAGGAAACCGGCGTCTGGACTTATATCCCGGATAGCCGGACATTGCGGAGTTTGACGTGGACAAGGCGGTCAAAACGGTAGCAGCTCAATCGCCCGCGGAGGGTGATCGCATACCCGTGACATCCAGGCTCTCCACCAAGTTGCTGGCGTTCACGGTGATCTTCGTCGTTCTCGCCGAGATCCTGATCTTCGTGCCTTCAGTCACCGACATGCGGCTGTCCTGGCTGCGCGACCGGCTGAATACCGCCGCCGCCGCGGCGATCGTGGTCGACGGCCTTCCCGATGTCGAACTGCCACGCCCGCTGCAGGACGATACGCTGATGGCGACCGGCACCAAGGCTATCGCGCTGCACAAGGCCGATATCACGCGGATGATCGTGGTCTCCGACATGCCGCCAAGGGTGAACGCCCGCTACGATCTCTCCGATAGCGATTTCCTCACCGATGCGCGCGATGCCTTTGCCACGCTGCTGTTCGGCGGCGACCAGGTGTTTTCCGTGCGCGGACCGATCGGGGAGAGCGGCATGGATATCGAACTGGTCATGGGTGACAAGGCGCTCAGGAAGGCGATGCTGACCTATACCAAGGAAATCCTGCTCTTCACGGTGATCATCTCCTTCATCACCGCCTCGATGATCTTCCTCGTCATCAACCGCACTCTCATCCGCCCGATCGCACGGATGACATCGAGCATGCAGGCCTTTGCCGAGGACCCTTCGAACCCCGGCGCAATCGTGCAGCCGCCGAAGGGTGACGACGAACTGGCGTTGGCCGCGCGTCACCTTGCATCGATGCAGGGCGACCTGCAGAAGACCATCAGGCAGCAGAAGAACCTCGCCGATCTCGGCCTCGCGGTATCCAAGATCAACCACGACATGCGCAATATCCTGTCCTCGGCGCAGCTGATGTCCGACCGCCTCGCCGATGCCGACGACCCGGTCGCCAAGGGACTGTCGTCGAAGCTTGTGCGCACGCTCGGCCGCGCCATCGGCTATTCCTCGGAAGTCCTGTCCTACGGCCGCGCAAGTGAGACCGCCCCCCGGCGCGGCCGCATCGCGCTTCTGCCGCTTGTCGAGGATACGGGCGAGATCCTCGGCCTGAGCGCCGGTACAGACATTTCCTTCGCCATCGACATGCCGCGCGATCTCGAGATCGACGCCGACCCCGAGCAGCTCTTCCGCGTGCTCTATAATCTCTGCCGCAATTCGCTCCAGGCGCTCGAAGCCGATGAGGGGGCGAAGAAAGCCATCACCGTGACTGCAAGCCGCAGCGATGACCGCGTGCAGGTCACTATCGATGACACCGGCCCCGGCATGCCGCAGAAGGCGAAGGAGAATCTCTTCTCGGCCTTCCGCGGTTCGGTGCGCGCCGGCGGCACTGGCCTCGGTCTTGCCATCGCGCGGGAATTGATCGAGGCGCATCGCGGCTGGATCGTGCTCGAGGACAAGGACGAGCGCGGCACCCGCTTCCGCTTCGAGATACCGGACCGTGTTCCCAACGCTTAAAGTATTGAAGCAAAGGACTATTTCGAAATTATCCGTGCCGGCGTCGAAAAATTTTCACGAAATCGCTTGCTTTTCAGAGGCGAACGAATTAGTGGATCGCCTCGCAGCCGGAAGCAACGCCGGGTCCTGCGACACGCACCCGTAGCTCAGCTGGATAGAGCATCAGACTACGAATCTGAGGGTCGGACGTTCGAATCGTTCCGGGTGCGCCATTTTCCCCAATGACTAGCAAACACTCGCCGCCTCGGCTTATGGGCCTGCTCGATTTATTGAGTTGGCAGGCAAGCGCGTCGCATGAAAAAAGGCGCCGATTGTCTCGGAGCCTTTCAATTTTGCATTGCTATCAGCGGGGTCGGGGGGTGGAATGCCTGTTCCGGTATGGGACGATTTCACGCCCGGCCGGCTTCGATCCGGAGCAACGCTCCGGAAAGCTTGATCAGGCAATCAGCGGCAGGACATCGTGTAAGCACAGGCCTGGCTGTCGCGGGTCGACAGTTCGAACGCGGAGGCGCCGAAACTCGTCGCGACCATCGCAAACAGCAGGAAATATATGGCTTTCATGATAGGTATTCCTCAGTCACATGCTCTGGCAGAATCACAAGCTGCCGCGTTCGTCGTTCCTGCCGTCATCATCGAACCGCATGTCGAAACTGTGACAATTGCGAGCAAGACATAGGCAAAAAGCTTGGTCATGGTTAACCCTCGGTAAACGCATCGGCACTGTGATTTTTTTATCGTGCCTGCCATATGGCATGCGACGCCGGTGCGCGCTGTTCCAAAGGTTACAGGCCGGTTCGTTTAGGTCATTTGCCCTAAGCGAACCTTACCTGCACAGCAGATATTGGTGTTCATAATGCCGTGCTGGAGTGACGCATTTGCATGGCTTCCCTGCATCGGCAGCGAAGCGAAACATGCCGGCTGATAATCAGGTCGTAACGTCGTGACCTGCCTTGCGCAACAGATCATGGACATAGGCGATCGAGACCTCTCGGGCGCCGAACAGGATATGGTACATGATAGGGGCGATCACACGATCGACGAACGTATCCACGTCGAGCGGCTTCTCGCCGCGCGCGAGCGCGCGCCCGGCAATCAGATGTATATGATCGTAGGTATAGCTGCAGCTCTGCCCGGCATAAGGTGCGTTGGCGCTGTTGGAGAAGAGGTCGCGTAGTAGCGTGCGTCCGACCGGCGACGAGAATTCTTCCATATATTGTTCGGCAAAGGCCTGCAGGTCGCTGTCGGTCGAGCCGGTATCGTCTGGATCCGCCACCGGGCGCAGGCGCTCGACGGCGACATCGGCGAGTAGTTCGGATAGATCCCCCCAACGGCGGTAGATCGTCGAGGGCGGCACGCCGGCGCGCGAGGCGATCATCGGCACCGTAAGTTCATCCCGGTTCGCCTGGGCCTGCAGTTCCTTGACGGCCCGGTGGACCTCCGACTGGATGCGCGCGCTTCGTCCGCCGACACGCATCCGTTCCCGCACATTCATCGCCTGCTCCGCACTTTCATAAATGGGACCTATGAATAATTTTGATCTTAACGCAAAATATTTGCATTAAGGCGTTTGCCGGTTTATATGGGCTTAACGCTAAGATTTAGCATTAAGGATTGGCCATGCTTATGTCCAGCACGAAACCATCAAATTCGGGTGGTCGCTTCAGGCTCTCGACCGGCATGATCACGCTCTATGGCGTCATCGCCGCCGCGCTGTTCTCGGCGTCGAGCAGCGCCCCCACGCCGGTCTATCATCTCTACCAGGAAAGCCTCGGGCTCTCGCACCTGATGCTGACCGTGATCTTCGCGTCCTATGCCATCAGCCTGCTTATCTCGCTGCTGACAGTGGGCGGGCTTTCGGACTACATCGGTCGCAAGCCGATGATCCTCACCGCACTTCTGCTCAATGCCGCCGCCATGATCATCTTCATCCTTGCGGGCTCGGCAACCGAACTGGTTATCGCTCGGGTGATCCAGGGCTTCGCCACGGGTGCGGCCATGACCACAATGGGCGCGGCGATCCTCGACAATGACAAGGCGCGCGCGCCGATCCTGAATTCCGTGACGGCCTTCATCGGCCTGACCTTCGGCTCGCTCGTCTCGGGCGCCTTCGTCGCCTGGCTGCCGCTGCCGACCCATCTCATCTATGTGCTGCTGTTCGCCATCTCGGCTGCACTGCTGCTTCTCCTGCCTCTGATACCCGAAAGCACTTCCGGCAAGCCGGGTGCTCTTGGCGCCATCGTCCCGCAGGTCCGCGTGCCCCGTGCCGCACGAAGAACCCTCGCGCGTATCACGCCGGTCAATATTGCTGGCTGGGCGCTGGGCGGGTTCTACTTCTCGCTGATGCCGTCGCTGGTGCGTGCCGCGACCGGCCTGACATCGCCCTTCGTCGGCGGCCTTGTCGTCGCTCTGCTGACCCTGACCGCGACATTTGTCGTCCTCATCATGCGCAATCGTCCGGGTGCGCAGGTCCTGTTGATCGGAACAGTTTCGCTGATCGCAGGCGTTGCGGTCACGCTCGGTGGCGTCTGGATGCACTTCTCGCCGGTTCTGATCGCTGGCGCGATGATCACCGGCATCGGTTTCGGCGGTTGTTTTTCGGGTGCAATGCGGACGATCGTTCCGCTTGCCGCGCCCGATGAGCGCGCCGGGCTGCTCGCGGCTTTCTTCGTCCAGAGCTATCTGGCGTTCAGCCTGCCTGCCGTGCTCGTGGGTCTTGCCGCCCCCGTTCTTGGTCTCTCTTATTCGGCCTACCTCTACGGCGCCGCCGTGATGGGGCTCGCCACGATCTCCCTGATCTTGGCCCGGCTTCCAGAGAAGGCATTGTCGGAAGCATAGTTGAGAGCCCGGAGCCTACAGGCTTCGGGCGTTGGCTATGGCCCAGCGGATATATTCGAGCATCAATTCCTTCTCGAAGCGCCGGAAACCCTTGAACAGGTCCTGATCAGCCTCGCGCGCCGCGTCCATCGCGGGGCCTTCGATGCTCTTTCCCTTTGCCGTGAGGAAATTGCAGGTCGCGCGTCGGTCTTTCGGGTGCTGCTTGCGCTCGATCAGGCCGTCGCGCTCCATGCGCCCAAGCGTGTTGGCGAGCGTCGCCTGCTCCACCTCCAGCCGGTCCAGCAACTCCCGCTGCGTCAGCCCGTCTTCGTTCCAGAGTTCCAGCAGCACGGGAAACTGTCCCGGCAGGAAGCCCAGGGAATACGCGCGGCTCGCGAGCGACTTGGAAAAGCCCTTCGCAAGTAAAGCGGAAAGATAGGCTGCTGAATCCATGCGGTTATGGGACATGGCTGATGAATAGAGCGGGATTCTGCTCAAGTCTCAAGAAAAATCATCTTCGTGGGGTAATATACACCGAAAAAAGCCGCGTTGACCCGATCGGACACGCGGCGGCGATGTTTTCTGAGAGAAAGCGGACAAGGGCCCGAGAGGGGGAAAGAGGGCCCTTGTCCGCATTAACAGCTGGCGAGGCGGGGGACGGAGCCTTTGTGCCAGCCTTTCGGTGAACATTCGTGTTCACCAGTATTGCTGATATGTGCCCCGAATGAGCTTCGTTCAAGTGCCGGCAAGGTTACAATTCTGTAATGGATTTGCGTTGGCGTGTTTCGTCGAATTCACGATGGCTCGATCACGCCCTTGCGAAGGATGATATTGCCGTAAAGACGGGATTCCGAGGTCTGTACGATGGTGTGGGCCGCCCGGACGCGAGCGTAGAAGAGGTCGGGGGCGAGGGGTGCGACATCCTGTCCCGGCTCCCATTTCAGGCAGATCGCGATCATCTCGACATGCACCGGATCGGGCTGGTCGGGACGATCGGCAACCACGGCGCGGAAGATCGCCTGCGGAACCCTGTCGTCGATAGGCATCACCGACAGCACGGCGTCGAGAACACGGATCACGCCATGGCCATCGGCGCGGACAAGGCGCCTCGCATGCTCCTCGCCGGGATAATTGCCATCGACCAGCGCGATCTCGTCGCCATGGCCCATCGAGCGCAATGTCGAAAGCAGTGCCGGGCTCAGCACCGGATCGATCCCCTTCAGCATCACGCCATCTCCTTGAAAAGAACGCTCTGGTCGATGTGGTAGCGGGAAAAGAGCGGCAGGCTCGCCGCCCCGATGGCGCGCGCCGCCGAGCCCACGAGCCCTTCCTCGACAATGGGCGGTTCGATGCCCTGAAGGTCGAGTTTCCCGAGTTCCCGCCGCGCGACTTCGGTCACTTGCGCCCGGACCGACGCGGCAAAGCCACCATCGATGATCACCGCCTCGAAATCGATGACGGAACAGACCGTGGCGATCGCAAAGGCCAGCGCTTTGCCGGTCATTTCGATCCAGCGGGCCGGGATTTCGCCGAAATCATCCCAGGTCTCCGGCGTCAACCAGATCGAGGACGGATCCTTGCCGGCCTCCAGCAGCAGCTTTTCCAGCAGCACCACGGACGCATGGTCGATCAACTGGTCCTGTCCGCCGTCGCGGCTCTTGAACGGCATGGAGCCGAAGGCGCCGGCGTTGCCTGTCCGTCCCGGATAGAGCGCATGGTTGAGCACCACGCCGCCGCCGATGAAGGAACCGAGGAAGAAATAGGCGAAGTCCGCAAAGCGCGGGCCATGGCCGAAGGCGAGTTCGGCCGCGCACGCCGCCGTGGCGTCGTTCTGGATGAAGACCGGGAAGGGCAGCCGCTCACTGAGCATCGCGGCAATGTCGGCGTTGCGCCAGGCATCCATGTCTTCGCGCGGCGCCCCCATTTCCTCCACCCAGTTCCAGAGCTCGAAGGGCAGGGCCGCGCCGAGACCCGCGATGCGCCGCCGGTCATCCGCCGAGATTGCCTCAAGGATCGTGGCTGTCCCCTTTTCGACGAACGCCACGATGCCTGCGGGCGTCGGATAGCGATATGCCTCATGCACTTGCCGCCGCACCCTCCCGGTGAAATCCATGAGGATCAGATCGGCGCTCCGGCGGCCGATCTTCAGGCCCAGCGACAGCACGCCATCCGGATTGAGGCTCATCGGTATGGAGGGCTGTCCCACCTTGCCGCGCTGCGGATTGCCGCGTTTCAACAGGCCGTCCTGTTCCAGCGCGCGCATGATGACCGACACGGTCTGTGCCGAAAGGCCCGTCCTGCGGGCGATCTCGGCCTTGGAAAGGCTTCCATGCCGACGGACAAGCGACAGCACCAGCCGCTCGTTATAGGCGCGGACACGGGTTTGGTTGGCGCCGCCCATCGGGTCGACCACCCCGGAAACGCCATCGGGATTCATCTCTGTAATCGCCATTGCCCTTTCTCCTCCCGGGCACTGGTATGTCAATGGCTCACGAACATGCCACATCCAATAAATAAATCAATTCACTTTATTTATTGACATGATTTTCATTCGATGCTTATTTTATCCCGGCTGATCGCACGGGCTGGAGGAGCTTAGCGTGATACCCGCATGGGTGCGATCGCTGGAACCGGCGGCGGAATTGTCCGCTGCCAGACATCATTCCTTGGGAGGAATTCATGAAAAAATCAGTTCTTGCCGCAACCCTCGGCGCGCTCGCGCTCGGCGTTGCTTTCTGCGGTTCTGCCAGTGCGGCCGACGTCTCTGCCTGCCTGATCACCAAGACCGACACCAATCCCTTCTTCGTCAAGATGAAGGAAGGCGCTGAGGCCAAGGCCAAGGAACTCGGCGTTGACCTCAAGTCCTACGCCGGCAAGGTCGACGGCGACCATGACAGCCAGGTCGCTGCAATCGAATCCTGCATCGCCGATGGCGCCAAGGGTATCCTGATCGCTGCTTCCGATACCAAGGCCATCGTCGACCAGGTCAAGAAGGCACAGGACGCCGGCCTTCTCGTGATCGCGCTCGACACCCCGCTCGATCCGGCAACGGCCGCTGACGCCACCTTCGCCACCGACAACCTGCTCGCCGGCAAGCTGATCGGCGCCTGGGCCGCCGCCACGCTCGGCGACAAGGCCAAGGATGCAAAGATCGGCTTCCTCGACCTGACCCCGTCGCAGCCGACCGTCGACGTTCTGCGCGACCAGGGCTTCATGATCGGCTTCGGCATTGACCCGAAGGATCCGAACAAGATCGGCGACGAAGACGATGCCCGCATCGTCGGCCATGACGTGACCAACGGCAACGAAGAAGGCGGCCGCACCGCCATGGAAAACCTCCTCCAGAAGGATCCCGATATCAACGTCATCCACACGATCAACGAACCTGCAGCTGTCGGCGCCTATGAAGCGCTGAAGGCCGTCGGCAAGGAAAAGGACGTCCTGATCGTGTCTGTCGATGGCGGTTGCCCGGGCGTCAAGTCGGTCGCTGAAGGCGTAATCGGCGCGACGTCGCAGCAGTATCCGCTGCTGATGGCATCGCTCGGCATCGAAGCGATCAAGAAGTTCGCCGACACCGGCGAAAAGCCCAAGCCGACCGAAGGCAAGGACTTCTTCGATACCGGCGTGGCACTGGTGACCGACAAGCCGGCTGCAGGCGTAGAGTCCATCGACGTCAAGACCGGCACCGACAAGTGCTGGGGTTGATCGCCTGACCATCCGGGTACACTATACCTCGAGGGCGGCTCCGGCCGCCCTCTTTAAACCGTAAGACCGGCAGCATAAGCCGGGCAGCGGCTTATCACCCCTTGGGAGGGCTACCATGGCCAGCATTCAGGAATTCGAGAAGGTTCTCGATCAGAGCGACACATCGGTCGCCAGTTTCGAAAGCCAATCGGCACTCCAGCGTATCCAGCATTTTCTGCATTCCAAGCCGGCGGCAACCCCGGCCATCGTTCTCATTCTTTCGATCGTCGTATTCGGTTTTCTGAAGGGTGAACGCTTTTTCACCGCCGGCACGCTGACGCTGATCCTGCAGCAGATCGCGGTCGTAGGTATTCTCGGCGCTGGCCAGACGCTCGTCATCCTGATTGCCGGCATCGATCTGTCGATCGGCGTCATCATGGTCCTGTCGGCCGTTGTCATGGGCAATTGCGCGGTGACCTACGGAATACCCGCGATCCTGTCGGTTCCGATCGGCATGCTGACCGGCGCGCTCTGCGGCCTGCTCAACGGCTTTCTGGTCGCCAAGGTCAAGCTGCCGCCCTTCATCGTGACGCTGGGCACCTGGTACATCATCATGGCGACGAATTTCATCTATTCGGCCAATGAGACGATCAGGCGTGCCGACATCGAAACGTCGGCGCCATTGCTCGGCCTGTTCGGCACGAGTTTCAAGATCGGATCGGCTGTCTTCACGCTCGGCGTCATCGTCATGGTGGTCCTTGTGCTGGTGCTCTGGTACGCGCTCAATCACACCCCCTGGGGACGCCACCTTTATGCGGTTGGCGACGATCCGGAAGCCGCGAAACTCTCGGGTATTCGCGTCGATCGCGTGATGCTTGGCACATACACACTGGCCGGCCTGATCGCCGCGCTCGCCGCCTGGGTCTCGATCGGCCGCAATGGTTCGATCTCCCCTTCATGGGCGGTCACCGACTACAATCTTCAGGCCATCACCGCAGCGGTGATCGGCGGCATATCGCTGTTCGGCGGGCGCGGCTCGATCCTCGGAACGCTTATCGGGGCGATGATCGTCGGCGTCGTGTCGATGGGATTGAACATGCTGGGCGCCGACCCGCAATGGAAGGTCGGCCTGACCGGCGTCCTTATCATCTCGGCGGTCGCGATCGACCAGTGGATCAGAAAGGTGGCAGGCTGATGGAACCTCTTCTCACCGCACGCGGCGTTACCAAGCGCTATGGCCGCGTCACAGCGCTCGACAGCTCCGACTTCGATCTCTATCCCGGCGAAATCCTCGCCGTGATTGGCGACAACGGCGCCGGCAAATCGTCCCTGATCAAGGTGATCTCAGGAGCCGTCAGGCCTGACGAAGGCGAGATCCGCATCGATGGCAACGTTGTCCATTTCTCCAATCCCATGGAGGCCCGGGCTGCCGGCATCGAGACGGTCTACCAGAATCTCGCACTGTCGCCGGCGCTGTCGATCGCCGACAACATGTTCCTCGGCCGCGAAATTCGCCGCGAGGGTCCGCTCGGCTCTATCTTCCGGATGCTCGACCGGCCCAAGATGGCGAAGATCGCCCGCGACAAGCTCAGCGAACTGGGGCTGATGACGATTCAGAATATCCACCAGGCGGTGGAGACGCTCTCGGGCGGCCAGCGCCAGGGTGTCGCCGTGGCGCGTGCCGCGGCATTCGGCTCGAAGGTCATCATTCTCGACGAGCCGACGGCCGCGCTCGGCGTCAAGGAGTCGCGCAAGGTGCTCGAACTCATCCTCGACGTGAAATCGCGCGGCATGCCGATTGTGCTGATCTCGCATAACATGCCGCATGTGTTCGAAGTCGCCGACCGCATCCATATCCACCGGCTGGGCAAGCGGCTCTGCGTGATCAACCCGAAGGAATACACGATGTCGGACGCGGTCGCCTTCATGACCGGCGCCAAGGCTCCGCCGGCCGAGGCGATGGCTGCCTGACGAAGCTTCGGTTTCGAGCATGACAAGAGCCGGCGGTCTTGATTGTCCGCCGGCTTTTTCTTGTGCTATTTCGAGCAAGGCGTTAAGGCATCCCAGACTTCAGAGGAGCCTTTGATGACGTCACTCACGATCCGCCGCCCTGACGATTGGCATTTGCACTTGCGCGATGGCGATATGCTGAAGGGCGTGCTGCCCTACACCTCCGCCCATTTCGCGCGCGCGGTCATCATGCCCAATCTCGTGCCGCCCGTTGTGACGACCGCCGATGCCCAGGCCTATCGCGAACGGATCATGGCGGCGCTGCCGGCGGGCGACAGGTTCCAGCCGCTGATGACGCTCTACCTGACCGAAGGCACGAACCCCGACGACGTCGAGGAAGGTGCGAAATCCGGCTTGGTCACGGCCGTGAAGCTCTATCCCGCAGGTGCCACCACGAATTCGAACTCGGGTGTTCGCAATTTCGAGAACGCGATGCCGGTGCTCGAACGCATGGCGAAGATCGGCCTGCCGCTCTGCATTCACGGCGAGGTGACGACACCTGAGGTCGATATCTTCGATCGCGAGGCGGTGTTCATCGAGACCGTGCTCGATCCGCTGCGCAAGCGGCTGCCCGAACTGCGCATCACGCTGGAACACGTGACCACCGCCGACGGCATTGACTACATCAACGCATCGAAAGCCAACCTAGCCGGTTCGATCACCACGCATCACCTGATCATCAACCGGAACAATATCCTCGTCGGCGGCATCCGTCCGCATTATTACTGCCTCCCGATCGCCAAGCGCGAGAACCATCGCCAGGCGCTCCGCAAGGCCGCGACCTCGGGCAATCCGAAATTCTTCCTCGGCACGGATTCGGCTCCGCATGTCGATCCGCTCAAGGAATGCGCCTGCGGCTGCGCCGGCTGCTTCACGTCGATCAACACCATGTCCTGCCTCGCCCACGTCTTCGAAGAGGAAGGCGCGCTGGACAAGCTCGAAGCCTTCGCGTCGCTCAATGGCCCTGCATGGTATCGGCTTGCGCCGAACGAGGAGCGGACGACCTTGGTCAAGCGCGACACGCCGGTCGAATTCCCGCCGAGGATCGAGACAGGCGCTGGGCCGGTGACAGTGTTCGATCCGCTCTTCAAGTCGCACTGGGACGTCACCTGACGCTGGACAGTCGACCTTCATGAGCGCAGTGTCGAACGAGATTCGGCAGGCTCGAGGAGGGTTTTACTATGGCCGCGTATCTGATTGCCGATATCGATGTAACTGATGCCGAGGCCTTTGCGGAGTATCGCCGGAGGGTGCCGGAAACGGAGGAGCGCTATGGTGGACGCTACCTCGGACGTGGCGGCGAAACACATGTCCTGGACGGCGACTGGCAACCCAACCGGCTGGTCATCATCGAGTTTCCTGACATGGAGCGCCTGCTGTCCTGGTATCGTTCGCCGGAATATGCGCCGCTTATCGAAATCAGGCACCGATGCGCCCGTTCCAAGATCGTCGCCCTTGATGGCGTGCCAACGCCGGGCTGATTAGGCCACTTCCACTTCAATCTGACCTCGAATGCGCTGGCGATCACTTCACCTCGATCGCCAGCGCATGAAGTCCCTCATCGAAGGCGAATTTCAGTGCGGCGTTGATCTCGCGGTGCTGGTTGACGCGGCTCTTCCCGCCCAGTGCGTCGGCCGAAATTCGAATGCGATAATGCGTGTCGTTGGTGGCCGCCGCTTCCGGATTATGCCCGGCATGCAGATTGCTTTCGTTGACGATTTCGAGAAGGCTGGGGTGGAAGGCGGCTTCGAGGGCGGACCGCATCCGGGGTTCGAGGCTCATGGCGCATGCTTTCGCTAAAAGCCCCCACAAAGCCTAGAACTTTCCGATTTGTCAATTCTTGCAGTGCGGCATCGGCAGACCCATAATGTGGGGATGAAACTGGATTCCAAATATTTCGATTCCATCCGCACCCGGCGCAAGGGTCCGAAGGCCGAAGAGCCGCCTTCGAAGCCCGTTTGTCAGTGGGATGGCTGCGAGAAGCCGGGCGTGCATCGCGCGCCGGTGGGCCGCCATGCCGAAAACCAGTATTTCGTCTTCTGCTTCGAGCATGTGAAGGAATACAACAAGGGTTATAACTATTTCTCCGGCCTGTCGGACACCGAGGTCGCGCGCTACCAGAAGGAAGCCGTGACCGGAAATCGCCCGACCTGGAGCATGGGCGTCAACAAGGACGCCAAATGGGCGCCGAAGCAGAACCAGGCGCGGGCGGGTGCCGCCAAGATGCGCGACCCGTTCGGCTTCACCGGCTGGCGCATGAACCAGCGCTCCGAACCCACCGAGCACCGGCGCCTCAAGCCACTCGAAACCAAGGCCTTCGATACGCTGGGCCTGGTGTCCGGTGCCACGTCAAGCGACATCAAGTCGCGATACAAGGAACTGGTCAAGAAGCACCATCCTGACGCAAATGGAGGAGATCGCGGCTCGGAAGAACGATTCCGCGCGGTGATCCAGGCCTATCAATTGCTCAAGCAGGCGGGCTTTTGCTGATCGTCCCGCGCTAATCTTGTTGTCACACGCCAAAACCCGCGATAGGACATGCGCCTGTGATTTTTGCGGCCGTTCATCGCCGGTCGCTCTGGAGATATGATGACGAAGATGGATCTTGAAACTTTAAAGCTTCCGGACACCAAAGTTTCCGTCCGGGAGAAATTTGGCATTGATTCCGATATCAGCGTGCCTGCCTATTCCGAAGCCGACGCCCATGTGCCGGACCTCGATCCCGACTATCTGTTCGATCGTGACACCACGCTCGCCATCCTGTCAGGCTTTGCGCATAATCGCCGCGTGATGGTCTCCGGCTATCACGGCACCGGCAAATCGACGCATATCGAGCAGGTGGCGGCGCGCCTCAACTGGCCCTGCGTCCGCATCAATCTCGATAGCCATGTCAGCCGTATCGACCTCGTCGGCAAGGACGCCATTGTTCTCAAGGATGGCAAGCAGGTCACCGAATTCAAGGACGGCATCCTGCCCTGGGCCTACCAGCACAATGTCGCGCTCGTCTTCGACGAATACGATGCCGGTCGCCCGGATGTGATGTTCGTCATCCAGCGCGTGCTGGAAGCCTCCGGCCGCTTGACGCTGCTCGACCAGAGCCGGGTCATCCGCCCGCATCCCGCCTTCCGCATCTTTGCTACCGCCAACACCGTCGGCCTCGGCGATACGACCGGCCTCTATCACGGCACGCAGCAGATCAACCAGGCCCAGATGGACCGTTGGTCGATCGTCAGCACGCTGAACTATCTGCCCTTCGAGCATGAAGTGAACATCGTCGCGGCGAAGGTGAAGCATTTCGTGGCCGACAAGGGCCGCGATGCGGTCGCCAAGATGGTGCGCGTCGCCGAACTCACCCGCGCCGCCTTCATCAATGGCGATCTGTCGACCGTCATGAGCCCGCGCACGGTGATCACCTGGGCGGAAAATGCTGCCATCTTCGGCGATGTTTCCTTCGCTTTCCGGCTGACCTTCCTCAACAAGTGCGACGATCTCGAACGCGCGCTGGTCGCCGAGCAGTACCAGCGGGTGTTCGGCGTCGAGCTCAAGGAAAGCGCCGCCAATCTGGTGCTTGGCGTCTGAGCGCCCTGGAATAGGACATGGCTGGAGCAGGCGATAATTCTCGGGCAAGACCGGGCCAGGTGGCGGATCTCGAACCGTTCCGCCGGGCACTGACCGGCTGTATCCGCTCGATCGCGGGGTCGGCGGAAGTCGAGGTGAATTTCGCCAACGACAAGCCGGGCGTGGTCGGCGACCGCATGCGCCTGCCGGAACTCTCCAAGAAGCCGAATGCCGGCGAACTGGCGGTTCTGCGCGGGCTGGGCGATTCCATGGCGCTGCGCCGCGCCTGCCACGATGAGCGGCTGCATTCTTCTCTCGCCCCGGCGAGTCCTGACGCTCGCGCCATCTATGACGCCGTCGAGCAGGCGCGCGTCGAGGCGATCGGCGCCAGCCGCATGGAAGGCACCGCGCAGAACCTGCATTTCATGCTGTCCGACAAATATTCGAAGGCGAATTTCCGCGGCATATCCGGCCGTGACGACGCGCCGATCGAAGAAGCAATGTCGATGATGGTCCGCGAAGTGCTGACCGGCACGCCGCCACCCGCGAGCGCCGGCCAGGTGCTCGATCTCTGGCGCAACTTCTTCAAGGAGAAGGCCGAGAAGGAAGTCGGCTCGCTGAAGAATGTCATGGAAGACCAGGAGGCGTTTGCCCGGTTGGTGCGCAACATGCTGGCATCGATGGATCTCGCCGAAGACATCGGCGACGACTCCTCGCAATCCGACGACGACGATAGCGCATCCGAAGAGAACCAGCCGCGCAGCCAGGAGGAGAACGACGATTCCTCCGAGGATGACGCGGGCACCGAGGAATCGCCGGCGGAAGAGAACGAAGCCGCTGACGACCAGATGGATCAGGGCGAGACCGACGGCGCCGAAATCTCGGAAGACGACCTCATGGAAGAGGGCGACGACGAATCCGAGACGCCCGGCGAAGTCAAGCGGCCCAACAATCCCTTCGACGAACTCAACGAGAAGGTCGATTACAACGTCTTCACGCAGGAATTCGATGAGGAAATCGCCGCCGACGAACTCTGCGACGAAGCCGAGCTCGACCGCCTGCGCGCCTTCCTCGACAAGCAGCTTGCCCATCTCTCGGGCGCCGTCGGCCGCCTCGCCAACAAGATGCAGCGTCGGCTGATGGCGCAGCAGAACCGCTCGTGGGATTTCGACCTCGAGGAAGGCTATCTCGACACAGCTCGGCTGACCCGCATGGTGATCGATCCGATGCAGCCGCTCTCCTTCAAAATGGAGCGTGACACCAAGTTCCGCGATACCGTGGTGTCGTTGGTTATCGACAATTCGGGCTCCATGCGTGGCCGCCCGATCACGGTTGCCGCGACCTGCGCCGACATCCTGGCGCGCACGCTGGAACGTTGTGGCGTCAAGGTCGAGATCCTCGGCTTCACCACCAAGGCCTGGAAGGGCGGCCAGTCACGCGAAAAATGGCTCGGCAGCGGCAAGCCGGCCTCCCCCGGCCGCCTCAACGACCTGCGCCACATCATCTACAAGTCGGCCGACCAGCCATGGCGGCGGGCCAAGCGCAATCTCGGCCTGATGATGCGCGAAGGCCTGCTCAAGGAAAACATCGACGGCGAAGCGCTGATCTGGGCGCATAACCGTCTGCTTGCCCGGTCCGAGCAGCGCCGCATCATGATGATGATCTCGGACGGCGCGCCGGTGGATGACTCGACACTGTCGGTCAATCCGGGCAATTATCTCGAGCGGCATCTGCGTGCGGTCATCGAACAGATCGAGACCCGCTCGCCGGTCGAATTGCTGGCCATCGGCATCGGTCACGATGTCACGCGATACTACAAGAAGGCCGTGACCATCATCGATGCCGACGAGCTCGCCGGCGCGATGACCGAACAGCTTGCGGCGCTTTTCGAGGATGATGCGGCGTCCGGCCATACTGGCCGCAGCCGCAAGCGTGCCTGACCAGAAATCGGCGGAAGGATGCTTGCGTGGCGGTGAAAAAGAGATGGACGATTGCAGCATTCCTGCCCTTCGTCCTGTTTGCCGCATTCTTCCCCGCAGCTTTCGGCGGCCAGCCCGCCAGGGTCGATGGCGAGGTCATATCAGTCAAGTCCCTGGTCATCGACGAATTCAAGCGGGGCGCGGGAAAACGATTCGGCGAGCTTGAATATCTCGGCGGTCTCGTCATGGCGACCAAGAATGGCGAGATGGGCGCAGTATCCTCGATCCGCATCCTGCCCGATCTCAAGCATTTCATTTCAATCATGGATACCGGCCATTGGGCCGTGGGCGAGCTCGAGCGCGACGCCGGTGGCAGGCTCTCCGGTATCGGCGACTACAAGATCTATTCGATGGTCGGTTCGGCCAGCCGCAAGAGCAAGGACCACAAGGACAATCTCGATGCCGAAGGCATGGTGATCACGGACGGCGAAATCCATGTCAGCTTCGAGCGCGACCATCGCATCGCTGCTTTCCCACTGGAAGGATTCGAGACGGCAAAGCCGGTCGAAATCGAGAAGCCGGTGCTCGACAAGGGCTATAGGCTACGAAGCAATGGCGGCATGGAGGCCGTTCTGAAATCTCCCAGCGATGGACCGTTGGAGGGCGCGTTGGTCTATATCTCCGAGCGCAGCTACAACGACCAGGGCAATTTCATATCAGGCGTGCAGGCCGGACCTGAAAAGGGCATGTTCTTCGTCGAACGCGTCGGCGCTTATGACGTGACCGACGGCGTGTTTCTCAAGGACGGCACCTTCCTCTTGCTGGAGCGCAAGTTCGGCCTGAAGGATGGTATCGGCATGCGCATCCGCAGGTTCGAGGGCAAGGACATCGAACCCGGCAAGACGATCAGCGGATCGATCGTCATGGAGGCGGATTTTTCCCACCAGATCGACAATATGGAAGGTCTGGATGCCTTCACCGCTGCCGATGGCTCGACCCATCTGATCGTCACATCCGACGACAACCATTCGCTTCTCGAGCGGAATCTGCTGCTGGAATTCAGGTTGGTGGAGTAAGGTCCGCAAAAGTCCGACAAAATAAGAGATTTCGGGCACCTTCATCAAACCGTTGGATTGATTTGCGATGGCTAATGGTCTGATAATGCAGCGCAGCAAGAGTCTCCAGGACGGCGGACATTCCCATGATCCAGTATGATTTCATCGTGATCGGCAGCGGACCGGCAGGACGCCGCGCCGCCATCCAGGCAGCAAAGCTCGGCAGCAAGGTCCTGGTGGTGGAAAAGGGCACGCGCGTCGGCGGTGTCTCGGTCCATACCGGCACCATTCCGTCCAAGACCTTGCGCGAGACGGCGCTCAACCTGACGGGTTGGCGCGAGCGCGGCTTTTACGGCCGCGCCTATCGCGTCAAAGCGGAGATCAGTTCCGAGGATTTGCGGCGCCGCCTGCTGATCACGCTCGACCACGAGGTCGAAGTTCTCGAACACCAGTTCTCCCGCAACCGGGTCAATCACATCAGGGGCCTTGCCCATTTCGTCGACAGGAATACGCTCGAGATCGAAAAGTCCGACGGCGAGATGATGCAGGTGCGCGGAACGGCAATCCTGCTTTCGATCGGCACCAAGCCGTTCCGCCCGCCAAACATTCCCTTCGATCATGACAAGATCATCGATAGCGACGAACTGCTTGAGATCAAGGACATTCCGCGTTCGATGATCGTCGTCGGCGCCGGCGTCATCGGCATCGAATATGCCACGATCTACAGCGCGCTCGATACGGCGGTGACGGTGGTCGAGCCGCGCACCACCATGCTCGATTTCATCGACCGCGAGATTGTCGACGACTTCACCTACCAGCTCCGCGACCGCAACGTGAAACTGCTCTTCGGCCAGTCCGCCGACAAGATCGAGCGCGAACCCAACGGCCGCTGCAAGGTGACGCTGTCGAATGGCCGCACCGTGACCGCCGAGATGGTTCTCTATGCCGCCGGCCGCATGGGCGCGACGGCTGCGCTGAAACTCGAAAACGCTGGCCTCACGGCCGATGCGCGCGGCCGCATCAAGGTCAATCCTCTGACCTTCCAGACCGACGTGCCGAACATCTATGCCGCAGGCGATGTCGTCGGCTTTCCGAGCCTTGCATCGACCGCCATGGAACAGGGGCGCATCGCCGCCCGCCATGCCATCGGCGTGCCGACGCAGGAGCCGCCGCAATTCTTCCCCTACGGCATCTATGCCGTGCCGGAGATTTCGACCTGCGGCCTGACCGAGGAAGAAGTGAAGGACCGCCATATCGCCTATGAATGCGGCATCGCGCGCTTCCGGGAGACCTCGCGCGGCCACATTATGGGCCTCGACAACGGCATGCTGAAGATGATCTTCTCGATGAAGACGCGGCGGCTGCTCGGCGTGCATATCGTCGGCGAGGGGGCAACCGAGCTGATCCATATCGGCCAGGCGGTGCTCAACTTGAAGGGCACGGTCGATTACTTCGTCGAAAATACGTTCAACTACCCGACGCTTGCCGAGGCGTACAAGATCGCCGGCCTCGATGCCTGGAACCGCATGGGGGAAGCGGCTCCCGAGCAACAGGAAGCGGAGCAGGAAACGCAGCAGGAAGCGGCGCAATAACTTCGCTGCCGGCACACTGTCTTATTGCACTGATGGCCTCGTCCCAAGACGGCTCAACTGGCCGTCTTATTCCTCGGTGGACGACCGACGAAACCATATGACAACTACTTGAAGTACCGCTAATATTTCTTCCTGGGGATTTCTTTGCGATCGGGTGAATAAAGCAAAGCTGCGCCCCGTAATGCCGTCAGCGGTTCAGTTCTCGCGGGACGCGGGATCGGCCGGATCGTCTTATTCTCAAGGGGGATTCAATGGATTTTGCAACAGCTGTAAAAACTGTTCTCGTGCAGAAATACGCCAAGTTCGATGGGCGTGCGATGCGCTCGGAATTTTGGTGGTGGACACTTTTTTCCTTCATCGTAAGCATCGTGCTGTATCTCATCGATATGATGTTGGGCACCCAGTTGCTGCAGCCGATCTGGGTCTTGGCGACACTGCTTCCTGCGATCGGCGTGGGCGTGCGTCGCCTGCACGATATCGATAAATCCGGTTGGTGGCTGTTGATCGCCATCACCATCATTGGTGCGTTTGTGCTGCTCTATTGGTACTGCCAGCCGGGCACGCCGGGCGACAACCAATTCGGTTCTCCTACCGCCTGATCGTCCATCTTCAACTATACGACCCGGGTTCAGTCTCATCGGCTGGACCCGGTTTTTATTCGCCCTCATGTCAGATACTTCTCCGTGGGCGGACCGGTCCATGCGGCTGGCCGGTGACGATGGCGATGACATCCATGAGGGTCTCGATAACCTTGGCAAGCATTGTCTTGATCCTTCCAATGAGGGCATTCTCTCAAGCTTGCCGCCATCGCTCAAACGAGTATATTGGCCTCGTCACATGACTTGAGGTTATGCATGAAGCGCGGCCGCCTCCCTTTGACGGCGTTGAGAAGCTTTGAGGTCGCGGGAAGGCTGCTCAGCTTCACCCGCGCAGCCGAGGAGCTGTTCGTTTCCCAGGCCGCGATCAGCCGGCAGATCCGCGAGCTGGAGGCGTCGATCGGCCGACCGCTGTTCGAGCGCCGGCATCGCGCCGTAGTGCTGACAGATGACGGCGCGGCACTTCTCGCGACGCTCACCGATGCCTTCGACAGGATCGACGGCAGGCTTTCCAGTCTGATGGCAATGCCGTCTTCCCGGAGCGTCACCATCAGCGTTGAGCCGACCTTCGCCGTGCTCTGGATGGCCCCCAACCTCGCCGATTTCCTGTCCTCGAACCCTGACATCGATGTGACAATCGAGTCCGATGTGCGGCTGGTCGAGTTCCGGTCCAATGAAGCTGTGCTGGCCATCCGGCATGGCAGCTCCGTCAGTGCATGGCCTCGCACCGAAGCGCGCCACCTGGCCGACGTGGAAATGGTGCCCGTCATCGCGCCGTCCCTGCTTGCGACGGGAACGCCGCTCACCCGGCCCGCCGATATCCAGCAATTCGAATTGCTGCATGAGGAGAACCGCCGGGTGTGGGCCGATTGGTTCCGGCATGCAGGCGCGCCAGAGGACAGTTGCGACCGCGGCCCGGTCTTCGCTGACGGTGGCCTGGTAATACAGGCGGCGCTGCGAGGCCACGGCGTCGGATTGTGCGACCGGATATTCGCCGAAGAAGAGATCGCGGCAGGGCGGCTCATCCGGCCGTTCGACATCGGCCTGCCGTTCGGGGCATTTTACCTCGTGGCTCGGAATTTCAAGGCCTTGTCCGAACCGGCCAGGGCGCTCGCGAACTGGCTCCAGCGCCGGTTTGAAGAGCCCGCGCCGGGCGCGGCCGAGAAAACAATCCTTGCCGCAGTGCAACAACAATGAGACAGTACGGTGACAGCGGCAATGCCGCTGCTAGCGTCAGCTGATCGGCCGCCGGCCTGTCCCTACGTGCGCGTGCAAGGAACGGGACCATGCTGATCCGCTTTGGCTACGACATCACGATTACCTGCCCGCAACCGACGCCGCTGGTATGCCTCCTGAATTCTCATGCCGACCGGGCCGGCGATATCCGTGCGGTCGAGCAGGTGGTCACCCAGCCCTCGGTGCCGAACAGCAGCTACACCGATCTCTTCGGCAATATCTGCCGCCGCTTCGTGGCGCCCGCCGGTGATTTCTCGATCTGGGGCGACGGCACGATCGAGGACAGCGGGCTGCACGACCCGGTCTTTGCCGATGCGCAGGAGATCGCCGTCGCCGACCTTCCGAGCGAATGCCTCGTCTTCCTGATGGGCAGCCGCTATTGCGAGACGGACCGGCTCAGCCAGATCGCCTGGGATCTGTTCGGCAACATGGCGCCGGGTTGGGGCCGCGTGCAGGCGATCTGCGACTTTGCCAACAAGCGCATCAAGTTCGGCTATATGGACGCCCGCAGCACCCGCACGGCCTATGAGGCCTATGAGGAACAGATCGGCGTCTGCCGCGACTATGCGCATCTCGCCATCACGCTGCTGCGCTGCATGAACATACCGGCGCGCTATGTGAACGGCTATCTCGGCGATATCGGCGTGCCGATCCTCGATCCGCAGGATTTCTCGGCCTGGATCGAGGTCTATATCGGCGGGCGTTGGATGACGTTCGACCCGCGCAACAACATTCCGCGCATCGGCCGCATCGTCGTTGCCCGTGGCCGGGATGCGGCGGACGTGCCGCTAATCAATTCCTTCGGCCCGCACGAGTTGAAGCAATTCCGGGTCTGGACCTATGATGTCACTGGCCTGCCGCTACCCCTGCCGCCCATCAGTCACTGAGTCTGGATTCGGCCAATCAGGTCAGGGAAAGCAACTTGTCTGACGCCAGCCAGAAGGGCGGAAGCGCCAGTGGTGCATGCGACATCGGCAGCAGGCAGGGTTTGAGTTCGACGCCGATCTCTTGTTTGATGAAGGCGCGCCGGGCTTCGATGCGGGCATGAACGGCGGGGTAGAGCGCCTTGAGTTGTTGGCGTAGCGCCGCGTCGGCGAAGGTCACGCTGTCCTCGTGGTTCAGCGTCCAGTTATCTTTCATCGGCACGGGAATGACGTCGACCTGGAACGGCATGCCGGCGCGCAGCTTCTCAGTCGAGCCCGGCCGCACCGGCGTATGCACCCATTCGTCATGCCCGACCAGATGGCCCGGATTGAGCGCCTGGTCGATTCCGCCGGCGTTGAGCGCTTCGGTGACGCGCGCGAACATCTCGCCGCCCGTCACGCCGATATCGGCAACATCGTACCAGGCAATCAGGCCCCTGAAATAGGCCTTGGCCAGATCGAGGAATGCATCGTCGTGATCGGTGAAAAGGCCCGCCCGACAGGAGAGTCCGCCCCAATAGCCCACGGCGGTGGTCACGCCATCGCCCTTCCTGAGCGTCCGTCCGTTGGGGCTGCGCAGGCCAACAACGGTCGCACCCGGCGAGGCAGATGCGAACATGACATGGCAACTCAGCGGTTCGCCGGCATAGCCCATGCGGCTTGCGGCCAGGAACTCGTTGTCGCCTTCCCCAGCGCCCTGCACGATGCGCCAGACGGCGGCGGAAGCGCGGCCGGCCGCCCATTCCATCGCGGCGATCTCGTGCACGTCGACGACGGCGCGCAGTCCATTTTCCGGATGCATGAGGATGGAGGTCGCATCGGTCAAGGCCTTCGGATCGCCGGCAACGGCGCGCAGCGTATCGACGACGACGGCCGGAACCTGGAAAGTCGGCATTGGTCCGCGCCATTCTTCGGGTCCGAGATATTTCCAGCCGACGAGGCCGATCGTATCGCCCTGACTGAGTCCGATTTCACCAAGCACGTCTTCCAGATTCGGCTTGTCGGCGCGGGTCTGGCCCATCAGGCTCAATGTCTGGCAGAGCACCACCTCGATGCCGGGCAGACCCGCCAGCGGCGCGTAGCTCTGGCTCTCGTTGCCGGTCACCAGCACGCGGCGCCCACCCTTGCCGAGGATCAGCAGCGCCTCTTCGAATCGCGGCTCGAAGCCGGTGATGAAGGCCATGTTGGCGAGATGCTCGCGGTCGGCATAGATGACCAGCCAGTCCTTGCCCGCCTGCCTATAGGCAGCATCCGCCCGGCTCGCATAGATCTCCGCCGGGATTTCCGGCCTGAAATGCGGCACCTCGAAATCAGGAAGCTGGATTGGACGAAGCGTGATGGCCATGAATTCTCCCCCGGATTGTCTCGGGACAATAGCAAGGAAGACAAAAAGGTCCACCGTCCGCCCTTTCCTCATCCGGCCCTTCTTGCTAAGCGCTTTGAAACGCACCGATCCGGGAGTCCGCCGATGTTTTCCAATGCATTCACCGACAAGGCCACCATGGCCCACCTGATGGCCAAGATGCTCTGGGAGATCAAGGCGGTGCATTTTCGGCCCGAGGAACCCTACAAGCTCGCTTCCGGCATGATGAGCCCGGTCTATATCGATTGCCGCAAGCTGATCTCCTATCCGCGCATCCGATCCGCTGTGATGGATTTCGCTGCCGCGACCGTGATGTCGGAAGCAGGCTTCGAGCAGTTCGATTGCGTCGCGGGCGGCGAAACGGCGGGCATTCCGTTCGCGGCTTTCCTTGCGGAGCGGCTGTCGCTGCCGATGATCTATGTCCGCAAGGCGCCGAAGGGCCATGGCCGCAACGCCCAGATCGAAGGTGAGATGAAGGAGGGCGCCCGCGTCCTCGTCATCGAGGATCTGACCACGGCAGGCGGCTCGATGTTCACCTTCATCGATGCGATCCGCAAGGCCGGCGGCATTGTCGATCACGGCATGGCGCTGTTCTACTACGGCATCTTCAAGGAGGCCGAGGCGCGCTTCTCCAATGGCGGCGTGACGCTTCATCATATTGCGACCTGGCGGCAAGTGCTGGAGGTCGCGCGTCAGCAGGCGCTGTTCGATAACGACAAACTGGCCTCGGTTCAGAAGTTCCTCGACGATCCGCTCGCATGGTCTGCCGCGCATGGCGGCGTATCGGCGCTGCCGGTCAGTTGACGGTTTCGCCTAGCTAGCCCGCGCTTGGGGTATCTCGCTCGGTTTGGTCTTCGCGAGCTCGCCCAGAAAACTATCGCACCAGTGAAACACGTCGTTGGTGCGGAGCACTGAAATCATGCTCCGCCAGCGCTGTTGCCGCTCCAGCAGCGGCATGACGAGTGCGCGCGCGATCGCATCCGCCGTCCCCTCGACATCGTAGGGGTTCACCAGCACGGCATCCCTGAGTTCCTGTGCGGCGCCGGCAAAGCGCGAGAGCAGAAGCACGCCCGGATCTTCTTCGCTCTGGGCTGCGACAAACTCCTTGGCGACGAGGTTCATGCCGTCACGCAGCGGCGTTACGAGCGCCAATTTGGCCATGCGGTAGAGCCCGGCAAGGGCCGGGCGGCGCAATGATCGATTGACGTAGCGGATCGGCACCCAATCGACGGTGCCGAGCGCACCATTCACCCGCCCGGCCTGCTCGGCCACTGCGCGCTGCATCGCCTCATATTCGGGCACCTCGGAGCGTGATTTCGGGGTAATCTGCAGCAGCGTCACCTTGCGCTGGCTTTCCGTGTGCCGGATGAGGAACTTCTCGAAGGCGTCGATGCGCTGGGTGATGCCCTTGGAATAATCGAGCCGATCGACGCCGATGATCAGTTCCTTGCCGTCGAGGCTCTGGAGCATCCGCTTTGCTAGCGTGGTGCCCGCAGCGCGTTCTGCCAGAGTCGTGAAGGCGTCGGTCTCGATGCCGATCGGATAGGATTCCGCGACGAGATCCCTCCCTCCGATGCGGAATTCCGTCTCGCTCAGCCGTTCGCCGATTTCAAGCCGGGCAAGGCAGTCGGCAAAATTCTCGCGATCGTGGACGGTCTGGAAACCCACCACATCATAGGTTCCGAGATTGCGCAGAAGCGACTCGTGCACCGGCATGGTGAAAAGCACGTCCGGCGCCGGCCAGGGGATATGCAGGAAGAAGCCGATCCGGTTGGTGACCCCCAACTGCCTGAGTTCGGATGCCAGCGGGATCAGATGATAGTCGTGGATCCAGATCAGGTCGTCGGGCTCGATCAGCGGCAGAAGTCGGCTGGCGAAGAAGCGGTTGACCCGGAAATAACCCGCCATTTCCCGCCGGCCATATTCGGCGAGGTCGAGCCTGTAATGGCAGATCGGCCATAGCACGCGGTTGGCGAAGCCCTGGTAATATTCCTCGAGATCAAGGTCCGTGAGGTCGGTGAGTGCATATTCGATTTTGCCCACCTTGTGGGACGTGAGAGGGCCAACATCCTCCGACCCGGTGGATTTTCCCGACCAGCCCAACCAGATGCCGCCGCGCGCTTCGAGGGCGGATTGAAGCGCGACCGCGAGGCCGCCGGCGGGCGCCATTCCAGTCTGGTCGGGCAGGGGAACGCGATTGGAAACGACGATCAGGCGACCCATTGCTCACTTTGCTCGGTACATGTACATGCACCCTAAAGTCCCTGGCCCCGGGTATGGTTCCGGCCGAGGCAGAAGAAAAGCAGGCAGCAGTCATCGCTCCGACAAGAGGCAGCGACGTGCATCGCCCTCGGAAAGCCAGAATGTAACGCTTTAGTCTCCGGCAAGGTTCATCTGCGATATTCTTGACCTAACTAGGCCCGCAAGGCTAGAACTCCCAGCAGATGCGGCTTCGGAAAGGACATCGGGTATCAGCAGTATGTATCACGCGACAACGCGCGAAATCGAAGTCAGTGTCGAACCCTATTATCTTGCCGAACAATCCGACCCGGCAGACAGCCGCTATGTCTGGGGGTACAGGATCGTCATTGCCAATAATTCGGATCAGCAGGTCAAGCTGATCAATCGCTATTGGAACATCACGGATGAGAACGGCCAGGTCGACGAAGTGACTGGGCCCGGTGTCGTCGGCGAACAGCC
Organism: Rhizobium sp. LjRoot254; assembly: GCF_964254105.1. Classification (NCBI taxonomy): domain Bacteria; kingdom Pseudomonadati; phylum Pseudomonadota; class Alphaproteobacteria; order Hyphomicrobiales; family Rhizobiaceae; genus Rhizobium; species Rhizobium sp. LjRoot254. The sequence continues at coordinate 4,318,682 of NZ_CAXUSM020000001.1, read as the reverse complement.
GGTGCTCAATCCCGGCGATACCTACGAATATAATTCCGGATGCCCGCTCGACACGCCATCAGGCGTGATGTTCGGGCACTACCAGATGGAAGGCGAAACCGGGGAGTCCTTCGACGTCGCCATCCCCGCTTTTTCGCTGGACACACCGGGCATCCAGCGAACGCTCAATTAAGAGCCTCTAATTGGGCCTTAGAAATTCCGACGGATCGAACTTATAGACGGTGGAGCAGAATTCGCACTCGACGCGAATCTCGCCGTCCTCGATTGTCGACGCGATCTCTTCCGCCGAAAAGCCGGACAGTACGCCATGCAGCTTGTCACGCGAGCACGAGCAGCGGTCATGCACCGGCTGGGCGTCATAGACGCGCACGCCGCGCTCGTGGAACAGCCGGTAGAGCAGCCGTTCGACGCCGAGATCGGGGTCGGTCAGTTCTTCCGCTCCGACGGTAGAGGTCAGCATCTGCGCTTCCGCCCAGGTATCGTCTTCCTCGAATTCCTGGCCGTTATCGCCATCACCGCCATGCAGGTCGCGCTGGCGCATGCGCTCGGGCGCCTGCGGCAGGAACTGCACGACCATGCCGCCGGCACGCCAGCTGTGGCGCGGCTTGCCGTCCGGATCGCGATCGAAAAGTTCGGCCGAGGCGAGCTTGACCCGGGTGGGGATCTGTTCGGACTGGCGGAAATAGGCCGCAGCCGCTTCTTCAAGCGTCTCGCCGTCAAGCGCGACGATGCCCTGATAGCGCTGGCTATCCTCGCCCTGATCGATCGTGAATGCGAGTATGCCCTTGCCAAGCAGTTCATGCGGTTCGGTCTTGCCGGCAGCCTGTGCTGCGGCCAGTGCCTGTTCGTCGAAACGGGCATAACCGCGCACGCCGTCGGGTGCAGTGAAATCGGCAACAAGGAAATTCACGGGGCCATCGCTCTGGGTCTGGACGATCAGCTTGCCCTGAAATTTCAACGAGGTGCCGAGCAACACCGTCAGCGCGATCGCCTCCGACAATAACCGCGCCACCGGCGGCGGATAGGCATGCCGGGACAGGATCGTGTCCGTCAGGGGTCCAAGTGTAACGGCACGACCGCGCACATCGAGTCCTTCCACCTGGAAGGGAACGACGCGATCATCACCAGCGAACCCGGTCTTGCCGGGATTGAGTTCGATTTCGGCCATCATTGTCTCGGAGATCATTGACGCAGCACCATAATCGGCTGCTTTTCGTTGGCCTTCAAGTAGTCAATTGGACAACGAATTCAAGTCCGAAGTTTTTTCGGCCCACCACATCATTCCCCGCAAGATATTCAACGGCCGTTCTGGGATCGCTTCCTAGGCGTCGATTCTGGCAATGGGCCTCGAAAGAATGGCAGCTTCGACTCGCTCGAAGCCACGAGCAATCACGCCTAGAAACACCGTGCAGAAACTGAGCACGAAAGCGATCCCACCGAACATCTCCAGGGTGTTCCGGGTAGGATGCTTTACCTCGAACCAGGCAGGGCCGAAAAGTAAAACGACGGCAACAATGGCGAGGACGTATCCAATCTTGCTCACGCGATGCCCGAACATCGTATCTCCTTTGCTCCCTTGCACTCAATGCTGGAAGTCGATTACGCGAATTCTTGCGAGAAAACAACCAAGCCGAGGTAGTCTCAGATGCCCATTCCGAAGAGGCCAGTCGTCAGATCGCACCCAGGCACCATGCCAGCACGGATTTCTGCGCATGAAGGCGGTTCTCGGCTTCGTCGAAGACGACCGATTGCGGCCCGTCGATCACCTCGTCGGTGACCTCCTCGCCGCGATGCGCCGGCAGGCAATGCATGAACAGCGCATCGTCTTTGGCGTGCTTCATCAGTGCGCCGTTGACCTGGTAGGGCTGGAACACGTTGTGGCCGCGTGCGCGATGCTCCTGGTTCATCGACACCCAGGTATCGGTGACGACGCAATCGACGCCGTTCACGGCCTTTTCCGCGTCATGGGTCAGCATGATGTTGCCGCCATTGTTGCGCGCCCAGTTGAGATATTTGTCGTCAGGCTCGCTGCCGAGCGGCACGGCCATGTTCATCCGGTAGCCGAAGCGGGCGGAGCCCTCGATCAGCGAGTGCAGCACATTGTTGCCGTCGCCGGTCCAGGCAACCGTCTTGCCGGAGATCGGGCCGCGATGCTCCTCGAAGGTCATGATATCAGCCATGATCTGGCAGGGATGGGTCGCGTCGGTCAGGCCGTTGATGACGGGAACAGTCGCATGCTCGGCCAGTTCCAGCAGGCGGGAGTGATCGGTCGTGCGGATCATGATCGCATCGACATAGCGTGACAGAACCTTGGCTGTGTCGCCGATTGTCTCGGCGCGGCCGAGCTGCATTTCGGTGCCGGAGAGAAACAGCGTCTCGCCACCGAGCTGACGCATGCCGACGTCGAACGACACGCGGGTGCGGGTCGAGGGCTTCTCGAAGATCATCGCCAGCATCTTGCCGGCGAGCGGCTTGTCGGGATTGCCCGACTTGAGTGCTGCCTTGCGGCTCTTGGCGTCATCCATGATGACCCGGAGGTCGGCTGCGGAAACTGCGGAGAGATCGAGAAAATGCTTAGCGGACGCCATACGCGTGATCCTTGCCTGTCTTATCTTGAAATGTTTAGTCGAATTTCAGGGTGAGACAAAGCATCATCGGTGTGCGAGCTTTTCGGCAGCCTTTTCGAGCCGGACGAGGCCCTCGCGGGCATCTTCAGCAGTGGTTACCAGCGGCGGCAGTAGGCGCACGACATTGTCGCCCGCCATGACGGCCAGCAGCTTCTCGCCGCGGATCGCCTGCAACAGATCGGCGGCCGGCACCTTCGCCTTGATGCCGATCATCAGGCCTTCGCCGCGGATTTCCTCGATCACCTCGGGGAAGCGATCCGAGAGCGAAGCGAGACCCTGGCGGAAGACCAGCGCGACATCGTTGACATGCTGCAGGAAACCCTCGGCAAGCACGACGTCGAGCACGGCATTGCCCACCGCCATCGCCAGTGGATTGCCGCCATAGGTCGAGCCATGCGTGCCGGTGACCATGCCGGAAGCGGCTTCAGCGGTTGCGAGGCATGCACCCATCGGAAAGCCACCGCCGATGCCCTTGGCCACGGCCATGATATCGGGCGTGATGCCCGCCCGTTCATAGGCGAAAAACTTGCCTGTACGACCGACGCCGCACTGTACCTCATCGAGGATCAGCAGCAGGTCGTGCTCGTCGCAGAGCGCTCGGATCGCCTTGAGGAATTCCGGCGAGAAGCTCCGCAGCCCGCCTTCGCCCTGGACCGGCTCGAGCAATATGCCGGCAGTCGCTTCGGTGATCGCCGCTTTCACGGCATCGAGGTCCTCGAAAGGCACCTGGTCGAAGCCGGGGGCCTTGGGGCCGAAGCCGTCGATGTATTTCTGCTGGCCGCCGGCCGCGATCGTCGCGATCGTCCGGCCGTGGAAGGCGCCTTCGAAGGTGATGATGTGGAATTTTTCCGGATGGCCCTTGGAATAATGGTAGCGGCGCGCGGTCTTGATCGCGCATTCCAGCGCCTCGGCGCCCGAATTGGTGAAGAACACCTTGTCGGCGAATGTATTCTCGATCAGCCGCCGGCCCAGTTTCTCCTGCCCGGGGGATTCATAGAGATTGGATGTGTGCCAGAGCTTCTCGGCCTGCTCCTTCAGCGCCGCAACCAGATGCGGATGCGCGTGCCCGAGCGAGTTGACGGCGACACCAGCCGCGAAATCGAGATAGCGGTCGCCGGTTTCGGTGATCAGCCACACGCCTTCACCTCGCTCGAAGCGCATCGGGGCGCGAGCATAGGTGTCGTAAAGTGTAGCGGCATCCGCCATCGCGGTTCTCCTGGTCTATCCTGTCGTGGATGGTTGCTCCATGCCGATGCCCGGCCACGCCCGGCTCGGCAAAAGCAAAAAGCCGCCCTTTCAGGCGGCAGCGGCACTATTATCATTTGATCTTCCGCCGTCAACAAAAACCCGCAATTCCGCGCCACTTGGCCCAACTGCTCGAATAGGAGCGTTCCCGTGACAGGTGGTCCGCCGCGCATCAAAATGACGGTTGACAAATCAATCTTGGGGATAAGTCAAAAATTGATTCCCGCAGATTCCAGTCACTCTTGTCATGGAGTCCGGGCACCACTAGTTTAGGGATGAATTAGCTAGACTGCATGCGGCGGAACTAGTCACCAGAAAACTCAGGGGCCCTCGCCCCCCAGGCTCGTCTTGGGGTGCGGTGAAGGATTCCGTAGGAAGGATGACATTATGGATAATGGGGTAAACTGGACCGACGAACGCGTGGAGAGGCTGAAGAAGCTTTGGGCCGAGGGCTTGAGCGCCAGCCAGATCGCTGCCCAGCTCGGCGGCGTCAGCCGCAACGCGGTCATCGGCAAGGTCCACCGGCTCAGCCTGCCCGGACGTGCCAAGGCCGGTGGTGCAACCTCCGCCCGGTCCCAGAAGCGTTCGACGGTTTCGACCCAGGTTCGTCCTCAATCCTTCGCTCCGCGCACGATTACCCGCACGGTGACCCGCCAGGCGGGCGCAACGATGCTCAAGGAAGACATCGAGATCGAAGCACTCGAGGAGATGGAAGTCTCGACCAGCAACAATGTGGTCGTGCCGATCTTCAAGCGCCTGCCGCTGGTCCGCCTTACAGAGCGCACCTGCAAGTGGCCGCTCGGCGATCCGCTCAAGGACGACTTCTGCTTCTGCGGCAATGACTCGCCGGATAACACGCCCTATTGCACCTACCATCAGAAGCTCGCCTACCAGCCTTCGGCGGAGCGCCGCCGGGTTCGCTGATTTCGGCAAATGACGGTTTATCGGAGGCGGCTGGTCCGCCTCCGTTTTTATTTGTGCCCCACCCAACGACGGACCTAAAGCGTGTCGCATTTATTCAGCCTCATAGCCGGCTGCTCTGAAGAAGTTTCTGCATTCTGACACGGAGAAGAGTGCGACAATGTCGCCGAGCGCCTGAGTGATGGCGTCGAAGCTTCGAGCGGCTCGTTTTCGCAATAGGGACTTGAGCTTGGAGAATGCCATCTCGATCGGGTTCAGGTCCGGCGAGTAAGGCGGGAGGAAGAGGAGCCAGGCACCCTTGGCCTTGACGAGCTGCTCTGCGCGCTCGCTCTTGTGGAAGCCGACATTGTCGAGAATGACGACGTCACCTGGCGATAGCGTCGGGGCAAGCTGTGTTTCAACCCAGGTATCAAAGATGCGGCTATTCATGGGTGCATCGACGATGAAGGGGGCAGTGAGGCCGTGGCAGCGAAGTCCAGCAATGAATGTCTGCGTCTTCCATTTTCCGAAGGGAGCATAGGCGACAAAGCGCCGCCCTTTGCGGGACCATCCGGTGCGCTTGGTCAGCCGCGTGTTTGTCGATGTCTCATCGACGAAGATCAGCCGCGCCAATGCCTTGTTGAAGAACCGCTTTCGACGCCTAATCCACAGGTCACGCGCCTTGGCGATCTGCGGCCTGCACTGTTCGCTTGCCCTGAGGCTTTTTTTTATTGCTGAGCCCCAGCCGATGCAGGAACCGGCCGACGGTCGCGCGATGGACTTCGACACCGCGCTCGGCGAGCTCGACACACAATTCGTCCAGTGTCACTTCGCCATGGCCTGACACACGTTGGTTGATCCATTCGCCGTGAGCCGACAGCTTGCTGCCGGGCGGCTGGCCCTGCCGGGCAGGCGCAAGTGAGCCCGACGATCGTTGCAGGATCATCATGTTGTTGACGAACCGAGGAGATACCCGAAAATGCCGGGCAGCCTCACGATGACTATGACCCTCTTCCACAAACGCAACAACACGCGCACGCAACGCTATCGGATGCGGCTTGCCCATGGTCGTTCTCCTTCCGTGGGCAAATTGAATCACAAATCACAAAATAACGGAATCCCGAATCTGATTACCTGCGACACGCTTTAGATTTCAAGCAGAAGCGGGCAATGATCCGAGACTTCGGGGTCTGACACGACATCGAAGTCGATGACCGTGACGGCATCATTCACCAGCATGTAGTCGGCAAAGCGGCCCGGCTTGGTGTAATGGGAATTGCGCGTCCCGGCAAACCCTCGCGACGTCACCATGTCGGTCAGCCCGATCTCGCGCAATATCGCGAAAGTCTCGCTATCCGGCTCGACGTTGAAATCGCCGCAGACGACGAGGCGATCCCCCGGCTCTGAAATTCTTGTTGCCAGCGCGGCGAGCCTGCGCGCCTGCGCCAGCCGCTCGGGCGTATCCATCTTGCCATTGAGATCGCGCAGTCCATGGGTATGAACGATGGATACCGGCCAGTTCCTCTCGTAATCGAAAAGCCTGACAGCATGCGCATTTCGCGAGCGCGGATGTTCTCCATAATCGTTGGGCGAAAAACCCTTGTGAACGAACGATTGGATCTGGCCGATAATCGGGAATGAGTTCCGGACAAATGTCGCCAGTCCCCATTGTGATGGCACTGTTTGGTCGCCGTCCCAGAGAACGCCTTGCGCGGCGGGGCAAAAGGTCGTCGTATGCTCCGGCAGCGCTCTTGCGACGTCGAGATAGAAGTTCGCGCGTTGCGGCAACACGTGGTCGCCATCCCGGTAGTCCAGCCAGTCCCTGGTCGAGAGCGGCGTATGGACCACCTCCTGCAGGCATAGAATGTCGGGAGAGGCGGCGCTGACATAGTCGATCAATTGATCGTGCAGCTTGCCGCCCCAGCCGTTCAGGCACATGATACGCACGGTCGGGACTTCCTGATCTAACGACGCTTCGGGCTCACTTGAGGAATTTTTCGCTCCGGCAGACGATCTTGTCGTCGACCTTGCCGATCACTTGCCTGTCCTTGCCGTCATAATCGATGGCGTTGAGGATGTGCTTGATGAGTTCCAGCCGCCCGCGACGCTTGTCATTGTTGCGCACCACGGTCCACGGCGCCTCGTTGGTATCGGTTTCCTTCAGCATCCGATTGCGCTTTTGGGTGTAGTCATCCCATTTGTTGAGCGCCGCAATATCCATCGGCGACAGCTTCCAGATTTTCAACGGGTCGTGACGGCGGTCATGGAACCGCTTGAGTTGCATCTCGCGCCCGATATTGAGGTAGAATTTGAAGAAATGGATGCCGTCCTGGACGATCATTTTCTCGAAGCGCGGTACGACCTTGAGGAAGGCCTCATATTGCTCCGGCGTGCAGAAGCCCATGACGGGCTCAACGCCGGCCCGATTGTACCAGGAGCGATCAAACAGCACGAACTCGCCTGCAGTCGGGAAGGTCGAGACATAGCGCTGGAAGTACCACTGGCCGCGTTCGGTCTCGGTCGGCTTGGTGAGGGCCACGATGCGCGCGGAACGCGGGTTCATGTTCATCTTGACGGCGTTGATCGATCCGCCCTTGCCGGCTGCGTCCCGGCCTTCGAAGATCGCCATCACACGGGCGCCGCTCTTCTGCTGCCAGATCTGCAGCTTGACGAGTTCGACCTGCAGCGCTTCCAGCTGTTCCTCATAATCGTCGTCGTCGAGCTTCTTGTCATAGGGATAGCCGCCGGACTTCAGGTCCTTGTCGTCAATCCAGCTCGGCAGATCAGGATTTTCGATGTCGAACAGGCGCTTCTCCCCGCCGATCTCGATCTCCACCGGCTTGGTCTCAACCTCTTCCACCATGACTCGCTCCCGGATCGCAGATGATTTCGCTCGCCTAGACTTGCCCATATTTATCTTGTGAATTCAAGCGGTCCATGGAAGACCTGTCACATCAGGTGGATAGCTAGGGACAGCTAATCGCGTGAGGGTGACTCGTAAATGCAGGTAGTCTGGACAATTGTGAGCTGGTTGATGCGGCGCAAGGCTTACATCCTGTGCGGCGCGTTCGGCATGCTCATTGTCTATGGTGCGACCCGCAATGGCTGGGCGGCGATCGGCGCGATCCTGATCGCGATCCTGCCGGCATTCTTCACCCGTGACCCGGTGCCCGCGCCTCTCGCACAGGATGACGTGACGGCAGAGATCGCCAATGATCCGCTGTTCGAGGTAAAGGCCGCCTTTGCGGGCTTCGACAGCCCGGTCTTCCTGCTCGATCGCGGCGGATACGTGCTGTACCAGAACCCATCGGCCGCGCATGCCTTCGGCGAATTCCGCGATGGCCAACATGTTTCCGCGCGTATTCGCCTGCCTGCCGTCCTCGATACGATCCGCGAGGCGCTCGATACCGGCAAGACCGGAACGATCGAATATTCCGCCATGCTGCCGTCGGAGAGCGTTTATCTGGTCCGGATTATCAAGGCGCAGGGAGAGGCCGACTATTATGTCCTTATCTTCCGCGACATTTCGGAAACCCGCCGCATCGATCGCATGCGTTCGGACTTCGTGGCGAACGCCTCGCACGAATTGCGCACGCCGCTCGCCTCGCTCCGCGGCTTCATCGAGACATTGTTGGGGCCGGCGCGCAACGATCAGAAGGCGCAGGAGAAATTCCTCGGCATCATGCAGGAGCAGGTGACGCGGATGAGCCGTCTGGTCGATGACCTCATGTCGCTTTCGCGCCTGGAACTCAAGGCCCGGCTGGCGCCGCAGGATGCGGTCGACCTCGTACCGCTGATCGGCTCGGTCTGCGATGCGCTGGCGCCACTGGCGAGCGATGTCGGTGTCGAGATCGTCAAGACGCTGCCCGCGCAGCCAGTCATGGTCACCGGCGACCGGGATGAACTCACGCAGGTTTTCGAGAACCTCATCGAGAACGCCTGCAAGTACGGACAGGATGGCAAGAAGGTGGACGTGACGATAACAGCGGAGCCGGATCAGCCGGTCGAAATCAGCGTCCGCGACTATGGTCCCGGCATCCCCGACGAGCACGTGCCGCGCCTGACCGAACGCTTTTATCGGGTCAATGTCGAGAGCAGCCGATCCAAGAAGGGAACAGGTTTGGGGCTCGCCATTGTCAAGCATATTCTCACACGCCACCGCGCCCGGTTGATTATCCGCTCGGAAGTTGGGCAGGGCAGCACCTTTACGGTGCGCTTTTGACATAAAAGGCCGCGACGTAGCCGCCGGCTTATATTTTAAACATTAAAATCAATGGCATGGCCTGTCATAAATCTTTCGCAGAAATGACATAAAAGCATGGGTGTCCAGGGTCTAATGAGAACCGGGCCGCATAAAACCACAGGCCAGGGCGCCGCTGCCGGCGCCGCCAAATCCAGCCCGAACGGGAGAAATCAGATGAAACTCGTAAAGACCACCATGGCAGCGCTTGTCGCTTCCGTCGCCTTCGCAGGCGTTTCCTTTGCCGCCGACCAGATCCACATCGCCGGTTCCTCGACCGTGCTTCCCTATGCCAAGATCGTCGCCGAGCAGTTCGCCGAAACCTATTCGGATTTCAAGGCTCCGGTCGTTGAATCCGGCGGCTCCGGCGCCGGCCTCAAGGAATTCTGCAAGGGCGCTGGCCCCGAGACGATCGACATCGCGAATTCTTCGCGCCCGATCAAGGATTCGGAACTCGAAACCTGCAAGGCCAACGGCGTGACCGACGTCACCGAAGTCAAGATCGGCTATGACGGCATCGTCTTCGCTCTCGACAAGTCCGCTCCGGATTTCGCTTTCGAACCGGCCGACATCTACACGGCTCTTGCTGCTGAGATTGTTGTCGATGGCAAGATCGTCGCCAACCCGAACACCAACTGGAAGCAGGTCAACGCCAAGCTCGCCGACCTCGACATCCAGGCTTTCATCCCGGGCGAAAAGCACGGCACGCGCGAAGTGTTCGAAGAAAAGCTGCTGGTCGCCGGCTGCAAGGCCACCGGCGCGCTCGAAGCCATGGAAAAGGCCGGCATCGAAAAGAAAGAAGCCGAAGGCAAGTGCAAGGCAGTCCGCAAGGACGGCAAGGCTGTTGACATCGACGGCGACTATTCTGAAACCCTCGCCCGCATCGATGCGGACAAGAAGGCAGTCGGCGTATTCGGCCTCTCCTTCTATGAAAACAACGCCGACAAGCTGAAGGTCGCCACCGTCGGCGGCGTCCTGCCGAGTGTCGAAACCGTTGCCAAGGGCGAGTACCCGGTTTCCCGTCCGCTCTTCTTCTACGTCAAGAAGGCTCACCTCGAGTCGGTTCCCGGCCTGAAGGAATATGTGGAATTCTTCACCGCTGACACCATGATCGGCCCGGACTCCCCGCTCGCCGAATACGGCCTGATCCCGGCTCCGGATGCTGAGCGCGAAGCAATCCGCGCTGCCGTGTCCAGCTGGAAGAACATGTAATCGCAAGATCGCCGGCGGGTGAAAGCCCGCCGGCATTTTTCATATTCGCATTTTCAAGGGCATGAGGCCCAAAACGTCCAGTTAGGGTATTGAGATGGGTAGCGCCTCGGTTTTCCTGATAATTCTGGTCATCGGCGTGGTCGCGTACTATCTGACGCGTTCAAAGTCGGTGTCCGTGGTGAACGGAGATGTGCGCAAGCTGCACTCCCGTCCTTCCTATTTCGGTGCGCATGCCGCCATCTGGGCGATCCTGCCAGCCGCTCTCTTCCTCATCGTTGCGACCAATGTCGGCTCGAACTACGTCGAGCGCTCGGTCAGGGCATCGCTGCCCGCGGAGCACCTTGCAAAGCCGCAGAACGAGCAGGACATCATTTACGGCATGGTCAAGTCGATCGCGACCGGCTTCGACCTGCTGACATCCGAAGAGCGCGCCGCGGTTGATGGCGACATCACAAAGTTCAAGTCGGTGCTGGGCTCGAAGGGCCTGCCGCTGGCCCAGGATCCGCAGCCGTTCATGATCGATGCTGCCAAGCGGCTGATGAGCGAAACGTCAACATCCCATTGGATCATAGCGGTCGCCTCGATCCTGATCGCATTGGGCGGCGGCTATTTCTCTTATACGCGTGTCTCGGAAACTTTCCGCGCCCGCAACAATGTCGAGCGTTTCATGCTCTGGGCGCTGATCCTGTCGTCCACCATCGCGATCCTCACGACGTTCGGCATCGTCGGCTCGCTGATTTCCGAAACCTTCCGCTTCTTCGGTCAGGTTTCTCCGGTCAACTTCTTCTTCGGCACAGTGTGGGATCCACGCTTCTCCACGACCGGCAGCACTTCAGGCCAGTTCGGCCTCATTCCTCTGCTGCTCGGCACGATGTACATCGCGCTGGTCGCGATGCTGATCGCAGTGCCGATCGGCCTGTTCGCCGCCATCTACATGGCAGAGTACGCGTCCCGTCAGGTCCGTTCCATCGTCAAGCCGCTGCTCGAAATCCTGGCCGGTATCCCCACCATCGTCTACGGCTTCTTCGCGCTGATCACGATCGGACCGTTCTTCCGCGATTTCTCGACCGGCCTCTGGGGCGCGCTGACCGGCAACTACACCAACTTCATCGAAGCGCAGAGCGTGTTGACGGCCGGTTTCGTCATGAGCATCCGCCTCATCCCCTTCGTCTCGTCGCTGTCGGATGACATTATCACCGCCGTGCCGAGAGCGATGCGTGACGGTTCGCTCGGCCTCGGCGCCACGCGGTCCGAAACCATGAAGCGGGTTATCCTGCCCGCGGCGCTCCCGGGCATCATGGGTGCCCTTCTTCTCACCGGCTCGCGCGCCATCGGCGAAACGATGATCGTGGTTCTCGCGGCCGGTGTCGCGGCGAACCTGCAATTCTCGCCCTTCGAGCCGATGACCACCATCACCGTCAAGATCGTCAACCAGCTGACCGGCGACCTTGAATTCAATTCCCCGCAGACGCTTGTGGCGTTCGCGCTCGGCATCACGCTCTTCGTGCTGACGCTGATCATGAATGTCTACGCGCTCTACATCGTCCGTAAATACCGGGAGCAGTACGAATGACCGACGCTGTATTCAACCCGGCCGGCACTTCGGCCGCCGCTGCCCCCCGCGATATCGGCATCAAGAGCCGCCGCGCCGCCGAGAAGCGCTTCCGCATGTATGGCGCCGCTGCGATCATCATTGGCCTGGCTTTCCTGGTCCTGCTGCTCGTCTCGATCGTCTCGAAGGGCTACACGGCCTTCTTCCAGACCATGATCACCGTCCCGGTCGAGTTCTCCGAGAAGGTCATCGACCCGACGAACAAGCGCGCCACCGATCCGAAGGTGCTGATCACCGCCAACTATCCGAACCTGGCGCGTGATGCTGTTGCCAAGGTGGTCGGCATCGATCCCAAGGATCGTCCGTCGATCGCCAAGCTCAAGGGCTTCATCTCCGATGGCGTCCGTGCACAGCTTCGCGACATGGTGCTCGCCAACCCGGATATCATCGGCAAGACAGTGCCGGTCACGTTCCTGGCGTCCGCCAATATCGACTCGGCCTACAAGGGCCAGATCGACCTGACCTCCGCCGAGGCCAACCGGAAGGTGTCCGATGCACAGGTCGGGATCATGAACAAGCTTTCGGAGGCCGGTGTTCTTCGCGAACACTTCAATCCGGCCTTCTTCACGGCTGGCGCATCCAGCCGTCCTGAAGCCGCCGGTCTCGGCGTCGCCATCCTCGGCTCGATCTACACGATGCTGATCGTGCTGGCGCTGGCCCTGCCGATCGGTGTCTGTGCCTCGATCTATCTCGAGGAATTCGCACCGAAAAACCGCTGGACCGACCTTATCGAGGTCAACATCAACAACCTCGCTGCGGTGCCGTCGATCGTCTATGGTCTTCTCGGCCTGTCGATCTTCATCAACTTCATGGGCATGCCGCGCTCGGCCTCCATCGTTGGCGGCTTCGTGCTGGCGCTGATGACGCTGCCGACCATCATCATCGCGACACGTGCCGCGCTGAAGGCCGTGCCACCCTCGATCCGCGCGGCTGCACTCGGCCTCGGCGCTTCCAAGATGCAGACGGTCACGCATCACGTTCTGCCGCTCGCCATGCCCGGCATCCTGACCGGCACGATCATCGGTCTCGCCAATGCACTCGGCGAAACCGCACCGCTGCTGCTGATCGGCATGGTCGCCTTCGTGGTGGATTATCCGACCACGCCGTTCGAGCCCGCGACGGCTCTGCCGGTGCAGATCTACATGTGGGCGAACGAGGCCGAGCGTGCCTTTGTCGAACGCACGTCGGGCGCGATTATCGTGCTGCTCATCTTCCTCATCATTATGAACTTCGCCGCCATCATGCTGCGCCGGCGCTTCGAACGCCGCTGGTAAGGAGTACGTCCCATGAATATGCTTACAGATATCGAAGTCGAAAAGACGATTGGCAAGAGCATGAATACCGAACAGACCTACAAGATGATCGGCAAGGACGTCTCCGTTTTCTATAGCGAGAAGCGTGCCCTGTTCGATGTCAATCTCAACATCCGCGAGAACACCGTGACCGCGCTGATCGGCCCTTCGGGCTGCGGCAAGTCCACGTTCCTGCGCACGCTGAACCGCATGAACGACACGATCGAAGGCTGCCGCGTCACCGGCAACATCACGCTTGATGGCGGCGACATCTACCGGCCTTCACTCGACGTGGTCGAGTTGCGCGCCCGCGTAGGGATGGTGTTCCAGAAGCCCAATCCGTTCCCCAAGTCGATCTACGAGAACGTATCCTACGGCCCGCGCATCCACGGCCTCGCCACCAGCAAGGCCCAGCTCGACGAAATCGTCGAAAAAAGCCTGATACGCGCCGGTCTCTGGAACGAGGTCAAGGATCGTCTGCTTGAGCCCGGCACCGGCCTGTCCGGCGGCCAGCAGCAGCGCCTCTGCATCGCCCGCGCCGTCGCCGTCAGCCCTGAGGTCATCCTCATGGACGAGCCCTGTTCGGCGCTCGACCCGATCGCCACCGCCAAGGTCGAGGAACTGATCCACGAACTGCGCGAGAACTTCACGATCGTCATTGTCACCCACTCCATGCAGCAGGCCGCGCGTGTTTCCCAGCGCACGGCCATGTTCCACCTGGGCTACCTCGTGGAAGAGAACGACACAGACAAGATGTTCACCAATCCGGACGACCAGCGCACCCAGGATTACATCATGGGCCGGTTCGGCTGAGACGCGTTTCGCCGGCTGTCCGGCAGGAGGATTTCCGATGACCACAACATCATCCCACATCTATTCCGTATTCGACGAAGAACTGAAACTGCTCGCCCGTCGCATCGCCGAAATGGGCGGCATGGTCGAGCAGATGGTTTCCGATGCGATCCATGCGCTCGTGACCGCCGATTCCGCGCTCGCCCAGCGGGTGATCTCGGAAGACACGATCGTCGATGCGACGGAACGTGAAATCGGCGACAAGGCGATCCTGATGATCGCCAAGCGCCAGCCCGTTGCATCCGATCTTCGCGAGATCATCGGATCGATCCGCATCGCATCCGACCTGGAGCGCGTCGGCGACCTCGGCAAGTCCACCGCCAAGCGCGTCATCGCGGTGCAGACATCGGGCATTCCGCGCCCGCTCGCCCGTGGTATCGAGCACCTCTCCGAGCTTGCTCTGTCGCAGCTCAAGGACGTACTCGACGTCTATTCGACGCGTTCGCCCGAAAAGGCTGAGCAGATCCGCGCCCGCGACGAAGAGATCGATGCGATGTACACGTCGTTGTTCCGCGAGCTTCTGACCTATATGATGGAAGATCCGCGCAACATCACGCCCTGCACGCATCTCCTGTTCTGCGCCAAGAACATCGAACGCATCGGCGACCATGCGACGAATATCGCCGAGACGATCTACTACATGTCGACCGGCGAGCAGCCGGCCGGCGAGCGGCCCAAGGATGACAACACGGCATCCGTCGTCCAGCCAGCCCTTTGAACCCCGGGTGCCCGGAGGGCGCCCTCGGAAAACCGGTGGTCTAACACCGGGAACGGAGTCTCATGCAGCCGAGAATCATGGTCGTCGAAGACGAGGAGGCACTGGGCACACTGCTCAGCTACAATCTGGAAGCCGAAGGCTACGAGGTGGAGGTCATCCCGCGTGGCGACGAAGCCGACATACGCCTGCAGGAGCGTGTGCCTGATCTCCTCGTGCTTGACTGGATGCTGCCGGGTGTTTCCGGCATCGAACTCTGCCGCCGCCTCAGGATGCGTCCGCAGACCGAGCGCCTGCCGGTGATCATGCTGACCGCGCGCGGCGAGGAGAGCGAGCGCGTTCGCGGCCTCTCCACCGGCGCCGACGACTATGTCGTCAAGCCGTTCTCGACGCCGGAACTGATGGCCCGCGTGAAAGCCATGCTGCGCCGGGTGCGGCCGAGCGCGATCTCGTCGCTGCTGAAATGCGGCGATGTCGAACTCGATCGCGAGACCTACCGCGTCCATCGCCGCTCGCGCGAGGTCCGGCTCGGGCCGACGGAGTTCAAGCTGCTTGAATTCTTCATGTCGTCGCCCGGTCGCGTGTTCTCGCGCTCGCAGCTTCTCGATGGTGTCTGGGGCCACGACATCTATGTCGACGAGCGCACCGTGGACGTCCATGTCGGCCGCCTGCGCAAGGCGCTCAACCTCTCCAACATGCCCGACGTGATCCGCACCGTGCGCGGCGCGGGCTATGCGATGGAAGTCTGATAAGCCTCAAGAACCGGGCAGCACCCTGATGCCATAGAGGCGGATGGCGCTGCCTTCGCCGGTGAGATCGCTGTTGATCACGATATGGCCGGGCTCGCTCGGGCCCAGCTTTCCGTCGAATTTCACCTGGATCAGTTCGTCGGCGCGTTCGTTGGTCACGGTATAGCGGTGCCGGCCGCAATCGCCCAGCGTCTTGAACTCGCATTGGATATAGATCTGGGCGGGCTTTTCGCTGTTCGATTTCACCGTGACTGCCAGCGTCGAGGTCTTGCCGGCAAGTTCCTGCAGGATCGAGGCCGGCACTTCCACCAGCACGTCGCCATCCTGATCCGGCGCGTTGGAGGCGATGATGGTCGCCACGCCGTCGCTATCTTGACCGTCCTCGATGGTGGCCTTTGAGCGTGGGCGCGCAAGATTACTATTGCTGCCCGGCTTGTAGATATCCATCCATTCGCCCGAGAAGCCGCGCAGCGTATCGAGCCGTGTTTCGGCAGGCGTGGTCTCCGAACTGGCGGATTGCAACTGCTTCGGCACCAGATCGAAATCCGTATTGCCCTTCATCGCAGCATCGATCATGCCCGTCGCATAAAGCCACCAGGCGCCCGTGCCGATAATCCCGATCAGGCAGGCATAGACGAACAGGGACACCAGGGCGGAACCCGCTCCGCGGCCCTTGCGAGGCTCGCGCGGCACCGGCGAGCCGGCCGCCTCGTCCCAATTCGTGTCCTCCATCTGGCGCGCGGGCTTTTCCTCCCGGTGCTCGCGCGTGGCGAAAAAATCGGAAAGCGTATCGTCATCGGCGGGCTGGACAGCGGAGGCGCGTTCGTTCGGCTCGACCCGGATCTCGGGCTCCGCGCGGACATCTTGCCGGGCGGGCTGCTCGGGCTCGATCCGGACGTCCCGCTGTGCCTGTTGTTCGAACGGGGCGGGAGCCTCATGCTCGATGACGGGGGCGGCATCCTCGGCCGTGCTGTCATGAGGCTCGGTTTCCGGCGCGTGCTCGACGACGGCGGGATCGTCCTCGGGCTCCCGGTCCAGCGCCACCCTTTCGAACTGGGCGATCGAGCGGAGCCGCGAGAGTTCTTCATCCTCGATCTCGTTGATGGTCATTTCGAGCCGCTGGCGCTGACGTTCGATCACCTGCGGGTCGCCGACCTCCTGCTTGCGCAAGCCGGTATCCAGCGCATTGCGCGCAGACTGGTAGATGCGGGCACGAATATCCGGGTCGGACCTTTCGGCGCGCTCCAGCGCATTTCTGATCGCCTGTTCCAGTCCGCTCAATTCACATCGTTCCTTGATTCCTGGCGCGCGGTCGCGCGTCGATAATGCGGTAACCCATTCGCTTCCGGATTGGCAAGCGGATCGTCTCTCAACCGCCCGTCCTGCATTCGCCTTTGCGCATAAATAATGGCAAGTTTCCGGTGGGAAGAAAATTCAACCTTGAACAATCTCGCGAACTTGGTCTATCTCCAATTAGTCGTCGCGCCAGAATGGAACCGCATAATGGCCTTGCCAAACATTCTCTCCGCCAATCTCCGCATCCCCGTGGTGGCAGCGCCGTTGTTCATCATCTCCCATCCGGCATTGGTCATCGCCCAGTGCAAGGCAGGCGTCGTCGGGTCCTTTCCCGCGCTCAACGCCCGGCCCGAAAGCCAACTCGACGAATGGCTTTCCGAGATCACCGAGACGCTCGCCGCCCATGATGCAGCCAATCCCGGCCGTCCGGCAGCGCCCTACGCGGTCAACCAGATCGTCCATGGCTCCAACAAGCGCCTGCAGCACGATCTCGAGATGTGCGTCAAATACAAGGTTCCGATCGTCATTTCCTCGCTTGGCGCCGTGCCGGAGGTCAACGACGCCATCCATTCATATGGCGGTATCGTGCTGCATGACGTGATCAACAACCGCCACGCCAATTCAGCGATCCGCAAGGGCGCCGACGGATTGATTGCCGTGGCGGCGGGGGCAGGGGGCCATGCCGGCACGCTCTCGCCCTTCGCGCTGGTCCAGGAAATCCGCGAATGGTTCGCTGGACCGTTGCTCCTCTCGGGCGCCATCGCTACCGGCGGCGCGGTGCTGGCGGCACAGGCCATGGGCGCCGACATGGCCTATATCGGCTCGTCCTTCATCGCCACCGAGGAAGCGCGCGCGACGAACGAATACAAGCAGATGATCGTCGATTCCGCTGCGGCCGATATCGTCTATTCCAATTATTTCACCGGCATCCCGGGCAACTACCTCAAGGGTTCGATCCGCGCGGTGGGCATGGACCCGGAAGCGCTGCCAACGGCCGACCCGTCCAAGATGGATTTCGAGAAGGCGACTGATGGACCCAAGGCCTGGAAGGAAATCTGGGGTTCCGGCCAGGGCATCAGTGCCGTCAAGGCGATAGAACCCACAGCGGCCCTGATCGACAGACTGGACACAGAATACCGGGCAGCGAAGGCCAGGATTTGCGGCGGCTGATCACGCGCCTGTGCCGCAAAATCCGCATTCGCCGCAAATCTGAAATTCCTATCCGCCCCACCTTGCATTCTCCGGCCGTTGGCGCTATCAGCCCTCTCGACCGTCGCTTCGGACTTGTCCGGGCACGAGTACGCCGCTTTAGCTCAGGTGGTAGAGCACATCATTCGTAATGATGGGGTCGCAGGTTCGAGTCCTGCAAGCGGCACCAAAATTTTACCTGTCCGACCCGGACACATAGGTAACACATCGTACCTAAGACATAGGTAACAACCTCGTGCCGAACGGGTTGTCGATGGTTTGCAATGTCCTCTGTTCCAAGTCGATGTATCCGAGATCATAGCGCAAGAAGCTGACGAGCCAAATGCCGTCATCGACTTCCTTCAGCCCGAGCTTCTGACCAGCCAGGACGGTGGAGATGTTGATCTTCTTGCGATGGATGCACAGGCGGCCGCAATGGGTGACGATCGCATCCCTGTCGTGGAAGGGATAATCGATCTCCGGCAGGCCTTCGTAGGGCCGCGGCGAGGCGGCATAGAGCTCGGCCGGCACCTTCATCGCGAGCGCCTCATGCGGCCTTTCCTGATTGAATTCGCTGACGAAAGCATCGAAGCGCACCTGTTGCTGCAGGATATTGCGGCCTGGCGGGCGTGTCGCCTCTTTCTTCAGCGTCAGATGCATGCGCTCATGGCGGCCGTTCTCTTGCGGATGACCAGGACGGATGCGCTCGAAGACGATGCCGAGCCTCAGCCACCAGACCGAGAGTTTCGAGAGATTGTAGAGACCGTTCGGGCTGGCAAACGGCAGGCCATTGTCGGACCGGATCGCGCTCGGCAGGCCGCGTTCGGCAAAGACGCGCCGGAAGGCATCGAAGACGCCCTGTTCGCGGGTCGATTCGGAGGCCTCGCAGCACAGAAGGTAGCGTGAGGCCTGGTCTGTGATCGTCAGGGGGTAACAGTACCTGGTGTCGCCAAGCCTGAACTCGCCTTTGAAATCGGCGCACCACAGATCGTTGGGCGCAAGCGCCTCGGACAGGACCGTTCCTTCCGCCCGATGGCGCGCCCGCTTGCGGGCCTGGGTCACCAGCCCATGCCGGTCGAGCACCGCATGCACCGTGCTCCTGGCTGGGATTCGTATGTCGCCGGCCAGCCGCCGCACCAAGAGTTCGCGGATCTTGCGCGCACCCCAGTGCGGCTTCTCCTTCTTCAACCGAACGATCATCGCCTCCACCGGATCGGGCAGCTGGTTGGCTTGAGCAGCACCGGTCGCCGCGACCGATCCGTCAGCGCATCCAGGCCATCCTCCTTGTAGCGGGCGAAGATCTTGTAGCCGGTCTTGCGCGAGATGCCGAACGAACGGCACACCTCGCTCATTCCTTCGCCCTCCAGAAGCCGGGCGACAAATCGAAGACGCTCATCCATAACCGAAGTCTCTCTCCACGGCATCAACACCTCCCGATCAAAAATCGAAAAGTGTAACCCATGTCTCCGGTACGAAACGTCACCTTTCTCTCAGGTCGGGCAACCAGGCAATTACAATAGTTTAAAAAGCGCCCCGAAGGCGCCTTTTGCTGCTGATTTTTCAGAACCAGCGCGAGCGACAGTCGAAGACTATTCCCCCAGTTGTTGTATCGGTTGAAGTTCCCTGCGCCGCGTTGCCAATGCCGGGCTTGCCAGCAGCGAACCGATGATCAAGGGCAGGCAGACGAGATAGGCGTTCCGGATGCCCCAATGTTCCGCGACAAGACCGAGCAGGGGTGGCGCAAGGAAAAAGACCACAACGGACACCTGGGCCAGCGCCGCGACGTTGATCACTGAGGGCCGATCGGTGCGTTGTGCCGCCGCTGTCACGGCCATCGGATAGACTGCACTGCAACCGCCGCCCATCAGGGCAAAGCCCGCCAGCGCGACATATGGATGCGGAGCGAGCCACACCATGGTGATGCCAAGAGCGGCGGTAGCGAGAAGAACGACCGCAACGGCCCGCGCGCCATGCCGATCCACGACCGGATCGACGAAGAGCCGGGCAACAGCCATGAAGAATGCGAAGAGGGTCAGCCCCGTGCCGCCGATGAAGGGCTCGGAATTGAAGACGTCGCGCATGTAGATCGCTGACCAATCGATACCGGCGCCTTCGACGAGGAAGGCAGCAATCCCAATTAGACAAAGTGGCAGCAGGCCAAGAGTGGGAAGCGCGAAATGCGGCGCATTCTCGGTCTCGGGAGCCTTCACGATGGCCGCATTCTTCATACCGGCGACGTTGACCACGCCCAACACGAAAACCAGGGCGAGAACGAGGTGAAGATGCGTCTGCAAGCTGATTCCGGCATGGCGGATAACCGAGGCGCTGATCGCGGTGACGAAAAAACCGACGCTCCAGAAACCGTGAGCGCGGTTCATGATGCCAAATCCGGCCTGGGTCTCGATGCGTCCGATCTCGACATTGAGATTGATCTCGAAGGCGCCGCCGAGCAGGCCAACGAGAAACAGAAGGCAGAAAACCGATGGAGCATCCGGCATGAAGGGGACAAGGGAGAGGAGCGCTGCGGTGCCGAGAAGCGTTATCATCAGCGTCAGTCTGGCGCCCAGCCTCATGACCACTGGCGAGGAAAATGTCAGCGATACGAGCGCGCCGGCCGCCAGACCGATCAATGTCAGGCCGAGCTCCGCCTTGTTGACGTTCAGCATCACCTGCAGATCGGGAATGCGGGCGAGAAAGGCTCCAGTCGAGATCGCGATCAGGAAAAAAGCAAGATAGGTGCGGTGTTGCGGCGCAAGGAACATGAGGTGCATTCAATGGTTGGGAGAGGTGCACGATGCCGACCGGCATCGGCGCAACGGGGAGATGTTTCCTCGCCTTATAGTCGATGTGTCGAATGCGCACCAGTTGATACGGGCGCTCTCCAGTGAACACGAACGACTAAATACTGCGACACGCTTTAGCAATCCGTGCGACGTTACTTTCTCGCCAGACTGAACGAGAAATGGCTGCCCCGGTGATAGTCGATCGCATAGATCACTGGCATTCCGGCGGCATTGAAGCATGTCTCGGTGATCAGGAGTGCCGGGCCGAAATCTCTTAGATCGTTGCGCTCCACGACGTCGTTCGGCAGCATGACAGCGGATACACTCGCAGCGGACATGCGCGGCTTGTTCTTGTAATCCTCGAGCAGTGCCAGCAGCGAGCCGCTCCAATCTACGTCGTAGAGACGGGCTGAAATCAGGCTGCGCGGCACGTAGTCGACGCAATACATGATCGGCTCGTCACGCTGGAGTCGCAGGCGTTCGATGCGGATCACGCGATCCGAGGCCCGCATCTGCAACTGCCTGGCCACAAGCTCATCCGGCGCCTCTTCGGCAATCGACAGCACCTTGTTGACGATCTCGTATCCATAGTGCCGGGCCATGTCGGTCACGCTCTCGAATGCCGTGATCGGCCGGTCGACCTGTACAGCCGACATTGGCGAAACGAAGCGGCCGCGGCCGTGTTCGGCATAAATGAGACTGTCCTGTTCGAGGAGCTTGAGAGCCTCGCGCACAACAGGGCGGGAGATCCTGAAGCGCTGCGTGAGTTCGGCCTCGGTCGGCAGCTTGTCGCCGGGTTTGAGGCTCGTGTCGCGGATAAGATCCAGGATCCTGTCGCGCAACTTGATCACAAGGGTCTGTTTGTCACGCAGGGGCTCGTCCAAGGGCGCAATCCTCTCCACCATCCGAAATGTGCTTGTCTGACATTGGCGGCGCGGTCAACGAATTTCTGATGTCTCACAAGCGCGGCGTCAACCAATGGTGTTGCCAAAGCCAGTGCAAATTCACGGCTGCGTTATTGACACATCAAAATCAAGATGTCAGTTGTCTTACAACATTGCCGGTGTCATTTGCTGGCTTTATCACGCACGGAGGTTTGTATGCTGAATTTTGACGAACAGAGATTTCTCCGTATCCAGTCCGGTGCGGTGGCCCTGCGCGAACGGCTGGACCGGGTGATCGCCGATTGCCTGGCTGCCGGTGCTGAAAACATCCATTTCCTCGGGACGGGCGGCGCTGCGATCCTGATGCAGCCGGCAGCGCAGTTGCTGCAACGCCGGTCGCGATTTCCCGTCTTCATCGACATGCCGGCCGAGCTGGTTCTGACCGGATCGCCGAACCTGAATGGCAAATCGATTGTCGTCATCCCCTCGCTCTCGGGCACAACGAGGGAAAGCGTGGCACTCCTCGCCAAGGCGAAGGAAGCGGGCGCCACCG
Organism: Rhizobium sp. LjRoot254; assembly: GCF_964254105.1. Classification (NCBI taxonomy): domain Bacteria; kingdom Pseudomonadati; phylum Pseudomonadota; class Alphaproteobacteria; order Hyphomicrobiales; family Rhizobiaceae; genus Rhizobium; species Rhizobium sp. LjRoot254. The sequence goes on along the minus strand of NZ_CAXUSM020000001.1, from coordinate 4,296,534 downwards.
TGATCACGCTGGTCGGCCATGAGGAAACGCCGCTCGGCAAGGGTGGCGATCATGCCTTCGTGAATTTCGCCGAGGACGACACGTCCTGCGAGTCCTTCTATCTGCAATCGCTGTTCATCGCGCTTTCGATCATGCGCCATCGCGGGGAGATCGGGAATTACGAGCAGATCGCTGATGAACTCGACAGGCTGCCGGCCCTATTGCTCGAAGTGAAGCGCGCCTATGAGCCGAAGGCCGAGGCTTTCGCCAGGGTGCTGGCAGGGGCCGATTATCACATCATCACCGGTGCCGGGAATGTCTGGCCGCACGCCTTCTATTACGGCATGTGCATTCTCGAGGAGATGCAGTGGATCCGCACTCGGCCGGTCCATGCGTCCGATTTCTTTCACGGCACGCTCGAGTTGGTCGAGAAGGGCGTTTCCGTCATCCTGTTCAAGGGCGAGGATGCCCTGCGGCCGCTTGCCGACCGCGTCGAGAATTTCGCACCTGATTATACCGACCGGCTGACGGTGCTCGATACGTCGGAATTTCCGCTGCCCGGCATTTCGCCGGAGGTTCGAGGCCTGATATCGCCGGTGCTGCTTGCCACGGTGCTCGAACGCATCAGCGCGCATCTCGAAGTCATGCGCAATCATCCGCTGACCACGCGACGCTACTACAAGCGAGTTAGCTATTGATTCAGCTAAAGCGGCTTTGACTGCGCCCGCGAATGCTGCCAGAGGCGAGCGCGGCATAGTTGCCGATGGAGAGGGCTGGATGAAGAGACTTCGCATGGCTGTGGTCGGCGACAATTGCATTGACAAGTTCCTGCCGCCGATCGGCGAGGCGCTGGTCGGCGGCAATGCGGTGAATGTCGCGGTGCAGCTCGCAAAGCTAGGCCATGATGCACACTACTTCGGCGCCGTCGCCCCGGATGCCGATGGCGAGCGGACGCGAACTGCACTCATCGAGAATCGGGTTGACGTGGCGCATGTGCAGGAGCGACCCGGCAAGACCGCCCATACCGACATCGAGGTCCTGTCATCCGGCGAGCGCGTGTTTCTGTTCGAGGATTTCGGCGTCTGCGCCGGCTACCGGCCGTCGGATGCTGATGTCGCCGCGCTGAAGATCATGGACCACGTCCATATCGGCTGGCTCGATGATGGCGGCGCGCTGAGACGCACGCTCGCCGCAGCCGGGGTCAGCGTCTCGCAGGACATATCGGTCAACGCCGATCCCGCCAATCTCGGCATCGAAGGCCTGACGATCGCCTTCGGCTCGGCGGGTGAGGACGATGCAGCCGTCGAAACCACGATCGGCCGCTTTCTTTCCGCCGGTGTCCGGGTCGCTGTGGTGACCCGTGGCGCGAAAGGTTCGGTGGCGGCGACGCTTGAGGAGCGGGCGGAAACAGGCATCAGGCAGGTCGGCGTTATTGATACCACCGGCGCGGGCGACAGCTTCATCGCGGGATTTCTGTCCGTGCATATCGGCGGCGGATCGTTGCAGGAAGCGGTCGAGGCCGGGCGCGACCGGGCAGCGCTCGCCTGCAGCCATGTCGGCGGCTTTCCACAGAAGCCGACGGCCTTGTGAGGCCCCGCCAGCGGCAAAGCAGCCTTCCGACTCAGCGGACATTGAAGCGACCGAAACGCTCTTCGATGCGCGACTGGGTGTATTCGAGCCCGATGGAAAGCAGCCAATAGATCATGGAAGCGGTGATCAACATTTCGATATGGCGGAACTCTGTCTGTCCCATTGTGCGGGCGAGATACATGATCTCCCAGACGCCGACGACCGACACAAGCGAGGAATCCTTCAGCATGGCGATAAACTGGTTGCCCGTGGGCGGGATGATAATGCGCATGGCCTGCGGCAGGATCACCAGGGCCATGGTCTGACCGGGCTTGAGGCCGAGTGCGGTCGCCGCTTCCGATTGCCCCCTGTCGATGCTCTCGATGCCGGCGCGGAAAATCTCGGTCATATAGGCGCCGTAGCAGAGCGAAAGCGCGAGGATGCCCGCCGGTATCGCGCCGATGACATAGCCAACCTGCGGCAGACCCAGATAGATGATGTAGATCTGCATGAGCAGCGGCAGGCCGCGAAAGAGCGAGGTGTAGAAGGTCGCAAGCCCATAGATCACGCCGTTGCGCGAGAGCTTGGCGATGGCGCCGGCCAGCGCGATGACCGTGGCGACTGCAATCGAGATCGCCGAGATGAAGAGCGTGGTCGTGACGCCCTGGGTGATGAGGAAGCCGATCTTCTTGGCGATGAAGGTGAAGGAGAGATTGAAGGAATAGAAGAAGAGCATCAGCAGGACGAAGAGTTCGATCCACACGCCGATGATCTGCCAGCGGCGCGGCAGGAGCCGCAGCAGCTTCCAGTTGGCCGCGAGAATCAAGGCAATCAGCAGTGAGGAGACGAGGCGGCTGACGACAGGATTGTCCGTGACCCATGGCGCGCTCAACGGCAGCAGATGGCCGAGCCAGCTCGAACTGATGCCGATTTGGAAGAGCCCGACCGTGATCGACAGAACAATCAGCGTCACGCCGAGGCGCCTGGCGGTATCGGGATAGTCGAGGATGAGTCGAGCCAGCATGCGCTGTGTCCCTTGGTTCAGGCAGTGCGTTCGCGCCACCAGTCCTGTGCTTGAAGTTTCCAGTAGGTGAGCTGCGCCACGGCAAGACCGGCAGCGCCACCGGCCCAGACCAGTCCGAATGGCGAAAACAGCTTGTAGCGGTCGCTCTGGCCGAGGATCGCCTCGGCCACGAGTTTGCCGCCGATCGCCGTCGTGTTGAGCCCATGGCCGCCGAAGGCCGTGCAGTGCCAGACGCAGGGTTCGACCTCGCCGATCTGTGGCATCAGGTGGCGGGCATAGGACATCAGGCCCGACCAGGCGAGTTCCGTCTTGAGACCCGAGAGCTGCGGATAGGTGCCGGTCATCTCGCGGCGGAGTTCCGCGACGACGCCCGCGGTCGAGGCTGCGCGGGTGGTGATCCGGCCGCCCCAAAGAATGCGTTTGCCATCATCCACCAGCCGATAGTAATCGCCGGCGCGGCGGTTGTCGCCGATCGCATCGCGGGTGGCGATCGCCGAAGCGATGAGATCGGGTGCTTCCTCGCTGACCATGACATAGGTTGCGATGGGCAGGAAGGCGCGCTGCAGCCGCGGCTCCAGGCTGCCGGTGTAACCGCCCGTCGTAAAAACCACGTGCCGGGCTCGGACTTCGCCGCCCGGTGTGCGCACGCGCTTCTCGGCGCCGGAAAGGCTGGTCGAGGTGGCTGCTGACCCTTCAAAAATCTTGCCGCCAAGCCGCTCGATTTCGGCAGCCATGGCGCGAAGATAGTTGAGCGGATGCATGTGAAAGGCGTTGGGATTGCGCAGCGCCTGGAAGTATCGCTGCGACTTCAGCACGGCCCGCACCTGCTCGGTCTCGAGATAATCGAGTTCGTACCCGTAGTCCTTGAGCAACTGCTCGCGATAGGCCTTGAGCGAGGCGCCATCGTCATAGCGTAGCACGCTGGTGATGCCGGGCTGCGGCGCGGCACTTTCGATATTGAGATCGCGGATCGTGTCGCGGATGAATTCGACGCCCTCGACCGAGAGATGGAAAAGCTTTTTGGCGGCTTCCTTGCCGGCCATCCGGGCGATGTCATCGCTGCCCGTGGCAAAGCCGGGGGCTACGAAACCACCGTTGCGGCCGGAGGCGCCGAAGCCCACGATCTCGGCTTCCAGCACGACCACTTTCTGGCCGGCGCGGACGAGTTGCAAGGCAGTTGTCAGACCAGCGAGCCCGGCGCCGATCACGACCGTGTCGCAATCTTCAGACCCAGCTAGGGAAGACCGCGACCGGTCTTCGGCAATGGTTCGTTTGTAATAGGTATCGGGATAGGACATTGAATGCTCTTCGAAATGAAAGGCACGGGCGGGCAAAACCGCCCGTGCGACGCCGCAAATCAATCGGCGCTATAGTCCTTGCCGTACCACTTGGTGGTCAGGGTGGCGAGGGTGCCGTCCTTCTTCATCTCGGCGATAATGCCGCCGACCTTGGCGGTCCAGTCCGGGTCGACTTTTTCGGCGATCACGACGAGCGGCTCGCGGAAGGCATATTCGCCTTCGATGACGCGGACCGGATAGCCGTTCTTGATCGCGTTTCTGGCCGTCTGCTCCGGCGCGATGACGGCGGACAGGCGAATGCCGTCGCCGAGGCGAAGGTCGTCGAAAGGCAGCATGGAATCGGCGAATGTGCGCACTTCACCGGGCTCGAGCTTGTACTCGATCGGTGGAATGCCCGGCGCATCTATCTCCAGGCGGCGATTGATGAAATCCTCCGAGGTCGTCGCTGTCTCGACGCCGATCACCTTGCCGTTGAGGTCGGTGACCGTCTTTGCGGTGTTGTCCTTGTGCACGACGTAGACGTAGGGGCTGTAGTAATAGACACCGACGAAATCGATCACTTGGGCGCGGGGCTTGGTCGGCGTCACCGAGCCGACGCCGAGATCGTAGCGGCCCTGCCAGCGTCCACCGGTGAGCGTTGCCCATTCCGGCGTTTCGAAGCTGACCTCGACGCCGAGGCGCTTGGCGATCTCGCGCGAAACATCGATATCGAAGCCGACCATCTGGTTGCTGTCGTCAAGATAGCTCTGGGGCGGCCAACCGCTGTTGGTGGCAACGACCATTGCCTTCTTTTCCATAACGCGATCGAGCGTTGCCCCAGCTTGAGCCTGCGTCGATAGCGTCATTGCGGCCGCGCCGAGCGCGAGCCATGTCAAAAGTCTCCTCATCGAAATCCTCCTTTTCGATCAATCATTCGTACAGAAATGTAAGATGTCTGACAACATTAGATGAAAGGAAACTTGAGACCCTGTCAAGGGCGAGTCGACGTGCCGCGTACATGATTAGGCGCTTCGCTCCTCGTCGAGCCTGTCACGCAGCATGCTCCAAGGCAGCAGTATATTGGGTGCGTGCTTGAGAATCCCGTGAAAGGGGATCTCTCTTGGAGGGGCATAAGGGATCGGCAGGTCGTCGGCCGGTGTGACGGACGCCCAGTCTGCGATTTCCCGGCCGAGCGCCGTGGTCAGCGCGATGCCGCGGCCGTTGCAGGCAAAGCCGGCGATCAGGCCGGGACCGAGGTCGACCAGATGAGGCAGGAAATCGGGTTCGACCGCGGCCATGCCCGACCAGGCGTAGGCGATCGGTGGGATGTCGTCGAGTTCCAGCATCGCGGCCAGACGCCGATGGATGGTGCGCGGCACGCGCGTCTCGGCACCCGGACCGAAGACATGCATGCCCCCGCTGATGAGGCGGTTCTCAACATCGAAGCGGAAGGTGAAGAGATTGCGGCGGGTATCGGACACCGACTGGTTGCCGCGCAGGAGGCGCTTCCTGACCTCGCGCGGCAGCGGTTCGGTGGCGATCTGGAAGACGCGGAGCGGGAAGTAGGTTCGGGAAAGTCCGGGCTGTAAATCGCCGCCATAAGCATTGGTGGCGATGAAGACCTTGCCGGCGCGGACGATACCCGTGGCCGTTGTCAGGCTATATCCGCCACCGGTGCGGGATATCGCGGTCACCGGGCTCCGTTCGAAGATGCGCGCGCCGGCGGCCTCGGCGGCATCCGCCAGACCGCGCGCATAGGCAACGGGATCGAGCACGCCGCCCGAACGGTCCGTCCAGCTTCCGGGATAGCCCTTGGCACCCGTGACGCTCTCGGTCTCCGCCCTGTCCATGACGACGACCGGGCGGCCGCGACTCGCCCACTGGGCGGCGCGTGATTTGACCTTGTCAAAAGCTACGGCGGAATGGGCCGGCTGGATCCAGCCGCTTTGCTCGGCCTGGCATTCGATGCGGTGACGACGGATGAGATCGAAGACGAGATCGGCGCTGCTGCTTGCGAAGCGGATCAACCGCTCGCCGCGTTCAGTGCCGAGCTCGGCAATGATGTCGTCGGGATCCTTCTTGGCAAAGTTCGGCACCACGAAACCGGCATTGCGGCCCGTCGCCCCCCAGGCGATGATCTCGGCCTCAAGCAGCACGACCGACAGGCCCTTCGCGGCCGCATGCACGGCGGTCGACAGGCCGGAAAAGCCGCCGCCGATGATGGCGAGGTCCGCGTCAACGGATTCGGTGAGCGGCGGGCGTTTACGGTAGTCTCCGCCGATCGCGTGCCAGAGCGAAATCGCGGTCATGAGGATGGACCGGAAGTCTCGGCAGCGGGCTTCGGGGCCTGGCGTCGGCGTTCGACAAGGTTGCCGAACAGGCCGTTCGGTCTGATCAGCAGGATCACGCAGAGCATCACGCCGATGGCGACGATCTGCAGTGCTGCGGCGCGGGCCTGCTGGTCGGCGGGCGCAAGCGAGCTGACGAGGGCGCCCGATCCGGCCCAGATCGCCCAGACCAGCACCGACCCGATGACGGCGCCGCGATTGCTGCCCGATCCGCCGACGATCAGCATCACCCAGACCTGGAAGGTCAGCATGGGCGTGTAATTGTCCGGCGCAATGAAGCCGATGAAATGAGCCTGGACAGCGCCGGCGAGCCCCATCAGCGCCCCGCCGACGGCGAAGGCCTGGACGCGGTAGAAGCGGGCGCTCTTGCCGAGCGAGATCGCCGCCCGCTCATCCTCGCGCAGCGCCTTGAGGACGCGGCCCCAGGGGCTGCGCGCGAGGTGCTGGAGGGCTAGGTATGCGACCAGGGTCACTGTGGACACCACGGCGAGATTGGCGAGGTTGAAGTAAAATGGCGTCTCGGCAAGCGTCGCGAAGGGCCTTGGAATGAAGCCGACGCCGAAGGCGCCCCCCGTAAAACTCTGCGCGTTCAGCGCCACCAGCTGAACGACGACAGCGACGCCGAAGGTGGTGATCGCGAGATAATCCGATTTCAGCCGCAGGGTGGCGAAACCGGTGATCGCCGCGGCGATGCCCGCCACCAGCATCGCCCCCAGCCAGCCGGCAACGATCGGCAGACCGAAGCCGCCGAACCGGACGGGATCGTCGGGCGTGGTCATCAGCGCCGACGTATAGGCGCCGATCGCGACGAAGCCGGCCACCCCGACATTGAACAGGCCGGTGAGTCCCCATTGCAGGTTCAGCCCGAGGCTGATCAGGGCGAAGACAAGCGCCGTGGTGAGGAAGAAGGCGACATATCCGAGAAGATCGATCATCGTTCCCTCACTCCGAAAATTCCGATCGGCCGTACGAAGAGCACTCCCATCAGGATGATGAAGGAGATCGCGGCGCGCCATTCAGCGCCGATCAACTGCACGGCGGCGGCTTCCGCGAGGCCGATGATCAGCCCGCCGAGAACGGCACCCGTGACTGAGCCGATGCCACCGAGAATGGCTGCGGCAAACATCGGCAGCAGCATGTCGAAGCCCATCAGCGGCCGGACCTGAACCAGGATGCCGATCATGACGCCGGCGACGCAGGCAAGCGCCCCGCCGAGCAGCCAGGTGACCCGGACGACCCAGGCGACATCGATGCCGACGACCCGGGCAAGCGCCATGTTCTGGCTGACGGCCCGCATCGATCGCCCCGTCTGGGTGCGCGTCATCAGCAAGTGGGTAGCGGCGACCAAGACGGCGGTGACGATGAGAAGTGCGATCTGGTCGGGCGTGACGCGGATGCCCAATCCTACCGGCATCGCCATCTGGATCGCCTTGCTGAAGTAGGCCGGCCGCGAGGTGAAGATGAATTCGAGCAGGCTGCGGAGCGCCATCGAAGCACCGAAGCTCGCCATCACGACGATGATCGCCTGTCCGCGTGCCCTAAGGCGGGCAAAAAGCACGATGTCGAGCGCCAGCGCCAGCAGCCCGGTTATAATAGCGCCGGCGATCGTGGCGACGATCAGCGGCCAACCGAAGGAGAGCGCGCCGATCGGCGCGAACTTGCCTGATATCGCGCCGATGGCGCTGACCACGGCCAGCGTCGCATAAGTGCCCCAGGCCATGAAGTCGCCATGGGCGAAGTTCGAGAAGCGAAGGATGGAATAGGTTAGCGTGACGCCGATGGCACCGAGGCCGATCATCGAGCCTGTGAGCAGGCCGTCGACAATGAATTGCAGGTTCATGGCTGGCCTCCCGACGGCTGGTGGGCGCGCTGGCCGAGATAGAGTTCCGCGACGACGGGATCGTTCCAAAGCTCCGAGGCCACGCCCTCATGCTCTTGCCTGCCCTCCACCAGCACATAGGCGCGGTCGCCGATCGCGAGCGCCGCCCTGGCATTCTGCTCGACGAGCAGGATGGTCATGCCCGCGCGGCGAATGTCGCTCAGCATCGCGAAGACCATGGAGACGAGCTTTGGCGAGAGGCCGGCCGAGGGCTCGTCCAGCACGAGCAGCTTCGGCTCGACGATCAAGGCGCGGGCGACGGCGAGCATCTGCCGCTGGCCGCCCGAGAGATTGCCGGCGCTGCTGCGGCGGAAGCTCCTGAGGTCGGGGAATGTCTCGTACATGCGCTCGATGCGCTCTGCCGCGACCTTCGGCTTGAGGATGCCGCCGGCGGTGCGCAGATTGTCCTCGACGCTCATCAGCGGAAAAATGTTCTCGGTCTGCGGCACGAAGGCGAGGCCCCGGCGCACCATCTGATGAGCGGGCAGCGTTGTGATATCGTCGCCATCGAGCAGGACCGTGCCGCCAGAGACCGGAACCAAGCCGGCGATCGCCTTGATGAAACTCGACTTGCCCGCGCCATTGGGGCCGAGTACGACGACGATCTCCCCGGGATCGACACGGATCGACGCGCCGCGCACGATCGGCACACCGGGCTCGTAGCCAGCGACCAGGTTGGACACATCGAGCACAGGGCGCGTCATGCCGCGCCCCCGAGATAGGCCTCGATGACGCGGGGGTCGCGGGCGACCTCGCTTGCCGTTCCCTCGGCGATCAGTTGCCCGCTCGCCATGACCAGGACGCGGTGGCAGAGGCGGGTGACCATATCGATATTGTGCTCGATGAGAAGGAATGTAACGCCGCGCGCGTTGATCTCGCGAATGCGGTCCATGATGACTTCGAGCAACGTCGCGTTGACGCCCGCCGCCGGCTCGTCGAGAAGGATGATCGCAGGGTCGGCCATCATCACACGCGCCAGTTCGAGCAGCTTGCGCTGGCCGCCGGAGAGCACGCGCGCCGGCTCGTGGGCGAGACGCGAAAGCAGCAGGAGATCGAGCAGTTCCATCGCCTTCTTCTCGGCCGCGCGCTCCTCGGCGGCGACGCGGAAGGGATTGAGGAAATTGGCGAGCAGCTTCTCGCCGGCCTGGTTCTGCGCGGCGAGCATGACGTTTTCCACGAGGCTCAGATTGGCCAGCGGCCGCGGGATCTGGAAGGTCCGTCCGAGGCCGCGACCGATGCGACGATGCGGCATCTCGCGCGATACGTCGATGCCACCAAGCATGATCTGGCCCGACGTCGCTGGCAGGCTACCGGCGAGCAGGTCGAACATCGTGGTCTTGCCGGCACCATTCGGACCGATCAAGCCGAGGATTTCGCCGTGGCGGACGTCGAAGGTGACGTCGTTGACGGCATGAAGGCCGCCGAAACGTCGGATGACGTTCCTTGCGCTCAGCACGGCGGAACCTGGCGGTTCCAACTTTCTTGCTTCCCCTGCGCCCATCTAACCCTCTGGCCGAAGCGTTTGTCGCCTCGTGATTTTTGATTTGTGATCACACTTGCAATGATCACAATATTAAGCTTAAAATAATTGGCAAGGAAAAAATTGCGAGGGAAACAGGACGCGATGCGACCAGCCGTAGCCGACAAGAGCAACGACCTCTCTTCCGCCCAACTGATGCCGGTGGGCCGCGAGACCGTGCAGGATCGGGTGTATTCCGAGCTGCGGCGCGCGCTGATCGGCGGCATGTTCGAGCCGAGCCAGGTGCTGACGATCCGTGGTCTCGCCGATGCGCTCGCCACCAGCACCATGCCGGTGCGCGAGGCGGTCGGCCGGCTGATCACGGAGAAGGCGCTGGAGGCATTGCCGAACCGCTCTGCCCGCGTGCCGCCGATCACGATCGAGCGCATGGCCGATCTTCTGCGCACCCGCATCCTGATCGAAGGCGAGGCGATCGCACTCGCCACCGAACGCATGACCGGGCCGGATTTCGCCCGTATCGAGGCGCTGCTGCACGAATGGGACGAGATGCGCGCGCTCAAGCAGCCCAAGGACGTCGACCGCGAGGTGACGCTCAACCAGACATTCCACTTCGAGATCTATCGCTCCTGCGGCTCGTCCGTGCTGATGCCGATGATCGAGAGTCTGTGGCTGCAATCCGGCCCCTGCATCCGCGTAGCGATCTACGCCTTCTCGGAGGCGGGCGAGGTCGATACCGCCCAATACCACCGCCGCATCGTCAGTGCGCTGGCGACCAAGGATGTCGACGCCGCGCGCGAGGCGCTCGCCGCCGACATTTCTCGGCCGTTCGAATATCTGCGCAGCAAGATGCTCGCCGAGGAAAAGCTGAGGGAGACGAGCAAATGACGACCCGTGCAATCCTGATCGAAGAACCGAGATCCGGCCTTTCGGTGAAGGCGCTGCTGCTCGATGGCAAGGCGCCCGACAACGCAGCCTTCCTGTGGGAGTATCTCGCCGAACCCCGCATTGTCGGCGGCATCCATGCAATGTGGACGGGGCCGGAAATATCTTGCCCGGTCCCGTCTGATCATCTTGAGGGCGCGGCCTATGCAAAGCCGCTGCCGGCCGAGAACGCGACCCTCAATCCGCAGCCGGGCGATATCGTGCTCGCTTACGTGCCGCCGCGCATGTGGGGCGGCAATCCGAACGCGATCTTCGATATCGGCCTGTTCTACGGTGCAGGCGCGCGGATGCTGTTTCCGATCGGCTGGCTCGCCGGCAGCGTCGTCGCCCAGGTGGCGCTCGAGGAGCGGGATCATTTCGCGGCGGCCTGCGGCATCATTCGCCGTAACGGCGCCTGCGACGTCACATTCAGCCGGACGGAGGCATGAGATGAGCGCTATCGACGATGGTTTCGAGCTCTACGACCTCCGCGTCGAGGCCGTGATCCCCGAGGGCAAGCCGATCTATTGCGGCGCCAAGCCGGGCGACCATTTCGAGCTGCGCGGCGAGATGATGTCGATGCCGGCGGGACAGGGCTTCTCGATCTATTCGATCTCGGCGGTGCTGCCGCTCCTCGCCGCCAAGCAGCGCGAGACGCACCCTAACGACTGGATGACCTCGGATGCCGAGATCGCCTGTCCGGACCCAAATTGCGGCAGCCGCCTCAGGATCGTGCGACTCGGCAAGCGGCGGTTCAGTCATGCCGAGACCACGGCGGTGCCATTGCCTACTGAAAGTGAACCACGATGACCAGGACCTTCGAACTCACGCCGGACTATGCGATTTCCCGTGTCATCCGCGGCGGCTGGCAGCTCGCGGGCGGACATGGGGCGATCGATCGCGCGCAGGCGGTCGACGACCTGATCGCCGCCTTCGATGCCGGGATCAAGACCTATGACTGCGCCGATATCTATACCGGCGTCGAGGAACTGATCGGTGCTGCGCGGCTCAAGCTCGCATCGGAACGCGGGCTGGATGTCGCCGCCAGCATGAAGGTCCATACCAAGCTGGTGCCGGATCTCGAGATCCTGCCGCGCATCAGCCGCGACTATATCAGGGGTATCGTCGAACAGTCCCTGAAGCGGTTGAAGACGGAACGGCTCGACCTCGTCCAGTTCCATTGGTGGGATTACAGCTCCAAAGGCTATGTCGACGCGATGGGCTGGCTCGACGAAATGCGCGCCGAAGGCAAGGTGCGCAATCTCGGGACCACCAATTTCGATGCGCCGCGGCTGACCGAGATCATCGGAGCGGGCGTGCCGCTGGTGAGCCAGCAGCTGCAATATTCGGTGCTCGACCAGAGGCCCACGCATCATGTGGCCGAACTCGCCGCGCGCCACGGTTTCAAGTTCCTGTGCTACGGCTCTGTTGCCGGGGGCTTCCTCAGCGACCGGTGGCTCGGCCAGCCTGAGCCGGACATGCATCTCGAGAACCGATCGCTCGTCAAGTACAAGCTCATCATCGACGATTTTGGCGGCTGGGATATTTACCAGGAGTTGCTGGGGTCGCTCAGAGGCGTTGCCGACCGTCACGGCGTCGATATCGCCACGATCGCCAGCGCCTGGGTCCTGACCCGCGAGCATGTCGCCGCCGTCATCGTCGGCGCCCGCAACCAAAGCCATGCGCTGGCCAATGCAGGCATCATGGACATCGTGCTTTCCGCCGAGGATCTCGCCGATATCGGCGCCGTCATCGGTCGAAGCACCGGCCCGGAAGGCGACGTCTATACGCTGGAGCGCGACCGGACGGGCCGCCACGGCTCGATCATGCACTATAACCTCAATGCGGGGAAAAAATGAGCCAGTCGCCACTCTTCATCCGAGCCCGCGACGAGATCGTGTCGCTGCACGAATTCTTCGTCGCCTGGTATGATAAGGCGACGGCTGATGCCACAGACTTCGACCGTTTCGACAAGGTCATGGGGCCTGGCATGCTGATGATCCCGCCTGATGGCATGATGCTCGATCGCGACGCGGTAGTATCCTATGTCCGCGATAACCGGGCGACCTTCGACCGCGACTATGCGATCGAGATCGCCGATGTCACGCCCGGCTGGGAAGCCGGGAACATGATCGTCGTCACCTATATCGAAAAGCAGGAGCGCCGCGGCGTGAAAACCGCGAGGCGCGCCTCGGCACTTTTCGTTGAAAGTTCATCGGCGCCCAACGGCGTCGAATGGCGCCATCTGCATGAAACCTGGATGCAGGCGGCTGAATAGACGGGTTCGGAAACTGGGAATAAATCACACCGAAAAAGGGAACCACGATGAAGAAGACACTGATACAATTGACCGCCGCACTACTGCTGGGCGGTACATCAGGCATTGCCAACGCCGCTGACTGCAAGGTCACTGTGGGCCTGGTCATGGAACTGACCGGACCAGCGGGCGAATACGGCCAGGCCGGCGCCAAGTCCGTCGAGATGGCGTTCCGCGACATCAACGATGCCGGCGGCGTGCTGGGCTGCGATCTCATCACCGACACGCGCGACAGCCAGAGTGCGGGCAACATCGCGGTTGATGCCGCCACGCAGCTGGTTCAGGTCAAGAAGGTGCCGCTCGTCATCGGCGGCATCATTTCGTCCGTGTCGATCCCGATCCTGACCTCGGTCACCGGGCCTGCCAAGATCGTGCAGATCTCGCCGGCCTCGTCCTCGCCGACGCTGACGGCGCTCGCCCGCGACGGCAAGACCAACGGCATCTTCTTCCGCACCATCACGTCGGATGCGCTGCAAGGCATAGCGGCCGCGAAATACGCCATCGACAGCGGGTTCAAGAAGCTTGCGATCGTCCATGTCAACAACGACTTCGGCGTCAACATGGTCGCCGAGTTCTCGCGCGCTTACAAGGCGCTTGGCGGCACGATCGTCTCGGTCACGCCCTATAACGAGAAGCAGTCGAGCTATGCTTCGGAAGTTACCGCCGCGATGGGTGGTGAGCCTGACGGTCTTTACCTCGTCAGCACGCCCGTCGATGGCGCAACGATCGCGCGCACCTGGATCTCGCAGGGCGGAGTGCAGAAATTCCTTCTCAATGATGGCATGAACAGCCCTGACTTCATCGAATCGGTCGGCGCCGAATACCTCAACGAGGCGCACGGTACGTCGTCCGGCACCAACCCGACGAAGTCGACCGACTATTTCATGAAAAACTACAAGGACTTCTCCGGCATTGAGCCATCGAACCCGGCCGCCGACCGCTCCTATGACGCCGGCGCCATCGCCGGCCTCGCAATCGCGATTGCTGGTTCACAGGACCCGGCCAAGATCAAGGACGCGATCAGCAAAGTGGTCGATCCCGCCGGCACGCCGATCTATGCCGGCAAGGAGGAGTTCGCCAAGGCGCTCAAGCTGATCAGTGAAGGCAAGCCGATCAAGTATGAAGGCGTCATCGGCCCGGTCAGTTTCGACAAGTATGGCGACATCACCGGCCCGTTCCGGCTCTGGAAGATCAAGGACGGCAAGGTCGAGACGACAGGCGAGATGACCACACAACAGGTCGACGAACTGATGGAGAAGATCAACTAAGGTCACACCCGATCGAGGGGCGCCTAGCGCCCCTCGATAGACTGGCGCTCGTGAACGGCGATGTTGTGTTGTGATGATGGGCTCGCCGGTTTGAGTCCAGCGAGCCACCGTTCAAGACTTGTGATCCCGCTCAACCGCCGGAAACATAACTCACCTTACCATGCTCGCGTTTGCGCCACGTGGCGGGCGGGATGCCGATCGAGCGCTTGAACTCGCGGCTGAAGTGATAGACATCGCAGAAGCCGCAGACTTCGGCGATTTCGGACATGGCCATTCCGCTGTCTGAGATCAGTGCCTGGGCGTGCGTCAGCCGCTCGCGCAGCAGCCATTGATGCGGGCTGGTGCGGAGATGTTTGCGAAACAGGCGCCTGATATGTGAAGGGCTCAGTCCAGCTAGGCTTGCGAGATCCTTGCCGCTCCACGAACGGCCCAAATCGCCGCGCATCGCCAGCAGCACGGCGCTCAACTGTTCCGGCGATCCGCCCTGTCCATCGCCGCGCACGGCCGTATCGACGATCGAGAGAAATTCGCCGACGAACTGGTTGAGCCGGAGATCGAGACCGGTGCCGCCGCCCCGCATGGCGAGGAACAGACGGTCGAACCAGGCCTGCAGTACCATCGGCTCCGCGACGCTGACGATCGGCTCGGAATCCCCGAATATTTTCTCGCGCAGTGCCAGGGTGTTCGGTCCATCGACCCGAAACCAGCGCAAGGTCCATGGATTCTCGGGATGTGCGTAATGTGCATGTGGAAGTTCGTTGGCGATCCACGCCAGCTGCCCCGGTCCGATTTCAAACCGCCGGCCGAGTGTCTCGACGGTGCCGGCACCACTCAGGCAGAACAGGATATCCTGCCCGACATGCCTGTCCCGCACCACGCGGTAGTCCGGACCGGCCGATACCATGCCGGCCCGGACGATCGTGTAGGCGGCTGCCGTCCACATCGTGTCGGGAACATAATGCAGGCTCTCCAGGAAGGACGACTTCTTTTCCATGCGCGTTTTATATAAAGAAATGGAATTGTTTGTCCATTTCTCTCTGCCGGAACTGCGCCTAGTTTCCTCTTCAACGAGATGCGCATCCGTAACATCCATGGAACTGCCGATACCTCGGCAAGACCTGATTTTGGGAGATCATGATGCTTACGATGAATGAAGCCGAGGCCGCCGCCTATAACAGGGATGGATATATCATCCGGTCCGGCCTGCTGACCGGCGACGAGGTCGACACTTTCCGCAGCCGGGCCCGAGCCCAGCTTGAAGCCGAGAGCAAGGCCGGCGTCGTGATGGCCAAGGGCGACAAGGAAGGCAAGATGACCCTGCTGAAGATGTGGAACAAGGCCGAGGACGATCAGTACGGCTACCTCGCCCGCGACGAACGTCTGGTGGATCTCGCCGAGGATGCGATCGGCAAGCCGATCTATCTCTACAGCCACAAGATGACGATGAAGCAGCCGAACGAAGGCGGTGCCTGGGAATGGCACCAGGATTTCGGCTACTGGTACAATTACGGCTGCCTGGCGCCTGAAATGATGAGCATCTATGTCTCGCTCGACAAGGCGACCCGGGAGAATGGCTGCCTGCAGGTTCTCAAGGGCACCCACAAGCTCGGTCGCCTGAACCATATCCGCGAAAACGATCAGACCAATGTCGAGCAGGAACATCTCGAGGCGGCGCTGAAGCGCTTCGAGCACATGTACGTCGAAATGGAAGCCGGCGACGCGCTGATTTTCGATGGCAACCTGCTGCATCGCTCGGATGCCAATCGTTCGAACACCTATCGCTGGGGTTATATCAGTTCCTACAACGCGGTGGAAAATGCGCCGTTCAAGCGTGTCCGCGAATACGGCAATTATGAAGCCTTGAAGAAGGTACCGGCCGGCACGTTCCGGAACCTGCCCGAGCAAGCCGCCTGATTTCTGGCTGCCGACGATCCGAAATCCCGCTGAGGAGATGGGACAAGGAGACGAACAGGCCAGGCGCATGGCGCGCCCGGCCCACATGAGGAGGATAGGATATGGCCGATACGGTCAGGACCGGCGCACAGGCGCCAGCCGTCGACCGGTTCTCGCTCGCGCGCCTGCTGCGAGCGCGGGAAGCAGGCGTGTTCATCGCTCTGCTGGTGCTCTGTCTTTTCCTGTCGTTGGCGACGGACAGCTTCCTCACATCGTTGAATCTGCTCAATGTCGGTCGGCAGGTGTCCCTGCTCGGCATCATGGCCGTGGGCATGACCTTCGTGCTGATATCGGGCGAGGTCGATCTTTCGGTCGGCTCGACCTATGCGATGTCGGGCCTGGCGACAGGCATGCTGATCGTGCTCGGATGGTCGCTGATGCCCGCGCTCGCGGTTGGACTTGCGGTGGGCATCGCCATCGGCCTGATAAACGGCGTGCTTTCGACCTATGGGCGGCTGCCGTCGCTGATCGCCACGCTCGGCATGTTGAGTGTGGTGCGCGGCGCCGCATTATTGATGACCAGCGGCCAGCCGGTGACGGTCAATGTCCGCAAGGGTGCGGTGCCAGAGGTGTTCGATACGTTCACGGCGATGGGTCAGGGCTACCTCTTCACCGTCATTCCGATGCAGCTCGTTTTCTTCATTATCGTCGCCCTCATCGCCTGGATTATCCTGTCCTACACCAATTTCGGCTTCCGCATCTTTGCGGTCGGCGGCAGCGCCAAGGCGGCGCGCGTCTCGGGCATCTCGGTCAACAAGGTCAAGATCTGCGCCTTCGTGCTGATGGGTTTTCTCGCTGCACTTGCCGGCATTCTCAGCATGGCCTTTCTGCCGAGCGGGCAGGCCGGGCGCACCGGCCTTGGACTCGAGCTCGACGTGATCGCCGCGACTATCGTCGGCGGCGCTTCGCTCTCCGGCGGCGAAGGCACCATTCTCGGAACCATCCTCGGCGTGCTGATCATCGGCGTGATGCGAAACGGGCTGGTGCTGATGGGCGTATCGCCCTTTGTCCAGGAGCTGATGATCGGCCTCGTCATCATCATCGCGGTTGGTATCGACAAATGGAGTTCGCGAAAAGCCAGCTGAGGCGGTCAGCAAAACGAAAAACGGGAGGAACTGACAATGAAACTGAGAAATCTTCTTCTTGCCGCAGCCATTGCCCTCGTACCGGTTGCAGCACATGCCGAACAGAAGCTCGCCGATTTCAAGCTGGCGGAGCGTATCAAGGCCAAGCTCGACGCCGGCCAGAAGCTCGATCTCTACGTCTCCTATCAGGACGTATCGAACGAGTTCGCGCCCTTCCTCAAGGCAGGCGTCGAACGCGCCAGCAGCGAGAAAAACGTCAACGCCAAGTTCATCGGCCCGGTCGGCTCCGACGCGGATGGCCAAATCAATGAAATCGAGACCCTGATGGGCACGATGGATGGCCTTGCGGTTTCATCCGTCTCCACCGACGCACTCGCGCCGGTCATCGACCGCGTGCTGGCAGCTGGCATCCCTGTTGTCACCTACAATACCGACAATCCGGACAGCAAGCGCCTCGCCTTCGCCGGCCAGGATCTGGTGCAATCCGGCGTCGAGGCCGGCAAGCTGATGGCCAAGGTGCTCGACGGCAAGGGCAAGGTGATGATCGTTACCCTCGACGCCGCCGCGCAATGGTCGCTTGACCGCGAAAAAGGTGCCCGCGAAGGCCTGAAGGCCGCCGGCCCCAACATCGAGATCGTCAACACGCTGAACACGGGCAGCGATCCGCAGAAGATCTATTCCGCGATCGAAAACGCCATGCTGGCCGACCCGAGCATTACCGGCCTCCTGTCGCTCGAATGCTGCTCGACGCCGGCTGCCGGCACATGGGTCCAGCGCAACAACCAGACCGACAAGGTCAAGGTGGTGGGCTTTGACCTTCTCGACCAGACCGTGGAACTGGTCGGCAACGGCAATATCCAGGCGACCATCGACCAGGCGCCTGAAAAGCAGGGCTATGCCGCCGTCGACATGCTAGTGACATTCCTCAGCGGCAAGCCGATCGACAATCTCGATACCGGCGTCGGCATCTATACCAAGGAAAACATTGCCGAAGTGGCGAAGAAATAACCTGACGTCCTCCCAGGACCGCCGGCAGCCGCCGGCGGTCTTTCCAGAGATTGGTGAACATGTCAGGCAGTCATTCCCATATCGTCGAGATCCATGGCGTCACCAAGCGTTTCCCCGGAGTGCTCGCGCTCGACAATGTCTCGCTCGCCTTCAGGGCGGGTGAGGTGCATGCCGTCGTCGGTGAAAACGGCGCCGGCAAATCGACGTTGATGAACATATTGGCGGGTGACCTGCATCCGACCGAGGGCGAGGTGCATATCGACGGCAAGCCGGTGCGCTTCCGTTCGTCGCTCGACAGCCGCGCGGCGGGCATCGTCGTCGTCTATCAGGAGCTGGCGCTCTGTCAGACCATGACGGTGGCCGAAAACATCATGATGTCGGCGATGGCCGCACGGCCGCAGATCTCGCTGGTGCCGCGCGCGGAAATGCGGCGCGAGGCCAAGGCGGCGCTCACGCGCCTCGGCATGGGCGCGCTTGATCCGGATACCAGGGTTTCACGGCTCTCGATCGCCGAGAAGCAGCTCGTCGAAATTGCAGGCGCGATCCGCCAGAATGCCCGCGTCCTGGTGCTGGATGAGCCGAACTCCGCTTTGTCACGCCGAGAGAGCGAGCGCCTGTTCGAGATCGTCAAGCAACTCCAGGCCGAAGGCGTGACCGTCATCTATGTCTCGCACCACCTGCGTGAGGTACTCGCGATCGCCGACCGTGTGAGCGTGATGCGGGATGGCCGGGCGATCGAAACACTCGATAATGACGAATTGACGGAGAGCCGGCTTATCCGCGGCATGGTGGGCCGGGATCTCGGCACGGCACGGCCGTGGTCGCAGGATGAGTCTTCCAGGAGCATTCAGGGCGATGTCGCACTCTCGGTCCGAAACCTTGTCGCCCCCGGCATCGATGATATCAGTTTCGATCTGCGTGCTGGCGAAATCCTGGGTGTCGGCGGCCTGCCGGATTCCGGCAAGGACGGGCTTGGCGAGGCGCTCTTCGGCCTGTTCGAGCGCCAGGGCCAGGTGTTTGTCGGCGGCGAAGAGCTTCGTGCCCACGATCCCATGGCCTCCATATGCAAGGGCTTATCCTTCGTCCCCGCCGATCGCCGGGGTGCCAGTGGCCTGCTTTCGATGAGCGTCGCCGACAATGTTGTCTCTGCGTCTCTGCCGCGATTTTCCATCGCCGGCTTCCTGCAGCGGGGCATGATCCGGCGCGAGGCGCGGGCGCAGGTGGCAAGGCTCGATGCGCGCATTTCCCATCTGGCCCAGAAGCTCGGCACGCTTTCGGGTGGCAACCAGCAGAAGATCATTCTCGGCCGCAGCCTTGTCACCAATCCGCGTCTGCTGATCCTGCACGAGCCGACCCGCGGCATCGATGTCGGCGCCAAGGCTGAAATCTATTCGATCCTCCGCGGCATCGCCGGCGAAGGCGTGGCGGTGTTGCTGATTTCGTCCGAAGTGCCCGAACTGATCATGAATACGTCGCGCGTGCTCGTATTGCGCGGCGGCAAGATTTCAGGTGAACTCGAAGGCGCCGGGATCAACGAGGAAGCCGTCCTGGCGCGCGCAATGACATCATGAACGAGGGTGCGATGAAGAAACCGGAAATCACGGTCGTGGGCTCGTTCGCGGTCGGCTTGACCATGCGGGCGTCGAAACTGCCGATCTTCGGCGAGACCATGCTCGGCAGGGATTTCGACATGGGACCGGGTGGCAAGGGCTCGAACCAAGCTGTGGCTACGGCCCGGCTCGGCGCCAATTCCGCGCTCCTCGGCATGATCGGAGCCGACAAGCTCGCCGGCATCGCGACCGATCTTTACGCAGCCGAGGGCGTCGACTCATCACTGCTCTCGGTGCGATCGGAGCGCGCCACGGGCGTCGGCATGATCATCCTCAACGACAAGGGCGAGAATTTCATCATTCTCGACATGGGTGCCAACGAGCTGCTGGATGCCGCCGCCGTCGATGCAGGAGAGGCGCGCATCCGGAGAAGCGATGTTGTGATGACGGTGCTCGAAATTCCGGTCGAAGCCGCAGCGCGCGCCATGGAGCTCGGACGGCGTCACGGCGCCAAGACCATCCTCAATCCAGCGCCGGCGCGAGCACTGCCCGACGCGATCTTCGCCAATGTCGATTATCTCACGCCGAACGAAAGCGAATTGCGCATCCTGCTCGGCCTGCCGGCCGACGATCCGCGCTCGTCGCGCGAACTTGCAGGCGAGCTCCGCCGCCGGGGCGTCCGCAATGTCGTCGTCACGCTCGGACGCACCGGTGCGCTTGTTCTCACCGATGAACTCGATGTGATGGTGCCGGCGATCACGGTCGAGGTGGTCGATACAACGGGCGCCGGCGATGCGTTCAATTCGGGCTTTGCCGTGGCGCTCGCCGAGGGCCGCGACATCGTCGATGCGGTGCGCTTCGGCGTCGTCTGCGGCGGATTGGCCTGCACCCGCCTCGGCGTCATTCCCGGCTTGCCGGACCGCGCGCCCGCCGATGCACTGTTTGAAGAAGCCAGAAAAACCGTATGGAAGGACAGCCCGTGAACCGCAACCGTCTGCTCAACGCCCAACTGTCGCACGCCATCGCCTCCATGGGGCATGGCGACCTGATGATCGTTTGCGATGCCGGCTTCCCCATCCCCTCCACCACCTGGCGCATCGACCTCGCGATAACCCCTGATGTGCCCGATCTTGAAACGGTGCTGGCTCCGATCGCCGCGAACTTTATCGCCGAGAAGGTCTCCTACGCCGAGGAAATCAAGGTCCACAACAAGCCGCTGCTTGCCAAGGTCGAGCGGTTGTTCTCGGGCGCGGAATTCGCACCCATTCCGCATGCCACCATCCTCAGCGAGATGGCGGCCAAGGCCAAGGTCATCGTCCGCACCGGCGCCTTCGATCCCTGGGGCAACATCCTGCTCTATTCCGGCGTCGACGTGCCCCAGTGGTTCAACAAGCCGGGCGTCGTCGCGCCGGATTATTACGCCAGGAAGATGTAGCGCCGATGCCGCGCATCTTCGATTTCGGCGGCCGTGAGGTCAATCGCAGCCAGACCGTTGCCGGGCTCAGGGCGCTGAAAGGCAGCGGCCGGCATGCGACGCAGGTCACGGCGGAGACACCGGACGAAGCCGCTGCCGCCGAGGCCGCCGGTATCGAAATGGTGGTGTGCCGTGCTGCCAATGTGACGCGTGTGCGGGAGGGGTCGAAATCGGTGTTTGTGACCGCCGCGCTGGGCTTTGCCGAAGCGATCACGCCTGATGAGATCATGAGGACCGCATTTTCGGCAGTCACATCAGGGGCGGACGCGGTGCTCTGCAGTCGCGGCTACCAGACGGTCAAGATGCTGGCCGACGAGCAGATACCCGTCATGGGCCATCTCGGCCTCGTGCCGCGCAAATCGACCTGGCTGGGCGGTATCCGCGCGGTCGGCAAGACCGCGACCGAGGCGCTCGAACTAGGGGATCGCTTCAGGCGGCTGGAGGATGCCGGTGCCTTCGCCGTCGAATGCGAGGTGATCGCGGCGCCTGCCATGGCCGAGATAAACCGGCGCACCGGACTGGTGACCGTATCGCTCGGCTCCGGCCCCGATGCCGATGTGATGTTCCTGTTCACATCGGATATTTGCGGCGAGGCCTCACGACTGCCGCGTCACGCCCGTGCCTGGGGCGATCTTGCAAGCTTGCATGACGCCGTGCGCCGCGAACGGATACGCGCATTGTCCGGCTTCCGCTCGGCCGTGGAGACTGGCGATTTTCCCGGCAAAGCTGATGTGGCTGACATGACAGCCGAAGAGATGGAAAAGTTCCTGGGTACACTCGACAAATAGGGTCGGCTGACGGTTTATTGCGGCAGCGGTTTTGGGGGAGATCGAGCATGAATGGCAAGAAGCGTATCCTCTGTTTCGGAGACTCGCTCATCTGGGGATGGATGCCGATCGCGGAGGTCGTGCCTACGACACGCTATCCCTTCGCGGAGCGCTGGACGGGCGTGCTTGCCACCCATCTCGGCGACAGTTTCGAAATCATCGAAGAAGGCCTGAGCGGCCGGACGACGGATCTCGACGATCCCACCGATCCCCGGCTCAACGGCAGCACCTATCTGCCCTCGGCACTGGCGACCCATCTGCCGCTCGACCTTGTGATCCTGCTGCTCGGCACCAACGATACCAAGACATATTTCAACCGGAATGCCTACGACATCACGGTCGGCATGTCGAAACTGCTGCTCCAGGTCGCGACCAGCGCCGGCGGCGTCGGCACCGTTTATCCAGCGCCAAGGATGTTGCTGATGTCGCCACCGCCGCTCGCCGATATGACTGACCCCTGGCTGCAACTGACCTTCGACGGTGCGCAGGCCAAGAGCCGCGAATTGTCACGGCATTACGCGGCACTTGCCGGCTTCTTCAAGGTGGATTTCCTCGATGCCGGCGCTGTGATCGCCACCGGCGGCATAGACGGCATCCACCTGACAGCCCAAAACAATGCCGATCTGGGCAAGGCCGTCGCCAGCAAGGTACAGGCGATATTCGGCAGCAGCTGAGATCGCCCTGGCAATCGAATGGCAGAGCAAGCGTTTCCCTTGGGATCACGCGCTGGTTCGGCAGCGCCGGTGATGGAACATATGTCGCTTGCGCAACGACGGGTGCTGTATCGGCTCGGCTATTTGTATATACTTAATCGACGCTCCTTAGGGAAAGGGTGCGGCGATTGGGGGATCATGCATGGACGACGCCGACACCAAGGATGGCCCGAGTGCCGGTGGACCGTTGAGGGAACGCCTGCTTGCCGCATGCCGGCTCCGGTTTCACGGATTTGCCGTCGCCACGATGATCGCTCTGGCCGCCGCCTTCCTCTCGGAACATTACGGCGCGCCGGCCATGCTGCTTGCGATCCTCATCGGCCTCGCCCTGCATTTCCTGTCGGAAGACGAACGCAGCCTGCTGGGGCTGGATTTCGCCGCCCGCACTATGCTGCGTTTCGGCATCGCCTGCCTGGGGCTGCGCGTCAGCCTCGGCATGTTCGCTGAGCTTGGGCCGGTCATGCTCATTCTGATCGCGGTTGCGGTTGCGGGAACGATTGCCTTCGGCATCCTGGTCGCCCGGTTCGCCGGTCAGGATGCGCGCTTCGGCATGCTGACGGGTGGCGCCGTGGCAATCTGCGGCGCCTCGGCCGCCATGGCGATTGCGGCGGTGATTGCTCGCCCCGACAAGAAGGAGGCCGAGCGCGAAATGGGTTTCGTTGTCATCGGCGTGACCATGCTCTCGACGCTCTCGATGATCTTCTATCCGGTGATCGCAACGGCGCTCGGGCTGCCTGAGCGCGAGATCGGCATGTTCCTCGGCGCGACGATCCATGATGTCGCACAGGTCGCCGGCGCAGGCTTTTCAGTATCCGTGCCCGCCGGCGAAACGGCGGTCTTCGTCAAGCTGATCCGAGTGACGATGCTGGCGCCGGTGGTCCTCACCGCAGTGTTGATGTTCCGGCAAACGGCACCCGCCGGTACGCGCCGCCCGCCACTCCTGCCGGGTTTCGTGATCATCTTCATCCTGCTTGCGGCCCTCAATTCGGTGGTGACGGTGCCGCCCATCGTCTCGGATCTCGCGGGCCAAGTGTCGCGCTGGGCGTTGCTCGTCGCCATCGCCGCCGTCGGCGTCAAGACATCGCTTGCATCGATATCCAAGGTCGGCGGTCGGGCGATCAGCGCGCTGGTTGCCGATACGGTCTTCCTCGCGGTTTTCGTGCTGGTGGCCATGCTGTTGCTCGGCCCCGAACGGATCGGGGTCTGAGCGATGATATCAGGCGGGCCGTTCTCATGGAGATCCCGGCGTGCTCCGGCGACCGCCGTACTGTTCTTCGCGGCCCCCGCTCGTCATACGTGACCGGCACCGTGCTGCCCGTCGATGGCGGATGGCTCGTGCGGTGATTTCGTGCGGCGGTTCTCAAGCTTTGGGTTGATTGCGGAGGCCGACTCTAGTTCACTTGGCCAGACCCCTTGATGGAGTATGCCGATGGAAGACCTCGTCCCGCCTAAGCCGATTTCGTCATCCGATGTTCCCTGGACGGAATGGTCCGACATTCCGAACTTCGCCATGCGATACCGGCATCTGACCGTGGCCGCCATGGGCGAAGACTATCATGTCGGCGTGGCGATCGAGGAGCTCGCTCCGGGCAAGCGAACGGTGCCCGCCCACTATCATATCTTCGAGGAAGAGCATCTTTATGTGCTGGAAGGTTCGCTCACCACGCGGATTGGTGACAGCTCTTATGAGATGAAAGCCGGCGACTATGTCTGCTATCCCGCCGGGCAGCGGGCCGGGCATTGCCTCATCAACAACAGCCGGGAGGTTTGCCGCTATGTGATCGTCGGCGAGCGTAATCCCAACGAAGTCGTGGTCTATACCGATTCCAGCAAGGTTCTCGTGCGCGCCCTGGGGCGGCGGGCAATCTTCGACATGAATGCAATACGTGGCTATTGGGATGGCGAGAACACCGGCCTTCCGGAAGGCCATGTGGCACCTGCCGACGGCAAGGGCCTTGCCCCTGTTGCGCCATTCGTCGCGAAAGCGCCGATCTCCTCCGGGGATGTGGCCTGGGAAGCCTCGCACGAGAGCGAGCGGTTTGGCGGGCGCGCAAAACACCTCACTTACGCGGCCGTCGGCCGGAACTATCGCGTCGGCATGCTGATCGAATCCCCGGCGCCCGGCAAGCGGCTGGCGCCCAGGCATTATCACATGCTGGAGGAGGAGCACGCGTTGATCCTCGAAGGGCAGGTGACGCTGTTGCTCGGAGACGAACAGTTCGAAATGAAGGCGGGCGACTACGTCTGCTTCCCCGCCGGGATCAAGGTTCCCCACGCCTTCATGAACAGCGGCTCCGGGCCGTGCAGCTATCTGATGATCGGCGAGCAAAATCCGAACGAGGTTTGCGTCTATCCGGATTCCAACAAGATCATGGTC
Organism: Rhizobium sp. LjRoot254; assembly: GCF_964254105.1. NCBI lineage: Bacteria > Pseudomonadati > Pseudomonadota > Alphaproteobacteria > Hyphomicrobiales > Rhizobiaceae > Rhizobium > Rhizobium sp. LjRoot254. The sequence continues at coordinate 4,271,485 of NZ_CAXUSM020000001.1, read as the reverse complement.
CGAGCGCTACAGTCATACGACGACATATTCGATATGTCGGCCACGAGGAATTATTGGGACGGCGAGTAGGCGCGCTGATACGCGCCTACGATGGCGTCTGCTAAACCGACAGCCCGTAGGCCTCGATCGCCGATCGTCCGAAAATCTGGTCGGTCTCACCAGCGGTCAGGTCATTCAGGCATTCGCGAAACGCGCCCATCACCTGCCGCAGGATGGGTCCCAGAAATGATGGTGTGCGTCGATCACGGGGGATGACCGCCGCGTGGTGACCCTCAAGGTCGGTGCCTATTACCAGGAGATCGTCAGGGGCCTGATCATCGTCACAGCCGTCGCCATCGACGTCTATCGCCAGAAGCGCAAGGGCAGGGCCTGATATCGCCTAGAAAGTCCGGATTTTGAAGCCCGGGCTTCCAGTTCTGCGCACCGTAAGCAGCTTTTGACATTCAACCTCAGTTTTATTGTCCTCAAGCCGCAAGCCACTGGAATTTTTCCATTTCTCCAGATACACCTCATTTTGATGTTTTAGCGGCGCTCTTGCCGCGTCATATGAGGCTTGAGGTGAAGAACAGCCGCCCGAAACTGGAAGAGATCGCGCGCATCGCCGGCGTATCGAAGGCCACCGTCGATCGTGTCCTCAACAATCGCGCGGGCGTGCAGCAGCATACGAAACTGCATGTGCTGAAGGCAATAGAAACGCTATCCGGCGAGGACGCGGACGGCAATCCGTTACGGCTGCGCCTCGATTTCGTTTTGCCCGGCGGGCACAACGCATTCATCGCCGATCTCGCGCATCACATCGAAAAGCAGGCCATCCAGCGCGGCGATGTCGATGTGCATATCCACCGTTTCGCCAATATCGAGCCGGAGGCGATCGCCGCCAAGCTCGACAGCCTCAAGCATGCGAGCCGTGGCGTCGCGCTGATCGGCCTCGACAGCCCTCTGGTGCGCGAGTCGGTTCGGCGTCTCATTGCCAGCGGTATCACGGTGCTGACGCTGGTCTCCGACATCAGCCATGTCGGCCGGGTAAGCTATGTCGGCATCGACAATCGCGCCGCCGGCCGCCTTGCCGGATATCTGATCGGCCGCTTTCTTCCGGGCGCGCGTGGCAAGGTCGCGCTGATCGCCGGCGCGCTCGCCTATCGCGGCCATGAGGAGCGCGAGATGGGTTTTCGCCATATCCTGCGCGAGCGCTTTCCCAATATGGAAATCGTTGCCGCGCCTGAGATCCGCGAGGACCCCGATCGCGCCTATGCCGAGGTCCGCGCCCTGCTCAAGCAATATCCCGATCTCCTGGCGATCTATTGCATCGGCGCCGGCGGCGAGGGCGTGGCACGCGCCCTGACCGAGAAGGGCATGGAGCACTCCGTGGTCTTCATCGGCCATGACCTGACTGACAGCACCCGCGGCTTCCTACTCGATGGTGTCATGGATGCGGTGATCGACCAGAACGCCCGCGTCGAAGCGCGCGATGCGATCGACCGGCTCGTGCGCGCCATCCGCGGCGAGACGGAACTGTCCCACGCCACGGTTCGCATTCAGTCGGTGTTTTCCGAGAACATCCCGAGCGAGATCTAACCGCCCCGTATTCCCCAAGCAGATAGCCGTTACGCCTCCAGGGATTCGACTGCTTCCAGCATCTCCTCGCCGGTGATGATGCGCTCGACCTCTTCGATCGTCGTCTGCCTGGGATCGATATCATCGGCCACCACCTTGCCGCGCCGCATGACGATGATCCGGCTCACGACCTGGAACACATGGTGGATATTGTGGGCGATGAAGATGCAGGAATGGCCGGTATCGCGCGCCTCGCGCACGAAGTTCAGCACACCCTTGGTCTCGGCAACGCCGAGATTGTTGGTCGGCTCGTCGAGGATGATCAGGTCGCTGTCGAAATGCATGGCGCGCGCGATCGCCACCGCCTGTCGTTCACCGCCTGACAGCGAGCCGATCGGCGTATTTGGCGGAATATCCTTGGTGATGCCGACCTTCTTGAGCAGATCCCGCGCCACCGCATTCATCGCCTCATGATCCATGCGGTTGAGAAAGCCCGGTCCCTTGATCGGCTCGCGACCGAGGAACAGATTGCGGGCGATCGAAAGCTGCGGCACCAGCGCGGAGTCCTGGTAGATCGTCTCGATGCCATTGGCGATCGAATCCGTCGTCGAGTGCATCTCGACTTTCCGGCCCTTGATATAGATATCACCCGAGGTCACCGGAACAGCGCCTGAGAGCACCTTGATCAGGGTCGATTTGCCCGCACCATTGTCGCCGAGCAGGCCGACGACTTCGCCGCGATCCACCTTGAGGCTCACCTCTCGAAGCGCATGCACATGACCATAGTATTTGTTGATATTGTCCATCCGGACCAGTTCTTCAGCCATGGTAGAGCCCTTCATGGTCAAATCGGATAATTCTGCCGGGGCAGATTTCCGTCAGGAGCAAGGCGATGGCCGAATGGCCATACCATAAGTATGGTCGAGGCCATCGCCGAAGGGCTTGGCGGGAAGATGCCCGGCCCTTGGGGTTGGCTGAAGCGGGCCGGCTCTTGGACCGGCCGGCTTGGCCGTATGCTTTGGCTACGACACGCGCCGGCTGGTCCAATATCCGACTCCGCTTGAGCCAACAGAATTCATCCGATTTGACCATGAAGGGCTCTAGGTCCCCGCATTGTGACGGCGTTCAAGCCACGAGTGCAGCGCCATCATGCCAAGAATGATCGCGCCGATAAAGATGTTATAGGCCAGCCCAGGCACGCCGATCAGCACGATGCCGTTGCGCATGGTGCGCAGGATGAAGATGCCGAGAGCCGTGCCTATGATCGTGCCGCGCCCGCCGGTCAGGACCGTGCCGCCGATGACGACCATGGCGATGACTTCGAGCTCGTAGCCCGTGCCGCTGTTGGGATTGGCGGATGCGGTCCGGATGGACGAAATGATGCCCGCGAAAGCTGCCATGGCCGCCGAAAACATGAAGAGCAGCACTTTGGTGCGGTCGACCAGGACGCCACGATTGCGCGCCGCGGCGGCATTGCCGCCCGCAGCCTGGATCCAGTTGCCGGTCTTGGTCTGGTTCAGCACGTAATGCGTAATGACCGCGAACAGGATGAACCAGATCACCGACATATAGATACGAAAGCCGCCGATTTCGAAATCGCCGACCAGGGCATAGGCAAAGGCTGAGCCTTCGACGCTCTGCGGTCGTTGTGGGAAACCGGACGTAATGTAAAGCGCAGTGCCACGCACGACCAGCAGCATGCCGAGGGTGACGAGGAACGACGGCACTTTCAACCGGGTGACGTAGACGCCGTTCACCCAGCCGATGAAGAGCGCAATCACCATGGCGACGAGAAACGCAGCCCACATCGGCATCGCCACAACATTGAACAGGGTCCACATGATGACGGCGGAGAAGCCGAAGACCGAGCCCACCGACAAGTCGAACTCGCCTGCGGTCATCAGCAGCGTCATGGCGAGCGCGATCATTCCGAGCTCGACGGTGAACATAAGGGTGTTGGAGATATTCAATCCGGAAAGAAAGTTCGGATTGATACTCGTGAACACGATCAATTCGGCGATGAGAAGGACCAGCGGTCCGAATTCGGGCGCGCTGATGAAGCGCTGCAGAAATGTTCGATTTTGCATGTGTGTCCGCCAGTCCGCGCAGAAAAAATCCGCCCGGCCTGGGGATGGCCGGGCGGCAGTTTCGAATTTACTTGGCGCCCATGATGTCGTGATAGATCTTGGCATTACCCTTTTCATAGAGCGTGCCGACATACACGTTGAAGCCCGGCGGTACCTTGGCGGCAGCCATCGCGGCCAAAGAGAGGCTCACATAGCTGGTGGCCTGCGGATCCTGCCACATGGCGGCATTTACATAGCCATCCATGACTTCCTGCGTCGTGTCCTGCGAGTTACCCCAGCCGACAGCCGGGATTTCGCCGGCCTTGATGCCGACCTGGTCGAAGGCGCGCTTGACTGACCCGGTCACGAGGTCGCCGAGCCCGATGATCGCCTTGATCTTGGCGCGGTTGGCGGTGAGGTAGTCGCTCATGCGCGTGATGATCTCGGCCTGGTCGAGCGTCGTGTCGGTCACTTCCCAGGTGATGTTGAGCGGCTTGAAGACGCTGGCAATGCCCTCTTCTTCCTGCACGCCATACGTGGCGCCGGGCACTTCGACCGGCATCCAGACGAAATCGCCTTCCTTCACCAGCTTCTTGTCGACCAGATACTGCGCCCAGGCGGCGCCGGCCTTCTGCAGGTCCATGCCGACATATGCGTTGAAGTTGACGGTCGGGTCCGGCGTATTCATGTTGATGACCGGAATGCCGGCATCACGCGCTTCCTTGACCACGGCGACAAGGCTGCCGGGATCGGGGCTCGATGTCACGATGCCATCGGCCTTGGCGGCGATTGCCGCGCGCACGGCTTCCTGGTGCGAGGGCACGTCGCCCGAATGGAACGAGGTGTTCACGGTGTTGCCCGTGTCGCTCTCCCACTGCTTGGCGCCTGCCAGGAAGTAGGTCCAGACCGGGTCGGTCGGCGCGCCATGCGAGATCCAGTAGAAAGTCTTGCCGGCAGCCAGTGCCGGGCTGAAGGCGCCGGCGGCGACCATGGTCACCGCTGCAGCCACGCCAAGGAACGTCCTTCTAAGCATGCTAGTCTCCTCCTTTGTCGCCGGACCTCCGGCTTCTCACCCTCGAATGGGACCGGCATTGCCGCGCCCCGCACCCAAGTTCCGAGACTCCTCCCTCCGAACCAGGATCAAACCATGCGCCTGTTGAAGGGCGCGTGCCTTTGCGATGCGAATTGCATTTTGAGGCTTCAATTTGATGTGCAGAGCTAAAGGCCCCCGGCCGTTTCTGTCAAGCGGAATCGCTTCGCCGTGACACGAGTGATTGATGACGGCAGGCGGTTTGAGTAATCTCCGCGCGAACCGGCCGGAGAACATGTGTGACATCCAGATTACCAGCCATATTGGCTTTCATCATCTTGGCGCTTCCGGGGATCGCCCTGGCCGAATGGAAGCCGGTGGAGCAGGAGAAGACCTATTCGATTTCAGGCAGTTCCGGTGCCGAACTCTATGCCGCGATCGGTGAGCGTGGCCCCAAGGTCGGCGGATTGCCATTGGGCGCCATCGCCCATACCAGTTTCAAGCTGACCTGGACCCGCAAATACGAGCCGCGTGATGGCGGCTGCGTCATCGCTGTGAACAAACCAAAACTCATCATCACCTATGTGCTGCCGAAGCTCACCGGCAAGCCGCCGCAGTCGGTCCGCCAGGAATGGGAGACTTTCATATCCGGTGTTCGCGACCACGAGAAGGTCCATGGCCGGATGATCGTCGACATGGTCAAGGAGATCGAGACCATGAGCGTCGGCTTCTCGGTCCCCAACGATCCGGATTGCAAGGTCATACGACAGGAACTTACCCGCCGGCTCGCGGAAATCTCCCAGAACCAGCGCCAGAAGAGCCGCGACTTCGACAAAGTGGAGCTCAGTAAGGGTGGCAATATCCACCAACTCATCTTGCGCCTGGTTAATGGGAGCTGAGCTTTTCCAAAGTCGGAATGCCTCGCCGCGTTAGAATTCGATTAAATTAGTAATCACCAATTATTAACTCTGAAACCCTACATTCTCCGTGTCTTCGAAGGAGAATAGACCCTATGCGCAGCCTATCCATCGCCACCCGCCTCTACATGCTCGTGGCACTCGCTATCGTTATATTTGCCGGCTGCATGGCGTTTGCGCTCAACTACTCCTTCTCCGAACTCGAGGCCGAGCGTAAGGCCGGCCTTGCCCAGATGGATGCCACGGCACTCGCGATCTTCGAGAAATATTACGCGCTGGAAAAGTCAGGTGCGATGACGCGCGAACAGGCGCAGAAAGCGGCGAGCGAGACCATCTCGGCCATGCGCTACGGCGAAAGCGGCTATTTCTGGATCAACGACATGCATCCGACGATGATCATGCATCCGGTCAAGCCGAAATTGAATGGCACGGACCTCTCCCAGAACAAGGACCCGAACGGCAAGTTCCTGTTTGTGGAATTCGTCAATACTGTCAAGGCGAGCGGCCAGGGCTTCGTCGATTATTACTGGCCGAAGCCGGGTGCCGAAGAACCGGTCCTGAAATATTCCCACGTCGCCGGTTTCCAGCCCTGGGGCTGGATCGTCGGTACGGGCGTCTATGCCGACGACCTCGCGGCCCTCTATTGGCAGAACGCGCTATGGGCGGCAATCGCGACGGGCGTCGGCGCCCTGGTCATTCTTGCGAGCGCCTTTGCCATCGTCCGCAGCGTCGTGACGCCGCTCGGCCGGGTCAAGGCGCAGATGGCGTCCATCGCGGAGGAGGCCCCTTCGGTCGAGATCACCGACCAGGCCTTCAAGGACGAAGTCGGCGACATGGCAAAAGCACTCCTTGTGCTCCGCGATTCCGTCAACGAGCGGCGCGCGATGCGCGAACGCGAGGTCGAGCAGCGCCAGAGAAACGAGGACGAACGCCGTCAGCGCGAAACCAGTGCACGCAGCACGGCCGAACAGCAGGATTTCGCCATCCAGACTCTCGGCGCCGGGCTTGAGAAACTCGCAGCCGGCGATCTCACTGTCTCCATTGGCGATATCGGCGACAATTACGCCAAGCTGCGCCATGACTTCAACACGGCCGCGGCCGCACTCAACGACGTGATCCAGGCGATCGCCGGTTCGAGCAATGTCGTCAAGGACAGTGCGGACTCGATCAGCGAGGCGACGGGCTTCCTCTCCAAGCGCACGGAACAGCAGGCGGCCGCCCTCGAAGAGGCGGCAGGCGCGCTCGGCCAGATCACCTCGACCGTCCAGGTTGCCGCCGAACGCGCGACCGAAGCCAGCCGCATGGTCGAAGAGACCCGCTCCAGCGCCGGCAAATCCGGCGAGATCGTCCGCAACGCGGTGACCGCGATGGGCCGGATCGAGGACTCCTCCAACCGTATCGGCCAGATCATCACCGTCATCGACGAGATCGCCTTCCAGACCAATCTTCTCGCGCTCAACGCAGGTGTCGAGGCGGCGCGCGCCGGCGAGGCGGGTCGAGGCTTCGCAGTCGTCGCGCAGGAAGTGCGAGAACTGGCACAGCGTTCGGCCACTGCGGCGCGTGAGATCAAGAGCCTGATCCAGAATTCGGCCAGCGAAGTCGAGGGCGGCGTGGCCTTGGTCCGCTCCACAGGCGATGCGCTGGTCGAGATCGAGAACCTCGTGCACAAGGTCAATGACCAGATGGCGCAGATCACCACGGCGGCGCGTGAACAGGCCGCCGGGCTCGGCGAGATCAATGTTTCGGTCAACCAGATGGACCAGATGACGCAAAAGAACGCCGCCATGGTCGAGGAGACAACGGCAGCCAGCCAGACGCTCGCGCAGGAAAGCGATCATCTCTCGTCGCTTCTCATGAAGTTCAAGTTCCGCGCCGTCGGCGCCGGCCAGGGATACAGCCGGGCAGCCTGACGAACCACTTGGCGGCCAAGCTTTCAGGGTTTAAAGAATCTCCCAATCGGGAGATTCTGCCTTGAGCGACCATCACGACCACGATCATCATCACGACAACCGCTATTCGGACATGCAGGCGCGGGTGAAGGCGCTCGAAACCGTGCTGACCGAAAAGGGCCTCATTGATCCCGCCGCGATCGATGTGATCGTCGAGACCTATGAGACCAGGATCGGCCCGCGCAACGGCGCCCATGTCGTGGCCAAAGCCTGGTCCGATCCTGAATTCGCCGAGTGGCTCAAGCGCGATGCCACGGCGGCAATTGCCAGTCTCGGCTATACCGGCCGCCAAGGCGAGCATATGAGGGCCGTCTTCAATACGCCGGAAACCCATAACCTCGTCGTCTGCACGCTCTGCTCCTGCTATCCCTGGGCCGTGCTTGGTCTGCCGCCTGTGTGGTACAAGGCACCGGCTTATCGTTCGCGCGCCGTGATCGGTCCGCGCAGCGTGCTGGCCGAATTCGGGCTGGAATTACCCGAAGCCAAGAAGATCCGTGTCTGGGATTCGACCGCCGAACTCCGCTATATCGTCATTCCCGAGCGCCCCATTGGCACGGAGGGCATGGATGAGCAGGCGCTCGCCGACCTCGTCAGCCGCGATGCGATGATCGGCACCGCCGTTGTCAAGAGCCCGGAGGCCACGCGATGAACGGTCCGCATGACCTCGGTGGCGAGATGGGTCTCGGCCCTGTCGCGCCTGAGCCCAATGAACCGTATTTCCACGCCGAATGGGAAAAGCGTGCACTGGGACTTACGCTGTCCTGCGGCGCCTTCGGCTTCTGGACGATTGACGAGAGCCGGCATGCGCGCGAGAACATTCCACCCGCGAACTATCTCGGCGCCAGTTACTATGAGATCTGGATGCGCGCATTGGAAGTGCTGCTCGACCGCCACGGCTTCGTCGCGCCGGATGAAATCGATGCGGGCCACAAGCTCAGAGACCCCGCGACGCCGAAGCGCATCTTGAAGGCCGACATGGTGCCCGGCGTGCTCGCCAAGGGCGGGCCTTGCGATCGCTCCGTCGATGTTGCGCCGAAGTTCACCGAAGGCCAGCGCGTCCGCACCCGCAATTTCAGTCCGGCGACGCACACACGGCTGCCGACCTATGCCAAGGGCAAAGCCGGCGTTATCGAGGCTGTGCAAGGCTCGTTCGTCTTCCCGGATACCAATGCGCATGGCAAGGGCGAGAACCCGCAATGGGTCTACACCGTCGTCTTCGATGGCGCCGAGATCTGGGGCGAAGATGCCGCGCCGGGGCTCACCGTCTCCATCGACGCCTGGGAGAGCTACCTTGTCGCCGCTTGATGCCCGCGCCGCGCTGGCTGGCTCACCCGAACTGCCACTATCGCTCGAAGGCGCGCCCGTCTTCGCCGAGCCTTGGCATGCCGAGGCCTTCGCGATCGCCGTCCATCTCAACGAGCGCGGCCTGTTCACCTGGTCGGAATGGGCCGAGACGCTGTCGGCGAAGCTGCACCAGCCCGGCCGCTCGCCCGACGGCAGCGATTATTTCGACTGCTGGGTCGAGGCGCTCTCCGCCCTGCTCGAAAGCAAGGGCGTGGCCGATGCTGCGACGATTCTGTCCCTACAGCATAGCTGGCAGCGCGCCGCCGAGGCTACGCCGCACGGCAAGCCGATCGAACTGGCGAATGATCCGGCACGATAGCAGAAAAAGTCGAGGCGCGGCCGGACAGGTGGGGAGCTCGACTGCCATTGCGTTGGCCATCGGGAGAAACCGGAAAAATCCCGATGTCCTCCATCCCTGTCGCGTCCGGTTGACACAGCGCAACCTCGTTTGAGAAATGTGCGCAGCCGGGAATCGTTCCCGGATTTCAGGCGCCAGCGCATGAGCGCCAAAAGCAAACGAAGTTTTGAGGACACGATGAGAATTAGAAAGGCCGTATCATCAGATACGGAAGCGCTGAGCACACTCCTCAATGAGATCATCCGAGCGGGTGGAACGACGGCGATCGAAACACCGCTTTCCGCCGCGGAATTTGCCGATTGGTTCATCGATGGCGCCTTTCCGCTGGCCTGTCACGTCGCGGAACGGGACGGCACGCTTCTCGGCTTTCAGTCGTTGAGTGGGTTCGGCGATCCGCCGCAGGGCTCGGCGGATATCGCGACATTCGCGCGCATGAGCCCGAAGACGAAAGGTGTCGGCAAGGCTCTCTTTCCCGCGACCCGCGCCGTTGCGGAAGAACTCGGACTCACATTCATCAACGCGACCATTCGCGCCGACAATGTCAGCGGCCTTGCCTATTACACGGCGATGGGATTTGAGGACTACGACCGGCAGGTCGCGGTGCCGCTCCTGGACGGCACGCCCGTTGACAGGATCAAGAAGCGTTTTCTGCTGAATGCTGCCGCCGCGTGACGCCCGCTTCCCATTTTCCAACGAATCTCATACGTTCGGCAAATGTTCCGGGCATGCGGCGCCCGGCTGGACGGAACCATAGATGCGCAATGCCGAGGCTCACGCCTATCTCGACACGTTGAACGACACCCAGCGTCAGGCGGTGACCCATGGCAGCGAAGGCGGCGCGGCGGGCAGCCCGCTGCTGATCATCGCCGGCGCCGGTTCCGGCAAGACCAATACGCTGGCGCATCGCGTCGCCCATCTCATCGTCAATGGCGCGGATCCGCGCCGCATCATGCTGATCACCTTTTCGCGCCGGGCGGCTGGCGAAATGGCTCGCCGCGTCGAGCGCGTCTGCGCCAAGGTGCTCGGCCCAAATGCCGGCATCATGACCGATGCGCTGGCCTGGTCCGGCACGTTCCACAGCATCGGTGCGCGCCTGCTGCGCGACTATGCGCCGGAGATCGGGCTCGATCCGCAATTCACCATCCATGATCGCGAGGACAGCGCCGACCTGATGAACCTCGCGCGGCATGACCTCGGATTTTCCAAGACAGAGAACCGCTTTCCCACCAAGGGCACCTGCCTCGCCATCTATTCCCGCGCCGTCAATTCCGAGGCGCCGCTGGACGAGGTGCTGCGGAGCGCCTTCCCATGGTGCGCCACCTGGGCACCGCAATTGCGCGAGCTGTTCACCCGCTATGTCGAGGCCAAGCAGGCGCAGAACGTCCTCGATTACGACGACCTCCTGCTCTACTGGGCGCAAACCGTCGGCGACGAGGTTCTGGCAGGCGAGATCGGCAACCGCTGGGATCATGTCCTGGTCGATGAATACCAGGATACGAACCGTCTCCAGTCCTCGATTCTGTTGGCGATGAAACCGGAGGGCAGGGGCCTCACCGTCGTCGGCGACGATGCCCAGTCGATCTATTCCTTCCGCGCGGCCACTGTTCGCAACATCCTCGACTTCCCCGATGCCTTCAGCCCGAGGGCGAATATCGTCACGCTCGATCGCAATTACCGCTCGACTCAGCCGGTGCTTGCCGCAGCCAATGCCGTGATCGATCTCGCCCGTGAGCGCTTCACCAAGAACCTCTGGAGCGAACGCGAATCCGACGTGCGGCCGCAGTTGGTCAGCGTCTGCGACGAGGCAGACCAGTCGATCTTCATCGCGGATCAGGTGCTTGAGAACCGGGAAGGCGGCACGGCGCTCAAGCAGCAGGCGGTGCTGTTCCGCGCGTCGCATCATAGTGCTGCGCTCGAAATCGAACTCACCCGTCGCAACATTCCGTTCGTCAAGTTCGGCGGCCTGAAGTTCCTCGACAGTGCCCATGTCAAGGACATGCTCGCACTCCTCCGTTTTGCCCAGAACCCGCGCGATCGCGTCGCCGGCTTCCGGCTGCTGCAGCTTCTCCCCGGCATCGGCCCGCAATCGGCAGCCAGGGTGCTCGACGAGATGGCGGAAAGCCACGCGCCGGTCACCGCATTGGCCGAGATGGCAGCACCGCCGCGCTCGGGTGGCGATTGGGCGTCTTTCGTCGATGTCATGCAGGGCATCGGTGGCCGCCAGTCCGGCTGGCCGACGGAAATGGAACAGGCGCGCCTGTGGTACGAGCCGCATCTCGACCGCCTTCATGAGGATGCAGAGACCCGCAAGGCCGACCTCATCCAGCTCGAACAGATCGCCTCCGGCTATCCCTCGCGCGAGCGCTTCCTGACCGAGTTGACGCTCGATCCGCCCGAGGCCACCAGCGACCAGGCTGGCGTGCCGCTATTGGACGAGGATTATCTCATCCTCTCGACCATCCATTCGGCCAAGGGGCAGGAATGGACGTCGGTCTTCGTGATGAACTGCGTCGACGGCTGCATCCCGTCGGATCTCGGCACCGGCTCGACGCCGGAACTCGAGGAGGAGCGGCGCCTGCTTTATGTCGCGATGACGCGCGCCAAGGATGATCTCTCGCTGGTCACACCGCAGCGCTTCTTCGTCCATGGCCAGCACGCGCAGGGCGACAAGCATGTCTATGCCTCGCGCACCCGCTTCATTCCGGCGACGCTGCTCCAGTTCTTCGAGGTCACGTCATGGCCGAAGGCGAGGACGGGCGAAGCGGCGAACAACGGCCCGAGGCCGATGCGAATGGATGTCGGCGCCCGCATGCGGGGCATGTGGCGGTGACGGTGGAATTGTCGCCCGAACAGTCGGAGATCCCGACGCCGCGCATGCTTTCGTGGGCGCGCAATTCCACGATCTACCGGCTCCAGCGCCAGATGCTGACCGAAAAACAGCTCTCCGATGCCATCGCCCGCAAGGCGAAGGAAAAGTTCGACGGCATCAGCCCGGCGCAAATCAAGGCGCTTGTCGAATTGGCAGTCAAATTCGGCTACGACAACAAGGCACTCGACGATGTCGCCTATGCCGAGATCGCCACGCGCTCGTCGGTCCGCAGCGGCCGTTCGCGCCGCGCCATCGCCCAGCGGCTCGCGATCAAGGGCATTGACCGGGAGACGGCATCGGTGGCGCTCGAAGCCACCGACGATCTCTACGCAGCCGTCGTCTTCGCCCGCAAGCGCGCATTTGGGCCGTTTCGCAGGGGTGATCTCGATGACAAGCGCAAGGCCAAGGAGCTATCCGCCTTCGCCCGCGGCGGCTTCGGCTTCGAGCTCGGCAAACGGGTGTTCGAGATGGCCCCCGATGAGGCCGATGAAATCCTGTCGGTCCAGCCGATGTTCTAAGGCTAGTGTCTCGGAAGACCGGCATAGCGGATGGCGACGAAGGCCATGAGGCTGGCCACGGCAAAGACGTTGATGTTGAACAAAGTCGCCAACTCGTTCGGCGACCATTCATGCAACGCGGCGCCAAGCCTGCCATGCGCAGCGAAGAACAGCAAGAATAACAACCCCGCCATGCCCCGCTGCCACCATTTCTCCTCAGCGTAAAACGACAGCGCGACGAGCATGATGCACGGCGCCAGGAACAGTTCGGTCCCCGAGCCATAGCCGAACAGCTTGGTCTCGAAGAGCGTATCCACCGTACCGACCAGCGGCAGCGCGATACGTGCGGCGAGCGCATTGCGGGGGCCGAGATAGATGATCAGCAGGAAGAACGGCACCGAGGCCAGCGTGCCGAGCGACGCCTGAACACCGCTGCCCACAAGCCACCAGACATAGAGCGGATAGAACGGCTTGTTCAGCAGGATCACCCAGGCAACGGTCACCGTCGCCTGGGTCAAGGGATCGAGCGGAGCCTTCTCGCCCATCAGGCGGACGGCGCCAGCAGGTAGTGGCCGACGCCCCAGACGTCGCCATTGTCGTGGCCGAACAGCCCGGCCGTCGCGAGGAAAAACAGCCGCCAGCGACGGCGCCACAGCACCGCATCCGCGCCATAAACCTGCCGCAGGATGGGATCGATGCGGTCGATTCCCCAGTCGAAATTCCTGAGCCAGTCCAGCGCGGTACGCTTGTAATGCGTGCCCGACCAGCGCCATTCCTGCTCGACCCGATAGAGGTCCTCGAAACGATGCGGCAGGTCGAAAGCCGGCATGATCCCGCCGGTGAAGAAATGATGCGCGATCCAGTCGGCGGGATCGGAATGATCGAACCGATACGACCGGTCTCGATGGGTGAACACATGCAGGAACAGCCGGCCATCGGGCTTGAGCCAGTTCCGGCTGCGCTCCAGCAGCGCCCGCCAGTTCGACATGTGCTCGAACATCTCGACGGAAACCACGCGGTCGAACTGCTGGTCGATCGAGAATTCGTTCATGTCGGCGGTGATGATGGTCAGGTTGGTCAGCCCGCGCGTCCGCGCCTGATGCTCGATATATTCGCGCTGCGATGCCGAATTCGAGACCGACGTTACCCGCGCCATCGGAAAATTCTGCGCCAGATATAGCGACAGCGAGCCCCAGCCGCAGCCGAGTTCCAATATGCTCTGCCCGTCCCGGATACCGGCATGCTTGACGCTGGCCGAAAGCGCGAAAGTCTCTGCATCGGCCAGCGTCGTGCTCGCGGTCGGATAGAGGCAACTCGAATATTTTCGCTGCGGTCCCAGCACCAGCGCGAAGAATTCCGCCGGCACTTCGTAATGCTGCTGGTTGGCCTCGTCGGTATGCGTCGCCACGGGAAATTCCGACATGGTACGGGCGAATGCGGCCTCGGTTTCCGCAGGCGTCTCTGCCAACCGCCGCTTGGTGCGGCCGCAGAGAAAATCGATGCCGGCCAGCGTCACGCTGTCGGGAAGCGGCGCACGCTCGGCGGCATTGATGGCGAAAGCTAGCATGTTCATGTCAGGGACTCCCCTTTGCGCGGTCCAGGAAAAAATGCATTCACACGGGCCTGCAACGCGCGGAATTTATCGCCGCGCGAGGCCAGCATATGTTGTTCGAGCGGCGGAATGCCGGAGACGTGCACGAGCAGCCAGTATATCAAGAGCGGTGCCAGCAGCGACAGCCAACTCCAGCCGAGCGGCATGGTGATCGCCAGCAGCGGCCACGCACACCAGCCCAGCCATTCGAAGAAATAGTTCGGATGACGCGAGTAGCGCCACAGGCCGACTTCCATAACGCTGTTCTTAGCCTCGGATGTCTTGCGGAAGGCCGCAAGCTGACGATCGGAGATCGCCTCGCCACCGATCGCAATTATCGCGACGGCTACCGCGAGAAGATCGATGAAGCGCGGGAAAGGCTCGGGATTGGCCGCCGCCAGATAGACTGCAAGCACCAGGATGAACGCCGCCAGCGCCTGCACCTGCAGGAAAAGCCAAAGCCGCAACGCCGCCGACGCACCCCATTCCTCGATCAGCTTGGCGTAGCGTGGATCCTCGTCGGCGCCTCGCGTCCGCCCGGCGATATGCAACCCGAGCCGCAGCGACCAGACGGCGATGATCAGGAACGCAGCAATGCGTCGCCCGCTATCCCCATCCGCAAAGATCGCGGCCACGACGCCGCCGAGACCCACCGCGAAGGACCAGATCGTATCGATCCAGCCGCTCGAACGCGTTGCGCGCTGGATGGCCCAGGCACCGGTCATGATGACGACCAGCCCGACCGCGATTACTGTCAGCAAACCGACGTCCATGGAAATCTTTCGACCGAGTGTCTGTTTCCTCGCTGCATCCCTCATACGCAATCGCAGGGCCGTCAGTTTCGTCGCCCGGGGCAAAAATAAAAAAATGATAATTTTGGCGCGTGAATGAAACCATCGGGCGAAACGCTCCGTACCTTAAGCAATCCCGACAGGAACGGGGGCCGGGAACAATAGATACGGAACAGAGGGTTTCATGGGCTACCACGATCGGAATGGGGGCGGGCGCCCTCTGAATATCGCTGTGATCGGCACCGGAATATCAGGCCTGTCGGCAGCCTGGCTTCTCTCGCAAAAGCACGATGTCACGGTCTTCGAGGCGGCGGATCGCGTCGGCGGCCACAGCCATACGGTGGACTATGAAAGCGCCAATGGCCCGGTCTCGGTCGATACGGGCTTCATTGTCTACAACGAGGTGACCTATCCAAACCTCACCGCCCTGTTTCGCCACTTGGATGTACCCACCGCGCCATCCAACATGTCCTTTTCAGTCTCCCTCAATCAGGGCGCCTATGAATATTCCGGCGGCACGGGGCTCGGGCTTCTGGCGCAGAAATCCAACCTCATCAATCCCCGTTTCTGGTCGATGATCGCGGATATCCTGCGCTTTTACCGCAACGCTGTCCGCGACCTTCCAGCTATGGGCGATATGTCTCTCGATGAATACCTGGCACGCAACGCCTATGGCCGCGCCTTCCGTGAGGATCACCTCTACCCGATGGCCGCCGCCATCTGGTCAACGCCGGCCATGGAAGTCGGCGATTATCCGGCTGCCAATTTCGTGAAATTCTGCCGTAACCACGGCCTGCTTGAAATGTGGGGCCGCCCGATGTGGCGCACCGTCAAGGGCGGCGCCCGCGAATATGTCAACCGCATGACCGAGCGCTTTTCGGATCGCATTCGGGTATCGACGCCCATTGCCGCAATCCGCAGGCATGCTGGCCGCGTCGAGATCTCGGATGCAAAGGGCAATGTCCAGATGTTCGACGATGTCGTCATTGCCACCCATGCCGATCAGGCGCTGAAGATGCTTACCGATGCCAGCGCCGACGAGCGCCGCGTGCTTGGCGCCTTCCGCTATTCCCGCAACGAGGCGATCCTGCACAATGATGCCGGCCTGATGCCCGTGCGCCGCATGGCATGGTCGAGCTGGAACTATCTGTCGGACGATCGCGAGGGCTTCAGCCAGCCGTCGATCACCTACTGGATGAACAAGCTTCAGCCGCTCGGTTCAGCCCCGCCGACCTTCGTGACGCTCAACCCGTGCCGCATGCCGCGCGAGGACATGATCATCAGCCGCGAAGTCTGTGAACACCCTGTCTTCGATCTCGCGACAGATCGCGCGCAACAGGAAATCTGGTCGCTTCAGGGCCTGCGCAATACCTGGTTCTGCGGCGCCCATTTCGGCAGCGGCTTCCATGAGGACGGCCTGCAGGCCGGCCTCGCGGTCGCCGAGGATCTCGGCGGCGTGCGCCGGCCCTGGCAGGTGGCGACCGAAAGCGCCCGCATCGTCCGCAAGCCGGTCGCCTATCCCGTAGCCGTGGAGGTCCTGGCATGAGCCGACCGCTCGCATCGGCGCTCTATCCCGGCCGTGTGACCCATGCCCGGTTCAAGCCGAAAGTGCATCGGCTCAGTTACCGTATCTATTCGCTGCTGCTCGACCTCGATGAGCTCGATGAGGTTGACCGGCGCCTTCGCTGGTTTTCGGTCGATCGCTTCAACCTCTTCTCTTTCTATCGCAAGGATCGCGGCGATCGCAGCGGCCGTGACCTGAAAGGCCAGGTCGAGCGGTCGATGCGCGCCGTCGGCGTCGAACCCGATGGCGGTCCGATCCGCCTGCTGGTCATGCCGCGGCTTCTCGGCTGGGCCTTCAATCCACTCAGCACATTCTTCTGCTATCGCAAATCGGGCGAACTGGCCGCCATCCTCTGGGAGGTCGACAACACCTTCGGCGAACGCCACGCCTACATGATTCCGGCTGCCCCGCCGGAACCGGGCGGCGAGATCGTTCAACGCTGCAACAAGGCTTTCCATGTCTCACCCTTCATGGACATGGATCAGCGCTATGTGTTCCGCGTCGCGCCGCCCACCGAACGGCTTTCCATCAAGATCGAGACATCGGATGCCGAAGGTCCGATGCTGACCGCACGGCACATAGCCCGTAAGGTAGAGCTTACGGACTCGGCATTGCTGAAGGCATTCTTCGCAATTCCTTTTCTCACCCTTCGCGTTGTTGGGGGAATTCATTGGGAGGCCTTGAAGATTTGGCTCAAGGGCGTCAGGTTGCGGACCAGACCCGCGCCACCGCGACATCCAGTTTCGGTCGTGCGCGAGGTGTCGGGTCCGAGGGGGGCAAAGATCCGTGAGCGAGTTTGAAGAATATTCTGCCGTTTCGATGGCACCTGCTGTCGTCGCGGGCGGGCTTGGTGTGCGCCTGCTCGGCAAGCTGACATCCGGCATCCGTTATGGCCGTCTGCGGATCGTGCTGCCATCGGGCGCGGTCATGGAAAAGACCGGCACGGAAGACGGTCCCGAAGCGACGATCGTGATGAAACACTGGCGCATGCTGCGCCGCGTCATCGCCGGTGGCGATATCGGCTTTGCCGAGGCCTTCATGCAAGGCGATTGGACCACGCCCGATCTCACATCGGTCATCCGTTTCGCGGCGCGGAACACCGAGGCGCTTGCCCCGGCGATAGAGGGCAACGGCCTGTTCCGCTTGATCAGCCGCATCGGCCATACGTTCCGGGCCAATACGAGGAAGGGCGCCCGGAAGAATATCGAAGCCCATTACGATCTCGGCAACGATTTCTACAAGCAATGGCTCGATTCCACGATGCTTTATTCCTCGGCGATCTGGGACGAGACGACGAAATCCCTCGAATCCGCGCAGCTACTGCGGATGAAACGCATCCTGGAAAAGCTGGAACTAAAGGGTGGCGAGACCGTTCTGGAAATAGGCTGTGGCTGGGGCGCGCTTGCCGCGAACCTGGCAGTTGAAGCGGATGCGAAAGTGACCGGCATTACGCTGTCCCCGTCGCAGCTGTCTTGGGCAAGGGATGTCGTTGCGCGGACCGGCAAGTCTGGGCAGGTCGATCTACGGCTTCAGGATTATCGCGATACCGATGGAAAATTCGACCGCATCGTTTCGATCGAAATGTTCGAGGCGGTGGGTGAAGCCTATTGGCCGAGCTACTTCCAGACACTCAAGCGCTGTCTGAAGGAACGCGGCAAGGCCGTGCTCCAGATCATCTCGATCGAGGAGAAGCGTTTCGAGGACTATCGCCGCAGCACGGATTTCATCCAGAAATACGTGTTTCCCGGCGGTTTCCTGCCCTCGGACAAGGCCCTGTCGGCGGAGATCGCCAATGCCGGGCTGAAGCTGAAGGAGATCGAGCATTTCGGCAAATCCTACGCCAGGACGCTCGCCGAATGGTGCAACAGGTTCAAGGCCCAGTGGTCGACCATCGCGCCACTCGGTTTCGACCAACGCTTCCACCGTCTGTGGGAATACTACCTCTGCTATTGCGAGGCAGGATTCGAGGAAGGCTCCATCAATGTGGGCTTCTATACGGTGGAACACGCAAACGCTTGAATGCCCGGTCGTTTGCGAAAAGAGGAGATGTCGGCATGAGAGGGTTTCTGACAATCGCAATGATCGCAGCAATTGGTCTCGCAGGCGTGGCGCAGGCAGCGGATATCAACGGCAACTGGGCACGCAGCGACGGCAGGGCGCGCGTCAAGATCGCCGAATGCGGCGCCAATATCTGTGCCACCAATACCTGGATCAAGCCTGGCACGCCGAGCGAGAAGGCCGGCGATGTGCTGGTCATGAAGGTCAAGGCCGATGCGGATGGCAACTATGCCGGCTCCGCCTTCGATCCGCAGCGCGACATGAGCTACAAGATCACGCTCACCGTCAAGGACAGTTCGATGACCAGCAAGGGCTGCGTGCTCGGCGGCCTGCTTTGCAAGGGCGTCGACTGGACCCGCCTGAACTGATGATCTCCGTCATGTGAATCGGACTGCCAGATGAAAACCATCCTCGTCGCCTATGTCGCCACGCTCGTTGTCTTCGTGGCGATTGATTTCATCTGGCTGAGTTCAATGGCCAATGTGCTCTACAAGCCTGCGATGGGCGATATGCTGGCGCCGGATTTCCGCTTGGTGCCGGCAGTCCTCTTCTATCTCATCTATGTCGCCGGCCTTACCTTCTTCGCCGTCCGGCCGTCGCTGCAAAGTCTCGATCTTCTGATTGCGCTCTTCTACGGTGCGGCATTCGGATTTGTCGCCTACGCGACCTATGACCTGACCAATCAGGCGACGCTGAAGAACTGGTCGACGACACTCACCGTCGCCGACCTTGCCTGGGGCTCATTCCTGTCGGCCATAGCGGCCGCCGCCGGCAGCTGGATCACGCAGCGTTTCACCGCGTGATCCCATGATAGGTTAGGCGGTGGCACCCGCGTGGGAATTGATGCCACCGCCATGATCGCACGTCTTCGGTTGAACGGGGAAGACATGCGCTCAAAGTAGGAAGTCGCTGGCCCGCAGCTTTGCGATCTCATCGAGAAGAAGCGAGAAATCGGCCTTGCCGTCGCCATCGGTGTCGCCTGAAACGATGACATCCCCGCCCTTGACCTCGTAACGCAACTCACCCGCATCCTTGTGGAACTTCTGTGTGCCAATGAAGTCGAAGGCCTGATCGCGCCGCTTGTCCTCGTTGGCGTCGATTCGTCTGATATCGATATCGTCCTCGTTGCGGACAAAGTCAGTGATCGTATCGCGGCCCGTCTTCGGCGCCGAATCCTTCAGGTTCGAGAACAGGAAGATATCAGCACCATCGCCGCCACTGAGGAAGTCGCTGCCGCCATCGCCGCTCAGCACATCGTCGCCGTCCCCACCCGACAACACGTCGTCGCCGCCGCCACCTTGCATAACGTCGTTGCCGTCTAGCCCGCGCAGCATGTTGATGCCGGTATCGCCGATCAGCGTGTCGGCGAAACGTGATCCGGAGAGGTTTTCGATCGATGTGAATGTGTCGCCAAGCGCGCCGCCGAGGTTGTCCGTGGCTTTGGCCAGATTGGCCAGCAGACCCGTCGTCGAAAGGTCGTAACTCGCGGTGTCATTGCCGTCGCCCCCAATAAGGACATCGGCGCCATCGAGTCCCTGTATCACATCGTCGCCTTGCCCGCCGTCCAGCGTGTCGGCAAAGCTCGTGCCCGTGAACTGCTCGCCGCTTTCGTCGCCAGTCCATTCCACGCTACCCTGGCGGGGATCGACGATCCGGCCATAGACCTCACTCGGCCCGTCCGAAGATCCCCAGGTGACGATCACCCGGCCGTCGATCATCTCGGATGCGGTGATGCGTATGATGTCCGTGGAGGTCCGGTCGGATATGACGAATTCCGTGCCGATTTTCGCCCCAGTGCTGCTGATCAACTGGCCGAGCACATCATCGTTGCCGCCAAACCCGCCATCGTACCAGACCACCAGGAAGTTGCCGTCCTTGAGGCCGACCACTTTCTGCATGGTGGCGAAATGGGTATGGCTGGATGTGTTGATCTGGAATTCCGCACCGCCATTGATCGAACCGTACACGGCATATGTTCCCGGCGAGAGGAACTCGTTCCACACAGCCATGAAGGTGGTGCCCGTCGAGTAGGCGACATCAGGATCGGTCTGGAATTCACTGAACGTCCCCTTGTCGGCGCGGTAGAAACCGTCGCCGCCAATCTCAGTGCCGTAGATCCCGTCCGTGTTGTTTGTCTCTCTCGACTGGCCGAGATCATCGTCCCAGATGACGTTGAGACGGCTGCCGTCGCGGCTGATGGCGATGGCTGCGTTGGAATCCGCGCCCCATGCGTCGCTCAGCATCTGCGAAGGGCCCAATGGCTGGCCATCGGCACCGAAATGCTGATAGCGCACCGCACGCGTAAAGGTCTGGCCGGGGCCGGGATCGTTGTCGAACGCCGAATCGTCCCAGACGATATAGAAACCGCCTTCGCCGTCACCGACAATATCCGGACGTTTGGCGGTGCCGTCCGTCTCGTCCGCATTGGTGAGGATCGGGCCGGTCACCGGCTCGCCATCCGCGCCGTAGACGCGATGGTAGACATTCTCGTCATTGCCGGACCGCTGCGACCAGGTGATGGCAAAGCCGCCGCCCTTGAGCGCTGCGATATCGACGAGCGTTGCCAGGTGCGCGAGCGTGCCGTCGGCATTGTGGATCACATAGCGCAGCATGCCGGGATTGAGGTCGTCTCCGCGATAGACCGTGACGAAACGGCCGTCATCAAGGGCTGCGACGGCGGGCGAGTTCTGGTTGTCGTTCGGACTGAAGGGATTGAGCTGATAGGATGCGCCGGAAAATGTGGGTGTAGGCAAGATCGTTCACTCCGCTTTGATGGAATCAAGCGGCCATGCCCCTCAGCCGCATCGACCCTATAGAGCGTGAGCGGCAAGCGGCTCTTGGTCTCGGGCGAACGGATGCGGCCCCGAGCGAACAGCGGGTTTGAAACGAGGAAGATGATCTCAGCGCGAGCGCTTCAACATGGCTGCGGCGCGGACATCGGATGGCGTAAAACCGAAGCGCCTGCGGAAGCATCGATTGAAATGCGAGAGATCGGAAAAGCCGCAATCATAGGCGATTGCCGATATGCTCGTGCCGCCCACCTCGTCGCGGCGCAGTTCCTCGAGCGCGAGATCAAGCCGGCTGTCGCGCAGGAACTCCGAAAAGGTCCGTCCATCGGTCTCGAACAGGCGCTGCAGATAACGTGGCGTCACGCCCTGGCTGCGGGCGATCGCCGTGATCCCGATGCCCGGCTCACGCTGCCGCTTGACGATTTCGCGCTTGGCGAGTTCAAGCCGTGCGCCGCCGATGCCGGTCTCGGCCGGCTCGCTCTTCACACGGCCGCGTAGTGCCAGGGCAACGAGATCGTAGAGATGCCCGGCAACCAGGCTTCCGGCATGGGTCGTTTGGCTGGAATTTCCGTGGAGCAGGTCGGCATAGCCACGTGCCAGCGCGACCCCGGGCGCATCGGCCGGGATATGGTAATGCGATCGTCCGTCGATATGGGGCACGCGTCCGAGAAGTCGCGCGTAACCGAGCGACACGACGCTTGCCCGGACCTTCGGCAGTCGGAATTCCGACATCGTACCCTCGTTGACCAGCATCATGTCGCCAGCTTTGACCCTGATCGGAGCGCCGCCTTCGATCGATATTTCATGGTCAGCATCGTGTGTGGTCAGCAGGTAATCGTCGCGACCGTCCGCGATCAGTTCCCTGGTACGCGCGCCCACGATCGGCGAATAGCGTGCCGAACCGATCGTCACCCCGTCGCCCAGCCTGAAGGCCGCGAGTTCGATCGACATGTCGCTGTCTCGCAACGGCCTGAACTGCCGGCGCGCGACATGCCGTCCGACGAAGTCATGAAGCACCGCCAGGCGCTGCCGTTGTGGGACCTGATCTGTCGAGAAAACGTTCATGCTCGGACCCGGATGGCTGACTGTGGACGCAGGATCTGTATCAATTGCTACAGGATTTGGCAATCTGCGATCAATAGTGGAGAAATCTACCCGGATTGCGGTAGCGGGAAACGCAAAAACTCCCGAGTTGCCTCGGGAGCTTGTTTCAGAATAGGTTAGTTCTGGCTTACTCTGCCGAAGCATGCAGCTCCCGGCTGCGCGCCCGGATTGCCGTCAGCAGATAGCCGCGCAGGTCACCATGTGCAGCCTTCTCGAGTTCCTCGCGCGATACGCCGTCTTCGTCGGCATCCTCCAGCAATTCCGCCATCAGTGCGTCGAGGTCGTCGGGCTCGACGGTCTGCTGGTCGATGAAACTCTCTCGCCACGCGGCAAGAAATTCTTTCGGGGAATCGTTCATGCCTGCCTCCTCGCGCCGCGACATGCGGCTTTGCACATGCGCGGGGTAACGTGTGGTTGGCATGGTTGTTCCGGTAAGAATGGCTCGCGAGAGTGCCCTGTCAGACTGCGGATCGGCGATAGGCCGCCGGATCGGGGATCGGCACGGCGGCCATCAGCGCCTTGGTATAGTCCTCGCGCGGGCTCTCGAAAATCTCCCGCCGGGTGCCGGATTCCACGATCCGCCCGGCGCGCATCACCGCCACCTTGTGCGACATGCGCTCGATGACAGCCATGTCGTGCGAGATGAAGAGATAGGCGAGCCCCATCGTCTCCTGCAGTTCCAGCATCAGGTCGAGCACGCGGGCGCGCACCGATACATCGAGCGCTGCGACACTCTCATCGGCAACGATCAGCTTCGGCTCCAGCGCCAAGGCCCGCGCAATGCAGATGCGCTGCCGCTGGCCGCCGGAGAATTCATGCGGATAGCGGCTCGCCGCATCCGGCGTCAGGCCGACACGACGCAGCAGTTCGGCGACGCGATCCTGCCGTTCCGTTTTGTTGCCGATGTCGTGGATCACCAGCGGCTCCGCCACCGCCTTGCCGACCGACATCCGCGGATCGAGCGAGGCGTAGGGGTCCTGGAAGATCATCTGCGCCGCGCGCCGCACCGGCTTCATTTCACGCTGGCCGAGGCCGGCAATGCTGCGGCCGTCGATCTGCACAGCGCCGGAAAAGGGTATCAGCCCCAGCACGGCCTTGCCCGTCGTGGATTTGCCCGAACCGCTTTCACCGACAAGGCCCATCGTCTCTCCGGGCATGATGTCGAATGAGACATCCATGACCGATGCGGCACCCGCCTTGCGCTTGAATAGAAATCCGGTTCCGCCGCCATAGGTCACGCCGAGGTCGCGCACGTTCAACACTGGCGTCTTGCCTGGTGTCGGCAAATGGATCTCCGATTTCGACACCCGCGGTGGCCCATCTGTTCCGGCATGCGCGCCGAGCCTCGGCACCGCGGCCAGCAGCTGCCGCGTATAGAGTTCGTGCGGATGGCCGAAGATTTCCATCGACGGCCCCTGTTCGACGATCCGGCCGTTCTGCATGATCACCACCCGGTCGGCCATCTCGGCCACCACGCCCATGTCATGGGTGATCAGGATGATCGACGTGCCGAATTCAGCCTTCAATTCGCACATCAGCGTCAGGATCTGCGCCTGCACCGTCACGTCGAGCGCCGTGGTCGGCTCATCGGCGATCAGCACCTTGGGCCGGCAGGATAGTGCCATGGCGATCATCACCCGCTGGCGCATGCCGCCGGAGAGTTCATGCGGATATTGCTTCAGCCGCCGCGCCGCTTCCGTGATCTGCACCTTGTCCAGCATGTCGAGTGCGATCGCCTCGGCGTCCCTAGAGCTCTGGTGCTCGCGGATCGCCTCGGTCAGCTGCGCGCCGATGCTCATCACCGGGTTGAGCGATGTCATCGGTTCCTGGAAGATCATCGCGGCCTCTCCACCGCGCACATGCCGCATCGCGCTGTTGGAGAGTTTCGTCAGTTCCCGGCCGTCGAGCCGGATCGAGCCCGACGCGATCTGCAGCGATGCCTTCGGCAGCAACCCCATGATCGACAGCGAGGTCACGGATTTGCCCGACCCGCTTTCGCCGGCAATGCAGAGAGTTTCGCCAGCATTGAGCTCGAAGCCGATGTCCTCGATCACGGGTTTGCGGCCCTGGGGCGTCCGTGCATCGACGCTCAGTCTGTCTACCTTGAGCACCGGCATTCCGGCGGGCATTGCTTCCGTCACGCCAGCACGATCCTCGGGAAGTAGAACGACACCACCCAGTTCGGCATGTCGACGATTTCGCTGATCCGGAGGTCTCCGCAGACCGAGCACAGCATATAGGCATCGACCGCGCTATAGCCGTGTTCGGATGTCAGTAGGTCGATCATCCGCATCACCGCTTCGCGCGCGCCGGTCATCAGGTCGGGGCCGATGCCGGTCGTCACCTCGTAGCCCATGCCATCGAGATGCCGTGTCACCGGCTCGGTTGTGGTAAAGCGCGGCGTCTTGAGGTTGGCGCCCTTCACCAGATCGAGCGTCAGCTCGACATTCATCTGGCTTTCGATCGCCGTGCCGCAGACCTCGCCGTCGCCCTGGGCGGCATGGGTGTCACCGACCGAGAACAGCGCGCCTTCCACCTCTATCGGCAGATAGAGTGTCACCCCCGCCGTCAAATCGCGGATATCCATGTTGCCGCCGACCCGGCGGGGCGGAACGACCGAATGCAGACCCGGCTCGGCAGGCGCAACACCGATCGTGCCGGCAAAGGGCTTCAGCGGCACCTTGCCGCCGGGGCCATAGGCGGAAGGCGCCATCGACACCGTGTCATAGGTCCACACATGCAGCGCCGGATCCTTGAACTGATCGGCCAGCAGGCCGAATCCGGGAATATTGGCTGTCCAGCCGACGCCCGAGGGATGGAACTTGTTGATCGTCACCTTCAGCGCATCACCTGGCTGCGCGCCCTCGACATAGACCGGCCCGGTGACCGGATTGATCTTGGCGAAATCGAGATTGGCCAGCGTCGCCAGCGTGGCATCCGCCCCCAACTGTCCGCCCGAGGAATCCATGCATTCGAAGAGGATCGTCTCGCCGGGCTTGGCCGTCAGAGCCGGTGGGAAATCGCGGTTCCAGCCGAAATTATGCTGGGCCTGATGGATCGTGTGGTTGCAGATGCTGCACATTTGGATGCTCCGGAGATTGTCGCTGCCCCTCATCCGCCTGCCGGCACCTTCTCCCCGCGATGGCGGGGAGAAGGGACTTGGGGCGATGTCGGTGCCTCTATCGTCCCCTCTCCCCGCTTGCGGGGAGAGGGCTAGGGTGAGGGGCAAGCCTCACCCAGCACGTTTCCTTACTTCACGAAAATCGCGTCGTAATTGATGACGCGGGTCGGATCGATATAGATATTATCGGCACCGCCCATGCGGAGCGACTTGGCGACGACGCGGCGCTCGTTGGTGACCGGGATCCAGGGCGCATCCTTCATCGCGTCGGTGAAGATGCCCTTCCACGCTTCGATGCGTTCGCTAACTTTCGCCGGATCGGACATCGAGTCCGCTGCGACCGCGCGCTTGTCGAGGTCGGCGTTGCAATACCACGACCAGTTCCAGCCGCCCTGTACTGCACCGCCGCAGCCGAGGATCGGGCCGTAGAAGTTGGACGGATCGGGGAAGTCGGCGATCCATGCCATGCCGCCCGACCAGATCATCGGCGCTTCGCCCTCGGTGCCGCCGGCGGCGATCACGTTACCCTGTGCCAGCGCGCGGATTTCGGCCTTGACGCCGATCGCCGCGAGATCCTGCTGGATTGCCTGCGCGATGCGTGGTTGCGGATCGGTGTTGGTCGAATAAAGCACCGTCTCGAAGCCATCCGGCAGGCCGGCCTCTGCCAGCAACGCCTTGGCTTTCTCCACGCTATACTCGTAACCGGCATAATCCTTGTCATAGCCCGGCATCAGCGGCGGCAGCACTTCCTTGGCGGGCGTCGCGCGGCCGTTGAGGATGCGCACGATGCGCTCCTTGTTGATCGCATGGTTGACCGCCTGGCGGACCTTCAGGTTGTCGAAGGGCTTCACCTTGACGTTCAGCGTCACATAGCCGGTGTGCAACTGCTCGCCATCGACGATCATCTGCGCGCCATCGGCCGAGTTCTTGATCTCGAGGAATTTTGCCGGCGGTATGCCGTCGCCGGCGATATCGACCTCGCCCTTCTGCAGCCGCAGCAGTGCAACGAGCGGCTCCTGGCCGACTTCGACGGTGAAGCTGTCGACCTTCGGCACATCGGCGACATAGTAGTTCGGGTTCTTTTCGAACACGAGTTTCTGGCCGATGGTCCAGTCCTTCAGCACGAACGTGCCCGACCCGACCGGCTTCTTGCCGAAATCGCCGCCGGCAGCCTCGACCGCCTCTTTCGGCACGACGGAGGCGAAGTTGATCGCCAGCACGTGCAGGAAGGTCGCGTCCGGCCGCGAGAGCTTGAAGATCACGGTGGAATCGTCGGGCGTTTCGATGCCGGGAAGGTCGGTCGCCTTGCCTGATGTCAGTTCCGCAAAGCCGTTGATCGCGCCGAAGAAACCGGCGCCGGGTCCCTGCGTCTTCGGATCGACCGCGCGCTCGATCGAGTATTTCACATCCGACGCCACAACCTCGCGGCCGTTCGAGAATTTCACGCCCTTGCGCAGCTTGAACGTATAGGTCAGGCCATCCGGCGCCACCTCGAAGCTTTCGGCCAGCGACGGCACGAGGTTGGCGGTGCCCGGCTCATAGTCCATCAGCCGCGAATAGAGGCTCTTGATCATCGACCAGTTCACCCAGTCGTATCCGATGGCGGGGTCGAGCGTGGTGATATCGTCCTTGTAGGTGACGATGATGTCCTTGCCTTCGGCCATTGCGGCGAATGGCGAAAGTGCCATCACCAGGGCGGTTGTCGTTCCGAGTAACCAGCGTTTGAACATTGTTGTTCCCCTTCTTTGGTTGCTGCTGTCAGGTGGTACGGATGCGCGGGTCGATGACCGGCGCGATGAGGTCTGCGATAAGATTGCCTGTCACGATCGCGAGCGCCGAGGTCAGCGTCACGCCCATGATGATGGGAATGTCGACCTGCTGGATCGCCTGCCAGGCAAGCTGGCCGATGCCGGGCCAGCCATAAACCGCCTCGACCACCACCACGCCGCCCATGAACTGGCCGATATCGATGCCGATCATGGCGATGATGGGCAGGATGGCGTTGGGCAGCGCGTGGCGGAAGATGATCCGCGCCGAGGAGAGCCCCTTGGCGCGGGCGGTGCGGACATAGTCCTGGTTCAGCACGTCGATCATCGCCGAGCGCACCATGCGCGCATACCAGCCGGCGCCGAGAATGCCGAGTGTTGCCGCCGGCAGCACGATATGGGAAAACGTACCGTAGCCGCTCATCGGAAACCAGCCGAGCGTGACGGCAAAGAGATAGAGCAGCAGCAGCGCGGCGACGAATTGCGGCGCCGAGACACCGACGAAGGATGCCATCATCACCAGCCGGTCGACGAAGCTTCCGCGCTTGACGGCCGCGATCGTGCCGAAGGTGACACCAAGCACCACTTCGACGAAGATGCCGGCGGCCATCAGAGTCAGCGTCGCCGGCAGGCGGGCCACGATCAACGTCCAGACCTCGGTCTTCTGCGCATAGGAGCGGCCGAGATTGCCCTGCAACAGGCCCGAGAGATAATTCCAGAACTGCATCAGCAGCGGCTGATCGAGCCCGAGCTGATGGCGGATCGAGGCCACCGTCTGCGCCGTGGCGCTGCGGCCCGCGAGCATCCGGGCCGGGTCGGCCGGCAACGCATAAAGCAGCACGAAAGTGATCGCCGCCACACCGAGCAGGATTAGCAGCGCTTGTGCCACGCGCTGGAGCAGCAGCATCGCCATCAGCCCCTCCCGCGCTGGGTGGGATCGAGGATATCGCGCAGCGCATCGCCGACGAGATTGAAGGCGAGGGCGGTCAGCAGGATCACCAGTCCGGGGAAGAACACCAGCCAGGGCGCCGCCTGGA
The DNA here is from genome assembly GCF_964254105.1 of Rhizobium sp. LjRoot254. Lineage (NCBI taxonomy): Bacteria > Pseudomonadati > Pseudomonadota > Alphaproteobacteria > Hyphomicrobiales > Rhizobiaceae > Rhizobium > Rhizobium sp. LjRoot254. The sequence continues at coordinate 4,243,080 of NZ_CAXUSM020000001.1, read as the reverse complement.
AATAGCTCTGGCTCTCGAAGATGATATTGCCCCAGCTCGGCTGCGGCGGCTGCACGCCGATGCCGAGGAAGGAGAGGGTGGCTTCCAGCAGCACGGTCGTGGCAATGCCGAGCGTACCCCAGACGATCGCGGTCGGGATAAGATGCGGCAGGATATGCAGGAACAGGATGCGCGCGTGCCCGGCGCCGAGTGAACGCTGCGCCAGGATGAAATCACGCTCCACAAGCCCGCGCGTCTCGGTATAGACGATCCGCGCCACCTGCACCCAGTTCACAAGCGCGATCACCATGGCGACGATCCACAGGCTGGGCCTCAGCATCGCCGCCAGCACGATCGCCAGCAGCAGCGCCGGAAAGGCCATCATCAGGTCGGTGAAGCGCATCAATATATTGCCGGCCAGCCCGCGCATGTAGCCGGCAATGATGCCGACCGTCAGCCCGATCGCCACCGCGATGCCATTCGCCACCAGCCCGATGATCAGCGAGGTCCGCGCGCCATAGAGAAGCCGGGAGAACAGATCGCGGCCGAGCGTATCGGTCCCCAGCATGAACTGCCCGCCCGGCGGCATTGGCGCGCCTTCGAGCGTCAGCCCGTCGAACATCTGCTCATCCGGATTGAACGGCGCGATCAAGGGCGCGGCGAGCGCCAGCACCACAACGATCACCACCACCGCGAGGCCAAAAAGCGCGGCAGGCTGGCGCAGCAAAGAGCGCACCACGCCCATCAGCCGACCTCCGGTAGAGGTTCCGCCCCACCGAGGAAAATCGCGGCCACCTGCTCCATGGAGAGCCGCCGCTGCATGGCGCAGTCGCGGAGTATCGCATAGGCGCGCTCTTCGTCGAGCCCGCGCGCCGCCATCAGCTTTTCCACCGCTGCATGGACCAGCGGCCGCATCCGCACTCGCTCCTCGAGATATTGCAGCCGCTCGGCCACCGCCTTTCGCTCCTCGTGGATCGACACCGCCATGACAAGCGCCGGGTAGACCGCCGAGGCGGCGACCGGCTTCGGGATGATCGCACTCGCGCCCTGTTTCATCGCCCAGGCAATACGGCCCGGCGCTTCGGAGCCGAGTAAAGCTACAAGCGGCCGATAGGGTGCGTCGCCCTCGCCGGGCAGCAGATCATCCCAGCCCTGGTCGGCGTCGACGAGCACGATATCAGCGCCGTCCCAGCTCGCCAGTGGCTCCCATTGCCGCGTCGCCTTGATCCCGAGCAGGCCGAGTTGGCGCGTTAGGCGCTCGGTATTGGCGTCCTCTCGGTGCAGGATTACGGCATGCCAGCCGGTGAAATTCGGTGTCCGGTTCATGACACCACCCTCAGCTTCGCGGGCATCTGTGTGCCCCGGCTGGTGAGGTATGGGTCTGCTGCAAGCGCCGGTCGCGAGGCGATCACGTCGAAGCCGTTATCGCCATTGATACGGCCGAGATGGAAGGGCAGGGCGGCATGGTTGGTGACGCCATCCACATCGAGCGGGCCGAACAGCGATGGCCACTGCCGCGCATGAACCTCGCGGCGCACCGCCTGCGGGTCGTCGCTGCCGGCCGCCACGATCGCCCCGATGCACAGATCGACAGCGGTATAGGCGCTGGCAAAGACGCTCGAAATCCGCCGCTCGCGTCCATGACGAAGCGCCGCCCGCGCCTTGAATTCGCGATTCTCCGGCGTGTCGAGATTGTCGAAATAGGAGGCCGCGCAAAGCTGGCCCAAGGCGGAACCAGCCGCGATGTCGTCGAGCTCGCATTCCATCAGGTCGCAGCTGACGACAGGGCAGTTCTCGGGCCGGAAGGTCGGGTCCCGGTCGCCGAGCACCTTCATCGCTTCGAGAAAGGCATAGCTCGATGGCCCGATCAGGTTGTTGAGCACGAAGCTCGGCCGCCGCTCGGCGATCTCGGCGATGATCCGCTCCACGGCGGTTTCTTCGAGCGGCAGGTAGCGCTCGCCAAGCACCTCGCCGCCGGCATTGGCGATAAGTTCGCGCGCCAGCCGGTTCATCTCCCAGCCCCAGACATAATTGGCGCCGGTCAGATACGGCCGCGCGCCGTAACGCGGGATCAGGTATTCGAAGGCCGGGATCAGATGCTGGTTGGGGCAGCCGCCGAGATAGATGACATTCTCGTTGGCCTCGAACCCCTCATACGGGCACATGTACCAGAGCAACCCGTCATGCTTCTCGACCAGCGGGATGACTTCCTTGCGGGCAGCCGAGGTGATCGTGCCGACGATATGCCGGCAGCCCTCTCGCAGCAGGTGTCGCGCGCCCTTGAGATAGGCTTCGAGACTGGCATGCGGGTCGAAGAAGACCGGCTCGATCAACCGGTCCGACCGCTTGGCGAATTCCTCGATCGCGAATTCCGCACCGTCACGCGCATCCCGCCCCATCGAGCCGTAAGGCCCGGTGGTGGAATAGAGAATGCCGATCTTCAGCGGTTCGCTCATCCAACTTCCAAATACGAAAAGCCCCACGACGCTGGCCCGCGAAGCGCGGGGCGTCATGGGGCGAAACTGCCCTGCGACTATCAAAGTCATGTGATCGCGGATGACATTTTGCCTAATCCGCAGGCGTGATTAAAATACAGACATTCGCCGGGTGTCAAGCGAAATAGGCTGCTCTCTCAGCAATGCTATTCGACGCGCCGCTCCACCGTCAACTGGCCGTTGTCCCCGGTCGAGATCGTGATGCCGACATAGTCGCCGGTCGTCGCATGCTGTGTTTCCATGGGATGACCATGGGTGGCGGTGATCACCATCACGTCCGCGCCCGCAGCCTCGGCCGCCGCGATCCCGGCCGGCGCATCCTCGAAGATCAGGCAGTCGCTCGCCTTGACGCCCAGCCGCTCCGCCGCGAGCAGAAAGCAATCCGGCGCCGGCTTGCCGCGCTTCACGTCCTCGGCGGTGACGATATGCTTCGGCATCGCGATCCCCGCAGCCGCCAGCCGCGCAGCCGCCAGTTCCTTCGTCGCCGATGTCACGATCGACCAGCGGTCTTGCGGCAGCGCATTGAGAAGTTCCAGAATACCATCGATCGCCACGACGCCATCGACATCGTCGATCTCGGCCTGCATCACCCAGGCCACTTCCTTGGCCACGTCGATGCCGGCCAGGTTCTGTTTGCGGATCGTGTCCTCGGCTCGCACGCCGTGCATCGTCGGCAAAAATTTTTCGACATCGATGCCATGCTTGCTCGCCCAGATGCTCCACACCCGCTCCGCGGCGGCGATCGAGCTGAGCAGCGTTCCGTCCATGTCGAACAGGAAGGCGGCATAGGATTTGCGGAAAATGGTAGGCTGGTCGGTCAAAGGCTTGTTCCTCTTGAAGGGATGTGAGATGGCAGCCAGCATGCGGCCTCGTCAAGCCACGAGGTCGCGCCAAAGGGCGTCACCGCGATGCCGATCGACAATTCTTTTGTGGGAGAATTCCATGAACATCCAGCGCTTCGACCCCGGCAGCCGCATGAGCCAGGCCGTGGTCTATAACGGCTTCGTATTCCTCGCCGGCCAGGTCGCCTCCGGTGCGCCCGGCGCCTCGGTCGCCGAGCAGACCGCCGACGTCCTCAAGAACATCGACGCGCTCCTGGCGCGTGCCGGCTCCGACAAGACCCGCCTTCTCTCGGCCACCATCTGGCTCGCCGACATGTCGACCTTCGACGAGATGAACCCGGTCTGGGAAGCATGGCTGCCCGCCGGCCAGGCCCCGGGCCGCGCCACCGTAGAATCCAAGCTCGCCGGCCCGCAATACACTGTCGAGATCGGCATTATCGCCGCCACCGGCGCTTGATAGCGCAAAATGCAAGTCGGGCCGCGTCACAGCGGCCCGACTTTATCTGGAAGAAAATCTGCTCAGGCCGGCGTCTCGTTCAGGCCCCAGATGATGCCGAACGGATCGCGAAGCTGGCCGTAGCGGTCGCCCCAGAACATCTTCTCGACCGGCATTACCACTTCGGCGCCTGCCTTCACGGCCCGGTCCCACCAGAAATCAATGTCCTCGACGACGAGCTGCAGCGCGAAGCCCTCATGGCCCTTGAACGGATGGCCGTATTCCGGATAGGGATCCGACATCATCAGCGAACTGCCGTTGATGTAGAGATGCAGATGCATCGTGCGCCCCTTGTCATCCGGCGGCACGCAGTATTTTTCCTCGGCGCCGAATGCCACCTTGTAGAATTCGGCCGCCTTGCGGGTGCCATCAACAGTCACATAGGCGACAAGGCCGCCGAGTGTTTTCGGCAGCGGCGCCATTTCCATCTGCGTTGCTTCGTTCATGATCGTCTCCTCTGATCGCTGGCCCGATCTGCACGGGCTGAGCCAAGGACGCATCCGCATGACGCGATCCGACATATGGCGGGAAGTTTTTTTCGTGTTTATGTTCTTAACGACCATAGACACTTTCACGCTGGCCATTTCGTGACACGCAGCTTCGCCATCCTGATCTTCCCGGATTTCCCGATGATGGCCTTCTCGTCGGTCATCGAACCACTGCGCGCCGCCAACAAGCTGTCCGGCGAGACGCTCTACGAATGGTCGATCGTCGGCGGTGAAAAGGGCATCATCCGGGCGTCGAGCGGCATCGCCGTGACACCGGATTACTCGGCCTATACCGCACCGGCGGCCGATTACATCGTCGTCTGCTCCGGCGGCGATGCCGATCGCCTCCAGGCACCGCAGCCGCTCAACTGGATCCGCAAGAACCTCCGCAACGGCGCCCATCTCGGCAGCGTTGCCGATGGTGCTTTCTATCTCGGCCGCGCCGGCCTGCTCGATGGTTATGCCTGTACCCTGCACTGGCAGAGCCAGCCGGCCTTCGCCGAAGCCTTTCCCGAGGTCAAGCTGGTGCGCGATATCTATGTGATCGACCGGACGCGCTTTACCTCGGCGGGCGGCATCGGCGCCTTCGACATGATGCTCGATCTCATAAGCCGCCACCACGGCGAGGCGCTCTGTCGTGGCGTGGCGGAGTGGTTTGTGCACGACCGCATCCGCGCCTCGACCGATCGCGAACGGCTGCAGCTTCGCCTGCGCACCGGCATCCGCGATGATCTCGTGCTCGATGCGGTGGCCCAACTCGAGGCGGGCGGGGAGGGGCAGGTGCTGATCTCGACTGTCGCCGACAGGCTGGGTGTCACCATCGAACGGCTGGAGCGCGCCTTTCGCGCCGAGGTCGGTCTCTTGCCAGCGGAATATTTCAAGCGCATGAAATTGCAGCGCGCCCGCGACCTGCTCGAGCATTCCGCCATGTCGGTGCGGGAGATCGGACTGGCGAGCGGCTACCAGAGTTTCTCGGCTTTCGTCCGCGCCTTCCGGACGGTCTATGGCAAGACGCCGGGCCAGGTCCGGCGCATTGTCGGAGATCGATAGGCGGCACATTCGCTGCGGTTTCCTGCACAATGCGGGGCAGCCGCGACGCTATAGTCGGTGGCAATTGATGAGGTGCCAGCATGTCCATAGTCGTTTTTGATCCAGACCGCGTCGATGATGTCGATTGGCAAGACCGGATGCGCCATCCGATGGCGGAAGATCCGTCGAACGGCATGTGGCTCTCCGACACCGAGCCGTCGGCTATCGACGCCTATCAGCTCCGGCAGGAACGTCTGGCCAAGGTGCGCGCCTGGCTGAAGGCCTCCGATTACGGCGGCGTCATCCTGTTCGATCCCTATAACCAGCGCTATGCCACCGGCACGCGCAACATGTTCGGCTATTTCCTCCGGAATTCCACCCGCTACATCTTCATCCCAGCCGAAGGCCCGATCACGCTCTTCGATTACCCGCAGAGCTATCACGTCTCGACCGCATTGGAGACGATCGACGAGGCGCGGCCCTCCAAGCTCGTCTGGTCCTCGGTCTCCGGCAAGGACGAGTCCACCGCCGCACCTTTCGCGCGGGAAATCGCCGATCTCATGCGCAAGCAGTCGCCCGGCAACAAGAAGATCGGGATGGATCGCTCGACCCATCTCCAGGCGCTCGCACTCGAAGCCGAGGGGCTGGAGGTCCGCGATATCCAGGGCGAAATCCTCGCCGTCCGCGCCGTCAAGACGCCCCAGGAAGTCAAGTGCCTGCAGGTCTCCATGGCCGGCGCAGAAGCTGCCGTCTCCGCCGTCCGTGACGCGATCAAGCCCGGCATCAGCGAAAACGAACTCTTCGCGGTCATGTATGGCGAAGTGATCCGCCAGGGCGGCGAATTCATCGAGACCCGGCTGCTGACTTCCGGCCAGCGCACCAACCCATGGTTCAACGAGGCCTCCGGCCGCAAGTTGCGTCCCGGCGAACTGGTGGCGCTCGATACCGATACGATCGGCTGCTACGGCTATTACTCGGATTTCTCCCGCACCTTCCGCTGCGGCCCCGGCCGCCCGACCGATTACCAGAAGATGCTCTACCGCATGTCCTACGACCAGGTTCAGCACAATATCGACCTGATCAAGCCGGGCATGGAGTTCCGCGAGATCGCCGACAAGGCCTGGAAGATCCCCGACCGCTTCGTCGACCAGCGCTACACCTCGGTCATGCACGGCGTCGGCATGCATGGCGAGACGCCGTTCATCGCGCATGCGATGGATTTCGAGACCTATGGCCGCGAGGGTCATCTGGTACCGGGCATGGTGGTCTCTGTCGAGAGCTATATCGGCGAGAAGGGCGGCCGTGAGGGCGTCAAGCTCGAGGAGGAGGTGCTCGTCACCGAAACCGGCGGCGCGCTGATCTCGCGTTTCCCCTTCGAAGACGACCTGCTTGGAAATCCCTGATGCATGCCGAACTGACCCTCGATCCGCTGAAGACCGCGCTGCTGATCATTGACCTGCAGGATGAGCAGCGCTCGGAGCCGCTTTCCATGGCGGCCGATCTCGACAAGGTGCTCGCCAATTCCGCCCGGCTGCTGGCTGCCGCGCGCGCCAGTGGCGTCAGCGTCTTCCACGCCGCTTATGTCAGGGATTTCGACATACGCCCGCCACGTCCCTTCGAGCCGCTTGATGCGGACGGAGGCCCGTCCTTCAGCCGCAGCGACAGCCTACTCGTCGCCATCTGTCACGAGGTCGCGCCGATCGATGGGGAGATCGTGCTCAGCAAGAACGACGCCTCGGCCTTCGAGGAGGGCTCTCTCCAATCGCGCCTTGAAGCCAAGGGCGTGGAATGGCTGGTGATCGCAGGTGTCTGGACCGAGGCCTGTGTGGCAGCCAGTGTCCGCGATGCCATATCAGGCGGTTTCCGGGTCCTGCTCGTCAAGGACGCCTGCACCTCGGGCACCCAGGCCATGCACCAGGTCGGCATTCTCAATCTCGCCAACCGCCTCTATGGCGGCGGCGTCGCCGACACGGAGCGCGCCGAGGTCCTGCTTCACGGCGCCACCGCAACCGTCTGGCGCAGCACCAAGCCGGTGCCATTCCGTTTCACTCTGGAGGATGCGCCCAGCCTCTATGCCAACCTCTGACCAGTTTCAGTCTCTCCCCGACTGACCACCTCCGCCAGCTTTGCCACAGGCAAGGCTGGCGGCTTTGTATGCGGCTGCCGGTTTAAAACCGCTGCAGCAAATCCCTGCACATTTTTTGCCGATGTCTGCTCATTGGTCGTCGTCCCGTCGCCCTAGGATTGCCGCCAGCAAACCGCCCAAAAACAAACGCGGTTGCCGGGAACCAAGCAAAACTGGAGAGATGAGATGACCGACAGCAGAGAGTCGAAGGGCCTGGCAAGGCTGACATCCGAAGCCATGTCTGGAAAGATCGACCGCCGCCAATTCATGCAGGGAGCGCTCACCTTCGGGCTGGGCTTGACGGCCGCCTCGGGCCTCTGGACGCGCGAGGTCGCGGCGCAGACGCCGAAATCGGGCGGCTCGTTCCGTGTCGGTCTCGATGATGGCAACACCGCAGACAGCCTCGATCCGGCCACCTACAATTCGCGCTTCATGATCACCATGGCGCATACCAAGAACAATTTCCTCACCGAGATAGCACCAGACAACCAGGTGACCGGCGAACTCGCCGAAGCCTTCGAGGCGTCCAAGGACGCCAAGACCTGGACCTTCAAGATCCGCAAGGGCGTCGAATTCCACAACGGCAAGACCTTCGACGCCAATGATGCTCTCGCCTCGCTGAACTACCACCGCGAGGAAGCTTCGAAATCGGCTGCCAAGTCGCTGCTCGACGGCATCGAGGAGATCAAGGCCGACGACGCCAATACGCTCACAATCAAGCTGAAGTCGGGCAATGCCGACCTGCCCTACGCGCTGACCGACTACCATCTCATCATGATGGCGTCGAAGGACGGCAAGGTCGATCCCCAGGAAAAGGCCGGCACCGGCGCCTACAAGCTCGAGGAATTCGAGGCCGGCATCCGCGCGACGCTCTCCAAGAACGCCAATTACTGGAAGCAGGACCGCGGCCATTTCGCCGATGTCTCCTTCATCGCCGTCAACGATGTCGTGGCGCGCCAGTCGGCACTGCTCGCCAACAGTTTCGACGCCATCATCGAAGTCGACTACAACACATCGGAACACCTCGCCAAGGACGCGGCCGTCAAGCTCGATGAAGTGCCCTCCGGCACCCATGTCGGCATGCCGATGATGTGCGACGTCGCACCCTTCGACAATGCCGACCTGCGCATGGCCCTCAAGCTCGGTTGCAACCGGCAGGTGCTGATCGACCGTATCCTCAAGGGCCATGGCTCGATCGGCAACGACCATCCGATCGCCCCGGTCATGCCGTTCTTCGACGCCTCCCACGCGCAGCGCGAATATGATCCGGACAAGGCCCGCGCGCTGGTCAAGAAGGCCGGTCTCGAGGGCGCCACCATCAATCTCTCCGCCGCCGACACTGTCATCACCGGCGCCGTCGACATGGCAACACTCTATGCTGAAATGGCTCGGCAGATCGGCATCACCGTCAATGTCGTGCGCGAGCCGAACGACAGCTACTGGAGCGATGTCTGGCTCAAGAAGCCCTTCTGCATGGCGGGCTGGGGCCAGCGCCCGACGCCAGATATCATCTTCTCGCTCGGCTACGCGGCAGGGGCTGACTGGAACGAATCGCATTTCAAGAACGACCGCTTCAACAAGCTGCTCGTCGAAGCCCGCGCCGAGATCGACGCCAAGAAGCGCACCGAAATGTATGGCGAAATGCAGCGGCTGGTCAGCGACGACGGCGGCACCATCATCCCCTTCTTCCGCAACTGGCTCTATGCGCGCCGCGCCAACGTCGCCCATTCCGGCCAGCTCTCCGCCAACTGGCCGCTCGACGGCGCCCGTGGAGCAGAACGCTGGTGGTTCGCCTGACGGAAACCGAAACCATCGTATTCGACTGGCTGAATGGCGATATCAGGACGCTTCGCAGGGATTATGAGCGCGTCCGGGCAAAGCCTGTTCCTGATGGTGCGGAGTGGCTGCACGTCGGAGGCGTGGGTGTACTTAGATTTGCGGCCGATCCCATGTGGCACCCGCTTCTCCCCCTGGGGAGAAGTGCCGAGCGTAGCGAGGCGATGAGGGGTTCTCAGCCGCTTGCTCGGCGCTTCGCGCAACCCCTCATCCGGCCTTCGGCCACCTTCTCCCCAAGGGGAGAAGCGGAAAGCCGCACAGTCGGCGAACCCTCACTCCGAACCACCGCCATCGTCTATTTCCACGGCGGCGGCTTCATTGTCGGCTCGCCGCTGACACATGCCGATATCGCGACGGAACTGGTCAGGCATACCGGCCTGCCGCTCTATTCCGTCGACTATCGCCTCGCTCCGGACCACCCTTCACCGGCCCCGGCAGAAGATGGCCTTGCTGTCATCCGCCATCTCCTCGGCGAGGGCTTCAGCCATATCCTCCTCTGCGGCGACTCCGCCGGCGGCGCCATCGCGCTCTCGGTCGAAGCCACCCTCTCGGATGATCTGCGCAAGCATGTCATCGGCGTGGCGAGCTTCTACGGCGCCCATGGCCTGCTCGATACGAACTCGCTGATCGAGAAAGGCAGCCGCGTGGATGGCACCGACCGCGCCTGCGTCGCGCGCTATTTCCTGGCTGCCGGCGGCGATGCCTATTCGATCGAAGCGCTTGCCCGGCCGTCGGCGGTGCCGGTCTATCTCATCGCGGCCGATGACGACCCACTCCGCGACGACACCTTGATCCTGGCCCAGGCAATGAAGGTTCACGGCCGTGCCGTGACGCTCGATAATGTCGTGGGCGAAAACCACGGCTTCCTGCACCACCAGCCGCATTATGCGCGCGCGGCGGCGGCGCTGGGCCGTTTCGCCGCCTGGGTGGGAGCCCTCACCAGCAAATGAAAAGACCCCGCGCGACGCGCGGGGCCTTTCATCAAGTACGCGCGTTCAGATCAATCGCAGATCTGGACCTTCTTGATGACGAGTTCGCCGTAGCGATTGTAACGCTTGGTCTTCTTGACGTAGCATTCGCCGCCGTCATAGCCGTAGTCGTCGACCACATAGCGGGGAGCGTCGATCACGAGGTTGAAATGACCGAAGTGGCGGTTGTGGTGGCGCCAGCCGGCTTCGGAAGCCGATGCGAAGCCGAGCGTTGCGATGATGGCGGCGGTGGAAGCGAGGATGATCTTGTTCATGGTCGTAAATCCTTGGTGTGTAGGGTTGGTCTGGGTTGACGACCGTGTTGTCCCGTTCGTTGGATTATGTATTCCACAGCCAGCAAAACGCCGCTGTCCCCGGGGGAACAGGTTCATTTAAAAGGAAAAATCGTTGAACGAAGCCTATCGGGAGTGCGCCACGAGCTCGGCATTGAACGCTTCGAGCTGGCCGTAAAGTTCGCGGTATTTGCCGTAGGCGTATTCGTAGCGCGCGGCGAGTGAAGCGTCCGGTTCGAACGATCGATCGATAGCGACAAGCGCACTGGCCGCCTCTTTGATCGAACCGAACAACCCGGTCCCGACGCCCGCGAGAATGGCCGCACCGAGCACCCCTGCATCGAGGTTCTTCAGCCGAGTGACAGGTTTGCCCAGCACATCGGCACGAATCTGGCACCAGATATCAGACCCCATGCCGCCACCGGCTGCCCTATAGTTCTCCACCACGACATCGGCCGATTTCTGTAGCGCATTCATCGAAAGCCTGGCCGAAAACGCCACGCCCTCCATCACCGCCACCGTGAATTCCGCCGGCCCCATCGAGGAATCCACGCCCGAAAAACTCGCCCTGGCGCTCGCATTCCACACCGGCGCCCGCTCGCCCTGCAGATGCGGCAGGAAGATCGGCGGCATGCGGCTGCGATCGACATCGGCGGCCAGCGCCGAAAGCTCGGCAGGCGTGCGCCCCAACAGGTTCGACAGCCAGGCGATCGAAGCCCCGCCTGCCTGCGTCGGACCCGCATGGAAGGTGATCTCCTCGCAACGCGGAAAGGCGATCACACCAGGCACCGGCATCTTGGCACTCGAAACCACGCCGAGAATCTCACTCGTCCCGCTGAGATAAAGCCCGTCACCATCATTGACCGCGCCCGTCCCGACCACCCCAGCCCAGGCATCCATGGTTCCGACAACGAGCGGTGCGCCGGCGCCCGGGAGCCCTGCCTTGATCCGCCCCGCCGAAGCGGTGAACGGCCTGAGCGGCGCCAGTCTCTCCCGCGCGCCATCGACCAGCGCGATCAGGCTCTCGATATAGGCCAGGCTCTGGTCGATCACGCCAAAGCTCGCCATCGGATCGGCCACCACCTCGCCGGTCAGCTGCATGATGCAATAATCCTTCGGCGCCATCACCCAGCGCGTCCTGGCCCAGACCTCCGGATGGTGCCGCTTCACCCATTCCATCCGCGACAGAACATGACTGGCATCGACGGGCAGCGGCGCGCCCCACCAGCCGATCTTCTCGGCCTCGCTCAAATGCGCGTCGAGCACGGCGGCCACGCCGGCGCAGCGCCCGTCCTGCCAGATGATCGCCGGCATCAGCGCCTTGCCATGCTCGTCCACGAAGACATGGCTGTTGACCTGCGACGTCAGCCCCACACCCTGCAACTGGCCATCGCCGAGCCCTTCGGTGAGATGGCCGAGTGCCGCCAGCACATGAGCCATCCAGTCCGTGGGGTCCTGCTCCACCCGGTCCGGCGGTATCCGGTGCATCGGGTAGCTTTGCGCAAAGGTTTTCAGCGCCCGGCCCTTGATATCGTAGAGTGCGGCCTTCACCGCCGTGGTGCCGACATCGATCCCGATCAGCCTTGCGTCATTCATGATGGAAATCCCTGTGTTGAATTCTCCTTAGCGGTGCTGAGGCCGCCTGACAACGATCGCGCGCGACCCCCTCATCCGGCGCTTTGCGCCACCTTCTCCCCGCTGGGGAGAAGAGGAAGCAAGCCGCAGCGTCGCTGATCCTCCTCCCCCCTCGGGGAGAGGTCCGCCGAGCGAAGCGGAGGCGGGGTGAGGGGGCGCGGCGGGCTCATGCACTATTGTAACTCCTCCCAATCCCCGCTAACCTCACGCAACAATTCAGCAAAACGCAAAGTTTCGGGGAGGAATTTCATGACGTTCAAGCTCAAGACCGGCGCCATTCTGGGCGCCTTCGCGGCACTGCTCATGGCGGGCGCCGCATCCGCCGCCGGCAAGATCGCCGTCATCACGCCCTATCTCGCCCAGCCGGGCACCCAATTCTATGTCGAAGCCTTCCAGGCGGAGGCCAAGGCCAATGGCTGGGAGGTCAATGTCATCGACACCAAGGGCGATGTCGCTGCCGCCATTTCGCGCATCGAGGACGTGTCCAACCAGAAGGTCGATGCGATCGTCATCAATGTCGATCCGGCGCAGGTCGCGGCCGGCCTCGAAACCGCCAAGGCCGCCAACATTCCCGTCTTCGGCATGGATGCCGGCGTCAACCCGCTGCTGGTGACCAACGTCACATCGGATGGCACCGCCATGGCCGCCGAGACCGCGAACTTCGTCATCAAGCGCATCAACGCCAAGGGCAATGTGGTGATGTTCGTCTTCGATGCCTTCCCGCCGGTGCAGATCCGCGGCGCCAAGGCCGACGAGATCTTCAAGGCGAGCCCCGATATCAAGATTCTCGACCGCGTGACACCCGACGTCGCCGACGGCGGCATCGCCGATTCCCGCGCCAAGATGGAGGCGATCCTCACCGCAAATCCCGAGAAAGGCTCGATCGCAGCCGTCTGGGCTGCCTGGGATCAGCCGGCGCTCGGCGCGCTACAGGCGATCGAAGCCGCCGGCCGTCAGAACGAGGGCATCGTGATCACCGGCATCGACGCCAATCCACAGGCGCGCGAGGCTGTCGCCAAGAAGACCAATTTCGAAGCCACCGTCGCGCAGGATTTCAAGGGCATCGGCAAGGCCACGGCCGATGCGGTGAAAAGCCATCTCGCCGGCGAGAAGCTTGCCGAGGTCATCTATGTGCCGACCAAGCTGATCACCGCTGACAACGCCAACGATTGATTTGGGGGCGGTGGCTTGCGACGGCGGTCACCCCACCCGCGACGTCATCCTCGGGCTTGACCCGAGGACCTGGTGACGTTGCCAAACATTGAACGTGAGTGGCAATCCACCCTCACCAGATCCTCGGGACAAGCCCGAGGATGACGTAGGAAACGTACTCGACTGCCTTGGAACCGCCCTCGTGACCCTCCTCTCCATCCGCAATCTTTCCAAAGCCTATGCTGGCGTCCCGGCATTGAAGGACGCCTCGCTCGAGGTCGCGCCGGGCGAGATCCATGCGCTGATGGGCGAGAATGGCGCGGGCAAGTCGACGCTGATCAAGATCATCGCCGGCGCCGTCGCGCCGGATCGCGGCACGATAGAGATCGATGGCCATCCCGTGTCGATCGATCATCCCTCGACAGCAACGCGGCTCGGCCTGCGCTTCATTCACCAGGAACTCAGCGTCATCCCCGAACTCTCGGTGGCCGAAAACCTGTTCCTCGGCCGTCCTTATCCGAAGCGCCTCGGCTTCCTCGCCGACTGGTCCGAACTCAACGCCCGGGCGCTTGTGGCGCTCAATGCGCTCGATATCACCACCATCGACCCATCTATCAAGATGGCGCGGCTTTCCACCGGCGACCAGATGCTGGTCAAGATCGCCGCCGCTTTCCTCGACGAGGGCGGCGAGGCGGCAAAACTCTATGTCATGGACGAGCCGACGGCGGCACTCACCGGCGAGGAATCCGAGCGGCTGTTCAAGGTCATCATCGGGCTGACCGCACGCGGCCGCAGCGTGATCTACGTCTCGCACCGCATGGACGAGGTGATGCGCATCGCCCATCGCGTCACGGTGCTGCGGGACGGTGAGACAGTCACCACGCGCAACATCGCCGCGACCAGCAAGGCGGAGATCATCGAACTGATGACCGGCCGCACCATCGCCGAAGCCTATCCGGCGCGCCAGTCCGAGCCTTCACTGGTACCCGTGCTGAAGGTCTCCAATCTCACCTCGGCCCGGTTGAAAGACATTTCCTTTGACCTTCGGGCCGGCGAAATTCTTGGGCTATCCGGCCTCGCCGGCGCCGGCCAGAGCGAATTGCTTCGCCTGCTGATGGGCGACGGCAAGCTCGTCTCGGGTACGATCGAACTCAAGGGCAAGCGCCTCAAACCCGACGAACCCGCCGGCCGTTGGGCCGAGGGCATCGCCTATGTGCCATGCGAGCGCCGCCGCGAGGGCCTGCTGCCGCGTGCTTCGGTCTCCGACAACACGGTGCTCGCACATCTGCGTTTGCTCAGCCGCGCCGGCATCTTCCGCAATCGCCGCAGCGAACTTGCCCGCGCGACGGAATTCGGTGCGCGCGTGAAACTCAAGTCCGTCGGCCCGCGCCAGCCGGTCTTCCAGCTTTCGGGCGGCAACCAGCAGAAAGTCGTCTTTGCCCGCGCCGTGCTCGGCGGCCCCTCCGTGCTGCTGCTCGATGAGCCGACGCGCGGCGTCGATGTCGGCGCCAAATACGATATCCATGCGCTGCTGCGCGAACTCGCCGCGTCCGGCGTCGGCATCATCCTGGTCTCGTCCGACCTTCCCGAATTGATTGGCATGTCCGATCGGATCGGCACGATGCTCGATGGCCGGCTGCGCGACATCGCCGACAATGCGAACATCACCCAGGCGGCGCTTCTGTCGCTTGCCTTCGGCGATAATCCGGCCGGCATGATGCCGCGCACCACACCGCAAGGAGCCTGACTTGGCGCGCGCAATCCGCAGATATGGAACCCTGATCGGCATCACAGCGGTGGTGCTGTTCTTCTGGATCAGCCTGCCCGACACGTTCATGACCGCGCGCAACTGGCTCAACATCTCCCAGCAGGTCTCCATGCTGGCCGTCATCGCCTTCACCATGACCATCGTGATGGTAATGGGCGATTTCGATCTGTCGGTCGGCTCGATGGCGAGCCTCGCCGGCATCGTCGCGGCGCTTGCCTTCAAATCAGGCGTGCCGGTACCTGCGGCGCTGGTACTCGCGCTCGGCGCGGGCCTCATCGGCGGGCTGCTCAACGGCATGCTGGTCAGCTATATCGGCATCCTGCCCTTCGTCGCCACGCTCGGCACGCTGACGATCTTCTCCGGCCTCGCCTTCCTCATCTCCGACGGCAAGACCATCTTCGGCGCCGATATTCCGGCCGGCTTCTCGGGCTTCGCTCGCGGCGGCATTCCGCTGTTCGAAGCCGGCGGCCAGATGGTGTCGCTGCCCTATCTCACCCTTGCCGCGCTGGTGGTGCTCTTCCTCGTCTGGGTGCTGCTCGAACACACGGTCTATGGCCGCCGGCTCTACGCCATCGGCGGCAACGCAGAAGCCGCAAGACTGGCCGGCGTCCGCGTCCGCATCCTGCGCTTCTCCGCTTTCGGTCTGACGGGTCTCGGTGCAGCGGCCGGCGGGCTCATGTATGCCGCCCGGGTCGCCTCTGCCAATCCCACCCAGGGCAGCGGCCTGATGCTGTCGGCCATCGCCGCCGTGTTCCTCGGCATGACGATGAGCGAGGAGGGCGAACCACGCGTGCTCGCCACCTTCTTCGGCGTGCTGATTCTTGGCGTGCTCGATAACGGCCTGACCCAGATGAGCGTCGATTCCTATGTCAGGGAAATCCTCATCGGCACCATCATCGTGCTCGCCGTCGCCTCGTCCAGCCTCAGCAAGCTCAGCCAGCGCTGATCGACGCGGCGAAAGCCTTCACGAATGCCGCAAGCCGTGTCGCGATCACCTCGTCGATGATCTTGCCATCTGCGTCAAATACCGAACCCGCGCGCGGGATCATCAGCCTTTTGCCCGACCAGATGTCGGCACCCAGCGTATGCAATACGCTGAGCCACGCATTCTGCGAAAGCTGGGTCCCGTAATTGCCGGGAGAGGCGCCGCAGATCGCAAACGGCCGGCCGCCGAAAACCTTTGATATGTCCGACGACGGCCGCGACAGCCAGTCGATCGCATTCTTGAACACGCCGGGAATTCCATTGTTGTATTCCGGCGTGAACAGGATCACGCCATCGGCTGCCATCACCTGCTCCTTGAGCTTCACAACCGCCTCCGGCAGGCCTTCGCTCGTCTCCACATCGCCATCATAAAGCGGAATGCCGTGGATCGTCGCAGCCTCCAGTGTCACGCCCTCCGGCACCGAGGCCACCGCCGCGCGCATCAGCGCCGTGTTGAACGAGCCCTTGCGCAGGCTTCCCGATATTCCGAGCAATTTCACCATGGTAATTCCTGTATCTGCGTTGCATGTATGGTCGCAGTCCTCATGCGCAGAGAATAAGAACGATGACCAGCGGTCTCCACCACATAACCCTTATCACCCGCAAAGTTCAGGCCAATGTGGATTTTTACGCCGGCTTCCTCGGCATGCGGCTTGTCAAGCGCACCGCCGGCTTTGAGGATGCGACCCAGCTTCATCTCTTCTACGGCGACGCCGTCGCGTCGCCCGGCTCGCTGGTCACGTTCCTGGTCTGGGAGGATGGCTCGCCGGGCCGCGTCGGCCATGGCGCACCGGGCGAGATCGCGCTCGCAATCCATCCGGAAGCCATCGGCTTCTGGCTCACCCGCTCCTTGCAATTCGGCGTGAAGACATCGGGTCCGGCACAGGAATTCGGCGAGCCGGTCCTCAGGCTCACCGATCCCGACGGCATTATCGTCAAGCTCGTCGGCGTCAGCGATCTCGCTGGGACCTCGCCATGGACTTCGCGCGAGATTTCCGAGACAGATGCGATCCAACGCCTGCACAGCGGCACGATCTTCTCGGAAAGGCCCGCCGATACCGTTGCCTTCCTCACCACCTATATGGGCTTTGCCGAAGCGGCCCATACGGACACCATTACCCGCCTGCGCTCCGATGCCGGTGGCGTCATCGATATCAGGGATGCCGGCGGTTTCTGGACCGCGGCACCGGGCACCGGCACGATCGACCACATCGCCGTCCGCGCCCCTGATCGCGCCCATGTCGAGGCTGTCGCCACCCGCCTGAACGCCAAAGACCACGGCCAGATCAACGTCCACGACCGCACCTATTTCTACTCGCTCTATGTCCGCGAACCCTCCGGCACGCTCCTCGAAATGGCGACGGACGGACCCGGCTTTGCCATTGACGAGCCTATGGAAACGCTGGGCACCGAACTCTTCATCCCCGCCCATTTCCGCAAGGACGCCGTGGACGATCGGGTCATGCTGCCGCAATTCGGGCTGCCGGGCGAGCCGCGCACCATCTACCGCGACCTGCCCTTCGTGCATCGCCTGCATGTGGCGGACGAACCGGACGGCTCTGCCGTCATCCTGCTCCACGGCACGGCGGGCAACGAAACGAGCCTGATGCCGCTCGGCCGCCGCCTGTTTCCGAATGCCACCCTGATCGGCCTGCGCGGCCGCTCGACCGGGGAGGGCGTCGCCCGCTTCTTCGGCCGCTTCGATCCCACCACCTTCGACCAGACCGAAATCCGCTCCGAAGCCGAGGCCTTCGAGGCCTTCATGGAAGAAGCCGCGCAGGCCTACGATCTCGATCCGGAAAAACTGACCTTCCTCGGCTATTCCAATGGTGCCAACATGATTGGCGCTAGCATGTTGCTGCATCCGGGGCTGATCCGAAAAGCGATCCTGCTCAGGCCTGCGATGGTTCTGGAGGAGGCGCCTGTTGCCGATCTTACAGGCGGTCGCGTGCTGATGGTTAGCGGCGTGAAGGATCCCTATGTGTCTTATGCGCGAGCCCTGGAGCAGGCACTCGCTGCCGTAGGGGCCGATGTGGTTCACGAAACCATTGACGCTGGTCATGGTTTATCAATGGAAGATCAGGCGGTTGCGGCGAAGTGGTTGCGCGGTTCCAACCCGTGACACCCCCTCTGTCCGGCAGGACAGAGGGGGTGACTTTTTCGTGCGAATACCGGCGTCAAGATCACGCTGCCACCGGCTGGTGCTCCACACCCTTCGGGAAGGGCTTGAAGGTCATGGCGATCAGGAAGGCACCGATGCCCATGCCGCAGGCGCCGAGATAGAGCCAGGTATAGGTGGCGAAGGTGTCGTAGATGAAGCCGCCCGCCCATGGGCCGAGCGCCATGCCGAGGCCGCCGGCCATGCTCGTGCCGCCGATAATCGTGCCCATCATCCGCTGCGGGAAGTTCTCGCGCGCCAGCACCGCATAGAGCGGCATCACGCCGGCATAGATGAAGCCGAACATCGCTGCCACGGCGTAGAAACCTTCGAGCTGTCGCACGAAGAAAAAGAAGAACGCCACGATCGCTTGGGCGAGCAGCCCGAGCACCAGGATGTTCTTCGCCCCGAACCGGTCGCCCATGATGCCGAATGCGACGCGTCCGCCGAGGCCGGCCAGCCCTTCGACACTATAGATCGTCACGGCGGCGATCAGCGGAATGCCGCAGCTCACGGCATAACCGACGGTGTGGAAGATCGGGCCGGAATGGGTGGCACAGCAGAAGAAGTTAGTCAGCATCAATATGATGAACGGCGGCGATTTCAGCGCTGTTCCGACCGACATCGCGGCAACCGGTTCGGCGCCGGTCGCGACCGCATGCTGTTCCTCTTCCAGCGCTGGCGGGCGGCGGATGAAGAGGGCAAGTGGTATCATGGTCACCGCGGCAAGCCCGGCAATGACAAGCATCGAATAGCGCCAGTCATAGTTCGAGACCAGCCATGCGGCAAACGGGGACACCGTCATCGGCGCCATCCCCATGCCGGCCGAAACCAGCGATACGGCCAGGCTGCGATGCGTGTCGAACCAGCCCATGACGGATGCCATCAGCGGCGGCAGGATCGCGGCGATCGAAAGACCGACAACCAAGCCGAAGATCAGCTGGAATTCGATGAGCGATGTCGCGCGGCTCGCCCATGCAAGGCTTCCCGCCAGCACGGCCGATCCTCCCAACACGACCGGGCGTGCCCCGATACGGTCGGAGAGCGAGCCGAGCGCCATGCTGCCGAAAGCCATCGCCAGGAAGGCTATGGTCATGGCGGTGGAAATGCCGGTGACCGACCAGCCGGTCGCCTCCGACATCGGCCGGATGAACACCGGCAGCGTGAAAATCGAGCCGATGGCCATGCAGCCGAGCAGGCCGCCCGCGGCGACGAGTACCCAGCGATAAGTGGTATTCCGCATGCTGTCCTCCTTCGGCCCTTCCGGCCGCGTCTATCAGTGGTGTGCCGTGTCCAGTTCGGCCGCAATACCCGCCACGCGTTCGAGGCAGCTCTTCCAGCCGTTGCCCAGATTTGTGTATGCCGTGTCGTTCCGCGGCACCACGAAACCGGAGTGGACAAGTCTAAGACGTGTGCCGGCTTCGCTTGCCGACAGGTGCCATGAAACAATTGTGTCGAGCTTCGATCCGTAGGCTGAATTGCCTTCGTCGCCGCCTTTCCAGGAATAGGAAAAGCGCTCGTTCTCCTGTACTTCCAGCACCTCGCAGCGGATAGTTCCGTCCCAGGCGCCGGCGCAAGTCGTCTGGAAGGTGAACTTGGTGCCCACGATCGGCGCAAAACCCTTCGGCTCCATCATCCAGCGCGCCATCAGTTCGCCCGATGTCAGAACCTTCCAGAGCACCGAGGGCGCATGCGGAAAGACCTCGTCGAGCACGATGTCATGCGTGGCGGTTTTCAATGCGGCGTCCATCATGGGTCGATCTCCTTCAACAGGTCGCGCAGGTTGTCGAACCGCTCGTTCCAGAACTTGCTGTAGTAACTCATCCAGTCGAACAGCGGCTCGAGCCCCTCGGGCTGGGCGCGGTAATAGACATTGCGGCCTTCCGGTCGCTCGGCGACAAGTCCGGCCTGCTTCAGCGATTTCAGATGCTGGGAGATCGCGCCCTGCGTGACGCCGCTGCCGCGCGTCAGCTCGACGACGGTCATTTCATCCGATCGCGCAATCCGCTCGAACACCGCCCTTCGGGTTGGGTCGGCCAGCGCGCGCATGACGGAATTGATGTTTTCTGTCTGGATCATGAGAGATTCAATAGCCAAGACTAATGCAATAGTCAACACTAATTGTTTTTGCTGCCTCGGAAAGCAAAAACCGGTTGCCTCATCACCAGTCAGGAAATATGGATGTTGCCGGCGGTAGCGCTACCGTCACTTGGGGTAAATCGTCCACGGGGAGAAGTGACGATGGCCGAAGACAATGGCTCGATCTATCGGATCGATGACGACCGGTTCCGTTACCTGACCGTGGGCAGTGCCCGGCTCGATGAACTCCATACCGGCATGCGCTGGGCGGAAGGTCCGGTGTGGTTCGCCGATGGCAACATGCTGCTGTGGAGCGATATCCCCAACGAGCGCATCATGCGCTGGGTGCCGGCGGGCGGCGCCTCGGTCTATCGCGAGAAATCCAATTTCACCAACGGCAATACGCGCGACCGTCAGGGCCGCCTCGTGTCCTGCGAGCATGGCGGCCGCCGGGTCGTGCGCACGGAGATCGATGGCACGCAGACCGTGCTCGCCGACAGCTACGACGGCAGGAAGCTCAATTCGCCCAATGACGTCATCGTGCGCTCCGACGGCTCGATCTGGTTCACCGACCCGAGCTACGGCATCATGTCGGACTATGAAGGCTACAAGGGCGACCGCGAGCAGAAGACCAACAATGTCTACCGCATCGACCCGATGAGCGGCGAAGTGACCGTCGTCCTGGATGATTTCGCCCAGCCCAATGGCCTCGCTTTCTCGCCGGATGAAAGCCTGCTCTATGTCGCCGATTCCGCCTTCAGCCATGACCCGGAGCACCCGAGCCACATCCGCGTCTTCGATGTCGTCGATGGCAAGACCGTGAAAAACAGCCGCGAGTTCTGCACCATCGACAACGGCCTGCCGGATGGCTTCCGCATCGATGTCGAGGGCAATATCTGGTCCAGCGCCGGCGATGGCGTCCATTGTTTCGCGCCCGACGGCACGCGGCTGGGCAAGATCCTGGTGCCGCAAGGCGTCGCCAACGTCACCTTCGGCGGCCCCCGCCGCAACCGGCTGTTCATCTGCGCGACGCAATCGCTCTACGCGGTCTATCTCGCGACGTCAGGCGTGCAATATCCGTAATCAGACACTTACTTTATTGGAGATTTTCGAGAATGATCCGGGTTTTTCTCGTTGTCACTTTCCTTGCGCTCCCCATCGCCGCCCAGGCCGATGGCCGCGCCGAAATCCGCGCCAAATGCCAGGCCGATGTGAAAGCCAATTGCGGCATGGTGCTTTCGCGCGATAAGGCCCTCGCGTGTCTCATCGACAATTCGGGAAAACTGTCGGGCAGTTGCAAGACGGCGCTGGAGAAGGCGTCGTGCTCGGATCAGGCGCCTGGGAATTTAAGAGCGGCGTTTGCGTGTAGGCAGTGAGGTTCACCCCTCACCAAGCGCGTCCAGCGTTCGCTGAAGCTCACGCGGACTTGCTATCCTCTCCCGCAGGGGGAGAGGTAGGTGCCAAACGCTCGACCTCCATTTGAGGTGAAGGCGGTGCCGCGAGTTTACCTCTCCCCTTGCGGGAGAGGATACGCAGGCCGGGCGAGCTTTGCGAGCCCTTGGCCGAAGTTGGTGAGGGGTGAAAACTTCACCTTAGAGCGTAAACAATCGCTTACGTAATTGCCCCCACCTGCCACGGCACGAATTCATTATCCCCATAATCATAAATCTCGCTCGACGTCTTCTTCCCCGAAGCCACCGCGATAATATCCTCGAATATCCGTATGCCCGCCTGCTCGATCGTCTCCTCGCCGGTGACCACGCCGCCGCAATTGATGTCCATATCCTCGTCCATGTGGTCGTACATCTCGGTATTGGTGGCGATCTTGATGCAGGGCGCCGGCTTGAAGCCCGAGACCGAGCCACGACCGGTGGTGAAACAGATCACGTTGCAGCCACCCGCCACCTGGCCGGTCACCGCCGCCGGGTCGTAGCCGGGCGTGTCCATGAACACGAAGCCCTTTTCAGTGACGATCTCGGCATATTCGTAGACCGCCTTGAGCGGCATGGTCCCGCCCTTGGCCACAGCGCCGAGCGATTTTTCCAGGATGGTCGTCAGCCCGCCCTGCTTGTTGCCATAGGACGGGTTGTTGTTGAGCTCGTCACCGTTGCGCGCCGTGTAGTCCCGCCACCAGTCGATCCGCGAGAGCAGCTTCTCGGCCACGGCGGGGCTCACCGCGCGTCGCGTCAGCAGGTGCTCGGCGCCATAGATCTCCGGCGTCTCGGCCAGCACCGATGTGCCCCCATGCCTGACCAGCAGGTCGGACGCAACGCCGAGCGCCGGGTTCGCCGAAATGCCGGAATAGCCATCCGAGCCGCCGCATTCGAGCGCCAGCTTCAGCGATGACAGCGGCTGTTCCGTGCGCTTCACCGCGTTGACGGTCGGCAGCATGTCTCGAATGATCTCCTGCGCAGCCTCGATCGTCTTGCGCGTGCCGCCCGATTGCTGGATCGTCATGGTGCGCAGCAATGCGCTTTCCGCCAGCTTGTAATGTTCGAGGATCGGCGCGATCTGGTTGGTCTCGCAGCCCAATCCGATCATCAATATGCCGCCGAAATTCGGATGCCGCGCATAGCCCTGGATCGTCCGCGTCAGGATCCGGTAGCCCTCGGACTTGGTGTTGAGCGCGCAGCCGCCACCATGGGTCAGCGCCACCACGCCATCGATATTGTCGAAGCCTTCCAGCCCGCCCGAACGGTTGAAATGGTCGGCGATATAGCGCGACACCGTGGCGGAACAGTTCACCGACGAGATGATGCCGATATAGTTGCGCGTGCCCACCCCGCCCGGCCCGCGGTCAAAGCCCATGAAGGTGCGCCGCTCGGCAACCGGCAGCAGCCCCTCGTCGCGGTTGCTGCCGCCGAGCTGGTATTCGTGCTCGGAGGGAATCATCTGCAGATTGTGTAGATGAATATGCTGCCCCGGCTCGATATCCGATGTCGCCACCCCGATCACCTGGCCGAACTTGTGCACTTCCTGCCCGGATTTGATCGCCCTCAGCGCCACCTTGTGCCCGCGCCCGATCAGGTCCTTCGCCATCAGTCCATCGTAACCGGTGGCTTCCCCTTTGCTGATCTTCTGGCGCGCGACGCCGACATCATCGGCCGGGTTGAGAATGATAACAGGTGCTGAAAGCACGGACATGGCAATACCCTGGAATTGTCTTTTCTGCTTAGAGTGCCTGACAAGATCTGGCGGCTGAGGATCAGCAACGACGCAGGCGGCGAAGATACCGGTCAGCCGACCCGCCAGATCTTGTCAGGCACTCTAGGATACAAGGCCCGGATTGACCGCGCGTCAAGGCATTTATGTGATCAGTCGGCCTGTCTTTTTCGGTTGGTTTTGGACAGATAATGGCGCTGCTAATGCGCCAGTCTCAAGTTTTGCTTATAGCTCGCAGTAAACATTGCGGATGCAATCCCGCAGTGCAGAGCAGCAGTTAGCATCGTCGGCCAAAGTATCGCGTCGTATCTCGAATCCAGGAGCATGAAAGTCTTCACGACGAGGAAGCCTATGAATGTGACCACGCAGAGGAAAGTCACAATGATCAGAGAAAGATAACGTGTGTCAGCCACTGTCCCTATGTCCGGCTCAACTCTGTCCGCAATAATGCAAAGCCCGATCGAAAACACGCAGGGCATCAATGTCCATGAAAGGCAAAACGCGACGAAAGAATAAGTTCCGAGCCTGTTGAGATCGATCAGATTTTTGATGTCCCCCATGTAATACGCATAGGCAATTGTCATCAATACATAGGGAATGAATGCATGGACCATAATGCGAGGTAGCATGAGGGCGTATTGCGTGAGCGGCAATTGCAAGAGACTGGTTTGTGGCTGCCACGGTCCGCGTGAGATTTCCGATCGCCTGATGAAAAGCGCCGACAGACCGGCGGCGAGAAATGTGACGGACAGGTTGAGCGAGGTAAAGAAGGAGAACTCGAATGGGCTGGCTTGCCGAGGTGCGGGCGCAGCAAGCGCGCGTGTCGCGTCGGCGCTCCAGATCGACAAATAGGAGAATATCAGCCCGAAGCACAGGATGAAAGCGATGATCTCTGCCATCGCGACTGCGTTGTAGGCGGGATAGGGCTGCCGGACGGAAACTTTCTTTAGCGTTATCAGCATTTCGCGAAGCACATAATCCTCGCCCTTGTTGCTGTATTCATCCTTATTTTGTCCGGCAGTGCCCGCTGACCTTCGGTTTATGATCTGGTCGGTTGTCTCTGGATCGTTGACAGCTAATGTGGCGAACACAGCGCAGAGTTGACGATTGCACAGGTTCATCTCCTCGATCAACTTTCGCCAAGCTGCCGCTCGCGTCAAATGGCTTGGCAACTCCTCCCGGTACAGTTTTTGATCCCCCGCTACACCTTCGATCAGGGCACTGGCCGAAATTTCAGTAGTCGCTAACATTTGTTCGGATGTCATTGGGGATGAAATGACGATGCCAGCTTTGGCGGCAACAAGGGCCACAATGGCGGATGCGGCCGTCTCGGCGCTCAGATCGTCGAGGGCCTTCTTTATGACGATTGTTTTCGATCGCAGGAGGTCGAAAACCTCCTTGAGCTTGGCTCGTTCGCCTTCGTTCCAGATAGATGTATCATCGACCGTCCATTTCGTGAAGATATGAAGTCCGATGCCCCTTCGGGCCGCATCATTCGCCTCTTCTGCAGTACATCCCGAAAACAGGGCAAGATTATGCAGTCGCCAATACATATTGAGTTCCTGACGGCGTGCCTTGTCGGATTCTAGATAGCGTCTTATCTCGCTTTGCGACAGGCGCGCGACACGCCTGAAAAACTCATTGGGTATGTCGGCAGCTGACAGCGCGAAGCGCCGCAGACTCAACTCGATCTGGTCGATCCATGGCAGTGTCGGCAACACTCCCACTACGACGAGCGCTGCACCAAGTGGCCAACCGGCCCCCTCGTAGCCGGGCTGAGTGCCGACGATGCTGGGAAAAAGTGGCTTCACAAGGCAGAGAAATACGAAAAACACTTCGAGCAACAGCACGTAGATCAAATAGGATCTTCGGAAGTGGTGCTGGCCGACCAGAGCGGGAAGAGACAGCAATCTGACGAAGTCATACATATCGCCCAAGGGTGCCGTTATCTGCAGGCGATTCCTGGCGTGAAACGCAATCGCCAGCATGCCAGCTAGGAACGACAGGGCGAAACCGTCACCCCCTGTTAGGAAGTTGACCCAACCTCCATAAAGGTCGGTGACGGTTCCGGTCATCAGCAGGCGCTTATCTGAGGATTGCATTGAGCGTTCGCTGGACCGGCTGCAAAGAACAGCGTGGTGCCCAAGATAAAGGCAAATGTAAGCGCTAGACTGAGGGCGATGCGTTGATTGAACATATGTTTCCCCTTTTGCTATGGACCCGACTGAAAAGTTGCAAACTCGAGGATACAATTATTTGGAAATAGTTCAACAAATCACAACGAGTGGGCGATTGTAGTTCGCATCGCAAGCAGAGGGCGATCGGTCCTATTCCGGGATCGCCGGCAGCACCTTGTCCTTCTTGCCAAGCTGCTGCTCGCGGAAGAAAATAAACAGGCCGGATGCGATGATCAGCGCCGCCCCAATCATCATCGGCACGGTCGGCAGATCGCCGAAGAAGATAAAGCCGAAGACGATTGCCCAGAACAGCAGCGTATATTGCAGGGGCGCCACCACGCTGGCATCCGTCAGCTTCAGCGCACGATTAATCATGGCGTGAGCCGTCATCGCCACCACACCGAGCAGCCCGAGCAGAACGAGGTCGCGCAGATCAGGCGTCACCCAGTCGAACAGCGCAAAGATCGTGCCGATGATCACCCCGGCGACATTCTGCCAGAACACCAGCACCGTATCCGGCGTGCTGCGCAAGGACCGGCCGGAGATCAACAGAAAGGCAAAAAAGCACGTACCGATAATGGAAATCGCCGCTGCCGGCGACTGGAACATGGCGGCCGAAGGTTGAAGCGCGATGACGACACCAAGAAAGCCGATCCCGATCGCCGTCCAGCGCCGCCATCCGACATGCTCGCCGAGCAGCAGCGGCGAGAGTGCCGCGATATAGATCGGCGCCGCCAGCCAGTAGGTCATCACATCGGCAAGCGGCAGGTAGAAGACGGCGGCATAGAAAAACATCGTTTCCGTCGTCGAGATCACCGCACGCGCCACCTGCATCCGAGGCTTTTCGACTTTAAATAAGGGCCGCCAGCCCATCCACCAGACGAAAGGCGCGAGCACGATCAGCGCCGCCAGCGACCGCAGAGCCACGATCTGCCCCACGGAATAGGTCGCCACCAGCCACTTGCCCATCGTGTCGTTGAGGGCGAAGAGCAGCATGCCGAAAAGCGCGACAACGGCGCCATTCTTGGCGATCGCGGAGAGGAAGGATCGATGCTGGGGAGACATGACGGGCAGGCAGGAGAAGCGAAAGGGAAAGTCGGGCGACCATTAGTCACTTGTCCAATTCAGCGCAAGCCTTGCGCCGTCAGAGGCGAAAATTCTGCGGGAGAAGCTGGCTTGCCCGCCTTTTCCGCTTTTCCCGCCAAAACTTTTCGTCCATAGCTCACTCGAAAAGACTCCCTTGGCTCCGAAAGCTTGGCAATGACGAAATTTGATGTGCTTACCGTCGGCAATGCGATTGTCGATATCATCGCCCGCTGCGAGGAGGATTTCCTCGTCGACAACACCATTACCAAAGGCGCGATGAACCTGATCGATGCGGACCGCTCGGCGCTGCTCTATTCCCGCATGGGACCGGCGATCGAAATGTCGGGCGGCAGCGCGGGCAATACTGCGGCGGGCGTGGCAAGCTTCGGCGGCAAGGCGGCCTATTTCGGCAAGGTCTCGAACGACAAGCTCGGCGAGATCTTCCGCCACGACATGAATGCCCAGGGCGTGCATTTCGCGACCAGGCCGCTCGGCGGCACCCCGCCCACCGCCACCTCGATGATCTTCGTTACGCCGGATGGCGAACGCTCGATGAACACCTATCTCGGCGCCTGCGTCGAACTCGGACCCGAGGACGTCCAGGAAGACGTTGTCGCCCAGTCCCGCGTCACCTATTTCGAAGGCTATCTCTGGGATCCGCCACGCGCCAAGGAAGCGATCCGCGAATGCGCCCGCATCGCGCACGCGCACGGCCAGGAAACCTCGATGACACTGTCGGACAGTTTCTGCGTCGATCGCTATCGCGGCGAGTTCCTCGATCTCATGCGCTCCGGCACCGTCGACATCGTCTTCGCCAACCGGACCGAGGCGCTGTCGCTCTACCAGACCTCGGATTTCGATACGGCGCTCACTCAGTTGGCCAAGGATTGCAAGCTCGCCGCCGTCACCATGAGCGAGCACGGCTCGATGATCCTGTTCGGCGACCAGCGTTATCTCGTCGAGCCGCTGAAGGTGGATAATGTCGTCGATACGACCGGCGCCGGCGACCTCTACGCGGCGGGCTTCCTGTTCGGCTACACCAACGGTTTCGAACTCGCCGATTGCGGCCGCCTCGGCAGCCTCGCGGCAGGCCTGGTGATCCAGCAGATCGGCCCGCGCATGCAGTCGCCACTCAAGCAAGCGGCCCAGCAGGTCGGCATTATTTTGTGAAGGCTTCGCCGGGATAGGCGCCCCAGATTTCGGCCTGGCTCACCCAGCCCTCGGTGTCGGACGCTTCGGCCAGGCACCATTCGCCATTGCATTCATCGAGCTTGACGACGACGCCGGGCTGCAGCTTGGCGATGACATTGCCGGTCTCAGCCCCATCGGCGCGCATGTTGACGAAAATATCCTGGCCCTTGTCCTTCATCCACGGCGCGGCGATCGCGCTGCGCTCGCCCGACAGCATCGAGTGGAACACCCAGCCTTCGGCGCCGTCGGCATCGCGGATGCGGCGCCAGTTCTCGTATTCCTGCGTCACTTCCACCGGCACACCGGCTTTCAGGTAGCGCCAGGAGACGGCATAGTCGAGGCCGGGCCCGACCCGGAGGTTGACCTTCCTCGATTTGATGGTGACGAATCGCGGCAGCGGCAGGCCGGTATTGAGCTTGGTCGTCTCGGCGAATGACGCCGGCGCGAGCGCCACCATCAATCCGACGAGGATTGCACCGATCGTTGCTTTCTTCCAAAGTCCAGTCATGACGTTTGCCATCGCTCGCGCGTCTGATTATGAGTAGAGGATGTGCCAGCGAGTGTCGCGCAACTTGGTTAAGGAGCGGTCAACGACTGGCCGGATTTGGGACGTGGGACACACGGAATGACAGTGAAGACGAGGCCGACGGTCTATATCACCCGCAAGCTGCCCGACATCGTCGAGACGCGGATGCGAGAACTGTTCGACGCCGAGCTCAATATCGACGACCGGCCGCGCGGCCGCGAGGAATTGCTCGCCGCGGTTCGCCGCTGTGACGTGCTGGTGCCGACCGTGACCGATCGCATCGACGCTGGTCTGATCGAGGAGGCCGGCCCCCGGCTCAAGCTGATCGCCAGCTTCTCCAACGGCATCGATCATGTCGATGTCGAGGCGGCCGCCAAGAAGGGCATCACCGTCACCAATACGCCCGGCGTGCTGACAGAAGACACCGCCGACATGGCGATGGCGCTGATCCTCTCCGTGCCGCGCCGGCTTGCGGAAGGCGCCCGGATTCTGACCGATTCCAAGGGCGATTGGGAAGGTTGGTCGCCGACCTGGATGCTCGGCCACCGCATCTGGGGCAAGCGGCTCGGAATCGTCGGCATGGGCCGTATCGGCACGGCCGTCGCCCGCCGCGCCAAGGCGTTTGGGCTCGGCATTCATTACCACAACCGCAATCGTGTCAGCGCCGCCACCGAAACCGCGCTGGAAGCCACCTACTGGGACAGCCTCGACCAGATGCTCGCCCGCGTCGATATCGTCTCGGTCAACTGCCCATCGACCCCGGCCACCTACCATCTTCTATCGGCGCGGCGCCTGGCGTTGATGCAGCCCACCAGTTACATCGTCAATACCTCGCGCGGCGGCGTCATCGACGAGACCGCCCTGATCAAATGCATCCGCGAGGGCAAGATCGCCGGCGCCGGTCTCGATGTTTTCGAGAACGAGCCGCTCGTCAGCCCGAAACTCCTCAAGCTCGCCCACGAGAACAAGGTCGTGCTGCTGCCGCACATGTCGTCCTCGACCATCGAAGGCCGCATCGACATGGGCGACAAGGTGATTATCAATATCCGTACCTATTTCGACGGCCACCGTCCGCCGGATCGCGTGCTGCCAGGACGGGACTGAGCAGTTCGTCCAACGGAAAGCGCACTGGCGCTAAGCTAAAGACAGCACCATTTCGGCGATATATTTCAGAAGAGTCATATCTACTGAATCATACGGCCGTGCATCTGGTATAGCCATCATTGTTCCTGTATAGGTTGCCGCGCTTGTCCTGCATCGCCTTGCGATTCCGGGATTTGCGGGAGGGCGGCCGACGCGGTCGGGACAATCGTCACGGTGCCCATGAAATATTCGACGGCAGGTTTCAGCGCAGCATTCGCGGCCGTTTGGCACGCCAATCTGCGACGGCGTCCTGCTGGCCGGAACATTCATGAGCGGCCTTTACCTGAATTTATAATGACAACGATTTTCGGGAGATTTCAGCATGGCCATCAAAATCAAGGGCTTCCACGATGAAAGCCAAATCATTACCGACTCCGACAGCGAGATCGAGCTCGACAAGAAGGCGTTCGTTCACTACGGCGGCGAAATCGATCTGAGCGACCTCGTTCCCGAGGAAGGGGAAGAGGCGCCCACGAGCTTCAGCCTGCTGTTCGGCTACGGCATCGCTGAAGATATCGCGACCACGCCCGATATCTCGGGCAACAGCTACAAGATCGACGGCAAGGTCACCGGCCTTTTTGGTGCCATGGCGACCTTCGGAGACGACACTACGATCAAGATCGGCAAGACGGCCGACCTGAACGGCGGCCTCGGCATTGGCATCACCAGCCTTTCGGAAGCCGCTGCACTGAGTGGCCTGACGTTTGGCACGGTTTTCGTCGGCGGCGAAAGCAGCAAGGTAACGATCGCCAATGGTGCGGAGATCAATGGCCTGTTCGGTGTCACCGTCGCCGGTCTGGGTTCTTCCGCGACCAATGGTGGCGACATCGATACCGGCATCGTCGGTATGATGTCCGGCAGCCTCAATCTTGGAGGGCTTGTGCCCGCCTTCGGCGCTGCGATGGTGGCAGCACCTCTGGCCGCCGCCACCACCACGAAGCTCACCAACAATGGCAGCATCGAATCGCTGGTCGGTATCGCTGGTTTCCAGACTGACAACCAGGTGCTCAAGAACGGCAAGAACGGCAAGAACGGTGAAATCGAGGGCCTCGTCGGCATTATCGGCGGCACCATTCCCACCGGCGAGGAACCAGTCGAATTCGGCACGCTCAAGCTTCAGAACGACGGCACAATCATTGCCGCCGTCGGCATGCTCGGCCTGATGTCCCCCGGCATGACGCTGATCAACGCGAAGGGCGCGGAGATCATTTCCGGCGTCATCGGCATGGGCGCCTTCTCGATGGACGGCATGTCTTCGACCATCACCAATGCAGGAACGATCAGGGTAACCCTCTCGCTGGTCCTTCCCGAGGAAATGGCGGCTCTCCTGCCGATTTCGTCTGCGGCGATCTTCGGTTTCGCCGGCGCGGAAACCGTCAATAACAGCGGCAAAGTCTATGGCGACGTCTTCCTCGGTGCGGGCGACGACGTGATGACGAACACCGCCGGGCTGATCAAGGGCAACGTCGTTCTTGGCGACGGCAACGACACGTTCGACCATGTCGGCGGCAAGCTCATCGGCAAGATTTTCGGCGGCATGGGCGATGACACGCTGATAGCAGGCAAGGCGACGGACAAGCTCGTCGAAAGTGCGGATTATGTCGATGTGGACAATGGGGACGCTGTCGTCTCCTTTGGCATCGACACCGTCAAGTCCGCTTTCACCTACACGCTCACGGACAATGTCGAAAACCTCGTCCTCACCGGCGGCAACGACATCGATGGCACCGGCAACGATCTCGCAAACACACTCACCGGCAACAAGGGCGACAACGTGCTGACCGGCGGCGCGGGCATCGACACCTTTGTGTTCGGCAACAACGGTGGCACGGACACGATCGCCGATTTCGTCGTCGGCACTGACAAGATCGACCTGACGAACTGGGCGGCAATCACCGACTTCGCCACTCTGCTGGAGAACGCGACGGATGTCGACGGCAGCGTCCGGATCAAGGTCGGTGACGACATCCTGATCATTGACGGCGTTCTGGAAGCGTCGTTGGTCGATACCGACTTCACCTTCGCCGTCTGACGCTTTTGTATCATCGGCCCTCCCCGCCTGGCGGGGAGGGCTCAATGCAAGAGGCTCTAAAGCATCGACAGCCCGGCGATGACTGCGGCCCAGATCAGGACCGAGACCGCAAAGGCATTGATCCAGTTGCTTGCGCCTGACATTTCGTGCGTATCCATCTCCGTTCCTCCCGGAATGCAGCACCGATAATGCATCTACGGGAGCAGGGGCGGAGAAGTTTCAGAGACGCTCTAAAATATGAAATCGGCCCCGTCCACGTCCCCCGGCGCCACATTCTTCAGTATCAGCCCATCGCCGCCCTTGGCGACGATCCACATGTCGTTGCCGTGCTTCTCGAGATGGTTGTCCTGCAAATCGTTGAAATTCCTGACATCTTTCAGACGGGACAGATCGATCAGGTCGGTGCCATCTATGAAGTCTTGAACGACATCCTGGCCGAAGCCCGTGCGGAGAACGAAGGTATCGATGCCGAGATCGCCGAACAGCGTGTCCCGGCCCTTGCCTCCGATAACGATGTCGTCGTTCAGCCCGCCGTTGATGGATTCGTTGCCCTTGCCGCCGAAGATGTAGTCGTTGCCCGCTCCCCCGAGAATGGCACCCCTGACGCTTCCCTTGTCGCCGTCGAACACGTCGTCGCCCGCGCCAAGCTCGACATCACCGATCATCTTGCCCCTGTTGATAATCACCTCGCCGGTCGCATTGCCCCTGAACGCGCCGCTGCCGCCTTTGATCGTGCCATGGTTTTCAAGGCTGGCGGTCTCCGTATCCACCATGTTGGCGAAGTCGACGCCATACCATTGCAGCGATTGGATCGTGCCGTGGTTTTCGACCTGCGACCCATCGCCGCCAGTGCCGACATAAAAGCCTATCGCGACGCCCGCGCCCTCGCTGGAAATCGCGGATATCTTGCCGCCGGCCCGGTTGACGATGATGGAATCAGCGCCTTCCGCGTACACGCCGTTGTTGAATCTGTAGTTGACGTTCGCATCGTCGTAGTCGTTTGCCGAAATCGTGCGTTCATTGACGAGGCTGTCGCCTGCAGACCCCGCCAGTCCAATGAAAACGCCGCTCGCACCCTCGATGGTACCGGCGTTCAACATGTCATTGCCGCCCTCGGCAAAAAGCACCCCGATGGCGCTCGAAGCGACAATCTTTCCATGGTTCGTCAGCGTCGAGCTTCCGCCGGTAAGCCACACTGTGACGCCTCCTGCGCTCTGGAGCGTCGAAGTCACGCTTGCCGAAGCTCCGAGATATACCTCGTTGTTGCCGCCGTGGAGTCCGATGGCGAAGGTGGTGGAACGGACAAATCCATCGACAAACAGATACTGGTTGCCGAAGTTTCCATATATTGCATAATTGTCCGTCGATTCCACCGTCACCGGCGAAAACACGTGATAGCTGTCTCCGGCGCTCGCAAATTGGAAACGAATTCCCGTGCCGATGGAATTCGTGGTCTGGTTTGTGTTCGTCATGATCAATTCCCCCGAAGAGTTCATCTCATTTTGCGTGACTGCGCGGCGGCAAGGACGATGAAAACAAAGCATACGCCGATTTTACCTGCGTGAAGACCTGACGATTCCATTTGGGCGAGCAGGATAATCAACCGGAGCCGTTCTATTCCCGCCTTCTATACTTCACAACGTCAAATCTTGCAGCCAGCGCATCATACATCATCAGCCGGCCTACCAGCGGTTCGCCGGCGCCAGTCAGCAGCTTGATCGCCTCCATCGCCATCAGCGTGCCGATCACGCCGGTCAGCGCGCCGACAATGCCGGTCTCGGCACAGACAGGCAGCATGCCCTCCGGCGGGGCTTCCGGAAAAAGATCGCGATATCCGGGATTGAGTCTTCCGTCCGGCCCCACCTCATAGGGTTTCAGAACGGTCACCGAGCCATCGAAGCGGCCGACCGCGCCGCTGACCAACGGAATGCGTGCCTTCTCCGCCGCATCGGCTGCAGCATAGCGGGTAGCGACATTGTCGGAGCCATCGATCAGCAGGTCATAGCCGAAGACCAGCCCGGAGGCGTTCTCCTCGCTGAACCGGATTTCGTGCCGGTCGATGACCACGTTGGGGTTGAGCTCGCGGATGCGGCCTGCGGCACTCCGCGTCTTCCTGTCGCCGACATTGTGCGTGCCGTGGATCATCTGCCGCTGCAGGTTGGAGAGCGTGACCGTGTCGTCGTCGACGATGCCGATCGTGCCGACGCCGGCGCCCGTGAGATATTCCAGCACCGGCGAGCCCAGTCCGCCGGCGCCGATCACCAGCACGGCGGCGTTCTTCAGTCTCTGCTGTCCCGCCCCGCCGATCTCCGGCAGCAATATATGCCGCCCGTATCGCTCGATTTCGGCTGGTGTAAGAGGGTCGGTCGTCATCCGGTTTCCATCCATAATAAGTCAGCGCCGACTTTAGCAGGTCGAATAGACTCGCTCCAGCAGACGTTTTCCAGGTACTGGCAACATCGGCCTCAAGTCTTGACCGGCAATTTTTAGCCTCTCATAGTGCCGATGTACCTCGGAGAGATCTGAATGATTCCAGCGCCGCGTGAGGATATCGTCGATCGCATTTACGAAGCGTCCGTCCTGCCGGGCTTCTGGCCCGACGTTCTCAGGGACTTTGCAGGTATCGCCGAAAGCCGCGAAGGCGTGATGGTTTCGGTGAAGGGCGACGAGCTCAAATGGCTGACTTCGTCCGCCACCGCCGACACTCTCGTTGAGGAGAACTACAAGCATGAAGGTGGCATGGAGCGCACACGGCGTCTGCTCGCGCGGTCGCATCCAGGCTTCCTGACGGATCTCGATGTCTTCACGGAAGAAGAGATTCTCAAGACCCCCGTCTATGCGGATTACCTCATTCCGAATGGCTTTGGCCGCGGCACCGCGACGGTCATCCGTCTGCCCGAGATGCAGAACATCATCTTCCATGCCGAAGGCGATCACAAGCAGGGCCCGTACAGCACTGAAACAATCATCCGCCTGGATGGCTTGCGTCCGCATCTTGCCCGCTCGGCCATGCTGTCGGCCCGCCTCTCTTTCGAGCGCGCGAGGACATCGGTGGAAACGCTTGCGGGGCTCGGCTTCGCCGCCTGCGCCGTGCGGCAGAACGGCTCCGTCCTGGTCGGCAACGCCCAGTTCGAACGCGACGAATCTTTCTGGACGACGCGGCTCTCAGACCGGATCGCCCTCCATGATCGCAACGGCGACCGGCAACTGGCCGATTCGCTCGCCATGATCCTGTCCGATACCGGCGTGCGCTCCATCCCGCTCAGGCCGCAGGGCGAGAACATGCCCGGCGTGCTGCATATCGTGCCGGTCCGTCGTGCAGCCCACGACCTGTTCAACCAGGCTGCTGCGATCCTCGTCCTGACCCAGGCGAGCCGTGCGCCGACCACCCACACGCCGCTGCTCCAGGCGCTGTTCGACCTCACCGCCACCGAGGCCGATCTCGCCGCCCGCATCGGCTCGGGTCAGACCGTCGAGCAGATCGCGCTCCTGGGTGCCAAGGGCGTGGAGACAGTCCGCTCCCAGCTGAAAAGCGTGCTCGCCAAGACCGGCTGCCATCGCCAGGCCGATCTCGCCCGCCTGCTCGGCCAGCTCGTGCCGGCAGGAATGTAGAAACCTCGTTCCATCTTGCGCATTCCTGCGCCAAAATCTTCCTCGCCCTCGTGCCGCCGTCATGTTATTTTAAGTGGTCGTGGTGGAGGAGGCTTGATGCTCTATCTGTTCGAGATGCAGGATATCGGCATGTTCAAGCCGGACGATCTCGAGGCCCTGCGCAAGGCCTTCGAACAGCTGAGCATTGAATATGAGTTGAAGGACGACGATGCGCAGGCACGTTTCCTGGCTCGCTCTCTCATCCAGCTTTATCGCCACGGCGTCCGCGATCCGGAAAACCTCGTCTCGGCCCTCAGCGGCCGCGCTGCCTGAAGCGAAAACAACCACTTCCCACTTAACTTTTCGCCCTGATGCTATAGTTTGTCGCCAGCGGCTTTGCCGTCCGTCTTGCATGGGGCATTCAGAATGGCAGAAATCAACAAGTCTCCCGCCTTCTGGCGGTCGTTTCCCATCTTCGAGGAATTTTCCAAGGAGCTGGTCGCGGAAGTCGCGACGCTGGCCCAGTGGCGCAAGTGGCCGTCCGGCACCGTCATCTTCCAGCGGGGCGACGATGGCAATTACATGATCCTGGTGACCGAAGGACGCATCAAGCTGTCGCTCATCACCTCGCAGGGCAAGGAACTGTCGCTCCGGCATCTGGAACCCGGCACGCTGCTCGGCGAAATGGCGGTGCTCGACGGCGAGCCCCGTTCGGCCGATGCCACGGCGTCCATCCTGACCGAAGGCTATGTGATCGGCAAGTCCGAATTCATGAACCTCATCACCCGCAACCCGGATGCCGCCGAAGCCGTCATGCGCTATCTCTGCAAGCGGCTGAGGGAGACAACCGATCAGCTCGAGACCATCGCGCTTTACGATCTCGACAGCCGCGTGGCACGCTTCTTCCTCGCCACGCTGCGCCACATTCACGGCGACGAACTGCCCGACGAGGCGAGCCTGCACATCGCGCTCAGCCAGACCGAAATCGCCGGCATTCTTGGCGCCAGCCGGCCGAAGGTCAACCGTTCGATCCTTTCCCTCGAAGAACAGGGCGCCATCACCCGTAAAGGCAATGTGATCGATTGCAACATAAGACGGCTCACCCATCTGGCGGAGCCCGACGAAGACTAGGGGAACAGCATTGAAGCAGGGACAGCTTCCAGATCGTGTACGTGGATTGGTGGATGGGCAAGCGGCTTGCTCCCTCTTCTCCCCTTGGGGAGAAGGTGGCCCGAAGGGTCGGATGAGGGGTTGCGCGAAGCGCAGAGCAAGCGGCCGAGAACCCCTCATCGCCTCGCATGCGCTCGGCACTTCTCCCCAAGGGGAGAAGAGGGCGCCTGCCGCGAGCGACGGCGTTCCATATGCGATAGCCCTTGAAAGGCAGATGTCGCGAAGCGACAGAGGGGGGTGGCTTCCTCGCCGTCAGCACGCGGCGCAAATCCCCCTGCCAACCCCAGTACAAATGTGTAAACAGGCAGCATGAGCTTCCGCATCAGGCCATTTCACGTCGGCATATTGGCAAGCATCGCGGCCGCGCTGCTTGTTATCCTCATGCCCGACGATTGGCTCGAAGGCGGACGCGAGCTCTATTTCGATCGCCTGACCCAGATTGTGTCGGTGCCGGCGTCCCCGGCCATCGTCGTCATCGATATCGACCGCAAGTCCTATGCAGCCGTTCCCGACCAGAAGTGGCAGCGCGCCAACACCGCCGAACTGATCGAGAAGATCGCCGCCGACAATCCTTCGGTGATCGCCTTCGATCTCGTCTTTTCCACCGATTGCAATCCGGAGGACGCGACCAACATCAAACTCGCGGCCGCCATGGGCAAGGCGCCGGCGCTGCTCGGCTTCCTGCTCTCCGATGTCGAGGGCCAGTCGCCCCGACCGCTGCCGCCGCTGGCGATCGCCAAGTCGCTGACAGTGCCGGATTTCTGGTTCCTGCCCGGGGCCGAGGCCTCATGCCCGGTCTTCCAGCAGAAGGCCGCCTCATCAGGCGCATCCTTCCTGATCGGCGACGAGGATTCCCGCGTCCGCCGTATCCAGGCCTTCTCGATCGTCGGCTCCGAACCCTATCCGGCGCTGGGCCTCGAGGCAGTGCGCCGTTATTACGACGTCAAGACGCCGCTGCTCGGCGGCACGCCGCCCTGGCTCAAGCTCGGCAAGGAGATCTTCAGCCTCGCCGAGGATGGCTCGATGCGCTTCGTCGCCAGCCGCCCGGGAGAGATCGACAGCCGCACCTATTCAGCCATCGATGTCCTGACGTCGAACGTGCCCTCGCGGGTGTTCGAGGAGAAGATCGTCTTCATCGGCTCGTCCCTGCCCAATCTCGGCGGACTCAGGGAAAGTGCCGGGGCCCAGCTTGTCGCCTCGACCCAGATCCATGCGGACCTCGCCAATTCGATCCTCACCAATTTCGTGCCGCTGCGCGATGAGGGCTTCATCACGCTCGAAGCGGGCTATACGCTGCTTGCCGGCCTGATCATCGCGCTGATGACCGTCCGCTTCCGGCCCTGGGTCATCTTCACCACAGGGATCTGCGTCATCCTCGTCACCATCGCCGCGTCCTATGTTATCTATACCCGCACCGGCTGGCTCACCGATGGTTTCACGGTGTCCTTCATGCTGGCCGTGGTCCTCATCGTCGCCGCCTTCTCGCAATTCGCCGAAACGCGGCGTATCGAAAAAGTCGCCCGCCAGCGCTTCTCGCAATATCTGCCAAGCGCCGTCGTCAACCGCTATCTCGATACGCTCGGCACCCACCAGGTGGTCGGCGAGGAGCGGCAGGTCACGGCACTCTTCACCGATATCGAGGGCTTCTCGACGCTCGCCGGCCGGGTCAAGCCGCAGGCGCTGGTCGCGCTGCTCAATGTCTATTTCGCCGAGGTCAACAAGCTGGTCGCCGATCACGGCGGCATGGTCGACAAGGTCGTGGGCGACGCCGTGCATGCCTTCTTCAACGCGCCGGAAGATCTCCACGACCATGTCAACAAGGCGATCGATTGCGCGCTGGCGATCTCGCGGCTCACGGAAGAGATGCGTGCCCGGCCCGATTTCAAGGCCCAGGATTTCGGCCGCACCCGGCTCGGCATCGAAACCGGCATCGCCGTGCTCGGCGAGGTCGGCATGGCGGGCAAACTCGACTATACCGCCCACGGCAATTCGATCAATCTCGCCGCCCGGCTTCAGGACGCCAACAAGTTCCTCGGCACCACGATCTGCGTCGGCCCCGCCGCCAACATGGAAAGCCGCCGCAAACTCCGCCCGCTCGGCGAGCACGAAATCCGCGGCTTCGGCTCGATGGAACTCTTCACGCCGGACGATTACGTCCAGAAAACATGAAATCGGATTTTTGCGAACTCGGCTCGGTAGGACAGTAACACCACGCTTCCTAAGCAGGTGTGGAGCGTGAGGACTTCACCGCATCCAATCCCGAGTCTCCAGGTCGCGTGCATCGAGGCTGCTTTCAGCTTCCGATACGCCGCGCCCGTCAAGAAAGCCCATGTCGCGCTGGAGATGGGATGTGAATTCACCAATATTCACATAACGAGGTCTCGACCGGGCCGTGGAGACCTTGGACAAACGGCCCAACATGGCGCCGGCGAGCTTGAGGATCGACGATGATTTTGGCGAGACGGCGATCATATTCATCGGAACAGTCCTTTTCGAATGCTGTTGAGTGAGGGTAGTATCCGCGCTTCATCGCCTTGTTTCCAATCGAAGATCCGACATCAATCATAAGGGGGCTTTATCGATCGATGGCCTGGCAGCTACCACCGCTTCCCGCTATCCGCGTCTTCGAGGCCGCCGCCCGGTGGCGCAACTTCACGCGCGCGGCGGAAGAACTGGGCATGACCCAGGCCGCCGTCAGCTACCAGATCAAGCTCTTGGAAGAGCGGGTCGGTGCCCCGCTGTTCACCAGGAAAGCACGTCAGGTGGTGTTGACGGAAACCGGGGCCGCGCTCGCCGCCCAGGCGACGCAGGCCTTCTCGCTTTTGTCGGAGGCGTACCAGTCTGCCAGGGGAGGCGCCGCCGGTCACCTGTCCATCTCCACCATGCAGACCTTTGCATCGAACTGGATGTCGGAGCGCCTGGGCCTGTTCCAGCAGGCGCATCCCGAAATCATCGTGACGCTCGACACGTCGAGCCGCCTGGTCGATTTCACCAAGGAGGATCTCGACATCGGCATTCGGATCGGCGCCGGTGAATGGCCCGGGCTGACATCGCACTTCCTGTTCAAGGGCGACTACACCCCCATGCTCAGCCCCCGGCTGGCCGAAAGTGTCGGTGGCATCAGGCAGCCCGCCGATCTCTACAAGGTCCCGTTGCTCGGCCACACCGATCCTTGGTGGGTCAACTGGTTCAAGGCTGCAGGCAGCGAATTCAGGCCGGACCTCGTCCGGCCGGGTCCGACCCTGGGCGCCCAGTTCTACGAAGCGGTATCGGCCATCGCCGGCCAGGGCGCCGCCATCCTCACCAGCAATCTCTATCAATCCCACATCGCCGACGGCCGCCTGATCCAGCCCTTCAAAACCATGGGCACGGACGACCACAGCTACTGGCTCGTCTACGCGACCAGCCGCCGGAACATGCCGAAGATCAAGCTGTTCAAGGACTGGATGCTGGAGCAGACGAAGGGGTTGAGGGTGGAGGGGTGAGTGGTGCTTGAATAGGCGGGCGTTCGGTCTAAAGCGTGTCGCAGCTATTGGGAGCCATTCTGCCGGAGCAGGTTTTCGTCAGGAGCAAGGCGGCGGGCGAGCGTCGTACCCGTAGGTACGGCCGAGACCCGACGCCGCAGGTCATGGCGGAAAGATGCCCGGCCCTTCGGGTTGGCTGAAGCGGGCCGCCTCTTTGATCGGCCGGCTTGGCCGTATGCTTTGGCTACGACGCGCGCCGGCCGGTCAAACATACGACTCCGCTTGAGCCAACAGAATGGCTCCCAATAGCTGCGACATGCTTTAGGCCCCGCGGCCCGACGCGACTGCACGGTCGCGTCCCTCTTCCTTGGCCTTGTAAAGGGCATGGTCGGCCGCATTGGCGAGCTCGGACCAACTCGCCCCGTGTTCGGGATAAGCAGCTACGCCAAGCGACATGGTAATGGTGCCAAGTGTGCGGCCCCGATGCGTCACGTGAAGCTGCTTTACCGCAACGCGCAGAGCCTCCGCGCGTTCGATGCCCTCCTGCAGGGAGGCTCCCGGCATAACTACGGCAAACTCTTCGCCGCCATAACGTGACACGACGTCGGCTTCCCTGGCGTTGTCGAGCATCGTCGCCGCCACTTGCTTGAGTACCAGATCGCCCGCTTCGTGGCCGAACGTATCGTTGAACTGCTTGAAGTGATCGACGTCGAGCATGATCATGACCAGCGGCAGATGGGACCGCTCCATGCGCCTGAGTTCGCGGCTGCTCGTTTCCTCGAGGTAACGGCGATTGAAGAGCCCGGTGTTGGGGTCGCGGATCGACTGCTGCCGAAGCGTCTCGCGCAGGCGAAGGTTTGCCAGCGCCAGAGCGAGCGTGTCGACGATGCCGCGCAGGATCTGCCGCCGCTCGTCCAGCCACCGGGGTTTCTCGGCTGCGTTGGGCTCGCACAGGTGCAGGATGCCCAGCGTTTCGCCCTGCGCGGCGAGCGGCATGCAGACATAGCCGTAATTGCCGTTTTCCGTGATGTGAGCGCAGCGCGGGGAGAGGATCTCCGGCCCGGAGATATGCTCCTGTCCACGCCGCAGCGCCCAGCAATCCTCCGGCGCGAACTGCGCGACGCTCGAACGGACGGTGCCCCAATGCGCCACCTCGTCGACCAGGTTGCGCGATGCGCTCGTCAGGTGGACGGTGCCGCTGAGACCGCCGACGAAGTCGGCCATCGCCGATCCGACCACCGAGAATGCCTCGGGGAAGGTGACGCAAGCCTGGAGAAGCTCTCCCAGCTTGACAAGACGGGAGGTCGTTTCGGATTTCTCCTGTAGTTCGCGGTTGACGTTTGCCAGCTCATTGGCCCGCTCGCTGACCACCCTTTCGGCGCGGCGTAGCTCACTGATGTCGCTCAAGGTCAGCACGACGCCTCCCTGGCTGCTGCTTAGGGGGCCGCAGCTCGCAATGGTAGGCATCGCGGTGCCGTCCGGCCGCAACAGGCGCAATTCGGCCTGATGCTGGCGCCCGGTCGTCAGCGCCAGTTCGACCAGGGATGCGGCGCGAACTGGCCCGCCATTCTTGGGTTGCTCCATGGTGATCACGGAACGCCAGTCCTGGCCCGCGATCCGGTCGGCCCGCAGACCGAGTATCGCCGCCGCCGCCGGATTGGCCGAAACGACCCTTCCGTCACCATCCATGACGACGATGCCCTCCGCCGCGGCCTGAACAATGTCCTCGACGTAAGATTTCTGCACCAGCAGCTCGCCGCGCGATGTTTCGAGCTCCGCCGCCATGGCGTTGAAGCCCTTCGCCAGTTCGCCGAACTCGTCGCCGGAAGCGTTCGTGATGCGCGTGCCGGCCTGGCCCTCGGCCAGCGACTTCATTCCCGCGGTGAGACTAGATAGCCCGGAATTGAAATGGCGCAGGAGTATAGATAGCAGACCGACCGCGGCCAACATGGCCGCCGCAGCGAACGCGCCTAAGATCCACTGCATCGCGCTCGCGCTCTTCTGCACCGCCGCCAGCACGGGCGCGTATTCGAGCAGCACTGCGCCGACAACCGTGCCAGCTGGATACTCCACGGGGACGACAATCAGCTCATGCTGTCTTTCGGCATGGTGATTATCTTCGACGAAATGGCGCGGAGCGCCGTCCTCCATCGTCAGGGCGACCTCGTTGCCTGCGTCCTCGTCGAACGGCTGGCCGACGACCCGCTCTTCGTCCGAACTGTCGGCCAGAATGATCTTCTTGCGGTCGACGACGATGAAATCGCGGTTCGAACTCTGCTGATGATGCTTCACGAATTCGCGCAGCGCCTCGGGCCGGTCGAACAGCGAACTCTGGCCGTCGGACGGCCTGAAGGCGATCGTTTGCGCGAATTGCCGGGAGACGTTGGTCGCCTCCGTCACTGCGTGCGCCTCGGCTAGGCGCTGTTGCGTCAAGACGGCGGCCGCGCCAACCAACCCGATCAGGGCCGTGGCGCCGAGCACGGAAACGATGATCTGATTTTTGATGCGCACAGTTTGCGTCCAGACATGTGACGGCAGTTTACAGGCGAAAGACGACCAGAATCTCAATCTTTGTCCATTATTGTTAAGACGTCGTTAACAGAGATAACCCGCTTTCGGCCAGCAATCCGGATTGGAAGGAAAGTCCGGTATTGTGGAGCGTGCGACAGAAAGCTGTCGTTCCTCCGCTATATCTGCTTTGAAGGGTGAGAGGACGCACATCAAGCGGAGCCGCACGGATGCGCGAAACCATACGAGGTCTGATGTAGAAAAGTTCCAACGTAGACGGGGGCGATCCTTCTCTGCCGCCCCCCCATTGCACACATTCGATATATAACAATCGCAACAAGCCATTAACCGCCACCAATGATGCCTTGCCCGGGCGCTTTTCGCGACGTTCTTGACAGGATCACGGACTACGCCGGCATGTCGGCGGCTTGACGCCTCAGTCGAGCTGGATGCCGCTGCTTTTGACGATCGGAGCCCATTTGGCGAGTTCGGCCTTGACATGCTCGGACAACTGTTCCGGCGTCGAGCCGACGATCGTCGCACTAAACTCACCCATGCGCTCGACCACTTCAGGGTCCTGCAGCGCTTTCGCGGCGGCCTGCTGAAGAGTCGAAATAACCTCCGGCGGCGTACCTGCCGGTGCGAACAGGGCGTTCCAGCTGTAGGTTTCATAACCAGGAACCGTCTCCGCAATGGCGGGAACATCGGGGAACGATGCGACACGCTCCTTCGTCGTTACGCCCAGGGCTCTCAGGCTTCCGCTCTTGATATGCCCTGATGACGACGGAAGATTATCGAACATCATGGGGACCTGATTGCCGAGCAGATCGGTGAGCGCAGGTCCCGACCCCTTGTAGGGAACGTGCTCCACGGTCACGCCTGTCATCGTCTTGAACAGCTCGCCGGAGAGATGGAGCGGCGTTCCGTTGCCCGAGGACGCATAGACGTATTTGTCAGGATTCTTCTTAAGCAGTGCGATCAGCTCATTGATGTCCTTGGCGGGGAACTGAGGGTTCACTACCAGCACATTCGGCACGATGACAAGCAGCGATACAGGTGCGAAATCCTTCTGGGGATCATAGGGCTTGGTTTTCAGAATCAGCGGGTTGAGGGCATGCGTCGCGACGGTTCCCATCAGAATGGTATAACCGTCAGGCTCTGCCCGCGCGACTTGCGTTGCGCCGATATTGCCGCCGGCACCTCCGACATTCTCCACGATGATTTGTTGGTCAAGAAGGTTCGACATCTTGTCGGCCACAAGCCGCGCGACCAGATCCGTCGAGCCACCTGCCGCGAAGGGTACGACCATTTTGATGGTGCGCTCGGGGAAACTAGCGGCCCAGCTTGCCGAGGCCGATACGAACAACGCCATCAGCGCAGCAAAGCCGAATATCTGCTTTCGAAAATTCATCCTTGTCCTCCTCCAAATATGAGCCTGTGGCGCACGACCAATGCACTTTGCCAGCATTACTTATAAGCCTGCGAAACGCCAGCAGTGCAACTTGGTTTCCCTGATCGGCGATCTCGTCCTAGGTCCTGACAAAGTCGGATGCGGTTAGCCCGACCGTCACCGCGTCACTCTTAAACGGTCCTGAAGGCTGTTGGAACGCTTTTGGCGGAGCTCCCCGTTCCTCGGCATCCGGATGAGTTGAGGCGAACGTGTGGGCAATGTCGCCTTTGGGCCGCAAGCAGCCAAGTGATCACGGCAGCAATGGATCATCAACTGCCGGGCCAGCATTCTTCGTGGCGTTTCGCCGCTTCGTCTATAGGCATCTCAGGAATGAAGGAAGCGGCCGCCATAACACCCCTCAATGCGCCTCGTCCCAATTCCTCGCTGCCCGCGCATCCACCGCCAGCGGCACGGCCATATCGACCGCCGGCATCGCCGCGTGTTCCATCACCTGCCGGATCACCGGGATCGCGCCTTCGGCTTCCGCCTCGGTCGATTCGAAGATCAGTTCGTCATGCACCTGCAGCAGCATGCGGGCGTTGACCTTGGCTTTAGTGAGCGCCGGCTCCATCTTGATCATCGCGCGGCGGATGATGTCGGCGGCCGAGCCCTGGATCGGGGCGTTGATCGAGGCGCGCTCGTTGAATGCCCGGACCGAGGGGTTAGACGAACGGATCTCCGGATAGTGGATGCGCCGGCCGAAGATCGTCTCGACATAGCCGAGATCGCGCGCCTTGGCCTTGGAACCGTCCATATAGTCCTTGATGCCGGGAAACCGCTCGAAATACTTCCTGATGTAATCGCCGGCTTCCGAACGCTCGATCGACAGCT
Organism: Rhizobium sp. LjRoot254; assembly: GCF_964254105.1. Lineage (NCBI taxonomy): Bacteria > Pseudomonadati > Pseudomonadota > Alphaproteobacteria > Hyphomicrobiales > Rhizobiaceae > Rhizobium > Rhizobium sp. LjRoot254. The sequence goes on along the minus strand of NZ_CAXUSM020000001.1, from coordinate 4,198,422 downwards.
GGTTGGCCAGCCCGAAGGCCGAGATGCCGTAGATGATGCCGAAATTGATCGCCTTGGCGCGCCTGCGCACATCCGACGGCATGCCCTCGACCGGCACGCCGAACATCTCGGATGCCGTCATCGCGTGGATGTCGATCCCATCGGCGAAGGCCTGCTTCAATTGCGGAATATCGGCGAAATGCGCCAATACGCGTAGCTCGATCTGGCTGTAGTCGGCCGAGATCAGCACATGCCCCGGCTCGGCGATGAAGGCGGTGCGGATCTTGCGCCCCTCGGCTGTCCTGACCGGAATGTTCTGCAGGTTCGGCTCGGACGAGGCGAGCCGCCCCGTCGTCGTCGCCGCCATCGCATAGCTCGTATGCACCCGCTTGGTGTCGGCATGGATATAGCCCGGCAGCGAGTCGGTATAGGTGCTCTTGAGCTTGGTCAGCTGCCGCCAGTCGACGATTTTTCTCGGCAGTTCATGACCCGCCGCCGCCAGATCCTCCAGCACCTGGGCCGAGGTCGACCACTGCCCGGTCTTGGTCTTGCCGCCGCCGGAATCGAAACCCATCCTGCCGAAAAGAATATCGCCGAGCTGCTTGGGCGAACCGATATTGAACCGCTCGCCCGCCAGCTGGTAGACCTCCTCCTCGTAGCGCGCCGCCGATTGCGCGAGCTCGCCCGAGAGCCGCGACAGAACCTGCCGGTCGACTGAGATGCCGCGCTCCTCCATCCGCGCGATGACGGGTACCAGCGGCCGCTCCAAACGTTCGTAAACGCTGACCAATCCCTTGGCTGATACCTGCGGCTTCAGCACCAGCCACAACCGCATCGTGATGTCGGAATCCTCGGCTGCGTAAGCCGTGGCTTTCTGAATATCCACAAGATCGAAGGTCACCGAACTCTTGCCCGATCCGGTCACATCCTTGTAGGCGATCGGCTTGTGGCCCAGCCAGCGCTCGGAGAGCGTATCCATGCCGTGATTGGTGTTGACGCCGCCATCGATCACATAGCTCATCAGCATCGTGTCGTCGAAAGGCGCGACGACGATGCCGTGGCGCTTCATCACCAGCCAGTCGTACTTGATGTTCTGGCCGACCTTGAGCACGGCGGGGTCTTCCATCAGCGGCTTGATCAGCGCCAAGGCCTCGCGCACCGGTATCTGCCCCTCGGCAATCCCGCCGCCCAGCAGGTCGCCATGGCCCGACTTATGCCCCACCGGCACGTAACAGGCGGAAATCTTTTGGCCCGCCGGGTTCTCGGTATTATCAGCGATCGCCAGCGAGAACCCTGCAAGCTCCGCCTGCATCGGATCGAGCGAATTGGTCTCCGTGTCGAAGGCCACCACGCCCGTCTCGCGCGCGGCAGCAATCCAGCGCTCCAGCGCGGCGACGTCGCGCACCGTCTCGTAGGTTGAATGGTCGATCTTGGCGGTTGCGAAATGCTCGCGCCGGGCCTTGGCCAGTGCCGCCACCGCATAGCCGCCGGCTTTCCCTTCCGGCTCGGTCGGCGGGGCAGAACCCTTGGGCGCCACGACACCCTCCGGCAGCGGAATGCCCTTGCCTTCACCCGGATCGAGATCCGGCCCGCGCGCCGCGCCGTCCCACACGACGGGCACATTGGCCGCGTCGATCGCATTGGCATCGACATCGCAGGCCTCGGCCACGCGCCGTGTCAGCGTGGTGAATTCCATCGCCTTGAGGAACCCGATCAGCTTCGGCCCGTCCTGCTTTTCGAGCGCCAGATCGGCGAGCGGCATGGTCACCGGCGTGTCAAGCCTCAGCGTCACCAGCAGCTTGGAAATCTTCACCAGTTCGCGCGCGGCCATGATGTTCTCGCGCCGCTTCTCCTGCTTGATCTCGTGGGCGCGTTCCATCAGCGCGTCGAGACTGCCGTATTCGAGCAGGAGGCTCGCGGCCGTCTTCGGCCCGATGCCGGGAATGCCGGGCACGTTATCGGTGCTGTCGCCGGTCAGCGCCTGCAGGTCGATCATCATTTCGGGCGGCACGCCCCATTTCTCGATCACTTCGGGTATCGAGATCTGCTTGTCCTTCATGCCGTCATACATGTGGACGCGTTCGGTCACCAACTGCATCAGGTCCTTGTCCGACGAGATGATGGTGGCCTCCGCGCCCGTGGCTTCGGCCTGGCGCGCATAGGTGGCGATGATGTCGTCGGCCTCGTATCCCTCGAGCTCGATGCAGGGCAGGTTGAACGCCCGCGTCGCCTCGCGGATCAGCCCGAATTGCGGGATCAGCTCCTCCGGCGGCGCCGAACGGTTGGCCTTGTATTCCGGGTAGATTTCCTTGCGGAAAGTGGTCGAGGAATAGTCGAAAATGACGGCAAAATGCGTCGGCGTCACGCCCACATCGGTGTTGCGCGCATCCACCAGCAGTTTCCACAGCATGTTGCAGAACCCGGCAACCGCGCCCACCGGCAGCTTGTCGGATTTGCGTGTCAGCGCCGGCAGCGCATGGAACGCCCGGAAAATATAGCCCGAGCCATCGACGAGGAAGAGATGATCACCTTTTTGCATGGCGCTTTGTTAGCATGAGGAGAAGCGGAGTCAAAGATTGCGGCGTGGTGGAAGAGCGCTCGGCCGGACTTATTTTCGGCGACCCCAGCGGCAAATTCCGGCGCCCGGCCACTGACATCGCGGCTGGCGGAGCCGCAGGCAAGTCAAGGACCGATGCACCGGATTTTGCAGCGCTTCCTGGCGGGAAGGAGCGCTATCGTTAAATGCATAACGGGGCGCCTTGTGGCGCAACATAATCAAACAAATAGAGAGGCTCTACGAGGCGCCCCGTCCGAAATCTCCTTCAAGCCACGGACCGAAACCGGCCGCGTGACCGTAAAGCCATGTCCATTTTCCAGCGATCAATTCAAGAGGCCCGATATGAAGCATCCCGTCAGCGAAAAGACTTTCCACAGTTGGGCGCCCGCCGTGCTGCGCCATTTGGCAGTCGCCGAACTTTCCCACGACGGTTGCCCGGTGCGCCAATGCCGGCGCAATGGCTGGTGCACCGGTCCGCTCGTCCTGGACGGTCCCGACAGTGCCGGCTTGGCGCCGCCGGAAAAAACAAATATTCGTGCCGGCGAAGTGCTGGTGCCGGTCTGCTTTTATTCCCTGCCGGAAGAGAGCCAACAGCGTGTGTCGGAACTTTACGTCGCCAATATCGAAGCGCTACGGGCCGATCCGGATGCGCGCATCGTGGAGCCCGCGCGCACCATCTGCGCCCGCAGATGGAAGAAGATTCGTTAGGCTGGCGCGCGCCCACGCAAAAACCGCTGCCATCCGCCGATCTTTGTGCTAATGCCGCGCCCGACGAAGAATTCGAGGACATGACATGCCACATGAATCGCAGACCGAACTGGTGGCCGAAATCGCCGGCCTGCTCGCCGAATACCACAAGCGGAAATCCGCCTTCACGCGGTTCGGCCTCCGGGGCGGCGTCGCGCTCAACCGCGATCCGGCCGGCTGCATCATCATGACGAGCGCCACCCAGAACGACGAGACCTACCAGGTCCGCGATCCCGCGCTGCGCAAGGGCCAGGCCTCCGAGAAGGACGCCTTCTTCGCCGGCATCGAGAAATTCGCCGCCAACGGCGCCTTCCTCGCCTGGAACGGCAAGCGCCCGCCCGGCAAGTTCGACACCGTGCGCGACATGAGCGAGAGCTTCGCCCACCCCACCATGACCATCGAGATGGCTTATCAGCGCCGTGGCGAGACAGATGAGCACCGCCTCAACATGTTCTTCATCGGCTTCGCCGACGAGGCCGCCGCAGCAGAATATGCCGAGAGGAAGTCGGCGCTGGTCAAGTGATCAGCGCAAGCCTTCGATGTATTTCGCGTTGAACCTGACATAGCCGTCTTCCGTCACCTTGAGATGGTTCTCGACGATCTCATGGAATTCCGGCAGCCGGTGAAACGGCACGCTCGGATAGGAATGGTGCTCGGCGTGATAGGGCATGTTCCACGCCAGCCTGCGCACCACCCAATTGGTCGCCGTCGTCCGGGTGTTTTCCAGCATGTTGGCGACAAAGGGACACCGCCCGTGCTCCGCCAGCAGGTAGAGCCTGAGGAACGGCTGGCCGAGGAGTGCGGGGATGATCCACACCCACAGCAGCACATCGGTCCGGAGCCAGATCGAGCCCGCGATCAGCACCGCATAAAGCGCCAGGATCGCAATCGCCTCGCGCCGCACCTTCGCCTCGCCCTTACCAGGAATATACGACGCCTTGCCACCACCGAACGCGTTCACCACCATGCCCTTGACCTGCCCCCACCACACCGGCAGGCCCGAGACATGGACGATATATTGCGCCATCGTTTCCGGCTTGGGGCCAGCCAGTTCCGGATCGTTTTCGGGATCCTGCGTGTAGCGATGGTGCGCGAAATGGAAATAGCGGAACCAGTCGGCTCCGAGGCTCAGCATGAAGCCGGACACCCGTGCGACCCAGTCGTTCAGCCATTCACTCTTGAACGGTGTCCGGTGCACCGCCTCGTGCAGCAGCGTGAACAGGAAGACGATCAGGATGCCCTGCGGCAGCATCAACGCCCACCAGAACGGCACGCGTATCGCGATCAGCACACCCAAGAGCACGATCAGCCCCCAGTGCACGACGAGATGGCCGAGCCCCGCAGCATCGGATTTTTCCGTCAGCCGGTCACGCTGTTCCGGCGTCAGCGAGGCAATGATGTCGCGATGGTCCATGGTGAAATTCCTGCTTATGTCTAAGCATAAAAGCAGATTCCCAAATCGCAAAGTCCGTTCTTGACTCATCGTGCGGAATAGAACAAAATAGGAACATATTCCATCGCTGAGACGGATATCCGTCAGCATTCCACAGTATCAAGGAGACCTCTCGTGACAGCACAAGGGGATGGACAACTGCGCCTTTTCGCCGAGCCGACGCCTCTCCAGCCGGAGGACGAGGTCGCCCAGGCGCTCGCCTGGCACGGTGGCGACCCGATCGCCACCATCGCGACGCTGATCGAGGACTGCGCCTTCCTGCGCCAGGAGCTTGCGGCGGCCGAACACCTGCTGAGCAAGGGCTTTGGAAGGGGCTGGGTGCCGAAGATGGAAAGGATGGTCAGTGCACCGCCACGATGAAGAGCCGGGGAAACCGGAACAGAACCTTGCCATCGGCCGTCCTGGGGTAAGCCCTTTCCAACCGCGCGGAATAGGCCTTCAGGAAGCCGTCGCGGTGCTCGGGTCCGGCATGATCGAGATAGGTCCTGAGGCCCGAGCCCTTGACCCATTCGACGATCGCGGCGGCGTCAGTGAGAGGATGATTGTAGATCGTGTGCCAGATCTCGACGCGCGATGCCTTAGGCGCAAGGCGATCGTAATAAACCGACGGCGCCGGCAGCGGCGCCCGGCGGATGGATTGCCCCTCGAAGAGCGGCGCCCATGGCCCGTCATGCGCGGTCTCCTCCATCGCGCGATGGCTCGGCTCGTCCAGATTGTCGGGCATCTGCACCGCCAGCACGCCGCCTTTCGCCAGCCCGTCCATCAACCGCTCGAAAATATCGAGATGGTTGGGCAGCCACTGGAACACGGCATTGGCGAAGAGCAGGTTCTGCGGCCGGTCCGGTTGCCAGGTCGCGAGGTCGGCCTTGTGGAACGTCGTATAGGGCAGCCTCTTGGCCGCAGCGGCCAGCATGTCGTCGTCGCTGTCGAGGCCGGAGATCGCGTCGGGACCGAAGCGCTCGACCAGAAGCTCGGTGGAATTACCCGGCCCGCAGCCGAGGTCGATGCCGCGCGAGACATGTTCGAGCGGCACCTGTGCCAGCAGGTCGCGCGGCGGCCGCGTGCGCTCGTCCTCGAATTTCACATATTGTTGCGCCGACCACACCATGCCGAACCTCCCTACGCTTCGGCCCAACCTAATTCAGAAACGGCCGGGCGAGAAGAGCGCGGGATCGAGCGACACTTGCGAAAAACTCTCCGGGACAGTGCTTTCGCAAAGCATCGAAGCGGCAAGCGCGCCGAGCGCGGGCGAACTGAGGATGCCGTAGCCGCCCTGTCCGGCGAGCCAGAAGAAGCGGGGATTGTCGGGCGCTGCTCCGATCACCGGCAGGCGGTCGGGGGCAAAGCTGCGCATGCCGGCCCAGCTTTTCGGCACGCGATCGACCTTGATCGTCGTGGCTTCTTCGAAATGATGCACCGCCCAGGCGATGTCGATTTCCTCGGGCTGCACGTCGGCCGGTTCGCACGGCGTCTCGTCGGCGGGCGAGACGAGCAGGCGCCCGGCATCGGGCTTGAAGTAGAACGCCTCGTCCAATTCGTTGATCTCGGGCATGGCGCTCAGGTCCATGCCGGGAACGTCGATGAGCACGGCGGTGCGCCGGTGCGGCACGATGCCCTTTGGCAGGACACCCGCGATTGCCGCGACCCCGTCGGCCCAGCCGCCGGAAGCATTGACCAGCATACGGGCCGCGAGCGGACCGCCGGCGGTTTCGATCCGCCAGTGCCGGCCATCGTCGCGGATATCGCGCACGCTGGCGCCGGTCCGGATCTCTGTGCCTGCCCGCCGTGCGCCTTTCACATAGCCCTGGAACAGGCTTTCGACCTCGATGTCCCAGAATTCCGGATCGCAAAAAGCCGCGGCAACATAGGCCGGATCGAGAAAAGGCACCTGCTCGATAGCCTCGTCCGGCGTCATCAGCGTCAGCGGCGCGTGGGGCGCCTCCGCCTCCAACCGGGCGCGGAGGCGTCCGGCCTTCTCGGCATTGGCAATGGTGATACCGCCGCGCTGGCGGAGCAGGGGCACAGCGGAAAAGTTATCGGGGGGCGTATCGAAGAACGGCTGCGAAATCGCCGCCAGCTTGCAGACTTCCTCGCTGTTGTAGCGCAACACGAATTCCGCGGCCGAACGGCCGGTGGCGTGATAGCCCAGCGCGTCTTCCCGCTCCAGCACGACCACCGAACGCGTCCCTGCGAGAAAATAGGCAAGCGACAGGCCGGCAATGCCGCCGCCGATGATTGCGATGTCGTAAGTCTGCATGGCGCTCTCCCCAGACGAGAGCTACAGGCAGACGCGACCGCGTTCAAATTTATAGCGAGAAAGGCCGACATAAACCAAATTGATGCTCACCTAGGCATGAACGAGCGGCTCCAGTCCCTGCATATGGGCGAGGAATGCACGCTCTGCCGGGTTCAGCATGGCGGCGGGATTGGTGATGACGAAGACATCCTGCGCCGGCAAATTGTCATAGGGCGGCAGTTGCCAGAGGTCGCCCGCAATCACCATCGGTTCGGTGAGATGGGTGGGCAGCATGCCGATGCCGACATTGGCCGCGATCAGCCGCATGACCTCCTCGACATGCGAGGAGACGGCGCGCACTTCCTGCCCGAACGAACCCATGGCGCGCACGGCCGTGATGGCATTCATGTGCTGGCCGCCCAGTACATCGGCGGTGAAGGCGACGTAATAGTCGCCGCGCAGGTCGTTGAGCGCGGCATCCCTGACGCCGAACAACCGATGACCTCGGCCGCAATACAGCGCATAGAGCTCGCGCTTGTAGAGCAGCTTGTCGAGCCCGGGCGGAATGATGCCGTCGCACAGGCCGATGCTGGCAAGGCCGCGCTCGATGGCGCTGATGACATCGGCGGTGGTCTCGATGGTAACGCTCATCGTGACCTTGGGGTGGCTGTCGAAGAAGGAGGCGAGGCGGGCGTCCCATCCGGGATGATGGACATGGCTGACCGAATGGATGCTGACATGGCCGGAAATATCGGTGCCGGCACTTTCGAGCGCATCCGGCAGGCGCACCACGGCGGCGAAGATCTCACGCGCCTGGCGGTGCAGCCGCTCCCCGGCTTCGGTCACCTCGAAGCGGCCGGGGCGGCGGTCGATCAGGCGGTGGCCGGCTGTCTGTTCGAGCCGTTTGAGTGCCATGGAGACGGCCGGCTGCTGCAGCAGCAGACGATTGGCGGCTGCCGTGATCGAGCCTTCCTCGACCACCACGACGAAGGTGCGGAGCAGGTTCCAGTCGAGATTATGTGCGAAGCGCTCAAGCCGGCTTTCGGCCATTTCATCGATCTCCCCATGAATAGCCGCATCATTCAGGTTGATAGCGACTATTTCAACTATCTATTTCATTTATGCCGGGCCGGCGCATAGATTGATCGCAAGATGCCGCAAAGGCATCAGCAACAGGGGAATTGTCATGAAGAAAATCCTGCTCGCGGCGGCATTCGCCGCCTTATCCGCATTTTCCGCCCAGGCGGCCGAGAAGCTGGTGATCGGCACCGAAGGCGCCTATCCGCCGTTCAATTTCATCGACGCTTCCGGCAAGGTCGGCGGCTTCGACATCGATATCGGCATGGCGCTCTGCGCCGAAATGAAGGTCGAATGCACCGTCGTGACGCAGGATTGGGACGGCATCATCCCGGCGCTGCAAGCCAAGAAGTTCGACTTCATGATCGCCTCGATGTTCATCACGCCGGAGCGCGCCGAAAAGGTGGCCTTCACCAAGCCCTACTTCAAGGCGCCGATGACCCACATCGCGCCGAAGGGATCAGGCATCACCGACTTCACCAATGAAGGCATGAAGGGCAAGACGATCGGCGCGCAATCCGGCACGACCCAGGCGGAATTTGCAACAGCGACCTACCCGGATGCGGATATCAAGCTTTATCCGACCCAGGACGAGGTCAATCTCGACATGGTCAATGGCCGGCTCGATCTCGCTACCGGCGACATGCTGCCGCTGATGGCCTGGCTGAAAAGCGACGATGGCAAGTGCTGCGAACTGATCGGCAAGCCGATCACCGATGAGAAATGGATCGGCAAGGGTGCCGGCATTGCGGTCCGGCTCGAGGACAAGGAACTGGTCGCGAAGCTGAATGCGGCGATCGACGCCATCCGCGCCGATGGAACCTATCAGAAGATCAACGCGAAATACTTCCCGATCGATATTTATGACATGAAGTGATCGGGGCGAAACGCCGCTTGCGAAAACATTGGCGGCGGGCTTGAATGCCGGCTCATGTCGATCCGGCTTTCGATTGTGCTGGATTGACCCCAGTGTCATCGAAGGGGTCGCTGAAGAATGCAGCTCGAAGCGATTAGAGTCCGGGCGGAAGTTGCCATGCTCACTGCGGAGCAGGATGGACGCTCTCAGCCACTGGTCGGTGGAATTCAATACCGCCCGAACCACAACTTCTGGCCAGATGACCAGGAACGGGAAGAGTTTGCGATTGGTCTCGTGGCCGTGCCGGTCGGACCTGATCTCACCTCAGGCGATGCTTTCGAAGCCTCGATAGAGTTTCATGTTTGGCCAGAATTGCGGCCTGAAATCAGGTCTGGTCGTACCTGGCGCATTCAGGAGGCGCAAAAAGTGGTTGGTTACGGGAAGATATTGCAAGTTCTCCCGTAACTGTAGCTTCGTGAATGCGTCGGCGTTACTTGATCAGGCCTACTCCGCCAGCGCCTTCTCGATATCGGCCACCAGCACCGGATCATCCGGCTTCATGTTTGGGGAATACCGGCCGATGACCTCGCCCTTGCGGGAGATCAGGAACTTTTCGAAATTCCACAGCACGTCTTCCTGCCTTTCCGGTCCCTGACCGGTTTCGATCATGCGCTGACGGAAGGTTTCGGCGCCCTTCATGTCAGGGTGTTTCGTGGTCAGCGCGCGGTAGAGCGGATGGGCATCCTCGCCCTTCACCGAGACCTTGGCGAACATCGGGAAGGTCACGTCATAGTTGAGCTGGCAGAAGGCGGCGATCTCCTGATCGGAGCCGGGCTCCTGGTCCTTGAAATTGTTGGCGGGGAAGCCGAGGATTTCCAGACCCTGCTCGCGGCGGGCACGATAGAGTGCTTCGAGCCCCTCGTATTGAACGGTCAGACCGCATTTGGAGGCGGTATTCACCACCAGCAGCACCTTGCCGGCGTAATCGCCGAGCTGTGCCGTCGTACCATCGATGCGTTTCAAAGGAATATGCTGGATACCGGTCACGATTCTCGCTCCATTGGCTGAGTGACCAATATAGGAAGGCGGATCGGCGGGGTCGAGGGGTACGCGACATCCTTTGCCGGATGCCGCACAAGATTTGTCGTGAGCCTCAGGCTGCGATGGCGCCTGATCAGGGCGCGCAGGAAACTGGCGCCATCTGCGGCATGATCTTCTTTGCCGTGGCCATCAGTTGCGCCCTTTCCTCGGCGGTCAGGCCTTCCACCGTCTGGCGTTCGAGCTCGGCCCAGACGCGGGTGATCCGGTCGGTTATCTCGCGGCCCTTGCGTGTCAGGTGAACCTGCGAGATGCGGCCGTCGCTGGGACATTTCCGCCGTTCGATCAGGCCATCGCGTTCCAGCCTGGCGACCGATTTTGCCACGGTCGAATGGTCGAGGCCGATCGACTCGCAGAGCGTCTTTTGCGGCTTGCCGTCGCTTTCGGCGAGCTGCATCAGCAGGATTTCCTGGCCCGGAAACAGGCCGATATCGGCCAGCATGCTGGCAGCCTTCGCCCGGTGCGACCGGGCGAGGGCGAAGATGGCGAAGCTCACCGGGTAGTCCGTCTTGAGGCAGGCGCAGGGCGCAAGATTGAGGGACTCACAGATGTCTTCCATTTTCTACCATCGTTGTTTAGGCAACCGCCACGGCCGGGCTCTGTTGCAGGGTCGGATAATCTATATAACCTTTAGCACCGCCGGAGTAAAACGTCGACGCATCAGGCTCGTTGAGTTCGGCGCCGGCCTTGAGGCGCTCGACGAAATCAGGGTTTGCCAGGCCCCAGCGGCCGACAGGGACGATGTCGGCAAGGCCCATCTCCACATCCCAGGCGATGTCTTGCAGCGGCCGGTCGTAGCGCAGCACGAGCAGCTTCTGCGACCAGCGGGCTCTGACATCGGCAAGGAACGTATCGTTGCCGAAGTGGTGGATGTGGAGATAGACCAGACCCAGCTTGTTGAGTTCGCCGATCAGGTAGCGATAGAGATCCTCGCCTTCCGGACCATCTTCCAGGCCGCCGATGGCAAGGCCGGGCGACAGGCGGATGCCGGTGCGCTCGGGGCCGATTTCATCGACGATGGCGCGGGCCACTTCAAGCGCGAAGCGGGCGCGGTTTTCGATCGTGCCGCCATAGGCATCGGTGCGTATATTGGCGTTGGGGGCGAGGAACTGGTTGATCAGATAGCCGTTGGCGCCGTGGATTTCCACGCCGTCCAGGCCGGCATCGATCGCATTGCGGGCGGCCTGGCGGAAATCCTGAACCGTCTGCTTGATATCGTCGACAGTCATCTCGCGCGGCGCGGATGTCGTCTGCGGACCTGTCGGCGTGTACATCGGCTGATTGGCGCCGATTGCCGAAGGAGCGAGAAGATCGCGATGGTGCGGGGTGTTGTCGACATGGCCCATGCGGCCGGCATGCATGATCTGCATGAAGATATGGCCGCCTTCAGCATGGACGGCAGTGGCGACTTTCGTCCAGGCAGCAACCTGCTCCTGGCTATGGATACCGGGTGTCAGCATGTAGCCCTGGCCGTCTTCCGAGGGCTGGGTGCCTTCGGTGATCAACAGGCCAAGCGAGGCGCGCTGGGCGTAATAGGTGGGAACAAGGCCGGTGGGAGTGCCATCGGCATTGGCGCGGCTGCGGGTCATCGGGGCGAGTGCAAGGCGATGCGGCAAATTGATGTGACCGAGCGTGGTCGGGGTCCAAAGGGAATTCATGGCGAGCTCTCCGGGTATATGTGGTTGGCAACCGATATCTAGGAACGAGATGCGTGGTTGGCAACATGTATTGCGAAATTTTTTGATTTTTATTGGAGCGCGCTATTTGGGAACGTCAGGGAGAGGGCCGGTACCAGCATGTGGACGGCGAAACCAAGCCCGATCGCGAGCAGCGTGACGATGCCGAGCGGTATCGAAAAGCCGGGTGGTGCGATGGTTGCCGCGCTGATCATCCGGAAGATCGCGTTCGAAGCGAAGGCGGCGAGAACCGCGAGTGCCAGAATCTCCGCCGCGATGGCGCCACCCTGCAGTCGCAGCATGGAAAGAACAGCGACATCGACATCCGCCATTCCTGTGATGGCTGCCGTGATCGGCAGGCTCTCGGAGCCGAGGTACTTGGCCGAAAGTGCGCCGATCAGCGACATGGCCGCATAAATGACAGCTGAAATGGCGATGGTTTTTGGTTCGAGCGGATTACGGTCCGAATGCTCGGCAGCTTCGCTTTCCGGCGTCCGGGTGATCAGGAGCCAGCCCGAAAGCGCAAAGGTGGCTGCGGCGGCAAGTGCCGCCGGCAGCACGACCATCATGACCGCGGGCGCCACGAAGAGGGAATAGGCGAGCACCCGCAGGATCGACACCATGGCGGCGAGAGAGGCGGCACCCGCCCGGCGCCGTGGGCTGCCCTCAGTGCGGGCAAGCGACAGCGTCATGGCCGTCGAGGACACCAGCGATCCAGCCAGCGTGCTGTAGATCATGCCGCGCGAAGCTCCGGCGATGCGGGTGAGAATATAGCCGAGATAGGAGAAGGCACCGAGAAGAATGGTGAAGATCCAGATCTCGCGCGGATTGATCGCGCCCCAGGGATCGATCGGCTCGGACGGCAGCAGCGGCAGGACGACTGCTGTCATCACGGCCAGGATGAGCGCGGAGCGGACTTCGAGCCAGCTCAGTCGCTCAAGCAGGCCATGCAGCATTTCGCGGCTGGCAAGCACGGCAGCGAGCGCTGCACCGCCTGCCGCCGCCTCGGTGGGACGATCGGATACGGCGAGCGCCCCGAGCGCGAAGACCGCCAGCGCGACCACGACGCCGGTAACGCTGAAACTCTCATCGTCGACCGACTCCTGCCACTTGAACCAGGCGAAGACGGCGGCAAAACCAAGGAACCCGGCAGGCAGGATGAGGACATTCTGGGCCGCGGCACCAAGGGCCGCCATCACACCGCCCAGCAGGCCGGATATGCCAAAAGTACGGATGCCGGCCGTGCGACTGCCCGCTGGAGCCTCGCGTTCCCGCCAGCCGCGCTCCAGCCCCACCAGCAGGCCGATGGCGAGCGCGAGACCGAGATTGACGACGAGTGGCTCCATGCGATCGGATCTCCCTCAGGACAGACACCCTATGGGGCAGCAAGGTGCACGATCAGTCAAGGGGCCGCGCCCTTGCCGGTGGCGTGCGCGTGCGCTCTAGTTCGGCGACAGAACCACCACTTGTTCGCCTTCCGCGAAGGTGATTTTCGCCGATTTCGACGGATTGATCCGGACCGACCATGTGCCCGCGCCATTGCGCCTGCGATAGCCGATGGCGGTCTGGCCCTGCAGCATGGCTGCGATGGTGACGGTATAGAAATCGACCTCGACGCCGGCTTCGACATAGTCAGTCGCCGGCTTCAGATAGAGTTCCGAGCCGTCCTCGTCGAGCAGGCAGCCGAAGATGCGGGTAATATATTCGTTCTCCGCCGCCTGGGCGAGCATCAGGCTGACCAGCTTGTTGCTGACCACGAAGTCGTCGGCCTTGCTGACCTCGGCCAGTTCGCGGTTCCGGATATCGATCATTTCGCTGACCACGCTCGAATGCTTGCCCGCGCTTTCGGCGATCTGGCGCAGATGCAGAAGCGTCACCAGCGTGCGGGTGTCGGCGGGCTGCGGATCGAGGTCCTCGTTATAGCCGAGCACCAGCACGTGATCGTAGGAAATGGGATCGATCTCCCTGAGTTCAGCCCGCGAAGAGGAATCCCCCTCGCGGATATCGAGCGTAAGGTTGGTGCCGTTGAGCGCGATATGGCGCGCCTTGGCCTGGAGGTCCGGCGTGTCGGCGACGATGGTCAGCACCGAGCCGGGCGCGACGAAGCGCGAGAGCTCAGAGGCGATCATCGGCGCGCGGCGGTTCCAGCCGAGCAGCAATGTCCGCTCGGGCGCAATGCGCGGCTCTCCGGCCTTGCGGATCAGCGACCGGTCGATCGAGCCGGTGAAGGGCTTGTAGGTGATGGCGTCGTCGTCCTCGGCGACCAGGATCAGCCGTTCGCCCTTCTCGATCCTGTGCGCCTTGTCGGGGTTGAGATCGACCTGCCCCTCGATTGAGACGATGCCGATGACGGTGCTGGTCTCGTAGGACATCGCGGCCTCGGCGATCGACTTGCCCTCGAGCTTCGGCTCCTCGGTGGTGTAGATCTCGGAACCGTCGAAATCGAGGAGTTCGGTATAGACCGCACTCAGGCCCGGCTGGCGGCTGGAATGGACGACGATGCGGGAGATCAGGTCATCGGCCAGCACCAGCTGCGCCTCGCCACCGCCGACGATCTCGGCGAGTTCGGCATTGGCGGGGTCGCGGATTTCGGCGGCGATCCGGTATTTCCCGTCGCGGCGGCTCGGATTCTGGGTGAGCGCCAGGATCGTCTTGACGACGCTGGAATCCGGATCGGCTGCCTCCGGCGACAGGATCACGATCGACCGCGAGGCGTTGGGATTGACGATGGCGAGATCGTAGAGATCGGTCGGGTCGCCATGACGGCAGATAACCTTGGTGTTCTTGAGATCGGGCACCTTGGCGGCGATCTCCTCCTCCATTTCCACCTTGCCCTTGTCGCTCATGACGACGATGCGCGGCCGCCTGCGGCTTTCATTGGCGATGACGAGTTCGGAAATGACGTCGAAGATCGAGGGCGACCAGTTGAAGATGATCGTATGGTCTTTTTCCAGCACCTCGGAACGGCCCTTGCGCAACTGGTCGAGCTTGCTTTCGATGCCGGAGCTCAGCACGCCGATCAGGGTGGAGACGACGAAGATCCCCGCGAGCGTGACCAGCAGCATGACGCCGCGGAATATCCAGCCCGTGTCGCCGCCCATCGTGCCGGCGTCCAGCGTGCGCATCAGCGTTTCCCACGCAGCCTCGGCGAAGTTCAGGTTTTCTCCGCCCTCCTGCGCAATGCCGGTGATCGCGATGAGGGCGCCGAAGGCAAGGATGATCGCGAGCGAGATGATGCCCAGCCAGCCGATCAGCGCGCCGGTGCCGGCCGCCATGGTCTTGTCGAACCAGTACCGCAATTTGCTGGAAAGTTTGATCTTCTGCTTCACGTCCGTCCCCTCAAGTCCATCCGCTTCGTATAGACGCGTCCGGGGTCTGATTTATAGGGCGTGGGGAGTGCCGACGTGAAATAAATACATCACAGAGTTAATAGTGATCCATTTACCATATGCCGCGTTCCTCCCGCACGATCTCGTGGAGAAAATCGGCGACGATGCGGACGCGGAAGACTTTGGCGCCAGTTTCAGTGAATGGAAGGCAACGCTTCGGCATCCGACTCAAGCAATTTGACTTCGTTCAAATATGCTTCGATATCTTCGTGGCGAATTCGTTCGACAGCTTCATCTCGATTGATATCCGTCACGGTAAAGCCGTCCTCGGCTTCCGACAGCATGTACTGTTTGTTTCCGGCGCATAGGCTGAAAATGGGCGGCTGGCCGTCGCGATAGAGCGCGGGTGCCAAAAACGTCTTTTCTTCAAGATCGGGGTGATGTTTTCGAAGCAGCATATCGGCTGACACGGCAACAGCGTCGAGACCATCGTAGGCAAGTACCGCATCAATTGATCGCCGATCAGCGTATCCCAGCCTGCGGCGAAGCGGTGCGTCATAATTACTGCTGTAGAAATCGACTTCCTCACTTGAGAAAATCTCGGCTCCATCCTCGTGGCTGACACCAAGTCTTTCTCCGTTGGATGTCCGCAGCAACCAAAGCATGCTGGCTTTTCCGTCCGTCATTCGGGGTCTACCTCCCACTATCTCCAGAAATGTCTCGCGGCGAGATATGGACGCCACGGCCAAGGCGAGGCCGACGGTCGAGGAATCGCCAATGCGCTGCTCAAATCGAGAAATTCGCCGCCTTATCTGGCGCGGTATCCTCAGTGGATTGACCATGACCTGTGCGTCGCGGATGGCTTGAAGCTTCTCGTCTTCCACTATTCGTAGATTGTCCCAACCCAGCAGCCAACGTGCGGCGACATCATGCATGCGGTAGGTTTGATCAAGCTGGTACAATCGATCATCGAGCTGATCCAAATAGGCTTCAGGATCGTGATCGAATTCACCACCCTCGAACGGCTGTCCCTCTTGAAAGCCGTTGGCGTTCAACCAGGTCTCAAGTTCCAGCAATATAGATAGATAACCGGTGGCTCCCATGGCAGAAAAGCCGCCCTTCGCTTGTCGGATGGCGCCGCCCAGTTTGTCCTGGGCGTTGTCGATGAACTGCAAATGCCCGCCGTTCATGACCTCGCCGTAATATTCATTCATGCCAGACAGCTGCATGACCTTGCTGGGAAGCTCCTCCGGTTCGTAATAGCCTCGGCCCAGCATCGCGTCAGCGTAGTCCAACACGGAGAGCACCGTATCAAAGCTGTCGGCGCTGCCGTCGGCAAGCGAGGCGGGGATAAAAACAAGTTGTGTCGATGCAGGCATTGCGGCGTCTCGCTCAGGGGTTGAGAGACAGATTTTGTCATTCAACTGCGTGCGGCGCAAGTTACTGCTGTCACGCACTTCAAACGAAAATCATAGAAACACCCCCTTTTCCTCCCGCACGATCTCGTGCAGGAAATCGGCGACGATGCGGACGCGGGCGAGGTCGCGGGCGCTTTCGTGGAAGATCGTCCAGTAGGTACGCTGGATCGATGTTTCCGCCATGACGCGGACGAGATCCGGATACTGCCGGGCGATATAATTGTGCAGGATGCCGATGCCGGCGCTGGCGCGGACTGCCTCGGTCTGGCCGGTGGCGGATGAGATCTCGAAGCCGGCGTCCCAGTTGCGCATCACCTCGCCGGTGAAGTTCAGCGATTGCGAGAAGATCAGGTCCTCGACATAGGCGATCCGGCGGTGGGCTTTCAGCGCTTCGGCATCTTCAGGTGCGCCATGGGCCTCGACATAGTCGCGAGAGGCGTAGAGGCCGAGCGTATAGTCGGTGAGCTTCGAGGAGACGAGGCGGCCCTGCTCCGGCCGTTCGAGCGTGATCGCGATATCGGCCTCGCGGCTGGAAAGCGAGAAGGCGCGCGGCACCGGCACGAGCTGGATGCGGAGTTCCGGATGCCGCTCGATCAGCCGGCCCATGCGCGGCGCGAGGAACGAGACGCCGAAGCCATCCGGCGCGCCGATCCGCACGGTGCCGGCAATCGCGGTATCGGTACGGCCGAGGCTCGATTGCGCCGCGAGCATCTCGGTTTCCATCCGCTCGGCCGAAGCGAGGAACATCTCGCCCTGGGCGGTGAGTTCGCAGCCATTGGTGCGGCGGATGAAGAGGCGGGTTTTCAGGGCCTCTTCCAGCGCGGTGAGGCGGCGGGAGAGGGTCGCGTGGTTGACCCCCAGCCGTTTTGAGGCGGCGAGGATCTGGCCCGAGCGGGCCACGGCGAGGAAGATGCGGATGTCGTCCCAGTTCATGGGTGGCGCTCGCTGAGTTTGGAAAAGAAGACCCCGCCCCGAAACCCCTCCCCACAAGGGGGAGGGGCCAACCTGTGGCAATGCTCCCGTTCGCATCGAGCGTACCGACAAGGAGCAACGTTGCTTGGGGCACTGCGGGCGCGGCACGTTAAGCCCCTCCCCCTTGTGGGGAGGGGTTTGGGGCGGGGTCTTTGAGATGAATTGGGGCGGCGTTGGTTCGTGCGCATCACTTCCCCCGCATCATGACCGGCTCGACATCCACCAGCCTGAGTGACTTCACCATGCCAGCCGTACCCGTCTTGTACTTGATAAAATGCGGCGTCAGCAGATGCGCCTCATATGCCGCCCTGTCGGCATAGACCTCCAGTATCCTGACCTGCTCCGGCCGTTCCTTCTCCGCCACGGCATGCAGCATCAACACCCCGGACTCCCTCTCGACCGATGCCTCGATCTCTTCCGCGAGCAACGCGCGATAGGCCTCCAACTGCTCCGGATCGATCTCCAGTTCCGCGATTCTGACGATCTTGCCATCCATGACAGACACAATCCTTACTTCAATCCACGCACAACGGATGCTTATTCCATTCCATTGCTTTGTGCAAATTGAAGCGTAAACTCCGCGCCATAACGATCAAGGAGGATCCCATGTATCAGATCGGGCATTTCATCGGCGGCAAACAGGTTGCCGGCACATCGGGCCGCAAGGCCAATGTCTTCAACCCCGCGACCGGCGAAATCCAGGCCGAGGTGGCGCTGGCAAGCGACGCCGAACTCGATGCCGCCGTGCAGAATGCCAAGGCAGCGCAGCCAAAATGGGCAGCGACCAACCCGCAGCGCCGCGCCCGCGTGTTCATGAAGTTCGTGGCACTGCTCAACGACAACATGGACGAACTGGCCGAAATGCTGTCGCGTGAACACGGCAAGACGATCGAGGACGCCAAGGGCGACGTGATCCGCGGCCTGGAAGTCTGCGAATTCGTCACCGGCGCCCCACACCTCACCAAGAGCGAATTCACCGAAGGCGCCGGCCCCAATATCGATATGTATTCGATCCGCCAGGCCGTCGGCATCGGCGCCGGCATCACCCCGTTCAACTTCCCCGGCATGATCCCGATGTGGATGTTCGCCCCTGCTATTGCCTGCGGCAATGCCTTCATCCTCAAGCCGTCCGAGCGCGATCCGTCGCTGCCGATCCGCCTTGCCGAACTGATGATCGAGGCAGGCCTCCCGGCCGGCATCCTCAATGTCGTCAACGGTGACAAGGGCGCGGTCGATGCGATCCTGACCCATCCCGATATCGCCGCCGTCTCCTTCGTCGGCTCGACCCCGATCGCCCGCTACGTCTATGGCACGGCTGCGATGAACGGCAAGCGCGCCCAGTGCTTCGGCGGTGCCAAGAACCACATGATCATCATGCCCGATGCCGACCTCGACCAGGCCGCGCAGGCCCTGATCGGCGCCGGCTACGGTTCGGCCGGCGAGCGCTGCATGGCGATCTCGGTGGCCGTCCCCGTCGGCGAGGACACCGCCAACCGCCTGATCGACAAGCTGACCCCGATGGTGGAATCGCTGCGCATCGGTCCCTATACCGACGACAAGGCCGACATGGGTCCGGTCGTGACCAGGGAGGCCAAGCAACGCATTCTCGGCCTGATCGACAAGGGCGTCGAGGAAGGCGCCAAGCTCGTCGTCGACGGCCGCGATTTCAAGCTCCAGGGCTATGAAAACGGCAATTTCGTCGGCGGCTGCCTGTTCGACCATGTCACGCCTGATATGGACATCTACAAACAGGAAATCTTCGGGCCGGTGCTCTCGGTCGTCCGCGCCAAGAACTACGAGGACGCGCTCGAACTGCCGATGAAGCATGAATATGGCAACGGCGTCGCGATCTACACCCGCGACGGCGACGCCGCCCGCGATTTCGCATCCCGCATCAACATCGGCATGGTCGGCATCAACGTTCCGATCCCGGTGCCGCTCGCCTACCACTCGTTCGGCGGCTGGAAATCCTCGTCCTTCGGCGACCTCAACCAGCACGGTACGGACTCGTTCAAGTTCTGGACCCGCACCAAGACGGTGACGAGCCGCTGGCCCTCGGGCATCAAGGATGGTGCCGAGTTCTCGATCCCGACGATGAAGTAAGCGATCGGAAGATCGAAGCTATCAAATATGGAAGCCGGCGGGGATATCTTCGCCGGCTTTTTGCATTTCAAAGAAAGACCCCTCCCCACAAGGGGGAGGGGCCAGACTGCTGACAAACCCGTCGATATTTTCGGCGGGTTTTGTTGTTTTTGGATGGCGCGGTTTTTGGGTTGGGTTTTGTCGGCTGCGATGAGGGGTTTGCCCCGCTCATGCGGGTCTTGGGGATGGCTTTGGGGCCATTGCCATGGCGATTTTCTTGATGTTCTGGGCGCAAGCGGCCAGCAGGCACTGGCAGGTGACGCGGACCAGACCTCGGAAGCGCGCGTAGCGATGGCCGTGAAGCTGCTTGGCATCGGCAAAGGAGCGCTCGACCGTCTCCTTTCGTCGCTTGTAGATCGCCTTGCCCTTCGGGGTCAGGCGGTGGGCGTCGGTTCGCTCGCGGGCGTCGGCCCAGACATGGCGGGTGATGGTGCGGATCGCCTTGGCATTGGATGTGCAGGAGGCAAGCAGCGGACACGTTTGGCAGATGGCTGGATCGGAGGTGTAATGCCGGTAGCCGTTGCGGTCGGTGGTGGCAAAGGTCAGTAACTGTCCCTCGGGACAACGATAGCCGTCGGTCTCCGGCTCAAAGGCATATTTCGACTTGCGCATCATGCCCGGCTTGGGCGGCGTCGGGTTGCGATAGCCGGTGATGCCGGTGATCTCGCGATCTTCCAAGCCCTTGGCGATGCCTGCCGCCGCATAGCCCGCATCCAGGCCCACCGCCTGGACGTCGAAGTCGAAGCGCTGACGCTGCCGGTCGAGCCGGGAAAGATAGACGATGCTGTCATGGACATTGGCCGGCGTGGTGTAAGTGTCGGTGATGATGGCGAATTTGCCATCGACCGTGCGGTGGTCGAGATAGAAGAAGCCCTTCGGCTTGCCATCCCGCACCATGTAGCCGCTCTCCGGGTCGGCGCGAGACACCTTGGTTTCCTTCACCTCCGGCTCACGTTCCTTCTCCTTCAGCGGCGACTTGCCATGGGCGATGCGATCCGCGTCGATGGCAAGGTCTAGGTCGTCCCAATAATCAGCGCGCGACTTGGCGACCATCGCAAGATCATATTTGCCCTTGTTGGCATTGGCTTTGAGATGCGTGCTATCGGTGTAGAGAACCCGGCCATCGACCAGGCCGTGACCGATCGCCTGCTCGACGATCGCATCGAAGATATCCTGGGCCACCGACGCATCCTGATAGCGCCGCCTGCGGTTCTGCGACAGCGTCGAGGCATCGAACACCGGATCGGTCAACCTCAGCCGCAGGAACCAGCGATAGGCGACATTGACTTCGATCTCGCGCACCAGTTGGCGCTCGGAACGCACGCCATAGAGATAGCCGATGAACAGGGCCTTGAACATCAAGGTCGGATCGAGCGGCGGGCGGCCGTTGTCGGGGCAGTAGAGCCCCGCAACGCGATCGTGAATGAAAGAAAAGTCGATCACCGCATCGATCTTGCGAAGCAGGTGATCTGCGGGAACCAAACTCTCGAGACTGACCATCTCAAGCGCGGTCTGCTGGGGCGCTGGTTTCTTCAACATGTCCCAGTGAATCACAAACCCCCAGAAATCACCAGGGGTTTGTCATCAGTCTGACCCCTCCCCACAAGGGGGAGGGGCTTAACCCGTGGCACGACTTCGCCAACGTCTATACGTTCAGCGAACTGCGATGCGCGAAGCGGGTAGGGGCGGTGTGGCAAGTTGGCCCCTCCCCCTTGTGGGGAGGGGTTTCGGGGCGGGGTCTTTACTGAAACCGCCCGGCGGCCATCGTTCCGTCCATCGAAACGGGCTACGAACTCACCGGCCCATCCGCCTTCTTCCATGCGTCGATACCGCCCTCGATGTGGCAGGCGCTTTTCAGGCCGGCGTCCTGCGCGGCCTGGACAGCCATTGCCGAGCGTTCGCCGAAGGCGCAATAGAAGACGATCCGTTTGCCCGTGGCGGCGGCAAGTTCCTGCAGGATGCCGCCTGCGCCGAGGCTTTCCACGAGGTCGGGATAGGGCACATGTAGCGAGCCCGATATGATGCCGTGCCGTTCGCGCTCGCTTTTCTCGCGGAGGTCGACGATGGCGACATCGGGGCGGCCCTGCAGCGCGCGCGCGACCGTCGGCGACACCGCCCAACCCTTGCGGGCGACCTCGTCCTGGTGAAGGCCGACGCGCATATTGGCGGGCACTGCGACGTCCATCATCTTCGGGTTGGGCAGGTTGAGGTTGTTCATCAGGTCGACATATTCGTCGATCGACTTCACGCGCAGTCGCGGATTGTAGCGCTTCTCCTCGCCGATCGTCGATACGGTGTCGCCCTTGTAGTCATGGGCGGGATAGAGCAGCGTGTCGTCGGGCAGGCGCAGGAGCTTGTTGAAGATCGAATCGTACTGCGCCCGCGGATCGCCGTTCTGGAAATCCGTACGGCCGGTGCCGCGGATGAGCAGCGTATCGCCCGTAAAGACGCGGCCGCCCATGACGAAGGAGTAGGAATCGTCGGTGTGTCCCGGCGTGTAGAGCACGTCGAGGCTGAGGCCTTCGATCGCGACGCGATCGCCTTCGGCGACCCGCATGGCGACGACATCGGCCTTGGTCTGCTCGCCCATCACGGTGATGCAATGGGTCTGGTCGCGCAGTGCGCCCAGACCGGTGATGTGATCGGCATGAAGATGGGTATCGACCGCCTTGACCAGCTTGAGGTCCAGCTCTCGCACGAGCTGGAGGTAGCGGTCGACCTTTTCGAGCACCGGATCGATGATCAGGGCCTCACCGCCGGGCCTGCTGGCGATGAGGTAGGTGTATGTTCCCGAAGCGCTATCAAAAAGCTGTCGAAACAACATGATTCACTCCATCGATCTGCTCGTATGTCCATCCCGACGTCTGCCCTAAAGCGGCTGCGGCACGATCCGGATATAGGGCTTGGGTTCCTTCCAGCCTTCGGGATAAAGCTGTTTGGCCTCGTCGTTGGTGACCGAGCCGGCGATGATGACGTCGTCGCCCGGCTGCCAGTTGACCGGCGTGGCAAGGCGATGCTTGGCCGTGAGCTGGAGGGAGTCGATCACCCTGAGCACTTCATCGAAGTTGCGGCCGGTGGTCATCGGGTAGGAGATCAGGAGCTTGATCTTCTTGTCCGGCCCGATGACATAGACGTTGCGGACGGTCTGGTTGTCGGCAGCCGTCCGGCCCTCCGAACTGTCGCCGGCGGCGGCCGGGAGCATGTCATAGAGCTTGGAGACGGCAAGCGTGGGATCGCCGATCATCGGGAAGTTCGGCGCATAGCCCTGCGTTTCGGCGATGTCGGCCGCCCAGCCCGCGTGCCTGTCCACCGGATCGACCGACAGACCGATGATCTTGACATTCCGCTTGTCGAATTCCGGCTTCAGCCGCGCCATGTAGCCCAGTTCCGTGGTGCAGACGGGCGTGAAATCCTTGGGGTGCGAGAACAGGACGCCCCAGGATGTGCCCAGCCATTCGTGGAACGAGATTGATCCCTGGGTGGTGTCCGCCGTGAAGTCGGGTGCAATATCGTTGATTCTGAGTGACATGATCGATCTTCTCCCTGTTCGAAATCATGATGTTGGTGCGCGGCGATTGTGCTTCCCGCTTGCACTGCCCCGAGGAAGCCCTACAGCCAGTGGCGGGCAGTCTTCGTCGGTTGGATCTTTTTCAGAGCGTGGTAAGAGGGTGTTTGCACAACTCCGGGCGTCCAAGTAACGGCGGCAACAACGTCCGCGCTCCATGAGTGATCGTGCGGCAGTTATTGTCAAGCTCTTCGCACGCTCGACACTATAGCATCTGCCACAGGCGGGCAATCGAGGTCGTGCACCGGATGAGGAATTGCTCCGTCGCCGGTTACCTTCGAAATCGAGCGTTCATGCCACCGCCCGCAGGCCCGCTCTCAACGCCGACACCTCGGTATCTCCGAGCCGCTCGTCGATCTCAGCATGGGTGCCGACCCAGATCGGCATTGCTGCGTTGAGCGTGCTCATGCCGGCATCCGTGAGCCTGATCCGCCGGCTGCGGCGATCCCTGATGTCGGTCAGGAGCTCAACGAGCCCCCGACGCTCCAGCGGCTTGAGGTTCGCCGTCAGCGTCGTGCGATCCATGGCAAGCAGTGATGCGACGGCGCCCATCGGGGGCGGTTCGGGCCTGTTGAGCGACATCAGCAGCGAGAACTGGCCGCTGGTAATGCCGGCGGGCTTCAGCGCCTCGTCGAATCGCCGGGCAAGCGAGCGTGCGGCACGCTGGGCGGCGAGGCAGAGGCAATGGTCCCTGACATGGAGCGTGGTTTCGAAAGGGACGGGCGCGTGATTTGACATGGGTTAATTATGTTGATATCAACCCAAATGTCAACAGAATGCCTTTTTAGGAGCCGACGCTTCCCAATGGGGGGAATACCAGAGAGGAGAAAGTCATGACCTACGTTTCAGGATTTGTCTGCGCCGTGCCGGCGACCAACCGGCAGGCCTATATCGACTCGGCCAGGGCCGGCGAGCCGCTGTTTCGCGAATTTGGCGCCGCGCGCCAGGTCGAGGCATGGGATGATGACGTGCCGAAAGGCGAACGCACGGATTTCCGCCGTGCGGTGAAGGCGACGCCGGAGGAAAAGATCGTGTTTTCCTGGCACGAATATGCCTCGAAATCCGCCGCCGACGATGCCACCAAGAAGATCATGTCCGATCCGCGCATGGAAGAACTCGGCAAGGACATGCCGTTCGACGGCCAGCGCATGATCTGGGGCGGGTTCGATGGAATTCTCGAGAAGGGCCGGCGTGGAAAGGCCGGCTATATCGACGGTTCGCTGGTTCCGACGCCCAAGGACAGCAAGGACGCCTACCTGTCCTACGCCAATACCGTCGCCGATATCTTGACTGAACACGGCGCGACGCGGATCGTCGATGCGTGGAGCGACAATATTCCCGACGGAAAGGTCACGGACTTCCGCCGCTCGGTGAATGCCGGTGCCGACGAGGCCGTGGTCTTCTCCTGGGTCGAGTGGCCTTCCAAGGCCGTGCGCGATGCCGCCTGGCAGAAGATATTCACCGATCCGCGCATGCACCAGGGCAACCCGCCACAGGACGAGTCGCGCCGGGTCAGCGGAGGCTTCGTGCCTGTCATGGATGCGTGAAGGCGGGACCGCCACCTGTTTTCCGCATCGAGGGAAGGGTCGAGCCAAAGCTCGGCCCTTTTTCGTTGTCACCCTCTCAATGCCGCCATGTCGATGTGATGGGGCGCCTGATACGTCTTCCACAGAGAAACACATACGCCGTGCGGAAGCAGGTCGAACGCGGCCTTGCCCGTCCTGCAACTTTGTGGTGAGTATGCGGTCAAGGCGCCGACGCGCCGGTCTGAGGAAGCGTGCATGGTCATGGATGTAGCCGTCGTGGACGGCGCCGAGAGAGATCGCATACGCCGCGAGGAACAGGCCGCGGCGCTGTTCACCGAGCAACGCCGCCTCGAAGAAACGCACGTGCTGCATCGGGCCGAATTCCATGGCAATGCGCGCGAATATTTCGGCATCTGGGTCGTCAACACGCTTTTCACGCTTCTGACCCTGGGTCTGTATGCGCCCTGGGCCAAGGTGCGGCGCAACCGATATTTCCACGCCAACACCACGCTCGGTGGTTTTGCCTTCGACTATCACGCGACCGGCGGGCAGTTGCTCAAGGGCTGGCTCCTCGTGGCGGCCTACCTGATCGGCTACAATCTGATCGTCGATACCTATCCGCTCGCCTCGCTTGGCGTGCTCGCCGTGGTGCTGGGCATCTTCCCCTGGCTCGTCGAGCGCGCGCTGCGCTTCAAGGCCAAGGTGACGAGCTACCGCAACCTGCGCTTCCACTTCCATGGCAAGCTGAGCAAGGCCTATATCAGCGTGCTCCTGGGCGGCCTGCTCGGCCTCTTCTCTATCGGACTGCTCGCGCCGATCTTCAGCAAGATCTACTATCGCTACATGTTTGACGGCGTGAGCTATGGCGGGCGGCGGTTCGACACGACGGGCAGGATCTGGACGATCTACAAGACAATCTGGCTGCCGGCGATCGTGCTGGTCGTCGGATTACTGCCGACGAGCTATCTCATCGGCTATGCAATGCTGCATGAATACCAGGTGATGCCCACCGAGGTCATGCGTTCGGAATGGTGGCGGGCGATCTTCCACGCGATTTTCAGCTATATCGCGATCATTCCCTTCCTGCTCGCCTACTACCTGATGCTGATCATCTATCGCACCGGCGTGCGCAATGTCATGTGGAGCGCCGCGACCTTCGACGGCAGGCACCGGCTGGTCAGCGATATCCCGCGCATGCGCTATGCATGGATCCTGATCTCGAACACTGTCGTGACGATCTTGAGCCTCGGCCTACTCAGGCCCTGGGCGGCGGTGCGTGAACGGCGATTCCTCGTCGCGTTCACGGGGATATGGATCACCGGAGATATGGAGGAACTTCAGGCTGAACTCGAAACCTCGGGCAGCGCCTTCGGCTCGGAATTCATGGATTCGGATGGGTTTGATTTGGGGTTCTAGAACGTCGAGATCGCCCTTGAGCCACGGCCGTCCGCCAGCATCATTGAAAGCTTTATCTCCACGGCGCCGTAAAAATCTATGAAGTCGTCGGGGAATTGGCCAGCCAGGCTCGGGTCACACCGAAACTCATTAATGAATCTGCCCGGGCGGTCTTCATCATAGGTAACGAGCCAAGCGGCTTTTCCGTAGAGTATTTCTTTCCTGAAGAACTGAGGCATCGGCCATTTCGCTCGTTCAAACAGCGCTGCCGCTCCAAGGATCGGCCATTCGCCGGACTTCAAGCCATGGTTCGCAAACTTGGTAACGTAGATCGCATCTGCCACGCTGAGCGACTCAACTTCGGCCAATGATGGAACGACCGGAAACGCGCGATCAAAGAAGTATCCAAAGATGAACGTCCCGCCATATTTTGCGGCGCGGGCGACGATACCGATCCCATATCCCTCGGAGCGCAATGGCACGGCGAAGAGATCGCCCTCCTTATACGGAACCCTTGCCATTGAAATCGCTATCCCCTCAGCGCCGCCACCAACCCGACCGTCGAACTGTCCAACCCCTCGGTGCCCTTGCTTCCCTGAACCACCGGCAACAGCCCCGTCGCCAGTTCCTTGCCGAGTTCCACGCCCCACTGATCGAAGCTGTTGATGCCGAAGAGCACGCCCTCGACGAAGACGCGGTGCTCGTAGAGCGCGATCAGGCGGCCGAGTGCGAACGGCGTCAGCTTGTCGTGCACGAAGGTGATCGACGGGCGGTTGCCCGAGAAATAGCGGTGCGGCGCGATCGTGTCGGCCTGGGCCGCATCCCAACCCTGGGCGAGCAGTTGCGCCTTGGCTTCGGCCACCGTGCGGCCCTTGAGCAGCGCCTGGCTTTGCGCCACGCAGTTCGACATCAGCAGTTCATGCTGGTAGCGCAGGTCGGGCTCGAAGCCTTCCTTGGCGATCATGAATTCGACCGGGATGATATCGGTGCCCTGGTGCAGCAGCTGGAAGAAGGCGTGCTGGCCATTGGTGCCGGGCTCGCCCCAGACGACAGGGCCGGAAGACCCTTTCACCGGCGAGCCGTCCATCACCACGCCCTTGCCGTTCGATTCCATGTCGAGCTGCTGGAGATAGGCTGGGAAGCGCGACAGCCGCTGGTCGTAGGGGATCACCGCGCGCGACGTATAGCCCAGCACATTGCGCTGGTAGAAGCCGATCAGGCCGAGCAGCATCGGAATGTTCTTGTTCAGCGGCGCCGAGCGGAAATGGTTGTCCATGGCATGCGCGCCATCGAGGAATTTGTCGAAATTCTCCGGTCCCACGGCGAGCATCAGCGGCAGGCCGATGGCTGACCAGATGGAGTAGCGGCCGCCGACCCAATCCCAGAAGCCGAAGACGCGGATCGGGTCGATGCCGAAGGCATTGACCTTTTCGAGCGCCGTCGAGACGGCGGCGAAATGATGCATCACCGCGTCTTCGCCGAGCGCATCGACGATGAAGCGCCGCGCCGTCTGGGCATTGGTCATCGTCTCGATCGTGGTGAAGGTCTTCGATGCGATGATGAAGAGGGTGGTCTCGGGTGCGACCAGTTTCAGCGTATCCGATATATGCGCGGGATCGATGTTGGAGACATAATGCAGGCGCGGGCCGTCGTGATAAGGCGCCAGCGCCAGCGTCGTCATCGCCGGCCCGAGGTCGGAGCCGCCGATGCCGATATTGACGACATCGGTGATCTTCTTGCCGGTCGCGCCTTTGAGGCGGCCGTCGCGGATGTGGTCGGCGAACTTGACCATGGCGATCAGCACGGCGTTGACCTCAGGCATCACATCCTTGCCATCGACCATCACGGGTGTGTTCGCGCGATTGCGGAGCGCGGTGTGCAGCACGGCGCGCTTTTCGGTGATATTGATGATCTCGCCCTTGAACATCGCCTCGCGCTTGGCAGCAACGCCGGCTTCGGCGGCGAGCTGTTCGAGCAGGCCGAGGATCGTGTCGTTGACCGCTGTCTTGGAGTAATCGAACAGCAGATCCTCGAACCAGGCATGGTATTTTTCGAAGCGCTGGGGGTCGGCCGCGAAGGCCTCGCGGATCTCGGTGGCTTTGGCGGAAAGAGCGGCTTCCTTGAGCTGTTCGACGATCGCGGGCATGGCGTTTCTCCTTCGTGGATGCGGCGGGACGCTACTCATTTCGATGGGTTGGAACAAGGGCGTTCGAAGGCAAGGATTGGAGAAAATCACACCCCCCTCTGTCCTGCCGGACATCTCCCCCTCAAGGGGGAGATTGGCTAGAGGTGGGATCGTCGTCATACAGAAAAGTTGCTGGCTGGCTCGACGAAGCTAGAAGAGCGGAGGCGGTGCGTCTATCCAATCTCCCCCCTTGAGGGGGAGATGTCCGGCAGGACACAGGGGGGTGAAGCCACGAATGACGACGCCTACCCCCTGAGTTCCTTCCGCAAAATCTTCCCCACATTGGTCTTCGGCAAACTATCCCGGAACTCCACCAGATGCGGCCGCTTGTAGTTGGTCAGGCCCTGGGCGCAGAATTCCTTGATCGCCTCGGCGGTCAGGGCCGGATCCTTGCGGACGATGAAGAGCTTGACCGCTTCGCCGGTCCGTTCGTCGGGCACGCCGATGGCCGCCGCCTCCAGCACGCCGGGATGGGTGGCGGCGACTTCCTCGACCTCGTTGGGATAGACGTTGAAGCCGGAGACCAGGATCATGTCCTTCTTGCGGTCGACGATCTTGATGAAGCCGCGGTCGTCCATGAAGCCCATGTCGCCGGAGCGGAAATAGCCGTCCGGCGTCATGACGCTTGCAGTTTCCTCCGGCCGGTTCCAGTAGCCGGCCATGACCTGCGGACCCCGGATGCAGATCTCGCCGACCTGGCCGAGCGGCACGGTCCTGCCGTCATCGTCGCGGATATCGAACTCGGTGGAGGGAATCGGCAGGCCGATCGTGCCGGAGAAGACGGTAGAGCCCGGCGGATTGACGGCGGCGACGGGCGAGGTCTCCGAGAGGCCGTAACCCTCGAGGATGACATTGCCGGTCGCAGCCTCCCATTTGTCGGCGACAGCGCGCTGGCAGGCCATGCCGCCCGCGACCGTGAGCATCAGGGCCGAGAAGTCGAGCTTCTTGAAATCCTCGTTATTTGCCAGCGCGTTGAACAGGGTGTTGAGGCCGGGGAAGAAATTGACCTTGTACTTGCCGAGTTCCTTGACGAAGCCGGGAATGTCGCGCGGATTGGGGATCAGCAGGTTGGCGGCGCCCTCGCTCATGCCCATCACCATGTTCACGGTCAGCGCGAAGATATGGTAGAGCGGCAGCGGGCAGACATAGAGGATATTCGACGTGTCGGCGCCCTGCATCTTGTAGGCGGCGGTCAGCCAGATCTGGCTTTGCGCGGCGTTCGACAGGACATTGCGGTTGGTGAGCACCGCGCCCTTGGAAACGCCCGTCGTGCCGCCGGTATATTGCAGGAAGGCCACGTCATCGAGGCCGAGGTCCAGCCGCTTGAAATCGCCGGTGCTCGCCATGAGTGATTTGAACGGAACATGTCCCGGCAGCGACCATTCGGGCACTAGTTTTTTGACCGTCCGGACGACGAAATTGACGATATGGCCCTTGAGGCCCAGCATGTCGCCCATCGTGCCGACGACCACCGTCTTCAGTTGGGTCTTGGTGATCACCTGCTGCACCGTACGAGCGAAGTTCTCCAGCACGAATATGCCCGTCGCGCCCGAATCCTTGAGCTGGTATTCGAGTTCGCGCGGCGTGTAGAGGGGGTTCACGTTGACGACCGTCAGCCCGGCCTGCAGGATGCCCATGGTCACCACGGGATATTGCAGCACGTTGGGCAGCATGACGGCGATGCGGTCGCCTTTCACATGGCCACGCGCCTGCAGCCATGCCGCGACTTTCGCCGACTCACGGTCGAGCTCGGCATAGGTCATGGTCTTGCCCATGCAGATGAATGCGGTCTTGGACGCGAACTTCCTGCAGCTCTCCTCGAAGAGACCGGCCACGGATGTGTGTTCGAGCGGCGCGATCTCGGCCGGAATGCCTGCCGGATACGATTTGAGCCAGAGCCTTCCGGCGAGCCGGTCTTCCGTTGCGGGGGTTGCGCCCGTCATGCTTTTCTCCTCCACGTCACCGGGCGGCTCCCCAACCGCGCCGTTCCATTCAAGATGGGCAATGTCACCTGATCCTGCAAGGGAAATCGGCGGCCATCAACATTTTACGTAAACGTCAATTTAATGTCGTTGCATGGCATGCTGGACCGGCACGCCGCAGCATGGGATAGACGAAAATCGGGATTCAAAACGGTGGACGCAAATGCGCTTTGCAACAGCATCGGCAAAGGGCAAGGACAGGCACGGCCGGGCAGTGAAGCCGGCGGCGACGCTGTTTTCTGGTGACGAAGGTGCCGCCGCACAGGCGGTTTTCGTCTCGCATGCGGTGCCCGATCCCTCCTACCTCGCCCTGTCGAGCCTGCACAAGGTGCTCTATGTGGCCTCCGAAAACAGCGCGGAAGGCCGGATCAGTGCGCTCAGGCTCGATGCCGATGGCCTCACTTTGCTTGGCAGCGTCGGGACCGGCGGCCATGCGGCCGTGCATCTCACCATCGACCAGACCGGGCGCTGGCTCGCGGTGGCGAATTATCGCGGCGAGGCGAAGGGCCAGGACCTCTCGGTCGCCCTATTTCCGGTTCAGGTCGATGGCATGCTCGGCGATATGGCGGCATCGGCCCGGCACGATGGCCGCGGCCCCGACCCGGATCGGCAGGCGACGCCGCACACCCATTGTGTGGCGTTCAGCCCGGATAACAGGCTGCTGGCGGCAGTCGATCTCGGCACCGATGGCCTGTGGCTTTATCATTTCAATGCCGCGTCTGGTGCCCTTGGTTTCGCCTCGCAGATCAAATTGCCGGCCGGTTCCGGGCCGCGCCATTGCGCGTTCCATCCCACGGAGCCGCTCATCTATGTCTGTACCGAACTCGATTCGACCCTGGTGACCCTGCGCTACGATCCGGCGGCGGGCACGGCTGATATCGTGGATTCGGATGCGGCCACCAATGTGCCCGGCAAGGGCGCGGTCAGCAGGCTGGGAACGAAGCAGGCCAACTATCCCTCGGGGCTGGTGATCGCGCCTGACGGGCGCTACCTGATGATGGGCAACCGTGGCCCCGACACGATCGCGATCTTCTGGATCGATCCGGAAACCGGCATGGCGCGCTATCTTGAGGAAGTGCCCTGCGGCGGCAGGTTTCCGCGCGCGATCCGGCTCGACAGCACTGGCCGCGTTCTGGCGGTCGCGAACAACAAATCGGGTAATGTCACGCTGTTCTCGCGCGACTTCGAGAGCGGCAAACTCACTGCTCTGCCGCATGGCGATTTCGAATTGCCCGCGGCCATGGACGCTATCTTTCTCGATTGAGCGAAATATTTTTCCGAGAGTGTCGGGAGCGAAAGAGTTCAAGCGTCGTTCGGGCAGGGAATGCGATCCCTTGAGGTTCAAACAGGAGAAATTCGATGCAAGTGATGGTTATCGTAAAGGCGACGAAGGACAGCGAAGCGGGCATCATGCCCTCGACGGAACTGCTGGAAGCCATGGGCAAGTACAACGAGGAACTGGTCAATGCCGGCATCATGAAGGACGGCGCAGGCCTCCATCCCTCGTCGCGCGGCAAACGCATCGCCTTCGACGGCGCCAGCCGCCTCGTGATCGACGGCCCCTTCGCCGAAACCAAGGAACTGATCGCAGGCTTCTGGATCTGGCAGGTCAAGGACATGGACGAGGCGGTCGAATGGGCCAAGCGCTGCCCCAATCCGATGCCTGGCCCGAGTGAACTCGAAATCCGCCAGGTATTCGAGATGGCCGATTTCGGCGAGGCGATGACGCCGGAGCTTGTCGAACAGGAAGATCGGATGCGTGAGAAGCTCGCCAATCAGTAAAGTTGCCACTTACCGTGGCCCACTGAAGCGGGGTGAGGGGCGCTGGGCGCACGTCGGTGCCACGATCTCAATGCGGGCGAAAGCCGAGGCCGAGTCACAAGTCCCTTCTCCCCGCGAGCGGCAGGGCTATTGCGTATGGAACGCGTCGGTCGCCGCAGGCGCCCGCTTCTCCCCTTGGGGAGA
This sequence comes from Rhizobium sp. LjRoot254, assembly GCF_964254105.1. Lineage (NCBI taxonomy): Bacteria > Pseudomonadati > Pseudomonadota > Alphaproteobacteria > Hyphomicrobiales > Rhizobiaceae > Rhizobium > Rhizobium sp. LjRoot254. Next base: position 4,166,264 of record NZ_CAXUSM020000001.1, on the reverse strand, counting down.
AGTGCCGAGCGCATGCGAGGCGATGAGGGGTTCCCAGCCGCATCGAAGGCGCTTCGCGCAACCCCTCATCCGGCCTTCGGCCACCTTCTCCCCAAGGGGAGAAGCGGGAGCAAGCCGCTTGCCCCGCCCACAGTTCCATATGCAATAGCCCTGCCGCGAGCGGGGGGAAGATGCCGGCAGGCAGATGAGGGGCTTTAGTAACCCGCGTCCCGCGACACCAGATTCTCCAGGGACTGGCCCGCCTCGAATCGCTCGATCTGCCGTTCGACATGGGCAAACAGCGCCCGGATATCGGAATCGGCTGCCGAATGCGGCGTCATCTCGACATTGTCCATCGTCCAGAACGGCGAATTCGATGGAAGCGGCTCGGTCTCGAAGACATCGAGCGACGCGCCCTTCAGAACGCCGGTCTGCAGCGCCTTGAGGAGATCGGCCTCGACCTGGCTGCCGCCGCGGCCGGCATTGATGAAGACAGGTGCACCAAGCGCACCACCCCGGCGAAGTTTCGAGAACAGGCCGGCATTGAAGATGCCGCGCGTCTCATCGGTCAGCGGCAGCAGGCCGACGAGGATGTCTGTCTTGCCGAGGAACGCGTCGAGTTCCGAACCGGCGAAGGTTTCGACGCCCTGAATGTCCTTCTTGCTCTTCGACCAGCCGACGACATTGAAGCCCATGATCTTGAGCTTGCGTGCCGCGTCGGTGCCAAGCACGCCCATGCCCATGATGCCGACCGTGAGTTCGGAGGCCTCCGGCTGGGTGAGCGGCGCCCAGACCTTCTTGGCGCGCTGGCGTTCGTAAGTGACATGCTGGCGCAGATGCAGCAGGCACTGCATGACGATCCACTCGCTCATCCGGGTCGTCAGCGTGTGGTCGACGAAACGGACCAGCGGCAGATCGGGAAGGCCCGGCAGTTGCAGGACATGATCGACACCGGCACCGCCGGAGAACAGCACCTTGAGATCCTTGGCGCGCAGGAAGAGGTCGTCGAGCGGCTTCCACAGCACGGCATAATCGACGCCCGAGAGATCACGGTCGCGGCTCGACGGATCGGCGCGGTTGATCACCTCGCGGCCGGGAAAGGCGTTCTTCAGGCCTTCGCGGACCTGCTCGGGATGAAAGCGGAGATCGACGATGACGGGACTCTTGGCGGACATGGCAAACCTGTATTCAAGCGGGGGGAACCGGTGCGGCTTCGATGTTGAAGGCGGCGGCGAGGAGAGCCTTTGTATAGTCCTCCTTCGGATCGGCGAAAAGGTCTTTCGCCGCACCATGTTCCACCACCTTGCCGTTGCGCATCACGATGATGTCATTGGCGAGCGCCCGCACGACCTTGAGATCGTGCGAGATGAAGAGATAGGCGAGATCGTGCCTGGCCTGCAGGTCGCGCAGCAGTTCGACCACCTGCGCCTGCACGCTCATGTCGAGCGCCGAGGTCGGCTCGTCGAGCATGACGAATTTCGGCTTCAGCACCATGGCCCGCGCTATCGCTATGCGCTGGCGCTGGCCGCCGGAGAATTCATGCGGATAGCGATGTCGTGTCTCGGGATCGAGACCGGTTTCGGCAAGCGCGTCGGAGACGCGGGCGTCGCGCGCTTCGGCGCTGATACCGGGCTCATGGACGGACAGCCCTTCGCCGACGATATCGCCGACCGACATGCGCGGCGACAGCGAGCCGTAGGGATCCTGGAAGACGATCTGCATCTCGCGGCGCAGCGGCCGCATGTCGGAAAAGCTGTAACTCTGGATGTCCTGGCCGACGAAGGCAACCCGACCCTTCGACGCGATGAGCCGCGTCATCGCAAGCCCCAGCGTCGTCTTGCCGGAACCGGATTCGCCGACGATGCCCAGCGTATGACCGGCCTTGAGGCTGAGATCGACGCCATCGACCGCCTTCACGTAATCAGTCGTGCGGCGCAGGAAGCCCGTCTTGATCGGGAACCAGACCTTGAGATTGTCGGTCTCGATAATGATCGGCTTTGAGGCGTCCGATTCCGGCGGTTCGCCTTTGGGCTCGGCGGCAAGCAGATGCCTGGTATATTCGTGCTGCGGATTGGCGAAAATCTCCGCGGTCGATCCGGTTTCCACGATCTTGCCCTTGGTCATCACGCAGACGCGGTCGGCGAATTTGCGCACGATGCCGAGGTCGTGGGTGATGAACAGCATCGACATGCCGTGATCGGCCTTGAGCTTGGCGAGCAGTTCAAGGATGCGCGCCTGCACGGTGACGTCGAGCGCCGTGGTCGGCTCGTCGGCGATCAGCAGTTCCGGCCGGTTGGCGAGCGCCATGGCGATCATCACGCGTTGGCGTTGGCCGCCGGAGAGTTCATGCGGGAAAGCGCCGAGCCGCTTCTCGGGCTCGCGGATGCCGACCTCTTTCAGCAGTTCGATCACGCGTTTGCGGCCGGCTTCACGCGAGATGTCCTGATGCAGGTGGAGGATCTCGCCGACCTGCCGCTCTATGTTGTGCAGCGGATTGAGCGAGGTCATCGGCTCCTGGAAGATCATCGTGATATCGTTGCCGCGCACATGGCGCAGCTCTTCGGGACGTGCCTTGAGGAGGTCCTTGCCCTTGAAGAAGATCTCACCCGACGGGTGGCTTGCGGAGGGATAGGGCAAGAGCTTCAGCACCGAATTCGCGGTGACCGATTTGCCGGAACCCGACTCACCGACCAGGGCCACGATCTCGCCCTTGGCGATATCGAACGACACGTGATCGACCGCAACCGAGGTCTTGCCGCCCTGGTGGAAGGCAACCGAAAGATCGCGGATGGAGAGAAGCGGTTCGGTCATGAGAGGGTCCGTGTGAGTTCGGCGAGGGAGATTGGGTCGGGACGGATGACCTTGATTGACGCTTCGATCGATTCATCGGTAATCGGATGCGCCAAACCCATCAAATCGGTGATTCCCAGATCGGAAGTCACCAAGTATTGGCAGCGGCTTGTCGCGGCGGTCGCCACGTGAATGGCGTCAGGAAGCTTCAATCGAAACCGAGCTCTTATCACTGCCGTAAGTTCAATCACGCCAGGGGTTACCGGCCATACAGACAGCCAATCTTCAGATCTCGCCAGTAGGAGATACTGCCGGGCCAGAACGTGATTTCGATCTCTGTAGGGCTTGGTTAACAGTTCGGTGAAAGACAATGCGCTGGTGTGAAACACAGCCGTGGTGTCGCCAACGGCAAGGCTGACCAATTTCCATAGGCCGTCATGCGAGGAGCCCTTGCCCTCGAACAAAGCGATCAGAACATTCGTGTCGAGATAGATCGAATTCGTCAACGATCACTATCCCATTCGTCTCTGATCTCTCGGACCCGCGCAACTGCTTCCTCAGGTGTAACATTTCCGCGATATTTTTCCGGGTGGGCCTCACGATCAGCCAATAACTCCTTCAACGTCATCGGTTTGATGTGAGACATCATTTCCTCGTATTGATGCTCGTAGTCTCTGAAGGTGATGCGTTCGGCAGTGGTCTTGCCTTGGTCCTTCGGATCTCCGACAATCTTGACCGTCTGGAGCCCTTCGAACTCCTTCTTCAACTCTTCTGGCAGCTTCGACACGGGATAATGTTCGCGCGTGATCTTGTTCATGGCATCGGACCCTTCGTCTCCTGATGCAAAGATAGGGCAAACCCCAGGAAAAAGCGAGTTTGCCTCATTGGAACGTCTTTCTCGGGTCGAAGGCATCGCGCACCGCCTCGCCGATGAAGATCAGGAGCGAGAGCATGATCGCCAGCGTGAAGAAGGCCGTGAAGCCGAGCCAGGGCGATTGGATGTTGGTCTTGGCCTGGCCCACCAGTTCACCCAGCGACGGAGAACCCGGCGGCATTCCGAAGCCGAGGAAATCGAGAGACGTGAGCGTGGTGATCGATCCCGACAGGATGAAGGGCATGAAGGTCAGCGTCGCCACCATGGCATTCGGCAGCATGTGCCGCCAGATGATGGTCGCGTTGCCGACGCCGAGCGCCCGCGCTGCCCTGATATATTCGAAGTTCCGAGCTCTCAGGAACTCGGCACGAACGATCCCGACAATGCCGGTCCACGAAAAGAGCAGCAATATGCCGAGCAGAACCGTGAAGCCAGGAGGCAGGACCGCGGCGAGAATCATCAGGATGTAGAGCACCGGCATCGACGACCAGATCTCGATGAAGCGCTGCATGAGCAGGTCGACCCGGCCACCGAAATATCCCTGAACCGCGCCGGCTGCGACGCCGACGATGGCCGAGAGGATGGTGAGCGACAGGCCGAACAGCACTGAGATGCGGAAACCATAGATCACCCTTGCCAGCACGTCGCGGGCGCCGTCGTCGGTGCCGAGCCAGTTGAGATTGCCGAGATTGCAGTTCGGATCCGCGTCGCCCTGCGGATAGCCGGAGCAGCGTTCCTTTGCGTCCATCATCCACCAGGGTTCGGTGGGCGCGGAATGCGGAATGTTGTTGCTGGCGGTATTGTAGGAATAGCGGATCGGCGGCCAGATCATCCAGCCATTTGCATTGATCTCGTCGGCAATGACATCGCTCCGGTAGTCGGTGAGGGCGAGGAAGCCGCCGAATTTCTCCTCAGGATAATCGATGAGGACGGGAAACAGGATCTCGCCCTTGTACGACGCGATCAGCGGCTTTTCGTTGGCGATCAACTCGGCAAACAGGGTCAATATGAAGAGGACGAGGAAGAGCCAAAGAGACCAGTAACCGCGCTTGTTGGCCTTGAAATTGGCAAGGCGGCGCTGGTTGATCGGGCTGAGCCGGGGCCTGGGAGTGATGCCAGCCATGTCAGACCTCCCGCTTGTCGAAGTCGATGCGCGGATCGACCCAAGTATAGATCAGGTCGGACAGCAGCGCGATCACCAGCGTCATCAGCGAAAAGATGTAGAGCGTGCCGAAGACGATCGGATAGTCGCGCTTGAGGACGGCTTCGTAACCCATGCGGCCAAGGCCATCGAGCGTGAAGATGTTCTCGATGAGCAACGCTCCGGTGAAGAAGGCGCTGATGAAGGCGCCGGGAATGCCCGCAATGACGATCAGCATGGCGTTGCGGAAGACGTGTCCATAGAGGACCCGGCGCTCGGTCAGGCCCTTGGCTCGCGCGGTCACCACATACTGCTTCTTGATCTCGTCGATGAAGGAATTCTTGGTTAACAGAGTCGTCGTCGCGAAGGACGAGAGTACGAGCGTGGCGATGGGCAGGGTCATGTGCCAGGCATAGTCCAGGATCTTTTCAGGCCAGGACAGGTCATCGAAATTGTCCGACACGATGCCGCGTAGCGGGAACCAGTCGAGGAAGGAGCCACCGGCAAACAGCACGATCAGCAGGATGCCGAACAGGAAGCCGGGCACGGCATAACCGACGATGACGACGCCGGATGTCCAGATATCGAAGGTGGACCCGTCGCTGACCGCCTTGCGGATGCCGAGCGGGATGGAGATCGCATAGGAAATCAGCAAGATCCAGACGCCGAGCGAGATCGAAACCGGCATTTTCTCGAGGATCAGGTTGAGCACGGTTTCGCTGCGGAAGAAGCTTTCGCCGAAATCGAAGCGGGCGTAGTTCCACAGCATCTCGCCGAAACGCTGATAGGCCGGCTTATCGAAGCCGAACTGCTTCTCCAGCTTCTTGATCAGTTCCGGATCGAGGCCCTGGGAGCCGCGATAGCGGCCAGAACTGTCGCCGGTCGTGTCGAAGCTGTTGACTTCGTTGCCCCCGCCGGTCAGCCGGTCGCCGCTCGAATCCTGGCCGGTAAGCTGGGCGATGACCTGCTCCACAGGCCCGCCGGGCGCGAACTGCACGACGGTGAAGGACAAGAGCATGATGCCGAAGAGCGTGGGGATGATCAGCGCCAGGCGCCTGAGTATATAGGCTCCCAAATCAGGTCTCCGTCTTGCCGGCTGTATTTTCGATCAAGGGCTGCTGCCTCCGGGCTCGCTGATTCGCTTTTTCGCAAAGAATGCTTGAAATGCCTAGAGCGCAAGTCTTTCGCGAGGCTTCTGCGCTATTTGGCCCACCAGACCGTCGGAAATGCGGTCGAGTAGTAGGGAAGCTCCTTCGGCCTGTCGAACTTGTCCCAATAGGCGATACGGGAATCGCGGGTCGTGTAGCTCGGTATCACGAAATAATTCTGCAACAGCACACGGTCGAGCGCCTTGACGGCGGCGATCTTGTCGTCGCGGTCGGTGGAGAAGATCACCCGCTGGATGAGCTTGTCGATTCCGGGATCGGAAATGCCGGCATAGTTCTGCGAGCCGTCGGTCTTGGCAGATTGCGAACCCCAGTATTCGGCCTGCTCATTGCCGGGGTTGAGAGATTCGCCCCAGGCCCAATAGATGACATCGAAGTCTCGTTTGCGCTGCCGCTCGACATATTGCGAAGCATCGACCGAACGCACGGTCGCGTTAATGCCGATGCGCTTGAGATTCTGCGCATAGGGCAATACCGCGCGCTCGACGACCGGCGAATTCAGCATGATCTCGAAGGCGAGCTGCTTGCCCGTCTTGGTATTGATCATTTTGCCGCCCTGGATGGCGTATCCAGCTTCCTTCAAGATCTGGATCGCCTTGAACAGGTTATCGCGGAATTTCTTCGGGTCGCCTCCAATCGGATTCTTGTATTCTTCGGTGAAGACTCTGGGCGGGATTTGATTTTTCACTTGCGTGAGGATTTCAAGCTCCTTGCCCTGTGGCAGGCCCGACGAGGCGAGTTCCGTGCCGTAGAAAAAGGAGTTCACCCGCTTGTACTGTTCGAAGAAGATCGTGCGGTTAAGCGTCTCGAAGTCATAGGCGTAGTTGAGGGCTTCACGGACCAGTGGATCTTTAAACTGCTCGCGGCGGAGGTTCATCACGAAACCTACCATGACGCCCGTGTTGCGACCGTCGTTCGGCAGGATTACGCGCTTGACCTTGCCTTCCTTCATGCCGGGAAAATTATACTGCGTCGCCCAGCGCTTGGCCTCATTCTCCTGCCAGAAGTCGGTGTCACCGGCTCGAAAGGCCTCAAACTCGACATTGCGGTCGGCATAGAATGTGTGCGTCACAGTGCGGAAATTATCCTGGCCGATGTTGACGCTGAGGTCCTTGCCCCAATAGTCGTCGCGCAATTCATAGGTGACCGAATTGCCGGGGTTGATCGCCTTGATCTTGTACGGGCCTGAGCCCATCACCGGCTCGAGCGTGGTGCCGCTGATGTCGCGCTTCTTGCCATTCGCTGCCGTGCCTTCCCACCAATGCTTGGGCACGATGATCAATTGGCCCATGATGGCCGGAAGTTCACGGTTGCCCTTGCTGTCGAATTCGAAGGTCACTTCGTTGTCGCCGGTCTTTTTGCCCGCCTTGACCTGCTGGTAATAGAAAAATTTGGACTGGTCATACTCCTTGGCCTTGTCGAAGGAGAAGAGTACGTCATCGACACTGATCGGTTGGCCGTCGGCCCATTTGGCATTGGCATTGAGCCTGAAGGAGACCGACGAGAAGTCTGCGGGATAGGCGATGCTTTCGGCGATCAGGCCATAGCTTGAGAATGCCTCGTCGAGCGAACTCTTCATCAAGGTCTCGTAAACCTGGCCGATGCCGATGGCGAGATTGCCTTTGTTCACGAGCGGGTTGAAATTGTCGAAGGTCCCGAGTTCCGAGACCCTCAGATTGCCCTTCTTCGGCGCATCCGGGTTCACATAGTCGAAATGCTTGAAGCCCGGAGGATATTTGAGTTCGCCGATGACCGAGATGCCGTTGGTCCAGTTGAGATCCGCCGCCATGGACGGCCAGGCCAGGGATAGTGCAAGCACTGCCGCTGAAAATCCCCCGCGCAATCCCGAAGCAATCAAACGCATCTATACCGTCCTTCCGATCTCACTGCCGATTTGCGGCAACACTCGCATAGAAAAAGCGATCATGGCAAATTTAGTGCCTGCCAGGTGCTTCTTTCATCTTCACCACGGATTCACCAGAATCATGGAATTGGTTAGACTACGAGGCAAATCACGTTCCCGTGGGGCGGGAACGCCTGAACTCAAGGATAACGATGTGAAGTCATTTTGTTTCCGGCTTCTGGCGCTGATCATGTCTGTCGTGGCGGTTCCCGCTGCAGCGCTGGCGGCGGATGCGGTGCCGGCAAAGCAGCTGTTCGGAAAGCAGAACCTGCCCTCCAAGCAACCCACGCAATCGCTCGGCTTCTACGCCAAAGGCTGCCTCGCGGGCGGCATCGCCATTCCCGTCGATGGACCGGCCTGGCAAGTCATTCACCTCTCGCGCAACCGGCGCTGGGGCAATCCCGAGATGATCGCGCTGATCGAACGTCTCGGCCGCGAATCCAAGGCCGAGGATGGCTGGAACGGCCTGATGATCGGCGACATTTCCCAGCCTCGCGGCGGCCCGATGCTGTCCGGCCACGCCTCGCACCAGATCGGCCTCGATGCCGATATCTGGCTGACCCCGATGCCGTCCCACACGATGAGCTACCAGGAGCGCGAAGGCATTCCGGAAGCTTCGGTGCTCAGGAGGGACAAGATGACGGTCGACCCGCGCAAATGGACCAAGGCGCATGAGCGCCTGATCGTCCGTGCGGCGAGCTACCCGCAAGTCGAACGCGTCTTCATGCATCCCGGCATCAAGAAGAAGATGTGCGACACGCTTGAGGGCCGCGATCGCGCGCTGCTCTCCAAGATGCGGCCGATCTACGGACATCACTATCATTTCCACATCCGCATGAAGTGCCCGTCCGGCTCGGAGAACTGCGAGGATCAGGTCGATCCCGGTCCCGATAGCGGCTGCGGCAAGCAGCTGACCGAATGGCTCAACCGCGTGAAGCCGCGCCCGGCGGTCAAGCCCACGAAGCCGACCAAGGTCGTCAAGCCGAAATACCTGATGCTGTCGGCTCTGCCGAATGCCTGCAAGGTGGTGCTCAACGCTGCGCCGGTGCCGTCGATGGCGGAAGCCGAATACCGTAGCGGCAATCCCGTGCAGGTGCCCGTGACCGCTTATGCGACGGAGGACCCCGTCGCCAAGGTGATCGCCGTGGCCAGCGACGATTTCTCGGTGTTTATTCCGCCCATGGGATCGATTCCCCAGCCGCTGGTGCGGCCGGCGATGCAGTAAAGGTCGCCGGATGCCGGCTTCGTGTTGAGCCGGCCTCATGCAGCCTTGAAAATGCGGAGCCGCAGCTATTCCGGATTTTCATTGAAAATTCATGCGTCGGCCTGTTCCCTTCCGCGTTTCTTCGTGTTACCAGCCCGCGTCATCTTCCGATAGATTTTTCGCCCGCCAGCGGTCTCCCAAGCCGTTCCCGGGTTGTATTCAAGGAGCATGGCATGGCACGTCTCATAGAAACAGCTACCGGACTCGAGGCGCTCACGTTTGACGACGTGCTGCTGCAGCCGGGTCATTCCGAGGTCATGCCTGGGCAGACCAATATTGCCACCAGGATCGCGACCGATATCGAGCTCAATCTTCCCATCCTCTCTGCCGCGATGGACACCGTCACCGAGGCGAAATTGGCGATTGCCATGGCCCAGGCCGGCGGCATCGGCGTCATCCACCGCAACCTGACCCCGATCGAGCAGGCCGAGCAGGTCCGCCAGGTCAAGAAGTTCGAAAGCGGCATGGTCGTCAATCCGGTGACGATCAGCCCCGACGGCACGCTCGCCGAAGCGCTGTCGCTGATGAGGACGCATTCCATTTCAGGCATCCCCGTCGTGCTCGGCACCGGCACTGCCCGCACCGGCAAGCTGGTCGGCATCCTCACCAATCGCGACGTCCGCTTCGCCACCAATCCCGATCAGCCGGTTCATGAACTGATGACCAAGGACAACCTGGTCACCGTGAAGGAGAACATCGATCAGGTCGAGGCCAAGCGGCTGCTGCACAATCGCCGCATCGAAAAGTTGCTGGTTGTCGACGACGAGGGCCATTGCATCGGCCTGATCACCGTCAAGGATATCGAGAAGTCGCAGCTCAACCCGAATGCCTCGAAGGATGCGCAAGGGCGGCTTCGGGTCGCGGCTGCCACCAGCGTCGGCGACGATGGCTTCGAGCGCGCCGAACGGCTGATCGATGCCGGCATCGATCTGCTGGTGATCGATACCGCGCATGGCCACTCCCAGCGCGTGCTGGATGCCGTGACGCGCGCCAAGAAGCTTTCGAACTCCGTCCGCATCATGGCCGGCAATGTCGCGACGCCGCATGGCACGCAGGCGCTGATCGATGCGGGCGCGGATGCGGTGAAGGTCGGCATCGGCCCTGGCTCCATCTGCACCACCCGCATCGTGGCTGGCGTCGGCGTGCCGCAGCTTGCCGCGATCATGGGTGCCGTCGATGCGGCCCAGAAGCAGAATATTCCCGTGATCGCCGATGGCGGCATCAAGTTCTCGGGCGATCTGGCCAAGGCGATCGCCGCAGGCGCCTCGGCCGTCATGGTCGGCTCGCTGCTCGCGGGCACCGACGAGAGCCCCGGCGAGACCTATCTCTACCAGGGCCGCTCCTTCAAGGCCTATCGCGGCATGGGTTCGGTGGGTGCCATGGCGCGCGGCTCGGCCGACCGCTATTTCCAGGCGGAAGTGCGGGACACGTTGAAGCTGGTGCCCGAGGGCATCGAGGGACAAGTCGCCTACAAGGGGCCTGTCGCTTCCGTCCTGCACCAGCTCGCCGGCGGCCTTCGCGCCTCAATGGGCTATGTCGGCGGCAAGGACATTCCGGATTTCCAGGAGAAGGCGACCTTCGTGCGCATTTCCGGGGCCGGCCTGCGCGAAAGCCATCCACATGGTGTGACCATCACCCGCGAAAGCCCGAACTATCACGGCGGCGGCTGATGGAAGAACATGGCTGGCTGATCCTGATCGCGGCTGCCATGATGCTTGGGGGCATGACCCTCTGGGAGATGCACAGGCTGGCACCCCGGTTCACGGGGCTCCAGGGGCGCTGGGCCGGTTACGGCAAGGAGCTCACGGATTTCCTGACAGACCTGAGCGGCGATCCCGGCCAGTTGGAGCGTGTCAATCGTTCGCGAAAACTCGACCTCCGTGCACCGGCCATTCTTGGTTTCATCTTCATCGCGGTGAACCTGCTGTTCGCCGGCGATCCTCGCACGGCGCTGATTTGTCCGCATATTGTTCCGGCGCTGCAGGTCTTTGGCATCGGCGCAGCGGCGATTGCGCTGGCCGGCGACTACCTGGAAAACATCCAGCTCGGCCGGATGATCGACGCGCTGCCGGCGCTGCCGGATGATGTCGCGGTCCGCGGGGCCTCGCGAACGACCATCGTCAAATTGTATGGTTACGGCGCGGCAATATTGATCGGCGTGCCGCAATTGCTCGTATATGTCTTCAAAACGGTTTTTTAGACCAAGCCGCAGACAAGGCCGTGCATGACCCAATCAACCGCAATCTTCTGGCCTGTGATCGTGCAGGTCGCTCTGATCTACGTCCTGTATTACATGTTGTTCACCCGCAGGCAGGCTGCGGTGAAGGCCGGCAAAGCGAGGCTTTCGCAGTATCGCGACAATGTGACCGAGCCGGCCGAGACGCTCTTTGTCAGGAACAAGCTCACCAACCAATATGAACTGCCGGTGCTTTTCATCGCGGGCTGCATTGCGCTCTATGCCACGGGCCACGCGACCGTCGTGCCGGTCATTCTGGCTTGGATCTTCGTGATACTGCGCATCGCGCATGCCATCGTTCATGTCGGCCAGAACCGGATGCGCTACCGCGTGCCTCTCTTCATTGCGGGGTTTGCCGTCAACGGCCTGCTGTGGCTCTGGCTTGCCGCGAACATTGCCTTGAATTAATTTGTGCGCCGCACGCGCTTCCCTATATGAATATCGCGCTGCAACGGCGCGGGCCACTTCCGCGAGGATGTTCATATGGACCTCGGCAAGGACAAGAAATACCTCGTTTTGCAGGGCGGCGGCGCATTGGGCGCCTATCAGGCCGGCGCCTACGAAGCGCTGCATGATGCCGGCGTCCGGCCCGAATGGATTGCCGGCATTTCCATCGGTGCGATCAACGCGGCGATCATATCGGGCAATCCCGAGGAGAAGCGCGTCGAAAAACTGCGCGCCTTCTGGGAGATGGCGTCCGGCGGCCCGAAGACCCTTCCTTTCGAGACCGGCCCGCTGATCCGCAAATGGATGAACGAATATTCCTCCGCCTTCAACTCGGCGGTCGGCGTCAACGGGTTCTATCTGCCGCGCAGCCTGATGCCCTGGCAATATGTCGCCGATCCCGACGCCGCGATCAGCTTCTACGACACGTCGCCGCTGATCGAAACGCTGGAGGCGCTGGTCGATTTCGACCTGATCAACCGCCGCGCCGTCCGCCTCAGCTTGGGCGCGGTCGAGGTCGTCACCGGCGATTTCGCCTATTTCGACAACCATCCCTGCCGGCAGAGATATGACCCGCAGCCGATCAGGGCACACCATGTCGCCGCCTCCGGCGCGCTGCCGCCCGGCTTCCCGCCGGTCGAGATCGACGGCAAATATTACTGGGATGGCGGCCTTGTCTCCAACACGCCGTTCCAATGGGTGCTCGATGAGCGCCGGACGGTGGACGATATCTGCGTTTTCCAGGTCGATCTGTTTTCAGCCAAGGGCATGATGCCGCGGGACATATCGGATGTGTTGGCCCGCGAAAAGGAGATCCGCTATTCCAGCCGCACCCGCATGAACACCAATGAGGCGGCCCGCAACGAACGCCACGAAAAGGCGCTGAAGCGCTTGCTCGACCGGCTGCCGCTCGAATTCGCCGACGATGGCGATGTCAGAATCCTCCGCAAACAGGAGGATCGCGGCGCGGTGACGGCCGTGCATCTGATCTACGCCCGCAAGCCCTACGAGACCCATTCGATGGACAACGAATTCTCGCGCCTGACCATGGAAGAACATTGGAAGGCAGGCTACGACGATGTCCGAAAGACCTTCGCCTCCCGCCAGTGGCAGAACAGAGTGATCCCGGACGATGGCTTCGTGTCCATCGACCACCGCAGAGACGACAAACAGCATTCGTGAAGGAGACTATCATGGACCTCAAGGGCAAAGTCGCCATCGTCACCGGCGCAGCGAGCGGCATCGGCCTCGGCATCGCCAAGCGCTACGTTGCGGCGGGCGCCACGGTCGCAATCGCCGATCTCAAGATTGAAGCGGCCAATGCGGCCGCAAGCGAACTCAACAAGCAAGGCCCGGGCGAAGCGATCGGGATCGCCATGGATGTGACCAGCGAAGCCGAGGTCAACAAGGGCGTGGCCGATGTCGTCGGCAAATGGGGCACGGTCGATATCCTGGTCTCTAATGCCGGCATCCAGATCGTCAACCGCATCGAGGATTTTGCCTTCACTGACTGGAAGAAGATGCTGGCCATCCATCTCGACGGCGCCTTCCTCACCACCAAGGCCTGCCTGCCGCATATGCAGAAGCAGAAATCCGGCGCGATCATCTATATGGGTTCGGTCCATTCCAAGGAGGCTTCGCCTGCGAAATCGGCCTATATCACCGCCAAGCACGGCCTGCTCGGGCTGGCGCGTTCGGTGGCCAAGGAGAACGGTACATTCGCTATCCGGTCAAATGTGATCTGCCCCGGCTTTGTCCGCACGCCGCTGGTGGAAAAGCAGATTCCGGAACAAGCGAAGACGCTCGGCATATCCGAAGAGGAGGTCATCAAGAAGGTCATGCTGGGCCAGACGGTCGATGGCGAATTCACCACGATCGAGGATGTCGCCGAGACGGCTTTCTTCTTCGCGGCCTTCCCGACCAACGCGCTGACCGGCCAGTCGCTGATCGTCAGCCATGGCTGGCATGTCGAATAGGGCCGAGGGAACGCAAGCGCCGGCGAATGCGTTTCATCACGCTAAATTGAACGCGCGCATGCGGTTTCGATCGCCCGTGCCGTGATCTTTGCGGGTTCTTTCTCTAAACTTGCACAACAGTGAATAGGGAGGACGTGCCGTTGGAACATCCCAAAATCACCCAGGCGATGATCAGCGCCTATGATGAATATACCCATCTGACGCTCGATCGGCGCGATTTCATGCGCAAGCTCAGGGCACTGGCCGGATCGGGCGCGGCAGCCGCCGCGATCGCCCCGATGCTGGCGGCAAGCAAGGCGGCCGCCGAGATCATCCCCGAGAACGATGATCGCCTGACGACCACTGACCTCACCTATCGCGGTGCGCCGGGCGACATCAAGGCCTATGCGGCGATGCCCAGGGACGCGACCAAGCTGCCGGCGGTGATCGTGATCCACGAGAACCGCGGCCTCAACAAGCATATCAAGGACGTCACGCGCCGCATGGCGCTCGAAGGCTTCCTGGCCATGGCGCCGGACCTGCTGTCGCCTTCCGGCGGCACGCCCGAGGACGAGGACAAGGCGCGTGAGATGATCGGCGCGATCACGCAGGATATTTATGGTTCGAACCTCGTGGCCGCCGTGGAATTCCTCAAAAGCCACCAGAACTCCACCGGCAAAGTCGGCGCCATCGGCTTCTGCTGGGGCGGCGGCCAGGTCAACCGGCTGGCGACACTGTCGCCTGACCTGAAGGCGGGCGTCGCCTATTACGGCGCGCAGGTGCCGGCGGAAGAGGTGCCTAAAATCAGCGCGTCGCTGATGCTGCACTATGCCGGCCTCGACGACCGTATCAATAAAGGCATCGATGCCTACAAGGCGGCACTCGAGGCCAACAAGAAGGACTTCCAGATCTTCGTCTACGACGGCGTCAACCACGCCTTCAACAACGACACGTCGTCCGCCCGCTACAACAAGCAAGCGGCGGACCTCGCATGGTCCAGGACAGTCGAGTTTCTCAAGCAGAAACTTAGCTGACCTCCAGCGGCCGGGACGTGCCCCCGTCCCGGCCGCACCTCTCTTGCGAAGAAAATGCACCCCAGAAACGTTAGCCATTCCGGAGCCAGCTTTCGGCTGAAGGCGGGCGCATGACCTTTATCAAGAATTGCTACTGCGGAGATGAAAATGGCGAAGCCCGTCGCGCGCTTATTCGACGAATACTATACTGCCGATCTCGACACCGACGACCTGGTCATCGGTTCGGGAACGAAAACAAAAATGGTGACCGTGGATACGTCCTCGCTGGACAAGTTGGTCATCGAGGGCCGGAATTTCAAATACGAAGACGGGTGCCTGAACAGCGGCATCATCAACAAACTCACGCTCATGGACAGCGACGGCACTGTCCTGGAGACGATCACCGGCATGAAAATCGACGCGGACCAGTTGGCGGGCGCCACGTTGGAGGAATTTCTAAGCAGTCTGATCACGCGTATGGGTCTCGGTGGGCTGAAGATAGTCGGGACCGACGTTGAAGATTCGCTCTACGGAGGCATCGGCAAGGACGTGCTGATCGGCAAAGGCGGCGATGACCTGTTCAATGGAGCCGGCAGCAAGGACTTGCTCTTCGGCGGTGGTGGCAGCGACACCTTCCAGTTCAGCGCGGGCACGGGGCGCGACACGATCAAGGATTTTGATGCGGATGGCGGCGGCGCACTGCAGGATTACATCCACTCGGCCTTCGCCAATGTCGACACGATCACGCAGGTCGGCAAGGACACGGTCGTCGATTTCGGAAACGGCGATGCCTTCGTGTTGAAGAACGTCGACGCAGATTTGGTCACGATGGCGGATTTCATCGTCTAGCAGCGGACCGCCCCTGACCTCCGGCGGCCGGCATCTGCCCCTGTCACGGGCACGCCTCCGTCGCCGAAATTACGTGCCCATGCCTGTAGCATCATCGCATGCAAATTTACAGAAAGCTTGCCACCGGGAAGCATGCGAGCCGGGACAAGCGTTACCAACGGATCATCTGATCAAGGAAGGTTGCCATGGCCAAGCCGGTAGTGAAATTATTCGATGCGTATTATGATGTCTCTCTCGATATCGACGGTCTGTTCATTCTTTCGGGCAACCGGAACAAGGTCGTTTGCCTCGACACCAGTTCACTTCAGAAAGTCATCCTGGAAGGTCGCAATTTCGAGTACGATGGCGGTCGGCTGAGCGACGGCACCATCCAGAAAATGACGATAGCCGATGCCGACGGAACGGTGCTGCAGACGGTCACGGGCGCCAAGCTCGATCCCGGTCAGATAGCGGGTATCGACATGACCGAGTTTGTCCAGAACCTTTCGACGCGGCTCCTCGCCGGCGGCCTGAAGTTCCTCGGAACCAATCTGGCGGATAATCTAAGCGGCAGCATCAGCAGGGACATCGTCAACGGCCGCGGAGGCGACGACGAGCTCCGCGGTGATGCCGGCAAGGATGTCCTCATCGGCGGTGCCGGAAACGACGAGTTCAATTTCTCGCCAGGCATGGGACGCGACACGATCACGGACTTCGATGCCGATGGCGGCGCTGGCTTGCAGGATTTCATCGACGCCAACTTCGCCGATGTCGACTCCATCACGCAAGTGGGCAAGAACACAGTGGTCGATTTCGGCGATGGCGACGTGTTCGTGCTCCTCAAGGTCGATGCCGACCTGGTCACGGGCGTGGATTTCGTCTAGAAACAACGTGAACGCCCGGTCGTAGATCGGGCTCTCGCCGCTCCTCCGCGAGCTTATCCTGGCTTTCCTGATTATCCCCCGGGGCTATGAAGGGCCGAGCGCCTTCGTCGCCGGCTTTAGAAAGGCGTTCGGCGTGACGCCGGGGCGGTATTTCTCCGAACCGGATTGAGTCTTACGCCGCGCTGACGAACTTCACCCGCGTGCCCCAGGGATCGAGTGCTTCGATCGTGTCGCCCTTCTCATGGAAATCGGAGCCGCTAGCGCGCAGGCGCCCGCGCAGGCCGTCCATCAGCGGCTCGGAGACCGAGAAGGCGAGATTGTCGAGGCCGTTCATCTTTTCGCTGCGCATGCCGGCGCCACGGCTGCGCCAGACATTTGCGCCGATATGGTGGTGATAGCGGCCATTGGCGAGGAAGATCGCGCTCGCATCTGGGATCTTCGCCATCATGTCGAGACCGGCGGTCTTGATATAGAAATCCTCGGCCTTGGCCGTATCGCCGACACGCAGGTGCACATGGCCGATGCGGAAGCCGGAAGGCGCCACGAAAGGCATGGTGGAATCGCCCGGAAGCCCGTTGACCAGGCTATCGATGTCGAGGCGTTCGGTCGCCATGGCGATCTGGTCGCCGTTCCAGCGCCAGCTCTCCGGTGCGCGGTCGGCATAGACCTCGATGCCATTGCCCTCGGGATCGTCGAGATAAAGCGCCTCGGACACGAGGTGATCGGAAAAGCCGGTAAACGGCACCTTGTTCTTGACCGCAAAGATCAGCCAGCGGCCGAGCGAGGCCCGGTCCGGCATCAGGAAGGCGGTGTGGAACAGACCGGCGGAACGGCCGTCATCGGGTTCGTCTGAGGGCCGGGATTTCAGGGTGAAGAGCGTCTGGCCATCCTTGCCCAGCACACTTTCGCTCTCGGTTTGCGTGAGCACGTCCATGCCCATGATCTGACTGTAGAACGAGGTCATCATTGGCAGGTCGTGAACCCTAAGCGCCACCGAATGGATATGGATCGGCCGCGTAATCGCAAAGCTCGGCCTGGCGGCCTGGGCGGCCGCGGGTTCTGCTGTTGTGAGCGTCATGGCGAGTGTTCCTGTTCCAAGTAGCTGGAGCGCAGCCCGGCGTGACAAATCCTGATTGGAAGGCATGTTTTTCTCGCTGCCGCTGGCTCTGTTTGGATTAGAAATGATCCCAAGGACGAGGAATTGCAACAGTGCGGGTGGGAGATAGAGCGTTCACTATTCTGTGCGGGGCGTTGGCTCGGACTTTATCCGCATGGAAGAATCAATCTTCCACCTCATGATCGAAGGCCTTGGCTTCTTCCGGGATTTCCGCTTCTTCTATTGCGCGTAGATCTTCCTCTGTGAAGTCGTCGGGTCCCATGACTTTCCGGTAGCGTCCTCGGGTATGCCGGTACTCATCGGCGGAGATCAGCACCGTGCCTTCACGCCCGTTCCGCGTCACCGCGACCGGTTCCCTAAGAGCGATGTCTTGATACTTTTCGATATTGCCCTGGAATTCGGCTGCGCCAACTCTCAGCATTCCAGCCCCCTGTTCTTATGCAATATGCATAGGATGTATGAAATCTGTCTGCTCAGTCAACCCTCTTGCGGATCACGAACCTATGCCCACCCTCACGCCTTTCCTGCGACACCAGCACATGGCCGTTCTCATTGCAAAAATGCGGGATGTCGATGGCCGAGAGAGGATCGGTGGTCTCGACCGAAATCAGCGCGCCGGGCCTAAGTTTCGCCAGCCGGTTCTCGGTCTTGATCACGGGGTAGGGGCATTTCAGCCCGCACAGGTCGAGCGTGGCGGCGATCTCATCCGCCACGGATATTACCAGACCTTCCAGAATGGCTTTTCCTTGGGCTGGTTCTCGGCGGCGACTGCAGGCGGCTGGACAGGCTGTTCGGCTTGGTCCGCCTTGGCGTCAGCGGGCTTCTTAACCGCCACGGCCTCGGTCTCGACGGCCTTCTTCTCGTCCGTCTTGGCGGTGCCATCGACGACGACGGGCAATGCGCTCGGATCCGCGGTCGTCACTTCGACCGGCGGCGCGGAATTGATCTTGCGCTCCCAGACCTTCCAGAACGGTGCTTCGTCCTCATTCTCTTCCGCGACATAGGCCTGCATTACCGGCTTGATCGGGTTGGGCTCGGGAACCGGGATCTTCGCCTTGGCGAGGCGCTTTTCGAGCTTCTCGTCTTCCTTGCGCTTTTCGTCGGCGAGCTTCTTGCGATAGGCAACTTCCGCGACCGAAATATATTCGACAGTCGGCCGGACGCCCTTCTTGATGTCCTCGACCTTCTTTTTCGCTTCGGAATAGGATGCCACGGCGTCGGAGGTCATGGTTTTCTTGGCCTGCGAGTCGACCACGACATAATCGGCGTCGTTGGGGATCGCGCGGACCTTGCCCATGCGCCGGTCGAGGCGCTCCTGCGCCTTGCGGTCCCACTCGGCAGTGTCTTTCCAATCGGCCGAATACTTCGTCGTTGACGCGTTGAAAGCCTGCTCGTAGCTCTTGGAATAGCTCTGGTAAGCTGCGGTCAGCGCCGGAGGCGTCCCCGAGTTACAGCCGCCGACCTCATTGAACGCGTATTTCTTGCCGCAGACATCGACCACCGGCGGACGATGGGTGATCTCGAAATGGTCGTAGCCGGTCTTGAGGTTCTTCCAGAACTCGTAGTGTTCGGAAGAACGGTGCTTGGCCATGTTCTCCGCCGTCATGCGGAACGGAAAGGCCTGGATCTGGAAACTCTTCTGGCCGCCCTTGAAGGCATCGCGCGCAAACGCATAGACCTGCAGCACGGCGGCGTCCGAGATCGAATAGCAGCCTGACGAAGAGCAGGCGCCGTGGACCATCAGGTTGCGGCCCGAACGGCCATAGGCGCGGTCGAATTTGTTTGGATAGCCCATGTCGAATGACAGGTAGTAGCTCGAATTCGGGTTCATCTGCGCGGGCGTGATATTGTAGAAGCCCTCGGGCGCCTGGCGGTCGCCTTCCTTCTTCTTCGGACCGAGTTGGCCGGACCAGGCGCAGATCGGATAGGTCGCGACCAGCTGGTAGCGATCCTGGGAGTTCGCCTTCCACACTTCCATGACCGCTTCTTCCTTGAAGATGCGCATCATGATCGGCGACGACATGGAGAGGTTCATCTTGGCGAGCTTGGAGCGCATCTTGGCGGGAAGCGGATGCTCGACGCGGTTCGACACGTGCTCGATCCCGACGAGCGCATCCTGGGAGTTGCAGCTCGCCAGCAAGCCCAGTCCCAGAGCAAATACAAGTCCGTGAGATAACCGCATGCCACCGATGTCCACTATGCAAACGCGCCCACCCGGAGGGCATTGCGCGGAATGATACCAAGCGAAACTTATAAGTCAAAATTGGTTACTGGATTGTTCACATCCGGTTAACCACTGCTGCTCGCCGTCATGTCGCGCAAACCGCCAAGTCTTTCAAAGGAAAAGATTGTGGCCTAGTTGGGGCGGTATCGTGGCACTTCAGAGCTGACGGCCCATTGCGAGGAACTTTTGCCGTCTTTCTTCGCGCAAGTCCTTGCGGCCCTTGAGTTCGGAGAGCGACGACGCGATGATCTCGCCGGCCGAAGCGATCGCCTTTTCGGGGGCGCGATGGGCGCCGCCGATCGGCTCAGGGATGATTCCATCGATGACGCCGAGCGACTTCAGGTCCTCCGCCGTGATCTTCATGTTCTGCGCCGCTTCCTTGGCGCGGGTCGAATCGCGCCACAGGATGGAGGCGGCACCCTCGGGCGAGATCACCGAATAGATTGCGTGCTCAAGCATGTAGACGCGGTTGCCGGTGGCGATCGCGATGGCGCCGCCGGAGCCGCCTTCGCCGATGATGATAGAGACGATCGGCACTTTGACGCCGAGGCAGGTCTCGGTCGAGCGGGCGATGGCCTCGGCCTGGCCGCGCTCCTCGGCGCCGATGCCGGGATAGGCGCCGGCGGTATCGACCAGCGTGATCACCGGCAGGCCGAAGCGGTCGGCCAGTTCCATGATGCGGATGGCCTTGCGGTAGCCCTCGGGCCGGGCCGAACCGAAATTGTGGCGGATGCGGCTTTTGGTGTCGGAGCCCTTTTCCTGGCCGATCAGCACCACAGGCTCGCCGCGGAAGCGCGCGAAGCCAGCCTGGATCGCATCGTCGTTGGCGAATTTGCGATCACCGGCGAGCGGCGTGAACTCGGAAAACAACTGCGTCTGGTAATCGATGAAATGCGGACGGTCCGCATGGCGCGCGACCTGGGTCTTCTGCCACGGCGTCAGCTTGGAATAGATATCGGCCATCGCGTCACGGACGCGTGTCTCGAGGCGCGCGATCTCATCCGACGTATCGACGCTCTCGTCCTGCTCGGCCAGCGTCTTGAGTTCAAGGATCTTGCCTTCAAGATCAGAGATCGGCTTTTCGAAATCGAGATAGTTATGCATGGTCACCCGTTTCCGGCTTCAGGGTCCGGACCCATTAAATTCATCCATTCTGCGTGGCAGATTTCGTCCCTGAATAGGAGGAAAGGTGCAGACAATGCCCAACATTTTCAAACCTTTCCGACGTATTCAGGGACGAAATCTGCCTCGCCCGCAGGGTTTGAAGACGTTGGCCGCCTGTCGAAGTCAATGCTCGACAAGACCTAAGGGTCTTGCCTCCGCCTGACTTCTTCCATGCAATCCAACGTCTTCAAACAGAATTGCATGAATTTAGTGGGTCCGGACCCTATCATCCGCCGCGCGGCATCCTATTCCCTGTTTTTTGTGGTTTTTGCAAGGGGGTGGTGCGTTTCGACCAGTTCACGCAGCTTTTCATCGAGCACATGGGTATAGATCTGTGTGGTGGAAATGTCGGAATGGCCCAACAGTTCCTGCACGACGCGCAGGTCGGCGCCATTGGCCAGCAGGTGGCTGGCGAATGCGTGGCGGATCACATGCGGCGACAGCGCTGCCGCGCGGATGCCGGCCCGAGTGCCGAGGCTCTTCAAGTCGCGGGCGAAGACCTGGCGAGGCAAGTAGCCGGTGGCGCTCGATGCCGGGAAGAGAAAAGCGAATTCCTTGTCGCCATGCACGGCTTTGAGTTCCGCGCCATAAGCCGCGATCGCCGCAATGGCCGTCTTGGTCAGCGGCACCAGGCGCTCCTTCGAGCCCTTGCCCTTGATGATCAGGAACCGCCCGTTCTCGCCGAGCACCCGGGCCGGGAGCGACACAAGCTCGGTCACGCGCATGCCGGTGGCATAACAGAGTTCGAGCAGCGCGAGCATCCTCAGCCGGTCGAGCCTGCCCGGCCCCTCGCGTGCGGCTTCCTGTTCGGCCAGCAAAAGCAACTTGTTTGTCTCCTCCTCACTCAATGTCTTGGGCAGCGAGCGGCCCTTCTTCGGCGCGTCGAGGATTCCGGAGGGATCGTCCTCGCGGATGTTTTCCGCATAGAGGAATTTATAGAACTGTCGGATCGCAGAAAGCCGGCGCGCCTGAGACGAGGCCTTGTAGCCCTCGCGCGCCATGTAACTGAGGAAAGCCTGAAGGTCCGGCGAGCCGGCCGATGTCAACGAGGCGCTGCGCGTCTTGAGGAAAGCCGAGAGTTCGTCGAGATCCCTCTCATAGGATACAAGCGTGTTCTTCGCCGCCCCGCGCTCGGCGCTCATCATTTCGAGAAAGGCTTCCACATGGGCGGCGGACAGATCGCGCACGGCGTTACCTCATTGCGGCGGCGGATTGGTCCGCTCGGACGGGATTTCGATCGTCGCATCGCGTGGTGTCGGCTCCACGAGATAAGCGAGCGCGAAGAGGATCGCATAGATCACAGCCGCAATCAGCGCACACCAGTAGAGAAAGCGGAAAAGCGTGGGCATCGGCTGGCTGGATGTTCCTGCGGCGATTCGATGAAATAGCCCTATCATTTATGAGTTGCCGGACAGGCTTGTGCAAGCGCGAATGCGGCTCGCCACCTTGACGCTTGCGGTTCTTTTACCCATAGGAACTTGAAAGCAATGCGGGAAAGGCTTCATGGAGGGAACCACCATCGGAACCAGTGCTGCGGCCGATCTCGCCCGGCGGGTTCTCGGCAAGCGCAATCTCGTGCTTGTCGGGCTGATGGGCGCCGGTAAATCGGCGATAGGCAAGCTGGTGGCGTCCGAGATGGGCATTCCCTTCATCGATTCCGACCATGAGATCGAGCGCGTCTCCCGCATGACCATTCCCGAACTCTTCGAGAAATATGGCGAGCCGGAGTTCCGCAAGCTGGAGAACCGGGTGATCACAAGGCTGCTGCGCACCGGACCGCGGGTGCTTTCGACCGGCGGCGGCGCCTTCATGAACGGCGATACGCGGGCATCGATCCAGGCGAGCGGCCTGTCGCTCTGGCTCGACGCCGATCTCGAAACATTGTGGGAACGGGTAATCAAGCGCGACAACCGGCCGCTCTTGAAGACCGAAAATCCAAAGCAGACGCTGGAAAACCTGATGATCGCGCGCTACCCGACCTATGCGCTGGCCGATCTGACGGTCAAATCGCGCGACGAGAAGAAGGACGTGATCGCGTCCGAAGTGATCAGTGCGGTGGCCGCACTGGCGAGTGAGAGTGGCAATGAGTGAACTGGAAAAGACCGTCCGTGTCGAACTCGGCGACCGGTCCTACGACATATTGATCGGACCCGGCCTGATCGCCCGCGCCGGCCGCGAGATCGCGGCGCGTCTCAAGGGCAAGCGCGTGGCGGTGATCACCGACGAACATGTCGGCGCGCGCTATCTCGAGCCGTTGACCGCAAGCCTCGCTGAAGCCAGCATATCCGTGTTTCCGCTGACCCTGCCGGCTGGCGAGAAGACCAAGAGCTTCGATCCCCTGATCAAGGCCTGCGACCATGTGCTGGAAGCCAAGATCGAGCGCAACGATGCGGTCATCGCGCTCGGCGGCGGCGTCATCGGCGATCTCACGGGATTTGCAGCCGGCATCGTCCGGCGCGGCACCCGCCTCATCCAGATCCCGACCTCGCTGCTGGCCCAGGTCGATTCCTCGGTCGGCGGCAAGACGGGCATCAATTCGCGCCACGGCAAGAACCTGATCGGTGTGTTCCATCAGCCCGATCTTGTGCTGGCGGATACCGACGTGCTCGATACGCTCTCCCCGCGCGAGTTCGGCGCCGGCTATGCCGAGGTCGCCAAATACGGCCTGATCGACAAGCCGGATTTCTTCGAATGGCTGGAGAACAACTGGCGCGCGGTATTCGAAGGCGGCGCGGCCCGGATCGAGGCGATTAGGATCTCCTGCCAGGCCAAGGCCGACGTGGTCGCCGAGGACGAACGCGAGAGCGGACGCCGTGCGCTGCTCAATCTCGGCCATACATTCGGCCACGCGCTGGAAGCCGCGACCCAATATGATTCGGCCCGCCTTGTGCATGGCGAGGGTGTCGCGATCGGCATGGTGCTGGCGCATCAGTTCTCGGCCCGCATGAACCTTGCCAGCCCCGATCTTGGCGAGCGGGTGGAAAAGCACCTGCGCGAGGTCGGCCTGCCGGTCACCATGGGCGAGATACCGGGCGGGTTGCCGCCGGCCGAAGTGATGCTCGAAGCCATCACCCAGGACAAGAAGGTGAAGGGCGGTAAACTGACCTTCATCCTGACGCGCGGCCTCGGCCAGTCCTTTGTTGCCGATGACGTGCCGGCGTCGGAAGTGCTTTCGTTCCTCCGGGAAAAGCTGGAGGGCTAGCATGAACTGGCTCGCGCGCTTTGCCGCATGGCTAGGCCGCCTGGCCGGCAACGGACAGGCCGAGCCGCGCCGTCCGGGCAATGGCGGCGATGCCACGGCCAGCGCGCCGCGAGACAATAACGGCAACGGGTCGTCGAGAGAGCGAGACAACTGGGCCGAGCTCGACGAGCGCGAGATTTCCGATGTCATGATCCACCGCACGGTGATGAAGGCGATCAATGCCGACGATCCGCCCGAGGTCGCGGTCAGGACGATCCTCGACAGCGCCTTCACCCGCATGCCGGTGTGGAAGGACGAGACCGACAATATCGTCGGCATCATCCACGCCAAGGATATCCTGCGTGCGCTCACCGTGCCGGGTAGCACGCCCGAAACGCTCGACATCATGAAGATCGCCGACCGGCCCTGGTTCGTGCCGGATACGACCAGCATGAAGGACCAGCTCGCCGCGTTCCTCCACCGCAACACCCATTTCGCCGTCGTCGTCGACGAATATGGCGAGGTGCAGGGCATGATCACCATGCAGGACATTCTGGAGGAGGTGCTTGGTGACATCTCCGATGAGCACCAGCCCGATCTTTCCGGCGTGCGGCGCGAGGCTGACGGCTCGGTCGTGGTCGATGGCGCGGTATCGATCCGTGACCTGAACCGCGCGCTCGGCTGGTCCTTGCCTGATGAGGACGCGACCACGATTGCCGGACTGGTGATCTACGAGAGCCGGTCTATCCCCGAGGAACGGTCGTCATTCACCTTCCACGGCAAGCGATTCATCGTCATGAAGCGGGTGAAGAACAGGATTACGAGGTTGAGGATACGGCCGGCGGAAGAGGTGATGGCGCTGCCGGCGCCGGCGCGGGCCTGAACCGAAAGACCCGCACCAATCTCCCTAAGGTGGAGCAGCGTTGCCCCACGATCGCGCCTAATGTGTCTCCGCCCCTATTCCAGAATGACGACGGCCTCGACCTCGAACAGCATGGGGTCGATTGCAAGCTTGGGGACGGGAACCAGGGTCTGCGCCGGCAGCGTTTCGCCGAACATTTCCTTGACCTCCTGGGTCAGCACTCCAAGTTTTGACATGTCGTGATCGACCACGAAGATCGTGAGCTTAGCGACCTGATCCGGCTTGGCACCGAGCCCATCCAGCGCGGCGCGTAGGTTCGCGTAGGCCTGCTTGACCTGCGCGGCGAAATCCGGCGACAGGGCGCCGGTGCTGTCCTGGCCGCCCTGGCCGGAGATGTAGGCGATCCGGGCTCCGCCAGGCACGATCACCGCCGTGCTGTAGCCATTCGGCGTCGGATCGTAGAGGTTTTTCGGATTGACGATGGTCAGCTTGCGATCGTTCTCGTTCGCCGTCGTCGCGGTGGAAACGCTGATGTTCATGATGATTAGCCCTCCGATAAGCAGACGCTTGATTGCGCGTGACATGATTTTCTCCCGGCTCTGAGGACCGCGAGCAATCGACACTCGCGGCCTGCAGGATTGAACTTCAATTCATTGCCGCTATGATTGACTCGTACGACGTACGATTTAATTGCATCGTACGTCGTACGAGTCAATTGCCCAATATCGACATTTCGGTATCGCCGGCTTAAATCGACGCTCTGGTCAGTAGGGGAAACGGATGGCAGCCAAACGCAGCGACGCAGAGGGCAAAACGCCTCAGCGGAAAGATGTGTCACCCCAATCCCCACAGGAACCGCCCCTCTCGCTGGAACGGATCGTCGCAACCGCAGTCGAACTGCTCGACGCCGAAGGGGTCGACGGATTGAAGATGCGCCGGCTGGCAGATCGCCTCGGCGCAGGCGCCATGAGCCTCTA
Source organism: Rhizobium sp. LjRoot254 (assembly GCF_964254105.1). Lineage (NCBI taxonomy): Bacteria > Pseudomonadati > Pseudomonadota > Alphaproteobacteria > Hyphomicrobiales > Rhizobiaceae > Rhizobium > Rhizobium sp. LjRoot254. The sequence goes on along the minus strand of NZ_CAXUSM020000001.1, from coordinate 4,140,262 downwards.
TTGGCACGTCGATAACAAGGACGAGGTCTTCGATCTGGCGCTCGACTCTGTGCTCGAATATCGCGCGCCGCCGCGAGAGGTTGAGGCTGAGGATTGGCGCGGGGACGTCGTTTACATGCTCGAGGACTGGCGGGCCAGCATGCTGCGGCATCCCTGGTCGGCATCACTGTTGCCGCGCCGGGCGCTCGGCCCGAACATCCTCATTCGCCTGGAACTGTTGAGCAAGACCCTATCCGGCGCAGGTGTCGCGGACGCGGATTTGAACGTCGCGATATGGTCGCTGTGGAACTATGTGATCGGCGCCACCATCACCCGCGCCAGCTTCGACCTCTCGGACGACGATCAGGCCGCGGCGCAGCAGCGCCTCACGCGTCTGAGCGAACAATACCCAACGATCCAACGCTCTCGCTTGCTGTTGGACAACGACTGGGACGGCGCTTTCAGGAAGGGCCTCGACTTCCTGCTCGATGGCCTCGATCCGAAACAATGAACGCCTGCCAACTGCCTTCCACGACAAGGGGCAGTTTTGCGCCATGTGTGGACGGCTCCGGATTGGCAAGAGGTTTTTGACTTTTCGCACGTTGCTGGTCGGAGCTGCCATGTGTCCGGCCTTTCGACGCGGCACAGAGGGGCCGCTGGCCATAATGCTCTCCGCGGATTGGGTCCCGGTCAACAGCTCGCGCTCGAAGCGCCTGGCGCATAATGGGTTGTCCCTCTCCTTGGGCCGACTGGCGTAGGTGCGTTATAAGTCTCCTGCTCTTACCAACGGTGGTCACGACGCTTGCGTCGTGTCTCAGCTCCCGGCCGCGACCGGTATTGCTCGATAGGATTCGTTGCGGCTCATCATCGCCCAAGCAACCCGCGCCATCTTGTTGGCGAGCGCGACCGCCGCGACCTTCGATGGACGACGCTCCATCAGGCCGACAAGCCATGGATGGCGAGCATGGCCTAATAGTTTCGCTCGTTTGATCACTGCCAACGCGCCGAGTACCAATAACTGTCGGAGGTATCGGTTTCCGGCCTTGCTAATACTTCCGAGCTTCTCCTTGCCGCCGCTCGAGTTTTGCTTTGGCACCAAACCTATCCATGCACTCAGATCACGACCGGAGCGGAAAGCTGTCGCATCGGGTATGCTCGCTGCCAGAGCTGTGGCCACCAACGGACCAACGCCGGGAATTCCTTCAAGCTTGCGGCTCAGATCATTGGCACGGTGCCATTTCAGAATCTGCCGATCCATGTTCAGGATACGTTGCTTTAACAAATCAATCTGGTCGGCCAATGCTCCGAGACATAGCCATGCTTCTGGCGGTACCTCTGCCTTTTCACCCTTCCGTATGAGATCGAGCAGAGCCTGCAGCCCAATCCGCCCGATGCCCGCGATGATGCCAAACTCGGCAAGATGGGCGCGCACAGCATTAATGGTCATCGTGCGCTGCCGGATGAACAACATACGGGTACGATGGAGCATCAGGATCGACTGCTGATCCTGTGTTTTGATCGGGACAAAGCGCATGTTCGGTCGCGTCACCGCTTCGCAAATTGCCTCAGCATCAGCAGCATCGTTCTTGTTTCGCTTGACGTAGGGTTTCACATAGCCTGGCGGCATCAGCCGGACCTCGTGGCCAAGGTTTGCCAGCTCCCGCGCCCAGTGGTGGGCTGTTGCGCATGCTTCGATGCCAATCAGGCAAGGTTTGAGCCCCGCAAAGAACTGAACGACATAGCGGCGCTTCAATTGTCGGCGAACGACCACCACGCCCGCTGCAGAAACGGCGTGTACCTGGAACACCGACTTAGCAATGTCGAGTCCAATCGTGGTTATCTCTTCCATGGATGGCTCCTCCCATGCGGTTCCTAACAACACCGCGATCATGGCACATCGCGATGTCGGCGGAGGAGCCGTCCACAGCATCAACAGCGGACACGCACTCCAATGTCGGCCAGTCTACGCAGCCGGTCAGTTATCGCACGAGCCGATATTCCTGCATCACATGAAGCAGAGTTTCGGCACGTGCGGCAAGTTCGTCAGGAAGATTCAATCGAACTTGTAAGACGTCTGTTCCTCGGTCGATACCAAGCCACGCGGTAATCGGCACCGGCCCAGAAAAAACAGCCGACGCCCAGCGCTCTGGAGTGCCGTCAGTATTCGATCCTTCGATGTCATCACGCAGTATTTTGAGCAAGCCTTCATCGAGACAGTCGCCCGACATATGTTGAATCTCGTCAAGCAAGGCATCCAAATTTGCGAGCCATACCCAGTTTGCAATTTTCACCATTTCTGTAGGCCTATTTTCTCCAATGAGCCTTGGTCAGCAATGGGCCAATAAAGAAGAGGAAGTGCAGCGGAGTGTTGGCCCGGAAGGCATTTTCGTCGTCGGCGCGATTTTGACACATGCCTTGCCATACCTACCGCCTTGAGTAGGGTCAACAGGGCTCTATGGCCGCTTTGGGCCAAGACCTGTCAAACTGAAGTGTTAGAGAAGGGTGTCTCCTACCCCCTCTGCCGATCCTTCAACTCCAGAAACAACCCCGCATGGTCCAGATCCTCTCCACCTAGCTCATGCACAAACCGATGATACCGTGCCTGCTGCAACTCCGCCTGCGGCAATGCCAGCCTGAGGCTTGCGGCCTCCTCGAGCAAGTTATTTAGATCCTTCAACTGAAGCGCCGAACGCCCGCCCGGCGTGAAATCACCATCCGCCATCCGCTTGCCGTGCTGCTGCAGGATGATCGAATCGGCAAATCCACCCTTCAATGCCTCGCGCAGCCGGTTCATGTCGGCGCCGGCGGATTGCATCAGTAGCATCGCTTCGGCGACGATGCCGATCGTGGTGGCGACGATGCCCTGGTTGGCAAGCTTGGCGAGCTGGCCGGTACCTGATGGGCCAACGAGCGTGGGGCGGCCCATGGCCGAAAGCGCGGCCTTGACCTTCTTGAAGGCGTCTTCCTCGCCGCCGGCCATGATCGCCAGCGTGCCGTCGGTCGCGCCCCTGGTGCCGCCGGAAACCGGTGCGTCGAGCGCGCTTACGCCCTTCGCCTTGAGCAGGTCGAAATGCGCGCGCGCCTCACGCGGCTTGATCGAGCTCATGTCGACCAGGATCGCGCCCGGCTGCATCGCATCCGCCACGCCGCCATCGAGCAGCGCCCGGACCGCACCGCCGTCGGACACCATGGTGATGACGATATCGGCATTCCGCACGGCCTCCGTCACTGAGGTCGCGACGGTGGCCCCATCGGTCTTCAGCGCCTCCGCCTTGTCGGTCGAACGGTTCCAGGCGGTGACCGGAAACGCCGCCTTGAGGAGGTTGCGCGCCATCGGTGCGCCCATCAATCCGGTTCCGAGAAAGGCGATCTGCAGCATGCGGGAAGGTCCTGTTGGCGGGGACTGACCTATAGCAATCCCTTCCTTTATCCACAACGGCGGCGCCGATTTTGGCAATTGTCAATATTCGCAGGATTTATTTTAGCCCGGTGTGAACCGGCTTGAAGCCCCCGGCGTAATAACCCGCTACATCTAGACTAGGATCACAGTCACGCGTGGAACGGGTATCGCATGGATAGTCAACTGAGACGCCCGCCCAAGCAGCAACGGAGCCGCGGGCGGGTGGAAGAAATTCTCGCCGCCGCCAAGCGCCTGATCGGGGAAAAGGGCATCGACGGCGTCAAGATGCGCGAGATCGCTGCATTTGCAGGAGGGCCGATCTCCTCGGTCTATCAATATTTTCCCAACAAGTCGGCGATTATCGCGACGCTGTTCCAGCAATGGACGGAGGAGATCGAGGCTGCGATCGGCGGTCGGGCCGCCGAGGTGGCCGATCTCGACGGGTTGCAGCAATCGGCGTCCGACATGCTCGATTATTTCTTCGAGCGGGTTCATTCGGACCCGGCCATCCTCGACCTGATCAACGCCGTCCAGGCCGACAAGGCGCTGTTGAATCTCGACATCGAAAGCACCCGCCGCCAGACCAACAGCTTCTGCGAAGCCGGCCTGCCCTTCGTGCCGGCATCGCGCCACGAGGATTTCCGCAGGGTTGCCTTCCTGATGTTTCAGCTGACGGCGGGCGCTGTCAGGCTGGCGCTGTCGGATGGGCAGGACAGCGGCAACGTGCTCGAAGACTACAAGACGATCATTCGCGGCCAGATCTCGCTGTTCACCATGCCGGAATGACTGACCCTGCGTCTTGATCAGAACATGTTGCGCATCCGCGCGCGACGCAGCACGGCATCGGGATCGGAAGACAGCGGTGCGCTCCTGATATCGAGCATATCTCCCCGGGAGAGGCCGATGTCACGCAGCAGATTGTCGTCGAGCGCGTCGAGATCGCGCAACACGGTTCGACTCCTGCGCATCCCGCCGAGCGCGGCGGCGAAGGCGGAAAGTCTGGCGAGGAGTGTCATCCTCGATGTGTGTGCTTCGTTGAACATCGTCATTTGAAAATCTCCTGGCCGGACCTGCATAGGCCCCGGCATGTTGAATTTCTCTGTCAGGTCATGCGGCGGCTGCGTGAATGATTTGGCATTGCCATGCGGCCGGAGCCGAATTCCGCAACATTGGCTCGATGCATATTCACAGCACCATACGACAGGCCGCTGCCACTATCTGTCAGCATCGTGCACATCTGAAAAAGAAAAAGCCCGGCCAGTTGCTTGGGAAGGCAACGGGACCGGGCAGTCATGCAGGGTAGCTTGGCGGACACCCTGCGGGGAAACGGTTCAAGGGGAGGTCAGAACAGTTTCAGGCGGCGTGGGGACGGGGAGCCCCCACGAATTAGCTATGGCGCACGCCCTTCAGCGGATTCTTGCGCGCACCGATCAAATGCAGCATGGGATCGGTGCTGATCGGCGCTTGAAGTGCGATCTCGACGTCACGACGGCTCAGCCCGATATCGGCAAGCTGCGCATCGTCGAAGTCGCGCATATTGGCTACGGCACGGCGGTTGCGCCAGGTGCCGAATGCCGCCACGCTCCACGAAAGAAGCGCGGTTGCGTTGAATTTCGACAATAGGGTTCCTCTGCCCGCAATTGCGCTTGCGGGCGCTTCTTCACAGATAGACATTGGTATCTCCTTGGCACCCCGGCCGTGGTTTGCTTGGCCTGAGCTATCGCTTTCGATGCTGAAAATATGCAAGAAATCTATTGATCAGTCCAACGAATGTTTCTAATGGTAATCATCAATCACTCTGATGGATAGGTTGGGCCATGACCGCACCGCTTGACATTGACCAGTTGCACACCTTCGTCGCCATTTCCGATGCCGGCAGCTTCACCAAGGCCGCCGACCGGGTGTTCAAGACGCAGTCCGCTGTTTCCATGCAGATGCGGCGGCTCGAAGAGCGCATCCGCAAGCCGCTTTTCGTCAAGGACGGCCGCGGCAACCGGCTGACGCCCGAGGGTGAGAAGCTGCTCAATTATGCCCGCCGCATGATACGCCTCAACAACGAGGCCGTCGCGGCCTTCGACGACAATCGTCTTGAAGGCACGCTGCGCATCGGCACGCCTGATGATTATGCCGACCGCTACATGCCGGAGATCATCCAGCGCTTCGCCCGCTCGCATCCCAATGTCGAACTCTACATCGTCTGCGAGCCCTCGGTGGACCTCGCCGAGAAGATGTCGAAGGGCGAACTCGATATCGCGCTGGTCACCCACAATCCGTTGGAGCGTGAGTCCGAAGTCGTGCGCACCGAGCCGCTCTGCTGGGTGATGTCGGCCAATCATCCGCTGCCCGAGAATGCGCCGGTGCCACTCGCGGTCGGCCGTCGCGACTGTCAGTGGCGGCGTCTCGCCTGCGCCTCGCTCGATGCAATCGGCCGTGAGTACCAGATCCTGTTCACCAGCTGGTCCTCGACGGTCGTGGCTTCCGCCGTGCTCGCCGGCATGGCGGTCTCGGTGCTGCCGGAATCGGCGCTGCGGACCGGCATGAAGGTGCTCGGCCAGCCCGATGGCTTTCCGCCCCTGGCACCGGTTCAGATCGGCATCATGAAGCGGCCAGGCCTTTCGACCTCGCTCACCAACGCCATCACCGCCCATATCAGCGCCTGCCTCGACAACATCACGCCGCCGAGCGTGGTGGAGGACGAGATGAGCCGCGACATCAACGTGTTTCCCCGCATCGGTCGCGTGCGCGCGGGGGCGATGCAGCCGGGGTGGTGAGACGCGATTGGGCTGGGATTTGGCCGCAATTCGTGTTGCGTTCGAGTGGCGGCGCGCTAAATTGAATTGAGATTCAGTTCCTGATCCTGCTTCAATGAGGCGGGTGCTCACCCCTCACCAAGCGTGCCCAAGAACTCGACTTCGTCTCGTTCGGGCTTGCTATCCTCTCCCACAAGGGGAGAGGTAAACCTGCGGCACCGGCTCGCCCCATGCGATGGCCGAGAGCGAGGCACCTTACCTCTCCCCTTGTGGGAGAGGATACGCAGGCCGCGAGAGGCAAAGCCGATCGCTTGGCCGAAGTTGGTGAGGGGTGAACACCCAACTCGCTGGTGGCGGGTTCTTATGCATTTGACACGAGGCCAACATGACCGACCGTTCCTTCACCACGATCGAAAACCAGTGGATCACGTTGAAGGACGGCACAAGGCTCGCCGCCCGCATCTGGATGCCCGGTAATGCCGAGGCCGATCCGGTTCCGGCGGTGTTCGAATTCCTGCCCTATCGCAAGCGCGATGGAACCAGCCCGCGCGACGAATCGACCTATCCGGTCTTTGCCGCGGCGGGCATTGCCGGGGTACGCGTCGATATCCGCGGTTCGGGCGAATCCGATGGCGTGATCGACGGCGAATACACGCCGCTGGAACTGGCGAACGCCGTCGAACTCATCGAATGGATCGCGGCGCAGCCGTGGTCGAATGGCTCGGTCGGCATGATGGGTATTTCCTGGGGCGGCTTCAATTGCCTGCAGGTGGCGGCTCTCCGCCCGAAGGCGCTGAAAGCGGTGATCTCGATCGCCTCGACTGTCGATCGCTATAATGACGACATCCACTATAAGAACGGCACGCATCTCTCGGCCCAGCTTTCCTGGGCGGGAACCATGCTCGCCTACCAGTCACGCTCGCCCGATCCGGCGCTGACGGGTAACCGCTGGCGCGACATGTGGCAGGAGCGGCTGGAGGCCGAGCCGTTCTTCATGGAGGAATGGCTGCAGCACCAGCGTCGCGACGATTTCTGGAAGCACGGCTCCATTTCAGAGAATTTTGCCGAGGTCGAGATCCCCGCGCTGGTGATCGCCGGCTGGGCCGATGGCTACCGCAACACGCCGCTGAAGGCTGTCTCCGGCCTCGGCGCGAAGTCCAAGGCCATCATCGGCCCCTGGGTGCACAAATATCCGCATTTCGCCTGGCCGAAGCCGCGCGTCGATTTCCTCGGCGAGGCGATCCGCTGGTGGAACCGCTGGCTGCGCGGCGAAGAGAATGGTGCCGAGAACCTGCCGCGGGTACGCGCCTATATCATGGATGCGGTTAAGCCCGCCGTGCGCCGCGATTTCGATCCAGGCTTCTGGGTCGCCAAGGATATGTGGTCGGCGCCGGCCGCCGATCTCTTCCATGTCGGTGCCGATGGCAAGCTCGGAAAAGGCATGGGCGGCGTCGGTGCCGTCCATCTGAAATCCCCGCTCGATACCGGAACGTCGTCGGGCGAATTCTTCACCCTGAAGCCGGATGCCGAAATGGCCGTCGATCAGCGCGGCGACGATGCCGGCTCGCTGGTCTTCGAGACCGCTGTTCTCACCGAAGCCGTCGATTATCTTGGCATGCCGAAGCTGAAGCTGACGCTGAGTTCGGATGCGCCGCTCGCCAATCTCTGTGCCCGCATCGTCGATGTGCATCCGGATGGCTCGGCGCTGCGCGTCTCCTACGGTGTGCTCAACCTCGCCCATCGCAAGTCGAACGAACATCCCGAGCCCCTGGTGCCGGGCGAGAGGACCGAGATCGTGATGGAACTCGATGCCTGCGGCTATCGCTTCGCGCCAGGCCACCAGATCAGGCTGTCGCTCTCGACCTCCTATTGGCCGATAATACTGCCGCCGCCCCATGATGCTGCGCTCACCATCGAGACCGGCTCGATCGCGCTTGCCATGCCGAAGCTCGGTGCGGCGGAGAGGATCGAGATGAAGGAACCGGAAAATCCGAGCCCGCTGCCGGTCTATCTCGAGCAGATCCCGTCGGCGACACGCCGGAGCGTCACCCGCGAACTCTCCACCGCAACCACCATCTACCGGATTCATGAGGATACCGGCCGCCACGAACATCCCGGCACAGGGCTCGCCACGCGCCAGATCCGCGAAGAGGAGTGGTCGATCACGGCAGGCGATCCGCTCTCCATGACGGGCGAGGCAAGCTGGGTCTGCGACATGGCGCGCGACGGCTGGTTCGTCCGCACGGTTTCCAGCGTCCGCATGACCTGCACCGAAGAGGACTGGGTGATCAGCGCCGAGGTGAAGGCCTATGACGGGGACAAGCAGTTCTTCGAAAAGCTGTTCGAGAAGGTCGTGCCGAGGGATATGATGTGAGGGAGAAAGACCCCCGCCCCAAACCCCTCCCCACAAGGGGGAGGGGCTTAACGCGCCGCTCGCGACCCGCCAAACCCACCGTCGCGCCAGCAGCAACGGTGCCTTCCCATGAACGGGTGATTGAGGCATCGAGGTGCCGCGGATTAAGCCCCTCCCCCTTGTGGGGAGGGGTTTGGGGCGGGGCCTTTCTTGTACCGGGAAGCCAACGCCCTCAATGCCATCACCGCCCGCTCGGCCTCACCCGCACCGACAAAGATGTGGTCGTGATAATAGCCTGCAACCACATTGGCACTGATCCCGTGGCGGGTGAGTTCTGTGGCGAAGGCGGCGGTGAGGCCGACGGCATCGAGTGACGAGTGTACGGTCAGCGAAATGCACCGCATGAGGCCGCTGGCGGCAAGACCCGCAGCCTTGGCCTCGTCGGCAGGTAGTATCAACGTCTGGCCTTCGTCCTCGAGGAAAGTGCCGATCGGGTTGAGCCCCGGCGGCACGGCTCTGCCGGGCACGGTGGCGAAAACGAAGTCGCCGTCGCGCAGTGAAGGCTCCATCGAGGCCAGCAGTTTTTCCAGATTTGTCTCGCCCGCCACTCGCGCCTCCCACCCCTTGCATGGAAACGATATAGCGCAGCGCTTAGGGCTATTCCATCGCGAGAATATGGTTGCGCACGACAGGATAAATCTCGTTCTCCCAGCGCCTGCCGTTGAACACCCCGTAATGGCCGACATTGGCCTGCAGGTGATGGCGCTTGAGGTGAGGGCGGAGCGACGAACAGAGCTCGTGCGCCGCCGCCGTCTGGCCGAGCGCGCAGATATCGTCACGGCCGCCTTCCACCGTCAGTAGTGCCGTGCGGCGGATCGCGCCGGGATCGACTTTTGCGCCGCGATATATGAAATCGCCGGTCGCCAGTTCCGCCTTCTGGAAGATGCGATCGATGGTCTCGATATAGAATTCCTCGGTGAGGTCGAGCACGGCGAAATACTCGTCATAGAAGGTCTTGATCTTCTCGGCTTCCTTCACCTCGCCCTTGGCAAGGTGCTCGTAGAGCTTCTTGTGGGCGTTGCGATGGCGGTCCATGTTCATCGCCATGAAGGCCGTGAGTTGCAGGAAGCCCGGATAAACCCGCCGCCCGCCGCCGGCATGGCGATAGGGCACGGTCGAGATCACCGAGGTCTGGAACCAAGCGAGCGACTTGGAGACCGCGAATTCGTTGACATCGGTCGGGCTTTCGCGCGGATCGATCGGACCAGCCATCAGCGTCATCGAACGTGGCGTGCAGGGATGGTTCTGCTGCGACATCACGGCCGTGGCGACGAGCCCCTGGACGCAGGGCTGGCAGACAGCGAGGATATGCGCGCCCGGCCCGATCGCTTCGAGAAAGCGGATGATATATTCGACATAGTCCTCGACGCCGAACTTTCCAGCCGAGACCGGCACGTCCCGGGCATTGGTCCAGTCGGTGATGTAGACGTCATGATCGCGCAGCAGGGTTTCCACCGTGCCGCGCAAGAGCGTCGGGAAATGGCCGGAGAGCGGCGCGATCACCAGCACCTTCGGCTGCGGCGTTTCGATATCCTTGGCGAAGTGCAGCAGCTTGCCGAACGGCAGGTCGAGCGCCACCTGTTCGGTGACCTCGGCCTCGCTATTGCCGCTCGGCACCTTCGCGATCGCGAAATCCGGCCGCGTATGCGTGAGCTTGAAACGGGAGATCATTTCCAGCGCGGCAAGATACTCGCCGGCGAGATATCGCTTTGCTCCCGTAACGCCCGTGTTCAACAGGCCGAGCATGGATCGGGCCCAGAGGCGCCATGTCGCGGCGAAGTCATCCTGAAGCTGGTAGACCTGGTAAAGCATGAGCCGCCCCGCCGCGCTTTTTCATTGTGCAATGCGAAAAACTAGTGCATTTTTTCCCGGCTGACCAGATAATATATCGCGGTCGCAGCATCCTTGTCAGGATAAGTCTAAATGCCGGAAACGACGCTTACGATCTCCTCGAAGAATTACTCCTCTTGGTCGCTGCGCGGCTGGCTGCTGTGCAAGATGGCGGGGTTGGACTTTGTGGAACTGCCAGTCGATCTCGATGATCCCAAGGCCCGCCGCGAGTTGCTGCTGCTCTCGCCCTCGGTATTGGTGCCGAGGCTGACCCACAAGGGTGTCGCGGTCTGGGATACGCTGGCGATCGCGGAATATCTCAACGACGTTTTCCCCAAGAAGGGGCTGCTGCCCAGGGAGGCGGTGGCGCGCGCGCATTGCCGGGCCGTAAGCGGCGAGATGCATTCGGGCTTTCACAACATGCGCTCGGCGCTGCCCATGAACATCAAGGCACGGCATGATCACTTCAAGGTCTTCACCGGCGCCCGCCCCGATATCGAGCGCATCAAGGAGATCTGGCAGGAATGCCTCGATGCCTATGGCGGCCCCTGGCTCTTCGGCGACAAGCCGACCGTCGCGGACGCCATGTATGCGCCGGTCTGTTCGCGCTTCCTCACCTATGCCGTCGATCTGCCCCCGGCGCTCGCCGCCTACCGCGACATGGTGCTCGATTGGGACCTGATGAAGGAATGGGCCGAAGGCGCTACCGCCGAGGCCGACGAGATCATCGAGTTGGAAGTGGAATTCTGAGACCAGTTCGCTAGTCGTCAGCTTATTTTTCCTGTCTGCCAGAACATGTATTCGACCGCCATCCGTAGCCGGAAACCTGCATCCTGAACGCGAGGCAGGTTGCATATATTATTTATTGCAATTTTAAATAAATATGCCAGTGTACTGCACGGGCGTCCGGACGAACCCAAGTTGTTGAAACACAAGCCAAACTGCGTCGCTCGTCGGCGCCGTTGCGAGGCTTATTGTCTTCAGGGGAGAATAGCATGCTTGCATTGCTGAAACTCGGGCTGGCCGGAATACAGGTACTCCAGCTCATCAACGACCTTGCTGCCGCCGGCTTCAAGCCGAACGGCACCACCGGGAATGTCTTTACCTCGACGGTCAAGGATGCCGTCATGGCGTTCCAGTCCGCCAATATCGGTCCCAATCTCATGCCGCTCAAGATCGACGGCCAAGTCGGGCCTTTGACACGCTGGGCGCTCGATGTAGCTCTCGGCAAGATCGCGATGCCGACCATACCGGCGATCCCGGCTCCGGGCAATAACGCCAAGCCGGCGACCGTTTCGACGGCGGGATGGAACGCTCTGAAAGTCGCCCGCCAGGAACTAGGCAAGGGCGAAAGCGGCAGCGACAATCACGGTCCCGATGTCATGAAATACCATGCCGTGACGGGCGCGGGAGCGGGCGACAGCTGGTGCGCTTCGTTCATCTCCTTCTGCTTCCATACCGGCAATCCCGGGCACATGCCCTATGCGGCCACGGCCGGCGCGCGGGACACGTTGGCCAAGTTCAAGGCTAGGGGCTGGACCTACACGGCTGATGTCAATAACCCGCCGGAACCGGGCGACATCCTGGTCTTCTGGCGCGGTTCAAAGACCGGATGGATGGGACATATCGGTATCGTGGAGTCCTACGACAACGGCATCGTGACGACCATCGAGGGCAACAAGGGACCGTTCAAGTCCGTCGTGCGGCGCTATACCTACACGCTTGGCCAGATCGACAAGATGCTCGGCTGGGGCCGCGTTCCCTGAACGACGGGCTCAGAGTCCCACTTCATGTGCCCAGGGCGGGTTGGCGCCCGCCCGGGAGACGGTGACCGCCGCGACCTTCGCCGCCATTGCCAGCGCATTGCGCACGGCCTTCTGGTCAAGGTTCGCAACCTGGTACTTGGTGAGCAGGCCGTCGCGCTTCAGCGACGCCAGCACGCCGGCATCGAACGTATCGCCGGCGCCGATCGTGTCGACAACGGTGACCCGTTCACTCGGCACGTCGACCTTCATGTTTTTCGTGTAGCCCACCGCGCCATCGGCGCCCTTGGTGATCACCACCAGCTTGGGGCCGATATTCAGCCATTGCGCCGCCAGCGCATCATGGTCGCCGCTCATGCCGAACCATTCCAGATCCTCGTCCGAGAATTTGATGATGTCGGACTGTGCGGCCATGCGCATGATGCGGTCGTGATGGGATTGCTTGTTCTTGATGAAGCCCGGCCGGATATTGGGATCGAGCGAGATCACGCGGGCCTCGTGCTCGCGGGCGAGCAGCGCTTCGTAGGTACCGCCACAGGGATCGGGGATCAGGCTGATCGCGCCGAAATGCAGTGCCTCGACATTGTCGCCGAGCGCCGGCAGGTCATCGGTCGTGATCATCCGGCCGGCCGTGCCCTCGTCGTAGAAGGCGTAGGTGGCCGAACCGTTGATGAGCTTGACGAAGGCCACCGTCGTCGGGCGGCCCGAGATCGCACAGAAGCTGAAATCGACATTGGCGGCGGCAAGCGTCTCGCGCAGCACATCGCCCAGCATGTCGTCGGAGAGGCCGGTGAAGAAGCCGGTCGGGATGCCAAGTCTGCCAAGCGCGATTGCCGTGTTGAAAATCGCCCCGCCGGCATAGGGTGCATAGGCCGCTTCGCCCAGCGTCGATTGACGCGGCAGCATGTCGATCAGCGCTTCCCCGCAGCACAGGATCATATCCGGAGCCTCCCGTTCGATGTCTTTTTCAATCGATTAGAACATCGGATATGAAATTGCCAGCGGATTTGCGTCCGAGAATGTTTTACGCCGCGACGGTTGCGGGAACTTCGAGGCCGAGCAGCATGTGGATCTGCGGACGCGCCTTGACCAGGTCGTCGATCGTGTATTCAGAGAGCACATCGAAGAAGGCGTTGAGTGCCCGGCGGAGAGCCGAATTCAGGCCGCAGCTGTCGATCAGCGGGCAATCCTGCGCGCCTTCGTCGAAGCATTCGGCCATCGAGAAATTCTCCTCGGTGACGCGGACGACATCGAAAAGCGTGATCTTGTCGGCCGCGCGGCCCAGGCGCACGCCGCCATTGCGGCCGCGAAGCGTCTCGACCAGGCCGGCCTTGTGCAGCGGCTGCAGGATCTTGAACAGGAAGAGCTCGGAAACGTTGTAAGCTCTCGCGATTTCGGGGATACGGCTGAGTTTCCCGCCATTCGCGGCGCAGTACATCATGATGCGCACTGCGTAATTCGTCTGCTTCGTCAGCCGCATGCCATTCTCCTCGAGGGTTTGCTGCAGCCTATATAGACCGTTCCGCAGTTTGGAACAATTCCAAAAAGCTGAAAGTCACAATCATGTTAGAATTTGCTTTTGGGCATTGACGGGCGGCTCTTGGATGATGTTTAGAGCGGGGTAATGTAAACCCAAAAAGTCAAGTTCAGGAGGACACAATGCACAAGACGGCTTCCATCACATCGCTCGCCGCAACACTGGCACTTCTCGGCGCCTTTCCGGCACTCGCCGATGGCGAAGTGAATATCTATTCCTATCGCCAGCCCGAACTGATCCAGCCGCTGCTCGATGCCTTCACCAAGGAAACCGGCATCAAGACCAATGTGCTCTTCCTCGACAAGGGTCTCGTCGAGCGCATGACCGCCGAAGGCGAGAACTCGCCGGCCGACGTCATTCTCACGGTCGATATAGCCCGCCTGACCGAGGCCAAGGACGGCGGCGTCACGCAAGCCGTATCCGACGAGACGATCAACAAGGACATTCCCGCCAACTTCCGCGATCCCGAGGGCAACTGGTTCGGCCTGACCACGCGCGGCCGCGTCGTCTATGCTTCGAAGGAGCGCGTCAAGGAAACCGCGATCACCTATGAGGAGCTTGCCGACCCCAAGTGGAAGGGCAAGATCTGCATGCGCGACGGGCAGCATTCCTACAATATCGGCCTGATCGCCTCGATGATCGCCCATCACGGCGCCGACTATACCGAGAAGTGGCTGACTGGCCTCAAGAACAATCTCGTCACCAAGCCCAATGGTTCCGACCGCAGCCAGGCCAAGGCGATCTTCGCCGGCGAATGCGATCTCGCTATCGCCAACACCTATTATGTCGGCGTCATGATGACCAACGACAAGGAGCCGGAACAGAAGGATTGGGCCAATTCACTGCGCGTGATCTTCCCCAACACCGCCGATCGCGGCACGCATGTCAACATTTCCGGCATGGCCATGGCCAAGAACGCCCCGAACAAGGACAACGCGCTGAAGCTGATGCAATTCCTGTCGGAAGGCGAGGCCCAGAAGATCTATGCCGAGCAGGTCTTCGAATATCCGGTCCTACCGGGCGCTGAACCCTCGGCGATCGTCAAGGGTTTTGGCACCATCAAGCCCGACACCCTGCCGCTGACCGAGATCGCCAAGAACCGCAAGCAGGCTTCGGAACTGGTCGACAAGGTCGGCTTCAACGAGGGTGCGACGGAGTAAGATCGGTCGGCACCGGCTACCATCGATCATGGATGGTGGGCATATCGTTCCGCCTTGAGCAGAGGCGGAACGAGGCTGAGCCTTCACGCGAAGCCTATACCGCGAACACGAAATCCGCCTCGGTGACCTGAGACGCCTTCACGTCAAGGAGCGTAAGAGTCGAGCCCCTGCCGAGATCGATCACCGTATCGCGGCCGTTCCTTTCGACATCGAACTTGGTGCCGGCCACCAATTCGATGAAATCCTGATTGCCTTCGCCACCTTTTGCGTCGAAGTCGGTGATGACGTCCTTGCCGCTGCCCCTTCGGAAGAAGAACGTGTCGACGTCCTCGCCCCCCGTCATCTTGTCGTTACCCCTGCCGCCATCGAAATAGTCTTCTCCGAGCCCGCCCAGCAGCCTGTCATTGCCCGCGCGCGAGAAAATATCGTCGTCGCTATCGGTTGCGAGGAACGTGTCGTCACCGGCGAGCAAATTCGCAATGATCTTTTCCCGCGTAAGATTATGGAGGGCCAGATCGGCGAATTTCCATTTTCCCGTAAAGCTGTGCAGGGCAGTGTCCGGTGATATGGCTTCCGCCTCGAAGACCGTCACTTTGGTGACTGTCCCGGAATACACAAGATTGCTGACCGAAAGATTGGTGCCTTCAAACCGGATACTGCGATTGAAGTCGCCCTGCGTCTCGAAGAAGAATTCCAGAAATCCCGGGCCGCCCTGGATTGAGTAGAATCCGGCCGCCCCAATCATGAATTCAATAGGGTCCTGCTCATGGAAAAGACCGTCGACCTTCGCCATCTCTCTGCCTCCTAGCCATTGATCCGAGGCGAGAGGATACACCCAGGATTGCTCTGGTGGAAGTCGATGGCGGGATATCGGGTTGGAAACGGGGCTATTGCCCGCCAACTTCCTTCGCCCACTCATCGATCTGCTTGCGTCGTTCCGGCGTGCCGGGATGGGTCGAGAGCATGCTGGTGCCGCCCTTGTCGCCGAGCCGCTCCTCGAGCAGTTTGAAGAACCGGCCGATCGCCGCCGGGTCATGGCCCGCCTTGGACATCAATTCCACCGAAATCCGATCGGCCTCGCTCTCGGCGCCGCGCGAATAGGAGAGCGAGAGGAGGGCGGCGCCATCCGTCAGCACCTCCTCGCCGCCGGAACCGACATCGCCGGCGATCAGCATGATCAACCCGGCAAGGCCGGCAGCGCGATACATCTGCCTGAGCGAATGGTTCTTCTCGACATGGCCGATCTCGTGAGCCAGCACGCCGAGGATCATCTCCATGTCGCCCTTGGCCATCTCGACCAGCGCGTCGGTGATGACGAGCGAGCCGTCGGGCAGTGCAAAGGCGTTCGGCCCGATGAAGCCGCCGTCGCGGAAGTTCAGATTGTAGCCCGCCTTGCCGCGCGTCGAGAAGCCGGCAATCTCGTCGAAGCCGGCGCGGATTTTCTGCTGTTCGGCAAGCGGCAGCTTGCTGGCCGAGAGCATGGTCTGGTCGAGCGACGCCAGCGTGCCTTGGGAAAGCCAGCCGGGCACGGCCGGCGGCGTCACCAGCACCGCAACTTCGACCAGCGCTGGCAGGGCGTAGCGGTAGATGAGCGTCGCCAGCAGGAAGACGAGCACGACGAAACCGATCAGCCGTGGCCGGAACTGTTCGAGTTCCGAGATCCAGCCGGTACGATCGGACCGATGCGCTTTCAGCAGTCCGTCGATCGCATCGTTGTCATGGGTTTCGAACGTGGAGTCGTTGTGCAGCATGATGCGCCGGGGGATGCTGCCGATCCTGTCGGAAATCTTGACCGACTGGAGTTCATCGCGATAGGCGATGGAACCGTCGCCATCGAGCCGGATCGAAAGCCGCGCGCCGTCGGCGAGCAGCGTGGCGGCGATCGCCGCGTTGGATTTCGGCGGATGCCAGGTGCCGCCTGCGATCTCGACGCCGTCAGAAGCCAAAGTCCATACCCTCTATCTCGAGGAACTCGGCGCTGAAGGCGGAGCCGGAGGCGAGGATCGAGGACATGACCTCGCCGACATCGCCCTTCAGGGTTATCCCGCTATGCTCGGCCATATAACGCGCTTCCCGCACCGCCGCCCAGGGCCGCATCAGGCCGAGCGAAAACACGGTCACCAGGAAGTTCGAGAGCACGATCCAGAAATAACGGCCGCGCGAGAGGTCGCTATGCAGCGGATGCACCTTGTCGAAGAACATCGAATTCATCACGACATTGCGCACCACGATGCGATAGATGATGCCGGCCACGACGAAAACCAGGATAATGGGGATGATCACGGCATAAAAGGCCGCGATCGTCAGCCCGATCCGCTCCTGTTCGCTGTATGTGTCCACGTTGTTGGTCACGTCCATGACGAACGGCGCCACAAACAGCCAGGCGATCGCCGCGGCGAGCAGCAGGCCCATCACCACCATCAGCGCCGGCAGCAGCCAGCCGCGATAGATCGCGCCGACCCGGGGGTCGGTCTCGAAGCCACGGTCGCCGTAGCGCAGGTTGTTGAAGATATAGCGATAGCTCCAGCGGCTGACGAATGGTGCCAGGATGCCGAGGGAAAGCGCGGCGACGAGACCCCCCAGAAGGATGGAGACGAAAGCGCCCCAAGCCTTTCCGGTGAAATCGAAGCGGATGTTGCGATAGCTCGATACACGTGCGTTGAAGCGAAGGCTGCGGGCGATGAAGAACGGCAGGATCACCATGAAGGCGATCGGCGACACGAGCCCAAGCAGCGGATAGACGCTGGTGACGACGTTGATGATCGAAATCACGACGAAGGCGATGAACCAGCCGAGAAATATCTGCAGCCCGGTGGCATGATAGTCGAAGGAATGTCCATCGAGGAAGGTGTTGCCGCGGAAGTAGCGAATCCGGCGGACCTTGGCCCACGCCGCGTAGATGCCGAGGGTGATGATCGTCAGCAGGATATTGACGATCCAGATGCCGAAATACTCGCCGGCATTACCGCGGAACTCCGCGCGCCGGAGATTTCCCTCAACCCGTGTTCCAAATGCCATCGGCCGCCCTTCATCGAAATGGATGTGTCGGATTTCCTACGGACAGCGATGCCTTCTTATTCGTCATGCTTCCCCGGGGATAACAAGCACGGCGTTCGCAAACGGGCAAGCCTGCACGCTGTGGATGCACAGGTCTTTCGCGCCTGAATTGATCAGGCGGCGATATCCTTCTGTCCGGCTGGCTGATTGGGTCGGCGCAAAGGCGGCATCATCGATTCCTCCTCGGCATCCTGCGGCGCGCCCCAGAAGGATTGCAGCACCGGGCCATCCTTGAGAAGACGTCGCCGGAAGAGCGCCTCGGACAGTTCGCGGAACCAGACGCGGCGGCCCATCCTGGTGTACCAGCGCATCGAATGGCGCTGCACGGGGTCGCGATGGAACAGGATGCGGCAGAGCGCTTTCGGCCGTGCCTGGACCATCACCTCGATCGCCTTCACCGCCAGCACCAGCATCAGCGGGTGAAAGTGCTTCATCTTGAGCACCTGGTGCTTGTAGTCCCAGTTGCGGATATCGGGTTCGACCACCTGCCGGTCCCGGGCAATGCGGAAATAGGGCGTCCAGCGATGTGGCGTAACATACAGCATCTGGATCTGGTCTGGATCGTAGGCGAGCAGGTGGCGGAAGCCGCGCCAGAGATCGGACCAGCGGTCGTCCTCGAAGCCGACGACCCAGGTGCCCATCGAGATGATATCGTGCTCGCGCAACAGGCGGATCGCCTCGCGGTCCTTCGACGTGCCGCCACCCTTGCGGATCATCGTCAGCGTCGCCTCGTCGGTGCTTTCCATGCCAAGCAGCCAGCGCACCACGCCGGCCTTGCGATAGAGATGCAGGATATCGGCATCGCGGACAATGTCGTCGGCGCGCGTCGAGCCGGCGATCTGGACGGGCACGTTTTCGGCGATCATCGCTTCGAGAAAGGCCTTCCACGCCTTTTTCGACGATGTCGGGTTTTCGTCGGCGAGATTGATGAAGACGACGCCTTCCTCGCGATAAAGCCGGGCGATTTGGGCGGCGAATGCCTTCGGGTCGCGATGGCGCCAGCGGGTCCAGAAGCCGCGCTGGCCGCAGTAATTGCAGAGATGCGGGCAGCCGCGCGAGAACTGCATGATGACGGCGCGCTTGCCGCCCCAATAACTGTAGAGCCTGTGATCGATCAGCTCCCAGCCGATGCGGTACCGGTCGAGGTCGTTGGCGGCCTGTCGCGGCTGGGTGGCGGTTATTTTGCCGGATGCATCGCGGAAGGCGATGCCGGCAATCCGGGCCAGCGGCAGTCCGGCCTCGACGGCGTTGATCAGTTCGACCGCCGTTTCTTCTCCCTCGCCACGCACGATGAGATCGACCTCAGTACATTCAGCGAGAATCTCGCGCCAGTGATAGGTCGGAAAGACGCCGCCATAGACGGTGAGAATCTCGGGCCGCACCGCCTTCAGCATCCGAAAGAGCTGCGCGGCTGTCGGATGCACGCTCGTCGAGCCGGAATGCCCGATCAGGATCGCGTCGGGCGCATCACCCAGGGCCTCGCTGACGATCTGCACCAGCGGCATGTTGGTCCGGTCGGCATCGACCAGTCGCACCGTGTGGCCGGCATCGGCCAGCGGACCGCCGATCGAAAGCAATCCGAGCGGCGGCAGATGGTCGTCCGGAATGCGGCTGCCGATCGATGTGTGTGGCGGATTGATCAGAACGATGCGCATGTGAAGTGTCCCCCGTTTTCGTTGCCCTCATAGAGCGAACCGAAGGGAGCGGAATTGCGGCTCGATCCGGGCGGGATTGCGGGAGATTCGCGGAGTGTTGATGGCAATCGCCCCTTGCCAAACAGGTCACCCTGTCATAACCCCACGCCATGACCGCAGAGACCTCGCTTCCATCGAAGGCCGATTTCGCCCATGTGACCGACTGGGTGTTCGATCTCGACAACACGCTCTATCCGCACCATGTCGATCTCTTCGCGCAGATCGATCGGAACATGACGTCCTATGTCGCCGATTACCTCGGCCTCGATTACGACGAGGCCCGCGCGCTGCAGAAGAAGTACTATCACGAGCACGGCACGACGCTGGCCGGGCTGATGCACCATCACGGTGTCGATCCGCACCACTTCCTCGATGCCGCACACAAGATCGATTATTCGCCGGTGCTGGCGGATGCCGATCTCGCCGATGCGATCAAGGCGCTGCCGGGCCGCAAGTTCATCTTCACCAACGGCACGGTGAAACATGCGCAAGCCGCAGCCCGGGCGCTTGGCGTGCTCGATCATTTCGAGGACATTTTCGATATCGTCGCGGCCGATTTCGTACCCAAGCCTGCCAATGCCACTTATGACAAATTCGCCAGCCTGCATCGTGTCGATACGAAGCATGCGGCGATGTTCGAGGACCTGCCGCGCAATCTCGTCGTGCCCAGGCTGCTCGGCATGAAGACGGTGCTGATTCTGCCGGAGCCCGGTTACAAGGGCTTGGAGCGCTGGGAAGAGCACAACGAGGATGACGGCAACATCGATTTCGTCACCAACAAGCTCTCGGAATTTCTGAAGGCAATTCTCTAGGTTTTAAAGCTTCTACCCTTTTGACGGCACCTGATTTTCAGCGGGTGCGCGGTGCATCGAAATCCATCTACTTGCAAACATACCGTACGTACGGTATGTTTCGTGTATGCCAAGACAGACCAAACACCATCCTGAACGTGGCGATGCGAGAACAAGGCTTCTGGATGCGGCTGTCGACGTCATCCGCGCCAAGGGTTTTGCCGCAACATCTGTGGAGGACCTTTGCGAGGTGGCCGCGGTGACGAAGGGATCGTATTTTCACCATTTCAAGACCAAGGAAGCCCTCGGCGTAGCAGCCGTGCGGCATTGGCAGGCGACGTCGGATGGTCTGCTGGCCGATGCCCCGTACCATGCGCCAGACGATCCGCTCGATCGTCTTCTGGCTTACGTGGCTTTCCGCAAGTCGATCATAGCAGGTGATATTGCCGAGTTCAGTTGTCTCGCCGGTACGATGGTGCAGGAGATGCACGCGACATCGCCAGCGATTCGCGATGCCTGTCGCGACGATATGCTTGGTCATGCCGGGACCCTTGAGGGAGATATCGCCGCAGCTATGAAGGATCGCGGCATATCGGGCGATTGGACAGCCGAAAGCCTGGCACGTCACACGCAGACCGTCCTTCAGGGTGCATTCGTGATTGCCAAGGCCGGAAACGATGCCGAGCTGGCGCGTGAAGCGCTCGATCACCTCGGTCGATACATTCGTCTTTTGTTCAACTGCCCCGATACGGAGGAGGTATTGGCATGACACAGAATTTCCAACTCGCCTGCGCCTGCGGCAAGGTCCATCTCGACGTGGAGCGCACGCCGATCATCAGCACCGAATGCCATTGCAACAGCTGCCGCGAGGCAGGCGCCAGGCTCGACAAGCTCCCCGTTTCCCATCCGATTCTAGAGCCGAACGGCGGCACGCAATTCGTGCTCTACCGCAAGGATCGCATCCGCTTGGTCAAAGGCGCCGAACTGCTCCGGGAGTTTCGCCTCACACCAACGTCCAAGACGCGCCGCGTCGTCGCCGGCTGCTGCAACACGCCGGTCTTCCTGGAATTCGAAGGGGGTCACTGGCTGAGCCTTTATGCCGGCCTATGGCCAGAGGGCACTTTGCCGCCGCTTGATCTGCGCACGATGACCGGTGACCGGCCGCCGGAAGGAGCGGCCCTTGCAGGCGACGTGCCGAGCGGGGCGCTGCAAACGGCGAAATTCTACGCCAAGCTCCTCGGCGCCTGGATTGCGATGGGATTCAAGAGCCCGAAGATATCAGTCAATGGAGAGATCAATGCCTGATACCGATGACAAGATCACGATCGAAAGCATCACCTCGCCGCACCACACCGAACGCGTCAACCGCGCCAAGTACATGGCGATGCGCGAGGCGCTGATGGCCATTCTTCCCGGCGATCCACCCGGCCTGACCGTGGCCGAAGCCAAGGACGCGCTGCTGCGGCATCTGTCCGAGGAATATTTCCCCGGCGGCGACAAGGCCGGATGGTGGCTCAAGGCCGTTCAGCTCGATCTCGAAGCCAAGAGTATCATAAAGCGCGGGCCGAGCAGTCCCGTGCGGCTGTTCAAAACCTCCAAATAATCGAAGAACGCCAGATGAACCCGGTGTTCAGCCCGCGTTCAGCCGGCACTTCCTATATCAGGGTCAACTTTGGCAGGCAGAGCGGTCGATCGTTTCTCGTTCCCGTAGTGCCGCCCCAGAGGAAGCAACCATGCAGCAACTGCTGCGTTTATGGATAGACTTGCTCTATCGACTGAAAGGCCCAGACATGAAAATCAAGACCGCACTCATTGCCGCTATTGCCGGCGTCTTTGCCGTCACCGCAACCGTGCCCGCTTTCGCCGCCAAGGATCCGGCGAAGAAGGAAAAGCGCATCAATCGGATGATCAAGCGCGCCGACCTCAATGGCGACGGCAAGATCTCCGAGAGCGAACTGGCCCGCGGCATCGCCGTGACCTTCGCTGCGCTCGACATCAACAAGGATGGCGCGCTGAGTGCAGACGAGATCTCCAATGCCAAGGCGACGATGAAGGCCCACCGCAAGCAGGCCCGCGCGGCCGGCGAAGGCCGCCTTCACTTCGTGAAGTTCCCGGCCAAGAAGATCACCAAGCGCTTCGACAAGATCGATGCCAATGGCGACGGCAAGCTTTCCGAGAGCGAACTGACGCGCGTTTCCGAGCGCATGTTCAAGAAGCGCGACAAGGATGGCGACGGCTACATCACCACCGCCGACTTCAAGCGCTGATCGAACAGCCAAGCTGACATCCGGGCCGCCCGCCTCTGACGGGCGGCTTTTTCATGCCTCCTCTTCGGCGTAATAGGCCTTCACGATGTCGAAGGCTTCCTCGGCCGTGTCGACGAACCGGATCAGTTCCACGTCCTCCGGCGCGATCGTGCCGAACTCGGCCAAAGCCTCGAAATTGATCACCTTCCGCCAGAATTCCGCGCCGAACATCAGGACCGGGATGCGCGCCATGCGGCCGGTCTGGATCAGCGTGACCGCTTCGAAGAACTCGTCGAGCGTGCCGAAGCCGCCGGGGAAGACCGCCACCGCCTTCGCGCGCATCATGAAATGCATCTTGCGGATCGCGAAATAATGGAAATTGAACGCCAGATCGGGCGTCACATAGGCATTCGGCGCCTGTTCGTGCGGAAGCACGATATTGAACCCGATGCTCGGCGCGCCCTCGTCGTCCGCGCCGCGGTTTCCCGCTTCCATCACGCCCGGCCCGCCGCCGGTGACCACGACATATTCGCGATGGTCAAATTCGGCCGACCATTGCGCACAGAGCCGGGCGAACTGGCGCGCCTCGTCGTAATAGATGGATGCGGCTTCCAGATTGCGTTTCTGCACTTCGTTGCGCGCCGCCCAAGCTTCCTGGCCGGGCGCCGGGATGCGTGCGCCGCCGAACAGAACCACGGTCGAGCGGATGTCGCGATCCGACAGCGCCATCTCCACCTTCATCAGTTCGAGCTGCAATCTCAGCGGCCGGAGTTCCTCGCTGGAGAGGAAATCCAAGTCGGCGAAAGCCAGCTTGTACGACGACGATCGGGTCTGCGGCGTACTCGGCACACGGGCGGCACGCTTCTTGTCCGCGCGGTTGCTTTCCAGAGGCGCCCAGGCGCCGTCCTTGCGTCTTAAACTGTCGGTTTTCCCCTTTGCCATCGCCATTTCCATCCGCTATAGACCCGGCCGACAGGCCGCATTCTTTCGACCAGAATAATCCTTCAAAGTTTAAGGAATTGACATGACCGCCACCGATCTTGCCTCGCTCGAACGCACAATCGACGCTGCCTTCGACGACCGTGAGAATGTCAATGTCTCGACCCGCGGCGAAGTCCGCGATGCCGTCGAGCACGCGCTCAATCTTCTCGACAGCGGCAAGGCACGCGCTGCCTCGCGCGGCGAGGACGGCACCTGGACCGTTCATCAGTGGCTTAAGAAAGCGGTGCTGCTGTCCTTCCGGCTGAGCCCGATGCAGATCATCAAGGGCGGCCCGGGCGATGCGGTCTGGTGGGACAAGGTCGCTTCCAAGTTCGACGGCTGGAGCGCCCACGAGTTCGAAAAGGCCGGTTTCCGCGCCGTGCCGAGTGCTGTCGTGCGCCGCTCCGCCTATATCGCGCCGGGCGCGATCCTGATGCCGTCCTTCGTCAATCTCGGCGCCCATGTCGGCGCCAACACCATGGTCGATACCTGGGCCACCGTCGGTTCCTGTGCCCAGATCGGCGCCAATGTACACCTTTCGGGCGGCGTCGGCATCGGCGGCGTGCTGGAGCCGCTGCAGGCCGGTCCGACCATCATCGAGGACAATTGCTTCATCGGCGCCCGCTCGGAAGTCGTCGAGGGCTGCATCGTGCGTGAAGGCTCCGTCCTTGGCATGGGCGTTTTCATCGGCAAGTCGACCAAGATCGTCGACCGCGCCACCGGCGAAGTCACATATGGCGAAGTGCCGCCCTATTCGGTCGTCGTCGCCGGCTCCATGGCATCGGGCAAGGAAATGCCCAACGGCCAGGCCGCGCCGAACCTCTATTGCGCCGTCATCGTCAAGCGCGTCGACGAGCAGACCCGCTCGAAGACAGGTATCAACGAGTTGCTGCGCGACTGAGATCCGGAGGGCGTTGGGATGCGGATCGCAACGCCCAAATCGGACATGTTCTGGCTCTTCTTCAGCCCGTCGGGCAGGATCTCCCGGCAGCCCTACGTCATGACGCTGCTGTTCTGGATGGTGCTGCAGATGATCGCCGTGTCGCAGATGTTCGCCGGTGACCGCCGGCACAGCGATGCCCTGATCGCGTTCGCGACGCTCGGCCTCATCGTCGTCAGCCTCCTGACCTTCGTCTCGATGATCATGCTCACCATCAAGCGCGTCCACGACATGGGCTATCCCGGCCTGCTCGCCTTCCTGATCTTCCTACCGGTCGTCAGCTTCTTCGCATTGATATGTTTCTTGTTCTGGCCATCCAGCCCACCCAACCAGTTCGGCGACTATCCCAACCGCCCGCAATGAACAGCCGATTTTCCCCGTGACAGTTTTTGGCCGATCGGTTATCGCTCAGAGATCATGACGACCGATCCCGTTGCCAATCTCCAGACCCTCATCCGCTGCCCCTCCGTGACGCCTGCCGAAGGCGGCGCGCTCTCCGCGCTTGAAGCGATGCTTGCGCCGCTCGGCTTTGCCGTCGATCGCGTGACCGCGACCGAGAAAGGGACACCTGACATCGAGAACCTCTATGCCCGGCTGGGCACATCGGGTCCGCACCTGATGTTCGCCGGCCACACAGATGTCGTGCCTGCCGGCGACGAAGCGTCCTGGACGCATCCGCCCTTTGGCGCCGAGATCGACGGCGGCATCCTGTACGGCCGCGGAGCGGTCGACATGAAGGGCGGGATCGCCTGCTTCGCGGCCGCCATCGCCCGGCATGTCGGGAAACATGGCGCGCCGAAAGGCTCGGTCTCGTTCCTGATCACCGGCGACGAGGAAGGCCCCGCGATCAACGGAACGATCAAGCTGCTCGAATGGGCGCATGCGAAAGGCGAACGCTGGGATGCCTGCCTGGTTGGCGAACCGACAAATCCGGACCAGCTGGGCGACATGATCAAGAACGGCCGGCGTGGTTCGGTCTCGGGAACGGTCACGGTGCATGGTGTGCAGGGGCACGTTGCCTATCCGCATCTCGCAGACAATCCGGTGCGATCCGCGCTTGCCATGACGGCGGCCCTGATGGATCCGCCCTTCGATACCGGCACGGCGAATTTCCAGCCGTCCAATCTGGAAGTGACCAGCATCGACACCGGCAACAAGGCGACCAATGTCATCCCGGCCAGGGTCACCTTCTCTTTCAACATCCGCCACAATGACAGCCGCACGACCGAAGCCATCCAGGAAGAGATCGTCCGCCGCCTCAATGCCGGCGCGGCAAACGTCACGCTCCGGCCCGGCCGTCCGCCCGCACGCTTCGACATCGTCTGGGCCGAGCGACCGAGCCAGGTTTTTCTCACGCGCGACGACCGGCTGATCGCGTCGCTTTCGGCGGCCATCGAGGCGCGCACCGGCCGCGTGCCGAAGCTTTCCACCACGGGCGGCACGTCGGACGCGCGCTACATCAAGGATTACTGCCCGGTCGTCGAGTTCGGCCTGGTCGGCCAAACCATGCACATGGTCGACGAATGCGTACCCGTCGCCGATCTCGAGGCGCTGACCCAGATCTACGAGACCTTCATCGAGCGCTGGTTCGACGATGCCGCGGCTTGAAGAGGTCGCCCATTATATTCAGGGCCTCTGGCTCATTCTCAAGGGCAGGCCCGAAGGTTTCGGCTATCTCGATTTCACCGAGCGGGGCTTCTGGCGGTCATGGTGGTCGCTGGTTTACGTCCTGCCGCCGACGCTATTGAGCTATCTGGCGCTCAAGACGCTCGTCCTGTCGTTACATCCAAATCCTGCTGCCGTTGGCATCGGTTTCTACTTCAAGCTCGCGGCGGTGGATTACGGAAGCACCGTGATCACGACGATCACATTCCTCGTCGTCGCGCGCTTTGGTGGATTTGGCAAATTCGCGGCCGCCATCATCATCGCGCTCAACTGGCTTGCCGTGCCGCTGCAATGGGCCTTCTCGCTCGAGAATCTCATCCAGATCTATGTCCCGGGCAGCGCGGTCCTCACCGAGTCCGCGCAATTTGCGTCACTGCTGCTGACGGCATTCCTGTCTTATAGGATCATCGACCGGATCGTCGGTGGCAGTGCGCTGGTGACCGCCACGTCCTTGTTGACGCTCTATGTCGTGCCGCAATTGAGCCAGTACAAGATTGCCCAGGCCCTGGCGCTGCTGCCGGACCTATAGGTCTTCTTCGTCGTCCGGTTCGTAGCGTAGAAGCTGCGATACATCGCCGTAATCGACCTTCATGAAATAGAGCCCGTGCGGCGGCGCGACCGGCCCGCAACGCGTGCGGTCCTTCGCTTCCAGTGCATCCTTCACGTCCTCGGGCGTCCATTTGCCTTCGCCGACCATTTTCAGCGTTCCGGCAAAGGAGCGGATCTGGTTGTGCAGGAAGCTTTGTGCCGAGGCGCGGATTTCGATCAGTTCGCTCGTGCGGCTCACATCGATCCGATCCATGGTGCGGGCGGGATTCCGCGCCTGGCAGCGGGCCGAGCGGAAGGTGGTGAAATCATGATAGCCAACCAGCATCTGCGCCGCCGCATGCATCGCCGCATGATCGAGCGGCTTTTTGATGTGCCAGGCGCGCATCGCCTCGATCGCGATCGGCGCGGGCCGCGAAATGATGCGGTACAGATAATGCCGCTTGGTGGCGGAAAAGCGTGCATCGAAGGTCTCGGGCACTTCCTCGGCTTCTATGATCGCGACCTTCTCGTTCGCCATCGCGAGGTAGGCGTTGACGGCGTTGGCAAGCGTCTGCGCCTTCCATTGGCGGCCGAGATCGACGTGGCAGACCTGACCGTAGGCATGCACCCCGGCATCGGTGCGGCCGGCGGCGCGCAGCGATACCCATTCACCGGTCATCGAATGGATTGCTTTCTCGATCGCGCCCTGCGCGGAATGGCCATTGTCCTGCCGCTGCCAGCCGACATAGGGCGTCCCGTCATATTCGACCAGCATGCGGAAACGAGGCATCAGCCGACTTTCATGCCAGGGATGAGTGGAGTGCCGCGCAGGAATTCCTCTGCATCGAGTGGTTTGCCGCCGGCCTTCTGCAGTCGGGTCAGGCGCACGGCCCCGGAGCCACAGGCGATCGTAAGCCTGTCGTTGATCACCGTGCCCGCAACCGCCGATCCACTCGCGAGCTCCGAATGCAGCACCTTGATGCGCTCGACCTTGCCGCCAATCTCCGCCTCGAACCATGCACCCGGAAAGGGCGCGAGTCCGCGCATGTGATTGTGCACGTCTTCGGCGGCTTTGGAGAAGTCGATGCGGGTTTCGTCCTTGCCGATCTTGGCGGCATAAAGCACGCCGTCATCCGATTGCGGCGTCAGCGGCAGATCCTCGCGTTCAAGCTTTGCCATGGCCTCGACCATCAACCGGGCGCCCACTTCCGACAGAACATCATGCAATTCGCCAGCGGTCATGTTCTCGCCGATCGCCACCCGGGCCGTCATCGCTACAGGGCCGGTATCCAGCCCCTTGTCCATTTTCATCACCATCATGCCGGTCTCCGCGTCGCCGGACATGATCGCCCGCTGGATCGGCGCCGCACCGCGCCAGCGCGGCAGCAGCGAAGCGTGGCCGTTATAGCAGCCGAGCCGCGTGCCGGTCAGGATCGATTCCGGCAGCAGCAGGCCGTAAGCCACGACCACCGCGGCGTCGGCACCGAACGCCCTGAACCGCTGGACATCCTCAACCTGCCTGAAATTCAGCGGTGTCAGCACCGGAATGCCGAGCGCCTCGGTCGCGCGATGAACCGGGGAGGGGGTAAGCTCCAGCCCGCGCCGGCCGGCGGGACGCGGCGGCTGCGAATAGACCGCCACAATCTCATGGCCCGCCTCATGCAGCGCCTTGAGCACGGCCACCGAAAAATCCGGCGTTCCCATGAAAATGATGCGTAAGCTCATCGGCCTGTCCGTTCGAAAATCTCAGGCGCCTTCAAACGGGTTTACGAGCGAGAGATCAAGCCCTTCGAAGTCTTTTGTGTTGCGTGTGGCGAGTGTCGCGCCGTGAGAGAGGCAGATGGCGGCGATCTGGGCGTCCTGGATCGTCATCATGCGACCATTCATTTCTCGCCGAGCTCTCATTAAACCCGCCAGTGCGGACGAGGCGTTGCTTGAACGGAGAATGCGCGTGGCATAGCGGACTTCGAGTATTTCCCTTGCATTGTCGAGATACCGTGAGGACCGGTGCTTGAGACGGTGCTTTTCACCGCCGTAGAAAAGCTCGGTAATTGTCATGTCCGTCAGATAGAGCTCTTCCGTGCGTTGAATGGAAAGCCAGTACACGAGGGCGGCATCCGGAAGCCGGCGGCTGGTCTCGGAAACGATGTTGGTATCGAGGACTATCATTCCTCAAAGCTAAAAGGACGACCGAAGTCCTTCTTTCTTTGTTGTTCGATTTCATCCATGATCTCCGAGAATTGGTCGCTTTCCTCATCGAAAGGCGCGAACAGTGCCCGTAATTGCTCGTATGGATTCCCAGCGGCTAGTTCGTTTTCCTGCGTCTGATGCTCGAGGATACCGCGACGGAGCATCTCTCTCGCCGCGTCCGACATGCTTCTGCCTGTCGAGCTGGCGATTTGTCCGAGCCCTCGCTTCAAATCCTCTGGCACATTCCGGATTAGCAGATCGCCCATGCGTTGGCTCCTATGATATCAGTGATATCATAGTGCCAAAATATCGGATTATCAATGATTGGGCTATTAGGCCCGCATCTTCGCCTTGGTGAATTTCTTGATCACCATTTCCCGTTTCAACCGTGAGATATAGTCGATGAACAGCACGCCGTTGAGGTGGTCGATCTCGTGCTGCAGGCAGGTGGCGAGCAGGCCCCCTGCCTCGACGATCTGTTCCTTGCCCGCTATATCGATATATTTCACGGTGACCTTCGCCGGCCGTTCCACCTCGGCATAGTAATCCGGGATCGACAGGCAGCCTTCCTCATAGGCCGAACGTTCGTCCGACGAGCGCAGGATCTCGGGATTGATGAAGATCTGCGGTTGCCTCTCCTCGCCCTCCTTGTGGAGGTCGATCACCAGCAATTGTTTCGGAATTCCGACCTGGATGGCGGCCAGCCCGATGCCGGGCGCGTCATACATGGTCTCCAGCATGTCGTCCGAGAGCTTGCGCACCGCGTCGTCGACTTGTGCGATGGGGGAGGAAACCTGGCGAAGCACCGGGTCGGGAAGGATGATAAGAGGCTTGATCGTCATGCCGTCTCACTTAGTACAGCGCGGGAATTCTTGCAATATTGATGATCCCTTGAAATTGCAGTGTTTCGAACGGGATAGGTCATAGCGCTGTTCCCGTTTTGATCTGGTCACCGCGCGCGAATCTGTTATGGTCGCCCGATGCAGGATCTCATCTCACTGAACACGACGCTTTTCACCATCGGGCAATACCCGGTTACGCTGGCAATCCTTCTCGTTGCGGCGGGCGTGGCGCTTGTTGGGATGCTGGTTCTGGCCACCCTTGGCTGGTCGGCGTCACGTCGCGCGGCGGAGAATGCGCGTCTGGACGCCGAACGCCGCGCTGGCGAGGCCGAACTCCGCATGGCGGAGATCCTCAAAGCGCAGACCGAGATGCAGGGCCGCATTGCCGCGATGACGGATGTGTTCGGCTCGCGCCAGCACGAACTCAACCAGTCGATCAACCAGCGCATCGACGGCATGACGCACCGCATCGGCCAGACCATGACCGAACAGACAAAGCAGACGCACGAAAACCTGCGCCGCCTGCAGGAACGGCTGGCCGTCATCGATACGGCGCAGAACAATATCCAGGCGCTCGCCAAGGATGTCGTCGGGCTTCAGGCGATCCTGTCGAACAAGCAGACCCGTGGCGCCTTCGGCCAGTCGCGGATGGAAACGATCGTCGCCGATGGCCTGCCGATGGGAGCCTATGAGTTTCAGGCGACGCTCACCAACGGCTCGCGGCCCGATTGCCTGATCAGAATGCCGAACGGCCAGCCGTCGCTGGTGGTCGATGCAAAGTTCCCGCTCGAGGCGTGGAACGCGATCCGCGATGCGGGTCCCGATGGAGCCAAGATCGCCAGCCAGCAGTTTCGCCGGGATATCGAGGTCCATATCAAGGATATCTCGGAGAAATACCTGATCCGCGGCGAGACGCAGGACACGGCCTTCATGTTCGTGCCGTCGGAATCGATCTTCGCCGAGATCCACGAGAATTTCGAGGGGATCGTCCAGCGTGCTCACAAGGCGCGGATCGTCATCGTCTCGCCGTCCCTGCTGATGCTGTCGATCCAGGTCATCCAGGCGGTGCTAAAGGACCAGCGCATGCGCGAACAGGCCCATCTCATCCAGGGCGAGGTTATCCGTCTGATGGAGGATCTCACGCGCCTCGACGACCGGGTGCAGAAGCTGCAGGGACATTTCTCCGCGGCCCAGAAGGATGTCGAGCAGATCGTCACATCATCGAGCAAACTCGCCAAGCGCGGCGAGCGTATCGAGGCGATGGAGTTCGAGGTCGTGCCGCCACAGGGCGTCGCCGCCAATCCCGTCGAGGCGCCGTCGCGCAGTGTCGAAAGCCGCACCGGCCAATTGAAGCTGAGAGTGGTTGACGAGGACTGAGAATCCGGGCCAATGATGTCTTGGGGAAACCACAAGAACAGGCCAGAAAAATGATCACCGTCCTCGGTTCCATCAACATGGATCTCATCGCCAGCGTCTCGCGGCTACCGAAGCCGGGCGAGACTGTCACCGGCGAAAATTTCGTCACCGCGCCGGGCGGCAAGGGGGCCAACCAGGCGCTGGCCGCGCACCGGGCGGGTGCCGATGTGGTCATGGCGGGCGCCACCGGCGAGGACGAGTTTGCGGTGCCCGCGCTCACCTATCTCCGCTATGACGGCGTCAATCTCAACCGTGTGAAGAGTGCGTCGAAGGCCACGGGCGTGGCGCTGATCTTCGTCGGCGCGGATGGCGAGAATGTCATCGCCATTGTGGCTGGTGCCAATGGCACGGTGACGGCTGAGGATGCAAAGGCAGCGGTGGGCGATATGAAGCGCGGCGACACGCTGATGCTGCAGATGGAGATCCCGCCCGCGGCGATCGAGGCAGGCCTCAAGGCGGCGAAGGAAAAAGGCGTTATATCAGTGGTCAACATCGCGCCGATCACGGCTGATGCCAAGCGGCTCGCCGAGATGGCGGATGTCGTCATCGCCAACGAGACCGAGTTCGAACTGTTCTCGGGCAAGAAGACGCTTGACAGTGCATCCCGCGAGGCCGAGATGCTGCGCATCAACCAGGAAACCAAGCAGACCCTGATCGTCACGCTCGGCTCCGAGGGTGTGGTCGCCGTCCGCAACGGCAGCCTCCATCGCGCCGCAGGGCTGAAGATCGAGCCCGTCGATACGGTCGGTGCGGGCGATACGTTCTGCGGTTACTTCGCTGCCGGCCTCGACCGGGGAGTGCGCTTCGAGGTCGCACTACAGCGCGCGGCTATCGCCGGTTCGCTCGCCTGCACGAAGGCCGGCGCGCAGCCGTCTATCCCGTTTGACCGCGACGTCCAGAAGAACCTCAAGACTGCTTGACCGGCGGCGGAATCCCGCGACGGCACGGAGTCAAAATGTCGCGGTGCACCGTTCGCCAGTCGTTAACCAATTGGCTTTAGACAAGACCATGCCGCCGGTCCGTGCTTTGTTGACCGGCTTATTGCCTTGAATGCAATGGTTTTTCCATGATGGAAGCGGCACCCCACCCGCCACTCGTTCCGAGGCTGTCATGTTGAAATTCGCCCCGAAGTCTCTCGCGCCCAAACTCCTGCTCGTTACCGGCGCCATCATTGCCCTTCTTCTTCTCGCTTCCAATTTCGTATTGATTGGCCAGACGCGCGACCGCGTCCATTCGCTGATCATGGCCCAGGCCGAGACCGAGGCCAAGGCGATCGCGCAGGGTATCGTCACGGAGACCGGTGCGCTCGCCAGTGCCGCACGCACCATGTCCGGCGTGATTTCGCACGGTCATCAGCTTGGCTCGTTCGACCGCAAAGCGGTGATCGACATTCTCAAGACCGGCCTCGAACAGCAGAAGATGGCGTTCGGCAGCTGGTTCGCCGAAGCCCCGGAAGGCTTCGACAAGCGTCAGGCGGAGGCCAAGGACAAGCTTGACCTCGGCGGCAACAAGAACGGCGTCTTCACGCCCTACTGGACCAAGGCCAAGGATGGCTCGGCGAGCTTCAGCACCTTCGGCGAGGATTATGCGGCCGAATGGTACGCCAAGGCCGCGACATCGCAGAAGGGCGCGATCACCAAGCCTTACGTCGCCTCGGAAATCCAGCCGCCCACCGCGATGAGCTCGATCGCCTATCCCGTCATGTCGGATGGCAAGCTCATCGGCGTCACGGGCGTCGATGTCTCGCTCGGCATGCTGCAGGAAAGCCTTGCCAAGCTCACGCCCTTCGGCACGGGCCGGGTGCTGCTGCTGTCACAGGATGGCAAATGGCTCGTCTCGCCCAGCGCGGACTTGCTCAACAAGGACTATGAGGACATCGCTCCGGACGCCGTGAAGGCAGCACTCGCCGATGGCAAGATGACGACGCTCGCTGATATCGATGGTACCGACGGCGCCCGCTTCAACCGTCTCGTCTATCCCTTCGCGCTGCCCGATCTCAATGTCAGCTGGGTGTTGCTTGTCGATATTCCCCATGCCGCGCTCGCAACCCCGGTGCGCGACCAGACCATCATGATGGTCATCGGCGGTATCGCTGTGTTGCTGGCCGCACTCGCCGGCCTCTATTTCGCCGCCCGCAGCTTCATCGCAAAGCCGCTCGAAGGCCTGATCGGTGATGTCGGCCGAATGAGCGCCGGCGATTACAGTGCGCCCGTCAACGGCCAGGACCGCCAGGATGAGACCGGCGCCGTGGCCCAGGCGCTCGAAACCTTCCGCCACCGCCTCGCCGACAGCAATCGTCTTGAAGCCGAAGCCACCGAGGCCCGCCGTCGTGGCGAGGACGAGCGCAGCCGAACCGAGGCTGAACGCAGCGAGAATGCCCGCGTGCAGCAGTTCGTCGTTGGCCAGTTGAAGGATGCGCTCGGCAAGCTCTCCGCCGGCGACCTCGCCTTCCGCATGAATTCGGAATTCCCCGGCGAATACGAGGAACTCAAGACCAACTTCAACTCTGCCATGGAAAGCCTCGAAGAGACGATCCGCATGGTCGGCCTTGCCGTTTCCAATATCGATGCAGGCACCAGCGAGATCTCTACTGGCGCCAACGACCTGTCGCACCGCACCGAGCAGCAGGCGGCCCAGATCGAGGAGACGGCAGCCGCCCTCAACGAACTCACCGAGCAGGTGCATTCGAGCGCCGAGAATGCCAAGACCGCTGCTTCGGCCGTCAACAACGCCAACCAGGAAGCAGCCAAGTCGGGCAGCATCGTCAAGAACGCCATTGCCGCCATGCACGGCATCGAGAAGAGCTCGGCGCAGATCACCAACATCATCGGCGTGATCGACGAGATTGCCTTCCAGACCAACCTGCTAGCACTTAATGCGGGCGTTGAAGCGGCACGTGCCGGTGACGCCGGCAAGGGCTTTGCGGTCGTGGCACAGGAAGTGCGCGAACTGGCACAGCGCTCGGCAACCGCCGCCAAGGAAATCAAGTCGCTGATCAGCGCGTCGGAATCGCAGGTCAATGACGGCGTGGCGCTCGTTGCCCAGACCGGCACGGCGCTGGAGGCGATCTCCAGCCAGGTCGTCCACATCAACGGCCTGATCAACATGATCTCGGTGTCGTCGAGCGAACAGGCGGCCGGCCTGCGCGAAATGAACACCGCCATGCACCACATGGATCAGGTCACCCAGCAGAACGCGGCCATGGTCGAGGAAACCACGGCGGCCTCGGTCTCGCTCAGTGATGAAGCGGCCCAGTTGAAGGCACTGGTTGCGAGGTTCCGGGTATCAGGCGGTACGCCGACGCGTGATCTCAGGTCAGTCGCGCGCCGCATGCGGGCGTGATTGCAGCAAGCGCTTCATGATCTCCAACGTCCGCCCGGCAATGGCTTGCCCGGCGGACGTTGCGACATTTATCCCACGGCCATCATCCGGCCCGGCCGAATGACGGGATCGTGATCGGTTTTCGCCTTGCCGCAGGGCAAAAAATCTCGCTAGGAATCGGTCTCGATTGATCCCTGCCAGAAAAGAACTGCATTGACTCCGATCGCATCGCCTCTCTCCCGCCGCCACTTCATTCTTGGCTCCCTGTCAGCCACTGCTGCCTTGGCCGGTTGCTCAACCTCGATCCGGGCACCAGTTCCCGGGTTTGCCACGCCCCCCATCGCGCCGCCGACGGCGGAAGAACTCGCGGTTATTTACGGGCCGAAGCAGGATGGCGACTTCGTCCTCCCCGCGATACCCTATGAGCAGATCGATCCGAAATTCTATCGCCAGCGCGTCGCCAATCCGACTTCCGAACGCCCGGGTACAGTGGTCGTCGATACGCCGTCGCGGTTTCTCTATGTCATCGAGCCCGGCGGTACTGCGATGCGCTACGGCGTCGGCATCGGCCGCGATGGTTTCGCCTGGCAGGGCGAGGGCGTGATCCAATGGCGGCAGCACTGGCCTCACTGGAAGCCGCCGAACGAAATGGTTGCCCGCCAGCCCGAACTGGCCCGCTATTCCATCGACAAAGGCGGCATGAAGCCGGGGCTGGAAAATCCGCTCGGAGCCCGCGCGCTCTATATATTCCAGAACGGCGCGGACACGCTTTACCGGCTCCATGGATCGCCGCAATGGGATTCCATCGGCAAGGCGACCTCGTCGGGTTGCGTGCGGCTGATCAACCAGGATGTGATCGATCTCTACGAGCGCGTCCCCTACCACGCCAAGATCGTCGTTTACCAATAGGCTCGTAGTGAGGCGTTAAAGCCTCGCCACGCGCTCCGTCAGCAGTTCGAAGAAGCCTTCGTCGTCGACATCCCTAAGCACCAGCGCATTGTGCTTGCGCTTGGTCACCTGCCACCAATCGACCACCGTCATACCCAGTGTCAGTTCGGAATTGAGTTCGATCTCGACATTGCATTCCCGGCCCTTGTAGAGTTCTGGCCTGATCAGGTAGGCAATCACGTTGGGGTCATGCAGCGGCCCGCCGTCAGAGCCGTATTTCACGATGTCGAAACGCTCGAAGAACGCCAGCATGTCGGCCAGCGCGACCGCGGGCTTGGTGCCAACAGCGCGGATTTTATCGACGCGTCGCTTATAGGTCAGCACCTTATGCGTCAGATCGAGCGGGATCATGACGATGCGGATGCCGGATTTGAAGACAATCTCCGCTGCTTCCGGATCGACATAGATGTTGAATTCCGCAGCCGGTGTGATGTTGCCGACCTCGAAATAGGCGCCGCCCATCAGGACGATCTCCTGGACGCGCGCGACAATGTCAGGCGCCTTCTGGAACGCCGTGGCGATATTGGTCAGCGCGCCGAGCGGGCAGAGCGTGACGGTACCCGGGGGTTCGCTGCGCACGGTCTCGATAATGAAATCGACGCCGTGCTGCACTTGCAACGGCGTCACCGGATCGAAGAGTTCGGGACCGTCGAGCCCGGTGGCACCATGCACATGTTCGGCGGTCACCAGCGGCCGCTTCAGCGGCCTGTCGCAGCCGGCGAACACTTTCACGTCGGTACGGTTCGAGAAATCGCAGACGATCCTCGCATTCCTGGAGGTGAGCGCCAGCGGCACGTTTCCGGCAACTGCGGTGATGCCGATAACTTCAATTTCCTCAGGCGAGCCGAGCGCCAGCATGATCGCCGCTGCGTCGTCCTGACCGGGATCCGTGTCGATGATGATCTTGCGGGGATGTGCCATTTTTCTGAATCCTCCAGTCTTTTTCATGCCTTGCGCGACCATGGTCTAACCACCCCGTGGACGCCTTGCAACTCCCGCCCTGTTACACCATATGAAACACCGTGGATGCTCATCGAGGTCCACGAATTGTCGCTTGCAGCCAAGGACATGGAAAAGATGACACGTGTGACCCCCTTTGCGAGCCCGCTTCTCCTGGGCTTTGACGCAATGGAGAAGACGCTGGAGCGCCTCTCCAAGATCAATGACGGTTATCCGCCCTATAATATCGAACGTTTGCGCGCCGACGATGTCACCGGTGAGCCCGACCGGCTGCGAATCACGCTTGCCGTT
This sequence comes from Rhizobium sp. LjRoot254, assembly GCF_964254105.1. Classification (NCBI taxonomy): domain Bacteria; kingdom Pseudomonadati; phylum Pseudomonadota; class Alphaproteobacteria; order Hyphomicrobiales; family Rhizobiaceae; genus Rhizobium; species Rhizobium sp. LjRoot254. Next base: position 4,103,560 of record NZ_CAXUSM020000001.1, on the reverse strand, counting down.
GCCGGCTTTGCCGAGGAAGACCTCGACGTCACCACCGAAGAAAACCAGCTCACCATCCGTGGCCGCCAGGCCGCTGAACCCGGCGAGCGGGAATTTCTCCATCGTGGCATCGCATCGCGACAGTTCCAGCGATGTTTCATGCTCGCCGACGGCATGATCGTCACCGCGGCAGCGCTGAAGAACGGTCTTCTATCCATCGACCTCGTTCGTCCCGAACCTGCGAAAATGGTGAGAAAAATTAATATTTCTGTCCCAGACTGAATAATTGCGGAATTGCCGCGTCTCCTAATTAGAAGGAGTTTTTGACATGATCTCCAAAAACACACAGGCGGGTCGCATGACCAGGAATGAATTCGCGCATCTCGGCGCGGGCAAGGTTGGCTACATCAGGAAGATGCGTTCGGAAGACGTTTCCAGCGTATTTCCGGAAGCGCCGGACCTCAACCCGGGCCTCGATCTCTGGGCCCTGTTCGGCGCCGATGGCACGCCCATCCTGCTGACGGACAACCGTTCCTCGACCTTCTTCAAGGCCGCCGAGGACGATCTGACGACCGTCGCGCTGCACTAGGCGCCGGCGTACACGCAAGATGACCATCCGGCGGATGCCGGATGCGAGGTGTGTGACATATTTGGACTTTCGTTCGGGCTCCAGTTTGGGTTCCCTGAATGAATAGGTCGCGATATCACCGGACTCAGATGAGCCGGTGGATGGACGAGCATAGTTGGCTCGGCGACGAACTTCATTTCCTTTCAACGCAACGATATTCCCATTGCCCGGCATGTCGGCGACGCTGATCTTCTCGCGAACTTATATTGCCATTTGGCAGCAAATCATCTATATATGGCCATATAGGAGAATACATGGCCAATCTGCAACTGATCGAAACGACGCCTTCCGATTTCTCCCCGCAGCCCATCACCGAAGAGGAGGCGCGGGCCATGTTCCGTGCCGCGCTCAATCTGTTCCGGCTCTGGGATATCACCGACGATCACGCGGCGACGCTGCTCGACATGTCCGTCAGGACGTTCCGGCGCTGGAAAACGGGCGACTTGGGCAACATGAGCCGGGACATGAAGGCACGGCTTTCCAATCTTATGGGTATCTACAAGGCCTTGCGGCTGATCTTCCATGAACCGCAGCGCGGCTATTCGTGGATAAAGGCACCCAACGCCGCTTTTGGCGGTCGCCCCGCGATCGACGTGATGCTTGGCGGCGAGCTGACGGACCTGATGCGGGTGCGGCGCTATCTGGACGCCGAGCGCGGCGCCTGGTGATCGCTGAGACAAATATCCCGGTTGCCAGTGTGCGATGGCGCGGTGCCGTGCGTATCATCCGCAGCCTGTTTCCGCCGATCGATCTCTTCGAGGATATCGCCGACCCCGCCGACTGGCCGCTTCTGATCGCGGCCGAACAGAAGACCAATCCGCGTCTGATGGAGAGCATCGGCAACCTCGATCTCGTCCCGGCCGACCGCCGCGTCTCCGGTCCGGGTTCAAGCTACCTTATGGCGCCGTTCACGCATGCCAGCCCCGACCGGCCGAGCCGCTTCAGCGGCGGGTCATTCGGGGTGCTCTACATCGCTGATGACTTCGAGACCACACTATTCGAGACGATCCACCATCATGCACTGTTCATGGCGAGAACTGGCGAACTGCAGGGCTGGACGTCGCAGTTCCGCGAAATCGTGATGGATGTAGAGGCGAAGCTGCATGATATTCGCAGCGAAGCAGCTTTTTCGACAGCGCTCGACCCGGCCGACTATTCCGAAAGTCAGGCCCTGGGCCAGCGGCTAAAGGATATGGACTCGGAAGGCATTATCTATCCCAGCATCCGCAAGGCCGGCAGTGAATGCGTGGCACTATTCTATCCTGATTTGGCCGGCAATGTCAGCCAGGGTCGTCATCTCGATTATCACTGGGATGGCCAGCGAGTGGACATGGTGCGGGATGCGGGGGTGGGCGCGGTGTATCGAGTGTTGACCGCCTAGCTCTTCCGAAACGTCAAATACGCCGAACTCCGCCCCTCGCGCCGTGCCTTGGCCTCGTAGCGCGTGCTCGGCCAGTCTTCGAACGGGGTCAGCCAGTCGCTGGCGTTGCGGGCAGTCCATTCCAAGCCGCCGTGGCGGTCGATATGTTGGAGCACCCAGTTCACGTAGGTGTCGATGTCAGAGGCGAAGCAGAACAGTGCGCCCGGCTTCAGCGCGCGGTGCAGGCGGGCGAGATTGACCTGGCTGACGAAGCGCCGTTTCCAGTGCCTCTTCTTCGGCCACGGATCGGGATAGAGCAGGTCGATCTGGTCGACGGACGACGCCGGCAGCCAGTCGAGCACTTCCACGGCGTCATCGTCATAAAGCCGTATATTCTTGAGGCCCAGTTCCTCGATCCGCGCCAAGAGCTTCGCCATGGAATTGACGAAGGGCTCGACGCCGATGAAGCCGGTTTCCGGGTTGGTCGCCGCGCGATGGATCAGGTGTTCGCCGCCGCCGAAGCCGATCTCAAGCCGGATCGCCTTGACGGGAACATCGAAGAGGGATGCGAGCGCCGGGGGTGGAGGCGACTTGAGATCGAGCTTCAACAGCCCGAGCGATTCACCCATCAGCCGTTGCTGGTTCGGCCGTAGCGGCTTGCCTTTGCGGCGCCCGAAAAAGGCTTCGGTGGAGCGCGATTTCCGCGCTCCACCAGGTTCGATCTCATCGTTGTCGTTGTCCGCGATCACGCCTTCAGCGCGTCCTTGAGCGGCTTGACGAGGTCCAGCTTCTCCCAGGAGAACGACCCGTCGCGGCCAGCCTTGCGGCCGAAATGGCCATAGGCGGAGGTCTTTGCATAGATCGGCTTGTTGAGGTTGAGGTGACGGCGGATGCCGGTCGGTGACAGGTCGATGACCTTGCGGATCGCCTCTTCGATCTGGTCTTCGGTGTGCCTTCCCGTGCCATGCAGGTCGACATAGACCGACAGCGGCTGCGCCACGCCGATGGCATAGGCGAGCTGGATCGTGCAACGGTCGGCAAGGCCCGCAGCCACCACGTTCTTGGCAAGGTAGCGTGCGACATAAGCCGCAGAGCGGTCGACCTTGGTCGTGTCCTTGCCGGAGAATGCGCCGCCGCCGTGGGGAGCGGCACCGCCATAGGTGTCGACGATGATCTTGCGGCCGGTCAGGCCAGCATCACCATCCGGTCCGCCGATCACGAACTTGCCGGTCGGGTTGATGTACCAGTTGCAATCCTTGTCGATCGGCAGATCGCCGAGTGCTTCGCGGATATAAGGCTCGACGACGGCGCGAACCTTCTTGGAATCCCAGCTCTCGTCGAGATGCTGGGTGGAAAGTACGATCGAGGCTACACCGGCGGCCTTGCCGTTCTCGTAGCGCACGGTCACCTGGCTCTTGGCGTCGGGGCCGAGCTTGCCCACGTCACCTTCGCCCTTGCGGCGGGCTTCGGACAGAAGCTGCAGGATGCGGTGCGAATAATAGATCGGTGCCGGCATCAGATCAGGCGTCTCGGTGCAGGCGTAACCGAACATGATGCCCTGGTCGCCGGCGCCTTCGTCACCCTGCTGGTCCGACGCATTGTCGACGCCCTGGGCGATGTCTGCCGACTGGGAATGCAGCAGCACGTCGATCTTGGCATTTTTCCAATGGAAGCCGGCCTGCTCGTAGCCGATGTCGCGGATGGCCTTGCGGGCAACCTGCTTGAACTTGGCGGGATTGATGACCTCGACGCCGTTCTTGTCCTTCTTCATCAGGCTGTGCGGCAGGCGCACTTCGCCGGCGATCACCACGCGATTGGTGGTGGCGAGCGTCTCGCAGGCGATGCGGACGTTCCAGGGATCGGTCTTGGTCTTGATGGCTTCGCGGTAGACCAGATCGACGATCTCATCCGAAATACGGTCGCAGACCTTATCAGGATGTCCTTCGGAAACGGACTCGCTGGTGAAGAGATAGCTTGGGCGCATTATGGGAATTCCCCTCAGTGAAGATAGCGGTGCTCTGTGTAGAGAGTTCGCTGCGGAAAAACAAGCGCACAAGGATATGGATATATCTTTATATCATCCGTTTTTCGCGGTTTATGCCCGCTTTTTGCCACTTTCGGCCACCCACCGGTGAATTCCGACAATAGGAATTCCCAATGAGTCCTTTCCCCGCAAAAACATTTCGCCTCGCCTTTTGGGCGGAATACGCTTCCGGCGATCCCCGGATCGTTTTCCGGGGTCTACGCGCGGAAAAGAGCATCGGCGGCGCAGTTATCGTCGAACCGAGGACAAAGTTGATTGGATGGTTCGGGCTTGTGTCGATGAGGACGACCGGAGCTTGCCCTTCGCTCGTCTGCGCATTGGCTACCAAGAGCCCGCCGGCCCATCGGGCTGGCAATTCGCGCAATATTTCCCAGGAAATTGCCACCGCTGATGCGCGGCAAGTGACCATGGCGAGACGGTCGGTTGCGGGCCCCTTTTTTGATCGGGGCTCGCAATCGTATGGTTTATTCGGCTTCGGCTTCGGCGGCGAGCGCCTTGACGAGATCGACCAGCTTGCGGCGGACCTTCGGATCATTGATCTTGACGAAGGAGCGGTTGAGTTGCAGGCCTTCGGAAGAGGACAGGAAGTCCACCACATAGTTCGAGCTCGACGCTTCGGCCATTCCGGCGGGCGTATTGGCCGGGTTGCCGTCGGGCGCGTCCTCGAAGAAGAACGAGACCGGAACATTCAGGATGCCGGATATCGCCTGCAGACGGCTGGCGCCGACGCGATTGGTACCCTTCTCGTATTTCTGGATCTGCTGGAAGGTGATTCCGAGTGCTTCCCCAAGCTTTTCCTGGCTCATGCCAAGCATAGTACGGCGCAACCGGATCCGACTTCCAACATGGATGTCGATCGGGTTTGGCTTCTTTTTGTTTTCAATCATGGCTATTTTCCTATGTGAAGCGGTGGAGCGACTGACAGTTGTCAATTCCGCTACGTGCAAGACGCAAGCGCTGGGAAACCATTGCGAACGTCTTCACCATAGCGGGCATCGGCCACTCGGACCACTATGCCTTTTTAGGGGTTTTTGGTCAATTCCGGCTGAAAATAAAACTCATGCGGGAGAAAAACACTAGCAAGATCAATAGGCTTTCCAGCAACCCGAAGTTAAGTGAGGGTAATAAGATGTGCCAGATTGGCGCAGTCCTGGGTGGCAGGATACCATCGACCACTCCGACGGCGCCGAAGTCGAGGCCGGCCTGGATCCTGCCATAGCCGTCGATGATGGCGGAAATGCCGCTGTTGGAGTTGCGGATCACCGGAAGGCCGCTTTCGACGGCGCGAATTCGCGCCTGGTGGAAATGCTGCCAAGGCCCCGGTGTATGACCGAACCAGCCGTCATTCGTCAGGTTGACGATCGCATCGGCCTCCTGTCCTTCCGCAACGCCCTCTTCGGGAAAGATCACCTCATAGCAGATCAGCGGCAGCAGCCGGTTGCCATCCGGCGCCGTCAGTAACTGGTGGCGCGGCGCTGCGCTGTAGCCGCCGGGAAACGCCGCTATCGCATTCAAACCAATACTGTTCCAGAAACTCTCGAAGGGCAGGTATTCGCCGAAGGGCACGAGATGCACCTTGTCGGCGGCGGCGATGATCTGCCCTTGGGAGTCGATCATATAGGCGGAATTGTAATAGCGGGCGGGGGAGCCGCTGCCGTCGCTTTCGGTCCGCACCGCGCCCGCGATCAGGATCTGGCCGTCCTCCAGCACGTCCGCGATCCGCACCAGCGCGTCGGGGTTCTGCGTCAGGATGAAGGGCACCGAGGTTTCAGGCCAGATCACGTAATCCGGGCGTTTCGCGCCTTCCTTGAGCGGCGCTGTCGTGAGCCGGATATGCTCCTCGAAAATCCGGCCCCGTTCATTGTCGTCGATCTTCGCAGCCTGGTCGATCATCGGCTGGACGATGCGGATCGTGCGTGGCTCGTTAACCTTCACGACATCCGAGGTGTTCAACCTGTAGGCGCCAAAACCGAAATGCAGCGCAAGCAACGTAAGCGCGAGAACGGTTGCAGGCCAGCGGCCCGGCCCTGTGACAACCAGCGCCGGGGCGGCAAAAACCAAAACCGCCAGGATATTCATCGCATAGGTGCCGGTCACCGCCACCGATTGCATCATCAGCGGGAAGGGCATCATCGAATAGCCCACCGCATTCCACGGAAAGCCCGTCAGCACGAAGGCGCGCAACCATTCGGCAAAGCCGAAGGCGGCTCCGAGCACGAGCAACCGCGTGAAGCCGTCGGTCCAGGCCAAGCGTGCGATGAAGGTCGCAAGGCCATAGAAAAGTGCGAGATAGGCAGGAAGACCCAGGATGGCGAGCGGCAAGGCCCAGGCGAATTCATCGGCCTCCACGAGAAGCGCATTGCCCGTCCACCAGAGCCCGGCAACGAAATAGCCGAAGCCGAAGGCCCATCCGACCGTGAAGGAAGGCAGGCGGCGCGCGATGAAGCCCCGGTCCGGGTCACCCGCGGCACCATCGATCAGCCAGAGCAGGATGGGAAAGGAAATGAAGTTGACGGCGAAGATGCCGAACGGCGGTTGGGCGAGGGTGGAAAAAGCGCCGGCGAGAATGGCGATGAGGAACCGTTTGAAGCCCGAACTCAGCATGACATAGGCCGCGAACCGCTGCATGCACACTATCCCATTCCGCGCGAATCAGTCGAATTGCCGAAGTCTTGCAGGATTTCGCCGCATTTGTCCGCGAAATCTCCGTTCGCGGGTCCAAAGAGCGCATTAACGATAGCGTGGAAAAACCTGAGTCGGACCCGCGAAAATTAACCGGATGGCACAGGCAGGTGATGAATCTGCGCGCGACCAACAATTCGATCGATCCGACTCTAGGCCTACGGCGTTGAAGTCAGTATATCGAGAGCAATCCGGACCCGAGGCGGTTCGAATGAAGTGGAGACATAGATGGCAAATGGTCTGATCGTTCCGGTGATCCTGGCGGGTGGCAAGGGCACGCGGCTATGGCCGATGTCGCGTTCGCAGCGGCCCAAGCAGTTCCTGGCGCTGACCGGCGATCTCAGCCTGTTCCAGCTTACTCTCAAGCGGTTGGCGGATCCGGCGCGCTATGACAAGCCGATCGTGGTCACCAATGCCGAGTACCGTTTCCTCGTCGCCGAGCAGGCGCAGGAGGCTGGCGTCGAACTCGAAGCCGTGCTTCTCGAACCCGTAGCGCGCAACACGGCACCAGCCATTGCGGCTGCGGCGCTGATCGCCTCGCGCGACGAACCGCGCCTCGTCCATGTGCTCGCCTCCGACCACAACATCGCGCTCGATGACGCCTATATGACCGCGATCGATACCGCCGCCGCCGCCGCCCGCGAAGGCCGTCTCGTTACGTTCGGCATCACGCCGACCTCGCCCGCTACCGGCTTCGGTTATGTCGAGGCCGGCGAGAAGGAAGCGACCGGCGCCCACCATGTCGCCCGTTTCGTCGAGAAGCCGAACGAGGACCGCGCCAAGGAAATGATCGCGTCCGGTAACTATTACTGGAACTCGGGCATGTTCCTGTTCGATTCCTCGGTCTTCCTGTCGGAATGCCGGGCGCTGGCGCCCGATGTGCTCGATGCCGCCGAGGCCTCGGTCAAATCAGCTCATGAGGATCTCGATTTCATCCGGCTGGGCGAAGAAGAGTTCGCGGCTTCACCCGATATCTCGGTCGATTATGCGATCTTCGAAAAAACCACGCTCGCCTCGGTCGTGCCGTCGCCGATCCAGTGGTCGGACCTCGGCGCCTGGGATGCGGTGTGGAAGGAAAGTCCCAGTGACGACAATGGCAATGTCACCCGCGGCCCGGTCAACCTGTTCAACGCGAAGAACTCCTTCGTGCTGTCGGAAGGCACCCGCGTCGCCGTCAACGGTGTCGAGGATGCCGTGGTGATCGTCTCCGAAGACGCCGTCTATGTCGGCAAGCTCTCGGATGCGCAGGATGTCGGCCGGGTCGTCAAGGAACTGGCGAAGAACAAGGAAACCGCCAAGCTCACCGAGGAGCATCGCACCAGCTATCGCCCCTGGGGCGGCTATTCTTCGATCCTGCAGGGCGAACGCTTCCAGGTGAAGCGCCTGTTCGTCAAGCCGGGCAAGCAACTGTCGCTGCAGAAGCACCATCACCGCTCCGAACACTGGATCGTGGTGCGCGGCACGGCCGAGGTGCAGATCGGCAATACGGTCCAGATGCTGCGGGAGAACCAGTCGGTCTATATCCCGCAGGGCGATGTCCACCGTCTCACCAATCCGGGCAAGATTCTGCTCGAGCTGATCGAGGTGCAGACCGGTTCCTATCTCGGCGAGGACGATATCATCCGTCTTGAGGATACGTTCGGACGGACCTGAAGCTAACCGTGATGCCAGTGGTCGCGGTTGAACCACAGCCGCGGCGCGATATAGCCGATGATGACGGGTGTGATCGCGAAGCTCGCGAGCACGGCCACCGGCAGCATCATCGCGGCCTCCCTGTTGAACGCGGGCACGTTGACGACGATGACGACACCGATGCCGAACAGCACCGCATTGACGATCAGGGATACGAGGGCGGTCAGCCAGGCGCGTCTGGACATCGTGGTGATCCTCGTGACACGATTTGGCGAAACGCGCGGCTAAATCTTTTGTTCCAACCGAACACTTCGGCGTCAAATCGTACTTACCTTCCGGCCGGTCCAATGCTAAACGACTGACCAATTAGGGGTTGGACCCCAAGCCTTTCGTGAAGGAATACATCATGGCCGTGGCGGATCAGAGCGCGGGCTCCCGGTTTGGCAAGACGACGCTGTCGGTGATCATGGCGGTCAGCCTCTGCCATCTGATCAACGACATCATGCAGTCGCTGCTATCGTCACTCTATCCCTTGTTCAAGACCAATTACGATCTCGATTTCGTCCAGATCGGCCTCTTGACGCTCGCCTTCCAGGTCACGGCCTCACTATTGCAGCCGATGGTCGGACTGGTCACCGATCGCTGGCCGATGCCCTATTCGCTGCCGGTCGGCATGGCGAGCACCTTCTTCGGCCTGATCGTGCTGGGCAATGCCCACAGCTTCGGATTTCTGGTGCTGGGCGCCTGCATGATCGGCTTCGGCTCGTCCGTGTTCCATCCGGAATCCTCGCGCATCGCCCGTCTTGCCTCGGGTGGCAGGCACGGCCTGGCGCAGTCGCTTTTTCAGGTCGGCGGCAATGCCGGCCAGGCGATCGGCCCGTTGCTCGCCGCTTTCATCGTGTTGCCTTATGGCCAGAAGAGCGTCGCATGGATCGCCGTCATAGCTCTTGCCGGCATGATGATCCTGACCTGGGTTGGACGCTGGTTCATGGAACACCGCCGCCAGCAGGCCACCAAGCCGCCGGCAAGCCGCGCCCTGCCGCTCGAAAGAAATCGCGTGCTCTGGGCGCTCATCATCCTGGTCGTCCTGACCGCGACCAAGAACGTCTACATGTCCTCGATGGCGAGTTACTTCACCTTCTACACGATCGAGAAATTCGGCATGAGCATCGAGAACTCGCAGTTGATGCTGTTCCTGTTCCTCGGCGCAGCGGCTGTCGGCACCTTCATGGGCGGGCCGATCGGCGACCGCTTCGGCGCGCGTTTCGTGATCTGGTTCTCGATCCTCGGCGTCATTCCCTTCGCACTTCTGTTGCCCTATGCCAACCTGTTCTGGACCTGCGTCCTTGTCGTGGTCATCGGCCTGATCTTCGCATCGGCCTTCTCGGCCATCGTCGTCTTCGCGCAGGAACTGGTGCCGGGCCGGGTGGGCATGATTGCCGGCATATTCTTCGGCCTTGCATTCGGCGCGGGCGGATTGGGCGCCGCCATGCTCGGCGTCTTCGCGGATTCGAAGGGCATCGAGTGGGTCTTCCGGATGTCGTCCTACCTGCCGCTGCTCGGCCTGCTGACGATACTGTTGCCGAAACTGCCGGAACATCGTTGATAGAATTTAGAACCGCTTCCATTTAACAAGGAAGGGCTCTAACGAACCGCCTGCCCGCGCGCAAACACAACGGCTTCTCGCACCGCGCCGGCCAGCGTCGTGACAAGTTCGCCAAGTTCCTCTTCGCTCGCATTGTAGGGCGGCGCGAGAATGATTGTGTCGCCCGAGGTGCCGCCGACATTGCCGGTGCAGGGATAGCAGATCAGGCCCTTCTCCAGCGCCCGCCGGCCGATAACCGCATGCACCATCAAGTCCGGATCGAATGGTCTTTTGGTGTCCGGATCGGCAACAATCTCGACGCCGATGAAATAGCCGCGCCCGCGTATGTCGCCGACTTCACGCATATCGGAGAGTGCGGCGCGCAAGTCGTCGCGCAGCCGGGCGCCGCGCTTCAGCACATGGGCGAGCAGGCCGTCGCGCTCGATGATCGTCTGTACCGCGACGCCGGCCGCGCAGGCAGTGGTATGTCCGGTGAACGTGTGGCCGGTCTGCACGCCGCCATGGGCCGCGACCAGCGCTTCGTGGATCACATCGGAATAAAGCGCCGCACCCAGCGGCACATAGCCGCCCGCGAGGCCCTTCGCCACGCTCATGATATCGGGAACCACGCCATCCTGTTCCAGCGCCCGCCAGGTGCCGGTGCGTCCGGAACCGCACATCACCTCGTCGCCGATCACCAGCACGCCATGCCGCCGGCAGACGGCTTGCACGGCCTTTGCATAATCTTCGGGCGCGGGCACCACGCCGCCGGCGGCACCCACAACTGGTTCGAAGATGAAGGCCGCGACCGTCTCGCGTCCCACGCGCAGGATCTCTGCCTCCAGCTCGGCGGCAAGATATGCTGCAAGCTGGTCCAATGCCACGCCCTCCGGCGGTCGATAGGCATTCGCCGCTGACACGAAGGAAACATCGAGCAGCGAGCCCTCATAGGCGTCGCGCCGGGTCTTGAAGTCGGAGACCGAAAGCGCGCCGAGTGTATTGCCATGCCAGGACCGGCGCCGGGAAATGAACCGACGGCGGGCCATCTCGCCGCGCGCGGCATGGTATTGCAGCGCGATCTTGAGGCAGCTCTCGACCGCTTCCGAGCCCGATGTCACGAACACCATCTGGCGAAAGTGACCGCCAGTGCGTTCAGTTATGATCGCCTGCAACTGGTCGCTGGCATCGCTTGTGAAATGGTAGCGATAGGCGTGCGCCACCTTCTCGTTCTGGATCCTGAGTGCTTCGTTGACCTCGGGATGCGCATGCCCGAGGCAATAGACGGCGGGGCCACCCGATCCATCGAGATAGCGCTTGCCGTCGACGTCGAAGAGATAGCTGCCGCGGGCATAGGCTACGCGCGGCAAACCATCCGTGGTGGGATTGTTGGCGGCGTTCGCGAGGTGTGACTGCGTCATGCTCTTCCCATTTTCATTGATGCGTCGCCGGTTCGTCGATCTCGCCGATGACCTCGTAGAGTTCGACCTCTTCGGCGCGCCCCTTGGCATGCGCCTGGCCGAGCGGCCGGAACCGGATCACGTCATGGCAGCGCTCATGCACCGCGCGGCTTGCGAGGATCGTCGTACCGTGTTCCTTGTTCATGCCTTCAAGGCGCGAGGCGACGTTGATCGTGTCGCCCATCGCCGTATATTGCAGGCGGTCGGCGGCGCCGACGCTGCCCACCACGGCCGCACCGGTATGGATACCGAAGCGGGTGCGGAATTCCGGCAACCCCTTGCCCACCTGCAGGGCATTGAAGTTTTCGAGCGCCTGCTGCATCGCAAGCGCCGCACGGCACGCCTTTTCGGCATGCCTGTCGTCGTTGATCGGGGCATTCCACATGGCGAAGATCGAATCTCCAAGAAACTGGATGATCGTGCCGTCGTGCCTGTTTACCGCGACGTTGAGGAGATCGAAATATTCCGACAGCATGATCACCACTTCCTCCGGCGAATACTGCTCGCTGATCGCGGTGAAATTGTAGATGTCGGTGAAGAGTGCCGTGACCTCCTGCCGCGCCGCCGTCCGGCGCAAGAATTCGCCGGACTCGATGCCCTTGCGGACGAGCTCCTTCGGCACGTAGAGGCTGAAGGTGAAGATCGCGTCGCGGGCGCGGCTCATGGCACCGCTCAGTGCCGAGATTTCGCGCACGCGGCTGGGGACGTCGATCTCGGTCTGGAAGTCGAGTTCCTGCAGCCGGTAGGCGCTAGTCGTCAGCTGGTTCAGCGACTGTGTGATCACGCCGGCGAGCACCAGCGCCAAAACTATGACCACCACCACGACGCCACCGGCAATCGCCAGTCCCTGGAACAGTTCGTTATATGCCGGTCCAAGGATTTCCTCCAGCGGCGCCGCGATCACCAGCGTATTGCCGGCGAAGAGTTGCGACGTGGTGATCTTCGAGGACATCACGATATAGGTCACGTCGTTGATGCTGACCGCATCGACCCGCCCGTCCTGGGCCTTCAACAACCGGCTCAGCGCTCGGGTCAGGGGATCGACCGTCGCATCGGTTCCGTTCTGCTTGTCGCGCGTCGCAGCGATGATCTTCTGCATCTCGCTGAGGCTGGAATGGATAACCGGCCGGCCTGTCTCATCGGCAATGAACGCCACGGAATGGGTCGTCAGCAGTTCGCCGCGGAGGAAGTTGGTAACGCGGGTGAGGACGACGTCGGCGCCGATGACGATCTTCGAATTACGGGTGTGGCCTTGCGAGATCGTCATACCCAGGGCGCCGGTGACCGCCATCTCGTAGGGGCCGGTGGTGACGGCTTCCGAACCGCCCTCCGCCTTCTGGTACCAGGGCCGGTTGCGCGGATCGAACTCGGCCGGACTGGTGCGTTCGGCCTGCATCCGCTTGCCGGCCTCGTCGAGGAAGAGCACGCGCATCACCGCCTTTCCGGGCTGAGATCTGTCGATCGTCCTGACCGCCAGCATCGCTCCCTTCGGCGCCTCAAGCGCCTTGCGCCATAGCGTTTCCCTCAGGTTGATCGCATGGAAGAACGAGCCGTCCGGATACCCCGCATAGAGCCCATCGACGGTGGGCGAGCGCAGCAGCGCCTCGCGGGCGAAGACCAGCTTGTCATTCAGCCGTTCGGTCGCCGGCGCCAGGAAGGAATTGGCGGCCGAGGCGAAGATATTGACGAAGGTCGCGGTGTCGCCGGAGATCACGGCCAGCCGGTTGACCAGCCGGTCGGAGAAATCGTTCATCCGCTCCTGCACCCGCTCGACCGCGTTCTCGCGGGCACGGACATATCCGATGGAAATCAGCGCGCCCGCCACCACCACGACAAGGCCCACCATCACCACGCTCAGGATCAGCCTGAGCGATGGCCGGCTCCAGCGCCGGTCGGCTTCCTCCAATGCATTGGCCACGCAATATCCCCGGTTCCTGTCCGAGGAGATCGCTCCGTCGACAGCTGATACATTTACGCTCTAGCCGATTTTCAGCGCGGAACGCCAGTGCCTCGCCACGAGCAATAAGCCTATGATCTCGGTTGCTCACATTTTTGAGCTACATCCCCCAGACCACCGCCTGTTCATGTCGCTTGATCAGCGATTTCAGATCCTCGAATGAGGTGCCGATGTACCGCGCGAACTGGTCGATGGCCGGCACGCGCGGTGCATCGGCGCGTTTCAGCAGCCCCAGCGCGCGATCGGGATGGGGGATCGTCACTGGCAGGGCGGTGATCGATTTTTCGTTGCGGAGCGCGAAGACGACGCTGTGCGGCATGATGGTCAAGGCTTGTGATGTCTTGAGATAGTTGACCACGCTCATCAGCGAACCGCCGGAATAGCGGATCTTGATCTCGGTCGCCCCGAAGGATAGCAGCATGCCGCGCAGGTCGGCCATCAGCGGGCTGCCCGGCGGCGGCGCGATCCAGGGGTAATCGAGCAGATGCGCGGGCTGTGGCCGCCGCTTGAGCAGCAGCGGATGCGTGACGCTGCAGGCGATCACGTTGCGGCCGGGCAGGATCTGCTGGAAGGCCATGCCGGAACCCTCGTCGAGAATATCGATCGGGCAGATGGCGAGGTCGATCTGGTCGGCCTGCAGGGCCGCGCGCAGATCGGGGAAATAGCCGTAGGTCAAGTCGACCCGGACATCGGGATGGCGGGTCTGGAACTCCGCGATCATCGGCGCGATCAGCGCATCCATGAAGAACGGCGTGCCGCCAACCCGCACGACTCCGCTCTTGCCGACGCGAAAACTCTCGATAGTTTCCGACGCCTTGCGGCTGGCCGCCAGCATCGCCTTGCCATGTTCAGCGAGCGCCCGCCCCAGCGCCGTGGGCTGCAATGGCCGCTTGCCCCGTACGAACAGCGGCTCGCCGAGCCGCTTCTCGAGCATGGAAATGGTGCGTGACACCGCCGGCTGGGCCAGCCCCAGCAGGGCGGCCCCTTCGGTTACGCCGCCTGATTGGACCACGGCGGCAAGCTGCACGAGATGGCGTTCGTCGAACTTCATAACAAATCGTTATATAGATCGGCAATCAAATCATCAACGGCGTGGTTTGTCTTTGCTACTCTCACCATAAGCCATCATCCGGGAGGGAGAGCATGCGGCAGGCAAAGCCAGCGCCCAGTTTCAGCGAGAGCAATTCCGCTGACATTTTCGCTGAGCGCCTCGCCGGCGCCGAGCAGAAGCCGCTGCCGCAAATCCTCGCCGCCGCCGTCCAGCATCTCCACACCCTGATCCGCGATTTCCGCCCGACGCCGGAGGAATGGAAGCGCGTGATCGCCTTCCTCACAGAGGTCGGCCATGCCAGCGACGAACGCCGCCAGGAATGGGTGCTGTTGTCGGACCTGCTCGGCGCTTCGGCGCTGGTCGAGGAAATCAATTCCCGCCGTCCCAAGGGCGCGACGCCCAATACCGTACGCGGCCCTTTCTATCGCGCCGATGCCCCGCACTATCCGCTCGGTGCTTCGATTTCGCTCGACGGCGTGGGTGAGCCGCTTGTTGTCTCAGGCCGCATTTTGGATCTTGATAGCCACCCGATTGCGGGCGCGGTGATCGAGACATGGCAGGCCAACGCACAGGGCTTTTACGAAAACCAGCAGCCCGACATGCAGCCGGAATTCAATCTGCGCGGCATCTTCAAGGCCGGCCAGGATGGCGCGTTCCACTACGGCACCGTGCGGCCATCAGGCTACGGCGTGCCCGATGACGGGCCGGTCGGCATGCTGTTCAAGCAGGCGGGCTATTCGCTGCGACGGCCCGCGCATCTGCATTTCATGGTCAGCGCGCCGGGCTTCGAACCCATCACCACCCACATCTTCGACGCCAGCGATCCGCATCTCGCCGACGACGCGATCTTCGGCGTCAAGCCGGAACTGGTGGTCGATTTCGAGCCGGCCGGCGGCGGCTGGAAGGCCGACTTAACCTTCGTGATGGCGCGGTCGAAAAATGGAGCGCGCTCATGAGCCGGATATTCACCTATCAGGGCAGTGCAGCACACATCGTTTTCGGCGAGGGCCGCAGCCAGACGGCTGGCGAATGGATCGAGAAACTCGGATGCAAGCGCGCCCTGGTTCTTTCGACGCCGCACCAGAAGGCCGACGCCGAAGCGCTGGCAGCAAGGCTCGGCCCGCTTTCATCAGGCGTCTTCGCCAGTGCGGTGATGCATACGCCTGTGGATGTGACCGAGACCGCCATGCAGGTCGTTCGCGACAGCGGCACCGATTGCGTCGTCTCGCTCGGCGGCGGCTCGACCACTGGCCTGGGCAAGGCGATCGCCTATCGCACCGACCTGCCGCAGATCGTCATTCCCACCACCTATGCCGGTTCGGAAGTGACATCGATCCTCGGCCAGACCGAAGGTGGCCGCAAAACGACGGTCAAGGACCCCAGGATTTTGCCCGAAGTGGTGATCTATGACGCGGGCCTGACCAGCGGCCTGCCGGTTGCGCTGTCGGTCACCTCGGGGCTCAACGCGATGGCGCATGCGCTCGAGGCGCTCTACGCGCAGGACCGCAACCCGATCTCCAGCCTGATGGCGGTGGAGGGTCTGCGTGCCTTCAAGTCCGCGCTGCCAGCTATCGTGGCGACCCCAGGCGACCTCTCTGTCCGGGCAGATGCCCTCTATGGCGCGTGGCTCTGCGGCACGGTGCTCGGCACGGTCGGCATGGCCCTTCATCACAAGATCTGCCACACGCTGGGCGGCACCTTCGATACGCCGCATGCCGAAACGCATGCGATCATGCTGCCGCATACCGCAGCCTTCAATGCCGTAGCGGTGCCCGAACTGCTGGCGCCTGTGGCGGAAATCTTTGGTGGGTCGGTCGGTGGCGGCTTGTGGGATTTCGCCAAGTCGATCGGTGCGCCCATGGCCTTGAAACACCTTGGCCTGACCGAAGCCGATCTCGATCGTGCAAGCCAGATCGCCGTCGAAAACCCCTATTGGAATCCGCGACCGATCGACCGGCAATCGATCCGCGAAGTTTTGCAACAGGCATGGGAAGGCAATCGGCCGGCAGGCAGTTGATTGCGGCCGGATGGAACCAACGAGGGCCGCGAGGAGGCGGCCCTTTCACGCGGGGAGAGAGAAATGCCGATTCTGGAACTGGATGGAGTGTCGAAAAAGTTCGGGGCGTTGACCGTCGCCGAAGCGATTTCGTTCGCCGTCCAGCCCGGCGAGGCGCTCGGCATCATCGGCCCGAACGGCGCCGGCAAATCGACGCTGTTCAACTTGATCACAGGCAATATCGCCACCGACGCCGGCACGATCCGCTTCGAGGGCCACGACGTAACGCGCACGCCGCCGATGCAGCGCTGTTTCGCCGGCATGGGCCGGACGTTCCAGATCCCGCAGCCCTTCGAGCAATTGACGGTGTTCGAGAATCTCGTCGTCGCCGGCAGTTTTGGCGCGCGCAAGACCGAGGGCGAGGTGACCGATCGCTGCGCCGAAATCCTCATCGATACCGGGCTGATCGACAAGGCCAATGCCACCGCCGGCAGCCTCTCCCTGTTGCAAAGAAAACGTCTCGAACTCGCCCGCGCCATGGCGACCGAACCCAAGCTGCTGCTGCTCGACGAGATCGCCGGTGGCCTGACCGAGGGCGAATGCCGGGCGCTGGTCGCCACGATCCGGGGCGTTCATGCCAAGGGCGTCGCGGTGATCTGGATCGAGCATGTGCTGCATGCGCTCAATTCCGTGGTCGAGCGGCTGCTGGTCCTGCATTTCGGCAAGGTGATCGGCATCGGCAAGCCCGACGAGATCATGGCCTCGCGCGATGTGCGGGAGATCTATCTGGGGATCGAGATCTGATGGCCCTGATCGAAACCCGCGCGCTCAAGGCTTTCTACGGCGATTTCCAGGCGCTGTTCGGCGTCGATATCGTGCTCGAACAGGGCGAGACGATCGCCATCATCGGCGCCAATGGTGCCGGCAAGACGACGCTGATGCGCTCGATCGCCGGCGTCCTCAAGAACGATCCCGGTTCCATTCTCTACCGTGACCAGGCGATAGGCGCACTCGCCGCACCCGATGTCATGGGCCGGGGCATCGCCATGGTGCCGGAGGGACGCCGTCTGTTCCCGTCACTGAGCGTCGAGGAAAACCTACAGGTCGGCAATTACGGCCGCAAGGTCGCTGGCCCGTGGAATCTAGAGGCCATCTACGGCCTGTTCCCGATCCTCAAGGAGCGCCGCCACAAGCCCTCGACCGCGCTCTCCGGCGGCCAGCAGCAGATGGTGGCGATCGGCCGGGCGCTGATGTCCAATCCCGAGGTCCTGCTCTGCGACGAGATCAGCCTCGGCCTCGCGCCGGTCGTGGTGCGCGATATCTACGCGGCCTTTCCCCGCATCCGCGAGACGGGTGCGGCGATCGTCATCGTCGAGCAGGATATCGCCCAGGCGCTCAAGGTCGCTGATCGGGTCTATTGCATGATGGAGGGACGCATCACGCTCACCGGCAGGTCGGGCGATCTGCATCGCGACGCCATTCACAAGGCATATTTCGGAGCGGACGGCCATGAACCTGCTTGATACGCTTCTCCAGGGCGTGCTGCTCGGCGGTCTCTATGCGCTGTTTGCGGCGGGGCTCAGCCTTGTCTTCGGCATCATGCGGCTGGTCAATCTCGCCCATGGCGATTTGATCGTGCTGGCCGCTTTCGTGATCCTCGTTCTCGTCTCCGCACTTGGCCTGAATCCTTTTCTCGCAGCATTGGTCGCCGCACCGCTGATGTTCGCGGCCGGCTGGCTGCTGCAGTTCCATCTCCTCAACCGCACGCTGGGCAAGGACATGATGCCGCCGCTGCTGGTCACCTTCGGCCTGTCGATCGTCATCCAGAACGGCTTGCTCGAAGGCTTCACCGCCGACAGCCGGCGTGTCTCGGCTGGATGGCTCGAAACCGCCTCCATCCCGCTCGGCCCGGTCAATGCCGGCGTCATGCCTGTGCTCACATTCGCCTCCGCGATCCTAATTATTGTCGCGCTCAACCAGTTGATCTACCGCACGTCTGTGGGCCGCGCCTTCCGCGCCACGTCGGACGATCCGGTAACGGCCGGCTTGATGGGCATCCGCCCGCAAAGCATCTTCGCGCTCGCCACCGGCCTCGCCATGGTCGTGGTGACGATCGCGGCACTCTATCTCGGCACCCGCGCCAATTTCGATCCCACATCGGGACCGGCACGGCTGATCTATGCTTTCGAGGCGGTCATCATCGGCGGGCTCGGTTCGCTCTGGGGCACGCTCGCCGGCGGCATCATTCTCGGTGTCGCCCAGACGCTCGGCGCGTCGATCAATCCGGAATGGCAGATCCTCGCCGGCCACCTGGCCTTCCTCTTAGTCCTGCTGTTTAAGCCGCGCGGCCTGTTCCCGCGCGCGGTCGATTGAGGTGCCGATGACCACGCTCTCCTCACAGGCATTCAGCGTCGAGACACGCACAAGGGCGTCGTCGGTCTTTGCCGTCGTGGCAGGATTGATCGTGCTGCTGGCGCTGGCCGCGCCGTTGCTGGTGTCGCGAGGGGCGATCCAGGACCTGTTCTTCATCCTCACCATGCTGGTGCTGGCGCAATGCTGGAACCTTCTCGCTGGCTATGCCGGGCTGATCTCGGTCGGCCAGCAATTGTTCGTCGGCTGCGGCGCCTATGCGATGTTCGCGGTCGTGACATTGGCCGGGCTCGATCCGTTTGTGGCTATTCTCGCGGCCGGCGTGTTTGCCGGACTGGTCGCCGTGCCGACCGCCTTCTTCACCTTCCGGCTTTATGGACCCTATTTCGCCATAGGCACCTGGGTGATCGCCGAAGTCGGCCGATTGCTGTTCGCGCAATGGAAGGCACTCGGCGGCGGCACCGGAACCTCGCTGCCACGCGAAGCGGTTCGCGACATGGCCGGCATCGATTTTCTCAAAACCACGTTCGGCATGAAATCGGCGCAGGCGGGCGACGCGCTCACCTATTGGCTGGCGCTGATCCTGGCCGTCGCCTCGATCGGCGTCTTCTACCGGTTGCTGCGCTCCAAGCAGGGCCTCGGCCTTGCCGCGGTCCGCGATAACGAGCAGGCCGCCCGCGCCGTCGGGGTCGATGCGCGGCGCATGAAGGCGCTGGTCTATCTTGTCGCGGCCATCATCACCGGCATGGCCGGCGCGCTGATCTATGTCCAGAAGCAGCGCATCTCGCCGGACGCCGCCTTCTCGCTGCTCGACTGGACGGCCTATGTCATCTTCATCGTGGTGATCGGCGGTATCGGCACGATCGAAGGACCAATCATCGGCGTCATCGTGTTCTTCCTGCTGCAGAACCTGCTGGCCGACTACGGCTCCTGGTACCTGCTGATCCTCGGCACGATCGCCATCGCGACAATGCTGTTTGCGCCCAAAGGCCTCTGGGGGCTGTTCTCGGCCCGCACCGGCATCCAGCTTTTCCCCGTTCGCCGTATCCTCAGGGTGCAGGCTCGGGACATCTCGAACTCACAAGACATCAAGGGAGGCCCGCATGGCTGACATCACGACGGACGTACTCATTATCGGCACCGGGCCGGCGGGATCGGCCACCGCGGCGCTGCTCTCGACCTACGGCGTCGAGAACATGGTGATCAACCGCTACCGGTGGCTCGCCAGCACGCCACGTGCCCACATCACCAACCAGCGCACCATGGAAGTGCTGCGCGATCTCGGCCGCGGCGTGGAGGACGAGGCCTATATGTTCGCGGCCGAGCAGGACCTGATGGGCGAGAACGTCTTCTGCACCTCGCTCACCGGCGAGGAGATCGGCCGGATGAAAAGCTGGGGCAAGCATCCGCTGTCGCGCGCCGAACACCAGCTTTCCTCGCCGAGCCGCATGAACGACCTGCCGCAAACCTTCATGGAACCGCTGCTGTTCAAGACGGCCTGTTCGCGTGGCACACAGGCCCGGATGTCGACGGAATATGTCAGCCACGTGCAGGATGCCGATGGTGTGACCACCACCTGCCGCGACCGCCTGACCGGCAAGGACATCACCATCCGCTCGAAATTCCTGGTCGGTGCCGATGGCGGCAATTCCAAGGTCGCCGAACATGCCGGCCTGACCTACGAGGGCAAGATGGGCGTCGGCGGTTCGATGAACATCCTGTTCGAGGCCGATCTCTCGCGCCATGTCGCCCACCGCCCCTCGGTGCTCTACTGGGTGCTGCAGCCGGGCGCCGATGTCGGCGGCATCGGCATGGGCCTCGTGCGCATGGTGCGCCCATGGAACGAATGGCTGATCGTCTGGGGTTATGACATCAACCAGCCGGCGCCCGAGGTGAACGAGGATTTCGCCATCAGCGTGGTGCGCGATCTCGTCGGCGACCAGGAACTCATGCCGAAGATCAAGTCCGTCTCGACCTGGACGGTCAACAACATGTATGCGACCAAGACCGCCAATGGCCGGGTCTTCTGCATGGGCGACGCCACTCACCGCCACCCGCCATCGAACGGGCTGGGCTCCAACACCTCGATCCAGGATGCGTTCAACCTGGCCTGGAAGCTGGCGGCAGTGCTCAAGGGCCAGGCGGGACCGGCGCTGCTCGACAGTTATGACGCCGAGCGTGCGCCGATCGCCAAGCAGATCGTCACCCGCGCCAACAAGTCGATCGAGGAATTCGGCCCGATCTTCAAGGCGCTCGGCCTGCTCGATTCCGTCGATCCGGTGAAGATGCAGCAGAACATGGACGCCCGCTGCGACGACACCGATGCCGCCGAATTGCAGCGCGCCGCGATCCGCGAGGCGATCGCCTACAAGGTCTACGAATTCGATGCCCATGGCGTCGAGATGAACCAGCGCTACAGGTCGGCCGCCGTCGTCACCGATGGTCAGCCGGAGCCTGCCTTCGAAAAGGATGCCGAGCTGCACTATCAGCCGACGACCTGGCCCGGCGCGCGGCTGCCGCATGCCTGGCTGTTCGGTCATGCCGGCGAGAAAGTCTCGACGCTCGACCTCACCGGCCATGGTAGCTTCACGATCCTCACCGGCATCGGCGGCGACGGCTGGGTTCAGGCCGCGAAGGTGCTCGGCAAAGAGTTCGGCATGACCATCACAGTCCATAAGATCGGCCCGCGCCAACAGTGGCAGGACCTCGTCGGCGATTGGGCCAATGCACGCGAGATCCGCGATTCCGGCGCGCTGTTGGTGAGGCCCGATCATCATGTCGCCTGGCGCGCGGAAGGCATGGTCGCCGACCCGGAATCCGAACTCCGCCGCGTTCTCAACTCCA
The DNA here is from genome assembly GCF_964254105.1 of Rhizobium sp. LjRoot254. Lineage (NCBI taxonomy): Bacteria > Pseudomonadati > Pseudomonadota > Alphaproteobacteria > Hyphomicrobiales > Rhizobiaceae > Rhizobium > Rhizobium sp. LjRoot254. Next base: position 4,081,975 of record NZ_CAXUSM020000001.1, on the reverse strand, counting down.
TCCTGAAAAAGTGAGATGACCATGGAAGCGCATGAAAGAGGCTTCTTCACTGAGGAAGATTCCGTCGCGGTCGTCACCGGCCGCAATCAGAAGGCTAAGGACGAACGGCTGAAACAGGTGATGGAAGTCGTCACCCGCAAGCTGCACGAGGCGGCAAAAGAGATCGAACCGACGCAGGACGAGTGGATGCAGGCGATCCTGTTCCTCACCCGCACCGGCCAGATCTGCAACGAGTGGCGGCAGGAATATATCCTGCTGTCGGATGTGCTCGGCGTCTCGATGCTGGTCGACGCGATCAACAACCGTAAGCCCTCGGGCGCATCGGAAAGCACGGTGCTCGGCCCCTTCCACGTCGCCGACGCGCCGGAATTGCCGATGGGCGCCAATATCTGCCTCGATGCCAAGGGCGAGGATATGTTCATCGAGGGCCGCATCCTCGATACCGAGGGCAGGCCGGTCGCTGACGCCGTCATCGATGTCTGGCAGGCCAATGACGAAGGCTTCTACGATGTCCAGCAGAAGGGGATCCAGCCGGATTTCAACCTGCGCGGCATTTTCCGCACCGGCCCGGATGGCCGCTACTGGTTCCGGGCCGTCAAGCCGAAATACTACCCGATCCCCGATGATGGCCCCGTGGGCCAGCTGCTCGGCCAACTCGGCCGCCATCCCTATCGGCCTGCGCACCTGCATTACATCATCAAGGCCGATGGCTACGATACGCTGGTCACGCACATCTTCGATCCCGATGACCCCTACATCAATTCCGACGCGGTGTTCGGCGTGAAGGAGAGCCTACTCGCCAGGTTCAACAAGGTCGATGATCCCACGCGGGCGCGGGAATACGGCTTCGCCAGCGATTTCTGGGATGTGGATTATGATTTCGTCCTCGCCCGGAAAGGCGAGGCTTGAATGTTCAGGCCATCGGCCGGCGGTCGCGTTCGGCCATGAATGGTCCGTGCGCCCAAGGAATGGCGCTGTCTTGCTTTTCGATCATCCGGCGCAGTTCGGAGAATTCCCGCCGGAGATGGCCGATGAACTTGCGGCTCGCCGGATTGGCATAGGGCTTGCGCTTGGTCATGACGCCGAGCGCGCGCTCGGGCTGCGGGATGTCGAGCGGAATGACAGTGATCTTGTTTTCACCGCGGAAGGAAAAGGCCACAGAAAACGGCATCAGGGCGAGCGCATCGGTGCCGATCAGGTAATTGATGACGCTGAGAAGCGATCCGCCCGCATAGCGGATCGCCACCTCCGATATGCCGAGCGTGATCAGGATGTTGTGCAGGTCCAGAACCAGCGGCGACCCCGGCAGCGGCGCCACCCATGGATAATGGACGATGTCCTCGATGGCGATCGTCCGCTTGTGCACCAGGGGATGGCCGACGCTGCAGGCCAGCACGTTGCGGGCAGACAGAATGGGTTCGAACGCGTAATCCGCCCTGAGATCCGATGCGCCGGTCGGGGTGACCGCGAGATCGATCTGCCCGGATTCCAGGCCCGCCATCAGGTCTGGATAATTGCCATAGGATTGGTCGATCATGATCCCCGGTTCGCTTCTCTGGAAAGAGGCGACCATCGGCGAGATCACGGCATCCATGAAGAACGGCACGCCGCCAAGCCGGACCCGCCCCGACGAGCCCGATTTGAAGCTGCGGATGATCTCGTCGGCCTTTCTCGACGACGACAGGATCGCCTTCCCCTGCTGGCCAAGCTGTTCGCCGAGCGGCGTCGGCTGCATGGGCCTGCGTCCCGCGATGAAGAGCTCCTCGCCGATCCGTTTCTCAAGGTTGGAAATGGTGCGTGACACTGCCGACTGGGTCATGCCGAGCAGGGCGGCACCCTCGGTTACGCCGCCGGTTTCGATCACGGCGGCTAGTTGGACGAGATGTCGTTCATCGATCTTCATAGCAAATTGCTATAATGGTTATGAGTATTCGCAACAAGGGGGCATTCGTGAAGTGTATAGTCCATCATCTCTGGGGTGACACGCGGGAGACGTGCCGGAGATTGGGATTGGATCCTTGAGGAGGAGAACGACGCGATGGCTTTCATCAGCGGATATCACCATTTGACGCTCAGCACCGATGGCGTGCAGGAAGATTACGATTTCTACACCAAGATATTGGGTCTCTATTCGGTGAAACGGACCGTGCTGTTCGACGGCACCATTCCCGTCTATCACCTCTATTACGGCTCGCGCGACGGCGATGCCTCCACCATCATCACCACCTTTCCCTTCCGCAAGCCGGCGGTCTTCGGTCGGCGCGGCACCAACCAGTCAAAGATCATCCAGCAGGCCATCCCCGTCGGTTCGGCCGATTACTGGGTCGACCGCCTGAACGCCAAGGGCATCGAGGCGGCGAAGTTCAGCCGCTTCGGCCTGACCCGCGTCGGCTTCAAGCATCCCTGCGGCATTCCGCACGAACTGGTGGAAAGCCCGGCCGACACGCGGCCCTCGATCGTCAACGAGGCGCAGGGCGTCGCCGCTGAACACGGCATCAAGGGCATTTACGGTGCAGCGATCGCCGTCTTCGACCGTACATCGATGGATGATTTCCTCACAGTCGGTCTGTCGATGAAAAAGGAAGCCGACAGCGACGAGGGCCTGATGTTCTCGGTGCCGAATAATGCCGGTCCGAGCAGCATGGTCGAGATCCTGCACGAGCCGAACGATCGCCAGGGCACCTGGACGCTCGCTGGCGGCACCATCCACCACCTTGCGCTCAACACGCTGAACGAAGAGAACCAGCTGACGCTCAAGGCCCATCTCGAAGGCCTCGGCTTCACCGATGTTTCGGACCAGAAGGACCGCAACTACTTCAAGTCCTGCTATGTCCGCTCGCCGGGCGGCGCACTGTTCGAAATCGCCTGGTCCGTCGAAGGCGGCTGGGCACTCGACGAGCCCCCGGGCAAGATCGGCACGACGCTGGTGTTTCCGCCGTGGTTCGAGGATCGCCGCGAAGAACTGACCGCCGGGCTCGAACCCGCCAACTTTTGAGCAGCGCCATGGAGATGCATGATGCTCCACTGCGTCTGGGCGTGCCGCTCGCGGAGGCGAAAGTTCTTTGCGTATTCGTCCACGGGCGCACCCAGGCACCCGAGGATATGCGCGAGCAGGTCGTCGAGCGCCTCAAGACATCAGGCGTTTCGTTCGTGCTGCCTCGCGCCGCCGGCAACAGCTGGTACGATGCCCGCGCCACCGATCCGCTGACGGACGAGTCGCGCCGCCAGCTCAACGCCTCGCTTGTCCATGTCCGCGACATCGTCACCGATTTCGCCAGGAATGCCGGACGCTCACTGCCGATGCTCGTCGGCGGCTTCAGCCAGGGCGCCTGCCTGACACTGGAATACGCGATGAAATACGGGCCTTGGGATGGAGGGATGGTGAACCTCACCGGCTGCCGCGTCGGCACGCCGAGCTGCGACCGGCCTTTCGCCGATCTCGATCGCATGCCGGTCTATCTCACCGGCTCCGACAAGGATCCTTGGATACCGGTCGAGGCATTTGCCGGGGCCGCCGAAGCGCTCGGTAAGGCGCGCGCCGAATTGCGTTGCGACATCTTTCCGGACAGGGGGCATGAAGCGTCTGACACGGAACTGGTGCAGCTCGATGAAATACTGGCGGGGCTGGCCTCCGGCAGGAAACCGTTCCGGCCGGCTGCCGGATAGTCACGCATTCGCATGCGTCATGGTGGGAGAAAAACATGATAAAGCGGAGAACACTTCTGAAAGGCACAGCCGCGATGGCGGTGGGAACCTCGTTTGGGGCCTTTCCGGCGCCGGCGATCTCGCAGAATGCCAAGATCAAGCTGGGCTACGTCAGCCCGCAGACCGGACCGCTTGCGGCATTTGCCGAGAGCGACAAGTTCAATATCGACGCCTTCCTGGCGACCGATATCGGCAAGAACTTCGATATCATCGTCAAGGACAGCCAGTCCAATTCCAACCGCGCCGCCGAGGTCGCCAAGGAACTCATCGTTTCCGACAAGATCAACCTGATGCTTGTGGCATCGACGCCGGAAAACACCAATCCGGTCGCCACCACCTGCGAGGCGGAGGAAATTCCCTGCATCTCGACAAAGGCACCGTGGCAGCCCTGGTTCATCGGCCAGCAGGGCAATCCTGGCGATCCGGCATCCTGGAAGCCGTTCAACTTCGCCTACCATTATTTCTGGGGTCTCGAGGATATCATCGCCGTCTTCACCAACATGTGGGCGCAGCTCGACACCAACAAGAAAGTCGGCGGCCTGTTCCCCAACGATGGTGACGGCAATGCCTGGGGCGACCCCCAGAACGGCCTGAAACCGGGGCTCGCAGCCGTCGGATTCGAACTCAACGATCCCGGCCGCTACCAGAATCTGAGCGACGATTTCACCGCACAGATCAACGCCTTCAAGGCAGCCGGCAGCGACATCATCACCGGCGTCGTGATCCCGCCTGATTTCACCACCTTCTGGAACCAGGCCAAGCAGCAGGGCATGAAGCCGAAGGCGGTCACCGTCGCCAAGGCGATCCTGTTTCCGCAGTCGGTCGAGGCGCTCGGTGAAAACGGCCACAACCTGTCGTCCGAGGTCTGGTGGTCGGCCAGCCATCCCTTCAAGTCATCCGTCAGCGGCCAATCGTCGGCGGAACTAGCTGCCGAATTCACCGCCAAGACCGGCAGGCCGTGGACCCAGCCGATCGGCTTCATCCACTCGCTGTTCGAAATGGCGTCGAGCGTCATGGGCAGGGTCGAGGACGTCACCGACGCCGAGGCGGTCGCAGCGGCAATCGCCGCCTCCAAGGTCGACACGGTCGTCGGCCATATCGAGTGGAACGGTGCCGGCCTGCCGCCTTTCGCGGCCAAGAACGTCGCCAAGACGCCGCTGGTCGGTGGCCAGTGGCGCCGTCAGCCGGATGGCAAGTTCGAACTGGTCATCGTCGACAATAAGACCGCCACCTTCATCCCGGCTGGCGGAACCATGGAACCGTTGGCCTGACAGGACGGCGTTCAGGATCGAGGCCAGCGGATTTCAGGATCTCGCTGGCCTCGTCTTTTTCGCAAGCCACCCATCGCATGGGATCACCAGTTCAAGCGGTCTTCTCCTGCTTCCCATTCACGCGATAAGCCAATTGGGCGCGTGTCAGCCCGAGCAACCGCGCCGCCGCTGACAGATTTCCGCCCGCCCGTTCGAGGGCCGCGCGATAGACAGATTGCTCGAAGTCAGGTAGTGAAAACACCTGTGATTCCATAAGGTTGTCGAGTAGCGGCGAAAATGCAGCACTCCCTTGGCCACCAATAGCCGGCGGGTCAGTGAGCCGCGAAAGCTGCGCCGCGATCTCCTTCCCGGTGATGCGGTTCTTGCCCGCATGGCCCGCAAGTACAGTGGTCAACACGCCACGCATCTGGTGCAGATTGCCCGGCCAGGCAAACTCTTCGATCCATTTCGTCGCTCCATTGTCCAGAGCGGGTGGCTCCATACCCATCCGCGCGGCAATCATCGGCAGCAATTCGATCACGATCTCGGCGCGCTGACCGATCCGCTCGGCGAAGGTCGGCAGGCGTATTGTCAGCGCCGAAAGCGCCGAACGGAGCTCAGTCGACAGGCCAGGAAAACCAGTCCGGCCTTCGTCCCACAAGGCGATGATGCGCGGCCCGCCGCCGAGAATTCCGTCCTCGATCGAACGTGCGAGTTGCGGCTGGAGCTCGGCCGGAATATTCTCTACGCCATCGATCAGGATCGTCTCTCCACCAGCTTTTCGCTTGGCCGACTTGCCGGGGCGGGCGATTTCCATGCAGAATTCAAGATCGACCTGCGCGCCGAAAATCCGTTTCATCTCCGTGGCGTGCATCGCGGACGCATTATGAAGATAGCGCGCCGCCCGGCTCCGGCCTGAGCCGGAGGCGCCGGCGACAAGAACCGGCAGTGCCATCGGCGCCAGCCAGTCGAGCTGCGAACGAACCGGCGCGAGCAGCACCCGGTCAAGTCCGCCAAGCGATTGTTCGCCTGCAGGCAAGCCGGCTTTGCGCAGTGGGACGGATGGCGCCGGCTCTGGCGTAGCTATGATCCGCTCGCGAAACAGCGCGACTTCGGGATCGGAGGCGCCCCATCCATCGGCATGCTTGCCGACGACGCGGCAATGGCTGTGACCCTGGCCGGCACATTCGACCTCCTTGTAGACGATCAGGGTGTCGAAGAATTCGCTCGCATAGCCCGAGGCGTAACCGAGCTGCGTCCAGCAGACAGGGTCGGGGGAGGGCCTGTTGCTGCTGCGGAACTCCGCTGCCTCGGCGCTGTCGTGCCAGAGGAACTCGGCCGTAAGTTTCTGCTTACGGAAATCGTAAGTGTTGAACACCGTTTCCACCCGCACCACGCCGCTGAATGTGTGAAGCCTTGTGCCGGCCGTAAAGGCATCGCGCGCGTCGAGATTGGGCCAGCTGGCGCGGACGAAACGCGCGTCGGATTGTCCCGACAGGAAGCCCAGCCGCATCAGGAAGATTCGCGTCTCATGTGTACCGATCATGCGCGTGAGTTCGCGCCGGAGCAGGCTGCTGACGGCCGTTCGCTGCATGACGATGCGATCGCCGTTGAGGCTGATCATCCCATTGCTGGGATTGAAAACGATGCTGGACAGCAATTCCCGGACCGTTGGACTGCCGCCGCGATCCAGCACTTTCGACGTCTCGATCGGAGCCCTCAAGACATGCCCTCCCCAGGTCACGGAAGCTTGGATTCGTAGCTTGCGATTTTTCATCAAATGGTCAAGCGGAATTGATGATTTCATCAATCACGTTGGTCATAATCAGTCTTCGCAGTGCAATAAAAATACAAAATAAATCCTCTAATATCAATTGCTTATGATTTTTATCGCGTGAAGAGAAATTGATATGGCTCAATCATTTGACAGGGCCACCCTTTTGGCAGTCCTTATCATTCCAAGGAAATCAAAACCGCTGCCCGGGAGGGGCGGACGAGCGTCGGGAGAGGACAAGTCGATTGGGTGCGAGGTCGCCCGATCGGGTCTCTCGGGCTGCGGCATGGGAGCTGGCATGACGACTTTACAGGATATGTTCGACGTACGTGGAAAGTCGGTCATCGTGACCGGCGGGGCAAGCGGGATCGGCCGCGCCTATGCCGAAGTCATGGCCGACAACGGCGCGAATGTATGCATATTCGACATCGATGCGAACCGTCTGGATGCGGTCGTGACGGAAATGAATGGTGCCCGCGGCGATGTCTGGGGCCAGGTGATCGACGTCAGCGATCGTGCCGCGATGGCCACAGTCTTTGATGCCGTGGCGAGCAGAAATGGCCGCATCGACGTGGTCTTCGCCAATGCGGGTATCGATGCCGGTCCGGGCTTTCTCTCGACCGAGGGGAGCCGCATTCCCGAAGGCGCAATCGACGTGCTGGACGATCATCACTGGGACAGGGTGATCGAGGTCAATCTCACGTCGGTCTACACAACGGTGAAGCACGCCGCGCGGCACATGAAGAAAACCGGCGGCGGCAGGATCATCGTCACATCGTCGATCGCAGCCCAGATCAACGAGGCGATCGTCGGCACGCCCTACATGCCGGCCAAGGCAGGCGTCGATCATTTCGTCCGCCAGATGGCGATGGAACTCGGCGCACACGGCATCCTGATCAACTGCATTTCGCCCGGCCCCTTCATGACCAATATCGCCGGCGGCCGGTTGAAGATCGCCGCCGACCGCAAGGCCTTCGAGGCGCAATCGCTGATCGGCCGCATCGGCGATACCGAGGATATCAAAGGGCTGGCGCTCTACCTGGCTTCGCCGTGCTCGTCCTACGTGACAGGAAGCCAGATCGTCATCGATGGCGGCGCAATGCACCGCATCAAGTGAATGAAGCGACTGCGGCTGCGAGGAGGCGGCCGTGGTCATGAGAATCGACAGAGGAAACCAACGGGAGGAGACCATGGTGGAACTGATAGGAAATATTGTGAGGCCGTCACGTAGAACGGTCCTCAAGGGCCTCGGCGCAGGCCTTGCGGCTTCGGCGCTGGGAACGCCGATGATTGCGCGCGCACAATCCAAAGGCACGATCAAGCTCGGCTTTGTCACGCCGGCAACCGGCCCGCTCGCGCTGTTCGGCGAGACCGACGGCTGGGCGGCGGACAAGATCAAGGCCCTTCTGAAGGACGGCCTCGAAACAACATCAGGCAAATATGACGTCGAAATCCTGATCCGCGACAGCCAGTCGGATCCCAACCGCGCCGCGGAAGTGGCGGGCGACTTGATCCTGAACGACGGCGTGCATCTGTTGCTGCCGGCATCGACCACCGATACGGTCAGCCCCTCGGCGGACCAGGCGGAACTCAACGAGTGCCCCTGCCTGTCGACCGGTGCACCCTGGCAGGCGATCATCATGCCACGCGGCGGCGCCGATAAGCCCTTCAACTGGACCTATCACTTCTTCTGGGGGCTCGACGAGGCACTCAACACCTTTGTCGGCCTGTGGAACACGCTCGACACCAACCGCAAGGTCGGCATGCTGTTTCCGCAGAACGCTGATGGCGAGACCTGGGGCAACAACGACTATGGTCTGCCCGTGCCGACCAAGAAGGCCGGCTTCGAGATCACCATGCCGGGCTATTTCCAGCCGCGCACCAACGACTATTCGGCGCAGATTGCCGCCTTCAAGCAGGCGGGTTGCGAGATCGTCGGCGGCATCACCTATCCAGACGACCTCAAGACCTTCATCAACCAGTGCGCTCAGCAGGGCTACAAGCCCAAGGCCGTCACGGTGGCGGCAGCGCTGCTCTTCCCGGGCGGCGTACAGGCGCTTGGGCCGCTCGGCGACGGCATGTCGTCCGAGGTCTGGTGGACGCCGGCCTTCCCCTTCAAGTCGACGCTGACCGGCCAGGTGAGCCGCGACATCGCCGACCAGTGGGAGAGCGAGACGACGAAGCAATGGACGCAGCCCCTCGGCTACAGCCACGCCATTTGGGAAGTGGCGCTCGACATTCTCAAGCGCTCGTCCAACCCGCTCGACCGCACCGCCAACCGTGATGCCATGGTGGCGACCAAGCTCGACACCCTGATCGGCAAGGTCGACTTCTCCAGCGGGCCGCACAAAAACGTCTCGACGACGCCGATCTTCGGCGGCCAGTGGCGCAAGGGTGAGAAGTGGCCCTACGACCTGAAGATCGTCGACAACACCGTCAACAAGCTGTTCGAACCCGAACAGAAGATGGTGACGATCCCTTGGGCCGTCTGACCAGCATCAGAACGCAATAACCAGGCCTGCCGCCTTCACCGGGCGGCAGGCCAAGCAAGGCGGCAACGCAATGCCGCATGACGTGCATGCGAGTATTTTCGGGATGGAGGCGCATGACAGACGGCGTATTGCTTGAGGCGCGGGGATTGGGCAAGTCCTTCGGGGCGTTGCGTGTCCTGCACGATATCAGCTTCGATGTTCGCGTCGGCGAGGTGCTGGGCATTCTCGGTCCGAACGGAGCAGGGAAAACCACGCTCTTCAACCTGGTAAGCGGTGATATCCGCGTCGATAGCGGTGAACTGGTCTTTGCCGGCGACAGGCTTGTGGGCCAACCGCCCTACAGGCGCTGCCAGATGGGCATCGGGCGGACCTACCAGATCCCGCGCCCCTATGTCGGCATGTCCACATTCGAGAACCTGCTCGTCGCGGCGTCCTTCGGCGGCGGCCGGTCGGAAGCGGCCAGCTATGCCAGATGCGCCGAGATCCTGCGTCAATGCGAACTCGCCGGCAAAGCCAACCGCCCGGCCGGTTCGCTGACGCTTCTCGACCGCAAGAGATTGGAGCTGGCGCGCGCACTCGCCTCCGGCCCGAAGCTGCTGCTGCTCGATGAGATCGCCGGCGGCCTGACCGACGATGAAGGCAAGGCGCTCGTAGCACTCATCCGCCGCATCCGCGACAGCGGCGTCACCATCGTCTGGATCGAGCATGTCCTGCACGCGCTGCTGGCCGTCGCCGACCGCATCCTGGTGCTGAACTTCGGCGAGAAGATCGCCGAGGGCGCGCCGGACGAGGTCATCAGCAATCCCGAAGTCAGGCGCGTCTATATGGGGATCGAGACATGAGTGCGGCGCTCTTATCCACCCACGGGCTGGTGGCCCGCTACGGCGATTTCCAGGCGCTTTACGGCGTCGATTTCGAAATCGGCGCGGGCGAGGTCGTGGCACTGATCGGCGCCAATGGTGCCGGCAAGTCGACTCTTCTGAAATCGATCATGGGCTTGTTGCGTGTTGCGCCTGATATGGTGCGCCTCGATGGCCGTCCGGTCGGTGGCAGCCAGCCGCACCGCATGGTCGCCGATGGCGTCGCGATCGTGCCCGAGGGCCGGCGCCTGTTTTCGGGCATGTCGGTCGCCGACAACCTGCTTGTGGCGATGGACCACGCCGCCCCGCCGCGTGGCGAGGGCTGGACGCTCGATCGTGTCTACAAGCTATTTCCGATTCTCGGGGAAAAGCAGGCCGTGCCGGTGGAGTCGCTGTCCGGCGGCCAGCAGCAGATGGTCGCCATCGGCCGGGCGCTGCTCAACCAGCCGCGCCTTCTTCTGTGCGATGAGATCAGCCTCGGGCTTGCGCCCAAGGTCGTGCGCGAAATCTACCAGTCCATTCCCTCGATCGCCAACAACGGCACCGCTGTTGTCGTGGTTGAACAGGATGTCGGCCTCGCCCGCTCGGCCTCCGACCGGCTCTACTGCATGCTCGAAGGTCGCGTCACTCTCACCGGCTGGTCCGCGGATATCTCCCGCGAGGCCATCGGCGAAGCCTATTTCGGAGCGTCTCATGCATTGGGTTGACGGGCTCGTTCAAGGTATTCTGCTGGGCGGCCTCTACGCCCAATACGCGCTCGGCATGGCGTTGATGTTCGGCGTCATGCGCATCGTCAACATCACCCATGGCGACCTGATGATCCTGCTCGCGCTGATCGGGATCAGCCTTGCCTCGACCTTCTCGCTGGGACCCTGGTCGGTGCTTGTCATACTCGTGGCGCTGGGTGCCGTCTTCGGCCTGCTGCTGCAACGCCTGATCCTCAACCGCGTGGTCGGCGAAGATCCCCTGCCGTCGCTGATCGCCACCTTCGGCCTGTCGGTGGCGCTCCAGAACGCCATGCAGCAGATCTGGTCGGCGGATACGCGTTCGCTTCCGAGCGCCGGCCTTGCGCAGGCATCGGTGCAACTGGGGCCGATTTTCGTCGGCGTGCTGCCGGTCATCGTGCTCTGCACAGCGACGATCCTGACGGCCGGGCTCCATGCCGGCCTGCGCTACACCAGGTTCGGCCGCGCATTGCGCGCTGCGTCGGCCGATGTCGAGGCTGCGGCGATGACCGGCGTCAACCCGAAGCGGATCTATGCCGGCGCCACCGCGGTCGCCGTGGCGATCCTGGGTTTCGCGGCCGTGTTCCAGTCACTGCGGGCAACCGTTTCCCCGGCCGATGGCGCCTACCAGCTGATCTATGCCTTCGAGGCCGTGATCATCGGCGGCATGGGCTCGATCTGGGGCGCGTTCATCGGCGCCATGGTGCTTGGCATCAGCCAGTCGATCGGTTTCCGCATCGACCCCGGCTTCGGCATCCTCGCCGGCCATCTCGTCTTCCTGATCATTCTCGCCCTGCGGCCGCAGGGCATACTTGGAAAGGGTTGAGCCCATGGCAGACATATTTGTGCCCGCTCATGCCGAGGCCGCTCAGCCTGCATCCGTCCGCGTGCAGCGGCAGACCGCATCCGGCGTCGTGGCGCTAATCATCGGCATCGGCGTGCTGCTCACCATCGCCTCGATGTCGCTCTGGGCCAGCCAGGGCCTGATCCGCGATGTCGTCGAACTCTGCTGCTACATCGCCGTAGCGCAGATGTGGAATCTTCTCGCCGGCTATGGCGGCCTGGTCTCGGTCGGCCAGCAGGCCTTTGTTGGCGTTGCCGCATATCTGATGTTCGTCATGGCCCAGCTTTGGGGCATCAATCCGTTCGTCGCGGTGCTGCTGGCGATGATCGCGCCGGCGATCCTCGCGATTCCCACCTACGGCCTGCTGCACAGGCTCGACGGACCCTATTTCGCCATCGGCACCTGGGTGATCGCCGAGGTCATGCGGCTCGCGACCTCCGTCTTCGGCTATGTCAATGCCGGCGCCGGCATGAGCCTGCGCGTTATGACGGGCTACACCGCCGATCAACGCGCGCTCGGCGTCTCGCTGCTCTGCGCGCTGATGCTGCTTCTCACCATCGGCGGCAGCTATGCGCTTCTGCGCTCGCGCTATGGACTGGCGCTGATCGCCATGCGCGACAATCCGATCGCTGCGGCGAGCCAGGGCGTCAATGTAGGCCGGGTTCGCTTCCTGCTCTGGGTGGCCGCAGCCATGGGCACCGGGCTCGCCGGCGCCATCTATTTCATGGCCCAGCTTCGCATCACGCCGCCCTCCGCCTATGACCCCAACTGGGCCAATATCGCGATCTTCATCGTCATGGTCGGCGGGCTGGGATCGCTCGAAGGCGTGCTGATCGGTGCGCTGATCTATTTCTTCGCCGACAGGTGGTTCGGCGAATATGGCGCGACCTATCTGGTCGTGCTCGGCCTGCTCACCCTGTTCATGGCGCTGTTCGCACGCGGCGGCATCTGGGGCCTGATCTGCAAGGTGGTGGACGCGCCCTGGTTCCCGACACGGCGCGTTCTTCTGGAGGACAAGCCATGAAAGCTGCCCTGTTCGACGGCGTCGGCCAACCCCTACGCATCGATGATATCAAGGTGCCCGAACCGGACCATGACGAGGTTCTGCTCAAGATCGCCGCCTGCGGCATCTGTGGCTCCGACCTGCACATGACCGAGGACCCGGTGACCTTCGGCCTCAAGCCCTATGATGTGCTCGGCCATGAATTCGCCGGAGAGATCGTTCGCTGCGGCAGCGAGGTCACGGATCTGAAGCCGGGCGACCGGGTGGCGGTCGCGCCGATGCGCGGCTGCGGCCATTGCGACAGCTGCCGCCGTGGCGAACCCGCCTGGTGCGCCGAAATGCGGCTCATCGGCGGCGGTTATGCCGAGTTTGCGACCGTCGCGGCGCGGCAATGCCGCGTGCTGCCCGAGGACCTGCCGACCGCCGAGGGCGCGCTTGCCGAGCCGCTTTCGGTGGCCTTGCACGTGGTCATGCGGTCCGGCCTGAAGCCGGGCGACCGGGTGCTCATCCTCGGCGCCGGACCGATCGGCCTGCTGGTCGCCTTCTGGGCCCGCCGCCAGGGTGCGCGCGCCGTTATCGTCGCCGATCTCGGCCGCCATCAGGAGGCGCGGGCCGCCGCACTTGGCGCGACCGGCTTCGCGCTGTCGGGGCCTGATCTGGCCGATGAGTTCCGGGACAAGGCCGGCGGCGCGCCGGATATCGTCTTCGAATGCGTCGGCAAGCGCGGCCTCATCGATTCCGCCTGCCGCCTGGTGCGCGCCCACGGCACCGTCGTCGGCGTCGGCCTCTGTGTCGGCGGCGACGAATGGGATCCATTCGCAGCGCTGTCGAAGGAAATCAAGCTGGTCTTCGCCGTGTTCTTCAACATGGCCGAATTCGAGACCGCGCTCGAGGCGCTCGGACCCGGCCGCTTCCGGCCGCAGGAGCTCATCACGGAGCGCATCGGCTTCGGCGCTGTCGCCGGAACATTCGAGGCGCTCCGCCGCAGGACAATACAATGCAAGGTGCTGATCACGGCCTAGCCAGGCGGATCGGCCAATTCCGGGAGGAACGGATGGATTTCGAAACACTGACACAGGACATCGATGGCGTATCCGTGGTCGTGAAGGCGATCGGATCAGGCCCGGCTGTGCTCGCATTGCATGGTGCCGCCACGCTCGAAGGCCATGCATGGGCGAGGGGCCTCGCCGACCGTTTCCGCGTCTATCTGCCCTTCCATCCCGGCTTCGGCGAAAGCGCTGACGCGCCGCATATCACCGGAATGCAGGATATGGTCGTGCACAATCTGCGCCTCGTGGAAGCGCTGGGCCTAGGCCGGCCGCATCTCGTCGGCCATTCCTTGGGCGGATGGATGGCCGCGGAAATGGCCGCGGTCGCCGGCGAGCGCTTCGCCCGGCTCGTCCTCAACGCCCCCGCAGGGCTCAACCATCCGGATCACCCCGCCGCAGATATGGCGACGATCGGCCCGGAGGCCTTGCCCGGCTACCTCGCCCACGATGTCGATGTCGCCCTGCGCTATTTCCCCGGCGGCGCGGAATGCCCGCCGCTCGACGAGTTTCTCGCCGCACGCGAAAAGGAAGGCGGGGCACTCGGCAACATCCTTAAGGTCCACGGCATGGGCCACCCCAATCTCGGCCGCTGGCTGAGCCGCATTCCCAATGAAACGCTCGTCGTCTGGGGCGACCGGGATCGCATGATGCCGGCTTCGCAGGCTCCGGTCTGGGCCGAGCGGATTCCCAGTGCCCGGACGCTGATCGTCGCAAATGCCGGCCATTTTTCCATGCAGGAAGACCCGCGCGTGGTGACGTCGATCGGAGATTTTCTCGCGGGCTGAGGCGTCGCGAAATCTTAGGAAGACGCGCGCGGGCCTGCCTGATCCGGCCCGCCGCACATCACTGATATTCCAAGGAGGAACAGTCATGAATGCACCATTGAAACATGGACTCAGCTACTGGGGTACGAAGACGGATTTCGCGTCGCTCATGGAGCAGGTGCGCAAGATCGGCCCCGTTCTCGAAGAGAATTCTCAGGACAATGAAAAGCTCGGACGCCTGAACGAGGCGACGTTCGACGCCCTGAAGTCGCTGAGGATGTCGCATATCTTTGCCGGCGAGGATATCGGCGGCGCGCAACTGTCGCCGACGCAAGGGCTGCAGCTCATCGAAGCCATCACCTATCACAGCGGCGCTGCCGGCTGGATATCGATGGTCCATGCCTGCATCGGCGCGATGTCGGCGGCGTTCCTGCCCGACACCGCCATCGCCCGCCTGTTCGGCGGCGACGCCGAGAACCGCTTCTCCGGACAGGGCACGCCCACGGGCATGCTCAAGAAGGTCGATGGCGGCTACCTGCTCAACGGCAAGTGGTCCTATGCGAGCGGCATCTATCACGCCACCTTCACCCACACCGCCGCCCTGCTCGATGACGGCAACGGCCAGCCGGCGAAGGACGAGAACGGCAATGTGATCGTGCTCTGCGCCCACGCCCCGGTCGGCGATCACGACCTGCTCGGAAACTGGAATTCGCTGGGCCTGCAGGCCACGGGTAGCATCGACTATGCCGCCAAGGACGTGCTCATCCCCAACGACATGGTGTTCCCGATCCTGACTGCTGAACCGCAACGGATGAAGGAATTCTTCAGTCTCGGCGTGGTCGGGCTTGCGGCCATCGGCCATTCCGGCTGGGCCATCGGCGCCTCGCGGCGCATCCTCGACGAGATGGCGAAATATGCCGTCACCAAGACCGGCCGCGCCGGCCTGCTCGGCGAAAGCGACAAGTTCTGGTTCGACTTCGGCCGGGCGGAAACCCGCGTCCGCGCGGCGCGTGCCTTCCTGTTCGAAGTCTGGCGTGATGTCGAAGCCTCGATCGAGGCCGGCAACCGCGTATCGACCCGCCAGATCAGCCTTGTGCACCTCGCCAAATCAGAGGTGCACGAAGCCGGCGTCGATGCCTGCCAGTTCGTCTACCGGGCTGCCGGCGGCGCCTCGCTGCGCTATGGCGTCATGCAGCGTACCTACCGCGAAATGCTGACGGCGGCCAACCACTTCACGATCAACCCCAACATCGTCGGCGCCGCCGGCCGCGAACTCGCCGGGCTGTGGAGTGATCGGGCCTGGCAGTTCTACGATCTGATTGAGAAGCCATGAGCGCAGTGGCAAACGCACCGGCGGACAGCGCCGCCGAGCATCCACCGACATTGACGGAGGCCTTCTTCTCGGCCTTCCGTCATCATCCCTCGGGCGTGGCGATCATCACGGCCGATGCGGGTGAAGGACCCGTCGCGCTGACGGTCAGTTCGCTGATATCCGTCAGCGCGTCGCCGCCGACGGTCGCCTTCTCGCTCTCGGCATCGTCCTCGACCGCGAAGGCGGTCGAGGGGGCGAAAACCGTGGTCGTGCATTTCGTGCGGCGCGCCGACATGGAGCTTGCACGGCTGTGCGCCACCAGCGGCGTCGATCGCTTCGGGCCGCAGGTGCGCTGGGACCGGCTTGATTCGGGAGAGCCCTATTATCCCCAGGTCGGCCTGTGGTTCCGGGCGGCTCTTCGCGACCGGCTCGCTGTGCCTGGCGCATGCCTCGTCACCGCCGAACTGTTGTCGGCGTCGCCCCATTCTCAGGAGGCGCGAGATGTTGACACGCTGGTCTACGCCAATCGCAGCTGGCATGGACTGCGAGCAATGTCAGATGCGAACAAGGCGCCGCTACACCTATGGCCCGAGGATTCCGCGACTTTCTGAGGGCGCTCCAGTCGTCACGGTCGGCCGGCGCGGATCATCGAGAAATAGTCGTCACCGCCGACCTGGCCACCCTTGAGCGCAATCTCCAGTCCATCGGCGTGGTTGCCATGGGCGATGCAGAGCGGCGACCCGGGCGTCTGGGGCAGGGGCATTTTCAGCGTCAGCGCCGAAATGCCCATTTCGCCCAGCGCGTGGCTGGACGTATCGCCGCCCGCAACGACGGCGCGGGACAGGCCTGCCTTGGCGACCAGCTCCCGCTGGATGCGGCCGAGCGCCTGGCCGATGCGATGGCGCGAACCGGACGACGTCAACTCCCCGCCGCGATCGGCCGAGGGTCCAAGCGCCGTATAAAGCACAACGCTCTTGCCGCTGGAGAGGATATTTAGTGCAGCATCGGTTGCGTGCGTGATGGCCGATCCGGACTCATCGCCCGACAGGGCGAGCGGATCGAGCGCGACGCCATCGAAACCATTATCGAGGGCATGCCGGATCTGCCGCTCCGTCGTCGGCGAAACACTGCCCGACACGACGGCGATCCGATCGACGGGTCCGGCATCATCGAACCGGGGGCGTTCGCCGATCACACCCGCCGCACTCCAGGCATGGATCAGCGCGTACTCGACACCCGAGGAGCCGCAGACGAAGCGGCTTTCGCGCCGAAGTTCGTTCCAGAGGATATTGCCTGCCGCAGCTTGCGTCGCGGCGTCGAGCACGTCGAGCAACAGGATCCCGGCATTGGTCCCGCCAAATGCACCGGAAATCGAGACATTGTCGATGAGCGCCGACGACAGATCGGTCTGTCGCGCCAGATGTCTCAGGATATCGGCTTCGTCCATTGGCGTAACGGGATGGCGCGACATGACGGGATGACGGTCTATGCGGTAGTTCCTGCCCTGATACGCCGCGAAGAGCTGGCCGAATGCGGTATAGCGCCGGATCTGCGGCGCGCCGACGATCAGCGGCACTGTGGTCTCGCCGAACACGGCACGGCCAAGTTCGATCGCGCGGCCGATATTGCCGATTCCGGGCGCGGAATCGAAGGTCGAGCAAACTTTGTAATGGCAGAGTTCCGCATCCAGCGTCTTCAGCCATTCGAACGCGTCGCGCAGGTGAGTGTCCATCCATTCCGGCATCTCGCTGCGGCTCGTGCCGGCAAGCCCGAATGCGCGGGCGGTGGCAAAGCGGGAAAGCAGCGCATCATCGGGCTTTTCAAGAAACAGGACGGTCTCGACACCGTTCGAGGCGAGGGCTTCCATCACATCGGTCGAGCCGGTGAAGTCGTCGCCGTAGTAGCTGATCAGGGGTTTGGTCAATGCAGCGTCTCGTTCAACTTTTCCGGTAGGTTGCTTCGATGCCGCAATTGGTTGGAGCTTCACCCCTCACCAACTACGGCCAAGCGATCAGCTTCGCTTCTCGCGGCCTTCGTATCCTCTCCCGCAAGGGGAGAGGTAGGGTGCCACGTTCTCGGCCTTCAATCGAAGCGAGGCCGTGCCACGAGTTCTACCTCTCCCCTTGCGGGAGAGGATAGCAAGCCCGAACGAGACGATTGTCGAGTTCTTGGGCGCGCTTGGTGAGGGGTGAAGTCCCTGTCGGGACCTCACGCTCCCTTCCCACCCGCAAACTTCTCGATCGATTGCGCCAACTCGACATGCTCCCTCGCATACACATCGAGCGGCACACCTGCCACCGCCGCCTCCCATGCCTGCTTCACCGCCTTCACCCCAGCACCGGGCCCGCCGGGATGGCTGACGATGCCGCCGCCGCAGAGATAGAGCAGGTCGGTCGAGCCGCCGGTTGCCTTGATCGTATCCGGCGCTTGCCCACCCCATTGGCCGGAGCCTATCACCGGCAACGCCACATCTTTCTCCGAAAACAGCGGCGTGCTGACGGCGTGATAGGAGCGCACGAAGCTCTCATCCGGCTCCCAGTATTTCACCCTTATACCGTTGATCTGAAACTGATCGACACCGAGCAGGCGCCAGAATTGCTGCCAGACTGAGAATTCGAAGCCCAGGCCGGCATGCCTCGTCAGAACATCCCAGCCGTTCCGATGGGCGTGCAGCACCAGCCCCGAGCGCTTGCGCAGGAAGGACATCCCGCCGAAACCAATCGAATTGATATTGACGACGGCGCAATTGCCGCCCGCTTCGAGCACCATGTCGTGGTTGCGCATCATCTCATCAGGGTCGGCGTGGCTGATGCCGAAGGCATACATGACCTTCTTGCCGGTCTTCTGCTCGTGGTCGAGAATGACAGGCATGATCGCGGCGACGCGCTCCTTGAGCGGCGAATAGGCCGGGCTCGTCAGCTTCTCGTCGTCCTTGATGAAATCGACCCCCGCATCGAGCAATTCGCCCACCATGTCAGCCGTTTCATTCGGCCGGAGCCCCAAGGCCGGCTTGACGATGGTGCCGATAATCGGCCGGCCCTTGACGCCGGTCAGCGCGAAACTGCCGGGCACGCCGAATTGCGGCCCAGGATGCGCCTCGGCAAATTCCTCGGGCAGCTTCATATCGACGATGCGGATACCAGTCATGCCCTTGATCGAAAAGACGCCGCCGATGGCGATCGTCATCAGCGCCGCAAGATCGGTGCCCACGGCATCCAAGGGAAAATCCACATCGACATCGGCACGGTTGAAATCGGTAGCGCCACCCGCCTCGTCGGGAAACGAGGCCTTGTCCGTAGGCGGCAGTTCACGAATGCCGGCGACGCGGGCCGCCACGCGCGCCTTCAGCTCTTCTGTCTCGCCGGGCAGGGCGACGAACGTTCCGGTCGACTGGTCGCTGGCGATCTTCGTTGCCATGGCTTCCACTGAGCCCGGCGTTTCGATCCTGTAGGTCAAGCGGATCAAATGCATATCCTCCGGCCGCGACAGCGCGCGGCTTGTCAATTTCTCGCAACTGGTATAATGAGTATTCAAGTTAAAACAAGTGTTCTTTCCCGCGAAACAACATTGGCAGCGGCCATTATTATGCATAATTACGCCGTGTAAAATCCGAGGGGCCAATGAGTCTTCTGAACGAGCCGATCGTCCGCAAGAAGCTTTCGGACGAAGTCTTTGCCCGCCTGAAACTCCTGATCGAAAACGGTGAACTCAAGGCCGGCGACGACATGCCGTCCGAGCGTGAACTGATGGAGCGTTTCGGCGTCGGCCGCCCGGCCATCCGTGAAGCGATGCAGGCGCTGGCCGGCAAGGGGCTGGTGGAAATCTCCCACGGTGAGCGGGCGAAGGTCTTGCAGGTCACGGCCGAGTCGATCTTCCGCCAGGTGGATCTGCCAGCCAAGCTGATGCTTTCTGGTTCGTCGGATTCACTCGAACACCTCAAGAGCGCGCGCATTTTCTTCGAGCGCGGCATGGTGCGCGAGGCGGCGGCCAAGGCGACGGCCCAAGACATCAAGGAACTTCGCGCTCTGCTCGACAGGCAGAGCCAGAGCCTGGGCGATTCCGAAGCCTTCATCAATGCCGATATGGCATTCCACCAGCATATCGCGCAGATCTCGGGCAATCCGATTTTCGCCGCCGTCAGCAGCGCCATGCTCGGCTGGCTGAAAAGCTATCACACCGAAATGCTGATCTGGACCGGACGCGAAAATTTCACCCTGGTCGAGCACGAGGAAATCATCCGGGCCATCGAGAAGGGCGACGCCGACATCGCCGAAAAAGCGATGATCAAGCACCTCGAACGGTCCCGCGCGCTCTATGCGATGAGAAACCACAAGACATCTTAGTTTTCTCTTCTCTGAAATATCTGGAATATGCGAACAGGAAACCGGTATGAAACCCGCGTTCCACGGATAATTAAGGCACTCCAATTTTCTCATGGACAGCCAAATCGTCATCTGATATATCAGTTGTCATTCCAACAAGGCGGCCGATGTGCCGGTTCAAGATCAGGAGATTTCGATGGCAGGAAATGTTTTCTCTGGCTGCATCCCGGCGCTGATGACCCCCTGCAACCCCGACCGCACGCCGAACTTCGACCTGCTGGTCAAGAAGGGCAAGGAACTGATCGCGGCGGGCATGTCGGCCGTGGTCTATTGCGGCTCGATGGGCGATTGGCCGCTGCTGACCGACGAACAGCGCCAGGAAGGCGTGCGCAGGCTTTGCGAGGCGGGCGTCCCCGTCATCGTCGGCACCGGCGCCATCAACACCAAGTCGGCCGTCAGCCACGCGGCGCATGCCCAGAAAGTTGGCGCCAAGGGGCTGATGGTCATCCCGCGCGTCCTGTCGCGCGGCTCCTCGGTCTCCGCCCAGCGCGATCATTTCGCCGCCATTCTCGATGCCGCCAAGGATATTCCAGCCGTTATCTACAACAGCCCATACTATGGCTTCGCGACCCGCGCCGACCTGTTCTTCGACCTGCGCTCGCGCCACGCCAATCTCGTCGGCTTCAAGGAATTCGGCGGCAAGCAGGACATGACCTATGCGGCCGAAAACATCACTTCGGGCGATGACAGCCTGACCCTGATGGTCGGCGTCGATACCGGCGTCTATCACGGCTTCGTCAATTGCGGCGCCGGCGGCGCCATCACCGGCATCGGCAATGCCCTGCCCAAAGAAGTGCTGCAGCTGGTCGCGCTCTGCAAAAAGGCCGCCAAGGGCGATGCCACGGCACGCCGCGAGGCGCTGGAACTCGAAGAAGCACTGACGGTTCTCTCGACCTATGACGAAGGTCCGGACCTTGTGCTCCACTACAAGCATCTGATGGTGTTGAACGGAGACGCGGAATACACGCTGCATTTCAACGAGACCGACAAGCTGAGCGCCTCGCAGCAGCGTCATCTCGAAAACCAGTACAAGCTGTTCAAGGCCTGGTACGCCTCGCGCTACGCCTGAGGCCTCGAATTGGGATTGCCCCTCACCCTAGCCCTCTCCCCGTAAGAACGGGGAGAGGGGACGCTGGAGGCGTAAGCGCTGCCACGAATCCCTTCTCCCCTTGGGGGAGAAGCAACCATGTCATTTTTATTGTGGAACCCAAGGCGTATCGCGCAGGATGACGAGGTTTGCGGCCTCGATGAGCTTTCGCATGATGGCGACGAGGATGAGCTTGGGCGGTTTTCCGGCGGCAGCCAGGCGTTGGGCGAAGCTGCGATGGCCGGGATCGCATCGTTTGGCGGCAAGAGCAGCCATGTAGAGCAGTTTTCGAGGCCTGCGGCGGCCTCCGGCAATGAAGCGCTGGCCCTTTCGCTCGCCGGAATCGCGGTCGAACGGCGCAACACCGACCAGGGCGGCGGCCTGTCCGCGCTTCATCGCGCCCAGTTCGGGCATCCGGATCAGCAGGCTCAGCGCCACGATGGAACCGACACCAGGCAAGGAGTTGAGCAGGGCGAGCCGCCGGGCGAGGTCGGGCCAGAGCCGGACGCGGGCCATGATGTCGGCGACAATCCTGGCCTTTCGCGCCAGCAGGATGGTCAACTGGGCGCGGGCATCCTCAATCAGGTCGGGCAGGCTCAGATGCTCCATCTGGGTCTTCAGCAGCGTTGCAAGCTCGCTGGCTTGCTCATAGGCCGTCAGTCGCTCGGCCAGTTCGGCAAGGCGCGGATCGGCGGCGGCTCTGACGCTCTCGACCTGGGCCGTGGCGCAGGCGATCAGCCGGGCGTCGATGCGATCATTCTTGGCCCGCAGGCGCTTGATGCGGGCAAACAGCCTGACCTCGATGGGCTGGTGCACGACCACCTCAAGCGCTGCGTCGCGCAAGGCTTTGACGATGGCGCGCTCATAACCGCCGGTGGCCTCCAGTCCGACGCGCCCGGCGCCCTGGGCACAAAGCCAGTCGATCAGCTCGCCATGTCCGGCCGGCGTGTTGGCCACCCGAACCATCGCCTCCGAGCCGTGGATCGCCGCGTCCAGCCAGAGCTTGGCGACATCGACCCCGGCGCTAAATGTGTTAGACTTCGATATGTTCATCGATCCCTCCTTGTGGCTCCGGACCCGATCGTCCCTGCAACCATCCGGATCAGTGAACAGCCGACGGCGACCCAGCTTCTCCACAGCCCAAAGGGCTCTGATGCCAACGGTCCCTCCGACGGTGGTCCGCCTGGTGCGTCAACATCAGGCGGACAAACCGGACAAAACCAACTTTACCAGAAATTCAACACACAAGATGCCGGCAGGCAGATGAGGGGCTGGGCGGCCTGCAATTGCTTGGACAGAAAACGCCCCCTAATCCAATAAAATCTCGATGCAATCATATGCATGGAGTTCCAGTTCATCGGCAGCAGGGACGTCTCTCGTCCCTATGCCGAGCGTTGTGATTGCCTTTGCCTTACGGCCAAGCTCTACCTGCTGCGTTTGCGGCGTAATGTTCGCCAGCAGCAATCTATCTTTCGTCGCAAGCCCGAGCACTGCATCCGGTCGCGAAGTTTCTACCGCATGAAAATCCTCACCGGACAGCGCACCAAGCCGCGAGATCACATGCGCCAATGGCCGCAATTGGCCCTCCGCCAACGGCTCTCCTTTGCCCGCCAGCAGCCCGAGCGAACCTGTCAGCGTCGACAGCGTCAGCACTTCGAGACCGGCGGAGGCAACAGTCGCGGCATAGGCGAGCGTCCACGCCGCGCCGAACTGGCCATTGTGGCGCGGATCGACATTGGCCATCGGAATGCGCGCCAGCGAAGGGTTGTCCTTGGTGGCGCTGCCATAGGGGTTCTGTCGCATGGCGATCGTCGACGGGCCGATGCGATAGGGCTTGTCGCCGTAGATGGCGCGCGTCGAGGCGACCACATCGCGCAGCGCCTCGAAGGTCTGCATCACCGAGAGATCGTCGGCGGCATGGACGATCGGGTTGGTGCAGTGACTGACGTAGTCGATGGCATCGGCCGGCACGCGCTTGCGGTTGAGTTCCGTGAAATAGGACAGCATGCCGCCGCCGAGTCGGACGCCGGGGAAGGCGGCGCGCGCGGCGGCATAGACATCTTCCAGGGAAGGGCATTCCGGCCATTTGCTGCCCGGCGGCGTTGATTGCCGGTCGACCTCGGGGCTGACGAACAGGGTATCGAGCGTAAGTCCGGACTGCCGCACGAGACCGGCGATTTCCGCGAATTCTTCCTTCAATGGTCGAACGCAGGGAAGGGCGATTTCCAGCGTTACCTTCAGCCCCGATTGTTCAGCAATAGCCGCGTAACCCGTCAACGCCTCGATGCCATGTCCTGCAAGCGGGTCGAAATGGGCGATGAGATGCCGGGCTCCAGTCACCTTCAATGTCGGTATTGAAGTGCGATCCTGCTCGACACATTCCGGCCGCAGCCCGATGCCGATCTCGGGCAGCTTGAGCGTGGTCGGCAGGATCCGAATCGAAATTACTTCACGCGTGTCCGGCGCCGGCGCCGCATTGTCCTCGGCCTTGATCGCCACGGAAATCCGCTGGCTGAATGCCTTGTCCTTCTCCAGCATGTAGGGCCATGGCAGCGCCAGCGGCCGCACATAGGTCTTGTAGGAACCGTCGGTCCAATTACGCTGGTCTTCCATCTCGAAGACATCGCCTTCGAAACGCGTCGTCGCCTCGATGCCTTCGGCAACGCGATGGGTGATCGCGGCGATCTCCTTGAACGGCTGCCAGGGATCGATCCGGTCCGGCCAGTGTGCCTGCTCCATGGCGCCGTCGCTATGCTCCACCGTCACCGGTTCGCCGGCCACGCCGACGATCGGATGCAGAACGGCGAAGCCCGCACGCGCCGTTTCGAATTCCGCATCGCTGACGCAATCCGCCGAGAAGTTCAAGCCATCCGGCGTCCCCAGAATGCTGACTTCGCAATCGAGATTGGCGCCAGAGGGCGCTGTGAAGCGCGCAGTGTAGCTCATCGTGAAGCCATAATCCTCCGAGCGAACGGACAGGCCGGTGATCGCGGCATTGCACGTGCCCCAATCCTTGTCACGGACGAGGAAGGCAACGGCGCGCAGCACTTCATGCCCCTTGAAACGCAGCGTCCGGAGATTTCCGTCTTGCAGCGTGACGCTCAATGCGCCGGCGGTAAGCTCCCGCGCCTCGGGCTCCTGCAATTCGGTGCCGTAGAGCCGGAAGCTGTCGCCGCTCATCCCAGCAGGTCCTTGAGATCAACCGTCTTGCCGGTCTCGGCGCTGAGATAGGCGGCGTCGACCAGCGCGAAAGTCTTGAGATTGTCGTGGCCCGAGGTCGCGGGCTCGGTGCCGGCGGCAAGGCTTTCGATCCAGTGCTTCTCGATGATCGCCACGCTTTCCTGGATATTGTGCCAGGGCTTGGCGGCCCAGGGCAGGAGTTCGGGTTCGACGTCCCGCCTGGTGGTACCTGACGACCTGCCGTGGATCACCAGCTTGTAGTCTTTGGTGAGCCGGATGGTGCCGTCCGATCCATCGATCTCGATGAAGGTCTCGGGAAACTGCTCCTCGGGCAGGAAGGTGCTGTAGCTGCAATCGACCACCGAGGTGATGCCATTCGCATGGTCGAGCAGCATGGTGGCAACGTCCTCGCCTGCGATATCTGGCCGGACGCGCACCGTGCGGGCGGTCAACCGGTCGACATCGCCGAACAGGTAGCGGGCGATATCGAGGACATGGATGCCGAGGTCTTCGACAATGAACCGCTTGCCCTTGGCGAGATAGGGCTGCCCTGCAAAGATATCATAGCCGGAACGGAACGACACGCGGCCCCAGAAGGGCTTGCCGATCGCGCCGCTGTCGAGCGCTTCCTTTACGGCCATCAGTGGCGTCTGCCAGCGAAAATTCTCATGCACCATCAGTGGCACGCCGGCATCGTCGGCCGCCTTCACCATTGCCTTGGCGTCATCGAGATTGAGCGCGAACGGCTTCTGGCAGATCGTCGGCACCTTGTGGCGCGCCGCTAGCTCCACCAGCGGCCGGTGGCTCGCCACCGTGGTGGCGATATCGACGAAATCGAAGCCGCCATCGGCAAACATCGCCTCGGCCGACTCGTAGCGCCGCGCCACGCCGAACTGGTCGCCGACGATCCGGAGCCGTTCCGGATCGCGATCGCAGATCGCCACGATCTCGGCATTGTCGAGATCCTGCCAGCCATGCATCTGGTTGACCGCGAAGAAGCCGCAGCCGATGAGAGCGCCTTTGAATTTGGTCATGTCGCTTCCGTTCGCATTCGTGGTTTTAGAACCCCGCCCCGAACCCCTCCCCACAAGGGGGAGGGGCTAACCCAGCCTCGCCGTCGTCACCTTCGTCCACGCTGCAACAATTGGCAACGTTACTCGTGGCAGGGCGGAAGCCGCAAGTTAAGCCCCTCCCCCTTGTGGGGAGGGGTTTGGGGCGGGGTCTTTATACCTGGATTGTTACCCTGCCTTTGCCATCTGCATCAGGGTCACGCGCTGCTGCAAGCGGCGCTGCGCCTGATCAACCACGACTGCGACGATGATGACAAGACCCTTGATGACCATCTGCCAGAAGGAACTGACGCCCATCATGACCAGACCATCGGAGAGAATGCCGATGACGAAGGCACCGATGATCGTGCCGCCGATCGTGCCGCGTCCACCGGACATCGACGTGCCGCCCAGAACCGCAGCCGCAATGGCGTTGAGTTCGAGATTGGTGCCGGTCGCCGGATGCGAGGCCATCAGTTCGGACGAGATGACCAGCCCGACGATCGCCGCGCAGAAGCCCGAGAACATGTAGACGAACATCTTCACCCGGTTGACGCGGATGCCCGACATGCGCGCCGCGCGTTCATTGCCGCCGACGGCGAAGATATGCCGGCCGAGCGGCACGAAGCGGGCGAAATAGGCCGCCCCCAGCGCCACCGCGATCAGGATCCACACCGACACCGGCAAGCCCAGAATGCTGCCGGAGCCGAGATAGCTGAAACCCTGGTTGCCCAATTCCTCCTTGCCCTGAAGGTTCGGCAGCGTCTGGCCGTCGGAATAGAGCAGCGCCATGCCGCGCGCGACATAGAGCGTCCCGAGCGTCGCGATGAACGGCGCCACGTTGAGCCGGGTGATCAGCAGGCCGTTGATCGCGCCGATGACGATGCCGACGATCGCGACGATGAACGCCACCTCGACAATATTGAAATAGACGGTGTACCCGATCGGCAGTTCGATGCCGTAGAGGATAAGCCCGCCCGCGACCATGCCGCACAGGCCGACGATCGAGCCGACCGAGAGATCGATGCCGCCGGTGATAATGACGAATGTCATGCCGATCGCAAGGAACGCATTCTGCGTCGCATGCTTGGACATCAGGATCATGTTCGCGGTCGACAGGAAGTTCGGCGCGAAAAACGAGAAGAAGATGATGACGGCGAACAGCGCGATGAATGTTCTGAGCTTCATCAGCGTCAGCAGGATCGATCCGCTGTTGAGGCCTTCTGCGGAGGCGGTTTGCGTTGCTGTCGTCATCACGCGTGGTTCCTTTTGGTTTTATGCCCTTCCGCGGAGGCCGAGATGATCATGTCCTCGGTGGCGTCCTTTCGGTGGATGACCGTGACCAGCCGGCCATTGCTCATCACGGCGATGCGATCGGAAAGCGCCATCACCTCTTCGAGGTCGGATGTGGAAAACAGGATGGCGAGGCCTTCGCTCGCCAGCCGCCGCATGGTGCGGAATACGTCGGCCTTGGCGCCGACATCGATGCCCCGGCTCGGCTCGTCCATCAGCAGCACTTTGGGGCCGGTCATCAGCGCCTTGCCGATGACGACCTTCTGCTGGTTGCCGCCGGACATCGAGGTGACTTCGAAGTCAGGATTTTTCGCCTTGATGGCAAGGCCGCGTATGGCCTCGCCGATCGCTTGTCTCTCGCGGGCGAGATCGATATGGAAGCCGCCCCTTACGAACTGTCCGAGGCTCGCCATCGTCAGGTTGCCGGCGATCGACATGGATTGCACAAGGCCCTCGCGCTGGCGGTCCTCCGGGATCAACGCCAGGCCCTCTCGGATGCGGCGCGTCGTATCACGTCCCTTGAGTTCCTCGCCTTCGACGAAGACCTTGCCTGTGTAGTGCTCATGCCTGCCCATGATGCATTCGAACAACTCCGAGCGCCCCGCACCCATCAGGCCGTAGATGCCGAGGATTTCGCCCTTCCTCACCGACAGCGACACATGATCCACGGCATACCCGCCCTGCACGCGGGGCAGGCAGATTTCCTCGGCGCGGAACACTTCGTCACCCAGCGGATGGTCGATCTGCTTGGCGAAATCCTTGGCGTCCGAGCCGATCATCGAGCGGACGATCCAGCTTGTGTCGATATCCTTGACCATCGCATGGCCGGTGATCTGGCCGTCCTTCAGCACGGTGATGTAGTCGCCGATCCGCATCAGCTCCTCGAGCCGGTGCGAGATATAGACGATGGCGACGCCGCGCGCCTTGAGGTCGGCGATGACGCGGAACAGGATATCCACCTCGGCCGCGCTGAGTGCCGAGGTCGGCTCGTCCATGATCAGGATGCGGGTATCGAGCGAGACGGCGCGGGCGATCTCGACGAGCTGCTGCTGGCCGATCGGCAGGTCTTCGGCCAGCGTATCGGCTGAGATACCGGCCTCGAGGCGGTCGAGGAATTCATTGGCCTTCGCCACCTGCGCCTTGTGATCGATGCCGCGCAGACCGCGCGTGATCTCGCGAGTGGCAAAAATATTCTCGGCGACCGAGAGATTGCCGAAGAGATTAAGCTCCTGGAAAACGATGCCGATGCCGTGCCGCACCGCGTCGGCGGGCGTATCGAGATGGATCTTCTCGCCGTCGAGAAAGATCTCGCCCAGCGTCGGCCGTTCGACGCCGGCGATAATCCGCATCAGGGTCGATTTGCCCGCACCGTTCTCGCCGACCAGCACATTGACGGCGCCCCGGCGCAGTTTGAGATCGGCCTTCTTGACCGCCAGGATGCCGGAATAGGCCTTGGTGATGTCGCGCAGTTCTAGGATCACATCGCCGTCGTCGGGATCGGTCATGGTCAATCCCCGATCGTGATTGTCGCTGGCACGAATTGCGGCAACTGGCCGGCGGAGGGCAGCGGGAACGCGCCGGTTGCGGTCAGCGTCTTGCCGGTCAATCCGCTGCGCGGCAGCTTTTCGAGCAATGTCTTGTTGACATGGATATTGAACGACTTGCCGTACTGCGCCCACTCTATCTGGTTCTTGAACTCGTTGAAGTTCACGAATTTCAAGCTGTCGCGGAGCGCGGTGCCTCGGATCGCCGGGCCGATCGCCACCCGCACATCCGCCTTGGCGTCGCCATCGACGTCGACATCGACATAGGCCGCGCGCGACTTGGTTTCCTCGGCGACGATCGTTCCCTCGACTTTGGCCGCGAAGGTGTAGGGGGCGTTGCCCTGCTTTTCCTTGTGGCCGTATTTCGCGGCAGCAGCGTTGAGATCGCTTGATGCCAGCGCCATGACATCCTTGAGCGATCCGGCACGCTCGTCGAGATAGGGAATGACCTTCTCGTCCCAGATGCCGGCGACAAGCTTGTCCGGATCGAAGGCGCTTGCCGCAGCTTCCTTCTGCTGGTCGGCGGTCTTGATGAACTTGCAGCCGGGCAGCGTCAGCAAGCCGGCCAGCGCGATCACGGCGACGCAATTGAACCAAGAGGCTCTAGGCATTCCCATTCTCCAACGGCAAACAATAAACGCGAGGCAGGGATCATCCTGCCTCGCGCCATCCCCTGGGAGGGTTTACTGGGTGAGCGCGAAAGTCTCGAGCTTGCCGGCATTATCGGCATTGATCAGAACGCAATCCATCAGCTGCTTTTCTTCAGCCGGCTTCTTGCCCGTCTTGATGAACTCGTCGGCCTGGACGACCGCCATCTGGGCCTGCGCATAGGCAGGCTGCATGACGGTTGCCTTGATGCCGCCCGTCTTGATCGAGTCGCGCACATCGTTGGAGCCGTCGAAGCCGACGACGATGACATCCTTGCGGCCGGCAGCCTGGAGCGCCGCGATCGCGCCCATGGCCATCGTGTCATTGCCGGCAATTACGCCCTGGATGTCGGGATTGGCCTGCAGGATGGTTTCCATCTTGGAATAGCCTTCGGTCTGGCTCCAGTTGGCCGACTGCTGGGCGACCATCTTCATGTCAGGATATTCGCCGATGACGTCGTGATAACCCTTGGAGCGAATGCCGGCATTGAGATCGGCTTCGCGGCCGAGCAGTTCGACGAAGTTGCCCTTCTCGCCCATCAGCTTGACGAACTCTTCGGCACCGAGCTGCGCGCCCTGATAGTTGTTGGAGACGATCTGCGAGACGGCGACGCCGGTCGCATTGATCTCGCGGTCGATCAGGAACGAGGGGATGCCCGCATCCTTGGCCTTCTGCACGGCCGCGATCGATGCTTCCGATCCGGCATTGTCGAGGATGATCGCCTTGGCGCCGCGAGCGATCGCGGTGTCGATCAGCTGCGACTGCTTGTTGGCGTCGTCGTCATGCACCAGCACCAGGGTTTCGTAGCCCAGTTCCTTCGCCTTGGCTTCGGCGCCGACAGCCTCCGCCTTGAAGAACGGATTGTCGTGGCTCGGCGTGATGATGGCAATGAGGTCGGCGGCAAAGGCCGGCATTGCAGCGCCCGCCAGCATGACTGCGGCGAAACCCGCAATCGTCAGTCTTCTTGTCAGTTTCATGGTATTCTCCTCCTTGTTAAGGCACAGGAACCCTCCGGGCGTTTCTCCAATGAAACGACCGCCCCAGTGCAATTCTCGAATGTGCGGGCCAAAGCCCGGGATGGCGGCAACGCCGCCGTGAAATCAGGTAATGCGCTGGATGCTGGCCGCGATTTCTTGCGGTTCGAAGACTCGCTTCCAGTCGTCCTTCATCAGCACGGGCTTGCCGAACTCGATGGCCTTGTTGCAGGCATCCGAGAACACGCCCTGGACTTCCTCGAAGATCACGGCGCCGAGCACGTTCATATGGCCGAGCAGGAAGTCGCGGGCGGCCTCCTTCGGCACGCCCCGCCGCACGCATTCGTCCATGGCTTCACGCATGACGACAAGGAGAGAGGCGCAGACGGTTTCAGACAGGCCGGGTTCCAGCAGCGCCATCTGCTCGACGGTCACCCGATGCGAACGCATCACCGGCGCCCAGATCACCTTGGCGATCTCCTCGCCAACGGCGTAGGCGTCTTCCGGACCCTGCATCAGCGCCGAGACGATATGCTGCTTGGCATGGACGCCGCCGAAATGGTCCTTCTTCGCCGCCATGTCGGTCTCGTCATTGAAGATCGGCGGATGGCAGGGGTGAGTCACGAAATAAGTGAGATCGGGCCGGTCGGGGAAATGGCCTGCGAAGGGAGCAGCCGCATCGAGCGCCACGACCATCATGCCCGGCTTGAGCTTGTCGTTGATCGACGCCGCCACCTTGCCGATGGCGGTGTCGGGAACGGCGAGAATTACCACGTCGGCGCCATCGAGCGCCTTGTCGGCATCGACCGTGGAAATGCCGAGTTCGTTCTGAAGCCGCGCCTTGCCGGCATCGCTGACTTCGACATGGCGCACATCATATCGCGAACCCTGAAGGTTCTTGGCGAGCCGGCAACCCATTTTGCCGCCGGCGCCGAAGAGTGCGATTGAAGTCATTCATTCCTCCACAAGTCTATGCATTTCATGCGCCGGCGCTTGGCAGCGAAGCCCACGTCTATTGTGAAGTCGTGATATCGTCAACTGGTATGATATGTCAATGAGTATTCATGTGGCTTCAGACGGCGACATGGCGCGGTGCCGTGGCCGCTGGAATACCGGACGAAAGGCGGCCAACGCTGGGATGGAAGTTGAGGGACAAGTCAAATGCCAGGCGCCCGGCCTATTCGATCAGGTTGGTATCGCGGCTGTTGCGCCAGAACATATCAGGAGTCCTGAGCGAATCGCGGATGCCGAGCCGCTCGATCATCAGCTCCGTCTCCCGCTGCGCCGCATCGAGCACCGCATCCTGATCGACATGGACCGGCTCGCGATTCCGCAAGAGCACGCGGCCTCCGACCAGAACGGTGTGGACATCGTTGCCGTTGGCGAAATAGGTGACCCGGAACTCCGGCATGTTCGCTGGATAAAGATGCGGCCGGCGCAGATCGACCAAGATGATATCCGCCTTCTTGCCGGGTTCCAGCGAACCGATTTCCTCTTCAAGGCCGAGTACGCGGGCGCCGTCGATGGTGCACATTTCCAGCGCCTTGCCCGGCGGAAGCCAGCTTGGATCGTGGAAATAGGTGCGGTGGTAATGCATGCATTGCTGCATGTGGCGGAACATGTCGGCCGAACGATCCGGCGCCGTCGCATCCGAGCCGATCGCGACCGTCACGCCCGCATCGAGCAGTTCGGTCACCGGGCAACGCGCGAGGATGGATGCGACCGCGCTCGGATTGTGGACGACGGTTGTGCCGGTCTCGGCGCAGATCGAGATCTCTTCGTCGGTGAGGCCGGTGGCATGCGACAGCAGCGTGCGTGGCCCGAGAATGCCGATATCCCTGGCGATTCGAACACTGCCTTTGGTGTGGCCGTCCTGGGTGAAGATCAGGCCGCGTTCCTCCGCGATCTGCTTGACCTTTCGCGAGTGGGCGATGGCATCCCCTCCGCCGGGACCATCGAGATGCTGCTGGTGCACGGTGGGCGTCAGGAACGCGACATGCAAACGGTCTTCGTGGCTGCGGTGCCAGCGGTCGGCGAGATCAAGCGATGTCGCAAGTTGCTGCTCGAACGTCACCGGGTAATCGGTGCGCAGTGAACCGTTCCAGCGGGCATAGGTCAGGGGATGCGGCGGCCGTGTCGTACCCACCGCCACCACCGAGCGGGTACCGATGCCGAGCACGCCTTCCATATGCGCGTCGCCGTAGGCCGGATCGTCCGTGCGCATGATGGAATCGCCGCCGCCGAGGAGAGAAACGCCGGTTGTCACCCCGAACCGCAGGCGCTCGAGTGCTGCGAGCTGGGCCTCGGCATGCCAGAATTCCGGCGTCGAACCGACCGTATAAGCACCCTGGCAAGCCTGGTACCAGAGGTCGCCGCGCCCGCCGCCGATGGTCTTGATCAGTCCGTGCCCGGCATGAGCGTGGCTATCGACAAGGCCCGGCATGATCGCCATGCCCGACGCGTCGATGATTTCGCGCGCGTCATGATCACGCAGGATCTCTTCGGTCGGGCCGACCGCGACAATCCTGTCGCCCGTGATTGCCACGGCACCGTCGGCGATGATCCGCCGTTCCGGATCGATGGCGATCACGGTGCCGTTCCTGATGATGATGTCTGCCATTGCCTCAGTCTTTCATTGCCCGACGGCGATCTTCTCCCGCGACAGGATGCGATCGAGCGAGGGCGCAAGGCGCAGGAGCTCCTGCGTGTAAGGATGTTGCGGCGACCGGAACAGCGCTTCGGTTTCCGCCAGTTCGACGATCTCGCCCGATTTCATCACCGCCACGCGGTCGCACATCTGGCGTATGACAGCGAGATCGTGGCTGATGAACAGCATGGAGAGCCCGGCGAGGTCGCGCAGGTCCTTGAGCAGATTGAGTAGTTGCGCTTGCACCGAGACGTCGAGGGCTGATGTCGGCTCGTCGCAGATCAGCAGCGAAGGCCGCGGCCCGAGTGCCCTGGCGATCGCAATCCGCTGGCGCTGACCGCCGGAAAACGCGTGCGGGAAGCGTGCACCAGACTCTGCGGGAAGACCAACCGCTTCGAGCAGTGTGGCCGCATCCTGCCGGGCCTCGTCGGCGTTGCCGGCGAGCTTATAGAACAGGATCGGCTCGGAAATGGCGGCATTGATCCGCATGCGGGGGTTGAGCGCCGAATAGGGATCCTGGAACACCATCTGCAGCGATTGTCGGGTCGAACGGTCGCGGCGGCTGCCCAGGGGCGCGCCGAGAAAATCCACATCGCCGCCGCTCTTGGTCACGAGGCCGGCAATGGTGTTGGCGACTGTCGTCTTGCCGCAGCCGGATTCACCGACAAGGCCGAAGATTTCGCCGCGCCGGACATTGAAGGAGACGTCCTTGACGGCCTTGAAGGTGAATGCCTTGCGGCCCGGGATCAGCGAGCCTCGACCATATTCGACGTTGAGGTTGCGCACATCGAGAACGATCTCGTCCGTGCCGCCGGCGTGGCTTTTCGTGCTCGTCCGACGCACGGCGGCACGCGCCTCCAAAGTCACCGGGGTCTCTTCACTGGGAACGGGCAGCCGGTCGAGCCGGACCTCGATCGGCGGGACGGCCGCGATCAGCGTACGGGCATAGGGGGCTTTCGGCGCGCTCAGAACGTCGCGCGTCGCGCCGCTTTCCACCACCAGGCCGTTCTGCATGATGGTGACCCGGTCGGCGATTTCAGCGACCACGCCCATATTGTGCGTCACCAGCAGCACGCCCACGCGGCGCTTGTCGGCGAGCTCGCGGATCAGTTTCAGGATCTGGGCCTGCACCGATACGTCGAGCGCCGTGGTCGGCTCGTCGGCGACGATCAGTTGCGGATCGCAGGCAAGTGCGGTGGCGATCACCACGCGCTGCCGCTGACCGCCGGAGAGCTGGTGCGGATAGCTGCCCAGCCGGCGCTCGGGCTCCGGAATACCCACTGCCTTCATCAGCTCGAGCGCGCGAAGTCGAGCTTCGCGCCGGCCGATCTTCAGATGCGTGAGCATGCCTTCACAAACCTGGCTTTCCACCGTGAACAGCGGGTTGAGGCTGGTCATCGGATCCTGGAAGATTGCGCCGACATCGCGGCCGGGCACGATGCCTTCCGTGCGTCCGGTCCGGACATCGATCGGCTTGCCGGCAATCGTGATCGAGCCGCCGGCGATCCTGCCGGGATGCTGAAGCAAGCCCATCAGGGCATTGCCGACCGTGGTCTTGCCCGCACCGGATTCGCCGACCAGGGCATGGATTTCGCCTGGCTGGATGACGAGATCGATATTGTCGACCGCGACAAGCGTCTTGCCGTTGGCGAGCGGATACTCGACGCGCAGGTTCCTGATGTCGAGAGCGGGAGGTTGGATCCTTTTCATCAGCGTGCCATCAGTTTGGGGTTGAAACGGTCGCGCAGGTAATCGCCGATCACGTTGACAGCGAGAACGAGCACGACCAGTACGGCGGCGGGCATAACAGCAATCCACCACAGGCCCGAGAACAGGAACTGGTTGCCGATGCGGATGAGCGTGCCGAGCGACGGATAGGTCGGTGGCATGCCGGCACCGAGGAAGGACAGCGTCGCCTCGGTCAGGATGGCGCCCGCGAGGTTGATCGTGGCGATCACCATCACCGAACTCATGACATTGGGCAGGATGTGCCTGAGCATGATGCGGCCCGAGGGCAGGCCGATCACCTTGGCGGCGCGCACGTAATCGCGGGAGATTTCCACCATGCTGGAAGCCCGCGCCGTGCGCGCATATTGCACCCATTCATTGATCGCGATGGCGAGGATCAGGATCAGCGGCGCCCATTCGAGCATCGTCTCTGTCCCGAGCTGGGCGCGGGCGATGCCGCTGACCAGCAGCGCGACAAGGATGGTCGGAAAGCTCACCAGGATATCGGCGATGCGCATGACGATACTGTCGATCACGCCGCCGAAATAACCTGAAATCAGGCCCAGGATCACGCCCAGGGTTGCGGCAAACAGCACTGCGCCAAGGCCGATCAGGATGGAAATCCTGAGGCCGAAGAGGATGACCGAGACGAGGTCGCGCCCCTGGTTGTCGGTGCCGAGCAGGAAGCGGGGATCGCCGCCATCCATAAAGGCAGGCGGAAGCTCCATATCCATCAGCGAATAGGACGAGACGTCTCGCGGATCGATCGGCGCGATGAACGGTGCGAGCAGGACGAGCACGACCATGACCGCGAGGATCAGGGCGGCAATGGTCACGGAAACCGGAGGCAACCGGTGCAACAGGGCTTTAGTGGTCATCACTGTGTCCTCAGCCGGGGGTCGATGAAGGTGTAGAGAATGTCGACGATCATGTTGATCACAACGAAGAGGAAGCCGACGAACAACAGATATGCCGAGAGAACGGGGACATCGGGATAGCCGACCGCATTGGTGAACAGCAGGCCCATGCCCGGCCACTGGAACACCGTTTCGGTGACGATGGCGAAGGCGACCAGCTGGCCGATCTGCAGGCCGGTCACGGTGACAACGGGCATCAGCGCGTTGCGCAATGCGAGCCGGCCATAGATGTAGCGGCGCGGCAGGCCGCGCGCGAAAGCGAAGCGGATATAGTCGGAGGACAGCACGTCGATCATTTCCGAGCGCACCAGGCGCATGATCAATGTGAGCTGAAAAAGTGCCAGCGTGATCGATGGAAGGATCAGCGACTTCAAGCCGGAGAGCGTCAGGAAGCCGGTCTGCCAGACGCCGAGGTCGACCAGATCGCCGCGGCCCGACGAAGGCAGCCAGCGCAGGTTGACCGCGAAGACGAGGATCAGCAGCAGGCCGGTCACGAACGTCGGCATCGAAATGCCGACGAGTGTCAGGGATTGCGTCAGCCGCGAGAGGGCGGCCTTCGGCTTCAGCGCGCAGAGCACGCCGAGCGGAATGCCCGCCGCCAGCGCTATGATGGTGGCGACGAAAACGAGTTCCAGCGTCGCGGGCAACCGGGTCAGCAGCAGGCTGACGACCGGCTGCTGGTAGCGGTAGCTGGTGCCGAGATCGCCTCGGAGTACGCGACCGAAGAACTCGACGAACTGCATGACCAGCGGCCGGTCGAGGCCGAGAGTCGCGCGCAATGCATCCTTCTCCGCTTGCGTAGCGCCTTCCCGCACCATGGCGGCGACTGGATCGCCGACGAAGCGGAACATGATGAAGGCGATTGCCGTCACCGCGATCATCACGAGGATCGCCTGCAGCAACCTCACCGACAGAATTCTGATCATCAGCCAATCCCTTCCAGAGCGCTCGGCGAGGCCGGGCCGGGGCCGGTGCGATCCAGTGCGGATGGCACCCATTGGGTTGAATGCGAACCCCCGGACTTCTTGCGTCATCCGGGGGCGTCTCGGGAGAAAACCCGTGCTATTTCAGCTGTGCGAACCAGGGCCGCACATATTCATCGGCGAATTGCGGAATCTCGACCTTGTCGCTCATCGCCCAGGCCACCGGCTGCTGATGCAGCGGCAGATAGAGCACCTGATCGTGGGTGATGCGGAAGGCGTCTTTCAGCATCTGGATACGCTTGGGCTCATCGAGTTCGACCGCAGCGGAACGTGCAAGCTTGTCGATCTCTGGATTGGACAGGCCGTTGGCGTTGCTGCCGCCGAACGTGCCGTCATTGGTGGCGAGCAGCGCCTGGAGCACGCTGTAGCCATCCATTGGCGGAAGCGAAGCCCAGCCGAGCAGATAGATGTCGAACTCGCCCTTGTCGGTGCGCGGGAAATAGGTCGTCTTGCTCTCGGTGCTGAGATCGACCTCAACGCCGACCTTGGCCCACATCGACGCGATCGCCAGGCAGATCTGCTCGTCGGCGATATAGCGGTCGTTGGAGCAGCCGAGTCCGACCTTGAAGCCTTCAGGGTAGCCGGCCTCGGTCAGCAGTGCCTTGGCCTTGTCGATGTCATAGGCAAGCGGCACGTCGATCGACGCGTCATAGCCCGTCACTTCAGGGGCGACCAGCATGCCGGATACGCGCGATTTGCCGCGCATCAGGCGCTTCTGGATCGTGTTCATGTCGAGCGCATGCCACAGCGCCTGGCGCACCTTGACGTCGAGCAGCGGATTGGGCTTGCCCGGCATGGTGTGGAGTTCCGGCCGGAAGCTGGGGACGAGGAAGATCTCGCGCAGCGATGGATTCTGCACCACCTTGAGCCCTTCGGTATTATCGATGCGGTCGATATCCTGCAGCGGCACCGGCGCGATCATGTCGAGCTCGCCGGAGAGAAGTGCTGCGACGCGTGTCGCATCCGAGGCGATCGGGCGGAACTCGACTTCCGTCAGGTTATGCTGCGGCTTGTCCCACCAACCTTCATTGACGGCGAAGACCGACTTGGAATCGGGCTCGTAGGTGACCAGCTTGAAAGGGCCGGTTCCATTGGCATGGTTGCTGGCATAGGTGACGACGCCGGTCGTCGTGTTACCCGGCTTCAGCGCGTCGTGCGCTTCCATCCAGGGCTTGCTCATCATGTAGATGGCCGCAAGGTCGTTGAGCAGCAGCGGATAGGCGCCGCGCAGGATCAAATCGACAGTATAGTCATCGACCTTCTCGACGCCGACAACGGCGGAGAGGTTTTCGCGGTTGCGCGCGCCGGGATCGATCTGGCGCTGGACGGTGGCAACCACGTCGTCGGCATTGAAACTCTGGCCTTCATGGAACTTGACGCCCTGGCGCAGCTTGAAGCGCCAGCGGGTCGGCTCGATCACTTCCCAGGACGTCGCGAGCGCGGGCTCGAGCTTCAGGTCCTTGTTGCGGCGAACCAGCGGGTCGAACACCATGTGCTGCACGCTCTGCGTGAAGCTGTCGACCTGAGCGTTCGGGTCATAAGAGATCACATCGCCGGCCGACGACCAGCGCAATGTCTCAGCGATTGCCGGTGTCGATAGCGGCACCACGATGGCGAGCCCGGTCAGGAGGGCCTTCAAATAGTTGTTCACACGCTTCTCCCAGTTAACGTATACAAATTTTTGAATTTACAGGATACTATCCTTGCGATATTGAAAATACATAAACGGTACACAATTTCAAGCGGCGATTTCGCTTCTGCATTCGTATCTGCGAAATCGCTTATAAACGTTTCCCAGGAGGAGTGCGCGGGATGACCAGACCCTTGTTGATCGAAGGTGGTGTCGTCGTCACCATGGATGCGGGGCGGCGCGTGTTCCAGAAGGGACATGTGCTTGTCAGCGAAGGACGAATCGTAGCGGTCGGCGAGGCGGCAATTGATGCACCGGCGGATGCGGAGTTCATCGATGCTTCCGGGATGGTGGTCATGCCCGGCCTGACCGACACACATGCCCATGCGGGTCATACGCTGACCAAAGGGCTCGGCGACGATTCCGAACAGTGGATGAACGTCACCGGCCGCATCTACGCACAGGCGACCGATTCGGAGTTCTGGGCGGCGGAAGCGGGCCTGTCGGCTTGCGAGCGCATCAAATGCGGTACGACGACATCAGCACTGTTGTTCGGCGGCGGCCCTGACATCATGCGCACGGACGATGCCGAGGCGGCTGAGGCGCATCTTGATGTCATCGCCGATATGGGTCTGCGCGAAGTGCTGGCAGTCGGTCCGAACCGCCGCGACTCGCCCTGGGTCTATCGTAAGTACGGACGGGGATCGTATACCGAATTTGAAATCTCTCCGGAGGCGCAGCTTTCCGTCAGCGCGGCATTGATCGACCGATGGCAGGGGCGGAATGACCGGCTGCATATAGCGATGTCGCTCCCTGTCTTCACCGCGAAGGAACTCGATGATGAGCAGATCCATGCCATTTGCCGGCAGGTGCGCGATCTCGCGCGTCAAAAGGGCGTGCTTCTCGTTCAGGACGGACACCGGGACGGCTCCATCTCCGCCAATGCCGAGCGCCTCGATCTGTTCGACGGCCGCTCCCTGCTTGCGCATTGCATCGATCTGACCGAAGCCGATATTGCCGTGCTCAAGCGCACCGGCGCGAAAGTGGCGCACAATCCGAGCGCGCTGATGTCGGTATCCGGCCGCTGCCCCGCGCCGGAACTGATCGAGGCCGGTGTCACGGTTTCGCTGGGGACCGATGCCGCGGCGCCCGACCGGCCGTTCGACATGTTCCGCAACCTGTTCCAGGCGCATCGCTATCACGCGCGCCATTTCAGGGACGATGCCGTGCTGCCGCCTATGCAACTCCTTGAAATGGCGACGATCGAGGGGGCGAGGGCACTCTCGATGGAAGACGAGATCGGCTCTCTTGAGCCGGGCAAGCGAGCGGATATCCTCCTCGTCAACATGCGCCAGCCGCATCTCTGGCCGCCGGTCCATCCGGTGCAGCGGCTGACGCGCTTTGCCAACGGGGCGGATGTCGATACGACCATCGTCGGCGGCAGGATTCTGATGCGCGGACGACAGCTTGTCGGCATGGATGAGGATGCCATTCTGGACCGCGCGGAGCGGGCCTTTCACCGGATGGCTGAGCGCGCGCAACTTGCGTGAGGAAATCGGAAAGTTTTGATATGACCGCAGATATTCTTGTTCGCAACGTCAGGCCTCTAGGTGGCGAACTCACCGACCTGCTTATCCGCAATGGCCGCTTTTCCGAAGGTCCGATCGAAGGCGCCGTGACGGAGATCGATGGGGCCGGGCAGATCGCGCTACCGGGATTCGTCGAGGCCCACACGCATCTCGACAAGACGATGGTGGGGATGGACTGGTTCCGCAATGAGGTCGGCCCGACCCGCAACGACCGCATCCTGGCGGACCGGCGGGCCAAGCGCGAACTCGGCATCGACGCCCGCCGGCAATCGGCCCGGCAGATCGCGCAGACATTGCGCTATGGCGTCACGCATATCCGCAGCCATGTAGATGTGGATACCGAGATCGGCATCGCCAATGTCGAGGGCGTCGTCGCAACGCGCGAGGCATTCCGCGATCTCGTCGACGTGCAGATTGTCGCCTTTCCGCAGAGCGGCATGCTGATCCGCGAGGGCACGCTTGATCTCATGGAAGAGGCGCTGAAGGCCGGCGCCGATATCGTCGGCGGCATCGATCCCGGCACCATCGACCGTGACCCTGTCCGGCATCTCGACGCGATCTTTTCCCTCGCCGAGCGCTACGGCAAGCCGATCGACATCCATCTGCATGAACCCGGGGATCTCGGCGCATTCTGCCTCGAACTGATCATCGAGCGGGTGCGGGCGCATGCGATGCAGGGCCGCGTGATGGTGAGCCATGCCTATTGCCTCGGCATGCTGGATGGGCCACGACAGGCCTCGTTGATCGAGTCTCTTGCACGGGAGAGGATCGTTGTAATGACGGTCGGCAGTCCCTCCGCGCCGGCATTGCCGTTGCGCATGATGCGGCAGGCCGGCGTCGTCGTGGCCTCCGGCTCCGATGGGATTCAGGGCACCTGGGAGCCGTGGGGCAATGGCGACATGCTGGAGCGGGCGAAATATCTCGCCCAGCGTAACGGCTGGACCAATGATGCCGATCTGGAGGAAGCCGTCCGGATATGCACCTTTGGCGGCGCGGAGGGGATTGATCTGGCCGATTACGGATTGTCGCCGGGTTGCCTGGGCAATGTTGTCCTCATGCCGGCACGCACGCTGGCGGAAGCGGTAGCGCTCACGCCACGGCAGCGCACGGTGATCTGCCGCGGCCGGTTGGTCGTCGATAGGGGCGTATCTATCGTCGAGCCGCCGAATTTCGAATAGGGGGCGGGTCGGATCGCGGCGTGCATTGTATCCAATTCATGGGGGCCAAATGACGTTGGCGGTTGACTTTACGCCGAAGACAACGCGTTGGTAGTATTCAGCCGCAGGCTACACCATCAGGGAATTAAGATTAGGACTATCATGACACCTCCGGTCAGTGAGAAAAGCGAAAAGTCGACGACCTCCAAGTCCGATGCGGTATACCGTACCCTGAAGCGCGCGATCCTAGACCAGGCGCTGGCGGCGGGAACCAAGCTGCCGGAGGACTCGATCGGCGAGCGGCTGGGCGTCAGCCGCACCATCGTGCGGCAGGCCCTGGCGCGGCTGAATGGCGAGGGCCTGATCGAGCAGCGTCCGCACAAGGGCGCCTGCGTGGCCCAGCCCAGTCTTCAGGACGGGCGCGACATTTTCGCCGTGCGCCAGTCACTCGAGGCTCTGGTCGTCGATACGCTTGCCGGCAAGCTTACCCCGCAGCAGATCAAGCAGCTCGAGACGCATGTCGATGCTGAAGACACGGCCCGCGCCAACAATTCCGCCAACTCCATCCAGCTTGCGGGCGAGTTTCACGTGCTGCTGGCGCAATTGACTGACAATGATGTGCTGGCGCGCTATGTGACCGAGCTGGTATCCCGCTCGTCGCTGATCCTGTCGCTCTACGGCCGCCCGCATTCGTCGGATTGCGCCGTTTCGGAGCATCGCGAGATCATCCAGGCGCTTGTCAACTCCGACCGCAAGAAGGCCTGCTCGCTGATGGAAGAGCATATCGACGCCATCACCACGCGGGCATTGCTGAAGGGAAATCCGGAGAAGGATTTTCCCGATCTGCTGGTTGCCTATGCCAGGGCGGAAGGTCTCTAAGCCCCTTCGTTCCAGTCACTTCGCGCATCGGCGCACATCGTCTCGGCCATCATCAAGACCTGAATTGGGCACGCGCCGTCGGCGCGGGCATGATTATCCATTGCGATGCCCGCATCGAACCTCACCGCGGCAACTCGCACGGGACACGAGCCATGATACTCAGGCGGGACACAATTTATCAGCGAACAGCCTACAAAATATTGTGTCCATCTATAGCATAAAATTGCATACACTATCTTGACAACATCGTATGCCGTGTAGGACCTTGTGCGAAAGAGCCGAGGGGCCTGCATGGTAGACGCATCCAATTCGCCTACGATTTCCATCCGGAATGTCAGCAAGAGCTTCGGCAAGGGCATCTATGTCATCCGCGTGCTCGACGATGTCTCGCTCGATATCGGCAAGCGCGAGTTCTTCACGCTTCTCGGCCCTTCGGGCTGCGGCAAGACCACGCTGCTCCGCCTGATCGCGGGCTTCGAGACATCGGATGCCGGCATGATCGCGATCGAGGGGCGGGACGTTACGGCTGCGCCACCCTTTCACCGGCCGGTCAACACGGTCTTCCAGAGCTACGCCCTTTTCCCGCACCTGACGGTCGAGCAGAACGTGGCCTTCGCACTGGAAGAACAGCGCCAGTCGCGTGAGGCAATCCGCACTCGTGTCGGCGAAGTGCTGGAAATGGTGCGGATGAGCGCCTTCGGTGGCCGTCGTCCGGCGGAACTCTCTGGCGGGCAACAGCAGCGCGTGGCGCTGGCCCGGGCGCTCGCGCCACGACCACGCGTGCTGCTGCTCGACGAACCTCTCTCCGCGCTCGATCTCAAGCTGCGCAAGGAGATGCAGATCG
This sequence comes from Rhizobium sp. LjRoot254, assembly GCF_964254105.1. NCBI lineage: Bacteria > Pseudomonadati > Pseudomonadota > Alphaproteobacteria > Hyphomicrobiales > Rhizobiaceae > Rhizobium > Rhizobium sp. LjRoot254. The sequence goes on along the minus strand of NZ_CAXUSM020000001.1, from coordinate 4,039,666 downwards.
AGCTCAAGCAGTTGCAGGAAGAGGCCGGCATCACCTTCCTGTTTGTGACGCATGACCAGGAAGAGGCGCTGACGCTTTCGGACCGGGTGGCGGTCATGCAGTCCGGCCGAATCCTGCAGATGGGCGCGCCGCGCGAGATCTACGAGACACCGACGCACCGCTTCGTCGCGGATTTCATCGGCGACATCAATCTCATGGAAGGCGAGGCGCTGGCAGGCGGCGGCGTGCGGCTCGATGCCGGCGCGGTCCTGCCGCTGACCCATTGCAAGTCGGGCCGGGTCACCGTGGCGATCAGGCCCGAACGCGCGCGTCTCGTGCCAGCGGGCGAGGGCGCGCTGGAAGCCACGATCGTCCATTCGGCCTATCTGGGCACGGCCATGCTTCACAAGCTCGGCCTGCCCGATGGCAGCACGTTCCTGTTGCGCCAGCTGGAATCGTCGGGGTTCGCCTGCGGCAACGGCGAGCGGGTCGGACTGGCCCTGCCGGCGGAAGCGTTGCGGGTGCTGGAGCAATGACCGGTCCGTCCGCTCTCAGAACCTCTCTCCTGCTCTCGCCGGCGTTGGCGGCCATCCTGCTGCTGATCGGCGCACCGCTTGGTCTGATGGCCTGGATATCGCTGCTCGAAAAGGGCGGAACCAGCGGTGTCGACTGGAGTTCGGCACCGTCGCTCGCCAATTACATCCGACTCGTCTGGGAGGAGGATTTCGACGGCACGATGATCGTCAACACCACCTATCTGACGATCTTTCTTCGCTCGGTCGCGCAGGCCGGGGTCACCACGATCCTCTGCCTTGTCCTTGGCCTGCCGGTCGCCCTGTGGATGGCGGGACTGTCGCGAAACGGCCGCGAGATCATGCTGCTTGTGATCACCATTCCGTTCTGGACCAATCTTCTAGTCCGCAACTACGCCTGGCTCATTATCCTGCGCGAGGACGGCTGGACCGCGCAGTTCGTCAATGCCGTTCTACCCTTCGGGCCGGTGCAGCTGCTCTATAACGACATCGCCGTTGCAATCGGCCTGACCTATTCCTTCCTGCCCTTCATGATCCTGCCGATCTACACGGTGTTCGAGAAATTCGACTGGCGGCTCGTCGAGGCGGCGCACGATCTCGGTGCCAATCGCCGCCGGGCACTGAGGCGCGTGGTGCTGCCGATCGCCACGTCAGGCATCGTTGCCGGCTGCCTGCTGGTCTTCATCCCCTGCCTTGGTGCCTTCGTGACGCCGGCGCTGCTCGGAGGCGGCAGGACGCTGATGCTGGGCAACATCATCCAGATGCAGTTCGGCGCCTCGCGCAACTGGCCGTTCGGTGCAGCACTCTCAGTCGTGCCGCTCGCAATCATGTTGATCGCGATGACCGGCATGGCGCTCTGGCGCAACAGGAGGGCGGCATGAACCCCAGGCGCTTTCCGCTGACGCGCGAAATCTCGATCGCAGTTCTGGTTTATCTCTATGTGCCGGTCATCGTGCTGATCGCCTACAGTTTCAATGCGAACCGCACGGCGACGGTCTGGACCCATGCCTCTTTCGACTGGTACGGCCGCATCGTCGTCAATCCCTCGATCCAGTCGGCGGCGACCAATTCCCTGATCCTCGCCGTCTCGGCGGCGACTGCCGCGACGCTTCTCGCGCTGATGGCGGCGCTCGGCACGCGGCGCTCATTCTTCGGTCGCGGCGCCTCCGAGACAATCCTCAACATGCCGCTGATCCTGCCCGAGATCGTCGTGGCGGTGGCGACGCTCCTGCTGTTCGTGTCGCTGGGCATCCAGCTCGGCATGGGGGCGATGATCCTGGCACACACGGCCTTCTGCATCCCTTTTGCTTACCTTCCGATCCGCGCCCGCCTCGAAGGCATCAGCGGGGTTTACGAAGAGGCGGCGCAGGATCTCTATGCCAACCGCTTCCGCACCTTCCGCCGCGTGACGATGCCGCTCCTGTGGCCGGGCGTGATGGCTGGGTTCATGCTGGCCTTCGTCACCAGCCTCGACGACTTCCTGACCTCGTTCTTCCTCGCCGGCCCCGGCACCACGACGCTGCCGGTCTACATCTTCTCGGCCATCCGTGCCGGCATCACGCCGGAGATCAATGCCATCTCGGCGGTGATGCTGATGGTTTCCGTCCTGCTCGTTTCACTGTCGTTTTTTCTCGGCCGTCTGCGCCGCTAACAAGGAGGAGTACCGCATGTCCCTGAAATCCTGTTTCGGCGCCGCCCTGGTCGCCGTTGCCTTTCTCGCCTCGCCCGCCGCAGCGCAGGAGGCCGAGAAGACACTCTATTTCTATAATTGGACGGACTATTATCCGGTCGATCTGCTGAAGAAATTCGAGAGCGAGACCGGCATCAAGGTCATCCTCGACGGCTTCGACAGCAATGATACGCTGCTCGCCAAGCTGCAGTCGGGCGGCACATCCTACGACGTCATCGTCCCGAGCGACTATGTCATTCCCGGCCTCATCAAGGACGGCCTCATCAAGAAGATCGACACCCATTCCATGTCGAACTACGTCCATATGAAGGACGCCTTCAAGAACCCGGATTTCGACCCGAAGCACGAATACTCCGCACCCTATCTCTGGGGCGTGACGGGCCTCGCCTATGACAGCGCCCAGGTCGAGGGCGGCAAGGTGGAGGCGAGCTGGAAGGAATATTTCGAGCCGCGCGCCGATCTCGTCGGCAAGGTCGCGGCACTCGACACGGCCAGCGACGAGATTCTCGCGGCTTCGCTCTATCTCGGCATTCCGCAATGCACCGAAAGCAACGACGATGCGGCAAAGATTCTCAAGCTGCTTCAGGACCAGAAGGACAAGTTGAAACTCTACAGTTCCGACAGCACCGTCGACCGCATGGCCTCGGGCGAGGTCGCCATGTACCATGTCTGGAACGGCGCTACCGCGCGCGCCACGGCACAGCGCAGTTCGATCCGCTTCCTCTATCCGAAGGAAGGCACGCCGATGTTCCGCGACAATTTCGCAGTTCCGGCAAACGCACCGCATCCGGAGAACGCCAAGATCTTCATCAACTGGATGATGGCGCCGGAGAATGCTGCGGCGGTGTCGAACGCGATCGCCTATGCCAACGCCATCAAGTCAGACGAATTCTTGAACGAGCAGTGGCGCAATATGGAAGCGATCAACATGCCGGCGGAATATTCCGACCGCCTGGTGCCGACGCAGGATTGCAGCCCAAAGGCGCGCGAACTGCGTGACCGGATCTGGACCCGCCTGAAGGGCTGACGGCCAACGGCGCGGTCCGTAAGGGCCGCGCCCCTATCTCAAGAGGCAAGCATGATCACGACCTATTCGAACCTGTATGATATCGATGGAAACACCATCGGCATAAGCTGCGCCGACGGCAAGATCCGGGAGATCGGCCCCGATGTGACCGGTCCCGACGCCATCGATTGCGGTGGGCGGCTGGTTCTGCCTGCTTTCGTCGAACCACACGTGCATCTCGACAAGACGCTGTGGGGCGAGGCCTGGCAGCCCGGCCAGCGGTCACCGAGGCTGCGCGACTATATCGATAACGAACGCAAGGTCCTGTCCGCCAACCAGACGGCGCCGGACGAGCGCGCCGCACGCTTGCTCACGGAGATGCTGCGCCACGGCACGACGGCGGTGCGGTCGCATATCGACGTGGCACCCGACATCGGACTCTCGCATGTCGAGGCGATGTTTCGGCTGCGCGATGACTGGCGCGACAGGATGGACCTGCAATTCGTGGCCTTTCCGCAGCAGGGTCTCCTTTGCCGTCCGGGCACAGCGGACCTCATCCGTGAAGCGATGGACATGGGTGTCGAAACGGTCGGTGGACTGGATCCGGCGGGCATTGACGGCGACCCCGAGGGGCAGTTGCGTTTCATCTTCGATCTCGCGGTCGAGAAGGGTGCCGGCATCGACATCCACCTGCACGACAAGGGCGAGCTCGGCGCCTGGCAGATCGAGCGGATAGCCGACCACACGGAAGCATCGGGTCTCGCGGGCAAGGTGATGATTTCGCACGCCTATTGCCTCGGCATGATTTCCGGCGCCCGTCTCGAGAAGATCGGCCGCAGGCTTGCGGATCTCAGTATATCCCTGATGACCTCGGCGCCGGCAGATGTCGCCGTGCCGCCAGTGGAGGCGCTTACCCAGATGGGCGTGACCGTATGCTGCGGTTCGGACGGCATCCGCGATTCCTGGTCACCCCTGGGCAATGGCGACATGCTCGAGCGCGCCTTCCTCACCGCCTTTCGCTTCGACTGGAACACGGACGAGGATTTCCGGCGCGCGATCGGCTGCGCGACCGACGCCGCGGCGCGCGCCATCGGCCTCGCGGACTACGGCTTGAAGCCCGGCAACCGTGCCGACTTCGTGATGATCGAGGCCATCAATGCCGGCGATGCCCTCTGCCGCCGGCCGGGCGGCCGTCGCGTCGTGCGACGCGGCGCTATTGTGGCGGGCTAATCGGAACGAAATCATGGACATAGACTTCACTGCAATTTCCGGCCCGGACAAGTATCGGCTGCTCACCAATTTCGTCGGGCCGCGGCCGATTGCGCTCGTCGGCACGCGCTCGCCGGCGGGCCACAACAATGCCGCGCCGATGAGCTTCTTCAACGTCTTTTCGCATGAGCCGCCGCTGGTGGTGCTCGGCATTCAGGCCCGCGGCAACGGCGACGAGAAGGACACGGTCGGCAATATCCGCCGCACCGGCGAATTCGTGGTCAACATGGTCGACATGTCGATCGCCGAGGCGATGATCGTCTGCAGCGTCAACTTCGCGCCTGACATCGACGAAATCGCTTTCGCCGGCCTGACGCCCATTCCCGGCAAGCAGATCGAGGTGGACCGGATCGCCGAGAGCCCCTGCAGTTTCGAATGCCGGCTGGAGCGTATCATCGACTATCAAAGGCGTGTTCTTGTCATCGGCGAAGTGGTGCAGATGCACGTACATGACCGGTGCCTCGATGCGCAGGGGCGTTACGTCAATCCCGAGACCTACCAGCCGATCGCCCGGCTCCATGCCGACAATTACATCACCTCCGACCGGCAGTTCGAGCTCACCAAGCCCGAGGCGCTGCTACCCTATGAAGCGCCGCAGGTGACGCCGAGGCCGGAAAGGGCCGTCCGATGATCCGCATCCATGTCATCAATCCCAACTCCACCACCTCGATGACCGACCAGATCGCCCGCGCGGCAGGCGCCGCAAAGGCCGACGGTACCGAAATCGATGCGGTGACCGCAAAGGGAACGCCCGCCTCCATCGAAGGCTATTCCGACGAGGCGATGTCGGTCCCGTCCATGCTGTCGGCGATCCGCGAGGCCGAGGCGCGCGGTGCTTCCGCCCACGTGATTGCCTGTTTCGACGATCCGGGCCTTGCCGCCGCCCGCGAAGTCGCGGCCGGTCCGGTCATCGGCATATGCCAGGCGGCGGTGCAGGTTGCCGTCACCATTGCCGCTCGCTTCTCCGTCATCACCACCTTGCCCCGGTCGGTCCCCGTCATCGAGGATCTCGTCGCGCATTACGGCGCCAGTGGCCGTTGCCGGCGGGTGAGGGCAGTGGACTTGCCGGTGCTTTCGCTTGAGGCCGACGCGGCGACTGCGCGGATGAAACTGTTGGCGGAGGCTCGGGCAGCGCTGCGCGACGATGGCGTCGATGCGATCGTTCTGGGTTGCGCCGGCATGGCGGAGCTCTGCGAATGGCTGTCGCGGGAAATCGGCGTGCCCGTCATCGACGGCGTCACGGCTGCGGTGAAGCTCGCCGAGGCGATGGCGGGCGGCGGGTTCCGCACGTCGAAGGCGGGCGCCTACGCCTATCCGCGTGACAAGTCGGCGGATCTGGCGGCTGCACCTGCGCTCGCGCATTGATACCTTCCTTTACAAAACCTCATTGAGGAGACGCTCGTGAACTTGACCGATCTCACCCTCGGCACCCGTCCGGCCGGACGAACAGCGCTATCGGCGCGCTGGATCGTGGCTCACGCCAATGGACGTCATCATCTCCTGCGCGACGGCGAGGTCGTCATCGAAGGCTCCGAGGTGCTCTATGTCGGGGAGCGCTTTCCGGGTGAGGTTGCGCGCCGCATCGAACTGGGGGACATGCTGATCTCGCCGGGCTTCGTCGATCTTGATGCCCTGTCCGACCTCGACACCACGCTGTTGACGGTCGATTACGGTCCCGGCTGGGCCACCGGCCGCGTCTGGCCGCGCGCTTACGTCGAGCGCGGGCCCTATGAAATGTATTCGCCCGAGGAACTGGCCTTCCAGAAGCGTTTCGCCTTTGCCCAGCTGCTGCTTAACGGCATCACCACCGCGCTGCCCATTGCCTCACTCTTCTATCGCGAATGGGGCGAAACGGTTGCCGAATTCGATGCCGCGGCCGAAGCCGCCGGAGAGCTGGGCCTGCGCGTCTATCTCGGTCCCGCCTATCGCTCCGGCGGCATTGTTTGCGAAGCGCCCGATGTGCTGGAGCCGATCTTCGATGAGGCGCGCGGCCTGCGCGGATTGGAGGACGCTCTCGCCTTCGCCGGCCGTATCGCCGGGCGGCACCAGGGTCTCGTACAGGCCATGCTGGCTCCGGACCGCGTTGAGACCAGCACGCTTACCCTGCTGAAACGGACCATGGCTGCGTCGGCGGAGATGGGACTGCCGGTCCGGCTGCATATGGCGCAGGGCAAGATGGAGCGCCGGACCATGGCAAAGCTGCACGGCATGACCGCGCCGCAATGGCTTGCACGGCACGACCTTCTCAACGATCGGCTGATCGCTCCGCACGCGGTCGAGGCGGAGCCGGAGGATCTGGAACTCTATGCCGCGCATGGGGTCACGATTGCCCATTGCCCGCTGGTCTTCGCCCGTGATGGCGGGATACTGCGTTCGTTCCGCCGTTGCCGCGATCTCGGCGTCCGGATCGGCATGGGCACGGATACGGCCCCGCCCGACATGGTGCTCAACATGGCGGTCGGCCTGATGACCGGGCGGATCGCGGAAGGTGGGGTCAAGGGTATAGCCACGTCGGAAATCTTCGACGCTGCCACGATATCAGGCGCCGATGCATTGGGGCGCCCCGATCTCGGTCGACTGCAGCCCGGCTCGAAGGCGGATATCGCGATCTTCGACCTTAGCGACCCCCGCTTCGCGCCGACCGTTGATCCCGTGCAGTCGCTGATATTTGGTGCGACCGGTCGTGTGACGCGTGCTGTCTTCGTCGACGGCCGGCTTTCGATGCGCGACGGCGCAGTTGCGGGATTTGACGTCGAGGCAGGCCGACATCGAGCGCAGGCACAGTTCGAGCGGATGCATGCAAAGTATCCGGAGCGAAGCTGGGGGCACCCCAGGCTTGAAGACATGTTCCCGCCGACATATCCCCTGCTTGACATCACGTGACGGCATGCGCCGAGCGCATATCCTCTAACCCACGGAAATGTCCTGTCTCTTTGGCGCGGCCAATGATCGGAGGTTCGTCCGGGGAAAATTTGGTGGAGCTAAGCGGGATCGAACCTCAGCTGCCAATGGCATTGAAAACAAAGAGAAATTTTACGCGTCTTAGTCTGCTGCTGTAGCAATTCCTGTAGCAGATCCAACAAGCTTCGGCAACTACCTCGTCGCAGGATGCTCCTCTCACAGATCCGCGTTTTTGATCGCCGCCACTTTTTAGGATTGGCAGAAACAGTCGACGGGACCACTTACGTCAATGATACCTACATCCGGCTTCGCCAAGCTTGGTGTTTCATCAGTCCATACGTCGGCGGCGGCCTCTTTAGCTATGGCGGTCGTTGGAATCGAGTTGGACTTCATTGAAGGTTCCGTTTTGAAGGTTAGTATCAAATATTCCGCAGAAAAAAACAGAGATAATAGCGACGAATAAATATATCGAGAATTTAATTTCACTATAGTAAGTATATTAGAATATAAATATCAATTTATACGTCGCTATAGATACTTGAATACTATAAATAGTGACGAGCTCTGCGCAGGTATCACCCTGTGACGGACATTAGATGCATGCTAGCATCCGTTTAGCAAATCATCTACCATGAATTCAATGCGTTCTGATCTGTCGAAATTGCCGCTCCACGCCCTGCTGCAGCTGGTGTCGGACGCTGGCGCGGCTTTGGCACGCCTCGACGAGCGGATCGCCCGTTCGCCGGTCGGAGCAGGGTGGATTGAGCGATCCCACTTTGCCGACGCCTGCGCCTCGCTCTCGGTCGACGGCGAACTCGTCCATCTCGAGGACCTGGTGTTGCACGATGCCGGTGCCGATATCCGCGCCCCGACCCATGAATTGACCATCACCCGCGAAGTGCTGCGCGCTCGTCGCCGCATCGCCGCATCGCCGCATCGCCGCGCAGCCCCAGGCTGGGCGCTGAGCGTGGATGGCGTGCGAAGCCTGCGTGGTCAGGCATGGCCTGGAGCATTAGATAGTGCCAACTCAGTCGCGAAGGACGGCATGATCGTGGATCTCGACACTGTTAGCGCAGGGGAGGGGGAGCGGGACGGCGACAACGTCGACGATCCGCTGGCGGCCGCGTTTGCCGCCATCGATGCGGCTGTGGCGCGCTCGGAGACGGCGTTAGCGGAAGCCAAGGCGCCGGGCCGGCGTGTCGTGCAGGACCGGGATCCACTGGTCTACGATCTCGACTGGGACGAGGACGAACGCCTGGACGAATGGCGCGTCGTTTTCGACGAGACCGATGGTCTGCCACCGGTGCTGCGGGCGATTCTTCTCCTCGATGCCTGGAACAATCTGCAGGTCTTGCAGCACGCGCCCTGGCTCGGCCGACTGCTGGCGGCCAGTCTTCTGCGCCAGGCCGGCCTGACAACGGCGGCGCATCTCGCCACTTTCAATCTCGGCCTGAAATCCATTGCCGTCGATCGCCGCTGCCACCCCGGCCGCAACACGCGACTGCCGGCACTGCTCAACGGTCTCGTCGCGGCGGCAGACCTCGGGCTGAAGGAGCACGATCGGCTGGCGCTTGCCCGCCAGGTTCTGGAGCGGCGTCTGATCGGGCGGCGAGCCTCGTCGAAGCTGCCGGAACTGATCGACCTGGTGATGGCGCGGCCGCTGGCCTCGGCCGGTATGGTGGCCGAGGCACTCGGCGTCACGCCGCGGGCGGCACTCAGGATGGTTGAGGAACTCGGGCTCAGGGAGATGACGGGGCGGGGGCGGTTTCGGGCGTGGGGGGTTATTTGAGGTGTCCGATCGCCGTTGCCGTGACTCCTGAGAGGTCGGAAGAGATCATGGCTCTGTCGGAAGGCGTTCCGGCTCCAGTCATTCCGGGATCACGGCTGTTACGTTTCCAATTTACGGGTCATTGACTTCCAATTGTCATACCGCATAGTTCCAGCCGTCGGAGAATCGGAAAAGGCATGTACAAACGGTTCGTTGAGCATCGGGTAGAGGAAGCCCTGTCAGATACCCCGGTGGTCCTGGTCGTGGGACCACGCCGGGCGGGCAAGACCACACTTGTCCGTAGGATGGGTGAGGCCGGGCGGACCTATATCACACTCGACGATCAGACGGCGCTGGACGCCGCGCAGTCCGATCCGGCCGGTTTCATTCGCGGCCTGGATCGCGCGATCATCGATGAGATCCAGCGCGCACCCGATCTGCTGCTTACGATCAAAAAGACGGTGGACGAGGACTATCGTCCCGGCCGCTTCCTTCTAACCGGCTCGGCCAATGTGCTCACCTTGCCGCGAGTTGCCGACAGTCTGGCGGGCCGTATGGAAACCATTCGGATGCTGCCGCTGGCTCGCGCTGAAATAGGAGGCCGATCGCCGACTTTCCTGGAACGCCTGTTCGCAGGCAAACTTCAGGGAGACCGGGAGGCGATTGTTGGTGAGGATCTCATCCAGCTCGCGCTGCTCGGGGGGTTTCCAGAGGCGATCAGTCGTGAGAGCGAGCGGCGGCGGCAGGATTGGGCGAGGTCCTATTTGACGTCCGTTCTGACTCGCGACCTGAGAGACATCGCCGAAATCGAGAAGCTGACCGAACTGCCGAAATTCGTCCGGCTGGTGGCTGAGCATTCGGGGCAATTGGTCAACTATTCTCAGTTCGGCTCCAGCATCAATGTCAGCCACAAGACAGGACAGCGTTATGTGGCGCTGCTGGAACAGGTCTTCCTCGTCTCGACACTGCAGCCCTGGTACACGAACGCACTGAAACGGATCGCCAAAACGCCCAAGCTGCATTTCCTCGACTCCGGCCTTCTCGCCACCGCACGCGGATTGAGTTTCGATCGGGTGAAGGCGGACCGAGGCGTATTTGGCGCGCTTCTGGAGAGCTTCGTGTTTGCCGAAGTGCTGAAGCTAATGAGTGCCTCCGACCTGCGACTGACGCCTTATCATTTTCGCGACCAGCAGATGCATGAGGTGGATATCGTCCTGGAACGCGACGACGGCATGATGGTGGGGATCGAAGTCAAGGCGTCAGCGACCGTGAAGTCCAGCGACTTCGCGGGGCTGCGGACCTTGGCCGAAGCGTGCAAGGATCGTTTCGCCTACGGCGTGGTGCTCTACGACAGCAGCGATCTTGTGCCCTTCGGAGACAAGCTGGCCGCAGCGCCATTGTCCGCCTTGTGGGGTTGATGATTATGCGACGATCGGCAAACGTATACCGCACAAGGCGCGCCCAGCGAGCCTGCTTTGGGATGGAGTCGCGAAGGCCACACAAGGCGAATGGTCGGAAAGCAGCCGAGGTCCGCTTCGCGCCCTCAAGTCGGCCGTTAAACCCCTTTTTTGGGCGTCGGCCAGAAGCGGACATTCGAGCAGCTAGCCAAGTTGGCACCTTCGCGCCCATTGCGAGGACACTTTCAGAAGTGCCGAACGGATAACCGGATCGGCGATGCTCCAAGACCTCGAGTCGCACGTCCCCCGAGCAATCAAGTTACAACTTGTCATTGCCATTTGCCTGTAATATTATAGAAGTAATCGGGCCGGGGGGCGGCGCGATGTTTAAGATTTATTACAATATATGTCTGTGCCTTTCAGCGATGGCTTGTGTGGCAATCGCATCTCTCGCCCTATTGCAGGGAGGCGAAGCCTCGGCGCAAAGCCGTGTACCACGTGTCTTGATCCTCTACCCCTACGACGAAAGGGTGCCTGCGACGAGCGTTGCAGGCCAGTCTGTCAGAACCCACCTGATGGACGCGACTGACGGAAAGCTCGATCTCTTTTCGGAATTCCTGGATCTCGGAAGATTTCCACAAAGCGCTCACCTTGATCGAATGTCGCGCTACTTGACTGAAAAATACGTCGATCATCAACCGGACGTCGTCATCACTTTGGGGGAGGCGGCTACCCAGTTCATGAATACGCATGGACGTCGCATAGCGCCTGACGCGCGGATCGTCTACGGAGGCTTCGACAAGGAGACGGCCGTCGAACTCAAGCTACCGACCAGCGCTGTCGGAGCCGTATCCGATTTTGAGGTCGAAAAGACTGTTTCGCTTGCGATGCGGCTTCAACCAAAAGCGAAACGGCTGGTTATCATGGCCGGCTCATCGGACTTCGACCAGCGTTGGCTCCGTAGCGCAAAAATGGGCTTGGTCAATATAGAAAAGGCAATTGAAACCACCTATGTCACCGGTCTTTCCATTGAGGAGTTTGCCGAACAGGCAAGTCGATTGCCCGATGACACCATTCTCGTGGTGCTCACGATCATGCAAGATCGCAATGGTCGCAATTTCGCGCCTCGAACTGCGCTGGACCAGATAGCTGCGGTTGCGAGCGTTCCTGTTTATGGTCCCTATTCAACCTACATCGGCTCTGGTGCAGTCGGGGCGAACTCAGTCACCTTCGAGTCCGTTGGAGTGGCCATTGCGAAGTTGTCGCTCGACATCATAGCTCATCGCCCTGTCTCGAATGTCGAAGTCCAGCCTCGTTATCTCGTCGATGCCCGCCAGATGCAGCGATGGGGACTTTCGGAGTCCGACCTGCCACCCGACACGATTGTGTCCTTCTCGGAGCCCTCACTTTTTGATCAATTCTTCCCCCAAGTGATGGGAGGGCTTGCATTCATCCTCGCCCAGAGCGTTGTCATAATAGCCCTGGTCTTTGAGCGCCGCCGGCGCGGGCGGGCCGAAAGAGAATCTCGCAGCCGCCTTCATGAGTTGATCCATCTCAATCAATCCGCAACGGCCGGCGCCCTGGCTGCATCCATGGCACATGAACTCAACCAGCCATTGGGCGCGATCCTGATCAATGCGGAGACTGCCGAGCAGCTGCTTCGCAGCGATGCGCCTGATGTTTCCCTCATCCGCCAGATACTTGTCGATATCCAGGACGATGACAGGCGCGCGGGCGACATGATCGCTCGCATGAAGGGCCTGCTCAAGAAACGAAGCGAAATAGAATGGCAGGAGTTCGATCTCAACAACGTGGTCAACAGCGCCGCACAAATCTTGCAGGCGGATATCGCTCGCAAGCGCGTACATTTGGAGATCGCCCAAGATGGGAGAAAGCTTCTCGTTCGAGCGGATCAGGTGCACCTCCAGCAAGTGGTGCTGAATTTGGCCACCAACGCCATCGACGCCATGCAGGAGTTTCCTGTAGCCGACAAGAAATTGAAGTTTGAAACGCGGCTCGATTTGCCGTCCGGAAAAGTCGAATGTGCGATATCGGATTCAGGAGGAGGGATCGCAGCGGAGAAGCTAAGTTCCATCTTCGAAGCTTTCTATACCACCAAGGCAAAAGGAACCGGCCTTGGTCTGTCGATTGCGCGTGCTATTGTAGAAATCTACGGCGGAAGGATTTGGGCTGATAATCTTCCCGAGGGGGGAGCAGTCTTTAGATTTGCATTGCCACATGCACAGGGGCCGCTACCATGATCGATCCAACGGTCCACATTGTAGACGATGACAAGCCCTTCCGGGCTGCGGTCGGACGGATGTTGGAAACATCGGGTTTTACGGTCATAGGCTATGGCAGCGGCCAAGAGGTATTGGATCATCTGCCCCATGGTCCGGGCTGCATCCTCCTGGATCTGAACATGCCGGGGCTTTCCGGTCTGGAACTGCAGGACAGGCTCTCGCAGGTCGCTCCACTTCTGCCCATCGTTTTCCTCAGCGGGGCAGGCAGTGTCTCGACAAGCGTTCAGGCCATGAAGGCGGGAGCACAGGACTTTTTGGAAAAACCGGCCTCAAGAGAAGCCGTGCTCAACGCGGTGCGCCGGGCCTTATCGCGGGGTGACAACTTGCGTCTGGAAAAAGAGAGGCTTGACACTCTCCGGGCGCTCTTCGATGACTTCACCCAAAGAGAAATGCAAGTCTTCAAGCAAGTTGTTCGTGGGCGCCTGAACAAGCAGATCGCCTTCGATCTCAATACCTCCGAGCGGACCATCAAAGCCCATCGGCACAACATCATGGAAAAGCTTCGTGTACGCTCACTGGCGGAGGCCGTATCCATCGCCGAGAAGCTCGGGTTCCTCGACGCAGCCGATTAATTTCCAGGGCGTCACTTCCCCAAAGTACAGTATCGCAGCCGACGGAAATGCATACACTAGATTCCTTCTGAGGCATTCCTAGTGTGTCGGATGCGAGGGAAGATGCTATGGCGGACCAACGGGGTAGAATTGCTGTCATAGATGATGACCTTGGCATACGCCGGAGTCTGGAGCGATTGCTGACCCTGAACGGATTTGAGGTGACGCTCTACGAATCCCCCGAGATATTTATCAATCAAAGTCACACAAATGTATTCAATTGCCTGGTTCTCGATGTCCATTTCGACGGAATGTCCGGGCTAGAACTGCGGGAATTGCTGCTTCGCTCCGGAGCAAAAAGTCCCGTCGTTCTCATGAGTGCAGCAGACGAAAATCAGATTCCTGGCTTGCCTCCCGACTGCAAGTTTCTCCACAAACCGTTTTCCGGGTCGGTGCTCATCACGGCCATCCGCGAGGCCGTCTCATCGGTGCCGGGTTTGTGACGCCCCGTTTGCCAGCAGCGCAAGACTCCCTTTGGTACAATAGCGGAGTTTCGTCGATCGCTCTAGTTTCCACAGTGACGTGCCGCGGGCCAGAGCGCAATACTGGTCGCAAGCTCGCGGGTACGGCCATCAGGGAGCAAGACGATGAGCAACAAAGACATCAACCCTCACAACGGTATCAGCCGACGCCAAGTCTTGTTGGCCGGCGGCTCGACCATCGCGTTGACGGCATTGAGCCCCGTCCTCAGCATTCCGGCTCTTGCGCAAACCGGGGCGAAAAAACCCAACATCCTGGTGATCTTCGGCGACGACATCGGCTGGTGGAATACCAGCGCCTACAATCGCGGACAAATGGGCTACCAGACGCCCAACATCGATCGTATCGCTGACGAAGGCGCGCTTTTCACCGATCTCTATGCGCAGCAATCCTGCACGGCAGGACGCGCAGCCTTCATTACCGGCCAGAGCTGCTTCCGAACGGGCCTGCTTAAGGTCGGTCTCCCAGGAGCCAAGGAAGGCCTGTCCGAGAAGGACCCGACGATTGCCGAAATGCTCAAGCCACAGGGCTATGTCACGGGCCAGTTCGGCAAGAACCATCTCGGCGACCGCAACGAGTTCCTGCCGACGGTCCACGGATTCGATGAATTCTTCGGCAACCTCTATCATCTCAACGCCGAGGAAGAGCCGGAAAACCCGGACTATCCGAAGGATCCGCAATTCCTTGCAAAGTTTGGTCCGCGCGGTGTTATGCGGTGCAAGGCGACCGATACCGACGATCCCACGGAGGATCCGCGCTTCGGCCGAGTGGGCAAGCAGACGATCGAGGACACCGGCCCGCTCAACAAGAAACGCATGGAGACCGTCGATGAAGAATTCCTCGGGGCAGCCAAGGACTTCATCGACCGTAGCGCCAAGGCAGACAAGCCGTTCTTCTGCTGGTTCAACGCGACGCGGATGCACATCTATACGCATCTCAAGCCAGAATCGAAGGGCAAGACCGGCCTTGGCCTGGTTGCCGACGGCATGACCGAGTTCGACGGCATGGTTGGCCAGTTGCTCAACCAGCTGGATGATCTCGGCATCGCCGACAACACGATCGTGCTGTGGACGACCGACAACGGCGCGGAAGTGTTCTCCTGGCCGGACGGCGGCACTACGCCTTTCCACGGCGAAAAGAATACCAATTGGGAGGGCGGCTATCGCGTGCCGGGCGTGATGCGCTGGCCAGGTGTCATCAAGCCTGGAACCGAGATCAACGAGATCGTCTCGCACGAAGACTGGATGCCGACACTGGTCGCGGCGGCCGGTGAGCCTGACATCGCGGCCAAACTTCTGACTGGCTATGAGGCGGACGGCAAGACATTCAATGTTCATCTGGACGGCTACAATCAGCGGAAGTTGCTCGACGGCACCGGGCCAGGTGCACGCAAGGAATATTTCTATTGGACGGATGACGGAAGCCTTGCCGGGCTGCGTTACGACCGGTGGAAGCTGGTCTTCATGGAACAGAGGGCCGAAGGTCTGGATGTCTGGCAGGATCCGCTCATCACACTCCGGTTTCCCAAACTGATCGACCTCCGAGCCGATCCCTTCGAAGTCGCCCAACATGACGCCGGCGACTATGACCGTTGGCGCGTCGAGCACGCCTTCGCGCTGGTTCCGGCGCAGGCCTTCGTGGCCAGACATCTGCAGACTTATGTGAAATACCCGCCGCGCCAGGCGCCCGGCAGCTTCTCGCTCGATCACGTCTTGGAAAAGCTTCAGCGCGGGGCGCAATGACGCAACGCTAACCTGTGCAACTGATGCGCTCGCTTCGCGGCGGGCGCATCAAAATGCCTCGGATCGTGAAGGAGAGAGAAATGTACGCCTGGTTGATGCGCCTACTCTTGCCGCTTTGCATATTGCTGGCGACATCTTCTCACACCTGGAGTGCCGATGATCTGCAGTCCTGGAACGATGGAGCGACCAAGAAATCCATTATTGATTTCGTCGAACGGGTCACCAAGGAGGGTTCGGCGGATTTCATCCCAGTCCCGGAACGCGTCGCCGTCTTTGATAATGACGGCACTCTTTGGGCGGAGCAACCGCTTTATTTCCAGCTTTTCTTCGCGCTCGATCGCGTGAAGGTGATGGCACCCGACCATCCTGAATGGAAAACGCAAGAGCCCTTCGCCTCGCTTTTGAAGGGCGATGTCAAAGGTGCGCTGGCGGGTGGTGAGAAAGCGATCATGGAAATCGTCATGGCCACACATTCCGGCATGTCGAGCGACGAATTCGACGCAATCATTCGCGATTGGGTGAAGACGGCCAAGCATCCGAAATCCGGCAAGCACTACACCGAGATGGTCTATCAGCCCATGGTGGAACTCCTTAGATATCTGCGGGCCAACGGCTTTAGGACCTACATCGTCTCTGGCGGCGGCATCGATTTCATGCGCCCGTGGACGGAAGAGGTCTATGGCATACCCCCGAGCAGGTCGTTGGCAGCAGTGGCAAGATCGCGTTTGAAATGCAGGACGGCACGGGCGTGATCATGCGGCTTCCCGAGGTCAATTTCATCGATGACAAGGCAGGCAAGCCCGTTGCCATCCATCAGCATATCGGTCGCCGGCCCGTGATGGCGTTCGGCAATTCCGACGGTGACCTGCAGATGTTGCAATGGACCTGCACGCGGCAGAGACCCAGCCTCTGTGCATATGTTCATCATACCGATGCCAAGCGCGAATGGGCCTATGACAAGGACTCCTCCATCGGTAGGCTGGTAAAAGGTCTCGACGAGGCCAAGCTGCGGAACTGGACCGTTATCGACATGAGCAGCGACTGGAACAAGATATTCGCGTACGAGTAAGAGGCGTGAGCCAGGGACAGCCGTGATGGAAACGCAGAGCCTGAGGGCAGCTACCGACGACCGAATGGTTTGGATTCCCGGTGGGAGTTTCCTCATGGGATCGGACAGTCATTACCCTGAAGAGGCACCTGCGCATAAGGTGCGTGTCGATGGATTCTGGATTGATGATTGCACCGTCACCAATCGCGAATTCGCCGCGTTCGTCGATGCGACAGGCTATGTCACGGCAGCGGAACGTCCGGTCGATCCCACAGACTACCCCGGCGCCATTCCTGGGATGCTCGGTCCTTCATCGGTGGTGTTCATCAAACCCAAGCCGCCCGTGGATCTTTCCAATCACTATAACTGGTGGAAATATGTCGGCGGGGCGAACTGGCGGCATCCCAGGGGGCCGGCAAGCTCGATAAAGGCCCTCATGGATCATCCCGTTGTCCATATCGCCTTCGCTGACGCTGAAGCTTATGCCGCGTGGGCCGGCAAGGAATTGCCGACCGAAGCGGAGTGGGAGTTTGCCGCGCGCGGCCGGCTGGAGGCCGCCGAATATGTCTGGGGCGACGAAATGACCCCTGGCGGGCACTACATGGCGAATACGTGGCAGGGCCAGTTTCCCGTGCAGAACAGCCGCGACGACGGCTTTGAGGGTACTGCGCCGGTGAAATCATATCCCCCCAACGGTTACGGCTTGTACGATATGGCCGGCAATGTCTGGGAATGGACGACCGACTGGTATCAGGAGCATGGCAAAATCGACAGCCCTTGCTGCACGATCTCCAATCCCCGGGGTGCCAACCAGTCAGAAAGCCTGGACCCCAATCTTCCAGAAATTGCGATACCACGAAAGGTAATGAAGGGCGGCTCGCATCTTTGCGCACCCAACTATTGCCGCCGCTATCGGCCGGCCGCCAGGATGGCACACGCCGTCGATACCGCGACCTGCCATCTGGGATTTCGGTGCGTGGTTCGCGAGGGTAGGCGGACGGATCAGTGAACTCGAAAAACTATTCTCAAGGGGATCATGATATGGGCCAACTTCGCAAACTTGGACTGGCGGCAGCGGTTGCGCTCCTGTTTTGCTCGACCGCGCTTGCGGCGGATGTTTCGCCACTCGTGGTTCCGGAAGCGGCGCCCGGTGGGCATCATTCGTCCTCCAGCTTTTCCGAGGCGGCATTATAGGCCTCTAGGGCAGCATAGAAATCTCTTTTTGCGAGCCTTTCGCCGGGCTTGCCGAGATGCTGTTTCAAATGGTCCCGCGCATCCATAAGATGACTATGTGCCCGGTCCCATTCCTCAATTATGGCTTCATCAATTGGAGACATGCAAACTCCCTGTTGCTTTGCGCTAAGCACATAGGAATTCATGCGCGGATTCGATAGCCTGTCAACCTGGGTAAAATTCAAACTGAGACACTACCCTTTTTTGACTGCATCGGAACCGTCCCGGTCATGCGTCGGTTCACTCAAAAGCAAAAGGTGCGGCGAAATTCGCGCTTACGCACGACCTATGAGGCGTACCCAACACTATGGAGTACTAACAGTGGCCGCTTCGAAAGTTGGCCAAATGAACGATATCGTCGCCCGAGATAGTTCCAACGAGGTCCTCCTGCAGCTCGGTTATAAGCTTCAACCTGGCGGCCGCTGGCGGCAGTGTGGCGGCGCGGATCGAATGGGCGCTGGAGCTCGTCGAGGGTTGTGGTATGGACGAGGGCATTGCTCGCGTCTTCGATTTCATCGGCACGAGTGTCGCCTCGCAAGAATCCGTGCCGGCTGCCTTTGCCGTGCTGAAGCTCGCAAAGGGCGATGCGTGGCAAGCGGCGGTCATTGCGGCCAATCTCGGCGGCGACACCGATACGATCGGCGCGATCGCGGGCTCGATGGCCGGGGCTTGCGCCGGCTACGACAGCCTGCCGCAGGACAAGATCGCCCGGCTGATCGGCATCGATCTTGAGGAAACGAAGCGCCAGGCGAGGGCGCTGGTCGCGGAGCGGTCCGCAGCGCTTTCGACGCGGGAGGCACTGCATGGCTAGTCCGCGCCTCATCCATGTCGGCAGCGCCGTCGTGGATTTCATCTACCGGCTCGATCGTTTGCCGGTCGCCGGCGACGATCTGACGGCCTCGTCATTCGCTGCCATGCCGGGCGGCGGCTTCAACATGATGGTCTCAGCCAGACGCAGCGGCATGCCGACGGCCTATGTCGGCAAGATCGGCGATGGCCTCTGCGCCGCGATGCTCGCCCAGGCTTTCAGGGCCGAGGACATCGACTGCCTGCAGCCGGTCAGCCGTGGTATCGATAGCGGCACCTGCGTCGTGCTGATCACTGAAGCCGATGCCGAGCGTACCTTCATATCGAAACCGGGTGCGGAAGGCGTGATCACACCCGACGACTATCCGTTCATGAAGCCGGAGCCAGGCGACTGGGTGTTCACCTCAGGTTATACGCTTGCCTATCCCGGTAGCCGCGATAGCCAGGCTCGCTTCATTTCCATGCTGCCATCCGATGCAATCTTCGCTTTCGACCCCACAGGCATCGTGGGCGGCATCCCGGCCGACATCTTGAAATCAGTGCTTCTCCGCACGGACTGGCTGAGCCTCAATCGCAGCGAAGCGGTCGTGATTGCCGGCTCCGGCAACGATCACGAGCTCGCCGCACGCCTGTTGGCCGACCACTGTCCGAAGGCCAAAGGCGTCGTCATCCGCGCCGGTTCCGCGGGTGCCTTACTGGCGCTGCGGGCTGCCACGCCGTTTTTCGTGCCTGCCTTCAAAGTCGAGACGGTCGATACCAATGGCGCTGGCGACACCCATGTCGGTGCCTTCATCGCGGCTCTCAGCCAGGGGCAGAAGCCGGCGGGTGCGCTACGCTATGCCAATGCGGCGGCCGCCATCTCCACCACGCGCCATGGCGGCTCTATGGCGCCGAGGGCAGACGAGATCAACGAATTCCTGACACGTGCCCGGGAAGAGAATTCCGCCTGAAGCGGATAATGATGGGAACAAGGCACACTCAAAAGAGAGGAATGATCATGAGCATGACGAGCATGATTGCGAAGATGACGACCACTGCGGCGCTGACGTTTGTGACGATAGGCACGGCGCTTGCCGCCGACGTCCATGTCCTGAACTGGAAGGGCTACGGCACCGACGAACCCTGGGCCGTCGAAGCCTTCGAAAAAGCCACCGGCAACAAGGTGGTCAACGACTATTTCAACTCCGAGCAGGAAATGCTGACCAAGCTTCGGACCAATCCCGGTCTCTATGACGTGGTGATGATCAATGCCGCCTTCACGGGCCAGGCGCTGAAGGAAGGCCTGATCCAGCCGATCGATACGTCGAAGATCGCCAACTATGCCGATATCGGCGCCGAGAAGGCCAAATCGCCGATGCTCAATAGCGACGGTAAGGTCTATGGCGTGCCGTGGGTCTGGGGCCTGACTTCAATTGCCGTCAACGACAAGGCCTTCGACAAGACGCCAACCTCCATCCAGGTCATGTGGGACGAGGCACACAAGGGCAAGGTCGTACTGCGTGACGATGCGCTCGAAGCCATGCAGTTCGGCGCCATCGCCACCGGCCAGGATATCAACGACATCAAGGATCTCGACGCGGTCAAGGCCAAGCTGACCTCGCTGATGCCGCAGATTCGCACCTTCTGGAGCGCCGAAAACGACTGGAACCAGATGGTCGCCGGAAACCAGATCGATGTCGGCACTTATTGGAGCGGTTCGGCCTCGCGCGCCAGGAAGAACTTCAAGCTGCCGGTCACCTTCGTGGTGCCCGAGGAGGGCGCTGTCGCCTGGCTCGATGCCTTCTCGATCCCCAAGGATTCCAAGAATGTCGAAGGCGGCGAAGCCTTTATCAACTACATGATCGATCCGGCCTTCTATGTCGAATGGGATAACAAGGTCGGCGCGCCGGTCTCCGCCAACACCAAGGCGGTCGCGGGCCTCCCAGAGGATGCTTTCAACCGTGTCGTGATGGGTGATCCCAAGGTTGCCGAGCGTATCAAGTTCCAGGCGCCGGTCGATGATGCGACGCGCGAGAAGTACCTCGCGATCTGGCAAGAGTTGAAGGTCAACGTGAAGTGATCCTGTTGATGTAACGGGCCAATCGGGCGGGAGGGGAGACATGGCAGAGGCAGCGCTCAATCCATCAAGGTCGGGGTTGCGCAAGGCCGTGCCTTTGCTTCTCCCCGCCTATCTCTGGCTGATCGTGGCGATCTTCCTGCCGCTCTCGGCCATGGTCTTCTTCAGCTTCATGACCGATCTGCCGCTTTCCGGACGGGAGTGGAGCTTTACGACAGGCAATTACGAGGCGTTCTTCAGTACGAGTATTTACGGCACGCTGCTGCTGTCATCGCTGCGGCTCGGGCTGGAAGTGACGTTCTGGTGCCTCGTGCTGGGCTTTCCCTCGGCCTATGTGCTGGCCAAGGTGTTCAAGGGCCGCAGCCGAGAGGCGATTTTCCTGCTGGTCATCCTGCCCTTCTGGAGCAACGGGCTGGTGCGCATCTTCTCCTGGGCCATGGTGCTACGGGAAGGCGGCATTCTCGACACCGGCCTCAACGCCATCCTGCCGTTCAAGATCAGTATCGATCTCATGTATTCCTATCCGGCCGTCATCATCGGGCTGGTCCATTCCTATGTCCCCTACATCGTACTGACCTGTTATCTCAGCCTGCAGGCGATCGACGACAGCCTCATCGAGGCTGCGCGTTCTCTGGGTGCATCGCGCTTTGCGGTGTTGAGGCGATTGATCCTGCCGCTGGCCGTGCCGGGCATCATTGCCGGCGCAGTGCTCGTCTTTGTGCCAGTCGTTGGTTCTTTCATGGAGCCGCGCATTCTCGGCGGTCGCACCGGTACGTTCTACGGAACTGTCATCGAGGACCAGTTCGTGGCGGTGTTCAACTGGCCGCTGGGTGCGGCGCTCTCCTTCATCCTGCTCGCCGTCGTGCTGGTCATCTTGGCCGCTGCCTCGCCCGTTCTGAGGAGGGCGCAATGAACCCGGTCACGCGCATTCTCAATGGTGTTGGACGGCTCTGGGTGGCGATGCTGCTCGCCTTTCTCTACCTGCCGATCATCATCATGGGGTTGATGTCGTTCAACGCCTCGCCCTTCTACCAATTGCCGCTTGAGTTCACGACGACCTGGTACGAGTCATTCCTGGCCAACAGCCAGTTGATCGCCGCGACCTGGAGCAGCCTGTTCATCGCTGTCGTCACGACGGTCATCGCTTCCGTTCTCGGCACGGCGGCATCGCTGGCGCTGTTCCGTTATGAGTTCACCGGCAGGAAGGTGCTGCGGGCGCTGCTGCTGCCACCGATCGCCATTCCGTGGCTGATCACCGGCACCGCCATGCTGATCTTCTTCTTTGGTGTCGGCATCGGCCGTGGCCTGCATGCGATCATCCTCGGCCATGTCGCATTGGCACTGCCTTACGTGATCATCGTCGTCAACGCCCGGCTCAACACATTCGCACCGGAACTGGAAGAAGCGGCCCGCTCGCTCGGCGCCAGCCAATGGCAGGTCACACGTCGCGTGACGCTGCCCTGGATCGCGCCGGGGATCATTGCCGGCGGGCTGTTTGCCTTCGCGGTGTCGTTCGACCAGTTCGTCGTGTCCTATTTCCTTGCGACGCCCGGGCAAACGACGCTGCCGGTCGAGATATACGCGGCCATCCGCAAGGGCTTCACGCCGGAGATCAATGCGGTCTCGACCATCATTATCGCGCTGTCGATGGCGCTCATGCTGTTTGCCGCACGCTTTTACAAATTCGGGGGAGAGAAGTAATGGCAAGTGTCGAGGTCAGAAACCTCTCCCGCGCATTCGGAGCGCACAAAGCGCTGGACGACGTCTCCGCCCGTTTCGATGACGGTGGTTTTTATGCGCTGCTCGGCCCATCGGGCTCCGGCAAGACGACGTTGCTCAGGATGATTGCCGGATTCGACTATCCGGACGCCGGGCGGATCGAAATGGATGGAGAGAGCGTCGAGCGCGTGCCGCTGGAAAAGCGCCAGATCGGCATGGTGTTCCAGAACTATGCGCTTTTCCCCAACATGTCCGTCGAGCAGAACGTTGCGTTTGGCCTCGATGTGCGCGGCATCAAGGGCGCGGAGAGTGCGGCCAAGGTGCAGGCGGCACTCGATTTGGTGCAACTTGGCAAGCTTGGTGCCCGTCGTCCGCACCAGCTATCAGGCGGTCAGCGCCAGCGTGTGGCACTTGCCCGCGCCATCGTCATCAATCCGCGCGTGCTGCTGCTCGACGAGCCGCTCGGCGCGCTCGACAAGGCGCTGCGCGTCGACATGCAGATCGAACTCAAGCGAATCCAGCGCGAGATCGGCATCACCACTATCTTCGTTACCCACGACCAGGAAGAGGCGCTGACCATGGCCGACCGCATCGGCATTCTCAGGGATGGCCGGCTTGTGGAGGAGGGGACGCCCGAGAAAATCTACAATCATCCGAGATCGCTGTTTGCCGCAACCTTCCTGGGGGATGCGAACATTCTGTCGGGAATCTGGTCAGGCGACACGATGGTGATGGCCGATGGAACCGAGATCGGAGTATCCGGGGTAACCGACCGCAGGCCGGGAGAGGCAATGCAATGCGCCATCCGCCCTGAGCGCATGCGGCTTGAGTCAGGCACTGGCGCGCCTTCCGATAATGCACTCACCGGCCGTGTGGTCAGGAAGATGTTCTCCGGCGTCAATTCCACATTCCATGTCGAGACGATTGGTCGCGAAATCCGAGTCGTGGTGCCGAATTCAACCGACACCCATCTTATAGACGGCGATCCTGTGACGGTGACTTGGTCGGCGCGCAGCACGTTCCCAGTGACCTGAGGCGTTTCAGGCAGAATGCGAATCCCAGAAGATTATCCGACCTGAGAGATAGGTGACCTTTACCGGAAGCATGGAAATCGTTAGCGGAAAATCCGTCCCGGAATTAGCGCCTAAACCTAACGAGCATACGACATTTTCCGGTTTGAACCCAGGAACTGAAAGCCGCATCGGCATTGCGTTGGCGCTCTCGACGAGCGGAGTGCCCGCTCGTCCCTCGGTATAGGCTGGATTGAACGATCGCATTTTGCCGACGCCTGTACTTCGCTGTGGATCGATGGCGAGCTCGTCCATCTCGAAAGACCTGGTGCTGCACGACGCCGGCCACGACATCTGGACACCGACACACGAATTGACGATCGCCCGAGATGTGCTGAGGACCCGGCGGCGGATAGCGACGCGTCCGGCGGCCTGGGCGCTGAGCGCCGATGGATTACGCGGCCAGCGGCGCGTTGGAGGTGGGAGCGGCGAGGCCGATGAGACGGCGGACACAGATATGACCGATGGATTGACGCCGGCCGCGGCCGTGTCAGAAGCTGGCAGGGGAGGAGAGGCGTTCGAGCTGGATCCACAAGACGCCTTGGCCGCGGAACTCGCGGCAATCGACGCAGTGATTGCCAGCTCCGAGGCAGCATTGAGCGAAACGGCGGCACGGCGCCGCCCTAATTGGGACAAGGATCCGCTGATCTACGATCTCGAACGGGTCGTGCCGGCGGAAAACGAGGGCCTGCCTCCGGTGCTGCGCGCTGTGTCCTCCTGGACGCCTGGAATGTGCTCCAGGTGCTGGAGTATGCCCCTTGGCTTGGCCGGCTCCTGGCAGCTTCGGTTCTGCGCTCCGCCGGCGTCACAACCGCGAGCCACCTGCCCGCTCTCAATCGCGGCTTGAAATCCATCCCCGTCGACCGCCGCCGGCACCGCAATCGGGAAACCCGGCTGCTCGCCATCGCACATGGCCGTGTCACGGCCTTGTAAGCTCGATTTGAAATCTCAGGACGACAATGAGTTCCTCGGCCGATTGTCTCTATTCGGAAATATGGAACGCCCGGCGGAAATAGGACCGGAAGGCCTCCATCGCCGGCGTAAATTCGGCGTTGCGCCGCCAGGCCAGGCCGACACCCATGGGCGGTGCACCATGTCGGACAGGATTGCCACACCCTGGCCATTGGCGACAGGGACGGCACCGCTTCCACGGACGATGTGCGTAGCGCGATCGTCGGCAGATAGGGGTCTGGCTCCAGTATTTCATCGAGGTGTGCCAGGCCTCGTCGACGGTCAGCATGATGTAGGTTTGCTCGGCCACCTCCTTGAGCCCGACCGCGTCGGCGGAGAGGAGCGGGTGCCGGGCAGGCACCCAGAGCCGACGCTGCGAACTGAGCAGCTTTTCGGTCGCAAGCGCGGGATTGAGGATGTTGGAGGTCTTCAACCCCGGCAGCTTGGCGGTAGCATCTGGTTGCTCAGCCTGACGCCGGATCAGCCGCGCGGCTGTAGCAGTGCCAGGACGACTGTCGATGCGGCAAAGACGGCGGTCAGGATTAGAGGTCCCGTCGCGCCATAGTTGTCCACGACATAGCCGCCGAAAACCGCGCCGACACTGATGGCGACCTGGAAGGAGACGACCATCAGGCTGCCCGCTGCCTCCAGCGCATCGGGTGCCCCGCGGGACAGGTTGGTCGGCAGCACCACCGGCGCCATGCCGAAGGCGAAGCCCCAAAGCGTAACAAAGCCGAAGGCGACGCCGATATGTGCGCCCCAGAGTACCAAGGCGAGCGCCGCAAACGCCATCAACGCGGCGGTGACCGCGAGAGCCATGCGGATATTGGCGTCGGCCATTCGGCCACCGGCAATATTGCCGATCACGGCAGCGATGCCAAATCCGAGCAGCGCCAGGGCAATCGGCCCAGTTTCAAGGAGCGTCACCTGCTCGAGGAAGGGACGTACATAGACCGAGCCAGCAAAGTGCCCCGTCATCAGCAAAAGGATAGCAAGCATTCCCAGCTGAACTTGACGCCGCCGTGTCAGCCGGAAGACATCGGCCAGACTATTGCCTACGCTTGCAGGCAGCGTCGGCAGGCTGAGCAACTGCAGCAGCATGGCAAGCGCGGCAAGCCCCGCTGTCATCGCCATGGCACTGCGCCAACCCAGCCAGTCGCTGATCAAAGCTCCCATCGAGGGTGCAGCTATGGTGGCGAGCGAGACGCCCAGGGTGACGATCGCCATGCCCCTACCTGTCGCATTGGCCCCAACCAGCCTCGCCACGACAGCGACTGAAAGCGCCCAGAAAGCACTCAGCGCAATGCCCAGTCCGGCCCGACCCAACAACAATAGCCAGAAATCGGTCGCTAATGCCGCAAGAATGTTGGATCCGATCGCCAGCGCACTGAGACCGACCAACACCGTCTTGCGATTCAATCTTCCGATGAGAACATTGCTCAACAGAGCCGCCACGGCGCCGACGGAAGCGGTGGCGGTAACGACCTGTCCGGCCGTTCCTTCGCTGATGCCGAGATCGCGCGCCATTGGCGTCAACAGGCCTGCCGGCAGGAACTCGGCTGACACCAGCGCAAAGCTGGCGGCCGCCATCGAAACGACCGCGAACCAGGTGGCCGCGCTCCACGCGGCCGGCTCGGCCGTATCAAGGCCTATTACTGCGCCGTCAAGCTGTGATGTTGTGTCCATCATTGAAATATCTCCTAGGTTCGGAGACTTCATAGACGAATCTTTTAGGATCATATGTATCCTAAAATCCGAAATCCATGTCCATTCGTCCGGAAATGGTGCGACGCACAATGCCCGGTGAGACGTTCGTGATGCGCTTGAAGGCGCGCGCGAAGGATGCCTCGGATTCATAGCCCAAACGGGAAGCAACCTCGGCAACCGACATTCCGCTTTGCCCCAACAACTCGCGGGCAAGCTGCATACGCAGACGGGCGAGATAGCGTGCCGCGCCTTCGCCTAAAACAGCGCTGAAGCGCTCGGCGAAGATCGAGCGCGACTGGCCTGCCACGCCGGCGAGGCTTTCAAGGGTCCAGTTATGGCCGGGGTCCCGGTGCATAGCTGCCAGGACGCGACCGATGTGAGGGTCGCGGATGGCGGCGAGCCAACCGGTGGTCGAGGCCCCACTGCAATTGACCCAGCAGCGGATGAGCCGCGCCGCGAGCAAGTCAGCCATGCGCGATAAGACGGTCGCGCTGCCCATCTGGGGCTGCGTAGCCTCCACCGTCATGGCCGCCAGCAGAGGACCAACGATCGGGTCATTGCCGGCCACATCGCAGCCCTTGATGATAGGCGGCATCAAAGCGATCAGTGGGTTGAGCGCATAGGCGCCCAAGGCCATAGAGCCACAGAACAGTGTGCTGGTCGCGCCAGTCCCTTCCCGCACCACTTCGCAGACATTGCTGCCCAACTTTGTCACCTGGCACCCCATGAGCGAGTCGCCCACAACATCCGACGCGCTGGCCAATCGATGCGCGATGCCTTGCGGCAGCAGCACCAGATCGCCATCGTGCAATTCCTGCCATCCCTGACCGTCGGTATGGATCCAGCATGGACCCTGGCTGACAAAGTGAAAACGCAGCAGCTGCTGTTGCGGAAAGGCGATGCTCCATGGGTGTCGGAGCTCGCAGCGGCCATAGTTGACTCCACTCAGGCGAAAGTCTTGCAGGACTTCGCTCAGGGCATCCATTGGGATATGTGACGGCGAAGACGGCCGGGACGAATGGTCAAGCATTCGGCCAATTTAGGTCCCGGACGTCCGGCATGCAAGTGTAGACGCTCATTGGACACCCACTTTTCCGACACTTTTGGCCCGAAGACCTGCGAGGTGGCCGTCCTTCCGGCACCCTCCTATCGTGGCTCGGCGTCTGCGAGCGACCAGCGGTCGGCGCTGGAACCTCCTAACCCCGAACTCATTTCTTGGGTCAATCCGAAATGAAGATCCAATTGTCGGCACGTGAGCAGACGTCCGTTCATTCAAACTGGGTTGGCGGGCGCGATCGTCTCCACTGCCGCCCGCAGCAGCCAAGCTTCGCCGCAGGAGGCGCTCATGCATCGAAATAGCATAACTTCGAAAGACGGGACTCACATTGCCTTCGATCGCTCGGGCGACGGACCTGCGCTCATCCTGGTCGGCGGGGCTCTCAGCGATCGATCGGGATGGGCGCCACTTGCCAAGCTCCTGGCACCACACTTCACCGTGTTCAGCTACGATCGCCGGGGCAGAGGCGATAGCGAAGACACGCAACCATATTCCGTGGAGCGCGAGATCGAAGATCTCGAGGCCCTCATTGATAAAGCTGGCGGAATAACGTTTATCCACGGCCAGTCTTCCGGTGCGGTTCTTGCACTGGAGGTCACGGCCACGCTTCCCGGCAAGGTCCGAAAGCTGTCCCTGTACGAACCACTATTCATTATCGACGACAGCCGTCCACCGCCGCCCCCGAATTTTGTCAGGCAGATCAAGGAGCTGATAGCCGCCAATCGCCGAGGCGACGCCGTAGAGTTCTGGATGACCGAAGTGGTGCTTGCGCCTGCCGAAGCCGTCGCTCAGATGCGAAGCGCGCCAACGTGGCCGGCGCTTGAGGCCGTGGCGCATACCCTGACCTACGACATCGCCGTCCTGGGCGAAAACATGGCAGGCGACCCCCTACCAGCTCAGCAATGGGCAACTGCCACCGCACCCACGCTTGTGATGGACGGTGGGGCGAGCCCGGCATGGATACGCAATTCGGCTCGCACGCTCGCCGATAACCTACCCAATGCTCGGCACCAAACGCTGGAAGGTCAGGCTCACAATGCCGCGCCGGAAGCCCTTGCCCCGGAAATCGAGCGATTCTTCGTTGGTTGAGCGGCCGAAGCCCGCGGCCCCCCGCGAACTTGAAATCGAGCAAATCGAAGGGATAGCAGTCGGAACTGCGTACGGTCGTGGGTAGCCTCACCCGCTCTGCTTCGGGTCCATTGTGTTTTGCGCCTTTGGATAGGCCGAGCTTCTGGCTCCAGCCGGCGAGCCGGGCAGAGAGCCGGGAGAGTGGGCGCGGATTGACGAAATCGCCGTCGACGATCAGCGCTTTGCCGCCCGGCTTCAAGATACAGTACCGCCCTCGAACTCTATCGTCAGATCGAAATCCTGACCTACATGGCCGGACTGGCGAAAAGCAGCGGCATGCTGGTCATGATCGCCCTCCACGATCTCAACCATGCGCTCCGCTACTGCGAACATTCGCTCGTGATCGCCAACGGACGTCTTGCTCGGGATTCACCTCTCGCGGCTGTAATTCAGTCATCTGTTTCCCAGCTCGGTTCAAATTGCTGCGTGAAATCAGCACGCCGCCTGGATTTCCCTGCGGGAAGGCCGTCGGCTTGATCTCGAAGGTGCCGGATCACCGGACGCACGGCTACGCGCGCTGCAACGAACGTCGTCGCGCGGTGGGTGCCTATGACCAGACCTGAAATGCATGAGCAGATCGCAAAGCGCCAGGCTGGCTTGTAGCCATCAGCGCTCCACTGCCGCCGTTCTTCTCAGGCGCGGAACCTCATCATCTGCTTGATTTCCATCGTTCCCATTCTTGTTTTTATGTTTGTCTATGCGCACACTGTACGAAATAAAATATTTGTGTCAATAAAATATTTTATTGCATAAAAGAAAGGCATGAGATGGCGAAGAAGCTGGTCGGAGAGAGTGCCCCGGGGCTGCGTTCCAGGCAGAAGAGCCAGCGTTGGAACGCTATCCTGACCACCGCCAAACGATTGTTCGAACAGAACGGCATCGAGAATACGACGATGGCGATGATCGCTGCGGAGGTTGGCGTCTCGACCCCGACGGTGTTCAACTATTTCGGCACCAGGGACGAACTGTTGCTCGCCATCATTCTCGACGGCCACGTTCGAGCGGTCGAGAGCAACAGGCGCATTCCACGGCGAAGCGGGAAAGGGTTGTCCGCAGATCTCGCCGATCTGCTCGCGCGCTTCACACAATATTCGATGCAGATCTTCAACAAGCCGGTCTGGCGCTATGCCGACTCCGCAGCCATCCGCCAGCCGAAATCGGAGTTCGTCCAGCGTTACGCGCAAATCGACGCGGTGTTGAGGGAGGAAATCGAAAGCGTGCTGAGGAATCAGCCGAGCGTGACGCGCAGGGGAGGCGCCTTCGATACCGCGGCTCTCGCGGCTATCCTCTATAATCATTGGAACGCGCATTACATCGCCTTCATCAAGGACGACGACATGAGTCTCGACAGTCACCTCGGGGCGCTTCTGCCCCAGTTGAGGGAGCTGCTGAGCTTGATCTTTGCAGACGAGTAGGTGCACGGCTATTGGCGTTGGATCGCGAGCGCAAGGCGTCTTTTCGCGGCTCCGAAGCACCGGTCAGAGTGCCGTCCTTGGAGAAAACGTCTCTGATGGTAATGGTTTGTCACAACAAGTGTTGTGGTTAGCGCTAAAACTCAGCCACCCTGCCCCAGACGGAGGCTGCGAGACGCTCCGGTTTGTAGGGAGCAGGGTCGACAAGGGGCCAGCGTCCGGTAACAATATCAGCGATCAAGTGGCCGGCACCCGGACCGATGCCGAAGCCGTGACCGCTAAAGCCGGCTGCGAGAATGAAGCCGGGAATGCTGGGGACTTCGCCAATCGCAGGCACGCCGTCGGGTGTGCTGTCGATATAGCCCGCCCATTTTGAAGCGATCCTGGCCTTCGCCAGACCCGGCAGCAAATGCCGGGCCCGGCGGAGAATTTCGAAGACTGTGCCTTCGTCCACGGCAGGATCAAGAATGCGCATGCGCTCCATCGGCGTTGGTTCGTCGAGCCGCCAGCGGGCGAGCGTTTCGTGTCCCGAACGCCACCCCTCCAGCCCTCCCGGTGCGAGGCTGCGCCAGCGGCGGGCAAGCATCGGCAGGAAGTGTCGGCCAAAACGAATCTGCTGAGGCGTGACGTCGACCCTGGCACGACCGCTGATGGCCAGCGTGTAGCCGCCGTCGGAACGCCGCGTCCCGGAAACCTCAGCCGTGTGTAGAGCGTCGGGCAGGCCCTTCACGCCAGGTTCTACCGACAGGATCGAGGAACGCACGGAGGCCTGCGGAAATCGCACGCCGAGATTATTGCAGAACGAAGAGGCCCATGCGCCTCCCGCAAGAACAGCGAATTTGGTCCGGATAGTGCCTTTTTCGGTAACGACTGCCGATAGCTGGCCACCGCTCGTCTCAATACCACGGGCGGCGCAGTTCTGTAGAACCACTCCGCCTGCCTTGGTGAAAGCGCGCGCTACCGCGGGAGCCGCCTTTGACGGATCAGCCGTTCCATCTGAGGGTGAGAAGACTCCGCCCTTCCAATGCTTGCCCGTAGCGTTGCCGCGCTCGGTGGCTTCGGTGGAAGACAACATGTGCGTCGTCACGCCGACCGTCCGGGCAAAATCGCGCCAGCGCGCCCAACCCGCAAGTTCGTCTTCGTTGTCCGAAAGGTATAGAAGACCACAGCGCCGAAAGCCGGTATCCTCGTCCGTTTCAGCGGCGAATTGATCCCATAGATCAAGGCTCTTGGTGGCAATGGGCAGTTCGCGGGCGTCGCGGTTCTGCTGCCGGCACCAACCCCAGTTCCGGCTTGACTGCTCGGCGCCGATGAGACCTTTTTCGACGAGAACCACTTTAAGGCCGCGCCGGACCAGATAGTAAGCGGCGAAGACGCCGACGATTCCTCCGCCGATGACCACCACATCGGCACTTTCCGGCTGCGAGCTTACAGTTTCGATTCGAACGAGCGGTGCGGGCATATTCATCTCCGTCGAGGCAATGCTATTCTATGGCGAGCCAGAGGAGAACGTTGTCTGCAATTTCACAGCGAACGGAATTTTCTTCCGCAATTGATGCGGAGTACAAGCTTTTATGCCGGCTGGAAGATTCGCCCCAAAAATGGACATCCCGTGCGGCTGTGCTATGCTTCTTCCAGCATAATCTGCTGAGATATTTTTGCGGGCCGCGTGGGGCTCCGGGGGGCTGCATGAAGCTTGATCGTATCGACATCAAGATACTTTACGAATTGCAGAAGAACGGTCGCATCACCAATGTGGAGCTAGCCGACCTCGTCAATCTTTCGGCCAGCCCCTGCCTGATGCGGATGAAGAAACTCCAGGCGGAAGGCTATATCGACGGCTACTCTGCGCATATCAATACCGCAAAGCTTGGCCAGACCATGACAGTCTTCACCGAGGTCACGCTGAAGAACCACCGGCAGATCGATTTTGCCCGCTTCCTCGCCACCATCGAGAAAATCGACTCGGTCATAGAGTGCCACCTGATCTCCGGGGGTTATGACTATCTGATCAAGTTCGTGACCAGCGGCATCGCCGAGTATCAGGAGATCATGGAGCGCCTCACCGATATGGACATCGGCATCGACAAATATTTCAGCTTCGTCGTGCTGAAATCGCCGATCGTCAAATCGCACTTGCCTTTGACCAGCCTGTTCCCGATGTGAACGGAGAAATGGCGATCACCGTCCGGAATAGGCGCGCACCAGCGCCGGATCCTGTTCGAGGCGGTCGAGCCAAGTGGGGTCGAGCTTCGGTACGGAAGAAAAGAGCAATTGCGAATAGGGGTGGCTCGCGCCATTGCCCATCGCCGATGGCGGAAGTTGTTCGATCTTTTCCCCCGCATACATGACGGCGACATCGTCACAGATCGCTTCGACGACCGACAAGTCGTGACTGATGAAGATGTAGGATAGTGAGAGCTCCCGCTGCAATTCCTTGAGCAGGTCGATCACGGCCGCGGCGACCACGGTGTCGAGCGCAGACGTGACTTCGTCACAGAGGATGAGCTTGGGTTCGGCGGCCAGAGCGCGCGCAAAATTGACGCGTTGCTTCTGCCCGCCGGAGAGTTCAGAGGGGCGGCGGTTTTTGAGGCCCTTGGGGAGACGTACCATCTCGAGTAGTTCGTCGATCCGTTTCTCCCGCTTCTCGCCAGCCATGCCGTGATAGAATGTCAGCGGTCTTCCCAGAATGTCGCCGACCGATTTGGCGGGGTTGAGCGCAGTGTCGGCATATTGGAAGACGATCTGCAACTCGCGCAGTTGATCGCGTGTGCGTGCCTTCGCGGCTGGGGCCAACGTCTGTCCATCGAATGTGACTCGCCCGCTGGCGGCTGGAATGATGCCGGCGATTGTGCGTGCGAGAGTCGATTTCCCGCAGCCGGATTCACCGATAATGCCGAGGTTGCGGCCCCGCTCCACCTCGACGCTGACCGAGCGCAACGCCTGGATCATCGGCGTACCGTCGGCCTGGATTGGCCCATAGCCTGCGACTAGGTTCTGGACCTGAAGAATCGCATTGGTTTGCTGCGGCTCGACGAAGACTTGAGCGCGCGCTTCCGGTTTGAACGCACCCAACAGCTGCTTCGTATAGGGGTGCTGGGGTGAGGATAGTATCTGCTCGGTCTTGCCGATTTCCTGGATTTCGCCACCCTTCAGTACGACGATGCGGTCGGCGATCTGGGCCACTACGGCGAGGTCATGTGAAACATAGACGCCCGAGATGCGGCCCGCACGCATCACGGATTTGAAGGCACGAAGCACCTCGATCTGCGTCGTCACGTCGAGCGCGGTGGTCGGCTCGTCGAAAATGACAAGCTTGGGATCGCCGATCAGCGCCATTGCGGCCGACAGCCGCTGCAATTGGCCGCCAGAAACCTGATGCGGATAGCGCGCACCAATCGTTTCGGGATTGGGAAGCGACAGTGCCTTGAACAGTTCGACCGCGCGGATGCGCGCCTGTTCGGGCGGTATCAGGCCATGGATGCGCGTGATCTCGATGACCTGTTCCATGATCGTCTGGGCAGGATTGAAGGCGGCAGCGGCGCTCTGCGGGACATAGGCCACGTCGGTACCGCGAATGCCTGCGCGCTTTCGCTCCGGCAGGCTCGCCATATCCTTCCCATCCAGCATGACAGAGCCACCGCTGATACGACAGCCTGGCCGTGCGTGACCCATCAATGTCAGCGCGATCGTCGTCTTCCCCGATCCGCTTTCGCCAATCAGGGCGACGATCTCGCCTTCCGCAACGTCGAAGCTGACACCGCGGATGATTTCGACGATGCGGCCGGAATCGGTCTTCGCCTCGACCTTCAGATCACGAATTTCGACGAGATTGGCCATCATTCGCTCCGATCGCGGATTTTCTGCGGGAGGTTATCGATCAGCAGGTTGATGCTGACGGTAAGTGTGGCGATCGCAATCGACGGAAAGATCACCGCCGGCGCGCCGAAGGGCAAACCACCGATATTCTCGCGCACCAATGCCCCCCAGTCTGCATAGGGGGGCTGTACGCCGAGACCAAGGAAGGAAAGACCGGACAGCAGCAGCACGATGAAGACGAAGCGCACGCCGAGATCGGCCAGTACCGGTCCGATGATGTTGGGCAGGATTTCCGATGTGACCAGGTAGAGCGTGCCCTCGCCGCGGGCGCGGGCGACGGTGATGAAATCCATCGTGTTGATATTGACGGCAAGGGCGCGCGCGAACCGGAATGACCCGGGCGTATAGATCACCGCGAGTGTCAGGATCAGGACGGGAACGGACGATCCAACCGCTGCCACCACCACCAGGCCGAAAAGCTTGCTTGGAATAGAGTTCATTGCGTCGAGAAAGCGGCTGAGGACAGTGTCGATCCATCCCCCGGAAACCGCTGCGATCATCCCGAGCACGATGCCCGAGAAACATGCGATCGTCACGGCCACAAGCGAGATGCCCACGGTATAGCGGGCGCCCATCAGGATGCGCGAGAGCATGTCGCGACCGAGATAGTCGGAGCCCAGCCAGAACTGCTGGCTCATCGGTCCGAAGTAGTCGAAATCGACGATCTCGCCGACCGGATAGGGGATCAGCCAAGGCGCGAGAATGGCAACCACGGCCCAGAACAGGATCATGGCGAAACCAAGCACGCCAACCGGGTTCACGCGGTAGCCGAACTTGCGGCTTTTTGGATTGTGGGTTTCGACAGTGGTCATCGCAGCCTCGGATTGGCAAGAATGGCAATGATATCCGCAGTGGTGATCAGGATGAGATAGCCGACGCAGAAGATCATCGCGCAGGTTTGAATGAGCGGCAGGTCGCGGGTCGCCACGGCATCGACCATGAGCTTGGCGATGCCTGGGTAGTTGAAGATCGTTTCAACGATGATCACGCCGCCCAGGAGATAGGAAAGAGAAAGAGCGACGGCGTTGACGATGGGACCGAGCGCATTGGGCAATGCATGCTTCAAGACAATGCGGCTCCGCGAAGCGCCCTTCAGCAGCGCCATTTCCGCATAAGGCGTGTTCAGCGTTTCGACGACGGCAGCGCGCGTCATTCGGATCATTTGCGCGGACCCGCTGAAGGTCAGCGTGATCACCGGCATGGCATAGACCCGCAGCATATCGGTGAATGTGTGCGCTTCGTTGGCGAAGGAGATCGCCGGCAGCCATTGCAGATAGACCGCAAAGAACAGCACCGCCGACGTCGCGATCATGAATTCGGGCACGGATATCACGCCGATCGTGAGCACGGTTACGATCCGGTCATAGAGCGTACCGCGCATCATGGCAGAGGTAATGCCCAGCGTCAGTGCAATCGGAACCGAGAACAAGGCCGTGATGCCCGCGAGCTTCATCGAGTTGGCGAAGCGCCCGCCGATCAGATCCGCAATCGGCATGTCGTTGGCATAGGAAATTCCAAAATCGCCGACCAGAAGTCCCGACAGCCAGCGGAGAAAGCGCAGGATTGCCGGATCGTCGAGGTGCATGGCCTTGCGAAGACCTGCCACCGCTTCCGGCGTTGCCGCCTGGCCGAGAAGGATGGACGCCGTGTCGCCGGGAAGCATCGTCGTGGCGAAAAAGACGGCAAACGACACGATGATCAGGGTGATAACGGCGATCAGAAGCCTGCTTGCAATGAGGGACAGGATCGGATTCTTCATATGCATGCTCCCCGTCGACCCGAGGCCGACAGTTTATCACGAATGGGGAGGATGACCGGGAACATTTCTGCTCCCGGTCGCGCGTGTCAGGCTTCGAGCCAGACATATTCCGCGAAGGAATAGCCCATCATGCCGCCGAGCGGGTTTGGCTCGAGACCCTTGAGCTTGGCCGAGATCGCATCGACGTTGGAAAGGTAGGCCGGGATGATCGTGCCGGCTTCCTCCGACACCATGACCTGCATCTCGTTGTAAATTTCCCGGCGCTTCGCCTGGTCGAGCGAGCCACGCGCCTCGATCAGCATGCGGTCGAACTTTTCGGACTTGTACTGGCTCTCGTTCCACGGCGCATCCGACGCATAGAGAAGCGAGAACAGGATATCGGGCGTCGGGCGCGGGTTGATATTGCCGAAGTGGATCGGCGCCTTGAGCCAGTAATTGTCCCAGTAACCGTCGGACGGCACGCGCTGTACATCGAAGGTCATGCCGATTTCGGCGCCGGCGGCCTGGACGATCATCGCCATGTCGACGGCCGAATTGGCGGCGTCGGATGCGATCACGGGGATCGATTGACCGAGAAGGCCGGCCTTTTCGAAATGGAATTTTGCCTTTTCCGGATCGAACGCTTTTGGCTTCAGGTCGGCATTGTAGTAGAAGTTTGCCGGCGATACCGGCTGGTCATTGCCGATTTCAGCCAGACCCCGCAGTGCCGATTTCTGGATCTGTTCGCGATTGATCAGGTATTTCATGCCTTCCACGAAACCCTTCTTGTCGCCCGGCGCCATGTCCATGCGTACATTCAAGTTTGTGTAGTTGCCGGCGGTCGTCTTGGAGAGGACGAAGCCCTCCTTGCCATCGATCAGGCGTACGGAGCGCGGATTGATCGCTGCAGCGAGGTGGATGTCGCCGGACAGCAGCGCGTTGATGCGGGCATTGTCCTCGCTGATGGCGAAGAATTCGAACGAGTCGATATTCGGCCCGTTCGGCTTGAAGTAGTTTTTATTCTTGAGGCCAACCGAGCGAACTCCGGGCTCGAAGACCTCGCGGACGAAGGCGCCGGTGCCATTCGCCTTGGAGAAATCCGCCATGCCATCGGCGACGATCATGAAATGATGCATGCCGAGGATTGTTGGCAGGTCCCCATTCGGGCTGGCGAGCGTGATCTCGACGGTCTGCTTGTCGACGGCCTTGAAGCCCGTCATCTGCTTGGCGATCTTCGCGACCTTCGAGCCAACGGCGGGATCGAGATGCCGCTTGAGCGAGAAGACGACGTCGTCCGCTGTCAAAGGCCTTCCGTCATGGAAGGTCACGCCGCTGCGCAGCTTGACGGTCCAGACCTGGGCGTCCTTGCTTTCGATGGATTCGGCGAGTTCCATCCGCGGCGCACCGTCCTGGCCGATATAGGTCAGCCGGTTGTAGAAGGCGCAACAGCGCACATAGTCAGTCGAAAGCGAAGCCTTGGCGGGATCAAGCGTATCGGCAGTCGATGACGACCAGCCAGCGGCTTTCAGCGCACCGCCGGCAACGGGCGTTGCGGCGACAGCATTCGTTGCGCGGCCGAGCATGATGCCACCGGCAGCCGTGGCAACGCCACCGGCCAACAGCATCTGCAGGAGTTCGCGGCGCGTGGCGCCGCGGCGGAGGGCAGTTTCGACCATGGCGTCGTCAGCGCGGGTCCAGTTCGTAGTCTTGGAGTCGGTCATGGCATTCCCCTTTTGTTGATCTCGATTGCTTTGGCTTCCGGGCTTGTTGCCGCCGGTTTCGCTGGGTTCTGCGCAGGTCGGTCTATGCCGAACTTCCGCCTGCTGTTGCCATTAGTTTCGCGATATTGCCGTGTCGGAGTCGCTGAATGTGCGAAGCGTCGCGGCAGAAAATTGTGAATTTGGAGGCAAAGCAGTATTTCGCCATCCGCTTCGCTCCCTGGTCATACCATCGCCGCACGGACATCGGGGTCCTCGAGTGTCTGGTCCAGTGTCTTGCGTGTCCGATCGACAATCGCATCGATGTCGCGATCGGTGCAGCAGAGCGGCGGCGCATAGCCCAGCACGCCATTGGCGAAAGCGCGAATGACGAGGCCGTTCTCCCAGGCGCGGTCAAAAATCCGGCGGGAGGGGTCGGCCACGGCAGGAAGTGGCGTCTTCCTTTCCTTGTCAGTAACGAGTTCGATGGCCGCCAGCATGCCGCGGCCCCTGATGTCGCCGACGAGTGGATGGTCGCCCAGGCTCTTAAGGCCTTCCATCAGACGGGCTCCCGCTTTGCGGCCGTTCTCCAGCAGGCCGCCCTCGTAGAGACGCAGGACTTCAAGCGCCACGGCAGCACACACGGGGTGGGCCGAATAAGTGTAGCCATGTCCAACCGCAGACGCGCCCGCGCTGTCAGCAATGGTATTGTAGATATGATCGGTCATGAAGACCGCACCCATCGGCACATAGCCTGATGTCAGGCCTTTGGCCACAGTCAGGAAGTCTGGAACGATATCGTCTTCGGCACAGGCAAAAAGCGGGCCTGTGCGGCCGAAGGCGGTGATGACTTCATCAGCGATGAACAGAATGTCGAGTTCGCGGCAGAGATCGCGCATCGCCTTCATCCAGCCCTTGGGCGGCACCAGTACGCCACCCGAGCCCTGGATCGGTTCGGCATAGAATGCTGCAACACGGTCCGCGCCGACTTCCTCGACCTTGCGCCGCAAGGCCATCAGCGAAGCTGCGATGATGGCCTGCGGATCGTCTCCGACCGGATTGCGATAGGTGTAGTGCGTCGGGATCTTGTGCTGCCAGTCGAACGGGATGCCGAATCCGGCATGGAAGGCGGGCAGTGCGGTCAATCCGGCGCCGACGGTCGAGGAGCCGTGATAGCCCTGTTCGAGCGAAATGAACTGGTCTTTCCGAGGCGTGCCTTTTGCATGATGGTAATAGTGAATGAACCGGACGGTGCTGTCGATCGCATCCGAACCGCCAAGCGTGAAATAGACGTGGTTGAGATCGCCCGGTGCGCGTTCGGCAAGCTCGGCAGCCAGCCGGATCGCCGGTTCCGAACCGAGGCCGAAATAGGCAGTTGCATAGGGAAGCTCCCGCATCTGCCGGGCGGCCGCTTCGACAATGCTTTCGTGGCCATAGCCGGCATTCACGCACCAGAGGCCGGCAAAACCATCGACTAGCTGGCGCCCGGTCGCATCGGTCACGGTCGCGCCCGAGGCGGAAGACAGGACCCGCACGCCGAGTCTTTCATGACCGCGATAGGAGGCGACCGGATGAACGAGATGCGCGCGATCGAGTTCTATAAGAGAATTGCTGAGCATCTTTGTCTCCGTTCAGCCGAAAGCCTGATTGGCCAGTGCAAAAGTCTTGGCATGCGATAGCTTCCCTGCCTGGTCGCCCCGCTGCATCGCCGTGCCGCCGCCGACATGGACAAGGCCGCGCTCGACAAGCCAGGACGACAGACCTGAAGCGCCGGTTGTGTCGATGCGAAGAAAGGCGTCGCGTCGGGCCGCAATCTGGAAAAGAATGAGTTTGCGGGCATCCTCAGCATTCTCCGCCACCACCGGGCCGATGACGTCGCCGCGTCCAAAGGAACGGATGGCTGAAAATCCCACCACATATCCGTCGCGCCGGATCACCGCGAAACGTCCGATATTCGCCAGATAGGAAATCAGCCCGCCGCGGTCGGCGCCGAAAGCATCCTGATCGAGGGCGGCGATTTCCGGGAGATGGCCGGGCTGCGCCCGCTCGACATCCACCGGCGCATCAACGGCCGCGCAGAAACCCTGATGTTGCAGAATGGTGCCGACCTGGCGAAACCCCATCTTTTCATAAAGCGGCAGGCCCTCCCGGGTCGCGATAAGTCTGCATGGCATTCCGCGAGCGGCATCAAGGCCCGCTTCCATCAGCCGGCGGCCGAAGCCACGTCCGCGCATGGTTTCGTCGACAACGACCATATTGATGGTGGCGCAATCTGCCCCGTAGCGTGTCGTCAGCGTTGTACCGACGACCTTCTCGTTATCAAGCCCAACGACGCCGGTGCTCAATGCAAGCGCCATTTCCCAATCCGCCAGCCTGTGCGGCCAGCCCGCCTGACGGGAAAGCGCATGCGCGCCCTCGATATGTTGGGTGCCGAACGGCACGATGTCGAGTTGGGTCATTTGCATCGCATGGCTTCCTGCTTCCTTACCGGGAATGATAGCCCCGAGTGAAAAGAAGATCGTCCCGACAAGACGAGGAGGGCGATATCTTTCACCGACTCCGCAGGCATTCACCGCATCTTATGCTGGCACGAAATCTCCCACGACGACGGCAGCGCGTCTTCTACGAATGGAAAGCGCAACTCTCTGCCAAAGGAGACGGAAGATACGGAAGATTCTGCTTCGGCGAGGGCAATTGCGGCCAGCCACGTTGGATGGCCTGTCTTATGATGAGTGAACGACAGTACCTTCGGCATCAGCAAAGGATGAACTCGATGACCCAATTCCGGCCCAAATACATCACCTTCGATTGCTACGGCACGCTCACCAACTTCCAGATGGCCGAGGCTGCCCGTGATCTCTACGGGGACCAGTTGGACGAAGACCGGATGCAGCAGTTCGTAAAGAACTTCGCCGCCTACCGCCTCGACGAGATCATGGGCGACTGGAAGCCCTATAGTGAAGTCGTGCACAACGCCGTCGAGCGGACCTGCCGCAAGAACGGTGTGACATTCCGCGAAGAGGATGCGCGCATGGTCTACGAGCGGGTTCCGACTTGGGGTCCGCATCCCGACGTGCCGGCCGGACTGGCGAAGGTCGCCAAGGAAATCCCGCTTGTGATCCTTTCGAATGCGATGAACTCACAGATCATGTCGAACGTCGAAAAGCTTGGAGCCCCTTTCCATGCCGTCTACACGGCACAGCAAGCCAATGCATACAAGCCGCGTTTCAGGGCCTTCGAATATATGTTCGATATGCTCGGCTGCGGTCCGGAGGACATCCTTCATTGCTCGTCGTCCTTCCGTTATGACCTGATGTCGGCGCATGATCTCGGCATCAAGAACAAGGTCTGGGTCAACCGCGGGCACGAGCCGGCCAATCCCTATTACAGCTATGTCGAGATCAAAAGTATTTCCGGCCTTCCCGGCGTCGTCGGGCTGTAGGCGGAGCACGGCGATGCAGTTCGAATCCTATTGGCACGATACGGCGCCGAAATTTACAG
Source organism: Rhizobium sp. LjRoot254 (assembly GCF_964254105.1). Lineage (NCBI taxonomy): Bacteria > Pseudomonadati > Pseudomonadota > Alphaproteobacteria > Hyphomicrobiales > Rhizobiaceae > Rhizobium > Rhizobium sp. LjRoot254. The sequence goes on along the minus strand of NZ_CAXUSM020000001.1, from coordinate 3,998,984 downwards.
GTGCGCAAAGCAGTTCTGTTGAAGGCGATTACGACGTCGCCGTGATCGGTGGGGGTTTCACCGGGCTTGCCGCGGCGCGGCAGCTCGCCAAATCCGGCGCGCGCGTGGCCGTTCTGGAGGCGAACCATATCGGCTGGGGTGCATCCGGCCGCAATGGCGGGCATCTCAACAATGGGCTTGCCCATAGCTTCATCGCCGCGAAAGCAGAACTAGGAGTCGAACGCGCGGTGGCGCTTTATCGCGCGTTCGATGATTCCATTGATACGATCGAGAGGATCGTCGCGGAAGAAAACATAGATTGCGACTTCCGCCGTGCAGGGAAACTGAAGCTCGCATCGAAGCCACAGCATTTCGCTGCGATCGCCCGGAATTTCGAGGCGGTTCATCGTGAGGTCGATCCGGACACCGCGCTTCTGACGGCGGAAGACCTGAAGGCTGAGATCGGCGCTTCCTTCCATGGCGCGATGCTGTCGAAGAAGAGTGCCATGATGCACATGGGCCGCTATGTCGTCGGCCTGGCTGAGGCGGCCGCCCGGCACGGGACGACAATATTCGAAAACGCCACCGTAACGCGCCACACGATATCAGGAACAAAACACCGGCTGGAGACGCCGCGCGGCACCCTGACCGCCGACCATGTCCTGGTCGCGACGGGCGCCTATACGTCTGGAGCCTCTTTCAACTATTTCCGACGCCGCATAATCGCGGTCGGCAGTTTCCTCATCGCCACCCGCCCTTTGACCGAAGCGGAAGTCGCCGCCACCATGCCGGGCAACCGGACCTGCGTCACCTCCATGAATATCGGCAACTATTTCCGTCTGTCTCCAGATAACCGGCTGATCTTCGGCGGCCGGGCTCGCTTTGCCGCGACGTCCGATCAGCAATCGGACGAGAAGAGCGGCGCCATTCTGCGTGCCAGCCTCGCCCAGATTTTCCCGCATCTAGCCAATGTCGAGATCGATTATTGCTGGGGCGGGCTGGTTGATATGACGAAGGACCGTTATCCCCACGCGGGCTATATCGACGGCGTCTGGTATGCGATGGGCTATTCCGGCCATGGCGCGCAGCTGTCGACGCATCTCGGAATGATCATGGCCGACGCCATTCTCGGCAAGGCCGATCGCAATCCGCTCAAGGGCCTCGAATGGCCCGCCGTGCCCGGCCATTTCGGCAAGCCATGGTTCCTGCCGCTCGTTGGGCTCTACTACAAGGCCCTCGACAGATTTCAGTAATCAGCTCCTCCCAAGCTACCAAACGGGCGCGGATCTCTCGTTCCGCGCCCATTTTTCTGATCAGTGCCTCAAGCCAGTCCACCGATATGGAAGCTCTTCACTTCCAGGTATTCTTCGATACCGAGCTGCGAGCCCTCGCGGCCAAGACCGGACTGCTTGACGCCGCCGAACGGGGCGACTTCGGTGGAAATGGCACCTGTGTTCAAGCCGATCATGCCGAATTCCAGCGCTTCGCCCACGCGCCAGGACCGCTTCAGGCTCTCCGTGTAGAAATAAGCAGCCAGACCGAAAGGCGTGGCGTTGGCGATGGCGATCGCCTCCTCCTCTCGTTCGAAGCGGAATAGCGGCGCGACCGGCCCGAATGTTTCCTCGCTCGCGAGTAACATGTCGGTCGTGGCCCCGGCAAGAACGAGCGGCGCCGTGTATTGCGGGCCATCCGGCAGCTCGGGACGAGCTGAAACAATCGTGGCGCCCTTGGCAAGCGCGTCGGACACGTGGCGATTGATCTTCTCGATGGCCGCCTCGTTGATCATCGGCCCGATGTCGATACCACTCTCAGTACCGGACCCGACCTTCATCGCCGAGACGCGCGCCGCAAGCTTGGCGGCGAATGCATCGTAGACGCTCGCCTGTACCAGAATCCGGTTGGCACAGACGCAGGTCTGGCCGCCATTGCGAAATTTCGAGGCGATGGCGCCTTCGACAGCGAGATCGAGATCGGCGTCGTCGAAGACGATGAAGGGCGCGTTGCCGCCGAGCTCGAGGCTCAGCCTCTTCACGCTATCGGCGGCACCGCGCATCAGCAGCGAGCCGACGCGGGTCGAACCAGTGAAGGAAATCTTACGCACCGTCTCGTTCGCCATCAGTTCGTTGCCGATTGCCGTCGGCATGCCGGTGACGATGTTGATCACGCCTTCCGGGATGCCGGCGCGTTCGGCCAGCACGCCGAGCGCAAGCGCCGAGAAGGGCGTGAACTCCGAGGGTTTGATAACCACGGTGCAGCCGGCGGCCAGCGCCGGGGCGACTTTCCGCGTGATCATCGCGTTGGGGAAATTCCACGGCGTGATGATCGCCGATACGCCGACCGGGTCCTTGAGAACGATGATCCGGCGATCACGCGTCGGTGAGGGAATGGTGGTCCCACCGATACGCCGCGCTTCCTCGGCGAACCATTTGACAAAGGATGCGCCATAGCGGATCTCGGCCCGCGCCTCGGTGAGAGGCTTGCCCTGTTCAAGGGTCAGCAGAAGCGCGAGGTCCTCGATGTTCTCGATCATCAGATTGTGCCAGGCCTCGAGCAATGCGGCACGTTCGGCATGGGTCTTCCGACGCCAGGGATGGTAGGCTGCTTCCGCGGCCTCGATCGCGTCGCGCGTATCCGATCCGTCCATATCGGGAACGGTGCCAAGCGCTTTCTGCGTTGCCGGATCGATCACCTCGACGGTCTTTTCCGACGCAGCCGCACTCCAGGTTCCGCCGATCAGGCCTTGCTGCCGGAAGAGGCTTTTATCTTTGAGTATCTGCATTTCAGTCTCTCCTTCAGGCGAGGAATGTGAGGATGGTTTTCGCGATCGCCTCGGTTCTGTCTTTTCCCGGCACGGTGCCGACGCCGGCTTTCGTCGTCGCCTCGACGGCGGTCATGACGCGGGCAGCGGCAGCGCTCTCGCCGAGATGCTCGAGCATCATCGCGCCCGACCAGATCGCCGCGATCGGGCTGGCGATGCCGAGATGGGCGATATCGGGTGCGGAACCATGGACCGGCTCGAACATGGACGGTGCGGTGCGATCCGGATTGATATTGGCGGAGGCTGCGAAGCCGAGCCCGCCCTGGATGGCGGCACCGAGATCGGTGAGGATATCGCCGAACAGGTTGGAGGCGACGACCACATCGAGGGTTTCCGGCGCCATCACCATGCGCGCCGCCATTGCGTCGATGTGGTAGCTCGTCACCTCGACGTCGGGATACTCGGCAGAAACTAGGCGGGTGATCTCGTCCCAGAAGACCATGGAATGTTTCTGGGCATTGGATTTGGTGACTGAAGCCAGCCGGCCTCGCCGGGCCCGGGCCTGTTCGAAGCCGAAGCGCAGGATGCGTTCGACCCCCGTCCGCGTGAAGATGGCGGTCTCTATTGCGACTTCATCGGCCGTTCCCTGATGGACGCGGCCGCCGGCGCCGGAATATTCGCCTTCGGTGTTCTCCCTGATGCAGAGTATGTCGAAATTGCGAGCTTTCAGCGGACCGGAGACGCCGGGCAGGAGCCGATGCGGGCGGATATTGGCGTATTGCACGAAGGCCTTGCGGATCGGTAGTAGCAGCCCATGCAGCGAAACCGAATCCGGCACTTCAGCCGGCCAACCGACCGCGCCGAGTAGGATCGCGTCGAAGCGCCTGAGCGTTTCGATGCCGTCGGGGGGCATCATGGCGCCGGTTTGCTTGTAGAATTCGCAGGACCAAGGAAAAGTGGTTCCTGCAAGGGCAAAGTCCGACGTCTTCGCTACGGCCTGCAGCACATCCCAGGCCGCTTCGGTGACTGGTTTGCCGACGCCGTCTCCCGGCAGCAGCGCGATGGAATAGGTTTTCATGATCAGGTCCTAGAGGTTGATGAGTACGCTCTTGCTTTTGCGGTTGGCTTGGTAGGCTTCGCGGCCTAGATCCTTGCCGATGCCGGACTGCTTGTAGCCACCGGTCGGCAGAATGTGGTCGCGGGAGCGGCTGTAGCGATTGACCCAGACGGTACCGGCCTGCAGCCGCCGGGTGAGCCGGATAGCGCGCGAGAGATCACGGGTGAAGAGTCCTGCCGCCAGCCCATAGGTGGGATGATCGGCCACCATGAGTGCCTCTTCCTCATCCGTGAATGTCTGCAGCGTCAGCACCGGCCCGAAGATTTCCTCCATGACGGCGGGGGAGTCTTGGCCAACGTTCGACAGCAGCGTCGGCGCGTAGAAATAGCCTTTCCGATCGAGGAATTTTCCTCCGGCAAGGCACTCCGCGCCGGCGTCGAGCGCGGCCTGAACGATCGCGTCGATACGGTGGATCTGACGTTCGGAGATAATCGGCGAGTAATCGCTTGTCTCATCCCAGGTCGGGCCGGGCTTGATCGTTTGCATGCGGGCGAGAATCGCTGCGATGAGCGGTTCGGCGACGGATTGCTCGACGATGACGCGAGAGCCCGCGACGCAGGCCTGGCCGGCATTGACGAGAATGCTGTTGGCAATCGCGTTGGCGGCGAGCGTCAGATCGGCATCGGCAAAGACGATTTGCGGGCTCTTGCCGCCGAGTTCCAAGGTCATCGGTTTGACGCCGGTCCTCGCAATATTGGCCATGATCGCGGAGCCTGCGGCCGTCGAACCGGTGAAGCTGATCTTGGCGACATCGGGATGGCCGGTCATGGCATTGCCGGTGGTCGGCCCATCGCCGAGAACGATATTGATGAGACCCGCTGGAATGCCGGCGCGTACGGCAAGTTCGGCGAGGTAGAGCGTCGAAAAGGGCGTCATTTCCGAAGGCTTCAGCACGATCGCATTGCCGGCGGCGAGTGCTGGTCCGATTTTCCAGCCCGCCATGGAGAGCGGGAAATTCCAGGGTGTGATTGCGCCGACGACGCCGTAAGGCTCGGTCATGATCATGCCGAGACTGTCGTTGGCGGTCGGCACGAGATCGCTGCCTTCCTTGTCGGCGAATTCGGCGAAAAAACGGATCTGTTCGGCGGTGACGGCGACATCGCCTTGAATGAGTTGGCCCACCAAGCGGGTGGAGGATACGGCTTCGAGCCGGGCGAGCGTCTCGCCCTCTACCTCAATTAGGTCCGCCCAGCGATGCATGGCATTGGTGCGTTCGCGCGGGCGCCGGGTCGCCCAGCCGCTGTCCTTGAGCGCCTGCTTGGCTGTGGAGACAGCCTGATCGACGAGATCGGCGTCGGCCACAGGGTATTCGGCATAGGTAATACCATCGGACGGGCGTCGCATCGGCAACACCCCCTTGGCATCGACATAGCGTCCGCCGATGAAATGGCCCTTCGGCAACTGGATTGTGTCGGGATCAAAGCTCAGAGCCATAGCGGTGTCCTTGCGGAAGATTGGAGCAAGGCTACTCTGAGGATCTCGGTACTATGCGCCGTCTCGCTCTTGGCAACGAAGGAAAATCCCTTTTTTCCTCCACGCGGCAGTCGATTCTTCGTTCAGTGTCCATTCCTCCAACCTTCGCACCGCCGCTTGCGCGGCGGCGCATCGCTAAAGGTGATTACATCACCGTCACATAGATCTTCCGGACGGTTTCCACTGTCCGCCACGTGCCGGAGAAGCCCGGCTTCATCACGAAACTGTCGCCTGCTCTGTAGGTAACCGTCGCCCCATCATCCGGAGTGAGTTCGACGACGCCATCGAGGATATGGCAGAACTCGAAGGTCTCGCCCTTGATCGAGCGGGTGACACCCGGCGTCGCCTCCCAAATCCCGGTATGGACGAGCCCATCCCGAGCTACATCCTGCGCCCAGGTCTTGAACGAGGGATCACCCGAAATCAGGCGCTCGGGAACGGGTTTGGATTCGCGCGGGGCTTCGGGGCTGTTCGGGTCGATGGTCTTGAGAAGGGACATGTTTTCTCCTTTGCGCCCTGTTGTGGTCAGTAGCCGCGGCCGCGATCGACCAGGCCGATCGGGTCGAGACCGGCCCGATGGCGTTTGACGTTCTCGATCACCGCGCGGGCGGCGGTGTCGGGCTGTGTCACACTTGCGATGTGGGGCGTAAGCATGATCCGGGGATGCCGCCAGAAGGGATGTTCAGGGGGCAGGGGCTCCGGTTCGGTGACGTCGATCACTGCTCCCGACAACTGATGCATGTCGAGAGCGTGGATGAGGGCTTCGTGATCGAGTTGAGCGCCGCGTCCCACATGGACGAGCGCCGCTCCGATCGGAAGCGCCGAGAATAGGCCCGCATCGAGGATACCGCGCGTCTCCTCCGTGAGCGGTAGAAGACAGACCAAAATGTCTGTCTCGCCCAGAAAGGCCGTGAGCGACTCAGTGCCGTGATAACAGGTCACGCCATTGATCTCGCGCCGAGAACGGCTCCAGCCGGAGATCGGAAAGCCGAATGGCATTAGCCGATCGATGAGGGCCTGTCCGAGCACCCCGAGCCCGAGCACGCCGATCCGGCGCTGCGCAGCCTGCCGGACCGGCAGCGCTTGCCACCTGCCTTCGGACTGCTGCCCCATATAGGCCTTGAGATTGCGGTGAAGCGCCAGCACGGCCAGCGCCACATATTCCTGCATCATGCGCACGATACCGTCCTCGACCATGCGAACGAGTTTGACGCGCGGGGGTAGCGTTTCGACCCGGAACTGGTCCACACCAGCGCCGATCGAGAACACGATTTCGAGATTTTTGAGGCGGTCGAGATCGGGCGGCGCAGTCCAGGTCAGGAGGTAGCGGATATCGTCGGGATCGCACTCGGCCGTATCCATGACGAACGGGAGGTCGGGCAGATCGCGGGCGAAGGCCTCGGCGAAGATGCGCCCTCTCTCGCGATCGGAGTTGAACCAGAAAGCCATCGAAATCCCTCAGCTTCGAAGTGTTTCAGCCAGTCTCTCGATCATAGCCTGACACGCGGCGAGCTCGTCGACGCGGATGAATTCGTCGGCGCGATGAGCGCGAGCGATATCGCCCGGACCGCAAATGATCGCATCGATGCCTGCCGCCTGGTAAAGCCCGGCTTCCGTGCCGTAGCTTATCGCCGCAAGCGTCTCGGCACCTGTCAGTTCGTCCATCAGCCGGGCAAGCGGCGCATCCACGGCAAGTGAGAGCGCGGGGTAGGTGCTCAGGACTTCCCACACGGTGTGGAAGCCCTGCTGCGCCAGCGCATCGACGGCACGCTTGATCGGCTCGAGCAAAGCCGTTGGTGACACGCCGGCCACCGAGCGCGCTTCAAGCTCCGCGCTGCAGAGATCGGGTATGATGTTCACGGCCCGGCCGCCGGCGACCGTTCCCACCTGCACGGTCGAATAGGGCGGCTCAAAATTCTGGTCGAACGGGCCCGAGCGCAACGCCTCGACAACACGGAGCGCATCGTTCAGCACCATGGTCATCGCATGGATCGCGTTCAAACCTTGGTCGGGCCGCGACGAGTGGCCGGAACGCCCGCGGATCTCAATTCTTGCAGCGGCCTTGCCCTTGTGGGCACGGATCGCGCGCAGGCTGCTGGGCTCGCCGATGATCGCGCCCACGGGCTTCGCACAAAGCTCGGGTAGTTGATGGATGAGATGGGGAACACCTCTGCAGCCGGCTTCCTCGTCATAGGAAAAGGCAAAATGAAGAGGCTGCGTCAGCTGCATATTGGCGACCATGGGGAGCGCGGCGAGTGCGGAAGCGAGAAACCCCTTCATATCGCTCGTGCCGCGACCGAAAAGGCAATCGCCTTCCGCTCGCAGATGAAACGGGTCGGACGTCCAGTTTGGCTCCAGTGCCGGAACTACATCCATGTGTCCGGAGAGAATATAGCCGGCTTTGTCCTTCGGGCCGATCGTTGCAAACAGGTTGGCGCGATCGCCTTCCGGTCCCGGCAGAACTGTTACAGTTGCACCGTTGTGTTCGGCATAGTCTTTGATCCACGCAACGATCGTGTCGTTCGAAATGCCGACCACGCTGGGAAAACCGACCAGCCGCTCCAATATTTCTATGTGGTTCATTGCTCGTTCTCCTTGACGCGCTTCTGTTCGCGCCACCACCCTGTGATCCTCAAGACTAGGCGCTGGAGGGCTGATTTCATGCCGAAAGCCTATTCGGTTCAGTGAATTCTGTTGAACTGGGCGGCTTTTGAAGCGCAATCTATTGTGCGGGTTGAGTTACTGTGTTGGTGATCGACTGGCGTCATTGGCTGCCAGTGAGCACTTTTTTCATCAACCCGCCCACGGAGGTATCGGCAAGTGGCTCCGACCGCATCTGGTTCCATGCAGCTAAATTCCTTCAAGCTCGAATTGACCGACATCACAAAGGTCGAGCTCCGCAACCTTCATGCGCTATCGATGAGCGTAGGATGGCCGCATCGTGCCGAGGATTGGCAATTCCTGGTAGAGTTCGGCCAGGGCATCGCAGCCCTCGACGCGATCGGCCGTGTTCTCGGTTCGGCCATGTGGTTTCCCTATGGCGAAGATTTCGCGACCGTGGGCATGGTCATCACCTCGCCGAGGCTGCAGGCGAATGGCGCCGGTCAATGGTTTATGGAGCACTTGCTAGGCAACGTCGGCGATCGGAATCTTGGTCTCAGCGCCACCCACGCCGCTCGCCGGCTCTATCTGTCACTCAATTTCCAGCCCGAGGCGATCGTCTATCAATGCCAGGGCGAAGCGCTCGAGCCGCCCGTCGTGCCGCTGCCCGCGGACTCCTTCCTGCTGCCGATGGAATCGAGCGACCTCGCAGCGGTGGCGACACTTGACGAAACGGCGTTCGGCGCTGATCGCACCGCACTGCTCGAGCGCCTCTTCACCCAGGCAAAAGCTGTCGTGCTCATCCGCGACGGACACGTCGCCGCTTTCGCCATGTGCAGGCGGTTCGGGCGGGGCCATGTCGTCGGGCCGGTCGTGGCGGCCAACGATGCTGATGCGGTCGCCGTTGTCAGACCGCATGTCGCAGACCATGTCGGATCCTTTTTGCGTCTCGACACACGCGAAAAGAACGGAATATTTGCCGATTTTCTGGCGCGTTGCGGTCTATTCGTCTTCGATACTGTGACCTCGATGTCGCTTGGACGCGGTTGGCCGCCGGCGAGAGAGGATAACTCCCTCATCGCCCGACCCTACGGGCTTGTAAGCCATACTTTGGGTTAGCCGAACAACAGCCGATAGGGCGGCTACGGAACGAGCAGTGGGCTGGCTGTCTCTCGGCTCGTTGCCGCCGCCGAGTTCTGGTGTTGTTGCTATGTGTTGACGCGAATTGGTCGAAAAGCAGGGTCGGCCGATCGTATCCTATCAAGCGGGTCAGGGCTGCATTCGTGTCCGAACGCGGAAATAATTTCTGCATCCTGCGGGTCGTATCACGTGTCAGAAGAGCGTTCGATGCGCTGGCGTGGCCGCTGATTGCTCGCGTGTTGCACCGCGACGTGCCAACTCGGTTTGCGTGCTGAAGCGAATATACAGATCCTTGTCCTGGGCAAACTGGGGCGCGGCCACTGAATTCGGTACGCGAGGTGGGTCAAGGCAGTGAGATCGTCGAGATCGCTTTGCCCGTCAAGGCCGAGCGTTGCGCCGCTTGTCCGATCACTACGGCCCACAACCCATCTTCCAGCGTGACTTCCACCGGCTGCAGTCCCTGGATTGCCCGCTGGAAGCGCTGATGCTGGTAGAACGTCGAGCCATTGTGATCGCCAGCTTCGAGCAGATCGGGATCGACCGGAATCTCCACCGCACGCGGACCTTGGGGATGACGCGGCGAGACGATGACCTGGGGCACCGGCGGATCGCCCAGATGTGTCGGCCAGAAGCGGCCGGGGCCGGGCACCAGACATTCGATCTTGCCCTTCGGACCAACCGCGGAGATTTCCTCCTGATAGCGCGATCCCTCGGCAAACATGCAGAACTCCAGCATGGCGCGCGCACCGGAGGCGAAGTCCACGATGACATAGGCATGGTCCCAGATGTCGGAGCGCTCGCCTTCATAGACCTCGTTGACATGATTGACCGCCTGTCCGCCCGAAGCCATCACGCGGACGGGATCGGATTTCAGGATCACGCGCATTAGGTCGAAGAAGTGGCAGCATTTCTCGACCAGTGTACCGCCGGTCTTGGCGTTGAACCGGTTCCAGTCGCCGACCTTTTCGAGGAATGGAAAGCGGTGTTCGCGGATGGTGAGCATGCGGATACCGCCGGTCGCGGCCTCGGCCTCCTCGATCAGCCGCGCCACCGGCGGCATGTAGCGATATTCCATTGCCACCCAGATCGGGGCGGGGTAGGCGGCCCGTAGTGCGGCAACCCGAGGAGCATCCTCCGGCGCCGTGAATAGCGGTTTCTCGACCAGAACCGGAAGCGGCCGGATCGCGGCGATCATCTCGAGTTGCGGCAGGTGCAGATAGTTCGGGCTGGCGATAAGCAAGCAGTTCACGGCCTCGACCGCGAGCAGCGCCTCGATCGAATCGACCATCAACGCATCCGGTACTGCCCGGCTGGCGGCTTCGCGCATCGCGGGATCGGGCTCGAAGATGGCAGCAACCCGGCCTTCCCGCAGCAGCGCTATGTTGCACAGATGTTCCTGCCCCATCATGCCGCAGCCGATAATGCCGTAAGTCGGTATCACGTGTCGTTCCTTCCCTGTCTACTTCAGGCGCGAGACGTAGCGCGCGATCGCATGATCGAACCAAGTCCAGGACACCTCGGCCCGCTCGCCGTTCTGGTCGTGGCTGATGCGCAGCACATGCGGCACGGGGCTGCCCGGCCGCTGGCCGAAAATGTCGGGCGCCCAGTCCGGAACATGATCGAGCCCTACCTGGTCCTCAGCTCGGACAATCCACAGCGATAGCGCCGTGCGATAGAAGAGGTAGAGGCTCTCCGACATCGCCTCGCGATCAAGTGCCTCCGCGTAGCTCGCGTCGAGCCAAATCTCTTCCAATGCGGCGGGCTGGCCATTGAGACGACGAAGGCGGCGTATGCGGTGCGCCTCGCCGGATTTGCCGAAATTCGGCAGTTCCGGCGGCTTTGGCCGGCGATCCACAGTCAGCACTTCGGCAGTCGGCAGACCGCCGCCGTCGATCAGTTCGAGCCGGAACATCGCGTAAAGGCTCTTGGCATCGGAGACCGCCCTGATATAGTTCCCCGATCCCTGTATCCGTTCGAGCAGGCCCCGGTTCTGCAACTCAGCCAGCGCCTTGCGCAACGTGCCGACCGCAATGCCGAGTTCCCCCGCCAAATCACGCTCGGGCGCCAGCTTCTCACCATCGATCAGCCGCCCGGCCGCGATATCCCGAACGAGAAGCTCGGCCACCTGAAGGTAGATGGGCAGGCTGCCAGGGGCGGATGAGATCGGTTGCAAGATCGAAACGGCTCGCTACGAAAATTGATACACTATTGATCTACATGAATTCGAATGATACGCAAGGTCAAATGTCATTGACTGAAGGAATCGCCGATGAGCGTGGTGCCGATCCGGTCGGAGGATCTCGACGCGGCGGAAGTCTCCTGGTTCGCCGCGCTCTGCTCGGACGATTGCCAGTATCTCGGCGTACCCGACGGCAGCCTGCGCGCGAGCTGGGAGCATTGCTCGGAGATCGCGTTGAAGGCCGAAGCGCTCGGCTTCCGCAACATCCTATGCCCGTCCTCGTACCAGGTCGGGCAGGACACATTGACCTTCGTCGCGGGCTGCGCCCCCTCGACCGACAGGATCAATTTCCTTGCCGCGATCCGCTGCGGCGAGATGCAGCCGATCATGCTCGCCCGCACCGTCGCCACGCTCGACCATATGCTGAAAGGTCGGCTGACACTCAACGTCATCAGCTCGGATTTCCCTGGCGAGGTGGCCGACAGCGCGTATCGCTATCGCCGCAGCCATGAGGTGGTGGAAATCCTGCGCCAGGCCTGGACACGCGATACGATCGACCACGATGGCGAGGTCTATCAGTTCAAGGGCGTGCCGACCGGCCCGGCAAAGCCCTATCAGCACAATGGCGGCCCGCTCCTCTATTTCGGTGGCTATTCACCGGATGCACTCGAACTTTGCGGCGCCCAATGCGACGTCTACCTGATGTGGCCGGAAACCAAGGACATGCTGGCCGAGCGCATGAAGGCCGTTCACGCCCGCGCGGAGGCGCATGGGCGCGTGCTCGATTATGGCCTGCGCGTGCATATGATTGTCCGCGACACCGAGAAGGAGGCGCGCGATTATGCCGAGCATCTGGTGTCGAAACTTGACGACGAATACGGCAAGCTGATCCGCGAACGGGCGCACGATTCCATCTCGCTCGGCGTCGCGCATCAGGCGCGGGCGCGTGAACTCGCCGACCAGTTCGGCTATGTCGAGCCGCATCTGTGGACTGGGATCGGCCGTGCCCGTTCGGGCTGCGGCGCGGCCCTTGTGGGCTCTACTGATCAGGTTCTTTCCGAGCTAGAGGAGTATCGTAGGATGGGCATCCGTGCCTTCATCCTGTCGGGCTACCCGCATCTCGAAGAGGCCGAGCAATTCGGCACCAAAGTGCTGCCGCAACTGAAGACCTGCTCGCTGCCGCATGCCTATGGCCGCGTTCCCGCCGAGATGCCGGCGACGCCGCTCGGTATGGGGGAGCGGCGGTGATGGAAACATATCTCGCTTGCACCGGCGCGCCGGCCGGGCCATTCAGGCCAGCGCTTGCGCCAATCCGATGAGCGACGATGCCAGGCGCGCCGTTCTCATGGGATCACGGCACGTCGGAGCGAACCGGTCCGGTGGAGGCGCGCTCGACCAGATGGCATGCGAGTTCCACGCGGCGCGGCAAGTAGGGCAATCCCGAAAGATTGTCGTAGAGAAGATCGAGCCCGGACGAGCCGATTTCGCGCATCGGAATATGCATCGTCGTCAGCGGCGGGTTGAGGAAGGCCGCCTGCGGCAGGTCGTCCATGCCCATGACGGAAACATCACCCGGAACGGAATAACCCATCTGTTGCACGCCCATCATAGCGCCGACCGCCAGGCTGTCGCCGGCTGCGAGCACGGCGGTGAAATCGAGGCCGCGTTCTCTGATGCGGGCGGCGATGGCCTGGATACCAAGCTCCGGCAGCCAGTCATCGACGGGGACCAGAAGATCATCATCGGCGGGCAAGCCACGATGCAGCAACGCATCGCGCCAGCCTTCGAAACGCCGTTCGATCGTGCGCCGGCCGGGCCGCATGAGAAAGAGGATGCGGCTGTGGCCGAGGTCGATCAGATGATTGGCCGCCAGCCTGGCGCTCGACCGGTTGCAGGGCGTGACACTGGAAAGCCGCATCAGGGGATCGTCGCTGTTGAGCAGGACGATCGATTTATCGAAGTTCTGGGTGGCGGCCAGCATGTCCTCGTCGTCGATGGTCAGAAACAACAGGCCGGCGACCTCGGGATCATTGCGCGCTTCGTCCAGCACGACGAGTTCCTCGCGTTTGTCAGCCATCGGACGGGTGACGATTTCAAGGCCGAGCGCCTGCGCTCGCTCCTTGAGCCCCTCGAGCACATAGAGCGTAAACTGGCTGCGGACATAGTCGATCATCGCCGCGCTCGACGCGGCCAGGATCACCTTCTGCCCGGCGACGGCACGGGGCACGGTGTAATTCGAATGCTTGGCAGCCTCGAGGATCTGCTGGCGGATTTCCGGCCGCACGCCCTTCTCGCCGGCAATCGCCCGCGAAACCGTGCTGAGCGAGACGCCGCAGGCCTCCGCGATGTCTTCCAGCCGCACACGTTTGGATTTCTTTCCGCGTTTGCCCGGTTCAGGTTTTGCGATCATAGCGGCCTCCCCAAGTTCTCCCGCGACCATGAAAAAAATTTTCAGATTGCGCAAGAAAATTCTTTCCGGCATCCTTTGTCTCAAGAGAGGGCCGGAAACGGCGGGAATGGGAGGAACGTCATGCTGGCGTCAAGCAGCGATATCAGCGCATGTCTTGATCGACTCGTCGGAGGCTTTACGGGCCTCCGGCATGGCGGCCAGTTTCACGAGCCGAACCTGGATGGTACCTCGGGTGATTACATCAGCTTCGATAGTTGGGAATGGCCGCAGGGCGTCGGCCTCTATGGCCTGGTCAGGCTCTGGCAATTCACCGGCCGGGATGACCTCAGGCATCTGATCGAAAACTGGTATTCGGTCCGTATCGAGGCGGGGCTTCCGTCGCTCAACGTCAACACCACTGCGCCGATGCTCGGTCTTTCTGTCCTCTGGGCGAAAACGCGAGACCCACGCTGGCAGCCGACACTCGACGCATGGGCGTCCCGGGTCATGTCGGACATGGGCCGCACGCCGGAAGGCGGGTTCGAGCACCATGTCTCCGACAAGGTCAATGACAATGAATTGTGGGATGACACGCTTTACATGGTAGCGCTGTTTCTCGCCTCCTACGGTCAGGCGAGCGGGCGGCGCGAACTGGTCGATGAAGCTTCACTGCAATTTCTCGTTCATGCCCGCTATCTCGCCGATACCGAGACCGGCCTCTGGTTCCACGGCTGGACTTTTGATGGCCGGCACAATTTCGCCCGGGCGCGCTGGGCGCGTGGCAATGCCTGGATCACCGCAGGCATTCTCGACCTGCTCGATCTCGCCGATATCTCCAGGCCGGTGCGGGGTTTCCTGCTCGGCGTGCTGAAGGCACAGGTCGATGCGCTTCTGCCGCTGCAAGCGCCGTCGGGCGCATGGCGGACCCTGCTCGACGACCCCAATTCCTACGAGGAAATCTCGGCGACTGCCGGTATCGGCTACGGCCTGCTCAAGGGCTATCGGCTCGGCCTCGGTACGCCGGCCTGGCGCGATGCGGGGCTGAAGGCGCTCAAGGCAGTGATGAACAATATCGATGAAAACGGCACCGTGCTCAATGTCTCCTACGGCACGCGCATGGGCCACGACCAGCAATTCTATCGCGACATTCCGATCCAGCCAACCGGCTACGGCCAGGCTTTGGCGATCCTCTGCCTGTCCGAAGCGCTGCAGCATGTCGAAGCCGAGGGAAAAGTGGCATGACTATGAAGGTTCTCTATGGCGCGGCGCCTGATGACATCAAGGCTTATGATACCACGAAGCTGCGCGACGCCTTTCTGGTGCCCGGCCTCTTCGTCCGCAACGAGCTGCGCCTGACCTACACCCATGTCGACAGGCTGATCCTCGGTGGCGCGATGCCAACGCGCGAAACGATCAGCTTTGGCGGCGGCGAGGAGATCGGCACGTCCTATCTGCTCTCGGCCCGCGAGATGGGTATCGCCAATCTCGGTGGCGGTGGCACGGTCGCGGTGGACGGCAAGATCTTCAACCTCGCCAACCGCGATGTCCTCTATGTCGGCCGTGGCGCGAAGGAACTCTCACTCTCCAGCGATTCCATTGATCATCCGGCGCGCTTCTACATGAATTCCGTACCCGCCGGCGCCGACATCCCCCACAGGCTGATCACCCGCGAAGAGTCCAAGGCACTCGATCTCGGCGATGCAAAGCGCTCGAACAAGCGCCGGCTCAGGATGTATATCCACCCCGAAGTGGCGCCATCCTGCCTGCTGCTGATGGGCATTACCGATCTCGCCGAGGGCAGCATCTGGAACACCATGCCGCCGCATATCCATGAGCGACGGATGGAGGCCTATTGCTATTTCGACATGGCGCCCGAGGACCGGGTCATTCACCTGATGGGCCAGCCCGACGAGACGCGCCATCTGGTCGTCGCCGATGGCGATGCGGTGCTCTCGCCCGCCTGGTCGATCCATATGGGCGCCGGCACCGGGCCTTACGGCTTTGTCTGGGGCATGACCGGCGAGAACCAGGAATATAATGACGTGTCTCCAGTAGCAGTGGCGGATCTGAAATGAGCGGCGGATATCTGAAGCGAGAGTTGAAGGCGGGTGACGCGATCCGCTACTGGCAACTCGGCGCCATCGCCGAGGAGCGCTTCGACGTGCACGACGCGCCGATGAAGGGCGAGATGGACCCTTTCTTCTTCCTGACCAAGCACAAGAATTTCATTCCGCACGAATATCCCTGCCGCACCACCTTCGCTGAACGCTATCGCGGCAAGCGGCCCGATGTCAGGGGCGCATTCGCGGAAAAGCGCTGGTGGCTGCCCTTCGGTTCGCCGCGCGTCGATCTCTCCGGCTTCTGGTTCCGGCCGACACGCCTGGCGACCTGGGCGCAAACCTATATCGAGGCGGACGCGGCCGGCACGGCGCGGCTCAATCTCGGCACCTGCGGCGGCGCGGTCCTCTGGCTGAACGGGACCGAGATCGCCTGGATGGCTCCTTATAGCCGTAATCTCGAGGCCAAGCAGGAATTCGAACTGCCCCTGGTCGCGGGGCTCAACGAGATCACGCTGTTCTTCGACGACCTGGCAGAGCGCGACGCGCGCTACTTCTTCCAGCTCGACTATCTCGCCGGCCCCATCGCCCGCGTCGCAGTGCCCGTGCCGGTCGACGCAGCGGTCGCCGATGCCTTCGAGGCAGCACTCGACCGCATGTATTTCGACCGCCAGCATTATTTCGAGGGCGACATCTCGCTGATGTTCCCCAGCGCATTGCCAGTGAATGCGGCCGTCAACGTCGCCGTCGAAGGCGATTTCATGTCCCGGGAGCGGTTCGATCTCGATTTCACGCTGCCCGCCGGCGCAAGCCGGCTCGTCGTCGGCCCGGCCGACCAAGCGCCGGCGGACTTCCGCCACTTCCGCATCGGGCTCAGCTCCGGTGGTTTTGTCGTCGCACGTTCGCTCGGGGTGGAGATCTGCCACACGGCACGGCAGGGCGATGCTCCGGCGACGCTCGATGCCCGCATCCGCGAGACACTCGACGAGGTCTCGGAATATTCGGAACGCGATACCGTGCGCGCCTTCGCCCGTCTGGCCAGCGGCCGGGCCGGCACTGACACCGATGCGATGATCGAGGAAATCCTGCCGTCGATCGAGGATTGCCACGACTGCGCGGATTTCTCGCTCGTGCCGTTGATCTGGTCACGCACCGTCTGGGGCAATGACATCGGCGACAAGACGCGGGCGCGCATCGATGCCGCGATCCTCAACTATCGCTATTGGATGGATGAACCGGGCAACGATGTGCAGTGGTATTTCTCCGAAAACCACGCGCTGTTGTTTCACACCTCGGCTTATCTCGGCGGCCATCTGCTGGCTGACAAGACGTTCATTCGCTCCGGTCGCAAAGGCACCGAGCAGAGCGCTGTCGGCGCGGCGCGGGTTCGCGCATGGCTCGATCATTTCGAAGAGTGGGAAATGGCGGAATTCAATTCGGCGCCCTATTTCCCGATCGACCTCAAGGGCCTCACGGCGCTTGCCGCCCTTTCGCCCGATGCCGATATCGCTGAACGCGCCAAGACAGGCATCGTCAGGCTCTGCGAAATCATCGCGCGTTCGGCCCATCATGGCATGGTCACCGCCGCCCAGGGCCGCTCCTACGAACACACGCTGTGCGCGGGGCGCTCGCTGGAACTCTCCGCCGTCGCGCGGCTGCTCTGGGGCCGGGGCTGGTACGGCCGGCGCGTGCATTCCCTGCCGCAGCTTGCCGTCTGCGTGCGCGACCATGGCCTTGTCATACCCGACAGCTTCGCTGCGATCGCCGATCATCGCGACGATCAAGATCAGGAATGGACATTCGCTCAGGGCGAGGGCCGGTTTGCCGCGCTCTATCACTACAAGGGCGAGCATTTCGCCATGGGATCGGCGGCTCATTACCGCTGGCACGAATGGGGTTACCAGGAAACCATCCTGCACCTCCGCATCGGCGAGCGTCCCGAAGCGGCGGTCTGGATCAACCATCCCGGCGAGACCATCCAGTTCGGCTACGGCCGCCCCTCCTATTGGGGCGGCTGCGGTACGATCGCCCGGGTGCAGCAATATCGCGGCCTCGCCGTCATGGATTTCTCAGCCTTCGAGGAGCAGCCCGATTTCAGCCATGCATGGTTTCCCACCGCCGAATTCGACGAGCATGCCGTTGATGGCAGCCTCGCCATGGCAAGGAGCGGCAAGGTAGCCGTCGTCATTCGCGGCAACGGCGCCCTCTCGATGGTGACTGACGGCCCCTCCGCCCATGCCGAGCTGCGCCAGCAGGGCCGCAAGACACGCTGGATCATCCGCGTCTCGGCCGCCACCAGTCTGTCGGACGCCAGGGATCGATTTGCGGATCTCGCTGTTGTCGAGCAATCGAACGGTGATTTCATAGTCGATGACCCAGAATATGATCAAGTCCATTTCCGGGCCGACGGCACCGTGGAAGCCGAGGGAAGACGCATTTCGCCGAAGGAATTTACCGTCAGCGGGGAGGCCATCCTACTGACGGCGAGATAATGGCCCGTGCCGGGAGGAGCCGGCCCGATTGTCACAAAGGGGCGGCACAATCGTCCCAAACAGGAGGAGAACGGAAATGAGGAAGATGAAGACGGTTCTCGCGGCGCTTGCCGTGAGTTTGATGGCCTCGACGGCGGCACTCGCCGGCGACGTCCGCATCATGTGGTATTCCGACGGTGTCGAGGGCGAGGTCTTGAAGGATCTGGTCGATCGCTTCATGAAGGAAAATCCCGACATCAAAGTCACGATCGACAACGTCGCCTACAGCGTCGTCAAGGAACAGCTGCAGGTGCAGCTCGAAGGTGGAAACGGCCCCGACATTGCGCGCGTAACCAGTATCAAGGCATTGGCCAGTCATTGGCTCGACCTGCGCCCGCTTCTCTCGGATCCGGCTTACTGGGAAGCCAATTTCGGCGACCAGCTCGACTGGATGCGCCCCGACGGTTCCAACATGATCCCCGGTTTCATGACGCAGCTGACGTTGACCGGCGGCTATGCAAACAAGACATTGTTCGATCAGGCCGGGGTGGCAGTCCCGGCCCCGGGATCGAACTGGGATCAGTGGGCGGAAGCGGTGAAGAAGGTGGCGGCGAGCCAGCAGATTCCCTACCCAATGGCAATCGATCGCTCCGGCCATCGCATCACGCCGCTGATCCTCTCCTATGGCGGCAACTATATCGGCGCCGATGGCAAGCCCGCGCCGGTCGACGACGGCACCAAGGCCTTCGTGGCCAAGCTGGTCGACTGGACCAAGGATGGCACGCTCTCGAAGGACGTCTGGGTTTCGGCGGCGGGCTCGACCTATCGCGCCGCGGCCGACGATTTCATCAATGGTCAAGTCGCGCTCTACTACTCCGGCTCGTGGCAGATCCCGAACTTCTCGACCAAGATCGGCAACAGCTTCGATTGGGTCGCGGTGGGTACGCCTTGCGGCTCGGCGAATTGCACGGCGCTTGCCGGCGGCGCCGGCCTCGTGGCGATCAAATACACCAAGAATCCCAAGGACGTTGCAAAGGTCATGGAGTATCTGGCGCAACAGGACATCGTGAAGGAATTTTCCGAGCGAACCCTGTTCCTGCCGGCCCATAAGGGCGTGGTCGCCGCCGGTGGCCTCGATTTCAAGACTGATGATGCACAGGCCAAGGCGGCACTCAATGTGTTCGTCGAGGCATCCGGCAAGAATTCCGACATTGCCAAGAAGCTGCCGGGCTGGTTCTGGTCCGATACCGTCTATGGCGCGCTCGTGACACGCGTCAGCCAGGCGATGGCGGGCGAGCTTTCGCTCGACGAAGCCTTCCAACGCATCGATGCCGATATCGCCGCCAAGGTCAAAGACACCGCGCCTTGATGTTTGGGCTGGCCGAGACTTGACGATGACCGTCGCATGATCACGTGCGGCGGCAACGCGAACGGCTCGGGGAGGGGCTGCAAATGAAGTCCGAACAGATAATGCCACCGCCACGCCGCGGATTGGGCGAGATCGCCATGGCCCCCCTCGCCTTCGTGATGGGCCTGCTCGACATGCCCTTGCGATGGCTGCAGAAGACCGCCGGCATATCGGGCATGGCGGCATTCTTCCTGATGCCCAACATGCTGATCTTCGGCGTCTTCGTGCTCCTGCCCTTCGTCATCAATTTTGCCTATTCGATGACCGGCGGCACCGCGCTCTTTCTCAGCGATCGCAACTTCGTTGGCACCAATCAATATGCGCGGCTGTTCGATTGCTCGAACTATCTCGACCCAAATAGCTGCGCGGAAGACACGTTCTGGACCGCTGTCGGCAACACCGGATGGTTCGTTGCGATCCAGGTCGTGCTGATGCTGCTGGTCTCGCTGATCACGGCGCTCATCCTCAACCGCGATCTCGCTGCCCGCAGCTTCTGGCGTGCCGTGTTTTTCTTCCCGGTCCTGCTGTCGCCCGTCGTCGTCGGCCTCATCTGGAAGTGGATCCTGCAACGCCAGGGCCTGTTGAATTTCGGCCTCTATGGCCTCGGCTTCGACCCTTACGTCTGGCTGAGCGATCGCAACTGGGCCTTCGCCGCCACGGTCGGCGTCTCGATCTGGGCGCATATGGGCTTCTACACCCTCATTCTGCTGGCGGGCCTGCAGTCGATACCGAAAGACCTCTATGAGGCCGCCGAGATGGACGGCACGCGTCCGGCGCGCGCCTTCTGGCGCATCACCATGCCGCTGCTCATGCCGAACCTGCTCGTCGTCTTCGTGCTCGTGCTGATCCGGGCGGTGCAGATTTTCGACGAAGTCTACGTTCTGACCGGCGGCGGGCCGGGCACCAGCACGCTCTACCTGACGCAATATATCTACGAGACCGGCTTCGCCACCGCACTGCGCAATCCCGGATTGGCGGCTGCAGCCTCGATTCTCATGGGCGCCGTCCTGGTCGTCCTCACGCTGATCCAGCTCGGTGTCGGCCGTTCGGGCGACAAGACGGGAGGCAAGTCATGAGCCGCGTCGCGCAATTCATCTTCCGCCGCAAGGGCGGAAAGGGCTGGCACTGGACCGATATCGTGACCTGGGTCTGGCTGATCGGAGGCCTGTTCATCATGTTCGGCCCGGCGGTCTGGCTGGTCGGTTCGTCCTTCAAGTCGCCTGCAGCGCTCGCCGAATTCCCGCCGACGATCCTGCCCTATATCACCCAGAAGGTGACGGTCGCGGGACATGACAAGCAGCTCGACCTCTATGAGGCGAGGCTGCCCGATGGCTCGACGGCGGTGCTGGCCGAGGTGCGGCGCATCGGCGTGGTCGCGCAGATGATCGATCCCAAGAACCCTGGGGAAATCATCAAGGTCAATATCAAGGACCGCAAGCCGGTGCGCTCTATGTCCTTCGCGGCGAACAATTATACCGAACCCTTCGTCCATTTCGATTTCATCCGCTATCTCTGGAACTCAGTCTTCGTCACTGTCGTCGCGACGCTGATCACGCTGATCGTCAATTCGATGGCGGCCTTCGCGCTCAGCAAATACGAATTCTGTGGCCGCGGTCTGGCGATGCTGCTGATCCTGGCGACGCTCATGGTGCCGCTGTCGGTGATCATGGTGCCGCTCTATTCGATCATTTCCTCACTGGGGCTGTTCAACAGCCTGTGGGGCGTCATCCTGCCGACTGTGGCGACGCCGACTGGTGTCTTCATCCTGCGGCAATATATGCTGACCATCCCGGATGAACTGATCGATGCCGCGCGCATGGACAAGGCGTCGGAATGGCAGATCTACTGGCGCATCATCCTGCCGCTGACGGCGCCGGCGCTCGCCGTGCTGGCCATCTTCTCCGTCGTGTGGCGCTGGAACGACTTCCTGTGGCCGTTGATCGTGCTGTCGCGCAAGGAGCTCTACACGCTGCAAGTCGGCCTCAGCATCTATTCCGGCGAGCTGAACGTGCAGTGGCATTTCATTCTGGCCATGACGGTGGTGACGATGATCCCCGTCGTACTGGTCTTCATCTTCCTGCAGCGCTTCATCACCACCGGCATCGCCGGCACCGGGTTGAAATAAAGGGTAACGTTCATGGGCCATATCAAGCTTGCGAATATCGGGAAGGCATTCGGCGCCGTGAAGGTGCTGCACGACATCAATCTCGAAATCGAGGATGGCGAATTGGTCGTCTTTGTTGGCCCGTCCGGCTGCGGCAAGTCGACCTTGCTCCGGATGATCGCCGGCCTGGACAAGCCGACCAGTGGCGATCTGTCGATCGACGGCAAGGTCGTCAACACCGTGCCGGCAGCCGATCGCGGGCTTGCCATGGTGTTCCAGTCCTACGCGCTCTATCCCCATATGAGCGTGCGCCAGAACCTCGCGTTCGGTCTCGAAAATACAAGGATGCCGAAGACAGAAATCCTCGAGCGCATAGCCGAAGCGGCCCGCATGCTGGAGATCGAGCCCTATCTCGACCGCCGGCCGGGCCAACTCTCCGGCGGACAGCGCCAGCGGGTTGCAATCGGCCGCGCGATCGTCCGCCGTCCGGTGGCTTTCCTTCTCGATGAGCCGCTCTCGAACCTCGATGCGGAACTGCGCGGCTCGACCCGTGCCGAAATCTCCGCACTCCATGCGCGTCTCGGCGCGACTATGATCTATGTGACGCATGACCAGGTCGAGGCCATGACGCTTGCCGATCGCATCGTCGTGCTCCGCGCCGGCCGCATCGAGCAGGTCGGCACGCCGCTCGAACTCTACAACAACCCGGCCAATCGCTTCGTCGCCGGTTTCATCGGCTCGCCACATATGAACTTTCTCGACGGCGAGGTGGCAAGCATCGCCGGAGAACGCGCGGTGGCCACGCTTGCCGGCGGCCACAAGCTGGAAGTCCCGGGCGATCCACGCATGACAATTGGCATGCGCATCACGATTGGCGTGCGGCCACAGCACGTCAAACTTGGGGACGGCGCAGGCAGCCTGCCCGCAACGATCCGGCTCGTCGAGGCACTCGGTGCGGAGACCGTCGTCCACACGGATGTCACCGGCCATAAGATGCTCGTCGTCGCACAAGGCCAGCACAAACTCACCCCCGGCTCCGAAATCCAGCTCTCGCTGGCCGGCGCGCCACTCCACCTGTTCGATGAGAAAGGACTACGCCTTGGGCTCGCTGTTTGATCTCTCTGGCAAGGTCGCGCTGGTTACGGGCGCGCGAACCGGACTCGGTCGCGGCATGGCGCTAGCGTTGGCAGGCGCCGGCGCGGATATTGCCGCGCTCGGCTCCTCGCCCATGTCCGAGACCGGCCGGGAGGTGCGTGACGCAGGTCGACGTTTCTGTGAACTGCAGGTCGATCTATCCCGGAAATTCGATGCCGCCGCCACCATCGATCGCGTCGTCTCCGAACTTGGCGGCATCGACATCCTGGTCAACAATGCCGGCATCATCCGCCGCGCAGATCTTCTCCAATATTCTGAAGAGGACTGGGACAGCGTGATGGATGTCAATCTCAAGGCGGCGTTCCTGCTGTCGCAGGCGGCTGCCCGGCACATGGTTTCTACCGGGCGGAAGGGTCGCGTCATCAATGTCGCGTCCATGCTGACTTTCCAGGGCGGCGTCCGGGTGCCCGCCTATACCGCTTCCAAGCACGGCATTGCCGGCATCACAAAAGCGATGGCGAACGAATTGGCGCCGCATGGCATCACCGTGAACGCCATAGCACCCGGCTACATGGCGACCGACAATACCGAGGCGTTACGCAACGACCCCGATCGCAATGCGCAGATCTCAATTCGCATTCCGATGGGTCGATGGGGCGTGCCAGAGGATCTGGCGACAGCTGTGCTGTTCTTTGCGGCGCCCGGTTCGGCCTATGTGACCGGGACGGTGCTGCCGATCGACGGAGGCTGGCTCGTGCGGTGATTTCGATCGAGGATGAAGCTCGCCGGGCCTGTCGCAAATTTTCGTTGTTAACGAGCTGTTGACCGTGGGCGAGGAAATTGCCGCTCCCAATGTCGTGGAGCGTGCCGATGATTCTGAATGCCATTGCCGAGAAATTGAAGCGCCGGTCGAAGGATGATTTCAAAGGGCGTCATTTCGAGGCATGGCTCATTGTTCAGGCGGTGGCCTGGTACTTGCGCTATCCGCTCAGCGATCGAGACTTGGAAGAGATATTCCGGGAGCGCGGCTTCGAGGTCGACCACAGTACGATCAATCGCTGGGCCCCGGCCTTTGCGCCGATGATCGAGAAGCGGCAGCGCCAGTTCCGCCGACCGCATTGTGGCTCAGTTCGGATCGACGACTTACGTCAAGATCCGCGGCAAGTGGCGTTACCTATACCGCGCCATCGACAAGCACGGAAACCCGATCGACGTCCTGCTCACCGCAAAGCGTGACCTTGATGCCGCGAAGCGGTTCTTTCGAAAGATGCTCAGGGATGAGCCGCTACTTTCGCCGGAGAAGATTGGCACAGATGGCGCCAACATCTTCCCCTCGACGATCAAGGCGGCCGTCGATGACGGGCTCCTGCGTCCGGATCCGGTTCACCATGTTACCAAGCATCTCCAGCAGGGCATCGAAAGTGACCACTTTCGCGTGAAGAAGAACATGCCGAAGATCGGCGGCTTCCAATCTTTCAACACGGCGCGTCGAACCATTGCGGGTTTCGAAGCGATGCTCTGGCTGAAGAAGGGCTTCGGCTTCACTGGTGATTGGAGCGTCGATGATCAGAACGGCCTGCTCGCGCTGGACTTCAAAAAGTTAATAAAGCGCGAAGCGCACCCAATTCAGAGGTAAACTGTGGGCCGAACCTAACTTTGTGACAAGGCCTCATATCCGGCATCAGCGCCGACATCCAGTCCGGCGACGGACTGACAGCTGTGATCGGCCCCAATGCGGCGGGTAAATCGACGTACATCGCTGACGATCCACCCGGCACCTGTGAGTGCAGACCGCAGGGCCGGCTCGCGCCAGTACGTCTCGACGTAGCGCCGCGGCGCTTCTGCACTGCCGTGTGTGGACACATCCTCACCGTCGCCCTCTCTAACCGCCTAGGCTGAGGATTTCGGCTATCGCAGTAATGCGATCTCCAACGCAGCGAACCTACGCGGTCCACAAGAAGACAGAGGCGGTTCCAAGTGACCGGTCACTCGGATCAACGGCAGCTTTGGGCCAACAGCGGCAATGATTTCCGCTTTGCGCGTCCATATCGGCCATTCAAGCAAACCCGGCGATTTCCTGAAAGCTGCGCGTCTGCTTAGGTTAGGCGAACGCGTAGTGTGCTACTTATCGTTCGGAAGATCAGCGCCCAGCACTTGAATTAGCCAAGGCGTTTGGCTGCCTCTTTGAACGAGACTAGCCGAGCATTTCTCTCATCCCAGAGTGTGAGTCTGACGCAGCGAAAGCTCTGCCAAAGCGTGATGCGGCCGAGACCGGCCAGTTCAGGATGATCTCGCAGCACTTCGGGCAGCCGATAGAAAGGCACACGGCTCGACAGATGATGGATGTGGTGAATGCCGATGTTCCCGGTGATCCATTTGAGCGGGAATGGAAGGTCGTAATGCGATGCGCCGTGCAGCGCAGCCGTTTGGAACTGCCACTCCGGCTTCTTCGACCAGTGTGTCTCCTCGAACTGGTGCTGGACGTAAAACAGCCAGACGCCTGCCGCGGCGGCCATCAAAGTGATCGGCAGATGCACGGTCAGAAACGGCAAGAGACCGGTGATCCAGATCATCGCACCGATGAGAACGGCGACCGCCACATTTGTTGCTATCGTCGACGCCCATGGCAAGTAGCCCGACCGAAACATACCGAAGGGCAACCGTTGTTTGATCAGGAAAAGCCACGCCGGTCCGACTCCGAACATGACGAGTGGATGCCGATAAAGGCGATAACCAAGGCGGCTCCAACGCGAGAGGGCTTCGTACTCGTCGATTGTGAGCGTGGTGATGTCACCGATGCCGCGTTCGTCTAGATTTCCGGCGGACGCATGATGCTCTGCATGCGCGCGGCGCCAATAGTCATATGGTGTCAAGGTCAGCACACCGATCGTTCGGCCAGTCCAGTCGTCGAGCCCGCGGCGGCCGAAGAAGGAGCCGTGGCCACAATCATGCTGGATCATGAACAGCCGCAACAGGAACGCCGCGGCGGGCACCGTCAAAATCATGCCCCACCACATTTCATGCCAGACCGCCGATACGGCAAGCGTCCATAACACAACGAACGGAATTGCGGTCACTGCGAGCTCGAGAGCGCTGCGGCCGGAATTGGGCTGTCGATATTTCGCGAGAACCTTCAGCCAGGACGCTTCATCACTGCGGCTTGCGTCATGAACGCCGGACGTGGAAGTCATCGATCTTCTTCTCCATTCGACACGCGTGGGCGCACACTTAACCGCGCTCGCTGTCAACAAAACCCATTCATTTTAAGGACCTTATGCGCCTCGATCGAGGCGCGAAGTGCGTCCTCAGAGGCGCGGTTTCCCTCGTTGGTGTCAGGATGGTGCATTTTGAGCCGCTCCTTGTAGCGGCTCCTGATCTCCTGCGGCGATGCGTCCCCCGCAAGGCCAAGCGTCTCCAGAGCCTTCGCTTCAAGCACCTTGAGTCTCCGTACCTGAGGATTGCTCTTGTGGGCCTGGCGCTGCATTGCAGTTTTGCGCGCATTCAAGGCCTTGGCAGAACCAGAGCGGGCAGTGGACGGTATCGGCGTCCCGACGGCCTCTTGGACGACTGTTCCCCAGGTCTGACGCCCACCCGTCCGTGCTTCTCGCTGATAGCGGGCAATATCATCGTTGGAGAGATCAGCCGCAAAATTATACCCCTTATTGTATTCCTTGACGTGTGCAAGGCAGAAGAACAGATAAAGGCCTTCGGCGTCGCGCCCGACGGGCGCACGGTGCGTCCCATTGCTTTCGCAGCCATCCCATTGGCATTTCGGACCTGCGGGCTCGCTGTGTAGAGCCGACTTTTTTCTCGTGGATCTAAGCCCAACGAAGATTTTGGAATCGATCATCATGGCCCTATCTGTAAACAGCCGTCATCAAGGCATGAATTTGCGAGTTGGACTTTTGCAGGCTTGAATACAGAGTCAGGCTTTCTTGGCGCGTTTTCCAATAAGCGCGGTGGCCGCTGAAAGCCTGGCCGACAATTCCTTCGCCTTACGGGCTTCTCGCAGCCGCGAGGTCTTTTCGTCTCGCGCACTAGCAATGGAGTCAAGCACCGCCATCGCTTGTCCGCGGGCGAAGAATTCTGTTTGTGTCTTGCCGAAAGCAATTTCCGCCTGTTGCCGGGATCGGCTGTGTGTCTGTGTCATGGGGTCGTTCCAGAAAATGGTGGCTCGTCGGAGCGAGCAAAAATGAAAAAGGCCAGGCAGCTAGCCTGACCTCGGTTGGTATCTCGCTCTCAGCAGTGCCAGTACATCCGTGGTCACGGGAGAGCGGATGCCGATTTAAGCGGCCTGAAGATTGCAGGCCGACATCTTGCCCGACTTGTTGTCGCGCTCCATGTCGTAGCCGATCTTCTGGCCTTCGACGATTTCGCGCATTCCGGCGCGTTCGACGGCCGAGATGTGGACGAAGGCGTCAGCGCCGCCGTCGTCAGGCTGAATGAAGCCGAAGCCCTTGGTGGCATTGAACCATTTAACTGTGCCAGTGGTCATGTTGAACCCTTTCATAGCATATTGAACGACCGCAACGCATAAGCACTGCGGATGGTGACAGCGATTTTTGAAAGGAAGGTTCGTTCAGGGCGCGGTGCAAATCGCGCGTAACCAAAGCTCAGCAAGCAAATATCGATATAACCATAAATAGAGATCTTTTCGTGGATTGTCAACTTTTGGTTCAAGAAATCCGAACCCACGGCAAGAACGGAGTGATGTAGGACCTCCGCCAACCACCTTGAAATAGCCTCGTTGGGGCTACTTGAACAACCGCATCGATCGATGACGCATGTTTTTCTCGACAAGGGCTCGACGTTCCTCGTCGACGATCGCGGCATAGGCGCTTTCAGCTTCCTGTCGGCGCGTGGGAATAGGTAGTTTGGCAGCTTCGTCAGGCGCTTGCGTCTGTTCGGTCATGACGTCTCCATCTGGGCTTTTGGTTCCAATCGGGCACTGCCTAGTGCGTTTTGTGTATCGGGCCTTCGAACGAAATCATTCTGGTCCTCGCGGGCGGATTAAGACGTTGAATCATATTTTCCCGGAACCATTCGACGAATGTGTGGGCCGAGATTCGTTGCGACCTGAGGCTATCTGCAAACTCCAGAGCCGCAGACAGATCGCTGGCGTGAAGCCGGTCGGCAAGATCCTGGCAAAGCAAACGTAGATCACTGGTGATCGCCTCTACCTGATTGAGGTCGAACAGCTCGTCAACATTGCTCATTTGGGGTATCCATTGTGCCTGAAGGGACGAACCGCGCCTGCGGCGTCGCGTCGGCAAGTGGCCACTCCAGCGCGCACTTTACCCGATGGTTCGCTATTTTGTTGTGCGCCCGCCGATTAAAGAGCAGGTGACTCGTCGATGGCCGTTTATCAGGGCGCCGTCGCGAAAGGGCGGCCATCGAGCCTAGCCCCGACAAAGGAGGACATTTTGTCTTCCACGATCCAGCAGCACTTTACACTCGACGATTTGAATATGCTCAGGCGCGTCCTCGATAATGCCGGCCTTCATGACAGGCATGGTGAAACCTCCCATTCGGCGAGACTGGCCGCATCGCGATTTCTCATCGGGTGCTTTAAGCAGGGCATTTCGACGGAAATGGAGTTGAGATTCGAACTGTTCCATCATCTCTATCAGGACATGTCGGAGCGGGTGCGAGCGGGTGAACTTGCCGATATCAAGGCATGGGAAAATGAAGGCGGAGCGTTAGCCTCGGAGGCGAGACCGACCCGGCAGCCCATGCGGCTCGTCAGTAGCCATGCCACGGTCGTGCGACGCATCATGCTGGGTTTCCCCGCCTTCAGCCCCAGCGACAATTCGTCGGGTGCGGACGATGCCATTCCCCAAATGTTGACAATGGCGGCTTGATGGCAAGACCGATACCGGAAATACCAAGGCAACGCCGGCAAAGCGCCACCAACCATGTGGCCGCGGAAATCACCCGGCACGAGCAGTTGGAGCGAGAACGCAAGACCGTCGATCTCAGATCAAAGCGGCTCCTCAAGGAAGCGGAACATGTGGCCGCGGCAAGGCCGTAGTGAGGGTCAGCCTAGCCTCGATACAAAATTCCCGCGAAGGGGCCACTTTCGCCTATCACCGCTTTGGTCGACATTGCGCGGTAGCAAGAGATGTCAGACATGACCAAATCATTCGTTACGATCGGCTTTCAGCAACGCGGGCGGTCGCTCGTCGCCGACCAGCCAAGGCTGAGCAAGACGGCCGAGATCGCGGTCGACCCTTGCGAAACGACTTTCGGAAAGCAGGGCTGGCACGGTGGCGTTTGAGCAATCTCATGATGCCGACGCCGAAATCTACGATGACCCCGTGATTCTGTTCAAAACGGGCAGCCTGCCGCCAGACTTCTCCGGCGATTGATCACTTGGGCGGGTCCAATCGGCTCGCTTGAAATTTATAGTGCTAGCACTCTCACCCAGAGAGTGCTAAGACAGTGAAATTGGCCCATCGCGGCGCCAAAAGCCCATTTCATCGAGGATGTTTAGAATGACGGATATCAATTTCCGGCCGCTGCACGATCGTGTCGTGATCCGGCGCATCGAAGCCGAAGCAAAGACCAAAGGCGGCATCATCATCCCTGACACCGCGAAGGAAAAGCCGCAGGAAGGCGAAGTCGTCGCCGTCGGCTCCGGCATTCGCGACGACAGCGGCAATCTCGTCGCCCTTGATGTCAAGGCAGGCGACCGGATCCTGTTCGGCAAGTGGTCGGGCACCGAAGTCAAGCTCAATGGCGAAGACCTTCTGATCATGAAGGAAAGCGACATTATGGGCGTCATCGCCTGATCGTTTCATCCACCCATACTAGCCAATGAGCAATTTGCTCGGGAGTTTTCATCATGGCTGCAAAAGAAATCAAATTCGGTCGCACTGCACGCGAAAAGATGCTGCGCGGCGTCGACATCCTCGCAGACGCGGTGAAGGTCACCCTCGGTCCGAAGGGCCGCAACGTCATCATCGACAAGTCCTATGGCGCTCCGCGCATTACCAAGGATGGTGTCGCCGTCGCCAAGGAAATCGAACTTGACGACAAGTTCGAGAACATGGGCGCCCAGATGGTCCGCGAAGTCGCTTCGAAGACCAACGACGTCGCCGGCGACGGCACCACGACCGCGACGGTTCTGGCCCAGGCCATCGTTCGCGAAGGCAACAAGGCGGTTGCCGCCGGCATGAACCCGATGGATCTGAAGCGCGGCATCGATCTTGCGGTTACGGCCGTGGTGAAGGATCTCCTTGCCAAAGCCAAGAAGATCAGCACATCCGAGGAGATCGCCCAGGTTGGCACGATCTCCGCCAATGGTGAGAAGGAAATCGGCGGCTATATCGCCGAGGCCATGCAGAAGGTCGGCAATGAAGGCGTCATCACGGTTGAAGAAGCCAAGACCGCCGAAACCGAACTCGAAGTCGTCGAAGGCATGCAGTTCGACCGCGGCTACCTCTCGCCGTATTTCGTGACCAACGCCGAAAAGATGCTGGCTGAACTCGAGGATGCGTATGTGCTCCTTCATGAGAAGAAGCTCTCGAATCTCCAAGCGATGCTACCAATCCTAGAAGCGGTCGTGCAGGCCGGTAAGCCGCTCCTAATCATTTCCGAGGACGTCGAAGGCGAAGCGCTTGCTACGCTCGTCGTCAACAAGCTCCGTGGCGGCCTCAAGATCGCTGCCGTCAAAGCTCCGGGCTTCGGCGACCGCCGCAAGGCCATGCTCGAAGACCTTGCCATCCTGACCGGTGGTACGGTGATCTCCGAAGACATCGGCGTCAAGCTCGAAAACGTGACCCTCGACATGCTGGGCCGCGCCAAGAAGGTGTCGATCACCAAGGAAAACACCACGATCGTCGACGGTGCCGGCCAGAAGTCCGACATCGAAGGCCGCGTCACCCAGATCAAGGCGCAGATCGAGGAAACCACCTCCGACTACGACCGCGAGAAGCTGCAGGAACGTCTTGCCAAGCTCGCTGGCGGCGTCGCCGTGATCCGCGTCGGCGGCTCGACGGAAGTCGAAGTCAAGGAAAAGAAGGACCGCATCGACGACGCGCTCAACGCGACCCGCGCTGCCGTCGAAGAAGGTATTGTTCCCGGTGGCGGTACGGCACTGCTCAGAGCCTCTGTCGTTCTTGATATCAAGGGTGAAAACGACGACCAAAACGCCGGCATCAACATCGTCCGCAAGGCGCTGCAGTCACTCACCCGCCAGATCGCCGAGAACGCCGGTGACGAAGCCTCGATCGTTGTCGGCCGCATCCTTGAAAAGAACGAAGACAACTGGGGCTACAACGCCCAGACTAGCGAATATGGCGACATGATCACCATGGGTATTGTCGACCCGGTCAAGGTTGTCCGCACCGCGCTGCAGAATGCAGCTTCCGTTGCCGGCCTGCTGGTGACCACCGAAGCCATGATCGCGGAACTGCCAAAGCGTGATGCGCCTGGCGGCGGCATGCCCGATATGGGTGGCATGGGCGGAATGATGTAGTCTTCGTGACCACGTTAACAGACGTCGGTCGAAACAGGGCCCCGGGTTTTATCCGGGGCTCACTGCTGTTTAGCGGTGCATCAGTCTTTGCTTTGCATGGCCAAGCGTGTCGCTGAAGCCAACCGACCAGCTGCCTGAAAATAGGCAAGGACGTCGCTGTCGAGCTTGATCGAAACGAGCTTCTTGGTATGAGGAAGCAGCAATGACGGGGTCTGAGGTTCGACTCCCTTCAAGACCTTGTCCCACTGAAGAGCTGCCCAGATCTATTGGGCAGCCTCCAGCAGTGTCTGAGCGATTTTCGCCGCTGCGGAGACGTGAGCGCGGCAGGCCCCCGCGGCGGCCTCGGGATCGTTGCGCTCGATCGCGGCAAAGATCTTGCGGATCTGGGCCGGGCCAGAGGTGGTCCGGTGGGCGGTGGAAAGGGTCATCACCCTGAGCCGCGATATCCGGCCATTGAGCCGGCTGACGATATCCCAGGCAATACTGTGGCCGCTGGTCTCGAAGATGATCTTGTAGAATTCGGTGGTTGCGTCGAGAATTCCCGGAGGGGAATTCTGTTTCGACGTGCGATCGAGTTCGTCGAGTGCCCGGCACAGCCGCGCCTTGACGCCAACGTCCGCGCGCCGCGCGCAATCGGCCACTGCGGTTGATTCCAGGGCGGCGCGGATTTCGTAGATCTGCCGTGCGTCATCCCAATCGATTCCCGCGACGATGGGCCCCTGCTTGGCCATCTCCACCAGACCTTCAGCCTCGAGGTGACGGATCACCTCGCGGATGACGGAGCGCGACACGCCGAGCTGATCGCAGAGAGTACGTTCGACCAGTCGCTGGCCGGGCTCGAAAAGGCCGCTGATGATGGCGCGTCGCATGCGGTCGAGGGCGATTTCCCTCAGCGTCGCTGGCGGGCTTTCGATGCGGAGGGCCGCGAGATTCTCGGCGTTCTTGGTCATGCTTCGGTGTAGCGGCAAAAAAATCTTTGCACAAGGCCTTGACACTCGGTCTTATGGTATACCAACATACAACAAGACAAGTTGACAGGAGAATTCCCGTGGCGGCGACCGTACGCAAAACCCTTCTGCACGTGGAAACCACCCTTATCGAGGGCGGCAGGGAGGCGCCGAGGCCGCTCAAGCTGATTGCAGCCATGGCGGTCGTGAAGAACCCTTGGGCAGGCCGCGGCTATGTCGAGAACCTGAAGCCCGAAATCAACGCGGTGGCGCCCGAGCTTGGCGCGTTGCTGACCAGAATGATCATTGAGACCGCCGGCTCCGGCGATATCGTCGAGGCCTATGGCAAGTCCGCTGTCGTCGGCCTCGATGGCGAGATCGAGCACGCCTCCGCGCTGATCCATACGCTGCGCTTCGGCAATCACTATCGCACTGCCGTGGGCGCCAAATCCTATCTCGCCTTCTGCAACACGCGCGGACCGGCCAATGCGCCGATCATGATTCCGCTGATGGACAAGAACGATGAAGGCCGCCGCTCACATTACCTGACGATCCAGTGCGCCATTCCCGACGCGCCGGCGGCCGACGAAATCGTGGTGGCGCTGGGCGCATCCATCGGCGGCCGCCCGCATCACAGGATCGGCGACCGTTATCAGGACCTCAAGGAGCTGGGCCACGATGTTGCAAACCCTGCAGCGGTCTAGGACTCGGTCGAGCACGGCCTATGTCGACCACGGACGTGGCGATGAGACGGTCGTGCTGATCCACGGGGTGGGCATGCGGATCGAGGCCTGGGCGCCGCAGATCGATCGGCTTGCGGAGGATTTCCGCGTGGTCGCCGTGGATCTTCCGGGTCATGGCGATACGCCGCCACTCAGCACATCTGCGAAGCTGCCGCACTTTGTCGAGTGGTTCGACAGGACGCTCGACGAACTGTCCACCGGACCGGTGAACGTCGCCGGGCATTCGATGGGCGCGCTGATCGCAACCGGCATGGCGGCGACCGCCGAGGAGAAAGTGAGGCGGGTCGCGCTTCTGAGTGGGGTCTACCGTCGGAGCGAAGCTGCCCGGCGGGCCGTGGAGGCGCGGGCCGACGAGATCATTTCAGGTGCCTTCGATCGCGAGGCGCCGCTGGCGCGGTGGTTTGCCGACGACGAGAAGGATAGTGAGGCCTATGCGCTCACGCATGCGCTCCTCGATGTCGTCGATCCCTCGGGCTACGCAACCGCCTATGAGGCATTCGCGACCGGTGATTCGGTCTATTCCGACTGCTGGCCGCAGGTAAACTGCCCGACGTTGTTCCTGACGGGTGACGGCGACCTGAATTCGACCGCCGAGATGGCGAGGGAAATGGCAGCCGCAGCTCCGCGGGGCGAGGCCGTGGTGATCGAGGGGCACCGGCACATGGTGAACCTCACAGCGCCGTTGGAGGTGAACGAGGCGCTCATCCGGTGGCTCGGCCGGGAGGTGAAAAATGACATTTGATCCGAGAGCCCTGCGCGACGCATTCGGCGCGTTCCTGACCGGCGTGACCGTGGTGACCACTTTCAACGAGGACGGCGACCCCATCGGCTTTACGGCCAACAGCTTCACGAGCGTTTCGCTCGATCCCCCGCTGTTGCTGGTCTGCCTCGCCAAGACCTCGCGCAATTTTGCGACACTGACCGGCGGCAGGGGGTTCGGCATCAACGTTCTCTCCGAGGATCAGAAGGACGTTTCCAACACCTTCGCCCGGCCGGTCGAGGACCGGTTCGCCGCCGTTGCCTGGCAGAAGGGGCCATTCGGCTCTCCGGTCTTTGGTGATGTCGCTGCATGGTTCGATTGCTCGATGCATGAAAACATCGATGCGGGCGATCACGTCATCCTTATCGGCCGCATCGAAGGCTTCGAAAACGGCGGCAAGACCGGGCTCGGCTACGCCCGTGGTGGCTACTTCACGCCCGCACTTGCTGAGAAAAGCCTGCTCGCCAATGCCGACGGCAGCCTGTTGCTCGGTGCCGTGGCCGAACGCGATGGCGAGATCCTGCTCGTGCCTGATGAGACGGGCGGCTGGACGCTTCCTTTCGTCCAGAAGGCGGACGACGAAGGCATGGAGACGCTTGAAGAGCACATCGCCGCGACGGTCGGGCCGGCGCTCAGCACGGGGTTGCTCTATTCCGTCTACGAAGACACCAAGACCAACCGCCAGCACGTCGTCTATCGCGCGAATCTCGGCACTGGCGACATCCGTTCCGGACGCCTGTTTCCTGTTCAGGCGCCGCCGCTTGGCGAGATTGCTGACAACGCGGTCAGGGAACTCGTAAAGCGTTATGCTCAGGAGAGCACGCTGGGCAATTTCGGCGTCTATTTCGGCAATCAGGACAAGGGCCGCGTACACGCCGTGGCCGCAAAAGGTGACGCATGAAATTCTCGCTTTTCGTTCACATGGAAAGGCTTGACGCCAGCCAGAACCACAAGGCGCTCTATGACGAGTTCATCGCGCTCTGCGAGATCGCCGACAAAGGCGGCATGCACGCGATCTGGACCGGCGAGCACCATGCGATGGATTTCACCATCGCGCCGAATCCCTTTGTCAATATCGCCGATCTCGCACGCCGCACGACGAACGTCCGCCTCGGCACCGGCACCGTCATCGCGCCCTTCTGGCATCCGATCAAGCTTGCCGGCGAAGCGGCGATGACTGACATCATTTCCGGCGGCCGGCTCGACATCGGCATCGCCCGCGGCGCCTATGGCTTCGAATATGAACGGCTGCTGCCGGGCCTCGACGCCTGGGGCGCCGGCCAGCGCATGCGCGAGCTGATCCCGGCGGTGAAAGGCATCTGGCAGGGCGACTATACCCACGACGGCGAGTTCTGGAAATTCCCCTCGACGACCTCGGCGCCGAAGCCTCTGCAGCAGCCGCATCCGCCGATCTGGGTCGCGGCGCGCGATCCGAACAGCCACGAATTCGCCGTGGCCAATGGCTGCAATGTCCAGTGCACGCCGCTCGCCAATGGCGAGGCCGAGATTGCCAGCCTGATGGAGCGCTTCAATGCTGCCTGCGGGAAGGCACTCGACGTCAAGCGTCCAAAAATCATGCTGTTGCAGCATACTTATGTCGGCTCCGACGAGGCCGACATCGCCCAGGCGGCGAAGGAAATCAGCAC
Organism: Rhizobium sp. LjRoot254; assembly: GCF_964254105.1. Taxonomy (NCBI): domain Bacteria; kingdom Pseudomonadati; phylum Pseudomonadota; class Alphaproteobacteria; order Hyphomicrobiales; family Rhizobiaceae; genus Rhizobium; species Rhizobium sp. LjRoot254. The sequence continues at coordinate 3,963,638 of NZ_CAXUSM020000001.1, read as the reverse complement.
CTACTACAACTATTTCTTCGCCTGGTTCAAGAACGAGCGGCCGATCCATCAGGGGCTGATCCAACAGCTGACGGACGAGGAACTCGCAGGCAACGCTAATCTCTTGCCGGAGAAGATGGTCACCAACATGCCGATCGGCAACGCCGACACGGTCATCAACCGCCTGAAGGTCTATGAAGAACAGGGCTACGACGAATATTCGTTCTGGATCGACACCGGCATGAGCTTTGCGCGCAAGAAGGCGTCGCTCGAACGCTTCATCGCCGATGTCATGCCGGCTTTCGGGTGAGGCGGCCATGCAGAGCTTCGAACAATATATAGACGGCGCATTCGAGGATGGTTCGGCCCGTTTCGCCTCAATCGATCCGGCAACGGGAAAAGTCTGGGCGACAATGCCGGAGGCGCGCGGGACAGATGTCGATCGCGCAGTGAAAGCGGCCGAGCAGGCATTGTGGCACGGCGTCTGGCCCGCGATGACCGCCACCGCGCGCGGAAAACTGCTCTACAGACTGGCCGATCTCGTGCAGGCCAACGCCCCAAAGCTTGCCGAACTCGAGACCCGCGACACTGGCAAGATCATCCGCGAGACATCGGCGCAGATTGCCTATGTCGCGGACTATTACCGCTATTATGCCGGGCTCGCCGACAAGATCGAGGGTTCGACGCTTTCGATCGACAAGGCCGACATGGACGTCTGGACCCGCCGCGAACCCATCGGCGTGGTCGCCGCGATCGTGCCGTGGAACAGCCAGTTGTTCCTCGCGGCCGTCAAGATCGGCCCGGCGCTCGCGGCGGGCTGCACGCTGGTGGTCAAGGCGTCCGAGGATGGTCCCGCGCCGCTACTCGAATTCGCCCGGCTGGTCCACGAGGCAGGTTTCCCCAAGGGCGTGCTCAACGTCATAACCGGCTTCGGCCCGACCTGCGGCGGCGCGCTGACCCGCCATCCAGGCGTGGCGCATATCGCCTTCACCGGTGGGCCCGGTACGGCCGCGCAGGTGGTGCGCAATTCGGCTGAAAACCTCGCCAGCACGTCGCTGGAACTCGGAGGCAAGTCGCCCTTCATCGTCTTTGCCGATGCGGATCTCGAAAGCGCGGCCAATGCCCAGGTCGCGGGCATCTTCGCCGCCACCGGCCAGAGCTGCGTTGCGGGCTCTCGCCTGATCATCGAGGCTTCAGTGAAGGAGCAGTTCCTGTCGCTGCTCAAAACCAAGGCCGAGGCGATCCGCATCGGCGCGCCGCTCGACAGGGCCACGGAGGTCGGCCCGCTCTGCACGGGCCGCCAGCGCGAGCATATTGCGAGGGTGGTCGCGGCATCCATCAGCGCCGGAGCCAAGCTGATCACCGGCGGCCGCGCTGCCGAGGGCGAGGGCTTCTACTACCAGCCGACCATTCTTGATTGCGACGGCGTCAATTCGCCCTCCATCGAGACCGAACTCTTCGGGCCTGTACTCTCCGTCGTCTCATTCACGAGCGAGGACGAGGCCGCAACACTTGCCAATGCCACGCCCTATGGCCTGGCTTCCGGCGTCTTCACCCAGAATCTCACCCGCGCCCACCGCATGATCAAGCGCATCCGCGCCGGCATCGTCTGGGTCAACACGTATCGCGCCGTCTCGCCGATCGCGCCTTTCGGCGGGTACGGTCAATCAGGTCATGGCCGAGAAGGTGGGCTCGCTGCGGCGCTCGACTATACCAGGACCAAGACCGTCTGGCTGCGGACCTCCGACGATCCTTTCCCCGATCCCTTCGTGATGCGGTGAGCCATGTTCTATGAGATCCGCACATACAGACTCAGGAACGGCGCCATCCCCGAATACCTCAAGGTGGTCGGTGACGACGGCATCGCCATCCAGAAGAAGCATCTCGGCAATCTCGTCGGATACTTCATCTCGGAGATAGGGCCTGTCAACGAGATCGTCCACATCTGGGGCTTCCCAAGCCTCGACGACCGCCAGGCCCGCCGCGCGCGGCTGGCGACCGACCCGGATTGGCAAGCCTTCCTGCCCAGGATTCGCGATCTCATCGTGACCGCCGACAACAAGATCATGACGCCGGCGGCCTTCTCGCCGCTCGGCGGAAATGTGCCTGCCTGAACCTCTCTACGACACCAGAACAAGGAAAAGGGAACATGAAAAACAGGATTGCAGCAGCACTTCTCTCCGCAGCCCTCGGCTTCGCCGGCACGGCAAGCGCCGAGGACATGGTGTTCACCAGCTGGGGCGGCACCACCCAGGACGCCCAAAAGGCTAGTTGGGCTGAAGGCTTCACCGCTGACAGCAAGATCAACGTCACCCAGGATGGCCCGACCGACTACGGCAAGATCAAGGCCATGGTCGAAGCCGGTAACGTCACATGGGATGTCGTCGACGTTGAAGGCGACTATGCCGTGCAGGCCGGCACCGCCGGGCTGCTCGAAAAGCTCGACTTCTCGCTTATCGACAAATCCAAGCTCGATCCCCGCTTCGTCACCGACTATTCGGTCGGCAGCTTCTACTATTCCTTCGTGATCGGTTGTAACAAGGACGCAGTGGATGCCTGCCCCAAGACCTGGGCCGACCTTTTCGACACCGCAAAGTTTCCCGGCAAGCGTGCTTTCTACAAGTGGTCGGCGCCGGGCGTGATCGAGGCCGCATTGCTCGCCGACGGCGTTGCCGCCGACAAGCTCTATCCGCTCGACCTCGACCGCGCCTTCAAGAAACTCGACACGATCAAGGCCGACATCATCTGGTGGGACAGCGGTGCGCAGTCGCAGCAGTTGTTGGCCTCCGCCGAAGCACCGTTCGGATCATTCTGGAACGGCCGCCTGACCGCGCTTGCCCAGACCGGCGTGACGGTCGAGACTTCCTGGACCAACAACATCACGGCTGCCGATGCCCTCGTCGTGCCCAAGGGCACCAAGAACAAGGAAGCGGCGATGAAGTTCATCGCGCATGCGACCAGCGACCAGGCGCAGGCCAACTTCGCCACCGCCACCGGCTATGCGCCGATCAACCTCGATGCGAATGTCCTGATGGACGGCGAATTGCGCCAGACGCTACCCGACATGCAGGCCGATACTCAGGTCAATGCCGACATGACATACTGGGCGCAGCATCGCGACGACATCGGCACCCGCTGGTACGCCTGGCAGGCACAATAGGATCAGGACAGACAAGCCTCCCAGGCACGCGCGGACCGGCCACAAGCTGGTCCGCGCACAATCGATGGATGACGATCGGACATGGCACAGACTGCAGCAATCGGCGGAGAAGGCCGCAAGGCAAGGCGCGACGGAAGTCTCGCTTACCTCGTGCCGGCCTTTCTGCTCGTCGTCCTCTTCTTCATCCTGCCGGTGCTGATGCTGCTCCTCCGCAGCGTGCTGGAGCCGGAGCCGGGAATGCAGAACTATGCGACCCTGCTCGGCTCGACCACCTATCTCCGCATTTTTCTCAACACGTTCATCGTCGCGGGCGTGGTGACAGCGATTTCCATCACTATCGGCTATCCGGTCGCCTGGCTTCTGGCGATCATGCCGGAGAAATGGTCGCGACTGGTGCTGGCGATCATCATCCTCTCTATGTGGACCAACTTGCTCGCCCGCACATATGCCTGGATGGTCTTGCTGCAACGGACCGGCGTGATCAACAAGACGCTGATCGGCCTGGGTGTCATCGACAAGCCTCTACCGCTGGTCAACAATCTCGTCGGCGTAACCATCGGCATGACCTATATCATGCTGCCCTTCGTGATCCTGCCGCTGATCGGCGTGATCCGGTCGATCGATCCGGCGATCCTGCGCGCGGCGGCTCTCTGCGGCGCCAACCGGCTGCAATGTTTCACCCGCGTGCTGCTGCCGCTCTCGATGCCCGGCATCGCAGCCGGCGCGTTGATGGTCTTCGTCATGTCGCTCGGCTATTTCGTGACGCCCGCGCTGCTCGGCGGGACTTCCAACATGATGCTGGCCGAACTCGTGGCGCAATTCGTCCAGTCGCTGGTAAACTGGGGCATGGGTGGAGCCGCGGCACTCGTGCTGCTGGTCGTCACGCTGACGCTCTACGCCGTGCAGCTTCGCTACTTCAACCCCAATAAAGCGAGGTAGCCATGCTGCTCGATTTCGACAAGCTCGGTGCGCTGCGCGGATTCCTCATCGGCCTGACCGTGCTGGTCTGTCTGTTCCTGATCCTGCCGATCGTCTTCATCGCGGCACTCTCCTTTGGCTCGTCACAATGGCTGATCTTCCCGCCGCCATCATGGACCTTCAAATGGTACGAGGAGCTGTTCGCCGATCCGCGCTGGTTCTATTCGGCACTGACGAGCCTCAAAATCGCCGCGATCGTTACCGTTCTCTCCGTCATTATCGGCTTTCTCGCCGCGCTTGGCCTCAACAGGGGCAGGTTCCTCGGCCGCGACGTATTGCGCGCACTTTTCCTCACGCCGATGATCCTTCCGGTCGTGGTGCTGGCCGTTGCGCTCTATGCGGTCTTCCTCAGGCTCGGGCTTGCGGGCACCACATTCGCCTTCGTCGTCGCCCATCTGTTGATCGCGCTGCCGTTCTCGATCATCTCCATAGGAAATGCCCTCGAGGGCTTCGACCGGTCGATCGAGGACGCCGCCATCCTGTGCGGCGCCAATCCCTGGGAGGCACGGCTGCGCGTGACCGTGCCGGCCATCAGTCATGGCATCTTCGGCGCGGCCATCTTCTCCTTCCTCGCCTCATGGGACGAAGTTGTTCTGGCGATCTTCATGGCGAGCCCGACACTGCAGACGCTGCCGGTCAAGATCTGGTCGACGCTTCGCCAGGATCTCACGCCTGTCATCGCGGCAGCCTCCACGCTGCTCATCGCCTTCACCATCCTGCTGATGGTTCTCGCCGCACTCTTCCGCAAGGGAAAGAAATCATGACCCAGGCCTTCCTCAGCATCCGCGGCATCCGCAAGGTCTATGGCCCGGTTACGGCTGTCGAGAACGTGACGATGGACATCGCCGAGGGCGAGTTCATGACCTTCCTCGGCCCCTCGGGCTCTGGCAAGTCGACCACGCTCTACATTCTCGCCGGCTTCCAGGATCCGAGCGACGGCGACATTCTGCTCAAGGGAAAGAGCATCCTGGCCACCCCATCCCACAAGCGCAGCATCGGCATGGTGTTCCAACGCTACACGCTCTTCCCGCATCTCTCCGTCGGCGAGAACGTGGCCTTCCCGCTCCGCATCCGCCGCCGTCCGCAGGCGGAGGTCGCCGAACGCGTGAAAGCCGCGCTGAAGCTCGTGCGCCTCGAGGGTTTCGAGGACCGCAGGCCGGCACTGATGTCGGGCGGCCAGCAGCAGCGCGTCGCACTCGCCCGCGCGCTGGTCTATAATCCGCCGGTGCTGCTGATGGACGAGCCGCTTTCGGCGCTCGACAAGAAATTGCGCGAGGAAATACAGTTCGAAATTCGCCGCATTCACCAGGAAACCGGCGTCACCATCCTCTACGTGACCCATGACCAGGAGGAGGCACTGCGCCTGTCCGACCGCATCGCCGTCTTCAGCCAGGGCGAGATCGACCAGATCGGCACCGGCCCGGAACTCTATGCGGCACCGGCGACCCGTTTCGTGGCGGGCTTCATCGGCGACAGCAATTTCATCGAGGCTGATGTGGTTTCCTCCGACGGACAACATGCGAAACTCGCACTGCCCGGCGGAACAGTGATCGACGGCGTACCGCTACATGGCGCACTGTCCGGCAGCGGCAAAGCCGCTCTCCTGCTGCGGCCGGAGCGTATGAACCTGCATCTGGGCGAGAAGCCCGGCTCCCTCGGCGGCACGGTGCGCGATATCACGTTTCTGGGCAACAATATCCATGTGCTCGTCGAGCCCGAGGGTGTTGCGCCGATATCGGTGCGCTTGCCCTTCGGACACGCCGCGCTGGCAGAACTTGCGCCAGGCAACAAGGTTTCGATGAGCTTCAATCCCAGCGACGCACACGCGTTCAAATAGGTCTCGCGGCCGGCCAGCAGACGTCTCGCCGGCCCGTTCCATGTTCCGCTCGCGGCCCTGCCGCGCGCTCGGCGCCGCTACGCCACAAACTATCTGATCGCACGAAGCTCAAAGCGGCCGTCGCAGCATCGGAACGAGCGTCGGCGACGAACCGACCTGGATCGCGCCGAGTGGTTCGAAGCCATAGCGTCGGTAAAACGGAATGTTGCGCGGGTTCGAGGACTCCAAATAGGCTGGCGCGTGATCGCGGTCGCACCGCGCGAGTGCGTACGCCATCAATGCATCGCCGTGACCTTTGCCTTGATGCGCCGGGTCGACGCCGATCAGGGGCAGGTACCAATGTGGTTCGGTCGGGTGATACGTGGCCATCTGCTCGAATATGGCGGTGGTTTCGGGGGTAAGAGAGTGCTCAACCGTGCTTTCGAGCACCGCACCGAGCCCTTCCTCGTCGGAATGTACCCCGGGCGATAGCCACAGCGCCGTTCCGGCGTAGCCCTCGGTGCAGAAGGCGCTTCCGTTAGAGAAGGCGCCGCTCCCGAACGCGCGAATCATTCGCGGCATCGCCGCAAGGTACTGGTGTGCACGCGGCCAGGTCCATCGCGCCATGGGATCCGCTGCAAACGCAAGCATGACCGTTTCGGCCGCCAGATCTTCCTCGGTCGCGGCCATGACTCTCACTGTTGGCGATTTCACACTGCCCTCCTGACGTAGGTGGTCCGACGGGGCGCCCGCGCCCGTTCTCAACGCCGCATCGTAACCCGGATGGCGTGGGAGCGATACCGGCTGCTGCTGGCTCAGCGGCTTCGGATTCTCCTAAACCTGCTGGGTAACGATCAGAACGACATGTCTCCTGCGATCCGGTGGCACAGAACGACGCAGTCTAGTGCATCAAAACACCCGAGCCGATGTCCGCTACCGGAACATTTGAGGCCGAGGGCTTTTGTAACAACAGGGTCGTTGGTTCTAATCCCTTCACCCTGAAAAGCCCGTATTCGACCGGATCGATTGTCTGGCGAGACAGCTTTATCGAGTATTGACGCGCACGGCTCCGGCACAAGACGTGCCGACGGCAAAAAAAGCCTCAACCGCCATAGTCATCTAAAGCGATAGTTGCAAAGAATGCACCCTTCCATCATAGTGGCTAAAACCAAGGGGAGGATCAGCCATGCCGAAGAATGGACCCAATCCAATCGACGTCCACGTTGGCGCACGTATTCGCGTACGGCGTATGATGCTGGGGCAGTCACAAGGAAAGCTGGCCCTGGGACTAGGCATCACGTTCCAACAGGTCCAGAAATATGAAAAAGGCACGAATCGTGTCGGGGCCAGCCGGCTGCAGCACATCGCGACGCTTCTCGGTGTCCCCGTCAGCTACTTTTTCGCTGGAGAAGATACCTCGCTGCTGGCACAACCCAATGGCAGTGTCAGTGAGGATGCCATCATCTCGTTTCTGTCCAGCCGCCAGGGCATCGAACTCAATAGTGCATTTCTCAAACTCGAGAATACGAAGGTTCGTCAGCGCGTCGTGCAGCTTGTCACGTTGATTGCCAAAAACGAGGACGGCATTTCGGGGGGCGAGGACGGCTTGGCTCAAGTCTGATCGCAATTCCCATGCTGCGGCTACAAACCTTCGGAGAGTTGAGACTTTCGCAAGATGGGCGTGGGGACATGCCGCTTCCCGAGAAGGCCCTCCTTTTGCTGGCCTATATGCATTTGGAAGGCGTGAGCCGGTTAACCCGCAATCAAATCGCAGGTCTCCTATGGAGCGAAAGTGATAAGTCTGCGGCGCAGGCCAGCCTGCGCAAGATGATTGAACGCATCCGGCGTTTGTCGGCCGACGGTTGGAGTGTTCCCCTCATTTTTCAGTCTGACGCCGTATGTCTCGGCCCGGACAGGGTGGATGCGGATGTCGATCTGATCGTCGAATCGTCAAAACCCTTCGATCTAAGGTCTATGTCGGGCCTCCTCAAACAGGCATTTCTTCAAGCGCCCGCGTCGATTGCATTTTCAGTCTGGCGAAACAAGCAGATCGACACGCTGTTTCGCAAACTCAAGACGGCCTTGTTCGAAGTGTGGGCAACGAACTCCCGGTCACGACACCTCAACGACATTGTCGAGATCGCCTATCTGCTTCTCGAGCACTATCCGGATGAGAGCAAGATCCGCGAAATCCTCGTCGAGGCACGTCGCGAAGGGCGAGGCGAGCCGACGCTAATCCCCCCAGATCTCCGGGTTCGTCCATTGATATCCATGGACAGCGGCGGGCTGCCAGCGCCACCCCCGACCAATTTGCCCAGGCTGGTGCTGCTGCCGCCGATTATCAATGGCTCGGTTTTATCGTCGCTTGCATCCGCCTTGATCGAAGACATCACCATGGGTCTTTGCTCGCTCCGCTCGGTCACGGTCGTGGCTCCTTACACGGCCGAGAAAATCCGAGCGATGCCCGACAAGGCCACCCATCTCGAGAAATTCGCGATTACCTACGTGATCGACACCGCGCTTTCCGATGAAGGCCTTTTCGTCCAGATGATCTTCTTGCCGACGGACAGCATCATCTGGGCCGAGCGGTTTCCGCTACCTTATGATCACGTGACACTGCGCAGGAGCATTGCGAATTCGATTGTCAGAGCGATCGTGGCCGAACTTCGGAAGATGGAAGCCGACGTCGCGGACGTTCGTTCCAACCCGGAGGTCTACCTCACCTACCTCAAGGCGAGCCGTCATCTCAAAGGCCTTTCGCTGCCGGAAATCCGTCGAGCACGTAGCGGGTTCAAGGACACCCTGAGACTGGATGGTTCCTTCGCGCTAGCCTATGCGGCATTGGCCAGAACCTATTCCATGGAATGGGTGCTGACGGCCCGCGGCGACAGGAACCTGCTTTCATCCGCGGAAGCGAGTGCCAGGCTCGCGATCAAGGGGAACCCAGAACTCTCTTCCGCCTATCGTGAGCTCGGCGTTGCCAAACTCTATCTTGGGGACGTCGATGAAAGCCTGGAGGCGCTCGATCGAGCAGAGGCGCTCAGCCCCCACTTCGCGGACGCAATCTATAGCTATGCGGACTCGCTGGTTCACGCATCGCGTCCATCAGAAGGTTTGAGCAAAATCGAGAAGGCAATTTCGCTCAACCCGATTGCCCCGGATGACTACTTCTGGAGCGCAGCGGGCGCGAGTTACTTCCTGGGGCACTTTCAGGAGGCGATCTCCTATATCGATCGCATGGCGAGCCCCGGCTCAGCGCAACGTCTGCTGGCCGCCAGCTGGGCGATGCTGGGCAACAGCCGCAAGGCACGGTTTCATCGGCGCAAGGCGCATGAACTCAATCCACATTTCGACCTCGAACTGTGGTTGTCGGTCCTCCCTGTCAAGGAGCAATGGCAGAAGGATCTTTATCGTGAAGGCCTGTCGAAGGCAGGTTTTTGAAGAACAAGAGGGGACAAAAATGTCGAAGATTGTTGTGATCGGTCTTCCTGGAAGTGACATGGTCTGGTTGGCGGATATTGATGCAGGCACTGTGCGGCCACTCAACCCCGCACCGTCGCCGCAGCTTGACGCCATCACACAGATCAGAGCTGCGGGCGGCACGGTTATCAAGGATGTCAACCTGGCGATTGCGGTAGAGGCGGCTGATTCTGCGTTTTCGGGCTTGTTTGACACCTAAGTCAGTGCATTGCGCGTTTCGGCAGCCGACCGGCTCTTCCCATCAGGCGTGACCTTTGAGAGGGTGCGCCCGCATCTCGCACGCTTTGGGATCACACGTGTTGCGCGGCATACCGGGCTCGACAAGGTCGGGATTCCCGTGTGGTGCGCCTACACGCCGAATGCTAAATCCATTGTCGTCGCCCAGGGAAAGGGCGTCACTGATGATGATGCCAGAACATCGGCGACGATGGAGGCGCTCGAGCGTGCCGTAGGATGCGATCCGCATGTGCCCGTCATAGCGGCGTCCATGGCTGCTTTGGAAGGGGAGGGACTTCGTGCCGATCCGCTCCCTCAACTCATCGCGCGCGGGCAGGATTTGCTTTCGGCCGATGAAATCATCGACTGGGTTGCCAGTTCCGATCTGTCGACCGGCGAGACCGTGTTCGTGCCGTATGAGGCCGTGACGCTCGATCGCACGCGACCAAACAACCGCTATTGGCAATCATCAGATGGACTTGCGTCCGGCAACACAGTCGAGGAAGCGGTCTACCACGCGTTGATGGAGCGCATCGAAAGGGACGCCCACACGCTCTGGCAGCTCCGCAAGCTTCCGCAGCAACAATCGATGTGTATCGATCCCGCCATTCTTGGGTCTTCAGAGGTAACGCGCCTGGAGCAGCAGCTGGCAGCGGCCGATTTGGAACTTCGCCTCTTCGACATAACCAGCGATGTCCAGGTGCCGACATTCGCCGCACTTGTCGGGCCGGCGCACGAGATCAGGACGAATTCGGCGCGGTTTGTCGAGGTGACCTATGGCTGCGGAACCCATCCCGAGCCGGAGCCGGCGGCAGTCAGGGCGTTGACCGAAGCCGCACAGTCGCGTCTTACCTATATCAGTGGCGCGCGGGACGATGTCTTTCGGGAGGTCTTCGAGCGTCCGTTGCCGGAGCGTATCCGTGGCTTGTTTGATGCGGAACCTCGCCAGATCGCTCGGCCCCACGCAGGCGAGGTCTTGGACACGACCGGCGTTTTGAACCGACTTCGCGCTGTTGGCGTCCACGACGTGTATGCACTCTCCCTCAGCAACCCGGATCTTCCCTTCGCCGTCGTCAAAGTCTTGGTCCCCGGACTTGAGAACCCGGAAGGCGCTCGGCGTCAACGCTTCGGATCCCGAGCCATCGCCAAGGCGCTCTTTGCATGAAGGTCCTGTTCGTCGGCCCCAGCATTCCAGATGCCGCCTCGATCGTGGATCCCGGAGTAATCGTTCGCCCTCCAGCAACACAAGGCGACGTCATGGCGGCCATTGATGACGGTGCGACCATTATCGGTCTCGTCGATGGCGGCTTCGAATATACCGCGCCCGTCTGGCACAAGGAGATTCTCTACGGTCTCTCAAGGGGCGTGAAAATCCTTGGCGCGGCAAGTATGGGGGCACTCCGCGCGGCGGAATGTCATACCTACGGCATGATCGGTATTGGTCGGATCTTTGAAGAATACCGTGACGGGACCGTGATCGACGACGCGGACGTCGCGCTTCTTCATGCCCCCGCGGAGATGAACTACCTTCCCCTCACGGTGCCGATGGTCAATGTCAGGGCCACGCTGCTCCAGGCTGGAAGCGACACGGTGATCACGCCCAATGAGGGAGATGGCCTCGAGCGAAGTGCAAGGGACGTATTCTTCAAAGAGCGAACTTGGGTCAAGATTGTCCAGAATTGCCAGGACCTTGCTCCGCCTCGGAAACTTGAACTCGGCAGATTGCTTCCAATCGCGCAGATCGACCAGAAGCGTCGCGATGCGATTGCGTTGGTGGAACGCCTGAGAAATCCAGATTCGGTGGCTGCACCGGCCGTGGCCTGGACGTTCCAGACAACACCTTTTTGGCGAGAGAAGTTTGGACTATTCCATGAGTAGTGTCACGGTCGTGTCACGCGCGCACCGATGTGGTCTGCGTTAATCTGTAGTCCTCTGATCGAGGGGGCTAAACAAATGGATGCAATTGTACAAAGCGCAGCGAGCTGGGAATCGGAACTGACTGCCATCGCGCGTCTCGTTATTTATGCTCAGACGGCAGCACGTGACCTGGGAGCCAAGGATGTCGAACATCACCTGGCGAACACTCTCGATGCAATCGTTCGAGAACTGCAGGGCGCCTCCGATGACGCGGATATGCAGATCGTCACATCGCCTCTTCCAGTCACCGCTACCTGCCAATAATGGCGAAGACCAAATAACCGAGAAGCTTCGGGTGTAGCGAGCCGAGCACCCGACCAGCTGTTTTCGGTCTCGCAGTCGAGATTGGCTGCGGCAATGACGAAGCCTCCTTAGAGTTCGATGAGCTGGAGCTGGGCTGCGCACGCAGGGGCGCTGGCCGCAGCGGGGCGTCGGACGGAAGCCGTAGAGCTTGTCTCACGTGCAATGGCGGCGCATCCCGTTCTAAGCGTCGAGTTGATAGTGAACGAACCCGGCTGGAGTGACGTCGAGCGTCAACGCTTCATTGATACGATGCAACTAGCCGGCTTCCCGACTGCGCCAAACCCGAAGTTCTCGCGAAGATCGAAAAGCCCAGGCGTTTGCCAGAATGGTCGCACCTGTCCGGATTCGTATCGTCGGCGCTAGCTTTCGATGCCGCTTTGTACCAATCCCAGACTGGGCGTCGAGTAAACAGATGCCCGCGATCTCGTTGGGAATTCTATTCGTGGACGGTCCGCTTCCGGCCCCAAAGCGGCCACGCATGCCCATCCTCATCCGACCCGACGAGGTCATAAACGTGCGGCGTGCTGCCCATGCCATTGGCAGGTCGGAGAAGACAGTACGGCGCTGGTGCAAGGAGTAGGGGCGAGCAAGTTGATATTGCACGAAGCGAGATCATCGCCGCGGCTCTAGTAGGAATCAGCCCCAAAGGACGAACTAGAGGGCATTATGGCCACTCAAATCATTGCCAACCATGTCCTCGCCATGAAATTTGCCGGCAAGCTATTCCGTGCCGACAACTTCAAACAGCAAGAAGCGATCGAAAAGGTTTACGCGAAGTTGGCACGCACCATGCGGGCGCAGATTGAGGCGCTTCAGCGCCAATATTTGCTCGTCGGTCGCCCTGATAAGATAAGTCAACTCAGACTGCAGCTCATCAATGTCGATGACGAACGACGGTTCGATCGCGGAACAAAGGTGCTTGGCTGAATGGCGGCTATTCGGATGGTAAGCGAAACCAAGCAGCTTGCCAGACGGTGATTCGAGATTGCCCATCGCCGTCTGGATTTGCGGTGAAGTCGTCATCTGCCGCAGGACCCGTTCGACAGTGTCGGTTACCAGTCTGAGGCCGTTGTTTTCTGGGTTCAGGTATGCGGCATTGATAGGCTCGGCCGCGAAGATCGCCACTGCCCCTGTGAGCATGACGGCGTCGTGGATTTCGGATTTTGAGCAGATGTCTTCCATTGCAGACCTCTGAGGTTGGGCAACATTACGGTTCCTCGGGCCGCACCGAATTGCAATCGTCGGCCGCATCACCTCACGTCATTTCTGGTATCGTATTCAACGTCGAAAGAAAGTAAATAGTATTATCTGAGAAAATAGGTTAAATACGACCATTTAAGAATCCTAAAGAGAATGTCAGAGTAGATAAATTTATTCTATGAAGCATGTTGAAAAATAAGACATGGAATTTTGAAGGCGAATCTTAATTTAAATCACCTGATCGCAAATTAAGATATCCCGCTATCTCAAATAATTCTACTGAATATCGCTTGATGAGCTCTCATATCTCGAAGTATTGATGCTTCCCCGGTTACGCAGTTGTGAAGCGTATATCTGCAAAGGTTGGCACATGGAGGCCTGACCATAACGGCCACTTTCGTCGTTTGTTACTGAGAATACGGTGCCGCAATTGCATGGCCGCAGGGGCCCTCAAGATTCAAAAGTGGGCGCCAAAATACAGACACGTGCGTAGCAGCGTCGCCGCGGAAATCCATGTGGGATATCTCGCCACGACCATCAGACGTTGCGGCCGATAGATTGAGAAACGGAAGCTGCCACTGGACCCGGCGCTCGTGAGATTCCTCGTAAATGGATGCAGGAAAGTCTGCATCTCAGCAACGGGGGTTTGAGGGGGTGGAAATCTCGGCTTTGCAGGATTTGAGAGGTAGAAAACAAATTCAGCATCGCTGGAAAATAGTTGCCGGGGACCCTGCGAATCCGAACCAGGGTGCCTCGAATATTGCACAGCTAATATTCGCATTCGCCACTTACTCGGACGCCGTCTTGACGGTCAGCAAATGCTTGTCGAGTTTGTCGGCATTCCAATCAAATTGGTAATCGAACCCGACTGCGAACCGGTTGTCATTTGGCTATAAGAAACGGCTCTTTCGCACCTGCGCTCGGGCCGGCATGCCATCACAGGGGGCACCTGAACGGTATTAGCCATGCAACACACCTTCTTAGCATCAAGGCGCGACTGTCGAAACGTTGAACGCCGTCATTAACTCGGCTTTCATGGCCCCACCCTCTCCAGAGGTGATCCGTCGTGCCAACCTGATTTCTCTCGAGTTCGAAAAGCATGTCTATTTGCGACCGGGAGGCGTTTCAACGCTGTCCGTCTTGAGTGCTGAGAACAAGTCTGGCACGCCACAGGATTTCGACATCCCTGACGAGCTTGCTCGGATGTATCAGGTTTATCGTGACGATATAGCGTCCGAGGTTCTGGGACGGAAGCCGATCCACGTATTCGCTACGAACAACGAAGAAGAAGGTGTCAAAAGCGATGGCATGCTTTGGTACTTGATCAAATTTTATACGAAGAAGTATCTCGGCTTCTCCATGAATCCTCATGTGTTCCGCCATCTGGCGGCGAAGATTGTCCTCGATGAAGAGCCTGGAGCACATGTTTCGGTGCAGCAGCTACTTGGTCATAAGAAGCTGCAGACGACGGCAAACTATTACGCTGGATTGAATGTGAAGCGCGCCCAGCGTCATCATAATGATCTCCTTGGAAAGAAGCTTTCGGAACATCAGACGCGCTCGAAGGGTCGCAAGCAGACAGGAGAAGGCAATGGCGGATAGACTCAACAGGGGTCTGCCGATGGCTCGCTGGCCAAAAGAGGATCGTAAGAAATTTGCGGAAGCGTTTGCACCTGCGACCGATTGGCTGGATACGTCCAGGGAGAATTCGCTCTCACCCGCCACGGTGAAGCATTTGGAATATGCCTATGGAGCCTTCATGGGCAGTCTGGACAGCGAACTCCTGTCCCTATCGCCGGCGGTTCGTGTAACACGTGCATCGATAAGGATGTTCCACGACAAGCTGGCGCGCAATGTGAGCCCAGTCGGTATCTCCATCGCGATACAAAGGCTCTACTACGTTATGCGCTCAATGTGTCCTCCAATTGCGGACTGGGATTGGCTTGGGCAAATTGCCACAGCTCTCAGAATTCGTGCTGAGCCTTTGCGCCACGACTTCGTCTTGAGTAGCGACCTCTATCCCGTCGGCATATCAATGATGGATGAAGTGCTCGATAACTACCACGCTTCCAATCATCTGATCGGCACGGATTATTCGAAATTCCGCGATGGACTCATGATTGCCGTACTTGTGGAAGCGCCGATGCGGCGCGGTAATCTTGCAGCTATCGACGTCGTGGAGCACCTTGAAAAGGTGGGAATGCAATGGAACATCCACGTACCAGGTAGGCTCGTCAAAACGCGACATGCGTTGGACTACGAACTTTCCGAGCGGCTTTCACTTTATGTCGATTTCTATTTGGGGATAGTGCGCCCGAGTTTCGAGGGCTCGCGAGCACATAATTGCATGTGGCTTTATCACGACAGGCCGATGAACCCTAAAATGATTCGACGGTACTTAAGGAAACACACGCTGCAAGCATTAGGGGTGGCAGTCACACCGCATCGATTCCGCAATGCT
Organism: Rhizobium sp. LjRoot254; assembly: GCF_964254105.1. NCBI lineage: Bacteria > Pseudomonadati > Pseudomonadota > Alphaproteobacteria > Hyphomicrobiales > Rhizobiaceae > Rhizobium > Rhizobium sp. LjRoot254. The sequence goes on along the minus strand of NZ_CAXUSM020000001.1, from coordinate 3,948,128 downwards.
GCAGCGACGTTCATTTCGGTGGAAGATCCGAAGAATATTCGTATGTCGAGAGACCTCTTGGGCCATCGTTCGTTTGAAATGACAGAGAAGCACTATGTGGTCAGAGCGGCATCGCGTCTCGCCGGACGAAGTTTTTCATTGGCCGTCCAACGTGCAGCTTCACGGTAGTTCGGCCCTCCGGGTCGACCTGTGATCATCCGTTTCTACGAGGCTACGCCGAGGCCGGCTTTGGTCCGGGGACGGAGGCAATGGGCCGGTCAGGACGTTGGTGTTGCTCGCATGAGTTTCCGCATCACGGAACTTGCTTGTCCGCCACCGGCCCCGAAGCGGAATGGGTTCCGCTTTGCGCCCCCATTCCCGTCGTTCGAACTACCAGGCCATCTCCTGTAACCTGCCGATCGCCTAAACTCATCCGGATGCCGAGAACGGGGAGCTCCGCCAAAAGCGCGTTCCAACGGACTTCAGGACCGTTTAAGAGTGACGCGGTGACGGTCGGGCTAACCGCATCCGACTTTGTCAGGACCTAGGACGAGATCGCCGATCAAGGAAACCAAGTTGCACTGCTGGCGTTTCGCAGGCTTATAAGTAATGCTGGCAAAGTGCATTGGTCGTGCGCCACAGGCTCATATTTGGAGGAGGACAAGGATGAATTTTCGAAAGCAGATATTCGGCTTTGCTGCGCTGATGGCGTTGCTCGTATCGGCCTCGGCAAGCTGGGCCGCTAGTTTCCCCGAGCGCACCATCAAAATGGTCGTGCCCTTCGCGGCAGGTGGCTCGACAGATTTGGTCGCCCGGCTCGTGGCCGACAAGATGTCGAACCTTCTTGGCCAGCAAATCATCGTGGAGAATGTCGGGGGTGCCGGCGGCAATATCGGCGCTGCGCAAGTCGTGCGGGCAGAGCCTGACGGTTATACCATTCTGATGGGAACCGTCGCGACGCATGCCCTCAACCCGCTGATTCTGAAAACCAAGCCCTATGATCCCCAGAAGGATTTCGCACCTGTATCGCTGCTTGTCATCGTGCCGAATGTGCTGGTAGTGAACCCTCAGTTCCCCGCCAAGGACATCAATGAGCTGATCGCACTGCTTAAGAAGAATCCTGACAAATACGTCTATGCGTCCTCGGGCAACGGAACGCCGCTCCATCTCTCCGGCGAGCTGTTCAAGACGATGACAGGCGTGACCGTGGAGCACGTTCCTTACAAGGGGTCGGGACCTGCGCTCACCGATCTGCTCGGCAATCAGGTCCCCATGATGTTCGATAATCTTCCGTCGTCATCAGGGCATATCAAGAGCGGAAGCCTGAGAGCCCTGGGCGTAACGACGAAGGAGCGTGTCGCATCCTTCCCCGATGTTCCCGCCATTGCGGAGACGGTTCCTGGTTATGAAACCTACAGCTGGAACGCCCTGTTCGCACCGGCAGGTACGCCGCCGGAGGTTATTTCGACTCTTCAGCAGGCCGCCGCGAAAGCGCTGCAGGACCCTGAAGTCGTCGACCGCATGGGTGAGTTTAGTGCGACGATCGTCGGCTCAACGCCGGAACAGTTGTCCGAGCATGTCAAGGCCGAGCTCGCCAAATGGGCTCCGATCGTCAAGAGCAGTGGCATCCAGCTCGACTGAGGCGTCAAGCCGCCGACATGCCGGCGTAGTCCGTGATCCTGTCAAGAACGTCGCGAAAAGCGCCCGGGCAAGGCATCATTGGTGGCGGTTAATGGCTTGTTGCGAATGTTATATATCGAATCTGTGCATTGGGGGCGGCAGAGAAGGATCGCCCCCGTCTACGTTGGAACTTTTCTACATCAGACCTTGTATGGTTTCGCGCATCCGTGCGGCTCCGCTTGATGTGCGTCCTCTCACACCCACTTGAATCTGGAACTTGCACGTTTTTCCAACGGCCAATGGTGGCCAAAGGAGAACTCAAATGGGTATCGCACAGTATGATCCTACCGCATTGGGTCGCCCGGCATGGAACTCCAGCCGGAAGGTCGGCGTAAAGAAGCCCCTAAAGCAGCGGCAGATTTGGGCAATTCGCTTCTTCCTCGATAGAGAGGGGCGCATCCGAGACCGGGCGTTGTTCGATCTCGCGATCGACAGCAAGCTACGAGGCTGCGATCTGGTTAAGATCAGGATCGGAACCCTCGTCACAAGCCAGGAAGTTCGAACCCGCGCCATGGTGATCCAGCAAAAAACCGGACGTCCTGTCCAGTTTGAGATCACGGCTGACGTCAGGGCAAGTTTGCTTGCGTGGCTCGAACGAAGAGGCGGAACAATTGATGACTACGCCTTCCCCAGCCGGGTCGATCATGCCGATCATCTCAGCACTCGCCAATATGCCCGATTGGTCGATGAGTGGGTGACTGCGATTGGGCTACGTCGTGAAGACTACGGCACGCACTCGCTGCGACGCACAAAGGCAGCGATGATCTACAAAGCCACCGGCAATCTCCGTGCGATCCAGATCCTGCTCGGACATACCAAGATTGAGAACACGGTTAGGTATTTGGGCGTGGACATCGAGGATGCCCTTGAACTCGCGGAGCATACGGAGATTTGAAAATGTGCGGCCCGCATCGAGCGGGGTCGACCGTATCGGCTAGAGCGGCTGTGCGCCATCATATCGGTCGTTAGGCCACTCGGTTTGTCGTTCTGAAAGCTGCCGGTCGGCTACCCAAGCGGCAATGTCTTCATTGTGATGGAGGAGCCCGGTCTCCCAAGGCATCACCGTCGCCGTGCCAAAGCAGGCGAGGGCAAGCCAATTCGCGCCTTGCGCGCTTCAAATATCATTGGCGACTCCGCCCCCGTTCCATGCGGCTGGCGTCTTCCCCGCCATATTCGAGTGCTTCCCATCCCATTCACAGGGCTTCAGGTGAGTTGAGCGAGGATATCGTCGACGACGCTTGGGACGGTACCCGTCGTGTCGATATCGATGCCGGCGGGAAGATATTCCCGGGTGCCATGGTAGCGGAGTACCAATGCGCGCTCGGCTGGCTCGAAGCCTGGCTCATTTGGCCGCCCATCCAATCGTCGGTTCAACGTCTCGAGGTCTATGTCAAGCACGAAAACCTTGTCGAAAAGGTCCAGGAATTTGTGGAAATTGCGCGAGCCGCCACAGAAGAAGGTGACTGGATGGGTGGTGTTGGCGGCAATAGCGCGGACCTTGTCGACAGGCCAGATCCAGTGCGCGTACCCCCAAACGATGCGGTCCGCTCCTTCGGGTGGTCCTGCGAGTGCCTGGCCTGTCTCGGGGTCGCCAACATAGGCCAAGACCCGGTCACCATGGACGACATGGTAGCCCCGCCGCTCCAGTTCGGTAGCGACAGACGTTTTTCCAGTCCCTGAACCGCCTTCGATCAGATAGCTCTTGATTCCCATTGGCGCCATTTATCACGGCCTTCAATCCGGAGTGAAGTGACTCAACGGGCGGCCGCTCCACCAACAAACTCACATGATCAAGGACAGGTTTCGGTGCTCTTCGGATTAGCGGCGGATGTCAGGCGGACACGCGCCCCCATATCGGTCATAAAGTCTCGCCAAGCGGCGTCTCGAAAGCGGACAATGCAGTGGACGTGCGAGGCGGCATGCGTGCGCCAATAACGCTCATTGGCGCAGCACTCCCCAGCAACACCCTCGAATTCGCACCCGACAGCTTCCGCGGTGCTTGTCTCGGATATTCAGTGCAGGGACCAGAGGACCGACGTGCCGGCGAGCGCGCTCTTCAGACGCTCGTTGGCTTCCACGCCGTCAAGGTCCGCCGAATATTCCGGGTTCAGGCGGTCGAGGAAATACATCGTCATTTTGCCCCGGTTTTTAACCTCGAGGGCACCCCGCGCCGTGCAATCGAAATACGGCTTCACCTGTTGATACGTGCTTTCGGAAATGTTGACGTGGTCGGCTTCGTCGGTGCTCTCCATTCGCGATGCAATATTCACCGCGTCGCCCCAGACATCGTAGGTGAACTTCTTCTTTCCCACGACGCCGGACATCACGCTGCCGCTGTGCAGGCCGACGCGCAGGTGCCAGGGTCGCTCGCCGATCGCGGTCCAGCGCTGGTTCGAGCGCATCACAAAGCGCTTGATTTCGAGAGCCGCAAGGCAGCTACGGACAGCATGGTCCTTTTGGCCCTGCATCAGACCGCCGGCGCACATATAGGAGTCGCCGATGGTCTTGAGTTTTTCCAACCCATGCCGCGCGACAATGCTGTCGAACTCCGAGAAGTACATATCGAGGTCATCGACCAGTTCCCGCGGGGAGAGTTCAGCCGCGGATCGGGTGAAGTCGACGAAGTCGGTGAACAAGATCGTCGCGGAGGGATGGTGGCGAGGTTCGACCGAGCCCTTCTCGGTCAATTCCGCGGCTATGTTGCGGGGCAGGATGTTGAGGAGCAGGTCGTCGGAGCGTTGCTTCTCGGCCGCCAGATCTTGCTGCGAGCGCATAAGCTCGGCGATCTTCAGACGCAGTTCGAGCTGGGCGGTGGTCTGGCGCGCGATGCGCCGGATGCATTCGGCCGTCTCGAAGGCGAGCTCGCGCGGCGTGACATCCATGAGGCAGAGCGTTCCCAGCGCCCGGCCGCCAGAATCGATCAGCGGCATGCCAGCATAAAAGCGGATGAAGGGTTCGGTTGCGATGAAGGGCATTTCCCTGAAACGCTCGTCGGCGATCGTGTTGGGAACGACCAGCAAGTCGCTGCGGCAGACGGCATGGCTGCAGCAGACGCCGGCGCGAGGGACTTCCTCGATATCCGGAGGAACGCCGTGACGGGATTTCAGCCAGATCTTGGTGTCGCCGACGATGTTGACCATCGCAATCGGTACGTTGGCGATCACCGCGGCGAGATCGGTAAGGTCGTCGAAGCCGGGTTCGGGGGCCGTGCCGTATACGTGATAGGCCTGCACCGCGGCCAAGCGCTCGACTTCGTTTTCGGGTACGGGAAAGTCCATGCCGGCGCTCCTCCCATCGCACGAAGGCCGAAAGGCCGCGACCGCTCGGGACGGCTCCGGCCCCTCCAGATATGACACCTGATGTTTTTGCGGCCTTGCCTGCTCAACCGTTCCGACCGCTCCTCCGCAGTCGGCTACCGCCTGAAACATACTCCAACTTCCCCGCTTGAGCAACGGAACGGGCAAGCTGCATCCGCCAACCGTCAAGCTACGCCTGCAGTCGAAACAGGGGTCGTCGGTGTCTGCTTCGCGCCCGCGAGTCAGCCGTTCCGGCCGCTATGCCGAATCCCCGAAAGCAGACGTTGGGCTCAGGCCGTCTCAACATCCGATCTGGGGTGGAGAGCGGCCACTCGCCAAGGTAGATTGGGACGACTCGAGCATGGAGCGGAAGTACAGGCGAACGGCTTCGGGCTTCGGGAGACTTGCCAAACGCGGTTCATTCCGGAAGCCCCGCTAGGCGATAGCCAGCGACGATATGCTGGCGCACGTCTTCCGCCGGGAAAGGCTGCGATGCCGACCAGTGCCGGATGGTGAAGTGCGGGTTGCTTATCATGAACATTTTCGCCTCCCAGCGCGCCTCCTCCAAGCGGCCAAGCTGCGCCAGACTCGCTGCCAGCAGGCGTCGTGAAGTCGTGCGATAAGTTTCGGGCCTGCGCAGCGTTTGGACCGCTGATTTGTAGTCGCCGATGGAATATTGAGCCTGGCCCAACATCCAGTAATACCAACCGGGCGGGTGAGGATTGAGCCGGAGCGCCTTCCGCACCTGCTCAATGGCTTCCGCAGGCCGCCCGTTTTCCGTCGTCAGTTCAGCCTGCATCGCCCATGCGTCGGCGTGGTTGGGGTCCAGCTTGTGGGCGGCGTTGAATTCGGCATCTGAATCCGCCCAGCGGCTCTCGTGGGCCAATATTACGCCCAATACCCAGCGATTCCCTGCATCGTTCGGGTCGAGTTCGACCGCGCGCTGTGCTTCGGCAAGGGCTTTTGCGCGGTTGGGATCCATCGGTTCGTCCCAGAACTCCCAGCCCAGCCAGAGGTTCAGTGCCAGCCAACGGTGCGCCTCCGCGTAGTCCGGATCGAGCGCGATTGCCCGGTTCAGCAGGAAAATGGCTTCTTTCGCGGTGAGCGCCGTTTGCAGGCCAAGGGCCCGCGCGCGCACACAGAGGTCATAGGCTTCCAGGTTGCTTGGTCTGTTGCGCGCGGGCGCGGCGATCAGGCGGCCCACCAAAGCTTCGACAATTTTGCCGGTCACCTCGTCCTGAACAGCGAAGATATCTTCAAGGCTCCGGTCGAATCGTTCGGCCCAAAGATGGTCACCCGCGATCGCGTCGATCAGTTGGGCATTTATACGCACCCGTCCCGCTGCCCGCCGTGCACTCCCTTCGAGAAGATGGCGCACTCCTAGCTCGCGCGCGATGCGACGCACATCCATGTGTCTGCCCTTGTAGGCAAATGCCGAGTTGCTGGCAATGACGAACAACTCACTGGTTCTTGACAGATCCGTGATCAGGTCTTCGGTGAGGCCATCGACAAATGCCTCCTGCTCCGGATCATTGCTCATGTTCGTAAATGGGAGGACGGCGATGGAGGGCTTGGTGGGGAGCGGCAGTAGCGCTTTGTCCGCCGGCACGCCATCTTCCGATGCGGTCGACAACCGAATCCGGTAGACGGACACCGGTTCGGCGACGTTCTTGATCGATTGCGGACCAAGTTCGTCGAAGCCGCAATCAAGCTTCCGCTTGACCTGGTCGTAGATGCCGCCGGAGACACAGATATCTCCTGCCCCGGCCATCGCCTGAAGTCGCACGGCGACAACGACGCCATCGCCGAACAGATCGCCGGCCTCGACAACGACGTCGCCCAGATTAATGCCGATATGAAGGTCGATTTGCCGGTCGGCAGGTATACCCTCGTTGGCGGCCGCCATCCTCTTTTGGAGTTCGATGGCGCATAACACAGCGTTCACAGCACTTCCGAACTCCACGAGAACGCCATCACCCATCACTTTTACCACACGGCCTTGGCGGTCGCGGACCAGTGGTTCGAGGATTTCCTTTCGCCGCCCCTTTAACGCGGCCAATGTTCCTTGCTCGTCCTGGTCCAGAAGTCGACTGTAGCCCACCACGTCGGCAGCCAATATGGCGGCAAGACGGCGTTGGGCCCGTTCTTCGGACATTTCACATTGCCTTCGTAGAACGCAGAGATCGGATTGTATGACGACTATTTCAAAAGTCTATCGGGGACTTCGAGGTTCGACCGCTAGCAGGCTATATGGGGTGATCCCGCCAGTCGATTGTCCGTTTGGGCTCATGACTTGCGCTTGGGCTTGCTTCGAAGAAGGTCCGCATTGGGTCGCAACGGGTCAGACTGCTTTGCGCCCTCACCTTGGTCATAGAGGCAGCTTTGGTGTCTTCCCAAAAGCAGACGTCGATTAAGCAGCGCTTTGATGGCATCAGTGCGCCAAGAGAAGACGTGGCGGCCTTAACGACGTTGATTCACCGCTCAGCTACTCGACTTGTGATGCGGGCATTACATCTGCTCCCTCCATCACATAGGTCGCATAACGATGGTCGCGGATCAGGGTTATCTTCCGATCCTGCCACTCGAGCAGCATGAAATATGAAGGCGTTTCCGCCTCTTCCGTTGCCACCACCAGTATTTCACGACCTTCCAACCGTGCCGGTTCGAGGCGCACCCGAGGATACTCCGCATAGTAGTTAAAGAAGCGACCCACCTCCGAGGCACCAGAGATTTCCGGCCGTCGCGACTGGCGCAGCCGGACATCGTCCGCCAGCAGTCGGCGAAGCGCATCCCAGTCCTGTGCGTTGAAAAGCGCCGCGAAGTTCAGCGCTTCCGGACTCGGTGACGGCGAAACCTCTGGGGGAGCTGCGATGATTGAACGCAGTCTCGCCCGGCCGCGCGACAGGTGAGCCTTGACGGCATCCACACTCAGTTCCAGCATTGCCGCGATATCCGCAAGCGACTCTCCCAACACATCCTTGAGGATCACCGCGCTGCGCTGCGGGACAGGCAGTTCCACAAAGCGCCCCAAAGCGAAACGCACCGTGTCCTGCCGGATCAGTACGTCCTCTGCGCCGACGGTGCTGACATCGGCCAAATCCGATGCATTGTCGAGTGGTTCAGATCGATGGGCACCGCGCTGGCGCAGTATGTCGATGGCGCGATTGTGAACGATGCGAAACAGCCACGGTCGAATTGGCGTTCCCGGTGCGATCGAGCCGATACTCGCCAGGGCGTTGGCGAAGGCATCCTGTATCACATCCTCGCCGTCGATCACCGAACCCATGATACGCGCGGCGTAGCGGTGCAGCTCTGGGCGAAGCGTGTCCGCTTCGTTGGCCAGAGCGGCAAGCTGGATACTTACAGTGTCGGTTTCGAGACCAGCTGCATCCGTCATTCGATGACCGTCATCCCTGTATCTCCGCGAACGCCATAGACCATGGCGTCGGCAAGACCTGACGAACTGATCCGTTCGGCCACTATATCGCCGAAGGCCCGCGGAGTCATGTCCGGCCAAGTGGCGACCTGTTCGGCGATGCTCCGCCCCGCCGCAGCGGCGTAGGCTTTGATCCCCGTGTCGCCCACTCCGGTCCCGACGAACATCTGCCGGGGAACGATAACTCGGAACCTAAGGCCCAGGCCGAGTTGCTCAGATAGGCCTTCGGCATATTTCGCAATGAACCACTGGGCCCGTTTGGCCCCGGCGTAACCCCCGGACAGGGGCGATCCCTGCACTGCAGCACCGCTAGAGACCAGGACGACAAGCCCGCCTGGTGGCATTGGCAGCGTCAGCGCTGCCTGCACCCAGTGCAGTGACGCCTTGACGTCCACATTCCAATTGGCGGTGAAAGCTTCCCAGCCAATCCGATCAATTCGTTCCATTGGCGGTTCCGCACCTGCGTTCATTACGACCATGTCGGGTCGCGTCTCTGCTATGATCCGCTTCGTGGCATCGGCACTGGTTGCGTCAGCCGAGATCGTACGGACGCTCAGCTTCTCGTCGAGAGAGCCTGCGTTTCGGGCCACCACGGTGACCTTGGCGGCTCGTGCCGCGAACGCCTCGGCCATACCTAGCCCCAAGCCGCGGCTTCCGCCGACGACTAAAATTCGCTTTCCTTCCAAATGCATATCCCGGTCCTCACAAAGTTAATCCGGCCACTCGAAGGCGGCTGCGACAACGACGTTCTGAGCCGGCGAAAAGAGTCACCTTCAACCAAAATTCGGCGAGTTGCCGTTCGGGACTTCTATTTCTACGCAAACTAATGGCGATCGGCCTTGGCCATTAATGGCTCCAGAGAGTTCGAATGGACAGATCATTAAACTAAATGGTTGACTGAGAGATCGCGCCGCGCTAATTATACCATATGGTTGAACGAACACAGCAAGTCCCACTCAACGAAATCTTCCACGCGCTCAGCGACGATACCCGCCGAGCGATGCTTCGCGATTTGGCCAAAGGTGAGCGCACGGTTGGCGAGCTGGCGAAGTCACATCCCATGACACTGGCCGCGGCCTCGAAACACATCAAGGTTCTCGAGCACGCCGGATTGGTGAGCCGCGAGGTCAGGTGGCGCACACACATTTGCCGTCTTTCGCCCCTCCCGCTCAGGCGGGCCTTGGAGGAAATCGCATTCTATGAGCGGTTCTGGGCCGAACGGCTCGACACATTGGAGCGGTTGTTGCTCGAGGACGATGCGGCCGCCCCATCGAATTCATCAGACTCCGAAGGAGAGAGCACATGAACGAACACGCAGCTATTTCCGATTTGGGCACCATGGCCAACGGCTCCACCTTGATCGTGCAGCGCCTGTTGCCTGGTCCGGCGGAACGGGTCTGGAAATTTCTTGTTGACGGAGATCTCCGCAGCAAATGGCTGGCAGCAGGTGACATGCAGCTCGCGCCGGGAGCCGCTCTTGAACTGGTCTGGCGCAACGACAGTCTCAGCAGGTCCGACGACCCCAGGCCCGAAGGCTTCCCCGATGAACAGCGCATGCAGAGCCACGTCGTGTCGGTTGATCCAATGCGCCTTCTGACAATCGCGTGGGGCAATGGCAACGTCACCTTCGAGCTGAAAACTGTCGGTGACAAAGTCCTATTGGTTCTGACCCATAGCGGCCTCGACACCCCCGGATCGCGCAACATGATCGCTGCAGGATGGCACGTGCATCTCGATATCATGATCGCGAAATTATCAGACCTCGACGCGCCGTCGTTTTGGTCAACCTGGGCAGCGCTGAAAACTGAATATGGAAAGCGCTTGGCCCAGTAAGGCGTGGGGTTGGGCACTGGGCAAGAAATATCAGCAGGCGCGCCGCCGCAGCCTTTGGCATGAAAATCTCCAACTCAAGGAAACGCAAATGCGAAAAATGATAGCTGCAATGAAGGTCTCGTTGGACGGAAAATTCCAGGGTCCTGAAGGCTATGCGGATTGGGTCAACGGCTGGTCGGAGGACTACGATCTGGTTCCGCAGATCGATGCCTGCCTGCTCGGGGGGCAGATGTATCGGGGCTACGAGCAATACTGGTCCGCCATGCGCGACGATCCGAAGGGCCCCTCGCTGATGACCGGAACGCTACCGACTGAAGGTGAACGTGCATGGTCTAAAGGAATTCCGGACCTACCTCACTATGTGTTTTCCAGGACCATGACGGAGCCGCAGTGGTCGAACACACGGATCATTCGCAGTTTTGAGGACATTGCCGGGCTGAAGACCCAGTCCGGAAAGGACATTTATCTGATGGGGGGCGGTCAACTTGTCCGCACATTGATCGACATGGGCTTCGTCGACGAATTGCGTCTCATCACGTATCCGGTTATCGCCGGGGGAGCACATTCCCTGTTTGGATACGGTGAAACGCGTCACCAAGCTGAACTTGTCATGGTGCGGGACCTGGGGAGCGGCCTAGTCAGGTCCGACTATCGGTTCATGCCACAGCAATAATCAGCGGCGCGTTGGGCGACCAAGACCTCAAGTCGCCTTCGCGCTATTTGCGGTCATTCGACACCCCCATACCCCCCATCATCGAGTTTCGGGGCGAATTCTGCGATTGCAAAAGAGATGACGCTGCGCAGGCGCGGCGTCATCCGCCTGTCTCGATGATAGACAAGCGACATTGGCCGCTCGCGCAGATGCCAGTCCGGAAAAAGCCTGACCAGCAGGCCAGACTCGATATCCGCTGTCAGCAGTATGGCGGGTTGCATGATCACGCCCAATCCGGTGCGGGCTGCCATGCGAACAGCCTGACCGCTGTTGACGCTCATCGACATGCGCGGTGTAACTTCGACAGCCTCATCGTGTTTCGACAATTTCCATGGCGACTTTGCCGCAGGGGTGAACCCGACGGCTTCGTGGTTCGAAAGCTCGCTGGGATGCTGGGGCATTCCGCGGCTAGCAAGGTATTGCGGTGAAGCGCAAACGACCATCCTGTAGGGAGCAAGCTGGCGGGCGATGAGGCGGCTATCCGGAAGTTCGCCGATACGGAATGCAATATCGAATCCTTCCTCAACGATATCGACATTGCGGTCGGTCAACGTGACGTCCAGCGTCACGTCCGGTGCAATTTCACGATACCGTCCCAGGGCGGGCATCAGGGCTTCTGCCCCAAAGGTAGTCGGTGCCGTAATCCTGAGTTGGCCACGGGGGTTCGTCTGCGATGCCTCGGCCTCCTCATCCGCAACGGCCACACGCTCGAGAATGTCGCGGCACTGATCGACATAGGTCCTGCCGAAATCCGTCAAGCTCTGACGACGGGTCGTTCTGTTCAGAAGCCGTGTGCCAAGCCGCTCTTCCAGTGCCGCCACATGCTGGCCCACCATCGCGGGCGACATGCCGAGCTTGCTGGAGGCGGCACTCATTGAGCCCTCCTGAACGGTCGTCACAAAAACCTGCATGGACCGAAAAAGCCCCATTCGATAGTTTCACTTTCAGATGAATAATGTATTTTGGCAATTATCACTGTTTGCCTACCGAATTACAACCGCCCTGTTGCTGTAACCAAGGGAGCACGACATGGCGCAGAACAGATTTACGGGCAAAACGGTTTTCATTACCGGGGCAGGAACGGGAATGGGGCGGGCTGCCGCACTTCGCTTGGTCGAGGAAGGTGCCCAGGTCGCTCTTATCGGACGTCGCCCGCACCCGATCAACGAATTGCGGTCGGAGGTCGAGGCCGCAGGCGGCATCGCCATCGCAATTGCTTGCGACATCGCGGACAACGATGCAGTTGCAGCCGCGGTACAGACGACTGTAGGGCAGTTCGGGAAACTGGACGCCGTATTTGCAAACGCCGGGGTCCTGGGCGATTTTAAGCCCTTGGCGGTGACAGAAGCGGACGAGTTTGACGCGCTGATCGGGACCAACCTGCGCGGCACGCTTTTTACCATCAAGCAATGCCTGCCATTCTTAGACAACGGTAGCATCCTCATCAACGCGTCCAGGACTGCGAGTGGGGTCATGCCTGGAGCCGGGGCCTACGCCGGCACCAAGGGAGCCTTGCAGGCGATGATGCGTACGCTTGCGGTGGAGGAAGGTCCTCGGAACATCCGTGTCAATGCCATCAATCCGGGCATTATCCTGACCCCCATGGCAGACGATGTCATCGATCCCGTCTTTGCCGCGCGTTTGGCCAGCCACACGCCACTTCGCCGTAACGGTCGATCAGAAGACGTCGCGGGCACCGTTGCCTGGCTGCTTTCAGACGATGCCAGTTTCGTCACGGGCCAAGAGATCACCGTTGATGGCGGTTTCACCATCGGAGGCATCCGACCTTAGCCCGGTCCGACAGCACCGATTCCAAACTTTTCATCGCAACACGCAAAGTTGAATCAAAGTCCCGGCTTCGCGTGTTGTTTTCACAAGGCTTGGGCCGATACCGGAGGAGTGATGTGCGGCAGCTCAGGGCCAATGGGAGCCAAACCTTAGGGCAGCTTCGCGCCCGCATCTCAGTCATAGGATCCCGCTAAGCAAAGGCTCGAAAGCAGACAATGACGTGGACTCGCGAGGCGACATGTTTGTGCCAGCCGCGGTCGATCACAAGGCGGACGCCTACGCTAAAGGCGTCGACATCGTGCGCCATGCCAAGTCTCTCAGACTGCGGTCTTCCGCCAGACTTGCGGGAAAATCCGCTTGCCTGTGGTAGCGCTTTCGAATGCCGCATCGGCCAGTTGGAGGGCAATCAGCCCGTCCGTGCCCGAGGGGCTGATCGCCGTGCCTTTCTCGATCGCCGAGATGAAGGCGGCGATCTCGTTGGCATAGGCTTCCGTATAGCGGGTCATGAAGAAATCGTGCAGCGGCGGGCGGGTATAGCCGTCGCCGTTGGCGATCTCGATCGACACCGGACGCTGGTTCTCAGCCGACACGACGCCCTTCGAGCCATGCACTTCGATACGCTGGTCGTAGCCATAGGTGGCACGGCGGGAATTGGAGATCACCGCCTGCTTGCCCTTCGCGGTTTCCAGGATCACCGTGACGGAATCGAAATCGCCCGCCTCGCCGATCTCGGGATCGACCAGCACGGCCGCGTGGGCAGACACCGAAGCGACCTCTTCACCGAGCAGGAAGCGCGCCATGTCGAAATCATGGATCGTCATGTCGCGGAAGATGCCGCCGGAACGCTTGATGTAGTCGACCGGCGGCGCGCCCGGGTCGCGTGATGTGATGGTGACCATCTCCACGGTGCCGATCTTGCCGTCATCGATGGCAGCGCGAACCGCCATGAAATGCGGATCGAAGCGGCGGTTGAAGCCGACCATCAGCTTGGCGCCGGTCTCTTCCACCACCTTGAGGCAGGTTCTCACCCGCTCGGAATCGAGATCGATCGGCTTTTCGCAGAAGATCGCCTTGCCGGCGCGGCTGAAGCGCTCGATGAGATCGGCGTGTGTGTCGGTCGGCGTGCAGATCACGACGGCGTCGATGTCATTGGCTGCCTCGATCTGGCTGATCGAGCGCACTTCCGCGCCATATTGCGCGGAAAGCGCATTGGCGGCATCCGCGAAGGCATCGGCGACGGCCACGAGCTTCGCATTGGGATTGGCACTGACAGCCTTCGCATGCACCTTGCCGATGCGACCTGCGCCCAGCAGGGCAAATTTGACTGTCATTATCGTCTCCCGGTTTCAGGTGTTGTCGAGAAGTTCGCGGAAGCGGCGGAGTTCCGGTTCCGGAACGCTCACGAGATGCTTCAATTCGGGATAGGCGCCCGACGAAACATCATTCCTGAACTCCCGGAAGGCGGAAATCCTTTCCGTCTGCAGCCGGTCGAATTCGGCGGCGAAGTTGCGATAGGTCTTGGCGTGCCGCGGTACGTGATCGCGGTTCTGGCCGAGCACGTCGTCGGCAAAGAGATATTGTGCGTCACATCCGGCGCCGGCACCCATCGAAATCATGAGCAGGCTGGTCCGCTCGCTGATTGATGTGGCGATCTCGGCGGGAACGACCTCGATCTCGGCCGCAAAGGCGCCGGCATCCTCGAGTGCCTTGACCGCGTTCCAGATCGCGATCGCGCTGTCAGCTGTCTTGCCGACGGCACGGAAACCGCCGGTCCAGGTGGCCTTCGATGGGATGAGGCCGACATGGCTGCAGACGGGAATGCCTTCATCCCGCAGCCGGCGGATCGTGGCGAGGCTTGCCGCACAATAAACGGCGTCGCCACCAGCGCGCACGGCCTGGAAGGCCGCCCTGAGGTAGTCTTCCGCAGTGATGAAATCGCCGTATTCCAGGCCAGGAACAGCGAAGACGGACGGTGCCGCTTCGCGGAAGCCGGGGCCGAGCAGGGTGGGAGGAACGGAGACCATCTCGATGCCGGCCGCTTCGGCCGCTGCCGCCTCGTCGAGCGTTATGACACGCAACATGCTCAATTGCCGCTTTCCCTTGAGCGCCAGGAGATCCGCAACGGTCGGCCGATAGGACTTTTTCATGGATATTTCCTTATGCTGCCTTGAGCAGGCCTTTGAGTTTCGTGGCGGGATCGGCCAGGCTGACGGGATCGGGATGGGCCATGTTTGCGATCAGCATTTCGGCGAGGCGGATGTCGCGGGCCACGGAATTGCCTATCCCCAGCCCGGAAGCGGCGACCAGCCTGCCGCCCGCCGCCAGGTGAAAGAGGATCAGACCACCATCCTCCTGATGCCGCTCGACTGTTGTCGCGGCCTCGTCCAGCAATCCCGCGACTTGCAGCGTGAGATCGTATTGATCGGACCAGAACCACGGCGCGCCGCTCACCGGGCTGGCTTCGCCCAGCATGTTTGCGGCAGCGAGTATTCCTTGTTCCTGGGCGCTGCGCCAGGACTCGAGCCGCACGCGCCGGCCGCCATAGATGGAGAGTGGGAAGTTGCAGCAGTCGCCGGCCGCGAGGATATCGGGGTCGGACGTGCACAAATATTCATCGACGAGGATGCCATTTTCGATTTGTAGACCGGCCCCGGCGGCCAGTTCTGTGTTGGGGGTCGCGCCAATGCCGATAACCACGATGTCGGCTTCGATCTGCATGGCGTCGGCCATCAGGATGACCACACCACCCGGTCCGGAATCGATGGAACTGATACCGGTGCCACAACGGATATCGACGCCTTCGGCAACGTGGCGGGTCTGCAGGCGCATAGCAAGCACCTCCGGGACGCCACGCATCAGGATGCGTGGAAGAGCCTCCACCACTGTGACATTCGCGCCGGCCTGGCGCGCGATGGCTGCCAGCTCCAGGCCGATGAAGCCGCCGCCGACAACGGCAATCGTTCGGCCCGGCGCCATCCACGGATGGAGGGCCAGCGCGTCTGCGTATGTCCTGAGGTAAAAGACGCGCTTTCCATCTGCGTCAAGGCCGGGAAACGGGCGTGGCCGGGCACCAGCGGCGAGCAGCAGCTTCTCATAGGAATAGACGAACCCATCGCGCAGGTGGATGGTTTTGCTCTGCCGATCAATCGAAACGACGGACTGGCCGAGGACAAGCTCGATGCCAGCGGCCTCGTAACGGTCAGCGGGGGCGAGGTATTTCGGCTCGGCACTGTCCGAAAGCAGCCCCTTTGACAACGGCGGGCGCTCATAAGGAAGGTGGCTTTCATCGCCTGTCAGGACCACACGCCCCCGATAGCCACGCTCCCGGAGCCCGAAAGCGGCACGTGCGCCGGTCTCGCCGGCACCGACAATGATCATGGCTCGTTCCGACACGATCAATCCGCCTGTAAATAAACGCGGCCGCCTTCGACCTTGACCGGATAGGTCCTAAGGTTGACGCAGACCGGGGCACCCCTGGCTTCGCCGGTCTTGTAGTTGAAGCGACCGTTATGCTTTGGACACTCGATGATGTCATCCATCACAAGCCCGTCGGCGAGATGGACCTTCTCATGGGTGCAGAGCCCGTCCGTCGCATGGAACGTATCATCGGGGCTGCGATAGATGGCAAATGTCCTGCCGGCGTGATCGAAGCGGATCACGTCCTCCTCGTCGATCCCGTCGCGCTCGCAGACTTCAACCCAATCGCTCATAGTCTCCTCCAGTCTCTTTCTCAAAGTCGGGCCTGTTATTCGGCCGCCGATGCCATTGCGTCGCCATGGAACTCTTCCCTATACGGCCGCGCCGTCGGCGGCATTTCACGCTTGAGAAAATAATCTTCGTTGCGAAGCTGCCGGAGAAAGGCCGGGATCATCTCGCGATAGCCATGCAGGATCGAGGGATTCGGCGCCGGCAGGTCATCCTTGATCAGCGCGTGCAGTCTCGGCAGAGCGTGATAGGGCACCATCGGGAACATGTGGTGCTCCACATGGTAGTTCATGTTCCAGTAGATGAAGCGGCTGACTGGATTCATATAGACGGTGCGGCTGTTGAGCCGGTGGTCGGTCACGTTATCGGCCAGGCCTCCGTGCTGCAGCAGGCCGGTCATCACGTGGTGCCAGGCGCCGTAAAGACGTGGCAGGCCGATTAGCATCAGTGGCAGGATCGAGCCCATGGCCACGGCCAGTGCGATAGTCGCCGCATAAATGGCGAGCCAGATCCGCGCGACGCGGATCGCCCCCGGCTGCTCACTCTCTGGGATGAAGGTCTTTTCCGCTGCGCTGATCACACCGAAGGCATTCCGTACCATGTCGATGACGGCATGCCAGGCATCGAGAAGGCCGAAAAAATTGAGGATCAACCGCATGAGGTCCGGTGGCCGCATGACGGCGATCTCGGGATCTCGGCCGACGATGACCGTATCGGTGTGGTGCCGTGTGTGGCTCCAGCGCCAAGTCACGGGGTTGCGCATGATCATGAAGCAGGCGATCTGGTAGACGACGTCGTTCATCCACATCGTCTTGAAGGCCGTGCCGTGGCCGCATTCATGCCAGCGGCTGTCGGATGCCGAGCCGTAGAGGACGCCATAGGCTAGTAAGAACGGCAGGCACCAGAGGCTGCCCCAGAAATAAATCCCGAGCCCGCCGAACAGGACAAGGCAACCGAGCCAGATCGCGGTGTCCCGGATCGCCGGGCCATCCTCGCGCTTCATCAGCTCCTTCATCTGCTTGCGCGGCACGTCGGTATGATACCACTCGGCCGCCGACAGGCCGTTGGCGACCGCGGCCTGTGCGTCCCGCCCGAGAAGGCTGTAGTCTCTCTTCGTCGCACTTGTCGCCACTGGTGTATCTCCTCGCGTCGCTGGCCCGTGTCGAACCCAACGTCAGTCAGGATTAGCAGCGCCGAACCGGAGTACAATGGCGGTGCGACATATTCTTTCATTTTCCATCATTTGATATAAGCATTTTGATAATTTCATATCATGAGGAAAAGCGAATGGCCTCGCGCCCAACGATTGCAGATCTTGCAAAGGCGGCAAATGTCAGTGTTGCGACGGTCGATCGCGTGCTCAACGGGCGACACAGGGTGCGAGAAGACACCGCGAAGCGTGTCTATGAAGCCGCCAATGCAATCGGCTTTCACGCGGTCAGCCTGCTTAGGCAGCGGGTTCTGGAAGGATTGCCGGTCTACAAATTGGGCTTCATCCTACGAAAGCCCGAACAGTATTTTTATCAAGCGTTCGCCCGAGAGATCGAACTCGCCGTTCAGAATAGCCAAAGCATGAGGGGCATCGTTCAGATCGAATTTTGCGACAGCCAGATTCCGTCCGATCTGGCTGCAGCACTCCGCGACGTTGGAAGCCGCAACCAAGCCGTCGCAATGGCTTCCCCCGACTATCCGGCATTGACCGTGGCGGTAGAGGAATTGAAAGGCAAAGGCATTCCGGTTTTCTCAATGCTGTCGGATTTCGCTTCGGGTATCCGAGAAGGCTATGTCGGTCTCAACAACAGGAAAGTTGGACGGACGGCGGCCTGGTTGATCTCCAAAATGGCCAAACAACCCGGCAAGGTGGCGGTCTTTGTCGGCAGCCACCGCTTCCATGGCCACGAGCTTCGCGAGATCGGCTTCCGCTCGTATTTTCGAGAGAATGCGCCGGATTTCGAGGTGCTCGATACGCTCGTCAATCTTGAAACCAGCCAGATTACCCACGAGGCGACCCTCGATCTCCTGCACCGCCACCCGGACCTCGTTGGCTTCTATGTCGCCGGCGGCGGCATGGAGGGAGCAATTTCGGCCCTTCGGGAAGAAGAACTTCGAGGCAAATATATCGTCGCCGTCAACGAACTGACACCGGAGTCGCGTGCGGCGCTTGCCGATGACGTGGTTGCACTCGCTGTGGCCACGCCGCTGCAGCATCTTTGCCGGGAACTGGTGCGGCTGATGGTCTCCGCGATTGAAAATGGGCCGGCAAGCGCTCCGGGCCAGACGTTTTTGCCGTTCGAAATGTTTGTGCCGGAGAATATCTGATCGGGAATGAAAGATAACTGTCATATGCTTTTTGCGATATATTGCAATAATGATAGAAATTTCAGCATGATTGTTTTGACGAATGACATAAAAACTGGTGACTGAGAGGCGAGGCGGGAGGATAGACGCTGCCGGGCCTTCATCAGGAGACTTACACGAATGTCCGAACTTGGGTTCGCGCTCAACCACATGGCTGAGCCCCACTTGCCGCCGCCCCAGCTGATCGAGACAGCAAAGGCGCTCGCGATCCGCTGCTCCCTGATCTTCAAATGTGGATACCTCTATCTTCATGGCGCTGCGGCGTCTTGACATGCCCCAAAAATGGAATATGTATTCCGATATATGGAATATAGAAATTTATGTTCCATTTGCTCGGCGGGAGACGAGCATTGCAATCTCTGCCTCGGCTGTGTTTCCGGGGCTCCGGTCAATTCGGGTGCGCCGGACACCCATGTGGAGGAGAATGAATCATGAAAAAACTTCTACTTGGAACGGCCATTGCGTTGTTGATGTCAGGCGCTGCCTATGCCGGCGACATTGGCGTATCGATGGCCAATTCGGATACGTTCCTGACGGTGCTGCGCAAGGGCATCGAGAAGTCTGCGGCTGACGCCAATCAGCCGGTGCAGATCGAAATCGCCGACGACGACGTGCAGAAGCAATTGTCGCAGATCCAGAACTTCATCGCGTCGAAAGTCGATGCGATCATCGTCAATGCGGTGGATACCTCGGCGACTGCACCGATGACCAAGATGGCCAACGATGCCGGCATCCCGATCGTCTACGTCAATCGCCAGCCGATCGACGTCGATGCGCTCGGCCCCAAGGGCGCCTTCGTCGCTTCGAATGAAGTGGATTCCGGCACGCTGGAAACCAAGGAAGTCTGCCGTCTGCTCGGCGGCAAGGGCGACATCCTGGTCATGGTCGGCGACCTCGCCAACCAGGCTGCCGTCCAGCGCACCAAGGACATCCATGACGTGATCGCCACGCCGGAATGCGCTGGCCTCAAGGTTCTCGATGAGCAGACCGCCGTCTGGGATCCGGTCAAGGCACAGGACCTGATGACCAACTGGATCGCCGCCGGCCACAAGCCCGCCGCCGTCATCGCCAACAACGACAACATGGCGATCGGTGCGATCAACGCCATGAAGTCGGCAGGCTGGGACATGAAGGATGTCGTCGTCGGCGGTATCGATGCCACGCAGGAGGCGCTCGCCTATATGAAGGCCGGCGATCTCGATGTCACGGTGTTCCAGGACGCGTTCGGCCAGGGTTCCGGTGCGGTCGATGCCGCGATCAAGCTCGCCAAGGGCGAAAAGATCGAAGCCAAGGTCTGGATTCCCTTCCAGCTCGTGACGCCCGAAAACATCGACAAGTTCGTCACCAAGAACTGATGTGACTTGCCGGACATCTCGCGCATCAGTGCGGCGGATGTCCGGCTGTCATCCCGACCTGTTGAATGCGCGAGGAGATGCGCGATGACCCCTGTCGTCAGCCCCACGACCATGAAGGCCGTGCGCGAAAGCGGTGCCGTGCCCGGCTCCGAATTCCTGCTTGAAGTCGAGGATGTTCGTAAGGAATTCCCCGGCGTCGTCGCGCTGGATAATGTCCGGCTGACGCTGAAGCGCGGCACCGTCCATGCGCTGATGGGTGAGAACGGCGCTGGCAAATCGACGCTGATGAAAATCCTCGCCGGCATCTACACGCCCGATAGCGGTACGTTCAAGCTGCGCGGCCAAGTCATCCGCCTCAAGAGCCCGCTCGACGCGCTGGAAAACGGCATTGCGATGATCCACCAGGAACTCAACCTGATGGGGCCGATGACCGTGGCGGAGAATATCTGGATCCGCCGCGAGCCGAAAAACCGTTTTGGCCTCATCGATCACGGCAAGATGCGCCATATGACCGAAGAGCTGTTCCGCCGCCTCGATATCGACATCGATCCCGAGATCAAGATCGGCAAGCTCTCCGTTGCGAGCCGCCAGATGGTCGAGATCGCCAAGGCGGTATCGTTCAATTCCGACGTCCTGATCATGGACGAGCCGACATCCGCGCTCACCGACAAGGAGGTCACGCACCTCTTCAAAATCATCCGTTCACTGAAGGCCGAGGGCAAGGGCATCATCTATATCACCCACAAGATGAACGAGCTCTTCGAGATCGCCGACGAAGTATCGGTGTTTCGCGATGGCCATTATATCGCCACCAAGGCTGCGGGCGAGGTGACCCGCGACGACATCATCCGCATGATGGTTGGCCGCGAGATCACCCAGATGTTCCCGAAGGAGACGGTGCCGATCGGCGATGTCGTGCTGTCGGTCAAAGGGTTGACGCTGAAAGGCGTGTTCCACGACATTTCCTTCGATCTGAGAGCCGGTGAAATTCTCGGGCTGGCCGGGCTTGTCGGTTCCGGCCGCTCGAATGTCGCCGAAACGATCTTCGGCGTCACCCCGGCAAGCTCGGGGACCATCCATATCAACGGCAAGGAAGTGACGATCGCTTCGCCGGCGGTCGCCATGCGCCACGGTATGGCCTTCCTGACGGAAGACCGCAAGGAAACCGGCTGCTTCCTGCTGCTCGACATTCAGGACAATGCGCAGATGGCGGTGCTGCAAAACCGTTATTCCAAGTTCGGCTTCGTTCAGCAGAACAAACTCGCCAAGGACGCGGCGGCGATGTCCAACAAGCTGCGTGTTCGCACGCCCGACATGCATGAGCCGATCATCAATCTTTCGGGCGGCAACCAGCAGAAAGTGCTGATCGCCCGCTGGCTGCTGACCGAACCGAAGATCCTGATCCTCGACGAGCCGACGCGCGGCATCGATGTCGGCGCCAAGGCCGAGATTCACAGGCTGATCTCGCAGCTGGCGGGGCAGGGCGTCGCGGTAATCATGATCTCGTCCGAGATGCCCGAGGTGCTGGGCATGAGCGACCGGATCATGGTGCTGCACGAGGGACGAATGACGGGCATCCTGGATCGCAAGGATGCGGACCAGGTCAAGATCATGGAACTGGCCTCGCATTGAATGCGGCCAACGGGGGAGAAACAAGACATGTCGGCAAACGAACTCGGCAGCACATCCACGACCGGTCTGAAGAAGGTCCGCAGGCTGCCGGCGGAAGTGTCCATTCTCGGTGTGTTGATCGGCATTGCGATCGTCTTCGAGATTCTCGGCTGGTATGTGGTCGGCGAGAGCTTCCTGGCCAACAAGCAGCGGCTCTCGATCATCGTGCTCCAAGTGGCTGTTATCGGCATCATCGCGGTCGGTGTGACGCAGGTCATTATCACCGGCGGTGTCGATCTGTCATCCGGTTCGATGGTTGGCCTTATCGCCATGGTCGCGGCGAGTTTCGCCCAGACGGCGATCAATTCGCGCGCCGTGTTCCTGCAGCCGGAATGGTCGCAATTCGGCTTCTCGTGGTTCATCGATTCAAGCCCGCTCTGGGCGATTGCGGCGGGGCTCTTGCTGGGCTTGCTGCTCGGCTTCGTCAATGGCTTCATCATTGCCAAATCAGGCATCCCGCCCTTCATCGCGACGCTGGGCATGATGGTCTCGGTTCGTGGTCTCGCCAAATGGTACACGGAGGGCCAGCCGGTCGCCCTGCTCAGCCAGGATTTTGCCTGGCTCGGCCAGAGCTTTGACCTCTGGGGCTTCCCGGTGCCGCGTACGGTGATCATCTTCTTCATCGTCGCGATCATCTGCCATGTCGCTCTGTCCTACACGCGCTACGGCAAGTTCACCTACGCCATCGGCGCCAATCCGCTTGCCGCACGTGTCTCGGGTATCGATATCGGCAAGCACCTGATCAAGGTCTATGCCGTCGCGGGCATGCTCTCCGGCCTCGCCGGCGTCATGCTTGCCGCCCGTGCACAATCCGGCCAACCAAATATGGGCGTCGCGTTCGAACTCGACGCCATCGCCGCAACCGTCATCGGCGGCACATCGCTCGCCGGCGGCGTCGGTCGCATCACCGGCACCGTCATCGGCACTATCATCCTCGGCGTCGTCACCTCCGGCTTCACCTTCCTCAAGGTCGGCGCCTACTACCAGGAAATCGTCAAGGGCATGATCATCGTCACCGCCGTCATCATCGACGTGCAGCGCCAGAAACGAAAATCCCGCGCCTGATCCTCCTCCCGGCGCTCCTGGCGGCGCGGTGCTTCGGCACTGCGCCGCCTCTTTGACAGTCATGCGCTCCCCTGCTTTGGAAGACTATCTATGAAGTTCGTATTGACCGTCACCTGCACATCCACGCGCGGCATCGTCGCGGCGATCTCGGGTTTCCTCGCCGACAAGGGCTGTTACATTATCGACAGTTCGCAGTTCGACGACCTGGAGACGGGCCTGTTCTTCATGCGCATCACCTTCACCAGCCAGGAAGGCGCCACGATCGAAGACATCGCCAAGGGTTTTGAGCCGGTCAAGGCGAAGTTCGGCATGACAAGCGAATTCCATGACAGCGATCACAAGATGAAGGTCATGCTGATGGTGTCGCGCTTCGGGCACTGCCTCAACGATCTTCTCTACCGCTGGAAGATCGGTGCGCTGCCGATCGATATCGTCGGCGTCGTGTCCAACCACTTCGATTACCAGAAGGTCATCGTCAATCACGATATCCCATTCCATCATATCAACGTGACCAAGGCCAACAAGCCGGAGGCGGAAGCGCGCCTGATGGATGTCGTGACATCTTCGGGCGCCGAACTGATCGTGCTCGCCCGCTACATGCAGGTTCTGTCGGATGCCGTCTGCAAGAAGATGTCGGGCCGCATCATCAACATCCACCACTCCTTCCTGCCGTCGTTCAAGGGTGCCAATCCCTACAAGCAGGCCTATGAGCGCGGCGTGAAGCTGATCGGTGCCACCGCGCATTATGTCACCGAGGATCTCGACGAAGGTCCGATCGTCGAGCAGGACGTCGCGCGCATCACCCACGCGCAGAGCGCGTCGGACTATGTCTCCATCGGCCGCGATGTCGAGAGCCAGGTGCTGGCGCGTGCAGTGCATGCCCACATCCATCACCGGGTGTTCATGAACGGCAACAAGACGGTCGTGTTCCCGGCCAGTCCCGGCTCCTACGCCTCCGAGCGCATGGGATAATGAATAGGTCAGCGCGAGGGGATGTCACGGCTGGATCCGACTTCATCCCGATGAAGGCCACACGCGCAGTCGGGGACGGAATTGATGATCGACGCGCAATGGACAACACACACCTGGTCATTGTCATTGCAGTGATCCCCCACCCGCACCGGGCTGCTATGAATTGAAGGAGAACTGACTTGAGTGGCACGATAAATTTCGCACTGAACCACATGACGACGCCGCGAATGACCAGCCGCGAGCTGATCGATCTGGCGGCCAGGCTCGGTTGCATCGGTGTCGAACTTCGAAACGACCTGGCCAGCAAAGGCCTTACCACACGCGAATTCTTCGATGGCGAGACGCCTTCGGCGATCGGTGAATACGCCCGCGGTAAAGGCGTTCGGCTCCTGGGTCTCTCGGAGGTCTACGGCTTTAATCGCTGGTCGGGCACGATAAAGGACAAAGTCGAGCTGCTGATCGCCCAGGCCAAGGACGCCGGGGCCGAGTCGATCAGTCTCATCCCGAGCAATGATGGGGCTGTGGAATCGGACGAGAAGCGCCTCTCTGATCTCCGTGGCGCACTCGCCATCATCCTGCCGATGCTCGACGAGGCGGACCTCATCGCGCTCGTGGAGCCTTTGGGATTCACGACATCGTCGCTTCGGCGCAAACGCGAGGCCATCGACGCGATCGAAGCTGTCAGGGGCAAGGACCGGTTCCGCCTTGTGCATGACACCTTCCACCACCACATCGCAGGCGAAACTGAATTCTTCCCCGAATGGACTGGCATCGTCCACATCTCGGGTGTCGTCGATCCCTCGTTGAGACCCGAGCAAATGCAGGATAATCATCGCATCTTGGTCAATGAGGCCGATCGCCTGCGGAACGTCGAACAGATCAGGGCCCTAAACGCTATGGGCTACATGGGTGCCTATTCCTATGAGCCTTTCGCTGCGTCCGTGCATGCCGATCCGAATATTGAGGCGAGCCTCCAATCGAGCATGAAGTTCCTCGAAACGGCCACTTGAATGACAGGCTGATACCAACTGTCATCGACCAGAAACGATGCGCCCATCGCCGCTGAACGATGAAGATGATTTTCCACGGCTTGATTTGGAGCTCTCGCGAGGCGCGGCAGCAATAATCGGCGATGTCGTCGCAGGACTTGAAATTGGTTTGAGAGCCAGATGTTGCGCATGAATTCTACCTGCGTTCGTGATGCTACCTCTTCGAACCTTATCGGTTGTTGTGCGCGAGCCTAGCCGGGTCGAATACGGCTTCCTGGTAACGATGGAGAACGTGTCCGCTTTCGACGATGGGACGCCAGAAGCGGACCAGCGGGAAACGGCCCCAAAGCGGTCATTCATCTAACCCGACGCTGGTGTCCCTTGCTGGAGGAAAACCCGGCATAGGGCGGACCTATCAGCGCAAATAGCCGGAGGCGTCGCAAGTTCACGCTATGGCTCTCTCGCTATCGCTTCATATTGAGTTAGGACACTTGATGTGAGTAAGGGACAACTTCGAGTATTGAACCAAACCAATTGAGTTCGCGAGATTCTGAAGTCCAAATCCCGAGCCACCTGTGCCATACCTCGCTGACATGCCTTCCTGCTCGTGACCCATGAGTGCCTTGCTCACGTCATCCGGAATCTGAGCCAGTCGGCACGCATCTTTGAAATTATGTCGCGTCGAGTGAAAGACCTCCTTGTTCCCAGTGATGCCAAGCTTGTCGAGCAGGCCAGCATAGAGCCTGGACATCTTATTGGACGGCTTGGTTGAACCCTCGGTTATCGCATCTGGAAACAACCGAACTGTTCCTTTTTCTCGCTGACCCTTCACGAAACTCAGAAAGCCAAGTTTTAGCAACTGGGGATGAATAGGGGTTCGACGCCAACTCGCGCTGGTCTTGAGCGATTTTGGATAGGGGTGGCCTGGATCTGTCTCCGAAAAATCGAAGTAAGGGATTTCGTTCTCAACCTTTATGTCATCCACGTGTAGCTGAATGATCTCTCCAAGGCGTGCACCGCTAAAAATCCCGATCAAGAATACCCAGAATTTTGCGGTGTGTTCAAGCGTCACGGGACCAGGCTCGCTCCATCGTGCTTCCGATTTGCAACCTACATATAGTGGTGACGAGACGATGGTCTGAAGCTGCTCGATGCTGAATGGATTGCGGTCATCCGCCTGGCCCTGCTTTGCCCGATCGGTTTGTCCTGCCATCGGGTTGCTAGTGCACTCGTCATAGGACGACATGCAGTGAGAAAAGAACGCGGATACCTTTCTGATCAGTTTATTGATTGTGACAGGAGACAAGAGGTCTGCTTTCTTGAGGTTCCCGGCCAGCTCTGCTGCCTCGGTGAGGGTGAGATTTTTGTACTGCGCCTTCTTGTGGACGTTGGCGGGCAAGCGAAGCAAGACAGACTTAAACTTTCGTCCATCCGCTTTGTCGTAGGCGCCGATAGGCTTGTCTCCGCAGATTTCTGTGAATGCGGTCAGTGCAGCGTCGTGCTCGTCGCGCGTATTTGTCGTCCATTCATTCACGCGCAGTTTCTTCGTAAACCACTCTTGCACAACTTCGGACATCTTCGGTCCAGATGAGGAAGGGGATGTAGCGGTCACTGGCACTCCGGTCGATTCACCGGCGGTTTCTCGCGACGCTGGCTCCTGGCTGTGACTGACGACTTCCCTGAGCGCGGCTTGCTTCGCCAGCAGAAGATTGCGGGCTTGTAGTCTGTCTCCTCCTGCGGCCGATATGAATTCGCGAATGTCGCCCCGTGCAAGAGCAACGCCCGCTGCCTCCAGCTCAATCTTGCGCTGCTGGCGAATGCAGTAGCTGAGAAATGGAACGAGATCACCATTGTGCAGGAGGTGACGCGCGTAGTCTGTCTCAGGGATTTCAATCAGCTTTCCAGACCAGAATTTTTCGGGGTTCTGTTCCGC
Source organism: Rhizobium sp. LjRoot254 (assembly GCF_964254105.1). Taxonomy (NCBI): domain Bacteria; kingdom Pseudomonadati; phylum Pseudomonadota; class Alphaproteobacteria; order Hyphomicrobiales; family Rhizobiaceae; genus Rhizobium; species Rhizobium sp. LjRoot254. The sequence goes on along the minus strand of NZ_CAXUSM020000001.1, from coordinate 3,921,356 downwards.
TTCGATAAACAAGCGCTCTCGCATACGGAGATCGTCTTCAATGATCTGTGCGCGTATTCGTTCGGCTGTCCTTGCCGTCGAAGACTGCTCAACATCGTCGGCGACGGCCGACGGCGTGCCAATTTCCATGAGCTGCCGCTGCTGTTCGAAATAGTCGTCAATCTTCGTCGCTTCGGATCGATATCGGCGAATGGCTTCCGCCTCATCACCTGTTCGAAGAGACTTAAGTATCTCTTTGCGGTTCAAAAACTGCTGAAGATCGCCGGGAACGACCCGGCGAATCTGATAGTTTTTGCCTCTTTTGAAGAATCCTGCATCCATTTTACCCATAGTATCATTCGCTCCAATTCTGTAGCAAGAACTGTAGCAGCCAAGACGCGCAAACCCCTGTATTGCAGGGTGTTCAGAGTTTTCAATGGCTTAAATGGAATTTGGTGGAGCTAAGCGGGATCGAACCGCTGACCTCTTGCATGCCATGCAAGCGCTCTCCCAGCTGAGCTATAGCCCCATCCGGCCCCGTTGGGGGAAGGTGGTATCACCAAGGCCGGTTCGGCCTCGGTGGCGGGTTCATACTTCTGCTTTCCGGGAATGGCAAGCAGGAAAATGGCGCAGGGTTGAGAAAAATTTCCCGCCGCGCGGCCTGAAATCAAACTTCTTCGTCGTCGCCCGGCACGCCGATCAGGCCGTCGATGTCGTCGTCGTCCTCGTCTTCGTCCTGCGCGAGGAAGGTGTCGTCGTCATCGTCGTCGATATCGACTTCGTCATCGCCGAGATCGGGAATCTCTTCGCCGCCGGCTGCCTCTTCGTCGGCATCCTCCAGCGAGACGATTTCGACTTCCGTGGTCTCGGTATCGACTTCGGCGACTTCCTCTTCCTCGGCGGCCTTTTCCATCACGGCTGCGATGGAGGTTTCCGCGAAGAAGGAAAGCGGATAGCTCTTGCCCGTATAGGGCGACACGACCGGATCCTTGTTCAGGTCGTAGAATTTCTTGCCCGTTTCCGGATCGATACGCTTGGTACCAAGTTCTGCCTTAGACACGTCAGGACCTCTTGATCGTCTGTGCCGCAATGGACGGCGGGCCGGAATACCGGCCTTAGTTGAAAAATGAGTGTTGAGCCCATTAGCGATGTTGCGGGCCAGTGTCAAAGCCTAAGTGGCCCACAATATTCAACATCCATGATGACCGGCAAAAAGCTTTGTGTTAACGAGCGCCCAGCAGGCGCGGGGAGGGCTGATCCCCGCACGTTATCAAGCATTCGAAGGGCCTATTCCATGTCGCATTCAGGGACGCCGGCACCGGCAACCGCAAGGAAATCCGAAAATCTCAGGGGGACCGTGCGTATCCCGGGCGACAAGTCGATCTCGCATCGCTCCTTCATGTTCGGCGGCCTGGCCGCGGGCGAGACCCGCATCACCGGCCTGCTCGAAGGCGAGGACGTGATCAATACCGGCAAGGCGATGAAGGCCATGGGCGCCAGGATCGACAAGCAGGGCGACACCTGGATCATCCACGGCACCGGCAACGGCGCGCTGCTGGCCCCCGAAGCGCCGCTCGATTTCGGCAATGCCGGCACCGGCTGCCGCCTGACCATGGGCCTGGTCGGCGTCTACGATTTCGATTCCATTTTCATCGGCGATGCCTCGCTCTCCTCGCGCCCCATGGGCCGGGTGCTGAACCCGTTGCGTGAGATGGGCGTGCAGGTCACCGCCATGGCCGGCGACAAGCTGCCGGCAACCCTGCATGGCCCGAAGATGCCGAACCCGATCACCTACCGCGTGCCGATGGCCTCGGCCCAGGTCAAGTCGGCCGTGCTGCTCGCCGGCCTCAATACGCCGGGCATCACCACCGTGATCGAGCCCGTCATGACCCGCGATCACACCGAAAAGATGCTGCAGGGTTTTGGCGCCGATCTCTCGGTCGAGACCGATAGCGAAGGCGTCCGCACCATCCGGCTCGAAGGCCGTGGAAAACTCACCGGCCAGGTGATCGATGTGCCGGGCGATCCGTCATCCACTGCGTTTCCGCTGGTCGCGGCTCTGCTTGTGCCGGGCTCCGACGTAACGATCATGAACGTGCTGATGAACCCCACCCGCACCGGCCTGATCCTGACGCTGCAGGAAATGGGTGCCGATATCGAGGTGATGAACGCGCGCAATGCCGGCGGCGAAGATGTCGCCGATCTCCGCGTCCGCCATTCCGAGCTCAAGGGTGTCTCTGTCCCGCCCGGACGCGCGCCGTCGATGATCGACGAATATCCGGTCCTCTCGGTGGCCGCCTCCTTCGCCGAGGGGACGACCATCATGACCGGCCTCGAAGAACTCCGCGTCAAGGAATCCGACCGTCTCGCCGCCGTTGCCCGTGGCCTTGAACTCAACGGCGTCGATTGCACCGAGGGCGAGACCTCGCTCACCGTGCGCGGCGTGCCCGGCGGCAAGGGCCTGGGCAACGCCAAGGGAGGGGCGGTGAAGACCCATCTCGACCACCGCATTGCGATGAGCTTCCTGGTCATGGGCCTGGCGTCGCAGCATCCGGTGACAGTCGATGACAGCCGCATGATCGTCACCAGCTTTCCGGAATTCATGGACCTGATGGCCGGCCTGGGCGCGAGGATCGAGAGCTGAGTCATCAAACGCGGAGCATGGGAGGGCTGACCGTGCTTCGCATCCTCCGGCATGGCTTCGCTGTCCTGTTGCTGACACTGCTTACCCAGATCGGCGGGCTGGCATGGCTGCTGGCGCTGGCGCTCCGCCGGTTTCTGCCGTGGTCGGGCCGCCTGGTCTTTCTGGCATTGTTTGTCTGCGTCTACGCAGCCGCGACGCTCGTCACGCATCAGGTCGCACCGCTGTTCGGGCGGATGCCGCTGCCGTGCTTTACCTCTGCAAGCCTCACGGTCCGCACCTCATTCTATTGCGCACTCAACCGCAACTACGTGACACCGGAACTGAAGGAAGCCGCCGAAGCCTTTGCCGACCATATGGCATCGTCTTTTCCCGGCACGACGACGCTGGCGCTCGATGCGAACTTTCCCTTCGTCAGCGGCTTCCCGCTCCTGCCGCATCTGTCGCATGACGACGGCCGGAAGCTCGATCTGGCGCTCTATTATCGCGATGATGGCGGCAATTTCCGCAATGGCGAGACGCGGTCGCCTCTGGGCTACTTTGCCTTCCAGCAGCTGCTGGCCAATTCGCCCCAGCCCTGTGCGGACCGCAGGCGCTTCCTGACGCTCCGCTGGGACTTGGCCTGGCTGCAGCCACTGTTTCCGGATTGGGATATCGAACCTGAGCGCATGAAGGAAGCCCTGCGCTGGCTGTCCAACGAGGGCCGCAACCACGGCATCGAGAAAGTCTTCCTCGAACCGCATATCCCCGCGCGGCTCGGCATTTCCAACGACACCATCCGCTTCCAGGGCTGCCGTGCCGCCCGCCACGACGACCATATCCACATTCAGCTACGCTGAAGGCTGACATGCCGCGATCTCTCAGCTAAAACCTCCTCGTCAAATCGAGGATATCCCATGCTGAAACTGTTCTTCACACCGGGCACCTGCGCGCTCGCTTCCCGAATCGCACTCGAAGATGCTGGCGCCGATTATGAAGTCGCCCGCGTCGATTTCTCCAAAAACGAGCAGCGTGGCCCCGATTACCTGAAGGTCAATCCGAAGGGCCGCGTGCCGGCACTGGTCACCGACCAGGGCACCCTCACCGAAACGCCGGCGATCCTCCTCTATATCGCCCAGACGTTTCCGGATGCGCGGCTGGCGCCGCTGGACGATCCCTTCGCGCTCGCCAGAATGCAGGGCTTCAATTCCTACATCTGCTCCTCGGTGCATGTGAACCATGCCCATGGCCGGCGCGGCGCGCGCTGGGCCAATGAGCAATCCTCCTTCGACGACATGAAGGCGAAGGTGCCCGAGACGATGGCCGCCTCGATGCAACTGATCGAAGATGAGTTCCTCGAGGGCCCCTGGATGATGGGCAATGCCTATAGCGTCGCCGACCCCTATCTCTACACGATCGAGCGCTGGCTCAAGGGCGACGGCGTCGAGATCGCCAACTATCCCAAGATCTCGACCCATTTCAACCGCATGTCCGAACGCGATACGGTCAAGCGCGCGACAGCGGATGAATATTGAGAGCACAGTATCAGGGATGCACACATGACAATGATCAATCTCCCGCAGGAAGGCAGCTGCCGTTGCGGCCGCGTACGCTTGCGCATCTCCAGGGCGCCGCTCCTGACCATGGCCTGCCATTGCACCGGCTGCCAGAAGATGAGCGCAAGCGCCTTCTCGCTCTCGGCTGCCATACCCACCGATGGCTTCGAGATCGTCGAGGGCGAGCCGGTGATCGGCGGCCTGCATGGCGCCTCCCGGCACTATTTCTGCGAATATTGCATGACCTGGATATTCACCCGGCCGGAAGGCGTGGATTTCTTCGTCAATGTCCGCTCCACCATGCTCGCCGAACCGGAGTCGTTTCCGCCCTATATGGAGACATTCACCAGCGAAAAGCTCCCCTGGGTCACCACATCGGCACGACATAGCTTCCCCACCTATCCCGCGATGGAAGAGTATGAGGGCCTGATGAAGGGTTATGCGGCGACGATTGCATAACGTTGCCTTTGCTGGTTCACCAGTAAATTTGGACAAGCGCGGAAATCATCTTTTAAGTATGCAACCCTATGCTGTGAAGAATGCGTAGGAATTCCCAATGACCAGCCAACGTCGATCGCTCTTCGCGCCGATCAACCTGCCCGATGGAAGGGTCGCGCAATATATTTGGTCGCGCCGCGCCTACGTGGTCATCAGCAAAGCTGAACATGACCGGCTGCTGAACGGGACATTTGTGGTCATAATCATGACTTTTCTCCTTCTCGTGCCGTGTTTCCTGCTGTGGTACTGGTACACGAGGAATATCATCGGGCTCGAGATTCCCGTTCTGGCAACGGCGGTCGCCGTCATTATCGCTGCGGTTGTCGAAAACAGACTGCTGGAAGAGAGCAAGGACGCACTTATGCGTGCCCCGCTCCATCACGGCGAGACGCCAAAACTGAACCTTTCGTCATTTAATGCCACCGTCATGGCTATGTTCGACGATCGCAGATTGGCAAGGATGATACTCGGTCTATTCGTAATCGCAGCACTCGCAGCTTTCCATCTCGTCGGAAGCCTTTTCGGCATCGACCCCGATCCCGTGAGGAAGGATATGATCGTCACTTCCGCAATCATGCTGCCAGTGTCGCTCGTCTTGCTAAGGGCACTTCGCCGCGAGCAAGCGCGACGCAAAACGCTTGCGCATGACAATCCCCACCCGTGACCGCAATGTTTTCTTAACGCTTTCCCACGGCTATTTTGCACGATCGGATAATTATCGACAATTTGAGCTACCCGTTTTGACATTGGTTAAGCCCTGCCACTTAGGGTTTAATCCATGACGAGGCCATTGTCGGCAGCTTTCTGCCGGTCGGGCTCGGGGCGGATATGGGCGCGAAGAAGCGAATGCGGGGGTTTAATGAAAAATCTACCTGATGCAGGGTTCCATTGGCGTGCGGACGCCGACGGCACAATTCTTTATCGCGCCAACGAAGATGCTCCGACCTACGTCATTTCCCGCAACGAACTGCAGCGCATCACCCATGCGGCGGAATATGTTGCGGCGGCGCTGTTCGCCAGCATCGTCTTCACCTTCGTCTGCAATGGCAATTGGTGGCTCGCCGGCTTCCGCACGCCGGAATTCGCGGCACTCATCACCTTCATCATGGTGATTCCGGCCGTCCTGATCGGAAATTACGCCATTGTCCGGCACCGTATCCTGTCGAAGGCGCGGGTCGCCGCCCATCAGATCGAGATCTATGCCCTGACGGAATCGCTCGCGCTCGCGACGCGCTATCTCATGCATCCCGTAGGGTCCCTGTGGCTGTGGCTGGTCAATGGAGCCCTGGTTCTGATCGGCTGCGAGATCGCCATCGTGACCATACGCTTCCTGCGCCGGCCGGTGATGGAATATGCGGGCAGCCATCAGCCCGGACCGCTGGACGGCATGTTCTATCTCGCCTTCGTCCTGTTGCTTATCTATCTGCTGACCGACGAACTGTTCCGCCGCAAGCGGGAGAAAGCGGGCGCGTAAACTTCCCGCGCCCAGCCTGAAAGCTCAGCCCTTGAAGGCCGCCTCGATCGCTGCGATGTCGATCTTCTTCATCTTCATCATGGCGTCCATCGCGCGGCCCGCGGCGGCCCGGTCGTCGCTGCTGGTCGCCCGGAGCAGAGCTTTTGGCGTGATCTGCCAGGAAACGCCCCACTTGTCCTTGAGCCACCCGCATTGGCTCTCCTCGCCGCCATCGGCAGTCAGCGCATTCCACAGGCGGTCGGTCTCCGCCTGGTCATCCGTCTGCACCATGATCGAGACGGCTTCCGACTGTTTGAAATGGGGTCCGGCAGAGAGGATCTGGTAGTTCATGCCAAAAAGCTCGAACTCGACGACCAGTGCGTCGCCACTGTCCCGCTGCTGGTCGCCCATCGGCGGCGAGACAGTGTTGGTGATGCGTGAATTGGGGATGAGCGAGACATAAAACTTCGCGGCCTCCTCGCCGCCCTTGTCGAACCACAGAACTGTCGAAACCTTGCTAACCATCGTTTCCTCCATTGGTCTTGATGATGCAGTTACCATACCGACTGGTAGGTATGGTGTCAATTGCTGCGCGTGAGAAAGATTTTTCATTCGTATTAATCGCCTGTTTCGAAACGTAAAAACTTGCCCTTCGTTCTCATGCACGCCCGAAAACCAGCTCCAACCTTGAAACGCTGCACATCACGTAACATATAAAGTTACATGAAAACCGACAGCAGACTTTCCGTCACCCTCCACGTGCTTCTCCACATGGCGGAGCGCGACAAGCCGATGACCTCGGCCGAACTCGCCGCCCATATGGGCACCAATCCGGTCGTCGTCCGCCGCACCATGGCGGGCCTCAGGGAACGGGGCTTCGTCCGCTCCGAAAAAGGCCATGGCGGCGGCTGGGAGATCGCCGCCGACCTCAGCCAGGTCACGCTCAAGGATGTCTACGATGCGCTCGGCGCGCCGACGCTTCTCGCCATCGGCATCAATCTCGAACACCCCGCCTGTCTCGTCGAGCAGGCCGTCAACCGGTCGCTGACCTCGGCTTTCCGCGATGCCGAGGCGCTGCTCGTCACGCGGCTTGCCGATGTCACCCTCGCCGAGCTCGCCGAGGATTTCCGTATTCATGCCCGGCAGCACCGGGCCGCACACGCTCATAAGGATGCCTGATATGTATGATGCCATCATCGTCGGCGGCAGCTATGCCGGCCAGTCCGCCGCCCTCCAGCTTGCCCGCGCCCGCCGCAACATCCTCGTCATCGACGAGGGCATCCGCCGCAATCGGTTCGCCGCCCATTCGCATGGCTTTCTGGGTCAGGACGGCCGTGACCCCGCCGCGATCGCCGCGGATGCGCGCAAGCAGCTTCTCGCGTATCCCAATGTCACATGGCTTGCCGAGCGCGCGGAAAGTGCCGAGCCGCTGGATGATGGCTTCGCCGTGGCGGACAGATCCGGCGCCCGACATGAAGCGCGCACGGTTGTCCTCGCGACAGGCATCAAGGACGGCCTGCCGGATATTCCGGGTCTCGCCGAGCGCTGGGGCAGGGCGGTTTTCCATTGCCCTTATTGCCACGGCTACGAGTTGAACCAGGGCCGCATCGGCGTGCTGGCCGTGTCCGAGATCTCGATGCATCACGCCCTGATGCTGCCCGACTGGGGCACGACCACCTTCTTCGTCAATGGCGCCTTTGAGCCGTCACACGACCAGTTGGCGCAGCTATCCGCCCGCGGTGTCACGGTCGAGCGCGGGAAAATCCGCGCGCTCGAAGGCGACCCGATCGATGTCGTGTTCGAAGACGGACGCAGCGTCGCGCTCGATGGCCTGTTCACCGCCACTGCGACAGAGGTGTCGAGCCCGATCGCAAGCCAACTCGGCTGCGATTTCGCCGATGGCCCCACCGGCCGCTACATCCAGACCGATGGAATGCAGGCCACGTCCGTCCCCGGCGTCTTCGCCTGCGGCGATGCCGCCCGCGCCGCCGGAAACGTCGCGCTCGCCGTGGGCGACGGCGCGATGGCCGGCGCGGCGACCCACCGCAAGCTCATGTTCGGGTAGGCCCGGGGAGCGAACCCCTTGCTCCCTCTTCTCCCCAGCGGGGAGAAGGTGGCGCGCAGCGCCGGATGAGGGGGTGCGCGAAGCGCCATGCATAGCAAGACCCCCTCATCGCCTCGCATGCGCTCGGCACTTCTCCCCGCTGGGGAGAAGAGGGAGCCTGCTGCATGCGCAGCATTCAAGACACCTCCAACCTCACCGGTAGCCCGTCGCATCGGCAGCCTTACCCGCCTCCTGCACCTCCACCATATACCGCCAGCAATCCGGCCGCGAACCATCGAGGTCGTTGAATTGATAGACCTTGGCAAGCTGGCCGCTTGAAACCGATTGCCCGTTCCAGCGCGCCCGGTCCGGATCGGAGGCCAGTGCCGCCACCGCCCGGCCGACGAAATGCGGGCTCTCGGAAATCACGAAATGGGGCTGGAATTTCGTCGCATCGCGCCAGTTCGCCTCGGTGACCTGAAACGCATCCAGCATCATTTCCGACCGCAGCCATCCCGGCGTGATCGAGACACTCGTTGCGCCATGCTTTTCGAGATCCTTGGCATGCGCCCAGGCCATCCGCGTCACCGATGTCTTGCAGAGATCGTAGAACGGCGACAGCCGGTAGTGCGTGGCATTGTATTCCGCCGTGCCGTCGGTGACCTCGACCAGCAGCCCGCCCGGCCTTTCGATCATCAGGGGCAGGGCGTGGTGTGCGGTGATCAGATGCGTGTCGATCGCCAGTCTGAGCATTCTCAAGCCCTTGTCGAGGTCGTGATCCCAGACCGGCTTGTCCCATTCGAACAGCTTTTCGCCGCCCCAGATGTCGTTGACCAATATGTCGAGCCGCCCTTGTTCGCCACGAATCCGTTCGACCAGCGCCTTCACCTCTGATGAAACCAGATGATCGACCTGCACCGCGATGCCGGTGCCGCCCGCCGCCGTCACCAGTTCGGCGGTCTCCTCGATCGTCTCCGGCCGCTCATATTCGGATTGCTGGCTGCGGGTCGTCCGGCCGGTCACATAGACTGTGGCGCCGGCGGCACCCAGTTCGACGGCAATGCCTCGCCCGGCACCACGGGTGGCGCCAGCGACAAGCGCGACTTTTCCATGAAGCGACATGCGATCCTCCTTGCCTTGGTTCTCGACTCTGCTAAAATCGAATATAACCGAACAATCGTTTATATTTAAAGAGGAAAAATGCCGCGGCAGAAAATCCTGGCCGACGGGCAAGTGTTGGAAAGCGCGCTCGGCGTCATTCGCGAGCACGGCCCGGATGGCCTGACCTTCGCCTCGCTCGCCAAGGCCTGCGGACTTTCGGGCGCCACGCTGGTGCAACGTTTCGGCTCCAAGCCCGCTTTGCTCAAGGCGGCGATGCGGCATGCCTGGGATCTGCTTGATGCCAGTACACAAGAGGCCATCGCGACCGCGCCGCAATCGGCCGAGGGCGTTATCCAAATGCTCCTCGCGCTGTCGCATGGTTACGGCGATATCGAGACCTATGCCGATGGCCTGCTGATGCTGCGCGAAGACCTCCGCGACCCTGAGCTTCGCGATCGCGGCAAGGCGTGGCAGGCGGTTCTCGCTCAGGCCATCGCCACCCGTTTGCCCGGCCATCCCAGCGAGATCGCAAGCCTCATTCTTGACCAATGGCAGGGCTCGCTCCTGTGGTGGAGCTTTGACCCGAGGGAGAAAGTGGAGCATTATGTCGAGCGGAGGCTGCGCGCCTTCCTGGCCCTCGTCACAGGCGCCTGAGCCGGTATCCGAGGAGGGAACGGCGGGGGCCCTGAAACGTTGGGGCTGTGAGATGAAGACCTCGTTTGCCTGTCGAAATCATGTCCGCGCGTTCGACCATAAGTGCCACAGGAGGATTTGACTATGGACACACGCACGCTTGCCCCCGCCATGGACCTGGCCATCAGGAATGGCGTCACCTTCCCCCACGAGAGCGACGAATACCGCAGCGCCCGCATTGCATTGCTGGCCGAAGAGATCGAACTGCGCCGCCATATCGAGCGCGTCGCCGAGATGCGCCGTGCGCTACCGCCAGGCGGCAGCGTCAAGAAGCACTACCAATTCATCGGAGAGAAAGGCCCCGCCAGCTTCGAGGACCTGTTCGGCGACAAGGACACTCTGGTCGTCTACACCTACATGTTCGGTCCCCAGCGGGAGCGGCCATGCCCGATGTGCACGTCACTACTCTCGGCCTGGGATGGAGAGGTACCCGACATCACACAGCGCGTCGCATTTGCGGTCACCGCGCGTTCGCCGATCGAGAAGCTCGTGACGTTCAAGAAGGAACGCGGCTGGCATTACCTGCCGCTCTATTCCGACACATCAGGCGAATTCAGCCATGATTACCATGCCATCACCCCGGATGGCGGCGACGATGCCGGCCTGCATGTCTTCACCCGCCGCGATGGCACGATCCGCCATTTCTGGAGTGGCGAGATGGGCGGCGTCACCGCCGATCCGGGACAAGACCCGCGCGGCGCGCCGGATTTGATGCCGCTCTGGACGATCATCGACTGCACGCCGGAGGGCCGCTCGCCGACGTGGTATCCGAAGCTGAACTATTAGAGTCTCAGATCACCAGGAAATGCGAGGCGTCGAGCGCCAACGTGTCCTCGAGGGTGGCAACCAGCAGGCTGCCGCCCTTCCTTGAGCCGTTCGCGTCGTAGAAGAGTTCGCCTGACGCGCTGTCATAGATCACCCGGTCCTTGCGGTCTTCGGCTTCGCCTGTCGTGTTGACCACAAAGGCGATGTCGGCGAGTACGCCATCCCGGCCCACGGTCTTGTACACCTTGTTGTTGAACCCGATCGTGTCGACGCCGATCTCGAAATCCGTGATGTTGTCGGCATTGGCTTCGGATGGCTTGGCGTCGAAGATGAAAAAATCCTCGCCGCCATTGCCGGTCAGGGTGTCTACGCCGCTATTGCCATAAAGCGCATTGGCGTAGTCGTTGCCGATGATCGTGTCGTCGCCCGTGCCGCCGACGGCCCCCTCGATGATGGTGCCGCGCGCGATCGCCAGATTGCCCTTGACGCCATTGATGTTGGAAAAGCTCTCTTCATGCAGGTCGATCGTCACAGCCTTCTTCGACCAGCTGAAATCCAGCACATCGGTGCCTGATGTATCGACGATCGTCCGCGCCGTGATCCCCTTGTACCGGCCGTCCAGGGAGGACGCCGCCTTGAAGTCCGTTTCATCCGAATAGACGTTGTCGCCCGCACGGATATCGACGATGCCGTAGAGTTCGCGGATCGCCAGGATATCGGACATCATCAGCGTGATCGGCAGCGCCTTGTCCGCATCGACATCAGGGTTCTCAGTCTGGTCGAAATACGACATCACGCTCGCTTGCCAGGAGTCGTTGTCGGCGTGCACATCAGGATCATAGGTGGCGGAGCCGTTATAGTTGCCGGCGTGGCCGAGGCCCATCGCATGGCCGATCTCGTGGATATAGGTCAGCATGGAATAGTCGTATTTGCCCGATCCGAAGTTTTCGATCCATTTCTGGGACACGGTGACTTCGGACCTGACGATCGTCGAGCCGTCGACCTCGGAGTCCGAGAAGGCGGCAGCGGTGTCGAAATAGTTGTCCGTGAAGTCGATGTCGGCGTCGTTCTTGACCTCCTGGAACTTGATGCCGGTCGCATCGGTCCAGGCCTGGAATGCCTTGCGGGCGAGCACTTGCGCGGCCTTGTCCAGCGTCGCGATATCGACGGTTATCGTGCCGCCGGCCACGATGTCGAAGCTGCGGCGCGCTTCGTCGTTGTCTTCCCAGTATCCGTCCGTGAGATACGCCGCCAGCGTGTCGAGGTCCGCGTCATAGTCCGGAACCGGGTTCTCGCCTGCCGCCGCGCCATCCAGAAAATCCGGGGTGCGATCGACCTTGACCGGCTTGGCCTTGGCGGCCGCGCCCGCCATGGTCTCGGCAACATCCGGCACGGAAACGAACTCAGGCGCCGCCGCCATCGATGGCGCTGCAAAGTCGGAATTGATGCTGAAGAAAAAGTCGTCGCGTTCGCGACCGGCGGAGGCCTTGGAGATGCTCATGATCCAGATTCCGATGGTGTCGTTTGCCTGCCTGGGCGCCATCGCTGCGCTGGGTTCCGCTCGGGCTCCTGTTTAACCGGAATGATCCCGAGGTCAATAGTGGACTTGTATTGTCATGTTTAGTCGGTGGATGGACGCGCCCGCTCAGCGGCCGCGCACGCTCTCGACCGCGCGTTCCAGGTCAGCCTGGGAGAAGGGCTTCGAGAGCTTGGGAAATCCCGTCTCCATATCGGGCGGCAGTTGGGCATAACCTGTCGCCAGAATGACTGGAAGATTCGCATCGCGGGCGCGAATCTCGGCGATCAGCTGGGCGCCCGTCATCTGCGGCATCGCATGGTCGGTGATCACGATGTCGAAATGGGTGTTGGACATCAGTTCCAACGCCACCTTTCCCGATTGGGCCGGCGTGACCCGGTAACCGAGGTCCTCCAGCATATCCACCGTATTCATCAGCACGAGCGCGTCGTCGTCGACGGCGAGGATCGCGAGTGGGTGGGCGCGGCCATTGATAGGCTGCTCGACAGCTTGGTTTTGTGCAGCGGGCGCGGCTTCCAGCGAGTGCGATATCTTGGCCGGCAGCCATATCTCCGCGGTCGTTCCAACTCCCGGCTTGCTCTTGAGCCGCAGCGTGCCGCCGGATTGCTTGGCCAGCCCATGGATCGTCGAAAGCGCGAGCCCGGTTCCCTTGCCGACACCCTTGGTGGTGAAAAAGGGCTCCATCGCGCGCTTCAGCACCGCCTCGCTCATGCCGGCGCCCGTATCGGTCACGGCAAGGCGCACGTAATGGCCCGGTTCGAGCGAGCCGTCGGACATGGCAACCACCGCCTCCTCGGCTTCTATGGTGATCGCGCCTTCGCCGTCCATCGCATCGCGCGCATTGATGGCGAGGTTCAGCAGTGCCGATTCCAGCTGGTTGGCATCCGTCTCCACATCGGGCAGCCGGTCGGAAAACCGTGTCTCGATGCTCACCATCGGACCTAGCGAGCGGGCGAGCAGTTCCGCCATGCCGCCGACCAGTTGCCTGATGTCGATGCGTTCGTTCTTGAGCTCCTGCCGCCGCGCGAATGCCATCATGCGTTGCACCAGCGAGCCGCCGCGCCTGGCGCCTTCCAGCGCGTTGTCGACGAAATGATAGAGCGAGGGATCATCGGGCATCCGCTTGCGCAAGAGTTCCAGGCTGCCGGAAATCGCCATCAGCAGGTTGTTGAAGTCATGCGCCACGCCGCCCGTCAGGTTGCCAATGGCCTCCATTTTCTGGGATTGCAGCAGCGCGTGCTCGGCCTCGACCCTTGCCGTGATATCGACCGCTGCCGGGACCAGCGCCACAACCTCGCCGGCGGCGTTCTTCACCGGCCGCATGGAAAAGTCGAAGCTGCGGACCCCGACCGGGAGCGTCAGCGTCATTGCGACATTTTCGATCTTTCCGGAGGCGGCGCTTTTTACCGCCATCTCAACCGCTTCCGGCATGTCGGCCGTTACGGTGAACCATGGCGTTTCCCAGAATGGCTTGCCGATGACGTCGGCCAGCGTCGATTGGATCCCTTCTAGCGCCGTCAGGTTCACAAAGCGTACCCGACCCTCGACATCCAGCAGGTATTGATAGAGATGCGTGGTCTCCAGGATCGCGCGGATGCTTTCCTGGCTCTGGACCAGTGCTGCGGTTCGCTCCGCCACCATCCGTTCGAGGTCCATCCGGAAGCGCCGCTCGCTCTCGCGCGCATTCGCCTCGGCTCGAACCCGTTCGATATGCGCCCAGGAACGCTCAGTTACTTCGGTCAGCAATGCCAGTTCGTCGTCCGACCAGTGATGCGGCACCTTGTCGTGTATGGCCATGAGTGCCGTCAGCCGGCCGTCCTTCACCAGTGGCAGGCAGATCGTGGCGGCGATCCCGATATCCTGAAACGTCTTGGCCTCATCTGGCGCCAGTTCCGCTCGGTTGTCGTGAATGATCAAAGGCTTGCCGGCATGCAGCCTCTCCATCGCCAGCACGCCGAAATCGTGCAGCATATAGTGCCCGGCGATGGTGGGAGAGCCCGGCGCCGACCAGTCGCCGCGTATAGTGAAGCCGTCCTGGTCCGCGTCCATGTCGGCATAGGCGCAGATGGCAAGGTTGAGATGCTCGCCGACCATCCGTGTGGTGATCGTCAGAATGACGTCTGCATCGGTGTTGACCGCCGTCTGCTGTCCAAGGGCATCGAGAAAACGGTAGCGATCTTCGGCACGGCGATACCGGGCCTCGCTTTCACGGAGGGCAGCTTCCTGCGCCTGAAATCGTCTGGCGATATCGAGTTCTTCACCCGTCGTCTCGGCCGTCACGCGGGTCCCCCCTTCGAGTTAACAGGCCCTAACGCGTGAACAGGCAATTGGTTGCCTGCGCCCCTGAATATTAAGGGGGTGGAGCCTCCGGAAGGCGTCGAATGCTCAGATGATGAGGAAATCCTGGTAGTCGAGCGCGAGAAAGGTATCGAGCGTGGCAATCCGCACAGAGCCGCCTTGCTGACTGCCGTTGGAATCATAGAAAAGATTGCCGGAGTCCGTGTCATAGATCAGCCGGTCCTCGGCATCTTCGGCCACACCCGAGAGGTTGGCGACAAAAGCGTCGGACGACAATGCCCCGTCGACAAGTATCTTGGTGAACACCTTGTTGTTGAACACGATCGAATCGACGTTGATGGCGAAATCCACGATCGTATCGACATTCTTGCTGCTCGCCTTGGTGTCGAACACGAAGAAATCCTCGCCGCCGCCGCCCGTCACCTTGTCCTTGCCGGCATTGCCGAACAGCGCATTGGCCGCTTCGTTGCCGATGATCCTGTCGGCGCTCCGACCGCCGATCGCGATCTCGATCTCCGTGCCACGCGAAATTCCGAGATTGCCCCTGACGCCATCGATGGTCGAGAAAGTCTCCGCGTTCATATTGATCGTCTGCTTCCTGGCTGACCAGGAAAAGTCGAGCGTATCGGTGCCACCGGTATCGACGATCGTGCGGGTCGAGTAGAATTTCTCGAAATCGCCGCGGTAGGAATAGACATTGTCTCCGGCCCTGATCGCCGTTGAGCCGTAGAGGTCGCGTATGGCGATGATGTCGGCCACTTGGGGGGTCATCACAAGGGCGAAGTGCGCGTCGACATCCGTATTGTCGACCTGAGTGAAGTAGGACATGATGCTGGCTTGCCAGGAGTCATTGGCGAAATGCTTGTTCGGGTTATACTTGGCCGAACCGTTGTAGTTGCCGGCATGGCCGAGTCCCAGCGCGTGGCCGATCTCGTGGATATAGGTCTGCATCGAATAGGTGTGCCTGCCGTGCCCGTAATGGTCGATCCACTTCGTGGCGACATTGACGAAGGACGAGTCGATCGTACCATCGCCGAAGCCTTTCGAGTTCGAGTAGGCAAACTTTCCCTTGTCGTCGAAGTCGATGTCGGCATTCTTGCTGACGACCTTGAAATGCAGCCCGCTCACATCGGTCCAGGCGTCGAGCGCGGCTTTGGCCAGTGTCTTGCCGGCATTGGTGAGCGCCCCGATATCGACCTTCAGCGTGCCGCCGGCGGCGACGTCGAAGCTCCGGCGAGGCTCGTTGTTGAATTGCCAGAACCCGTCGGTCAACTGTCCGGCCAGCGTCGTCAGTGCAGGATCGGTGAATGGCGCATTGCCACTGCCGGACGCACCTGCCAGGAAATCGGCGCTGCGATCGACCTTGACCGCCGGCGCTGCATGCGCATCGTCCTGGGCGCCGCGCGCCGGGCTGATGAAATCCGCCCTGTCCGAGACCGGAAGGTCTATGGATATTTGTTCGACCATGTGGCCCGCGTCGCTGGAGAAGAAGTCCTCGTCTTCGCGTCCCAGAACGTACCTGCTCTGCTTGCTCATGCTTCCCTCGCTCCTCGTCCTTGTGGCAACCGCCTGGTGACGGCCCGCGTCCGCACATCGTGCCGCCCCTTGCCAAATTCACTATATGCTTCGTCCGGCCGTGGAAACGGGTACCGTCACAGGTTGTGGATTGCTGTGGCGCTCCCGCAACGCCTTTAGAGACGGGGACGGAATGCCCCTCTTGCGGTTGACGGGCGAGCCGTGCTTAATCTTCGTCGCGCCACTCAAGTTTTTCAGGGGTGCTGCATATTGGGGGGTACATGAAGGGCATATTGAGATTCGTCGCTGTCGCGGCGTTGGCTGCCGCCGTCTGGGCTGGGGCATTGGTTTCCGTCCAGGCGAAGGAACCACCGGAGAAAGTGCTGCGCAACTGGTATCGGCTGGTGCTGGAACTGGTGCGCCACACGCCGACTTTCTCGCCGCCTGTCGCCAGTCGCGCCTTCGCCTATTTCGGTGTCACCGGCTATGAGGTCACCGCCTCGTCCCCCAATAGCACGCTCCAGACGCTCGCCGGCCAGCTCAATGGCCTGACGACTGTGCCGGCCCGCGAAGCCGGACAGACCTATGATGAAGGCGTGGTTCTGAACGCAGCCATCGCGGTCGCCGCCAAGAGCTTTTTCTCCCATACCGGTCCCACCGGCCAGCGCGCGCTTGCCGCCATGACCAAGAAGATGGCTGCGGATGTCGCCGGTGAGGTGCCGGACGACGTCGCCGCCCGGTCAGCCGATTACGGTCGCAAGGTTGCCGAGCACATTCTCGCATGGTCGGCGACCGATGGTGGCGCCGAGATCGAGAATATGGGTTTTCCGCGTGAATATGCTCTGATCGCCAAGCCCGGCCACTGGGTGCCCACCAGCCCGATCCAGCAGCAGCAGGTGCCGCTCCTGCCGCAATGGGGAAAAGTGCGCACCTTCGCTATGCCCGATGGCTCGACCTGCAGCCTGCCGTCGCCGCCGGACTATTCGGAGGACAAGAATTCCGAATTCTACAAACAGGCCGACGAGGTCTACCAGGCCGTCGCCAACCTCAACGGGGAGCAGCGCGCCATTGCCCGCTTCTGGTCCGACGACCCGATGCTCTCGCCGACGCCGCCGGGTCACTGGATTTCGATTGTCTGGCAGGTCGCGGCACAGGAGAAGGCTGATGTCTCGCGCACGTCGGAGGCCTTGGCGCTCCTCGGCGTTACCGTGGCCGACGCCTTCATTGGCTGCTGGGACGCCAAGTTCGAGTTCGACCTCATCCGCCCGATCAGCTACATCCAGAAACAGATCGATCCGAAATGGCAGGCGCTTCTGATCACGCCGCCCTTCCCGGAATATCCGTCGGGCCATTCCACCCAGTCGGCGGCGGCCGCCGAGGTTCTTACCCATGTCTTCGGCGACAATTACGCCTTCTCCGATGCCACCCACGAGGCCGATGGCCTGAAGCCGCGCAACTTCAAGAGCTTCCGCGCTGCCGCCGAGGAAGCCGGCATTTCCCGCCTCTATGGCGGCATCCACTTCCGCGCGGCCATCGAACGCGGGCTCGAACAGGGCCGCTGCATCGGCGCCTATGCCGTCAAGCTCAAGACGAGGAAATGATCATGCGTAACACCATCCTCACTTTCGCGCTGATCAGCCTTTCCGCGTCGGCGCTCGCCGCCGAAAACGTCGTGCCGATCCCGCAATTCGCCGACGAAACCAAGTCGGCGGGCATCGATTCCGTCTATGCCGGCGACTGGCAGTACATGGTCGGCGGCGGCGCTGCCGCCTTCGATTGCAACGACGACGGCTTTGCCGACCTTTATCTCGCCGGCGGCGAGAAGAAGGCGAAATTCTATCTCAACCAATCGACCAGGGGCGGCGCGCTGAAATTCGCCGAGCAGGCATCCGGCCTCGAACTCGACGCCGTCACCGGCGCCTATCCGCTCGATGTTGATTCCGACGGCAAGACCGATCTCGTCGTGCTCCGCGTCGGCGGGAATGTGATCATGCGCGGCAAGGGCACGTGCCAGTTCGAACGCGCCAACGAGGCGTGGAACTTTACCGGCGGCGATCTCTGGAACACCGCCTTCGCCGCGACATGGGAGAAGGGCAATACCTGGCCGACGCTCGCCATCGGCACCTATGTGAACCGCCTCGAGGAAATGTATCCCTGGGGTTCCTGTACCGAAAACTGGCTGCTGCGCCCCGAAGCCGATGCCAGGAAATTCGCCAGGCCGGTCGTGCTGAAACCCTCCTTCTGCCCGCTGTCGATGATGTTCACCGACTGGAACCGTTCCGGCACGCCGTCGCTGCGTGTCTCCAACGATCGCGAATACTACAAGGGCGGCCAGGAGCAGATGTGGAAGATCGAGCCGGGCAAGGACCCCGCGCTCTACACCCAGGCCGAAGGCTGGCGCTATCTCCGCATCTGGGGCATGGGCATCGCGAGCTACGACCTGAACGCCGACACCTATCCGGATTATTTCCTGACCTCGATGGCCGACAACAAATTGCAGATGCTGGCGGAAGTTCCCAAGGACGGCAAGCCGAAGCCCTCCTATGCCGATGTCGCCTTCAAGAAGGGCGTCACCGCGCACCGCCCCTATACCGGCGGCGACTGGCATCCGTCGACCGCCTGGCACACCGATTTCCAGGACGTCAACAATGACGGTCTGGTCGATCTCTTCGTCGCCAAGGGCAATGTCGCCGAGATGGAGGACTTTGCGCGCAAGGACCCCAACAACCTGCTCGTCCAGCAGCCGGGCGGCAAGTTCGTCGAAATGGGCGACAAGGCGGGCATCGCCTCGATGAATGTCGCGCGCGGCGCAGCACTCGCCGATTTCAACATGGACGGCCTAATCGACCTCGCCGTGGTCAACCGCTGGGTCAATGCCGAGCTCTACCGCAACACAACCGCCGACGCCGGCACCTTTGTCGCCTTCAAGCCCGTCTCCGACGGCGCCAACCGCGACGCCATCGGCGCCTGGATCGAGGTGAAATGCGGCACTGAGGTCATGCGCCGCGAAATCACCTCCGGCGGCGGCCATGCTTCGGGCACGCTCACCTGGCAGCATTTCGGCATCGGCACGGAAAAGACCGCCGAAGTGCGGCTGATCTGGCCTGACGGCACCGAGGGGGATTGGCAGACGGTCGATGCAGGGAAATTCTATGTCATCGACAAGGCCAAGGGCGTCAGCGAGTGGGCGGCCAGGTAGCCGCCCCGTCGTCCAAGACAGAGAAATTCCTTTCCCTGCCGGAACAATCCTGCCATTCCCGCGTTTCCTTCTGGTTGTGCAAATCGCCAGGGGGAATCATGATGTTTCTCGACGACCAGGACATGACGGCTGTGAACGGCGGCATCGCCACCAGCGAGCGCAGCATCGCGACCCAGGAGAAGATCGTCGCCGAATTGCGGCGCCTGGGCGAACCGACGCATCTGGCGGAGAAATTCCTCACCCGCCTGCGCGACACGCTGGAAATGCGCCGGCATTATCGCGACAAGCTGATGGCGTCCAAGGTGGAGACCGTGCAACCGGGCCTCTAGAGCGTTTCATTGTTAAATGGAAGCAGTTCTGCCGGAGCAGGTTTTCGTCAGGACCAAGGCGGCGGGCGAGCGTCGTACCCATAGGTACGGCCGAGGCCGGCGCCGCAGGTCATGGCGGAAAGATGCCCGGCCCTTCGGGTTGGCTGAAACGGGCCGGCTGATCGACCGGCCGGCTTGGCCGTATGCTTTGACTACGACACGCGCCGGCCGGTCGACCATCCGACTCCGTTTGAGCCAACAGAACTGATTCCATTTAACAATGAAGCGCTCTAGCGCCGCTCTGCCAGATCTGCCTCGAAATGATCGAGGATAAGCTGCACATTCCGGCGGTGCGACTTGAAATACATATCGAACACATCGCCGAGCAGCGGCACGAAGCCGACCAGCGTGTCGAGCCCGATATTGGCGATCATCCGGCTCATCTTCTCCGCCGGCACACCGAGCCTGCGGGCTTCGTTGACGATAGCCAGCCCCACCAGCGCGCCGGCGAAATCGCCCGCTCCCGGAACAAGACCCAACAGCGAATCCGCACCGAAGCGGATATTCGTGCCCGGTATCGCGATCGCCGTATCCAGCACCATGGCAACGGTCTGCAAGCGCCGCAGGCGCCGCATTCGCTCGGCATCGGAAAGCGGCGATCCGCCGAGATCGCCGCCATAGGCCTTGTCTGATGGATATGCCATCAATCGAGCAGATCGGCCGGCACCTTGCCGCCATTCTCGGAAAGCCGCTGCAGCAGGGTCTTGTGCAGATACATGTTCATCTTCGCGGAATCGCCCATGTCGCCCTGGTAATTGAGCTCCTTGGCCAGTTCCTTGCGCTCCTGCAGGCTCGCATCCATGCCGAGCGCCTTCATCAGATCGACGATCGAATGCCGCCAGTCGAGCTTTTCTCCGCGGTCGCGCATGGCCCGGTCGAGTTGCTCGGCAACGTCCACCTCGGTCGGCCGCGTCGCCGGATTCTGCGCCATCTCGATCGGCGCCGGCTTGCTCACCGGCTGCACGCCGGCGGCGGCGACATCAGCCATCACGGGGTTGTCGGCCTGCGTCGCCACGTCGGGTGCGATGCCCGTCGTGGAGGCCGTTGTCCCGAGATAGGAATCCTCGGGTGTACCGGTTGCCACCGCCGCTGCCTCGTCCTCGCCCCAGATGGCGCTCTTGATCTTGTCGAAAATACCCATGGAAATCCCTCCTGTTGATGGTCATGGGAGAACGCGCTGGCGGGCGCTGCGTTCCATATGAGCAGACACTAAAATAATAAGCCGGCTAAGCACCTTCTTTCATTTGCTTTTCCGGCTAAAAGCAGCCGCGTCCGCTATTGCGCTTTACCCGATCGCTGATATGCATAAAACAAAGTATCCGATGGTCAGGCATGCACGGGTGGGAAATGCCGGAGCGGTCCTTTTCTGCCGAGCGAGCCGCAGTGATTTTCATCATTGCGCTATTCGCTATTCTGGCGAGTGTTCTCGCCTTGTCGCTCTATCAGTCCTACCAGGCCGCCATTTTACGCATCAATGAACGCGTGATGACATCGTCGCAGATAGTGGCGACCAACGCCGGCTGGATCGATGCCCTAGCCTGGCAGGCCCTGCGCCGCATCGACGACCGCCTGGGGCCCGAGGTCAGGACCGGCAGCACCTCTGGCGTCGAGGATATCAAGGATGCCGTCTATGGCCTGCCGGGCCAGGTCCAGGCCTATGTCGTCAATGCCGATGGCCTGACGCTTTACTCGACCGACCCGCAGCTCAAGCCGATCGATATCAGGGATCGCGAATATTTCTCGGCGCTCGCCAAGGGCGCGTCCGAATATATCTCGCCGATGCTGGTGAGCCGCCTCAACGGCGAACAGATCTTCGTCTACAGCCGCCGGCTGCAACGCGGCAACAAGTTCGCCGGTGCCGTCATGGTATCGTTTTCCGCCGATATGCTCAGCTCCATCTGGCAACTGGTCGATCTCGGCCCCGGCTCGACCATCGGCATCATGCGCGCGGATGGCAAGGTCGTGGCGCGGTACCCCAAGCCCCCGGGTCCGATCGATCTCGGCAACTACATCCTGTTCACCGACTATCTGAAAAAGAACGACCACGGCGTCTACGAAGCCGTCAGTCCCGCCGATGGCGCGCGACGGATCGTCGGCTACCGGCGCGTTCCCGGCACCGATCTCGTCGTCCAGGCTTCGGCCGGCTATGAGGAGAACATGCGCGAATTCTGGCGCAATCTCTATTTCACCGTCTCGTTTGCCGCCGCCACCGCGATCGGGGTTGCCGTCGGCGCCGCATGGATCGCCTCGCTGCTCAATCGCGACGCCGTGCGCAATCGCGAACTCGAGCGCGCGGCTCAACAGAACCAGATGCTGATGCGCGAAATCCACCACCGGGTGAAGAACAATCTCCAGATCATACAGTCGCTGATCCGGCTGCAGCCTCTGCCGGATGCGGTGAAAAACAGCCTGTTCGACCGGCTTTCGGCGATGTCCTCGGTTCACGAGCATATTTATCGCTACGACCGTTTCTCCGAAATATCCGCCGACACGCTGATCCCGAGCGTCATCGATCCGCTCGTCCGCGCCTACAGGCCGGATGTGAAGGTGGACTACGATCTCGACAACTGCCCCGTCAGCAATGACCAGGCCACGTCGCTTGCGCTGCTGGTCGGGGAAGTGACGACGAATGCACTGAAATATGCGTTCACCGATGGCGCGCCCGGCAAGCTCGATGTGCGGCTGAAGACGCTCGACGCCGGTCGCGCCCGGCTGGAAATCCAGGACAATGGCCCGGGATTTACGCCCAATGCCGACACATCCGGCATGGGTACCAGGCTGATCACGGCCAGCGTCCAGCAATTGAGCGGCCAGTACCACTACGAGATCGACAACGGCACGAGGTTCCAGGCCGAGCTGCGCCTGATCTGATTGCCGGAAGATTGTCCTGAATACGCGCAACCGGCAAATTTCCGCATTCAATGCGGGAACCAAAGCCGTCCTGCCTCCGTTCACTCCGCAATGACGGCAGCATGAAGGAGCCAGCCATGGACGAACCAGATTCCGGAGCGGAGGCCGCTCGCCGTGCCCTGGCCGTCGAAAATACGCTGCATCAGTTGATCAACCGGCTGGCCGAACTGGGTCTCGTCAGTGTCGATGATGCGATGTGGATGCTCGACCACTTGTCGAAAACCAGCGACTTATCCGCCGCCCGCGTCTCGCCTTCCATGACCCATCTCAAGCGGCTCAAGGCGCTGCGAGGCGGCGACGCCAGCATGGCACCCGGCGCCGATCGCCTCGGCTGACACCCGTCATCTCGACGCGATTGACTCTTGGACGCGATTGACTCCGGCCCAGACCCATGATGCCGGCCGAGGCGATCACCCTGTTCTCTCGACAATTCTCTTGCCCTCACAAAGATTCAGGAGCACGCTTGATTTCGGCTTTCCGACCCCATTCTGGTGTGCGCCATGCCCTCAGGTGCCCGATCTTCCTCCCTGGTTTTGATCCTGGTGGTCTTTTCGTCGACGGCCCAGGCTCATGTCGATAAGACGACCGGGCAGGATTATCGCGATTTCACACGCAATGACGGTCTGGGTTCCTGCTGCAGCTGGCACGATTGCCGCCCGGCTCACGCACCCGTCACCGAACCCGATGGCGACATGATCGTCGACTTCGCCAACAACAAATACCGCTTCGATCCCTCCAAGCTGGTCAAACGCCCCTCCGACGACGGCAACTGGCATGTTTGCGGCGATTCGCAGAGATTGAAGTGTATTATCGCGCCGGTGCAGTCGCGTAGAGATGGGGATGGGCCTGATGGAATTTCGGTCAAGGCGGAAGAGTTGTTGGTAGCCATGAAGATCACCCCTCACCAACTTCGGCCAACCGATCGGCTCCGCCTCTCGCGGCCTGCGTATCCTCTCCCACAAGGGGAGAGGTAAACCCGCAGCGGCACTTTGCGACAAATATTCGGTGCGATGAGACAGGTGAGGGTGCCACGACTCTACCTCTCCCCTTGTGGGAGAGGATACGCAGGCCGCATGACCAAAGGTCGAATGCTTGGCCGTAGTTGGTGAGGGGTAAATCTCGCGCTCAAAATTCACTTTCTTCTGAATAAAATCAATCCTTTATCAAAAACATAAGAAAAAATTCCTCACCCCTCATCCCCGCCCTCAAAACCTGTGAGAGAATCATTCCCGTTCTGCCCTCGGCTACCCCGCATGGCGATGCGGGCGAGGCAGGACCGGTGCCTGGCGCGAGGGGACGACGTACATCCTTGCATCAGGCGTCCGCGAGAAGGGGTCTCCCCCGGGTACGGCTGAAAGGTCTGTACGCGTGGCGTGCGTTGTACCGCACACAAGCCCGTCCCCCTGGAAATTTCAGGTCCGGGATCAGGACGGGTGCAGACGACCGAGTTCGCGGATGAAAATACACCGAACGGGGCACGGCAACGTGTCTTACCGGCTGTCGCAAGGCAGCCAACTAAACTCGGCACGGAGACGTGCCCCGGCCGATCTTCTTTGCCCAGAGCGAAGGGATCGGGGACGTGCATGGTCATACCACGGGGCGGAAAGGCCCGCGTGAACGCGGAGGTGTGTTTTGAGGGAAGATGGAGATTAGGACGCCAATGCTGGAACCAGTTCGCCCCCCTCTGCCCTGCCGGGCATCTCCCCCACAGGTGGGGAGAATGGCAGGTGGCGCCAACCTCGCCAAAATCGAAGGTCGAACGCTGCGCAACGGACGGAAAACTGGGGCAATGAGCGCACCCCATCCATTCTCCCTCCTTGTGGGGGAGATGCCCGGCAGGGCAGAGGGGGGTACCCAGTGCACAACGCCCGAGGAACACGCCTATCTTGAGTTGGTCATCTTTGTCGCGCCTGCCACATCCACGGGATTGTGAGCGGAAAACTGTCGCCGGGCTGTCACAATCCCTTTCCATTCACGCCGGTCTTCCCTATGAAAACTCTCGTGAACGCCACCCGACCCCGATTCCCATGGAATCCTGCTTCGAAGGCCGAGATGACGACGATTGCCATAGATGGGCCTGCCGCTGCGGGCAAGGGCACGCTCTCCCGCCAGATCGCCGATGCCTATGGTTTCCACCATCTCGACACCGGCCTGACCTATCGCGCCGTCGCCAAGGCACTGCTCGACGCCGCCCTGCCGCTCGATGACGAGACGATCGCGACCAAGGTCGCAGGCGAGATCGACCTCTCCGGCCTCGATCGTTCGGTGCTCGCCGCCCACGCCATCGGCGAGGCGGCCTCGAAGATCGCCGTCATGCCTGATGTCCGCCGCGCCCTGGTCGAGGCGCAGCGCGCCTTCTCGCGCAAGACCCCCGGTACGGTGCTCGACGGCCGCGATATCGGCACCGTCGTTTGCCCTGATGCCGAGGTGAAGCTCTATGTCACGGCGTCCCCGGAAGTCCGCGCCGGCCGCCGCCATCAGGAAATCATCGCCAATGGCGGCAAGGCGGATTTCGCCACCGTGCTCGCCGATATCGCCCGCCGCGATGCCCGCGACATGGGCCGCGCCGACAGCCCGCTCAGGCCCGCGGAAGATGCGCACTTGATTGATACGTCGACAATGGGTATAGAGGCCGCGTTCCAGGCCGCGCGCGCCATCATCGACGCCGCCCTGAAATAGGCATCTCAGCAGTCCCCGCGCCGGAAAAGGCCTGTCAGGGCCGGATTGCTTCGATCCTGTGATCAACCCTAACCCCCGGCGCCCGCGGGCTCGACGCCCGCTATTTGGAGACCCAATGTCCGCAGCTACCACTCTGAAGGAGGACTTCGCGTCCCTCCTCGAAGAATCCTTTTCCAAGGTTGATCTGGCCGAAGGCTATGTCACCAAGGGCATCATCACGGCGATCGAAAAAGACATGGCGATCGTCGACGTCGGCCTCAAGGTCGAAGGCCGCATCGCGCTGAAGGAATTCGGTGCGCGCGCCAAGGACGGCACGCTGAATGTCGGCGATGAAGTCGAAGTCTATGTCGAGCGCATCGAAAATGCGATGGGCGAAGCCGTTCTGTC
The DNA here is from genome assembly GCF_964254105.1 of Rhizobium sp. LjRoot254. Taxonomy (NCBI): domain Bacteria; kingdom Pseudomonadati; phylum Pseudomonadota; class Alphaproteobacteria; order Hyphomicrobiales; family Rhizobiaceae; genus Rhizobium; species Rhizobium sp. LjRoot254. The sequence goes on along the minus strand of NZ_CAXUSM020000001.1, from coordinate 3,895,754 downwards.
GCGCGAGAAGGCTCGCCGCGAAGAGAGCTGGATCAAGCTCGAAGTCAAGTTCAACGCCGGTGAGCGCGTCGAAGGCATCATCTTCAACCAGGTCAAGGGTGGTTTCACCGTCGATCTCGATGGCGCCATCGCCTTCCTGCCGCGTTCGCAGGTCGACATTCGTCCGATCCGCGACGTGTCGCCCCTGATGCATGTTCCGCAGCCGTTCGAAATCCTCAAGATGGACAAGCGCCGCGGCAACATCGTCGTCTCGCGCCGTACCGTGCTTGAAGAATCCCGCGCCGAACAGCGTTCCGAGATCGTCCAGAACCTCGAAGAGGGCCAGGTGGTCGAAGGCGTCGTCAAGAACATCACCGATTACGGTGCGTTCGTCGACCTCGGCGGCATCGACGGCCTGCTCCATGTCACCGACATGGCATGGCGTCGCGTCAACCATCCCTCGGAAATCCTGTCCATCGGCCAGCAGGTCAAGGTTCAGATCATCCGCATCAACCAGGAAACCCATCGTATCTCGCTCGGCATGAAGCAGCTCGAGTCTGATCCTTGGGGCGATATCGGCGCGAAGTACCCGACCGGCAAGAAGATCACCGGCACGGTTACCAACATCACCGATTACGGCGCATTCGTCGAGCTGGAGCCGGGCATCGAAGGCCTGATCCACATCTCGGAAATGTCCTGGACCAAGAAGAACGTCCATCCCGGCAAGATCCTCTCGACGACCCAGGAAGTCGATGTGGTCGTGCTCGAGGTCGATCCGTCCAAGCGCCGCATTTCCCTCGGCCTCAAGCAGACGCTTGAAAATCCGTGGGAAGCCTTCGCCAACTCGCATCCGGCTGGCTCGGTTGTTGAAGGCGAAGTCAAGAACAAGACCGAATTCGGCCTGTTCATCGGCCTCGACGGCGATGTCGACGGCATGGTTCACCTCTCCGACCTCGACTGGAACCGTCCGGGCGAACAGGTCATCGAGGAGTTCAACAAGGGCGATATCGTGCGCGCCCAGGTTCTCGACGTCGATGTCGAAAAGGAGCGCATCTCGCTTGGCATCAAGCAGCTCGGCAAGGATGCCGTGGGCGATGCGGCGACCTCGGGCGACCTGCGCAAGAACGCAGTCGTCTCGTGCGAAGTCACCGGCATCTCCGATGGCGGTATCGAAGTGAAGCTCGTCAACCACGAGGACCTCACCTCCTTCATCCGCCGTGCGGACCTGTCGCGCGACCGTGACGAACAGAAGCCGGAACGTTTCCAGGTTGGCCAGATTGTTGACGCCCGCGTCACCAATTTCTCCAAGAAGGACCGCAAGGTACAGCTGTCGATCAAGGCGCTCGAAATCGCCGAAGAGAAGGAAGCCGTCGCACAGTTCGGTTCGTCCGACTCTGGCGCGTCACTCGGCGACATCCTCGGCGCGGCTCTCAAGAACCGCGGCAGCGAATAAGCCTTTCCGGCTTAATGCCCAGAATAACGAAACCCGCCGGATCGCTCCGGCGGGTTTTTTGCTGGACTGCGCGGCCCCTATTCAACGCGCTATCCGGCAACTACTCGGAATTGCTCAGAAGCCGCCCATGCGCTGGTAGAGCGCGAAGGCCCGGTCGGCCCCGGATGAATCCCGCGTGATGACGATCGCCGGCTCTTCCTCGGGCTGCGGATCCTTCATCGCGTCATATTCGTCGCGCGGACGGCGCTTCTCGCCATCGGACTGATCCTCGTCCTGCATGCTGTCCTGCTCGTCGCGATCGTGGGTATCTTCCTCCTCGACCTTTGCAGCGAACGCATCCTTGGCAGGTTGCAGCACCGCATAGGCGAACGGCACGCCCTCATGCGCGACGGCAGGCCGGGCGGTGGCAGGATTGCTTTCGGCCGGGGTGCTCGCGTTCTGCTGGGCGGCTGCGGCAGACTTCCGATGTGCGGCTTCGACCTCAGCCGTATCTTCGTCCACCGTGTCGGATACCGGATTGCCCTGGCTGGCGGTGATCGATTTTTCCGGGACGTGCTCGGCATCTGGCAGCGGGATTTCGCCGGTGAATTCGGAAGAGCCTGTCGTCCCGATGACCGTCTTCAGCTCGGCGGGATTGGGCATCGTGCCGGGCTCGGCTGCATGCGTCGCATCGGGCAGGGCGGTGAACAGTTCGGCGGCGCGGCCCGGCAGCGATGTGATCACCTCGGCAAAGCCCTTGAGCGTCAGCAGGGTCTGCACGCGATGATCGGCTGCATCAGCCTTCTCTGTGAGCCTTGCCTCGGCCTTGGTCTCCTGCGTATCCAGCCGCTCTTCGACGATCGCCCTGGCGATGTCGTGAAGCTTCTCAGCCGTCGGCGTGTCGATCTTCAGGTTGGCGGCATGGATCATCGTGCCGTCGGCCCGCGCCATTGTGGCCGCCGTCGTCGCGAGCCTGGCTTCGGAGCCGGCGGCCGGGGCAGGATTTGCGGCGACCTTTCGTTCGGCGGCGCCGGGCTCAAACAGCGTCTTTAGCTGGGTTTGCAGGCCCTTCGCGTCGCCGGGAATGTGGTCCGAGGCGCGCGCCTTGTTTTCCGGAGAGAAGAGGCCGAGACCGGCGGCATTGCTGCGGGCGGCGGCCCGCATGGCAAGTGTCTCCTCGGCATGGCCGTTTGCCGTGCCCTGCTGGAGATAGGTGCTCGTCGCGGCATTGGCGGAGGTTTTGCCGGGTGTCGCCAGCGGCGCCTCGACCATGGCGGTCAGCCGTGCTGCTTCGGCGCCGTCAGGATTGCGGAGCGCGGCGGCGAGTTCCCAGAGCGTGATCTTCATGCCCTTGAGGCCGGAACGGATTTCCGTCTGCAGCCGCTCGGACTGCGGCATGCCTTCGATGGTGGCGATGATGCGGATGAAGAGGGCGGTCAGGTTCTCGTCGTCGCCACGCGTCAGATGGAGAAGGTTTGCGAGATTGAGCGTGACATCCTGCAGCACGGTGCGGCTGGCGACGGTTGCGGCCATCGCGTTGACTGATGTGAGAACCGAATTGGAGGGCAGTTCGGGCTCGATGGTTGTGACTTCTGCCGCCGGCATGTTTGCCGCAGGCAGAATGGAATTCTTGCCCGCGCTCGCGTCGGCGCCTGTGCCATGCGCCTTGAGGCTTGCACCATTGGGTGTGGGGATGGTGACGTTCATCGGTGACGTCAGCATGATAAAACCTATCGGGATCGAAAACGGGAGCAAGTATGGACACAAGGTCGCTCATGCGGCCCTTGGCTTCCGCCCGCGAAGGTTTGCGGATCGACGCTTGAATTTGCATTGCGCCGGGGACAGCCTATATTTGCAATTGATCCTAGAGGACAATGGTTAATGTAAGGCTAACTACTTAGATGTCTCTTCGCCCACCGGTTTCATATCTTGAAAACGCAACCGGAAAATCCCCGATCAACGTGCTCGAATATGAGCTTATGGCCGAGCGCGCAGACAGTCTCGGCCGCGCCGGACAACGTGCCGAAGCGGCGTTGTTGAAACTCAAGGAGGCTTCCGACGCGGATCGCGAGGATCGTCTCGATCAAGCGGCGCGGGAAGTCTATGCGCTGTTCATCCAGCGCGAGATCTGCGGATTGAGGAACACCCGCGATGTGATTGCCCGTTACGGCATTCCAGGCGCGGTAATCGTGCGGCTCGGCGTTACCAGAAAGAAACCGGAACCGGAATTATAAGCTTCCGGCCAGCGCCATGAGCGCCTTGACGGTGTTCCAGTTGCGCGCCGTCATCGGCACTTTCAGCGTGCGCTCGATGATATTGCCGAGTACGGATTGGCCCAAACCTTCCGGCGTGTGAAGATAGAGCGCGTCGCCGACGATCGTCCATTCCTCGGATCCGGCATCCTTTGTCCGCAATATTGCAATGCGGTCCTTGCCGGGCTGGTCGTCGAGGATGAAGGCATGCACCGTCTTCGGTTTCTCTTCGGCTTGCAGGTAAGGATTGTCTGTAATGACGTGATCCCATTCGCGGACGCTACGCACCATGATCTTCACGTCCATCGCCTTATGCGCCTTGATGGCGGAAGCGATCCGTTCGGCGAGTTCCGCATTGGAGGCCTTCGGCGCCCTGAAGACCATGTTGCCGCTCTGCAGATAGGTCTTCACGTCCTCGAAGCCGAGCCCGGCCACAGCTTGCCTGAGATCGGCCATTTTCAGCACCTTACCGCCGACATTGATGCCGCGCAGCAGTGCGATATATGTCTGGTTCATTTCCATACGCTCCGTCAGACGGCCTTCTTCTGCCGGAGAAGATCGTAGATGCCGATCTCGTCGACATAAAGCGTCAGGATCGGCTTTTCCGGCTGGTCACCGGGTTCGATTTCGGGCTCGGTCGTCGGTTCCATGCCGGCATCGATCTGGGCCGATTTGGCATCGGTTTCGAGGTCGCTTGTCGCCGCTTCGACGGCTTCGGCATCCGCTTCGCCCTGCGCATCCGCTGCCTTTCCGGCGTCGGCGGCGCCGACCAGAACCTGGATCAGGTCGAGGCTGTCGTCGACGGCGGAGCCAGGCTCGACCTCGCCCTTTGCCTCCGCTTTCACCGCGTCGTCGTGATTATCCTTGACCGCTTTCTGAAGCTCCTTGACATCGTCGAGCTTCTCCATCGCCTGCTTGTCGCTGATCTCCTCGGCGCGCTCCTGCCGGACCTCGTCATCCTCGACGCGGGTCGGGTCATTGAGGCTGGGCTCGAGCTTCAGCTCCTCGATGGTTTTGGGATTGGCGATGCTTTCGAGCCGTTGCAGCACCTTGGATTGCGCAACTGCCGAGTCCTTGCCGCCGCCGGCCTGTTTCTCCAGCGCGGCGTCCAGCCGCTCATTGTCGTCGGCGTAGGGGTTCTTGATGGCGCCGATCATCACGTCGATGGAGATATCGAGATCGTCGAGCCCGACTTCCTTCTCAAGCGCCCGCTTCTGCGCGTAATCCATGGTCGAGAGAAGGGATTCGAGCTTCTTGCCATAGCTGAAGCCGGATTCCTCGTCCTCCTTCTTCAGCCCCAGCGCCATGCCGAGCTTGTCGATGAGCTGCATCTTGAGCTCATTGGTGCTGACATGGCCGGCATCGAAGAGATAGCTGTCGATCTTTTCCTTGGCGCGGGCCTGCGCGGTATCCATCGACATCCGGGCCTTGAGGACCGGATCTTCTTTCTTGCCCTTGGTCTTTTCCTCTTCCTCGATGCGGCGTTTCTCGGCGCTGTCGATCGCCGATTGCATCAAGTTGGTTGCGGCCAAACCCGCGGACTGTTGTGTCGGTAGCGGCATGCTGGGAACACCCGATCGCACGTCTCGTGAGGTGACAGGGTAGCCGGACGTCGTTAACCGGAGGTTACCTGCGAAGGGCCAAGCACGCCCTGCGTCGCGGGCGGGCGCGGCTTCAGCACCAGTGTCACCAGCACGAAGCTGACATAGAGCAGCAGGTACCACGAGCCGAGCTTGCCTGGAGACACCATGTGCCATGCCTTCTGCGAGGGATAGATCCATGTGCCGGTGACTGTGCCGATATTCTCGGCGAGCCAGAGGAAAAGTGCTGCGAGAAAGGCTGCGATCGTCAGCGGCATGGCAAGCGTCGTGCGGTCGGTCGTGAAATGGATATTGACCCGCCAGAAGATGATGACCGTGGCGGCGAACAGCCCGTAACGGATATCGGGCAGATAGTGATGGCTGAAGAAATTGACATAGATCGCAATGGCCAGGCCGCCCGTCAGCCACATCGGCGGATAATAGGTGAAGCGCATGTCGAAGATGCGGATGGTGCGCGCGATGAACGAACCGACCGCCGCATACATGAAGCCCGAGAACAGCGGCACGCTTGCGATCTGGAAGATCGACGGTTCCGGATAGGCCCATGAGCCCATATGAACCTTGAAGATTTCCATGATGGTGCCGGTGACGTGATAGACGAGGATGACCTTGGCCTCGTCCCGGCTTTCGAACTTGAAGCGCAGGAAGATGACCTGGATGGCAAGTGCGGCGAGAAACAGGAAGTCGTAGCGATGGACAGGCCAGCCCGGCTGCCAGACGAATTTCGTCAGGATCATCAAGCCGAGCATGATCGCTGCGAAGAGGCACGCCCATGCCTGTTTCAACCCGAACAGGATGAATTCCGAGAGCCACCAGGGCAGGCGTGCGAGCGCGCCCCGGATGAACTGTCTCAACGGTTCGAGATAGGGGCCGGTCTCGTGCGCCGTTCGCTCATGCATGCTCATAAACCTGCTGCCCCGTCATTCTATTTCAAATGACGGATGACGGCGGTAGATCGAATGATGCGTTCCGAAGTAAAAGCGCCCTCAGCTATGCGCGAAAATATCCGTTTCCTCCCAGCCAAGCAGGTCGAGCTTGGCGCGGGTCGGCAGGAACTCGAAGCAGGCCGTCGCCAGGTCCCAGCGGCCATCACGGATCAACCGCTGGGTGAGCTTCTCGCGCAGCGCGTGGAGATAGAGCACATCGGAAGCGGCATATTCGAGCTGCGCCGTCGTCAGCGTCTCGGCAGCCCAGTCCGAGGATTGCTGGACCTTGGAAATATCGATCTCCAGCATTTCCTTGAGATTGTCCTTCAAACCGTGCCGGTCGGTGTAGGTGCGGATCAGGCGCGAGGCGATCTTGGTGCAGAAAACAGGCGTCGCGGTGACGCCGAATGTGTGAAACAGCACGGCAATGTCGAAGCGGCCGAAATGGAAGATCTTCTGGCGCGTCGGGTCTTCCATCATTGCGACGAGATTGGGCGCCTCGGTCTGGCCCTTGGCGATCTGAATCACGTCGGCGGTGCCGTCGCCGGGCGAAAGCTGCACGAGGCAGAGCCGGTCGCGGCGCGGGATCAGTCCGAGCGTCTCGCTGTCGATGGCGATCGCGCCGGTATAGCGCGCCGCGGCCTCCGCCGAAATATCGCCTTTGTGCAGCCTGATCGAATCACTCATCGCCCTGTCCCCGGATTTTTGTCTGGGGCCGCTATAATCGATATCGGGTGAAATAAAAACATGCTGCGCGCCTGTAACACGCTGTTGTCTTTACCTTCGCCCGGTCCATTCCTATGTTGATCGCATGTGAGGTGTTTCGATGATGCGTCATTTTCTGGGATCGATATGCGTGGGGCTGCTGCTGGCGGCGTCATCGGTGCTGGCCGATCCCTACCAGGACCTGCCCGGTGTCAAGGATCCGACGACCCAGAAGGACAGGGAGATCGACCTCAACTGCACCACGCAGCTTGAGCGCCAGAAGCCCAGTTCTCCAACATTCAGGCGCAACGGTCTCGCCTACCGCACCTATTCCTGCAACTACGGCAGGGCAACCGTCGGCTCCAGCCGCCAGCCCGATATGATCGAGTACCGGAAGTTCAAGGAACACTACCAGGACTGATTGAGCGTCAGAACGCCTTGAAGGTCATGGTGGTCAGCGACCGCACGATGCCGTCGATATTGAGCACCTTGTTGTTGATGAAATGGCCGACATCGGTATCGTCAGGCATGTAGATCTTGCCGAGCAGGTCATATTCGCCGCTGGTCGAATAGAGTTCCGAGACGATCTCGCGCTCGTAGAGCTTGTCGGCGACGTCATAGGCGGTGCCCGGCCGGCACTGCAGCTGCACGAAAACACAGATCATAGTCCTTGCTCCTTCTGAAGCTTGCCGCGCATCGGGTGTGCCCTGTAGGTGCCGAGAATCCGCAACTGTGTCGAGAAGAACCTGAGTTCGTCCATCGCGTGCTTGACGTTGTCGTCGTCCGGATGGCCCTCGATATCGGCATAGAACTGGGTCGCCACGAACTTGCCGCCGATCTGGTAGCTTTCGAGCTTGGTCATGTTGATGCCGTTGGTGGCAAAGCCGCCCATGGCCTTATAGAGCGCGGCTGGAATGTTGCGGACGTTGAAGATGAAGGTGGTAACGATCTTCTCGTCGTCGGATGTGCGCTTCGGAATGATCTCGTCGCGTGACAGCACGACGAAGCGGGTCACGTTGTTTTCCGAATCCTCGACATTTTCCTCGATGATCTCTAGCCCGTAGAGATCGGCTGCGAGACGCGGCGCGAGCGCCGCCATCGTGCGGTCCTTGGTCTCGGCGACGAGCTTGGCGGCACCGGCGGTATCGCCGGCGATCACCGGCTTCCAGCCGTTGCGGCGCACGATCTTGCGGCATTGGCCGAGCGCATGGATGTGGCTGTGCACGGTCATGATGTCGTCATGCTTGACGCCCGGAAGCACCATCAGCTGGAAGCGGATCGGCATGAAATATTCGCCGATGATATGCAGGCTCGATTCCGGCAGTAGCAGGTGGATGTCGGCGACCCGGCCGGCGAGCGTGTTCTCGATCGGGATCATGGCGAGGTCGGCCTCGCCGTTCTCGACCGCGGCAAACGCATCCTCGAAGGTCGCGCAGGGCAGGGGTGAAAGATCGGGAAAATGGTCCCGGCACGCCATGTCGGAATTGGCGCCATATTCGCCCTGGAAGGCGATGCGGTTGGTCTTGGTGATCATGAAGAGATTCTGCCCTGATTCTTACTTATTGCCGAGGATCGCCCGGGCCCGTTCGAGGTCGGCGGGAGTATCGACACCGAGCGGGACCGAGTCAACGATTTCCGCATCGATGCGCATACCCGCCTCCAGCGCCCGGAGCTGCTCCAGCGATTCCCGCTTTTCCAATGTGGATTGCGGGAGCGCGACGAAGCGTTCGAGCGCGGCGCGCCGATACGTGTAAAGCCCGATGTGATGATAAAGCGGCCCGTTACCATAGGGCGCGGTGGCGCGGGTGAAATAGAGCGCCCGCATGCGCGATGCCGATAGCGCCGAGCCGACGATCTTCACCACATTCGGATTGGTCTTCTCGTCTTCGTGGGTGATCTCGACTGTCAGCGTGGCGATGTCGGTCGCTTCATTGCCGAGCGGCCTGAGGCTGGCGCGAATCGTTTCTGGCTCGATCGTCGGCAGGTCGCCCTGCACGTTGACGATGAACTCCGCCCGCTTCTCGGGGTCCGCATGGCCGAGCGCCTCGAAGATCCGGTCCGAGCCGGACTGGTGCGTCACTTTGGTCATCACGGCGTCGAAACCGTGCGCCCGGACAGCATCGAGAATGTCCTGGTGATCGACCGCGACCGTCACCCGGCCGATTCCGGCTTCGAAGGCGCGTTTGGCGACCTGGACGATCATCGGAAGGCCCGCGATATCGGCGAGTGGCTTGCCCGGCAGCCGGGTCGAGGCCATCCGCGCGGGGATCAGGACAATGGTGTTGTCGAAAGTGGGAATCGTCATCGATGGGCCTTCAAATCCTTCAGGAAAAGTGTCAATTAGTCTCACCACGGGGCGCGGTTTGACGGTTGCACTTTCAGCCCAAAAGACATAGGTTCCGCGCGATTTCAAGATGCGCCGTCGATTGCGGCGGCAAGGGGAGCTTTGCAAGATGAGTGGTTACATGAATATGGCACTGGGCGCGCTGCTCGGAACAGTGTTCGTGCTGTTTTCGGTCTCACTTGCGTCCGAGGGGCTGTATCATTCGGAAAATCCCGAAAAGCCGGGCTTCATCATCGAAGCAACCGAAGAAGCCAGTGCCGAGGTCGCCAAGGCAGAGGCACCCGCCATTCCGGTCGCCGATCTGATGGCCAAGGCCGATCCCGCCAAGGGCGAGCAGCTGTTCAAGAAATGCGCGAGCTGTCATAGCGCCGACAAGGGTGCGGGCAACAAGGTCGGCCCGAACCTCTACGGCGTTGTCGGCCGCCCGATCGCCCAGCTTGAATTCGGCTATTCCACCGCGATGAAGAACTTCGCCGAAGGCGGCAAGCAGGTCTGGAACTGGGATCATCTCAACCACTTCCTCACCGCGCCGAAGAAGTACATCAAAGGCACCGCCATGGGCTTCGCCGGCGACAAGAAGGACCAGGAACGCGCCGACATCATGGCCTACCTGAATTCCAAGTCGGACGCTCCGCTGCCGCTGCCGGCGAAGTAAGTGCTGTTTGAGTGATTGATGCTGGAGGCTCGGGGTGACCCGGGCCTTTTTGTTTTTGGGGAGTGCGTCCTATTACGGTCGTTGCAAAACAACGGCGGGCCTCATAGATTGAAGCCATGAGTTCGGAGCTCGAAAACAAGTCGATTTATAGAGCGCTGACGACTGTCAACGCCCCCCGTGCCTTGCAGATCGAAGCGGAGACCTTGGCCGCCTGTCTCCGGCTGGAATGCAACGATCGCAAGTGGCGGCCCCATATGCGCGCGTTTTTTGACGAGGTCGATCGGGGGATCATTCTCGACCTCGTGATAGAGGGCGCGACGTCGTTCCGCGATCTTGATAAGGGGCTCGGCGTCTGGGAAGCGGGAGACAGCGAGAATGCGCGATGGATCCGGGAAATGGCTACCGTCCCGATGGCATGAACTCATGGGTTCTTGCCTTGAGGCAATCGATTCCGTTTCGAGCCACGGTGAAGTAATCTGGACGTTCGGCGGCGGAACCGCGCTTGCGATCGATCTGGGTCATCGCATCAGTTACGACGTGGACATATTCCTGGATTCCGCAGCGGTGACCAAGCGCCTGGTTCCGGTTACCAACGAAGTAACACGGCGGATATGCTGGAACCCCAAAACCGGAAGGGCAGACTACCAATGGCCTGGCTCGTATCTGAAGCTCATCGTCTTCGGAAAGGGTGAGATCGATTTCCTCAACGCAACGACGCTCGTTGAAACACCTACCGCGCCATTCGAGTTCGCCGGACGAGTTCTGATGAGGGAGCGCCCTCGTGAGATCATCGCGAAGAAAATCTATTATCGTGGTTCCGTCTTCAAGGGACGCGATGTTTTCGACCTCGCCTGCACCTATCACATCATGCCGGAAGAACTGAGGATTGCTGCCCGATCCTCATATCTTTCACCCGATATTCTCAAGCGAGTGGAATTCCGGATAAACTCACAGAAGGAAGCTCTCACGGAAGCCATTGCGGAAGACACGAATCCGACCGAGATCGGGATTCCGCTGATAGAGACTGCTTGCGAAACAGCTCTCGCGGCGATTGGCATGATGGAACGTGAAGCCGGCCTCAATACGGCCTGACGTCCCCCGGCTTGCCGTCGCGGATGTGGTCGTCGTCCTCGACATTGTCATCCTCGAACTTCGGGTCGAGCCGCTCGGCAGGTGTCATATCTGCTGCAGGCTCTGACTGCTCGTCCGGTTCCACACGAGAATCGTCATCCGTATCCGCTGAACGGACCGGCTCGGCGACTGCGACATCATCCTCTTCAACCACCGATGCCGTCTTGGTTGTGACGGGCTCCGCGTCGCGCCGAACAGGCGCGGCAAACGGGTCGGGTCGCTCTGGGTCGGCCTTCTTCGGAAAGCGCTTGTCCATGAAATTGTCGTATGCGCGGCCGAGCCGTGTCCGCCTATCCGGGAAGGGCGCGAGCAGGGCAAACAGCAGGCCGAGCACCGCCGGCGAGAAATCGAGGGCGAGTTGGAGCGCGATGTAGCCCATCAGGCTGCCGGCATAGGAGACCACGGCCCAGAAGGGACGTAAGGGGACGAAGACCGGAACGCTGTTTGCGTCCGCCTGCGCTTCCTGCAAGGCGGCGTCGGCGGCTTGGCGCTCGCCGTGGAAGTAGCGGTCGATGAAGGGGATCGTCTCGATGCGGTTTTCGACCGGGATGCGGAATTCCGGGCTCGATTTGCGCGCGTCGATATCGCGTGTGGCGCTATTGGCGGCTTCCTCGACCGAATCGACCAGCGTGTTGAGCTGGCTGAGGATGACGTCCTTCTTGGTCAGCGTGCAGGCCGACCAACCCGAGAAGAAGGCTTCGGAATTAACGGTGGCACGCGTCTCGGTGACGAAGGTCTTGACGCTCGGCAGCGTCGAGGAATTGTCGGTGTCGACGATCTTCTTGCGAATGCGATCCGCCTGCGCGGCGAGGTCAGGCTGAATGTCCTCAAGCTGGCCCTCGGGCTTGCGGATGCGGGCGCGGAGTTGCTCGATCTCGGACTTGATGTCCTGGTTGGCGTTCTTGCGGTTGGTCACGACGTTGAGGATCGTCGCGGTGCGGGCGGCACTATCGGTGTAGAAGGTAAAGAGCGAGCCGCGACCGGCGCCGCAGCCCTGGCCGGTCGTCTCCTCGTTGGCCGCAGCCGCCTTGAGCTGGTTCGACATGTAGGACAAAGCGCCGTCCAGCCGGCTGGCTTCGATCGCGCGGATGCCATCAACACGACGCTCGTAAGCATCGAGCACGTCGGTGTACCAGAGATTATGGGCGCGCAGGCCCTCGGTGCCGCCGACGCCGATGATACCGAACACGGTATGAATGGCGAGTGTCAGCGGGACCAGCACGATGACGCCGACGATGAACCCGAACAGGCGCGAGATCGTGTTCGAAGCGATACGGATCCTGAGGAAGACGAAGTTCCAGCCCGCCCAGATGATCAGCGCCGCCAGCGCCGAAAGGCCGATCGGAACGCCATATTGCACCAGCGGCGGGTCGAGCGGATCGACGATCTCGTGATGGAAGCCGATGGCCGTGGTGGCAAACGAGCCGACCATGGCGGCGCCGGTGACGAAGGAGGCAAGCTCGTACCAACTGTTCGAAGGCAGGCTCCTGAGCTCGGCCTTGCGGCGTGCGCCCGCCGCCTTCACCGCGAGATATTCCGCCCGTTCCGCGTCGGTCATCGCTTCGAGCCGGCGCGACGGCTTGAACCAGTAGAGGCACCAGCGATAGACCAGCACGAAGATGGCGGTGAACATCAGCCAGAGTTGCCACTCGGGCAGCGGCGCGTTGGGATCGGCAATCGTGTTGTAGACGGCAAGCGAGGCTGCGAAACCGCCGGCATAGATGGCAAGCGTGCTGATCGCGGATTGTAGCCGCATCTCGCCGCCACGAACCCAGAGCCCCGCCGCCAAGCCCGCAAGGCAGACGATCAGGAGCACGATCTCGGCGGTGGAGAGCGGCGTCGCGAGATTGAGCACGTGCCAGGCGATGACAATGCCCAATATGAACGCCGATACCGCATAGACGATACCGTGCCAGCGCTGCACCACCCGATTGGCGGCTTCGAGAAAGTTCTCCGTCCCAGTCTTCATTCCCGACCCCTGCTCGAAACTCCCGGCCGCACCCCACAGTTAGCCGGATTCCCACTGTATTCGCGCTCTTTGCGGCCATTGCAAGGATTTTCGTTTTTGCTCCGAATAACCCCACCGGACATTTCGTTTTCAATATTGCGCCCACGGTGGATATGCTATTTCTCGCGGCGGAATATGGGGTACAGGGGAGACTGTCATGACCTATACGGAAACCACCCACACATCGTGGTTCACCAAGCTCAAGAACGGCCTGGTGGGTACGCTGATCGGGATCGTGCTGATTCTGGTCGCGATCTATTTCCTGTTCTGGAACGAAGGCCGCGCCATCCAGACCTACCGCGCGCTCGTCGAAGGCGCAGGGCTAGTGGTTTCCGCCGACAGCGCCAGCGTCAGCGCCGCCAACGAAGGCAAGCTCGTCCATATCACCGGCCCGGTGAAGGCGGACAGCATGATCTCGGATCAGCAATTCGGCATCACTGCCGATGGCGCGCTCGCCATCAGCCGCGAGGTCGAGATGTATCAGTGGGAGGAAAAGAGCGAGAGCAAGACGGAGAAGAGCGTCGGCGGCAGCGAGGAGACGACCACGACCTATTCCTACTCCAAGGAATGGAGCACCAGCCGCAATGATTCGTCCAATTTCAAGGTTCCGGGCGGCCATGAAAACCCTGATTTCGCGGTGCCATCCAGCGTCCAGACCGTGGAAAGCGCCCATGTCGGCGCCTACAGGCTCGATGGCGGCCGGGTTGCCAGCCTGGGCGACGAGACCGCCATTCCCCTGACCCAGGCCGATGTCGATCGCATGGCCAATTCCATCGCCACGACCCGTCCGGTGAAGCTCAACCAGGGCGCAGTCTATATCGGCAACTCCGCCACTTCGCCGCAGATCGGCGATCTGCGCGTCCGCTTCGAACGCACCGATCTTGCCGAGGCGAGCTTCGTCGGCAAGCAGCAGGGCGATTCGATTGTCGGCTACACGACCTCGAATGGCCGTGACGTGTTCCTGAGCGCGGCGGGCAAGAAGGACGCGCCGGCCATGTTCGAGCAGGCGCAGACCGAAAACACCATTATCACCTGGGTGATCCGCGTCGCCGGCCTGGTCGGCATCTTCATCGGCTTCCAGCTGTTCTTCGGCCTGTTCGGCGTGATCGGCGATCTCATCCCGTTCATCGGTTCGATCGTGCGTGGCGGCACCGCCATCATCGCGCTGGTCCTGACCTTGATCATCGGCCCCGTCACCATCGCGATCGGATGGTTCGCCTACCGACCGCTGCTGGCGATCGGCATCATCGCGGGAGGCGTGCTGATTGCGGCGGCCGTGATCTTCCTGCGCCGCCGGGGTGGGGCGGTCACAGTGGCTCCGGCCGAGCCGGTGGTTCTGGGACGGGGCACGGGCGCTTGAGCCTCGCCCTCGCCAGCAGGATCTGACGCATGTTCATGACAGGCAAGCTGCTATGGATCGTCGTCCAGCCGCTGACGCTGGCGCTGATCGTCAAGGTCCTCGCCTTGCTGATGCTCATCATCGGGCGCCGCAAGCTTGCGGGCTTCCTGTCGCTCCTGGCGGGCACGATCCTGTTCGTGACACTCTTCACCACGACAGGCGCCTGGAGCCTGCAAACGCTCGAAGCGCGCTATGCGCGCCCGGCGCTGCCAACTGACGTCTCCTGCATGATCGTGCTCGGCGGTGGCTTCGATCTCGAAGTCACGGCCGGCCGCGGCGGCATGGAAATGAACCAGGCCGCCGACCGCTATATCGAGGCAGCGAGGCTCGCGCGGCTTTATCCAACGGCCACGATCCTGGTATCCGGCGGCGATGGTTCCTTCTCCGGCATCTACAAGGGTGACGCGGAACTCTCCGGCACCTTCTTCCAGTCGATGGGCGTGGACCCGGCGCGCATCATCATGGAAAAGACCTCCCGCAACACGATCGAGAATGTCACTGAAACCAAGACGCTGCTCGACGCCAACAAGCTCTCCGACTGCCTGCTGATCACCTCGGCCTATCACATGCCGCGCGCCAAGGCGCTCTTCGACGCCGAAGGCGTGACGACCATCCCCTGGCCCTCCGACTACCGCGCCAGCGGCAAGGTGGAATTCGGCCTAGACTTCACCCAGCCGTCGCTGAACGCGGCACTGACATCGACAGCCATGCGCGAATGGGCGGCGCTGCTGAATGCGTATCTGCAGGGGAAGTCGGCGACGCTTATTCCGTAGTTCAAATCGTTTCCGACGTAATGCGTTGCCGGGCATGAAGGATACGAACGATCTCAATATGGTCGTCGGCAACTTTATAGAGGATCAGGTAGTTGCCCTCGACAAGTTGTCTTATGCCCGGCGCGATATCGTCGCGCGCCACGCCTGCATATGGAAAATCGGACAGGATATCTGGCCGCCGGTCGAGATCATCGAGAAGTGTGTCGGCGGCACGCGGATCGTGCTCGCCCACGTAGAGCCAGATGTTAACGAGATCCTCTTCGGCGGCACTCGACCGGGCGATGCGCAAAGGCGTCACGAATTCGTTGGCCTTGCCGCAAGCCGGCGCCGCGCTTCAGCCTTGATATCGTCGATCGATCCAAAACGCCCCGGCCCGCTCTCAAGACCCGCATTCACCAAAGTTCGGAGTTCATTGAGCGTGTAGCCGAAATTCTCGCGCTTCTCGTTCCACATGCGCAGCGCCTCGTCCACGATCTCGCTGGCCGATTGGTACTCTCCCTGGGAGACGGCTTCGTTTACGCGTTCTTCCATATCCGGCGACAGATCGATGTCGCGTCTGACATGCTGCTGCATGGTCTTTCTCCTGCACAATATCCCCCTCTTATGCCACGATCGAAGCGGCGACTCCAGACCGTCCGGGTTGACTTCCGTCGTGCGGCGGCATCCCTTATGGCGAATTGGGGGACGCCATGAATCTGCTCGAATTTCTCGATTACGCCGCGATCGCGCTCTTCGCTGCCACCGGCGCTCTGTCGGCCAGCCGCAAGCAGCTCGACCTGATCGGCTTCATCTTCTTCGCGGCCATCGCAGGCATCGGCGGCGGCACGCTGCGGGATATCGTTCTCGGGCAGTTGCCGGTGTTCTGGATCAAGAATGACACCTACATCCTGATCTGCGCGGGTGCAGGTTTCCTGGTCTATTTCACCGCCCATCGGTTCGAATCGCGCTATCGCCTGCTGCTCTGGCTCGATGCCGTGGGCATGTCGGCCTATTGCGCGGTCGGCGCGGCGAAGGGGCTCATGCTGACCGGATCGCCGGTTGTGGCTATCGTAACGGGCACGCTGACTGCCACGTTTGGCGGTGTCCTGCGCGACATCGTGGCGGGAGAGCCATCCGTGCTTCTGAGACCGGAAATCTATGTTTCGGCGGCGCTCGCTGGCGCCGTGGTCTACACCGTGGCCGACCGGGTGGGATTGCCGCAGGATATCTGCTTCCTGCTCGCCATGATCACCGCCTTCATCATCCGCGGCGGCGCTTTGAAATTCGGATGGACCTTTCCGGTCTACAAGGCCCGGCCCGGCCGGCATCCCGACGATGTTATGTAGCCCGACCAAATTCACCTTGCCGGGCGGCCCAGCATTTCAGGCGTTGACGTCACACCCGCAATCGGTATTGTAGACAGACCTGTCTCACCTCTTGGGCTCCTGATGAACGCAACCGCGCCCGCGATCGACAAGCGGCAACAGATCGTCGAAATCGCCTACGCTCTGTTCAAGGCGTCCGGTTTTCACGCCACCGGCATCGACAAGATCATCGCCGGGGCCGATGTGGCCAAGATGACGATGTATCGTCATTTTCCGAGCAAGGACAAATTGATCGTCGCGGTGCTGGATTATCGGACGAAGCTGTTCGAGACTCAGTTGGATCACCTTGCCGCCAAGGCCGTGACCCCGGGCCAGAAGATCGACACCGTCTTTGACTGGTACGAGCGCTGGTTTCAAAGTCCGGAGTTTCATGGCTGCCTGTTCGCCCATGCCCTCGCCGAATTTGGCGATGGCGATCATCCGGTCTTCAAGGCGGTGGAGGAGCACAAGAACGGGCTCAAGCAACGCCTGCGGGAAATTCTTGTAGAGGAGTTGCCGGCGGGTCAGGCCGATAGCGCCGCGACGGTTCTCTTCATGCTTCTCGAGGGCGCGACCTTGCTGGCGCAGATGGAGCAGGGCGAAGCGGCCATTCGGAACGTGCGAACGGCAGCCGGAAGCCTGATGGCGATGTTGGATCGTCCCGGATAGTCATGTCGGCAACAGGTGTCCGAATTCATCGCGACGTCGATAAGCCATTCATCCTTCCATCCGTATCGAAGCAAAGGCAGCCGCCATGAGCAATTCCTTGTTGATCGGTATCGCGGCGGCGCTGTTTGCAGCGCTTGCCTGGGCGCTCAATTTCATCGTCCCCTTTGTCATCGGTGATTACTCGGTTTTCGACTGTGCCGTCATTCGGTTTGTGGTGACCGGCGCGATGGGGCTCTGCATCCTTGCCTTCAGGGTCGAGTCCGTTCGAAAACTGAGATACGTGGATTGGCTGGTCGCCACGGGGCTCGCTCTGATCGGCTATGTCGGCTATTTCCTGTCCGTTGTCGGTGCGGCGATTTTCGCAGGTCCGGTGATCGCTCCCGCTTTCCTCGGTCTGGTGCCGATCGTGCTGGCGATTGCAGGAAATCTGCGCCACCCGACCGTCGCGTGGCGATCACTGGCCGCTCCACTCTTCCTGGCCGTCGTCGGATTGGCACTGGTCAATATCAGCGTCTTCGATCCCGAGAGCATGGCGACCGCGAGATCGCTCATAATTGGCGTCCCGCTGGCCATCTTGTCCGTGATCCTTTGGACTTGGTTCGGGCTCGCCAATCAGCAGGCGCTGGCCCGGAGGCCGCATATGGATTCAGGTGTCTGGACCGCGCTTATTCTGGTCGGCGGTGGATTGGCGGTAGTCGTCCTGATGCCGCTTGGCCTGGCGATGGGCGTATTCTCGACGCCCCGATTGGGCCTCGATTGGCCGGCGTCCGCCCCATTTCTTCTCTGGAGTGCCGTGTTGGGTGTGATATCGCTGTTCGGCGGAGCCTTGGCATGGACCGTGGCGTCCCAACGTCTGCCAGTCGCGTTGTCCGCGCAGTTGATCGTCTCGGAATCAGTCTTTGGGACGATCTTCGGCTTGGCCGTGCATGGTCGATGGCCAACACTGCCGGAGGCCTGTGGCTCAGCAATCCTGACCGTTGGTGTGATTATTGCGATTCAGGCATTCCAGGGCGCAGGAAAGACCCCGGCCGCGGCGTGAGGCGGCGTGAGAATGAGATCGCATCGGATTAGGAGATCAGCTCTTCTTCTCGCGCAACCGGATCACCACGTCGACATGCGCGATTTCCATGCCTTCGGGCGGTTCCGGCAGGTTGTTGATCGTGATGTTCGACGTTGGCACGTCGAGCACCTCGTTGCGGCCCTCGATGAAGAAGTGGTGATGGTCGGACACGTTGGTGTCGAAATAGGTGCGGTTGCCCTCGACGGCGAGCACGCGGATCATGCGGGCTTCGGTGAACTGGTGCAGCGTGTTGTAGACGGTGGCGAGCGACACATCGATGCCGGCGAAGGTCGCTTCCTCGTGCAGTTCTTCCACCGTCAGGTGGCGGTCACCCTTGGCATAAAGCAAGGACGCGAGCGCCATGCGCTGGCGGGTCGGGCGTAGGCCCGCGTGCCGCAATCTCGCCTCGGTTTTTGCAGAATGATCGATGGCCATGTTCTTGTGCCAAGCTCCGGTCGCTAAAATAGGAGTATTTTGGTCAACGATATAACCCGCGCGCGTCACGCTTTCAACAGCTTTTCAGCGGCAGCGCGCCGCAGCAGCGAGGTTGCAAGCTATTTGGGTTGGCTTTTTGAAGATCAATCCTATATTGGCGGCACGACAATCCTTGCCTTGAACCTCAGGCGAGACAATCAAGAGAAAGAATCGGGGAAGAGACAGTCATGGCAGTTCAGAAATCCAGTTACACCTATGAGGAGCTTCTGACCTGTGCGCATGGCGAATTGTTCGGCCCCGGCAATGCGCAACTGCCGCTGCCTCCCATGCTGATGGTTCATCGCATCACCGATATCTCGGAAACCGGCGGCGAGTTCGGCAAGGGCTATCTCCGCGCCGAATATGATGTTCGCCCGGATGACTGGTATTTCCCCTGTCACTTCGAAGGCAACCCGATCATGCCCGGTTGCCTCGGCCTCGACGGCATGTGGCAGTTGACCGGCTTTTATCTCGGCTGGCTCGGCGAGCCCGGCCGCGGCATGGCGCTTTCCACCGGAGAAGTGAAGTTCAAGGGCATGGTTCGCCCGGCCACCAAGCTCCTGGAATACGGCATCGACTTCAAGCGCGTCATGCGCGGCCGGCTGGTCCTCGGCACCGCCGACGGCTGGCTCAAGGCCGACGGCGAAACCATCTATCAGGCGACCGACCTCCGCGTGGGTCTGTCGAAGGAAAAGGCGACCTGAACAGCGGCTTTGCCGCTTAAGCCACAAGTTCAACATTCAAAGGTCTGAAACCATGAGACGTGTTGTTGTCACCGGCCTGGGGGTCGTGTCATCCATCGGCAATAATGCAGCCGAGGTCACCGAATCCTTGAGGCATGCGAAATCAGGCATTTCCAGATCGGAAGACTTTGCCGAACATGGCTTCAAATGCCAGGTCTGGGGTGCACCGAAGCTCGACGTGACCGGGATGGTCGATCGCCGCGCGACCCGCTTCCTGTCCACCGCCGGCCAGTGGAACCACATTGCCATGCTGCAGGCGATCGCTGACTCGGGCGTCGAGGAGAGTGATATCTCCAACGAGCGCACCGGCATCATCATGGGTTCCGGCGGGCCGTCGACCAAGACCCTTGTCGAAGCCGCCGACATCACGCGGCAGAATGGCAGCCCCAAGCGCATCGGCCCGTTCGCCGTGCCGAAGGCGATGTCGTCGACGGCATCGGCGACGCTCGCCACATGGTTCAAGATCCATGGCGTGAATTACTCGATTTCCTCGGCCTGCTCGACCTCGGCGCATTGCATCGGCAACGCCGCCGAGATGATCCAGTGGGGCAAGCAGGACATGATGTTCGCCGGCGGCCACGAGGACCTCGACTGGACCATGTCGAACCTCTTCGATGCAATGGGCGCGATGTCCTCGAAATACAACGATGCGCCGGCCACGGCTTCGCGCGCCTATGACGCCGACCGCGACGGCTTCGTCATCGCCGGCGGTGCTGGCGTGGTGATCCTGGAAGAGCTCGAGCACGCCAAGGCGCGCGGCGCCAAGATCTATTGCGAACTGACCGGCTACGGCGCGACATCGGACGGCTACGACATGGTCGCACCCTCGGGCGAAGGCGCGATGCGCTGCATGAAGCAGGCGCTTGCGACCGTCAAGAACCGGGTCGATTACGTCAACACGCATGGCACATCCACGCCGGTGGGCGATTCCAAGGAGATCGGCGCGATCCGCAGCGTCTTCGGCGATGACATGCCGCATATCCAGTCGACCAAGTCGCTGACCGGGCATTCGCTCGGTGCGGCAGGCGTACAGGAAGCGATCTACTCGATCCTGATGATGCAGGAACGCTTCATCGGCGAGAGCGCGCATATCACCACTCTCGACCCGGAATTCGAGGGCGTGCCGATCGTCCGCAAGCGCATCGACGATGCGAAGATCGACACGGCGCTGTCCAACTCCTTCGGCTTCGGCGGCACCAACGCCACGCTCGTCTTCGAACGATTCAACGGCTGATCAGGGGCATTTATGACGGGCATCATGCAGGGAAAACGCGGCCTCATCATGGGAGTGGCCAATCGCAACTCCATTGCCTGGGGCATTTCCAAGGCGCTCGCCGAGCAGGGCGCGGAACTCGCCTTCACCTATCAGGGCGATGCGCTGGAAAAGCGGGTCCGCCCGCTGGCAGCCGAGGCGAAGTCCGATTTCCTGGTAGAATGCGATGTCGAGAAGATCGAGTCGGTCGATCATGTCTTTGACGAACTGAAGAAGCGCTGGGGCGGGCTCGATTTCGTCGTTCACGCCATCGGCTTCTCCGATAAGAGCGAGCTCAAGGGGCTCTATGCCGATACGACGCGCGACAATTTCAGCCGGACGATGGTGATCTCCTGCTTCTCTTTCACCGAAGTGGCCAAGCGCGCCGCCGCCATGATGAACGAAGGCGGCACCATGCTGACGCTGACTTATGGCGGCTCGATGCGGCTGATGCCGAACTACAATGTGATGGGCGTGGCCAAGGCGGCGCTGGAAGCCTCGGTGCGGTATCTGGCCGGTGATTTCGGCCCGCGCGGCATCCGCGTCAACGCGATTTCGGCCGGACCGATCCGGACGCTGGCCGGCGCGGGGATTTCCGATGCGCGCGCCATGCTCGCCTGGCAGCAGAAGAACTCGCCGATGCGCCGCACGGTGACCATCGACGATGTCGGACAATCTGCGCTCTACCTGCTCTCGCCGATGTCGGGCGGTGTGACCGGCGAGATCCACTATGTGGATTCAGGCTATAACATCACTTCGATGCCGGTTCTGGAGACGCTCAACAAAGCCGATCAGGACTAAGACACCGAAGTTTAGGTGACAGAACAAAAAAGCCCTTCAAGCGCGATGCGCTGAAGGGCCTTTGTCTTATTGGGTGCCGCAGACAGTCCGCCGCCATCGGACATTCGCGACGTCATGGCCGGGAGGGACCTCGACGTCAACGCCAAAAGGCGCCTGCAGCACCCGGACCGGAATCGGCCCTGCGAGGAAAACCTACACCTCGATTCCGATCAATCCCTGGCTGACGGCGATGGCGATCGCATGCAGCCTGTTCTTTGCCCCCAGCTTCCGCTCGGCGCAGAAAAGCAATGTTTCGGTCTCTTTTTCGCTGACACCGAGGCGCATGGCGATTTCCCCGGCACGGTAGCCATTGGCTGCCAGTGTCAAGCCTATCAGTTCCATACGTGTGAGGGAGAAGTCCTCGGCATCGGCCGTCTGCTTAAGTCCATTTTGACTCATTACTTTTCCATATCGCTTGCAAGGAGCCTCCCGAGCCCTGCCATTCCTTGAATGTATGCCCGTCGATCCCTTGCATGGAAAAGTCTTGTCCCCACGGCACAACGCCACGAGGCTTTTTAAAGCCATGGTTCAGTTCGGATACGTGCTGATATATTACAGCTTTGTAACCTTGTAATTCACACGCCGCGCCAAAAAATTGTTCATCCGCCGCTAAAGTAGTCGAAGTGAACACTTGGCTCCAATCCTCAGGCGGTTGAAACATTCGTCTTGCGATATTCGCGGGGCGTGATCCCGAACCAGCGCATGGTCGAGCGGGTGAACGCGCTGGCCTGGGAATAACCGAGCCGCAGTGCGATCTCGGCGGCGCTGAAATCCGTCTCGCTGAGCAGCTTTTGAGCTAGGTCGCGGCGGACCTCATCGCGCAGGTCGGCGAGGCTGGTGCCGGATTCGGATAGGCGGCGTTGCAGCGTGCGCTCCGAGACATGGAAATAGTCTGCGGCCTCCGCAAGGCTGATACTGCTCTCGTTAATGCGCGTGAGAATGAACTCCTTGAGCTCGTCGGCGAAATCAGGCGTGTCCGGACGCGCCGGCCTCAGTGCGGTGCATTGCAGGTCCATCAGCTGGAACAAGCGGGGATCGCCCTTTGGATTTTCGACATTGAACAGCTCGGCCGGCAGCCGTATCGAATTGATCCGTCGCTCGAAGTTCACCCGACGCGGCAGGCGTTCACGAAAAGGTGTTATATTCCGGGGCTTTGGCCGTTCCATGCCAATTTCGACCGCGTCCACGGCGCCGCCCAGCACATCACGCAAACGCATGGTGGTCAGACCCATATTCATATCGACGAACTGATCGCGCTTGACGATCAGCGGCGAAAAGGTCCAGGCGAATTCCGCACCCTGCTCGTTGATCGTCAGTTTCGAATAGCTCTTCTCGGAGACATAGGAATGGTGCGTGGCCATGAAGCGGAACATGTCGAGCGCGGTCGGTGCCGACATCAGGCCGAAACCATAGGGGCCGGACGAGCCGGGGCGAAAGAAATCGATCGATTTGAGCGCGAATGCCTCGTCTTTGGTGATGAGGGCGCAGGTCTCGAGAAGCCGGCACAGGCGGTCCAGGCTGACCCGGCCCGTGAGGTCCTGGAAGACCGCCGGGTCGATACCCAACGCGGCATAGATCGGTTCTAAGTCGATGTTGTACTGCTTCGCAGCCTCGCCGATGGCTGACGCCAGCCCCGACGCTGCGGTGTATCGATCGCTAGCGGTTTCTCTCTGTGCCATTTGGCGCGCAATGCTAAAAAATTGGCATCGAAAGATAATATAGCCCGATTTATCGCAAAGTCCATCAAAACCACAACCTGCAATTGCTCATAAGCGGAGCAATTGCTTGATATATCTGGCTCTGGATTGCCGGCTATTTCTTGGCCCAGAGTATCTTGTAGCGCGCGTTACGCGCGGTCTCGCCGCTCGTGCGGAAATGCTCCTTGAGCACGGGCTCGTAGGGCAGGCCGCGATTGGCGACCATCAACAGTTCGCCGCCGGCCCTCAGCGCCTGCGACGCCGTCTTGATCATCGCCTGACCGAGACCGGGCTCGGCAGCATGGCCCTCGTGGAAGGGCGGGTTCATGACGATGAGGTCGTAGCGCGACTTCACCTCTTCGCGGGCGAGGTCGAGCCAGTGATAACGGGTTGCGAGCTTCGGGCAGAGGTGATCGACATTTTTCCGCGCGGCGTTGAGCGCGGCGTGGTCGGCCTCATAGAGATCGATGCCCTCGATGCCCGGGGAGAGTTCCGCAAGCGCCACGGTGAGATAGCCCCAGCCGGCGCCGAAATCGGCCGCGTGCTTCTTGTAGTCCTTCGGCAGATAGCGGGCGAGATACTGCGAGCCGGCATCGACCTCGGCATGCGAGAACATGCCCGGCGCGGTGACGAACTTGTCGGCGATGAAGCTCGGCTTGACGCGGAGCGATGCTATGAGGGCATCGGCCTTGTCGGGACGGGCGAACCAGAAGGCCTGGGCGTGATACTTTGCCAGATGCTCGGTCTCGACCTCGAGCGACTGGAGCCGCTTGCGCAGGGACTGCACGCCGTCTTCCTTCGATCCAGCGATGACAACGCGAGCGCCGGGCTTGAGGCGCGATAGCGCCTCGGCGACGAAATTCTCGTTCTGGCCGCGATGACGCGTCATCAGTATCAGCGCCATGTCGAAATCGGTGCCGGTGATTTCCGGCTGGGCATCGACGCCGCGCTTCATCAGGCCGTTATAGAGCGGGCGGAATGCCTGTACGGCTTCCATCTCCGCGCCAAAGCCCTCGGGCAGCGTGTAGCCGGCCTCGGCGCCGAGAAACAGCACGCGCTCACCCTCGGCTGGCGGCGTCAGCACCTGGGTGTCGAACGGATGGAAGAGGGTCTTTACGGCGTCGCGCATAGTGGTCGGTCTTTCCTAATATGGAAAAGGCGCGGGGGGTGCTCCCCGCGCCTCGCAATTCTTGTGAAGGTCGGAGACGCTTATTCGGCGTCTTCGGTCCTCTTTTCGGCGACGACTTCCTTGCCGGTCGCCTGGTCGACAACCTTCATGGACAGGCGAACCTTGCCGCGCTCGTCGAAACCGAGCAGCTTGACCCAGACCTTCTGGCCTTCCTTGACGACATCGCCCGTCTTGGCGACGCGCTCGGAAGCGAGCTGCGAGATGTGCACGAGGCCATCGCGCGGGCCGAAGAAGTTCACGAATGCGCCGAAATCGGCGATCTTGACGACCGTGCCTTCATAGATCTGACCGATTTCCGGCTCGGCGACGATCGAATGGATCCACTTGCGGGCCGCTTCGATTTCCTTGCCTGAGGACGACGCGATCTTGATCGTGCCGTCGTCTTCGATGTTGATCTTGGCGCCGGTCTTTTCGACGATCTCGCGGATCACCTTGCCGCCGGAACCGATGACTTCACGGATCTTGTCGACCGGGATGGACATGGTTTCGATGCGCGGGGCGAATTCGCCGAGCTGGCCGCGGCTCTCGGAGAGGGCATTGGCCATTTCGTGCAGGATGTGCTTGCGGCCGCCCTGCGCCTGGCTGAGCGCGACCTTCATGATCTCTTCGGTGATACCGGCGATCTTGATGTCCATCTGCAGCGAGGTGATGCCGTCGGCGGTGCCGGCGACCTTGAAGTCCATGTCGCCGAGGTGATCTTCGTCACCCAGGATGTCGGAGAGAACTGCAAAGCGTTCACCTTCGAGGATCAGGCCCATGGCGATACCGGCAACGGGCTTCGCCAGCGGAACGCCGGCGTCCATCAGTGCGAGCGAGGTGCCGCAGACAGTCGCCATGGACGACGAACCGTTGGACTCGGTGATCTCGGAGACGATGCGCAGCGTGTAGGGGAACTGCTCGGCGGTCGGCAGCATCGGGCGAATGGCGCGCCATGCGAGCTTGCCATGGCCGATTTCGCGGCGGCCGGGCGAACCCATGCGGCCGGTTTCACCAACGGAGTAGGGAGGGAAGTTGTAGTGCAGAAGGAAGCGTTCCTTGTACATGCCGGTCAGGCTGTCGACATACTGCTCGTCTTCGCCGGTGCCGAGCGTGGCGACAACGATCGCCTGGGTCTCGCCACGGGTGAAGAAGGCCGAGCCGTGCGTGCGCGGCAGGATGCCGACTTCAGACACGATCGGACGAACGGTCTCGAGATCGCGGCCGTCGATGCGGCTCTTGGTGTCGAGAATGTTCCAGCGAACGATCTTGGCTTGCAATTCCTTGAACACGGAACCGATGACATCGGACGGGAAGGTCGGGTTGCCTTCGGCGTCGACGAAATGTTCCTTGACCTTGGTCTTGACGGCATCGACCGCGGCGTAGCGGACGGCCTTTTCGGTGTTCTTGTAGGCGGCGCGGAGTTCTTCTTCCGTGAGCTTCAGCATTTCGGCTTCGAGCTCGGAATAATCCGGCGGGGTGAAGTCGCGCGGTTCCTTGGCGGCAGCTTCGGCGAGCTGGATGATCGCATCGATCACCGGCTGGAAGCCGCGATGGCCGAACATGACGGCGCCGAGCATGGTCTCTTCGTCGAGTTCCTTGGCTTCGGATTCAACCATCAGGACGGCGTCGGACGTGCCGGCGACGACGAGGTCGAGCGTCGATTCATCCATCTCGTCGAGATGCGGGTTCAGCACATATTCGCCGTTGATATAGCCGACGCGCGCGCCGCCGACCGGGCCCATGAAGGGAACGCCGGAGAGCGTCAGTGCTGCCGACGTAGCGACCATGGACAATACATCCGGATCGTTTTCGAGGTCATGCTGCATGACGGTGACGACGACCTGGGTGTCGTTCTTGTAGCCATCGGGGAAGAGCGGGCGGATCGGGCGGTCGATCAGGCGGGAAACCAGTGTTTCCTTTTCCGACGGACGGCCTTCGCGCTTGAAGTAGCCGCCCGGGATCTTGCCGGCGGCATAGGTCTTTTCCTGGTAGTTGACGGTCAGCGGGAAGAAGTCCTGGCCGGCCTTCGGTGCCTTGGCGGAAACGACGGTGGCGAGAACGACGGTTTCGCCATAGGTGGCGAGAACGGCGCCGTCAGCCTGGCGGGCGATCTTGCCCGTTTCCAGAATGAGCGGGCGGCCTGCCCATTCGATTTCGACCTTGTGGGTTTCAAACATGTTATGTCCTTTGATGTGCGCAGGCTCGACCGGTTGTGACGCCGGGAAAGCCGCCTTGTTGTTATGCACATCACGGGCAAGACAGCGGGATGTTTCCGTGTGATCGCGGCCGGAGCCGCATGAAACAAACTGCAATCCTGCCCCATGATGGGCGGTTCGTCCGGCCTCCGGCCCATCCGGGAACAGGGTTGGCGCAGGAATATCCGGCGCGGGAATAAGAAATCGGCGGAAGGATGCGAACCCTTCCGCCGGAGTTTTTTAGCGGCGAATGCCGAGGGCGCCGATCAGCTTGGTGTAACGGGCTTCGTCCTTCTTCTTGAGATAATCAAGAAGCGAACGGCGGCTCGAAACCATCTTCAAAAGACCACGACGGGAATGGTTATCCTTCTTGTGGGCCTTGAAGTGATCGGTCAGGGTGTTGATGCGCTCGGTGAGGATGGCAACCTGGACTTCCGGAGAACCGGTGTCGCTTGGGACGGTTGCATATTCCTTGATCAGTTCAGCCTTGCGCTCAGTAGTCAGCGACATCGGGACAATCCTTTCGAATTTTGGATTTTTAAGACGCCCAAAGCCGGGATGTCGTCCAGCTATGGCCAGTGAAAGCAAAGAAAATCTCTGTGCTGGCGCGGCCTATAAACGAAATCGTCATGAAAGGAAAGGGGCGGGGCGGAATTCGTCGCGGGCAGGGTGTGCCTTGAATTCAGAGAGATTGAATACTAGCATTCTCGCATGGCCACGACAGAAAAATTCAGCATTGTCCTTACGCCGGAAATGGTGATCGCGATCAAGGCGCGTGTCCAGCAATCGCTTGATGACCCGAGGCCGAACTTGACCAGCAGGCAGATGCGCGAGTGACTGGACGCGCTGTATGCGCGCAAACAGACGCCAGAAAAATGATCGGTGACAGCCTCGCTTAGCAAGCCTCGTGACGCACGCCTCCCGATATGGTAGCGCTATCATCAAAAGGGAGGACGCAATGCCATATATCAATATCAAGATCACCCGCGAGGGCGCCACGCGTGCGCAGAAGGCGGAGATCATCAAGGGCGTGACCGATCTCATGGTGCGCGTGCTCAACAAGGACCCGAACGGCACCTTCGTGGTCATCGATGAAGTCGCGCTAGAAGATTGGGGCGTGGGCGGCCTGCCGGTCGATGAATTCCGCAAGCTGCATGCCGGGGGCTGACCGTCTACCCAAACACTCGCTTCGGCCGGAACTCGCCCTCCTCGATCGCGCCGATGGCAACGAGATCGCCGGATATCGTGCAATAGGCCTCGGGCGCCGGGAGCGGCGCATCGCGGCCGCGCAGGATGATCGGGTTGCCGGAGCGAATGCGGCGTGCCTGATCCTCGCTGATCGCGAGATGCGGCAGCGAAGAGAGCGCCTCCGACGTGTCGATCAGATAGGCGTCGAGTGCCGCGAGCCGCTCATCGTGGTCTTCGATCGATTCGAGCTTCACCAGTTCGGCGAGCGGCACCATCGTCTCCTCAGCGAAGGGCGCGACATAGGAGCGGCGCAGGCCGGAGATATGGCCGTAGCAGCCGAGGTCGCGGCCGAAATCGCGTGCCAGCGAACGCACATAGGTGCCCTTGCCGCATTCGACTTCGAAATGCGCCCGGTCCGTCTCCGCCTTGAGCAATGTCAGGCGGTGGATTTCGACTTCACGTGAAGGAATTTCGACGGCCTCGCCTCCGCGAGCAAGATCGTAAGCGCGCTCGCCGGATATCTTGATTGCCGAGAACTGCGGCGGGATCTGCTGGATTACGCCGGTGTATTTCGGCAGCAGATCACGGATCGCCTGCTCGTCCGGACGGTTGTCCGAGGCCTGGGTGGCTTCGCCTTCGAGGTCGTCGGTTGAGCGTTCCTCGCCCCAACTGACGGTGAATTCATAGATCTTGCGGCCGTCCATCACGTAAGGAACGGTCTTGGTCGCGTCGCCCAGCGCGATCGGCAGCATGCCGGAGGCAAGCGGATCGAGTGTGCCGGCATGTCCGGCCTTCTGCGCCTTGAAAAGCCACTTGATCTTGGAGACGGCCTCGGTCGAGCCGAAATCCACCGGCTTGTCGAGAATGAGCCAGCCGGAAATCGGCCGGCCCTTGGGCTTGCGGGGCTTGGACATTATTCGCCGTCTTCCCCGCTGCTGCCGAGATCGCGTTGCACTTCCGGCGACTTCAGGAGTTCGTCGATCTTGCGGAAGTTCTCGAAGCTCGTGTCGTCCTTGAACCGAATTTCCGGCATGTATTTCATCTGCCTGAGCGAAGGACCGATGCGGCCACGGATGAATTTCGCATTGCGATTGAGCGCGGCCACGACCTTGTCATGGTCCTTGGCGCCGAGCGGGGTCACGAACGCCGTGGCGATCCTGAGGTCGGTCGACATGCGGACCTCGGAGATCGAGATCACGGCGCTGTCGATCAGCGGATCGTTGATCTCGCGCCGCTGCAGGACCTGCGTCAGCGCGGAACGGACCTGTTCGCCCACGCGCAGCATACGCTGCGAGGGCGCGGAAGAAGTTGGTTTTGCCATTGTGTTCCAAAAATGTGGGGGCGCCATCCGCGCCCGCGTCTTCAAGCGCGGGTCAATGACTCGTTTGGGCCAAAAGGTCAAGACCGGCGGCATTGCGGCACGCAGGCAACACACTGTGCGTTGAAACAAATGTAACAGAATGCCGGATTTGCTGGCGTCCTTACGAAACAATCATCCCGCAAAAGCGCGTTTGAAAGAATTTCAAACACGGAGAACGAAAATGGCGATCGAAAAGCTGGACTACTCGGCCCTTCCGATGACAACAGCGACCGCCAATACGACCTATGTGCTGGACGCCGACGAGCACAGGTCGGTCGGCAGCGGTTACATGATCGAGCTCGCCGCGACGCAAGGTCTGAAGTTCCAGCTCAACGGTAGCCTTTATTCGGGTGGCGTGTTGTTCGACTACGGTGCGCCCGGCCAGACCGCGCCCGCGATCCGGGTCAATGTCGGCAGCACCGCCTACATGGAGAGCGAAAGCGGAGCGTTCCTGCTCTATGGAGATGGAAGCGTTATTCACAACGAGGGAACCATTGCTTCCACTTCGGGTGTGGCGGTCGGCATGTCTGGAGCCGGCATCGGGGTGGAGAATGAAGGTACGCTTCTGAGCTTTAGTACCTACGCCGTTATGCTTTCGGGGAGCGACCTGCACTTTGAGAATTCCGGCACTATCGGCGGCGGCATCAGCATTTCGAGCACTACAGGTTCGACTTCGACCATCATCAATTCCGGCCTCATCAACAGCGCCAGCGTCGCGGTATTGGCCGGCAACGGCGACGATACGATCATCAACAGCGGACTCATTCGGACCAGCGTGGGCATGGGCAACGGCGACGATCGTTTCATCGACAAGGGCGGCGACGTCACCAGCGCCATCTTGGGTGGCGGCGGCGACGATCTCTTTGTCATCAAGTCGGGTGATTTCGATCTTCGCGAAAGTAACGGCAGCGGCTTCGACACCGTCAAGTCCTACGTTTCCTGGGAAATAGGTCAGGACTTCGAAGTTGGCCGCCTCCTTGGCAGCAAGAACATCAATCTGACCGCGAGCGATGACGGCGCGTTCCTTTACGGCAACGCCGGCAACAACAAGCTTACCGGCCGTGCTGGCGTCGACAAGCTCGATGGCGGACGTGGCAACGACATCCTGACCGGCGCTGCCAACGAAGACCATTTCGTGTTCAAGGCCGGCAGTGGCAAGGACGTCATTGTCGATTTCATTGATGGCGCGGACAGCATCGATCTGCAGGACTACAAGGGCATCGACGCTTTCGGTGACCTGGGAATCAAGCAGGACGGGAAGGACCTTGTGATCGAACTCCAGGGCGGCGATACGATCACGCTTCGGAATTTTGACAAGACAGACCTGTCGGGCGCCGATTTCGCGTTCTGACCGCAGGCAAGAAGTCCGGTAGCCGCAATCCACCATCGGGGCTGAGACTTTATTGTTCGCCGACAGTGACCGGCAGTGCCTTGTAGGTCTCGATCGTGATGCTGCCATTCGAGAGTAGATCGACCGGCTGGTCGTTCTCGACCGCCGTCGCCTTGACGATAGTGAAGCCCGTTACGTTGCAGTCGGTTTCGATCTTTGCCGTGTTGGCCCAGTTGAAACGCGCACCGCCCAGGCTTTCGAGCGTGATCGTCTGGTCCTCGAGTTCGGTATTGCCGCTCGCGGTATTGGCCGGATCGAACTGCGGCCGCATGACAATGGCGAGATTGGAGTATTCGTGCTCGTTCTCCTGGAGCGCGAAGTCATAGGCGCAATAGCCCTGGCCACCGACCCAGGAATAGGTATTGACGAGGATGATGGTGAGATATTGCGCGATCATGAAAGTGCTCCGACAGGATCAGCGGGGTTTCGGCCTCTCGACGGCCTGGAATGTCAATCACATTGCCACTGCAGGATGATCAGCGGTCACAAATGCGGCATATATGGCGGCGGCGCCGTCCGCGGTATGACATGCATGGTCTGGTGGATGGCCGATATCAGCAATTCGGGCGGGCAGGGTTTCGGAAGCCACTTGCCGCTATCCAGCAGTTCGTCGGGTTCCTCCAGCGATTTCGGGATCGCCGAATAGATGAGAAACGGGATCTTGCGACCCTTCAGCACGCGCCCGATGCCCAATGCATCACCATCGCTGAATTGGATGTCCAGGATTCCAAGGTCCGGCGTATGATTCTCAAGCCAGCTTTCGGCCGCCGCAAGCGTGGCGAATTCGACGGTCATGCCGAACCCCGCCTCGTGGGCAATGAACTCCAGATCGAGCGCGATAAGGGGCTCGTCCTCCAGGATCAAGACTGTCTTCGTCGCGAGTCTTTCCATCGATGTCCCCCATAACTCCAACACGGGCGGCTGAAGGGAAAGTCGCGTTCCGGGCCTGATGTCACCCGATTTCCGCGGCATCGTCAAGGTAGCTTATATGTGGTGTGTCCCAGGCCCGGATTCCAGCTGGGCTAGCCCATTTTCTGCCGCCTGATCCGCTGCCATGTCAACAGTCCGGCGACGACGGCGAAGCCGAGATTGCTGAGGATGTAGCGCGGGGAAGTCTCGACGCAGCCTTCGCTGATCGCGGTCTGGTAATAGGGATTGGCAAGGTCGATCGAGAGATAGCTGACGGCGTGGTAAATCGCGAGACACAGGAACCAGGCGATCGCAGTCATCGTCGACCGCGTGCTGTTGCCGGCGATGAGCCAGACCAGGATCGCCCCGGTGATCAGGCTGTCCAGCGTAAAGAACTTGCGGAACTGATCGCCATCCGGCTGGCCCTTGAGCAGGCTGTCGAGCACGGGCAGATGGTCGGCGAGGTTGAGAGAACCCGTCTCGCAGACGGCCGCCATGGCCACGCTTGGCAACAATATGAGAATGGCGGCCGGAGCCGCCATTCTGAGAAGTGTCTTGATGCGCGAACCCCGCATCACAGCGTCCGGGTGATGTGCTCGACGCGGAAGCATTCGATGACGTCGCCGGCGCGGATATCTTCATAGTTCTCGAAGGCCATGCCGCATTCTTGACCGACCTGCACTTCGGAGACTTCGTCCTTGAAGCGCTTGAGGGTCTTGAGCTTGCCTTCGTGGATGACAACGTTCTCGCGAAGCAGGCGTACGCCCATGCCGCGCTCGACCTTGCCTTCGGTGACCTGGCAACCGGCGACCTTGCCGACCTTGGTGATGTTGAACACTTCCTTGATCGTGGCGTAACCGAGGAAGGTTTCGCGGCGTTCCGGCGAGAGCAGGCCGGACATCGCCGCCTTCACGTCATCGGTCAGGTCGTAGATGATGTTGTAGTAGCGGATTTCGATACCGGCACGTTCGGCCGCGTCGCGGGCCTGCGGGTTGGCACGGACGTTGAAGCCGATGATCGCGGCACCAGAAGCCTCGGCAAGCGAGACATCCGACTCGGTGATCGCGCCTGCGCCCGAATGGACGATGCGGGCCCGGACTTCGTCGGTCGAGATCTTATCGAGTGCGCCTGATATGGCTTCGATCGAGCCCTGCACGTCGCCCTTGATCACGAGCGGGAATTCCTTGACGCCGGCGGCGGTAAGCTGCGTCATCATCTGTTCGAGCGAACCGCGCTGGCCGGCATGGCGGGCAACAGCCTTTTCGCGAGTGAGCCGCTGGCGGTATTCGGCGATTTCGCGGGCACGGCTTTCGTTTTCCGCCACGGCGAACTTGTCGCCGGCCTGGGGCGTGCCCTGGAGGCCGAGGATTTCCACCGGTGTGGCGGGACCCGCTTCCTTGATATGGTCGCCGCGGTCGTTGACCAGCGCACGCACGCGGCCCCACTGGTCGCCGGCGACAATGATCTGGCCCGGGCGAAGCGTGCCCTTCTGGACGAGAACAGTGGCGACGGAGCCGCGGCCGCGATCGAGCTTGGCTTCAACCACCGAACCTTCGGCCGTCCGGGTCGGATCGGCCTTGAGGTCGAGGATTTCGGCCTGCAGGTTGATCGCTTCGAGCAGCTTGTCGAGGCCGACGCCTGTCTTGGCCGACACTTCGACGTCGAGCACTTCACCGCCCATGCTTTCCACGAAGACTTCGTGCTGGAGCAGTTCGGTGCGAACCTTCTGCGCGTTGGCCGTCGGCTTGTCGACCTTGTTGATCGCCACGATGATCGGCACACCGGCCGCCTTGGCGTGGTTGATCGATTCGATCGTCTGCGGCATCACGCTGTCATCGGCAGCGACCACCAGGATCGCGATGTCGGTGACCTGCGCGCCGCGGGCACGCATGGCGGTGAAGGCCGCGTGGCCCGGCGTGTCGATGAAGGTGATCTTGCGACCGTCCTGCTCGACCTGATAGGCGCCGATATGCTGGGTAATGCCGCCGGCTTC
Source organism: Rhizobium sp. LjRoot254 (assembly GCF_964254105.1). Taxonomy (NCBI): domain Bacteria; kingdom Pseudomonadati; phylum Pseudomonadota; class Alphaproteobacteria; order Hyphomicrobiales; family Rhizobiaceae; genus Rhizobium; species Rhizobium sp. LjRoot254. Next base: position 3,862,268 of record NZ_CAXUSM020000001.1, on the reverse strand, counting down.
GCCGGACACCACGTTGGCGTGGCGGATGGCATCGAGCAGCGAGGTCTTGCCGTGGTCGACGTGACCCATGATGGTCACGACCGGCGGGCGCGATACCATCTCGGTCTCGTCGTCCTCGCGGCCAAAGATGCCGGTTTCAACGTCGGACTCGGAGACGCGCTTGACGGTGTGGCCGAATTCGACGGCGATCAGCTCGGCAAGGTCGGCATCGATGATGTCGCCCGCCTTCATCATCTGGCCTTCCTTCATCAGGAACTTGATGACATCGACCGAACGCTCGGACATGCGCTGCGAAAGTTCCTGGATGGAGATGGTTTCCGGCAGCACGACTTCGCGGAGAACCTTTTCGCGGGTCTCCTGCATCTGGCTGCGGCGGAACTTCTCCTGCCGGCGGCGCATGGCCGACAGCGAACGGCCGCGCGACGGAACGCCGTCATCGTCGCCATCGGTCACGACGACCTTGGCAGGCGCGCGTCTGTTGTCCTCGACCTTGCGGACGGGCTTGGCAACTTCGACGCGGGCGCCGACCTTGCCGCGCACGGGCGCACCACCACGGCGGGCGCGTTCTTCTTCTTCCTCTTGCTCCCGGCGTCCACGACCCGAAGGCACAGCGCCCGGACGAGCGTTCACGGGCGTTGCACCCGGCGCATCTGGACGGCGTGCGGAGGGGGCCTGATCGGCAGGACGCCGGACGAGTTCCGCAACCGGCTCGGTGCGGCGCTCGGGCGTCGCTGCAACTGCGGGCTCGGCCACCTTTGCTTCGACGACCGGCTCTTCGGTCACGACGCCGCGTTCGGCATCCTCGGCCTTGCGGCGCGCGGTTTCCTCGGCCTGGCGTGCAGCTTCCTCGGCCTGCGCCTTGGCGCGGCGGGCATTTTCCTCGGCGCGGACCTTTGCGTCTTCCGCATCGCGGATCGCGGCTTCGGCCAGCGCGCGGCGGCGTGCATCGATCTCACCGGCGGAAAGCTGGTTCAGCACGGCGCCGCCACCCGGACGCTGCGGTTCGGGGCGGCGCTGCTCGACATGTGTCCGCTGCGGCTGCTGTGCGACCGTCGGCGCGGGACGCGCCTGCACCGGCACCACCAGCTGGGGCTTGTCATCATGGCCACCCGGGCGGCGCTTGCGGGTCTCCACGACGACAGTCTTTGCCCGGCCCCGGCCCATATCCTGGCGCACGGTTCCCTGTGTCAGGCCCGACGGCTTCAGCGTCAGGGTCTTCTTGCCTGTTACATGGAGAGTCTTGTCGTCGTTGTTATCCGTCATTCCGCTTCCGTTTTTCCAAAGCTTCCGCACCACCTTGTTGACCGGTGGTGGAGCTCCATATCGTTCAAAATTCTCGCGGCCTTCACATAGACCAGGCGCTGCCGCCACGATAGGTTTCGAGCAGTTTCGCGCGCTTCACTACACCCTGACCGGCCTGCCCTGCAAGCGCCACGGCGTGGATAAATGCATTATCGCCCATCAGTTCCTGCATTTCGTCGAAGGACAGAAGCTGGAACGCGGGTATTTCTTCGAGCTCATCCATCGTGAGCATCCAGGCCTTGCGCGCCTGGGAAATCTTGCGGACGCCGTCTGGAGCGGCGTCTGTCGCGTGGAAGACGGCGAGTGCTGCGCCGGAGCGCACCGCACCATCCACCTTCGAATTGCCCGAGACGAACTGGCCCGCCTTGCGTGCCATATTCATCATGCCGGTCATCTGGGAAACCAGCAGGCGGTCCACCTGCTCGCCTAGCTCAGGTAGTGCCTTGACATCGGATTTCAAGGCGCGGGCGAAGAGTTGTTTCTGCACGGCCTTGTCGACGATGGCGCGGCTAGCTGTCACCGAGCAGCCGCGGCCGGGCAGGGCGCGCTTGAGGTCCGGAACCACAGTGCCATCCGGCCCAGCCACGAAGCGGATCAGCATTTCTGCCGGCCCGCTTTCGCGTGTCACGATGCACATGCGGTCATTCATGGGTTCGTCTTTTTCTTTCACCTTCATGAATGCCCCGCTCCAAGCCTCGACCGATCCGTTACCGGATCAGGCCACGGCCTCGTCGCTCTCGCTGCCTTCGGCGGCAAGCGCCTCGGCCTCACGAGCGAGGTCTTCCTCGGTGATCCAGCCGGCGGACAGACGCGCCTGCACGATCATCGCCTCGGCATCGGTGCGCGAAACGTCGAACTTCTGGAACAGGCCCTCGAAGCGCTTGGTCTCGCCATTCTTCTTCTCGGTCCAGCCGACGAGGTCGTCTGAGGCGCAGCCGGCGAAGTCCTCGATCGTCTTGATGCCGTCCTCGCCGAGCGCGACCAGCATCTGCGCCGTCAGGCCCTCGATCTGGTAGAGTTCGTCCTCGACGCCGAGTTCCTTGCGCTTGGCATCCATCTCGGCCTGGATACGGTCGAGATATTCCTTGGCGCGGTTCTGGATTTCCCCGGCGGTTTCCTCGTCGAAGCCGTCGATCGAAGCAATTTCGCTCGCGTCGACATAGGCGAGTTCCTCGACCTGGGCGAAGCCTTCCGATGCAAGCACCTGACCGACCATCTCGTCGACATCAAGCGCTTCCATGAACAGCTTGGTGCGCTCGTTGAATTCCTTCTGGCGGCGCTCGGACTCTTCGGCCTCGGTCAGGATGTCGATATCCCAGCCGGTCAGCTGCGAGGCGAGGCGGACATTCTGGCCGCGACGGCCGATGGCGAGCGACAGCTGCTCATCCGGCACCACGACTTCGATGCGCTCGGCGTCCTCGTCGAGAACCACCTTGGCGACTTCGGCCGGCTGCAACGCATTGACGATGAAGTTCGCCGGATCGTTGGACCAGGGAATGATGTCGATCTTCTCACCCTGCAACTCGCCGACAACGGCCTGGACGCGCGAGCCGCGCATACCGACGCAGGCGCCGACCGGATCTATCGACGAATCGTTGGAGATGACGGCGATCTTGGCGCGCGAGCCCGGATCGCGGGCAACCGAGCGGATCTCGATGATGCCGTCGTAGATTTCGGGCACTTCCATGGTGAAGAGCTTGACCATGAACTGCGGATGGGTGCGCGACAGGAAGATCTGCGGACCACGCTGTTCGCGGCGAACGTCATAGACGAAGGCGCGGACGCGGTCGCCCGGACGCATGGCTTCGCGCGGGATCATCTCGTCGCGGCGGATGATGCCTTCGCCACGGCCGAGATCGACGATGACATTGCCGTATTCGACGCGCTTGACGGTGCCGTTGATGATCTCGCCGATACGATCCTTGTATTCGTCGAACTGGCGGTCACGCTCGGCTTCGCGCACCTTCTGCACGATGACCTGCTTGGCGGACTGCGCGGCGATGCGGCCGAAATCCATCGGCGGCAGCGGATCGGCAATGAAGTCGCCGATCTGGGCGTCGGGGTTGCGGTCGCGGGCCAAGAGAAGCGGGATCTCGCGGGAATAGTCTTCCGCGTGTTCGACCACTTCAAGCAGGCGCTGCAGCTTCATCTCGCCGGTCTTCGGGTTGATGTCGGCCTTGATGTTGGATTCGGTGCCGTAGCGCGAACGCGCGGCCTTCTGGATGGCGTCGGCCATGGCGGCAAGGACGATTTCCCGGTCGATCGACTTTTCGCGGGCAACCGCGTCGGCGATCTGAAGGAGTTCAAGCCTGTTTGCACTCACTACCATCTTAAGTCTCCAATGCTGATGGTCTGGTTTTTCGAATCCGGCCAGTCGCGCTTCACAGCGCTCAGGCGTCGTCCTCGCTCTCGAAATTCTCGTTTGCGGCTTGGCGTGCCGCCTTGTCGGCCTTCAACGCATCGCGGATCAGGTCGTCGGTCAAAATCAGCCGTGCTTCCGAAAGCGTGGTGAAGGGAATGGTGACCAGCGGATCTTCATCCTTGGCCGGCGTCTCGCGCTCCAGCACGAAGGCATCTTCGGAAACACTCGAAATCGTGCCGCGAAACCGCTTGCGGCCTTCCACCATGACGGAGGTCTCGAACTTTACGACATGGCCAACCCACTTGGTGAAGTCCGACTTCCGAACCATCGGCCGGTCGATACCGGGCGACGACACTTCAAGATGATACGCCTTGTCGATCGGGTCATCAACATCGAGCACCGGCGAGATCGCCATCGACAGCTTTTCGCAGTCCTGCACGGTCATGATGCCATCCGGCCGCTCGGCCATGATCTGCAGGGTCATGCCGTTCTGGCTCGAAAGCTTCACCCGCACGAGCTGGTAGCCCATCTCGACGATGGTCGGCTCGATGATCGATGCGACGCGCGCGTCGATCCCGGTTTCGGTAATCAGTCTCGGTTCAATGACCGTATCGTTCATCGTCTCTCGTTTCATCCAGCCTGGCTGGAGGTAACAAAAAAGAGCGGGTCCTCGCGGCCCCACTCTTCATCAAATGATCAAGAATTTTGCGGTGATATAGACCTGTTAACGAAAGATTGCAAGTCCAAAGGCGGAGGGGTCTCGCCAGGCGCCCAGACGCAGCCGCGGCCGGCGAATCCGGCGGTCGGAGAAGGTTCGGCCCCGTGCGGGATTGCCGATGCGCGCCCGTCAGCCAACAGCGACTCAGCGCCGGACAAGCAACCTTTCCAGTGCTTCATCGACAAGGGCGGGAACGGTCGCTGGATCATCAAGGTATGCGATTTCAAGCAGGCCATCCGACAGTGCGACGAGCAGCGAGGCGGTGACGGAAGGCATGGGATCACCATCTTCCGCAAGGAGGTTGCGGAGACTGTCGTGATACCAGGCGCGACGCGCATCGATAGCCTGGCGCACCTTGCTGGCCGGATCCGGATACTCGGCGGCTGCATTGAGGAACGGACAGCCGCGCCAGCCGCCAGCGGTCACGGCATCGCCGATACGGCCCAGGATGGCAGCGATCATTTCGCGTGGCGGTCGGTTTGGCAATGCAGCGACTGCCTCCCGACCGAGCCTGTCCTGTTCTTCGACATAGGCAACGACGAGTTCATCCTTTGACGGAAAGTGCTTGTAGAAGGTCGCCTTGGCTACGGCGGCTTCCGCGATGATGCGATCGATGCCGACGGCATGGATGCCGGTTTCGTAGAAAAGCCGGGTTGCGGTGTCGAGTAGACGACGGCGCGCCGGACTTTCCTCAGGATGATGTGGAGAATCTTTTTCCTTCATTGCTTGACTCTGACAGACAGGTCTGTATATTGCAACAGACAGACCTGTCTGTATGGAGGAAATGCAAATGAGCGAAACATCTGAAGTCATCCACCGGTTCAACCAAGCGTTCCAGGACCATGATCCCAGCGCATTCGCAGACCTGATCGCCCCGGATTGCGTCATGGAATCGATCCAGCCGGCGCCGGACGGCACGCGCTACGAGGGCTACGATGCCAACCTGGCCTTCTGGCAGGCCCTCGCGGCCGACCGCGTTGCCCATTTCGAGGTCGAAGATACCTTTGTGATGGGCGACCGCGCGAATATCCGTTGGCGCTTCCATTTCGGCGACGGTGGCTCGGTCCGCGGCGTGAGCCTGATACGTGTCCGTGATGGCCGGATCGTCGAGGCCCTGGCCTATTCCAAATCGGCGGGCGCGTCGGCACCCGTGCCGGAGTGACGGTTTCCTTGCCCCGCGGCAACGGCGCCAGCAGTGTTCGAATTTTCAAGGAGGAACTCTCATGATCATCATCGCAGGCTACACACGCATGGAAATCAACCAACGCGACGCAGCCGTGGCGGCATTCGCCGCAATGATCCGAAGGGCGAGGGAGCAGGACGGCTGCCTTGACTTTTCTATCAGTCCGGACCCGGTCGATCCCGATAGGACCAATGTCTTCGAATGCTGGCGCGACCAGCAGTCGTTGAATGCTTGGCGCAAGATCGCCAAAGGGCCGCGCGTCAAGATCAGTGAAGCCCACGTAAAACTTTATCGCAGTGACAAGGCCGAAAAGCCGTTCTGAGGAGGTAAGAAAATGACTGACGAAAGCAAAGTTATCCGTGAACTCATGGAACGCTTCAACAGCGCGTTCGAGAAGCATCGCCCGGAAGACCTCGATGACCTGATCGGCGAGGGCTGCGTTCTCGAAAATACCGCGCCGGCCCCGGATGGCGCACGCTACGAAGGGCGAGAGGCCTGCCTCGATTTCTGGAAAGGCATCGCGTCGTCCGCCAACTTGGTCTTCAAAGCCGAGGAAATCACCGCGATGGGTGATCGCGGCATCATCCGCTGGCAGCTTCGCTGGAGCGAGAGCGACGGAGACCGGGTTCGAGGCGTCAACATCATGCGCGTTCGGGACGGCAAGATCGTCGAAGGTTTGGGATACGTAAAGGGATAGCCTTCAGAATTATTCACCCATATGGTTGACTATCGACTCGGAATATAATATTCAACCATTAGGGTGAATAAATGGAAGACGAAAAACTGTCACGCATCCTGAAGGCCGTAGGAGATACGACCAGACGGCACATACTCACGCTCCTGGTGCAAGAGGGGCCGCTGAGAGTGACTGCGCTCGCCGCCCATTTCGACATGTCCCTCAACTCCGTTTCAAAGCACATCAAGGTGCTGGAGGAGGCGGGACTGGTCACCCGCCGGACTTTGGGCCGCGAGCACTTCATCGCGGCGGAACTCGAGCCGCTGAGGGTGACCGAAGGCTGGTTCGCCCAACTGAAGTCCATCTGGGAACTGCGCCTCGCGGCGCTCGAAAACATACTCGTAACCAAGGATCAAGATGATGAGTGAACTCGAACTGACCATCAGCCGCACCATCCCCGCCTCGCGCGAAAAGGTGTTCAACGCCTGGCTTTCACCGAAAGTCCTGGCGCAATTCATGAACACGCCCATGGGCGGCACCCAGCCGACCAAGGTAAGCAACGATCCCGTCAAGGGCGGCCGCTTCTCGATCGTCATGATGAATGAGGACAAGGAGATACCGCATGCCGGTACCTATCTCGCGATCGACCCGCATTCGCATCTCTCCTTCACCTGGGAGTCGCCCTATTCGCTCGACGATAGCGTGGTGACGATCGATTTGACTGAGGTCGATGCCGGCACGACGGAGCTCACGCTCCGGCATGTGAAGTTCCGCAGCCAGGAGGCCCGCGATGGCCACAAGGAAGGCTGGACGGCGATTGTCGGCAATCTCGCCAAGACGCTGGGCTGAGTTACCGGTTCCGGGCGGGCCTGTGGTCCGCCCTCACAGCTTGCCCAGCATATCCTCTTCCGGATAGCAGGTCGGGCTCATGCCGTTGGCTTCCTGCCAGCGGCCGATCGAGCGGCGGGTCTTGTAGCCCGGCAGGCCGTCGACCTTGCCAACGTCGTTGCCCAGCTTCCGAAGCTTCTTCTGCATATGCTCGACATCCGAGCGCAGCATATGGCCGACCTTGCCCCACTTGCCTTTGAAGGCGCCGGAATTGGACGCGACGCGATCGGCGAGATTGCCGATGAACAGCGCGTAGAGATCGGAATTGTTGTATTCCTTGATCACGTAGAAATTTGGAGTGACGATGAATTCCGGACCGTGGCGGCCGGCCGGGACCAGCATCATGCCGCTGGCCTTGAGTTCGCCCGACGGGAAATCCTTGCCCGAAATCCTTGAAATGCCGAGCCCCGACCAGTTGCGGATCGATTGGGCGAGATCGGGACCTTCCTGCGCGCAGGACACACCCGGCGGGATCGTCACTTCATAGCCCCAGCTTCGATTGGCCTGCCAGCCCTTGGCCACCAGATAGTTGGCGATCGAGCCCAGCGCATCCGGCACCGAGTTCCAGATATCCTTGTCGCCATCGCCGTCGAAATCCACCGCGTATTTAAGGTAGCTCGACGGCATGAATTGCGGCTGACCCATAGCGCCGGCCCACGACCCCTTCATCCTGCCCGGGTCGATGCCTTGCTCGACCATCGCAAGCGCCGCCATCAGCTCCTTGTGGAAGAGTTCCTTGCGGTCGCCCATGAAGGCCATCGTGGCCAGTACGTCGATTTCGCTCGATGTGATCTTGGCGCGGCCATAGCCGGTCTCGCGGCCCCAGATGGCAACGACGATTTCGCCCGGAACGCCGTATTTGCGTTCAATCTGCTTGAGCAGACGTGCGTGCGTGGACGCGTAGGAGCGGCCGTTGTTGGCGAGTGTTGTCAGTCGCTTCTCATCGAAATAGGGACCGGGCGAGGAGAATTCGGCCTGGCTCTGTTTCTTCTTTTTCTTCGGCTTCTCGCCGGGAGGCGTGAGATCGGGAAGCTTCCAATTGATCTGCACGCCCGAGAAGGCGCGATCGAAGCTCTTGCGTGAAATGCCGTTCGCTTTTGCCGCCGGCCAGATGTCGCCCTCGATCCAGGCATGGAACTGCTTTTCGACGGCGGCCTGTGACGCGGCGAAGGCGGGGGAGGCGATGGATGCGAGGAGAAGAAGGAATAGGATGGTTATGAGTTTGAAAACACCCCTCTCTGTCCTGCCGGACATCTCCCCCTCAAGGGGGGAGATTGCCTCGTTGCGCTCGCTCGCTCCAATCTCGACATTTGCTTTGGGGCCGGGTGCAAGCAACTTGCCAATCTCCCCCTTTGAGGGGGAGATGCCCGGCAGGACAGAGGGGGGTGAAGCCACGAATGGTGATGGGGGTGAACTCGGCATGCCAACTCCCATCATATCGCCGTCCGCGACCTCAGTGCTGCCGTCAGCGTGCCTTCGTCGAGATAATCGAGCTCGCCGCCGACCGGCACGCCGTGCGCCAGCCGCGTGATCTTCACCTCGAGCCCGGTCAACTGGCTGGTGATGTAATGCGCGGTGGTCTGCCCCTCGACGGTGGCATTGACGGCGATGATGATCTCGCGCACGCCGCCCTGCATCACCCGGTCGATCAGGCCGCGAATGTTGAGATCGTCTGGCCCGATGCCATCGAGCGGCGACAGCGTGCCGCCGAGCACATGATAGGATGTATTCATCGCACCGGACCGCTCCAGCGCCCAGAGATCGGAGACATCCTCGCAGACGATGATCGTCGAACGGTCGCGCCGGTCGTCGGTACAGACGGTGCAGGGGTCCATCGTATCGACATTGCCGCAGTTCGAGCAGATCCGGACCTTCTGGTGCGCCTCGCTCATCGCGCTCGCGAGCGGGCCGAGCAACTGGTCCTTTTTCTTGACGAGATGCAGCGCCGCGCGCCTGGCGGACCTTGGACCCAGGCCCGGCACCTTCGCCAGCAACTGGATGAGTTTTTCGATTTCGGGGCCGGTGACTCGCTTTGCCATGCATTGCTTCTAGCCCATCTAGGGGGCCGTTGTGAAATGTTTCTCCGGGAGCGGCGGCCCGAAACTTCGCTGCTCAGGACAGGCGCTCGAAAGCCGCCTTGACCACTTCGATCTATTCCATGCACGGCATGCGACAGGTTTCGGGCTCGACACGCTGCTCTGGCTCCGCGACGGCATCAATCCCTGGCCGGGCAAGCGTTTCGATTCGTAGCCTAGAACGGGAACTTCATCCCCGGCGGCAGTGGCAATCCGGCGGTGATCGAGGCCATCTTTTCCGCGGCCTGCGCCTCGCCCTTGTCCTTGGCATCCTTGTGCGCGGCGACGATCAGGTCTTCGAGGATTTCGACGTCGTCCTCCTTGAACAGCGACGGATCGATCTTGAGGCCGGTCATGTAGCCCTTGCCGTCGAGCGTCACGGTGACCATGCCGCCGCCGGAGCGACCCTCGATCGAGAGGCTGGCGATCTCCGCCTGCACCTTCTCCATCTTGGCCTGCATTTCCTTGACCTTGCCCATCATGCCCATGAGGTCTTTCATAGAAATTCTCCTATTCGTTGTCTTCCGGAAGCTCGGGCTCCGGGGCCACATCCGCTTCCTCGTCGAGATCTGCCTGGTTGACGCGGACGTCGGTGATGCGTGCGCCGGGGAACCTGGCGAGAATGGCCGCAACGTCTGGATCGGCACGCGCATCCGTCAGCCGGTCGTCGCGCTGCTTGGCGTCTTGTTCTACGAGCGTCAGCCCGCCGGGACCACTCACGACGCTCACCTGCCAGGTAACGCCCGTCCATTCCTTGAGGCGGACAAACAGATCATTGGCGATCGATTTGGGCGCATCGGGCGATAGCGCGATCTCGATCTTGCCCGGCTCCATGCGCACTGGTCGCACGAATTGCCGAAGCTGCGCCTTGAGCTTCATGTCACGGTTTTCGCCTGCCAGGTTGGCGATGTCTGCTAGCGTTTTGAGATGGACCTTCGGCTCAAGCTTTTCCTCGGCCTTCGGTGCGGGTGACATTTCCATGCGTGCTTCGGGCCGGCTGCTCGGTACTGTGCTGAGCATGGCGGTCGGCCCGCCCGACGGCCGGCCCACCGGCTGCTCCATGCCGCGCGCTTCCGTGAGCGGGCGGCTGTCGGCCGATGGGTTCGAGCCACTGGAACGGTTTGCCTGCGACGGTACGGATACCTCGCCAGATAGCAGGCCGGCGATGCGCCGCGCGGCGTCTTCCGGTGCGGGCAGGTTGCCGGCATGGGCGAGGCGGATGATCACCATTTCGGCTGCACCCAGCGGCCGCGAGGAATTCTCGGTTTCCGGAATGCCCTTGAGCAGCATCTGCCAGATGCGGGACAGCGTCGAAACGGCGATCGAACCCGCGAATTCGGCCCCTTCCTTGCGCTCGATCTCGCTGAGCGAGGCATCGGTGGCCGATTCCGGAATGAACTTCAGCCGGGTGACGAGATGGGTGAAATCGGCAAGATCGGTCAGCACGACGACAGGGTTGGCCCCGGCCTCATACTGCGATGAGAATTCCCTAAGCGCCGCAGCCACATCACCCTTCACGATCTCGCGAAAGAGATCGACGATGCGTGCGCGGTCGGCAAGACCGAGCATGGCGCGCACGGCGGATGTCTCGACATGGCCTGAGCCATGGGCGATGGCCTGGTCCAGCAGCGAGAGGCCGTCGCGGGCCGAGCCTTCCGCAGCGCGGGCGATCAGCGCCAAAGCTTCTGTCTCGGCCTCGATTCCTTCTTTCCCGGCAATCGTCGAGAACAGGCCGGCGAGGTCGGAAGCCGGAATACGGCGCAGGTCGAAGCGCTGGCAGCGCGAGAGCACGGTGACCGGCACCTTGCGGATTTCGGTCGTGGCGAAGATGAATTTCACATGCTCCGGCGGCTCTTCCAGCGTCTTCAGCAGGCCGTTGAAGGCCTGGGTGGAAAGCATGTGCACTTCGTCGATAATATAAACCTTGTAGCGCGCCGAGGCCGGGCGGTAGCGCACCTGCTCGATGATCTCGCGGATGTCGTCGATGCCGGTATGCGAGGCGGCGTCCATCTCGATCACATCGACATGGCGGCCTTCCATGATCGCCTGGCAATGTATGCCGAGTTCCTTGAGATCAATGGTCGGCTTGTCGATCGTGTCGGTCTTGTAGTTGAGCGCGCGGGCGAGAATGCGGGCGGTCGTGGTCTTGCCGACGCCGCGTACGCCGGTCAGCATATAGGCCTGGGCGATGCGGCCGCTCTCGAAGGCATTGGTCAGCGTCTTGACCATCGGCTCCTGGCCGACCATCAGGTCGGAGAAGTCCTTCGGGCGATACTTGCGCGCAAGCACCCGGTAGCCGGTCTTCTGGCCTGCCTCACCGGAAATGTCGTCGCCTGCTGCCATCGTCCTGCCGTTCCTCGATTCCGCGAACAAGCCTATCCATATTGGCCGGAAATGGAAATTCCGTCGTCAAAATTATCCGGCACAATGTGAGAGGGTGGGAGGCCAGCACGATGACCCGTACCGAAGCTCGTTGTGGCTGCTTCCTTCCGGACCTGACCAGATTGGCGAGTGGCGCGTCCACCACCAGCCTCCCGGGTTCCATATCGTCAATATCTTTTCCGATTGCAAGCCAAACCTCGAATTATCTGCTAGCATTCATGAAAACATAAGACGGGAGGCGAGGACTTGGCGGCGTTCGAGCTCAATGAGAAACTGCGCGCGGATTCGACATTGGTCGAAAATCTCGGGCTCTGCCAGCTGCGTTTGATGGACGACAAGCGCTGGCCGTGGCTGGTGCTTGTGCCGCAGCGTCCCGGCATCGAGGAGATTTTCGATCTCACCCCGCTCGACCAGGCGATGCTGACTTTCGAGACCAATCTGGTCGGTCAGGCCTTGAAGAAATGCGCCAATGCCACCAAAGTCAATGTCGGCGCGCTGGGCAACATCGTGCGGCAATTGCATGTGCATGTCGTCGCGCGCCACGAAAACGATCCGAACTGGCCGGGTCCCATTTGGGGATACGGTTCGCGTGAAGCCTATGGCGCGGCTGAAAAGCAGGCGCTGATGAAGAAGATACTGGAAAGCCTTTGATGCCGAAATCCTCGATGTTCGATGTTCTCTCGCCTCATCCGGAACCGTCGAGCCTCGTGGCCTTTGCAGGCAACAGGATCGACCGGCAATCCGAACACCGGCCGGACGATTGCGTCGAGGTGGCGCTGAAGCACCACAGCGTGCATCTGTTTGCCTTCGCTCGCGGCCGGTTGGCGCTGAAGCATGAGGAACAAGTCCTCGACCCGCTGTTTGCGCCGCACGAACTGATGGACCTCGAACCCGACTGGGAAAATGCCATCCTGCTCGGTTTCGAGGAAAATGGTGAGCCGCGCGTGGCCGTGCCCGTCGGCATCGATCCCGATGTGGCTCTGGAGCACCTGAAATTCGCCGATGGCCGCACATTGATGCGCGAGGAACTGATCGGCGAGACCTTGCTCGGCGAATTCGCCCAGGCATCAAGCCTGCTAAGCTGGAATCGCGGCTCGCGCTATTGCGGCCGCTGCGGTTCGGAGACCCGCATGGAAGCCGGCGGCTACCGGCGCAGGTGCACATCCTGCGACACGCAATATTTCCCCCGCACCGATCCCGTCGTGATCATGCTGACGGTGGATGAGACCGGCGACCGGGCGCTGCTCGGCCGTTCCTACCATTTCAATCCCGGCATGTATTCGTGCCTCGCGGGCTTCCTGGAACCTGGGGAGACGATCGAGCAGGCCGTGCGGCGCGAAACCTTCGAAGAATCCGGGATTGAGGTCGGCGCGGTGCGCTACCACGCCTCCCAACCGTGGCCGATGCCGCATTCGCTGATGATCGGCTGCTATGGTCAGGCGGAAAGCCTCGAAATCAAGCGCGATGAAGCGGAGCTCGAAGACTGCCGCTGGTTCACCCGCGACGAGGTGAAGGCGATGATCGAGGGCACGCATAGAGAAGAGATCAACATACCGGTCAGCGGTGCGGTGGCATACCGCCTGATCCAGGATTGGATCGACTGGCCGGCGGGGGAGTGAAGGAATGCTGGAATTGGAGAAAGACCGCGCGGAGATCATCGCGGTCGTCAGGAAACAGGAAGCGATGGCGCTGTTCGCTGCCTTCAATGAAGAGACGGCCTTCGACCTCGGCTCGGCGATCTATACGATCGCGCGGAGCAAGCGCTCGCCCGTCGTGATCAACATCAGGACATCCGAACGGGCGCTGTTCCATGCCGCCATGCCCGGTGCGACGCCCGACAACGACCAGTGGGTGCGCCGCAAGAGCAATGTCGTCCTGCGCTTCCACCAGTCGTCGCTGCTCTACGGCCAGTCGATGGCCGCGAAGGGGCGCACGATTGGCCCGGAATGGGGCCTTGATCCGCTCGACTATGCCGGCCATGGCGGCAGTTTCCCGATCCGGGTCAAGAAAGTCGGCGTGATCGGCGCGATCACCGTATCCGGCCTGCCGCAACTCGACGACCACCGCATGATCATCGAGGCGCTCGACCAGTTTCTCAAGCTCGAATTGCCGAAATTCTGAACCGCCGCCGCCATATCGGTGTTATTGGAGGCGGGTAGATAATCCGACGTTACCGATCAACCACGAAGCATATGGAGGACGACCATGAAAAGAACCGCAAACGCGATCTGGCAGGGCACCCTTAAAGAGGGCAACGGTACTCTTACTTCGCAGAGTGGCGCGCTTTCCAGCCTGCCTTATTCTTTCAAGGGCCGCTTTGTCGATGAGTCCGGTCAATCGGGCACCAATCCCGAAGAGCTGATCGCGGCCGCACACGCCGGCTGCTTTGCCATGCAGCTCTCGGCCTTTCTCGCTGAGAACGGCACGCCTGCGACCAAGCTCGATAGCACGGCGACGATCGATCTCGATATGAGCGGGGGCGGTGCCACCATCAAGAGCAGCACCATCGAACTCATCGGCACGGTACCTGGCATCGACGAGGCCAAGTTCAAGGAACTGGCCGACAAAGCGAAGGCAGGTTGCCCGGTGTCGCGCGCGCTTGGCGCGATCGAGGTATCACTCAACGCCCGCTTGGCCTGAACAAAATGGGCCGGACGGTCAGAGCCGTCCGGCCCAATCCTTCACGGCATTCGCCATCGATTTCATGTGATCGGCCACCGAAAATCCGGATATGGCCTTGCGCGGCTTGAGGTCGTGGTCGCCGTCTTCGAGCCAGAGAATCTCGATCTTCTTGGAGAGCGTGTAGCCCGAGACCTCCTCCCGGCTGCCGAATATATCCCGTGTGCCCTGGCAGATCAGTGCCGGCGTGGCGAGCACTTCGAGATGTCCAGTGCGCAGGCTTTCGGGCTTGCCCGGCGGATGGAAGGGATAGCCCAGGCAGAGCAGGCCGGCGACTTTATGCAGTTCGTCGGCGATCATGCTTGCCACGCGCCCGCCCATGGATTTGCCGCCGATGACGAGCTTGCCCTCGGCGCCGAGCTTTTCAACCGCAGCGCGATATTCGCCCATCAGCAATTCGGCCTTCGGCGGCGGCTTGCGGGATTCGGATGTCCTGCGCGCGGCCATGTAGCCGAATTCGAATCGAGCGACTCGGAACCCGGCGCCGGAAAGCGCGGCGCTCATCGTCGCCATCGCTGCAGAATCCATCGGCGCGCCAGCCCCATGCGCAAGCAGGATCGTGATATCAGCGTCTTCCGGGCCTTCGAACAAGAACATCTGCGGGTCCCCATGCAATTGATGATCTGCTCATAGCGGATTTTTCCACCGCCTGTCACGGGTGGCGTCTTTCCGTCGGCACGCTTCGTGCTAACGTCCCGAAGAGCGCTTCACGGGAGGATAGAATGAGCAGCCAGCAACACGCACCCAATTTCAGCCTTGCCGGAAAAGTCACCGTCGTGACCGGCGCAAGTCGCGGCATCGGCCGTGCCTGCGCGCTGGCCTGCGCCGCGGCCGGATCCGACATCGTGCTCGGTGTCCGCGTTCCCGCGAAGGCCGGCGATCTGGTGGCCGAGATCGAGGCTATGGGGCGCAAGGCGCTCGCCGTCGAACTCGACATTCCCAACAAGGATCACATCGCCGGCTTGATCAAGACGGCGGTGGATGCGTTCGGCAGGATCGATGTGCTGGTCAACAATGTCGGCGTCGCCCCCGGTGATCTCGCCGAGCGCGTCGAGGAAAGCGCTGTCGACGAGATCCTCAACATCAACATCAAGGGCACGTTCCTGATGACGCAGGCGGTGGCGCGCCACATGATCACCCGCAAGCAGGGCCGCATCATCTCGATCAGTTCGCAGGCCGGCACCAATGCGCTGCGCGGCGAGGCGATCTATTGCATGAGCAAGGCGGCGATCAATCACCTGACCCGTTGCCTTGCCGCCGAATGGGCCGAACATGGCATCACCGTCAACACCGTCTCGCCGACCTTCATCCATACCGACGGCACGCAGCGCTATCTCGCTGAGGCGGAGAACTACAAGGCAACGGTCGATCACATCCCGCTCGGACGCATCGGCGAGACCAGCGATGTCACCGGTGTGGTCGTGTTCCTCGCATCACCTGCGGCAAGCCTGATCACCGGCGCCAACCTGCTGGTGGATGGGGGCTGGTCGGTTGCATAATCTCATCTGGCGCGCAACCGAGAAATATATTTCATGGCGTGAATTTTATTGACGCGGCATTTCCGCTGTGTTTTATCTCCCCTCACCGGGGCTCGAGGAGGAGCGCCGGATCCACGGATCAGAGGCCGCCTTTCGGGCGCCACGAGCTAATTGGGAGGCTTCGGCCTCGAGGAGGAACTTTGCGCAAATTTTTCACGACAACCGCATTCGCGGCCCTGGCGGCCGCGACATTCATGTCCGGCACCGCAGCGGCGAACGAGAGCCCGTTCAAGTGCAAGCCGGGCGAGAAATACGTGATGAACGTCATGGTCTCGGGCGTCGAATACTGGTTCCCGGTTTATGAAATGTTCAAGCAGGCCGGTCAGCAGATGGGCTGCGAGACTGCCTATACCGGCACGCCGGAATATGACGTCAACAAGCAGATCGCGTCCTTCGACCAGGCTCTGGCCCAAAACCCGGCCGGCATTCTCGTCCATCCGATGAACTCCGATCCGTTCATCGAGCCGATCAACCGGGCCATCGACCAGGGCACGGCGATCGTCACCTTCGCGGCGGACTCGCCGCTCTCCAAGCGCATCTCGTTCATCACATCCGACAACACTCGCGAAGGCACCTATGCCGCCGACGCGATCGCTGCCAAGCTCGGCGGCAAGGGCGAATATGCGGTGCTCGAAAATCCGGGCCAGGACAATCACGACAAGCGCATCTCGGCCTTCATCGCCCGGATGGAAGAGAAATATCCTGACATGAAGCTGGTCGGCCGCGCCGCTTCCAACCAGGATCCGGCCAAGGCCTATCAAGGCCTGATGAGCATCATCCAGGCCAACCCGAACCTCAACGCCGTCTTCATGCCGGAAGCCAATTCGGCGATCGGCGCGGCACAAGCCTCCAAGGAAAGCGGCGGCAAGGTTCTCGTCATGTGCGCCGACGTCAACGCCAATATCCTCGACATGATCAAGGCCGGCGAAGTCTTCGGCTCGATCAACCCGAACCAGGGCATGCAGGGCTATATGGGCTTCATGCTGCTGTGGCTCGCCAAGCACCCCGAACTCATCGACCCGATGAACGACGCCAAGCGCTCCGGCTTCAACGCGATGAGCGTGCCGGTGGTCGACAACGGCCTCTCGATCGTCACCGCCGACAACGCCGACGACTTCTATTGGGACAAGTATCTCAAGCGCCGCGGCACCAAGGGTATCGAGGAATAAGAACGAGGAAGGTTCGGGCGGCCGCCAATGGTCGCCCGGCCGTTCATCTGAGGAAGCACCATGCCTGAACCCGTCCTTGAAATCCGCCATGTGTCGAAGCGTTTCGGCGCGATCAAGGCGCTGACGGATGTCGATTTCTCGCTTCAAAAGGGCGAAATCCACGCGCTTTGCGGCGAGAACGGTGCGGGCAAGTCGACGCTGATGAACATCATCGCCGGCGTGCTGCAACCGGACGAGGGCGAGATCGTCCTCGACGGAAATGTCGTCACGGTGTCTTCGCCATCGACGGCGCAACGGCTCGGCATCGGGCTCGTGCACCAGGAAATCGCGCTCTGCCCGGATGCGACAGTGGCCGAGAACATGTTCATGGCCGCCACCGGCCGCAGCCGGTCGCTCTTGATGAATTACGGCGCGCTGGTGCGGGATGCACAGGCGGTGATGAACAGGCTGGCATCGGTCGATGTGCGCCGCAAGGTGAGCGAACTGCCGATCTCCAGCCAACAACTGGTGGAGATCGCCAAGGCACTGACGCTCGATTGCCGCGTGCTGATCTTCGACGAGCCCACCGCCGCGCTGACCGAAACCGAAGCGCAGATCCTGTTCGGCATCATCCGCGACCTCAAGGCGGCGGGCATTTCGATCATCTATATCAGCCACCGCATGGCCGAGATTTTCTCGCTCTGCGACCGCGTGACGGTGTTCCGCGACGGGCGCTATGTCTGCACCGAGACGATCGCGGAAACCACGCCGGAAGAAGTCGTCCGTCGCATGGTCGGCCGCGAGATCGACCGGCTCTATCCAGCCAAGCTGGCGGCGGATGAGCTTTCCAGCGACACGGTCCTCTCGGTTCGCGGACTGAGTGACGGGAGCCGTTTCGACAGTATCGGTTTCGACCTGAGGAAGGGTGAAATCCTCGGCATCGGCGGTCTGATCGGCTCCGGCCGCACCGAGATCGCTGAAGGCATTTGCGGCCTGAGGCCGGTGACTTCGGGCGAGGTCGTACTGGCCGATGAACCACAGCGGATCACGCGTTACGCCGATGCCGTCAAGGCGGGCATTGTCTATCTCTCAGAGGATCGCAAGGGTTCGGGACTATTCCTGGACCTCTCGATCGCGAGCAACATCTCGGTCCTCGATCTCGCCCGCGTCACCCGGCTCGGCCTGGTCGATCGTGGGGCGGAAGCAAGCCTGGCGACAAGCTTCGCCCGGCGGCTGGGTCTGCGCATGGGTGGCATCGAACAGCCCGTGTCGTCGCTATCGGGCGGCAACCAGCAGAAGGTTGCGATCGCCAAGCAACTCGCGGTCGAGCCGAAAGTCATCATCATGGACGAGCCGACGCGCGGCATCGATGTCGGCGCCAAGTCGGAAATCCACAAGCTGCTGCGCGACCTTGCGAAATCCGGCATCGGCATCATCGTCATCTCGTCGGAATTGCCCGAGCTGCTCGGTCTCTGCGACCGGGTGCTGGTGATCCGCGAAGGCCGGCTGGCAGGAGAACTCGACGCCGACCAGATGTCGGAGGAGGCGGTCATCCGGCTGGCCTCGGGCGTCGGCACAAACAACAAGCAGACGGCGGCGCAAGATGCCGCATGAGCATGACGACACGGGAGGAAAGACAATGGCGGTCGATACGCTGATAACTGCGCCGGACGCGCGCGTGCCCGCCTGGCGGCGGTTCGGCACGATGCGGGAGGCCGGCTTGATCGCCATCATTCTGGCGCTCTGCATCATCATGAGCTTCGCCTCGCCGTACTTCCTCACGCTTGGCAACTTCCGCGCCATGCTGATGTCCTTCTCGATCGAAGGCATCGTGGTCGTCGGCATGACGGTGCTGCTGATCGTCGGCGGCATCGATCTTGCCGTGGGCTCGGTGCTCTGCTTCGCCATGGTCTTTGCCGGCACGATGTTCGTGATGGGCGTCGATCCCTGGACCGCATCATTGCTCGGCATTGCCATGAGCGCGCTGATCGGCGCCGTGATGGGCTTTTTCGTCACCGTCGTGGGGCTCAATCACTTCATCACGTCGCTGGCGGCCATGGTCATCGTGCGCGGCCTCTGCCTCGCCATGACCAAGGGCACCCCGATCTCGTTGTTCACACTGCCGCCGGAATTCAAGGCGGTCGGGCAGGGCTCGATCTACGGCGTGCCTTATGTGATCCTGATCTTCCTCGCGGTGATCATCATCTTCGATTTCCTGCTCCGCCGGGCCACGGCCTTCCGAAAGGTCTTCTACACCGGCTCGAACGAGAAGGCGGCGCTCTATTCCGGCATCAAGACCAACCAGGTGAAGTTCTGGGTGACGGTCATGTGCTCGACGCTGGCCGGCTTCGCAGGCGTCATCTACATGGCCCGCTTCGGCTCGGCGACACCCACATTCGGCGTCGGCATGGAGCTCAACATCATCGCGGCAGCGGTCATCGGCGGCGCCTCGCTCAATGGTGGCTCGGGCACCATTCTCGGCGCCATCCTCGGCATCGCGCTGCTTTCGGTGGTGACCTCCTCGCTCGTCCTTCTCAACATCTCGGTTTACTGGCAGGACATGATAAAAGGCTGCATTCTGCTGGCCGCCGTCTCGGCCGACCATTACCTTCACAAGCGCAAGGCATGACCATGGCGATCGCCAAATCCACATCGAAAGTCGTCACGATCCCCCGCGAGGATGCGGTCAACGCCCGGCTCATGCACCAGGCTCTGGTCATGCATTTCCTCGAAGGCCTGACCCAGGCGCAGATCGCCGACCGGCTCGGCCTGTCGCATGCCACCGTCAACCGGCTGATCAAGCGCGGCCGCCAGCTCGGTCTTGTCGAGATCAAGATCAAGTCGCCGATGGAACCGCTGGTCGAACTCGAACAGCAACTCGTCGCCATCGGCGGCATCAGCCGGGCCGTGGTCGTGCCGACAGTGTCGGACAACCAGCAGACGGCGCTGCAAGCGGTGGGCGAGGCGGCGGCGCGGATGCTGCTCGAATCCATTGCCGACGGCGACACGATCTGCATCACCGGCGGCAAGGGCGTCAGCGCCGTGGTCGCCGGCCTCCACGGTCCGCACGGTTTCGACGTCGAGATTGTTCCGGTCACCGGCTGTGTGCAGGGCAAGCACTATACCGACGTCAACCATGTCGGCGCTTTGATGGCGGAGCGGTTGGGCGGCCTTGCCTACCAGATCCACGCGCCGCTCTTCGCCGACGACGCCGAACAGCGGGCGATGCTGATCGGCATGCGTTCGGTAGGCGATGTCTTCCGCAAGGCGCGCGAGGCCAAGATCGCCGTAGTCGGCATCGGCTCGATCCTGTCCGACGATTCGAGCTATTACGATCTCCACCCGTCCTCCAGCACCGATCGCGTGGCGATCGAAAGGTCCGGCGCGTCCTGCGAGTTGCTGGCGCATCTGCTCGATGTCAACGGCCAGGTCTGCGACTATGCGCTCAACCGCTCGCTGGTTTCGCTGACGCTTGCCGAGTTCGCATCGATCCCGACCAAGATCGGCGTCGCCAGCGGCTCCAACAAGGCAGGTCCGATCCTCAGCGTCATGCGCGGCGGCCATCTCGATACGCTGGTGACCGACGAGGCGACGGGCGCTCGGGTGATCGAACTGGCGGGAGGAGCCCGCTGATGGTGCAGATCATGCGCGAGATCGGCGCCTCAGGCGTATCCGCTTCCGCCGTCGGGCTCGGGACCTGGGCGATCGGCGGCTGGATGTGGGGCGGCACCGACGAAGCCGAATCCATCGCCGCCATTCATGCCTCGCTCGAAGCAGGCGTGACTTTGATCGACACCGCGCCGGCCTATGGTCTCGGCCGCGCCGAGGAGATCGTTGGCAAGGCGCTCGAAGGGCGACGGGAGCAGGCGGTCATCGCCACCAAGTGCGGATTGGTCTGGCACACCGACAAAGGCCGGCATTTTTTCGACCAGGACGGCAAGCCCGTGCATCGTTACCTCGGCCGCGATGGCATCTTCCACGAGATCGACGAGAGCCTGAAGCAGCTCAAGACGGATTACATCGACCTCTACATTACCCATTGGCAGGACCCGACCACCCCGGTCGAGGAAACCATGGATGCGCTGAAAGACTTGAAGAAGGCAGGCAAGATCCGCGCGATCGGCGCCAGCAATCTCGATGCCGGTGACCTCAAGACCTACATCGCGGCGGGCGGGCTCGATGCGATCCAGGAACGGTTCAGCATGATCGATCGCGGCATCGAGGCCGAGCTTTTGCCGCTGACCACGGCCAATGGGATTTCGATCCTGAGCTATTCCTCACTGGCGCTCGGGCTGCTCTCGGGCACCATCGGCCCCGACCGGGTGTTCTCGGGCGACGATCAGCGCAAGGACAATCCTCGCTTCTCCGTCGCCAATCGCCAGAAGGTCGCCCGGTTTGCCGACGCCATCCGGCCAATTGCCGAGGCACACGGCGCCACGATCGCCCAGGTCGTCATCGCCTGGACGCTCGCCCAGCCGGGCGTGACGTTTGCCCTGTGTGGCGCGCGCAATCCGGCGCAGGCGAAGGACAATGCGCGCGCGGGCACGATCGGGCTTTCGCGCGAAGAGACTTCCACCATCGATACGGCCATAGCCTCCTGGCTCGCCGTCATGGACGGGTAGGGGGCCGCAGCAACCCATGAACCGGAATGAGACTTTCAACGGGCTCGCAAGCCGCCCGAGCGCTGAAGTATTGGTCATCGGAGGCGGCATCAACGGCATCAGCGTGTTCCGCGAGCTGGCGCTGCAGGGCGTCGATGTGCTGCTGGTCGAGAAGAGCGATTATTGCTCGGGCGCCAGTGCCGCGCTTTCGCGCATGGTCCATGGCGGCTTGCGTTATCTCGAGAACGGCGAGTTCAAGCTGGTGCGCGAGTCGCTCGAGGAGCGCGACCGACTGCTTGCCAATGCGCCACACTATGTCTCGCCGCTGCCGACGACAGTGCCGGTCTTCGATATCTTCTCGGGCCTTGCCAATGGCGCGGTGCGCTTCTTGGGCCTCGGCCGCAGGCCAAGCCGCCGCGGTGCGGTGGTGATCAAGACCGGGCTGGCGATCTATGATTTCTTCACCCGCGCTAGAGCGATGATGCCCCGACACACATTTCGCGGCAAGGGCACGACGCTGGCGAAATGGCCCCGGCTTAACCCCGACCTGATCGCTTCCGCCACGTACTATGATGCGCAGGTCAGCCATCCCGAGCGCCTGGGCATCGAGCTTTTGCTGGATGGCCTGTCCGCAGGCCCGCATGCCCGGGCGCTGAACTATGCCGAGGTCCGGCGTGGCGGGGATGGCGCGCTTGGGCTTCATGACGAGATCACCGGCAGAACCATCCCGGTCAATGCCGACATTATCATCAACGCCACCGGCGGCTGGATCGACCTGACCAACCAGACGATCCTGCCGGATGTGCAGCCCCAACCACCGCTGATGGGCGGCACCAAGGGTTCCCACCTGATGATCGACAATGTCGAGCTGATGGCCGCGCTCGGCGGTCACATGCTCTATTACGAAAACGAGGACGGCCGCATCTGCATCCTGTTTCCCTATCTCGGCAAGGTGCTGGTCGGCTCGACCGATATCCGCGTCGATGACCCCGGCACGGTGCGCTGCGAGGCCGATGAGCGGGATTACATCCTGCAATCGCTCGCCTTCGTTCTGCCCGATATCCGGATTGCTGCCGAAGAGATCGTCTTCCAGTTCGCGGGCGTCCGGCCGCTGCCGGCGAGCCAGGACAGTTTCACCGGGCGCATTCCGCGCGATCATTTCTGCACCTTCATCGAAGCGGAGAGGACGCCGCCAGTGCTCTGCATGATCGGCGGCAAATGGACCACCTTCCGCTCCTTCGGCGAACTGGCGGCCGACATGGCGCTGGAGCGTCTCGGTAAGCAAAGGCGCACGGATACAATCGCACGGCCGATCGGCGGCGGGCGGGATTATCCGGCCAATCCGGGCCCATGGGTCGCTGATCTGGCGAGCCGCATGGGCCTGCCGCTGGAGCGTGTCGAACAGCTTTTCGAGAGATATGGCACGGGGGCGGAGAAAGTCGCCGAATTCCTGTTGCGTGGTGAAGACCATTTCCTGCCGGACACCGGTTATTCCAGACGCGAGATGATCCACCTCATCCATGCCGAGGGTGTCGAACATCTCGATGATCTCCTCCTCCGGCGCACGACGCTGGCGATCTCCGGACAGCTTTCTCTCATCGCCGCCGATGCCGCACTTGCCGTGCTGGCCGCCGAACGCGACTGGGGCGAGGCCACCCGAAACGCCGAGCGCCACCGCTTTCTCACCCTGCTCGCCGAGCGCAATGGAATCAGTGAGCAAACGCTTTTCTCACGGAATAAAGACAGGAGTATCCTATGCGAAGCAACAGCAAGCGCCGTATGAACCGGCTCTTCGGCAACGGCCGATGCCTTGATGTCGCGATCGACCACGGCGTCTGCAACGAGCCGAGCTTCCTCAACGGGCTGGAGGATATCGAAGGTGTCGTCAAGGCGCTGGTGGCGGCGAAGCCCGATGCAATCCAGATGAACTTCGGCCAGGCCGACCTGTTGCAGGATATGCCCGGCAAGAACAAGCCGGCGCTGGTCATGCGCATCGACATGGGCAATCCCTATAACCGTATCCGCCACAGCCATATGTGGGCGGTGCTGCAGAACGAGGCCGAGCCGCTGATCGGCGCGCTTCAGATGGATGCAGCCTGCGTCGTCGTCAATCTCTTCATGCTGCCCGACGAGCCGGAGCTCTTCAAGCAATGCATCCAGAACATTTCCCGCGTTCGTGCCGATTGTGACAAATACGGCATGCCGCTGATGATCGAGCCGCTGGTCATGCAGCCGGTCACCGAGCACGGCGGCTACATGGTCGATGGCGATTGCGACAAGATCGTTACGCTGACCCGGCTTGCGCGCGAGATGGGGGCGGATATCATCAAGGCCGACCCGACGACCGATGCCGAGGATTTCCACAAGGTGGTCGAGGCGGCGCGCTGCCCGGTTCTGGTGCGGGGCGGCGGCAAGGAGGATCTGCGTATCGTGTTCGAAAAATCGGCCGCGCTGATGAAACAGGGCGCCATGGGCATGGTCTATGGCCGCAATATATACCAGCATGCCAATCCGAGCGCCGTGGTGAAAGGCCTGATGGCGATCATCCACGACGACGCCGGCGGCGCCGAGGCCTATGCGCTTTACGAACAGGGCTGACGGAGATCTGGACCTTGGGAGGGGTTCGCCATGGGAGAATATCTGCTCGGCCTCGATGCCGGAAATACCGTCATCAAGGCCGTCATCTTCGACCTGACCGGCCGGGAACTGGCCTATGCCGCCCGCGAGGGCCATAGCCGGATGCCGAAGGCAGGCCATGTCGAGCGCGACCTGAACGAATTCTGGGCCAATGCGCAGCATGTCATCCGCACCTGCATCGAGAGATCGGGCATAGCAGCGGACCGGATCGCGGCGATCGGCTGCGCCGGACACGGCAATGGGTTCTATGCGCTCGACCGCGACGGCGCCCCGCTGATCGGTATTCAGTCGCTCGATACCCGGGCCTCGCAACTCGCCGATGAACTGGAGGCAACCGGCGTGGGCGACATCGTCTATCCGATCGCGCGGCAGCGGCCATGGCCCTCCCAGACGCCGACCCTGCTCGCCTGGCTCAAGCGCCACGACCCGGCGCTTTTCCAGCGGATCGGCACCCTACTGCTCTGCAAGGACTTCATCACCAACCGGCTGACCGGCGAACGGGTCAGCGATGTCTCGGATATGATTGGCGCTGGACTTCTCGATGTTGCCCAACGACGTTATGACGCTCGCATCCTCGACGCCTATGATCTTGGCGAATGCATGCCTGTCATGCCACGGCTTGTCGAAAGCGACGAGATCGCCGGCCGGGTATCAGCAGAAGCCGCCGCATTGACCGGTCTCGCCGAGGGCACGCCCGTGGTGGGCGGGCTGTTCGATGTCATCGCCTCGGCCATCGGCTCCGGCGTGACGCGGACGGGCGCGGCCTCGATCATCGCCGGCACCTGGAGCATCAACCAGGTGATCGTCGACACACCGGAACTCGATGCGCCGGTCTTCATGTCCTCGAGCTTCGACCGCACCCGCTACATGGCGATGGAAAACAGCGCGACCTCGGCGGCCAATCTCGAATGGATGGTGAACCAGTTCTTCGCCGATTGCCCGGAGGGAACCTCGCCCTTCGATCTCTGCTGCAATCTCGCCGCCTCTGTGGAGCCCCGGATCGCGGCACCCTTCTACCATCCCTTCCTCTATGGCGCACAGGCCGACGGCAACGCGCGGGCGGGTTTTTATGGTGTCGCCGGCTGGCACACCAAGGCGCATCTCATGCGTGCGGTGCTCGAAGGCGTCGCGTTCGGTCACCGCTGGCATATCGAGCGGCTGAGAGGCGCCGGCGCCTCGTTCGACGAAGCGGTGCTTTCCGGCGGCGGCTCGCGCAGCAAGGTCTGGTCGCAGATATTCGCCGACGTCCTCGGCGTCCCGGTGTCGATCGCCCGCTCGCATGAGACGGGCGCGCTGGGCGCGGCAATCGCCGCCGGCACCGGGGTCGGGCTGTTCGCGGATTTCACCGCCGGGGCGGCATCGATGGTCAAGCTCGATCGGCATCATGCGCCAAACCCGGCACTCGCCGCGCTCTATGATCAGCGCTACCAGATCTATTGCGACATCATGGTGGCCATGACGCCGATCTGGAAGCGCATGGCCTCGCTTGGCGCTGCTGCCCAACCCGTTGCTGTCACATCGAGCACCGGTAAAGTTGATGTGAATGCGTGATCTTCCCCGCTGAAGAATTAGGATTGTCGCGAAGGCTCGCGGTGGATAGTCTGTCAAGGTTTCCGGCAGGAGACATGTTTGACGGGACCGCTGTTCGTCTTGTAAATAGCACCCCAGTCATTCCGCCACGAAGAACAGGCCGCAAACGGCCGATAGGGGAAAAATCGATGACGATCCACATTGTGAACCGGCAGTTCAAAGCCCTCGCCGCCACCGCTGCCGTCGCCATTCTTCTTGCCGCCGGCGCGCCTGCATTTGCCGAGACCCCGGCCGATACGCTGGTCGAAGCCTTTGCGATCGACGATATCATCAGCATGGATCCCGGCGAGGCCTTCGAATTTTCGACCGCCGAGATGACCGGCAATTCCTACAGCATGCTGGTCCGCCTCGACATGAGCGACACGTCCAAGGTCACGGGCGATCTGGCCGAGAGCTGGACGGTGTCCGATGACGGCCTGACCTATACGTTCAAGCTCAAGCCCGGCCTGAAATTCGCATCCGGCAATCCGATCACCGCCGAGGATGTCGCATGGTCGTTCGAGCGGGTGATCAAGCTCGACAAGAGCCCGGCTTTCATCATCAACCAGTTCGGCCTCAACGGCGACAACGTCACGGAGAAGGCGAAGGCCGTCGATGCGACCACATTCGTATTCACCGTCGACAAGGCCTATTCGCCGAGCTTCGTGCTGAACTGCCTGACAGCCACCGTCGGCGCGATCGTCGACAAGAAATTGGTGCTGGAGCATGTCGCTGCCGTCACCCCCTCCGAGGAACACAAATACGACAACGATTTCGGCAATGGCTGGCTGAAGACCGGTTATGCCGGCTCCGGTCCGTTCAAGATGCGCGAATGGCGCGCCAATGAAGCCGTCGTCCTTGAGCGCAACGACAATTATTACGGCGAAAAGGCCAAGCTGGCCCGCGTCATCTATCGCCACATGAAGGAAAGCTCCGGCCAGCGGCTGGCGCTCGAGGCTGGTGACATCGACGTCGCGCGCAATCTCGAGCCCAACGATCTCGACGCGATCAAGAAAAACGCCGAACTGTCCACCACCAGCGCGCCGAAGGGCACGGTCTATTATATCAGCCTCAATCAGAAGAACCCGAATCTTGCCAAGCCCGAAGTGCGGGAAGCGTTCAAATATCTCGTCGATTACGACGCGATCGGTTCGACGCTGATCAAGGGTATCGGCGAAATCCACCAGACCTTCCTGCCCAAGGGCGTGCTGGGCGAACTCGACGAGAACCCCTACAAGCTCGATGTCGCCAAGGCCAAGGAACTGCTGGCGAAAGCCGGCCTCGCGGACGGCTTCTCCGTCACAATGGACGTGCGCAATACGCAGCCCGTGACGGGCATCGCCGAATCCTTCCAGCAGAGCCTCGCGCAGGCCGGCGTCAAGATGGAAATCATCCCCGGCGACGGCAAGCAGACGCTCACCAAATACCGCGCCCGCAATCACGACATGTATATCGGCCAGTGGGGGATGGATTATTTCGATCCGAATTCCAATGCCGAGACCTTCACTGCAAATCCTGATAATTCCGACGAGGGCAAGACCAAGACGCTTGCCTGGCGCAACGCCTGGGATGTTCCGGATCTGACCAAGAAGACCGCCGCGGCACTGCTCGAAAAGGATTCCGCCAAGCGCGCTGCAACTTACCAGGAGCTGCAGAAAGCCGTGCTGGAAACCAGCCCCTTCGTCATAATTTTCCAGCAGACCGAAGTCGCGGGCCTCAGCCGCAAGCTGACCGGCTTCAAGCTCGGTCCGAGCTTCGACACCAACTTCGTCTATAACGTTTCCAAGAACTGACCCGGAGGCGGCCGGTTGACCATCATTGACGCATCGGTACCGGCCCGGCGCCCAAAGCCCCGGACCGGCGGTATATTTCTGGCGATATTGCGCTTTCTGGTCATTGTTCTGACCACCTATCTCGGCCTGCTCGCGGTGACATTCTTCATCGGGCGGGTCATTCCCATCGATCCCGTTCTGGCCGTGCTCGGTGACCGGGCGCCGGCAAGCGTGGTCGAACGGACACGCGAGCAGATGGGGCTCAACCTGCCGCTCTATCAGCAGTTCTTCCTCTATGTGAAAGCGGCGGTGACTGGTGATTTCGGCGTCTCGGTGCTGACCACCAACCCCGTCATGACCGACATCCGCCGCGTCTTCCCGGCCACGATAGAACTCGCAACGCTGGGAACATTGATCGGCGCCCTGATCGGCGTCCCCTTTGGCGTGCTCGCCGCAGTCAAGCGCGGCTCGTTCATCGATCAGGTGGTGCGCGCCATCGGACTTGTCGGCTATTCCGTGCCGATATTCTGGCTCGCGCTGCTGTCCCTCGTGCTGTTCTATGCCAAGCTCAAATGGGTGGCGTTCCCCGGCCGTATCGACATTGTCTACGAATACACGTTCACCCCGATCACCGGCTTCTTCCTGTTCGACGCGATGATCCAGGGCAAGTGGGATGTGTTCTGGGACGTGTCCCGCCACATCGTCCTGCCCGCCTGCCTGCTCGGATATTTCTCGCTCGCTTATATCAGCCGCATGACCCGGAATTTCATGCTCAACGAACTCGGGCAGGAATATATCGTCGCCGCCCGCGCGCGCGGGCTTTCGGAAACCCGGATTATCTGGGGCCACGCCTTGAGAAACGCCGCCGTGCCACTGATCACCGTCATCGCACTGTCCTATGCCGGCCTGCTTGAAGGCTCGGTGCTGACGGAAACCGTGTTCGCCTGGCCGGGCCTCGGACTTTACATCACCAATTCGCTGCAGAATGCCGACATGAATGCCGTGCTCGGCGGCACGATCGTCATTGGTTCGGTCTTCATCGGCATCAACCTCGCGTCGGATCTTCTCTACCGCACGCTCGATCCGCGGACGCGCGCAAGATGACAGAACTGACCTCGAGCCGCATTACACGCCGCGAATGGCTGATGTCCGAACGGCCGCAATCGCGCATGCAGGCCCGTCTCGGTCGGGCCTATATGACCTGGGCGCGTTTCCGTGCCAACCGGATGGCCGTGCTAGGGCTGGCGATCATCGCAGCGCTGATCATGATCGCGGTTTTCGCGAGCGTGCTGGCGCCGCATAATCCACTTGCGGGCGATCTTGCCGGCTCCCGCCTGCTTCCTCCGGGAACTGACGGGTTCCTGCTCGGAACCGACGATCAAGGCCGCGATATCCTGTCTCGTCTGCTTTATGGCACGCGGCTGACGCTTCTCGTGGTCGCACTGGTGGCCGTCATCGCGGCACCGCTGGGTCTGGTCGTCGGCACGGTGTCCGGTTATGCCGGCGGCTGGATCGATGCCGTCCTGATGCGGATCACCGATATTTTCCTGTCGTTTCCCAAACTGGTGCTGGCTTTGGCCTTCGTCGCCGCCGTCGGCCCCGGCATCGAAAACGCCGTCATCGCCATCGCGCTCACCTCTTGGCCGCCCTACGCCCGCATCGCGCGCGCCGAGACGCTCGCCCTGCGCAACTCCGAATATATCGATGCTGTGAGGCTGATGGGTGCCTCGCCGTTCCGCATCGTGTTCAGGCATGTCATGCCGATGTGCCTCTCCTCCGTCATCGTCCGCGTGACGCTCGACATGGCGGGCATTATCCTCACCGCCGCCGGCCTCGGTTTTCTCGGCCTCGGCGCGCAGCCACCGTTGCCGGAATGGGGCGCGATGATCGCATCCGGCCGCCGTTTCATTCTCGACCAATGGTGGGTAGCCACCATGCCCGGCGTCGCCATCCTGATCGTCAGCCTCGGCTTCAACTTTCTCGGCGATGGCCTGCGCGATGCGCTCGATCCCCGGGAGAGCGGCCAATGAGCAGCCTGCTGACCGTCAAGGACCTGAGGGTCAGCTTTCCCACCCGCACAGGACGTGTGGAGGCGGTGCGCGGCATATCGTTCGAGCTCGGCCGTGAAAGGCTCGGTATCGTCGGCGAAAGCGGCTCGGGCAAATCGCAGACCGGCCGTGCCATCATCGGCCTGAACCCGCCCCATGCGGAGGTCTCTGCAAAAGAACTGACCTTCGACGGCATGGACTTCCTGTCGGCGACGCCGAAGCTGCTGCGCGAACTGCGTGGCGAAGGCATTGCGATGATCCTGCAGGATCCGAAATACTCGCTCAACCCGGTCATGACCATCGGCAGCCAGATCGTCGAGACGCTCCGGTCACGCCGCAGCATGAGCAAATCGGAGGCGCGCGAAAAATCGCTCGCCATGCTCGAAGCCGTGCAGATCGACAATCCGAGCCGCGTCTTCGATCTCTACGCGCATCAGGTCTCGGGCGGCATGGGCCAGCGCGCGATGATCGCCATGATGCTGATATCCGAACCTGAACTGCTGATTGCCGACGAGCCGACATCGGCGCTCGACGTGACGGTGCAGCTCGAAATCCTGCGCATCCTCGACAAGCTCGTCAGCGAACGTGGCATGGGCCTGATCTTCATCTCGCACGACCTGCGCCTGGTCTCCTCCTTCTGCGATCGCGTCATCGTCATGTATGCCGGCAAAATCGTCGAGGAATTGAAGGCATCGGAACTGCCGAACGCCAAGCATCCATATACAAAGGGGTTGCTCAATTGCATGCCATCGATCGGCACAAGCCGGCACCCGCTCCCCGTGCTGGAGCGAAAGGCCGAATGGGCACTATGAACGAGGTCATCTCCATCGACGGCCTGTCGGTCGATTACTCCGGTTATCTGGCGCTCGACCGGGTCGGCCTCTCGGTGAACGAGGGCGAGTCCTTCGGCCTGGTGGGTGAATCCGGATCCGGCAAATCGACGCTGCTGCGCGCCATCGCCGGCCTGGCACCGGTGAGCGCGGGGAGCATCGCAGTTGAGGGTACCGCGCTCGCAGCCAGCCGCCGCAGCCGGGCCTTTTACCGCCGCGTTCAGATGGTGTTCCAGGATCCCTACGGCTCGCTCCATCCCCGCCAGACGGTCGACCGCCAGTTGCTCGAACCGCTCGTCATTCACGGCATCGGCGATGAGGAACGGCGGATCCAGACCGCGCTGGATGAGGTCGGGCTGAGCTCGGGTTTCCGCTTCCGTTATCCGCATCAGCTTTCGGGCGGGCAAAGGCAGCGCGTGGCCATCGCCCGCGCTCTTATCGTCGAACCGTCGATCCTACTCCTCGACGAACCGACATCGGCGCTGGATGCGTCGGTGCAGGCCGAAGTGCTCAATCTGCTCGAACAGATCCGCCACGACCGCGGGCTGACCTTTCTCATGGTCAGCCACGACCTCGGTGTCGTCACCCATATGTGCGATCGCCTGGCGGTCATGCAGACCGGCCGGGTCGTCGAGAGGCTATCGACCACCGATCTCATCGCCGGCAGGATTTCCGAGAGCTACACGAGCAAACTGATGCTGGCGAGCAAGGGTTTTACGCGCGACCAGCTTGGCGTCTAGAGCCTCTTGCATTGAAATGGAACCGGTTCTGTTGGCTCAAGCGGAGTCGCATGTTTGACCGGCGGGCGCGCGTCGTAGCCAAAGCATACGGCCAAGCCGGCCGGTCAAAGAGGCGGCCCGCTTCAGCCAACCCGAAGGGCCGGGCATCTTTCCGCCAGGATCAGAGGCGATCGGCTCGGCCGTACATCCGGGTACGACCTTCGCCAATCGCCTCTGCCCTGACGAAAACCTGCTCCGGCAGAACCGATTCCATTTCAATGCAAGAGGCTCTAGCTATCGATCGACCGCGCGGGCACGCCCCGGATGTCGTTGGAGTTGGCGGGATGAATATCATGAGACACATGCTCCGCAAGATAGAGGCAGTAGTCATCGAGCGCATCAGCGAGCGCAAGTGCAGCCTCCGTCTCGCGCCAGCCAGCGCGGATCATCTGGAGCACGATCTGCCTTGCAACTGCCGCCGCTTCCCTGCGGCTTTCTAGCGAGCGTCTTCGGTCCCTTGGGCCGGTTGTTGGTCCTCGAACCTCAATTGTGTTCAGCATGACAGACCCCTTGAGTGTATGATGTGCAGATACAATACCCCTTAATTTTAAGGGGTCTACTCCTATATATTATGATTGAAAGATGTAAGTGACCGAGCCGGCAAGCCATTTTGGGGAATGACAGGGGTACGATGCCGTCCGGTCAATTCAGATATGCGCTGATTTGATCGGCCGATCAACACACAAAATTAGCAAGTGCGCAGATAGTCGGGCGGTTCAACCATCAAGCTGCCGGGCGACGGCAGTGAGATGGAAATCACGCGCCTCGAATAGAGCCAGATCTCGGGACACCCGGCCTGGGGCGACGTGCGACGCGCTTGATGAATGAACGTTCCGGCGACCTGCATTATTCGCGGTTGAGGAACGATGGGGCAGCGGCAAATCGCCCACACTTACCTACCGCTCCGGGTCGTTCGTTCTTTCTGCCCCGGCCCGTTGCTGCAAAATCTGGATGGTAAAAAAGCAAAAAACCCGGAAAACCGGGCTTCTTGGGGTATTTTCGGACCGTGTAGGACAGTCTGAAAAGGGAATGGTGCCAGAAGAGGACTCGTTATAATGGTCTACATAATTGATATTGTTTTTATTTTTCTTATTACTGAGCGCGCCGTTACCCGCATTTTTACCCAGAT
The DNA here is from genome assembly GCF_964254105.1 of Rhizobium sp. LjRoot254. Lineage (NCBI taxonomy): Bacteria > Pseudomonadati > Pseudomonadota > Alphaproteobacteria > Hyphomicrobiales > Rhizobiaceae > Rhizobium > Rhizobium sp. LjRoot254. The sequence continues at coordinate 3,829,952 of NZ_CAXUSM020000001.1, read as the reverse complement.
TTCGCACTGATTCCGTAGTTCGGTGCCTTTATCCACAGAAATTTTCCTTTAGTGGTCGAATGCCTCTGCGTGTCTCAATGCACCCATTCATGACCTGGCGGGGAGTATCTGAGCCAAATTGGGTAAACTCTCGACCAGTCTGCCCGAGCTTACCTACCTACGGCGAATTCCGCAAAGCCTGGCACCACTCAACGAAAGTCTCTGCCGCATCCATCAATCCCTTAGAACGCTTCTTCTGTTCCTTGTTGATATGCTCAATTGCCGCAAATGAGACAGGCTTGCCATGAGCTACGTCGTTCCTCAAAGACCAGAGTTCGGCAAGTTCTCGAAACTGCGCAGAATGCTCCTGTTTGAACGAACGGCCTGAAATCTTCTTCAGTCCACCTTCGATATGTTCGATTAAATTGAACCCTCGGGCCACTTGCCATTTGTCGAATTGCGATCCCGGATTTGCTTTCGCCCAAAGCTCCTCAACAACAATATCCTTAACCCCATCACACGCCCCAGCAGCGTTGAGCACGAAGAAAGCCGCATCACCTGCGGTTAGACCATAGCGCGCGTCCAGAAGCTGCAACTCGAAATATGGAACGGGTTCGCGGCTTAGCGCCCTGTCGATTGCTTCCCTCCACATGGCAGTGCCGATGCTGCGTTCACGAAGACCGGACGTGGTTCCCTGTCCTCTCGTTAAAGGGGCTTCTAGATTACGGCCGCGCGTATCGACGCGGAAATCGTTTCTGTAAAAGCCATATAGGGGCGCGACCGACCTACCGATCCACCACTGTTTTGAGGCCGCCCGTAGATGATTAAAAAATCCACTTAGAAACTCTTCGAAGTCTAGATCGCCATAGTCATCGATGCGCATACTGTCCATTGGCATGTCGCTGGACCGAGCGTCATCCCAGCGTAGCTCCATTGCGGTGGGCTTTCCGTCTTTCGCAAGTCGGGGGTAGGTGGCGAGAGTGCGGAGCGTTTTGCGCTCGCGGATATTCAAGGGCGTACCTGCGGGCGTAGGGATTGCGTCGACTGTGATTGATGGCATCCAGATGTAGTTGTCCGGCGAACTTCGAAATGGAGGGTAGAACCGCGTAAATCCACTGGGCCGCGCAAGCTCGTAGATGGTTGGAAAGTCTTGCTCATGCATGATCATCCAAAAAGGGAAGCTCAGCAGTTGTGTTCGTCCTTCGCTCACGCAAGAATCTCCGTATTTGCTGTCGGTTCCAACTAAGGAAGCAGTGCCCTATTTCCTCTCCGTGCGGTTCAGCCAACAATTCACTGGCCGAGGGACCGTGTCGATCGGCGATTGAATCTTTAGCTGAAACCTGATGCAACTCAAGCGTTTTGTGGTATGGTTCCACCACCTCGGGGAATGTCGTTAACCGGGGCGTCGCGACGCCTCCCACATGGGAGTTATCGTGATGAGGATACTGTCAAAGCGGCAGGTGCGTGAGTTGGTCTTGTACTCTCCCCAACACATTGCCCGCCTGGAAGCCGCCGGCCAATTCCCCAAGCGGGTACGGCTTGGGGTCAACAGAGTAGGCTGGGTGGAAGAGGAGGTGCTGGCCTGGCTCAAGGAACGCCTGGATCGTAGAGAAAGCGCCTAACGGCTCTCCCGAAAGGGAGGGGGTGGTGCGACGGCACCACCCCACTACCTATTTTTTCTTATGCCAGATCGCGCAGGGAATCTTGAGGCCGGAAGACCGACGATATTCGCTGAAGCTCACGAGCTTGAATCCTCGCTTCTCCAGCCTTGCTTTGACTTGCTTCACCCGAGCCCCGTAGGCCCAGTACCAAGCAACGTTGCCGGGGTTCTTCTGAATCTCGACTTTCGCCAAACCGCTGATGTTTGTCAGACCTTTCGATCCTGAGTCCTTGCAGACGACCGAGACGGGCATTTCGCCGTTCTTGTCGAGGGTCTTCGAGATGCGTATCCATTCAAACCCGCTGACCCAACCGGTGCTTCTGGCAAATGCCGCCGACGCATTTGCAGAGATGACGGCGGCGACCACTATTACGCTGATGGCCTTAATCATGGCTTCCCCTTTCAGTTGTCACGATCAAAAGCACTTCGCCACGACCCATCCTCCTCGTTTCGGGTCGCGCACATAAATCCATCCCGGCCTGTCTGAAAGCTGGTACTTAAGTCCGAGACTCGTCGTGCCCATGTGGTTCCCGCGCTTCAGCCCCTTGGGTGCTTTTGCTGTCCTGCATTTCGCGGCCTCTGCCGGAGACATGAAACCAGGCAGGGTGAGATTGACCCCGACAGCGGTGGCAAGCAGTAATGCGGGCACGAGCTTCTTCATGCAGTCCTCCTTAATGATTGTCTTCTGTTGACAAAATACCCCGCTGCCGAAACTGGCAACTGGGTATCCAGGGAGTTATTTATTAGTATTTAGCCCACCCACATTTCCCAGTGGAGGGAGTGTACAGAATGAGAAATCGCGGACGCAGGGTTGTATAGATGACGCCATTGAAACCTTTGAGCCGCACATTGCTCACGCCACCCCGTTTCAGGGTGATCTGGTACTTTTTCACGAACACCGTCTGACACGGTGCTGCCGCTGCTGGCGCGGCAGCACCGATTGCGAAAGCGAAGGCGATTGCGAAAAACTCATACCTGATGGACCTACTTGATGATGCTTTAAGAAAAATGCCGGCCGATCGCCGAGCTGAATGGGCGATGCTTTTGCGTCTCAAGATGTACGTGCCCATCGCGATGTATTCCCCCAAAGCACGTGCCAAAAACGGTCCTATGTGACACAATGTTTTGCATGGGGTCTTCTCGCTTTCTCCTCCCTGGAACTCTCGGAGTTCTGTGATGAGAGGAAGCGGGGCGGCTTAACCGGCGAATATGACCATTTCTGTCAAAGGCAAAACAACCAGATCGCGCATCAAGAAATCAGCAGGCACCGCTTGCGATACCAGGGCGACGAAGCCGGCGATGATTGGCTATGCTCGCGTTTCGACGGATGATCAGAACCTCGCCTTGCAACAGGACGCGCTCCGCGCGGCCGCCTGTGACCGCATCTTTGAAGACAGCGGTGTCTCGGGAACGGAATGGACTCGACCCGGCCTTGACGCGGCGCTCGCTACCCTCAGGGCGGGCGACACGCTCGTGGTGTGGCGTTTCGATCGACTTGGCCGTTCCCTGGTCCAGCTCGTCGGCCTGATCGAAGACCTTTCCGAGAGAGGTATTGGCGTGCGGTCACTCACCGAGAGCTTCGATGCTAGCTCGTCGGGCGGCAAACTGCTTTTCCACCTCATCGCGGCGTTGGCGGAGTTCGAGCGGACGCTGATTGCGGAGCGGACCCGAGCCGGCCTGGCTGCCGCCCGTGCGCGCGGTGTCAAGCTCGGCCGTCCGCCTCGCTTCAACGCTAGCGAGCGGGACGAGGTGCTTCGATCGGTACGCTCCGGCAGTCCAGTGAAGGAGGTGGCCCGTGCTCATGGTATGCATCCGCGCATGGTCTACAGGATTGTGGAGGCTGCTTCAGAATGAGTTACGGGATGGGGATAGTTTTCTGTTTCTGCATCGCTATTCGCATGAGTGAGAGCGCTGCGAAAGTGGAATTTCCCCAATTCAACAAGATGTACCGACCGCACGATGCTTCTATTTTGCCGGAAAATCGTATACAATTTGAATATGAAACTAATTTATCTCTATTTTTCTTTGTTTTTAACCTCAATTCTAATAGCGGCCTCTTTCGCTACATATGGCGTTAGTCGCTACATTGCGGATCTAAATCCGATCATTGTGGATGGCATTACCGATAAGACGCCAATGGTTTCGAATGCACCGATCGAACATCTTGGCGACGATGTCAAATCAGAGGCGTCACAGAATCAAATCGTTGCGCTTGAATGTACCGACAAAATGCGCGATTCTGTCAAAATGCTTCTTGAAGATGAGCCGTACATCTACAAGCAATATTCAATGCAAACATGCGACCACGTTGGCGATGGCGTTTATCATATTACAGTCCGGCCTTCCAATTCCGAGGACCCCTCTCCTCAATCTTTAAGATATGATCGAGATACCGATAAAGCAGAATGGCTCTACCGTGGGGGCGACGTGGCAAGCGCTTCGCCCGGGGGTAGATTTTTGCTTGTATATAGTGGGAAAAAGAACGAGATTAAAGTATATGATGTTTGGAAGAAAACAACCGCCGATGTCAAATCTGACGAGGGCATTTTTTGGTTCGGCGAGCGCTGGGAACAAGCGCTTATTTCGTGGGTAGGTACGGGCGAAATTATTGTTGGAGTATTGCCAGCGGAAATCGCTGATAGGTATGTCGGACAGAGCGAAGTCGCTGGTTCTGTACTCAAGCTAGAATATATAGACCTATACCATATACAAGTCGAAGCTTTATAGAATAAATAAAATAGATCCGTTGAATTAACTGAATAAACTGGATGGTCTGACGAAGATAATTTTTTTGAGGAGGGGTGAGGTGCTCATTGTTCCCGTTTCATACAGCAGTCCCGTCAGGATTACACAAACTCCATTTAGCGGCTCCCATTCCACAGGATTTGATGCGGCGGCTTTAGATTTTGACGTCGACTTCGGAACAGCAGTTGTTGCTATCACCTCCGGCAGATTGATTTCGGCGTTCTGTGGAGATGCGGAAGGCGAAGACAACGGATCACGTTTCGGAAACTTCGTCACTATTGAACATTCTATTGAGAAAGACGGGGGAACCTTCAAGTTTTACACAACTTACGCTCATCTGGAGAAGGATAGCGTGCTTGCGCTGCTTTCGAAGTATGATCTTTCGACGGACGCGGCCGGGTACTGGGACGCGTTAGACGATGATGGAATGTATGAGGGTAGCCATAGTTACTGGATCGGCGCAGGCGAAGAAATAGCCCGTACAGGAAATACGGGCTTCCTTGACCGAAGCGGTGGTGGGGATGGCTCTCATCTACATATTCACTTTAGCAAATGGCATGCCGATGGTTCAGGCTTAAATCATGGTACAGACGGCTGGTATGCCGATGGTCGTCCAAAAGATGACAATAGGGCGCTGTTAAACGAGCTAACTTTTTTCGGTGGACAGAAAGAAGGAGGCGGAACAGACATCTCCCTCTCCGACATTGGAGTTGGAAACGAGTTTAACAGCAATTTACTTCACAACAATGCCTATACCAGCGACATTATCACCGGAGGGAGTGGCGACGACATATTCCTGACCGGCTCTGGCAACGATTTGTTTGTCGGAGGTGGTGGCAACGACACAGCCATATTTTCAGGGAGTCTCCAAGAGTTCAATATTCGGCGCATTGGCGAGACAGTTCAGGCTCGGCGCTTGGGCGAACAAGGATGGGATCGTTTTGAGGAGGTGGACCGATTTAGGTTTAGTGATCGAGAAATTCCTTTTAGTTCGCTGCCTACCAATTGCCTTATTCGCGACGGAGTTCAAATCAACCACACCTATGAGGCTATCGGAGGTTTTCAAGCCGTTCTGACCAGTTCGTCAGCGAGGACGTTTTTGTTTAATCTCGCAGACCTGGGTCGTTCAATGCATGATCTGCTAACGAAGAGTGTGCGGGAATTGTTGCTCGAGAGCTTTTCGATAATCGAACCAATTAGCAATCTGTCAGGTGCCAATTTCGAGTCGAATTCGCCCGAGCGCCCAACCTTTTACCAACTGAACTCGTCAGAACTCCCGACTCTCTTTCTGGACACAAGTTATACACAAATCGGCATCGTCGGCCTGGAATCTGTCAATATCAGCGATGTTATGAGCGTTGAGCCGGTTTCTGATGATCATGGGGATACCATAGCCGACGCAGCGACTTGGGTATCAGACTCGGTCGGTGCCGCCGAGTCCATTTCGGGCAAAATTGAAACCGGGGCCGATGCAGATGTTTTCAGCGTCAAAGTCGCCGCCGGGACCGAATACACCTTCTTCTCGCTGGCAAATATCTCGACCTACACCGAACTGGACACCGTTCTCGAAATCTTTGACGCTCAAGGCAACCGCGTCGCGTGGAATGACGACTCTGTGCTCGGGCTATCGTCCTTCATTCGGTGGACGGCGGCAAGTAGCGGAACCTATTATGCCAAAGTAAGCAGTTATAGTGGCACGATTGGCAATTACACGCTCTATGGCAGCGACCAGTCCAGCAACGGCAATGCCGAAGGCCTTAACCAGACCGATGAGCCGGACCTGCCCTCCACGCCGAGCTACTGGCACTGGGAAGGCGATGATGATGACGACCACCCGAGCCGTTTGATATTGGAGCAAGGCGGTGCGCCAAGCGTCGAGGAAGACAACCGTTATCGAGGGCATGATGGGGACGATGTAATCTATGCCAACGACGGTGACGATATCGTCTACGGCGACGATGACGAGGACAGACTCTACGGTGAGAACGGTGACGACACGCTCTTCGGCGGCGAGGGAGAGGACAGACTTTACGGCGGCGAAGACGACGACCAGCTCCACGGCGAGGACGACGATGACGATTTGAATGGCAATGACGGTGACGACTACCTGCACGGAGGCGTGGGAGACGACGATGTCGATGGCGACGATGGCGATGACTACCTCAAAGGCGGCGCTGGGGAAGATGGCCTCAGCGGAGGTGATGGCAACGACGAAATGTATGGTGACGAGGATGATGATAGCCTGAGAGGCGGTTCTGGGAATGATCTACTTTTCGGCGGAGAGGACGACGACGAACTTTGGGGAGACAGCGGCGACGATCGTCTAGCCGGCCAAGCGGGTATCGATGTCCTCAGAGGCGGCCTCGGTGATGATTTGCTGTATGCCGGCGACGGAAACGACATCCTCATAGCGGATGGCGGCAATGATCTCCTTCATGGCGAGGATGGAATTGACACCGCCGATTTTGGGGACGGTGAACTCGGCGTGACCATCAATCTCTTCGACGAGGTCGCGGTCAGCGATGATTTCGGTCGCGATACCCTGTACGATATCGAGAACATCATCGGTTCAAATGGCAATGACTCCATTGACGGCGATCACGAAACCAATGTCCTCGAAGGTGGCAGGGGCGACGACCGGATTCGCGGACATAACGGCGATGACGATATCAATGGCGGCTGGGATGACGATATTGTTTGGGGCGACGAAGGAAACGATGTTGTTCATGGCAGCAACGGCGACGATGAGGTTCGCGGCGGCCTTGGCGATGACACTCTCTACGGCGACAGCGGCGGCGACGAACTACGCGGTGAGCAAGGTAACGACCTGATCTACGGTGGCTCCGGGATAGATGCCGCATTCTTCTGGGGCGAGCGCCAGGATTTCAGCATATTGCGAAATGACGATGGCTCGTACCGTGTCGAAGATCTCAGGTCCGATGGGCAAGAAGGTATCGATACCGTCTATGAGATCGAGGCATTTCGGTTCTTTGATGGCGACGTGGCCGTCGAGGACATCTTGAGCACGGCGCCGACCGCCGAGCACGACGAAGTTTCGGTGACCGAGGATGAGGCGATTCTTTTCGATGCAGCCTTAAACGACAGCGATGTTGACGAAAACGAGCTTTTTGTTTCGGCCGTGGATGCTGACGGTCAAAATATCTATGCCGAGATGGTCGATGGTAAGGTAGTCATCGATCCCAGAGGAAAATTCGACACCCTAGACATTGGCGAAACGGCGTCCATCACCATTGCCTACACCGTTTCAGATGGAACTGGGTTTTACGGCACGAGCGATGTGACGGTCACTATTACAGGCGCCAAGGAAAGTGTTTTGCTTTCGGAGGTCGGTCGCAATTTCGTGGGAACAGAAGATCATGAAGATATCGTTGGAACCGATCGCGCCGATAGAGTGGATGGCGGTGACGGCAACGATATATTGCGCGGCTTTGGTGGAAACGACCGCCTATTGGGAGCAGACGGTGCTGACCGTGTCGAGGGCGGCAAAGGTGTGGATTTCATATCCGGTGGCAGTGATGACGACCTGCTGATCGGAAACGGTCAGGACGACATTTTCAAGTTTGCTAGACGATTTGACAAGGACATCATCGCGGACTTTCAGCCCGGCAAGGACGTAATCGACCTGCGTTCCTTCGACCTAACTTCCTTCAAGGAACTTCGCAAATTGAGCTTCACAGACGGCGACAATGTTGGGTTCGATTTCGGGTTCGGTGACGAACTGATTCTTCAAGGCGTGAAGCGTAGAGAACTTGAAGCTGACGACTTTATGCTTTGAATAGCGGCGGTGCGCAGGGCTTTGCGCCGCTAACAGTGATGGGGATATTGATTGGATATTCCTATCCCCATCGCTGCCATATTTTCGTAGACATACCTGCTCATAGCGCCAAACGGAAATCGACCCATCGAAAAGCGAGCCATGCACTTCCGCGCATAACCAAGCCCTCAAGCTGATGCTTGAGCCCTTTCTGTTTATCCCGGCCGTCCGGGCAATATTGGGGTGCAGTCACTCACAAACAGACAATGGCAGACCCCAGCGGGCGGGCCTCATAGTCGCATATTGAACGATAGACATCGATCCACATAATGGCGACGTCTCGGTTGCCATCGCGCTCAGACACGAGCGCGCGGGTCAGGGCTTCTGATGTCGCCAGGTCGCCATAGATTTCCAAAAGAGTGTTTTGTGCCTGGAGGCGAATTTCCTCGTCAGGCTCTGCTCGACTACCGCTCACCTATGGTCCTCGCGCGAATATCAAAGCGTTGTCCTACTTCTAGTTTTATAGATCGTAACAGTTGAGTAGAACCAGGTCGATACCCCAAATACGGGGTATTGACACTTGCCAACGGGCTTCGTTTGGCGTCAAATACCCCTAAATTTCGAGGGCCAGAAATGGACGACGGGCATGGACGTGCAGTATTCGAGAAAGTCTTCGCGGCAATTAAAGCCAGCGCCAATGTAGAAAGCGCGGTAAATATCTTTCGTGATGAGTATCAGGTGGCCAATGCGACCTATCATCTCGCGCAGACCGTCACCGGCAATGTGGATTCTCCCTTCGTCCGGACGAGCTATCCCGAAAAGTGGGTGGCTCGTTACCTGATGCGCGACTACGTCAAGATCGATCCGATCGTGCAGGAGGGCTTCGCCAGACAGCTGCCGTTCGAATGGTCGGAGCTGGAGCCGACGCCGGCGGCCTATGAATTGATGATGGATGCCATCGCGAATGGCGTCGGCCCGTTCGGCTACTCAATTCCGGTCACGGACAAAGCTGGGCGGCGTGCGCTTTTTTCAATCAACAATGCGTCTGCTGACGAGGAGTGGATCAACAAACTGACCGTCAACCGGGAGAATTGGGCGGAACTCGCTCACCTGATACACCGGAAAGCCATAACCGAACTCCACGGCGACAAGGACCCGTTGCCGCAGTTGGGGCCTCGGGAAATAGAATGCCTCACCTGGACCGCGCGCGGCAAAAGCGCGAAGGAAATCGCCATTCTCCTTGGACTTTCCGAACACACGACGACGACCTATCTCAAGTCGAGCCGTTTCAAGCTCGTTTGCTCGAACCTTCCTGAAGCCGTTACCAAGGCCATTCAGATGCGGATCATCAATCCTTAATACCCCAATTCTGGGGCACCTGATTTGGTTCGCCAATCGGTGGGAATTTCCGCCGGTCCCGATTTGGATCATGTTTCCCTTCGGCAGAAAGCCAAAAAGGGGAACTCCAATGTTTATCACGATCCAGTCTCATGAATATTCCAAGCATGCCTGGCTCACCGATCAAATGTACCGGCTGCGCAAGCGGGTATTCGCCGATCAGCTCAACTGGGATGTACCGGTCGTCGGGGAATACGAGCGCGATGGTTACGATGCAATGCGGCCGGTTTACCTCGTCTGGTGCGACGACAGCAAGCAAAAGCTCTACGGCTCCCTTCGACTGATGCCAACCACCGGCCCGACGCTGCTTCACGACGTGTTCCGTCGCACCTTCCCGGCCGATGTCGATCTGATGGCGCCTGGCATCTGGGAAGGAACCCGCATGTGCGTCGATGAGGCAGCGATCCAGGCGGACTTCCCCGAGATCGATGCCGGTCGTGCTTTCTGTCTCTTATTGCTGGCACTCTGCGAATGTGCCATGGCGCACGGCATCCACACCATGATTTCCAATTACGAGCCGCAACTCAAGCGCATCTACAAGCGCGCTGGCGCCGAGGTCGATGAATTGGGTCGTTCCGATGGCTTCGGCAAGTACCCGGTCTGCTGCGGGGCGTTCGAGGTATCTGACGAGGTGCTCGTGAGGATGCGCACTGCGCTCAAAATCGATCTGCCACTGTACAGGAAAACGCCCAGAACGCCTTCGCCTGTGGTCAAGAATCTCATTGCTGCGGCATGATTGGAACAAGGGGATGGGAACGGTGAGTAACGAAATAATCTATCGCCGATTGGCTGAACTCCTCGACCAAAGCGTCGATCTCGCCAAGGCAGCGGATGGGCAAATCCTAGTTTATCTCTTCGAGATGGCAAAGGTGGAGTTGCAGTCGCTCAGGAATGGCAACGACAATGGGGACAACGACAGCTTTGTCACGATCAAACATCAGCGCTAAATGGTGTGGAGCGGTCGGACCCCGTGTTGACGGTTGCTTGACCTTTTGCCAGAAATTGCAAAAGTGATCGGCTAACGCAACCAGGAAGGAGACCGCTCCATGTCAGACCCCGTGGACGTGAGTGTTGGACGACAAATCCGTCTGCTGCGGCAACAGCGAGACCTCTCGCAAACTGCATTGGCGGACAGTATCGGGGTCACTTTCCAGCAAGTGCAAAAGTATGAGAAGGGCTCGAACCGCGTTAGCGCCAGCCGCCTCGTACAAATCGCCAAGGTCCTTGGAGCGGACGTATCCGTGTTCTTCAAAGGCATCGAAATGCCGGAGTCGAACAACGACAACCTCCCGTCCGGCGAGCTGTTTACCCGGCAGGGTCTGGCGCTGCTTAAGGCCTTTCATGCGATCAAGGACAATCGGCTCCGGCTCAAGATGCTAGCGCTGCTCCAGGCCGTCGCGCATTCCACCGTGGATGACGGCGAACCAGAGGCGCCACCAGCCAGCTGACCCGGCACGGCTCATCCTTTGAATATTCAGCCCATTGCGCGTCACTTCGCGAGGGGTTCTTTATGGGGATACTGATGGGGTTTCTGTATCCCCATCGCCAACCTGTTTTGGGACGCGGACATACCTGCTTATTGCGCTTCATAGCCGAATGAAAATAGGCCCATCGGAAAAGTGATTTATGCACTTCCGTGCATAACCCCACTCACGGCCTCTCCCTCTCGCGCTGCGCGCATATGCATACTATTGACGGTTGCGTTCAATGCGATACACTCGCAATCCTTCGGAGCATCGGGAGGGCGACTGATGAATCTGTTACTGGCAAGGGATCAATCCAGCGGCGCGATCTTTTCTCTGGTGCCGCTTCGGTTCGGCAGCGGCGTTATCTTTCATCTCAAGGCCGAACTGGAGCTTGACGCCGAGGAACAGACGCTGATCAAGAAATACCGCTTTGCCAAAACGGCATTGGTGGTGAGCGATCCAATCGACGACCTCAAGCAAGCTTTCCGGCCGGCGCTGCTTCTCGGTTTTCTTGTCTTCATCCTATCTTGGTTCTTCATTTCGTTCTGGTCTGCCATACCGCTCATGATGCTGGTCACGGTGATGATGACCGCCGTCTATTTCAAATCTCTGCGGGAGCAGATTCTGGTTTCCGATCTGCTCGACGGTGGCCGCACCTTCCATTGCGACAGCATCATCGCACTGGTCAAAAAGGAGGCGTTCCTTGAAGTGGTCTCCGAATATCTGCGGCAGGTTTTAGAAAGCGCCAAGCATTGGGATGAACGCGAAGTGATCGTCATCCGGCCATTGGACAAGGCGGCGGCGAAGCTCGCTGTGCTAAAAGGTGGCTGACCAATATCCCATTTGGCGCGGATCGCTTTTTCTGGAGAATGTAGGCCGCAGCCTGAAGCGCACGTTCGCCAACCCAAGCTGTCTTTTGCGGCGTTTGTGAAGGGCACGACCACGACCGCAGTTGCTATTGGCATACCGGCCGGCAGCATGGAAAAGGAACCAAGAATGAACGCCGAGGCACGGCAGCAGCTTCGTGACGCCATGCGTGCCAAGTATGCTGTCCACCATACCGCGCTACAGGGGCAGCAGGAGAGTTCACCACAACCTGAAAGCAACGATGAACCAGACACAGGCGAACCTATGCCGTGGAATTGATGCTGCGCACATCTTCGTCTTTATGGATTGCAATTCCTATGCCGGTGGAGATTCCGGTATCGGTGGAACACCCGCACAACGGCCGGGTCGCACGGACGGTAGGTCTGTGGGCTTTTCCTATTTGGCATGAAGAACGATGTTGCCGTGCTTGTCGGTTTCTGTCCACCAGTCCTGGGGCTCGTCGCTAATAACGTCATCGAGCATTTCGATCCAAATCGCCACCGACACCCAGAGGATGCGACGTTTGGTATTCATGTACGAATAGACGTTGAACAGCAGGTTGCTGGGGTCGGTGATATCCCAGACGAAGCCGTTAGCGTGCATCACTTCGCTCGATAGCTCGCTGTATTTGATCCCCATTTGATGCGACTTATCCAAATCGAAATAGTCCTTAAGGTTCATACCGACTTTATGCGAGACGAATGAATAGCGAGGGTTTGGCTTGGCCATGCTCGCACGCACCTGGATTCGCTTTGCCGCGACTGGATCGGTAACCGCGTTATCTTCGACGAGTTTGCGCACGACGAATGCGCTGTAGTAGATTGGCCGATCCGCACGAAAAAAGTCCTCGGCCTTACAGTTCTCATCCAGACGAAGAGAGGCGATGTCGTTGCGGTATTGGCCAAGTTCGCGCTTCCAATGTGCATCTTGAAACAGCATTGATTAACTTGCCTTCTCCAAAAAAAAGATGCCGCGCCATTATGTTGGCCCGGTAGATTGGGTACTCCGTGACGGTCGCCCCAAATCGCGACGGATACATCTAACAGGGCTGACGGCCCAGCAGAAGCTTAGTGACGGGCTTCCGCGACAGCACTTTCCGTTGTGTCCGAGCACCCTGAGGCAAGCGAGGACGAGCCGATACTCTGAAACTCACGACACTCGCGAATTTGTGATCGGTGAACATACCGGAGCGCCGACGTCCAAAGCAATACATACCGCCCCGTAGCGAACGTTGATCGCCGGCGTTGCTATCGGCATCGTCTTCTCAGAGGGGAGAGAAGAATGCCGCGTGATCAATTGGGCCGCCGCTCACGCTTCAAGCGCGCGCCGAGCGGCAAGCGAATTTTCCTCACCAAGCGGGATACTGATATTCTCCGTCTGCTCTTTCGCTATCGGTATTTGCGGGCGACGCAGCTTATAGCGTTTCTCCGTCCTCGATCCGAGAAGCGGCTGATCGAACGTTTAGGTGACCTCTACCATGAAGTTGCCCTCGTTGATCGACCGGCGATACAATGGCGGCGTTTTGATGCTCGGTATATGCCGCTTGTCTACGAACTCTCACCGAAAGGGCTCCGACACTTGGAAACTTGTGGCTCGTTGCCGGATCGGGCGACAACATTCGCGCCGAAGGGCCGAACGGGCGCGACCCCTCAATTTGACCACGCTATGATGATCGTTGACGCTCTTGTAGAGGCAGAGATAGCTGCGAAGAAGGCGCCAGATCAACGGTTCGTGCCGGTTGATGAGATTCTCGCCAGGATGCCGGAGAGGACTCGGCACGCTAAGCAGCCACTAGCCATCCCTGTAACCCTTCGGACAAGTCATCACATGCCGAGCCTGACCGCGCCGATGTCCACCCACATCGTGCCGGACGCGCTCTATGGGATTGAGTATCTGATCGACGGCGAAAAGCGATATCGCTTTTTTGCGCTCGAATGCGAGAATACGAGCCCGAAGAGGCGCTCCACTGCCAAGCTATCAAGCTTGGTTCTGAAGCAGGCAGCATACGAGGAAATCATAACGGCGAAGGCCTTCAAAGAGTATTGGGGGGTTCCAAACTTGGAGTTGCGGATTCGATCTATAGATTGTTGAAAGAATTGCTTCACGCGGGCTTCATTCGGCCACAATTTATATGCTTCAATAGAAAAAGGCGATCGGAAACCTTCGAAGAAGCCGACCGCCTTATGCATGGAGACGAGCATCCCCAAGATGTAGTGATCCGCAATGAATCACCTACAAATTATAGACCTTAGGATCGCCGCTTGCAAATTTTCATCTGGGGATAAAAGCCGAATTTCTCGGTGGCTTCGTTCAATCATGAATGGAGCCATTGATGAGCTTTCTTCGTGGAAATGCAATACCCTTTGGCGGTGGCGACGCGAGAATGCGACGCTTGCTCGGACTTGTAGATGAGGCAGAACCGGCCGAGGCGAACTTCAGCGAAGATTCGCAGTGGCCCCAGACAAGCCAACCCACAACGCACGACCGGGAACTCGCTTCACAGATTAGGCAGCTTGCGACTGAACTCGCCGACGCGAAACTGCGCATTATCCAGTTGGAAGCTAAAAGGCCACAGCCAAAATCTGATTAACCTGGCTCCCGATCGATCACCACCAACGCCAATGCGAGTGCCTCAAAAATTGTCGTATTGCGAGGCTCCGAATCCCAGACTTTCCGGCCGTGTGGAAGGCGCGGCTTTAGGTCGGGAAAACGATCGGCGAGAGCAGCCGCCTCGGCGTATTTGTTACTGAAGTTGCGCGGGCGCAGCACGGAAATGTCGTAGAGTTCCATGTTTGCGACAACGTCAGCGATGGTTTCGATAATGACTTTCGTTCGCTTCCCCTTGCGGCAACCCTCGGTAATCTTCTCCATCACCACCACGTCGGGTTTTGTGCGGCCTATCCAGAGCCTCGTCAGTCGCGTAGCTTCCTCGGGAGTTTCAGCCGCCTTCTTTGAAAGCTGCCAAGTGTAGAGTTTCCTCCCGACCAAAAGGACATAGCCAACACGGCCCGACGACGCCGCTATTCCCATAACCCTACGCCCCTTCATGTGTCGCAGTGGTTAGGGCTTCTAGCCGCATGGCGAGTTGCGAAAGGGTATGCGCACGATTGAACATCTCCGGCAGGTTGCGGGGAGCGGAAGGGATTGTCCGCAGCCGTTCGATCAGATTGTTGGCCATCGAGCCGCGCACTCCTGACAATAAGCTCTCCATCGGCTGGCCAAGCACGATCGAGAGCGTCGCAATCTCACGGACGGTCGGCATGGTACGGCCAGCCTCGATACGCGAGATACGCGACTTGTGAACACCCAGTAAATGCGCGCAGTCGGCCTGACGCAGACCGGCCTTGTTCCGCGCCACCCTGATATCCAGAGCGATGCTGTTTTGCTTTTTCATAGGAATGAAATTTAGCTGGTAACAAGCTGAAGATAGAGCAGTCACGCATGCGCAAATAGACGCCCGAACTTGCAGATTCGGCATCCCGCTGTTGGCTACAATTTCAGAGTTACACTTTGGCCAGCCACGCTTCCGAGAGCTTCAGGAAACGGAATACCTCCGCAGAATAACGCATGCGCTGCATGACCAGTGGATTATTTCCCCAGAAAGGGCGTCTTCACTGTTACGCCTTTCTGTCCTCTATTCAAAAACCACCACGCTCTTTGTTCGGAGCGTCTCTCGGCATGGCTAAGGCCATGCCGGCGACGTCCTCACAGCGAGCGTGGTGGTTTTTGGTAGGTAGGTGTGGAAAGTTTAGCTGATCAGCATCCGAATGCTAGACGGCCGGAATTGCCGGAACCGCAGTCGCGGCCATCTATCGCATCATCGTCGCTTCGCTACGATGTTTGGATGAACAACAAAATGAACGACGATCGCATTCCGCCCGAGTTGGAGCGCTATCTGGCACTTTGCGAGCGTATCTACGAGCGGATGGTGGAAACCGGAGAATGGCCATGGCCAGACTCGCCGAATTTCGAGGATGTGGTAGATTCAGGCGATAACGACAATGGCGTATGAGTAAATGCTTTGGCTATGTGCGCGTCTCCACCGTCAAACAAGGCGAAGGCGTGTCGCTCGACGCCCAACGTGAAGCGATCGAGCACTTCGCGGCGCGAAACGGCATCACCATCGTCAAATGGTTTGTGGAGAAAGAAACGGCTGCCAAATCCGGCCGCCCGGTATTCAATGACATGATTCGGCTCTTGAAGCGGCGCAGCGCCGATGGCGTCGTAATGCACAAAATTGATCGCTCGGCCAGAAACTTTGCCGACTGGGCCAAGATCGGTGATTTGTCCGACGCCGGTATCGATGTTCATTTCGCCACCGAGAGTTTGGACTTCCGTTCCCGTGGCGGTCGGCTCTCCGCCGATATCCAAGCCGTTATCGCCGCCGACTACATTCGCAATCTTCGGGAAGAAACCATCAAGGGTCTCACAGGGCGACTGAAACAGGGCCTCTATCCGTTCAAAGCCCCACTTGGCTATCTGAACAACGGCGGCGGACAGTTGAAAACCATCGATCCGGTGCGGGGACCGCTCGTGAAGCGTGCTTTTGAGTTGTATGCCGCAGGTCGCTATTCATTGCGCACCCTCTCGGCAGAGACGATTCGGCTCGGCCTTCGAAACGAACACGGCAGGCCGCTCTCCAAAGGGACCGTCGAAAAGATGCTCTCCAACCCGTTTTACGCAGGGGTGATGCGCATCCGGCGCACCGGCGCCACCTATCGCGGCAATCACGAGCCGCTGATTTCCGTCGCCACGTTTGAGGGTGTGCAGGCGATCAAGGCTGGAAAGGTCCACAAGAAGGTCACCCGGCATAGCCACACCTATCGCGGGCTCTTTCGCTGCCAAGGCTGCTTCCAGTCTATGATCCCCGAGTTGCAAAAAGGTCATATCTATTACCGCTGTCAACAGGCGGATTGTCCGACGAACTGTGTGCGCGAGGAGGTCTTGGAGGATGCAGTGGCGATCATGCTCAGCCAGACTACGCTGACGGCGGAGACGCTCGACGCTATCACGGCGGCGGTAGAAAAATGGATTTCAAAGCATCCTCATATCGCTGACATTCGTGCGATAACCCTCCAACTTAGCCAGCTTGAAGGACGCCTGGATCAGCTCACAGATGCACTTATCGACCGGCTGATTGACAAGGAGACGTTTAACCGTCGGAAAGAAGTCCTGCTGCTTGAACAGGCCGAGCTTGAAAAGCGGTGTGCAGACGCTTGCCGGGACAAGGCCAGTCCACAGATGGTGAGGCGATTTCTCGAACGCATAAAAAACCTTGCAGAGCACTATATTTTTGCTCCGAGCGATGAAAAACGCGAGATTGTTCAAATCGCCACCTCGAACCGGATGGTCTGGAACAAATCTGTATATCTAGAACCGTCGAATTGGCTGAAAGAGACGCAAGAAGCACTTGCTGTCTCCTGTGGTGGCCCATCTCGACTCAGTTCTCGAAGGGTACCCCAGTTGGTTAATGAGCAAGTTGCTGCGCTGGTCGATTTGGCCAACTCCGATGAATCGGCGCGACTTGAAGAGATCGCCGTGCGTGCCGAGAAGCGTCTGGGGAGGGCGGTCTGTTAAGCATATTCCAAAGGACTTAATCAGGCTCTTTAAGCTCTGCAAAGCGAACCTCCGGGAATGCGTCATTCGATTGCGCGGTGAGCCAGGCCAAAACCGGCGGCTCGCAGCGTCCGCGCGATTTTAGTGCCACAGCGAGGCGAACGCACTCACCACGGATGAGGCTAAGTGCCTTGGTACGGGAGTCCGATATGTCCCATTGCTCGTAGTCAAGATCGAGCAGCAATAATTCTAAGCTGTCAATTAAGCGATGCTGTTCATCTTCATTCAATAAGTCGGCAGTTAGCAAATGACGTGCAGCCGAAAGTGAATGAAGAAGGCCAGGCTCGCGGCGGGTAGCACACATGCCAACAATGTCAGCGCTGAAAACTGCTGGCACAGTTAAACCGGTACGTTTTCTAAGTGTCAAAAAGTGCGCGACCGCATCTATTCCAGCTACGACGGTGGCTTCATGACGTCCAGCCAACCCTTTTCGTACAAGTTTTATCGCTCGCTCGGCATCGGTGGGTGACATGTGCGCCAAATGAGCCGAAGTCACCAGTAACGATGGAACATCGTTACTCTCGATTGCAGAAAACCATTGCTCGATGAGCGACGTGTCAAACATCTCGGGCGTGAGATTTGGAAGGACGGCCCACGTCAGGCAATAGCCAATTTCTCTATCAATAGCATCTTCAACGCGCCCTACATCTATCCAATAGTCAGGCGCGTTCCGCACTGGTGGCTTCCAGCCGATGCAAGCCTTGAACATGGCCAACGCATCTTCGGCTTTTAATTTGTAACGGCCGTTGAACCTTTTGCTGGACGCGCCGTGTACTGCAATCAAATTGCTAATGCTGATCTCTCCTCGCACCAACGGTTCAACCACCCATTTGTGAAATGCCGAACAACTGACCGCTTCCGCCGGTTCGGGAAGCATAAGGAACATATGAGCGTAGAGTTCGTTGTGATTGGGCAAGCCATCTTCACCGCTCCGCCGATCCCAAATCGCAGTAGCCAGAAGTGACATCTCTCCTGGACGCAATACATCCGCCTCCATAAGTAAAGACAAGCGCAGCAACGCCAGTGACCGATCAAGTGTTTCTCCAACTCTCACGACCTCGATAAGCTCCGCTATTCGCCAATCCCAGTTGGGGCCGGTATCTCTCACTTTAAAGTCTTCTGGCTCGAACGCTTGGGACAGCTCCGGCCAACGCTGCTCGATACCACCAATCTTCTTCTCTCTCGGCAGGCGCAATCGAAGGCATTCAAATGAAAGCTGACCACGAAGCGATGGCGGCACCGCTTCAAGAGATCGATGGAGCAGGTTACTCAACGGCTCCGATAACCACCAATGGGATAAGCCGGTATGTTCACTTATCTTCATGCTCCAAAGGAAGGCCTCCTTCGCCTCTTCCGGTTTATGACGTATCATCAGCCGAGATAGCAGTTCCAAAAAAATACGCGTCTGTTCAACCCAGCTATTGTTTCCGGCTGCCAATTTGTGCAGTCCATATTCGATAGCAGCGCGCAGTTTTTCTGAGATTTCAATTACTATGTCATCCGGGAGCCGCGCCACGTCGACACGGCTGAACATTCGATTGATGAGCC
This sequence comes from Rhizobium sp. LjRoot254, assembly GCF_964254105.1. NCBI lineage: Bacteria > Pseudomonadati > Pseudomonadota > Alphaproteobacteria > Hyphomicrobiales > Rhizobiaceae > Rhizobium > Rhizobium sp. LjRoot254. The sequence continues at coordinate 3,810,898 of NZ_CAXUSM020000001.1, read as the reverse complement.
CTTTGGATTCGCTGGGAAGATGGTTTGCGGCCAACCAGATAAGAGGGGCAGAAATAGTTGGCGTAACTTGAATTGCCCGAGCGATCCTGTCGCTGAGTACACCCGTATGGCCAATACGATCCGACAAGCCCACCGTTTCAGCCAGTTGAATTAGCTCATCCAGCACAAGTGTCGTAGAACCGCTGGTGAATGTGACCGATTTTGAATGATCCCGATATGAACCCGCGTCAAATCTCGGTTCGATCACGACAGCATCCGCAAGACGCTTTTCCCATTCCTTCGAAACTGCTCGGTCGATATCATGCAGGTGATCCCAAGGGTCACAGTCAGTTGCATGATACTTGGTTGGCCAAGAGACGTCGTCGATTTCTTCGTCGGCTTGCCGTAATTCCCAGCGTGCGCATCTCATTAACCAGGATGCCCATGCTTCTCGAGACAGCAGCCAGATAGAATTGCGTTCGCGTGCTCTTAATTCATGCAGTTTACGCTGCGCCTGTTGGATTGCCTCAGCAGCCTGTTGGTCCTCACACAAGGCACAATGCAAATACGCGCGTCTCAGCTGCCAAACAGGATCATCACCTTTCACGAACGACAAAAACTCGGATAGTTTTTCGAAATTGAACTCGTTTTTTGCCCGCAGGGCCTGTTGATAGCGGCATATTGTGATAGCTTCGGGGTCGTCTGCGCTTTCCAGCGCTGCTAGCCACTTGTCAAAGTCTTGCCAGTTATGATTGTGTCTGGCATCGGCCAACAGCGCTGCAATTACTCGGATACGATCGCTTTTTGAGAACGCATCTTTCCCCTTTTCGTTCAATTCAGAGGCAAAGGTATCTCGCATGAAGTCATCTAACGGCCAAAGCGCTGTTTCATAGCGCCAGGCGAGTTCCGCAACAGCCTTTACGCGAAGGTGGACGGCTGCCTTAGGTAGGGCCGTCCGCATTTCGCGATACCAACGGTTTGTCTCCATTCGAAGGAACTGCCGATGGTGAGAAGGCGCAACAAGCCACCCCGGATAACCAAGGCGATCGGCTTCCCAGGTTTCCGTCAACTGCCGCACAATTTCGTCAGGGGCTGCGCCTGTTGGAGCTTGATGGGGCACCGGCGTGCGTGTCCATTCATGCGCGGGCTTTGGTTTTGCCGCCCATAGCGCATCCAAAAATAGTCGGGTTGCTGTTTGATGCGCGTCGTCGGGTTCCAAACCATTGACCAGAGGGCCCAAATCGATTGGCGAAACGTTGTGTTGCTCCAGCACCTGCCGCTGGGAGGCGGAGATGTTTAATGCTCCCACGAGGCGGATGCGGCGCGCGTTGTCTCCAAGTTGATCGCGTACCCAGCCAGCCCATTGGAGGAAATTTGGATCATCGCCTGAGAAACCAAGCAGACACAACTCATTTTCCAGAAGGACTTGTTGCGCGAGATTAATGAATGCTGCGAATTTTCGAGGATAGGTTCTGAAATCCTCGCTCGTGAAAATGAAAGGCAGGTGTGAGGGAAGACTGCCGTGTAGCTTTACGATTCTTGGAGACCGCGTCCGAGCTATATCAGTAACGGTGCGAACGACATCATAGGATTTGTCAGGGTCACGCAGCGTCGTTCGCTCAAGAAGTGTGTCCCAATTCGTTGTCAGAACGTCTGCCCAGGGGAGGGAGAGCAGGCGGCCATGAAGTGCGGATGGCATCCATTGCTCATCCGGTACCAATCGGCGAATCAGAGCGTCAAGAGCATGTTGTCCCAATGCAGCCCTGTACTCTTCTGCCAGCTTCATCGGATCGTAGAATTTTGATGAGCCAGGATACAATCGTGCCAACATTTCCTTTTCAAATGTCGACCAAAGCGGCGGCACTCGGGTAGGTTGGGATACCCTCTTTGCGCTGCGACTGAAGCCTGCACCAACCATCACCGCCGCGCCACGCACCTCATTTTGCCCCCATAGAGCTTCGCGCACCTGGCAGATGGAGGAGTAGTCGGGCAAATCTTGCATTGTTGGATGCGCTGACATTCAGTCACTCAGATGGTTGTTTAACGATAACCCGTTGATAGACTACTTATACCAAAGATTGTAGTTCTCATTAGTATAGTTGCGTACCAAGCTATGAGGGATCGTATCGGCTACGCAGGAATGCGCGCGTCAAGCAGAAATTACGACAGCGCTTGGTTGGCCTCCACTGTAGTGGGGCCAATCTCGATCACTGCTCGGCGAGGCCTCAAATTGCCAGATCAGAAAGCCAGCTCAATTTCATTTTTCTGAAACTCGGGGGGCCTAGCGTAAGATTTCCATCTTGCGCTGGCCAATACTGAAATACTGCTCATCGATCGTTACTCGTGGAATCTGCTCTACCGAATCGCAGTAGCCGATGTTCCACGTAGACCCGCCATTCACATCCCACTGGCGAACTCGATACTCAAGGCTAGCACCTTTCAACACAAAGTGTGAGAACGGCACCATTCGCGCCACAAGCCTGAAATCGCCTCGAAGACCCGCTTGTGAGGCGGATGTACTCCAATCGGTTGAAAATCGAACAAATCAATCGCACATTTGAAGAGTTTCTCGCTGATTTGGACGAGGAGGTGGGCTTCCTCCCTGACCACGCGAAATACACTATGAAGGATAACCTGCAAAAAACTGCGAGAATCCAATAATGTATTAAGCGTTCCCCGCAAGCCCTTGCACGCGGCAAACCACGAGGCTTTTGAAGACCCGGTCTCCCTAGACGCCGGCTCTGAGGTCGTCCAACAGGTCCGCCCATTCCTGCATCAACTTTACCCGCTGATCCCAATAGGTGGCGCGATTATAGGTGCGCCGGATCGCGTTCTTGTCCTGATGGGCCAGGACTGCCTCAATCACGTCCGCGTCGTATCCTCGCGCGTTCAGGATGGTACTCACGGTTGCCCGGAAACCGTGGGCGGTCACTTCATCCTTGGTGTATCCCATCCGGCGCAGTGCCGAGTTCATCGCATTCTCGGACAAGGGGCGCTTGATGGAGCGGATGGATGGAAAGACCAGCGTGCCATACTCCGAAAGCGACCAAACGTCGTCAAGAACGGTGAGCGCCTGCTTGGACAGCGGTACGTCGTGTGGAGTGCGCATCTTCATCCGCTCGGCCGGAATGCGCCAGACGGCTTTCTTCAGGTCGAATTCGTCGCGGGCAGCGCCGCGAACTTCTCCCGGTCGCACACAGGTGAGAGCGAGGAATTGTAGCGAGGCTTTCAAAGTTGGCCAACCGTCGTAATCATCGATGGCCTGGAGGAGTTGGCCGAATTTTCGTTCGTCGGTAACGGCGGCGCGGCCAACCACCTTCGGAGGCTCAAGTGCTCCCCTGAGGGCGCCGGTAGGGTCATTCTCGGCACGTAAAGTCACGATCGCATGGCGGAACACACGACCGATCGCGCCACGCATCTTGCGCGCCGTTTCTCGCCTTCCGGACTTTTCGATCTTTTGCAGAAGCTGAAGGATTTCGGCGGCAGTGATTTCTTTGATAGGGCGCTTCGCTAAAGGTGCGGCGAGGTCTTCAAGATACCAACGGTTCTTTTCCGCCGTTGTCGATGCGTTTCGTGATCGGGAACGTTCAAGCACCTCTTCGACGATAAGCCCGAACGTTGTGCGTGCGGATGTAGCGGCGTTGATTTTTTCCTCCTTGCGCTTGGCGGAAGGATTGATGCCGTTGGCCAGCAGCTTCTTGGCTTCGTCTCGCTTGGCACGGGCTTCTGCGAGGGTAATGAGTGGGTATTTCCCGAAGGAGAGGATATTTTCCTTTTCCAGATATCGATATCGGAGCTGCCAAAGCTTGGAACCGTTCGTCTGAACGAGAAGATTGAGCCCATCGCCGTCGGCGAGTCGGTATTGTTTTTCCTTGGCTTTCGCGTTCTTGCAGGCGATATCAGAGAGTGACATGGGTAACGCCTTTCTGGGTAAAAGCGGATTACCCAGATCGTTACCCAGAAAGTGATGCGGTGCAAGGGGGCGCTATGTGTCGCCATGCGCAGCTCAGAAGAGCTAACGCATTGATTTTTCTACATTCATGAGACGGTATGTTCCGTCTTGAAAAAGGGAAATGGTGCCCAGAAGAGGACTCGAACCTCCACGCCTCGCGGCACAGGTACCTGAAACCTGCGCGTCTACCAATTCCGCCATCTGGGCAGCGACCGTGCATGTAAGGGGGAGGCTCCCACCTGTCAACTGGCTTTTTGAAAAAAGCTGCCAATGCAGTCGCGGGCTCTCAAAACCTTGTGGATTGAATGGTTTGCGCTCGCGCGGCGCGCGGGTAAAAGCCGACGCGGAACATCGCTTCGCGGGCGGGAACTATTTGCCGACGCTGGAGTTTAGGCGAAGTGCCGGCGATTGCCGGAAAGAATGTGCGAAGTGCAGATTCGTATTTCTGCCTGTTTTGCGCCGTCTTTTCGCCCAATTGCAAGCAATGCTAACCGGCACCCGGGTTTGCAACCCTCTCAGTCCGATTTTCGAGTTGCAAACCGGCTCGAACCTGTGCTTATAAAAACGAATAATAAGGAACGGCAAACCGTTTTGCGCAAGGGACACTAAGGGAGCTTGCAGGCTCTTGAAACAGCAGAGGATCAGAAATGTCCAAGATACGTAAGATCGTCATTGCCGGCGCTCTGGCGGTTGCCTCGATGATACCGCTCGCGGCGGCGGAAGCAATGCCGGTGACCAACGCTCCGGCCAATGCCGAAAAATCGACCGATGTGCAGCAGGCCGGCTGGTGCGGTCGTGGCCGTTGCGGCTACCGCCGTGGCTACAACCGTGGCCGCTACTGGGGCCCGCGCTATGGCTATCGGTGGGGCTATCGCGGTCGCTACTGGGGTCCGCGCGTAGTCATCGCGCCGCGCGTCGTCGTCCGTTCCGGCTACAACCGTCATGTACGCTGGTGCCTGAACAACTATCGTTCGTACGATCCGGGTTCCAACACCTTCGTCACCTATGATGGTGATGTGCGCCGTTGCCGTTCGCCGTATCGTTGATCGGCTGACGTCAGTCCAAACAAGAAGGCAGGGTGTCGTCCCTGCCTTTTTTGTTGCCCGTGCTCGCGCGATTCAGGCTTCGGGTTCGCCCCTCGCCGAATGCTTGTCGATATGGCCGAGATCGCGATCCGGTTCGATGACGTCGCGCACCCTTTGCTTGAGTTCCTTGGGGCCGGGAAAGCCGCCATCGCGCTTGCGCTCCCAGATCAGGTCGCCATTACAGCGGATCTCGAAATTGCCGCCGGTACCGGGGATCAACGCGACCTCGCCGAGCGAATCGCCGAAGGTCGAGAGCAGTTCCTGCGCCATCCAGCCGGCGCGCAGCAGCCAGTTGCACTGGGTGCAGTAGAGGATGGAGATCTTCGGCTTGTCTGTCATTCCTGCGTGTTAGCACTGACAGGCGGGCTTGCAAAGCGGGGACGGTTCACCGACATAGTCCTTGCACAACAGGGACGAGCATATGATTTATTCGACTGCCATTCGCGCTTTCGGCGATCTCTTTTCCGCACCCATTCGTGGCGTCTTCTGGAAGGTGATCGGGCTCACGCTGCTGTTTCTGGTGGCGCTCTGGTTCGTGCTGCGGCTGCTGTTTCTCGACTTCGCCATGCCCTATATCGAAGCATGGCTGCCAAATCTCGGGGAATGGACGGGCTGGATCGGCCTGTTCGCCTCGATAATCTCGGCCATCGGTTTGGCTGCGGGGCTGGCGTTTCTGATTGCGCCGGTGAGTGCGGTGGTCGCCGGGCTGTTCCTCGACGATGCCGCCGATACGATCGAGAAGCAGGACTACGCGTCCGACGCGCCGGGCCAGGCGCTGCCGCTTGCTCAATCGATCCTATCAAGCCTGCGCTTCTTCCTCGTCGTCATCGCCGCCAATCTCGTTGCGCTGATCTTTCTTCTCGTTCCCGGCGTCAACCTGGTGATCTTCTTCGTGATCAACGGCTATCTGCTGGGCCGTGAATATTTCGAATTCGCCGCCGCCCGCTATCTCGGTCCGGAGCGGGCGCGCGCCTGGCGTAGCCGCAATCAGGGCCGGGTGTGGCTCGCGGGCCTCGCGATCGGGCTTTTCCTGTTGGTGCCGATCCTCAACATCCTCACGCCGCTGTTCGCCGCCATCTTCATGGTGCACTACGTCAAGGCGTTGATGAGACGGGAAGCGGGCGCGGCCTCCCCTCAGATGACCTGAGCCGGCAGCTCCTTCAGCTCGGCGGGGATTTCGCTGGTCTTTTCCGCCGATTTGCAGATGTCGGCGATCACGCAATGCTCGCATTCCGGCCGCCGCGCCTTGCAGGTATAGCGCCCGTGCAGGATCAGCCAGTGATGGGCGTGGTAGAGATATTTCTCCGGAATGATGCTGAGGAAATTCTCCTCGACCTCGTCGGTTGTCTTGCCCGGCGCGATACCGAGCCGGTTGCCGATACGGAAGATATGCGTATCGACCGCCAGCGCCGGAATGCCGAAGGCCATTGAGAGAACCACATTGGCCGTCTTGCGGCCGACACCGGGCAGGGTGACGAGTTCTTCCCGCGTGCGCGGCACCTCGCCGCCGAAATCGCGGATCAGCTTTTCCGACAGCAGGATCACGTTCTTCGCCTTGTTGCGGTAGAGCCCGATCGTCCTGATGTAGTCGCGGACCTTCTCCTCGCCGAGTTCAAGCATTTTCTCAGGCGAATCGGCCACGGCGAAGAGCGGCCGCGTCGCCTTGTTCACACCGACATCGGTCGCCTGCGCCGAAAGCGCGACCGCGACGACCAGCGTGAAGGGATTGGTGTGGTAGAGCTCGCCCTTGGGTTCCGGCCGCTGAATCGAGAAGCGCCGGAAAATCTCGTCTATCTCGGCGGCGGAGTAGGGACATCGGAACTTCGCCTTGCGCGCGGGCTTTTTCGCCGCGGCTGACGGGGCCAACTCATTCTTGCGCTTTATCATGGAAGTCCTGTAATCTCAGGCGTCATTTTTGGAAAGATATCGGGATGACGATAGTGGACGACCAGACCCCGTTCAACAGCGAGTCAATCTCCAACAGCGAGCCTGTGTTCAATGCGGTGCTGACGCCCTATCGCTCGCTCGGCCGCAATGGCTTCAGGATCGTCATCGGCCTGACGCTGGTCTTCTGCCTGTTCAACATGGCGTTCTTCTTCATAACAGGCGCGCTGCCGGTGGCGATGTTCTTCGGCCTCGATTTTGCGTTGCTCTATGGGGCTTTTTACCTCAATTACCGCGCGGCCCGTGCGCGGGAAGAAGTGTCGGTGTCGCGCACCGAGCTATCCATCCGCAAGGTCTCGCCCTCGGGACGCGCCCGCACCAGCCGCTATAATCCGTTCTGGGCCAAGTTCCAGGTCGATCGCCACCACGAATTCGGCATTACCGGCATGGCGGTGACGGGCGAGGGGCGCAGGACACCGGTCGGCAACTTCCTCAACCCGGACGACCGGGAGAGCTTTGCCCGCGCCTTCACATCGGCGCTCGCCAGCGTGAAACGCCGGATTTGACTTCGGCCGTTGATTTACCCAAGTTTCGGGTGGCGGCAGCCCCTTCCTCGTGAGATTCTTCCTGCAAATGGAAGGAATCGGACAATGAATATGGAAATCAAGCATACCAAGGACATCACCCCTGTCGGCACGGATTATCGCATCGTATCCGACGTGATCGCCATGCTGACCGAGGACTACCAGGACCAGCCGTCGCTCGATGCGATCGCCAAGCGGATCGGCCATGACCCGATCGACCTGCAAAAGACCTTCACCCGCTGGGCGGGCCTGTCGCCCAAGGCGTTCCTGCAGGCCGTTACGATCGATCATGCCAAGCGCCTATTGCGCGACGAAAACCTGCCGCTGCTGGAGACCACATACGAGTTGGGTCTCTCGAGCCCCGGCCGGCTGCACGATCTCTTCGTCACGCATGAAGCGATGTCGCCCGGCGAGTGGAAGGAACGCGGCAAGGGACTGGAAATCCGCTACGGCTTTCACGATTCGCCCTTCGGCCGGGCGCTGCTGATGATCACGGAGCGCGGGCTCTGCGGCCTGGGCTTCGCCGACCATGCCGGCTCGGAGGCAGAGGCATTCCGCGACATGGCCGATCGCTGGCCGGAAGCGAGTTTCATTGAGGATCGCGAAGCGGTGTGGCCTTATGCAGAGCGCATCTTCGATCCCGAAAAATGGGACCCGAAGCAGCCGCTTCGCGTTGTGCTGATCGGCACGGATTTCCAGATCCGGGTCTGGGAACAGTTGCTGGAAGTGCCGCTCGGCAGGCTCTGCACGTATTCGCATCTTGCCAACCGGATCGGCTCGCCCAAGGCATCGCGTGCCGTGGGCGCCGCGGTCGGTCGCAACCCGGTCTCCTTCGTGGTGCCGTGCCATCGCGCCATCGGCAAATCCGGTGCGCTCACCGGCTATCACTGGGGCCTGACCCGCAAGCGGGCGATGCTCGGATGGGAAGCGGCGAGGGCGTAAGCGCCGTCAGCCGACGACTTCGACGCTGAAGGCGAATTTCGCCGACCTGCGCGGCGCCAGTTCCAGCGAATAGGGCCGGTCGGCGATCTCCGCCGAGGCCCCGATTTCCGGTGCCGTCCCATGCCATGGTTCGACGCAGATGAACGGCGCGCCGGGCTTGGTCCAGAGCGCAAGATTCGGCAGGTTCTCGAAGGTGAAGTGCAGGCTGGGTCCGCCGTCGGCGGCGTAGGTCAGCCCATCGCCGGCGCCCTCGGGGAAGATCATTGCATCTTCATTGAAATAGCTGTGGTTCAGCACCAGTCGCCCCGCCTTGAAGGGCGAGGCAAGACTGCCGGGTTTCCTCAAGCCGTTCTCGATCCGCACCAGCGGCGGCTCCGCCTTGTTGTCGAGGACGACCGTGTGTTCGCGACCCTCGGCCCCCGGAAGCGGCCAGGCGAAAGCCGGATGGAAACCCAGACCGAAGGGCAGGGAAAGCGAGCCGGTATTGCCGACCTCGGCAGTTACCGTCAGTCGCCGGCCTTCGATCGCATGACGAAGCGTCAGCCGGAAATCAAAGGGATAGGCAGCCTTGCTGGCTTCCATGGATACAAGTTCATGCAGGCAGAAAGTCTCGCCGACCTCCGCGAGCCGGAATTCCTGTCGCCGCGCAATGCCATGCTGATGCATCTCGAACGGCTCGCCGTCGACCAGCACGGTATTATCAGCCGCCTTGCCGACGATCGGAAACAGGATCGGCGAGCGGCCGTTCCAGAAGGCTGGGTCGCCGCTCCAGAGCCATGAACGGCCATCCGATGTCTTGAGCGACTGCAGCTCCGCACCGAGTGACGAGACTTCGAAGGCAATGGCGTCGTTGGCAATGCGTGTGATCTCGGCCATGCTATCCCCCGAATGTGCAGTGAAGGCTCAATGCGCGCCGGACATATCCCCCAGCACTTCCTTGGAAGCCACCGTGGAGTCGGCCTTCAGCTTGTAGACCATCGGCACGCCGGTCGCGAGGTTGAGCGCCAGGATTTGTTCCTTGCTCAGGCGGTCGAGCACCATGACCAGCGAGCGGAGCGAATTACCGTGGGCGGCGACCAGCACGTTCTGGCCGGCGAGCACGCGCGGCAGGATTTCCATCATGTAATACGGCCAGACGCGGGCGCCGGTGTCGCGCAGGCTTTCGCCGCCCGGCGGCGGGATGTCGTAGGAACGGCGCCAGATATGAACCTGCTCCTCGCCCCATTTGGCGCGGGCGTCATCCTTGTTGAGGCCGGAGAGATCGCCGTAATCGCGCTCGTTGAGCGCTTGATCCTCGATGGTTTCGAGCCCACTCTGGCCGATGGAATCGAGCACGATTGTCAGGGTATCCTGCGCGCGCTTGAGCACCGAGGTGAAGGCGATGTCGTACTTGATGCCGTAGTCCTTCAGCGCCTGGCCGCCCGTCTTGGCTTCCTGGATGCCGAGTTCGGTGAGGTCCGGATCACGCCAGCCGGTGAAAAGGTTCTTCAGGTTCCATTCGCTCTGCCCGTGCCGGACCAGCACCAGTGTTCCGCTCATCGCATCTTCTCCGTTGTCTTTGCTATCTATTTGCCGAACCCGAGCACGTCGAGCATGTCGTAGAAACCCGGCTTCTTGTCGATCGCCCAGCGCACGGCGGCAAGCGCGCCCTCAGCGAAGAGCGCGCGGTCGTTGGCCCGGTGCGACAGCGTCACCATTTCGGTTTCGCTGGCGAAAATCACCGAATGGTCGCCGACCACGCCGCCCCCGCGCAACGTGGCAAACCCGATCGTGCCTTGCTCGCGGGCGCCGGTATGGCCGTCACGCGTGCGAACGGCGTGCTCGCCGAGCTTGACGCCGCGGCCCTTCGCCGCTTCCATGCCGAGAAGCAAAGCGGTGCCCGAGGGCGCGTCGACCTTCTTGTTATGGTGCATTTCCAGCACCTCGATGTCCCAGCCCTGGGCGGAGAGTGCCTGTGCAGCCTGGCGCACGAGCACGCCCAGCAGATTGACGCCGAGGCTCATATTGCCTGATTTGACGATCCGGGCATGGCGGGCGGCGGCCTTGATTTTCTCGTCGTCCTCGGGCGAGCAGCCGGTCGTGCCTATGACATGGACGATGCGCGCCTGCGCCGCGAGACCAGCGAATTCTACGGTCGAGGCGGGCGAGGTGAAATCGATCAACGCATCCGCCTTGAGAAGAGCCTGGAGCGGGTCAGCGGTGATCGGAACGCCGATCGGACCGATGCCGCATAGCTCGCCCGCATCCTTGCCGAGCGCGGGCGAATCCGGCCGTTCGAGGGCGGCGTGGATCTTCATGCCTTCGCTAGCGTGGATCGAGCGCAGAAGGGTCTGACCCATGCGTCCGGCGGCGCCCGCGACAACAACCATCCTCATGTTCGTCTCACTCATGCATCCACCTTCGGGCTTATTTTTCCCGTATTTGCAGCCTGTTGAGGCGAGCGTAAAGGCCCGCTTCCTCATGCGCAAGCCTTTCGTGCGAGCCCTCCTCGACGATCCGGCCGTCCTCCATGACGATGATCTTGTCGGCCTCCGAGATGGTCGAAAGCCGATGTGCGATGACGATCACGGTCCGGCCGTGCATGGCATGTTCGATCGCCTTTTGCACGGCGGATTCGCTCTCCGAATCGAGCGCCGACGTCGCCTCGTCGAGCAGCAGGATCGGCGCGTTGCGCACCAGTGCGCGGGCAATCGACAGCCGCTGGCGCTGGCCGCCGGAAAGGTTCAGGCCATTCTCGCCGACCGGCGTGTCATAGCCTTGAGGCAGCGCCAGGATGAAATCGTGCGCGTAGGCCTGCCGCGCCGCTTCCTCGATCTCGGCATCCGTGGCACCCGGCCGTCCGTAGCGGATATTGTCGCGCACCGTGCCTTCGAACAGCAACGGCGCCTGCGATACATAGGCGAGGTTTTCCCGCAGCGATCGTTTGGTGACCTGGCTTATATCCTGCCCGTCAATCAGGATCTGACCCTCGCGCGGATCGTAGAAGCGCGGAATGAGGCTGATGATCGTCGACTTTCCGGCCCCGGAAGGACCCGCAATGGCCGTCGACTTGCCACCCTCGGCGATGAAGCTGATGCCCTTGACAATAGGCTCGGAGCGATAGCCGAACTGCACGTTGCGAAACTCGATCCGGCCTTCCGTCACCTCGAGCGGCTTGGCGTCAGGCGCCTCGCGCATCGGGATCGGCGTATCGAGAATGTCGAAGATCATCTTCGCATTCACATAGGCCTTTTCGAGCTGCACCTGCAGCTTGGCGAGCCGGCGCGCCGGATCGTAAGCGAGCAGCATGGCCGCGATGAACGAGATGAAGGCACCCGGCAACTGGCCGGCATAGATCGATTGGTAGGCAGCGTAACCGATGACCGCGGCGATCGCAGCGCCGGCAAAGCTCTCGGTGATCGGCGAAGTCCGCTCGGAAAGCCGCACGATCTTGTTGGCGCGCTTCTCGGCGATGTCGACCAGCCCATCCATGCGGCCGCGCAACTGGTCTTCCATCGTGAAGGCCTTGACGATGGTGAGGCCCTGGATGGTCTCCTGCATCACGCCGCTGACATGGGAATTGTATTCGACGGACTCGCGCGTCGCGCTGCGCACCCGCTGCGCAAGATAGCGGACGGCGAGCAGCATCGGCGGCGCGGTGACAGCGACCAGCAGCGTCAGCACCCAGTCCTTGGAGATCATCACGCCGACCAGCGCCACGAAGGTCAGTGCATCGCGCGCGACCGAGGTGACGGCGAGGTTCAGTGTCTCGCGGATGCCATTGACATTCTGCGTCGCGGTGGCTGCGATCTGGGCCGAGCGCGCATCGGCGAAATAGCCGAGATTCAGCGCCATCAGGTGCGAATAGAGCCGCTTCTGATATTTCGCGACGATCGCATTGCCGATCTTGTTGAGCAGCACCGATTGGCCGTAGGTGGCAAAACCCTTGATCGCGAAGGTGACAAAAATCGCCAGGCAAATCCAGATGACCAGGCCGACACGCTTGTTGCTGAACGCTTCGTTGACGACCGATTCCATCACCCAGGCCGTGAATGCCGTGCAGAGCGCGACCGTCACCAGGCAGGTGATCGCGACGGCATAGGTACCCACATGGTCGCGGGCGTTTTCCATGAACAGCCTGCGGATCACGGGCCACATCGCCGCCCGGTCTTCCTGCCAATTCTTGCTTTTGTCAGCGCTCAAGAGCACGTGTTCCTGTTCAACGGTGTGCCTCATAACGGCTGGAGGCGGTCTTGAACAGTCATTTCCGCCAGCGGCGTCCGTCAGTCGAAACACCGAAGCTCGAGGGCATGCGGGCAAAGGCTGAAAGCCCCGCCACCGCCGCAAGCGGATGCGTAACGATGAAGGTCGGGATATGCGACATCATTTCCCTGTGCGGCGCCTTGTCCTCGAAGGCTTCCCGGAACCCCGGCTTCTGTAGCGCCGGCAGTATCTTCTGCGGAATGCCGCCGGAGAGATAGACGCCGCCCTTCGCGTTGAAGACCACCGCCATGTCCCCGGCCACACGGCCGAGATAGACCGAAAAAAGCGAGATCGCTTCGGCGGCCTGGCGGTCTTCGCCCGAGAGGCCCTTGTTGGAGACATCGGCCGGAGTGCCGAGCGAGGGCGTCACGCCATCGGCGGTACAGATCGCGGTGTAGAGCCCGAGAAGGCCGCGGCCGCAGAGAATCTGCTCGGCCGAGACACGACCCTCGATCCGTTCGATATGGGGAAAGATTTCAAAATCGCGCGCGCTGCGAGGACCGAGATCGACATGCCCGCCTTCGCCCGGTACCGGTATCCAGGCATCAAGTGCATGGACCAGTCCTGCGACCCCGAGGCCGGTGCCCGGGCCCAGCACGACCTTGGAATGGTCGGGCTTCACCATTCCGCGTCCCACCTGCACCTGGTTTTCGCTATCGAGCGTTGCGACGGCAAGCGCCTGTGCCTCGAAATCGTTGATGACCACGACGTCCTCGAAACCGAGATTGGCGATCAGATCGTTCGGGCGCACCACCCATGGGCAGTTGGTGAGTGGAATGACATCGCCATTGATCGGACCGGCCACGGCGAGGATGGTCGAACGCGGCTTGGCCGGCGCCTTGGACAGCACCGCGTCCTCGATTGCCGCATCGATCGTCGGATAGCTGGCCGTCTGGACGATCGTCACGTCCTTCGTTTCGCTCGCTGCGTCGGAGAGCAGGGAGAAACGGGCATTGGTGCCGCCGATGTCGCCGATCAGGATCGGGAACGGAAAATGTTCGTCTCTCGTCTTGGCCATCGGTATCCTGCTGCCTCGTATTTCTGTTCTGACGGCGCCTTCGAGTCTAGTGCTCGTCCGGCGCGATCAGCATTTCCGCGGTCGCCCGGTTGAGCGCCATCGGGATATCATAGACGGTGGCTAACCGGGTCAGCGCCTTGACATCGACATCGTGCGGCATCGCGGTCAGCGGATCGGTGAAGAAGATCAGCATCGAGACCTTGCCTTCGGCGATCATCGCGCCGATCTGCTGGTCACCGCCGAGCGGACCGCTCTTCAAACGGGTGACAGGCAAGCCGGGAACCGCATCCATGATCCTGGCGCCCGTCGTTCCGGTCGCCACGAGATCGTAGGCCGACAGCGCCTGCTGGTGCCGCCGGGCAAACTCGGCCATGTCGTCCTTCTTTTGATCGTGCGCGATCAATGCGATGGTCTCGCGAGCCGCCAAATCCTGCCCCTCTTCTCCCGCCTGCTGCGACGGAGATTGCCGCAAAGGTGATATGACAACAAGGCGCTATAACGCATTTTGTCTTCGGTTCAATCATAACTTGGGGGTTCAATCATAATATGAACCACTTTGGCTGGTGCTTTCGGCGGGCGGTCAAATCCGCTAAGGTCCGCCGCAAATCACGCCGCCAAATCCCCAAGGATGCTTCAGATGACCGCTCTCGACACCGTGCTCACCCGCGCCGACCAGAACCTCGATTCGAGCCTCGAAAAGATGTTCGCGCTTTGCCGCATCAAGTCGATTTCGACCGATCCGGCCTACAAGGCCGATTGCCGTGCGGCCGCGCAGTGGCTGGTCGATGATCTCGTAAAGCTCGGGTTCGAGGCTTCGGTGCGCGACACGGCGGGCCATCCCATGGTCGTCGGCCATCACCAGGGTGCCAGCGTCGATGCGCCGCACGTGCTGTTCTATGGCCACTACGACGTCCAGCCCGTGGATCCGCTCAATCTCTGGGATTTCGATCCCTTCGAGCCTGCCATCCGCGAGGTCGGCGGCAAGAAGATCATCACAGGTCGCGGCACATCGGACGACAAGGGCCAGCTTCTGACCTTCGTCGAGGCTTGCCGGGCCTACAAGGAAATTCATGGAGAACTCCCCGTTCGCGTGACCGTGCTGTTCGAGGGCGAGGAGGAATCCGGTTCGCCCTCGCTGAAGCCATTTCTTGAAGCCAACGCCAAGGAACTCACGGCGGATTTCGCGCTGATCTGCGACACCAATATGTGGGACAGCGAGACGCCGGCGATCTCGGCCGGCCTGCGCGGTCTTGTCGGCGAGGAGATCAAGATCACCGCCGCCGATCGCGACCTGCATTCGGGCTATTTCGGCGGTGTCGCCGCCAATCCGATCCACATCCTCAGCGATATCCTTGCGGGCCTCCACGACGAAACCGGCCGCGTAACGCTCGAAGGGTTCTATGAAGGCGTCGAGGAAACGCCGAGCCAGATCAAGGCGTCCTGGGAAACGCTGGGCATGACTACGGAGAAATTCCTTGGCGAGATCGGTCTTTCGGTTCCATCAGGTGAAAAAGGCCGGAGTGTATTCGAACTCACCTGGGCCCGGCCGACGGCGGAGGTCAACGGCATCTGGGGCGGCTATACCGGCGAAGGGTTCAAGACGGTCATCGCGGCGGAAGCGTCGGCGAAGGTGTCCTTCCGGCTGGTCGGCAAGCAGGATCCGGATAAGATTCGCGCCGCATTCCGCGCCTATGTGCAGTCCCGGCTGCCGGCTGATTGCAAGGTGGAGTTCCACAAGCATGGTGGCTCGCCGGCCATCCAGCTTCCCTATGATTCGCCGCTGCTCAATCGCGCGAAGAGCGCGCTTTCGGACGAATGGCCGAAGCCGGCGGTGATGATCGGCATGGGTGGCTCGATCCCGATCGCCGGCGATTTCAACAAAATGCTCGGCATGGAAACACTGCTCGTGGGTTTCGCGCTCTCGGACGACCGCATCCATTCGCCGAACGAGAAATATGATCTCAACTCGTTCCACAAGGGCATCCGGTCATGGATCCGGATCATCGATGCACTGAAGAAATAGAGGCCTAAAATGAGCGGCCCCCGAAGCATCGTGCTGCGGGGGGCCGTTCTGTGCCATGTCGCCGGATCGTCACAATGCCGGCTCAGGCAAGGGGCTTACTGCATGTCTGGATCTATGATGCAATTGCCATCGACGTCATAGCTGCCGGATTCGCATGGAACGATCGAGCCGGTCGGTGCAGGGTCGACCGTCCGCAGTTCCTCGTTCTCGATTTCATTGCCATGAGTCTCGCCGACCCCGAGATTCTTGCGTCCGTCAAAGCCGCCAGGACCATCTAGACCTGGGTTTTGCTGGGCATAGCCGATAGAGGCGCTGGCGAGAATAGACACAGCGAGAAGGGTGGTCTTGATCACTTTATGCATAGGATTTCTCCTCGTTGGAAGTTCGGTCTCTTCGCTTGGACCGTTGGTGAAACGCAACGAATCCGAGAAGGTTTCACATGAGCGTATCGGGTTTTTCGCCTGCTCACGCCATCGTGAACGGCCGGGAAAAGACCGAACCCGGGCGACTGAGCGCGATTTTTGGGCCGCGCGGAGACAATAGATGACGAGGTCCGGTAAACTTAACGACCCATTAAACGGCCACATTTAAAGTTCACCCGGACGGACGCGTTTTGCGTCGGCTTTATATGGAAAAATGAGGGGCATGGCGGGTAAATCACGATCGGGGAACAGGATCGAGCCTTCCTTCGAGGGCTCTGGCAAGCGGGGACACGGCAGCGACCTGCGCGCGGACCCGCGTGATCGCTCGGGCCGATCGTCCAAGTCTTCCAAATCCTCGAAATCTTCCCGCTCGTCATCGAGCCGTACGCGTTCCCGCCGTTCGGGCGGCGGCTTCTTCGGCTTCATCCGCACCGCCGTCTATTGGTCGCTGGTCCTCTGCCTGTGGGGCGGATTGGGCGTTGCGGGCCTCGTCGTCTATTACGGCTCGCGCATGCCGAGCGCCGATAGCTGGGCCATGCCGGACCGGCCGCCGAACATCAAGATCGTCGATGTGAACGGCGTGCTGCTCGCCAATCGCGGCTCGACCGGCGGCGAAGCCGTGCCGCTCGATGCGATGTCGCCCTATATTCCGCAAGCGGTGATGGCGATCGAGGACCGGCGCTTCTATTCGCATTTCGGTTTCGACCCGATCGGCTTCACCCGCGCCATGGTTTCGAATGTCATGGCCGGGCGCATGGTGCAGGGCGGCTCGACGGTCACCCAGCAGCTCGCCAAGAACATGTTCCTGACGCCGGAGCGCACGCTTGAGCGCAAGGTCCAGGAAGTGCTGCTCGCCGTATGGCTGGAGAGCAAATATTCCAAGGACCAGATCCTTGCCATGTATCTCAACCGGGTCTTCTTCGGCTCGAATTCCTATGGCGTCGAGGCCGCATCCCGCCGCTATTTCAACAAGTCCGCGCGCGACGTGAACCTCACCGAGGCCGCGATACTGGCGGGCCTGCTGAAGGCGCCGTCCGCACTCTCTCCGGCGAAGAACCCGGAGGGCGCAATGGCACGCGCCAAGCTCGTCCTCAATGCCATGCAGGAGGAAGGCTTCATCTCCCGCGAGGAACTGGTTGCCGCCGTCGATAACAAACCGATGAAGGCCAAGAGCTACTGGACTGGCGCCGAACACTACGCCGCCGACATGGTGATGGACGAGCTTCCGGGCCTGATCGGCGACGTCAAGGAGGACATCATCGTCGATACGACGATCGACCGGGCGCTGGAAAAAGCTGCCGAAAAAGCAATCAAGGTCACCCTCGACAAGGAAGGCAAGAAGCTCAATGCCAGCCAGGCGGCTCTCGTCTCCATCGATGGCACCGGCGCGATCCGCGCGGTCGTCGGCGGGCGCGATTATGCGGCGAGCCAGTTCAACCGCGCCTTCAAGGCCAAGCGCCAGCCGGGCTCGGCCTTCAAGCCATTCGTCTATGCCGCGGCACTCGAACAGGGCCTGCTGCCCAATTCCGTGCGCAACGACGCGCCCGTGCGCATCGGCAAATGGACGCCTGACAATTACGACAACAAGTATCGCGGCCGCGTGACGCTCGCGAGCGCGCTGGCCAATTCCTTGAACACGATCGCCGCCCAGCTCGTCATGGAAGCCGGCCCCAACAATGTCGCCAAGGTCGCGCAGCGAATGGGCATCGAATCGGTGATGCAGGAGAATGCCTCGATCGCGCTCGGCACATCCGAAACATCGCTGGTCGAACTGACCGCGGCCTACGCGCCCTTCATGAATGGTGGCTTCAAGGCCACGCCGCATGTCATCAAGCGCGTCACCACCGTCTCGGGCAAGGTGCTCTACGAGAATACCTATGACGCCCCGCCGCGGGTGCTGTCGGAGAAGATCGCCGCCGAGATGAACTACATGATGAACGGCGTCATCACCCGAGGCACTGGCAAGAACGCCAAGCTGCCGGGCTGGCAGACAGCCGGCAAGACCGGCACCACGCAATCCTTCCGCGATGCGCTTTTCGTCGGCTACACCGCCAATCTCACGACCGGCGTCTGGTTCGGTAATGATGACGGCACGTCGATGAGGAAGGTCACCGGCGGCGGCCTGCCCGCCAAGGCCTGGAGCCAGTTCATGATCGCGGCGCATGACGGCGTCTCGCCCGCACCGCTTTTCGGCCTCGGCAGCGATGTCGCGCCGCAGCCCGAGCTCGAAGTGAAATCCGAACCAGACAGCAACGCCACCGACGATACGCTGTTCGAGATGATCAGCCACGCGCTCGGCGAGGATAAACCCGTCAAGAAGGAAAAGCAGCCGGTCGGGGTCATTCCCGATGAACGGCCGGCCGACGAAGCGCTTGTGCCTCCGAGCGATGTCGGCGATGTCATTCGCAATCAGGATGACGCAGCAGACAATGGCCTCGTACCTCCCATGGACGTCGGCGAGACCACCGGCGCCACCCAGCACAGGAAGAAGGCGAATTCCACCCTGCTCGATGTCCTGATGGCCGAATAGACGGCGGATCGGCCGGTCTTCTCCGTCCGTTACCGCACAATCGCGCAATACCCCCGGTTTTCTTCACGAAACGGTGAATTTTGCAGGGGCCAGCCTGCTGTTCTGCCTTGCAGAGAAAAAAAGGCCTCCTTATATACCCCCCATCGGCTTGAGCGGCATGACGCTCAGGCATTTGTAATGAAACCATCCATACGGGGGTTGCTGGGGAATGCCGGAATCCGGGTCCCTGCAGCCTGCTAAGAGGAGAGAAGTAGAATGGCTAAAGTAATTGGTATCGACCTCGGAACCACCAACTCCTGCGTTGCAGTGATGGATGGCAAGGACGCCAAGGTTATCGAGAATTCCGAAGGCGCGCGCACCACCCCGTCCATGGTGGCCTTCACCGAAGACGCCGAGCGTCTCGTCGGCCAGCCGGCCAAGCGCCAGGCAGTCACCAACCCGGAAAATACGGTCTTCGCCGTCAAGCGCCTCATCGGCCGCCGCTACGAAGATCCGACCGTGGAAAAGGACAAGGGCCTGGTTCCCTACAAGATCATCAAGGCCGGCAATGGTGACGCCTGGGTTGAATCCCGCGGCACCGGCTATTCGCCTTCGCAGATCTCCGCGATGATTCTTCAGAAGATGAAGGAAACCGCGGAAGCCTATCTCGGCGAAAAGGTCGAAAAGGCCGTTATCACGGTTCCCGCCTATTTCAATGACGCCCAGCGTCAGGCCACCAAGGATGCCGGCAAGATCGCCGGCCTCGAAGTGCTCCGCATCATCAACGAGCCGACAGCTGCTGCCCTTGCCTATGGCATGGACAAGCGCGAAGGCAAGACGATCGCGGTCTACGACCTTGGCGGCGGCACCTTCGATATCTCGGTTCTCGAAATCGGCGACGGCGTCTTCGAAGTGAAGTCCACCAACGGCGATACCTTCCTCGGCGGTGAAGACTTCGACATGCGCCTGGTCGAATACCTCGCGGCTGAGTTCAAGAAGGAACAGGGCATCGAGCTGAAAAACGACAAGCTCGCTCTGCAGCGCCTCAAGGAAGCTGCCGAAAAGGCCAAGATCGAGCTCTCGTCCTCGCAGCAGACCGAAATCAACCTGCCGTTCATCACGGCCGATGCGACCGGTCCGAAGCACCTGACGATGAAGCTGACCCGCGCCAAGTTCGAAAGCCTGGTCGATGACCTCGTGCAGCGCACTGTTGCGCCGTGCAAGGCAGCGCTCAAGGATGCCGGCATTTCGGCTGGCGAAATCGATGAGGTCGTGCTGGTCGGCGGCATGAGCCGCATGCCGAAGGTGCAGGAAGTCGTCAAGCAGCTGTTCGGCAAGGAGCCGCACAAGGGCGTCAACCCGGATGAAGTCGTCGCCATGGGCGCCGCGATCCAGGCCGGCGTTCTGCAGGGCGACGTTAAGGACGTTCTGCTCCTCGACGTGACCCCGCTGTCGCTCGGCATCGAAACGCTGGGTGGCGTGTTCACCCGCCTGATCGACCGTAACACGACGATCCCGACCAAGAAAAGCCAGGTCTTCTCGACCGCCGAAGACGCCCAGCAGGCCGTCACCATCCGCGTCGCCCAGGGCGAGCGCGAAATGGCCTCGGACAACAAGCTGCTGGGCCAGTTCGACCTCGTCGGCATTCCGCCCGCACCGCGCGGCGTGCCACAGATCGAAGTAACTTTCGACATCGACGCCAACGGCATCGTCAACGTCTCGGCCAAGGACAAGGGCACCGGCAAGGAGCACCAGATCCGCATCCAGGCATCTGGCGGTCTCTCCGACGCCGACATCGAAAAGATGGTCAAGGACGCCGAGGCCAATGCCGAGTCCGACAAGAAGCGCCGTGAAGGTGTCGAGGCCAAGAACCAGGCCGAAAGCCTGATCCACTCGACCGAGAAGTCCCTCAAGGACTTCGGCGACAAGGTGACCCAGGCCGACCGCGATGCGATCACCGCTGCGATCGAAGCCCTCAAGGCTGCGACCGAAGGCGCCGAGATCGACGCGGAAGACGTCAAGGCCAAGACCCAGACGCTCATGGAAGCATCCATGAAGCTCGGCCAGGCGATGTACGAGGCGCAAGCTGCCGAAGGCGGTGCCGAGGGCGCGGGTGCGGATGATGACGACAACGTCGTCGATGCCGACTTCGAAGATGTCAGCGGCGACGACAAGAAAAAGTCGGCCTAATCGCTGAAATCGAAATGGGCCTGCAAGTCTCTTGCAGGCCTTCTCAATTCATCCCATCCATGCGTTGTCTCCGCGTAGCCTGCCTTGCCACGGGAAAGAGCATGGAGCGCAGAATTCAAGGTCCACGCGTATTTCGCGTCCGGTAAAGGAAAAATGGCAAAAGCTGATTTTTACGAAACGCTCGGTGTGAGCAAGACGGCGGACGAAAAGGACCTGAAAAGCGCCTTCCGCAAGCTCGCCATGAAATGGCATCCGGACAAGAATCCGGGCGATGCCGCAGCCGAGAAGAAGTTCAAGGAAATCAACGAGGCCTATGAATTCCTGAAAGACCCGCAGAAGCGCGCGGCCTATGACCGTTTCGGCCATGCGGCCTTCGAGGGCGGCGGTCCGGGTGGCGGCGCGGGTGGCTTCCAGGGTGCGGGCGGTTTCTCCGACATTTTCGAGGATATTTTCGGCGAGATGATGGGCGGCCGCCGTCGTGGCGGTGGTGGCCAGTCGCAGGGCCGCGAGCGCGGCGAAGACCTGCGCTACAATATGGAAATCACCCTCGAGGAAGCCTATTCCGGCAAGGTCGCGCAGATCCGCGTGCCGTCGTCGATCACCTGCGACATCTGTCATGGCTCGGGCGCCAAGCCGGGCACCAAGCCGACGACCTGTGCGACCTGCCACGGTTCCGGCCGCGTGCGCGCCACGCAGGGCTTTTTCTCGATCGAACGCACCTGCCCGACCTGCCAGGGTCGCGGCCAGACGATTTCCGATCCCTGCACCAAGTGCCACGGCCAGGGCCGCGTCACCGAAGAGCGTTCGCTGCAGGTCAATATCCCCTCGGGCATCGAAGACGGCACCCGCATCCGCCTTCAGGGCGAAGGCGAGGCCGGCTTGCGCGGTGGTCCTTCGGGCGACCTCTACATCTTCATGTCGGTCAAGCCGCATTCCTTCTACAAGCGCGATGGCGCCGATCTCTATTGCATGGTCACCATCCCGATGGTGACGGCGGCGCTCGGCGGCAAGTTCGAGATCTCGACGCTCGACGGCACCAAGTCGCGCGTCACGGTTCCGGAAGGTACGCCGACCGCCAAGCAGTTCCGCCTCAAGGGCAAGGGCATGCCCGTGCTCCGTTCGCACCAGCAGGGCGACCTCTATGTGCAAATCGTGGTGGAGACGCCGCAGAAGCTCACCAAGCGCCAGCGCGAACTGCTCGAGGAGTTCCAGACGTTGTCGTCCAAGGAGAACAATCCCGAATCGACCGGCTTCTTCGCCAAGATGAAGGATTTCTTCGACACGCTCAGCGACTAAGCGTCTCTGATCGAGCGGCTCACGCCGCTCGCGCCAGCCTCAGTATCTCATCGAACACCACCCGGCGGGAGATCGCCGGCGTCAGGTTGTGGTCGGTGTCGGGCAGCATGGTCAGCTTCACATTCCCATAGCCGCTGAGGCCGGAACCCTGCTCGCCGAAATGCAGGTGCAGGTCGTCCAGGCCTACATCCCCCTCGCTATAGATCAGGCTGACCGGGATCTGCCGCTGCTGGAAGGTCCTGAAACTGTCTTTCACCTCGCGGTGGATATGCCGGTTGCCCGGCAATTGGCGCACCAGCGGCGTCGCTTTTCGAGCCAGCCGCTTGGCGATGGCAATGGCGATATTGCGGCCTGCGGCCGGTATATCGATCTCGCCCGCGAACAACCGCTTCAGCGTTTCGACGCGCGCAAAACGCTGGCCGTAATCGTCCAGGCTGCGCGGCACGAATTGCAGGCCGGCATCGACCGGGCGCTCCGGATCCCAGTAGAGCACGAACGGATTGACCGAGACGACGCCGGTGAGGCGCTGGTCACGCACGGCGTTGCGTAGCGCCAGGTAGCCGCCGCTGCAACGGCCCGATACCAGCACCTTGCCGCCAAGTTCTCGCTCCATCAAGTCGAGTGCGGCGTCGACATCGCGGTTCTGGGTCGTCGAATAGAGGATCTGCCGCGGCGCTTCGGGCAGCGGCACGCTGTCGCCGACATTGGCCGTGTCGTAGCGGAATGACGCGATGCCGTGGCGCGCGAGTTCGCGCGCGGTGTTGACGCCCGAACGGCCCCAGCCGGCACTCCGGTCATAGGCGGTGGTCAGGATCAATACGGACGCCGCGTCTTGCCGGACCTCAGGCATGCAGAACACGCCATAGAGATGATTGTTGTCGCCGAACCGCATGAAACGCTCGCGATAACCATCGCCGGCGAGTTCCGCAGGCGGCAGCGCGACTTCAGGCGTCCGCATGTCGGCAGCGACAGGATTGATGTTCCACAGCCAACCGATCAGCTTGGCGATCGTCTCCATCGGCATCTTCTGGATCGTCGGATTGGCGACGAGGTCGTCGTAGCCTTCGAACACGTCAAAAACGACATGCGCGCCGAGTTCGCGCAGGCCATCGGCAAAGCCTGTGTCCGACATCCGCATGGGACGCTCGAGAACCAGAACCTGGCCGGCGGCCGCAGCTTGCGGCGTCGTGAGATTGGTCTTGCGGATCGCATCGGCAATCCCAGCCGGCAGCTTGAGGCTGGCAATCGATACGCCATCATTGTCGCGCTGGTCTTCCCTCAGCCCCAATCCCTGATCGACCACTTTCGACCACAGCGACACTTCGCGGAGATAGGCACGGCCATTGAGCGCTGGTGCCAGCAGGGCAATGCCATCAACGCCGGAGATCTCTCCGCCGAGGTGCTGCGCAAGCATTCCGCCGACGCCCTGGCCGACAAGGATAATCCTCTCGCGGCCAGATAGACTCGTCAGCCGTTCGGCGGCTGCGCGCACGGCCGTTTCCCAGGCGCCGATATCGAGATCGCTTTCCGGTCCGCCCGGTGCGTCGCCGGTGCCGGGATAGTCGAAGCGCAGGCTCGGAATCCCGTTTGCCGCTAAGTGCTCGGAGAGAATGCGGAAGAATTTCCGCGTGCACATTTCCTCGAAGCCCCACGGCGGCAGCAGCAGAACGGCGGCTTGCCTCGCGTCGGTATTGTTGTCCTCGGGTGTGAACAGGCCGATAGTTCCATCGAAAGCGACCGGCATGGCTGCCGCGCGGCCAGCACCCTCGGCCGGTTCGCCCGTTGTCTGCAAGGATTGATCTGCCCCCAAGCCGCTCATTCCAACTTCTGTTCCCGCCCCCGGTGTAATGAAGAGAATAGAACGTTTGAAGAGTGGTTGTAAGCGCCCCGGCAAAGAACCGGAAATATTGATTAATACACGACCGTCTTCGACCGGAACTGCTCGGAGCATCCGTAATGCCAACGGATAGACCAGGAATCCGGCGCCGATCGCGAAGATTATACCGACAGGTCCGGGGATCAGATATTCGGCAAGCATCGCCGCGCCAGCCACCACAAGCGACGCACCGGAGACCTTGGCGAGCGTGATGTAGAGCCCGCTCAGGCTGCGGCCGAAACCGGTGGCGCGGATCATGATCAGGCACATGACGGTAAAGCCGACGAGCCGTGCAACAGCGGCGCCTTCGCCGCCGAACCACGGCACGGCCAGCAGACAGCCGATCACGATCACCGCGCCACCCGCCATGCCGGTGAACAGCCGCGTCTTGGCCCGGTCGATTGAGAACAGATATTGCGTCAGGATCTGCATCAGCACGAAGGATGGCGATGAAAGCGCCAGCAGCGCCACGATCATGCCAGCCGGCCGGAACGCTTCGCCGAAGACCGCCGAAACCAGGCCGGTCGATATTGCCGCGAGGCCGAAACTCATGGGTAGCGTAATATAAGACAGCGCCCGGATGACGCCGGAAAACACTTCCGGCGACAGGCCTGCGCCTTCGTCGGTGCTGTGGCGACGATGGGAATAGTAGGGCAGCAGGCTTCCGGTCAGCTGTACCGGCAGTTGCAGCGCGAGATTGGCGAGCGACAGGCTGACGGCATAGAAGCCGACCAGTTGCACCGACCAGAACTGCTGCAGGAACAGGATCTCGATGCGGTTGAGGAAGATCGAGTCGATGACGAATTCGGCTGACAGCACCAGCGACGACGACAAAAGGAACTTGGTCGGCACGTCGCAACGGTCGCGCTTCTGGAAGATGATCCTGAGCGTATAGAGAAACAAAACGAATTGGCCGGCGGCATAGCCGATCAATGCGCCCTCGACGCCGTAGAGCAGCGCGCCACCCAAAACCGTTACGAGCTGCAGCACCGAGGCGGCTGTCGTCAGCTTGACGAAGGTGTCGAGCCGCTGTTCGCCGATCAGGTAGTTCTTGGTGAAGGCGCCGACCGACTGGATGATGAAGAGGATGCCCGTCACCAGCGCGATGGAAGGCGCGGTGTCGGCCCAATGCAGTTCTTCCGATGCAACGAACACAAGCCAGTAGAGAACGGCAAGGATGACCGTGGAAATCAGCGTCGGCGTGACGAGGAAGGCCGCGAAGCCCCGCCTGCGGGCCGCGTCATAACCCTGCGCGCGAAGTTGCGGCAACATCCTGAGCAGGATGACGCCGGTGCCGAGTTCGGCGACCAGCGCGCCAGTCGTGGCAAGCCAGAGCGAGAACGCGATGATGCCGTTCGCCTCCGGGCCGAGCAGGCGCGCGGCGATGATCGAGCAGGCAAAGCCCGTCAGCAGCAACAGCATGCCCGCCGCCGCATTGAGAGCCGAATTCGCAACGATTCCCTTGGCCATATCCGGCGGTCGCTCCTATGCGCTCAGCCGTGTGGCGTGCGGGGATGACGGCGTCGCGCTATCGAGATCGAACAGGCGCGCGGTCTTCTCCTCCCAGCTCAACACACCCGACGTATCGATCGCCGAGCGGTCGAATTCCGTCGCGGCCTTGAAGGCGGCCTGGATGCTCCCGGCATCGCCGGGTTCGTAGGCCAGCACATGCGACCGTCCCGCAGCGGCGAAGCGCGGCGCGACGATCGGCAGGCGGCAATAGCTGTACTGGATCATCTTGAGACTCGACTGGCTGAGATAGTCGGCATCCTCTTTCGGCCGATAGGGCGCGATGCCGATATCGGCGAACTTGATATAGGCTGCCACTTCATCAAACGGCCGTTCGCCATGGGCGATGACGTTCGGCAGGGCTTCTTCCAGACGCGCCAGCCGACCGAACAGGTGGAAGGTCCAATCGGGATAGCCGGTCGCAAGGGTGCGGATCATATCTGCGTCGAACAGCATGTCGCCGACGCTGACGGCATTCTTCGAAGCGCTGTATGGATTTTCGCCGATCCGGTCGAAAGTGGCTCGCGAAATGCCGTGCGGCAGATGGATCGTCGGCGCGCCCTCGGGAATGTCGCCACGAATGGCATCGGCCATGACATGCACCAGATCCACCGCGCCGATGCTCTCCCTGAGCACCGCATGCGCGGCCGGATGCGCCCCGATCGTCGAAAGCCGGTCGGCGGCGTGGTAGATGATCCTTGCCTTCGGCGCGAGACGGCGAATCTCGGGAATGGTCAGGATCGAGATGCCGCTCTCCACCAATACATGGGTGTATTCCGGCAGCTCCGCTTTCGCGGCGCGTGGAATATGCCGGCCATAGACCTTGGCGAGCGGCTTCGAGACCAGATCGAGGATTGGCTTGCCGAGGCTGATCGGATGGACCGTGCTGACCCAAATGAACTCGCCGAGCAGCGGCGTGATCTCGGTCCATTGGTTGAGCGCGCGCGTCTTGGCGAAGGCCCAACGCTCGTCCGACATCAGCCGGCTGACCAGGCTCAGCCGCATGCTGAGGAAATCGACCCGGATGCCACGTGCATTCAGCGCCTCGGCCATGAAATGCAGGTCGACCTTGCGCGGCTGGGTCGCGAAATGCTGGCCGGTGACGATCAGAACGCGCGTCATCGCCGCGCTCCCTCAAGTATCCCGGCATAAAGTGCGAAATAGGACGCAGCCGCACCGGCCCAGGAATAGGTTTCTATTTCCGCCATCAATCGGTCACGCAGTACCGGATCGTCGAGTAGCGACTGATACGCTGCCCTGATCGCGTCTGCCGCACCCTTGGCATCGGTGAAGTCGCAAAGACGGATATCGGAATGGCGTGCGGCAAGCACGGTGTAGGCGGTATTGGCTTCCAGTATCGGAACAAGGCCGGCGCTCATCGTCTCGATCGCCACAAGGCCGAAGCCTTCATATTCGGATGCCGAGGCGAAGAACGAACTTTTCGACATGGCAGAGTGGATGCTCGCATTGTCCAGCCCTGCGCGCACGAACACATTGCCGGACAGGCCGTGGTCCGCAATAATCATTTCGAGATCAAATACCGAGAGATCGGATGGCACGCCGAGAATGTCGAGATGCCAGTCGGGATCAGCGGCGCAGAGCACGGCCATGGTCGCAATCAGCCGCTCCAGCCGCTTGTTGATCGAAAAGCGGCCGAGCGTGACGATCCGCTTGCGTGGCGATGTCGAGGACGCATTGGCGAATTTGGACGTGTCGGTGCCGTTCTCGATCAGCTGTGTCCGGGAAGGCGCGATCTTCATGAACGTTTCCCGGTCCGACTTGCTGCAGCCGACGACATCCACATACTGGCTGGCGGAAAAGCGCGTGAGCGTCTGGAACCAGACGTTCTTGATCGCCGCGAATTTCTTCGTGTGGAAGAAGCCGCCATGCGTGGTGACGATCATCGGCTTGCGGTGGATGAGGCGGGTGAGCGCCAGGAAATCGTAGAAGAAATCGATCGCATGAACATGCACGATATCCGCATCGCCGATATGGGCGAGAACCGATGGCGCCACAGGATAGCGGCTCGAGCCGCGCCAGGGCATGCGGACCACCTCGATGCCGTCGATGATCTCGCGATCCGCGAGCGGCAGGGTCGGATCGGAAAACAGCGAATTGAGCGTGACGACCCGGACGCGGAGGCCATGGCCGATCGATTGCATGCAGAGATTGAAGACGACGTCTTCCAGTCCGCCGCGATTGGGAAGGAATTGGCGCACGACATGCACGATCAGCGGTCGCGCAACCGCTTCCGCCCCCGTTTTGAGGCTCTCGTGATCGATAGGCTTCATGTCCACGGCATCCGTCGCGTTTTGAACCAGTTGGCCTATGATTTAGTGCCTGAACCCTGCTGCAACGGTTAACAAAGGGCTGAAACGTGGGCTTTTTTGCCGCCGATGGTAAACGCGGACGAAACCGGATGCTTCGAAATCGCGCGGTCCCGGTTACCCCCCGTTAACCATATTTTGCGAGATTGAACCTCGTCATCTTCGCGCCGCAACAGGCGTGGCAATTTTGCTGATCGACGACACGGCTTGCGCGCCCCGAAGGCATCCAATGGGTATCGATATCTTTCAATTGCCGGGCATCCTCTTGAGGCGCTGGCTTTATGTCGTGGTGACGGCCGTTGTCTGTGCCGGGCTCGCTGGTGCCTATGTCACCGTGCGCAAGCCGGCCTATCTCGCAACGACCGATATCCTCATCGATCCGCAAGGCCTTGCGGCGAGCCCCGCCGACCCCAACCAGAACAATGCCGCCGCGTCGCAGGACACCGGAATCCTCGAAAGCCAGCTTTTCGTCGTGCAATCGCACGAGGTGCTGAACCAGGTCGTCGACAAGCTCAAACTGCGCGACGATCGCTTCCTCAATCCCGCCGGCATAGCCGACAAGGAAGTGGCCATGAACGCCACGGTCGGCACCTTGCAGAAGAACATGACCGTCGAACGCGAAGGCCAGTCCTTCGTCATGACGCTCACCGTCAAGCACCGCGACATGGCCAGGGCCGCCGAGATCGCCAATGCGATCGCCTCGCTCTATCTCAAGCGCCTGCATGAAGCCCGTTCCGATGCCTCCACACGTGCCAGCGGCGCCTTCGAGCTTCAGGCAAAGGACCTGGCGGAAAAGCTCCGCCGGGCCGAAGAAGAACTCGAAACCTTCAAGGGCAAGAACAATCTGATCTCCACCGGCCAGCAGGGACTGGTCATCGACCAGCAGGTCGAAGGCGTCAACAAGCAGCTCATCGCAGCGCGCGCCGATCTGGAGCTCAAGCGCGCCAACTACAATCAGGTCAAAACCCTGACGATCGGCTCGATCGAATCCGGCGGCATTCCAGAAGCGCTGGTCTCGACCTCGCTCAGCGGCATGCGCGGCCAGTATGCGCAGCTCTCCGCCCGCGCCGACCAGCTTTCGACCACGCTCGGCACCAATCATCCGCAGATGAAGGCCGCGCGGTCTCAGGTCGAGGGCATGCGCGATGTGATGGAACAGGAACTTGCCCGTATCCGCGGCTCGATGAAGGGCGCGCTCGAACGCGCCGAGGCCAATACCGCGGCACTCCAGCGCCATCTCGATACGCTGACCACGTCGAGCCTCGATACGTCGGAGGCCGGCATCAAGGCGCGTGCACTGCAGTCCGAGGTCGATGCGCTGCGGGCGCTCTACAAGACCTTCCTCACGCGGGCGAGCGAACTCGGCCAGCGCGATACGGTCAACATCAACAATTCGCGCGTCATCTCCAAGGCAGTCGCATCTGGCGGTTCGTCGCTGGTGACCAAGATCATCATCGTGATCGCCGGCGGTCTCTTCGGCATCGCCCTGGGCAGCGGCCTCGCCGTCGGCGTGGAAATCCTGTCGCGGATGTTCGGCGGCCGGGAGGAAATCCACGAGGACGAAGAGGAATTCGCCGAGCCGGTCGCGCCCAAGCAGGCGGCCCCTGCGAAGCTTCCCGTTATCGCCTATATTCCAGCCATGCGGCAAAAGCCGCGCGCGTTTCAACTCTCCGGACGAAAATTCATCGAGAGCGATGATCGCGAATGGGAGCGCAAGGCGCAGATCGGCGTTTCGCGCACCGTCGACAGCCTGCTTCAGCTTTCGCGCCCCGGGCAGCCCTCGACGGTGCTTTTCCTGTCGCCTGACAACGACAATCCCGGCAGCCGCATCGTGACCGATGTTGCCGGTGCGCTTCACCGTCTCGACAAGGAAGTGCTTTATTCCGACGGTGACGGCCGCGATGGCTCAGCCTATGTCAGCGCCAGCGAAGCGCCGCTCGCGGACCTGCTCAAATTCACCCGGCTGGCGCTGGAAAGTGCCCATCGCCCGAAGGCGACCACGCCAACCTTCTCCAATTTCGCAGGCCACAAACGCAAGGCGGATTTCGTCATCATCGACGCCAATGGCGAGGAAGCCCGCCATCACCTCGCCGAACTGCTCGAAAAAGCCAATGCCATCCTGCTCGTCGGTGATGAGAACGACAATAGCCGCCGCATGGAAGAGTTGGTGAGATCACTGGAGCCCTGGCGCGACCGCATGCTGGGAACCGTCATGCTCGGCCGGGTCGCCTAACGCGGAGGTCACCGATGGCGGCCGCCGCAACTGCAAACATTCTGCCACCGCTCGACGAAGCAAGCCCGCTCGCGGGCTTCCTGCGTTTCGGCGCCATCGCCTCTGTGATGGGCGGGCTGACTTTCAATCTCTTCCTCTGCTTCGTCAACACCCGCATCATGCCGATGCGCGACAGCCATGTCATGCTGATGGAGATGGCGATCATCGGCACGGCGCTGCTCGTCGCGATGGATCGCAGGGCAGGGCTCTATCTCTTCCTCGTCATCTTCGTCACCTATATGCTGATGCTTTTCACGCTACGTGGCGCCAGCGACCTCAAGGCCGTGCGCGACATCCTCATCCCGGTCATTTTCTACGCCATGGGTTCGCGCCTGCGCGACCTGAGACTGGCGGACAGCCTCGCGGTCTGGTCGGCGATCGTGGTGCTGTTTTTCGCCTTCTTCGAATATTTCCTGCTCGACCTCTATCTCGAATGGTTCAACGTGCTCGGCTATTACATCTCCAAGGGCACGGTGACACTGACGGAAAGCTATGGCGCCACCAAGGGCCTTTTCATCTCGGGTAGCCGGCCTGAGCCGCGCACCATCCTGTCCTTCCTCGGCCAGCACCGCGTCTCGTCGGTGTTCCTCGAGCCGGTGTCGATGGGCAATTTCGGCGTGATCATCTTCTCATGGGCGATGTTCCGTCGCGGTTGGAGCGGGCGATGGTTCCTGTTCGCCGCTGCCTTGACGATGGTCGTGCTGGCCGATGCCCGCTTCGGCCTGTTCACCTGCATCCTGATCGTTCTCCTTTCGCCATTTTTCAAGGTGATCCCCCGCACATTCTGGCTGGTCACGCCTTTCCTGCTGCTGGCGCTGATTGCCGCCTATGGCTTTGCCTCGGGCACCAGTGGCGGACCCAATGACCTCTCGGGCCGCATCGCCGTCACCGCCCATATCCTGACCGAGCTTTCGCTTCCGGTGGTGCTGGGCGTCGAGGCGACGGCACAGTTCACGGCGGATTCAGGGCTCGCCTACACGCTGACGAAATTCGGGCTGTTCGGGTTCATTGCGCTCTGGGCAATGTTCGTCTTCATGCCCTTCCGCAATGCGCGGGCATGGGATTTCCACTCCATGATGATCGTCTATCTGCTGCTCATCATGGTGATCTCGAACTCGTTCTTCTCGATCAAGACGGGCGCGCTGATGTGGTTCATGGTCGGCACCGTGTCAGCCGTCGACATCCCGGTGATCAAATCGATCTGGTCGAAGCTGCTGGAGCGGGCTCAATCGAGGGCAGGGCAGGCGGTGCCTTCCGCCGAGAGATCGCGCAGCGCGGGCAGCAGGGCCTGAAGCTGTGGCCGGTCACCTTTTCGCGTCGGCTGGATGTTGAGCGGTTCCTCTTCGCTCCACCAGTCGCCCGCGACCCAGTAAGTCCAGCCCGCCCAGACGTCCCTGTTTTCCTCCATGACATCGACCATCGCCTTCAGGCCCGCGACGCAGGCTTTGTCGGTCGATGCGCCGAACTCTCCGAGCATGCCGCGAAAGCCGTTCGATTTCATCCAGGCCGTCACGTTCTTGAGCGCCTGTTCGGCATCGCCGGCGCGTGAGCAATTGGGCTTGGTGCCCGAAAAATCACCGTCCAGATACTGATGGAATTCGAAAATGAAGTGGTTGGCGGGATCGGAGAATTTCGCCATCGCCACGCCGTTCGGCTCGCCGTCGATCGGTGTCATCCAGCTATGCGCGCCGCTCCAGGCAGTACCGGGAACCAGCACGAGATTGTTGGCCTTGGCCTTCTCACGAATGGCATGGGTGGCGGCGTTCGCGGCGTCCAGCCACTGCGTGATCGGCATGCGGTTTGGTTCGTTCATCAGGCCGAATATCACCTGGTCGTCATTGGCATAGTAGCGCGCGAGCTTTGCCCAGAAATCGGCGAAAGCCGCGATCGGCACATCGTCCGATCCGATGATCTTTTCGTCGTAGCGCCCGTAGTTATGTGGATTGAGGATCGTCCTCATGCCACGCGCACGGATCAGTTCGACCGATTCCATCAGGCGCTGCAACTCGGCCTCGTCGAGTTCGCCCATCAATTGGGGCTGCAGCCGTTCCCATTTGAAAGGCAGGCGTATGGTGTTGAAGCCCTTGTCCGCGAAGTAGGACAGCGTATTGGTCGATGGCCAGGTGTAGTCCTTGTTGACCGTACCCCCGCGCACGCCGAACTCGGCGCCCGAAATGTTGATGCCGCGAAAGCAGGTCGCAGATACCTCGCCGGCAGCGGCTAAAGCGATGCTAAGTGCAAGAAGTCCGCGCAGGGCGATACTGGTCAAGTTTGTCTCCTCACAGCCGGATCACATTGCTCGACCCGAGTTGGCGGATCTCGCCGGTCGGCCGTTCGTCGCCCTCGCCATGGCGGGCAAATCTCACAAGCTTCGGCTTGCCAGGAGCCAGGTGGAACCAGTTGTCGTCGGGGATAAAGCCCTCGAAACCGAGATTGACCGATTGCGCCAGCCGATCCGTCGAGATGGCAATGAACGGACCGCGCGCATCGTTCCCCAGTTCGGCGGCGAGATTGGCCGCATGCATGGCCGCCATACGCCCGCGCGGGAAATGAAAGGCGCTGGCGATCTCATCGCCGCCGCTCATCAACCGGGCGACCGTCACGTCATGCGACGGCGGGCCGAATCGGAAGGCATAGGTGGTGTCGAAGAAGGCGCCGAACAGATCGGTGGCGGCGATGCTTTGGCTACCACGCGCAGGCAGCGAGATATCCCGTGTGCCGGATACGGCCGGCTGCATGCCGTCGCGCAGGGCCGAAACCTCCAGCCGCAGTTCGAGATCGCTGGACGTCTCGTTGATCACATGCACATAGAGCCCATTGGTGCCCTCGTCGGAAAACACCACCTGCACCGGCCGGAATGCCCGCCGAATGCCATGCCAGACCGGTTTCGGCAGCCCGGTTGAGTCGATCACGCCCCAACCAGCGCCCGGTAGCAGGTCCTGCAGAGTCCAGACCAGCGCCCCCGCGCAGGACGATCCCGGCCGCCGCCATTCCGCATAGGTCGCCTCCGTGACTTCCGCCGTCACGGCGCGCGAGAAATCGAGATAACGGACGGGGTCCTCGCGCCGCAGCCGGGCCGGATCGAAGCCGTAGAGATCCTGCAAATAATGATCGCGGATATCCTCGAAATCCCAGGAGGCGCCACGGTCGCGGGGCACGCGGGTCTTCCAGCGCGGATCATGCACGGCGGGCACCGGCAGATGCGCGTCGAGTGTCACTTGCTCCGGCACATGGGCGAATGCCAGGCTCTCGGCGGCGAAGCGTACATTGGCGCGTCTCGCGTCTTCGAGCGGCCGGCAATAGGCGCCGACGCCGTAGTAATGCGTAATGCCCTCGTTGGGTGAGAACGGCATAGCACCGCCGAAGGGCGAGTTCGGCACGTAGATCACATCGGGCCGGTATTCTTCGTACACCGCCGGCAGCAGTTCCTCGGTCAGCGGTCCAGACCAGGATTTCTGCGGCATGCCCATCATCGCCGCCTGCTGGTAGATTTCCGAGCCGCCGCAGAGGACTGTCAGCGACGGCGATCCTTGCAGCGACTTGAGCAGATCCTCCGCCTCGCGCCTCACCAAGCCAGCGAATTCCGGGTCGGCGACCGGATAATCGAAATTGGCGAACATGAAGTCCTGCCACACCATGATCCCGAGCTCATCGCAAACCTCGAAGAATTCGCGGGCTTCGTAAGCCATGGTGCCGCCGATGCGGATCATGTTCATGCCGGCGTCGCGGGCGAGCCTGAGCCATGGTTCGTAGTCGGCGCGTCCGCCGGGCAGACGGACGATGTCGGCGGTAGTCCAGACAGCGCCCCTAGAGAAAACCGGCACGGCATTGATCTCGATGCCAAAGCCCTTGCCGTCCGCGCTCTGGTCGAGCGAGACATTGCGGAATCCGACCTTGCCCATCGGATGGGCGGCGCCATCGGCGATCAGCGAGACCGGATAGAGATGTGGCTCGCCGTGAGTATGCGGCCACCATGGCTTGACGTCGGTCAGCGTCAGATGCGCATGCAGCCCGCCCTCGGCCGAGATCATCACGGGTGCTTGCTGCGTGCCACAGGCGATCCTGAGGTCCGTCGCTCGCCCGGAAAATCGGAATGAGAGGTCCAGCACGCCGTGACCTTCGGCATTGAGCGAAGCGCCCATCCTGAGTTCATCGACCTCGATGCCGCCCTGACGCACGAGATGGATCGGCCGCCACGGGCCGATGGCGTCGATCTCGGGGCACCAGCCCGGCATGTGGCCGAGCAGCGTGGCCCGTACCATCCGCATGCCCGGCGGCGAGATCATCTGCGGCCGCCATTTGGCGCGGGGGCCTGAGGCCTTGAGATGCGGGTTGAGCGCCCGGAACGCGATGGCGAGCGCGTCATCGCCCCGGAGCGTGACCGGAACCTCGTTCCAAACGAACTGGCTGCGGCTTTCTAGAATGCGTTCGCCATTGAGGAACACCTCGGCGATCACGGCGAGGCCATCGAACACCAGCCGGTATGGTCCGGGCGTCTCGCCGGTCAGGTCGAGCAAATACCAGAAGTCGCGATCGGCGAGCGGCAGGGGCTGTGTCCGGTCGAACCGTCCGGCTGTCTCCAGCGCCTCCGCGACGGTTCCGGGCACGGTCGCTGGAAGGCGTCTGCCTGTGGATGGAATGTCGGCCGGGGCAGCATATTGCCCGGCATCCGAGACCAGAAGCGACCACCCCGCATCAAGCCTGCGCCTGGTCTTCGTCCTTGGCCCCGCCAACGATGTCATCGAACCCCATTCCCGGCAAATCAGTCGATCTTGACCTTGACGGCCTCGGATAGTTGGTCCCACGCTTCGATTGCGGGATCAAGGGCCGATACGAGCGTATCGAATTTCCTGCGGGTCACGGCACGTGCGAGTTGGAACTGCACGCTCTTGGCCGCCTCCGCAATTTTCAGCGAAGCTTCGATCGCGTCACTGAATTCGCCGAAATCCGACATCCATTTGAAATGCGTCGCGGCAAGCTCGAAATTGGCGCCGAGCTGCCGCAATGTGTTGAAGGCATATTTATGGAAGAAGCCGAACGGCCGGTCGGCGATCAGGCTGACCTGTTCGGGCAGCACACGCGAAAATTCCGCAATCGGGTTCCGAGATGGCATGCGCAGAATGTGCCGCGTCAGCAGCTCGCGCGCCCGCTGCCGGATGAGGTGATCGCTGGGCAGGTGATCGGGAAACTTGGCAAACTCCGTATAGGGCAGGAAGGGCTGCGATCCTTCGGGATAGAGCCGGCCGAACAGGCCGTCGTAATCCTCGCCGGACAGCCGCCAGAAGCCGCCATTGTGGAAATAGTCGATTTCCCTGTCCTTCTCCGACAGGCGGTTGATCGCCACCGTCGTCTTGCCGTGCTCGGTGCGGTAGGCCACGCCTTGCGTATCCGGCATGAAATAGGAATCCATCTCCAGCAGGCACAACCGGCCGCGCGCGATCTGCTGGGCGACGTGGTCCTCGACCTTGTCGAAGACCGCAAGCTCGGTCACGCGGATACCGTAGAGCGTTTCGAGATCCTCGAGCGGCACCTTGAAGAAGGTGAACTGGTCGCCTTCGAAATCTTGGCCCAGCGTGAAGCCTAGCATCGCCTCGGGCGGCAGCCGGATCGTGTTGAGAATCTCGATCCAGAGATCGACATAGCAATTGGTCTCCGGCCAGATCCGGTCAAGGCTGTGCAACTCGTGCGGCTCGTAACGGCCGGGATCGAGGAACGGAAAGACGGCGGTCATAACAGGCTTACCCCCAGAGAGCGGTCCGGACAGCGTCTGGCCACACTTTAACATCAAGCCCGTGATGCGCAAAGAGCGCCAGCGCGATGCGTTCCAGGCCGAAGCCGACGCAGGCGGTGTGGGCGACGCTGCCATCCTCGAGATTGAGGCCCCATTTTGTACCGAAGGCATCCTGGTGGTAGTTGAAGCTCATGCAGGCGGTCGGGTTGGCATTCGAATTGACCGGGATCAGCAGTTCGAACTTCAGGTTCTGGTCGCGCTGGTTGTTGGCAAGCAGCCGGCCGGCGCGGCCGAAGAACGGATCGTTGGCGATATCGATCTCGACGGTGAGGCCAAGCTCTTCCATCATCTGCACTCCGCGATCCATCCACTTCTGGCGGAACTCGGTGACATGGTGCTCGGTGCCCATGCAGACATATTCGCGCATGCGGAACATCTGCTGGCGGGTCGGCTCGCGCGACGGCTCATGGCGGAAGCAATAGGATTGCAGGTCGTAGAGACCGCCGGTCATGGCGATCGGGCCACGCTTGGCAACTGTCGGATAGAGCGGATAGCAGGCGGCGGGGGTCAGCGCGATGTTGGTCGCCTTCTGCTCCCTGGTCCAGTCCTTGCCTTCTTCCATGCAGGAGAGCAGGCCCATATGGTCGTGGTCGTTGCCGCAGAAGGAATGCACGGTGCCCGCGAGCTGCGGGAAGCTCTTCATGTAGCCGCTCTTTTCGAAATAGCTCATTGCCATGCCGGGCGGAAAGCGGATGGCTTCCGCACCATCGGCGCCACCGAACCTGTCGATCATGCGTTCGAAAGCCGCGATGACATCCTCGAACTGGCCCGAACGGCCATAGAGGCCATCGACACCCGTTTCGATGAGAAGACCGGAATCAAACAGCCGGTCGAGAAGTGAAACCTGCATATCCATAATATCTTACCCCAGTAGGCTGGTGTCCTGTTTGTGGATCAGGAGCATGGTGGACGTGTTGCCGAGAATTCGGTCGTTGGAAATCATCAGTTGTGCGGAATGCGCGTCACGCAGATGCCGGCCCAGGCTGAACGGCGTGCCGTTCTTGTAGCCCATGATCCCGCAGATCAGCATGGCGTGGTTGATGATGATAAGGATCGTCTCCGAGGAAGCGATCTTCACATTGTTCATGGCGACCGCGAAGGCGACCGAGGACAGTTTTTCCTCGTCTTCCCTGGCAATCTCGTAAGATTTGATCGCAGCGACGACATTGGACTTCATCATCTGCAGAAGGTTCGAGACCTCGGCGAGACGAAGCGCACCCGGCGGCACGACGCCCGGCGTCTTCCTGGCCGCACCGCGCACGAAGCTCTGCGCACGGCCGACAGCATCGACCGCGATGCCGTACCATACGCCGCTCCACAGGATGTGGCTGTTGGCGAGCATCGATTGCGCCGCGATTTCGGCGAACGGCTTGGAGAAGATCTGTTCGGCCGGCGCTTCGCCGGTGAACATGAAGCCCTCGGAGCAGGTTCCGCGCATGCCCAGCGTATCCCAGTCCTGCGTCTTGACCAGCGAATAC
This sequence comes from Rhizobium sp. LjRoot254, assembly GCF_964254105.1. Taxonomy (NCBI): domain Bacteria; kingdom Pseudomonadati; phylum Pseudomonadota; class Alphaproteobacteria; order Hyphomicrobiales; family Rhizobiaceae; genus Rhizobium; species Rhizobium sp. LjRoot254. The sequence goes on along the minus strand of NZ_CAXUSM020000001.1, from coordinate 3,773,519 downwards.
TGGTCCTTGGTGAACACGGTCATCACCTGGTCGGTGGAGACCGCGTCCTTATGGGCGCGTGAGGTGATCAGGATCGTTTCGGCATATTGGCCGTAGGAAATAACAGTCGCATCCTTGGTCAGGCGGCAAATGCCGTCCTCGACCTCGATGGCGCAGATCGAATTGCGCAGATTGCCGCCGATGCCGCCTTCGGTGGTCGCGGATGCGATCAGCAGCTGTTCGGAGACGATGCGGCGCATGAAGCCGCGATGCCATTCGGTGTGGATGCCGTGCTCCACCAGGCTCGAAAGCTTGATGTGATGCATGGCGAACACCATGGCCGACGAGGCACAGGCTTGGGCGATGATCGAGCAGAGTTCGGCGATCTCGCCGGTGCGCGCACCTTCGCCGCCGAGCTCGGCGGGGATCTGGATCGAGAGAAGGCGCTCGGCCTTCATCGCATCGACCGCTTCAACCGGGAAGCGGCTCTTCTGGTCGACCTGATCGGCAAAGGCGCGGGCGACAGCCGCCACCCGGGCGGCCCGTTCCGTCAGGCTGCCAATGGCGAGATTGACGGGGATGTTCATCACGCGACCTTTCTGTCGTCCACGATGGAAGCGACGGTGCGGGCGATGGCCTCGATGCTCTGGAACGACTTGCGGTTCAACAGGCTATCGGGAAATTCGATGTCGAAGTTCTCTTCGAGCGCCAGCATCAGCTGCACCGACGCGAAGGACGAGAGGCCCGCTGCGTAGAGGTCAGTGCCATCGGCGAGATCGGCGACGTCGACCGGCAGGCCGGCATGCTTCTTGAGCAGTTCACGAATGGTGTTGTTCATCCCCGTTTCCCTTCCGTTAAGGCTTAGTTCCAGGCGTTCATGCCGGATTGGCACAAAACATATCCGCAACTACATAAGGATTAACTAAACGGGGTGGTTAAGATTGGATGTTTTTGATAGCTCAAATTTGAGCAAATACAGTGCGTTACTTGCCAGTGAAGGCGATAGTCTTCTGATAGCGAAGGCTCTTGGCGCCAAGCTCCGCAGGAATAGGTGGAAAGGGCGCAGACTTCCGGATTACCTCCTGGGCTCCTTTGTCGATTGCCGGTTTGCCGGAGCTTTTCTTGATGCGAAGATTGCTGACGTTGCCATCGGCATTGATAGTGAACGTGACGACCGCCTGGCCTCTCGCGCCAACCTTGATGCGTTTCTTGGCGCGGTCGATCTTTCTGTCGACCAAACCCTTGTAGTTCGTGAGGGCCGCGTTGCCTTTCAGCTTCTTCTTCGAATTGCCCTGCGATGCGTCCTGGCTGGCGCCATCCTTGACCTTCGCAGTGTCGCGGCCCTTGGTTGAATTCTCGTCGGCATTGCCGTCTTGCCGCATGACCTTCTTCTTGACCGGCTTCTTCTCTGGCGTTTCGATGGCCTGCTTCTTGGGCTCCGGCTTAGGCTTTTTCAGCTCTTCCTTCTTTGGCTCTTCCTTTTTCTCGACAGGTTTCTCAACGGGCTTGACCTCCGCCAGCTTCAGGACAACGCGCGGCTTGGAAACCGGGTGAGCGAGCGGCTGGGCGAGCTTCGACTCGCGTTTTTTTTCCTCTACGGGTACCGGCGTGACCAGCACAGAGGGCAGGGCATCCGGCAGCGGCTTGATCTCGGATGTCTCGAGAATCTGTTTCGCCACCTGTTCCACTGCGAAAGTGGAGGGCTCTTTGCTCATCAGCACTTCCGGTTGATCCGTGGTTACGACGGGCTTTTCGACCTTCTCCGGCTCTTTCACCGGTTCCGGCAGCTCGGCCTGTTTGACCGGCTTTTCGACTTTCTCGGGTTGCTTGACCGGCTCCGGCTTGACCTCTGCCTTCTCGACAACCGGTTCCTCGATTTCCTCGCCTTCCTGTTCCGTCTGCTGCTTGACGGCGGCGACCTCTGAATTCGTCTCGCTGTAGATCTCGACAGCGAGAACCGTCTCGCCCTCGTTGAGCACGCTCTCATCCGGCAGGCTGATGGTCAGGTATGTGACCGCCAGAGCCGCAACCGCATGAAGAAAGACGGAAAGCCCGAATCCATCCCGAAGCAGCTTGTATGCCAGCGAGTGGCCCGAACCCGCCGGCTCCTGCTTGACGGGCGGGATGTCCACATCGAGCAATACGGCCTGCTTTCCCGGCGCATCCGGAAAGCCTGATATCCCCGAGTCGGAGCCCATATAGGGCGAGATGCCGTCGTCCCTGCCGAAGGCGCAGGGCGGCACGTCCTTGAAATCATGCTCCAGACCCGCGCGCGCACGATCGTTGGAATTGGCGGGCTTGAACCGCAACTCCCTGATCTGCACCACTTTCGGGTCTGTTATCGCCATTTTCAGTCGGTATCGTCCGGCCGCGCACCGGCCCGTATGGTCGGCTTCATCACGTGCGGCTCCTTGGGTCGGGAGAAATTAACTTGACAACGATTGTCAGCTATTGCGTCATTATTGAAATATGAGTATCGAAGTCAACAATGAATTGACCTTGATTGGCAGCGCGTGGGACCAGCGGGATTGGTCCCGGGGACGCGGGGCACGGAGAGACGTGATGATGGTGGAACTCGAGAAGAAGGATGCCGGCACGGGGCAGGCGTCGCTTCCGGCCGAGGCTACGCTCCCCGAATACGACACGCAGACGCTGTTTGCCGGGCGCCGGGAGATCGTCATCCACCATGCCGGGGCCGATTACCGGATGAAGATCACCAAGCAAGGCAAGCTCATTCTCAACAAATGAAGTATGAAGACCCAGGCAGATACCCAGGGAAGGGACAAAAAGACATGACCGAAACAAAGGCTCCGACGCCATCCGAAATTCGCGCCTACCGCGTCGAGAATCCCAAGCTCCGCGAGCGTGACATCGCCGCCAATCTCGGCATTTCCGAAGCAGCCCTCGTCGCAGCCGAAGTCGGCCTCACCGCGATCCGTATCGATGCCAGCCCCAACAAGCTGCTCGAGCGGGCACCCGAAATGGGCGTGGTCATGGCGCTTAGCCGCAACGAAAGCGCCGTGCACGAAAAGATCGGCGTCTATGAGAATATCGAGATCGGCGAGAAGACGTCGCTGACATTGGGCGCCAATATCGACCTGCGCATCTTCAACTGGGTCTGGGCGCACGCCTTCGCGGTCACCAAGACCGATGGCGAGACGGTCCGCCGGTCGCTGCAATATTTCGACAAGTCGGGCGAAGCGATCCACAAGGTGCATCTGCGCCCCGAATCCAATCTTGAAGCCTATGAGAAGATCGTCGCCGATTTCCGCATCGAGGACCAGAGCCAGGATTTCACCGTCCAGCCCTTCACCAGGATGGCCGCCGGCCGCACCGAGGGCTTCGATGTCGCCGAACTTCGCGACCATTGGTCGAAGATGACCGACACGCACGAATTTTTCATGATGCTGAAGAAGCTCGACATCGATCGCCGTGCTGCGGTTCGCAACGTCGGCGCCGATTACGCCTGGAAGCTCGCCGATGGCGTCGCGACCGAGTTCTTCGCCAAGGCCGTCGAAAGCCAGGTCAACCTGATGTGCTTCGTCGCCAATCGCGGCATCGTGCAAATCCATACCGGCCCGGTGTCGAATGTCGCGCCGATGGGACCCTGGCTCAATGTCATGGACCCGACTTTCCACCTGCACCTGCGCGCCGATCACATCACTGAAGCCTGGGCCGTGCGCAAGCCGACCAAGGATGGTCACGTCACCTCGCTCGAAGCCTATGACAAGAATGGTGAGATGATCATCCAGTTCTTCGGCAAGCGCAAGGAAGGCAATGTCGAGATGGCCGAATGGCGGGCGCTCGTCGAGGGCCTGTCGACCATCGATACCGCCGCAGCCGCTTAAAGAAAGACAGACCATGCTTGCAATGACCCTCAGCCGGCGCGCCCTCCTTGCGTTCGCAGCTCTGTCTCTCGTGGCTGGCCCCGTGGCTGCACAGGAGATCAAGCCGGTGGACACGTCGCGTCTGGTGACGGTCGGCGGCGCCGTAACCGAAATCGTCTTTGCGCTGGGTTATGGCGACAAGGTTATCGCACGCGATATCACCAGCTTCTATCCGGATGAGGTCAACAGACTGCCGAGCATCGGCTATATGCGGGCGCTGTCGCCGGAGGGCGTGCTGTCGGTCAATCCCTCGGCCATTCTTCTGATCCAGGGCAGCGGACCCAAGGAAACGATCGACGTCCTGAGCAAGGCATCCGTGCCGCTGGCCTTCATACCAGAAGGCTATGATCGCAATGCGCTCGTCGCCAAGATCAAGGCGGTCGGCAAGGCGCTGGGCGCCGATACCAAGGCGGATGAACTGGCGGCGAAAGTTGCAGCCGATGTCGATTCCGCCGTGACCGATGCGAGCAAGATCGAGGAAGCCAAGCGCAAGCGGGTTCTCTTCGTGATGACTGTGCAGAACGGCAAGATCATGGCTGCCGGCGAGCACACGGCTGCACACGGCATCATCGCACTCGCCGGCGGCATCAATGCGACGTCGGACTTTCACGGTTACAAGCCGCTCAACGACGAAGCCGTGATCAATGCCAAGCCGGATGTCATTCTCCTCATGGACACTGGCGGCCAGACAGTGTCCGAGGCGGACATTCTTGCCAATCCTGCGGTGGCTTTGACGCCTGCCGGCCAGGCCAAGAAGGTTATCCGCCTTGGCGGCAGCGCATTGCTCTTCGGGCCGCGTACCGGCGATGCAATCCGCAAGGTCTACGAGAAGCTCTACGGCGGCTAGGCTCTAGAAATGGCACTGAATATGGAAGTCGGCCGCGACGAGATTGCGTCGAGTGGACCGCGCGCCGGCCACGATCGCGGCGCTCGGGCGCTCGCCTATGGCCTGCCGGCGCTGGGCATCCTCGCCGTCGCCATGCTGCTCATATCTGTTATGACCGGCGCCAGCACCGCCTCGGTGACCGGGCTCCTCAGGAACCTTCTCCTGGGAGGATCCGACAACGCTCTCGATGTCCTGCGTGACCGCATCGTCATAACAGAGGTTCGCATGCCGCGTGCGGCCGTCGGCTTCCTGGTGGGAGCCGCACTGGCTGCCTCGGGCGCGACGATGCAGGGTCTGTTCCGCAATCCGCTTGCCGATCCCGGTGTGCTCGGCGTGACCTCGGGTGCCAGCCTGGGCGCGGTGTCCTCGATCGTTCTTGGCGGAACGGTGCTTGCCCCGATCACCGCAATCCTCGGCATCTTCACGCTCCCGGTCATGGCATTCATCGGCGCCCTGATCGTCACCTTCATTCTCTACCGCCTCGGCCGCCGCGACGGCGAAACACAGATCGCCACGATGCTGATCGCGGGCATCGCCATCTCCGCCCTCGGCATGGCCCTGACGGGCCTGCTGATCTATGTGGCCGATGATACCCAGATCCGCGACATCACCTTCTGGAGCCTCGGCTCGCTTGCCGGCTCGACCTGGCAGAAAGCGGCGATCGCAGCGGTCGTCATCCTGCCAGCGCTGTTGACGCTTCCGTTCCTGGCCCGGGGACTGAACGCATTCACGCTCGGCGAGGCTGCTGCCTTCCACATGGGCGTGCCCGTCGAACGCTTCAAGCGCGTTGCGATCGTCATGGTCGCGGCAGCGACCGGTGTATCGGTGGCGCTGTCGGGCGGCATCGTCTTCATCGGCATGATCGTGCCGCATCTCATCCGCATCTGGGTCGGGCCGGATCACCGGTTCCTGCTGCCGGCCTCGGCGTTGCTGGGTGGCAGCCTGCTGCTGGTTGCCGACATGATCACCCGCATCATCGTGGCGCCCGCCGAACTGCCGATCGGCATTCTCACCGCCCTCATCGGCGCACCGTTCTTCCTCTGGATCCTGCTCAAGGATCGCTCCGGACGGGTGATGTGAGATGATCGAGATCGACAACATATCCGTCACGCTGTCCGGCAGGCAGGTCGTCAAGGATTTGAGCTTCAAGGCCACGCCCGGCAAGTTGACCGCGATCATCGGCCCGAACGGTTCTGGCAAGACCACGACCATGAAGGCGATTTCCGGCGAGCGGAAATTCGAGGGGAGAGTCCGTTTCAACGGCAGCGACCTGAAGGCCATGAGCCCGAAGGAACTCGCGCTCTCACGCGCCGTGCTCGCCCAGTCGATCAGCCTCGGCTTTCCCTTCCTCGTGCGCGAAGTGCTGGAGATGGGCGTCGTCGCCGGTGACACTCATGATGCCGCGGAAGCCGACAGGGTCATGGCCCGTGCGCTGGAAGCCGTCGATCTCAAGGGCTTCGAACGCCGCGTGGCGACTGCACTGTCGGGCGGCGAGCAATCCCGCATGCACATGGCCCGCGTCCTCTGCCAGATCCCCGAGGCGGTGCGCGCTGGCCAAGCCAATTGGCTGTTCCTCGACGAGCCCGTTGCCAGCCTCGATATCCGGCACCAGATCGCCATCATGAAGCTCGCCAAGGCATTCGCTTCTCGGGGTGGTGGCGTGATCGCCGTCATGCACGACCTCAATCTCACCGCGATGTTCGCGGATCATATCGTGATGCTGAAGGGCGGGCGCCTGCATATGGCGGGTACGCCGGCCGAAGTCCTCAATGAGGACGCTCTGGAAGAGGTCTACGGATGCCGCCTGTCGGTCACCCGTGAGCCGGAGACTGGCCTGATCCGCGTGCTGACGCCACTCGTTGCAGCCTGACATCAGCCTCGTTATGCACGAAAAAGCCCCGCCGGTTCGCACCGGCAGGGCTTTGCTTTACCTCATCGACTAAATCAGATCGGGAAGACAAAATCGGCTTCCTGCAGGTCTGCAAGCTTTACGCCCATCAGCAGCACGCTGCCGCCATCATAGGCGATCGTCACGCCTGCATTGCTCGAAGTAGCAGCATCGACGACGGCATCGAAATTGTCGAACATGCCGCTGAAATCGATCTTGTCGGCGCCCTTGCCGAAGTCCGTGATCCTGTCCTTGCCGTCGCCCACCTCGAACACGAACGTGTCGATGCCAAAACTGCCAGTCAGCCTGTCGTTGCCTTCGTCGCCATGGATCGTGTCACTGCCCCTGCCACCGTTGAGAATATCGCGGCCGCCTTCGCCATGAAGCGTATCGCTCATCTTGTAGGAGGTGAACGTGTCCCTGCCTGCCGAGCCCGTGAACTCGATGACATCGCTGTTGAGGAAATTCAGCAGGCCCTTTGTCTCGCCATTGCCAAGATCGCTAAGCCAGTGCTTGCTGTAGCTGTTGACGTTGAACTCATCGAAGGCAATGTTGATTTCGCCGTTATTCGTATATTCCGGGTTGTCGCTGGACTCCTTGGTGCCGGTGCCAAGCGTGATGGCCGTGATATCGCCCGACATGGTGTGGTCGTCCTTCGTGCCGTAAACCCCGTCTGGTCCGTTGAAGGTATAGGCCCAGCCGTCGTCTCCGCCCTCGAAGATCACGCTCTGGCCGTTCCTCTTGCCATCCCAGCTGACGTAATCGTCGCCGCCGGCGGAAAAGCCGGTTTCAGGGGTGACAGTCTCATATCCGTTGACGAATCCGCCCCGGCCGCTCGGCTCGAACCGCTTGTCGAAGCCCTTCAAATAGGCATTGAAGTTGATGCCCTTGCCGTCATTGTTCGCGTCATCGAGGGTAATGGTGATCGCCATCGGCGTGTCCTTCCATAAATATGAGTATGGAAGTCAACTATTTAAGATGACAAAAACTGTCAAGATAAAATGAGCGTCTTCGACATGCTAATCGTCCTGTGATGAGCACGGGCGCGTCAGCAATTGTCGAAGTCCGTAGTGCATAGCGGATTGCGCCAGAGGCCCTTGCCGAGGGCCTTCTGGGCATCGGCCTGCACCGCGAGCAGCACCTTGCCCGCCTCCGCCATTCCATAGCCGTTGGCGACGATTGCTGCGGCAACATCGCGCACACCGATTACGCAATTGCTCAGCATCAGCTTCCTGCCGACCTTGTTGATATCGCAGAGGAGGCGCTTGTTGCGCACCAGGTTGCCGAGAAAGATCGAAGCCATGCGGCCGCACGGCCACCGGCCGCCTTCGATCGCCTGGCAGAGTCTTTGCGGCTTCACCGGCCGAATGTTGGCGATCTGATATTGTTGCTTGCCGATGACGAAGCTTGCGCTGTCCAGCACCGTGATTCGTGAAGGAACCAACAGCCAGAGGCGGCTGTCCCGCGCAATTTTGACTGCGGGCAGGCGCTTGAAGTGCTGCTTCGAGCGATCGATCCGTGTCGGCTGCTCGGTCCATAGCGGCGCGTCCTCTCCATGCCCGGTCGTGATCGACGCGGCGACCAGAAGAAACGCAACTGCTATGCGCGGGACAAAGGAAGTCATGAAACCAAAACGGCCGGAGCGGAATGTCACCGCGCCGGCCGTTTTGTTCAGTAGCATGTCCAAATCAGAAGCCGGTGCCGCCGCGGATTTCCTTGACCAGAGTGCCGGCCAGGATCTTGATATCCATCCAGACGTTGAAGCTGCGGATATATTCGATGTCGTGATTGAAACGGCTGCGCGCCAGATCCTCGCTATCGGTCGGGCCACGGAAGCCGTTGACCTGGGCAAGGCCCGTCAGGCCCGGACGCACGAGATGGCGCAGGTGGTAATCCTTGACCAGATCTTCGTACAGCATGCCGCCGGCCTGCATGCCGGGCACGTGGCAGCGCGGGCCGACAAGCGACATGTCGCCGAGCAGGATGTTGATCAGCTGCGGCAGTTCATCGAGATTGGTCTTGCGCAGGAAGGCGCCGGTGCGGGTCACGCGCGGATCGTTCTTGCGCGTCTGCGCCACGCCGGTCACGTCGCCGAGATCGTCGCGCATCGAGCGGAACTTGAAGATGCGGATCATTCTGCCGCCGCGGCCCCAGCGGTTCTGCATGAAGAAGACCGGACCCTCGCTCTCCCATTTGATCGCGAAAGCGATCGCCAGGAAAAAGGGCAGCAGAATCATCAATGCGGAGGCCGACACGGCGATATCGAGCACGCGCTTTGCGGCAAAGTTCCACGGCTTGCGCAGTGCAACATTCTTCCAGTCGCGATCCTTGGTTTCGGGTGTTGCGAGCCCACCGACGGTGACGACCTGTTCACGGCCATTGGCCGAGATCGCTACCGCTGAACGCAAATTGGCAGGATGCATAACTGATTGCCCGACTTTGATTATTTCCCTGAGGGAGCCGATTTTTCTTAGATCAAACATGTATCGCTGTCACCATGCTTTACGGAAACTTCACCACGTTCCACCTGAGCGCCGCTCCGCAGCAAAATTCTTTTCATAGCAAGAAATGCACGGAATTGTGGCCCATAACGCCAAAAGGCGGGAATCTGTTCCAGATCACTGCGGCTCTGTGCCAAGATTTTCCCGGGACACTCCCGAGGTTTGCGGCTGGAGCATTGCAGGCCTGCGAATGTGGCATATCTCCTGTATCATCAACTTGTTGCCATGCTGGATTACCCCACCGTTGATGAATGGCGGCTGAAGGGCACGTTCATGCTGGCGAATGCGATCAGCGATCCGTCTTGCCGCTGCCCCGAAGGCTCGACATATAGCTGTCGAAAATGGATTCCACGTTTTTCTGATAGCTTTTCTGCACTTCGACGCCGCTATCGAACATCTGGTTGAACAGCCCTGCAAAGGGGTTGGCGTCCGCGGCTGTAGCGCTGGCGGCAGATGGTTTGTCTGTCGGCGTGTCGCCCGTCGGGGTTGCTCCGTCGCGCGTCATCGATCCGACGAACATGTCGAGGAAAGGGTTGGCGAAGGGATTTGCGCCCTGGCCCGCATTGGCGGCACCCGCCTGCTGGATGAAGGACTGGAAGCCCTGCGTGAACGGATTGTTGAGAAAGGGATTGCTCTCGGCCTTCGGCTTTTCCTTCATTCCGGCAGCTTCCATCCACTGGCCGAAGAAATCCGGCGGGTTGCCTTTGGAGATGGCGTCGCCGGCTGCCTGGAACTGCCCCGCGATCTGCTTGAAGAAGCCGCCCATCATGGTGTTGGCGATTACCGGCAGCATCTGCTTGTAGACCTCCTGGCCGATGCCGGACATCTGCTCGGCTTGCGCCGCCACCGCGCGGGAAACATCCTTGGAGCCGAAGATCATGCCGAGCGCATTGTTGCCGTCGGCGATGCCCTGCGGCGAAAAGGCCTTGGTCATGTCCTCGAAATATTTGGCGTAATTGCCGCTGCCCGCCGCCGCCATCAGCGAGGAGAAGTCGTAAGGGTTGGCAGCAGATCGCTTGAGGCCGGTGGAAAAAGCAGGCATCAGCGCCGCCATCGCCTGCTGCATCTGTTCCTGAGCCAGCCCGAACTGCTTGGCCATGGCATCCATGGCGTCGCCGTTCTGGGCCTTCATCATCATTTCGAACAGCGGGAGCATGGCAATCCTTTCCACGAGACGGAATGCCGCACTATAGCCCTAATAGGCGAGAATCAAACAGGAATTTATCCCGCAATAAAAGGGCGGCATTCGCTGCCCCGGGCCGATCAATATTGATAATCTTCAAATACGTTGTCGATGTCGCCCGCCCAGCGTCCCTTCCACAACGACAGCATGTCGTCGGCGAGGGTGGATTTCTTGGCGATCATCTCATCGAGCGGCGCGAGGAATACGCCCTCGTCCTGTCCCGAGGAATTGAAGCGCGCCCGCGACTTCAGCCCAGTGCGCGAAATATCGACCACTTCGCGGCCGAGATCCCACAGGCTGCGGCCGCGGAAGCTCGCGTCCATGCCCTGGACGGGGACCGTGTCGCGCAGCACCTGCACTTCATCGAAGGTCCAGTCGCGGGTCAGCGCCTCGGCGGCATCGAGCGCTGAGGCATCATAGAGCAGGCCCACCCAGAAGGCGGGCAGGGCACAGATGCGCCGCCACGGGCCGCCATCGGCGCCGCGCATTTCGAGGAAGCGCTTGAGGCGGACATCCGGAAACAGTGTCGAGAGGTGGTTGGTCCAGTCACCCATGTTGATTTCCCAGTCGGCAAGCTCGCCCTTCAGCGCGCCCGCCATCGCCTGGCGGAAGGTGATGTGCGTACAGTCGTGATACTTGCCGTCGCGGACGACGAAATACATCGGCGCGTCGAGCGCCCATTCGACATAGTGCTCGAAGCCAAAATCCGGCCCGAACGCAAAGGGCAGAAGACCCGCGCGCTGGTTGTCGGTATCGCGCCAGATATCGCCGCGCCAGCTCTTCAAGCCGTTCGGCTTGGCCTCTGTGAAGGGCGAACTTGCGAACAGCGCCGTCGACAGAGCCTGCAGCTTCAGCGACACCTGCATCTTGCGGCGCATGTCGGTCTCGGACGAGAAGTCCAGATTCACCTGGATCGTGCACGTCCGGTACATCATGTCGAGCCCCTTGGTGCCGACCTTCGGCATGTAGCGGCTCATGATCGCGTAGCGCGATTTCGGCATGCGGGGCGTTTCGGCGAAGGTCCATTTCGGGCTGCCGCCCATGCCGAGGAAGGAGATGCCGAGCGGCTCACCGATTTCGCGTACCAGCGCCAGGTGCTGGTTGGTCTCCTTGCATGTCTCATGCAGGTTTTCGAGCGGTGCACCCGACAGTTCGAACTGGCCGCCGGGTTCGAGCGAGATCGCGCCCATCCCGTCGGGTCCGGCGAGACCGATGATGTTGCCGGCATCGATAATCGGCTCCCAGCCGGTCCGCGCCTGCATCGTATCGAGAATGGTCTTGATCCCCGCGTCGCCGAAATAGGGAACCGGGCTGTCGTCCGCCGAGAAGAACACGAATTTCTCGTGCTCGGTGCCGATGCGGAATTTCTCTTCAGGCTTGGAGCCGGCGTCGAGATAAGCGATCAGCTCGTCTTTCGAGGAGACGAGCGTGCTGTCGGTGGTGTCGCGTGCCATGTGAACTTCTTCGATAAAGGGAAAGGCCTTCAAGGGGCCAGGAACCGGCGGGGATCGTTGAACGGGTTTTAGATGCGATGCAAGTGAAAAGGATTCAAGCAGCTTCAAATTTCGCTGAATGAAGTTCTGTATTTCGGAGGGCGGCAAGAATGAGCGGGGCTGAGGTTCGTTGCGCGCGACCCGTGTTCACTCCCAGTCGCCGATACTTGCCTGTATCACGGCCATGGCCGCCACGGCGGCGGTATCGGCGCGCAGTATCCGTGGTCCGAGCGGAATTGGCGTGACGAAGTCGAGGCCGCGCAATATCGCCTGCTCCTCGGCGGAGAAGCCGCCCTCCGGACCGATCAGCAAGGCGAGATGCTTTTCCTGGATGTTCCCCAGCGCCGACATCGGATTGTTGGTCTCCGCACCCTCGTCGCAATAGATGATCCGGCGATTTCGATCCCAGGTCTCCAGCAGGTCGATCAACCGCACCGGATCGCGCACTTCGGGGATAGCGAGGATGCCGCATTGTTCCGAGGCCTCGACCGCATTGGCGCGAAGCCGGTCGATCGATCCGATCTTGCCTTGCACATGCTGCGTCATCACCGGCTGCAGCACGCCCGCGCCCATCTCGACCGCCTTCTGCACCAGATAGTCGAGCCGGCCGACCTTCAGCGGCGCGAAGAGATAATGCAGATCGCAAGGCCCCGGCTGCGGTCGGGTTCGCTCGACCGGCTCAAGCAGGATCTTCTTGCGCGAGGGATACGAAAGCTTCACCAGCCACTCGCCATCGCGGCCGTTGAACGCCAGCAGTTCGGCGCCATCCTCCAGCCGGAGTACGTTGTGGAGATAGTTGAACTGGCCGTCGCTGACCGGCAGCGCTTTGCCGCTGACGATATCGCTTTCGACGAAGAGCCGCTGGAGGCGAAAATTGGCGCGCATGGCAAACTCAGATCAGGGGCCGCAGGATGATGACGAGAAGCGCAGCCAGTAACCCGGACGCCGGCACCGTGACAAGCCATGCGGCGAGGATCGAGGCGAGATACGAGCGGCGCACGAGATAACGATAGCTGCGGTCGCCACTATCGCCGCCATCGTCTCCGTCTTCCTCGGCCCGCTTGGCGGCTTTCAATATTTCCGGCACGTCGTGCGGCTCCGCTCGCGCGAGGATATAGTCGCGCCGCTTTGCCGAATTGGCTGTGTACCATTCGCGGAACAGCCCCACGCCGAAGACCGAGCCCACCGCGATATGCGTGGAGCTCACCGGCAGGCCAAGCGCCGAGGCGATGATGACGGTGATCGCCGCCGCCATCGCCACGCAGAAGGCGCGCACCGGATTGAGCTTGGTGATCTGCGTACCCACGACACGGATCAGCCGCGGCCCGAACAGCGCCAGACCGACGGAAATGCCCAGCGCACCGATCGTCGTCACCCAATAGGGCGCGTCGAGATTGCGGGCGACGGTCTGGATGCCGGTCGCCTCGACGATCGCCGCCAGCGGCCCGATGGCGTTGGCGACATCGTTGGCGCCGTGGGCAAAGGATAGCATCGCCGCGGAGAAGATCAGCGGCATCCGGAACAACACCTTGAGCGACTGGTTGCGGTTCTCAAGCCCCACCGCCTGCTTCCTGACGGCGATCCGCAGCCAGAAATACGAAGCAATCGCGAACAACACGCCAATGGCTATGGCATGCCAGTTGGTGACCCCGGGGAAACGCCCCTGGCGCAGAACGACCAGCAGATAGGTGAGGAAGGATCCGGCCATGATGGAAAGAAGCACCGGCACCCATTTGCACGCCGCCGTCACCTTGTCCTCGGCATAGATGATGGTTTCCTTGATGAACCAGAGGAAGCCGATGGCAATTGCCGCGCCGAATGCCGGCGAAACCACCCAGCTGACCGCGATCTGCGCCATCACCGTCCAGTTGACCGCGCCCATGCCCGCGCCCGCCGCACCGGCTCCCATGATGCCGCCGACGATCGAATGCGTCGTCGAGACAGGCGCGTTGATCCATGTCGCGATGTTGATCCAGATCGCAGCCGACAGCAGCGCGCTCAGCATGATGGCGATCACGAGGTTCGAATCGCCGATCGCATAGGGATTGACGATACCTGACTTGATGGTCTGCACGACATTGCCGCCGGCGAAGAAGGCACCGGCGATCTCGAACACGAAGGCGATCGACAGCGCGCCGACCAGCGTAATGGCCTTGGCGCCGACCGCAGCGCCGACATTGTTGGTGACGTCGTTGGCGCCGATATTCATCGCCATGTAGGCCGCAACGGCCGCGCCGGCGATGATGGCGAGTGCCGCCGGGCTTGAGGAAACGAAAAGTGCCGAGAAAAGTGCCGCCAGTGCGAGGAAGATCACGCCGAGTCCGGGGCCGGCGGCCTTCATCATAACGAATTGCGTCGAGGCCTCGATGAAGGAGAGCTTCTCGAGATCCTTGTCGAGCGTCGGCTTTTCGAAGGGTGACTGTGTATCGGCCATTGCGCTATCCGTTGCGACGTTCAGGTAACGCCGCAGCGAGCGGTTCCGCAACTGTAAAAATCGTTTCAGCTACGGCGCTGTGCAAAGTCGTGGATGAGCTTTTTCAATCCAGGTTCCTGGACGCGCATTTCCGCTTCCCCGGCGCTCACCCATTCGATGCGGCGCTTGCCCTTTTCTTTGTATTCCTCGGCATACTCGGTGACCTTGAGCGCATGAACCTGGACCTCGCAGGGCATTTTCATGCCTTCCGCCATCGCTTTGTCATAGCCGAAGCAGCCCACCGGCTGGCGTTCCGCCTCGCCGATCACGCCGGCTTCCTCAAGCGCTTCCTGTGCCGCCACCTCATATCCCGGCCGGGCGCCCATCGGCCAACCCTTGGGGATCACCCAGCGGCCGGTATCGCGGCTGGTGAGGAGAAGGATATCCGGACTTCCGCCATTCTCCCGCACCCTGTAGCACAGTGCCGCATATTGCGCCCGCTTCGGACGGCGGAACATCAGGTAGAGCGTATCGGAAATTTCGGACAGGATCTTCACTTCAGTCAGTCACCTCGAATTCGTGTCGAATCAATCTGCACCACGATTTAATAACACTAGCAAATTGCGCGTAGCTTTTGACGTTAAACGTCGGAGCTTACACGCTTATTCGCAACTTAATCTTATCGAAAAGGATAAACGATGTCTTGATTGCGAATATTTTGGCTTTCTGCGCCACCAATCTCTTGGCAACCAGCGGCAGAGAAACGATTGTTGCTTCACTTCTGGACATATTTAGGGACGCTGTACCGAATTTTCCAGCGGGGCGGCCCGTTTTGGTTCGGGGTCGCGGACAGGTCGATGGACGACGCTGTGCGGAAACGCAACGCAAATCCGGCTCTCGCGGCGTCCGCTATCCCTGCCGTCTCGGGGGCGATTACTGCAAGGTCACGATGTCGATGGATTGATGGACATTACTCGCATGGAGCCTATCGATCTGAAACGTGCGTCATTTGTAAGAAAGAGGTCGCATTGGCAATGTAAAGCCGTGAAATAATGTATGGAATCTTGTAGTTTGAGGCCGAGTTTTCCACCTTTCATGGCCGCATCCTTGAGGATGTGATGCTCGAGTTCCTGCATCTCAACGATGGAGGCATCTTCGAGCAGATTGCGATAAGCCGAGATCAGTTCCTCGTCTCCATGCTTTGCCGGTCCGTATAGACATTCAAGCAAGGTTAGACGGCTGACGACCAATGGGATGTCCGCATGTCTCAGCGCATCGATCCATGCTCGTGCCCGCTCACCAAGACTGCTGCTCGACTCGACGAAGTATATGAAAATATTGGTGTCCACATAGGCGACGGCGACGCCTTCGATATCAATCATTGCCACGAAGCCAACGAATTTCAGCATCGATTTCTTCGTCGGTTCGCCGATTGGACAACTTAATACCGGCACCTGCAAAGGACATGATATCCCTGCGCTCGTTCGTGCGGGGCGTTACACTCTTCGGTTCCTGTGCGAGATGGCGTTCAAGTGCCTCCTTGACGATCCACGAGCGCGACCGGCCAAGCTTGCGCGCCGCCTCGTCAAGCTTTTCGACGAGCGCCTCGGGAATGCGGGCAGTGACCATTGTTGATGACGACATGACGATCTCCATAAAGTGATTACAATGTAATACATTTTACGTAGATCTTCAAGTCCGGCTCACCCCTCGAGCAGCACGCTCCGGTCCACATCCGCGATGTTCCGCTTGCCGCAGAGCGCCATCGTTATGTCGAGTTCCTTCTGGATGATCTCCAGCACCCGGGTGACGCCAGCCTTGCCGCCCGCGCCGAGCCCATAGAGGAACGGCCGGCCGATATAGGTGCCCCTGGCGCCGAGTGCCACGGCCTTCAGCACGTCCTGGCCCGAACGGATGCCGCCATCGAGATGGACTTCGATGCGGTCGCCGACCGCATCCACCACGCGTGGCAGCATCTCGATCGAAGAGCTTGCACCGTCGAGCTGCCGGCCGCCATGATTGGAGACGATGATCGCATCCGCGCCGCTGCCCGCCGCCGCACGCGCATCCTCGACATCGTTGATGCCCTTGAGGATCAGCTTGCCGCCCCAGCGTTCCTTGATCCATTCCACATCCTTCCAGGAAAGCTGCGGATCGAATTGCTCGGCGGTCCAGGCCGAAAGCGACGACAGGTCGGACACATTCTTGGCATGGCCGACGATATTGCGGAAGGTGTGGCGCTTCGTACCGAGCATGCCCATGCACCAGCCCGGCCGCGTCGCCATCTGCCAGACATGGTTCGGCGTCCATTTCGGCGGCGCGGAGAGGCCGTTGCGGATATCCTTGTGACGCTGGCCGAGGATCTGCAGGTCGAGCGTCAGCACCAGCGCCGAGCAACCCGCGGCCTTGGCGCGGCCGATCAGGTTCTCCACGAATTCGCGGTCCTTCATCACGTAGAGCTGGAACCAGAACGGCTTCCTGGTCACCGATTTGACATCCTCGATCGAGCAGATGCTGACGGTGGAAAGCGTGAACGGCACGCCGAATTCCTCGGCCGCCTGCGCCGCCAGCATTTCGCCGTCGGCATGCTGCATGCCGGTCAGGCCTGTGGGTGCCAACGCCACCGGCATCGATGCTTTTTCGCCCACCATCTCGGTCGCAAGCGAGCGGCCGGTCATGTCGACCAGCACCCGCTGGCGGAGCTTGATCTTGGAAAAGTCCGCCTCGTTGGCGTGGTAGGTGCTTTCGGTCCAGGCGCCGCTGTCGGCATAATCGAAGAACATCCTGGGCACCCGGCGGCGCGCAAGTTCCTTCATTTCGGCGATGGTGAGGACCGACTTCATTTCTGCTTTCCTTATGGCATTCACATAGCGGGCGATCAGCCCCGGCGGATTGTTGGTCTTGTCGTAGGGTACGAGATCGCGGCCGCCCGTGACCGGAACGACGGCGCGGCTCTCCGAACTGGTCGAGGCCGATGGAGTCGCGCCTTCGCTCTGTTTGGTGATCGAGGTTCCGCTTTCCAGCGTCGAACTCATGTCCTGTTCCCCTTTCCGTTTCGGCCAGTCTGCGGGGAGGCGGCGCGCATCGTCTCCCACTGCGTCTTCCTGAGATTCGCGACGGCTTCCCGCTCGAGCGTACGCCGGGCTTCTTCCACCGCGTCCGCGACATAATCGATATGCATTTCGGCTGCCCGCCGCGCCGCACCGGGGTCGCCGGACAGCACCGCTTCGGCGATCCCGACATGCTGTGCGAGGATATTCGCGCGCGAGCCGGGCAGGTCGAGGATCAACCGGCGATGAAAGAAAATCCCCTCGGCGAGCAGCTTGTAGCAGGCGCGCAGCGTGTGCATCAGGATGATGTTATGCGCTGCCTCGCCCACCGCATTGTGGAGATCGATATCGCCGTCTGTCTCGGCCTGGAAATCCCCACGCTCATGCGCGTCCCGCAGCCGGCCGATGATGCCCTGGATTCGCGTCCTGTCGGCCGCTGTCGCCCGGCGTGCGGCCAGTGCCGCCGCATAGCCTTCGAGCTCACGCCGGTATTCGAGATAATCGCGTGTCGGCCGCTCGTGCCGGGCAACCAGTTCCGCGACCGGTTTGGAAAACACCTGGCCGATCAGGTCGGCGACATAGGTGCCCCCACCATGCCGGCTGACGATCAGGCCCCGGCTTTCCAGCTCCTTGAGCGCATCGCGCAGCACCGGTCGCGAAATATCGAGCCGTTCGGCCAGCTCCCGTTCACCGGGCAATCGGTCGCCGCTCGACAGCACGCCGTCGAGCAACAGGAATTCGATCTGCCGGACGGCTTCGTCGGCAGTGGTCCCGTGATCGATTCTCGTGAACAGCCCGTCCATTTCAGCGGCCTCCTGACAATCGGATAGCAAACAAAGCAGAAGTGGTCAATTTTTCTGTCCACTTGCCGATTTACCGGATTTCTTCAGGAAATGCCGGCTGCGTCAACGCGTCCGGTTTCAATTCCGCCCAGTTTCCGCGACAGTGTGTCACGGGACATAGGGGCAGGGGCATTGTCGATGGGTAACGGGATGTTTTCATTTCCGCAGGCGCCGGATCGCGCACGCGCATTGGGCGAGATTCACTCGCGCCCCTATGTGCTTGTCAAAGCGCCGCGGGTGATCTTCCAGCTCGCCTTCATGATGGATGGCGGCGCCGGCGTCGATCATGCCGTCATGGCCGAGATGTCCCGCCAGCGCGGCGTCACCCCACCCGGCCGCGATGCCCGCCACCACGCCATGGCCTGGGGACCTGGCACATTGCGCTGGGAGCAGCATACGGAATTCTCGACATGGTTCTGGGACGGGCCGATACCGGACAAATTCGGCGGCGAAGTCACCATGCACCCCTTCGGTGATGGCTTCAAACCGCCGGGTTCGCTGATCTCGGGCATTCGGCTCGAACTGAGGCCGGAGGGTCCAGGCATTGGAGGGGCAATCGCCTGCTTCGACCAAACCAGCCTCTGTTACAGCGAGGTCAAGGACGGCCAGGCACGTGTCTATACCGACTTCCGGCAAAACGGTGATGGCCTGACCCAGATCCTGGTCGTCGACCGGTCGCTTACGCCGCTCGGCACCGGCGCGCTGATCCAGCGCCTGCTGGAGATCGAGACCTACCGCACGCTCGCCATGCTCGGCCTGCCCTTGGCACAGACGCTGTCACCTGAAATCCGCCGCATCGAAGACGGTCTGACCGGCATCACCCAGCGCATGAAGACCGAGCCGCGCGATGATGCCGACGCCGTGCTCTCCGAGATCACCCGTCTCGCCGCCGATCTTGAAGCCAATGCCGCAGTGGCGCTCTACCGCTTCGGCGCCTCGCGCGCCTATTACGGCATCGTCAAGGAGCGCATCGCAGCGCTCGCCGAAACCCCGGTGTCCGGCTTCGAGCACGTCGGCTCCTTCCTCGAGCGCCGGCTTGCCCCCGCCATGCGTACCTGCCAGTCGGTCGAGGAGCGGCAGGCGAACCTCAGTCGCAAGCTCACCCGCGCCAATGCGCTCGTCCGCAGCTGGATCGATGTCGAGCTCGAACGCCAGAACGGCGCACTGCTGACCGCCATGAACCGCCGCGCCGAGATGCAGCTCAGGCTGCAGCAGACGGTCGAAGGCCTCTCGGTCGCCGCGATCTCCTATTATGTCGTAGGGCTGTTCGGCTATCTGGTGAAGGCGTTCTTCCATGAAGGCGATACGATCGAGCCCGCGTTGTTGACCGGCGCCTTCGTACCTGTCGCGGTTTTGGGGGTCTGGTACGTTGTGCGGAGGATCAGGCGCGGGCATGATGTGCAGCAGGGATAGGTTTGAAGGGCTCTGAATGCCGAAATCGGCGAAAGCGAAACTCGACCATGCGGGCCTCACCGGTCTCGGACTTGAGAAGCTCGTGGAAATTCTTCTCGACGAAGCGGCCTTCAACAAGGCGCTGAAGAGCCGTTTGCTCGCCGCACTTGCCGGGGGCTCCGGCGCCGGCGAGGTGGCGCGTCTCATCGACTCGAAGCTCGATTCGCTCCAGAAAAGCCGGGCCTATCTCTCACCGACCAGAGCCAACACGCTTTCGGTCGAGCTGCGCGGCCTGCTCAAGAACATCACGTCGGAACTCGCGAGCCTCGATCGTTACGCGGCGTTTGAACGCGTGCTGCGGTTCCTTGATGTCGGCGCCGTGATCGCGGAACGCGCGCGCAACGGCGGTGCGCGGCTCGCCAAGCTGCTGGACGAGGCACGGGACAGCCTCGTCGAATCCGTATTGAAGCTCGATGGCGACGAGCAGGTCAGGTCCGTCACGTTGCTGGAAAAGGCCAGAGTCGGTGACGACGATGGAAATCTCAGAGGTTCTCTGCTGAAAATCCTTTGCGGAATGCAGAAACCTGCGGCCGATGTCTGGAGGTCGATTTTAGCAGGAAAACTCAAGAGTCCGACGGAGAAGGCGGCCCACTGGCGAAACACTGAACCGGTGGCTTATCTCCAGACCCTCGCGTTGTACACGTCAGATATCGACGCCTATATCGAACTCGAACAACTGAAACCTCAGGAGCGCCGGGACAGTCTTCTGATCGCCCGGATGCTGCACGAGGCAAAGCGGCATGCAGAGGCGCTCGAATGGGTGCGCAAGCCTGCCGCCACCATGCGCCTCACGCACGCTGACAACGCAGGCACGGCTCCCGCCCAGCCGCCGCGGTTGCTCGAAGCCGATATCCTCGACGCGCTCAAGCAGAAAGGCGACGCCCAGGCGATCCGCTGGAAGGAGTTCGAGCGGACGCTTCGGCCCGACATTCTCCGCAACTACATTTCGAAGCTCGACGATTTCGCCGAGTTCGACGAGACCGACAAGGCCTTCGCCATCGTCGCCGCCAGCCCCCGCATCCATGAAGCGCTGGATTTTCTCGTCAAGTGGCCGCGCCTCGATCTGGCGTCCGAACATGTGTTGCGTCATCTCGGCAAATGGGATGGCCGGCAATCCGGCATACTGGTCGAGGCCGCCGATGCCCTATCGGAGGACTATCCCGTCGCGGCGACGATGCTTTACCGCATATCACTCGACGATATCCTCCGGCGTGGCGACAGTGACGCCTACCTGGATGGCGCAGCCTATTTCGTCGTGTTGCATGAGCTCCAAGAAAGGCTCGGCGCGGGCTTCCCTTATCAGCACCACGACCGCTATGTCGCCAACCTGAGGGAAAAGCACGGTCGTAGACCAGCTTTCTGGCAGCTTATTCCACGGGAACTGTTATGAAGCCCGACATCATGGCGGTTGACGCAGCGAAGCAAAAAGCGAAAGTGCAGCATTCCGCTTCGTTGCGGCGCCAAGGGAGAAGACAATGACCGAGACGCTGGCGTTCCTGCCGCCAAACGAGAGAATTCTCTCGCGGCGTGCCATTATCGTCGGCGATCTCGGCGATCTGCTCGGCGTCGAAGGCGTGGTCAGCGATACCGCCGAACTCGTGCCCTTCGAGACCGACGGCTTCATCGCGGTCCGCAACCTGCCGCTCGCCGTCGCCCTGCCGCGCACCACGGCCGAAGTCGCCGCCGTGCTCAAATACTGCGCCCGCTATGATATCCCCGTCGTGCCGCGCGGCGCCGGCACATCGCTGTCCGGTGGTGCCATCCCGCAGAACGACGCCGTGGTCATCGCGCTCACCCGCATGAACCGCATCCTCGAAGTCGATTTCGCCAATCGCGCTGCGGTCGTGCAGGCCGGCGTCACCAATCTCTCGATTTCCGAGGCCGTGTCGGCGGATGGCTTCTTCTACGCGCCGGACCCCAGCTCGCAGCTCGCCTGCACCATCGGCGGCAATATCGGCATGAATTCCGGCGGCGCCCACTGTCTCAAATATGGCGTCACGACCAACAACCTGCTCGGCGTCAAGCTCGTGCTTTTCGATGGCACGGTGGTCGAACTCGGCGGCAAGCATCTCGATGCCGGCGGCCTCGATCTCCTCGGCGTGGTCTGCGGCTCGGAAGGCCAACTCGGCATCGTCACCGAAGCGACCGTTCGGCTGATCGCCAAGCCTGAAGGCGCGCGCCCCGTGCTCTTCGGTTTCCCGACGGCGGAGAGCGCCGCAGCCTGCGTTTCCGACGTCATCGGCTCGGGCGTCATCCCGGTCGCCATCGAATTCATGGACAAGCCGGCGATCGAAATCTGCGAGGCCTTTGCCCATGCCGGTTATCCCATGGACGCCGAGGCGTTGCTGATCATCGAGGTTGAAGGCTCCGAGACCGAGATGGACATGACGCTGAAGAGCATCATCGAGATCGCCCGACGTCACGGCGTCATGACCGTGAAGGAGAGCCAGTCGGCCATGGAGGCCGCGCTGATCTGGAAGGGCCGCAAGTCGGCCTTCGGCGCCACCGGCCGTATCGCCGACTACATCTGCATGGACGGCACCGTGCCGCTTTCCCAACTCGTCGCGGTGCTTCAGGGCACCTACGATATCTGCGCCAGCCACGGCCTGCGCGTCGCCAATGTCTTCCACGCCGGCGACGGCAACATGCATCCGCTGATCCTCTACAACATCAACGACCCCGAAGAATCCGCCCACGCAGAGGCCGCCGGCAACGAGATCCTCAAGCTCTGCGTCGATCACGGCGGCTGCCTCACCGGCGAACACGGCGTCGGCATCGAAAAACGCGACCTGATGCGGCATCAGTATAAGGAAGCGGATCTGGCCCAGCAGATGCGATTGCGTGCGGCGTTCGACCCGAAATGGATCATGAACCCGTCGAAGGTGTTTCCGTTGGAAGGGCGGGTGGCTGGATGACGATGTTTGCGACTGTAGCTCACCCCCCTCTGTCCTGCCGGACATCTCCCCCTCAAGGGGGGAGATTGGATGAGGCGCGCTCCCCGCTCACCATCTACCTACGGTCCAACCAACTCTCTGCAAACGATCAGGACGGGACCGTAACCGCGAGTCGATCTCCCCCCTTGAGGGGGAGACGCCCGGCAGGGCAGAGGGGGGTGCACTACACGCGCCGAGGTGCATCATGCTAACCCCCTTCACCGAGTCCGACGCCATCAGCCTCGTCAAGACCGCGGCCCGCTCCAACCTCACGCTCGAAATCCGGGGCGGCGGCACCAAAGCCGGCCTCGGGCGCCCCGTCCAAACCACTGAAATCCTCTCCACCTCCGAACTCAAAGGCATCACCGCGTACAATCCCGCCGAAATGGTGATGACCGCCAAATCCGGTACGCCCCTGTCCGAAGTTGTCGCCGCCGCCGCCGAACACCGCCAGGGCCTCGCCTTCGAACCGGCGGACTATCGCGGCATCTATGGAAGCGACGGCGAGCCGACGATCGGCGGCACCTTCGCCTGCAATCTCTCCGGCCCCCGGCGTTTCCAGGCAGGCGCGGCCCGCGACCACCTGCTGGGCCTCCGCTTTATCAACGGCATCGGCGAGGTGATCCAGGCCGGCGGCCGCGTGATGAAGAACGTCACCGGGCTCGACCTGCCGAAACTGATGGCCGGCTCGCACGGCACGCTCGGCCTGATGACGGAACTGACCTTCAAGGTCCTGCCGCTGCCCGAAACATCCGCGACAATCGTGCTCGCCGGACTGGATGAAGCCACGGCGACACAGGTGATGGCCGAGGCGCTCGCCATGCCGGTTGAAGTGTCCGGTGCGGCGCACTTGCCCGAGAGCTGTCGTGCCCGGTTCCTCGGTGGCACACTGCCCGGACCCGGTGCGACCGTGCTGAGGCTGGAGGGCCTCGCCTTCTCGGTGAAGGAGCGCGTGGCCAAGCTCATCGACGCCTTCTCCAAGGTCGCCTCGGTCTCTCACCTGGATCACGACCAGACCACATCGCTCTGGCAGGAAATCCGCGACGCCAAGCACTTCCACGGCGATGGTCGCGAGCGGCCACTGTGGAAAATCTCGACCGCGCCCTCCATGGGTCACCAGATCCTCTCGGCCCTGCGTCTGCAAACCGGCGTCGACGGCTATCTCGACTGGCAGGGCGGTTTGTTGTGGCTGCGCATGGAAGCCTCGCCGGAGGCAGAGCTGGTACGTGATCTGGTCAAACAGGCGGGCGGGCATGCGACGCTTATGCGGGCGAGCGATGAGGATCGCGCCGCGATTCCGGTGTTTCAGCCGGAGGCACCGGCGGTGGCTGCTCTTTCGGCCCGCATCCGCGAAAAGTTCGATCCAGCGGGCATGTTCAATCCGGGAAGGATGGGCTGATGGGACGGCTTGCAGGGCCTGTTGGCCGAAGATCGCAGGTCGCTTACGAAGCGCATCAGAGGATGTGGGAGGAGCATCGGCGCCATATTGCGGCGATCACGCCGGTCGTCCATCCTCCCGCTGTGCGGCGGCAGACGGCACTGCTCTGGTATGTCGCTGATCGCTTCCACGGTGAAATGATGATCGGTTGGCGCGGCTCGCCGCCTCTAACCCGCGATATGCGTGCCTTGATCGACAAACGGTATCTGATCCTTAAGCGCCTCTCCTTCGAGAATGACACATATTTTCCTCCACGAACCAATTGGATCGTAGTGACGCCTACCGGGGCGGGGGTGTTGGCTCGGGCGACGATCAGCGACAACGACAAGCATTATATCGAAATGGCGATGAAGACCGGCGTCGTCCGATAGGAGCGAGAGACTTGCAAACCAATTTCACCCCCGCACAACTCGCCAACCCCAAGACCGCGGAAGCCGAAGGCATTATCCGCAAATGCGTGCATTGCGGCTTCTGCACCGCCACCTGTCCGACCTATGTCACGCTCGGTAACGAGCTCGACAGCCCGCGCGGCCGCATTTATCTCATTAAGGAAATGCTGGAGAACGACCGGCCGGCCGATGCCCGCACCGCGCTGCATGTCGATCGCTGCCTGTCCTGTCTCGCCTGCACCACCACCTGTCCGTCCGGTGTCGATTACATGCATCTGATCGACCAGGCCCGGGTCCATGTCGAGAAAACCTACAAGCGCCCGCCGCTGGTGCGCATGCAACGCGCGGCACTCGCCTATTTCATGACGTCGCCGAAGCGGTTCCGGCTGGCCATGACGCTTGCCGGACTGGGTCGTCCTTTTGCCGGCATCATGAAACGCATTCCGGCGCTCAAGGCCTTCGGCGCCATGCTCGAACTCGCGCCGCGAAACCTGCCAGCCGGGTTCCGTTACACAGGTTCGGTCGCTTTTGCAGCCAAAGGTGCGGCACGAAGCCGAGTTGCGATTCTGGGTGGCTGTGTCCAACCCGCGATCGATCCTGCCATCAACGAGGCAGCGGTCGAGCTTCTCAACAATCTCAACGTCGATGTTGTTCTTCCGAAAGGAGAGGGCTGTTGCGGCTCGCTCCGCCATCACATGGGCCATGAAGACGCAGCTCACGCGTCGGCGCGCAAGACCATCGATGCCTGGATATCGGAAATGGACGGCGAGGGGTTGGATGCCATCATCATCACCGCGTCCGGCTGCGGCAGCACGATCAAGGATTACGGCCATATGTTCAAGGCCGATCCCGCCTATGCGGAAAAGGCCAGGCGCGTATCGGCGCTCGCCCGCGACGTGATGGAATATCTCGACAGCCTCGATCTACCGGAACAGCCGTCGCGTGGGATGACCGTCGCCTATCACTCGTCCTGTTCCCTGCAGCACGGCCAGCGCATCACGCTCCAGCCCAAGGCGCTGCTGCGGCGCGCCGGCTTCGCCGTCAAGGAACCGGTCGAGGGACATCTCTGCTGCGGCTCGGCCGGCACCTACAACATGCTGCAGTCCGATATCGCCGACCAGCTCAAGGCGCGCAAGGTCAAGAACCTCAAGGCACTGAAGCCCGATGTCATCGCCGCCGGCAATCTCGGCTGTATCACCCAGATCGGCAGCGCGGCGGATATCCCGGTCCTCCACACGGTCGAACTGATGAACTGGGCCTATGGCGGCAAAAAACCGGCCGCGTTGAAATAAAACCGGTAGCTTGCCCGTGTTATCCGCAATCCTTACGATTTCGGGACAATGACATGATATCGAGACTGAAACATTGGGCGCTCGGCGCCATCATCGCCTGCACGCCTGCCACGGCCCTCGCCACCGGCGGGCTGGGCTGCAGCATCGACGACGGGAATGTGAACCTCACCTTCGAGTCGATCTTCAGCTATTCGGATATCGGCGGACTTTTCCAGATCCGCGGGGAGCTCGAATCGAAGGACAAGCGCACCTACAAGACGCTCCAGAAGTTCGCGCTCGATGGCTCCGAACTCAAGCAGCAATGGTTCCGCGGCAACGATCTCAAGCTGATGATCTACCGCGAGACGGAAGGCGACGGCGTGCCCTTCGCCTCCGTCAAGCTGATCATCGAGGCAACCAGGCCGCCGGAGGAGGAATTTGAATACGCGGGCAAATACACGCTCACTGTGGAGCCCGCCGTCGAAGGCAGCGAAAGCCAGGCCTTCACAGTCGAGGGTAAGATCGCCTGCTCGGCAGGGTGAGCCGCCGAGCATCAACGCATCTGGTTAGAAATTATACGTCAGGCCGAAACTGACCGCATTGGTCAGGATGTTCGTCTTCAGCTTGTCGCCCGAATCGATATCCACATTCAATCGGCTGTAGTTGAATTTGTATTCGGTGAAAGCCGAGATGTGATCGGTGAACTTGTAGTCCACGCCGAGCATCAATTGCCCCGTGACGCCGCCAAGCTGATATTCCGACGTCGTGCCCGATGGGCGGGTCACTTCCACATGCGGAATATTGGCGCCGATGCCGGCTCCGAGATAGGGTGTCCAGTCGCGATCGCCCTTGAAGCGGTAGAGCACGTTGGCGGTGGCGAGGTTCAGGCCGTCGGTGAACTCGAAATGCGTCCAGCCCGGCGTCTTGTGATTGAGCGTATTGTCGCGCGCATAGACCTTTGCGTGGTTGAAATCGAGCGCCAGGCCGACCTCGTCATAGCCCCAGTCGTCGAGCCAGTATGTGCCGCGAACGCCCCAATAGGGCGGCATCTCGAACGATTTGCCGTCCCATCCCGCGGTAAACTTGGTGCCGTCGGTCACATTCACCGTGCTGTGCGGCGCCGTCTGCCAGCCACCGTAGATAGAAATCGCCGGATCTGCGAAAGCAATGGTTGTGGATGCGAGAAGCGCGGCAACGCCAAAACAGGTGCGAACGAATATGCTGTTCATCGAATGTCCCTCAAGGCGCGTTGAGCCCCTGCGCCGATCGTCAAATCACCTGCCGAAGCTATCGTGATTTTCGCGTCCGAAAAAGATACAAATGCTCCGCCCCTTCGATAAGGCGGAAGTGTGTAATTTCTGCAACATCGTCCACGAACGAAAATCCCGGAGCTCTCGCCCCGGGGATCGAAAATCAGGTCATTCGGTTCGAGATTTACTCGAACGAAGCGAAGAGCTGGCGGAAATAATCGACGCCCTGGTCGTTGAACCGCACCTTGCCTTGGCGATTGCCGGGGCCGACGACGATCACCTTGGCGCCAATCTGCGCGCGATCGTAGAGATGCACGACATCCTTGTTCATCATGCGGATGCAGCCCGAAGACATATTGAGCCCGATCGACCACGGCTCGTTGGTGCCATGAATACGAAAGCCAGAATCATTGCGGCCCTTGTAGAGATAGAGCGCGCGCGCGCCGAGCGGGTTGTTCAGGTTGCCCTTTACGCCCTCCACGCGGTCGGGCAGGATACGGCCCTTCCTGCGCTCACGGGCGACCATTTCCCTCGGCGGAACCCAGGTCGGCCATTCGGCCATGCGCTGCACCTTCATCACCCCCGACCAGCCGAAGCCGTCGCGGCCGACGCCGATGCCGTAGCGCGTCGCCCTGTTATTGCCTTCGACATAATAGAGGAACTTGTTGTTGGTATCGACGATGATCGTACCGGGCGCTTCGTCGGTATCGAGCTTGACCACCCTGCGCTGATATTTCGCTGCCGGTTTCCTGGCGATCGCCACCTTGACGATGTTGCCGTTCGCTGCGTCGATCGTGGCCGCCTGCCGCGTGAACGCGTTCGCATCCTGAACCAGCATGCCCGTTGCGGCAATCACGCCCGCCATCAGGATCGACTGTAACTTGCCGTACATCTTTGTCCCCGTCAGTAGAATATTTGTTCGGAACCGTACCGCACTCACCGATAAATTCAAGAAGCCGGACGTTTGTCCGGCCTCTAACATGCGTTCACATTCATGTGTTTGGTGCAACAATCGGCAGGTGTTGCCCAATTGCGCCTATCGTCAGATCACGATGACCCGCGTGCCGACCTTCACCCGCTCGTAAAGATCGACGACGTCCTGGTTGCGCATGCGGATGCAACCCGAGGAAACCGCGTAGCCGATCGTCCAGGGCGCGTTGGTGCCGTGGATGCGGTAAAGCGTCGAGCCGAGATACAAGGCCCGCGCACCGAGCGGATTGGCCTCGCTGCCTTCCATATGCGCCGGCAGGATGTGACCCTTGGCCGCTTCGCGCGTGATCATTTCCTTCGGCGGGTTCCATTCCGGCCATTCCGCCTTGCGGGTGATCCTGTGTTCCCCTGCCCATTCGAAGCCCGGCTTGCCGACGCCGACGCCGTAGCGCCGCGCCTTGCCATCAGCCAGGACGAGGTAGAGGAAGCGGTTGTTGGTATCGATGATGATGGTACCCGGCTTGTACTTGGTCTCGTACGCCACCACCTGCGGCAGGAACTGCGGCTCCATCTGTTCTAGCGGCGGCTTCTCGGCGCGATAGGTGACCTGCTGCACCACAGGCCGGCTGAACAGGCCGGCACGGCGCACCGTGCGATACTGTACCTGGCGGCGCTCGACCTTGCGCAGCACGCGGGCACGCACGGGGCCGGAAAGCTGCGTCATCCATTCGCCGGCAATGCCCGATTCGATGATGACGGGGCGGATGACCTTGTAGCGCTCCTCGGCCTGGACGGAGACGGCGAAAAGCGCGAACGCGGATGCGAGAAGAAGGGTCTTTCTGATCATCGGGACTGCTCGTGACTGGAAACCAAATGAACCTGATGTGCCGACCATGCGCCATATCCCCAAGCGAATGGTAAACGGGTGTTCATTAAGACTGTTTTCCGGCAATGAACCTTTTGTCAGGGTTACTGCCGGGTTTTGAAAGATGGTTATGCAATGGTAAAGCCTTTGAAACGCAGAGATTTCCGGAGGAATTCATGGAAGGATTGATCACGGCGGAGGCCGATGGGCTGACGCGCTGCCACTGGCATGGCGGGCTCGAGGACTACATGCGCTACCACGATACCGAATGGGGCTATCCGGTGCATGACGACATCCGCCTGTTCGAGAAGATCTGCCTCGAAGGCTTCCAATCGGGGCTGTCGTGGCTGACGATCCTGAGGAAGCGCGACGCCTTCCGCGCGGGCTTTGCCGACTTCGATTTCAACAAGGTCGCGCTTTTCGACGAGAGCGATATCGAGCGCCTGCTCGCCGACAAGGGCATCGTCCGCCATCGCGGCAAGATCGTCTCGACCATCAACAACGCGAAGCGTGCCATCGACCTGAAAAATGAATTCGGCACGCTGGACAACTATTTCTGGAGCCATGCGCCGCAGCCCGGCGAACGGCCGGATCGGATCGACCTCGCATGGCTGCGCGCCAACCCGACATCGCCCGCTTCGATCAGGCTATCCAAGGATTTGAAGAAGCGCGGCTGGAGTTTTGTCGGCCCGACCACGGTCTATGCCTTCATGCAGGCCATGGGTCTGGTGAACGATCATCTCGAAGGCTGTTTCTGCCGTGCCAAGGCGCTGGCGATGCGGTAGATAAGAAATTGCCGCAGTCATTCAGGAATTCGCCTGGCTGTGGCGAAAACAGTGCTTTCGAGCACCGGAGCGGAGCGTACATTCAAGTACGTGAGCACCGGAAGCGCAGAAAGCGCTGTTTGCAGACCAGCCGGGTGAATTCATGGATGACTGCGGATGCAGTGGCAGGATGAAGCGATCATACTCGGAGTCAGGCGGCATGGCGAAACCAGCGTCATCGCCGAGGTGATGACGCGCGAGCGCGGCCGCCATCTCGGCCTCGTCCGCAACGGTCGCTCGCGCACCATGCAGCCTGTGCTGCAGCCCGGCAACCTTGTCGAGGTCACCTGGCGGGCGCGGCTCGATGAGCATCTAGGCAACTTCTCCACCGAGCCGCTGAGCTTGCGTGCCGCGACCCTGATGGAGCACGCGGCAAGCCTGCACGGCGTTCAGGCGCTGGCCGCACTGCTCCGCCTGCTGCCCGAGCGCGATCCGCATCCACACCTGTTCGAGATGCTCAACATCGTGCTCGACCATCTCGGCGAGGCATCCGGCGCGGGCGAACTCTATATCCGCTTCGAGCTTGCGGTGCTCAACGACCTCGGCTTCGGCCTCGATCTCCTCCAATGCGCCGCGACAGGCACGCGGGAGCAGTTGGAATTCGTCTCGCCGAAATCGGGCAGGGCGGTCAGCCGCGATGCTGGCCTGCCCTACCAGGACAAGCTCTTCCGTCTGCCGGAATTCCTGAAGGAAGGTTCACGTGAGAGCGCCGACAGGGAAAGCCTCGGCGAGGCCTTCCGCCTGACGCAATATTTCCTCAACCGCCACGTCTACGAACCACGTGGTTTAGAGCCCGGCACCGCCCGTGACGGGTTTATCCGCGCCGTGCTGGATGAGTTGGTGCTTGAAGATCACATGCCGGAAAAGTCATCCCCCTAAATCGCAACGTAGTCGGTCTCCATGAAATCCGATACCTCGACCATCCAGCGGTCGCGGACGAAGGCGACATGCAGTGGATGGCCGTCATAGAAGTTGTAGGCCGCCTGGTCGTTAAATTCCATCGAGAAGCCGAAGCTGAAATTGTTCTTCGGGCTCACCTGCCGCAGCCGCTCGAATTTCTGGACGCCGGGGATTTCGGTCAGCACCAGCGCATCCTCGAGGAATTTCTTCTCCTCGGCCGAGCCTTTGGCATGCTTGAGATTGAATGCGACGGTGTGACGGATCATGCAGATGCCTCCCCTTGTGGCTGGGTGAAGAGATACGGGAAAATGGAATAAAGCAAGAGTAAGAACCAGTAAGACCCCGCCCCAAACCCCTCCCCACAAGGGGGAGGGGCTTAACCCGGTGCTTCACCTCGCTCTACTCGACGTGAAGCACGAGGCACTGTCTCCTACAACATATGCAGGCCGTGCTTTGGTCGGAGCGATCGCCACGGATTGGCCCCTCCCCCTTGTGGGGAGGGGTGCGGGGCGGGGTCTTTCTTGACCCAGGATGCGCACTTCCCGATAATTTCTTTGAAGCCAGATCAATTGCTTAACATCTATAATAGGAAAAAATTCCTCACTCTTCTTCCCAAACCCCTCCTTCCATGCCACAATCCCTGCCGTTCCGCATCGGCTACACCCTGAGGCGTCAGGGCGAGGCGGGACCGGTGACCGGCATGGAGAAGCGACGTAAGTCTCCATGCGGGGCGTCTGAGAGAAGGGCCAGCCCTCTGGGCCGGAGCCGCAAGGCTTCGACCCGGACGCACATTGGTCATGTGCACATGCCCGTTCCCCAAGGCTCCTCAAAGGCTGCGGAGTAACGGGGGCAGAGCTGGCGAGTTCGAGGATGGAGCACACCGCTTGACGGGGCACGGCGACGTGTCTTAACCGGCTGCCGCGAGGCGGCCTATTACCCTGGCACGGAGACGTGCCCCGGCCGATCCTTCATGCGCAGAGCCAAGGGGATCGGGGACGTGCATGGTCAAACCACGGGGCGGAACGGCTCGCGTGAATGCGGAGGTGTGTTTGGAGGGAAGATGTCATCAAATCAATTTCGTCGGAGCAAGCTCGCCCCCCTCTGCCCTGCCGGGCATCTCCCCCACAGGTGGGGAGAATGGCAGGTGGCCCTCACCCTGCCTCAATTGACCGTTCGTTGCTCAGCACTCGACATTCGATTTTGGGCGAGGCTCGCGCCTCCAGCCATTCTCCCTCCTTGTGGGGGAGATGCCCGGCAGGGCAGAGGGGGGTGCGATACTTGCTCGATCGACCATGACAATGCCCCGTATTCTCACCTCACCCTCACTTCCCGCTTGCCTTGCCCATCCCCGATTGGCTATTCGCTACTGGCACTTCGCGCCCACCGCATCGGAGCATTTCATGGCAGACCGCATCCAGTCCCTGAACGACGTCACGCCGCATTACGACGTGATCCTCTGCGACGTGTGGGGCGTGCTGCACAATGGCGTCGATGCCTTCGCCGATGCCTCGCAGGCGCTTGCCACGGCGCGCAAAGCCGGCGCCAGCGTCGTGCTCATCACCAATTCGCCGCGCCCCAATGACAGCGTCGCGATCCAGCTCGATGGCATCGGCGTACCGCGCGAGGCCTATGACCGGATCGTCACCTCCGGCGATGTCACGCGGCTGCTGATCAAGCAGGGTCCGCCGAACGTCTTCTTCCTCGGCCCGGATCGCGACCTGGGCCTGCTCGATGGCACCGACGCCTTCCCGGCCAAGGAGAAGGATGCCGACATCGTGGTCTGCACCGGCTTCTACGACGACGAGAACGAGACGCCCGAGGATTACCGCGACCTGCTGATGCGCTTCGCCGAGCGCAACCTTCCGATGATCTGCGCCAATCCCGACCTCATTGTCGAGCGTGGCGAGCGGCTGATCCCCTGCGCGGGCGCGATTGCCGCCTTTTACGAGACCCTTGGCGGCGAGACCCGCATTGCCGGCAAGCCGCACCAGCCGATTTATGAGGCGGCCATGCGCGACGCGATGGAACTGCGCGAAATGGTCGATATCGACCGCGTGCTCGCCGTTGGCGACGGCATGCCGACTGATGTGCGCGGCGCTCTGTCCCAGGGGCTCGACCTGCTCTATATCTCGGCCGGCATCCATGCCCGGGATTACATGAACGGCGAGACGACCGATGAGACGGCACTCGTTGATTTTCTCGCCAGCCACCAGGCGGAACCCCGCTGGTGGATGCCTCGGCTGAAATAAGGAACGCGCGCCGTGACCGTTTTCCACCGGAACGAAAAGCGGGGCGAATTGCCGGCCTCCCTCAAGGGCGGCGTGATCGCGATCGGCAATTTCGACGGCGTGCATCGCGGCCATCAGGGCGTGCTGAGCCGGGCGCTGGAAATCGCCGCCGACCGGAACATCCCCTCGCTGGTGCTGACCTTCGAGCCGCATCCGCGCACCGTCTTCCGGCCCGACGAGCCGGTCTTCCGCCTGACGCCCGCGCCGCTCAAGGCGAAGCTTCTGGAATTGCTCGGCTTCAATGCCGTGCTCGAATATCCCTTCGACCGCTCCTTTTCCTCGCGCTCGCCCGAGGAATTCATCCAGTCGATCCTGATCGACTGGATCGGTGCGAGCGACGTGGTGACCGGCTTCGATTTCCATTTCGGCAAGAACCGCGAGGGGGGGCCTGCCTTCCTGCTCGCCTCCGGCGGCAAGCATGGTTTCGGCGTGACGCTGATCGACGCCTTCCGTGACGAGGGCGCCCATGTCATCTCCTCGAGCCTGATCCGCGACCTGATCGCCGAGGGCGATGTGGTTCAAGCCGCGGGATTGTTGGGCTACCGCTACACGATCGAAGCCGAGGTCATCCACGGCAAGAAGCTCGGCCGGACGCTCGGTTTCCCGACCGCCAACATGGCGCTGCCGCCGGAAGTGCGGCTCCGCCCCGGCATCTATGCCGTACGCTTCCGCCGCGCCGATGGCACCTTGCATGATGGTGTCGCGAGCTTCGGCCATCGCCCGACGGTGACCGAGGACGGCGCCGCCCTGCTCGAGACCGTGCTCTTCGATTTCGACGGCGATCTCTATGGCCAGAACTGTTCGGTCAGCTTCTTCGGTTTCCTCCGGCCCGAGCTGAAATTCGAGGGGCTCGGCCCACTTGTCGAGCAGATGAATCGCGACACCGAGGAGGCCCGCGCGCTGCTCTCCGGCGTCAAACCGCTCGGTCCGCTCGATGCCGAAATCGCGTTCTGATCTCGTATCCCGCTTTAGCAAAGCCTCGCTCAAGATAGATCGCCTAGAACCCTCGCCATGGGCAGTTGCATGCGGACGGGCATTATCCCCGCCCGGGCACGTCAAGGAGAGGGCCGCCATCCCGATCCCGACGCGCCACGCATGCCTGCCCGAACCATTTTGCCGGAGTGCTGACCCATGGCAGGCCTGAGCCTCATCATCCCGATCGAAGCCCACGAAAAGCGGCCCGAGACGCTCGTCAGGGCGCTCGCCGCAAAGCCCGGCATCGACCTCGAAATCCTCGTCGTGCCTGTTTCGGCCGAGCTTGCCACACGGGAAGATCTCGCCTCGCTCGGCGACATCGATCCGCGCGTCCGCATCGTCATCCCGCCAACAGCAGCACTTTCGCCGCTCTCGCTCTGGAGCCACGGCATCGACGCCGCGAAGAGCGATTGGCTCTCGGTCGTCCGGCCCGACGACATCTTCGAGCCGGAGGCGCTCACCGTCGCCGAATTCGTCAAGGGCAAGCTCGGCTCGGTCGATTCGATCGGCTGGAACGCGCTGCAGATCAATCCGACCGCCGAGCCCGGCAAGGCCTCCTCGGTGGCGATCCCCACCAAGTATGACATCGCCGAACTCAACAAGACCGAGATGCTCAAGGCCTTCTATCTCTGGGAAGGCTCGACCAACGTGCCGAAAATGCCGTTCGGCCTGTTTCATGCCATCATCTCGCGGGAACTCGCCGAGACGATCGCCGGCTCGATCCGGGCCGCCGACCGCGAACACGGACTGGCGCAATGGGAATGGGCGGCACGCACGGTGCTGATGGGCGAGAAATTCGCCTTCTGCTCGCGGCCGCTTTCGGTGCTCAACACCAAGCCGTTCGAGACACCGGCCCAGCCGCTGATCCGCTCCGATTTCCCCTTCCATGCCGGCCTCGGCCTGACCGCCGGGATCGCCGAAATCCAGTTCTCGGTCTTCGCCGAAATGGGCGCGCTGTGGACCGGTAGCCAGGAAAATTTCATCCGCGCGACGATCTTCGACAGCATGTTCGAGACCGATCCGCAGGCCTTCAACGACAAATGCAACGCCTATTACCGGGCGCTGCAGAAGTGGGAAGGCGGCGCGCATGCGTCTCTCTTCAAGCCGCAATTCGCCGGCGAGCGCCCGCTCGACAAACGTCGAGGCCTGCACGGCAACCTGCTGATGATCGATCGCCACATTGCCGGCGCTCGGAACGCGCAGGAATTCTACAACATCATCCGCAATTTCCTGGTCCCGATCGGCCTGATCTGCGGCGGCCAGGCGGTCTAGTCCCAGCTGGGATCGTCGGGGAACGCCGACTTGAAGTGGGCGAGCGTGCCCTTTGAAAGCTGGTCCGAGCCGGCCACGATCTTTCTCTTTTCGCCCGGCAAAAACTGCGTCGCCTCGAACCAGTCGCGCGGCGTCGCACCGGTAATCCGGGCAAAATCGTGCCGACGCTTCTCCTGCCGCATCAACCCCGACCACAGATCGACGAACTGCCGCGCCGAGCGTTCCGGCACGAAGGCACTCGCAGCAACCTCCCGCGCATTGGCGCCGACTTCCGCGACGCGATCTGGATTGGTCAGCAGCATTTCCAATATCTCGGTGCATTCGGAAATCGAGCCTGCGATAAAGCCTGTCTGCCCCTGCCGCACGATCGCGCATTCGGCCGGATTGGCGAGCACGACAGGCACGAGCCCGAGCGACATGGCCTCGATCAGCGCATTCTCGGCGGTGCCGTAATGATCTGGCTGCAGCGGATAGAAGAAGATGCTGGATTGCGAGAGTGCGCCTTGCGGATCGGAAGTCTGGCCCATGAAGCGTATGCGGTCGGGATGACGCATGGCGGCGGCCTTGGCGGAGACTTCGCCATCCGGTTCGGCGCTACCCCAGATGGCGACGGTGACATCCTCCGACAGAGCGTCGATGGCATCGAAGAAGCCGGGATGCATCTTGATGAAATCGACAGTGCCGAGATAGCAGATGGGAGTGAGGTCACGCGCGGCGTTACCCCCCTCTGTCCTGCCGGACATCTCCCCCTCAAGGGGGGAGATTGGGCTGGGCGCACTCTTGCCGATCAAGGCACCGTCAGCGCTTGCTAAGCCTGGATGACGCTCCGAATTCGGCGGAGCCTGAGAACCGAGCGTGGGCCGCGATTCAATCTCCCCCCTTGAGGGGGAGATGCCCGGCAGGGCAGAGGGGGGTGCTACACCCTCAAACCCAAACGCACTACCAATCACCGCCAGCCTTTGCCGCTTGGCCCTCGGCATTGCCTGCACATAAGGAATTTCCAGCGAAGCGGGACTGGTGAAAACGAAGCGATCCGCCTCCGCGAAAAATCCCGGCTGGATAACCGGCCGAAAAAGCCCCGATATATGCGACCACATCACGGTTCGCATCTTGGGAAACGGCGTTCTCGCCAGGCATTCGAAAAGCTTCGGATGGTTCCAGAATTCGAATTGGACGATATCGGCCTTCGCCGCATGACGTGCCACATCCTCAAGGCTCGCCGCCACGTCCACGCGCCGGCCCAGCCGTTCGATCTCATCGGCATAGCGCGGGTCGCGCGGCTCTTCGAGCAGCAGAAAACTTTGCCGTGCTGGAAAGGGCATGGCCGCCGTCATGGCGGCGTGGGCCTTGCCGACCCCGCCGCCGAGATGGGCGGTCACATGCAGGATGTGCATTATTCAGCGGCGATCAGCGGACGCTCCTTGAGGCCGCCGGGTGCCACAACATTCGGGTTGATCTTGACGATCGAGCGGAATTTTTCGAGCAGCATCGGGCGATGCTCGTCGATATTGTCGGGCAGGCAGTGGGTGAGCTGGCCGCAGGAGCCGCAGACCTTGTTTTCGCAACGGCGGCCTTCGAGGTGCTGAAGGCGCAGTGCGTTCATCTTGTCGGAATTCCAGATCTCTTTGAGCGATTCCGTGCGCACATCGCCGATGATCAGCTTGCGGCCCCAGTCGAGGAAGCACGACGACACCAGGCCGTCAGCGTTCACGCTCATCGCGTAGAAGATATACGGGCAGGTGTCGGTCGGCTTGAGGTCCTGCTGGTAGATACCCTTCTCGCCGATCTTGATGCCCGAACGTTCCTCGACGTTGAATTCCGGCCAGCAGGGCGCGAAATTCTCGATGAAGATGCGGTCGCAATAATCGCCGAACGTGTCGAAGAACTCCTGGCGCTGTGCCTCGGTGATCAGTTCGCCCGGCACCTTGATCGACACTTCCATGTCGCCCTTGTTGGCATAGAGCCACTTCACGCCTTCGATGAATTTCGGGAAATCGAAATTGAAGCCGGTGAATTCCTGGTACGTCTCCTTCGACATGCCATCGACGGAGATATTGATCTTGTCGAGCCCTGCCGCGATGACCGGCGCAAGCCGCTCGGGCGTCAGGAACGTGCCGTTGGTCGTGGTGTCGATGTAGTCGACATAACCGCTCTGCTTGGCATAACGGATCATGTCGGCGAGGCGCTTGTTGAGGAAGGGCTCGCCATCCTTGTACAGACGCAGCACCTTGATCGGCTTGCCGAATTCGGCCAGATCGTCGATCGCCTTGGTAAAGGTCTCGTATTTCATCGCGCCCTGATAGCGCCCGGTCTCGGCGATCAGGCTGCGGTGGCCGGTGGGGCAGAAGGTGCATTTGAAATTGCAGGAACTGGCCGGATCGATAAACACGATGAACGGGGTCTCGATCGGGATCACAGTCTCGAGCGCGGTGCGCCCTTCCATGTTGATTCTCGGCTTCAGCGCTGCTTTCATGGGTCCATCATCTCCGGCTTCGATCCGGTTCAAAATCCGAATCGTCCATGGTTCGGAATCCTATTCCTGTCTAGTTAACTAAATCCATAAGATGATGGAGCGAGGCTGGAGCGGGATTTAGAAGAGGCTGGGCAAATCCTGACGGCCGTTCACGACACGCACGATTTCGACGACTTGCACCACGCCTTCATCGGTGTCCGGATGCGTTTCGTACAGAATCACAAAGGGTGTCTCGACGAGCATGCGGGCAGAAGGCCGGAGATCGCGTCGACGAACACCCATGCGGGGCTGATCGATGAGCAGATTGGCTTTGGATTCAATACGGCCGTAGTATTTTTCGGCGGCAACCGGCTGCTCAATTCCAATATCGACATAGAGCTTGAGCAGATCGGCCCTTGCCTGTGGAGACCAGATCAATCTAGCCGGCATTGCGCTTTGCTTCCGCGAGCATCTGCCTTGCCTCCTTGCGAAGTTCATCGAAGTCGAGTGGTTGAGGCTCTCCGCTCGCCTTGCCTTCATCCCAGAGCTCGCGGAGCTTGCGGATGTCGGCGCGACGCGCTTCCCATTTGTCCTGCCATGCCCGCATGGCCTCGCGAACGACTTCGCTCGCGGTGGCATACTCGCCGGAATCCACCGCTTCGCGCAGCAGATCGGCCTGTTGGGTGGTCAAGGCGACGCTGAGTTTTTCTACATTGGCCATGGGGCAAATCCTAAGTTGGTAGCAAATATTACTACCAACGGCCGCTCGCCGCAACCGGTCAAACCGCCGCCTTCACCGCCGCGACGATCTCCGCGATCCGCACATTCCCATCATGCTCGGGCTTCCTGGCGCGGACGAGGCAGGCTTCGGATTTCAGAACCACGCCATCCGAGAGGATTTTCAGGTGATTGGCCTTCAGCGTCGAGCCGGTCGAGGTGATGTCGACGATGATGTCGGCCTGGCCGGCGGCGGGGGCGCCTTCGGTGGCGCCGAGGCTTTCGACGATGCGGTAGAGCTGGATGCCGTGCTTGGATGAGAAGAACTGCTGCGTCAGCCGCCAGTATTTGGTGGCGATGGCGAGGCGGCGGCCGTGGCGGGCGCGGAAATCGGCGGCGACATCGCCGAGATCGGCCATCGTGTCGACGTCGAGCCAGATTTCCGGGACGGCGACTACGACATCGGCATGGCCGAAGCCGAGGCGGGCGCAGAACTCGGCCTTGACGTCCGCTTCGGCCAGGTCCTCGCGGATGAGGTCTTCGCCGGTGACGCCGAAATCGACCGAGCCGAGGCCGATCTCGCGGGCGATCTCGGAGGCGGAGAGAAAGGCGATCTCGACATCATCCATGCCTTCTACGCGGCCGCGATAGGAGCGGTCATTGCCGACAGCCACGATCTTCATGCCGGCGCGGTCGAAGATCGCGGAAGCGTCTTCCTTCATGCGGCCCTTGGAGGGAAGTGCGATCGTGATCATGCCTGTCCCCTCACGGTCTCGATGCGGTCGAGCCAGAGTGAGAAGCCGACTGCCGGGATGTTTTCCTCCGCGCCGAGCAGCGTCAGCATGCGGTCGAAGCGGCCGCCGCCGGCGAGTACCCGGTGATCCTCGCGCACGGTGACCTCGAAGACGAGGCCGGTGTAATAGTCGAGCGGCCGGCCGAAGGCGGCGCGCCAGGTGATGCTGGAGAGATCAACGCCGGTGTTGGCCAGCGCGGCTACTCGGGCATCGAAGCGGCTGACCGCATCGTCGAGCTTCAGGCCGGCCCGATCCGCGAAGGTGCCGAGCACGCCGGGCGCATATTTGAGGCTGACGCTGAGCGACAGGAATTCGCGCAGCGCGTCGAGCTTGGCGGCGTCGAGCGACGTGCCAGCCAGCACACGCTTCTCCTTGAGGCGCCTTGCGATGTCCGAAGGCGAGCGGCTGGCATTGGTGGAATAGCCGGTTTCTTCCATGATTTGATCGATGTGGCTGACGAGGGCGGCCTCATCGCCGGACGCCAGCAGGGCCTCGACGGTCTCGCCGAGATCGGTGACGCTTTCCGAGCGGGCGAGCCGCTCCATCAGGGCATCGAGCTTGGAGGCTTCACCAAATGCGTGGATCAGCCGGCGCTGCCAGCCCTGGGGAAGGCCAAGCGCCGCGACCACCGCTTCGAACACCGACTGGTCGCCGATGGTGACGGTGAGCGCCCGGCCCGGCAGCAGGGATTTCAGGATCGCCAGCGCATCCGAAATGGCGCGCGCATCGGCGCTCGCGACATCCTTGGTGCCGAGATCCTCGATACCGGCCTGGTAGAATTCACTGGCGCCATCGCGGCGCTGGCGGAAGACCTCGCCGAGATAGGCATAGCGCTTCGGCGTGCCGGTGGCGGTCTCGATGTGGCGCAGGCAGACGGGAATGGTGAATTCGGGCCTGAGACACAGGCTCTCGCCGGTCTCGCTCTCGGTCATGAAGATGCGGCGGCGGAGATCCTCACCGGCCATGTTGAGGAATGGGGCCGCCGGCTGGATGACGGGGGTATCGACGCGCTCGGTTTTCAGGGTTTCGAAGAGGGCGAGGAGGTCCTGGGCGAAGGTGGGGAGGTTGATCAGGGGCATGGTGTGCTCCCGTAAGGAAGACCCCGCCCCAACCCCTCCCCACAAGGGGGAGGGGCTAACCCGGCCGAACCCATCTCGCTAAACAGCGACGTCGCATCAATCGCCGACGCTGCTCGTGGCAGGACGACGCCGCATGTTAAGCCCCTCCCCCTTGTGGGGAGGGGTTTGGGGCGGGGTCTTGTTCCCCGTAGCGCGAGCCTCTCACCCCCCTCTGTCACTTCGTGACATCTCCCCCTCAAGGGGGGAGATTGGAGACTCGTGGTGCCGCTCCTGCGAAACAGAAGCGTCGCGGGATCAGACATGTTGGACATTCGTTTAAGAGCGAGCGCATGCCACATCCGATCTCCCCCCTTGAGGGGGAGATGCCCGGCAGGGCAGAGGGGGGTGGAGGCAAGCGGTGAGAGCATGGATTAAGACTGCCTCTTCCTGTCCTCGGCCTGCGCAGCCAGCATCTCGCGAACCTTCTCGACCAGTTCGCCCTCGGCCACCGAGACCTGCGCCACACGCGCCTCGCGCCATTCGGCATTGTCGGTGATCTCGCCCGAAAGCCGCTTGCCCTCGATCAGGTCCTTGATCTGGATGACGCCTTGAGCACGCTCATCGCCGCCCTGGATGATCGCGAGCGGCGAACCGCGGCGGTCGGCATATTTCAGCTGGTCGCCGAAATTCTTCTTGTTACCCTGGTACATCTCAGAGCGGATGCCGGCGTGGCGGAGGTCCTGGACGAATTTCTGGTAGCGGCCGAGGCTTTCGGTGTCGCGGTCCATGACGCAGACAACCACGGGCGCAATGACGTCGTCCGTGCCGAGCTTGCCGAGATTCTTCAGCGCCGTCATCAGGCGCGAGACGCCGATGGAAAAGCCCGTGGCCGGGACCGGCTGGCCCATGAAGCGGGAGACGAGGCCATCATAACGCCCGCCGCCGCCGACCGAGCCGAAGACGACCTTTTCGCCTTTTTCGTTGGTGACATCGAAGGTGAGTTCGGCCTCGTAGACGGGGCCGGTATAGTATTCGAGGCCGCGGACGACATCCGCCGATATGTTGATCCGCTTCGACCCGTAGCCACTCGCACGGAACATACTAAGCATAGTATGAAGTTCGTCCAAACCTTGAACGCCGACGGCACTTCCGCCGATAGCTTCGAGCCAAAGCTTAATCAGGCCTTCTTGATCGAGATAAAATTTCTTCGAATATGAATCTGCGTATTCTGGACGATGGCCAAACAGCTCTTGTCCGGAGACGATAGTTTCATCGAGAGTGGGAAGATCGTCATCAGACTTAACTTCGCGCCATACCTCAGGGGCTTGGCCAAGGTTTAGAACTTTGGCGAGCGTCTCGATCTGCGGTGAAGCCAGTTCCGCTCCCTTTGTAAAGTCGCCCCTCCCTTCTTCTCCGCCGTCCCAGCGACCTTTGCCAAGAAGTTGCTCGACGCCCTTCCAACCAAACTTATCGCGTTTGTCGATCGCACGGAGAACAGTTAGCCGGCTGGCAGCATGTTCTTCGCCACCCAGCCCAATCGCCTCCATCACCCCATCCAGCACCTTCCGGTTGTTCACCCGGATCACATAGTCGCCGCGCTTGATGCCGAGTGCTTCCAACGTATCGGCCATCATCATGCACATTTCGGCATCGGCCTGCACACCCGCCGCACCCACAGTGTCGGCGTCGAACTGCATGAACTGGCGGAAGCGGCCGGGGCCGGGCTTTTCGTTGCGAAAGACATAGCCGGCGCGGTAGGTGCGGTAGGGCAATGAAATCTCTTGGAAATTCTCCGCGACATGGCGGGCGAGCGGCGCGGTGAGGTCATAGCGCAGGCTCATCCACTGGTCGTCGTCGTCCTGGAGCGAGAAGACGCCTTCGTTGGGGCGGTCGGCGTCGGGCAGGAATTTGCCGAGCGCATCGGTATATTCGAACAGCGGCGTCTCGACCGGGTCGAAACCGTAGCGCTCGTAGACCTCGCGGATTTTCGCCGTCATCTCGTTGACGGCGCGGATATCGTGGGCTTCGCGATCGACAAATCCGCGCGGCAGGCGCGCCTTGAGTTTTTGGGGTTTCTTGGCCTTGTCGTTCATGGATTGTCGCTCGGAATGTGTCAGGAAATTCGTGGGTTTGCTCTAATGGATTGAATGTGGAGCGGCAAGCGGAATGATCGTGGCATGGTGGGCGAGGCTTCGATGTGCCGGAGGTGACAGGGGAAGGGTTTGGTTCGCTCGCGGCTTGCGACGACAAAACGCGCCGCTAAGATGTGCCCGCGGAGTGTCGCACAAGAAATCGGGACTGACATATGATCGAGACAATTGAACTGCCGGAACTCGTGCTGATCGGCATCCTTGTCGAATGCCCATGGCCGGAACTGTCGCGCGAGGTGCCGGCTGCCTGGCGCCGCCTCTTCGAGGCAGAGACTGGCGCACAGGCATTTCTCGAAGCCTCGCTTTCGGTCGAGAACGGCGTCTACCGCGAACTGGTCGGCTATCTCGCTGCCCGCAGGACCGACGTGCCCGAAGGAATGACGAAGATCGCCTTGCCCGCCGGGCGGTATCTGAGATCGATCCACGACGGTCCGCTCGCAGGCATTGCCGGTGGATTCGGCGAACTGCTCGACCATGCGAAAACGGCCGGCCTCAAGGCCACCGACCTCAAGCTCGATTTCGGCTACCTGCCGGGTCTGCCGGATGGGAGGCACGAGCTTCACGTCGGGCTTGCCGCCGAGCCATTGCGCCTTTTCGGCTAATCACTCCGCCGGCGCTAGCGCCGGCCGTCCCGGCACGATCGCTTCCTTGATCGGGATGTGGACGATCGCAGCGAAGATGCCGAGGGCCACGCCGATCCACCAGACCGGATCGTAGGTGCCGAAATGGACGAACAGGTAGCCGCCGAGCCAGACGCCGAGGAACGAACCGATCTGGTGCGACAGGAAGACGATGCCGCCGAGCAGGCCGAGATGGCGGGTGCCGAACATGATGGCGACGAGGCCGTTCGTGGGCGGAACGGTCGAGAGCCAGAGCAGGCCCATGACGGCTGCGAAGATGATGACAGAGACCGGCGTGATCGGCAGCACCAGGAACAGCGTGACCGCGATCGAGCGGCCGATATAGATCAGCGCCAGGAACCACGGCTTGGAATAACGCTGGCCGATATAGCCGGCCGCAAGCGAGCCGATGATGTTGAAGCCGCCGATCAAGAGCATGGCGACGCCGCCGACCCAGGCCGGTATGCCGATATCGAGCAGGTAGGCCGGAAAATGGGCGGTGATGAAGGCGACCTGAAAGCCGCAGACGAAGAAGCCCGAGGTCAGGAGGAGATAGGATTTGTGGCCGAGCGCCTCGCGCATCGCCTGGCCGGCGGTCTGCTGGAACTGCACGGCACTCTGCGTACCGGAGGAGGAATTGCCGCGGAGCGCGATGGCGAGGAAGGGGATCAG
This sequence comes from Rhizobium sp. LjRoot254, assembly GCF_964254105.1. NCBI lineage: Bacteria > Pseudomonadati > Pseudomonadota > Alphaproteobacteria > Hyphomicrobiales > Rhizobiaceae > Rhizobium > Rhizobium sp. LjRoot254. The sequence goes on along the minus strand of NZ_CAXUSM020000001.1, from coordinate 3,730,147 downwards.
AGCCATCAGGCCCGCCATGAAGATCAGCGCGCCCTGCCAGCCGACCGAAGCGATCAGGCCGACGGTCAACGGCGCGAAGACCATCATGCCCGCAGAGCCCGCCGCCGTGGCGATGCCGAACGCCATAGAGCGCTGCGCAGGCGTGACATTGCGGGCGAAGGACGAGAGGATGACACTGAACGATCCCGCCGCCACGCCGAGACCGCAGAGAACGCCGCCGCCGAGATGCAGCAGCAGGGCGCTTTCCGGGTTCGAGGCGATCAGCGGATAGGCCATCAGAAGCAGGCCGGCGGCATAGAGCGCGGCCGACGCCATCAGCACCTTTGCGGTGCCGTATTTGTCGCCCATCGCGCCGAAAAAGGGCTGGCCGAGGCCCCAGAACAGGTTCTGGATCGCCAGCGTCAGGCCGAAGGTCTCGCGCGTCCAGTGCGTCGCGGCCAGATTGGAGTCCTGCAACAGCGGATGCGCGAAGAAGCCCATCGCCGAGCGCGGCCCGAAGGTGATCATGGCGATCAGGGAGCCGCAGATGATGAGCACCCACGGCATGGCTTGGGAACGGGTCACAGTATTCATAAGATTCTCCAGTGCATAATCCGGGTATATGCCCGGAAATCGATTTGGAAAAGCGAGTTTTTCTGATCTCCGAATTCAGTTTCATTGATGGATCGGGAGCTTGCGGTTTTCATCCATGAAAAATGAGGTGCGGAATTTGTGCTATGTCAGCCCATGCCCGCCGGATAGTTTGCCATACGGCAAAACTGGAGAACAATCCGATGAACAACGACAAAACGACGATCACGCTCTGGAACGGCAGGACGATACCACGGCTCGGCATGGGCTGCTGGGCGATCGGCGGGCCGTTCTATGCAGGCGATGTGCCGCTCGGCTGGGGCGAGGTGGACGACAATGAGTCGATCGCGGCGGTGCACCGGGCGCTCGATCTCGGCATCGAGCTCTTCGACACGGCGTCGAATTATGGCGCCGGCCATTCCGAAGAAGTGCTCGGCCGGGCGCTCGAAGGCCGCAATGATGTGGTGATCGCGACGAAGTTCGGCTTCGCGACCGATCCCGCGACGAAGCAGGCGACCGGGGCGTTCGCCGATGAGGCATTCATCCGGGCTTCCGTGGAGACTTCTCTCAGGCGGCTGAAGCGCGGGCGGCTCGATCTGCTGCAATTCCATCTCAACGATTTCGATCCCCAGCAATCTGATACTGTGTTCGACGTGCTCGGACGGCTGCGTACGGAAGGCAAGATCGAAGCCTTCGGCTGGAGCACGGATTATCCGGATCGCGCCGAACGGCATGCAAAGCGCGACGGTTTCGTGGCGATCCAGCACAACATGAACGTGCTGTCCCCGGCGGCGGAACTGCTCGGCGTGATCGAGAAGCATGGGCTGATATCGATCGATCGCGGGCCGCTGGCGATGGGACTGCTGAGCGGCAAGTTCAGCGCCGACAAGACAATCGGCGAGAAGGACGTGCGCGGCGCGGCGCTCGACTGGATGATCTATTTCAAGGACGGTCGCGTGGCGCCGGAATTCGCCCGCATGCTCGATGCTGTCAGGGAACTGCTGCGCACCGATGGCCGCACGCTGTCGCAAGGCGCGCTTGCCTGGCTGTGGGCGAAATCGGATCGCACGCTGCCGATCCCGGGTTTCCGCACGGTGGCGCAGGTCGAGGAAAATGCCGGCGCGCTCGACAAGGGTCCGCTGCCGAAGGCGGTGGCGGACGAGATCGACGCGGTGCTGCGGACGGTTGCTATCGCTGCCTGACCGGCCAGCCGTCGGGGCGTTCCGCGATGACCGAGACCGGATCGCCAATCTTGAGAGTGCCGCTATTCCGCGCAACTGCGTTCCAGCCGAAGAGCACGCCGGGCACGCGCCGATCCATCGACATGCGGAGCTTGCGCATGGCCGGCATCGGGTCGGGGCCGCCGCGTTCGCCGGTCAGCTGGTCCTGCGTGGTCATGATGCAGCGGGCGCAGGGTTTGACGAGGTCGAAACGGATGCCCGCTATATCGAGCGACGCCCAGAAATCGTCGGCGAAGGGCGTTTCGTCGTCGATGACGATGTTGGGCCGGAAGCGGTCCATGCCGAAGGTCTCGCCGCCTTCCTCCATGGTCGCTTCGTTGAGCAAACGAAGCGAACTCGTCGTGGTGATCAGCACCGGGTAGCCATCGGCGAAACCGGTCTGGACGTCCGCGCCGGCCCATTCCGTGCTGCATTGCCGCTCGGTGGTCTCATCGGCATGAACCAGCCGCACCGGCTGGCCGAGCCAGTCACTCAGCCGGGCGTTGATGCCGTCCTCGGCGAGCGCTGCGGTAACATGGCTGCCCCAGATTTCGACATCGATACGTCGTGCCGGATCGAAGGTGATAGCGAGTTGCTCGTCGCTGCCCGCCTTGGAGAGATGCAGACTGCCGAAACTCTCGACCGCAGTGATCTGAGCGAGCGCCTGCAATTCGCGCTGGGTGATGAATTTGCCAGTGGGATCGGTCACCATGTAGCGGCGGTCGCCAGCGAGGCCCCAATGTCCGACCTCGGTCGCATCGAGATCGATGACGCGGGCGCTTTTCATGGGATAGATATGCAGCGAATGGATTTTCATGAGATTTCCTCGAGGAAGAGGTCGTAGAATTGAGTGAGCCGGTCGTGGCGTTCGCGGGCGAGTGTTGCTCCAGCTCCGGTCTGGAAACCATCGGCGAGCTTGAAGAGTTTCGCCGGGAAATGATCGATCGACCAGGCTTTGTCGTCCAGCGAGCGATGTTCGGCGCGCGGATCGGCGGGATCGTAGAGGCCGGAATTCAGCCGTCCGGCGACATAGAAACAGCGGGCTGCGCCGACCATGCCGATGGCATCGAGCCGGTCGGCATCCTGCAGGATCCTGGCTTCGATTGTCTCTGGCGGAATGTTGGCTGAGAAGGAATGGGTGAGGATGGCATGGGCGGCCGAAGCAATGCTTTCGGAGTGCCAGCCGAGTTCTGCGAGAACCGTCGATGCCTTCTCGGCAGCCAGTCGCGAGGCCTGCGCCCGCAATGGCGAATTCTTCTCCACGGCCACGCAGTCATGAAGCAACACGGCAGCGGCCAGCACCTCGCCGTCGCCGCTTTCGCTGGCATGGATACGCATGGCGTTGCGGAAAACGCGCAGGATATGGGCGAGGTCATGTGAGCCGTCATTGGTATCGGCGGCATGCGGCAGGAGATTTGCCGCAAGGGCTTCGAAAGGCGCAAAGGCTTGCGCGGCGACTGGCATGGCGATTCGGGCTCCGGTTTGGAGCGGAACCTAGCGAGTGAAATGCCGAAGCACAACGATGACGTCCCCGCTTCTCCCCTTGGGGAGAAGGTGGCGCGCAGCGCCGGATGAGGGGTTCTTGAAGCGTCGGCGAGAAGATGAGAACCCCTCATCGCCTCGCTTTGCTCGGCACTTCTCCCCAAGGGGAGAAGCGGGAGACTGCGGCGGCCTTACGTCTCCGAAACCGCCGGTTCCTCGGGCTTCTCCTGTTTCGCAAGTCCCGTCAGTGCCCGCTGGTAGAACCAGCCGATGCCGATCAGCGCGAAGCCGAGGCCGGCGAAGGAGAGCGCGCGGTAGAGGCCTTCGAGATTGGACATGTCAATCAGGAAGACCTTGAGCACCGCGATCAGCACCAGAACGCCGGAAGCGATGCGCAGCGCCGTCGAGCGGAAGCGATAGCCCGCGACCAGCAGAGCCACGCCGAGCAGCAGCCAGACCACCGAATAGGTATAGAGTTCGGACTGCAGGAAGCCCTTCCAATCCGAGATGTCGGCGCCATGGTAGAAGCGGCGGACCGACAGCGTGACATAGGCGAAGAGCAGCGCTGCGCCCGAAAGCGCCAATGCAATCACGTAATGCTGCGGCCGGCGTCCGCGCGCCACGTAGGCAGCACCCCCATAGGTCGCGCCGGGCAGGAGATAGGCGAGGAACAGCAGGTTGAAGAACGGGATCTGGCCAGTCGTTTCCCCGGTGAAATAGGGATTGAGACCAAGAAAATGCGCGAGCAGGATCGAGGCCATCGAGATATAGCCGAGCGCCATGGAGCCGGTGCGGAAGATGATGCTCGGCCGGCGGAGGTCGAGCGTCATCAGCGTGACGGAAGCGCCGATCGCGAGCAGCGTGTAGATCGACTGCTCGGCGAGCGTCGGGGCATCGGAGGTCAGCACGCCGCCATTCATGGCGTGGCGGACGAGGATGGCTATGGTCAGCAGTGTGAACAGGCTGGCGAGTGCATCCATGACGTTCCTGATGCGGTCGTCGCCCTTGTTGCGGATCAGCCAGGCCGATGCGATCAGCAGCAGGGCCGGGATGCCGTAGCCGGCGAGAAGCTGGTTGAACACCGGCGTCTTGGAAAGCGCCTCAGTGCCAACGATGGTCGGTTCCCAGGCAATGCGGCCGGCGACAAAGATTGCCGAAGCCACCATCGCCCAGGGCAGAACAGGCCAATCCTTGGCGCGCTGCGCATTGAGATAGGCAAAGCCGAGGATGGCCGCGCCGATCGTGGTGGTGATGCCGTTGGTCATGACCAGCAGGGCGAAGACGAAGGCAGCCCATGAGGCACCCACCAGCAGGTCACGATTGGGGACGAAGCGGCCGTCGTTCTCCCGCTCGCCGTAGAAGTGCCAGGCGCCGCCAAGATAGAGCGCGCCGAGCAGGATAGCGTAAAGGCCGTGCTTCAGGTCGAACGCATAATTGCCGAAGAAGAAGAAACTGACCGTTGCGAGCAGGAGCGGCGTCGCACCACCAATGATGATCCAGGCGCGGGTGAATTCGGCATGCGAACTTCGCCTGAAATGGACGACCGTGAGCATGAGCACCGCCAGTAGCAGGCCGAGGCCCAGCGCGAGCCAGATCACCAGATTCGGATCGGTATAGGTGAAACTGTCGGCCGGCTGGAAACCGGGCGAAGCCGTCGCGATGGTGAGCACGCGAATGCCGCCGAATGCGCCCAGCGCCGCGAAAATCGCTGGATAGATCGCATAGGTGCGGAAGGCGCCGAAGAATGCCAGGCCGGCGATCAGGGCAGCAAAGCCGAGATAATAATAGCCGGTGCTGGACAGATCGGGGGCATTGAAGACCGTGGCGACGATCATGCCGCCGATGGCAGCGGTCAGCGTGCTGGCGAGGTGGCGCGGCAGGAAGACATGGCCCCAGGCCGATTTTACGCGCGGCGCTGCCGCGGGTAGCGGGCGGCCGGCCGAATCAAGGCGGATCTCGAGTTCTTCTTCTCGAACCTCAGGCTCCTCCGGTGCCACCCAATTGCCGGGCCAGATGAAGGCGAGGCCCGCGATCATGATGATCATCGGCAGGGCAACCGGCAGCACCTCGAACGGCGTCTCGGGGCGAGATGAAACAAGATAGAGGAATGCCCAGGCCGAAAGCCCGACATTGGCGATACCAGGCACGACGCGCCAGGACTGGATTTTCGAGGCGAGGATCGTGGCGATCCAGACCAGTGTCAGGAAGCCGAAGAGCGACCAGGGGCTTGGGCTCTTCGATGCCACCAGCAGCGGCGTGGTGAACGAGGCCAGCAGGCCCAGACCGGCAAGCGCCTGACCATAGAGCATGGACAGGCCGATGGTCATGAATGAGATCAGCGCCAGCAGGATGAAGGCCGTCGCAGGCCCGATAAAGCCATAGACACCATGCGCGACATAGACAGAGCCGAATAGAGTGAGCGTGCCGGCAGCGGTGAGCACACCAGGGATCATGGCGTTCTGGAACGCGTTCTCCACCAACGGCTTGGTCTGCCGACGAAGGAATTCGCCACCGGCAACCAGCAGCAGGCCGAAGAGAGCGGCAGCGGAAAGCCGCACTTCCGGGCTGAAAAAGCCCTGGTCGATCGAATATTTGATGGCGAAAATGCCGGCGAAGGCGAGCGCGATGCCGCCGACCCAGACGGTCCATTGCGCGGCAATGCGCGATTCCCAACTCGGCTTGGCGACGGCCGGCTTTGCCGGTTCGCTGATTGTCGGTTTCACGGGTTCGTCGGCTGCTTCCATCGACGCTGCGGGTTCCGGCACGTCTTCCGTGACCTGCTCAGGGGCCACTTCCATTGCGGCGACAGCGACCGCCTCGCTGCTGGCTTCGGGCGCGGCTTCCGGCAGTGCCGCTGTTTCATCGGTGCTGCTATCCGCTGCGGCGGGCCGCATCCCTTCGACACGCTTGAGTTCGAGCTTGAGGGCCGCGATCTCGGTTTCGAGCCTCGCACGGACGCCGCGCGCCGTCGACAGACCGACGATCGCCAGAACGATCGATATCAGTGAAAGTAGCTCGAACATTGAACGCTATGCCTTGTCCCCGCGCCCTGGGGCGCAAATCGATATTGCAGCGGAAGACGTTTCGCGGGCGGCTTTTATTTAGCGGCAGCGTTACGAAGCCCTGATTCGGTGAACGACCTTCCCTTCGAGGGACGATCATGAACCAGTTTGGGGGTGGCCACAATGATGCCTGGTTGGCTGGTGTGGTTCACCTCCTCTGTTCTGCCGGACATCTCCCCCTTGAGGGGACCGAAGCCATCGCACAATCCCAGGGACCATGGATACACTGAGTGAAAATCTCCTCACAACCCCCTGATATACGTCGCCAGCCTCTCGGCCGCGACGGCTACCTTGGCCGGATCGCGAAGGAAGCATGCCCGCAGGAACTGCGATCCACCCGCCCCGAATGCGGTGCCAGGTGCCAGCCCCACGGCGGTCTTGTCGACGATGTCGAAGGCCGCCGCGCGGGTGTCCTTGATGCCGTCGATCTTGAGGAAGGCGTAGAGCGCGCCGTCGGGTTTGAGCGTCTCGACACGGTTGGTGGCGATCAGCGCATCGCAGAGGATGTCGCGGGATTTGAGTGCCTTCTCGTAATTCTCGCGGATCAGGGCGTCACCGTGATCGAGTGCGGCGATGCCGCCGCGCTGCATGAATTCGGCGACGCCCGAGGTCGAATACTGCACCAGGTTCTCGATCACCTGGCCGAGTGCCGGCGGGGCGACGATCCAGCCGACTCGCCAGCCGGTCATCGACCAGTTCTTGGAGAAGGAATTGACGAACAGCACCCGGTCGGTCTCGTCCATCACGTCGAGGAAGGATGGCGCGCGGCCGCCGTTGAAATAATAGAGCGCGTAGATCTCATCGGCGATGATCCACAGGCCGTGCTCGCGGGCGAGGTCGAGGATCGCCTTGAGGTCGTCCAGCGTCGCCGTCCAGCCGGTGGGGTTGGAGGGCGAGTTGATGAAGATGGCCGAGGTCTTCGGCGTGATCGCAGCCTTCATGCGGTTGGCATCGAGGCTCCAGCGGCCCTCGGCGAATTCGAGCTCCACCGGCACCGGCGTTGCACCGGCCAAGCCCACGGCGGCGGCGAAATTCGGCCAGGCGGGGGAGAGGTAGACCGCCTCGTCGCCCGGCGCGCAGACGGCTTCGATCGACAGCTTGATTGCCTGCATGCCCGAGCCGACGACATAGAAGTGTTCCGGTGAAAGTGTCTTGCCGAAGTGGCGGGCATAGTAATCGGCGATCGCGCGGCGAAGATCCGGGATGCCTCTGTTATAGGTGTAGAAGGTATGGCCGGCGGCGAGCGAGGTGGCGGCCGCATCGCTGATGAACTTCGGCGTGGGCGTATCGCCTTCACCGGCCCAGAGCGGGATCAGGCCTTCGCGACCCCGGGCATGATTGAAGATTTCGACGATGCCGCTTTCCGGGGCGAGGCGGGCTTGCGGGCTGAGGGAGTCGATGAGGTTCATGGGCACCTTCCGGATGAGATGCGCCTTGATAGCCTGTTTTCGCAGGCAAATCGCATGACAATTGTTGAAGGGAGGTTCAGCTTTGCTGAAGCTCAAACCAGCGAGAAAATCCTCAGCGCATCATAGATGCCGGCGTGGATGTTGCGGCTCGCGATGGCGTCGCCGATGCGGACGAGGTCGAAGCGCCCGTCCGGATTCTTCGCCTGGATGGGACAGCGGCGGTTGATGAGGGCCTTGTAATCCACCGCGCCGAGGTTTTTCGAATGCGGCTTCAGGGCGTGATAGAGCTCGTCATTGGCAGAGGTCGCGTGTTCCACGACCACCTGTGCGACTCGGCGTTCCTGCCGTGAGGCGCGGTCGTAATCCGAGCCCAGCACGGCCACCAGCGCATTGCCGTCGCGGCGGACGGAGAGAAGGCGAGTGTTGATGGTGACACGGACATTGGGTTTCGCGAAGGCCTTGGCATAGGGCACGTGGTTCAAGCCACCGATCTCGGGCGCGAAGAAGCGTTCGGGGGAGACGAGTTCGAGCTCGATGCCCTGGTTGGCGATCAGTTCGGCGGCGGTCATGCCGGCATGCGCGCCGTTGTCGTCGAAGAGCAGGACGGGGCCTTCGGGCTTCACGGTGCCGGCGATGATATCCCAGCTCGAAGTGACGAGATGGTCGCCCTCGGTCAGCGCGGGGTTCAGCGGCATGCCGCCCGTGGCGATGACGACGAGATCGGCATCGCGGGAGAGTATGTCGTCCTCCTCGGCATAGGTGTTGAAGTGGATGGGGACACCCAGGCGTTCCAGCTCGGAGACACGCCAGTCGACGATGCCGATCATTTCCCTGCGGCGCGGGTTGCGGGCCAGAAGGTTGATCTGGCCGCCGGCTTCATCCATGGCTTCGAGCACTTCCACAGTATGGCCGCGTTCGGCGAGCACCCGGCCGGCCTCCAGTCCTGCGGGGCCGGCGCCGACGACGAGTGCCTTGCGCTTCGGGCCATCGGATTTGGGAATCACCTGCGGCACCAGGCCCTCGCGGCCGGTGGCGGCATTGTGGATGCACAGCGCCTCGCCGCCCTCGTAGATGCGGTCGAGACAGTAGGTGGCGCCGACGCAGGGGCGGATCTCGGCTTCACGGCCGGACATGATCTTGGCGACGATATGCGGGTCGGCGATATGCGCGCGGGTCATGCCGACCATGTCGAGCTTGCCCTCTGATATGGCGTGCCGCGCGGTCGCGACATCGGCGATGCGGGCGGCGTGGAAGACCGGGAATTTGGTTTCGGCACGGATTTCGCCGGCAAAATCGAGATGCGGCGCCGAGCGCATGCCCTGGATCGGGATGACGCCGGTGAGGTCGGCATCGTGGTCGATATGGCCCTTGATGACGTTGAGGAAATCAACCTTGCCGGATGCCACGAAACGCTTGGCGATCTCGACACCCTCGGCGCGTGAAAGGCCAATGTCCCAATCCTCGTCGCAGACCATGCGCAGGCCGACGATGAAATCCGGGCCGACGGATTTGCGCACGGCATCGATCACCATGTTGGAGAAACGCATGCGGTTGTCGAGCGAGCCGCCGTATTCGTCGTCGCGCTTGTTGGTGGCGGGCGACCAGAACTGGTCCATCAGGTGGCCATAGGCCTCGAACTCGATGCCATCGAGGCCGGCTTCCTGCATGCGGGCGGCGGCATCGGCATAGTCCTGCACGATACGCTCGATATCCCAATCCTCGATCGCCTTGGGAAAGGCGCGGTGGGCGGCTTCGCGGACGGGCGAGGGGGCCAGCACCGGCAGCCAGTCGCCCTTGTTCCAGCCGGTGCGGCGGCCGAGATGGGTGAGCTGGATCATCACGGCGCAGTCGTGCTCGTGACAGTCGTCAGCGAGCTTTTTGAGCCAGGGGACGATCTCGTCCTTGTAGGCGTAGAGGTTGCCGAAGGCCGGCGGCGAGTCGGAGGATACGCTCGCCGAACCCGCCGTCATCGTCATCGCGATGCCGCCCTTGGCTTTTTCGACATGATAGAGGCGGTAACGATCCTTGGGCAGGCCGTCCTCGGAATAATTCGGCTCATGCGCGGTCGACATGATGCGGTTCTTGAGGGTGAGGTGCTTGAGCCGGTAGGGCTGGAGGAGGGGGTCGTTGGACTGGGTCATATATGGGCTCAAGTTTTCAATGTTCTTCAGTGCGGCGCACCCCTCACCAAGCGCGCCCAGGCATTCGACTTTGTCTCATGCGGGCTTGCTATCCTCTCCCACAAGGGGAGAGGTAGGGCGTCGCACTCTCGGCCTTCAGTCGGGGCAAAGCTGGCGCAACGAGTTTACCTCTCCCCTTGTGGGAGAGGATACGCAGGCCGGGCGAGCTTTGCGAGCCCCTGGCCGAAGTTGGTGAGGGGTAATTTTCTCCCTCAATGCCACGCATCCGCAGCCGCGGCCTTCTTGCGGTTGATATAGTCCTGCAGCTCTTCGTCCACTGCAACATCAAGCGGCGGCGCCTCATACTCACCCAGCACCTTCTTCCACTTCTTGTTGGCCCGCGTCGCCATGTCGGTCGAGCCGCCCTCGTCGCTCCATTTCTCGAATGGCTCGTTGTCCGAGAGCTCCGAATCCCAAAACGCCGTCTGGTAGTTGCGGAGCGTGTGCTGGCTGCCGAGGAAATGGCTGCCGGGGCCGACCTCCTGGAAGGCGTCCATGGCCAGCGCATTGTCGTCGAACGGCACGCCCTTGAAATAGGAATGCAGCGCGCCACAGAAATCGGTGTCCATGACGAACTTCTCGTAGCTCATCGTCAGCAGGCCATCGATGAAGCCGGCGGAATGCAGGATGAAGTTGGCGCCGCAATGGACGGCCGACAGCATCGACATCACGCCTTCCTGCATCGCCTGCGCATCGGGCAGCTTCGAATTGGAGAAGTTGCCGGCGCAGCGGAGCGGCAGCTTCAGGCGCCGCGCCAGCTGGCCGATCACCATCGAACCTATCGCCGGTTCCGGCGTGCCGAAGGTAGGCGAGCCTGAGCGAAGCGACATCGACGACAGGAAGTTGCCGAAGATCACCGGCGCGCCCTTGCGCTCGAGCTGCGTCAGCGCGCAGCCGGCCAGCGTCTCGGCATAGCTCTGCGCGATGGCGCCGGCATTGGTGACCGGACCCATGGCGCCGCCGAGGATGAAGGGGACGATAACCGCGGCCTGGTTGGCGCGGGCATAGGCGCGCAGCGACTTGGTCATCGTGCCATCCCAGACGAGCGGCGAGTTGACATTGACATTGCCGAGGATGACGCAGTTCTTGTCGACGAAATCGCGGCCGAACAGGATGCGGGCGAGGTCGATGGATTCCTCGGCGCGGTTCTCGGCCGTGACGGAGCCCATGAAACAGCGGTCGGAATATTTGATGTGGCTGTAGACCATGTCGAGATGGCGCTTGTTGACCGGCAGGTCCACCGGCTCGCAGATCGTGCCGCCGGAATGGTGCAACCAGGGGCTCGATTGCGCGAGCTTGATCAGGTTCTGGAAGTCCTCGATCGTGCCGTAGCGGCGGCCCTTGTCGAGGTCGGCGACGAAAGGCGAGCCGTAAGCCGGCGCGAACACGACGTTCTTGCCGCCGATCTCGACACTGTTGGCGGGGTTGCGAGCGTGTTGCGTGAAGGTCGAGGGCGCGCTGGAAACGATTTCCTGCAGCATGCCGGGCTCGAAGGTGACCTTGAGGCCGTCGACCTTGGCGCCTGCGCGCTTCCAGTGCGCGATCACTTCGGGATCGTCACGGAACTCGATGCCGATTTCGGCCAGAATGCGCTCGGCGGTCTTCTCGACACGTAGGAGGCCCTCTTCTTCGAGGATATTGTAGGGAGGGATGTTTCTGATGATATAGGGCACGCCCGTCGGCTTGGCGGAGGGGTCGCGGCGCTTGCCGCGCTCGCGCCGGGGAGGGGCGTTGGTTGCGGGCACTTCGGCTTCGGCGACATCCATATCGATAAACTCCCTTGATGTTGACTTCAGGGTAGCGACGAATTCCTCCATTGTATCCTTCCAAAATTTCGAGGGAAGATATAAATTCTCCTTATGCAAAGCTTGAAGAGACTGCTCCCCTCCGCCTCCGCCCTCGTCGTCTTCGAAGCCGCCGGGCGGCACGAAAATTTTTCCCGCGCGGCGGAAGAGCTTTCAATGACGCAGGCTGCCGTCTCCTATGCGGTCCGCACGCTCGAAAGCCAGCTTGGCGTACCGCTGTTTCATCGCAGCCACCGGGCCGTCGCGCTGACCGAGACCGGCGCGCGTTTCCATGCCGACGTTTCGGCAGGGCTCGCCCGTATCCAGAAATCCGCCGAGCAGATCAGGGCCAAGGGCCGTGAGACGAATGTGACGCTTTCGGCGTCCTCCGCCTTCGGGTCGATGTGGGTGCTGCCGCGCATCCCGAAATTTCGCGAAGACCTGCCGGATATCGATCTCCGGATTCATGCCTCGGTGCGCGATCTCGAACTCGATGAGGAGGGCATTCCGCTCGGCATCCGAGGTGGCGATCCGGCCGCCTGGCCGAACTATCATGCAGCACTTCTGGCGCCCGAAGTGGTCAATGCGGTGGCGAGCCCAGCCTTCATCGAGAGCCACGGCATGCCGCAGACGTTTGCCGAGCTTGCACAACTGAGACTTATACATCTTGAGGAGCCGGCTCGCGTCGCCTGCGACTGGAAGGAATGGTTCGAAAGCGCCGGACACGACTATCGGCCGCAATCGCGGCTTCTGACGATCAACGACTATGTGCTGGTCATCCAGGCGGCGCTTGCGGGCGAAGGCGTGGCGCTCGGCTGGCAGCACCTGATCGAACGGCAGGTGGCGTCAGGCGCGCTGGTGCCGGTCAGCGATCATGTCTTCGAGACAGGCAGCGACTTCTACGTCGTCTGGCCGCGCTCCCGCGAACTGAGCACGCCGGCCCGCAAGGTGCGCGACTGGCTGCTGGCGCAAGGCGGGCGATGACCACGAAGATTGGGGGTCGCGTTGCACATCGATCGTCATTATATTGCCCGCATTCAGTCCGACCTATCCTCCAAGGTCCGGTTCCGGAGACAGTCATGTATTTCAGAAAATTCGTTCTTGGCGCTGCAACTGCTTTCGCGGTGATATCGACCGCTCATGCGGAGGACGCCATCGTTCCCAACGAGTTTGAACAGCAGCAGGCCCTGGGTGCCTGCGACGCCTATGGAACCGGATTCGTCAGGCTGCCGGGGACCAATACCTGCGCCAAGGTCAGCGGACAGGTCAGGTATGAGAAGTATTTTTCGGGTTCGGATAACAGCGGCGGCCGGACGACGCTGAATTTCGAGACGCGCAGCGACTGATCGCGGCGAAACGACACCTCCGATCAGCGCATTCTTCATGTCGTTCGGCCGGCTCCATGCTCGCTGAGGCGGACTCGCCCAATTTTCCGAGACTTGGCTGATCTCGCCCCCATACGCCCGAAAATACCTTCGATTCCTGCAATTATGACAGTCACCACGGGCTTGATTGTGACAGTGACATGACATTCATTGCGCAAATTAATAAAAAATGGAGGATCGCTTGTGAGCGACAAAATCAAGAAAATCTACGAAGCACTGCTCGAAGGCGCTGAAAGCGGACTGACCGACAAGGCGCTCTACAAGCATGTCGTGGATGAATGTCCGAAAGCGACAAGCAAGAAGATCGTCAAGGCCTCGCTGCTGGCGCTCAGCGATGATGAACTGAAGGACGCGCAGATCCTCAAGGTCATCTATGACCTCGCGATCAAGCACAGGCTGGACCCGGGTTCCACGGACGATGTCGAGGAGCCCGCGACCACCAAGATGCCCAAGCTCAAGAAGGGCCGTGCATCCAAGAAGCAGGAAGAGACGGTCGAAACTGCCGTCTGAGCAGAGACACCCGATTTGAAGGTTTAGCAAGCCGAGCGATCATTCGCCGAACTTGCTGCTCCATTTGCCGGCGACGACGCGGCCAACCTCGGTGTCGCCGGACTTGATCAGAACTATGCCGCCCTTGCCTTCATGCGCGACGACGCAGGCCGCCGCCATGCCGATGTCGATCTGTCGCTGGCGGTTGAGACCCATCCAGCGCCGCCATTCGGTCGTGATGACAAGGTCGTTTCTGTCCTGCCGGATTTCGCCGATCATGTTCTGGTTCTTGCTGACCGCAAGCAGGATCTGCTCATTGCGGCAGGTTGCGTCCCCGGCGGTATGGGCCATGCGATTGCTGAGTATGTAAAACGTCACTACCCAGAAGATAGCGACGACAGCTCCGATCACGATGAATGCGCGCAATGGTGTAATGTCCCCGATTACGCAATCATTTAGGTGTGCGCATCACTTCCTGCAAGTGTATCGAGGAGGGATCAGGCGTCTTCGGACTCGGAGGCCTCGACGGGTTCGTAGTCGAGATACTTCTCGCTGAGATAGGCGAGCGTCTTTTCCGTATCGACGGGCCGGCCGTAGAAATAGCCCTGGCCCATGCCGCAGCCCAGCGCCTTGAGCTTCAGTGCCTCGGCGAAATCCTCGATGCCTTCGGCGACGACTTCGAGATTGAGGCCCTCGCACATGGTGATGATCGCCTTGACGATGTGCTCGGAGGCGCTGTCGGTGGTGATGCGCGAGACGAAGGCGCGGTCGATCTTGACCTTGTCGAAGGTGAAGTCGCGCAGACGCGACAGGCTCGACTGGCCGGTGCCGAAATCGTCGAGCGAGATACGGATGCCGCTGGCGCGCAGTTCGGAGATGATCCGGTGAGCGGTATCCGGGTCGGTCATCATCGCGGTCTCGGTGATTTCGAGTTCCAGCCGCGAAATATCCAGTCCGGTGCGGTTGATGATCGAGACGATGTTCGGCGTCGTCGAGGGATCGATCAGCTGCGCCGAGGACAGGTTGAACGACAGGAAGAGTTCCTTCGGCCAAGACAATGCCGCTTCGGCCGCCTTGCGCAGTAGCGTTTCCGACAGCGCATCGATAAAGCCGCGCTCTTCGGCGAGCGGCACGAATGTGCTGGGCGAGACGAAGCCGAGATCCTTGTCGATCCACCGTGCCAAGGCCTCGAAGCCGACCACCTGGTCGTTTGCGAGATTGACGATCGGCTGGAAATGGACATCGACCTCATTGGCGATGATGGCGTTGCGCAATGCCTGTTCGAGCTGGGTGGCGCGCTTCATCTGCTCGGCGATCTCGGTCGAGTAGACGGTGATCTGGCCGCGCCCGCGGCGCTTGGAACGATAGAGCGCGGTCTCGGCGCTCTTGATCAGGTCCTCATAAGCCTCGCCGGCGAAGGGATGGATGGCAAAGCCGAACGATGCCGAAAGCCGCACATTGCGGTCGCCTAGATCATAAGGGGCGGAGAGCACTTCCTTCAGCATCATGCCGATCTTCTCGGCGCTGCGGCGCTCGAAGATCAGCGGCAGCAGGAAGGCGAATTCGTCGCCCTCGTAGCGAATAACTGTCGCGCCGTCCGGAATGCACGCCTTCAGGCGATGCGCGACCTGGCAGAGAATCTGGTCGCCGGCCGAGGGGCCGAAGAGATCGTTGATCGGCTTGAATCCATCGAGATTGGCAATGCCGACGGTGAAGGGCGCGGGATCGGCCGAGCGTTCGGCGATCAGCTGGCGCAGCTTGTCCTTGAGGCGGTAACGATTGCCGAGCCCGGTCAACGGATCGGTATAGGCCATCGCCTGAAGCTCGTTCTGGCTTGCCGGCAACGTTTCCGGAATTGAGCCGGTCATGTCCGATCGTCCTGACTGCATTGAAATCCCCGATTTCGACACTGATGCGAAACCGTTAAGAATTGACTTTCGAAACGTGCGAATTTCCGCAGGGCCTTCGGATGCGATGCGCGTGATCCGATCATCATGCCGCGGGCCTGCTTCGAGCTGCGGCAATCACGGGATCGGGGATGCGATGCTCGCGGATGATGATATCCAGCGCATCCGGGCTGAGCGGCTTGGCGATGCAATCGACCAGGCCGGCGGCTGCGCATTTTTCGCGGTTCCCCTCATTGTCGGCGGGCATCAGGCCGATGACCGGCAACGCGGCATTCGACCGCCGCAGGGCGCCTGCCAGTTCGTCGATGTCCATGTCGGGGAGCGTCAGGTCGGCGAGCACCAGCCGGGGCCTGGCGATGGCCGCAGCCGCAATCGCCTCGCGGCCTGAGCCAACGGTGGTGAAGCGGAGTTCGAGGCTTTCGAGGATCTGTTCGAGCGCCATGCGGTTGACGGGATTATCCTCCACCGCGAGCACATCCAGCCGGTCGTCCGGTTCGACCTTACCGCGCGGGGCGGAAACGACCGGAGGCTGGGTGGCCGTAGAGGCAGCGCCGGTGGGAGCGCGCCGTGGATTTTTCTGTTCGCGTGCTTCGAGGCTGCGCAGGATTTCGGCGAGCGCAGTGGCGTCTTCCGACCCCGGCGGGATCATCCTGAAATCGAACCCGGCATTGGCGACGATGTTGAAGGCCGAGGGTGAAAAGTCGCCATCGATCAGCACGAAATCGATCGCTACGCCCGCAGCATTCGCAGCAGGGACGAAGGAGGCGAATTCCTGCTCGTCGCGAATGAGGCAGAGCTCCACGTCATGCGCCGCAAGCCCCAGCGTCAGGCCATGGCCGGTATAGTGGCCGCCGATGAGATAGAGAACCTTGCGGGAGCCAGTGGGGCGTCTGGCTTCTTCGAGAGCGGGTGGGGCGAGAGGTGCTGCTGGGCCGGCGACTGCTCGGGGCACTGGCCGGGCTTCCGAGGCTTTCTCAGCCGTGCGGTGCCCGACGGCCTGCGCGAGGCTCATCGAGATGAAGTGATTGCCGGGACGGCCGACGCGCCGGGCATGCCGCTCGATGGTGACGGCGCTGCCGTCGCTGCGCTTGACAGTGACCTGGTCGGTCTGGGCGTGACCGTTCGAAAGCAGTTGCCAGTCCGCCTGCTCCATGCGGCCCGCGAGTTCCGCATCGACGATATCCCAGCTATTGCGACCCAGTATGCTATCGGCGGGAAGCTGTGCGAGTTCGGCGAATTGCTGGTTGACGGCGACGAAATGGAGATTGCGATCCTTGACCGCGACGGCGACAGGCAAGGTATCGAGGATTTCCTCGGTGAGCTTGACGCGCTCCTGCTCGATGCGCAGCAGGTTTTCCTTCTTCTTTTGCTCCGAGACATCCTGCATGACGACGAAGCCGAGGCCCGAGGAGAACCGGCGGCTGACGATACGGACCCAGCGGTCCGGGCCTGCCTGCTCGATCGTATCGACGCGTTCCTTCCAGGCGATGGCGGTGCGTTCGGCGATCCATTCGTCGCGCGTCCTGCCGCCCTGCTTGCCGGATTGGCCGAAGCGGCAGCCGGCATCGAACAGCGAGCCGTAGAGGTCGCGCGCGCGGCTGCCCGGCTCGATCGCGGTCTGCCGGATGGGATAGAAATGCAGCAGCCGGATGCTGGCGAAGGTCACCTGGTCGAGCTTGTCGGTGACAAAGATCGCCGCTCCCAAAGCCTCGCAAAAGACTTCAAGCAGATTGCACTGCATGATGGCGTCGAAAGACGCGGCATCGTTCATCTCGGGCTCCGCCCAGCGGTATCAGGGAAATGTCATGCTGGCGGCACACTGAAGCGGGAGAGCGGCGGCGCCCGGACGGCCAGCATTTTGCCCGGGTCCGCGAGGGGGCCCCGAGCCCGTTCCCCGCCGTCATTTCAGTGGATCGCAGATTGTCATGACAGTGATTAATTCTGATTTAAATTTCGCGCAATTCTCGGAAAAATAAGTACTATTTTTATCGAAACGCAAATTTCGCGCGCTCTATTCAGCCGCTTCCTTGCGCGGCTTGATCAGCGGTTCGGGCTGCATCGGCGCGCTGATCATCAGTTCGCGACCGGCGGAAATGCCTTCGACCGCCTGAAGCTGCAAGCGGGCTTCGTCGCGCTTGCGGATGTCGTCGGCGATCGCCATCGCGTCGATCTCGTCCATGCCGAGACCTTCGAGCGTCTTTCGACCGAAATAGAGGGCCGATTCGATGGTTTCGCGGATCTCGAATTCCACGCCCTTCTGCCTGAGATCCAGCGTGTGGACGCGGTCGTAGGAGCGGGCATAGATCCGGGCTTCGGGATAATTGGATTGCAGCAGATCGACAATCTGGTCGGTGATCTCGCGCTTGTTGGTGCAAACGGCGATGATCTTTGCCTTTTCTATGCCGGCCGAGACCAGCACGTCCTTGCGGGTGCCATCGCCGAAATAGATGCGGAAGCCGAAGCGCGAGGCCTGGCGGATGCGGTCGGCGGAATGATCGATGACGGTGACCGAGCGGCCACCCGCGAGCAGGATCTGCGCGGCGATCTGGCCGAAGCGGGAAAAGCCGATCATGAAGACTTCGGCGCCTTCGGCACCTTCGAAATCCTCATCCATTTCCTCCGGCGCTTCCTCTCGGATCAGGAACTTCGGCAGCACCGAGACAACGGGCGTCAGCGCCATTGTCAGGGTCACGATCGCCACCAGCAGCGAGGCCGTGGGACCGGAAAAGACACCTGCGGCTGCGGCCGTCGTGAACAGCACGAAGCCGAACTCGCCGCCCTGGCCCAGCAGGAAGGCCTGCTGCAGCGCATCGCGCTTGCTGGAGCCGGCCACCCGGCAAAGGAGGTAGATGATGCCGCTCTTCATCGCCATGACGACAGGCACGGCGATCAGGATCGTCAGCCAGTTCTCGGCCACGACGGTAAGCTGAAGCGACAGGCCGACGGCCATGAAGAACAGGCCAAGCAGGATGCCGCGGAAGGGCTCGATATCGGCTTCGAGCTCATGGCGATAGGAGGATTCGGCCAGCATCAGGCCGGCGAGGAAGGCGCCCATGGCCATGGAGAAGCCGGCGATTTCCATGACCGTCGCAGCACCCAGCACGACGAACAGCGCGGCGGCGATCATCGCTTCTCGTGCGCCGGTGCGGCCGATGATCTGGAACAGAGGCGTCAGGAGATAGCGGCCGGCAAGCAGCAGGCCGACGACGGCGCCGACCGAAATGCCCACGCCCTGCCAGCTGAAGCTGGTCGTCCGCTCGGCGCCGGGTGCGAGGAAGGCGGTCAGCGCCAGCAACGGCACGATGGCGAGATCCTGGAACAGCAGGATCGAGAAGGCGCGCTGCCCATAGGCCGTGTTCATGTCGGCGCGGTCTTCGAGGATCTGGATCGCGAAGGCGGTCGAGGACAGCGCTAGGCCGAAACCGGCGACGATCGATCCCTGCCAGGTGAGCAGGCCCGAATAGAAGGCGAGTGCGGAGAGCAGCGCGCCGGTCAGCACGACCTGAGCGGTGCCGAGGCCGAAAATATCGCGGCGCATCTGCCAGAGCCGCGATGGCTTGAGTTCGAGGCCGATGATAAACAGCAGGAACACCACGCCGAGTTCGGCCACCGAGAGGATTTCCTCGCCGTCCGCGATCAGCCGTCCGATCGGGCCGATGACGATGCCCGCCGCGAGATAGCCGAGAACCGTGCCGAGCCCGAGTCGCTTGAAAAGGGGGGCTGCGATGACGGCGCCGCCAAGCAGAAGAATCGCCTCGTTGAAAAGCGCGTGGGGTGAAGACATGCAGTATTCCGATTCATGGCCCGAGGATCGGGCCTTCAATGAATAGTGAGTGCGACCAATCAATAACTAGTGTGACCCTTGATGATTTTGCAAGCGCACAATAAATGAGAGGCAACAGAAAGGCCTGTCATGCAACAGCCCATTGATTCCCAAAATCCCCTCACCCGCGCCGAAGAACTCGTCGATCTCGCCAAGAAGGCTGGTGCGACCGATGCCGATGCGGTGATCGTGCGATCCCGGTCGCGATCGGTTTCCGTGCGGCTCGGCAAGGTAGAGGGCGTCGATGCCTCCGAAAGCGACGATTTCTCGCTCAGGGTCTTCATCGGCAGCCGCGTCGCAAGCGTGTCGGCCAATCCGGGCTTTGACGCCCAGACGCTGGTCGAGCGCGCGGTGGCGATGGCCAAGGCCTCGCCCGAGGATCCCTTCGCCTGCCTCGCCGATGATGCGGACCTCTCCAAGGACCATCCCGATCTCGGCATGCTCGACCTGACCGAAGTGAGTTCCGCCGAGCTTACCGATGCGGCGCTTGAAGCCGAGGCGGCGGCACTTGCCGTGCCCGGCGTCACGAATTCCGCAGGCTCGGGCGCATCGACTTCGATGGGCGGGCTTGTGCTGGTCACCTCGCGCGGCTTTTCGGGTTCCTACATGGCAACGCGCTTCGGCCGTGGCGTCTCGGTGATTGCCGGCGAAGGCACCACGATGGAGCGGGACTATGAAGGCGACTCCCGCGTGCGTTATGCCGATCTCGATGCGGCGGCCGAACTCGGACGCAAGGCCGCCGAACGCGCGGTCAAGAAGCTCAATCCGCGCAAGGCCGATACCGGCACGGGCCTCACCGTGATCTACGATCCGCGCGTTGCGCGCGGGCTGGTGTCGCATATCGCGTCGGCCATCAATGGCGCGGCGATCGTGCGCAAGACATCCTTCCTGATGGACATGATGGGCAAGCAGATCCTGCGCAAGGGCCTCACCGTCACGGACGATCCGAAGATATTCCGGGGCAGTGCCTCGCGTCCCTTCGATGGCGAGGGTGTCTCGGGCGAAAAGCTGCTGATGGTCGAGGACGGCGTGCTGCAGACATGGTTCCTCGCGACTTCGCAGGCCCGCGAACTGGGCCTCAAGACCAATGGCCGTGGTGTGCGCGGCGGCACCAGCGTGTCGCCATCTTCCAGCAATATGGCGCTGGAGCCGGGCGATATCGCGCCGGAGGACATGATCAAGTCGGTGAAATCCGGCTTCTACGTGATGGAGATGATCGGCCATGGCGCCAATCTCGTCACCGGCGAATATTCGCGTGGTGCTGCGGGCTTCTGGATCGAGAACGGCGAACTCACCTATCCGGTCTCGGAAGTCACCATCGCCGGCAACATGAAGGACATGTTCCTGTCGATGACCCCCGCCAACGATATCGACCGCACCTATTCGACCGCGTCTCCGACCGTGATGATCGAGAACATGACGCTTGCCGGCCGATGATTGAAGCACAGCCAAACGCGACTGGCCAAACCGACCTCGATCTCCTCATCGAGGCTTCGATCGCGGCCGGCCGCGAGGCGCTGAAATTTTTCCGCAACGATGTGAAGATATGGTGGAAGAACGAGGGGTCGTCGCCCGTCACCGCCGCCGACCACGCGGCCAATGACATCCTGCACGCCATGCTTCGCGCGGCGCGGCCGGATTATGGCTGGCTCTCGGAGGAAACCGACGACGACGCGGCGCGGCTGGCGCAGCCACGCGTCTTCATCGTCGATCCGATCGATGGCACCCGCGCCTTCATGAACGGGCTCGATACATGGTGCGTCAGCGCCGCCGTGACCGAGAACGGCAAGACGATCGCCGGCGTGCTTTACGCGCCCTCGCTCGATGAGCTCTATATTGCCGATGCGACCGGACGGGTCGAGAAGAACGGCGTGTCGCTCAGCATTGCGTCCCGATCGGGGCCGGTGCGGGTGAGTGCCGCCGACGACATGATCAAGCGCTTCACGCAGCCCTTCGGTAATATCGAACGCATTTCCAAGATTCCCTCGCTGGCCTACCGCCTCGCCATGGTCGCGGACGGCAGGCTCGATGCGACGATCGTCAAGCCCAATGCCCATGACTGGGACCTCGCGGCGGCCGACCTGATCCTCACCAATGCCGGTGGCGGCGTGTGCGATATGCAGGGCGAGCCGCTGGTCTATAACTCTCCCACGGCGCGGCATGGCATCCTGTTTGCCGCGCGCAAGGATTTGCTGGGCTCCATACTGGCGAATGCCTAACCGCCGCCCCCGGAGATCCCTTGAATTCGCGCCCGTTATCCAGCCATGATGGGAACTGGAGCGGCAGGGTGCGGTGAGTCTACTGGAACCTACGCGGTTGCATCATCCTGACGCGGCTCCGCAAGCCGCAATGCCGCATCCGCGCCCACTGTCAACATGCGAGCCGATAGTTCTGGCCCGTCCATAATGCGGGCAAGCTGAAGCGTGCCGATAAGAGTTGCGCACATCGCCATCGCGGTATCCTCGGGTTTGCCGGTTTGCGGCGGCAGCGCCGATACCAGCTGGCGGACGAGAGTCAGGAAGTGCTCCGTATAGACCTGGCGCGCCTCGGCTGGCTGACGCGCGAGCTCCGGCAGAAGCGCCGCAAACGAGCAGCCATGTGCCGGGTCGTCGCGATGCTCGGTCGACAAGTAGGTCGCCACGGCCGCTCCCAATCCGCCAGCGGCAATGGCTTCTCCTACCTGTTTCGACAGTTCTTCGAGCGCCGCCGCCACGGTTTCACGCACCAGCTCCGCCTTGGAGTCGAAATGGGCGTAGAAGGCCCCGTTGGTCAGTCCGGCGTCACTCATGACGCTCGCCAAACCGGACGCGGCGATACCGTCACAGCGAAAACGCTCGCTTGCGACCTTCATGATTTGGCGACGCGATGCGTCCTTCCGACCTTTTTCGTAGCGCATGATTCGTTTTAGGGCTTTTCAGATGGAATTACGAGTGTTATATAATATTACGATCATAATTTAAAGAATGAAATCATCGGATCGCGATTGGAGAATTGAATGAGCGAAAATTCGCTACGAACCGCTGTTGTGACGGGCGCCTCTTCGGGCATCGGCCGCGCCAGCGCCGAGGCGCTGGCGCAAGCGGGATTCAAGGTCTTCGGGACAAGCCGCCGGCCGAGCAGTGGCGGTCCGGACGGCGTTTCGATGCTGATCTGCGATGTCACCGATGAAGCCTCGGTCAATTTCCTCGTCGAAACCGTGCTGTCGAAGACCGGCCGGATCGACATTCTCGTCAACAATGCCGGCCTCGGCCTCATTGGCGGCGCTGAAGAATCCTCGGCGAGGCAGGCGCAGATCATGTTCGACGTCAACGTGTTTGGCGTGATCCGGATGACGAATGCGGTGCTTCCGCATATGCGAAAGCAGCGGAACGGCCGGATCATCAATATCAGTTCCGTCCTGGGATTCATTCCCGCGCCCTTCTCGGCGCTCTACGCATCCACCAAGCACGCGCTCGAGGGCTACACCGAGTCGCTGGACCACGAACTGCGCGAGCATGCCCTCCGCGCCATCCTCATCGAACCGGCCTATACCAGGACAGCTTTCGACCAGAATGCCGTGTCTCCGGACCGGCCGATGGCCGCCTATGAAACGGCGCGCCAGAATGCGGCCACCATTATCCAGGAGGCGATGAGGACAGCGGACGAACCTCGGGCGGTGGCGGACATCGTTGTGAAGGCCGCAACCGCGGTGGTGCCCAAAAAGCGCTACACGGTTGGCAAGCTCGCCTCTCAGTTGAGCCTGTTGAGGCGCTTTGTCCCGGCCTTCGCTTTCGACAAGAGCCTGCGCAAGCAATTGGGTCTCGATCGGGTGTGATGAACATGCGCGTGCCCCTCAGGAAAATTCATATGAAAACAACGGCTCTCTGCGCGATGGCGTTACTCGCCGCCGGCTGTGCCAGGCAGCCCGACCAGATCGCGGCAACGCCGGTTGCGACGGATCGCTATCTGCAAATGTCCTGCGCCGAACTTCTGGCAAGCCGGACGGGCAGGCAGACCGCCCAAGTTCGCCTGGAGCAAGCCCAACACGAGGCCGCCGAACACGACAAGGCCGCGATGAGTGTCATTCATGTCCCTGTCGCGTCGATGACCGGCCAGGACAGGGAAGACGAGGTCGCGCGCGGCAAGGGCGAACTCGTGGCGGTCGATGCAACAATCCAGTCCAAGGGCTGCGGGTGACTCATTCACCGCCGTCCGGATCAAACCCCAACAAGCAACAATCGAACTCCCGGAGATAAGACAATGCTGACTTTCAAACATGCCGGCGTGCTTGCGATCGCCTTGGCCGCAACACTCATGTCTTCCACCGCGCGGGCGGACAACACTTCGCCCGTCGGCGTGTGGAAGAACATCGACGATGTCAGTGGCAAGCCGAGAGCGCTGATCCGCATTACCGAAACCAACGGAACCCTGCGGGGTACGGTTGTAAAAGTCTTCCCCGGCCCGGATGAAGACCAGAATCCGAAATGTGGTGAATGCGAGGGCGCGCGCAAGGATGCGCCGATCGTCGGCCTGCAAATTCTGTCCGGGCTGAAAAAGGATGGTGACGAATATACCGGCGGCGAGATTCTCGACCCTGAAAACGGCGAGGTCTACAGCAGCAATCTGCACCTCATCGATGGCGGCAGGAAACTCAGCGTGCGCGGCTATATCGGCGTATCACTGCTGGGCCGCTCGCAGACCTGGATACGTCAGTAACAGGATACCGCACCACCAGAAAACTGGTGGTGCACTTCATGCAATCAGCAGGATCGGAAAGAAAAATACCATGCACGAGAACCTGACATGAAAGCCTTCTTCATCGATCGCTACGGCAAGAACAGCGGCGCACGGATCGGCGAGAGACCGGACCCGGAACTGCGGGACAATGACGTTCTGGTCCAGGTCCACGCTGCCGGCCTGAATCCGCTCGATTCGAAGATCAGGGATGGCGAGTTCAAACTCATCCTGCCTTATCGTCTGCCGCTCGTTCTGGGCCATGAAGCGGCTGGTGTTGTCGTGCGGGTCGGTCCCAAAGTGACGCGGTTCAAGCCCGGCGACGAGGTCTATGCCCGGCCGGATAAGAATCGCATCGGCACTTTCGCGGAACTGATCTCCATGAATGAGACCGACGTGGCGATCAAGCCCAGGGATCTCAGCATGGAAGAAGCGGCTTCGATCCCGCTCGTCGGCTTGACCGCCTGGCAAGCACTGGTCGAGAAAGCCAACCTGAAGAAGGGACAGAAAGTCCTGATCCATGCCGGCTCCGGCGGCGTCGGAACATTTGCGATCCAGCTGGCGAAGCATATCGGCGCAACGGTCGCGACGACGACGAGTACCGCCAATGTCGATCTGGTGAGGCGCCTCGGCGCCGATGTCGTCATCGATTACAAGACACAAGATTTCGAGAAAATCCTCAGTGGCTACGACGTTGTCCTCAACAGTCTCGGCAAGGACACGCTCGAAAAATCCCTTCGTGTGCTGAAACCCGGCGGCAAGCTGATCTCGATCTCCGGCCCGCCCGATCCCGATTTTGCCAGGGAACTGGGGGCGAATTGGTTCCTGCGAACGGTCATGCGCCTCTTGAGCTACGGCATCAGGAAGAAGGCGAAACGCCATGGCGTGCGCTATTCATTCCTGTTCATGCGCGCGCAGGGCGACCAATTGCGCGAGATCACCACGCTGATCGATTCCGGTGCCATACGGCCGGTCGTGGATCGGATCTTTCCATTCGCATTGACCGGGGAAGCTCTCACGTACGTCGACACAGGGCGCGCAAAAGGCAAGGTGGTCGTCAAGATGAGGTGACAAGCTGCGCAACGCGAGCCGGACCGACCGTTAATCACAGGCGATTGGGGGGCGGCGACCACACGGCCCTTGAGCGATTGACGTTTCCGGGATATTGCCGCAATCCAGTGGTCAGATTTGACCAAATGGAAAAAGCAAGAAAAACACCAAGGCGGACCCGATGAGCGGATCAGACAAGCCCAAGCAACTTCTTCATCTCGTTTTCGGCGGTGAACTCGAGAAACTGACCGGCAGCGAATTCAAGAACCTTGACGAGCTCGACATCGTCGGAATCTTCCCCGATTACGCCTCGGCGCATGTCGCCTGGAAGGCCAAGGCGCAGCAGACCGTCGACAACGCCCATATGCGCTATTTCATCGTGCACATGCACAAGCTGCTCGATCCGACCTCGGGCGCGAAATAGATGTTCGTCCGGCTAGAGGCGCTCGCCCGATGAAGAGCCTGCGCGCCCGTGCGGCGCTTGCGGCCTATCGCGGGCTGGGCGTTGCAGCCTATCCCGCGATCAGTGCCTTCGTGCTGCTGCGCGCCGCGCGCGGCAAGGAGGAGCGGGCGCGGAAATCCGAACGCTATGGCTATTCCAGCGCGGCCCGGCCCGAAGGCCCGCTGATCTGGGTGCATGCGGCAAGCGTCGGCGAGACCAATGCCATGGTGCCGCTGATCAAGGAAATCGCCCGCCGCGGCATCACGGTGCTCCTGACGACCGGCACCGTGACATCGGCGACCATCGCCCGCTCGCGGCTGCACAATGATGTGATCCACCAATATGTGCCGCTCGATCTCAAGCCCGTCGTGCGGCGGTTCCTCGAATACTGGCAACCGGACCTGGCGCTGTTTGCCGAATCCGAGATCTGGCCGGCGACGATCATCGAACTGGGCAAGCGGCATATTCCGCAGATCCTGGTCAATGCCAGACTGTCGGACAGGTCCTTCCGCCGCTGGTCGTCCTTTCCCCGCATCGCCTCGGCGCTGTTCGAGAACATGTCGCTGGTCATCGCGCAATCCGAGCTCGACGCTGCCCGCTTTCAGGAACTCGGCGCGCTGCCGGTGCTGATATCGGGCAACATGAAAGCCGACAGCGACATGCCGGCCGCCGACCCGCTGACATTGGCGCGAACCAAATCGCAGATCGGCAACCGCAGCACATGGGCGGCGATTTCGACCTTCGACGGCGAGGAGAAGGCCGCCGCCCAGGTGCACAAGGCGCTCAAATCGCGGCTCGATCTCGTCACCATCATCGTGCCGCGCCATCCCGAGCGCTGCGACGAGATCGAGGAAATGCTGGTGGCCGAGGGCCTGATTGTCGCGCGCCGTAGCCGCAATGACGCTGTCATGGCCGACACCGACATCTATCTCGGTGATACGATCGGCGAGATGAGCCTCTACCTGCAACTCACCGAGATCGCCTTTGTCGGCCGGTCGCTTACCGCGTCGGGCGGCCAGAACCCGCTCGAGCCCGCCATGATGGGCTGTGCGGTGCTGTCGGGCGGACAGGTGGGCAATTTCCGCGAAAGCTACCAGACGTTGGCGCGCAACGGTTCGGCCCGCATGGTGCGCGACACCGAGATGTTGGCCAAGGGCGTCTACTACCTGATCACCAACGAGAGCGCTCGGCACGCGATGATCGATGCAGGTTTGCAGACCGTGCATCAGATGCGGGGGGCACTGACCGCGACGCTTCGCGGGCTCGAACCCTATGTCAATCCGCTCACCATGAAGGCCCGGCTGATGCCCCGCAACGGCGCGCTGACCGGCAAATAGAAAGCAATCCCGTGAAGATCTCCGGCATTCTCTTCGACAAGGACGGCACGCTGCTCGACTACGACAAGAGCTGGGCGCCGGTGAACCGCCGCTGCGCGCTCTACGCCGCCGATGGAGACGTGGAATTGGGCGATCACCTGCTGCGCACCTGCGGCATGGATCCGGAAACCGGCGAGACTGTTGCCGATAGCCTGTTTGCCGCCGCCGCCCCAAGCGAGATCGCCGCCGGCATGATCGCGGCTGGCTCCAAGCATGAGGTGGTCGAACTGACCAGGCATCTCGATCGCTTCTTCCTCGAAGGTGCATCAACATCGGTGCCTGTCGCCAATCTGCAGGCGCTTTTTCTCAAGCTCAAGGAGCGTGGGTTGAAGCTCGGCATCGCCTCATCGGACAACGAGGCCTCCATCCGTTCGATGGCGGAATACCAGCGCATACTGCCCCTGCTCGACTATATCGCCGGCTATGACAGCGGCCATGGCGTCAAGCCCAATCCCGGCATGATCGAGGGGTTCTCGCGCGAATGCGGTATGCCGGCGAGCGAGATCGCCATGGTCGGCGACAATACCCATGACCTGCATATGGCGCGCAATGCCCAGGCGGGTCTCGCGATCGGCGTGCTGACGGGGACCGGCACGCCCGCCTCGCTTTCTCCCTTCGCCGATCATGTCCTCGGCAGTATAGAAGAGCTCGGCGCGCTGCTCGATAGTATTTCCGCGCCCGAACCCGTCTGATTCAACCCTTGCATTATCCGGGGTTTTAGCGTTTCTTCGCCGCAATTCTGGTTTTGGGGCCGGCCACCAATCCGCCGGCGATGAAATGGTATCTGAAGCGCCACCCTTCTGGTGGAAAAAAGGCGATCCGAGGGCCTGGCTGCTTGCACCGGCCTCGTTGATCTATGGCTATTTCGCCAGCCGGCGCATGAAAAAGGCCAAGCGGCTGGAAATCGAAGTGCCTGTTATCTGCGTCGGCAATTTCACCGTCGGCGGCGCCGGCAAGACCCCCACCGTCATCACGCTCGCCAAGGCCGCAAAGGCGCGGGGGCTGACGCCCGGCGTGCTGAGCCGCGGCTATGGCGGCAGCATGGACCGCACGACCGTGGTCGATCCCGATCATCACCGTGCCCGCGATGTCGGCGATGAACCGCTGCTGATCGCACGCGAGGCCTTAACCGTCATCTCCCGCAAGCGGGTCGATGGCGCGCGCAGGCTGATCAGGGAAGGCGCTGACATCATCATCATGGATGACGGCTTCCAGAGCGCGGTGCTGCATTTCGACTATGCGCTGATGGTGGTCGATACGATCCGGGGCATCGGCAACGGCTTTCTCGTGCCGGCCGGTCCGGTGCGGGCGCCGACCACACTGCAACTGAAATATGCGACGGCGCTTTTGAAGCTCGGCCGCGGCAACGCCGCCGATCCCTTCATCCGCGTCGCCGCGCGATCGGGCAAGCCGGTTTTCGAAGGCCGGGTCGATCCCGTCGGCGATCGGGACATCATCGCGGGCCGGAACGTGCTGGCCTTCGCCGGCATCGCCGATCCCAACAAGTTTTTTTCCACCGTCGAGGGGCTCGGTGCAAACATTGTCGTGCGCCGCCCCTTCGGCGATCACCAACACCTGCTCGACGACGAGATCGCCGACCTGCTGGCAACGGCCGAAAAGCAGGATCTCAAGATCGTCACCACCGCCAAGGATGCCGTCCGCCTGCGCGGCCACCACGGTCGGGCCGAGGAACTAGCGGCCAAGCTCACCGTGATCGACGTGGAAATGGCCTTCGACTCGCCGAACACGGCGCGGCTGATCATCGACGAGGCGATTGCAGGTTTCAGGAAGCGGCGGCTGCTGAGGCCATAGGCCCTACACCTCCAGCCTGCGCCAGACGCTATCGACGACATCGCGCCCGAATTCCGGGTTCAGCGGCAGGTGGCCTACCAGCAACCGGTAAAAGACCGGCGCATAGAGCATGTCGAGGATGGTCTCGATATCGGTATCCAGCTTGATTTCCCCGTTCCTTTCGGCCGACGCCAGTATGGCGCGTCCTTCCTCGCGTTGCTCGAGCATGACGCGGGTGCGGAAGGCCTTGGCCATTTCGCTGTCGGGATCTGCCGCAGCCATGGTCAGCGCGATCTGCCGGCCGCGGGTGGAGGCGAAGATGTTGAGCAGGTTCTCCATCTGCCGTTGCAGCCGCTGCTTGGAGGCGCCCTTCGGTTCGGCGGCTTTGACTGACGGCTGGCCGGCCATCAGGGCTGCCATGGCGAGTTCCTGGGCATTCTTCCAATAACGATAGATCGTCGGCTTTCCCACGCGGGCGCGCTCGGCGACGGCCTCGATCGTCAGGCGGCCGAGGCCATCGGCAACCAGCATGTCCTGGGCGGCGCGCAATATGGCATCGCGGGCGGCCTGGCTGCGGGGGCGGCCCCGCTTGGGCGCCGCGTTCTCGTTTGGCTCTTGACTCATTATAAAACGTACCGTAACGTAATTGAAATAACACGTCAAGGTGATGCCATGTCCAGTCCAGGAAAAGTCCACGCCATGTGTGCCTACCTCACGCTCAGAAATGCCTCCGAGGCGATCGATTACTATCGGCGGGCGTTCGGCGCCGAGGAACTATTCCGCCTTGTCGATCCGGGCGACGGCCGGATCGGCCATGCCGAAATGTCGATCGGCGGCCAGCGCTTCTTCCTCAGCGATGAATATCCCGATTTCGGCGCCATCGGTCCGGACAGGCTGGGCGGCACGACGGTCAAGTTTCATCTCGATGTCGATGATGTCGATGCATTTGCCGCACACGCGCTGTCCTGCGGCGCGGTGATGCTGAGGGCGCCGAAGGACGAGTTCCACGGCTACCGCACCTGCCTGATCTCCGACCCCTTCGGCTATGGCTGGTTCATCGCCAGCAAGACCGAGGAGGTGAGCGCCGCCGACATGCAGCAGCGCTGGGCAGAGATGATGAGCGGTGCCAAACAGGAGGCAACGGCATGACGCAAACCGCCCTCGATGAATTCACCACAATCGAAGATGCCTTCAACGATGCCATGGTCTCCAACGACGTCACCCGCATCGCCGACTGCATTTCCGACGACTGGGTTCTGGTGACGCCGGAAGTGGGACCCGTCAGCCGCGAAGGCATGCTGGCGGCCATCTCATCCGGCACGCTCAGCCATGACATGATGGTGAAGCGCCTCGCGCGAGTGAAGGTCTATGGCGACATGGCCGTCGTCACCGGGCGCGGCCAGAATACCGGCCTGTTCAAGGGCCAGTCGATCAAAGCCGACGAATGGATTACGGATGTCTATCGCAAGCTCAACGGCAAGTGGCGCTGCGTGCTGACGCATCTGACACCGGCGCAAAACTGATCGGAATTCAGGCCTACCGGCTCGGCAGCGCGCCGGCGCGCTTGTCGCCTTCGAGCGAGGCCGCCGCATCGACATAGGCCTCTTGCCGGTCGACGCTCCAGTATTTGAGCTCGTCGATCGGGATCTGCCTGCCGGTGACCGCGCAGGTCACATAGCCGCCTGGCAGCAGGATCTGGAAATCTCCGTCGAGGTAGCGGATCTTTGCTTCGCGGCTGCCGCTGCCTTCAAACCGGTTCATCATGATGCGTGGTCCAGATTTCGTTGTTGAGCCGGATATATCGCGGGCCGGGCACGCTTTCAACTGCGGCCGAACAGCCTTTCGATATCGGAAAGTTGCAGCTTGATATAGGTCGGTCGGCCATGGTTGCACTGGCCGGAGCCCGGCGTGGCTTCCATCTGGCGGAGCAGCGCGTTCATCTCCTCGACCCGCAGCCGGCGGCCGGAGCGCACCGAACCATGGCAGGCCATGGTGGCCGCGACATGTTCGAGCCGTGAGTGCAGGGTTGCCGAGGTGTCCCATTCGGCGATCTCGTCGGCGAGTTCGCGAATCAGGCCCTGCGCATCGACCTTGCCCAGCATCGAGGGCGTCTCGCGGATCATGATCGCGCCGGGGCCGAAGCGCTCGTAATGCAGGCCGAGCGCCTTCAGGTCCTCGGCATGCGTCATCAGCCGGTCGCAATCCTCTTCCGGCAGGTCGGCGATCTCGGGGATCAGTAGCGCCTGCGACGGGATCGATCGCGACGCCAGGGCCTTGCGCATATCCTCGAAGACGAGCCGCTCATGGGCGGCATGCTGGTCGACGATCACCATGCCGTCCTCGGTCTGGGCGATGATGTAATTCTCATGCACCTGCGCGCGGGCGGCGCCGAGCGGGAAGGAGAAGCTCTCCTCCGCCGGCTGTTCGGCGCGCATCGAAGGCTGCTGCTCGGCCGGGCGGGCGGTGGGTGCCATCACGTCGCCGAAGGCCGATTGCGCAGCTTCGGCGAAAGCCGCTTGGCGTGGCTGGAAGCTGAAAGGGCGCGAGGGCGAACTGGCCGGCGTCCAGTCCTGCCGCGGCTCCGACCGGAAGCCCGGCGTGAAGGCCGCCATCATCGAGCGCGCCGCGGTGGTCGAGGACCGGTCGCCCTCGACGGCCAGCGCCTGGCGAATGGCGCCGACGATCAGCCCGCGCACGAGGCCCGGATCGCGGAACCGCACGTCGGATTTCGCCGGATGGACATTGACGTCGACCAGCGCCGGATCGAGCGTGAGGTCGAGTACCGCGACCGGATGGCGACCGCTCGGAACGGTCTCAGCATAGGCACCGCGCAGGGCCGAATTGATCAGCTTGTCGGCGACCGGGCGGCCGTTGACATAGGCGAACTGGTGCGCGGCATTACCGCGATTGAACACCGGCAGGCCGGCAAAACCGGTCAGGCGCACGCCTTCGCGTGTCGCATCGATCTCGATCGCATTCTCCTCGAAATCCTTGCCGATGACCTGCGCGATGCGGGCGAGCCGGTCGGCCCCGGTGGCGGCGAATTCGAGCGTCGCACGGTCGGTGCCCGAGATCACGAAGCGGACATGCGGGAAGGCGATCGCCATGCGCCGGATGATCTCGGTGATCGCGCCGCCCTCGGCCTTCTCGGTCTTGAGGAATTTGAGCCGGGCGGGCGTCGCGAAGAATAGGTCGCGGACCTCGACGATGGTGCCGGTATTGGCGGCCCTCGGACGGATCGGCGTCGCGCGCCCGCCGCTGACCGCGATCTCCGAACCATTGTCGGCATCGCGTGTGCGGCTGACGATCGAGAGCTTGGCGACCGAACCGATCGACGGCAGCGCCTCGCCCCGGAAACCGAGCGTGCGGATATCGTCGAGCCCGTTTTCGAGCTTCGACGTGCAATGCCGCCGCACCGCGAGTTCCAGATCCTCCGGCCGCATGCCGGAACCGTTGTCGATCACCCGGATCAGGCTCTTGCCGCCGCCCGACGTTGCAATCTCGATGCGCGTGGCACCGGCATCGATCGCGTTCTCGACCAGTTCCTTCACCGCGCTGGCCGGCCGTTCGATGACCTCGCCGGCGGCGATCTGGTTGATGAGCGTTTCGGGCAAGAGCTTGATGGGCATGCGGGGTATTGTCTAGGATTCGGGGAGAAGAGGGAAGGGGTGACAGATGGCACGAGCTACCTTAGGTCACTCGCAATCGCTGTACGGATGGCGGAAGGCATTTGTCCATGCGAACTCCGACAGTTCACGACGAGCGCTTGGCCGCCATTGGCCCAAACCGGACATTGCGACTAGCGTGCCATCGGCAATGGGCCGATCCACTATCTCGTACAATTCAGAGATTCACTCTTGAAAGCTGACACAGTGCTCTTATCTAGTGCACTAGATACTAGAACGCTAGGAAGAAGCTTTGAAGGATCAACACGTCTCGCGCCGTGAGTTGGGGACACAGCTTTCCTTTGCCCTTTATGGCGCGGCAAACCGAATGGCACGCCTGCACAAGCCGTTCCTCGAACCGCTAGGGCTGACGTTTCCACAATATCTCGTGATGCTTGAACTCTACGGCGGGACACCACGCGGCGTGGGGGAACTGGGGTTGGCGCTTGGCATGGACACTGGGACGATTACGCCCCTTCTAAAGCGCCTTGAAACGCTGTCCATGATCACCCGCACCCGCGACAAAGGTGATGAACGCCGGGTCATCATCAATCTGACAAAAGAGGGTGAGGTTCTTCGCGAAGAATTGTGGACTGTCACCGAGAAAATCAAGACGGCCTGCCAGCTCAACGACGAGGGCTTGGCGAAGCTGCGGGACACCCTGATCGCACTTGCCCGACCTCCCCACAATTAAGTTCATTCGAATAGGAAGGAAATCCAATGAAGATCGGTATCATCGGCGCGGGCAATATCGGAGCGACGCTGGCCCGAAGGCTTTCCGCCCAAAAGCATGAGATCAAGCTCGCCAATTCCAAGAGCCCCGACACCTTGACTGATCTCGCTCGTGACGTCGGTGCTACCGCGGTCACCAAAGAGGATGCCGTGGCAAACGTCGAGGTGATCATCGTTGCGATCCCATTCGCGAGTTATCCGGACCTCGCCGACCTTTTCCGGACCGTGCCTGAAAAAGTCATTGTAGTGGATACGTCCAATTACTACCCGTTCCGAGACGGCGCGATTGCGGAAGTCGAAGGCGGAAAACCGGAGTCGGTATGGGTTAGCGAGCAGATCGACCGTTCGGTCGTGAAGGCCTGGAACGCAGTTCTCGCCGCCACACTGGCGGAACGCGGGAAGCATTCAGCCGAGACAGATCGAATTGCCATCCCAGTCGCAGGCGAAGATTCAGAGGCCAAGTCTGTCGTCATGGGACTCGTGGAGGCGACGGGATTCGATGCGGTTGATTCTGGAGACCTGCTGTCGTCCTGGCGGCAGCAACCCGGCACGCCAGCGTATTGCACGGAACTGTCGGCAGAACAGTTGCGGGTAGCGCTCGATGCCGCGGATCAGGCTCGCGCGGCTGGCAACCGAGAGACCTTGATCAAGCAGTTCATGGAAGCTGGAACGACCATCTCCCATGACGATATGGTTGCTTGGAATCGTGCCGGGACAGCGTGACGTGCACGGCCGCCATTCAGGGCTCCCGGACAGCCGCGGCCACCCACATCGGTCAGGTCGAAGCGTAGCCGCCCATGTCTTCTCTTGGCGCGAAGCAGCAATCGCGATCACAGTCGAATAGCTCGGTCCGTGGTTCTGCTCCCATCATCTCAAATTAAGGCGGCCAATTCCAATTGGTTAGTAGTTTGCGGCAACTTGGGTTGGGTTTGATCAGATCATAACGTTTACTGTGCTGCGAGCTCCACATTTGTAGACAAAGCCCGTGTTTGAAGATAGTTTGACGCGATGGCTGGGGAGCCCGTCCGGTTGAACTGTCCCATTGAGGATTTTATGACCCTTTTTCCTAAATTTGCCTTTGTATTCCTTGCCTTCTTATTCGCGTCAACGTGGTCGGAGGCCGCTGAAACAAAGCTTCGTCCCAGCGGAACCGTCGATATTGTTCAGCGCCAGGCCGGATACTATTTGACCATCGGAACGGGAAAAGGCGTCCTGCACTTTGGCGGCCATGACTATCCATTCAAAATCAATGGCCTTGGGTTCGGCGGGACCGGCTTTGCTTCGATCAAAGCCACTGGCAAGGTATACAATCTTAAATCCAGGCGCCAGTTCGCAGGTCGATACACCGCTACGAGAACTGGTTTTGTTGTCGGTAAAACCAGTCGCGGCAAGATGTGGCTGAAAAATTCCAACGGCGTCTCTCTGGAGCTAGCGGTCGAGCGCAGCGGACTTATGCTAACGCTCGGTGTAGACGACCTCACCATCACGATGAAATAACCTTTGTCAGCCAACGGGAAGCACGACGCCGCCATAGGGCGTCAACGTCTTGAGCGTCTTGGACCGCTAGTGGCGCAAAGAGCTCGATCTAACACCCACCCCGAGAGATAAGCGGGAACGACTCAAGGCCGCCGCCAGCACGGGCCTACTCCGCCGCCTGCCGCGCCAGCCCCGCGATCCGGCTCAGCGAAGCCCTCAGCGCCGCCGGCTTCACTGGTTTGTTCAATTGCGCAATCCCATCGCGATCCGCGAGCGCCCGGACCTCGGGCGTGCGATCTGCGGTGATCAGGATGGCGGGGAGCGGGCCGAAGGCAAGGCGCAGGCGGGCGATGGCGGTGATGCCGTTGCCGTCGCCGAGGTGATAATCTGCGATCACCGCGTCCGGCCGCCATTGCCGGGCGATGATAGTCTCGCATTCGGCGAGGCTTGCTGCGGTCTCGACCACGCAACCCCAGCCGGAGAGCAGGATCTTCATGCCGTCGAGGATCGCCGGCTCGTTGTCGATGCAGAGCACCCGGATTCCGTCGAGCTTCTGGCCCGGCCGTCCAACCGCGCTTGCCGGCTCGGTGGAGAGCGGCACGGCGCTGGTCTGGTCGAGCGGCAGGCGCAAACGGAACACAGTGCCCTTGCCGGGGGTCGATTGCAGTTCGACAGGATGAGATAGCACGCGCGAGATGCGGTCGACGATCGACAGGCCGAGGCCGAGGCCTGATGCCGTGCGGGCGCCTTCATCAAGCCGGGCGAATTCCTTGAATACGGTCTTGAACTTCGACGGCGGTATGCCGATGCCGGTGTCGTAGACCTGGATCCAGGCCTCGTTGCCGCGCCGCCGGACGCCGACCAGCACGCGGCCTTTGACCGTGTATTTGATCGCATTCGAGACGAGGTTCTGCACCAGCCGGCGCAGCAGCGTCGGATCGGTTTTCACCTTGAGTGATGTCGGTAGCACTTTCAGCGTCAAGCCCTGGGCGCGGGCGAGCGGCTGGTAATCGGTATCGATGCGCTTGAGGAAATCGTCGAGCGCGACCGTCGAAAGCCTGGGCTTCATGGCGCCGGTGTCGAGGCGGGAAATGTCGAGCACGGCGCCGAGGATCGTCTCGACGGATTCCAATGCCGAATCGATATTCTGCACGAGATCGCTGTTGGACGATCGGCCGAGGCGCTCGACCAGCGAAGAGGAATAGAGCCGCGCGGCATTGAGCGGCTGGAGGATGTCATGGCCGGCAGCCGCGAAGAAGCGCGTCTTGCCGATATTGGCCTCTTCGGCCGAGGCGCGGGCTTCGGCGAGTTCGGTATTGACCCGGGTCAGTTCCTGCGTGCGCTCGGCGACGCGCTGTTCCAGCGTTTCGTTGGCCTCTTCCAGCGCCCGGTTGGCCTGCACGCGCTCGGTGATGTCGGTGCAGGTGGTGACCATTCCGAGATCAGGCATCGGGTTGGAGCGCAGTTCGACGATCCGGGCGCCACCATCTAGCACGATGAGGAAAGGCGTGTCGGGGGTGAGGATTTTTTCGATCACATCCTCTTCCTCGCCCACACCGATATCGCCACGGGCCTTGAGGATATCGATGATCGAGGCGAGTTGGAAACCCACCTGGCCGGCCTGTTCGGGCAGGTCGAGCAGGGTGCGGAAGCGCCGGTTCCAGATCGTCAGCCGCTTTTCTGCGTCGAACACGGCGATGCCCTGGTCCATCTGCGAGAGCGCGGTCTGCAGCATGCCCTGGTTATATTGCAGCGCCTCGCTCGCCTGGTCGAGCAGCATGGCGGTCTCGGTCGTCTGGTCGTCCATCCGCCGCATGGAGAGCGAGAGCACGAGCCGCGCCGATGATGAGCCGATCGCCGAACCGAGCAGTTGTTCGGCGAAATTCATCAGGTCGGCATCGGCAAGATCCTTGTCCTTGAGCTTGCGGCCGAGTTCTTCCTCGTAGGAATTGAACGAGCGCTGCATGCGCTCCTCGCCGAGATAGCGGCCGATCGCCAGCTTGAGGTCGCCGATGGTGAGGTTGGTGCGCCAGGCTCTACGGTGCGGGCGGATATTGGCGCGCGGAATGAAGACATCCGCCTGCTGGCGCTCCAAACCCTTGGCATTGCGCGACAGCGAGCCGAGCACGAAGGCCGTGGTGTTGACGAACAGGCTGAGAATGACGGCATTGACGAAGGAATCGCTGCCGGGGCCGAACATGCCGCCGAACGGAAAGAATGCATCGAGGATGGCGGCGGCATCCGCCGACGTATCGGTGCCGCCGAGGCTCGGCACGAACAGCATCCAGACCCAGACGGCAAAGCCGGTGGTGAGGCCCGCGATGGCGCCGCGCGCGTTGGCCCGCCGCCAGTAGAGCCCGCCGATCATCGCCGGCGCCATCTGGGCGATTGCCGCGAATGCGATCAGCCCGATCGAGGCGAGCCCCCCCGATGTGCCGGCGGAGCGATAATAGGCATAGCCGAGCAGCAGCACGGCGAAGATCGCGCCGCGTCGGATGCCGAGCACCAGCCTGCTGATATCCTCATACTCCGGCTTGGCCTCGACGAGGTTGCGGCGGAGCAGGACCGGCATGACGATATCGTTGGAGATCATGATCGACAGCGCGACCGAGGCGACGATGACCATCGCGGTGGCCGCCGAGAAGCCGCCGATGAAGGCGATCATTGTCACCCAGGGCATGTCGGCGCTGAGCGGCAGGGTCAGCACATAGAGGTCGGCATTACCGGTGCCGTTGAAGTGGATCAGCCCGCCGATCGCGATCGGCAGCACGAAGATGTTGATCAGCACGAGATAGAGCGGGAAGAAGAAGGCCGCGAGCTTGAGTTCGCCGAAGGTGCGGTTCTCGACGACCATGACGTGGAATTGGCGTGGCAGCATGATGATGGCGAAAGCCGAGAGAAGGATGACCACGATCCAGCGGCTGATCGGCGTCTCGTAGTTGAGCGCCGCCTGCACCAGTTGATTTTCGCCCGCCAGTTCCCAGAGATGCGCCGGCCCGCCGAAAATGCCGTAGAGCATGGTCAGTCCGACGGTCAGGATCGCCACCAGCTTGACGACGGACTCGGTGGCAATGGCGAGAATCAGGCCATCCTGGTGTTCGGTGGCATCGGCATGGCGCGTGCCGAAGACGACGGCGAAGAAGGCGAGCGACAGCGACACCAGCAGCGGCAGGTCGATCAGTTGGTGGCTGTCCAGCCCGATCGCATATTGCGACGTATCGACCAGCGAACCGACGGAACTGGAGATCGCCTTGAGTTGCAGCGCGATATAGGGCACGGCGCCGGCCAGCGCGATGAAGGCGACGATCATCGCAACGACGGGATTCTTGCCGTAGCGGGCGGCGATGAAATCGGCGATCGAGGTCAGGCGCTCGGCCTTGGCGATTTCGGTGATTCTTCTCAGCAGCGGCAGGCCGACGGTGAAGACCAGTATCGGCCCGATATAGATGGCGGTGAATTCGAAGCCGCGCGAGGCGGCGAGGCCGACGCCGCCGAAATAGGTCCAGGACGTGCAATAGATGGCGAGGCTGAGCGCATAGACCAGCGGCCGGCCGCCGCTCGCGACCGCGCCGTTCTTCGTCCGTCTGTCACCGTAACTCGCCACCCCGAAGAGCAGGACGAGATAGGCGATGGCCGAGCCGAATATCACCCAGCCTGGCAGCATGGCGCCTCCCAACCCCCGAAATCATGGGGCACGATGGGATGATAGAGCATCTCTCGGAAGTTTCAAATGCAGCTTTCGTCATGAAATTCCAGCAATTTGAGCGGGATTTTTCGGCTGGATTCTCGCGAACGCTCTGTTAATTTCTCTTTACCGGAGTCTCATCCGGGGATGGGGATACGAGAAGGGAAATGCCATGCTGAACGAATTCAAGGCCTTTATCGCGCGCGGCAACGTGCTGGATCTGGCGGTCGCCGTCGTCATCGGCGCGGCGTTTACAGCCATCGTCAATTCGGTCGTGAGCGATCTTATCATGCCTGTTATCGGCGCCATCGGCAGCGTCGATTTTTCCAACTATTTCATACCGCTTTCCAGCAAGGTGACGGCGGTTTCGCTAGCCGCAGCCCGCGAACAGGGCGCTGTCTTCGCTTATGGCAGCTTCATCACCGCCCTCGTCAATTTCCTGATCATCGCTTGGATCATCTTCCTCATCGTCAAGGCAGTGAATCGGATGATGCCGAAGAAGGCACCGGAAGCGCCGACGGGGCCGTCCGAGGAAATCCTGCTGCTGACGCAAATCCGCGACGAACTGAAGAACCGGACGGTCTAAATCCTATTCGGCGGCGATGCGGCGATTGATCTCCGCATCGAGTGCCCGCTTGACGTCGTCCTTCACGGACGAGGAGATTTCCAGCACCTCGGCCGCCTTCATGAAATCGAGCACCTTGAAACGTCCGACATCGGGCGCCAGGAAAACGTGCGGCTTGTGGACGTTGAGCTTCATCGCGATGATCGATTGCATCATCAGCTGGCTCGCACCGAACAGGCTGTCGATACGGCTTGGAATAAGCGCCGGATCGCCCGCCGGCCAGCCGACGACATCGATGCCGACGACGATATCGGCCTTGCCGAGCAGGTATTCGAAGGGCACTGGATTGAAGATGCCGCCGTCGATCATGATCCGGTCGTTGATGCGAACCGGCATGAAAACCGCCGGAATTGCCGCCGAGGCCGCAAGCGCCTGGAACAGATCACCTTCGCCGATCAGGATTTCCGAATTGCCATAGTAATCGGTCGCCGTCACATGCAGCGGTATCTTCAGGTCCTTGAAATCCTCCGGCAGCAGTTCCGGCAGGAAGGCCTTGAGGATACGCTCGAGATTATACTGCCCGATGCGGAAGCCGCCGCTGACCATGTCGGAGAGCGTCGTCGGCCGAAGCGACCAGATGCGGTTCATCACCTCGCGCGGCTTGCCTACCGTGGAGAGCGCAAACTCGCGGATTTCGGCGCCGCTCATCCCCGCCGCCATGCCCGCGCCCATAATGGCGCCGATCGACGAGCCGGTGATCGCAACCGGCTTGATACCGAGTTCGTCGAGCGCTTCGATGACGTGGATATGGGCGAGCCCTCGCGCACCGCCACCGCCGAATGCGACCGCGACGGTGGGCGAACTGGAACTCGGAACGTAATCGGTCATGGGAAACTCGAACTACGGTTGGTAGCGATAAAAGTGCATTCTCGTGTCGCCGAAGGAACGGCTGTCGAGGAGACGATATTCCGCTCCTGGCGAAGGATCAACACTCGCACGCTCTTCGAGGATCGCCAGCGCACCCGGGACGAGCCAACCACCCTTGTGGCACTGTCCGAAGGCGGTTTCGCCTAGGCCCTTCTCGTAAGGCGGATCGGCGAACAGGAAATGGAAGGGCTGCATCGTGCCCGGCTGGCCGAGATCGGTAGCGTCGCGGCGGAAGATGCGTGCGCGTCCCTGAAGGCCGAGCGCCTCGATATTGGTGCGCAGCAGGCCACGGCCCTCGACCGATGTTTCCACGAACAGGCCTTGCGAGGCGCCGCGCGACAGTGCCTCGAGCCCGACCGCGCCGGTGCCCGCGAAGCAATCGAGCACGCGGGTGCCATCGAGCGCTTCAGGGTAGGAATGGCTCAGGATGTTGAACAGGCTTTCGCGCGTCCGGTCCGTGGTCGGGCGGATGTCCTGGCTCTTCGGCGCGGCAAGGGGCCGGCCCTTGAAATCACCGCCGACGATCCGCACCGCGACCTGGTCCCTTGCTGCCTGCGCCCGGCCCCTTGCGCGGTCCATCGCCGCGCGGCTTGTCCGAACGAGGTTTGTCCGAACGTGGCTTGTCGCTGTCACCGGCACGCGCCGGCCGGCCGGAATATGGGCGCTTCTGACGGTCGTCGCCCTCCGAACGCGGTGCGCTGGAACGCGGGCGTTCCGAGCGTGAGGTTGCATCATCGCCTGAACGCGCCGGGCGTCCGGAGTATGGACGCTTCGGGCGCTCGTCGCCACGACCTGCACCGTCAGCACGGGGTGCGCTGGAACGCGGGCGCTCCGAGCGCGGCTTCTCATCGTCGCCAGCACGTGCTGGGCGTCCCGAATACGGGCGCTTCGGACGATCGTCACCTGACGATGCGCGGTCAGTGGTGAATGAACGTACGGGACGACGCGCCGGGCGTTCGCCATCGGCGCGTTCTTCGCGCGGCTTGCGGCCCTCGAATTTGCGTTCGCCGCGATCGCCATCCTCGCGCGACGCGCGGGCGAATGGCTTGGCTGGCCTGCCGGCACGATCCGGCCGGTCGGCGCGGGCCTTGCGCACCGGCGCCTCGGCGGTCTCGCTGCCATCGGTCTTGAGCTTCAGCACGCGGCGCCTTAGATTGGTAGTGGTCTCCTCGGCGGCTGCCTTTGTCTTCTTAGGTGCGACGGGCCGGGCGCCGGGTGCCATCCACACATTGGCGGTGCGGCTCGAGCCGAGTGGCAGGCGCTTCTGCTTCTTGTCCTCCGGCTTGCCACCACGGCGGTCGCCACGATCACCACGATCACTGCGATCGCCACGATCGCGGTCCTTGGAGAACTTGCCTTCCGGCTTCTTGGTGTCGATGCGGGCGAGGTCGCGTTCGCGGCGGTCCTCGCGGCTTACGCGAGGCGCGCGTGCGCCGGCGCTCCATTCGCGGGCGGCTGGTTCTTCCTTGGGCTCCGGCGGCGCGTTGAAGATCGGCGCCTCGAAATTGGCATTGGCCTCTTCGATCAGGCGGGGGCCGAGCTGTTCGCGCAGCGTCCGGCTCTTGACCTCGACGACTTCGCCATCGTTGAGTTCGCCAAGCTGGAAGGGGCCGTAGGAAATGCGGATCAGGCGGTTGACGTCGAGGCCGAGCGCGCCCAGCACGTTCTTGATCTCGCGGTTCTTGCCTTCGCGCAGACCCATCGTGATCCAGACATTGTGGCCCTGCTCGCGGTCGAGCGTCGCTTCGATGGCACCGTAAAGCACGCCATCGACGGCCATGCCGTCCTTCAGGCTGTCGAGCTTTTCCTGGGTGATCTCGCCATAGGCGCGCACGCGGTAGCGGCGCAGCCAGCCGGTCGAGGGCAGTTCCAGCATGCGCGCCAGTCCGCCATCATTGGTGAGCAGCAGCAGGCCTTCGGTATTGATGTCGAGGCGGCCGACCGAGATGACGCGCGGCAGGTCCTTGGGGAGGTTGTCGAAAACCGTCGGGCGGCCTTCGGGATCGAAATTCGTCGTCACCAGGCCCATCGGCTTGTAATAGATCCAGAGGCGGGTGCGCTCGATCGCGCCGATCACCTGGCCATCGACCTCGATCCGGTCCTGCGGCGTACAGTTGACGGCGGGACTTTCCAGCGTCTTGCCGTTGAGCCTGACGCGGCCCTCCATGATCATCCGCTCGCAATCGCGGCGGGATGCCACGCCGGCGCGGGCCATGATCTTGGAGATACGCTCGCCTTCGCCCACCACCGCGAGATGGTCCGGGTTCTTGGCCGCGGGTGCCCTGGGCTTGGCACCGAAGCTCTTTTTGTCACCAAAAGGCTTCTTGTCTCCGCCGAAACTTTTCTTTTCGCCATCGCGCGAAGGTCTATCGCCTGAGCGGGCCGGCCTGTCACCTCCGCGCGCGGGTGTTGCACCGTCGCGGCTGGGGCCGGGTTTGCGTGGCCCGCCGCCGGGTTTCCGTGTGTCTCTCATTGTATTTGCCTTTTCTTTGATGTCCTCCTAGAGCCTTTCATTGTTAAATGGAAGCAGTTCTGCCAGCACAACTGGTTCGGGTTGAGAGGAAAATACCGCGTGACGGGCCCAAATCGCTTCATGATGACCGCTTTGGACGAAGCGAGGGCAGCCGGGAGCCGCGGCGAGGTGCCGATTGGCGCCGTCGTGGTCCGGAATGGCGAGGTCATCGCACGCGCCGGCAACCGCACGCGGGAGCTCAATGACGTGACCGCGCATGCGGAAATCGTTGCAATCAGGGAGGCATCACTGAAGCTCGGTGACGAGCGGCTGGTGGATGCAGATCTCTATGTGACGCTGGAGCCCTGCACCATGTGCGCC
Organism: Rhizobium sp. LjRoot254; assembly: GCF_964254105.1. NCBI lineage: Bacteria > Pseudomonadati > Pseudomonadota > Alphaproteobacteria > Hyphomicrobiales > Rhizobiaceae > Rhizobium > Rhizobium sp. LjRoot254. Next base: position 3,687,581 of record NZ_CAXUSM020000001.1, on the reverse strand, counting down.
GGCGCCATCTCGTTTTCGCGCATCCGCAGGCTTTACTACGGCGCGCCGGACCCCAAGGGCGGGGCGGTGGAAAGCGGCGTTCGATTTTACGCATCGCCGACCTGCCATCATGCACCGGAAGTCTATTCCGGGATCGCCGAAACGGAAGCAGCCGAAATACTGCGGGAGTTCTTCCGGGAAAGGCGCGACTGATCAGGCCACGGAAACGTCTTCTTCTTCGAGGTCATCGAGCTCGACGCGATTGCGCCCGCCGCGCTTTGCCCGGTAGAGCCTGCGGTCGGCATCGCTCATAGCCTGCGCCGGATCGAAGAGCCTGGAAAGTCGCACGCCGCCAATGCTGACGCTGACCGGCACACGGCCGCGTTCGCGATGAATGCCGACCGCCGCAGCCTTGCGCCGGATGGTTTCGGCAACGGCCGAAGCCTCATCGATTTCTGCGCCGGCGAGGAAGATCGCGAATTCTTCGCCGCCGATGCGTCCCCAGAAATCGTCGATGCCGATGGTGGAGGAAATCACCGATGAGATCGCGCGGAGCGCTTCATCGCCGGTCTGGTGGCCGAACGTATCGTTGATTTGCTTGAAGTGGTCGGCATCGGCGATCAGCAAAGTGCCCGCGCGCGCCTCCGTGCTTGCGAGATCCAGTTCCGCAAAGAAGGTTTCGCGATTGAGCGCGCCCGTCATTGCGTCGAACCGCGACTTTTCCTTGAGTGCCGCGTGGGCCAGCTTCAGTTCGCCGTGCATGCGATCGAGTTCGAGATGGAGCGTGGCAAGTTCGTCGCGGGCCTTGCGAAGTTTCTCAGCGTAATGGAACTGCCAGGCGCTGGCAGGGAAGGAAATGGCCATGGGGCAGGCGAAGCTCAGCCACATGCCGATACCGTCATAGGTGCCGCCGAGGATCGGCACGATGGACGCCGCGATCAGCACGGACACGCCGGTGCTGACTGCCATGGCAATGAATGCCTTGCCCAGTGTCTGCCTACTGATCAGGAACATGCGGCGTAAGGTAGGGCCACACAGGTTAATGCTATGTGACCATCGCGAGCGCGCCGGAAAATTTTGTCCAGCGAAAGCGCTCTATGGCGCACGTAGACATTTCTGTCCGGAGATGTGGATCAGGCCGGCTTTCTGATATCGCGCCGCCGCTTCAGATACGGCGAGTTTGATCAGACAGCGCCATTCGTCCTCGCGGTCGGGATTGGGTGTTACCAATGCCGCCTCGACGCCAAACTGCGGCGTGCCATCGTGAGGGATGAAATAGGCTTCCGGGCTGATGCCGGCGGTGAAACGGATGGTGTAGAGCCATTCCCGGCCGCTGGCGGTCTTGACCCATTTGCCGACATCATAGGTGTGAACGAGGTTGACGATGACATCCGCTCCAGGCCCGAGGCCTGACTTCGGTGTCAAACCGGCAGCGTCCAGAGCCTCGCCCATCGGCGGAACATAAAACTCCGTCAGCCCGCTCTGGCTGCTCGACATCTCTAGCATGTAGGATTTGCCCTTGAGGGGCGAGGCGGCCAGCGCAATGCTCGCCAGCGCCATGAAAGCAAAAAGCGCGCCCGGTAGACCTAAGGCGCGCTTCGATATCATCGCATCAATTCCAGAGTTGCCACCACTGGGTGCCGGTACCGGCGATCGCGGCTTCTTTCTTGCGGGCCTTTTCCTTGGCCGCTTCGGATTCGCCAAGATCGGCGAGCTTCGCCGGATCATCGACCTTGCGGTATTCAAGCGGCGGATCGCTCATGAAGCGGCGCTTGTTCTCGCGGCCGTCCTGGATCTTGCGGGCCTCGCGGAATTCGAGACGCTGCTGCTCGGGCGACTTGACCTTGCCCTCGGTGACCGAGACGGCGAGCGGCGAACGATAGCTGCCATTGTCGGCGTTGTCGTCAGCTTCCTGCTTGAGGCGGGCGCGCGTCTGTTCCGGGCTTTCGAGCCAGGCGGGGTTGTTCTCGGTTGAAGCGAGATCCTTCTGCGGCTCGACGAGCTTGGTGGGATCGGCGGGCTTAATCAGGGCGCCGCGGGGCTGATAGGCCAGAGCCTCGGGCCGCTTCTTCGGCGTGATGGACATGGCATCGCCGAGGTCATCGACCAGCTGTTCACCGGAGGACTTGTCGGTGCCGTAGGTCGGACCCATGCAGCTCGACGCGCCCAAGGCTACGCCCAAAAGCACGACCAAGGTGCCCACGCGATACATTCCTGTCATTCCGTCCAAGCCCTTCCGGCGATGTCAGTAAAAGTTAACAACCCATTCATGCGGTGCCGCAGAAATCCGGCCATTTTCAGGCGCTTTTACCGAAGATACCGCAAAAGTGCAAACGATTCCCAAATGCGACATGCCCCGCATCAGGCAATGCGGGGCGACGTGTTGCAGAAACGCTCGAATATCAGGCCCCGAAAGCCGGACATTCCTGTGGATCATGCGGCCTTGAGTGCCGCGAGTTCCCGCAAGGCTGCGGCATCGCGTGCCGAGACATCCGGATATTCACGATCCGATCCAACGTCTTTGGTAATCCGCCAGGAGCGGGCGCATTTGGTGCCCTCGGCGAGAGCGGGGACAACCGCGACATTTGCGACATCTTCGGCACGGAAGGCACCAACTGGGCCGGCACCCTCGACCACGGTGATATCGGACGTGATGCAGATCTCCGCGAAGTCGAGACCGGCAAGCGCCGACAACAACGCTGAGTCGGAGACGTGAACGACCGGGGCGGCTTCGAGCGACGAGCCGATACGCTTGTCCTTGCGCTCGATTTCCAGGGCGCCGGTGACCGCACGCCGCACGGTGCGGATCTTCTTCCACTTCTCGGCGATAGCATCGTTCTTCCAGTTCGCCGGGATAGCCGGGAACTGCTCAAGATGCACCGACGCCGCCGACGGATCGCGCGACAGCCAGGCCTCTTCCGTGGTGAACGGCATCATCGGCGCGAACCACAGCACGAGGCAATCGAACAGCTTGCGGATGACGAAGAGGGCTGCGCGGCGCTTGTCGCTCGACGGCGCATCGCAATAGAGCGCGTCCTTGCGGATGTCGAAATAGAAGGCCGAGAGCTCGACATTGGCGAAATCGGTGAGCGCACGGGCGATCTTCTTGAAGTCGAATTCGTCATAGCCGGAGCGGACCAGCTGGTCGAGTTCGGCCAACCGGTGCAGCACGAGCTTTTCGAGCTCGGGCAGATCGGCATAGGCGATCTCGTCGCCATGATCGTGGGCCAGCGTGCCGAGCATCCAGCGGATCGTGTTGCGGATCTTGCGATAGGCATCGACATTGGTCTGGATGATCGCCTTGCCGACGCGAAGGTCTTCGGCATAGTCCGAGGTCATGACCCAGAGGCGCAGGATATCGGCGCCGGCATCCTTCATCACGTCCTGCGGCGCGGTGACATTGCCCTTGGACTTCGACATTTTCTCGCCCTTCTCGTCCATGATGAAACCATGGGTCACCACGGCATCATAGGGCGCCCGGCCGCGCGTGGCGCAGCTTTCGAGCAGCGACGAGTGGAACCAGCCGCGATGCTGGTCGGAGCCTTCGAGATAGACATCGGCCGGCCATTTGAGGTCGGGACGGTCTTCCAGCGTGAACGTGTGGGTCGAGCCCGAGTCGAACCAGACGTCGAGGATGTCGGTGACCATCTGCCACTGCTCGCCATCGTGGGCGTTGCCGAGGAAACGCTCCTTGGCGCCGGCGGCGAACCAGGCATCGGCGCCCTCGGTTTCGAAGGCTTCAAGGATGCGCCGGTTGACGGTTTCGTCCTGCAGGACATTGCCCTTGGCGTCGGCGAAGACGCAGATCGGCACGCCCCAGGCACGCTGACGGGACAGGACCCAATCCGGCCGCTGCTCGATCATCGCGCGCAGCCGGTTCTGGCCGGCGGCGGGCACGAAGCGGGTCTCGTCGATGGCTTTGAGCGCGCGCGAACGCAGCGTGGAGCCATCGCCGAAATCCTTGTCCATATAGACGAACCATTGCGGTGTGTTGCGGAAGATCACCGGCTTCTTGGAGCGCCAGCTATGCGGATATTCGTGCTTCAGCCGGCCGCGCGCGAAGAGCGCGTTGTGGGCGATCAGCTGCTCGATCACACGCTTGTTGGCATCGCCCTTCTTGCCATTGTCATCGATGACGCGAGCGGCACCGCCCTCAGCATTGGGGCCGAAGCCCGGCGCGTCCTCGGTGAGGAAGCCGCCGTCATCGACGGTGAAGGGGATTTTCGACGAGATGCCGCGTGCTTCGAGGTCGCGGGCATGGTGCATCCAGATCTCGAAGTCGTCGCGGCCATGGCCCGGCGCGGTGTGGACGAAGCCAGTGCCGGCGTCGTCGGTGACGTGGTCGCCTTCGAGGAGAGGGACGGGGAACTCGTAGCCGCCGCCGAGACCCTTGAAGGGATGGGCGCATGTCGCGTCGTCAAGCCCGTGGGGTTCAATTTCGGCAATTAGCTTAAGGGAGACCTTGGCTTTCGCAGCGCAATCCTCAGCCAGCCGCTTAGCCAAGACGAGCTTTTCACCCGGCTGAGGTCCGAATGAGTTCTCGGCAGTTTCGACTTCGTACACGCCGTAAGCGATCCTCGAGGAAAATGAGATTGCTCTATTGCCAGGGATGGTCCAGGGCGTAGTCGTCCAGATGACGACATACATTTGATGTTCTGCTTGGAGTTCATCGGAGGAGTCGCTTAGAGCCACAATGCCAAGGCCGTTCCCGTCCAGGCGGCGATGATACGATCTGTCAAGCAGTGGAAACTTCACCCAGATCGTGTCGCTCTCATATTCCTGATACTCGACCTCGGCCTCGGCCAAGGCCGTGCGCTCGACCACGCTCCACATGATCGGCTTCGAGCCGCGATAGAGCTGGCCGCTCATCGCGATCTTGATCAATTCGCCGGCGATGCGCGATTCCGCGTGGAAATTCATCGTCGTATAGGGGCGCTCGAAATCGCCCTCGATGCCGAGGCGCTTGAATTCGGCCGACTGGATGTTGATCCAGTTCTGCGCGAAATCGCGGCATTCCTTGCGGAATTCGTTGACCGGAACCTCGTTCTTGTCCTTGCCCTTGGCGCGATAAGCTTCCTCGATCTTCCACTCGATCGGCAGGCCGTGGCAATCCCAGCCCGGTACATAGTTGGCGTCATAGCCGCGCATCTGGAACGAACGCGTGATGACGTCCTTCAGCACCTTGTTGAGCGCATGCCCGATATGGATATTGCCGTTGGCATAGGGCGGGCCGTCATGCAGCACGAACTTTTCGCGGCCGGCGGCGGAGGCGCGGAGCTTCTTGTAGAGCTCCATCTCCTGCCACTTGGCGACGAACTCGGGCTCCTTCTGTGGCAGGCCGGCGCGCATCGGGAAATCCGTCTGCGGCAGGTAAAGGGTTGCAGAATAATCGTTCTTTTGGGTGGCTTCGTTCATTTGAGGACCATTTCGGCAGGCGCGGCTCAGCTGGCGCGCAAATTTCGGAAATCGTGTGTGATCGGCTTTATAGGCGAAACGCCTCAAGTCCCGGACCTTCGCTCCCGCCAATCAGGCGGCGAAGGCCGGGCTTATAATTCGGGAAATGATCCAAAGCCGTATCGTGCGCATATCGGCGCGGTACTTAGAGGGTTTTGGCGGGATTGGGAAGGGGGAAGATGCCAGCGAGATTGCATGTTTGACAAAGTGCGCATAGAATGGCTGGCAACTGGCACTTGCGGGGATCAAGATGGTGGCTTTGCCAACACAGCACAAAACGACAGTCGAGGAACTGATCAGAATTGCCGGTGGAGAAACCGTGAAGCAATTCGATGCCCGATCGATCGAAGAATTGAAGGATTACGGCTTTTCGAGCGAAGAACTCTACAAGCTTGTGGCGCCGCGCCGCACGCTGGCAAGGCGCTTGCAGAAGAAGGAGCCGCTGACTGTCCGGGAGAACGATAATGTTCAGCGCATCATCCACATCAGCGAAATGGCCGATCGCATCTTCGGCGAGCGGGCCAAAGCCCAGCGCTGGCTGAGAAAACCTTCACGCGCGCTGAATGGAGTGGTGCCTCTCGATTTGCTGGCTTCCGAGACGGGAGCGCGGCTCGTGGAAGAGGAGCTATACCGCATCGAGTATGGTATCTACATTTGAGCCGCTACATTTGGCGAATATCGGCTCATGCCGACCTGTCGGGCCGGGGTGGCCTGTTAAGTGACGGCCGCTGGCACAAACAAGGCATTCCGGTCGTCTATTGCTCGGACCATCCTGCTACTGCGCTTCTGGAAATAATCGTCCATATAGACCCGGAAGAAATGGCCAGCACGTATCAGGTCTTGAAAATTTTCTGTCCGGACGACTTGCCGACCTATATCGCCAACGAACCCAAGAACAAGCTGGACAGTTCGGATTTCACCAGGGCACTCGGGTCCATGGTACTCGGCGGGGGCCAATACTGTCTCCTTGACGTGCCTTCGATCGTGATGCCGCTTGCACGCAATATTCTCATCAATCCGGATCATCCCGCGGCCGATCGTATCCGGATTGAGGAAAAGCACCTGCTGCCTTTCGATCAGCGACTGTTCAAGCGCGCTCCCTGACAACACCACCCGCCGCAAGCATCGCCCAACGCCCCGGCGTCATGCCATAGGCCTTCTTGAAATGCCGGGAAAAATGCGCCTGGTCGGCGAAGCCGGTGTCGGCGGCGATATCGGCGAGCGGCTGGCCGAGCGAGATGCGTTCGCGGGCGCTCGCCAGCCGGCGCATCAGGAGGTAGCGGTGCGGGCTGGTGCCGAATTGGCGGCGAAACTGGCGCGCGATGGTGAAGCGGTCGAGGCCGGCTACATCTTCCAATTCGCCGGAGCTAACCTGATCGAAGCGGTTGGCATCGAGATAATCGCGAACGGCGTGAAGATGTTTGGCCGGCGCAGCACTGGTTTTCGGGCTGCGGCAATGCGCCAGCCTCAGGAGAATAGGCGCCAGTTCGGCCACGAAGCCGTCGACCTGCAGGCTTGAAAATTCTGTGTCATTCATATCGAGAACGGAAAGCGAAAGCTGCTGCAATTCGGCATCCTCGATCACCGGCGTCGATACGAAGGGCAGTGTTTCGCCGAGCGGCGCGAGTGCTGCGCCGAGAAGCGCCGGATCGAGATAGAACATCCGGTAATGCAGGCCTGTCTCATCGCCGGCCGCACCATCATGCACTTCATCAGGATGCAGGATGATGCATTTGCCTGAAGTGGATATGCGCCTGGCGCCACGATAGTTGAAAGTCTGCACGCCCTCGAGCGTCACGCCGATGCCGTAGGTATCATGGCGGTGTGGTTCGTAGGTGTAGCGCGAGATCGAGACGTCGATGCGCTCGAGGCCCGATATCCCGGCATCGTGGATGATGTGGTCGCCGCTTGCGTCTTCGCACAAACGTTCAAGACCCCGTGGCCCTGCCTGTCCTAATTCCCGCGTCATGTCAGGTTTCACCGGAGGAAGCATCCTTGTTCGACACCAAGATAGTGGTCATGCTGCGCGACGATCTCAAGCCCTGGCAGGAACTGAATGTCACGGCCTTCCTGATGACGGGCATTGCGGCGCAGTCACCCACCCTCATCGGCGAGGCCTATCGCGATCGCGCCGGCCATGTCTACAATCCGATGAGCATCCAGCCTGTCGTCGTGTTGTCGGCCAGCGCCGACACGATGGCAGGCGCGCATCGCAAATGCCTCGAACGCGAAGTCACCGCCTCAGCCTATATCGAGGAGATGTTTGCGACCGATCACGACACCGCCAATCGCGCGGTGTTCGCCGAATATGCACCCGAAGACGCGAAGCTCGTCGGGCTCGCCTTCCGGGCGCCGAAGAAGACGGCCGACAAGATCAGCAGGGGTGCGAAGATGCATGCCTAGCCGGAGGCCGCCACTTCCGATGCTCGCGCCCTGTCGTTCAGGATGCCGCTCGCCATGCGGGCGACCACCATTCCCGCGATCATCGCGGCGACAAAGATGAAGACGCTCGGGTCGAGAAGGCCGATCACCGGAATGGCGCCGCCTGGGCAGAAGCCGACAATGCCCCAGCCGATGCCGAAAACGGCCGAGCCGCCGACCAGCCGTGCATCTATGGTGCTGCGCGTGGGAAGACTGAAGGCCGGTTCCAGCACGGGCTCCTGGCGGCGGCGGAAAATCAGCGCATAGCCGGGCAGCGCCACGGCGAGCGCGCCGCCCATGACGAAGGCGAGGCTCGGATCCCAGGTCCCGGCGAGATCGAAGAAATTCTGCACCTTGGCCGGATTGCCCATGCCTGAAATCACGATGCCGAGGCCGAAGATGGCGCCGATGAGAAGGGCCGAAAGATATTTCATCATCGTTCTCCTCAAAACACGTGGCGGAGCAGGAACACGGTGACCAGCGCGGTTGCCATGAAGGTCAGCGTCGCCACGAAAGAGCGCGGCGACAGCCGGGCCATGCCGCATACGCCATGGCCGGATGGGCAGCCGTTTCCGAAGGTCACGCCGATGCCGACGATCAGGCCACCGATGACGAGCGCCGTCGGTCCCGCCGGGACGAAAAATTCGATCGGTCCTGCCAATGCCATATAGATCGCCGGCCCGATGACGGCACCCGCGAGGAACGCCACGCGCCATTGCCAGTCGAACGAGAAGGGCGGCAGCAGGCCGCCGAGCACGCCGCTCAGGCCGGCGATGCGGCCGTGAAACGCCATCAGCAAGACGGCCGACAGGCCGATCAGCAGGCCGCCAGCCATGGCCGTCCATGGAGTGAAGTCGGTCATCCGTGATCCTCATACAAAAATCGATAAATTATATGGATTGCGGAATAGCGCAACCGCTCAGCCCTCGGGCGTCTCTTCCGCCGCCTTGATCGGCGGGCCGCCATGTTCGGGCAGCAGCGGCCAGTAATTCTTCCGGGTGAAGAAATCCCGTGTGCGCTGTTGTGCCGGCTGGAGCGGCGAGGATGGCGCGATGATCAGATTATAGCGCCCTTCGCCGGAGAATTCGCTGGAGAATTTGACGCTGATGCCGAAATTGCTGAGTGAGAATGTCGTGAGCGATGCGACCTTGGGCGCTTCCTCGGTGAGATCGAGCCAGTTGGTATATGTACCGAAGAGAGCAAGCATCCGGGCCGCGCCGGCGGCAAGCGGCGGGCGCTGGTCCGCTTCGCTGAAGATGAGTTTCGCGCGGGTCGACAGCAACTGGCCGTCGGCCGTGCCCTTGACGATGAGAAAGAACGTCGATGGATTGGCGGGATCGGCGGCATTGGGCAGCGTGGTTTCGCTTGAGCACTCGAACACCTGCTGCGACAGGCTGCTGGCAGCCCATGGGGTCATGTCGAAGCCTTCCTTGCGGAAGAGTTGGCAGAGCGCCTCGCCACTCTTCTGCATGCTGCGCATGAAGGCGCTTTCGCGCATCTTGACCGGCGGCGTGAACGTGTTTTCGGGCAGCAGGACTGCCACGCCCTGCAGCCGCTTGCCCTTGAAAGCCTCCATCGTGCCTGGCTTGGGGATGACCATGACGCGTGTATCGATGCCCAATTCGCGGAGCACAAGGTTGAGATTGCGCCGGTCGTTGGCGAGCAGCACGGTCGCCGCGATTGCACCCGCCACGGCCAGGAAAACCAGCGAGAAGATCAGTGCTCCGCGTCTCTTTCGAGGCTGTTGCTCCATATTCGCGCTGCCGGGCTCCGGTTCGTGTGTCTGCCTTAGGGATACACCGCAATAAGTGTATGGCGGGTTGAATTTGCGGTGATCTTCGCACTAAGCTCGGAAATTCGACAAGAAAATGCCCTTGGGAGTCTTCTGCAATGACCGATACGGCCGCCCTTGACCGCGCAGACCTGCCGCGGCCCGATATTTCGGTGGTCGATGCCGGGACAATCCTCGCCGAGCGCTACGGGCTGAATGGCCGCATCGCGGAACTCGGCAGCCAGCAGGACCGCAACTACCGCATCGACGCCGATGACGGCCGCTACGTGCTGAAGATCAACCGCGCCGCCTATGGCACGGTCGAACTCGATGCCCAGAACGCGGCGATGAAGCACTTGCGGGCCAAGGGCATATTGGTGCCTGATGTCGGCCAATCGGTCGATGGCCAGGAAATCATGCCGCTGATCGTGCGGGGCGAGCACTATCTTGCACGGCTTCTCGAATTTCTCGACGGCGAGCCGCTGACCCGGCGGAAATATCTCAGCGAACGGACGCGTGGGGCGCTCGGCGCACTGGTGGCGAACGTCGTGCGCGGGCTTGAAGATTTCCGACATGCGGGGCTCGACCGCTCGGTGCAGTGGGATCTCAGGCGCGTGGTGCAGGTGACTGAACACATGCTGCCGCAGGTGATGGACGCGGAGATACGGGACCGTATCAGGACAATGCTCCATGATGCCGATCAGCATGTGCGCCAAGCAGCGCCAAACCTGCGCATCCAGGCGATCCATCACGATATCACCGACGACAATGTGGTGGCCAGGCCGGATGCCGACGGCCACCCGATCCCCAATGGGGTGATCGATTTCGGCGACCTCGTCTATGGCTGGGTGGTGGCCGAACTCGCCGTCTGCTGCGCCTCGCTGCTGCATCATGCCGATGGCGATCCGTTCTACATACTACCGGCAATCCGCGCGTTTCAACGCATCTATCCGCTGACGGACGACGAGCTGGGTGCGCTCTGGCCGCTGATCGTGCAGCGTGCCTGCCTGCTGATGGCGGCCGGCGAGCAGCAGCTCGCGGTCGATCCGGACAACGAATATGTGCAGCGGAACCTGGAAAACGAACGCGAGATCTTTCGCGTGGCGACGTCGGTGCCGTATGGCGTGATGCGGGTCGCGATCATGCGTGCCACGGGTACCGAACCGACCGCTGTCGGGGGCGCGTTCGCGCCGCTGCTGCCGACGGTGCCGACGGGCGACGTCAGGCTCATCTCGCTCGATCCGCAATCCGATGACTGGGACAGGTTCAACTGGCTGACGGCGGGCATCGATCGCAAGATCCTGCGGTCGGCGGCAATCGATACCGGCTATGCCGCGACGCGCTACGGCGAATATCGCTTGTCGGAGACAAGGACCTGCGCATCGTCTGCTCCGGCCACGCATGCGCTGTTCACCGATCTCTGCGTTCCCTCGGGCACCCGGGTTGCGGCACCCTTCGAAGGCGAATTGTCCGAGATTGCAGGCGGCCGGCACCGGCTGGTTGGCGCAGAGATCGTGCTCTTGCTCGAAGGGCTGGAGGCGAGCGCCACGGGCGAAGTCGGCGAAGGCAAGGAGTTGGGAACCGTCGGCGACGGTGGCATCCTGCGCGTCTGGCTCGCGCGCGGGCCGGATGTCGAACCGCAGCCGTTCTGTCTGCCGCAGCATGCCAGCGCTTGGCGGCAGGTGTTGATCGATCCCAGCCGCGTGCTGGGTTTCGATTGCGCCGCGCTCGAACCGCGGAGCGAAGCCATTCTCGAAAGCCGCAACGCTCATTTCGCCCGGCCGCAGAAGAACTATTACAAGCATCCGCCGCAGATCGAACGCGGCAGCCGCGAGCATATGTTCGATGTCACCGGTCGCGCCTATCTCGACATGGTCAACAATGTGACGATCGCCGGCCATGGGCATCCCAGGTTGGTCGAAGCGGTGCGGCGGCAGTGGGCGCGGCTCAATACCAATTCGCGGTTTCACTATGAAGGCGTGGCCGAATTCTCGTCGCGGCTGGCGGCGCTCGCGCCCGAGGGGCTGGATACGGTGTTCCTTGTCAATAGCGGCTCGGAGGCGGTCGATCTCGCGCTTCGGCTTGCCTGGGCGCATAGCGGGGCGCGCAACATCGTCAGCCTGCTTGAAGCCTATCACGGCTGGACCGTGGCATCGGACGCGGTCTCCACATCGATCGCCGACAATCCACGGGCGCGGGAAACGCGGCCGGACTGGGTGCATCCGGTGATGGCGCCGAACACCTATCGCGGACCATACCGAGGGGCGGAATCGGCTGCCCGCTACGTTGCTGAGGTCGAGCACGAACTGAGCAAGCTCGATGTGACGGACCAGCCGCTTGCCGGCTTCATCGCCGAAAGCGTCTATGGCAATGCCGGCGGCATTCCGCTGCCGCCGGGCTATCTCAAGGAGGTTTATCGCCTCGTCCGCGCACGCGGCGGCGTCTGCATCGCCGATGAGGTGCAGGTCGGTTACGGCCGGCTCGGTCACTATTTCTGGGGCTTCGAGGAGCAAGGCGTGGTTCCCGACATCATCACCATCGCCAAGGGCATGGGCAACGGCCAGCCGCTCGGCGCGGTGATCACGACGCGGGCGATCGCCGATTTATTCGGGCGCGAGGGCTATTTCTTCTCGTCCGCCGGCGGCAGCCCGGTGAGCTGCGCCGTCGGCAACACGCTGCTCGACATCATGCGGGACGAGGGTCTGCAGGAGAATGCCCGCGAGGTCGGCGATTATCTCAAGGAGCGACTGAAGGCGCTCGGCCAGCGTTTTCCGATCGTCGGCGCCGTGCATGGCATGGGCCTCTATCTCGGGCTCGAACTGGTGCGCGACCGCGAGACGCTTGCGCCCGCCACGAAGGAGACGATGGCGATCTGCGACCGCCTGCTCGACCTCGGCGTCATCATGCAGCCGACCGGCGACCATCTCAATGTCTTCAAGATCAAGCCACCGATGTGCCTCACCAAGGACAGTGCCGACTTCTTCGTGGAGATGGTGGCAAAGGTGCTGGAGGAGGGGTGGTAGGCGCTACTATTGCCGCATCGGCAACGGTATGGAGAAAACGATTAAGTTAGGTAGTTCTTACCACTTGCTCTCTCAAGCACGCTCGCCAGTTGCATGGCAAGCATGCTCTCGATCAAGTCTTCCATCTTAGACAGATCGACCTCATTTCGGTCCGCCGCAGCGTCGGCGGCTTCGAGAGCTTCGAAATATGGGTTGCGGTTGTCTACAATCTGATCGGGAATGGTATTTTTGCCCGGGAGAAGTAGTCGCTCCTTGACGCAAAGCACCAAATAGGAAACCATTCTCGATGTGCGACCATTGCCATCACTAAACGGATGAATCCAATTCAGTCGCCACATTACATATGCAGCGAGATGGATCGCAGTCTTGTCCCAATTTTGATTGACGTAGTCGCAAAGGTCTTCGATCAGCTCTGCAACTTGGAATGCTTGAACCGGCTTGTGGCGGCTGCCTTGAATTTCGACATCCGACGGCCTGAAGTTACCAGCGTAAGAACTAATTCCTTCCAAAGCAACTCGATGGAGCGCCAGAATCGCGGATGGCCGAAGCTTCCAATTTTCGCCTCTGTCGATCGCGTCCATTATCATTTGGCAGGCTAGGTCGAATTGCCTGAGGCCGTTTCTGGCCTCAGCTTCAGCCCGCTGCTGCTCATCATTGATAAGATAGGCTTCGCTTGCCACACTGTGGCGGCGGTCCTCCTCAGTCATTTTTTTCTATGCCGTGAGACAGAGGCATTTCATCGGCGATCTTGTTCACCATTTCGCGCGTTATAGTGCTGTTTTCGAAGTGCGTATTGCCATATGCGAAGCTACGACGTTGAATCTCCAAATCGCTCTTCGTCTGAGTCACTTTACGTGCGGCTTCCAGAAGATTTCGCAGGGGCTCGTTCATAGGGACTTCCTCTTCATTCTCCGCCTTCTTAGAAACTGTTTTTGGTGCCGGTTCAATCCGAAACAATGTGCATGGATTGATTGTGACAGCCAATATGGGAAGCCTGTTGCACCCAATCACCGGACAAACATGCCATTTCGCTAGGCTATTCAAGGAGAATGGTGCGGGGCTGGCTGGGTTCCTCTTGTTCGATGCAAGATAGATGGTGAAATTTTTCCTGTTTTCCAGACGGCGGTCTCAACAACCCCTTCACGCCGCGTTCAGTTTCCCCGCGCCGATCTGCTCCTTGCGATGTGCCACATAGGCGTCGAACTCTTCCGAAATCGCTTCGTCGAGTGGCGGTGCCTCATAGGTCCTGAGCAACTCCTTCCAGATCGCATTCGCCCGCTCGGTGCCGGTTCTCGCGCCACTCTCCGACCAGTTTTCGAAATTGCGCCAGTCCGACAGCATCGGCTCGTAGAAGGCATGCTCGAAGCGGAGCAGCGTGTGCTGGGTGCCGAAGAAATGGCCGCCGGGGCCGACATCCTGGATCGCATCGACGGCGCGGCTTGCCTCGTCCACCACCAGCGGGTCGAGGAAACTGCGCATCATCTGCAGCATCTCGGCGTCGAGGATCAGCTTTTCGAACGAGGCGGTCAGCCCGCCCTCCAGCCAGCCGGCTGCGTGTTCGATGAGGTTCACGCCGCCGAGGATGGTGGACCAGAGCGACATGCCGCTTTCGTAGGCCGCCTGCACATCCACGGCGTTCGAGGCCGTGACGTTGGAGGAGCGGAACGGCACATTGTAGCGCCTTGCGAGTTGGCCCGAGGCGAATTGCGCCTTGGCATATTCCGGCGTGCCGAAGGCGGGCGCGCCGGTGCGCATGTCGACATTCGAGGTGAAGCCGCCATAGAGCACGGGTGCACCGGGCGCGACGATCTGCGAGAGCGCGATCAGCGCCAGCGCTTCGGCATTCTGCTGGGTCAGCGCGCCGGCGATGGTCACCGGGCTCATCGCGCCCGAGAGCGTGAACGGCGTCATCGCCACCGGCTGGCCGGCGCGGGCCATGGCGCACAGTCCTTCCCCCATCGGGATATCGAGCCGGAGCGGCGAATTGGAATTGACGATCGTCAGCGTTGCCGGGTTCTTGCGCAACTCGTCACGGCTCTGGCCGAGCGCGATCGACAGCATCTCGATCGCATCCTCGACCCGGTAGCCGCCGAGTGCCCAGCACTGCCAGTTCTTGTCGGTATAGCGGATCGCGGCATCATAGAAATCGAGATGGCGGGAATCCGGCGCCAGATCAGTCGGCTCGCAGGGGCAGCCGCCTTCCTGGTGGATGACGTTGAGGCTCTGGACGACCTTGATGTAATCGACCATGTCGGCGTAGTTGCCGGCGCGGCGGCCGCGATCGAGATCGGAGACGAAGGCCGGTCCACCGGTCGCGGCGAAGATCAGGCTGCCGTCACCGACCTTGAGGTTCTTGGCTGGATTACGCGCCTGCAAAGTGAAGCTCGAAGGCGCCGTGCGAATCTTCTCGGCAATCATGTCAGGATCGAAACGGACGCGCTGATTGGCTTCATCGACGGTCGCGCCAGCCTCCTTCAAAAGCTTGCGGCTCTCGTCATGCATCACCTCCATGCCGGTCTCCGAGAGCAGCCGGAGCGAGGAAAGATGGATGCTCTCGATCTCGTCCTGGCTCAGGATGTTCATCGGCGGATAGCGGTTCTCGGCCGCGCCGAACCTGACCTGCCTCACCCCGCCCGTCGTCCGCCGTTCGCGGCGGCCTCCTGCCTGTCTCGTCATGGCTTGTTCTCCTCGGGGTTCGGATTCTGGTCTTCGCCGGCGGGCGTATGCGGCGCCCATTCGTAGAGCTGCGGTGATGTCTGCGGGTATGCGACGAAGGCCTCGCGCGACTTGGAGCGCGGCTGGCGGAAGCGGCGCCAGAGAGCGAAGGCGGCAAACAGCAGCGCCAGCGTGATCGAATAGTAGAAGAAAATCTCCGCGCCGAAGGGCTTGACGCCCGTCGAGATCAACGCCGGACCGATCGTGCCGCCGAACGCCCAGATCAGCAGGAGATTGGACGACAGCGTCACGAATTCCTCCGGGTCGGCCTTGTCATTGGCATGCGCCACGCCGAGCGGATAGAAGATCTCGGTCAGGCCGCCAAACAGCGAGAAGGCAACGATGAAGATCCAGAACGGCATGGCCGCGTCGAGGAAGACCATGGCGCCGCAGAGTGCTGCCAGCACCAGCGACAGCCAGAACATCATGGCGCGCCGGTCGAGCCGGTCGGAGAGATAGCCGAGCGGGAATTGCAGGAAGAGCGCGCCGAGCTGCGTCGCCGCCATCATCAGCACGATCTGGCCCTGCTGGAAACCAAGATCGAGGCCATAGAGCGGACCGATGGACAGGAAGGTCGAGGAAATGAGGCCGGTCATCAGGCAGGCCAGAGCGCCGATCGGCGATGTCCGGAAAGCGCGGAATATCCGCACGCCCACCTGTACATGCAACTGCGGCTCGCCGACCCAGACGGCGGTCACCGGCACCAGCGCGATCGTGTAGAACGATGCGGCGATCATCAGCAGCGGAAACCCACCGGGTGCGATATCGGACGCGAGCAGCTGGCCAAGGCCATAGAACAGGCCGATGACCAGCACATAGAGCGTCAGCACCCGGCCGCGATTGGCATTCGAGACCATGGCATTCATCCAGCTCTCGATTACCACCGCCTGTCCGGCATTGGCAAAGCCGATCGCCGCCTGGATCAGCATCAGCAGGCCCAGATGCGGGCTGAACCCCCAGGCCATGATCAGCACGGCGGAGATCGCGGAAAGCGCTGCGTAGGCCCGCACCTCGCCGACAGAGCGGATCAGCCGGGTCGAACCGATGCATCCGATCAGGAAGCCAGCGCCCTCCGCACCGACCACGAGGCCGACCACGTTTGCGCCATAGCCATCGGCGATCAATCTGAGCGGGATCAGGGTATGGAACAGCCCCGAGCCCATGGCATGGATCGCCCCGCCGGCCAGCGGCGATGCAATCGACCATGGGGAAATGGACGGGGCTTCTGTCGTCATTGGTTAGAGAGTCCTTGGTTCGAGTGTTGTATGCGCGGCTTCCCCCTCACCCCGCCTCCGCTTCGCTCGGCGGACCTCTCCCCGAGGGGAGAGGAGGATCGAGACGGCGTGGCATCCCTCCCTCTTCTCCCCGGCGGGGAGAAGGTGGCCCGAAGGGCCGGATGAGGGGGTGCCCGCAGGGCCAAGTTCATGAGCCCTCCGTTATCCGTCGCCCTTGCTCGACGTATAGGACGGTTCGAATTCGACGATCGGCGCATCGCGGCGGAATGGCAGCGCGCCGAGGCCAAGCTCCTGTGCGGCACGATGGCCCGAATGGACCGCATGTGCAAGCGCGCCCGGCGCCAGCGCATCGCCGACCAGCGAAAAGCTCTTGATACCGGCGGCCTTGAGATCCGCCTCACGCGCGGTCATCGCATCGAAGAGTTCGGCGCGCGGCAGGCGCAGGCCGGTGATGACCACGTTTCGACAGTCGAGCATGGTCTTCTCGCCGGTGAAGATGTTCGAGAGGGTGACCATTTCACCGTCAAAAGCCGAAACCAGCTCAAGCGTCCGGACCGGAACGTTACGCTTGTTGAGCGCCCGGGCCACCAGCGGCAGTTCGTTGGTCATGATCGTCCAGGCCGAGGCCTGTCCGGCCGGCGTCGCGTAAGTCACCGGAATGCCCTGTGCCGCCAGGTGCTCGGTGATGACGCCGCCCATGTAATAATTGTCGAAATCGAAGACCAGCGTCGGCCCCTCGGGCAGGCGCCCGGCGGCGATGTCGTCGGGGGTAAAGACATTCGGATGCTCAAGCCGGCCGACTGGGATTTCCATCGAGGAATAGAGGAAGTTGGTCCAACGCGCGCCGGTCGCCACCAGCACATGATCGGGCGCGAGGTCGATGATCTCGTCGATGCCGAGATCGCTTTCGAGATACATCTCGACATTGGTCATCTGCTGCAATCGGCCGAGGCGGTAATCCACCACGCGGTTCCATGCAGCCAGGCCCGGCAAGGTCTTCTCGAATGTCAACCGGCCGCCGAAGGCGCTCGATCGGTCGGCCAGCGTCACCTCATGGCCGCGACGGCCGAGCGTTAGCGCGGCTTCCAGCCCCGAGGGCCCGCCACCGATAACCAGCACGCGGGTCGGGGTCTCGGTTTTGCCGGGATTTTCCGGATGCCAGCCGCGCCGCCATTCCTCGCCCGCCGTCGGGTTCTGGGTGCAACGCACCGGCACGCCGTCATGCCAGCTCGAAATGCAGATATTGCAGCCGATGCATTCGCGGATCTCGTCCATCCGCCCTTCTCGGATCTTGTTTGGCAGGAACGGATCGGCGATCGAGGGACGCGCGCCGCCAATGAAATCCAGCACGCCGCGCTTGATCTGGCCGACCATCGTATCGGGCGAAGTGAAGCGGCCGACGCCGACGACGGGCTTGTCGGTCAGTTGCTTGACGAAATCGATCACCGGCTCATGGCTGCCCTCGCCGGTGAAACGGGAGGCGGAACAGTCCGTCGGAGAGGAATCCATCTTCACGTCGAAGAGGTCGGGGACATCGGCGAGAAGCTCGATGACCTCATGCGCTTCGGAGGGATGATGGACACCGATCTTGGCGCGCAGTTCCTCAAGCGAAATCCGCAGTGCCACGCCGCAATGCTGGCCGACTGCGTCCTTGGTCACCTCGATCATCTCGCGCACGAAGCGGACGCGGTTGGCGATCGAGCCGCCATAACAGTCGGTGCGGTGGTTGTATTCCGGCAGCAGGAATTCGTAGCCGAGATAGCCCATGCCGGCATAGACATAGACCACGTCGAAGCCCGCCGTCCGCGCCTTGCGGGCACCCTCGGCCTGCCAGCGTAGCACGTCCCGGATATCCTGCTTGTCCATGGTCTTCGGGCGCAGATTTCCCATGAAGCCGACATGCGTCGCCATCCACGGAATGCCCGACGGCGAGAGCGGCGCGACGCGTGTCTGCCGGTTCATCACCGAGGCGCCGCCATGCCAGAGCTCGACGCCGGCCAGCGATCCGTGCTTGTGCACGGCGTCCGTCATCAGCGCATGCGCCTTGATGTCGTTGTCGTCCCACATCGTCGCCATCGGCAGCGGCGCGTCGTCCGAGGAGAGGTCGATCGAACAGGCGCCGGTGCAGATCACGCCCCAGCCACCCTCGGCCTTGGTCTCGCGGAACTTGGCCCGGACGCGCGGCAGCGCGTTGGTCATGCCCGACGCGTGCGGCACCTGGTAGAAACGGTTGGGCGCGGTGACCGGGCCGATCCTGACCGGCTCAAACAGGATATCATATCTGCTTTCCGGCCGGCTTCCCGGCTTCGTCATCATATTCATGTCGTGATCCCCTCGACCGCATGGACCGGTCGTTGAGTGTTCAGGATAGACACCGATTCTCGTTTCCGCAAGAGAAATTATAAGATCGTATAGCAAGCGCCGAAGTCACTGAAATCAGCGGGGTTGCACGACATGGATTAACGCGATATTCGTGAGGCGGATTTCGATTTCGAAACAGGATGATAGGTCGTGGCATCGACGAAGCAGAAGGCCAAGCCGCGCGCACGCTTCCATCGCGAGGCGCCCGAGGACCGCAGGCGGCAACTCGGCGAGGCGGCCTTGCGCTGCATCCGCAAGAACGGCAATGCCGGTGTCTCGGTGCGGCAGATCGCCGCCGAGGCGGGCGTGACACAAGGCCTGATCACCCATCATTTCGGCGAGATCAACGAACTCGTGGCCTATGCCTTTGACATCATGTCGGACGGCTTGCTCAAGGAAATCCTGAAAGCGGTCGATGCGGCGGAGCCGACGCCGCAGGCGCGGCTCGATGCCTTCATCACGGCATCCTTCTCGCCGATCATGATGGACCGCGATGTGCTTGGAGTCTGGGTCGTGTTCTGGGGCCTGATCCTGCATTCGCCACGCATGAGCGCCTCGCAGCAACATGAATATTCCGACTATGTGGCAGCGGTCGAAGGGCTGATCTCAAGCCTCGCCCGCGCCGAGAATTTCGTTGTCGCCGACGTCAACCTCACCGCCAAGGCTTTCAGCGCCCTCATGGACGGCCTGTGGATGGCCTGGTGCCTCAACCCGAATGCATTCCGCCCGGAAGACGGCGTGGATATGTGCCGCCGGTGGATCGAGGGGTTGCGGCGGGGGGCTTATGGGTGAGCCCGCAGCCTATTCCGCCGGTGCCGGCAGCCTCTGCGGGCGATTTTTCCACAGCCCGGTCAGGATTCTGCGCGAGGGATCCTCGATCACAGTGTAGCTCGCCCAGGCGAAGCCATAGGCGAGCAGGATCGAGAGCAACAGCGCCGGTTCAACCGGCAGAAATTCGCCCAGCAGCCGCGTGCCGATGAAGATCACCGGTACATGGAACAGGTAGAGTGAAAAGCTGATCTTGCCGATGAACACAAGCGGCCGGCTGGCGAGCACCGCTTCCGAGATCCGGTTGCTGCATGCAGCCAGATAGACAATGACCGTGCCGATCAATGCCGAGGTCAGTCCCCAGAATGTCGTCTCGGTCGGGATCAGGCTGCGGCAGAGGAAGAAGAAGGCGAGAAGGGCGAGCGCAGCGATGCCGGTGACCGGACCGTCCGGCCGCGTCTTCTGGATCGCGAAAAGACGCCCCGCAAGTGCGCCGAGCAGGAAATAGGGAAGCTTCGACGTGAGCAATATGCCGGGTCCGCTAAAGCCCATATAGGCATCGACCGCCAGGATCACTGCGATGAGGACACCAATCCACTGGTAGCGGACCGGATTCTGGAACCAAAGCCACAGCAGCACGAAGAAGAGATAGAACTGAATCTCGGGTGGTATCGACCAGAACACGCCTGTAGAGCCGAGCATCGCGAGGTGCCGCACGATCTGCCCGACGCCGTGGAGCGGCTGGATGTAATCCGCATAAGCAATCGACAGAACGGCAACGAACAGCACGGCAACGGCATAGACCGGGTAGATGCGGGCGAAGCGGTGAACCAGGTAGTTGCCCGCATCGACGGGCCGGTTGCTGTAGAGCAGCGACATCAGGAAGCCGCTGAGCGAGAAGAAGATCGCAACCGCCTCGTCGCCGACGCTCACCTTCATCCAACTGTGCATGGAAGGGTAGAAGAACGGCAGGTGAGAGAAGACCACGGCGGACGCGGCAATGCCGCGCAACCCATCCAGGCTCGCGATGCGAAATTCCTGTGCCATGATCCCGGAGCCCTTCAATGTCAGGCGAAGCCGGACATTAGGCGAGGCCGGTTAAGGATCGGTCAATGATTGCGGTGCGGGGCGTGATGCGATGAGACGGGGAGCACGTTGCCGCAATCCGCGGGAAGTGGCATAATCAGACCATGGCCAAGGTGAATGTAGACTCTCTGGTACTTGCGACGGTGAATGCGCCCTACAGCAAAAAGCTGGATACGGCGGCACTCGTCGCTTGCCTACGCGCGCCGACCAGTATGCGAACGGCTCTTGGCCCGATGTCCTCGTTTTTTTATGATGTCGATATAGATTTGCAACGGAAGTTCGCGCTTTCCCACGATATCTCTTTGGATATGCTCAGTGCGGCTGCTGCCCTGTTCGATACGTGGTCGGGCATGCACTGGGCCGGTGATGTCGCAGCTTGATGGCCGCGCAATGGGAGAAGCTCTTTCTGTTGGCCTGTGATTTAATTGATCAGGTCAATCGCGAGCATCAGATAATCGATGAGTGGACGTTTGGCGGCGGCACTGCGCTGATGCTGCAGATTGGCCATCGGGATTCCGACGATATCGATATCTTCCTGGATGACCATCAGCTTCTGCCCTATCTCGATCCGGCCAGACAGAATTTCGACTTTAGCATGGCGCCATCCGACTATTCAGGCGACGGCACCGGGTTCCTGAAAATGGTATTCGATGGAGTGGGGGAGATCGATTTCATCGTTTGCACCCATGTGACGGAGCAACCCGCGCTGCGGGTCGTGCTGGAAGGCCGTCAGGTCATGCTCGAAACCGTTGCAGAGATAATCACCAAGAAGATTTTTTATCGCGGATCCCGCATAGCGCCACGAGACATATTTGACATTGCGGCGGCAAGTCCGAGTCATCGCAATGAGATTGTCAGCGCACTTGCTGAACACAGGCAGAAGGTCGAGCTTGCGCTCGCGCAAATCTCCAGGAGCGATACCCAGTTCATAATCGATGTTATTGCCGAGCTTCGTATCAGGCCCGCGTTCAGGCACATGGCAGGCAATGCCGTAGAAGTTGCCAGCGAGATTTTGAGAGAAGCGCTGGCTCGCTCTACCCCTGCATCCGAAACGTAAACCGCCGCGACACCTCGATATCCTCCTCCGTCGGGTCCTGCCCCGAGAAGCTCTTGAGATACGCCGCCACGTGCCCGTGTCTCGTCTCAAGGTCTTCATCCACTTCCAGCACGTAATGCCCGACCTGGGTGAAATAGAGCACGCGGGCGCGGATCAGCGCGTCTTCCTCGTCATAGCCGTAGCGCCGGTACATGCTGGCGACGGCTTCGAGCCGCTGGCTGTCGGCGAGGCGGACCACAGCCTTGACCTCGTCGGAGCGCCGAGCCCAGAGGCGGACGGCCATGTCGAGCTTGGGGTCGTAGAGGCTTTCGTCGGTCCAGCATTCGAAGACGTTGATGATGGCGCGGATGATGGTCGGCGCCGGGCGGTTGGCGCGTTCGATCATCGGGCCGGTATTGATCTTCAGCCAGTGGTCGAGCAGCTGGTTGTGCAGGTCCTTCAGGCTTTCGAAGAACCAGTAGAAGCTCGACCGCGAGACGTTGAGCTCGCGGGCGATCACCTGCACCTTGACCTCATCGATGCCGTGATTGACGAGCGCATGGATCGCGCGGGCGAGCCAGTCCTCCTTGGTGGACCGGCCACCTTCCTCGCTCACAGCCGTCGCCGTCAATCGCGTGCCTCCAGCCATTGCCAGATATAGGGCGCAAAGCCGCGTTCGACATGAACGCGAAGCCGGCCCTCATGATGGTAGACGATCGCCTGCTGGCCGGCAAACATCGTCGCAGCACTCGGGCTCTTGGCGCGCGGATCGACGAACATCGCTTCGGCGATGAGGTCCTCTAGGCCCGAACCGTCGAACTCGAAGACATGATACATGGCGCTGACATCGGTCACGGCATAGCCGTCGGCGTGCCAGCCGGGCGGCGTGCTGGATGCCGGTGCATTGACCACGAGCATGCGGTCGCGGGCGATCCGCAGGGCATAGCGTTCGCCGCTGGCCGCGCCAAAGGCGCCGATGCCTGTGTCGGCCAGACTAGCCGCTGTGGCAAATCCCGCCAGATTGCCGCTGATCAGATGCTGCGGACCAACATCGATGGTCCGCGCAACGAGCCCGTTGCGATCGATGTTCGCGCTGCGCCAGTCGGGCACATCAGGCCAGCTTGAGGTCAAATCACGCATTGAGCCGCCCTCCTTCTGGATCAAAGGCACTCGGGCCGACAATGCGCGCCTTGCGGACCTCGCCCATGTGCCTCACGTCGATGATCTCGCCCTGCCGGCTGATGCCGCGTTCGATCAGGCCGAGCGCGATCGGCCGGTTGAGCGTCGGGCTCATATAGCTCGAAGTGACATAGCCGATCGAGCGATGCTTGCCGCCTATCCATTCCACGCCGTGGGCGCCAGCGGCCAGCATGCCGCCGCCATCGGCCACTTCGAGACCGACATATTCCTTGCGATCTTCACGCTGCGCATCGTCCATCATGAGCGAACGCTTGCCGAGGAACTCGACCTTCTTGTTCTTGAGCGGGCCGTGCAGTCCCATATCGGCCGGCCGCGTCAGGCCATCGGTGTCCTTGCCGACGATGATGTAACCTTTCTCGGCGCGCATCACGAGCAGCGCTTCGGAGCCCATCAGCACCGCATCGAAGGCGCGGCCGCGCTGCTTCAATTCTTTCCACAGGGCTTCGGCCCGATCGGCGCGGATGGTGATTTCGTAAGACCGGTCGCCGGTGAAGCTGACGCGCGTGATGCGCACGGGATCGCCACGATAGCTGCCATGGACCAGCGACATATGCGGTAGCGTCGCGTCGTCGAGCGGCGCATCGAAGGCGATGGTCGAGAGCAAGTCGCGCGAGCGCGGGCCGGTGACCGTCAGCGTCGCATAATTGGCGGTGGCGTTGTGGATGTAGACCTTCTTTCGGTCAAAACGATCCTGCCGCCAGTCTTCGAGCATCGAATGCACGCCGGCGACATGCGAGGACGAGCAGGAGACCACGAAATGATCGTCCGCCAGTCGCACCAGCACACCATCGTCATAAACGATGCCGGTTTCGGTGAGGATGAAGCAGTAGCGGCACTTGCCCGGCTTCAGCGTCGAGACGGTGTTGTAGAACATGAAATCGAGAAATTCGGCCGCCTGCGGGCCGATCACCTCGATCTTGCCGAGCGTCGAGCCGTCGAACAGCGCGACCGTCTCGCGGGCCTGCCGCACCTCGCGGGCGATCTCGGCATCGGCGTCGCCCTTGCCGAAGAAGGCGGGACGCAGCCAGCCGCCGTAATCCCAGAACACGGCGCCATCCGCGCGGTGGACATTCTCCAGCGGCAGTCGCCGAACGGGATTGAAGAAATTGCCGGAGCGCTTGCCCGCGAAGCTCGCGATCGGCACCGGCGTGAAGGGCGGCCGATATGTGGTGGTGCCGACCTCGGGGATGGTGCGGCCGGTGATGGTGGCCATCAGGGCCAGGCCGTTGAGGTTCGACGTCTTGCCTTGGTCGGTCGCCATGCCGAGCGTGGTGTAGCGCTTGAGATGCTCGACGGATGTGAAGTTCTCTCGCGCGGCGAGTTCGACATCCTTGGCGGTGACGTCGTTCTGGAAGTCGATCCAGACACGGCCCTTCTGGCCGGGCTTGGGCCAGATCGGGGAGATGGAGTAGGTGTCGGTAGCCGAAAGCGGGAACGTGCCATTGGCCGCACCGACGACTTTCAGGTTGGGGATTTCGGTGCCCGGCACGAAGGTTTGCAGCGTCTCATCCCAGCGCAGCTTGCCCCTCGATTGGCCATAGAGATGGATGGTCGGTGTCCAGCCGCCCGAGGCGAGCACTGCATCGCAGGCAATGTGGCTTCCGTCATCCAGCACGACACCGGTCACTTCCAACTTACCGACGGCTTGGACGACGCGGCGCCCGGCGAGCATCCGGATGCCGGAAGCAGTGGGCGTGGGAGCATCGGCGCGACTGTCGATCAGCAGCACGCGGGTACCGGCCGCAGCCAACGCTTCGGCCACTTCCAGTGCCGAGGAATTGTTGGTGGCGATGACGATGTCGCGGCCGGCCACGACGCCATGACGGCGGAGATAGGCGAGACCGGCATCGGCGGACATGATGCCCGGCAGGTCATTGTTCGCGAAGGGCAGTGGGCGCTCGATGGCGCCGGTCGCAAGCACGATCTCCTTGGCGTAGACGCGCCACAGCGTGTCCGGGCGGCCATCGCCGTGGCGCTGATCGAGGCCCGCGACGCCGTGATCGTAGATACCGAAAGCGGTGGTGTTGGTGAGCAGCGTGGCGCCAAGTTCCTTCAGCCGTTCGACCGTGGACGCGACCCATTCGTGCGCCGGCTTGCCGTCGATCTCGGCGCCATGGTCGCGATGGCTGAGCGCCCCGCCGGCCCCCGACTTCTCGTCGGCGATAATGACCCGCTTTCCGGCTTCTGCTGCTTCTAATGCCGCCTTTAGCCCGGCCGGCCCCATGCCGACCACGAGGACATCGGGATGCATATTGCGCTGGGTGGCGAGGCCCGTCTTCTCCCAGTCGCGGTCGATTTTGCCCAGCCCCGCCATCTCGCGGATATTGGGCTCGTAGAGATGCCAATCCGGGAAGATGAAGGTCTTGTAGTAGAAGGCCGCCGGGATGAAGCGCGAGAAGCGGTCGAGATAGGAGAAGCGGTCGTTTTTGGCAGTCGGATCGTTGTTGACGCTGCGGACCTTCAGCCCATCGACGGCATCGACCACCGTGGCACGGTTGTTCGGCGAACTGGAGACCGGTCCCGAGACATCGATCAGCGCATTCGGTTCTTCCGAGCCATGACCCCAGAGGCCGCGCGGGCGGTGATATTTGAAGCTGCGGGCGACGATGCGGATATTGCTGGCGAGCAGCGCCGAGGCGACGGTATCGCCCGCAAAGCCCTGCACGGACTGGCCGTCGAAGGTGAAACTCAGTGGCTTCGAGCGATCGATCGCGCCACCCTGGTCAAGTCGATACGCACCCATCACGCTTCTCCTTCCGGCAGCAGGGCCGTCGAGGAATTGACGATGTGCGAGAGCGTGTCGCGGTTCATGGTGAAGACTTCCATGCAGGTCAGGTGCTTCCAGATTTCCTTGGATTCACCGCGCGGATTGTTGTGGGCGAAGAGGTAGGACGACCAGGTCTCCGGGCTCACTTCGAGAAAGCCCTCGGGGCGCAGGTTGCCGAGATCGCCGGCGAAGTGGAATTCGGTTTCCGGGCGCTGGCCGCAGAAGGGGCAGGGGAAGGTTTGCATCTGTCTGATCCTTTCCCGTCAGTGCGCGATGCCGGAGCCGGCCGCTTCGTCGATCAGCCGTCCCGTCTGGAAGCGGTCGAGGTCGAATGGTCGGGTCAGGTCGTGGTGTTTGCCGTTCGCCATCATGTAGGCCGTCATTTCGCCGCCCACAGGGATGGATTTGAAGCCGCCGGTGCCCCAGCCGCAATTGAGATAGAGGCCGGGCAGCGGGCTTTCGCCCATGATCGGGGATGAGTCGGGCGTCACGTCGACCACGCCGCCCCATTGCCGCATCAGCTTGAGCTGGCCGACGGTGGGGAACATTTCCATCAGGCCGGACAGCACCACTTCGAGCGCCGGCAGGTTGCCGCGCTGGGCGTAGGATGGCACGCGGTCGATGCCGCCGCCGATCACCAACTCGCCTTTGTCGGACTGGCTGACATAGGTCGCGGTGGCGGGCGCCAGCACCACGGTGTCGAGGATCGGCTTGACCGGTTCGGAGACGCAGGCTTGCAATGTGTAGGAGATCACTGGCAGCCGGAAGCCCGCCTTGGCCGCCATCTGCGACGAGTTGCCGGCGACCGAGAGGCTGACCTTGTCGGATCGGATGGGTCCCTTCGAGGTCATCACGCCACGGCAGCGGCCGCCCTCGATGATGAATTCGGTGACCTCGCAATTCTGGATGATATCGACGCCAAGCCGGTCGGCGGCGCGGGCGTAGCCCCAGGCCACCGCATCGTGGCGCGCGACGCCGGCGCGGCCCTGCCAGACGCCGCCGAGCACCTGGAAGCGGCTCTTCGACGAAAAATCGTAGAGCGGCACGATCTTCTTGCACGCCTCGATATCGAGCAGCTCGGAATCGATGCCGTTGATCTGCATGGCATTCACCAGGCGGGCGGCGATTTCCATCTCGCCCTTGGAATGGACCATGGTCAGCACGCCGCGCTGCGAGAACATGACGTTGTAGTTCAGATCCTTGGAGAGACCTTCATAGAGCTGCAGCGAGCGCTCGTAGAGGGCGGCACTTTCCGGATAGAAATAGTTCGAGCGGATAGTGGTGGTGTTGCGGCCGGTATTGCCGCCGCCGAGCCAGCCCTTCTCGATGATCGCGACATTGGTGATGCCGTGGTTCTTGGCGAGATAATAGGCCGTCGCCAGCCCATGCCCGCCGCCGCCGATGATGATGGCGTCGTAGCGCGCCTTGGGCTCCGGCGAACGCCAGGCAGGCTGCCAGCCCTTCTGGTTGGCGAAGCCTTCCTTGATGAGCGAGAGGAGGGAGTAGTGGCGGGTCATGCGGCTGCGGCTTCCCTGTAATAGAAGAAGGATTCCCCGCCCCAACCCCTCCCCACAAGGGGGAGGGGCTTAACGTGCGGAACCGCCATGCACTCCATTGAAGCCAACCAAATGTGGTGACCTAAGATGGGTGTGTAGCGGTTGCCACGGGTTAGCCCCTCCCCCTTGTGGGGAGGGGTTGGGGCGGGGTCTTTTCTCATCTGTTTTAACCCCTCATTACCTTACCCATCGGGTCATACGGCGACGCCTCGATAATCCGGCACGCGCGCTCGTCGCCCACTATATGCGTCATCAGTTCCATCCCCGGCACCGCCAGTTCGCGATCGACCAGCGCCATGGCGATCGACTTGCCGATCGTGTAGCCGTAGCCGCCCGAGGTGACGTAGCCGACCAGACTGCCGTCCTTCCAGATCGGCTCGTAGCCGGAGGCGTCGGCGTTGGTGGCGTCGACTTCGATCGTCACCTGCAGCTTCTTGGCGGATTGGGTTTCCTTTTCCGCAACTGCCGACTGTTTGCCGACGAAATCGGCCTTGTCGAAATCGATGAAGCGGTCGAACAGCGTTTCCTGCGGCGTATAGGCCTGGGTGAACTCCCTGGACCAGATGCCGTAGCTCTTCTCAAGCCGCATGGAGAGCGAGGCGCCGAAGCCGACTTCCTTGAGGCCGATATTGCGGCCCGCCTTCAGCAGCGTTTCGCGAACGGTGCGGTGATAGGCGGCCGGGATGTTGATCTCGAAGCCCATTTCGCCGGTCACCGACATGCGGCCGACCTTGGCGGTGACGAGGCCGATATCGACGGACTTGCAGCCGAGGAACTTCAGGCTTGCATTGGAGACATCGTCCTCGGTCGCACGCTGCAGCACTTCACGCGACAGCGGACCGCAGAGCGAGAAGCCGACCCAATCATCCGAGAGGTCACGAACCGAAACGCCATCCATGTTGAACTGCTCGTACCAGCGCATGTGCCATTCGCGCAGGTAATAGGAGCCCATGATCCACCAGGTGCCGTCGCCCCAGTTGAAGATGGTGAGGTCGCCCTTGAGCCGGCCGTCGAAGCCGAGCATCGGCGCCAGCACCGAGCGACCGGGCTTCGGCAGCTTGCAGGCGAAGACCTTGTCGAGCCATTCATGGGCCTTGGGGCCCTTCACTTCGTAGCGGGAATAGCCGGAGATATCGATGAGGCCGGCCTTTTCACGGGTATGCAGCACTTCCTTGCCGACGATATCGAAGGCGGTCGAACGGCGCAGCGTGTGGTTTTCCTCGTAGTCCTTCGAAGGCGCGAAATAGAGCGGCACTTCGAGGCCCCAAGAGGCACCCCAACGCGCTCCGGCTTCGGTCATTTCATCATAGGACGGCGAAACCTTGAGCGGGCGGCCAGCCGGCAGCTGCTGGTTCGGATAGGTCATCACGAAACGGCGGGAATAGAACTGGCCGGTCGTTTCCCTGATGTACTGGCGGTTGGACGCGTGCTGGCCGTAGCGGGCGATATCCATGCCGAAGACGTCGTCCTTCGGCTCGCCGAAGATCATCCATTCGGCCAGCGCCTTACCGACGCCGCCGCCCTGCATGAAGCCGGCCATGACGCCACAGGCGACCCAGTAATTCTTGACGCCGCGCACCGGGCCGACCAGCGGATTGCCATCGGGCGTGAAGGTGAAGGCGCCGTTGACCCAGCGCTTGACGCCGGTTTTTTCGAGAACCGGGTAGCGCTCGTAGGAGAGCGTGAGTTCGTGCTCGATGCGTTCGAGATCCTCCTGGATCAAGTCGAAGCCGTAATCCCAGGGCGCGCCATCCATGTTCCAGTGGCGATGCTCGACCTCATAGATGCCGAGCAGGATGCCCTTCTGCTCCTGGCGGAGGTAGGAGAAGCCGTCGAGATCGACCATGGTCGGCAGCTCTTCCTTGAGGTTGTCGAGCTCAGGAATCGCCTCGGTGACGAAATACATATGTTCGAGCGGCGAGACCGGCAGTTCGAGGCCCGCCATGCGGCCGACCTGCTTGGCCCACAGGCCGCCGGCATTGATGACGTGCTCGGCATTGACGGTGCCCTGCTCGGTGACGACGTCCCACGAGCCGTCGGGCTTTTGGGTCAGTTCCATCACGCGGTTCTTTTCGACGATCGAGGCGCCACGCATGCGGGCCGCCTTGGCGTAGGAGTGAACGACGGCCGAGGGATCGATATGGCCTTCGCGGTCGGCATAGAGGCCGCCGATAATGCCATCGGGCTTGACGATCGGGCAGCGGTCGAGAATTTCGTCGATGCCGATCAGGCGCACGTCATCGATGCCGGTCGACTGGAACACGCGGTGTGCGGCCTTCAGCGCATCCCAGCGATCCGGGTTGCAGGCATAGGAAATGCCGCCGGTCGTGTGCATGCCGATATTGACGCCACTTTCCTTCTCGACTTCGCTGAGAAGATCGATCGTGTAGGCGTGCAACTGCGCCAGGTTCGGATTGGAATTGAGTGCGTGGAAGCCGCCGGCAGCATGCCAGCTGGAGCCCGAGGTCAGCACGTTGCGCTCGATGAGCAGCGTGTCGGACCAGCCGTATTTTGCGAGATGATAGAGAATGGCGGTGCCCACCACGCCGCCACCGATGACCACGACCTTGTAATGCGATTTCACGACCCGCTCCATCCGATTTGTGAGGGCTGAACCCTAGATTATCTGTACATTGCTGTCCATGCGGATGTAGCGCAGTTCACAGCTTGCACGCATGCGTTTTTCCGACTTAGGAGACGGCTTCCGCGCCGCCCTCGGACATGCGTTTTGAAATGAAGCCATCAAGCCGTGCGCCGATCTCGTCGGCGCCTGCGATCGGCTGGTACTGGTCGATCACCCGTTTCCAGATTCCGTTGGCGCGTTCGGTCGCTGTCTTTGAGCCGCTTTCCGTCCAGTTGCCGAAATTGGAGAGATCGGCGACCAGGGGCTGGTAGAAGGCGGTGCGATAGCGCGCCATCGTATGGGCCGCGGCAAAGAAATGCCCGCCCGGCTGCACTTCCTCGATCGCCGAATAGCCGATCGCCTCGGCATCGCCCGGGGTGGGCGCGAAGAGCTCGGCCATTGTCTGCAGCGCCTCGATATCGGTGATCAGCTTCTCGTAGGAGACAGATAGCCCGCCCTCCATCCAGCCCGCTGCATGGATGCAGAGCGTGGCGCCCGCCAGCACACTGCCCCAGAGCGCGAACTGCGTTTCGTGTGCTGCCTGCGCATCGGAGACATTCGAGGCAGAGCCGCCGCCGGATCGCCAGGGCAGTCCCGTGAGGCGGGCGAGCTGGCCGGCGCCAAGCGTGGCCTTGACGTGCTCCGGCGTGCCGAAAGCAGGCGCACCGGACTTCATATCGACATTGGAGGAGAAGCTTCCGTACATCACCGGAGTGCCGGGACGCACGATCTGGGCGAGTGCGATGCCGGCCAAAGCCTCCGCATGCTGTAGCGTCAGCGCGCCGGCAACCGTTATCGGCGCCATCGCACCCGCGAGGCAGAACGGCGTGATGACCAGGATCTGCCCGGCTTTGGCAAAGTCGATGATCCCCTGCGCCATGGGAATGTCGAGCTGGCGCGGCGAATTGGTGTTGATGATCGTGTAGCACCAGGCATCCGACAGGAATTCGTCATGCGAAATGCCGCGCGCGAGCCGGATCATCTCGAAGGCATCGTCGGCCTGCGGGGTGCCACGCGCGTAGACGAAGGGAAACTTGTCTGATTGCGTGAGCTGCGTACGGGTCACAGCATAGTGCCGGTATTTTACCGCCACGTCCTGCGCCTCGACATACGGACCCTGGACATGCAGGACGTCGAAACTCTGGACGATCTTGGTCAGCGCATCGAAATCGGCAAGCGACCCGGCGCGGCGGCCACGGTCGAGATCGGTGACGTTGGGCGCCCCCGACCCGGCGAGGAATGCCATGTTGCCGAGTTCGAATGTCTGGTCGCGGTTTGCGTTACCGGTGCGGGCATGGATGGAGCGCGGCGCGGAGGCGAGTCCCGCCTCGACGATGTCGCGGCCGATGCGAACCATCAAGGTCTCTTCATCGACGATCGCGCCGGCAGCCGCATATATCTTGCGCGCCTCCGGCAGCAGAACCTTGATGCCAAGGTTCTCAAGCACGCGAAGCGCCGTCTCGTGGATTGCCTCGATCTCGTCGGTGGAGAAGACCGCCTGCGGCACGAAGCTGTTCTTGAGGTTGCGGTAGTTGGGCTGCCGCGTGGTCTTGCTCTGAGTTTCCCCCGGCCGGTGGCGGCGTTCACGGCGCGTCTGATGCAACATTTCGTCGATCATCTCTGGCTCCTCTCAAGACTGGCAGGAGTGAAACATTTATGTACACAGATGTCTAGAGATGATTGCGGAAATATTTTTACCCGTTATGGTCGGGTCAGGAGATACCCATGAAGATCACCGCCATCCGCGCCACGCCTGTCAACATACCTTTCACCGCGCCCTACCGCTTTTCCTACGGCTCGATTGCCTCTCTGACCAAGACGGTGATCGAGGTCGATACCGACGAGGGCGTGACCGGCCTCGGCGAATGCGCCGATGGCAACCGGGCAGCGGATGTGATCGCCGCCGGCGAACGGCTGATCGGGCTCGATATCAGGGATATCAACACCGCCGAGAAGCGGCTCGTGCCCGGCATGCGCTACACGCCGTGGGGCAATGTGACAGCGGCGAGGCGGGTGTCCGGCGGCATCGAGATGGCGCTGTGGGATGCGCGCGGCAAGATCGAGGGCGTGCCCCTTTATCTCCTGCTGGGAGGAGCGGTCAGGACGGAAATCCCGCATAGCGAATATTTCAGCTACCGCTTTCCCGGCGCCCATGACCCCGGCGAATCCTCGCCGGTCGAAGTCGCCCGCTATTGCGCCCGGATGGTCGAGCAATACGGCGCCGATATTTTCGAGGGCAAGATGGGCACGGTCGGGCTCGACGAGGAAATCGCGATGATCCGCGAAATCCGCGCCGCGATCGGCGATCGCCCGCTTCGGCTCGATGCCAATGGCGGCTGGACGGTGCCGACGGCGCGCGAGGCCTTGCTGCGGCTGGAACCGTTCAGTATCCAGTGGTTCGAGGAGCCCGTCGAGACCTATGAGGAGATGGCCCAACTGCGGCTGCATTCCCCGGTGTCGTTTTCCACCCACATCATCGACCTGCCCAAGGCCGTCGCATTGCGCTGCCCAGAAACCATCGTCACCAATATCAATGAACACGGCGGCATCCGCCGTACGGTGGAATTCATCCGCGCCTGCGAGGCCTTCAATGTCGGTTTCCGCTTTCACTCGGGAGAAACGGGCATCGCCAGTGCCGCTTACCTGCATCTGACGGCAGCGATCGAGCATATCAGAGAGGCCAGCCAGACGCTGTTCCGCTGGTATGCGGATGATGTGATCGAGGGCGGGCCGTTTGCGTTGAAGAGCGGTATGATCAGGGTGCCGGATGGGCCGGGGCTGGGGGTGGCGCTCGATAAGGTGGCACTGAAAAGGTGCCATGAAAGGTTTCTGACGGAGGGGGCGTTTCCGGGAGCGAAGAACACAAGTTATGGGGATGGGTTTCGGAAGAAGTGAAGAAAGTCCCCGCCCCAACCCCTCCCCACAAGGGGGAGGGGCTCAACCAAGCTGCGCCGTCGCGCCCAACACTCTCTCAGCGGGCGCTGAGGTGAATGTTGGCGACGAGGGTGTCACGAGTTAGCCCCTCCCCCTTGTGGGGAGGGGTTGGGGCGGGGTAATCCTCGCTCAACGCATAGACATAGAAGGACCGCCCCATGACCAAGACCGTCAAACTCACCGCCGACCAGGCATCCGACCTGATCTTCGACGCCCTGGTCGGTGCCGGCACCGTGGCGCGCAATGCCCGCTATTTTGCAGATGCGATCCTCGATACCGAGCTTTCGGGGCTGGAGGGCCATGGCTTCTACTGGCTGCAATATTATTGCGAGCATGTTCAGAGCGGCAAGGTCGATGGCAAGGCGACGCCGGTGGTCAAGCGGTTGACCAATGTCTCCTTCCGCGTCGATGCCAAGAATGGTTTTGCTCATCCGGCGATCGAGAAGGGTTTTGCGCATCTGGTTCCGGCGGCGCTGGAGAATGGCATCGCCGCGATGGCGGTGCACAATTCCTATAATGCCGCGACGCTCGGTTATCACACCGGTTATCTCGCGCAGCAGGGCCTGGTCGCCTTCGGCTTCACCAATTCGTCGCCGGCGATTGCGCCAGTCGGTGGTACCAAGCCGGTGATCGGCACCAACCCGATGAGTTTCGCCGTGCCCGGAAAGAAGGGGCGCATTGCCTTCCTGATTGATCAATCCTCGTCGCAAGTCGCATGGACGGCCGTCAAGCGCGCCGCTGAGGAGAACCAGGTGATCCCGCTCGGCTGGGCTATCGACAGAAGCGGCCAGCCGACCACCGATCCGGAAGAAGGCTTGAAGGGTTCGATGGCACCCGCCGGTGGTTATAAGGGTTTCGGCCAGGGCCTGATCGTGGAGACCATGTGCGCGGCACTCGCCGGCGCCAATCGCGGTCAGGAAATGGGCTCAATGATGGCCAATGACGGCCTGCCTGTCGGCAATGGCCAGTTCTTCATCGCGCTCGAACCCAAGATGTTCTCGGGTGGACTATTCGAGAAGCAGATCGAGCGGCTCATCGCTTCAATCACGTCACAGCCTGGTGCCAGAATGCCGAATTCGCGGCGGCAGGCGAACATCAAGAAGAATCTCAAAGGCGGGCTGACGATCGACAAAGCGCTTTACGACAAGATCAAGGCCTATACCGAGCGCCACGTCTGACGCGAACGAAGGCAGGGGGAGCGCATCATGGATCAGCTATTGCCTCCCGTTTTCAAGGATGAACGCAAGCGCATCTTCCTCAATGCCGAAGGCGCCGACAAGCCATTGAAGAGCCCGCTGCCTCGGGATGTGGTGGAGCGCGCCCGCGCCTATCGCCTCGGCCGGATCAGGAAGGGCCTGGTCGAGACCGATTGCGCGGCCGCACTGCTCTACGATCCGGTCAATATCCGCTATGCGCTGGATAGTCCCAACATGCAGGTCTGGTCGCTGCACAATCCGGTGCGCTACGCGCTGGTCTTCGCCGAAAGACCGGCGCTGCTATTCGACTACAAGGGCGCCGAGCATCACTCGAAACACCTGAAGGCGATCGACGCGGCGAAGCCAGCGACCTCGTGGATATACGTCATGGCCGGCGACAAATCATCCGAGCAAGCTGTCAAATGGGCGGCCGAGATCGGCGATCTCATGCGCCAGCACGGTGGGGGCAACAAGCGCATCGCGGTCGACCGGCTCGATGTCGAGGGCGTGCGGGCGCTGGAGAAAATCGGCATCGAGGTCGTCGACGGCACGCCGATGACCGAGGCCGCGCGCTCGATCAAATCCGCAGACGAGATCGCCCTGATGCGATGGACGATCCGCGTCTGCGAAGCGGGCATGGCGCGCATCTACGAGCATTCGGTGCCCGGCGTCACCGAACAGGAGCTCTGGGCGCATCTGCATTTCGAAAATGCCCGCTCTGGCGGCGACTGGCTGGAGACCAAGATCCTCACCTGCGGGCCGAACACCAATCCCTGGTATGGCGAATGTTCGGACCGGCTCTGTCGCGAGGGCGAGATGATCGCGTTCGATACGGATATGATCGGGCCTTACGGCTATTGCGCCGATCTTTCGCGGTCATGGACCTGCGGCTATACCAGGATGACACCGAAGCAGGCCGAGCACTATGCCGCCGCCGTCGAGCAGATCGAGCACAATATCTCGATCCTGCGCGCCGGACTGGATTTCCGCGCGTTCAACGAGAAATCCTGGCGTATTCCCGAGCGCTACCAGCCCTATCGCTATTCGCTCGCCGTGCACGGCGTCGGCATGGCGGATGAGTGGCCGATCGTGCTCTGTCATACCGATTTCGAGCACAACCAGGGCGGCCGGTTCGAGGCGGGCATGGTGGTCTGCGTCGAAAGCCTGATCTCGGAAGCGGGCTGCGAAAGCATCAAGCTCGAGACGCAGGTGCTGATCACGGAGAAGGGGCCGGAGCGGCTCGATCAATTCCCCTGGGAGCGGCTCTGATCCAGTTCACGAGATCCACGAGGCCCGCCTTGCGCGCTTTTGCTCGGGGATAGACCAGGCAATAGGGAT
Organism: Rhizobium sp. LjRoot254; assembly: GCF_964254105.1. NCBI lineage: Bacteria > Pseudomonadati > Pseudomonadota > Alphaproteobacteria > Hyphomicrobiales > Rhizobiaceae > Rhizobium > Rhizobium sp. LjRoot254. The sequence goes on along the minus strand of NZ_CAXUSM020000001.1, from coordinate 3,652,118 downwards.
GGCCGAGCGGGATCGGTCGCTCATCGGCCAGCACCAGCCGGCCCGCCTCGATATCGTCGGCGCCCATTTCCCGCTGGCCGAGCGCGACGCCGAAACCGTCGCGGGCGAGATCGAGCGCCAGGCTCGACTTGCCGACGCGGTAGCCTAGCGTCTCGTCTGGTCGCTTGACGCCGGTGTCAGTGAACCATGCCTGCCAGGTTGGATGCGAGACGAAAGTCGGTCCCCAATTGGTGTGGATCAGGTCGTCATCCGGCACTGCGGTCATGCCTTCACTCCGGACGGCCGGATTGCGTTCGAGATAATCCGGGCTACACATCGGCACCACCGCATCCTGCACCAGCGGAATGGTGACCATGTCGGGGTAGAGGCTGAGGCCGTAGGACAGCCTGAGGTCGATATCGTAGCGGGCAAAATCGGCGAGATCCTCCTCCGATCGAAGTTCGAAACGGAAATTCGGATGATCCCTGAAATAGAGCCTGAGCTTCGGCTCCATCCAGCGTTCGGCGATCGAGGGCAGGGCACTGATCACCAGCCGCGAACGGGCGCGGCCGGAGACAACCTTTTCGGTGAAAGCCGAGATCGACTGCAGCGCATCCGACGCGCCGGAGAAAATCGTCTGCCCGGCATCGGTCAGCACGATGCGATTGTTGTAGCGGCGGAACAATTGTTTGCCGAGAAACTCCTCGAGGTTCTTGACCTGCTGGCTGACTGCCGCCGCCGAAACCCCGAGTTCATCAGCCGCCGAGACATAACTTCCGCTCCGCGCGGCAGCCTCGAAAGCGCGCAGGGCATTGAGTGGCGGGAGGGATAAGGACATGGATCTGCCTCAGTTTTTCTAGGTCAGGATAAGAATTTTCGCCGTTGAGTAAAGACAGAACTTTGCCAAGATGCCTTCATGCAACTTGGAGCACCGACATGCGCGACATACTCGATCTCGACCGCTATCCCCTCGACCAGCCCGGCAGCAAGGGCTGGATCAATCTCGTGGACCGTTGCCGCATCGATCTCGCCGAGAAGGGCATGTTCGACCTTGAAGGCTTCGTCCGGCCCGAAGCGGTCGAGAAGGCCATCAACGAGGTCAAGCCGGTGATGGATACGCTCTCGTTTGTCCACAAGCGGGCGCACAATGTCTATTTCCGCAAGGAAATCCCGGAATTGCCGGCTGATCATTCCGCGCTGCGCAAGGTCGAGACGATCAGCCATACCGTCTGCGCCGACCAGATTTCCGACAGCGTGCCGGTCTGGATCTACGAGTGGCCGCAATTCGCCGTGTTCCTCGCCGCCTGCATGGAGAAGGAAACGCTGTTCACCATGCGCGATCCGCTCGCACGGGTGAATGTCATGGGTTACCGCGAGGGTGAGGCGCTGAACTGGCATTTCGACCGCTCGCAATTCACCACCACGATCCTGTTCCAGGCGCCGACCGAGGGCGGAGAGTTCCAATTCCGCTCCAATCTCCGCACCGATACCGATCCCAACTATGAGGGCGTCGAGCGGGTGCTGCTCGGCGAGGACAACGAGGTCAAGACGCTGACCCTCGTGCCCGGTTCGCTCAACGTTTTCATGGGCAAGAACACCATGCACCGGGTCACGCCGGTCAAGGGCGAGCGCGAACGGCTGATCGCCGTGTTCTCCTACTACGAACGGCCGGGCGTGATGTTTTCCAAGGAAGAGCAAATGGGCTTCTACGGCCGCGCGGCCTGATCATTTCAAATCGAAGATCCGCCCTCAATGTCTGCAACAATTCTCGAACGTCCGCCGGCATCGGGCGGGCCAGCAAGTCAAGGTCTCCCTACCCTTGGTTTGAAGGCCCAAAATATTTCCGCAATAATCTATAGACATCGGTGTACATAAATGTTTCACTCCGGCCAATCTCGAGATGGCCGGTGAAACTTTGGTTTGACGGCCGGTGCAAGTAGCTATACGATCGCATAATAAGGCGTGGCGCTTAATACCTTGGCGCATTTCCGCTTGACAGGGCCGCCGGATCGGCGGCTCAATATGAGACGGGATTAAATCTATACATAATAAGAAGACGGGCCTGCCACAAAGAAAACCAAGAGGGAACCATGACAATCAATTACAAGCTTCTCGACTTCCTGCGCAAAGGCCGCAGCGAACACGAAAACCATCTGATTGACGGCCTCGTTGCGGGCCGCGTCAGCCGCCGCGAATTCCTGCGCTTCGGCTCGGTACTCGGCCTTTCCGCACCCTTTCTAGGGTCCGTCACCGGTGCAGTCGGGCTCGCCGGCGTGCCGAATTTCGCGCGCGCGCAAACCCCGGGCGGCACCATCCGTGTCGGCCAGATCGTGCCGGCAGCGGCAATCGAGCCGGTCAAGCTCGCCGATGGCGGCGGCATCACCGTCATCAGCCAGGTTGCCGAAACGCTTGTTCTCTCCGGCAAGGACCTTGTTGCCCGGCCGCTGCTCGCCGAGAGCTGGGCGCCGAACAAGGACGGCTCGGTCTGGACCTTCAAGATCCGCAAGGGCGTGAAGTTCCACGACGGCCGCGACATGACCGCCAAGGATGTGGTCGCCAGTATCGAGCGCATCGCCGATCCTGCCAACGGCTCCAACGCGCTTTCCGCGCTGAAGGGCGTGCTCTCCAAGGGCGGCACCAAGCAGATCGACGATTATACCGTCGAGTTCACGCTCGATGCGCCGAATGGCGGCTTCCCCTATACGATGTCGACCGACAACTACAATGCAGTCATTGTGCCTGCCGACTATGATGGCAATTTTGAAGCCAAGATGATCGGCACCGGCGCCTTCAAGATGGAAAGCTACACCCCCAAGGTCGGCGGCGTATTCGTCCGCAACGATGCTTACTGGGGTGGCCAGGTTCTGCCGGATCGCGTCGAGATTTCCTTCTACGACGACTACCAGCCGCAGATTCTCGCGCTGCAGGGCGGCCAGATCGACTTCATCCAGCAGGTTCCGATCCTGCAGGCGGCCGGCATCATGAACGACCCGACGGTCGACATGCTTTCGATCCCGTCGATCGCGCATTCGCAGGTCCATATGCGCACCGACAAGGCGCCGTTCACCGACAAGCGCGTGCGCCAGGCGATCGCACTCTGCCTCGATCGTGAAAAGATCGTCCAGGGCCTGATGCGCGGCAAGGCGCAGATCGGCAATGACAGCCCGTTCGCGCTGGCCTATCCGTCCACGGACAAGACTGTGCCGCAGCGCCAGAAGGACATTGCCAAGGCCAAGGAACTGATGGCCGCCGCCGGCATGCCGGATGGCTTCGAGGTGACGTTGACCACGGAAAAGTATCTGGAAATTCCGGATTACGCCGTGATCATCCAGAATGCCGTCAAGGAGATCGGCGGCAAGATCAACCTCAACATCATGGACCAGGGCGCCTATTACGCCGATGCGGTCTACGGCAACTCGCCGTGGCTGGATTCGGACATGGGCATTACCGATTACGGCCATCGCGGCGTGCCGAACGTCTATCTCACGGCGCCGTTGCAGAGCGAAGGCACCTGGAACTCCGCGCACTTCAAGAACAAGGAGTATGACGGTCTGGTTGCGGGCTATCTTGCTGCTCTCGATCTCGAAGCCCAGCAGGCAGTCGCCGGCAAGATCCAGACGCTGCTGCTCGACGAAAGCCCCGTGCTCTTCACCTACTTCTACGACTTCATGTCGGCTGCGAAGAAGGGTTCGACGGGTATCGAGGTGACGGCCATGAGCCATTGCTTCCTCAAGGACGCCAAGCTAGGCTAGTCCTTCGCATTCCTGCATTCCGAGTTGCCCCGGCCAAAACCGGGGTAACTTCAACCAATCGGGAATCCGGGGGACGGGACGATATTTTACTATGTTCTGAAGCGGTTGCTTCTGTCGTTTCTGACACTATGGCTTTTGAGCCTGTTGGTCTTTGCCGGCGGACGCATGTTGCCGGGCAATGTCGGTCGCGCCATGCTGGGGCCTTTCGCCGACCAGAAGGCCGTCGATCTGCTCAATCATGAAATGGGCACCGATCGTCCGCTGCTGGTGCAATACAGCAGCTGGATCGGCAATCTCGCGAAGGGCGATCTCGGCAAGTCCTACGCCTATCGCGCGCCGGTCTCGCAATTCCTGGGAACGGCGGTGATCAATTCGGCCAAGCTCGCAGGCGTGGTCTTCTGTCTCGTCGTGCCGCTCGGCATTCTCGGCGGCGTCATCGCGGCCCTGTACAGAGGGCGAGCGGCCGACCGCATCATCTCGGTCTCCGGCCTGTCGGCGACGGTCGTGCCGGAATTCGTCTCCGGCATCGTGTTGATCCTGATCTTCGGCGTCGGGCTAAGATGGTTTCCGATCTCGGCGACCTGGCCGAGGGACGCCGGCGTCTTCACCCAGATCTACTACCTCATCCTGCCCGCGATGCCGCTGGTTCTGGTGCTGTTCGGCTATATCGCCCGCATGGCGCGCGCCGGCACGATCGAGGCGCTCGACAGCGAATATACCCGCACGGCCATCCTGAAGGGCCTGACCTATCCGCAGGTCATCTGGCGGCACGTGCTGCGCAATGCTCTGCTGCCGACCATATCAGTCATCGCTACCCAGACCGTCTATCTGATCGGCGGCCTGGTGGTGATCGAGATCCTGTTCCGTTACCAGGGCATCGGCAGCCTGATCTATACCGCCGCCAACAAGAAGGACTTCCCCATGCTGCAAGCGGGCGTCATGATGGTCGGCGCGCTGTTCATGATCTCGACGCTCGCCGCCGACATCCTGCAGGCTATGCTCAATCCGCGCATCAGGTTCGGAGGCAAGTCATGAGCATCGACGCCACCTCCGCGCCCGTTATCGAAAAGCCGCATTCGGCCTGGAACGATTTCAAGCACAATCTCGGCCTGATCATGCGTTCGGCCACCTTCCTGACCGGCGCGTTCATCGTGCTGTTCTGGGTGCTCTGTGCGATCTTCGGACGGGCACTCGTGCCCTACGATCCGTTCGCCGACGACATGCTGAACGCGCTGATGCCGCCGTCCACTGAGCATTGGTTCGGCACGGACCAACTCGGCCGCGACGTGTTCTCCCGCGTCATCGCCGGCGCGCGCGACATCCTGACGATCGCCCCGCTCGCCACCCTGCTCAGCACCTTCCTCGGCACCGCGCTGGGCCTGACGATGGGCTATTTCGGCGGCTGGATCGATGAAGTGCTGAGCCGCATCGTCGATGCCGTGCTGGCGCTGCCGACCGTCATCGTGGCGCTCTTGGCGCTGACGGCGCTGGGGACTTCGACAACCACCGTGCTCTTCGTCATCGGCTTCAGCTTTGCCCCGATCATTGCGCGTACGGTGCGAGCCAGCGTGCTGGCCGAGCGCGATCTCGACTATGTCTCGGCCGCCGAGCTTCGCAGGGAAAACCGGCTCTACATCATGTTCGTGGAAATCCTGCCGAACGTGGTCTCACCGATCCTGGTCGAATCCACGGTGCGGCTCGGCTATTCGATCTTCGCGGTGGCGACGCTCTCCTTCATCGGATTCGGCATCCAGCCACCGTCACCGGATTGGGGCCTGTCGATCTCGGCCAATTACGGCCTGATGAATGGCGGCTTCTGGTGGACGGTGGTGTTCGACAGCCTGGCGATCGCCTCGCTGGTGATCGGCGTCAACCTGATGGCAGATGGTATCCAGAGTGCGCTCGATGACTGATGCGACCCCCACGCTGAAACTTGAAAATCTCGATGTCGAATATCGCGTGCGCGGCCGTTCGCGGAAGGTGCTTGATGACATCAACCTCGAGATCGGGCGCGGCGAATGTTATGGCCTCGTCGGTGAATCCGGCTGCGGCAAATCCACCGCCGCCTATACGGTGCTGCGCTACCTGCCGCGCAACGGCTCCGTGCCGCGGGGCCGGGTGCTGATCAACGGCGAGGACCTGCTCGGCTTCGATGGCGAGAAGCTGCGGGAACTGCGCCGCAAGTCGGTCGCCATGGTCTATCAGGATCCCGGCAAGGCGCTCAATCCTTCGATCCGCATCGGCCATCAGGTCGCCGAAGTGTTCGAGCTTCTCGGCGTGCCGAAGGCGGAATGGCAGAAACGCACCGTCGATATCCTCAAGAAGGTGCGCATATCAGACCCCGCAAGCGTCATGGAACGCTATCCGCATCAGCTCTCCGGCGGCATGCAGCAGCGCGTGGCAATCGCCATGGCGCTGGCGAGCGAGCCATCGCTTCTGGTGCTCGACGAGCCCACCACCGGTCTCGATGCCACCGTCGAAGCCGATGTGCTCGACCTGATCGTCCAGCTCCGCCATGAGTTTGATACGTCGATCCTGTTCATCAGCCACAATCTCGGCGTCATCGCCAAGATGTGCGATCGCGTCGGCGTGCTCTATGCCGGGCGGCTGGTCGAGCAGGGCCGGACATCGGAGATTTTCCGCAACCCGCGCCACCCCTATACCGTCGGCCTGCTACGCTGCCTGCCGCAGCGCGGCCGCTCGAAAGACGTGGCGCCGCTGACCACCATTCCGGGTTTCCTGCCGACCGCGGGTTCCGACATCAAGGGCTGTGTTTTCGCCGACCGCTGTCCCCTGGCCGATGAGCACTGTCGCAAGGTCGATCCGCCGCCATATCATGTCGGCGAGGGGCATTTCAGCAGGTGCCATTATCATGAGCGAGCCGCCAGCCTGAACTTCGACACGGAGGCGGTCAGTACCAGCGGGTCGGAATCGACGAAGAAGATCCTTGAACTGATTGATGTCTCGAAGACTTTCGGTCGCGGCGGGTCCACTTTCCGGGCATTGAACGATGTGTCGTTCGACGTCATGGAGGGCGAGACGCTCGGCATCGTCGGCGAATCCGGTTCCGGCAAGACCACACTGGCGCGCTCCGTTCTCGGCATCGTGCCGGCCGACGAGGGCAGCACGATCCGGCTCGATGGCAAGCAGGTGGCGCCGCTGCTCAAGAGCCGCGCCCAGAGCGAGGTCAAGTCGCTGCAGATCGTGTTCCAGAACCCCGATTCCGCGCTCAATCGCTCGCACACGGTGCGGCGGATGATCGGCCGCACCATCAGCCTGCTGACCGGCCTGGCAAGCACAGCCAAGGCCTCCCGCATTCTCGAACTCACCCGTGCGGTCAGGCTCGCCGACCGCTATCTCGACATGCGGCCGCGCCAGCTCTCCGGCGGCCTCAAGCAGCGTGTGGCGATCGCGCGGTCCTTCTCCGGCGACCCGCGCGTCGTGGTGCTCGACGAACCGACCTCGGCGCTGGATGTCTCGGTACAGGCGGCGATCCTCAACCTGCTGGTCGAATTGCAGAAGGACAAGCAGGTCAGCTATATCTTCATCTCGCACGATCTCGGCGTGGTGCGCTATCTCTCCGATCGCATCGCGGTGCTCTATCTCGGCCGGCTGATGGAGATCGGCAAGGCTGATGCGGTGTTCTCCGGCCCGCACCATCCCTATACCGAGGCGCTGCTGTCCTCCGTGCCGTCGGTCGATGGAACGCACCGGGAGCGGGTGAAGCTCAACGGCGAAATTCCGAGCGCCATGAACCCGCCGAGCGGCTGCGTGTTCCATACGCGCTGTGTCCGCAAGATCGGCAAGATCTGCGAGGAGCAGCAGCCGCCGCTGCATGACACCGGCGATGGCCATCTCGTCCGCTGTCATATCCCGGCCACCGAACTGCCGCGCGCGCCGGTTGAAAAGGAAGTCATCGTCAACTAAGGGCGATTTCAGCTTTTCATATCTGTGAAACCGGCGTAGGATTTTCAGATATTGCCGCCGGGTACCATCATGCAAACATTCTCCGAACCGCTCTGGGCCGACGGCGTGCCGCGCCCCGCCCATGGCGCACCGATCGCCGCCCGGGAAAGCTGCGACCTGCTGATCATCGGCGGCGGCTTCATGGGGCTGAATGCTGCGCGTCACGCGGCGCGCGCGGGTCTCGGCGTACGGGTTATCGATGCGCGTCGCATCGGCGAGGGCGCCAGCGGCCTGAACGGCGGGCAGGTCATTCCCGGCATCAAGTTCAACCCCGACTGGATTCTCGAGCATTTCGGCGAGGAGCAGGGCTCGCGCCTCAATGCTTTTGCCGAGACGACCGCCGATGTGCTGTTCGACACGATCGAACACGAGAAGCTGGACGTGCCGTTCGAGCGCAGCGGCTGGATCCAGGCCTGCCACACCGAGACGGCGATGGACAATGCCGAGGAGCGCTACCGGCAATGGTCGGCGCGCGGCGCCAATGTCGAGATGCTCGATTCCACCGCGATCAGCCGGCTGGTCGGCACCAGCAACTATTTCGGTGGTTTCTACGACAAGCGCGCCGGCGTGGTTCAGCCGCTCGCCTTCACCATGGAACTGGCGCGGATCGCCAAGGAAGCGGGTGCGTGGATCACTGAGAATACGGCGTGCACCGCGCTTCGCAAGCAGGACGGACAGTGGGTTGCGACGACCAGCGGCGGCGCGGAAATTCATGCCAGGAACGTCATCCTCGCGACCAACGCCTACACAGACAAGCTGATCCCCGGCCTTGCGCAGACGCTGGTGCCGCTGCATTCCTTTCAGGTGGCGACATCGGTGCTGCCGGAGGAACTGCAGCGCTCGATCCTGCCGGGCAAGCAGGCGGTGTCGGATTCACGGCGCATCGTCATCTATTACCGGAAGAGCCCGGATGGGCGGCTGGTTCTCGGCGGGCGCGGGCGCATGTCGCTGCCACAGAGCGAGGCGGACTGGGCGCATCTTGAACATGGGCTGACGCGCATCTTCCCGGCACTCGGCAATATCGCGATCGAAAAGCGCTGGTTTGGCCGGGTGGCGATGACGGGGGATGGACTGCCGCATATCCATGAACCGGAAAAGGGCCTGCTGACGCTGGTCGGTTGCCAGGGGCGCGGGGTGGCGATGATGACCGCGATGGCCAGGAATTTCGTCGATTACATCCTGACCGGCGACAGCACGCATCTGCCGTTCCCGATCTCGCCGATCCGGCCGATCCCGTTTCATGCCTTCCGCCAGATCGGCGTGGCCGCCACCATCGCCTGGTATCGCATGCTTGACGCCGTCGAGCGCTGAATTCGCTTGACTGCTTCTCAAAAATGAAAATGATGCAGAGAATTTCACGAACTAGAAAGCGGATCGATGAACACTATCGTTCCTGCCGCGCCGCCACTCACATCGGGTTCGTCTCGCAACTTCCGTGTTGCGATGCTGGCACCGGGCGCGCTGGTGACCTTCGTGCTGATCCTCTTCGCACTTGGCCTCGTGCTTTTCCTCGGCTTCCGGGTCAATGATGGTTCGCTGACCGGCGCTGGCTTCACACTTGCCAATTTCGTCACCGTGCTGACCGATCCGCTTTACGTGACCGTCGCGATCCGCTCGCTGGTGATCGCCGGACTGGTGACGCTGGCGACCGTCGTCACGGCCTATCCGGTCGCCTACTATCTCGCCTTCCATGCCGGCCGGCATCGCGGGTTGCTGCTTTTCTTGGTCACGTTGCCGTTCTGGACGAGCTACCTGCTCAGGGTCTTCGCCTGGAAAATCGTGCTCGCCTATAATGGCGTGCTCAATTCCGCGCTGCTCGCGACCGGCGTTCTCTCCGAACCGTCGCTCGCCTTCCTCAATACACCGGCCGCCGTGGTGCTGACGCTGGCGCATGCTTACGCGCCCTTCGCCATCCTGCCGATCTATGTGGCGTTGGAGACGATCCCGAAATCCCTGCGTGAAGCCGCCTCGGACCTTGGTGCCCGCCCAGCCTACACCTTCCGGAAGGTGATCCTGCCGATGTCGATGCCCGGCGTTCTGGCTGGCGCACTTGTCGTCTTCGTGCCGACCGTCGGCGATTACGTGACGCCCGCCATGGTTGGCGGGCCGGCCAGCACCATGATCGGCTCGATGATCCAGGCGCAGTTCGGCAAGGCCAATGACTGGCCGTTCGGCGCGGCGCTGTCTGTCGCCGTCATGCTGTTGATCCTCGCCATGTTGCTGATTGTCCGCTTTGCCGATCGCAAGTTCGGGAGCCGCACATGAGCGTCCGGACAAATCATGATCGCGTCGGCTGGCTCGGCATCTATGTGTTTGCTTATCTCATCTTTCTTTATTTGCCGGTGGCGCTGATCCCGATTTTCTCCTTCAACGATTCCATCCAGGCAGCCTTTCCGCTGAAGGGCTTCACCATAGCCTGGTATCAGCAGCTCGTTGGCAATGACGCCCTGACTGGTGCGGTGATGACCAGCCTCGGCATCGGGCTCATAGCGGCCTCGATCGCCACGCTCTGCGGCATGACCATCGCCTATATGGACACGCATGGCACGTCGCGGTTGGCGGGCATCATCTCGGGCATCGTGCGCCTGCCGATCCTCATCCCCGGCGTCATTGTAGGCATCGCGCTCCTGATCTTCGTCAACCTGATCGGGCTCGGGCCATCGCGCACCGCAATTGTCGCCGGTCATGTGCTTGCCGGTCTGCCGACCACGGTCGTCGTCATGCGCGGCCGTTTCGCGTCGATCCCGAAAAGCATTCCTGAAGCGGCCGAGGATCTCGGCGCCAAGGAATGGCTGGTGTTCTGGCGCATCATGCTGCCGCTCAGCCTGCCGGCGATCGGCTCGGCCTTCATGCTGGCCTTCCTGATCAGCTTCGACGAGTTCATCATCGCCTTCTTCCTCGCCGGCACCGAGCCGACGCTGCCGCTCTATATCTGGACGCAACTGCGCTTTCCGAAATCCCTGCCGGTGGTGATGGCGCTCGGCACCGTCATCCTTGCCGTGTCGATCATCATCGCGACAACGGCCGAACTCTTGCGTAACCGCGGGCTCGCTGGCGCCCGCATCAAGCCAGCCGCAGCATGACTAAAATCCATAACAAGAACCGACAGCGAGGAGAATGAACATGACGCATCACATCAACAGGACGAGCCTTCTCAGGAAGGCCACGGTCGCGGCGCTCGCACTGGCAGTTTCCGCCGGCGCGGCACTGGCGGATGGCAAGCTGAAATATTTCACCTGGTCCGGCTATGAACTGCCGGAATTCAACAAGACATTCCTCGCGAAAAATCCCGACGGCATCGAGTTCTCGATGTTCGGCGATGACGACGATGCCTTCACCAAGGTCAAGGCGGGTTTCCGGCCCGATATCGCGCATCCCTGCTACGACAAGGTGGCGCGCTGGAACAAGGAGGGCCTGCTGCAGCCGATCGACACCAAGCGGATCAAGAACTGGGAGAGCATCTTCCCGGTCTTCCGCAATCTGCCGGATATCCAGGCGGGTGATGGCAAGGTGTGGTTCGTGCCGTGGGACTGGGGCAATACCTCGATCCTTTACCGCACCGATCTGGTGGAAAACCCGGAGCAGAGCTGGAACCTGCTGTGGGACAAGAAATATGCCGGCCGCATGGCGACCATCGATGCCGTCCACGACACGCCGATCGTGGCCGCCTTGCTTGTGGGCGTGAACCCCTTCGACATGAAGGAAGGCGATATCGAAAAGGTCGCCGAGAAGCTGCGCGAACAGCGCCCGCTCGTGACTGCCTATACGACAGATATGACCTCGGTGGAGCAGTCGCTGTCCTCGGGCGAACTGGTCGCCGCGATGACCTGGAACGCATCGGCCAATGCGCTCAAGAAGCAAGGCGTCAAGGTCGAGTTCATGAAGCCGAAGGAGGGCATGCTGACCTGGACCTGCGGCTTCGTCATCCTCAAGGATTCGACCAATGTCGATGCCGCCTATGACTTCATCAACTCGCGGCTGGAAACAGATTCCGGCAAATACCTGATCGAAGCCTATGGCTACGGCTCGTCCACCAGCACGGCATTCGCGGCCGTGCCGAAGGAAACGCTCGATGCCATCCAGCTTCCCGCCGATCCGGAAGCCATGCTGAAGACGACGATCTTCACCGGCCCGATGAAGCAGAACGACGACATGGCCAAGATGTTTGAAAAGGTGAAGGCGGGCGGCTAAGCTCGCTTCAAGTCGGGCGGTGCCAGGCGCCGCCCGGCCATCCACATTCGCACGCGGGGTTCGGGACAGCATGGACGAAGGATTGGAAGAGGTGATCGAAAAGCCGGTCCGCGACGCGAATGATGCGGATATCCTGGTCGGCCGCCGAGTGAGGGCGCTCAGGCTGGAGCGCAACCTGTCGCTCGCCGATCTCGGTAGCAAGGCGGGGATCTCGATCGGCGCGCTTAGCCAGATCGAACGTGGCATTTCCTCGCTCCGCGTGCGGGTCATCTGGCCGCTCGCTGCGGCGCTTGGTGTCGAGCCCTCGGCTCTCATCGGGGAGGGCGGCGAACCCGCCAACGATCTCTACTGTGTGCGCGCGGGCATGCGGCGGACCTTGCCCGTTCACACCGAAGGCATCGAGAAATTTCTGCTCTCGCCGCCCGGTGCGACCTTGACCGGCATGCTGGTGACTGTCGAGCCCAATGGCGGCACCGAGGAAGCCTACGCCCACGCCGGCCACGAATTCGGCTATGTCTCGGTGGGCGAGGTCGAACTGGTGATCGACGGCACCACCTACAATCTGAAACAGGGCGACAGCTTCGCCTTCAAGAGCACGCTGCTGCATGCCTTCCGCAACAATGGCAGCGTGGCGTGCGAGATCATCTGGATCAACACCACCAAGCCCTCCGAGGTGCGTGATAATGCCTGAGGCATTGCTTGAGCTGTCGGCGGTCCGCAAGACCTTTCCCGGCGGCGTCATCGGGCTCGATTCGATCGATCTCGATATCGCGCAGGGCGAGTTCCTCAGCCTGCTTGGCCCATCGGGCTGTGGCAAGACCACGACGCTCAGGGTGATTGCAGGTTTTGAAGCGCCAACTTCAGGCATGCTCCGGCTCGATGGCCAGGACATCACAGGCTTGCGGCCCTATGACCGGCCGGTCAATACCGTGTTCCAGGATTACGCGCTGTTTCCGCATATGAATGTCGCCGAAAATGTCGATTTCGGCCTGTCGCTCCGCAAGCTGCCGGCCGGCGAACGGAAGAAGCGGGTTGCCGATGCGCTCGACCTCGTGGGGTTGGCCGACAAGATCGGTGCGCGCGTGCTGGAACTCTCGGGCGGCCAGCGGCAGCGTGTGGCGCTCGCCCGCGCCATCGTCTGCGAGCCGCGCGTGCTGCTGCTCGACGAGCCGCTGTCGGCGCTCGATGCGCACCTGCGCGAGCAGATGCAGATGGAACTCAAAAGCCTGCAGGCCCGCCTCGGCACGACCTTCGTCATGGTCACCCACGACCAGACCGAGGCGCTGTCGATCTCCGATCGCATCGTCGTCATGCATAAGGGCCGGATCGAGCAGGCGGCAACGCCGGCCGAGCTCTATGACCGGCCGGCGACCAAATTCGTCGCCGGCTTTATCGGCACGATGAACCTTCTGCCGGCGCGCTTTCTCGGGCGTGAATGGAACGCCCTGCGCTTCGAAAGCGATGGCCTGCGCTTCGGCATCGCGGCGGAGGATCATCCTGCGATGGAGGCTGGCGCCGCGACCACCGTCGGCATCCGGCCCGAGGACTTCGTCGTCGTGCCCGATGGCACGCCTGATTCGTTTGCTGCCGAGGTTTCGAGCGTCGTATTCCACGGCAAGGCGCTGCGCGTGCATGCGCGCGTCGGCGCGGAGACGAAAATTGTCGTGGATTTGCCGCGCCAAGGCGAGGGTCGCGAATGCAGGCAGGGCATAATTTTAAATATCGGCTTGCGCTCCGGCGCCTCTTGCCCGCTTTTGCCGGCCTGATAGAAGAGCATCAAACATAAGAACGGGAGACTGAAATGAGCAACCACCTGAAATTCTACATCGATGGCGCATGGGTCGATCCCGTGGTGCCGGCCAAGCTCGACGTGATCAATCCGGCGACCGAAGAGGCCTATACCCAGATTTCCGTCGGCACCAAGGCCGATGTCGATAAGGCCGTGGCGGCTGCCAAGCGCGCCTTCAAGACTTTCTCGCTCGTGTCGCATGCCGATCGCGTGGCGCTGCTCAAGCGCATCCTCGAAATCTATAACGAACGCTTCGAGGATATCGCGCAGGCCGTGTCCGACGAAATGGGTGCACCGATCGGGTTTGCCCGCGACGCACAGGCCTGGGCCGGCCGCGCGCATATGGAATCGACTATCGCCGCACTCGAGAATTATGAATTCAGCGAGAAGCGCGGCGCAACCATGGTAGTCAAGGAGCCGATCGGTGTCTGCGCGCTGATCACGCCGTGGAACTGGCCGCTCAACCAGATCGTCTGCAAGGTGGCGCCGGCGATCGCCGCAGGCTGCACCGTGGTGCTGAAGCCCTCGGAAATCGCGCCGATCTCCGGCGTGGTCTGGTCCGAGATCATGGATGCCGCCGGCGTGCCGAAGGGCGTCTACAACATGGTCAACGGCACCGGCCCGGATGTCGGCCAGGTCATGGCCGGCCATCCCGATGTCGACATGGTGTCCTTCACCGGTTCGACCCGCGCCGGCATCATCGTCGCCAAGACGGCCGCCGACACGGTCAAGCGCGTGGCGCAGGAACTCGGCGGCAAGTCGGCCAACATCATTCTCGAGGATGCCGATTTCGCCACCGCCGTCGCCAAGGGCGTCGAAGGCTGCTTCGGCAATACCGGCCAGTCGTGCGACGCGCCGACCCGCATGCTCGTACCGAAGGGCCGTCACGACGAAGCGCTCGGCATTGCCAAGAAGGCTGCCGAAGGCTTCAAGACCGGCGATCCGAAGGCCGAAGGAACCGATCTCGGCCCTGTTGTCAGCCAACTGCAGTTCGACAAGATCCAGCGGATGATCCAGACCGGCATCGATGAAGGTGCGACCGTCGTCGCCGGCGGCGTCGGCCGTCCGGACGGCCTGAACCGCGGCTATTACATCCGCCCGACCGTGTTCGGTCACGTGACGCCTGAAATGACTGTAGCGCGCGAGGAAATCTTCGGACCGGTCCTCTCGATCATTTCCTATGACAACGAGGATCATGCCGTCGAGATCGCCAACGACACGGTCTACGGCCTCGCCGCCTACATCCAATCGGAAAACAAGGACCACGCACGCAAGGTCGCCGCGAAGATGCGCGCCGGCACGGTCAACCTGAACTATCCTGATTGGGATACGTTCTCGTCCTTCGGCGGCTACAAGCAGTCGGGCAACGGGCGCGAATATGCCGATTTCGGCATCCACGACTTCCTGGAGATCAAGAGCATCGTCGGCTACGGCGATTGATCGCGGATCATACTATCGGGAAGTGAAAAATCAGGTCCGCCAGCTCTGCTGGCGGGCCAATTTTGTGACGGCTTCGAAGTCCAGCGGTCGGGCCAGGGCATAACCCTGCAGCAGGTCGCAGCCGAGATCCTGCAGGATGCGGATATGTTCGCGCGTCTCCACGCCTTCCGCCACGACCTTGATGCCGAGCGACTTGCCGATCTCGATGATCGAGCCGACCAGCTTGCGCTGTTCCGTGGTCTCTGCAATCGGCTTGATCAGCGCGCGGTCGATCTTCAATGTGCCGGGGCCGATCTTCAAGAGGCTGACAATCGAGGCGTGGCCGGTGCCGAAATCATCGATTTCGATGCCGATCCCGAGCTTGCGGATGGCTTGAAGATTATCATTCACCGCTTCATCGCAATCGTCGAGGAAGATTGATTCCAGCAACTCGAACGAAACGGTGCCCGGTACGATCTTCAGGCTCTTGAGCTTGCGGCTGAGCGCCGGGTCATTCAGGCGACGGGACGACACGTTGACCGAAATCTTCGGGATCGAAATGCCTAGCGTCTGCCAGGCGGCGTAATCCTTGAGCGCGCTTTCGAGGATGATGCCATCGATGGCCGATACGACGTCGAGGTCCTCGGCCACCTGCAGGAAGCTGTCCGGCGTGAGCAGGCCGTTGGTCGGATGGTTCCAGCGTGCCAGCGTCTCGGCGCCTGAAATGTCGAGGCTCTGCGCATGGAACTGGAGCTGGTAGTACGGCACGAACTCGCCGCGCTCGAGGCCGGAGAGGATGTCGTCCGACACGCGCTTGGTATTGATCACGTCGTTCTGGATGGCGACCGAGAAGAATTCGAAGCGGTTGCGGCCTTGGGTCTTCGCGCGATAGAGGGCGATGTCGGCGTTCAACAGCAATTGCTTGGCGTCGATCGCGCGGCCGCCCGCGTAAGCGATACCAATCGAAGCGCCGATGCGGCAGACATGGTTCTCGAAACTGACGGGGTCGCAGAGCCGCTTGATGATGCGGCTCGCGAGCTTACCGAGCTTGTCCTCGGAGCCGTCATAGCGCGACAGGATCACGAATTCGTCGCCGCCGATACGCGCCACGAAATCACCCGGCCCCATGTTCTCATTGAGAACTTTTGCCGTGTGGATCAGCATGTGGTCGCCGGCGAGATGGCCGAGCGTATCGTTGATCTGCTTGAAGCGATCGAGATCGAGATGGATTATGGCGATGCCCGAACCGTTGGCGAGGCTGTCGGCGGCGCGTTGGCTCAGCACCTCGTCGAGATAGCGGCGGTTGGGCAATGCGGTCAGGAAATCGTGCAGCGCGTTATGTTCGATCGCTGCCTTGGTCGTCTCCAGTTCGCGATAGCGTGCCTCGGCCAGGCGATTGGCTTCGGCGAGTTCCTGCTGAATCGTCACGTCCTGGGTGGCATCCCAGTTGGCGCCAATGATACGCGTATCGCCGCTGTCGAGGTTGAATGGTGCGACACGCGCCCGGATGTGGCGGATGCTTCCGTCGCCGCGTATGATTCTGAACGCATTCTCGAAGGCCGTGCCGCCCTTGCCGGCATTCGCCTCGACCTTGGCAATGGCCCGCTCCCGGTCATCGGGATGAATCATCTCCTGCCAGTCGTCGGCGTTTTGCAGCAGTGGCTGACCCTTTGTGCCATATATTTCCTGCAGGCGCTCGTCCCAGAGGCTGGTGCCTTTTTCAACATCGACCTCGAAGACGCCGATCCGCGAGACCTCGAGCGCGAGGTCCAGCTTGCGCGAAAGCTGCCGCAGCGCCTCTTCGGTCGCCTTGCGGGCGCTGACATCGGTGTCGGTGCCGACGATGCGGGCGGGCTTGCCATCCTCGAACCAGTCGATGCAGGCGCCGCGGCACTCGATCCAGATATAATGGCCGGCGGAATGCCGTTCGCGATATTCGAAAATCTGTTTGAAATCGCCGCCTTCGCCTTGCTTGCGGATTTCCTCAAGAACCATCTCACGGTCGTCGGGGTGGACGCTCTCGATCCACGTCTCCATATCGGCGTCGATGATGGCATCGGGCGCGAAACCGCGCATCGTTTTCCAGGTCTCGGAATAGTAGAATTGGCCTGTCGCGTAGTTATGGTCCCAGACGCCGAGGATGGAGCCGACCAGCGCATGGTTCCAGCGCTGTGCCCAGCTCTGCATCTCGGCTTCGGTCCGCTTCTGGCGGTCGATATCGGTAAGCTGGACGAGGATTTCGGCGGCATCGCCGTGGACGGTGAGACGCGCGGTCGAGAGTTGCGCCAGCATCCAGACGTCGCTGCCATCGGCGCGCAACAGGCGAATCTCGATCGCCTGTGCATTTTGCGGGGCAAGCCGGAGCCGGTTGATACTGAATTCGAGCGTGTGGCGGTCATCCGGATGAACCAGCTCGGCGAGCGAGCTTGAACCCCGAAGAAAGGCGGCGCAGGCCTGGTTACAATAGAGGATGTCGCAGTCGGCGGCGATCAATGCAAGGCCGCCAGGGGCGCTATCGATCAGCTCCGCCAGGGACGCGCGTCCGCCCGGAATGCCGGCAGGCGAAATCTTCTCTTGATGCGGCTTCAAACTCACACTCACAACCCGTTTGCGCAAATGTGATATGAATCGCTTAAATAGCTCTTAACCCGACGGAATTTGCCGGGATTTCACGGAATTTCGAGGGAGTTGACGATCGTCAAGCTCATATGAAAATGAGCGATACTACGCTCAGCCGAGCGTGAAGATGCAGGCGGTGACGAAGATGAACGCAAGCGCGACGCCTGCGGCAAGCAGGACATTTTCCTTGCGGGGCAGAACGAAGAGAACCTGATTGCGATTGCCGGTGGCGGCTGATGTCGCGGAATGAATCTTCATCTGTCTTCCTTCTATCTGCGGTCGGCGCTCGTTCCAACGTAACCAAAGCGCCTGAGTTCCAGACGCGGAGGCCACGGGTTCGGATTCCCGTCCGTCCGGCATCATCTGATAGTGCATATTACTTACTCTATCAAGTCTGTAGAGATTAGGATTTTCAAATTTTGATGGAATGCGGAAAAGCTTTTCCAAATCATCCATGTGCATAAAAAAATCCGGACCACTGGGGGTCCGGGCGCCAACGGGGCGGAAGTCAGAGTGGGCCGGGAGCGACGACTATCTCGTCGCGAACTGGAATTCGAAAGGGTCAGAAGAAGCGGTGGGCGTGAAGTGCGAAAATCGCGGGTTCCTCTGCCTCGCGCTCCTTGGCGGGTTCCACGACCGTGATCTTGTATTCGATCTTCTCAGTTTTTTCCGTCAGTGGCACGGTGGGCATCTGCGCCTGCTTGGGAAAGAAGAAGCCCATGGCGAATCCGTTCATCATCAACATCTGAAGTCCCTCCAGGAAAACCGGAATCGTTAACAACTCCATTAATGCACCTAAAGTCTATAAAATCAATATGGATTATCAGGAAAAATGAAAAATGCGCCGGCAAGATTTTGACGGCGCATTCAAGACATTGAAATATAATGCGATATTAGCTTTAAGACGCCGCTTCCTCAAGGATGAGACCGGCGGATGAGGCGGCATATTGGCCAGAAACCAGGCGCTCCAGCGTCATGTTGTCGAGGATTTCGGCGACCGCGTCGCGGACCTCGGTCATCGACTTGCGCACAAGACAGGTCTTCGGATCGCGGCAGTCGTCACAAAGCTCGAGCGCCGTGCGGCTGGCGCAGCGAATGGGCGCCAGGGGACCGTCGATGACGCGGATGGCATGGCCGATGCGGATCTCGGAGGCAGGGCGCGACAGCGAATAGCCGCCCATCGGACCCTTCTTCGAGCGCACGATACCTGCATTGCGCAGTTCGAGCAGAATAGTGTCGAGGAACTTCTTCGGGATATTGTGGGCGGTCGCGATTTCGTTGCTGAATGCGGTCTCGCCCGGTGCGAGGCTGGCCAAGGCGATCAACGCCTTGAGGCCGTACTTTCCTTTGTTCGTAAGCATAATTTACCCAGATTCCGCCCGACTTCACAACTCTCTTACCCCGGTTCGGGCCGCTAAAGAAGAGAGTCACTCGAATTGATTGATAATATGGGTAAAGACGTGACGAAATTCAGCGCTTTCACGAAAAAAGTGAAGGCGATCGGCGGAAATGGGCACCGATTGCGCTCTGCGCGTCATGCATGGAGCGGAAAGAGCGCCCGTCGAGGCCCATGACGCTGAATTTCACTGCCATGAATTTAAGCGAATCGGCAAAGGGGACAAGGATACCGACCGGAACGCCGGCATATTCGACAACCTGTTTCTGCATGACTAAGCCGCCTTGGAATCGAGTTCACGATGCTTGACGGGCATAAGATGATATAGTCTATAAAAATTGTCAATTATAAAGATGCATGAATTGGAAATTTTTTCGAACATTAGCGAAATTTTAGGCAAGTACCGGAACCATTTTTCGCCGTTGGAGGAAGAAGAGAACGACGTTTCACGCGGCCAGGGCGATCTTGCCGGCAATCTTCTTCGCCTGCACACGAATATCGGGCACTGCGAAGATTTCGAAGAACTGCCCGACGGTCATCGGACCCATCGCATAGACATTCGAGCGGGGCGTGCCTTCCGGAGACAGGAGTTCGGACTTGGCGCTCACGGCAAGTCCCAGTCCTTGAGCATCGGCGGCGATCAGGCCGTTGGCGGCCATCTTCTTGAGCAGAGGTACCTTGGAAATCGAACACTTCTCCATTCCGGTACAATTGACGATGCGGTCGAAATGAATGTCCCGCGTCGCGTGGGAGTGCCGGTCCAGATAGGTGGCGACCACATGGTTGTCGCTCTTGTGGATTTCCTGCAGCCAGCCCGAATGGATCGATACCTGGCCCTCGCGCTGCATCGTGTGCACGACATCGGCGATCTCCGGCGCCATGCGGTGGCGATGGACGCTCCACCAGGCATTTGCGTGACGGAAGAAGCGCGCGCGTTCCGTGGCGTCGAGCTCCTGCCATACCGACTGCGTCATCGGCCGGAGCGCATCGATGACCATGCGCCAGTCATGCACGCTGCGCGCCTGGCGGCGCAGCAGCTGGAGCATTTCGGACAGTGTCCGGGTGCCGGGTTCGAAGGCGGGCTCGGCCGGATCGCTGCGCGGCACGACATGCACCTGTGGCAGCAGGCCATGACGGGAAAGGATGTGGATCTTGCCCCGGTGTCCCTGCTTCTTCAGCGAGACGACCTGATCGACCGTAGTAAGCCCGGAACCGAGCAGAAAGATCGTCGCATCGGCATCGATCTCCTCGAGCCAGTTGTCCGCCCAGGCATTGATGGTGATATGCGGCCGGGCCGATGGATCGATAGCACTCTGGGCAATCGGCAGGCCCGAAGGCGTGCCGCCCAGACAGAAGACCGTATGCGCGGCCTGGACCTGCTCACCGTTCGACAGGCTGAACACCTGACAGTCATCCGCCAGCCGCTCGCAATTGATCGCCTCGGCGTCTGCGAATGTCACGCGCGCCCAGTTGTCCTTCTGCTGCAGGCTGGTGGCGAGGGTTTGCTGCACGTAACGGCCAAAAAGCTGGCGCGGCACGAAATCTTCCTTGCCGAATCCATGGCCGCTGGCAGTCAGCCATTCGACGAGATGGTCGGGCCGGTCGGCATAGAGGCTCATCCGTCCGGCCGGCACGTTGAGGCGATGGTTCTCGTCCTTGGTGGAGTAGGCAACGCCGAGCCCGTACTTGGAGCGTGCGCCGACGAGCGAGATCGTTTTGGCCGGCGGCAGGTGCTCAAGCAGGTTGATGACCATGGCCGTGGCGGAGAAACCCGCGCCCAACACCGCGACGTCCGAGTTCATTGCATCCCTCCGAGAGCCGCGCCCAGCGCGGAAGTCCTGGCTATTCATGCTTCAATTCTTGCTCTATGTATAGACATAATGTTTCCGAGGCTGTGCCATGAATCTTCCCCCCAGGGGAATTGGCCCGGCCCGCGTATGTTCCCAGCAGTCTCACAAAAAATTCTTATTGTCTATAAAAATTATGTACTAATATTGGTTGCATTTTTGTCGAGCGCCGCGCGTTTTTCCCGGGAACCGATTGAACAGTCACGCGTTTTGAAGCGCATGAGGCCATCCGGCCAATCCGCCCACCGGGATCACTTTCAGTCGATGCTAGTCACAAAGAAGCGCGATCTTCACACAGACACGCCCTTGTGGTCGCTGACGCCTCGAATTGGCGCGCGTTTCGCATGCATCGCCGCGCAAGGCGGCATGAGGGGCTAGACGCTGTAAATGACCACGTCGAAAACAAGCTTCATCAGATCGACCGTCATGGCGCTTATCGCGGGTGCGCTGCTTCTTCTCGCGATCATCGGTTCTACCCTCTATCTCGTCTATCAGACGCAGCGCTACGCCGAGGGTGCGACCACGTCGCGCAGGGTGCGCAGCACGGCCGCGGACCTGCTGCTGACCGTCCAGAAAGCCGAAACCAGCCAGCGCGGCTATTTGCTGACAACTGATACTGCATTTGTCGAGGCCTTTCGGCAGGCTTCGGCCGATATGATCAGCAAGGAACTGACCTTCGAAGACGCGATTAGCAACAACCCTTTCATCAAGGTCGATCTGGCCCAGCTTCAAAAGCTGGTGACGAGCAAGGTTGCCGAACTACGGCAGACGCTCGACCTTGCCGAGGCGGGCAGACGCGACGAGGCGATGGATGTCGTCAGGGGCGGCCTCGGCCGGACCCAGATGTCGGAGATCGAATCGGTGCTGCAGGGTGTCATCGATGCTGGTGACGCACGCATAGCCGATCAGGTCGCTTCCCAGGTCCGCATGGCCGGTATCCTGCGCGTGGTCACGATCTGCGGCGCGATCGCCATCGCTTCGCTTCTCGTCGGTGTCGTTCTGATCATCTCCCGCTATGTCAAGGAAATCCAGGATGCCCAGGCCGAACTCGGCGAGATGAACGCCAGCCTGGAAGGCCGCGTCCATGAACGAACCGAGGACCTGATGCAGGCCAACCAGGAAATCCAGCGTTATGCCTATATCGTCACCCACGATCTTAGAGCCCCGCTGGTCAATATCATGGGCTTCACGGCGGAACTCGACGGTGCGCTGAATGCCATCCACAGCTATTTCAGGGCCGAAGCCAGCGACCAGGGCAATGTCAGCGAGGATGTCCGCAATCAGGCGCGTCTGGCGGTGGAGGAAGACCTTCCCGAGGCGATTGGCTTCATCCGCTCCTCGACGCGCAAGATGGATGGCCTGATCAACGCCATCCTCAAGATTTCCCGCGATGGAAGGCGTCCGCTTCAGCCGGAGCCGGTCGATCTCGGAGCCGTCGTGCGGACCAGCGGCGAGGCCGTCCAGCACCAGATCGACGAGGCGGACGGCAGGCTCGATGTCTCGGTCAACGTCAAGGATCTCGTGTCTGACCGGTTCTCGATCGAGCAGGTCATCGGCAATCTGTTCGACAACGCGGTGAAATATCGCGAACCTACTCGGCCGCTGGAACTGTCGGTCAAGGCATTCCCGATCAACCGCTTCAAGATCGGCATCGACATCAGCGACAACGGACGCGGAATCGCACCCGAGGACCATGAGCGCGTCTTCGAGCTTTTCCGCCGGTCGGGCACCCAGGACAAGTCGGGTGAGGGGATCGGTCTGGCTCATGTCCGCTCCCTCGTTCGCAACATGGGAGGCGATATCAAGGTCAAATCCGAACTTGGAAAAGGCACGACCTTCATGATACGCCTACCCCATGATTTGAGTCAGTTTGTCAGGAGTACCGGTCAATGAAGGCTGCAGGCCGCGAAGTAACGATTGTGATGATCGAGGACGATGAGGGTCATGCGCGCCTCATCGAAAAGAACGTCCGTCGTGCCGGTGTCCACAATGAGATCATTCCATTCACGGACGGCGCGAGTGCGCTGAAATATATTCTCGGCTCCGATCTTTCGGGCGAGGAAAGCAAGAACCGCTATCTCCTCATCTTGCTTGATCTCAACCTGCCCGATATGTCGGGAATCGATATTCTCGAAAAGGTGAAATCCAATATACATACCAAGCGGTTGCCGGTCGTTATCCTGACGACGACCGATGACGAGCGCGAGATTCAGCGTTGCTATGATCTTGGCGCCAATGTCTATATCACCAAGCCTGTCGATTATGAGGGCTTCGCCAATGCAATCCGCCAATTGGGCCTCTTCTTCTCGGTGATGCAGATACCTTGAACGCCACAATCACAAAGATTCTTTATGTCGACGATGACGACGGTCTTGTCCGCCTCGCGAACAAGACTTTTTCGCGCATGGGCTGCGAAGTGCTGCATGCGCCCGATCATGACACCGGCCTGGCCAAGCTCGGCGAAGGCGGCATCTCCGTCATCATTCTCGACCATTATCTTCAG
The DNA here is from genome assembly GCF_964254105.1 of Rhizobium sp. LjRoot254. Lineage (NCBI taxonomy): Bacteria > Pseudomonadati > Pseudomonadota > Alphaproteobacteria > Hyphomicrobiales > Rhizobiaceae > Rhizobium > Rhizobium sp. LjRoot254. Next base: position 3,628,657 of record NZ_CAXUSM020000001.1, on the reverse strand, counting down.
GGCACGACCGGGCTCGCCTTCCTGCAGGCAATGCGCGAGCGCGCCATCGAAGTGCCCGTCGTCTATGTGACCGGCTCCAGCGAGGCGACGGTGGCGATCGAGGCACTGAAAGCCGGCGCCGAGGATTACGTGATCAAGACCGTCGGCGAGGATTTCTGGGCGCTGCTGATCAGTGCGGTCAAGCAGGCGCTCGACAATGCCGAATTGCGCGCGGCAAAGAGACAGGCCGAGCAGGAGATCATCGAGGCCAAGGAGCGTGCCGAGATCCTGCTTGCCGAAGTCAATCACCGTGTAGCCAATAGCCTGGCGCTCGTCGCGGCGCTGATCCGGATGCAGGCGTCTTCCAGCGCCGATACGGCGGTGAAGGCGGCACTGTCCGAAACCCAGGCGCGGATATCGGCGATCGCCGGCATGCATCGCAGCCTCTATACGTCGGACGATGTCCGCATCGTCGAAATGAACCGTTATCTCTCGACGCTGGTCTCGGAACTGGCGGATTCGCTGGAAAAGGGCAGGCGCAAGTCGCGCATCGTCAGCCGCCTCGACCGTGTCGATCTGTCCTCGGACCGCGCCGTCTCGGTCGGCATGATCGTGACCGAGTTGCTGACCAATGCAATCAAATATGCCTATCCGCAGGAATCGGACGGCGAGATACGCGTAACCCTGGAAAAGCACGACAACGACACGGCGACCCTCGCGGTGGAGGATGACGGCATCGGCTTTACCGAGGCAGACACGTCTTCGGGAACCGGCCTCGGATCGCGCATCGTCGCCTCCATGGCCAAGACGGTCGGCACAGGAATCAACTATATACAGCGCGAACGCGGCACCCGCGCCGAAGTGCAGATTTCACTCAATTGATCGTGAATACCAAGACGGAAACGCCGCGCTGAAGCGCGGCGTCCGTGTTCTCGTTTCCATTGGCCTCAGCTGTTGCGGGCAAAGGTCTTGCTGGTGACGGCCAGAGAATGTGAATCGGGGCCAAAATCGGCATCGCCTGATATCTTCAGCATCTCGGCAAGCCTTGTACGCGCACGGTTGACGCGGCTCTTGATCGTACCGACCGCACAGCCGCAGATGACGGCCGCTTCCTCGTAGGCAAAGCCGGACGCGCCGACCAGGATGATCGCTTCGCGCTGGTCATCGGGCAGTTTCTCGAGCGCCGCCTTGAAATCGTTGAGATCGAGGATGCCGTGCTGGCTCGGATTGTTCGACAACTGCTCGGTGAAATAGCCGTCCGAGTCCTGGATCTCGCGACCGCTCTTCCGCGCCTGGCTGTAAAATTCATTGCGCAGGATCGTGAAGAGCCACGCCTTCATATTGGTGCCGTGTTCGAAGGATTCCTTCTTGGCCCAGGCCTTCATGATTGTGTCCTGCACGAGATCGTCGGCATAGTCGTGGCGCTTGGAGAGCGAGACCGCGAATGCGCGGAGGCTGGGCAGGCATGCGAGCATGGACCTCTTGAAATCACGCTCGATTGCGTCGGGCGAGACATCCGTCATTTGAACTCCTCGACAGCATCATTTCTTTTGGCCGCCCGCTCGGCCAGGTCAAGCTTTTCGAGAAGATCCAGGAAGCGGTCGGGTATGGCCTCTTCCTGGAGCGAATCGTAATATTCTCTCAAGCGCTTCGGGATTTCGGCATAAGCGCCGGCTATATCCGCGGAGCGTTTGCCCCTGATATGGTTGTCTTTGATCAAGTTTTCTACTCACGTTGCAACGTTTTTGCCGCTGACGCCAAGAACGTACCTATGGTGGCATATGTTCCATGGCCTTGAAAATAATTCCTGAGCTTCGCGTCGAGTCTCCGCCGGAACAAAATGCCGCTCCAATCAATTGTATACGCAGTCAAACAGCAGGAGAAAACCGATGCTCTACTACGCGCTTCTATTTCTTGTTGTTGCGATCATCGCAGGCGTTCTGGGTTTCACTGGAATTGCGGGTGCCTCGGCGAGCATCGCACAAATTCTGTTCTTCGTCTTCCTCGCCTTGATGGTCGTTTCGCTGTTGATGCGGGCCAGCCGGCGCACCTAAGATCAAGACTCTACTCGAGAGATCAAACCCGCCGCATGCCGGCGGGTTTTCCATGCGCGATTTCAGCACGAAACGATGAAAGCGGGGCCGAGCGGCCCCGCGTCGCAATATCAAGAAACTGATCAGTGGCGGCTCAGCCAGGTATCGATGTCGCGCTCGGCGTCTTCCTGCGCGGTGCCGTAGCGCTCCTGGAGCTTGCCGGCGAGTTGCTTGCGATTGCCCCGGATGACGTCGAGGTCGTCGCCGGTGAGCTTGCCCCAGTTCTTCTGGACCGAACCCTTGAACTGCTCCCAATTGCCTTCGACCTGGTTCCAATTCATCTCGTGTTTCCTTTCATGAGGTTGAAACAAAGAGCGCAATTTTCGCTCGGCCTGACAACGGCGCCATATGCAAAGAGTTCCCAAAATCGGGACCATAAGACGTCTCAAAATTTTTTTGGAAACCCCCGGAACTTTTGGCTGCGCAATCTGTTTTTGCATCGCGAACCTGCTTCCCCTGACAGGTTCGCCCCTCCGGCGTCACCGCTCCCCGCCCGCAGGTGGCGCCCCCAGAAGGAGAGAAGCGTTATTCCGTCCCCCCGAAACGCTTCTCTCCTTCTTAATCCCCAGAGAAGGTTTGGCTGAACGCGTCAACGGAACAATGCGTCCGGCGCCGCGTTATTGCGACACCGCCGGCGGCTCTGCCGCAATGGAATTTGGAAGTCAGGAGTGACGATGAAGCATGAAGCCGATTCTACTATGGCTGATAGGCATTCCCGTGCCGATCATATTTTTCCTTTACACCATGGGTTGGCTCTGATCGCCGCCCCTGCGACCCACTAACCAATCAGGAGAACGATCATGGCACTTTCGAAAGCCGCAAATGATGCAAAGGCCAGCGCCAACGAAACGCTGTCGCAGCTCGAACTGGAGCAGCGCCTCGACGACCTGAAGAGCGAGATCGCATCGATCACCAAGACGCTCACGGCGCTTGGCGGCCAGAAGGTCGAAGATTATCGCGCGAGCATGGAGCGGCTGGCGGCGGACGCGGTTTCCGCGTCGCTCAAGGCGTTCGACTCGGCCCGCAGTGAAGCTGTGTCGCTCGAGGAAACCTTCGAAGAACATGTCCGCGCCCATCCGCTCCGGTCTGTCGGTATCGCGGCCGGTATCGGGTTCCTCTTCGCGCTCATGAGCCGCCGCTGAGATGTCGGAACTCGTCGCCGCCCTTACCGGACGCATACGGGCTTCAGGCCAGCACTTGGTCGTGACGCTGATCGCCTACGCCATCGTGGCGATCCTGCTTTTGTCGGCCTACGTGGCGTTCATGTACGCGCTGGCGTTCTGGATTGCATCGGAATTCGGCCCGATCGTCGCGGCCCTGTCCATCGCCATCGCGACCCTGGTCATCGCGCTCGGCATCGTCGTCTGGCTCAAGGTTCGGGCTGGCCGTCAAGAGCGCCGTCGGGCGTTTCGGGCGAAAGCGACGGTAAGCGCGGGTTCCACCGCCGCGGTGGCGACGGTCGTGCCGATGATGGTTCGCGCAAGCCCCGTGGGATCGCTGCTCGCAGTCGCGGTTCTTGCCTATGTGCTCTCCCGCGCGGGGCAGCGCGAGCGGGATTGAAGCAAGGCCCTTCCGCCTCCGGGCGGAAGTCTCTGAAGTTCTTGAAACCGTAAAGAGGCTCAAGGAGGCTACCATGCTCGACAAGATCAAGAGCCCTGAAATCAGGGAAATCATGAATGATCCGAATCTGACCCATCAGGACCGGATCCGGAAACTGATGAAGATTCGCGACGATGCGCGCGCCGAACAGCGCATGGCGTCGGAAAGTCCCAGCGTCGATGATGACGGCCTGAACTCCAAGCTGCGCGATGTCGAGATGCTGCTCGACAAGCTCGGCGAGACGCCCGCCGTCGAAGAAGGCAAGGGCGCCAATACCCTTTGATCCAATTGGCCCGCGGAAATTGACCCGCGGGCCTTTTCATGGTCCCTATCTCAGGAACTGAAAGAAACGGGAATAATCTGAAGACGCTGGAACCTTAAAGGGATCCATTCGTTACTACGCAGGTCAACTTTTACTGTACGTGTAAGCAGGGGAGAAATCATCAATGTCATTGACCGCACGGGTCGCAGCCCATCTTCCGTTCCTGCGGCGCTATTCACGCGCCGTGACTGGATCGCAAACCTCGGGCGACGCTTATGTCGTTGCGACGCTGGAAGCGCTCATCGCCGATATTTCCATCTTTCCCGCGGCTTCGTCGGATCGCGCGGCGCTCTATAAACTCCTCGTGACGATCCTCAGGTCGTCGACGGTGGACGTACCCGCCGTCTCCTCGCATTACGCCTGGGAGAAGAAGGCCATGGCCAATCTTTCGGCGGTGCCGACGATGGCGCGTCACGCCTTCCTGCTGGTCTCCGTGGAGGGCTTCACGCTCGCCGAAACGGCCGAGATTCTCTCGGTTACACCCGAGGAAACCGCCGACCTGCTCGACGACGCCGCCAAGGAAATCTCGCGCCAGATCGCAACCGACATCCTGATCATCGAGGACGAGCCGCTGATCGCACTCGACATCGAACAGATCGTCAAGGATCTCGGCCACACGGTCACCGGCATCGCCCGCACGCACAAGGAGGCCGTCGAACTCTACAAGAAGACATCGCCGGGGATGATCCTCGCCGATATCCAACTCGCCGATGGCAGTTCGGGCATCGATGCGATCAACGACATCCTCAAGATCGCCAGCATCCCGGTCATCTTCATCACGGCTTTTCCGGAAAGGCTGCTCACCGGCGAGCGCGCGGAACCGACATTCCTTGTGACCAAGCCTTATAATCCCGACATGCTGAAAGCGCTGATCAGCCAAGCGCTGTTCTTCAACGAAAGTTCGACCGCAGGTGAAGCGCTCTCGGCATAGTCGTGTAGACACATTTGAAGATTTCATCAGCCAGTGACGGGCGGCGCGACCGGCGGACAAAGCCGGTCGCCTATCTATCTCTGGTTCCTGCGCCGATCCCAGCGCTACGAGGTGATGTGTGGTACAAAGATTTCTGTGGCACGCCCAGGATCTGAAGGAAGACAGGCTCAATTCGTTCTTCATTTCCGCGCTTGTGGACATGCGCGCCAGCCTCATTCTGCAGGATGAGGAGGGCAGCTATCTCTGCGTCACCAGCCTGCCCGATTGCTGGACCGTCGACCGGAATTCGACCCCGGGCGATACAAGCATTTTTGGTCCCGAGATCGCCGCGCAGCTCTCCGAATCGCGGCGAAGGGCGCAACGCACCGGCAATACCGACCAGATCGAGGTGCGGCTCGCCGAGGACCGGATCTTCGAATTTCGCGTCCTGTCGGTGCTGCCGCGCGTAGGCGACGTGCAGATGATCACGACGATCATCGACCGCACGGAGGATCGCCGGCGCGAGAAGGTCCTGCAGCAGCTGCTGCGCGAGGTCAGCCATCGCTCGAAGAACCTGCTCGCGATCATCCAGAGCATCGCCACCCAGACATCGCAGCATGCCGACTCGATCGAAGCCTATGTCCAGAAGTTCCGAGGGCGCATCTTCTCGCTTTCCCGCTCGCAGGACCTGATCACCGATTCCGGCTGGCGCGGCGCCTATATAAGGGAATTGCTCGAGCAGCAGGTCGGATCATATGTCAACGGTAACATCGAGCTCGTTCGCTTCGAGGGCGTCAACACGCTGTTGTCGCCCAATGCCGCGATGCATCTGGGCTTGGCGTTCCACGAACTGGTCATCAACACCATCACTCACGGCACCATCCTGAAGACCAACGACACGATCAACGTCCAGTGTTCACTGAAGACGGAAGATGGTGTGAAACGCCTGCAAGTCGTCTGGAATGAGCCGATCGCGCGGGATCGCTATTTCCTCGAGGATCGTCTGACCACGCCGAAGTCCCGCTTCGGCCGCGCCATCCTCGAACGTGTCGTGCCGATCTCGGTCAACGGCGCCGCCACCTATTCGATCACCGACACCGGCATCAAATACACGCTCAACTTTCCCGTCGATATCGACGAGAGCCTTAGAGCCGTTCCCGCGAGTGGGCAATCAGCCGGAAAACGAAATCGATCTTCCTGATGATCGCATCGGTCAGCACGAATGGATAAAGATCGGGCTGTCCCAGGCTCCGGTTAATGCTGTTTATGGCGACCGTCAGCGGGATCCAGGCGGCAATGATCTGGTCGATACTCGTCGCTTCATACGGATCGACATCGGTGGGAGGAATGCCGCCCGCAGGCGGCTCGCCGGGATAGATGCCGTAGACGCGGGCCGTCTCCAGGCCATCCACCATGTGGAAGCAATGCGCCCATGTCTCCGCGAAATCCTCCCATGGATGCGATGATGCATAGGCGCTGATAAAGGTCTGCTGCCAGCCGGCTGGCGCGCCATTGGCATAGTGGTTCCGCAGCGCCTGCTGATAATCGATATCCGGATCGCCGAACACTTCGCTGAATGCCCCGATGCCATCCCGGTCCTTGACCAGCAGGTCCCAGTAGAAGTGACCGATCTCGTGGCGGAAATGGCCGATCAGCGTGCGGTAGGGCTCGCCCATCATCGTCCGGCGTCGCTCGCGCTCCGCGTCGTCGGCTTCGGCGATATTGATTGCGATCAGGCCGTTGTGATGGCCGGTGAGAATGGGTTCGATGACGCCATTTCCGTCAGCCTGATCGGCGAGAAACTCGAAAGCGAGGCCGTGCTCGGGATCGTCGGCACGACGGGGGATCGGAAGCTGCCAGCGTGTGAGCGAGTAGAACAGATGCTTCTTGGCTTGCTCGATCTTGCGCCAGTTGTCGTGATTCTCGGGCACCGAGAGGTCGGGAATGGTCAGGTTGAACCGGCAGGCCAGGCAGAAGGCGTCGTCCCGTTCGACCGGCACCAGCCAGTTGCAGGCGCCCTCAGCCGCGTTCTCGCAGAAAATGTAGGGGCGGCTCGGATCGGCAAGTGCGGTCCAATCCCCGTCGTCCGTCAGAACCAGCGCCGACATGTCGAACAGCCGATGAATGTAGCCGATGCGACTATTGCAGACGAGGCAGACATCATTGTTGAAATGGATCGTGTTGCCGCAGTTCTGGCATTTGAAGAGTTTCATGGAATTCCGTTCGGACACTCGCGAGAGGTGGGCGGACACTGCGCGTTTGCCTTGACATGTTCAAGGCCAGAAGTCCGCGCTTTCGAACGCGCATAGGCGGCCGCGAGTTCCATCCATGCGGTGGATTTCACGGCTTTGGCGACTGGCGGTATCGCCTGACTTTGAAGTCAGGCGATCACTTTTCCCTCTGAGTCGAACCGATGCATCTTCCCACGATCCGGTGTCGCGTAGACCACTTCGTCGGCGGCATAGGGATGCTCTCCGAACAGCCGCGCCGTGATCAACCCGACCTTCTCGGACTCGATGTAGACGATCGTGTCGGCGCCGAGATGCTCGACATGCACGATCTTGCCCTGCCAGTCGCCGCTTTCGCGCGACAAAGTCATATGCTCGGGGCGGACGCCGATCGTGGCGGCACCTGTCTCACCGATGCGGCCGGCCTCGATGAAATTCATCTGCGGCGAGCCGATGAAGCCGGCGACGAAGAGATTGGCGGGCTTGTTGTAGAGTTCCATCGGTGAGCCGATCTGTTCGATCCGCCCGGCGCTCAGCACCACGATCTTGTCGGCCAGCGTCATCGCCTCGACCTGGTCATGGGTGACGTAGATCATCGTCGCCTTGAGGCGGCGATGCAGCCGGGCGATTTCCAGCCGGGTCTGGACGCGGAGTGCCGCGTCGAGGTTGGAGAGCGGCTCGTCGAACAGGAAGAGCGTGGGTTCGCGCACGATGGCGCGGCCGATGGCCACGCGCTGACGCTGGCCGCCGGAGAGTTCGGCCGGGCGGCGAGCGAGATAGGGGCCGAGCGACAACAGGTTCGAGGCGTTCGCCACGCGCGTTTCGATGACATCCTTTGCTTCGCCCGCCTGCTTGAGGCCGAGGCCCATATTGTCCTTGACGGTCAGATGCGGATAGAGCGCGTAGGACTGGAACACCATGGCGATGCCGCGCTTGGCAGGCGGCACGGACGACACTTCCTTGCCGTCGATGATGATCGAACCCGACGTGATATCCTCGAGGCCGGCGATCGAGCGAAGCAGCGTGGATTTTCCGCAGCCCGACGGTCCGACGAAGATGACGAACTCGCCGTCCTTGACCTCGAGGTCGATGCCTTTGAGGACGTCGACTGGGCCAAAGGACTTGCTGACCGACTTAAGTGTAAGATTACCCACGGGTTTTGTTCTCCGGGTTCGTCGTTTATAGGTTGACCATCTGGCCGGTGCGGACGCTTTCGTCGGCGGCCAGGCAGATGCGGAGCGATTGCACCGCGTCGTTCATGTGGCGGGATAGATCGATGTCCTCGCGGATCGCCTTAAGCACATAGGCCTGTTCGAGATCGCAGAGTTCCTGATGGCCGGGCTCGCCCGCCATCTGCAGCATCTGGTCGGGTTCGGCAAAGCCACTGCCATCGGCATTGGTCTTGGCGCGGTGCAGGCGGATGGTCGAGGTCTTGGTATGGGTATCGATGTCGTCGGACTTGGCGTTCGGATCCATGACGATCGAAACGCAGCCGTTTGGCGACATCACATCCTTCACGAAGAACGCGGTTTCCGAAATCATCGGACCCCATCCGGCCTCGTACCAGCCGATCGAACCGTCGTCGAACATCACCTGAAGATGGCCGTAATTATACATGTCAGGCGCGATTTCGTCGGAGAGACGCAGCCCCATGCCGCGGACGGAGACCGGCTTGGCATCGGTGATCTGGCACATCACATCGACATAGTGCACGCCGCAATCGACGATCGGCGGCGTCGTCTGCATCAGCGCCTTGTGGGTGCCCCAGGTCTTGCCGACGGATTGCTGGTTGAGGTTCATGCGGAACACGAACGGCCCGCCGAGCTCGCGGGCGAGCGAGATCAGCTTCACCCAGGACGGATGGTGGCGCAGGATATAACCGACCACCAGCTTGCGGCCATTGGCTTTCGCGCATGCGACGACACGTTCGGCGTCGGCCACCGTCGTCGCTAAGGGTTTTTCGACGAAGACATTGGCGCCCGCTTCCATCGCCATGACGGCAAAGTCGGCGTGGCTGTCGGAATAGGTGTTGATCGAGCAGAGTTCGGGCTTGAGCTCCTTCAACGCGTCCTGAAAGGACGGATGGATCCTGTATTTGTCCATGCCGTCGGGCAGCTCGACTTTCGAACGGTTGACGAGGCCCACGATCTCGAAGCCCGGATTGTTGTGATAGGCAAGCGCGTGGCTCATGCCCATATTGCCGAGGCCGGCGACCAGGGTTCTGATCGGGGTCATTTCACTGCTCCTGCCGTAATGCCGCGGATGAGCTGCCGCGAGAAGATGAGATAGAGGATGAGCACCGGCGCGATGGCCAGCGACAGCGCCGAGAGCACCGCATTCCAGTTGGTGACGAACTGGCCGATGAAGATCTGCGATCCGAGCGTGATCGTCTTGGTCGCCTCGGAAGGCGCCAGGATCAGCGGGAACCACAGGTCGTTCCAGATCGGGATCATCGAGAAGACGGCAACGGTCGCCATTGCCGGGCGTATCAGCGGCAGCACGAGCCGGACGAAGATCTTGTATTCCGAAAGCCCGTCGATGCGGCCAGCGTTCTTGAGGTCGTCGGACACCGTCTTCATGAACTCGGACAAGATGAAGATCGCGAGTGGCAGACCTTGTGCCGTATAGACCAGGATCAGCGCCGTCAGCGTATTCACCAGGCCTGAGGCGACCATGCCCTGCAGAATGCCGATCGTGCCGAGCCGAATCGGGATCATGATGCCGAGCGCCATGTAGAGGCCGAGCAGCGTATTGCCCTTGAAGCGATATTCCGACAGCGCGAAGGCCGCCATCGCACCGAACAGCAGCACCAGCGCGATCGACACGATGGTAACCACAAGCGAATTTTGCATGTAGTGCACGAAATCGCCCTGGCCGAGCACGGTCGTGTAGCCGATCAGATCGAAGGTCGCGGGCTTGTCGCCGATCGCCGGCAGTGGTGGCTGCATGGGATTGCGGAAGATCGCATTGCGCGACTTGAACGAGTTGATGATGGTCAGCACGACAGGGAACAGCGCGATCGCGGTGTAGGCGATCAGCACCGCATGTGCCGCTGCCGATCTGCCGAGGGAGGAACGAGCCTTTGACATCTAGCGATCCTCAGAACTGGTAGTGGCGCATGCGCCGCTGGATGGTGAAAAGATAGAAGCTGACGCCGGCGAGGATGATCAGGAACATCACCGCCGCGATCGTTGCGCCCATCGACCGGTCGCCGAGCTGGAGCTGGAAGCCGAAGAAGGTGCGATAGAGCAGGGTGCCCAGGATATCCGTCGATCCATCCGGACCGGCAAGCGCCCCCTGCACCGTGTATATCAGGTCGAAGGCGTTGAAATTGCCGACGAAGGTCAGGATCGAGATGATGCCGATGGCGGGCAGAATGAGTGGCAGCTTGATCTTCCAGAACTGGCTCCAGCCGGTGATGCCATCCATCTCCGCGGCTTCCAGCACTTCGTCCGGGATGTTGAGCAGCGCGGCATAGATCAGCATCATCGGAATGCCGACATATTGCCAGACCGAGATCAGCGACACCGCGATCAGCGCCGAACTCGGCTTGCCGAGCCATGGGCCGAAGATGAATTTCAGGTGCACGAGGTCGAGCAGATAGGGCGTCACGCCCCAGATCGGCGACAGGATGAGCTTCCAGATGAAGCCGACGATAACGAAGGACAGTAGCGTCGGCAGGAAGATCGCCGTGCGGTAGAAGGTGGCGAACCTGAGCTTCGGCACCGACAGCAGGGCAGCGAGCGCTATGCCGATCGGGTTCTGCACCAGCATGTGGATGATGAAGAAGATGACGTTGTTCCGGAGCGCGTTCCAGAAGTCCACCGACCATTTCTCATCACCGAACAGGGTGACGAAATTGCCGAGGCCGACAAAGACCCTCTGGTTGTCGACCACGTTGAACAGCGACAGCCAAAGTGTGCCCGCAAGCGGGATGATCATCACCGCCGAATAGATGAGGAATGCCGGCAGCATGAAGACGATGATGTGCCAGCGGAACGGCCGCCGGGCAGGTCTCTGCATGCTCTCCATGTCCCGGATCTCGGCCATCGTCTGGTCTTCCATATCTTGTGTTTTGAAATTGCCCGCCCTGAGGCGTCGATTATGGCGCAAGCGCGCATGCTTGTCATGGCGATCCGTCTTCTGACGGCGCCTTACATACTTGCAAAAGTGGCGGCGCATGCGGGATGCGCCGCCACCATCATGTGAGCGAGCTTACTTCGCCGGCTTATACCAGCTGTCGAGGCCCTTCTGGAGCTTCTCGGCAGCAACCTGCGGCGTGTCGGTGCCGTTGATCACGTTGGCGGATTCGACCCAGGTTTCGTTTTCAAGGTTGGGCGTGCCGCGCGACAGGATCTGGTAGGTCGACCGGATCGTCGACTTGCACTTTTCGCGCCAGGAGACGAATTCCTGAGCGAGCGGATCCTGCATCTTCACCGGGGTCTTGTTCAGGCTGAAGAAGCCCGGCAGCGAATTCGCATAGAGATCGGCGAATTCAGGCGAGGCGATCCAGGTGAGCAGCTTCTTGGCTTCTTCCGGATGCGCGCTCTTGGCGTTCATGCCGACGGCAATGTCGGTATGGTCGGAGATGAAGCACGGATCGCCATCTTTCGGCACCGGCGGCAGGAACGCGCCCATCTTGAACTGGGCCTGGGTGTTGAAGCCGCCGATTTCCCACGAACCGGCGGGATAGATCGCCGCGCGGCCGAGCGTGAAGAGGTTCTGGCTGTCGGGATAGGTTTGGGCTTCGAAACCGTCGCCGAGATAGGGCTTCCATTTGGCGAGCACTTCATAGGGCTTGACCCAGCCTTCGTCGGTCAGCTTCTGGTCGCCCTTGATCAGAGCCAGGCGACCTTCTTCACCCTTCCAGTAGTTCGGGCCGATATTCTGGTAGGCCATGGTGGCGGCTTCCCAGAGATCCTTGGTGCCCATCGCCATCGGGATGTAGTTGCCGTCGGCCTTGATCGCGTCGAGGACCTTGAAGAATTCTTCCTCGGTCTTCGGCGGAGTCAGGCCGAGTTTGTCGAAGGCATCCTTGTTGTAGATGAAGCCGTGGATAACAGAGGCCATCGGCACGCAGAAGGTGGCCGAACCATCGTCCGTCGACCATGCCGACTTGGCAACCGGCTCGAAGTTCTCCATGCCGGGGTTGCTGGAGATGTCGGCGAGGTAGCCCTTCTTGTAGAGGTCGAGCGAGGCGTCGAACGGGCGGCAGGTGATCAGGTCGCCGGCGGAGCCGCTTTCGAGCTTGGCGTTGAGCGCCGCGTTATATTCCGTCGGAGCCGACGGCGAGAACACAACCTTGATACCGGGGTTCTTGGCTTCGAAGGCCGGGATCAGCTTGTCCTTCCAGATCGAAAGGTCGTCGTTACGCCAGCTTTCGATGGTCAGCGTCACGGCTTCCGCATGCGCCACGCCGGCAAGGCCGGCAAGCGCGGTCGCCACAAGAAGCGCCTGTTTGAATGCACGGGTCATCTTTTCATTCTCCCAATTTTAGCAATCGTCCACTGTGGCCGATGCTGGTTCCTGTCACGATCCTGCCTTTGCCTTCTTGAGGGCGCTACGCAGATTCTGGTTACAGCTTTCGAGCAGCCTGCCGGCGGATTGGGCGCCATCCGCGCCGGCGGCCAGCAGGACCGCAATCTTCACCGAGCCGTCCGCCTCCTCGAGCAGATGACCGGCCTTTTCGATATCCGTGCCCGCAATGACAGACACGATGCGGCGCGCGCGATCGCGGAGCTTGTCATTGTCGGCGCGCAGGTTGACCATGAAGCCGTCATGCACATGGCCGAGATGCACGGCTGTCAGTGTCGAGATCATGTTGAGCGTGATCTTTTGCGCCGTGCCCGCGCCCATGCGGGTCGAACCGGCGACCGCTTCGGGCGGCGTCTGAAGGAGAATGGCAACATCCGCGCCAGTGAGCAGCGGCGTATCCGCATTGTTGGCGATGCCGATCACCGACGCGCCGCGCACCTTGGCGACGGCCGCCGCCCGAACCGTGTAAGGTGTCGAGCCGCTGGCGGAAACGCCGATCAGGCAATCCCTGGCCGACACATTCGCGCCGGTCACATCCTCTTCGGCGAGAACCACGTCGTCCTCGTAGCCGCCTGCGAGCAGTTCGAGACTATCGGCGCCACCGGCGAGAAGAATGAGCGCCTGTTCGGGCGCGATCCCGAATGTGCCGGGCAGTTCCAGGCCATCGGAGAGCGCCATCAATCCGGAGCTGCCGGCGCCCGCATAGATAAGGCGTCCGCCGGAAGCGATTTTCGACGCCGCGAGCCGGGCGGCATTTTCGATGGAGGGGAGGGCGCCGCGCACGCTTTCCACAGCTGAAAGCTGGCCGTCGAGGAGCACGGAAAGGATTTCCGACGGCGGCAGGCCGTCCAGTCCTTCTGCTTGTCTGTGGCGTGCTTCCGTGGTGACGGCCATTGTTCTCCCCTTGTCTGTCGTGATAATGCCAAAAAAATACCACTTGTCCAGAGAAATTTACAATTATGTCATTTAGGTGTTCGCGGCAAATTAGAGAAATCAGAAAAATGTAACAAATTCATAATGATAAAAAATATCCGCTGTTTGACGAAAAACGCCCTTGGTTAATGGTATTTTTTTGGTATTATGTTTTCGAGGAGCAGATCATGCCAGATTATCTCATTGGAATCGACGGAGGCGGCACCAGCTGCCGGGCGGCTGTGGCAACAGCCGATGGTATCGTCATGGGTTCCGCTAGGAGTGGTCCAGCCAATATTCTCACCGATCTCGATGGTGCGCTCGAAAACATCATCAAAGCAGCAAAATCGGCCTTTGCCAATGCCGGGCTCGACCCTGAAAGTGTTTATGGTTCACGCGCACTGCTCGGCCTCGCAGGCTCGAATGTCAGCGACGTTGCCGATCGCCTGCTGGCGAAGCTTCCCTTCAAGCATTCGGAGATCGTTTCCGATGGGCTGATCGCGCTGCAGGGCGCGTTCGGCGATGCGGATGGAGCCATCGCGATCATCGGCACCGGCACGATCTATCTCAGCCGCAAGGCCGGCCGTGTGCGCTATTTCGGCGGTTGGGGCTTTATCGTCGCCGACCAGGGCAGCGGCGCCCGGCTCGGCCATTCCCTGTTGCAGGAGTGTCTATTGGTCAGCGACGGCATCCGCCAGGGCTCGGCGCTGACATCCGATATATTGTCCGAGTTCGATAACGATGCATCGAAGCTCGTGGCCTTCGCCCGCTATGCGGCACCATCGGATTTCGGCCGCTATTCGCCGAAGATATTCGAAGCTGCCAATTCCAACGATCCGGTCGGCCTCAAGCTGCTTCGCTCCGGTGCCGCCGCGATCGACGAGACGCTCGATGTCGTGGTGCGCGAGGGCGGCGAGAGAATCTGCCTGCTCGGCGGGCTGTCCCCCTTCTATCCGCCATGGCTTTCGGAGGCCCATCGGGTCCGGCTCGTGGACGCTAAGACCGATGCGCTGAGCGGTGCTGTGTCACTGGCAGTGTCCCGCTTCGGCGCGAAGGTGGGCGCATGACCAGCGTTTCCGCCTTTCTCTCGCCAGACGACCTGCAATTCGCCGGCACCGGCCCGCTCTATATGAAGCTGCAGCAGGCGCTTGAAGGCGCGATCAAATCCGGACGCCTCAAGAGCGGCGAGGCGCTGCCGCCGGAACGCGATCTTGCCGAATATGCCAATATCAGCCGCGTCACCGTCCGCAAGGCCGTGGATGAACTGGTTCGCGAGGGCTTCCTCGTCCGGCGCCACGGGTCCGGCACCTTCGTCGCCAAGCCGATGGCCAAGGTCGAGCAGCCGTTGTCGCGCCTGACATCCTTCACCGAGGACATGTCGCGGCGCGGGTTTTCGACCCGCGCGGAATGGCTGGAGCGCGGCCTGTTCACGCCCTCGCCGGACGAGATGGTGATGCTGGGCCTGCCTGCGGGCGGGCTCGTTGCCCGGCTCGGGCGCCTGCGCATCGCGGACGACAATCCGCTGGCGATCGAGCGCGCCAGCATCTCGGCCGAATTCCTGCCCGATCCCGAAAGCGTCGGCGACTCGCTCTATGCGGCACTCGAAAAGCGCAATGTGCGGCCGGTGCGCGCCATCCAGCGCCTCTCCGCCTGCAACATCAAGGAGCAGGATGCGGCCCTCCTCGACGTGGTGCCCGGCTCGGCCGGCCTCGCCATCCAGCGTATTTCCTACCTGCCGTCTGGCAAGGTGGTGGAACTCACCCGCTCGCTCTATCGCGGCGATGCCTATGATTTCGTGGCCGAACTCACCATCGGCTGACAGAGAGTATGACGATGACCGAAACCCACATGCGCCGCGAGATCAACGAGATTCCGGAGGCCTGCGCGCGCCTGCTCGACAAATCGGGTGCCTCCCTGAAAGGTGCTGGCGCTGCGCTCGCCGCCAAGGATCCCGCCTTCCTCTGCACCATCGCGCGCGGTTCGTCGGACCATGCCTCGCTGTTCATCAAATACGCGATCGAACTGACCACCGGTCGCGCCGTCGCCTCGCTCGGGCCGTCGCTCGCCTCGATCTATAATGTGAAGCTCTCGCTCGGCCAGGCGGCGGTGTTTTCGGTTTCACAGTCCGGCCAGAGCCCGGATATCATTTCGCTGGTAAAGTCCGCCGGTGACGCTGGCGGCCTGACGGTTGCGCTGACCAATACGCCGGGCTCGCCGCTCTGGGATCATTCCGATGTGAAGATCGATATCGCAGCCGGGCCGGAACTCGCGGTTGCCGCAACCAAGTCCTATGTCAATTCGGCGGTGGCGGGCCTTGCGATCCTCGCCGAATGGACCGTAAATCAGGACCTGAAGCGCGCCGTCAATGCGCTGCCCGAGCATTTCGCCAAGGCGCTGGCGCTCGACTGGCAGGCCCTGCTTCCGGCTTTGGAAAAGAACGAGTCGCTCTATGTGCTCGGCCGTGGTCCGGCGCTCGCCATCGCATCGGAAGCCGCCCTCAAATTCAAGGAAACCGCCGACTACCATGCGGAGGCCTATTCCTCGGCCGAAGTTCTGCATGGACCTGTCGCACTGGTCGACCGGACTTTCCCGGTTCTGGCATTCGCCGCTCGCGACGCGGCCGAAGCGAGTGTCTCCGGCATTGCAGAGGATCTCGCCGGCCGGGGTGCGCCCACCTTCCTCACCTCGGATCGCGCGACCAAATCCACACGGCTGCCCTTTGTCGAGACGGGCCATCCGATCACCGATGCGCTTTGCCTGATCGTGCCCTTCTACGGCTTCGTCGAAGCGCTGTCGCGCCGCCGGGGCTATGATCCGGATAAGCCCGCGGCGCTCAACAAGGTGACCAAGACGCAATGAGCATCAAGGCGATCACGAGCGGACGGATTTTCGACGGCCAAGTCTGGCACGACGGCAAAAGCCTGGTTGTCGAGGGCGGTAAGGTCGTGGCTCTGACAAGCGAGATTCCGGCGGGTACCGAGTGTGTGGATGCCGATGGCGCGTTCGTCATTCCCGGCTTCATCGACCTGCAGGTCAATGGCGGCGGCGGCGCGATGTTCAACGACCAGCCGACTCCAGAGGGTATCGAGCGCATCATCCGCGCGCATGCGAATTTCGGCACGACGAAACTTCTGCCGACGCTGATCACCGACAACAGAGAGATTACATCGGAAGCGCGCAAGGCTGGCACGGATGCAGCGGCGCGAAAAATTCCGGGTTTCCTCGGCATCCATCTCGAAGGCCCGCATCTCTCGGTTTCCCGCAAGGGTGCCCACGATCCGAAACTGATCCGGCCGATGGAGGCCGCCGATCTCGATGCGCTGCGGACCTATCGCAGCGAAGCGGGACTGCTGCTGACGACGCTGGCACCCGAAAGCGTCTCGCTAGACCAGGTCCGCACGTTGGCTGATGCCGGCGTGACGGTCAGCCTCGGTCACACCGACACGACCTGCGCCAATGCGCTCGATTACTTCTCGGCCGGCGCGCGGATGGTGACGCATCTCTTCAACGCCATGAGCCCGCTATCCCATCGCGAGCCGGGTCTGGTCGGTGCGGCGCTGCATTCGCAATCGGCTTTCGCCGGCATGATCGCCGATGGTTTCCATATCGATCCGGTCTCGATGGGTGTCGCGCTGCGCGCCAAGTCAGGGCCGGGCAAGATTTTCATCGTCACCGACGCCATGTCGACCATCGGCACGGACGAGACGGGCCTCATGCTCAACGGCCGCCAGGTGTTTCGCGAAGGCGGGCGGTTGACGCTGGCCGACGGCACGCTGGCGGGTGCGGACATCGACATGCTGAGCTCCGTGCTCTTCGTACACCACAAGCTTGGGTTTCCCCTGGAGGAGGCCATCCGCATGGCCTCGCTCTACCCCGCCGAAGCCATGGGTCTTGCTGACACCCACGGCAGCCTGCGGCCGGGCCGAGTGGCGGATTTTATTCTGCTCGAGCCGTCACTTTCGATCCGTTCGGTCTTTATCGACGGCGAGGAACTGGGCTAGTCTTCCCCAAGGAGGACAGCATGACCCCAAAACCGGACTTTGCCCGCCAAGGCCGCGAACTGGCACCGAACCAGACCTCGCAGCTCATCGTTATCGTTATCGATATCGAGACCGGTGAGCAGACGATCGTCCTTACTGCCGACGAGATCATCGAGGCGCCGAACTGGACGCCGGATGGTGAAACGCTGATCTTCAACGCGGGCGGCGAGATCTGGCGGATCGATGTCGAGGGCATCACGGTGCCCGAGCGTATCGATACCGGCCGTTTGCATGATCTCAACAACGATCACGTCCTGTCGCCCGACGGGCAGACGCTCTATCTGAGCTCCAACGACGGCCATCTCTATTCGGTCCCGGTCACCGGCGGCGAGCCGGTGCGCGTCTCCAATAATCACGACACGCCGTTCCACTATTACCTCCACGGCATTTCACCGGATGGCGAGACGCTCGCCTATGTCGCCGTAGAGGGCACCGGCGAGAGCCGCCGCATCAACATCTTCACCATCCCCGCGAAGGGCGGTCCCGATACGCGCCTGACCGATCTCGCAAAACCGCATGACGGACCGGAATATTCGCCGGATGGAAAATGGATTTATTTCGGCTCCGAGCGCGCTTCCGAATTACCCGGTCACTCCCAGCTATTCCGCATGCGGCCGGATGGCTCCGGGGCCGAGCAACTCACCTTCGACGAGCGCGTCAACTGGTTTCCGCATCCCTCGCCGGATGGCAGCCAGGTCGTCTATCTCAGCTATCCCCCCGGCACGCTTGGCCACCCGCCGGACAAGCCGGTCATCCTCAGGTTGATGACGCCGGATGGCCGGAATATTCGCGATATCGCGGCCTTCAATGGCGGCCAGGGGACCATCAACGTCAACAGCTGGGCGCCGGATTCCCGCCGTTTCGCTTATGTCGCCTATCCCTTTGGAAGCTGACGGAAAAATTGTCATGCTGCGCGAATAAAATCGCCGCAATCGACGTCAAACTGTTCGCGGGGAGTTTCCGCGAACGGCCGAAGAATGCCGTCGTCTCTCCGCTACGCCTTATTCAAGGGGCGGCGGATCGGCATGCTTCCGTGCGGAAGCGGTTGACTCGCTTTATCGAAGACTAAAGACTGTTTTTAATTTCGCCGTCATTGGGAGCTGACCGCCATGCGCGTCTCTATCCGTTTCACTCTCTTGCTCGCTGCACTTCTCTTCTCGATATCCACCTCGTTTGCCGCCGAAGGTGCGCGCACGATCGTGACGGTCAAGGATGCCGATTATTTCGGCTTCGACCTCCGCACCGAGCAGGAAGTGACGCTCGAACAGTGCCAGAACATCTGCATCGGCGACAAAGCCTGCAAGGCCTTCACCTACAACACGAAGGCGCAGTGGTGCTTCCTGAAATCCGATTTCAACAAGATGAACCCATTCCCGGGCGCCGTCGCGGGCAAGATCGTGACCGAGGTGGCCGAGCCGGATATCGGCGCCGCCCCGCCGCTCGATTTCATCAACGAATATACTTTGGGTGAAGCCGAGCGCTTCAAGGACAAGCTCATGACCCCCGACGGCTATCAAGGCGTCGGGCTCGAAAGCGCGATCACGATGGCGCGCCAGGCCGTTAATTCAGGCGCAATCGACCAGGCGATGATCGCCTTCAAGGCCGCCTTGACGCTCGACCCTGAAAATGCCGATTTGTGGGCCGAGGCGGCCAATGTCTCGACCCGCATCAACAACAATTACGAGATCAACTACCAGGGCCTGAGCGCCTCCATCAACGCCTACAACCTGACGCACACCAAGACTTCGCGCGGCAAGGCATTGGCGATCCTGGCAAAATCGCTTGAAAACAATTCGAGCTATCGCGCCGGCCTCAATGCCTACAAGGCCAGCCTGAAGCTGGTCGATGACGGCACGGTCCGCGTCGCCTATGAAGACCTGCGCTTCCGCCAGGGCTTCCGCGTCACCGGCAACACGATCGACAATGACAGCGCCAATCCGCGCGCCTGCATCCAGTTCTCGGAAGACCTGGTCAAGGAAGGCGTGGACTATTCCTCCTTCGTGACGCTCGATGGCGTGGCACCCAAGGCGCTCGATGCCAAGGGTTCGCAGATTTGCGTCGAAGGCCTGCAGCATGGCCAGCGCTACAAGATTGCAGTCCGCGAGGGCCTGCCGTCGTCGGTCGACGAGCCGTTGATGGCACAGGTCGATATCGACGCATACGTCAAGGATCGCGGCCCGAGCGTCCGCTTCACCGGCGACAGCTTCGTGCTTCCCAGCACCGCCCGTCACGGCATCCCGCTCGTCTCGATCAATTCCGACAGCGCCGACCTGAAGCTCTACCGGATCGGCGATCGCAACATCACCTCGCTGTTGCAGAATTCGCAGTTCCTCAGCCAGATGGATGGCTACAACGCCACGCGCATCGAAGAGCAGCAGGGCGAACTCGTCTGGAAGGGCTCGATCGACATCAAGCCCGAACTGAACAAGGAAATTATCACCAGCTTCCCGGTCGATGAAGCACTGCCCGAGCGCAAGCCCGGCGTCTACGTGCTGACCGCCGTTTCCAAGCAGTCCAATGCCAGCGATTGGGAAGCCAAGGCCACCCAGTGGTTCGTGGTCTCCGATCTCGGCATCTCGACCTATGCCGGCACCGATGGCCTCAATGTCTTCGTCCGCTCGCTGTCGACCGCCAAGCCGGCCGCCAATATCAAGCTGACGCTGCTTGCCAAGAACAACGAAATCCTCGGCACCGCAAGCACTGATGCCGATGGCCGCGTGATGCTTTCCGCCGGCCTGATGCGCGGCACCGCCGCCATGACGCCTGCCTTCCTGACCGCCACCGATGGCGCCAAGGACTATGTGTTCCTCGATCTCACCCGCGCGGGCTTCGACCTTTCTGATCGCGGTGTCACCGGCCGTCCGGCGCCGGGCGCGATCGACGTCCTGTCCTGGACCGAGCGCGGCATCTACCGCGTCGGCGAAACCGTGCATGTCGCTGCTTTGGCGCGCGACATCGCCGGCCAGGCGATCGAAAAGCTGCCGCTGACCTTCGTCTTCCTGCGTCCCGATGGCGTCGAGGATCGCCGCATCGTGTCCAGCGGCGGACAACTCGGCGGCTATTCCGTCGATCTCGCGCTGCAGGACAGTTCCATGCGCGGCTCGTGGGTGATGCAGGTCTTCACCGACCCCAAGGAGCCGGCGATCAGCACTGTCAACTTCCTGGTTGACGACTTTGTGCCCGATCGCACGGAATTCACCATGACTGCCGCCGATGAGGCGATCACTGCCGGCCAGCCCGAGGCGATTTCCGTCGAGGGCCGCTATCTCTATGGCGCGCCGGCTGCCGGCCTCGAGCTCGAAGGCGACGTCGCCGTCAAGCCGACCCGGACCCGCAACGAGTTCCCGGGCTACATGTTCGGTCTCGCCGACGAGGAATCATCGGATGGCACGACCGTTGCGCTCGAAAATCTCGAAGTGCTCGACGACGAGGGCAAGACAAGCTTCGATATAATGCTGCCGGACCTGCCGTCGACCACGCAGTTCCTCAATGCCAATATTACCGTCCGCATGAGCGAGCCCGGCGGCCGTGCCGTCGAGCGCACCATGACGCTGCCGGTCAATTCCGGCAACGAGATGATCGGCATCAAGCCGGAATTCCAGGGCGACCTCGCCGAGAATTCGATCGGCAATTTCCATGTCATCGGCCTTGATGCCGCCGGCAAGAAGACGCCGATGACCGGTCTCAAGTGGAAGCTTCTCCGCATCGAGCGCCAGTATCAGTGGTACCGCGACGGTGGCACCTGGCGCTACGAGCCGATCTCCTCCAGCCAGCAGATGGCAACCGGCACACTCGATCTGACCGCTGACGGCGGCAAGATCTCGGTGCCCGCAACCTGGGGCCGCTACCGCCTGGAAATCGAATCCGCGGCAACCGACGGCCCGACCTCAAGTGTGGAATTCGATGCCGGCTGGTACGTCGAGGCATCCTCGACCGAAACGCCCGATGGCCTTGAAATCGCGCTCGACAAGGAAAGCTACAAGGTCGGCGATATCGCCAAGCTCAAGATCTCGCCGCGCTTTGCCGGCGAGGCGCTGATCAATGTCGGCACCGAAAGCGTGTTGATCTCCAAGAACGCGACGATCGCCAAGGAAGGCGGCGAGATCGAGATCCCGGTTACCGCCGATCTCGGTTCCGGCGCCTATATCACCGCCACGATGTTCCGTCCGGGCGATTCCCAGGACAGCCGCATGCCGATGCGTTCCATCGGCATCAAGTGGCTGGACGTCGATCCGGGCGAAAACAAGCTCGCGATCACGCTCAACGCTCCGGAGCAGACCCTACCGCGCCAGCCGCTCGAAATCGCGGTCGACGTCAAGGGCGCCGGCGCCAATGAGGAAGCCTACATCACGCTTGCTGCCGTCGACGTCGGCATCCTCAACCTGACCCGCTATGAGGCGCCGGATCCGGATGGCTGGTATTTCGGCCAGCGCATGCTGGGTCTCGAAATCCGCGACCTCTATGGCCGTCTGATCGATGGTTCGCTCGGCACGACCGGCCGCCTTCGCACCGGTGGTGACGGCAATGGCGCGCTTGATGCCAGCCCGCCGACCGAAAAGCTCGTGGCCTTCTTCGCAGGCCCCGTGAAGCTTGATGCCCAGGGCAGGGCGGTCGTCAAGTTCGACATCCCGCAGTTCAACGGCACGGCTCGTTTGATGGCGGTTGCCTGGACCAAGACCGGCGTCGGCCACGCCGTCAAGGACGTGGTGATCCGCGATCCCATCGTGGTGACCGCGAGCCTGCCGCGGTTCCTGGCGCCGGGAGACGAAGCACAGTTCCGTCTCGATATCGCCAACACCGATCTGCCCTCGGGCGATTACAAGCTCAGCCTTGTCTCCAATGCTTCGGTCTCGATCATTCCAGAAGTGACGGCCAAGACGATCAAGCTCGAAGCCAAGGGCAAGTCCGACTTCACCATCCCGATCAAGGGTGGCCTGGCAGGTGACGGTGTCATCACGGTCAAGGTCGAAGGCCCCAACGGGTTCTCGATTGAGCAGGCGCTCAACGTCAATGTTCGTCCTTCGACTTTGCCGCTCACCGAACGCCGGCTGGTGCGGATCGATCCGGGCCGCAGCCTGTCGCTCGACAGCCAGTTGCTCGCCGACAGCATCATGCAGGGTGCCTCGGTCAGTCTGAACCTGACGCGCTCGCCCGCCTTCGATGTGCCGGCGCTGCTGATGACGCTCGACCGCTACCCCTATGGCTGCGCCGAGCAGACGACGAGCCGCGCCATGCCGCTGCTCTATCTCTCGGAACTCTCGGCCCAATCCGGCATCGCGCAGGATGAAGCCACGAAGAAGCGGGTGCAGGAAGCGATCTACCGCGTCCTCTCCTACCAGTCGTCCTCGGGCAGCTTTGGCCTCTGGTCGCCCGGCTCCGGCGACATGTGGCTCGATGCCTATGTCACCGACTTCCTGACACGTGCCCGCGAACAGAAGTTCGAGGTTCCGGAACAGGCGCTCGTGCAGGCGCTCGACAATCTCGAAAACCAGCTCGGCTACGACAATAACGTCTCCGTGCGCGGCAACGAGATGGCCTATGCGCTCTATGTGCTGGCCCGCAATCGCCGCGCGGCGATCAGCGACCTGCGCTACTATGCCGACACGATGCTGAAGGACTTCCCGACCGAACTCGCCCGTGGCCATATTGCCGCATCTCTGGCGCTCTATGGTGACCGTGAGCGTTCGGAACGCATCTTCGCAAGTGTGGCCAACATGTCTGGTATGCTGGTCAATGTCAGCCTCTCGCGCTCCGACTACGGTTCGGCGCTGCGCGACGATGCGGCAATCCTGGCGCTGGCGGCCGAAAGCCGTCCGCAGAGCCAGGTCGTGCCGGAACTCGCAAAGCTCGTGGCCCGCGATTGGGAACGCACGACGTGGCTCTCCACCCAGGAACAGACCTGGATGGTGCTGGCCGCCCGCGCGATCAAGGATGGCGACCAGGATATCCGCGTCTCGGTCAATGGAACACTCAAGCAGGGCGGTTTCCAGAGCCGGATGTCGGGTGAGCAACTGCTCGCCAACCCGCTTGAAGTGGTCAACACGGCCAACGAACCGGTGACGGCGGTGATCACCTCGGTCGCTTCGCCCAAGACTCCGCTGACCGCCGGTGGCGACGGCTTCGAAATCTCGCGCGCCTATTACACGCTCGATGGTGAAGAGGCCAATGTCAGCGAAGCCACGCAGAACGAGCGCTATGTCGCGGTTCTCACGATCAAGCCGAAGAACGACCTCCAGACCCGGATGATGGTCACCGACCTTCTGCCGGCTGGTTTCCAGATCGACAATCCGGGCCTGGTCAACAGCGCCAGCCTCGGAAGCTTCGACTGGCTGCCGGAGACGGAAGCCGCTCACCTCGAGTTCCGCTACGACCGGTTCCTGGCGGCCATCGACCGCTATCCCGGCGACCGGAGCGACGTGACGCTCGCCTATGTCGTCCGTGCGGTCACCCCAGGCACCTACGACCATCCGGCCGCGAGCGTCGAGGACATGTATCGCCCGCAGCTCTACGCCCGTAGCGCAGCTGGCAAGATGAAGGTGGTGGCGCCGTAAGGCGCCCCCACAAGGATCCCGGCAGCAATGACTATCAAACGGACGCTCACGATCCTGACCCTGATCCAGGCGGTTTTCGCCGCCGGGATCACCTGGGCCATTGCCTGGGCCGACCAGGCCTTTCCGCCGCCGCTGGAACAGGCGCTGGTGAGTTCGCGTGAAGTGCTGGATGCCGACGGGCGCCTGCTGCGTGCATTCACCACACCGGACAGCCGCTGGCGGCTGAAGGTGTCGGCCGCGGATGTCGATCCGCAATTCATCCGCATGCTGATCGCCTATGAGGATCAGCGTTTCTACGAGCATCGCGGCATTGACCTTTGGGCGCTTGGCCGCGCCGGCCTGCAGCTCGTCACCCATGGCCGGATCGTCTCAGGCGGCTCGACATTGTCGATGCAGGTCGCCCGCCTCAGCGAGCCGCGCGAAGGCCGCTCTTTCTCGTCGAAACTCCTGCAGATGGCGCGTGCCGTACAGATCGAGCGGCGTCTTTCCAAGGCCGAGATCCTCGATCTCTACCTCAATCTCGCGCCTTATGGCGGCAATCTCGAAGGCGTTCGTTCCGCAAGCCTCGCCTATTTCGGCAAGGAACCGCGCCGGCTTTCCGTGGCCGATGCAGCACTTCTCGTGGCGCTGCCGCAGCTGCCCGAACGCCGTCGCCCCGACCGTTTCCATAGGAATGCGGAAGCCGCCCGCGAACGCGTGCTCAGGCGCATGGCCGTTGCCAGCGTGATCGGTGATGGCGAGGCGGACCGCGCGATTATCTTCCCCGTGCCGAAAAAGAGGAAGGCGCTGCCCTCGCTCGCAGCACACCTCTCCGAGGCGGCGCTCCGCAAATGGCCAGAACGCACCGCCCACAAGACGACGCTGCGCCGCGATGTACAACAGGCGCTGGAGCAGGTTGCACGCGAGGCCTCCAAGAAGCTCGGCCCCAAACTCTCCGTCGCCATCGTCATGGCCGACGTCAAGACTGGCGAAATTCTCGGCGAAGTTGGCTCCGCCGACTATCTCGACGCGACCCGCTCCGGCTGGATCGACATGACCCGCCAACTGCGTTCGCCAGGCTCGGCGCTCAAGCCCTTCGTCTACGGGCTCGGTTTCGAAGAGGGCATCATCGCGCAGCAGACGATCATCGAGGATCGCCCGGCCGACTTCTTCGGCTACCGCCCGAAGAATTTCGACATGACCTACCAAGGCGACGTGACGATCCGCGAGGCGCTGCAGAAGAGCCTCAACGTGCCGGCGGTGCGTATCCTCGATGCGATCGGGCCTTCGCGGCTGCAGGTCCGTTTCCGTCGCGCCGGTGTCAAGCTGGTGCTGCCGGTGGGTGAAGCGCCGGGGCTGGCCATAGCGCTCGGCGGCGCGGGCATCACGCTCAAGGATCTGGTGCAGCTCTATGCCGGCCTTGCCAATCGCGGCAGGCCGGTCAAGCTCGGCGACGGCGTGCATGAAGACCCTGACAAAATTGAAAGCGCACCGATTCTCGATTCTGTGGCTGCCTGGCAGATCGCCGACATCCTTTCGGGGGTGAAGCCGCCGGTCGGATCGGTCGATAGCGGCATCGCCTATAAGACCGGCACCAGTTACGGCTACCGCGACGCCTGGTCGGTCGGCTTCGATGGCCGCCATGTCGTCGGTGTCTGGATCGGCCGCGCCGACAATGGCGCCATCCCGGGCCTAGCTGGATACAAGTCGGCGGCGCCGATCCTGTTCGAGGCTTTCAGGCGGTCCGGTGTGGCGATCGTCGCCCTGCCGACGGCGCCTGCCGGAGCGCTGCGGTTAAGCGAACGGGAATTGCCCGCCAGCTTGAAGCGCTTCTCGCATACGGGATCGGGCCTGATCTCCTTCTCCGCCAAGGAACCGGCGCCGCAGATCGTCTATCCCCCCGAAGGCGCCGAAGTGGATCTCGGCTTCGCGATGGGCGATGCGACACCACTCGCAATCAAGCTCCAGGGCGGACGCCCGCCTTTCCGCTGGCTCGCGAACGGCGTCGCCATGCCCGATGTCACCCGCAAGCGCGTCTTCAACTGGCGGCCGGACGGATCCGGATTTTCGACACTCACGGTCATCGATGCGACAGGTCGCGCGGCAAGCGTTCGTGTTTTCCTGAATTGATTTTCGTCAAGCGGTTGCAGCGATCTTCATTGGGCGTATCATTGGTCGATTGACTGACTTGCGGCGGATGCAATGCAAAGCGTATTGGGTACCTGGGATGCGGAAGGCGGAGACGGCGCGATTGTGATCGAGCCGACTCCCGGTCCGTTGCTTGGTGTCGATTTTTCACGGGGCCTGCCCGGGCTCGACGATCTCTCGACCTTCGTGCATCCCGACGACCTGGCCGGTCTGCGCCGCGCCGTCCTCGATCTCCTCGGCGGAAGATCGAAGGCGATGATCGTGGAGTTTCGCGTCCGGCATGCCGATGGGCATTGGATCTGGATCGAGGCCAGCGGCCGCGTGAAAGGCAACAAGCTCTCCGGTGTCTGGACAGATATTTCCGCCCGCATGGCGTCGCTCGCGCGCAAGGACGAAGCTGTCTCGCGCGTACATCAATTTGCTGCCGCCGCCTCGCACGATCTGATCGGGCCGCTCCGCCATATCGCAATGTATGGCGATCTCCTGCTCGAGGATTTCGGTACCGGCGCCACCCAGGAAAAGCGCCAGATGCTGGTCACCATGGCTGAGAAGGCGCGTCAGCTGCAGGTGCTGACCAAACGCCTCATCGCCTTTTCGACCGGCACGGCGGCGCCTGAGTTCCGCGCGGTGCCGCTCGATGAGACCGTGCGCGACGTCTCGCAAATGCTCGCCGATCCCTTGGAACAATCGAAGGCGAAACTGTCGTGGGGAGACCTGCCCACCGTCACGGGTGATCCGGTCCTCATCGAGAAAGTCTTCGCAAACCTCATCGCGAACGCGCTGGAATGGGCAGGGGGACACTCGCCGGAAATCCAAATCTCCGCTTCGACCGCAGGCAGCAATGCCGTCATCCTGGTCGCCGACAACGGCACGGGCATCGACCCGCGCTATGCCACGCGGATTTTCGACGCGTTCTGGAGCGTGCCCAAGCAGACCGGAGAGAAGGGAGCCGGCCTCGGGCTCTCGGTGTGCAAGTCGATCCTGCACGCGCTGGAAGGCGATATCAGGCTGCGGAGCAGCTCTCGCGAAGACGGCAGCGTCTTTGAAATTACGCTGCCCTTGAATCGCTGACTATTTCATGTCCTCGCGCCAGGCCTCGGGAACCTTGTAGCTCACATATTCGCTTATGATATGGCGCAGAGCGTGATAGTCGATCTCGTCCTTGCCGATGCGGAAATCGACGCCGAAGTCCTCGAACTCCTGGAAATAGGAATCGGAGATGTCGGAGGAGACGACACCGATCGGGCCGGTATAGCCGATCTCGCGCAGGCGCGGCACTGTCTCGCGGAAGTCGTTGTTGGGCAGCAGCCGGTTGTCGACCAGGATCAGCTCGAAAGGCACCTGCTTGGTGCGTTCGACCGCTTCCTCGATGGACTGGGCGAATTCGGCGTCGATCACATAATCCGGCGCCGATTTCATCTTCTGCTGCAAAACCTTGAATTCAAGGATTTCGTCATCGACCATGAGTATCTTGATGCGCTCGCTGTCCGGCGCTGCTTTCGCGGTGGCGTTCATCTGAACCCTCATTCCCTCAATTCATTGCGTCACTGGCTTCCGTAAGGCCCGTCCTCTAATGGACAATGCCTTTGCGTACCGCGATGGCGATCATGTGAACGCGGTTGACGGCTTTCAGTTTCCGTGCGGCCGACGTGATGTGCGAGATCACCGTGTGTTCGGACAGGCCGAGGATGATGGCGATCTCGGCGGATGTCTTGCCCTCGCTCGTCCATTTCACCACTTCCACCTCGCGCGCGGTCAATTGCGCGGACGCTTCGCCAACCAGGATCTTCTCGTGGAACTTGGCGAAGATACGCATCGAATCAAGCATCAGTTCGGCGAGTTCACGCCTGCCCGGCGGCGGCCTTTTGCCGGCCAGCATCAGCCAGTAGCGCTTTCCCTCCGGGCTGTGCAGCGGCAATGCCAAAGCGCAATTGGCCGAGGACGCCTCGGCTTCGCCGGTGAGGCTTTCGAACGAGAGGCCTGATGTGAAGGGCGAGGCCGACGAATGCATGCGGCTATGGACCTCGCCCTTGTCGTCGGAAAGGGCGCGCGCCAGCGCCGGCCGTTCGTGGTCGGGAATGTTGGTCAGCAGGAAACTGGAGACCGGATCGTATCGAGAGCCCCGGTCCGTATGCTGAACCAGGACGAAATACTCGAAGCCGGAGGCGCGGCATACGGATTTGTACAGACGGAAGAAGTCCGTCCGGTTGATGGCGCGATCCATCTCCGGCCCTGCATGCAGCGGGATATCCATCATATGGTTCATTCTCTGTCTCTTCCTGCTGTTTCAGATCATCACGCAGATCGGAAAAAATACGGTTAACGGCATCTTATTGATTTTCGTCATACCCCTTGATGCCTTGGGTTGCAGAATTTGCTCTTCTCCCAACATCTTGGGATTTTCACGCGAAGTAGGAATCGCTAAAAAGACTGCAAGAGAGTTGATTTGGTGCAGACGACATTTACGGGTCGAGTTGTAGCAACCTGGCGGACATCAAACCTCCCAAAGTTCGGAATTGTTTCAGCGTCTCCGTACTCGTTTCTGTGTATAGTTGCAGGTTTTTTGGGGGACACCTGAGACCTTGGACAATACTGCAGGACTTGAATGAGAGAGTTGGCTCACTGTGCCCACCGGGGTATACGGGCATGAAGTGGATTGGCGGATCCATTGAGCCGGCTCTCTCAGAACAAGTTCCCGATATGTCGAGACTTGACCGATTGCATTCCGGATTGCCCATCTCCTCCCAGGCATTTCCGGTAGTCTGGATTTCCAAACCGATCCGGACGTTACAAAGGGCCGGAACAGAGTTCCCAAGTTTTTCACATTGGGCACAGGTGTTGACAAACTGTTCCGGCTCTCCTTTTTCCTCACATGAAGCACGGACGGCACCAAGCCGATATCCGGACCTCACATCCCAAGATCTACCTCGAATCTCCCACGGCCACCCGGTGCAAATTCTCCCATGCACATCCAAAAGGCGTGTTCGCGATTCACCAAGCGCAATTCTCGTTTGCATTTTGTCAAAGTCAATCGAAAATTCGCTCCAGCTAATTTAAAAATCGTTACCGGAATCAAGTTCTTATTCAAAATGAAACAAGACGGAGGCTGTATTCAGGCAATCGGCGGACGCGAGACCAACTCTTGACAAAGTGCAAGATCGAGCGGTTTGCCGAGAATGAAGTCGGCGCCCGCTTCCTCCGCAGCCGTTCTGTCATGGGGATCATCGCCACCGCTGCAGCTTGCCAGCAGCACGCCGGCGAGCTGGCGATTTGCCCGGATCAGGCGGAAAAGCTCGGGTCCGTCGGTGATCGGCATGTAGTGGTCGGCGACCAGCATCAGCGGTAGAGCTTCGCCGCGTGCGGCGCGCCTCTCCATGTCCATGATCGCGGCAATCCCGGTGCTGAAAGTTTTCAAAACGAATGAAAATTCGCCCTCGCGCATCTGGTAATTGGCGAGGAAAAGGTCGTCGGGACTGTCGTCCACGTAGAATATCTCTGGTGTGCCTGATGTCATGCTGGGAACCTGATCGTGGCGGACATTTACTGCAAGCGCCAATTGTAACCGTTCGCCGTATTCTTTTTGATCCAGGATTTGACGCCGGCGACGCTGGCGACCACCAATAGCACACGATGCTGCAACAGGCGATTGCGGCGCAGCGCCGCCTTCTGATACCGTCGCCCGCAGATTGCTTCGAGAGAGCGAGTTTAACGGCGGAGGATCGGCCGGGGGCTCGGGCAGGAAATCCATCGAGGATGGGCGAAATAGCGTGATGGAAAAGGCTGCCGGACAAAACATTCTGCCGGAGCATTCCCGGCTGAACATGGCCCGAGCCGCGGCAGCCGTCGCCACGGCGCTCGGCGCGCTGGTTCTGGTCGCCTGGCTGTTCGGCATTCGTGTCCTTATCCCGATTTCCGACAACCTACCGGGCATGTCCTTCAATACCGCGATCAGCCTGTTTCTATGCGGCTTGAGCGCGGCTGCCTCTCTGTCGGCAAACCTGAAGTTCCGGCGGCTGAGCGGCTATCTCGTTCTGGTGCCGCTCTTTCTCGCCTGTGCCCAGATACTCGAACTCGTATCGAACAATCCGGTTGGTGTGGGGCGCATTTTCTCAGGGTTCGTCGTGTCGCCGGATCTGCTCGCCGACTTCAAGGGCGGCATGTCGCCCAACACATCCGTCGCCATTCTCGCCTTCTGTCTGACGCAGGTCTATATCGCTTTCATTGCGCGGGCGCCTGATGCGCTTGCCCTGACGACGGGGGGCCTGATCGCCTCTGGCCTGGGATTTACATCCGTCTTCGGCTACGTGTTCGGTCTGGAATTCACCTATCAGTGGCGTGATTTCGCTGGCATGGCGCTACTCACGGCCATCGCAATCTGGCTGCTTGGCACGGTTTTGCTGCTGCAGGCGCGTCACCCGGCGCTCCGACAATCTTCGCGCCTGCATTTCGCCGTGTCTTCGGCACTCTGCCTCGTCGGTCTGTTGTTCGACCTCAGCACGCCGCCATTCATTGGCTCCAATGTCATCTATATTCCCGTGGTCCTCAGCGCGATCTGGTTCAAGGACCGTCGTATCGCATTCTCGTTAGCACTCACCTGTGCGGTATTCTCGTTTCTCGCCTATATCGCCAAGGTCGAGTACCATGACGATTTCTTCCAGCGTTTCATCGGACGGTCCTTCGGCATCGCGACGCTCTTCATCGTTGCGGCGCTGATCTATTATTTCAAGATCGCCGTCCAGCAGGGAGAGGTCGGCAGGACTGCATTCGCCGCCCTCATGAACAATTCGCCGGATGCGGTCGTCACGATCGATGATCACGGCAAGATCAGCGGCTTCAATCCGTCCGCCGAGACGCTGTTCGGCTACAAGGAGCAGGACCTGCTCGGTCAGAACGTCAATGTCCTGATGCCCGAACCCTATCATTCCGCCCATGACGGCTATCTCGAGCACTATGCCGAGACGGGCGAAAAACGGATCATCGGCACGATCCGTGAAGTGAGCGGCAGGCGCAATGACGGATCGACCTTCCCGCTCGATATTTCGATCTCGGTGCTGTCAGAGGGGCAGGAGAAGCAGTTCGTCGGCATCCTGCGCGACCTGAGCAGCCGCAAGAAGCAGGAGGAGACTTTGCGGCAGGCGCTCAACCGGCTCGGCGCCTACGCTGCCGACCTTGAGCGGTCCAACCAGGAACTCGACGAGTTCGCCTATATCGCCTCGCATGACCTGAAAGAACCGCTACGCGGCCTGCATAACCATTCGCGTTTCCTGCTTGAGGATTACGACGCCATTCTCGACGCCGATGGAAAGCGCCGGCTCAACCGTCTTGTCTATCTCAGCCAACGGATGGAAAAACTCGTCAACGACCTGCTCTATTTCTCGCGCATCGGCCGGCAGGAACTGGCGGTCCAGAAGACCGACGTCAATGTGGTGATCCGCGATATCCTGGCGACCAGCGAGCAATTCCTCGAGGAAAACCATGCAAAGGTGGTGATCAACGGGCCTCTGCCCACCGTCACCGTCGATGCCGTGCGGATCACGGAAGTGTTCCGCAATCTCATCGTCAACGGCGTCAAATACAATGACAAGCCGGAGAAAGTCGTGGAGGTAGGCTTCCTCGATGCCGAGACCGACGACGCCGGCAAGCCGGTGCGCAATGTTTTTTATGTCCGCGACAACGGCAAAGGCATTGCGCCGGAATTCTATCAGGATATCTTCAGGATATTCAAAAGGCTGGAGAAAGCCGAGACTGAAGGTGAGGGGACGGGCGTCGGGCTGACCTTCGTCCGCAAGATCATCGCCCGCCATGGCGGCAAGATCTGGCCCAGGTCGCAGCCCGGCACCGGGACGACGTTTTTCTTCACATTGGCGATGGAGCAGGAATGATGGCCCTGGCGAACGGAGCGCAGACGATTCTGATCGTTGAGGACAGTGAGGACGACTTCGAGGCGACCATGCGCGCCTTCAAGCGGACCAACCTCAAGAACCCGATCCGCCGGGCGGCCTCGGGCATGGAAGCACTGTCGATATTGCGGGAAGGCGAAGGCCGGCCCGGCCTCGTACTGCTCGACCTCAACATGCCCGGCCTCGATGGGCGGCGCATCCTCGCCATCATCAAATCCGATCCCGTGTTGCGGAAAATACCC
The DNA here is from genome assembly GCF_964254105.1 of Rhizobium sp. LjRoot254. Classification (NCBI taxonomy): domain Bacteria; kingdom Pseudomonadati; phylum Pseudomonadota; class Alphaproteobacteria; order Hyphomicrobiales; family Rhizobiaceae; genus Rhizobium; species Rhizobium sp. LjRoot254. Next base: position 3,596,219 of record NZ_CAXUSM020000001.1, on the reverse strand, counting down.
GTCGTGGTGCTGACCACGTCGAGTGATGAGCGCGACATAGAGGAATGCTACATCCTCGGCGCCAACACCTATATCCAGAAGCCGGTCGATCTCGACGGCCTTTTCGCGGCGGTCCAGCGCCTGAAGGAATACTGGTTCGAGATCGCTCTCCTGCCTCGGGAGGACTGAATGGCGGGGCCGACGACGATCCTCATCATCGACGACAGCGAAGACGACCGCGAGGCCTTCCGGCGCATGCTCACGCGTGGCACGTCCGTGCCTTATCGCGTGCTGGAAGCGGCCACCGGCGAGGAAGGTATCGCGCTGTGCCGGGATCAACTGCCGGACTGCATTCTGCTGGACTACTCCCTGCCGGGACGCAACGGCGTGGCGGTGCTGGAGGAGATCCGCAAGTTCAACCCCTTCGTTGCGGCCATCATGCTGACCGGGCAAGGCAACGAGATGGTGGCGGTCGATGTCATGAAGGCCGGCGCACAGGATTACTTCGCCAAGGACGCGATTTCCCAGCATGAGCTCGAGCGGGCGATCTCGCACGCCATCACCCAGCAGGACCTGGCCAGCAAGCTCGAGCAGCAGCGCCAGTCGCTCGAGATTTTTACACGCGCGATGGCGCATGATCTGAAGGAGCCGCTAAGAACCATCAAGTCCTTCGGCAAGATCATCCGGGGCTCGGCCGATCTGTTGCCGGAAAACGGCGAGTTAATGGACTATGTGCTGAAGGCCGCGGACAACATGGAGAGCCTGATCAACTCCATATCGCGCTATACGCGGCTTGAATCCCAGGGCAGGATTCAGCCCAAGGACGTTTCGCTGATCGAAGTCCTCAAGCAGGTCAGGACCAACCTCAGCCAGCAGATCGAAAGCCGCGATGCCATTGTCATCGAACACGATCTCGGCACGATGGCGGGTGACGCCTTGTTGATCGCGCAATTGCTCCAGAACCTGATCTCCAATGCCATTCATTATTGTCGGGACGTGCCGCCGCGCGTGACGGTTTCGATGGAACGGGTCGATGGCGCGCTTCGCCTGACGGTCGCCGACAACGGGCCCGGTATCGCGCCCGAATATCGGGAGGTGATCTTCAAGCCGTTCAGGCGTCTTGTCGGCCGGGAGGTCGAGGGCTCGGGGCTGGGCCTGGCGATCTGCCGCCGCATCGCCGAACTGCACGGTGCCACGATCCACTGCGAGGATGCGCCGGATGGCGGAACCGCTTTCGTCACGGCGTTTCCGGCGCAAGCCGAACCCGAGCGAATGGACCATGCCACCGGCGCCGGCACTATCATCGGAGCACAGGAAACATCGGCGGCGCGTGCTGGCGGCAGGATGGCCGACGTGCTGCTGGTCGAGGATAGCCCGGCGGATGTGCATCTGACGCGGATTAAGCTGATGGAAATGGAAAAGGTTCATTTCCACCTGCATGTGTCGACGAACGGCAAGGAAGCGCTGAGCTGGCTGGAGAGCCGTCTTGCAGAACGGGGCGGCCTGCCGGTCGATCTCGTCCTGCTCGACATCAACATGCCGCTGATGGATGGTTTCCAGGTTCTCGACAATCTCGGCGCCGATCCCCGGCTCAGGGCCATTCCGGTCTGCATCCTGTCGACCTCCAGCGACGAGAACGACTTGCGTCGCGCCCACGAGCATGGAGCGCGCGGCTACATGATCAAGCCGGCGAGCCGTCAGCAACTCACGGAGGCACTGGAAAAGATCGGCAATCTGCGGCTAGTGGAGGATCACGGCGTCACGACGCTCGTTGCCTGACGGTCCCACGAAACCCTGTAGACAACTCTGTCGAAACACGCGGCAGGCATCATTATGCCCGCCGGCACACCTTCGTTATTGCAATACGAAATGGCGCGCATAGTATCGCCGGCCAGGGGGCTGCCGCTCATTATCCGGCATCGGCCTTCAGGCGGGCCGGCAGGTCAAAAACAGGGGAACCATATGTCTGACGAACTTTCCTATCTCAGCATGCGCGTTGCATCCGGCAGGCTGAGCCGCCGCGAATTTCTCGGTCGAGCGGCGGCGCTCGGCGTGAGCGCGACTTTCGCCAATGGCCTGCTGTCGACCGCCGTCCAGGCGGCTGGCCCGGTCAAGGGCGGAACATTGAAGGCCGGCATGCAGGGCGGCACGTCCACGGACAGCCTCGACCCCGCCACCTGGCAGAGCCAGGTTCCGGCCATGCTCGGCTGGCAGTACGGCGACGGATTGGTGACGCTCTCGCCGACCGGTGAAATCGTGCCGCGCGTTGCTTCGGAGTTCGGCTCGTCGCCGGACGCCAAGACCTGGACCTTCAAGATCCGCAAAGGCGTCACCTTCCACAATGGCAAGGATGTCACGGCGCAGGACGTGCTGGCGACGCTCGAGCGCCACTCGGACGAAAAGTCGAAATCCGGCGCGCTAGGCCTGATGACCGGCATTGCCAGCATGAAGGTCGACGGCGACACCGTGGTTATCGGCCTCAAGGAGGCCAATGCCGACCTTCCCTACCTGATGGGCGATTATCACCTGATGATCCAGCCGAACGGCGGCAAGGACAATCCGACCGAAGGCATCAGCTGCGGTCCCTACAAGGTCGTCGCGAACGAGCCCGGCGTCCGCCACGTGCTCGAGAAATATGACGGCTACTACAACGCCGATCTCGGCCACGCCTCGACGATCGAGATCATCGTCATCAACGACGCGACCGCCCGAATCTCGGCCTTGCAGAGCGGTCAGGTCAACATGATCAACCGCGTCGAGCCGAAGATCGTCGATCTCATCAAGCGCGTCCCTGGTGTCACGATCCGCACCGCATCCGGCCGCGGCCACTATGTGTTCATCGCCCATTGCAACACGGCGCCCTTCGACAACCTCGACCTGCGGCTCGCGCTGAAATATGCGATGAACCGCCAGGAAATGGTCGATCGCATCCTGATGGGCTATGGTTCCATCGGCAATGACATCCCGATCAACAAGGCCTATCCGCTGTTTGCCGACGATCTGGAGCAGCGCCCCTTCGATCCTGAAAAGGCAGCGGCCCACTACAAGAAGTCCGGCCATTCCGGTTCGGTCCTGCTGCGTACCTCCGATGTCGCATTCCCGGGTGCAGTCGATGCCGCACAGCTTTACCAGCAGTCCTGCGCCCAGGCCGGCATCACGCTGGAAGTCAAGCGCGAGCCGGGTGACGGCTACTGGTCGGAAGTCTGGAACAAGCAGCCCTTCTCGACATCCTACTGGGGCGGCCGTCCGACCCAGGACCAGATGTATTCCACCGCCTATTACTCCAAGGCCGACTGGAACGACACGCGCTTCTTCAACGAGAAGTTCGACCAGCTGCTTCTCCAGGCTCGCGCCGAACTCGACAACACCAAGCGCAAGGGGCTTTATCGCGACATGGCGACGATACTCCAGGCCGAAGGCGGCCTGATCGCGCCGATGTTCAACGACTATATCGATGCGACGGGTCCGGGCGTCGAGGGCTGGGTCGAGGACCCCAATTACGAACTGTCGGGCGGCTACGCCCTTCAGCGTTGCTGGCTCGCGGCGTGATCCGGACGGACCGGATATGTCATCGCCCATCGTAAAACTCATTGCCCAGCGCGTCGCGCTGGGCATCCTATTGCTATTCGCCGTTTCCGTCCTGATCTTCGCCGGAACGCAGATCCTGCCCGGCGACGTCGCGCAATCCATTCTCGGCCAATCGGCGACCCCTGTCTCGCTGGCAAACCTGCGCGAGGAGATGGGCCTGAACGATCCGGCCTATGTCAGGTATTTCCGCTGGCTGTTCGGTATCCTGCAGGGTGACCTCGGCACTGCGCTGACGAGCAAGCTCGACATCGCGACATCGATCAAGGGCCGGCTGTGGAACACGTTGTTCCTCGCATTCTGGGCGGCTGTTGTCTCGATCCCGCTGGCGATCATCCTCGGGCTGCTCGCGGTCCGCTACCGCAACGGACCGGTCGACAAGCTGATTTCCGGCCTTGCGCTCGCTTCGACCTCGGTGCCGGAATTCTTCATCGGCTATCTGCTGGTCTATTTCTTCGCGGTCAAATTCCAGATCTTTCCGGGCATTTCGACCGTCTATGAAGGCATGCCCTTTCTTGAGAAGATGAAGGCCATCGCGCTGCCGGCCACCGCGCTGACACTGGTCGTGCTTGCGCATATGATGCGCATGACACGCGCCGCGATCCTCAATGTCATGCAATCGGCCTATATCGAAACCGCGGAGCTCAAGGGCCTGACCGCCTTCGAAATCATCTGGAAACATGCCTTTCCGAACGCCATCGCGCCGATCATCAATGTGGTGATGATCAATCTCGCCTTCCTCGTCGTCGGCGTGGTCGTGGTCGAGGTGATCTTCGTCTATCCCGGCATGGGGCAATATCTGGTCGACCATGTCGCCAAGCGCGATGTGCCCGTGGTGCAGGCCGTGGGGCTGATCTTCGCCGCCGTCTATATTTTCCTCAACGTGGTGGCTGACGTGGCGTCGATCCTCGCCAATCCGCGCCTCCGGCATCCAAAGTGAGGGCGCACCATGCTTAACATAAGACGAGTTCCTCCCGGCGCCCTGATCGGCCTGATCCTCACGATGCTGTTTCTGCTTGTGGCGGTTTTCGCGCAGGTCATCGCACCCTATGGCCTCGGCGAGATTGCCGGTGGCGTCTGGGAGCCGATGTCGGCAAAATTCCCCCTCGGCACCGACAACCTCGGTCGTGACCTGCTCTCCCGCATGATCTATGGCGCCCAGACCACAATCTTCATCGCCGTGATCGCGACGCTGATCTCGTTCTCGATGGGCGCGATCCTGGGCTTTGCCGCGGCCGTCGCCGGCGGCTGGTTCGACATGACCATGTCGCGGCTCGTTGATCTCCTGATGGCGATCCCGACGCTGATCTTCGGCCTGGTCGTGCTCTCGGTCCTGCCATCCACTCTCATGACGCTGATCCTGGTCATGGGCGTTCTCGACTCGACCCGCGTCTATCGCCTGTCGCGCGCGGTCGCGGTCGATCTCAACGTCATGGATTTCGTCGAAGCCGCCAAGCTGCGCGGCGAGGGCAAGTGGTGGGTGATCTTTGCGGAGATCCTGCCGAATGCGCTCTCGCCCTTGGTCTCGGAATTCGGCCTGCGCTTCATCTATGCCGTGCTCTTCCTCTCCGCGCTGTCCTTCCTCGGTCTCGGCGTGCAACCGCCGGCGGCGGATTGGGGCGGCATGGTCAAGGAGAACAAGGACGGCATCGTTTTCGGTATCCCGGCGGCGCTGATCCCCGCCGGCGCGATCGCGGCGCTCGCCATCTCCGTCAATCTGGTCGCCGACTGGATCCTGAACCGGACCACCGACCTCAAGGGAGGGCGCGGCAATGGCTGATACCTTGCTCGATATCCGCAATCTCCGCATCGAAGCGACCGTCTATCCGCCCGGCGAGGCACCGCGTACGGCCACGATCGTCGATAATGTGTCGCTGACGCTTGAAAAGGGCAGGGTGCTCGGCCTGATCGGCGAATCCGGCGCCGGCAAATCCACCATCGGGCTGTCGCCGATGGGCTACGGCCGGGGCGGTGTGCGGATTACCGGCGGCGAGATCGTCCTCAACGGCCGCAATATTCTTGAGCAGGGCAAGAACGGCATCCGGAAATTGCGCGGCCGCGAGGTCTGCTATGTCGCGCAGTCGGCTGCCGCCGCGTTTAATCCGGCGCAACGGCTGATGGACCAGGTGGTGGAATCCTCGCTCAAGCACGGCGTCGCCAATCGCGCCGAGGCCGAGAAACGCGCGATAGCTCTGTTCAAGAAATTGAGCCTGCCCGATCCCGAGAATATCGGCCGGCGCTATCCGCACCAGGTCTCCGGCGGTCAGCTTCAGCGCGTCATGACGGCCATGGCGCTTTGCCCGGAGCCTGATCTGATCGTCTTCGATGAGCCGACGACGGCGCTCGACGTGACGACCCAGATCGATGTGCTGGCTGCGATCAAGGATGCGATCCGGGACACCGGTGTCGCAGCGCTTTATATCACCCACGATCTCGCGGTGGTCGCCCAGGTTGCCGATGACATCATGGTGCTGCGTCACGGCAAGATGGTCGAAAAGGGCACGACCTTCGAGATCATCAAGCAGCCGAAGGAGCCCTATACCCAGGCGCTGGTCTCGGTCCATCATATCGAGCACGAGGAAAAGCAGCCGACACCCAAGCCGATCCTGTCGGTGAAGAACGTCACCGCCGCCTATGGCAACGGCATCGTCAAGGTGCTCAAGGACGTCTCTGTCGATATCCATCCCGGCCAGACGCTTGCCGTGGTCGGCGAATCCGGTTCCGGCAAATCGACGCTCGCCCGTGCCATCACCGGCCTGCTGCCGCCGCAGCAGGGCGAGGTGATCTTTGACGGTCGCAAGCTGTCGAACCGGCTGACCGACCGCAGCAAGGACGATCTCCGCCAGCTCCAGATGATCTACCAGATGGCCGACGTGGCGATGAATCCGCGCCATACGGTGGGCACGATCATCGGTCGCCCGCTGACCTTCTATTTCGGCCTTCGGGGCGCCGAGCGCGACAAGCGGGTGAAGGAACTGCTCGAGGAAATCGAGATGGGCACGGGCTTCATCGACCGCTATCCGGCCGAGCTTTCAGGTGGTCAAAAACAGCGCGTCTGCATCGCCCGCGCGCTGGCCGCTAAGCCCAAGCTGATCATCTGCGACGAGGTGACATCCGCGCTTGACCCACTGGTGGCCAACGGCATCCTGAAACTTCTGCTCAACCTGCAGAAGATCGAACAGGTCGCCTATCTCTTCATCACCCACGATCTCGCCACGGTGAAGTCGATCGCCGACTCCATCGCCGTCATGTATCGCGGCGAGGTGGTGCGGTATGGTTCGAAGAGCCAGGTGCTCACGCCGCCATTCGACGATTATACCGACCTGTTGCTGTCGTCCGTGCCGGAGATGGAGATCGGCTGGCTGGAGACGGCTATTGCGGGGCGCAAGATGGCGAGTGCTGGGAATTGAAACATCGCGTGTCCGGCATGGGTGGCTCACCCCTCACCAAGCGCGTCCATGCATTCGCCTGCGGCTCACGCGGACTTGCTATCCTCTCCCGCAAGGGGAGAGGTAAACCCGCGGCACCGCCTCGCCTCAGGTCAAAGCCGTGCGTGTGGCACCCTACCTCTCCCCCTGCGGGAGAGGATACGCAGGCCGGGCACGCGTAGCGAGCCCTTGGCCGAAGTTGGTGAGGGGTGAACCTCCGCGCTGAAAAGACAATCAAAGTAGATCGAGGTCAACACGATGCCGCTCAAATCCAAACTCCTGCTCATCATTCTCGATGGCGTGCCCTATCGCAATTTCCGCACCTTCATGGGCAATCTCGAGGGCTGGGTGAAGCATGGGGATGCGCAGGTCTGGAAGATGCGGTCGGTGCTGCCTTCGACATCGGCATGCTGCTACGCGTCGATCCATACCGGTGTGCCGCCGCAGGTGCATGGCGTGCTGTCCAACGAGGTCCGTTTCCGGCTCAGCCAGCCGGATATCTTTTCCGAGGTGATCAAGGCCGGCGGCAGGACCGGTGCGGTCACCCATTCCTACTGGTCGGAATTCTTCAATCGCTATCCGTTCGATCTGGTGCGCGACATGGAGTATGACGAGCCGGAAGGTCCGATCACCCATGGTCGGTTCCACACCATGACCGGTTATAATCTCATCAACCAGATGACGCCGAGCGACACCGACCTGTTCGCAACGCTGACGATGCTGACCGAGCGCCACGGCATCGATTACGGCATCCTGCATACCTGCACGCTCGATTCCATGGGCCATCGCTTCGGCCATGACACGCGTGAAATGGACCATGCGCTGTTCGTGATGGACGCCCAGCTCGCCGCCTTCCTGCCGCGCTGGCGCGAGGCCGGCTATGAGGTCATGGTCTGCGCCGATCACGGCCAATCGCCGCGCGGCCACCATGGCGGCCATGCGGATGAGCAACAGGATTTCGCGATGTACTATTTCGGCGAGGGTAGGGGTCCCGAGCACGACACGCTGCTCGACCAGTTGAGCCTGGCGCCGACCATCCTCAATCGATTGGGTGTACCGCGGCCAGAGACGATGAAGGCCGAGTCATTTCTGACTTGACGGGCGCATGCAGGGGATGGGTCCATTCCTTGCGGCCGAGCATCTTGATGGCATCCACGATGCGGCTGAAACTTTCGCGCGCCCTCGCGACGGTGTGCCGGGCGCGGAGATAGCCGTGCACCAGTCCCGCTTCCTCGTGCCACCATGCCTTGCCGCCGGCAGCCAGCATCCGGTCGCGATAGGCCTCGCCATCGGATGACAGGGGATCGCATTCGGCCGATATGATCACGGTCGGTGGCAGGTTGATGAAATCCCTGTCCGCGAGAGGCATATAGGACACGTCGCCGGTTGCGTCCTTTCCGCCGGTACGGATGTCCTTGTAGAAGATGAGGTCGCGCATGGTCAGCATCGGGGCGTCCGCATGCTTGACGTAGGAGCCTTTCGTTATGTCGCCGCCGAGGCCCGGATAGATCAGCATCTGGCCGATCGGCTTTCTCGGATGCTTGCGCGTCGCGTGCGCCACGGCGCATGCGAGATTGCCGCCGGCGCTGTCGCCCGCAAGCACGATCGGAATATCGTATCCGTCCGCGACCCATTCGAAAGCAGCCAGTGCGTCGTCAAAGGCAGCGGGATGCTTGTGCTCAGGCGAAAGCCGGTAATCGACGGAGACCACTTCGAAGCCTGTGCGATGGCAGATTTCGGCGCAGACATCGTCATGGCTTTCCAGGCCGCCGACGACGAAACCGCCGCCGTGATAGTAGATGACGACGGCATGGGCGTCATATTTCATCGCGCGATAGCGCCGGACAGGGATATTGCGGTCGCGGAGCGCGATCACCTTGGTCTCGGCGGAAACGCCTTCGGGATAGCCGGTGAAGAATTCCCGGCACATGCGGTCATAGACCGCGCGCTGCTGGTCGATCGTGAAGTCTATCGTCTCGGGCGGATAGAAGGAGTTCGTTCGGTCGATGAACGCCCAGGTTTCCGTATCGATCAGTTTTTCGTAGTCGGTCATCGGCAATTCCCCCTCGTTGGCTATCATTGCATATCAAGGCTTGAGGTGCCAGCAATGTTCCAATTGAGGCGCGTTCTGAAGGACTTACGTCTTGCGTGTATGCGATCAGACGGCGAGCTTGACGAAGGGAATCTTGCGGATCGCCCAAGCGAGCGCGAACGACGCTAATGTGCCGAGCGCAGTGAGCAGCAGGAACTTGACCAGCGCCGGGGCGGGGATGCTTTCCAGCAGGATCGCGATCGTCACGATGACAGGGGGATGAACGATGAACGCGCCATATGTCTGCCGCGCGAGGCCGCCCCAGCGCTTGTCCTGCTCGTTGAACCGGAGATGGAAGATCCACAGCATGCCTGCGATGATACCCCAGGCTACGACAGGTTCCCAAAAGGCATAGAAGACCGCCGGGAAGGAAAAGCCGGTGGCGAAATTCGTCTGGCCGATCTGCTCGCCCACTACAAGCGCAATCGGCAGCAATGGAATGGCGACGGCTGCCACGATCACCCAGGGCATGGCGTGCTTGCGCTTGACCTCCGTGAGCCAGCCGTAGCGTTCCGCAATGCAGCCGAGCGCAAACAGGAAGACATGGGAGGCGAAATAGCCGAGCTGAAGATCGAGCACCTCTTCGCCCACCGGCACGAATTGCCGGATGATGAGCGCGGCAGCGCCGACACCCAGGGCAGCAAGAATCCATGTCCGATGTCCGGGGATGGGCTTTCGCGGCGCGGGCTTCACCGGCACCAGCTTCCGCCAGGCGACATAGGCGAGCGAGAAGACCAACAGCGCATAGGCAAACCACATCGGGCCGATCACGAAACGGCCTTGCGCCATGATACCGAACCATTCGCTCGCGAAATCCCAGCTTCGCGTCCGGGTGATTGCCACTGTTAGAGGGCCGATGACGAAGCCGAAGAACAGCGTCGGCAGGCCGAGCCTTATCAGCCGGTCGCGGGTGAAATCGAGCCAGCCTTTGCGGTCATGGGAGCTTGGCGTCAGGTAGCCCGAGATCAGGAAGAAGAAGCCCATGAAGAAGGCCTGGTTGACGGCTGCGAGCAGGGTCAGGACGAGACTGGACGTGCTCTTGTCGTCCACCAGTCTCAGGAACCATCCGCCGCTGGCGCCATAGGTGATGGCGCTATGATGCGCGATCACCAGGATCGTCAGAACGATCCTGATCCGGTCCAGAAAATATACGCGCATGCGAAAAACGTCCCTCGAACTTCGGCGCACAATCTAAGCAATGGCGTTCAGGAATCAATGCGTTAATTGATCTCGTCGCGCAGGGCGGAGTAAATCACCTCATATCCCGGCCGCTTGAAATGACCGAAGTCGTCGGCATAGTTCTCGCAGCGATTTTTCGGTTCGTCGGGCGTGAGGTTGAGCGTGCTCTGCGCCGCCTCGCTGTAGCGGCCGCAGGTCATCCGCATGGCATCGACTTCGAAGTAGCGGGTTCTTTCGAGCGTCGCGATCCAGCGGCGGACCTCGTCGTTGATCGATTTGCGCGCACCGTCCCGGAAATGGAAATCGAAGCCACGCGGCGGGATGCCCATCACATGCACGGTCGCGCCCGGCCATGTCTCATGCGTCCTGCCCACCACCGCCTGGATGCCGGCGACGATCGCGCAGGCCGGCAGTTTCTCATCCGTAAGATTGTTGGTGCCGATCAGCACGACGACTTCGCGCGGATGCAGGTTGGTCGCACCAAGCTTTTCCAATTGCCAGAGAATATGCTGAGTCCGGCTGCCGCCGACCGCGAAGTTCCAGACGCTGCCCTTGCCGAACTGCGTTTCCGCCAGATCGCGCGGCCAGAAGGCGAGAAGCGAGTCGCCCAGCAGGATGGTGTCCGCCCGGCTCGGTGGTGCCGCCAGCAAGTTGGACGCCTTTTCAAGCGCGCTGGTCCACTGATAGATCACCGGTGACGTGGTGATCTCGATCGCATAGCGATTGCATTCCGATGCGTGGGTGCTGAAAGCGCCGAGCACGGTTAGACATGCAGCAACGAATAGAGTTTTCAAAAACCGCCCCGAAACAGAGAAACCGCATTGCCTCCCACGGCAATCAATCTGCCATTGCCGGCCGGTTTGGGCAACCTCCGCCGCCTCCCAAGAAATTGCTATGCGGTCTGCCGGAGCATCATGCCCGTGGCGAAGCGGGCCTCGTTGAAAAGTATGTCGGCGAGCGCTTCAGCGGGCACCGGCTTGCCGTAGAGATAGCCTTGCAATTCATCGCAACCGCAGAGGCGGAGGATCATCGCCTGCTCCTCGCGTTCCACGCCCTCGGCGGTCACAGGCAGGCCGAGCGACCGGGCAAGCGCCGTCGTCGCCTGCAATATGCTGCGAGCCTCTTCGCTCGTATCGATTTCGGCGACCATGGAGCGATCGATCTTCAGACGGTCGAAGCCGAACTGGCGGAGATAGCCGATGCTGGAGAAGCCGGAGCCGAAATCATCGAGCGCGATCTTGACGCCCAGCGCCTTGAGCCGGTCGATCGACTGGCTCGCACGTTGCGGGTTCTGGATGAGATAGCCCTCGGTCAGTTCGAGCGTCAGGCGGGAGGGTTCGATTCCTGCTTCGTCCAGAATCCGGGCCACTTGTGTGGCGAATGTCGGATTCCTGAGCTGGACCGGCGAGATGTTCACCGCAATCGCGATATCCCCCCAGTGCTTCGCCTTCTCGCAGGCCTGCTCCAGCACGAAAATGCCGAGTGGCTCGATCAGCCCGGTCTTTTCCGCCACGGGAATGAAGACGTCGGGCGATACCGGTCCGCGGCCGGGCCGACTCCACCGCACCAGCGTTTCGACGGATGTGACCCGGAGTGTCGCTGCGCTGACGAGTGGCTGGAAGACGACGGTGAGTTGGCGGCGGTCGATCGCCACCCTGAGTTCGGCTTCGAGCGCGAGGATCATTTCGCGGTCGCTGTCCATCGAACCGTCATAGAGGAAGGCACGTCCGCGTCCCATCTCCTTCGCCTTGTACATGGCGATGTCGGCGCGGCGCACGAGTTCCTCGCTGTTTATCGTCCCGATCTGGGAGGAAGCGACCCCGATCGAGGTGCCGACGGTCACGATCCTTTCGCCAATCTGGAATGGCTCGTCGAAGAAGGCGAGGATGACATCGGCGAGCTTCAAGGCGGTGGGATCGCAATTCTTCATCACGAAGGCGATGGCGAATTCGTCACCGCCGACGCGGGCAAGCGTCGCGCCCGGCGGAATGAGGCAGCGGAACCCGGCCGATACGCTGCGGATCAGGTCATCGCCGCAGCCATGGCCATAGGCATCGTTGACTTCCTTGAAACCATCGAGGTCGAGATAGAGCAGCGCGACATCGGACTTGGCGAGCTTGGCCTCTTCGATAAGGTCGTCCAGCGCGCGAAACAGGCCGGCGCGATTGAGAAGGCCGCTAAGCCTGTCGGTCACCGAAAGCTGCCGCGCCGCTTCTTCATCTGACCGCAGCCTCTTGGCCTCGATAAGCCCGATGGTGAAGACAGCCACCAAGAGAAAACCAAACAGGCCCATCGCCGCGATCAGCTTGGTGCTCACCTGGCTGTAGGAGATGTCGCCCGGCGCGCGCGAAGGCCACGTCAGCTTGGCGAGCACTGTGCCCGAGGGATCCCAGACGGGTACGAAATTGACGGCTTCGCTCGATGCCGCGGTCAGGTGCAGGCCGTCGATCACATAGGTGTCGGCGAGGTTCTGCACCTTGTTGTCGAGGTGGCGGGCGAAGACAAGAAACAGCCGCTTGTCCTCGGGCTGGTCGAGCGTGCCGGACTTATTGCGGATCAATGCGATGCCGACCGCCGCGATCCCCGATTTCGTCCGGATGAATGCCTTCGCCTCCGGAACCGCTGGATCTAGGGGTGATAGCGCGCCGTCGAAAAGTATCCAGATCGACGGGTCGAAGAATTGGTCCACCGGCAGGGTTTGTGGCGTGCCGTCCTGATAGGCCATCAACACGTTGCGCTTGGCGTCGATCACGACGGCGACATCGAACAGCGCGCTGTTCACGGTCATGTCGCCGAAATTGCTGATCATCCAAGGCAGTCCGTTGGGATCATAGGCATTGGCTGCCGCGTCGTCCCAGGCCGCATAGTCGTTGAGCGTGGCACCCAATTGCGCGACGAACGTCTTGAGCGCGCCGTCCGTGGTCTGGCGCGAGCGCTCGTCATCGAGCCGGTTGGCGTGGCTGGAAACCTGTGCGATTGCTGACAGCACCGTGCCCCCCGCAACCATGACGATAATCACGACCGAGAGCAACAAAGAGAGTATGGCGGTCCGGCGGCTAAACCGGTTCACTCCCGCGCGCAAATGAATTTCCCTGCTAGATATTCAATGCCCACAATCTCTTGGAAATCCATTGAGGAAGCCTTAACACGCTCGTATTTCAGTCTTTTCTCCGGAACCAAAGTCCTCTCCCGGTGATTGTGAAAGCAATCAATCAAACAAAGGAGGCGACAATGCCCATAGAGCCCAGGGACACGAGCGAAACCGCCCGCGAGGAAGACTATCGCGACTACGAGGAGCGTGACCTCGATGAAGGCTGGCCCTATGCGGATGCAGACGGCAGTCGCGGTCGCAAACGCAACGTCGCCTATGGGCAACCCGCGGCCAATTTCGATACCGAGGAAAATCAGGGAGTGGAGATCGCGGGACAAACGGCCATCGTGAGCGAAGGCGGTCCAGCTCTATCGAAGGCCATTGCCCATGGCGCGATCGATGACGACGTCCTGGAAGAGGAGATATCCGACAGGCTTTCCCTCGATGATCGGATTGACGAGAGCCAGATCACCGTCACCGTCCATGGCGGCATCGCCCAACTCAATGGCAGTGTCGAGACGCGCGAGGAGCAGTTCGTTGCCGAGCAGATCGTCGAAGGTGTTTCCGGCATCCGCATCGTGCGCAACAGGCTTGTGCTCACGGGGCTGGACAGTCATATTCCTTATGACGCAACGGAATGAAACGGCATGATGGCGCACGCGGATCCTTTCGATCTCGACCGTTTCGTGATGGCACAGGCGCCGGTCTATGACATGGCGCTCGCCGAACTTATCGGTGGCAAGAAGCTGTCGCACTGGATGTGGTTCGTGTTTCCGCAATTGCGCGGGCTCGGCCGCTCATCGACGGCGCAGCAATTCGGCATCGATACACTCGACGAGGCGCGCGCCTATCTCGCCCATCCGGTCCTCGGCGTGCGGCTCAGGGAAAGTATCAACGCCGTGCTCGATTGCGGTGAGACCTCGCTGCATGAGATATTCGGTTCGCCCGACGACGTGAAGTTCTGTTCATCGATGACGCTCTTCGCACTTGCCGCCCAAGGGGATGGCGAGATCTTCGACATGGCGCTGTCGAAATTCTGCGGCGGCGCAAAGGACGAGCAGACGCTGGCGCTTCTCAACATCAGCGCCTGATCAGAGTTGGCTGTTCGGTCCTGCGCCGTGGGGATTGTCCCGGTTCAGGTTGAGATAGGGCGGAGCGTGATCGTCGAAGCGCGCCCAGCCTTCTTCGGCCAACGCGTCGCGCCGTGCCGCGACATCGACGCTGTGCTTGAGGAAAATTGCCTCGGTCGCGATGACGAGGTCGTCGGCCACCTGCATCGTTACCAGTGTTCCGCCGCGACGCAGGCCCTCGGCGAAGACATGCGCGTCGCTTTCGCTCACCCCGTGGCCGGTAATCCAGGCCACGAAGCCGCCGGCGGCTCCACCCAGTATGGCGCCGGTCGCGGCGCCTGCCGCAGTGGTCATCAGCCAGCCCGCACCGACGACCGGCCCGATGCCCGGGAGCGTGAAGAGTCCAAGCCCGGCGAGAAGTCCACCCGCCCCGCCGGCAATGGCGCCGAGGCCTGCGCCGGTTTCGGCGCCGGCTTCGCTCTCTGAATCCTCCGCATACCAATCGCCTGCATTGTTGGCGAGGATGCTGATATCCGTGCGGGGGACGCCGCGGTCGAGAAGGTCGGTGATGGCGGCCATGGCATCGTCACGATGATCGAAGAGTCCGGCGATCGTTTTCATTGGCTCGTACTCCAAAGTGTTCAATCTACCACGAAATGCGCCGGCGGTGAGCCGAGTTCCGCAATCAGAACTTCTTGCTCAGGAAGGGCGATCCCTCGAGACCGAACCTCAGCGGTTCCGTCACTGCCTTGGTGATGCCGATGCGGGATCCTACCACCACGGGCTTGGGTTCGAGATTCGCATGCAATTCGAACGGCGGTTCGAACAGCGATTTTCCATCATCCGCGCCTGATATGCCGAGCGCATCGCAAAGCCGTCCCGGCCCCGATGCCAGCAAGCGTGGCGCCATGTCTCCCCGGCGTTCGAGCATCTCGTGCATACCGAATTCGGGCTGGAACGCGCGGATCAGCACCGCCGAGCCGGGCAGGCATACGAAGTTCAGACACCAATGCATGCCATAGATGCGGTAGACATAAATGCAGCCTGCTGGACCAAACATCGCCGAGTTGCGCAGTGTCTGGCCCCGAAAACTATGCGACGCCGGATCGCCGGGATGATAGGCCTCGGTTTCCACGATCGTACCGCCCACGCCCTCGTAGAGTAGCGTCACGCCGATGAGATCACGAGCAACGGCTTCCGGCGGCCGTTCAAAGAAATCGCGGGTCAGGCGCTCCGGTTTTTCCACGTTGGGTGGTTCGATCGTCTTGTGATCGCTCATGCCTGTTCCTCGCGGTAATCCACTACGAGAACGTAGAGCGCGAGTCTAAGTTCAGGTGCAACAAGCAGATTCAATGGAGGGGAGGATTGGTGTCCTGCTGATCCTGCTTGGCCAGTTCGCGGCCGAGATTTCGGAGGCGGCGGCCCGCCAAGACACCGATGGCCAGGTAGGTCAGCATGATTCCAGCTCCGATGAGTATACCTGTCAGCATGGCGATACCCAGATGTGCGGACCAGATGGTCCCATGAAGAAACGCCATTCTTGCCGGGATGTTCCGCAAGACGGTGCCGATATTGGGCTTGCCTGCCTTATTCCGCCCGCAAGTATGTCGAAATCTCGCCGCCCTGCTGATTTATCACGGTAAAAAACGTCACTGATTACGGAGTTAAGGCAAGTTGACCGATGTTACGGTGAAATTCGAACCCGGTTCCGGTGTCGCGACGATCGTGCTTCGCGGTGCGGTGGTCGTTGAACCACGTTTCCGGCTGCGCGATACCGCGACCGAGAAGTTCCTGACCAAGCGCGGCTGGAGCAAGGCGCCGGCCTTCCTGCCGGGCGAAGCGGAGACCGAGGGAGACCTCACGGTGTTGGTGCTGGACGCCGATCTTGCGCGCCGCGTCACCGCCGGCATGAACCTTTCGCTCGAACAGCCCGCCTCCAATGTCTTCGCCACGGTTGGCTGGCCCGCGACGACTGCCGCCCCGGTCGATGCGGCGCCGGAAAGCGCCGATGAGATGGAAGCCGAAGACGATGCGCCGACCTCGCTCCAACCAGCGACCCGTGAAACGGCCGATGTGAAAGTCGATCTGGTGCCGGAAAACGAGGACGATCTCGAAGCCTCCGACGATAAGCCGACCTCGCTCGAACCGGCGATCCGGGAAGAGGCCATCCTGCCGTTCCGTGCGCTGGATGCCGTTGCCAGCAAGCCGGAAAGCACCGACGATCAGGATGAGGATGATGAGCCCGGCCGTTCCTGGGGGCTCGTGGCGGCCGCAGCGGTGCTTTTCCTCGTGCTCGGCTCGCTGCTGACCTATTTCTGGCAGAGTTCCGCCTATGAGAATGATCTCCGAACTGCGATGCGGGCGCTGGAATCGCAGCGCGACCAGGAAAAGGCCGCGTTCGAAAAGCGCCTCGCGGAAGCCTCGGCGAACGCCGACAGTTCCTCAACGGATACGATCGGCACCGCCAACACCCAGATTGCCAGCCTGACCGACCAGACGGCGCAACTGACCAGGGATCGCGATACCGCGCGCAAGGCGCTTGCCGACCAGCAGAATGCCGTCAAGGACCTCGAACAGCGTCTCGCGACAGCCAATGGCGAAATCGAAACGCTGAGGGCGGCCCAGGAGGCTGATGCGACGGAGCAGTCGGCGGTGTTCAATGACCGCATCACCGCGCTTACGGCCGATCTCGACAAGGCTCGAAAAGAGCTGCGGCAGGCCGGAAGTGACCTCCAGCAAAAAGACGAGTCGCTGGCAAAGTCCGAAACCGATCTCAAGGCGGCGAATGCCGAAATCGCCGCTTTGAAGACGGCAGCGGACGAAAACCAGGATAGCCGCAACGAAGCGCTCAATACCAAGATCAAGTCGCTCGGGGCGGAGCTCGACAAGGCAAGCCAGGACCTCGCCGATCGCGACAAGGCGCTGCGTGACGTGCAGGCCAAGCTTTCCGTCGCCAATGTCCAGATCGAGGCGCTGAAGCAGGTTGCCGGCAAGGCCGCCGAATCCGACCTCGAACGCTCGACGCTGGCCGACCAGATCACCGATCTGACGACCAAGCTCGACACGGCCGACAAGGATCTCGCCGCCAGGGAACAGGACTTTGCCGCGAAGGAAAAGGAACTCGCCAAGGCCAAGACCAGCCTCGACGCGGCCAATGCGTTGCTTTCCTCCAATGCCGAAGAAATCAAGCGGCTTACCGCTGCGAAGACTACGGGTCCGGCGGTGAACCCCGAGCCAGGCGAACAGCCGGCCGGGCTTCAGCAAGAGCGTGATCTTTACGCCAAGGAGCTTTCTACCATGACCGAGAGCTTCTCGGCACTGAAGGCTGAAAAAGACAAACTCGCCGAGACGGTGAAGACCCTGGAAGAGCAGGTCGCAAGCGTGCGTACGAGCACGTCATCCAGCGGCACACGCGCCGTCTGGGGTGCGACCGCGATCGACAGGTCCGGCGCGATCTATTCGCTGCAGAACCAGATCGCCGAGAAGTCGGCAACCGAAAATGTCCTGGCGCTCTGCCGTGGCAAGTCGCAGTCGGGTTGCGAAGCGCTCAAGACCTATTCGAACAGCTGCTTCAGCGTTGCTCGGATCGAAGGCGAGGCGCCGCGCAACGACAATTTCGGCTTCTCGGTGAAGAAGGACTGGAAGTCGGCCGAGGCCGCCGCGGTTCGCCAGTGCGAGGAACTCGATGCGGATTGCACGGTCCGCTTCACCGCCTGCTCGCCCGATGTGCTCTCGAAGCCGGCAGTGAACCAGTAGTATTGTTCTTTGTTGCGGAACAAAAACATCCTCCCGTACGTTGCGCGAAAGCGCTGCGTTTGGGAGGAAAAAATGCAAGGCCAATATTGGAAGAAATCCGTCCAGCTTGAACTCGCTGCCGCCGGCGGATTGCGTGTCGTGACCAGCACCGACGAAGCGGCGCGTTGCCTGCTCTATAAGTGGCCGGACCAGACCAGCAAGGCCTATCACCGTGCCAAGGGCATGTGCCTCGATGCGCTGGAAGGCCGCAAGCCGGACGAGGAGGCGCGCCAGGCTTTCATCGATGCCGCGCTGGAGGCTCATATCAACGTTCGCGTTCAGTGATATCGCATCTATCGGGTGATCGCCGCCGTGCCGGTGCTTCTGCTGGTCCGGCCGGTGTGACAACCGAACTTTTGCAAGGGCATTCGCGTTTTGGACACGTTCCAAGGAAGAATGCCATGTCCAATGCCGCAACGGTGCCGGGAACGAGCAGGCCATCCGCGCCGCTGACCTCGTCGGAATATGTCAGCACCATGTCGCACTATCACCGCGCGGAGATAGTGCGAATGGCAGGCTGGCGCGATCGTCTCGACCGGACAACGAATTGGTCACTGACAGTCGCAGCGGCCATGCTCTCGGTATCGCTCTCGACGCCGAGCGCCCATCACGGCGTGCTGCTGTTTGCGATGCTCATCAACCTGTTGCTGCTATGGATCGAGGCGCGGCGCTACCGCTTCTTCGATGTCTATCGCGCCCGCGTGCGTCAGTTCGAACGCCACTACTTCGCCCAGATATTCTCGCCCCAGCCGGACTTCGCCTCCAACTGGCTGCTGATCCTGGGTGAGACTTTGCGAACGCCCAAATTCCTGATCTCGCAACGCGTCGCCTTCGCACGCAGGCTCAAGCGCAACTACATCCATATTTTCCTCATCCTGCTTCTCGCGTGGATCCTGAAGATCTCCACGCCGAGCCTGCAAGCCGATGAGCGCCCGGCGGGCTTCGTCCACTCGGTCCTCGAATTCATCCACAATGCAACGCTCGGTCCGCTGCCTGGCGAAGTGGTCGTGGGAATCGTCGCGATATTCTTTGCCGGACTCGTTTTCCTCGCTGTGTTTACCGGCGACGAGGATGGCGAGCTTTCAATCGGTGACGTTCATGTTTGAGATCATGATAGCGGCGGTCGCGGAACGACCGCCTGGCTCCGCGCGTTGATCAAGCGCCGAGGGTTAGGGAGATTTCCGATGCCGCATTTCTATTTCACGACGGTGGCTGGCGATGGCACGATCCAGTCACAGATTCCCGCCGAATTCGATAATGCCGAACTGGCAAAACTCGAGGGCCGCCGCATCCTGGCAAATCTCGCATCCGATGGCCTGCCGCGCGAGCCGCTCGACATGATGTCCGTCGAGATCTACGACGCCGATCGCAAGCCCCTGTTCGAGCTTCGCCTGGCTTTGCAGGAGATCGTGAAGTAGTGGGCTTCAGCCCTTGATATAGCGAAGAAGCCCCTCGACCAGCGCATCGAATGTTGCGCGCGCCTGGAGCGATCGCCGCGGGGAGCGCTACAGAATGCCGTGCCAGTAATCGGCGGGCTTGCCGATGTATTCGAGAAATTTCCGGGCATCCGGCGCGATCAATGCCTTGAGCTTGTCCCGAAGCGCCGGGTCCCATTCGGGTTCCGGTACGTCGGCTTTCTT
Organism: Rhizobium sp. LjRoot254; assembly: GCF_964254105.1. Taxonomy (NCBI): domain Bacteria; kingdom Pseudomonadati; phylum Pseudomonadota; class Alphaproteobacteria; order Hyphomicrobiales; family Rhizobiaceae; genus Rhizobium; species Rhizobium sp. LjRoot254. The sequence goes on along the minus strand of NZ_CAXUSM020000001.1, from coordinate 3,576,360 downwards.
TCCCGAACCAGCTGCGTTGGCATGGGCGAACTTGCCGTCGTCGAGCAGCTTATCCACCGTCGAAGGGTCTGAATCCAGTTCGAGGAATTCGAGTATCGTCTTCAGAAAGAACGGCGGATTGGCGATCATGTCCTCGAAGGTCAGGCAAAGTATCTTGCCGTCTCCGAACAGCCGCTGGTATGGCGCGAGCTTCTCCCAATAAAGCGAACACTCGAAAATCCGGCGCCGCTCGGCCTCATCGTCGAAGAAGTCGTCGAACGCGCCCGTGTGCTCGGGACGGATGCCTTTGTAATGACGCCAGTGCGATACGATCCGCGCCATCGGATCGCGGGCCACGAACAGGAATTTCGGGTCGGGAATGTAATGGTGGATCATCTGCGCGGAGCCGTGAAACAGCGCATCGCCGCTGGCATAGAGCACGCTCGCTTCCATCCGCACGGGTCGATCCTTGCCCGCTTCGAACAGAGAAAGGTACCAGTCCCAGCCTTTGTAATATTGCGAGCCAAAGAATTTCGGCTCCTTCGGCTGGCTGCCGTGGATTTCGGGATGTTCGCGCAGCGTGCGAAACAGGGTTGTCGTGCCGCATTTTGCGGCGCCGATGAGAAATACGTTGGGCAGCGCGTCTTCCCGCCCGGCAAAACGGTCCGCATGCCGGCCAAAGAGCCCGTCGAGGAACTCGCTCGTGGCCTGTCCATAGTAGTCGAAGTCAGGGTCGTTCTTGCGCGGTATCCCGCCCGCGGCGCTCATCGAAGCCTTGCGCAATTCGCGTTTCGAACGCTTGTCCTCGCCTGCCATGGAAAATTCTCGAAAGCTGTCGGAAAGCTGGTGTCTAGCTGGAAATTGTGCGCAAAAGCAAGCAGTTTGACATCGGCCGGAGCGCATCTATAAGACTTGCCGCATCCGCTATCTCGCCCGACCGCTCAGGCGAGCATGCTTGCGGCAAAAGGAATGGAAGATGGCAAAGGGCTCGTTCTCGTTCGACTTCTCCGATGTGACTGCACATCACGAAGCGCTCGGCTATCGGGTCGATTTCTACCTTCCCGAGCGAGCGGCGCACCGTATCGCGGTGCGTGAGTTTGCGGAAGGGCGGTATTACGAGCCGTTTACCCACCTGGGGTTCAAGCACATCCTTGAGGCGAAGGGGCGGCGCAACGTGGTTCACGCCGGCGCCTTCTTCGGTGACATGCTGCACACCTTGTCCAAGTCTGCCGGCATGGTCTACGCCTTCGAGCCGGTGCTTGAGAATTTCGTCTTCGCAAAGAAGAATTCGGAACGGCTTGGCCTCGACAATGTCGTCCTGTTCAATGCCGGACTTGGCGAGGAGACGTCGCTGCTGCCGATCCGGACGACCGACAAGCAGGGACGCTTCATAGGCGGCGGATCGAGCTTCGACGGAACCGTGCGTTCGGCAGACCACAGCTACGAAATGGCACCTGTCTTCCGCATCGATGATTTGCCTGTTGCGGATGTGGCGCTCATCGAGCTCGATGTCGAAGGTTTCGAATTGCCGGCATTGAGAGGCGCCAGAAAAACTTTGGAGCGCGACCGGCCGGTGGTTCTGATTGAGGACAACAAGAAGAACTGCGCGGACTTCCTCACGTCCCTTGGCTATTCATTCGTGTTTTCGACCAAGGGGCTCAATTACTGGAGTAGCGCTGCGGACGCCGGGCTTCTCGGTGAGCTTAGGTCTCGTGCCTCCGAACTCGGCGTACTGGAATCGTAAGAGGCAACGGATGGCATCCATGCGGGAAGACAGCTGGAGCGTTTGTGCGACGGTCAATGAACGTGCCGATGTGCTCGAAGCATTCGTCGCCCATTATCGGGCGATGGGCGCGGCGGAGATTTTCCTGTTCTTCGACCAGCCCGATCGGGAGCTGATGCAGGCCCTCGCGCGGGACGAAGGCGTGAAATGCCTGGCCTCTATTGAGTTGCCTGCGATCGATGGCAAGCGCGCGCCGCACGAAGACAGGCAGAAGAACAATTTTCGCCACGCCATGGCCCATCTCTCTTCGGCCGACTGGGTTGGCCATGTCGACGCGGACGAACTTCTCTTCCCGATCGGGGACCAGGCGTCATTTGCCCAATTCCTCGGTGGGGTCGACAACAAGTTCAAATCGGTCAAGATTTCGCCGGCAGAGGCCGTGTTCGGCCCATCCGACAACATGGATCAGGCTTGGGGCGCGACATATGCCCGTCTTCCGATCCGGCAGAAGCAGGCGGAGAAGCCTGCGCAAGTCCGCCCTGTGCCGAATCGCGGACTGATCAGCAGCCTGGTGCGCAGGTTTCGGCCTGGTAAAGTCGAACAGAGCAAGCCAAAGAATCTACCGACCTTCCCCGATCGGCAGGTTCTGATCCGGGACGTCTACGGCCCGCTTGCACGGAAATTCCTCCAGCAGGGGCTTGCAGGGCACTTTTCCGGCAAGAGCTTTCTCCGGCGGGGTGAGAGCTTCTCCGACATCACCCTTCATCGCGCGACGCCGGTGAATGGCGAGATTCTCAATCTCGAAGGCGCGCACTTTGCCATCGTCCACTACGATGCCATGAGCTATGACGATTGGGTCAGGAAATGGTGGCGGCGGGCTGAAAAGCAGGTCAACATGGTGATGATGTCGGATCGCCGGGTCGCGATGCTGGACGAATTCCGCATGTATGACGGCAATGCCGAAAGACAGCGACAGCTCTTCGAGGCGCTCAATGTGCTGGACCGACGGCAGCTCGATTTGCTGGCCGGCGAAGGACTGGCCTACGCGATCAAAGGCGCTGGCTCCAGCACCCCGAAGCTTGAAGTTCTGGCTCCAGGCGAAGTTCCTGTGGGGTGGGAGACTGGCCCAAGCCCAGAGGAATTTGCCAAGCGAAGCGCCAACCGCGCCTGGGACAAGCAGTATCACCGGGCAGTCGAAAATGCTGATCCCGCAGTCATCGCGGCGATGCGCGACAGCATCGCCAAATCGGATTTTGACCAATACCGCCATGCATTCGCGCGTATCGGTACCGACCGCTTTACCGACCGCCGCAAGCTTGTCGAGCCGAGCGAGAGTACGACGATCGAAGACGTCATCTTTATCGCTGGCGTGCATCGCAGCGGCACGACGCTGTTGGAATCGCTGATCCAGGCGCGGTTCGACGTTCGAGTGCTCCGCGCGCCGGTGCCGGAAAACGAGGGCCAGTTTCTGCAGGACGTTATGCGTGACGAGGTGGCATATGGCGGCCCCGGCATGTTCGCCTTCTTCGATCAGAGCCGGCTCTCGCCGGTCGTCGATCCGACGTTGGCAGCCCAGGCCCGCGCTCGGCTGCTGCTGCAGTGGGATCACTGGACGCTTGGCGACTCGGCCACGCTTTTGGAAAAGACGCCAGCCAACATCGTGCGCATGCCCTATCTCAGGAGTGTCTTTCCGAACGCGAAGTTCATCGTTCTGGTGCGTGATCCCCGGGCGGTGGTGCTGTCAGTGAAGAAATGGAATCCGAGCCCCAATGAGCTTCTGTTCATGAACTGGTGCTCAGCCTACGCGACCGCGTTGAATGACCTCGATGACGATTGCCTGTTCGTGCGCTATGAGGATCTTTGCGACGATCCGGAGCGGGAATTGGATCGGATCGGTGCGTTCACGTCGCTCGCCGAGCGCTCATTGCCCGGAATGCAGCAGCGCCGGTTCGAGGATGTGAGGAATACCAACGACAGCTACATCCAGTCATTCAGAAAGCTGCCGTCGGCGCTCAAGCAACGGCTCGTATTTCGTCCCTGGGAAATATTCGGCTACGATCTGGAAGACGCCTTCGAGGCGCCGGAGTGATAGTTGGCCGCCATAAAATCCGGCGAACAACGGGTCAGATACCCTTGCTCTCCGTCTCCGGCATCACGACCACGCCGCCTATCTTGTATGTTCCGTCGGGCTGGCGGACCATCTTGTAGAAGGCTCTCCAGTCCTTGCCGTCCTGACCCGATATGATCACTTCATGCAGGATCGTGGCACCGTCGTCGATCGTCTTGTTGCGGCCGAAGGCATAGTTGCCGGGACGGTAGACCGGCTGGTAGCTCTTCTTCACCATCGCGAAGAAGGCGTCCTTGTCCGGGTACCGCGCCTTGATGCCGGGTGCGGCGAAGGAATAGGCGGTCTCCGCGTCGTCCTTCAGGAAAGCGTCGATCTGACGCTCGATGATGCCCTTGGTCGTTTCGATATTGTCCTCCGCGATGGCAGGCAGGGCAGTAAGCACAAGCAAAAGAGCAACCAGCAATGCGCGCATCGGAAGGCCTCCTCTCGTGGAACACGCGGTCTATCAGCCGTTCAACCGCATTTATACGTGAAGGCGGAGGCGCCGGATCACATCAATGGCGCTGCCGTCTTCGGCTCCGCGACATCGACGGCTGAGGAAAGCTCGCTTGCACCAGCATCGTCCGCAGCCGCGCCAATTGCTCGCAGGGCAAGGCGCTCTTGTCGATCCGCGCGATTTCGATGCGCGCAGCGGCCGCCACATCAGTGTTTTCCGGCAGGCCGAAGAACCAGGAGAGGAACATATCCTCCGAACGGCGATGGCGGGGCGCGTTATCGTTGGTATCTGTTGTGCTCATGCCTCGACCTCGACGGGCGTGAGCGGCCGCGAGCAGCAGGCAAGCACATAGCCGCCGGCGATTTCCTGCTCGCTGATGCCGCCATTGTGGCGCATGTCGACGTCGCCGGCCCGCTTGAGGACCTTGCAGGTGCCGCAAATGCCGGACTCGCAAGCCGCCGGAATGCGGACGCCGGCTGTGCGCGCGGTCTCGAGAATGGTCTGGCCGGGCTCGCACACGGCTTGCTCGTTCGATCCGAGAAAGCTGACGGTCAGGCCCGCCACCTTGCCCTTTGCCACGACCTCATGAGCCTGCTTGTGCACGCTCTCGGCGATCGATGTCGCTCCAAAGCTTTCCTGATGGTAATGGCCCATGTCGAAGCCCTCGGCACGGGCGATGGTGCTCACTGCCTTCATGAAGGGATCGGGGCCGCAGCAGAAGATCTCCCGGTCCATGAAATCCGGAACCAGCAGGGCGAACTTGTAGCGATCGATGCGTCCCATCAGACCGCCCCAGGGTGCCGCTGCGGAGCGGCCTTCGGGCAGGAAGCCGAGCGACAGGTTCGGCATGCGTCGGGCGAGCATTTCGAGTTCGTCGCGGAAGATGATCTCTTCCGGCCGCCGCGCCGAATTGAGGAAGGCTACGTCGGCGCCCGGATCGCAATCGGCGAGCCAGCGCAGCATCGACATCATCGGCGTGATGCCGGAACCAGCGGAAATGAAGAGGTATTTCCTCGCTGGATTGCGCGCCAGCGTGAAGTGACCGCTCGGGCCATAGGCACGGATGCGCGAACCGGGAAAGACATTCTCGAACATCCAGCGCGTGCCGATGCTCGCCGGCTGCGCCTTGATGGTGATCGCGATCGAATAGGGGCGCGAGGGCGACGACGAGACCGTGTAAGTACGGTGCAGGTCACCGCCCTTGGCGCGCAATTCGACCGTGATGAACTGCCCCGGCATATAACGGAACCAGCCGCCGCCCTCGACCGCGAAGGTGAAGGTCTTCACGTCGAGTGCCTCATCGGTGACGCTGGTGCAGACCAGCATCTGCCGTGCCGAATTCCACGGCGTCATCTGGTCGAGCGGCAGGGCGGAGGGCGTCGTACCCGTCAGCATCATGTTCATCGTGGCGCTCCCGATCAGGCGACGTTTCGCAGCGCAGGCCTGCGCACACCGGAAAGCCGCTCTTCGATGAAACGGGAATACCAGTCGACGAACTGGATCACGCCACCCTCATGCATCTCGGAATAGGGTCCGGGCTGATAAGCCGGCGAGTGGATGCCGCGCGCATTTTCCTCGACGATCTGGCGGTCCTGGTCGTTCGTCTCGGTCCAGACATGGATGAGTTCGTCGAGTCGATAGTCGATGCCCTCGACGGCGTCCTTGTGGACCAGCCATTTGGTGGTGACCGCGGTTTCGGTGGCGCTCAGCGGGATCACGCGGAAGGTGATCGCATGGTCACTCAGGATGTGGTTCCACGTCGTGGGATAGTGGTAGAGCAGCAGCGAGCCGATGCGGTCCATGTTGACGTTGTCGGAAAGCCGCATCTGCACCGCCTTGCGGCCGGACAGCGTATAGCTGATCGCCTCGCGCAGCAGCGGCACGCGGGTCGTGCGGAACTGCCCGGCCTCATCGATGGTGAATTCGCTCGGCAGGCCGATCGCCTCGCACTTTTCCCAGTGCGCGACGATTTCGGGGTCTTCCGCAGCGCCATTGACGCCGGTAATGGTGGGCGCTTCCGGGAAGGTCTTGCAGAGTTCCGGATGGTTGCCGGCGCAATGGTAGCATTCGCGGTTGTTTTCCCAGACGAGCTTCCAGTTGCCCTTCTCGATGATCGTGCTCTCATAGGCGATCTTGGCGTCGCGGAGCCGGTGCGGCAGGAAGTAGGGCTCCATCATCTTCTTGAACGGCGCGAAATCCAGCGGCTCGTCGGCGAGACAGATGAAGATGTAGCCGCCGGCGCTTTCACAGGCGACGGGCTTCAGGCTGAAGCCTGCGGGATTGAAATCGTCGCCCATCTGGCGCGCGAAGAGCAAGGAGCCGTCGAGATCGTAAGTCCACTGGTGATAGGGGCAGACCAGTTTGGCCGCGTTGCCGCGCTCGGTATTGCAGACCCTGGAGCCGCGATGGCGGCAGGAATTGTGCAGCGCGTTGATCCTGCCATCGGCGCCGCGCACGATCACGACGGGATAGTCGCCGATCTGCACCGTGAAGTAATTGCCAGGATTGGGGATCTCGCAATCGTGGCCGATGAACAGCCAGTCGCGATACCAGATGGTTTCCACGTCGATCTTGTGGAAATCCGGGTCGATATAGAAGGGCTGGTCCAGGCTGTAGCCCGGTTTGCGATTCCTGAGCCGCGTCAGCATGTCGGAACGGATATCCATGGTCGATCCTCGTCGGTTTCCAAGGACTGGGCATGGTGGACATGGAGGGAAGGTCGCTTGCACGCACGGAAATCCAGCGAGCATGGCGATCCGCCTCTTGACCGCCCACCGCGATCAGTCGAGTTCAAAATCCCGAGGCTGGTTTCCGGGCTCTGGAACTGTCCTCACGGACTTTGTGACTCCTTCCCAGGCTATTCGGCCCAGTGGACTCCCGTCACAATTTTCGTTCCAATACCGTTGCGGGGGCAGCGCCGGAATTTTACCGGCTTCCCAATTCTCCAACCGGTTTGACCCGATCGGCACCTCAAGTGTCCTGATAAGACCATAGTCGTTGCGACATGGCGTCATCATTTGCGACATCGCGATGGCGTCGTGAAAACATAATCATTTTGCCCTGGAAAAATGCTCAGCGCTCGAGTGGCACGGCGAGGCCAACCTTGACACGATCCATCGCGACGAAGGTCCGGAATCGCTTCACATTGTTGTTGCCGAAGAACAGCCTGCGGGTGAGCGACTCATAACCCGCCATGCTGGACACGACGATGACGAGGATGAAATCCGCTTCTCCCGTCACATAATAGCATTGCTGGATTTCAGGCGTTCCGGCGAATTCCCGCTTGGCGCTCTCGATCTGCTCGGCCGTTTCGCTGAACACTTCGACCTCGACGAAGATGGTGATCGGCTGGCCGACCGCCTCGGGATCGACGACGGCGACGTTGGCCTGGATGACGCACGCTTCGGTCAACCGCTTGATGCGGCGCTGGACCGCTGGGGCGGAGAGATTGACCGCCTCGCCGATCGTCCGCTGCGGTGTCATGTTATCCGCCTGCAGGATCGCGAGTATCTTCCGGTCGAATTCATCGAGGGCGACAGGCGGATCGGACTTGCGCAAAACCGGGCTCCAACGAAACAAACTTGCAAGGCTCAGAGCAATATAGAGCGCAAATCCCACCACGATTGCAATAATGTTCACGCAGCAATCGAGGAGGGCCATCATGTTCCTGCGCAACACCAATCCCGAATACTGCCAACCGCTAACACCGGAGGATGCCGAAACCCTCGGCCTCACTTCCGCTCGGGAAGTGGAACGCTATCTCGGCTTCCGCGACAATCACACGGAGACGCCGCTGCTTTCGTTGCCGGCTCTGGCTGCAAGCATCGGCATCGCCTCGATCCACATCAAGGATGAGGGCAAACGGCTGGGGCTCGGCAGCTTCAAGGCATTGGGCGGTTCCTATGCCGTGATCCGGCTGGTGCTCGAAGAGGCGGGCCGCCAGCTTGGCCGGACGGTCGATGTCTCCGAACTTTCCACACACGATGTCCGTGCCGTCTCCGCCAGGATGACCTTCGCCTGCGCGACCGATGGCAATCATGGGCGCTCGGTGGCGCAGGGCGCGCAACTGGTCGGCGCCCGCGCCGCGATCGTCGTGCATGGCGGCGTGAGCGACGAGCGGGTGGCGGCCATCGCCCGCTTCGGCGCCGAGATGATCCGCGTCGCCGGCACCTATGACGATTCGGTGCGTGAGGCAGCTCGGGTCGCCAGGGAGAACGGCTGGACCATCGTCTCCGACACGTCCTGGACCGGCTATGAGCGCATTCCCGGCCTGGTCATGCAAGGCTACACGGCGATCGTCCGCGAGGCGCTGCGCGCGCTGCCGGAACCGCCGACCCATGTCTTCGTCCAGTCGGGTGTCGGCGGCATCGCCGCTGCCGTGGCAGGACATCTCGCGATCGCGCTCGGCGACAAGCGGCCAATCCTCACCGTCGTCGATCCGGCGCGTTCCGCCTGCATCGTCGAGACGGCGCGCGCTGGCCATCCCGTCAAGATACCGCATGGCGAGCCGACTGTCATGGCGATGCTCGAATGCTACGAGCCTTCACTTGTCGCCTGGCGGATTCTTGCCCGCGTCGGTGATGGCTTCATGACCGTCGATGAGGAGGATGCGATTACGATCATGCGGCGGCTCGCCAACCCGCTCGGCAAGGACCCGGCGATCGTGGCGGGCGAGAGCGGCGGCGTCGGCCTTGCGGGACTGCTGCGTGCCGCTGCCGATCCGGCCATAAAGCTCAAACTCGGGCTCAACGCGAAATCGCGGGTCTTCGTCATCAATACCGAAGGCGCGACAGATCCGGAGAAATACCGCATGCTGGTCGGCAGGACGCCGGCGGAGGTTACGGCCGGGCTAGGCGTGGATTATTCTGCCGCTTCGGCTGCCGGCGCGGGAATGTAGTTCAGTACCGGCCCGAGCCAGCGTTCGACCTCGTTGATCGCCATGGATTTGCGCACTGCATAATCCTCGACCTGATCGCGCTCGACCTTGGCGACGCCGAAGTAATAGCTCTCGGGATGGCTGAGATAGATGCCCGAGACGGACGATCCCGGCCACATGGCGTAGCTCTCGGTCAGCGTCACTCCAGCGGTCTTCTCGGCATCCAGCAGTTCGAACAGCGTGGCCTTCTCGGTATGATCGGGCTGAGCGGGATAGCCTGGCGCGGGGCGGATGCCCTGATAGGGCTCGCCGATCAGGTCTTCGGGGGCAAACGTCTCATCCGCGCCATAACCCCAGAATTCCTTGCGCACGACCTCATGCATGCGTTCGGCGAATGCCTCCGCGAAACGGTCGGCCAGCGCCTTGACCATGATCGAAGAATAATCGTCATTGGCGCGCTCGAAGCGTTCCGCGATCGCCACTTCCTCGATGCCTGCCGTGACGACGAAGCCGCCGATATAGTCCGGCTTGCCGGATGAGGCGGGCGCAACGAAATCCGCCAGCGCGACATTCGCCTTGCCATCGCGTTTGGACAATTGCTGGCGTAGCGTGAAGAATGTCGCCAATTCATCCGAACGATTTTCGTCCGTGAACAGCTTGATGTCATCGCCGACCGCATTGGCCGGCCAGAACCCGATCACGGCCTTGGGGACGAACCATTTCTCGTCGATGACCTTTGCCAGCATCGCCTGTGCATCCTCAAACAGTTGCCGGGCCGCGACCCCCTGCTTTTCATCGTCGAGGATAGCCGGATAGCGGCCCTTGAGCTCCCAGGTCTGGAAGAACGGGGTCCAGTCGATATAGCGGGCAAGCTCCGCCAGATCCCAGTTGTCGAACACCTTGGTGCCGAGGAACGATGGCTTCGGCGGCGTGTAATTGGCCCAGTCGATCTTATGCGCATTGGCACGCGCAGCTGCGAGCGGCACCCGCTGCTTGGCGGATTCAGCTTTATGATGCGCATCGGACACCTTGCGGTATTCGGCCCGGATCGTCTCGACATAGCCGGGCTTCACCTCGGCGGAGAGCAGGCTCGACACCACGCCCACCGCGCGCGAGGCATCGGTGACATACACCGTCTGCCCGGCCTCGTAGCGCGGATGGATCTTGACTGCCGTATGCACCCTCGATGTTGTGGCACCCCCGATCAGCAGCGGAATGTCGAAACCCTGCCGCTCCATCTCGGATGCCACATGCACCATCTCGTCAAGCGAGGGTGTGATCAGGCCCGAGAGCCCGATAATATCGACTTTCTCTGCCCTCGCCGTCTCCAGGATTTTCGTCGCCGGCACCATAACGCCGAGATCGATGATCTCATAATTGTTGCAGGCCAGCACGACACCGACGATGTTCTTGCCGATATCGTGGACGTCGCCCTTGACCGTCGCCATCAGGATCTTGCCGGCGGTCTCGCGCTCGCCGTGTATGCCCTTCAGCGCGTTCGCCGCCTTTTCCGCCTCCATGTAAGGCAGCAGCACAGCCACGGCCTGCTTCATCACCCGGGCGGATTTCACCACCTGCGGCAGGAACATCTTGCCCGCACCGAACAGGTCGCCCACGACGTTCATGCCAGCCATCAGCGGGCCTTCGATGACATGCAGCGGCCGTTCGGCATTCTGCCTCGCCTCCTCGGTATCGAGATCGATGAACTCCGTGATGCCGTTGACCAGCGCATGCTCCAGCCGCTTTTCCACCGGCCAGTCGCGCCATTTCAGGTCCCGCTCCTTGGCTTCCCTGCCGGCCGAACCCTTATAGCGTTCGGCAATGTCGAGCATGCGCTCGGTGGCCTCAGGTGTGCGGTTCAGCACCACGTCCTCGCAGGCCTCGCGCAGTTCGGGATCGATCTGGTCATAGACCGCCAGCTGCCCGGCATTGACGATACCCATATCCATACCAGCCTGGATGCAATGATAGAGGAACACCGCGTGCATTGCCTCGCGCACCGGCTCGTTGCCGCGGAAGGAGAAGCTGAGATTGGAGACCCCGCCCGAAATATGCACATGCGGCAGCGTCTTGATGATGTCGCGCGTCGCCTCGATGAAATCGACGCCGTAATTGTTATGCTCCTCGATACCCGTCGCAACCGCGAAGATATTCGGATCGAAGATGATGTCTTCGGGCGGAAAGCCGGCCTGTTCGGTCAGCAGCTTGTAGGCGCGGGTGCAGATATCGACCTTGCGGGCATGGGTGTCTGCCTGGCCTTGCTCGTCGAAGGCCATCACTACGACGGCAGCGCCATAGGCGCGCACCAGCTTGGCATGATGCAGGAACGCCTTTTCGCCCTCTTTCATCGAGATCGAATTGACCAGTGGCTTGCCCTGCACACATTTCAGCCCGGCTTCGATGATCTCCCATTTGGAGGAATCGATCATGACGGGAACGACAGCGATATCCGGTTCGGCGGCGATCAGATTGAGAAATTCCACCATCGCCTGCTTGGAATCGATCAGGCCCTCGTCCATGTTGATGTCGATGATCTGGGCGCCGTTGGCGACCTGGTCGCGGGCGACATCGAGTGCGGCGGCAAAATCGCCTGATGTGATCAGCTTGCGGAATTTCGCCGAGCCCGTGACATTGGTGCGCTCGCCGACATTAACGAAGGGAATATCCTTGGTCAGCGTGAAGGGCTCGAGCCCCGAAAGCTTCATAAGCGATGTGTGTTCGGGAATTTGGCGCGGCGGATATTTGGCGACGGCTGCGGCGATGGCGCGGATATGATCCGGCGTCGAGCCGCAGCAGCCGCCGACGATATTGACCAGGCCATCCCTCGCGAATTCCTCGATCTGCGCTGCCATGAATTCCGGGCTCTCGTCATACTGCCCGAAAGCATTAGGCAGGCCGGCATTGGGATAGGCGCAGATGAGCGCATCGGCGACACCGGAGAGCTCCGCCAGATGCTCCCGCATGGCATTGGCGCCGAGCGCGCAGTTCAAGCCGATGGTGAGGGGATCGGCATGGCGGACCGAATGCCAGAACGCGGTCGGCGTCTGGCCCGATAGCGTGCGGCCCGAGAGATCGGTGATCGTGCCCGAGATCATCACCGGCAGGTCGACGCCCTTCTCCTCGAAAATCTCCTTGCACGCAAAGATCGCGGCCTTGGCATTCAGCGTGTCGAAGATCGTCTCGATAAGGATTATATCCGCGCCGCCGTCGATCAGCCCACGCAACTGCTCGCCATAGGCGATGCGCAGGTCATCGAAGGTCACGGCACGATAGCCGGGATTGTTGACATCGGGCGACATCGACGCCGTCCGGTTCGTCGGCCCCAATGCGCCGGCAACGAACCGGCGCTTGCCATCGATTGCTTCGGCTCGCCTGACAGCACGTTTGACCAGCCGCGCACCATCGCGGTTCAGTTCATAGACCATGTCCTGCATCGCATAGTCGGCCTGGGCGATCGAGGTCGAGGAAAACGTATTGGTCTCGATGATATCGGCGCCGGCGATCGCATATTGGAAGTGGATCTCTTCGATCGCCGCCGGCTGGCTGAGAATCAGAAGGTCGTTATTGCCTTGCTGGTGGCAGGCGCAGCCGCCGAAGCGATTGCCCCGGAAATGATCCTCGCCGAAACCCAGACCCTGGATCTGCGTACCCATCGCGCCATCGAGAATGAGGATGCGTTCGCGCGCCGCATCCGTCAGCGCGGCGCGCGCGTCTATTCTTTCCGTGGTGACCCCATCGTCGAAAAGCGAATCCAGCATCTCGGTCTCCGATCCATCACATAAAGACATTGTTATGTGATTATATCATTGAATGCGACGTCGCAATGAAAATATATGAATTGCTTGGGCAGCGCAGCCAAAAAGCCCATGACGGCGTGCCTTCCTCGCGATACAAGCGCATCAGCACAATCGAGAGGGAAGTCGTTCATGGCGCTTACGATGAATTTCTGGATCAATCCGTGACCAACGTCATTGGCTCTGAACCGCTGGCATCGCTCGGCTGGTCCGACTTCTTCGCCGCCCAGATCGAGGAGGGCGAGGCGGATTTTGCACCGCGCCGCATTTCATCGGTCCATCGGGCCCGCCTTGAAGCGATCGATGCCTCGGGGCCGGTCCACCTCGATCTTCCTCCCAACGCCAATACGGCGGAATTTGCGGTGGGCGACTGGGTTCTGGCCGATCCGTGGACCGGCGCGTTCATCCGCCGTCTCGAGCGCCGGACGCTGTTGCAACGGCGCACGGAAGGCCGGAACGGCCAGCAACTGGCGGCCGCCAATGTCGATACGCTGTTCATCGTCACCTCATGCAATGCCGATTTCAACCCGGCGCGGCTGGAACGCTACCTGATCATGGCGAACGAGGCGGGCACCACGCCGGTGATCGTGCTGACCAAGGCTGACACATCAGACGATGCTCGTGGCTATGAGCAGGATGCGATGTCCTTGCAGCGAAATCTGCCGGTCGTTGTCCTGAACGCAAAGTCCGCCGATGCCGTCGACGCCCTTGGGCCCTGGTGCGGCCCCGGACAGACCGTGGCGCTGGTCGGGTCGTCGGGCGTCGGCAAGTCGACGCTGGTCAATACTCTGGCCGGGACCGGGCGCGACAGCATCCAGAAGACCGGGGATATCCGCGAACACGACGCAAAAGGCCGCCACACCACCACGGCGCGGTCGCTGCATGCGCTTCCCGGCGGCGGCTGGATCATCGATACGCCGGGCATACGGACGCTCTACGTCAGCGACGTGACCGACGGCATCGACACACTCTATGCCGAGATCACCGATCTCGCACCGCTTTGCCGGTTTCGTGATTGCACCCACGAACATGAACCGGGCTGCGCCGTTCAGGCTGCCGTGGCCGCTGGCACGCTGTCTGCGGAACGCCTGCAACGCTGGCGCACCCTGCGCGACGAAAATCGCGACAAGACGCCGGTGCTGACCGGCCCAAAAGGCAACAAGGTTATCCGTAAAAACAGACGCTGACTTTGCCGGTTTTGCCCTGGCCTCCCGCCTGCATTGAAAAAAGCATCAGTCAAACCCATATTTGACGCACGAGAATGCCGCCGCCTGTGGTATGTCGCCAAAATACGCGGCCCATTTCCCTCACACCTCGATCATAAATACGCTTTGGCACGGCGCCGGAGCGATCAATTCAGGAGTCTCCCATGTCCGACAAGAAAACGAATGCCGCCGAAAAGCCCTATGAACCGATCCAGTTCGCCAAGAAGCACCGTATCTCCGTCGAGGATGCCAAGGCGATCATCGCCAAGCACGGCGCCGACCGCAAGTCGGCCGACAAGGAAGGCCGGCGCGTAAGTGTCTAATAGTGAAAACGCGTCACGGGCAATCATCCACGTGGCGCGATACCATCTCTTCGAAAATTTGTAATATCGGCGCGGTGTTTTGGCGGCTGTCGTGTTCGCGGTCAGCAATACTGATTTGAAAGTCAGCGCCGAAAAAATGAGCTGAAGTCTCAGCGATCCGAAGTCGTCAGCCGCTCACGTCTGCAAAATAGTCTTCGTCAATGCTCTTCATTGCGGGTGCGGAAGCCCGGCATGGTCGTGCAACTGAAAACTTTTCGTTTGCAGCATGGGTTAGATTAATCGCGGCCAAAGCAGTCAGTCAGTCTGATGCCAAACGCAGCCGGCAAGTTGGTTAAGGGGCCACCCACCGGCCGCGCATTCATGCGCAGCGCACCACTAATTTCCCACCGGGGCCTTGCGCGGACCTTGCGCGGCGGGCGGAACCTATGTTGCGGGAGGACGATACCGAATTGACTTTGCTTTGCCCAAGGCCTCAATCGTGTCCTCTACGGTTATGAGGACTACCGTTTCAATGGAGCTGAGCGCTCCTCCCGCGCCGATCGCAAGCGCGACGGCCGCCATCGAGACATTGTCAGGCGCCTCCCACAAATTCCAACCATCACGCTCGCCAAACGCGTACCAGAACCCATGCAGCTTTCCGCCCACTGATTCAATGTAGGCACGTGCAGCATCTCGTCGGTCTTCGGGCTTTTCGATCATACGTGCCCAAGTCTCAGGCGTGTAACTGAAGCGGGTAAGATACATTGCCATAGCTGCCTCCCTGGTCTGAAAAGCGCAGTAAACGCTCAAACCTGAAAGAGCACCAGTGATTTCTAATATATGGTTCCGGAGGCGCGACCGGGTGCCATCGTCTTCATCTAGACTTGAGAGTGGAGTTCTGGATTCGGGCGCGCCTCCCACCAAACGGGCCGCCGAAAGGTGGTTTAACAGGTGGCTAGCCCAGCGAGGAAAAGCCAAATATTCGTTATATAACAATAGATTAGTGGAAAAAACTGGTGCTGCGAGAGAGGATTGAACTCTCGACCTCACCCTTACCAAGGGTGTGCTCTACCACTGAGCTACCGCAGCATTTGCCCCGGCGACGCGCGTTGCTGTCGGCCGGTGAAGCGGGCTGGCTATTGCCATAGGTTTTCCGCCAGCGCAAGCGCATTTCCCGATAACGCAAAAGTTTTTGGCAGATAGCTTCCGGGTCGCCGGGATTTGTCTTATGAGCATGGCATGAGCATCGACGAGGAAATCGACGGCGAGCAAACCGCCGCATCGGCCGATATGCCGGCATCGAAGCGGGCGCGGCAGGAGCAGCTTGCCCGCAAGGCCGCCGAGCGCGATCTCAGGCTGAAGGCGCAGCTCAGGGCGAACCTGCAGCGCCGCAAGGTGCAGACGCGGGCGCGCCGCGAGGGTGAGGAGGACAGCCGTCCCGGCGATCTCCCGGCCTCACGCGAGAAGCGCTGACCGGCCGCCCCAATTTCCCCCAAATTCCGGGCTTAACCCGCATTTGCCCGCCTTCCTTGAATGTGCGTACTCAATCGTTTAAATGAGCCGGGATTTTTGAGAGGCGCCGCACCTCCCGCCGCGCCCACGGGGAAAGACTTTTATGGATCGCATCAGGATTGTGGGCGGCCGTCCGCTCGAAGGCATTATTCCGATTTCCGGCGCCAAGAATGCGGCTTTGCCGCTGATGATCGCCTCGCTGATGACCTCGGACACGCTCACCCTCGAAAACGTGCCGCATCTCGCCGATGTCGAGCAATTGATCCGCATCCTCGGCAATCATGGCGTCGATGTCTCGGTCAATGGCCGGCGCGAGAATCAGGATGGATCCTATGCCCGCACCATCCATTTCACCTGCCGCACGATCGCCGATGTGACCGCGCCCTATGAACTGGTCTCCAAGATGCGCGCCAGCTTCTGGGTTATCGGGCCGCTTCTCGCCCGCGAGGGCCATTGCCGCGTCTCGCTGCCGGGCGGTTGCGCCATCGGCACGCGCCCCGTCGATCTGTTCCTCGAAAGCCTGAAAGCGCTCGGCGCCGAAATGGACATCGACAACGGCTATGTGAACGCCCGGGCGCCCAAGGGCGGCCTCGTCGGTGCCAAATATACGTTCCCAAAAGTCTCGGTCGGCGCCACGCATGTGATGCTGATGGCCGCCAGCCTTGCCAATGGCACGACCGTGATCGGCAACGCCGCGCGCGAGCCTGAAATCGTCGACCTTGCCAAGTGCCTCAACGCCATGGGCGCCAGGATCACCGGCGCCGGCACGCCGACCATCACCATCGAAGGCGTCACCTCGTTGGCCGGTGCCCGTCACCGCGTGATGCCTGATCGCATCGAAACCGGCACCTATGCCATGGCGGTCGCGATGACCGGCGGCGATGTCGAGATCACCGAAACCGACCCGGCCTTCCTCGAAACGGCGCTGGAAGCAATCCGCCGCACCGGCGCGGAGGTTACGACCACTGCGCGCGGCATCCGCGTGCGCCGCAATGGCGGCGGCATCAATCCGGTCGATGTGGTCACCGATCCGTATCCGGGCTTCCCGACCGACATGCAGGCGCAGTTCATGGGGCTGATGACGCGTTCGAGCGGCGTGTCGCACATCACCGAGACGATCTTCGAGAACCGCTTCATGCATGTGCAGGAACTGGCGCGCCTTGGCGCCAAGATCACCCTGCATGGCCAGACCGCCACCATCGAGGGCGTCGACCGGCTCAAGGGCGCCCAAGTCATGGCGACCGATCTTCGCGCTTCCGTCTCGCTGGTCATCGCAGGCCTTGCGGCCGAGGGCGAAACCACGGTGTCGCGCGTCTATCATCTCGACCGCGGCTTCGAGCGGCTCGAGGAAAAGCTCACACGCTGTGGCGCAATCGTCGAGCGTATCAGCGATTGACGTTGCGAAACGTGACCGCGCACCCTATCTGACAGCCGGATAGGGGCGCTCCAGATGGGGCGCCGGCAAACCGGACAAATGGCATGACGCTCAAACTTCTGGCACTTGACGATGTGGACCTGGAGGTCGTGTCGGCCCATATGCAAGACGCCGTTTTCAAGACCGGCGACCTGCAATACTGGCCGTCGCGCAAGCAGTTCGCGGTCGCGGCGAACCGCTTCGTCTGGGAAAACACGGCAGTTGGCGACCAGCCGCTCGAGCGCCGGCGCGCTGCCCTCGTCTTCAAGCAGGTCAAGTCGGTGCGCTCGGTCGGTTTCGATCGCAAGGCGAATGAGAATGTGCTGTCGCTGCTCGCCGTGACCTTCGAGAAGGAAGGCGAGGGGCCCGATGGCGCCGTCGAACTCGTGCTCGCGGGCGGCGGCTCGATCCTGCTCGATGTGGACTGCATCGAAGTTCAGCTTGCGGATACCGGCGGAGCATGGGAAACGAAGCTGAAGCCGCGCCATCCGGGTGCGGCCTGACACCCAAGGCACGGGGGCATCTTGGCAATCTGGCTCAATTTCGAGGCGCCTGACTTCGAGCGCAATTTTGCGGCGTTCCTCACGACTAAGCGCGAGGCGTCCGAGGACGTCAACATTGCCG
The DNA here is from genome assembly GCF_964254105.1 of Rhizobium sp. LjRoot254. NCBI lineage: Bacteria > Pseudomonadati > Pseudomonadota > Alphaproteobacteria > Hyphomicrobiales > Rhizobiaceae > Rhizobium > Rhizobium sp. LjRoot254. Next base: position 3,558,367 of record NZ_CAXUSM020000001.1, on the reverse strand, counting down.
TCAAGGCGATCATTTCAGACGTCGTGGCGCGGGGCGACGCTGCGCTCAAGGACTATTCGCTCAGGTTCGACGCGCTCGATTTCAATCATGTGCCAATGCGCGTCACGGTCGATGACCTGGATGTCGCCGAACGCGCCATAGAGCCCGCCGTTCGCGATGCCTTGCATCTGGCCGCGGAACGGATCGAGCGGCACCATCGGCGCCAGCTTCCCAAGGACGATATCTATCAGGACGCGCTGGGCGTGACGCTTGGATCGCGCTGGACGGCGATCGAGGCGGTCGGCCTCTATGTTCCGGGCGGCATGGCGAGCTATCCGAGTTCGGTGCTGATGAATGCCATCCCGGCGCGGGTCGCAGGCGTGCCGCGAATCGTCATGGTCGTGCCAGCGCGCGAAGGCGCGATCAATCCGGCCGTGCTGGCGGCTGCGAAAATCGCCGGCATCAATGAGATCTACCGCATCGGCGGCGCGCAGGCGGTGGCAGCCCTTGCTTTCGGCACCGAGACGATCAGTCCGGTGGCCAAGATCACCGGTCCCGGCAATGCCTATGTCGCGGCCGCCAAGCGCCAGGTTTTCGGCACGGTCGGCATCGACATGATCGCCGGGCCATCCGAGGTTCTGATCATCGCCGACCGGGACAACGACCCGGATTGGTTGGCCGCCGACCTGCTGGCACAAGCCGAGCACGACACCGGCGCGCAATCGATCCTGATCACCGACGACGAGGCGTTCGCAAAGTCGGTGGAGGCTGCGGTCGAGCGGCAACTCAAACGGCTCTCCCGCTCGGAGACCGCAGCTGCAAGCTGGCGCGATTTCGGTGCGATTATCATCGTGCCCGATCTGGAAAAAGCCGTTCCGCTTGCCGACCGCATCGCGGCCGAACATGTCGAAATCGCCACTTCTGATCCCGATGCGCTGATGCTGAAGATTCGCAACGCCGGTGCCTTCTTCCTTGGTCGTCATACGCCGGAAGTCATCGGCGACTATGTCGGCGGATCGAACCACGTGCTGCCGACGGCGCGCTCGGCCCGCTTCTCCTCCGGCCTGTCGGTGCTCGATTACATGAAGCGCAGCTCAATCCTCAGGCTCGATGCGGCCCAGCTCAAGGTGCTGGCGCCCGCCGCGATCACGCTGGCCGAATGCGAGGGCCTCGATGCACATGCCCGTTCCGTCGCCATCCGATTGAACCCGGAGGCGTAAGCGATGGGCGAGGGCGCTTACCGGCTTTCGGACATTGTGCTCGATGAATCCATCGGGCGCTCCACGCCGGATGTCGAGCATGAGCGCGCCGTCGCGATCTTCGATCTCCTGGAGGAGAACTCCTTCACACCCGATGGCCATGTGGGCGGCCCCTATCATCTGAAACTCTCGCTCATGGAGCAAAAGCTGGTCCTGTCGATCAGCACCGAGGAGGGAGATGCCGTCACCACCCATATCCTGTCGCTGACGCCCTTCCGCCGGATCATCAAGGATTACTTCATGATCTGCGAGAGCTACTACCAGGCGATTCGCTCCTCGACGCCTTCCCAGATCGAGGCGATCGACATGGGCCGGCGCGGCATCCACAACGAGGGCTCACAGACCCTGCAGGATCGCCTGAGCGGCAAGATCACGCTCGATTTCGACACCGCGCGGCGCCTCTTCACGCTGGTCTGCGTGCTCTACTGGCGGGGTTGAGCCGGATGACGAACCCGAACGAACCGGCAAATGAAGGAAAGCCGCCGGGCGCGGTGCTTTTCATGTGCGGCATGAACTCGATCCGCTCACCGATGGCCGAGGCGATCGCGCGGCATTACCTGCCGCAGAGCGTCTATGTCGCATCCGCCGGCGTGCGGCGCGGCGAGCGCGACCCCTTCGTCGATGCGGTGCTCGATGAGATCGGCCTCACGATCGGCCGCCACCAGCCGCATCTGCTCGATGATCTGGAGGACGATTATTTCGACCTGATCGTCACCCTGGCGCCGGAAGCCCACCACAAGGCGCTCGATCTCACGCGCTCGTGGTCGGTGGATGTCGACTATTGGCCGACGCCCGATCCTACCGTGGCGACCGGCACGCGCGAGCAGATACTGGACGCCTATCGCGACGTGCGCGACCACATTTCAAGGCTCATCATGGCACGTCTGGTCCGCAAGAATGGCCAGGGTACTTGAAAAATCGGTGATTTCGCCGCCGGAGCCTGCAAATTAGGCAGAAAATCGCTGACACAGTGGTTGAGAATGCCCAGACTTTTGTGTAGTTTCCGCGCCAATTCGCGACCGGGCGCATTCTACCCCATCGTGTGAACCTCTAGGAAGATACCCCAAATATGCCGAAAGAAGAAGTTCTGGAATTTCCGGGAATCGTTACCGAATTGCTGCCGAATGCCACATTCCGCGTGAAGCTCGAAAACGAGCATGAGATCATCGCCCATACGGCCGGCCGCATGCGCAAGAACCGCATCCGCGTTCTCGCAGGCGACAAGGTGCTGGTCGAGATGACGCCCTATGACCTGACCAAGGGCCGCATCACCTATCGTTTCAAGTGACATTTCATAGGGCAGGCGCCGGATGCTGAAATCAAGGCTGATACTGGCATCGGGCTCGCCACGCCGTCTCGACCTGCTCGCGCAGGCCGGCATTACCCCCGACAAGCTGTTGCCGATGGATCTCGACGAGACGCCGAAGCGCGCCGAGCATCCGCGCTCGCTCGCCCGGCGCCTCGCTCAGGAGAAGGCCGAAGCCGCGTTCCAGCATGTGCGGTCAGATCCTGCCTGGGCGGGGAGCTATATCCTGGCGGCCGACACCGTGGTTGCCGTCGGTCGGCGTATTCTCGGCAAGCCGGAATATGTCGAGGAGGCGTCCTCGGCGCTGCATCTGCTCTCCGGCCGCAGCCACTGGGTCTATACCGGCATCTGCCTCATCACGCCGCAGAGCACGACGCGCCTGAAGGTCGTCGAGACCAAGGTGCGTTTCAAGCGGCTGTCCACCATCGAACTCAAGAGCTATCTCGCCTCCGGCGATTGGCGCGGCAAGGCCGGCGGCTATGGCATCCAGGGCTTTGCCGGCACGTTCATACAAAAGCTTTCAGGCTCCTATACAGCCGTCGTCGGCCTGCCACTGTCTGAGACCGTGCAGCTTCTCAACGGCGAGGGCTACGAGTTCCACGACAAATGGCAAGAGGGCTGAGACTTGGCTTCCAACGTTGAACCGCTGCGCAAGGCCCGGCCGTGCCCGGAATGTAAACGGCCGTCGACGCGCGAAAACTATCCGTTCTGCTCCGATCGCTGCCGCAATCTCGATCTCTCGCGCTGGCTGACCGGCGCCTATGCCATCCCGGTCGTCGACGACGAGTCGAAGGCGGACGAAGAGGAAGAAGCCAAGCGCCACGACGGCGAATAATTTCAAGCTTTTACAAAGGCTTGGACGTTGTCAAAAAAATGTCGGATTGGGGCTTGCACCGAAAGGTCAAGATGCTATAACCCCGCTCGCTTCCGGGGTGCACCAACCCTCGGCAGTCTCGAAAGAGACAGCAACAAGCATTTGCCCGGGTAGCTCAGTTGGTAGAGCAGCGGATTGAAAATCCGCGTGTCACTGGTTCGATTCCGGTCCCGGGCACCACTGCAACTGTCTAATATCACTGATTTTTTCATAATCCGCATCCTGTCTTATAAAGGCGGGTTTGACACTTTTTCTAATCGGGTTTGACATTTCCCGTTTTCCGTTTGTTCAGTTCGTCTTCGAAGCTTGCAACGACGGCGCTCATTTTCCGGGTCCGATTGGCCCTCTTGGAATAGTGGCGGGCCATAGTCTCGGTCTCGTGGCCGAGCATGTCGGCAATCGTTCGATCGTCGTAACCCAGCTCAGCCAGGATCGAACCGACAGTGTGCCGCAGCCCCTTTAATGTCAGGCCGGGTTGGACAAGGCCTTGCTCAATCAGTTTTCCCTTGAGCTTGTGCCAATTCGTCGAAAATCCGTTATAGGTCCATGGTTTGCCCCGAGAGTTCGCGCACGCGGTGATTGCATCATGTTTCGGTGCCGCATTCATCACATCGACCAGCGGGGCAGGGAGCCTGATCCAGACCGGCACGCCCGTCTTGCCCCTCCTGGTATCGAGCATGCCGTTCTTAACAGCATTCTTGGGCAGCTTCACCGCGTCACTCGGGTCGAGCCCGCAATACATCATGAATGCCATCGGCATCCGCATATGGACCGGCAGCGCCGCTATGACGGCGTCACGCTCGGCGTCCTGCCATGGCCGGTTAGCCGCTAGCATGCTCTTCGGCCGTTTTATCGCTGGGATGTCCGCTGCAGGATTGGTTTTCACAAAGCCCCGGAGCTTTCCCCATTCGAAGATGATCGAGAGCACGGTTACAACGTAGTTGGCCCACTTCCGCCGCAAATTCTTGAATGCCTTATCCCTCAGCTTGACGACGCGTTCCGTCGTGAACCAGGTAAGGGCGGTCGTATCGATCGGCTGGAGATAGTCGAAGACCTTCTGGTAATCGGCCTGCGTCCGCCGTGCTTTGCCGATTTCAGCATCGATGAAATCGTCACTAGCCCGATATGCCTTAATCAACGCGCCGAGCGTCCCGGGCTTGGCCGCGGCCTTCTTATGGCGATCGACAATGCGTTGCGCTTCTGCATAGAATGCCATGGAATAGAGTGGGAACTTGTCCGCGTCGATCGTCTCTCCGGTCTTGCGATGGCGAACGCGCCATTTGAATGGCAGCTTCTTGTCCTGCCACACCTGAAAGCCGGGAGGGTTGCGATCCTCTTTCTTGCTCATGACAGCCTACCGAGTACATCATCATCGGGATCGCCCGACCCGGCCTTTACGAGATCTACGCGCGCATCGAGATCGTGGATGTCGTAGTTTCGAACTCCGGGAACGAGTTCGATCGGCGATATGCCGAGGCCGTGAAACCGCTTAACGGGAACGCCCAAATATTCGGCCGCCTCGCGTTCGCTGAGCAGCCGGCGAGGCATCGGCCTTATCCAAAGGGTGGCGTTGGACATCACTGCTTCTCCTTGGTCTTGTCGACCGACTCGCGGGGAATTTTCCAATGCGCGCCCTTGTCGCCGATGCCATAGGCGCCAGGTATCTGTTCGGCTTCAAGCTCTCGACGCACAGTCTTGTCGGAATAGCCAACGGCGGCTGCAAATTGCGTGACGGTAAGATCGGCGCTATTCATTGGCATTTTCTTCCGCTGCGCCGCTCTTCGTGCGGGACGCCCTCTGCCTGAGTTCCGCGATCCTCTTTTCAAGTACCGCCAGCAATTCCTCTTCTGAGTCTTCATCCATTTGACTGTGAAGAACGGCGGCTAGCGCGTGCGTAACTTCGAATACGATATAATCAGCCGGTATGATTAGATGAGCACCTTTGAGCCAGGGCCGTTCCTCAAGAGTTTTCGACGACAGTGCGACAGGATCTCTTTCCTCGGTGTACGAGGCACGCTTGATCTCTTCACCATCTCTCCAGACAGCTACATAATGGCGCAGCCAGCCTTGAAGCTTTTGCGGCTCTCCACGTTGCTCGGCTTCGTAGTCCCATTCCGCCAGAGCTGTATGTCGCGCAACGACCAGATCCGCGACTTCATTTGCCTGCGCGGGCGGCATGCTCGCGACCGCGATCAAATCACCCATGACACGAAGGCGAACAATGTCCGCGCCGGAAAACAACCAGCGACCTAGCCTGTGCTTCTGCCCGACTTTTACGACATCTCGCGAGATCCAGTTGCGCAAAGTCATTTCGGAAATCGTTGACACGGACGCAGCTTCCGAGAGGGTGAACCGATATAAGTCATCGTGAGCAATTTCATTAGGCATGATGCACCCTCTGTTTGTCACGTGACTAACATAGAGTCAAAAGAATTGCAATAGGGCACACGCTTCATGACCTGTCACGAGGAAACCGCGCCCTTTCGAGCGGGGCTAACAGCTTTCATCAAGTATATACAACCTTGTGGATTGCTTCTTTTGCCGCGCCTATCGGACGCGTCAAACTCGCCCCAAAAGCGGACTTCTCCCTCCCGGCCACGGCTCGTCCTGGGCCGGCTCACGCCAGTACGTTTCGACGTAACGCCGTGGCGCTTCAGCAGTGCCGTGTGCGGACGCATCCTCGCCCTCGCCCTCTCTAACCGAGGCGTGCAATTGGCCGCCGGTCCGGGTCGCCTCGGCGAGCCGTCCAAGCACCGTACCGAAATCCTCGCGTGCGACGTGAATCAGGCAGGCACAGGCCCAGATCCCGTCATAGGGCGCGCCGGAACGCGGCGGGTCGGCCAAATCGTCGGTCAGCGGGTCCAACAGGTCGGCGTCGAAGCCACGCTCGCGAAGCAGTTCGACGAAACCCCTCGAAATGTCGGTGCGCCGGACGCTAATCCCCCGCTTCTCAAGCTCAAGTGCATCTCGCCCGCCACCGCTTCCGATCTCCAGCACCCTGCCCGAGCCACCCAGTTCGATCACGAATGCATCGATCTCCGTCGCGACCCATTCTGGCATCGCTGCGGCCTCGACAGCGTACTCCGCCGCGACCGCATCATAAGACTGCACGGTCTCCCGATCGGTGTTCATCCTATCGCTCCTCCTTCAGCCGTTGTGACATCACGGGCAATTGGCTTCCCAACTTTAGCAGAAAAGCGATCAGAGACACCACCGACCGATGTCATTGCTGCCGCGCGGCAATGCGACCTCACGTCAGCCATAAGGCCAGTGCGCGTGCCCGAAAATCGACATCTACCAAGCTACGCTTCAACGGCGTAACTGCGCCATAAGCGCACCTGTGCCCGATCTCTTCATCGTCGTGCGTCAACTTCAGGCGTGCCCGATCAAAGCGAGGTCGCTGTCCATCAGCCTGGCCGTGGTAAGAAATTCCCGGTCTTCCGGCGTCGAAAGAAAAGTTATCGCTAAAATGCCTTCACTTTGCAAAAATAATAGTCTATCTATTTTATAGACTATATGCGATTGTGGTTTCGCTGTTTTGCTGCGGCATGCTGGCGAAGCCTGATTGACGAATGGAGAGGGTCGATGACGAGACAGATGAAGCTTGGCGCATTCCTGCCCGGTGGTGGACAGCACATCGCCTCCTGGCGTCATCCGGACCAACCGGTCGATGGTGCCACGAACTTCAAGTTCCATGTCGAACTGGCACAGACTGCCGAGCGCGGTCTGTTCGACGCCTACTTCCTGGCGGACGGCCTGGCGGTCGCCTTTGGCGGCGGGATCGAGGGCGGCAATGCACGGGTGGTCGGCTTCGAGCCCGTCACGCTTTTCTCGGCACTCGCCCCTTTCACCAAGAATCTCGGCTTCATCGCGACCTCGTCGACGACCTATGAGGAACCTTACTCAGTCGCCCGCAAATTTGCCTCGCTCGACCTGATCTCCGAAGGCCGGGCTGGGTGGAATGTCGTGACCACGGCAACCGAAGCCGCAGCGCGCAACTTCAATCGCGACCAGCAGTTGCCCCATGCGGCGCGTTATCGCCGCGCCGCCGAACATGTCGCCGTCGTCAAGAAACTCTGGGAGAGCTTCGAGGATGACGCCTTCCTCCGCGACCGCGAAAGCGGTGTTTATTTCGATGTCAAAAAGGTGCATCGCACCAACCACCGCGGCGAGCATTTCCAGGTCGAGGGCCCACTTAACGTTTCGCGCTCGCCGCAGGGCCATCCTGTGATCGTCCAGGCCGGACAATCCGACGATGGGCGCGACCTCGCGGCCGCCACAGCGGAAGTGATTTTCACTGCACATCAGAAGCTCGACACTGCCCAGGAATTCTACCGCGACATCAAGACCCGCGCCCGTGGCCATGGCCGCGATCCGTCGCATGTGCTGATCATGCCAGGCGTCTCTCCCTTCGTCGGCCGGACCGAGGCCGAGGCACGCGAGAAATACGAACGGCTGACGAGCCTGATCGTCGAGGAAGACGGTCTCGCGCTGATCAACGCACTGACCGGCGGCGAACTCGATCTCAAGGGCTTTGACCTCGATGGTCCCCTGCCACCAGTGACGCCGACGGAGGGAATGAAGAGCCGCCAGGAACTCATCCGCCGCATCGCCGACGAGAACAATTTCTCGATCCGCCAGCTCTACCAGTGGATCGCCTCTGCACGCGGCCATTTCACGATCATCGGTTCCGCCGTGCAGATCGCCGATACGCTGCAGGAATGGTTCGAGAATGAAGGCGCAGACGGCTTCAATATCCTGCCGCCATGGCTGCCCACCGGCCTCAACGATTTCGTCGATCTCGTGATCCCGGAATTGCAGCGCCGCGGCCTGTTCCGCACGGCTTATGAGGGCACGACGCTCCGCGAAAATCTCGGCCTGCCTTTCCCGCAGAACCGATGGAGCGCCGCCTACACCGAAGCCGCCGAATAATCGACACCAGAGAAGGGGGATTTCTCATGGCCATGGAGACCGAACAGCAAGTCATCCTGCCGAGCTACGGTGCCACGCCGTTCTGGCGGACCGGACCTGTGAAGGACGCGCTCACCCTGCTGCGCAATGTCATGTCGCGCTATGGACTGCTCATTGCCTTCGCCGTGCTGTGGCAGATCTCGCCCTCGCTCGGCTGGACCAATCCCGCGGTTCTGCCGCCACTGGATGCGATCTTCGTCGCACTTTGGAACGGGGTCACGACAGGTACCTTCGCCCATGATATCAGTATCAGCCTGCAACGCGCAGGCTTTGCCTTCAGCGCGGCTGTCGTCGTGGGCATCCCGCTCGGCCTGTTCATGGGGCAGATCCGCATCATCGAGCGCAGCCTCGATCCGGTCCTGCAACTCTTCCGGCAGACCTCGGCGCTCGCGCTCTATCCGGTCTTCATCCTGCTGCTCGGCCTCGGAGAGACATCGAAGATTTTCGTGATCTTCTGGGCGACGCTGTTCCCGATCCTGCTCGCGACGATCGGCGGCGTGAAGCAGGTTGACGCCAAGCTCATCGAAATGGCCCGCGTCTATGGCGCCGGGCGTCTCACGGTGTTCCGCCGCGTCGTGCTGCCGGCCTCCCTGCCGCAAATCTTCGTCGGCCTGCGCCTCAGCGCCACGACCTCGCTGCTGCTGCTCATCGCCGCCGAGATGATCGGTGCCAATTCCGGCGTCGGCTTCCAAGTGATGAATGCACAGTACAATTTCCAGATCCCGCTGATGTTTGCGGCGATCCTGCTGCTGGCGCTTCTCGGTCTGACGGCAAACTTCGTGCTTGAAACCTTGCAGGCCCGGCTTTGCCGCTGGTCGAAGGTCAAGGACTGACGGCCGACGCTGACTTCACAATTCAATCTATCCAACCAACGGAGCTTAAAATGCTGATTTCCCGTCGTACTTTCGGCCGCGCTGCTGTCGCCGCCGGCCTGCTACTCGCAGCCCCTGCCTTTGCCGCCGAGCCGGAGCAGGTCGAGATCCGCTATCTCGCCAGCCAAGGCGGCCTTGCCGCTCACGAACTCGCCGACGCGCTTGGCTACTTTAAGGGCACCGGCATCACGCTCAAGAATGTCGGCTATGCCCAGGGCGGCCCCGCCTCGCTCTTCGCGCTCGCGTCGGGTGACGTCGAGCTCGGCAGTGCCGCGACGGCCGCAGTGCTGAACTCAATCGCCGGTGGCAATGATTTCGTTGCAGCCTATGCCGGGAACGGCATCAACAAGTCGACCGAGAGCATCTTCTATACGCTCGAAGGCAGCCCGATCAAATCCATCAAGGACCTCGCCGGCAAGACGATTGCCGTCAACACGCTGGGCGCCCATCTCGACTACACGGTGCGCGAGGCGCTCCATTCAGTCGGTCTGCCTGAAAATGCCGCCAAACTGGTGGTCGTTCCCGGCCCGCAGCTCGAACAGGTCCTGCGCTCCAAGCAGGTCGATATTGCCGCATTCGGTTACTGGCAGAAGACTTTTGAAGGTGCCGCTCTGAAGAATGGCCCGCTGCAGAAGATCTTTGGCGATACCGACGTGCTCGGCGAGATCGCCGGCGGCTTCGTCGTGTTGCGCCGCGACTGGATCAAGGAACATCCGGCAGCAGCCAAGGCTTTCGTCGAAAAGTCGCAAGAGGCGTTGGAATATGCGCGTCTACATCCCGAAGAAACCAAGGCCGTGCTCGCCAAGGCGCTCGCCGAACGCAACGAAAACCCTGATATTGCGCAGTATTTCACCGGCTACGGCGTGCGTGAAGGTGGCAAGGCCGTGCCGCGTGACCTGCAGTTCTGGATCGACATCCTCGCCCGCAGTGGCGTGCTGAAGCCCGGCCAGTTGAAGGCTGAGGATATCCTCTACGATCCCGCCAACTTCACAGTGGCCGGCAACTAAGGAGCGGACCGATGGCTGTCGCTGAAATGACCACCCGAGGAGAGGTCACGATCAGGAACCTCTCCAAGTCCTACTCGATGAACGGCCGCCATCTCAATGTGCTCCAGGGGGTCAGCAACCACGTTCGATCAGGCGAGATCCTCGCAATCGTCGGCGCCTCCGGCTCCGGCAAGACCACCCTGCTCAGGGTGCTTGCCGGGCTCGAGGATGCCGATCGTGGCGACGTCCTGATCGATGGCCGGCCCGTTCATGGTGTCGGCACTGATCGCGCCGTGATCTTCCAGGAGCCGCGGCTCCTGCCCTGGCTCACCGTGCTGGACAATGTCGCCTTCCCACTGGAAAACCGCGGGCTCGGCAAGGCCGAGGCGCGCAATCGCGCCCGGCACTATGTCCAGCTCGTCGGCCTAGGTGACTTTGCCGAAGCCCTGCCGTCGCAGCTTTCGGGCGGCATGGCCCAGCGCGTCGGCATCGCCCGCGCGCTCGCCGTCAAGCCGGAGATCCTGCTGCTCGACGAGCCCTTCGGCGCGCTTGACGCCATGACCAAGATCACGATGCAGGAAGAACTTTCCCGCATCTGGCGCGAGGAAAAGGTGACGATGATCCTCGTCACCCATGATCTTGAAGAGGCGGTCTATCTCGCCGATCGGGTGCTTATCCTTGCCAAGGAAAAGGGTGGACGCACCCGCGAGATCGATATCGATCTGCCGCGTCCGCGCAACCGCAGCGAAGCGCGCTTCGTCAAGTTGCGCGAACAGTTGCTGAATGAATTTGGGCTGCACTGAGCAGTCGACGAGAAGGAGATTGAAATGGCCAAACGTAACGGTCAAATGAGCCTTGGTGCCTTCCTCCTGTTCACAGGCCATCATCTCGCTGCGTGGCGCCATCCGGCTGCATCCGACAGCACGGGGTTGTCAGATTTTGCCCGCTTCGCGCGGATTGCCGAGGAAGCCAAGTTCGACGCGGTGTTCCTCGCTGATGGCGTGAGCGTGCGTGGGCAGAATGCCGATGCGGCGAGCCGCAAGGCGCATTCGGGTTTCTATCCATTCGAACCAATCACCCTGCTCTCGGCGCTTGCCACGGTGACGAGCCGGATCGGGCTGGTCGCGACAGCATCATCGAGCTTTTCGGATCCCTACAATCTCGCCCGGCAATTCGCCTCGCTCGACCATCTATCGGACGGGCGCGCCGGCTGGAACCTCGTCACCTCGGCTGATCCCGGCGCGGCGTACAATTTCAGCCGCGACGTCATCATCGCGCATGCCGACCGCTACAAGCGGGCCGAGGAATTCGTGGATGTCGTGACCGGTCTTTGGGATACGAGCGATGACGACGCCTTCCTGCGCAACAGGGAGGCCGGCGCCTATTTCGATGCGGATAAGGTGCGTGCGCTCCATTATCGCGGCGCCTTCTTCCAGGTCCGCGGGCCGCTCAATATTCCGCGTCCGCCGCAGGGCCATCCGGTGGTGGTGCAGGCAGGTTCGTCCGAGCCTGGCAAGGAGCTTGCCGCTCGCACTGCCGAGGTGATCTTCACTGCCCAGCAGACGCTCGAAGGTTCCGTTGCCTTCTATGCCGACCTCAAGGGCCGGCTCGCCAGATATGGCCGCTCGGTCGACGACGTGAAGATCCTGCCCGGCGTCTCCGCGATCGTGGGCAGAACACGCCAGGAGGCGGACGAAAAGTTCGAGCAACTGCAGGCCCTGCTGGAGCCGTCGGTCGGCCTCGATATGCTGGCCGATCTCGCCGGCGTCGATGAAGTCCGGTCACTCCCCGTCGATGCCCTCATCTCGGAACTGCCGGAGACCGAGGGCGGCAAGAGCCGCCGCGCGCTCTTCCTTGAGCTTGCAGCCCGCGAAAACTTGACGCTTCGCCAGCTCTACCAGCGCGTGGCGGGCGCTCGTGGCCACTGGCAGGTCGTCGGTACGGCTGAGGATATCGCCGACCAGCTCGAAGAGCGCTTCGTTAGTTACGGCGCCGACGGCTTCAATATCATGCCGCCGGTCCTGCCCTGGGGCCTCACGGATTTCGTCGAATTCGTCGTGCCGGAGCTTCGCCGCCGCAGGCTGTTCCGCACCGAGTATCAAGGATCGACGCTACGCGAGCATCTAGGGCTTCGACGGCCATCACCCAGGAAGCCGGACCGCGTCGAGGCGGCGGAGTAATTCCGGGAGAGGCGGAGCGCTGTTACCTCAGGATGAGCGACCGAGATTGAATTGAAGCTTGAGATGGATGACGCGACAATCCAAGAGTTGCTTGCCAGCGACGTCCTCCTCGGTGTGCCGGCTTCGCGCCTTCTTTTCGGTCATTCAGCCTGCTTTAACATTTCCTGCAAGCTGCCGGTTGCCTTGTCGGGCCGGATGTCCGACGTGGCGTGGAGGAGGAAGTCCGGTAGCCTATTCGCAAGTATTTTTTGAACGGCGTGGTTGCATATCTTGCAACTGTCAAAAGCCGTTCCCAAATATTTGTTCGACTTTGGCAATAGGCTGCAGCTCGCGCGGTCCTACGATCATCTGACGATCTTACGGTCATACGGGATCTACGGGATTTTCGAGATTACTGATCTCTCAGTTGACAGCTCCATGGTGAATCATGGGTTGCAGTTTGCCAAGTCTAGCAATGGAGGTACCGCCATGATGAAAATTCATAAGCGCCTACGCCTTGCTGGTGCAATCCTTGGGGTCACACTTCTCGTAATCGAGAATGCCAATGCCCTCATTGATCTGCTCAGCAAGGTCGTCAACTATGCCGCATCTCTTCGAAAACTACCAGTATATGTATTGGAAGAACGGCAAGCCGATCTTCGCGCCCAATGAGTTCAGCCGCAAGCTCGGCGCCGAACTCTGCAAGAAGGTTCTGAAGGCCGATCCCCTCGATCCCTTCGTCTACCATTTCAAGGACGGCTCCCACGTCGCGGCGCTCCATCTGCACCGCACCAACAAGTATTTCTGCAAGATCGACCTCGAAAAGTTCTTCTACAGCATCAACCGTAACCGGGTGAAACGGGTGTTGAAAGAGATCGGTATTCCCAAGCCGGAGTACTTCGCCCGCTGGTCAACGGTGAAGAATCCGTTCCCTGTCGGCGGTTATGCCGTGCCTTACGGCTTCGTCCAGTCGCCGTTGATCGCCACCGTCGTGCTGGCGCACTCCCAGATCGGCAATTTCCTCCGCAACCTCGACAAGTCCATTACGGCCTCGGTCTATATGGATGACATATGCTTGTCCGGCCCGGACCAGGCTGCGCTCCAACTCGCCTTGGAAGGGCTGATACAGGCGGTGGGTGAAGCGGGGCTCAAGCTCAATGATGGCAAAACCGTCCTGCCTTCTGACCAGATCGACATCTTCAACTGCAGCATGGAGCAGGGGAACACCGAAGTCCTGCAAATCCGCGTGGACAAGTTCCACCAGAAGCCGCGCACCGGCAACGGGCTGGCCTCGTTCGCCGCCTACTGCGATATCGTGAAATCCCATACATGGCGGGTCGGCGCGAAACGGAAGCTCAAGAAGCGGGCGTGGTATCTGAAGCGCAAGGCCGGTGCCAAGCGTCCGCCGAAGAAGGCGCCTAAGGGTAGCGGCCTCCGATGCGCTCTTGCGCTCTGGACATGCGTCGCACGTACTCGTCGTACCGCTCATCGAAATCCGGATACCATGGCAGCACATCGCCCATATCCAGTGGGAACGGCCGCTTCTCTCCCGTGAGTTTCAGGTTCCGCGCCATCTCAATGATGCCGTCACCAAGGTTCGCAGGCTGGGCAGCGGCGGTGAGGGTTTGCAGGAAGGTATCCTCGTTCGTCTCGCAAAGGACGTCGTTCAACTCCTGCACCGACATGAACACAATAGTCCGCATGTCCTCCTCGGTGATATCCGGATCGGATGCGGCGCAAAGCTCTCGCGCCCGTCTCATGGTGGCATCACGCAATCCGGCTTCAAGCTGCATCCAGCCGTCCATGGTGAGAACCACGCCGCGCGTGTCGGCGCTTATGGCGTACTCCGTGTAGATGCCTCTCCGCGCATGTGAGAACAACCGCCAGAGCTGGAACACGCCCTTGGCCATTTGTTGAAATCCGTCCGCCGCAGCGACGATGGGATTCTCAGCAAATTGCGCCTCGAACGTCAGCTTCGTCGCCTTGCATTCGAAAACCACCGCCAGCTCTTGTCCATCCCTGACCAGGATATCCGGCGTCTCGAACCCGTGCCGCTTCGTTCCATAGCTGCCAGTGCCCAGGGCCACAAAGCGCGGGCAATACGATCTGATGAGGAGCCTCACATATTCTTCGAACCTGGCGTTCGCCTCGATGATGAGGCGGCGTGGCCCCTTGCGGATGTCGTAGAACAGGCCGGCAGTGGCACGACCCATTACCAGAGGTGGAAGGGGCGCGATGATCCCGCCTCCACGGTTGTTCGTGGATATCATCGGACGTTCGCGCAAGACGCTGGGCTGATATGCCGTCCTCAACGGCTGCCCGAGCCGGTCAACGGCACCCCGCTTCAATTCCACCGCGCGCCGCCGCGCATCAGTGAGATCGAGACTGTGCAGCTCGACCGTCTTCACCATGTGGGCTGGGTTGAACCCCTGCGTCGCCACGTCGGGGATATTCATCCATGCGTAGGTCTGCATCATCCCGAAAAGGATGAAGCTCATCATCATGAAGTCCGCGACCGTGAGGCCGTGCGTCTCCTGAAAGAAATCGCCGCATTCTCCCTGCCCATAGACATAGGCGAACCGGTACAGGTTCTCCCTATTGTAGCCCCGCTGCCACGAGAATTGCCGCTGGCCGATGCGGTAGAGCTCTTCGAATATCCGCTCCGGCATCGATGTGAACGCGTACTCGGCTCCCTCGACCTTGCGCAGGTAGGCGATGGCTGAACCCATCGATCCGAAATGAGTGAGGTTGGTGAAATGGTACTTGCCTTCTCGCTCCCGATCCTTCGGCGTCGTGAGTAGGAGAGTGGTTATCGTCTCCAACTCCCATTTGTAGATCGAGTTGGGCTCGTCCGGCGACTTGGTGACAGCGGCACGAGGGAAGTCGATATAGCGGGCTGCTGCACGCTCGTTGCCAGACTGTAGCGAATAGACACACCAGATCAGCTTCAGGCAGTCGATATCGTTGGCGCGGGATAGCCAGCGCATCAGTCGACTGCGGTTTAGGTTCAACGTGGCTCGATTCGGTGGCAGCATCGCTGAAGACTATCAGAGCTAGTTGCCAAGTTTCGAGCCTACGGCATCGTTATTCCGAGAGTAATGAAATTGCCGTCGAGGAAAGTGCCGTGGGGCGCCCTTCGGTTGGGCTGGCCGAGCCTCACCTCGAATAGCACCATTCTATGCGCGACAGAGCGAATTTGGTCCAGAACTTGCCGACCTGCTATAGTGCAAGACGTTCAGGAATCATTTGAGGCATTCACTTGTATATCTCCGAGATCCATGCCGCTGGCTTTCGTTGCTTCGCGCCTGGCGCGCCTTTGCAATTGAAACTCTCGCCCGGCCTCAATATGCTCGTGGGACCGAACGACGCCGGAAAGAGTGCCATTGTTGACGCCGCGCGCTACGTCCTATGGACGCGTGGCGACGACTATATCCGCCCGGACGAGCACGATTTCCACGTCGACGGCGATGGCGCACGGGGTTGCGACTTCATCGTTCGCTGCACCTTCGACGATCTCAGCGCGGATGAAGAGGCTCGGTTCCTCGAATGGTGCACCAACGAAAAGGGAAAGCTCCGTCTCCACGTCTGTATGCGGGGCGCTCGGCGCGTTTCTCCTGGTGGTGGCAGCATCATCTCCAGCCAGCACCGCGCTGGCGCCGAAGGCGAAGGCCTGCCGCTCGACGGGGAACTGCGTGAGTATCTGAAGGCTACCTATCTCAAGCCTCTGCGAGACGCCGAGCGCGAAATGCGAGCAGGGCGCCGGTCGCGCCTGTCGCGAATCCTCGGCGCGATGCCCACGATGGGGCCGCAAAGCAAACCTGCCGCGCAGGGCGGCGATGCAACGCTCCATGACACGCTCATGGCGGCTGATGCGGCCGTCCGAAACAACGCCGCGGTTGGCGGCGTCGCCAGCAGCGTCAACACGGATTTCCTCGAAAAGCTTTCGTTCGTGGATGATCGCCTTGTCGCGACGCTGGACCTCGGCGCTGGCGGTTCGTTCGATCAGACTCTTGAGCGGTTCGAACTCTACCTCAATGCCAAGGCAGGCACCGAACGCGTCCAGCGCGGCCTGGGTTACAACAACCTTCTATTCATGGCGGCCGAACTGTTGCTGCTCCAGTCCCATCCCGATCAGGTGCCATTTCTGTTGATCGAGGAGCCCGAGGCACATCTACATCCGCAACACCAGACGCTCTTCATGGAAGTGCTCGCGGCCCGTGTTGCCAAGCCGGACCCCGACAAGGGCGAGACCCATCAGCAGGTCCAGGTGCTACTCACCACCCATAGCCCTCAGCTCGCGGCCGGTGCCGAGCTTGAGACAATGACGATGATCGTCGGCCACCGCGCCTTTCCGCTGGGCGCGGACCATACCCGGCTCGAAGTGGATGATTATGAGTTCCTTCGTCGGTTCCTAGACGCGACCAAGGCCAACCTGTTCTTCGCCCGCGCGCTGATTGTGGTCGAGGGCGACGGTGAGCACCTGTTGCTGCCGGCAATCGCCGAGAAGCTCGACTGTCCGCTCAGCCGTCACGGCGTGTCGATCGTCAATGTCGGCCACCGCGGTCTGTTTCGCTACAGCCGGATTCTGCAGCGTAAGGCCGGGAACGCGATCCCGGTGCCCGTGGCGCTGATCCCCGACAGGGACATCCCGCCTCCCGAAGCGAAAGGCCTTGTCGGCGATCGCAAGACCGAGAACGAGTTGACCCAGAACGAGATCGCGGCGCGGCTGAAGACGCTGCGACGAGATGTCGGCGATCCCGTCGAAGCTTTCATCGCCGATAGCTGGACACTTGAGTTCGATCTCGCGCTCCGGCCCGAGCTTGCCGAGAGCGTTCACCAGGCGGTCCAACTCGCCAAGACCAGCAGTCGCAAGCCCGAGTGGCTAGCGAAGATCGTGGAGAAGGCCAGTGAAACCTACGCGAGATGGAAAGAGGCTGGACACTCTGCGACCGAGATCGCCGTCAAGATCTACCAGCCAGTCCATGACAAGGAAGCCTCCAAGGCCGAGGTCGCCGAGCAACTCGCTGCCATACTGCGCAAGCGCACGGATACGCCGGAGCAGATGCGCGATTGGCTTCCTCCTTATCTGGTGCGCGCGATCGACTACGTGACGGGCGGCTATGTTCCCGGCGCGCCGGCGACTGCTCCTGAGCCGGATGCCGAAGGCGAGGAGATCGGGGTCGCCGGGATGGACGGCGCGGCGGCGGCAGAGGGATGACTTCATGTTTGAGATTCTGCCGCTCACTCCCGAACTGCTTGTCGAACTTGGCGACGAGCTGGGCGGCTATGATTTCACCGATCCCAGCCAGATCGACTTCTTGGCGAAGACAACCCCATGTGACGTCCAGGCGGCGCCCGGCAATGGTAAGACGACGCTGCTGGCGGCGAAGCTCGCGCTGCTTTCGCGAAACTGGGTGACCCGCAGACGAGGCGTCTGCGTGATTTCGCATACCAATGCCGCACGTACGGAGGTAGAAGACCTGATCGCCCGCCATCCGACCGCAGCGCGGCTCATGGCCTATCCCCACTTTACCGGCACGGTCACGGCTTTCATCAACCAGTACCTTGCCTTGCCGTACCTCCGAGGTTTGGGCTGGAGCGTGCGCCAGATTGACAACGACGCCTTCGCGGCCGAGGCGCTGCGACGTTATCCAAGTTGGGGCGTACTCGACGGTCTGGCCAAGAATCCGAAACTCAAGCTGAAGCGACGCCTCGAAGATTGGATAGTTCACCTGGATCTCGACCCTGCCTTCACTGACGACGCGATATCCCCGTCGTCGTTGGCAGTGCGCCGGCGTAAAGGACAGCACGGCGCCGATACGGCTTGCGGTAAGGCGTTGTCTCAGCTCAAGGCCTCGATGGTCAAGAGTGGGCTCTATCGCTACGCCGACATGACCGCGCTCGCGTGGCGCGCTCTCCATGAAAGCCCGGCTCTTGCCGCGCGGCTTCGTGATCGCTTCCCGCTGATCATTCTTGACGAGGCGCAGGACACCCACGGCGAACAGCTCCGGCTGCTGGAGCACGTCTTCAAGCAGGACGGGACGGCGTTCCAACGCCTCGGGGACAGTAATCAAACGCTCTACGAGGACGATGGAGCAGCCCCGGCCTATTGGACGCCGGGTCTCGGCTGCATCCCTCTCGATACGAGCCGCAGGTTCGGCGGGGAGATCGCCGGTTTTGCAAGCCGACTGACTGCACGCCAGGCTCAGACGATTGTAGGCTTGGGCATACGACCTGCGTCGCGGGTGATGTTCCTGTTCGACGAGGGTACGATCGGCGGGGTTCTCGGAGCCTTCGCCGAAGAAGCGCGCGCGTTGTGGGGCGACGATTGCAGCACGCGGGACGTATGGGCGGTCGCATCGCGTCACAATCTGCCCGGCAAGAAAGGGGCGTGGCAGCCGAAAAGTCTCGTCGACTATCATCCGGCATATCGCAGCGAAGGTGGTTCTCGCGGGAAGGCCAACCTCCTTTGCAGGCAGCTTCAGAAGGCTGCGGTACACCATGCCGCAACACGCCCTCCCGCCGAGGTCGGTGAGATGCTCGCGGTCGGCATTTCTGGTTTGGCGCGCGCCCATGGGTGGAGAGGGGCGAATGATCGTCCGATTGTCGCGCACAATGTGTGGACGGCACTATCGCATCGCGATACCGCGTTACCGCGGGCTGTGCGCCGATTACTGCGGGATCATGTGCTTGTCGGCGACGCGGCGTGGGACCAGGCGGCATGGTCGGTGTTGATGGAAAAGTTGTTGCCGCTCTTCAGTCCACATCCTCACGGCGCTGAGGCGGAAATCGCGGACTTTTGCGGTTTTGTCGCAGAATTAAAGGCCAGTCCCGCCGACCCTGAACGCCGCTCCACGAAACAGGCGCAGTTCGACGAGCTCACATTGCGGCTGGGATCGATCCACTCGGTCAAGGGAAAGAGTGTCGACGGAATTCTTGTAGTCGAGAGTGAGGTATGGAAAGGCAGCGGAGCAGACGAGCAGTGCATCGATCTGACCACGGTCCTTCCCCGTGCCTTTGGCGTTACTGACCAGCCATTTACGGGCGTAGGACTAACCGCCGCGACGAACGTCTTCGTTGGTGTGACCAGGCCGCGCCAGTTGCTTGGCCTCGGGCTGCGGAAATCACACTCGGCTGCAGTCGCAGCGGCAGCGCATGCGCAGGGATGGAAGGTCGTCGACCTGACCACAAAGGTTTCGCAAGGTTGACGGCAATCGCGAGATGTTGGCTTGCCAATTCACTTAGGCCAAGTGCGAATGCGGTGCTTACTCCCGATTTTCAAGGGCTGGATATTCCGCCTCTTTCGGTTCAACCGTTGGGGCAGGAATCAATACGGACGCGCCGGGTAGGGCCAGTCCGCTTACGGCCCCAGAACGGCCGGGCGGTTTTGCGCCCTAATTCCGGACATTCAGGTGATCGCGGCGGTGCTCAAAAGCGGACATCCGATCAGCTCTTGCAGCGGCTCGATCAGCGTGGGAAACCAATAGGACGCCCAACGAGCAGCCAAGATTACTTTCACCCTTCTACGATTCTTTTCAACGCTCTGCGTCTGGACGATTGGTTGTGTGAGGTTCTATTTCGCACTGAGGATGGAGGAAAAAGAATGTGGGTTTTCGGGTACGGGTCACTTATGTGGGACAACTGGCAAAGAACGCACGGCGGCACGGATGGGGTGTTGGCAGGGCTAAAAGGTTATCAACGATTTTTCAATAAGGCGTCGAAAGTGAATTGGGGGAGCGATGCCACGCCTGGCCCTACCTTAAACTTGGTCGAAAAAGCTGACGGGGCTTGCGTAGGCTATGCGTTTGAGTTTGATGATTTGAAACAGGCTGAAGTGTTTGCTCACCTGGAACGGCGCGAAGGGAAGAACTTTCCACTAAGAAAGATGAGAATCCAACTGAGCGACGGTCGCAACGTTGAGGCGCATCTACCAGTATACGTGGGGAGAAACGTCATCACAGGAAAAACTCTCGACGAACTGGTTGCAATGGCGATGGCGGCCGTTGGGAGAGATGGCAAGGCTTCGGACTACGTGCTCAACATTGCCGGCAAGCTTAACGCCGTTGGTGTTGAGGATGCTACGGTCATCGCGTTCGCGGCCGCTATCAGGAATGCTCAGTCGCCCGATGGTTAGCTTGGCGCTGGAGAGATTGCCACTCGCGATCGACTCACCGGGGCGCGGTGAGTAGCAAGGCACGGCGAGTTTGCGCTAGGGATCGGATACTTGGAGAAGAAGGCTAAAGATAACAAGCGGGGACGCGCCCCAAAGCCGTCGGTAAAGCCGTCCAGGGCTGCGTCTAGGGCCGGCTCCAACGCAGGCCGCGGCTTTCGCTACCAAGACGCCATATCCGCTTGGTTGTCGGTAGAAATATGGGCGGGCCAGCGAGCGCCCGCCATCGTGATCCCAGAAGGTGGTGACGACATCGAGCTGCGTGGCGAAGCAACGAGCTTTGTCCAGGTCAAGAGCCGACGGGAACACCTTGGGGACTATACAGAAGGCGAGACGGTCGGACACATTGAAGACCTGTGGAACCGGTCGCTTGGCTCCTCACCGCGGCCGCAGCAACTGGAACTCGTTCTTGAGCGGGAGGCGACGGGCCTCAGTCCCCTCGACGACCACCCCGCAGTCCGCTCAATCGAAGGTCCGATCAGCACCAGACTTTCAAAGTTCGGTGGGGCCTCTGATCTTCTCCCGAGAACATCGCTCACCGTTGTGACCTCACCGCAGGAATGGGCGATCAGCCTGATCGTAGATCGGTTGAACTGCGCCCCGATTGCGGCCCAGATGTGCTTTGCCGAAGTGCTTGTTCGCGTGGGCTCTTTGGCAGACGCCAATGGCCGGTTGGCGCCGGAGAATTATCGTGGCGTTTCGATCTCTGACACTGAAACGGCAATCCGAGATGTCTTGGCCGCTATCGATGTTGACGCGATCGAACGCGCCCTGATGGATGGCGTCTGTGAGCCGGTCGATTTCCTCACACCTCTCAACGATCCGAACTTCTATCTTGGGGTTGATGTGGAACCCGGTCACATCGCGGCAGGTTTGGTGGCTGAACGCCCCCGAAGCAGATCGGCGTTGGTGCAAGGTATTGAACAACGCCGGGCCGCGTTGATCGTCGGACCGTCAGGGGCAGGAAAATCCGCTTTAATGTGGGAGGCCGCCAACGCGTTGCGCCATACGGTGCGGTGGTTTCGTATCCGTCGTCTGAGCGCGGCGGATATTCCATCTCTGCGCCAGTTGGTCCGGACGTTTCGCGCTTCAGGAGACAGTCCCCTGGGTTTTGTCATGGATGACGTCGGCCGGAATGGGCCGGAAAGCTGGGGCGGCTTGCTCAAAGAAGCGATGTCTGTGCCCGGCGTCGTCCTGCTCGGCTCGGTCCGGGAAGAAGATGTCACGCTGATTGCCGAGCGTGCGCGTGCAGCCGAAATACGTGCCGATCCTGATGATGAACTCGCAGAACGACTCTGGCGAGAACTGCGCGAAGCTGAAAAGACGAACTGGGCAGGCTGGTACGAGCCGTGGAAGTTGAGCGATGGCCTTCTTCTCGAATATGTCCATATCCTGACGCGCGGACAGAGGATGCACGAACTCCTCGCCGACCAGGTTGCGGCCAGGGTTTCAGATCCGATGCGTTCCCTCGAACTTGATATTTTGCGATCCGGTGCCTGGGCAGGCGTAGCGAGTGCCGAAGTCGATGCATCACGATTGGCGCGCGCGCTCTCGGTCAGTGAGGCCGATCTGTCACGCGCCTTACAGCGCCTCATCAAGGAACATCTGGTCCGCTCACCTGCTCCGGGCGCGGTCACCGGTCTACACCAGCTTCGATCGGAAGAATTGCTGCAGCTCACACACCAGACGACATTGCCGACCCTCGAAACGAGTTTCGCACGGACGATCGCAAGTGTGCCCGCCACCGATCTCGGGCCCTTGGTCGCGGACACGCTATCTGCGCGGCGCTTACCTGTTTCGGCGGTGCTCAATGGCTTAATTGCCCGCTTGGAGGGCGAACAAGATGCGCGGGCGTTGGCTTCAGCGCTTCGGGGTCTGGGTTCGGGCCGCGTGTCTTCGGGCGTCGACGAATGGCTGGACACGCCTGAAGCGCGTGCGCTGCCGCGAACGCAAGTCGGAAGCGCCGCAATGTTCGGGATCGCGGGTATTGATCTGAGTAGTCTCAGCACCATCCCGGAGGTCCAAGCCGCGGCGAATCGACTTTCGCAGATCAAAGGTTCGCCGGAAGATGACCCTCGCCGTCTGTTGATGGAGCGTATGTCACCCTCTGCCTTGTCTGCTCTAATCGAGACAGCGGACCTCACGAGCCTTGATGAGATTCTCTCGGCCTTGGTCGGAATGCCTTTACCAGCCACGGTAAGGACCAGCCTCGTGCATGCTCCAGAAGAGCTGTTGAACGCCGATCTAAATCTTGTGGCGTCGGTGATGGGGACACTCTCCGCTCTGGATCGTGACATCGCCAGTCACTGGGTCGTCGAGGTCGGCCAAGAGGCGTTGTTCGCACGGGTTCAGGCAGAGACGGCTTGGGCCGGCCCCGTAACAATCAAAAGCGCCGATGATGGAGTGATCGTCCGTTGCGATCTTTGGTACGTTGCGGGCTCCGTACAGGAAAATCCGCATGAAGCAGTTGTGAGTTTGTGCGAGTTAATCTTAGCCCTGTGTCCGTCGGCGGACATTGCGGTGGCCAACGCCATTACGGCAAGCGGCGAGTTGGCTGGCCTTCCCCAGCTGCCGCTCGCAACAAAGCGGATTCCCCGAGAAAATCTTCCCCCACCTTCAGTTCCTCAGTGGAATCGGCGGTGGGGTGATCTGATTTCCCGCCGCGTCGCCGCTCCGAGCTATAGCGACTATCTTGCCAGAGGCGTGGCAATTCTCGATGCCCTTGTGCCGACGTTGGAGAAGGTCTTCGACGCGCATTTTCGAGGAAAGGATGCACTCGGCAATCTCGCCGACAGACTGAATGCGCTTAATGCTGAAACTGAAGCGCTGACACCCCCCGCTGTTTCGTCATTGGAAGCGTCGGGTGCGGGAAGTGGAGAAGCCAGTACCGGCGTGACCAAATTTCAAAACCTGCTGCACAGCGCAAGCGTCAATCTTGTCAAGAGGTTCGCGATACTGCCCGACCGAGCTGGCGCATACATTGCCTGGCTGAGCGATCTCATCGCCGATGTCGACACTGCAATTGCCGAAGAGCCTTGGCAGCTCATCGCCGACGGTCCTCCGCCAATGCTTGCCCGTCTCAAGACGCTATTGGAGACGTTGCGACTTCTGGCCGGAGAAGCCCATGAAAGGAAGCAAGCGCCAGCGGTAACTTGGGCGGCACGAGGCAAAGGTGCGCGAGTAGGCAGCTCCGTTCGGCTCGTATCCCTCTCTGCCACAGCTGCCGGGAAAACACGACTAGCTCAGCGAAAGGCAGAAATTGAGCGCCTGGCAGTGGAAACCGGGGTCGCCGCACAATTCCATCTTCGCGTTAATGCCAAGGGTATTTTACCGTGGCCGCCAGCAGATGTTCTCGCGTTGTTACCCGCGCCCGACATTGCAGATGCGGCGGTCACGCTCGCTGAACAAGCCGAACTCGTGCGGTCGTTGGTGGACTCATCTATCCACCTGACGATCATGCCTAACATTGAGGGTGTCGCGTTCCCGGCGCTCGCAAAGTCTGGTTACCACACCCTCCTTCCTGACGTGGAAGGCGCTGCCTTCTGGGCTGAACAACTCGGATTGCCACAAGCGCCATCTGCTATGGCAAGTATGTTTGGGGAGGTGCTGAACCTTGCCGGCGAACTTGGAGCAATGGATCAAAAATGCCTTGGCAATGAGACTCGTCCCGAAGAAGAGATTGTTGCCCGTCGGAGCTTGGAGGCCGCCTTCACAAGAAAGTACGAGGAATTGAACCGGCGGCTCAATGCTTTTGACCAAGCCCTGCAATCGGATGTGTCCGAATTGATCGAGCATCTGCGAACTGGGGACGTTGACTTCGCCGCTGAAGCGCAGGCTGCGATTGGCGGGGCTTCAAGCAATATCGCCGAGGCGGCGGGATATGTGTCTCTGCTTTTGATGTCAGCCGAGATCGGCGAAATGTCCATCGACGGGCAAACTATCAAACGTGTTCACGCGACCGAGTCCGAGCAGATCGTCGATGACCAGGAGTAACAATAGGGACGACTTCACTCAGGCAACCAAGAATCGCCTTGCGAAGCAAGCACGGTATCATTGTAGCAATCCTAGTTGCAGGAAGCTGACGTCAGCGCCGACCAGCGATGGCTCAAAGGAAATGAATATTGGAGTTGCCGCTCATATCTGCGCTGCAGCCCCCGGAGTTGGCGCACGCCGCTATCGCGCCGATATGACGCCCGACCAACGGAAATCGCATGAGAACGGGATTTGGCTTTGCCAAGACTGTGCAAAGGCAATTGATTCAGATGATCCCATTTTCACCGAGGCATTTCTGCACTCTTGGAAGCAGAAGCACTCTGAGGACATGTGGCGCAGCATTGTCGACAAGCTTCCCTTCGGCCCGACCATGCCGCCGACGGTTGCGGAGATCAGTGCACGCTTTCAAAAAGCTGCCGCTGCAGATTTGGCCGTCTTTCGTCGAACACCCAAATGGCCGGGAACAAACGTGGCGCTCACGCTGACATTAAAGGTGAAGCATGTGGACGAGGCGCTTAGTACGCGCGCGCTTGCCAACGCGGTGACCACACTGGATGACCTCATCCTTGTCGCGGCACCCGGAATGGGGAAGACGACAACTCTCTTTCAGGTCGCCGACGGTCTGTTGGAAATCGGCAATGGCACGCCGCTTATCGTGCCGTTGGGAGATTGGGCCACCGAAGGCGACGCGTTGCTCGTATCCATCCTGAAACGCCCTGCGTTCAACGGAATTTCCGAGCAGGATTTCCGCGCCGTCGCGACGAACCCCGGCGTCGTGCTGCTTCTTGACGGCTGGAACGAACTGGATCCCGCCGCACGCGAACGCGCGCGCGTGCAAATCACGGCCCTCAAGACTGAATTGCCGGAGCTTGGTCTTGTCGTTTCCACGCGCAGGCAGGCTCTCGACATTCCTTTCGGTGGGACGCGGGTCGATTTGCTGCCGCTTGACGACGAGCAGCAAATGGAGATTGCGCGCGCCATGCGCGGGGAGGATGGCGCACAGCTCGTCGATCAAGCCTGGCGGACAGCGGGCGTCCGGGATCTTGTGACCATCCCCCTCTATCTCACGGCACTGCTGTTGCTGCCAGAGGGCGCGCCTTTTCCGACCACAAAGGAAGAAGTGCTACGGCGCTTCGTTGCCGCGCACGAGCAGGAAGCCCGCCGTGCGGCGGCGCTTCATGCCGTGGCCCTCGGCTTCCAGCAGGACTATTTGGATGACCTCGCCGTGTTCGCCACGAGAACGGCCAACACGGCGATCACGGACAGCAACGCGCGCAAATCGGTTGCCGAGACCGCGCGGGTCCTGATGACAGATGGGCAGATCACCATCACCACACAACCCGACACGCTGCTCGACACGCTTGTCAGCAATCACGTTCTGACGCGCTCCGGCGACACGCCGGGCTATTCGTTCCAGCACCAGCAATTTCAAGAATGGTACGCCTCGCACTACGTCGAACGACTAATGCTACAGGCTGCCAACGACCCGGCAGAACGCGAGAAACTGAAGGCCGACGTGCTCGACCAGCGCCCGTGGGAAGAAGCAATCCTGTTCGCTGTCGAACGGAGCGCGCGCGGCGACGCCGCACATAAGGCCGCATGCAGCGCCGCCATCCGCGCAGCATTTGACGTCGATCCTGTCTTCGCGGGCGAGATGATCTTCCGCGCCACCGAGGAGGTATGGGCACCGATCGGCACCGAAATGCGGGATCTTGCTGAGCAGTGGCACGCGCCAGGCAAGGTGGATCGCGCCGTGCGTTTCATGATCGCGTCCGGCAGGCTCGAATTCGCCGATCTTCTTTGGCCGCTTATTTCGCACGCAAACACCCAAGTGCATCTGCCCGCCCTCCGGGCGGCGAAGCGATTTCGCCCATCCGTGCTTGGAAACGACGCGCCCGCGCGCATCGCAGCACTGCCACCGGAAATCCGCAAGAACGTACTGCATGAAATCGCATTGCATGGCGGGATCGACGGCCTCGATCTCGCGACCGCAATCGCGAAGACTGACAGCGATCCGGACGTGAAGGCGACAGTGGTCGATGCGCTCTCATTTCGCCGGGCGGATCGCCACGTCGCCGACTTGCTCGCTGACGCGGGCGACGCGACCTACGACATTCTCGCCGAAAAGGGTCACCTCGACGACATTGCAGTCGATGCCGTCCAGCAGGAACTCCGGCGAGCGGGCGAACGGCGCAAGGTTGCTGGCATTTCGCACTTTCAGCGCCTGCGCACGCTCGTTCACGCGCCGGTCGGAGATGACCACGATACCGACGTTACTGAGATTGTTGCCGAAATGGAGATCGACCGGAAACGCGATGGCGAAATGCACTTGTTGTATGAAGCGCGTAAGCGATATCCAGAGGCTCTCGCTAACGGGCTGCTGCGCCGCGTGCGGGAGCACCGCGAACTCTTCTACGGCGCCGACGATATTCTTGCGGCCGCCGGGTTTGCCCTTGAGGGCGACGCACTGCTCGGGATCGCCCTCGAAGAAACAAGCCGCCACGACGACCGCGCCAAGGCCGCCGCTTCAGTGCTGGGACCAAACGCTGTTGGCCGGCTGATCGACGCGTATCTTGCCGCTGGGGAAGTCTTGCGAGACGCCAGCGGGAAATACGATCAGGCAGCGGGTGATCGCTATCACGATCTGCGCACCCGTATCGGCCACACGCCGGGCGCAAGTTTGGTGGCCGCCGTTCAGGCGCGGGCGATAAGCGCTGACAATGAGGAAATCGTCCAGCTGGCCGAGCTGTTTTCTCGCGAGACTTACCGCGACGATGAGAGGGCGCGCCCCTTCAATGAGGAAGGCTTGGCCGCAATAGGAACGCTGGCGCGCGAATGGGCCGAGCGCATGCTCGTGACTGGAGATGTGGAACGACGGCAAGTCGCTACTGTTGCAACGATGATGAGCCATGCTCCATCTGTTTTGCACCTTCCTCTCTTAAGGAGAATGCTTGACCAGAATTTGCGTCGCTATCGGGCCTTCCGCGAGAAAGCGATCGCGAGCGGCTGGAAAGATCGCGACGCTGTGCAAGAAGCTCAATGGCCACAAATGCAAGAATATCAACGCGCATTCTTGGCGATCAATGCGCCTGAGACTGCCGCGCTGATGGGAGAATACCTGACCGATGAACATTTTGGCGAGCTGGCGGCACGAGTGCTGCTCGTCCAGTGGACCAAGGCGAACGAACCCGAAAACGACAAGAAGTTCCACAGCGGTGTAGATTTTTCGCGCGTGCAAGCCCGCCGTGCGGCTCGCGCGGCCGATCCTACCGCGACCTCGGCCGAGGCGGAGGCAATCTTCGGCGCAATCGAGACCTTAGTTGTCGAAGGTTCGACGGATGCGCAGGTGAAGTTGGCGGTTGCGCTCGGCATTGTTGGAATACGGATCCCGCACGGCCAGCGTGACGCGATGATTCATAAGCTCGTTTCCCTCGCACCAAGGCAGTCCCGCGCAGCCTTGTTGTTGTCGCTGGTCCTCTCTGGCGAGGACATTGACATCAAGCTTGTGGCCGACGGCATAGCTGAGACCTTCGAGGCGGCCAAGAAGGAGACTTGGATTCTGATACAGAGCGACGCGTATCAGCTACGCGATTGGTTACGCCTTTTGCCGTTTGCCGCGCCTGTCTCCGATCTGCCCGCCATCGTGCGCGGCATGCCGGACGCGCAGCGCTATCCACGAATGCTTGAAGAGCTGGTCGGGGGACTCAGCAGTTCGTCCTCGGACGACGCAGAAGGCGTGGCTTTCACGCTCGCAGAAGAAGACCCGCGTCTCTACCAGAACGACCAATGGCGCGCGACTGCGTTGGGATTCCGCACCGTTTCCGCCGCGCGTCGTCTTGTTGACTTGACCTTCAGCGGCGCGCTCGATGGCAAGTCTTACGACGGGTGGCGTTGGCAAGGCGAATTGGGTGGCTTGATTTCGAAGTTCTCCGAGATCCGCGCCTATGTCTACGACCTCCTGAACGATGGGCCGACGACGAAACAGCTTGCCTTGCTAGCTGGCGCAGTCGCCGAAGATCCTGACACAGAGGGCATACTGTTGCTGATCGATTTCGAGATGAAAACCAGACGCTCGTTTATAACGTGGCGGTCGATCCAAAGCGCTGTCACGGAACATGTCCCGGCCGAAAATTGGGAGGGCGCCTATGATATCGTGCCCGTCGCGGCGACTGAGCTGCGCCGAAAGCTTCTGGCGATGACGGGCCGCGGTGGCGAGGATGATCCCGCTGCCCGGTGTCTCAATCTCATCGACAAGCTCCGGGACGAGCACGGTGCGCCAGAATCTGAACCACGCCATCCAGATCTTGCGTCACGGCGCCCGTGGCCGATCTTGACGCCCGACCCCGACGCAGAAGATGGGGGCTGATCGGCAGGCGCAAGGTCCGGACGAAGTGCAGCCCGGATGCGAGCGGGTGTCTGCTTTTCTGGCTCTCCCAACGCAAAGCCGCCGGTCGATTCACGGCCCCAAAGTGGTCACTGGCGCGACCAAGATGAGTGACTGGATTAGGGCCGACGACTGACGGGCAGCTTTCGGTCGCCAAAATTGAACAGCGGACATTTAGGCTCGGCTCGCGCTAGCCCGCCCAATTTCACGGGGTGCGGTTGCAGCGGGCGCTGTCTACCGCTCGGGGCATTGGGCCTGCAGGTACCAACACCATTGACAGATCGGGCGCTGAAGGAACTGGGGGTCTTAAGCGACCGACCCATGCGAAAAAAACCTCCCGCAGCTTGTCACCATCTTTTCCTTTGCTGACGGCCGGTGACTGCATTCAGAAACCACGCTTCTAACCTCGTGCAGAAATCGCCGACTAATAGCTCACCAGCAATCGAGCTAAGTCTCAACGTCGATCACTGGGTCCGAAAGGAAACGAGATGTCCGCTGTCCATCCATTATCGCTAGAGGTCAATGGCATCCGCCATGACCTCCAACTCGACATACGCACGACGTTGCTCGATGTCCTGCGTGAGCATGCCGATCTCCCCGGGACGAAAAAGGGCTGCGATCACGGCCAATGCGGCGCCTGTACCGTGCATGTCGATGGCGAGCGGGTTCTGAGCTGTCTCACCTTGGCGGCCCAGGTTGAGGGCCGTTCGGTGAGGACGATCGAGGGCCTGCAGTCCGCGGATGGTGTGATGCATGCGGTTCAGACCGCCTTCATCGAGCACGACGCCTTCCAATGCGGCTATTGCACCCCTGGCCAGATCATGTCGGCCGTCGGCTGTATTCGCGAAGGTCATGCAGGCACCGATGACGAGATCCGCGAATACATGAGCGGCAATCTCTGTCGCTGCGGGGCCTACCCGCATATCGTGGCCGCTGTACGCGACGCCGCAAGCCGCCTCATGAAGGAGGCAGCACAATGAGGACGTTTGACTATCTGCATGCCGAAGACGTGAGCGCGGCCATTGAAGCGGCTGCGCAGCCCGAAACAAAGTTTCTCGCGGGCGGCACCACGCTCCTCGATCTCATGAAACTCAATGTAGAGCGCCCTGCGCACTTGGTCGATATCACACGTCTGCCCGGCCTGAACACGATCGACGTTTCAACTGACGTCATCCGTATCGGCGCGCTCGCGAAGATGAGCAAGGTCGCGGCCCACGCTGGCGTAATCGAGGCTGCTCCGGTTTTGTCGGAGAGCCTGTGGCGGGCGGCCTCAGCACAGTTACGCAACATGGCGTCGATAGGCGGCAACCTGATGCAGCGAACACGTTGCATGTATTTCCGCGATCCAGGCGCCTATTCGAACTGCAACAAGCGCAATCCAGGTTCTGGATGCGCGGCTGTGGAAGGTGTCAATCGTAATCATGCTGTGCTTGGCACCAGCGATGCCTGCATCGCGATCTATCCAGGGGATTTTGCCGTTTCCCTCGTGGCATTCGACGCCAAAGTCATCATCAGAGGCTCTTCCGAGCGCATCATTGCCGTCGAGGAATTCTTCCTACTTCCCGGTGAAACGCCGAATCTCGAGCATCAACTGTCGCCGGGCGAGATGATCGTCGGAATCGAAATTCCGCGGGTCGCCGCGCTGCAGCGCTCGCATTATCTGAAGGTCCGCGATCGCGCATCCTACGAGTTCGCCGCTGCCAGCGCCGCCGTCGGTATCGAGCTCGAAGAGGACGGCAAGACCATCCGCGACGTGCGCATCGCGGTTGGCGGCGTTGCCACAAAACCTTGGCGCCTTCGTACCGTCGAGGATGCACTCAGGGGAAAAACGCTCGACGAGGCGACGCTTCGTACTGCTGCTGCAGCCGCCGTCGAGGGCGCAAAGTCGAGCGGACACAACGCGTTCAAGATCGAGTTGACACCGAAGGTCGTGGCACGCGCCCTGATGACGGTAGGAGACATCGCATGACACAGAAAAATCAGTTCGAACTCAATCGGCGCACGGTCATGAAACTCGGAGCCGGCGTGGCTGCGGTCGCTGGCGCTGGCGTCAACCTCGCGCCAACAGCTTTTGCTGCCGAGCCCTCCAATGCAAAGGTGACAGCGCTCGGTTCCCGTCTTTCCCGCGCCGAGGGTCCATTGAAAGTGGCAGGCCAGGCCCGCTATGCCATCGAGCAGAAGCTCGCGAACATGGCTTATGGCGTCACCGTCCAATCCACACGTCCGGCAGGGCGTATCGTCAATATCGACACGTCCGCCGCCAAGGCGCTGCCTGGTGTCTTGGACGTATATACCTTTCAGAACACCCTGAAGATCAACAAGCCGACTGTCTACAGCAAGGGTGGCGGCGCTACGGAAGAATTCACGCCCATTCAGGACGATGTCGTCCGGTTTAATGGTATGCATATCGCGCTTGTGGTCGCAGAGACTTTCGAGCAGGCGACGGACGCTGCAAGCCTTCTCAAGGTAGAGTATGCAGATGGCGACGCCATTCTCGACATTAACGATCCCAAGGCGAAAGCGCAGCTTATCGAACCGATGGGAGCTGCATGGGGCGATGCGGCAGCGGGCCTGGCCAGTGCGGACGTCAAGGTCGATGCCACCTATACCACTTCGCGCGAATACAATGTGCCAATGGAGCCGCATGCCTGCATCGCATCCTGGGACAACGGCAAGATCACCGTCTGGGAGCCGAGCCAGTGGGTGGGCGGCGCGCGAAGCGTCGTGGCGGAATGGCTGGGCATCGATATCGAGAACGTGCGGGTCATCTCGCCATACGTTGGCGGTGGGTTCGGTTCCAAGATCGGGGCGCACCCTCATGTGGGTTTGGCATGCGTTGCCTCGCGCAAGCTCGGCAGGCCAGTCAAGCTTTCGCTCACTCGTCCTCAGACCTTTACCGGCCTCGGGGGCCGCCCGGCAACCCGGCAGGCGATCTCCCTCGGCGCCTCGAAGGACGGAAAGATCACGTCGATCGTCCATGAGAGCTGGAACGAGACGGCGATAGACGAAGTCCATGTCGAGGCCTGCAACAACGTGACGAAGATCATGTACGCGACGCCCAACTTCTCGTCGCGTCTGAACGTCGTGGCCGTCAATACAGTCCAACCCGGCTGGAAGCGCGGCCCCGGCGAAAACCCCAGCGCTTACGCACTCGAAAGTGCGATAGACGAGCTGGCCTACGCGCTCGGCATGGACCCGGTGACGCTGCGCCTCGCCAACTGGGCAGAGATCGATCCCAGCACCAAGATGCAGTGGACCACGCGGCAATTGCGAGAAGCATATTCCGCCGGGGCGGAAGGTATCGGCTGGTGGAAGCGCAACCCCGTACCGCGCTCGATGCGTGAAGGGCGAGAGCTCATCGGCTATGGGATGGCTGCCGGTTCATATCCCATGATCCGCACTGCCAGCGAAGCCAAACTGGTCTTGCATGCCAGCGGGCAAATCGAGGTGCTCAGCGCAGGTACCGACATGGGTACGGGCACGTATACCATTCTCGCACAGACGGCTGCGGACGCATTGGGCGTTCCTGTCGAGACTGTCGTAGTGCGGCTGGGTGATACCATTCTTCCCAGGTCGGCACTCGCCGGAGGCTCTCAACAGGCCAACAACCTGTCAGGCGCGGTGGACAAGGCTGCCAGAAACGCGGTGGAGGCTTTGCTCGCGCTTGCCGCATCCGATTCCAAGTCGCCGTTGCAGGCCGCGAAAGTAACCGACCTGACATTCGAGAACGGCACGGTGCGGCCCGCCCGTCGGCCAGCCGGCGGTGTCAGCATCGCTGAGTTGCTGAAAGCGGTGGGCATGGATAAACTGGAAGTCGAGGGCAACACCTTTGCCCCCGGCGCCACCGAGGACATGAAAAATGCCGCTGACCGCAGTTTCGCTCAGTTGAAGGGTGCTGTGGAAGGGGGTGTCTCGGCTCACAGTTGGTGCGCGCAGTTCGTAGAGGTTCGTGTCGACGAGGATTTTGGCACAATCCGTGTCAAGCGAATGGTTTCGGCCTTCGACAGCGGCAGGATTTTCAACCCGAAGCTGGCCGAGAGCCAGTGGATCAGCGGGATGGTCATGGGCCTAGGACAGACGCTGCTCGAAGAAGGGTATGTCGACCAGCGGGACGGACGCACCATAAACGCAAACTTTGCCGACTACGCCATCCCGGTCAATGCCGACGTGCCTGAAATCCAGGTAATTTCAGTTGGTATTCCCGACATGAAGGCAACTGCTCTTGGCGGCAAGGGCGTTGGCGAGATCGGCGTCGTCGGAGTAGCCCCCGCCATCGGCAATGCCGTCTATCACGCTACGGGCAAGCGCATTCGAAGCCTTCCCATCACACTGGAAAAGCTGGTTTAGAAAGGTGACCGCTGTGGCAATTCCCGGCTGCAGCGGCCATTGCCGATCCGATTCCCGTGTGGGTCAAAGCCTGACCTAGCCTTTGAAGCGAAGCGCTTCAACAAATAGAGCAAACGCCGCCGTATGCTGACGTCTGCTCGGATAGTAGAGATGATAGCCAGGGAACGGCTCGCACCAGTCTTCAAGGACTCGGATCAGCCGGCCGTCCGCGATATGTTTTGAGACCTGATCTTCGAATGTGTAGGCGAGCGCCAGCCCGTCCAAGGCTGCGGCTTCCAGCATGAGACCATCGTTCAAAATGAGCGGCCCGTTCATTCTGACCTGGAGCTCTTCTCCATCGCGCTCGAACTCCCATGCGTATATTCCGCCTCCGGTGGTCTGGCGGTAGCTCACGCCCCGGTGTTCCCCTAGCTCGCGGGGTGTTTGCGGGATTTTGTGGTTCGCGAAGTAGGACGGCGACCCGACAACGGCCATGCGCAGGTCCGGGCCGATCCGAACCGCCACCATGTCTTTCTGCACCTGTTCGCCAACCCGGATGCCCGCATCGAACCGGTCAGCCACAATATCCGTGAGGCCTTCGTCGAGGATGATTTCCATTTCGATATCAGGATATTCCGCCAGGAACTTGGTGACGACGGGCCAGAGCACGCTTGTGGCGGCATATCGGAATGTCGTGATGCGGATCGTACCTGCAGGCTTGTCGCGAAGTGCGGTGACGGCTGCGATCTCGCTTTCGATGTGATCGAACGCCGGGCGGAGGTTTCGCAGCATGCGTTGCCCGGCATCGGTCAGCGATAGGCTGCGGGTTGTGCGAGAGATCAGCCGCACCCCCAGCTTCTGCTCCAGCATCCTGACCGAATAGCTGACAGCGGATTGGGAAAGCCCGAGTTTGGCGGCGGCGCGCGTAAAACTGCCGGCCTCGGCGACGGCGATGAAGGCCGCAAGTTCGCTGAAATCACCCTGACGCATTTATCAATTCCATTTCTGACTTCATGCAGATTATAGCGGCTAATCAATGTTTGTCATCTGAACTATCTGTCATCTCACAGCCACCGAAACGGCAAACATGAGAGACGTTTGACAATGCAGACCGCCCCCACACTGTTCGAACCATTCACCTTCGCCAATGGGATCACCATGCGCAACCGGGTCGTCATGGCGCCGATGACGACATGGTCGGCAAACGACGACGGAACCGTGTCCGATGAGGAACTCCTCTATTATCGCCGCCGGGTGAACGGCGTTGGCCTGGTTCTGACGGGCTGCACGCATGTCACGCCCAATGGCATCGGTTTCACGGGTGAATTCGCGTCCAATGACGACAGCTTCATCCCAAGCCTCCGGCGTCTAGCGGAGGCTGCCAAAAGCGGTGGTGCACCAGCCGTTCTTCAGATTTTCCACGCAGGCAACAAGGCCGTGCCGGAGCTTGTTCCGGATGCGGACGTGGTTGGCGCAAGCGCGATGCCCGTTTCTGCAGGCCCTTTCAATCCGGGAGGCGTTTTGCCTCGCGCATTGGACCATGACGAAATCGTGGAGGTGATTTCCGCTTTCGGTGATGCGACCCGCCGCGCCATCGAGGCGGGTTTCGACGGCATAGAACTCCACGGGGCTCATGGCTTCCTGATTCAGAATTTCTTCTCGCCACACTACAATCATCGCGACGACGCGTGGGGCGGCACGTTGGAAAACCGGATGCGGTTCCCACTCGCCGTGGTCCGCGAAGTAAAGCGGGTGATCGCGACACATGCGGAGCGACCGTTCCTTCTGGGATATCGGGTTTCGCCCGAGGAACCGGAACAAGACGGCCTCCGCATAAGCGACACCCGCGCCCTCATCGAGGGTCTCATCGACTGCGGAGTGGATTACATCCATGCATCGCTGTCGAACATACTCGAAGCCAAGCCGGCCGAAGCCACCGATGACCGTACCATCGCCGAACTCGTCGCCGCGAAAGTTGCCGGACGCGTCCCAGTGATCGCCGCTGGCCAGGTCAGGACGCCGCAACAGGCGGAGCATGCGCTTGATCTGGGCCTTTCGCTCGTTGCGGTGGGTCAAGGGCTGGTGATGAACCCGGAATGGGTCGAACTATCGAAGCACGGCAATGGAAGACTGATCGAGACCGAGATCAGGACCACGAAAGTGCCTGAGATCGCCCTCCCGGCCGGCCTCTGGGGCCAAATCCAGTTCGCCACGGGCTGGTTCGACATCAATGATGATCGCCATGCGCCGCGGCAGAAGGCCACCGCTTAGAGCGACAGATAAACAACTGACAATCAAGGAAACTATCATGAGCAAAGTGTGGATGATCACTGGGGCCGGCCGAGGCATGGGCCTCGATTTTGCCAAGGCAGTGCTTGTCGCTGGCGACAAGCTTGTCGCGACAGGCCGCAATCGCGAACGCGTGGCCAAGGCGATCGGCCCATCGGAAAACCTGCTGGTCGCGACGCTGGACGTGACTAAGCCAGCGGATGCCGAGGACGCGGTCAAGGCGGCCGTCGAACACTTCGGCCGCATCGACATCCTGGTCAACAATGCCGCGAACTTCTACGCGGGCTATTTCGAGGAGTTGACCCCAGCCCAGATCGATCTGCAACTGGCTAGCAGTCTTATCGGCCCGATGAGCGTCACCCGCGCTGTACTCCCGGTGATGCGTGAGCAGAAGTCCGGCAAGATCATCTCGATCTCGTCCACGGCCAGCCTGCTCGGCTTTGAATTCTGCAGCGCCTACTCGGCCTCGAAGTTCGCCCTCGATGGTTGGATGGAATCGCTGCAGGGAGAAGTCGCCCCGTTCGGGATCGAAACGATGATCGTCAATCCGGGCTTCTTCCGGACCGAGCTCCTGACCGATGAATCCACACAATACGCCTTCACCGCCATCGGCGATTACGACGAACGGCGCACCCAGCATCTCGCCTTCTGGAAATCCGCCAACGGCCAGCAGAGCGGTGATCCCGCGAAACTCGCCCAAGCGCTAATCACCCTGGTCAATCAGCCGGAACTGCCTCGCCGGTTCATCGCCGGAGCCGATGCCGTCGGCATGGTTGAACAGAAAATCGCGCTGCTGCAGCAGCAGATTGAGGCCCACCGGGAACTATCGAGTTCACTTGGCTTCGATCCCGAGGCTTAGGTCTTCCTCGCAAGGCGCCCCGGCGCCGCCGCCGCAAGTCTCGGCAACGGTTTCGGCGGCAGCGCGAAAGCCTGCCGCCTACTGGCATTTGTCGAGCATCGAGCATTCATCCTAATTCAGAAATCCTATTTCTAAACCCATGCAGATATTCCCGTCTAATCGGATGATCTCGCGGGGCTTATATCACTCACTGTCAACGTGAGCCGCAAAGACCCGGGCCATCGCTTTCGACGTCACAAGGACGTTTCGCGAGGCGACGCCCGTTCGGTCGCGGTCAATCAGGAGACTGATCATGGATAAGCAAAGACCGATCGAGCTGCGTATCGGACGCCGAGAGTTTGTCGTTGGGGCGGCCGTCGCCGGAGTAACCCTGCCGCTGGGATCAATGGCTTGGGCCGCCTCTTCGGATACGTCAACCACGCAGACAGGATCGATCATGAAAACCCGCAAACTCGGAACTCTTGAGGTGCCGGAAATCGGAGCCGGTGCCATGAGCATCAGCGGCACCTACGGGCCACCGGCCGACATCGCCCAAGGCATCCAAACTCTGCGCACCGCCCACGATAACGGCGTGACCTTCTTCGACACGGCCGAAGTTTACGGACCGTTTATCAACGAAGAGCTGGTGGGCGAAGCCTTGGCTCCCATCCGCAACCAGGTAAAGATCGCCACCAAGTTCGGCTTCGCCCTCGACGGCACCACCGCGCGGGACAGCCGGCCGGAACGCATCAAGCGCGTTGCCGAAGCATCGCTGAGGCGCCTTAGGACCGATCATATCGACTTGTTCTATCAGCACCGCGTCGACAGGAACGTGCCTATCGAGGACGTTGCCGGCGCGGTCAAGGACCTGATCCAGGAAGGCAAGGTGCTGCATTTCGGCTTGTCCGAGCCGAGTCCTCGGACCATCCGACGGGCTCATGCTGTTCAGGCGGTAACGGCGGTGCAGACGGAATATTCGATGATGGAGCGCAGTCCTGAGACCAATGGTGTCCTGGCGACATGTGAGGAACTCGGAATCGGCTTCGTGCCGTGGGGCCCGCTCGGGATGGGGTATCTGACTGGCAGGATCGATAGCAACACCAAGTTCGATCCGAAAACCGACCTTCGCGCGAATTTTGAACGCTTTAGCGCGGAGAACCTGGCGGCGAACATGCCGATCGTCACGTTCCTGAGGCAGTTCGCGGCCAAAAAAGGAGTGTCGCCTTCTGCTGTCGCGTTGGCATGGCTGCGCGCACAGAAGCCTTTCATCGTGCCGATCCCTGGCACCCGCAACATTGACCATCTGAACGAAAATCTCGGTGCGCTCCGTGTCGAATTGACACCTGCCGATCTCACCGAGATCAACTCCGTACTCTCCGGCATCACGGTGCATGGCGGCCGCATGAGCCCAATGTACATGGAGTCGGTAGACGTCTCGACATGACCTCCTGAGCGGCGGGCGCCACAGCGGCGCCCGTCGGCATTTCCGAAGCCGCCACCCAATCATATTCCCTGTATCCAGAAAGAATCCCCATGTCGTCGTTCCGTTCTGCCCTTTTAGCCCTGGTTGGGGCCACGCTGCTCATAGCGAATGGCCTCGCCGCCACGGCCGCCAACCGCGCGACCTTTCCGAAAGATTTCAAGCAGATGGTTATGTATGGCGATTACAGGCGTGGTTCAGGTGGCGAGCTGGCCTACGCACTGAAGGAAACGATCGACATCGCGAAGGCTGGCAAGCCGTTGCCCCCTGGCACCAGGCTGGTACTGGAGATTTACAACGACGGTGCCCTGACCGGCTATTTCGTCATGGAAAAGGGCGTCGATTGGGGCCTTGAAGTCGATGAGGAGAAGCGCACCGGTGATTGGCATTTCCAGGAGTTCGGCCTCGATGGAGAGGTCAAACGGAGCCCGATCGCGGAACGTTGCGAGGCCTGCCATCAAGGGCAGGAAAGCAATGATTTCATGTTCACCCGCGACCGCATGGAAGCGTATCTGCCTTGATGTCACTCCAAGCGCGCCTGCTCATGAATGGCGTGGCGGGCTGCCTGCTGCTCGTCGGCTTGGCTTACGATTGGTTGGGCAACATTGCCCATGAACTGATCGGAACGGCAATGTTCGGGCTGTTGATCGCCCATAACACCTTCAATCGGCGCTGGTACGGCTCGGCGGCCCGCAAGGGTGGCCGGGATTTGCGGGGCTGGCTCAACATCACTACCATTTCCGCGCTCGCGGCCGCGATGCTGATCCTGCTGGTCACCAGCGTTATCATTTCGCGCGCTCTGTTCAGCTTCCTACCGATCGCCAGCTCGTTCGGAGCACGGCAGCTGCACGCCCAGGCCGCCTATTGGGCGCTGGTGATCGTCGCGGTCCACGTCGGCATGCGCTGGGCCATGATCATGGCCTCGGCGCGCACCTGGCTGCGGCTTGGTGCCCCCAGCGCCAGCCGGGCGTGGATTCTCCGCGTCCTGGCACTCGTCATCGCGGGCTACGGCGTCCACAGCTGGGTGGTAATGAGCACGGGCTCGCGCTTGGTGGCCGAGGTGGCGATCAATTTCTGGAATTTCGAGGAAGCGACGTTGCAATTCTTCTTGCATCAGGGAGCCATTGTTGGGCTATTTGTGTGCCTCGGGCACTACACAGCTAGTCTAATTCAACTGCGCCAAAGAGGCGCCCGCTGAGCCGCATCCAGAGGCCCACATGACCGCTTTTACCAACTGTCGAGGCGATCACGTCAGGGATCGAGTGAGAATTCATCCGATCCCTTTTGATGCTCCGCTGATGCTGTGGCGTTTCTTAGGACGTTTGAACGTTCCGCCCGTGGCAGCGGCTAGACGATCCGACCCGCATTTGGAACCGAGGTCCGGCTGGGCGTTCCCGCGTCGTTAAACGCTTGCTCAGTGGGGACTGAGCCGTCCGGGGTCAGGTCGTCCACGGCCTTTGGCAGATCGCGGGACAGGCGCCGAAGGATTTCGTCTTTCGACAGGCCTGTTTTCTGTGTGAGTTCATCGAGAACATCGTCGCCGAGCGCCTGTGACAGCTCGTGATCCTGAATGCCCTCGTTGGGTCCGGTTTTCACCCACGTGTCAGCGCGGTCACCGAGACCATTCTGTCGAAACTGGTCGAGCAAGTCGCCCAGACCGCCACTGAGAATGCCGCCCGGCGTGCTGCCCCCGAGAAGTCCGCCTAAACCGCCGTTCGCGAGTCGCCCAAGCATCCCGCCCAGGCCGCCTTGCTCCTGAGCGACGGTGCCGTCGGGGTGGGGTGTCTGTGGGTTCTGGAGGCCTTTCAAGACATCGGCGATCTTATCGCGGTTCTGATAGCCAGCCATTGCGAGAACCGCCAAGAGAGCTGTGAGGTTTGCGCGGGAGGACATGCTGTTCCTTCTCCATTGTCTCGGATCAGCACGAACGCGTTTTCACCTGGAAGGTTCCGGGTACGAAGGGTTCGGATGAGGGCCAATGGTTGCCCGCAATGCCTGGGTCGGTATTGGCGGCATCAAGTCTTGGTCTTCGCTCTCGGGGGACCGTGCCTATCGTCGACTGCAGCCGTGTTGGGGTGGCTTTAGGATGGACGAAAATGGCAATCGAGCGAGGGTAAGGCACCGAGACTGACGACGATGTCTGATGTTGGCCTTCGTATCACGAAACAGGAAAGCCTTTTAGGTATCATTCAGAAGTGGATATTTTCCGACGCTTTCGCCTCGCGACAATATCAGAGCCCGGCCAACTTCATGAACTCGGGCGGATATCGTTCGCCTTCGATGGGAATCTCCGTATTCGAGAGGTCATTCAGATCATCGTCGGTGAGCGTGACCGAAAAAGCACAGAGATTCTCCTCGAGTCGTTCTCGCTTACGCGTTCCGAACAGGGGCGCAATCCACGGCTTCTGTGCCAGAAGCCAGGCAAGGGAGACCTGGGCGGGCGTGGCGTCATGACGATCACCGATCCGCTTGATCAGATCGACCAGCGCCTGATTGGCGTCACGGGCCTCCTCACTGAAGCGTGGTATCTTGCCCCGGAAGTCATTGTCCGCGAACTGCGTCGAGGCGTTGATCTTCCCCGTCAAGAATCCCTTGCCGAGAGGACTGAAGGGGACGAAGCCGATGCCCAGCTCCTCAAGCGTCGGCAGGATTTCCGCCTCGGGCTCACGTGTCCAGAGAGAGTACTCGCTCTGCAGCGCAGTGACGGGGTGCACCGCATTCGCTCTGCGGATCGACCCGGCCCCGGCTTCGGACAGGCCGAAATGCAAGACCTTACCCTCGGCGACAAGGTCCTTGACCGTGCCCGCGACGTCTTCCATTGGAACGTCAGGGTCGACACGATGCTGGTAGCAAAGGTCGATACGATCCGTGCGAAGTCGCTTGAGGCTGCCCTCGACCGATTTGCGGATTTGCTCCGGCCGGCTGTTGACGCCGCCGAGGTGTTCGCCCGTCGTCTGGTCGATGTTCCAACCGAACTTGGTCGCAATCTTGATGCTGTCCCGCATTCCGGCAAAAGCCTCGCCAACCATCTCCTCATTGGTCCAAGGGCCGTAGACCTCAGCGGTGTCGAAGAAGTCGATGCCGAGGTCCATCGCCTTGCGGAGTAGCTGGATCATGTCGGCCCGGTCCTCGATCTCCCGGGACTTGCCGTATCCCATGGCTCCCAGCGCCAGGGCGGATACTTCAAATCCCTCTTTGCCGAGTACGCGCTTGTCCATCTTGCCGCTCCATGACTGTATGTGTTTCTTGATATCCGACGTCGACGATCCGATCAGGATGCTGCGCCGTAATCCGCGTCGCTGACCTTTTCCAGCCACTCGACCGCCTTGCCGTCGAGCGATTCCTGGATGGCGATGTGCGTCATCGCCGTGGTCGGCCCAGCGCCGTGCCAATGCTTTTCGCCCGGCTCGAACCAGACGACATCGCCGGGCCGGATTTCCTCGACCGAACCGCCCTCGCGTTGGACACGACCGCATCCGGCCGTCACGATCAACACCTGGCCAAACGGATGGGTATGCCAAGCCGTCCGGGCTCCCGGCTCGAATGTGACGCTGTTGGCCGCGGCACGCGCGGGATCGCGAACGGGGAAAAGCGGATCGATGCGAACCGTGCCCGTAAACCAATCGAAGGGCCCTTTGCCGGAAGGCTGGCTGCCGGCGCGTTTGATGTCCATGTTCGCCTCCATGATTTGCCTGGGCTCGGTTACATCCGCAGCAGAGTCTTGATTGCCCGGCGCTCGTCCATGGCCTTGTAGCCCTCGGCGACGTCGATCAAAGGGAGTTCGAGGTCGAAGACTTTGCCGGGATTGATTTTCCGCGTCATGATCAGGTCGATGAGGTGTGGAAGATAGCGGCGAACGGGAGCCGGGCCGCCCATCAGGCTCTTCTGCTGGAAGAAGAGCATCTGGCCGTCAAGCGTCACGCCATGGGGGACACCCACGAAGCCGATCGCGCCGCCGGGACGAGCGCAGTTGACCGCCTGCATCATGGATTCCTGCGTGCCGACGCATTCGAGAACGGAGTCCGCACCGACCCCAGAGGTCAGTTCCTTCACCTTTGCCACGCCCGCATCGCCGCGCTCGGTGACGATATCGGCGGCACCATATTCAAGAGCGAGTTCCTGTCGGGCTTTATGGCGGCTCATGGCGATGATCCGCGCGGCTCCCTGTTGGTTGGCCGACAGCACGCCCATCAGGCCCACGGCACCATCGCCCACCACCACCGCGGTGCAGCCCGGCTTCACCCGCGCGGCGTCTGCCGCATACCAGCCAGTGCCGAGAACGTCCGAGGCCGCAAGCAGACTCGGGATCAAGTCATCGGAAGGCATCGCATCCGTGGCGACAAGCGTGCCATCCGCGAGCGGGACGCGGGCATAAGGTGCCTGCGCGCCCGACATGAACTCCCGGTGTTCGCATGAGGACTGGAAACCGTTTCGGCAATGCGGGCAAGTATTGTCGGAGATGCAGAAAGAGCCGACGACGAATTGGCCGGGGCTAACCGTCGTCACCGCGCTGCCGACCTCGACAACGATGCCGCAATATTCGTGGCCCATATGCTGTGGCGCGTCGACGGGCTGGAGGCCACGATAGGGCCAAAGGTCAGACCCGCAGACACAGGACGCTGAGAGCTTGATGATGGCGTCGGTGGGCTTGAGGATTTTCGGTTCCGCGACTTCCTCGCAGCGAATGTCGCCCGGGGTGTGAAGGACTGTTCCGAGCATTGGTATCTCCGTAGTGTAATGTTCTTGGCGGCCGTCAGCGGCCGACATCGTGTTGAGCTCAACATAGCACTCCACGATAATCTCGATTAGCCATGGTAATTTGCATGGACCTATCGAAATCCGCTAATAATCGAACCGTATCGATTCTCCAGGACGGGCTGCATGGCGCGCGGAAATTTCAACGAATTGCTCTGGTTCCTGGCGGTAGCCGAGGAGCGGAGCTTCACAAAAGCAGCCGCCAAGCTCGGCATCGCGCAATCAACTCTCAGTCACGCCGTCAAGCAATTGGAAGCGCGGATGGGGCTACGGCTCCTGGCCCGGACGACACGCAGCGTCGCAACGACGGAAGCGGGTGAACGGCTCAGGCAGTCCATGGCACCGCGCATCGCAGAGATCGAGGCCGACATCGAAGCGGTGATGGCCTATCGAGACAAGCCAGCTGGCACAGTGAGAATCACGCTCTCCGATCATGCGATGGAAAGCGTGGTCTGGCCGAAGCTCGCCCCGATACTGCGCAACTATCCGGATATTCGGGTCGAGCTCAACATAGACAACGGCTTCCGCAATATTGTGGAGGAAGGTTTCGACGCCGGTGTCCGGCTGGGCGAGAGTGTCGAGAAGGACATGGTCGCGGTTCGGATCGGGCCTGACTGGCGGCTGGTCGCCATTGGATCGCCGGACTATTTCCGGCGACATCCACCGCCCAGGCATCCGCAGGAGTTGATGCAGCACAATTGCATCAACAGGCGGCAGTCGCGGACGGGAGGGCTTTATGCCTGGGAGTTCGAAAAAGACGGCGAGGAAGTCCGCGTCCGCGTCGGCGGACAGCTGACGTTCAACACGTCCGAAGCCATGGTGGATGCCGCTCTCGAAGGTCATGGCATCGCCTATGTACCGGAGAGCTTGGTCGAGTTCCACATCGCCAGCGGCCGCCTGCAGCTTATTCTCAACAACTGGTCGCCGAAATTTGCTGGATATTTTCTCTACTTTCCGACACGCAGGCAGAGCCTGCCTGCATTCTCAGTCGTGGTGGATACCTTACGCAACAAAGTTCCAACGGCATAGCGAGAGCTTTTTGACGCTTTCGGTGCGTTGGAGACCGGGAGCTGATCCTGTTGGAGCAAACCCGCAGCTCGGACGTGTTTCCGCTTTTGGATTGCACACATGCTGGTCCAGCATCAGGGCGTTGTCATCAGACCAATCGCGCCGACGCTCCGACTACGAGAGATCACTTCTGACTTCCAACCCAGTCAACGAGTGGCTTTTTGCCTTCAATTTCCAAGCTCTACAAACGAATGCCCCAAGCCGGTCGGCGCCCCGGACGCTTCTAGAATTTGCCCCACCCCCACCGTCTTCGAGAGGTCGCCCTGATCGAACCTATAACTTTCATCGGGTAGCGATGGAATCCTGGGCTCGGAGTGCAAGCACACAGCAGTCACAGTCCTGGCTGATAACCGCAGTTTGCCGCATCGAGGTTTCAACCTCGTCATGCTATGCTTCATTGAGCCGCTAAAAAAATAATTCGCCAATTTCGCTACGATATGCGCGAGAGGCGCTTGGCCTTGAAGACTCTTGACGCCCCGGGTCACAGAATGAAGTGGGTTAATTCCGGTTCATTGGTCGTTCCCTTCCAGGTCCATGACCAGAAAGAGAGGAGAATTTAATGGCTCAGAAACAGGAAAAACTCGCCATATTTGCATAGCGCGTCCATCATGAGCCATTGGTTTCACGTGTGCGCGGCCGCGCTAAATTTATTCTGGTCCCTGCTTGGCCGCTCAAAATCACAGCGCGCGGGAACAAAGTCTCGAATTGGGGGGACGCGGGTGCAGAAGGCGAGGGCGTTCAGACATTTGACCCGCCGCCCGCTGGAGCTGCCGCTAACGGTCCGGAGGTCGGACCGTTTTTCGGGAACCAGATGAACTTAACTGCAGCCGTCAGCCTCGGCCACGGCCAGCCATTGTCATGGAAGGCGCAGCGCCATGCTTCGAAAGCAGCCGAATCGACGGCAAGCGCTTCCATTTCGGGCATTGTTGCGACCTCGTCGCTCGGCACGGATGCCACCAACCCATCAGCGGCGCGCTCGTAGATCCGGTTCACGTGAGGCCACCCATGCGCCGCAATGCGATCACGGATAAG
Organism: Rhizobium sp. LjRoot254; assembly: GCF_964254105.1. Taxonomy (NCBI): domain Bacteria; kingdom Pseudomonadati; phylum Pseudomonadota; class Alphaproteobacteria; order Hyphomicrobiales; family Rhizobiaceae; genus Rhizobium; species Rhizobium sp. LjRoot254. The sequence goes on along the minus strand of NZ_CAXUSM020000001.1, from coordinate 3,513,626 downwards.
GCGTCGGGCTGGCTCGCCTCCCGCTTCGAGCGTAGCGCGCAGGAAGGCTGAGGGTGGCGGTAGCGCACCAGCAGGCTGCGCCAGGCACGTCAGCACATGGTGGATCCACGCCTTCCCGAAGGGTGCCGCGCTGGTACGCTCTGGCGCTGCCTTGGACACGGCCGGCACGGCTTCCCATAGCCGTTCCTTGATGTAGGTCGAAGGCGCCGGCGTGTGATCCTTGCCCTGCTTTCGCAACACTGCAATCCAAGCGTCTCGCCGATCGACTGCCGCCGCTTGCTCATCGGCCGTGAGGCGATTGAACTCCCGCCTTGCACTGTCGAGCGACATGCCAGCGAAGTTCGGCCAGTTGTTCACGAGCTTCTGGAACAGCCTGCGCACTTCCCTCGCAGTGGGGAGGTCTTCAACTCGATCATTCGAAATCCCTCCCTCACGCGCTTGCGCGCCTTGAGAGGTTCTTACTGATGGTTCTATGACGGTTTGGGTGAAGTGGGCTTCACCCCCTGGTGCTTCATTTTTCACCCCATCTGTCGCAGATTTCACCGGGTGAAGATCTTTCGGGGGTGAAATATTTTCACCCCCTTTTTCGTCCTTCGCTGGCACGAAATTGTCGGGCAGCGAGTAGAGCAAACCCAACTCGACGCGGTACATGTTGACGCCAGATGGGCCGCGATTGGGGAACACCTTGACGTATCCCGCTTCAGCGAGTTTGCGCAGGCAGAGCTGCACGTTTCGTTCGCTCATGCGTGCCTTACGGGCAAGGTAGGGCACGCCGGGATAACACGTGCCCTTGTCGTCAGCATTGTCGGCCAGGACAAGCAACATCAGCAATTCTCCGCTCTGAACGGGTGCCCGCTGCCAGACCAAATTCATCACCTTGATGCTCATCAGGGCACCTCGGCGGCTGATACGGCTTCGCGATGTGCGTGCAGCGGAAAGTTTGACATTTCCCGCCTAAGCGATTGATATTCGAAGCAAGGTTTGACAGATTTTCGGGCACAAGCTATTGAGCGGCCATTGTATAGATGAGGATTGAAAATCCGCGTGTCACTGGTTCGATTCCGGTCCCGGGCACCACATTGTCCTGACAAGCTTTCCATTTGAATAATCCAGCCGTGCGCGGGACAATGCTTCCGCACTGGCTCTTATGCATGTCCAGCCGCGCGTTTAGCTTTTGAAACTAAATTGGAACCCTCGTGCTCGTGGGAACTTATACATACACACCTCGTGATATGAGGACGTAGGAAAATGAGGAAAATCATCACCAGCGGCATTGCCGCACTCATCGCTGCGACTTCGTTCGCAACCAGTGTCGACGCCGGACCGAAGTGGCGTCACCACGGATGGCATCACGGCCATCACCACGGCTGGCATCATGGCGGCCGGCGGCATGGCCGTTGGGGCTGGGGTGGCGGCGTTTGGTTAGGCGCACCGGTCATCGTCATTGGCAGCGGCTGCGTTGTCCGCAAGCGCGTCAACCGGAACGGCGTTGTTGTCAAAAGGCGCTACTGCTAAATCAGAAGAGCCCGGTTCGCCGGGCTTTTTGTTGGCTGCCGCGTCGTCCCGGTGTTGTTGAGCAACGTCGCGCCATGCTGATGTTTCTCGCGATTATTCGCGCACCCGCTTGCATTCATGCCTTGGCAGTCCAAGATATGCGGCAGGCATTTGTTTGGGGTGTATGCGCATGGCGATCGTTGAGGACACACTTCCTGTCAATCTGGACGAATACGACGGCACTTGGCCCGCAAAGCGCCGGAAGGTGCTTGACTGGCTCGTCCACGATACGCGCGACCAGCGCTTCGTCGATAACATACTGGTCGATATGAGCGAGCGGCTGGTTGCAGCCGGAGTGCCCATCGCACGGGCTTCCCTGCATTTCCAGACCAACCATCCCCAATGGCGCGGCGCCCGGCTGCTGTGGCGTACGGGGCTGGAAGAGGCGGAAATCGACCTCTATGGATACGAGGTCGAAAATACGCAGATCTTTCTCAGGAGCCCGCTCAAGGTCATCCATGATGGCGCAGGTGAATTGCGGAAGAACCTGGAAGAGCCCGTCGCCGATCCCGCTTCGGAAGCCTCGCTTTATACCGACCTCAGGGAAGAGGGGCTGACCGAATATGTGGCATGGCCGCTTGAGCACACGCTCGGCAAGCGGCATGTCGTGACCTTCTCCACCGCGCGCCCCGGCGGGTTCGCCGATCCGCATATCGAGTTTCTCAAGGATCTCATTCCTGTGCTGGCGCTTGTGACGGAGATCCGTGTGAAGAATGTCATGGCTCGCACATTGCTCCGCACCTATGTCGGGCCCCATGCCAGCGAAGAAATCCTCGCCGGCGCGACCACGCGCGGCAGTGGTGCCACGATGAGCGCCGCCATCATGATCTGTGATCTCAGAGATTTCACGGAACTGTCCTCGCTCTGGCCGCGCGATTACGTGATCGACCTGCTCAATGCCTATTTCGACGCTCTTTCCGGGCCGATTGAGGAGCATGGCGGCGAGATACTCAAGTTCATGGGTGATGGCCTGCTGGCGGTCTTCCCGCTTTCTGTTCCCACCGCCTGCGCCGATCTCCTGAGCGCGATCAGGAAGGGCAGGGCCGCCATGACTGAGCTGAACGTGAAGAGCGCCGGGGACGGCCACCCCCAACTCGGCTATGGCGTCGGCGTTCACATCGGGGATGTCATGTATGGCAATATCGGCTCGAAGACGCGCCTCGATTTTACCGTGATCGGGCCGGCCGTGAACATCGCATCCCGGCTCGAAACGCTCACCAAGGAGGTCAAACGACCCGTCCTCCTCTCGAAGACCTTCGTCGAGACTGCTGGATGCCAGGCGGAGGCCGATGCGCTTGGTCTATTCTCGCTCAAGGGCATCGAAGAGCAGATCGATGTCTTCGCACTGAAGTTCGATTGAGAGCCGTCAGAGAAGGATGCCGCGCAGCACGGTCTCTGCGATCGTCTTGGCGGCATTGTCGTAATCCTCGACCTTAAGCCGGCTCTTGCCGAGCGCGTCGCACGCCAGCGGCTCGAAGTCTGCATAAAACTGCGTCGCCGACCACAGCATGATCAGGAGATGCCGCACATCGACGGGCGCCATCTTGCCCGCCGCGATCCAGCCTTCGATGACGGCGACGCGTTCCGTCGTCACCTCCTGCATATGCTGCCGGTCCTTCTTCTTGAGGAAGCGGGCACCCTGGATGATCTCGTTGGCGAAGAGGCGGGATTCGGTGATGTTCTTGCGGGTATATTCGAGCTTCGAGCGTATATAGGCTTCGAATGCCTCGGCGGGCTCGCGTTCGGGCGAAAGCTGTTTCAGCGCATCGTCCCAACCCCGGATCAGATGCGCGATGATCGCCGTGTAAATCTCCTCCTTCGAGGAGAAGTAATAATAGACGTTGGCCTTGGGGAGGCCCGATCGCTCGGCGATCTCCGCGATCCGCGTGCCGTCGAAACCCTTCCTCGAAAAGATATCGATCGCCGCCTTCAGGATGAGGCGGATATTGCGTTCGCGGATACGCTCCTCTTGATCCTTCACCTTGCGTGGCATGTCCCATTCAACTCCCAATATCCCGTCAATAGCTGCATCCGGCAAAAATTGCACGCGCGGATTTAAGCGCGACTGCAGCGCTTCGCGCCGCATACGGTCAAATGCAATAACCTGACGATCCGGTCATTTTTCTATTTTCAGAAGTTGACACTTTGGTCAGCTTTTGGCAACTTTATTTTCAAGGGTCGCCGAAGGGAAGCCATGATGCCAATGCAATTGAGACAGGCGATGAGCGCTGTACTGGAAGGCTGGCAAGCCGACCTTCCCCAGGCGTGGCGCGATTGTCTCGGGCATGTCGAACTCGGTTTCGACGCGATGGAGCCGGCGCTGGACATGGAAATCTGGGAGCCGATCTTCCCGGTTCGGAAGGGCCGGCATTTTCCGGGCCAGCCGCCGGGCGCGCATATGCTGCGGGCGTTCGACGGTATCGAGCCGGATCAAGTGCGCTGCGTGATCCTCGGGCAGGATCCGTATCCCGAGCCGGGCTTTGCCACTGGCCGCGCCTTCGAGGCCGGCAATGTCGCCGACTGGCGCGAACTCGACAAGATGTTCTCGAAAAGCATCCGCGCCTATATGCAGCTCATCCTCGCCGCGCGGACCGGGCAGCCCGGTTATGCCGAGAGCTTCGACCGCTGGCCTGACGTGCGCGACATAATCACCGCACCGGATACAGCCTTTGAGTCTCCCTCCGCGATTGCCGACCGCTGGGTAGGGCAAGGGGTTCTACTTCTCAACGCGTCTTTGACATTGACCCGCTTCCAGGTGTCGATCGATCCGCACCAGTCGCTGGGGCATCTGCCGCTCTGGCGGCCGCTGATGATTGCAACGATCGAGGCGCTTGTTGCGCGTGACAAACCGCTGGTGATCCTCGGCTTCGGCGATGCGGCTGCGGAAGTCATCAAAGCTGCAGGCATTAGGGAAGGGCAGGCGGACCAGACAACCTGCATACTCCGCGATCATCCCGCGCGCGCCGATGCCGTGCTCGCCATGCCCAACCCGTTCGTGCTCTGCAATACCCATCTCGCGGCCATGGGCGCCGCGCCGATCGGATGGTGACCATGGCGCGCAGAAGCTACGATTTCATCATCATCGGCGCTGGCTCGGCGGGCTGCGTGCTCGCCAACCGCCTGTCGGCTGATCCGTCGCACAAGGTGCTGCTGCTGGAAGCCGGCGGGCGCGACCGCAATCCGCTCTTCCGGCTGCCGATGCTGATGGGGAAGCTTTTCCATTCCGGTCTCTACAACTGGCATTATCATACCGAGCCGGAGCCCTATCTCAACGGCCGCAAACTCTATTGGCCACGCGGCAAGGTGCTGGGCGGAACGTCGACGATCAACGGCATGATCTATGTACGCGGCAACCGCCATGACTACGATCGCTGGGCGCAGCTCGGCCTGCCGGGCTGGTCTTATGACGAGGTACTGCCGGCCTTTCGCCGCTCCGAGGGCCATATCGAACGCAACAGCGCCTTTCACAATAGTGAAGGCGAGCTGACGGTCTGCCGGGCGCGGGGTTGGAACCCGCTGATGGATGTCTTTGCCCAGGCAGGTGCGGAAGCCGGCTACCCCCTGAACGACGATTTCAACGGCGCCGATCAGGAAGGCTTTGGCCGTTTCGATTTCACCATCAAGAACGGCAAGCGCTGGTCGACGTCGTTTGCTTTCCTCAGGCCGGTGATCGATCGCCCCAACCTCACCGTGCTGACCGGCGCCGAGACCAGCCGCATCATCATCGAAGGCGGCCGGGCGGTCGGCATCGAATATGTCAGGGAAAACACGGTCGAGAAGGCCTATGCCGATCGCGACATCGTCCTCTCCGCCGGCACCGTGAATTCGCCGAAGGCGCTGCTGCTCTCCGGCATCGGCCCCGGCGCCGAGATCGCTTCCGCCGGGGTCGAGCCGATCCACGAACTGCCGGGCGTCGGCAAGAACCTGCAGGACCACGTCGATTGCGTCATGTCATGGGAATGCCGCGAGCCGATCACGCTTTACTCCGATCTCCGCGCCGACAAGCTGACAGTCTCCATGGCGCAGGGCCTACTGTTCGGCAAGGGTATTACCACGACATTTCCCTATGAAGCCGGCGCCTTCATCCGTTCGAACGATGAGTTGGTGGCACCCGATATCCAGCTCCATTTCATGCCGGCGCTCGAGAAGACCGCCAACCTGCATTTTCCCAATCCGTTCAGGAAGAGCACGGTCGAGGCCAATCACGGCTTCACGCTGCGCGTCGGGCCGGTCAATCCCGAGAGCCGTGGCGAAATCACGCTCCGATCCGCCGATCCTGCTGCCGCGCCGAAGATCCAGGCCAACTACCTCAAGACGGATTTCGATATCAGGACGATGATCTCGGGCATCCACTTGACCCGCGAGATCATCGGCCAGAAGGCGTTCGACAAATACCGTGGCAAGGAACTGGCGCCGGGACCTGATATGCTCAATGACGATGACCTGACGACGTGGTTGCGCGCCACCGCGATGACGACCTTCCACCCCGTCGGCACCTGCAAGATGGGCAACGATCCGCAGGCCGTGGTCGATGCGCGCCTGAAGGTGCACGGCATCGAGGGACTGCGCGTCGCCGATGCCTCGATCATGCCGATCATCTCCAGCGGCAATACCAATGCCCCCTCCATCATGATCGGCGAGAAATGCGCCGATTTCATCCTGAATTCCTGAGGAAACGCCGATGATACTCGAACACAGGACCTACACGTTCAAGCCCGGCACGGTGGACCTCTGGATGCGGAAATACGAGGCCGAGGGCCTGCCGGTGCAGAAGAAGCACCTCAACCGGTTCGTCGGGCTCTATGTCTCCGAGCTCGGCCACCTGCACACCACCGTGCTGATGTGGGCCTATGACAGCCTGGCCGATCGCGAGCAGCGGCGGGCTGCCATGTATGCCGATCCGGACTGGAAGAAGTTCATCTCCGAGGTCTGGGCGCTCAACGCCATCGAGAAACAGGATGTGATGATCATGAATCCGTCGCCGTGCTCGCCCGGCGTCTGAAGAAGGCCTGCGGAATCTAGGAAACTACGCATGCGGCAGCCTGGGAAGGCTGCCAACCAGGCATAAAACCAAAACCAAAGAAAAAGGGAACAGACAATGACACAAGACAAGACAGCATCATTCAAGCGCCGCGACTTCCTGCAGATCAGCGCGGGCGCAGCAGCGCTAGGCCTCACCGCCAGCCTGTTGCCTGCCCTTGCGCGCGCAGCAGGAGGGCTCGTGGCGCTCGTCCACACCCAGGCCGCCGGTGACAACGGCCCGGTCGATTCCATGATCGCCAAGCTCAAACAGCTTTCGGAGGAAAAGGGCTTCGAATACCGCGCCGTCTATGCGCAGGATCCGGCGACTTACGAGACCGTGTTCCGCACGCTCGGCGATGCCGGTGCGTCGATCATCGTCTCGACCTTTAACGAGGTCGCCGAGCCGTTCAAGGCGCTCGCATCCTCCTATCCCGACACCAAGTGGATCCAGCTCTTCGGAGACCCCTTCGAGCCGGCCATCCCGAATGTCGTGACGGTTTCTTATGACTATTATCTCGGCTGCTACCTCTCGGGCATGTTCGCGGCCAAGGTCTCGAAATCGGGCAAGATCGGCTATATCGGCGGCATTTCCATCCCGCCGCTGAATGCCGACTTCAACGCACTGAAGGCCGGCGCGCTTTCGGTCAACCCGAACGCCACGGTGACGGCCGCCTTCGCAGGCTCTTTCCAGGACCCGGCCAAGGGCCAGGAAATCGCCACCCAGATGTATAACGATGGCATCGACTACATCCAGACCGACTCCGCAGCGACCGATGGCGGTATCATCGCGGCTGCCAACGAGAAGGAAGGCCGCATGGTGAGCGGCATTTCGCCGGCGCAATATGCCCTCGGCCCGAAATCCGTCATCGCGCTGGTGGCGCTCGATTTTGGCCAGTCGCTCTACAACGAAGTCTCCAAGGCGCTCGGTTCCGAGTGGAAGGGCGGCACGCATGAGCCGACCGGCCTTGGTACCGGCGTCATCGATTTCGTGGCGTCGCCCGTCTTCGCCGAACAGGGTCCCGCCGACCTGACCGGCAAGACCAAGGACGTGTGGGCCGAGATCGAAACGGCGAAGAAGGGTATCCTTGACGGTTCGATCAAGGTTCCCTTCAATACCGCGCTGTAATTCGAACCGTTCCCCTCCTTCTGTTCAGGGAGGGGATCACGGGCAGGTTCGCGGGCGTGGCATTAGCCCTGTCTGCGGCCGCGAACCGCTCCATTTCTGTCGTTTACGGGGTTCCTGACTCATGCCGGAAACCAGCCCATCCGCCTTGACGTGCCGCGACGTGACGGTGACCTATGGCAGCGTCGTGGCGCTGTCCGGCGTCTCCGTGTCCTTCGCGCCGGGGCTGATCCACGCCGTGGTAGGCCAGAACGGCGCCGGCAAGACCACGTTCGCCCGGGTCGCTTCCGGCCTCGTGCGGCCAGCGCAAGGCGCGGTCGATATCAACGGCCGCGAGATCCGTACGGGCCATGTCAACGACAGCCGTGCGGCGGGCGTCGAGCTTGTCCACCAGAGTTTCGCACTGCCGCCATCCTTCACTGTCGCGGAGGCGATGGAATTCGGTTCGGATGGCCCCGGCGCGCTCTATTCCCGGCGGTCGCTGCTCAGGCGCTGGGCACCGCATTTGAAGAGCCTCGACGTCCAGGTCGACCTGACGCGCCGCATCCGCGACCTGCCCGTCGAAACCCAGCAGGGCATCGAGATCGCCCGAGCGCTGGTGACCGACGCGAAAGTCCTGATCCTCGATGAGCCGACGGCGGTGCTGTCACCCGCCGGCATCGAGATGCTGTTCGCCCGTGTCCGCAAGCTCAAGGAGCGCGGCGTCACGGTCATCCTCATTCTCCACAAGATCCGCGAAGTGCTGGCCATCGCCGACACGGTCACCGTGCTCCGTGGTGGTAAACTCATCGACGGTCCGCTCGCCTGCGCCGCCATCGACGCAGAACGCCTCGCGGCGCTGATCGTCGGCGAGGCGGCAAGGAACCTCGATGCCGATGATAGACTCGCACTTGTCGGTGCGCGAGCCGATGCGGGCGCGCTCGGCCATGACGCCGCTGCACCAAAAGGCAAACCCGTCCTCGAACTCTCCGGCATATCGACGCGGCCCGACAGCGAAGGTGCCGCGCTTGACGATATCGACCTCGTCATCCGGCCTGGTGAAATTCTCGGCATAGCCGGCGTCGAAGGCAACGGCCAGAAGACGCTTGTCCGTGCCATTGCCAGTCTCGCCGATCTTGGTGCCGGCCGCATCAGCCTGGCAGGACAGGATGTCGGCGGCGCATCGCTATCGGCCCGCAGAGGCCTCGGCCTGAGGATCATCCCCTTCGAGCGCAACACCGAGGGCCTGAGCCTGACAAGCTCGCTCTGGGAAAACTGGAGCGCCCGCACGCTTCTCCAGGGGCCGCTCCTGAAACTCATCCGGCCCGGCGCCATCCGCGCACTCTGCGATGGCGCGCTCAAATCCTGGAGCGTGCATTACCATTCCGCCGACCAGAAAGCCGGCTCGCTCTCCGGCGGCAACGCGCAGAAGGTCATCCTCGCCCGCGAAGTCGATCCCGAGGCGAAGGTCATCATTGCCGCACAGCCGACACGCGGCCTCGATATCGGCGCCACCGCCTTCGTCTGGCAATCCTTGCGCGCCGCCCGTGATCGCGGCTGCGCGATCCTGCTCATATCCTCCGATCTCGATGAGCTCTTCGATATCAGCGATCGGGTCGTCGTCATGCTGTCCGGCCGGATCGCCGGAGAATTCGCCGCACCCTATGACATCCAGTCGGTCGGCGCCGCCATGACGGGGGTCCGCCAATGACCGCGCGGCTGCTTTCCATCGTCCGAAGCCTGGTATTCGTGGCGCTGGCACTCGCCCTTTGCGCCGTGGTGTTCCAGATCGCGGGTTATGATTCCTACCTGATGCTGACCTCGGTCGCCGACGGCGCCTTCCTGCGGCCGGGTGCTTGGTCGCAGAGCCTGCGCTGGGCGCTGCCGCTTTTCATTACCGCCGTCGGCGTCGGCATTTCCTTCCGCGCCGGCTTCTTCAATATCGGCGCCCAGGGCCAGTTCTATGTCGGGGCGATCTTCGCCGCCTTCGCCGCGGAATGGCTGAAGGGTGCGCCTGCCGCCATCGTCATCCCGGCCTGCTTCATCGCAGGGATGACCGGCGGCGCGCTCTGGGCGCTGTGGCCCGGCCTGCTCAAGCTGCGCTCCGGCACCGATGAGGTCATCACCACGCTGATGGGCAATTTCCTCGCCTCGCTGCTGCTGATCTATGTCACTTCCGGCCCGCTCAAGGATCCCTCGGGCTCCGGGCAGCAGGCGTCAAGCCGGCCGCTTGATGCCGCCTACCGCATCTCGAATTCGCTCGGCCTGTCGCCGGCGATCATCGGCATCGCCGTCGTCGTCGGCGTCGTCATGTGGCTGCTGGTCAACCGCACCGCCTTCGGCGTGCTGGCGAGCCTCGCCGGCCGCAACGGCACCATGGTGCAATGGCAGGGCGCCAAGCTCTGGCAGCTCGGGCTCTCGAGCTTCATTATCTCGGGCGCGCTCGCCGGGCTCGCGGGGACGATCGAACTGATGGGTCCCAATGGCCGCATCGCCAGCGGCTTTCTGCCCACGCATGGCTTCACTGCGATCCTGATCGCGCTTGTCGCCAATCTCTCGGTGGTCGGCACGGCTGTCGTGGCGATCTTCTTCGGCGGTCTCGCGTCGGCCGCCCTCTACCTGCCGATCATGGCCGGCTTGCCATCGGCGGCGATCGACATCATCAACGCCGCGATCGCGCTCTTCATCACCGCGCGCTCGAAATTCGTCGATCGAATGTTGCGCATCGGAGGGCGTTCGCCATGAACGATATCATCATCGCCATCCTGCGCTCCGGCACGCCGCTCATCTATGTCACGCTTGCGGGCGTGATCGCGCAGCGGGCAGGCGTATGGAATCTCGGCCTCGAGGGGATCATGATCATCGGCGCCTGCGCGACGATCCTCGGCATCATGCTCACGGGCTCCTTCGCCGTCGCCATCCTGATCGCGATATTGTTCTGCGTGCTCGCCTCGGTGCTGCTCTGGTTCGTGATCGAGAAGCTCAAGGCCAATCCGATCATTGCCGGATTGGGATTGACCGGGCTCGGCATCGGCGGCACGGCGCTCGCCGTCCAGTCGATCTATGGCAGCCAGGCCTCGGTCAATGCGCCCTTCGGCGTGCCGAAGCTGGGGCCGATGTTCGGCGCCTATGGCGTGCTCTCGATCTTCGTGCTGCTGATGCCCTTCGTCGTGTTCGGCATGTGGGTGCTGCTGCGTCGCACCCGGTTCGGGCTCCAGTTAGCTGCCTGCGGCGAACATCCCTTCGCGGCCCGCAGCATCGGCGCCAATCCGTCGCGCATGCGGCTGGTGGCACTCGCGCTCGGCGGCGTGCTCTGCGCCATCGGCGGAGCCGAACTCGCCGGCGGCAGCCTGCAATTCTTCGCCCAGGGGATGACCTCCGGCCGTGGCTTCATGGCCTTCGCCGCCGTGATCTTCGGGGCGGCCCATCCAGTCGGCGCAACGCTCGCCGCACTTTTCTTCGCCGTAGTCGGGGCGCTCGGTATCCGCGCCCAGCTCACTTTCGGTGGCAAGGTGCCCCACGATCTCCTGCAATCTCTTCCCTACCTCGCGACGATCTTCGGCGTCTGGCTGAGCGGCAAGCTGCGCGGTGGCGCAAAGGCTGCGGCGGGCTTTGCCGAACTGCGCGATCAATGACGGATAGACCCATGAAATTTGCCCAGAAACACCCGATCCGCGACGTCTGCATCCTGGTGACCGATATCGAGGCGTCGATCCGGTTCTATACCGAGAAACTCGGCTTCGTGCTCAAGCATCGCGCGCCCGGCTTCGCCGATTTCACCGGCGCCGGCATCACGCTGGCGCTCTGGGAGCGCGACCATATCGCGAGGCATGCAGACGTTCGGGTGACGCCGGGCTCAGCCTCGGCGGTTCTGATCGCGATTCTGATCGACAGTCCCGCCACGCTGGATGCCGTCTATGAAGAACTCTCGGGCGATGGCGTCGCATTCGTCCGTCCGCCGGACAATTATCCCTGGAATGCCCGCTGCATCTATTTCCACGGCCCGGATGGCGAGACCTGGGAACTCTATGCCTGGCTCGAAGGCGGCGCACCGGGCAAACTCACCGAGGCGGCCGCATGACGCGCAAGCTGATCATACTGACCGATCCCGGCCAGGACCAGGCCGCGGCAATCCTGATGATCCTGGGCCAGCGCCAGGCCTTCGATGTGCTCGGACTTGTCGCCACGGCGGGCAACATCAATCTCGACCATACGATCATCAACTGCCTGAAACTGATGGAGCTCGCCGGCCGGCCGGATATCCCCGTCTTCGCCGGATGCCCGCAGCCGATTATCCGGCCGCTCGTCATGGCCGAGCATGTGCACGGCCCGACCGGCCTCGACGGTCCCGATCTACCGGCGCCGAAGATTAGGGCGCAGGACAAGCACGGCGTGGATTTCATCATCGACACGATCCGAGCCCACCCCGGCGAGATCACGATCTGCGCGCTGTCGCCACTCACCAATCTCGCCGTCGCGCTGCGCAAGGCGCCCGACATTGCGGCCAAGATCGTCGAGATCGTCGCCATGCTGGGCGCCTATTTCGAGGTCGGCAACATCACGCCATCAGCTGAGTTCAATTGCTATGTTGATCCGGAAGCCGCCGACATCGTGCTCAAAGCCGGCATCAGGACGACGCTGCTGCCGCTCGATGTCACCCACCAGATGCGCTCGACGCCGGAACGGCTTCAGGCGATGCGGGCACTCGGAAATCGCTGCGGTATCGCCACGGCGGAGATGCTGGAATTCTCCGAAGCCTTCGACCTCAAGAAATATGGCTGGGACGGCGCGCCGCTGCATGGACCCTGCGTGCCCGCTTTCATGCTGGCGCCCGAAATCTTCTCGGGCCGGCAGATCAACGTCTCGATCGAACTCAACGGCACGCTGACATCGGGCATGACCGTGGCTGACTGGTGGCAGATCACCGACCGGCCGCGCAACGTCTTCTATGTCAGGGATGGCGACCCGGTCGCCTATTACGACCTGCTGACGAATTCCCTGAGGGCATTGCCATGAGCCAGATACTGATCACGGGCGCCACGATCCTGGCGATGGACGCGGAGCACGGCACCACGACGTTTCAGGGCGACATCCTCATCGACGGGCGGACAATCAAGGCCATCGGCACCGGCCTGTCCGCCGATCCTGGCGCGGAGATCATCGATGCGCGCGGCAAGCTGGTCATGCCGGGGCTCGTCAATTCTCACACGCATTCGAGCGAGACCTTCTTTCGCGGCCGCTACCAGGGCATGCCGCTCGAGATCTGGCTGCTCTATGCCTATCCGCTGCTGATGAACGGGGCGATCGACAAGCGGCTGCTCTATCTCCGCAGCCTGCTGCTGGCGATGGAATCGCTGCGCAACGGCGTCACCACATTCTGCGACGATTTCTTCGACCCGCCGGCGCATGACCTCGACCGGCTCGGGCTGGTCTTCCAGGCCTATGAGGATGCCGGCATTCGCGCCAACATATCGAGCGCCGTGATGAACATCCACACGCTCGATGCGCTGCCCTATGCCCGCGAGGTGATGCCCAAGGAGCTTCAGGACAAGCTCGATTTCGGCCCGCCGATAACGGCAGGCGCCTATATCGACTATTGCAAATCGGTCTTCGATTCACTGCACGGCCGGGCCGGGCGGCTCAATTTCATGATCGCACCCTCGGCACCGCAGCGCTGCACGCGCGAACTGCTGCTCGCCTGCCACGATCTCGCGCGAGACCGGCAGGTGCCGTTCCACACCCATGTGCTGGAAACCAAGCTGCAAGCCGTCACCGGCCATGAACTCTACGGCAAGAGCCTGATCGCCTATATGCACGAGATCGGCGTCCTCAGCCGCAACGCCACGATCGCCCATTCCGTCTGGGTCAGCGACGACGACATGGCGAAGATGGGCGAGGCGGGTGTCTCGATCGCGCACAATGCGGTCTCCAACCAGAAGCTCGGCGCCGGCATTGCCCCGATCCGCCGGCTGCTCGATGCCGGCGTGACGATCGGGCTCGGCACCGATGGCGTCTGCTCCAACGACACGTCACGCATTTTCGACGTCATGCGGGTGGCCGGCTTGATCCACAGCGTCTCCGGCCCCGACTACGGCCAATGGGTGCGCGCCGACGAGATTCTGCGGATGGCGACGATCGGCGGCGCGCGCACGGCGATGCTGGAAAACGTGGCCGGCTCGCTGGAGGTGGGCAAATCAGCCGATCTCCTGATCCTCGATCTCGACAGCTACAGTTTCATGCCGTGCAACGACATCGACAAACACCTGGTCTTTTCGGAGAACGGCTCGTCGATCGAACTGGTCATGGTCGACGGCCGCATCGTGATGAAAGACGGCCGGCTGACGACCGTCGACGAGGCGGCGATCTTTGCCGAGATCCGTGAACTGGTGCCGGCCCATCTCGCTGAGCACGCCGAACTCGAAAAGCGCAATGCCGTATTCGAACCCGTCATGGCGGAAATCCACCGTCGTGCTTCGCTTCAGGATATCGGGCTCAATCGCTATCAGGGCGACACGGTCGCTGGAGCCGGCGCGAACCGGCACTGGCCCTGATGCAGGCTCGGCGCCTGATTCCGCTCAATCCGGCACGACCACCAGCTTGCCGATGAAATTCTTGGCCATGAAATCCTTCTGGGCGCGATGAAAATCCGATAGCGGATACACTCCGCCGACGAGCGGCCGGATCTTCTTCTCCTCGATATAGCGCACCAGCCGGCGGAAGTCGCCGCGCGTCCCCTGGCTGGAACCGTGAAGTTCCAACTGCTTGAGATACATGGTGCGAAGATCGAGCTGCACGACAGGCCCGCCGATCGCGCCGGCCGTCGTGTAGCGTCCCTCGGGCCGCAGGATCTTCAGGAGATCGTTGAACATCGGTCCCGCGACCAGGTCGGCCACGACATCGATCTCGGCGCCACCGGTCGCCCGTCGAACCTCTTCGACCAGATCGCCTTCGCCGCGTATGACCACAGCTTCGGCGCCGATGTCCAGAACCGCCTGCTCCTTCCCTTTGCCTGCGATGGCAAAGGGAATGGCGCCGCGTGCGCGGGCAAGCTGGATGATCGCCGAGCCCACGCCGCCGGATGCTCCGGTGACCAGCACACGCTCACCCGCCGCCAGCCGCGCGCGTTCGATCATTCGCTCTCCGGTCAGGTATGCGCAGCAGAAGGTGGCGAGTTCAATGTCGCTGAGATCGGTATTCACGACATGGGCGTTCTCGGCCGGTAGCGCCATGTATTCGGCATAGCCGCCGTCGCGGCCATGGCCCATGTAATCGATGTCGGCAAGGCTATCGTCGTCGCGATTGTAGATCGAAAAATCCACCATCACGCGCTCGCCGATGCGATTCTCCTCCACGCCTTCGCCCACGGCTACCACGTGGCCGACCGTATCGGTGCCCTGGATGCGTGGGAAGCTCAGCGTGTTACCCTGCCGCCGCCACGTCGAGACGGCGGCGGGATCATCCTCCGTGCCATAGGCGCCCTGGCGCACCCAGACATCCGTGTTGTTCATGCCGCAGGCGGTGACCTTGATCAGAACCTCGCCGGCGGCCGGTTGGGGCACGGGCGCCGCGCGGTTGTAGACCAGCTTGTCGAGCCCGCCGTGGCCAACGAGTTGCACGGCGGCCATAGTCTTCGGAACAGAATGCATCGACACACCTCAGCGAGAACCAAGTACGCTTTCGACCGCCTCGGTCGCGGCTTTGACCACGATGTCGGCCTCGTCGCCGGTCAGGCAGAGCGGCGGCGCGAAGCCCAGGATGTCACCCTGCGGCATCGCGCGGCCGATCACGCCGCGTTCCAGCAGCGCTGCCGACACTTGCGGGCCGATCTTCCTCGAGGCATCGAAGAACTTGCGATCGGTCTTGTCCTCGACGAATTCGACGGCCGCCATCAGGCCATCGCCGCGCACTTCGCCGACGTGGCTGTGGCCACCAAGCGCTTCGGTCAATTGCTGGCGGAAATAGGCGCCGGTCGATCCGGCATTTTCCACCAGGCCCAATTCGTCGATCAGTTCGAGATTGGCGACGCCCGCGGCAGCGCAGATCGGATGCGAGGAATAGGTCCAGCCATGGCCGATAGCGCCGAGTTCGTCGGAACCCTGCACCAGCACCTGCCACATCTTGTCGGATACGATCGTGCCGGAGAGCGGCGCATAGGCCGAGGTGAGGCCCTTGGCGATGGTGATCAGATCGGGCTTCATGCCGTAGTGATCGGACCCGAACATCGTGCCGAGGCGGCCGAAGCCGGTTACAACTTCGTCGGCCACAAGCAGGATGTCATACTTTTCCAGCACCGCGCCGATCTTCTGCCAATAGGTCTTCGGCGGCGGCACGATGCCGCCGGTGCCGAGGATCGGCTCGCCGATGAAGGCCGCGATCGTATCCGGACCCTCTTCGAGGATCATTTCTTCGAGCTTCTGGGCGCAATAATCCGCGAACTGCTCCTCGCTCATCGAGAGATCCGGCCGACGGAAGTAATAGGGCGCTTCTGTGTGCAGGATCGGCGCGCGCGGCAGGTCGAAGGCATTGTGGAACAGGTGCAGGCCGGTCAGCGAACCGGTCATCACGCCCGAGCCGTGATAGCCGCGCCAGCGCGAGATGATCTTCTTCTTCTCCGGCCGGCCGAGGACGTTGTTGTAGTACCAGATCAGCTTGATGTTGGTCTCGTTCGCGTCGGATCCCGACAGGCCGAAATAGACGCGGCTCATGCCCTGCGGCGCCCGGTCGATGATCATCTTGGAGAGCGTGATCGACACCTCCGTCCCATGCCCGACATAGGCGTGGTAGTAGGCGAGGTCTTTTGCCTGTTCGGCGATCGCATCGGCGATCTTCTGCCGACCGTAGCCAACATTGACGCAATAGAGGCCGGCAAAGGCGTCGAGGCTCTTCCTACCATCGACGTCGGTAATGTAGACGCCTTCGCCGCCCGCCATCACGCGGGTCGGGGTCTCCCCGCGCGCATGCATGCCCATATGGGTCGAGGGATGGAAGAAGTGGTCCCGATCCCAGGCGTTGAGTTCGTTGTTGCGGTCGAGCATGGGAAAATTCCTTTTCAGTGGCGTCTGATGTTCAGGCGGCAGTGTCGATGCAGATATATTTGAGTTCGGTGAAGGCCTCCATGCCGTGGCGCGAGCCTTCGCGACCGAGGCCGGATTGCTTCCAGCCGCCGAAGGGGATCGGCCCGCCGGTGATCTTCACCCGGTTGATGGCGACCATACCATAGTCGAGCGCCCGGCCGAGGCGCATCTGTCGGGCACCATTCTCGGTCACGACATAGGCGACGAGGCCATATTCGGTGTCGTTGGCGCGGGCGATGACCTCGTCCTCGCTGTCGAAGGTGGTGATCGCGGCGACCGGCCCGAAGGTTTCTTCACGCATGATCAAGGCATTGTCCGACACATCGGTCAGCAATGTCGGCTGGTAGAAGAGCGGCCCGGCGGCGTGTCGTTTGCCGCCAGTCACCAACCTTGCGCCATGGGCGACGGCGTCGGCAACCTGCTCCTCGACCTTGACCACGCCGCGCTCATGCATCAGCGGGCCGATCTCGATGCCGGGTTCAAGGCCGGGACCTATCTTCAACGCAGCGACGCGCTTGGCCAGCCGCGCGGTGTATGCCTCGATGATGCCGCGCTGGACATAGATCCGGTTGGCGGCAAGGCAATCCTGGCCCGATGTCGCGAACTTCGCATCGATCGTGATCTGCACCGCGCGATCCACATCGGCATCATCGAATATGATCAGTGGGGCATGGCCGCCGAGTTCCATCACCAGCCGCTTCATCGTCGCTGCACTCTGTTCGGCGATCAGCTTGCCGATCTGGGTCGAGCCGGTGAAGCTCATCGCCCGGACGCGGCTGTCGCGGCACATCTGGCCGACGATGGTTGCGGCATCGCCCGTCAGCACATTGAACACGCCGGCCGGCATGCCCGCCCGCTCTGCCAGTTCAGCCAGCGCCAGCGCCGAAAGCGGCGTCTCGGATGAGGGATGCGCGACAACGGTGCAGCCGGCGGCCAGTGCCGCCGCCGCCTTGCGGGTCAGCATCGCGGAGGGAAAATTCCACGGTGTGACGAGCCCGGCGACACCGATCGCCTGCCGGCGCACCATCATTTCGGCGCCGGGCAGGTGGCTGGTGACGCTCTCGGCATTCAGCCGTTTACCTTCCTCCGCATACCATTCGACGAAGGACGCAGCGTAATCGATCTCGCCGCGCGATTCATCGAGACGCTTGCCCTGCTCGAGCGTCATGATCAGTGCCAGATCCTCGCGATGTTCGAGCATCAGGTCGTACCATTTGCGAAGGATTTTCGCCCGCTCCTGCGGCAGCAGGCCCTGCCATTTCGGAAAGGCGCGGCTCGCGGCGTCGATCGCCGTGGTCACCTGACCGGCATCGACAGCCGCGACCCAGGCCAGCGACCTGCCAGTGGCGGGATCGGTAACCTCGAAGCTCTTGCCGTTATTGCCCGCGACCCAGCGACCATCGGCATAGGCCAGGTTGCGCAGCAAGTGACGGTCCTTGAGGCTCGCCAGAGCATCATGAAAATCGGCGCGCGCGAAAATGGCTGTCAACTCCGGTCTCCTTCTCGTCTGTTGGAGCGGAGTCTAGCGGCGCGCTTCGGAGAATGTGACTGTTCTGCGCCGCGCTGGTAGAGAGTCTCTCTATTTCGCGACACGAGCGGAGAGAGAATCTCCGCTCACTCCTGGCCGGGCAGAAGTTCGGATAGCGGCTGGGCGGTTTCCTCCTTGATCGTCTTGGTGACGATGTAGGTGAAGTAGCGCTCGATGCCGATCTCGCGATCCAGCAGCCCATCGACCAGCCGCTGATAGGCGTCGATATCCGCCGCCATGATCTTCAGCACATAGTCCACCCCGCCGCCGACCGACCAGCAGGCGACGATTTCGGGAATAGCCGCGATCGCGCGCTCGAAGCGGTCGAAATCCGCCTGGCGGTGGTTGGCCAGCGTCACCTCCATCAATACGGTGGCGACCGGCGCGACTTTCCGGAGGTTGAGATGTGCATGATAGCCACTGACAATGCCGGCCTTTTCAAGCTTCTGCAGCCGCATCCAGCAGGGTGTCGGCGATAGTCCGGCCTTCTCCGCGAGCGCGAGCTTGGTGATGCGGCCATCGCGCTGGATGGCATCCAGGATACGCAGGTCGATGGCATCGAGTTTCATGGGCAGTCTCGCATGGATTCATGACAAATTGTGAAATGGGACATTGGTGGAGTAAATTTCGGTTGTCAATTGTACTGGTTTTGATAGCTGTATAATCATGACAAATTGGCAGCCCGATCCGACCCTCCTTCGCCGCCCGGCCTATCTCTCGCTCGCCGAGCAGATCGCGCGCGCCATCCAGGACGGCGCGCTTCCGAGCGGAACGCGCCTTCCGCCGCACCGGACGATGGCCGATAGCCTGCAACTCTCCGTTCAGACGGTCAGCCGCGCTTATGACGACCTGATCCGCCGCGGGCTGATATCGGGCGAGATCGGCCGCGGCACCTTCGTCCAGACATTGCGCAAGGAGCCCGAGCCGCCCTATCTGCCGGAACGGCTTGGCGAACTCATCGATCTCTCGATCCTGAAACCGGCCTGCGATCAGTATCATCTCGAAAAGATGCGGGAGGCCTTCGGCTGGCTGGCTGAGAACCTGCCGGCGAGTTCGGCGCTGTCTTTCCGCCCCAATGTCGTCTTCCCCCGGCACCGCGTTGCGGCCGTCGAATGGCTCGCGCGCTGCGGCCTCGACGTGTCCCCGCTCAATGTCAGCGTCACCAACGGCGCGACTTCGGGCATGACCACGGCACTGATGAGCGTTGCTCCGCCGGGCTCCACGGTGGTGGTCGAGGCGATCAGCCATCACACACTGGTGCCGCTCTCAACTTATCTCGGGCTCCATCTCGAAGGCGTCTCGATCGATGAACAGGGTATGCTGCCCGACGCACTGGAGGCAGCCTGCCGGAAAGGCAATGTCCGCGCTGTCTTCCTGCAGCCGACCGTGATCAATCCGATGGCGGTGATGATGGGCGCGGAGCGCCGCGAGGCGTTGGCCGAAGTCGCCCGCCGGCACGATCTTGCGATCATCGAAAACGACATCCTCGGCCCGTTGGTCGAAAATCGGCCGCCGCCCATGGCCGCAATCGCGCCGGAGCGGACGCTCTACATCACCAGCTTCACCAAGATCACGGTGCCCGGCCTGCGCATCGGTTATCTCGCGGCACCCGATCGCTATGTCGCCGCTGTCGCCAACCGGCATCTGGTTTCTAACTGGATGGCGACGCCATCGATCGCCGAGATCGCCACCAAATGGGTGATCGACGGCACGGCGATGGAACTGGTGGGTTGGCAACGTCGGGCGCTCGCGGTCCGGCATGCCATTGCTGCAGAGACTCTCGCCGGGCTCGATTACCGCGATCATCCCCAGAGCCTGCATGTCTGGCTGCCGCTGACCGGCGCGCATACCGAAGAAGGCTTCGTGTCCCAGGCGCGGCTCCGGGGCGTGGCGATCGCGCCGGGCAGTTCCTTCCGCACCAGTGGCGAGACCTGGCATCCCGCCGTGCGCATCTCGCTCGGCTCGACGACCGAGGTGGAACTGAAGACCGGATTGGGGATTGTAGCTTCGTTGAGCGTTGCCGACCCTGAAGCCCTGCTGCTCGCTATTTGAGGCGATATGTCCTCATTTTGCGCAGTTTCAGAAAAATTGTCATGATATTATTTTGTTAATTGACATGATTTCGGATCAGGATAATCGTTAAGGCATCGCTTGTCTCAACAGGGAGAGACATGAATGCCAGAGCCCATCATCCGCATCGACAATATCGTCAAACGCTACGGTCCCTTGACCGTGCTCGACGGCCTGTCGATTGACGTGATGCCCGGCGAGAAGCTCGCGCTGATCGGTCCGTCCGGCTCGGGCAAGACCACGATCCTGCGCATCCTCATGACGCTGGAGAGCATTTCCGGCGGCCATATCGAAGTCGAGGGAGAACAGCTCTACCACATGCCGAAGGGCGGCCAGCTTGTGCCGGCCGATGAGCGGCACCTGCAGAAGATGCGGTCGAAGATCGGCATGGTCTTCCAGCACTTCAATCTCTTTCCGCACAAGACCGTGCTCGACAACGTCACGCTCGCGCCGATCTTGACCAAGGGCGTTGCGCGGCCCGCGGCTGAAAAGCGGGCGATGGAATTGCTCGACATGGTTGGCATGGCCGACAAGGCCAAGCACGTGCCGGCGCAACTCTCCGGCGGCCAGAAGCAGCGGGCGGCGATTGCCCGCGCCCTGGCGCTTTCCCCGCGTATCATGCTGTTCGACGAGGTGACCTCGGCGCTCGACCCTGAGCTGGTCGAGGAAGTGCTCAATGTCATGAAGAAGCTGGCCGCCGAAACCGACATGACCATGCTTCTCGTTACCCATGAAATGGGCTTCGCCCACGATTTCGCCGACCGGATCCTGTTCTTCGATCGCGGCAAGATCGTCGAGGAAGGCAAGCCGGACGAGATTTTCAGAAATCCCAAACAGGAACGAACGCAAACCTTCCTGCGCAAGATCATAGCGGCAGGGCACCGCGTCTGAGCGCTTTTTTCGCGCGCAGTCATTGCTCCAAGAAACAACAGGTTAAATCCTCAGAGGAGACGGAATATGAAATTATCCAGCATTATACAGCTCGCGGCAGCCTCATCCACGCTTGTGATGATGCTCGCGGCGGCACCGGTGTCGGCCGACGAGAACAAGCTTCAGGAACTCAAGGACCAGGGCTTTGCCCGCGTCGCCATCGCCAATGAGCCGCCGTTTACCGCTGTCGCCGCTGACGGCAAGGTCTCGGGCGCCGCCCCGGATGTCGCCCGCGAAGTGTTCAAGCGCCTCGGCATCAACGAGATCGTCGCTTCGATCTCCGAATATGGCGCGATGATCCCCGGCCTTCAGGCCCATCGTCACGATGTCATCACCGCCGGCCTGTTCATGAAGCCGGAGCGCTGCGCGGCGGTTGCCTATTCCGAACCGATCCTCTGCGATGCCGAGGCATTGCTGGTCAAGAAGGGCAATCCGATGGGCTTCAAGAGCTACGCGGATATCGCCAAGAACCCTGATGCCAGGATCGGCGCGCCTGGGGGCGGCACCGAAGAGAAGCTGGCGCTCGATGCCGGTGTGCCGCGTGACCGCGTGATTGTGGTTCCGGATGGCCAGAGCGGCCTGAAGATGCTGCAGGATGGCCGCATTGACGCCTATTCGCTGCCGGTGCTTTCCATCAACGACCTCGTCAAGAAGGCCAATGACCCCAATCTCGAAGTCGTAGCACCTGTCGTCGGTGCACCGGTCTATTGCGATGGCGCAGCCTTCCACAAAGACGATGTCGCACTCCGCGACGCTTTCGATGTGGAACTGAAGAAGCTCAAGGAATCCGGCGAGTTCGCCAAGATCATCGAGCCCTACGGCTTCTCGGCCGCCGCTGCAATGTCGACCTCGCGCGACAAGCTGTGCGCCGCGAAGTAAGTGTGGTTGAGATGCCCTCGTCCGGCTGGCTCCCCCTTCTCCCCTTGGGGAGAAGGTGGCCCGAAGGGCCGGATGAGGGGTTCCCCGAAACGTCGAGCAAGCGGCTGAGAACCCCTCATCGCCTCGCGATGCTCGGCACTTCTCCCCAAGGGGAGAAGTGGGAGAACGCGGCTGGCGCTGCATTCCATCTGAGACGGCCTGTCTGCGGCAGGCAAACGGAACATTGAACGATGATCGACTGGTCCGGCTATATAGGCCTTATACTGCAGGGCGCGCTGGTGACGCTTGAGCTGACCGTCATGGGTTCAGTGCTCGCGTTGGTCATGGCGTTCATCGCCGGGCTCGGCCGGCTCTCCCGCTTCTTCGCCATCCGGGCGCTTGCCACGACCTATATCGAATTCTTCCGTGGCACCTCGATCTTCGTTCAGCTCTTCTGGGTCTATTTCGTGCTGCCCTTTGCCGGCGTGACGCTGACGCCGATGCAGGCGGGCGTTCTGGCGCTCGGCCTCAATGTCGGCGCCTATGGTGCCGAAGTGGTGCGCGGTGCGATCAAATCCGTGCCGCGTGAACAGTTCGAGGCCTGTATCGCAGTCAACCTCTCGCGCTTCCAGCGCATGCGCCACATTATCCTGCCGCAGGCGCTACCGCTGATGCTGCCGACCTTCTGCAACAATGCGATCGAACTCCTGAAGGGTACGGCCGTGGTGTCGCTGATCTCGCTGACCGACATGACGTTTCAGGCGCAGGTCGTGCGTGCCCAGACCGGCAGTACCTTGATCCCATTCGGCACGATTCTGATCCTCTATTTCGCGATGTCCTGGATCATCTCCTTCCTGATGCGCCGGCTCGAACGGCGCGTCACCCGCAATCTCGATGGCGTGAGGGCATAAGTGATGGAGTGGGATTGGGCATTCGTCTGGCAAATCATGCCGACCCTGCTTCAGGGGTTGAAGATCACCATCATCGCCAGCGTGCTCGGCGCCATCGTCGCGGCGATCATCGGCCTCGTCTTCGCCATCCTGCGCCGCTCGCCCGTCATGGTCGTGTCGAAAGTGACCGGGTTCGTCGTCGAGTTCATTCGCGGCACGCCGCTCCTGGTGCAGCTCTATTTCATTTTCTACGTCCTGCCTGATATCGGCATCCGCCTGCCGGCGCTGGTGGCCGGTGTGATCGGCCTCGGCCTGCATTACGGCACCTATGCGGCGGAGGTCTATCGCTCCGGCATCGAGAACGTGCCGCGCGGCCAGTGGGAGGCGGCGAAGGCGGCCAACCTCACGACGCGCCAGACCTGGATCCATGTGATCCTGCCGCAGGCGATACCGCCGATGATCCCGGCGCTCGCCAATTACCTGATCGCCATGTTCAAGGAAACGCCGCTGCTTTCGGCGATCACCGTGCTCGAACTGATGAACCAGGCAAAAAGCGTCGCCAATTCGAGCTATCGCTACATCGAGCCGATGACGCTCGTCGGCATCTTCTTCCTCGTCATGAGCCTGATCTCGGTCGTCTTCCTGCGCTGGCTCGAGGAACGTTTTGCCCGGAGGTACAACTGATGATCCGCGACATCGAAATCGGCGTGGCCTCGCGTGCGCCAAAGCTCGACAACCGGCCGCTCAAGAAGCGCATCGGTCTTGTTATCCTCGCCACCGACCACACAAGCGAGCCGGATTTCGCCCGCATGGTTGCGAGCCCGGATATCGGCATTTATGTCAGCCGCATCCATTACGCCAACCCGACGACGCCGGAAAATCTCCGCGCCATGCAGCCGTCGCTGACCACGGGTGCAGGGCTGATCCTGCCCGGCGAACCGCTCGATGCGATCATGTATTCCTGCACCTCCGCCTCCGTGGTGATCGGCGACGACGAAGTGACATCGGCGATCCGCAAGGCCAAGCCGGGCGTGAATGTCGTGACTCCGACCGCCGCCGCTGTGCTTGGTCTCAAGGCTTTCGGCGCACGCAATATCAGCGTGCTCACGCCCTATACGATCGAGACCAGCCGGCCGATGGCGGATTATTTCTCCGGTCTCGGTTTCGGCATCGACCGATTCACCTGCCTCGACATGACCGACGACCGCGAGATGGCGCGCGTGGCGCCTTCGGAGATCGTCGCCTTCGCCAAGGAGGCGTTCGATCCGGAATCCGATGCGCTGTTCATTTCCTGCACCGCCTTGCGCGCAGCGGGCGTGGCAGCAGAAATCGAACAGGCGATCGGCAAGCCTGTGGTCACGAGCAATCTCGCCACCGCCTGGCAGTGCCTGCGCCTCTGTGGCGATCAGGCCTCTCGGCCAGAGTTCGGCCGCCTGATGACCATGCAATTGCCCGGGGCCTGACCGATGCCTGCCGAACATCATGTCAGCCTCGATGATATCCGCGCAGCAGCGGCGCGGATCTCCGGTCATGTGCTGAGAACTCCGATGGCGCAGTCGTCGAGCCTGTCCGCGCTCTGCGGCGTGCCCGTGCATCTCAAGCTCGAAAGCCACCAGCGGACCGGTGCCTTCAAGCTTCGCGGCGCCACCAACGCCATGCTGACGCTATCGGCGGACCAGCGAAAGCACGGCGTGGTGGCGGCCTCGACCGGAAATCACGGTCGCGCGCTTGCCTATGCGTCGCGCTCCGTGGGCTCGAAGGCCACGATCTGCATGTCGAGCCTGGTGCCTCAGAACAAGGTAGACGAGGTGCGGCGGCTCGGTGCCGAGGTCAGGATATCAGGTAAGTCGCAGGATGAGGCCCAGGTCGAGGTCGATCGGCTGGTCGCCCACGAGGGGTTGGTCATGGTGCCGCCTTTCGACAATGCGGCGGTGATCGCAGGGCAGGGTACGATTGGCCTCGAACTGATCGAGGATCTGCCGGAACTGGAAACCGTGCTGGTACAGGTCTCGGGCGGCGGTCTGGCCTCAGGCATCGCGGCAGCGGTCAAGGCGTTGAAACCGGATGTGAAGATCATCGGCCTGACCATGGATCGCGGTGCCGCGATGAAGCTGAGCATCGCCGCCGGTCATCCGGTCGAGGTCGAGGAATATCCGAGCCTTGCGGATTCGCTCGGCGGCGGCATCGGGCTCGACAACAAGCTGACATTTTCGATGTGCCGGGCGTTGCTTGACGACATCGTGCTCTTGACCGAGGCCGAGATCGCGGCCGGCATCCGCCATGCCTATGAACAGGAGCGCGAGGTGCTGGAAGGCGCCGGCGCGATCGGCATCGCGGCACTGATCGCGGGCAGGTTCAAACTTTCCGGTCCGACGGCTGTTATTCTGTCAGGGCGCAACATCGACATGCGCTTGCATCGCCATATCATCAATGGCGGCGAACTGGAGAATGCGACATGAGCGACATGACCATCCTCACCGAAAAAGACCTGCGCAAGATCATTCGCCTCGATACCGACGCCATCACTTGCGTCGAGGATGCGTTCCGTGCGCTCGCGACCAAGCCCGTCGTCATGCCGCCCATCCTGCGGCTCGATATTGTCGAGGCACGCGGCGAGGTCGATGTGAAGACGGCCTATGTCCCCGGCCTCGATGGTTTCGCGATCAAGATCAGCCCCGGCTTTTTCGACAATCCCAAGCTGGGCATTCCCTCCACCAACGGCATGATGGTGCTGCTGTCGGCCAAAACAGGATTGGTGCAAGCGCTGCTTCTCGACAACGGCTACCTGACAGACGTCCGCACGGCTGCCGCCGGCGCGGTCGCGGCAAAGCACCTGTCCCGTGAGAACTCGTCCATCGCGGCGATCTTCGGCGCCGGCATGCAGGCCGGACTGCAACTCGAAGCGCTGACTCTGGTCCGTCCGATCCGCAAGGCCCGCATCTGGGCACGTGATATCGACAAGGCGGAAGCCACGGCCAAGACGCTGAGTACGAAACTCGGCATCGAAGTGACGGCATCAGTCGATCCCCGGGCCGCCATATCAGGCGCCGACATCATCGTCACCACGACCCCGTCGAGCGAACCCATCGTCAAGGCCGAATGGCTCTCGCCCGGCCAGCACCTCACCGCCATGGGTTCCGACGCCGAGCACAAGAACGAGATCGATCCGTCGGCCGTCATCCGCGCCGATGTCTACATCGCCGACCGTCTCTCGCAGACGCGCAAGCTCGGCGAATTGCATCACGCGATCGCCAGGGGCCTTGTCGCGGCGGACCAGGAATTCGCCGAGCTCGGCCAGATCGTCGCCGGCCAGACGGTGGGCCGCACCGGCGAAGGGGAGATCACCTTCGCCGACCTGACGGGCACCGGCATCCAGGACACGGCGATCGCCACACTTGCCTTTGCACGCGCCCGGAAGGCTGGCGCCGGCACGAAATTCGAAATGTGAATGCGGAATACCGCACGGGAAGGAAAACTATGCTTGATGTCGAACTCAAATTCACGCGCGAGGAATTTGCCGCGCGCCTCGACAAGACCCGGAAGGCGATGGAGGCCAAAGGCATCGACCTGCTGATCTGCAGCGACCCGTCCAACATGAACTGGCTGACGGGTTATGATGGCTGGTCCTTCTATGTCCACCAGGCCGTGATCGTGCCGCCGCATGGCGAACCGATCTGGTATGGCCGCGGACAGGATGCCAACGGCGCCAAGCTGACTGCCTACCTTAAGCAGGAGAACATCATCGGCTACGCCGACCATTATGTGCAGTCCACCGAGCGGCATCCCATGGATTATCTCGCAAGCGTGCTGACAGACAAAGGTTTCGGTTCGCTCCGCATCGGCGTCGAGATGGACAATTACTGGTTTTCGGCCGCCGCCTTTGCGGCGCTGGCCAAGCACTTGCCGAATGCCAAATTCATCGATGCGACAGCTCTGGTGAACTGGCAGCGCGCGGTGAAGAGCCCGACCGAGATCAAGTACATGCGCAACGCCGCCCGCATTGTCGAGGCCATGCACCAGCGCATCACCGACAAGATCGAAGTCGGCATGCGCAAATGCGATCTCGTCGCCGAGATCTACGATGCCGGCACGCGCGGCGTCGATGGCGTTGGTGGTGACTATCCAGCGATCGTGCCACTGCTGCCGTCGGGCCGCGATGCCTCCGCGCCGCACCTGACCTGGGACGACAAGCCGATGAAATCCGGCGAGGGCACCTTCTTCGAGATCGCCGGCTGCTACAATCGCTACCATGTGCCGCTGTCGCGCACTGTTTTCCTGGGCAAGCCGACGCAGGAATTCCTCGATGCCGAGAAGGCGACGCTCGAAGGCATGGACGCCGGCCTTGCCGCCGCCAGGCCTGGCAATACCTGCGAGGACATCGCCAACGCCTTCTTCGCCGTCCTCAAGAAATACGGCATCGTCAAGGACAACCGCACTGGCTACGGCATCGGCGTTTCCTATCCGCCGGATTGGGGCGAGCGCACAATGAGCCTGCGTCCGGGCGACAGAAGCGAACTGAAGCCCGGCATGACCTTCCACTTCATGACCGGCCTCTGGCTCGAAACCATGGGTCTCGAGATCACCGAGAGCATCCTGATCACCGAGACCGGTGTGGAATGCCTGGCCAACGTGCCGCGCAAGCTCGTGGTGAAGGACTAAGCCATGAGCATGCGCGAACTGCGGCCATCGCCGATTTCTCCGACCTTCGACCTGATGGCTGAAGGTGTGAACCACGGCTTCCTCAAGCTGCCCTATAGCCGCGACGATTCCGCCTGGGGTTCGGTGATGATCCCGATCACCGTCGTCCGCAACGGGAAGGGGCCGACGGCCCTTCTCACCGGCGGCAACCATGGCGATGAATATGAGGGGCCAATCGCGCTCTTCGATCTTGCGCGTTCGTTGAAGATGGAGGAGGTCACCGGCACGGTCGTTATCGTGCCTGCCATGAATTACCCTGCCTTCCTGGCCGGCACCCGGACATCGCCGATCGACAAGGGTAACATGAACCGCAGCTTCCCCGGTGCGCCCGATGGCACCGTCACCCTTAAGATCGCCGATTATTTCCAGCGGCACCTGCTGCCGATGGCAGATATCGTGCTGGATTTCCATTCTGGCGGGCGGACGCTCGATTTCCTGCCCTACTGCGCCGCCCATCGCCTGCCGGACAAGGAGCAGGAGCGCAAAAGCTTCGAACTGGTCGAGGCCTTCGGCGCGCCCTATTCCATGGCGATGCTGGAGATCGACGCGGTCGGCATGTACGACACGGCGGCCGAAGAGATGGGCAAGGTGTTCGTCACAACCGAACTCGGTGGCGGCGGCTCAGCCACGGCTCGGACGGCCGGCATTGCCAAGCGCGGCGTGCGCAATGTCCTGGTCAAGGCGGGTATCGTGAAGGGAGAAGTCGAGGAGCATAGGACCTCATGGCTCGACATGCCGGATGGTGATTGCTTCTCGTTTGCCGAGGATGGCGGCCTGATCGAGTTTGTTGCTGATCTCGGCGATGACCTTCGCGCAGGCAGCACGGTCGCGCTCATCTATCCCGTCGGGCGGACCGGCGTCGCACCGCAGGCTGTGAAGGCGAAAATGGACGGCATACTCGCCGCACGTCATTTTTCCGGCCTCGTCAAGCCGGGCGATTGCGTTTCGGTATTGGCTGTCGAAACCAGCGCTTAGCGAGGAGTGCCGGAGGTCGCGTTCACGCCTCCGGCCTTTTCATCAGCGATAGGGCGAGCGGCAAATCCGACGCGGTTCGCCACGCGGCTTCCACGTATTGTCCGATGCCCGATAGCTCGCATATTGCGCGCGGCACCAACGGACATGACGATTGCCATAGACGCGAACGCCCGGCCTTACCGTCACCACGAATGCCACAGGCGGATACCAGAATCCGTCGACATGGCGCCTGTAGCCGCGGCGATAATAGTTATAGCCGCGATGGCCGTGATAGTATTTGACCTTGACCTTTGTCTTTGCGAATACGATGGGCGAATTCGTTTCGACTTTGGGCGGTGAACTCGGAAACGCTTGCGCAGGCAGGATCGAGGACACGGCGAAGACCGCGCTCAAGCCCGCAGTCAGCATTAAACTTGTCTTTCTCATTGGGGTTTCCTCGGCATTACGTGGTGCCGATAGAAACGGCCCACAGGCCGCCTCGTTCCGGAGCTCACGCCCTTGTGATTCCGTGCTGCGGCGAGGCAAGCGCCTCAGATATGCAGCGCGTGGCCCATTGCCTTGAGGGCGGCCTCCTGAAATCCCTCGCTGCGGGTCGGATGTGCGTGGATCGTGCCGGCAATGTCCTCCAGCCTGGCACCCATCTCGATTGCCAATGCGAAGGCGCTGGAGAGTTCGGACACACCCTGGCCTACGGCCTGGATGCCGAGCACGAGGTGATTGTCGGCGCGCGCCACGACGCGCACGAAACCGTCCTCCGACTCCGTCGTCATCGCACGCCCATTGGCGGCGAACGGGAACTGTCCGAGCTTGATCTCGATACCCTGGCCGCGTGCTTCGTCGGGCGACAGACCGGCGCTGACGATCTCCGGATCGGTGAAGCACACCGCCGGAATGCAGCGCTTGTCCCAGCTCCGCTTGTGGCCGGCAACGATTTCCGCGACCATTTCACCCTGCGCCATCGCGCGATGCGCCAGCATCGGCTCGCCGGTGACATCGCCGACGGCATAGATGCCGCGCATCGAGGTGCGGCAACGATCGTCGATGCGGAGGAAACGGCCGGCCCGGTCGAGGTCGAGTTCATCGAGCCCCCAGCCTTCCATGCGCGGCTTACGGCCGACCGTCACCAGCACCTTGTCGGCGGGAAGGGTTTCGCTTGCGCCTTCAGCGGTTTGAATGATCAGCCCGCCATCCGCCAGGCCCTTGGCGCTGGCATTCGTCAGCACCCGTATGCCAAGCTCTTTCAGCCGCTTGCTGACAGGCCGCACGAGATCGGCATCATAGAGCGGCAATAGCTGCTTGGTGGCCTCGACCACCGTCACGTCGGAACCCATCTTGGAAAAGGCGATGCCGAGTTCGAGCCCTATATAGCCGCCGCCGACTACGACGAGCTTGGCCGGAACCTCGCGCAACGCCAGCGCCTCCGTCGAGGAGATCACCGCGCCGCCGAAGGGTAAAGCCGGGATTTCGACCGGCTCGGAACCGGTGGCGATGACGATATGCTCGGCACGGATGATCTGGGTGCCGGTCTCGGTCTCCACCTCGACAGTCTTGCCATCGCGGAACTTCGCCTCGCCCTTGACGATCTTGACGCGGGCCTTGTTGAGCAGTGCGGACACGCCACCGGTCAGCCGGCCGACAATGCCGTCCTTCCACGCGACCGTCTTGCCGAGATCGAGCCTCGGCGCCTCCACTGAAATGCCGATCGCGTTCTGGCCATTGGCGAAATGCCGGACCTTGTCGAATTCCTCGGCCGCATGAATAAGGGCCTTCGAAGGAATGCAGCCCACCGTGAGGCAGGTGCCGCCGAGCTTCCTCGGCTCGACAATCACTGTATCGACGCCAAGCTGGCCGGCGCGGATGGCGCAGACATAGCCGCCGGGACCGGCGCCGATAACCAGAAGTTTGCAGGAAATCTCTTTCATGGCATCAGCTTTCGATGAAAATCAGGGCAGGCGTTTCCAAGAGCGCTTTGATCCGCTGGACGAAGATCGCGGCATCCCAGCCATCGACCACGCGATGGTCGAAGCTCGACGACAGGTTCATCATCTTGCGCGGGATGAACTGGTTGCCGTCCCAGACCGGGCGGGTGACCATCTTGTTGACGCCGACAATCGCCACTTCCGGATGGTTGATCACAGGCGTGGTGACGATGCCGCCCAGCGCCCCGAGCGAGGTGATGGTGATTGTGGAACCCGAAAGCTCGTCGCGCTGGGCAGAACCATTGCGGGCGGCCTCGGCGAGACGGGCGACTTCCGTGGCGCAATCCCAGACACCGCGCGCCTCGGCATGCTTGACCACAGGCACGGTCAGGCCGGCGGGTGTCTGGGTCGCGATGCCGATATGCACGGCGCCATAACGCGTGATGATGCCCGCGCCATCGTCGAAGGTCGCGTTGATCGCGGGCTGCTCGCCAAGCGTCTTCACCAGCGCCCGCATCAGGAAGGGCAGGATGGTGAGCTTCGGCTGGTCCGGCTTGCGGCCCCGGTTCATCGTCTCGCGGAGATCCTCGAGATCGCTGACATCGACTTCCTCCACATAGGTAATGTGGGGAATGCGCGAGGCCGACAGCGACATCTTCTCCGCGATGCGGCGGCGCATGCCCGCCATCTTGATCTCTTCTGTCGCGGTCTTGCGGGCGAGGCCCGCCGGCGCCGCCTTCTGCGATCCGCCAGCGAGAAACTGCTCGATATCGTCATGGGTGATGCGACCGGCAGGACCGGTGCCCTGCACCTGCCTCAGATCGACACCCATGTCCTGAGCGCGTCGGCGCACGGCGGGCGAGGCGAGCGGCTTGCGCTCTTCCCCCGCTGCCGGGGCTTTGGCCAAGGCAACCCGTTCGGCCGGCCGCGGCTGCTTCACCGGCTCGACCTTTTCGGGTTCGGCAACCAGCAGGCGTTCTTCGGCCTTGATCTCATCGACGAGAACTGCGCGCGGTTCCTCAACGCCACCTTCGCCCGCAACCTGAATCCGGACGAGCGGCGCCTTCACCGCGATCGTGTCGCCGATTTCGCCGGCGAGCCAAAGCACGGTGCCCGCGACGGGCGAGGGGATTTCGACGGTGGCCTTGTCGGTCATCACGGCGGCGAGAACCATGTCCTCGCGCACGGGATCGCCCGGTTTCACATGCCATTCGACGAGTTCGGCCTCCGCGACGCCTTCGCCGACATCCGGCATGGTGATCACATATTCAGCCATCTCACGCCTCCATCACTTCGGTGAGCGCGCGCCCGACGCGGGCGGGGCCGGGGAAATAATCCCATTCCTGCGCATGCGGATAAGGCGTGTCCCACCCGGCAACGCGAACGATCGGCGCTTCGAGATGATAAAAGCAGGTCTCCTGCACCAGCGCGGCGATCTCGCCACCGAAGCCGGATGTCAGCGTCGCTTCATGCACCACGACGCAGCGTCCGGTCTTGGTGACCGATTGCACGATCGTGTCGAGATCGAGCGGCAGCAGGCTCCTGAGGTCGATGATCTCGGCGTCGATGCCGGTCTCCTCGGCGGCGGCGAGCGCCACATGCACCATCGTGCCATAGGCGATGACCGTCACGGCGCTGCCCTTGCGGCGAATCTCGGCCTTGCCGATCGGCACCGTGTAGTGGCCATCCGGCACTTCGCTCAGTTCATGCTTCGACCAGGGAATAACCGGCCGGTCATGATGGCCGTCAAACGGGCCATTATAGAGCCGCTTCGGTTCGAGGAACATCACCGGGTCCGGATCCTCGATCGAGGCGATCAGCAGGCCCTTGGCGTCATAGGGATTGGAGGGCACCACGACCTTCAGCCCACAGACATGGGTGAACAGCGCTTCCGGGCTCTGGCTATGCGTCTGCCCGCCGAAAATGCCACCGCCGGTGGGCATCCTGAGCACGATCGGGCAGGTGAAATCGCCGGCCGAGCGATAGCGTATGCGGGCCGCCTCCTGGGTGATCTGGTCATAGGCCGGATACATATAGTCGGCGAACTGGATCTCGACGCAGGGCTTCAACCCATAGGCCGCCATGCCGATCGCCGTGCCGACAATGCCGGATTCGCTGATCGGCGCATCGAAGCAGCGCGTCTTGCCGTATTTCGCCTGCAGGCCCTGGGTGCAGCGGAAGACGCCGCCGAAATAGCCGACGTCCTCGCCGAACACGACCACGTCGTCGTCACGTTCCATCGAAACGTCCATGGCGCTGCGCACCGCCTCGATCATCGTCATCCTGGGCATGTCAGTATCCTGCTTTCTGGCGCTGGCGGCGAATGTGGGGCGGCATTTCGGCATAGACGCCTTCGAAGATATCGCGGACCGATGGCCCGCCGCCGGCATGCAGCGTGCCATGCGCTTCGGCCTGTTTCTGGGCCTGGATCACTTCGTCGGTGATCTCGGCCTCGGCCTGCTTGTGGCGGTCGTCGGACCAGACACCACGCTGGATCAGGTGGTTCTTGAGCCTCAGGATCGGATCGCCGAGCGGCCATGCTTCGGACTCGGTCTTCGGACGATAGGCACTCGGATCATCGGACGTCGAATGCGCCCCGGCACGGTAGGTCACGTATTCGACCAGCGTCGGGCCGAGATTTTTCCGCGCCCGCTCGGCTGCCCATTTCGCCACCGCATGGACCGCGAGATAGTCGTTGCCATCGACGCGCAGCGCCGGGATACCAAAGCCCAATCCGCGTGCCGCGAACGTGCCGGAGCCGCCACGCGCAATGCCCTGGAAGGTCGAGATAGCCCACTGATTGTTGACGATGTTGAGGATGACGGGCGCCTTGTAGGTCGAGGCGAAAACCAGCGCCGAATGGAAGTCCGACTCCGCCGTCGAGCCGTCGCCGATCCAGGCCGCTGCGATCTTGGTGTCGCCCTTGATCGCCGATGCCATCGCCCAGCCCACCGCCTGCACATATTGCGTGGCGAGGTTGCCCGAGATGGTGAAGAAGCCGTGCTCCTTCGAGGAATAGAGCACCGGCAACTGGCGGCCTTTGAGAGGGTCGAGTTCGTTGGAATAGATCTGGTTCATCATCTCGACCATGGGAAAGCCGCCGGCGATCAGCAGGCCGGCCTGGCGATAGGTCGGGAAATTCATGTCGCCTTTCACCAGCGCCTTGCGGAAGGCGGTGCTCACCGCCTCCTCGCCGAGATGCTGCATGTAGAACGAGGTCTTGCCTTGCCGCTGCGCCATCACCATGCGGGCATCGAAGGCACGCAGCCGCATCATGTCGCGCAAGCCCGCCAGCGCTTCCTCGTCGGTCAGCGAGCCGGCCCAGGGTCCGACGGCCTCGCCCGACCGGTTGAGCACGCGGATGATTGAATAGGCGAGCTCACGCATATCCTCCGGCGCCGCATCCACCTCGGGCCGTGGCACCGAGCCTGCCTTGGGAATCTTGACGTTGGAGAAATCCGGCTGGCCGCCCGGTCGCACGGCAGGTTCCGGTACGTGGAGGCTGAGCTTGGCTGTTTCCGTCATGCTTAGTGTTCCTCCAGAACCTAGTGCCGCTCGACGGCGATGGCCGTGGCCTCGCCGCCACCGATGCAGATCGCGGCCATGCCGCGCTTGAGATCATAACGCGCGAGCGCTGCAAGTAGCGTCACGATGATGCGAGCGCCCGACGCGCCGATGGGATGGCCGAGCGCGCAGGCACCGCCATGAATGTTGACCTTGTCATGCGGCAGCTCGAGATCGCGCATCGCTGCCATGGCAACCACCGCGAAGGCCTCGTTGATCTCGAACAGGTCGACCTCGGCGAGGTTCCAGCCGGTCTTGTCGCTGAGCTTGTTGAGCGCACCGATCGGCGCCGTGGCAAACAGGTTGGGCGCCTGCGCATGCGTGGCATGCCCGGTGATTGTCGCGAGCGGCGTAAGCTCCCGGCGCTCGGCTTCCGAACGGCGCATCAGCACCAGCGCCGCCGCGCCATCCGAGATCGAACTCGAATTGGCGGCCGTCACCGTGCCGCCCTCGCGGAAAGCAGGCTTGAGCGATGGGATCTTGTCGAGCCTGGCCTTGCCCGGCTGCTCGTCGCGTTCGACGATACTCTCGCTGTGGCCTCTCTTCACTGTCACCGGCGTGATCTCGGCATCGAACAGCCCATCGGCAATCGCCTTCTGCGCCCGGGTCAGCGAGGTGATGGCATAGTCATCCTGCGCCGGTCGCGTGAACTGATAGGCCTCGGCGCAATCCTCGGCGAAGCTGCCCATCAGCCGGCCCTTGTCATAGGCGTCCTCGAGGCCATCAAGGAACATATGGTCGATGACGCGGCCATGCCCGAGCCGGTAGCCGCCTCGCGCGCGGTCGAGCAGATAGGGCGCGTTGGTCATGCTCTCCATGCCACCCGCGACGGCGATATTGGAACTGCCAGCGGCAATGAGATCATGCGCCAGCATGACGGCCTTCATCCCAGACCCGCACATCTTGTTGATCGTCGTCGCGCCGGTCGCATGGGGCATGCCGGCACCGATCGCCGCCTGCCGCGCCGGTGCCTGGCCGAGGCCGGCTGGCAGCACGCAACCGAACAGAACCTCATCCACGCTTGCCGCATCAATGGTGCTGCGGGACAGCGCCGCCGAAATCGCCGCCGCGCCCAGTTGCGGTGCGGTCGCGCCCGAGAGATCGCCCTGGAACCCGCCCATCGGCGTGCGGGCGATGCCGGTGATGACAACAGGATCATGGAATGTCATGGACGTCTCCTTCACTTCGGCGCCATGCGCAGCGCGCCATCGAGGCGGATCACCTCGCCGTTCAGCATGTCGTTTTCGATAATATGCTGCGCCAGTGCGGCAAATTCCTGGGGGCGCCCGAGCCGGCTGGGGAAGGGCACGCTTGCGCCCAGCGAATCCTGCACATCCTGCGGCAGGCCCGCCATCATCGGCGTCTCGAATATGCCCGGCGCGATGGTCACGACGCGGATGCCATGGCGCGCCAGTTCACGTGCGATCGGCAAGGTCATCGACACGACGCCGCCCTTGGAGGCCGCATAGGCCGCCTGACCGATCTGGCCATCATAGGCGGCGATCGAAGCGGTATTGATGATCACGCCGCGGCCGCCATCGGCGTCCGGTGCCTCGCTGGCGATCGCCTCGGCCGCCAGCCGGATCATGTTGAAAGTGCCGATGAGATTGATGGATATGGCGCGGGTGAAGCTGGCAAGCGCGTGCGGGCCTTCCCGACTGAGTACTTTCTCGCCGGGCGCGATGCCGGCGCAGTTCACCAACCCATGAAGATGGCCGAATTGATCCATGGCAGTTGAGATCGCCCGCGCTCCATCGGCTTCATCGGTCACATCGGTCCGAACGAATTTCGCGGCGTGGCCCAGTTCGGCGGCAATCGCTGCACCTGCAGCTTCATTGACATCAGCCACGACCGCACTGGCGCCCTCGCCCACCAGCCTGCGCGCCACGGCGGCGCCAAGACCCGAGCCCCCGCCGGTGACGATAAAAACCTTGCCGCTGATCTGCATGCGATCTCCTCAACTCACTCCGGATTTGACAATAGCACCCTTCAATGTTTATTTCAGCGCAAATTTGAATTGGGAGGAAGCGCGATGACGACAGTAATGATCCAATACTGGCTGAAACCGTAGATCATTTGATCCAGATGCGTGAACTCGACTCTTTCGATCGCAAGATTCTCGCCATACTTGGCGAAGACGGCCGCATCAGCTGGCGCGATCTCGCGGCAAAAATCGGCCTGTCCTTCTCGCCGACGCTCCGGCGCGTGCGGCAACTGGAGGAGAGCGGCACCATTCAGGGCTATACTGCGGTGCTCGACGAGAGCCGCCTGCTCGGCACGATCGGCGTGTTCATCTCGGTCACGCTCGAGCGCCAGACCAAGGATGTGTTGATCGCCTTCGAGGAACGCGTGTCGTCGGTTCCGGAGGTGGTCGGCGGCTACCAGACATCGGGCAGTTCGGATTACCTGCTGCACGCCATGGTGCGCGACCTGCCGCATTATCAGGAACTGCTGGATTTCCTGACCACAGTGCCGGGCGTCGCCCGCATCCAGTCGAATTTCGCGATCAAGACTTTCATCCGCCGTTCGGTTTCGGTGGGCGAGAGGCAGAGCGGTCCGTAAGGGCAATTTAGAGAAATGCCGCAAAGCGGGAGGCCGGAAGGCGCTTTGCGGGTGAGGCTTGCTGGAGTAGGTTGATCCCCGGCGGCCCCAAGTGGAGGAACTGACTATGGATCTCGCCGCATTGTTCGATGCCGATCTCGGTGACGATATCAGCGCGCTGCGCGACAGCGTACGGAAATTCGCGACCGATCGCATCGCGCCGCTCGCGATGGAAACCGATCGCGAGGATCGTTTTCCCAGGCACCTCTGGCCGGAGATGGGCGCGCTCGGCCTGCACGGCATCACCGTGAAGGAAGAATTCGGCGGCGCCGACATGGGCTATCTCGCCCATTGCGTGGCGCTGGAAGAGGTCAGCCGCGCCTCGGCCTCGGTGGGCCTCTCCTATGGCGCCCATTCCAACCTCTGCATCAATCAGATCAACCGTTGGGGCACGCCGGAGCAGAAGACGCGCTACCTGCCGAAGCTGATATCCGGCGAACATGTCGGCTCGCTCGCGATGAGCGAGACCGGCGCTGGTTCCGACGTCGTGTCGATGAAGCTGAAGGCCGACAAGAAGGGCGACCGCTATGTGCTGAATGGCACCAAGATGTGGATCACCAACGGCCACGAGGCCAATACGCTCGTGGTCTACGCCAAGACCGACATGGCAGCCGGCGCGCGCGGCATCACGGCCTTCCTGATCGAGAGCAGCTTCAAGGGTTTTCGCCCCGCGCAGAAGCTCGACAAGCTCGGCATGCGCGGCTCACCGACCTCGGAACTGGTGTTCGAGGATTGCGAAGTGCCGGAGGAGAACATCCTCGGCAAGCTCGATGGCGGCGTCAACGTGCTGATGAGCGGCCTCGATTTCGAGCGAGCGGTGCTGGCGGCTGGCCCGGTCGGCATCATGCAGGCGGCGGTCGATCTCGTCCTGCCCTATAGCCGCGAGCGGCACCAGTTCGGCAAGGCGATCGGCGAGTTCCAGCTGGTGCAGGGCAAGATCGCCGACATGTACACCTCGATGAACGCTTCACGCGCCTATGTCTATGCCGTGGCCCGCGCCGCCGACCAGGGCCGCATCACAAGACAGGACGCAGCCGGCGCGATCCTCTTCGCCGCCGAGCGCGCGACGCAGGTGGCGCTCGATGCGATCCAGCTTCTCGGTGGATCGGGGTATGTCAACGACAGTTCGGCGGGGCGGCTGCTCCGCGATGCCAAGCTTTACGAGATCGGCGCGGGCACGAGCGAGATCCGGCGGATGCTGATCGGGCGCGAACTGTTCAAGAGCAATGCGTGAGGGGGATGATGGAGCACTGCAAGATTCACCCCTCACCAAGCGCGCCCAGACGCTCAGCTTCGCCTCGCGTGGACTTGCTATCCTCTCCCGCAAGGGAAGAGGTAGAGTGCCCCACGCTCGGTCCTGCTTGTGGCGAGGCGGCGCCACGAGTTTACCTCTCCCCCTGCGGGAGAGGATACGCAGGCCGGGTAAGCATAGCGAACCCTTGGCCGAAGTTGGTGAGGGGTGAAAACACCAGTTCTACCGATCGCAGCGGGAGAGGAGCTACTCAATGAAACTCACCACCTCCCTCCGTCATGACGCAACCTTCGAAGCCAACACCGCCTACATGCGCGGCCTCGTCGAAGACCTGAAATCCAAGGTCTCGACCATCGCCATCGGCGGCGGCGCAAAGGCCCGCGAGCGCCACATCTCACGTGGCAAACTCCTGCCCCGCGACCGGATCGACGGCCTGCTCGATCCCGGCACGCCGTTTCTCGAATTCTCGCAGTTCGCCGCCCACAATGTCTATGACGAACCCGTCCCCGCCGCCGGCATTCTCACCGGCATCGGTCGGGTCGCCGGTCGCGAATGCGTCATCGTCGTCAACGATGCCACGGTCAAGGGCGGCACCTATTATCCACTGACGGTGAAAAAGCATCTCCGCGCGCAGGAGATCGCCCGCGAGAACAAGCTGCCCTGCATCTACCTCGTGGATTCCGGCGGCGCCAACCTGCCGAACCAGGACGAGGTGTTTCCGGATCGCGATCATTTCGGCCGTATTTTCTATAACCAGGCGACCATGTCGGCTGAGGGCATCCCGCAGATCGCCGTGGTGATGGGAAGCTGCACCGCCGGCGGCGCCTATGTGCCCGCGATGAGCGACCAGTCGATCATCGTCAAGAACCAGGGCACGATCTTTCTCGGCGGACCGCCGCTGGTCAAGGCGGCGACCGGCGAGGTCGTCTCGGCCGAGGACCTGGGCGGCGCGGACGTCCATTCCCGCACATCTGGCGTCACCGACCACTATGCCAATGACGATCGCCACGCGCTGGCAATGGCGCGCAGCATCGTCGGAACGCTCAATCGGCCCAAGCGGGTGGATCTCGAGCTACGTGAGAGCACCGAGCCGCTCTACCCCACAAGCGAGTTGCACGCCATTGTCCCATCGGATGCGCGCAAACCATTCGATGTGCGCGAGGTCATCGCCCGCATCGTCGACGGCTCGGATTTCGACGAGTTCAAGGCGCTTTACGGCACGACGCTGGTCTGCGGCTTCGCCCATATCTTCGGCTACCCCGTCGGCATCATCGCCAACAACGGCATTCTGTTTTCGGAATCGGCGCTCAAGGGTGCCCATTTCATCGAACTCTGCGCCCAGCGCGGCATCCCGCTCGTCTTCCTGCAGAACATCACCGGCTTCATGGTCGGCCGGAAATACGAGGCGGGCGGCATCGCCAAGGACGGCGCCAAACTGGTGACGGCGGTCGCCTGCGCCAAGGTGCCGAAATTCACCGTCGTCATCGGCGGCTCCTTCGGCGCCGGCAATTACGGCATGTGCGGCCGGGCGTTTTCGCCGCGCTTTCTGTGGATGTGGCCGAACGCCCGCATTTCGGTCATGGGCGGCGAACAGGCGGCGTCGGTTCTGGCGCAGGTTCGCCGCGATGGCATCGAAGCAGGCGGCAAGAGTTGGTCGGCCGAGGAGGAAGAGGCGTTCAAGGCGCCGATCCGCGACAAATACGAGGCCGAGGGTCATCCCTATTATGCCAGCGCCCGGCTGTGGGACGACGGCATCATCGATCCCGCCGATACCCGCATGGTCTTGGGCCTCGGCATTTCGGCCTCGCTCAATGCGCCGATCGAACCGACCCGGTTCGGCATTTTCAGGATGTGAGGCAGCAATGTTCAAGAAAATCCTGATAGCCAATCGCGGCGAGATCGCCACCCGCGTCATCCGCACTGCGCGACGCATGGGCGTCGAGACGGTCGCCGTCTATTCCGAGGCCGATCGCGATGCGCAGCATGTAGCGCTGGCCGACGATGCGCGCCTGATCGGACTGGCGCCGGCGCGAGAGTCCTATCTCGACCAACGGAAGGTGATCGCGGCGGCACTGGATTCCGGCGCCGAGGCCGTGCATCCCGGCTATGGCTTCCTGTCGGAGAATGCCGATTTCGCCGACGCTTGCATCGCAACCGGCCTGGTCTTCATCGGCCCACCGGCATCGGCGAGCCGCGCCATGGGCGGCAAAAGCGAGGCCAAAGCGCTGATGGCGGACGCAGGCGTGCCGCTGGTGCCGGGCTATCACGGCGCTGACCAGTCGCCGGATGTGCTGTTCGCCGAAGCCGCTGATGTCGGCTATCCCGTGCTGATCAAGGCGTCGG
The DNA here is from genome assembly GCF_964254105.1 of Rhizobium sp. LjRoot254. Taxonomy (NCBI): domain Bacteria; kingdom Pseudomonadati; phylum Pseudomonadota; class Alphaproteobacteria; order Hyphomicrobiales; family Rhizobiaceae; genus Rhizobium; species Rhizobium sp. LjRoot254. The sequence continues at coordinate 3,473,246 of NZ_CAXUSM020000001.1, read as the reverse complement.
CCGGTGGCGGCGGCAAGGGCATGCGGGTGGCGGAAACGCCTGAGGTTTTCGCCGCCGAACTCGCCGGTGCCAAGCGCGAGGCGATGGCATCCTTCGGCGACGATCGCATGCTGATCGAGAAATATCTCGTCCGGCCGCGCCATGTCGAGGTACAGGTCTTCGCCGACAATCACGGCAATTGCTATTCGCTGTTCGAGCGCGATTGCTCGATCCAGCGGCGCCACCAGAAGGTCATCGAGGAAGCGCCGGCGCCGGGCCTCTCGCCGGACTTGCGCAAGCGGATGGGCGAGGCTGCGGTCGCCGCTGCAAAGGCCATCGGCTATTCCGGCGCGGGCACGATCGAATTCCTGCTCGACAGCAGAGGCGAATTCTACTTCATGGAGATGAACACCCGGCTGCAGGTCGAGCATCCCGTCACCGAGTTCATCACCGGCCTCGACCTCGTCGAATGGCAGTTGCGTGTCGCCTCGGGCGAGCGGCTACCTGAACGCTGGGGTAACCTCGCGATCAACGGTCATGCGATCGAGACGCGGATTTACGCCGAGGATGCGTCGAACGGCTTCCTCCCCTCGACCGGCCTCGTCTCGCATCTGATGATGCCTGAAGCAGGCCCGCATGTCCGCATCGACAGCGGCATAAGGGCCGGCGACCGCATCACGGTGCACTATGATCCGATGATCGCCAAGCTCATCGTATGGGACAAGGACCGCAAATCAGCCGTCGCCCGCATGCGGCGCGCCCTGGCCGATACCGCGATCACAGGGGTCACCAGCAATGTCGGCTTTCTCTCGCGGCTGGTCGGCCTGCCATCGTTCGAACAGGCCGATCTCGACACCGGCTTCATCGGCCGCCATGAGGATGCGCTTCTGGCTATCCCGAGGATCGATGCCTCAACCATCGCACTGGCCAGCCTTGGCCTTCTGCTTCATCGACGCACAATTGCTGGACAACAGGCATCGGCATCATCAGATCCTTCCAGTCCCTGGTCGCAGATGAATGGATTCCGGCTGAATGTCGCTGCTCGGGAGACATTGCGCTTTGAGGTCGATGGTAAATTGGTCGAGCCGACCGCCCAATACTTCGGCCGGAGCTTCCGCTTCGAGTACAATGGTACCAGCCTCGACATCGATGGCATGCTGAACACAGATGGAACACTCGATGCCCGCATCGGCAATCGCAAAGTTCGTGGCTTCTTCTGGGGCGATGGCCAGCGCTTCGATCTGTTCTCCGAGGGACAACATCTCCATATCGGAACTCCCGATCCGATGGGCGAGGGCGGTTCCGAAGCCGCAGCCGGCGCAATGACCGCCCCCATGCCGGGGATTATCCGCGCCATCCTCGCCACTCCAGGCGAACGTGTCGCGAAGGGCACGGCATTGATCATCATGGAGGCGATGAAGATGGAGCACACGATCCGCGCACCGTCGGATGGCGTCGTCGATGCCTTCAACTGCGCCGAAGGCGCGATGACCGAGGCGGGCACTGTGCTCGTGTCGTTCACGCCGGAGGCCGCGTGATGGCACTGCCGGCGAAGGCCAAAATCGTCGAGGTCGGGCCGCGCGACGGCCTGCAGAATGAAGCGGCCGTGGTCCCCGCCACGGTAAAGATCGAGCTTGTCGATCGTCTGTCCGCCGCCGGCCTGCCGGTGGTCGAAGCAGGCTCCTTCGTCTCGCCGAAATGGGTGCCGCAGATGGCCGATTCAGCCGAGGTCTTCGCTGGAATTTCGAGACAGGCGAGGACATCTTATCCGGCGCTGGTTCCTAATATGAAGGGGCTGGAAGCCGCACTTGCCGTCGGCGTGGAAGAAATCGCGGTCTTCGTCTCGGCTTCAGAAGGCTTCAGCCAGAAGAATATCGCTTGCTCGCGTGCCGAAAGCCTCGAGCGGTTGGCACCGGTCGCCGCGCGGGCGATAGCCCAGGGGATAAAGGTTCGGGGGTACGTTTCCTGCATTGCGGGCTGCCCTTATGACGGCAATGTTCCCGTTGCCGCGGTCGTCGAGATGTCGAACGCATTGATTGGCATGGGTTGCTACGAGCTCTCTCTCGGTGACACGATCGGTGTCGGCACCGCGGATCAGATGCGCGGCATCGTCAGGGGCGTAGCTGGCTCCGTGCCGAAGGACCGGATCGCCATGCATTTCCACGACACCTACGGCCAGGGCGTCGCCAATGTGCTCGCCAGCCTGGAGGAGGGCATTTCGGTCTTCGACAGTTCGGTGGCCGGTCTCGGCGGCTGCCCCTATGCGGTGGGCGCTAGCGGCAACGTTGCGACCGAGGATGTGCTCTATCTCCTGCACGGCCTTGGCATCGAGACCGGTGTTGATCTCGACGCGGTTGCTGAGATCGGCGGCTGGATCAGCGAACGCCTCAACCGTCCCAATGCCGCGCGGGCCGGCCGGGCAATCCTGGCGAAAAGGGAGGCTTGATATGGCCGGCGAATTGCTCGTCGAGCACCGAGGTTCCGTGCTCTGGCTGACGCTCAATCGGCCCGAGAGGCACAATGCCATCAATGGCGCGATGACGGCAGCGCTGGTTGAGGCGCTTGGTGAGGCCTCGACCGATAAAAGCGTCAGGGCCATTATCCTGACCGGTGCCGGCGAACGAACGTTCTGCTCCGGCGCCGACCTCAAGGACCAATCCAGCATGTTTGCCTCGGCGGGCGGGTCGAACCCGATCGGCAATGTGCTGCGGGCGATTCAGGCGTGCAGCAAGCTGGTGATCGCCCGCCTCAACGGTTCGGCGCTTGCCGGCGGCCTTGGTCTCGTCGCGGCCTGCGATCTCGCCTATGCTGCCGATCACGCTAAGTTCGGCCTGCCCGAAGTGCGCGTCGGCGTCTTTCCGATGATGATCGCAACGCGCCTGACGCGGCAGATTCCCGAGCGGCGATTCCGCGAAATGGCCTATCTCGGCGATACGATCGGCACTGGGGAGGCGGAGCGTTATGGCCTTATCAATCGTGCGGTTCCGGCTGCGGAACTTGACACCCTCATCCAGTCGGTCCTCGACAAGCTCATGCTCGGCGCACCAGGCGCGATCTCGGCCGGCAAGCAGGCCCTGTCCGAGATGCAGGACATGCCGCAGGCCGAACGGCTGGCCTTTGCCGAGCGCATGATCGCCACATTGGGTGGAAGCACCGAGGCGCGCGAGGGCCGCGCGGCCTTCGCGGAAAAGCGCAAGCCGGGCTGGGTGCTCAGCGGAGACGAGGTCTAACGGAGAGAGGGTGACGCCACCCGAAGCGCGGCGATGACTAGCAGTCGATGCCTGCGACTTCCGCGAGCCGGTCGATATCGTGGACCGTGACGCTGCGGGTGGTCTCGATGCGGATCACGCTTTCCTGTTTGAGCTTGGTCATCTGCCGGCTGACGGTCTCGATGGTGAGGCCAAGAAAATCCGCGATGTCCTGCCGGCTCAGCGGCAGTTCGAACCGCAGCGTTCCGCTGCTGTCGCCATCACTGTGTGTAGCGATAAGATACAGGAAGCTCGCGACCTTCTCGCGCGCCGTCTTGCGCCCGAGCGTCAGCATCCAGTCGCGGGCTTCGTCGAGTTCGACCAGAGCCTGGCTATGGAGCCGGTGTCCGAGATCAGGCGTACGCATCACCATGCGGTCGAGGGCAGACTTGGTGACAACGCAAATTTCGATATCTGTGGCCGCCTCCGCGGTCAGCGCACTTTCATTGGCGAAGGGCCGGCCGATGAAACCGGGCGCGAATTGCAGGCCGACGATCTGCTGGCGCCCATCGGACATTCTCTTGGTGAGCTTGACGACACCCTCGATGATATTTGCATAGGAGACGATGCGTTCGCCCTGACTGAGCAGTTCCGAGCCGTGATCGACTTTCCGGCGCGAGGTAAAGCGGCTGAGTTCGGAAAGCTGACCGTCTGTCATGGCGCCGCAGATGCCGCCCTCGCGCGTCTCGCACGAGCGGCATGCCAATGGCATCTCCACAACGTGAAAATCTTTCCTTAGCGCTTCCATGGCTCCACTCGCTTCCGATGGATAGATAGTCATCCCACCCAAATCCGAAGATTTGGGTTTACTCAAAAAGCGCGCCCTACGACTGTTTTACAATCCCCACTTCTTATGAGTGAGAGGTCGATTTTGACGGAAATCAACTCGAATGCCCCGCCGAAAGGGGCACGGAGCCTGCTTTCGAGGCGCCGGCGGCGGCAATCGGGACAGCAGCGCGGATTATCGTCGAGGGCATCATTTCCCAAGGGAACGGTACCGGGGCTTTGTGCATTTCGAGTCCTGACGGCAGCATTCTTGAAAAAGCGTAGCCTGTTTGGTTGTCAAATCCGCCTTGACGGTTGACACGTCATGCAACTCACGTGAAGGAGTGCTATCGGGTGGCGGTTTCGAACTGCTCAGGCAGGGCCGGGATATGGACGGGAAGACAGGAAGACCAATACTTTCGCTGAAATTCAAGACGTCGCCTCCTCCGGGAGAGGCGCCGGCTGTGGATCAGCGCAAGAGCGCGCCCGAGAAACCCGTGCCGGTTGCACCCAAGCCTGATGTCGCGGCCAAGCCCTTTGTCATGCCGACGCCCGTCCATGCGCGCAAGCAGGCGTTGCGGGAAGTGTTCGTGGCCAAAACCATGGCAAAGCCGGAAAAGCCGGTTGAGGATCACAAGGCTGCACCGCCGATCGAGCCCGCAGCCTTCAAGGCGGCGACCAAGGCAGCGATGAAGGCCGCGTCTTCCGTCGTCGCCGATCCGGCCTGGCAGAGCGCCGATCTTCAGAAAAGCTATCAGGAAGCCAAGGGTCACGCCCAGCCGGTTCACCGCAAGCAGGCCAAGCTGATCAGCGGCATCGTCATGCGGCGGGTGGCACCTGACCTGCCCGAGGAGTCCGAGACCCGGAGCCTCGCCATGCGCGCCGCCTATGCCGCGGCCTTTGCCAGCCTGATCGGAAGCGCCGAGGAAGCCGCCACCGGCGCGTGAATCAAGCCGCTTTGACTTCCGCGATCTTGCGGAGCAGGTCCGATATCGGTTTGGGCCGCCCGAGGAAATAGCCCTGGGCTTCGTCGCAGCCCTCGCTGAGCAGGATTTCGAGCTGATCCTGCGTCTCGACGCCTTCAGCGAGCACCGGGACTTGCAGGCTCTGGCCGAGTGCGAGGATGGCGCGGATGATCGCTTTTGCCTGCGGGCTTGTTTCCACCTCGTTCATGAAGCTGCGGTCGAGCTTGATCTTGTCGAAGGGGAAGGCGCGCAGCGTCTCGAGCGACGAATAGCCGGTGCCGAAATCGTCGATGGCGATCGACACGCCGAGGTCCTTGATCTGCCTCAGCGTCATCAGAGCGCGGTTCTTGTCGGTGATGATCGAGCTTTCGGTGATCTCGATTTCGAGGCGCTTGGGGTTAAGGCCGGTTTCAATCAGCACGTTGCGGACGATCGCCGCCATGTCGGCATGGCCGAGCTGGACCGGGGAAAGGTTGACCGCGATCTTGTGCGGCATTTCCCAGGTCGCGGCTTCGCGGCAGGCTTCCGCCAGCACCCATTCGCCGATCGGCAGGATGGCGCCGCATTCCTCGGCCAGCGTGATGAAATCCATCGGCGGCACGTTGCCGCGTTCGGGATGATGCCAGCGGAGCAGGACCTCGTAGCCGGTGATCGCACCGGTCGCGACGGATTTCTGGACCTGGTAGTTGAGGTGGAACTGTTTCTTTTCGATCGCGACCCACAAATCGTTGGCCAGCGCGCGACGGCTGCGGGCGGCCTCGTCCATCGCACCTTCGTAGAAGCAGACGCGTTGGATCAGCGAGTTCTTGGCGCGGTACATGGCGAGGTCGGCGTTCGCCAGCAACTGTTCGCCGTCGGTCGCATCCGCTGGATAGAGCGCGATGCCGAGGCTCGCGCCGGTGCGCACCTCGAAGCTGTCGATATTCATATCGCCGACGAGGCATTTTTCAAGCCGGCCGGCGAAATCATGCAGTTCCGACATGTCGGTGAAGCGTTTGATCGCCGCGAATTCATCGCCGCCAAACCGGGCGACAAATTCGTCCTGTTGCAGCATCGCAGTCATGGCCTCGGCGAGCGCGACGAGCACCTGGTCGCCGGCGGCGTGGCCGTGCTGGTCGTTGATCTCCTTGAACTTGTCGAGATCGATGCCGATCACGGCGACCTTGGCGTGGGTACGTTCGGCCAGCTTGATCTCATCGCCGAGCATTTCATTGAATTCCGCCCGGTTCGGCAAGCCCGTGAGGCCGTCATGCCGTGCCATGTAGGCGATCTTTTCCTCCGACTGGAGGCGCTGGGTGATATCCTCGAAGGTGACGACCCAGCCACCGTCGCTGGTGGCGTTGTAGATCGCCTGGATCGAGCGGCCGTCCTGATATTTCTGGATCGTACTGCCGGAGCCCGAGCGCACCACTGCCATGGCCCGTTCGTAATGCTCCGCCGCGCGGGGAAGTGCGATTTCGGGCTGCTGGAAACGGTTTAGAAACGCCTGCTCGAGGATCTCGCGATAGGGGCGACCCGCAACCGCCAGGCTCGCGGGGAAGCCGAAGATCTCGCTATAGTGCTTGTTGGCCAGCACCAGCCGCTCGTCCTTGTCGAACAGGCAGATGCCTTGCGACATGTTTTCGAGTGCGATGTCGAGATTGCGTGTGACAATGGCGATGCGGTCCTCGTTCCGCTTCTGTCTGGTCTTGTCGCGCGTGATGCTGGCATAGCCGAGAAGCTTGCCGCTCTCGTCGCGAATGGGGTCGATCACGACATGCGCCCAGAAAGACGAACCGTCCTTGCGGAATCGCCAGCCCTCGTCCTCGAACTTCCCTTCGGTCAGCGCGGTCGCAAGCGCACGCGCCGGCAGACCCTTGCGTCGATCTTCCCAGGAATAGAACTTTGCAAAATCCTGACCCACGATCTCGTCGGCGGTATGGCCCTTGGCGCGTTGCGCGCCGGCATTCCAGTTGCTCACGCGGCCTTCGACGTCGAGCATATAAATGGCATAGTCGGTCACGCCCTGCACGAGGCGTTTGAAATTGGCTTCGCTCGCCGCCGCCTGGCTTTCGGCGCGAACGGCGAATGTCATCGCCATCAGTCCCGATGTCAGCAGCGACAGCGAGGTCGCGGCGATGCTGATCACCATCACCGACGGAGAGAGCAGCGATGCCGGATCGAGCGTCTCGACGCCTGACACGACAGTCACGCCGCCCATCGCGGTGAAATGCAGCAGAACGACGCCAAGGGTCAGCAGGATCGTGCCGCCGAATTTGCGCGCGTTGTGAGATTTCGCTGTGGAGGCGACATGGAAAGCCAGCGTCGAAAGCATTGCTCCGATCGCGATCGACACGACGACATAGGCATAATCCCAGACGATGGAGCCGGGGAACTCGATCGCGATCATGCCGGTAAAGTGCATGCTTGCCACGCCCGCACCGAACAGGACGCCCGCTGCGGCGTAGCCGGTAAATCCACGGAGGAACGCGGCACAGGCGACTGCGGCAAAGGTTGCCACCATCGCCATCGCAAGCGACAAGAAGGTCAGTTCGGGTTCGTATCCCACAACGACGCCTGGGTCGTAGGCAAGCATAGCAATAAAATGCGTCGACCAGATTCCAAACCCGCCGGACGCGCCGGCGACGCCTAGCCAGATCCAGCGCGCCGGGCCGGATGCCACCTTGCCGCGCTGGACCAGGACGATCGTCGCATGGCTTGCCAGGAAGCAGATGAGGCCGGCCAGGGCAACGAGCCAGAGATTATGTTCGACAGCCAGGCAGGAGAGAACTCGATACATTATGACCACCACTAAATTCAATGTGGCGAACGTATCGGTGGGCGCTTAAGGAAAATTGAATCGTTGTCAGGATGATGCAACGATTTCAGCGTCTTAAATGTAGTGGTTGTAGCTGGAGCCCGGAGGATCGGGATTTCTTGCCGATTTTTGTCAAGAATAGTCCGCGCCGTCATAGCGACCGTCTTTGATTTTTCTCGCTTTTCCGCTGGGGTGCCGATTTCTTTACCAAGAAGTCAATCCCGTAGTGAAACTACACACGCGCCGGGCGGTTGCAATTTATACGAGCGTGTTGTGGGGCGGGAAAGACACGGCTCGGTTTCCAATGCATCCAATTTGACCCCCGTGCGTTAATCCCCGTCGAAAGGAGATCACCATGTTCAATGTATCTGACATCAAGGAACATGCCGAAGTGGTTGGCGCCGATGGCCGCCACGTCGGTACAGTCGATGGCATCGAGGGCAACCGCATCAAGCTGACGCGTAGCGAGAACGATCCCGGCCATCAGGACCACCACCATTTTATTTCGTTCGACAATGTCGCCGGGGTCGAGGGCGGTCGCGTCAAGCTCTCCGTGAATGGTACCGATGCCATCGAGGAGAGCGACGGCCAGTCCTTTCACTGAAGACGATCCGCTCAGGGAGCCGGTACGACCCGGCCCCGTTCAGCTTTAGCATAAGGAGTTTTGCAATGGATCAGCGCAACCAGGATGCCAGCAGCGGCGTCGGCCGGCGCGGCGAACCCGTCCGCGGTAACGACCACGACATGCAGATCGACAAGGATACAGGCCTGCCGGTCGCGATTGTTCCCGATGGGGAAAAGCAGGATACGACGCCGGAAGTGCCGAAGAAGGATCGCTTGAATATCGATCCGGAAAGCCGCATTCCGAAGCCGGTTCAACCGGATCTGGCATGAACCGCCAAGCTGATTGTGCGAGAGTGGCGGCGAAATTCAGTCGCCGATATCGTCGTCGCCGACCGGCCCGCCCTCGTTCTCGAGGTTGGCAACCCGCTTCGCCTCGGAGCGCGTGAACCTGAGCCTCACGCCGATGCCACCATGCGCATCCTCGGGTACGAACACAGCGCCATACGCTTCGAGTTGATGACCCAATCGCGTGATGATCTCGGCATCGGGTTCGGCCAGCTTTTTCTCGAAGGCCCGGATGACATCTTCGTCGACGCCCGTGGTCTCCGAGAGCATCTCGCGGGAGATATCGGCCAGCGCGCGGGCGGCACGGCATTGGGCGGCTGTGATAGTCATCATCGTCACTCGCAAACGTCGATCCATTGGGCATCGGTCAGTTCGGCCATCCGTGCCGGCGAAATCCTGACAGCCGCATTCGTCCCTCCGGCCGCCGGCACCACTTCGTCATAGGGCTGAAGCGAAATATCGCAATAGACCTTGAGCGGCCTTACCAGCCCGAACGGGCAGACACCACCGACGGGATGGCCGGTCTCGCGCTCGACCTCATCAAAGGAGAGCATGCGGGGCTTGGTGGCAAACTGCGCCTTGAACTTCTTGTTGTCCAGCCGCGCGGTTCCCTTGGCCGCGACGAGCACGATCTCTTCGCCGAGCCTTATGGCCAGCGTCTTTGCGATCTGTTCGGGCTTCACGCCGTGACCGGCGGCGGCCAGATCCACCGTGGCGGTGCTGACCGTGAGTTCTATGACTTCGATGTCGGGAGCCTTCGCGGCAAAGAATGCTTTTACGGATTGAATGCTCATGAAAAATGGACTGCCGGCTGATTTCGCAATGAGGCCTTATAGCCGCATTTCGACAGCTTTGGAAATGCCGGAAGACTCGAACCAAGCGCCACAAATAGCATCGGCCCGAAATGCGCATGCGCACCGGGCTAGAAGTCTCTGCTGGTGACCTGTCTCAGAATATCCGCGCTGCGGCGATGTTCCGGTCGAAATCTATGCTCAGCAGTATGGTGAACGCAGCCAGCGTGAACGTGGCGATCAGCGTGGCGGTCAATCCGAGAACAATCATTGCTCTTCCTCAAGTGACTTCATCGTCATCAGGCACGGTCTTGGTAGCGGCCGTTGCTTGCTTCAGGCTTGCCGCCGTCCGGCAAAAAGGCAGTCTGTCTGCTGATCTCGCGGGTTTTAATATTAGGATTTATTTTTGCAACACCAAGTGTTTGCATGTTGCGTTAACCTTCAGGCAAGGAATTAACCATAAAGATTTAGGTCACGCCGAAATGGGATAGTTGCGTCTTTCCCCAGGCATGATGCCGCCTCGTCGTACCGGTACTCGCAATCCGGAATTCATCGAAAATGTGTGCCTCTCACCGGGCTTGAGCCTCCCTGCGCGTTACCGCCGGAAAGGGTCGTCCGGGCATGAAGCGAGAGGCGAAGTTCATGTCAGCCCGTCGGCTGGCGTCATGCGTTTGGACGGGGAATAACTTGGTTGAGGCGGCAAAACAGGCGGGGAAGGACCAGCGGGAAGGCGGGAGCCTGAACGGCCGTCTTCGCTTTGCCGGCCTTGATGCCGCTGGCACCGCCTTGATGCGCGAGCATCGCAATCTCCTGCTGCCCCATCTCAAGAACGCGCTCCGCGACCTCTTCCACCGCTTCCAGTCCTATCCCGATGCAGCGCGGAATTTTCAGAGCGAGGCTCAGCTTGAAAGGCTGCACGACCTCGACCAGTCGCACTGGGAAGTGCTGACGGATGCCCGCTTCGATGCGCTCTATGCCGAACGCGTGCGTGCGCTCGCCGATGCCGAACGGCGCATGGGTATCGACCCACGTTGGCACATTGCCGGACATGCCGTCGTGCTGGAGCATCTCGTTTCGGGACTGATCGATGAGTTCTGGCCGAAATCGATGTTCGCAACTGCTGCGGCACGCAAGGCAAAACTCGCCGACATAGTAACCGCCGTTTTGCGGACCGCGCTGGTCGATCTCGAAATCGCGGTCTCGCTTCGCTTCAACGAAAGCCGCATGAGCCATCAGCAGGCGCTGGCCGATGCGCGCAATGCCCAGCGTGCCGAGACCAGGACGCTGCTGGCAGCCATCGCCGAGTGCCTTGCCGCCAAGGACTTCTCGGGCGGACTGGAGACCGGCGCTGCGGACCATTATGCCGACGTGTTCGATAGCCTCAATTCCGCGCTCGCCGATATCCAGTCGGCGCTCACCGGCACATCGGAGAAAAGCGAAGCTGCGCGCGCCTCGACCAGCAGGCTTTCGCTGTCAGCCGCCGCGATCGCCGATGGCGTCAGCCGTTCCTCGGGTAGCCTCGCGGCAGCCGCTTCCGAACTCGATGAAATCGCGACGAACGCGGGACGCGGCGCTGCAAGCGCGAAAAGCGCCGAGGCTGCAACGGTCAAGGCCCGGCAGGCCGTGGTCACCAGCGGCGAGATCGTCAGCGAGGCGATCACCGCGATGTCCGGCATCGAGCAGTCGGCCGAGAAGATCGGCCAGATCATCGGCGTCATCGACGAAATCGCCTTCCAGACCAACCTGCTGGCGCTGAATGCCGGCATCGAGGCTGCGCGCGCCGGCGAGTCCGGACGGGGCTTTGCCGTCGTCGCGCAGGAAGTCCGCGCGCTGGCACAGCGTTCCGCCGATGCTGCCCGCGAGATCAAGCAGCTCGTCACCGGCACCAAGACCCAGGTCGACAGCGGCGTCCAGATGGTCGCCCGGACCCAGGATGCGATCGGCGACATCGTCACCCAGGTCAGCGGCATCAACGAGACGATCGTCACGCTGGCGGCCGAGACGGCTGAAACCGCCTCCGATATTGCCGCGACCGCGCGAGCGACCGCTGCCATGAGCCAGGAACTGATGGGCACCGTCGCTCTCGCAACCGAGGCCCGGGATGAGGCTGATCAATTGCGGTCCGTCATTCTCGAGCTCGGCAATACGATCAGGGAATTCCGTCTGGAACGGAGGCAGGAGCGTCCTGCATCCCGCACCCCGAAATCTCAAACCGTGGCGGTGATCGAGCAGTTCCAGGACGACTTCGACGATTTCGAAGCGGCCCTTGGGTCGCCGGTTCTTCTCGCGGGGAGGGCGGTGGCATGACGCGCTCTCTCTCCGCAACATCAGGGCCGCGCGATGCGACGCGCTGGCAAGGCAGGCAGACCATCATCGATCAGGAGCCGCGACACAGAACCGGTGCCCAGGCATCGGTCTCGATCCCGGACAACAAGGGGACCACCACATGAAGGGCCAGACAGCCGCAACGAAGGAACTGTCATTGGAGAAGGTGCTCGACCTCAACGAGGCCGGCAATCTCCATGGCAAGCTGATGAATTTGCGCGGTGCGGATGTGGCGATCGATGCCTCCGCCGTGGAGCGGGCGGGCGCGCTCTGCATCCAGGTCCTGATGTCGGCTGCAAAGACTTGGGAAGAAGAAAAATTGAATTTCACCTTTTCGAAGATGTCGGATGCATTGGCCAAGACAATGCAGCTCATCGGCGTGAATTACGATCATCTGCTCGCAAAGGAGAGCAAATAATGAAGAAAAAAGTTCTGACGGTGGATGACTCCAGAACCATCCGCAACATGCTTCTCGTCACGCTCAACAACGCCGGTTTCGAAACGATCCAGGCGGAAGACGGCATCGAGGGCCTCGAGGTTCTCGAAAATTGTGATCCCGACGTGATCGTGACCGACATCAACATGCCGCGTCTCGATGGCTTCGGCTTCATCGAAGGCGTTCGCCGCAATGAAAAATACCGGGCGATTCCGATCCTCGTGCTCACGACCGAGAGCGATGCGGAGAAGAAGAACCGCGCGCGCCAGGCCGGCGCCACGGGCTGGATCGTCAAGCCTTTCGATCCGACCAAGCTGATTGATGCCATCGAGCGCGTGACCGCCTAACCGGGAATTTACTCCTATGGATATGAACGAAATCAAAGAGATCTTTTTCCAGGAATGCGAGGAACAACTCGCTGAACTGGAATCTGGTCTCCTCAAGATGAATGACGGCGAAACCGATTCCGAGACCGTCAACGCGGTCTTCCGGGCCGTTCATTCCATCAAGGGGGGTGCCGGCGCGTTCGGGCTCGACGATCTCGTCGCCTTCGCCCATGTGTTCGAGACCACTCTCGACTGCGTTCGATCCAACAAGCTGGACCCCGGTGCGGAAGTCATGAAGGTCATGCTCAAGTCGGCGGACGTTCTCGCCGACCTGACAAACGCCGCGCGTGACGGCGGCACAATCGATCCGAGCCGGACCACCGGCCTCGTCAAGGACCTCGAGGCGCTTGCCAATGGCGAAAGCGTCGGCGGCGGTCATACCGAAGCGGCCCCAGTCAAGGCGGCCCCGGCAAAGGCCGCACCAGCGCCCGCACCGGTTGCTGCTGCCCCGCCCGCTCCGGCGGACGACAGCGGGTTTACGCCCATTCCCTTCTCCTTCGACGATTTCGGTGCCGAAGAGGAAGTGGTCGCTGATGTCCCGACCTACGAAGTGAACTTCAAGCCGCGCTCGGAACTCTACACCAAGGGCAATGACGCGGCGCTATTGCTGCGCGATCTGCGCCGTGTCGGTGAAATGAGCATTCATTGCGACATGTCGGCATTGCCTGTTCTCGATGAGATGGAGCCCGAAGCGGCCTATTTCAGCTGGAAGGTCTGGATCAAGACCGAAAAGGGCGAAGACGCGATCCGCCAGGTTTTCGAATTCGCCGAGTGGGATTGCGAGCTTGATGTCAAGCCGCTCGAGGCCAAGGCAGAGGTCGCCAAGGCAGCGAACGAGGAACTGCCGATGCAGCCCGTTCCGTTCGATCTCGCCATGCTGGACGATGACGCTGCGCTGACAATGGAAGGCGAAGATCACATCGCCAGCGTCGAAACCTTGATGGCCACTGTGCAGGCCCAGGAAACCGGCGCTGCACAGCCCGTTGCAGCACGTGCGGCGCGCGCGGCTGAGAAGAAGGAAAAGGAAGCACCCGCCGCCGCTGCCAAGTCCGGCGGCGACCCCGCCGGTGGCACGCCCACCATCCGCGTCGATCTCGACCGCGTCGACCGCCTGATCAACCTGGTCGGCGAACTCGTCATCAACCAGGCCATGTTGGCCCAGAGCGTGATCGAGAACGACCAGAGCGGCACCAATGGCATCAATATGGGTCTGGAGGAGCTGCAGCAACTCACCCGCGAGATCCAGGACTCGGTGATGGCGATCCGCGCCCAGCCGGTGAAGCCCGTCTTCCAGCGCATGTCGCGCATCGTCCGAGAAGTCGCCGACATGGTCGGCAAATCGGTCCGGCTGATCACGGAAGGCGAAAATACCGAAGTCGACAAGACGGTCATCGACAAGCTGGCCGAGCCGCTCATGCACATGATCCGCAACGCCGTGGACCACGGCCTGGAATCGACCGAGAAGCGTGAAGCCGCCGGCAAGAATTCCGAAGGCACGGTCAAGCTGACCGCCAAGCATCGTTCGGGCCGCATCGTCATCGAACTCTCCGACGACGGCGCCGGCATCAACCGCGAGAAGGTCAAGCAGAAGGCTATCGACAACGACCTGATCCCGGCCGACGCCAACCTGTCGGACGAAGAGATCGACAACCTCATCTTCATGCCGGGCTTCTCGACCGCCGACAAGATCACCGACGTGTCGGGCCGCGGTGTCGGCATGGACGTCGTCAAGCGCTCGATCCAGGCGCTCGGCGGACGCATCTCGATCTCCTCGCGCCCGGGCCACGGCTCGACCTTCACCATGAGCCTGCCGCTGACGCTCGCCGTCCTCGACGGCATGGTGGTCACGGTCGCCAACCAGACCCTGGTCGTGCCGCTGACGGCGATCGTGGAAACATTGCAGCCCGAAGCCGCCGCGATCCATTCCTTCGGCGCCCATCAGAAGCTGATCGCGATCCGCAATTCCTTCTGCCCGTTGGTCGATGTCGGCCGCATCCTGAACTATCGCCCGCAGCCGGCCAATCCGGTCGATGGCGTCGCACTTCTGGTGGAATCCGAGGGTGGCGGCCAGCGAGCCCTGATGGTCGATGCCATCCAGGGTCAGCGTCAGGTCGTCATCAAGAGCCTTGAGGCGAACTACACCCATGTGCCGGGCATCGCCGCTGCAACGATCCTGGGCGACGGGCGCGTGGCGCTCATCCTCGACGTCGATGCGGTTGTGGCAGCTTCGCGTGGACAGGCACTCAGGCCTGAAAACGCGCTTGCGGCAGTCGGATGATCAAGGGAAGGGAACGGGCGTAATCGTATGTCGTACACTGGAAAAACCATTTCGCACGGAGGCCGGGAGCTTATCGCTTTCCGCATTGGCGATCAGGAATTTACCGTGAACATCATGTCGGTTCGCGAGATTCGCGGCTGGACGTCCGCCACCCCGATGCCGCACTCGCCCTCCTACATGAAGGGTGTCATCAACCTGCGCGGTGTCGTCCTTCCGATCGTCGATCTCTCGCTCCGGCTCGGCATGAAGCCTGCCGAACCGACCCAGCGGCACGTCATCATCGTGGCGCAAGTACGCGAGAAGGTCGTCGGCCTGCTGGTCGACGCGGTCTCCGATATCCTGACCGTGACCGACGACAATATTCAGCCGACCCCGGAGATCGCATCCGATCTCGAACGGTCGTTTGCCCGGGGCATTCTGGCGATCGAAAGCCGGATGATCTGCGTCATCGAACTCGAATCCCTGTTCCCGGAACATGAAAGCGAAGCGGCTTGACCATGAATGTAGCCATCGATCAGCGCCGCAATCCTGACGAGGTCCTCGCAGCCGGGGAATTCCCGCTGACGCGCAAGGATCTCGCCGAGGTTTCCGCGATGATCTATTCCGATGCTGGCATCTTCCTCAACGAGACCAAGGCGTCGCTCGTCTATTCCCGGCTGTCCAAGCATATCAGGCAGCTCGGCCTGAGGAATTTCCGCGAATATTGCGCGCTGGTTTCCTCGCCGGCCGGCAGCGCCGCGCGCAAGGAAATGCTGTCCTTCCTGACCACCAATTTCACGCGCTTCTTTCGTGAGAACCATCATTTCGACCATCTGCGCGATGAGGTCCTGCCGGGTCTTGTGTCGCGGCTCAAGGCCGGCGGCCGTGCCCGCATCTGGTCGGCTGCCTCGTCCGACGGGCAGGAACCCTATTCGATCGCGCTGACCGCTCTCTCGGTCATGCCCAACATCGCCGACTACGACTTCAAGATCCTGGCGACCGATATCGATCCGAAGATCCTCGCCGCCGCCCGCCTGGGCGCCTATGATGCCGCTTCGCTCGAAACCGTCAGCCCGCAGATGCGCAAGCAATGGTTCCAGGAAGTCACCGTCGACGGCAAGCCGAAGTTCCAGGTCGTCGACGCGGTCAAGCGGCTGATCACTTATAACGAGCTGAACCTGATGGCCGCCTGGCCCTTCAAGGGCAAGTTCGATGTCATCTTCTGCCGCAACGTCGTGATCTATTTCGACGAGCCGACACAGATGCGCATCTGGTCGCGCTTCTCCGAGCTCCTGCCGGTGGGCGGCCATCTCTATATCGGCCATTCCGAGCGTGTCTCGGGCGACGCCAAGGCCTGCTTCGACAATACGGGCATCACCACCTACCGCTACAACGGCAAGCCGGGGGGCAAGGTCTGATGTCGCCAGCCCGCGTCCTTGTCGTCGATGACTCCCCCACCATGCGTGGCCTGATTTCCGCTGTGCTCAATTCCGATCCTGATGTCAGCGTCGTCGGCCAGTGCGGAGACGCGCTGCAGGCGCGCGCGGCGATCAAGGAACTCAATCCCGATGTCGTCACGCTCGATATCGAAATGCCCAATATGAGCGGTCTCGAGTTTCTCGAAAAGATCATGACGCTCAGGCCGATGCCCGTCATCATGGTATCCTCGCTCACCCAACGTGGCGCGGATGCCACGATCGCGGCACTCGAGATCGGCGCGTTTGACTGTATCGGCAAGCCGGTGCCGGGCGATACTCGGCCCTTCCATGAGTTGATCGAGAAGGTCAAGGCCGCCGCCAAGTCAGCTGCCAGCTACCATTACACGCGTAAACCCGCCGCTACGCCGGCCCCGGCCGCGAACACCAATGCGGCACCCGAATACCGGGTTGGCCGCAAGGTTGTGGCAATCGGCTCATCGACCGGCGGCGTCGAGGCGCTGATAGAAGTTCTTAAGAGATTTCCGGTTAATTGCCCTCCGACGGTCATCACCCAGCACATGCCCGGTACCTTCACCAAGAGCTTTGCGGAACGGCTGAACCGGCTCTGTGCGCCACAGGTGCAGGAAGCGACGGATGGAGCACGCCTGGAGATCGGCAGGATCTACCTGGCGCCCGGCGGCGAGCGGCATTTGACCGTCGTCAATCCGCACGCGCCTTGCTGCCGCCTGGTGGATAAGCCGCCGGTCAACGGCCACAGGCCCTCGGTCGATGTTCTTTTCGATTCGGTCGCCGAACTCGCAGGCCGCAACGCGGTCGGTGTGATCCTCACGGGCATGGGGCGTGACGGCGCCTCCGGCCTGTTGAAAATGCGGCATGCAGGCGCCCGCACCGTCGGGCAGAACGAAAAAACCTGCATTGTCTATGGAATGCCCCGCGTGGCGTTTGAGTTGGGGGCTGTCGAAAGCCAGCTTCCGCTCAATGGCATCGGGGAGGAAATACTGAAACTTACAGCCGCCCGAAAAGAAGGGAGCGACTAAAATGTCTATCGCTGAAAAAATCAAGGTCCTCATCGTGGACGACCAGGTGACCAGCCGGCTTCTGTTGAGCGACGCACTGACCCAGCTCGGCTTCAAGCAGATCACGGCGGCCGGCGACGGTATGCAGGGTGCCCAGATCATGGCCCAGCAGCCACATCACCTGGTGATCTCGGACTTCAACATGCCGAAGATGGACGGGCTCGGCCTGCTTCAGGCGGTGCGTTCGAACCCGGCCACCAAGAAGGCCGCTTTCATCATCCTGACCGCCCAGGGCGACCGGGCGCTGGTGCAGAAGGCCGCACAGATGGGTGCCAACAATGTCCTCGCCAAGCCGTTCACGATCGACAAGATGCGTGCTGCCATCGAGGCTGTGTTTGGATCCCTGAAATGAATGCAGACGGCTTTCGGCGTATGCATGTCATACAGGGCGAATGGAAGGTCTCGAACGATCCTTCCGTGGTCCTCTCAACCGTGCTCGGTTCCTGTGTCGCTGCGTGCCTGCGCGATCCGACGAACGGCGTGGGTGGCATGAACCACTTTCTGCTGCCGGGCTCCGTCGATGCTCTGGCGCAAGGTGGGGATGTCTCGCGCTATGGCGTTCATCTGATGGAATTGCTGATCAACGGCCTCCTGAAGCAGGGCGCGCGCCGCGACCGCCTGGAAGCCAAGATTTTCGGTGGTGCCAAGACGATCGCCTCGTTTTCCAATGTCGGTCAGCAGAATGCCGATTTCGCGACAGGTTTCCTGCGCGACGAAGGCATCCAGATCGTCAGCGCGTCCACCGGCGGTGATGCCGGCCGCAAGCTCGAATTCTGGCCGGTATCGGGCCGGGCGCGTCAATATGCGCTGACCGGTGCCGAAACCCAGCGTACCGTCCGCCAGGAAACCCGTCCGATTCCCGTTCCGAAGCCAGTCGAAAGTTCAATCGAGTTCTTTTAAAATCAGGTGTTGCGTTATGCAGTCGAGTTTTGCGTCGAACATGGTTCCTCACGAGGAATCGCTCCCGGACATCCTGATGCGTATCGTTGCAGAATTGCACGATGTCGCCTATCTCATCGAGCGCATTGAGCCCTCGATATCCGACAACCACGCAGGCCAGCACCTTGGGGTGGCCGAGAAGCTGATGGTGATGCAGGGCATCGATCTCGCGGTACAGAAGACCCGCGGCCTGGCCGAATTCATCGATACGATTGCCGCCGGCATTCCCGAGGAGCATCTGGTCGATGTCGCCACCGCGCTCAACCTCGTCAAGCTCGCCGACATGCAGAAGGCGCTGTCCGGCGGGGGGCTCCGCCATGGCCACTCCCAGCCGCTCAACAGGGCAGCCGGCGATTTCGATCTGTTCTAGGGTTTCCAAAGGCTCCGGTTTCCGGGGCATCCACGCGACCGAAAGGGCTGAACGCCCGCTCAACTATTCCTTCTGAAGAAAACCTTCGCGCAAGTTTGATCTCGTAGCTTGTCGTCGAGAATGATCTCTCGGCATGACTCTGCAAACGCGTGAGAACAGAATGAATCTGTTGAATCAGCTTACTGCCATCCTGAAAAACCTGGGCGGACTGGGGACGGGTCGCCTTTTGGCGCTCGGTGCGGTGGGCGTGGCAATCATCGTAATGGTGCTGTTCGGCACCTACTACGTCAACAAGCCCGGCTACGAGACGCTCTACGTCAATCTCGAATCCAGCGACCTCAACCAGATCAGCATGGCGCTCTCCGAAGGCGGCATTGATTTCCAGACCGCCGGCGATGGCACCACCATCATGGTGCCGGTCGGCCAAACGAGCAAAGCGCGTCTTTTCCTTGCCGAACGCGGCCTGCCGAATTCCGCCAACGCCGGCTACGAACTCTTCGACAATGTCGGCTCGCTCGGCCTCACCTCCTTCATGCAGGAAGTCACCCGCGTTCGCGCCCTCGAAGGCGAAATCGCCCGCACGATCCAGACGATCGACGGCATAACCGCGGCGCGCGTGCATATCGTCATGGCCGATCGCGGCTCGTTCCGCCAAGCCGAGCAGAAGCCGACGGCATCGGTGATGATCCGGGCCTCCCAGTCGGCGGGCCGACAGGCCGCAGCCTCCATCCGCCATCTCGTCGCCTCGGCCGTGCCGGGGCTTTCGATGGATGACGTGACGATCCTCGATTCGGCCGGCCAGTTGCTCGCATCCGGCGACGACCCGGCCAACAGTTCCATGAACCGCTCCCTCAACATCTCCCAGAATGTCCAGATGGAGCTGGAGAGCAATATCGACAAGGCGCTCGGACCCTTCCTCGGTATGGACAATTTCCGCGCCTCGGTCACTGCCAAGCTCAACACCGACGCCCAGCAGATTCAGGAAACCATCTACGATCCGGAATCCAAGGTCGAACGCTCCGTGCGGGTAACCAAGGAGAACCAGAAATCCGAGCAGGTCAGCGCCGACGAGGCGACGACGGTGGAGCAGAACGTGCCCCAGGGCAACGACTCGACCACGACAGGACCGAAGTCTTCCGACCAGAACGACAAGAAGGAAGAGCAGACCAACTTCGAGATCAATTCGAAGACGGTCGCCACCGTGCGCAACGGCTACACGATCGACAAGCTCTCCATCGCCGTCGTGATCAATCGCGGCCGCGTCATGAAGCTCGTCGGAGAGCCCTTCGACCAGGCAAAGTACGACGGCTTCATCAGCGAGATGCAGAAGATCGTTGCGTCGGCTGCCGGCCTCGACGAGACGCGCGGAGATACGGTCAACGTCACCGCGATGGATTTCCTCGAGAACCAGCTTCTCGCGGATGCCGCGTCGGGCGAGTCCTTCATGGATGTCTTCATGCGCAACATGGGCAGCATGATCAATGCGCTGGCCTTCGTCGTCGTGGCATTCCTCATCGTCTGGCTGGGCTTCCGCCCGCTGATCCGGGCGATCGGCGGCCCCGAACTCGCCGCAGCCCAGGTTGGCGGTCCGGCCGGTGTCATGCCGCTCGGCGAAACCTCCGGCCTCGAACTGCCGGACTTCTCCCCGCCCAGTGTCGGCGGGCCGGGCTCCACCCTCATGGAAGGCTTCGGCTCGGACTTCGGCTTCGACTCGACCGAGGACCTGCTCACCATGGACGAGGAAGGCGGCGGACTGGCCAAGCGCGTCAAGGAAGGCCCCGAGCGGCGCCTGGCGCGCATGGTGGATCTCTCCGAAGAGAGAGCGGCCAAGATCCTGCGCAAGTGGGCATCCAACGACAAAGCGGCCTGAGGGCCGCTTTCTTTTTGCGTTCTTGACCCTCTAGGTCGTGTGGACTCTTGGGATTCCCAAGGCTGAGCAAATCAGATTCAAGACTGTCTTTTGGAGGCAGTCATGGGTGTATTGGACCGGTTGATCCTTCGGGACGAGCAGTGGGAGCGGATATCGCCGCACATCATTGGTGACGATCGCACGCGCGGTTCGTCCGGTCGCGACAATCGTATGTTCGTGGAAGCAGTGCTTTGGATCGTGCGCACCGGCTCACCCTGGCGTGACCTGCCGGAGGTGTTCGGCGAGTGGAACAGTGTCTTCCGCCGCTTCAGCCGCTGGAGCGAGAAGGGCATCTGGTGGCGCATGTTTGCGGCGATGTCCGATGATCCGGACTTCGAGTATCTGATCGTCGATTCCACCATCATCCGCGCTCATCAGCACGCCGCCGGCGCAAAAAGGGGGCTGAAGATCAAGCCCTTGGCCGCTCTCGCGGCGGACTGAGCACCAAAATCCACATGGCGGTGCGTGGTCTCGGCTGCCCGGTCCGCTTCACACTGACCGCCGGCCAGAAAGGCGATGCGCCACAAGCCGATGTCCTGATCGAGGGCCTGCCTGCCGATATCGTCATGGCCGACACCGCCTATGACAGCGACCGTCTGCGCGACGCCATCGCGGACAAAGGCGCTGTGGCGGTGATCCCCAACAATCCCTCCCGTGCTCAGAAATACCCGCTCGACAAGGACCTCTATGCCCAGCGCCACCTCATTGAATGCTGCTTCTCCAAGCTCAAGCACTTCCGCAGGGTCGCGACACGTTTCGAGAAAACCGCACGAAACTACCTAGCCGTCGTCACAATCGCAGCTATCGTACTATGGATCAGGTAAGTGTCCACACGACCTAGGCCTTATGCGAAATCTTGTGGTGAAGATTTCACACGTTGACAATTCCGGATATAAATTAACTCACGTTAATATTCATTGAATTCATCCGCGAATCAGAACATCAAATAGGGCAGGTGATTCGCAAATCGGGGCTGCGATTCGCGGGGGAAATTCTAATTTCCTTAGGCCAGAGATGCGGTGGACTAGGTGACGGGGATCAAGCAGAACGAATTGCCGAAGAACGGGGCTTCCGAGCATGCTCCGGCTCCTGAACAACGGCATATGACGAACGAGCAACTGGTGAAGCGCCTCGCGGAGGCCGCCGAAAGTGGCGACATCTCCAGGGGCTTGCGGGCACTTTCCGACTATGTGGGTGCGGCCGGCTTCCTTTTGATCCGTCAGGACATCAACAGCGAAAATGCGCTCGAGAATGTGATCTCTTCCAACTGGCCCTTCGACCTCGTGCGCAAAAGCGGCGCGTCGCTGATGTCCGACTTGTCACGTGCGACCGAACTCGACAAATGCCTCTCGATTCTTCAGCCGCTGTTCGCAATGATGCCGGATACGCCGGACCTGCCGAAGGGCGCAAGCCAGCAATACTGCTCGGTCAATTTCAATGTCGGCCGCAATCGCTATTGCCTCACCTTCATGTGCCCCGCGGACTTCATTATTTCCCAGCAGCGCGTGCGCGCAACGGGTGTCTATGCGAGTTATCTTGCGAGCCTCATGTTCAGCGAGCACGTCAAGGTCAGCCGTGAACTCGAGCTGACGGATCGCGAACTGGAATGCCTCTACTGGATCGCCGAAGGCAAGACGAGCGACGAGATCGCCACGATCATCGGCATTTCGAAGAACACGATCAACAATTACATCACCAGCGTCATGCGCAAGACGGCCACCCGGACGCGTTCCGAGGCGATAGCCTATGCGGTGCGGCACAATCTGGTCTGACAGGAGAGAGCGGCGGCGGCTATGAAGGATACCAAGGGGAAGAACGATACCGCCAAACGGCAGGGGCGGCCTGTCAGCCGGGCGGATTTCTTTCCGAGACTGGTTGCCATGCAGCGTTTCGCGCATGCCAGGAATTTCGCCGTCTTCAAGACCAACAATTCGGGCCTGCCGAGCCGTCGCAAGCTTACCTGCATCATCGACAATTTCGCGTCGGATGGCGATGTTGCGGCGTCCGAGATTCTCGACCACTACAGCCAGGCACTGTTGGATCATCTCGAAATCTCTTCGCTGCCGCTGCTCTGGAACGGGGTAGAGGCGAGCCAGACGGCGGAGACCACTGATTTCGCCGGCTTCGTCAAGCACATCAAGCCGAACGTTCTGCCCGTATCGGGCGTCGCCTTTCCGGTCAGGCTCGGCGGCATGGGCAATGGCTACACGGTGTTCGTGGCGAACTATTTCGATCTTACCAGCGAGGCGGTGGTCGATCTGCATGACAGGAGCCACCAGTTGATGATGGATCTTCTCGTCCTCGACGAGCGGCGTTCGGCGCCGGATGAGGTGCTGAGCAGCCGCGAGATATCCTGCCTGCAACTGGCGGGCGACGGTCTCGTGAGCGAGGAAGTGGCGGAGAAGCTCCGGCTGTCCGTCCATACGGTCAACGCCTATCTGGCGGCGGCGACCATGAAGCTCGATTCGGTGAACCGCATCCAGGCGATCGCCAAGGCGATCCGGCTCGGCTACATCGCCTGAGCTGAGCGGTCTTGACCACCGCCGGATACCACGAAGCGCGCGTCGATCAGTGATCGCGCCAGGAATGCCGTGTCGTCGTCGGGATCGACCGACGGCCGGTGGAAATTGATGTGATTGATCTCGACGCCGGCCTGCAGGTCGGCAAGCGACAGTTGGGCATAGATCGTGACGCCCTCCGGCTTGATCTCCAGGTCCAGCACGATCTCGGGCTTGGAATCCCAGTCCAGCCGATAGTCGCCGCCTGTGCCGAAGCGCACGGTGCCCGGCAGGAAATAGAGCTCTGCCGCCGAGGCGACGAGATCGGAAATATTGCCCCAACGCTCGTAGCGCAACAGCGATACGAGGTCTGCGGCATCGATAAGGCGCAGTTCTGTCGCCACAGGCGATAGAGCTTCGGCAACGATCTTCTCGTGCTCCGTGGAATGCGGTATTTTTTTCATCAATGCTAGCTCGCGCGTCTGGGTTTGCTCTTCGAAGCGTAGATTCGCTGGATGAGTTCAGCGACCGCCTTGTAAAACACCGGCGGAATCACACTATCCACCGAGACTTGCGCAAACATTGAGCGTGCCAGGGGCTTGTCCTCGAACACAGGGATGCCGTGCTCCTCCGCAATGGCGCGGATTTTGAGCGCGATGAGGTCCGCGCCCTTGGCGACGACGACGGGGGCCGCGTCTTCCTCTCGCACGTAGCGCAGCGCGACCGCAAAGTGGGTCGGGTTGGCGATGACCATGGTGGCGCGGGGCACCGCGGCCATCATGCGCTTGCGGGCGAGGTCGCGGGCGAAAGACCGCTGGCGCTGCTTCATGATGGGATCGCCATCCATTTGCTTGCGCTCTTCCTTCACTTCTTCCTTGGTCATCTTCAGTTCCGAGAACCACTGATGGTGGGTCCAGAAATAGTCGGCGATGCCGATCGTGGCGGTCGCGAAGATGATGATGATCAGGATCACCTTCACATCAGATGTCAGCCGGCCGAGCAGGTAGCTCGGATCGGCATACATCGCGTCGATCGAGGAGATGAATTCGCTCTTCAGCGAGAAGGTGATCACGGTGCCGACGACCACGACCTTGAACAGCGACTTGCCGAATTCGACATAGCCGGGCAGGCCGAAGATGCGGTTGAAGCCGGCGGGGATGCTGAGCCGTGAAAGCTTCGGAGAAATACGTTCGAGCACCGGGGTCGGCAGGTTCTGCATGATGGAGGCTGCGACGCCGAACATTGCCATAAGAACGAATGCCGGCACGACGAGCGCCGAGGATTCCCAGCCGAGCCGCACGAACAGCGCCACGATGTCCTGGCCGTTCTCGAACCGCCACTGGTCGGGCTTCTCGAACAGATCCCTGAGCGTCTCCCAGAGATGGGCGACACCCGCGGGCAGATAGAAGAGCAGGTAGATGTAGATCGCCAGCGTCGAGGCGAAGACCGTGACTTCGCGGGAGAAAGGTACGTTACCTTTCTCCGCCGCTTCGGAAAATCTTCGTTGGGTAGGGGCTTCTGTTTTGCTGTCTTTATCAACACCATCAGCCATAGGATAATCTCCTCGAGCTTATGGTGATCAGGCAGCAGCAGCAGCCTGGTCGGTTTCCTTGAGCTGGATCTGGCCGTTGACGGCAAGACGGATGGCTTCCTGCGCGATCGACCGGCGGGCGACGGCGATGGCGCGGGCATTGACGCCTGCTCCGGCCGCGCCGAGATCGGCTTCGATCATGCGGCGCTGGCGCGCGCCGATCGAGGAGAGCACAGCCTCGCGGAGATCCATCGCTGTGTCGCGCAGCGCCATGGTGATGACATCGGCCGAGATGTCGTTGAAGAGCTGAACCCGGCTGCGCTGCGGCATGATGAGCAGGTCTTCGAAGAGGAAGATCTTCGGCCGCACCTTGGTGGCGGCATCCCTGGACAGCGCCTCCAGCGAGTCGAGCAGCGTTTCGACCTCGGTCTTGTCGAGCTGGTTCATCAGGTCTGCGACCTTGACGCTGCCGACCGAGTTGCGCTCGGAGTCCAGTTCGCGGATGATTTCCATCACGCGGTTCTCGATGACCTGAGCCGCCTTGGGGCTCACGTCCTTGAGGTTGACCGTACGGTTGAGGATATCGGCGCGGCGGCTCTCGGGCATCTGCATGAGCACCTTGGCGCCCGCCGACGAGGGGATCATCGACAGGATATAGGCGATCGTCTGCGGATGCTCGCTGAGCAGGTATTTCGCGATGAAGGTCGGATCGGCGTTTTCGAGTTGGTCCCAGATCGACGTCTCGAGCGCCTGGAACGTGGCGCGGCGGCCGAGCAGGCCATCCACTTCGTCGGGCGTCAGGCCTTCCTCGAGAATGCCCTCGATCGCCTTGGCGTTGTCCATCAGGCCGGCACCTTCGGTGAACAGGTCCTCGAACTCGTTGACCAGTCCGATCAGTTCCTGCGGCGGGACGCTCCTGAGCGTCTGCGCCGACTGGATGATCGCCTGCAACTCGGCCTGGGTGAAATATTTGAGAAGCCTGCCGGCGACACCGCGCCCCATGGCAAGCAGGACGGCCGCCGCCTTTTCAGGCGAAGACAGGCCGTCTCCCGAGTTCTCGAAACTATCGAAGTCGAACATACGAAAACCTCCCCGGGCTCATCCCGGCTGTTTCCAGTGCGACGATCAGGATTTCCTGATCGCCATGACCTCGATCAGCCTAATGCCGAATCGGGTCTCGTCATTTTCCAGAACTGTGATCTCGCCGCGGCCGATCAGCCGGCCGTTGACAACAAGGTCAACCGGCTCGCCGATCTTGCGGTCGAGTGAAATCGTAGCGCCTTCGGTCAGGTTCATCAGACCGGAGACTTGCATGCGGCTCGATCCGAGTACGATCTGGACGTCGATAGGAATGTCCATGATCATGTCGAGATTGGAATTCATCGAGCTGCCGGGCTCGGAAGCCTGCCTCTCGTTGAAGCTCGGTGCAGCACCGAAGTCATTTCCGGCAAAAGCGTTGCCGCCGAGGCCTGTGTCGCCGCCGAAGGAGGTCGATGCGCCGAATTCCGAACCGAAATCCGAAGCCGTGTCGCCATCGAGCCCGAAGTCGGCATCGGTGTCGAGGCCGAAATCGCCGCCGAAGCTCGTGTCCGTTGTTGCAGCAGGGAAATCCGCACCGAAATCGTTGTCGAGCGCCGCGCCACCACTCGCGTCGGCATCCAATACGCCGCGCAGATCATCGATTGCCTGGTCCAGCTCGGCGTCGATGCCGGGGGTTTCCAGGGCCTGATCTTCTAATTTTGCTTTCTTCGGTGCCATGTCGGAACTATTCCACTTGTAACTTGTGCCGGGCTTTATTTTGAAAAGGGATTGTAGAAAATCAGGCTTTCGCCATGAGGTCGTTCAGCAGGTCGTTCTCACCGCCCACCGTGTCCTTCACTCTCACTGTGTAGCGTTCGCCGGAGCGGCCGAACTCGCAATCGTAGAGATCGCGTCCGTTGGCGCTGACCTGCACGGTGACGTCGGTCTTTTCAAGAAAGGGTATGACGTCTCCGGGCTGCAGCTTCGAGATCGCGCCGAGCTTGAGAGGCGTCAGCCGGATGCGGGCCTCGACCTTGACATCGGAGCGGCGGACCTGTTCCTGGATCATCTCAGCCCAGCCCGGAGGCGCCTTCGACGTCGTCGTGGCCTTCGGTGCCTTGACGTCGGTCTTCAAAAGCGTCCGGTGCGGTATGATGATGCAGAAATGGCTGGTCAGCGTGCCGAATTCTATCCTGATCCGCACCATCGCCGCGAAGGGATCGACATAGTCCTCCGCATGCTTGGGCTTGTCCTTTGCATTGTAGGGCTTGGTCAGGATCGGCTCGTAATTGCCCGGTGCATTGACCGCGGATTTGAGCACCGAGGCGATCTTGTCAGTGATCATCGGCGCCATTTCGAGCTCGATGCTCGAGGCGGGCCGCGCCATCGGTTCGACCAGCCTGTCCGGATCGCCGCCCAGGAGGCATTCGACCATCGCGGAAATAATCTGCGAGGGACATGCGATCGTGAAGTCCGAGCACCAGTTCTTCAGCGATCCATCGACGAACACCATGTAGTCGTCGAGGTGGCCGAGCAGGTCGTCCTTGAGGCCCGTCTCACAGTAATCGTAGGCGAAGGTGAACTTCAGCGCCGCTTCCGATTCGATCAGGTCCGGCAGGAATGTTGAAAACACGGCGCCGAGGTCGGCGCAGGTTTTTCCGATCCTGGAGTTATTTCCGAGTTCGCCGGTCATGATGGCCAGCAGCTTCGGATCCATGGGTAGGGTGTTGCGAGCAGTCATTGCTTCAACTTCCGTTTTTTAAGCAGCTTTTTCTCCGCCGCCGCCAGGATTCATCATTTCCTGTTCGACAGCATCGATGGATGGACGTTCGTAGGAGGAAATCGTCTTGCGGCCGTATTCGAGCGCCACCTGTGGCACGGAGCCGTTCATGTAGGCGATGAGCGTCTGCTTGACGATGACATAGAGCCTGTTCTGCTTCGACCGCACCGCTTTCATCATGGAGCAGAGCGGATTGACGATGCAGTAGGAAACGAGAATGCCGGTGAAGGTACCGACGAGTGCTGCGCCGATCAGGTGGCCGAGCACTTCCGGCGGCTCGCTGATCGCGCCCATGGCGTGGATAACGCCGAGAACGGCGGCGACGATACCGATGGCCGGGAACGCGTCGCCCATTGCCTGGACCGCATGATAGGACTTCATCTTGTCATGCGAGATCGTCTCGATCTCCTCGTCCATCAGCGCTTCGATCTCGTGGCTGCGGGCGTTGCCGATGATGATGAGGCGGACATAGTCGCAGATGAAGGCCGTCAATTCCTTGTTCTTGAGAATTGTCGGCGCCGTCAGGAAGATCGCGGATTCCTCGGGGTTGTCGATATGGGCTTCGATTTCGTTTCGCGACTTGGTGCGGAGGTCCCGCATCAGGGAATAAAGCACGCCGAGCGTGTCGAGATACTGGCGCTCCTTCGGAACCTTGTTCTTGAAGGCCTCGCCCAGCGCCTTGCCGGAATCCTTGATCACCTTCATCGGATTGCCGGCGACGAACGCGCCAAGGCCCGAACCGATGATGATGATGAATTCGTACGGCTGCCACAGAACATCGATGTGACCGCCGCTGGCCATGAAGCTGCCGATGATGCAGCCAAAGACGATGACCAGACCGATGATGATATTCATGAGACGGAGCCTGCGCCTGTTACTGGAATATGGACTTTGGAAATAGAGATTCTGGCTTGCGTGAAGCTGTTGGAAGGCTCTGTTTTGCAACCAAAATCCGGAACAGGTTCGCGCAAGCAAATGCCACCACATTCCCTCCCAGGAAGCAGGCGGGGGACTGGCATTCTTGATGTCTGCCGGCGCCGGGTTTCCGCTCAGAACCAATTCAAACGCGACTTTCCGGGAATGACTTTCCGGCACGGGGAAAGACCATGCAATCAGGTCTCTATGTAGCCTTGTCTTCGCAGATCGCGCTTGAGCGGCGGCTCACGACGATCGCGGACAACCTCGCCAACATGAATACGGTCGGCTTTCGGGCTACCCAGCTCAAGTTCGACGACGTGATGACGCGCGCCGAGGGTACGCGTGTCGACTATGTCTCGGAAGGCGAGGAATACATATCGACCCAGAATGGTGGCCTGATTCAAACGAAAAACCCGCTCGATTTCGCGACCAAGGGCGACACCTGGTTTTCGATCGAAACGCCATCGGGCAGCGCGATCACCAAGGACGGCCGCTTCTCCATGCTTGAATCCGGCGCGCTCGTGACATTGGAAGGCTATCCCGTGCTCGATGCTGGCGGCGGCCAGATCACTCTCAATCCCCAAGCGGGTCCGCCGGACCTTTCAAGCGACGGCACGCTCTATCAGAATGGGTTGCCCGTCGCGGCACTTGGCCTGCTCGAGGCGAATATCGGCCCGAACTTCACGCGCGCCGGCAACAGCGCGATCATCCCGTCCGAGCAGCCGCAGGCGGTCGTCGATCGCGCCGATGCCGGTGTCGTACAGGGCTATCTGGAACAGGCCAATATCAACCCGATCCAGCAGATGACGCAGATGATCACCGTTTCGCGGGCCTTCGAGAACGTCACGCAGCTGATGCGCGACAGCGAGACCAGCCTGTCGGATGCGATCAAGACACTCGGCGGCGCGCGCTAACATGAACGGGTATTGAGCCTTGATGGATCTTCCTGAAATGACCGGCACGAGCCGCAGGATGGCTGCCACGGCGGCCGTGCTGCGGCGCTTCAGCCATCCCGAAATGCTCGTTGCCCACGGTGGCCGGGTCAAGACGATGGCCGCCGGCCACTATACCGTGACCGGCCTTTCCCATCACCTGCGGCTCGGCGAGTTCGTCGCGCACCAGACCCGAACCGGCGTACATCTCGGCGAGGTCGTTCGCGTCGAGCCGGACCTCGCCTTTGTCTGCCCCATCGAACCCGGTGAGCCGATCGGCATCGGCGATCTCATTCTCCGGCGCGGCGCATTCCGCCTGGCGCCGACGGAAAGCTGGTGCGGCCGCACCATCAATTCGCTCGGCGAGCCGATCGACGGTCTCGGACCGCTCGAGAACGGCATCCACCGCCGGCCGATCTCCAATACCGCGCCGCCGTCGATGACCCGCCAGCGCGTGACCAAGGGCTTCAAGACGGGCGTGCGCGCCATCGATATCTTCTCGCCGCTCTGCCTCGGCCAGCGCCTCGGTATTTTCGCAGGCTCCGGCGTCGGCAAATCGACACTGCTGTCGATGCTGGCCCGCGCCGACGCCTTCGACAAGGTCGTGATCGCGCTTGTGGGCGAACGCGGGCGTGAAGTGCGCGAATTCATCGAGGACACGCTCGGCGAAAACCTGAAGAAGTCGGTGGCGGTGGTCGCGACCTCGGACGAAAGCCCGATGCTGCGCAAGATGGCGCCGCTCTCGGCGGTCACCATTGCCGAGCATTTCCGCGACCAGGGCGACAATGTCCTGCTCATCGTCGATAGCGTGACGCGTTTCGCCCACGCCATCCGGGAGGTCGCGACGGCCTCGGGCGAGCCGCCGATCGCGCGCGGATATCCCGCGTCGGTCTTTACCGAAATGCCGAAGCTGCTCGAACGTGCCGGGCCGGGGCCGGAAGGCACAGGCTCGATCACGGCGATCATTTCGATCCTCGTCGACGGCGACAATCACAACGATCCGATCGCCGACTCGACCCGCGGCATTCTCGACGGCCATATCGTGCTCGACCGGTCGCTGGCGGAGGAGGGGCGTTACCCGCCGATCAATCCGCTCACCTCGGTCTCGCGTCTCGCGCGCAAGGCGTGGCAAGGCGATGAAGAGAAACTCGTCGGCCGGCTGAAGGCATTGATGCACCGTTTCGAGGAAACCCGGGATCTCCGGCTCATCGGCGGTTACCGTCAGGGTGCCGACCCGGATCTCGATATCGCCGTCAAGCAGGTGCCGGTGATCTACGAAATTCTCAAGCAGACGCCAGGCGACCGTCCGGCCAGGGACAGCTTCGCCGACCTCGCCAATGCGCTGAAGGCAGCCGCCCAGGCTCAGCCGCAACAGGGCGCCCCGATAAGGCAGAGATGATATGACCGATTTCGACGCAGACGAACCCGTGTCCCCGCTCTCCCCCAAGCGCAAGGGTCTTTTCACCGCCGATCGCGTGATCGGCTGGTCGGGGGCCTTACTCGCGCTGGTCGCCGCGTTCTTCCCCTGGTACGTCTTTTTCAACGAGGACAAGTTCGGCCTCGAATATATCCGCCAGATCACCTCGCGCGATCTGCCCGAGCGCGCCGGCAAGGCGGTCGTGATCGCCTCGCCGAGCGGCATCGGCGATCGCGACAACAACACCGTCCTGCCCAAGCCGGAAGACCAGATCATCACCGGAACCGTGCCGGCCGCAGCCGTCGAGGAGGATAACCAGGAACAAGCCTCCATTTCGGCCCAGCCTTTCCCGGCCGCACCGCGCGTCTTCCGCCTGCTGCATGTCGTCAAGGGGCAGGCGATGATCGAGGACCGCACCGGCATTTATGTCGTCCGTGAAGGCGACACGCTGCCCGACCTCTCGAAGGTGACCAGCCTGGAAGAGCGTGACGGCAAGTGGGTCATCGTGACCGACAAGGGCGTGGTCTACGCTCCAAGCGGAAAATAGCGCCCGATGGCGCAGGTTTTCCGCCGCTTCGGCTGGTTAACCAATCGTTAATACACAGCAAGTCCCGCGCAAGATTGTCTTCGTAAGTTCATGCCAGTCATGATGACGGAGATAGTGATGGAATCAATCCAGCTTTTTGCAGTTGCGTCCCGGCAGGCCGAATGGCTCAGCGTTCGTCAGAGCACCGTTTCCGGCAATATTGCCAATGCCAACACGCCCGGTTTCCGGGCCAAGGATGTCACGCCGTTCGACGCCGTGCTCCAGAACACCACCATGCCGATGACGACGACCAACCCGCTGCATTTCACCGATGCGACGGCCGACCGCTATGTGGTCGAGTCCGAGGTCAACGAAGGCAGCGGGCAGCAACTCTCGGGCAATTCTGTGGAGCTTTCCGACGAGCTGATGAAGGAGGGCATGATCAAGCGCGATTACGACCTCAACACAGCCATCGTGAAATCCTTCAACAGGATGATGATGATGACCGTGAGAAAGGGCTGATAAATGGATCCGTTGACAGCATCCCTCAAAATCTCGGCATCCGGTCTCGAAGCACAGTCCGCCCGCCTGCGCGTGGTGTCGGAAAACCTGGCCAACGCCCGCTCGACGGGCGATACGCCGGCCGCCGATCCGTATCGCCGCAAGACGATCTCCTTCAACGAGGAGCTCGACCGCGCGTCCGGCGTGATGACCGTCGAAATCAAGAAGCTCGGCGTCGATCGCTCCGATTTCCAGACCGAGTATGATCCGGGCAATCCCGCAGCCGACGCCAATGGCGTGGTCAAGATGCCGAATGTGAACATCCTCGTGGAAATGGCCGATATGCGGGAAGCGAACCGCTCCTACGAGGCCAATCTGCAATCGATCCGCCAGGCGCGCGATCTTATCTCCTCCACCATCGATCTCCTGAGGTCATCGTCATGATAGACGCAATCAATTCAGTCAGTTCGGCGGCGCTGGCAGCCGCCATGCGGGACGCTTCCACAAAGGAAGTGGCACCAGCAATCGCCGAGACCGATCCGAGCGGCGCGACATTCGCCGACTTCGTCAACTCGGTGAGCACCAATTTCTCGCAAAGCCTCAAGACGGCCGAACAAACTTCGATGGACGGCATCCTTGGCAAGGCAAGCACAAGGGAAGTGGTGGAGGCTGTCATGAGCGCCGACCAGACGCTGCAGACCGCCATGGCATTCCGCGACAAGGTCGTGTCGGCCTATCTCGAAGTCATAAGAATGCCAATCTAAGGATAAGCATCCATGAGAGCCCTAGCCATCGCAGCCACCGGCATGAACGCGCAGCAGACCAATCTCGAGGTCATCGCGAACAACATCGCCAACATCAACACGACCGGCTACAAGCGCGCGCGTGCTGAATTCTCCGACCTCATCTACCAGTCGGACCGGGCCGCGGGGGTACCCAACCAGGCAAACCAGCAACTGGTACCGGAAGGCATCCATATCGGCCTCGGCGTCAAGACTTCCGCTGTGCGTAACCTGCATACCGAGGGCGATCTGGTCGCGACCGGCAACAGCTACGACCTGGCGGTCATCGGCAGGGGCTTCTTCCAGATCGAAACCGCCGATGGCGGCACGGTCTACAGCCGCGACGGCGCCTTCAACACCAACGAGAATGGCGAAGTCGTCACCATCAACGGCGCGCGCGTGATCCCGAACATCACGGTGCCGGTCGATGCGACCGAAGTCAGCATCAACCGTTCGGGCCAGGTCTTCGTGCGTATCGGCAAGGAAACCGATCTTACCCAGGTCGGCCAGCTCCAGCTCGCCAACTTCGTCAATGAAGCGGGCCTCAAGGAACTCGGCGACAACCTGTTCCAGGAAACACCGGCCTCCGGCGCTCCAGTCATCGGCGCACCCGACGATCCGGCCTACGGCTACATCCAGCAGGGCTATCTCGAAGGTTCGAACGTCGATCCGGTCAAGGAAATCACCGAGTTGATCTCGGCGCAGCGCGCCTACGAGATGAACTCCAAGGTGATCACCACCGCCGACGAAATGGCGGCCACCGTCAGCAAGAACATGAGATAAGTGAAAGGCAGGCAAACATGACGTTTCGCCCAGCATTTGCCAAGGCAGTGAAGAGGACCGCCCTGGGCGCGGTTCTCTCGGCATCCGTCCTCGCTCCGTTGCACGTCATGGCCGACAACCTCGGCTATGCGGTCGTGCCGACGCAGATCATCTATCCCGGCGAGGAAATCGACTCCAAGCGGCTGCAGACAGTCGAGGTGACCAACAAGAACCTCTCCGGCGGCTATGCGCGGGAGATCTCGGAAGTGAAGGGACTCGTGACGACCCGCACGCTTCTGCCCGGCCGTACCATCATGGTTTCTGCACTCCGCCAGCCCTTCACGGTCAAGCGCGGCGACAAGGTGCTGCTGGTCTACGACAATGGCGGGCTTCGCATAACCGCGTCCGGTACGCCGCTTGCCGATGGTGTCGTCGGCGAACTCATCCAGGCCCGCAATACGGATACCGGCGTCATTCTTTCCGGTACCGTCATGCCGGACCGAACCGTGCTCGTGGTGCAGAAATGAACAGAGCTTTCGCGCTCGCAATGGCATTGTTGATGGCGTTGGGCAGTCTTCCGCAGACGGCGAATGCCGCCTCGGTCGCCCGTATCAAGGACATTGCCTCGCTACAGTCCGGGCGCGACAACCAGCTCATCGGCTACGGTCTCGTCGTCGGCCTGCAGGGCACCGGCGATAGCCTGAGGGCATCGCCCTTCACCGAGCAGTCGCTGCGCGCGATGTTGGAGAATCTCGGCATTTCCACCCAGGGCGGCGAGAACCGTTCGAAGAATATCGCTGCGGTCATGGTCACCGCCAATCTGCCGCCCTTCGCCAGCCCCGGCTCGCGCATGGATGTGTCGGTCAGTTCGCTCGGCGATGCGACATCGTTGCGCGGTGGTACGCTGGTCATGACCTCGCTGAGTGGTGCCGACGGACAGATTTACGCCGTCGCCCAGGGCGCCATCATCGTTTCCGGCTTCTCGGCGACGGGTGATGCGGCACAGCTCACACAGGGCGTCACGACGTCGGGCCGTGTACCCAACGGTGCCATCATCGAGCGGCCGCTGCCTTCGAGGTTCAAGGATTCGGTCAACCTCGTCCTGCAACTGCGCAATCCCGATTTCTCCACCGCGGTACGGATGTCCGACACGATCAACGCATTCGCGGCAACGACCTATGGCGGCCGCATCGCATCGGTCAACGACAACCAGGAGGTCGTTGTCGAGAAACCGCGCAATGCGGATCTCGCGCGCCTGATGGCCGAGATCGAGAACCTGACGGTCGAGGCGGATGCGCCGGCACGCGTGGTCATCAATGAACGAACCGGCACGATCGTCATCGGCGCCGACGTCCGGATCTCGCAGGTCGCAGTCAGCTACGGCACGCTCACCGTGCAGGTCAGCGAGAACCCGACCGTGGTCCAGCCGCTGCCCTTCTCGGATGGCGTTACCGCGATCGAGCCTTCGACGGATATCATCGCCGACCAGACCGGCAGCAAGGTGGCGATCCTTTCCGGTCCCAATCTTAAAACCCTGGTATCCGGCCTCAACAGCATCGGCGTGAAGCCCGATGGCATCATCGCCATCCTGCAGGGCATCAAGTCGGCCGGCGCACTTCATGCGGAGCTCGTGTTGCAATGACGACTTTGAAGAGGTTTGCCCGTATCGCAGTCGCACCGGCGCTCGTCCTGCTGATCGGATCGCTCTCCGGCGCGCTCGCGCAGGAAGAGAAGCCGAAGCCGACCGCCAAGACCGCGCGTGAGGAGATCAAGGCGTTCTGCGCCAACATTGCCGATTCGGCTCGCGACCAGCGCTATCTTCTCCAGCGTGAGGAACTCGCCAAGCTCCAGGCTCAGGTGGATGACCGCATCGCCCAGCTGGAGAAGCGCAAGTCCGAATATGAGGGCTGGCTCAAACAGCGCAACGACTTCCTCAAGAAGGCGGAAGGCGGGCTCGTCGACATCTACAAGGGCATGAAGCCGGATGCCGCGGCCGGCCAACTCAACCTGATCGATCCCAATCTGGCCTCAGCCATCATCATGAAGCTCGCGCCACGCCAGTCCAGCCAGATCCTCGCCGAGATGGATCCGGAGAAGGCCGCGGCCTTGACTGAAATCATCTCGGCCGCAGGCAGCCGCAATACGCAGAGGAATCCATCATGAAGTCTAAGCTTGCGGCGGTCCTGTTTACGACGGCGGCTCTCACGGGCTGCTCCGGCCAGGCGATCAAGGATCTCAACCGCGCGCCGGCCATGAGCCCGATCGGTGCGGGCCTCAATCTCACCAGGACCAACGAACTGGCGCTCTATCCCAAGGAACCCCAGCAGGTGGCGACCGGCTACTCGCTGTGGAGCGATGAGAGATCGGCACTCTTCAAGGACGCGCGCGCGTTGAAGATCGGCGACATCCTGACGGTCACGATCAATATCGACGACAAGGCCTCGTTCGACAACACGACGGAACGCAGCCGCGAAAGCTCCTGGGCCAAGAAGTTCAACCTGTTCGGCACCGATACCCATAACGACCATGGTCTCGATGCGTCGATCAGCAACTCGTCGAGTTCGGACGCCAAGGGCGATGGCTCGATCGAGCGCAAGGAAAAGCTCGATCTTCAGGTGGCGGTAGTTGTCACCGGCGTCATGGACAACGGCAATCTCCTGATCTCAGGCTCGCAGGAAGTGCGCGTGAACCAGGAACTGCGCGTCCTCAATCTCGCCGGTATCGCCCGGCCATACGATGTCGATGCCGACAACAAGATCTCCTACGAGAAGATCGCCGAAGCCCGCATCTCCTATGGTGGCCGCGGACGGCTCTCCGAAATCCAGAACGCACCGGTCGGCCAGCAGGTCATCGATGTCTTCTCACCGTTCTAGTCTGGAAAAGCCCGATGCTTGACGAAACGATGGGCGAAGCGTCCACCAAAAAGAGGTCCGGGCTGATCATGACCATCGCGGCGGTGGGTGTCGTCACTGTCATCGCCGGCGCCGGCGGCTGGATTTTGGGCGGCATGCTGACGCCCGAGGTCGCGAAGCCGAAAATAGCCGAGCAGCCGGAATTGGCTGTAGCGGCCCCCGAAGGCGAGAAGGAAGACGGCCTGCCGCACATCTCGACCGAAGCCAATGGCGTGATCCAGCTCGAACCGATCACCACCAATCTTGCCTTCCCGACGGATCGCTGGGTGCGGCTCGAAGTGGCGCTGCTGTTCAAGGACAAGCCCGACGTCAAGCTCGCCGAAACCATCCACCAGGATATCGCGGTCTA
The DNA here is from genome assembly GCF_964254105.1 of Rhizobium sp. LjRoot254. Lineage (NCBI taxonomy): Bacteria > Pseudomonadati > Pseudomonadota > Alphaproteobacteria > Hyphomicrobiales > Rhizobiaceae > Rhizobium > Rhizobium sp. LjRoot254. The sequence continues at coordinate 3,436,727 of NZ_CAXUSM020000001.1, read as the reverse complement.
TCTGCGCACGGTTTCGCTGCAGCAGATCGAGGGGCCGCGCGGCTTCCAGTATCTCAAGGAGGACCTTGAGGAGCGCATCGACATGATCTCCGAAGGCAAGGTCTCCAGATTGATGTTCAGGACATTTCTGATCCAATGACCCGTCACGTTTCCCGGAAGATCGCTATCGCCTTTGTCGTCATCCTGCTTTCGAGCCTGGCGGGCGGCGCGCTGGCGCAGACGACGACGCCCGATATTCTCAATACGCCGGTCAATGGTTCGGTCGCCAACTGGATCATCCGGACCTTCGGCCTGCTCACCATCCTCTCGGTGGCGCCCGGCATCCTGGTCATGGTCACCAGCTTTCCGCGCTTCATCATTGCCTTCTCGATCCTGCGGTCAGGCATGGGACTGGCGAGTACGCCGTCCAACATGATCCTGACGAGCCTTGCACTGTTTATGACCTTCTTCGTCATGGCGCCGACGCTCGACCGGGCGTGGCGAGATGGCGCGCAGCCATTGCTCGCCGAACAGATCACCGAGGCGGAGGCGCTGCAGCGCGTGTCCGTGCCGTTCCGCGAATTCATGGCCGCCAACACACGCGACAAGGACCTCAAGCTGTTTGCCGATATCGCCACCGAACGCGGGCAACAGACCACGACCGGCGGCCAGGTCGACCTCCGCGTTCTCGTTCCCGCATTCATGATCTCGGAAATCCGGCGCGGCTTCGAGATCGGCTTCCTGATCGTGCTGCCGTTCCTGGTCATCGACCTGGTCGTGGCGACGATCACCATGGCGATGGGCATGATGATGCTGCCGCCGACCTCGATCTCTTTGCCGTTCAAGATACTGTTCTTCGTGCTGATCGACGGCTGGAACCTGCTTGTCGGCAGTCTCGTGCGGTCGTTCTCTTAGACACCCAGACAATCAAAACGATACGATTCCGGTAAAGGCGCGCTAGAAGTGGCTGGCGCGCCTTTACCTTTCGTTTTCTATGAATTGAGTGGTCCGGTGGCGGGTGCCTGCGATTAAGACAAACGCAAGCATTGAAAACCAATACTCCCCCTCACACGACGGTAAGGACCCGAACGAAAAACGGGCCGAGTGGCATGAAGCCGAACCGTCGTCACCGGTAAAATATCGCATGAACCCGGTATGTCCCTCCTTTGTAACGCGTATTTAGGGACACCCCAATGACCAGCATTATGACGAACAATTCCGCCATCGCGGCTCTCTCCACCCTTCGCTCGATTTCGAAGGACATGGAAGACACGCAGAACCGGGTATCCACCGGCTATCGCGTTTCCAACGCTTCCGACAATGCCGCCTACTGGTCGATCGCAACCACCATGCGCTCCGACAACAAGGCACTGTCCACCGTCCAGGACGCCCTTGGTCTGGCTGCCGCCAAGACCGACACTGCCTTCACCGGCCTGAACACGGCCATCGACGTCGTCTCTGAGATCAAGGCCAAGCTCGTTGCTGCCCGTGAACCGGGTGTCGACAAGACCAAGATTGACTCGGAACTCACCGAACTGAAGAACCAGCTGGTTTCGATCTCCGAATCCGCCTCGTTCTCCGGCCAGAATTGGCTCTACAACGACGACGCCACCGCCAACACCACCGTCGAAATGGTCGGTTCGTTCAACCGCAAGGCCGACAACACGGTTTCCGTGGGCATCCTCGAGTTCGATACGTCGACCTCGACGCTTGTTGACACCAACGATGCCGCCAACGGCCTTCTGACAGGAGACATCACCGTCACCGTTCCGTCGGGTACCGGTACGACGTCGGCTACCTACTTCCTGGTCGATGCATCCTCGACGACCGCCGCCTCGGGCACGGAAATCGAACTCAGCGCGACGACCACCGACGCCGACCTCGACGGCATGATCTCCGCAGTTGACTCGATGCTCTCTTCGATGACCGACTCGGCTGCGGTTCTCGGCGCAACCAACACCCGCATCACCATGCAGGACGAGTTCGTGGCCGACCTGATGGACGTGATCGACAAGGGTATCGGCCGCCTGGTCGATGCGGACATGAACGAAGAATCAACCAAGCTGAAAGCCCTGCAGACCCAGCAGCAGCTCGGCATCCAGGCGCTCTCGATCGCCAACTCGAACTCCGAGAACATTCTGTCGCTCTTCCGTTAAGTCGGAAAGCGCTGAAAATACAACGAGCCGCCCGGGACTCCCGGGCGGCTTTTTCGTGCCGAATTTTTTATGGCTAAGAAACGTGGTTAATAGCTACCCAACCTTCAAGGTTCCTTAACCTTAACGGTGTTTATTGGATTTCATAGAAACGACGGGCTGACCTTAATACACCGGTTAGCTGGCATGAAGCTGTCCATCGTTACCGGTTCTGACATCCCGGAATGTCCCTTCCAATTATTTACCCGTTCCAGAGGGGCAGTACGACAATGACGAGTATCATCACCAACACCGCTGCAATGGCGGCTCTTGCTACCCTGCGCTCCATCGGCCAGGACATGGAAGAGACCCAGAGCCACGTATCCTCGGGCCTTCGCGTCAACCGCGCTTCCGACAACGCCGCCTACTGGTCGATCGCAACCACCATGCGCTCGGACAACAAGGCACTCTCCACCGTTCAGGACGCGCTCGGCCTGGGTGCAGCCAAGACCGACACCGCCTATACCGGCCTGAATTCGGCGATCGACGTCGTTTCCGAAATCAAGGCGAAGCTTGTTGCCGCCCGCGAACCGGGTGTCGACAAGGACAAGATCGACTCGGAACTGACCGAACTGAAGAACCAGCTGGTTTCGATCTCCGAATCCGCTTCGTTCTCTGGCGAAAACTGGCTCTATAACGACGACGCCACCGCCAACACCACCGTCGAGATGGTCGGCTCCTTCAACCGCTCCGCGGACAACACCGTTTCGGTCGGCATTCTTGAATTCGACACCGCCACCTCGACGCTCGTTGATACGAACGATGCCAGCGCAGGCCTTCTGACCGGGGACGTCGTGGTCACCGTGCCGTCGGGTACCGGTACGACTTCGGCCACCTACTTCCTGGTCAATGCATCCTCGACGACTGCTGCTTCCGGCGTCGAAATCGCGCTCAGCTCCACGACCACGTCCGCCGACATCGACGGCATGATCTCCGCCGTGGAATCCATGCTGGCATCGATGACCGACTCCGCAGCCACGATCGGCTCGACCAACATGCGCATCGAGTTGCAGGACAACTTCGTTGCCGACCTGATGGACGTGATCGACAAGGGCATCGGCCGTCTCGTCGACGCCGACATGAACGAAGAGTCGACCAAGCTCAAAGCCCTGCAGACGCAGCAGCAGCTCGGCATCCAGTCGCTCTCGATCGCCAACTCCAATTCCGAAAACGTGCTCTCGCTCTTCCGTTAAGAACGAGCCACTTCGGTCTGATATCAAGCGCCGGCTGCCCAGCAGCCGGCGTTTTTCATTTTTCCGCGACTTCCTGGCCCGGGCCCGGAAGTCGTTTGCATTTCGGGCCAAAAGTCAGCCTGCGGCAAGCTTCGACATCCAGAATGGGATCGCAGGCATTTATGCCGGCGGGGTTGCCGTGGTGTTCATGATGGACGCCGCGCGGCTGCTGCAGACGTTGCCAATTTTAGACGTTATTAATGTTGTTTAATAATTCCTGACTCGGCGCTGTTCTGTTAACCGCTGGTTAACCATGAATGTTTACACAGAATTAATGAATGGCGGATCGGTCACCCAGGGCAAAGCGGTGCCGATAGCATGAAGCGTAGCTGCCATTGCCGGTGCGTAGACCCGGAATGTCCCTGAAACTCCCTATGGGGCAAAGAATATGACCAGTATGATGACCAATGCAGCCGCTATGGCTGCCCTGCAGACCCTCCGCGACATCAACCAGAAGATGGAAACGACGCAGCAGCGCGTTTCATCCGGCTACCGGGTGGAAACGGCGTCGGACAATGCCGCCTATTGGTCGATCGCAACGACCATGCGTTCGGACAACAAGGCCCTGTCCACCGTTCAGGACGCCCTCGGACTGGGCGCGGCGAAAACCGACACCGCCTATACCGGTCTCGAATCGGCGATCGACGTGGTCACGGAAATCAAGGCCAAGCTGGTCGCGGCACGCGAGCCGGGCGTCGACAAGAACAAGATCAACGAAGAACTGCGCGAGTTGAAGGCACAGTTGCAGTCGATCGCGGAATCGGCATCGTTCTCCGGAGAGAACTGGCTGTACAACGACACCACGTTTCCGCCGACAACGGTCGAGATGGTCGGCTCGTTCAATCGCGCATCGGATGGCACGGTTGCCGTCGAGACACTCGAATTCGACACACGCACATCGACGCTGATCGACACCAACGACGCAGGGCAGGGCATTCTGACGCGCGGCGTGGTGACGACTCAGATGGTCGGTACGACGCCCACGGCGTCCACCTACTTCCTCCTCAATGCAGGATCCACCACCGCTGCGAGCGGAACGGAGGTTGGCCTTTCCACCACGACCACAGATCTTGAAGTCGACGGCATGATCTCGGCAGTCGACGACATGCTGATGACGCTCACCGACTCGGCGGCGACGCTCGGCTCGATCAACATGCGTATCGAGATGCAGGACGAATTCGTGTCGACGTTGATGGACGTGATCGACAAGGGCATCGGTCGTCTCGTCGATGCCGACATGAACGAGGAATCGACGCGGTTGAAAGCGCTGCAGACGCAGCAGCAGCTCGGCATCCAGGCGCTTTCGATCGCCAATTCCAACGCCGAAAACATCCTCCAGCTCTTCAAGTAAGAGCCGGGATGGGCGCGCCGGCCGGGGCATATAGAGGCTCCGGCAGTCTCCGCCAGATTTGATTCGGGAGAACCTCGGGTGACCGGACCGGTCGGCATCTGAGGGTTTGGGAACACCCGTTCCACCGCGCCGCCGGTCATCGGCGCGGAATGGGGAAGTTGGGCCGCGTTATTGCCCTGACGCGGCCCAATGCATTTCATCTTCGCACAAGATTGAACTTCTAGTTTTCGGCTTAAGAGGCCGCTCCTGTGTCGCGGCAGACTCCAGAGAAAGATGGCGGCGGCGATGAATGCCATGCTGACGAAGTATCTCAAGGATTTCAGTGTTCCGGAATCCACCGCGCTGGTCGAGACCAACATCCTTTCGAGCCTTGCCGGTTCGCCGCTCGACGACCTCGGATTTTTCGCCGAGCCGGAGCCGGCCATCGACCTGGAAGCGGAGCGCGAGGCGGCACGCCAGGAAGGCCATGCTGCGGCAGTCGCCGAATGCGAGGAGCGCTTCGCTGGCGATCTCGCAGCCATCGCCGAAGAGCATTCGCAGGAAATGCAGGCGATGCACGAACAGCACGAAAACGAGATCATGAGCGTGATCCACGCCCGGTTCTTCGACATGACGCTCGCCATTTCGCAATCGGTCGCCGACCAGGCGCTTCAGGTTCTGCTGCCCGTTGTGGAAGCGGATCTCGCCCGCCGTTCGGTCGCGGCACTTGCCGACGCGGTCCACAATGCCTTCATCGAGGAAAAGGCGGCTGAAGTTCTGGTGCGCGGCCCGGGGCGTCTCTTCGAACTGCTCAAGCCGCGGCTCGAAGCCGATGGCGTTCCCTGCCGGCACATAGAGGCCGAGATGACGGATATTTTCGTTGAAATCAACGAGACCGTGCTGACGACGCGACTGTCGGTCTGGGCGCAGTCGCTTGCCGAGGTGATGGAATGAGCGAGGCGGAAAGCCACCATCACGGCAAAAATGAAATCATCATCGTCAAACGCAACCGGGGCCAAGAGGAACACGGTGGTCATGGTGCGTGGAAGATCGCCTATGCCGACTTCATGACCGCCATGATGGCCTTCTTCCTCATCATGTGGCTGGTCAATGCGGCCAACGAGGAGACCAAGGCCGCGGTCGCCAGCTATTTCAACCCGATCAAGCTGACCAGTGAAGTGCCGCCGGACGAAGGCATCCAGACGCCGAAGCGGGCGAAAGAGAAAAACGACGCCACCCAGGAACAGCAGGACAAGAAGGACGGCAAGTCGGCGAACAACGAAAGTGATCCCGGCCAGGAGGACAAGACGACCTCCGAAATGGACCAGGTGAAAGCCTCCGAGGCGGACTATTTCGAAAATCCCTATGCCGTGATCGCCGAGATCGCGCAGGAGACCGAGGACAAGGCCAATATCAGCATCAAGGGCGACGGTGGCGCCAATGATGCCGGCCCCGGCACGGGTGCGGACGGCGGCGAAGCGTTCAAGGATATTTTCGACCCGGATTTCTGGACCCAGCAGGTCGAAATCTCGAAAACTTCGCCTGCCAATGCCAGCGACGTTCCCGCCGAGACGGCCGGCCTGCCGGGCGATGGCGAAATCATCAATGCCGACAATCCCGATTCCATGTTCAAGGGCGAGGCCCTGACCGGCGACAAGAAGAGCGGCGAGCAGGAAAAGGGCGATCTCAAGCCGGGCGAGGGCAAGACCGACAAGGATAAGTCCAAGACGGCCGACAAGGACAAGGACGGCAAATCAGACAAGGATAAGCTTGGCCAGACTGAAAAGGACAAGCTCGGCCAGTCCGAAAAGGACAAGCTCGGCAAATCCGACAAGGACAAGGATGGCAAGACTGACAAGGAATTGCTGGCCAAGTTCGACAAGAACAAGGACGGCAAGCTCGACGAGGCCGAACTGAAGGCGGCCGAGGCTGCCAAGCTCGCCGAACGTTTGCAGGCGGCCTTGCGCAAGGAACTCGGCCCCAATGCCGGTTATCTCGCCGAAGGCCTGCTGGTTACTCCGGCCGAGGGCGGCATGCTGATCAGCATCTCCGACCAGGTCAAGACGCCGATGTTCCGATCCGGATCGGCCATTCCCACCAGGGAAACGGTGGTGGCGATGGAGACGGTCGCCAAGCTCCTGAAGAACCGGAAGGGCCAGATCGCCATTCGCGGCCATACCGACGGCCGGCCATACAAGTCGAAGGCCTATGACAATTGGCGGCTTTCGACCGCGCGCGCCCAGAGTGCCTATTTCATGCTGCTGAGCAGTGGTGTGAAGGAGGATCGGGTTTCCCAGATATCGGGCTTCGCCGATCACCGGCTCAAACTGCCGGAGGCGCCTCTCGACGCGTCCAACCGGCGCATCGAAATCCTCCTCCAGGCGAGTTCGGAGTAGCGAATGGCACTCCGCTCGACCTGCTTCGGATTGATGACGCTGATCTGCCTGGCCTCCGGCCAGGCGGCAAGCGTTTCGGCTGAAGAAACTGCCGAGATCGCGCCCCCCTACCTGATGATCCGCTCGCTGCAGACGATCCAGGACAAGGTCATCAACGGCGATCTCGATTCGGTCGACGTGCAGCGCTACCTGCTCGAGGAGATCGACAAGCGCCTGCGCGCCATCGACATGGCCGTGTTCGATGACCCCCGGAATGTCGATGCGGCGTTGATCTATGCGATGAGCGGCGGCAATCCCGAGACGCTCGACATACTCGCCGAGCGCGACGTCGAGGGCAATTTCGACAACCGCGTCACCAGCATCCTGCGGCGCTACCTGTCGGGCAGGGGCGCCACCGCGCTCAGAGAGTTGCAGGAAGTCGTGCCGGAATACCGGAATTCCCGCATTGGCCCTTATCTCGAATTGATCGGCGCCAATGCGCTGATGGAGAAGGAAACCGCCACCGCGCTAAAATTCTTCGATTGGGCGCGCGCCGAAGCGCCGGGCACGATCATCGAGGAGGCGGCTCTGCGCCGCTCGCTCGGCATCACGTCCGCGAAGGGTGACACGGCTCGTGCGCTACCTTTTGCGCGCCGCTATGCCAGGCGCTTCATGAATTCGCCCTATGCCTCGCAATTCGCCGACATTTTCGTCTCGCTGGCCATCGACCACAAGAATGCGCTTCCGCCGGATGAGATCAAGGCTGTGCTGTCACTCATCGAGCGCAAGCGCCAGCGGGAAATCTATCTCAGGCTGGGGCGCCGTGCGGCGATAGACGGCAACAAGCCGCTCACCGATTTTGCCTCGAAAGAGGCGCGCAGGCTTTCGTCGGCGGGAGATACCGGTCAGCTCGCCCTTGCCGAACTCTATTCCGGCATCGTCAACATCCCGAGCGACGGCATCAATCAGGTGCTCGAAAAGCTTGCCGAGATCCCCGACAAGTCGCTTTCGCCGAAGGACCGCTTTCTCAGGGACGCGGCGCGGATCGTGGCGGAAGAGGTGGTCAAAGAGCCGGGCGAGGACAGTCTGAGGCAAGTCGAACGTGTCATGGTCGACAAGGAATACAGGGATATGATGTCCGAGCGTGTCGTGAAGGCCTCCGATGAGGCTCTGGCCGAGACGCTGCCCAGCACCCAGAACCTGCCGGAAGAGACAAGAAAGCAGGCACTCGATTCCAGGATCGACGAGGTCGAGGATTTCGTGAGTGTGGGGCGCTCCAAGCTGAAAGATATCGACGCACTTCTATCGACAGGAAGCAACTGACGATGATGGACCAAATCCTTGCAGGCCCGCCCCAATCCCCGCCCGTCCAGCCCACCTATCGTGACCAGCAGAGTGCCTCCGGCACCGGCGGCACGGAGGGCGGCGACAGCTTCCAGGACTACGTCTCCAGGGCGAACCAGCAGGAAACGCCAAACGGTGGCCGCGACAGTCGGCACGGCGCTGTCGAGGACGATGCCGCCGCCAGTGCGACGACCGATGATCCATCCGCCAGCACCGTAGCGACGCCCGCCGATGCGGTTCGTCGCAATGTCGCGGAATCGACCGAGAGCCGGATCCGCCTGGCGCTTCTCAAGCAGAGCCAGAAAGCGGCTGTCGCGCCCGACGCAGGCAAGGACGGCGGAGCTGAAAAGGCGCTCGCCAACATATTGGATGTCGCCAAGCGGATGGCTCAGAAGGTTGCCGCCGAAGCCGGCAATGCAGCGATTGCGCAGGACGTGGCGGCAAGCCCGTCCGAAGAGCTGAGCATGCTGCTGGGGCTCGCGCCCACCAAGGAAACCGCGACAAAAGCTGTCAAGAAGCACGACGACGATACCGAAAAGGCCGACGTCAAGGACGAGACGACCGCCGTCCCAACGGACAAGAAGGCCGAGATCCTCCTGCTGAATGCCCATGAAAACGCTGCCGCCACGACCAAGCGCGACGACCACGCGCACGGCAAGGACGAACCAGCAACCGAATCCGTGCGTCTAGTCAGTGCCGATGGCAAGGGCAGGCCCATCGATGTGCCGCTCACCAAATCCGGCACGGATGGCGTAGCCGATACCGACAAGCGCTCGAACGCGACGAAGTTCGATACCGCGACCGTGATCGAGGCGCGGCGCTATCTCGGCTTCTCCACGGAGACCAACACCCAGACGCTGACCAGTGCCATCAAGTCCGACACGACCTGGACCGAGGCGCTTGCGCATGTGAACCGCGCCGAACTGTCGCTCGAGGGCGATACGGTGAAGGAAGTCAACACGCTCAAGCTCCAGATGAATCCCGGCGATCTCGGCAACATGGTCGCCTCGCTGAAGCTCAAGGGCGACGAGCTGTCGGTGGAAGTGCGCGTCGATACGATCGAGGCCTACAGGCATCTCTCGAACGATCAGGGCGGCATCGTCAAGGCATTGCAGGACCAGGGCTTCAGCATCGACAAGGTGTCGGTCCAGCTCAATGCCACAGAGCGGACGGAAGCCAATTCCGATCGCGATCTCGCGCGGCAGGACCAGGGCCAGAAGGACAATCAGGCCAGTGGTCGCAACGAAAATGCCCGCCAAGGCAACCAGGATTCATGGACACGCGATGAAGATGCCGGGATTTCCACGTCTGCTGACAGCAGGACTGATTCTTCTCGCGCCGGCAATATCTACCTCTGACGCACGCGCTTCGTCCGGCATCTGTGAGCGGGAAATCGCGGCTGCCGCGACGCGATATGGCGTGCCCGAGGGAATCCTTTATTCGGTGGGACTGACCGAGACCGGCAAGCGCGGCTCGCTGCAGCCTTGGGCGCTCAACATCGAAGGCAAGGCAGTGTTCGCCGCGTCGAGAAAAGATGCGCTTGTCGTCTTTTCGGATGCCCGCGATAGGGGCTCGAAACTCATCGATCTCGGCTGCATGCAAATCAACCATCACTACCATGGCGATCAATTCGCCTCGCCGGACGACATGCTCAACCCGAAAAAGAATGTCGAATACGCGGCGAAATTCCTGTCCCGGCTGCATTCGAAGCATGTCACCTGGACGATGGCGGTGGCGCGTTACCATGCCGGCCCGAACAACGACCCGGCACAAAAGCGGTACGTGTGTCGCGTCATCTCCAACCTGGTCGCGACCGGTTACGGAAAATGGACGCCGACTGCCTCGGAATTCTGCAGCAACTGAAGGTAGTCTACCGCATGGGTTGAATCGGAACGCGAGCAATCTAGGCGACAATGTGGCGAGTCAATCCCGTTAACCATTTTTTCTGTGGACTTAACCATATGTTAACGTGGATTTTGAAGTTTAGTATGCTTCAGGAAGGTCCGCCACTAGATATAGATCAAATCGCTATTATTCTGTTAATCTACTGTTAATTTATGTCACTCACTTCCCGCATATTTACGGCGATTCGCTGGATTCGTACCTATTGATGCATAGGTTCACTACACTGATTCGGAGGCGGCTGATGATCGTAGTGGTTGATGAGCGTACACTTGTAAAAGACGGTTATACATCACTTTTCTTTCGTGAGGGCGTACCCTCGACGGGTTTCGATCCGGTGGAATTTGGGGAATGGGTAACCACGGCGGCGGACACGGATATTGATGCCGTCGAAGCCTTCCTGATCGGACAGTCGGAGCTCTCGCTCGAACTGCCCAAGGCGATCAGGGATCGAAGCCAGGCCCCGGTGATTGCGGTGTCTGATTCTCCTTCTCTCGAAACGACGCTTGCATTCTTTGATTGTGGTGTCGACGACGTGGTCAGGAAGCCCGTCCATCCGAGAGAAATCCTGGCGCGGGCAGCGGCAATCCGCCGCCGGCAGAAGGTCCACACGAACTATGTCGATATTGGCCAGGTCCGGGTTTTCTCGGACGGGCGCGACCCGGAAATCGGCGGCGAAGTGTTTCCTTTGCCGCGGCGTGAACGGCGCATTCTCGAATACTTGGTCGCGAACCGCGGACGGCGCGTTTCCAAGACCCAGATCTTCAACGCGATCTACGGCATCTTCGACGAGGACGTCGAGGAGAACGTTGTGGAAAGCCATATCAGCAAGCTTCGCAAGAAGCTGCGCAAGCGCCTCGGTTTCGATCCGATCGATTCCAAGCGCTTCCTGGGATACTGCATCGACTGGCAGTAAGACCTGGATGCGCGCACGGCGATGAAGCCGTAGCGGCACTCGGGGCCAGGCCGAACATATCGAATTCTTCCATTCCTGGATGGCGGGCTTCGATCCTGAAACACACATTCAGGATCGAGGCCCGCTTTCTGATTCCTGGCGTGCTGCCTGTCGCAGGCATGGCCCGGCAGGATTTCATGAATTCAATGGGTTCGGGTCCTGCCTGAGGGTCCTATAAGGTTCACGCAAGGCGCGCTTCCTATTCTGTAAATGAATTACGGACACGAGGAACCGACATGAGCCTTTATGGAATGATGAGAACCGGTTCGTCTGGCATGAATGCCCAGGCAAGCCGTCTGAGCACGGTAGCGGATAACATCGCCAACGCCGGCACGACCGGTTACAAGGCCGCGTCCACCGAATTTTCCTCCCTTCTCCTGCCTTCGGTCTCCGGCAACTACAATTCGGGTGCCGTGGAAACCGATATCCGTTATGGGATCAGCAACCAGGGCGCCCTTCAATATACGTCCTCGGCGACCGATCTTGCCATCAACGGCAACGGCTTCTTCGTGGTCGAGGATCCGAGCGGCGTTCCTTACATGACGCGCGCAGGCTCCTTCGTGCCGAACGGTGATGGCGAATTGGTCAATGCGGGCGGCTACAAGCTGCTCGGCTATCCCTATACGTCAGACGAGCCCACGCCCGTGGTCAACGGCTATGCGGGCCTCGAGCCTATCAGGATCGTCTCGGACGGCCTGGTGGCCACGCCCTCTTCGTTCGGACAGTTCTTCTCGAACCTCGATGCCAGCGCTGAAGTCGTCGATCCCGCCCTGCTTCCGGCCGACGGTTCCGATGAAACGACGGAATACACCCACAAGACCTCGATCAAGGCGTTCGATACGCTCGGCAATGAAGTGCTTTACGACGTCTATTTCTCGAAGACGGACGAGAACATGTGGCAGATGGCGATCTTCAACGCCGCCGGCCGCGATGAAACGACGGGCTCATTCCCATATGCAACGGATTCGCTGGTCGTCGATCCGATCGATATCGAATTCGATCCCGTCACCGGCAAGCTGACCGATCCATCCGAGGTGCTCGCCACGGTGGTTCTGCCCGCTGCTGCTGACGGCGGTGTGGTTTCCAACATGGTCGAGCTGTCGCTCGATTTCACCGAACTGACGCAGCTCTCTTACGACTTCACCGTCCGGGCTTCGGTCAACGGCAACGCGCCGAGTGAGGTCGAGCAGATCCAGGTGGCCGAAGACGGCATCGTCTATGCGCAATATGAGAACGGCGACCTCGTGCCGATGTACCGCCTTGCCATGGCGACGGTGCAGAGCCCCGACGAGCTCAGGGTCATCTCGGGTAATGTCTACGCCCAGAGCAACGATTCCGGCATCGTCATTCTCGGTTTCCCGAATTCGAACGGAATGGGTTCGATCGTCTCCGGCGCTCTCGAGAATTCGACTGTCGACATCGCCGAGGAGCTGACCCGGATGATCGAGTCCCAGCGTACCTATACCGCGAACTCCAAGGTCTTCCAGACCGGTTCCGATCTCATGGACGTTCTCGTCAACCTGAAAAGGTAACTCTGAAAGGTAGGCCGGCTCCATGTCTCTGTCATCGGCGATCAGCACCGCGCAAACGATCTTTTCCAATACGGGCCTGCAGAGTGCGGCGCTTTCCCGTAATATCGCGAATGCCTCGAATCCGGATTATTCCCGGCGCGTCGGTGTGACCAGCATCGACTCGAATGGCGCGCAGCGCATGACCATCGAGCGCACTTATGACAATGGCCTGGTCAAGCAGACCATGCATTCGACGGCCGACTCCGCCGCACAGGACCTTCTCCAGCAGAAGCTGGAGGGTGTGCGATCCCTGCTCGGAGGCAACGACTACGAGACTGCCCCGTCGACCTACCTCAAGACGCTTCGCGACAATCTCCAGGCCTATGCCACCAAGCCGAACGAATCGACGCTTGCCGCAACGGTCATTTCGAGCGCCTCGGACGTCGCCAATTCGCTGAACTCGATCTCCTCCGAAATCCAGTCCATGCGTGGCACGGTCGATCAGGAAATCGGTGATCTGATCGAAGAGCTGAACGGTCTTCTCGATCAGTTCGGCGACGTCAATAACGCGATCAAGGCTGGTACGACGCTCGGGCGGGACGTCAATAACGAACTCGACATGCGCGAGCGGTATCTCAAGCAGATTTCGGCGATCGTCGGCGTGCGTTCCTTCACGCGCAGCGACAACGACATGGCGCTCTATACGAGCGATGGCACCATGCTGTTCGATGTCGACAAGCGGAACATCCTTTTTCTCCCGCAGCCGGCCTATGACGCGCTCACCCAAGGCAATCCCCTCATCATCGATGGGGCGGAGATCACCGCCGGCGAGGGTGGCAACACCACGGCCAAGGGCAAGCTGCAGGCGCTTCTCCAGGTCAGGGATTCGATCATTCCCACCTACCAGAACCAGCTCGATGAAACCGCGCGCGGCCTGATCGAGATGTTCCAGCAGAACGACATGACGGGCGGCGGCGCCGATCCACTTCCGGGTCTGTTCACCTGGAACGGATATGCGAGCGGCGATACGATCCCGGTGACGGGCGAACTGGTTCCCGGTTTGGCTGCCGTGATCAAGATCAATGACAGCCTCGTCAAGTCGAAGGGCGGCGATCCGACCCTTCTCCGCGATGGCGGTTACGACGTGGACGGCCTCGGCATCGCCGCCACCGACTATCTCGGCAACGTCAATAACGAAGCCGGCTATTCCACGCTTCTCGACGGCTATGTCGCGACCTTTGAAGCTGATCGTGATTTCGATATAGACGCCTTCCTCGATGCCCGCACGACGATTGGCGAATATGCGACCGGTTCCGTGGGTTGGCTCGAACAGCTGATCTCGGAAAGCGCCACCGCGAAAGACAACAAGCAGGCGCAGCTGACCCGCGTGGTCGAGGCGCTTTCCAACACGACCGGCGTCAGTCTGGATGAAGAAATGTCGCTGATGCTCGAACTCGAGCAGAGCTACAAGGCTTCGAGCAAGCTCGTCGCCACGGTGGACGAGATGATGCAGGCTCTGTTGGCAGCGGTGTGATAGACCATGAAAACTTCCTTCATATCCAACCTTTCCGTTCAGTCGGCCATGCGCCAGACGATCAACCAGGTTCAGAACGAACTGATCCAGGCACAGAAGGAAGTCGTGTCCGGGCGGCTTTATAATATCGGCGAGGAACTCGGCGCCACCACGACGCGCAGCCTTGATCTTCATCGCGAAGCCGACATGATGCAGAACCTGGTCGCGACCAATTCGGTCGTGACCCAGCGGCTGTCTTCGTCGCAGATGGCACTCGAAACCATCTCCGGCGCGGGGCAGACGGCACTCAGCACCTTTGTCGCGCTGGCCGGCTCTACCGACAGCACCCAGCTCTCCACCGCGGTGCAGACGCTGACCGACGTGCTGGATCAGTTCGTCGATTCGTCGAATACTTCAGTGAATGGCGAGTATGTCCTGGCCGGTATCAATACCGACGTCAAACCGCTCGGCGACTATATGACCGACGAGACCGGCGCGCGAACAGCATTCGACACGGCCTTCGACGGATTTTTCGGATTCCCCAAGACCGACCCGCAGACTGAAGGCATTACCGACGTCCAGATGCAGGACTTTCTCGACAATGTCGTCGAGCCGATGTTCATGGGTGGCACCGACTGGCAGACCAATTGGTCGACCGCCTCGGACACTCCGATGACCAGCCGTATCTCCAGGACCGAAGTGGTTCAGAGTTCGACCACCGTCAACGGCGACGCGTTCCGCGGCATGGCTTTCGCGGCGGTGATCGGCATCGAGCTCCTGAACCTGCCCATCAATAGCGATACGCGCGCGGTCGTCTCCAACAAGGCGATCGGGTTCATGGGGCAGGCGATCTATGGAATCGATGCGGAACGCAGCCAGCTCGGCCTGTCGGAAAATCGTGTTCGACTCGCCAACGAAGTGCTGCAGGCGCAGGTCGATATCGTCAAGCTCAACCTTGACGATCTCGAAGGCGTGGATGTGTACGAAGCTTCGAGCCGGATCACGGCTCTGAGCAATCAGATGGAAATTTCATACAACCTGACGGCGAGAATCTCGCAACTCAGCCTCGTCAACGAGCTCTGAGTATAGTTCGAGTGTTCGTCGTGTAACGCGTAGAATTAAGAGCGTAAGCCTGGGTTCAGGCAAGTGGTTTACGTTCACAGAATGACCGGAGTGAGGGGCTGAATGTACCAGTTTTCCTATGCAGAAATCATGGCGGATGATGTCGCCGATTCGAAGGACCGCGAAAGGCAGGTGCTGGATAAGGCGATTACCATGCTGCAGGCGGCCATTCGAAACGGCCGCGAATCCAGGGAAGCCGTTGAAGCTTTGTTCTTCACGCGCCGCGTCTGGATCGCGTTTATAGACGATCTGCGCAGCCCGGAAAATCAACTGCCACTCAGCGTCAGGGCGGATCTTATCTCGATCGGCATCTGGGTGCTCAAGGAAGCCGAAAAAATCCGCACGCGGAAATCGGACAACTTCAAGGGCATCGCCGATATCGTCACCATCATCAGGGATGGATTGAAATGAAAAGCACTTTGCGTATCTCGCTGAAATCGGGCGAGCGTATCTTCATCAACGGCGCCGTCCTCCGGGTTGATCGCAAGGTAGCGGTCGAGTTTCTCAACGATGTGACATTCCTCTTGGAAAATCACGTGTTGCAGCCCGAAGGTGCCACGACGCCGCTCAAGCAGCTCTATTTCATCGTCCAGATGATGCTGATCAATCCGGAAGGCGCGAGCCAGTCGATGATCATGTTCAAGAAATCGATCACGATGCTGCTTGCCAGCTTCACCAATGACGAGATCCTGGCCGAGCTGAAGCGGATCGATGCAGTGGTGACCTCGGGCCGGCCGTTCGACGCGCTCAAAGCCATTCGCACGCTCTATCCCATCGAGGAGCGCATCCTCAGCACCCAGGAGATCACGCCCGCGGTACGCGAGCAGATCCGCAGGGAGATCGCACCATGGCAGTAGACGCAGTCAACAACGTCACCACCACGCCAGTCTCGACACCCAAGACGGCCGCGACGACCGATGCCAAGGAAGCGACGCTGAACTATGACAGCTTCCTCAAGCTCCTCGTCGCGCAGATGAAGAACCAGGATCCGACCGACCCGATCGATGCCAGCGAGCAGATGTCGCAGCTGGCGACGTTCTCGGGCGTCGAGCAGGCGATCAAGACCAATACGCATCTCGAGAGCCTCATCCAGGAGACGTCGCTCAGCCAGGCGGCAAGCATGATCGGCAAGACCATCACCAGTGCCGACGGCGAAACCACTGGCGTCGTCAAGTCTGTCGCGGTAAAATCCGACGGATTGACCGCGACTCTTGAAAATGGTGATACAGTGGTCATCCAGAGCGGCATCAGCGTCAGCGCGACGCCGACGACGCCGGACACGAATACGCCGGATAACGGCGAAGACACCGGCAACACGCCGGACGACGGCCAACCCGATGAGACCAGCTCGGCCGGTGAATAGGCCGGCCAGCCCCATCGTCTGCGAGGATTAGCCATGAATGAGGCCGATGCACTCGATATCGTCCAGGCTGCGATCTGGACAGTGCTGGCCGCTTCCGGCCCGGCGGTGCTCGCCGCCATGATCGTCGGTGTCGTGGTCGCACTTCTCCAGGCACTGACCCAGGTGCAGGAAATCACCTTGACCTTCGTTCCGAAGATCCTTGCCGTGCTCGCGGCCGTGGCGATTTCCGCGCCCTTCATCGGCTCGCAGATATCGATCTTCACCAACATGATCTTCTCACGCGTCGAAAGCGGTTTCTAAGCCTTTCGAACCCGACGAGACACCCCTCGCGCAAGTTTCAGCCGCTATCCATGGGCCGTTCAGAAATCCGGCTCATGAAGAGGCGCGTGGCATATGGCTGATGTACAGTCTTCTCTGACAACGTTGACGATTCCGAAGATCGCGCCTCGCGGCCGCGACATCGGATTTGCCGTCGGCATCGTCATCATCCTGTCGGTGCTCTTCCTGCCGATACCGCCCTTCATGATCGACCTGGGGCTGGCCTTCTCGATTTCCTTCTCGGTCCTCATCCTGATGGTCTCGCTGTGGATCCAGCGGCCGCTCGATTTCTCGTCGTTCCCGACCATTCTCCTGATCGCCACGATGCTGCGACTGTCGCTCAACATCGCGACCACGCGCGTCATCCTTTCCCACGGCAATGAAGGCCACGACGCCGCCGGTCATGTGATCGCGGGCTTTGCCAGCCTCGTCATGTCGGGCGATTTCGTCATCGGTCTGATCGTCTTCCTGATCCTGATCGTGGTGAACTTCATCGTCATCACCAAGGGTGCGACGCGTATCGCAGAGGTCGGCGCGCGTTTCACCTTGGATGCCATCCCCGGCAAGCAGATGTCGATCGACGCCGATCTCTCGGCCGGCATGATCGACGAGCATGAGGCACGCCGCCGCCGCAAGGAACTCGAGGACGAAAGCTCGTTCTTCGGTGCCATGGACGGTGCGTCCAAGTTCGTGCGCGGTGACGCGGTCGCGGGCCTCCTGATCACCGCGATCAACATCTTTGGTGGCATCATCATCGGCTATTTCCGCCATGGTATGGAACTCACCGAAGCGGCCGACGTCTTCGTTCGGCTGTCGGTCGGTGACGGCCTGGTCTCGCAGATTCCGGCCCTGATCATCTCGCTGGCGGCAGGCTTGCTCGTTTCGCGCGGCGGCCAGACGGGCACGACCGACAAGGCGGTCATGGACCAACTCGCGGGCTATCCACGCGCGCTCGGTGTCGCCTCGGCGATGGTCGGCATTCTGGCAATCGTTCCGGGCCTGCCGTTCTTGCCGTTCGCCGTGCTCGGCGGCGCGATGGGCCTTGCCGCTTTCATGATCCCGCGCCAGAGGGCACAGGAAGAGGCTGCCAATGAACTGGCGGCCGAGGATCAGCGCAAGGCTGCGGAGGTCAAGGCTGACGACAAGGACTCGGTCAAGCAGGCGCTCAGGACGCCGGAGATCGAACTGCTGCTCGGCAAGCAGGTCTCCACCAGGCTTCTCGGCGCCCACCAGGAACTGGCCTTCCGCGTCGGCAAGATGCGCAAGAAATTCGCCACGCAATACGGTTTCGTCGTGCCCGAAATCAAGGTGTCGGACGATATCTCGATATCGGACAAGGCCTACCATATCCGCATCCACGGCACGACGGTCGCCTCGAACATGCTGCGCGTTGGCGAAGTGCTCGTCATCACCGGTGGCGGACGCAAGCCGTCCGCGCCGGGCGACGAGGTGAGGGAACCAGCATTCGGCATGCCGGCCGTGTCGGTCATCGAGACCTTTACCGAGGAACTCAAGCGCGAAGGCTTCCACCCGATCGACAACGTTTCGGTGGTCCTGACGCATCTCTCTGAAGTCATCCGCAACAACCTGCCGCAGCTTCTGTCCTACAAGGACGTCAAGATCCTGATCGACCGGCTCGATCCGGAATACAAGAAGCTCGCCGACGAAATCTGCACCACCCACATGTCCTATTCGGGCCTGCAGGCGGTGCTCAAGCTGTTGCTTGCCGAGCGGGTCTCGATCCGCAACCTGCATCTCATCCTCGAAGCCGTCGCCGAACTTGCGCCGCATGTCCGCAAGACCGAGCAGATCGTCGAGCACGTGCGCGTGCGCATGGCGCAGCAAATCTGCGGCGATCTCTCCGACAACGGCCTGCTGCGCGTGCTGCGCCTCGGCAACAAATGGGACATGGTTTTCCACCAGGCCATCAAGCGCGACACCAAGGGCGAGATCATCGAATTCGATATCGACCCGCGCCATCTCGAGGAATTCTCCGAACAGGCCACCAAGGTCGTTCGCGAATATCTCGATCGCGGCCTGCCCTTCGTGCTCGTCACCTCGCCGGAAACGCGCTCCTATGTACGCATGATCGTCGAGCGGCTCTTTGCAACCCTGCCGGTGCTGTCGCATGTCGAACTTGCCAAGGGCATCGAGATCAAGATCCTCGGCACCATTTCATGATCGATGATCCGCAGACCATTGTTCTGGCGCTGTTTGCGGCATTCTGCCGGATCGGCGGCTGCATACTGGTTCTGCCCGGCTTCTCCACCGCCCGCGTGCCGGTGATGTTCCGCGTCCTGCTCGCGGTCACCGTGACGATGGCGCTGATGCCCGTGATGTGGGACTCGATCTTCCCCAGGATACAAGGCACGACGCCGGATTATCTCCTGCTTTGCATTTTCGAGACGCTGACCGGCGTGGTGCTCGGCATGCTAACACGGTTTTATGCGCTAGGTCTCCAGTTCCTCGGCACCGTCATCACCATGATGATCGGCCTCAACACGCCGCCGGCCGGCGATATCCTGGAAGACACGGCCGAAGGCCAGTTGACCAACGTCATCACCTTCGCCGGCCTGATGGTGCTGTTCATGCTGGACTTCCACCATCAGGTTTTCATGGCACTCGCCGAGACCTACAAGACGCTTCCCCCCGGTGCCGTATTCGACCCGCAAAAGGCGCTCGTCTCCATGGTCGATACGCTCTCGGCGACCTTCACGGTCATGCTGCGGCTCGCCAGCCCCTTCATCCTGTTCAACGTGCTCTTCAACATGGCGATCGGCTTCATCAACAAGCTTGCGCCGATCGTGCCCGTCTACTTCATATCGACGCCCTATATGGTCATGGGTGGCACGATCCTGTTCTATCTCGGCGTCTCGGCCATGCTTTCCCTCTATGCCGACGCGTTCGGCCCGATTTTCAGGTAACGAATGGCGCAGACACGGTCGGAAAAATTGCAGCGTCTTGTGAAGGTCCAGCGCCATCTCGAGCACATGGCGGAGAATGAGCTCGCCGCCACCGCCCGCGCTCGTGCCGAAATAGATGAAAGCATGTCGGCCGCGGTCAATGCCATCGGGTCTCTCGATACGGTGCATCAACTCTTCGCCAGCATCTATTCCGGGCAGATCAGCCGGCTCACCGCCAAGGACCAGCATCTCGCCACCATGCAGCAGATCCAAGAGCAGAAGATTTTGCGCGAGCGCGCCAAGGCCGATCGTCTCGCCGAACAGGCAAAAGACGCGCGCGAGGTCGAGGATCGGGACGCCGACGAGAAAACGATCTACGAATTGCTCGACCAGCAGTTTGCGCTTTCCGTCCGTCGCGGACCCCTCTGACCGCCCCGTAAGCCACGGTCAAGGTAGAACGGTGAAGATGCCGGCTACAGCATTTATGCTTCCCATGCGGCGGTTTTTACATGGCAATTTCACCTCCCACCGATATCGTTCTCGATGTGCTGAACAATGCCGATCCGGCCGTGCTGGAAGTCGCGCAGGCCAAGCTCAAGGCGGGTCAGGCGACGGCGGAAGCGACGCGGCTGGCCAGCACCGACGAATCCTTTGCCGCCATCATGCGCAGCGATCCGGTGGCCGATGCCCACAAGCTCAAGCATCGGCTCGACGGCGTCGAGAAGAAGCAGGTGCCCGAGACCTATCGCAAGTTCGAGGCCATGGTGCTGCAGAACTTCATCAAGACCATGCTGCCGGAGAGCGAGGAAGTCTACGGCAAGGGTGCGACCGGTGAGATCTGGAAAGGCATGATGGCCGAGCAGATCGCCAACGAGATCGCCAAGGAAGGCGGTATCGGCATCGCCGAGAAGCTGATGGACAACGGCTCGATGAAGACCATGGACAAGGCGGAAAAGGCGGAGATAAACCGCGCGGACCGCCTGCAGATGGAGACACAGCTGATCAACCAGCATCAGCTCCAGGCGCTCGACAAGCTTTTACCGGGCGATGACGCCCGAAAGACCGGCTAGAGCCCAGGCTCTGACACCGGCGAATTGGTTTAATTCTATTTTCCTGGCGGGGACGACACTATGAGGATGGCGATGGCGGCAGTTGAAGAGCCTTTCAAGGACATCCGGTTGCGGACGGTACTCGGCCGGCTCGAAATGATCATCGACAACGAGAACGAGCGGATCGGCACCGACATGAAGTTCGACATCAAGGCGTCGAACGTCCACAAGAGCCGCTGCCTCTATGAACTGACCGTGCTTTGCCGCGACACCATACCCGGCGAATACCCGAAGGGCTTTGCCGACCATATGAAGGTCATGAAGAAGAAGCTGCAGGTCAATGCCCGCAGGCTCGAAGCCCATATGAACGCGATGCGGACGGTGGCCGATATCCTGCGCAGCGCGGTGCAGGAAAACGAGGGCGACGGTACCTACACCCAGGAACAGTTCCGTTACGGCGAGATCTAGGCCCAAATGCTCAAGCTGATCATATCAGGCGTCTGGGTCGCGATCGTCACGCTCGGATCGGTCTATTTCTCGATCCAGATGTCGAAGGCGCCCGATCCGGCTGAGGAAGAGGCCAGGAAGAGGGCGGTGCAGGAACTCGTCAAGGGCGAGGTCGTGACCTTTCCGGTGATCGCACAGGGCAGGGTGGAAGGCTATTTCCTGACCCGGACGTCCTTCATCACCGACAAGACCAAGCTTGCCGATATCACCCTTCCGATTCCCGAACTTCTGACCGACGAAATGTATACCGAACTCGTCGGCGACAAGGTAATCCGGGTCAGCGACAACCGCAACTTCGATCTCAAGGTCTTCAAGGCCCGCGTCAAGGAAGCGCTCAACAAGAAGCTGGGCTCGGAAGTGGTGCTCGACGTGATCGTCGAGCAGATCGACTACCTGACCAAGGAAGAAATCCTGTCCAGCATGTCGAAGCCGGGATCGACGATCAAGAGCGGCGAGCGCATGGTCTCCGAGAAGGCGCCCGACGACGTCACGCCGGCCAAGAGCGACGGCGGCAACGCGCACTGAGCGCGCCGATAATCGTTAACGAATTCTTGCTAATCGGCTGGCCGCGAGGCTGGCCGATCGTCGTTTGTCGCGTTTATCGACAGAATTTCTTAACGCAATTCCAGTTCCGGCACATATTTCCTGTCCCGAAATGACGGTTCGCGCTTGTTCCGCCGCATTTCGGTCAAGGATTCTTACTCCGAACAACTGGATCTCTCTTCCTCGCAAGCCTCGGAAACCCTTGAAAACATTCTCAATTTCGGTCGATGGTTAACAAGTCGTAAGCTATTGAAAATGCTTTTGAATGGTTCCTTTAAGCGGCATTTCAAGCGTCGCTGGTATCTCGTTATGCATGACGCCGGTTACGCATGAGGGTCGATTCCGCCAATCGCGGCACGAAGCTTGCTGAGCCCTGGGCATCTGCTGGGTAAACCCAGGCACATGGCGGGAGACGGGAATGAATATCATTTCGAACATGGCTGTGCTCAGCTCGCAGCGGCTGATCTTCGGATTGCCGGTCTGTGATCTGGACTGGTCGGAGGCGTTCACGTTCGTGAGCACGCTTGCCGACGTGCCGGTCGGACAGACAACGATATCGTTCCTCAACGCCCACAACGCCAACCTGATGGCCCATGACCGCGAGTACCGCGATGCGCTATCACGTCACCTCGTGCTGCCCGACGGCATCGGCGTCGATCTCGCCTCGTTCGCCATGCATGGAAAGATGTTCCCCGCCAATCTCAACGGCACGGATTTCGTACCCGCGCTGATGACCTATATCACCACGCCGAAGCGCGTCGGTCTCGTCGGCGCCCGCCCTGACGTGCTGGAGCGTGCACGTGAGAATTTTGCCAAGCACGCGCCCTGGCACGAATTCGTCGCCATCCAGGACGGTTTCTTCAAGGACGAGGATTCGTGGTCCGTCTCCGACGAGATCGCCCGGCACAAGGTCGATATCCTGCTGGTCGCCATGGGCACGCCGAAACAGGAAAAGTGGATCGACCGCTATATCCGCCCCGAACATGCCCGCCTGGTGATCAGCGTCGGCGCCCTTTTCGATTTCATGGCAGGCGAATTCACGCGCGCCCCTGAGTCTGCGCGTTCGCTGCGCGTCGAATGGCTGCATCGGTTCCGTCAGGAGCCGCGCCGCCTGTGGAAGCGCTATTTCGTCGGTGGCCCGGTCTTCGCATTGCGGACGATTATTTTCTCCGCAATCGAGCGCATGCAGGCATTCTGGGTGGCGTACCGGGAACGGCGCGAACTGCCGGAGAATTGATACCAAACGCAGCCCTCGGCAGCAAAAATTAACCCTTTGTTAGCCATCGGATGAGTATGTTTTGGCTGTGGCTGAGTTCGCTCTTGCCCTCAATTCATGTGTATGGGCTGCGTATCCGGCCAAGCTTTCAGCAACCAGCCGGTCATTGCCATGAACAGCCGTCCGCTCCTCGATTATCTGCTAGACGCTGTCCAAGCGGAGCCCGACAGCGCGATTCCCGACGATCGGCTCGTCGACACCATGGAGGCACGTCTGAGGGAAATGGCAGCAAAGCTTCGCGAGCAGCGGCCCGCAATGCGGGAACAGCAGCCGGCAATGCCGGAACAGCCCGACCTCACTCTCTCGGCGCAGATCGAAGCGATCCTGAAGCGCAAGGGGCAGATGGAGCGGGCGCAACAATTTGCCTCCAGTGACCGTCCGACCGAAGAGCGCGTTCGCACCCCACGCGCCGTCATCGAGCCGCCGCCGATGCAGGCGGCGACAGCCGACGATGTGCGCGCACGCGATGCGGACTTCCTCAAATTCAGCGAGGCGGTCTACCTGATCGGCCAGGCCGCCAAGCGCTTCATCGACCACCCGCGACCAGCCCCAGTGGTACAACACCGCGAGCCGGTGTCGGCCGCGCCATCTGTGAGCGAGATCGACGCGCTCGCTGCCGTGCTGCGCGAGACCGTCTCGGCCTTCCGTTCGGTAGCGGATGACCTCGCCGTTTCCGCGGGCGAGATCCGCATTCATGCGACGCGCGAACCGGCCCGCCGGGAAGCCTCCCGCTCCTCGCGCCGGTCCTATCGCGACGACGACGAAATCCACGAACTGCGCGAAACGGTCGCGGACCTCCAGGACCGTTTGGACGATCTTCTGCCGCCACGACGCCGCTCGCGCTATTGAATTTACCTGTCATTCCCAATAGTGAAAGAGCGCCGCTCGGCGACGCGATATGACGGTTGCACCCTGCATCCGGACGCTAGGATCGCCGCGACTTAAATCGATTGGGTGAGGAGATCCACTTGGCAACCATCATCAACGGCAAGGACGTCGCTGCGTCCGTGATCGACCAGATCAAGTCCTCGACGCTAGCGCTTGAGGCATCCGATGGCATCAAGCCGGGCCTTGCCGTGGTCCTCGTCGGCGCCGATCCGGCGAGCCAGGCCTATGTCGGCTCCAAGTCGAAGATGGCCAAGGAATGCGGCTTCAAGTCCGCCCAATATTCGCTGCCGGAAAATACCACACAGGAAGCGTTGATGACGCTCGTTGCCGGGCTCAATGCCGACCCGTCGATCCATGGCATCCTCGTCCAATTGCCGCTGCCGAAGCATCTCAATTCCGAAGCCGTCATCCAGTTGATCCTGCCGGAAAAGGATGTCGATGGCCTCCACGTCGTCAATGCCGGCAAGCTTGCCACCGGTGACAGCGAAACCGGCCTCATCTCCTGCACGCCGGCCGGTTCGCTGATCCTGGTCCGGACCATCCGTGGCGACGACCTCTCCGGCCTCAACGCCGTCGTCATCGGCCGTTCCAACCTGTTCGGCAAGCCGATGGGGCAATTGCTCCTGTCGAAGAATGCGACCGTCACCATGGCCCATTCCCGTTCGAAGGACTTGCCCGGCATCTGCGCCAAGGCCGACATCCTCGTCGCCGCCGTCGGCCGCCCCGAAATGGTCAAGGCCGATTGGGTCAAGCCCGGCGCGACCGTGATCGACGTCGGCATCAACCGCGTACCGGCGCCTGAGAGGGGCGAAGGCAAGACCAAGCTCGTCGGTGATTGCGATTATGCCGCCTGCGAGCCCGTGGCGGGTGCGATCACCCCGGTGCCGGGCGGCGTCGGTCCGATGACGATTGCGATGCTGATGGCCAATACGGTGATCGCGGCGTACCGCAAGGCGGGCAAGACGGCGCCGAGCTTCTGATTCTATTCGTTACGTTTGATTGGCGTCACGAGCTTAAGCCTGTAGCTTTCGGCTACATGGTCCAGCACCAACTTGAACCAGTCGTCCGGAAGCGCTCCGATAACGCAGCTATCGCGAGCGTCCGGCCGGTTTGAAAGCCTGTCCGCAGGCTGCAAATCTGGACCAGGCCACACGAAGATATTGATCTGGTCCGTATAAATCCAGGGCGGCAGGACATCCAGGCCGAGCCATCGCTTCAATTTGGGCGGCACCGGCAGGGCTCGACCGGCGGTTCGGCGGGAATTTTCATCTCAGGCTACCGGCAGGGGATCTGACCTCAAGGTTCGACATCCGGAATGTCATCGAGCGTATAGGGCTTTTCGGCTTCGACCCTCGATGCAGCGATCAAGTTGATTTCTTCCTGCGATAAAGCCTCGATCGGCACCGATTTTCGGTAGTTTGCCCGCATCTCTTCGAACGTCTTGGCCGACACCAGATAAGCGGTGGTTCGTCCATAACGGGTGATTTCGACAGGGCCCTCATAGGCACGGTCATGCCATTCCCCGAAATTTTTCTGCAATTCGGATGCTGGAACTGAGACCATTGAAACACCTCTCGAGTTTTACGTAACATACGTAAAATCGGGAAAAAATCAAGGATGGAGATATCAGATCGTGAATTTGCCTTGCAATTATGGAATTCAATTCCGGATTTGCTAGGTTAGTCTCTGTCTTTCGCAGCCCATTCCGGCCTCAAGATCGACATCAGCGCGAGGTCGATTCTCATGACCGGCCGACCAGTTGGTCGTAGCCGGGGCTGCGCTCGATCGCCATGATCGTTGCGATATCCTCGGCCGTCGCGAGCCGCAGCATTTACGCCAGCACGCCCGCACCATGGTCCGCTGGCCCCGCCATCTGGCGGAAGATCGAGAACAGTTCGCGGCCCATGCCATAATCGTTGTCGCTGAGGTCGATCGTGATCGGCGTCCGAGCCTCGTAGTCGTCCTTGGCCAGAACGTCGAGCGTCCCGTTGACGGCGTCGAGGCGGATGATGTCGCCTTCGCGAATCTTGGCGATCGGGCCCCCGTCCTTGGCCTCAGGCGTCACATGGATCGCCGCCGGCACCTTGCCTGAGGCGCCCGACATGCGGCCGTCGGTGAGCAATGCCACACGCTGGCCGCGATCCTGCAGGATGCCGAGCACCGTCGTCAGCTTGTGCAGTTCCGGCATGCCATTGGCCTTGGGGCCCTGGAAGCGCACGACGGCGACGAAATCGCCTGTCAGTTCGCCGGCCTTGAAGGCATCGTTGAGCGCCTGCTGGGTGTGGAATACCTTTGCAGGCGCCTCGATGACGTGGCGTTCCGCCTTGACGGCCGAGATCTTGATCACCCCGGTGCCGAGATTGCCCTTCAGCATTTTCAGCCCGCCGGTTTTCTGGAAAGGCGCATCGATCGTCGCAACAACCTTCGGGTCGGGGCTGACTTCGGGAACCGGCATGCGGATCACGCCGCCATTCTCGCCGAGCCGGGCCTCGACCGTATAGGCCTCGAGCCCATGGCCGAACACGGTGCGCACGTCGTCGTGCAGCAGACCCTGCTTGAGCAGTTCGCGGATCAGGAAGCCGACGCCGCCGGCCGAGTTAAAATGGTTCACGTCGGCGAGACCGTTGGGATAAACGCGGGCGAGAAGCGGGATCACGTCCGACAGGTCGGAAATATCCTGCCAGGTCAGGTGAATGCCGGCGGCGCGCGCGATCGCCACCAGATGCAGCGTGTGGTTCGTCGAGCCGCCGGTCGTGTGCAGACCGATGACGCCGTTGACGATCGAGCGTTCGTCGATCATCTCGCCGGCCGGTGTGAATTCGTTGCCCAGCGCGGTGATCGCCAGCGCGCGCTTGGTTGCTTCCCTTGTCAGCGCATCGCGCAGCGGCGTGCCGGGATTGATGAAGGACGAGCCGGGCATGTGGAAGCCCATGATCTCCATCAGCATCTGGTTGGAATTGGCCGTGCCGTAGAAGGTGCAGGTGCCGGGGCCGTGATAGGACTTGGACTCAGCCTCCAGCAGTTCGGCACGCCCGGCCTTCCCCTCGGCATAGAGCTGGCGGACACGCGACTTCTCGTCGTTCGGCAGGCCCGTGGTCATCGGACCAGCCGGAATGAAGACCGCCGGCAGGTGCCCGAATGTCAGGGCGGCAATTGCAAGGCCCGGCACGATCTTGTCGCAGACGCCGAGATAGACGGCTGCGTCAAACATATTGTGCGACAGGCCGATGCCGGCCGCCATGGCGATCACGTCGCGGGAGAAGAGCGAGAGTTCCATGCCCGGCTGGCCCTGGGTCACGCCATCGCACATCGCAGGCACGCCGCCCGCCACCTGTGCTACGCCGCCTGCCTCGCGCGCTGCTTCGCGGATGAGGGCGGGATAGGTCTCATAGGGCTGGTGGGCCGAGAGCATGTCATTATAGGCGGTGATGATGCCGAGATTGGGCGCGCGGTCGGCCGCGAGCATCTCCTTCTCGGCGGGGGAACAGACCGCAAAGCCGTGGGCGAGGTTGCCGCAGGAAAGCACGCCGCGATGCGCGCCACGACTGGCTGCTGCCTTCAGGCGCCCGAGATAGGCCTCGCGCGCGGGTTTCGAGCGCTCGACAATGCGGGCGGTAATGGCTGCAATCCGTGCATCGGCTGCCATGACAGTTCCTTTCGACAGTAGGCGGAGCGTTGGGAGCACTCCGCGGGTCCGGGCTCAGGGCGCCCAGTAAATCTCGGTATCGGCGCTCGCATTGGCGATCACCCGGGCGATAGGCAGCGGGCCTGCCGCGCCCTGCGCCAGCGCAGTCTCGATCACCGGCTTCTTCGCTTCGCCTTCGATATGCAGCACGAGCAGGCGCGCGTCCTGAAGCGCCGAGAAGGTGAAGGTCAGGCGCGTTTCGCCGGCACCTGAGGCCTCCATAGTGATTACGCCGCGTGGGCCTCGCATGCTCAGCGCGCGTTCGAGGTTGTTGCCGCCGGGAAAGAACGAGGCCGTATGGCCGTCGCCACCCATGCCGAGGATCACCACGTCGAATGGCTGGGATATGCGCCTGACGTCACCCGATGTGAGGAAGGCCGCGTCTTCGGCATCTGCGACCGCATGATAAAGCGGCACGAACTTCGCGGACGCTGCCTTGTCCTGCAACAGCAGGGATGAAACCAGCGCGTGGTTGGACCGGTCGTTTTCCGGCGGCACGAAGCGCTCATCGACCAGCGTGATCACCACTTTCGACCAGGCTATATCCTTGACCGACAGTGCCTTGAACAAGGCCTTGGGCGTCGAGCCACCCGAAACGGCGATGGACGCTTCGCCGCGCGCCGCAACGCCCTCGGCGAGTTGCGTCGCCACCCGCGTGGCAAGGGCTTCAGCGAGATCGGCGCCGTTGGCGAAGGTATTGAAGTGGTGTGCCATCTGCCTGTCTCGCCCTTGCGTGATGCTATTCGTGCCAGGTCCGGCCGTCGCGCTCGATCAGCGCGATCGACTGGCTCGGCCCCCAGGTGCCTGACGTATAACCCTGGACCTGCTGGTTGGTTTCTTCCCAACCCTTGAGGATCGGGTCGATCCAGCGCCATGCCGCTTCGACCTCGTCGCGGCGCATGAAGAGCGTCGCGTTCTGGCGGATGACGTCAAGCAGCAGCCGCTCGTAGGCGTCCGGATTGCGGGCGTCGAAAGTCTGGGCGAACATCATGTCGAGCGACACTTCGCGCAGTCGCATGCCGCCGGGGCCGGGATCCTTGATCATCAGTGATTGCTTGACGCCTTCGTCCGGCTGCAGGCGCAGGATCAACTGGTTCTCGTTGATGCGGCCGGCCGTGCTGTCGAAGATCGAATGCGGGATCGGCTTGAAAGTGATGACGATTTCCGAAACGCGCTTGGCGAGCCGCTTGCCGGTGCGGATATAGAAGGGCACACCTGACCAGCGCCAATTGGCGATCTCGGCCTTGATGCCGACATAGGTTTCCGTGTTGGAAACCCCGCCTTCGAGTTCGTCGAGATAGCCCTTCACGGCACCCTGATCGGACGCGCCGGCGCGGTACTGGCCGCGCACCGTCATCTTTTCGACATTCGAGGCATTGATCGGCTTCAGCGACCGCAGCACCTTGAGCTTCTCGTCGCGCACGGCTTCCGCACCCATCGAGGAGGGGGCTTCCATGGCCACAAGGCAGAGGAGCTGGAGGATGTGGTTCTGCACCATGTCGCGCAGTGCGCCGGCCTTGTCGTAGTAGCCGGCGCGGCCCTCGAGGCCGACGGCTTCCGCGACCGTGATCTGCACATGGTCGATATGGGAGGAATTCCACAGCGGCTCGTAGAGCGCGTTGGCGAAGCGCAGCGCCATCAGGTTCTGCACCGTCTCCTTGCCGAGATAGTGGTCGATGCGAAAAATCTGCTCTTCGCGGAAGGCCTTGCCGATCGTGTCGTTGAGATCGAGCGCCGAGGCGAGGTCACGGCCGATCGGCTTTTCCACCACGATGCGGGTGTTCTTGGTGATTAGCTTGTGGTCGCGGATCTTCTGGCTGATCGGGCCGAAAATCTGCGGGCCGACGGCGAGGTAGAAGGCGCGCACGCGCTCCTTGCCGTCGTCGAGAATGTCATGCAGCTTGTCCCAGCCCTTGTCCGATGAGGCATCGACGGACACGTAGTAAAGCAGCGCGCAGAATTTCTCGACTTCCTCGGCCGACGCTTCGCCGGGCTTGAGAAACGTGCCCAGCGCCTCGGTGGCGAATTTGCGATACTGTTCGTCGGTCATTTCGGAGCGCGACGCACCGATGATGCGAGACGGCTGGGTGAACTGGCCGGCGACGAAACGATGATAAAGGGCCGGCAGGAGTTTCCGCTCGGCAAGATCGCCGGTGCCGCCGAAGACGACATAGTCAAATGGTTCGACTGGAATGAACTGACTGCTCATGACACTCTCTCTATTGCCCCCGTGGGCGGTTTAATCTAATCGATTTAAAAAGACCAGTGGCCCGACGCAAAAATCTCCGTGCTTTTTCATCGAGCCCACGGAGTGGATAACACTGGCATGTGTTATAGGCATGTATTTTCGGCGCTGCCAGTCATTCACAAAGGCCCCGCGGAAGATTTTTTGCAGTGCGGCGAATCCAAATGCCGCGTCACCTTCTCTTAGACCACGCCAGCCAATCACGGCTGACGGAAGCGTGGAGAACGGATATGTTTTATCGTAAGAATGTGGGCGAACGGGAGCAGGTTGCGCGACTTGTCGGCGGCGCGGTGATGCTCCTGTCTGGTTTGCTGCTGCTGCCGGGCCAGTTGACCGGTTACATGATCGCAGCGGCCGGGGTGATGACCATGGCGACGGGTCTCGTAGGCTTCTGCCCGGCCTGCGCACTGCGCGGCCGGAAATTGAAGGTCAGTGGTCGTGAAAGCGGAGATACCGGATGACAGCAGCCAAGGCGCGCCCGCCGGCGGATCTCGTAGTGGCGGCACAGGCAGGGGACCAGAGGGCGATCTCCGAGCTTCTGGTCATCTGCCAGCCCGATATTCGCCGCTACGCCCGCCAGACCTGCAAGAGCCAGGACATCGATGACGCGGTCCAGGACGCGATGATCGTCCTGTACCGGCAGGTGGGCACGCTACGCGTGGCCGCCGCGCTGCTGTCGTGGCTTTTTGCGGTCGTCAAGCGCGAATGCCTGCGGCAGGTCAGATTGGCGGCGCGCTTTGCGGGGTCGTCAACGGGCGCGGAAGCCGAGCCCGATATCAGTCGTCCCGACCACGAGCTTCGGCTCGATATCGACGCAGCCTTGATATCGCTGCCGGAGCATTATCGCGCGATCATTATCCTGCGGGATATCGAGGAACTGACGATCGGCGAGATCGCCGCGCGGCTTTCGATCACCGAACAAGCCGCCAAGGCGCGGCTGCACAGGGCGCGAACGCTGGTCCGCGAGTATCTCGGGCCGGAGAGCTAAGGTTGCTGCTCAGATCTTGTCCATCATGGCATACCAGCTGAGCGCCAGGAACAGCAGCGGCGCGCGCAGTGCGGTGCCGCCGGGGAAGGCGGGCACCTTGAGACCACGAAAGAGTTCGAGATCGGTCCTGTTGGCGCCGGTCAGCAGGTCGGCATAGAGCTTGCCGCAATAGTTCGCCAGCATCACGCCGTGGCCGGAATAGCCGCCGATCGAGGTCACACCCGGCATGATCTCGCGCACGAATGGCTGGCGGGGCAGGGTGATGCCGACATAGCCGCCCCAGCCATGGGTGAATTCGATATCCTTGAGCGCCGGATAGATCTCAGCCACCTGCCGGCGGATGTGATCGGTGATGTCGCGCGGCTTCTCCGACGTATAGGCCTCTCGCCCGCCGAACAGCAGGCGATTGTCCTTGGTCTTGCGGAAATAGCGAACGACGAAGCGGCTGTCGGCGACGGATTCCTTGCCTGGAAGAATCGGCGGGAAATTGTCGAGCGGCGGCGTCGCGCCAATGAACGAACCGATCGGCATCACATGCGCCTCGGTCACCGGTTCCAGCCCGTCCGTATAGGCATCCGTGGCGACCAGCGCCTTGTCTGCGGTAATCGTCCCACGCGGCGTCTCGATGACGACCTTGCCGCCCTGCTTGCTGATCTTGGTCGCCCGCGTCATTTCATGGATCTTGGCGCCCGCGGCCTGCGCGACGCGCGCCAGGCCGACCATCAGCTTCATCGGATGAATATGACCGGTATTCTTGTCGTAAACGCCGAAATGGAAACGCGCCGAACCAAGCCTGGTCGCGGTCTCTTCCTTTTCCATGAAGTGGAGATGCGGATAGTTGTAGCGCTCGGCGGCGATTTCGGGATTGGCGCGGAATGCTTTCTCGTAACGCGCCTTGTGGCCGACGAGCATGTGGCCCTGCATGTATTCGATATCGATCTCGTGCTCGGTGGCGAAATCCAGCAGGTGATGCTTGGCAGTTTCGGCCATGTCGAACAGCGCCTTGGACAGCGGCAGGCCAAACTCGTCCTCATATTCCTCGGGCCACCAGCGCTGGCCGGTGCCGAGCTGCCCGCCATTGCGGCCGGATGCGCCATCGCCGAAGCGGTTGGCATCGACCAGCACAACATCGACGCCGGATTTTGCCAGATTGTAGGCCGCCTGGAGACCGGTGAAACCACCACCGATGATAGCGACGCTGGCATTCACCGATCCATCGAGTGGCGGATATTCCGGTCGGTCGTCGATCGACGCTTCATACCAGGAAATGCCGGGGGAGATCGGGCTCTGCCATGCCATCATGCGGACTCGGAGGTTGTTTCAATGCCCGAAGTGTCTAGCCCGAAAGGGCGCTGAGCGGCAAGCCGCGCAGGCAGAAATAGAACGGCCCGGGAGACCCGGGCCGCTGTAAGAGGACTTGAAAAAGGATTAGGCTGCTTCGCGCCGGTTTCCGTCGGCATCCAGATGGAAGCGGCCCACCAGTTCCATCAGCACATCGGCCTCTTCGGCGAGGCGTCGCGTCGCGGCGTTGGTTTCCTCGACCATCGCCGCGTTGCGCTGGGTCATCTGGTCCATGGCGTTGACCGATGCGTTGACCTCTTCCAGCGACACAGACTGTTCGCGGGCCGAGGTCGCGATCAGATCGACATGGCCCGAGAGATCGACGATCTGGTTCGAGATCTCGATCAGCGCGCTGCCGGTCTCCTCGACGAAGCGGGCGCCTGTCGCCACTTCGTCGGTCGCGTTGACGATCAGGCTGCCGATCTCCTTGGCCGCCTTGGCCGAGCGCTGCGCCAGTTCCCGCACTTCGTGTGCCACGACCGCGAACCCCTTGCCGGTCTCTCCGGCGCGGGCGGCCTCGACACCGGCATTCAGCGCGAGGAGGTTGGTCTGGAAGGCGATCGAGTCGATGACGCCGATGATCTGGCCGATCTTGTTGGAAGCGTCCTTGATCCGCATCATCGCCGAGATGGCGTTCTGCACGATCTCCGAGGAATTGTCGGCCTTCTGCTTGGCATAGAACACGATCTTCTGCGCCTCGCCGGTGCGCTCCGTCGAGGTCTTCACCGTCGCGGTGATTTCTTCGATCGACGCGGCTG
The DNA here is from genome assembly GCF_964254105.1 of Rhizobium sp. LjRoot254. Classification (NCBI taxonomy): domain Bacteria; kingdom Pseudomonadati; phylum Pseudomonadota; class Alphaproteobacteria; order Hyphomicrobiales; family Rhizobiaceae; genus Rhizobium; species Rhizobium sp. LjRoot254. Next base: position 3,403,408 of record NZ_CAXUSM020000001.1, on the reverse strand, counting down.
CTTCCTCGAGTGCCGCCGCCTGCTGCTCGGTGCGCTTGGACAGGTCGTTGGCTGCTTCATGCATCTGGCGGCCGTTGTCCTGGATCATGCTCGACGAGCTGAGGATCTCGGCAAGCGTGTCGCGAAGCCCGACGACCGAGGTATTGAAGTCGTGCCGGAGCTTGTCGAGATTGCCCGAGAACGGCGTGTCGATGGATGTATCGAGCCTGCCATGCGCCAGTTCCGAGAGCGCCATCGCCAGCGCTTCCACCGCGAATTCGACCTGCCGGTTGATCTCCTGCCGTTCGCGCTCATTGCGCAGCCTTTCCGTCTCGGCGGCCTGGCGCTCGTCGTCCGCCTGTTCCTCCATCGAGACCTTGGCGAGCGCGTTTTCCTTGAACACGGTCAGCGCCCGGGCCATGTCGCCGATCTCGTCGGAGCGGCGATCGCCCGAAATGCCCGTGTCGAGCATGCCGTCCGCCAGCCGCCGCATCGTGGCGGTAATCTGGCCGATCGGCCGCTTGAAGGTGAAGACCATGCCGATGCCGGCCAGCAGCGCGATCAGGATGCCGAGAGCCGTCGCACCGATCGAGATCGTGTTGGCTTCCTTGCGCTCGTGGCCCGCATTTTCCTTCTGCAGGGCGGCGAAGTCGGAGAGCAATTGCCAGGTTCGGTCGATGCGCGCCGCTGCGTCGGCGAATTTCGCATTGCGGTCGGCGGAATTCTTGACGATCTGGGTGCCGGCACTCATCAGGCTCGCATTCATCGCCGCGGTCTTCTCGGGCAGCGCGGTGAAATAGGGATCTTCCTTGGTGCCCTTGGCGACGCGTTCTATCTCGATTTCATACATGTAGACCGACTGCTTGACGCCTTCCAGCGTCTCTGCCGACGGTGCATAGATCAGCTTGGATGCCAGGATGCGGATCGTGGCGTGGTTCTGGTTGACGTAGCGCATGCGCCCGGCAATCGCCTCGGCCTTGGAGATCTCGGCGTCGGTCGCCTTGATCGTCTTGATCGCCTCGCGGGTCATCATCCCCGAGATTTCCTTGAACAGCGATGCCGAAGCCCGCAGCTTGAAGAACTGCCCGCTGGCACTTTCCAGCGCCGATGCGCCGCCATCGTTCTTCATCATCGCGTCGAGCAGCGGCCGTGCGCTGGCCTCGAAGGCGCTGCCCGCCGAGGCCTTGTCCTTCGGCAGCAGCACCTTGACAGTCTTCATCGTGGTATCGAGCTCGACCGCGTATTTCTTCAGCGCTTCGAGCTTCCTGGCGGGTTCGGATTCCTTCTGGAAGTCGAACGACATCCTGTTGACCATGTCGGCCGCGAGATCGAGCGCGTAGGCCTTCTGCAGGCTGGACTTGTTCTTGTTGGCCTTGCGGCTGCCGGCATTGGCCAGCGCAGTGATCTTGCGCTGCGTCTCTTCCTGCATCTTCACCATTTCGTCGAGAATGGAATTGACCTCGGCGAGCGACTTCACTTCGGCTTCGTGAAGCTGCCACATGCTCTCGATGTTGGCCGAAATGCCTTTCGCCTCCTCCACGGCCTGTCGGAGCTGGTCGACGCCGGCTTCCGTATCAAGGCTCGCGGCCGTCGCCTCAAGCGCGGCGAGCTGCTCGGCCGCCCGGTGCTTGGCGTCCTGGTAGGTCTCGTCGGACACGTTCGAGAGGAACCGGTTCATGCTCGCATAGACGTCCTTGAAGCCGCGCAGCGAGGTCATCACCGTGTTGGAAATCTCCATGCGGCCGACGAGAAGGCCGGAGGCATAGAGTCCGGTCAGCCCGACGGCGAGCATGGAGAGAACAAAGGGAATGACGAAAAGAAAGACTTTGGTCTGAATCTTGAATCGCGAAAGAAACCTGTCGAAGAACATCGCTCTGACCCCGGGGATTGGCTAAGGCAACTGGGACATTTCATGAAAAGGCATGAGCACTGGCGGGTGCTTCTTATGGTCAACAAAATGTAAACGATCATACTTAACAATTCGCAAATATAGTTAAGTATGACCTGAAATGCGGTTAATAGCTTGCGGGCAGAGGAACGTTGGGTGTAACCAATCGGGCGTTTGATCCTGGAGGAGACGCAGCATGGACCGGTTCACCGGTGGTTGCCGATGCGGCAATGTCCGATTCGTGGCGTCGGGGCGCCCATACCGGGTCGGGATTTGTCACTGCCTCGATTGCCGCAAGCATCATGGCGCCCTGTTCCACGCGTCCGCCATCTTCCCGCAGGAGGCGGTGGCGATCGAGGGCGAAACAAACGACTACCTTGGGCGATTTTTCTGCCCCCGCTGCGGCTCGCCCGTTTTCGCACGCGACGATGACGAGATCGAAGTGAACCTGGGGTCCATGGATGCGCCCGATCAACTGACGCCGACTTACGAGCTTTGGACGGTGCGCCGCGAATCCTGGCTGCCGCCGTTTCCGCACATGAGGCAATACGACCGCAATCGTGACGCCAAGGGTCGCTTCGAGGAATAGGTCGCGCTGAAGGCCCTAAAGTGCCTCACGCCGGGAGGCCGGCCTTGAGGAAGCCCTCGACGACATGATCCCGTACGGCGTCGTCACCGAAGGGCTCCGTGTCGACCCAATACTGGGTCGAAAAATGCGGGTTTGCGATGAGGAACAGCTGGACCTCCGTGCGTGCCTCGTCGAGCCGGCCGAGCTGCGCAAGGCTTGCCGCCAGGAAGCGGCGCGAACTCGTACGATAGGTCTCCTCCCTCTTCAGGGTCTCGACGGCGGCTTCGTAGTCGCGGGCGGCGTATTGCGCAGCACCCAGCACCAGATAATACCAGCTGGGCGGAAATGGATTCAGCCGAAACGCCTTGCGGACGTGATCGAGGCCTTCCTCGACGCGCCCGCCCAGACACGCGATGTCGGAGAGCGTTGCCCAGGTATCGGCCTCATTGGGGTCGAGCTCGATGGCTATGGCGAATTCCGCGTCCGCCTCGGCGAACTTGCGTTCATAGGCAAGCAGGTTTGCCAGGACCCAATGGCAGCCGGCGTCGTTGGGGTCGATCCCGACGGCTTTGCGCGCCAGCTCCAATGCAAGGCCGCGGTGGGGTTCCATAGGCTGCCCCCAATGCACCCATCCCATCCAGTGGTTCATGGCAAGCCAGCGATAAGCCTCTGCGTAATCGGGATCGAGCGAAATCGCGCGCGTGAGCATCAGATGTGCCTCGCGTCCGGTTTGCGGTGAATCGTCCATCAACCTGCGTGCCCGTACGCAGAGATCATAAGCCTCCAGGCTCCTGGGGCGATTGCGCGGCGGGGTTACGCGCAGCCGGCCGAGCAGCGCTTCCACGATCTTGGCGGTGACCTCGTCCTGAACGGCAAAGATGTCCTCCAGGCCGCGATCGAAGCGCTCCGCCCAGAGATGCTCGCCGTTCAAAGCATCGACCAGCTGGGCGTTGATGCGTACGCGCCCGGCGGCGCGCCTGGCACTTCCCTCCAGCAGGTAGCGTACGCCGAGGACTTCGGCGATCTCGCGCACGTCCATCGACTTTCCCTTGTAGGCAAAGGCCGAGTTGCGCGCGATGACGAACAGGCCGGATGTCCTGGAAAGATCGGTGATCAGGTCCTCGGTCATCCCGTCCGCGAAGGAATCCTGTTCGGGATCGTTGCTGAGGTTGACAAAGGGCAGCACCGCTATCGATGGCTTGCTGGGTAGTGCCAAAGGCTCACGCTTCGCACCGCCAGGCTGTCCGATTGTCCCCGTGAACCGGTAGCCGACGCGCGGAATCGTGGCGATCCATTCGCCGCCTTCGGGAGCCGGACCGAGCAGTTTGCGGAGTTGCGCGATCTGGACGGTGAGGTTGCCTTCCTCGACATTCAAACCCGGCCATGCCGCATCCATCAGTTCGGCCTTGCCGACGATTTGGCCGGGCCGCCCGACGAGCGCGGTGAGGAGCTTTACACCGCGCGAGCCGGCAGCAACGGGAACATTGTTCCGAAGAAGCGTTTCAGCTCCCGGATCAAGCACGAACGGACCAAAGGCAATGCGCGTGTCCTGCATGGAATGCAGCTATAGCGGCTTTGGAACTTTTTGCGAACTATTTGGGAGGGCTTAAGTACGACGCTGATCGTATCCGGCAGAATGTAGCCTCTTTCAGGTCGAGGGTCATGGACTCTCAAATCGTATGGAGGCTGCCATGAATGATGGTCCCATCCTTGGGCTGGCGGAAATGTCGCGTCGGCATTACAGTCTGGCGGCCCTGCGACGCACGATTGCGGCCTGGCGCGAGCGGGCGCTTTTTCGCTGGGAACTCGAGCAAATGTTAAGGGACAATCCTCATTTAATCGACGATACGGGTCTTACAAAACGGCAGGCCGAAGCGGAGATCGCCAAGCCCTTCTGGCAGGCATATGGCGAACACGGTAGTGACATCGGATCGCCAGTCCCGGCTCGCCTCAGTGGTTCACCGGCACTTGCAATTTCCGGAATTTTTACAGCACTGATTCACGGGCCGCATGACTGCCGATAGCACGACATCGCCGCGAGAAGATCGCACCCCGTGGACCGCGATGGCGGGCATCATCGCGACCGTCACGGTGTTCGCCCTCGCACAGGGCCTGACTTATCCGCTGCTCAGCTTCATCCTGGAGCGGCAGGGGACGACATCGGGACTGATCGGCGTGTCCGCGGCGATGACGCCGCTGGGTTTCATCGTATCCGCACCCTTCATTCCAACGCTGGTGCGGCGCTTCGGCGGGGGGCGGCTGGCGATCCTGTGTTCGTTCCTGGCCGCGCTCACCCTGATGACGATTGCCTGGACGCAGGACGTCTGGGCCTGGATGCCGCTGCGCTTCCTGCTCGGCTTCTTCGCCAATCCGCTCTACGTGATCAGCGAAACCTGGCTGATCACGATCACGCCCGCGCCGCGCCGGGGCCGCATCATGGGCCTCTATGCGTCGATTGTTTCCGGCGGTTTCGCCATCGGCCCGCTGTCGCTGGGCCTGGTCGGCACGCAGGGTTGGCCGCCGTTCATGGTCGGCATCGTGGCCTTCCTTCTCTGTGGTCTCATCGTACTGGCGGTCGTGCCGCGCCTGCCCGATATGCCCGACGAAGGCGAGGCGACATCGGTCGGCGGCTTCTTCGCACTGGCGCCGCTCTTGTTGTTCGCGGTTTTCGCCGCCGCCGCCTTCGAGCAGAGCCTGCTTTCCCTGTTTGCGGTCTATGGCGCAGCACTTGGCAGCGGCGAGGCGCGCATCGCTTCGCTCATCACTTGTTTTATCGCGGGCAATGCCGTTTTCCAGATTTTGCTCGGGCGCATGGCCGAACAGACTGGCTCGATGCGGATCATGCTGTTTTGCGCCCTGGTTGCGCTGGCCGGTTGCCTACTGATGCCGGCGAGCTTCAATTCGTGGCTCATCTGGCCGATCATCTTCGTCTGGGGCGGAGCCTCGTTCGGGATCTACACGATGGCACTGATCCATCTCGGCGAGCGTTTCACCGGCCAGGCCCTGATCGCCGGCAATGCGGCCTTCGCGCTTGCTTGGGGCATCGGCGGCATCGTGGGCTCGCCCGCGACCGGCTTCACGATGCAATTGATCGGATATCAGGGACTGCCAGTGTCCCTTGGCCTGCTGTGCAGTGCACTGGCGATACTTTTGATGGCACAGCGCTGGAGACGGGATCTCCAGCGCTGAAGGGCCTCTTGGATATGATGCCTGATGTCAGGCGGCGCGGACAAATCCGGCCTGTGCCTCGCCATCGCCCAGCCGGAAGCGGCCGACGAGTTCCATCAGCATATCGGCTTCCTCGGCGAGTTGGCGGGTCGCGGCGCTGGTCTCTTCCACCATCGCGGCGTTGCGCTGGGTCATCTGGTCCATCGAGTTGACCGAAGCGTTGACTTCCTGCAGCGACACGGACTGTTCCCGCGCCGATCTTGCGATCATATCGACCTGGCTGGAAATCTCGACGATCTGGTGCGAAATCTCGATCAGGGCGTCGCCCGTCTCTCCGACATAGCGTGCGCCGGTCGCGACCTCGTTGGCCGAGGCCTCGATCAGCCCGCCGATCTCCTTCGCAGCCTTGGCCGAACGCTGCGCCAGTTCGCGCACTTCCTGGGCGACGACGGCGAAACCCTTGCCCGCCTCGCCGGCGCGGGCGGCTTCGACACCGGCATTCAGTGCCAGCAGGTTGGTCTGGAAGGCGATCGAGTCGATGACGTCGATGATCTGGCCGATCTTGTCGGAGGAATCCTTGATCCGGCCCATCGCCGAGATCGCATTCTGCACCACATGCGCCGATGTATCGGCCTTCTGCTTGGCGGTCGATACCACGGCCTGGGTACGGCTCGTCGTCTCCGTGGAATTGCGCACGGTGGCGGTGATCTCGTCTACCGCAGCGGCGGTCTGCTCGAGTGCGGCAGCCTGCTGTTCGGTGCGTTTGGAAAGATCGTCGGCGGCTTCCGCCATCTGGCGGCCATTGTCCTGGATCTGGCCTGAGGAATTGAGGATGCCCGCCATCGTATCGCGGAGGCCCGCGACGGAATTGTTGAAGTCCTGCCGCAGCCTGTCGAGATTGCCCGCGAAGGGCTCATGGATAGCGGTGTCGAGTTCGCCGCGCGCCAGTTGCGACAGGCCGCTGGCAAGCGCCTCGACCGCGACTTCCACCTGATGGCTGCTTTCGAGCCGCTCCATTTCGTTGCGCTGGCGCTCGGCATCGGTCGCCTTGCGGCTCCGCTCGGCTTCCTCTTCCATCGAGACCTTGGCGATGGCGTTGTCCTTGAAGACGGACAGCGCACGCGCCATGTCGCCGATTTCGTCGGCGCGCTTCTCGCCCGAAATCGAGGTGTCGAGAGCGCCGTCGGCCAGGCGACGCATGGCGGCGGTGATCTGGCCGATCGGACCCTTCAGCGTCATGACGAGAGCCGCGCCCGCCGCCATCGCGATCAGGATGCCAAGCACCATCGCGCCGACCGAGATCGTATTGGCCTGCTGGCGCTCGGCGCCGGCATTCTGCTTCTGGGTCTCGGCGAACTGGACCAGCAGGTTCCATGTGCCGTCGATCTGCCTGGCCGCCGCGCCGAACTCCGCATCCTTCCGGACGCTGATCTCCATCAGCTTGGTCGCGTTCGCGGCCAGCCTGTCCAGCACCGGCTGGGCGACACCCGGCAATTCGGCAAAGAACGGATCGTCCTTGGCGACGCCTGCCAGCCGGCCGATTTCCGTGCCGTACATGTAGAGCGACTGCTGCACCTTCTTGACGCCGGCCTCATCCGGCTTGGCGACCAGTTCTGCGAAGACGACGCGGATTTCGTTGTTGTTGCCGACGATCGCGCGCAGCTTGTTGTTGACGCTGTCGGCCTTGCCGATTTCCTTGTCGGCATCTGCGAGGTTGAGGATCGACTGGCGCATCAGGTCGCCCGAAATCTGCTTGAACATCGTGGCCGAGGTGCGGAAGCCGTTGAGCGTGCCATTGGCCTTTGCCATGGCAGGCTCGCTCAGATCCTTGGCCTTGATCTGCGCGGCGAGACCCTGGACCTGCTTTTCGAATTTCTTGCCATAGGGGATTTTCGGCTTGGGCAGGGCGGTGAGCACCTTGCTGACCGATTTCTCGAGGTCCGGCACGTATTTCTCGAAGATCTTGAACTTGTCCTCAGGCGTCAGCACCTTTGAATAGTCGACGACCATGGCATCGAGCAGTACTGCTGTCCGGTCGAGTTCCAGACCACGGTTGAGGCCGGTCTTCTCGGCCTTTTCCTTCTTCTTGGCCTCGGCGACAAGCTTGAAGGCGCGCTTTCCGGTCTGACCCTGAACGGCGAGCAGTTCCTCCGATGCCTTGGCGACATCGGCAAGCGTCTGCTCTTGCTCCTTCTGCAGGCTCCAGAGTGTTTCGATATTGCCGGAGATCGTGGCGGATTCGGTGAGCGACTTCTCAAGCAGTGCGACATCGGTTTGGGTGCGCAGGCCATCCGTGGTCTGTTGCAGCAGGCCAAGCTGGCTCGCGACGTCCTTGGCGGCCTGGTCGTGGGTCTCGGGCGAGGGCTTCATGAGAAAGCCGCTCATCGAGGAAAACACCTGCTTGAAGCCGGAGAGCGATTGCAGCACGCTGTTGGAAATCTCGATCCGCCCCTGCAGCAGGCCCGAAGCATAGAGCCCGGTGAGGCCGACGGCCGAGATGCTGATCACGAACGGAAGCAGAAGGACGATCACCTTCGTCTGAATCCGGACCCTGGACATGAACCTGTCGATCATTGAAACGCCCCCAAGCGGCGCGACCCAATCCCCATTCCCCACGATCGGGTGACGGCCAGCGCGCATACAGGGCAGAAGCGTCTCATCTTGCTCTTAACGAGCTACTAAAAACACGCAGAAAGAAGGGCCGCCTGCTTCAAAATGTGACAGTTGAACAACAAAAAAGCGGGCCTCGAAAGACCCGCTTTGATGTCAGTAAAGGCGAGGGCCGGTTCAGGCGACCCGGCGGTGCCGTTCCTGCGCATTGCCGGCCGCCGGTGACAGCTTGAACTGATCGACCAGCGCCATCAACGTATCGGCTTCCTGGGCGAGCTGGCGTGTCGCGGCATTGGTCTCTTCCACCATGGCCGCGTTCTTCTGCGTCATGTGGTCCATCGAGTTGACGGCGGAATTGACCTCGCCGAGGCCGTTCGACTGGTCGCGGCTGGCCATGGCGATCAGATCGACCTGCTCGGAGACGGTAAGGATCTTCTTGGAGATCTCGGAGAGAACCTGGCCCGTCTCCTGCACGAGGCGGGAGCCGGAATTGACCTCGGTGGTCGACTTGTCGATCAGGTCCTTGATTTCCTTGGCCGCACTCGCCGAGCGTTGCGCAAGCTCGCGAACTTCCTGCGCCACGACGGCGAAGCCCCGGCCTGCTTCACCGGCACGGGCTGCCTCGATACCGGCATTGAGTGCCAAGAGGTTGGTCTGGAAGGCGATTTCGTCGATCACGTCGATGATCTGGACGATCTTCGACGACGCGTCTTCGATGCGTGCCATGGCCTGGATCGCATTGCCGACGACCTTCGAGGACGCATCGGCGGACTGCTTGGTGCTCGCCACGATCTGGTTGGTTTCCTCTGCACGCTCGGCCGAGGACTTGACCGTGACGGTGATCTCCTCGACGGCGGCCGCGGTTTGTTCGAGCGAGGCGGCCTGCTGCTCGGTGCGCTTGGACAGTTCGTCCGCCGAGTCCGACAGTTCGTTCGAGTTGTGCTGGATCATCTGCGCATTGTTGCGGATCTGGCTCAGCGTATCCTGCAGCCGCACCAGCGAACCGTTGAAGTCGTTGCGCAGCGTCTCGAGCTTGCCGAAGAACGGTGTCTCGATCATCTGCGAAATATCACCCTGCGACAGGCGGCCGAGACCGGCGGCCAGCGCATTGACGGCAAAATCGATCTGCCGGTCGACATCGAGCTTCTCGGCATCGTTGCGGCGGCGTTCCTCTTCGGCGGCGGTGCGTTCGGCTTCGCTTTGCTGCTCGATCTCGATCTTGGCGACGGCGTTCTGCTTGAAGACGCCGAGCGCGCGGGCCATTTCGCCGATTTCATCGATACGGGCCTCGCCATTGATCGTCGTGTCCAGCGCGCCTTCAGCCAGGCGGCGCATTGACGAGGTGATCTGTCCGATCGGACCCTTGAAGGTCATGACCAGGCCGATGCCGGCGAAGATGGCGATGACGATGCCGAGGACGGTCGCGCCGATGGAAATTCCGTTGGCGCTCTGGCGCTCCTGGCCGGCGCTCTGCTTCTGCAATTCGGCGAAGGATGTGAGCTGTTTCCAGATGACGTCGATCTCCGCCGCGGCGGCGGTGAATTTCTGATGGCGTTCCTCGCTGGCTTTCACCAATGCGATGGAATCCTTGTCCATGGCGTCGACCGCCGGCAGGAACGTTGATTTGAGCGGCGCGAAGAACGCCTGGTCCTTGGCGCTGCCTTCGAGCGTCAACATATCCTTGCGGACGATCTCGAACTCGCCGAACAGCCGCTTGCGGTTGATTTCCGTCGGATCGACCAGGAAGCGGGCGAGTTCGATCTGGATGGAATAGCCTGACGTCACGACCCGGCGGCTGTCCAACAGTACGGCTTCGGCCTTGACCAGCGGCGCGTCGAGTTCGGAGAATTTCTGCGTCGCATTCTTCATCTTCAATGCCGCGGCGACGCCGAGATAGACCGATGTCTGGCGGAAGCTCGAAAGCTTGCTCGACATCTTCGCGATACCGTCCAGGGATTTGTCATTGGCGGCGACGAGCGTGTCGAGCTCCTTGATCGCTGCGGCGAGCGATTTGGCGACCGCCTTGTTGCCCTCCGGCAGGGCCGGGGTCAGGATCCTGAGGCGCTTCTTGAGTTCCCCGAGGTTGGATTTGACGACGTCAAATTTCTCATCCGGCGTCTTCGCCTTCATGAAAAGATTGGATGTGTCCGTCAGGAATTTGGCCGACGTGTTGATGCGGTCCGCCTCGCGGAGCAGTGTCTTGGCCGCACTCTCGTCGTTGCGCATTCCCTTCTGGATTTGCGTCGAGGCTTCCATCAACTTCATCTGCGACGCTGTGATAACGTTGAGATTGGCGCGGATGTTCTTGTCGAGAGCCGCTTCGCTCTCATGCAATGTCCAGAGTTCGCCGACGCGGGCGATGATGCCATCGACGGACGTCGAGGCGCTCTCGAGATCGGCGCGCCCTTCGGCACCAGCGTCGAGCTGCGCGAGCGTTGCCGAGAGGGTCTCGCCCTGGCTCTTCAGCCGGTTCGCCAGATCGTCGCGCTTTTCAGCGGTCGCATTTTCCAGGAAGCTGTTCATCGCGCCGGACACGTCCCGGAAGCCGGAGAGTGATTGCAGCACGCTGTTGGAGATCTCCATCCGCCCCTGCAGCAGGCCCGAGGCATAGAGCCCGGTCACGCCGACCGCGGTGATCGACACCACGAAAGGCAGGATGAAGATGAGAACTTTCGTCTGGATCCTGAAACGGGATAGAATCCTGTCGATATTCATGGGAGCAACTCTCCTCCGGAACGCGCAAAATTGGGCTGAAAAGCGAACGGCAACGCAATCATTGCGCTCTGACCGGCATGGCGAGTCAGAGTCCGTCTGGTTGACCGATTATTGATTGCTCGTATTAATTTTAGATTACGGCGCTAAGCGTCCGGAAACCGTAAGCACGCTTTTATGCGAATTCCTTCGCTCGCGCGTTCAGGCGAGGGCTTTGAAAGCATAAAGAACGGCGGCGAGCATGGAAACGGATATGGCAATCCGTACCGCTGACCGGATATCGAGGCGGGCCGGCTTTGCAATGGCGCGAGCGCGGCGGAGACGACGGGTGGAATGATCCTGATGCATGGATGGTCCCTCGAAGGTCAGTGCATCCACGATGGAGCCAATCCCTTAAGAAAGGCTGAAATCGTATGGCAAGGTCTCGCCTGAGGCGCGAACTGTGCCGAATTTCGATTGGCCCCCCTCGCCATTTGGCCGGGAACAGCTATGATCGCCGCCGGGAGCAACAACACCAAGGTTAATCATGGCAGCCAAGAAAGTCCGCAACAAGATCATTCAGAAGACGACTGCGACTCCTCCAAAGCCATCCCCCGTTCTGCTCAATACCCGCGGCGTTTCCGACTGGAAGGAAGCGGCCGAATGGCTGCGCGCCCGCGGCATCGAAGATATCGAGTGCATCACGCCCGACCTCGCCGGTGTCCCGCGTGGCAAGATGATGCCGTCCTCGAAATTCACCTCCAATACCTCGCTTGCACTGCCATCGGCGATCTACCGGCACACGATCTCGGGCGGTTATCCAGACGAGTCCGAAGAATTCCGCTACGACTCGCGCGACAGCGACATCAAGCTCGTACCCGATCTTTCGACCCTTTCCGTCGTGCCCTGGGAAACCGATCCGACGGCGCAGGTGATCTGTGACATCGTCGATACCGACGGCAAGGCCGTGGCCTACACCCCGCGCAACCTGCTCAAGCACGTCATGTCGCTTTACAAGGACCGCGGCTGGAAGCCGGTCGTGGCGCCTGAGATCGAGTTCTACCTCGTCGCCAAAAACGAAGATCCGGACTATCCGCTGAAGCCGCCGACGGGTCGTTCGGGCCGCTCGATCCAGGGCGGGCAGGGCTATTCGATCGCCGGCATCAACGAGTTCGACGAGCTGATCGACGACATCTACCATTTCTCGGCCGCGCAAGGCCTGGAGATCGATACGCTGATCCATGAAGAGGGGCCGGCGCAGCTCGAAATCAACCTGCGCCACGGCGATCCGGTGGAACTCGCCGACCAGGTGTTCATGTTCAAGCGCACCATCCGGGAAGCGGCGATGGGTCACGGCATCTATGCCACCTTCATGGCTAAACCGATGGAAGGCCAAGCTGGCTCCGCCATGCACATCCACCAGTCGGTGGTCGATATCAAGACGGGCAGGAACATCTTCTCAAACCCGGATGGCACGTCGTCGAAGGAATTCTATAGCTTCATCGGCGGCATGCAGACCTTCGTGCCGAAGACGCTCGTCATGATGGCGCCATATGTGAATTCCTATCGGCGCCTGACACCAAGCATGTCGGCCCCGGTCAACAATGCCTGGGGTTACGACAACCGCACCACCGCGTTTCGCGTACCGGTTTCAGATGCCGCCGCGCGGCGCGTCGAAAACCGCCTGCCGAGTTCGGATGCCAATCCGTACCTCGCGCTCGCAGCGTCCTTGGCCTGCGGCTGGCTCGGCATCATGAAGGGCCTGCATCCGACGCCTCCATCCGACGGCACCGCGAATGAAGGCTCCATCGAACTGCCGCGCGGCCTGCTCGAAGGCGTATCGCTACTGGAAAACGAGCCCGCCTTGCGCGAGGTCTTTGGCGACGAATTCATCGGCATGTATGCCGGCGTCAAGCGCGGCGAGTTCGAGACCTTCATGCAGGTGATCAGCCCCTGGGAGCGGGAATACCTGCTGCTCAACGTCTGAGTGACCGCACAAGTCTAACATGCAAACGGCCCGGAGCGATCCGGGCCGTCTTGTTATCGGGTTGTGTTCCGCCGATGCCACGCGAATATCCGCGTCCAGGGAGATTCCGGTTCGGGTCGCGCGTTCGGGCGTTCTGCCGGGCGGCAGCGCCCGGAAAAATGATCAACGAGCAGCAATGCTGCGAGCATATCTTGCATAAAAGCCTCCTTCCGGCCCGGTGGCCGGCTATCGATGCGGGTGTCGGATACGCCGATGAAACTGCGTCTGCAAAGTTGCTGGCAGTCACAATTCTATAGCAACCGCTGCCAGCATTTGTCAGTGGCATGCCTCATCGGAACGTCTTCAATCTATCCGACAAAAATCTCTTTATATACGGGCGATAATGCATCATATAATTCATCCATGAAAAATATCGGTTGGGATGCCTATCAGGTCTTCATCGCGGTTGCCCGGCATGGCGGCCTGACCGGCGCAGCACAGGTGTCGGGCCTCAGCCCGGCCACGGTCGGCCGACGGATACTGGAACTCGAGCATTCGATCGGCCGCACGCTGTTTTCCCGCAGCCAGACCGGCTATGTGCTGACCACCGACGGCCAGATCCTGTTCGACCAGTTGAAAGACATGGAATCGGCCGTCCGCCGCGTCGAAAGCTGGCGCATGGAATCGTCGGGTGCCGTCACGCTCAGGCTTGCGGCGGGCACGTGGAACGCGCGGCTGATCGCCGAAAACTTTCGCGACCTCTGCAACGAGCGGGACAATTTCCGTGTCGAGATGACGGTGACGGAAGCGCGCGCGCCGCTCGCCCACCGCGAACACGATGTTGGCCTGCGCGCCCATTTGCCGGAGGAACTGAACCTCGCTTCGCGGCTGATCGGCGAGGTCGCCTATGCCGCCTACCGCGCCAAGAGCGCGCCGCAATATCTCCCCGAACGATGGATCGCCAGCACCGAAGCCGATGCGATCTCGAGCTACCTGCGCTGGCCGCACGAGAACCGCGCAAGCCAGATCGTCGTGACGGTGACCCGGCCGCGCTCGATCCTCGACCTCGTCAAAGCCGGAACCGGCAACGCCATCCTGCCCTGCTTCATCGGCGACATGGAACCCGGCATCGAGCGCGCCAGCGACGAGATTTCCGAGCTCCGCCACAAGCAATGGGTCGTGACCAACAACGACGACCGCGCACGCCGCGAAATCCGCACCCTTGCGGACCGCCTCACGAAGCTTTTAAAGGCACATCAGGAACTCTATGCCGGGAAGCGGCCGGTAAAGAATACGTGACCAGGAATACCTGACCAGGACCTATTGAATGGCGATCATCTGTTTCGATATAGGCGGCAGCTTCATCAAGGGTGCGGTGGCGCGCGCGGCCGACGATATTTCGCCGTTGCCGCCACGGCCGACGCCGCTTGACGATTTCGATGCCTTCGTCGCAACCCTGATCGGCGTGATCGCCGCGACCGGCATCCGGCCCCAGCGCATCGCACTCTCCATCACCGGCGTCATCGATCCCGAAACGGGGGTGGCAACCGTCGCGAATATTCCCTGCATTCACGGCCGGACGCTTGCCGCCGATCTCGAAGCCGTCCTCGGCGTCGATGTGTTGATCGCCAACGATGCCGACTGCTTCGCGCTGGCCGAAGCGGGGCTGGGGGCGGGCAGGGGGCACGCGATCGTGCTCGGTGCGATCCTCGGCAGCGGCGTCGGTGGCGGGCTGGTCGTCGATGGCCGGCTGGTCGATGAAAACGGCGGCTTTGCCGGCGAATGGGGCCATGGCCCGGCGCTCCCCTCCTTCGCGGGCGATCCGCCGGTGGCAATCCCCGCTTATGAATGCGCCTGCGGCCAGCGGCGTTGCGTCAACACCGTGGGCGGCGCGCGGGGCATGGAGCGGCTGCACTTCGAAATTCATCGCACGGAACTGTCGAGCAAGGAGATCGTCACGCGCTGGCTGGCAGGTGACGTCGAAGCAGCCCGCACGATCGAAATCTATGTCGATCTCATCGCCTCGCCGCTGGCGCTCGCCGTCAACATCACCGGCGCCTCGATCGTCCCGGTCGGTGGCGGATTGTCGAATTCGGCGCCGTTGATTGCGAAGATCGACGAGACAGTGCGGCAGCGGACACTGCGGCGCTTTTCCCGGCGGCTGGTGGTGCCGAGCCAATTGACGGTGGAGCCGGGCTTGGCGGGTGCGGCTTTGCTTGGCTTGGGGACGCAGGCATGAGTCGTGATCTTGCATGCTGGGCACCCCCCTCTGCCCTGCCGGGCATCTCCCCCTCAAGGGGGGAGATTGGATGGTGGCGCGGTCTCGCCTTACTTACCTGCGTTTCAACACGTTTCAACGTCGAGAGTGACCGGCGAGCTAACGTCTGGCCGATCTCCCCCCTTGAGGGGGAGATGCCCGGCAGGGCAGAGGGGGGTGCCCCCGCATGACCCCCTCAAATGGAAAACACATCCTCCTCGAAGTCTGCGTCGATGACCTCGCCGGCCTCGAAGCTGCCGTCGCGGGCGGCGGCGACCGCATCGAACTCTGCAGCGCCCTCGCGCTCGGCGGACTGACGCCCTCGGCGGGATTGATGGAGGTCGCCGCAACCTTCGACATCCCCTGCAACGCCATGATCCGCCCGCGGGCCGGCAATTTCGTTTATACTGACGAGGAGATCGACATCATGCTGTCGGACATCGAGGCGGCGCGCAGTGCAGGCCTCGCCGGCGTGGTGCTCGGTGCCAGCCTGGCCGACGGCCGGCTCGACCGCATGGTTCTCGATGTGCTGGTGAAAGCCGCCAAAGGCCTGGACCTCACGCTGCATCGCGCCTTCGACCTTGTGCCGAAAATTCCGGAGGCGGTGGAGATTGCCGTCAAGCTCGGCTTCTCCCGTATCCTGACCTCGGGCGGCGCGAAGACGGCCGGCGAAGGGATGGCAGGATTGAAGCAAGCGATGGACGCCGCCAATGGCCGGATTTCCATCATGCCGGGATCCGGCATCTCGGCGGATAACGCCGCGCAATTCCTAGACCTCGGCGTATCGGAAATCCACGCCTCATGCTCGTCGCCGGTTCCGATGCCCCAAAACCGAATGATCGAATTCGGCTTTGTCCCTGATATCGCCAGGCACACCGATACGGCCAAGGTCCGCGCGCTGAAGCATGCGGTCTCCCTGAAATAGAAAGGCCCGGACCGTCCTCCACGGCCCGGGCAGGCACCGTTTTACGGGTGCAGGGAAATCATTGTGCCTGGGTCACGATGACGGGGATCATCAGGTCGCCCCAGTTGCCTTCGTTGTGATGCCGCGCCGAGCGGATCAGCTCGACCGAGACGCCGGCATCGACCGCCTTCATCACGGCGTGGTTCAGGCGGTGCAGGTCGTTGGCGACCATGCGGATCGCCGCCTGCTGCTCGGCACTCATTGCGGTGGCTTGCTCTTCGGCGCGTTCCTTGACGCGGGTCTGGACACTCATGGTATTTCTCCTCTCTTGGGGTTCTTGATAGATTTAAGACCCCGCCCCAAACCCCTCCCCACAAGGGGGAGGGGCTTAGCTTGCCGCCCTGCCGTGCCAAAATTCACCCTCTCGACTTGTAGCGAGGCTGCTGTTTTGCATGACGGAGCGGCTGGGTTAGCCCCTCCCCCTTGTGGGGAGGGGTTGGGGCGGGGTCTTTCTTAGCTACTCCGCCGCCGGGCGGAACTGGGCGTGTTCGGTCGATTCCTTCATCGCCGTCGTCGAGGACTTGCCGCCCGAGATCGCCACCGACACGGCATCGAAATATCCGGTGCCGACTTCGCGCTGGTGCTTGGTCGCCGTATAGCCGTTGATCTCGGCGGCGAATTCCGCCTCCTGCAACTCCGAATAGGCGGCCATCTGGCGGTCCTTGTAGCCGCGCGCCAGTTCGAACATGCCGAAGTTCAACTGGTGGAAGCCGGCCAGCGTGATGAACTGGAACTTGTAGCCCATCGCACCCAACTCGCGCTGGAACTTGGCAATCGTCGCGTCGTCCAGGTTCTTCTTCCAGTTGAACGACGGCGAGCAATTATAGGCGAGCTTCTTGCCCGGATGCACTTTGTGCACGGCCTCGGCGAATTTGCGCGCCTGGCCGAGATCGGGCTTGGAGGTCTCCATCCAGATCAGGTCGCAATAGGGCGCATAGGCGATGGCGCGGGCGATGCAGGGCTCGATGCCGTTCTTCACCTGGTAGAAGCCTTCGACCGTCCGGCCCGCATCGTAATCGACGAAGGGCTGGTCGCGCTCGTCGATATCCGAGGTCAGCAGCTTCGCAGCCTCGGCATCCGTACGGGCAATGACGAGCGTCGCGGTGCCCATCACGTCGGCGGCGAGCCGCGCGGCGGTCAGGTTGCGGATATGCGCCGCCGTCGGGATCAGCACCTTGCCGCCGAGATGGCCGCACTTCTTCTCCGATGCGAGTTGGTCTTCATAATGGACACCCGCCGCACCCGCTTCGATAAAGGCCTTCATGATCTCGAAGGAGTTCAGCGGTCCACCGAAACCTGCCTCGGCATCTGCAACGATCGGCGCGAACCATGTATCGACCGAAAGGCCATTGCCCTCCTGCGTCTCGATCTGGTCGGCGCGCTGCAGCGTCTTGTTGATGCGCTTGGCAAGCTCCGGCGCGGCGTTGGCGGGATAGAGCGACTGGTCGGGATACATGGACGACGCGGTATTGGCGTCGGCCGCGACTTGCCAGCCAGAGAGATAGATCGCCTTCAGCCCGGCGCGCACCATCTGCATCGCCTGGTTGCCCGAGAGTGCGCCGAGCGCATTGACGAAGTCTTCTTCATGGATGAGCTTCCACAGCCGGTTGGCACCCATTTCGGCCAACGAATGCTGGATCGTGACCGAGCCGCGCAGGCGCTTTACATCCTCGGCACTGTAAGGGCGCTCGAGGCCGTCGAAGCGGCCTTGCGGTGCGGATGGAACCAGATTGTAAAACTCAGTCATAATAGTCTCCCGTCGCTTTTCCAGTGGTGCGAATGCCGGTTTGGGGATCGCCATTCGCGTCAATTCGATATGACGAGATTTACATTGCATTGCGAAGAGACACCATAGAAAGACTGTAAATCTCGATGAAATTCGAGTAATCCTGTCTTGAAATTTACATAGGAGCCGTGTAAATCTGTAAATCGTGTAAATGCGCAAGCAGGATCATTATCTGTAAAGGATATGACAAATGGCTGAGGCCAAGATCTTCGCCGGTCCCCGTGTGCGCCGTCTCCGCAACGGCCTGGGCATGACGCAGACCGCCATGGCGGAGGGCCTTGGCATCTCGCCGTCCTACCTCAATCTCATCGAGCGCAATCAGCGGCCGCTCACGGTCCAGCTCATCCTCAAGATGGCGTCGGTCTACAAGATCGACATCGAGGATCTGCAGGGTGAAACCGGCTCGGTCGCCGGCGAACTGCGGCAAGTCTTCGCCGATCCGCTGCTGGCTGGCGAGGTGCCCGGCGGCGAAGAACTGGTGGAGGTTGCCGAAGCCGCGCCCAATGCGGCCCAGGGCATGATCAAGCTCCACCGTGCCTATCGCGAGCAGGCGGCGCGTCTGTCCGATCTCGCAGGTCTGCTGGCGGAGGCCGGACACGACCCTGTGCTCTCCGGCGCCCGTCTTCCCATGGACGAGGTGCGTGACCGGCTGGAGAACCGTCCGAATTTCCATGCCGCGATCGAGGATGCAGCCGAAGCTTTTCACACGCACATTGGCGGGGCAGATGATATCGGTGCGGCACTGCGCGAATGGTTGCGCGCCGAGCACGGCATCGTCGTCCGCACGCTCCCCATCCACGCCATGCCCAATCTCCGGCGCCGCTACGACCGCCATTCGATGCGGCTGTTTCTCTCCGAGCGGCTCTACCCGCACGACCAATTGCGGGAAATCGCCCAGGAGGCCTGCCAGATCGCGCTCCGCGATGAAATATCGGCCGCCCTCGACGCGCTTGCTCTCTCCACCAACGAGGCCCGGCGCATCGCGCGCTTCGAGCTTGCCCGCTATGCAGCACTGGCGGTGATGATGCCCTACGGCGCCTTCATCGCCGCCGCTCGCCGTGCACGTTATGATGTCGGCATTCTCTGCGCGCGTTTCCGCGTCTCGTTCGAGCAGGCGGCAAGCAGGCTCACCAGCATGGGCCGGCCGGACGCGCAGGGCATTCCCTTCTTCACCATGGAGATCGATATCGCGGGAAACCGCATCCGGCGTGCAGGCGCGAATGGCTTTCCGCAGGCGGCTTTCGGCGGGCAATGTCCCAAGCTCAATATCCATGCGGCGTTTGCCGCGCCGGGCCAAGTCTTGCCGGAGATTGTCGAGATGCCGGGCGGCGCGCGTTACCTCACCATCGCCCGCACGCTGGAAGGCCCGATCGCCGGCTTCGGCGAGCGTGTGCGCCGCACCGCGCTGCTTCTGGCTTGCGAGCAATCCCATGCCGGGGAGACAGCCTATGCCGAAGCGCTGCCCGGTGGCCCGCCGCTGGCCGTGGGGCCGGCCTGCCGGCTGTGCGAGCGGCCCGGTTGCCTCGCGCGCGCCGAACCGCCGGTCACAAGGCCGCTGGGTCTCGACGAGATGGTTGCAGGCATGAGCGTCTTCGATTTCCAGTGATGGCGACGGGCCGACCACACCCTTGTAACGATTTGCAATTTTTTAGTTGTCGGGCGCTCCAATCCTTTCTAATCTGTTTCTCAGAGTGGGACTCCGGGCATAGATCAAAAGCAATTCAAGGCCGGGAAAACAGGAGAATATCATGAAGAAACAGCTATTTGGGCTGGCCGCAGGCGTGGCAGCAGCGCTTCTGCTCGCCTCTGCATCGACCGCACAGGAGAAGGTGGTCAACGTCTACAACTGGTCTGATTATATCGACAACGCGATCCTCGAAGACTTCACCAAGGAGACCGGTATCAAGGTCGTCTACGACGTCTTCGACTCCAACGAAATTCTCGAAACCAAGCTGCTCGCGGGCGGTTCGGGCTATGATGTCGTGGTGCCGACCGGGCCGTTCCTGGCGCGCCAGATCCAGGCTGGTGTGTTCCAGAAGCTCGACAAGTCCAAGCTGCCGAACCTCGCCAACATGTGGCCGCAGGTTTCCGAGCGCCTGGCCAAGTACGATCCGGGCAACGAATATGCCGTCAACTACATGTGGGGCACGTCGGGCATCGGCTACAATGTCGCCAAGGTGAAGGCAGCGCTCGGCGATGTGCCGATCGACAGCTGGGATGTGCTGTTCAAGCCGGAAAATGCCGAGAAGCTCAAGGCCTGCGGCATCAATATCCTCGATGCGCCGGATGAGACTTTCGCCATCGCGATGAACTACATCGGCAAGAATCCCGACAGCAAGGAGACGGCCGATATCGAAGCCGGCGGCGAGGTCTATCAGAAGATCCGTCCGTTCGTGCGCACGTTCAATTCGTCGGCCTATATCGATGAACTCGCCAATGGCGATGCCTGCATCACGCTCGGCTGGTCGGGCGACGTGCTGCAGGCCAAGAGCCGTGCCGAGGAAGCCAAGAACGGTGTCGAGATCAACTACATCATCCCCAAGGAGGGGACCTATATGTGGTTCGACAACCTTGCCATTCCGGCCGACGCCAAGAATGTCGAGGCGGCGCATGCCTTCATCAATTACCTGATGAAGCCTGAAGTCATCGCCAAGGCATCGAACTATGTTCAATACGCCAATGGCAACCTCGCCTCGCAGAAGTTCATCGACAAGTCGGTATTGGAGAATCCCGCGGTCTACCCGTCGGAGGAAACCACCAAGAAACTGTTCACGATCTCGCCCTATGGGCCAAAAGAATCGCGCGTGCTCAACCGGCTCTGGACCACGATCAAGACCGGCAGTTGATAGCGGAAGGACTTCAAGGGCGGCTCAAGCCGCCCTCTCTTTTTCCGGCACCCGCCGGCAACCAACAACGTGACGATCAATCAAGATTTGCGAAAAATGGGGCGCAGGCGAAATGGCGAAGTCACTCGGACCGGTCAAACGTAAATTCATGCCGTGGACCGACCCAAACTCGGTGCCCTTCATCCGGTTTGAGAAGATCACCAAGCGCTTCGGCGATTTCGTCGCGGTCAACGACCTGACACTCGACATCTACGAGAAGGAATTCTTCTCGCTACTCGGCCCCTCCGGCTGCGGCAAGACAACGCTGATGCGGATGCTGGCGGGCTTCGAAGAGCCGACAGAAGGCCGTATCCTGCTGCAGGGCAAGGATATCTCCGGCGTGCCGCCCTACAAGCGGCCGACCAACATGATGTTCCAGTCCTATGCGCTTTTCCCGCATATGACAGTCGAGAAGAACGTCGCCTTCGGCCTCGAACAGGACAAATTGCCCAAGAGCGAGATTGATGGCCGGGTTCAGGAAATGCTGAAACTCGTCAAGCTCGAGCAGTTCGCCAAACGCAAGCCAAGCCAGCTCTCGGGTGGCCAGCGTCAGCGCGTCGCGCTGGCCCGCTCGCTCGCCAAGCGGCCGAAGGTGCTGCTGCTCGACGAGCCGCTGGGCGCGCTCGACCGCAAACTGCGTGAGGAGACCCAGTTCGAACTGATGGACATCCAGCACACGCTCGGCCTGACTTTCCTGATCGTCACCCACGACCAGGAGGAGGCGATGACGGTTTCGGATCGCATCGCGGTCATGGACAAGGGCATCATCATGCAGATCGCCACGCCCGCCGAGATCTATGAGGCGCCGAACTCGCGCTATGTGGCCGACTTCATCGGCGATATCAACATCTTCGAGGCGAGGGTGACCGGCAAGGAAGGCTCGCTGGTGACGATCGATTCCGGTGGGCTGTCGGTGCGGGTAGATCAACCCGAATGCCCTGCGGTCGCGGGCAATGATGTCGCCTTCGCCATCCGCCCGGAAAAGGTGCGGATCTCGCTCGATGCCCCGGCCGATCCCGGCTTCAACAGCGTCAACGGCGAAGTCTTCGACATCGGTTATCTCGGCGACTTCTCGGTCTTCCTCGTCAAGATGGAAGATGGCCGCGTCATGCGCGCCGCCCAGGCCAACGTCTCGCGACTGGTCGACCGGCCGATCACCTTCGGCGACAAGGTCTGGCTGACCTGGCCGGCCGATGCCGGCATCGTGCTGACGCGCTGAGGGGGCAAGTCCATGGCAACCAATCCCGATACGCGCAAGAACCCCGCCAGATGGCTGATCGTCATGGTGCCCTATTTTTGGCTGGCGCTCTTTTTCCTGGCCCCATTCTTCATCGTGCTGAAGATTTCGTTCTCGGATCTTGCGATTTCGATGCCGCCCTACACGCCCCAGTTCACGGGCTTCGCGAATATCGGCCAGTTCTTCTCGCAACTTGATTTCGAGAACTATCTCTTTCTCGGCACCGATGCGCTCTATGTCAGCGCCTATCTGAATTCCCTGCGCATCGCGGTGATCTCGACGCTGTTGCTGCTGCTGATCGGCTATCCCATGGCGCTGGCCATGGCGCGCGCACCTGCTACCGTCCGTCCGACGCTGCTGATGCTGGTGATCCTGCCGTTCTGGACATCGTTCCTGATCCGCGTCTATGCATGGATCGGCATTCTGAAGCCAGAAGGCCTGCTGACCGTGATGTTCCAGTCGATCGGCATCCTGGGACCGGATGAACAGGTCAACATCTTTCGCACCGACTATGCGGTCTTCATCGGCATTGTCTATTCCTATCTCCCTTTCATGATCCTGCCGCTTTATGCGTCGCTGGAAAAGATGGATGGCTCGCTGCTCGAAGCCGCGAGCGATCTTGGCTGCCCGCCGTGGAAGACCTTTTGGAAGGTCACTTTCCCGTTGTCGCTCCCCGGTGTGATCGCCGGCTCCATGATCTGCTTCATCCCGATAACAGGCGAGTTCGTCATCCCCGACCTGCTCGGCGGTGCCGATACCTTGATGATCGGCAAGACCCTCTGGACGGAGTTCTCCGCGAACCGAGACTGGCCGCTGGCCTCCGCCGTGGCGGTGCTCCTGCTCCTGATTCTGGTCGTACCGATCATGATCTTCCAGAACCAGCAGCAGAAAGCGTGAGGAGAGAGCCATGAAATCTTCGCGCTTCGACCCGATCGTCCTGACCCTGGGCTTCCTGTTCCTCTACATCCCGATCTTGCTGCTGGTCATCTTCTCGTTCAATGCCTCGAAGCTCGTCACGGTCTGGGGTGGTTTTTCGACGCACTGGTATGTCGCGATGTGGAATAACCAGGGCCTGATGGACGCGGCCTGGATCACCATCCGCGTCGCACTCCTCAGTGCCACCATCGCTACTGTCCTTGGCACGCTTGCCGCACTGGCCTTGACGCGCTTCATGCGCTTTCCTGGCCGCATGTTGTTCTCCGGCATGATCTACGCACCGATCGTCATGCCGGAGGTGATCACGGGTCTCTCGATGCTGTTGCTCTTCGTTGCCGTCGGCATGGACCGCGGTTTCTGGACGGTGACGATCGCGCTGACGACATTCAGCATGTGTTATGTTGCGATTGTCGTGCAATCCCGGCTCGTGACGTTCGACATGAGCCTCGAGGAAGCTGCGCTCGATCTCGGCTGCCCGCCGGTCAAGACTTTCTTCAAGATCACTTTGCCGCTGATCTTTCCCGCCGTCATCGCCGGCTGGATGCTGGCTTTCACTCTGTCGCTCGATGATCTCGTGATCGCGAACTTCACCACGGGACCGGGTGCCACGACGCTGCCGATCAAGATCTACAGTCAGGTGCGGCTCGGCGTGACGCCGGAGATCAACGCAATCAGCACCATCCTCATCGCCTTCGTGACGTCTGGCGTGATCATCGCTTCACTGATGACCAAGCGTGCCGAAGTGCAGCGCCAGCGCGACGAGCGGGCGGCGATGGCGATTCCCTGAGGTGAGCTCCTATTCGTCGCTCGAACGCGGCGGCAGGAAGAGATAGGCGAAGAACCAGACCGGCAGGATGATCACCGCGCCGAGCAGCACATTGGGGATCGCCCAGGCAATGAAGCGGGCGAGATATTCCCATGCTTCGAGCGGCGTCAGCCCGATCGACATCAGGATTTTCTCCGCCGACAGACCGAACAGATTCATCAGCGCGCCCGCGATCAGCGATGCGAGCAGAAGCTTCAGCAGGCCTGTGACGAATTGGTTCAAGGCAGACTCCGGATCATTCCAGAGAAATTTATCGAATATTGGTAAATAATTGGCTGATGATTGCTCCAGCAGTTTGCCGCAGGCATAATTTCCAATCAGCTCACGAAATACAACTAAAGATAATGTATCGGTTGTGTCGTTCTTAAGAAAACTAACTAGAATGTGCGTGAGATTGCGTCAAGTTGTCCGTTTTCAAGCCGAAAATCCGGCTGTATACTCGAAAATGGGGTGGTATTTGTCTGGACAATCTCGGTCCATACAACTATAGATAATGAAGGGATAGCAAAAGCAGCAGTTCTTGCCAGAAAGAGCGACCGGGGAAGGCAGGCTCCCCCGGCTGTAGCGACAGCCTCGCTGCCCCAACGGAGGTGATGCATTATGAGATTTAAACTCATAACGATCACGCTCGAGTTCAAAAAGTACCGGACGCTCTGGCAAGTGTCGATCCGGATTGCTTTCGCGACTTGAGTAAGGGAGGTCAGGCAAAAGCTTGGCCTCCACTCCCGTTATATACGCGACACTAGGCAGCATAACAAGTGCGATCGTATTGGCCGCCGCTTCTCTGCCATCCCATGCCGCGTTCGGGCTTGCGATTTCCCGCGATCCGCGTTCTGTTGCAATGCAGCGAACGAGTTGCTATGCCGCCAGCATCACCGTGGAGGGTCGTATGGGAGAGAATGCACCGCTTTGGGCGCCGACGGACGTCGAGGTCGCATCGAGCCCTATGACCAAGTTTCGCGAATTCTGCGCGATCAGGAACGCGGTCGACCTGCCCGATCATGACGCCTTCCATGCGTGGTCGATCGATGCGCGCGGCGCCTTCTGGTCGGCCGTCTGGGATTTCTGCCAGGTGCGCGGCGAGAAGGGTGGCCGCGATCTCATCCATGGCGATGTCATGCTCGACGCCCGCTTCTTCCCGGATGCGCAGCTGAATTTTGCCGAGAACCTGCTGATCAAGCACGGCGACAGCGACGCGCTGATCTTCCGCGGCGAGGACAAGGTGAGCTACCGCTGGTCCTGGGACCAGCTCCATTCCACGGTTTCCAAGCTGCAGCAAGCTTTCCGCGCCATGGGTCTCGGCAAGGGTGATCGCATCGCCGCGATGATGCCGAACATGCCCGAAACCATCGCGTGCATGCTGGCGGCCGCCTCGATCGGCGCGATCTGGTCGTCATGCTCGCCCGATTTCGGCGAGCAGGGCGTGCTCGACCGGTTCGGCCAGATCGAGCCGAAACTGTTCATCTCCTGCGACGCCTATTGGTACAACGGCAAGCTGCAGGACGTGGCCGACAAGGTGCGCAATGTTGCGCCGAAACTCGGCTGCCCGGTGATGGTGGTGGGCTATGCCGGCGACGACCTGGCTCTGGCCGATTCGCTGCCCGGCGGCCGGACCATGGACGCTGCAACCATTGCCTACGTCGCCAAGCCGGTGGAATACGAGCAACTGCCCTTCGCCCATCCGCTTTACATCCTGTTCTCCTCGGGCACGACGGGCGTGCCGAAATGCATTGTCCATTCCGTCGGCGGCACGCTGCTGCAGCATCTCAAGGAGCACCGCTTCCATTCAGGCGTGGAGGGAGGGGACAAACTCTTCTACTTCACCACCTGCGGCTGGATGATGTGGAACTGGCTGGCCTCGGGCCTGGCGAGCGGAGCCACCCTCTGCCTGTTCGACGGCTCGCCCTTCGCCCCCTCGGGCAATGTGCTGTGGGACTATGCGGCCGAGGAGCGGTTCGCGATCTTCGGCACCTCGGCGAAATATATCGACGCAGTGCGCAAGGGCGGCATCGAGCCGCTCAAGACCCATGACCTGTCAGACCTTCGCCTGATCACCTCGACCGGCTCGCCGCTATCGCCCGAGGGCTTTTCCTTCGTCTACGAAGGTATCAAACCGGACGTGCAACTCGCCTCGATCTCCGGCGGCACCGATATCGTTTCCTGTTTCGTGCTCGGCAATCCGGTCCTGCCGGTCTGGAAGGGCGAGATCCAGGGGCCGGGCCTCGGTCTCGCGGTCGATGTCTGGGATGACGACGGCAAGCCCATACGCGGCGAGAAGGGCGAACTGGTCTGCACCAAGGCCTTCCCGTCGATGCCTGTCGGCTTCTGGAACGACCCCGACGGCGCCAAGTACAAGGCGGCCTATTTCGAGCGCTTCGACAATATCTGGTGCCACGGCGATTTCGCGGAATGGACCGAACACGGTGGCCTGATCATCCACGGCCGCTCGGACGCGACACTCAATCCCGGCGGCGTGCGCATCGGCACCGCCGAGATCTACAACCAGGTCGAACAGCTCGACGAGGTGGCCGAAGCCATCTGCATCGGACAGGATTGGGATGACGACGTGCGCGTCGTGCTCTTCGTGCGTCTCGCACCGGGGCTCTCGCTCGACACTGAACTCGAAAAGAAGATCAAGACGAAGATTCGCATTGGTGCCTCGCCGCGCCACGTGCCGGCCAAGGTTATCCAGGTCGCCGACATTCCCCGCACCAAATCAGGCAAGATCGTCGAACTCGCCGTCCGCGAGGTCGTCCATGGCCGTCCGGTGAAGAACAAGGAAGCGCTGGCCAATCCGGAAGCGTTGGATCTCTATGCCGGGCTGGAAGCGCTGAAGAACTGATACTTGAAGGCGGCGGCACCCTGGTCGGACGCCGCCTGAACCATCATTTCAATTTGATCGCGAAATGCTTGCGGATCGGCTCGTCGATCTTCCACGTGCCCTTGAAGCCGGGCTCGATCACGAAGGCATCGCCGGGGCCGAGCACGACAGGCTTGCCGCCTTCGGCCGTGATCGTCACGCGGCCTTCCATCATGTGGACGAATTCGTATTCGTTGTAGACCGCGTGATAGGTGCCGGGCGTGGCTTCCCAATAGCCCGAGATCATGCTGCCGTCTTCGGACGTATGCAGCACCCAGGTCTTCATCGACGGTGAGCCCTCGACAACGGTCCAGCCTTCGAGATCAGCGGTTTCTGGTTCGGATGACGCCGGATCAGCGAGCTTTACAGCATATTCCATGGTTCCTCGCAAAAGTTGGCCCGGCATGTCCGGACTGGCAGGTTGAAGACGGTGCCGGAAAGAAAAGCAAGCCCGTGCTGCCGCACATTCTCCCCTGGAGATGACAACCTAGTGATCCTCTCCGGCAGGTCTGTTCCATTTGCGAAGTCGCTGGACGGGCCGGGTGAAACACGCCGCCCGCACATGGCATTATAGCCCCGGACATGCCATTCCGGGGCTGGCACGTCGTGGAAAGTCAGATCATTGTTTCCAGCCGCGCATAGCTGTCTTCCATGCCATGCTCCATGCCGCTCGCCAGCATCGCCGCACGTGTCTCGCTGTCCGGCAGCGTCATCCGCATCGTCATTTTGGTGCCGGTGCCATCCGGCTCGAACCGCGTCTCGACATGATTGTCCGGCGTCGGATCGGGCAGGAACATGCGCTCGACATGCACGATCTTGCTGAAGGGCACGAGTTCCACGAACTCGCCGGTGAGGTAGAACCCGTTGCCGTTGCCATCGGCCCATTCATAGCGGATCTTGCCGCCGGGCTTTGCCTCGTTGATGCACACCGGCATGGTCCAGCCCGGCGGGCCGAGCAGCCATTTCTGCACCAGCGATGTCTCGGTATGGGCGCGATAGACGGCCTCCGGCGGCGCCTTGAAATGGCGGGTGACGATCACATGCGTGTCGCCTTCGGTCCTCAGTTCCAGCTTGCTCATGATTTCTTCTCTTTCGTGCTCGTTTGCATTTCGGCCAGCAATGCGTCCAGCCGGTCGTAATTGGCGGTCAATGCCTCGCGCAGCATGGCGAGCCACTGGTCGATCTCGGAAAGCGCTTCCGGCATCAGCTTGCAAGGCCGCTTGGCACCCTCGGCGCGGCGCGTGATCAGGCCGGCACCTTCGAGCACGCGCAGGTGCTTGGAAATGGCGGGCTGGCTCATCGAGAAGGGCTCGGCCAGCTCCATGACGGTGGTCTCGCCCAGCGCCAGCCGGGCAAGAATGGCCCGACGGGTAGGGTCTCCAAGGGCGGAAAATGCGGAATCGAGTTTTGACATATCAGGCACCAAATAAATAACTCAAAAGTTATATAACCAAATGGTTTTGATTTGGCAAGCGCTTTCAGCGGATTTTTCAACATCCTGTTTCCATTCCGCTTCCCGGCGCATAGCATGGCCGGCAGATACCGATTGAAAGCCTGTGAAATGCCGGATTCCACGCTCACCGCCACTGAATTGCTCGCCAGACTCGCCAGCGGCGGGTCGTCGGCGGAAGCGACGGTTTCCGATCTGATCGAGCGTATCGAGGCGGATCCCGAACTCCGCGCATTCTCTCTTATCGATCGCCAACGCGCTCTCGTCGACGCACGAAAAGCCGACGCAGCAAGACGAGCGGGCCAATCCCTGGGCTCACTTCACGGATTGCCGATCGCCGTGAAGGACAACATCGCGGTCGCCGGCCTGCCCAACACCGGAGGCACACCGGCACTCGCGGATCACATCCCTACCTTGGACGCGGATATCGTGATCCGCCTCAAGCGCGCCGGCGCGATCATCATCGGCAAGAACACGATGCACGAACTGGCCTGGGGCACGACCAGCATCAATCCATTCTCGGGCACGCCGCTGAACCCGCATGACCGGACCCGCACATCGGGCGGCTCAAGCGGCGGGGCAGGGGCGGCCGTGGCGGCAGGCCTGGTTCCCGTCGCCATCGGCACGGACACGGGTGGCTCGATCCGCATACCGGCCTCCCTGTGCGGCGTCTGGGGTTTTCGCCCGACAACGGCCAAGTGGTCCCAGCACGGCATCATCCCGATCTCCTCAAGCCGCGACACTGCAGGACCGCTCGCCCGTTCCGCCGACGATCTCGTGCTGCTGCATGAAGCCGTGACCGGCGAAATGACGCCCCTCGACTTCTCGCCGGAAGGAAAACGTATCGGCATCCCAACCAGCCATTTCTGGGAGTTCGCCCAAGCGGAGGTCGCGGCAATTTGCCGTGAGGCGCTCGAAAAATTCCGTAGTGCGGGCATGGAATTGGTGCCGGTGGATGTCACCGATATCGCGCGCCTGCACAACGACTCCAGCTTCACCGTCGCGAGCTACGAGGGCCGCATCGACCTCATGAAGTATCTCGCGGAATTCGCCCCGCAAATCACATTCCGCGATGTGGTCGAACGGATCGCCAGCGATGATGTGAGAGAACTGATGCTTCCCCTGCTCGATTCCGGCGGGCCATTTACATCCGAATCCTATCGTGCTGCCCTCGTTGTCCGGCAGCAATTGATCGCGGCCTATACCAGTCTCTTCAGCGATAATCGCCTCGATGCCATCGCCTTTCCCACCTGCCTCATGCCGGCTTTCCCGCTGAGCGACGCCTTCGCCGACCTGCCGCATGCCGGTCTCGTGCCCGTTTTCCCCGCGATGATCCACAATACGGGTCCGGGCTCGAATGCCGGCCTGCCGGGCGTCTCCGTGCCCATCGGCGCGACAGCCTCGGGCCTGCCGGTCGGCCTGGCGCTGGATGGTCCGCGCGGTGGCGATATCGGCGTGCTGCAACTCGCATGGTTCACCGGTGTTCTATAACATCATTGCGTGCTACGCCTGAAGGAAGAGGAGCCGAAGATGAGACAATTGACCGACGAAGGCGAGCGCGCCCTGAGCGAGATTGCCACCCGCCACGGCGTCAGCACCGATGCCGCCCAGCATCTGCTGCTGGCGGTGGTTGCCGGCCATATGAGCCAGGCACAGTTCAATCATCCCGAACTCGGCGGCATGGGCCAGTGGTCGCAGGGCGGCATGATCATGGTCGGCGATATGTTCAACAATGGGCTGAAGGCCAAGGTGGACGCCCTGTGCACGGAACTCGCCGCCTTGGCGCGTGGCACCGATCTCTTCCGTCCACTGCCGCCGCCGCAATTCCAGTCGCAGGTGCAGGGGAGTGCAGCGAGCCTGTTCGTGCCGAGGTCGTTCGGCAACTGGTGGCCCGAAGGGCTGGGCCATGCCGCCTCGACCGGATCGCAGAACAATCTGCGCTATGCCTTTTTCCCAGAAACGCGCAGGCTGGCGATCGACCTCGGTGGCAAGGTCAAGATCTACGACACGCACGACCACCGGATCGGCGGCTTCTCCCAGCAGCAATCCGGCGATCAATCGCTGAGTTTCACATCGCAGCATGGGCTTATCGATCTCGCCTCGCTGGAAGAGGTCGATCCCGTCGTCGAGCATCCCGAGCCGCGGGACTTCGGCACGGTGCTGGCGGAAGCCTTCGCCGGCGAAGCGCCCCATGACGAACCGCCTCGAACCGCAAGCGCGGACGACGATATCATCGGCAAGATCGAGAAGCTCGCGGGTCTGCATGCGAAGGGAATCCTCACGGACGAGGAGTTCCAGTCCAAGAAGACCGACCTCCTGAGCCGGCTCTGACAAGGCATTCAGGAGTTCCCATTGGATACAATAACAACCCTGTCAGCCACCGAACTGTCGGCGTCCATCCACAGCAGGCGGCTGTCGTGCAGCCAGGTCATGGAGGCGTTTCTCACCCGCATCGCCGAGGTGAATCCCCGCATCAATGCCGTCGTCAGCCTGCGCGATGCCGATGAACTGATGCGCGAAGCGGCGGCGGCCGATCGCGAACTGGATGACGGCCGCTCGCGCGGCTTCCTGCACGGCATGCCTTTCGCCATCAAGGATCTCTCGGAAGCCAAGGGCATCCGCTGCACCTACGGTTCAGCCGTCACAAGCGATTTCGTGCCTGATTTCGACGACATCCACGTCGCGCGCATCCGCGCTGGTGGAGCGATCATCATCGGCAAGACCAATGTTCCCGAAAAGGGGCTGGGTTCGCACACCTACAACCCTATCTTCGGCGTCACCCGCAATCCGTACGACCTTACGAAGAGCGCGGGCGGATCGAGCGGCGGCGCGGCGGCGGCGCTCGCGGCCCGCATGCTGCCCCTTGCCGACGGCAGCGACATGATGGGATCGCTCCGCAATCCCGCCGCCTTCAACAATGTCATCGGCTTCCGGCCGACCTATGGGCGGATCGCCTCGCTGGAGACCGAACTCTATCTCGGGCAGCTATCCACCAACGGCCCGATGGGCCGCACTGTCGCCGATGTCGCGGCGCTGCTCGATATCCAGGCCGGCTATGATTTCCGCGACCCGATGTCACTTCCCAAGGTGGATTTCTCGCGTATCAAGCCGCTGGATAGCAATGGCCTGCGCATCGGCTGGCTCGCTGATTATGACGGCTATCTGTCCTTCGAGCCGGGCGTGCTCGCCCTGTGCGAAGCAGCACTTGAGCCATTCAGAACGCTCGGTGCCACGGTTGAGGCCGTCGATCCTGGCTTCGACATGGACCGCCTGTGGCACGGCTGGAGGACGATGCGCCACTTCCTCGTCTCGAACGGAAACGCGTCCGACTATGCCGATCCCGCAAAACGCGCCTTGATGAAGCCGGAACTGATCTGGGAGATCGAGAACGGACAGGATCTGACGGCTCGGGAAGTCCACGCTGCCTCGATGATCCGCAGCGACTGGTATCGCCACATCCTGACACTCTTCGAGCGCTACGATTTCCTCATCCTGCCCTCGGCGCAAGTCTTCCCGTTCGACGCCGCTCTGCATTGGCCGGCGGAAATAGCGGGCCGGACCATGGACACCTATCATCGCTGGATGGAAGTGGTGATCGGCCCAAGCATGGCCGGCCTGCCGGTCGCGGCGATTCCGGCGGGTTTCAGCCAGAACGGGCTTCCAACCGGCATCCAGATCATCGGCCCACCGCGCGCCGACCGCAGGGTACTGGAAATGGCAGCGGCCTATGAGCAGGCCACGGATTGGCTCGCGCGAGCGCCGGCAATATGAGCTGTCCAACGCCAGACTCTATTCGTCGCCATAGCGTCCGGGAAGATGCCTCTCCAACTCCATTGCGTCATGGAGCACTCGACCGATCCCGATGATGTCAGGACCGGTGATCCGATAGAGGAGGAGATGGCGTGGCTGCCGGACCATGCCGCTTTCAAGCCCAGCGCGTTCACGGCTATGCCGGAGGTGATAGCTGCGAACATTCTTTCCAAGTTCAGGGCGATCTATGGTCCCGATCCGTCGAGGATCCGCTGCCACGTCGCGTAGAGCCGTTATGATCAGGCGCTCGTAGCGCTTGCGCGCCATGGCGCCGAAACGTTCGTGGGTCCGCGTGAGAATATCAACCATGTCCGCGCGCGCCGTGTCGGAAAGTCGGAAATTGCGCATCGACGTCAGGCGCTTGCCTTGCGTATGCGTTCTTCTGCTTCAAGCCCAATATTGGTGATGAATTCGTCAAGCCTACTGTCCGGAACCTCGATAAATCTGTCCTCATCGAGATCGGCAAAGCCGGCTGCCCCGGCGTCACGCAGTGCTTCCAGCTTTATCGCTTCTAGGTTTTCACGCTGTTCGATCAGGCGAAGCCCCTCGCGCAATACCTCGCTCGCATTCTGATACCGACCGGACTTGACCAGATGGTCGATGATGTCTTCGTGATGGTTGGTCAATACGACGTTGCGTGTCGGCATGGTGCGTCCTACCCAGGATGAATAATCCTGAATGTAGCAGTCATGGCATAAATTGCCAATGGCAGCCGGTATTCGGCACGCCTAGCTCTGCCGTCAAATCTTGTAGGCGGCGTCGAAAATGCCCTTGACCGGCACCCCCAGTTCATAGGTGTAGCCGGCCTGCGGGTCGGCCTTCAGGTCCTCTTCGTCGAGGTCTTCACGGGCAGTCGTTACCATCAGCCGGTCGGCGTTTTTGCCGATGAAGGCCGGGCAGGTGGCCTGTTTCGGCGGCAGCTTGTAGCGCTCGGTGATGCGGCCATCGACCGAATAATGGTGCACCTCGCCGACGCCCCAGCGTGCGTTCCAGATCGTGCCGTCCGCCGCGCAGACCGAACCGTCGATGCCGCCATCCTCCCAGCGTCCATCGTAGAAGACCTCGGGTTTGCCGGACGGTAGGCCGGTCGCGGGATCGACGGCAACCTTCATGTAGAGGTTTTCCATCGTATCGACGTAGTAGCCGATCGCGCCGTCGGGCGAGAAACAGATGCCGTTGGGGATCGAGATATCGGTGACGATGGGCGTCACCTTGCCCGATGCCACATGGTAGATCGTGCCCGCGCCCTTGCGGTGCGCACCGCCGGTCTTGGTCATGGTGCCGTACCAGAGCGCGCCGGATGGGTGGCAGCGCCCGTCATTGGAGCGCATGTGCTCGATGCCGTTTTCGATCGGCGTGACCAGTTCCAGCGCCCCGGTCGCGATGTCGCGGATATGCAGGCCATGCTCGGAGGCGATCATCTGTCGCCGGTCGTCTATGCGGGCCAGCACGCTCGCCATGAAGGGCAGGGCGTGCACGGTCTTTTTGCCCGTCGTCAGGTTCAACTCATGCAGTTCGCGATTTCCGATCGAGAACCACCACGCCGTATCTGTCGTGGGATCGTAGGTCGGACCCTCGCCGTGATAGGTGTTGAAGCTGTCGAGCGCACGACCGGGATAAGGTTGAACTTCCGTCATGTCACGCTCCGAATGCCTGGTCATAGGCGGCGATGGTGGCCTTGGCGCGCTTGCTGACCTCGTCCGCCGACATGCCTGGTTTGTAGATGCTGGAGCCGAGGCCGAAGGCCTTGATGCCGCCCTTGGCATAATCTGCGAAATTCTCGTCCGACACGCCGCCCACCGCCGCGATCATAAGGTCCGCCGGCAGCACGGCGCGGATGGCGTTGATGCCGGAAACGCCGAGCGCGCTTGCCGGGAAGAACTTGAGGCCCGTGGCACCCGCGCGGGCGGCGGCCAGTGCCTCTGTCGGCGTGAAGACACCAGGAAGCGTGACCATGCCTTTCGAGACTGCATGAGACAGCACCTGCACATCGACATTCGGGCTGACGAACAGCCGTCCACCCGCCTGTTCCAGCCGATCGACATCCTCGATCGTCAGCACCGTACCGGCGCCGATCAACGCATCCGCGGGCGCCATTTTCGCAGCGATCTCGATCGACTTGAACGGTTCGGGCGAATTGAGCGGAATCTCGATCGCGCGCAGGCCGGCCTCGAGCAGCGCCTCGACCGTCGCCTTCGTCTCATCGGGCTTCAGGCCGCGCAGGATCGCGACAAGCGGATACTTCATCGGTGGAAATGGTATGCGGGACATCAGTTGCCGGATCCTTCGTCACTTGGCCAGATTTCGCGCGCGGCCTGGGAGAGCCCGCGGCGCACCGCCTCGTCTGCATCGATTGTCGTGGATTTGAGCCCGAGCCTGTGGAATGCCGCCTCGTAGAGGCCGCGCAGCTTGCCCGATGCGACCAGGATAACCGGCGCGTTCCTCGGCGCGGATTTCAGCGCGCCGGCAAGCTCCAGCCCGATCATCATGCCGGACAGCGTGGCCTCGGCATCGGTCGGCGACAGCGAGAACAGCAGCCCGCGTGCGCGTATCGCAAACAGCCGGTTGGTCGCCAGTTCCGGCTCCTTATGGGCGCTATGTAGCGCCGACAGGAACGCCGGATGGCCGCCATCGAAGCCCGCGGCATCCTTGACCGCATGCTGCAGAATAGATTGCTTCGTGATGACGTCGAACAGTTCGCCGGTCATGAAGGTCGAGAAGCCCAGCACTTCGTGGCGCACCACACGCACCCATTTCGAGTGCGTGCCGGGCATGGCGATCAGGCAATCGCTGTACTTCATGCTCTCGGCACAGCCGAGCAACTGCGTTTCCTCGCCCCGCATCACGTCGGCGGCGTTGATATCTCGCTGGGCGAGGCCGGGCAGGATGCGGATGTCGCGGCTCACGCCGGGAACGCTGACAGCCTTGCTTGAAATGTCGGAAAGTCTGGCCGGCACGTCAATATAGCCCGCCTCGACCCAGCCCTGCTTGGCGCCCACCATGCCGCACATGATGACGGGCGTATCAACCGCCGCGCCGACTTCTGCAAGATGCTTGTCCAGCACGGCGGCGAAGCCGGTCTCGCGCGCCGTCGTCATGCCCTCGCGCGACCGGCTTTCGCCGAGGATCGCGCCATCGTCACCGATCAGCCAAAGGCGGAAACTGGTCGTGCCCCAATCGACGGCGGCATAGCGGGGATTGGGCATCAGGCAACGCCTCCGTCGACAATCATGGATTGGGCGGTCATCGCGCGCGAACAGTCCGAAGCCAGGAAGAGGCACGGCCCCACCATGTCCTCGGCGACCAGCGAGAATTTCAGCGCCTGCCGCGTAAGATGCGCCGTCGCATCGGCGTCGCTGACCCAG
The DNA here is from genome assembly GCF_964254105.1 of Rhizobium sp. LjRoot254. NCBI lineage: Bacteria > Pseudomonadati > Pseudomonadota > Alphaproteobacteria > Hyphomicrobiales > Rhizobiaceae > Rhizobium > Rhizobium sp. LjRoot254. The sequence continues at coordinate 3,368,162 of NZ_CAXUSM020000001.1, read as the reverse complement.
AGCTTCTTCTGGCGCTCGGTGAGCACCATGCCGGGCAGCAAGGCGTTGACCCGAATGTTCTCGCGTCCGAGCCGACCCGCGAGCCCCTTGGTGAGCCCGATAATGCCGGCCTTCGCCGTCACGTAAGCCGGGAAATCCGGCAGGTTCATCAAATAGGCGATGGAGGAGAAATTGATGATCGAGCCGCCGCCTACCGCGCGCATGAACGGCAGCACAGCCTGCGTGACGAACATGACCGGCCGGAGGTTGATGTCCTGGCTCTTCTGCCAGTATTCCTCGGTGATGTCGTCGATATCCCGGCGGTCGTCCCAGGCGGCATTGTTGATGAGCACGCGGATGCCGCCGAGTGCCTCGCCGGCAGCCGTGACGGCAGCGCGTATCGCCGCGATATCAGTGAGATCGGCATGCAGGAACAGCGGCTTGTGCGTAGCACCGGACAGCGCGTCGACCACGGCATCGCCTGCCGTCTCGTCGATGTCGATGAAGGCCACTTTCGCGCCCTGTGCTGCAAAGCCTTCGACCAGCGCGGCACCGATTCCGGAGCCGCCGCCTGTGATCAACACGCCTGCATTTTCGAGGTCTTTGAATATTGCACTGGGCAAACGCATTCCGGCCGAAACTCCTCCCACCCGCCGTTGATATAAGCCGGAAGCGCCAGGCAGGAAACCCCTCTTTTCAAAAATCATACTTTTCCGTCTTCGAACGGATTTTGCATGCTTTTTATTCGCGTGAAGTGACAAGTGGAGATAATAATGATCCAGGGTGCGATGCCGCGGTGTCCTGTACTTGCGGATTGTCAATCGAGCGCTGGCGAATCAACCGAATGTCTGCCATGACACCCTGAGCGACAGGGCTGTCGGGGGTGCAAATATAGAAAGCTGGCTGTTTGATTGGGATGTCCTTGGCGTCCCATAAAGGAATTACTCGAACAATTATCATGGTGAATTGTTCTCCGTATAGAAACTGCTGTTGACGGGCGCTTTGCGAGCCCACCAATAGGATGTTCCATGCGTTGAGATACACGTCCACTGCATGAGATCAGTCATGCCGCAGAGTATATTTGCCCGGCGTGATCAGTAAGATGGTAATGGAAAACGAACGGGACTCACGTCAGGTAGACTATGAGGGCTTGTTGAAAGAGATTTCAACTTTGTCCACGCAGTTCGATATGTTCCGGTTTCTCAAAAAAGTGACGGATTTGTTCGGTATGCGGGCCTTTATGGTCATGCGCATCCCGGGTGCCACGACCCAGGCCTTGCAGACGGCATCCATCATATCGAGCTGGCCGGCCGAGTTGCTTTCTAAATTCGATCAAGCCGGACTGATCCTCAATTCTCCCGCGGTCGCCAGGCTCAGGAAGTCCACGCTTCCCTTCACGCTCGATCTCGACCGGGAGAAGCAAAGCGGCGACAGCAGGGCTCTTGCAGTTTTCGAGCTTTTCAATCAGTTCAAGATGTCGCGATCGGCCTTCTTCCCGGTCAGCGAGCCGAGCGGCGAGAGGGGTGTCGTCAGCCTGTTCGGCGACCGGCCGTTGCTCGACGGGCAGGAAATGCTCGAACTCCTGATGATTTCGACGCATGTTTTCGACAAGCTGCACGAGATCGGCCGCAAGGACGTCAAGCCGACCGACGAACTGACCGACCGCGAGATCGACTGTCTCAACTGGACTGCCGCCGGCAAGACGAGCGCCGAGATCTCCGAGATCCTCGGCCTCTCCGAACACACTGTCAACCACTACCTCAATCGCGCCACGCGCAAGCTCGACACGGTCAACCGCGCCCAGGCGGTGGCCAAGGCCTTGCGGACGGGCATTATCAGCTGATTGACCGTGCGCTGTCTCCCCTGTCGTTCTTCCCGGCCCTGGGTGAGAATGGCGGATTACGTCTTGGCCAATTCTGTGACAAGCAACACTTGGAAGTAGAAATAGCCAGCGTGGTAAAATATCTTATGAAAGACGCGGTGATACTATATCAGTAATATGCGCGCCCGCAGAAATTATACGTGAGATTGTGGATTCGTATTCATTGATTAAAGTAGATCATACGCCGTACTTAAACGGATAACTAATGTTGGGGATGCACGGTTCGCCCGCCAGGCGGCAGATCTGCGTTTGAAACGTCATTCTGGCCGGTGAGGAGGAGACGACATGTCCGTCACAGAAAGAGCATCGTGGCCGCCGGAGATACGAAAAGTTGCGAAAATAAGAAACCCCTAAAATTTTAGGGTAAAATCACGATTTATTTTGCCTTCTAACCCAAACGGGGGATATGATTTCCCCCATGCACGTATAGCGTGACTTCTCGGACGAAGTTTTGCGTTATGTCCTGTAAAATTCTGGCAGGTGTACCCCACTCCCTTGCGCAACTCGCGACATCGGAGACGCCCGCTGGTAGAACCCGCCCGCAGCCCTGCCGGGCGGGTTACTTTCTTCAGCGATGAGTGCACTTGCTGCCATGCCGTTCGGCTTGCAGGGGCGGCGGCAGCGCGGCACCGGCGCATCAGCGCATTGCCCGGCCCCGCGTTCCGTCATTTGGTAGGAAACGTACAGTTCAGAGCGTTCATCTTTTGGACTCTTGTGGTGAGCGCGCGGTGGGCTAGACTCATAATGCTTCGCCCCTAAGTCGAGGACTCTGTGAAGCCGGGGCGGCTGGCGGAGCCGCCCCTCATTTTCGCGCAGTTCCCTTCGTTACAGCGCATATCGGGTCTGGCAGTTAAACTAAGGGCAAGTAGGCGGTTTCAGATCGCCGCAAATCGGCATTTGCCGCCAGACTTCAGAGTTTAGTCTCGTGTCGTCCAATCCACATCCGGCACTTGGACACCTTTACCTAAAGGCTGGCGGCCGTTTTTATCTTCCTGCATTTGCCTAATTGTTGCGCATCGCTGAAAATTTAGACAACAGATCGCTTCGATCCGCCAAATACCTGGCCCGTTTTCCTGCATTCTCGGCTCAAGTATACGTTTTTCGAGTTGGCACGCTTCCTGCTTTCTATATTTCAGGTCCAGAGGGGACCATAATCGCGGCCGCAAAGACCGCATCAGAGCAGCCGCCTTCCGATCATTCCTCCTCCCATGATCACGGAAGGCGGCGCTTTCTTTTCCCAAGCATTGAAAACTTGTCGCTTGCCTGTTGGCTTGTGCACCGCTGTCGCCTATCTAACCCCCAGGATAACTGCGGGATATGAGAGAATGGCTGACGTCACCAGCAACGATGTGCTCGAACGGCTGAAGGCCGTGCGCGGACCTGACATGGAAGGCAACATCGTCGACCTGGGAATGGTCTCCGATGTCTTCATCTCCGACGGCAAAGCCTATTTCTCGATTACCGTGCCGGCCGAGCGCGCCAAGGAACTCGAGCCGTTGCGCCAGGCCGCCGAGCGCGTCGTCAAGGAAATGCCCGGCATGAAGGGGGCATTCGCCGCGCTCACCGCCGACAAGCGCGCTGGCTCAGCCCAGCCGGCATCTCGACCTGCACCGGCGCCTGCCCAAGCAGGACACAGCCATGCCGGTCATAGCCACGCGCCGCGAGCGCCCGCCGCACCGGCACCGAAGCCGGGCATTCCCGGCGTCAAGCACATCATCGCCGTCGCATCGGGCAAGGGCGGCGTGGGCAAATCCACCACCGCGGTCAATATCGCGCTCGGCCTCCAGGCGCTCGGGCTCAGGATTGGCATTCTCGATGCGGATATCTACGGCCCCTCCGTCCCGCGCCTGATGAACATTTCCGGCCGGCCGCAACAGATCGACGGCAAGCTGATCAAGCCGATGGAGAATTACGGTCTGCGCACCATGTCGATGGGCTATCTCGTCGACGAAGGCACCGCCATGATCTGGCGCGGGCCGATGATCCAGTCCGCCCTCTTGCAGATGTTGCGCGAGGTCGCCTGGGGCGATCTCGACGTGCTGGTCGTTGATATGCCGCCCGGCACCGGCGATGCGCAGCTCACCATGGCGCAGCAGGTGCCGCTCTCCGGCGCAGTCATCGTCTCGACTCCGCAGGATCTTGCGCTGATCGACGCCCGCAAAGGCATCGCGATGTTCCAGAAGGTGGAGGTGCCTCTCCTCGGTGTCGTCGAGAACATGAGCCACTTCATCTGCCCGACCTGCGGCACCAGCCATGACATCTTCGGCCATGGCGGCGCGCGTGCCGAAGCCGAAAAGCTCGGCGTTCCCTTCCTCGGCGAAGTGCCGCTGGCCATGACCATCCGCGAGAATTCCGATTCGGGCACGCCGGTCACGGTCTCGGCGCCCGATGGCCCGCATGCCAAGGTCTATCGTGACATCGCGGACAAGGTCTGGAGTCAGCTCTCCGGGGAAGGGGCTGTCGCACGCACGGCCCCGGCGATCGTGTTCGAATAGGTCTCCCGATCTCCCCGGTTCCACTGGCCGCTGCCGCTCCGGTTTCCCCGATGTCAAGCATACGGGGCCTATTGCGGTGCATTATTCTTTTCTTGATTCTTCACTTGAGATGGGCAATACCACCGCCCACGCCGCTTTCCCTAGCGGCCCAAGGACTGCGCGCGAGTTCCCGCAACGGGATAGAATGGTTTGAGCAGGGGCGCATGATCAATCCCTTCGGAGCAATCAATACATGATGACGGCCTACCGTTCGAACGGTGAGTCCGTGGTCCTCACGGTGGACAAGCCGTGGGATGCGCTTCCGCCTGATGTGATCTGGCTCGACCTGAGTTTCCCGACCAAGGAAGAGGACATCTACGCCGAGCGCCTGACAGGCATCGAAGTGCCGACGCGCGAGGACCTGCGCGACATCGAGCCCTCCAGCCGGCTCTATGCGGACGAGCGCGCTGTCTACCTCACAGGCTCGCTTGTCTGTTACGCCGACACGCCCCGGCCGGTCTTGACCGATGTCGCCTTCGTGCTGACACCGGCCTGCCTGGTTACGGTGCGCTATGACAATCCCAGGTCTTTCGACCTCTTCGCGGCCGCCATCTGCCGCATGCCGGGCGGTGTGAAGTCCGCCCCGATGGCGCTTCTCAAGCTCCTGGAAACGATCACCGACCGCACGGCGGAAATCCTCGAGCATGCCGAAGTCCGCGGCGATGCGCTTCTGATGAAGATCTTCGGCGAAAACGGCGAAGAAGGCCGCAAGCACCCACCGAAGTCACTGCAGCGTCTGCTTGGCGCGATCGCCGAACACCATCGCCTCGTTTCCAAGACACGCGGGAGCCTCGCCTCGCTGTCTCGCCTCATGACCTTCGTCACCGGGGTCGAGTCCATCAAGGCGGAGAAGGATACAAAGGCGCTGACGCATTCGATCACGCACGACATCCAGTCGCTGTCGGAACATGCGAATTTCATCTCCGGCAACATCACATTCCTGCTCGATGCGTCGCTCGGTCTGATCAATGTGGAACAGAACGGCATCATCAAGATTTTCTCGATTGCATCAGTCGTGCTTCTTCCCCCGACTTTGGTCGCATCGATCTATGGTATGAATTTCAAGTATATGCCGGAGCTCGAATGGATGTCGGGTTATCCCTCGTCCCTGGTCTTGATGGTCGTCTCCGCGGTCATTCCGTATTTTTTCTTTCGCTGGAAGGGCTGGCTGTGAGTCAGGCATTGCATCATGGCTGAACAGGCGGGACATTTCGGCTCCCATAAGGGTCCGATATCGACGAGGAAACTCCTCACGCTGGCGCTCGGCTCGGTCGGCGTAGTCTATGGCGACATCGGCACCAGCCCGCTCTATGCCTTCCGCGAAGCGCTGAGGCCCGTTTCCCACGACGGCGTTGATCGCAGCGAGATCATCGGCCTGATCTCGCTCTTTTTCTGGGCGCTCACCATCATCGTGACGCTCAAATATGTCATCTTCCTGCTCAGGGCCGACAATGACGGCGAAGGCGGCACGCTGTCGCTGCTCTCGCTGGTGAGTAAGGCTGTTTCTGAAAAGCGCGCAGGCCTGCTCTTCCTGATCGGTGTCGTCGGAGCTTCGCTCTTTCTCGGCGACGCCATGATCACGCCCGCGCTGTCGGTTCTGTCGGCGGTGGAAGGCCTGAAATTCGTGGCGCCCGGCATGCACGAATTCGTCGTGCCGATCTCCGTCGTCATCCTCGTGTGCCTGTTTGCGGTGCAGTCACGCGGCACCGGTGCCGTGTCGGCATTCTTCGGGCCGATCACCGCTTTCTGGTTTCTCGTTCTGGCCGGCATCGGCATCTATCACATCCAGGATGATTGGAGTGTTCTCAACGCCTTCAATCCCTATTACGGGGTCTGGTTCCTGTTCAACAGCGGCGTCGTCGGCTTCGTCGTGCTGGGTTCGGTCTTCCTAGCCGTCACCGGCGCCGAAGCGCTCTATGCCGATCTCGGCCATTTCGGGCGTGCGCCGATCACGCTTGCATGGTTCGGGCTGATCTTTCCGGCGTTGATTCTGAACTATCTGGGGCAGGGTGCCCTGGTGCTGCACGACCCATCGGCACTGTCCGATCCGTTCTACCTCATGTTTCCCGAGGTGATCCGCTTCCCGGCCGTCATTCTCGCGACCGTCGCCACCGTCATTGCCAGCCAGTCGGTGATCACCGGCGCCTTTTCGCTTGCCCGCCAGGCGATCCACCTCGGCTTCCTGCCGCGCATGGAAATCTATCACACGTCGGAATCCAACACCGGCCAGATCTACCTGCCGGCAGTCAACACGATCCTGCTGTTCGGCGTCATGGCGCTGGTGCTGATGTTCCGCTCGTCGGAATCGCTCGCCGTGGCTTACGGCATCGCGGTGACAGGCGATATGGTGGTCACCACCATCCTGTTTTATAACTTCCTGCGCATCTTCTGGAAGTGGAGCCGTCCGCAGGCGCTCATGCTGGTCGCGCCCCTGCTTTGCATCGAATCGGTGTTCCTCGGCTCGAACCTCACCAAGCTGCATCACGGCGGCTATGTTCCGGTGCTGATCGCCAGCTGTTTCGTGATCATCATGTGGACGTGGCGTCGCGGCACACGCATCCTGTTCGAGAAATCGCGGCGCACCCACATTCCGCTCGATGCCTTCGTCCGCTCGCTCGAGAAGAAATCCGAACATGGTCCGATCGAAGTGCCCGGCACCGCGATCTTCCTCACCTCGGATCCGAAATCGACGCCAGCCGCGCTATTGCACAATCTCAAGCACAATCACGTTCTGCACAGCCAGAACATGATCCTGACGATCAAAACTCAGAACCGGCCGCGCGTGCCGCTCGAGGAACGCGGCAAGATCGAGCGCATCTCGGAACATTTCCAGCTGCTCGAATTGAATTTCGGCTTCCAGGAAACCCAGAACGTCTCGCAGGCGCTGGCGCATCTGCGCAAGACCGGGCTGAAGTTCGACATCATGTCGACCTCCTTCTACCTCGGCCGGCGCAAGCTGATCGCCGACGCCAATTCCGGCATGCCATCCTGGCAGGACAGGCTGTTCATCGCGCTCGCGGGTGCGGCGACCGACCCGTCGGATTACTTCCGTCTGCCGGCCAATCGCGTGGTGGAACTCGGTGCACATGTCTCGGTCTGAGGCATATTTTTCCACATATTAGCGAACTGCGACATTTCGGCTCCCGTTAACCCAACAAGATATTGGGATGCCGGGAGACGTTTTTTCGCCATTTTCATCGGCTCATTGCGGGCTCGGGATACGGGACGGAATAAGGGCCGGGAATATTGCATAGAAAAAGACGCTATAAATTTGCGCCAACATCACGCCTGTCTAATTTAACGGTTAACCAATCATCAAGGTTAATACTCCACTATCCCAAGCTCTGGTTCTTGTTGCAGAGTGGGGTAGCGTTCCTGTGTCAAAGCGTAAATCTAAGTCGCGGCGTTCGGGCATGATCTATTCGAAATGGCTCGCCCCGTCGATCTTTGCACTTGCCGGCCTCATGAGTTTTCCGAATGCCGCGGCGCAAGCCGATATCGCCTCGATGATCGCGGCCAATCTCACCAAGGGTGAGAGCTGGCGCAGCTTCATGGTCGATTCGCCCGCAGGCTCGATTCACCAGGAAGAACTGGTCTTCGCCAATCACGAGGAAGAAGCACAGCCCAAAACGCGCGGCTTCGTGATGCCCGACGGCAAGCTGGTCGCACTGTCGCCTGGGGAAAAGGCCGTTCCCGTCACGCCTGACGAGGATCGTGTCAATCGCCGGCTCAAGAAGGGCCGCATCGTCGCCGTCGAGCGCATCCGCCCGCCGAAGGATTTCACCGCCGGCACCATCCTCGACCGCCAGGCCAGCCTGTTCTCGACCGAGCCGATGGAAGACCAGAGGACAGCCTTCATCAAGTCCGACATCCTTGACAAGGGATTGGATATCGCGCTGGCCTTCCACAAGAACCGCGCGAAGATCGATGATTATGGCGTCCCGGCCATGCTTGCGAGCCTGGTGACCAATGACGAGGCGGACAGCCTGGCGACCGCCTATTCCAATCCCGAGCCGGATTATGCCGAGGTCTCGCCCTTCGATTCCATCCTGACTGAGAACACGACCAAGCGCTTCGTGCCGAAGATCGACGCCGTCCATCACAACTGGGCGACATCGGTGCTGCCGGCTAGCGTGTTTGCGCCCAGGGAACAGCAGTGCCTCGCCGAGGCGATCTATTTCGAATCGATCACCGAGCCGCTCAAGGGCCAGGCCGCCGTGGCGCAGGTCGTGCTCAACCGGGTGCGCAATCCGACCTTCCCGAACACGATCTGCGGCGTCGTCTACCAGAACGAAGACTGGCGCAACCGCTGCCAATTCTCTTTCGCCTGCGACCGTATTCCCGACCGCGTGACCGACAAGTCGAAGTTCAAGACTGCCAAGGACATCGCGATGGCCGTGACCGCCGGCAAGATCTATCTCAAGGAAGTCGGCGATTCGACGCATTACCACGCGACCTACGTGCGCCCGAACTGGGGACGCACGATGAAGAAGGTTGGCCGCATCGGCCTGCATATTTTCTACCGCACCCGCTACGGCGGCTGGAGCTGATAGATTCTTCGGTCAAGCAGCCATCCGGGCTGCTTGCTGCACTGCAAATCGAAGAATCTTCTTTTGAATCAACTAAATCATTGATTTTTATGAATAAATTACCCCTTAATTTCGTTCCTCATCGCCTTGACGAAATCACGGAGTGTAACTATGTTGCACGCGGCTTGAAGGCGGGGGTCTCCACCTCTCACGGCAGTTGAAATTCAGCTTGTGGGCTCGGGTTTCCTCGGCTAAGGCTCGGCCTCCAATGGAGGTCAGGTATGGAGACGGACCGCAAGGATAGTCTGGAAGAGCGACGCGATAGCCTTCATCAGAAGCTTGAGCAGGCGCGGCCGAAAGACGAGGGGACCGAAAAGTCTAGTGATGTCAGCCGCAAAGGCTACTCTGAGGCTTTGAAAATTTCCTCCGAATTCATTTCCGCCATCGTGGTGGGAGGGATCCTCGGTTACCTTCTGGACCTTCTTCTTCCGACGAAGCCATGGGGATTGATCGTTTTTGTCCTCCTCGGCTTTGTTGCCGGTGTACTGAATGTGTTGCGCACGACCGGCAAGGTCAGTTCGCCGCATCCGGTGGACCGGATCGGAATGCACAGGGATAAAGACAAGCAGTAGGCGCCCGCCGCCGGCTGTAAAAGAATGCGAAGCGAGAGAGATCAGACGTGGCGACACCAGACAAGGTAGATCCCATCCACCAGTTCCACCTCAACACGATCGTGGATCTGGGCAGGTACGACTTCACCAATTCGGGCCTGTTCATGGTCCTGACGGTGGTCGTCGCGACGGCATTTCTTCTCTGGGCCTCTGCGCCGAAGGCCGTCGTTCCCGGCCGCTGGCAGTCGATTGCCGAACTCTCCTATGAATTTGTGGCGAAAATGCTGAAGGACGCGACCGGTCACGGTGGCGAGAAGTTCTTTCCGCTGGTTTTCTCGCTCTTCCTCTTCGTGCTCGTTTCCAATTTCTTCGGCATGATCCCCGGCTTCTTCACCGTCGGCTCCCAGATCATCGTCACCATCTGCCTCGCCCTTTTGGTGATCGGCACGGTCGTCGTTTACGGCATCTACAAGCACGGCTTCAAATTCTTCAGCATCTTCGTGCCCTCGGGCGTGCCGATGGTCCTGATCCCGCTGGTGACGTTTATCGAGATCATTTCCTTCCTCTCGCGTCCGGTCAGCCTTTCGGTTCGTCTTTTCGCGAACCTGCTCGCCGGTCACATCACGCTCAAGGTCTTCGCCGGCTTCGTCTTCTCGCTCGGCATGCTTGGCCCGCTCGGCATTGCCGGCGCCATCCTGCCGCTGCTGATGACCATCGGTCTCACCGGCCTCGAATTCCTGGTCGCCTTCCTGCAGGCCTATGTGTTTGCGGTTCTGACCTGCATGTATCTCAACGACGCGCTCCATCCGGGGCACTGAGTTTCACCGAACACGCGGAGCGCGCCCGCTCCGCTGGAATAGCCGCAACAAACGACTTAAAGGAGTTCTACAATGGACGCGGAAGCAGCAAAGTACATCGGCGCCGGTATTGCATGCCTGGGCATGGGTGGCGCAGGCATCGGCCTCGGCACGATTTTCGGCAACTACCTGGCCGGCGCTCTTCGCAATCCGTCTGCAGCAGATGGCCAGTTCGGCCGCCTGATCTTCGGCTTCGCCGTTACGGAAGCTCTGGGCATCTTCTCGCTGCTCATCGCCCTTCTCGCCCTGTTCGGCTGATCGGCTGCGACAAAGCATAAGGGTTGCGGGGCGGCTACCGCCCCGTGATCCGTTTTTGATACCGGCCCTCTTGGCCTGGAGGTTGGAATGTTTGTGACGACAGCATATGCTCTGTCAGCCACGGCTGCCACGGATGCAGCGGCGCCCGCGACAAGCGACGCGCATAATACAACGACGACAGCTGTTCACGAAGTTGAACACGAAGCTTTCCCGCCGTTCGATCCGTCCCATTTTCCGTCGCAGATCCTCTGGCTCGCGATCACGTTTGGCATCTTCTATTATCTGGTCGCCAAGCACATCACGCCGCGCCTGTCCGGCATTATCGAGACGCGCGAAAACCGCATTACCGCCGATCTCGCCGAGGCGACCCGTATGAAGGACGAGGCGGATGCCGCCGTCGCCAAGTACGAGCAGGAACTCGCCGCGGCCCGCGCCAAGGGCAACGCGATCGCTGCCGAAGCCCGCGAGAAGGCCAAAGCCGAGGCAACCGCCGAGCGAACCAAGCTTGATGCGGATATTTCCAAGAAGATCGCTGATGCCGAAGGCAGCATCAACGAGATCAAGAACAAGGCACTGTCGGAAGTGGCCGTCGTTGCCGAGGACACTGTAGCCCAAATCGTTCAACAGCTCACCGGCGTTTCCGTCACCAAGGCGGATGTCAAGTCGGCTGTCGGCGCGCTCAAGGCTTAAAGAGAGGGATCGCAATGTTCGATGCAACTATGTGGGCCCAGATCTGGGCACAGGTCGCTCTTGTCCTCTTCATCGGTCTGGTGATCTATCTCGGCGTGCCGAGAATGATCACCAAGAGCCTCGATGAGCGTGCCGCCAAGATCGCCGCCGAACTCGACGCCGCCAAGAAGCTGCGCGACGAAGCCCAGGCGCTGCTGACCGAATACCAGAAGAAGCGCAAGGAAGCCGAATCCGAAGCCCAGGAAATCGTTGCCGCCGCCCAGCGCGAAGCAGCGACCCTTGCCGCCGAGGCCAAGCAGAAGACCGAGGATTACGTCGCACGTCGTACCGCGCTTTCCGAGCAGAAGATCAAGAACGCCGAATCGGAAGCCGTCAACGCCGTCCGCGCCGCAGCCGTCGATCTCGCCATCGCCGCCGCCGAGAAGCTGATCGCCAGCAAGCTCGACGACAAGGCCGGCGCCGCGCTCTTCAACAACGCCGTCGGCGAAGTGAAGACAAGGCTGAACTGAGGTTCTTCGAAGGTTGAACGTCTTGCAGGCCTCGCCCCACTCGCGACGTCTTCCTCGGGCTTGTCCCGAGGATCCGGTGTCGGCGCCAGGCAATCGACGGTGAATGAGCCTTTGACGTCACCAGGTCCTCGGGACAAGCCCGAGGATGACGACAGAGTGACCGGCAACCCCCACAACATCTGCGCCGACACCGCTCTATCCCAGCCGCGCCCGGCATTCCACCACGCGATAAAAGTCCAGCACATGCGACGTCTCCGGCCAGTGCTCCTGGTAGACGAGCTTCTCCAAGGGCAGCTTCTCCCGCCAGCCTTTGACTGCCAATTCCGGCTTCGAATACAGCTGATCCACATACCCGACGCAGAGATAGGCGATGATCTCGACGCTGTCGGGAATGCCGAGTTCCTGTTTCAGCCGGTCATGATCGAAAATGCTGACCCAGCCCACGCCCACGCCTTCGGCGCGCGCCGCGAGCCAGAAATTCTGCACGGCACAGACGGTGGAATAGAGATCCATGCTGGGATTGTGGGTGCGGCCGAGCACGAAATCGCCGCCGCGCTTGCGGTCGCAAGTGATGCAGATATTGAGCGGCGCCTTGAGAATACCCTCGAGCTTCAGGCTCATATATTTGAGCTTCTGCTCCCCCTCCAGTCTGTCGGCCGCCTGGATATTGGCTTCATGGAATATCCCATGCACCGCTCGGCGCCGCGCCTCGTCACGGATAATGATGAAGTTCCACGGCTGCATGTAGCCGACCGATGGCGCTGCATGCGCCGCCGCCAGTAGGCGCTGCAGTAGCTCGTCCGGAATCGGATCGGGCAGGAATTCGTTGCGCACGTCGCGCCTGGAATAGATGGCGCGGTAGACGGCGGCGCGTTCGGCTTCGGAAAATGGTCCCGCAGCGGCGAGATGACGTGACGGTTCGGCCTGCATGTGTCCCTCACATGGTTTGGCACCGCAGGGGCCGTCCGCGCCCCTCAGCTATCTGTCCGGCCGGTCTTCTGGCTTGGGTTCACCTGGCGCTCGCGGCCTTCCCGGTTTCCCAGTGGCATGTCGCGAAACCATCCCCCTCACAGCGTTGGGCACGCGCCGGATTTCTGACCGGCTTCCCGATTCTCCTCGAAAGGCACCGGACGAGAATGGTTTAAGCAGGATCGTTGAATCCGTGCAATGTCCACTGGCGACGGGTGACGTCGTCTTACACCGCCAGGCCCAAGATGGAGGACGGAAAGTGCCTCTTGTCCCCGCTTCTCCCCTTGGGGAGAAGGTGGCCGAAGGCCGGATGAGGGGTTCTCAAAACACGCGCGTGGAGTGGGAACCCCTCATCGCCTCGCTACGCTCGGCACTTCTCCCCAAGGGGAGAAGCGGGAGCAGGGCTTTGCCCCACAGAAACTACTCCATCAGCCGGAACGGACTGAACGTCATCCGGTGGATCGCACATGGCCCGTGAATGGTGATCGCCTCGCGATGCACCTCGGTCGCATAGCCAGCATGCTGTTCGAAGCCATATTGCGGAAAGGTGATGCCGGCGGCCTGCATCATCCGGTCACGCGTCACTTTGGCGACGATCGAGGCTGCGGCGATTGAGAACGAACGTGCGTCGCCCTTCACCAGCGCCTTGCCGGGGCAAGTGAGGCCCGGTGGCACATCGCGGCCGTCGATCAGCACGAACTTCGCCCGTTTGGGGAGTGACGCCACGGCTCGCCGCATCGCCTCGAGGCTCGCCCTGAGGATGTTCGTCCGGTCGATCGCGATGGCGCTCAGCGACGAGATCGCGACATCCGCCGTCGCCAGGATTTCCTCGTAAAGCTCTTCCCGCCGCGCCGCCGTCAATTGCTTGGAATCGTTGAGACCCTTCGGAATCTTGCGCGGATCGAGGATCACGGCACTCGCCACCACAGGCCCGGCCAACGGCCCACGGCCTGCCTCATCGACGCCTGCGACCGGCAGGAAGCCGTCGCGCATCAGCCCCTTCTCGAACCGGAAGGTGGGGACAATTTCCTCTTCCAGTAAAGGAAGGGAATCGGATGAGGTCAAACGAGCCATGCGGGATAGTTCGCATATTCATCCGATTCCCTGCAAGTCCCGATACGAGGGCGGCGCATCGGGACCACGAGCATGTCGTTTCAACATGCTCAGCATGACAGGAGCGCTGGCGGCGCGCTCCCATCATGTATTCCCAGCCGGAACCCGAGCGGGCGGGGATGCCAGGTCCCGGCTGGAAAGCGTCAATAAGAAACTCAGAGCAGCGAGAGCTGCACGCCATGTCCATCAGGCGGTACGAAGAGATCGCTGTTGAGCCCGATCGTGCGCCGCGTCAGGCCGTATTTCTTGGCGGCGAGCTCGAAGCGGCGGCTGATCTGCCAGGCATAGGGACCCGTCCCCTTCATCCGCTTGCCGAACTCGGCATCGTAATCCTTGCCGCCGCGCATCGAGCGGATCAGGCTCATCACGTGACGATAACGGTCCGGATAGTGGCGCAGCAGCCAATCGCGAAACAGCGGACTCACTTCCAGCGGCAGCCGAAGCAGCACATAGCTCGCCTCCTTCGCGCCTGCGGCGGCGCCCGCATCGAGGATGCGCTCGAGCTCGTGGTCGTTGAGCGCGGGGATCATCGGCGATGCCATCACGGCGGTCGGAATGCCCGCCTCGCTCATCGCCTTGATCGCCTCGAGCCGCTTGGTCGGCGTCGATGCCCGCGGCTCCATCAGCCGCGCCAGCTTCCGGTCCATGGTGGTGACCGAAAGCGCTGCCCTAGCCAGACCCTTTTCCGCCATCTTGGCGAGGATATCGATATCCCGCGTGATCAGCGCCGACTTCGTCACGATCGCCACCGGATGATTGGCTGCCGCCAGCACTTCGAGGATCTGGCGCATGATCCGCCATTCCTTCTCGATCGGCTGGTAGGGATCGGTATTGGTGCCGATCGCGATGGTCCTCGGCTTGTAGCCGGGCTTGGAAAGCTCTCGTTCCAGCAGTTTCGCCGCATCCGGCTTGGCAAACAGCTTGGATTCGAAATCGAGCCCCGGCGACAGGCCCATATAGGCATGCGTCGGTCGTGCGAAGCAGTAGATGCAGCCGTGTTCACAGCCGCGATAGGGATTGATCGAGCGGTCGAAAGGGATGTCCGGGCTGTCGTTGCGGGTGATGATGGCACGCGGCTTCTCAACCTGCACTTCGGTCTTGAACGGCGCAAGCGTCTCGAACGTCTGCCAGCCGTCGTCGAGCACCTCGCGTTCCTGCGGCTCGAACCGGCCCGACGGATTGAGCCCGGCGCCACGGCCGCGACGGCGGTCGATCTCGATCCTGAGACCGGATTCCTTCAGCAGGCTATCGGCAATATCTGCCGTATTGGCAGGCGCGAATGCAGCCTGCCGCGCGAGCGACATGTTGATCATTGGCTTCTCCGGGGAGGCGAATCTCCGCCTCTCGATGATTATTTTCCTATCGCGAAAATGAGAACATTGCAAGAACAAAATTACCGACTCGCAATTTTCCGAGGCTTCAATTATGGGTAAGCAATGCTGACTGTTTTAATCGAATGCCGGGATAACGAGCCCGAACTTGCCTATACGCTGGCCGTTCTCGTCTCCGGCGCGGTCGATGGCCTGGTGAGTGATGTGATCGTGCTGGACCACGGTTCGCGCGATGGCTCCGCGCGCGTAGCCGATGCCGCCGGCTGCCGCTTCATCGACAAATGGGATCTGCATGATGTGCTGGGTTCAGTGCGCGGCGAATGGCTGATGCTGCTCGAACCGGGCGCCCGGCCACAGGCCGGCTGGATCGAGGAGGTGCTGGAATATGCCTCGCTCGCCAAGGTGCCCGCCCGCTTCTCCCCCTCCCGCAGCTTTCCCCGGCCGTTCCTCAAGCGTTGGCGGCGCAAGGGCGTGCTCGAACTCGGCTTCCTGATGCCGAAGCGCCAGGCCGCCGCACTGGCCAAGCCTGGCATGGGGCTGACGGCGCTGGCCAAGGCGTCATCAGTGCGGAAGTTGAGGTCGGAGTTGATACCGGCATGGGTAATCAGCGAAGGGCGGTAGCCCTCACGCCGCCGTGCTGACCTCCAGCTGTATCCCCTGGTGGCGTTGCAATATGCCAATGACCCTGAACATCTCAGCCGCGCGCGGATTGCCCGATGGCTGGAACATGCGCTTGAGATGGCGCACCGTCAGGCCGGATTCGGTGGCGAGGTCGTCGAAGCCGATCGTGGCGTCGATATAGTCCTTGAGCACGCTCTTGGCGGTGGCCATGTCGTCCGCCAGCATCACTTCCACGGCATGCGAGAACAGCGCGTAGCGGAAGCCGTCATCGGCCTGGATGCGCGCCTTGACGGTTTTTCTGATCGTCCTGGTCAAAGCCATTGAATACCGCCCGCTGCAAGTTGAAATCCGTCGCCACACAATATGGGGTCGATTTCGTCGCATTCACGGCGCAGAAGTCAAATAAAGTTGATCGGCCCAAGAAGCTATTGCGGAGCGGGCCTCCGCACCACGCCCCTTGGTGGCCGCCGCCTATCCCGAAATCTTCGAGAAGTCGGCAACCGTGGCCGTCGCGGCACGGATGGCGGAGAGCAGCGCCAGGCGATTGGCCCGGATATCGGCGTTCTCGTCGTTCACCAGCACGTCGTTGAAGAACGTATCGACCGGGCCACGCAGTCTGGAAAGCGCCTCCATCGCCGCGCCGAAATCCTCGCGGGCCACGGCGCTGGCCGCATCCTGCGAGGCATTGACGATTGCCGCATGCAGGCTCTTCTCGGCCGGCAGCGTCAGCAGCTGCAGATCGATCCGGTCGGCGATCCTGGTGCCCTTCTTCTCCTCGGCGGCGAGCAATTGCGTGGCGCGCTTGGTGCCCGCCAGCAGGTTCTTGCCGTCCTCGGTGTCGATGAATTTCGCCAGCGCTTCGGCGCGGCGGGTAATGGATAGGATGCGCTTGGTGGCTTCCATACCAGGCATCGGAACTTCTCTTTGCGTACCCATGTTGAGCACGGCATCAACAATATCTGGGCGAATGCCGGTTTCTTTGAGCTGTACTTTTAGGCGCTCTCCAAAAAAAGTCGACAAGTCAGAAGCGACCATCACTGGATCGCAGTTGGCAAAGCTATTTGCGTGTCGATACGCAAACCAGTTCACATCCAGATCCAGCTTGTTTTCTAAGATAACGCTAATCACACCCAGCGCCGCACGCCGCAGCGCATAAGGATCCTTCGAACCCGTCGGCTTCTCGTCAATTGCCCAGAACCCAACCAGCGTATCCAGCTTGTCGGCCAAGGCAATCGTCACCGAAACGGCATCGGTGGGCACGCGATCGGACGGGCCATTCGGTTTCCAGTGCTCTTCGATTGCTGCGGCAACAGAGGCGTCTTCACCCTGCAGAAGTGCATAGCGCCGGCCCATCAATCCCTGCAACTCAGGGAATTCGCCCACTGCTTCGGTACGCAGATCGGCCTTGGCCAGCACGGCAGCGCGATCAACCTTGATCGGATCGGCACCGGTCACCTTGGCAAGTTCGGCGGCCAGCGCCCGAATGCGCGTGACCCGCTCACCCTGCGTCCCCAGCTTCGCATGAAACGTCACATTCAAATGGTCGAGCTTCGCCATCCGCTGGTCGAGCGGCTTCTTCAGATCGAGCCCGAACTTCGCCGCCGACGCAGCAAGCTCGTGCAGATCCGGCATATCCGCCTGGTCGCGCTTGTAGAAGTGCGCCGCATCCGAAAGCCGTGCCCGCACCACCTTGCCATTGCCGTGCACGATTTCCTTGCCGTCGTCCTTCGCTTCGATATTCGAGATCAGGATGAAACGGTTGGAGAGTTCGTCGGTGCCCTGTTTGCGGGTCACGAAGCACTTCTGGTTGGTCTTGATCGTCAGCCGGATGATCTCGGCGGGAATCTTGAGGTAATCCTCCTCGAACGTACCCATCAGCACATGCGGATATTCCACCAGCCCCGAGACCTCTTCGAGCAGCGCCTCGTCCTCGACCAGATCGAGGCCCGACGCGAAGGCGATGTTCTTCGCATCCGACAGGATGATCTCCTTGCGGCGCTCGGCATCCAGCACGACCTTCGCCTTTTCGAGACTCGAAACATAATCCGAAAAGCGCCGCACGGTGATTGCACCCGGCGCATGGAAGCGGTGGCCATAGGTGATATTGGAGGCCACGATGCCATCGACCTCGAAGGGGATGACCGTGGTCTCGTCGTGCTCGGTACCCCACATGCAGACGATCGATTGCAGCGGCCGCACCCAGCGGAGCGCCCCCGGCTTCGCCGAAGCGGTGCCCGAACGCATGCTCTTTGGCCAGGGGAAATTGCGGATGATGCCGGGCATCACATCGGCGACGATCTCCTCGGCGCTGCGGCCGGGCTTGGTGATGATTGCAACGTAAAAATCGCCCTTCTTCGGGTCGGTGCGCGTTTCGGCCTGGTCGATGGAGGCCAGCCCCGCGCCGCGCAGAAAGCCGTCGATCGCCTGTTGCGGTGCCGTGGTGCTCGGCCCTTTCTTCTCCTCGCGCAAGTCTGCGGAATGGGCGGTCAGGCCGCGGATATCGAGTGTCAGCCGGCGCGGCGTCCAGTATTCGCGCGCACCCTCATAGGTCAGGCCCGCCTCGACCAGCGCATCGGTCAACAGCTTCTTCAGGTCGCCCGCAGCCTTGCGCTGCATGCGTGCGGGAATTTCCTCGGAGCGGAGTTCGATGAGAAGATCGGGCATGGATATTCAGTTTCTCAATGGCAATTCAACAGAATGTTGACTGCGGCGGAACTAGCAAGTTCTGCCGGGAATGTCATCTGGGAATTGAGCCTGACACTTGCCTTGCTGCTACGGCCAATCGGCTTCACAGCGCGAGGCTACTTGCTCCCGCTTCTCCCCTGGGGGACAAGATGCCGGCAGGCAGATGAGGGGTTGCGCGAAGCGCCGGCGACTGGATGAGAACCCCTCATCCGGCGCTGCGCGCCACCTTCTCCCCAAGGGGAGAAGAGGGAGCCCTACCAGCCCCCGCCGCCACCGCCACCTCCGCCACCGCCGGATGACCCACCTCCGCCACTGCTGCTCGAAGACGACGAAAAGCCCGATGACGAACTCTTGGGCGGCGGCGGCAGCGACGAGGAAATCTCGCTCGACAGCGAATTGGAGAAGCTCGACATGCGGTTGCCGAACTGCTTGTGGTCGAATTCGCGGCCTGCATACCAGCCCGGCTTGTAATCGTAGTTCTGGTTGACGCCGGCCGCATCGAGCCAGGTCTGGAAATGCTCGGCCCACGGCTTCTCGACGCCGAGCGCCACGGCATAGGGTAGCATCCTCTCGAAATGCTGCGGCGACATTTCGGGCGCGCCGGCGAGGTTCATCCGGTCCTTTTCCGCCACGGTGAGGTAAAGCCTGAGCCCCTCGATGCCATCCATCAGCTGGCGGCCGAGCGGCGTGGCGGCACCCATGAAGGTCACGAAAACAACGGCCGCGAGGATCATGCCGCCGCAGCAGGCGAGCGCGATGATGTCATCCGGCGATTTCGCGATCTGGATCAGTGACATGGCGCTGACGACGATGATCAGCGTGAAGGCCAACCAGAACATCGCCAGGAAGAAGCCGGCAATGATCTTCATCACCATCACGGGCGCCGCCTTGATGATGGCCATCAGTACCGCCGAGAAGATCGCGACGAAGACGAAGATGAAAGCCGGCACCACGAGCAGGCCCAACATATCGTCGTCGAACGTGCCGAAAAACACCACCGTGAGATAGGCGACAACAGTCAGGATGATGCCCCAGACGATGATGCCCAAATTATAGCGGTAATATTTGCCGGTATGTTCCTTGTCGATCGAGATGCGGAACTTGTCTCCCATCGTCTGCAAGGTCCGGCCATTCGACTTGTCGATCTTGAGGGTGCGCGCGCCGGCGACCGTACCGTAGATCACGTCCTCGCCCGAGGGCAGCGGCTTGTCCGGTATCTTGTCAGTAAGCTTCATGGCAAGCTTTTCCTTCACGTCCTCGAGCACGATATGGCCCTTGACCGCGAGATTGATCGCGGATGCCGAGAACGCAGTCCAGCCACCGTTGGAAAAGCCGCGATTGGCGACGTAGTTGACCAGCGCCGGCGACAGCCCCATCGGCGCATCCCAGCGCGGCACGATCACCCCCCGCGACGGATCGCGCCCGACGCGGACCCAGTGCCAGAGAAAATAGAGAAGCACGATCGCGAGTGCGATGCCGGCCAGGATCGAATTCGACCGGTCCTTGATCCACCACCACGTCTCATCGTTTGACGAGGGAGGATCGATCGCACCCTTGGCAAGCTTCACGCCGACGGTCAGGCCCTCGTGAAGATTGAGCGGAATCGTGGTCGCGAAGAACACCTCATTGCCTTCCTCCAGAACGCGGGCGTTCTTGTCCGTCGCACCGAGCGGGCCGGTGAAGAAGGTCGTGGCGTCCGCCTTCACGCCCTCGGGCAGCACGATCGTCGCCGAGGCTTCGCGGATCGGAAAATCCCAGTCATTGCCGGTGACATTCCAGAACAGCTCGTCGAAATCCTTGCGATAGCGTATCTGCCGGCCGGTCTCGTAGGTGATCGAATAGATATATTCGCCGCGCGGCAGGAACACGTCATCCTTGCCGATATAGATGCGCGTGCCGCCGTCGATCGACTCGGTCTTGTATTCGTCTTCGGTGCCGTTGCGCTCGATACTGACGATCGAAAAATCGACGCGGTGCAGCTCGTTGTCCTCGCCCATGAAGGTGAGCGGAAAATCGCGAAAGATGCCGCGCTTGATCTTGTAGCCCTCGGCGCGGACGCGGATCGTCTCGGTCACGGTCATTCGGCCCGAGCGCGAAAGATCGATCGCCGCATGGAAAGATTCGATCACTTCATCGGCGCGGGCGGGCAGGGCGATTGCCGCAAGGAAAAGCGAAATCAGCGCGAACAGTAGAAGCGTTATGCTGCTCGATACCCCCCTCTGTCCTGCCGGACATCTCCCCCTCAAGGGGGGAGATTGGATGGAGGCGCGGCCTTGCTTCCTGTTCAACGGTATTGGCAGGCGCGGGCGTTGCAACGAGTCTCCAATCTCCCCCCTTGATGGGGAGATGTCACGATGTGACAGAGGGGGGTATTCTTCTCCCATGACACCCTCAGAACTTGACCTGCGGCAAGGCGCGATCGGCCTCGTTGGCAATCTCGAAAAAGGTCTTCTTGGCAAAGCCGAACGGACCCGCCAGCAGGTTCGAGGGAAAGCTCTCGACTTTCACATTCAGGTCGCGCACCGAGCCGTTGTAATAGCGCCGCGCCATCTGGATCTCGCCTTCGATGCCGTCGAGCGACTTCTGGAGTTCGAGAAAATTCTCGTTGGCCTTGAGGTCGGGATAGGCTTCCGCGATCGCCATCACCCGGCCGAGCGCCTGGCTCAGCATGTTCTCGGCAATCCCGCGCGTGGCGACATCGCCGGCAGGCACCGCCTGTGCCTTGTTGCGCAGCTCCACCACCTCTTCGAGCGTGGTTTTCTCATGCGCCGCATAGCCCTTCACGGTCTCGATCAGGTTGGGGATCAGGTCGGCGCGGCGCTTGAGCTGGACATCGATGCCCGACCACGCCTCCTCGGCCATCTGCCGCGCCTTGACCAGGCCGTTATAGAGCAGGATGGCCCAAAGGACTGCCACGCCGATGATGGCGCCGATGACGGTAGACATGCTGGAATTCTCCCCCGCGATTGTTTGGTGCGAGAGTAACGTTTCAGCCCCCTGATGTCATTGAGGAAAAATGACTTGGCCTTTGTCAAATGTGGCTGGCGCCGGGCGAGTCCCAAGATGTTGCTAGGCAGAACTTGCCAGGCAGAAGTTGCGATACCTCGGAATCCCGAAAAGCCTATCCTGATCAAGTGCTTCGCCGCTGATTTGCGCATCAGTTTGCGAGTCACCTGGGAAACTGTGCTGTCGGGTTCTGCGTGGCAATATCGTCTTCAAGATCAACCAGCCACTCGTGCTTCGAGAGACCGCCATGAAGACCACCGCAACCCTCATCAACATCCTGGCCTTCGCGGTGGTATTCTTCGATTACGCCGTTGCCATGGAACCCCCGCAGCCCGCCGGCACCCGCCGCTTCCTGCAGATTTACGCCGGCCAGAACCCCACCGGCAGCTTCCCGACTCGCAAGGTTGTTTGGGAATTCGGCTATTCTCACACGGATGTGGTTTGAGGCTTAGGCCGCCTTGTTCCAACCCAGCCCACCCGCATCGGTCAGCAAAAACGCCTCGCCGCAGGCCTTGGCCAACGTCCGCACCCGCAGGATATAGCTCTGCCGCTCGGTCACCGAGATCACCCCGCGCGCGTCGAGCAAGTTGAATACATGGCTCGCCTTGATGCACTGGTCATAGGCCGGGAACACGCATTTGTGCAGCATCAGGTTGGCATTGTCGCCCGGCGCGCCTGCCTGTAGAAGCGCCACGCACTCCTTCTCGGCATCGATGAAATGCCGGTGCAGCATCTCGGTATTGGCGAATTCAAAATTGTGCCGCGAATATTCCTGCTCGGCCTGCAGGAAGACGTCGCCGTAGCTGATCTTCTCGTCGCCTTCGCGGCCGTTGAAGTTCAGGTCGTAGACATTGTCGACGCCCTGCACATACATGGCGAGCCGCTCGAGACCGTAGGTCAGTTCGCCCGAAACCGGCGAGCACTCGATGCCGCAGACCTGCTGGAAATAGGTGAACTGGCTGACTTCCATGCCGTCGCACCAGCATTCCCAGCCCAGGCCCCAGGCGCCCAGCGTCGGGCTTTCCCAGTCGTCCTCGACGAAGCGGATATCGTGCAGTAGCGGATCTAGCCCGATCGCTTCGAGCGAACCGAGATACAGTTCCTGCAGGTTCGACGGATTGGGCTTCAGGATCACCTGGTACTGGTAATAGTGCTGCAGCCGGTTGGGATTCTCGCCATAGCGTCCGTCCGAGGGGCGGCGCGACGGCTGCACGTAAGCAGCCTTCCAGGGCTTGGGACCCAGCGCCCGCAGCGTCGTCGCCGGATGGAACGTACCGGCGCCGACTTCCATGTCGTAGGGCTGCAGCACCGCGCAACCCTTGTCTGCCCAATAATTATGCAGCGTCAGGATCAGCGCCTGGAACGAGCGCTTCGGGTTCATGTGATCAGGAACAGCGGACATGTCGGGCTACCATGGCGTGGGATTGGGTGGCCGCTGAGTGCCATGGCGGAGGGTAGAGGGTCAAGAACTTAGTGCGACGGCTTGCCGTCACTCCTCCTCTTCCCGCTTCACCCTGTATTCCCCCGTCACCGGATCCTTCACCAGCGTGCCCAGCGCACCGCTCGCCTGTTCCTTGCGCTTGACCTCGGCCTTCTTGACCAGCCTTTGCGCGTCGGCGATGAACTTGCGGTAGACGAACCAGCCGGCGATCAGCACCAGCGCGACGAAAATCAGTTTTGTGAAGCCCATGGCTTCCTCCCCGGAATGAACCCTGTCAATGTCGCCTCAAAGTCCGTAGCGGCTCCACCATGCCCGCTCTTCGGCGGTTTCCACCAGCCCGCTCGCCAGCCCAGCGCCGATGCCCATGCCGCTCTTTTCGCTCGAAATGAACCGGCCGAGGAAGCCGCGCGAGACCTCGATCTTCTCGATCTCGACCTTGTCGCCGTAGCGCTTCTTCAATTCCACCATCATATCACCAATACCATCGACGAGTCCAAGCTCCAGGCCTTTCTCGCCTGACCAAAACAGGCCGCTGAAAAGGTCTGGATTGTCGGACAGCTTGGCCCCGCGCCGCGCCTTGACCATGCCGATGAAAACCTGGTGCACGTCATGCTGCAGGCTCTTGAGATGGTCGATATCGCTCTGCTTTTCGGGCTGGAACGGGTCGAGCACCGATTTGTTCTCGCCCGACGTATAGACGCGCCGCTCGATGCCGATCTTCTTGAGAAGTTCGGGAAAGCCGAAGCCGCCGGAGATCACGCCGATCGAACCGACGATCGAGGTCGGGTCGGCGATGATCTCGTCGCCCGCAAGCGCGATCAGGTAGCCGCCTGATGCCGCGACATCCTCGACGAAGACCAGGACCTTCTTCTCCTTCTCGGCGGCGAGATCGCGGATGCGGTTGAAGATCGCGCGCGACTGCACAGGCGAACCGCCCGGTGAATTGATCGAAATCGCCACTGCCGGCGCCTTCTTCATGTCGAAGGCTTTCTCCAGCAGGTCCTCGACATTGGCGATGTTGAGCGCCGG
Organism: Rhizobium sp. LjRoot254; assembly: GCF_964254105.1. Taxonomy (NCBI): domain Bacteria; kingdom Pseudomonadati; phylum Pseudomonadota; class Alphaproteobacteria; order Hyphomicrobiales; family Rhizobiaceae; genus Rhizobium; species Rhizobium sp. LjRoot254. The sequence continues at coordinate 3,344,118 of NZ_CAXUSM020000001.1, read as the reverse complement.
CCGGAACTGGCTGCCTCCTGCCTGGATCACGCCCTGCAACCGCACCAGCGGGATGACCGTCTTCTGTTTGCGGAATTTCTTGGGTATCAGGCGTTTCAGGGCGCGGAGCATTTCGTGTCCAAATTGATGATCGTGGATCGACATGTAATGGCGTTTGCCGAAAACACAATGGTCAGGCGGGTTTGCGGTTCCGGCCGAGCCTTTTGTAGGCCGCCCGCCCGTTGTTCAGGTCGTCGATATCGGCCAGGAACCGGTGCGAGCCCTCGGGGTGCATGAAGAGCGGCGCCCGCACCACCAGCCGCGCACGGGAGCCCTTGATCGCGCTTGCCAGCAGCCGGATGGCACTCTCGCCTTCGCGCGGATGGATGAATGTGATCTCGACGCCGCCGAACCGCTTGCCGCAGGCGGCGATGACAGCACTGACCGATTCCGGCCGCGCGATGAGCGACAGCTGCCCGCCGGGCTTCATGATCGCGCCGGCCGTTCGAATCCAGTCCTCGAACAGGTCGCCATCCATCGCGTGCGCCTCGGCCTTCAGTCCATCAGGCGCGCGCCTGTCGCCGGGATCGTTGAACGGCGGGTTCATGATCACATGGTCAAAGACATCGTCGCCAAGGCCGGCCTCCACCCGCGCCTTGCCCTTCAGCGTCACATCGGCTTCGATGAGCGAGAGGCGGGGGGCAATGCGCAGGTTCAGCGGATGCGCCATGCTCTTGCGCGCATATAAAGCCATGTCGGGCGAACGTTCCACAAGTGTCACCTCGGCACCTTCGATTCTCGACGCGACCGCCATACCGGCGGCACCTGCACCGGCGCCCAGATCGGCGACCGTCATCGGGCCATTGCCTGCGACCATCGATGCCAGCAGCATGGCATCCATGCCCGATCTGTGCCCCCGGCCTTTCGGCTGCACAACATGGAATTCGCCGAAATGAAAGGCATCGACGGTTTCGCTATGGGAGGCGTCGTCCAATTATTTCAGCTCCGCACCGAGCCCGGCATCCCTGATTATCCGGCGGGCTTCATCCTCGCGGTCGGAATCGACCAGCAGCCGGCGCTGCAAAATACCGAGCGAACCTTCGAGCACGCTCATGCCCTGATCGGCGATCATGGCGTAGATTCCGGCGTCCTTCATCAGGCTTTGTGCGAAAGAAAGCGCCACGGGATCGTTGCTGCGCATGATTTCAATCACATTTCACCCTTTTTTGACTTGGCGGGACAATTCGCCTCTTGCTGCAAGCGCCGCCGGTTTTTATTGTCCGCCCCAAAGCATGAACAGGAGCCGGACCCTTGGGCGTAGTCATACCGCTTGAAGAAAGCAAAAACAAACAGGCATCGATCAAGCCTTTGGTCGACCTGACCCGGGCCGACATGGAGCGCGTCAACCAGTTGATTCTCTCCAAGGCGGGCTCCGATGTCCAGATGATCCCGGAGGTCGCCAACCACCTGATTTCCTCGGGCGGAAAGCGCCTGCGGCCGATGCTGACGATCGCGTCCGCCAATATGTTCGGCTATCAGGGCGAGGGCCATGTCAAGCTCGCGGCATCCGTCGAATTCATGCACACCGCCACCCTGCTGCATGATGATGTCGTGGATGAAAGCGACATGCGCCGCGGCCGCAAGACGGCGCGAATCCTCTGGGGCAACCAGGCGAGCGTGCTGGTCGGCGATTTCCTGCTCGGCCAGGCCTTCAAGATGATGGTCGAGGTCGGTTCGCTCGAAGCGCTCGACGTGCTCGCGACCGCCGCCACCGTGATCGCCGAAGGCGAAGTGCTGCAGCTCTCCGTCGCCAAGAACATGGAGACCACCGAGGACGACTATCTCGAGGTTATCCGTGCGAAGACCGCGGCCCTCTTCGCCGCCGCCTCCGAAGTCGGCCCGATCATCTCAGGCACCAGTCGTGCTAATCGGGCGGCACTGAAATCCTTCGGCATGAATCTCGGCCTCGCCTTCCAGCTGGTCGATGATGCGCTCGATTACGGCGGCAAGGCCGCCGATCTCGGCAAGAATACCGGCGACGATTTCCGCGAGGGCAAGATCACGCTGCCAGTCATTCTCGCCTGGCGCCGGGGCACGGCAGAGGAGCGCCATTTCTGGCGCGAGGCGATCGAAAACGGCGACAATGGCGATGCCAGCCTCGAACGCGCCATGGGCCTGATCACCAAATACGGCTCGCTCGCCGACACCATCGCCCGGGCAAACCACTACGGCACCATCGCCCGCGATGCGCTTGCAGCGCTGCCTGCCTCGCCCTGGAAGGCGGCATTGAACGAAGTGATCGATTTCTGCATCGGGCGGGTGAACTGATCCGGCGATCGGCAGCAACATTTCTGGACAGCAATTTCCACGGTGCCGGCGTTTGACGCCGATCACGCATGGTGTTTCCTATTTGACCAGTTCCGGCTCGGGAAAACGCCAGCTGCCGTTAAGAATCTCCTCCTTGGGACGATATAGCCGGACCGTATAGTTCCAGCCTTGAACTGTCGGAATGCAGTTGACGACCTTTCCGTCGCAGCCGCCGAACTGGATAGCGATCGTGCCATCGTCACTTTTTTTTGCGGTGATGTTGTTGAGCGAATAGGCGTCGTACGCATTCTTCACGAAGTAGCCCTGGCCATTGTAGACGCTCACCGACCAGAAGCCATCGACGGGGACATCCTTGACGGCAAGTCTGTAGACAGCCTTGCCGTCATTGCCGGCAGGGGTGACATTCAGGTACGTCGCATCCTTCTCGGGATTGCCGCCCCAGCCGGTTGCAGTCCCCACGAGATGGCGAATCGGATCCACCGTGTCCTTGGAACCGAACGCGCCCTTGAAGTCGGGAATCGTCGAACCCAATATGAGCAGCGCGTCCCGGACCTTCTTCTGGCTCGCCGCGTCCCATGCGGGAATTTCGAACGCTCCTGCCGCGGTCTGGTCGATCTTGATCGCGTCCTGCAGTGCATGCACGTCCCTGACGTCGATAGGATTTGACGGGTCCACGAAAGTGCGGATCGCGGCGGCCATGTATCGTGTCCCCACGCCTTCTCTAGTGAACGTGTGGGCTCCCGCGCCGTAGGCAACGCCTGCGATATAATGGTCTTCGTTGATCGCGAGAAGGGACATGAACCGGCTGCCGCTGTCCGGCAGGGTGATCGTCACCGGCCCGGCTTCCAGGTCGAAAACCGCTGCCGAATACAGGGTATCCCGATTGAGGCGGATGACGGTCTGATTGTCGATCGCCGCCGGTTCACGCCGGTGAATGAACTTGCCGAAGCCGCCGTCCTTGATGATATTGCCAAGATAGAGATCGCTTTCGGCCCGGATGAAATTGTCGACGGTCACTGGCTGCGCGTCGGCCGACAATGCGGGTGATTGGATCGCGAACAGCGAAATCAATAGCGAGGCGGTGGTCGTGACAGATCTTCCGTGCATGGGTCGAAATCCTTCTCGATCAATTGATGGCGTCGAGCGCCGGGGCTTTCCAGGAACCGTCAAGTGCGGCCTCCTTGGGCCAGTAGAGCCGCAGAGCCACGAAGAACGGACCCTCCGGCGCCGGCAGCCAGTTGTTTTCCCTGTCCGGGCCGGGCGTTTCGTGCTGGACATGCAGGGTGATGCCGCCATCGCCATCGCGCTTCAGACCGGGCAGCATGGGAGAATTGATCAGGTAGCGGTCGATCGGATTGGCGTAGAGAAGGCTCTGCGGGAGCTGGTAGAGGGTCAGCGACCAGAATGCGTTGACGGGCGGGAGTTGCTCGGCGCCGAAGCGCAATTGGTAAGTGCGCTTGCCGTCGAGCGGCCGCCCTTTGCTATCGACGAAATAGACGGGATACATCGCCTCGGCCTTGGAGTTTCCGTAAATTCCGAGGACGGCGCCCGACATGCGCCGCATGTAGTCGTTCTTCAGGAACTCTCGTGTGCCGAAGGAATCGGCGCTCGATTCTTTTCCCGTGTCGATCTTCGTTTCCTTGTGTTCCCCAAAAGCCGCCCAGGCATCCGCGATGCCGCGCTTTACGGCCTTCTGAATCTCCGGCGAGAGCGCGTTGAAGTCGAAACCCTTTCCCGCGCCGATGTCGAGCTTGGCAAAGCGCGCCATCAGGTCGTTCTCGGATGGGTGCTTTGGGCAGAACTGAAGCACGAAATTCAAGATCGAGAAAAAGTCCGGCGATCCACGCTGCTGCTCGGGCGTGAGAGGTTTGCGGAAGTCGATCGCCGGTGCGCTCGCCGGGGCCGGCTGCTTCAGATAGGAGGACAGCGGCTCGACCTTGTAGCCAGCCTGGATCTTCTTGACGTTCTCGATGTCCCCGGGATTGAACAACTGGGTCCTATATAGGACGAACGCAAATTCCGTCTCGCTCCGGATCACTGCCTTGACCCCTGGCGGCGTTTCGCCTTTCCAGTTCGGCCCTGCGAGCATGAAGACACCCGCGTCGTTGCCGGTCGCCCGGCTGCCGACATAGGCGAAATTGAAAGTGTACATGTCGATGAACTGCAGGGAGTAGTAGCGACCCTGCTCCACCGCGGGCACTGATAGGATCAATGGCTCTGTCCGCAGGTCCGCCCCGACGAACGAATAAGGCGTGTCAGAGTTGGGTGACTGGATCGCCTTGTCGTCAGGGGTATAGACCCGGGCATTGTTGAAGATCGCATTCCAGTCGGCCTTGAATTCCGGCCCGCCACGATCCACGAAGTAGGAATACTGAACACGGTAGCTGTCGACGAGCGGGAAGCCATAGATATAGGCCTCCTTTGCGATCGCCCGGGCTTCAGCTCCTGAGAGCGTTTCTGCGAGAGCCCGCGAGGCCATCGGCGCCATCAGCACCAGCACGGTCGAGCCCAGCAACAATGTTCTTCGTTTGAACAGCATGACCTATCTCCTGAAGGGTCTCTCCAGTAGGGCGCTCAAATCGTTGCGCGGCAAGTACGTAACAGTAACACGGGGGAAATGTCGGGCCGAACGTCACAATTTGAACGGGCAGATCGAGCCTTGTGACGATGGCGACGACCGCTGCCCGGAAACCAGGAGCAAGTGCAATTTCTACCGCCGGGCCACCGACAAGATCGTCGGCGTCTCGGATGAGACCGCAGCGTTTCTCAACACCTTCTTCCCACCGTGACGCCACCCCGCAGCGATGCTAGACTCTCCCCTCCAACGGGAGGCCTGGCTTGTGGGATTGGACATCGCAGAACAACGATCTGGCAAGCAGAGGACCGGGATGGCGCGCTGGGTGCTCTGGCTGTGGGAGCCGCCATGGTCGTCACGGCTGGCGGAGGAGCGGCTCGCCCGGCGCAATCCGCATCTGGCGCGCGCGCTCGAACTCGAGAAGATGGAGGGCCAGCGCATTGCGACATGGGCGCGTGCGGCGGCTATGGCCGTTGTGGCGCTGCTTCTCATCTATCTCAATCCGCGCTGGGAGATGCTCTATTACGAGGCGATCCTGCTGCTGTTCGTCGTGATCGGCATCGCGCAATTGCGGGCGGCCCGCGTCGGCCAGTCCTTTGCCGAACTGGGGCTGATCTCCGCCGATATTCTTCTGCTGACGCTGACCATGACCCTACCCAATCCGCTCGCGTCGGACCCTTGGCCGACGGCTTTTCAGTTCCAGTTCGATGGTTTCCAGTATTTCTACATCTTCCTGGCCAGTGCGATGCTCGCCTATAGCTGGCGCACGGTTCAGGGCCTCGGCGTCTGGGTGGCGGTCATCTGGCTCTGCGGGGTCGGCGGCGTGGCCCTGTTCGGCACCACCTATCCGGAACTCTCCGACAGGGTGCGTGAGGCCGTGGCGAATTATCCCCGCATCTTCGACGCGATCGATCCGAACAGCGTCAATTTCACCAGCCGCGTCCAGGAGATCACGATCTTCATCATCGTCGCCGGCATGCTCGGCATGAAGTCGCGGCGCGCCAGCCAGCTCCTGATGCGCCAGGCCGATCTCGCCGCCGAACGCGCCAACCTGTCGCGCTATTTCGCGCCCTCGATGGTCGAGGAACTGGCGCATCGCAACGAGCCGATGGGCGGCGTGCGTTCGCAGGAAGTCGCGGTGCTGTTTGCCGATATCGTCGGTTTCACGCGCTATGCCGAGGCGCATACCCCGGACGACGTCATCTCGCTGCTGCGCGAGTTTCATGCGGCGCTCGAAGAGGTGGTGTTTTCCCATGGCGGCACGCTCGACAAATATATGGGCGATGGCCTGATGGCGAGTTTCGGCACGCCCAGCCCTTCGCCGGATGATGCCGCCAGCGCCATATCGGCCGCATTCGCGATGCTGGAAAGTATCGCGCGTCTCAATGCCGATCGGGCCGGCAAAGGGCTGCAGCCGATCCGCCTTTCGGTCGGCGTGCATTACGGTCCGGTCATCCTCGGCGATATCGGCAATGCCAGGCGCATGGAGTTCGCCATGCTCGGCGATACCGTCAATGTCGCCTCCCGGCTTGAGGCCGCCACGCGCATCCTTTCGTGCGGCACCATCATCAGCCAGGCGGCAATGGAAGCCGTCTCGGACACCACCCTTCGCGAGCGCTTTCGTCGCGACATGCGGTTCCATAAGGGCTTTGAGCTGAAAGGCCGCAGCGAAGGTTGTGATATCTGGACAGCGCCATAACCGGGTCTGGGGGGTGTTCGCCGGAACCTTATCGCGGCCGGGCGGTTGTTGGAAAACACCTTTTTAGCCAGCTCGGCCGTGGAGCGGATTTCGCCCGATATGCCGCGCCGCACAGCCCTTATGTTGACGAAAGGATTGCTCCGTGGAACACCTATCCTTCCCCAATGAAAGCCCTGAATACCGCGCCGCCCGCAACGCTTTGCTCGACGCCGAGATGGCATTGCGCCGCCAGATCGAGGCGGTCGCCGCCCAGCGCCGTTCGCTTCCGCGCGGTGGCGAAGTGCCGGAGGATTTCGTGTTCGAGCGCATCGATGCCGACCAGCGTCCCGAAAAGGTTCGGCTGTCGGAACTGTTCGGCGATCATCCCAGCATCCTGCTCTACAGCTTCATGTACGGGCCGGAGCGCGACAAGCCGTGCGACGGCTGCACCCACACGATCGATGGCTGGGATGGCAGCGTCTACCATGCCGACCAGCGCTTCCCGACCTATGTCGTCGCCAAGTCGCCGATCGCGCGGCTGGAGGCATTGGCGCGCAAGCGTGGCTGGCAGAATGTGAAACTGCTCTCGACGGCAGGCAACAATTACTCCCACCACTATTTCGGCGACACGTCGAAATTCGGTCCCGAAATGCGTGCCGCACGCGGTTACGAGCCCGGCAAGAATTGGGACGAGCCGATGTACAATGTGTTCCACCGGGACGCCGACGGCACGGTCCGCCACTTCTGGGGCAACGAACTGGTCTACGCGCCGGAGGAACCCGGCCAGCACCATCGCGCCGGAGATCTGGTCGATCCCGTCTGGGGCCTGCTCGACATGAGCCCCGAAGGGCGCGGCGATTTCTTCCCGAAGTTGAATTATTAGGCCGGTACTCCGCACCGCACCCGCCGGGAAGCCAGCATCGATGCTGCCATGCCGGCCAGTGAGGCCGGCCAATCCGGATGCACGTTACCTCCGGTTCCGCTGAACGATCGCGACCTGAAACGCCGCGACCGCCTCGACCGGACTGCGAGGCGTTACTTGCTGGCGCCGGGTGACGACAGCTTCTCCATCACATCGTCGAGATTGAAGCTGGCGGGCTTCTGCCGGATCGGGAACTCCTTGAAGCTTTCAAGCCACTTGGCGACGACCGCCTGGGACGGCACGACGACGAACGAACGGTCGAAGAACCACTTCTCGTATTCGATGGAGGTGTCGCCGCGTTCGAACGGGTCGCCGCGCAGATTGAAAAGCAGCGGCGCCCGAAGTTCGGTGAAAGCCTGACGCCAGACGTCGATGCCTTCGTGGTCCTGCGACTTGAACACCACCTTCCAGTCCATGAGGCGCACCGCCATCAGTTCGCCGTCGTCGCTCCAGTAGAGGAATTCTCGGCGCGGCCCGTCGTTCACCTCTCCCCGGAAGAACGGCATCAGGTTGTTGCCGTCGAGATGGACTTTGAATGTCTTGGCACCAGCCTGATAGCCCGCCTTGCATTTCTCGACGATGTCGGGCTCGCCCGCTGCCGCGCAGAGGGTCGGGATCAGGTCGTAGTGCGAGAATATCTCATTGTAGATCGTTCCGGGCGTGATGACGCCGGGCCAGCGGATGAGCGTCGGCACGCGAAAGCCGCCTTCCCAGTTGGTCGCCTTCTCGCCCCGGAACGGCGTGTTGCCGCCGTCGGGCCACGTCATCACCTCGGCACCGTTGTCCGTCGTGTAGATGACGATCGTGTTCTCGGCCAGCCCGAGGTCATCCACCTTCTTGAGCAACTGGCCGACGATGCCGTCGTGCTCGACCATGCCGTCGGGATAGATGCCCTTGCCCGTCACGCCCTGGGAGGATGGCTTGAGATGCGTGTTGACGTGCATGCGCGTCGAGTTGAAATAGCAGAACCACGGCTTGTCCGTCTTGCTTTGCCGCTCCATGAAATCGAGAGCGGCATCGGCGAATTCCTGGTCGACCGTTTCCATGCGTTTTCTGCTCAACGCGCCCGTATCCTCGATCCGGCCGTCGGCAAAGGAGTGGATCACGCCGCGCGGGCCGAAGCGTTTCTTGAACTCCGGGCTCTTCGGATAGTCGGGATTTTCGGGTTCTTCCTCCGCATTGAGATGGTAGAGATTGCCGAAGAACTCGTCGAAGCCGTGATTGGTCGGCAGGAATTCGTCCTTGTCGCCGAGATGGTTCTTGCCGAATTGTCCCGTGTTGTAGCCCAGCGCCTTGAGGAACTCGGCGACGGTCGGATCTTCCGCCTGAAGGCCGATGTCTGCTCCCGGCAACCCGACCTTGGTGAGGCCGGTGCGTATCGGCGATTGTCCGGTGATGAAGGCGGCGCGGCCGGCGGTGCAACTCTGCTCGCCGTACCAGTCGGTGAACATCGCGCCTTCCTGCCCGACGCGGTCGATGTTGGGCGTCTTGTAGCCCATCATGCCGCGATGGTAGATGCTCGGGTTGAACCAGCCGATGTCGTCGCCCATGATCATCAGGATGTTGGGCTTTTTGCCGCCGGTTGCGGCAGCCTGTTGAGCGCTCGCAGTCGTGGCCGATACCGCCATCGCGGCGACGGCCAGCGAGCTGCCTCCAAGCAGCAGATCGCGGCGGCTGACAGAGAGCGAGTCGCTCGCCGGCATCTTCGAATTATTCTCGCTCATGATGAACTCCCCGTTTGGCAGCAGGTGTGCTGCGGTAGCGGGAGTTTGGCGTATCCGCGGATGAGGCGGAAGTAACGCAACGGTAACATCGAACGTAACATTGCCTGGCCAAGGCCGGTGCACTTGGGAATCTTGATGTGCCCCGGGCGTCTGCTATCCCTTGGAAGAGGCGTTGCGCTTATAGGGCGTGGGGCTGGATGGTGCCACGGGTCTTACCTCTCCCCCTGCGGGAGAGGATACGCAGGCCGCATGAGACCAAAGGTCGAATGCTTGGCCGAAGTTGGTGAGGGGTAAATCTCGCGCTCAAAATTCACTTTCTTCTGAATAAAATCAATCCCTTATCAAAAACATAAGAAAAAATTCCTCTCCCCCCATCCCCGCCCTCCAAACCTGTGAGAGAATCACCCCGTTCTGCCCTCGGCTACCCCTCATGGCGATGCGGGCGAGACAGAACCGGTGCCGGTTGCGGGAAGACGACGTAAAGTCCCGCTTCAGGCGTCCGCGAGAAGGGGTCTCCCCCGGGTACGGCTGAAAGGTCTGTACGCGTGGCGTGCGTTGTACCGCACACAAGCCCATCCCGGACCCGACAAGTCCGGGACCAAATGGGCGCAGACGGCCGAGTTCGCGGATGAAAATACACCGAACGGGGCACGGATACGTGTCTTACCGGCTGTCGCAAGGCAGCCATATAACTCGGCACGGAGACGTGCCCCGGCCGATCCTTAGCGACCAGCGAAGGGATTGGGGACGTGCATGGTCAAACCACGGGGCGGAAGGGCTCGCGTGAATGCGGAGATGTGTTTGAGGGACGATAAGAGATGAAATGGCAAACGTCGGAGCAAGCTCGCCCCCCTCTGGCCTGCCGGCCATCTCCCCCTCAGGTGGGGAGATTGGCTAGAAGCGCGAACCTCGCCAAGATCGAATGTCGAATGCTGAGCAACGAACGGTCAATTTGGGCAGCGAGCGAGCGCCCCATCCGATCTCCCCCCTTGAGGGGGAGATGCCCGGCAGGGCAGAGGGGGTAATCCCATCCACCACGCGAACGAACCTCCGCCGGAAATACAGTGACCTCATGCAAGCAATTGTGATAACTGCGCCTCAAAAACGCGGCTGTCTTGTGGCAGGGTCTGATATATGGTTTTTAGAGCGCCTGATTTGCGCCCATTCGAAAGGCTGAAGAATGGCTTTTAATACAAGATGCCGGTTTCCCCTCGGCACCGCCCTCGCATTGCTGATCGCGCTGTCCGGCGCGGCTCAGGCCGAGGAGGCGGTCGGTGGCACCAAGCCGGCTCCCGTGGTCCAGTTCGATGCGGCCTCGGTCGATACGTTCGCGGGTGCGTTTCTCGCGGCTCGCACTGCCGACAACGACTATGATTATGCTTCGGCGATCACGCTCTACAAGACCGCGCTGAAATATGACCCCGGCAATGTCGAGGTCCGCCAGCGGCTGATGATCAGCCTGTTCATGAACGGCAATTTCGACGAAGGCGTCGCCGAGGGCGAAAAGCTCAAGAACGATCCGGCCGTCGAGCGCATCGCCACTATCGCGCGCGGCATCGATGCGATTCGCAAGCAGAAATATGCCGACGCCTATACGATCCTCAAATATAACGGCCCGAATGAACTGGACCGCATGATCAACTCGCTGATCATGGCATGGGGCCAGTTCGGCGAAGGCAAGGCCAAGGATGCCATCGCGGCCATCGACAAGATGGAAGGCCCGGAATGGTACGGCATCTTCAAGAATTATAACGCCGGCATGATCGCCGCCGCGTCCGGGGATATCGACACGGCACGGAAAAGACTGAGCGAAACAGTCGCCAACCGCGAGGAAGGCGGCTCCGCATCCGACACCTATATGCGCGCGGTCCTCGCGCTCGCCTCGCTCGAAGCCAAAGCCGGAAACCGGCAGAAGGCGCTCGATGCGATCTCGGTCGGCGAGGCGTTCGCGCCTGATTACGTGCCGCTGGCCGTATTCCGCAAGACCATCGAATCCGGTGCGAAGCCGGATTTCATCGTCAAGTCGGCGTCCGAAGGTGTCTCGTCGGTGCTGTTCTCCGTCGGCGCTGCCTTGAACCAGTCGGTCACCAATGCGCCGGATCGCCAGAGCGCGCAGGATATCGTCGCCTTCTACCTAGTCACCGCCTATGCGCTCGCGCCGAGCGCCGATACCGCCGTCCTGCTCGGCGGCCTCTCGGAAAGCCTCGAACAGCCTGAGCGCGCCATCGAATGGTACAAGCGCGTTCCGGCCGATTCGCCATTGCGGCGCGTCTCCGAACTTCAGCTCGGCCTCAACCTCGCCAATACGGGCAAGACAGAGGAAGCGCGCCAGCATCTCAAGGCTGCCCTAACCGCCGACCCCAGCGATATCCGCGGCTATCTCGCCTATGCCAGCCTGCTTTCCGACCAGAAAGAATATGCGGAGATGGCCAAGACCTATGACAAGGCCGTCGAGATCATCGGGCCGTTGCCGAAGCGCAAGGACTGGTCGGTCTTCTTCCAGCGCGGCATTGCCTATGAGCGGCTGAAGAAATGGGAGCTTGCCGAGCCCAACTTCCAGAAGGCGCTCGAACTCTATCCCGACCAGCCGCAGGTGCTGAACTACCTCGGCTATTCCTGGGTCGACATGAACATCAAGCTCGATCAGGGCCTCGATATGATCCGCAAGGCGGCCGATCTCAGGCCTGACGACGGTTACATCATCGACTCGCTGGGCTGGGCCTATTATCGTCTGGGCCGGTTCGACGATGCCGTTGGCGAACTCGAGCGCGCCGTCGAACTCAAGGCCGCCGATGCGACGATCAACGACCATCTGGGCGATGCCTATTGGCGCGTCGGCCGCAAGCTAGAAGCCATATTCCAGTGGCGTACCGCGCTGAGCGTGAAGCCTGAAGAGGCCGAAATTCCCAAGATCCGCAAGAAGATCAAGGAAGGCCTGCCGGAGATCGAAGTCAAGAAGGCCGAGCAGAAGCCCGCCGACGCGACCCGCAATGTCGAGGTTGCAGCCGCGGTCCCGGCCGGGCAGGCCAAGGACGCGATCAAGGTCGAGGAGCCGAAGCCCGCGACCGATCCGGTCGCCGCCGAGCCCAAGGCCGAGGAAAAGGCCGTGCAGCCGGCGCTGCACACCGTCAACAAGGGGGATTCGCTCTGGAATATCGCCAAGGAGATCCTCGGCGACGGCCAGCGCTTTATGGAGATCATCGATCTCAATCCGGAACTCAAGCGATATCCGAACCGGATTCAGCCAGGGCAGATGCTGAAGCTGCCCGAAACGAAGAACTGACGGTATTCCGGTGGCGCCGGGCGAGATCGAGGAATTCGCGGCCGCCAAGATCAACCTGGCGCTTCACGTGACCGGCCAGCGCGCGGATGGCTACCATCTGCTCGATTCGCTCGTCGTCTTCGCCGATGCCGGCGACCGCCTGACATTCAGTCCGTCCGAGGAAGACCGCTTCACCGTCTCGGGGCGCTTCGGCGGTTCCCTGCCTCTGGATTCCGAACCGAAGACCGGCAATCTCGTTCTGCGCGCCCGCGATGCGCTCCGTGCACACGCCGCCGACCGCGGCAATTCCGCACCACCCGTCCACATTCATCTCGAAAAGAACCTGCCCGTCGCATCCGGCATCGGCGGCGGCTCGGCCGATGCGGCGGCAACGCTGCGCGGCCTCGCCCGCTTCTGGGCCACGGGCACGAAACGTATGACTCTTCACAAGATCGGCCTTGCGCTCGGCGCCGACATTCCCATGTGCATCGAAAGCCGGCCTCTGCTGGCGCGCGGCATCGGCGAGGACATCACCCTGCTCGGCGATTTCCCCAAACTGCATCTCCTGCTGGTCAATCCCCTGGTAGAAGTCTCGACGCCCGAAATCTTCAAGCGTCTCACCAACAAGAACAATCTGCCACTCGACGTGCCGAGAGACGGAGCCCCGCGAGAGCAATGGATTGGCACGCTGGGCGCCACCCGCAACGACCTCCAGCCATCAGCCGAAACATTGGAGCCGGTCATATCCGATACGCTCGAACTGATCAGGACCGTCGATCCGATGCTGGCCCGCATGTCGGGCTCCGGCGCCACCTGCTTCGGCGTCTACCAGACGCGAACCGGCATGGAGCGGGCCTGGGCAAAGCTTGAGGCGGAGCGGCCTGACTGGTATGTCCAGGGCTGCAAGACGATCTAGTCGGAAAGACATGTCATGCCTGATCTCAACGAGACGCGCCCCTTCATACCGGTCGGCATATCAGTGCTGACGGTCTCCGATACCCGCACCACGGCCGACGACAAGTCGGGCGATACGCTCGCCGCCCGCATCAGGGATGCCGGCCATAAACTGATCGCGAGGGATATCGTCAAGGACGACAGGCAGGCGATCTACGACCGGGTCAAATCCTGGACGCTTCAGGATGACATCGACGTGGTGATCACCACCGGCGGCACCGGTTTCACGGGCCGCGACGTGACGCCGGAGGCGCTTCTGCCGCTGTTCGAAAAGACCATGGACGGCTTCTCGGCGGTCTTCCACCGGATATCCTACGACAAGATCGGCACCTCGACCATCCAGTCGCGCGCCACCGGCGGCGTTGCCAACGCCACCTTCATCTTCGTGCTGCCCGGCTCGCCCGGCGCCTGTAGGGATGCCTGGGACGGCATCCTGAGGGACCAGCTGGACTACCGTCACATGCCGTGCAATTTCGTGGAAATCATGCCCCGGCTCGATGAGCACTTGAGGCGCGGCGGCCGCTGACGAGCTTGCGTCATTCAGTCGAGACGCAGCTCGAGCTTGCTGGCGTCGAACGCAGCCTTCTTGGGCTCGATCTTGGTGGCAGCACCCATGTCGGCCGTCACAGCCGCAGTCGTGGTGATCCGGTCGATCATGTTGGCGTCGGCGGCGACCGGTTGCTCGACCGGCTTTTCATCAGCCTTTGCCACGACATTTTCAGCCGGCTTGTCCATGATATGCTTGGCGATCATCGCGTCGGATGCCTTGGTGACGAACACCACCGGCGATCCGCCGAGCCAGGCTTCGGTGCGATACACCTTGGTCACGCCATCGACGGTGCGGAGTTCGACCTTCTGCGTGCCAGGCGCCAGCTCGATCGCGGCCGGTGCAACCTTCTTCCTGGTCTCCTGGACGCATTTCGCGCAGTGGATCGCCTCGATGCTGCGCACCTTGGCAACGCCCGTCTTCACGCTGTCGACCGACGCCGCATGGGCGAGACCGGTTACCGAAAACGCCGCCAGGGCCAGAATGTGCACGCGCATGACGCAATACTCCCGCAATCCAATTTCGGCGAGAATATGAAAAAAGCCTTAAGATTGGCTGAGGGGAACTGGTAAAGAATCCCTAAACTTCGGTCTCCCGCGCGATGGCACGCCAGCCGATATCCTTGCGGCAGAAGCCGCCATCCCAGACGACGCCCTCAACCGCCTGATAGGCGCGGTCCCGTGCTTCGGAGACGGTCTTGCCGAGCGCGGTGACATTCAGCACCCGGCCTCCCGTGGCGATGAGCTGGTCTTCGCTCATCGACGTGCCGGCATGGAACACGCGGACGTCCTCGCCATCCTCAGGCAGTGCCTCGATCGGCGTGCCCTTCGCGTAAGAACCGGGATAGCCCTTGGACGCCATGACCACCGTCAGCGCGGTCTCGTCGCTCCACTCGGCGGTCATGCCGTCGAGTTCACCCTTGGCCGTCGCCAATAGCAATTCCATCAGGTCCGATTTCAGGCGCAGCATCAGCACCTGGCATTCCGGATCCCCGAAGCGGACATTGTATTCGATGAGTTCCGGACCCTTGTCGGTGATCATCAGCCCGGCGAAGAAAACGCCCGAGAAGGGATGTCCCATCTCGGCCATCCCCCGGATCGTCGGTTCGATGATCTCGGTCATCGTCCGGGTGATCATCTCCTCGGTCATCACGGGTGCCGGCGAATAGGCGCCCATGCCGCCGGTATTCGGCCCGGTATCGCCGTCTCCGACGCGCTTGTGATCCTGGACAGACGCCAGCGCCAGCGCGCTCTTGCCATCGGAAAGCACGAAGAAGCTTGCCTCCTCGCCATCGAGATAGGCCTCGATCACCACTTCCGCGCCCGCTGCGCCGAACGTGCCGGCGAAACAATCGTCGATCGCGGCCTTCGCCTCGTCGACCGTCATGGCAACGGTGACGCCCTTGCCGGCAGCGAGCCCATCGGCCTTGACCACGATCGGTGCGCCCTGTTCATCGACATAGGCCTTGGCGTCGGTGGCATTGCTGAATCGGCGATAGGCGCCGGTCGGGATATCGTATTTGGCGCAGAGATCCTTGGTGAAGCCCTTGGAACCCTCGAGCTGTGCCGCTGCCTGGGAAGGCCCGAAGACCAGCAGGCCCGCCTCGCGCAGCCTGTCGCCGATACCAGCGACGAGCGGCGCTTCGGGACCGAAGACCACGAATTCCACGTTCCTGTCCGTGCAGAATGCGATCAGGCCATCGACATCGTCGGCCGCGAGATCGACGCAGAAGGCGTGCTTCTCGATGCCGGGATTGCCGGGGGCGACATAGAGCTTGCCGATGTGGGGAGATTGGACCATTTTCCAGGCGAGGGCATGCTCGCGGCCACCGGAACCTATGAGGAGGACGTTCATGGCTCTTCTCCCTGGATGGCATTCCGGATTAGAAACGCGGATCCGGCGTGAGACGTTCCGGTTAAAGAGGGGCAGGGGCGAGGTCAAGCCCGCCGGGGAGCGAAGCTGGCATAAGGTGTGCATTTCGCGCATCAGCTGCGGACATTCATTGTGTGCTAACCATAAGCCGTGTTGAATCAGTAACCAAAGCTGGTTAGGTTTGCCTCGATTGGTTTTGGGGGTGATGATTTGCGCACTGCATCAGTTTCGGCACTTTCCGCGGCTCTCGTGCTCCTGGGTTCGACGGCCATGGCACAGGAGGCCTGGTGGTCGGGTGACTGGTACGTCAAGCTTGGCGGCGCCGGCTTCGTGGCCCCGCGCTTCCAGGGTGACAATAGCTATATCCTGCAGGGCAAGCCGCTGATCTCGGTCGGCAAGGGCGACGAAGATGTCCGTTTCATCTCGCGCAACGACAACACGTCGTTCTCCCTTTACGACAACAGGATGGTCCGCCTCGGCGTGACCGGCAAGATCCTGTTGCCGCGCGATGGGGACACGTCGAATGACCTCAAGGGCCTCAAGCCCGTGGAGTGGGGCGGCGAACTGGGCGGCTTCGCCGAAGTCTACCCGACCGACTGGATGCGCTTTCGCACCGAAATCCGGCAGGGCATTCGCAGCCATGACGGCATCGTCGGCGATCTCGCAGCGGATGCGTTTTATGATGTCACGCCGACAGTCCGCGTCTCGGCCGGCCCGCGCCTGTCGTTTGCGACAGAAGGCTACATGGATGCCTATTATGGCGTGAACGCCAAGGAATCGGCGAAATCCGGGCTCTCGAAGTATAATCCGGACGGCGGCCTGCAGTCGACCGGTATCGGCGGTGCCGTTAACTGGAAGGCCACGGAGCAGCTGGAGACGAGCCTGTTTGCCGAATATACGAGGCTGCTCGGTCCCGTTGCGGATTCGAGCCTGGTCAAGGAACGCGGCTCCAGGGATCAATTCATGATCGGCGTTTCCGCGGCATATAAGTTCAATTTCAAGATCCCCTGATCGATATGCTTGACTGGCAAGTGGTTTCGGCTACTTGCTCAAAGCCATGAGCTTCACATTCTTCGACAATGGCCGCGTCGCCGACGCACCCTCGGGCAATTTCGTCTATCGCGTGCTGCCGCGCGCACTCTGGCCCTATGCGCAGCTGGCGCGCTGGGACAGGCCGATCGGCTGGCAATTGCTGATGTGGCCCTGTTTCTGGTCGGCGACTCTCGCCGCCAATGTCGCGATGTCGGAAGGGCATTTCTCTTTCGCCCGGCTTTGCTGGCACCTGTTCCTGTTCTTCGCCGGCGCGGTCGCCATGCGCGGTGCCGGCTGCACCTATAACGACCTCGTGGATCATGAGATCGACATGGCGGTGGCCCGAACCCGTTCGCGGCCGTTGCCATCGGGCCGGGTCAGCCGGTTGCAGGCGAAGATATTCATGGTTCTGCAAGCGCTGGTCGGGCTGGCGGTGCTGTTGAGCTTCAACCTGTTCACCGTCGTGCTCGGCATTCTGTCCCTCGGTATCGTGGCGATCTATCCCTTCGCCAAGCGGTTCACCGACTGGCCGCAGTTCTTCCTGGGCCTCGCCTTTTCCTGGGGCGCGCTGGTGGGGTGGGCGGCCGAGTTCGGAGCGCTCTCCTTCGCTGCGATCGTGCTCTATCTTGCGTCGGTGGCGTGGACGATCGGCTACGACACGATCTACGCCCATCAGGATACTGAAGACGATGCCCTGATCGGCGTGCGTTCGACCGCGCTGCTTTTCGGCCGCAACACCAGGGCCTGGCTGGCACTCTTCTATGGATTGACGCTGCTTGGCCTGATCATCGCATTCGCGGCCGCAGGCGTAGCTTTTCCGGCCTGGATCGGCTTGCTGATCGCCGTCGTGCTGCTTGCGTGGCAAATATTGGTGCTCGATATACATGATCCGGTGCAGTGCATGGCACTCTTCAAGTCCAACTTCACCGTCGGTACAGTGCTGTTCCTTGGGCTGTTGTTGGCAATACCTTTTGCCTGAAAATGGAAAAGCCCGGCTGTGGGACAAATTCAGCCGGGCTTTCTTCCGCCTGTGGCTTTTTTGCGCCGTCGGCCGGAATTGTTGTCCCGATAATATGGGCTTCGCGCACCATTGGCTGTTCCCGTGGTAACAACGCGATGGCGTCAATCTGCTGCAAAATCAGCGCGCTTGGCCCCAATATCCGCAATATTTCTAAAACAGCGCGTCGTTCGGGCATCTGCATCCCAAGATACTGCAAATTGACTTGAACACGCGCTTATGGAAGTAACAGTGAACTGATTTAGTTCGAGCTCTGGGACGGAGTGAGATTTCAATGGCAATCGATGCCACATTCATGGCTGCACTGATGAAAATACCCTATTTTGCACAACTATCCGAAGAGAACGGCGAAGAGTGGCTGGGCGATCTGCTCCAGTCGCTGGAGGTCGAATCATTTGATTTTTCGCAATTCCAGAACCTCGCGACAGATTCGTCCACGATCGATCTCAGCGGTGCGGACCTGACGGTCGATGTCGCGGATGCCGGACAAGACGACGACGGTGATTCGAAGTCTTCCGCCAAGCACTCGAATAACGAGATCGAGCAGACGCAGGCCGCGATGGCGGCCAAGCAGTCCGGACAGGAAGAGGCAGCCAAGGCTGCAAGCGAGTCCGGCAGCGGTGGCGGAAACGGACCGAATTTTGCAAATATCAGGCACGAGATCGTGAGCGACGGGCCGATAGATTGGGAACGCAATTTGCAGTGGCAAGTGCTGCAGAGGGAGCCGGACCACGGCACGTTCAAACCCGACGAAGAGGCCGGGGCGGTCGCCGTCGCGCTGAACGGCGTCTATGACGAGTTGAAGCTCAGTGCCGGCGACGACAAGATTTATACTTTTGCCGGCCATGGGGCTTCGGGTACGACCACCGTCAATGGTGGTGACGGCACAGATACGCTCCATCTCACCAACGGTGGCCTCAAGACAGATCTCGGCGGCCAGAGCGATTTCGGCAGCTTCGGCGGCAAGGTTGAGTTCCGCGGTGTCGAGAACGTGGTCGGTTCCGATGGTGACGATAATATCACCGGCAGCGCTGGCGACAATAAGCTGTCGGGTCGTGACGGTGACGACAAGATCGACGGCGGCGGCGGTGACGACGAAATCATCGGTGGCAGCGGCAAGAACGTTCTGGACGGTGGCGCCGGCAACGACGACATTACAGGCGGCAACGGCATCGACATCATCAATGGCGGCTCGGGCGACGACGTCATTAATGCTGCAACCGGCGACGACGATATTTCCGGCGGCGACGGCGACGACGAGATCGACGGTGGCAACGGCGATGACAAGATCGGTGGTGGCGGCGGGGCCGATGAAATCGATGGCGGTCGTGGCGATGACGAGATTGACGGCGGCGCTGGCGATGACGCGATCGACGCGGGCGACGGCAACGACGTCGCCAATGGCGACGGCGGTGACGACGAGATCGACGGCGGCGACGGTGACGACGAAATCGACGGTGGCGCCGGTGACGATACGCTGAACGGCGACGTCGGTAACGACACGATCGACGGTGGCGAAGGCGCCGACGATATCGACGGCGGCGAAGGCAATGACGAACTCAACGGCGATGCCGGCAACGACACGATCGTTGGAGCAGCCGGAACCGACACGATCAATGGCGGCGAAGGCGATGACAACATCGACGGTGGTGCCGACAACGACGTGATCCTCGGCGGCGACGGCAAGGACGTGCTCAAGGGCGCTGCCGGCAACGACACGATCACCGGCGGCGTGGGTGCCGACTCGATAATAGGCGGCGACGGCAGCGACGTCTACGTCTACACCGCCATTGGAGACAGCGGCGTTACGGCTGACACGTTCGACATCATCACCGATTTCAATGTGACCGACGACAAGTTCGACCTGACCGCGCTTCTGGCCAATGATACGTTCGACTTCATCGCGGCAGAGGGTGGTGCCTTTACCGGCGGCAGCGACAATCCCGAAGTCAAATGGGACAAGACCGGCAGCAAGACGATCATCCAGATCGATATCGATGGCAATGGTATCGCCGACATGCAGATCGAACTCGACGACGACCTCGATCTGACGGCCGCGAACTTCAACCTTTGATCCCAAGCAGGTCTTAACCTGCTCAGGCTTGAATAGAATCGAAAATGGCGCCCGAGGGCGCCATTTTTGTTTCCGCATGTGATGCGATCAATCGCGCGGGAAAATCTCGCGGCCCTTGATCTTCATGCTGATGCCGAGATTGCCTGTCTTGCGGCGAACCAGGAAGCGGGGGCGGCGGTCGGCGAAATAGGAATGGCGGCGGCGGGGCTTTGGAGGCTTGGCACCGGCGGTGATCAGGTGCTCGTCGAGTTCGCGGGCAACGCCGTCTGCCTCGACCATCAGCATCGGAATGCCATAGGCTTCCGACCAGGAACGCCAGTCGGCGGCGATATCGTAGAGGTCGTGCGCCACCAGCAGCGGAATGCAGAAGCCGGCATCGGTGTGGTGAAGTTCGAGCGTAACGGTCACTTCGCCGTTGCCATGGTCGATCGCACGGGCGGCGACGCCCTTGAAGACGCGCGACGGCAGAGCAACGGTCAACGGCAGGCCGCTGGACGGCAGCACCCGGCGCATGACGGCGCCGCGTTCGTCGAGCGTGATGTTCACGGTTTCCGAGCTTTCCTCGATTTCATAACGGAGCTGCTGCGGGAAAAGACCCGGATCCAGTCTCAGTTTGCTCGTGGCCCACACGGGCTGGTACATTGTGTTCATCGATTTCGACCCTGTTTTTTCGAGAGATCATCTCTTCTGTTTTTCGGGACATTCTGTCCTCTTATGCCGTCAGATTAGCGGGCCGGCCTTCGATGGAGCTTAAAATTCTCGGTTAAGAAAACTTTGCCTCGTTGGATGGTTATCAATTGGCAAGCCGGTTCGGTTTGCAAATGGTGAACAACAAGTCCGGCAATTGATGCATTTTCACCAAATATCCAGGGCCCCGCCGGTAAGGTTCGGATAAGGTTTTCAAGGCATAATGCGGAGGCCGGCAATGTAGGTTCCCATGGTCTCCACCTTCCTAAGCTACAATCTGATCAACCGTGACATCAGGGGGAACCTCGAGCGCGTCTCGTCGTCCAATCAGGTCGCCAGGGAAGAGCAGTATTACAAGGACAATATCGGCAAGGTGAAAACCGTCGAGGAGTTCGTCGACAACTACCGGCTCTATGCCTATGCGATGAAGGCGCACGGTCTGGAAGACATGACCTACGCCAAGGCCTTCATGAAAAAGGTGCTGGAAAGCGACCTGACCGACACGGACTCCTTCGCCAATCGCCTGGCCGATCAGCGCTACGCCCAGTTCGCGGCGGCGTTTCAATTCTCGTCCGAGACATCGATCGTACAAACAACCCGGCAGATCGATGAGGTCATCGGGAACTTCCAGCAGGCGATAGAAGACGAGGGTGAATCGGTCGAAGTCGAGACCGCCTATTACAAGAGCAAGATAGCCGCGATCTCGTCTGTCGATGAACTATTGGGCGACGAGCGGGTCCGGAACTATGTTCTGAAGGGCTTCAATCTCGACACCAAATACTGGAACAAGGACCACCTGACGAAGGTGCTGACCAGCGACCTCAATGATCCCGCAAGCTATGTGAACACACTCACCGTCGCCAACAAGTCAACGCTTCAGGCTATGGCGGGGAACTTCAATTTCAATGCAGCGGGCACGCTCGATACCGGCGTGACAGCCCAGGATGCCAGCCAGACGCTCGCTCTCGTCGAAGCCTACACATTCTATGTACCGAGCCGCACGGTGCCCGCCGAGGCCCAGCTCAACAAGGACTATTTCGAGGCCAAGATCGGTTCGATCACCAATGTCGATGAACTGGTCAACGATCCCCGGATGCTGGCTTACGTCAAGACCGCGTTCGGAATGGAGGATATTTTCCTCAAGAGCACGATCAAGAACATCCTGACGAGCGACCTCAACGACCCGAACAATTATGCGACAGTCTTCGGCGGCGAGAAATACGAGGCGCTGACCAAGGCGTTCAATTTTCAGACAGACGGCACGATTGCCGGCGGCAACACCGCCCAGACCGCGGCGCAGACGGCCACCACATCCGGCAAGTACATGTCCCGTTATGACGACGCGCAGGATCAGAAGGACGACGATCTTTACACTTATTACCGCAACTTCATCGGCTCCATGGACAGCGTCGAAGAACTGCAATCGACGCCGAGGCTCTACGATTTCGTCCTGACCGCATTCGGCTTCGATCCCAATGATACGAAGGACTCGGTGATCGAAAAGGTGCTGACCAGCGATCTCGCGGACCCCAACAGTTTCGCCAACAAGCAGAAGGACGAGCGCTACCGCGAACTCGCCGCCGCCTTCAATTTCGACACTGAGGGCAACAAGGCCGCACCCCGGCTCGCCCAGTCGCAGCAGGTCATAACCCAGACCGCCAAGGACTACGTCATTACCAAGACCCGTTTCGGTCATGAGGAAGACAAGGACGCCGCGACCAAGGAAGCAAAATACTATTCCGAGAACATCCAGAACATCCAGACGGCATCGGAATTCGTGGCCAACAGGCGCCTCGTCGATTTCGTGCTGGTCGCCAATGGCATCAATCCGGAAGACGTGACCAACGATTTCATCAAGCAGGTGTTCAACTCGGACCTCGACGATCCCGAAAGCTTCGTCAATATCCAGGAAGACCATCGCTACGTCGAGATTCTCTCGTCGTTCAATTTCGATGCCAACGGCAATATCGCGGTGCGCGATTCCGGCATCCAGGGCCGCTATGGGCAGATGACGACCGAATATCTCTTCCTGCAGCAGAGCCTGGAGGAAGAAGTCGGCGAGGACAGCGCAGGCGCCCGCCTGGCGCTCTATTTCCAGCGAATGATGCCGTCGATCAACTCGGCTTACGACATCCTCGGTGACACGGCGCTGCTGGAAGTCTTCCGCACGGCGTTCGAATTGCCCGCCGAAATGTCGACCATGGACATCGAGAAGCAGAAGCTGCTCGTCGAGCGCTACATGGACTTCGACGAACTTCAGGATCCTGATGAACTCCAGAAGTTCATCACCCGCTTCACTGCAATGTACGATCTCGCCAACGAGACGGATACGTCGCCGCTCATGCAGCTTTTCAACGGCAGTTCGACCAGCATCAGCGCCGACACGCTGCTTTCCATCGCCCAGCTCAAGGCCTGACCAGGCGGCTCTATCAAACGCCTTGCTTTTGATTTTCCATCGATATATTCGTTCGGATATAACGATTGGAACGGGAGATCTTCATGCTGCGCCGCACCTTCATTTCCTCGCTCGCCGCCGCCGCGATGCTCGGCCTCGCCTCGATGGCGCCCGCGATGGCCGCCGACCTCGTCGTTTTCGCCGCAGCCAGCATGAAGGGTTCGCTCGACGACGTCGCCAAGGCTTTCCAAGCAAAGAACGGCACCAAGGTCGTCATCTCCTACGCGTCGAGCGCGCAGCTCGCCAAGCAGATCGAGGCCGCAGCACCGGCCGACGTCTTCATCTCGGCCGACACCAAGTGGATGAGCTATCTGGTAGAGAAATCCGCCGTGAAGAAGGAAGAGGCCGTCAACCTGCTCGGCAACCGCCTTGTGCTGGTGGCTGCGAAGGATTCCAACGCTTCGATCAAGATCGAAAAGGGCTTCAAGCTCGCCGAGGCGCTCGGCGACAGCCGCCTCGCCATGGGCGATCCGAAGAGCGTCCCAGCCGGCAAATACGGCCAGGAATCGCTGAAATTCTATGGCGTCTGGGACAATGTCGAAGGCAAGGTTGCCGGTGCCGACAATGTGCGCGCGGCACTCAAGCTGGTCTCCTCCGGCGAAGCGCCGCTCGGCATCGTCTACGAGACCGACGCCAAGGCCGACAGACAAGTGAAGATCGTGGATTTCTTCGGCGAGGACAGCCACTCGCCGATCATCTATCCCGTCGCGCCGATCGCGGCATCGACCAACGAGGCCAGGAACGACTTCATGAAATTCCTGCTCGGTCCGGAAGCTGCGGATATCTTCAAGAAAGCGGGCTTTACGACTCTCGCCTCTTCGTGAATGCTTGAGACATGGGGTTCAGCGAAGAAGAATGGACGGCAATCAGGTTGAGCATCGAGGTGGCGGCGCTGGCCGTCGCCGTCAGCCTGCCGTTCGGAATCGTCGTGGCCTATCTGCTCGCCCGGGGACGCTTCTACGGCAAATCGATATTGAGTGCCATCGTCGCCCTGCCGCTGATCCTGCCGCCCGTCGTCACGGGTTACCTGCTGCTGATGACCTTCGGGCGAAAGGGCCTGCTCGGCGGCTTCCTTGAAAGCATCGGCATCGTCTTGTCTTTCCGCTGGACGGGGGCTGCCGTTGCCGCCGCAGTGATGGGCTTCCCCCTGTTGGTACAGGCGATCCAGCTTTCGATGGAGGCGATCGACCAGCGGCTTGAATCGGCGGCCGGCACGCTCGGCGCCAATCGCTTCATGGTCTTTCTGACGGTGACCCTGCCGCTTAGCCTGCCGGGCATCATCGCTGGCATCGTCACGTCCTTTGCCCGCTCGCTCGGTGAGTTCGGCGCAACGATTACCTTCGTCTCGGCGATCCCCGGGGAAACCCAGACGCTCGCCTCCGCCGTTCACACGCTACTTCAGGATCCCGATGGCGAACCCATGGCCCTGCGGCTTACCTTCTTCTCCGTCGCCATATCGTTTGCCGCGATTCTGCTCGCAGGTTCGGTCTCTCGGTTCGCCGCCCGCCGTCTCGGAGCCTCGCCATGATTTCCGTCACCGTACGGCACCAGCAGGGCGATTTCCAGGTCGACGCCGCGTTCACCGCCGGCGCCGGGGTCACGGCGCTCTTCGGTCCATCCGGCTCCGGCAAGACATCGCTTGTGCAGATGATCGCGGGGCTGACGCGGCCCGATGATGCCGTCATTAGCTTCGACGGCGTTGTCTGGAACGACACGGAAAAGCGCATCTTCGTGCCGCCGCACCGCCGCCGCATTGGCTATGTCTTTCAGGAAGGACGGCTCTTTCCGCATATGACGGCGCGGCAGAACCTGCTTTATGGCCGATTCTTTTCGCCGAAGGCGGAGCGGAGCATTTCCGAATCCGAAGTGGTCGATCTTCTCGGGATAGAGCGGTTGCTCGACCAGCGGCCCGCGACGCTGTCCGGAGGTGAAAAGCAGCGTGTGGCGATCGGACGGGCGCTGCTTTCGGCACCCCGGCTGATCCTGATGGACGAGCCGCTTTCGGCGCTGGATCGCGCCCGGCGCCAGGAGATCCTGCCCTATATCGAGCGCATCCGCGACGTGGTGAAAATACCCGTCATCTATGTCAGCCATGCGCTCGATGAAGTCGCGCGGTTGGCCAACCGCGTGGTGCTGCTCGACGAGGGCAGGGTGCGGGCGGAGGGCGCGCCTGTGGACATATTCCCCGAGCTTTCATCCCTGACCGATTCGATCGCGCCGCAATCGGTGCTCGAAGGCAGGATGATCGGGCAGGAGGAATATTACGGCCTGTCGATCGCCGAGATCGGCGACACCGTGGTGACATTGCAGCCCATCGATCTCTCGGAGGGCACCGCCGTCCGTGTCCGCGTCTCATCGACCGATGTCATGATCGCGTTGCAGAAGCCCGAAAATATCAGCGCGCTCAACCATCTTCCCGGCACCATCACCGCGATCGCCCGCGATGGTCCCTATATGCTGGTGGAAATGGATTGCTACGGCCAGCGGCTGATGGCGCGCATCACGCTGCTCTCATGCGAGCGATTGGGTCTGGCGCCCGGCGTGGCCGTCTATGCGCTGTTCAAGGCCGTTACCGTCGATAGCGGCAGCGTCTATCACGTATCGGCATCGGCGCCCGATGGACCGGGCTCGGCCTGAGGGCTGGCATTCGCCGCCAGCCAGTGGAGATCGGCCTTCAGCGCCTTCATCGTGTGCTGTTCCATCGCGCGGAAACGCTTGAGCAATTCCTCGCCGAACGCGGTCAGTGCGGCGCCGCCGCCGCTCTTGCCGCCATGTTTGGTCTCGACCACGCTCTGCTTGAACATGCGGTTGAGTTCATCGACCAGCAACCAGCCGCGCCGGTAGGACATGTCCATCCGCACGGCCGCCTGCCTGATGGAGCCCGTTTCTCTGATCAGTTCCATCAGTTCCGCCTTGCCGTGGCTCAGCGGCGCGCCACCGGGAAAGGTCAGCCTGAGATTGGTGCGGATAACCTCGCTCATCAGATCTTCAGTACCTTGTCGGGGTTCATGATGTGGGCGGGATCGAAGGCCCGCTTGATCCGCCGCATCAGGTCCATCTCGATCGCGGGCCGGATCGCGGCAAGCTCATCGCGCTTGAGCTGGCCGATACCGTGCTCGGCGGAAATCGAGCCGTTGAACTTCAACACCAGCCCATGAACAATCTTGTTGACGTCGCGCCATTGGGCGATGAAGGCCTGCTTGTCGGCGCCGACCGGCTGGGAAATGTTGTAATGGATATTGCCGTCGCCGAGATGTCCGAAGGCGCAGACGCGCGCACCGGGCATGAAAGCAAGCACAGCCTTCTCGGCCTCGGCCATGAATTCCGGTATCCTCGAGATCGGCACGGAGACGTCGTGCTTGATCGACCCGCCCTCGGGCTTCTGCGCTTCCGACATGCTCTCGCGCATATGCCAGAAAGCGCGGGCTTGCGTGGAGGACGACGCGATCGATGCGTCCAGCACCAGGCCGCGTTCGGAGGCTTCGGAGAGCAGCGCCTCCATCATCTGGCGCGCGCTGTCCTCGTTGTCGGTTGTCGAGATATCGACCAGCACATACCAGGGATAGGGCGAGCCGAGCGGGTCGCGCACGCCGGGGATGTTGCGCAGCGTGAATTCCACGCCGAGCCGGACCATCAGCTCGAAACCGGTGAGCGCATTACCGCAGACATCCTGCGCCAGCTGGAAGAAGGCCAGCGCATTCTCCGCATTTGCAAGCCCGCAAAACGCGACTTCATGCCCGCGCGGTCGCGGGAAGAGCTTCAGCACAGCGGCCGTGATCACTCCCAGCGTGCCCTCCGCACCGATGAAGAGGTCGCGCAGATCATAGCCGGTATTGTCCTTCTTGAGCTTGCGCAGCCCGTCCCAGATCTCGCCGGTCGGCAGCACGACTTCCAGCCCGAGGCATAGATGCCGCGCATTGCCATAGGCCAGAACCTGGGTGCCGCCGGCATTGGTCGAGAGATTGCCGCCGATCTGGCAGCTTCCCTGCGAACCGACCGACAGCGGAAACATGCGGCTGTTTTCCTCGGCGACCTTGTGCAGGTTGTCAAGAATGCAGCCGGCATCGACCGTCATCGTGTTCGCCGCGAGATCGACCTCTCGCACCTTGTTCATCCGTTCGAGCGAGATCAGCACGTCTTCACGGCCCTCGCGCGGCGTCTGGCCGCCAGCGTGTCCGGTATTGCCCGATTGCGGCACGATCACCGTGCCGGTTTCGCTGGCAAGCGCAAGGATAGCCGAGACTTCCGCGGTATTGGCGGGCTTGAGCAGCAGCGGCGAGGCGCCGTGATAGAGACCACGCGTCTCGACCAGATGTGGTGCGAGCGCCTGCTGGTCGGTGATCGCATGCGCCGGCCCGACAATCGCGGCGAAGCGCTCGATAAGTTCACTCTTCATAACTCACCTCGGGACGCGGGGCTGCGGCGCGCGCGATCCTGTCATTGATCGCTTCGCCGAGATCGTGATGCGGGATGGGCGCAAAGGCAATGGCACGCGCCGGCAGTTGATCGGTCATCTTCATGATCGCAAAGAGATTGGCGGCCGCCTCGCTGAGCGATGCCTGCGGGCTGAGAT
Source organism: Rhizobium sp. LjRoot254 (assembly GCF_964254105.1). Taxonomy (NCBI): domain Bacteria; kingdom Pseudomonadati; phylum Pseudomonadota; class Alphaproteobacteria; order Hyphomicrobiales; family Rhizobiaceae; genus Rhizobium; species Rhizobium sp. LjRoot254. The sequence goes on along the minus strand of NZ_CAXUSM020000001.1, from coordinate 3,316,438 downwards.
CGAAGATCGCGATGGCATCGTCCAGCCCCGCGATCGGCTGGTTGCCGAAATTGACCAGGATTTCGCCGGGTTCGACATGCAGCCTGTTGAGCTTCACGCCGGCCTTCGGCGCATAATGCGAGGCCAGCATGCCGGGCGCTTCAATCGCCGCCTGCGCGATTGCGCCCTGCCGGATCACAGCGCGCCCGATACAGGCCTCAATCGCACTGACCGCAAGCCCGCCGGGTCTGAGCAGCCTGACTGTGTTGCCCTCGATCTTGATGATCGTGCTTTCGACACCGACACCGGCTGGACCGCCATCGAGGATGAGCCGAATCTTGTCGCCGAGATCGCCCTGCACATGTTCGGCGTCCGTGGGGCTGACCCGGCCGGATGTGTTGGCGCTCGGCGCGGCAAGCGGCCGGCCGAAGGCCGCGATCAATTCACCGGCAAAACCCTGGGGAACACGAACACCCACCGTATCGAGCCCCGCCGTGCACAGCGCATGAATGGTGCTGTCTGCATGGAGCGGCAGGACCAGCGTCAGCGGCCCCGGCCAGAAGGCCTCGGCCAGCCTGCGCGACAGGGGATCGAAGACCGCGTGGCGCTCGGCCATTTCGAGGTCCGCCATATGCGCGATCAGCGGATTGAAGCGCGGCCGGCCCTTCACCTCGTAGATGCGGGCGATTGCATGCGGATTGGTGGCGTCGGCGGCGAGGCCGTAGACTGTCTCGGTCGGGATCGCGACCGGCTCGGCGCTATCGAGCACCTCGCAGCCGCGCGCCAATGCCCGGCTGTGTTCCCGTTCGATGTCAATGATTTCGGCCATGTGCGCCTTCGATTGGTGAAGTGCGACCGGCTATATCGCCCACAGGCCGTTTTGCCAAGCGACTGCAGGCAGGGCGACATCACATCGCCCGGATCACCTTCCTCAGCGCTTCCTGCTTGGCGCCAAGGAGCAGCACGTTCTTCAGCGCCGTCTTGGGATCGTTGGTGCGGAAGAGGATGCCGTTGCCGCGCACCTTCTTGTCGAGGACGAGTTTCTTACCCGTATTGTTCTCCATGGCGACAGCGAAATACATTCGTTCGGCGCGCATGTTGATCTGTTCGAATTTCAGGTCGTCCGAGGCGATGTCGGCGAAGAAATTGGCGATGTAGAAGGCCCAGTTCACGTCGGAATATTCCGCAAATTTGGACTTCGCGGCGGTCACGTGACAGTAGCCGAGATGCGGCGTGCCGGTGAGCGTGCGGTGGAAGACCAGCTTGGGAAACTGGATCGAGCGGTGGAATGTGTTGAGCCGCTCATGGGTCTTTTCGCCCGCTGCGGTCAGGATCTTGCCGGTGCGCTCGGCAACTTCCTCATAGGTGAGATAGCGCTTCTCGTCCGGCGCCCAGTTGGGGCGTGAGCGATCGATGCGGCCCGTGCGGAGAAAGTCCGAATGAGCTGTCTGCTTCACAGCTGCCGGCCTTTCCTGGTCGACATACTGCAATTTCGACATGGCTGACTTCTGGTCGGACATTACTTTACTCTAGCCTGGGCATGGTTAAGAACTTGCTAAAGGCTAGGTCCGCATGGTTTCGCGAGGCTGACCGCATCAACGAAACGACGCTTAAAAATCCTGATAATTCAGGGCGGTAAGCACCGGCTGACGCTTTCGCACCGATGCCTCGGCGATTGCGTGATTCTGGGGCATCGTGCTGGTGCCGAGCGTGCCGGTGGCGCGCACGAGATATTGCAGTTCCGGCGGCCTGACGGGGAGCAAAGCGCCCTGTTTCCAGATCGTGGCGAGTTCCACCTTCGTCATCGGCACGGTATTGACGTCGATGTCATATCCCGTGCCGTCGATCCGCATCGGACAGGTTTTCTTGCCGCAATTGGTCGCGGAAGAGAACTGCCACATCATGTAGTTCGTCCAGTTACCCATCGGGAACACGCCCTTGATCTCAGGCTTGTAGCGGGCATACCAGAGCGGCAGGCGCGACAGCAGCGCATATTGGTCCCGGCGGGTGGCGATGTAACGGGCCGTATCGTGATTGGTGTAGAGAACCGGATAGCGGCCGGTTCGCGCCTTGATATGCCCGATGAAGATCTCGGCATCGGCGAGCGACATGAATTGCTTGTCGTCGAGGCTTTCGAGATCCAGCACCATCAGGTCGTCTTCACCGGGCGCGGCATAGTCGAGGAAATGGTTGGCCTGGTCCACCGGATTTCCGGGCCGGGCGAGGTGATAGGCACCCCAGAGCAGGCCGTTTGCCTTGGCGAGCATCCGGCGGGTCTGGTGCAACTCGCGGCTCACCGCATATTTCCGCCACATCGTCTTGCAGTGGTTGACCGTGTCGCCCTTATGTGGCCGAGAGCAATCATAGACCTCGGGCAGGCCATCGGAGGCCTTGGAGACGAACCCCGCGACCCGCTTGTTGGCGACCAGCTTATCCCACTCGATCGTGTTGAGCTCATAGGCATCGATAACCAGGGCGGTTTCCGCCTTGGTCCAGGGTTCGTTATCGGCAGCATGAGAGATGCCTGCGCCAAGAATCGCAGCAAGCGCGAACGCTATTACAGTAGATTTGAACATTGCCGCCCTATCCCGTCACACTGTGACGATCCTGTGGCAATATACTTATCAAAGGCTTAAAGCACCAGCCTTGATTACGAGTTGCTAAAATTGGGTCGGAATGTGGCGGGAATCGCAGCTCAGAGCGGCAATGTGACGCCGATTGTGCCGAGCACGCGAACCGAAACGACCTCGCCGACCACGGCCCTGCGCATGCGGCCCAGCATGGCGCGAAGCTGCTTGATCGGGTTCGAGGACTTGCGGCAGAAGGCGACCTTCTTCACATAATCGTCGATATCCCAGAGCGCCTTGGTGCCCTCGGCGAAATAGGCGATGTCGCCGGGCTGAAGCGTGCGGGTTTCCCCGTTCGGCGTCGTCACCCGCACCTGGCCTTCGAGAATGAACACGGTTTCCTCGTCGTGGAAGGTCCACCAGAATGTGCCTGCGGTGCATTCCCAGATATGGGTGGAGGCGTTACCATCGACGCTCGGCGAATGCAGGCCGGCGCGCGCCCGCGGATTGCCCTCGACGATCCATTCGGGATTGATCGGCGCATCCACGAGTATCACGTCGTCCGGACGGCCGGCGATGAATTCGGGGTTGGCAAAGCTGCTGCCGGCGGAACTTGGCATCGACATGGCGACTATCCTCTTATCGTCACCCTAGCGATAACACGCATAGATTTCATAGCGTTTAGCCGTTTGGATAAAAGTTTAGCGAAGCTGCGGCTTTCCACCGGCTACAATATCCTGAACCGGCGGAGCAGCCACCAGGCGAGGCCGATCGATATGAGGATGAAGATCGTTGCGAACACCGTGCCGCCGTCGGTTTCGGCGAAGGGCAGGTTCCCGGTATTCATGCCGAAGAAGCCGGTCACAAGCGTCGGCGGCATCAGGAAGGCGGTCAGGATCGACAGGATGTAGAGGTGGCGGTTGGTCTGCCGCGTCGCCTTGGAATCGATGTCCTCATGCAGCAGCCGCGCCCGTTCCTGCAATGAGGAGACGTCGCGTTCGACGGTTTCGATCCGGTCGCTGAGCTGCCGCGCAATATCGTCGAAGCCATCGGGAATTTCGTCCTCGTCGGCCGTAGTCACGCGGCGCAGCAGCGCGAGTTCCGTCCTCAGATGCCGATGCAGCTTGACGATGGTGCGCCGGGCAGGCGCCAGCTTGCGGGTCTCGTCCTTCTCGGCATCTTCATAGACATAGTCCTCGATCAGGTTGAGCTCTTCGTTGATCTCGTGGACCAGGGTCACCACCGTGCGCTGGAACTCGGTGACCAGCGCCCCGAGCACATTGAGCGGCGAGTTGATCCGACCGCTCTTCTCGATCGTCGCGCGTGCCTGGTCGATGCTGCGGAGGGGATGCAGCCTTGTCGTGACGATCAGCTTGTCCGTCACCGCGAAATGCAGCCAGCCGATCTCGGACGACATCTCGTCGAAATCGCGCTGGAAATCGACCAGCGTGCCGCAGATCACCTCCCGCGTGGCGGAAAGCGATGCGTGTGCGTCGCGGCTGATCAGCGCCTGATAGGCGTCAGTCGTGATGCCGGGCAGACCCGCGATCAGCGCCGGCACACGGGCATCGGAGAGGCCGAGATGCAGCCAGACGAAGCCATCCTGCGCGAGCAGTTCCTGGATCGTCGAAGCGGGCGGCACGCGCTGGCAGCTTCCGGTCTCCGGCGCGAACAGATGCGCCCAGACGAGGCCGGGAATACGGGTTTCGGGAAGCTCCATCATTGTCCTGCGCAAAGCGATTGAATTCGAAGCCTTAGGCAGGTTTTGTGACAGTTGTGTAACAGCGATCGGAGCGCGATCTCGAATATTGACGTTTACGTAAAAAGCATTTAGCGCTGTCACAAAGGGTTCGCTGGATTTGATCCGGTCTTGCCCCTAGTCTGGCAGCGGAATCAGGGAGGAGAGGGCATGTACAAGGCGCCGGTCGAGGAGATTCTCTTCACCCTGAAGCATGTGGCTGGACTGAACGACGCGCTCTCTTCCGGCAAGCTCGGCGATCTCTCCGAAGACATTGTCGATGCCGTGATATCCGAAGCAGGCCGCTTCGCCACCGAAGAGATCGCGCCGCTCGCCGAGGTAGGCGACAAACAGGGCGCCACCCTTAATGATCACAAGGTCAAGACTCCGGATGGCTGGGCGGCTCTCTACAAGGCCTGGGCGGAGGGCGGCTGGGGCTCACTCTCAGGACCGGAAGCGTTTGGTGGACAGGCGCTGCCGCACATGCTGCTGGTCGCGACTTTCGAGATGTGGAATTCCGGCGCCATGGGCTTCGCCATTGGCCCGACATTGACGATCGGCGCCGTCGAGGCGCTCGAGGCACATGCCACCGATGCGATCAAGGCGAACTATCTGCCGAAAATGGTGTCGGGCGAATGGATGGGGTCGATGAACCTCACCGAACCCAATGCCGGCTCCGACCTCGGCGTCATGAAGACGCGCGCCGAGCGCCGGCCGGACGGTACCTATCGTCTCTTCGGCCAGAAGATCTTCATCACTTACGGCGAGCACGATTTCACCGACAATATCGTACACTTGGTGCTGGCCCGCCTGCCGGATGCGCCGGCGGGATCTCGCGGCATATCGCTGTTCGTCGTTCCGAAATTCCTCGTCAATGACGATGGATCGCTTGGGCCACGCAACGACGTCCATGTTCATTCGCTCGAACACAAGATGGGCATCCACGGCTCCCCAACCTGCACGATGATCTATGGCGACGGCAAGTTCGGCGATGAACCCGGCGCGATCGGCTGGCTGGTCGGCGAAGAGAACAAGGGCCTCGCCTGTATGTTCACCATGATGAATAATGCCCGCCTGATGGTCGGCATGCAGGGCGTGGCGATTGCCGAGGCAGCGACCCAGAAGGCGATCGCCTATGCCAAGGATCGCCTGCAGGGCCGCGCGCCCGGTTGGCAGGGCGAGGGCATGAGCCCGATCATCGAGCACCCGGATGTCGCCCGCATGCTGGCGACCATGAAAGCGGTGACGCAAGGGGCTCGCGCCATCGCTTACGCCTGCGCCCACGCGGTCGACATGGCGGATGCCTCGACAGGCGAACTCAGGCAGTTCTGGCTCGATCGCGCCAACCTGCTGACGCCGCTGGCAAAAAGCATCCCTACTGATGCCGGCGTCGAGGTCTCCTCGCTCGGTATCCAGGTCCATGGCGGCATGGGCTTCATCGAGGAAACGGGTGCGGCGCGGCTCTATCGCGATGCCCGCATCGCGCCGATCTACGAGGGCACCAACGGCATCCAGGCCATCGACCTGATCGGCCGCAAGCTGCCGCAGGCCGGCGGCAACCATGTCCGCGCCTTCATGGGTGAACTCAAGGATATCGCCGCTGATGTCCGCGCCTCGAACCGCGAGGGTTTCGGCAATACGGCGGACAAGCTCGCGACCTCGATCGCCGATCTCGAAGAGGCGACCGACTGGATGCTGTCTGCGGTTGGCGAAGGCAACATGACCGAGGCGTTATCCGGCGCCACACCCTACCAGCGTCTGTTCGGGTTGGTGCTGACCGGCGCCTATCTCGCCAAGGGCGGGCTGGCCGATGGCGGCGACGGCAAGGATGCGGCCCGCATTGCGCTCGCGCGATTTGCCGCCGAGAACCTGATTTCCGAGACCGCGGCCCTCAAGGACCGCGTGATGAATGGCGCCGAAAGCCTCGCCGCCGCCCGCCTTGCCCTGGCCTGAGAGGACATATGACCGAAGACATCAAGCTCGAACGGCCCGCGTCGCATCCCGGCATTCTGGTCATCCGCATGCACCGGCCGGACAAGAAGAATGCCATCACCCGCGCCATGTATCGCGCCATGGCCGATGCGCTCGATGCCGCCAATGCAGATGAGGCCGTGAAGGCTGCGGTCATTTTCGGCGTGCCGGGCATATTTTCGAGCGGCAACGACCTCGCCGATTTCATGGAGATCGCGAAAAACCCGCCGGAATCGGCGCACGTGCTCGCCTTCCTGCATGCGCTCGCCAATTTCGAGAAGCCGCTGCTGTCAGGCGTCGATGGCATCGCCATCGGCATCGGCACGACGATGAATTTCCATTGCGACATGACATTCACGACGCCGCGCACGGTGTTCCGCACGCCGTTCACCGATCTCGCCGTGGTGCCCGAGGCGGCGTCCAGCCTGCTTGGCCCCCGCATCATGGGCCACCAGCGCGCCTTCGCCATGCTGGTCGGCGGCATCGGCTTCTCGGCGGAACAGGCGCGCGAGGCCGGCATCGTCTGGAGCGTCGTGGACGAGGACGAACTCGAAGCAGCAACGCTGAAGGCCGCCTCCCATCTGATCAACCGGCCACGCCAGTCGCTGATGCTCTCGCGAAAACTCGTGAAGGGCGACCGGGCTGAAATCCTCTCCTGCATGGACGAGGAAATGGTGCTTTTCATGGAACGCCTGCGCTCCGATGAGGCCGCGGCGCTTTACAAGGCGTTTTTCGAGAAGAAGCGTTGATAAACCATCAAAAGCCGCGAGCATCGCACGCCCGGACCGCTTGACCTGACGCTGAACTCGCCACCGTGCTTTCGTGCGGCGTGGGAAGTGGATTGTTCGTCTTGAAAAAACGACAGACTGTAGCTACATTGTGGCTAAACAGGAAACGAGCCTATGACTTCCGATTCCGTGGTGCGCGCTCGCATCGATTCCGAGACCAAGGACAAGGCGACCGAGGCACTCGCCCGTATGGGCCTGTCAGTCTCCGACGCCATCCGGTTGCTCCTTGTTAGGATTGCCGCCGACGAAACGTTTCCATTCGCGATCAAGTCGCCGAATGCGACCACACGTGCGGCAATGCAGGAGCTTGAGGACGGCAAGGGCAAGAGGTTCGACTCGGCCGATGCCTTGTTCAAGGATCTAGGGATCTGACGTGCTGACACCCGATCCATTCCACGCAATTTCGGCGGGATGTGAAGCGCGCCGAAAAGCGTGGAAAGGATATGGGTAAGCTCAAACAGGTGCTTCTGCTGTTGCTAAGCAATGCGACATTGCCGGATCGCTTGAAGGATCATCCCCTGAGAGGCAACTGGGGCGGCTATCGTGACCTGCACATCGAACCCGATTGGCTGCTGATCTACAAGATATCTGGAGACGAATTGCATCTGGCAAGAACAGGCTCGCATTCGGATCTGTTCGATCAGTAACTACCGTTCCAGCAGCGCCACCGCTTCGACATGGCTGGACCACAGAAACTGATCGATCGGGGTCACCGATTTCAGCTTGTAGCCGCCGTCGATCAGAATGCGGAGATCACGCGCCAGCGTCACGGGACTGCAGGAAACGGCTGCGATCTTCGCCACCTTCGACCGCGCCAGCTCATGACACTGCGCCTCGGCGCCCGCGCGCGGCGGATCGAACGATACGCCGTCGATATATTTGAGATCGAGCGGCAGCAACGGCCGGCGGAAGAGGTCGCGGCGCTCGATGCTGACGGGCTTCAGGCCTTGCGCATTGCGCGCCGCATGATCGAGGGCGGCCAGTGCCGGTGCGTCGAATTCCACCGCATGGACCGCGCTTTTGCGCGCCAACCTGAGCGCGAACGTACCGGTGCCGGCGAAGAGATCGGCGACGCGCTTGGATTTGGCGAGATGGCCCGCCACGAGTTCGGCCATGGCGTCCTCGGCCCGCACGGTGGCCTGGGTGAAACTGCCGGGCGGCAGGACGACGCTGACGCCCGCGAAATCCAGCATCGGCTTCTGCGGCTCGACGAGGATTTCGCCATCGATCGAGACACGGGCGAAGCCCTTCTCCTTCAATATGATATCGAGCGCCGCTTGACGCTTTTTCGCATCGACCTTCTTCATGTCGAGAATGTTGACGTCGAGGCCGGAGAGCGTCGCGCCGATCGCCACGCGGAACGGCTCGGAGCCCGAACCGAGCGCACCGATGATCTTCCGCACGCCTTCCAGGCGGGCGACGATCACGGGCATGGAGATGGGACATTCCTCGACCTGCACGATCTGGTGCGTGCCTGCCTGGGCAAAACCCAACACGACGCCTTTATCGGTCAGCCGCGCGGTCATCGTCACGCGACGACGCTCGCCGGGGAGACAGGGAAAGAGCGGCGCGACATCGGTCTCGATGCCCTTGGTCTTCAGCGCATCCACCACCAGACCGCGCTTGTAATCCTGGTACGGCTGATCCGCCCAATGCTGCAGTGAACAGCCGCCGCAGGCACCACCCTTGCCCTCGGGGCCGAAATGGCGGCAGGGCGGTGTGGCGCGTTCGGGCGAGGTCTTCGACCAAGACATCGGCATGCCGTGGTTCTTGACTCGCGCGATGGCGACCTCTTCGCCGGGCAGCGTGAACGGCACGAAGATCGCGCCCTCTGGGCCGCGTGCAATGCCGTCGCCCTCGGCGCCGACCGCATGGATGGTGACTGTCTCGGTGCTCATGATTTCCTTCCGGCCAGCAGAAACTCGTGGTTCCCGTCTCCGCCTGTGATGGGCGAGGGGATTACACCCAGGCTCTGCCATCCGCCAAGCGAATTCAGCCAGGTTTCGATATCCTCGGCGATTTTAGGCGCTTGCGATGGGTCCTTGAGCATGCCGCCCTTGCCGACGCCATCGCGGCCCGCCTCGAATTGCGGCTTGACGAGGGTTACGACCCAGGTACCCGGCTCGGCCAGTTCGAGCGCTGGCTTGAGCGCCAGCTTGAGCGAGATGAACGATACGTCAGCGACGATCGCTTGCGCCGGGAAAGGCAGATCACCTTGAGTCAGTTCCCTAGCGTTGAGTCCTTCGAGATTGGTGATGCGCGGATCGTCCCGGAGACGATGATCGAGCTGCGCATGGCCGACATCGAGCGCGGCGACATGCTTTGCTCCACGTTCGAGCAGCACCTGCGTGAAGCCGCCCGTTGAGGCACCGACATCGAGACAGTTCAGCCCGTCCGGCGAGAGACCGAAATGATCGAGCGCCGCGATCAGCTTCAGCGCCGCGCGGGAGACATAAGCCTGGGCCGGATCGTCCACCACGATCTCGGCATCTTCGTCGACCATCTGCCCGGCCTTGATGGCAACGGCGCCCGCGACCTTCACCGTGCCGCGATCGATCGCATCACGCGCCCGAGACCGGCTGTCGAATTCACTGCGGGCGACAAGAAGCTGGTCGAGGCGGATGAGATTGGGCATTCAGAACTCCGGAGCTTGATCAGAAAGCGTGAAAAGCGTAAAAGACGTAAAAAGCGTAATTTGGCAAGAGAAGATTGGAGCTGTCATGCGCGAAGTCCCTACCACGGAATTCACCCGCAATTTCGGCCTCTACCGCGAGATTGTCCAGCGCGAACCCGTGGCTGTCACGAGCCACGGCCGCGCGACGGGCTATTTCGTCTCGTCCGTGGAGTTCGAAGAGCTGCAGCGCTACAAGAATATAGTCCGTCAATCCTTTGCCACTGCGGACCTGTCGTCCGATGAGGTCAAGGCAATCGCAGCGGGGCGGATGTCCGCCGAGCACGATCATCTGAATGCGCTCCTGGATGACGAATAGGAATGCCGCTGCCCGATCCGCAGCTCGGTCTGGTGATTTCCTACGCCTATCTTTGGCGTCATGAGCATCGCGCGGGCCTGGCGGAAGGCCGCAAGGACCGACCCTGCGTCATCGTTCTTGCAGTCGATCGGGGCGCGGAAGGCACAAGGGTTACCGTCGTGCCCGTAACCCATTCCGAACCGAAGGACAAATCACTCGCGGTCGTACTGCCGCAAGCGGTGAAGCGCCATCTCGGTCTTGACGGCGAGCGATCCTGGGTCATGCTCGACGAGGGCAACCGGTTTGTGTGGCCGGGTTTCGATTTGCGGCTGGTGCCTCGTTCGAATGGCCGTTATGACTATGGCTTTCTGCCGCCAAACTTGTTTGCTGCCATCGTGACGCAGTTCGAAACGGTCTGGGCGGCGCAACAAGGGCAAGCCGTGCCCCGAGACTGAGGAGCCCGCCCATGTCCTTCTTTCCCGGCGAAGACCCGGAACCCGGCGACGCGGCCGCAGTCGATCTCATCGAGCAACTGATCATACCGCGCACCACCGATCTCGGCGATTTCGAGGTGCGGCGGGCGCTGCCGTCGTCGAAGCGGCGGCTGGTCGGGCCGTTCATCTTTTTCGACCGCATGGGGCCGGCGATCCTGCGCGCGGGCAAGGCGGTCGATGTGCGGCCGCATCCGCATATCGGGCTTTCGACAGTGACCTATCTTTTTGACGGCGAGATGACCCACCGTGACAGCCTCGGCACCGGCATGGTCATCAAGCCGGGTGACGTGAACCTGATGACGGCCGGGCGCGGCATCGTCCATTCCGAGCGCACGCCCGAGAACCATCGTGGCAAGGATCTCTCGCTTTCCGGACTGCAGACATGGCTGGCGCTGCCGGACAGTCACGAGGAGATGGATCCCGCCTTCCTGCATGCCGAGGCCGAGAACCTGCCGGATTTCTCGGATGACGGTTACTACGGCAAGGTGGTGATCGGCGGCTTCATGGGCCTCAAGTCACCGGTCAAGGTTCCCACGGACACGCTCTATGTCGATCTCCACATCGCGCCGCAGAAGCGCTGTACGTTCCCCGCCGGCGCCGATGAGCGGGCGGCCTATATCCTGTCCGGCTCGCTGATTGTCGGAGGCGTCACCTACGAGGCTGACCAGCTTCTGGTCTTCAAGCCGGGCGAGACTTTTGATCTGGTCGGGGGCAACGAGCTCTGTCATCTCATGCTGTTCGGCGGCGAGACGATGGCCAGCAAGCGCTATATCTGGTGGAATTTCGTTTCCTCCTCGAAGGAGCGCATCGAACAGGCCAAGGAAGAATGGCGCACCGGCAAGTTCGATATCGTGCCGGGCGACGAGGAAGAGTTCATTCCCCTGCCTGCCAATTGATTGCCCCCCAATTGATCGAGAGTGACAGATGACCGATCCCAGCCAGTACCGCGATCCCCGCAATCCAGGTGGTCCGCGCATTCCGCGCGCCGAATGGGATGGCGCGCCGCATAATCGCTGGACGTTCCAGAACGTCCGCCAGATCGTGCCGACGGCGGAGGTCTGGCGCGGCCCCGGCCCGGTCTTGCCGCTGTCCAGCGCGCCCCAAAATCTCGCTGGTCTCGAATTCGAATGCGACGGCACGCGGCAGACGATCGCCGAATTTCTCGATACCAGCTTCACCGATGGCTTCATCGTGCTGCACAAGGGCGCGATCGTCACCGAGACCTACATGAACGGCATGCAGCCGCGCACGACGCATCTGTCGCAATCGGTGGCGAAATCGATCGTCGGCACGGTTGCGGGCATCCTGCATGGGCGGGGCGAACTGGATTTCGCCGCACCCGTGACCCATTACCTGCCGGAACTGGCCAACACCGCCTATCGCGGCGCCACCGTCCAGCAGGTCATGGATATGCAGAGCGGCGTGCTGTTCGACGAAACTTATACATCGCCCGATTCCCACATCGCCAAGGTCGATGCCGCCTGCGGCTGGAAGGAGCCGAAGCCGGGTTGGCCGGACACGATGTGGAAGCTGATTACGGAACTCACGGAATCCGAGGCCGCACACGGAGAATCCTTCCGTTATCGCTCGATCGAGACCGACGTGATCGGCTTCATCCTGCAAAGGGTCTCCGGCCTGATGCTGCCGGAACTGGTCAGCCGCGAACTCTGGGCGCCAATGGGGGCCGAGGAGGATGCCTATTTCACCGTCGATCCCTCGGGCTATGGCTTGGCCGACGGCGGCTTCAATGCAACGCTGCGCGACTACGCCCGTTTCGCGCAGTTGATCTGCAATGTCGGTGCGGCGCATGGACGGCAGATCGTGCCGCGGTCGTTCATCATCGATCTGCCCAACGGCGATCACGCGAAGTTCGGTGACGATTACCGCATCGCGCTGCCCAAGGGCGCCTATCACAACCAGTTCTGGCTCGAAGAGCCGGGCGAACCGGTTGCCATCTGCCGGGGCGTCTTCGGGCAGCTGATCTATATCAATCCCCGGCACGATTTCGTCGCGGTCAAACTCTCGACTTGGCCGGAATTCACCCATCCCCGCCGGACGCGAACGGCGCTTGCCGCTATACGCGCAATCCGGGCTGTCGTAGTGTAGGAACAATCGCCGCCCCTTGCGGATTCGATCGAAATCCGGCGCCGCGACTATTTGCGGCGTCGCTTTGCCGGTGAAAATGTATACTATTTCTGCCGGACGCCCTAAATTGCGCCTTGATGCGGTTGAAAAAAGCCTTCGAGACGATAGAACGCCGCACGAATATGCCGCCCGGCGAGCAGGACCCAAAGTGACACAAGCGCTGAATACTCCCATCCTCGATCAGGTTGAATTTCCCGCCGACCTTCGCAAGCTCGATGACAAGGACATGCCCCAGCTTGCCGCCGAACTGCGCGCGGAGATGATCGACGCCGTCTCCCGGACGGGTGGGCATCTGGGCGCTGGCCTCGGCGTGGTGGAACTGACCATCGCCATCCACAAGGTGTTCAATACGCCGCATGACAGGCTGATCTTCGATGTCGGCCATCAGTGTTATCCCCACAAGATCCTGACCGGCCGGCGCGACCGCATCCGCACGCTACGCCAGGAAGGCGGCCTCTCCGGCTTCACCCGCCGGGCCGAAAGCGAATACGATCCTTTTGGCGCGGCGCATTCCTCGACCTCGATCTCGGCCGGCCTCGGCATGGCGGTCGCGACGAATCTCGATGGCACGAAGCGCAACGTGATCTCGGTGATCGGCGATGGTGCGCTTTCCGGCGGCATGGCGTATGAGGCGCTCAACAATGCCGGTTCGCTCGATGCGCGCCTGATCGTCATCCTCAATGACAACGACATGTCGATCGCCCCGCCGACGGGCGCCATGAGCGCCTATCTCGCGCGGCTCGCCACGGGAAGGACCTATCTCGGCTTCCGCGAGATCGGCAAGAAGCTGACCGCCTATCTCGGCAAGAAAGTCGATCGCGCCGTCACCCGCGCGGTCGAGCATGCCCGCGGTTATGTGACTGGCGGCACGCTGTTCGAAGAGCTCGGCTTCTATCATATCGGCCCGATCGACGGACATTCCTTCGACCACCTGCTGCCTGTTCTGCGCAATGTTCGTGATAACAGCACCGGCCCCGTGCTGATCCACGTCGTGACCCAGAAGGGCAAGGGCTATGCGCCCGCCGAGGCGGCCGCGGACAAGTATCACGGCGTCAACAAGTTCGACGTCATCACCGGCACCCAGGCCAAGGCCAAGCCCAATGCGCCAGCCTATACCTCCGTCTTCGCCGAGGCGCTGCTTGAGGAAGCGCGCCACGACGAGAAGATCATCGGCATCACGGCCGCCATGCCCGACGGCACCGGCCTCGGCAAGCTGGCGAGCGTCTTCCCGGAGCGCTGTTTCGACGTCGGCATTGCCGAGCAGCATGGCGTGACCTTCGCGGCCGCTCTTGCGGCCGAAGGCTTCAAACCGTTCGCAGCGATCTATTCCACCTTCCTGCAGCGCGCCTATGATCAGGTCGTGCACGACGTGGCGATCCAGAAGCTGCCGGTGCGCTTCCCCATCGATCGCGCGGGCTATGTCGGCGCCGATGGCCCGACACATGCCGGGGCTTTCGACACGACCTATCTCGCGACACTGCCCGGTTTCGTTGTCATGGCGGCTGCTGATGAGGCTGAGCTCAAGCATATGGTGCGCACGGCTGCGGCTTACGACGAAGGCCCGATTTCCTTCCGCTACCCGCGCGGCGAAGGCGTCGGCGTGGAACTGCCTGCACGCGGTTCGATCCTCGAGATCGGCAAGGGCCGTATTGTCAAGCAGGGCTCCAAGGTGGCGATCCTTTCCTTCGGTACGCGGCTGGCCGACGCGCTGCTCGCTGCCGAGGATCTCGACGCGGCCGGCCTTCCGACCACGGTCGCCGATGCCCGTTTCGCCAAGCCCCTCGACCATGACCTGATCCGCCAACTCGCCCGGCACCATGAAGTGCTGATCACGGTCGAGGAAGGCTCGATTGGCGGCTTCGGCAGCCACGTCCTGCATTTCCTCGCCCATGAAGGCTTGCTCGACGGCCGGCTGAAGGTGCGGCCGCTGGTGATGCCCGATATGTTCGTCGAACAGGCCAAGCCCGAAACGATGAATGCGCTGGCGGGCCTCGACCGCAAGGGCATCGTATCGACGGTATTCGAGGTTCTGGGTCAGGATCAGGCCCAGCGCGCGGTAGTGCTGCCGGGCTGATTTCCGGATTCAAGGCGCCTGTGTCGGCACCAGAAGCAGGATATCGAGATCCTTCTCGGGGTAGAAATCCGTGGCGGTCAACTCGAACGTCGTCGGGCCGGTCTTCTTCACACCCTGGCCGCAGAAGCTGACAAAATTGTCAGCCTCGCCCTTGTCGACGGTGAGCGTGAACTTCTTGATCGGCCCCGCCCAGTTCGAACCCGTGGACAAAACGTAGGAGATCCAGTTCTCGACGAGGTGGGGTTCGCTGGCATTCATATCCGCGTTGGATTTCTTCGCGAGCTTCACGAAGGCATCGTCAACGCAGAACTTCTTCTTGTATTCCTCGAAACGCTCGCCCTTCGGTTCGTTGTTCTCGTCGAGAAAGGTCGTCGCGACGGTTCCACCAACGCTCGGACGATAGCGGTGGGAGACATTGACATCCTCGCCCGTGGGAAAGCTGGTCTTCCAGTAATAGGCGGACTTCAGCGTCCATATCGGCGCATATTCCGTCTTCATGCCCGAGCCGTCGTCATAGATATCGGGGATGACAAGCCCCCGGGTCAGCCAGTCCTCGATCGTTTCCGGCGGAAGTTTTTTGAGTGCCTCACGCGCGGCCTGGCTCTGCGGGTTCATCGGCACCCCGGCGGCCACCACCGCATCGGTCATATCGAGGTTGCCCACATAGACGCGCTGCTGCAGGGAGGGCTTTACGTCCGCTCCATCCTGGGTGACGGAGAAGCCGAGGAAGTTGTCGCTCTCGACATCGCCGGCGTCGATGTTCTGATCCGGCCCACCCTGAATATCGGGCATCGGGAAAGCGACATAGGTCTCGACGGCTGCGTCCGATGTGTTGCGGAACACGTAATCGACCCGCACCTCTTGCGGCGAGATGTAGAGCTTTTCCTCCTCCATCGAGACGGCGTCGCTGCGCGTATAGACCAGCCCGCCAGTCTTGAGCTCCGCCGTCGTGTCATTCGCCACGGCGGTGGTGGTGTAGAGAGCGAGGATAAGGCTCAGGGACGCGATGCGGTTCATGGTCGAACTCCGTTCAAACCGGCAAACCCGGTCGCCGAGGGTTGGTCGCTTCACTCGCGATCGAGAGGCTCCGTGCCGACGGCTTTTCCGCCGCGATCGACGCGGATCTTCTCGATCCGGGCTTCGGCGGCATTGAGCAGCGTTTCGCAATGCTTCTTCAGTGCCTCGCCGCGTTCGTAGATCTCGATCGACTGGTCGAGTGCCACGTCGCCGCCTTCGAGCCGTGCGACGATGCTTTCCAGTTCCTTGACGGCCTGCTCGAAGGAAAGCGCGCTCACATCGATCTTTTCAGCACTCGTATTCATCGTCACCCCTTCATCAGCCGGCAGATATGCAGGCCCGCCGATTCGGCGAGCCCTTCGAGATCATAGCCGCCCTCCAGCACGCTGACGACCCGGTTGCCGGCATATTTGCCCGCGATGTCCATCAGCTGTCCTGTTATCCAGTCGAAGTCCTCGCCGACGAGGTTGATCTGCGCCAGCGGATCCCGGTAATGCGCGTCGAAGCCCGCCGATATGATCACCAGATCCGGCCGGAAATTGTTGAGCGCCGGCAGGATGCGGCTTCGCACCGCGTCGCGGAACGACGCGCTGTCGTCATTCGGGCTGAGCGGTGCGTTGACGATGTTGCCGGCGCCGGTCTCGTGTCTGGAGCCGGTACCGGGATAGAGCGGCATCTGGTGCGTCGAGCAATAGAGCACGCTTGGATCGGCCCAGAAAATGTCTTGCGTGCCGTTGCCGTGATGGACGTCGAAATCCACGATCGCCACCCGCTCGGCGCCGTGTGCTTTCTGCGCGTGACGCGCCGCGATCGCCACATTGTTGAACAGGCAGAAGCCCATCACCTTGTCGTGCTCGGCATGGTGGCCAGGCGGACGGCTGGCGACGAACACGTTGTCGGCCTTGCCCGTGAACACGTCATCGACGCCGGCCATGGCCCCGCCGATGCCCGTCAGCGCCGCCTTCAGGCTTTCGGGGCTCGCATGGGTATCCGACTCGATCTGGCGTACGCCTTCCTCGGGCATGGCGCGGATCACCTCGATGAGGAAGGACTCGGGATGCGCGAGCGTCACCGCATCCTCATTGGCAACAGGTGCCTCGAGCCGCTTGAGCGATTTGAAATTCTCGTGCTCCAGCGCCGCGTTCAACGCCCGCAGCCGGTCCGGCCGCTCGGGATGGCCCGGCGGCACGTGATGCTCGAGAAAAACAGGATGTTCATAAAGGATCGTGGTCATATCGGGACCTTAGTGCGTAGGGCCGGTGGGGTAAATCGCGCAGATCGCTTTTCAACAATCATCCGAAGTGGCGGGAATATTGCAGTGCCCGTCGATATTCGCGATTGCAATATGAACGGATTTTGTGACAGAAAGGTCCGAATTATCTGCGATGGGGAGTTTCCAGATGGCTGAACTAGCAACACGATCCGACATTTCAACCCTTGAGGCGCTTGCCGGCGGCTCGCTCGCCAAAAAGGCGGCGATCGTCGGCCTCGGCAGCATTTTCCTCGCGGTCATGTCGCAGATCAATGTGTTTTTCTATCCGGTACCGATGACGTTGCAGACGCTTGCCGTCATGTTGATCGGCGTCACCTTCGGCTTCCGCATGGCGACCGCGACCGTGGCGCTCTACCTGGTCGAAGGCTTTGTTGGTTTCCCGGTCTTCGCCGGCTTCATGTCGGGCCCAGCCGTGTTCATCGGTGGCACCGGCGGTTATCTCTTCGGCTTTCTCGCCGCAGCCGCGCTGATGGGCTATCTTGCCGATCGCGGCGTGACCAAAGGCTGGGCTGGCATGATCGCGACACTGTTTGCCGGTGAAGTCCTGATCTTCGGCCTCGGCATCGCCTATCTCGCCTACCTCTATGGTTTCGACAAGGCGCTGGAATATGGCTTCTATCCTTTCTGGATGGCTGATGTTCTGAAGCTTGCGATTGCCGCCGTCATGGCCAAGGGCGTTCTCAAGGGCGCCTCGCGCTTTGCGCAGCTCTAAGCCCGAGCCCGAATCGGACCCGACATCAATGATGCCCGTGCAACTGCGCGGGCATCATTTTTTGTGCATCCTGACCTATCGCGGCTACGGCTATACGCCCGCTTTCGTTAAGAACATGTCGTCGATCGTGGCCAGCATCGAGCGCGGCAGGCCGGTCCGACTCGTGGGTGGGCCGGATGATATCTGCAACGGCCTGACATCAGCCGATCGGCTTGACTGCAACCATGACTGCGGCAAGGCGGAAACTAGGGACATCGACGCGCTCGCCGTGGCAGCGGTCAGGGGCTTGCTCCCGGCGGATGTCGACCAGGCGATGACGCTTGATGCCGCAACCATCTCGACGCTGCGCCGGCATTTCGCCACCCGCTCGATCCGTGACGCCTGTCGCCGGTGTTCGTGGGCGGAATTCTGTACCACCATTGCGGCTGAAGATTTTCGCGATACGAAGCTTTTCAGCCCTTCCGTTCCGTCGCCAGGCCGCGAAAAGCGTCTCGTCGGGAACGGTCACGATATCTGATGCTTGTTTCTGGAAAGCCCGGCGGTTTTGGGCTAAGCTTGCGTCGTTGTTTCACCGGGGGTGGTTCGCATGCGCCATAGCGATCCTGAGGGCTTATACCGTGCCCTCGGAGTCATGCCGACCGCCGATCAGGAGGAGATCAAGAACGCCTACCGGCGGCTTGCCAAGGAAACACATCCTGACACATCATCGGATGGATCCTCGTTCCACTTCCACAAGGTCTACAACGCCTACAAGATCCTCTCCGACATCCAGTCGCGGGAGCGCTACGACCGTCGTTTCACTAGGGATGACGAGGATTATTCCTGGCTCGGCATTGATCCGGTCTGCTGTTCGCGCTGCGGAAGCGTTACCGCGCAGCCCAGGAAGCTTTCCTTCGTACGCGTCTACAGCGCCGTCTTCGCGTCTTTCCGCCGACCGGTGGAAGGCATCTATTGCCAGCGTTGCGCCCAGACGGAAGCCATCAAGTCCTCGCTGTTCACCGCAGTATTCGGCTGGTGGGGTATTCCCTTGGCGCCCTACTTCACGCTGCGCGCGATCGCTCGCAATGCGCTTGGCGGCACGCGCGACATGGCGGCCGAGGAACAGCTTCTCTGGCAGAACAGCCGCGCCTTCGCGGCCAAGGGCAACCGCAAGCTCAGCTACGCGCTGGCGCGCAAGCTCATCGATGCCAGCGACAGCGAGGTGGCGGAGGGCGCGCGCGAACTCGTCGAGGACATGGAGGCGCGGGGCGCCAATCCCCGCAAGATCAAGCTCAAGGATCCCTGGCGCATCAAGCCCCTGAGCGCCATGACGCATCTGACGCTGGCGGCGATACTCCCGCTCGGTATCGGCGGCGTGGTGCTCGAAAGCCTGCAACCCGACAACCGGCAGGAAACCCGCGAGATTGCCGCGCTGACTTACGCGGCGGTTCCGGTCGATCCCACCACCCGTGCCATCCTGCCGGACACGACGCTGAAGCCGTCGCCGCTTTGCTGGAAGGTGCCGGAGAATGGCGAGGTTCTCTACCGCATCAATCCGCGGGTCTCGCCGGGCCATGGCATCACGCTGATCAACGACACGCCGAAGGAGGCGATCGTCAAGGTCAGGAGCGCTTTCTCGAAGCGCCTGATCGCGGCCGTCTACATGGTCGCCAATGCCAGCGCCGAATTGGGTGGCATTCCCGATGGATACTATGTCGTGCAATATGCCTTCGGCCGGCAACTGGCCAATGGCTGCGTGTCGTTCGTGACGACCGACGGCGCCTGGCAGTTTCCGGATACCGAAAATCTCCGTACCATCGCCACGGGGCAGGGGCCACAGCATCTGGATTATTCGCTGTCGCTGGCACCGGAGCAAGGCGTCGCGAGCCCGGTCAAGCCGTATGCCTTCAATCTCAATTGAGAATCTTGGTCAGACCCACGCGATCTCACTGTCCGCATAGCGCAGGATGCGATCCTGAGGGATGTCGAGATTGGCGGCATCTTCCCGCTCCACGCCGCCGGCGAGCTTGAAGATGCAGCGGATCACGCCGCCATGGCAGACCGCGACTGTCGGCCGTTCGAGCGCCTTCAGCCAGGAGCCGACGCGCCAGGAGAGGATTTCGTAGCTCTCGGCGAGATCGCCGGGCGGGATGAAATCCCACTTGCTGAGGTGGCGCTCGTGGTAGCGCTCCGGCTGATTGATCTTGATCTCGCGCGATGTATAGCCTTCCCAGTCGCCGAAGCAGATCTCGATCAGGCGTTCGTCGAGGCTGTAGATGGAAGGGTCGAGCCCGGCGGCAGTCCGCAGCCGCTCCATGGTTTCGCGCGCCCGTCCAAGCGGGCTCGAAACAAATTCATAAGCGGAGAGATCATCAACAAGCTCGGCGAGCCTGATGCCATTGCCGGTCGCCTGGGCGCGGCCGGTTTCGTTAAGGGGAATATCGCGCTGGCCCTGGAGCCGGTATTCGGCATTCCAGTCTGTCTGCCCGTGACGGGTAATGAAATGTGTCACGGGCATGCGAGAAATCTATTCCTTGACCACCGAAATATCGGGTGCATCGACCGCCTTCATGCCGACGACGTGATAGCCGCTATCGGCATGGTGCGTTTCACCGGTGACGGCGCGCGACAGGTCCGACAGCATGTAGAGGCCGACATCGCCGACCTCTTCGATGGTGACGGTGCGGCGCAGCGGCGCGTTATATTCGTTCCACTTGAGGATATAGCGGAAGTCGCCGATGCCTGAGGCGGCAAGCGTCTTGATCGGGCCGGCGGAAATCGCGTTGACGCGGATATTCTTCGGTCCGAGGTCGACGGCGAGGTACTTCACGCTCGCCTCGAGTGCGGCCTTGGCGACGCCCATGACATTGTAATTCGGCATCACCTTCTCGGCGCCGTAATAGGTCAGCGTCAGCATCGCGCCGCCGTCCGTCATCAGCTTTTCGGCGCGGCGCGCCACCGATGTGAACGAATAGACCGAGATCTGCATCGTCTTGGCGAAATTCTCCGGCGACGTGTCGACATAGCGGCCGGTCAACTCGTCCTTGTCGGAGAAGCCGATGGCGTGGACGAGGAAATCGATCTTGCCCCAGATCTTCTCGATCTCGGCGAAAGCCGCATCGATCGAGGCTTCGTCGCTGACGTCGCAGTCGCCGGCCACGATGGCGCCGATCTCGGCGGCCAGCGGTTCGACACGCTTCCTCAGCGCTTCGCCCTGATAGGTGAATGCGATTTCGCCACCCTGGGCATGAATGGACTTGGCGATGCCCCAGGCGATGGAGCGGTTGTTGGCAACGCCCATAATGATGCCGCGCTTGCCCGCCATCAATCCGGTCATATGTGCCCCCTTCAGAAACTGATAATCCATTGTCGCCTATGGCACAGGCTGCCCGGCGGTTCAAGCTGCGCTCAAATCACCAAAAGTTAGCGATAGCAAGAATTGGTGTCCCAGAGGGTGAAATACTTGCTTTTAAAAGGAGTTTTTCAACAGGCGGTTTCACCGAACTGTCACAGGAAGAGCCCTTCGCGCAAGGCGCGCATCAGGTCGATCACCTTCTGGTCCGGATGGTCCCAGAGCATGACGCGGATCTCCACGATCAGGTCGCCGCGCATGCCATTGCCCTTGGGCAGGCCCTTGCCGGGCACTTTCACCGTCCGATCCGAGCCGGACCATTCGGGCACCTTGATCCTGACCGGACCATCGAGAGTCTCGACGGTCGCATCGCAACCCAGCACTGCGTTTTCGATGTCGATGTCATGGAATGTGCGCAGATCGTAGAAGTCCGCGCGGTACCATCGGTGCGGCTTGATCCGGAGAGTCGCGAGCACGTCGCCGCGCCGCATGTTGGGCAGCTTATGGCCGTAGCCGTCCATGCGCACGGTCGTGCCATCCATGGTGCCATCGGGCAGGGTGATGCTGAGCAGCTTGCCGTCGGGCAGCGTGACGGCGGGATTGACGCGATTGACCAAGTCCTCGATCGACACAAACGCATCGATATTGAGGTCTGGAGCTTTCTCCGGCGCCGGCACTTGGCCCGTCAGCCGCTTGACGAGATACGAGATGAGATTGAGCGCCGGTGACGGTGCGCCTTCGGCTTGCGGATCGGAGGATTCGACGTCGGGCTGGGCTTCGTCCTGTGACGCGGCCTTCTCGGCGGGCTTGGCGGCTTCAGTTTTCGCGGAGTCTGTCCTGGCCGATTCCGCCTTCGCCGATTCGGGCTTGGCTTGTTCCGGCTTGGATGCAGCCTGCTCGGCATTGCCGGCAGGCTTTTCAGCGGACCTGTCCGCTTTCCGGCGCTCGCCGAAAATCTTGGTGAAGGCCTGCTCGGTTTCCTCGTCCATTTCGCTGCCGGCGGCAGGCTTCGCATTTGCGGACGCCTTGCCCTCGGCCTCGGCCCTCGCGCGTGCCTCCGCGGTTGCCTTGGCGCGCGCTTCCGCTTCGGCTTCCGCCCGCATGCGGGCTTCCGCCTCGGCCCGTGCCTTTGCTTCCGCCTCGGCGCGGGCGCGTTCGGCCCGCTTTTCCATGAAGGTCGGTTCCTTGGCGCCGCCGGTTCTGCCCGGCGCATAGGCGCTGCTCGCACCGCCACCGAACGAGGTGCGGTTCAGCATCTCGTCGTAGCGGCGGCGCTTGTCCGGGTCTTTCAGTAGATCGTAGGCGCGACCTGCCTCCGTGAAACGCGTCTGGGCCTGGGGATCGTTGCGATTATGATCCGGATGCAGTTTTTTGGCGACGTTGCGCCACGCAGCCTTGATCTCGAGCTGATCAGCCGTTCGGCTGATGCCGAGAATTGCATAGGGGTCGCGCATCCGGTTGTCGCTGGCCATGGATTAGGGAACTCATTCACCAGGTTGTCATAATTGGCTTATGTCAGACTTTCGTATCCGTTCGGTAAATGACGGTTGCGACCGTTCTTTTTACGTCATTTCCTTGAACGCGATGATCTGCCAGTCTCCCGAGCCGACAAGGCAGGCCTTGCCGCCATAGTTCGAGATGCCGCGATAGGAGTGCCGCGTGGTGATGAACGTCCGGCAGACATAGGAGCCGTTGTTCTCCTCGCGGATGGAATTGATCACGCCCGCACTGCCCGTGGTCGTGTTGGCCCAGGGGATGGACACGCTCTGCGACATGCGGCTCAAGTCGGCGGAAGACACGGCGTTGCGGATTGTCGCTTCGTCGGAAACCGTGTCGGCCGGAGCCCTGTATTCTGCGCTGTCGACCGAATTGGTGGTAATCTTGGCATCGCTCTCATCCCCGCCTAACCCCATGCAGCTTGCCAGCAGCAGGGGCACGGCCACGACCACGGAAAATCTTACCGCAGCTGCGACAGGGGCCTTTTGGGCGCCATCCGGCTTTGATATGTGTCGCAAGCTTGGCCTACAGAACTCGAACAAAAGATAGGGCTTCTTTCAGATCATGAGCGGAAATGAGTTAACAACCAGTGACTTCACCCAGGAAAATGAGCCATTTTCTCTGTTTGGCACATGGCTGAACGAGGCCGAATCGACTGAGCCGAACGACCCGAACGCGCTGGCGCTCGCCACCGTCGACGCCGATGGCATGCCCAATGTTCGCATGGTGCTCCTAAAATCCTTCGATCTGGACGGATTTGTGTTCTTCACCAATTATGAGAGCAGAAAAGGCCAGGAATTGCTCGGCCAGAAGAAGGCGGCCATGGTCTTCCACTGGAAATCGCTGCGCCGCCAGGTCCGAGTTCGCGGGAATATCGAGACCGTCTCCGACGCCGAAGCGGATGCCTATTACGAGACTCGCGCCCGTGGCAGCCGCATCGGCGCCTGGGCATCGAAACAATCCCGCCCGCTCGAAAGCCGCTTCGCGCTGGAAAAGGCGGTCGCCGAATACACGATGAAATTCGGCATCGGCCACATCCCGCGCCCCGCCCACTGGTCGGGCTTCCGGCTCAGGCCGGTTTCGATCGAGTTCTGGGCGGACAGGCCGTTCCGGCTGCATGACCGGGTGGAATTCACCCGGGCAGGCGAGGGCTGGGAGAAGGTGCGGATGTATCCGTGAATGCCTACGCGCAGGATCAAGCGCGCTCGAACGCAAGAAGGCAGATCAAAATAAGGCAGATGATCAAACTGGAACCGATCAGCCATTGCCTGCGCTTGCTCCACTGCGAGGGGATCGAGAGTAAGTTGTTCAAGACTTCCAGAAAGAGATCGAACATCGACTTGCTCCCGATCCCATTGTCTACCGCAACACCTTGAACGGAATCCCGCTCGCCAGCGCCCGGATATACCGGCTCTTCTGGTAAAGCCCGTTGAACGAGATGCGCGGCAACGCCGTCATGTCAGCAACCATGTCCGATGTCAGCACTCCCGGCCGAGTCGTCACGCCGATGGGAATGCCGAGCTCTCTCAAGACCTGCCGCTCGCGGGCCGAGACCGAGCGGGCATCGCCATAGGTATAGGCAAAGCCGTTTGCCCGTCTGCCCGTCATCGCCTCGACCGCCTGGACCGATTGTTCGATTTCGCGCCGGGCATCCGCTTCAGGCAGGCGTGCGAGCCCGCGATGGCTGACCGTATGCGCCCCATAGGAGACGAGCGGATTTTCGGCGAGTGCGCGAAGCTCGTCGGCTCGCATCGTGAGATCACGCGTAATGGCGAGTGGATCCACGCCATGACGCCGCGCCTCCTCGTCGAGTTGCGCGACCGCGCGTGCCTCGTCCGAGATGCTGACGAAATCGGTGATCCGGCCGAACGCGGCGAGCTTCTGCTCATGGGTTGCCGCCGGCACCGGCTCGGTGCCGAGGCCGAAGTCGAAATCGAAGGCAGGCACCTTGTTGAGCAGTGCTTCGAGCGTTTCCCACCAGAGCGAATGCGTGGCTTCGATGAAACCCTTGGTGATGAAAACAGTGAATGGCGCATTGTGCTTGGTGAACACCGGCGCGGCATCGGTCTTGTTGTTACGGTTGCCGTCGTCCAGCGTGAAACAAGCGAACGGGCGCTTTGCATCCGGATTGGCAAGCCGCACCGGCACGTCTTCAAGGCGGATGAATTCGTAGCCGCGCACGGCAAGCGTCGTCAGCGCCTCGTCAAGGAATTCAGGCGTGATCTCGAGGATATCGTTGGGATGGAAGGGCCTGATGAAGCGCGGCCGCACGTGATGCAGCGTGAAGATCGCGCCCAGTCCGCGTGTCCCTGAGGACAGGCCGAGCGTGTCGAGCACGGCCGAAACTTCGAGCCCAGATGAGATCACCGCGCGCTTCACGGCGGGGGAGGTCAGGCTCTTGATGAAGCGTAACATGACGGATGATCCGGTTTCCAATGATCCCGGAACCTACCAGCCGCCTGTTAATCCTTGCTGAATGTCAGCTCATTCCACGATCTGGAGGTCGTTGATCACGCGCTTTCCATCGGTCTCGGTATAGAAGACCACGACCTTGACGCCCTTCTTGAGGCCGTCGAAATTGAATTCCTCGGGCGCCTGGTACTTTTTGCCGTCGTCCAGAACCAGTGTCAGCTTGTCCTCGTCGACGCCTTCGATCACCGCTTCGACATCCGCGCTTTCGGCAAAAACGCTATATGGCGTTATCAAACCTGCGATGCCCAGGAAGATTGCGAGGAGGAAGCGCATGGTAGTTCCCTTGACGTTTTTTTGTGCAACGCTTTGCTTCCCCATGTCTCACTCCGGAATGTGGCAAAATTTTCTTCGAATTGCGGTATTTCCGGCCGGAAGTGTTAACATGAAATTTGCTTTGTTCAAGCGCTGGCTCGGCGCCACGCCCGGCGGCACTTTTACGCTTCTATTTTCCGCATTCAGGCACTATGAGTGCCCCGGGAAATCTTGAAGGTGCCGGCCAGCCGGCTCGGAATAAGCATTCATGTCGCACAACACATTCGGACATCTTTTTCGCGTGACGACCTGGGGCGAGAGCCATGGGCCGTCGCTCGGTTGCGTGATCGATGGCTGCCCGCCCGGCATCCGCTTCACGCTGGATGAGATCCAGCACTGGATGGACAAGCGCAAGCCGGGTCAATCCAGCTTCGTCACCCAGCGCCGCGAGGACGATATCGTCAAGGTGCTGTCAGGCGTGATGCCGGATGCCGATGGCACCACACTGATCACCACGGGCACGCCGGTTTCCATGCTGATCGAGAACACCGACCAGCGCTCGAAGGACTATGGCGAGATCGCCCGGCAATACCGGCCGGGCCATGCCGACTTCACCTATGACACCAAATACGGCATCCGCGATTATCGCGGCGGCGGCCGCTCCTCGGCACGCGAGACGGCGGCGCGCGTTGCAGCAGGCGGGCTGGCGCGCAAGGTCATATCAGGCGTTACCATCCGTGGTGCGCTGGTGCAGATCGGTGTCCACAAGATCAACCGCAAGAACTGGAACTGGGACGAGGTCGGCAACAATCCGTTCTTCGCACCGGATCCGGAAATCGTACCGGTCTGGGAGGAATATCTCTCCGATATCCGCAAGAAGGGTTCGTCCATCGGCGCCGTCATCGAAGTGGTGGCGGAAGGCGTGCCGGCCGGCATCGGCGCGCCGATTTACGGCAAGCTCGATCAGGATATCGCCTCGGCGCTGATGTCGATCAATGCCGTCAAGGGTGTCGAGATCGGCAACGGCTTCGGCGCCGCCGAAATCACCGGAGAGGAAAATGCCGACCAGATGCGCATGGGCAATGACGGCGAGCCGATCTTCCTCTCCAATCACGCCGGCGGCATATTGGGCGGCATCTCCACCGGCCAGCCGGTGATTGCGCGTTTCGCTGTCAAGCCGACCTCGTCGATCCTGACCGAGCGCCTGTCGATCGACGCAGACGGTAACAATGTTTCGCTCAGGACCAAGGGCCGCCATGACCCCTGTGTCGGAATCCGGGCGGTGCCCGTCGGCGAGGCGATGGTTGCCTGCATCATTGCCGATCACTATCTGCGTGATCGTGGCCAGACCGGCAGATTAGATTAATTAGGGGTTTATGGAATGGCTTACGACCAGAAGCGCGTCGTCGATGCGATCCGGGCTTTCGAGCGCGGCGAGATCGTGGTGGTGACGGATGATGACGACCGCGAGAACGAAGGCGACCTGATCGTCGCTGCGGTTCATTGCACGCCCGAGAAGATGGCCTTCATCGTGCGCCACACATCGGGCATCGTTTGTACCCCCATGCCGCGCGAGGAAGCCAAGCGGCTGAACCTCAATGCCATGGTGGCGGAGAACGACTCGGCCCACACCACTGCCTTCACCGTCTCGGTCGATTTCAAGCATGGCACGACGACGGGCATTTCGGCCGATGACCGCACCGTCAC
Organism: Rhizobium sp. LjRoot254; assembly: GCF_964254105.1. Taxonomy (NCBI): domain Bacteria; kingdom Pseudomonadati; phylum Pseudomonadota; class Alphaproteobacteria; order Hyphomicrobiales; family Rhizobiaceae; genus Rhizobium; species Rhizobium sp. LjRoot254. The sequence continues at coordinate 3,289,452 of NZ_CAXUSM020000001.1, read as the reverse complement.
GGTGCGCAACCTCGCCAATCCGAATGTCAGTTCGTCCGATTTCGTCCGGCCCGGCCACATCTTCCCGCTGATTTCGCGCGAAGGCGGCGTGCTGATGCGTTCCGGTCATACCGAAGCCGCAGTCGATCTCTGCCGGCTTGCCAGCCTGCCGCCGATCGGCGTGATCAGCGAACTGGTCAATGACGACGGCACCGTCAAGCGCGGACCGCAGGTCTCGGCCTTTGCCGAAGAACACGGCTTCAAGCAGGTCTCGGTTGCTGATCTGATTGCCTATCGCCAGCGCAAGGAAACGCTGATCGAGCGCGTTGCGAGCTTCGAGATCGATACACCGCACGGCAAGGCCAAGGCCTTCGCCTATTCGCTGCCCTGGGATCCGATGCAGCATCTCGCCGTCGTGTTCGGCGATATCCGCGACGGCGAGGACGTTCTCGTGCGTCTGCATATGGAAAATGTCGCTGCCGACGTGTTCGGCAATCCCCGCCCGGTCGATCGCTTCATGGCGCGGATGGCCGAGGAGGGTCGCGGCGTCATCGTCTATCTCCGCGAGGGCTCGGTCGGCGTCGGCGCGACCGAGCATAACCGCAAGATGGGCCACGGCCGCGAAGGCCATTCCGAAGCGCAGGCACGCGAGAGCGAATGGCTGGAAATCGGCCTCGGCGCGCAGATCCTGAAAGATCTCGGCATCGCCTCGATCAAGCTGCTGTCGTCGCGCGAGCGCCACTATGTCGGCCTCGAAGGCTTCGGCATCAAGATCGCGAGCACGGAGCTGCTCTGATGTTCGTTCTGCATGTCGGGCCGCACAAGACAGCGACGACCTGGATGCAGACGAACCTGCACTACAATGCGGCTGTGCTGGAAAAAGCGGGCTGGCTCTATCCGCAGATGGGCGAACGGGTGGTGATCGCCCATCACGACCTCTCGGATCATCCGGCAGAGATACTGGATGACGGCAGCCGCAAGGTTACGGCGTTCCGGAAGATCGCCGAGAAGGCCGCTGCGGGCAATCTCAATATCCTGCTTTCCTCCGAGGGCTTCAGCAAATGGCGGCCGCAGCATCTCAAGCGGTTGCAGGAGATCATGTCGCCGCATGAAATGCGGATCGTCTACACGCTGCGCGATCCGGTTTCTCTCACCTATTCGCTCTGGGCGCAGAAGGTGAAGACCGGCGGGCCGAAGTCGCTGCCCCAGCATTATGACGAGCAGGTGCGCAAGGCAGGCAAATCCCGCTCGCTCGATCCCCTGTCCGACCTGCAGAAATATCGCGACGTCGAAAATGCCGGCCTCACCGTGCTTCTCTATGACGAGATCGGCAGGCAGGGCCGTGACATATTCGATGTGCTGACCGAGGACGTGTTGTCGATTGGCAAGTTGCCCCATGCCGAGCGCGGCACCGCCAATGAGCGCGAGCCGCTCGAAATGACCGAGTTCATGCGGGCGATGCTGGTGCGGATGGGCCGCTGGAAGGGCGGCGAACGCGTCAACATCGGCCGCGTCTTCAAGCACATGCTGACAGGCGCTGCCCGCAAGGACATCATCGAAGCGGTCACTGCCGTGCCGCAGGCGAAGCGGGTGATGACGATGCGCCGCGATGACGAGGCGTATCTCGCGATGGAGCGCAAGCTCATGAAGCGATTTTCGGCCGAGATGGTGCCGCCGCCCGGCGCCAAACTCTTCCTCGAGGGCGGGGCGACATTCGACTATTACGACGACACGGTACTCGCCGCCGATCCCAGGGTGAAAGCGCTGCTCGACGACCTGACCAAGAAATTCCGGCCAGGCGGGTTCAGGATGACGGTCGCCAATCTGGCGCGATCGTCGCTGATGGGCTGGCGGCGCCTCGTCAACAGGTTCAGGTGACCCCGATGCTTGTGATCCATATCGGCCCACGCAAGACTGCCACGACCTATCTGCAATCGAATTTCTACCGCAACCGCAAGGAATTGCTTGGAAGGGGCTGGCTCTATCCTGTCGTGTCGCAGCGTGCCCAGAACGCGCATCACGGGGTCGTCTCGTCGAAGGACGATGTGCTTGCCGAGAAAGGCGCATTGTTCAAGCGGCTGAAACGCGCCGCCGCGCAGGCCGCCAAAGCCAACGCCAATATGCTGATCTCGTCCGAAGGCTTTCGCAAATGGAAGGCGAAGGATTTCGTGAAGCTCGGCAAGGTCCTCGACCAGGACGAGGTTATGATCGTCTACACGCTGCGCGATCCGCTCTCGCTGCTGGTGTCGGTATGGGGCGAGACGATCAAGAACGGGCGCGACACGGCGTTTCCGAGATATGCCGAACGCCAACTGGCCGAGCCGCTCAAATCCGATGTCCTCAACGCGCTGATCGAGCTTCAGCCGATCCTCGATCATCCGAAGCTCCGGCTCTCGGTACTGAATTTCGAAGCGGTCCGGCGCGGCAATGAGGATATCTATACGGCGTTCGGCAGGCACATTCTCGGGCTGGATGGCCTCGTTCCCACGCGCGAGAAGCCGGCGAACTTTTCCTTCCCGATCGAAATCTCCGATTATCTCCGGCACCTCGCCAGGATAACCGATTACGACCCCAAGAAAAGCGAGATGCTCTTTTCGCGTCTCTTTCTCGCCTGTCATTCGACCGCCGACATGGAGAAGATCACCGTTGCGATCCGCGAGGCGGGGCGGGACGAGCGGCAGGTTGTCCGCCTCGACCGTGACGCCGAATGGTACGGCGCGCTGGAGGCTGACCTCATTGCCAAGCTCGGCCCCCGGGTCCATCCGCTGCCGGTCGATGGGAAGATCTTTCCGCGCGGCGCCACCGAGATCGTGTCCCACGACATGGAGCGCTTGGCCCAGCATCCCGAAATCGCGAAACTTCTTGGCGAATCGGTGAATAAGTTGAAGGCTGGCCGCGTACCATGGACGAAAAGCCGCTTCATGCGGACATGGCGCTACATCCAGCGAACTCTCGGTTTCTGACCGGAGACAGGTCAGGGAAACAGAGATTGTCCCGGCGCACCAGGAGCGGCTCCATTGACACTCTTCCCAATGAACAGTGCGGTAGACCGCGCTTCGCCAGACACGGTCACAGTAGTGTCTTTTCGGGGGGATATTTGGGCTGGTCACCGCAACCCTTCAGAGGAGGCGAAATGATCGAAACTGAGCGTCTTTTCCTGCGACATCCCAGCTCGGCTGATCTTCCTGCTTGGACGACATTCCTCTCCAACGCCGAAGTCACAAGGTTCATCGGCGGCCCGCAAGATGCAGCCGGTGCATGGCGCAATCTCTGCCTTTTCGCAGGGGCGTGGAGCGTTCAGGGCTACAGCAATTTCTCTGTAATCGAGAAGGTGACTGGGCGCTGGATAGGCCGCGCTGGCGCGTGGTTCCCTCCCGGATGGGTTGGCCCCGAGATTGGCTGGGCGTTCACTCGCGACGCTTGGGGCAAAGGATACGCCACTGAAGCAGCATCTCGCTGCCTGAGTTGGGCGTTTGAAGAGCTTGGCTGGATGGAGGCAGTGCACATTATCCACCCTGAAAATACTGCCTCCGTTGCCGTTGCAAAAAGAATCGGCGCAACCCTTCGGGTCTCAGAGAGTGCCGCCGGAAATCTCGTCTATGTCAGCAAAAAGGAAACCTGGGCTCCGAAAGGCCAGGCACAACGCCCCAAGATGGCGTAATCCGCTGGTTACCGGCTTCGACATCAGCCCTTGAATCTTCCCTCCGACACCAGCGCCCTATACGTGCTGCGCATCTCGCCGCGGTCGGTGTAGCAGCCGCGCAGGTAGCGGTCGCCTTCGGTCGCCGAATAGGCCGAGCGGCCGTGCACGATGCGGTGATTGTCGAACACGATGCATTCGGTGGCTTCGAGCCGGAACCGCATCAGGTACTTGCTCGACTGCAGCATGCGGCCGAAGCGGCAGAAGGCCGGGTAGTAGCTGTCGAGGAATTCCTGGCCCAGGTCGAAGATATCGGCCATGTGCTGGCTGATCGTCAGGCCCGAGACTTCGCCATGCGCGTCGAGTTCGATCACCCGCTGGCGCGAGCGCATGTCGTAGTGATCATGCTCGCAATAGTAGGGGATGTCGGTCTCCGAAAGCAGCTTGAAATCTTCCGGGCATTCGCGCCTGAGGTCGTTGGCGACGGCCACGCCATCGAGGAACAGGTTGGCGCCACCCTTCACGCTGTTGGCGCGGCAATGCAGGAACTGCACGCCGGGCGCGACGTCTTCCGCCGGTGTGTCGGTATGCATTTCAAGCGCCTTGGCGGTGTAGGCGAGGTTGGTCGGCTTGATATGGGTCTTGACGTCGAAATACTCGCCGAAAAAGGTCGGGCGGATATGGCCGATCAGTTTCGCGAGATCATCGAGGCCCTGGTTGCTGTCGGGCATCTCGGTGATGATCGCGACACCCTCGACCAGCATCGCCTCGATCCATTTGGCGACGAGCGCCTTGTCGGCCAGCAGTGCCGGTTGCGAGAAGCGGGCGATATCGGGATAGTGGTCCGAATGCCAGGCGCGGCGCGCAAGGTCGGCCGGGTCGTGACGCAGCGTGCCGTTGGCATATCTCGCGAGGAATGCGAGCGGATGGCGCGTCTTGTGGCCGCTGCCGGCCCATTCGATCTCCAGCACGCCGTCCGAAATCCTTACCTGCGCAGGCTTCGGCGCTTCGGCCTCGTGGAAGATGTCGTAGATGCGCTCGCGCGTCTGGCTGTCGAACGAGGTCGGGCAATTGTCGCGGAGCCAGTAATTGTTGAAATAGGCGGTGGTGCCGTCGAGCAACGGCACATCGATGCCATGCTCCTTGAGTCTTACGGCCTGGCTGAGGCTGATGTCCATTTTGAATCCTGTTTGTCTAATATTTGTGCAGAGCGGGATCTGGGAGTGATCTTGCGCTCCATGCATTGACTTTAATGGCTTCGGGGAATTCTATGAAGCCGGAATCGTCTTATGATAAAATAACTCTGGGATTATATTGATGGCATCGCCGCTGCCGCCCTTGCGCCTTCTGTCGGTCTTCGAGGCTGTCTCACGCACAGGCAGCGTCCAGCGGGCGGCAATGGAATTGAACGTCACCCAGCCGGCCGTGAGCCAGGCGCTCCGGCAGTTGGAAGACCATGTCGGCACCAGATTGCTCGACCGAAAGACGCGGCCTGCAACACGAACCGAGGCCGGACGGATTCTCGAGGTCGCCGTCACGGAGGGCCTGGGGCGGATCGCCGACGCGATCGATCACGTCAGGCATTTGCAGATGGCCGGTGATTCCGCGACGGTGGCCTGTTCGGTGGGCGTTGCCACCTATTGGCTGATGCCGAGGCTCGCGCGGTTCTCAGCCGAGCATCCGCAAGTCACCGTAAACGTCATGACCACGCTGCAGGGCGCGCCGCGTCTTAATCCCGCCGTCGATCTCGCAATCCGCTACGGCAACGGACGATGGGCGGATGGCATGGTGGAAAAGCTGTTCGATGAACGGGTGGTGCCGGTCTGCAGCCAGCCGTTTCGCGACCGGCTCAAATTCGCTGAGGTCAAGCTCGACCGCGCCACGCTGCTGCATGTCAATACCGACGACCCCGCCTGGATCACATGGGCCGCGTATCTCAAGAGCAAGGGACTGCCTGACAATCTGATGGCAGGCCGCCGCTTCACCAACTATGTGCAGGCGACCCAGGCCGCACTCGATGGTCAGGGCGTGATGCTGGGCTGGGAATCGATCACCGGCGATCTGGTGCGGGAAGGGCGGTTGGTCGAGTTGAACGACCTTCCACTGGTGCCGGTCGACGCATTCTACCTTGTCACGACGCCGATGATCGACGAGCGTCCGCCCGCCCAGCTTCTGGCGTCTTGGCTGCTGGGGCGATGACGCGATGGCCTGCCGCGACTATGACTTAAGAACGGGGGCTGACAGAATCGGGTCGAGCAGCAGCTTCAAGGGCTCTGGAAACTCTTGATCCTGACCGCACTCCACCGCTCTTATTTCGGTCTTTTTGTCGAAGAACCTATAAAACTCGTATCGATCTTCGAATATCTCAATTTGAATCGCTTGAGGTTGAAGCGTCCAAGAAAAGCATATTGTGGGCCAATATCCCTGTCCGACTTCATCTGCAACAGGATACCGGCCATCCGAGAAATCGATAAAGCGCGTGGCGTTGAGCAAGGTTCTGGAATCAATTGCTTCATTGCTGTCGCATAATCGCTCTACTTCATTTTGGATTTCCAACCAAGACGCATACGATCGCACGGTTTCACGCCTTCGTTCCGCCCACCGTCACGTCGTTCATCCTCAGATGCGGCTGGCCGACGCCGACCGGCACCCACTGGCCGCCCTTGCCGCAATTGCCGATACCGGTATCGAGCTTGGTGTCGTTGCCGATCATGGTGATCCGCTTCATCGCATCCGGACCGTTGCCGATCAGCATGGCGCCCTTGACCGGCCGGCCGATCTTGCCGTTCTCGATCATGTAGGCTTCGGTGCAGGAGAAGACGAACTTGCCGGATGTAATATCGACCTGCCCGCCGCCGAAGGACACGGCGTAGAGACCCTTCTTGACCGAAGCGATGATCTCCTCGGCGGTCTTGTCGCCCGACAGCATGTAGGTGTTGGTCATGCGCGGCATCGGCACATGGGCGTAGGATTCGCGGCGTCCATTGCCGGTCGGCGTCATGCCCATCAGCCGGGCGTTCTGGCGGTCCTGCATGTAGCCGACGAGACGACCGTCCTCGATCAGTACGTTGTATCCAGCCGCAGTGCCCTCGTCATCGATTGTGATCGAGCCGCGCGCGCCGTCGATCGTGCCGTCGTCGACGACGGTCACGCCCTTGGCAGCGACCATCTCGCCCATCAGGCCGGCGAAGGCCGATGTCTTCTTGCGGTTGAAATCGCCTTCCAGGCCATGGCCGACGGCCTCGTGCAGCATCACGCCGGGCCAGCCCGAGCCGAGCACGACATCCATCGAGCCGGCAGGCGCGTCATCCGCCGAGAGATTGACCAACGCCTGGCGCAGTGCCTCGTCGGCACCGTGCTTCCAGCTCTCCTCGGTCAGGATGTCGGTGAACGGCTTGCGGCCGCCGAAACCGTAGGAGCCGCTTTCCTGCCGCGATCCGTCACCGGCCACGACGGAGAAATTAAGCCGCGTCATCGGCCGCGTGTCCTTCACGTGGCTGCCGTCGGCGCGAATAATCTCGATCGTTTCCCATGATGCGGAAATCGAGGCCGAGACCTGTCGGACCTTGGAATCGCTGGCGCGGATATAGCTGTCGATCTCGGTGAGCAGCGCCACCTTCTCCTCGAAGCTCGGCGCGCCGATCGGGTTCTCGTCGCCGTAGCGGCGGGCATTGGTCTTCTGGGGCGCAGCTGCATAGGAGCCCGAATAGCCGCGTGTCACGGCGGTGACAGCATCGCCCGCGCGCTTCAGCGCCGCTTCCGACATCTCGCCCGAATGCGCATAGCCGACGGATTCGCCTGCGACCGCGCGCAGGCCAAAACCCTGGTCGGTGTTGAAGCTTCCGCCCTTCAGCCGGCCATTGTCGAAGGTCAGCGATTCCGATTGCGAATATTCGAGATAAAGCTCGCCATCATCGGCGCCCCGCAGCGTGTCGGACACGAAGGATTGGACGCCGTCTTCGCTGATGTCGAAATTCGAGAGGAGATCGGTTTTCATTGTCCAGTGTCCTGATTTGTCTGTTGGTCCATTTAGGACCGGCATAATGTCGAAGCAAGGGCGGGCTTGAATGATTGCCGTGAACGCCCAGATGTAATACTCTTGAAGACGAAGGTATTACCGGAGCAGGATCATGGCAACGACGGTGACGGCAAAAGGGCAGGTGACCATTCCAAAGCCTGTTCGTGATTTCCTCGGCATAGGGCCAGGCAGCATGGTGGATTTCAAGCGCGCTGCCGATGGCACTATTGTGCTGGTCCCGGCGGAGAACGCCAAACTGCAAAGTCGTTTTGCGCGCTTTCGCGGTCATGCAAAGGGAGGGCTCAGCACGGACGAAATCATGGCGCTGACCCGCGGCGAATGATGGTTCTCGTCGATAGCAATGTCCTTCTTGATCTGATCAAGGAAGACCCAGTCTGGATCAACTGGTCGCTTGCGATGTTGGAGGCTGCTGCTCTCGATGGCGCCCTCCTGATAAACCCGATTATCTACGCCGAGCTCTCCATCGGCTATCCGACAATCGAGGCACTGGAAGAATTTACCACGGGCACCGGCCTCAGAATGGCGGAGATACCGAAGGAGGCTTTGTTTCTGGCCGGCAAGGCATTTGCGAGCTATCGCCGCTTGGCCGGTTCGAAGACCGGAGTGCTGCCGGATTTCTTCATCGGAGCGCATGCCACAGTGAGCGGGCTACCTATTCTCACTCGAGATGTCGGCCGCTACAGAACCTATTTTCCGGCGGTGCAATTGCTGACGCCCGAGCAAAAAGCCTAAGGCCGTCACTCACGGCAGTGCGTCATACCCCTCGCCGAACCCCTTGAGGTCGACTGGAATGCCGATACCTTCCTCCGGCGATTGGAAGACGATGAACGTGGCGGTCTTGCCGGCGCGGAAGGTCTTCAGCAGCGCGTCTTCCAGCACGACTTCCGCATAGCAGCCGTCGGAGAAGCAGCGGACGAAATAGGCGCGGCCGATATCCTTGCTGTCGACATTGAGGCCGAGCCCGTTGGGCAGCAGCACGCCGAGTGGCGCCAGCACGCGAAGGATCTTGGCCTTGCGGTCGGCGGTCTTGAGCACCACGACGGAGAGGCCCACTTCCGGCCGGTCGTCGGCGATGACGTTCTGCATCAGCGCGCATTGCTCTTCGCCGGCGCCGGCGGGTTTGTCGCAGACGATCGACCATGCGCCATGGTTGGATTTGACGACGCCCGGCTGCTGCGGTGTTTGGGCCGCGGCTGGCAGGCACAGCAATGCGAGGAAGCTTGCGACGAGGCAGCCCAGGCGTGAGGGACTACGAAGAACCATGAAAACCTCGGTTTCGAATCATTGGGCGCTATCATACGGTCCGGAAAGCGAGGCGCCAGCGTCAAATTCGGCTGGCAGCCGCCGTCTTGATCCTTCCGATATCGCATCGGCGACTTGCGCGGCACTGGAGCTTGGTACTTCACACGTCAACGCGACTTCAACCCGACGACTGCGGCGAAAGCACGGCAACCCGTTGGTGCCAAAGAGGAAAATCCGCTGGCCTTGGGGACATCGGTGCTCTAGATTGGAAAGGCTTGAAATTGCGCAAAAATGCCGCATGAAACAGCTCCGCTGCCTGTTGCGGCTGGCCCGAAACTATGGTTTTAAGGGGGCATTATTGCAGGGATTCTGCGTCTTTTGGTTTGACCCGGCTCAAACACTTGGGGAGAATATTCGTGAAGAACAAAGCTCTTGCGGCGCTGAGCTCACTCATGGGCCTTCTGTTCGCGTCAAGCGCTCTGGCTGATCAGCCCTATCCGTGGCAGATCGACCTCCAGCCCGCGGCGACGAGCCTGATGGATGAAGCGCGCTGGTTCAACCACTACACATTGTGGTTCATCGTTCCCATCACGCTGTTCGTGCTCGCGCTGCTCGTCATCGTCGCGGTCAAGTTCCGCAAGTCGGCCAATCCGGTGCCGTCCAAGACGAGCCACAATACGCTGATCGAGATCCTCTGGACTGTCGGCCCCGTCGTCATCCTGCTGTTCTTCGCCATCCCCTCGTTCCAGTTGCTGACGACCCAGTTGACCCAGCCGACGAACCCGGACCTGACCCTCAAGGTCACCGCGACCCAGTGGAAGTGGACCTATGAATATCCGTCGGTGGAAAATGGCCCGTCCTTCGATTCGCTGATCCTCGACGACAAGGATCGCGCGTCGCTCGGCAAGGAGGACATGTCCAAGTATCCGCGCCTGCTGGCTGTCGACAACGAACTCGTCGTGCCGGTCAACAAGACCGTCCGTGTGATCGTCACTGCTGAACCCTCCGACGTCATCCATGCCTTTGCCATGCAGTCCTTCGGCATCAAGGTCGATGCCGTCCCGGGCCGCATGAACGAAACCTGGTTCAAGGCCGATCGCGAAGGCCTGTTCTATGGCCAGTGTTCGGAGTTGTGTGGCAAGGACCACGCATTCATGCCTATCGCCATCCGTGTCGTGAGCGAAGACAAGTACAAGACCTGGCTCGCCGCTGCCGCCACCGACCTTCCCGGTGCCTACAAGGCGCTGATGGCCGCTGTCGACGGTCCGTCGAATGTCAATGTCGCTTCAAGCGACGCGAAATAATTCATTCCAGGGAAAGCGATCACAATGGCTGACCATTCCGAACACGCTCACGCCGCTCATGATACGCATGACGGCCATGGGCATGACGACCATCCCCATACGCCCGGCTTTGCCGCACGCTGGCTGTTTTCGACCAACCACAAGGATATCGGTACGCTCTACCTGATCTTCGCGATCTTCGCGGGTGTTATCGGCGGCGCGCTGTCGGTGATGATGCGCATCGAACTCCAGGAGCCCGGCATTCAGCTCTTCCACGGGCTTGCCCAAATGGTCTACGGCGTGGATGCCAATGCCGCTCTCGATGCCGGCAAGCAGATGTTCAACGTGTTCACGACGGCGCATGCGCTGATCATGATCTTCTTCATGGTCATGCCGGCGCTGATCGGCGGCTTTGCCAACTGGATGGTGCCGATCATGATCGGTGCGCCCGACATGGCGTTCCCGCGCATGAACAACATCTCCTTCTGGCTCATTCCGCCAGCCTTCATCCTTCTGGTCCTGTCCATGTTCGCCGAAGGCACCACGGGCGCGCAGGGCGTCGGTGGCGGCTGGACCATCTATCCGCCGCTTTCCACCACCGGCTCCGCCGGCCCGGCTGTCGATCTGGCGATCTTCGCGCTTCACATCGCAGGTGCGTCGTCCATTCTCGGCGCGATCAACTTCATCACCACGATCCTCAACATGCGCGCACCCGGGATGACCATCCACAAGATGCCGCTGTTTGCCTGGTCCGTGCTGATCACCGCCTTCCTGCTGCTGCTGTCGATGCCGGTTCTCGCCGGCGCCATCACCATGCTGCTGACCGACCGTAACTTCGGCACCACCTTCTTCTCGCCCGAGGGCGGCGGTGACCCGATCCTGTTCCAGCATCTGTTCTGGTTCTTCGGTCATCCGGAAGTCTACATCCTGATCCTGCCGGGCTTCGGCATCGTCAGCCATGTCGTGTCGACCTTCTCCAAGAAGCCGGTCTTCGGCTATCTCGGCATGGCCTATGCCATGGCCGCGATCGGTGCCGTCGGCTTCATCGTCTGGGCGCACCACATGTACACCGTCGGCATGTCGCTGCAGTCCCAGCGCTACTTCGTCTTCGCCACAATGGTCATCGCTGTGCCGACGGGCGTGAAGATCTTCTCCTGGATCGCCACGATGTGGGGCGGGTCGATCGAATTCCGTACCCCGATGATCTGGGCGATCGGTTTCATCTTCCTGTTCACCGTTGGTGGCGTCACCGGCGTGCAGTTGGCCAATGCCGGTCTCGACCGCGTGGTGCACGACACCTACTACGTCGTCGCGCACTTCCATTACGTGCTGTCGCTCGGCGCCGTGTTCGCGATCTTCGCGGCCTGGTACTACTGGTTCCCGAAGATGACCGGCTACATGTATTCGGAATTCCTCGGCAACCTGCATTTCTGGGTAATGTTCGTCGGCGTGAACCTCGTGTTCTTCCCGCAGCATTTCCTCGGCCTTGCCGGCATGCCGCGCCGCTACATCGACTATCCCGACGCCTATGCGGGCTGGAACTACGTGTCCTCGATCGGCTCCTACATTTCGATGGTCGGTGTCGCGATCTTCTTTGCCTGTATCATCGAGGCATTCATGAAGAAGCGCGTCGCGGGCGACAATCCCTGGGGCGAGGGCGCCGATACGCTGGAATGGCAGCTGCCGTCGCCGCCGCCCTACCACCAGTGGGAACAGCTTCCGCGCATCAAGTAAGCGCGAGCAAACCTCGGAAACCGCCTTCGGGCGGTTTCCTCTAAAGAAAATAGAGTTACCCCAATGGCGATCATCAAAGGCGAGCGCATAATATCCGGTCAGGACGCCCTGAGGATTTCAGAGGCGACGTTCAAGGATTATTTCGAGCTTTTGAAGCCGCGCGTCATGTCGCTCGTCATCTTCACGGCCTTTGCCGGCCTCGTCGTCGCGCCGGGCCATATCAATCCGGTGATCGGCTTCATCGCCATTCTCTGCATCGCGGTTGGCGCAGGTGCGTCCGGCGCGCTCAACATGTGGTACGACGCCGATATCGATGCTGTAATGACGCGCACCGCCGGCCGGCCGATCCCTTCGGGCCGCATCCTGCCGGGCGAAGCGCTGGCGTTCGGCCTTACCCTTTCGGGCTTCTCGATCGCAATCCTCGGGCTGGCTGTCAACGTGCTGGCCGCAGGCCTGCTCGCCTTCACCATCTTCTTCTACGTCGTCGTCTACACGATGTGGCTCAAGCGCTGGACACCGCAGAACATAGTCATCGGTGGTGCGGCCGGCGCCTTTCCGCCGATGATCGGCTGGGCTGCCGTCACGGGCGGCGTGTCGATCGAGAGCATCACGCTGTTCCTGATCATCTTCCTCTGGACGCCTGCCCATTTCTGGGCCCTGGCGCTTTTCAAGATGCGCGATTACGACGCGGTCGGCGTGCCGATGTTGCCGAACGTGTCGGGCGAGAAGGTTACCAAGGACCAGATCCTGATCTATGCCGTGCTGACCGCTGCCGCCGGCGTGGCACCGACATTCCTCGGCTTCGCCTCGCCGGGCTATGGTCTCCTTACAGGCGCACTGGGCGTGGCCTTCATCTGGTTCGCGGTGCTCTGTCGCCGCATGCCGGATGGCGATAAGGCCATGGTTCCGGCCAAGAAACTATTCGCCTATTCGATCCTTTATCTCTTTGCAGTCTTCTCGTGCCTGATGGCGGATCATTTCGCCATCCAGGCCTGGACCAGCCTGAAGGGAGTGATTTGACATGGTGGAAAAGATCGATCTGACCGACGCGCAACGGAAATCCCGCCGCAACCGCAATGTCGCGATCGGTGTGGTGCTGGCTGCACTCGTGGTGATTTTCTATGCCGTGACGATCATCAAGATGGCGCCGGGAGCAATGCACTGATGGCAGATCCGCGCGACACAAAGGCAAACGACCGGCGCAATATCCGCGTCCTGACGTCCTGCGTTGTCTTCGTTGCTTCGATGGTCGGAATGGCCTACGCCGCCGTGCCGCTCTATGACATGTTCTGCCGTGTCACCGGCTATAATGGCACGACGCAGAGGGTCGAACAGGCATCCTCGATCATTCTCGACCAGACGATCCGCGTCGAACTCGACAGCAATTCGGCCTCCGATCTCAACTGGGACTTCAAACCGGTTGATCGCGCCGTCGAGCCGCGTATCGGCGAGACAGTTCAAGTTTCCTTCCGCGTGACCAACAATTCCAAGCGCGAGAAGACGGGCCGTGCGGTGTTCAACGTCACGCCGATGATCGCAGGCGCCTATTTCAACAAGCTCGAATGCTTCTGCTTCACCGATGTGACGCTGAAGCCGGGGGAGACGCGGGACATGCCCGTCGTCTTCTTCGTCGATCCGGAAATCGCGAACTTTCCGGATACCAAGAATATGAAAGTCATCACGCTCTCCTATACCTTCTATCAGGAAGACAAGCCCAAGCCTGTCGCCCAGAAGGTCGGGGATAGCGACGCAAAGAAACTGTAGTTTGTCTGCGTGGCGCAAGCCGCGCAGCAGGGGTCAATAGCCGGGGATTAGACATGGCGAGTGCACACGGAAAACAACACGACTACCATATCATCGATCCGAGCCCCTGGCCGATCATCAGCTCCATCGGTGCATTCCTGCTGGTCTTCGGCGGCGTCTGCTTCATGCGCTGGGTGCACGGCAATCCCTTCCACCTGTTCGGCGGTGATATCGCCAATCCGTGGCTGGTGTGGATCGGTCTCGCCATCACGCTCTATTCGATGTTCGCCTGGTGGTCGGATACGGTCAAGGAAGGCCATCAGGGCCATCACACCGAGGTCGTGGCGCTGCATCTGCGCTATGGCATGATCATGTTCATCGCCTCCGAGGTGATGTTCTTCGTCGCCTGGTTCTGGGCCTTCTTCGATGCCAGCCTCTTCGCCAACGAGGCGATCCAGGCCTCGCGCGTCACCTTCACCGGTGGCCAGTGGCCGCCGAAGGGCCTCGAAGTCCTCGATCCCTGGCACCTGCCGCTCTACAACACCATCATCCTGCTGCTTTCGGGCACGACGGTCACCTGGGCCCATCACGCGCTTCTGGAAAACGACCGCAGGGGCCTGGTCCAGGGATTGATTCTGACGGTGGCGCTCGGCTTGTTGTTCACAAGCGTCCAGGCTTACGAATACATCCACGCACCATTCGGCTTCTCCGAATCGATCTACGGCGCCACCTTCTTCATGGCCACCGGCTTCCACGGCTTCCACGTCGTGATTGGCACGATCTTCCTGCTGGTCTGCCTGATCCGCGCCATGATGGGCGGCTTCACGCCGGAGCGTCATTTCGGCTTCGAAGCGGCCGCCTGGTACTGGCACTTCGTCGACGTTGTCTGGCTGTTCCTGTTCTTCTCCATCTATATCTGGGGTGGCTGGGGCGCACCGCTGGCGCATTGAGGCTGGCACATTGATTTGATCTTGGGGGGCGGCCGGGCAACTGGCCGCCCGTTTCATTTTACGCGAGGAGATTCGAGATGGACGACATACGCACCGAGGACAGCCCGAACGGTGGCCGCTACATGATCGGCGAACCAGGGCAGCAGGCGATCATGACCTTCTCCCGCGCATCCTCCAAGCTGATCATCGTCGATCATACCGACGTGCCCGACCGGTTTCGCGGGCAGGGGGTCGGCGTCAAGCTCTCGCAGCATGCCGTCGAAGCCGCGCGCAAGGGCGGCTGGAAGATCATACCGCTCTGCCCCTTCTTCAAGGCACAGGTGGAGCGGCACCCCGAATGGAATGATGTCATCAGCCACTAATGCCGCATTTCAATGGACCACGGGATGGTCTATCAGTCGATCATGACCGATACAGAGCGAACTGAAGACCAAGCCCTTTTCCCACCCGTCGATCCCGTGCGCGCGGGCCTCACCTGCGCCTGCCCGCGCTGCGGCCAGGGCAAGCTGTTCGACGGGCTATTGAAGGTGCGGCCGGTGTGCCGCAATTGCGGGCTCGATTATTCCTTCGCCGACGCGGGCGATGGCCCGGCGGTCTTCGTCATCATGATCATCGGCTTCATCGTCGTTGGCCTGGCGCTCTATGTCGATTCGAATTACGGCTGGCCGATCTGGCTGCATCTGATCCTTTGGATACCGTTGGCAGTCGGCCTGAGCCTCTGGCTGCTGCGCGTGCTGAAGGCGCTGCTGATCGCGCTGCAATATCGCAACAAAGCCAAACCGGGCGAGATCGACCGTGGCTGATGCCGCCCGCAGGCCGGGCTGGGGCACGATATCAGCGATTCTCTTTGCGCTAATAATTCTGCTCTCGCTCGGCACCTGGCAGGTGTTCCGCCTGCAGTGGAAAGAGGCGCTGATCGCCGAGATCAATACGCGCAGTACCGCAACTCCGATGGCATTGTCCGATGTCGAGGCACGCGAGAAATCCGGCGCCGCCGTCGATTATGTCAGGATGACCGCGACTGGACATTTTGAGCACCAGCACGAGCAGTATTTCTTCAACACCGACGATGGCGAGGTCGGCTACCACGTCTACACGCCGCTGATCCTGCCGGACGGCCGCACGCTATTCGTCAATCGCGGCTTCGTACCAGAGGCGCTGAAGGACTCGGCAAAGCGCCAGCAGGGCCAGATCACTGGCGAGATGACAATCACAGGTCTCGCCCGCGCCAAGCTCACGGAAAAGCCCTCATGGGTCGTGCCCGATAACGAAGCCTACAAGCAACTCTACTTCTGGAAGGATATTGATGAGATGGCCGCGCAGGCTGCCGTTCCCTCGGGCAACCTCGTGCCATTCTTTCTCGATGCCGATGCCACGCCCAATCCGGGCGGCTGGCCCAAGGGCGGCGTGACCCAGATCGACCTGCCCAACAACCACCTGAGCTACGCGGTGACATGGTATGGGCTGGCGGCTGTCCTGCTCGCCGTTTCTGCCCTGGCATTCCGCCGGAAGGCAAGCTAGTAAGAGGCAATTCTGGGGGCCGGACATGTATCTCTTATCGAACATATTGGTCGCCGTGGTGGCGCTGCTGCACATCTTCTTTCTGGTTCTTGAGATGTTTCTTTGGACAAAGCCCTATGGCCTGAAGACCTTCGGCAACACGCGCGAACAGGCCGAGACGATGGCGGTGCTGGCCGCCAACCAGGGCCTCTACAATGGCTTCCTCGCCGCCGGCCTGGTCTGGTCGCTGATGGTGTGGAGCCCGCTGTTTGCATTCGACATCAAGATGTTCTTCCTCGGATGCGTGATTGTCGCAGCACTCTATGGCGGCTATTCGGTTTCTCGCCGCATTTTGATGGTTCAAGGGCTGCCGGCGCTGGTGGCAATTGCCGTTACAATCGCTTTTGCCAATCCCTATCTTGAGGTCACGGATTGCTGCAAGCCGGCGGTGACCCAGACCACGACCCAATAAGGTAGACATGACCGCTTCACCGCTCACCATCCGCCTCTGTGCTCCCCGCGGTTTCTGCGCCGGCGTCGATCGCGCGATCCAGATCGTCGTTCTGGCGCTGAAGGCCTATGGCGCGCCGGTCTATGTCCGCCACGAGATCGTGCATAACCGCTACGTGGTCGAGGGCCTCGAGGCCAAGGGTGCGATCTTCGTAGAGGAATTGGATGAGATCCCCGACGAGCACCGCAAGCAACCGGTCGTCTTCTCCGCCCATGGTGTGCCGAAATCGGTGCCGCAGGATGCAATCGCCCGCAATCTCTTCTATCTCGATGCGACCTGCCCGCTGGTTTCCAAGGTCCACAAGCAGGCGCTGCGCCACCAGCGCCTCGGCCGCCACGTCATCCTGATCGGCCACGAGGGCCACCCGGAAGTCATCGGCACGATGGGCCAGATGGCCGACGGCAGCATGACGCTGGTCGAGACCGTGGAAGATGCCGAGCGCTATGCGCCCGCTGACCCTGACAATCTCGGCTATGTGACCCAGACAACGCTTTCGGTAGATGACATGAAGGACGTGATCGCCAAGCTCAAGGAGCGCTTCCCGAATCTCCAGGATCCCGCGTCGGAATCGCTTTGCTACGCCACCACCAATCGTCAGGAGGCGGTCAAGCTGGCCTCGGCCGATTGCGACCTGTTCCTGATCGTCGGCTCGCCGAATTCCTCCAATTCCAAGCGTCTGGTGGAAGTGGCGCTCAAATCAGGCGCCCGGCAGGCGGCGCTCGTCCAGCGCGCCTCGGAGATCGACTGGGAAGCCTTCGGTCACCTCGAAACAGTCGGCCTGTCAGCCGGCGCATCGGCCCCCGAAGTGATCGTCAACGAGATCATCGACGCCTTCCGCGCGCGCTATGACGCCACCGTCGAACTCGCCGAAATGGCCGAGGAGAACGAGCATTTCCCGGTCAATCGGGAACTGAGGAAGATCGAGTTGACGCATGAGGACATGGCTTGGGTGAATGGGTAGTGCTAAAGCCTTCATTCATTTTGGTTGATTGGATCATCGAATGAGTGCCCTTGACGTCATATCTGGCATCGGAATCTGGCTCATGTTGCCGGCACTTGCCGTTGTTTTTTTCAGCGCAGTGGTATTCGTAGGCCGCAGCTTTATGCGATGGAGAGCGACAGGTTTGCTGCCATCTTATGATGATCTCATCAAAGGTGCCGAATACCAGGCTGAGCGGACGACGTTTCGCTTCTCGATGATCGTCTTCATCTCTCTCTTTTTTGTCGTGGCTGTCCTGAAGCCGACGATGGGATTGCTCTCGGTCTGGCACTCGATGGCCTTCCGATGATCCGTCCATGAGATTGTGCTGAGCAAGGCAGTCAACCATCTGGTTAGAGAACGCGCCGACGCTTCAGTGTTCGCATTTGCCTTTTGGCTGTTCCTTCCGCTTGCCAAAACCTGTGCCCCATGTCGCTTCGGGGCTGGCGATCTGATGTCCCGCGCGCTATGCGTCAGAGGATATGTGCATCACGGGAAATCGCTGTGGCAGTCTATACCGATATCACCGAAGACGAACTCGAACGCTTCCTTGCCCAGTATGACGCGGGCACGCTGATGTCCTATAAGGGCATTGCCGAAGGCGTCGAGAATTCCAATTTCCTGCTTCATACCAGCAAGGCACCCTATATCCTGACGCTCTACGAAAAGCGCGTCGATCCCGCCGATCTGCCGTTCTTTCTCGGCCTCATGCAGCATCTCGCCGCTCGCGGCCTGTCCTGCCCGCTGCCCGTGGTGCGGAAGGATGGCGAACTGCTAGGCCGGCTCGCCGGCCGGCCCGCCGCGTTGATCTCCTTCCTCGAAGGCATGTGGCTGCGCAAGCCCGCCGCCCATCACTGCCGCGCGGTCGGCGAGGCTCTGGCCCGCATGCATGTCGCGGGCGAAGATTTTGCAATCACCCGCAAGAACGCGCTCTCCGTCTCCGGCTGGCGGCCGCTATGGGACAAATCCGAAGCCCGCGCCGACGAGGTCGAGAAGGGCCTCGCGCGGGAAGTGCGCGCAGAGCTCGATTTCCTCGAAAGCCATTGGCCGAAGGATCTCCCGGCAGGCGTCATCCATGCCGATCTCTTCCCGGACAACGTCTTCTTCCTCGACGACCATCTGTCGGGCCTGATCGACTTCTATTTCGCCTGCAATGATTTCTTCGCCTATGATCTGTCGGTCTGCCTCAATGCCTGGTGCTTCGAGAAGGACTGGTCCTACAACATCACCAAGGGCATGGCGTTGATCGAGGGCTACCAGTCGGTGCGGCCGCTCTCGCGGGCCGAAGCCGAGGCATTGCCGCTGCTCTGCCGGGGGTCGGCGCTGCGCTTCTTCCTCACCCGCCTTTACGACTGGCTGATGACTCCATCAGGCGCCATGGTCACCAAAAAGGACCCCAAGGAATATCTCCGCAAGCTGCGTTTCCACCAGAACATCGCAAACCCCGCCGAATATGGGCTCAAGCTGCCGGTGACCGCATGAAGCATGTCGATATCTTCACCGATGGTGCCTGCTCGGGTAATCCCGGTCCCGGCGGCTGGGGCGCCATCCTGCGCTATGGCGAGACCGAGAAGGAACTCTCCGGCGGCGAGGCGATGACCACCAACAACCGCATGGAACTGATGGCCGCGATCTCGGCCTTGCAGGCGCTGAAAACCCCTTGCGAGATCGATCTCTACACCGACAGCGCCTATGTCAAGGACGGCATTTCCAAGTGGATCCACGGCTGGAAGAAGAACGGCTGGAAAACTGCCGACAGGAAGCCGGTCAAGAACGCCGAACTCTGGCAGGCCTTCGACGAGGCGCGCAACCGGCACAAGGTCAACCTGCACTGGATCAAGGGCCATGCCGGTCACCCTGAGAACGAACGCGCTGACGAACTCGCCCGCCTGGCCATGGCGCCGTTCAAGAAGAAGCCGAAGGCACCTGTCGATAAAATCGTCTGACATCCCGCTGTCATCTGCCTGTCATGCACATGCGCAAAGACCTCCTGAACGAAACAGGAGGGATTTCCATGACGAGACATTTTTCAATTCCGGCGGCGGTCGCGGTCCTGTTGGCCTCGACTGCGGCTATTGCCCATGCCGAGCCGGTGTTCAACCGCATCGCCTCCTTCGCCGTTGCCGACAACACGCCGGTTGACGTCGATGCCAAGTCGGTGACCTCAGCGGAAATCATCGCCGCGACGGAAGATGGCAATACGTTGGTCTACACG
Organism: Rhizobium sp. LjRoot254; assembly: GCF_964254105.1. Taxonomy (NCBI): domain Bacteria; kingdom Pseudomonadati; phylum Pseudomonadota; class Alphaproteobacteria; order Hyphomicrobiales; family Rhizobiaceae; genus Rhizobium; species Rhizobium sp. LjRoot254. The sequence continues at coordinate 3,269,637 of NZ_CAXUSM020000001.1, read as the reverse complement.
TCGAGTCCGCTCAAGGCCGTGGGCCTGATCGACATCACGGACGCCAGGGCGCCGAAGGCGCTCGGCTCCGTCATGCTCGATGGCGAGCCGACCTCGGTCGCCATAACAGGCGGCAAGGCTTTCGTCGCCGTCAACACCGGCAAGGACAAGCAGCATCCGACCGGCAATCTCGAGACCGTCGATCTTGCGACCAAGAAGGTCGAGGCGAGCTGCGATCTCGGCGGCCAGCCCGATTCGATCGCGATCTCCAAGGACAAGACGATCGCCGTAATCGCCATCGAAAATGAGCGCGACGAGGACATTGATGACGGCAAGATCCCGCAGATGCCGGCCGGCGATCTGGTGATCGTGCCGATCAAGGATGGGGCCGCCGATTGCGCCGCCATCAAGCATGTCGATCTCAGGGGCATTACAGGCGTCGCAGCCGACGATCCGGAGCCGGAATTCGTCGCGATCAATTCCAAGAACGAGATCGCGCTGACGCTGCAGGAAAACAACGAGATCGTCATCATCGACGGCAATACCGGCACGGTGAAGACGCACTTCTCCGCCGGCAAGACAGACCTGTCGGGCATCGACGCCACCACCGATGGCGCGCTGGATTTCTCCGAGAAGCTGGAAGGCGTGCTCCGCGAACCCGATGCCGTGAAATGGCTGGACGACAACCGCATCATCGTCGCCAATGAAGGTGATTATGAAGGCGGCTCGCGCGGCTTCACCATCTTCGACACGACGGGCAAGGTTCTCTACGAATCCGGCGCATCGCTCGAACAGGCGATCGCCCGCATCGGCCATTTCCCCGAAAGCCGCGCCGGCAAGAAGGGTATCGAACCTGAAGGTCTGGAAACGGCCGAGATCGATGGCAAGAAATATTTCATGGTTCTCACCGAGCGAGCCTCCATCGCGGCAGTTTATGAGGATACCGGCGCCGAACCGCGCCTCATTCAACTTCTGCCGTCGGGCGTGTCGCCGGAGGGCGCTGTCGCCATTCCGTCGCGCAAGCTCTTCGCAACGGCCAACGAGGTCGACCTGATCGAGGATGGCGGCGCCCGCTCGCATGTCATGCTCTATGAGATGAGCGATGCCAAGCCCGCCTATCCGCAGCTCGTCTCTGAGGAAAAGGATGGCGAGATCATCGGTTGGGGCGCGCTTTCGGGCCTCGCCGCAGTGCCTGATAAGCCCGGCCGGCTCTATGCCGTGACCGACTCGGTCTATAGCGGCCAGCCCTCGATCCTCACCATCGACGCAACGCTGACGCCCGCCGTGATCACCGGCAAACTGGTCGTCAAGCGTGACGGCCAGCCGGCCCAGAAGCTCGATATCGAAGGTATCGCCACCGATGGCGATGGCGGCTTCTGGCTCGCCTCCGAAGGCAATTCGGAAAAGCTCGTGCCGCATGCGCTCTACCACGTGAATGGCAAGGGCAAGATCAAGGAGGAGATCGCGCTTCCCGCCGAACTCCTCACCAATGAAACCCGCTTCGGCTTCGAAGGCATCGCGGTCGATGGCAAGGGCGACGACATGGTTCTGTGGATGGCCGTGCAACGCGAGTGGAAGGATGACCCGAAGGGCTTCGTCAAGCTCGTGTCCTACAAGCCCTCGACCCAGGAATGGGGCGCGGTGCGCTATCCGCTCGAAGCAGCCGGCGATGGCTGGGTCGGCCTGTCCGAAATCGCCATCCATGACGGAAATGTCTATGTCATCGAGCGCGACAACCTGATCGGCAAGGACGCCAAGCTCAAGAAGCTTTATCGCGTGGCGCTTTCCGAACTGAAGCCCGCCAAGCTCGGCGGCGAACTGCCTGTCGTCAAGAAGGAAGAAGTCCGCGACTTCATTCCCGACCTCAAGGCGCTCAACGGCTATGTCGTGGACAAGCTCGAGGGCTTTGCCTTCGATGCCTCGGGCAAGGCCTTTGCGGTCACCGACAATGACGGCGTGAAAGACTCTTCGGGTGAGACGCTGTTCTTCCCGGTCGATATCACCCGCACGAACTGACATTCGATTTGAACGAAAGAGGGGCCGGGTGAGGACATCCGGCCCCTTCGCCTTTACAGCATGCCGCATTGTCAAATGCTCCCGATCGGGCTAAACCCATCCCGGAAATCCCGGGAAATTGCATGACGGCTAAGTGGAACATCGCGATGGCATCGCTGCGCATTTTATGCGCGATGCTGCTCGTGTCTGCGGGGCTGGCGCACCAGCCCGTCGCGGCCAAGCCGCTACAGGTGCAGGATCTGGCGATCTATGTCCTGCCCGATGGCAGTGTCGCGGACCTCTGCGTGCCGGGCGACGATGGCCGACCGGGCAAGGTCACGTGGCATGGCTGCGAGGCCTGCCGCATCGCATCCGGCATCCTCATTCCCGCGCCGCCCGTCGAGGCGGCGGCAATCGAGCGGCAGGAGATCGCAGCCGACTTCACGTCGCTGGAATCGCTACCGATCACCGTATCTTTCGGACCCGGTGCCTCTCCGCGCGGGCCACCTGAATTCCTCATTTGATCGCACGCGCAACCTCGCGCGAAGAATCCCGATGAATTCTGAAAGGCAAATCCATGCATATCGCAAATCGCGTGATCGTCACGCTTATCGTACTCATCCTCTCCACTACCCCAGTGTTCGCGCACGAATATAAGGCCGGCGATCTTGAAATCCATCACCCTTGGTCCAAGGCGATGAACCTAGGCGCCAAGACCGGCGGTGGCTTCATGACAATCACCAATCACGGCACCGAACCGGACCGGCTGATCAATATCTCGTCGGATGTCGCGGACCTGATCCAGGTCCATGAAATGAAGGTCGACAACGGCATGATGACGATGGGTGAAGTTCCCGGCGGCCTCGAAATCGCCCCCGGCGCGACCGTCGAACTATCGCCCGGCGCGATCCACGTCATGTTCATGAGCGTCAAGACGCCTTTCAAGGAAGGCGAGAAGATCAAGGCCGTACTGACCTTCGAAAAGGCCGGTGACATCGCGGTGGAATTCAAGGTCGAACCCGCCAACAAGGGCGACGACGGCCACGACATGAAGAACATGAAGATGTGATCAGAGGCCGGCGGCTGGTGCCTGTTCTGCACTCCGCCAGCCAGCGCGTGTCGTCATCCTCGGGCTTGTGTGGACGAAGTGTGTTTAACTTGATGCACCGGCCGGACTGAACTTCCGGCCGGTGCAGGCAGGAGGCCGTTCACTTGGGCTGGCTTTGAATAGCCGAGGACAAGCTTGGCCCTGCCTGCTCCCTTAGACCCCGAACGGTTGATCGGGCTTTCGCCCGCACCACAAGCCTGGGAGCAAGGCCATGATATCTGAACTTTCCTTTGTCGGCATCGACGTTTCCAAAGCCCGCCTCGATGTCCACATCCATCCTGCGGGTCACGTCCTGGTGCTCGCCAATATTTCAGAGCATTTCAGTGATCTCATCGCACGCCTGCGTGTTCTGGGGGCATCTGTCGTCGGTCTTGAGGCATCGGGTGGCTATGAACGGCCGCTTGCCGACGCGCTCCATGCCGCGGGCATCGATGTCCGTATCCTGCAGCCATCGCGCGTGCGCGGCTTTGCCCGCTCGATCGGACAGCTCGCCAAGACCGATGCGATCGATGCCGCCGTGATTGCCCGCTATCTCGCGACCGCCCATCAGGCGCTTGCACCCTACCGTCGGGATCCGGCGCTTGGCAGCCTTGGGGCGCTGCTCGGCCACAGGCGGCGGCTGGTCGCCGAGCGCAGTGGGTTGCTCAGCCAGTGCGATACCGAGACCGAACCCCTGGTGCTCAGCTTGATCGAAGAGCGCCTCGCCGCGATCGAGCGAGCGATCGTGCGCATCAAGGACGCGGTGCATGCGCTTGTCGCCGACAATCCGGCGCTCAGGCAACGCCGCGACCGGCTCACGGCGGTCAGCGGTGTCGGACCAGTGCTCGCCACCACGCTGCTCGCCGACCTGCCGGAACTAGGCCAGGTCTCGGGTAAGACCGTCGCCGCTCTTCTCGGCGTCGCACCGCATGCACGCCAATCAGGAAAAGCCAACCGGCCGGGACGGTGTTCGGGCGGTCGTAAACATCTGCGCGATATTGCCTACATGGCGGTCTTGAGCGCCATCAAGGCAGGCGACCCAATCCTAGGCGGCTTCTATAAGCGCCTCAGGCAGAACGGAAAGCCCTTCAAACTCGCCATGGTCGCCACCATCCGCAAGCTCATCACAATCCTCAACGCCATCGCAAGGACCGATCCAGCTTTCGCAACCTGAAAACCACGGTTGCTTGTCCCTAGGATCTGGTGACGCTCATCAAGCAATCGACGATGGTGGGTCTATCTTCCCTCACCAGATCCTCGGCACAAGGCCGAGGATGACGTCGCGGCGGTGCGAAGCTTGTGAAAAAAAGCGACGGGCCGCCGATCGGGCGGCCCCTCACGTATACTGATCAGAGCTGGCCGAGCAGTGTCGCAGCGCCCGAGACCTCGGCCTGTCCCGGCACGGTCTCGATGTTGAACTGGGTGACCTTGCCGTCTTCGATCAGCATGGAGTAACGCTTCGAGCGGATGCCCATGCCGTTCATCTCGTTGTCGAGCCCGATGGCCTTGGTGAAGATGGCGGAGCCGTCGGCGAGGAAGCGGATCTTGCCTTCGCCGCCGGAGGCCTTCGCCCAGGCCTGCATCACGTGATGGTCGTTGACCGACAGGACCACGATCTCGTCGACGCCCTTGGCGAAGAAGCTGTCGCGGTTTTCGAGAAAGCCCGGCAGGTGGTTGAGCGAACAGGTGGGCGTAAACGCGCCCGGCACCGCGAAGAGCACTATTTTTCGGCCTTTGAGAAACTCCCGGAGGTCGATGTCGGTGACACCTTCCGATGTCTTTTCCTTGAGCGTGGCGGCGGGCAAAGTGTCGCCGATGGCGATAGTCATGCTGGTATTCTCCTGACGTGATGAAATTCTGGTTGTGGATATCGTTGCCGCTATCTCAGCGCAAGGGTTGCTTCGATCGCGCGGCCGCCTGATTTGACGAGCATGGTGATCGTACGCCCCGCCTGCGCCTTTTCGCTTATGATGGGGATGCGGATGTGAGCGATTTTGTCCGCGCCGGCATCGATCTCTACCTCACCGAATCTGAGTCCCGGCGGCCCAACGAATGCGACCTGCGGTGCCTGGGCGTTGGGAATCGCGACGTCCGCCTCAATCAGCTTTTCGTTTATCGAAAGATGCAAATTCCTGATCTCAAAATCCTTGCCCGGCTTCTCGGGGAGGGTCGACTGCGCGAGCTGCAGCTGCATGAATTCCTCGCTTTCCGGTTGGCCCGGTTTCAACGGCACTGAAAAGCTCGCTACAAAGGGCACGCACACCTTCTCGCAGATGCCGACGATTGCATTGAGATTGATCGTGGAAGGCGCATCGGCCAGCGGCTTTGCGAATTCCACGATCAGGCTGACTGGCTGGTGATAGCCGACGAAGCGGCCGCCATCATCCTGGCCGATCTCCGGCACGGGAAATGAAACCGATCGGAGCACGAGATTGGTCGAGCCTGCAAAGTCCAGCTGCGGCGGCATGCCGGCATCGCCGGGGTCGCGCCAATAGGTTTTCCAGCCGGGCTTAGGTTCGATCTGCAGAAGCGCGAGGATCGCGTCGTTGCGCGGCTGCGAGATCACCACCAGCCGCATCCGGCCACCCTCGGATTCCGCCCATTGGCTCATCGCTGCTTGCGCTGCCGGCGGCAGCCAGCTCAAAGCCGCGAGCACGGCAAACAGGACGGCTCTAAAAAGGTTTTTCAATTCATGCACTTCCCGGTTTCCGGCCCATTCACATCCGGCGAATGCCAGCGTGCCGCCATGACTCTCTTACGAAAAAAGCCGGCCCGATGCATCTTCGTCCTTTTCATTTCACCGCGAATTGATAGGCTGTGAGCCATGGTCGATATCCAGACTTTGAAGAGCAAAGGCGAGCGCGGATTTCTTGACGGTCAGTTCCTGATCGCCATGCCGGGCATGCCTGACGGCAATTTTTCCCGCGCCGTGGTCTATATCTGCGCCCATTCCAGCGATGGCGCCATGGGCTTCATCATCAACCAGCCGCAGCAGTTGAGCTTCGTCGATATCCTGCGCCATCTCAAGATCGTCGCCGACGAGGATGCGATCCTGCTGCCCGATGAGACGCGTGATTTCCCGATCCAGAAGGGCGGCCCGGTCGAATCCGGCCGTGGCTTCGTGCTGCACACCGATGATTATCTCACCCAGTCCTCGATCCCGGTCAGCGACGAGATCTGCCTGACCGCGACAGTGGATATCATCCGCGCCATGTCGCGGGGCAGGGGGCCGAAGAAGGCGTCGCTGCTGCTCGGCTATGCCGGCTGGGGTGCCGGCCAGATCGAAAGCGAGATCGCCAACAACGGCTGGCTGACCTGCCCGGCGGATGAGAACCTGATTTTCGACCATGGGCTGGATGACAAGTATGATCGGGCTCTGGCGCTGATGGGAATTCATCCCGCGATGCTATCGATGCAGGCGGGGCATGGGTGAGATCTGCTGGTGGAGCTGGGTTTTCACCCCTTGTATCCACTTTCATTGGGATTGTGCGATGCTTGCGACTGAGCCTCGGGTGAGATGGCCACCCCACCCGAGGCGCGGCGAAGTCGCCCGTTACCCCTCTGGCTACAACCGTTGGTGAGCTTGGGATCTTCGCCGTTGTCACGCACGACCGAACAGTCGGTTGAACCCGATCGCACGAACAAGGCAGGTTACCGTGATGTTGAACATTTGTGGAGTGGATGTTTCCAAGAATGTGCTGGATGCCTTCGTGGCGTCGAGCGGCACCTATGCGCGCTTTGCCAATGACGCGGATGGGATCGCGGCGCTGGCCGTGTTGTGCCGAGCAGAGGATGTCGAACTGGTGGTGATGGAGGCCACCGGCGGGCAGGAGCGGATGGCCTATCTGCTGCTGTGGCAGGCGGGTATTGGCTGCGCCGTCGTCAACGCCGCCGCGGTGCGCTACCATGCGCGCTCCAAGGGACTTCTGGAGAAGACCGACCGCATCGACGCGGCCGTGATCGCGAGCTTCGCGGCGATGAAGGATGTCCAAGCCGGCGATCCGCCCGATGTGGATCAGCTGCATCTCAAGGCCCTGGTGACGCGTCTGTCGCAGATCACCTGCGACCTGACTGTCCAGAAGCAGCGACTGTCGAGCTGCGACGATGCCGAGGCGCGGGCCAGCCTGGATGAGGTCATATCCCTGCTCAAGCGTCAGGCGCGTCACATCGAAGGCGAGATCGCCTCTGTTATCGACGACGATCCGCTTTGGGCGAAGTTGGCCGAGGCCTTCTCCTCGATCAAGGGCGTGGCCGGCCGGACGATCGCCATCCTGATGGCCGAACTGCCCGAGATCGGCCTGATCTCCAACAAGGCAGTATCCAAGCTTGCCGGCCTGGCGCCATTGGCCGACGACAGCGGCAAGCGCAAAGGCCAGCGTCATATCAGGGGCGGTCGTGAACGGGTTCGGTCCATTCTCTACGTGATCTCCTGGATCGCCTGCAAATATGACAACAGCCTCGCTGCCTTCCATCGCAGGTTGATCGAAGCGGGAAAGCCCAAAATGGTCGCGCGTATCGCCGTGGCTCATAAAATCCTCGTCCGCCTTAACGCAAAAGCACGAGAAGCGAGAATGGAAATGCAAATTGCAACTTGACACGCAAGATAGTCGCTCACCAAGCGCGTCCATGCGCTCGCTGGAGCTCACGCGGACTTGCTATCCTCTCCCGCAGGGGGAGAGGTAAACTTGTGGCACTGCTTCACCTCAAACGAGGGCGGCGATTGTGGCACCCTACCTCTCCCCCTGCGGGAGAGGATACGAAGGCCGGGTAAGCGAAGCGAACCCTTGGCCGAAGTTGGTGAGGGGTGAATCTACCCCCGCTTCAACAACGGAAACCGCTCCCGCAACAACCTCTGCACCGACTCCGACCCGATCGGCGGGCCGAAGAAGAAGCTCTGGCCGTACTGGCAGCCCATCTGGCCCAGCTTGAGGGCGTCTTCCTCGCTCTCGATGCCCTCCGCCACCAGCGCCATGCCAAGTTCATTGGCCATCGAGACGATCGAGCGCAGCAGCACGTCGCGCTTCTCGCTGGTGTCGCGCACCAGGGATTTGTCGATCTTGATCGTGTCGAAGGGAAAGCGGGTGATATAGCCGAGCGACGAGAATCCGGTGCCGAAATCGTCGATCGCCAGGCCCACACCCGCCTCGCGCAGCTTCTCCAGGATCAGCCGCGACTGTTCGGGATTTTCCATCACGATCGTTTCGGTGAGTTCGAGCTTCAGCCGTTCGGGCGGGCAATCGGAATGGGCGAGCGCCCGCCGCACATCCTCGGCGAGGTTCGAGTTGATCAGCTGCGAACTCGACACGTTGACCGACATGAAGAACGGAATGTCGCCCATCTGGGCGAGCCAGATCGAAAGGTCCGCCGTGGCACGTTCGATGGCGAACAGGCCGAGTTCGGAAATGAAATTCGAACTTTCCGCGAGCGGAATGAATTCGGTCGGCGGGATGTTGCCGCGACGGGGATGATCCCAGCGCATCAGCGCCTCGAAGCCAGCGATCTCGGCGTCGTCTAGCCGCACGATCGGCTGGTAGACCATCGAGATTTCCTTGCGCTCGATGGCGCGGCGGAGATCGGATTCGAGTTGCAGCCGGTCGGAAACCGCCATACGGAATGAAGGCTGGAAAGGCTCGACCTTGTCGCCGCCGGATTTCTTGGCGCGGTACATGGCGAGCTCGGCATCGTTGAGCAGGCCTTCGCCATTCACTGTCGGATCGGTCCAGGACACGATGCCGATCGAGGCCGTCAGGATGAACTCCTCGTTGGCGAAGTTGAGCGGCACGGAGATCGCTTTCGCCACCGCATCGGCGAAATCGGCAATCCGGGCCGGATCGGTCTCCGACGTCAGGATGACGCCGAACTCGTCGCCCGCCAGCCGGCCGAGCGTATCCTGCGGCTTGAGCAGCCGGCGCAGCCTGCGGGTCAACGCGATCAGGATATTGTCGCCGGCCGCGATGCCGAGGGAATCGTTGACCTGCTTGTAGCGGTCGATGTCGATGGTCAGCACCGTCGGTCGCATATTCTCGTCGGCGGCTCCCAGCGCCAGCAGCGATTGCAGCCGGTCGAGGAAAAGCTGGCGGTTCGGCAGGCCGGTGAGGTTGTCGTTGAGCGCGTCGTTGAGCAGGCGGTCGACGATGTTCTTCTGCTCGGTGACGTCCTCGACGATGCCGACGCAGCGGCTGATCTCGCCATTGCCTGATAGCACCGGCCGGGCTCGGATCGAGAGCCAATGGTATTGGCCGTCCTCGGCCCGCAGCCGGAAATCATGGGAAAGACGGCCGCGCTTCTGGGCGAGCAAGATGTCGAGCGTGGCACGGAAACGGTCTCGGTCATCGGGATGCAGCCGTGGCAGCCAGTTGCGGGCCGGGCCATGCAACGCGCCCGGCACGGCGCCGAGCTTGAGCGCGATGTCGGGAATGGTCATCACCCGGTCGCGCGCCACGTCCCAGTCCCAGATCGTGTCGCCGGAACCGGTCAGCGCCAGCGATTGCCGTTCGAGGTCGGAGAACAGTCCCTGCTGGTAGGCGCCGCCGGCAAACGCGTGTTGCATCACCGTGAAGCCGATCAGCAGCACGATCAGCACGAGGCCGAAGGCCAGCGCCGGCTGCACGATATCGTTGTCGAGCTGGCCGGTGATCGCGAGCCAGGCGCCGAACATCCAGGCGATGATGACGAGCCAGGATGGGATCAGCAGGATGGCGCGGTCATAGCGGTTGAAGCCGAGAAAGACGATCAGCAGGATGCCGACCCCGGCCGTCAGTGCAAAGGAGACGCGCGCAATGCCCGAGGCGATCGACGGATCATAGATCGCCACGCCGAACAGCGTACCGAGTCCCAGCACCCAGGCGAGCGTCGCATAGGCAAGGTTGGCATGCCATCGGCTGAGATTGAGGTAGGTGAAGAGGAAGATCACCAAGCCCGAGGCCAGCGCCACTTCCGCACCCGCCCGCCATATTCGCTCATCGAGCGTATTGCGGCCGAAGAGCTGTTCGAGGAAGCCGAAATCGACGCAGACATAGGCCAGCACCGCCCAGGCGAGTGCCGCCGTCGCCGGCAGCATCGAGGTGCCCTTGATGACGAAGAGATTGGTCAGGAACACCGCGAGCAGCCCGGCAATGCCGAGCACGATGCCGCGATAGAGCGTGAACGCGTTGACCGTATCCTTGTAGGTCTCCGGCTCCCAGAGATAGAGCTGCGGCAGTTGCGGCGAATTGATCTCGGCGACGAAGGTGATCACCGCACCCGGATTGAGCGTGATCGAGAACACGTCCGCATCGTTCGACGGCACGCGGTCGAGCGCGAAGCCCTCGCTCGGCGTGATCGAGATGATGCGGTCCGAGCCGAGATCCGGCCAGAATATCTTGGAATTCACCAGCCGGTAATGCGGCGCGACGATCAGCCGTTCGAGCTGCTCGTCCGAGACATTGGCGAGCGCGAACACCGCCCAGTCGCCATTATGGTTCTGTGAGCTGGCGCGCACCTCGATCCGGCGTACGATGCCATCGGTGCCCGCTGCCGTCGAAACCTGGAACGCCTCGCCTTGGCCGGCATAGATCTCGGCGATGGCCGTGAGATCGAGCGCCTTGTCCTCGCGCGAGATTTTCACCGGTTCGAGCGCCATGGCACTCACGGGTGCAAGCATCATGACGAAAAACAGCAGCATGCCAAGGCATGCGCCAAACCGGCCCCGGCCGGAGGCTTGCTGCTTCCAAAATTCCAACATCAAATGTCTGGCTTCCCGATTTTATTATAGTTGCCGGCAATCAGGGCATAGAGAACGTGGTCTCTCCACTCCCCCCTGATCTTCAGAAATTCCTTCATATAACCTTCACGTTGAAATCCGGCTTTTTCAAGCAGCCGGATCGAACGGTCGTTCTCCGGAATACAGGCTGCCTCGATCCGGTGCAAGGCAAGCTGGTTGAAGATGTAGTGTATGGCGATCGTGAGGCCCGCGGTCATATGCCCCTGGCCGGCGAAACGCTCTCCCATCCAGTAGCCGATCATGCAGGATTGCGAGGCCCCGCGCCGGATATGGCCGATCGTCAGGCCGCCGATCAGCTGGTGATCGCTTCGAGTGAACAGGAAGAGCGGCACCGCGACGCCTGAGGCGAATTCCTGGGCGGAGCGGATGACGCGCGCCCGAAAGCTGCTTTCGGTCAGCCCGTCATGTTCCCAGCTTGGTTCCCAGCGTTCGAGGAAGGGCCGGCTGTCGCTACGCAGTGCATACCATGCACGATAGTCGGAGTTTCGCGGCAGGCGGAAGTAATGGTGCTCGCCCGATATCTCTTCCGGTATGCTCCCCTTCGACAAGAAACCGAAGACTGATCTTGCCATGCCCGCCGCCTGGAATTGCCGGTTATTCTGCCGCCGTCTTGTGTCCCGGGTTCGAGCCGCCGTTCAGCAGATGTGATATTTCCTCCATCGAGGCAAGTTCGTCAACCGGGCCGATCGCCGAGAGCGTCGGGGTGGTGCCGAAGAACAGTCGTCCTGCGAGATCCGTCAGCCGGCCGGTGGTGATGCCGGACAGGCGCTCCATCAGTTCGGTGTTCGAGATCGGGCGGCCGTAGAGCATCATCTGGCGCGCGATCTGGCCGGCGCGTGCTGCGGGGCTTTCCTGGCCCATGAGAAGCTGGGCGCGGATCTGGGCGCGGGCGCGGTCGATTTCCTCCTGCCGGATCTCCTCCGACGATTTGCGAAGCTCATCGACGATGACAGGGATCAGTTCGGGCAGGTTTTCGGCTCCGGTCGCGGCGTGGATGCCGAAAATGCCGGTGTCCGAGAACCCCCAATGGAAGGCATAGACCGAATAGCAAAGGCCGCGATGTTCACGCACTTCCTGGAACAGCCGCGACGACATGCCGCCGCCCAACACGTTGGCGAGGATCTGCGAACAGTAGAAATCGCGGGCGTGATAAGCCTTGCCCTCGAAGCCGAACAGCAGCTGCGTGTCCATCAGGTCGCGTGACTCGCGGATCTCGCCGCCATTGTAGCGCGCGGGTTCGATGAGCTGCGCCAAGGGGGATGTCGTCGGCAGTCCGGCGAAGCGCCTTTCGACCTCGCGCACGAACTCGTCGTGCTTCACGGCGCCGGCGGCAACGATATACATGCGCTCGGCGAGATAATTGCGCGCGAGATAACGGCGGATCTGGTTTGGCGCGAAGGACATGACTGATTCAGGCGTGCCGAGAATGGACCTGCCGATCGTCTGGCCCTGAAAGGCGACTTCGGAGAACTTGTCGAAGACGATGTCGTCTGGCGTGTCGTTCGCCGCGCCGATTTCCTGAAGGATGACGCTCTTTTCGCGTTCCATCTCTTCTTCGTCGAAGGCGGACTCGATTAATATGTCTGCCAGGATATCGACGGCGAGGGGCACATCGTCCCGCAGAACGCGCGCATAATAGGACGTGGATTCAGTGGAGGTGGCGGCATTGACTTCGCCGCCGACATTTTCGATTTGCTCGGCGATATCGCGTGCCGAACGCCGGGCCGTACCCTTGAACGCCATGTGCTCGAGAAGGTGAGCGATACCGTGCTCGTCCTCGGCTTCGTTGCGGGATCCGGATTTCACCCAGGCTCCGAGAGCAACGCTCTCCAGATGCGGCATGGATTCCGTAACGACGGTAAGCCCCGAGGGGAGCTTGGTTACTTCAACATTCATAGCTTACCAAAAGGCGCCCGGTCAGTTCCCGATCCGGGCATGATGGGCGATGAAGTCTTCCACCGTCTTGATGTCCGCATCCAGCACTTCGAAGCGCTCCTCCCTTTGCATTAATCCGTCCAGCCACGATGGCAAGGCTGGATCAATACCGCAAGCATTTTTCACTGCCAAGGGAAATTTTGCCGGGTGCGCCGTGGCGAGCGTCACCATCGGAGCATTGGATTTCTCGAATTTTTTCGCCGTCGCGACGCCGATCGCGGTATGCGGGTCGAGCAGGTAGCCGGTCTCCGCGAGCACGTCCCTGATCGTTTTTGCCACGTCCTTCTCGCTCACTCGGCCAGCCTTGAAGTCCCGCGCGATGGCTTTCAGAGCATGCTTCTCGATCTCGAAGGCGCCCGATTGCTTGAGCCCGTCCATGGCGATCCGCACCTTGGACGGATCGCGGTCGTAGGCCTCGAACAGAAGCCGCTCGAAGTTCGACGAGATCTGGATATCCATCGATGGAGAAGTTGTGGCCTTGACCCCCTTCATCTCATAACGCCCGGTCTTCAGTGTGCGGGCCACGATGTCGTTCTCGTTGGTGGCGACCACCAGTTTGCTGATCGGCAGGCCCATGCGCTGGGCCGCGTAGCCGGCGAAAATGTCACCGAAATTGCCGGTCGGCACTGTAAACGATACCTTACGGTCCGGACCGCCAAGCGAGATCGCAGCCGTGAAATAATAGACGATCTGCGCCATGATGCGCGCCCAGTTGATCGAGTTGACGCCAGCGAGCTGCATCCGGTCGCGGAAGCCGAGATCGTTGAACATCGCCTTCACCAGGTTCTGGCAGTCGTCGAACGTACCCTTGATGGCAATGGCATGGACATTGGCATGCGACGTCGTCGTCATCTGCCGCTGCTGCACCGGCGAGACCTTCTCATGCGGAAACAGGATGAAGAGATCGGTGCGCTCGCGGCCGCCGAAGGCGTCGATCGCGGCACCACCCGTATCGCCCGACGTCGCGCCGACGATGGTCGAACGTTCATTGCGCGCGGCGAGCGCATGGTCCATCAGCCGGGCAAGCAACTGCATCGCCACGTCCTTGAAGGCGAGCGTGGTGCCGTGAAAGAGTTCAAGAATGTAGGAATTCGGCCCGCTCTGCACCAGCGGCGCGATCGCCGGATGCTTGAACGTGGCATAGGCCTCGTCGATCATCGCCTTGAGATCGGCCTCGGAAATATCCTTGCCAGCGAACGGCGTCAGCACCGCGAGCGCGATATCCTGATAGCTCCTGCCGCGCAGCGCCCGGATTTCCTTCTTCGAGAAATGCGGCCATTCCTTCGGCACGTAAAGCCCGCCGTCACGCGCCAGACCCGTCAGCAACGCGTCGGAAAAACCAAGCTCAGGGGCCTCGCCCCGGGTCGAAACATAGCGCACGTCAATACCTCGAAGTCTCTTGTCCTGATGGCCGCAATATCTACCAAGACCTTCCGTCCCGCCCTGTCCGGATTGCGTCCGGAATGCCGGGGTTTTTGGCTCGATTCTTTTAGCACGTCAGTCGATTTTTTGTTTCGCGGCTGATATAGACCGATCGCAATGGCCATGAAAAGGCCGGAATTGACGAATGAATGCTGTGACCTGACCATTGGCCACGGCCAAGACCATGGGGTGGCGTAGACGTGTCCGGCAAATATCTGACCAAAATGCTTTCGTTCGGCTTGCTGGCCGGCCTCGCCGCCTGCAGTGCCACCGACACGGGTGGCATGTTCTCCAGCGTCAAGAAAAGCGACACCGCCGGCAACGACCCGAAAATGGTCGTCATGCAGGGCGCCTGCCCCCAGGTCTATCTCCGCGAGGGCACGGCGGTCTACACCCAGTACGCCAAGGGCGTGAAGAAGAATGTCCAGGGCCTGGCCGATCCCAACAAGCTGGTGATCCAGGCCACTCTCGACGCCACCACCCGCCAGTGCAGGCAGACCGATCAGGGGCTCGTCGTCACCGTGGTCGTCCGCGGTCGTGTGATTACCGGCCCGGAGGGCAAGGACGGCACCTATTCGCTGCCGATCCGGGTTGCCGCCACCGATGGCGACCAGACGCTCTATTCCGAACTCACCCCGTTCGAGGTGACGATCCCGCCGGGCCAGGGCAACACGCAGTTCATCTTCACCAAGGAGAATGTCGTGTTGTCCGCTCCCGCAAGTGGCCTGACGCGCCTCTTCGCCGGCATCGACGAAGGCCCGTATAATACGAAGTGAGCTTTGGGAACTGGGTGCCGCGAGGCCCCCTTAATCTTCAAACCAGTTCGTTGAAGTTCTTCAGCGCTTCCACCATTTGCGGCAGTTCCACCATGCGCGAGATCACGGTCTCGGCGCCGGCATCGGTCAGCCGGTCGGCATGGGTCGGATATGTGTGCGAGCCACCGGTAAAGCCGATCACCCGCATGCCGGCGGCGCGCGCCGCGTGCACGCCATGCACCGAATCCTCGATCACCAGGCAGCGTGACGGATCGACGCCGAACTGCTTGGCGCCGAACAGGTAGATGTCAGGCTTCGGCTTGGTCCGGTCCGGACCCAGGTCCTTCGCGGAATAGATATGCCCCTCGAAGAAGGGCTTGAGGCCAACCTTGGTCAGCATCAGGTCCAGGCGGTGCGAGGACGAGTTGGAGCAGATGCAGCGCTGCTCGGTGATCTTGGCCAGCGCATAGCGCACGCCCTCGATCATCTTGACACGGCGAAGGAGCGCAGCGTCGAGGAGTTTTTCGGATTTGTCGAGAAGCTGGGCCGAGACGGGAATGTCGGCCTCCTGCTCGATCGTCAGCAGAATGCTCTTCCAATCCATGCCCGCAAAGCGGATGCACATGTCTTCCGCCGTGATATCGAAGCCCGAATCCCGCAACAGCTTGGATTCCACCTCGGCGGCAATGATTTCGGAATCGACGAGCACGCCGTCGCAATCAAAAAGGATCAGGTCAAAACCGGGCATGTAATTTGTTCTCGTGGGGGAGGGAGTGTTTTCGGTTGGGTACACGATTGCAGCCAAAGTGACAATGCCGGATGGCGCATGGCCGCCATGTGCTGGTACTGCCGACGGACGCAGCTATGCGGCGATCTCGCCAACCAGCGCACCGGCGGGGATGCCCCATGCCTTGCTGATCTTGCGGATTTGGTCGAGGTTGATCTCACGACGCCCATTGAGAAGATCTGCTGCGCGTGATTTTGATCCGACGATCTCGATAAGATCCGCCCGACTATAATTATTGGCGGTCATAATCGATTTCAAAACATCGACTGGCGCCGCGCGGGGGATTTCGTAGTGCTTCGATTCATACTGCTCGATTAGCAGGACAAGTGCATCGAAATGGGCGGCTTCCGGTGTGTCCTCGGCGGGTTCCATGTCAAAATACGGCCGCACGGCCTTCAGCGCAGCCTGATATTCCGCTTCGCTCTGCAAGGTACGTATCGTGGAGAAATCCAACATTGAGCTTTCCTTACCCACTATAAATCCACCACCTTGATCTTGTCGTACTCGGCGTGAGTTCCGACGAAAAGAATGAAAATGCGCTTCGTTCTGTACCCGACAAGGCCAACGATGCGATACTTGTTTCCACCCACGTCAAAGACCACTTTCCCGCCTGCCACATAGTCGGCGGAGTTGAAGGTCTTCTTGAGTTCATTGAAGTCCTTCCAATTCGCGTCCGAAGCTGTCGTGTGCCACTCCGTCATCGCCGCCTTGGCAATGTTCCGGGGCATTCCCGAAGGTTGCCTTTCCCAGAATTGCACTAGGGCGGACTTGGCAATCACATTCATCGAATACTCATATAGCAGGTTCCCAATCTGGAAACAATGGTATCGTGATAGAATCGACTTTTGGCCGTAGACGTGCCGGTTAGTCCTGCACCTTCAACACAATCTTCCCGATATGATCGCTCGATTCCATCAGCCTGTGCGCCTCCACCACGTCGGCGAAATCGAACACTTTGTGAATGACCGGCGCCACTTTGCCCGCCTCGATCAGCGGCCAGACCTGTGCCTGAAGTTCATCGCGAATCTCGCGCTTCTCCTCCGCCGTGCGGGGGCGCATGGTCGAACCCATCACGCGTAGTCGCTTGACCATGATCGGCGCAAGATTGGCTTTCTCGGCAACAGCGCCGCCAAGCAGGGAGATGATCGAAAGCCTGCCGTCCTTTGCCAGCGAGGCGAGATTTTTTTCGAAATAGGCGGCGGCGATCATATCGAGGATGACGTTGACGCCACCTTTGGTTTCCGCCTTTATGACGGCGGCGAAGTCCTCGGCCTTGTAATTGATCGCATGCAGGGCGCCGAGCTTGCGGCACGCTTCGGCCTTTTCCTCGTTGCCGACGGTCGTGAACACCGTCGCGCCAATGGCCTTCGCGAGCTGGATGGCGGTCGTACCGATGCCGCTCGAACCGCCGTGGATCAGCACTGTCTCGCCGGCCTTCAATCCCGCCATCATGAAGAGATTGGCCCAGACGGTGAAGAATGTCTCAGGCAGGGCGGCGGCACGGATCGCGTCGTAGCCCTTCGGCCAGGCAAGCGTCTGTGTCGCCGGCACGGCTGAGTATTCGGCATAGCCGCCGCCGTTGGCCAATGCGCACACCTTGTCACCGACGTTGAAGCCCTTCGTCTCGGGACCGAGTGCCACGACCTCGCCCGCGACTTCCAGCCCGAGGATCGGGCTGGCACCCGGCGGCGGCGGATAGCTGCCCTGTCGCTGGGCGACATCCGGCCGGTTGACGCCCGATGCCTCGACCCGGATCAGCAGGTCGCCGGGCTTGAGATCGGGAAGCGGGCCGGTGGCGAGCTTCATCGCATCGGGTGCGCCCGGCTGCGGCAGGTCGATGTAGCGCATTTGGGAGGGCAGGGCCATGTCATGCTCCGTTCAGGGGAGCATTGGAGATAGGCCAGATCTTCCGCGATTGAAAGGCCGGTCAGCCTCCCGCTCACGCTGCTTCGATTTCCTATGCGGCACCGAACCGGGTGACGCTGAGGCCATTGGCGCTTTGCTTGGCAAGAGTCTTCACATGCGCGATCTCGGCGCTGATCCGGTCGATATCGCTGATCACCACGCCCTCCGGCAGTTCCAGCACGCCGATCGAGCAGCGCATAAGCGATATCTTCGCCTCGATGCCGTCGCGGCCATGGCCGATGATATAGCCGTCCGCGCGCTCCTTGTCGCTGTAGAGCGTCATGACTTCAGAGGAGAAATCGTTGAGCAGCCGTCCGAGCGGATGCAGCATCTCTTCCTCGTCGATGCCCCGCAGCCCGACAAAGAAATCATCGCCGCCGATATGGCCGGTGAACTCGTTCTCATGGAAGAAATAGCGCCGCATCAGCGCCGCGAACAGCGAGATCGCATGGTCGCCGGCATGGAAGCCGTAGCGATCGTTGAACGGCTTGAAATTGTCGAAATCGCAATAGCAGAGATAGCGGATCTTGTCGGCATCCATGCAGGCATTCCTGAGGAAGTTGACGATCGCGAGATTGCCCGGCAGGCCTGTCAGCGGGTTCTGGTCGAGCGCGGTCTTCAGCTGCTTCTCGTTGAGAATGCGGATCAACGAGGCGGCCGAAATCGTGCCGGAATAGCGCATGTTCTCGGTCAGCAGCACGCAGTGGCAACCATCCATGTTGGCGAAGGCGGACACGAGATCCTGGGTGTCGGAATCGAGGCTGATGATCGGCGCGTTCTTGACGAAGTAGGAGACCGGCTTGAGGTAGTCCCGGTTCTTGAGCAGGTCGCGGCCGAAGGGATGATAGATGAATTCCTTGAGCTGCGATTCCTGGATGATGCCGCGCGGCTCGTTGGTCACGTTGAGCACCGGGAAATAGCTGTTCTCCGGGTTCATCCGGAACATCTCGAAGACCTTCTCGATCGAGTCGTTCTCATAGACGAAGGGCAGGTTCTCGATCTGCTTGCGGATCAGCAGTTCGTCGAGCGAACTTGCCGAGGTCCGGCTTCGCGAATGGTCGCGCAGATGCGGGAAACTCGAGCGCTGATCGTCGACATTCACCGATGGTCGGGCGATGTAGTAGCCCTGCACCATATCGACGCCGAATTCGCGGCACGACAGGAACTCCGCTTCCGTCTCGACGCCCTCGGCGATCACGCGGATGCCGAGCGTATGGGCGATATTGACGATGTTCTTGACCAGATGCTGCTTGCGCGGCGCATTGCTGACATCGGCGATGAAATGCCGGTCGATCTTGAGATAGTCCATCGGATAGTCGCAGAGCAGCTTGAACTCGCCGCGCCCGACGCCGAAGTCGTCGATGGCGATCTTGAAGCCCGAGCGGCGCATCTTGGCGATCAGTTCGCCGAACTCCGGCACCGCCGTATTGTCGAAGCGTTCGGACAGCTCGAAACATATCGACGATGGCGGAATGCCATGGGCCCGCAGATGCCGGAGAAGCGCATCGATCAGCGCGCCGCCTTCCGGGATCAGCCGCACGTCGAGATTGATGAACAGCGTCGATGAACGGTAGTCGGCAAGCGAGGTGAATTTTGCCAGCGAACGGCCGGACATCATCTGGTCGAGGGTCGCGAGTTGTCCCGTCTCGGCCATCCGGTCGATCAGTTCGATCGGCGAGTTGAATCCCAACTGATCGTGGCCGCGCATAAGAGTCTCGTAGCCGAACACCGCCCCGGTGGTGATTTCGACGATCGGCTGAAAGGCGCAGTCAAGCACCGCCTTTCCGAGATTGAAGAGCTTTTCGCCTGCATATCGGACGGGAAAAGCGATGCGTTCGGCGGCGGCAGACATGATATCTCCACTTAAAATGGCTTGCTGTTTTGCAAGCCACATTTGCTTGAAATCTTTGACAAATCGTTTTGCCAGCATGAAACTTTTGTGACAGTGCGCCGGCGCCGGATATCTGTCGCAAACGGAATGCGGAAGCGGGTGATCGAAGATTGGATTTTCCTGGCGAACAGGCTTTATTACGTCCCACGACAAACAAATCGGAACCAACTGATATGCCCGACCGCAAGCCCAATATTCTCGTCATCATGGTCGATCAGCTGAACGGCACTTTCTTCCCGGATGGCCCGGCGGATTTCCTGCATGCGCCGCATCTCAAGGCGCTTGCCCAGCGCGGCGCCCGCTTCCGCAACAATTATACGTCTTCGCCGCTTTGTGCCCCGGCGCGCGCGTCCTTCATGGCCGGGCAGTTGCCGAGCCGCACGAAGGTCTATGACAACGCCGCCGAATATGTCTCCTCGATCCCGACTTTCGCGCATCATCTCCGCCGCGCGGGCTATTACACGGCGCTTTCGGGCAAGATGCATTTTGTCGGGCCAGATCAGTTGCACGGCTTCGAGGAGCGGCTGACGACCGATATCTATCCGGCAGATTTCGGCTGGACGCCGGATTACCGCAAGCCGGGCGAGCGCATCGACTGGTGGTACCACAATATGGGTTCGGTGACCGGTGCGGGCGTCGCCGAAATCACCAACCAGATGGAATATGACGACGAGGTCGCCTTCCTCGCCAACCAGAAGCTCTACCAGCTCAGCCGCGAAAACGACGATGCCGACCGCCGGCCCTGGTGCGTCACCGTCTCCTTCTCCCACCCGCACGACCCCTATGTGGCGCGCCGCAAATTCTGGGATCTCTATGAAGGCCGCAACGAGCT
The DNA here is from genome assembly GCF_964254105.1 of Rhizobium sp. LjRoot254. Taxonomy (NCBI): domain Bacteria; kingdom Pseudomonadati; phylum Pseudomonadota; class Alphaproteobacteria; order Hyphomicrobiales; family Rhizobiaceae; genus Rhizobium; species Rhizobium sp. LjRoot254. Next base: position 3,249,287 of record NZ_CAXUSM020000001.1, on the reverse strand, counting down.
TCTTCCGGAAGTGGGTGCGATACCCTTCGAAGAGCAGGATGCCCATTCCCAGCGGCTGATGCTCTCCTGCGACTACACGCAGTTCGATATCACCGAAGAGAACGTGGCGCGTGCCCGGCGCGGCTATTTCGCCAACATCTCCTATGTCGATGAGAAGGTCGGCGAACTGGTCGACACGCTGACCCGCACCCGCATGCTCGATGATACCGTCATCATGTTCTGCTCCGATCATGGCGATATGCTCGGCGAGCGCGGCCTATGGTTCAAGATGAGCTTCTTCGAGGGCTCGGCCCGCGTGCCGCTGATGATATCCGGCCCCGGCATTGAGAGTGGCCTGCATCGCGCCCCGGTCTCCAATCTCGACATCGCGCCGACGCTGGCCGATCTCGCCGGCATCTCGATGGCCGAGATCATGCTCTGGACCGATGGCGAAAGCCTGGTGCCGGTCATGCAAGGCGGCGAGCGCACCGCCCCGGTGCTGATGGAATACGCCGCCGAAGGCTCCTACGCGCCGCTGGTCGGCATTCGCGAGGGCAAGTGGAAATATGTCCATTGCGCGCTCGATCCCGACCAGCTGTTCGATCTCGATGCCGATCCGCGTGAGCTCAACAACCTCGCGGCTGATCCGGCGCACGCCGCGACACTCGGCCATTTCCAGTCGATGGCACTTGCCCGTTGGGACATGGCGCGATTTGACGCAGAGGTTCGCGAAAGCCAGGCACGCCGCTGGGTGGTCTACGAAGCGCTTCGCAACGGTGCCTATTATCCCTGGGATCATCAGCCGCTGCAGAAAGCATCCGAACGCTATATGCGTAACCACATGAATCTTGATAATCTCGAGGAATCAAAGCGTTATCCCCGAGGCGAGTGATGTTTTGCCATCAAAAGAGTCATTTTGCCGCAGCCCGGAAATCTGCCAAGTTCCGCCGCAATTGCGGCAGAATATTCTCAATGTGGCAATTGAGGCGAAAGTAAATATTAAATATAGACCAGAATATAACAAGAACACGTGAAGTTTAATTAAGTTGATTTACTTCTCTGCGAGCGTAATTCTCTGCATCGGAAACGGGAATTGCCGGCACTTTTCAAATCATCGGTGCGACGCGACAGTTTCAGACGCTTCCAATACGGCGCATGCACGATCCATCACATCACCTTCGTGCATCCGAATAAGAGGAAAACGCCAATGCGTGCTCTTTTTGCTTCCGCAGTCATTCTTTCATCCATCGCTGTTGTTCCCGCCGCCTTCGCGGCGAGCCAGTCGGTGACCGGCACCGTCAAGGCCTATCACGCCGGCAAATCGCTGACGCTCGCCAATGGCGATATGTTCCAGCTGCCTTCGAGCTTCAAGGATCCGGGCATCAGGACCGGCGAGAAGGTGAAAGTGGCCTATCAGAAGACAGGCAAGAATCTTCAGGCCGAGATGGTGACCATCGTCCGGTAAGCTGATCCGGATTGCCGCGCATGGCACCGGCCATGCGCGGTATCTCTCAACGGACAGGTTATCGTCGCAAATGGGACGGAATCTGACCTGCTAAATAGGATGCGCAAGCGCCTTCGCCCCTATATGTTCCCGAGATAGACAAATCCGGGAAAACCCCCGGCAGGGGAGCATGATGCGCGCACAGCCGAAAGCCAGCCATTTCATCGATGGCGACTATGTCGAGGATACCGCAGGCGCGGCGTTCGAAAGCATCTATCCCGCCACCGGCGAGGTGATCGCCCAGCTGCATGCCGCGACCCCCGCCATCGTCGAACGCGCCATCGCCTCGGCCAAGGCGGCACAGGTGGAGTGGGCGAAAATGAGCCCCACCGCGCGCGGCCGTATCCTCAAGCGTGCCGCCGACATCATGCGCGAGCGGAACCGCGAACTCTCCGAACTCGAAACGCTGGATACCGGCAAGCCGATCCAGGAAACTATCGTCGCCGACCCGACCTCGGGCGCCGATGCCTTCGAATTCTTCGGCGGCGTGGCGGGTGCCGCGCTCAATGGCGAGCACATTCCGCTCGGGGCCGACTGGGCCTATACCAAGCGCATTCCGCTCGGCGTCTGCGTCGGCATCGGGGCCTGGAATTATCCCCAGCAGATCGCTTGCTGGAAGGGCGCGCCGGCGCTCGTCTGCGGCAATGCCATGGTCTTCAAGCCGTCTGAGAACACACCGCTCGGCGCGCTGAAGATCGCCGAGATCCTCATCGAAGCCGGCCTGCCCAAGGGGCTCTATAATGTGATCCAGGGCGACCGCACCACCGGTCCGCTGCTGGTCAACCACCCCGATGTCAACAAGGTCTCGCTGACCGGTTCTGTGCCGACCGGCCGTAAGGTGGCCGAGGCCGCCGCCGGCCACCTCAAGCATGTGACGATGGAGCTCGGCGGTAAGTCGCCGCTGATCGTCTTCGACGATGCCGATATCGATAGCGCCATCGGCGGCGCCATGCTCGGCAATTTCTATTCGACCGGTCAGGTCTGCTCCAACGGCACCCGCGTCTTCGTCCAGAAGGGCGTGAAGGGCGAGTTTCTCAAGCGCCTCAAGGCGCGCACCGAGGCAATCAAGATCGGCGACCCCGAGGACGAAGCAACCCAGATGGGTCCGGTCATCAACCGCGCCCAGCAGGAAAAGATCCTGTCCTACATCGAAAAAGGCAAGGCCGAGGGCGCCACGCTAGTGACCGGCGGATCGATCCCGAATTCCGTGGCCGCCGCCGGCTGCTACATCCAGCCCACTGTCTTCGCCGATGTCACCGACGAGATGACCATAGCGCGGGAAGAAATCTTCGGCCCGGTCATGTGCGTGCTCGATTTCGACAACGAGGAAGAAGTCCTCAAGCGTGCCAACGCCACCGAATTCGGTCTCTCGGGCGGGGTGTTCACCAATGACATGGCGCGCGCCCATCGCGTTGTCGACCGGCTGGAGGCCGGGACGGTATGGATCAATACCTATAACCTCGCTCCGGTGGAGATTCCGTTCGGTGGCGTGAAGCAGTCGGGGTTTGGGCGGGAGAATTCGCTCGCGGCGATCAATCATTATTCGGAATTGAAGACGGTGTATGTGGCCATGGGGAAGGTCGAGGCGCCGTATTGAGTTGAGGAGTTACCCCTCACCAAGCGCGTCCAGCGATCGGCTTCGCCTCTCGCGGACTTGCTATCCTCTCCCACAAGGGGAGAGGTAGGGTGCCACGCTCGCCGCCTTCGCTTGAGGCATCGCGGTGCCGCGAGTTTACCTCTCCCCTTGTGGGAGAGGATACGAAGGCCGCGAGAGGCGAAGCCGATCGCTTGGCCAAAGTTGGTGAGGGGTGACGCCACTCCTCACGGAATCATCAAGGGGTTCCAGAGAGAACTCAGGGGAATTTCATGCAGGCAGATTTCGTCATCGTCGGTTCGGGTTCCGCAGGCGCCGCCCTCGCAAGTCGCCTCTCCGAGGACGGCAAGCACACCGTTCTCGTGCTCGAATACGGCGGCAGCGACCGAGGCCCGTTCATCCAGATGCCGGCCGCGCTCGCCTGGCCGATGAGCATGAAAATGTACAATTGGGGCTATCTCTCGGAGCCCGAGCCGAACCTCAACAATCGCCGCATCACCGCCCCGCGCGGCAAGGTCATCGGCGGCTCGTCCTCGATCAATGGCATGGTCTATGTGCGTGGCAGCGCCGAGGATTTCGATAGCTGGGACGAAAGCGGCGCCACCGGCTGGTCCTATGCCGACGTGCTGCCCTATTTCAAGCGGCAGGAAAGCTCCAAGGGTGGGCAGGAAGGCTGGCGCGGCACCGATGGCCCGCTGCATGTCCAACGCGGTCCGGCCAAGAACCCGCTGGTGCGCGCCTTCGTCGAGGCCGGCAAACAGGCCGGCTTCGAGACGACGGAGGATTATAACGGCGAAAAGCAGGAAGGCTTCGGCCTGATGGAGCAGACGATCCACAACGGTCGCCGCTGGTCCGCCGCCTCGGCCTATCTGCGGCCGGCGCTCAAGCGCAAGAATGTCGAGCTCGTCCGCTGTTTCGCCCGCCGCATCGTCATCGAGAACGGCCGCGCCGTGGGTGTCGAGATCGATCGCGGCGGCAGGATCGAGATCGTCAAGGCGAACCGCGAGGTCATCATCTCCGCCTCATCGTTCAATTCGCCGAAGCTTCTCATGCTCTCCGGCATCGGCCCAGCAGCACACCTCAAGGAGATGGGCATCGAGGTTAAGGTCGATCGCCCCGGCGTCGGCGCCAACCTGATGGACCATATGGAATTCTATTTCCAGCAGATTTCCACCAAGCCGGTGTCGCTCTATTCCTGGCTGCCGTGGTTCTGGCAAGGCGTCGCAGGCGCGCAATGGATGTTCGGCAAATACGGCCTCGGCGCTTCCAACCAGTTCGAGTCCTGCGCCTTCGTGCGCTCGGCGCCCGGTGTCAGGCAGCCCGACATCCAGTTCCATTTCCTGCCAGTGGCGATTTCCTATGATGGACGCGCGGCGGCGAAGAGCCACGGCTTCCAGGTCCATGTCGGCTACAATCACTCGAAATCGCGCGGTGCGGTGACGCTCCGCTCGTCGGACCCGATGGCCGACCCGGTGATCAAGTTCAACTATATGAGCCACGAGGAAGACTGGATCAAATTCCGCCACTGCGTGCGCCTCACCCGCGAACTGTTCAACCAGAAGGCGTTCGAGGACTACCGAGGCCCCGAGATCCAGCCGGGCGAGGCGGTGCAGACCGACGACCAGATCGACGCCTTCCTGCGCGAACATCTCGAAAGCGCCTATCACCCCTGCGGCACCTGCAAGATGGGCGCGAAGGACGACCCCATGGCCGTGGTCGATCCGGATACGAAAGTGATCGGCGTCGAAGGCCTGCGCGTCGCCGACAGCTCGATCTTCCCGAGCCTCACCTACGGCAACCTCAACGGCCCCTCGATCATGACTGGCGAGAAAGCCGCCGACCACATCCTCGGCAAGCCGCGCCTGGCGCGCAGCAACCAGGAACCCTGGATCAATCCGAGATGGCAAGTGAGCGACAGGTAGGCGTCGTAAGATTCAGTAATAATCGTCTTCACGCTGGTGGCGTATCGCAAGGATGGTAACGGTGTGCTGGTCTTCGATCTCGAAGAGCGCGATGTAGCCAGCCGAGCCGAAAGGGATAACAAGCTCCCGCAGGAAACTGTTGTCGCTGGCGGCTTTTCGCGCGGCAAACGGAAATTCGCCAAGTCCTTCAATCGTGCGGATGATGATGTCGATCGCCTTTTCGGCTGCGACTGGATCTCGCTTGAGAAGGAACGCGTATAGCCGCTTGATATCCGATCGTGCTGCGCTCGTGTACCGCAGCTTGTAGGTCATTGATCAGATTCAGCTTTCGCAGCTGCAAGCATCGTTCGGAGTTCCGCATGCACATCGGCGGCGTCAAAATAGACTCCAGTGCGTTTCGCATCGTCGCGCGACGCGAGTCCGCGTGCGATAAATTCTCTTTGAGTGCGCCGGTACTCGATCTGCGCCTTTACGGAATTCTCTACGAAATTGGACAAGGTCTCGCCCTTGTTCAGCACGCTTTCGGCGGCTGCGCGCAGTTCGGGCTCGACGCGTAGCGAGGGGAGTGATGCGCTTTTCATGTTTGGGCCTGCATCGCAATTGCAACGCATAGAGAATAGCGTCGGCGGTGATCTTGTCAACGATTAAACAAACCCGATCCAGCGCCCCGCCACAACAGCGCTCGTCCACACGACGAATGACACCATCGCCAACATTCTCACGCCGGTGGATATGTCTCCGCCTTCGAGCATTGTCCGCCATCCCCTGTTTGCGTGCTGTGCGAGCACATTCACCAGCCCAAGTGACAGCAGCCCCATCTTGGCGAGAAACGCGGGATTTCCCACATATTCCGTCGGCTTGACGCTGAACAACAGAAAGCCGGTCAGCATGGCCAGCCCCAATCCCGTCGCTGCAACGCGCACGAGAAAAGGCGCCAGCACCGCGACCGGGCCTTCCTTCAAGACGCCCATCAGTCTGAGATCAAGCGGCAATATCGCACCGATCAGCAGGCCGATGCCCGTTATATGCGCGGCATTGATCAGCAGGTAGAGCGTGGCCGACCGGCGCAGCAGCGCGGCATGCGGCAGGCTGGCGAGCCATTCGAGCCACGCCACGGCGTCAACTCTTGTTGATCCGCTCGGGATAGATGTCGTAGACCTTCTCACCCACCGTCACCCGCACCGCCTTCAGGCGCTTCTCGTTCGGATCGAGCGAACGGTTGCCGAGCACGGTGATCGTGTCGCCGGGCTTGGTGGATTGCTCGTTGAAGCCCGAACGCGCCGTATTGCCGGGATTGCCGAGCTCGATATGCCAGTCGACGCCATCGGTGGCGGTCAGGTCGATGGTCGGATGCGGCGGCGCGATGACCACCGTCTTCACGGTCCCGGTCAGTTCGATCTGGTCGGCCTCGGCCCAGGACCAACCATGATGCGCAAGCGCCGCTGTCGCCATGAAGGCGGCCACGATGCCGGTGGAAATGAGAGTTCCGGCGTGATGCTGCATTGTCTCTCTCCTTCTGCTCCCTAAAGAATGAAGCGGAAGGAGCGAGATTTCCACCCTCTCACCAAAAGTTGAACGGGCGCTACTGCTTCAACGCCCCCGAGACAATCCGGAACGGGCTTGAGATCGTGGCCGCCGCCGCATCGAACACGAAGGCGCCGGCATTGCCGAGGTTCTGCTTCCTGGCCGATTCGGCGGTGAGCGCCGGATAGAGCGCCGCGACATCGGCAAAACGGCTGTGATTGGCCGAGTCCATCGACTGAATCTGGGTAATGTCGATCAGCACTATGCCGGCCTCGACCGCTGCCGCCTGCACCTTCGGATCATCGACATCGAGCCGGCCGACGCGCGCCGTGCTGTAGCTCAGGATTTTGGATGCCTCGAGTGCACGGTCGTCCTTGGAGACGAGGATGACCATTGGATGCGGCAGTTTGCCGATAACGTTCATCTGTGTGCGGAAGAGGTCGCTGTCGATATCGGGTGCGGCGAGAATGACGTTGAGCTTGACCAGCACGTCCTGCCGGCCTTCGAGCTTGAGTTGCCTGAGCGCTTCCACGACCAGCCATCCACCCATCGAGTGGCCGAATATCGTCACATCACCGGCGGCGCGATCCTTTGTCAGCTCCTTCATCAGATCGACGAGATAGTCGCGCGAATAGGTTGCCGAATCCTTGTCGGCGACGTAGCCCGCGAGTTCGCCCTGCGACGGCCAGGAGAAAGCTATCGGCGTTGCCGCAAGTTTGGCATCGGCCGACATCTGGGCCATCCGGTAAACCGATTCCTGGAAATTGGAATTGTAGCCATGCACATAGACGCCGACTTTTTTCGACGCGGGATTGGCGGCCTTAACCTGTGCATAGAAAGCCTCGCGGTCGAGCACGGCCTGCTGCGTCACTGCGAAATCGGTCTTGGGGTTCGGCTTCTTGCCCTTCTTGGGCCACTCGATCTGCGAGTCCTTGTGGCCGGGCGGGATCGAGACGTTGAGTTCGGCATAGTTCGAGGCAACCGACTTGCCGTTGTCATAGGCATTGGTATCGGGTGTCATCCGGGTGCGGGTGGTCACGGCAAACACCTTGACGTGCGTAGCTCCGGGCAGCGCCTGCACGGTGTTCAGCACATCCGGCCCCGGCCGGGAGGTGCAGCCTGCAAGGCTCATGACAAAAATCAGCGCGAGAGCAATCCCCGCTTTCGATACTGCTGATTTCATACACTCTGATCCCGCAACCTGATCTTCCGCCCGCTATAACACCGGGCGGAAGGCTTGACCATTGACATTGCGATCAATGGGCCGCGCGGGCATGCTCGGGGCGCAACCATGCCAATGACTGTGGCACAATATTGTCCATGGCGGCCAGCATCCTTGCCCGGTTACGATTGAGCAGCAGGCCGAGTGCGATCACGCCGAGCCCGATCGCCGAGAGCGCGAAGGAAAACATGATCACGTCCTTGAACACTTCGCTGGCGAGATAGCCGAGATAGACCGCCACGCCGATTGCGCCGAACACCGCATAGACCCGGCGGTTGAGGAACAGACTGAGCCCGATGAGGCCGATATTGATCAGGCAGTAGATGAACTTTTCGAGTTCCGTGCCGCCGTCATTGAGCGTCATGCCGCCCCAGAAGGCCATCACGCCGAATATATGGATCCAGAAGACGTAATCCGGCCCGTCGCGGCGGATGATATCCACGGCCCATGCAACAACGATCATGGCGAGGCCGAAATAGAGCGACACGTCGCGGCGCATTTCCCAATCGACATAGTTGCCGGGGCCGCGGGTGAACCACATTGCCAGGTCCATCGACAGGAACCACAGCGCGATGCCGCCGACCAGCAGAATGAAGGGGAAGGGATAGCGCCAGATGGCGATAGCAGATGCGATGATCGTGCCGATCTCCATATAGATCCAACTGCCGTTCACGTAAGGAAAGAAATTCTGGTACTGGCCGGGATCGCCGAGCGCATATTTCCACAGGTCGTAGGCATCCTGCACGCCGTAGATGATCATCGGCACCATCGACACCGCAACCGCAATCAGCAGGCCTGCGGGAATCCTGAGCGACTGGTTCTTCCACAGCATGTGCCCGGCGGTGAGGAACGCAACGGCATAGGCCGATCCGCAGGCGACAAGCGCCCAGCCGCCCATGCGGTTGAACGCCTCGTTGGTGAAAAGCCCCATCGCACCGATGATGATCAGCGCACCGGCATACCACAGCACATGGGTGAGGTCGAAGCGCGGCAGGTTGGCGCCGACGGTGGGTGCGGCCGGCGGTTGCTCCCGTTCACGAAGAAAGGCATCGATTTCCGCGAGCTTCGCGTCATCGAGCAGGCCCGCATCGCGCAAGGCCTTGAGATCTGCATCGGTCAGCATGTGACTCTCCACAAAGTTTCCATTGTGTGAACAACGTTCATGAACATTGTTCTATTCTGCTTTGCGGGAAAAATCCAGCCTATATCAGAATTATTTCCAGCCCTGCGCTTTCCAGCATGTCGAGTCCTTCCCCGTAAAGGTCGGCGCCGACGATCACGCCGGTGGCCGCTTCAAGCGGCATGATGGAGACGGGCGAGGCCCGGTCGAGCTTCTCCGCCGTCAGCGCGACGTAGGTATTGGCGGATTGCGCGGCGATCTGGCGTTTGATCGCGGCCTCTTCGAAATCGCCCGTCGAAAATCCGTGGCGCGGATGAACGCCCGTGGCGCCGAGGAAAAAGATGTCCGGCCTGATCGCTGCGATTGCCCCGGCGGCCACTGCGCCGACCGCCACCATGGAGTGCTTGTAGAGCCTTCCGCCGATCAGGATCACTTCCGCCGTCGGATGATGTTCGAGCTCGGCTGCAATCGTCGGGCTGTGCGTGATCACGGTGAAGGCGAAGGTGCGGGGCAGGGCGCGGGCGATCTCCGCATTGGTCGTGCCGCCATCGAGGAAGAGGATCTGGCCGGCCTGAACGAGAGACGCGGCCTTCGCGCCGAGCCGCCGCTTTTCGTCCGTGGCGACACTTCGGCGTTCGGCGAAATCGGGCAGATCAGGCTTGACCGGCAGCGCGCCGCCATGAACGCGTTCCAGCAGGCCATCCGCCGCCATTTCCCTGAGGTCACGCCGAATCGTGTCTTCCGACAGGCTCATTTCCTCTGCAAAGGCCTTTGCGACAAGCCTGCCGTCCCGCCTCAACCTTTCGGTGATTAGGGCTTTTCTTTCGGTGGTAAGCATTTTTCCTCTTGACGATTGCACGATATTGCACGAAACATCGCGAAATTATCCGAATTATGAACTAGTATCAAGGTAATTCGTGATAATTCATGCAAATTCAGGAGAGAAAAATGTTGATTTTGATCGCAGGTCCCTATCGCTCCGGCACGGGTGACGATCCCGCCAGGATGGCGGCAAACCTCAAGGTGCTCGAAGCGCCCTCACACGCGCTGTTCGAGGCCGGTCACGTGCCGATGATCGGCGAATGGGTCGCTCTGCCGGTCTGGAACGCAGCCGGCGGAAAGCATGTCGGCGACGATCTCTACGAGGCGATCTTCCATCCCGTCGCCCACCGCCTGCTCGCCATGTGCGAGGGCGTGCTGAGGCTGCCGGGCGCATCCAAGGGTGCCGACAACGACGTGAAGATCGCCAACGAACGTGGCATTCCCGTCTGGTACGATCTGAACGACGTGCCCGGTGTCGCGGCCTGAGGCCTATAGCGCCCAATAGCAGCCGATTGAGCGTGCGCGAGGGTTCACGTCGGTCATATGAATCCACACGTTTTACGTCATGAAACTGTGCTATGACACGGCGATCCTTGGGGGCGCGTCATGTCAAGCATGCTGCTGGAAAACATTTCCCGTTCCGGGCTCAGTTGCCCTGTCATCTCGCGCGATCATCCGGATTACGACCGGTATCGCAAGGTCTGGAACGGGATCGCCGACCGGCGGCCCGCGGCAATCGTTCGGCCGCAAGCAATCTCCGATGTGCAAAAAGCAGTCCTCGCCGCCGCTGCGTCGGAGAGCCCGCTTGCCGTGCGTGGCGGCGGCCACAGCCTGCCGGGCATTTCCACCTGCGACGGTGGGCTGGTCCTCGATCTGGCTGCGCTCAACGCGGTCCGCATCGACCATCCGGCCGGGACAGTCGATATCGGCGGCGGCGGGCTTCTCGGCGATCTCGATCGGGCGACCGTACCACTCGGCTGCGTCGTGCCGGCGGGGGTTATCTCCCATACCGGCGTCGGCGGACTGACACTCGGCGGCGGCATGGGCTGGGCGAGCCGGAAATACGGGCTCACCATCGATAGTCTCATTGAAGCGGAAATCGTCACGGCTGATGGCAGCATCCTGCTTGCCAGCGCCACATCCGAGCCGGCGCTCTTCTGGGGCATACGTGGTGGGGGCGGCAATTTCGGCGTGGTGACGCGGTTCCGGTTCCGCATGAATCCCTTCACCGGCGTCACCGTGGGCAACTGGACCTATCCGCTGGCGGAGACCAAAGCCGCGCTTCTTGCCCTGCGCGATTTCGTTGCCGGCCAGAGTCGTGATTTCACGGCTGGTCTAACGGTGACGCGATCCGGGCTCAGCGTGTCCGCCGCCTGGTATGGCGAGAAAGGGCTTGCGGAAGGCGTGTTGTCGCCGCTCGGTAAACTCGCCGCCTCGGGTGACGGCGGCCTGACGGGTCAAGCCTACCTTGAACTCCAGAGCCGGAATGACGAGCACTTTGCCTGGTCGCGCCGCTACTATGCCAAGGGCGGCTTCTGGCGGGACGTCAGCGACGACGCGATCGACCAGATGCTTGAATCCATTGCGCATGCACCGACTCCGGACTGCGAAATCTATGTCCTTCAGCTCGGCGGCGCGATTGCCGACATCGACGACGACGCGACGGCATATTCCGGACGCAAGGCCGGCTTCTACTGGATCGCGGAGCCGGTCTGGGATCGCGCCGAGGATGATGCGTGGTGCCTGGCCTGGGGCAGGGAGACCGCAAAGGGCCTGGTGGATAATTCCGTGGAGGGCAATTATGTCAACGAACAGGGCGATGCCAGCGTATCGGTGGCGATGGATGCCTATGGCGACGCCAAGTACCGGCGGCTACAGCAGTTGAAATCGCGCTTCGACCCGGCGAACCTCTTCCGGCTGAACCAAAACATCAAACCGCTATAGTTATCCCTCATTCCGCCGACGCCGCAACCTGTTCAAGCAGCCATTCCCGGAAGGCCACCGTCCGCGGTTCTGAGGCTGCTTCCTTCGGATAGACGAGGAAATAGGCGAATTCGGACGGCGCCTTGACGCTGAGTTCGAAGGGGCGGATCAGTCGCCCCTCGGAAAGTTCGCTGGCCACCATGGCGAAATCCGCCAGCGCCACCGCCTCGCCGGCAAGTGCCGCTTCGACCGCATCGTTGGAGCTCGCGAACACGATCGCCCGGCTGTCATCAAAATCATGCACGCCGGCCGCCGCCATCCACATGTGCCAGTTCGGCCAGGTCAGGCCGTCGCGCGACCATTCGATATGCGCCAGCGTATGGTTCATCAGGTCGCGCGGCTCCTTGAGCGGCTTGCCCGAAGCCAGCAGGCGCGGGCTGCAGACCGGCACGATCACGTTGTCGAACAGGCGATGTGCGCTGAGACCCGGATACTTGCCGCTGCCGTACCTGATTCCCACGTCCACGTCGTCAAGTTCGAAATCCTTGACATCGTAGGACACGTCGAAGCGAAGCTCGATATCCTGGTGAACCTTGCGGAACTGCTCCACGCGGCGCATCAGCCATTTCGTCGCGAATTGCGGGTCCACCGTCACCTTGAGCTGGGTCGTCGAACGCCGCGACATCTTCTGCACGCGAGCAGTGGCCCTGGTGACGATATCGAGCGCATCCGTCGCCGCCTCGCACAACACCTTCCCCTCGGGCGTCAAATGAATCGACCGGTTCGTCCGCACGAAGAGCTTTACGCCGAGTTGGTCCTCGATTTCCTTGATCTGGTAGCTGACAGCCGCCGGCGTCAAGCCGATCTCATCCGCCGCACGGGTGAAATTGAGGTGCCGGCCCGCGGAAACCAGCATTTTCAAGGCGCGTGTGCCGGGAAGAGTTCGCATGCTTCACTTCAAGGAAAACTTGATATTCGTGCTAGAACTACTCGTTTCCCTTTTTATCGTCAATCTTTCATATTGCATGCACAAACGAAACGTCAAAAAAAACTTGATACAGAATTTGGAGTGCATATCATGGCCGACATCTCTCATTCCCATTTCCACACCGGCCGGCTGGAAAACCTCGCCTGGCGCATCCTGCATGCTTTCGATCGTGAGCCTCGTAAGAGCCTTCCCGCCGAACTGCGCAAGCTCCCCGACCACCTGCTGCGCGACATCGGCGTCGAGCGCAGCGATCTCCCGCCCGCGCTGGACGACGTGACGACCCGCGCCGGCATGCTCGAAAGCCGCGCCGCCGTCGCCGCATGGCGGGCATCGACGGTGCGGTGAGCAATTTGTGTCAATCAGAGCGGCTTAGTGGACGGAGAGCTTGAAGAGGGTGCCTTTTCAGGGTTCGCGTTTGGAGCTCGCCGGATCGGACGCGCCGTCTTTGATCCCCTGGAATTCCATCACACTTGCCGCGATGAATGTTGGGAATGGGGCAGATCGCAGCAACTGTAGAACCTGCGTCAGCCCTCCAGCGCCCGCGCCTGCCACATATCCCTGAACGCCGGCCGCTCATGGCCGCGTTCATACCACGCCACGACATTCGGGTTGGCATCGGTCAGCGCCTTCTCCGTCATCGCATAGCGCACGATTTCCGCGACATTCAAGTCGGCGACTGTGAAGCGGTTTCCGACGAGATAATCCTGTTCGGCCAGATGCTGGTTGAGGATTTCGAACGGGCGCTTCAGCAATCGCGTCGCCACATCTAGCGTCTCCCGGCCGCCGGGCGTGTCTTCCAGCGCATTGTCATGAGTCAGCACGATCTTGACCGCATGCTGCTCGATATTGTTGACCGCCCAGAACGACCACATCTCGATCAATCCCTCTTCGGTCAAGCTGCCGGCGGCAAGCGGACCCTTATGCTTGCGGGCGAGATAGAGATTGATCGCGATCGATTCCCAGAGTACCAGCCCGTCATCCTCTACGGTCGGGATATGGCCGTTCGGATTGATTTTGAGGAATTCCGGCGAGCGGCTGTTGAGCGGCGCATCCGGTGCCAGCGGATCATCAAGGCGGCGAGCCTGGATCACCGGCACGCCTTCAAATTCCACGCCGAGTTCACGCGCCATCCAGTAGTTCCGCGATGCGCGCGATTGATAGACGCCGTAGATTTTCAGCATGGATTTCTCTCCCCTCAGTCGATTTCGGCGGGGAGCATGGGCGAGAATCCCGCGCTGGTCCAATCAAAATTCGCCTGATCTGTCATCAACATGGCTGATCGAAGCGGCGACGAAAAGCGCCCTACGTTTCACGTCAGGGATTTATTCAAACCCCCTGTTACCGGCGAAACATGAGCCGGGAAAAAACACGGCTAGCCTTTCTCCATCGCCGGCGGACGAACCTCCGGTCAACAGATGGAGACTGAAATGGCTAATCTTTTCATAGACAAGCGTGCCTCCAATTCCGCAGTTGACGAATGGGGTCACGAAGGCAACGACACGCTGCTCGGCAGCCGCTTCGGCGACAAACTCAAGGGCGCCCAGGGCAACGACACCATACATGGCAATGGCGGTGACGACCAGATCATGGACATCACCTGGATCGGCTTCGAGCCCGACTTCAATGGTCTCTTCAGCTTCAATCGCGAAAGCGAAGGGGGCCGCCTGGCGATCAGCAATTTCATCAGCGGCAATATCGAGATCGGCGCCCAGAGAATCGGACAGGCCTTTTTCCACGGCGGCAACGACCGGTTTTTCGGCGAGGCCGGCCGTGATTACCTCCTGGGTCTCGAAGGCAACGACGTGCTCGATGGCGGCGCGGACCTCGATGTCCTGCTCGGCGGCACCGGCAACGACACGCTCAACGGCGGCGCCGGAGACGACATTCTCGGCGGCGACAACGGCAACGATTATCTTCTCGGCGGCACCGGAAACGACCTGCTCAACGGCGGCGGCGGCGACGACCTGCTCGAGGGCGGCTCGGGCGCCGACAGCTTCGTCGGCGGACAGGGCAGCGATACCGTCGTCTACTCGCAGTCCTTCGCCGCAATCCACATCAACCTGCGCATCGGCGCCACGGCACTCGACACGCCCAGCGGCTCGGAGGCAATCGGCGACAGCTTCGAGAGCATCGAGAACGTCATCGGCTCGCGCCACAACGATATCATCACCGGTACCGATGGCGAAAACGACCTCTTCGGCGGCTTCGGCAACGACCTGCTGTTCGGCGGCGCCGGCGGGGATATCCTCGATGGCGATGTCGGCGTCGATACGGTGAGTTACGGCAATTCGGCCGGTGGTGTCCGCGTGACGCTCGACGACGCTACGCTTGGTCTGGGTCCCTTCGCCGCCGGCGGCGACGCCGAGGATGACACTCTCATCTCTATCGAGAACCTGATCGGCTCGAACTTCGTCGATCGCCTGACCGGAAACAGTGGCCGCAACACCATCAACGGTGGAAATGGCGACGACATCATCAACGGCCTCGACGGCAACGACATCATCGTCGGCGGTGCTGGCAGTGACCAGCTCTTCGGCGGCAACCAGAACGACATTCTGAACGGCGGCGACGGTGACGATGACATCGATGGCGGGGGCAACACCGACACTGTGACCTACGCGACCCAAAGGCTCGGCATCGACATCGACCTCGGCGATGGCGACAGCGCGGGCCGGGCCACGACCGCGCCCATAGGCCTGATTGGCGCGGAAGAAGACCGCCTGTTCAGGATCGAGAACATCGTCGGCACCGCCGTCAAGGATACGCTTGCCGGCAATACCAGCCGCAACACGATCAATGGCGGCGGCGGCGACGACAGCCTGGTCTTCACAACAGGCGGCGACCGGCTGGACGGCGATGCGGGCACCGATCGCCTCGTGTTTCAGAACTTTACCGAAGCTGCGAATATCGATCTCGGATCGCAGGTCACCGTCGGTGCGTCCACCATCGTCACCACGCTTGTCGAGATCGAGAATGTCCTGGCCGGCAACGGCGGCGATGTGATCCGCGGCACGACCGGGGACAACACGATCGAAGGCAGCGGCGGTTTCGATACGATGACCGGGCTTGGCGGCAACGACACATTCGTCTTCCGGCGCCTCGCCGACATCGGCCTTGTCGCCGGCCAGCGCGACGTGATCACCGATTTCTCCGCCGGCGACCAGATCGATTTCTCGGCGCTTGCGGGCACGGAAGGCCAGGCCGGTCTCGACCTCATCTTCATCGGCGACGACGGCTTCAATGGCGAGGCCGGTGAAATACGCTTCAACGTCAACAATGGCGGCAACACCATCGTGCAGATCGACCTCGATGGCGACGGGCAGGAAGACGCCAAGCTGCAGCTCACGGGATCTGTCGCGCTCACGGATGCAGACTTCTTGTTCTGAACCGGCTTGAGGCAGGATCGGAGGCCCGGCTAACCGCCGGGCCTTTCCGCGTTGAGCGGAAAGAGCGCCCTGAAAGCCGTCTCGCCGTTGCGGCTGAAGTCGATCGCGCGGCTCTTGCCGTCGCGCCGCGCCCAGCCCTTGTCGATGATCATGTCGAACAGCGCAGCGCCCAGCGAACCCGCCAAGTGATCGCGCCGCTCGCTCCAGTCGAGGCAGCAGCGGCAGAGCGGTCGCCGGGATTTCCTGAGCGCACCGAGATCGATGCCGGCGCCTGTGAGAAAGCTCTCGCCATTGCCGGTCAGCCCGATCGCCCTGCCGTCGAAATTCAGATGCCTGCGCGACACCAGGCTGTCGAACATCAGCACGCCGAGATCGCCGGCGAGGTGATCGTAGCAGATCCGCGCCTTGCGCATCGCCTCGTCCTTGGGTCCCGGCCGATGGCGGATATGGCCGCGATCGGCGGCGAAGACCGTGAGCGACTCGATCAGTTGTCCCACTTTCGGGCCGGCAAGCGAGAAATATTTGTGCCGCCCCTGTTTCTGCGGCCGGATCAGCCCGCCTGCCTCGATCTTGGCAAGATGCGTACTGGCCGTCTGCGCCGTCACGCCCGCGATCTCGGAAAGCTCGGTGGCGGTCAGCGCCCGTCCATCCATAAGCGCCGCCAGAATGTTGGCGCGGGCGGGATCGCCGATCAGCGCGCCGATCTGGGAAATGTCGGGTCCGTTTCTCATGGGCAATTCTCCATTCGCGGCCATTTTAGCGTGATTCCGGTTCAGCATGCTTCGATCCGCATCGAAACATATCGCACTGCCAGCATGTGACAGTGATGCACCACATGCCCGCCGATAGCCGAAGTATGCAGGCAAAACGAAGCTTCCATTGGAACCAAAGTGCCCCGATGTCGCTTGAATGCCGCAATCGGCCCGCATATGCAGCCGATTAGCCCAACGTATTCAAGACCGGAGCCTGTTCATGAGCCTTTTCGGCGATCTCGATCTCGCACAATTCGCAACCATCTACCGCGTCGCCGTCGTTTCCTATGGCAATGCCGAGCCGCCAACGGGATTCGAGGCGCTCACGATGTCCGAACTGGGGATCGATGGTCAGGGCGACAAGACGATCTTCACCAGCAAGAACGGACGCGGCAAAGCGATCGTTACCGAGTCTGCCGACGGTGAACTGATTGTCGGATTTCGTGGCACCGACAAGTTCAACGACGTCAAGGACTACGACAACATCACGCTGTCGGGAAAATATTTCAAGCAGTTCCAGCCTTTGATCGAGGCGGTGATCGACTACAAGGACCAGAACGATCTCGATGTGACCTTCACCGGCATCAGCCTGGGCGGCGCCGTCGCCAACATTATCGCCGACCGGGCGGCGAACGGGCGGTGGAACGGCGCACTCGAGGACGCCCGCTTTGTCGGCGTGTCGGCACCTTATCTGTCGGCGAGCCGCAAGAGCGACGTGTTCAACTTCGGTTTCCAGAACGATCCCGTCTATCACGTCATATCTGGAAGCTGGACCGCCCACGCCAAGGAAATGGCGACCCGCAATCTCTTCATCTACCAGCAGCACCAGAAACTCGGCCAGGACAATCTCGGCGACCGGATCGGCAATCACGAGCCGTCCCATGTCGGCGACCTGCTGAAGGCGCTCGCCGGTTTGACGGTCGCGGACGGACGATTGCTGGCCGATGTCCTGAAGCCGAACAGCTATGTCATGCTGGACGACGCGAAAGGCTCGGTGAATATGGGCCAGCTCCGCCACAACGGCGATTCAGTTCTGACCGTGCTTGGCCAGGATCGTGCCGACAAGCTCTATGGTGCGAGCACCAACGCGAATGGTAGCGACCGCGAATGGATATTCGGCCTCGGCGGCGGTGATGAGATCCTCGGCCGCGGCGGGCGCGACGAACTCTATGGCGGCGCCGGCGCCGACAGGTTGGACGGTGGCCGCAGTGCGGACCTGATGTTCGGCGGCAACGGCAACGACATGATCTCGCTGCACGAGCACCGCGACCGGGCGGAAGGCGGCGCCGACAATGACAGATTTATCGTGGGCAACATTGCGCTCTTGAAGAACAACGACACGCCCAGCGTTTTCATCGATGATTTCATGCCCGGTGAGGACAAGCTCATTCTCAACCGCATCGACGGCAACCTGACGAGGAAGGGCGACCAGGGCCTGCATTTCGCGGAGTTCGCCCGGTATGACGATACGGATGGCCTGGACGCTCTCGAGCTTGGTTATGTCAACGATCGCAGGCCGGGCAGCGTCACCATTTTCGAGGACGGCGACGGCAGGACGCTTGTTATCGTCAACCTCGACAACGACCGCCAGCGCGAACTCGAAATCGTCCTCGATGGCGACTTGGGTGATATAAGCAGCGATCTCGTCTTGTGATCATCACGATCTCCGGCAAGTCCGGGCGCTCGGTGCCCGGACCTGTCGAACCGCGCCGTCAAACCTTGTGCAGAAAATCGACCACGCCGGTGTCGAGATCGTAATAGGCGGGCATGATCTTCACCTTGCCTTCCTCGACCAGGCGGGAGACGATCGCGCTTTCCGCAAGAACGCGCTCGGCGCCGTTGAACGCATTGGCGTGCACCGTGTTGTCGATGAAATTCTCGCCTCGATCGGTCTCGGCGAGCGCCACGGGCAGGATCGACTGGATCATCTTGCCGATCGAGCCATCGAGCCTGGTGCCCTTGGAGACGACCTCGCAGGCAGCAGAAACGGCGCCGCAGCGCTTATGTCCCATCACCACGATCAGCGGCGCATGCAGGTGCTCGGCGCCATATTCGATCGTGCCCAGCACGTCGGTATCGACCACATTGCCGGCATTGCGCGCCACGAACAGTTCGCCGAGCGTGACCCCGCCGAAGATCAGTTCCGGCACGACCCGGCTGTCCGAGCAGGTCAGAACGATGGCCCACGGCGCCTGGCTCTTGGCCACATCCTGCCGGCGCTTGGAGAAATTGGCCGCGCAGGCTTCGGCGTCCGAGACGAACGCCCTGTTGCCTTCCTGAAGTTTCGCCAGCGCCTCATCGGGTGAAAGGGCAGGGGCAGCGTCAGACGCGAGGGCACGGGTCGTCATCCCGAAGCCGGCGGTCATGGCCGCGGCGCCGGCGAGACCGGCCAGCTTGACGAAGGAACGACGGTTGAAGTGGGCGGAATTGCATTCAAAGCACATGGTCATGGTCCTCCAGCAACATCCGGCATGGCTGGCGGAGAAATTGCGCCCGCCCGAGGCCATGCCCGGCAATTCTCCGAAAATGGGAGAATAGCACGTTTGCCTATGCCCGGCTTTGAAGATCGGCAAGTCGCGTTTTGACGCATGGCCGCCGCTAATAAAGTGAGGCTTAATGCGCTGTATACCGTCGGCGCCCAAGCGCGACGACAAAAATAAATTCCCGATACGGCACGCGCATTCAGGCTTTGGTAACCAGGATCGGTAACCATAACAGCCGGTAAATGAGTTCCTGTAAAGCGTATCGGTGAGTATCCCATGGCGGCTTTGTCTTCGCGCGTTCTGTCGCCCGAAATCTCTTCGGGCAAATCCTGGCTGAACTCGATCATCAAGGGCGATTGCGTCGCCGCGCTCGAAGCGCTGCCGGACAAGTCCGTCGACATCATCTTCGCCGACCCGCCGTACAATCTCCAACTCGGCGGCACGCTGCACCGGCCCGACCAGAGCCTGGTCGATGCCTGCGACGACGAGTGGGACCAGTTCGCCAGCTTCGAGGCATACGATGCCTTCACCCGTGCCTGGCTGCTCGCCTGCCGCCGGGTGCTGAAGCCGAACGGCACGATCTGGGTGATCGGCTCCTATCACAACATTTTCCGCGTCGGCACGGTTCTGCAGGACTTGCAGTTCTGGATCCTCAACGATGTCGTCTGGCGCAAGACCAACCCGATGCCCAACTTCAAGGGCCGCCGGTTCCAGAACGCGCATGAGACGATGATCTGGGCGAGCCGCGATGCCAATGCCAAGAGCTACACGTTCAATTACGATGCGATGAAGGCGGCCAATGACGACGTGCAGATGCGCTCGGACTGGCTGTTCCCGATCTGCTCGGGCGGCGAGCGGCTCAAGGGCGCCGACGGCAAGAAGGTGCATCCGACCCAGAAGCCGGAAGCCCTGATCGCCCGCATCTTGATGGCGTCGTCCAAGCCCGGCGACGTGGTGCTCGATCCGTTCTTCGGCTCCGGCACGACAGGCGCGGTCGCCAAGCGCCTCGGCCGCAACTTCGTCGGCATCGAGCGCGAGCAGGATTATATCGATGCGGCGACAGCCCGGATCGCGGCGGTGGAGCCGCTGTCGGGCGCCGAACTCACTGTCATGACCGGCAAGAAAGCCGAGCCGCGCGTCGCCTTCAACACGCTGGTCGAAAGCGGCATGATCAAGCCCGGCGCGGTGCTGACCGACGCCCGCCGCCGTCATTCCGCCATCGTCCGGGCCGATGGTACGCTCGCCTCCAACGGCGCGGCCGGCTCGATCCATCGTCTCGGCGCCCTCGTTCAGGGGCTCGATGCATGCAACGGATGGACCTTCTGGCACTACCAAGATGGGAATGACCTGCGCCCCATCGACGATCTCAGAAGCATCATCCGCAAGGGCATGGAAGGAGCGGGCGGCTGATCTCCAACCACGCCCGCTCCTGCCACCCTTCCTAGATCCCTTCTTCCGGTTTAGTCCTTCAGTCCCGGAAGAAGACAACGGCCCGGAAAGCGCAAATGCTTTTCGGGCCGGTTTTTTTTGATCTCCATCCGCGCTCTCAAAACACACCTCCGCGTTCACGCCAGCGTTTCCGCTCCGTGGTTTGACCATGCACGTCTCCGATCCCTTCGCTTGGGCAGCGGGATGGTGTGAGGAATTTGGGGGGGGGGCGGGCGTTGGGGCCATCACAGTATGGGTTGAAGGGGGTTGCAAACGCATAGAATTGGGCCAATCGGAATATCAGCCCATGATAATATCTACATGCCTTCTTTAAATTGAAGGCAGCAGAAGGTATCCTGCGTGTATATTTCTGTCGGTCTATTCTCTTTATAGTAGTATCTGGTATGCTTAGGAGAAAAATCTAGGCGGGCGGTGAGGTTGTTGTGTTTTTTAAAAATACGGGGTTTTGGAAAAATGCCGACATTTTGGCTCAACAGCAGGGTCAAGCCGCCAATTGGGAAAGGGTAACCAATGATTTTACTGAGTTATGGAATAGAGCATCCCGTGTGGCAGAAGATATATCAACTGAATTGCCCCAGTTAACCCTGCATGACGAGCAACATTTAGAAGCGGTTATCGATACAGCAGATTTTATACTTGGGCCTGAGAAAATATTGACGCCCATGGAGGTTTTTGTCTTCGGCTGTAGCGTCGCTCTTCACGATCTTGCTCATTGTACAACTGCATATGCTGGAGGGTTGTCAAGTATAAAGAAAACGCCCGTCTGGCGAGACGCTGTCATTGAATTGCTGAATCTTAAGACAATGGACCCAGACCCAAGTGACGCCGTCATAGAAAAACCACCTATTGAAATATATGATACAGCATTGTTTCTGACGCTCAGGGAATTACACGCAAATCAAGCCGAAAATCTGCTAAAAACTAAGGTTAATCTTGATGACGGTTCACAATACCTCCTCGAGAACGATGAGCTGCGGAATCACTATGGAAGTGTAATAGGAAAAATAGCCGCTAGTCACCATTGGTCACATAGTAAGATAGAGGCGGATTTTCTTAATCCGCTGGGAGAGCGTGCCGCCTTCCGCGGCCTTGGTGAAGTTAGGCCCCTTCTTGTAGCGTGCTTACTTCGAACCGCAGATGCGTGCCAAATTGATCAGCGGCGTGCACATGATGCGGCGAAAAAGCTCCATAAGCCTGAGGGCATATCGCTCCTACACTGGCAAGCACAAAACCAATTGGCGATACCAACCGAAAATAGAAGGATGTTCCCGAACGGTGTTTTGTTCACTTCTACCAAGGAATTTGACATTCCCAACATACCATCTTGGTGGACCGCGTACGAGCTTATTTCCACTGCAGATAGGGAGCTTAGACTTTGCAAGGAATTGCTGCTTGATAGCGGTCTCCCAACTTTTGACAAAACATTCGTTGTTGGCGCCAATTCACCCGCTGAATTATCGCGGCATGTGAGGGCCGAAGGATGGAAACCGCTTGAGGATCGAATAAGGATCTCTCAACCGGAACACATAATCGATACGCTTGCAGGCGAGGCTTTATATGGCGAGAATTACTGGACGCCGTTGAGAGAATTGCTACAAAATGCCACTGACGCAATACACTCTCGACGGGCTATAGACCTGGATTTCGCGGGGAAAATATACATCGCTATAGACCAAGGGCGGTGGGATCCATATTCAGGTATTCTTCGAAATAGAGATGAAGGAATCACTGTTCACGTCTGTGATGATGGTATCGGAATGTCGGTCGCCAATATTCAAAATTATCTTTTGGATTTTGGTGCCTCTCTAAAACGATCTAATGTTTTGAAGAAGGAGTTTCCCGCGCTGTCTGGAAAGCGGCTTCGCAACATTGGACATTTTGGAATTGGGTTCTTTTCTATAAAGATGCTTTCCAGGAATGTATGGGTTCGTTCTAAGAAATACAATTCCGCGCATTCAGATATGGCGCATCTATGTTTCCAAGACGATGGTTCGTACGCTCCATTTTTCTTCAATGGTGTTCAAAGATCGGAGTTCGATAGTTTCTCCACTGTAATATCGATATTTATATCAAATGAAATGCTATCGGCGATAACTAAGGTTAGTACGGCGGTATCTCAAATTAAAATAGGTATAGATAAGTTATTTGCTTTTCTGTGCCCGTGTTTAGATATTGATGTTTATGTAAAGGATCGTGATCGGAAGCGCGTCCTAATTCATTCGAGGAATTGGCATGAAATGGTATTTGAAGAATGGCTGGAAGCCCATCAACCGAAGCTTAGTTTTGTGCATAATTTTGTTCGCAAGGAGGATACTGGTAAAGTCCAGAATGCCGACGTCCTATTATCGTCGCGCCAAGGTTCCTTGGAGGCAAGGGCTGCCCTTAGTTTAAATAAGTTTGGAATGGGCTTTTTTGTAGAGGGTGGGCTGAGAATTCTTGGCAAAAACCAATATATTTCGGACAATTTGCCGTTCGTTGGCGCGATGGCTGTCGAATCTAAGTTGGCTTCGAGGCACGCG
The DNA here is from genome assembly GCF_964254105.1 of Rhizobium sp. LjRoot254. Taxonomy (NCBI): domain Bacteria; kingdom Pseudomonadati; phylum Pseudomonadota; class Alphaproteobacteria; order Hyphomicrobiales; family Rhizobiaceae; genus Rhizobium; species Rhizobium sp. LjRoot254. The sequence continues at coordinate 3,226,100 of NZ_CAXUSM020000001.1, read as the reverse complement.
GACATATCCAATATCTCCCAGCCGAGCCTCGAGGCGTTTTTGAGCTACGAACATTTTCCATCCTTCAATTCTCTGTCGGAAAGAGAACTGCTTGCTGCTGCACTTAATCTTTGTCGACTGGGAGGGGATATCACCAATTTCCCTATCTTTAAGGACGGAAATAGGGATGTTTCTATCGTCGATTTGACGGAAATGATAAGATCTGGAGCAAGAATTTACTTTCCTGTCGAAAATTATTCCGGTCAATCCACTGCATATTTTGGACCCCACGATGGAAGCAAGATAGATTATAGATGGAATAAGGGAGTAATCATCGTGCGCGGTTTTGATGAAGTTGAAAAGGACTTTCGCGGACACTATTTTAGTGAACTGCTATGGACAGAAAGCAGAACTTCACAGTCGATTTTTTCCCAGCTATTTGCTTCCTGTTACAGAGCTGGTTTTGACACGCGTGTGCAGTTGACAGAGAGATATGATGCAGGACAGGCCGAGCATACAAAGGCAGGAACTATAGTAAACATAGAAACGTCTTCTTATTTGGTGGAAGTACGCCAAGAAGCCTCGCCATAATTTCCGTTTAGAGTGCCAGCTGCTCCCGTCTTCGCTCTAACGCCGCCAACAGACCGTCCGGACCTTAGTATCAATACAGTCCTTCAATGTGCTGCGGCTCGGCTCCACCAAATCCGGAAACTCCACCCCACTCCCCGAGGACACCCCATGCTGAAATGGGCGCTTATCTTCCTGGTCATCTCCATCGTCACCGGTATTCTCGGCTTTTCCGGCGTCTCCGCTGCGACCGCGCGGATCGCCAAGATACTCTTCGTCCTGGCCCTTCTGCTGTTCATCGCCTTCCTGATCGCGGCCTACACCATCGCCGGCGCGGTTCTGTAAAGACGCGGCGAGGGGCGCCGAAGCCGATGCCTCTTGCAGTGCACGCGCTTCGGAACTACCTTACCCGAAGCACATTCCTCCATACTCGCGCGGCACTCCTCCCAAGCAAAATTCCGTCGCGCGTCATCGGGAGTCCCGACCATGAATATCGAAAAAACATTGGACATCGAAAACACCTTGCGGTCCATCGTGGCCGTCCGCGCCACAGTTCCTGAAGACGCCTATACCGCCAACACGCTCGGCACGCTCCGCGAGGGCTCGGGCGTGGTGATCCGCAGCAATGGGCTGGTGCTCACCATCGGCTACCTCATCACCGAGGCCGACGAAGTGTGGCTGACCCGCCATGACGGGAAGGTGGTTCCGGCCCATGCGCTGGCTTACGACCAGGAAACCGGATTCGGCCTGGTCCAGGCGTTGGCGCCGCTCGATCTGCCGGCGCTGGAACTCGGCAGTGCATCCGGCGCCGATCTCGGCGACCCGGTCGTGCTCGCCGATGGCACGGGCCAGTATGTCGAGGCTGAGATCGTCGCCAAGCAGGAATTCGCCGGCTACTGGGAATATTTGCTGGACGAGGCGCTGTTTGTCGCGCCGGCGCATCCCTCATGGGGCGGCGCGGCGCTGGTGGGCGCCGACGGCAAGCTGATCGGCGTCGGTTCTCTCAGGCTGCAGATGAGCCAGGGCAGCGAGGTTGCCGATATCAACATGGCAGTGCCGATCGACCTGCTCAGGCCGATCCTCGATGATCTCTTGACGCGCGGCCAGGTCAACAAGCCGGCGCGGCCGTGGCTTGGCGCGTTTTCGGCCGAAAGCAACGGCGATGTCGTGGTGATGAACGTGGCACCCGGCAGTCCCGCAGCCGATGCCGGCCTCAGGCATGGCGACGTGATCGCCGAGATCCGCGACAGCGATGTCGACGGCCTCGCCGATTTCTACCGCAAGGTCTGGAACAGCGGCCCGGCGGGCGCCGAGATCCCGCTCCGGGTGCTGCGCGATGGCCGCGACGCCTGGCTGCGCGTCAAGACCGCCGACCGCCAGAGCTTTCTCAAGAAGCCGCAGTTGCAGTAATGCCGTGGCTGCGGATTCTGCTGGCGCTCGCCTGCGTGGCGGGCGCTGCATCGGCTGTCCATGCCGAGGGCGAACCGGATGCATGGTCGCAGGCGAAATGCGCCCGTTACGACAAGGCATTCCACGAATTGCTTGACCTCGGCGACCGCAAGGGCGAGACCGAGGGCTTCATCAAGGGTAATGAGGATTTCATCAAGGCCGGCTGCTCGAATGGCGCCGATGTCTGCCCGCAATCGGCCGGGGATTTCAAGCTTGCCAACGACCTGACGCTTGCGGCGATGGGGTTCGGGACGGCCAGCACCTTCCTGCCGTTCATCTGTCGAAGCGCAAAGTAGTCACCCCGCGCGGGACCACGCCTTGAGCGCCATCCAGATGCCCCGGTCCATGCAGTAATGATCCACCGGCATCAGGCATCCCAGCCGGGCGTCACGCCGCCCGCCGGGCCCCGCATATTGAAACCCACATTTCTCCAGCACCCGCCGCGCACCGGGATTGACCACCTGTATGTCGGCGGAGAGGCGGGTGAGGCGAGGGGCGTTGGCGAAGGCGTGATCGACCAGCCCTTGCAGCGCCTCGGTCATGTAGCCGCGGTCCCAATAGGCTTCGCCGAGCCAGAAGCCGATCTGCCGTTCGGTCTCGTCTTCGCCGGCTTCAAGCTTGCAGCAGCCGAGAAAGGCGTCGTGGTCGCGATGCGTGATGGCGAAGACGGTGAGATCGTCGGCTTCGCGCACACGCCGCAGGAAGCGCCCGGCATCGGATATCGTATAGGGCTGCGGCATGTCCCATGCCTTCGCGGCGACCCTGATATTGTCGGCAAGCGCCGTCATCGGCACGATGTCCTGCTCCTCCAGCCCGCGCAGCACGAGGCGCTTGAGCTCGATTGCGTCCGGGCGGCGAACCTCCGCAGGCTGGGTGCGGGCAATACGGCTTATCGGAAACGCTGCTGTGTTCATGGCGGGCACCCTCTCTGACCGCTTGATCCTGATCGCGACCATATCTCCAGCCACTGCCAGATTATGGCAGGATGGCCGTTCGACGAAATTTCGAACCACTCCCGAATAAACCCGTTTGCCTTTCCGTCTTGGCTTTATCGATCGGGGCAGATGCCGGGACAGATTGGGATCGCCGGCGCAGGACCCAGGTTCGTGTCAGACCATCAAGACATCCGGGGTTCATCGAAAAAATGCCGCGCGCCGCACAGCCTTTTACGCCTGATCAGGATCTCGAAGCCCGCCGCAACTGGGCTGGGCCCGTCATTGCCGGCGTGCTGACCTCCGATCTCGTCGCATTCTGCCAGAGCGGCGTCAGCATCGTATTGGCCGCGACCGCCTCGGATGGGCTGCCGGTCGCGGGCAAGGGGCTTTCCGCGATCATCTCGGCCGAGGGCAGGGTGCGCGTCTATCTTCGCCAATGCATCAACACGCCCCTGCTGGCCGCTCTCGAAGCCGGTTCGGGGATTGCCGCCACCTTCACCGAGCCGCGCACGCATCGTTCGATCCAGATGAAGGCGAAGGCGACGCGAAAGCGCGCCGTCGAACCCGCCGATCTGCCCGAAGTGGCCCGGCAGGTGAGGCACTTCGGCAGTGAACTGGTAGACTTGTCCTACACCCATCGCCTCGTCGAGCACTATTGCATGTATGCCGACGACGAACTCGTCGTGATCGAATATCTGCCAAGCGATGCCTTCGTGCAGACACCGGGACCGGGGGCGGGGAGCCAGCTTGGATCATGAATAAATTGGGGCTCGATGCGATCAGGGACTGTTTCGAAGGCGTCGTGCCCTGCATCATGGCGACATCTGACATCGATGGCGTGCCGAACGTTTCGATGGTCTCGCAGATTCACTATGTCGACCCGTTCCGCATCGCGCTCTCCTATCAGTTCTTCAACAAGACCCGGCGCAACGTGCTGGCGACGAGGACCGCGTCGATTGTCGTCTTCGATCCCGTTTCGATGGCTCAGTACCGGATGCTGCTGGATTACGAGGAGACCCAGACTAGCGGTCCGATTTTCGAAAGCATGAAGGCAAAACTGGCCGGCATCGCCTCGCATACCGGCATGCACGGCATCTTCCGCCTGCTCGGCTCCGATCTCTACCGCGTGCGCGCAATCGAGACGATTTCGGAAAAGAAGCGGCCTGTACCGGCGCCCGAGCGCAACCTGCTCGCCGCCACCCGCCTCACATGCGCGGAACTGGCAAACTGCCGCGATCTCGACGAACTCTGCGAGCGCACGCTCGCCTGCCTTCAGCAGCATCTCGGCATCGAGCACGCGATCGTGCTGATGATCGATGAGGCGAGCCAGCAGCTCTACACGGTCGCCTCGCGCGGCTATTCCCTGTCGGGCATCGGCTCCGAAGTGCCGCTCGGCGATGGTGTGATCGGCGCTGCGGCGCGCGAGGGCGTGCCCGTTCGCATCAACCACATGAGCGCGGATTATTCCTACGGTGCGGCGATCCGCGATCGTGCGCAGTCGTCGGGTTTCGATTGGACCGCGGCCACGGAGATTCCGTTTCCGGGCCTCAGCGAGCCCGAAAGCCAGATCGCGGTGCCGATCATCCGCTGCGGCCGCACCATCGGCGTGCTGTTTGCCGAGAGCCAGGATGCGCTCTGCTTCGGCTATGACGACCAGGATGCGCTCGCGATTGTCGCGGACAATTTCGGCACGACCTTCGCGCTGCTGGAAATGTACGAAGGTCCGGCGACGCCAATGGCCGCCCCGGTGCCTGAAACGGCTGCCCGCGAAAACCTCACCGTGCGCTACTATCCGGCCGACAACAGCGTCTTCATCGACGGCGATTATCTCATCAAGGGCGTCGCGGGCGCGGTGTTCTGGAAGCTTGTGCGCGAATACGTCTACGAAAACAGATGCGAGTTCACCAACCGCGAGCTCAGGCTCGATCCGGTTCTCAGGCTGCCGGCCTTTGCCGAAAACCTCGAGGCCCGGCTCGTCCTGCTCTACCGGCGCCTGGCCGAAAAAAGCACCGAGATCCGCATCGAGAAGATCGGTCGAGGCCGCTTCTGCCTTATCGCGGATCGTGCCCTCGCGCTCGAGGAAATCTCGGACGACATGCGCCGCCGCGCCGCCGGTTAGTCAACCGTTTTTCAGCAGATATGTCATCGGCTGGTTCCGCCCTGGGCGCGGCCGGCCCGCTTCGCTTTCGCGCGGATTCAAGTAAAACGAGCGACTGACTTAAACAATCTACATGCCAATAAAAAACAACAAAGCGCAACTCTCAAACTGCTGTTTAGCAAACTTTGAGTATTGGTGAGGGAAGTCTTAGCGAGCGCAAGCGTCCGTGCCAGCGTATTTCTTGTGGCCATAGAGGCCGGACCTGTGAACCGCCATTCGCGGCCGGCCCGATCAATCCATATGGCTTCAAGAGGTTTGAAATGAACATCGAGACTCTGCGTAAAATGGTCGAGGGTAGTGTCATCACTCCCGACGAACCCGGCTACGGTGCTGCCCGCCTGGCGCTGATCTGGAACGGCCGCAAGCCACAGCGTTACCCCCAGGTCATCGTCAAGGCGGCCAACGTCGCCGACGTGCAATATGCCGTGCGCTATGCCACGGCATCGGGAATGCGGCTCTCCGTGCGCGGCAGCGGCCACCAGTTCTCCGGCATCGCGGTGCAGAAGGGCGTGGTGCTCGATCTGGGCGAGATCAACCACATCCATGTCGATCCGATCGCCCGGATCGCCGATGTCGGCCCGGCGGTCAAGAACGGCGATGCGGCGGGTATCTGCGCCGATTATGGCCTCGGCTTCCCGTTCGGCCATTGCGCGTCGGTGTCGCTCAGCGGCTACCTGCTCGGCGGCGGCTTCGGCTGGAATTCCGGGCAATGGGGCGTCGCCTGCTTCAGCGTCGAGAGTGTCGATGTCGTGCTCGCCGACGGCAATCTCTATCGGGCCAGCGCCACCGAGAACGAGGAGATCTACTGGGCCGCCCGCGGCGCCGGTCCGGAATTCTTCGGCGTCGTTACCGGCTACCGGCTGAGGCTGCAGCCGCTGCCGCGCGCCATAACGTCGAGCGTGTTCACCTATCCGATATCGGATGCGGCCCGCGTCGAGCGCTGGATGAACCACACGATGCGGGTCGTGCCCGCCAATGTCGAATTCACCATGATGCAGTCAAGCGCGCCGCCGCCGCTCGCGCATCTCGCCGACAAGGTCGCAACGGGCATTGCCACCGTCTTCGCCGATACCGACGAGGAAGCGCTGGCCACCCTGTCGTTGATCGCGTCGCTTGCACCGTCCGGCGCGCTCGACATCCAGCAGAACCTGCCGACGCCGCTCGAGACGCTCTATGCGATCATCGACCAGTTCTTCCCCGTCGGCCATCGCTATGCGGTGGATACGAATTGGGGTGGCCCGCAGGCGCTGGATTTCCTCAGCCAGCTTGCAGTCGAGACGGCCAAGGCGCCGTCGCCAAAGAGCTTCGCGCTCGGCGTGGTGCTGCCGATGGAGGCACTATCGACGCCGATGCCCGACGCGGCCTTCTCCATGGCCGGCCGCGCCTTCACCGCCGTCTATGCCATCTGGCAGGATCAGGCGGAGGACGAGGCGAACATGAGCTGGGTGCGATCCATCGCCCGCAAGCTCGCGCCATCTGTTATCGGCGCCTATGTCGGCGAGGCGGATCTCGATCAGCCGAACCGGCTGGAAAAGAGTTATTCGCCGGAAGCCTGGGCGCGCATCAAGGCGCTCCAGGACAAATACGATCCGCAGCGCATCTTCCGCAGCGAGCAGTCCCTCGCTGGCACGTTGAAGCCCGCGGCGTGATCGATAGAGGGGTCGCGAAAGCATCGCGGCCCCCATACCCAGGCACGATTAACGTGCTTCAACAAGGATAAGCAAATTGCCCACTCTCTCACGCGTCTATTTTCAAACCGCCATTCTCTTTCTGCTCGCCGGCATCACCATGGGGCTGCAGATGGCGATCACCCATGATCACAGCGCCATGGCGGCGCACGCCCATGTCAACCTGCTCGGCTGGGTCTCATCGGCGATCTTCGGCATCTATTACGCCTTCAACCCGGCCAAGGCCGCCCGCCGTCTCGCCTGGCTGCAATACGGCGCCTACACGATCGGCCTGATCATCATGCTGCCCGCGCTTTTCCTGATGCTGCGCGGCAACGCGGCGCTCGAACCCGTCGTCGCCATCGGCTCGCTGATCACAGCCGCCGCCATCCTGCTCTTCGCGGTCATCCTCTTCATGCCCGACCCAAGCGTGGCCGCGAAGACCGGACCCGCCCGCGCCCCCGCCGAATAGCGGCCGCGAACGGAAACGCCCGGAGGTGAGGTTCCGCCCTCCGGGCGGTTGGTTTTTTCATCCTTCAAGCCGCCTTCACCCCGTCCTTGCTCTTCTCCGCCTTTCCCGCATCCCCCACCTCGCCCTTGTTGGTAAAGTGCGCATTCCCCAATCCCGTGCCGATCGTCAGCACGCCCCACCCCTCCACATCCTGCATGAAGGGGATCTGCGACAGGCCCTGGATGACGGCGTCGTTGTGCATGACGATGAAGGTCGGCTGGCCGGAGATTTCGGGGATGGCCTTGGCGAGCGCCTGCGGCAGGTTGAAATGCTCGCTCTCCCAGTTGCCGCCGGGCAGGTTCTGGCCGCCGCGATCGATCGCGCCGTCGGCATTGATGATGCCGGGGCAGGCGATGCCGATCACCGGCGCCAGTGCCAGCTTGGATTTCTCGGCCTTGGCGATGAGCGTATCGAGCATCTTCACCAGCCGTTCGATCGCGGCTCTGCGCGCGGGCGCATCGTCGGCATGCCGCCAGAGCGTGGATTTCCACACCTTGGCGCGGGAGAGGTCGGGATGGTCGTCCAGCCTGAGTTCGATCACGCCGGCGCGCATATTGGTGCCGCCGATATCGACGGCGAGGATCGCCTGGTTGCCCTTCAGCATCCAGGCCGGCATCAGGTGCGCGGCACCGATCAGCCCGGCATCATCGGGGTGATGCTCGATCGGTACGAGATCGATCGCGTGGCCCTCGGATTTGACGAGCACGCCGGCGCGGGCGATCGCCATTTCGCCGACGACGCTGTGCTTGAAGCCGCCGCCGATCGCGATGCGGCCGGTATTTTTCCACGCATCCTGCTTGAGATATTTCGTCAGTACGCCCACGATTTCGCCGGCGAAATCATCGATCGCGCCCATGATCAGCGCCGCCGCTTCCTTGTCGTCGCCCTTCATCAGGGCGTCGATGTCCTTCCTGGAGAGTTCGCGGGTTGGCGTCTCACCCAGGGGGTCGTCGCCGCCCTTGCGGATCGCCTTGCGCGCTTCGTCGAGCTTTTCCTGAAATGCCGATTTGCTGGCTCTGTCGCCGATGAAACCGTCCTTGTCCTTCAGTTCATTGTTATAGTCGTCGACGATGACGGATGGCAGGTCTTCGGCGCCGTGGATCAGCGGTGCGCCTTCGATTGTCTTTTTCTTGAGCTTGCCCCGCGCCATTCGCATCTCCTTGGCCGCTGCAATCAGCATTTCACCAACGCGGATAGCCGAGGGCGAGTTCCCGCGCGGCAATCAGTGAGGAACGATTTGGCCCTCATGGCGTTCGGAACCCATGCACGACGATAGCCACGATGAGAGCAAGGAGCATGCAATGGCGGAACAGGCCCGGACAGTCCATCATCCCGCACCGCGTCACGAAATCTTCTCGACCAGCGAGGCGCTGGACCAAATCCGCAACGATCCCGACGGCTGGGCCGTGTTCCTCGATGTCGATGGCTGCCTGCTCGATCTGGCGCCAACGCCCGACAGCATCGTGGTTCCCGAGGGCTTGGCAGCCGATATCGACCGCCTTGCCAAGCGGCTCGGCGGCGCGGTGGCGCTGGTCACCGGCCGGGCGCTGATCTATGCCGATGCACTGTTCAAGCCATTCGTCTTTCCCATCGCCGGCCTGCACGGTGCCGAAATGCGCGGCCCCGACGGCAGCCGGATCTTTGCCGAGATACCGCCGGAATTCGAACGGCTGAAGGAAATTCTCGTGCTCGACACATCGCGCATGCCCGGCGTGCTGATCGAGGACAAGGGCGGGGCGGTGGCTGCGCACTACAGGCTGGCGCCGCAGTTCGAGGAGGCCCTGGGTGAAAAGATGTCGGCCTTTGCCAAGGCGGCCGGCCCCGGCTGGGCGCTGCAGCTCGGCAAGATGGTCTATGAAATCCGCCCCTCGCGCGCCAGCAAGGGCGACGCCGTCGAGCGCTTCCTGCGCGAGCCGCCGTTTCTCGGCCGGCTGCCGCTGGCCATGGGCGACGACCTGACGGATGAATCGATGTTTGCCGTGGTCAACGCCCGTGGCGGCCACTCGATCAGGGTCGGCCGGGAGGAGGCGTCCACCTGTGCGCTGAGCACGATCTTGTCTCCGGCGCATGTGCGCGATGCCATTGCCAAGCTCGGCCTGCCGGACGATTAACCGGGAAGGCTGGCGCGGGCGGCCGTCACCTGGCTTATCGCGCCTTCCAGATCCGTCTGCGTAAAGGGCTTGCGAAGGATAGGCAGCTTCAGCTTCGAATGTTCCGAAAGCTCGGAATAGCCGGTGGCGACGACGATCGGGATCGTGGGATGCGATGCCCGCACGATCTCGGCCAGTTGCAGGCCCGACATTCCCGGCATGGCCTGATCGGTGAGGAGCAGGTCGAAGGGCTCGGGTTCGTTCTCAAGCATGGACAGGGCGGCCTGTGCGCTATGCGCCGAAACCGGCCGGTGCCCGAGTTCCTCCAGCAGTTCCACCGTGCTCATCAGCACCAGCGCGTCGTCATCGACGCAGAGTACGCGCAGCTTCTGGTTCGGGTGGTCTTCGCCATGCGCGGTTCGGGCGGAGAAGGGGCGGGATACCTCAGCCGCCGGCAGCCATATCTCCACCGTCGTGCCGCTTCCCGGGCTGCTCTGGATATCGAGCCATCCGCCGGATTGCTGGGCAAATCCATGCACCATGGAAAGACCGAGGCCGGTGCCCTTGGCGACGCCCTTGGTGGTGAAGAAGGGCTCGTGCGCGCGGGCGAGCGTCACCTTGTCCATGCCCGCGCCGAAATCGATCACCGACAGCACGGCATAGTCGCCGGGCTCGAGCGGGCGACGGTCGCCATTGGCGATCGTGCGCAGCGAGGCGTCGATCTCTATCGTTCCGCTTTCGCCCAGCGCGTCGCGTGCATTGACCACCAGGTTGAGAAGCGCCATTTCCAGCTGATGCGCATCGGCATGCGCCAATACGGGCTGGTCGGGAAAGCTGGTCTCGATCCTGAACAGCGGACCGAGCGATCGTTGCAGCAGGTCGTTCATGTCGGTTACGAGTCCCCCGACATCGACGCTTGCGGGGCTGAGATGCTGCTGGCGGGCGAATGACAGCATTCTCTGGGTGAGGCTCGCGCCGCGCCGGCCGGCCTCGAAGGCGGTCTCGACAAGACGGTGGAGTTTCGGGTCGTCCCCGACGCGCTTTTTCAAGAGCTCGAGATTACCCGTGATCACGGCGAGCAGGTTGTTGAAGTCGTGCGCGATGCCGCCGGTCAGCTGGCCCACGGCTTCCATCTTCTGCGCCTGGCGCAATGCCGCTTCGGCATTCTTCCTTTTCGTCACGTCGACCAGCCCGCCCAGGACCGCGACCCCGCCTCCGTCAGGGACTTCAAGCCGCGCCGAAGCATAGACGTCGATCGTCCGGCCGTTGGTGCCGAGAACCTGGAATTCACCCTCGACGAAACCATCCTTGACCAGCATGGCCCGGAAGCCCTCGCGCCAATGCGCCGCCGCGTCCTCGGGCATGAATTTGTCGAGCGGCTGGCCGATCATCGCGGCCCGCTCGACGCCGAGAAGATTGAGGCAATCATCCGACACCTCGGTCATCTTGCCGGTTTCGGTCATCGAGAACAGCGGCATCGGCGTTTTGCGGTAGAGGCTGCGGAAGCGCTCCTCGCTCTGCCGCAACGCCTCGGATTCGCCTTCGGCGAGTATGGCGAAACGCCGGTCGAAAATGGACGCGATGAGGGCCAGGCCGAGGATGAAGAAGGTCGTGACCGCCACGCCCAGTGCAAGGCTGAACTGGTCGAAACTCGTCGGCCCGTGGGTGTGATCCGTCGCGTTATTGGCGGTGTAGATTGCCGCACGCATACCTGAATAGTGCATGCCGGACACGGCAGCTCCCATGAAGACCGCAGCCAGTATCTTCTGGGTATGGCCCGTGCGTTCGAAGGCGAGCCACAGGGCCGCGATCGCCGCGGCGATAGCAATGAAAACCGAGATCGCGACCCAGAGCGGATCGTAGGTGAGCGTGGCGGGCATCCGCATACCAGCCATGCCGGTGTAATGCATCCCGGCGATGCCGACGCCCATCAGCACGCCACTCGATACGAGCGCCAGCAACCCGCCGTCCGACCGGCTGACCACGAAGAAGCCGATGCCGGTGACCACGACCGCCAGAACCAGCGACAGGACCGTGAGGCTGACATCGTAGGACACGTCCATGCCGGGCATGCTGTAAGCCAGCATGGCAACGAAATGCATCGACCAGATGCCGCCGCCCATAGCGAGTGCCGCAGTGACCAGCCAGTTCGCCGATGCGACGCGGCCGGTGGCCGCCTTGATGCGGCCAGCCAGATCCAGCGCGGCATAGGACGCCGCGATTGCAATCAGTATGGATAGCGTGACGAGCGTTGTGTCGTAGGTACCTGATAGCATGCGTATGCGGCCTGCCTTCGCCAGTGGTTAACTGGAGCATCCTGATTCCGATAGGATATCAGAATGCGCCAGCTTGTGGCTGAAAGCTAGACGGCTAACACCTTCACACATGCCGCCCGCTATCGCCCCTTCCAGGCCAGCAACCGCATGGCGTTCATGGTCACCAGCACGGTGGCGCCGGTATCGGCGAGGATGGCGGGCCAGAGACCGGTCACGCCGATAATTGTGGTCACCAGGAACACCGCCTTGAGGCCGAGCGCGACTGATATGTTCTGCCATATATTGCCCATCGTCGCCTTGGACAGCGCCACCATGTTGGCGATATCCATGACCCGGCCGTGAAGCACGGCGGCATCGGCGGTTTCGAGCGCCACATCCGTGCCGCCGCCCATGGCGATGCCGATATCGGCGGCGGCCAGCGCCGGCGCATCGTTGATGCCGTCACCGACCTTGGCGACGATCTCGCCGGCCGCCTGCTTCTCGCGCACGATCGCCTGCTTGTCTTCGGGCAGCAGGCCGGCGCGAACCTCGATGCCGAGCTTGGCGCCGATAGCCCGTGCGGTCCGTTCGTTGTCGCCGGTCAGCATGACGGTTGAAATACCCGCTGCCTTGAGCGCCGCAAGACCGGCTTCGGCATCGGCGCGCGGCTCGTCCCGGATGGCGATCAGACCGACCGGCGTGCCGGCGGCGATCAGCACCGACACGGTCTTGCCCTCGGCATTGAGGCCGTCGATCCGTGATTTGGTCGCTTCATCGAAAGTGTATTCCTCATCCGCCGCCCTGGGCGACAACAGCGCTATCGCTTCACCGCCGACCGATCCCGTCACGCCCTTGCCGGGCAGCGCCTTGGCGGACAGGGCAGGCGGCACCGGCGCCTTCATTTCCTTCGCCTTGGCGAGGATCGCGACGGCCAGCGGGTGGCTGGAGCCGCTTTCGAGTGCTGCGGCCAACGACAGAACCTGACCCTCGGGCCTGCCGAGGCCGATCACGTCGGTGACGACAGGCTTGCCCTCCGTCAGCGTGCCGGTCTTGTCGAGCGCCACCAGCGTGACCCGGCGGAACGCCTCGATGACCGCGCCGCCCTTGATCAGCAAGCCGCGCCGGGCGCCGGCCGAAAGGCCAGCCGCAATCGCCGCCGGCGTCGAAATCACCAGCGCACAGGGGCAGCCGATCAGCAGGATGGCGAGGCCCTTGTAGATCCATTCATCCCGCGAGCCGGCGAAGAACAGAGGCGGAACCAAAGCGACCAGCGCGCCCGCGACCAGCACGCCGGGCGTATAATAGCGCGAGAAGCGATCGATGAAGCGCTCGGTCGGCGCCTTGCTCTCCTGCGCTTCCTCGACCAGCCGCACGACCCGCGCGATGGTGTTGTCGGCCGCCGCAGCGGTGACGCGCACCTTGAGAACCGTGTCCGAATTGATCGTGCCGGCAAAGACCGTGTCATCGGGCCCCTTGGATTTCGGCACGCTCTCGCCAGTCACCGGCGCTTCATTGATCGCCGACGAACCCTCGACGATAACACCATCGGCCGCGATGCGATCACCGGGGCGGACAAGGATAATTGCTCCCGGCGTAAGCGCTTCGGCGGACACCTCCTGCGTCGTCCCATTCTCCTCGACCAGCGCGTTCTTCGGCACGAGATCGGTCAGGCCGCGTATGCTGGCGCGCGCACGGCCGGCCGCGACCCCTTCCAGCAACTCGCCGACAAGGAAGAGGAAGACGACCATCACCGCCTCCTCGGCGGCACCGATGAACAGCGCGCCTGTGGCGGCAATGGACATCAGCATTTCGATCGAAAAGGGCGTACCGGCCATCGCGGCGGCAAGCGCGCGCCGTGAAATCGGCACCAGCCCGACGGCCAATGCTGGCACGAAGATCCAGTTGGGAACCGAGGGCAGGGCGAGATGCGCCAGATAAGTGACGACCAGCGCGGCACCCGTGACACCGGTCAGCACAGCTTTCCTGGTCTTCCACCACGGCCCGTCGCCAAGGTCGAAATGCGAATGCTCGTGCCCGTCGTCATTGCCGTGGTCATGGCCTTCGAGTTCGTGTCCGGCTGCACTCGACGGAACCTTGCCGTCTGTCGGTGCGATCGAATAGCCGAGCGCCTTGACCTGCTGTTCCACCGCGCCGCGCGCAAAATTCGGCCCCGGCAGAATCGTGAGCGTGCCGCTCGCCAGCGAGACACCTGCCTCCTCAACGCCGGGCAGCCGGTTGACGGCGGTCTCGATCTTGGAGACGCAGCTCGCGCAATCCATGCCGCCGATGCGGTACTTGAGTTTGGTGGCGTGATTCTCGGACATTTCCCGGCCTTTCGATCCATCGATGAAAGAGGTCTAGCACCTCTAGTGGCTAGAGGTTCAAGAGGGAAAACACGATTTTTTCAGCTCGCCTCGCGCAACTGCTCCGCCGTCTGCAGGTCCACGCTCACCAGCGTCGAGACGCCTTGCTCGGCCATGGTCACGCCGTAGAGGCGGTTCATGCGGGCCATGGTAATGGGGTTGTGGGTGATGATCAGGAAGCGGGTCTCGGTCGTCGCCGCCATCTCGTCCATCAGGTTGCAGTAGCGCTCGACATTGTGGTCGTCGAGCGGCGCGTCGACTTCGTCGAGCACGCAGATCGGCGCGGGATTGGTCAGGAACACGGCAAAGATCAGCGCCATGGCGGTCAGTGCCTGCTCGCCGCCCGAGAGCAGCGTCATGGTCTGCGGCTTCTTGCCGGGCGGGCGGGCCAGGATTTCCAGGCCCGCTTCGAGCGGGTCGTCGCTTTCGATCAGTTGCAGCTCCGCCTCGCCGCCGTTGAACAGGTGGGTGAACAGCCGCTTGAACTGGGTGTTGACGACGTCGAAGGCATTCATCAGCCGTTCGCGGCCCTCGCGGTTCAGATTCTGGATCGCGGTGCGCAGCTTGCGGATGGCGTCGATGATGTCGTCGCGCTCGCGCACCAGGTTGTCGAGCTGGCCGGTGAGTTCGGCCTGTTCTTCCTCCGCGCGCAGATTGACGGCGCCGAGCCGCTCGCGCTCCATCTTCACCCGTTCGAGCTCGATCTCGATGGCACGCGTATCTGGCAGGGGTGCGTCCGGTGCGAGCCCGGTCAGGCGCAGCACGAGATGCGGCTCGGTATCGAGCGTCTCGCGGATGCGTGTCTCCTGGGCGATGCGCCAGTCGCGCGCCGAGACCAGCCGTTCCTCGGCGCGGCCACGCCGTTCGCGGGCTTCGGCGAGCAGTGCCAGCGCGTCGCGGGCGATGCGGTCGGCCTCGCGCTGCTGGTTTTCCTGGGCGGCCAGCTTGTCGGCGGCCTCCTTGCGCGCGGCCTCGGCCTTGGCGATGGCATTCATCAGGTTGAAGCGCTTTTCCTCGAATTCCTCCGGTGCGGCCAGCAGGTCCTCGAGTTCGATGCGGGTCTCTTCCTCGCGCTCGGTCAGCGTGGCGATCTGGCGGGCGGCGCTCGCCTCGCGGTCGCGCCATACCTGCCGCTCGGCCGCGATCGCCGAGATTCGGCGTCGGCGCGCATCGTTTTCGCGCGCTTCGGCATCATTCAGCGCACGCGCCTCGGTCAGCGCCGCACGCTTTTCGGCAACAAGAATGCCCTGTTCGCGCAGCCGCAATTCAAGGCCAGAGAGATCGGGCGCCTCGGCGAGCGTGACCCGCGCGTCTTCCTCTGATATGCCCAGTTCTTCCATCTGGGCATCGAAGCCTGCGATCTGCTGGCCGACGCTGTCCTTGCGGCGGATGAGATCGGAGGCGGCGCGCTCGGCCTGCAATGCGGCCTCACGGGCTTCGGTCAGCTTGCGGGCGAGCAGGCGCACCATGTCGCGGTTGGAATTCAGCCGTTCCTCGCCGATACGCACCTGATCGGTGGCGCTGTCGAGACGGTTCTCGCAATCTTCGAGAAGAATCCGGGCTTCCTCGGCCTCGGATTCCAGCGCCTTCAGCCGGTTCTTCTGCTGCAGGCGAAGGGCTGCGGCACTCGGCGCGCCGGCGCGGGTGACGTGGCCGTCCCAGCGCCAGACGGTGCCCTGCCGCGACACCAGCCGCTGGCCCGGTGCGAGCTTGAAACGGAGCGTATCGCCATCGCTATCCTCGACAAGTCCGGTCTGGCGCAGGCGGCGATGCAGTTCGGCGGGTGCCCTGATATGATTAAGGAGAGGCGTGGCGCCGGCGGGGAGGGCAGGATCGCTCTCGCCATTGCCTGGCATCGACCAGAAGGCCGACGCGGCCGGATCGAGCGCGGAATCGAGATCGTCGCCGAGCACCGCGCCAAGTGCGGCTTCCAGCCCCGGATCGGGCGAAATCTGTTCGGAGACCGGCGTATGCGCGCCTGTGCCGCCGGCGGCGAGCATCCGCTCGATCGTCACGGCCTCGGTCTCGATTGAACGCAGCCTGCCGCGCGCATCCTCCACCGGCTTGCGGGCTTCCTGCTGTACGACGCGGGCCTCGTTCAGCGCGCGCTCGGCGTGCGCCTGCGCCTTCTCGCCATCGTCATGTGCTAGCTCGGCCGCTTCGAGTTCGGCCTCTTTTTCGGCGGGATCGGGGAGCGCGGACAGCTTGGCCTCGACGGCTGTGAGTTCCTCGCGTGCATCGGAAATCTGCCGTTCGAGCCTGAGGCGTCGCTGGGCGAGGTCGGCGAGGAAGCGTTCGAGCTGCTGGCGGGTCGCGGCGGCCTCGGCGCGCTCGGCGGTGAGCGTTTGCATGACGCCTTCGGCTTCAGTCACCTCGGCCGTCGCACCCACCAGCGCTTCGGCCAGTTCGGCGGCACGTTCGACAGCATTCTCCAGCGCCTCGCGGAGTTCCTGTTCCTCCTCGTCGAGGCGGGTGACGATCGAGGCATTGCCCGAGATCATCTGCCGTTCGCGCTCGATGTCGGCGGCGAGCTGGGTGATCCGGCGCTCCAGTTCCTGCCGACGCATTTCCAACCGGCGCATGTCTTCTTCGAGCTGGCCGCGTGCTATGGTCAGGCGCTGCAATCCGGCGGCGGCCTGCGCCTCCGTTTCGCGGAGTTCCGGCAGCTTGAGGCCGTGGACGGCCTGGTCCTTGGCCGCCTCCATCTGCGCCTGCGCCTTTTCGGCGACGAGATTGGTGGCCTGATTCAAGGCACTTTCGGCCTCGCCCTCGGCGGTCTTCGCCTGCGCCCAGCGGATGTGGAGAAGCTTGGCTTCCTCGGCGCGGATCGAGGCGGAGAGCTGCTTGTAGCGGTTGGCCTGCCGGGCCTGGCGCTTGAGGCTTTCGATCTGGGTCGACAGCGTGGTGGTGACGTCTTCCAGCCGTTCAAGATTGGTTTCGGCGGCCTTGAGCCGGAGTTCCGCTTCGTGCCGGCGCGAATGCAGTCCCGAAATGCCGGCCGCTTCTTCCAGCAATTGCCGCCGGGCCTGCGGCTTGGCCTGGATCAGCTCGCCGATCCGCCCCTGACCGACCATGGCGGGCGAACGCGCCCCGGTCGAGGCATCGGCGAACAGCAATTGCACGTCTCTCGCGCGGGCTTCCTTGCCATTGATGCGATAGACCGAACCCTGCTCGCGCTCGATGCGGCGTGTAACCTGCAATTCGTCGGCATCGTTGAAGGCTGCGGGCGCGGTGCGGTCGGTATTGTCGATGAACAGGCCGACTTCAGCGGAATTGCGCCCCGGGCGCTGGCCGGAGCCCGAGAAGATCACGTCATCCATGCCGGAGGCGCGCATGTTCTTGTAGGAATTCTCGCCCATCACCCAGCGCAGCGCCTCGACTAGGTTCGACTTTCCGCAGCCGTTCGGGCCGACGACGCCGGTGAGGCCGGGCTCGATCAGGAATTCGGATGGTTCGACGAAGGACTTGAAGCCGGTGAGACGGAGCTTGTTGAATTTCATGAGGGGGCGCTCATGATTTGGCGGGCTTGATACCCCCCTCTGTCCTGCCGGACATCTCCCCCACAAGGGGGGAGAGTGACTCGCGGTGATCGCCTTGCCTCAAGCGCGCATCGAAAGTTGAGTTTACGACGCTGATTTGAGGAGATGAGCGCGCCCCATCCGTTCTCCCCCCTTGTGGGGGAGATGTCCGGCAGGACAGAGGGGGGTGAAGACACAAGCACTGACACGCAAAAAGGCGACAGCCGAATGCTGCCGCCCTCTGTCACAATGCTAGGTCGATTACCTTGCTGCGGCGTCGATGATGGCCGACATTTCTGCAACGCTCATTCCCCCGGCATAACGCTGCCCGTTGATGAAGAATGTGGGCGTGGAATCGACCCCGAATTCCTTCGATCCCTGTTCCCGCACCTTGGTCACATCATCCAGAAGCTTCTGGTTCGTCAAGCAGGCCTCGAAGGTCTCCTGTGTAAAACCGGCAAGTTTCGACATTTGCATCAGCGCAGCGCGGCCGTCAGGCGCGACAGCCCAGGTGCCCTGGCTCTTGAACAACGCGGAAACCATGGGGAAATACTGTCCTTCCGGCGCGCAGCGGGCCAGCATGATCGCCGCCATGGCGCGGGCATCGAGCGGGAATTCGCGGAGCACGAAACGCACCTTGCCGGTATCGACATACTTTTCCTTGATCGCGTCGAACGTCTCGTTGTGGAAGGCGGCGCAATGCGGGCAGGTCATCGACATATATTCGACGATGGTGACAGGAGCATCCGCCTTGCCGATGGAGACATCAGGCAGCGGACCGGGCGCCATCAGCGTGGCGACATCGACCGAACCCTCGGGCGCCGGCGCTTCCTGCGCGAACGCGGTTGCCATCGGCACGGAGGCGAACGCTGCGGCTGCGGTACCGGCGGCCAGGAATTTGAGGAATTCTTTGCGGGTGAGATGCATATCGTCTCCTTGGGGACAGGCGGATGGCGCTGAGAGCCGGGATATACTTTGCGCCGGGCTCCCGCAAGTTGTTGCTATTGCGATCTGTTCAAAGAATTGTGACTGCCGGATGGCCGATCAAGTCCATTTGATAAACAGTGACTTCTCACCGTTTCTTGCTGCCATAGACCGCCCTGCCGAGCCGTTCGACGGCGGCTTTCAGCGGTTCGCTCTCGATGCCGGATGTCAGTTCGTCGAGATGGCTTTTCTCGCCCGGCGAGAGCGCCCTCAGCCGCGGACGCAGGCGGGCATGCGGCGTCACGGGTTTCTGGACGATGCGGATCTGTCGGATCGCCGGAAAACCGAAGAAGCCGTTGATCCGCTGGATCAGTTCGCCCTGGGCATGGGCGAGAAACAGCGCGCGTGCGCCCTCGCAGGCAATAGTCAGTACGCCGGGCTCCATGCCGCCGGTGTCACCCGACATCTCCGAATTGCGCCGTGGCCAGGTGATCTTCTCCGGCCGGGAGCAATCGGCGAAATCGGCGCCGGCGATCTCGTCCCAACTGCCGAGCAATGCCGTATTGATGCCGGCCTTGCGCTGCAGGACGGGATCCATCAGCCGGTTGGCAGCCTCGGCGATCTGCATCGCGCCTTTGCGCTGGAATGTGGACATGGGGTTTCGCTGTGGCCGCAAGGTTGTTAGCTAGTGGGTATGATTCATACCTACTATCACGACCCCCTGCAATGCGGTTACCCCCCTCTGTCCTGCCGGGCATCTCCCCCTCAAGGGGGGAGATCGGCCAGAAGCGCCTCGTCGCGCTCCAAACAATCTCCCCACTTGAGGGGGAGATGTCACGAAGTGACAGAGGGCGGTGCTCTTGCCTAGCTCGCCCAAACCCGCCGACCTTCTCGCCTGGTATGACCGCCATCGCCGCGAACTGCCATGGCGGGTGACGCCGGATATGCGGGCGGCGGGCGTGATCGCCGATCCTTATCATGTCTGGCTGTCCGAGATCATGCTGCAGCAGACCACCGTGCAGGCGGTGAAGGCCTATTTCGAAAAGTTCGTCCGCCTCTGGCCGACGGTACGGGATCTCGCCAGCGCCGACACCGAGGACGTGATGAAGGCCTGGGCGGGACTCGGCTATTATGCTCGCGCCCGCAACCTGAAGAAATGCGCCGAAGCCGTCGTTGCCGAACACGGCGGCAGGTTCCCCGAAACGGTCGAGGCGCTCAAGACGCTGCCCGGCATCGGCGACTACACGTCGGCCGCCGTCGCGGCGATCGCCTTCGATGAAGCCGCGCCCGTGATGGATGGCAATGTCGAGCGCGTCATTTCCCGCATCTTTATGGTCGAGGATGCGCTTCCCACCGCAAAGCCGGTCATGAGGGCGCATCTCGCGACGCTGACACCGGCCAAGCGGCCCGGCGATTTCGCCCAGGCGATGATGGACCTCGGCGCCACGATCTGCACGCCGCGACGTCCCGCCTGTGCGCTCTGTCCCTGGCGCGACCATTGTCGCGCATTTCACGAGAGCGATCCGGAATTCTATCCGGTGAAAGCAGAGAAGAAAGCGCGGCCGGTGCGGCAGGGCGCGGCTTTTGTCGCGGTCGACGGCGAGGGCAGGGTGCTACTGCGCAAACGTATCGAGTCAGGCCTGCTCGGCGGCATGACCGAGGTGCCGACGACGCAATGGAACTCCAACCGTGATGGCGGTGCCGATGTGAGCTATGCCCCCTTTGCGGCCGAATGGAAGTCTTGCGGCACCATTATCCATGTCTTCACGCATTTTGAACTGCGGCTGTCCGTCTATCGGGCGGACGTCGATGGTAGTCGCGACAAAGATGACGGCTGGTGGGAGCCCGTCACAAATCTTGACGGCGAGGCCTTGCCAACTGTCATGAAAAAAGCAATCAGCGCCGCTATTCCCGACGCGTTCAAGAAATAGAAGCGAAAGAATTCATGACGGCAGAGATTCGGCACATTGTTTTTGACATCGGCAAGGTCCTCATCCACTACGATCCCGATATCCCGTTCTCGCGGCTCATTCCGGATGCGACCGAGCGCAAATGGTTCTTCGAAAATGTCTGCACCCATGACTGGAATGTCGAGCAGGACCGCGGCCGCACCTGGGAAGAAGCCGAGGCGCTGCTGATCGCCAAGTTTCCGGACCAGGAACTCAACATTCGTGGATTCCGCAAATATTGGCACGAAATGGTGCCGCATCCCTACCAGCACAGCGTCGATCATCTCGAGCGGCTGATCGCGGAGGGCCGTGACGTGACGCTACTCACCAACTTCGCCGACGACACGTTCGACCAGGCCTCGGAGATATTCCCGTTCCTGAAGAAACCGCGTGGCGTCACCGTGTCGGCCCGTGTCGGGCTGATCAAGCCCGATACCGCGATCTATGATACGCATACGAAGACCTTCAATCTGGACCCGGCGAAAACCTTCTTCATTGACGATGCCCCCGCCAATGTCGATGCGGCCAATGCCTATGGCTGGAATGCCGTGCAATATGTCGGGCCGGAGAAGCTCGACGCGGATTTGAAGCGTTTCGGATTGCTCTGATGCCCGATTTCGATCCCATGGCGCGGCTGATCGCCTATCACGACGCCATCAACGCGCTCGATTTCGCCACGATCGAGGCAATGTTTGCCGACAACGCCGTCTATGACTCAGGCGGTCTCGGCGGTGTCGTGGAAGGTTGCGGACCCATCATGGCCGGGTTCCGCAGCTATTTCGACCTCTATCCGGATCAGGTTTCCGAGGACACTCTCATCGAACCCGTGGGCGAGCGGGCCATCCGTTCGGTCTGGAAGCTCGTCGCCACCCATCGCCTGACGGGCGAGAAGCTGATCCGCTCCGGCGAGGAGATCGTGACCTTCGACCTCGCCGGCTTGATCGTCCGGGTCGAGGTCACGGACCGCGCAGCTTAACCAAATCATGCATTTCGCTGCATCGCAGCAATTTATCCCTCGGCGTCTGTTTTCAAAGCCACCGCAATACGATAAGCCTTTCTCCAAGTTGTCATAATTCCGTGCGGGGAGAGAGGCCGGAATGACCAGATGGGTCTATGCATTCGGGGGTGGCAAGGCCGAAGGGCGCGCCGACCTCTATGAGAAGCTCGGCGGCAAGGGCGCGAACCTTGCCGAGATGAGCAGTCTCGGCCTGCCCGTGCCGCCCGGCCTGACCATCGTCACCGAGGCTTGTACGCATTACTTCCAGCACAACAAGTCGTTCCCCGATGGCCTCAAGGGCGCCGTGGTCGAGGCTCTCGGCAAGCTCGAGGATTTGACCGGCCGCAAGTTCGGTGGCAAATCCGCGCCGCTCCTGCTCTCGGTGCGCTCCGGCAGCCGCGTCTCGATGCCCGGGATGATGGACACGGTGCTCAATCTCGGCCTCAACGACGAGACTGTCGCGGCGCTCGCCGAGGATACCGGCGATGCGCGCTTTGCCTGGGATTCCTACCGCCGCTTCATCGAAATGTATGGTGGCGTGGTGATGGGCCTCGGCCAGGATGTGTTCGAGGAAATCCTTGAGGACGAGAAGGCCCGGCTCGGCCGCGAACTCGATCCTGATGTGACCGCCGAGGAATGGCAGGGGCTGGTCGGCCGTTACAAGGACATGCTGGCGGAAGAGGCGGGCACAAGCTTTCCCGAGGATCCGATGACCCAGCTCTGGGGCGCGATCGGCGCGATTTTTTCGAGCTGGAGCAATCCGCGCGCCGTCGCCTTCCGCGCCATGCACAACATTCCGTCGGATTGGGGCACGGCGGTCAGCATCCAGGCCATGGTGTTCGGCAATCTCGGCAATTCGTCGGCCACCGGCGTCGCCTTCACCCGCAATCCGTCAACGGGCGTCCGCGAACTCTATGGCGAATTCCTGGTCAATGCCCAGGGCGAGGATGTCGTGGCCGGCATCCGCACGCCGCAGAGCATCACCGAAGCCGCCCGCATAGAGACCGGCTCCGACAAGCCGTCGCTCGAAAAGCTGATGCCCGAGGCCTTCGCCGAGTTCATGGCCGTCTGCAACCGGCTCGAAGCGCATTACAAGGACATGCTCGATCTCGAATTCACCATCGAGCGCGGCAAGCTCTGGATGCTGCAGGTTCGGACGGGCAAGCGCACTGCGCGGGCCGCACTCCGGATCGCCGTCGATATGGTCGAGGAAAAGCTGATCAGCGAGCCCGAGGCCGTCGATCGCATCGATCCGGCGAGCCTCGACCAACTCCTGCACCCGACGATCGATCCGAACGCCCGCCGCGATATCATCGGCCAAGGCCTGCCGGCCTCACCGGGGGCGGCGACCGGCGAGATCGTCTTCACCTCGGAAGGCGCGATCGCAGCCAAGAAAGAGGGCCGCAAGGTCATTCTCGTCCGCACCGAGACCAGCCCCGAGGATATCCACGGCATGCACGCCGCCCAGGGCATTCTCACCACCCGCGGCGGCATGACCAGCCATGCGGCCGTGGTCGCCCGCGGCATGGGCCTGCCCTGCGTCTGCGGCGCCGGCGCGCTGCGTGTCGACATGCGCAACCGCGAACTCGTCACCAAGGGCATGAAGCTCAGCGAAGGCGACATCATCTCGATCGACGGCTCGTCGGGTCATGTGCTGAAGGGCGCGCAGCCCATGCTGCAGCCCGAGCTTTCGCGCGATTTCGAGCGGATCATGGGCTGGGCCGACAAGATTCGCCGCATGCGGGTGCGCACCAATGCCGAGACGCCATCCGACGCCCGCGCCGCCCGCTCCTTCGGCGCCGAAGGCATCGGCCTTTGCCGCACCGAGCACATGTTTTTCGAGGGCGACCGCATCGACGTGATGCGCGAAATGATCGTTGCGGACAATGTAGAGGATCGGCGCACGGCACTCGCCAAGCTTCTGCCGATGCAGCGCGCCGACTTTGTCGAACTGTTCGAGATCATGCACGGCACGCCGGTGACCATCCGGCTGCTCGACCCGCCGCTGCATGAATTCCTGCCAAAGGCCGACGACGAGATCGACGAGGTCGCCAGGCGCATCGGCATGGACCCGACCACTTTCCGCGAACGTATCGATGCGCTGCATGAGTTCAACCCGATGCTCGGCCATCGCGGCTGCCGGCTGCATATCTCGCATCCCGAAATCGTTGAAATGCAGGCCCGCGCCATCTTCGAGGCCGCCGTCGAGGCCGCGCTCAAGACGGGTGCGGCTGTGGTGCCCGAAATCATGGTGCCGGTCGTCGGCCTCAAGACGGAGCTCGATTACGTCAAGGCCCGCATCGACGAGGTCGCCACGGCGGTGATGGCCGAAACCGGCATGGTGATCGAATACCTCGTCGGCACGATGATCGAGTTGCCGCGCGCGGCCCTCCGCGCCCACGTTATCGCCGAGGTCGCCGAGTTCTTCTCCTACGGCACCAACGACCTGACCCAGACCACGTTCGGCATGTCGCGCGACGACGCCTCGGCCTTCCTGCCGACCTATATCCAGAAGGGCATCATCGAGCGCGACCCCTTCGTCAACCTCGATTTCGACGGCGTCGGCGAACTGATCAAGATCGCCGCCGAACGCGGCCGCCGCACCAGGCCGGGCCTCAAGCTCGGCATCTGCGGCGAGCATGGCGGCGACCCGAGTTCGATCGCATTTTGCGAGGAATCGGGGCTGGATTATGTGTCGTGCTCACCGTTTCGCGTGCCGATTGCCAAGCTCGCGGCGGCACAGGCGACGATTAGGGTGGGAAGAGACAGATAGTTTGCAACTGAAAAATAGTTGCAAATCTATTTGAATCGCTCAAGCAATGCCGTGGCCCATTTCCGTACAAGGATCTGGTGCGATTGCTGGCAGGCCTCGGTTACGACGAAACATCGACGGCTGGCGGAAGCCGGCGCCGGTTCGTGCACGAGGCAACAGGCCATGTGATCAGACTGCACGAGCCGCATCCCGGCAACGAGATCAAGGAATATATGGTCAGGCAGATCAGGACGCTGCTGGTCGAGCGAGGACTTATATGAAGACGATTCCCTACAAGGGTTATCAGGCCTCCGTCGAATATAACGACGGCACGCTCTATGTGAAAGTCCTGCATATTGACGATTTGCTGATCGCCGAATGCGACTCGGCGTCGAATGCTCAAAAAGCCATGCAGGAACTGGTCGATGCCTGTCTTGACGATTGTACTGAACTCGGACGAGAGCCGACGAAGCCCTTCAAGGGCACATTCAATGTTAGGGTTGGCCCGGAACTGCACAAGCGTGCAGCTATGAATGCTGCGGAAGAGGGTGTTTCACTCAACAGTTGGGTTCAGTCCGCCGTCGAGGAGAAACTGGCGTCTTGAGAAATCAGGCGTGCACGCGCCTGAGCGTATTCAGCAAACCATCCGGATCGTCATCGATCAACAGCAGATACGCGCGCAGTGCCTGAACCGGCCGCACCCTGCCTTGCTCCCATTGCTTGACCTGATCGAGCCCGAACCCGAAGGCGGAGGCAAAATCCTTCTGCGTCATGCCGGTCTTGGTTCTGATCGCCTTTACATCCAGCTCTGCGGGAACATGCAGCTTGTATGGCGCCGCCTCGTCGCGGGCGACGGATAGCGCCTCGTTCAGCCCTTCACTGATCTGATCAAAAACGGTTTTGGTCATGTTTTTGCTCCGGGCTTCAATCGTTCGACGCGTCGCGAATATGTTTGCACGATCTGCTCCGTGATTATCTTCAGTCCATTTCTCTCGGCCTTGTCGAGATTGACCTTCTGACTTTTGCCGAACACCGTCAGCAGAAACACGGGAAGGTCGACTCCGCTGAAGAAAGTAATCACACGGACGCCACCGCTTTTGCCCTTGTTATTGCCGCGAATGGCAAAGCGTAATTTTCTGCAGCCACCCGTGCCCTGCATTTCCTCGCCGGCCTCGGGATTCTGAGAAAGATAGCTCACGAGGTCGGCAACATCATGATCTGACATGCCCGATGCGAGCGCTGCCTTCCGGAAACTATGGAGCTCGCACACGGTTTGCATGCAGAGACTATGTAGGTAATTTACGCACAAAGTCAACCGGAATGGCTGTCAGAGCGCTTGCGTTTCCTCGGTTCTCGGCCGCGCTATCCATATCCCGCCAAGGATAATCGCACCCCCGATAGCCTGCAGCACCGACACAGGCTCGTTCTGCAGCACCCAGGCAAAACCCGCCGCCGCGACGGCTTCGAGGAAAATCACCAGCGACGAAAACACCGTCGGCAGCCGGCCGAGTGCGACGGAGAGCAGGCCCTGTCCTCCGGCATGGCTGACCAGCGCGAGTGCCAGCAGCACGCCCCAGCCCTTGGCCGAATGCGGCATGATATTGCCTTCGACCACCAGCGCCGCGACAAGCAGGATCGCGATGGTGATCAGGCTCATCTCGAAGGTCACGCGGGCCGCACCCGTATCCTTGCGCGCAGCGCCGACGGCGAGGAAATAGAGGCCGAAGAACACGCCGGTGCCGATCGCCAGCGCATCGCCGACCGCGCGGGCAGCGTCGAGGCCGAGGCTCTGGGAGATCAGCGTGGTGCCGCCGACCAGGCAAAGGCCGAGCCCCACGAGTGTCGAGTGCGAGACCCTTTGCTTCAGGACCAGCCAGCCGAAAATGACCACCCAGATCGGCGCCATTGTGGCGAAGAAGGTGGCGTTGGCAATGCTGGTCTTCATGATGGCGAGGTGCCAGAGAAGCAGGTCTCCGGCAAAGAACAACCCCGTCAGCAGGATTGGCAGAGACCAGCTCTTGCCCTTGCATTGCCCCGGCTGGCTCTCCTCCGCCCGCATCCAGATCCAGAGAACGGGCACGGCCAGAAACACGCGCCAGAAGGCGCTTGAAAGCGGTCCGACATCGGCAAAGCGCACCAGGCTCGGCGATATGCTCATGGCGAGTGCCGCGCCGAGCAAGGCGAGCATGCTGATGAGGAACGTGGAACGGCCTTGAGAAGAGACTTCTGAGAGTGGGGACATTGCTTGATCGGAGGGACCTGGGAGGAAAATGCAGTGCCTTCCATAGCGGTCACATCAGGCAATGCAAGCCCGGCGGGCGAGGAATTGGCACTGTCGCCGTTCAGGCGACCTGCGCCATTTCCGCGCCATCCCCCGCATCCAGTCTCCGCAGCCTTGCCGCATCACGCGCAGGCGAGATGCCGAACTCCCTTGCGTATTCGCGGCCGAACTGCGTGGCGCTTTCATAGCCGACGGAAAAGGCAACCCGCGCCACATCGCCCGCTTCGGCAATCAGCCGGCGCCGCGCCACGTGCAAACGCAGCCGCTTCTGGTACTGGACCGGGCTCAACGCCGTCACCGCCTTGAAATGGCGATGGAAGGCTGAGGCGCTCATGCCGGCGCGGGCGGCGAGATCCTCGACCTGGAAGGGTTGGGCCAGATTGTCGCGAATCCAGCCGATCGCGCAGCGCACCTGGCCGAGTCGGCTGTCGCCGGTGGCGAGCTGGCGCAGCATGCCGCCGCAGGGCCCACCGAGGAGGCGATAGATGATCTCGCGCTCGATCAGCGGCCCGAGCACGGCAATGTCTTTCGGCGAGTCGAGCAGGCGCAGCAGCCTCAGCCATGAATCGAGCAAATCAGGCGTCACGGGCGCAAGGCCGAAGCCGGAGCCGGGATCGGTTGATGCTGGAGGTACATTGTCTTTCATGCTGAGCAGGACGTCGGAGATAACAGTTGCGTCGAACTTCAGCGTGATCGAAAGATAGGGCCGGTCAGGCCCGGCACGATAGATTTCGCCTGTCGCCGGTACGTCGATCGTGGAGATAAAGTAACTCGGTTGCTCGTAATGCAGCGCCCGGTCGCCGATCAGGATGCATTTGGCGCCTTGCAGGATCAGGCAGATCATCGGCTCGCAGAAGGCGGGCATCGGACCGGTCGTGGCCTCGCAGTGGTCGCAGCGGGAAATGGCGACGCGCGGAATCGTTGTTTCCGTTTCGCGGCTTTTCGAATGGGCGAGCGCCAGCTGGCGCATTTCCGTGATCGTGTCTTGCATCACCATCACATGGCAATCGCAGTTTTAGCAGTCAAGCGCCACCCGATTCTTGGGCGAAGATTTGACAGGATTGGGCAGGAATCCGCCACGATCCGGCTCACGCCCCGCCGCCGTCACACACCATTTTCCGCTTCGTCTTCAACAGGAGTATGGACAATGACGACGACGAAAACAGCTTTGGTTACCGGCGCCAACAGGGGCATCGGCCACGAAATCGCGCGACAGCTGGCTGAATCAGGTCACGAAGTCTGGCTTGGCAGCCGCGACGAGAAGCGTGGCGAGGAGGCCGCGGCAAAGCTTCGGGCCAAGGGCCACAAGGTGCATGTGTTGCCGCTCGACGTGACCGACGATGCGAGCGTTGCGGAGGCCGCGAAATCGCTAGCCACCCAGACCGGCAAGCTCGACGTGCTGGTCAACAATGCCGGCATCGCCGAGGGCTTCGATTACGCCCCCGATGAAGAGCCGATCGCCAATGTGAAACAGGTCTACGAGGTGAATGTCTTCGGGCCGATCCGCGTAACACAGGCCTTCGTCCCCCTGCTCAAGGCGGCATCGGGTGCACAGGTCGTGATGATCAGCAGCGAACTCGGCTCGATCTCATCCTTGCTCGATAGCGGCAGCGAGTTCCATGGCGTCAATGCGCTGGGTTACAACAGTTCGAAGACGGCGCTCAATGCCGCCACGATCTCGTTTGCCAAGGCGCTCGAGCCGCATGGCATCAAGGTCAACGCCGTCGATCCAGGCTTTACGGCCACTGATATGAATGGCGGACAAGGCTATCGCAGCGTGGCACAGGCGGCGGAAATTCCCATTGCGCTCGCCAACAACAAGATGAACGGCGTCACCGCCGCCTTCCTCAATCACAACGGCAAGCTGGGTTGGTAAGGTTCTGAAACTGAGGTTCGGCGCGTCAATGCGCGCCGATCTTCTCCAACTGCTGAAGCACATCGACGAAGGCTTCGGCAAAGCTGGTGAGATGCTCGGGCTGGCCGTCGGCGAGTTGCACCGATGTTTCGACGCCGTCATCGGCGAGGACCACGAAGGCGAGACTTTGCTCTTCGGCGCCCGCATAGGCGAGCCGGATCGCTGCGACGCGACCCTTGCCGTCCGGCTTGTCGCCATGCGGCAGTTCAAACAGGAATTCACCGTCGAGCGGCATCAGCGCGGCCTTGATGGCATCGGCAAAGACAGGATGGGTTTCGAGCAGCATTTCGAGGCCGAGGCCCAGTTCGATGAATTCGACCGGTGTCGATTTGCCAGCCGAAAGCGTGCCCTTGGCTGTTGAAGGGACAATTGCCTGGTTCTCGGGTGTTGTCTGCATAACAAAAACTCCTGCTCAACGCCCCCGCGCGGGGGAAGAGTCATTGGAAAGATTGGCGAAATTGCGGCGCCCCCGATTTGGCGCGTTGACAGGGCGATTCATCGCATGGTTGGTTGTGCCATAACGCCATTGCGTTCCGAACCAAAAATGGTACAAATGGGCAATGAACTCGAACGCATTCCGCTGCTTTTCTGGCGATCTTCATCCGGCAACGAGCCGGTCAGGGACTGGCTGAACGAACTCCCGCGCGACGACCAAAGGGTGGTCGGGCGGGATCTGGCAAAGCTGCAATATGGCTGGCCGATCGGAATGCCAATCTGCCGATCGCTTGGAAGTGGCTTATGGGAGGTTCGATCATCATTGCCTTCGCGCCGTGAGGCGCGGGTGGTCATCACGTTCCGGCAGGGAAAGCTGATTGCACTTTCTGCCTTTATCAAGAAGACGCAGGCGACACCGAAGGCGGAACTGCAACTCGCATTGGAACGACTGAAGGCATTGAAGAATGACAAATGACGACAACGCTCATATCGGCTCCTCCTTCGAAAGCTGGCTCGACGAGAAAGGCTTGCTGGAGGACGCGACATCCTTCGGCATCAAGGAGGTCATCGCCTTTCAGATTTCCCAGGAGATGAAAGCAAAGGGCATCAGCAAGAGCCGGATGGCGGAGATGATGCGGACCAGCCGCTCGCAGGTCGATCGCCTCCTGGATCCGGAGAACAATAGCGCGACGCTGGAAACATTGATGCGCGCCGCTCGGGTACTGGGGCGGGATCTCCGCTTGGAACTCGTTTGATGGCAAAAAACCGAGGAGTGCCGCCGCTCAGGCAGGGCGCTGTTGTGCCGCCGCCCTTGCGGTCGTTGCTCGATCAGGCAGGCCGGTTGCTCTCCGCAGGCAAAGCGGCCGAGGCGTTGCCGATCGTCGAGAAGGCTGTGGCACTGGCGCGGGCCAATCCTGAGGCGGCGCATATGCTTGGGGTCTGCCATTTGCAGGCCGGAAACCTTGCCGCTGGCATCGAGGCGCTCAAAAAGGCAGTCATGCTGGCGCCTGCCAATGTTGCGATCCTCAATCATCTCGGTGTTGCGCTCTGCCAGTCGGGCAAGGTCGCCGAGGGAATCGCCGCGCTTCAGAGGGCTGTGAAGCTTGCCCCGGCATTCGGCGAGGCGCGCAACAATCTGGCGCATGCGTTCAACGAAGCCGGTGATCATGCCGCCGCCGCGCGCGAATACCGTGAAGTGACAGTGCTCGCGCCGCAACTCGCGCAGGCATGGCAGGGGCTGGCATCGGCGTTGCACAAGTCCGGTGATGTCCAGGCGGCGCTGGCGGCGTCGCGCGAGGCGGCCGAGCGCTTTCCGGGGCACAGCGGTTTTCGAGCCAGCATTGGTCGGATACTGATGGATCTGAGGCAGCGGGATGAGGCCGAGGCGGCATTCCGCAAGGCGCTGGCCCTGGACCCCGCCAATGGTGATGCCGCCAACAATCTTGGCACGTTGGTCGAGGAGCGCGGGCAGCATAAAGAAGCGCTGGCGCTCTACGAGCAGGCGACGAAAACGCGACCGAATCTCGCGGACGCCTGGTTCAATCTCGGCAATGCGAGGGAGAAGACCGGTGATCTCACCGGCGCGCGTGATGCCATTTCCCGTTGCCATGCATTGCGCCCCACCAGCGCCAGGACGCTCTCGGCGCTCATCTCGATCTGCCGCAAGCTCTGCGATTGGGATGGCATCGACGTTCAGGTAGA
Organism: Rhizobium sp. LjRoot254; assembly: GCF_964254105.1. Classification (NCBI taxonomy): domain Bacteria; kingdom Pseudomonadati; phylum Pseudomonadota; class Alphaproteobacteria; order Hyphomicrobiales; family Rhizobiaceae; genus Rhizobium; species Rhizobium sp. LjRoot254. Next base: position 3,195,654 of record NZ_CAXUSM020000001.1, on the reverse strand, counting down.
GACCTTGCGGCAACTGGTCATGGCCCCGGCGTTCGTCGACAACATGGACGATGGCCCGCCGCCCTTCGGCCTGCTGAGCCTGATGGTCGATGGCGCGACGCAATTGCGCGCCGCCGAAGCGCATGGACGGCAGACCATGAAGAAGGCTGCGGCTTGGGCCGCCGAAGCCGGCGACCATGTGCCGGTCTCGAAGCCGGCAGGCGGCCGAGTCCGCATCGGCTATCTCTCCCCGGATTTCCGCGAGCATCCGATCGCGCAACTGATGGCCGGTGTCATCGAAAACCACGATCGCACGCGCTTCGAGATTTCCAGCTGGTCGCTCGGTCCGGATGACGAGAGCGCCTATCGCAAGCGCATCGTCGCGGCCTCCGATCGCTTCGAGGACATGAGGGAGCTCGACATCGCGGCGTCCGCACGGCTGATGCGCGAGGCGGAGCTCGATATCGTCGTCGATCTCGCCGGTTATACGGCGCATGCGCGGCCCGAGGTGCTGGCCCTCCGCGTCGCCCCGGTGCAGGTCAATTATCTCGGCTATCCTGGCACGATGGGCTCGCCCTTCATGGATTTCGTCATCGCCGACCCTGTTGTCGCGCCCCTCGGTTCAGAGGTCGATTTCAGCGAGAAAGTCATCCGCCTGCCGGATTGCTACCAGGCCAACGACGACCAAGCGCCGATCGATCCTGCACCCGTGACGCGGGCGGAATTCGGCCTGCCCGATGATGCCTTCGTTTTCTGCTCCTTCTCGATGAACTACAAGATCGATGCCGCTGTGCTGGATGGCTGGGTCGCGATCCTGAACCGGGTGCCGCAATCGGTGCTCTGGCTGTTCCGCACCGATGCCGCAGCCGCCGAGAACATCGCGGCGGAAGCCAAAAAACGCGGGCTCGATCCCTCGCGGCTGATCTTTGCCGACCGGCTGCCGAAGGCGAAACATCTCGCCCGCCACCGGCTGGCCGACCTGTTTCTCGACACATTCGCCTATGGTGCCCATACCACGGCCAGCGACGCGCTGTGGGCCGGGCTGCCGGTGCTCACTTTGCGCGGCGATACGTTCGCCAGACGCGTCGGCGCCAGTATCGTCACCGCGGCGGGTATGCCCGATCTGGTGACAGAAAGCGTTGCGGATTACATCGACCGGGCCGTCGCCATCGCCTCGACCGAGGGCGGTTCTGCGGCGCTGAAGCAGCGGCTCACGGAAAACATCCCGTCCTGCGCGCTCTTTTCCACAGCCGCCATTGCCCGCAATCTGGAAGCAGCGTATCTCGGCATGATCGAGAATCCGGGCCAAAGAGGCATGCATGACCGTCCGCTTTGAGCGCCCCGTGTCGCGGGCAGCTTTCCTCTCCCGCAGGCTCGCCGTCTTCGCCTTCCTCATGTTCGTCGCCGCCTGGGGCCTGCACCGCTTCGGCCCGTTCGACACGCCGTCCTTCCTGGCCGTGGCGGTGGCCGCGGGTGTCATCGCGGCGCTGGCGGTCTATATGGCGCTGATCGGCATCGCTGCACTCTGGTTCAAGGGCGCGCGCGGCGGCAAGGCGGCCACCACCGCACTCTTCTTTTCCATCCTGCCGCTTTCGTGCTTCTGCATCGCGGGGTTCAATTACCTCAACCTGCCGCATATCTACGATGCCTCGACCGATCTCGCCAACCCGCCGCAATGGATCGAAGCACCGCCCGAGGACACATCCTGGCTCGGCCCGCGCAAGCCGGTCAGCGCCGCCGATCGCCAGGCGCAACTCGCCAAATGGCGCGACCTGACCGGCCGCCGTTACGAAGGCGCGCTCGACCGCGTCTACACGGCAGCGCGCAAGGTGGCGATGGATCAGGGCCTTGCGATCAAGTTCGAGCGCGGCGCGCCTGAATTGGCGCTGCAGGAACTGCCCGCCGACCAACAGGCAAAGACCGATGACGTGGTGCCCGATGCACTCGATGTACCGGTTCCCCTGCCGCGCCCCGAAAACTTCGGCGTGGATGAAAACGCCCTGCCGCGGGGCGAACCCTCGATCCAGGGCGAAAAACGTACCCTCGTCTTCGGCTTCCGCCAGGATGTGCTGATCAGGCTGCACGAAGAAACGGAAACCACGCTGGTCGATGTCCGGGTCGCATCGCGCTATGGCGATCACGATCTCGGTTCAGGCGTTGCTTTCATCGAGAAATATCTCAGGGCGCTCGATGCCGAATTGCTCGGCATCGCGGGCGATTAGGCCGCAAGCCGGGAGATCACCGTGGAATCCTTGGTCGCCGTGCGCAGTTCCGGAATCAAATTGGCAGGCCGTTCGAGCAAGCCATTGATCGCCCGGTAAAATCCGGTCGGCGAGCCCGCGCCGCCGACATTGTCTTCGACATAGAGATCGCTGCCGAGCAGCCCGGTATAGACTCCGCCCTCGCGTCGCACCGCGAATTCCGGCTGAAAATATTGGAGGAATTTGGCCCCCTTCCAACCGGAAAATGCATCGCGGAAGCCCTCTGCGATCAGGTCGAAATCGGCCCGCTCGTCGAACTTGTTGCAATAGGCGGCGCATGCGCGGGCAAAGTTCGGCTCCCAGCCCGGCAGGCCGATGCCGTGTTTCACGCGCATGAACTGCTGCACCTGGGCGACGCTGGCCGGCATGCCGAGCATATTATGGAAGGGGAAATCCTTCATCCAGGGATCGCGATCGTGGTCGCGGCCGATCTCCGACTTGAAGCGTTCGATCGCCTCGCTGAACAGTTTCGGGTTCCACGCCGCCGCCGTATTGCTTTCCGGACAGGTGCCGAAGATCGAGAACGGCCGGCGACAATAGACGAAGCTTTTTCCGAGCGCCGCATTCTTCAGGGCATTGTCGTAATCGATCGTCGGATGCTCGAAATAACGGCCGCCGAAGCGCGCCTTCACCCGTTCGAGCAGATCACGCGAGATCGCGGAGTGGTAGACCGAGAAACCGCAGGTCAGCGTCACGCCGGCATCGTCCCAGCGATAGGCGCGGCGGAAGATCAACTGCTGCGGCATGTCATGGAAGGTCGCTTCCAGCGGCACCTGCACATTGCCCGGCCGCTTTTCCGGCGTGACCCAGTCGTATTTCAGGTTCGACCATGCGAAGGCCTCCAGCCCGGGTTTCAGGGCCCGGGCGATATCGAGCGCATCGACCAGGTCGGGATCGATCAAATCATCATCGCCGATCACGCTGACCCAGGCGCCGGTCGATGCCGCCACCGTCCGCTCCCAGTTCTCCTGCATCGAATAAACGCGTGGACCGGCGGGCAGGTATTTCACCCTGGTGTCGGAAACACCGGATATGAACCCGTCCATGATCTCAGGGTCGTCGGAATTATCGGCCAGCACGAATTCCACGTCCGGGCGCGGGTTTTCGAGGAGAAAACGAACCGTCTCCTTGAAATAGCGCTGACGGTTGCGCGAGGGCACGCAGATGGAAAGGGTGGGCACGGTCATGACCCGCCCAGACTTAGCGGAGAGGTCTTTCGCGAGGCTTGATGGCTTCTATAGACGGTTTCGATAGAGCCACGGAAACAGCCGCCACCATTGGAGATATCCCAGCACTGCATGGACCGGCGTCATCGCGAACAGGACTTCGGCAGGTGTCGCAAAGCCGGTATAAATGCCGACCGAGCCGGTCACGGCCGCGATGATGCCCAGTGGAAAGGTCAACACCGCGTGCGCGACATTGCCCAGCGAGATCATGACGAGCTCATCGCCGGGATAGAAGAGGGACGCCACAACGCTGCCCATTCCGGCCAGGAACACGGCCAAGACATAAGCCGTCTTGTAAAAGAGCATTCCGAATCCCTTCACCGCAAGATGGCGCAATCAAGAGCACGCGATGTCATTCGTCACGAAGCAATTTAACGACCCACAGGACGAACGCTGTGGCGAAAAAGACAGTTCCAAAGACGAAAATACCTAGCAGACCCCAGTAACCGACAGGATTGTGATATCTATGGAGCGGAAGCCATCCGCCACTGAACTTATCAAACAACCAGATGATGTCGGTTTTTATGGCTCGCACTGAAACATAACCGCACCATAGAGAAAATGCCAATCCAATCAGTGCAAGAACCGGTTCTGGAAGCCGCCGGATCATCGTCTAACTCCTATCTCCAAGGATGGTTCATGTCGTCCGAGCTATCAGCAACATCGGCTGAAGATGTGCAAGAGTGTATTGCCGCATGGCCAGCCGTTGTAACGCTGGGTGGACGAACCCCCTCCAGTCTGTCAGAAGACCCGCAGGACGCGACTGCCGTTAACTTAAGAACGGGGTCGGGCTGCTGATTGACGTCAGGCGGCTGCCGCGAGATCACGCAGGCCGTCCCAAGATCTCAGGCCGCCTCATATTCTCCGTCCAGCGACGGCGGCCCGGCCGAGAGTATCTCGCCGCGCGCCGAAAGATCCTCGATATGAGCGAGCACGGAAAGTGCTGCCGCGCCATGTAGCTTCGGATCGGTACTGCGATATATCGCCGCCACCATGTCGGCGATCTTGCGGTCACCGCTCCGGATCCGTTGGAGAATGGTGCGTTCGCGCATGCGCCTGTGGGCGCGCAGGGCCCTGACGAAGGCGGGCGGATCCTCGACCGGGCCGCCATGACCGGGGAAATAGATCCGGTCGTCGCGCGCAAGCAGCATGTCGAGTGATGCCATATAGTCCGCCATCGAGCCATCCGGCGGCGCCACGATCGAGGTCGACCACGCCATGACATGATCGGCCGAGAAGACAATTCCGGTGCCATCAAGCGCGAAGGCGGCATGGTTGGCGCAGTGGCCGGGGGTCAGGAGCGTCTCCAACACCCAGCCGTCGCCGGAAATCCTGTCACCATGCATGACCTTGATATCAGGTCGGAAATCCATGTCGGAACTCTCGGCGAAAGGATTGACCTCGCCGTGAAACAGCGGCCGGGCAGGGCGGTGCGGCCCTTCGGCGACCGTCCTGGCGCCGGTCATTTCCTTGAGCTTCCTGGCCAACGGCGAATGATCGGTATGGGTATGGCTGACCGCGATATGGGTGACCTTGCGGCCTCTCAGCGCCTTCATCAGCGCCTGCCAATGAGCGGGGTTGTCAGGGCCGGGATCGATCACGCAGACCGATTTTCCGCCGACGATATAGGTATTGGTGCCGTGGAAGGTAAACGGGCTGGCATTCGGCGCGGTGATACGTTCGACAAGCGGCGCTACCGGCACGGCCTCGCCATGGGCAGGGGTAAAATCCAAAGAAAATTCCAGCTCTTCGCTCACTTGTATTCGATCTCGATGAAGGACATGAAGTCGGTCCCCCCATTGACGACATTATGCGCCACGCCGGCCTCGCGGCGATAGACCTGGCCCCTGGCCATATCGACCCGGCGCTCGCCCGCCTCTTCCTCCAGCAGGAACTTGCAGTCGGTCATCGGCACCACGACATAGCCCATGCCATGCACATGGTGGCCGGTATCGGCGCCGGGCACGAAATCCCAGCGCGTCACGCGCACAACGGCATCATCGAGGAGAATGGTGGGTTCGGCAGGCGGGCGGGCTTTGAAACCGGGCATGTGGCACTCCAAATCGTGACCTGGACTTTAGGGCTTTGGCGTGTAGGGTAAAGTCACAAATTCTTGTGACGGCATTGCGGCCCGTGATGGAAAAGATAGGGCCGCCGGCCGTGCGCGGATCACAAGCGGCCACACAGCGTAACGGCGGACGGGCCTGCCGTACGTCCCTGCCGCTTTTTCTGCGATAGCCGTTGCTTGGTCAAAACGCATTTGCTATGAGGCGGCCTGTACCGCGCCGGGATGGTTGATTTTCCCGGCACATCAGTTGGGGCGTAGCCAAGCGGTAAGGCAGTGGTTTTTGGTACCGCCATCCCTGGTTCGAATCCAGGCGCCCCAGCCAGGTCTATATTTATCAATATTGTCAATAAGATAAAAATCTTTACCCGTGAGCAACCGGAACTGTTTTCCGGCAAGCTTCGCGATGGATAATTTCCCGGTCCACAGGTTGTGCAGGCATGCTATCAACCCTCATCAACAATGGATGGTGCATAGCCATATGAGTCGTCTGGACAGTTTCATTATGCGCATGCAGGCGCAACGCGATGTTCTCAATCACATCGCGGACAACGGCTGGGTTCCCATGGATGGCCTTATTCTGGAAGTGGGCCTGGGAAATGGGCGGACATACGACCACCTTCGCGAGAAGTTCACCACGCAAAGAATAGTCGTATTCGATCGGTCGGCACACACGCATCCAGCGTCGGCGCCTTCGGAAGAAGACATGGTTCTCGGTGAGATCAGCGAAACCATCAGGCAATTTGCTGGAGCGGACGCTACGCTCGCGCATGTCGATATCGGCACGTTCTTTGCCGATACCGACGCTTTGACCCTGACCTGGCTTCCGGATTCAATTGTCGCTGTGCTTGCTCGAGGCGGTCTTGCCGCCAGTGGCCTTCCGTTGGAGCATGATATGCTTCAACCGCTACCCCTGCCTTCGGGGGTGGTTGACGGACACTGCTACTTCTATCGCAGAACATAGTGGGGCGTGTCGCAAGATTGCGGGCAGGACGCGTCCTGCAATGAGGCGGCCTGTACCGCGCCGGGATGGTGGAGTTTTCCCGGCACATCAGTTGGGGCGTAGCCAAGCGGTAAGGCAGTGATTTTTGGTACCGCCATCCCTGGTTCGAATCCAGGCCCCAATCTTTTTATCCATTGAAATCGATGCTTTGTAAGTGTCTGCGTACCTCGCTTAGCACGGCGTTTCGTACCTGACGGTTCACCGCAAAGCCGAGCCTTTGCTGGTTCGCTATTTCTACTTGCGACTCCGCATGCAATTTGCCATTGCATCGAGGCGCGTATTCATGGGGGCCAATTTGGAAGAGCTTGCAATTCGATATCTCATGCTGGTCGCAGTCTGGCAAAAGACGATTGTTATTTCGCTCACAGCAGCGGGTTTCATCATGGCACTGGTGGCGTATCGAAACAGAAGCTGGTCCATAAGGAGAGTACCCTACTTCATTCTCGCGACTGCAACTATACTGGTTGTATCAACCTTCTCATTCGCTTGGCTCCTGACCTACAAGGCAATGGCGAACGGAATGCTTTGGTTACTTACACTTCTTGTTTTCCTTGGCGCAGTTTTGGGCGGCCACGTGCTTGGGGCACTTGCGCATGCGCGGTCTGTCAACGGCTATGGCAGCGGCAAGGCCGCCTGGCTAGGCATGGTTCCATTGCTGAACTTGGTATTGCTATTCGTAGAGCCGGTCGAAAGGGCCGAAACGCGTTGGGCGGGGCCTATAGTCAGTTTCTTGGGAACGATGCTAGGCATCGCTCTTTTTTTCTCTAGCGGATTTATTCAAGCGCTCAGTGTAATGGAAGTGGAACGTCTAGCGCACCAAGCTGCGATGGACCCCTCCTTCAAGGATCTGGGTCTAAAAATGCTTATCGTTTCGCAGGGTCTTGACGTGATCTTGGCGAAGGACGCGTCAACGGCGAAGCCGATACGCATCGACAACGAAATGACCCTTAGGCAGGTTCAAGCGACTGGCACTCACCTGCGATACATCTATGAATTTACTGGTAGTCCGGACAATCTTTCAGGGGCTTATCGCCAGACGCTTACACGATCAAACTGCATTTCACTTCATGGCTACATTGAAGCTGGGGCGACGATCGAGCATCAGTTTCTTCGGCCCGACGGGACTGAGGCGGACCTGGTAACCATTCCTCCCTCGGCCTGTGGATACTAGCCGCCGGAGGTCGTTATTGGACTGGTTGGAGCCGCTTAAGCCGATGCCGCCGAGCTCCTTGGCCAGCGCCTCCCCTTGCCGGAGAGGCGAAGATCGCGACCTTATGGCCGTCGCCGTACGGTCGCCTCGCACCACCACTCACCCTTGTTAGCCTGCGAAGCATGATATAAAGAGATCATTATATCTCTATATCAGGAGCTGGAATTGCCCTTACCCTTGTTCGCATTGTTTCTGGCTGCGTTTGCGTTCGGCACGACCGAGTTTGTCATCGCGGGCATTCTGCCGGAAGTGGCAGTCGGATTGGGTGTTTCCATTCCATTCGCCGGCTATCTGGTCTCTGGTTACGCGCTGGGTATTGCGGTCGGCGGGCCGCTGTTGACCATGGCGACACGAAGCGTTTCTCGACGTGCCATTCTCATAGCCCTTACGATCGCCTTCTGCCTGGGGCAGATCGCCTGCGCGCTCGCGCCCAGTTTTGCCACCATGCTTGCTTTCCGCGTTGCCACTGCGGTCGCCCATGGTGCGTATTTCGGCATTGCGATGGTCGTTGCGGTCAGCCTCGTTCCGCAGGCGTTTCGAGGTCGCGCAGTGTCCGTGATTCTCGCTGGCTTGACGGTCTCGAACATCATCGGCGTACCTGCCGGCGCGGCGATCGGTGGGCTTTGGGGATGGCGAGCCACATTTTGGGCAATGGCTTTGGTCGGCGTCCTGGCATTGGTCGCCATATGGACGCTGATCCCGCAAACGAAATCCGAGACTCAGCATTCGGGTCATCTGGGGCGTGAAGTGCGCGTGCTTGGCCGCCAGCAGGTTTGGACCTCTCTCATCCTCATGCTTGCTCTGATGATCGGGCAAATGGTGCCTTTCACCTACATCACGCCTCTCTTGCGGGAAGTGACGGGCCTTGATGCCATGGTTATTCCCTGGATACTCCTGCTCAATGGCGTCGGAGCGACACTGGGTGTTTTCATCGGTGGCCGGCTGTCGGACTGGAAGCTGATGCCATCGCTCATCGTGATGCTTGCAATCCAGGCCGCGGTGAGCGTCACCCTTTATCTGGTCAGCCCCTATCCCGTGCCGATGGCCGCGACGATTTTCGTTTGGGGTGCTCTGAATTTCGCGATCGGCACCCCGATTCAGGCCCGTATTCTGATGTGGACCGCCGATGCGCCAAGTCTGGCTTCCTCGCTCATTCCATCGGGGTTCAATATCGGCATTGCCATTGCAGCAGTCGTGGGAGCGGTTCTGCTCGAGGGTGGATATGGTTATCGCAGTTTGCCCGTGCTGGGGGCTGTAACACTTGCATTGGGCTGCCTGATTGCCATTCTCTCAGCCGCGCGCGAACACCGCAGCGCAGCCGTGCCCCCGCATCCGGCCTTGATATGATCACCGCGAGCCTATCGACGCGTTCGGTTTGAGCGGGCGCGGCGTTGCTCCAGCATGAAAGGAAATTTCCATGTTGAACAGATTGACCGCAGCAGCACTTCTGGGTCTCGTCGCGGTGACGGGCACGATCGCTGTCGCTCCGTTGGCGGGTTATGCCCAAGGGCTCAGCAACAGCCGCTATTTCCCCGAACAGGCCATCCTCGACTGGAGCGGCCAACGCTTCACCGTCAAGCGCATCGACGCACTGGGCGGACGCATCAGCGAGGAGCGCGAACGCATCTATGCCTGGGTCGATGCCTATCCCGACCTCGTACAGGCGCTGCAGCATGCCGTGATCCAAAATCGCGCGCTTGCATCGGCACTGCGAGCCCGCAGCGTCCAGCTCAGAAACGTCGTCGCCATACAACAGGCGTTCAACGGCAATCTGGTGATCTTCCTCAGATAGGTCAACGTCAGATCAATGAAGAGTGGCCCGGCAAAATACGCCGGGCTTTGCTCGCAAATAGGGCTGCTATTTGAAGTGTATTTTCGAGTTTCTCCCCCATATTGGTGAATTGAAAACCATAACCACCGTGCTAAGCATTCCAACCAGTGCAATAGGGGAGACTGAACATGGCAACTTACACAGTATTTTTTCCGGGCGGGAACTATCCGGTGGATTATGATCCCAGTATTCCCGATTTCGAAGATTTCAATCCGATGCTCGGTGAGCTTGTCGACCTTTCGACAGCGACCAGGATCGTCGATATGGCAACCAACATCACTTTTGAGCTTGCAAATGGCCTTTTTCTCAAACTCACCGGCACCGGCTTTGATTATGAGTTGAGCGAGGCGGTCGGCGGCAAGATTTCCAAGATAGAGTTGATGCTGGGCGACGGGGTTACGCTCGTCAGCAGCCTGGCCGTCAATGTCTCGCTGGCGGCATTCGACGATGCCGCCGCCAGCTTCGATGGCTGGGGGGTGCAGAGCTGGCTGCTCAACCGTGCGGACAAGCTCAATGGCAGCGGTGGCCACGACGATCTCTACGGCTTTGCTGGCAATGATGTGCTCAACGGCAAGGGAGGAGACGATTTCCTCGTGGGCGGCGAGGGCAAGGACACCTATGACGGCGGCGCAGGTACCGCCGATCAGCTGAGCTTCGCCGATTCACGCGGAAATCCGAATGCCGTCGGCGGCATTGTGCTGGACGCTGCCAAGGGCACGGTGACCGATACTTTCGGCAATGCCGAGACCTTCAAGAATATCGAAGATTTTCGCGGCTCGCAGTTCGCCGATTCGATGAAGGGGTCCGGTCGCGATGAAAGGTTCATGGGCATCGGCGGCCGCGACACGATCGACGGCAGGGGCGGTTTCGACATCGTCCGCTATAACCGCGACGAGAACCAGGGCGGGCTGGGGATCGGCATTTTCGCCGATCTCGAGGACGGCAGGGTGACGGATGGCTTCGACAGGACCGACAAGGTATCCAACATCGAGGGCGTGATAGGAACGAATTACATCGACGTCCTCACGGGCAACGCCAAGGACAACTTTCTGCGCGGCGAGGACGGCGACGACACGATCTCTGGTGGTGCCGGAAACGATGAACTGGTCGGTGGCGGCGGTTCGGAGATCTTCATCTTCGATACCGCGCTCAACGAGGAAAGCAATGTCGACAGCATCCAGGATTTCGACGTGTCGGACGAACTGATCCAACTCGATGTCACGATCTTCACCGCGTTCTCCGGCGGGGGAACGCCCATTGCCGAAGAATTTCTTCTGGTTGGAGAAGGCGATGACCTGGCGGCTACGACGGCCGAACAACGCCTCATCTATGACTCGGTCAACGGCGACATCTACTATGATGCCGATGGAAGTGGCGTAGGCGCGATGACGCGCTTCGCGCATGTCGAGGCGGGCCTCTTGCTCACCAATGAAAACTTCATCGTCCTCTGACGATAGCAAAGATCCCCGCAAGCCGGCGCTTGCGGGGGGCTTTCAGTTGCTGCGATTGCAGCGGGAGATTGCAGTCGCTCGATTGACGGCGATGTGCTAAAATCACTTGTCGCACGAGAGAAACTCTTCCGGACCGGCATGGGTTGCTGGCCTGTCGCGAGCAAATCCGGGCGCGGGCAAAGGAGGTTCCCATGTTGCACCGTCTGGCTACAATCGCATATATCAGCTTTGCCTCGCTGACCGGCACTGCGGCCCTCCTGCCGGTGGCCGTCCACGCGCAGGCGCTCGCCAACAGCCGCTATTTCCCGCAAGACGCCATTCTCGAGTGGAACGGCGAGCGCTACAGCATTCGGCGCATCGACGATCTGCCGCTGGGCAGCGACGAATACATCCGCATCGACAACTGGATGAGGGTTTATCCGGATCGCGTCGAGGCGCTTCAGGCCACGGTCATCGAAAATCGCGGGCTGGCAGCCGCGCTGCGTGCCGAGGGTGTGCAGATCAACAATGTCGGCGGCATCCAGCAGGCGCTGAACGGCGGTCTGGTCATCTTCCTGCGATAGCGCGGCTCGCCTCAGCGAACATAATAGACCGTCCTGCCGCTCGAGAACCGGTCCACACCTATGACGTTACGGATCTGAATGTTCTTGGCGCGCAGCTGGGCCACGGCGTTCCGATCACCATTGATGTCGGCCTGCACTGCGGCGACGCGGGACCTGGTGGCCTTGGCCTCGATAGCGGCCCGCTCGCCGTCGTTGGAAATCTGGCTGACGTATATGATCCTGACGGCGTCGCGCGCGAGCACGGGAGCCGGGGAGACGAACAGGAATGTGAGTGGCAATACAAGAAATGCCAGGAGAAACCGCCGCATGATAGCCTCCGGGAACAGGCGAAGCCCGCTGTCGGACTCTACCCAGTACATTCAGCTTATCTTATGATACCTAGAGTGGTCTAGGGTCGAGTCTTCACAACTGCGTGTCATGGTAAGAGAAGTCCGGTCGACCATCGGCCGACCGGCTCCGCTTGCGTCAGGCGGCCGACTTGTCGCGCACCGGCAGACGCCAATTCGGCCGGATGAAGTGGCAGGTATAGCCGTTCGGGATCCGCTCCAGGTAATCCTGGTGCTCCGGCTCGGCTTCCCAGAAATCGCCGACCGGCTCGACTTCGGTCACCACTTTGCCGGGCCACAGGCCGGAGGCGTCGACATCGGCGATCGTATCGAGTGCGACACGCTTCTGTTCGTCGCTTTCGCAATAGATCGCCGAGCGGTAGCTTGATCCCCGGTCATTGCCCTGCCGATCCTTGGTCGAGGGATCATGGATCTGGAAGAAGAACTCCAGGAGCCTGCGATAGCTGAGCTTCGACGGATCGAAGATGATCTCGATCGCTTCGGCATGGGTGCCATGGTTGCGATAGGTGGCGTTCTTCACATCGCCGCCGGAATAGCCGACGCGGGTATCGACCACGCCGTCCATGCGGCGGATCAGTTGCTCCATGCCCCAGAAGCAGCCGCCTGCGAGCACTGCGCGTTCAGTCGTCATGTCACGTCCTCCACCTGGTTGAGGTAATCACCATAGCCTTGGCTCTCCATGTCGTCACGATGGACAAAGCGGAGTGAGGCCGAATTGATGCAGTAGCGCAGGCCGCCACGATCGCGCGGGCCATCGGGAAACACATGGCCGAGATGGCTGTCGCCATGCTTCGAACGGACTTCGGTGCGCACCATGCCATAGGTCGCATCGCGCAGCTCGGCGACGTTCGCGGGCTCGATTGGCTTTGTGAAGCTCGGCCAGCCGCAGCCTGAATCGAATTTGTCCGACGAGGCGAACAGCGGTTCGCCCGAGACGATATCGACATAGATGCCGGGCTTCTTGTTATATTCGTATTCGCCGCTGCCCGGGCGCTCGGTGCCGTTCTGCTGGGTGACCCGGTACTGCTCGGGTGTGAGGCGGGCAATGGCTTCCGCACTCTTCTGATAGGATGGCAATTGATCCTCCAAACCTGTTGCTTGATTTCGGATAGTGCCAATATAGGCTCTCGATCGGCATAAATCATCTGCGATCACGAAGGTTTCAGAACCGCGTGAGGGAAGGGGGAGACGATGACACTCAAGGCATTCAGCGAAATCCGCGAACGGGCCGAGGCGCGCAAGGGCAAGGCTGCGATCGAAGAGCGGCTCAAGAATTACCTCAGCCGGTCGGGTAGCGATATCGGCAGCGACGACCGGCTGCTGGCGGAGATGGCGAAGTACATTTTCTCGTCGGGCATTTCCTGGAAGGTGGTGGAGAGCAAATGGCCTGGAATCGAGGATGCCTTCCTCGGCTTCGATCCGAACCTCCTCAACATCCAGCCCGACGACTTCTGGCACGACCTATTGAGTGACAAGCGCATCATCCGCCACGGCGCCAAAGTACAGGCGATCCGCAGGAATGCCGCCTTCATCAGCGATCTCGCACGGGAACATGGCAGTGCCATGAATTTCCTGCTCGATTGGCCTTCGACCGATCTCGTCGGTCTCTTCGAATTCCTCAAGAAACGCGGCGACCGGCTGGGCGGCCATACGGGTCAATACGTGCTGCGCGCCATCGGCAAGGAAAACTTTGTGATCTCGCGCGATGTGGCGGCCTGCCTGAGGGAGGCCGGTGTGGCCATCACCGGCGACGGCTCGGGCAAGGCCGAACGCAAGGCGATCCAGGCGGCATTCAATGAGTGGGCGAAGGAGACGGGCCTGCCGATGTCGCATCTCTCGGTGATTGCGGCGCAGTCGATCGACAGCCATTAGAGCGCTTAATTGCTAATATTATCGCTTCCGCGTACTGTCTTTAAGGCGGCTGCCGGGCGTCGACTGGCGGCAGCGCATATCCTGAGAATCGACAAGATCGAGTAAGGCGAGCATATGGCCGAGTCGCGAAAGCTGGCGGCGATCCTGGCTGCCGATGTCGTCGGGTTCAGCCGGCTGGCCGGCGCGGACGAGGACCGGACGCTTGCGCGATTGCGGACCCTGCGCAGTGACCTGATCGATCCGACCGTCGCCGTGCATGGCGGCCGCATTGTCAAGCGCACGGGCGATGGCGCCATCATCGAATTCCGCAGTGTGGTCGATGCCGTGCGTTGCGCCATAGAAATCCAGAGCGCGATGGTCGAGCGCAATTTCGGACTGCCGGAGGATCGCCGCATCGAATTCCGCGTCGGCATTCACCTTGGCGACGTCGTGGAGGAGAGCGACGGCGACCTGATGGGCGACGGCGTCAACATCGCCGCACGGCTGGAGGGGGTTGCGGAACCCGGCGACATCTGTCTTTCGGAGGACGCCTATCGGCAGGTGAGGGCACGTCTCGATCTTGCCATCAGTGATCTGGGGGAAACCACGCTCAAGAACATCGCCGAACCGATGCGCATTTACAGCGTCCATGTCGGCGGAGCCGCCCGGCCTCGGCCGGCGGCCCAGGCGGCGGTCGTACCGGCCAGCCCGGCACATCTCGAAAAACCGTCGATAGCCGTGCTTGCCTTCAACAACATGAGCGGAGACGCCGAACAGGAATATTTCTCCGACGGCATCAGCGAGGATATCATCACCGATCTCTCGAAGCTCGGCGAACTGCATGTCATCGCCCGCAATTCGTCCTTCGTCTACAAGGCAAGCCCGGTCTCGATACCGGAGGTCGCCCGGGCATTGGGGGTCCGCTATGTCCTGGAGGGCAGCGTCCGCAAGGCAGGCAACCGTGTCCGGGTCACCGCGCAATTGATCGACTCGATTGGCGGCGGGCATGTCTGGGCCAATCGCTTCGATCGTGATCTCTCCGACATTTTCGCGATCCAGGATGAACTGACGCAGGAAATCGTCGCGGCACTCAAGTTGAAGCTTATCGCTCCGAAAACGGGGGGCGGAACGCAGCGGCCGCCGATCGATGTCGAGGCATATCAACTCTATCTGCGTGCCCGGGAGCAAACATGGCAGCATACGAAAAGCAACAACGCCTTTGCGCTCGACCTGTTGCAGCGCGCGGTCCAATTGAGTCCCTGTTATGCCGCGGCGCATGCTCAAATCGCTTTCATCCATGCGAACGGATACATTATGGGATCGTCCGACGATCCGGACAAATCGCTGGAGAAAGCGTTGGAAATCGCTGCGCGGGCCATCGAGATGGACCCGGATGAGCCCCAAGCCCATTTTGCGCTCTCCGTTGCATTGACCTGGAGCCGCGACCTCGACCGGGCGCTGGCCGAGGCCAGGTGCTGCGTGGCACTTTCACCAAACTCGCCCGAGGGTCACCTCGCTATGAGCCAGGCTCTGAAGTTCTCCGGCGATCCGGCCGGCGCGCTCGAAACCCTTGAAGCGTATATGCGGCTGGACCCGCTGTATCCGGAGATAACGCTCTACTTCATTGCCGAGGCTCGCTTCGCGCTCGGTGAATTTGCCACTGCGGTCGATGTGCTCAAGCAGCGGCTCGATCGAAACCCGAATTCCGAGACATCCTATGCCCTGCTCGCGTCGAGCTACGGTCATCTTGGCCGGATGGATGAAGCGAAGGCAGCCTGGGCACAGGTTTTCAGGATCGATCCCAACTTCTCCATCGAGCGCCGTCGCCGGGTTCTGCCTTTCAGGAACCCGGAAGAATTCGAAATCCGCGTCGAGGGCCTGCGCAAGGCGGGGATCGTGGAGTAGGGCGGGCAGTTGGTGCTGGGCGATGGGGGGCCCGGCCGCGCGATCTTTATTCAACGTTAAGGCTTAGAAGATTTGGTTGTGCATGGGACGGCATCTTCCATTAAGTTGAATAGAGCGCAATTTTCGAGAGTCCGAATGCCCGCCCAAACACTGATGCCGCGCCTGGCGGTTCTGATCGATGCCGACAACATATCCCCCAAATTCTTGGATCGGCTGTTCGAGGAGGTCGCGACGCTGGGCACTCCGACGATCCGCCGCGTCTATGGAGATATTGCCCGGGCGGACGCGAAAGGTTGGGCCGATGCCACCCAGCGCTTCGCGCTTTTGTCGCGCCGACAGTTCGTTCACACGACAGGCAAGAACGCGACTGACATCTCCATGGTCATCGATGCGATGGATATCATGGCGACGGATCGGATCGACGGGGTCTGCCTCGTTTCGTCCGACAGCGATTTCGCGCCGTTAGCGATAAGGCTGCGAGAGCAAGGGCTGATGGCTTATGGGTTTGGAACAGCGAAAGCCGCCGAATGCTTCCGGAATGCATGCGACAGGTTCGTCAATATTGGCGGAACTGCTCACGACGTAAGCGCGTCGGAGAAGCAAAGTGCGTCGCACTTGGTTGAGGCGGTGGAGCTCATAAAGCGCGCGCTCGCGGTATCCACGGCGACGGATGGGTTGGTCATGCTTTCACATATCGGCGCCTTTATAAGGCAGCAAGCGCCGGAATTTGGTGCCAAATATTGCGGTAACGGCAAGCTCAAGAAACTTGTGCTTCAGACCGAGCAATTCGATGTCATCGCTGTGAAAAAGGGCCAGGACGGTGTGGCACCAAGAAAGTGGATAGTGCTCAAGCTCGTTAAGCCATAACCAGCATCTCGAAGCTAGCCACCGCAATCACGCCGATCGTCACCAGTGCGATCAGGTACCCGGTGATGCGGGAGACCGGGATGCTCCGATCGCGCGGTTCTTTCTCGCGCAGCCTGCGCTTCGTGGCCCAAGGATCGAGTTCCATATGGGCGTATTGGCGTTTTCCGAATGTCTGCATGGCGGGGAGATTGCCCGCATTGCCCCAAAATGCAATGGCGCGCCAGAGCCTTGGTTAACCAGCGGAAATTTGCCACGGGATTGCCGGAAATCTGTATCGTTCCGAGCCAATTTCATGGCGGTATCCGCTCAGTGATTGTGGATAATCAGGCGAGGACGAGCTTGATGGCCAGCCCCACAACTGTCACCGCCAGCACACCCGCTGCCCACAGGCCAACGAACCAGAGCAGCCGCTTGCCGATGCCCTCGGCCATCAGTGATAGCCCTCCTCGGGATCGATCTTGCCACGGAACACCCAGTAGGAATAGGCGGTGTAGGCGAGGATCAGCGGCACCAGCACCACGGCGCCGGCGAGCAGGAATTTCAGGCTCGATTCGGGCGCCGCGGCCTCCCAGATCGTCACCGATGTCGGGATGATATAGGGGTAGAAGCTGATGCCGATGCCGGCGAACCCGAGCACGAAAAGCCCGAGTGCCGCGAGAAAGGGCCGGGCGTCGCGGCCCTGGCGGAGCCCGTAAAACAGCAGCGCGAAGCAGCCGAGCACCAGCACCGGCACGATGACCGAGAAGATCGCCGTCGGCCAGCCGAACCAGCGGTCGAGATAGAGCGGTTCGAGGAACGGCGTCCACAGGCTGAATATGCCCATGGATACGAGCGTCAGCACCGCCGTGACCAGCGCGATGCGGCGCGCCTTCTCCAGCAGTTCGCCCGTCGTCTTCATCACCAGCCAGGTGGCGCCGAGCAGCGCATACCCGATAACAAGCGCGATACCCGTGGCGAGCGAAAACGGCGTCAGCCAATCCCACCAGCCGCCGGCATAGGCCCGGTTGACCACCGGAATGCCCTGCACCAGAGCGCCGAGCGCCACGCCCTGGGCAAAACCCGCCACGGCGGAACCGCCGGTGAAGGCCCAGTTCCAGAAATTCTCCCAGCGCTTGGTGCGCCAGCGGTATTCGAAAGCCACGCCACGGAAGATCAAACCCAGCAGCATGGCGATGATGGGCGCATAGAGCGCCGGCAGGATCGTCGCGTAGGCGAGGGGAAACACCGCCATCAGCCCGCCGCCGCCGAGCACCAGCCAGGTCTCGTTGCCATCCCAGACCGGCGCGACGGAATTCATCATCACATCGCGGTCATGCTTCTCAGGAAAGAACGGAAAGAGCAGCGCGACGCCGAGATCGAAACCATCCAGCACGACATAGGCGAGCACGGCAAAGGCAATCAGCGCAGCCCAGATGAAGGCGTAATCAATGGGCATGGCCGTGCTCCTGGTGTTGCGCGGGACCGGGATTGACCCCGGCCGTACGGATCGGTCCCTCGGTAAGCCCGGGCAGCGGATCACGCGGCAGCCGCGCCATCAGCCGGAGGATGTAAAAGATGCCGGCGCCGAAGACGAAGAAGTAGACCACGATGAAGGCGATCAGCGAGGTGGCGACTGCAGGTGCCGCGATCGGCGACCGCGATTCCGCCGTCAGCAGCAGGCCATAGACCGTATAGGGTTGACGGCCGACCTCGGTGGTGATCCAGCCGGCCAGCACCGCGATAAACCCGGCAGGACCCATCAGCGTCGCGACACCAAGGAAAAAGCGATTGCTCTCGAAAGTGCCGCGCCAGCGACAGAAGAGGCTGAGAAGGCCAAGGCCGAGCATGGCTAGGCCAAGGCCCACCATCACGCGAAACGACCAGAAAACAACGAAAGCCGGCGGCTGCTTATCGTCGGGGATCGTGTCGAGGCCGGCCATCGGCGCATCGAGGTGGTGCTTGAGGATCAGGCTCCCAAGCTTGGGGATGCCGACCGCGTAGTCGAGCCGCTGCTCCTTGTCGTTGGGAATGCCGAAGAGATAGAGCGGCGCGCCATCCGGATGGCTCTCGTAATGGCCCTCCATGGCCATGATCTTCACCGGCTGGTGCTCCAGCGTGTTGAGCCCATGCTGGTCGCCGGCGATGATCTGGATCGGCGCCGTACAGGTCACCATCCACATCGCCATCGACAGCATCCGCCGCGATCGCACCGGCGCGGTCTTTTTCAGCAGATGCCATGCGCCCACGGCGCCGACGACCAGTGCTGTCGTAAGATAGGCGGCCAATACCATGTGGACGAGGCGATACGGGAACGACGGATTGAAGATGATCGCCCACCAGTCGAGCGGGATGAACTGGCCCTCGGCATTCATGCCATGGCCCTGCGGCGTCTGCATCCAGCTGTTGACCGAGAGGATCCAGGTCGCGGAGATCAAGGTACCCAGCGCCACCATCAGCGTCGCGAAATAGTGCAGGCTCGGGCCGACCCGCTTCTTGCCGAACAGCATGACGCCGAGGAAGCCGGCCTCAAGGAAGAATGCCGTCAGCACCTCGTATCCCATCAGCGGCCCGATCACCGGCCCGGCCTTGTCGGAAAAGACGCTCCAGTTGGTGCCGAACTGGTAGCTCATCACGATGCCGGAGACGACGCCCATGCCGAAGGCAATGGCGAAGATCGCCTTCCAGAAATCGAAGAGCTCCTCATAGACCTTGTCCCTGGTCCAGAGGTAAAGCCCCTCCAGCACCGCCAGGTAGCTGGCAAGCCCGATGGAAAAGGCGGGAAACACGATGTGGAACGAGACCGTAAAGGCAAACTGGAGACGCGCCAGCATCGCCGCATCGAGATTGTCCCACATCGGGGTCTTCTCCTTTTCAACCTAGTCACGAATGTAACGTCGTATTCAACAAAGGTGAAGCCTATGCGGTGGTATAGTCAACGCGACATTCTGGACCTGCGCGGCTTTGGCGCAGGTTGCTTGCGTGTCGATTTCGAGCATACCATTGAGTTGGCCGGCAGACCGGAGAAGACATATGACCGAATTTAAGCCCCAGAGACCGACCGAAAGGTGCCCGTCCCATCCTGGAGCGTTGCTCGACGACATTATCCCGGCGACCGGAAGGTCCGAGACCGAGATCGCCAGTCTGCTGGGGATTTCCCGGCAGCAAATTTACGACATTATCAACGAGAAAAAGCCTGTTTCGCCGATGGTGGCGGCGCGGCTTGGGAAAATGTTCGGCGATGGAGCCGCTGTATGGCTACGCATGCAGGCGGCCTATGACGCTTGTCACGGCGAGGGATGTTGACGTAAGCGGCTTCCCGACGTTTCACTCCGCCGGAGTAGCTCATTTTTGCGAGAACCGACGCATCAATAATTTTCACTGGGTTGCAATCTCGGCATTACTTCAATCATCTCTGGACACCATAGGACTGGCTGTGCTGAATTCAGATACCTTCACATTGGGATGCAGTGAGCGATGACGGATGACGCAGAGGATGCGGATGACGCTGGTGAGATTGACGAGTCCAATCCAATATCTTTTCAACAGTTTCTTGAGGCAATTCACCCGTCTCTCATGACTGCGGTCGTGGGCCTATGGGGTATGAAGACACACGGCACTACCCGCTACGCCCAAGTGCTTACACCGGACATTCGGCTTCATTGCGTTACGTGCGAAGGCGAGCGGACTTTCAGATGTAAGGACGACGTTGACTTTCAAGTTGGGCGCGGAACCCACAGTTTTCATCTGACGTATAGGTGCGGTGATTGCTTGACGCAGTTGAAGCAGTATTCGTTGCATGCTCGTCTCGGCGAAAAGGCTCCTCAAGGTTCCGTCTATAAATATGGCGAGCTGCCCGCGTTCGGCGTTCCCGTTCCGAATAAACTTCTTCGGCTCTTCGGCGACGATCGAGATGTATTCTTAAAGGGCCGGCAATGTGAAAATCAGGGTCTAGGCATCGGCGCTTTCGCCTATTATCGCCGAGTAGTTGAAAATCATAAGAACGACATCTTCGACCGGATAATCAAGGTGTGTCAGACAGTTGAACCTCAAACAAAACTTATAGCGGAACTGCACGCGGCGAAGAAAGAAGTCTCCTTTTTCAAAGCGATCGAGCAAATAAAAACTGCACTTCCTCAGGGCCTGCTTATAAACGGTAATAACCCCTTGACGATCCTACATTCCGCGTTGAGCGTGGGGCTGCACAATGAATCTGATGATGAATGCCTACGCCCGGCGCACGCGGTAAGATTAATTCTCACCGATCTCGTGCAGAAAATGGCAATACTACGTCAGGATGGAACCGACTTGCGGAACGCAGTATCGCTCCTTCTGAATAAGCAAGCTTCGAAGGCCGGGCCATCAGATCCTGCTTCGTGATGTTCTCAATGTCGAACTAGGCACCTCGCACAACCAGCCATCTCGTTTGGCCCATGAATACGAAAATGCGAACCCCACACGTTTAAGCCAGCCGCCCACAATCGCTGAGGTTCAAACGGTTACAATAAGTGAGCGGAAGGAAACCACTGAGGAAAGCCCGCGAAACACTCCGTAGGCTCTCATCATTCTGCAGATCAAACCTTACTTCGCGGCATCCAGCGTCTGTTCGCACCAGGTCGGGCCGCCGTCACGGCCGGCCTTGTCCACGGTCGCATCGATCGACTTGATCCTGTAATCCTCGCCGACGACCAGCTTGACCTGGCAGACGAGATACGCCGTCCGGGCGCGTGCCACGAGCTTCTTGTCCTTGCCTTCGCCGGTATATTGCGCCGCTTCCTTGCGGGTGCGGTATCCGCCGCGCCAGACATAAGTCGTAGACGAACCGCTTTCGACGTCGGAGACCGGCGGGCCATAAGCGGCGAAGAACTTACCCGCTTCCTGGCCCACCCAGCGGGCGGAAAGCGGGTCGCCGGATACGGCGGCAACAGTCGAGCAGCCGGCGACGGCAAGGCCAAGGACGGTCAAGAGCGCGATGCGGGAAATCATGCGGGAAGGATTCCTCTGAAATAGATGCCGGGAAACCCCGGAGGTCACGTGTTTCTTTCGGAACCCGCATTAAACCTCTTGGCGAAAAAACGGTATCACTTTTTGGCCACATTGACGCAATTCTTCACAGTCTTTGGCGGGGTGCCACAGATTGCGACACGCGCATGCATTCGGTGAAGGCGAGGATACGCCATGACGCTAACCGGTTAGGGCATGGCGGGGCTGGAATGGTGCCGTCGGAACGCGGCTTTTCCGCGTTAACCCTCAATTGTAGAAAATCCATCCCGTCTGAGGTCGCTTCGCGGTTCCGCTCAAAGCCCTCGACCCCCGCATTGCGAGTGGCCCGGCGAACGGAAAATGCCGGGAATTGGCGGCTCGCGCAAAATTGAACATGGCTTCGCGCATAGTTTGACCTTTTGGAAAAAATTTCCCGCAAGGCATATTGCATTTCATTTCCAAATGCGGTCCATTCCGGCCAACCGCGCATAAATGTCAGGCGCGGATGCAACCAAGGGGGAAATCATGAAAAAAATAGCGACACTCCTCGCCGCCACCGCCATTGTCTCGGCTTTCGCGTTTGCCGCGTCCGCCAAGACGCTCGTCTATTGCTCGGAAGCATCTCCGGCCAACTTCGATCCCAGCATCACGACTGGTGGCAACGACTTCGACGCCTCGTCGCGTACGGTCTACAGCCGCCTCGTCGAATTCAAGCACGGCTCGACTGAAATCGAGCCCGGCCTTGCCGAGAGCTGGACCATTTCCGATGACGGCCTGACCTACACGTTCAAGCTGCGCAAGGGCGTCAAGTTCCATACGACGTCCTTCTTCACGCCTTCCCGCGAACTCAATGCGGACGACGTGATCTTCTCCTTCGAGCGCCAGTGGAAGGAAGATAACAAGTGGCACACCTACATGCCCAACATCACCTGGGATTATTTCCAGGGCATGGACATGCCAAAGTACCTCAAGTCGGTCGAGAAGGTCGATGACCTGACGGTCAAGATGACGCTCACCGAACCGAATGCGCCGATGATCGCCAACCTCGGCATGGACTTCGCGTCTATTGCGTCGAAGGAATATGCCGACAAGCTGATGGAAGCCGGCACGCCCGAGAAGTTCGCCAGCGAACCTGTCGGCACTGGTCCTTTCCAGTTCGTCGATTATCAGCTCGACTCCGTCATCCGCTACTCGGCCAACCCCGACTACTTCAAGGGCAAGGAAAAGATCGACGACCTGATCTTCGCCATCACCCCTGACGCCAGCGCCCGCATGCAGAAGATTGCCGCCGGCGAATGCGATATCATGCCGTATCCGAACCCGGCCGATATCAAGGCGCTGAAGGCCAATGCCGATCTCAACGTCATGGAACAGGCCGGTCTCAACATCGGCTATATGTCCTACAACACCACCCAGGCGCCCTTCGACAAGGTCGAAGTCCGCAAGGCGCTCAACATGGCCATCAACAAGAAGTCCATGATCGAAGCCCTGTTCGGAGATGCCGGCGCAACGCCTGCAACCAACCTGATCCCGCCGACCATGTGGTCCTATAACAAGGACGTCAAGGACGACGAGTACAACCCGGAAGAAGCCAAGAAAGTTCTCGCCGCCAACAACGTGACCGAGATCGATCTGTGGGCTTCGGACCGCTTCCGTCCCTACAATCCGAGCTTTGCTCGTGCAGCCGAACTGATCCAGCAGGATTGGGCAGCCGTCGGCGTCAAGGCAACGATCAAGACCCTTGAATGGACCAAGTATCGCGAAGAAGGCAAGAAGAAGGACCGCGCCGGCGCGTTCCAGATCGGCTGGACGGGCGACAACGGCGACCCGGACAATTTCTTCGCAACCCTGTTCTCCTGCTCGGCCATTGGCGTGTCCAACTATTCGAGCTGGTGCAACAAGGAGTTCGAGGATCTGATCCAGAAGGCCAAGATCACCTCCGACCTGGCCGAGCGCACCAAGCTTTATGAAGAGGCTCAGGTCGTCTTCAAGCGCGAGGCGCCCGCCTTCACCATGGCCCACTCTCAAGTCTATGCGGTCGCCCGCAAGAACGTCTCAGGCTTCATGATGGACCCCCTTGGCATCCATCGCTTTGACGGTGTGGATAAAGCCGAGTAACATGGAATTCGGGCGGCGGAATTTTCCGCCGCCCGGTTCTGGCCCCCGCTATGTTCCGTTACATTCTTCACAAGCTTTTGCTTTTCGTGCCGACCTTGTTCGGCATTACCATTTGTGCGTTCGCCTTCGTACGACTGCTTCCGGGCGACCCGATCCTGGCCATGGCCGGCGAACACGGCGTGACGCCCGAACGCTATGAAATCCTGAAGGAACAATTCGGCTACAATCTCCCGATCTGGCAGCAGTATCTGCGCTATGTCGGTGAAGTGCTGACCGGCGATTTTGGTATTTCGCTGTCAACCAAGCGACCCGTCATGACCGAGTTCATGATTCTGTTTCCCGCCACAATCGAGCTGTCGATCGTTGCGATGATCCTTGCCATCGTCATCGGCATCCCGGCCGGCGTCTATGCCGCCGCGCGGCGGGGAACCTGGCCCGACCAGCTGCTGATGGGTACCGCGCTCGTCGGCTATTCCATGCCGATCTTCTGGTGGGGCCTGCTGCTGATCATCTTCTTCTCCGGCTATCTCGGCTGGACGCCTGTTTCCGGTCGTATCGGGCTGCAATACTTTTTCAAGCCGATCACCGGCTTCCTGCTGATCGACACGCTGATCTACGGCAAGTTTGACGCATTCCGCTCTGCATTGCAGCACATGATCCTGCCGGCCATCGCGCTTGGCACGATTCCGCTTGCGGTCATTGCCCGCCAGACCCGCTCGGCGATGCTGGAAGTGCTGGGTGAGGACTATATCCGCACAGCCCGTGCAAAGGGGCTGAAAACCGCCCGCGTCGTCGGCGTGCACGCACTCCGCAACGCGTTGATCCCTGTCGTGACGACGATCGGCCTGCAGGTCGGCGTGCTGATGGCGGGCGCCATCCTGACGGAGACCATTTTCTCCTGGCCTGGCATCGGCAAGTGGATGGTCGATTCCATTTTCAAGCGTGATTATGTCGTGGTGCAAAGCGGCCTGCTGCTGATCGCGCTGATCGTCATGGTCGTCAATCTCTTGGTTGATATCCTCTATGCCGTTATCAACCCGCGCATGAGGGGTTAAATCAGACATGGCAGAGATCGCCGCACAGGGTCCGATGCCCACACGTTTTCCTGGGCTCAAGGAGTTCTGGCATTATTTCTCGATGAACAAAGGCGCGGTGATCGGCCTTGCGGTGTTCACCTTCATGGTTCTCGCGGCCTTCACGGCACCGATCTTTGCACCGCATGAACCCTATGCGCAATATCGCGATGCGTTCCTTGCGCCGCCGGTCTGGTATGACGGTGGCTCGTGGAAATTCATCCTCGGCACCGATGCCGTGGGCCGCGATATCCTTTCGCGCCTGCTCTACGGCGCGCAGTTCTCGTTGCTGATCGGCGCAGTCGTGGTGACAATCTCGCTGATCGTCGGCATAGCGCTCGGCCTGGTCGCCGGCTATTTCCGGGGCTGGATCGATGTCGCGATCTCGCGCGTCATGGACGTCATCCTCGCCTTCCCTTCACTGCTTCTGGCGCTGGTCATGGTGACGATCCTGGGGCCGAGCCTGTTCAACGCAATGCTCGCGATCGCGCTGGTTCTGGTGCCGCACTTTGCCCGTCTCGTACGCGCCGCGGTCATGGCGGAGAAGAACAAGGAATACATCGCCGCCTCAAGGGTCGCGGGCGCGGGCTCGCTCCGGCTCATGTTCCTCACCATCCTGCCGAATTGCCTGGCGCCATTGATCGTACAGGCGACGCTCTCCTTCTCGAACGCCATTCTCGAAGCGGCCGCCCTCGGCTTCCTCGGCCTTGGCGCGCAACCGCCGACGCCGGAATGGGGTACGATGCTGGCAACGGCACGCGAATTCATCCTGCGCGCGCCATGGGTCGTCACCTTCCCGGGCCTGGCAATCCTCATCACCGTGCTGGCCATCAACCTGATGGGCGATGGCCTGCGCGACGCGCTCGACCCCAAGCTCAAGAGGTCGTGAAATGGCGCTTCTCGAAGTCAAAAATCTCGTCGTGGAATTCGACACGGTTGCAGGTCCCTTCAGGGCCGTCGATGGTGTGTCGCTGAAGGTGGATGAAGGCGAGGTTCTTGCGATCGTCGGCGAATCCGGTTCGGGCAAGTCCGTCTCCATGCTCGCTGCCATGGGCCTCTTGCCCTGGACGGCCAAGGTGACGGCCGACATCCTGACCTTCGATGGCCGCGACATGCTGAATATGCCCGGCAGCGAACGCAGGAAGATCATCGGCAAGGACATCGCCATGATCTTCCAGGAGCCGATGGCAAGCCTCAATCCGTGCTTCACCGTAGGCTTCCAGATCGACGAAGTGCTGCGTTTCCACACCGATCTCGGCAAAAAGGCGCGGCGCGACCGCGCCATCGAGCTTTTCAACGCGGTCGGCATTCCCAACCCGGAGGATCGCCTCGGCCACTTCCCGCACCAGATGTCGGGCGGCCAGTGCCAGCGCGTGATGATCGCCACCGCACTTGCCTGCAATCCCAAGCTGCTGATCGCCGACGAGCCGACCACTGCACTCGACGTGACCATCCAGAAGCAGATTCTCGATCTGCTGATGCGGCTGCAGGCAGAGCACGGCATGGGCCTGATCATGATCACCCACAATATGGGCGTCGTCGCCGAGACCGCCGATCGCGTCATCGTGCAATACAAGGGCCGCAAGATCGAGGAGGCCGACGTGGTCTCCCTGTTCGCAAATCCGAAGAGCGCCTATACCAAGGCACTACTTTCGGCACTGCCCGAGAATGCCGCAGGTGGCCGCCTGCCGACGATTACCGAACTGCTGAACGACGAGCAGATTTTCCAGGGAGCCGCGCAATGACCCCCGTCGTCGAAGGCCGCGATATCAAGCGAGATTACTATATTCCCGGCGGCCTGTTCAAGAAGGGCCGCATGGTCCATGCGGTGAAGGGCGTTAACTTCGCCGTCGAGGAAGGCAAGACGCTGGCGATCGTCGGCGAAAGCGGCTGCGGCAAGTCGACCCTTGCCCGCATCATCACCATGATCGATCCCGCGACATCGGGTGACCTGCTGATCGACGGCCAGAAGATCGACATCGCGTCCCAACCGCTGACATCAGAAATGCGCAGCAAGGTGCAGATCGTCTTCCAGAACCCGTATGGCTCGCTCAACCCGCGCAAGAAGATCGGCGAGATCCTCACCGAGCCGTTGATCATCAACGGCAAATTCGCAGCCGACGAGCGGCGCGACCGGGCGATGACCATGCTCAAGAAGGTCGGGCTCGAGGAAAAGCACTATACGCGCTACCCGCACATGTTCTCCGGCGGCCAGAGGCAGCGCGTGGCGATCGCCCGTGCGCTGATGCTCAATCCGCGCCTGCTGGTGCTGGACGAACCGGTCTCGGCGCTCGATCTCTCGGTGCAGGCCCAGGTACTGAACCTGTTGCAAGACCTGCAGGACGAATTCCGCCTGACCTATGTCTTCATCAGCCACGACCTGTCCGTCGTGCGCCACATCGCCGACGAGGTGATGGTGATGTATTACGGCGAGGCCGTCGAGCACGGTCCGCGCGACGAGGTGTTCAACAACCCGCAGCACAACTATACCAAGACCCTGTTCGCCGCCACGCCGCGCGTGGATGTCGAGGCGATCAAGGCCCGCGTTGCGAGACGCCGGGCGGCGTGAGGCCGCGCTGGCCGAACATTGCCGCCACTGCTATCATCCGCTCTGACGAACATCAGGGAGCGGACGCATGTATCTCAAGACAATCGCGGAGGGCGAAGCCACCGGCCGCGTGGCCGAGATCTATGAGAAGCAGAAGGCCTCGATGGGCTTCGTCATGGAAACCGCGAAATGCATGACGACGCGGCCCGATCTCCTGCCGATCTACACCGATTTCTCCGACCAGATCCGGGCTGGCTTCTCGCTTGGCATGCGGGAATGGCGGCTAGTCACGCTGATATCAGCCAAGCACATACCCTCGACCTATTGCTCCTATGTCTATTCCGGGATGCTGGTGGCCGACCTCGGCTCCAAGGAGATGGTCCTGGCCGTGCAGCAGGATTTCCGCAATGCCGGCCTTCCGGCTCGCGATGTCGAGATGCTGGCCTATGCCGAGAAGATCACGATTGATGCATCCAAGGTCACCCGGGTCGATATCGACCGGCTCCGCGCCGTCGGCTTCACCGACCCGCAGATATCCGATATCGCGCTCTGCGCGTCGTTTCGAGCTTTCATCAGCCGGTTCTTCGATGCCGTGGGAACCACGCCTGAAGACGTCTATGTCGATGAGGATCCGGCGTTCAAAGCGGCAATGACGGTGGGCAAGAAGTTTTGACGCAGGCGCGGATTTCTGCGCGAAATGCCTGGGGCTTTGGTGTATAGAGTGCGAAACTTGACGGCCGGACGCAAGTTCTGCCGCCCCTCGTGCTGAATATCGTCTGACTGCTCATGCGCCCCGCTTATCTGATCGCCGGTTCCATCACACTCGTCCTGGCTTTGGCCGGCGGGTTAGGCCTTGCCGAGACCAATCTCTATCCGACCAGGGAAAAGCTCGGCGAGGCACTGTTTCACGACACCAACCTGTCAATGAACCGCAAGCAAGCCTGCGCCACCTGCCATATGCCGGAACGCGCCTTCTCGGATCGCCATGACGTCCACAAGGGCAACGCGGTGTCGCTCGGCGACGATGGCAAGAGTTTTGGCGACCGCAACGCGCCGAGCGCGACCTATGCCGCCCTGTCGCCACCCTTCCAGAAGGATGCCGAGGGCCTCTATATTGGCGGCCAGTTCTGGGATGGCCGCGCCAGGACCATCGAGGAACAGGCGGCCGGCCCGCCGCTCAACCCGATCGAGATGGGCATGCCCGATGACAAGGCAATTGCAGAGCGTATCGCGGAGAACAAGGATTACATGAAGGCATTCGAAGCCTTCTATGGGCCGGATGTGATCAAGGATCCCAAGAAGACTTTCCATGCCGCAACCGAAGCCATCGCCAGTTTCGAGCGTACGAAATCCTTCTCGCCCTTCGACTCGAAATACGACCGCTACCTGCGCGGCGAGGTGAAATTCACCGAACAGGAGGAACTCGGCCGCACGCTGTTCTTCTCCACCCAGTTCACCAATTGCAATCTCTGCCACGACGTGAAGGGCAGGGACGGCAAGTTCGAGAACGCCACCTTCACTTCCTACAAATATTTCAACATCGGCGTGCCCGCCAATCCCGATGTGCGCAAGATGAACGGTTCGAAGCCAGACTTCGTCGATACCGGCCTCGCCGCCAACCCTGAAGTCAACGGCGATCCGAAGGAGCGCGGCAAGTTCAAGACACCGAGCCTGCGCAACATCGCGATAACCGGCCCCTACATGCACAATGGCGTCTTCAACGACCTCAGGACCGTCATCCTCTTCTACAACAAGTACAATTCCAAGAAGAAGAGCCGGCAGATCAACCCAGAAACCGGCAAGCGGTGGGCCGACCCGGAGTTATCGGACAATATCGACAAGGAAAAGCTCGAGGCCGGCCCAGGCCTCGACGACAAGCGTGTGGATGCGCTGGTGGCTTTCCTCAAGACGCTGACCGACAAGCGGTACGAAGCGCTGCTCGGGAAGTAGGTCAAGGCGAATTTTGTCAGCGGGCCATCCGTTTTATCCCTGCCAGGATCGTCCGGCCATGAAGGGAATTGTCTTGTCCAGATTCGCACTGCTGCTTGCGGTACTCATAGCCTTTGGATCCGCCATCTCCACGGTAGCGGAGGCCCGCGATCACGATGTATTATTCAGGCCGGGAAAGACCTCTGCACATTACAGCGACAGGATCGAGGGTTACGACCACGTCAACTACTATCTCGACGCGCGCGCCGGCCAGACGCTTTCGATCACTTTCAAGAAGAACAAGAGCACCTGCTACTTCAATCTTCTCGCGCCGACGAAGGGCGAGACGGTCTCCATGGGCCAACCAACCTTCAATGGCGTTCTCACCGAAAGCGGCCGGTATCGCGCCGTCGTCTATCTGATGCGCGCTTCCGCCTGCCGCGGTCGTGTTTGCGATTTCTCCATCAACTTCGAAATCAAGGACTGACGGCTGGACAGCGCTATCACCCTCCGCTACCTCTACGCCTCAATAATCACACAAATTGCAATCGCTCAGGGAGGCTTCCATGTCGCTGTCCGATATCGTCATTCCGGATCTCAAAGGCCTTGCCGTCCTCATCACCGGCGCCTCGACCGGCATCGGTGCGGCTCTCGCTCGCGCCTTCGCCGGGCAGGGCTGTATGGTCGGCCTGCACTATAATTCCTCGGCCGAGGCCGCGCATGCGGTGGCGAAGGAGATCGAGGATGCCGGCGGTAACGTTTTTGTCGTGAAGGGCGATGCCACAAAGTCCGATGAGATGCGTCGCGTGGTCGATGAAACGGCCCGGACATTCGGCCGCCTCGACGGGCTGATCAACAATGCCGGCGGCATGGTCGCGCGGGTGCTCTATGAGAACATGTCCGACGAGCATTACGACGCGGTGATGGATCTCAATGCACGCTCGGTGCTTGCGGCTTCCCATGCAGCACTGCCGCACCTCAAGAAGCAGGGCGGCTTTATCATCCACACAAGCTCGGTCGCCGCGCGCACTGGCGGCACGGCTGGTTCCGGTCCCTATGGCTCCTCGAAGGCCTTCGTCGAAGCGGTCGGCAAGGGCATGGCGCTTGAATTCGGCAAATACGGCATCCGCGTCAATTCCGTCGCGCCCGGCTATATCGCAACCCCGTTCCAGGATCGCTACGCCCTGCCGGGGCAGGAGCAGCAGGTCGCCAAGGCCGTGCCTCTCGGCCGCGTCGGAACCGCCGAGGATTGCGTCGGCACCTTCCTGTTCCTCGCCTCCAACACGCTTTCGGGCTACATCACCGGCCAGATGATCGACGTCAATGGCGGCCAGCTGATGCCCTGACAATGCCGTGACCGGCGGTCGGGACGTCTATGCAAGAAGGGATTGACTCCATACCAACTGGTTGGTATCTATAGGTCATGACTTCGACACAACACGAATCCCGCACCAAGCTTCTCGATGCCGCGCTCGATGTTTTTCGCGCCAAGGGCTACACGGCGACCCGCGTCGAGGACATCTGCGCCGCCGCCGGGCTGACCAAGGGCAGCTTCTTCCACCATTTCAAGACCAAGGACGAGCTCGCGATCGCCGCTGCCGGCCGCTGGACCGAGGTGACCGGGGCGCTTTTCCGTGGGGCGGATTACCACAAGCCCACCGATCCCGTGGACAGGGTTCTTGGCTATATCGAATTCCGCAAGCAGCTGCTGCGGGGTTCGCTCGCCGAATATACCTGCCTGCTCGGCACGCTGATCCAGGAAGTCTACGACACCAATCCGCCGATCCGCATAGCCTGCGAGGCAAGCATTTCGAGCCATGTCGCGACACTGGTCGATGATATCGAAGCTGCGAAAGCAGCACACGCCCCGGGTGCAAGCTGGAGTACCGAGAGCCTGGCCCTGCATATGCAGGCCGTCATTCAGGGCTCCTACATCATCGCCAAGGCGCGCTACGGCGCCGACCCGGCCGCCGAGAGTATCGAACATCTGAAGCGCTATGTGGCCGGGCTGTTCGGCCGCTCGATCCAGTAACAAATCAGGGAGGACGTCATGCAACTGCCCGAGATCGTCAGCCGTGAGGAATGGCTCGCCGCCAATAACGCCATGATCGCCAAGGAAAAGGCGATGATGCGCGCGCGTGATGCGCTCGCCGCCGAGCGTCGCCGCAAGCCATGGGAACTGGTCGAGAAAGACTATGTCTTCGAGGGGCCGCACGGAACGACCGATCTCGCGGGCCTGTTCGAAGGCCGGCGCCAGCTTATTGTCTATCACCACATGCTGAAGAAGGACGACCCGGCGCCGTGCCCCGGCTGCGGCATGTTCACCGACAATCTCGGCAAGCTGGTCCACCTCAACCAGCGCGACACGACGCTCGCGCTGGTCGCCAGGGCGCCTCTCGACCAGATCGAAGCGCTGAAGACGCGGCTCGGCTGGAACGTGCCGTTCTACTCGACGCGCGACGGGTTCAACGCCGACTTCGATGTCTCCGGCGGCGGCTTCGGGCTCAACGTCTTCATCATGCACGACGGCCGGATATATCGCTCCTATTTCACTACCAGCCGCGGCGTCGAACAGCTTGGGTCGGTGTGGAGCTTGCTCGACATCACCCCATTTGGCCGCCAGGAAAGCTGGGAGGATTCACCCGAGGGCACACCCCAGACCGACCCCTACCGCTGGTGGCGGCTGAACGACCAGTATGAGCCGAAGCAACAGGTACATACCTGCTGCGCCGCTGAATAGTTCGGGTTGTTGCAGGCGGCCTAACCCCCAACCCTTCCAAACGCCGGCACTTTGATCCCCGGATGGCGGAAGTCGAAGCCCGCCACCAGGCCCATTATGTGCATCTCGAAACCGCTTTTCACGCCTGCCGAGATTCCGAGCAGGCCGTAAAGCGTCACATGCAGGTCGCCTGACGGGTCGTAGTGATAAAGGCGGCCTTCGGCCAAATAGTCGCGGCCGATGGCATTGGCCGGCAACACGGCATCGATCTCGTGCACCGCGCGCAGGATCGAGGCGACGAAGGTGTTGGAGTTCGGCCCGGGCCACAGCCGGTAGCCGCCCTTGATATTATGCGGATAGGCGGCAATCGCGTCCTCGATGTCGGGAATCAGGGCTTCCGCACGATCGCCAGTGATCTCCCATACTTTTTGAGGCTGGTTGGAATACCAGTAGCCGTCCGGCTCGTAGCCGTTTTTGCGCACCGGCTGCCCCCAACCCACCACGTCGTAGCGGTCATAGCGCGGCGCACCGTGTTTCTTGAGCACGATCCAGCTATGCACGGCAAAGGCGCCCTTGAGGCCGCCGGTGGTCGCGGCAAAGATCGTCACCCGCGCCTCGTGGTTGGTTTGGGGGTTGGGCAGCACGTGGCTGCTGGTCCATTTCGCTGCTCGCCAATTGGCTGGATGTTCCTTGGTGGCCCAAATCGCCGCAGCGGCAAGACCCGGCAGTAGATAGACACAGATCAGAAAGGCCAATATCGTCCGGATTGGTCGCATGAATATGATTCCGTCTTCCCCAACTGATGGATTTTCAAAGCGAATTCAGGCGTATTGAGGGAAAAATCATGTCCAATCCGGTTCTTGTCGAAGCCACGCGCGGCAATCAGGTCGAAAGCCGCCACCGTGGCGCTATCGCAGTCACCGATGAGACGGGCCGGATTGTGCTTTCATTCGGCGATATCGATGCGCCTGTGTTTCCGCGCTCGGCCTGCAAGGCCATGCAGGCACTGCTGCTGCTTGAGAGCGGTGCCGCGGATCGCTACGGCTTCGGCAACCGTGAGATCGCGCTTGCCTGCGCGTCGCATTCGGGCGAGCCGGAGCATGCCGCACTCGCCGGCGCTATGCTGAAGGCTGCCGGGCGCGGCGAGGAGACGCTGGAATGCGGCGCCCACTGGGCGTTCCAGCAGAGCGTGCTGATCGACCAGGTCCGCAGCATGGACCGGCCGAACCAGTTGCACAACAATTGCTCGGGCAAACATGCCGGCTTCATCTGCGCCTGTTGCCACAAGGGGCACGATCCCAAGGGCTACGTGACCTATGATCATCCGCTGCAGGCCGAGATCCGCGATGCGATGGCCGACCTGACCGGCACTGCGCTCGGCCGGGACAACAGTGGTGTCGACGGCTGCTCCATACCTACCTATGCCGTGCCGCTGAAAGCGCTCGCGCATGGCTTTGCCAAGATGGCGACCGGGGTCGGCATCGGCCCGGAGCGTGCCCGGGCGTCGAAGCGGATCATCGAGGCCTGCATGGCCGAACCCTTCTTCGTCGCCGGCACCGGCCGCACCTGTACCCGCCTGATGGAGGCCGCTCCCGGCCGCATCTTCGCCAAGACGGGCGCTGAAGGCGTGTTCTGCGCCGTCATTCCGGAGCGTGGCCTGGCGATTGCGCTCAAATGCGATGACGGATCGTCTCGCGCTGCCGACGCAATGGTCGCAGCCGTGCTCGCACGCTTCTTCGATGGCGAGGTCAAGGCCCGTCTGGTCGCTATCGCCAACCACACGATGCGCAACTGGAAGGGGATCGAAGTCGGCGACATTCGCGTAGTGGATGGTCTTCTGGCCTGAGATTGTGCCAGAAGCGGCCAAGGCTTGGTTAACCCGAAGTTAGGTAAAATTCTCGGAAACCAGTTTACGAGGTGTTTTACCGAAAGCGTTGGTGTTTGCTAATATTCCCTCATGGCGGCGCATGACTTGTCCGCCCGAAGGGAGTGTTTCATGTTTGCCGGACGTTACTTGTGGTGGAACATGTTCGCGGCGATGGCTTACGTCTTCTTCGCGATTTACTTCTTTTATGTTTCGTGGCTGGCCATCCGAGTATCGGGCTGCGCCTCGCTTGCGGGCAGTTGCGGCGGGCTCGAGGCCAAGCTCAATGCCGTGGTCCGGCCCTATGGCATGGTGGCCTGCGGCATCATCGTGCTGGCTTGCGGCATCATGCGCATCCGCTTCCTGAAGATGAGCCCGCTCTGGGGGCTGGCATTCTTTGTCTGGTTCGGCACCTCGGCGGAATTCTTCTTCACCTTCGGCAATCTCTGGTTCGCCCATGTGGACATGGGCGCGATCCTGGCCGGCATGCCGATCGAGACGCTGTTCCTCGCGGCGCTCGTCATCTTCCTGTGCTTCCCGGTGGAACTCTACAGGAAGTCGCCGGAAGGTGGGTTGCGGGTGATGTATTTCGTGGCAGGCTTCACGGCATCCTACTCATTCTCGTTCACCGTCGCCAATTCGCCGCAGGTGCTGAACTATGTCAGGCTGATCAGCGGCAATGACACGCTGGTGGCAAGTATCGCGGAGATCCAGGCACGCATGCGCCATTTCCTGTCCCTGGGACATGAAGGATTGCTGCCGATGGTGGTGGTGTTGGCGATCTTTATCGGCGCGTTGAGCTATCTGCTCTGGATACGCAAACAGCCCGGCGGCGCGCCTGCCGCCGTGGCGGCGTAGCGAACTTGGCTATTCAGCGTTCTTGCGCTTGCGGCCCTTCGGGGCGGCGGCTTCGGTCACCACCGGCTTGGCGGCTTCCTGCTCCAGCCTGAGCTGGCGGAGCTTCTGGGTCTTCTTCTCGCGCGCGCTCACTTCGGCATCTATGATCTGCATGGCAGCATCATGCGTCGTGGCAGCTTTCTGCTGCGCACTCAGCTTTGTCGGGCTGAAGAATTTTTCCTTGGTTGCAACCATGAAATCCTCCTGTGATGGAGAGAGATAGGCCGGCTTTCGCCGGCACTTGGATTTTTAGCGGGCTGCCGTTGTCGGTCTCAGCGGCTTCTTGGGCATCGGCAGCAGGCCTTCGCGCTGCATCTTCTTGCGCGCCAGCTTGCGGTGGCGGCGAATGGCTTCGGCGCGCTCGCGGGCACGCTTCTCGGACGGCTTCTCATACGCGGTGTGCGCCTTGGCTTCGCGGAAGATGCCTTCGCGCTGCATTTTCTTCTTGAGCACGCGCAGTGCCTGGTCGACATTGTTGTCTCTGACGAGTACTTGCAAAAAATACCTCCTTGTCGCGAGGGCAGGGCGCCACCCGCTTTGCCTGTGTTATATGCTGTTATTTCCGGACCTTGATCGAGGACGCCTTGAACCACGGTTCCTTGGCGACCGCGCTTACGGTCTGCTGAACGACGACCTTGGATCGGGCCGAACGCTCCGTATCGATATCACTGGAGGAAACCCTCCGGTCAAAGCCCTCACTCTGCGAACGGACGCGATACTGCACCTGTCCGTCGGAGTCGGGCATGACGGCGAGAATCTTGAATTCGCCGTCGGTTCTGGCATTCCTGAGCGGGCCGTCGCGGAGCATGATCAGATCACCAACGCCGTATTTCGCCTTGCTCATCGGCTGCTCTCTTTCTGGCGGCGTCCCAAACGGACGGCCATAATGCAAAAAGGCCGGGCTTGCCCCGACCTTTGCCCGTCATCTGCCTGCCGACTGCCAGTACATCCGTGGTCAGCGGCGGCGAATGACAAAATTCTCTTGCGAGATCAGAGCGCCCGAAGGTTCTCGGCCGAGCTCTTGCCCGAACGGTTGTCCTTGACGACTTCGAACTCGACCTTCTGGCCTTCGACGAGGTCACGCATGCCGGCGCGCTGTACGGCCGAGACGTGCACGAAGACGTCGGTCGAGCCGTTGTCCGGCTGAATGAAGCCGAAGCCCTTGGTGGTGTTGAAGAATTTTACGGTTCCAGTGTTCATGACGATTTCCTTTATTCAATCGCAGTTTCGCCTGACGGTCATTCGGTAAGGCGTATCGAAATTGGAGGAAATCTGAGGAAGCACAAGGCTCCCAAGCAAAGGTCGCAAACAAGTATCGATACGCGTTATTTATACGATTACCGAGAAAATTCAAGGTGTCTTGAAAAAAAATTTCGATAACGAATTTTCCGATAAAACAAATTTCTAGAAATTTGCGGGCGGTGTCTCCGCCCGCCCGCCCGTGCCGGCCTATCCTCATGCTTGTATTGGTGTACATGTCAGCAACCCCGCCGCGCGACTGCCACGGCACCGATGCCGGCATGCCTCTTCTCACGCGGCATCACCCTTCCGGATCTCGATATTGCGGGCGGCGCGCAGCGAGTAACCCCACCAGGCAAGCGCCGTCATCTGCCGCGCGAGCGAGGCGTTCAACTGTTCGGGAAAGCGCGGCTCACCCTCTTCGTCCAGGTTCGTCCATGGGCTCTGGATGCTGACCGTCTCCTTGATATCGGCCATGTCGAGCTCGGCGACGACCAGCCGCAATTGTTCGACGGCTCTGAGCCCGCCCGAAATGCCGCCATAGGAAATGAAGGCCACGGGCTTCTTCCGCCAGGGCTCACCCAGGCAATCGAGCATGGTCTTCAAGGGTGCAGGGAAGCTGTGATTATATTCAGGTGCCAGCACGATCACCGCATCGGCGGCACTTACATCGGCTTCCAGCAGGCGGGCGGCCGCACGCCGCTCGGACCCGCCGGCATCGAAATCCCTGGCATCCGCGAGCCGGATCGAGAAATCGGGATATTTGCCGAGCTCCGGAAGCAGCCATTTGAGCACCCGGTCGGCGACCCGGTTCTCGCGCGCGCTGCCGATAAGAATGACCGTGCTGAGATTGTCTCGCATGCTGGCTCCTGTGATTGAATCCGGTTTGACCGTCGAAGGAGCCAGAGTTATAAAACCTCAACTTAACTTGAGGTCAAGTGGCATGGACAAGAAAAATCCCGGCTTCGATCCGCGTCGGACTTTATCCGTAGGAGAGGTGGCATCGCGGGCCGGCGTGGCGGTCTCGGCGCTGCATTTCTACGAGAGCAAGAAGCTGATCGCGTCCGAACGTTCCGAGGGCAACCAGCGCCGCTACCGGCGCGGCGTGCTCCGCCGCGTGGCGGTCATCAAGGCTGCCCAGCGCGTCGGCATCCCGCTCGACGAGATCAAGGCCGCCCTCGACTCGCTGCCGCCCGACCGCCCACCCACCGCCGACGACTGGGCGGCACTGTCGGAGGGCTGGCGCGACGACCTCAACCGCCGCATCGCCGAGCTTGAAGCGCTGCGCGACCACCTCGACGGCTGCATTGGCTGCGGGTGTCTCTCGGTGGCGAGCTGTCCGCTGCGGAACCCCTATGACAGGCTGGGCCGGGAAGGGCCGGGAGCGCGGCTGTTGGGTGGGAGCTGAAGCCAAATTAAAGCTGTGAGTTGTGGGCGCCTCAAGTTGACGCGAGCAATTCGCCAAGGCAACTCTTGATGCGCGAGCCAAGAGGGGACGGCATGCGCATATTGATTCTCGCTGTCGTGTGGGCGCTTGCGGCCGTGTCGTCTCACGCCCAGGATTTCCGCAATGTACAACTCGAAACCCAGATCGAGGCGCTGTTCGCAGGCAACCGCGATCTGGCGGAAATCAAGCTCACGATCGACCGGATGGTCGTGCCATCGGTGAATGTCGCGGAAGCCCGCAAGTCGATCGACCAGATGGCCGCCGATCTTTCCCGCCTGAGCATTGGCGCCGATGGCAGCCTCGAAAAGCTGAAGCTGCTCAAGCGCTATCTCTATGAAGCAGGCGCATGGAACGGCGACCGTCCCTTCGCCTATGACCGCGACGATCCCCTCGGCCAGAAGCCCGCAAACCGCCTGCTTGCGGACTATCTCGCTGACCGTAATGGCAACTGCGTCACCATGCCGATCCTGTTCATCATCCTCGGCGAGCGCATGGGGCTGAATATGACGCTGGCGCATGCACCGCTGCATTTCTTCGTCAAGTTCACGGACGACGCAGGCAATGTCTGGAACCTGGAGACCACCAGCGGCGCCGGCTTCACCCGCGACAGCCACTATCGCAAGAAGCTGCCGATGAGCGACCGCGCGGTCGAGACCGGCCTCTACCTGCGCGCGCTTTCCCGCGAAGAGACCATCGCCAGCGTAGCGACGCTGGTCGTCGAACACTTGATGACCCAGCAGCGCTTTGAGGACGCGATCGCGGTGTCGGACCTGCTGCTCAGGCATTCGCCACGCTCCGTCTACCTGATCCTCGCGCGCGGCAGCGCCTATGGCGGTCTGCTCAGGCGCGATGTCATCACGAAATACAAAATGGCGAGCGAGATGCCGCCGGAGGTCAGGGACTATGCCGACCATCTTTATCACGAAAACCTGGCTGCCTTCGAGAAGGCCGAGGGGCTGGGATGGCGGGCCGAGGATGGGCAGCTTTAGTTTTGGGGATTTGAAGAGGGGAAGTTGGGAATGATTGGATTTGGGAAATCGATATTTGCGCGGTTCCTGAGCTTGCTGCTCATGGCTTGCGTGGTGGGCGTGTCCTTCGGGCAGGCGGCGAATGGGCGGTTTATTTCGCCGGATGACTGGGATCCGACAAAGCCAGGGGTCGGGACGAACAGGTATGCTTATTCGGAGAACGACCCTATTAATAAAAGCGACCCCAACGGTCACATAGCGGGAGCACCCGACATCCAGTCCACACAAGACCTTGGCTGGTTTGGTGCAATAGCTGGATTCTTCAAGGGCGGATTTACAACTTCTGGCCCTACGAAGGCGGAGATGGAGGATGCGTACGTAAAGGCGCAAGCGAAGACCATCGAGAATGCGATGGATCTAACAATAGAGTTGGGTTTGACAGTTGCCGTTCCGGAAGCGCCTCTCGTCAGAGCCGGCATTTTTGCGGGAAGAGGACTGAGAGCCGCGGCTGCTTACCTTAAGGTGGACACTAAGTTGGCTGGCGCTTGGCGTGGCCTGTCAAAATGGGGTGGCACTTTCTCCAAGACAAACAACGCTGCAGGCGGCGACGTTTGGACGTCGTCAGGTATGATAGCCCAAAAAGACTTTTCATCTATGGTTAATAGTGGAGCAATGAAAGGCGAAGTCGACATACTAACGGGCGTACATGGTTTCCCAGATGGGTCTATGGTTCCGGATGCTGGAATGCTTGCAGCGGATGTCAAAGCTTTCGGAAATATTCCCGGCGTGCGGGTGCATAACGTGGCAGACATGTCAGCCGATGAAATACGGTCTATTTTGACAAACAGCACGGGAACAGTAATTTGTGGCTTTTGCGACAGCGCTGCTGCAATGGGGAGCCTGAAGTAATTGACGTACTTCGAAGACCTTACAAGATACACGTACGATTTGTCCTGCTATCGAGAGCACACTCTGAATATTGGTTGGCTTGATAGCGAAAAAAGTTTTGAGGTTGGTGAGAACTCGGACGATGAACTCAATAAAGTTTTCACACTTTGTAAGATTTCTGTAGTTCAAACGCGCGGTTTGCATCGCTGCAATCTCTGCGGGGATGGCAATTTTTCTACACACCTGCAGGAAAATTTATTGTTGGGAGCCGCTGAGATACGGCTATTTGGCGCTGATACGAGAATATATGCTGCCCCCAATTTGATATTTCACTACATGCAGATTCACAGATATAAACCACCTCCAGAGTTCATCGAGGCGCTTCATCGAGGCCCATTGCCGCCAAGCGAGGATTACTACAAAAGACTGGAGGATGCAGGTTTAGAGTATCGTTTGACTGCATCCCCATCAAGTAGGCCTCGTCGATTTATTCTAACCAAGCAGGGTAAGAAGTATTTAGATTAAGTTCTATCTCTGAGTGAGAAAAACTCAGGGAAGACGAATCGGGTGTTTGTAGGCGCTCTGTTTTTTGAAAGGGGCAAGGTTGGTATGTTCTACCCTTATTCCACCCCAAAAATCTTCCACCTTGCCGGCCGGAACTTCACCATCGTTCCGCGCTCCGCCGCGCCATTCAGCGGCACCTCGATCTCGACATGGTTCGGCTCCCTCGCCGTGCCCACATCCACCTCGATGATCCGCGTACCCGCCAAGCGCCGGTGCGAGGTGACGCGGCCCGATATGCCGTCGCCTTCGGAGATCAGATCGACGTCGCTCGGGCGGAAGAAGAACTGGCCTTCGCCCTCGTGTTCGTCGCTGACGCCTACAGGGATGCCGAGATAGTTCACCACGCCGCCCGATACCGTCACCGGCAGGTTCACGCTGTCGCCGATGAAGGAAAAGACGAAGGGCGAGTTGGGGCGGTCATAGACATCGTCCGACGAGCCGATCTGTTCGATCTTGCCCTGGCTCATCACCACCACGCGGTCGGCGAGTTCGAGCGCCTCTTCCTGGTCGTGGGTCACGAAGATCGTCGTATGGCCGGTGCGGTCGTGGAATTCGCGCAGCCACTTGCGCAGTTCCTTGCGCACCTTGGCGTCGAGCGCTCCGAACGGCTCGTCGAGCAGCAGCACGCGCGGCTCGATCGCCATGGCGCGGGCCAGTGCAACACGCTGCCGCTGGCCGCCGGAGAGCTGGTTGGGATAGCGCTTCTCCAGGCCCGTCAGCTGCACCATGTCGAGCAGTTCGAGCGCCCGGCGGCGGATCTCTTCTTTGGGCGGGCGCACGTCGCGCGGGCGCACGGTCAGGCCGAAGGCGATATTGTCGAGGATCGTCATATGCCGGAAGAGGGCATAATGCTGGAACACGAAACCGACATTGCGCTCCTGCACCGGCTTCCAGGAGGCATCCTCCTGGCCGAAGAAGATGCGGCCGGTCGTCGGGCGTTCCAGCCCGGCGACGAGGCGCAGCAGCGTCGTCTTGCCCGAGCCCGAGGGGCCGAGCAGCGCGATCAGTTCACCGGAGCGGATGCCGAGCGAGACTTCGTCCAGTGCCGGGTATCGGTCGAATTCCTTGCGGATCTTTTCGATGCGGATTTCCATTTTGGGTCCTTAATGCTTGCTGTTGCCGGCGAGAGCATGGGCGAACCAGATCTCGAGCACGGTGCGGACAACGAGTGTAACGAGGGCGAGAAGGGCGAGCAGCGAGGCGACCGCGAAGGCCGCGGCGAGATTGTACTCGTTATAGAGGATCTCGATATGCAGCGGCATGGTCGTCGTCAGTCCCCTGATGTGGCCGGAAACCACGGAGACCGCGCCGAACTCGCCCATGGCACGTGCATTGCAAAGCAGCACGCCATAGAGCAGGCCCCATTTGATATTAGGCAGCGTCACCCGCCAGAAAGTCTGCCAGCCATTGGCGCCGAGCGTGATCGCGGCTTCCTCCTCGGCCGTGCCCTGTTCCTGCATCAGCGGGATCAGTTCGCGGGCAACGAAGGGGAAGGTCACGAACACGGTGGCAAGCACGATGCCCGGCACCGCGAACAAGATCTCGACGCCATGGCTCTTCAGCCACGGTCCGAGCGCCGATTGCGCACCGAACAGCAGCACGTAGACCAGGCCCGAAATAACCGGCGAGACCGAGAAGGGCAGGTCAATCAGCGTGATCAGGAACGCCTTGCCCTTGAAGTCGAACTTGGCGATCGCCCAGGAGGCGGCAACGCCGAAGATCAGGTTCAGCGGCACGGCGATGCCCGCGACCAGCAGCGTCAGCCGGATCGCGGCAAGCGCATCGCGTTCCTTCAGCGCCTCGACGTAGGTATCCATGCCATTGCGGAAGGCCTCGATCAGCACCGAGATCAGCGGCAGCACGATGATCAGGACCAGATAGAG
The DNA here is from genome assembly GCF_964254105.1 of Rhizobium sp. LjRoot254. NCBI lineage: Bacteria > Pseudomonadati > Pseudomonadota > Alphaproteobacteria > Hyphomicrobiales > Rhizobiaceae > Rhizobium > Rhizobium sp. LjRoot254. The sequence goes on along the minus strand of NZ_CAXUSM020000001.1, from coordinate 3,153,999 downwards.
CGCCGCCATGCCCATCAGCAATATCTTGGCGGCGAGTGGTTCGGTGACGGGCGAGCGCCATTTGCGCTCGCGTTCCCGGATTGTGGAGGGCGCGTTGAAATCGTCAAGCGACATTGGCGTATCTCCGCGTCCAGGCCTGGATCAGGTTGATCACGAAGAGCATCGCGAAGGCGACGGCCAGCATGATGGTGCCGATGGCGGTGGCGCCCGCATAGTTGAACTCTTCGAGCTTGATGATGATCAGCAGCGGCGCGATTTCCGAAACGTAGGGAATATTGCCGGCGATGAAGATCACCGAGCCGTATTCGCCGGCGGCGCGGGCAAAGGCCAGCGCAAAACCGGTCAGGATCGCCGGAAACAGCGATGGCAGGATGACGCGATAGAGTGATTGAAGGCGGTTGGCGCCGAGTGTAGCGGCCGCCTCCTCGACTTCCTTGTCGATCTCCTCGATGACCGGCTGCACCGTGCGCACCACGAAGGGCAGGCCGATGAAGATCAGCGCTACCACGATGCCGGCGGGCGAATAGGCGATCTTGATCCCGAAGGGAGCAAAGAGCGATCCGATCCAGCCGTTCTTGGCATAGAGTGCCGCAAGCGCGATGCCGGCGACGGCGGTGGGCAGCGCGAAGGGCAGGTCGACGATCGCATCGACCACCCGCTTGCCGGGAAAATTATAACGCACCAGCACCCAGGCCACCGGCACGCCGAAGATCACATTGATGATGGCGGCGATGAAGGCGCAGCCGAAGGAGACCTGCAGCGCATGCAGCGTGCGGGGGTCGGACAGCAACGTGGCGTAGCCGGAAAAGCCGACGCCCGCCGAACGGATGATAAGCGCCGCCAGCGGAATGAGGATGATCAGCGTCAGCCAGAAGATCGTAATGCCAAAACTCAGGCCGAAGCCCGGTATGACACTATGCCTCCTGAAGCCGATACGCTCGGCGAGAGGTTGTGATGTCATTGTATTCCCCGTTGTGTCTGAGGCGGGAAAGCCTTTGGCCTTCCGAAGTTTTTTATTGTTTCCGCCCCATCTCGACCACGTCCATACCCGTCGTCCGGATAGCGCAAGCGCTTGAGCGCCCGAAAACCCGGCGAGGTCTATTAGCCGAAAGGGTGGCGGCATGCAAAGCCCCTCCCCGAGATGGGGAGGGGCTTGTCGGCAATCAGTCGCTTATTGTGCGGGCTTGTAGATCTGGTCGAACACGCCGCCGTCACCGAAATGCTCGGGCTGCGCCTTCTTCCAGCCGCCGAACAGTGGGTCGTCGATGGTCACGAGGTTCAGTTCCGGCAGCGGCTTGTAGTCCTTCACCAGCTTCGGCTCGACCGGGCGGTAGTGGTTCTTGGCGGCGAGCGTCTGGCCTTCCTCGGAATAGAGGTAGTTCAGATAGGCTTCCGCCACCTTGCGGGTGCCTTTGGCATCGACATTGCCATCGACCACCGCGATCGAGGGCTGGGCGAGGATCGAGAGGCTCGGCGTCACGATCTCGAAGCCGGCATCGGCAAATTCGCCCTGGGCGAGATAGGCTTCATTTTCCCAGGCGAGCAGCACATCACCGATTTCGCGCTGTGCGAACGAGGTCAGCGAACCGCGGGCGCCGGAATCGAGCACCGGAGCGCGCTTGAAGAGGTCGGCGATGTAAGCCTTGACCTTGCCCTGGTCGCCGCCGAATTCCTTGTTGGCCCATGCCCAGGCAGCGAGATAGTTCCAGCGTGCGCCGCCGGAGGTCTTCGGGTTCGGGGTCACGATCTGGATGTCACCCTTCACGAGATCGCCCCAGTCCTTGATGCCCTTCGGATTGCCCTTGCGGACAAGGAAGACGATCGTCGACGTGTAGGGAGCGGAATCATGCGGCAGGCGCTTCTTCCAGTCGGCCGGGATCTTGCCGGTCTTCTTGGCAACGGCATCGACGTCGCCTTCGAGTGCCAACGTCACCACGTCGGCGTCGAGCCCGTCGATCACTGCGCGGGCCTGCTTGCCGGAGCCGCCATGCGACTGTTCGATGGTTACCGTTTCGCCGGTGTCCTTGAGCCACTTGGCGGCGAAAGCCACGTTGAATTCCTTGTAGAGCTCGCGGGTCGGATCGTAGGAAACGTTGAGCAGGGTGACGTCGGCAAACGCCGGGATGACGGTGGAAAACGCCAGCGCCGCGCCGAGAGCGGCACCACCAAGTCGCTTCAGAACGCTCGTCTTAGGCTTGTTGAACATCGAATTACCCTCCAGTAATTTGTTAATTCCTAAACTCTATCTGGTAGGTAGAGTATGTCAATTACGTAGATGGAGAAAGCAAAATTCGCGTCGGTACCCTAGCCGAATTTGGAACGCAGGGCGACATTTTACGCCTGAGACGAAATGGGGAACGTGGGAAAACGTTTCAACCGGGTATGAAATTTCTCCGGCCAAAGCCATTTCATACGAGTGATTTTACGTTTTTGACGGGAAAATGGATGGTTTGCGAGCCAGCTGGCGAAGCGGGAATCAGCCGGCCAGCATCACTGCGGCGCGGCCATCTTCGTAGAGCGTGTCGGCAATCGTCGACTTGAACAGCACTTCGCGCGTGGCGTCAGCCACCCGGGCAAAGACGTGACGAATTTCGCATTCGGCCTCGGAGAGGCAGTCGTCGCATTTGCGATAGGCGGTCTGCGAGAGGCAGGGCAGGGGCGCGATCGGGCCGTCGATCATGCGCAGGACTTCGCCGAAGGTGATCTCGTGCGGCGGCCTGAGCAGCAGGTATCCGCCCTCCTTGCCGCGCTTGGACATGACCAGCCCGCGATGCTTGAGATCGAGAAGAATCTGCTCGAGGAATTTCTTCGGGATCTTTTGCTGTTCCGCGATCTCGGCAATCAGCATCGGCCGCTTGGCCTCGGCCCGTGCAAGCGCCGCAAGCGCGCGCAACGCATATTTTGCCTTTTGAGAGATCATCTAACGCTCGAAACCATGATTCTTCGGGAAGTGTAACCCATATTTGCCATGCACAGTGAATAAAGGCTGTTTTGCGGCGGCTTATCCCGCTGGAAATGCTCATTTTCGGCTAGATGTAAGAGTGTTCTGCCGATGGGCCGCACCGGAGAGATATTTGCTCCACTGCCGTATGGACCTGAGAACGCAATTCCTGTCGCAAGAGGCAGTACCCTGTGATAATCCGGCGAACTCGGAATCTCAGGACGCTTTAATGAACATGATCAGTCTTTCCACGGAAGCGCAGTCGCTGAACGACCAGATGGCCGCACTCGATCTCGCTGGCCGGTTGTCGCTGGCAGCCAGCCTTGGTGGTCGTGTGGTTTTCACCACTTCGCTCGGTATAGAGGATCAGGTCATCACCCATGTCATCGGCGAGCATCGCTTCGACATCGAGGTCGTGACGCTGGAGACTGGCCGCCTCTTTCCTCAGACGGTCAAGCTGATCGCCGACACGGAAGAGCGCTACGGCATCGACATCCGCCGCTTCTATCCCGAGAAGGCCGATATCGACGCCTATGCCGCCCAGTATGGCCTGAACGGCTTCTATGACAGCGTCGATGCCCGCCACGCCTGTTGTGGCGTCCGCAAGGTCAAGCCGCTTGCGCGGGCATTATCGGGCGCACAGATCTGGGTAACCGGTCTTCGCCGCGGCCAGTCGGGCAACCGGTCGGATACGCCCTTTGCCGAATATGACAGCGAACGCAACCTGATCAAGATCAACCCGCTTGCCGACTGGGATATCGACCGCATCAACAAGCTGGTCGCCGATCAGGCGGTTCCGATCAACCCGTTGCATGCCCGCGGCTATCCCTCGATCGGCTGTGAGCCGTGCACCCGCGCCATCAAGCCGGGCGAGCCCGAGCGCGCCGGCCGCTGGTGGTGGGAGAACGACGAAAAGCGCGAATGCGGCCTGCATGTGCCGGAAGCAGCGCTCCCATCGCTCGAGTCGAGCGAACTCTGAACACGTAACACCCCCCTCTGCCCTGCCGGGCATCTCCCCCACAAGGAGGGAGAATGGATGGGGGCTCTCTCACCGCTCTCGATTGAGGGCCGTACACAATCGCCTACATAAAAAATGGGCGAGGCGGTCACCGCGGGTCATTCTCCCTCCTTGTGGGGGAGATGCCCGGCAGGGCAGAGGGGGTAACCACACGGACCAATAGTCCCAAAGGAAAGAACGATGCACCAGTCCGAATTCGATCCCCATTCCAGAGATGTCTCCACCAGCCGCCCACCGCTCGATCCGCATCTCAAGGCGCTGGAAAACGAAGCCATCCACATTTTCCGCGAAGTCGCCGGCGAGTTCGAGCGTCCCGTCATGCTCTATTCGGTCGGCAAGGATTCTTCGGTCCTGCTGCATCTCGCCCGCAAGGCCTTCTATCCCGGCCGGGTGCCGTTCCCGCTGCTGCATGTCGATACCGGCTGGAAGTTCAAGGAAATGATCGAGTTCCGCGACAAGATCGTCGCCGAATATGATCTCGACCTCATCAAGCATACCAATCCGCGCGGCGCGATCGAGAACGTCACGCCATTCACCCACGGCTCGGCGCTCTACACCGACATCATGAAGACCGAGGCGCTGAAGCAGGCGCTCGATGCCGGCAAATATGATGCCGCCTTCGGTGGCGCCCGCCGCGACGAGGAAGCCTCCCGCGCCAAGGAGCGCATCTATTCCTTCCGCACGCCTGACCATAAGTGGGATCCACGCAACCAGCGCCCGGAACTGTGGAACATATACAACGGCCAGATCCGCCGGGGCGAGAGCGTGCGCGCCTTCCCGCTGTCGAACTGGACCGAGGTCGATATCTGGCGCTACATCCAGGCCGAGAACATCCCGATCGTGCCGCTCTATTTCGCCGAGGAGCGCCCGATCGTCGAGCGCGACGGCATGATGATCCTCGCCGAGGACGAGCGTCTGGAACTGCTGCCGGGTGAGACCCAGCGCATGGAAAGGATCCGTTTCCGCACGCTGGGCTGCTTCCCGCTGACCGGTGCTATCCGTTCGACGGCGACCACGCTCGACGAGATCATCGACGAACTCGAAACCGCCACCGTCTCCGAACGCCAGGGCCGTGCAATCGACCGCGACCAGTCCGGATCGATGGAGAAGAAAAAGCGCGAAGGATATTTCTGATATGACCGTGACATCCAATCTCGCCGAGGCACCGGCCTCGGCACTTGAAGCCGCGCGCGCCACCCGTGATTCCCGCCCGCTCCGCCTCATCACCTGCGGCTCCGTCGATGACGGCAAGTCGACGCTGATCGGCCGGCTGCTCTGGGACACCAAGGCGGTCAAGGAAGACCAGGCCGCAACGCTGCGCCGCGATTCCGGCAAGCAGAACGATCTCGGCCTGCCCGATTTCGCGCTGCTGCTCGATGGCCTGCAGGCCGAACGCGAGCAGGGCATCACCATCGATGTCGCCTATCGCTATTTCGCCACTGATAAGCGCTCCTTCATCGTCGCCGACACGCCCGGACACGAACAATACACCCGCAACATGGCGACCGGTGCCTCGACGGCCGATCTCGCGATCCTGCTGGTCGATGCCCGCGCCGGCCTGCTCGAACAGACCCGCCGCCATGCGACGATCGCCTCGTTGATGGGCATCCGGCAGTTCGTGCTGGCGGTCAACAAGATCGACCTCGTCGATTACTCGGAAACCCGTTTCAACGAGATCGCCCATGAGTTCAAGGAACTCGCGATCTCGCTCGGCGTGAGCAAGGTAACCGCCATTCCCGTCTCGGCGCTCAAGGGCGAGAACCTCGTCTATGAAGGCCGCGCCAACATGCCCTGGTATGACGGCCCGACCGTGGTCGAGACGCTGGAAAAGGCGACCGTCCGCTCGGCCCAGACCGTTGGCTTCCGCATGAGCGTCCAGCGCGTCTCGCGTCCCGGCGAGAGCTTCCGCGGCTATCAGGGCACCGTCTCGGGCGGCGCCGTCAAGCCGGGCGATAGCGTCGTCATCCTGCCCTCGGGCATGGTCGCCAACGTTGCCAAGATCGTCACCTTCGACCTCGTCCGCAACGCCGCCGTCGCAGGCGATGCCGTCACGCTGGTGCTCGACCGCCAGGTCGATATCTCGCGCGGCGACATGATCGTCTCGATCGACAGCCAGCCGATGCAAGGCCTCGGCTTCGACGCCCAGCTCGTGGCATTGCAGCCCGAAGGCATCGAGCCCGGCAAGCGCTACTGGCTGAAATCCGGCTCACGCCGCCAGCGCGTGCTGGTCGAGCCTAAGATGCAGCTCGATCTCAAGGCCGGCAACTGGAACGACACGGAACGCCTGCCAATGAACGCCATCGGCAAGGTGCACCTGGTGTTCGAGGAGCAGGCGGTCTTCGATACCTATGAGCAGAACCGCTCGACCGGCGCCTTCATCCTGATCGATCCCGACACCAACAACACGGTGGCCGGCGGCATGATCACGGCACGGCGCAGCTCGGTAAGCACGATCCACGGAGATGACGCCCGCGTGCTGCTGTCGCTACCCGCCGATCTCGCCGACCAGATCATGGCAAGCCCGCTCTTCGCTGGCCGCCGCGACGAGGTGGAAATCCGCCGATTGACCGCGGCCCGCGCGCGCAAGCTTGTCGACGGGCTGGATGCTTGAACAGGCAAATGAATAGAACTGCATAGTCTACATTCAGGGCCTCTTCGGGGGCCCTTTATTTTATTGCTGTTGCATTTTGCGGTTATAGACGCGCCTCACGGGCAGGCTTACGATTTTCCCAGCCGGAGGCAAATATTTCCGCGCACGCCCCCTATTCAGCCCGGACCGGCGGCCGTTGAATTTTGTAAAGGCTCGTAGAGGCCTCGGGATCTTAGGCTATACACTACCAAAGCGCGTCGCGCTGGACTCGGTTGCATTTTCATGCTTCTTTCGCGGGCAGAAGAATTCCATATCCATCCGTAATTGAAGTCTTCTCAGCTAATCCGGAGGAGAGTGTAATGACTGTTGTCTTGCCGACCGACACGCTGTTTTCCCAGCAATGGTACCTCTACAATACGAATATCGGAGAATATGACATCAACGTTGCCAGCGTATGGGAGGACTATACGGGCAAGGGTGTCAAGGTGATGGTGATCGATGATGGGTTCGACTATACCCATCCCGATCTCGCCGCCAATTATGACGACACTGCCGATTACGACTTCACGAACGAAGACGGCGATCCAACGCCGCGTGCCGGTCAATATCAGGACATGCACGGAACGCCGGTCATGGGTCTGATCGGCGCGGCGCGTAACGACGTGGGCATTGTCGGCGTGGCGTATGGGGCCACGCTGGTGGGCGCCCGTCTCAGCTACGAAAGCGGTCTCGGCATTTTCCTCAACCAGTGGATCGCAGGGCTGGACGCAGCGCGTGAGGACGGCACCGACATCGTCAACATGAGCTTCGATTACAACAACGTATCCGACGTCAATCTCCAGATCGGCGAAATGTACCTTGTCGATGCGTTGCAACGAAGCGTCGATGAGGGACGGGACGGCCTCGGCACCATCCTCGTGCGATCCGCTGGCAATCTCGATCCCTGGAGTGACATATTCCCGTCATTTGGCGTCAACGGCAACCAACTCAATGCCAATTCGCTGCAAGTGACCGTGGGCGCGATCATGGCGGACGGCTTCTCGTCGATCTATTCGAGCGAGGGCACCCATCTGCTCATTTCCGCCTTCGGCTCCGGGATACCGGCCGACCTGATATCCACCGACAGACAGGGCAACGAAGGGTACACAACGAGCGACTATCTTCCCGATTTCAACGGCACGTCCGCCGCTGCCCCGATGATATCAGGCGTTGTCGCACTCATGCTGGAGGCCAATCTGAATCTCGGCTGGCGTGATGTGCAGACGATTCTTGCCTATTCCGCACGGCATGTCGGTTCGGCAATCGACGGCACGACCACATCGGCGACCGAGTCCAATCCGTGGCTGTGGAACGGTGCGACCAACTGGAACGGTGGTGGTCTGCACTTCAACACCGCCTATGGATATGGCCTTGTCGATGCCCATGCGGCGGTGCGGCTTGCCGAAACCTGGGCGGCCGTTGCCACGTCGAGCAACGAACAACACCTTTCGCTGGATTTGCTGGCGCAGAACACCAGCCTCGCTGATGCCACCGACAGCCGGGTATTCGCCGCCGAACTCACGCAGTCGATCTCGGTCGAGCGCGTTGTTGTCACCTTCGACGCCATTTCGTTGGGAGACGCGACTGTGGAGATTACACTGACCTCGCCCGATGGCCAGGAAATCAGCCTGTCCCACCTTCCGCACGCGCGCAGTTACTACGGCCCTGTATCCTATCACAGCCAGGCTCTTCGCGGCGAACTCAGTGCCGGCGAATGGGAGGTGCGCATCGACAGCGACGACGTCGTCGGAGAAGCGCTGCTGCGTGACATCAGGATCGACATCTACGGCGCCAAGGTTACGCGCAACGACGGCTATGTCTACACTGACGAGTTTTCCGATTATGCGGGCGGCGCACATGTGACAGATCTGGAGGACACGAATGGGGGCGTCGATCTGCTAAACGCCGTGGCCGTCACCTCGGCCATTGCGATCAACCTCGCAGCCAAGACAGGTACGATCGACGGCGTTGCGATGACGATTGCAGGCGTCGAGAACATCTTCGGCGGCGACGGCGAGGACACGCTGACCGGCAGCAAGGGCGACAACATCCTTGCTGGCGGTCGCGGTGGCGACACGGTTTTCGGCGGCAAGGGCGACGATCGATTCCGCTTTTTCGGCGTGTTTGACAGCAGCAGTGGTGGCCCAGGCCAGGACGTCTTCGGCGATTTCGGCAAGGGCAACGACATCTTCGATCTCAGAAGCATCGACGCCAACATCAATACCGCCAGGAACGACAGGTTCAAATTTATCGGTGAGCATGATCTGACCGGTGTTGCCGGTCAGTTCCATTTCCACCGCGCCGGAGGTGTTACCGTCGCCGGTGGCGACGTGGATGGCGACGGCGATGCCGATATCCTGTTCAGCATCGACGGCAGCCAAAAGCTGGTAAAGGGCGACTTCGATCTTTAGCGGAACTGGCCGCCTCAACCGCCCCTTCCGCTACCGCTCCAGCATCGACTTGCCGAAATAGCTGGTGATCGGCCGCACCAGGTAGTCGAATGGCGTGCGCTCGGTGGTCTGGATGAAGGCATCGACCGGCATGCCGGGAATGATCACCGCGGTCGGACCGAGATACTTCGCCTCGCCCTCATTGATGGCCAGCGACACCGTGTAGTAGCTCTGCCCCGACCGTTCGTCGGTGATGACATCGGCCGAGACGCGTCGCACAGTGCCGCGCAAATCCGGCGTATGCCGACGATCGAAGGCATTGAAGCGGATGATCGCCTTCTGGCCGACATGGATCTGGTCGATCTGCGCCGGCGAAACCTGCACCGAGATTATCAGCTTCACGTCATTGGGCACGATTTCCAGGATCGGCTCGGCGGCGCGCACCACCTGGCGTATCGCATGCACCGTCATGTTGAACACCCGGCCCGCCATCGGCGCCTTCACCTCGATGCGCGCGAGGGTCTCGAGAGTGGAGTTCCGGCGTTCGCGCAGTTCCGCAATCTTGCCCTCGGCCTCGCCGAGTTCCTTGATCGCTTCCTCGCGCATCTGGGAGCCGACATTGATGATGGCGAGTTCGACTTCGGCGATCCGCGCCCTGCTTTCGGCGATCGATGCGTCCGCTTCCTCGATATTGCCGACCGCCTGGGCCCGGTCGCGCTCCAGCGCGGTGACGCGGGCGCGCTGCGTCAGTCCGCGCCGCAGCAGTTCGCGCTGGCCCTTGAGATCGCCGTCGATCAATGCGATCTGGTTGTTGAGCCCTTCGATCCGGGAGTTGAGCCCGTCGATCTGGCGGTTGGTCTGCGTCTGCCGCTCCTTGAGCTGGTTCATCTGCTGGTCGCGGGTGAGCCGGCGTGCCTTGAGCAGTTCCGACTGGCTGTGAACGATGTCGGCTTCCGTGGGGTTCGTCTTGGCGCGCGCGATCAGCTCCGGATCGAACTTGGGCTCGGGCGAGTCGTCCTGCTCGGCGAGCAGCCGGCCGCGCGAACCGAGCAGTGGGAAGAGCTGGCTTTCGATCACCTTGAGTTCGGCACGGTCGAATGCGTCATCGAAGACGAGCAGCGTTTCGCCGACCTTGACCTGCTGGCCTTCCTTGACGAGGATCTTGCCCACAACGCCGCCGGTCGCATGCTGCACGACCTGGCGCTTGGTCTCGACCTCCACCACGCCGATGCCGACAACCGCGCCTGCCATGCTGGTGAACAGCGACCAGGCGCCGAAACCGAAGACCAGCACGAACACGGTGAAAAAGCCGGAAATCACGTACCGGCGCATGCTCCAGGCATCTTTTGGCTTCGTCTCGGCAGTCAATTCTTCGTTCCGTCCTCGGGCTTGGAATCATCCTGCTTGCCGTCGCCGGCGGTGCTGCCGCCCTCGGCCGTGTCCCTGCCAGCATCATCCTCGGCGACCGGCGCGTCGCCGCCCGCATTCGGATCGCCCTGGGGGCTTTCCGGTGTCTTTTTTGGTCCCGCTATACCGGGAACGCGTCCCATGCCGCCGGTCAGAAGACCGGTGCCGAGGAGACCTGGCAGTGCCGTGGGCGGCCCTGCAATCGCCTTGGTACCGCCGCCTGATCCGCCCGGATTGGGTGGCGGCGTCAGATGTGCACCGGCGGCGGGCGATTGCGGACCCTGTCCCGGCGTGACTTGCTGGAAGTTCTTCAGATGCTGCTTTAGCACTTCATCACGAGGCCCGAATGCCACGCGGTTGCCGCCTTCGAGAATGAGGATGAGGTCGCATTCTTCGATCGCCGCGGGACGATGCGCCATGATGACGACCGAGCGGCCTTCCTTCTTGGCGTTGCGGATGGCGATGTTGAGCGCCATCGAACCTTCGGCGTCGAGATTGGCATTGGGCTCGTCGAGCACGAGCAGCACGGGCTCGCCGTAAAGCGCGCGGGCGAGGCCGATGCGCTGTTTCTGGCCGCCGGAGAGCCTCTGGCCCTGCGCGGGCAGGCGGGTGTCGTAACCGTTGGGCAGGCGCAGCACGAGATCATGCGCGGCTGCCTTCTGCGCGGCCGCAACCACGCGCTCGGAATCCGGTTCGAGAGCCAGGCGGGAGATGTTTTCGGCAATCGTACCCTCGAACAGCGCAACTTCCTGCGGCAGGTAGCCGACATAATTGGCCAGGTCGTCGACGCCATATTGCTCGATCGAGGCCCCATCCAGCCGCACCCGTCCGGCCTGGATCGGCCAGACGCCGGTCAGCACCTTGGCCAGCGTCGACTTGCCGGAACCGGATTGGCCGATGACACCCAGCGCCTGGCCGGGCTTGAGTTCGAAGGAGAGATTTCTGAGTGTAGGCACGCGTTCGCCGGGCGGCACGACCGAGATGTTCTGCACTTCCAGGATCGCACGGGGCTTCGGCAGTGTCGTGCGGGCAGGTTCCGGCGGCACGCGCACCAGCACCTCGGACAGGCTCTTCCAGCCCTGCATGGCACGCTGGATGATAGACCACTGGGCAATCATCGTCTCGATCGGCGACAGCGCGCGGCCGATGATGATCGAGCTTGCCAGCATGGCGCCGGAGGTGATGTGGCCCTGGATGGCGAGCCATGCGCCAAGACCCAGAATGGCCGACTGGAGAAAGATGCGGAAGGTGCGCGACGTGGTCGAATAGAAGCCGTTATTGTCGCTGTAATGAATATTGCTGATCAGCGTGCTCTCGCGCAGCGCCTGCCAGCGTTCGGCGGTCGAGCTGCGCATGCCGAGCGCGCGTACTGTATCGGATTCGCGCTGCAGCGTTGCGGTCATTTCCTCGGATAGGCGGGCGGCGTTCAGCGCCTTTTCCTGGTCTTCCTTCGTGCCGTTCTGGTTGAGCCAGGTGAGCGCAATGAGAATGAGCCCGCCGATGACCGCCACGACCCCCATCAGCGGATGGAAGATGAAGATGATCACGACGAAGACCGGCGTCCAGGGAATGTCGAACACCGAGAACACCGCAGGCGAGGACAGCGCGCGCTGAACCGAATCGAGGTCGCGCAGCGCCGTCGTTGTGTTGATCCCTTGCGCCGACAGCATGGTGCGGTCGATCACGATGCGGAACACGCGCATCTCCAGTTTCGCCTGGAAACGCGCGCCGATTCGCGCGGCTATGCGGGCACGCATGTGGTCGAGAACGCCCATGATCGCATAAAGAGCGACAAGCAGCACCGTGAGCACGACAAGCGTCGGCTCGGAGCGGCTGGAGAGAACGCGGTCATAGACCTGGAGGCTGTAGATCGAGCCCGTCAGAACCAACATATTGACGAAGAAAGAGAAAATTCCAATGGCAACGAACGCGGCGCGGCTCTCGTTCAGAGCTGCCCGCAATTCCTCTACGCCGTTTTTCCCGGGGGCCGCCGCCAATTCAGCCTCTTCAAATCAAATTCTGTTCATAACCTCAGACGTTCCAGGCCGCAAAAGCGAGGCTGCTGGCGGCTGAAATTTTCGCCAAAACCGTGCAAGGTTTGCGGCATTAACGCTGATTGTTACGATTAATCAATAGCAAAACAGTCGCACTTGCACGCTAATCTTGGTTCACTCCCCGCCATGTCGAAGTTGCGAAACAAAACATCGTGTTTGACCGCCTTGACTCGTGGTTCGGCGCGGAACAAACATGGAACATGACCAAGCGCACCGGCAGTGCCGATCTTCCGCTTCACGGCGGCCGTGTTCCGAAATGGCTCGGCGACCGCATGACGCGCCTCGGCGCGCTCATCACCGAAGCAATTGTCCAGCAATATGGCAGGGATGAATTCCTCGCCCGGCTGGCGCATCCCTTCTGGTTCCAGTCTTTCGGCGCGGTCATGGGCATGGACTGGCATTCGTCGGGCATCACGACATCAGTGCTCGGCGCGTTGAAGCGCGGCCTGCCGCCGCTGTCGCGAGAACTGGGCCTCCATGTCTGCGGCGGGCGCGGCGCCCAATCGCGCAAGACGCCGCAGGAATTGCTCGATGTCGGCGACAGGACCGGCGTCGATGGCTCTGCACTGGCACGGACGAGCCGGCTTGTCGCCAAGGTCGATAGCGCCGCACTGCAGGATGGCTTCGATCTCTACCTGCATGGTTTCATCGTCGCCGACGACGGTAAATGGGTGGTGGTGCAGCAGGGCATGAACGAGGAGACGCGGCTGGCGCGCCGCTATCATTGGCTCTCCCAGGGACTGAAGAGTTTCGTCGATTCGCCGCATGCGGCAATCGAGGGCAGGGCGACGGGCGAGGTCGTCAACCTCGCGGACATCAGGGCAGGGGATTCGCGGTCCGCCCAACTCGATCTCCTGGAAATGCTGGGGCCTGACCGCATCGTCCGGGAAGTCGCGGCGATCGAGGGTCGTTCGACGGCGCCGCCCGCGCAGGCCATGCTGCCGCATCTCATCATGCCCGCCCATCACGATGTCCGCGAGGAGGATGTCAACATGCGCCGCCTTCACGGCAATATCGCCGCCGCCGCCGAGCTGGGGCCGCGCGATTTCGAGGATCTGCTTCTGGTGCCTGGCGTCGGCGCGCGCACCGTCAAGGCGCTCGCCATGGTCGCCGAAGTGGTCCACGGCGCGCCGTGCCGTTTCGCCGATCCAGCGCGATTCTCGCTCGCCCATGGCGGCAAGGACCGGCATCCGTTTCCGGTGCCGCTCAAGGTATACGACGAGACGATAAACGTGATGAAGTCGGCGGTGCGCAAGGGCCGGCTCGGCCGCGACGAGGAATTGCAGGCGCTCAAACGCCTCGACGATCAGTCGCGGCAGTTGGAGCGCTACGTCACCGGCCCCGATCTCAAGGAGATCGTCGCGGGAGAATTCGAGCACTCGGCGGAGTTCGGCGGGCGAAGCGTTTTCGGCTGGGAACCCGATTGGAGCTCTTCAGACAAGGTTCACATGACGCCCGCGAAACGCGGCATAGACATCAGGGAGTAAACGAAGCGAGCCGGAAGGGCTCGCTTCGTAGGCAGCTTACTCGATCACTCGCACGATGGCACGGTTATCCCGCCGCACGATCACACGACGATCGTTGATCACCGTGTAAGCGTAGAGGTCATCATCGGGGACAGAATCAAGCACGACCTCGCGCGGCAGCGTCCGGCCGACCACGACCGAGTCCCGGTCCTCAATGACATACTTGCGGGTCACCGGACGTTCCTCGACATAGGTGACTACCTTTGCCGGCGGCGGATCAAGCGATGCTCCGGCGACGAAGCCCAACGCGCCACCAATGGCAGCGCCCACGGGGCCGCCGACCACGGCACCGGCGACCGCGCCGCCCGCACCGGTGGTGATGGCTGCGTCGTCATCGGCGTAAGCCGGAATTGAAAGGCTGGTAAGGGCCACGCAGGTGGCTAGGATGAGTGTCTTCTTCATCTCGAAGCTCCTTTTCGTTCGATTTCTGACACGCCATCCAAACCCCGCCCGCAAGGGATGGTTCCTACAACGGTCGTTAAAATCGAAACATTCCGTGATCGGCGTCGCGAGACGATCGGCCGACAGCGAAGCGGCCGGAACGGATGCGGCGCTACCTCTCGGAAAGCTTCAAAGCGTCCATCGCGTGTCGGCTGACTTATTCATCCGGCTGGTTGCGAAATCCCACGGCACCCTTTGACAAAGATCACTTTACGTCGGATTGTTCGATGGACGCCGTCGCCGTAATCGGCGCCTTCCTCATCGTCTGGAGCCTGGCATGAGAAGCTTCGACGCGATCATTATCGGCGCCGGCCAGGCCGGTGCTCCGCTCGCCGGCCGGCTTGCCTCAGAGGGCAGGAAGGTGGCGCTCGTCGAGCGAAAATTCCTCGGCGGCACCTGCGTCAATGCCGGCTGCAAGCCGACCAAGACGCTTGTTGCCTCGGCGCGCGCCGGCCATATTGCCTATCGCGCCGCCGATTTCGGCGTGATCATCGATAGCCCGCCGCGCATCGACATGGGCAAGGTGCGCGCCCGCGCGCAAAAGGTCATCCTGGATTCGCGCCAGAGCATCGAGGACTGGCTGGACAGCATGCCGAGCCTCACGGTCTATCGCACCGCGGCGAAGTTCAAATCAGCGAACGTCGTTGCGGTCGATGGCGAGGAAATCACGGCGCCACAAATATTTATCAATGTCGGCGGACGCCCATCGCGGCCGGATCTGCCCGGCATCGGCGAGATCGACTACATGACCAGCACCGACATCCTGGACGTGGATTTCGTGCCCCGGCATCTCGTCATTGTCGGCGGCAGCTATATCGGTCTCGAATTCGCCCAGATGTATCGCCGCTTCGGCGCCGAAGTGACCATCATCGAGCGCAAGCCCACGCTTCTGCCGCGCGAAGACGAGGTGATCTCCAACGCGATCGCCAGGATCATGGAAGAGGAAGGCATCGCTCTCCGCACCAACGCCACGTGCATTGCCTTCTCCAGGCATCCGGACGGCATCGCCTTCGGTGTCGATTGCCAGGCCGGCGCGCCCGAGGTCATCGGCAGCCACGTCCTGCTCGCCATGGGCCGCACGCCGAACACCGACGACCTCGGGCTCGATGCCGCCGGCGTTGCGATGGACGATCACGGCTTCATCACGGTCGACGACCAGCTTCGCACCAATGTCAAAGGCATCTGGGCGTTGGGCGATTGCAACGGCCGCGGCGCCTTCACCCACACGTCGTACAACGATTTCGAGATCCTGGCCGCGAACCTGCTGGATGGCGATGACCGCAAGGTGTCAAGCCGCATCCCCGCCTATGCGCTCTACATCGATCCGCCGCTCGGCCGCGTCGGCATGACCGAGCGCGAGGCCCGGAAATCCGGCCGCAAGATCCTCGTCTCCGACCGCCCGATGGACCGCGTCGGCCGCGCCGTCGAGCGTGACGAGACCAAGGGCTTGATGACCGTCGTGGTGGATGCCGAAACCCACGAGATCCTCGGCGCCGCCATCCTCGGCATCGAGGGCGACGAGGCGATCCACGGCATACTCGACGTGATGAACGGCAGGAACGACTACCGCACCTTCAAATGGGCGGTGCCGATCCACCCGACGGTATCGGAACTCATCCCGACATTGATGGGGGATTTGAAGCCGGCCGCCACTTAGCGGGAGCCACATGCTGCAAAGATAAAGATCGCGGCATAAGGCCTTGGTTGTTCAATTGCTTTGTTCTGGCGGAATTTCATCCCAATCCCGAGGTTTCCAACCAAGTTCCGCACCTTCCGCCAAAATAAACCTAATGCCTCGGCGGTTCACAGACTCTACAGCTTGCTTGAACTCTGAAGAGACTACAATTTGCGGCGAATGATCCCTCATGCGAGTGATATGGCGATCCCCCAAACATTCCGGCCTCAGATGCAGAGCATTAGTATAAACCAAAGAAATCTCCTCGGGCTTTAGATCTGGTATAGACCATTTGGCACGTGTCTTTTTTCGATCCACGCACCAGCTTTTTGACAGGGGATACATTATCCAGCAAGGCAAAAGGTCGCCGCTTCGATCCGAGATACTCGTCGCGTAAAATGCCACATCCGTTGAACCGAAAATCTGTTCAATTGCTGTTTTCATTCGATCGGAAACTAACGGAGTCGCGCTCGTACTCGGATAGATGTCATAGTTCAGAAGAGATCGGATTCTACCCTTATGTAGTTTGAATGAAATCTGCCCCGAATCGCAAGGCATAGCCACAGAGCGATTCCAAAAGCTGATTGCTGAAAGGTCGGAGTTGGAAGAACTCTCGAGTATCAAGATCCCCTTCAAATTCATTAGTTCACCGTCGTCTTTCAACAGCCAGATATGATCGGTCGTCATCCTGCGCTTCTCCCTAATCCGCCGAGATCACGAGCATAGGCGCCCCGACCAGGGACGAGGAGTAACCCCGCGCCGCCTCGAACGGATCTAGAGCGAATAGCCGAATTTCCCGATTTCCCAGGCGTTCAGCGTCTCGATCTGCGCATTCACATCAGGATTCTTGGCGAAGATTTCCTGCGTGGTGATCGTCTTCTTGCGCGTCTCGCTCTTGGCGTTGATGCCCTTGAACGTCTCCCACAGGCCCGCGATGCCGGGGATTTCGGATTCGAGCTTGAGAATATCCTGCTCGAAATGCTCGTAGCGCAGAAAGGTATCGACGATCTCGGTGCCGTCGATCCGATAGTTCGGATAGTTGATCTCGATGAGATGCGGGTTTTTAGTGAAATAGGGTGTGAAGTTCTTCAGCCTCGGCTTCTTGTCGCGCTTGGTGTTCTTCCAGAAGAAGATCGAGACCGCGCGATCCCAGGGATTGCGCACCAGCGAAATCTTGCGGTAGTCGCGCCACACATTCGCCGGCAGCCGACGCTTGGCCATCTTGGCCGGAATGTGATTGTAGAATTTCAGCGGCAGTTCCCGCTTGAATATCTCCGCCGGCTTGTCTTTCGAAAACAGGTCCACGAGCGCGAAATTGAAATTGCGCGGGCCGATGAAGCCGAGATTGGTCCGGATCTCCTCATCATTCCTGGAAATCGGCGTGATGATGTCGCCCTCGGACAGGAATTTCGACAACGCGATTTCAAAGGATGTGCCCGCGACTTTCCGGGGCTTGATGAAGATGAACTTATGCTGATGAGAAACGATCATGAGGCTTTCTTCGAAACGCGGATCCTGCCGGTCTAGCCGGGCCGGCGCTATTTGAGCCCAAAAGCTTCAGATTTCAAGTGGAAGGTAACTGCGGCCCAAGACGAGCCGATCAGCCATCGCAGTCCGAAATCCCTGCTTGACCATCGATTGAAGTTTCACGATAGTGAATATGTTAAGTGATTTCGCCATGTCTTGTGGCTGTCACCTGGCACTTTCTGTTGGGAGGCGGAATTGGAGCTTTTGCACACGCGGAGTCTGGTGCCGTCGAAGTGGTCGGCCGTGTCCTGTGATCAGTGGGCCGACGATCTTCATTCCATATGCGGCAGTTTCAATCCCCGGCTCATCGAGCGCGGGCGCCCGGTCCGGGGTGCGGCGCGCGGTATCGATGTTTGCGGCATGCAGTTCGCGCATGTTTCCAACGATCTCGATTGCGTGCATCGAAACTGGGACGACATAAGGCGCGACACGGTCGAGCATCTTTTCCTGATCGTCCAGCTTGAGGGATCCTGCGGCGTCGATCATGTCGGCCAGCAGGCGACGCTCGATGTCGGCGATTGCATCCTGGTCGATTCCACCAAGCCTACAACCTTCCATTTCGGCGGCAATTTCTCCAATCACCTCTCCATGCACCTGCCGCGCCAGACGATGTATTCGGGTAAGCGGGACAAATTCGATATTGCCCGCAAGCTCGAAGGTTTCGATACGATGGCGATCATGCTGCGTGCGCTGATCGCCAAGATCATGTCGACGCCCGATTCCGACGGGAATTCCGCGAGCCTCCAGGAGTTGATGTTCAACGCCACCCGCCAGGCCTTCGTGTCCGATACCGATGTGTTGCTCAATCCGATGTACGAGAGTGCCGCGCGACGGATGCAGATGGTCGACATGCTGATCGACCAGCACCTGACCGACGCCAACCTGTCGGCCAAGTGGCTGGCAACCCGCATCGGCGTCTCGATCCGGACCCTGCAGCAGGATTTCCATGGCGTCGGCATTACCTGCACGACCATCATCCGTGACCGGCGGCTGCGCCTCGCCAAGGAAAAGATCGAACAGATCAAGGACGTCAAAGGCGGCAGGACGATCGCGGAAGTCGCGTACTCCGCGGGTTTCAACGACATTTCCTATTTCAATCGCAGCTTCAAGGAACTGTTCGACTGCGCCCCCACCGATTGCCTCAGGCAGGGCGGCGGCAAGCCGGAATAGAACGCATTTCTGCTGCGCTGCACCTGCGTTTTTATCCAATTCAAGGCGCGCAATCCTCCAAGACAGGAAAAACCGCCCAGCCCATAATGGCTCCATAGACAAGCGCGGTTCCTACGCCGCGTGCGGGAGGAGTAGCATTTCATGGAATATACCCTGCTCATCGGCGGGCAGCGCATTGCCACTGCCAACCATGCCGAAGTGAGAAATCCGTCGACGGGAGAGCTTGTCGGCCTGATGCCGCTGGCAACGCCCGAACAACTCGACCAGGCCGTGGCCGCCGCCGGGGAAGCCTTCAAGACCTGGAGCCAGACCTCCGACGGCAGCCGCATCGAGGCCTGCCGCGCGATCGCCGAAGCCATATCCCGGCACGCGGAGGAACTGGCGACCTTGCTCACCCGGGAGCAGGGCAAGCCGATGAACGGCCTCGGCTCGCGTTTCGAGATCGGCGGCGCCATGGCCTGGACGCGTTACACCGCCGAACTCGTGCTTCCGGTCGAGGTGCTCCAGGACGATAACGAGGGCCGCGTCGAGCTGCATCGCAAGCCGATTGGCGTCGTCGGTTCGATCACGCCATGGAACTGGCCGGTGATGATTGCCTGCTGGCACATCATTCCGGCGATCCGCGCCGGCAACACCGTGGTGATCAAGCCATCGCCGATGACGCCGCTTTCGACCATCCGTCTCATCGAGATCGTCAACGAGGTCCTACCGCCCGGCGTCATCAACGTCATCACCGGGGAGAACTCGATCGGCGCCGCATTGTCCGCGCATCCCGGCATTGCCAAGATGACCTTCACCGGCTCTACCCCGACTGGCAAGAAGATCATGGCCTCGGCCGTCGAGACACTGAAGCGCCTGACACTGGAGCTCGGTGGCAACGATGCCGGAATAGTGCTGCCTGATGTCGATCCCAAGGGGATAGCCGAGGGACTCTTCTGGGGCGCGTTCATCAACAACGGCCAGACCTGCGCTGCCCTCAAACGCCTCTATGTGCATGACAGCATCTATGAAGCCGTCTGCGAGGCCCTTGCGGACTACGCCGGACGGATCACCGTCGGTGACGGCATGGACGAGAAGAGCGTGCTTGGTCCGATACAGAACGAATTGCAGTTCAACAAGGTGCGCGACCTCGTCGAGGACGCCCGCGCCAATGGCGGCAGGATCCTGACCGGCGGCGCGCCGATGGAACGGCCGGGCTATTTCTATCCGATCACGCTGGTGGCCGACGTCGCCGACGGCATGCGCATCGTCGACGAGGAGCAGTTCGGCCCCGCTTTGCCGATCATTCGCTACAGCGATATCGACGAGGTGATCGAACGCGCCAATCGTAATCCCGCCGGGCTCGGCGGTTCTGTATGGTCGTCTGACCCCGAAAGGGCCAGGCACTACGCGCTCAAGCTCGAATGCGGCTCGGTCTGGATCAACAAGCATGGTGCGATCCAGCCGAATGCGCCCTTTGGCGGCGTCAAGAGCTCCGGCATCGGGGTCGAATTCGGCGCCGAAGGGCTCAAGGAATTCACCACCATCCAGACCGTGTTGAGCTGAGCCATGGAAAGCTACGATTACATCATTGTCGGGGGCGGGTCGTCGGGCTGCGTGCTCGCCAACCGGCTTTCGGAAAATCCTGGGCACAAAGTGCTGCTGATCGAATCCGGCCGTGCCGACAAGGACCCGTTCATCCACATCCCGGCTACCTTCTTCAGGGTCCTGGGCAAGGGGATCGATATCCACCCTTACGTTTCCGAGCCCGAGAAGGGGCTCAACGGGCGGCCTGCGATCGTTCCGCAGGGCAATGTTCTGGGCGGCGGCAGTTCGATCAATGCGATGATCTATATCCGCGGCCATCGCAACGATTACGACACCTGGGCGCAGATGGGCTGCCAGGGCTGGTCCTATGAGGACGTGCTTCCCGCATTCCGGTCTATCGAGAACAATGAGCGGCTCAACGGACACTATCACGGCACTACAGGTTCGCTCTCGGTTTCCGATCCGCGCCATCGGCACCCGCTCAGCGAAGCCTTCGTCAAAGCCGCCGTCGAGGCCGGCCTGCCCCTCAATCCGGATTTCAACGGCGAGAACCAGGAAGGCGTTGGCTTCTACCAGAGCACGACGCGCAACGGGCGCCGCTGGAGTTCCGCGCAAGCCTTCCTGCGCGAGGCCGAGAAGCGGCCGAACCTCCGGATCATGACGGAGACGAAGGTCGCCCGCATTCTTTTCGAAGGCAAGCGCGCGTCCGGCGTCGAGCTTCTCGATGGTCGGAAAATCGGAGCGGCCAAGGAAATCGTGCTGACATCGGGCGCAATCGCGACGCCGAAAATCCTGCAGCTCTCCGGCATCGGCGACGCGGCGCATCTTTCGGATCTCGGCATCCCTGTTGTGGCGGACCTGCCCGGTGTCGGCGCGAATTTCCAGGATCATCTCGAAGTGCCGGTTCAAGGCGAGACCCGGGACCCGATCTCGATCCTCGGCCATGATGCCGGCCTCAAGGCCGCCCTCCACATGGCGCGTTATCTGCTCACGCATCGGGGGCTGCTCAGCTCCAATGTCGTTGAAAGCGGTGGCTTCGTCGATACGGCCGGCACCGGCCAGCCGGATATCCAGTTGCATGTGCTGCCCGTTCTGGTGGGCTTCGCCGACCGCAGTCCTGAGCCAGGGCACGGCCTTAGCATCGGCCCCTGTTTCCTCAGGCCGCGTTCGCGCGGCACGGTTCGGCTCAAATCCGCCGATCCGCGCGAGGGCGCGCTGTTCAACGCCAACGCGCTGTCCGATCCGGCCGATGTCGATACGCTGGTGCGCGGCGTGGATATCGCCATCCGCATTCTCGAGGCGCCGTCGCTCGCAAAGCTGGTCAAGCGCCGCGTCCTCCCGAGGCCCGGCGTCGAGAAGGATCCCGACGCCTTGCGCGACTATATCCGCCAGACCGCCAAGACCGTGTTTCATCCGTCCGGCACCGCCAGGATGGGCCGGGCGGACGATCGCATGGCGGTCGTGGATTCCAGTCTCAAGGTACACGGCGTGGAGGGCCTGCGGGTCGGCGATGCATCGGTCATGCCGACGCTCGTGTCCGGCAATACCAATGCACCGGTGATGATGATCGCAGCGCGTGCGGCGGCATTCATGACCGGCAAGGCGATCCCGGCCTGAAGGATCGGGCGACGATGGCCGGCGTGTGGGAGCTCGCCCGTCGTGACTATCGAAAAACAACGGAGGAGGAACTCATGAATAGATCAGCTTATCTGCTTGCCGCCACGGCGGGCTTCATCATTGCCTCAAGCGCCGGCGCATGGGCGGCGCCAAAATGCGGCCTCAACAATGGCAAGAAGGCCGAGGGCGAACCAATTCTCGTCGGCGCCCTCGTCGGCCAGACCGGGCCGGATGACTTCTCGTCGTCGGCCGATGCGGCCGCCGCCTTCTTCAAATGCGTCAACGAAAACGGCGGCATCAACGGCCGGCCGATCGAATATCTGGTCGAAGACGACCAGTGGAATCCCGAGGTCGCCGGCCAGGTCGCGACGAAGCTCGTCAAGGACAAAAAGGTCGTGGCGCTGGTTTCCAGCGGTTCCTTCGTCGAGATGGGCGTCAATGCCAAGCTCTACGAGGACGAGGGTGTGATGTCGATGGCGGCGGCCTGCGCCGTTTCCGAATGCTTCGAATCCAAGAATATCGTCTCGACCAATGAAGGGCCATTGCCTTCGACTATCGGCGCGGCGCAATGGGCGGTCGGCAATCTCGGGTCGAAAAGCGTCGTCTGCATCGGTCTTACCATTCCTTCCGTCGGCCAGTATTCCTGCGGCTGGATGGAGAAATACATGGAATCCAAGAGCCTGAAGGGTTCGAGCGTGCTGCTCGATCCCGGCGCGGCCGACATGAATTCCGCCTATCTCGAAGCGGTGGCATCCGACGCCGATACCATCCTCGTGAACCTTCCCGCCGGCATGGCCGCCGCCTTCCTGCAGGTGGTGATCGAATCGGGCACGAGGGACAGCTACAAATGGATCTCTTCGACGCCGCTCTACGACAAGGACGTGCCGGGGCTTCTCGGCGACGCCTGGTCGGGCGTGATGCATGTCAACGCAGAGCTTACGCCGATCGACGGCGCAGGGCCCGATGCCACCAACTGGCGCGAAGTGATGGACAAATATGCATCCGAAACTGATCCGCGCGACACATTCAGCCAGTCGGGTTATCTCTCGGCCCGCTTCTTCGTGGATGCGATGCTGAAGCTCGATCCGGCCAAGATCGATCGCGCCACTGTCACGGAGGCGATCCGCAACATCAAGAATGAGAAATCGGACCTGCTCTGCGGTCCATACTATGTCGGCCATGGCGATCGCCACATGCCGAACCATGCCAATATCATGATGCAGATGGTCGATGGCGGCTTCAAGCAGGTGGGTGAATGCGCCGATGTCGACAGCGCCTATCTCGATCCGATCCGGGCTCAGGAAAAAGAACTCGGCATCGTCCAGAATTGAGTGAGTGAGAAACTGATGGGTGCCTATGGACTCTTCCTGGTATCCGGCCTTGCCGTGGGTGCGCTTTACGCCCTCGGCGGGGTCGGGCTAGTGCTTCTGAACCGTGCGACCGGCGTGCTGAATTTCGCCTATGGCGCGATCGGCGCACTCGGCGCCATGTGTGCCTGGCAGGTCCTCCAATGGGGATATCCCGAGCCGGTGGCATGGCTCGCATGCCTTGGCGTCGGCATTCTGCTCTCGACCGGTTACGGCGCATGGATCGCGCCCGGCCTCAGTCATCGCGAGCCGGTGGTCAAGGCGGTGGCGACGCTCGGCTTCGGCATCGCCATTCTTGGCGCCATGAACCTGCTGTGGGTGGTCAATCCGCGCAAGCTGACGCTGGCGATGGATGGAATATCGCTCAATATCCTCGGCCTCAGAATGACCGCGACCCGTCTGCTTGCCCTCGTTGCGGGCGTGGTGATCACGCTCGGCACGGGTATTTTCCTGGTTCGAACGCGGCTCGGGCTGATGATGCGCACGCTTGCCGACGACCGTCAGCTGGCGGCCGTGCTCGGCACGCCGATCCGCAAGGTCGAGACCATCGCCTGGGGATTTTCGGGCTTCCTCGCGGGCATTACCGGCATGCTGTTCGGCGATCTCGTGCGGCTCGATCCCGTGGTACTCACCTTCATCGTCATCCCGATCATCGCCACGACGGTGGTTGGCCGGTTGACTTCGATCAAGGTCACTTTTTTCGCCGGACTCGCCATCGGCATCATCGAAAGCTTCATCACGCTCTATAAGCCGTTGGCGCCCTTTCGCGTTGCATCGCCCTTCATCGTCGCCATTCTCGCGCTGATGTGGCTGCAGCGCGGGCGCAAGCTCACATTTTCGGGGGCGGATTGATGGCGCTCGCATCGCAATTGTCCGACGCGCAGGAGGCCCCGGCCCGCAAACCGAGCCTGAGGATGATCTGGCCGCCGCTGGTCCTCATCGTCATCGCCATCGTCCTGCCCATGGTCGCCGCGGCACTCTGGCTGAAAGTGATGACCTCGGTGGCGATTTATGCGCTGACGGCAGCCAGCATCGCATTGCTCTACCGCAAGCTCGGGCAGGTCTCGCTCGCCCAGGTCGCTTTCATGGGATGCGGCGGCTGGGTGGCGCTCCGTCTTGCCCATGGCACCGGCCTGCCGTTCGAAATCAACATTCTTGCCGGGGGTGTCTTCGCCGCCGTCGTTGGCATGATCTTCGCTTATCCGGCGTTGCGCATGCGCGGGCTTTACCTCGCGCTGGTGACGCTCATGGCGGCCGGCGGCTTCGGGATTCTCATCAATGTCATCCAGTTTCCGAATGGCGGCGACGGCGTCCTCGGCTTTGCCGTCAAGTCGGTCTCCTATATGCCGCGGCCGTGGATCGCACAATCCGATGAAGCCTATTTTCGCTACTGCGTGGCCGTGACGTTTCTCGGATTCCTGCTGATCCATCTGCATGAGCGGGGAAAGCCCGGCCGCGCCTGGTCGCTGATCCGCAAGAGCGAGGCGGCGGCCATGGCGGTCGGCATCAACGTGACGGCATATAAGATCTGGGGCTTCGCGCTTTCCGGCTTTCTGGCCGGCGTCGCAGGCGGGCTGCTCGCCGGCAACCTGCAACTCCTCGATGCGCGCTCATTCCCAGCGGCGGAGTCGGTGATGATCTGCGCGCTTACCATCGTCGGCGGCGCCTGGAATTGGTATGGCGCGGTCATCGCGGCACTGCTTTACCGTTTCGTGCCGGCGCTTCTCAACGATCTCGGCGTCAGCGGCGACGCGGCCTTCATCATCTTCGGCGCGGCGCTGATCCACGCATTGATGACTGCGCCGCGCGGCATCGCCGGGCAGTTGGCCGACCTCGCCGGCAGGTTCGGGCGCAAGGAGGGCGAACGATGATCGCGATCCGCGATATCACGGTCGCCTTCGGCGGCGTCACGGCGCTCAACCGCCTCACCGCCGATCTGGCTGATTCGGTCGTCGGCATCATTGGGCCCAACGGGGCGGGCAAGACCACGTTTCTCAACGTGATGTCCGGCTTCGTGCTGCCGAAGACCGGCTCGATCGACGCGTTCGGCACCGAGATCCTCGCGCTCCGGCCGCACCAGCGCAGCCGCTGGGGCCTGCGCCGCTCGTTCCAGAAGGAGCAGGTGGTAGATGATTTGACGGTCGAGGAGAATGTCGGCGTCGTACTGGACAGCCTGTCGCTCGGTACCGCCGAACGGGAACGGCAGCTTTCCAAGGCGTTGGAATTCGCCGGCCTCGCGTCCCTGAGAAAAGTGCGGGCGGCCGGGCTGAACGCGTTTTTCCGGCGGATGACGGAGATAGCGCGCTGCGTCGCTGGTCAACCGAAACTGCTGCTGCTCGATGAACCGGGTGCAGGGCTCTCGCAGAACGAAGTGGAAGTGCTTCGGCGGATGATTTCCGATATCCACGGCTTCAACGGTGCAATGACACTTCTCATCGACCATGACGTCGATCTCATCCAGGCCGTGTGTTCATCGACGATGGTGCTCGATTTCGGTTCTCTGGTCACCTCGGGTCCGACCCGCGATGTGCTGAGCGATCCCCGTGTGCGGGCGGTCTATCTCGGCGTGGAGGAAGTGGCATGAGCCGGGTGGTGATCAGCAACCTCTCGGTCCGCCGGGGCAACAAGCTCGCCGTCGACGATCTGTCGCTCACCCTCGAGGCGGGCCGGATCACCGCACTTCTCGGCCCGAACGGGGCGGGCAAGAGCACGCTGGTTCTGGCGCTCGCGGGCGTGCTGCCGATCGAAGGCGGCACGGTGGAAATCGATGGCAAGATGATGAGCGCCAGGGCGCCCGAGGCGATCCGCGCGGCGGGTCTCGCCGCCGTGCCTGAGGGTCATCGCGTGCTTTCCGGGCTGAGTGTGCACGACAATCTCCTGGCCGCCGGGTTCGGCCACAGCGCACCGGTGGCCCGAGAGGCGGTCGAGGACGTTTACGGCATCTTTCCCGAACTCGCCGAGCGCAAGGGCCAGAAGGCCGGCACGATGTCCGGCGGGCAACAGCAGATGCTGGCGCTCGGCCAGGCTCTGGTGGCGCGGCCGAAGTTCATCCTCGCCGACGAAATGTCGCTCGGGCTGTCGCCCCTCATCGTCAAGCGCCTGATGGGCGTGGTCGTGAAGCTTGCCGAGCAGGGAACCGGCATTTTGCTGATCGAGCAGTTCACGCATATCGCGCTGAAGCTCGCCGGTGCAGCCAATGTCATGTCGCGCGGCAGGCTGACATTCTCCGGCGCTCCCGGCCGGCTGATCGATGAGCCGGATATTCTTCATCGCGCCTATCTCGCGCAGTAGGAGGCGGAAATGGGGAGCGCATTCGCGATCGCCCATGGGGCGGATTTTCCCGCACTGGCCCGGCAGCTTTTCGGCGCCGTGCGGCTCGATTTTCCTGAGCGGCGGGATGAGGGCAGGTATCTGGCGTCGGCGGTGCTCGGCGATTGCCGAATCTCCGAACTCGGAGCTGGTGCGCATACCGTCCATGGCGAGCGGGTCGTTCGGTCGAGCCATGACCCGGATGCGCTCAAGCTGTTGATTCAGACCGAGGGACGTTCGGCGATTTCGCAAGGAGGCCGCACGGTCGATTTCGGCGGCGACATGCCCGTCATCTACGATCCGACCAGGCCCTATATCCTGGTCAACCGCACGCGGGTGCGGCTGATCATGCTGCAGGTGCCCCGGAATGTGGTTTCGGGAGCGGCACGCCACGCACTCGCATCGCCATTGGTGCCATGCCGGGCGCTTGCCGGGCTCTGCCACATCCTGCTCTCGACGATGGAAACGACGCTGAACGAGGCCGAGAGCCTGGACGAGACGAGTCGCGCCAGTCTCGGCCGGACTTTGGTGGATATGGTGCGTCCGCTGATCGGGCCCGACGTCGCCGAAGCGTTTGTGAAGCCGAACTCACTGGAAACATTGCTGACAAGAACCAAGGACTTTATCGCGGCTCATCTGGATGATCCGGAACTTTCGGTCGAGCGCATTGCCGCGCGGATGGGCTGCTCGCCGCGCTATATCTTCCGTGCCTTCGAGGCTGAGGAGATGACACCCGCACAGTTCATCTGGAGCACACGATTGGCGCGGGCGCGGGTAGCGCTGGGCTCGGCGGCCTGCACCGGGCGAACGATCTCGGAAATCGCCTTCTCGCTCGGATTTTCATCGAGCGCGCATTTCTCCCGCGTCTTCCGTGATCGCTTCGGCCTATCGCCACGCGACTTCCGCGGCGCTGGTACGGCATCCCCTACGTCATAGCTTCCGCGACCCGCAATGTGTCTGTGAATTGTTCGAAACGCCGGATCTTGCCGCCGGACGCGCCCCAGACATGCACGACGCGGACATTCATCGCCTTGCCCGTGGCCTTGTGAATTGCCGTGTAGTTGCCGATCCCCACCGCCTCGTCGCCGGCGTCGAGCAGGCGCTCGAGCGTGAATGTGTAATTCTCGAACTGGGCGCCGAGGGGCTTGAAGACGCCTTCGACGATGGCATCCGGCCCGACATAGGTGCCCGCGCAGGGGAATCCATCCATCTCCGTCCACCGGCAGTCCGGCGCGATGTCGGCCAGCATGCCGGCAAGATCCTTGCGGTCGTTGGCGGCGTAGTGGTCGCGGACGAGTTCGTATGTGTTGCGCATCAGACTGGTTCCTGACCGGGCAGATAATAGGTCATCGAGACCTTGCGGATGAAGGCGCCGGCTGGGTTGTTCTGGATCGAACCGTCTCCTGTTATGCCGAGGAACTTGCCGGTCGAGCGCATGTCCCTGAGATTGTAGAAGAAGGTGGAAGCGACCGGGATCTTGAACTCGCGGAAGGTGAAGACGTATTGGTCCTCGTCGAACTTGTAGGTCGTGGCGAGATCGACGTCGCCATGGCCGCGCTGCACCCCCACCAGGCACTGCCAGGCATAGCGTTGGGACGAGAGGTAGGTGTGCTCGTAGGTATGGTTGGGGCTGTAGGTGAAATGCGCCCTCAATCCGATCAGGTCGCGGGTCTCGACTGGCTCGAAGCCCGTCGCGTCGCCGGATGCGCCAGAACGAAAAATCTGGGCCACCTGCGGCTCGCCGACCGCCTGCTCCTTGTCCCGGACGATGGAATAGATCGAGAGCGCGCGGCCGGTGGCGGCATTGAGGATGAGCGTCTCGGATTCCCTGGGACGCGAACCGAAGACGATCTCGATGAAATATGTCGAGGGCGCGACTTCGATGACCTCCGATTTGTCGACGCCGCTGCCTGCGCTGTCCGACCATTCGACCGTGCCCGATGAGAATGCGAGATCGAGCTTGCGGCCATCCTCGAATGTCACGTTGCGCGACGTGCCGTCGAGTGCGTTTGTCGGCGGCAGCCGATTGGTGTCGATTCCGTAGGCGAACTGGTCGTAGGTCTTCCAGTCCTTGGGATTCTGCTGGCTCATATGTTGCTCCCCGGCTCTTGTTGTCAGTCGACCATCGCAAGCGTCGGCAGGTCGACGGTGCCCGCGCCGCCATCGACAGTCAGGATCGCGCCGTTGATCATTCGTGCCTCGGCCGAGGCGAGAAAGCACACGGCATTGGCGACGTCCTCCGGATGCGCTGGCATGCCGAGCGGCACATCCTTCGTCACCAGCCGGTAAGCCTCTTCGATCGAGCCCAGGCCGTGCTTTTCCATCACGAACTGCATTTCCTCGTCGGCCATCGGCGTCGTCACCCAGCCGGGGCAGACGGTGTTGGTGCGAACCCCCTTGCGGCCGTAATCACGCGCAAGCGACTTCGCGAGCCCGATGCAGGCGTGTTTCATGGTGACGTAGCCGGCCGCATCCGGCCCTGCAAAGAGCCCGGCGATCGAGGCGAGCACGACGATGTTCCCTCGGCGCGCAATGAGTTGCGGCAGGCATTCGCGTGTGCTGACGAAGGCGGTGTTGAGATTGAGCCGCGTGGCAAGCGCCCAGGTCTCATCGGACATTTCGATTGTCGGACCCATGCCGTGCCCGCCCGCATTGGCGATCAGGATGTCGATGCCGCCGAACATCTCGACGATCATGGCGACGACCGCCTTCATCGAGGGAGTGTCGGCCGCATCCGCCTGGACGACGGCGGCGCCGATCTCGTCGGCCACCGCCTGCAGTGGCTCCCGGCGCCGGCCGATCAACGCCACTCTGCCGCCCTCGCTCGCGATCCGGCGCGCCACGGCGGCGCCGATGCCGGTGCCGCCGCCGGTGATGACAGCGGTCTTGTCCTGGAATTTCATGAGTTTCCTCCCTGCGTGATTGGCAATCTAGCAAAAGGACCGTGCGGCGGCTTTCCCCAGCATGAACACGGATTTGTCCGAGCGTGAAAAATCCGCGCAAAAGGAAGGCGGGCAGAACCCGCCGCTCGGTTCAAGCCGCAGTCTGGCCGGCGTCGCCGAGATAGAGGCGATGCAGATGCGCCGGATCCCTGGCGAGTGCATCA
Source organism: Rhizobium sp. LjRoot254 (assembly GCF_964254105.1). Taxonomy (NCBI): domain Bacteria; kingdom Pseudomonadati; phylum Pseudomonadota; class Alphaproteobacteria; order Hyphomicrobiales; family Rhizobiaceae; genus Rhizobium; species Rhizobium sp. LjRoot254. The sequence continues at coordinate 3,124,295 of NZ_CAXUSM020000001.1, read as the reverse complement.
CACCCGCCGTCATAGACCATCCGGCCGCGCCGCAGCACATAAGCGCGGTTGCCGATGGCGAGCGCCAGCGTCGCAAACTGCTCGACCAGCAGTACGGCCATGCCATTGTCGGCGAGCCTGCGGACCGCCGCCATCAGGCGGCCGACCACGACAGGCGCCAGACCCGACGACATTTCGTCGATCATGATCACCTTCGGACGGGTGACGATCGATCGCGCGATCACCAGCATCTGCTGTTCTCCTCCCGACAGCATCCCGGCCCTGATACCGCGGCGCTGCAGCAGTTCGGGAAAGAGATCGTAGGCTTCCCGCAGGTCGCTGGCGGGATTGAGCGCGACCCGGAGATTCTCTTCCGTGGTCATCTCCGAGAAGACCGTGCGGCCCTGTTCGACATGACTGAGCCCGCTGCGTGCGCGGATTCCGGGCCTGAGCTTCGCCAGGGCGACACTATCCAAATCGACCGAACCACCCGCGACGGGAATGATGCCGGAAAGGCTTTCGAGCAGCGTGGTCTTGCCAGCGCCGTTCGAACCGAGCAGCACGCTGATCTCGCCGCTCCTGGCTTCAAGATCGACGCCGCGCACGACGGGAATCCCGGAGCGGTTGACGATGAGGCCGTTGACCAGGAGCGTGGTCATTCCGCAGCCTCCTCGAGTTCGATGCCCATATAGGCCTTCTGCACAACAGGCATTGCGAGCACGGCCTGCGGCGTGCCGCTGGCGATGACCCGCCCGAAATCGAATACCGTGATGGCCGAACAGGCTCGCCGTACAAGGTCCATGTCGTGCTCGATCAGCAGCACAGCCGAGCCGAATTTCTCCGGGATTGCGGCGATACGCGCGCCGAGCTTCAGCGCCTCGTCGTAGGATTGGCCGGCTGCGGGCTCATCGAGCAATATGACAGGCGGGCGGGCGGCCACGACGCCGGCGACATCGAGCAGGCGGCGCGTACCGGCATCGACAGAGGCGATGGGGGTTTCCGCAGGGGGACAGTCGAACCATTGCAGGATCGCCGCGAGTTCCGCGTCGCCGATCGGGCCGGCAGCTAGGCGGATATACTCGCCGACGCGAAGTTCGGGCGCGATTCGGGTCGTCTGCCAGGTGCGACGGATGCCGGCGCGCGCGCGCGTTGTGGCCGAACAGCCTTCGAGCGGCTTGCCGTTCAGCTTCACCGAGCCTTCGTAATGGGCGAGAAAGCCGGCGATGGCATCGACCATGGTCGATTTTCCCGCACCGTTCGGTCCGACCAAGCCGACGACGGTCCTGGCGGGAACCCTGAGATTGACCTTGTCGAGTGCCACGACCGCGCCATAGCGGACGGTCAGATCCGAGACCTCGAGCGCCAGTCCGCCTTCATGCGCGACCGCTGCTGGCAGATGACCGGAGAGGTCCGAGGTCGAGGCTGTCATGCGTTTCGGAAGCCATTTGCGTCCGAGCCGTGCGCAGGTCTCGCTGATCGTCTCCCCGGTGGAAAGTGCCTGCACCGCGCCCACTGCGAAGAACACATTACCGACATCCTGCGGCAGGCTCAGCCTTCTCAGAAGTTCCGGAAAGAGCGTGATCAGAATGCCGCCGATGATCGCGCCGACCGTGAAATGCGCACCCACCATGGTCGACACGGCAAACAGCGCCAGCGACTGCATCATGCTGAAATTCTCGGCGACGAGCGTGCCGAGATAGCCGGCGAGCAGGCCGCCCGAAATGCCCGAGATGAAAGCGCTGATCGCAAACGCGCTGAGCTTTGCCCGCGGAATGCTGACGCCATGGGCGGCGGCGGCTCGCTCGGAATGCCGCACCGCGAGCCAGGATGCGCCAAGCCTCGATCGGCTCACGAATTCCAGAACCACGGCGATGATGCCGTAAAATCCGAGAATGAAGACGAAATAGCCACGATCGCTGTCGAAGAGTTCGGGGCGGACGACCTGTGTGAAGGAGGTCTGGCCCGGGAATGTGATCGTTGCCAGCACTGTGTCGAAGGCCGCGGCAAAGCCGAGGGTGACAATGGCGAGATTGATGCCGCGCAGGCGTAGCGCGGGAAGGCCGATCGCCACGCCGACCGGCACCGCGGCAAGCCCGCCGGCCAGGACCCAGGCGATCAGGCCGCCGGGCGCTTCGATGAGATTGAGATAGCCGGTCACCCAGGCCCCGACGCCGGCAAAGGACATCTGGCAGAGCGAGATCATGCCGGTGCGGCCGGTGACCAGCCCCAGGCTCTGCAGCGCAATTCCGACGATGAAGACCGCGGTGATCAGGAATACCCAGTATTTGGGCAGCAGGACCAGGACGAGAGCGCCGAGGACGACGAGCGAGAAGGCGGTCGTCGCGGCCGCGCGGATGCTAGCGTGCTTCATCCCAACGGGCTCCTCTTTGCGACCAGAGAAGGACGGCAAGAATGACAAGGAAGGGAACGGTCGAGCGATACTGGCTGAACGCATCGAGGCCGCTCGCGAGGCCCTCGATGACACCGATCATGACGCCGCCGAGAAGCGCTGCACGGAAGCTCACGAAGGCGCCGATCAATGCCGCGGCCAGGGCCGGAACCACCAGCAGGCTGAGCGACATGAAATCCGGCGAGCGCAGTGGAGCTATGATCATCAGCGCGAAGGACGTGACCGCGCCCATCAGCGCCCAAACGCCGAGTGCGAGAAGCCGCACGCGGATACCGATCAGTTCGGCCGCCATCGGGCGCTGTGACAGGGCGCGAAGTTCAAGACCGGTACGGGTGCGCGCGAGGAACTGTTCGGTCGCCACCGTGAAGACGACGGAGATCAGGAGTGTCACCACTGCCGCCCAGGTGACCTCGACGCCAGCGAGGCGAAAGGCCGAGCCCGGGATAAGCTCAGGGAAGAAATGGGGATGCTGGCCGCCGGTGAGGCGAAGACCGATGGCGATGATGCCGACGAGGAGGGCGGCGGTGACGGCGGCTTTCGTCGAAGCACTGCTGTTGGCAAACCATGTCGTCATGACGAGGCCCACCAATACCGCCGCGAAGGCGCCTGCGACAATGCCGAGCAGGGCGGCCGGCAGCAGCGGCATGCCCAGTTCGTAGAGCGCGACCATCGCGAACGTGCCGGAGGCGCCGATCGCAGCGCCGGTGAAATTGACCACGGCCACGAGCCGGTAGGTGAAGATCGCGCATACCCCGAGGATGGCATAGGCGCCGCCGGCGGATAATCCGGCGACCGCGGATGTGAAGAGAGAGTTCATTCCGGAGCTCCGGTTAGTTTGATACGTCAGCGCAAGTAGTTCCCCGCCCCGAAACCCCTCCCCACAAGGGGGAGGGGCCAAGCCGTGGCACCCTCCCAATCCATCGCCGCTCGCTCCGCATTGGGTGGCCATCGGTGAGCATGAGACGGTGCGGCAGGTTAAGCCCCTCCCCCTTGTGGGGAGGGGTTGGGGCGGGGTCTTATTCAGTCACTCAGCCTTGGGCAGGGTAAACCACTCGGGCGACTTCACCGTCCATTTGCCGCCCACGAGCTGCATGATCTTGGAGGCCTGCATCGATGAATGGCTGTCGGCATCGCCGAAGACATACGCGCTTCCGGCGATCGGATATTTCAGCTCCTTGCCCTCCTTGAGAGCGGCCGTCACGGATTCGCGGGTGATTTCGCCTTCGATGCCCGAGATCGTGTCGATCAGCACCCTGGCGGCCATGTAGCCGCCCTGGGAAAACGCTGTCTTCGGCAGGCCCGCCGTTTCCATCGTCTTGATCCAGTCGGCATTGGCCTCGCTGGCTTCGGTGTAGGGCTCCCATTCGGTGCCGATATAGATCGGCTGCTGGCTGCCGGCGAGCGCCTTGGCGACACCCTCGGTATAGCCGGGAGCAAGGAACATCCAGTTGATGCCGGAGATCTTCTGCGCTTCGGCGGTCTTCACCCATTGCACCACGCCGGGTTCGACCTGGTTCGTCAGCACGGCATCGCAGCCCGCGTCGCGCGCCTTGATGACATAGGGGGTCAGGTCGCCTTGCAGCGGAAGCGTCATGTCGACGAGGGCGATCTTCTTGCCGCTCATCTTTTCCCACTGGGCGACGGCATTGGCGTAAGCCTCCTGCGTGCCGCCGATGATGGCGAAGAAGGCGCAGGCCTTCTGGGAATTCAGATTCTTCGAAGCATAGTCCAGCATGACCGTGGTCAGCGTATAGGGCCCGACATTGACCGGGGAGACACTCGGTGCGTTGAAGCAGAGCGGATCGACGCCGACGCCCTGGACCGAAAGAAGATCGTTCTTCTTGTAGGTGCCGGCATTGACCGCGCAATCGAGCAGGCTGGCGCCGCCGCCAAGAACCACGACTTCCTTGTTGTCGATCAGGTCGCGCGCGGACTGGGCCGCGACCTGCGGGTCGGCCTTGTCATCGGCCATCGTGTATTCGATTTTGCAGCCGTTGATGCCGCCGGCCGCATTGAGCTGTTCGAAAACGGCGGCCGCTGCCTTCGGGGCATCCGAGAAATCGACAATGCCGGTGATTGTCGAGACGCTGCCGATCTGGATCGGCCCGTTCTCGCAGGTCGGTGCGGCAAGTGCCGCGGCGCCAGACAGCGCGAGGCCGAACACGGCCGCGCCGAGCGTCGGGATGATAAGTCTGATCGTCATGTCGTTCCCTTTCCTGTTTTTGAAGTACGGCGGTTCCTCTCCGCCGGTAGTTATCGCTGAAAGACAGCCTTGCCCTCGAAGTAGGTCGTCAGCACCTGGGTGTCGGCGATCCGGTTGGCAGGTATTTCAAAGACATTCTGGTCGAGCACGATGACATCGGCTGACTTGCCCGGCTCGAGTGAACCGGTCTCGCCATCGATGCCCATGGCGATTGCCGAATTGAGCGTGTAGATCTCGATTGCCGAGGCGAGATCGATCGCCTGCTCCGCCCAGAGCGAGACGCCGGGGAAGGCGCCCGACGGGTTCTGGCGTGTCACCATGCCCTCGATGCCATGCCAGGGATCGGGCACGGGGATAACGGGCCAGTCCGAGCCGCCGGCAAGCAACGCGCCGGATTTTCTGAGATCGGCGATCGGCCAGAATCGCGTGGCGCGCTCCTCGCCCATCACCGCCTTGTGGCCCTCGAGGAAGGTCGTCGGATACCAGATCATCGGGCAGAGGTCGGCGACCACGCCCAACTCGGCAAAGCGGCTGATATCATCGGCGCGAATGTAGCTCGCATGGGCGATGTGATGCAGAACCTTTGCGGGGCCGTTGAAATGCCGCACCGCCTCGACCGCATCCAGCATCTCGGTCACGGCATAGTCGCCGGTGCAGTGGATCTTCAGCCCCATGCCGAGCTTCTCGGACTTGTCGATATGCCTGACGAGTTCCGGATAGGTGACGAGCACCTCGCCGCGATGGCCAGGTGGATGAGCGGAGTCCTGGATATAGGCGTCGTGGAAGGCCGCCGTCTGCGCCCCTGGCACGCCATCGAGGAAAATCTTGGTGAAGTTCGGCCTGACATGACTGGTGCGATATTGATCGCGAAGTGCCAGCAGTTCGTCGCCGGAAAGGCCGAACATGAAGCTCGGCTCGATCAGCGGCAACGAGGTGACGGCCCATGCCGTCAGCTTGTCCTTGCGGTCGAGATTGGCAAGCGCCTTGAGGATCGGCAGCACCGAGGCGGCGTCCTGAAAGGCGGTGACGCCATGGGCGTTGACGATCTCCACGGCGCGCGCCACCGCGGCCTCTCCCATCGCTTCAGTAAAATGGTCGGCGGCCGCGCGCTCGACGATACCGGCAGCGGATTCGATCAGCAGGCCGGTCAGGCGGCCGGTCCTCGGATCGCGGCCGAACGCGCCGGCCGGCGGATCGGGCTGGTTGTCCGATATGCCCGACAGGCGCATCGCCTCGCTATTGACCCAGCGATTGTGCATGGTCTCGTCGCGCAGCAATACGGGATGGCCGAGGCTTGCCGCGTCCAAGCTGGCCAGCGCGGCCTGGGTGTTGAGCGCCGCCATCATATCGGCGCCCCACTGGTTGGCGACGATCCACTGGCCGGGGGCCGCGTTTTCCGCCTGGCCGCGCACGTGGGCGCAGATGTCATCGACCGTGGCTCCGGCCTTTATCTGGGTCTCGAAGAGATCGGCCTGTCCGCCCATCATGATGTGGTTGTGGACATCGACGAAGCCGGGCATCGCCATGCGGCCCTGGAGATCGACGGTGGTCGTTGCGGAGCCCGCAAAGCCTGAGATCTCGGCATGGCTGCCCACCGCGAGAATCCGGCCGCCGGCCACCGCGACAGCCTCGGCCCATGGCTTCGCCGGATCGACGGTGTAGATCCGTCCATTGGTGAGAATGAGGTCGGCGCGACCGGCACCATGCGACATGCTTGCTTCCTCCAAGGCTGGTTCAATATGTGAACCGCACATTCAATAGTTAGAATGACGCGGGTTTGGAGGCGTGTCAACATAGTTCACACGTTAAATATATCGACGACTAAGAAAATGCCGTGGCCTATTGTCCAGAGAGATGCCGGGCCCGCCATTCGCTGGGCGGCAGTCCCGCCCGGACCTTGAAGAACCGCGAGAAGTAGGCGGCGTCCCGGAGGCCGATCTCGAAGGCGATGTCTTCGAGCGGACGAACGGTGAAGAGCAGCAGGCGCTTGGCCTCGAGCAGCCTGCGTTCGTTGAGGAATTCCTTGACCTGAAGCCCGAACGCGGAATGGCAGGCCTTGGCCAGCAGGTGCGGTGTTGTGTTGAGTTCCGCCACGTAACGCTCCACGGGCCAGTTATCGCGAAAATGGAGATCGACGAGGCGCCGGAACTCCGAGGCGAGAATGGTGTGGACCGCCATGGCTTCAGATGGTGCCGGGGTGCCGAACCTGCCGATTTCGGTCAGCGCAGCCGCCGCAAGGCTTGCAAGCGCCTTCTCCATTCCCGGCCGGCCGTCGCGATATTCGTCCGCGATCATGTCCATCATTGACGCAAGCCTGGTCCAGCCGGCGGCACCGGCGTTGCCCGATATCATCAGCGGTGTGTCCAGCGGCAGGATCGTGCGCTCGCGGAGCGGAGCCAGGGCGCTGTCGGCGATCGAGACGACGATGGCATCCGTCTCGCTCGGCTCGACCGTGAAACCATGGATCACGCCGCTCGGAACGAAGCTCACCGCCGGCGCCAAAAAATCCAACCGTTCGTCCTCGATGAAATATGTGCCATGGCCCTTCGTCCAGAAGGTAATCTGCGCCAGACGAGCATGCTGATGAGCCTCGACGCGGCCGAGATGCACATTTTTGCGCGCCATGACCGTCTCGACATGCATGAATCCGACTTCGAGGGGACGATCGGCTTCGCCATAGACGAAGAAGCTTGGGATGGTGTTTGACATGTGGCCTATCAGAAAAAAGTACAAGCGATTTTGCCATTCTGTGCATGGAAGGGGAAGCGCAAAATACTTAACATGAAAATTAATACAGGAGGAGTTTCAATGAATATTCAGGATCGCCGATCTGCCATGTTGGCGGAGGATTTCCGCGCCGACAAATCCCGTCCGCTAACCGGTGCGGAATATCTGGCTTCGCTGCGTGATGGCCGTGAGGTCTATATCAACGGCGAGCGGGTGGCCGATGTCACGGCCCATCCCTCGATGCGCAACTCCGTCCGGTCGCTGGCGCGGATGTACGATGCGCTGCATGCCGAAAAGACAAAGGAACGCCTGACCTCGCCGACCGATACCGGCAATGGCGGCTATACCCACAAATATTTCCGCGTCGCCAAGTCCTCCGCTGAACTGGTGGCCCAGCAGGGCGCCATCGCCGACTGGGCACGCATGTCCTATGGCTGGATGGGCCGAACCGCCGACTACAAGGCGGCGCTGATGAACACGCTCGGCGCCAACGCCGACTGGTACGGTCAGTTCAAGGACAACGCCCTTGCCTGGCATAAGCGATCTCAGGAATCCGTGCTGTTCATGAACCACGCGATCGTCAATCCGCCGATCGATCGCCACAAGCCGGCCGACGCGGTGAAGGACGTCTTCGTCCACATCACCAAGGAGACGGATGCCGGCATCTATGTCTCCGGCGCCAAGGTGGTGGCGACATCGTCTGCGCTGACGCATTACAATTTTCTTGCCCAGAGCTCGGCGACGGTCACCGAAGACCCGTCGCTCTCCGTCATGTTCATCGTGCCGATGAATGCGCCCGGCATCAAGATGTTCTGCCGTGTCTCCTACGAAGAGACGGCCAACACGGTCGGGACGCCGTTCGACTATCCGCTGTCGTCGCGTTTCGATGAGAATGACGCGATCTTGGTGCTCGACAACGTCTTCGTACCCTGGGAGGATGTGCTGGTTCTCAGGGACGCGGCCAAGATCCTGTCGTTTCACCCCGCATCCGGCTTCATGCACGGCTATTGTTTCCAGGGCTGCACACGCTTTGCGGTGAAGCTCGACTTCCTTGCCGGCCTGCTGGCAAAAGCTTTGCGGGCGACGGGCGGCGATGCATTCCGGGGCAACCAGGCGGCGCTCGGCGAGGTGATCGCGCTTCGACACATGTTCTGGAGCTTCTCGAATGCCATGGCCTACAATCCGCAGCCATGGGCGAACGGGGCCGTGTTGCCTAACATGGAGGCGGCGCTTTCCTACCGCACCTTCATGTCGGAAGCCTATCCGCGCGTCATCGACACCGTGCGCCGGGTGATCGCGTCGGGCTTGATCTACCTGCCGTCCTCGGCCAAGGATTTCAACAATCCCGAGATCGATCGTTACCTCGCGCAATATGTCCGCGGCTCCAACGATATGGGCCATATCGAGCGCATCAAGATCATGAAACTGCTCTGGGATGCGACCGGTACCGAATTCGGCGGTCGCCACGCGCTCTACGAGCTGAATTATGCCGGTGCGCCGGAAGAGGTCCGCCTGCAGGTGCTGAAAGGCGCCGAGCGGGGCGGCCGCCTGCGCGAGATGGAAGCGCTGGTCGATACCTGCATGAGCGATTACGACGAGAATGGCTGGACCGGCGACACATGGCTGCCGCCGCTGAACGGCTGAGGAGAGTCAGATGGAGGAGGCTGTTTCCAAGACCGAGTTCCGCGACGCCATGGCGCGCGTCTGCGCGCCGGTCAATGTGATCACCACCAATGGTGCCGCGGGCCGTGGCGGGTTTACCGCCACGGCGATGTGCAGCGTCACCGACGAACCGCCGACTTTGCTTGTCTGCATGAACGGCAAATCGGCGCAATGCGGGCTGTTCCTCGAGAACCGCCGTTTCTGCGTCAACGTGCTGGCCGATGACCATCAGGAACTGGCCGGTTATTTCGCCGGTCGCCAGGCCGATATGGCTGCACGCTATGCCGCCGCCCAATGGATCGACATGCCGTCAGGCAGCCAGGCGCTGATGGATGCGATGGTATCCTTCGATTGCCGCCTGACTGAAGCGCGCCTGGTCGGCACGCATCACATCTTCATCGGTCAGGTCGTTGGCATCCGTTCGCGGGAGGATGGCAATGCGCTGCTCTATTTCAACCGCAGTTACGTGAACGTGCCGACGCAGGTGGGCAGTTTCGGCGGGTAATCAAGAGCGAGTAGCGAGTAGTTGGATAGTGAATAGTTGATTGGCTCTTGCCCTCGGCAACTATTCGCTATTCGCTTACAACTGTATCCACGCAGTCTTGAGATCCACATACTTTTCCAGCGCATGCAGCGACTTGTCGTGGCCGTTGCCGGATTGCCCGATGCCGCCGAGTGGTACCGTGTTGTCGGCGCCGCCATAGGTGTTGACATGGACGACGCCCGCCCTGATGCCGCGCACCATGCGGTGGGCGCGCGACAGGTTCGAGGTCCAGACGGCCGAGGCGAGGCCGTAATCGGTGCCGTTTGCGATCCTCAGCGCCTCCTCTTCGGTCTCGAAGGGGATGATCGACAGGATCGGCCCGAAGACTTCTTCCCGCGCAAGCGTCATGTCGGGTGTCACGTCGAACACCGTCGGCTGCATGTAGAAGCCGCCGGTTTCCTCCAGGATGCGCTTGCCGCCGGTACGTAGTGCAGCGCCTTCCGACAGTGCCTGATCGGCAAAGCCGAGATCCTTCTTCAACTGGATTTCGCTGGAAATTGCGCCGGCCTCGGTCGAAACCTGAAGCGGGTCGCCGACCTTCATGCTCGCGGCGATGCCTGCGACCTTTTCGGAAAATTCTTCGTGGATCGATCGCTCGACGAGCAGTCGCGAGCCGGCAACGCAGACCTGCCCCGAATTACGGAAGATACCATAGGCGGAGACCTTGGCGGCCTGGTCCATGTCGGGCGCATCGGCAAACACGATATTGGGCGACTTGCCGCCAAGCTCGAGATAGACGCGCTTGAGGTTGGAGCGGGCGGAATATTCGAGCAGCCTCCGGCCGACCGGACCGGAGCCCGTAAATGCCAGGACATCGATATCCATATGCAGCCCGAGCGCTTCGCCGCACACGGCGCCGCGGCCGGTGACGACGTTGAGCACGCCGTCCGGAAGCCCGGCCTCGGCGCAAAGTGCAGCAAGCCTGAGCAGCGAGAGCGAAGCGCCCTCGGCCGGTTTCAGCACCACGGAATTGCCGGCCGCAAGCGCCGGAGCGATCTTCCAGGCGCCGATCATCATGGGAAAGTTCCAGGGCACGATCGCCGCGACCACGCCCACGGGTCCGCGATGAATGAGGCCGAGGACATTCTCCGCCGTCGGCGCGATCTCGCCATAAACCTTGTCGATCGCCTCGGCATAGTAGCGGAACGTGCCGGCGGCGCTGCCGGGCTCCGCCTTCAATGCCATCGAGATTTCGGTGCCGTTGTCGCGAACGCCGAGCACGGCCAGTTCGAGCGCGTTTTTCTCGATCAGGTCGGCAATCCTGAGCAGGGTCTTCTTGCGCTCGGCCGGTGCGGCCCTCGACCAGTTCCCCTTTTCGAAGGCTGTACGCGCGGCCTTGACGGCAAGATCGACATCGTCGGCGCCCGCATCGGCAATCGTGGTCAGCACGCTGCCATCGATCGGAGAGATCACGTCCATCGCGGCTCCGCTGGATGGCGCGCGCCATGCTGCGCCGATGAACAGCAATTGCGGCGCGATTGCCTGCATGCGGAGTTGGTCGATCTTGTCCTGCATCATTCTATCCTCAAAGAATAATGGCGGGCGAGGCGCCCGCCATCATAGTCTGGTTTTGTCAGGCTTCCTGGCCGGCGCCAAGCTGCGCGAAGCCGGCGGAGTCGGCCGATTTCAGCCGTGCCGCGAGCGCGAAGCCGATGATCGCGGCGATCACGACGAGGCCCGGAAGGAACACGGCGAGGAAGCCGCTCGCACCGGCAATCGGACCGAAATTCACCGCAATATAGATCACCAGCGCCAGAAGAATAAGGCCGGTGACGATGGGCAGCACCTTGGTCGCGAAGAGATTGCCTTCGAGGTTAGGGTTGCGGCTGAAGAAAGCAACGATGGCAAAGGCTGTAAATGCCATGAGAAGCATGATCGCGAGCGTCCCGACATTTGTGAGCCACGAGAAGAGCCCGAGGACCGGATCCTGTCCGGTGAAGGCGAAGAGGGCGACGACCAGCACGGCGATCACGGTCTGGATGATCGAGCCGACATGCGGGCTCTGGAACACCGGATGGGTGACGCCCACCGATTTCGGCAGCAAGCCTTCGCGACCCGCGACATACATGTAGCGCGCGACGCCATTGTGGAAGGCCAGCACGCCGGCGAACAGGCTGGTGATGAGCAGGATGCTCATGACGGTGCCGATGCCGTTGCCAACATAGCGGTCGCCGAGACCGAACAGGAACGTCGTCGGATCGGCAAGGCCCTGCAACTCGGGCACCAGCTTGTCGACGCCGGCGCCATTGACCATCAGCCACGAGGTCAGCATGTAGAAGAAGCCGATCAGCAGCACGGAAATGTAGGTTGCGCGCGGAACGGTGCGCTGCGGCTCGCGGGCTTCCTCGCTATAGATCGTGGTAGCCTCGAAGCCAATGAAGGCGGCAAAGCAGAAGAGGATGCCGATCGCCGGCACCCCGCTCCAGAAAGCCGCAGGCGTGAACGGCACGGCCGACAGGCCGCTATCGCCGCCCTTGAGCAGGATCGCCGCGTCGATGACCAATACGACGAGATATTCGAGAATGACCAGAACGGTCAGGATCTTGGCCGACAGATCGACGCGCCTGTAGCCCAAAACCGCGACGATGGCGATGCCGATGTAGGTCCAGACCCACCAGGGCAGCTCAAGTCCGATGCCGGCGAAGAAACCCGCCGTTGCCGCGCCGAACAGGCCGAATACGCCGATCTGCATCGCATTATAGGCAAGGATCGCGACGAGCGCGGCAGCCCCGCCCATCATGCCGCCGAGGCCCTGCGCCGTATAGGCGTAGAAGGCGCCGGCGTTGCGGATGTGGCGCGCCATCGCGACATAGCCGACGGAGAACAGCAGCAGAATGAGGGTGACGAGCAGGAATGCCAGCGGAATGCCGGCTCCGTTCCCGAGCAGCATGGAAAGCGGCACGCCGCCTGCGACCGCGGTCAGCGGGGCGGCCGCGGAAACGACCAGGAAGGTGACGGCCGCCACGCCGAGGCTGTTTTTGCGCAGCTGGTTCTGACCGCTGCCGGATGCGTTGTTGATGTCCATATCGCGTAAGCTCCCCTTGATGACTTGCGATTGTCGTCTGCCGATCTCGCGGCATTTCCCAGTTCGAGGCGGCGCGTCCCGGTTGCTTTTTGTCCTTGTGACGCGGTCATCTCATGTGGTTCAATATGTGAACCTGTGCTTCAAATATAGACTTGCAAATAGTTCGGCTTCCTGTCAAGTTAATTCGCATGTTAAGTATCTCGGCGCCTTGGGAGGCGCGCTGGCGGGTGGAAAATCACCACTTCGGACACCGGAACGGGCGTCCGGACACATGAGGAATCGAGAGAAATGGGAACGATCGGCAAAGCGTTGACACTGCTCGACACACTGTCGCTGATGGAGAGGGAGGCCGGCTTGACCGAGATCGCCGAGGCATGCGGTTTCGACAAGGCAACGACGCGGCGCTTCCTTGTGGAGCTCGAGAAGCACGGCTTCGTCGAACAGCTTGCCGACACCAGGAAATACCGGATCGGTTCGGCGCCGGTGCGCCTCGGCCGCATCCGCGAGGCGCGCTATCCGTTCCTTCGCACCGCGGCGCCCTTCGTCAGGCAATTGGCCGAGAAGGTCGACGAGACGGTGCATCTCTCAGAATTCACCGGCGGGCGGCTCTCGACCGTGCATGTCGAGGATTCGACCAAGGCGCATCGCGTCTTCGTGGCGATTGGAACGCTGCTGCCGTTCCATGCGACAGCTTCAGGACTTGCCTTCATATCGGCTTGCCCCCCAAGTGACATCGAGGCCGCGCTCACGGGCCCCTTGCCGGGCTTCACCGGCTATACGATCAAGGATCCCGCCGCGTTCCGCCAGGCGATCGCGGAAACCCAGGCCAACGGCTATTCGGTCAACCGGCAGGGCATGGAAGCCGGCGTGATCAGCGCGTCCGCCGCGATCCGGGCATCCGGCAGCCGGCCGGTGGGCTGCGTTACCATCGCGGCACCGCTCGTGCGCACGGATGCGGAGAAGATCCGCATGCATGGTCTCGAAGCCGCCGCCGCGGCCAAACGGATTTCAGACGCATTCTTCGGCGCCGATCGCGAACAGCAGAGCGCGCCGCCCTTGAGGAGGAGCATTGGATGAGCGGCAGCGCTCGCATTCCCAACATTCTGGTGATCGGCACCGGCGATACCAAGAGCGAAGAACTTCTGTTCATGGCGGATGTCATCGGCAAGGCCGGTGGACTTCCTGTCATGATCGATGTCAGCGTGCTCGGCGATCCACCCTACATGTCGGACTATTCACGGCTGGATATTGCAGCGTCGGCCGGCACGACAATCGAGGCGATCATCGACAGCGGTGACGAGAACAGTGCCATGGCGCTGATGGCCAAGGGCACCGCAGCGCTCGTCGAACGGCTTCACGCCGCCGGGGAGGTGGATGGGCTGATCGTGCTGGGCGGCTCCATGGGCACCGACCTGGCGCTCGATGCGGCGGCGGCGCTGCCGCTCGGTGTGCCGAAGTTCATCATATCGACCATTGCCTATTCCCATCTGCTGCCGCCGGAGCGCATCGCGCCCGATTTGATGATGATCCTCTGGGCCGGCGGTCTCTACGGTCTCAATCCCATATGCCGCGCGGTGCTGTCGCAGGCCTGTGGTGCGGTGGTGGGTGCGGCAAAGGCCAGCATCAGACCCGGTGGCGAGCGGCCGCTGATCGGCATGACCTCGCTTGGTTCGTCCTGCCTCAAATACATGAAGATCCTGAAGCCGGAACTTGAGAAGCGCGGCTATGACGTAGCGGTGTTTCACGCCACGGGCATGGGTGGCCGTGCCTATGAGGCGATTGCTGGGCAGAAGGGCTTTGCGGCGGTATTCGATCTCTGCCTCCAGGAGGTCACCAACCACCACAACGGTTCGGTCGTGACGTCGGGACCGGATCGCATGGAGAATGCGGGCCGCGCCGGCATTCCGCAAATCGTGGCGCCGGGTGCTGTGGATATGGTCGACCTTCAGGCCTGGCAGACATTGCCGCCGCATTTCGCCGATCGGCCATATCACGCCCATAATCGGCTGATCGGATCGGTCACCACTTCGCCGGAGGGGCGTCGCGAAGTTGCCCGCGTAGTCGCGGCAAAACTCGCATCGGCAAGTTCGCCTGTCGCGCTCATCCTGCCGTCACGCGGCGTCCAGGAATGGGACCAGGACGGCGAGCCGCTGCACGAGCCGGAAGCGCTGGAAGCCTTCCTTGACGAAATGCGAAAAGTGGTTCCGGCAACGGTCGAATTCGAAGAGGTCGGTGCACATATCAACGCGCCGGAATTTTCCGCCAGGGCGCTGGAAATCTTCGACCGCTGGGTCGCCTCAGGCGTGGTTCCGAGAGGTCGGCCGTGACCGTTCCGAACTCTGAAAAAGCTCTCATCCTCGATTTCGGCGGCGTCATCACCCGGACGCTGTTCGAGACGCATGGCGAGACCGAGCGCGCGCTCGGCCTGAAGCCGGACACGCTGACGTGGCGCGGTCCGTTCGACGTATCGACCGATCCGCTCTGGGCTGCGATGCAGGCGCGCGAGATCACCGAGCGCGACTACTGGATGACCCGCACAAGAGAAGTCGGCAAGCTCGTCGGCGAGGAATGGACCGACATGAAGACCTTCGTCCAGCGCGCCCGTGGCGCCGAGCCGGAGCTGGTGCTGAGGCCCGAAGCGCGTGATGCGATCCTGAAGGCCAAGGCCGAAGGCATCCGGCTGGCCATCCTGTCGAATGAACTCGATCTCTTCTATGGCGTCGAGTTTCGCAAGCGCTTCCCGCTGATCGATCTTTTCGACGTGATCGTCGATGCGACCTACACGAAGATCCTCAAGCCCGATCCACGCGCTTATGAACAGGTGCTCGCGGAACTCGGGCTCGAACGGAAGAACTGCGTTTTCGTCGACGACCAGAGGAAGAACATCGAAGGCGCGGAGGCCGTCGATCTGCCGCATGTGCATTTCGACGTGACCCGCCCGGCCGACGGCTATGCCCAGGCATTGCGCCTGCTTGGAATTTGAAAGGACATAAGATGCGCGAGACCAACTTCCTGATCGAGAACAATGCCCGTCATCTCTGGCATCCGATGGCGCACCCGGCCGAGATGCAGGCCAAGCCGCCCCGCATCATCAATGCCGGTGCCGGCGTGGAAGTCACCGACCTTAACGGCAAGACGGTTCTGGACGCGGTGGGCGGCCTGTGGAATGTCAATCTGGGATATTCCTGCGAACCGGTGAAGCAGGCGATCCGCGACCAGCTCGATGCTCTGCCCTATTACTCGACTTTTCGCGGCACCACCAATTCGCCGCTGATCGAACTGTCCTACGAGCTCGCCGAATGGTTCAAGGAGGATGGCCTCACGCGCTCCTTCTTTACCTCGGGTGGTTCGGATTCCGTGGAGACGGCGCTCAGGCTCGCCCGCCAGTTCCACAAGATCAACGGCCAGCCCGAGCGGACCAAGTTCGTGGCGCTCAAGAAGGGCTATCACGGCACCCATTTCGGCGGCGCCTCGGTCAACGGCAATTCCAACTTCCGCCGCAACTACGAGCCGCTGCTGCCGGGCGTGTTTCATCTCGCCGCGCCCTATCCCTATCGCAATCCGTTCAACATTTCGGACCCGGCTGAAATCGCGCGCGCCATCGCCCGCCAGTTCGAGGACGAGATCGCCTTCCAGGGCGCCGATACGATCGCGGCCTTCATCATGGAGCCGGTGCTGGGTGCCGGTGGCGTGATCGTGCCGCATGAGACGTTCATGCCGCTGATGCGCGAAATCTGCGACCGTCACGGCATCCTCCTCATCGCCGACGAGGTCATCACGGCCTTCGGGCGTACCGGCGCATGGACCGGTTCGCGCCTGTGGGGCGCAAAGCCTGATTTGATGACGACGGCCAAGGCTATCACAAACGGGTATTTCCCATTCGGCGCGGTGATGATCTCGGAAAAGGTCGCGACGGTTTTCGAGGCCGACAAGACCAGCTTCGGGTCCATCGGCCACGGCTATACCTATTCAGGTCATCCGGTGGGGGCCGCCGCCGCATTGGCGACGCTCCGGGAAACCGCTCGGATCGATACTGCGTCAAACGCCGCCTCGCGCGGGGCCGAGCTGATGGCGGGGCTCGAAGGCCTGAAGGCCAAGCACGAACTGGTCGGCGATATCAGAGGGATCGGCCTGATGGCCGCACTTGAACTGGTTTCCGACCGGGCGAAGAAGACCAGTGCGGCCAAGGACGTCGTGCAGAAGGTCTATGACACCGCCTACGAGGCGGGGGTCATGGTCCGCACTTCGGGCGCCAATGTCATCATCTCGCCGCCGCTCGTCATCACCGCCGCCGATGTAGGACGCATCATCACGGCGCTTGACGCCGGCCTTTCGGCTGCGGAAGGACGCTGAGATGGCGGGTAACGACGCACTCCTCGCGCGGCGCGAGAAACTGCTTGGCCGCAACATGTCGACCTTTTACCAGGATCCCGTCCATCTCGTGAAAGGTGAGGGGGTCTGGCTCTGGGATGCGGACGGCCGCAAATATCTCGACTGCTACAATAATGTGCCTCATGTCGGTCATTGCCATCCGAGGGTGGTGGAGGCGATCTGCCGCCAGGCTTCTGTCCTCAACACCCATACGCGCTATCTGCATGAAGGCATTCTCGACTATGTCGAGCGGCTGACGGCGACCTTCGACAAGAGCCTCGATACCGCGATCCTGACCTGCACCGGCAGCGAGGCCAACGATATCGCGCTCCGAATGGCGCAGGCGGTGACGGGCAAGACCGGCGTCATCGCCACGGACCATACGTATCATGGCAACACGACGGCGGTGTCGCAGCTCTCCACCCGGATGCCGCCGGTCGGCGGCTACGGCGGACATGTGCGCCATGTGCCGGCGCCGGATGGCTATCGTCCGCTCGGCGGCGAGCCCGGTCAGGCTTTCACCGATGCCTGGGCGGCGGAAATCGAAGGTGCCATCGCTTCGCTGAACGAGACGCCGCACGGCTTTTCCGCGCTCATCATTGATCCGTTCTTTGCCAATGAGGGTTTTCCGGAGCTTCCCGAAGGCTTCCTCCAGAAGGCCGCCGCGATCGTGAAGAAAGCCGGTGGCCTGCTGATTGCCGACGAGGTGCAGCCGGGCTTCGGCCGCACCGGCACGCATATGTGGGGGCACCAGCGCGCGGGCATCGTGCCTGACATCGTGACGTTGGGAAAGCCGATGGGCAACGGCCATCCAATCGGCGGCGTGGTTGCGAATGCGGAAACGCTGAACGCCTTCCGCAAAGCTTTCCGTTATTTCAACACGTTCGGCGGCAACCCGGTGTCCTGTGCGGCGGCGATGGCGGTGCTCGATGTGCTCGACGACGAGCAGCTTCAAGCAAACGCGAGAGAGGTCGGTGCCTATGCCGTCGCGGGCCTGGCAAAGCTCTCCGAAAAGCACTCGATCATCGGCAATGTGCGCGGTTCAGGGCTGTTCTTCGGCGCAGAGCTGGTGCTCGACCGGGCGGAGAAGACGCCAGCCGCGGATGTTGCCACGCGCGTGATCAACCAGATGCGCGAACGTGGCGTGCTGATGGGCAAGCTCGGCATCCATCAGAACGCCACCAAGATCCGGCCGCCGATGCCCTTTTCGAAGGAGAATGCCGATTTCATGCTGTCGGTCCTCGACGACGTGCTGTCGGGACTCTGAGCGATGGCGGTTGCAATGGATGAACTCAAGCGCATGGCACGGCAGGCGCTTGGCCAATGGGGCCTGCCGGATCAACAGCCGGAGCTCCTGAAATATCGCGAGAACGCGGTGTTCAGGGTCAGGCTTGCCGATGGCCGCCACGCAGCGCTCAGGCTGCACAGGCCGGGCTATCATTCGGAAAAATCGCTTCGATCGGAGCTTTTGTGGATGAACGACCTGCGCCGTAGTGGACTGCACGTGCCGCAGCCGCTGCCTGCTGTCGATGGCGAGCTGCTGGTTGCCATCGCGGGCAGGGAGCCGCAGTTCGCCGACCTGATCGGCTGGGTTGCGGGCAGGCAGATCGGCGAGACAGGGAAGCCGCTGGAGCATTCGCCCGGAGAACTCGCCGTCATTTACCGCGCGCTCGGCGGAGTGATGGCGGATATGCACAACGCGGCGGATCGTTGGGCTCCGCCGGCGGAGTTTCATCGGCCTGCCTGGGATGCCGAAGGGCTGCTGGGCGATGGTCCGCTCTGGGGCCGGTTCTGGGATTGCGGCGCCTTGTCCGCCAGTGACCGTCGGTTCCTTGGCGACCTCCGCCCGCGTCTGCGGGAACGGCTTCAGGCTGTTGCAACCCATCTCGACTTCGGCCTGATCCATGCCGACCTCGTCCGCGAAAACGTGCTGCTCGACGGCGGCAGCGTGGCGTTGATTGATTTCGACGATTGCGGCTATGGCTGGCGGCTGTTCGACATCGCCACGACATTGCTGCGCAACCGGCAGGAAGAGCATTATACGTTGATCAGGTCTTCGCTGCTGGAAGGCTACCGGTCCCGGCGAGAGTTGGAGGAAGCCACGCTCGCCCATCTGCCACTGTTCCTGCTGCTTCGCGGTCTCACCTATATCGGCTGGGCGGGAGAGCGACCCGAACTGCCCGATGCCGCCGATCGCATGGCGCGCTATGTCGGCGATGCCCGGGAACTGGCGGCTGCACTCGGTGGATAACGGCTATTTCGCTTCGTTGAAGGTTGCCACTTCGTCCAGGATGTCGAGCAGTTGCTCGATCTTTTCGCGGCCGAAACGCTTTTCGAGCCTGTCATATATGAGCCGGCTTTCGGGCGCGACCTCGTCGATGATCGCCAATCCGGATGCGGTGATCTGCAGCAGAACGCGGCGGCCGTCGTTCTCATCCTTGTGCTTGGTGATGATGCCGCGCTCCTCGAGCGAACGGATGATGCGGGTGAGGCTCGGAGCCAGGATGAAGGCGCGGTCCGCCATTTCCGAGGCATCGACGGTGCCGGCCTCGGCGAGGATGCGGATCACGCGCCACTGCTGTTCGGTGATGTCGTGCTCGGCAAGCATCGGACGGAAATGGCCCATGACCGCCTCGCGTGCACGAAGCAGCGCGATCGGCAGGGAGCGGCGGGTGTTGGGAGGCAGGAACGCGTCCTGCGAGAGCTTGATCTTGTTGGCAGCACGTTCGGTCATGGAGCGTCTATGGTCCATTTCGAGGCTCTTTGCAATTGGGCGGAACCTATCGAGCCCCGCGTCACAATCCGCTTGACACAGCTCCGAATAACGTTAACATGTTAAGTATAAAAGCATCCCGGGAGGATCGATGCCGCACTTCACGATGGAATATTCGGCCAATCTGGACGGTGCCGTCGATTTTGCCGCGCTCTGCGCCGCAGTGCACGGCACCATTATGGGTACCGGCCTGTTCGAGCTTGGAGCAGTGCGCGTGCGGGCGATCCGCTGCGATGCCTATGCCGTGGCCGACTTGCTGCCGGAGAATGGCTTTATCGACATGTCGTTCCGTATCGGCAAGGGTCGAAGCGCGGAGGAAAAACGCCATACAGGCGAGGCGATATTCGCGACGGTCAATCAGTTTCTCGCGCCCTTGTTCGAAACGCCGCACTTTGCCCTGACGCTCGAAATCCGCGAGATCGACCCGGATCTCAGCTGGAAGAAAAACGCCATCCATCCCCGCCTGCGCCGGAAAGCAGGCTGAACGAAATCCCTCCCGGGATGCCCGCGCGCCTCGAACGAGATGCGCGGGCAACCGCCATATCACGGAGTAGAGAATGTCGCAGCTCGACGAAAACATCGCCAAGGCGAAAGCCTATCTCGCCAAATTCGAAAAGGGCGTGATGAACCGGATCGCCGGCGAGGATGTCTGGGCTTCCGACGGCGCGACCTATGAGACGATCTCGCCCGTCGATCTCAAGCCGCTCGCCACCGTGGCGCTCGGCAAGAGCGCCGACATCGACCGCGCCGCCAAGGCCGCCAAGGCTGCGTTTCCGGCTTGGGCCGCGATGGACGGCACGGCGCGCAAAAAGCTGCTTCACAAGATCGCCGACGCCATCGTCGCGCGTGCGGAAGAGATCGCCTTCGTCGAATGCATGGATACCGGCCAGTCGCTGAAATTCATGGCCAAGGCCGCCCTGCGCGGCGCGGAGAACTTCCGTTTCTTCGCCGACCGCGCGCCGGAAGCGCGCGATGGCAAGGCGCTGCGGGGCCCCGGCCAGGTCAATCTGACAACCCGCGTGCCGATCGGCCCCGTCGGCGTGATCACGCCGTGGAACACGCCTTTCATGCTCTCGACCTGGAAGATTGCCCCGGCGCTGGCCTCGGGCTGCACAATCGTCCACAAGCCCGCGGAATTCTCGCCGCTCACCGCGCGGCTATTAGTCGAAATCGCCGAAGAAGCCGGCCTGCCCAAGGGCGTCTGGAATCTCGTCAACGGTTTCGGTGAGGACGCCGGCAAGGCGTTGACCGAGCACCGCGATATCAAGGCCATCGGCTTCGTCGGCGAAAGCCGCACCGGTTCGATGATCATGAAACAGGGTGCCGATACGCTGAAGCGCGTGCATTTCGAACTCGGCGGCAAGAACCCCGTCGTGGTCTTCGCCGATGCCGATCTCGAACGGGCGGCGGATGCCGCGGTCTTTATGATCTATTCGCTCAACGGCGAACGTTGCACCTCGTCCTCGCGCCTGCTGGTCGAGGACAGTGTCTATGACAAGTTCACGGCGCTGGTCGCGGAGAAGGCCAAGCGGATCAAGGTCGGTCATCCGCTCGATCCGGAAACGGTGATCGGCCCGCTCATCCATCCCGTGCATGAGAAGAAGGTGCTGGAATATATCGAGATCGGCAAATCCGAAGGCGCGACAGTCGCCGCCGGTGGCGGAAAATTTGCCGGTCCGGGCGGCGGCTGCTACGTCTCGCCGACGCTGTTCACCGGCGCCAACAACAAGATGCGGATCGCCCAGGAAGAAATCTTCGGGCCTGTGCTGACCGCCATTCCCTTTAAGGACGAGGCAGAGGCGCTATCACTCGCCAATGACGTCGAATACGGCCTGACCGGCTATCTCTGGACCAATGATGTCACGCGTGCCTTTCGCTTCACCGATGCGCTGGAGGCCGGCATGATCTGGGTCAATTCCGAAAATGTCCGCCACCTGCCGGCACCATTCGGCGGCGTCAAGAGCTCGGGCATCGGCCGCGACGGCGGCGACTGGTCCTTCGATTTCTACATGGAAACCAAGAACATCGCCTTTGCCAACACGGCGCATGCGATCCAGAAGCTCGACGGCTGACGTGACCCTGCGCCGGTCACTCGCTGCATAATCAATCCGAGGAGGAAATAATGGCTCTGCCCACACCCAATCTCTACCCGCCCTTCAACATCGTACGGCTCAGCCATGTCGAACTCGCCGTCACCGATCTCGCCAAGTCTCGCGCCTTCTATGTCGATACGCTCGGCCTGCAGGTGACCGACGAGACATCAGACGCGATCTATCTGCGCGCCATGGAAGAGCGGGGGCACCACTGCATCGTGCTCAAGAAATCCGGCGAGGCGGAAGCCCGCGACCTTGGCTTCAAGGTGTTCTCGGAAGACGATCTCGACAAGGCCGAGCACTTCTTCAGGGGCAAGGGCCAGCCGGTGGAATGGGTTGAACGGCCCTATCAGTCGCGCACCTTCCGCACCCGCGATCCGCATGGCATTCCGCTGGAATTCTATTCGAAGATGGACCGCCTGCCGCCGATCCACCAGAAATACGCTCTCTATAAAGGCGTCAAGCCGCTCAGGATCGATCACTTCAACTGCTTCTCGCCCAATGTCGACGAGAGCGTCGCTTTCTATAATGAAATCGGCTTTCGCGTGACCGAATACACCGCCGATGAGGAAACCGGCCGCCTATGGGCTGCCTGGACGCACCGCAAGGGCGGCGTGCATGACATGGCCTTCACCAATGGCCGCGGCCCGCGCCTGCATCACACCGCCTTCTGGGTGCCGACGCCGCTCAACATCATCGACCTGCTCGACCTGATGTCGACCACCGGCTGGCTGGCGAATATCGAGCGCGGTCCGGGCCGGCACGGTATTTCCAACGCGTTCTTCCTCTATATCCGCGATCCCGACGGTCACCGCATCGAGATCTATTGCTCGGATTACCAGACGGTCGATCCCGATCTCGAACCGATCAAGTGGGACCTCAAGGACCCGCAGCGTCAGACGCTCTGGGGCTCGCCCGCGCCGAAATCGTGGTTCGAGGAGGGCAGCTCGTTCCGGGGCGCCGAAATCAAGGATTCGATCCTGAAAGCACAGCCGATCGTGGCACCGTGAGGAGAGAGCGGATGACACATCCTCGCTTTGCAAGCTTTTCGGTGAACGGGAAGCAGGGTTATGGGCTGGTGAAGGGCGAGGCGATCGTCGATCTCTCATCGCGGCATGGCGCGATATGGCCGACCCTGCGCGAGGTGATCGAGGCGGGCGCACTGCAGCAGTTGTCCGCCGAGGCCGCGAGCCTTGAGCCCGACGTCCTGCCAGGCACATTCCGCTTCGAGATCCCGATCCCGGCTCCGGAGAAACTGATCTGCGTCGGCGTCAATTTCCCCGACCGCAACGAGGAATACAAGGACGGTCAGGCAGCACCCCCCAACCCTTCGCTCTTCATCCGCTTTCCGCGCTCGTTCACCGGCCACGATCAGCCGCTGATCCGGCCACCGGAAAGCCCGCAACTCGATTACGAAGGCGAGATCGTTATCGTCATCGGCAAGGGCGGGCGGCGGATTCCCGAAAGCGAGGCACTGGCTCACGTCGCAGCGCTCTCGCTCTGCAACGAAGGCACGATCCGCGACTGGGTGCGGCACGCCAAGTTCAACGTCACGCAGGGCAAGAATTTCGACCGCACCGGGTCGATTGGTCCGTGGCTGGTGCCGTTCACGGACGAGGCGCAACTGGCCGACGTCCAACTGACGACACGGGTGAATGGCGAGGTCCGCCAGCAGGATCGCACGTCGCGGATGATCTTTTCCTTCCGCAAGATCATCAACTATATCTCGACCTTCACCACGCTGGTGCCCGGGGACGTCATCGTCACCGGCACGCCGACAGGTGCCGGCGCCCGCTTCGATCCGCCGATCTGGCTGAAGCCCGGCGATGTCGTCGAGATCGAGGCGGACGGGCTCGGCATTCTGCGCAACACGATTGAAGACGAGGTGTAGAATGCTGACGCCAGGTCAAATCTCGGAGGCTGCTTCGGCGCTCGATACCGCTGAAAGAGATCGCAGGCAGATCGGTCTCCTATCGTTGAAACATCCTGACATGACCATGGATGACGCCTATGCCATCCAGGCCGACTGGGTGAAGAAAAAGATCGCTGCCGGCCGCAAGGTCATCGGCTGGAAGATCGGGTTAACCTCCAAGGCGATGCAATACGCCCTCAACATCTCAACGCCGGATTCTGGTGTGCTGTTCGACGACATGGTGTTCGAGGATGGCGCGACGATACCGGCCGACCGCTTCATCCAGCCGCGCATCGAGGCCGAGATCGCCTTCGTGATGAAGGCGCCGCTCAAAGGCCCCAATGTCAGCATTTTCGATGTGCTGAATGCGACAGACTACGTGACGCCGGCGCTCGAAATCCTCGACACCCGCGTCTTGCGGGTCGATCCCGAGACGAAGAAGGCGCGGACCATCGTCGATACGATCGCCGACAATGCCGCCAATGCCGGCATCGTCATCGGCGGTCGGCAAATGCGACCCGACAATGTCGATATGCGCTGGATGGGCGCGATCGTCTCCCGCAACGCCGAGGTAGAGGAGACTGGCCTGGGCGCTGGCGTGCTCAATCACCCAGCGCGCGGCATCGCCTGGCTGGCGAACCGGCTGGCGCAATATGGCGCGGGAATCGAGGCGGGGCAGATCGTGCTCGCCGGTTCGTTCATCCGGCCGATCGAGGCGCGGCATGGCGATACGATCACCGCCGATTTCGGGCCGTACGGCACCGTTTCCTGCTTCTTCCAATGAGGCCCTAAGATGCCCGCACCCAAGAATGCCTTCAAGGCGGCTCTGAAAGAAGGCCGCGCCCAGATCGGACTATGGGTCGCGCTGACCAGCGCTTACACTGCCGAGATATGTGGCGGCGCGGGATATGACTGGCTGCTGGTGGACGCAGAGCATGCGCCGAACGATATCCAGACCCTGGTCACACAGTTGCAGGCGTTGGCGAAATATCCGGTGCATCCGATCGTGCGTCCACCGGTCGGCGAAGCCTGGATCATCAAGCAAATCCTCGATATCGGCGCCCAGACCGTCCTTGTTCCGATGATCGAGACGAAGGACCAGGCCGAGGCCATGGTTCGTGCCGTGCGCTATCCGCCACATGGCATCCGTGGCGTCGGGGCTGCTCTGGCACGGGCTTCGAATTTCAATCGCATCCCTGACTATCTGCAGACTGCGAACGACGAGGTCTGCCTGCTGCTGCAGATCGAGAGCCGGGCAGGCCTTGCCAATCTCGATGCCATTGCCGCGACTGAAGGCGTCGATGGCGTCTTCGTCGGCCCTGCCGACCTAGCTGCCGACATGGGTTTCCTGGGCAAGCCGGGCTCACTCGAGGTCCAGGCCGCTGTCGAGGACGCACTGAAGCGCATCCAGACACACGGCAAGGCCGCCGGCATCCTCACCGCGGACCAGATGCTCGCTCGGCGTTATCTAGAACTCGGCGCGACATTCGTGGGCATCGGCAGCGATGTCGGATTGTTCGTCAACGCAACGACCAGATTGCTGAATGAATTCAAGGCGGCTGATACTGCAGGTCAAAACGCTGCCAATCCCGGTCAGGCCTATTAAGCGAGTTTGCTTGACGCTCAGATCAAGAACACGCTGATAAGAGGGAAGGCCGTCAGCAGCACGATACGCAGCAAATCCGCACCGACGAACCAGATGATGGCACGATAGGTTTCGCGGATCGGCACCTCCTTCGCCATCGCTGCGATGATGAACAGGTTGAGCCCCACAGGTGGCGTGATCAGCCCGATCTCGGCCACCATCAGCACCAGGATGCCGAACCAGATCGCGAAATGTTCGGGCGAGAGGCCGAAATCCATTGCGGTGACGATCGGGAAGAAGATCGGCACGGTGAGGATAATCATCGACAACGAGTCCATGATGCAACCGAAGATGATGTAGAGCACCAGGATGATGATCAGCACCGTCATCGGCGTGAAGCCCTGGGCGGTGACCCATTCGGCACCAACCTGCGGCAGTCGGGAAAAAGCGAGGAAGGAGTTGAACACCGAGGCGCCGAGCACGATAAAGAAGATCATGCCGGTGGAGACAGCGGTCTCCTTGAGGCATTGGAACAGCGCGCCTTTGCCGAGACCGCCGCGCAGCCAGGCGACCAGCCCTGTGCCGACGGCACCCACGGCTGCCGCCTGCGTGGGGGTGAACCACCCGAGATAGATGCCACCGACCACCAGGAAGAAGATCACCAGGACCGGCCAGACGGCGACCAAAGGCGGGACGCGATCCGCCCAGGGCAGCCGTGCGACGGTGCCGGCAGAACCGGGATTGAGGCGGACATAGATGGCGATGACGGTCAGATACGAGACCGCCGCGATGATGCCGGGCACGAAGGCGGCGAGGAACAGCTTTGCGATATTCTGCTCGGTCAGGATCGCATAGAGCACCAGCACGACGGA
Organism: Rhizobium sp. LjRoot254; assembly: GCF_964254105.1. Lineage (NCBI taxonomy): Bacteria > Pseudomonadati > Pseudomonadota > Alphaproteobacteria > Hyphomicrobiales > Rhizobiaceae > Rhizobium > Rhizobium sp. LjRoot254. The sequence continues at coordinate 3,098,139 of NZ_CAXUSM020000001.1, read as the reverse complement.
GGGCGGAATGAGTATACCAAGCGTGCCTCCGGCCGCCAGCGTCGCAGTGGCAAGGCCCCCGGCATAGCCGTTACGGCGGAGTTCAGGCAGTGCCACCTGCGCCATCGTCGCAGCCGTGGCGAGAGAGGAACCGCAGATCGACCCAAAGCCGGCGCAGGCGCCGATGGCCGCCATGGCAACCCCGCCCTTGCGATGGCCGAGGAAGGCCGAAGCCGCATTGAACAGCGCCTGGCTCAACCCGCCGCGAGCAGCGAACTGGCCCATCAGCAGGAAAAGCGGAATGATCGACAGCGAATAGTTGGCGTTGGTATTCCAGGGCGCCGCCTTCAGCTGATTGAAGATGATCATCCATTTGCCGGTCACCAGCCAGGTGCCGATGATGCCGGTGCCGAGCATTGCCGCGGCGATCGGAATCCGGAGGAAGATCAGGAAAATGAGGACAGGAAAGGACCAAAGGCCGATTTCGATGTTGCTCATCCGTGGCCCCCGAGCGGCAGTTCGACGTCAATACCGCGCCTGATATCGTGGATGTCGGCATAAACCGTCCAGGCGCTGATCACGAGATTGACGACGAGCAGGACCATGGCCGCGGCAAAACCCCACCAGATCGGAATGAACAGGATCGGGGTGAATTCGCCATTGCGGAACTTGTCGAGCGTGCCGATCCAATGCCGCCATGTCAGGAGCGCGAAGAGCACGGTGATGATGATGTCGCCGACCAGCTGGGTCCAGTTGATTGCCCTATGCCCGAGCATGCCGATGAAGAGATCGACACCGACATGGCCCTTGTGGAGCTGGCAATAGGGCAGGAAGGCGAAGACCGCCAGGCCGCAGAGGATCTCGACCACTTCGATCTCGCCCGGCAGCGGCTTGTAGGTCACGCTGCCGGCGATGGAGATACCGGTGAGCACGGAGGCCGCAACGAGGCAGAGGCCTCCGACGATGGCGACCCATTCGGCAAGCCTGTATATGGTCCGTCCGGCGGTGCCGGAGGAAGCCGTGTTTTGCATCGAGCCCTCCCCCGGGATCGCCTGGTGTTTCGCGTTACTGGTTGTATTTGTCGATCAGGGCAACAGCGTCGTTGAACAAGGCCGTTCCATCCAGGCCCTTGCCGTTCATGTCCTCGATCCAGGCCGTCGTCACCGTCTCCGAAAGCGTCTTCCACTTCTCGGTTTCGGCCTCGTCGAGGATGATGATCTTGTTGCCGGCGTCTTCGGCGATCTTTTTGCCGCGGATGTCGCCCTGGTCCATCGCGATGCCGAACTTCCTGGCGAGTTCCATGCCCGAATTCTTGTCGATGACCTGCTTGAGATCATCGGGAAGGCCATCATAGGCTTCCTTGTTCATCGCAAACAGGAAAGTTGCGGTATAGAGACCCTTGTCGCCCGAGAAGCCGGTGTGATTGGGCGCGAGTTCGGCGATCTTGATGGCGGGCGTCACTTCCCAAGGCACGACGGAGCCATCGATGACGCTCTTCGACAGTGCCTCCGGCACGGCCGTGACGGGCATGCCGACGGGTGAAGCGCCCATCGCCTCGAGCAGAGCATTGACGACCTTGGAGGTGCCACGCAGCTTGAGGCCACTCATATCCTCGACGCCGTTGACCGGCTTGCTGCCGATCGTGTGGATCAGGCCTGGGCCATGGGTATGCACCGCGAGCACGTGGTAATCGGCAAACTCGTCCTTGAGATGCTTCTCGTAATATTCATAAAAGGCCTGCGAGCTCTTTTCCGCAGTGGTGATCATGAAGGGAAGCTCGAAGGCTTCGGTCTTCGGGAAGCGGCCCGGCGTATAGCCGATGACAGTCCAAACAACGTCGACGACGCCGTCGCGAGCCTGATCGACAAGGTCTGCGGGCTTGCCGCCGAGCTGCATTGCCGGATACAGCTCGACCTCGATGCGGCCGCCCGAATCCTTTTTGACCTGTTCGGCCCAGGGCACCAGCACTTTCGATGGAATCGTCGCCTGCGGCGGCAGCATCTGATGCAGTTTTAGCGTCACGTCGGCCGCCAAGGCGCCGCCGCCGACCAGCAGCAGCGAGGCTGCCGAAAAACCCGCAAGAACGCATCTTCTTAACATTGGCTCTCCTCCCACAGTTGATCTGGCTTGCCCGATCCGTACGCGTCCTCCTTGCGTATGCCTTCGAGCGGCTTGATCATTTCAAATTGCGTGCGCAGGTTCAAATAAATTAAAACGGCCAAATCATATCTGTTTTGTTATGATTTGGCCGAGTTTTCGACAAGTCTATCACAGTTCGGGCTGCTATCACCCCAAACCTCTATCGCGAGCTTGTCCAGATTCTAGAAGCGGAACACGCCCTTGTTTCTTGAGCCAATACTCCAGCTTGGCGCGCGTCAGTCCCAGTTGACGCGCGGCCGCCGACACGTTCCCACCGGCGGCTTCGAGCGCGGAGCGATAGAGCTCGGCTTCGGCGCGCTTGAGAGCCTCGGGCGCCGTTATCATCCGCCGCTCGCCTGTTAAGTCCGTTCCGTCCTGCGGCGCCACGCCGATGCGGCCCTCGCCGGTCAGCTTCAGGGAGAGCGATGGCACTTTCTCGAACCCTGTGAACAGGTGCTGCATATCGATCAGCGAGCCGCTTTCGGTGTAGATGACGCCACGCTCGACAAGGTTCTGGAGCTCGCGAATATTGCCTGGGAAATCATAGGCGAGGAGGGCATCCATCGCGCGCCGCGTGAAGCCGGCGACATCGCGACGATGCCGCTCGCGGAAGAGTTTCAGAAAATGCGCTGCGAGCAGCGGAATATCGTCGCGCCGGTCGCGTAGCGGCGGAATGACGATCGGAAACACGCAAAGGCGGAAATAGAGGTCTTGCCGGAAACGGCCAGCGCGCACCTCTTCGGCCAGATCGACATTGGAGGCTACGACGACGCGTACGTCGATGGGGATCGTCCTGGTTCCCCCGACGCGCTCGATCTTGCGCTCCTGAACCGCCCTGAGCACCTTGCCCTGCGCCGAATAGGTGAGCGAGGCGATTTCGTCGAGGAAGAGCGTGCCGCCATGCGCGCGCTCGAAATAGCCGGCGCGCGATTGGACCGCGCCGGTGAACGCGCCCTTCTCGACGCCGAACAGTTCGGATTCCACGAGGTTTTCGGGAATGGCCGCGCAGTTGATCGGCACGAAGGGGCCTTGCACGCGTGGGCTCAGCTTGTGGAGTTCGTTGGAAAAGAGCTCCTTGCCGACGCCGGATTCGCCCATGAACAGCACCGTCGCATCGGTGTCGGCCACCTTCTCCAGCATCAGCCGGGTGCGGAGGAAGCTTGCCGAGACGCCGACGACCTGGCCTTCGGTGGCGTCCGACACGCTCCCGCCGGACGGCTTTGCCGCCGGCGTCGGTTTCGGACGGTCCACGGCGACATAACGCCCGCTCTTCCAGTCCAGGCCGAGATAGTGCCGCTCCGGTGCGTCCTTGCCCCAGGCGTCGACATGCTGGCCGACGACGAAGCAGCGCGGGGCGCCCATGGCGGCGCATTCGATCTCGCGGAAGATCACCGGCCTGCCGAAGAGCGTGCTGGTATAGCCTGAGGGATAACCCGTCTGCATCCAGCAGACCGGCTCGCTGGAGATGCCGTAGCTTGAGATGTGCTCCGCGGCTTCCGAGGAGTCGTCCCAGTAGAATTCGCCGAAATAGGTGCCTTTCCGGAGGTCGAACTGGAACTGCTTCGTCGTGACCTTGACGAAGCCTTCGAGCGTATGGACGCGCGGGCCAGCCGCCAGCGCATGCGTCAGATCTTCCTGGGGAAAGCGCTTCTGGATCAGTTCCGCATCGCGCACACCCTGCATATAGCCGACGCGCATGAAGAGGCCCTTGGCTGTCTCCGTGCCGAAGGCGTCGATGATCTCCTGCCTCAATCGCCCCAGTACGAGGGACTGGATCAGCACCATGCGCTGGTCGTTGAGCCATATCCGGCCGTCGCCGAGCGCGAAGTGGAGCGCTTCGGCGAGATCGGTGAGGGTAGGGGCGGCACCCGTGTCGAGTTCGCTGAAAGCGCCGCGCGTGAGGATCTTGCCCGTCTTGCGAGAGGCTTCGGCAAGAGAGATCAATCCGTCGGGACGATGCGTATCTGTCATGATCACATTAATAATTTGATGAATTAATCAAAGCTATTTCATTATTTTCGTAATTGCAATGCCATCGACCGGAGCGATGGGCGCTCGCGGCTGAGCGGCGAAAAACGAAGCGCTGTCAAAGCCTTATGATTTCCTCCAGGCAACAATCCGGCGTCTCGTCCATTCTGGCACGGCCTTTGCAGCATCCTTTCCGAACCGCTTGAGGAGGCGGCAGGAGGACATCGGCAGACAGCCATGTGACGGCAAGGCGGCAAGCCCGGGCAAAAGCGTCCGATCTTGCGACGGCGAAGCTGTGTCCGCACCTCCCGACGGCCGAGCGATATTTTTGAGGAGGAAGATGATGAACATCGAAAACCAGAATTTCCTGGACAGCGAGCGCTGGCAGGGGCGCGCCTTCTTTGCCGATTGGCAGGCGACGACCGCAGGCGTGATGGACGTGACCGATCCGGCGACAGGCGCGGTGATCGCCTCGGTCGGTGTCGGCGGCGCTGCCGATATCGCCCGTGCCGCCGCCGAGGCTCGCGCCGCCCAGAAGGCCTGGGCCAAGACGCTGCCGACCGACCGGGCACGCATCCTGTCCAAGGCCGCCGACCTGCTTGAGCAGAACGGCGCCGAACTCATCCCCTGGATCATGCGGGAATCCGGATCGATCTATCCGAAGGCCGGCATCGAGATCGAGCATGGCGCGCTCTTCATCCACCATGCGGCGTCGCTGGCCACGTCGCCGATGGGGATGATGATTCCGTCGATGGATGGCCGGACGAACTATGCCAAGCGGGTGCCGCACGGCGTCGTCGGCGTGATCTCGCCCTTCAATTTCCCGCTCGTGCTGTCGATCCGCTCGATCGCCGCGGCGCTGGCATTCGGCAATGCGGTGGTGCACAAGCCCGATCCGCGCACACCGATTTCGGGCGGCATCATCATCGCCCGCATCTTCGAGGAAGCCGGCCTGCCCAAGGGCGTGCTGCAGGTGGTGCCGGGTGGCGCCGACGCCGGCGAAGCGATGTGCATCGATCCCAACATTGCGATGATCTCCTTCACCGGGTCGGCGAGAGGCGGCTCGAAAGTTGCCGAGATTGCCGGCAAGCATTTCAAGAAGGTCCAACTGGAGCTTGGCGGCAAGAACTCGCTGATCGTGCTCGACGATGCCGATCTCGACATCGCGGCCTCGAATTCGGCCTGGGGCGCGTTCCTGCACCAGGGCCAGATCTGCATGGCGACGGGGCTGATCCTCGCCGATGAAAAGATCGCCGATGCATTGACGGAGAAGCTGGTCGCGAAAGCATCGCATCTGCCGGCCGGAGATCCCGCGACCAATCAGGTGGCGCTCGGCCCGATCATTTCGGACGGCCAGGTGGCGAGCATCCAGGCGATCGTAGAAGATGCCGTCGCCAAGGGCGCCAGGCTGCTCGCAGGCGGCACCCATGACGGCCGCTTCTATGCCGCCACCGTGCTTGCTGGCGTCAGGCCCGGAATGCGGGCCTTCGACGAGGAAATCTTCGGCCCGGTGGCCTGCATTGCCTCCTTCGCCACCGAGGAAGAGGCGATCGCGCTTACCAACAACAGCGACTACGGCCTCGCCGCCGGCGTGATTTCCTCCAATACCGGCCGCGCGATGCGGATCGCCGACGAACTCGATGTCGGCATGGTCCATGTCAACGACCAGACGGTCAATGGCGGCCCCTTCGCGCCCTTCGGCGGCCCGCGCAAGTCCGGCAACGGCACCCGCATCGGCGGGCCGGCCGATATCGAGGAATTCACCACCTGGAAGTGGATTTCCGTCAAGGACGCCGCGACCCCCTATCCCTTCTGATCACTCCCAGGACCGGATGCGGGCCTGAGTGCCCGCATCCCCCGCGTGACATTTCATTCCGGAGACCACCATGCAGATCAAAGCTGCCATCGCCCGCGCGCAGGGCGCGGACCTCAGCCTCGAGACCATCGATATCGAGGAGCCGAGGGATAACGAAATCCTCGTGAAGGTCGTCGCCACGGGCGTCTGCCACACCGACATCGTCGTGCGCGACGGCATGCTGCCGACGCCTCTGCCGGTGGTGCTGGGCCATGAGGGTGCCGGCATTGTCGAAAAGGTCGGCCGTTCCGTCTCGAAGGTAAAGGCCGGCGACAAGGTGGTGATGACCTTCAATTCCTGCGGCCATTGCCCGAGCTGCCAGGACCATCACATCAGCTATTGCCACGAATTTTTCCCGCGCAACTTCTTTGCCGCGCGCACCGATGGCTCAAGCGCGCTCTCGGCGGACGGCGAGCGCATCCATGGCAACTTCTTCGGCCAGTCGTCCTTCGCCACCCACGCCATCTGCCATGAGGTGAATGTCGTGAAGGTCCCGGACACGGTGCCGCTGGAACTGCTCGGGCCGCTCGCCTGCGGTATCCAGACCGGCGCTGGCGCCGTTATGAATGCGCTCAAGGTTTCGGCGGGCAAATCCTTCGCCGTGTTCGGGTCCGGCTCTGTCGGCTTGTCCGCCCTGATGGCCGCCAAGGTCGTCGGCGCGACGACGATCATCGCCGTCGACATGAATGACGAGCGGCTTGATATGGCGCGCGAACTCGGCGCCACCCACACGATCAATCCCGGCAAGGTCGATGCGACGACAGAAATCATGGCGATCACCGGCTACGGGCTGAATTTCGCGCTCGACACGACGGGGATTTCGAGAGTCATCCGCGGTGCAGTAATGGCGCTGGCCCCGATGGGCGCCTGCGGCATTCTCGGCGCCTCGGCCATGGGCACCGAGATCAATCTCGATGAGGTCCACTTCATGAGCGGCGGCCGCCGGCTGATCGGGATCGTCGAGGGCGAATCCAACCCGGACACCTTCATTCCGATGCTGGTTGAACTCAATGCCCAGGGCCGCTTCCCCTTCGACAAGCTCGTGAAATTCTACGACTTCGTCGAGATCAATCAGGCGATCCACGATTCCGAGAGCGGCAGGACGATCAAGCCGATCGTGCGCATGCAATAGCCGGCGGAAGGGCCGCGTAGGCCCTTTCCCATCCGACATTTCAGGGAGGAAACCATGTCGAAAGCGCAACTCGATTTCATTCTGGATATCAGCAGCCAGAACCCGCCACCCGAAAACGCCACACCTCACATGATGCGCGAGTGGTTCGAGGGCATCAACGCCCAGACACCAATCGCCGATGGTTCGATGATCGAACGGGTGCCCGCCGGCCCCTGTGGCGGCGATCTGATCCGCCGGGAGGAGACCGACGAGAGCAGGCTGGTGATCTATTACCACGGCGGCGGCTTCCTCCTCGGCTCGAGCCGCTCGCACCGGGTGATTGCCGCCCATCTCGCCCGCACGTCGGGTGCCGCGGTGCTGGCAGCAGACTATCGGTTGGCGCCCGAGGACCCGGCGCCGGCCGCGCATGACGATGCCTTCGCCGTCTACCAATGGGCCTTGGCGCAGGGCTATGACCCGGCAGCAATCGCGCTGACCGGGGACAGCGCCGGCGGCAATCTCGCGCTTTCGGTCGCCGTCAGGGCGAGGAAGGAGGGGCTGCCACAGCCGGCCGCGCTGGTGTTGATGTCTCCCGCGCTTGATCTCGCAAGTGAGGGCGACTCGCATCGTTCCGTGACCGATGCACCGCTTCTGACACGCGGTCTCATGGACCTTTTCAACATGGTCTATGTCGGCGCCGGCGACGGCAAGTCGGAGTTGGTCACGCCCTTCTACAGCGATTTCACCGGCCTGCCGCCGACGCTCGTCCAGGTTGGCTCCTGGGAGATACTGCGCGACGATTCCGTGACCGTCGTCGAAAGGCTCAAGGCTGCCGGTGTGTCCGCCGAACTCAAGATCTTCGACGGCATGGTGCATTCCTGGCAGCTCTTCGCGCCGATGCTCGACGAGGGCATGGCCTCGATCGAGGAAGCCGGCGGCTTTCTTCACGAGCACCTGCAAGCCGCCATCGCAAGGCGCGTCGCGGTCTGACGATTTTTTCGACACTCTTCAGTCTGGGAGGACAACATGGGACTGGCGGCCACCTCCCCCCGACAGAGACGGTGTTGCATGAAGGGCCAGACGAAGAGAAGGTCGATAGCGATCGATCGCGTTCCGGCGCCAGCCCATCTGCAAGCGCTGGCGCCAATGCCGATCAGAGCTTCAGCAGCCTCCGCGCATTTTCCTTGAGGATCAGCGGGCGGACGTCGTCGCGGATGTCGATCGTCTCGAAATCCTTGAGCCACCGGTCCGGCGTGATCGCCGGCCAGTCGGAGCCGAACAGCATCTTCTTCTTCAAGAGCGTGTTGGCATATTGGATCAGGATCTGGGGAAAATATTTAGGCGACCAGCCGGACATGTCGATATAGACATTCGGCTTGTGGGTCGCGACCGCCAGCGCCTCTTCCTGCCACGGGAAGGAGGGGTGCGCCAGGATGATCGGCATATCAGGGAAGTCGGCCGCGACATCGTCGAGATGGATCGGATTGGAGTATTTTAGCCGCATGTTCATGCCGCCGCGCATTCCGGCGCCGACCCCGGTCTGGCCGGTATGGAAGAGAGCGATTGCGCCCTCTTCGGCGATCGCCTCGTAGAGCACATAGGCCTCGCGGTCATTCGGGTAGAATGCCTGCATGGTCGGGTGGAACTTGAAACCCTTGATGCCGAATTCCCGCACCAGGCGGCGTGCCTCGCGCGCGCCCATCTTGCCCTTGGCAGGATCGATCGAGGCGAAGGGGATCATGATGTCGGAATTGTCGGCTGCGATCTTCGCCACCTCCTCGTTCTCGTAGCGGCGAAATCCGGTTTCGCGCTCGGCATCCACGGGGAAAATGACGCAGGCGATCCTGCGTTCGCGATAGTATGCGGCAGTCTCCTGGACCGTCGGCAGCATGCCCTGGGCGCCTGCTGGATTCCTGAAATATTTGGCCATACCGGCCTGAAATTCATGATACCCGTCGTTGCGCTGGCAGCCGCAAGGCTCCTCGGCATGGGTGTGGATGTCGATGGCGATAAGTTCGTCGATATTCATTCCTGCTCCTCCCGCAACCCGACATATTTCTTGAGGAGCGCGAGCAACGCCGCCTGCTCCCGGTCGTCCAGTGGCGCACCAGTTCTCTGCTCGTAGTCGAAGAAGAGAGCGCTCGCTTTTGCGACTTCGCTCTCGCCGGATGGCGTCAGCGTAAGTTCCACGGCGCGGCGGTCGCGATCGGGTATGCGGCGCGAGACAAAGCCTGCTTCTTCCATGGCGCGGATCAGCTTTGTCATATGCGCGCGTTTGATCATCAGCCTCTGACCAAGCACGCTCTGGCGGATGCCGGGATTGCGGGCGATGACCCAGAGGACCGAGAATTCGCCGGGCTTCAGATCCCGTGGGCCGTTCTCCGAGAAAAAGTCGTCGAAGGCACGTAACTGTGCGAGACGCAGGAGAAAGCCGACGGAATCGGCGAGAGCGCCGAGCTTCACCTGATCGAGATGGCGTACGGGAGCGTCCATATTGCGATCCTCAGCTCTCGCCCGGCGCCTTGAGGCGGGCGGCGCGTTTCTCGAGGAAGGCGGTCAGCCGCTCCTCCGCCTCCGGGCTGGTGGCGGTGAAGGAGGAAATGAAGGATTCGACGAAGAGGCCGTCCTCCTTGGCCATATCCTGGATGCGCGGCAGGGCATTGATCACGGCGTAGTTGGAGAGCGCCGCATTGGTGGAGGCAGCCAGCGCGAGTTCATGCGCCTTGTTGCGCGCCTCGCCCGACGGTACGACATATTGCACGAGGTTCCAGCGCTCGGCTTCACCGGCCGATACGACGCGGCCCGTCAGCATGAGATCGGTCATGCGCGCGACGCCCATCAGGCGGGCGACGCGGACCGAGCCGCCGCCGCCGACGAAGATGCCGCGCTGGCCCTCGGGAAGAGCGAAAAAGGCGGTTTCGTCGGCCACGCGAATATGCGTGGACGCGGCGAGTTCCAGCCCGCCGCCGACCGCGGCGCCATGAAGGGCCGAGATCCAGGGGATCGTACCATGTTCGATGCCGGAGAAGACCGCGTGCCAGCGGCGGGAACCTCGCACGCCCTCGATCGCCGATTTCCTGACATGTTCGCCGAGATCCAGGCCGGCGCAGAAATGTTTGCCGTGGCCGTAGAGCACCGCGGCCTTCGCCTCGCGCTCGGCTCTCGCCACGGCTTCGGCAATCGCCTCGACGAAGGCGTCGCTGATCGCATTCCGCTTCTCCGGCCGGTCGAGACCGATGTGGGCGACGTCGCCCACGATCTCATAGGTCACGAAATTCGGTGCCGCGTCTCCGCTCATGTCGTCCTCCCGGTTCACCCGTCTTCAACTTGTTTTCGTGATGATTGTTTACACATGGATTGTTTCCTTGTAAACAAATTTTGAGATCGATCTAAGGTCGGTCAATATCGTTACTTGCGTGCTCTGGAGGAGAGTCATGACGGAGAGACGTATTCAGGAGGTCAAGCTGTGGTCGCCAAGGCTTGATTGGGAACAGCGTCCCGACGGTACCATCATGGTATGGCGGCAGGATGCGCTCGGGCCCTATCCCCGTTGCATCAACGAGCGTTTCGTCCACTGGGCCGAGACCGCGCCGGATCGGGTCTGGATGGCCGCGCGCAATGACGCCGGCGGCTGGCGCAAGGTCACCTACAGCCAGGCGCTGGACATGATCCGTCGCATCGGCCAGGCGCTTCTCGATCTCGGCCTATCGGTCGAGCGGCCGCTGATGATCCTCTCGGAAAATTCGATCGAACATGCCATTATGGCGCTTGGCGCGCAGCATGTCGGCATTCCCTCCGCGGCCGTCACGCCGGCCTATGCCACGGCCGATCCCGGTTTCGGAAAGCTCAAGGACATAGCGCGGCAGATGACGCCCGGCGCCGTCTTCGCGGACGATAGAGCAACCTTCGGCAAGGCCATCGACGCCGCCTTCAGCGCGGAACTGCCCGTCATTGCGGTTCGCAATCCCTTGCCCACGCGGCAGTCGGCGATTTCGTTCAACGCGCTGTTGAAGACCGAAGTGGGGCCGGATGTCGACCGCGCTTTTCTCGCCGTCACCCCGGACACGGTGGCGAAATTCCTCTTTACGTCGGGCACGACCGGTGCGCCCAAGGCGGTGACGCAGACCCAGCGGATGCTGTGCTCGAACCAGGAAATGGTCGCCGACTGCTACGCATTTTTCCGCGACGAGCCGCCCGTCATCGTCGATTGGGCGCCCTGGAACCACACGGCCAGCGGCAACAAGGTGTTCAACCTCGTCGTCTATAACGGCGGTACATTCTATCTAGATCGCGGCAAGCCGACACCTGCGCTGATCGGCGAGACGATCGCCAATTTGAGAGAGATCTCGCCGACCTGGTATTTCAACGTGCCGGCGGGATATGAAATGCTGGTGGATGCCATGCGCCGCGACGAGGTATTGCGGAACAGCTTTTTCCGCAATCTCAAGATCCTGATGTATGCCGGCGCGAGCATGGCCCAGCACACCTGGGATGCGCTGCTCGAACTATCCGAACAGGTGACGGGCGGGCAGGTATTGATCTCAAGCGGCCTCGGATCGACCGAAACCGGACCCTTCTCGCTGTTCTGCACGGAGCCGCAGGAAAGGCCGGGCAATATCGGCATTCCCGCGCAGGGGATCGCGCTCAAGCTCGTGCCGATCGACGACAAGTACGAGCTCAGGCTGAACGGTCCGAACATCACGCCCGGCTACTGGCGCGACCCCAAGCTGACCGCCGAGGCGTTCGATGAGGAAGGCTTCTACATGATTGGCGACGCGGTGCGGCTGGCTGTCCCCGGCGATCCGTCGCGAGGTTTCTACTTCGAAGGCCGGACAGCGGAGAACTTCAAACTCCAGACCGGAACCTGGGTCTCGGTCGGCAAGCTCAGGGCGGAACTGGTCGATCAGTTCGGCGGGCTTATCCGCGACGCGGTGATCACCGGCGAGGACCGGGCCGAGCTTGGCGCGCTCGCGATACCGGTACCAAAGACGCTGCGCGAAGCCATCGGCGGCGCGGACGGACTTTCGGACGAGGATGTGCTCTCGCATCCTGATGTCAAGGCGCTCCTGGCCGCACGGCTCGCCCGGCATCAGCGCAGCGCGAGTGGCTCGTCGACCCGGGTGATGCGCCTCATGCTGCTGCGCGAAGCGCCGCGCCTCGACAAGGGTGAGATTACCGACAAGGGCTCGCTCAACCAGCGGGCTGTGCGGGCCAACCGTTCAGACCTTATCGACGCGCTCTATGCCGGCGCGCCCGATGTCATCCTGGCAAGCAAGGAAATCGCGGCATGAAGATCGCAGGATCGAGCACCATTGTGACGGGAGCGGGTTCCGGCCTCGGGGCTGCGACAGCGCGCCTGCTGGCCGGGCTCGGCGCGAAGGTGCATGTCTTCGACCGGGATGGCGCAGCGGCGGACATCGTCGCGGCCGAGATCGGCGGCGTTGCGATCGCCGGTGATGTCACCTCCGAAGAGGATGCGGCGAGGGCCGTTGATGAAGCCGCGAAGGCCGAGGGCGGCTTGAGGATCCTCGTCAATTGCGCAGGGATCGGCACGGCAGGGCGCGTTCTCTCGAAGAACGGGCCGATGCCGCTCGCCGATTTCGAACGCGTCATCCGGGTCAACCTGATCGGCACGTTCAACATGATGCGGCTCGCGGCGGCGCGCATGGCCGAGGCACCGGAGCGCGAGGACAAGGCGCGAGGCGCCATCGTCAACACGGCGTCGGTCGCGGCCTTCGAGGGGCAGATCGGACAGGCGGCCTACGCAGCCTCCAAGGGCGGCATCGTGTCCCTGGCCTTGCCGGCGGCACGGGAACTCGCGCGCTTCGGGATCCGCGTCAACACGATCGCCCCCGGCATCTTCCTCACCCCGCTGCTTCATTCGCTGCCGCAGGAGGCGCAGGACAGCCTCGCTGCCGCCATTCCCTATCCTTCGAGGCTCGGCGATCCCTCGGAATTCGCCGACGCGGTTCGGTTCGCGATCGAAAACCAGTATGTGAATGGTGAGGTCATCCGCCTCGACGGTGCCATCCGCATGCAGCCGCGATAGGAGGCTATGGTCATTTAGCCCGGCTTCCCGCTTGATCTGAAAGGTGCCGCGCGGTTTGACACCCGTCCTACATCGCATCCTCATTCAAAGGCCAAGCCTGTCCCTCATGCCGTACCACCAGGCGCCGAGCATCGTCAGCGGCACCCTGAACGTCTTTCCGCCTGGGAAGGGCAGGCTCGGCAGGGACGCCCAGATATCGAAGCGCTCGGCATGGCCGGTGACCATCTCGCCCAGGATCTTGCCCAGCAGATGCGTCGTCGTCACGCCGTGCCCGCTGTCGCCATGCGAGAAGAACACCGTGTCGGAGATACGCCCGACATGCGGGATGCGGGTGAGCGTCAGGGCAAAATTGCCGCTCCAGGCGAAGTCGATCTTTGCTTTTGCCAATTCAGGAAATGTCCTGAGCATGTTCGGCTGAATGATTGCGGTAAGGTCTTTCGGGTCCTGGCCGCCATAGCCGATGCCGCCGCCATAGAGCAGGCGATTGTCAGCGGTCCGGCGGTAGTAGTCGAGCACGTAATTGGCATCCTCGACGCAGTAGTCGGCAGGCAGCAGGCTTTCGATCAGTTCTGGCTCGAGAGGCTCGGTGACCATGACCTGGCTGGAGACAGGCATCATCCGGTCCGTTATCTTCGGAAGCAGCTTGCCAAGATAGGCATTGCCACAGACCAGGACATATTTCGCCCGCACTGTACCCTTCGGCGTGGCAACGATTGGTTCCTTTCCGGTCTCGATCTTCTCGACCCTTGAATTCTCGAAAATCACGGCACCCTGCGATTCCGCCGCGGCGGCCTCCCCGAGCACGAGATTGAGCGGATGGATATGGCCGCCGCGTTTGTCGATCATGCCGCCGACATAGCGGTCAGTCTTCACATAGCTGGCCACGCCCTCCTGCGAGACGATTTCGAGATGCTCATGCCCATGCTTCTCCCATTTTGCCTTGACGGCTTCCAGGTCGCGGATCTGTTTCTGGGTGAACGCCGCGAAAAAGCCGCCATGCCGGAGATCGCAATCGATGGCGTATTTCTCGATCCTCCCGCGGATGATCTCGCCGCCTTCGAGCGACATTGCCCCGAGTGCGCGCGCCTTTTCCGGTCCGTAGCGCCGTTCGAGCGTTTCGAGATCGCGGCTGTAGCCGTTGACGATCTGGCCGCCATTGCGGCCGGAGGCGCCAAAGCCGATGCGCTCGGCTTCGAGGACGACGACCTTGTAGCCTCGTTCCGAGAGTTCGAGCGCCGCCGAAATGCCGGTGAAGCCAGCCCCAATGATACAGACATCAGCCGCGACCTCTCCCTGCAGGGCTGGGCGGACCGATTTTTGATTGGCTGTCGCCGCATACCAGGACGCGGCGTGGCCTGGATTGGAAGCGAATTGCGCATGAATGGTCATGATCATACCGTCCTGATATAGGCGTCGTACTCGACGTCGGTGACGCGCAGCGAGAATTCCGACAGTTCCTGTTGCTTGCAACTGGCGTAAAGCGACCGAAAAGCCGGCCCGAACGCGCTGTAAGCGAAGCCTGACTTGGCAAAGCGCTGCAGGGAATAATCCCAGTTGGTCGGCAGCGGCTCGTGATCGAGCGCATGGTCGTCGCCGGTGATCTCGCCGCCGGGTTTCACCTTCATGTTCATGCCCATCAGCGCCGCGTCCAGGATGAGAGCCAGGACGAGATAGGGGTTGGTGTCGGCGCCGGCGACGCGATGCTCGATCCGGGTTGCGGGCTTGCTTGATGTGATCACGCGCACTGCGGCGGAGCGATTGTCATAGCCCCAGGACGCGTAGGTCGGCGCATGCTCGCTCGGCCGCAAACGGCGGTAGGAATTCGCATGCGGCGCGAATACCGCCATGCTGTCGCCCATATTCTGCAAAAGCCCGCCGACCGAATGGAGCAGCGTCTCCGCGGGCCGATCGCCGCCGACAAAAATGTTGCGTCCCTTTTCGTCCAGGATCGAGAAATGCACATGCATGCCGCTGCCGGCTTGGGTGCCATAGGGTTTGGCCATGAAGGTAGCGTCGAGATCGTGCTTGCGCGCGACGCCCTTGACGATGCGCTTCAGCAGCACGGCATAGTCTGCGGCCCGCAAGGCATCCGGCACGTGGTTGAGGTTGATCTCGTACTGGCCGGGGCCATTCTCGCGCAACGTCGTATCCGCAGGCACGGCCTGCGCGCGGCAGGTCGTGGAAATCTCGTGAAATACGTCTTCGAAATCCTGCAGTTCGGCGATCGAAAGCACCTGCGTCTGGCCGGTATGCCAACGGCCTTCGCGGGTATTGGGCGGACGCACCGGATCAAGTGCCGACCGCACCGGGTCGATGAAATAGAATTCGAGCTCGGTTGCGACGACCGGCGTGAGGCCCCGTTTCCTGTAGCGTTCGAGAACTGCCGCCAGAACCTGGCGCGGGTCGCCGTAAAAACCGGTCCCATCCGCATTGCGCATGGAGAGCAGCACTTGCGCCGTCGGCCTTTTCAGCCAGCTGATGCGCGCAAGCGATCCCGGAACCGGAAAGCACATTCCATCCGGGTCACCCGTGCCTTCGGCCAGACCCGCGCCATGGACGTCCCGGCCCCAGACATCGAGGGCGTAGACTGAGCGCGGGATCGCCATGCCCTTGGTCAATACCTCGACTGCGCGTTCGCGGGGGATCCATTTACCGCGCGGCACGCCGTTGACGTCGATCACGAAGGCCTCGAGCACTTCGATATCGGGGTTGTTGCGAAAGAATTCTATCGCTTCGTGTTCATCAATCATGATCCACCAGCTTGGTAACTGATGCGGCCGTCGCAGACGGTCATAACAGGGCGAAGCATTTCGATCTGATCAAAAGGCACCGCTTCGATGTCGCCGCTCAGCACGACCACGTCAGCGAGATAACCAGACTTCAGCACGCCCTTCCGATCTTCCATGAATTCGACCCAGGCACTGGTCCGCGTATAGGCAACGAGCGTCTCCATGAGCGAGAGGCGCAGGTCCGGCAGACCCTCCTTCCAGGTCTCGCGGGTCATCGCACACTGGATGCAATACATCGGATCGAGCGGCGAGACCGGCCAGTCTGTCGCGAAGGCGATCTTCACGCCCAGATCGGCGAGAGTCCGCCATGCGAAGGCGTGCGGCCAGCGCTGTTCGCCGATGCGGCTCAGATAGGGTTCGAGCGGCAGGCCGGCGGAACCGGGCGGATGGGTCGGCTGCATCGACGCCACGACGCCGAGTTCCGCGAAACGCTGAAAATCACTCGGAAGCGCTGTCTCGATATGTTCCACCCGATGGCGGCTGTCGCGCTGGCCGTTGGCTTCCGATGCGGCCTGATAACCATTCAGGACCATGTGCACCGCGCCGTCGCCGATGGCATGGACGGCGATTTGCAAACCGAGGCTGTCGGCGGTGGTGACGATTTCATTGAAGTGCTCGGCGGAGAATAACGGCTCGCCCCGCCAGCCCGGCTCGTCGGCATAATCGTCGGCAAAAAATGCCGTTCCCGACTCTGTGACCCCGTCCACAAACATCTTGACGAAATCCGACCTGAGCCGATCGCCATTGAAACGGTCGCGCCAGGACGTCGCCTTTTCCCTCAACTCGGTGAGCGGCATGAAATTCTTCATATGGAACGGAACGCGTATTCTTGCCGGCAGGCCGCCATCGCGCTCGATCTCTTCCAGCATTTCGAGTTGATAGAGATTGCCGTCCATATTCTGGATCGAGGTGATACCGAGCGAGGCGCAGTAGTCGAGCCCCTTGCGGATGACGTCGATATCGGTCTGGCGTTCCTCCGGCGTGACGGAATCCGGGTCTCTCCCCGTCGCCACCCCGAGCCCTTCACGTCCACCCGTCTGGCTGAGGCGCGCGACCGGGCCGATGGCGTC
The DNA here is from genome assembly GCF_964254105.1 of Rhizobium sp. LjRoot254. Classification (NCBI taxonomy): domain Bacteria; kingdom Pseudomonadati; phylum Pseudomonadota; class Alphaproteobacteria; order Hyphomicrobiales; family Rhizobiaceae; genus Rhizobium; species Rhizobium sp. LjRoot254. The sequence goes on along the minus strand of NZ_CAXUSM020000001.1, from coordinate 3,081,179 downwards.
GGCCTCCTTCAGTTCGCCATTGGCAAGGCCGTCTTCTCCCATGACGATCTCGTTGCCGACGCCGACATCGCGGCCTGCCAGGATGCCGGCAGCTTTCAGCGCCGCCGTGTTCGCCCAGGCCGTATGGTGATCGGGCGCATACATGAGAAATGGTCGATCCGGGAGGATGCGATCGAGATGGTGGCGCGTCACCGGTTCGTTCCGGCCGAGGATCGAGTAATCCGCCTGTTGGGCAACCAGCAGCGCCAGGTCCGGCTTGCTCGCCGCATAGTCCCGCACCGTGCGCGCAAAAGCCTCGAAGCCCTGTATGCCGAACAGCGAAAGTTCGGTCAGCCCGACTGATCCGCCGAAAATGTGCATATGGGCTTCGTTGAACCCCGGAAGAACGGTTGCGCCGCATGCGTCGACCTGGCGTGTCGATGCGCCTGCGAATTTCAGGATGTCGTCATTGCTGCCGACTGCAAGAATCCGGTTGTGCCGGATGGCAATCGCCTCGGCTCTCGGCTGGGCATCGTCCATGCTGAGGATTTTTGCATTGTGAATGATGAGATCGGCGGGTTCTTGCGTCATGTCGTCTTCCAGATTTTGTCGCGATCGGCCTCAGCCCGCCGGCGCGGTGCCGGCGGGTGGGCGTTTCGGGGGATGGAGCGAGTTACTTGCGGAGGTTCGTCCAGATCTTGTTGTACATCGTGACGACCTCGGACGGGCACGGCGCCACATATTCCGGCGTGGCACCCTCCGGGCGCTTGATCTCGGGCGCGCCGCTGAAGTCCTCGGTGAGATACTTTTCCGATCCGACGATGCCATTGTTGTACTTGGCGAAATCGGAAATCAGCGCGGCATTCTCCGGATCCATGATGAAGTTCTGGAAAAGCTTCGCATTTTCGATATTGGCGGCACCCTTGAGGACGACGACATTATCCATGAAGCCCTCGATCCCTTCCTTCGGATAGGCAAAGACCAGAGTTTCACGCTGCGCACGCGCGCGAAACGCCGCGCCATTCCAGATCATCGCCGCATCGACGTCCTTGGCGGCAAGCAACTGGAGCGAGTCGTAGGAAAAGGTGCGCCAGGAGGGTTTGGCCTTGTTCAGGAGTTCGTTGACGGCCTTCAACTGAGCCTTGTCCGCGGTGCAGCGGGGAAACCCCAGATAGCGTTCCGCGGCATGCATGGTCGCCGTCATGTCGTCGAGCATGTTGATACGGCCCTTCAGTTCGGCCGGAGGATCGAAGAGGATGGCGTACGAATTGACGTCACCCTTGTAGACGGCGGTGTCGACGACGAAGGAAGTCACGCCAAGCTGCCAGGGCACGGAATAATGCCGGCCCCTGTCGAAATAGATGTCGACGATATCAGGGTTCATGTTCTTGTAGTTCGCCATTGAGGCCGGCTCGGTCTTTTCCAGCATGCCTGCCTCGATCATGATCGCGACGGCATAATCGCTGGGCACGACGATATCGAAGCCGGAGCCGCCGGCGCGGATCTTGGACATCATCGTTTCGTTGGAATCGTAGAAGTCCAGGGTGACCTTGACGTCGTGGGTCTTTTCGAATTTTTCGATCAGTTTCGGGTTGGTGTATTCGCCCCAATTGTAGATATGCAGCTCTCCGGCGGCCAGGGCCGAGGAGGTGGACAAGGCAAATGCCGCAATGGCAAGCAAGGAGGATTTCAGCATGTCACAAGTTCCCTTTTGTGCTGGAGGAGGTGCGCGGGCTTCACTGGCTCCTGCGCTTTGATATGGCGAAGGACAGGATGATGAAGATGAACGAGATCATGAGCAGCAGCGTGCACATGGCATTGATCTCGGGTGTCAGTGCCCGCCGGATGCGGGTGAAGATGTAGAGCGGAAGGGTGGTTTCTCCCGGTCCGGCGATCAGCTGCGTGATCGTGAAATCGTCGAACGAGACGATGAAAGCCAGTGCCGCGCCGGAGGAGATGCCCGGGACGAGCAGCGGCAGTGTCACATGGCGGAATGTCTGCCAGCGCGTGGCGTAGAGATCAGCCGCCGCATTTTCGAGCGTCTCGTCCATGCCTTCGAGACGCGCCTTGATCGGCAGGTAGGCAAAGGGGATGCAGAAGGTCACATGGGCGATCAGCAGTTTGCCGAGGCCGAGATTGAAGTCGATCAGCGCGGCGACCGCGGCAAAGAAGGCGAGGAGAGAAATACCCGTGACGATTTCCGGAATAACCAGCGGCGTGGTGAGGGTCACTAAAGCGGCGGTCTGGCCTCGCCATGGCTTTCCGCGTGTCGTGCCGAGCGCCGCGGCGGTGGCCAGGACCGTGGATATCACCATGGCGGCGAACGCCAGGCCGATGGAGAGAATGGCCGCGTCGTAAAACTCCCGATTTTGCAGGGCGGAGGCGTACCAGTCGATGGTGAAACCTTTCCAGGCTGCACCGATATTGCTCGCGGCATTGAAGGAATAGGTGGCGATGATCATCAGCGGCAGATAGAGCACCGCGATGCAGATGGCTGCGATGACGGCGAAGCCCGGCTGTTTCTTGACGTCGGCGGTGCCCTTGATGAATGCCTTAGCCATGACTGACCCCCATAGCCTTGCGCGCCTGGATATAGAGCGCCAGCATCACGAAACCCATCAGCACGGTGGCAAAGGCTGAACCTAACGGCCAGTTCCGCGAAGAGCCGAACTGAAGCGCGATCAGGTCGCCGATCATCATATGCCGGCCACCGCCGAGCAGGAGCGGCGTCACGTAGGCGCCGAAGGTCGGGATGAATACCAGGACGCAGCCGGTGATGATGCCGGGCATGGCAAGCGGGATGATGATCCGCCACAAGATCTGGAAGCGGGAGGCATAGAGATCGAAGCCGGCTTCGGCCAGCCTGAAGTCGATCTTCTCGAGCGCCGCATAAATCGGCAGGATCATGAAGGGCAGGAAGCTGTAGATCAGGCCCAGCACGATCGCGAAATCGGTGAAGATCATGCCGACCGGCTTGTCGGCGAGGCCCAGTGACAGCAGGACCATGTTGACCAGACCTTCATCACGGATGATGAACATGATGGCGATCGTCCTGACGAGCAGGTTCGACCAGAAGGGAATTGTGATCAGCAGCACCCATCTATTGCGCGTATGGGGCGGTCGCGTTGCCATGAAATAGGCGGTCGGAAATCCGATCAGCAGGCAGAGCACGGTCGTGGCCACGCCGAAGGCGACCGTCCGGGCAAAAATGATCAGGTAATCCGGCGAGAAGGAGAGGGTATCGTCGAAGATGTCCTGTTGGAACAGGAGCGAAACATAGGCGTCGAACGAGAATTTCGGAATGACGCCGCCATATTCGGACGGTTGCATGAGCGAGTAGCTCAGCACGGTGATGAGCGGCACGACGCCGAAGAGCAAAATGCAAAGCAGGGCGGGCACGGTGAGCCATCGTTTATGGCTGATCTGAGCTTCCGCGATATCGACATCGGTTGCCATGGATCAATCCCTCAACACTTGTGAGGCACCTGCCGGCAGGACAAGGCCGATTGAGGCATTGGTTTGCGGCACGCCACCGCCGTCTCTCCGGTTCTGCTGGCGGATGATGACGGGCGTTCCATCTGCAAGGCTGGCATGGATGTGGGTGTCGGTGCCGAAGTAGACGACGGTGGTGACTGTCGCCGGAATAGAGCCTGCCGCTCCAGGTTCGGCGATGTCGATATGCTCGGGACGGACGGCGATGGTGACAGTGCCTTGGCGTGGTGCCGCTTCCGAAAGCCCGGCCGATACCCGCACGCCGTTTTTGAGCAGCACGGTTCCCGTCGTGCCGTCAGCGGCCTCGAGGTGGCCCTGGAGAAAGTTGGTTTCGCCGATAAAGTCCGCAACGAACCTGTCGGCCGGATGCTCATATATGTCCCGGGAGCAACCGACCTGCAGGACCTTGCCGGCACTCATGACCGCGATGCGGTCGGACATCGTCAACGCTTCTTCCTGATCGTGGGTGACGAAGACGAAGGTGATGCCGGTTTCGGCCTGCAGGCGCTTGAGTTCGATCTGCATCGATTGCCGCAGCTTGAGATCGAGCGCCGAGAGTGGTTCGTCCAGCAGCAGGATCTGCGGCTTGGGTGCCAGCGCGCGAGCGAGCGCCACGCGCTGCTGCTGGCCGCCCGAAAGCCTAGTCACAAGGCTGCCTGCTCGCCCTTCCAGCCGGACGAGGCGCAGCATCTCATCGACCGTCACCTTGATTTCGGATCTGGACTTACCCAGCATCTTCAGTCCGAAACCGATATTCTCGGCAACCGTCATATGCGGAAAAAGCGCATAGCTCTGAAAGACGGTGTTGATCGGCCGCTGATTGGGCGGGAGGCGCGAAATGTCCTTTGCGCCAAGTAGGATGTTGCCGGTGGTGGGGGTCTCAAATCCGGCCATCAGCCTGAGGAGAGTCGTCTTGCCGCAGCCCGACGGGCCGAGCAGCGTGAAGAATTCATTGGGCTGGATTTGCAGGGTGACACCATCGACGGCCCGGAATGTGTCGAAATCCTTGACGATGCCGAGCATGTCGACGGCACTGTCGGACGTGGCGCGCGATTGTAATTCAGTCATCTGTTTCCCAGCTCGGTTCAAATTGCTGCGCGAAATCAGCACGCCACCGGGATTTCCCTGCGGGAAGGCCGTCGGCTTGATCTCGAAGGTGCCGGGTCACCGGGCGCACGGCTACGCGCGCTGCAACGAACGTCGTCGCGCGGTGGGCGCCTGTGACCAGACCTGAAATGCATGAGCAGATCGCAAAGCGCCAGGCTGGCTTGTAGCCATCAGCGCTCCACTGCTGCCGTTCTTCTCAGGCGCGGAACCTCATCATCTGCTTGATTTCCATCGTTCCCATTCTTGTTTTTATGTTTGTCTGTGCGCACACTGTACGAAATAAAATATTTGTGTCAATAAAATATTTTATTGCATAAAAGAAAGGCATGAGATGGCGAAGAAGCCGGTCGGAGAGAGTGCGCCGGGGTTGCGTTCCAGGCAGAAGAGCCAGCGTTGGAACGCTATCCTGACCACCGCCAAACGATTGTTCGAACAGAACGGCATCGAGAACACGACGATGGCGATGATCGCTGTGGAGGTTGGCGTCTCGACCCCGACGGTGTTTAACTATTTCGGCACCAGGGACGAACTGTTGCTCGCCATCATTCTCGACGGACACGTTCGGGCCGTTGAGAGCAACAGGCGCATTCCGCTGCGAAGCGGCAAGGGGTTGTCCGCGGATCTCGCCGATCTGCTCACGCGCTTCACGCAATATTCGATGCAGATCTTCAATAAGCCCGTTTGGCGCTATGCCGACTCCGCGGCCATCCGCCAGCCGAAATCGGAATTCGTCCAGCGTTACGCGCAAATCGACGCGGTGTTGAGGGAGGAAATCGAAAGCGTGCTGAGGAATCAGCCGAGCGTGACGCGCAGGGGAGGCGCCTTCGATACCGCGGCTCTCGCGGCTATCCTCTATAATCATTGGAACGCGCATTACATCGCCTTCATCAAGGACGACGACATGAGTCTCGACAGTCATCTCGGGGCGCTTCTGCCCCAGTTGAGGGAGCTGCTGAGCTTGATCTTTGCAGACGAGTAGTTTTCCGGGTCAGCAGATCGAATCCCATCAAGACCTTATGGAGTCTATCCCATCACATCTACATACGCGAAACCGGGCGGCCGCCCTTCCGTTTGAAGTTAGCATCGAGGTGAAATGAAAGTTGACGATACTCACTTTGTTGTCTCAAGTGGATATTGCAACCCTGAAGGGCTCTAGCCGAGCTCCAACGTTGTCACTCCGAAGACGCCGCGCATATCGATCCTGGGAAATTCCCCGCGATACATGCGAGCCGTCTCGAAGCCCTTCTCGAAGGCGATGTCTGCAAGATAGGCAATGAAACCGCCGACGCCTTCCGGCACGTCGATGGAGACGATCTCGCCATTCGATTCCGCACAAAGCGCTATGAAGATTAGGCTGGCGTCGGCTTCCGTCTCGCTGAACAACGGCCCAATCTTGTAGCCCTCATGGCATTTGCGGAGGACTCCATAGCCGACGAGTTTGCCATCTCGGATCACGCCCCGGGCGATGCGACGTTCGTCAAGCCATCGTGTGAGAAAGGCCTTACGGGCGCCGGGATAGTATCGGCGGTCGAAATCCTCAACGAGCGAAAGCGTCGCGGCATCGATCGGCCCGGTGTTGGGATTGATGCTGTTAGGCTTGAATCGGCCGGAATAACGCCAGGTGCGATAGACGGGCATAAAGCCCATGCTCCGATAATTATCCTGCTGCGCCGGAACGCCGTCGAGTCCTATGGTGCGGTCGCCGAGATGAGCAATGCCAGCGTCCCACACACGCTTGCCCAGCCGTTGCCCGCGAAAATCCGGATGGCAGATATAGAGACCAATGAAACCGAAATCCGGTCCAGAGGTGACTGCGGATATGCCGGCGGCCATTCTTCCGTTGACGAAGCAGCCGAGAAAACCAGCGGGGTCGGCGGCGTGGAAAGGTTCGGCGTCATCAAGACCTGGATTCCAGCCTTCCGCCTTGGCCCACAGCAGCAGTTCGGCCACTTCAACGAGGGAAAGCTGTCTGATCTCTGGATTCATCGGCTAAGCAGGCTATCCGGTGCGAAGGATTCGAGCATGCCATGGTAAGGCTTTGATACCGGCCTTGCATAGGCCCCGCGCTTGGCGGTCGTGAGACCGAGCGCCACCAGCATCTCAGCCTGTTTCACGGCTGCCGCGACACCGTCGATGACGGGAACGCCGAATTCGGCGCGAAGCGCGTCCACCAGATCGGCCATTCCGGCACAGCCGAGCACGATTGCCTCGGCGCGATCCTCCGCCAAGGCCATGGCGATTTCCTCCCGCAGCCGAATCTTGGCGTTGGACGTTGGATCTTCGAGCGACAGGACAGGGATATCCGCGGCACGCACGTTGCATCGGGCAGCCATTCCATAGCGATGGACCAGGTGTTCGAGCGGCTGGCGCGACCTTTCCATCGTCGTCACGATCGTGAAGCGCTGGGCGATAAAGGCAGCAGCCGAAACGCCGGCTTCGCATATGCCTATCACCGGGATCTCGGCGAGCGCGCGGGCGGCGTCGAGCCCGGTATCGTCGAAACAGGCGATGATCGCCGCGTCGGCGCCCTCTCGCTCGCCCTTTGCGAGTTCGATCAGCAGGCCGGGAACGGCGAAGACCTCGTCATAATAGCCCTCGATCGATACTGGGCCCATCGAGGATGTCACCGCCCGGATTTCGGTGCCTATATTCTTCACCCGGTTGGCGGCATCCGCGATCGTCTCCGTCATGCTCCGGGTCGTGTTGGGATTGACGACCAGTATACGCGTCATGCCGGCACTCATCCCCTTGCCCGCGCCCGATTGAGATAGACGATCAGGCCGAGCGTTCCCGCGATCACAAGAAATGAAAACACCGTAGTCACCGTCCCAAGCGCATAGAGAACAGGCGTCGTGACGTTCGTCGTCATGCCGTAGATCTCGAGCGGCAGCGTGTTGTAGGTGCCCGAGGTCATCAGCGTGCGGGCGAATTCATCATAGGAGAGCGTGAACCCGAACAGGCCGACACCGATCAGGCTTGGCAATATCATTGGCAAAACGACATGGGCGAAGGTCTGCCATGAGGTGGCGCCGAGGTCGCGCGCAGCTTCTTCATAGGCCGGCGAAAAGCGATTGAAGACGGCAAACATGATCAGCACGCCGAAGGGCAGCGTCCAGGTCAGATGCGCCCCGAAAGCGGAGGTGAACCAGGACGGCTGGAAGCCCAACTGGCTGAACAGCACGCCGATACCGAGTGAAACGATGATCGACGGCACGACCAGGCTCGCCACCGCCAGATAGAACAAGGCCGACGCGCCGATGAATTTGCGCCGGAATGCCAGCCCCGCAAGCAGTGAAACGACAACGGTTACGATCATCACCATGATGCCCAGCATCAGCGAACGCCGGAACGAGCCGCCGAAATCACCGACCGCCTGCTTCTCGAAGAGGTTGGTGAACCAGTGGGTCGACATGCCGTTCAGCGGGAAGGTCAGACCGCCGTTTGGTCCCTGGAACGAGAGGATCAGGATCGCCGACAGCGGCCCATAGAGGAAGAGCACGAAGAGGACAAAGAATATGGCGAGGGTCCAGAATTCCTTGCCGCGGCTTTCGGACGTCATGGCTTAGAGTTCCTTGCGAATATCGACGATGCGCAGAATGCCCGCCACCATCAGGAGGACGAGGATCAGCAGCACCACGGCGTTCGCCGCGGCGGCTGGATATTGCAGCAGCGACATCTGGTTTTTCATCATCAGCGCCACCGAGGCGCTCTGTCCGCCTGACATCACCTGCACGGTCGAGAAGTCGGCCATGACGAGCGTGACGACAAAGATCGTCCCGATCGCCATGCCGGGCTTGGCTAGTGGGATGATGACATTAGTCAGGACCTGCCAGCTGGTGGCGCCTGCGTCGCGCGCGGCCTCGATCAGCGATTTGTCGATCCGCATCAACGTGTTGAAGATCGGCGTGACCATGAACAGCGTATAGAGATGGACCATGGCGAGAACCACGGCGAAATCGGAATAGAGCAGCCATTCGATCGGCTGCGGCACGATACCGGCATTGACCAGCGCCGAATTGACCAGGCCGTTGCGGCCGAGCACCGGAATCCATGAGATCATCCGGATGATGTTCGAGGTCATGAAGGGCACGGTGCAGACGAGGAACAGCACCATCTGCATGGCCGTCGTGCGGATGTGAAAAGCAAGGAAATAGGCGACCCAGAAGCCGATGAGAAGCGTGAGCGCCCAGACGATGGCCGCGAATTTCAGGGTGTTGAGATAGGTCTTCCAGGTGACCCAGGAGCCGAGCGTGTCGGTGTAGTTCGTCGTCAGGAAGTCGGGATACATCTGGGCGAAGTCGTAATCCCAGAAGCTGACAGTGGCGATCAGGGCGACCGGGAGCAGCAGGAAGGCGCCGAGGATCAGCAGCAGCGGCAGCGCCTGCAGATAGGATGCATATTCGGCGAGCCCGCTGCCGGGCTTCTTCTTCCGCTCGCGAACGGTGGCGACGGATGTCGTCTCTGTGACGGCTGCCATGGGTTGTCTCCTTGCCTCGTTGCAGGGAGCGCAAGATGTGCTCCCTCTTCTCCCCAGCGGGGAGAAGGTGGCCCGAAGGGCCGGATGAGGGGGTGGCGAAGCCCCCTCATCGCCTCGCATGCGCTCGGCACTTCTCCCCGAGGGGAGAAGAGGTAGCTCGTCAAGCCGCGATGAACTCGTTCCAGCGGCGGACCATGTAGCGGTCTTCGTCCATGACGGAGTTCCAGCACGCAACACGGCCCATGCGTTCCTCGAACGAGCCGCCGTCGCGGACGGCGCCCGCCTTTTCCATGACCTTACCGTCGGGAGCGACGATGTCGGCTGTAGCTGCCTTGCCTTCGATCCAGTAACCCCATTCGTCGGCGGTCATGAACTTCTTGGCGGTGTCCATGGCGGCCGAGTAATAGCCCTGGCGGTTGAGATAGCCGCCGACCCAGCCCGACGTGTACCAGTTGATATATTCATAGGCCGCATCGAGCTGAGCGCCCGAGAGGTGCGAGGCGAGGCCGAGACCGCCGCCCCATGAGCGGTAGCCTTCCTTGAGCGGCTGGTATTTGCAGGCGATGCCCTTGGAGCGGACGGCGGCAACGGCCGGCGACCACATGGACTGGATGACCACTTCGCCCGATGCCATCAGGTTGACGCTCTCGTCGAAGCTCTTCCAGAAGGCGCGGAACTGGCCATCCTGCTTGGCCTTGATCAGGAAGTCGATCGTCGTGTCGATTTCCGCCTGCGTCATGTTGCCCTTGTCGGCATATTTGATGACGCCCATCGCTTCGCAGATCATCGCGGCGTCCATGATGCCGATCGAGGGAATGTTGAGGATCGAAGTCTTGCCCTTGAAGGCCGGGTCCATGATGTCGGCCCAGGTGGTGATCTCGCGGCCCACGAGATCGGGGCGGATGCCGAGCGTGTCGGCATTATAGATGGTCGGGACCATCGTGAACCACTGGGTCTCTTCCTTGGCGAAGGTCTTGTCGCCGGGCTTCTCGACATAGCCGACGGTGTGCGGCGCCGTGCCCTGGGCGATGACACTGTCGGGCTTGAGCTTTCCGTTCTTGAACAGCGGAACGATCGCATCGTAATAGGTGAGTTTCTTGGTATCCATCGGCTGGATGACGCCGGCCGGGAACACCTTCTTGAGGATCCAGTATTCGATGTCCGCGACATCATAGGAATTCGGTTGGGTTACGGCGCGCTGGGCGGCGGCGTCGGAATCGGTCGCCGTCATCTCGAGCGTGATGCCGAGGTCGGCCTTGCACTTCTCGGCAATGGCGTTGAGGTTCGACACGCCGGTGCCGAACTGGCGGATCGTGATCGGGTTCTGCGCCCAGATCGTGGGGAAGCCGGTGATGATACCGGTGCCGGCTGCGGCACCAACGGCTGCGGCGCCGGTCTTCAGAAGCGCGCGGCGGGAAATGCCCTTCTTGGCATCACTGCCGGTGTCGAGTGTCTTGGTCATTGCTGTTCTCCTTTGTGGTTTTTTGGCGTGGTATTCTTGGTTGTTCAGCTATCGAGGCGGCCGAGCACGATCGCGTCGCTTGGCTCCCAATTGAGTGGCAGCGCCTGGCCGATGATGATCGGCTGGGCGAAGAAATCGATGTCATCGAGGATCACGGTGAAATCCTCGATGCCGGCGCCCGTCACCAGAAGCTTCACCGTCGATCCGCGATACTCGATGTTTGAGACGATGCCGGTGAAGCCGAGGCCGGATTGGGATGGCTCGCCGATCTTCACGTGGTCGGTGCGGATGGCGATATCGACCGGCGAGCCGATCTCCGCCTGCCGGCCCGTCGCCATGAAATTGGCGCCGCCGAGCACGTCGAATCGGATACCGTCGGGCGTCACTTCGCTCACTTTGCCGGAGATCACATTGTGATCGCCCATGAAGCGGGCGACGAAAGCGGTGGCCGGCTGCTCGAAAACCGTCCGAGGATCGGCGGCCTGTTCGATCTTGCCGTCGTTCATGATGACGATCAGGTCAGCGAGCGCCATGGCCTCCTCCTGGCTGTGCGTCACGTGCACGAAGGAAATGCCGAGCGAGGTCTGCAGCTTTTTCAGTTCCGCGCGCATCTTGATCTTGAGAAAGGGGTCGAGCGCCGAGAGCGGCTCATCGAGCAGCAATGCCTCGGGGTCGGTGATCAGGGCTCGGGCAAGGGCGACGCGCTGTTGCTGGCCGCCGGAGAGCTGGCCCGGACGGCGCGTCGCATAAGGCTCGAGCTGCATGAGCTTGAGCATATCCATCGCCTTGGCGCGGCGCTCCGCCTTCTCGACGCCCTTCATCTTCAGGCTGAAGGCGACATTGTCGACAAGGTCGAGATGCGGGAAGAGCGCATAGGACTGGAACATCATGGCCGTGCCGCGCCTCGCCGGCGGCAGGTCGGTGACGACCTTGTTGCCGAGCCGGACGTCGCCGGTCGAGATCGTCTCGTGGCCAGCGATCATCCGGAGCGTCGATGTCTTGCCACAGCCAGAGGGTCCGAGCAGGCAGCAATAAGTGCCGGCGGGGATCTTGAGGCTGATCGAATGGACGGCAGTGGTCTGCCCATAGATCTTCGATACGGAGACAATGTCGATCTCGGCGGCTTTCGTCATGCGGCGCTCCCTCTTGCCCGCATCTATCATGCATTCACCGTGCCAGTTTCGCGGCGGTGCAGCAAAGAACTTGAATCAAAAGGGGAATCTGGGAGACAGCACCAAGACACTCCTAGGCGCGTGTTCCTGTATGAGCAAAAGAAGAGCAATTGTCGGCGATCAATAGCGCAAATCGTATGCAATTATTTTTCGGATTATCGGCATTCCCATGGAGCAATCCATTCGCTAGATTTATTGAATCAGGGATTGCCAGATGAATATCGCCGAAAAAGACATTTCTGCAGAGCAGGGCCAGGAAGACCGCGCCCAGTCCATCCGCGATGCACTCCGCGACGCGATTGTTGATCGCCGGTTGACGCCTGGCGCTAAGCTCTCGGAAGCTGAGGTTGGATCCTTGTTCGATGTCAGCCGCACGGTTGTTCGCTCTGTGCTGCAGACACTCGCTTACGAGGGGCTTGTCAAAATCGAACGCAATCGGGGTGCTTTTGTGTCCAATCCTACACCGGAGGACGCACGTCAGATTTTCGATAGCCGGAGGCTCATTGAGCCTGGCATTGTTCGCTCGGCCGCCGCCCGACTTACACCGATCGATATTGCCGCTCTGCGCCTCCACCTGCAGCAGGAGGCGCAATTCATGAACAGGCGCGGTCCGGCAGCCCGTCGGGGAGAGATCAAGGCGTCAGGAGACTTTCATCTGATGCTGGCAGCTCACGCAGGCAACGCCATCCTCGAAAAGTTCATGGACGAACTGGTGGCCCGCTCATCCCTGGTGATTGCCCTTTACGGCCGCTCCGGCGTATCGAGCTGCGGCCACAATGAGCACGGCGCAGTCCTCGACGCGCTTGAGGCCGGCAACGCCGACCACGCCTGCCACTTGATGCTGCATCATATTGACCACATCGAGGCTGACCTGGATCTTCGAGTGCAGGAGGGGTTGACCCTCAAGGACGCGCTGGCGCTGTGATGCTTTCGAGACGGGAATGAACTTTCGTTCGATTCTGGACGGAGCGGCACTTTGCGCCAGGCGCGAAGTCGTTCGCGCCTGGATCAAAGGGCATCGATTGCATCGCGCTCGGTCTCTGCAACGCGCTAGCTCGTTCCTGTTGAATTCTTGCCTGATACTCTGGCGATCAAATTAATGTGATAATGCTGGTGAACGCCTCTCATATAGGCGATAGTTGGGAAACCAGGTTCGATGGAGAGAATTTTGACCGGCGTAGAGAGTCTCAAGGAGCAAACGGCTGGCATTCGTTCGCGGATTCTCGACGTATTGGCGCAATTGCCGTGGGACGGTGTCAACTTCAAACACGAGATACCCGGGCTTTCGCTCTATCGCGTCGTCGAGCCCGCCGGACCCTTTTTCACGATGTATGAACCCAGTCTCTCGGTGATCATCAGCGGGAGCAAGCGCGTGCGTGTCGGGGACGAAACGCTCGTCTACGATGCATCGCACTTCTTCCTCACGACCATCGGCCTGCCGATGACCGGCCAGATCTGCGAAGCGAGCAAGGTGGAGCCTTATGTGGCTGCCCAGTTGCGCCTGGATCTCGAGGCGCTGCGGCGTCTGATAGCCAACCACGATCTGCATCCGACGGATACATCCGACCGCGACCGCGGCGTCGTCGTGGGTAGGGTTACGCCGGAACTATACGACGCTTTCGGGCGATTGATTTCGCTGGCAAATTCCCCTGGCGACATTCCCTTCATGGCGAACCATATCCAGAACGAAATCTACTACCGGCTCCTTACAGGCGAACAGGGTGCACGGCTCCGTCGCTTTGCGCTTGCCGGAACGAACAGCAACCGCGTGGCAAAGGCCGTTGCCTGGCTGAAGGAGAACTACGCCATGCCGCTTCGTATCGAGGCATTGGCGGAGATGGCAAACATGGGCGTTTCCACACTGCATCATCATTTCCACGCCATGACGGCCATGAGCCCGCTGCAATTCCAGAAGCATCTGCGGCTGCACCATGCGCGGGAACTGATGCTGACCGGCTCGCTCGATGCGGCAACCGCAGCGCTCAGGGTCGGCTATGAGAGCCCGACGCAGTTCAGCCGCGAGTATCGCCGCATGTTCGGTCATCCTCCCCTGCGCGACGTTAGGGCCATTCTCAATTCCGGAGATTCATCCAGCCGCAACTCCGTTGGCTAGCGCACTCACCGAGTCTGCTGACCGGGTATCCGTCCGTCCGAAAACTCAATCCTGCAAAATGACAGAAAATCATCCGTGCGACAGGATCGGGCAATAATCCGACAGGATCGACTCTATCAGGGTTCAACATCGTCTTATAAGCTTGTCCGGCAGATGACGATCGTCAGGGAAGCGCGGACCGGCATGGCCGGGGCCGACGTTCCGTGATGGCGCGTCATAACGCGAGGAGAACATCATGGTGACTTTGACGATCAACGGCAGCGAACATACGGTCGAGGCCGAGGCGGATATGCCGCTTCTCTGGGCGATCCGCGATCTCGTCGGATTGACGGGAACGAAATTCGGTTGCGGCATGGCCCAGTGCGGCGCCTGCACGGTCCTTCTGGATGGCGTTGCAGTGCGTTCCTGCCAGACGTTTGTCGGTGACGTAGGCAGTGCGAAAGTGATGACCATCGAGGGGCTCTCGGGCAAGGTTGCAGAGACCGTGCAGACGGTCTGGGCCGATCTCGATGTGCCGCAATGCGGCTACTGTCAGTCAGGCCAGATCATATCGGCAACCGATCTGCTGACGAACAATCCCAAGCCCACCGACGACGATATCGACACCGCAATGACAGGCAATCTCTGTCGTTGCGCCACCTATCACCGAATCCGTGCCGGGATTCATGAAGCTGCCAAGCGTTTGGAGGCCTGAGCGATGATCCCGAAACTGATGCAATCCCTGGTGCTCCCCGTGGCGAAGACCGAGGCGTCCCGCCGGCAGTTCATGCTTGGCGCGCTCGCGGCCGGCGGCGGTGTCGCCATCGGCTACCACCTCCCGGCTTCGTCTCCCGCAGCCGCAAGCGAAACCGCGGCGGACGCGAACAAGGCGTCGGCCTTCACGCCCTATCTGACGATCAACGGGGACGGCAAGGTCATGGTCCTTTCGTCCCAGTTCGAAATGGGGCAGGGCTCGTATAACGGCCTTGCGACGCTTGTCGCGGAAGAACTCGACGCCGACTGGTTAGCCATCGATGTCCGGGGTATCGCCGGCAATGTGAAGGCCTATGGCAACGTCGCCTTCGGCGGCGCCATCCAGGGAACCGGCGGGTCCACCTCGATGGTCACCTCCTGGGAACGCTACCGAAAGGCGGGCGCCGCAGCGCGTGCCATGCTGGTGGCCGCCGCAGCATCCGAATGGGGCGTCCAGCCGGCGGAGATCACCGTCGAAAACGGCGTGCTGGCACATCCGTCCGGCAAGAGCGGCGGCTTTGGTACGTTTGTTGCCAAGGCGGCAGTGATGCCGGTGCCGACCGATGTGAAGCTCAAGCAACCGGCCGACTGGAAGCTGATCGGCAATGCCAAGCTGAAGCGGTTCGACAGTGCCCGCAAGACCAACGGAACCGAGCAGTACACGATCGACGTCAAGCTGCCCGGCATGCTCACGGCCGTGATGATCCACCCGCCGATGTTCGGCGCCAAGGTCAAGTCCTTCGATGCCGCCGCGGCACGTGCCGTCAAGGGCGTGGTCGACGTGGTCGAGACCCCGCGCGGCGTTGCGGTCGTGGCCGAACACATGTGGGCTGCGATCAAGGGTCGCGAAGCCGTGACGGTCGTCTGGGACGAAACAGCGGCCGAAAAACGCGGCACGCCCGAGCTGATGGCGATGTACAAGGATCTGGCGGGCAAGGCGCCCAAAGCAGTCGCCCGCAAGGACGGCGACGCCGAAGCAGGCTTTGCGGCAGCGGCCAAGGTCATCGAGGCGACCTTCGAGTTCCCCTATCTGGCGCATTCGGCGATGGAGCCGCTCAATGCCGTTGCACGCAGGAACGAGGACGGCACGCTCGAGATCTGGGGCGGACATCAGTTCCCCGATGTCTACCAGATGCTGGCCAGCCAGATCGTAGGCATCACACCAGACAAGGTGCAACTGCATGTCCTGAAAACGGGCGGCAGCTTCGGCCGTCGCGCCGTGTTCGACGGCGACGTGGTGGTCGAGTCGGTCTATGTCGCCAAGGCCATCGGCTTCCGGGCGCCGGTGAAGGTGCAGTGGACCCGCGAAGACGACATGCGCGCGGGCCGATATCGTCCCTCCTATGTGCATACGCTCAAGGCCGGGATCGACGGTGACGGAAAGCTCGTTGCCTGGAGCGATCACATTGTCGGCCAATCCATCATGGCGAAAACGATGTTCGAAGGCATGGTCCAGAATGGCGTCGATCCGACTTCGGTCGAAGGGGCCAACAACCTGCCCTATGCCATTCCCAACCAGACGGTCGGACTGACGACAACAGACGTCGGGGTGCCTGTTCTCTGGTGGCGTTCCGTGGGTTCGACGCATACCGCCTTCGCCGCTGAAACCTTTATCGACGAAATTGCGGAAGCGGCAGGGCGTGATCCGATCGAATACCGTCTGTCAATGCTCGATCCGCAATCGCGCCACGCGGTCGTCCTCAAGCTCGCAGCGGAAAAGGCCGACTGGACGAAGCCCTTGCCGAAGGGGCGTTTCCGCGGCGTTTCCGTTGCGGAGAGCTTTGGGTCGGTCGTTGCGCAGATTGCCGAAGTTTCGGCCGGCGAAGGCGGCAGCATCAAGGTGGAGCGTGTCGTCGCGGCCGTCGATTGCGGCCTGGCGGTCAATCCGGACCAGGTGCGCGCGCAGGTCGAGGGTGGCATAGGCTTCGGCCTGGGCGCCATCATGGGCGAGGAGATCACCCTGACGGATGGCAAGGTCGATCAGGGCAACTTCGATATGTATACGCCGCTCCGGATCGATGCGATGCCTGTGGTGGAGGTCCATATCCTTGCCTCCGCCAATCCGCCCTCGGGCATCGGCGAGCCGGGCGTTCCGCCAATCGGACCTGCGGTTGCCAATGCCATCTACAAGGCGCTCGGCAAGCGGATCCGCGTCATGCCCTTCACCAAGACACTGAATGCATGATCTCACATCCCCGGCCCGGCTCGCCCGGCCGGGGATGTCGCTGTCATCCTCGAGCTTCGGAGATGAAAGGGCCACAGACCCGAGCCGGGTCCGCGGTTCCGATCCCATCACCCACTTGAGAAACACAGCGAAGCTTCGCCGCATCAGCCGCTCGGCGAGCGTTCGAAGTCGAAGATGCTCTGCGTGGCGAGCGCCGCCGCGCCGCGCGCCCATGAACTCGGCACCCAGTCCGTCAGCAGTTCGGGCCTGGAGAAGAACAGGAATTCCTCCATTGAGGCTCGGAGCGGCGTAAGCAGCGCCTCACCGAACTGGACCGCCTCTCCGCCGACAACGATCACCTCCGGATCGAAAAGATTGACGAGGTCGGCGAGGTGCCTGCCGATGCGCGCACCCGCCTCGTTGAGGATTGCCAGCGCGGTTTCGTCACCGCTTTCGACCGCGCCAACAAAATCGGTGCGGGAGATTGGCTTGCCTCGCCTGCGTTCATATTCGTCCAGCATGGCCGGTTCGGCGGCATGCGCCATGAGGCAGCCGCGACGGCCGCACTCACAGAGCGCTCCGTTAGGGACCGAGGTGATGTGGCCGAGCTTTCCTGCGCCGCTGTTGCTGCCATGGTAGATTTCCCCGTTCAGCACGAGCGAGCAGCCAATTCCGGTTCCGATGGCGAGTGCCGCGAAATTGCGGTGGTTGCGGCCGGCCCCGAACAGTTTCTGCGCGATCGCGAATGCATTCATGTCATCATCGATCCAGACCGGTACATGCACGCGTTGCGCCAACAGCTCGGCAAACGGCAGATTGCGCCAGCCGAATCGAGGGCTTTGGAGACAGATGCCCTTTTTCGGATCGATTTCACCCGGTATCGAGACTCCGATTCCCATAATGTCCTTCTCATCGCGCCGGGCCTCCGCGAGCAGGCGAGGAATGGCGGTCTCGATCGCCTGGATTATCCCTTCGGGCGAGGTGTCGGGCACCTGGGCTTCGAGTGTCGCCAATGGCGTGGTTGCGAGATCGGTCAGCACACAGGCAATGTTGTTGCGGTTCAATTTGAAGCCAAGCGCGAGATGAGCTTCGTAGTTGATGTCGATAGGCGTGGGGCGGCGGCCATTCGTGCTCGCCACGGCTTGGCGCTCGATCACCAGGGTATCGTCCATAAGCTCGGTCACGACGAAGGTTACCGCAGCCGGGCTGAGGCCGGTGACGAGCGCCAGCTCGGCGCGCGAGATGGGGCCGCGATTGCGCAGCAGGTTCAGGATCAACCGCCTGTTCAGCGCGCGCGACGTGCTGGCATTGCCTCTCAAACTCAATCTCCTGCGTTTCGCCTAGTTAGTTTATTTCTTAAATTAACTATTGTGCCTTTGCAGAAGTTAGGCTAGCTTTGCATCGTTGGCAATGAGGAGGAGACCGCGGAGCGAGAATTTTCCGTCCGCAGTTCTCAAGCAATCGAGAATTGAAATCAGTCCGGACGACGCATTGTCCGGGCATGGCGAAGCTTTGTCCTGGGAGGATTTGCAATGGCTTTCAAAGACGTAATGACCTTGGCCGCGGGCGTGCCCGCATCTCGCCGCCAGTTCCTGATCGGAGCTGGAACGGCGCTGGCCGGAATGACGCTCGGTGCACCAGCTCTCGCGCAGAGCAAGGAACTCGCGATCATTTCGAATATCGGCAACGCCGGACAGCGTGAGGTGCTTCAGCGCATTGCCAGCGACTATGAGAAGGCGAGCGGCGTCAAGGTGACCATCAACAACATGGATCATGAGGCCCACAAGACCGCGATCCGCAGCTATCTCGTCGTGGGTGCGCCCGACATCTGCTTCTGGTTCTCCGGCAATCGCATGAAGGCCTTCGTCAAGCGCGACCTCTTCGACGACATTTCCGACCTGTTCGAACGCGAGAATTACAAGAGCGTGCTCGGTCCTGCGACCGGCGCGGTGACGGTGGACGGCAAGCAATATGGCCTGCCGCTCGGCGGCCTGCTCTGGGGCATGTTCTACCGCAAGGACGTCTTCGCAGAGAAGGGTTGGACAGCGCCGAAGACGATCGACGAGTTGCTTGTTCTCGGCGAGCAGGCCAAGTCGTCAGGCATGATCCCGGTCAGCATGGGTACGAAGGAAATGTGGCCGGCTGCCGGTTGGTTCGATCACATGAACCTGCGCATCAACGGCCTTGAGAAGCACATCGCGCTGATGGACGGCAAGATGTCCTACACCGATCCCGCCATGCTGCCCGTCTTCGACAAATGGGCGGAACTCATCAATGCCGGCCTTTTCAGCCCCAACCATACATCGTTCGGATGGGAACAGGCCGCTGCAGCGCTGGCCCAGAAGAAGGCAGCGATGATGGATCTCGGTGGCTTCATCAAATACGGCTTCCCCGAAGACCAGATAGGCCAGATCGGCTTCGCGCCATTCCCGCAGATCGTGCCTGGAATGGCACGCTACGAGGACTTCGCGCTCAATTCCGTTCACGTTCCGAAGAACGCGAAGAACAAGGAGAATGCCCGCGATTTCCTGGCCTATTTCTACAAGCCGGAAAATCTCGCCGCATTCCTTGAAACGGAAAGCGCCGTGCCGCCACGCAACGATTGCCCGCCGAGCAAGGATCCGCTCGTCAATGCCGCAGTCGAGTCGCTCAAGACGGTCGAAGGCTCCGCGCAATATTATGATCGCGACACCGACCCGGATATGGCGCAGGAGGGACTGAAGGGCTTCCAGGAATTCATGGCCAAGCCCGACCGGCGCGACCAGATTCTCGAGCGTCTCGAAGGCACGCGCAAGCGCATCTTCAAGGCTTGAGCCACAGCTGCGGTCGCTCGAACTCTCCCACGAAGCGACCGCAAGCGGCGGGGCTGCCACTCGCGGCCCTGCCTGCTCCCGATCAATTTTTGGAAAGTAGATGAGATGTCCGGTCTCTGGCGACGTCATCGGCATTGGATCACGCCGACCCTGTTCATCATGCCCGGAGCGATGCTGTTCGGGGTCGTGATCATCCTTGCCTCGATCGAGACTGTCTGGGTGTCCTTCTTCGAATGGGACGGCGTCGGCGCAAGGCAATGGGTGGGTTTGGCAAACTACCGACAACTTCTCGACGACCCCCAATTCTACGTATCGCTAAAGAACAACCTGATCTGGCTTGCCATGTTCATGCTGGCCCCGCCGCTGGGGCTGGCGCTGGCGCTGCTGCTCAACCAGCCCATCCGGGGTATGCGGCTCATGAAGTCCATGTTCTTCGTGCCGCTGGTGCTGGCTTCGGTTACGGTCGGCGTGGTGTTCACCTGGGTCTATGATCCGACATTCGGCTTGCTCGCCCTGCTTTTCGGCTATTTCGGCGCCACGGCCCCGGCGCTTCTTTCCGACGAGCACTTCGTCACCTTCGCAGTGGTACTCGCTGCGCTCTGGCCGCAGGTCGCGTTCTGCCTCGTCCTCTTCCTCGCCGGGCTCAACAATCTCAGCGAAGACCTGATCGGCGCCGGTCGGGTCGATGGCGCGCGGGGCTGGCCGATGCTGTTCCATGTCGTCCTGCCGCAACTGCGCGAGGTCAGCTTCATCGCGCTGGCGGTCACGGTGATCGGTGCGCTCCGCTCCTTCGACATGGTGGCGGTGATGACATCGGGCGGGCCGTTCGGGTCGTCGACCGTGCTCGCCTACCAGATGTATGAGCAATCGATCTTTTCCTACCGCTTCGGCTACGGCGCCGCGATCGCCACCGTGCTCTTCGTGATCATGGCCGCTTTCATCGCCTGGTATCTGCACACACTCCTCAAACCGGAACGGGAGGGCGTCTGATGTATCCGAGACCGATACCGGAAGATTCCCCCGCCAAGCGTTTCGCCTATGCCGTCATGGTCGGCTTGGTCCTCATTCTCTGGCTGGTTCCGCTCGCCGCCGTGATGGTCACCTCGCTGCGTTCCTTCGAGGAGGTGATGGCCGGCAATTACTGGGGCTGGCCGAAGAGCTTCAACTTCATCGAGAACTATACCGCCGTCTTTACCCAAACGGCGATGGCGCAGTATTTCCTCAACAGCCTTATCGTGACGCTGCCTTCAGTGCTCGGCGTGCTTATCCTGTCGACGCTGACCGGCTTCGTCCTGTCGCGCTATCGCGTCCGGGGCGCCAACCTGCTGTTTGCCCTGTTCGTCGGCGGCAATTTCCTGCCCGCACAAATCATGATGATCCCTGTGCGTGACCTGATGGTCTCTGTCGGCCTCTACGACACCTACTACGCCCTGATGGTCTTCCACATCGCTTTCCAGACCGGCTTTGCCACGCTCTTCATGCGCAATTTCATCGCCGCCCTTCCGGACGAACTGTTCCAGGCGGCGCGGGCGGAGGGCGCTTCGCCCTGGCAGACGCTCTGGCATGTCGTCGTCCCGCTCATCCGGCCCGCGCTCGCAGCGCTCGCGATCCTGACCTTCACTTTCGTCTGGAACGACTATTTCTGGGCCATCGTGCTGACCCAGAGCGATGCGGTGAAGCCGGTGACCGCCGGGCTCAACAATCTCCGCGGCGAATGGGTTTCCGCCTGGAACCTCGTGGCGGCCGCGACCATCATGGTGGCGATACCGCCCGTCGTGATGTTCTTCCTCATGCAGCGCCATTTCATCGCCGGCCTGACCGTCGGTGCGGTGAAGGGCTGAGGCGCAAATCAAGGATCATTTCCCATGCCCAGTGTCGAACTCAAGCAGATCGAGAAGCACTATGGTAGCTTCCACGCGCTCAAGGATATCAATCTCGACATCGAGGAGGGCGAGTTCGTCGTGATGGTCGGCCCGTCGGGCTGCGGCAAGTCGACTTTGCTCAAGACGATCGCCGGCCTTGAAACCGTTGGTTCCGGGCAATTGCTCATCAAGGGGCGCGACGTGACGAAGATGGAGCCCGGCGATCGCGGCATCGCAATGGTCTTCCAGTCCTATGCGCTCTATCCGCATATGACCGTCGCCGAAAATATGGGCTTCGGGCTCAGGATGGCGCGGCGTCCCAAGGTCGAGATCGACGCAGCAGTCGCGCGCGCCGCACAAATACTGAGACTTGAGGAGCAGCTCGCAAAGAAGCCGAAGCAGCTCTCGGGCGGCCAGCGTCAGCGCGTCGCCATCGGCCGCGCGATAACGCGCTCGCCCGATGTTTTCTTGTTCGATGAACCGCTGTCAAACCTCGACGCCGCCTTGCGCACACAGATGCGGGTGGAACTCTCGACGCTGCATGCGGAACTCGGCTCCACCATGATCTACGTGACGCATGACCAGGTCGAGGCCATGACCATGGCGAGCCGTATCGTCGTGCTCAATGGCGGCCGCATCGAGCAGGTCGGCGCGCCGCTCGCGCTCTACACCAATCCCGCCAATCTCTTCGTCGCCGGCTTCCTCGGGGCGCCGCGCATGAATTTCGTCGTTGGCAAGGTGGCAGAGGCCAGTGGCTCATCCGCCAAGGTCATCTGTGCCGGCGGCCTCGAAGTCGCTTTCGATAGGCTCGTGGAAAAGGCGTCGGTTGGAGAAACCGTCACCGTCGGCATTCGCCCAGAAAAGCTGCGGCTGGACGATCCGGACGCCGGGATGCGCTTTCCCGCGCAGGTACGGTTGACCGAATATCTCGGCCGCGAGACGATCGTCTATGCGGATGCCGGCGAACTCGCCACCAGCGGTTCCGACAGCGGCACCGGCGCCTTCACCATCCAGATCGCCGATATCAGGCCGTTCCAGAGCAGCAGTGCCGTCACCATCGGCTTCGATGCGCGCGAGGCCTACCTCTTCGCCGCCGACGGCCGAACCATCACCTCTCCCAAGCCCGTCGCAAGAACCTGAACAAGGACCACATCATCATGAAGCGTACCCAACCAGCGCCGCTCTCGGTCTGGCGCACCCTCAACCTCGGCGATTTTCTGCTCGGCGCGCCGCATTATCCTGAGCATGTCGACGAGAGCTACTGGCTTCGCGACGCCCAGCGCATGGCAGCGGCCGGCTTCAATGTCGTGCGGCTCGGCGAATTCGCCTGGCACATCATGGAGCCGCACGAAGGCCGTTTCGATTTTTCGCTGTTCGACAAAGCCATCGACGTGCTCGCTGCTGAAGGCATCAAGACCATCTTCTGCACGCCGACCGCGACCCCGCCGCGCTGGCTGACCGCCACCTATCCCGAAGTCCTCCGGGTCGACGAGCGGGGCAGGATGGCCTCGCATGGTTCCCGCCAGCATGCCGATACGGCGAGCCCGGCCTACCGGATGCACAGCCGCCGCATCACCCGGGCACTGGCCGATCACTACAAGACAAATCCCCATGTCATCGGCTGGCAGACTGATAACGAGCTCAACACCACCGCCTCGACCTCCTATTCGGACGCGGCCGAGCGTGAGTTCCAGCGCTGGTTGCGCGACAAATACCAGAAGATCGAGGCTCTGAACTTCGCCTGGGGCGGACACTTCTGGGCGCTGGCCTATGACAGCTTCGACCAGGTGCCATTGCCGCGCAAGGACAATCCAGGCTTTCCGGCGCCCGCCCACTTGCAGGACTATCACCGCTTCCTGGCTCACGCGACGGCTGCCTTCCAGCATGACCAGGTCGAGATCCTTCGCCGGGCCAATCCGGACTGGTTCATCTTCCACAATCTCGGCCGGCTGGAGGACATCGATTTCCGCGGCCAGTTCGGACAGGATCTCGATTTCCTCGGCTTCGACATCTATCCGATGCTCTACGACGAAATGCGGCGCGGCGGCGGCCACCCCGTCACCCAGGCGCTGCATCTCGATATCTGCCGCGCCTATTCCGGCAATTTCATCGTGCCGGAACAGGCATCCGGCTTCGGCAGCCAGCCCGGTTTCTCGACGATGACGCCCGAACCCGGCGAAATGCGCCGCATGGCGCTGAGCTCGGTGGCGCGCGGCGCAGACGGCCTGCTCTTCTTCCGCTGGCGTCCTGCCCATTTCGG
The DNA here is from genome assembly GCF_964254105.1 of Rhizobium sp. LjRoot254. Classification (NCBI taxonomy): domain Bacteria; kingdom Pseudomonadati; phylum Pseudomonadota; class Alphaproteobacteria; order Hyphomicrobiales; family Rhizobiaceae; genus Rhizobium; species Rhizobium sp. LjRoot254. The sequence continues at coordinate 3,057,546 of NZ_CAXUSM020000001.1, read as the reverse complement.
CGCCGAGATTTACTGGATGGGTATCATCGACCACGACGACGTGCCGCGGCGCCGCTATCAGGAGGTGATGCGGTTCGCGGAGGACATTTCGCGGATCAAGCAGAATCTGCTCGGCACGACGGTGCGCATGGACGTCGCCATCGCCGGTGCGGACTTCGACAATCAGGAGGCCTACAGGACCTATCCGATGGGCATGCCGAGCCCGCTCGAGGACGCCATTCTCCTGCACCGCCATTGCTATTCCAAGGGCATCGCCTGCGGCTTCATCCATCCGGAGGACGATCTTTCCCGGATCAAGCTGCTTTACGTTCCGCACTGGGTGATGTGGAAGCCGGAATGGAACGAGCGCGTTAAAACTTTCGTGGAGAATGGCGGAACGCTGGTCATCGGCGCAATGACCGGCACAAGGGATGAGAACAATCACATCCCGACCGAACTCGCTCCCGGTCCGGGTCTGTCCGAGCTTTGCGGCATCCGGGTCGAAGAATTCGGCCGTGTCGCGGAACCGGGCGCCGACGGGCTGTTCGGCCTGCACGGAACCGAATTCGGCTTTCATAATCCGGCAGAACGCCTTCCGGCGAGTTCTGCCGAGCGACGCTACCGCTTCACGCTCGGCAACCGCGAGCATGATGCGGCGCATCTCTACGAACTTCTCGATGTCGATGCGGATGTCGAGCTGCTCGGCCGCTGGAGCAATCGCTTCGCAAGCGGTCGCGCAGCGATCACCAGCCGCAAGGTCGGCAAGGGCAGGGCGGTCTATGTCGGAACCTACCTGACTGAATCCCTGGTCGAAGGTCTGGCCGATCAGCTTTGCGCCTCCGGCAATATTACGCCTCTGGTCGAAGACCTTCCGGCCGGCGTCGAGGTGACCCTCCGGGAGGCGGCAGGCCGCAGGCTGCTATTCGTGCTCAACACGGAAGATGGAACGGTCGAGCTTTCATCGCTGCCGTCGGGGGTTGACTTGCTAACCGGCAAGACCATCGACCGCTCCCTCTCGCTCGGCCCGCATGGCTGCGCCGTCATTCGCTTCTGAAGCGGTGAGGTGAGGCAAGAAGGGAGGGTCCGGCTATTTGATCATGCCAGAGGTTTCGGCTTGCACGCCGAAATCGCATAGCGATGCTGAGTGGCGCGCTGAAGTCCCTCGAAAAGCGGAAAGTTGCGGCGCTGTTCGCGATGGATCGCTTTCAGATCGTAATCGACGCGGATGTCGATGAAACCCGCGGCATCGAGCAACTTCGCCACGTCCTCGCCACGGGCGCCGCCGGAGAAATGGACCCGGGAAAGGATGCTGCGGTGTGTCTCGGTCAAAGCGCCGGGACCATGGTGTTTGGCGGCTTCCGATAGACCGAGCTTCTGGCTCCAACTCGCAAGCCGGGCAAAGAGCCGTGAAAGTGGGCTCGGGTTGACGAAATCGCCGTCGATGATCAGCAGCCTGCCGCCGGGCTTCAGAATGCGGCGCCATTCGCGAAAGGCTGCCTCCGGATCGACCAGAGTCCAGACGAGGTGCCTGTTCGTCACCACGTCGGCGGAACAGTCCGGTTCCATCGTATTCTCCGCGTCGCCCATCAGGAAGCGGATGCTGCGCGACCTGTTCTTCGCCTTGGCGCGGGCTTTTGCCAGCATCGGCTCGGCCCAGTCGATGCCGGTGACCGAAAAGCCGATATCGTCGAGAATGTGGGAAATGACGGCCGTGCCGCAAGCAAGATCGACGGCATGGCGCCCGTCGCCGCGGCCCAGATGCTTCAGGAAAAGCGCATGCCACGCTGCCCGTTCGCCCTCGGAAAATATCTCGTGACCCGGCTGCTCGTCGAAGGTCGCCGCCCGCTCCGACCAATAGGCCTTGATCTCGTCCCTCAAATCATAGTTGCCGGCAAGGCTCATCTTCCGCTCCGCATTCAACCAAGTTTGGAAGCGTTATAAAAGATAATTGTTGACTGTAAATATCAAGATATTTATTGCGAGCATTAATTTACGTAGGAGCAAAAGAATGAATATCTTCAACAAGGTGGCGTCAGCCGCCCTCGGTATTGCATTGCTTTTTTCCGGACCGGCCTTGGCAAAGGACAAGATCAAGGTCACGGATATCAGTGGCCGCGAGGTCGAAGTCAGCGTGCCCGTCGACCATGTGATCCTGGGTGAGGGCCGGCAGATCTATTTCGTCGCGGCGCTGGATACCGATGCTCCCTTCAAGCGCGTCGTCGGCTGGCGCGACGATTTCAAGAAGGCCGATCTCGACGGCTACAATGCCTATCGCGAAAAGTTCCCCGAGATGGACAAGCTGCCGACCTTCGGTGGCATGAAGGATGGCACGTTCGATATCGAACAGGCCGTGGCGTTGAAGCCCGATGTCATCATCATGAACATCGATGCCAAGACCGCGACCGAAGAAGCCGGCTACATCGAAAAGCTGGCGAAGGTCGGCATTCCGCTCGTCTATGTCGACTTCCGCGAGAAGCCGATGCTCAACACCGAGCCGTCCATGCGGGTGATCGGCAAGCTGTTCGGCAAGGAAGAACGTGCCGAGGAATTCGTGAAGTTCCGCGCCGAGGAAATGGCCAAGGTCACCGATGTGATCGCCAATGCAAAGGACCTCAAGCGTCCCAACGTTTTCATCGAGCGCGCCGGCGGCTATTCGGATGATTGCTGCATGTCCTTCGGCAACGAGAATTTCGGCCAGATGGTCGAACTCGCGGGCGGCCACAATATAGCGTCCGGTATCATTCCCGGCACGTTCGGCACGGTCAATCCGGAGCAGATCATCGCCTCCAACCCCGATCAGGTCATTGTCACCGGCGCGAACTGGGAGCTGTACGTTCCCGGCGGCGATTGGGTTGGCGTCGGTCCCGGGGCGGACAAGAAGAAGAGCGCCGAAAAGCTCGCCAAGCTGACCGAACGCCCCGCCTTTACCGGTATCAAGGCGGTCAAGGACGGCAATGTCCATGCCATTTGGCACCAGTTCTACAACAATCCGTACCAGTTCGTCGCCGTACAGCAGATGGCGAAATGGCTGCATCCGGATCTGTTCAAGGACCTCGATCCCGACCAGACGTTCCGCACGCTGCATGAGAAGTTCCTGCCGGTTGAATATCGGCCCGGCTACTTCGTCTCGCTCAATCCGGGAAATTGATATGGTGGCGGGCACGGAAGCCGTGGAGATCAGGGAAGGGCGCGGCATCTACCGCGCCCTCTCGTTCAGGCGCATTTTGCTCATCGGCGTGCTTTGCTGTCTTCTCTTCGTTTCGGTTGCCGCCGACATGGCGCTCGGACCGGCGAATTACGCGATCGCCGATGTTCTATCCGCTCTCTTCTCCCCGCAGAGTGTCGATACCCAGCTCCATGTCGTGATCTGGGATATCCGCATGCCGATCGCGCTGATGGCCGTCACGGTGGGTGCATCCCTGTCGCTCGCGGGTGCCCAGATGCAGACCATTCTGGCCAATCCGCTGGCAAGCCCCTTCACGCTCGGCATTTCGGCCGCCGCGAGCTTCGGTGCCGCCCTCGGCCTCGTCGGCGGCGTGGCGCTGGTGCCTGCGGCCGTGCATCTCATGGTGCCGATCAATGCCTTCGTCATGGCAATGGTCGCAGCACTTTTCATCCATTTCGCCTCGACGCTACGCGGCGTGACGGTCGAGACCATCGTGCTCCTCGGCATCGCGCTGGTGTTCACCTTCAATGCGGCACTATCGTTGCTGGAATATCTTGCGTCCGAACAGGCGCTCGCCGCGGTCGTCTTCTGGACCATGGGCAGCCTGACCAAGGCGACATGGCTGAAGGTCGCCGTCACCGCCATCATGCTGGTGCTCGCCATTCCGCTCTTCGCCCGCAGCGCCTGGCAACTGACCGCGCTCAGGATGGGTGACGAGAAGGCCGCCAGCCTCGGCGTCAATGTCGGCCGCCTGAGGCTCACCACGCTCATGATCGTAGCACTTCTCGCCGCGATCCCCGTGTCCTTTGTCGGTACGATCGGCTTCATCGGTCTGGTCGGCCCGCATATCGCCCGCATGCTGGTGGGTGAGGATCAGCGATTCTTCCTGCCGGCGTCGGTCATCTGCGGCGCGCTCATCCTCTCGGCGACCTCGGTGGTGAGCAAGTCGATCATCCCCGGCGCGATCCTGCCGATCGGCGTTATCACCGCGCTGGTCGGCGTGCCCTTCTTCTTCGTATTGATTTTCACCCATCGGGGGCGCGCATGGTAGGGCTTGCCATCCAGGATCTCTCCGTCCGCTATGGCCGAACGGAGATCATATCCGGCATCAGCGCCGATATCCCCTCGGGCGGCGGGCTGACCGCCGTGATCGGCCCCAATGCGGCGGGTAAATCGAGCTTCTTCAAACGCATCGCCGGGCTTGCCAAGGGCAATGGCAAGGTGATCTCAGTCGATGGCAAGCAAGGTGGGAAAGGCATCGCCTATATGCCGCAGGACTCGACCTGCAATGCCGTCCTCTCCGTCTATGAATCGGTGCTGATGGCGGCCAAGCAGGGTTCGGGCTGGCAGGTGGAAGACCGGGAGCTCGCCGAAATCGACCGGCTCCTGACCTCGCTCAAGATCGCGCCATGGGCTTTCAAGAATCTCGGCGAGCTCTCCGGCGGCCAGCGCCAGCTCGTCGCCATCGCCCAGGCTCTCATCCGCAAGCCCGAGATCCTGCTGATGGATGAGCCGACATCCGCGCTCGATCTCTATCGCCAGATCGAAGTCCTGACCTTTATGGCCGGACTGGCGAAAACGAACGGCATGCTGGTCATGATCGCACTCCACGATCTCAATCACGCGCTGCGTTACTGCGAACATACGCTCGTGATCGCCGATGGGCGCCTGGTTGCAAGCGGCCGATCCGAGGACGTGATAACATCCGACTTGCTGCGCGACATCTATCGCGTGGAGGCTCGGATCGAACGCTGTTCGCAAGACCGGCCGCTGGTGATCGTGGACAGTGCGCTGAATTGAATGGAAGGCAATTTGCTTCCGTTGCTGCCGAAACAAACAATTCGAGGGGAGGAGGGGAGGTCGACTCGCTTCTGTCTCCGGAAAACAAAAATGGGCCCCGGAAGGCCCATTTTGCATTCACCCAAACCAGTGGAAATCTCGGGTGATCCGGCTTGGTCGGAGTGAGATGATTCGAACATCCGACCCCCTCGTCCCGAACGAGGTGCGCTACCAGGCTGCGCTACACTCCGATGACCAAGCGGGGGTTCTATAGACCAGGTCCCTGGTTTCCGCAAGCGTTTTTCGACAGAAAATGCGCTGCCCGAGCCGAGGCCGAATGTTCTGATTTTCCTTCATAAAAGATGCTTTTGAGCCCGGATTTTCACCGGTTCCGGCAAAATTCGGCCGCCGCCGGTTTGTCAATATTCGGCGTCGTTGATCTTTCCGAATGCCTCGATCGCTTCGGCGACGGAGGGATAAAACGTGACCGTTCCTTCGCTGAGTATGCCGGCGCGCTGGCAGTAGCGTTCGACCAGCCGCGTATTGCCGGTCGCCATGAAAAAGGTGATGCTGTCGCTATTGTCCTTGACGTATTCGGCAATCCTTCGCCGGAAGCTGCCGTCGCCGGTCTCGAAGGTATCGTCGATCAGGATGAATTCGAAATTCATCGCAAGCAGCGAGGTGAGCGCCAGCCGGTGGCGCTGCTCATTTGAATATTGCCGCACCGGCAGGTCGACATAGCGGCCAAGTTCGGAAAACTCCTGGAGGAACTCGTAGGCCGCGGCGAAATTCTGGCCGTAGCAATCGGTGAGGAAGCGCAGGTTCTGTTTGCCTGTCATCTTGGCGCTGATGACGCCGCGATAGCTTGCCGGCCAGGAGATGTGTCCGCCGCGCGTGATGCTGCCCTCGGTCAGCAATTCGCTTCCCGCCACGAGATCGATCAGCGTGGTCTTGCCGCCGCCCTCGGGTACGAGGATCGCGGTGCTCTCGCCATTGACGATCGTGGCGCTGAAATTCCGGATCGGCCAGACGACCTCGCCCCTGTCCTTGCGGGATTTGTAGGCTTTTCCGACATTGTCGAAGTGGATCAAAGGAGGTCCTCGTCGTCGTCGTCGTCGCCGCGCGAGCGGATGATCTCCTTGCGGAACAGCCGTTCGACCGCGAGCGAGAGAATCATCACAGCGGTGGTGAAGCTGAGGAGATAAACGGGATCGTAGAGCGAGAGGTAATCGAGATAGGAGGATGACCTCAGCGCCTCGATGCAGTGCAGGAACGGATTCCACCAGATGATGGCCTGGATCTCGGGCGGCATGGAGGAGGGCACATAGAGCACGCCGGATGCAAACAGCAGCGGCAGTGTCGCGATCTTCCAGATCGTCCGCCAGATCGGGATCAGCGCGCCGAACGTGGCATTGAACAAGCTCATGGCGAGGCAGAAATAGAACATCGTGGCGAGCGCCAGGATGAAGTCCTGGAACTTCGTGATCATCGTTATCTGCAACAGCCGCCCGCAGCCCACGAAAAATATGGTGAGCACGATCATCCAGATGGTGAACTCCACGACCGTCCGGGCGATCACCACATCGGGCGGCTTGACGGCGCCGAAGCCGAACAGGCTCTGGTTATTCTGAATGGCCTTGCCGGCCTTGTTGATCGTATTGCGAGTAATGCGGAAGGCGATCAGCCCGGTGAGCAGGAACAGCGTCGAACTCTCGCCGAAAGCGGCGGAAACGTTCTTCACATAGATGCGCATGACCAGCATGAGGCCGACCATCAGCGTCGGCTCGACCATCGTCCACACATAGGCGATAGGCCCGGCACCGAAGCGAAGTGCCGCCTCCCGGAAGATGAGCGCGACCACCACGCGGCCGTTCATCACGGCCCCGCGCCAAATGGTTTCGCCCTCGCTTATCGTGATCGCCTGGGACATTGCTCGGCTCTAACGATCAGATCGCATGGTCACGGAACGACCGGTAGAGGAACTGGCTCACCAGCCACACCGCAAGCAGCACCAGGAAAGCGATGAAACTATCCAGCCAGCGCAGGGGATAGAGCGCAATCTCGGGGCGCGTCGGCGAGACGAAGGTCGCGAAATACCGCTCCTGCCTCTGTGCTTCAGCGATCGAGGTTTCGAATGCGGCGAGTGCTGTCGTATAGGCCTGCGTCGCAAATCCCTGTTCTACAGTGAGTTCCTCGAACTTGTTGAGTACCTCGGCGACATTCTGCTTGACTGGATCGCCCGGCTTGGAAGGATCGCTCGACGTCGAAGTCGTGGCGTCGAGCTGACTTTGCAATTCCGTGAGTTGGGCTTCAAGCGAATCGATCGTCCGCTTCATCGCGCGCGCCTGGGGAGCGCTCTTGTCGACCTCCTTGAGCAGTGCGTTGAACCGTGTCTTGTTCGAAGTGAGCTGAGATTGAACTGACGTGATCTGCTGGTTCAACTGGCTACCTACCGACTCGGGAGTCAGCACCTTCTCGGTTTCACGCAGCTTGCGTACCTCGCCCTGCACTTTCCTCAGCCGTTCCTCGGAGCGGTCCACCTGCTTCGAGGCGACCTGCATGACCTGCTGGCGGTTGGCTTCCGAGAGTTCGTTGACCAGTCTTTCCGACACTTTGAGCACCGCATCGGCAATCGCCTTGGAATCCTCGGCGGTGAAGGCATAGATATAGAGCGTCGTATTGCCGGTCGTCGCGTTGAAGCTGACATCGGTCATGTCGCGCCAGTATTCGGTGAATTTCTCGAGCGGCATGGCCGGATCGACCCGGTAGAGCCAGTCGATGTGGTCGCGGGTGTAGAACTGCCTCAGGTCGATGCCGAGTTCCTGTTGCACGTCACGGATGAGCTGCAGCGATTCGACGTAACTCGCGACGATATAGGAATCGCCCGACTGCGCCGCGCCGCCACCGAGCATCGGCAGACCGAGCGTGGCGATCGAGGACTGGCTTGCTCCGCGAACCGAGAACTGGGTCTCGACCTGATACTGCGGGCTCGCGACGAAAAGATAATAGAAGGTCGTCAACCCAGCCGGGATGAGCACCATGATGATGAAGGACAAAGCCGTCCACGGCATGGTCCATTGCCGCGGCGGCTTGGTCTTGGTCTTCGGTTGCTGATCACGCTTGCGGACGGGTTTTTCGAACTCGTTGTCCAGCGCGCGGCCGGTGGTGGTCGCCGGCAGCGATACGGCCTTGCCCTTGGCCTCGCGGCGCAACATCCTGCTGGCGCGGCGGTCCTGCTTGTCGGTCTTGCCTGCAGGACGCTCCTTGTTGGCGGGGCGTTCCCTCTTGCCCGCCTTGTCCTCGGGCTTTGCCTGTCGCGCACGAACGGCGGAATCCTCGCCGATGTCGCGGAGTGCTGCTTCTTCCGCACCTTCCAGCGGCGGCACGGCTATGGTTGCCTGGGCCTGCTGAGGGCGCGGCTCCTGAACTGTCACGCGTGGTTCATGCGCCGCCGCACGCTGCTCAGGTACCGCCATACGCGGTTCATATGCGGCAGCACGCTGATCGTTGAAGGTGGCGCGGGGATCGAAACTGGAGCGCGGTTCCGGCACAACCGGGCGCGCTTCCGGAATGATCGGCCGTGGCTCCGAAACCACCGGACGTGGCTCGACGAGAACCGGCCGTGGCTCATTGAAAACGGCGCGCGGCTGGGCTTGATTGACATTTCCGTCGCGCTGAACCGCTGCAGGCGTCTCCCCGCTGTTGAGCGGCGGATCGCGGCGCACGGATTCATTGTTCGAGGCGTCGTCGCCCGGGCGTCGTATCGGAGAGAAAGGAGCGTCCAATGTGAAATTCCATCAAAACGGCCAGCCGTCCGCGACCCGCCACGCTAAGATTGTTTTCTTGGGCCCGGCGCAAGAAATAAACGGCGTAGAGTGATTTGCGCCCCTCTGCCGGCTGCCAATCTATTATATTTCCATTGTGCCAACAATATGATTTTCATTTCAGAAACGGTCACTTCGTTACCACCGGAGCAGCCTGTCGCTCCGAGGGGAGCAGCCTGTCGCTCCCTGGAAGCAGCCTGTCGCTCCCTGGAAGCAGCCAGTAACTGCCTCAAGCATTATCCGGCTTACCTGATGCGCGATTTCGTGTAGAGGATCGTTGGGCGCTTTTCGCGCCACCATTTACAGCATTGCCGCATGGAAAACACGGATAAAATCGCACTCATCATTCCATTGCGGCTGACCGGCGCCACCTATGAGGCCGAGACGCGGCTCGGGCGCATATGCGCCAACGTGCCACGCGACCTGTTCGATATCGTCATCTCCGACTACGGCACGCCGCCCGAACATCGCGGCGCGATCGACGCGCTGTCCGCCAAAGGCATCAGGATCGTCACACATCCGTCGCCGCATAAGCTGTTCTCCATCGGCCAGGCGCGGGATTTCGGCGTGCAGATGAGCCAGTCGCCGGTCATCATCTTCAACGATATCGATTTTCTCGGCACGCCGGATATGTATCGCGCGATCCACGCCGAAGCGGCGCGACGGGAGCTGTCCCGGAATATCTTCGATTTCTTCTGCGTGCCGGTGCTTTTCCTCACCGAGGAAGGCACACGAGCGTGGCTCGACGCACCCAACGATGCGAGGCCCTTCGCCGGATCGCTCGATGTCGATTCGCTTGAAGCCGCCAAGTCGGAGATCCAGTCCGTCGCCTATGGCAGCTCGGCCATGGTGGTCAATCGCCATCACTATCTGTCGCTCGGCGGCCATGATCCGCGCTTCTCAGGCCATGGCGCGGAGGATTACGACCTGCTGCACCGGCTCGCCACGATCGCGCCGAAAGCGCCGCGCCCCCGCGATTATTTCAACGATTACAAGGACAACGGCGTCAGGCATTACTGGGGTTTCCGGCCGTTCTTTGCACTTTATGGCCTCGATCTGCTGCCGCGCGGCATCCATCTCGTGCATCTCTGGCATCCGCGTCGCCAGGAGAAGGGCTATTTCCGTCCGGGCCGCAATTTCAGGCTCCTGAAGCGCGTCATGAGGCAGTTCGACCGGACCGGCGGCCAGCCGTTGCCGCTGGCCGATCTCGCTTCGGGGCAGGGACGCTGGAGCGTGCTCTACCGCAATGGCGCCGATCTCGACCTGCTGCGCCAACTCCTGCCGCTCTCCGGGGGCTATGAGCTGATCAAGGTGGGATCCTTCAAGGCCGGCCTGCGCTTCATTCCGGCAATGTCCGCGGCCGGAACGCGTCTCGTGGTCGCAACGCCGGGTATCTCCGGCGATGCCGCAGCCTTTGCTGCCGCTCTGCCCGACGGGCTGCGCCTGTTGCGCGCGCTGGCGCCATCGGCAGGCGAGGGTGAGATCGGCTTCCTGCTGCTGCCGGATCGGTCGGATGCGGTGGTGGGCAAGCCTCGCACTGTTCAGGCGCCGTCCGGCAAACCCGTTTTCACGTGGTGGCCTGAGCTTGCCCTTCCCGGTGGCCTGCCGGCTTTGTCGAGCGGTGCGATACCCGCACCGGTACCTATTGGTGACCCGCTCTATGCGAGTTTCGGGGATATGCAGGCGCGAGGAAACCGGCCGGCGCGCAAGAAGAAGTCGCCGCTATTGGTGCGGCTGAAGCGGTGGTTCACCGGTTATTGAGGTCTGCCGACTCGCCCGGCTTGCCATTGCGCCGCCCGCGTATTAATCGGAGTGCCGGATTTTCTGCCCATCGGGCTTATGACAGGTCGTTCAATGCCGCGAATTCTTTTGCATATCGGTGCCCACAAGACCGCCACCTCCTACATGCAGAAGAAGCTCGCACTGAATGTCGACCTCCTGGCCCGGCGCGGCATCCATTACGATCCGCTCGATGTCTTCCGCAAGAATTTCACGATACTCCTCAACGAGGGCGTGACGCGCGAGAACGAATTCGTGCAGACGCTGCGCGGCACGGCCAGGGGCATGACGATCCTCGTCTCCGAGGAGAACATCATGGGCGTACCCGGCGATCTTCCGCGTGAGCACAAATACTATATCAGGGCGCGGGAGCGCCTTGCCCGTACGGCCGAGCTGTTCCACACGGCCACGCCGGAAATCTTCCTGTCGCTCAGGGAATATGCGGGGTTCGCGGTCTCCATGTACAGCGAGTATATCCGGCATCAGAAATACCTGCCCTTCGCCGAGTACCGGGCGATCTTCGAGGCGTCCAATTTCAGCTGGCTGTCGGTGATCGACGATATCCACGCGGCGGTGCCCGGGGCCAAGCTCACGCTCTGGGATTTCGCCGATTTCCGCAACCTTGAAAAACAGGTCTTCCAGTCCATGCTCGGCTTCGATCCGGATATCTTCGAAAATCCGGTCGGCCCGGTGCGGGAATCCTTTTCCGAAGTCGCCATCAGGGCGATCGAAGTGCTCAGCGGCGCGCTCAAGCATAACGAGGTAAGGAAGCTGATCAATCCGATTGCGCGCAATCTGCCGAAGGGCGACCAGTACCCGGCCTTCGATCCCATGGACGCGGAGGCGAAGGCGAGCCTCAAGGCGCGGTACAAAGCCGACCTCGCCGCGATCGCCGCGAAATATCCGGCCGTCACCTTCATCGGCAACCGGCCGTAATGGTCAGTCGGTAACCACGGAATCTTCGCCGGTATCCGCATCGCCCGCGGCTCGGAAACGCGGTTCGATCTTGCCGTCTCGCGTCAAGCTTCCATGCAGGTCGAAGGCGAATTGCCACGCCGTCTTCAGCCGCTCGCGCGTTTCGTCCGTTAGTGTCATGTCACCTTCAGGCGAGACATTCATCAGCTTCAGATCGACAGGCCGCTTGCTGCGTTCCTCGATCATCTCGTACAGACCCGAGAGATCCTCGTAGGGAAAAATGTGGTCGCAACCGATGCCGCCATCGGTCTTGAGCGCCACGCCATACGGGCTACCGAGGCCGGCATAGGTTGCGCGCTCGCCTTTCGGCTTCAGTACCTCCTGTACGAACGCGTCGAAGGTGACGTTACCGGTGTAGTTTCCACGCCGCTTCTTGTTGCTTGCTTCCTTGAGCTTTTCACGCGTCCGGTAGCGATACCAGCTTCCAAGCCAGTCGATCGGTTCGCGCATAACCGACACGACCTCGTATTCCGAGCGTTCGAGACCGGTCTGGGCCTGCAGCCACGGCGCCACGTAGGCCATGAACTTGTGGTAGGGCATGTGCTTCAGCGAAGGCGGATTGTTGACCGCGATCGATGCCCGGGGCGAGAGCGCGTGATCGAGTGCCGTCGTGCCGGTCTTCGGCTGGCTCAGGATGACGAGCCGGGCGGGATAGAGGAAAATCATTTCGCGGATGCCTTTTCGGCCGCTTCGGCTTGGCGCAGCGGGAGCAGTTCCTCGCGGCGCTTGGCGCACCATCTGTAGATGTTGTAGTCGTCGGCGCAATAATTCTCGATGTTTCTGCGCCCAAGCTCGGAAACCGTCTTCTCGAAACCATCCGGCGTCCTGTGCGCACCATAGTCGTCGGTCGGTAGTTCCAGGTCATCGGGCACGCCGAGCAATTGGCGCAGCAGGCCGAAATCGCTTTCAAAGCTCTCCGTCGCGCCGATGAAATAAATCCTGTCCCGCTCCTGTTCGAGCAGTTCGACGGATCCGAGATAATGCCGGTAGTCGCGCCTGAGGTGCTTGATGGCAGTCATGGCATCCTCCGCGTGCCGGCGAAGTTCGGCATCCCCGGCGCTCAGGGCTTCGGCGAGCTGGTTCGGCGTCTTGAAATGTTCGAAGGCGATCTCTTCTCGATCCGTCCAGACATTGCCATGCCGCGGATATCCCCTGCGGAGCCTGCTGTTGAAGGCCGAGATATAGCGCGACACCGGCTCGCGGATGAAGAATACCACATTGCGGGTCTTGTCCAGATCGACGATATCCTGCAGGCCCGTCTGATGGCCATAGAGGCCGATCCGCCTGACGATCTTGCGCTCTTTGGCGGCCCGGAGAACGGCATTGACGGCTGTGCCACCGGTCTTGCCGATATGAAGCAATCCGAATCTATCCGTTTTCATCGATCTGCCCGTATGTCTGCATGTTTTCAAGCATCAGGTGCCTAACGCGTCGCATCGTAGAATCCCTGGCCGAACGCCTCGATGAGATAGTCTTTCTGTGGCTTGACCATCTTCTCCACTTCGTCCTTCACCCATTGCGGTATCTCGACATCCTTGGTCTTGTGAACCTGCTCCGTCATGGCGTCGTAGGCGAAGCGCTCGGCGCCGATGAAGTCGTCGACGTCGCGCAACAGCCCCGCTGGATCGTGCTTGACTCTGCCGAACGGCAGGATCAGCAGCCGGTCGGGGCCGAAATATGACCGCCAGATCGGAATCGCGGTCATGTAAGTGCCCCGGATATTGCCCTTGAGCCTGTTGATGAAGAACTCCCAGTCCCGCTTGGTTTCCGGTGTCTTCCCCATCCGCCCGATGGCCATTCTGACCTGAGACAGGCTGCGCGACAGAGGCTCCCGGACGATCAACACGAACTTGGTTGCCGGCAGCATCTCGTTGATCTTCGGCAGGGCATCCGTGGCATGGTCGAGATAGGCGGGCGTGATCTCGCCGGCCACCTTGCCGGCAGCATCGGGATAGGCGAAGATCGATCTGTACCAGTCGTCTGACAACATGTGATCGCCGATAAGACTCCGGAGAAAGGCAGCCTTCTCCATATTGTCGCCCGCAGATCCCCTTTGCCGCTTGGAACGCTCGAGGCGCTCCGCGGCCTGCTCGAAATGCTTGTTGCGCTGGTGTTTCTGCTCCGGCGATGCGTCCAGTTTATCGAAGAAGTGTATTTCCTTGATCGGCGGCAGCCAGATGGACGGATTCTGGGCGAGCATTTGATGCAGCCATGTCGTGCCCGCCTTGTGCGTTCCGATGCCAATGAAACCCGGCAATGTCATATCGTCTTCCTCAATCCAAGCAACGCGCCCTGTCAGTGGCGCAGCTTATTCCTCACTTGTGTTCTCCAGACAAGGCATTAATCGCGATCCGCATCAGGTCGTCGAAACTGCCCCTGGCCGCCAGCGAGCCCTCGACATAGAGGTCTCTGTCGTCGGGAGGCCCTTCGAGAAAGAGCGCGTCGCGGCCGAACCATTGCCGCGCTGCCGCCCGGTTGGGTGCCTCGAAGCGATCGAGCACGCCTTGCCGTTCGGCTGCCGTATAGAGCGTCCTGGCTTTGCAATCCGCCGATTTTGCGACCTCCTGCAGGAAGCCGATGATCGCCACGCGCTCCGGATTGGGAATGTCGTACATTCCGGCGCGGCGCACATATTCCAGCGTCTCGGTGGGCAGGCTGTCGTTCTGCGCCGAGGCATCGAATGTCAGAGCCTTGGCGTCGATCCCGACCTCGGCCAGGAAGTCGCCGATCGCGTCCTCGACCTGACCTTTCTCGATGATCCGCACCGTCACCTTCTCGCGGCCGAGCGCCTTTTCCCAGAGGCCCAGCATGCGCTCGAAATCGAGCCAATAGAACTCGTCGAGGCAACCGAGAAACTCCCTTGGCGTCATCACGGAATGCTTGCGCGAGAACGGCCACTTGATGTGCTGGTTATACCAGCTCATCAGCCAGTGGTCCTGCCGCCGGAGATAGACGATCGCATCGATGTCGTAGATGTCCTTCAACGGAGTAAGCCAATCGAGATTCTGGTGGATGCAGAAATCCTCGCCCGATAGGATGATGTGCCCCGCATCCGAAAAGGGCTCCAGCTTCTTGACCAGATCCTTGCCCGTCATTTTGCCGCGATGAAGGCCCCACGCGATATCCTGATGATTGGTGCCCTTGAACGGATAGCACTTGCCGAGTTTTGAAAGCCGGTCGCGATTGCCTGCCAGGCCGCGCTGCAATCCGGTCGTTCCCGTGCGGTGAATGCCGATATGTAGCGTCAGCCTGGTGCCGGTCTTCGCGCGCTTGGTCTTCCAGAACATCGTACCGTTCCGTTCTAGAGCCAGTTGGCGCGGCACATCAGGCCGAGCCGGATCAGTTGCTCGGTCGATTCATAGCGGATGCTGACGCCTTCTTCGTAGAGATTCTCGCGATTCTCCTTGGCGTAGCGCTCATATTCGGTGCCGCCGTAATAATGTTCCTTGCGCTGCATCTCCTCGGCCGCCTTGTCCTTCAGGCTGGCGAAGAACTTGAAATGGAACAGCGCGCCGGTCGGCGTCGGGTTGAACCGGTCCTGCACCCGCATCAACCTCATCGGCTTGATGTCGTGCATGGAACTCACATAGCGGAAATTCCACTGCCACCAGACGACGGGGATCTTGTTGAGCGCCGGTGATTTCAGCGGATCGTGGCGGTTGTGCACCCGCATGCGCGGACCGCCACGGGTGAATGTCGGCATGGCATGCGTCGAGACCTGTATATAGCCGTCCTTGTCGAAGAAGGGCGCCACGTCGAACGGATTGTCGCCCTCGCGGTAGATGGTCTCGGCAAGCGGCTTGTCGCTATAGGCATCCAGCATCACGACATGGAAGGCCTCGCGCTTTTCCATCTTCATATATTCCCCGAGTTCCCTGAGGTTGCGTGTCTCCATGCAGGGATAGACGAGGAACTCGTCGGGATCGACGGTGACGCAGAGATGGCCGGTGCCGTATTTCCTCAGCAGGAAATTGCACCATTCCATGCCGAAATTCGCCGCCTTGTAGCCCGCCTTGGTGTGCCACACGGAAATATCGGGCTGCTGCCGCGCCCAATCCATGAAACCGTCATTGGAATTGTTGTCGACGATGAGGAAGTGGTTGACGCCGAGCTTGCGGTAGTAATCGACGAAATAGGGCAGCCGGAACAGTTCGTTGCGCAGGCACATGAAGAGCAGCACGTCGCTCTTCTTGATGGCCTTGGTGTTGTCGACCTTCAGCTTGAGCTGCTTGCCGAAGCGTCGCATCCTGAAATGATGCGACACCTGGTTCACGACCATGGAGTAAACCTGGTTCAATTGCCCGCACCTCTCGACTCCTCGGTCAGATCGGCGTTTCCGATGTGGCGCGCATTCGACTGCAGTTCCAGCCCCAAGGTGAAGAGTTCCGGGAGCGCCACCGGGAAGTTCAGCTTCAGGAGCCGCCAGTGGGCATGCAATGCGCTGAGCATCGAGACCGACGTCTTCCAGTCGTCCGGAAGGTCGCCAATCAGTTCATCGATATCGGCCGCGTTGATAGCCTGCTCCATCTTGTCGAGGTTTTCCGTCACCGGCGTCACGGCCTCGCCATGCCGGAACTTGAGCGCCGCCTGCCAGTCGTTGACCGAGGTCTCGGCGGTCATGTTGGCGGTCTTGAGATATGTCTCGGTGCGGAGCCGGTAGTCGGCGGGGATCTTTGCGTCCATCGCCCTCTGCATCGAGCGGAAGCTGTCGATGGGCGACGCGGTCCTCGCAGCCTTCAACCCGCCGCCGACGCAGAGCGTCCAGTAGAGCTGGCGCATCACGTCGTTGTCGTGTTCGGGCATGACAGGCAGCACCACCGCGTTGCGGCTCAGCATCAGCGCCATCTCGCCCTGTGGGCTGTCGCCGGGCGCGAGTTCGATCACCGCCATATCGTCGACCCGCGACAGGATGCGGCCGAAATAGGCCGGCAGATCGAAGTCGCGGATCAGGTTGTCGTCGCTGTGCAGCCCGCGGAAGCTCGTCACGCCGGGGCCAAAATCCAGCCGGTCCGGATGCAGCACGCGTCCGAGCACCGTCAGCCCGGGCACGTTACGCAGTGCATCGGCGGCCCGGCGCGTCAGTTGCGGCGGGCCGTAGAGCACGGTGAAGCTCTGCGGGCAATTCTCCAGCACGTCCGACCACAGCCCCAGATTACGATGCTGGAACAGCGCCGGCGTCAGCGGCGAGGCTTTGGGAAGTGCCGCGATCATCTCCTTGTAGGGGAATTTGAACCGCGTCGAGAAATCGATCTTCAGCGGCTTCTCCGGCGCCGGCCGCTTCGCGGTCTCGATCAGGTGCGCCCGAAGCTTTTTCGCCGACGAACTCACCTTGCGGGCGAAGAAGAAAGGCAGGTCCCTGATCAGGCCCATATGGTCGTCCATCAGGACGATCGGCTTGCCCCAGTCGTTGAAGTGGAAGAAAGTCAGGTTCCGCCGCGCCAGATTGTCGTTATGGGTGAACTTGAACGCCATGGTCTGGAAGAACATCTCATCCGGAATCCAGGTCGTCGAGAAGAAAAAATACACCATCGGATGCTTCTGGATATAATCCAGTATCTTCTCGCACAGCTTCCAGCTCAGGCACCACCATTGCGACCCGAAGCGCGGCTCGAGTGCGCGGGGAAAACGGCGCTTCGGCCAGAATATGCGCTGCAGCTGGAAATGCCAGTTGAACAGCTTTTGATGGGTCTGGTGGTTGAAGAAATGCCAGTATTGATAGCGTTCCTTGCGCAACCCGCCGATCATCCAGTTCGAATCGTAGGCCTCGATGAATTCCGTCTGCGGATGCGAATCGAGGAACTGCGAGAACTCCGCAAGCGGCCGGATCGGCATGCAGGCGCCCGATATCAGCATCACCCGGTCGCAATCGATCTTCTCGCGGCGAACCACCTTGAGCGCGCGGATAACCGAATCGACCAGGCTGAAATTGCCCCAGCCGCACTTGATCCGTTCCTTGACCAGATGGATGCGCGACGAGCTTGCCGTCCGCTCCTTGAGGCGCTCGAACTGCTTGGCGGGCGAATTGAGGTCGTAATGGATCACCGCATTCGCATGCGGATCCCATTCGGTGAGCAGGCTTGCCAGGTCGGCGACGTGGTCGGCATTCTCATGTGCCAGTATGATGAACGTGATTTTCGCCATTAAGGAAAAGCAGGTCTCCGCTACCGATATCGCTGATTGTCTTGGGCTGAAGCGTTTATCCATGGACGCGCTCAAAAGCAATATGGCGCTCGGTTTTCTACTTTCCCAACCCTCGTGGCCGAGAGCCTTTCCTATCCCACGACCACCAGCTATAGATCGCCGAACCATAAGCCACCCGGAATATCCTGCCGCATGAAGATTCTCGTCCATCTGGGCGTTCACAAGACCGCCACGACCTTTATCCAGAGCCAACTCGCCAACAACCGGGCGGAGCTTTCGGGCAAGGGCTATGGCGTGGCCGGCATATGGGTCGTGCGCAAGCGCTTCACCAACCTGTTCGACAGGCTGAGCTATTTCGATCCGGTCTGGCGCTTCCTCACCCGGCCTATTCTCAGGCGCCGTCTGGAACGCATCATCGGCAAGAACAAAACGGGCGAGACCTTTCTCCTCTCGGACGAAAACCTGCTCGGCCTGATCTCCGCCAACTACTGGCGCGGCGCGCTCTACCCCTGGGCCGGCATGCGGGTGAAGATCCTGAAAAGCCTGTTCGGCGCCCGCGACGCGCACTACTTCCTCTGCATCCGCCGCTATCCGGATTACCTCACTTCGTCCTGGCTGCAGATGGCCTCGAAAGGCAAGGCGCCGCCCTTCGAGAAATACCTGGAGAAATTCCCGCCGGAGGGCAGGGGGTGGGCCGACATCGTCGGTGATATCACTAATGTCTGCGGCCCCAAGAATCTCACCGTCTGGACCTATGACTGGTTCTCCGAGGACCCGGCGCGGGTCTTCCGGCTTCTCGCCCCCGGCACCGATTTCACCGTGCCCGACAGGGAACTCAAGCGCGAAATCCTGCCGTCGCTGACGATCAAGGGCCTCAATGTCATCAATCAGCTCGAGGACCATCTGTCGCGGCCCGAGCTCAAGCGGCTGAGCGCCGTTATCCGCACCTTCGAGTTCGACGAGCCCAATCCCCGGCTCGAAATCGGCGACCCGGCGCTCATTTCGGCCTATGAGCAGAAGTATCGCGAGGACATCGAGAAGATCCGGGCGCTGGGCGTGGATTTTCACGGCTGACATCCGCGCTCGAACCAGCGCAACGATGTGAGGCACTGGCGGCATGAGACCTCCATGCCTACATCATATGAAGATGCAAAGGAGAGCCGCAATGTACAAGAAGATCATTGTTCCCGTTGAAATGGGCCAGCTCGAAAAAGGCGAGAAGATCCTCGCCAAGGCCAGGACACTTCTGGATGGCGGCGGCGAAATCGTGCTGATGAACGTTGCCGAGAGCGTGCCCTCCTACGTCGCCGTGGAAATGCCCGTCGACTTCATCAACCAGTCGGTCAAGGACGCCGAAGCCAAGCTCATGGAATTGAATGCGAAGCACGGCGGTCATGCCAGGATCAAGGTCGTGATCGGCCCGCCTGCCCGTGAAATCCTCAATGTCGCGGAGGAAGAGCATGCCGACCTCATCATCATCGGTTCGCACCGGCCGGATTTCTACAATTACCTGATCGGCGCCACCGCCGACCGGGTGGTCAGGCACGCCAAATGCTCGGTTCTGGTCGATCGCTGATCGCCGAGGCCTGTCACATTGGTAACCGCTTTGAGAGACTATTCGTCCTATTGTCTTGATTGGATCATGATCCCATGTTGTCATGATCGGGTATGAAGGACGATACGATGACGTCATTCGAGACCATGTTCCGCCGCTACGATGTCAGTGAAATTATCGCTGACGGCATCGTTCACGGTGTCGGCGTGGTCGCGGCGCTCATTGCCGTAACGGCCCTGATCTTCTACACCACGGTCTGGGGCACGTCGGGCGCGCTGGTCGCCTCGTGGATCTACGGAATCGGGCTGGTCGCCTCGCTCGGTATTTCCTTCGCCTACAACATCTGGCCGCACTCGCCGGTAAAATGGTTCCTGCGCCGCCTCGATCACTCGGCGATCTTCATCCTGATCGCCGCGACCTACACGCCCTTCCTCGTCGCCGCATGGCCCGATCCGCTCGTCATCGCCAACCTCATCGGCCTCTGGTGCGTCGCAGCCTTCGGCATCGCGCTCAAATGCATCTGGCCGGGCCGCTTCGACAAATTGACCATCCTGCTCTACCTCGCCATGGGCTGGAGCGGCGTCGTGATATTCTCGCACCTCTATGATGTGCTCTCGCTGGCGACCCTCGTCCTCATCCTGACCGGCGGCATCATCTACACCGTAGGGGTCATCTTCCACGTATGGGAAAAGCTCCGCTTCCAGAACGCCATCTGGCACGGCTTCGTGGTCACCGCCGCCGGCGTGCATTACGCCGCCGTGCTGACCTGCGTGGTGTGGTTTCCGGTGTGACCCCCTCATCGCCTCGCATGCGCTCGGCACTTCTCACCGAGGGGAGAAGAGGGAGCGAGTAGTGGTCTCCGCGTTCCAAATGCGATTTGCCCTGCTGTTGACGGGGCGGGTTTTTGCTCACCCAGGGGTAGCGTAGCCGATTTTCAATCCGTAATAGTCTCCTGACGTTTATTTGCCTGGGGACGGCTTCATTGCAATTCTGGACGACAGCCATGTTGTTCGCGCCGCTGCTCGGCGCCGCACTCTCGCCGCTGCTCGTGCGCGCGATGGGCCATAACGCCGCCTGGATTCTTGCGCTCTTCCTCTTCGTCCCTTTCCTCGTCTTCGCCGGCCATCTCGACACCGTCGCGACCGGCAACGCCATCACCGGCGGTTTCGCCTGGGCTCCCACATTCGGCGCCGATTTCATCTGGAAACTCGACGGCCTGTCGCTGACATTCGCGATGCTGATCTCCGGCATCGGCACGCTCATCGTGCTTTACTCCGGCGCCTATCTCAAAGGCCATCCGGGACAGGGGCGGTTCGTCGCGTTTATCCTGATGTTCTCGTTTTCCATGCTGGGCGTGGTCGTCTCCGACAACCTGCTGATGCTGTTCATCTATTGGGAGCTGACCTCGATCACCTCCTTCCTGCTGATCGGCTTCGACCACGAGCGCGAAGCGGCCCGGCGCGGCGCCTATCAGGCGCTGCTGGTCACCGGCGGCGGCGGGCTCTGCCTGCTGGCGGGCCTGCTGATGCTTGGCCAGATGACCGGCGCGAACAGTGTCAGCGGCCTGATCGCCGGCGGCGCCGCGATCCGCGAGCACTATCTGGTCGAGGCAGCACTGGTTCTGGTGCTGCTCGGCGCCTTTACCAAGTCGGCGCAGTTCCCATTCCACTTCTGGCTGCCCAATGCCATGGAAGCGCCGACGCCTGTGTCGGCCTTCCTGCACTCCGCGACCATGGTGAAGGCCGGCGTCTATCTCCTGATGCGGCTCTACCCGGTCTTCGGCGAGATGGACCTCTGGCAGACCGCACTGCCCCTGTTCGGCGGCGTGACCCTGCTGGTCGGCGGCTTTCTCGCGCTCCGGCAGACCGACCTCAAGCTGATGCTCGCCTACACGACCGTCGCCTCGCTCGGCCTGCTTGTGATGCTCACCGGCATCGGCCACGAAAAGGCCATCGAGGCGGCGGTGCTCTATCTCTTCGCGCACGCCTTGTTCAAGGGCGCGCTGTTCATGATCGCAGGCGTCATCGATCACGAAGCGGGCAGCCGCGACATCACCAAGCTCGGCGGCCTTGGCCGCGCCATGCCGATCACCTTTGCCGCAGCCCTCATCGCCGCCTGCTCGATGGGCGGCATTCCCTTCTTCGCCGGCTTCATGGCCAAGGAGGAGATTTATGCGGCGCTCGCGACGGGCAACCTCGCGATGATTGCCGCGATCACAGGCAATGCCATGATGTTCGCCATCGGCTTCGCCATCGCGCTGAAGGTCTTTATGGGTGCAGCGGTGGAGACGCCGAAACACGCCCATGACGGCCCCGTCCTGCTGATGGCCGGCCCGGTCCTACTTGCGATCATGGGCCTCGTCGTGGCGCTCGTACCCACGGAGCTTCACCAATTCATTTCCTCCCCCATGGCCACCGCCGTGCTTGGCGCCCCCACGCATGTGGAGATCACCGCGATCCCCCACATCAGCCTGCCGTTCCTGCTCTCGATCCTCACCATCGTGCTCGGCGCGGTCATCCTCCTGTTCCTCGATCGTGTCCGCACTGCCGCCGCCCGCCTGCTCGAGATCATCGGCTGGGGTCCGGATCGCGGCTTCGACCAGATCGTCTCCGGCACCGTGCGCGGCGCCTGGCATCTCACGCGCTTCCTCCAGCCCGGCCGGCTGGAAATCTATCTCACAGTCGTCTTCATCGTCATAGCGCTCAGCCTGCTCTGGCCGCTTTTCGCGTTTGGCGAATTGCCCGCCTGGCCAAGCTGGCCGGCGCTGCAGATCCACGAAGCGGCGTTCATGCTGATCGCGGTGATCGGCCTCGTCGCAGTGCTCATCGCCCGCAGCCGGATCACCGCCATCGTGGCGCTCGGCATCCAGGGTTTTGCCATTGCCGTGCTCTACCTGCTGTTCGGCGCGCCGGACCTCTCCTTCACCCAGTTCATGGTCGAGACGCTGTCGGTGGTCATTCTGGCGCTGATCATGACGCGGCTCAGGCTCGATGTCACCGACCGGAGGCCGCCCAGCCACGTCCTGTTTGATGGCACCATTGCTATCGCCTGCGGCGTGGGCTTCGCGCTCTTCCTGCTGCGTGCGGTCGAAATCCCGTTCAACACCGAGCTCACCGAGTTCTTCAGCCAGTATTCGAAGGTCGTCGCCCACGGCGCCAATGTCGTGAATGTCATCATCGTCGATTTCCGCGGCACGGATACATTAGGCGAAATCGCCGTCGTGACGATCACCTGCCTCGCCATCCTGGCGCTGATCCGGCTGAGGGCCGCGCCGGTGACGAAGACCTTCAACGATCCCGACCTCGAGGAAAGGGAGCGCATATGAACTCCCTGATCCTGCGCACGCTTGCGCCCGTCATCACCCTGCTGATGATCGTCTTTTCGGTCTTCGTCACGCTGCGAGGCCACAATTCCCCCGGCGGCGGCTTCATCGGCGGCCTGCTTGCGGCCTCGGGCGTCGCGCTTTACGCGCTGGCCTTCGGCGTGGAGGCCGCGCGCCGCTTGCTTCGCCTGCATCCGCTCACGATCGCGGCGGCTGGGCTCATTCTTTCCGCGCTCTCCGGCATGGTCTCGGCGATTTACGGCGTGCCCTACATGACCGGCCTGTGGTTCGACATCGGCATACCGGTTTCGACCGTCATGAGCTTCGATATCGGCGTCTATCTCGTCGTCGTCGGCGCCTTTTCGTCGATCCTGCTGACGCTCGAGGAGAAGGAGGACGAATGATCGAGACCCCGCTCATCCTGCTCGACGGCCTGTTCTTCGCAGCGAGCATCTATCTCATGCTGTCGCGTCACATCATCCGCATCCTCATCGGCGTGGCGCTGCTCGGCAATGCGGTCAACCTGCTGCTGTTCGTGGCCGGCCGGGTGACGCGCGAGGTCCCGCCGGTCATATCGGGCGACATCCTGCCCGCGACAGCCGCCAACCCCCTGCCGCAGGCCCTGATCCTGACGGCGATCGTCATCTCGTTCTCCTTCTTCGCCTTCCTCATGGTGCTCGGCTACCGCGCCTGGCAGACGCTGAAGACCGACGATACGACGGGCATGAGATTCGCTGAGCCTGCGGACGAATTGCCGCCTCCGGAGGGGTATTGATGGGCATCGTGCGTGGCTCACCCCCCTCTGTCGCTTCGCGACATCTCCCCCTCAAGGGGGGAGATCGGCGACTCGCGGAACTCGCCTCTACCCAGGCATGGCTTCGACGTGAGGCGGCGAGGGCGCCACATCCAATCTCCCCCCTTATGGGGGAGATGTCCGGCAGGACAGAGGGGGGTGAATTCACAACCAGGGTGCTCGCCAATGGCTAGCACCCCCATCGACCTCGCGCGCGTCTTCGTCGCCGACCCAGCCCCCGAAACCTGGCTGGTCATCCTGCCCGTCGTGCTCTGCATCACCATGGGCGCCGCACTCGCCGCCATCCGCAGGCGCATCCATCTCCACGCGCCGCTGGTGATCGCCACGCTGGCGCTGCTCGCGATCATCGATGCCGCATTGCTCTATCGCGTTTCGACGGATGGCCCGATGACCATGGTCATGGGCCGCTGGCTGCCGCCGTTCGGCATCGCATTCACTGTTGACGTGCTCGGTGCGCTTCTCGCACTCACCGCCGCTTTGGTCGCCTTGGCGGGCGCCGTTTTTGCGCTCTCCGACATCGACACCAACCGCAGGCGCTACGGCTTCTATCCGTTCCTGCTGTTCCTGATGGCGGGCGTTTCGGGCGCCTTTCTCACCGGCGATGTCTTCAACCTCTATGTCTGGTTCGAAGTCCTGCTGATCTCGAGCTTCGGCCTCATCGTGCTCGGCGGCGAGCGCGAGCAGATCGACGGCGCGATGAAATACGGACTGCTCAACCTCGTCGCGACGACCCTGTTCCTGATCGCGGTCGGCTATCTCTATGCGATCTTTGGCACGCTCAACATGGCTGATATCGCCTCGAAAGTCGCCCGCCAGTCGTCCGCACTGCCGCTGATGACGCTTGCCCTGCTCTTCCTCGCCGCCTTCGGCATGAAGGCCGCGGCCTTCCCGGTGAATTTCTGGCTGCCCGCCTCCTACCACACGCCGCGCATCACGGTGTCAGCGCTGTTTGCCGGCCTGCTCACCAAAGTTGGCGTCTATGCCATGTTCCGCGTACTGGTCATGCTGATGCCCGGTGCGCTCGAAACACTGGCGCCGCTGGTCGGCGTCGTCGCGATCCTCACCATGCTGGCCGGTTCCGTGGGCGCGATCGCCCAGAGTGACCTGCGCCGCGCGCTCGGCTATTGGGTGATCGCGGGCATCGGCGTCATGTTGTCGGGCCTCGCCATCGGCGGCATCCAGGCGCTGGCCGCTTCGGTCTTCTACATGCTGCATTCCATGGTGGTGATGACGGCGCTCTATTTCCTCGCCGGCCTGATGGCGATCCGATCAGGAGGCTTCGATCTCAAAGGCGCGGGCGGGCTGTGGAAATCATCGCCGCTGCTCTCGGCCGTCGGCCTCTGCCTCATTCTGTCGGTGGCCGGCCTGCCGCCGTTCTCCGGCTTCTGGCCCAAGGCCATGTTGGTCTCCGCAGCACTCGACAAATCGCATTGGTGGCTCGCCGCCGCCATCCTGCTTTCCGGCTTCCTGATCACATTCGCCGGCGGCCGCATTTTCCTGTTCGCCTTCTGGCGCGCCGCATCCGTGGAGATCAAGCCGGCACGCCTGCCCGTCATGTCGGTCGCCGCGCTCGCGGTGCTGACGACAGCCAGTGTCGCCGCCGGCCTCTGGCCCGAACCGCTGGCGGTGCTCGCCAAATCCGCGGCTCACGGCCTCCATGACCCCGAGACCTATATCCGCAGCGTCTTCACGGAGCCCCGGCCATGATGCGCGCGTTCCGGATATTGAAGCTTTTCCTTGTTTTCCTCAGGGAGTTCGCGCTCTCGGTCTTCCGTGTGGCAAGGCTGGTGCTCTCGCCACGCATGCGGTTCACGCCATGCGCCTTCCGCTTCCCACTGACGCTGACCAGCGATTTCCAGATCACGCTGCTCGCCAATCTCATCACGCTCACCCCTGGCACCTTGACGGTCGACGTGACGGACGACCGGGCCGCGCTCATCGTCCACGCCATCGATTGCCCCGACCCCGACGCCGCGCGCCGGGAGATCGCCCAAGGCTTCGAGCGGCTGATCCGGGAGGCCTTCGCATGATCCTCACCACCGCAATCCACATCGCGCTCGCGATCCTCATGCTGGCACTGATCCTGACGGCGATCCGGGTGATCATCGGGCCGACGCTTGCCGACCGCGTGCTGGCGCTCGACCAGCTCGTCGCCATCGCCATCGGCTTTATCGCGGTGATCGCGGTCAAGACCAGCTTCGAGCTCTATATCGATATCGCGCTGGCGCTCGGCCTTGTCGGCTTCCTGACGACCGCGGCCTTCGCGCGCTACATCTACGTCAAGGCCGGCCGGGAGGATGAGACATGATGGCTTCGTTCTTCGAAATCGTCATCGCTGTACTGCTGCTCGGGGGGGCGTTGCTGGCGCTCGTTGCCGCGCTCGGTCTGTTCCGCCTGCCTGATCTGTTCACCCGCATGCATGCATCCTCGAAGGCCGGCACCGCCGGCTCCGGACTTTTGTTGCTCGGCGTTGCCATGCAGTCCGGAGAAATCGATGTCTGGATCAAATGCCTCCTGACAACAGGCTTCTTCGTCCTGACCGCCCCGGTCGCGGCCCA
The DNA here is from genome assembly GCF_964254105.1 of Rhizobium sp. LjRoot254. Lineage (NCBI taxonomy): Bacteria > Pseudomonadati > Pseudomonadota > Alphaproteobacteria > Hyphomicrobiales > Rhizobiaceae > Rhizobium > Rhizobium sp. LjRoot254. Next base: position 3,031,654 of record NZ_CAXUSM020000001.1, on the reverse strand, counting down.
TCTGCTCGCCAAGGCGGCGGTACGGGCAGGCGCGAAATTGCCAAGCAACGACGGCGGGAATCCGAACTGACGAACGTCAAGTTTCTTTTAGTTGCTTATACTTACGTGTGAGCGGCGGGTACGGTGAGTAACCTGGACTACATAAGCCCATTATGTGTATATCCGCATTGCCGATAGAGTTGGTAAGCCGGCTCGGACAAGAGAATATGCCCAAATTATGGTCAATTGGCTCAGTATTGGTTGTGTTCACTGGTCTGATGCCTGCTTAAGCAAAATTAACTCTTTGTTGATCGACGAAAATAATTGTTTACAATCCGTGAAAAAGTGCTACTCCCGAACAAGTAGAGCCTGAATGTTGATTCAGATTTGAGCTGTATACCCACTGATCCGGACGCTGGTTCCGGGAAATATGAAGTTTCCCGTCAAATCTGTTGGTGAATGTGGATTTGGTTCAAGTCGATCGGGATTCAGGCATGCCGGGGAAGTTTGCTGCGAGGCTAGGGGTAGTTCGCAGCAAAGTCCAGTTTCCTGCGTGGCATGTCGCTCTACTATTGGTCGCTGTTGGCAGTGATGCCGGCAGCAGGGCAGTGGATCACTCAGGAGAATCAAGAAATGAACGAACTCGCTACCGTGGGCAACAAGGAGCTCCTTGTCGAACTGACGGCTGAAATCGTGGCTGCCTATGTCGGCAACCACGTCGTCCCGTCAGGCGATCTCGGCGCCCTTATATCGGACGTGCATGCCGCACTGTCCAGCACAACGGGCCAGGAAGCCGTGGCACCTGCCGTGGAAAAGCCGAAGCCGCCGGTGCCGGTCAAGAAATCGATTCACAACGACTACCTGATTTGCCTCGAAGACGGCATGAAGTTCAAGTCGCTGAAGCGCCATCTCATGACCCATTACGGCATGACTCCCGAAGAATATCGCGAAAAGTGGGATCTCCCATCCGACTATCCGATGGTCGCCCCCGCCTATGCCGAGGCGCGTTCGCGCCTCGCCAAGGAAATGGGCCTCGGCCAGGGCCGCAAGAAGCGCGCCTGACCGACATCACCGAATTTCGACAAGAAGCGGCCCATTGCGGCCGCTTTTTTATTCACTTGATTGTAGGAAAATTATCCTTCAAAATTAGGAGCTTTCGCGAAATCAACGACTGATTGCCGAATTCCGCTTCACCTCTCAAAATTTCTATGTCATATATGAAAATATTCCTATTTCAGTTGAGGAGTATTTCAATGACGCATCCATTCATTTCACACACGTTTGAAGCCGATCCCTTCGCCGGACTCAATCTCGATATTCCCGATGCCATCAAGGAGCGCCTCAGGCGACGCATAACGCCCGCGCCCTGGGGTCTCACCGTGCCGCGCGACCTGCAATTCGTTTCGCGCACCGGTGATGCGCGGCTGATCCGCAAGGTTTCGCTGCCAAACCGGCGGCGGTCCGTGGGATTGCGGAACGTCTGCCACGCCGTGCGCCAGGTGGCGAGCGAGATGATCTCGCTCGGCAGCCCGCGCACCGGGTTTGCCCGCGACGAGCGCTTCGCCGGCAGCCATGTCCAGCAGATCGCCATGTATGTCTGCCATGTCGCGCTGAGATTGACCTTCACCGACATCGCCCAGGGTTTCGGGCGTGATCGCACCACGGTTGCCCATTCCTGTGCCCGCGTCGAGGACCGGCGCGACGAGCATGCGTTCGACGACCTTGTCGGCGCGGTCGAGCGCGTGGTCGACACGGTCTTCGCGGCCGGGGAGCGAGCCCATGGCTGAGCGTGGCAAAAGCAAGCAGCAGGCCCGCGAGATCGCCCGGCTCCTGCGCTTTCTCGGCAATCACGGCTGCCTCATGGAGGATCAGGCCGGCGAACATCTCCTGTTGCGGCCGGGCGGTGCCGGGCAGCCGGCGCGGCGCGAGACGGTGGAACGCGCCTCACGGGCGGGCCTGGTGCTTATCCGCGAGGGCCGGATCTTCGCTACCCGCGAGGCGCGCAACTGGCTGCGCCGTCACATGGCGGCCCGCGAGGAGGCCTTTCTCGACCAGCACAGGGTGATCGAGATCGCCGAGGCGACGATCGAGGGGGAGCGCTCGCATGTCAGGGTCAACGCGGCCGAATCGCCGCTCGCTCTCCTGTCACGGCTCAAGGACAAGGCGGGCAATGCCTGGTTCCCGCCGGATGCCATGCTGGCCGGCGAAAGGCTGGCGCGCGATTTCCACTTCGCAGCCCTTCAACCCAAGCTGACCCAGAGCTACGAGCCAAGGCCGGGTGCCAGCGGCCGGCCGGGACCGGGCGCCGGCACTGAGCTCAAGGACAACGTCGTGGCCGCCCGCACCCGCGTCGCCCGCGCCGTCGATGCCATGGGTCCGGATCTCTCTGGCGTCGTGCTCGATGTCTGCTGCTTTGAAAAAGGCCTGGAAGTGGTCGAGCGCGAGCGCCAATGGCCGGCAAGATCGGCCAAGCTGATGCTCAAGACGGCGCTGATGCAGCTTCATCGCCACTATAATCCCCCGTCGCCGCAGGCCGCGCGCCGCAGCCACGCGTGGGGCGCGGAGGGGTATCGGCCGGGGATCGGGTGATATAGCTTTGACATTATATAGAGTCGGGATTATATTTTGCCTATGGCTTGGACGGTGCTGATCGATGAGGCGTTTGCCGACGAACTTGCGGATTTGGATTCCGAGGTCAGCTTCCAATTGGCTGCGATGTCGGTTTTGCTTGCCGAGTTTGGCCCGCGTCTGGGCCGGCCTCGCGCGGATACGCTAAAGGGCTCGAAGCATTCCAATATGAAGGAACTGCGCTTTGAAGCCGCAGACGGTGTCTGGCGTGTTGCCTTCGCTTTCGACCCTATTCGATCAGCGGTTCTGCTCGTAGCCGGCGATAAATCCGGAGTTTCGGAGAAACGGTTCTATAAAAAGCTTATCGAAACGGCGGACAATAGATTTGACGCGCATCTCCGCGCTCTGAAAAGAGGAAAGTGACATGGCCGTACTTGCTAGCGATGTCTTCGACAAACTCCTGACACCAGAACAGCGAAAGGCTGCTGACAAACGCGGTGAAGAGCTGATCGCGGAATACCGGACTTTGCAGCAGCTTCGGAAGGCTCGCGACTTGACACAGGCGCAGCTTGCTGAACTCTGGGGGAAGGATCAGGTATCAATCTCACAGCTTGAGAAACGTGCCGACATGCTGCTTTCGACCTTGCGCAGCTATGTCGAGGCGATGGGCGGTGAACTTGATCTTGTGGTTCGGTTCGAGGGCGGTCCGCCCGTTACCTTGTCAGGCCTATCGACCGGCGATCTGCGCGAGAAATCGGCCCGGTAACTCGGACCTCAGTCCAGCGAATATGCCTGCCTACGCCGCCTGCAGCCGGCTCGCCGCTTCGGCCTGGATGCGGTTGACCATCGAGCGCAAGCCATTGGCGCGCTGGGCCGAGAGGTGCTCGATCATGCCGATGCCTCTGAACGTCTCGAGCGCATCGAGCCGGGCGATCTCGGAGGCCCGCTTGCCCGAATAGATTGCCAGCACGATCGCCACCAGCCCGCGGACGATATGGGCGTCGCTGTCGCCGCGGAGCGTCAGCGCCGGGTCCGGCCCGTCGCCGGGTTCGGTCACCAGCCATACCTGGCTGGCGCAGCCGCGCACCTTGTTTTCAGCGGTCTTGTCGGCATCGGGCAGGTCGGGCAGCGCCTTGCCGAGCTCGATCACGTAGCGGTAGCGGTCGTCCCACTCCTCGAGATATTCGAAGTCTGCGAGTATGTCTGCGATTGCGGCCATGGTTCTTCCTTTGCCGCTGCATATAGAGATTCACGGCGCCAAAGAAAAGTACAACGGCCAAAAAGAGACGCCGTGAAGCAGGCTTCACGGCGCGTCAAGAGAGCTGACGATAATTACAGGCAGGGTAAACTCGGGATCGTGCCGGTCAGGCCTTCGGGCGCGGCACGGGAATGGGAATGTTGCGAATCTCGTTTTTCGCATCGACCTTGGTGGCGACGGTGCCGGTCAGCACCGTGTCGGCCTTCTTGGTGGCGGCCTCATCGGCGAATTGCGTATCGAGATAGGTATAGGCCACGCGAGCGCCTTCGCGGGCTCTCGTGCCCAGCGTGGTGAAGGTCTCCGCACTCTTGGCGCAGACATCCGGCTTCTCGGTGCAGAGATCGGTCGCATAGGAGATGACGCCGGCTGCGGCGCCCAGCGCGTCGGTCAGTTCGACGCCCTTCTCTTGCGAAAGCCTGTCGGTCGCGTCCTGGTCGAATATCGGCAGCATCACCAGCACCAGTGAGAACCAGAATGCGCCCTTGATCAAAAACCACATTGTCGTCGCCTGTCGTTGTCCGGTCTTGCCGCCGGTAGCGTGTCATCGATGAACGGTTCTGTGCCGTCCTGATTGCCGGCGACACTAGCGCCGCCCGGCCAACAACCCCTTCCGGGAATCGGGAGACTTTTCCGCGTATTCGTCGAAAATTGTAATTTCTCGCATTTGAACAGCATTCGACATGCATTTGATTCAAATTGTGGCCTGTCGCGTTAAGCATATGGGCAATGGCTCCCGAGGACTCCACCGCGTTGGGCAAGCACGCTCCGCCACAATTATTAACGGTGCCGAAAAAACCTCGAAATCACAAGCAATTACACCCTGTTAACCACAAATCCCGAAGTTGGCCCGACATGTCTCTTTTTTGGAATTTAAGCTGTGAATGCCGCTTTCCGGACATGCGCCCTTATCCATTCCTTAAGCCCCGGATGCGATTTTTCGGCTGTCAAACCAAGACAAGGCTGACGTGTTGAGAGTATTGCGTACCATTGCCGGCAAGGCTTTTCCCATGATGGGAAATTCGGCTTCCGCGACCCGCCAGGGCAACCGGGGTGTCGCGCCGAAGCATGCCGTCATTGCAAGCCTCGTCGCAGTGTCCACAGCCAGCCTCGTGGCACTCGCCGGCTGGAGCTGGTCCTCCATCCTGCCCTCCGGTTTTGCCGCCTTTGCCGCAAGCTGGCTTACCTGCCTTGCTCATGAAGAACTCCGCCCGCGCGCGATCGTAATGCCTCTACGGGCGAAGGCCGATCCCGCCGATCCGCTCGATAGCCTGCCGGGCCTCATCACCCGTCACGACGCGAGCGGCCAGTTGACCTCGGTCAACGGTGCCGACCGGGCCACATTCGGCTTCTCCCGGCACATGGCGCCGCAGTCCTATTTCGATGCGATCCACGTTTCGGGCCGCCTTCACTATCTCCACGCGATCGATGCGCTGCGCCAGGGCTCAAGTTCTGCGCGTGCCGAATTCATGCTTGCCGTCGGCGCCGATCTTCGTCCGGTACGGGCGCATTTCAGTGGCACCTTCGCGCGTGACGGTGGCCTTGAAGCCTTCACCATCCAGACCGTTGATATCGCCGACGAGGTTGCGCTGCGCGAGGACGTGTCAACCTGGAAGATCGAGGCGCGCTCGGCCAACGAGGCCAAGACGCGTTTCCTCGCCGCCGTCAGCCACGAGTTGCGCACACCGCTCAATGCGGTTCTCGGCTTCTCCGATATCCTGCTCGGCGAATATTTCGGCAAGTTCGAGAACGAGCGCCAGAAGGAATATGTCGAACTGATCAACCAGTCCGGCCACCATCTGCTCGCCGTGGTCAACACCATGCTCGATATGTCCAAGATCGAGGCCGGCCGCTACGAACTGATCAAGGAGCCCTTCGCGATCGGCGCCGTCATGCGCTCCGTCGATGAGATGCTCGGCCTTGAGGCCAAGCGCAAGGGCGTCGTTCTCACCACCCGCATCGCGCGCGGCCTCGACGAGGTCGTGGCCGATCGCCGCGCCGTCAAGCAGGTGCTGATCAATCTCGCCAACAACGCCATCAAGTTCACCGAAACCGGTGGCGTCGTCACCATCGATGCGGTCGCCGAGCGCGGCAACCTGGTCATATCGGTCAGCGACACCGGCATCGGTATCCCCCAGGAAAAGCTTGCCCTGATCGGCAAGCCCTTCATGCAGGTGCAGAACGACTACACCCGCCAGTACGAAGGCACCGGCCTCGGCCTGGCGCTCGTCAAGGGTCTCGTCGGCCTGCATGGCGGCGAACTCCGCATCGCCAGCGAAGAGCACAAGGGCACGGTCATGACGGTCACGCTGCCGCTTGATGGCGAAGCCGACGCCGGCTGCGAGACATTCGAATTCCCACCCAGATTGAACGAAACCTATTCAGGAGAGAACCGCGATGGCGCGAGAGCCCAAGCGAAAATCGCCTGAGCGCGGACCTCAGCGCGGCAAGCGGCCGGCGCCGTCGCGCGCCGCGCGCATCCTGCTCGCATCAGGCGCCGCGATCGGCCGGCATCCCCGCTCCATCGGCGGCTTCGTCGCCTTCGGCGTGATCTTCTCCTTCGTCGCGGCCAACGCGCTGTGGTATCAGCCGCGCCATCATCCGGCGCCGCTGCTGGCGACGCGCATGTTCGAGGACGCCAAGACCACCCGCGCCATGCCCGAAGTGGCAGACGAAGAGCCCGGCGTCACGACCTTCAGGATCGAACGCCAGTCCGACGAACAGCCGACGCAGGCCGCCGAAAAGCCCGAGCCTTCGCCGCTGATCCGCGAGATCCAGGTGGCGCTCGCCGGCCGCGGCCTCTATGACGGCCCCGCCGACGGCCTCACCGGCCCCAAGACCGAAGCCGCGATCCTGTTCTTCGAGCAGACCGAAGGCATGGCGGAAACCGGCGAGGCGAGCAAAGCCCTGCTCGCCCGGCTGAAGCACGTTGCAACCCCCGCCGACGATGCCGGGGTAAAGACCGCGAGCACCAAGGTTGAAAAGCCGCTGGACGAAGTCGCCGCCCTGATCTCGCAGGCGGACGATCCCGGCATAAGGGTGATCCCGGAGAAGAAGCCGGCATCGCCCGCGCTCGTCATGCAGATCCAGAAGGGCCTGTCCGGAATGGCCTATGCCGATGTGAAGGTCGATGGCATCCCGGGCGAAGCGACCCGCACCGCCATCCGCGCCTTCGAAAAGAGCTACCGGCTGCCGGTCACCGGCGAGCCCTCCGAGCGCCTGCTCAAGAAGCTGAAGTCGATCGGCGCGATATAGATCGCGATTCTCCCTCATCCGGCATGATCGTCCGGAGCCGGATTTTTTCCGGCTTCGGGCATTGCCGCGCTCAGGCTTGCCGTTGATTTTACGGCCTACGACGTCCGTGATGCGGGTACAGTCTGGATATATCAATATTTTTGCGGGAAACATCGAAATATATCGAATAAACGACGGCTAAGCCCCGTTCCTTCCGCAGTCGGAGGATGTGAGGTGTCTGCATGGCAGCCACGCACATCACCGCCACAGCGTGCCAATCCAATTTCATGACGCAAACTCGAAGGGACTGAACATGGCCGTCAACATTCTCAATGCGGATTCCTCTGCCCAGTGGGTCGCAAATACCGCGGGCGACACTTATGTGCTCAAGGAGGGGGTCTATCTCGGTGTCCTCGGTACGGCGATCAGCGGCACCGCCGCCGTCACCAACCGCAAATTCCAGATCGATGGCCATGTGATCGGCGAGGGCGCCGGCTCCGGCATGTTCATCGGCACCGATGCCGTGTCCGGTGGCTTCACGACCATCCACGTTGCCGCGACCGGCTCGATCCTTGGCGAGGCCTACGGAATCGTGTCGCAGGGCGGCGGCCTCGAACTCGTCAACAAAGGCGACATCAGCGGCTCCACCGCCGGGCTGTCGATAACTGGCGATCTCAACCACGTGATCAATGCCGGCACCATCTCCTCGTGGAACGGCACCGGCTTGATATCGAGTGGCATCGATGCCGACATCGTCAACCAGGGTACGATCAGCGGCGTCACGAACGGGCTCGAACTCAATGGAAATGCGTTCAACTTTGTCAATTCCGGGCTGGTCACTTCATCGACCGGTGCCCTGACCGATGCCGCTGTCTACATGACCGGGCATTATGGCCAATTTGTCAATGAAGGCACGGTGTCCTGCTTGAATTCCTATTCCATGCTCGGCGATGAAAGTACCCAATTGGTGACGAACAGGGGATTCGTCTTCGGTGCCGTCGATCTCGGCGACGGCAGTGATACCTTCTCCAATGAAGGCGGCACTGTGCATGGCAGCATCGAACTCGGCGCCGGTTATGACACGTTCAAAAGCGTTGGCGGCACCGTCACCGACAGGGTCTATGGCGGGGCGGGCAGTGACTTCTACACAATCGATGACGCGTCGATCGAGTTGGTCGAATTCTTTGGCGAGGGCACCGACGGAGTCAAATCTTCGGCCAGCTATTGGTTGGAAAGCAATTTCGAAGAACTTTATCTCGCGGGCAAAGCCGATCTTGTCGGCGGTGGAAATTCCAGTGACAATTATCTGATTGGCAACGCGGGTGACAATAAACTGTTCGGACTTGGAGGAAATGACGTGTTTCGACCGAGCGGAGGCAGCGACCGATTTGACGGCGGCGCGGGTTCCGATTTGATCAATTTCGATTCCGATATTGACTCGGCAGTTAAAGTCAATCTTTCGACCGGCAAAGGCGGTGGCGCCGCTGCGGGCCACACCTTCGTCAGCATTGAGAACATCAAAGGTTCTTATTTCAATGACCAACTCATCGGTAACAACGCATCCAACCGCATCGAGGGTGATTCTGGCAATGACATTATCGCCGGGGGCGGAGGCAAGGATATCTTCGTCTTCATGGGCGGCGAGGATGCCGATACGATCAGGGACTTTCAGGACAAGTCGGACAGGATCGAACTCGATTATCACTTCAACGGCTTCGACGCGGACAGCTTTGCCGACATCAAGGGTTTCATCAGCCAGAAAGGCAATGATGCCGTCATCGACTTCAGCTCGATCTTCGCAGGCGACAAGCTGATCCTCAAGAACATGGATGCGTCGGATATTTCCGCGGCGGATTTCCTGTTCCTCTGAGCAAGCAAAGGGGGCTGGCATCAGGTGTTTTGACTTTCGCCAGCTGCCGCCCTAATGCCTTTCCCATGCGCGTCACATCGGATTTCTTCGTCTCCGCTCTCATCCGCCGGGTGTTCTCATCCGGCGGTTTCGCTGCCATCGAACGCAAGGGTGCGGCCGAGGCCGGCGCCGTCTTCCTGCGCCAACGCTTTCGCGACGGCTATGAGACCCTCTATGGCCCGGCGCCGCAGAGCTTTTTCGAGGAACGCGGCGAGGACCGGCTGTTCGAGGTGCGGGCCGAACGCGCCGAGCCCGACGCCGTCGCGGACATCATCGCGCGCGAAGCCCGCTTCGATCCGGATCTCTGGGTGGTCGAGCTCGAAGCCGAGGATGTCGCGGCATTGCTTGACCTTGCCGAACAGAGTTGATGGTTCGGCTCCCGGCTCGACAACTTGGTGACGCTTCCCCGCTATTTTCGGATGTGATAATATGACGCCGTGAAATTTCCGAATGGACGGGCTGCGCGTCCGTCCAGGCATAATGGCTTAAATTCACCGCATGATGGGGCCGGGGGAATTCGAATGGCAACGATCCAGACGATCGACAGCAATTTCACTACGCCGATCCAGGTGATCGATGCCGACGATATCCTGATCATCAACCAGGGCGTCCAGGGCGTTCTCGACGTTCTCGCCATCAATGCGGAGACGGTGGCCGACAACCGCACGTTCGACATACGGGGCCGGGTCACCGCCAACAATGGTGCGGACGTCCTTCATCTGGGGCTCGAGTCGGATCCCTCGGGCTCATCAGGCGGGCAGATCAACTTGAGGGGAAGCGGGCGCCTCACATCCGACACCGGCACCGTGATCGCAGCCTATATCCAGGATGTCGAGATCATCATCAACGGCAATATCAAGGGCCAGAACGGCATCATCGGCAATCTCCTCGGCGGCTCGCTCGTCAACAAGGGCGACATCGTCGCCGTTGACCAAGCCTTCTTCTCCACCGGTGGCTCGTTCGACTTCACCAACAGGGGCTTGGTCAAATCCACCGACGACATCACCATCACTCTGACCGGAAACGGCAACAATCTTTTCAATTATGGCGACATAAGGGGCCTCGGCGCCGGCCCCACGGTTTTCTTCAACTCCGAGATTGGCAATTTCAACACCTGCCGCAACAATGGCGGGATATTTTCCGCTGATATCGCCATCCAATGCGGCGGCGGCAACGACCAGGTTTTCAACGACGGCTTCGTCAAGGGCGACATTATGCTCGGCGACGGTTTCGATCAATTTTCCTGCAAGAGGGGTACCGTCGATGGCGCCGTCTATGGCGGCGCGGATAACGACACCTACAATATATTCAGCCGAAAGATCAGCATCGTCGAAATGGATGGCGGCGGCATCGACAGCGTTTTTGCCAGCCGGAATACCAAGCTCCAGCTCTTCACCGAGAACCTCTTCCTTCTCGGCGGGGCGGACCTGATCGGCAGCGGCAATGCCGAAGACAACGATATCTACGGCAACAAGGGCGACAATCTCCTGACGGGTTTTGACGGAGCCGACCTCTTCAGCGCCGGCCGCGGCAACGACAAGTGCTTTGGCGGCATGGGGCCGGATACGTTCATGATCTACAGTGACTCCGGCAAGGATCGGGTCATGGATTTCTCTTGGCAGGAAGACATCCTCGACGTCGATAGCTTCGGATACGACACTTTCTCGCAGGTGATGAATCACGTCATCAAGATCAAGGGCGGTGTGATGTTCAGCGATGGCGGCGCCAGAATTGAGCTGCCGGATGTGAAACTCGACCAGCTCGGCGAAGACAACTTCCATTATTGAACCGGGATTATCCCGATTTGGGCCGGCGGGATCGCGCCGACCTGAGCGCTCTCTCCTGATACGCCATCCGCTGGAAATTCGGAAAGCATCGGGTTTCCCAAGCGCATGAAGGGCGCTCCGGGGCTTCAGCGGCAGCCGTCCCGGAAATTGGACGGCAGCAGCGGATTTCTTTGATCGTGTCGCAATTTTTCCGAAATAATCCGCATATTTTATGGCTATGAAACGTAATATCCGTAACTGAAGCGGAGATATGCGCGATGGCCAAGATTGTCCTGAACAAGCTAAGCACCGAAACCTGGGTCCTCGATGACAAGGCGCACTACATCCTCGGCGAAAAGGGTGTACTGGATGTCGATGCGGACGGCGCCGAGGGCTACGGCCACGGCATCTTTACCGGCGGCGGCTCCGGCGGGCCGGCCGGCAGCATCATCGATATCCTGGGCCGGATAACGGTTTCGCTCGACAACCATGTCGGCATCTTCGCCCAGAACGACGACATCACGATACGGGTCGCCGAAACCGGCCGTGTGAGAGCCGATACCGGTATCAACATCAACGCGATGGGTTCCCACATCGAAAACCACGGCAGCATTCGCGGGGTCAGCGATGGCGTCAAGTATTATCAGGGCATGGCCGATCTGGTGAATGCCGAGGATGGCGTTATCCGGGGCGTGGTCGGCGTGAGGCTCTCCGAGGAAGGCGGCACCATCGTCAACCGCGGCAAGATTATCGGCGAATCCATGTCCGTTTACAGCCACAGCGGCGAGGGGATCGAACTCAGGAATTTCGGATATCTCGGGGGTGACGTCGTGCTGGAGGAGGGAGACGACCTCTTCGTCAACAATGGTGGCACCGTCGATGGCGTCGTCAAGGGCGGGCTTGGCCACGATGTCTACCGGATCGTCTCGGGTGACGTCGAGATCTTTGAAGCTCTCGGCGAGGGCGTCGATACGTTGCAGATCAAGCGCTCCTACAGCCTCACCGACAGCGTCGCGATCGAAATCCTGCAAGCGCTCGGCACGGGTGACTTCGATCTCGCCGGCAACGGTCTTTCCAACCGGGTCATCGGCAATGCGGGCAACAACGTCCTCCACGGCCTTGGCGGCAAGGATATCATCTCGGGCTTCGGCGGCAACGATAAGCTCTGGGGCGGTGACGCAGGCGACACGTTCAACTTCATGAAGGGCTGGGGAAAGGATGTGATCGGCGATTTCGAGACCGGCGTCGACCGCATCAATCTCGAGCAATATGAAGGCATCACCGGCGTCGATGACCTCCACATGTTCCAGGTTGGCGATAACGTGGTGATCGAGCTTCTCGGCAAGGACAAGATCATCCTGCTCGACCAGGACGGCGTCAACACCGACGACTTCCTGTTCCCGGTTGTGTGACATTCCACTTCCAACCGGTAAACTGCTCCCATATCTGGCACAGTTGCACCCAGTTATGTTGGTTGCGGGAAAGTAAAACTCATTTACTGTGCTGTCATGGGCACCCGGAGAACACACCATGGCATCGCAGACAATCACGGCCGACTTTACCTCGACTATATTCGTACCTGACGACAACGATATCCTGCTTATCGCCAAGGGCGTGACCGGCCAAGTAGCCGGCACCGCGATCGACGCAGCAACCGCGTCGGACAATCGCCAGATCACCATTCGCGGCAGTGTCGAGGCTACGGCGGATATCGAGAGTTTCGGCCTCGTGCTTGGTGACTTCGATAATGGATTCTTGGCCGACGGCGCGGATGTGGGCATCGCCAAGACGGGCGTGCTTGTCGCCGAGGACATCGCTCTCCGTCTCAAAGTTGCGGACCTCAACCTTACCAATGATGGTCTGGTGCGCGCGGCGGTCGGCATGTCTGGCGGGACACCAGGAGCAAGCATCGTAAACAACGGCAGGATCATCGCGTCGAGCCAGGCGATCGACCTGCTGGGTAGTGATATTTCAATTGAGAATCATGGCCTTATCCGCTCGGATGAAACCGTCGTCCTGCGGCTCAACGGTGGTGACAATGTCGTGCGCAACCACGGCGTCATCGAACAAAGAGGCACCGTCCAGGTCGTCGAGTTCAACAGTTTCGACGGCAGTTCGAATCTCTTCGTCAATCATGGAACGGTCAAGGGCGGCAGCACGGCGGTGGTCGGTCGCGATGGCAACGAGAGGATCGTCAACTTCGGCCACTTCGACGGCGGTGTCACCCTCGGCGACGGCGACGACGTCTTCGTCAACCGTGGCACGGTGGGCAGCACCATATCAGGCGGATTGGGCGACGACGAATATTTCCTCTACAACAACAAAGTTGAGCTCGGCGCTGACTCTGGCGGCAGCGACAAGGTCTTCACCAACATCAGCATGAAGCTCGCCGACGGCATCGAAAGTCTTGAGTTGCTCGGCAGGCAGGACATCAGGGGCACCGGAAACGCCGACAAGAACACGCTCCTCGGCAATACCGGCGACAATGTGCTGAATGGGGGCGAAGGCAGCGATCAGATCACGGGTGGCCTGGGCAATGACAGGCTGATCGGCGGAGAGGGTGTTGACCGCTTCGTCTTCGCCGATGGCTTCGGCCGCGATGTGATCGCCGACTACGACTTCTCCGACCAGATCGTCCTCAACGACGTTTCATCGGCCATCGACCTCGATACCATCCAGGAGTTCGCCAAGCAGACTCAGGCGGGCGTGGTGATCGATTTCGGGCTCGGCGACAAACTGATCATCCTCGATATCGACATCGCGGATCTGGAAAATGTGGCGTTCACCTTTTTCCAGCAGGGCGACGACTGAAGCCGGCATGTCGCGGGGCGCTGTTACCTGGGTAACACTCTGAAACATATGAAACATTCAGGGCGGAATTCGGTGTTCTCCTGAAACAAAGCTGAGCGATAAGCGAGCCCACGAAACGAGAAATTTCAGGGGCTCAGATGAAAACCGTCAGCATTTCCAAGAACCGCACCACGATGTTCGAGGCCAAACAGGGCGACACGACCTACGTCCTCGAAAGGAACGTCTCCATCAGCACCGCCGACCCGGCGGGTATCGTCGGCATAACGGATGTCAAGGGCCGGGATTTCCTGATCAAGGGCGATATCTCGGCCGGCCAGGGCTTCGGCATCTTCATCGGTACGCAGGATGAAACTGGCGCCGGCGTGCTCGAAGTCGCCAAATCCGGATCGATTTACGGCAAGGTCGGCGTCAAGCTGGCCGCCGACGGGCAGGTTCTCAGGAATGCCGGCCTCATCGGCGGTGAAACCGCCGTCGAAACCTCGGGCACGCGGATGTTGATCCAGAATTCGGGGATCATCAATGGCGGCGACACCGGCATCGATGTGAGTTTCGAAGGTGGCAGGATCGTCAATACCGGGCAGATCTTCGGGCAGGACCATGCCATCACGTCGCTGCTCGGAGCGGGAGAGCAACTGAAGATCGTCAACAGGGGTGATATCGGCGCTACGATGGAGACGACGATCATTCTCTCCAACCTGACGGGAAGCACGACGACACTCGTCAATCACGGCAATATCGACGGCAAGTTCTGGGCGTTGCAGGCAAATTTCAGCCTGGCGACCGAGATCATCCGCAACCGCGGCGAGATTTCCAGCCAGGTCTGGCTGGGCGGCGGCGACGACATTTTCGACGACCGCGGCGGCACCGCCTACTATGTCGATGGCGGCGAGCAGGACGACCTCTATATCATCGACGATGCGCTGATCGTCCTCGGCGAGCAGACCAATGCCGGCACCGATACCGTGCGATCCACGGTCACCTGGACGCTCGGCAACAACTTCGAGAACCTCATTTTCACCGGGGAGAGCAGCCTCACCGGCAAGGGAAATGACAGCGCCAACCGCATCACCGGCAATGCCGGCCAGAACACGCTCTATGGCTATGGCGGCATCGACGTCATCAACGGCGGCCGGGGCAACGACCTGCTCTATGGCGGCGCGCTTGCCGACACCTTCGTCTTCACCACGAGGTCCGGCCATGACATCATCGCCGACTTCCAGAACGGAACCGACGTCATCGACCTGACCCGCTACAGGGAGCTCGACGATTTTGCCGACATCTCCGCAGGCATGGTGCAGAACGGCGCCAATGTCGAAATCCATCTCGGCAAGACCGATGTTCTCACCGTCAACAACGCGACGATCGCAACCCTGACCGGCGAGGACTTCGCCTACTAGAGCCCTTCAGGGTTAAATGGAAACAATTCTGTTGGCTCAAGCGGAGTCGCATGTTTGACCGGCCGGCGCGCGTCGTAGCCAAAGCATACGGCCAAGCTGGCCGGTCAAAGAGGTGGCCCGCTTCAGCCAACCCGAAGGGCCGGGCATCTTTCCGCCATTCCCTGCGGCGGCGGTCTCGGCCGTACCTAAGGGTACGACGCTCGCCCGCCGCCTTGGTCCTGACGAAAATCTGTCCCGGCAGAATGTTTCCATTTAACCCTGAAGGGCTCTAGGAACGCCTTCCGCACAGCATCTCGCGCTTGCCCGCGAAGCCCGGGCGGCGCTCGACCGCGAATCCCGCCGCGATCAGATTGCGGCGGACAAAGCCCGCCGCCGCATAGGTCGCGAATGTGCCGCCGGGACGCGTGTGGTCATGCACGACATTGAGGATTTCCCCCGACCACATGGCAGGATTGCGCGACGGCGCGAAACCATCGAGATACCAGGCGTCGAACGTCTCGGTACTCTCGGACAGATTGGTGAAAGCATCGCCACAAACCACCGTCAGCGTCACATCCTCCGCCAATTGGAGCCGAACCACGCCACGCGGATCATCCGGCCACGCCGCAACAAGCGCCTGCCTCTCCGCCTCGATCTCCGGCCAGCGCGACAGCGCCTTGCCGATATCAGCCCGGTCCATCGGATGAAGTTCGAATGAGATGAAATGAAGTGCGCGGCTTTCCCCGCCCCAACCCCTCCCCACAAGGGGGAGGGGCTTTGCCGTCGCGTCGGTCTCTTCCTTCACGTCTTTCAGCCGCCGCTCGCCTTCTGTCCGCTCCGCGTACTCGGCAGCAGTTTGGGACGGGCAAAGTGCCACATCTAAGCCCCTCCCCCTTGTGGGGAGGGGTTGGGGCGGGGTCTTTTCACCGCGCAGCGACGCACTGAAAGCCCGCCATGTCTCGCAGAAATTCAGCCCCGTGCCGAAGCCGAGTTCGCCGATCACGAAAGCCCCGCCCGCCTTCCAACGCTCCGGCAGGCCGTTGCCCGCGAGAAACACATGGCCGCACTCCGCGCGGCCATCTTCGCGGCAATAGAAATGGTCGCCGAATTCTGGCGAAAACGGCATGTCGTCGTCGATCCATTCCAGCGCCGGTGCTTTGTTTTCAGCCGTCTCCACCATGGCCTCAGCCGATAGTTTGCTTTCCGGCTCCGGTCAATTGGCCGTCGCCGCTCCGTCTGAAATACGGCAGCGCGAACATGTAGAGCCCGGTCAGCAGCAGCAACATCAGCGGCACCAGCGCCATCATGCCCACCAGGACCGGCGGCTGCTGATGCCCCATGCCGAATAGGGTGACGATATTGGCGATGAAGCCCACGGTAAAGGCAATCGCCAGCCAGCGATGTATCTGTCGAACCCATCTGTTCATGCTATTTCCTCTTTTGAAAATTCAATCGTTTGCACTGTGCCGAGAGGCTTCATTCCAGCCCATCCAGCACCTTCTCCAGGCTTCCAAGCATTTGCCGCCATCCAGCCTTGGCGCCACCGAGGGCCTGCTTCTGGTCCGGCCGGAAACCCGCCTGCTCGACGCGCAGATGCGTGCCCGTGACTGTCGGCGTCAGCGTGAAGTTCACCACGCTCCGCATGTCGTAGGCTGCGTCCTCATGCACATAGTTCCAGGTGTAGGACAGTAGCGTGTGCGGCTCGACCGTCAGCACTTCGCAGTCCAGCACGCCGCCCCATTCGCCGCGAAGATTGAAGCGGTGGCCGACGACAGGCAGGAAATCGTTCTTCATCAGCCATTCCTCCATCAGGTGCGGTTGGGTGAGCGCACGCCAGATCTTTTCCGGCGGATGCGGGATGTCGCGCTCGACGATGACGGCGCGTGTTTCGGTCGATTGTTCGTTCATTGTTTCATCCTTCGTCACTTGAGGTGTTGGTTGAACACGGCGTGCGGAAGCCCTCGGCCGCCGCACTGGCCGGCTCGGCCTTCTTTCATTCACCGCATCTGATTTACATTTTTTCGCCAGGCAGTTGACTGGCTTGCTTCACCCAATCCGCGAACTGCTCTTCGTCGAACGGGTCGTCTTCATGGATGTCGAGATAGCGCACGTCCTTCTGCTTCGACGTGCCGGGCGGCAGGGGATCGAGCGAGGCGCCGCGCATGAAGGCGACCTTGACGTATTTCATGATGCAGTGGAAACCGAGGAAATAATGATCCGGCTCGACGCCATAGAAGGGCGTGTTCCACTTCACCGCCTTCTGCACATCAGGGAGGGTGCGCGTGATGATATCGTCAATCCGGCGTCCGACATCGCTTTTCCAGCCCGGCATCGCGGCGATAAAGGCCTGCACCGGCGCGTCGCCATAACCCTTGGCGATCTGCGGATTGCCGCCCGAGAGCAGGACGACGCCGTCCGGGCCAGGTTGCAGCGGCTTGCGCGGCTTGGCGGCGGGCTTCTTTCCTGATTTGGTTGATGTTTCCGTCATTGGTCCATCCTTTTCAGCAAGTCTTCCAGGTCGTCGAACCGGCGCTGCCAGAACCCCGTCATCTGGCTCGTCCAGGCGGTCAGCGGAGCAAGCGCGCCAAGTTCGGCGCTATAATGCGTCTGCCGGCCTTCGTGCCGGTCGCGAACCAGTCCGGCCTGCTTGAGCACCCCGAGATGCTTCGAAACCGCCGGCTGCGAGATTCCCGCCTGCGCCGTCAGTGCCCCGACCGTCTGCTCACCCTCACGGCACAACCGCTCGAAGATCGCCCGGCGCGTCGGGTCGCCAAGGGTTCGGAAAAGGATGTCGTGGTCGTTCTGCATAGGGATCGATAACTCGCTGGCTATGGATTAACTCATAACCGCAGAGCTATGGGTTCGTCAAGGGGCTATTGTTGGAGTTGTGCCTCGATCGCCGCCTTGTCGATCAACGACCAGACTTTCCACACTTTCCCGCCGCGAAATTCATAGAAGACATTCTCGGCGAAGGAGACCCGTTTGCCATTCACAGGCAGTCCGAGGAACATCCCTTTGGGCCTGCAATCGAACGCCAGCCGGCTCGCAATGACGGGTGGATCGGAAACCAGCAGTTCGATGTTGAAGGACAGATCCGGGATCTCACGAAAATCCCGCTCAAGCATCTCGCGATAACCGGGCAATCCTATCCGCCGACCATTGTGGCTCGCATCGCCATCGACGAATTGCCCGAGGCGAGCCCAATCCTGGCTGTTGAGGCAGGCGATATAGCCCCGGTAGACGTCGGCGAGTTCGGTCTTGTCCATAGTCATCACTCCCGTATCGGGCCGGCAAGTTAGCACGCATGAATGTCCGCGCACCCGCCGAGAAACAATAATCCGGCCGCCGTCGGGTTCCAGCGTCACTCGCCGCCGCTTGATAAAAATGGTCGCCAAAGGCCGGACAATAGGGCATATCGCCTCGATCCATTCCAGCGCAGGTCCCGTATTTTATCCATGGCATCAGCCGAAAATTCCCTTTCCAGTTCCGGCCAGCTCTCCACCGATGTCCTCGTCATCGGTGGCGGCATCATGGGCCTGTGGGGCGCGGTGAAGGCGGCCGATGCAGGACTCTCCGTGATCCTGGTCGATGCGGGCGAGGTGGGCGGCAGTGCCTCGGGCGGCCTGCTCGGCGCACTGTTCCCATGGATGCCGGATCGCTGGGACGAGAAAAAGCAGTACCAGTTCGATGCGTTGGTCTCGCTGCCCGGCGAGATCGCCCGGCTGGAGCGCGAGACAGGCCTCAATGCCAATTTCCGCCGCGCCGGCCGCATCGTGCCGCTGCCCAGGCCGCACCTGCGCGACATAGCGCTCCGCCACCAGCGCGACGCGGAAACCAACTGGCACCAGGGCGCACACCGCTTCCACTGGCATGTCCGCGATGGCGAGCCGGAACCCGCCTATATCGACCCCACGGCCTGCGCCGCCGGTTATGTCCTGGATACGCTCGCCGCTAGGGTCGAACCGCGCGCGCTGATCGCTGTGCTCAAAGCATGGCTCATGCGGCGGGCGAATGTGCGGATTATCGAACATGCAAGGCTGGAGCGGCTGGATGCGGGGAGGGGCAGGGCGGAGTTCTCCATGGCTCACCCCCCTCTGTCGCTTCGCGACATCTCCCCCACAAGGGGGGAGAGTAGACCGCTTGGCGCATCGCACCTGCCAAGCTCGAGCCCCGAGAGTGGGCGAGACGTTGCCCCATCCATTCTCTCCCCTTGTGGGGGAGATGTCCGGCAGGACAGAGGGGGGTATGCCGCAGATGGGGCGATCACCATCACCTTCTCCCACACCCTCATCGCCGCCGGCGCGACAAGCTTCCCGATCCTGCAATCTCGCATGCCGCCACTGCCGAAACCCCTCGGCCAAGGCGTCAAAGGCCAGGCGGCGCTGCTCAAGGCCGATCTCGATCCCGGGCTCCCCGTCGTCTTCCTCGATGGCGTCTATGTCGTGCCGCATGAAGGCGGCTTCGCGGCCATCGGCTCGACCAGTGAAAACCATTACGACGATCCATTTTCGACCGATCACCACCTCGATGCCGTCATCGAAAAAGCCCGTGCCCTGTTCCCAGCGCTGCGTGACGCCGAGGTCATCGAACGATGGGCCGGCGTCCGCCCCAAGGCCATCGGCCGCGACCCGCTGGTCGGCCCGCTACCTAGCAACCCAAACGTCATCGCACTCACCGGCGGCTTCAAGATTTCCTTCGGCATGGCCCACCGGCTGGCTGACTCCGCGCTCGACCATGTGCTTGGCCGGAGCACGGCACCCCTGCCGGAGAATTTCACGCTTTCCGGGCAGATGGCTCGCGAAATCAAACCATAACCGCCCTCGACAAACCGCTCGCGCTTTTCTAGCCTTGGCCCAACGGACAAAGGTGACAAGCATGCTCGATATCAAGACCCCCCGCGACCTCGTCGGCTATGGCCGCAACATCCCCGATCCGAAATGGCCGGGTGGCGCCAAGATCGCGGTGCAATTCGTGCTGAATTACGAGGAGGGCGGCGAAAGCTGCATTCTCGACGGCGACCCGGCCTCCGAGAACCTGCTGTCGGAGATCGTTGGCGGACCTGCCTGGCCCGGTCAGCGCAACCTCAACATGGAGAGCATCTACGAATACGGCTCGCGCGCCGGCTTCTGGCGTCTCCATCGCATGTTCACGGCACTCGACGTGCCGGTCACCGTCTATGGCGTGACGCTCGCCATGGCGCGCAATCCCGAGGCGGTTGCAGCCATGAACGAGGCCGGCTGGGAAATCGCCAGCCACGGCTACCGCTGGCACGAATACAAAGACTACCCCGAGGAACTCGAGCGCCAGCACATATTGGAAGCCGTGCGGCTGCATACGGAAGTCGCCGGCACCCGCCCGCTCGGCATGTATCAGGGCAAGCCCTCGATCAACACGCTCAGGCTGGTCATGGAGGAGGGCGGCTTCCTCTATTCCTCCGACAACTATTCCGACGACCTGCCGTTCTGGGTGCCCGGCGTCGATGGCAAGCCGTTCCTGATCATCCCCTATACGCTCGATACCAACGACATGCGTTTCGCCACGCCCCAGGGCTTCAACTCCGGCGACCAGTTCTACACCTATCTCAAGGATGCCTTCGACGCGCTCTACGAAGAGGGTAGGGAGGGCTCCGCCAAGATGATGTCGGTCGGCCTCCACTGCCGCCTCGTCGGCCGCCCCGCCCGCGCCGCGGCGCTGAGGCGTTTCATCGAATATGTTCTCAAGCACGACGATGTGTGGGTCCCCAGGCGCATCGACATCGCCCGGCACTGGCATGAGCATCACAAGCCGGGGTGAGTTCTGACAATCCGACTTCTGCTGAACGCCGGCGGCGTCTCCTGTCTCCCGTGTAACACTCATAATTCCTGAACCGAATAGTCCGGGAGTTTGATGCGTCGTTCCTGCATCGTAACAAAAACAACAGATGGGAACGACAAATGGCGAAGATCAAGCACACTGACTTTCTCGGCGACCTCGGCTCGCTTTACTGGGATTACACGCCCGACGACATGCACACACTGATGGACGAGAGCGGCGCCAACAAGGCTGTCTATTTCGACACCGATGGCGGCGAGAAAATCATCCTCAAGGGCGAAGGCTTCGCCTATCTCGATGGCAAGCTGCTGACGGGAAGCGTCGATACGATCATCTTCAAGGACGAAAACGGCAACACGACGTCTCGCGTGTCGGGCGCCGATTTCAAGGCCAAGCAGCTCGACAATCTCCTGTCCGAGGGCAGCAACCTGTCGCAGTTCCTCGAAAAGGTCTATGGCGGCAAGGACAATTTCACCGGCAGCGCCAACGACGACTTCGTCTGGGCCGGTAAAGGAAACGACCGTTTGAACGGGCTGGCCGGCAATGACAGCATCAACGGCGAACTGGGCAACGACCGCATGACAGGCGGCGCCGGCCGGGACTACTTCTTCTTCCTGCACGACGACAAGGGCGGCCAGGACGTGATCAAGGACTTCGACGCCAAGGGCGGCGGCGACAATCAGGATTACATCGCCACGGGTTACGATGACGTACTTTCGATCAAGCAGGTCGGTGACGACGTGGTGCTCAACTATGGCGACGGCAATACACTGACTCTGCTCGACACCCACAAGTCAGACATTACCGCAGCCGATTTCGACATCCCGATCTGACATTTGGCGTCAGCAGCCAAACGATCAGACCAACCGCCTGTTCGATTTCTGAGCAGCGAACGCAGCCGGAGGACCGCCCGGCCGCCTGAAACAAAAGCGGCGGCCCCATGTCAGGGCCGCCGAATTCGTGCTGATTTTCTCGCCCAGGCAGCATTCTCTGCCGTGCCTGTTCAGTATCGAGGCGGCGCCCCCCGCATTCGCGCGGGCGGCGGAAGCCCAGGGAAACGGACCGGGCTCCTGCCTGTGCCGATAAGATTGCAGTAATTCCTCTTAACAAATGGTAACCATGCCGCCCCGAATTATGGGGGCCGACATGCCACTGTGAGCGGGAAGCGCATTAACCGTGATCCGGCTTCTGGATGCCATCAGATCAGCCGCGCTCGCCGGCCACATCCCGTCCGCCTCGACTTTCCTCCACCGCCGCGCTAGACCAAGACCCAAGAAGAAGCACCAAGCAACGAACGGGTGGAGCCATGGACAGAGCGGATTTCGTAGCGCGTTTCGGCGGCGTTTTCGAGCACTCCGCCTGGATCGCCGAGCGGGCCTTCGACGGCAACATCCTTCCAGTGGCGCTTAGCGCCAAGTGGCTGCACCGGGCGCTCCGCAAGGAATTCCGTGCCGCCACTGACGACGAGCGCCTGGCGGTGCTGCGCGCCCATCCCGATCTCGCCGGCAGGCTGGCTATCGCGAGCGACCTCACCGAGGACAGCCGGCAGGAACAGGCGGGCGCCGGGCTCGATCGGCTGACCGAGATCGAATTCGCCCGCTTCACCGATCTCAACACGCGCTATCACGCGCGCTTCGGCTTTCCCTTCATCATCGCGGTCAAGGGGCTCACCAAGCAGGAAATCCTGCACGCCTTCGAAAACCGCATCCATCACACACGGCCCGAGGAAATCGCCGCCGCGTGCCACGAGGTCGAGAAGATCGCAAGGCTGAGGCTGGAGGCGATGGATTTTTCCGGGACGTGAGATGATCGAGGCGGAAACCTCTGTTTCCGCCCCGAAGATCGACCGTCATGGGAAGCGGCCGCCTTTGTGCGGCGGCCGTCGCCGGTCGTATCAGCTTGGAAGCATGTAATCCAGGAAGTCGGCCTTTTTCACATCCTCGAGCAGGATGGTCGACCCGTTGTCCAATGTCAGCAACGTGTCATGGCCGTCGTGGACGCCTTTGACCTTTGTGACTTCCGCGTCGATGATGAGCTGATCCGTCACTTCGCCAAGCACGTCGAGATCGTGAATGATGTCGTGCTGAACGCCATTGTTCTCGAAATAGAAGCTATCCTGGCCCAGGCCGCCCGTGATTTCATCGTCGCCCTTGCCGCCTTGCAAGCTGTCCATGCCCTTGCCGCCGAAGAGTTCGTCGTCGCCGCGAAGACCCACCAGGCTGTCATTGCCGTTCGATCCGGTTACGGTATCATCGCCCGTGAACAGTGACAGATAGACGCCAAAGGCGTCGTCTTCCGCCGTTGCGGCAGCGATGGCGGACGTCTTGAACTTGCCGTCTGTCGCAACGATGATCTGATTGCCGTCGCCGTCCTTGAACACCACTTTGTCGATGTCGCCGGAATCGAGATTGCCGCCCTGACCCTTCAGATCTTCGCCGAACAGGATGATCTGGCCACCGTTCTCTTCATCGACGAACACCGCTTTGGTATGGTTGGAATTTATCGAAAGTACCAGGTTTCCGCCGAAGCCGTCGGCCCCAGTATCGTTCCATGTAATCTTAGCCATGCAGAAAAACTCCCGTGTTTTGCGTCGTAGAGACGTGCATAGTTGCCGATTTATTCAACCGCCAATGCGTACGAGATCGACTGCGCCGGGTCAAACGCATGTGTGAAGTGGCGTCATGATTGACGCCTTGTCTCCGGCTCCCTCTTACCCTTCCATTCGAATGTGATCGTCTCGCCCAGCCTGATATTCTGGATCAGATGCGGCCGGAACGCTGCGAGGCAGGTGCCGCCCCTTCGCCGCGCCGAGGGATAGATCACGCCGTTGCCGCCGCCCTCGAATATCCGGCGCGCGAGCGCCTGACCGGCCGGGTAGGCCGTTGCGATATCCGGCGAGAGCGCCGGCTCGCCATCCATTCCGCGCAGATCGTGGAACGGCCCGATGATCCCGGCGAGCAGTTCGCGATAGGCGGTGATGTTGTCGTAGATGCCGACATGGTCGAGTTCGCGGGTCAGGTGGTAGATCACCTCGGCCTGCGAGGTCCTCGCCGCATCCTTCCCGATGGCCGCATACCAGGCGCCGCGCCGGTTATCGTTGAAGCGGTTGCCGTCCGGTTTCACATAGCAGAAGGCGGCGTTGACATAGGTGTAGCCGAAGCCCGCCGCGGGCGTCAGCAGTTCGGAGGGGTCGACTCCCGGTGGCATGCGGATGGGTGCGAGACGCGCCGAGGAGCGTCCTTCCAGCGCTTCCAGCACCTGCCGTTCCTCGTCCGTGTCGTAAAGCGGCGACAGAGCCGGCTCTGTGATATAGGCGGTCGAGATCAGCCGGACGGTCGAGGGCTCGGCAATCTCCGTGACGGGGATCGTCACAATCCACCTCTCATGGCATCGACATGATCGCGCACCCGCATCATCGCCGGTATGCCGCCCGCGATCATCAACTCGACCGGCGTCCGGCCCTCATAAAGCGGACCGCTATTCTTCAAGGCCGGCCAGCCATATTCCAGCGGTCCGTTGAAAAGCAGTCGCAAGCCCTTGAATATGCCGATGATCAGGCTCGCCCGCATGGCCTTGTCGCGATCCAGCGTGCCGCGATACTGCCCCGCCTTCATCCGGTTCCAGGTGGCGATCGGCACGTCGAACAGCGCGGCCGCGTCGGCATTCCTGAGGTTCCAGAGATCGGCCGTGCGCGTCACCGCCTTGACGATGGTGGCGACTTCGACTGCCGGGACCGGTTGGGGTTTGAGAAGAACCGTCATTACAGCCCAACATTGATATCAATTTTCATATCATATGATATGAATAAAGATCGCTTTTGTCAAGGAAAAGCAAAATACCTTGAAAACTATCACGTGACACTTTATACTTTATTGATGAAACTCAATGATCTCACACGAAAGAAGCGGAGGCTCGATGGGCACAGGCCTCTCGACGCCGCGCTGTTGCGCAACCTTGAAGAGTGGTTCCAGGTCGAACTGACCTACACATCGAACGCGCTGGAGGGCAATACGCTAACCCGGCTTGAGACCGCACTCGTCATTGAAAAGGGTCTCACCGTCGGCGGCAAGACACTGCGCGAGCACCTCGAAGCGGCCAATCATTCCCATGCGCTCGATTTTGTCCGAAATCTGGCAACCGGCACATCGGCTATGCTGACGGCCCGCAACATCCTTGCAGTTCACGAGATCATTCTCAAGGGCATCGATGACGGGAACGCCGGGCATTTCCGCGCGGTTCCCGTTCGCATTTCCGGTTCGCGCGTCGTCCTGCCAAACCCGCTGAAGGTGCCGTCCCTGATGGATGAGTTGGAGGCATGGCTCTTATCGGAACCCAACCTGCATCCGGCAGCACTAGCCGCCGAGGCGCATTACCGGCTCGTCACCATACACCCTTTCGTAGACGGCAATGGCCGAACCGCCAGATTACTGATGAACCTCATTCTGATGATGCACGGATATCCGCCGGCGATCATAAGGAAAGAAGATCGCCTGGCATATCTGTCCGCGTTGGAAAAAGCACAGTTGGGAGGGTCGAAGAGGGACTACGAGGATATTGTGATCCGCGCCACAAACCGCTCACTGGATATCTACTTGAAGGCGCTGCGTTCATCGCCCAGGGGCACGGCGGTCGCGAGCGCGAACCTGCTGAAGATCGGTGCTCTGGCCAAGGCGGCCGGTCAGACGGTTGCCACGATCCGCTACTGGACCAGTCAGGGCCTGATAGATGTGGCGGAAACGCTGCCGTCCGGCTACCTGCTTTTCGATCCCGGCATGATAAAGCGCTGCAAACAGATAGAAAGCTTGAAAGAGAAGCGCATGACGATCGCGGAAATCAGGGACGAACTCGCCCGGCAACAGGCCCGGCAAGAGGATTGACCAATGTCCAACATCCTGCCCATCCAGCCGCTCACCAAATCCGCCTTCGCGCCGTTCGGCGATCTCGTCGAGGCCGATCCCGCCACCATGCGGCTGATCAATGGCGGCACGACCGAACGGTTCCATGCGCTGGGTCACGCCCAGGCACTCGGCGAGGGGGCGGAGGTCATCATCAATCTGTTCCGCGGCCAGCCGCGCAGGTTGCCCTATACTGTGGATATGATGGAGCGCCATCCCTTCGGCAGCCAGAGCTTCCATCCGCTGCAGGACAGGCCCTGGCTGGTGGTGGTAGCGGAGGACGAAGGCGGCAGGCCGGGCGCGCCGCGAGCATTTCTCGCGAGCGGTCGGCAGGGCGTCAACTACCGCGCGAATATCTGGCATCATCCTTTGATGGCGCTCGAAGAAATCAGTGATTTTCTCGTTATCGACCGTAGCGGGCCGGGCAACAATCTGGAAGAATACTACTATTCCATATCTTATATTATTATGGAGATTTCCCGATGAGCGGCCTCACCACCCACGTTCTCGATACCGGCCTCGGCCAGCCAGCCAAGGGCGTGATGGTCGATGTCTTCCGCATCAATGACGAGGTGCGCGAATATATCAGGACCGTGCACACCAATGCCGATGGCCGCGTCGATGGCGGCCCGATCCTCCAGGGCGAGAATTTCCGCAAGGGACTCTACGAACTGGTTTTCCACATGGGCCCCTATCTCCGCTTCCACGGCCACAAGCTCACCGACCCGCCCTTCCTCGATATCGTGCCGATCCGCTTCGGCGTGGCCGACCCCGAGGCCCATTACCACGTGCCGCTGCTGATCTCGGCTTTCGGCTATTCCACTTATCGCGGCAGTTGACCGCATGAGATTTGCGGCAGTCGCGGACATACACGGAAACGCTCTGGCGCTCGAAGCGGTGCTGGCCGACATCCATGCTCAGGGCATCAGCGATATCGTCAATCTCGGCGACCACCTGAGCGGCCCGCTCGAAGCGAGGCGCACCGCCGATATCCTCATGGGCCTCGATCTGCCCTCCGTGCGCGGCAACCACGACCGCTACCTCATCGAACAAGCTGAAAGCGCGATGAACAGCTGGGAGCACGATGCCTTCGGGCAGTTGACATCGGCGCATCTCGATTGGCTTCGCACCCAGCCGCCGACGCTTGTCTGGCGCGGCGAGGTCTTCATGTGCCACGCAACGCCCGGCGACGACAACAGTTACTGGCTGGAAGACGTCTCGCCCGATGGCATCGTGCATCTGAAGCCGTTGGACGATATCGAGGCGCTCGCCGAAGGTATCGGGCAATCCCTCATCCTGTGCGGTCATTCGCACCTGCCGCGTGCCGTCCGGCTCTCCGATG
The DNA here is from genome assembly GCF_964254105.1 of Rhizobium sp. LjRoot254. NCBI lineage: Bacteria > Pseudomonadati > Pseudomonadota > Alphaproteobacteria > Hyphomicrobiales > Rhizobiaceae > Rhizobium > Rhizobium sp. LjRoot254. Next base: position 3,004,708 of record NZ_CAXUSM020000001.1, on the reverse strand, counting down.
GGCGCATGATCGTCAATCCGGGCAGTGTCGGTGGCCCGGCCTATGACGACGACAAGCCGTTCTACCACAAGGTCGAGGCGGGCACGCCGCTCGCCTCCTATGCGATCCTGGACAAAAGCCCCGCCGGCTGGCAGGCCGCGTTCCGGCTCGTGGCCTACGATCACATGGCAATGTCCAGGCTTGCCGCTTCACGCGGCCGCGACGACTGGGCGAGCGGTCTCGCCACCGGTTGGCTGGCGCCGCCGGCGACATCCTCGATCGCGCGGTGATCGGGCCTTCCACTTCTGACTGCATCCTCTCTTGATTAAATCATACGTTTCATTGCAGATGACCGCGGGACAAAATCATTGCTGAAACACTTTTTTAGAAAAGAGAGCGACGGATGGCCAAGACCACCACGATCAGGAAGATTTTGACTGAAGAAGTCTTCATTGAAGACAACAACAATATCATCAACATTACCAGGACCGGCAAGGTAATCACGGATACGCCCGATATGGGCGACCCCAGTTCGACGGTCGGGGACAGCGGTCTTGCCAAGAATAACATTTTCAACATCGATGGCAGCGTCATCGGTATGGAATTCGCAGCCTCTATCGAAGGTGAGGGATCCGAGATCCATGTCGGAAAGACCGGCTTTCTGCAAGGCGGCTGGGGCGCGGGTATGTTCGGGCAGGAGCAGGTCCTGGTCAATAACGGGTTGATTGTCGGCGGCGGCCCCGACGGCGACGGTGTTTTCGTCTACGTGGTGGCCGACGGCAAGATCGTCAACAACGGCACGATCCTGGGCGCTCAATATGCGATCGAGGTTGCCCAGGCTGACGGACTGAGCATCACCAACGGCAGGAACGGCTTGATTTCCGGGAACAACATAGGGATAGCGATCGACTCCCAGGCCGGAGACGCCAACAGGATGGTCAACCTGGGCTTGATCAATGTTACGGGAAGTTACACCAGGTCCATCGTTGATGGCGACGGCAGTATCAACATCCGCAACAAGGGCATTCTTTCCGGCGGCGTTGAGCTCGGCGGGGGCGACGATGTATTCAACGGTCTCGGCGGCACGATGGTCCGAGGTTTTGTCATTGGCGGCCTCGGCAATGATACGATGTTCATCGACAGCGCCGATCTCGGGCTGAGCGAAGAAATCGGCGAGGGAACCGATACGATCAAATCGGCGATATCCTACACACTCGACCTGAATGTCGAAAACCTGACCCTGCTCGGCAAGAAGAACGTCGATGGCACCGGCAACGGCGAAAACAACATCCTGCACGGAAATGCCGGCGACAACACGCTGAATGGCGATATGGGCGACGACTCGATTTACGGCCACCGTGGAGACGACGAACTGACCGGCTCTTCAGGCTCCGATACGTTTTTCTTCGGAACCAAGGACGGCCACGACACGATCACCGACTTCGTATCCGGCGCGGTCGATCTCATCAACCTCTCGGCGTGGAAGGCATTCGACGATTTCGCCGACGTGCTTGCCAGTGCCAAGGACAAGGGCACCGATGTCGTTATCACGTTAGGCGAGGACAGCCTGACAATCGAAGATTATCACAAGGCCGATCTTCTCGACATCTTCTTCTCCTTCGTTTGAGTGCTCGATCCGTCGCGCACGCGATGATGGCGCTTTGTGCAACCAGGCCCGTCGGGAGAGCCTCCCGCCGGGCTTTTCGTTTCCAGAACGAAGCGTCTCGCTTGAAACAAACGAAACAAGAATAATTCGAATACGGAGTAATCAAGAAACGTCCTTACCGTGAAACTGATCATTCATTTTTCATTTTAAGGACGAAGACATGTTGAAAGCGAAAATCCCGAGCGGCAGCGATACCTTCCACGCCAACACCTCGGACACGACCTATCACATGGGAGAAAACGCTGCTATCGACGCGCCGGTGATCGGCATCGATGTCAGCGGCATCGCGACCGGGCGCAGAATCGAGATCGATGGCACGATCCACGCCCTGAGGGCTGTGAGCGTGGGCGTTGGAATACAGCCTGCACCGCGTGTCGAACTGTTCATCGGCAAGAATGCCGAATTGGATGGTTCGAATGAAGGCGTCACATCCTACTGCAGCGACCTCGTGATGCGCAACGCGGGCAAAATCAGCGGGCCTGTCGGGGTCGAGGTCCACGGAGGCATCAACCTCGTCAATACCGGCGAGATCAGCGGCTTTCACGCCATCAATTTCTACGGCGAATTTGGTTCACATGTCGTCAGGAACGCTGGCACGATTACCGGCAGCGTCAATGGAACCGACGGCCTGGCCATCTACGGCGGCGGGCAAATCGAAAAGGTGACCAACACCGGCACCATCCACGGCGATGTGGACCTCGGCGGCGCCAACGATGTGTTCATTTTCAAATCGGGCGTGATCGATGGCGAGGTGCGCGGCGGCGTTGGCGACGATCTCTTTATCACCAACAAGGCCGGCCTCGATATCGTCGAGAGCGTCGATGCGGGCGAGGACAGCGTGCGGTCCTCCGTCACCTTCGAGCTTCAGGCAAATGTCGAAAACCTGAAGCTGATCGGCAGGAAGGATATCGATGCCATCGGCACGGGCGGCGAGAACGAACTCATCGGCAATTCCGGCAAGAACCTGCTCTTCGGCTGGTACGGCAACGATGTGCTCGATGGCGGCAAGGGCAACGACAAGCTGACCAGCGGTTTCGGGGCTGACGAATTCCATTTCCAGCGTGGCGGCGGCACGGATCGGGTGACGGATTTCGAGGTCGGCATGGACCATATCTATCTCGGCGACCTGAAAGGCGCCACGGACTTCGACAATATGATGGCGCACCACGTGCAAGCCAAGGGCGACGACATCTGGATCACCTATGGCGACGACGTCGTGGTGCTGAAAGGCAAGACGGAAGCCCAGCTCAATACCGCCGATTTCGATTTCAGCTGACGACGGGCTCGATCCGGCCGCTTCGTTCCATGGGACGGCTCCAGTGGGAAAGCCTTCCCGCCGGAGCCGGCGACAAGCCGCCGGTTGGCTCTAACCAGCCTGCGTGATATCTTCGGGCGCGCGGGTTGCCGCGGCCGTCCTGAAGGAGGGTGCCATGGCTGATACGATCAAGATCAAGACCAATCAGGGCGACCAGTATAATCTCACGACGACCAACGACATCTACGTCTTGCTCGAGGGTATCTCGATCCAGGAGTTCAACCCGCCCGGCAACGGCATTTTCGCCGACACGGCGTTTTCCGGCAATCTGATCAGGGCGCTTGGTCGCATCGATGCGCTGGGAAATGCGATCTCTTCGGCTGCCACCGACACCGATGTCGAGATCGGAAATACCGCCAAGCTGACGGGGCTGAATGGTGTTTCCTTCACCGGCAACCACTCGAGCCTCGTCAATTGGGGCGCGATATCCGGCATTCATCGCGGTATCGTCATGTCGGAGATCGAAGGTGACATCATCAACAATGGCGCGGTCATCGGACAGAATAACGAAGCAATCTCGGTGTCCGACGGCGACTACGAGATCATCAACAACGGTTCGCTGACCGGACAGGTAGGCATCCACAGTTCTGGCAGCGATCTGGTCGTCAGGCTCGGCGCCGATAGCATCATCAACACCATCGGGGCAGCCATCATCATCACCTCGACCACGGCCGATCATTCCAGGGTCACCAACAATGGTTTGATGGCCACGTCGGGGATTACAGCCTATGGCGGTGGCGACGGTGCCGACCGGCTGATCAATCATGGCACCATTCTCGGTGAGGTCCGGTTTGCTGGCGGCGAGGATGTTTTCGACGGCCGCGGCGGCTATGTCAGCGGCCGGATCCTCGGCAGCGCCGGCGACGACACGTTCATCATCGACGATAGCCGCGCCGATATTTTCGAGGTTGCGTCCGAAGGCGACGATACGATCCGCTCCTCGATGTCCTACAAGCTAACCACTGGCCAGGAGATCGAGCATCTGGTGCTCACCGGGAGCCACAACACCAGGGCGACGGGCAACGATCTCGCCAATCAACTCATCGGTAACGCCGGGGCCAATGTGCTGGAAGGCATGGCGGGCATCGACGGGCTGAATGGCGGACGCGGCAACGACAGGATGACCGGTGGTCTCGACCAGGACACGTTCGTCTTCGCCAAGGGCGGCGGAGACGATCGGATCCTCGATTTCGACATTGCGACCGACCTGCTCGACCTGTCGAAGTGGGACGGCGTCGAGACGCTCGCCCGCGTCCGCGCCCATGCCCGCGAGGAACATGGCGGCCTGATGATCGAGGCGGGGTCCGACTCCCTCTTCCTCGCAGGCATCGACAAGAACGACGTGACAGGTGCGAACTTCGCCGACATGTAGGCGGATGATCGAGTTCCTCCAATCCAAATGTTTCACGCCCGCGTCGCGCTGCCGGGTCAGGAAATTCATTTGCATACAAACGGGAATAAACCCGACAACCCCAGCGTCTTCCCCTTGAAATTTGAAACAGACGTCAGGGACAGACAATGGTTGAGCATTTCCAGAAGACCAATCGCGACACCCAGTGGGCGATGACCTCAAGCAACGACACCTGGATTCTGACCAGGAATGCCCGGATCGAGACATCGGGCATGCCGGGCATTTATGAGTCAGGCTCGATCGAACATTCCAACATCCGTATCCTCGGTGACGTGAAGACCACCGGCGGGGGCACGTATGTGGTCAGCTTCCAGGACGATGACTCCAGTGTCTATGTAGGCAAGGCGTCCCATCTCGATGGCCGCAACGCCTTTGCGGGCGTGGCCATGAATGGCGCCAGCACCGATCTCGTCAATCGTGGCCTGATCCAGGGTCAGACCACCGGCGTTTACGGCACATCCTGGGGTTCGGTCGAAAATCATGGCACGATCGCTGGCAAGACTGGCGTGTATTTCGGCGACGGCGGCTTCGAGGTCGTCAATCACGGCCTGATCCGCGGCAGCGATTACAACGCGATCGGCGGTGAACTCGCCGGCTCCTCCATCGTCAATGAAGAGGGCGGCGTGCTCAGGTCTCTCCACGAAGTGACGATCGAAACGATGGGTTCCGGCAGCGGTACGATCGAGAACCACGGCCTGATCAAGGCGCCGAGTGCCGCGATCATCGACGGCATCGGCGACATCGAGATCATCAATACAGGCCGCATATCAGGCAATGTCTATATGGGCGATGGCAGCGATACGTTCGACGGACGGCGCGGCTCGATCACCGGCTCGGTCTATGGCGGCGACGACGGCGATACCTATTACATCGGCAAGTCGTCGGTGAAGATCGTCGAAGCGGTCGCCGAGGGCTATGACTATGCGCGGTCGACCGTGAGCTACAAGCTGACCGCCAATGTCGAGTCGCTGGAACTCCTGGGCAAGAAGGACATCGATGCATCAGGCGAATTGGGCGGCAACCGCCTGATCGGCAACAGCGGCGACAATGTGGTCAAGGGCTTCGGCGGCAGTGACAATATCGACGGCGGCGCGGGCAGGGACACGCTGACCGGCGGCTCCGAAGGCGATACCTTCGTGTTCAGGAACGAGGGCGGACGCGACACGATCACCGACTTTGAAGACCATATCGACAAGATCCGGATCGATGGTGTCATTGGACAAAGCCAGTTCGACGATCTGGAGATCACCGATGTCAAGGGCGGCGCGCTGATCGAATACCAGGGCGGCGAGATCCTGGTTAAGGGCATGGCCGCCGCCGATTTTGGCTGGATGGACGATTTCACCATCTGATTTCAATTGCCCGCCGAATATCCGGCGGCCGGTTTTCGTCTAATCCGCATACCTCACATCGATATCCCCTTCTGACACCGGCGTTCAGTATCTGGTGATCAGAGGCGCCCCGGCAAGGCGGACCACACACTGCCGGGGCGCTTAATTTCAGGGGTTTCGGCTTAGAGCGCTTCATTGTTAAATGGAAACAGTTCTGTTGGCTTGTCTTATGCTCTTCAGCCGAACTCAGTATGACTGAGTTCACGACCGGCGGTTCGTAGCCGCCGGTCGTGAGAGGGGATGGATCGCAAGTTGGCAGGCCGTTTGAGGGCCGTGTTTGAGTTTGATCGCCCCTTTCTTTTCCATGTGGCCTGAACGGATACCGGGGTTTACGGACCCGGATGACAAGCTGAGGACAGGAAAAGATGACCCAGACTATAGCAAGTTTTGCCGGCATCGACATCTCCAAAGAGACCCTTGATCTGGCCTTTTCGAACGAAGAATCCGTCGTGCGGTTCGACAACACGCCAAAGGGATGCCGCAAGCTCGCGGCGCAGCTGACAAGACGCCCGCCGCGATGCATCGTATTCGAAGCGACCGGACCCTATCATCGGGACCTGGAGACGGCGCTCGTCGCGGCCGGACTTGTTTACACCAAAGCCAACCCCCGCCGGGTGCGCCGCTTTGCCGATGTGGTCGGCGTCCATGCCAAGACCGACGCAACAGACGCGAAACTTCTGGCTCGCTTTGCTGCAACGGTCGAAATGATGCCAACGGTGCGGACAAGTGACCTGCTTCAAGCGCTGAGGGAATTAACGAGTGCCCGACAAGGTCTTATCGCAGACCGTACTGCCCTCAAGAACCGTGGCCATGTGCAGCGATCCAAGTTTCTCATCCGCCAGAATGAGGCGCGACTTGCTCTGATCAAAAATCAGATCAAGGCGATCGATGGAGAGGTTGCCCTGCTCATCAAACAGGAAAAGGAACTCGCCGCTCGCATCGATATTCTCGTTTCCGTCCCTGGCATCTCGACGCTGACGGCAGTCGTCCTGCTCACCGAAATGCCCGAACTCGGCACGCTCGATCAGCGCCAGGCAGCATCCTTGGCCGGACTGGCACCGCATCCGCGTGAATCGGGAAAGTGGAAAGGGAAACGATTTATATCAGGCGGTCGGGCGACGCTGCGTCGGGCGCTCTACATGCCTGCCCTCGTGGCATCCCGCTTCAATGCCGATCTCAAGGCTAAATACGATACCCTGATCGATGCACGAAAGCCCGCCAAAGTCGCAATCACCGCCATCATGCGGAAATTGATCATTCTCGCAAACGCACTCATCCGTGATGGACGAAAATGGACCGAAAAAGCCGCTTGATCAAAACGGATACTCAAACGGCGTCGGATATTCGATCGGCTGGCGCGCGTCGTAGCCAGATCTACGGCCAAGCCAGCCGATCGAAGAGCCGGCCCGTTTCAGCCAACCCGACGGGCCGGGCATCTTTCCCCCATGACCTGCGCCGTCGGTCTCGGCCGTACCTCAGGGTACGACACTCGTCCGCCGCCTTGGTCCTGACGAAAACCTGCTCGGCAGAACTGCTTCCATTTAACAACGAAACGCTCTAGGTCGTGTGGACACTTACCTGATCCATAGTACGATAGCTGCGATTGTGACGACGGCTAGGTAGTTTCGTGCGGTTTTCTCGAAACGTGTCGCGACCCTGCGGAAGTGCTTGAGCTTGGAGAAGCAGCATTCAATGAGGTGGCGCTGGGCATAGAGGTCCTTGTCGAGCGGGTATTTCTGAGCACGGGAGGGATTGTTGGGGATCACCGCCACAGCGCCTTTGTCCGCGATGGCGTCGCGCAGACGGTCGCTGTCATAGGCGGTGTCGGCCATGACGATATCGGCAGGCAGGCCCTCGATCAGGACATCGGCTTGTGGCGCATCGCCTTTCTGGCCGGCGGTCAGTGTGAAGCGGACCGGGCAGCCGAGACCACGCACCGCCATGTGGATTTTGGTGCTCAGTCCGCCGCGAGAGCGGCCAAGGGCTTGATCTTCAGCCCCCTTTTTGCGCCGGCGGCGTGCTGATGAGCGCGGATGATGGTGGAATCGACGATCAGATACTCGAAGTCCGGATCATCGGACATCGCCGCAAACATGCGCCACCAGATGCCCTTCTCGCTCCAGCGGCTGAAGCGGCGGAAGACACTGTTCCACTCGCCGAACACCTCCGGCAGGTCACGCCAGGGTGAGCCGGTGCGCACGATCCAAAGCACTGCTTCCACGAACATACGATTGTCGCGACCGGACGAACCGCGCGTGCGATCGTCACCAATGATGTGCGGCGATATCCGCTCCCACTGCTCGTCCCGAAGGATCAACCGGTCCAATACACCCATGACTGCCTCCAAAAGACAGTCTTGAATCTGATTTGCTCAGCCTTGGGAATCCCAAGAGTCCACACGACCTAGGCGGCCTTCAGCGGATGGCCCCTCGGTTTCCGTCTCAAGAGTTGGCGTGCCGTGCGATGCCTCGGCGCTTAGGATCGTATCGAGATTTGCGATCAGGCGCGCAAGCAGGTCAACGAGCAACCCGGTTTCCTCCTCCGAGAAGCCGCGCAGCACCTCATCATTCCCCCGAAGCAAGACAGCAACTGCGTCCGGCAGGCGCGCTTCCGCGACCTCGGTCAACGTGATGCGGCTGCTGCGCCCATCGTCCGGGTCTGGCACGCGCTGAATCAACCCGCCCCGTTCCATGCGGGCGAGCATCTGCGCCATCGGCGGCTGCTCGATCTTTGCGAAGCGGGCGAGATCGCGTTGCGTGCTTGCGCGTCCGTCCTGAAGTGCCACCAGCACCGGTAGATGGCCGATGCCGAAGCCGAGCGGTTTGAGCCGCGCTTCGCTGAGACGGGCGAAGCCGCGCGCCGCCAGACTGATCAGGTGGCCGGGCGTCGAGAGCACATCCAGATTCATATTGCCTACCCCTTGCAATCATCGCCACCAGAATACATATGCACATATGTAAATCGGAATGCTGACACTTGCAATGGAGAAACCCGATGGACGATGACGTGATTATCCTCAAACGCATCTATGATTGCTTCAACGCGCGGGACATGGACGGCGTGCTGGCTGTGCTCACCGATGATGTCGCCTGGGCCAACGGCATGGATGGCGGCCATGTCCAAGGCCGCGAGGCCGTGCGTGAATACTGGACGCGGCAGTGGGGGATTGTCAGTCCGCATGTCGAGCCTGTGGGCTTCCATCGAACCGCGGATGGCGCGATCGTTGCGGAAGTGCTGCAGTCCGTCCGTGACCTCGAAGGCCGGCCACTGCAGGGGCAGACGCACGGGCTTAAAGACAAGACGGTCGGGCACGTCTTCCATCTTCGCGAGGGCAGGGTGGCTCGCTTCGACATTCAGGATGGCGCCTAAAGGCAGCGCCCGTCTCATACCGAAACGCCGCTAGGCTCGCGCCAAACATGCGTTTCCCGATCTCATTCATACGCTTGTTTCACAGGTAACACGGTTTCCGGCCGTCGGGAATAATCCCGTCTGCCGGTCCGTCGATCTCTTCGAACCATGAAACGAACGCTCCAGAGGGCCGAAAGCCGCCCATGGAGAGGTTTGGCCGCTATGAGTCCTGCCCCGAGGCCGCAACGACGGTCTTGGGCGCAAACAGTTTAAGACATAAGCAATTGAATTAATTAAATTTTATCAATTTTATCTGTTCCTCATGTAACTTCCCTCTCGAATTTTTCCTGTAGCTTTTGTTTCAAGGAAGCCAACCGGCATCCTGAAACCGAAACTAAACCTACAAAGGAAAATCACCATGGGAACGATAAAACAGAACCAGGATCTCGAAACGACCTGGATGATCGACACCTCGAACGACACCTACATCCTCGGCGCCAACGCCCTGATCGAGACCTCGGGAGAGTTCGCCATCGACGTCGCCGCCGGCTCCAACAACAACACGCTGATCCTCAAGGGTGAAGCGACAGCCACGGACACGACCAGCGTCGTCCGTGTTGCCGGCAACAACACCCATGTCGACGTCCTGCTCGGCGGACATATCAACGGCCTCGGTGCCAATGTCGGCCTTTTCGCCACCGGCGCGAACTTCTCGCTCAACAATGCGGGCGGCATCACCGGCTCGTCGTCGGCCGTCTCCGTCGGCGACTATGCGCAGGTCGTCAACAGCGGACTGATGCTCAGCGGCCAGGTCGGCCTGATGGCAGACGATGGGCTTGACCTCGCCAATAGCGGCCGCATCACGGGCGATGTCTTCGGTATCCTCACCAATGCGGATGGAGCTGTCATCGACAACCTCAAGGGCGGCAAGATCACCGCCGATACGACTGCCGTGCACCTCTCCGGTGACGGGACCGCCTTGCTTCACAATTCGGGCCTGATCAAAGGCCAGACGGCGATCAATGACGGTGCTGCCGATACGACCGTCATCAACAAGGGCACGATCGACGGCAACGTCAATCTCGGCGCCGGCGACGATGTCTTCAACACCCGCAAGGGCAATTTCGACGGCCAGGTGAATGGCGGTGACGGCAACGACATCTACATCATCGGCGACTCCCACACCGATATCGTCGAGCAGCCCGGCTTCGGCTCCGACAAGGTCAAGTCCACCGTGTCCTTCACGCTGGGTGAAAACCTCGAGGACCTGATCCTGCAGGGCACGAAGAACGCCAGCGCCACCGGCAACGAAGGCGACAACGTGTTGACCGGCAACAAGGGCGACAACGTGCTCAAGGGCATGGCCGGCGAGGATTACCTCAAGGGCGGCAAGGGTGACGACAGGCTGTTCGGCGGCGCCGACCAGGACGTGTTCGACTTCCGCAAGGGGACCGGCCACGACGTGGTAGAGGATTTCGTCGATGGCGAGGACGTCATCTTCACGCCCTTCGCCGGCAACGAAGCCGATCTCCTGGCCAATCATCTGACCCAGAAGAACGGCGGCGTGCTGCTTACCTACGGCGACGACTCGCTCTTCATCAAGGGCGTGACCCTGGCCGAACTCGACGAGAGCGACTTCTTCTCCATCTGACGCGAACCTGCGAAATCTGGTGACGCGAACAGGGCGCCCCGGTGGTTTACCACCGGGGCGCTTCTGCAAGCGCATCAAGGTCGCCGCCTCGGGCGTGCCGCGAATATTTGCTGCTCCTCCCGCGGATGCAAGATCGCTGATCGCAATCCCGCCATCCGCCGCCGGACATCAAAACCTTCACCCCCGGAAACACTTCTTGCGCGTGCGGCACATCCGTGCAACGCATTCTTTTCGTTCTTCAAAATAGCGCGCCGACGCGTCGAATGTGAGCGGGACAGGCGTGCCTGCTGGTCACGGAAATCGACGGCCAATCCGCGAAATGAACAGGGATATCAACGATGGCTGTGAAGAACATTAACGAGGACATGACGACGAGCCTGCTCATCGGCACCTCGAATGACACCTACATCCTGGGCAAGAACACCACGATCGAGACGATGAACCAGCCTGCGATCGACATGGTTTTCGGCGCCAACAACAACATCCTTATACTGAAAGGCGATGTGGCAGCCGAGGGCACCGACAGCGTCATTGGTGCCGCCGGCGGCAACATCCACATCGACGTCCGGCTCGGAGTGCAAGTCGATGGCCAGCTCGCCACGGCGGGTATCTTCGCCAGCGGGCCGGATTTTTCGCTTGATAATGCGGGCGATATCTCTGGTGCCTTGGTGGGCGTGTCGGTCGAGGACTATGCCGAGGTCGTCAACAGCGGCCTCATGCTCGGCTCTGCTGGCGGCCTGTACGCGGGCGAGGGTCTCCACCTCACCAATAGCGGCATCGTCACGGCCGATACCTTCGGCCTGCTCGCGGTCGCCGACGGCAGCGTGATCAGGAACCTCGAGAGCGGCCGGATCACCGGCGAGACGAACGGCATCGGGCTCACCGGCGACGGCACGGCGTTGATCATAAATGCCGGGTTGATCAAAGGGCAGACCGCGATTTCCAACGGCGGAGGCAACGCGACCATCATCAACAAGGGCAAGATCGACGGCAACGTCAACCTCGGCGCCGGCAACGACATCTTCGATACCCGCACGGGCACATTCGACGGCGTGGTGGATGGCGGTGAGGGCAACGACACCTACATTATCGGCAAGCAGGCTATCCAGATCGTGGAAGCTGCCGATTCCGGCTTCGACGCGGTGCACTCCTCCCTGTCCTTCACGCTCGGTGAAACCTTCGAGGATCTTGTCCTGCTGGGCTCCACGAATACCAAGGGTACCGGCAATGGTGCAGGCAATTATCTCACCGGCAGCAAGGGCGACAATGTGCTTAGCGGCCTGGACGGTGAAGACTATCTGACCGGTGGCAAGGGCAATGATGTGCTCACAGGCGGCAGCGGCATGGACCTGTTCGACTTTCGCAAAGGTACCGGCCACGATGTGGTCACTGACTTCGCCGATGGCGAAGACATTATCTACACGCCATTCGCGGCCAATAAAGCGGATCTCCTTGCCAATCATCTGATCGAGAAGAGCGGCGGCGTGCTGGTTTCCTATGGCAACGACTCGCTCTTCATCAAGGGCGTTACCTTGGACGATCTCGACCAGAACGACTTCTTGTGACGCGAGCCTCGTGAAATCCGTTGCCGCGAACATGGCGCCCCGGTCTCCGGGGCCGTCAGACTGCTGACAAACCCGTCGATATTTTCGGCGGGTTTTGTTGTTTTTGGATGGCGCGGTTTTTGGGTTGGGTTTTGTCGGCTGCGATGAGGGGTTTGCCCCGCTCATGCGGGTCTTGGGGATGGCTTTGGGGCCATTGCCATGGCGATTTTCTTGATGTTCTGGGCGCAAGCGGCCAGCAGGCACTGGCAGGTGACGCGGACCAGACCTCGGAAGCGCGCGTAGCGATGGCCGTGAAGCTGCTTGGCATCGGCAAAGGAGCGCTCGACCGTCTCCTTTCGTCGCTTGTAGATCGCCTTGCCCTTCGGGGTCAGGCGGTGGGCGTCGGTTCGCTCGCGGGCGTCGGCCCAGACATGGCGGGTGATGGTGCGGATCGCCTTGGCATTGGATGTGCAGGAGGCAAGCAGCGGACACGTTTGGCAGATGGCTGGATCGGAGGTGTAATGCCGGTAGCCGTTGCGGTCGGTGGTGGCAAAGGTCAGTAACTGTCCCTCGGGACAACGATAGCCGTCGGTCTCCGGCTCAAAGGCATATTTCGACTTGCGCATCATGCCCGGCTTGGGCGGCGTCGGGTTGCGATAGCCGGTGATGCCGGTGATCTCGCGATCTTCCAAGCCCTTGGCGATGCCTGCCGCCGCATAGCCCGCATCCAGGCCCACCGCCTGGACGTCGAAGTCGAAGCGCTGACGCTGCCGGTCGAGCCGGGAAAGATAGACGATGCTGTCATGGACATTGGCCGGCGTGGTGTAAGTGTCGGTGATGATGGCGAATTTGCCATCGACCGTGCGGTGGTCGAGATAGAAGAAGCCCTTCGGCTTGCCATCCCGCACCATGTAGCCGCTCTCCGGGTCGGCGCGAGACACCTTGGTTTCCTTCACCTCCGGCTCACGTTCCTTCTCCTTCAGCGGCGACTTGCCATGGGCGATGCGATCCGCGTCGATGGCAAGGTCTAGGTCGTCCCAATAATCAGCGCGCGACTTGGCGACCATCGCAAGATCATATTTGCCCTTGTTGGCATTGGCTTTGAGATGCGTGCTATCGGTGTAGAGAACCCGGCCATCGACCAGGCCGTGACCGATCGCCTGCTCGACGATCGCATCGAAGATATCCTGGGCCACCGACGCATCCTGATAGCGCCGCCTGCGGTTCTGCGACAGCGTCGAGGCATCGAACACCGGATCGGTCAACCTCAGCCGCAGGAACCAGCGATAGGCGACATTGACTTCGATCTCGCGCACCAGTTGGCGCTCGGAACGCACGCCATAGAGATAGCCGATGAACAGGGCCTTGAACATCAAGGTCGGATCGAGCGGCGGGCGGCCGTTGTCGGGGCAGTAGAGCCCCGCAACGCGATCGTGAATGAAAGAAAAGTCGATCACCGCATCGATCTTGCGAAGCAGGTGATCTGCGGGAACCAAACTCTCGAGACTGACCATCTCAAGCGCGGTCTGCTGGGGCGCTGGTTTCTTCAACATGTCCCAGTGAATCACAAACCCCCAGAAATCACCAGGGGTTTGTCATCAGTCTGGCGCCCCGGTGTCCGGGGCGTCTTTGTTTCACGCCTGCGACATGTGCCTCGAAAGTGCCGGCAGCCGATGTTGAAACAAAATTCACCCTGTCTTGACACTCCGATGAAACAAAATCGTGAGACGTTGCGTTCATCGGCAAGGAAATGATTAGCGAGGCCGAATAAACGGCGCCCGACAATCGTTTACCAGCCAAGTAAAGGAGCCTCCGCACAATGCAAAAGGTGCTCCAAGCCAAGAGGATGAGACAATGACATTTGCGCTCGGCCTGTTCGCCACACTGATTTCGGCCATGTTCGTGGCCACGTTTGCGTCCTCGATCATCGCTTCGAGCCGTGAGGCACGCGAAGATCAGGAACGCCGTCTTTCGATTTTCTGAAGCCTCCCCCCAGGCTTCGACCCCCAGTCCCGGAATGGCGTTCCCCTGCGCTGTTTCGGGATTTTTTTGTCTTCTTCGCCGCCGGGATGTCGATGTGCGTGATTTTCGCTTCATCAGTTGAGGCAGACGATCTGGGCGGCAGCCCGCCGCCAAATATTCGATTTCGATTATATTCCACTCTCAATTCGTTATAAGGTTGCGCCTATCGAAGAAGGAGCAGGCCATGGCCGTCACCCATATCGATACCAGCCAGGATTTCACCTACTCAATCACCGGCGACGACAACACTTACATCCTCGACCCGGCGATCGTGATCTATACAACCAACTCGCCATCTATCCTCGTGATACCCGGTGCCACGGGAAACCGGCTCGACATTCGCGGCACGCTCGGCACGCCGGGTGATGATCCGGCGATCGGCATCTATGGCGCGGATACGCGGCTCCTGATCGCCAAGAGCGGCTTCGTTGGCGCCAAGGTGGGTGTCGAGGTCGACGGCGTTTCCAGCAATATTGTCAATGGCGGCCTCGTGAGCGTCGATGACATCGGATTTTTTCTCGACAATTCCGCCGGGCGCTTCGTCAATCATGGAACGATCACCGCCGGCAGCCTGGGTTACGCGATCAGTCAGTCGGCTACATCAGGCACATTCACGGCGGAAAACCACGGCGTGATCGCCGGCTATGTCGCATTCCATCTCGAAGCACCGGAATTGATCGTCAAGCTCGGCAAGACGAGCGAGATCCACAGCTCCATCGGCATGCTGGTGCACTCGACGGCCGGGCAGACGGCGGAAATCACCAATGACGGCCTGATGTCCAACGCTGCCGGTTACGCCTACAACAACATCGGTGACGGCAAGGACATCATCCTCAACCGGGGCACCATATATGGCGATATCATCCTCCATGAGGGCGACGACCGGTTTACCGACAAGGGCAAGTTCCTCGGCGAGCTCTCGGGCGGCGGCGGCAACGACACCTTCGTCCTGCGGCGCGCCAGCGAAATAGTCGAACTGGCCGCGGGCGGCACCGACACCGTCAAGATCGGCACATCCTTCGCGCTTGACCCCAATGTCGAAAACCTGATCGCGCTCGGCGGCAGGAACACGACACTCACCGGCAATGACAGCGCCAATATCATCAAGGGCAATGCGGGCAACAACGTCATCGCGGGCGGCGAGGGCGCCGACACGCTGACCGGCGGCGCCGGCAAGGATACGTTCGTCTACGCCAAGTTCGACGGCGGCGAGACGATCACCGATTTCAAGCAGGGCCAGGACCGTATCCGGATCGAAGGCTTCACCCAGTACGACAGCTTTGGCGATCTCGATTTCGTCAAGTCGGGCAACGACGTTCGCATCAGCTTCGCCGACGAGAACGGCGCCGATTTCATCCTGGTCGAGAACCAGAAGATCGGCGATTTCGACAAGGCCGATTTCCTCTTCGGCTGAGACGGTTTCGCCACCGCGTTCCGCGGAACGACGTTCCGCCGTTTCCGGGTTCCCGCCTCAGATCACGAAAAAGTCCGCGGCGGTCAATCTGAGTCCCCTGGAGAGTGTGGCGACCAGTTCGGCGGCGTCGCCGCCCTTGCCGTCCGCGTCGTAAAGCAGGCGGCCGGTATCGGTCTCGTAGATGATGCGGTCTTCGGCATCCTGCGCCTTGCCGCTTTTGTTGGCGATGAACGCATCGACAGCGAGCGCGCCTGCAACGAGGCCGGCAAAGTCGATGCTGTCCAGCCGGATCAGGTCGAATTTCGTGTTGAAATCCGCGACCCGGTCCGCGTTGGCGGCTATCGGCGCTGCGTCGAAAACGAAGGTGTCGCTACCGCCGCCGCCCGAGAGAATGTCCTTTCCCGCGCCGCCGGCAAGAATCTCGTTGCCGGTCCCGCCGAGAACGGCGTCGTCGCCGCCGCCGGCATCGACAAATGACTGGATGCCCTTTCGCCCATCGAACTGGTCGTTCCCGCCGTCGAGATAGACGCTGCCGACGATCTCGCCCAGATTGACGATTTCCTCGACCGTGTTGCCGAAAGCGCCGGTTATGGCATTGCCGTCGAACGACGAAATCAGACCCCAGTTCCGGACGACGAACCTCTCCGATCCCTGGTGCGCGACCGCCCAGCTGGTCGCCTCGATCGTGCCGTGATTGTCGAGCCTCGACACGCTGCCGCCTGCGTCGTTGCCGATCACGGTGACGCCCTGGAAGGCGCTGTGGATTTCACCGCGATTGTCGATCTGCGAGCCGCTTCCCGTGAGTTGAATGGCGTTGAAATTCGGCACCATCCCGATCACCGATCCCTGCTCGCCGATGAACAATTGCTGGCCCGTGTCGACATCCGGGTCGTCGCCCAGCAGGATCGCGCCGACGCCCACGACCGTGCCCTCCACAAAGACCGAATGGAAGGAACCCGAACCCTGGATCGCGGAGGAGAGAAGACTTGCGACGGTCACGTTCTCACCAATATAGGCGAATCCGAAGCCCCCGAGATCGGCCTGGATGTTGTCGCCGATGCTATCCGCGTTGAAGCTGTACGATGCCATGTCCCGTCCCCTCGGCCGCCGCCTGCGCCAATGCCGCGATCCAGCCTGCCGCGGAAGATGCCGCATCCGATACGCGCCCGCAAGGTAAAACCCGTCATGCAGGTTGCAGCTTCGCAAATCCCCCGCGCGGTTGCTTTTTTGTGCGAACGCTGCAAGCATGACGTGTCTGCCGGCCGAATACGTCCACCATCAGCCAGGAGCGCGATGAGGCCTTCTTTTCTCGCTCATAGATGGTATGGATGAGGCGAAACACCCGCCCCGCGCCCCGCATGAAAAGGATCCTGACTTGGCCACCCATCAACTTGTTTCCAGCCTGGTCACGCAGACCATCACGGCAAGCGAGAACATCTATACTCTCGATCCGACCTCCTTTATTTTCACCGTCAGCGGCTCCGCGCTGCGTGTGGCCGTCGACGCGCATGGAAACGAGCTTCGCATCGGGGGCACGCTTGGTTCGACCACCGTCGATCCCGTGCTCGATATCGATGCCGAGGGGACCAAAGTCGTCATCGAGAAAAGCGGTTATCTTACCGGTAGCACCGGCATACTCCTCTCCGCCGCGTCCTCCGACATCGTCAATCGGGGCCACATCGATGCGAACACTGCCGGCATCCATCTTCAGGCGTCCGCCGGAAGCCTGGTCAACTATGGCGAGATTTCCGCGGGCTTCAATGGTTACGCCGTGGAGCAGTCGGCCACCGCGGGCGCGTTCCATTTCGAGAACCATGGCGCCATCACCGGCTTTGGCGGAATTGTGCTCCAAGCGCCCGACATCACGATCATCCTCGGCAAGGCAAGCGAGATTCTCACCGTCGACGCCATCCGCGTCGATTCCGGCGCCGGTGACACGACCACGGTCACCAATGCAGGACTGATTTCCGCATCCGCCGGCTACGCCTTTCGCGGCGGCAATGGAGTGGACGATTTCACCAATCGCGGAGCCATCTATGGCATCATCACTCTCAATGGCGGCAATGACAGGTTCACCGACAAGGGAAAATTCGAGGGCGTGGTCACCGGCGGCAACGGTGACGATCTTTTCGTCGTGAAATCGGCCGATACCGTTATCAACGAAGCCGGGGCGCATGGCATCGACACGGTGCGAACCGGCGTTTCCTATACGCTCGGCAGCGGGATCGAGCATCTCGTCCTGACCGGCGGAAAAAATGCCAGCCTGACCGGCAACGGCGGCGCCAACACGCTCACGGGCAATGGCGGCAACAATCGCATCGAAGGCGGGCTGGAGGCTGACATCCTCACCGGCGGCGGCGGCCGGGATCTCTTCCTCTATGCGATGCTGGATGGCGGCGACACGATCACCGATTTCAAGCAGGGCCAGGACCGCATCCGCATCGAAGGCTTCACGCTCTATGACAGCTTTGGCGATCTCGATTTCGAGAAATCGGGCAAGGATGTGCGGATCAGCTTCATCGATGAGAACGTCACCGATTTCATCCTGGTCGAGAACCAGAAGATCGGCGACTTCGACAGCGGTGATTTCCTGTTCGGATAACCAGTGTCAGCGGCTTTGCCTGCGCCGCTGCTGATTCTTTTTTCTCGAAAGCTGTTCGCGTGACGCGTCGGCCGGCCCAATATTTTCGCCGCCGGTCTGGCGCGCGATAGCCTCTTCTTTTCTCACCCACAGATGGTAGTGTCGCCGCGCAGTTGTCGCCGTCTAGCCATTGGAGGAATAGTGTTGGCCACCTATTACTTTTCCAGCAGCAATTTCACGCAGATCCCCGCGCTGAGCGACAGTATCTATATTCTCGATCCCACCACGTGGATATTCACCGACAGCAGCCCCGCGGTGTTTCTTGGTACAGGTGCGTATGGAAACGAATTGATCATCCGTGGAATGCTCGCCTCCGCCGGCACCGACCCCGTGCTCGATATCGATGCCGAGGGCACCAGGGTCACTATCGACAAGGGCGGCTATCTCACCGGCACCAATGTCATAAGCCTCACCGCCGTGTCCTCCGATATCGTCAACCGGGGCCATATCGATGCGAGCAATGTCGGCATCCGCCTTCAGGAGTCCGCCGGCCGTCTCGTCAACTATGGCGAGATCTCCGCAGCCGTCAATGGCTTCGGCGTGCGCCAGAATGCGACGGCGGGCGCGTTCGAATTCGAAAATCATGGCGTCATGACCGGTTATGGCGCAATGCACCTCGAAGCGCCTGACGTCACGATCACGCTCGGAAAGGCAAGCGAGATTCTCGCCGTCAACGCCATCCAGGTCGTATCCGGTGCTGGCGATATAGCCAGGATCACCAATGCAGGGCTGATTTCCGCGCAGGCTGGCGCCGCCTATTTCGGTGGCAATGGAGAGGACAGCTTCACCAATCGCGGGACCATCTACGGTGATATCTACTTCGGCGCCGGCGACAACATGTTCATCGACAAAGGAAAATTCGTCGGCCAGATCTACAGCGGCATCGGCGACGATCTTTTCGTCGTGAAATCGGCCGATATCGTTATCACCGACCTTGGGGGCATCGACACGGTGCGGACCGGCGTTTCCTATACGCTCGCCAGCGGACTCGAGAACCTCATTCTGACGGGCGGCAAGAACGCCAGCCTGACCGGCAACGACGGCGCCAACGCGCTCAGGGGCAATGGCGGCGGCAACCGCATCGAAGGCGGGCAGGGCGAAGACATCCTGACCGGCGGCGGTGGCCGGGACATCTTTCTCTATGCGACGCTGGACGGCGGCGACACGATCACCGATTTCAAACAGGGCCAGGACCGCATCCGCATCGAAGGCTTCACGCTCTACGACAGCTTCGCCGATCTCGATTTCGAGAAATCGGGCAAGGATGTGCGGATCAACTTCGCCGACGGGAGCGGCGCCGATTTCATCCTGGTCGAGAACCAGAAGGTAGGCGACTTCGACAAGGGCGATTTCATTTTCGGGTGAGCGCCCGGTGTTGTCGGGCGAATTGACACATGCGACTTTCTGGGCAACTCTGCCTGCTACACAAGCCAATGCCACGCGAGGTGGGCCATGGGGAATGTTCCAAGGATCCGATATTACGATGGCTACCGGGATGTCGTTGACGGCATGGTGACGCAGTCGCTGATCCACGAGACCGGCCGCCGTGCGGTCTACGAGGATTCCGGCAATGGCGCGCGAATGATTTTCAAGGGCTCCGGCTTCACCTATGACGAGGCGGGCCTGCTCGATGGCGGTATCGTCAGCGATTTCTATCTGGTTGCCGAGGACGGCGAGCGAATGCAGCGTATTTGGGCCGCCGATATCCGTATTAAGAACGTCGCCTTCGAAGATAGTTTTTCGATCTACACCTGGCTGTTCAGCGAAGTCTACAACGCCGACAACAAGTATTTCGGATCCCCCGATCAAGACGGCCTGAATGCCGGCAAGGGCAACGACCAGGTCTGGGGTGCCGCGGGAGACGACTCGCTAGTTTTCTCGCTGGGCAATGACCGGCTAAGGGGCGGCGGCGGCAGCGATCAATTCGTTATCGAAATGTATTCCCACAGAGGGACCATCGTCGACTTCGACGCCGAAGGTGGCGTTGGCGAGCAGGATTTCATCGTCCTGAGAAATTTCGAATTCGCCGACATCGACGACATCAGGCGCTCCGGCCGGCATGACACCGTGATCGAGGTGAACTCCGACAGGTACACGCTGCTCGACGTGAGGCCTTCCGAACTCGACGAAACCGATTTCATCTACCAGCCGTATTGATCGCCGTCCGTTGTGCAGCTACCGCTTCGCTCCCACTGCGCGCCTGCGTCCGAACACCGGCCGTTCCGCCGTTTGCGGCAGGGCAGGGGCGTCGTTGGCGTTGGCGGCCTGTTCGTCCTCTGGCTTCCGGCCTTCGGCATAGTCGTCGGCGCGCAGCCAGGCGCGCATCCGGTCGTCGCAGCGTTCCGGGTCGAGGCCGGACCACAGGGTGACGGCGCGGCTCTCGGTGCCGGCCATCTCCTTGAGATGCGGGTAGAACTGGGTGAGCATGAAGCACCCGTCGGCTTCATCCAGCCCAAGTGCCATCAGCGCCGTGCCCAATTGCTGGCCCGAGAGGTCGAGCATGATGCGTTCGGAGAGCCAGCGGCTGGAACCCAGCGCGTCGGCCAGCGTGAAGGAAAAGCTGCGCGCTTCCTTCAGCCGCGCGAAACGGATCAGCAGGCTGGTACGCGTGTTATCCACGCTTTCCGCCGTCTCGGCATCGCGCGCCAGAGTGTCGCGATGGACCAGCGCCTTGAGGTGCTGGCGGAGCTGTTCCTCGCGCGTCACCGCAAAACCCTGTTCCTCGATCAGCGCGGTTTCCGCATCGCGTGGCGCTACTTCGTCCTCGCCTCTGTGCTTTTCGAGCGCGGTATGCAGCGAAACCAGCGCATCCACCACCTTCACCGAGAGGTTTTCGCGCGCGGCCACGGCCTTGGCATGCAGCGGACCCTGAGTGCGCGCGATCTGGATCAGCATTTCGTCGGATATCGCCGGGCTGGTGGTGATGAAGATGGCGGCCAGCGCGATCGGTTGTGTCGCAATGAACCAGGCGACCTGGTCGGGCACGGTGGCGCAGCGCGAGATCGCCGCGATGGCGTTGCGCTTTGCTTCGTCGCGCGAAGCCTTGAAAACCGGCTCGAAGAGTTCGGAAAACTGCTTCAGCTCGTGGCGGCCGGGTTGCGCCATGTTCTCGAAGCTCGACACAGTCGCCATGAGCACCACATCTTTCATCCGCATGAGCGGGGTTTCCAATTCTCTAAATCGGTCAGACACGCGAAAGTTACCTGCAATACGCATAAACAAGAGGTCGCTTTGAAAATTATATGCAAATTGTTTAGGAGGTGTTAACTATGCCATGTTGTGATCAAGAGTGCTAAGGGGGCGTTAATGTTTGGCGCCCAACGTGTTCCATGCGTAACAGACTGGCCGTTTCGGGCAGCGTATATTGTCCTCGACGGCTGAAGAAAGGAGAAAGACGCGACTGTCCCGATCCCGATTTCAGGTTGAGGGAAAGCGTCTGCCGGCCATCGGCAGGATGAGATCGATCTCAAGTTCATCCGTCTCAAATCCTAATCAGGAGACGAGAGAATGGCAGAAGTGATACGATTACAGGAAAGGCTCGACAAACAGCCCAAGCGGCCGAGTGAGCCTTGCGAAGCCAGGATATTGCTTTTCACCGGCGTCCGTTACGAGCGCTGGACCGATGAAGGCCACCGCCCAGAGACGCGGTCGACCGGCACGAAACGGAAGAAGCATTGAGTTGAATGGCACATTGACCCTCCGGGCCGCCACCCGGGATTTTCACGCCAATCGGTGTGTCTGACGACCCGGCCTGCGGGACGCTCGCCTTTATTTCCTCCGCGTGATTGCGGGTTTGCGCCCCGATGCGCTAGGACAGTTCCAGAGCCTCATTCTGGAATCATCATCATGCAAAAGTCCGAGATTGTTATCGCTGGCGACACGCCAGGTGTCGAATTCCGCCTGCCCGTCGTCAAGTTTCCGGGCACCGATGCATCCGCGCCGAAGACCTATATGCAGGCGGCGCTGCATGCCGAGGAACTGCCAGGCGTCGCGGCACTGCATTTCCTGATTCCCATGCTGGAAGCTGCGGAGAAGCGCGGCGATATCCTGGGCAGCATCACCATCGTGCCCAAGGCCAACCCGGTCGGCGCCAGCCAGTATGTCAACGGCGCCAACGAAGGCCGCTTCGATCTCGGCTCCCGCACCAATTTCAACCGCGATTATCCGCTGCTGTCGGGCGATGAGCGCGAAACCCTGCTCGATGGCGTCGAAGAACTGCTGGCCGCCGAACAGCTCAAGCACCATCTGCTCCACATGGCGTCGGGCGCCGACCTGATGCTCGATCTCCATTGCGACGACGAAAGCCAGCTCTACGCCTATCTCCATGAGGTCTGGTGGCCGGAGGCGACCGATCTCGCCGAGAGCCTCGGCCTCGAAGCGGTGCTGCTCTCCGACGGCAAGTCATCCGCCTTCGAGGATGCGGTGACGCATGCCTGGCAACACGGCCCGCTCGGCAACCGCAAGGCGTGGCACGAAGGCCGCATCTCGCTGACCATGGAGTTTCGCGGCCTCGCCGATGTCGATCCCGTGCTCGGCCGCATGGACGCCGAGGGTCTCTACGCCTTCCTGCAACGCCGTGGCGTGATCGCGGGCGAGCCGATCCGCAAGGAAAGCTTCGAAGGCGCCGTCGCCGGCCTCGACTATGTCCAGATGGTCGATGCACCGGTGACCGGCATGGTGCTGTTCGAGCGCGAATTCGGCGAAGTCGTCGAAAAGGGCGACCACCTCGCCACCATCGTCACCACGCCGGGCGACGCCTCGGGCGACGTGAAGGTCACGGCGCCAGCCGACGGCACGATCGTCACCCGCATCACCAAGCGCTTCGTGCGCCGCACCGACAACCTGATGAAGATCGCCAGCCGGGAGTTGTCGCAAGCCAAGCGCAAGAAGGGCGGCGGGCTGGAGGACTGAGGGCATCAAAAGGGCGCCGTCGCCAAAGAAAAACCCGGCTGCCGTTGCAACCGGGTCCGCTTGCTGACAGACTTTGCATAACCCGCGACGTCATCCCCGGGCTTGTCCCGAGGATCGGCGAGCGGGGTGTCGGGCTGTTCTGAGGGAGATCGAATGCCGGCATTGCTTTTCTCCAGGACTTCCGCGCGGCTTAACGCGCTTCTCGCCGCTATCGGACTGCTGGCGATTGCTGCATTGACGAAACCGGGCATATCCGTACAAACTGGCTTCTTGCTGCAGGTCCTGCTCGCCGGCATCTGGACCGTCTATGTACTGCAACTCATCGGGACGCTGATCGCGCGGCGGACAAGCGGGGGCAGTACAAACCTGCCCGTGCTGACCATCGATGTGCTTGCTGTTTTGATCCCGCTAGCTGCGTTCCTTTTGATCGGCACGCGTGATCGATATCTCTATTGTGCAATCTGGCTGCTGAAGCCCCTGCGCCATTCCACCTACTTCCGGCTGATGGGCAGGGTCCTGGCGAACGAGGCGCGTAACCTGATCGGCGTCACCTCGATTTTCGGCATCGTCCTGTTCGGTGCAGCGCTTGCCGCTTATCTCATCGAGCGTGACACCCAGCCGGACAAATTCGGCAGCATTCCCCAGGCGATGTGGTGGGCGGTGGCGACGCTGTCCACAACCGGCTATGGCGATGCGATTCCCCAGAGTTTCGCCGGTCGCGTCCTTGCCGGATTGGTGATGATGAGTGGCATAGGCATCTTTGCGCTCTGGGCCGGCATCCTCGCCACCGGTTTCTACGAAGAAGTCCGCCGTCATGACTTCGTGCGCAATTGGCAACTGGTTGCGGCCGTGCCGCTGTTCCAGAAACTCGGGGCGGCTGCGCTCGTCGAGGTCGTCCGCGCGCTCAGGCCACGCATCGTGCCGGCTGGCACCGTTATCTGCCGCAAGGGTGAGACGGGAGAACAGATGTTCTTCATCGTCGAGGGCCGCGTCACGGTCGCGACCCCGAGCCCGGTAGAGCTCGGACCTGGCGGCTTCTTCGGCGAGATGGCGCTCCTCAGCGGTCAGCCCCGTTTGGCGACGGTCAGTGCCGCAACCGAGGTCTCGTTATTGTCACTATACGCAGTCGATTTCCAGATTCTGTCGAGCAGCAATCCCGAAATCGCGGATATCATCCGCAGAACCGCGCGTGAGCGGCGCGACTTGTTGCCGAAAGATTGAGAGCATCATCCCTCCGCTGAACCGCATGGTGAATGTGAGGATGCCTGCTCAGTTTCCAAACGAGAAGGGCGGCTCGCGCCGCCCTTCTCGTATGTCTTCAACCGTTTCAAGTGCCGCAAGTAATTGAAATAACGGTTTTATCTGCCATACCAAAAAGCCCGACTGCTTTCGCAATCGGGCTTTGAAGAGAAGCTCTCCGCCTCGGGCGGCGACACTCACACGACGTCGAAATAGTCGTCCGCGTGCTGCTTGAGGTGGTCGATATCGACGCCCTTAAGCACGATCTTGGTGCCTTTGCCGAGATTGATCTCGACATCGCCGTTCTTCAATTCCTTGGCGTGCTTGGCCACGTCGTCGGCATCCTTGATGCCCTTGAAACCGCCCTTGGCGACCTGGATTATGTCGACGCCGAAATCGAAATCCGTGATCGTGTCCTTGCCGGAACCCTTGGTGAACACGAACGTGTCCGCGCCTTCGCCGCCGGTCAGCTGGTCCTTGCCCTGGCCGCCGTTGAGGAAATCGTCACCGTCAAGGCCGAAAAGCTGGTCCTTGCCCTGTTTGCCGAAAATCTCATCCGCGAACTCGGTACCCTCGAGGATGTCGTTATGGTTGGTTCCCAGTGTTGCCATCTGCGCACTCCTTATGACGAATCAGATTCCGTAAGATTTGCGGGTTTTATTTCAAAAAGACCGGCAACATGCAATCAACCTAAAGTGCAAATTGCGCTTCTTGCGGTCTGATCGCTTGGCACGCTTAACGGCGCCTTAAGATTCGCCCGCCGTCCCGGTGCCCGACAACGTCCGAACCATTAGAATCCCCTCACATAATCCAGCCTGGCATAGGCTTTGCATCTTAGTCTGCGGGGCTGGCGCGCAAGCGGCCGCCATTGCCAGGGGGAAGCAAGACTGATCACCGGTAAGTAATTGAGATGTTACCGGATTTTCAGTGGAACCTTTGCCCGCTCATTGCGTTGATGCGCCGGAGAATGAGCATGACAGACGACAAGTTTTTCAGCATACCGGTAACCCTGAGTTCGGGCGGCGCCCGAAAAATCACCATCAGAAGCGCGGGCGAGGCCGCGTGGTTCCTGGCCGAGAAATGGCCGAGGCTCGACGGTTCCGCCTTCATGAAGGCGTTGCGCGCCTGCGCCGCCGTGCTCGATGGCCGCCGCCCTGCCACCCATGCCCGCCGGGCACTGCTGCTCGCTGCCCGCGAGGCCGAACTGGCGATCGACGGGCGCTGAGCCCGGAGGACATTTGGCCGTATCATGGCCGGACGGTTGCGCAGCCCGGCCGGCTGAAATCGTCGAAAATCGCGCTCACCCGAACGGCGCGACAGTCTTTCCGCAATACGCGCAATAATATTCCGCTTCTGCCGCTTTTTTGCGCAACGCGCTGCTGAACGTTGCCGCCGCCAATTTGTTATTCTCCCGCCACCCCCAAGACGAGAGAATGGAGAATGACAATGAATTGGCTAAAGACAATCGCGGGCGCCGCCCTTCTGCAGGCAGCGCTGCTGGCGCCCGCCCAGGCCGGCGAAAACCTCGACGCGATCAAATCCGCCGGCGTGCTGAAGATCGGCACCGAGGGCACCTACGCCCCCTTCACCTTCCACGACCCCGATGGCAAGCTGGTCGGCTTCGATGTCGAGATCGGCGAGGCCGCCGCCGAGAAGCTTGGCGTCAAGGCAGAATTCCTCGAAGGCAAGTGGGACGGCCTGATCGCCGGCCTCGATGCCAACCGCTATGATGTGGTCGCCAACCAGGTCGGCATCACCGACGCCCGCAAGCAGAAATACGATTTCTCCGAACCCTATATCGCCTCGAAGGCCGTACTGATCATCCGCGCCGACGATGACAGCATCAAGGGCTTCGCCGATCTCAAGGGCAAGAAGTCGGCCCAGTCGCTGACCTCGAATTTCGGCAAGCTCGCCGAGGCCTCCGGCGCCGAACTGGTCGGTACCGATGGCTTCGACCAGTCGATCCAGCTGGTGCTGACCGGCCGCGCCGATGCCACGATCAACGACAGCCTGTCCTTCCTCGATTTCAAGAAGCACAAGCCCGACGCCCCGGTGAAGATCGCCGCCGAACAGGCCGACGCCGACTATTCCGGCATCATCTTCCGCAAGGGCGACGCGGAGCTGAAGGCCGCCATCGACAAGGCGCTGGTGGATATTAAGGCGGATGGGACATACCAGAAGATTGCTGACAAGTATTTCGGGGCGGATGTTTCGAAGTAAGTTGAGGCTCTAGGAAAGACCCCGCCCCAAACCCCTCCCCACAAGGGGGAGGGGCTTAACCCAGCCGTGCCCGCCTCCCTTAACTTCACCGTTCCCCAATACTGTGCCGGTTGCCACTCGTTGAGAGTTTGCTTCATGGCAAGGCGGTCGCTCCGGGTTAGCCCCTCCCCCTTGTGGGGAGGGGTTGGGGCGGGGTATTTCTTTTCCGCGCCACCCACCCAAAAGGACACCACCGTGCCACCCTGGCTCCAACTGATGCTGGATTCGCTGCCCTCTCTCCTCTGGGCCGGCCTGATCTTCACCATCCCGCTCACACTCCTGTCCTTCGTGCTCGGCCTCTCGCTCGGCCTGGTCACGGCTGTCACGCGCCTCTTTGCGCCGAAGCCGCTGGTGTGGCTCGCCCGGTTCTATGTCTGGATCTTCCGCGGCACGCCGCTGCTCGTCCAGCTGTTCGTGATCTTCTACGGCCTGCCGACGAGCACCGGCATCGTGCTCGATGCCTTCTCGGCGGCCTTGATCGGGTTCACGCTCAATGTCGGCGCCTATACGTCGGAGATTGTCCGCGCCGCCATCTCCTCGGTGCCGCGCGGCCAATGGGAGGCGGCCTATTCGATCGGCATGAGCTGGAGCCAGGCGATGGCCCGCACCATCCTGCCGCAGGCGACCCGCGTCTCGGTGCCGCCGCTGTCCAACACCTTCATCTCGCTGGTCAAGGACACCTCGCTTGCCGCCGCCATCACCGTGCCGGAACTGTTCCAGACCGCCCAGCGCATCGTCGCCACCACCTACGAGCCGCTGATCCTCTATATCGAGGCGGCGCTGATCTATCTCGCGCTGAGCTCGGTGCTGTCGGCCCTGCAGGAGCGGCTGGAGAAGCGCTTCGAACGCTATGGCGGCTATCTGGAGGCGCGGACATGATCGAGCTTTCCCATATCGAAAAGAAGTTCGGCGACAATCACGTGCTGAAGAATATCAGCCTGACACTCGCAGAAGGCAGCGTCACAGCGCTCGTCGGTCCCTCCGGCGGCGGCAAGTCGACACTGCTGCGCTCGATCAACCTGCTGGAAATCCCGACCTCCGGCACAATCCGCCTCGGCGAGGCGAAGCTCGACTTCACCCCCGGCCGCAAGCCCGGCTGGGCCGATGTGCAAAAGCTCCGCCGCCAGACGGGTATGGTGTTCCAGAACTTCCAGCTCTTCCCGCACCAGACGGCGATCGGCAATGTCATGGAAGGCCTGCTGACCGTGCTGAAATGGCCGGCCGACAAGGCCCGCGCCCGTGCGCTGGAGCTCCTCGAAAAAGTCGGCATGGCACACAAGGCCGATGCCTGGCCCTCGACGCTCTCGGGCGGCCAGCAGCAGCGCGTCGCCATCGCCCGGGCGCTCGCCCCATCGCCCCGGGTGCTGCTCTGCGACGAGCCCACCTCGGCGCTTGACCCGGAACTGGCGGAGGAAGTCGTCGAAGTCCTCTCGCGCCTCGCCCGCGAAGGCACGACCATGGTCATGGCCACCCACGACCTCCGCCTCGCCTCCCGCGTTGCCGACCACGTCGTCTTCCTCGATGCCGGCGTGGTGGTGGAAAGCGGCGCGCCGAAGGACATCTTCCAGACTCCGGAGCGCGAGCGGACGAAACGGTTTATCGCCTCGCTGAATACGGCGGTGAGTTATGATATTTGAGGTGCGGCGATGCAAGACGCTTGCAGGATTACTCAGATGTCGGCGAATATGGCGCGATTTGCGCCGTCTTCGATGTAAAGTAGACCGTTGCCAGGCAGATCGATGATAAGGTCGTTGCCTTTTTCCTTCACCAGTTTGTAGAGCTGGTTAGTTGACCTTAAGTTGAAATCGGTGAGATCCAAAGTGTTGCCGTAGCCATCTCTACCGAGTTGGATCCGGTCACGCCCATCGCCGCGAAAGATCACAAACTCGTTGAAGCCATCGCCGCCCGCCAGCACATCGTCGCCTTTGCTTCCGACAAGTGTGTCGTTGCCGCGGTCGCCAAAGAGCTTGTCGTCGCCATCTCCGCCAAAGAGGAAATCGTCTCCGCCTTTAGTATGAACGTTGTCATTGCCGCCGAGACCGTAATATGTTTCCGACCCGTTGATGCCTCGATAGCTATCGGCCCCTTGGGTCCCCATGACGACATCGCCAGCACGTGTGACGCCGTTGACGGTTACAACGAGTTCACCGGTCGCCGTATGAAAGCCGTCGGTCATGGTATATTCGATGAGGAGCGTTGCCTGCTGGCCCTTGACTAGGTCGTCATGTGCGTCCGTCACCAGCAATTGGCCGCTTTCGGTAATCGTTACGCTGCCTTCCCCTTGTACGACGCTTGCGGATTCGACGGTGAGTACGTCGCCCCAATCGGCGACAACATCGTTTTGCAACACATCAATCTGAACCTGTTCGCCTTCGGCCACGGTCCCGACGTCATCGACGGCAACGGGCGGATCGTTGCTATCCGTCGGGCGGTAGATCCGCTGCTTTACATGGGTATGCTGACCGTCATTCCACTCCCAGTTCACTACGAACGCACCACCATCCAGTGCCTCGATCCTCGTGTCGACGCCGACCAGGTCGTGAACGACGTAGGGGCGGCCCACCGATGTTCCGTCGGCGTCGTAGACCTGCACCACTGTGTCGTAGTAATGGAAATCCTCGTCTGAGAGATGCGACCACGCAATAGCCCAGCCGCCGTTGCTCAGGCCGGCAATAGTCAGCGGAGTGCCGCCGTCAGGCACGTCACCGATGACGGCACCGTCGCCGACTTTTGTTCCATTTGCGTCATAGCGCTGGGTATAGCGGAGATCTCCCTGCTGGTAGAGCGTCATCCAGCCGCCGTCCTTCATCGCCGTGATCATCGGTGTGTAGAAATAGGTCGCGGGATATGTCGATATGGCGCCTGACGCAATGCCGTCGCTGGTGAAGTGCTGCTGATACCAGGTGTCAAGCCCATTCCATGTGGCGACCCAACCACCGTCTTCGAGCACGGTCACGTCGCTATCATAGATCCCGGAATAGGGTAAGGTTGATAGAATGACGCTGGAGCCCACAGGCTGTCCATTGGCGTCGTAGCGCTGCTGGACGAGGTCCCATTGCGCGCCGGTTTGTTGCAAATCTATGCCGACCCAGCCCCCATCCGGCAGCCCGGCAAGAAACTCTGATCCTCCGTCCATCGCATCGTTCAACTCGACCCGGTGGCCGGACGCGTCGAAACGCCAGGCGGTTTCCACTGAAGTGTTTGTAGTCGCGTCCCAGTCCCAGCCAGCGATCAGCCAGCCGCCATCAGACAGCGTCGTGACCGCAGGTGAGTACAAGAGTCCGAGATTCTGCTCGCCGCCCATCTTGGATCCGCTCGCATCGTAGCGCTGCATCCGGACGCCCGTTGTAACCCCCTCATCCACCACCCACGTCACAATCCATCCGCCATCTGCGAGTTCGTCGATGGATGTCTTGGAGAAATGATGGGAGCCGGATGTGGAGAGAGTGGTGATTTCATCGGCAATGAATTTGGTCATCGTATGTCCTTGAATAGTGATAAAAAAGCTATCTGCTTGATGTCAAAGGGAAATTCAGAGAGAGAGACCCTCGGGACAGCTCAGATGATGGCATCCACCCCGTGATAGGCGCCGTCTTCAATATAGAGCCAGTCCTTGCCTGGCAGATTGATGACGAAGTCACTGCCCTTCTGCTTCACGAGTTTGTCGAGTTGGTTATACGACTTGAAGCCGTAGTCGGAGAGGTCGATGATGTCGGTCTTGCCATAATCCAGCTGAACTCTGTCGCGTCCGCCGCCTCGGAAAAACACGTAAACGTCTTTGCCGTCTCCGCCCTCGAGCAAGTCGTTGCCCTTGCCGCCGACGAGAATATCGTCGTCATCTCCACCCATGAGCCAGTCTTTGCCACCTTCGCCCCAAAGGAAGTCGTCTCCGCCCATGGCTTGAATTAAGTCATTGCCGCCGTGTGCGAAATAGCTTTCATTGAAGGATTCCGTGCCGCGAAGCGCGTCCGTTTCCTCACTGCCCATGATCTGGTCACCATCCGAGTGTTCGCCTGTGATTTGGATCGTGACCTGCCCGGTCTCCGTCTCGAAGCCGTCAGTCATCGTATATTCAATGACAAGCGTCCCGGTGTCGCCCTTAGTGAGGTGATAGCTCTTGTCGTACACGACTAGCTGACCAAAATCGATCGCTACGGTGGCACTACCATGAACGACAGTGGCAGATTCGATTGTCAACCTGTCGCCGTCACCGTCCGTGTCATTGGCGAGGACATCGACGAACAGGGCATCATCTTCGTACATGGCGCCTTGATCATCCGTCGAGACCGGCACGGCATTTTCACCCATCGAGAAGATCTGCTGTCTCACTTCCGATCCGGACGCGAAAGTGACGAAAAATCGACCGTCGTCGAGAGCTTCTATCGTGTGGCTCGCATATCTGGAATCGACATCAACGACCACTTTGCCACCCACAGCCTCGCCGTCGGCGGCGAAGGCTTGCACATGAAGTTCGTGCTCGTTGTCAAAATAGCTGAAATAGCTCATCATCCAGCCGCCGTCAGCAAGCGCATCGACTTGCGGCGGGCTTATTGCATTGTAGTTCAGTGAAGCTTGGTCGCCAACGGCATTGCCGTCCTTGTCAAATCTCTGCTGGTATGTCCGGTTGCTGTCCGGTGCCCCCCATGCGACCACCCAGCCACCATCCTCAAGCTCAGTGACGGACGGCGCCACGCGCGTTTGCTTGTCCGGATCACTGACCCGTACCTCGCCTCCCACCGCATTGCCGTCCTTGTCATAGCGCTGGAGCAAGACATTCTGTAAACTGCCCGCCGAGGCAAAAGTCTCGCCGCCGCCCCAGGCAACTATCCAGCCACCATCGCTGAGTGCGGTCACGTTTGCATACCGATGCTCAAACGCGTCAGTCGCGTTGACACGTTGATTTGG
This sequence comes from Rhizobium sp. LjRoot254, assembly GCF_964254105.1. Lineage (NCBI taxonomy): Bacteria > Pseudomonadati > Pseudomonadota > Alphaproteobacteria > Hyphomicrobiales > Rhizobiaceae > Rhizobium > Rhizobium sp. LjRoot254. The sequence continues at coordinate 2,973,012 of NZ_CAXUSM020000001.1, read as the reverse complement.
CCCCAAGGCGACGCCAGAGGCGCTATATCGCTGCTGGTAGACCTCGGGTTCGTAGTCGGGAGCGCCGTCAGTGAGATAGCCGGCCCATGTCATGATCCAGCCGCCATCAGCGAGGCCAGCGATGGACGGTAGTGAGTCATACTCCAGGTTGCCGCTGTTTACCTGCGATTGGAAGATCAACTGAGTGCCATCGGCGTCATAGAGGCTGATATTAGCGTCAAACGCACCGACCTTCGTGCCAATAACCCAGCCACCATTCGCCAGCCCCACCGTGACATAACCGTAATTGGCAATGGTGGTTACATCGCCGACCTTATTGCCGTTCTGGTCGAAGCGCTGCTGGTGTGCAACGGGGGCGGGGTCGTAGTCAAACCACGATGAAACCCATCCGCCCTCGGGGAGTTCGAATATGCTTGGTGTGGAATAACCAAGAAAATCGGTGTTTCCGACGACGACAACTTCTCCACCTAAAAATCTCTGCATGCAATCACTCGTTCAGCAACACGTGAGGTGTCTCGAAAAAATTCTATCAAGGCTAGCAAGTTTCAATCTGGAATAGAAGTGAGCCGGTGAAGATATTCACCCCTCATACACCTCGCAGCTCGCCTCCATCAAAAACTCCTTCGCCGGCTCCTCGAAGCTGGGCGAGGGGCTGAGTGCCCTGAGCACCACATAGCCCTCGGGTCGCGGCATCTCGATCAGCACGCTTTCGGAGATCACATCCGGGTTGGTCTTGCGGATCGCGGCGAGTTGCTGCGGCGAGGCGATGATGGCGTCGAGGTCGCCGCCGGCGGCCGAGCGGTCGTTCATCGAGAACACCTCGTTGGACGAGGAATCGTAGACCGCGAACGACCAGAACGGCACCGAGCCCGCTGCCATCAGGTGCATCGGCCGCTCGCCGACATCGAAGACGCAGGCTGCGGTGCGGAGATAGGGGTCGCCGTTGGAGAAGCCCATTTCGTCGGGCTTGTCGCCGAAGATGATGAAGCGGTTCGGTGCGTCGTACGTCGCGAGCCTGGTATAGGCGTCGAGCCCGGTGAAGGAGGGCAGCGCCAGGATGATGACGATATGCAGCACGGCGGCGCCCACAAGGCCAACGAGTATGGCGAAAAGACCGGCGCGGATCATGAGCAGCTCACGCGCGTGAGCTTCGGCATCTTGATCTCCAGCACGCCGGAGGAGCCGGCGGTCGGCGTGTCGAGCAGCGTCAGCACCAGCCGGAAGGCGGTATCGCGGCGGATCGCCAGCCAGTTGCCGGGCTGTGCCTCGGCCGAGATCAGAACGCGGAAACTGCCATCCGGCCGGCGCAGCACGTTCCAGGCATTGAAGGCGGCGGGCAGGTTTTCGGCGGGCATCAGCGGCTCCATGTCGCGGTTGGCCGCGTAAAGCGTCCAGAAGCGGGCAGGGGGCGTCAGCCCATCCATCGCATAGGTGCAGCGCGGTGACAGCCGCGCGCCGTCCTCGTCGACATCGGCCTGGAACTGCAACCCTTCGGCCGTGGCCAGCAGCAGCTTGCCGGCCCGCGCCCGGTGCGAGCGCGCATAGGGGTCGGCGGCGGAGGTCTGCGCCTCGGGAAATGCCGCCCACGGCCCGAGCCGGATCGCCCCGAAACCGGAGGACGCATCCAGCATGCCCACGGCCGAGCCTATGCCGAGACCGAAAGCCGTCAGAAGCGCAAGCGCGACAAGGAAGGGCAGGCGTAGCATCAGGTGGGTTCAGGCTTTCGAGCTGTTGTCTGGTGAGAGCGTTAGCATTGATTCCGTCTTCGGGAAATGGGAATGCCGGAGGGATCATTCGGGGCGGGTCCATCGGCTACGCAGTATTGTTTCACGCAGACGACACGCGTTCCAGCGGGGGCTTCCAAGTTTGACCGCAATTTTGTAGCAAAGCGTCAAGTATGTGCGGCCTTGAAGAGTGCCGCGTGTTTTGCGGGCATAGATATCTCGGGGTCTCTGATGGTATTTCCAGTATACGACGAGTTCGATCCAGTTGGGGACCCCACCGGGTATGACAACTTCCGCTACGGCGAAGTCCTGACGAAGATCTGGGGCGAGAATTTCAAGCCCTATATGGACAAGTCGGGCAATGCGCGTATCGGACCGAACTTCATCCTCGAGAATTTCCTGTCCGAAGCGACGCTTGCCATTACCGGTTCGAGCGACTCCGATCTCAACGGGCGCCTTTTCACCGTGCTGGACAACCATTCCGGCACCGTCGCTAGCCTGCGCAACAAGCTGAACAACGTCCTCGTTGAATGGGGGCAGGAAAACGATCTGCCGGGCTTCCCGACGAAGTTCGAGTTTGCCGGTCCGGACCAGGCCAAGCAGTTCGTCGAAATGGCACTGTCCACTATCGAGGATCAACTCGCGTCCTGGGGCGACGTCGGCCTGCCTGAATCCGAGGAACGGGCGGTGCTCGCCTCGATGCTGCAGCAGGGCGCGGATATCGGCGACGTCATGGACGACCTGCTTTTCAACGGCGACCGCGCGGGCGCTTGGTTCGGCATCCGCTACATGGACCGCGAGGCCGAGACGGTGAATAACGCCACTGCCGCCCGCCGCTATTTTCAGTCGGATGTTTTCGAACTCTACAACGACCCGGATTTCGTCGATATCGATGAGGCGGAAGATGTCGGCGCGGCCTATGCCCGGAACCGGAAATACATCCTGAAATACGAGAACGATTTCGACCCGTCGAAGATCGGCCTCGGCAACGGTGGTTCCGATACGATCGTCGATCACCTCCAGCCGGCGATGGAAAGCGTTGCCGAATTCTACGGCATCGACATCGGCCGCATGGAGGAACTGCTATTCGTCAACCTGCGTGCCGGCAGCGAATTTTTCGGTGACCAGAAGGGTGACAAGTTCAACAGCCGGAAGAACGACGACGACCTGATCGTCGGCACCGGCGGATCCGACACGATCGACGGCGGGACCGGCAATGATGTGATCCTGGGCGACACCGGTCTCCTTACGGGTCCCCAGTCCGACCGGTTGCTGGGCGGCGACGGCAACGATCGGCTCTATGGCGGGCTCGGTGTCGACGTCCTGATCGGCGGTGGCGGCAACGACAGGCTCTGGGGTGGCGGCAGCTCTGGCGATCAGCTGGTCGGCGGCAAAGGCAACGACATCTATTTCCTCACCGATGACGCATCCAATGAGGTCGGCGGTTCCGAGACCCCGTCCAATCCCTCGCTGATCGGCGGCAACAACAACGACGCCATCAACGAAGCAGGCGACGGCGGCACCGATACCGTCATGGTATATGCGTCGCGTCCGGTCTTCAACATCAAGAATGTCGAGAAGTTCAAGCTCGCCGGCGATGCCTCCGGCAATGTCTCGGTTATGCTCAACCAGTTCGACGTCTTCGCGCTTTCGGGTGGCGACGACAACCTCACGCTCACCATCAACAAGCTGCAGAAGACGCCGATCGTGATCAATACCGGCGATGGCGCCGACACGGTCTCCATCCAGTTCCAGCCCGGCGTCGATCCCTCTCAGGTGCTGGACGGCAAGGGCCTGACCGCGCGCTTCAAATTCACCAATCTCTCGGCCGAAGACACGATCGATCTGTCCTTGCTCAATATCGTGCGTATAGTGACCGGCCGGGAGAAGATCTTCGAAGACAAGGGCTTCTACCTCATGGAGCCGGGCGCCAAGCTCGACTTCATGGATCACGGCAAGATCGACAAGACCTACAACAACTCGACCGACAGCTGGTTCGTGGTCAAATGCGGCGACGACACGCCATACGGCCCCGAATTCATCGGCAATATCGACGTGTCGCATTTCGATATTTGATACGCCTCCTCACCCCGGCTTCGCGGCCAGCCAGATCATGTGCCGCGCGCCGGATTTGCCATGCGCGCGCACCGGCTTCTCCTCGGTCGTAAAGCCGGCCTGCTTCAGCCGGCGGGTGAAGGCTGCGTCGGGGGCGGAGGACCATACCGCGAGCACGCCGCCGGTTGTAAGAGCCGCCTTGGCTTCGCCCAATCCCCTGGCATTGTAGAGCGCGTCATTGGACGGGCGGCTCAAGCCATCGGGGCCGTTATCGACATCGAGCAGGATCGCATCGTAACCCGCTTTCTCCGCGCGGATGGCGGCGCCGACATCGCCCTCGAATATCGTTACGCGCGGATCGGCAAGCGAGGCTCCATGCAGGTCGGCCATCGGGCCTCTGGCCCAGGCGATGACGGCGGGCACGAGTTCGGCGACCGTGATCCGCGCCGTGTCGCCAGCCGCTTCCAGCGCCGCGCGTAGCGTGAAGCCCATGCCGAGCCCGCCGATCAGGATATGCGGAGATTTGCGCCCGCCGAGCTTCTCGAGCGACAGCGTCGCCAGCGCCTTTTCCGAGCCGCTCAGCCGGCTGTTCATCAGCTCGTTGGCGCCGAGCATGATCGAGAATTCCTGGCCACGCCGCTTCAGCCTGAGCGTCTCGCCGCTGCCGGGAATATTCGCTTCGTCGATGAGTTCCCAAGGCTGCATGGCGGGGCTTTCGGAAGATGAGGGCACTTTGCGTAACCCCATACATCTCGGCACCGGCCCGCGCCAGTCTTCAAGCGCTTACGCCGCCCGGCCCCAGCCCCACGGGCGCTTGCGGGATGGCGACGAGACCATGCGTACCGGCAACAGCCGCATCACCTCGTCGGCCAGCGCCTTGGCATTGAGCACCGCCTTGTCGAGGTTGGAGACCTTCTGGGCCTCCATGTCGTAGAGCGTGATGCCCTTGTCGAACATCTCGCGGAAGGCGGCGCGCTCGATCACCGGGGTCGCCAGCACCGCCACGCCGCGCTGGGCGAGCAGGCCCTTGATCGCCAGCAGCGAATGCGTGGTGACCATGGGGTTGACGCGGGAAAGCAGCACGGAATGGGGAATGGCGACACCGGTCTCTGATTTGATCCGGGCGAGGATGTCGAGGATCTTGGCTGCCCCCTTGGCATCCATGCCGGCACCCTGCACCGGGATCAGCACGTGGCTGGAAAAGGCCAGCGCCGTGGCGGTGAACTGGTTGCGTTCGCCGGCGAGATCGATGAGGTAATAATCGCGGGCACGGTCCATGTGCCGCATATGGCCTTCGAGCGCCGAGGCCGTCACATGGTTGACCAGCGAGATCGGCCCCCGCGGCTTGGCCGTCTCGAACCACTGGCTGAACCAATGCTGCGGATCGCTGTCGAAGACGGTGACGTTCAGGCCCATCTGGGCAAGCTCGGTGGCAACAAGCGCCGCGGCTGTTGTCTTACCCGCCCCACCCTTGGTGTTGGCGACAGTGATCACGGGCATACCAGGCGCTTCCTTTGTCCGAGTCCAAGACGTGAGGAAAGCGTGTCAAGATATGGTTAATGAAGGGTTATTGCCGGGCAGTGAATATTAACTACCTAGAAATGGGCAGTGCCGCGTGCCAGCCAAATCGAAAGGCCGAATTTTTCCGGGAACTTTCTCCAGGCATTTTCATCCAATGCGCACCATCCCAGCCAGGCGGGTCTCCGGCTGGTGGATATTGAGGCGCTTGGACCCATGGAGAATGAAATGTTGAAACAAGTTTTCGCCGTCACCGCCATTGCTGCCTTGCTGGGCATGGCCGGAAGTGCGGTCGCCGCCGATGTGACGGACCCGCAGATCGCCCACATCGCCTACACCGCCGGACAGATCGACGTGACTGCCGCGCAGCAGGCGCTGGCGAAATCGAAGAACCCCGCCGTCATCGAATTCGCGACGACCATGGAGCGCGACCACAGGGCCGTGAACGAGCAGGCCTTGGCGCTGGTCAAGAAGCTCAATGTCACGCCCGAGGACAACGATATCAGCAAATCGCTGACGGCGGATGCCCGGAAGAAGCACGACGCGCTGGGCGCGCTCGAGGGCGATGCGTTCGACAAGGCCTATGTCGAAAACGAGGTCGCCTACCACAAGGCCGTCAACGGCGCACTTGAGACAACGCTTATCCCTTCGGCCGACAATGCCGAGCTCAAGGCGCTGCTGGAAACCGGCCTGACGCTGTTCAAGCAACATCAGATGCACGCCGAGCATCTCGCCACGAGCGTGAAATAGGCCGGCATGATGGGGCCGTTCACCAATCTGAGGCGCGTGTCGATACTCGTCATCCTTGCCGCTGCGAGCAGCGGTGTCGCGTCGGCTGCGGACTACGAGATCGCCATCGAGAAGATGAAATTCGGCGCCGCGCCTGCGGAACTCAAGGTCGGCGATGTGATCGTCTGGCGAAACGATGATATATTCCGCCACACGGCCACGGCGCGCGACAAGAGCTTCGATGTCGACCTGCCGCCGAAGGCGGAGGTGCGGATGACGATCAGCAAGGCAGGCATGGTGGATTACTACTGCCGTTTCCATCCGGCCATGGTGGGAAAACTGGATGTCCGGCAATAGCCGGGCATCCCTCGACCAAGCGTGAATGCGGAGGTGTAAATGCGTATGACAGCAGCGGCGGAACGGCGGGCGGAGACGGCGGCGCTCTCCGATGTCGAACTCATGACGCTGGCGCGGGCAGGGGACGAGACCGCGATGCGGGTCATCGTCCGGCGTCATAACCAGCAATTGTTTCGCCTCGCGCGTGCCGTTCTCCGCAACGATTCCGAGGCCGAGGACGTCGTGCAGGCGACCTATGTCAGCGCGTTTACCAATCTCACCTCGTTCCGGAATGAATCCCAACTCGCGACCTGGCTGACGCGGATCGCGCTCAACGAGGCGCTCGGCCGCCTGCGCAAGGCGCGCCGCACCACGCCGCTGGAGGAACTCGACATGCCATCGCGGAGCCGCAGCGCCAATCTCATTCATTTCCCGACTTCGATTTCCGCGCCCGATCCGGAAGCCGAGGCTTCGCGCAACCAGGCGCGGCGCCTGCTGGAACGCGCGGTCGACAGCCTGCCGCTCAGCTTCCGCCCGGTCTTCATCCTGCGCGACGTCCACGGCATGAACATCGAGGAGACCGCCGTGCTGCTCGACCTCAAGCCGGAGACTGTCAAGACGCGCCTGTTCCGCGCCCGCAAGCTGATGCGCGAGGCAATCGAGAAGGAACTCACGGGTTCGTTCTCGGCGCTTTTCCCATTCGACGGCGCCCGTTGCGCCGCGATGGCCGATCGGGTGGTGGCGGCGCTCAAGTAGCCGAGAGCATTGCATCCATCGGCGACCAGTACATCTTGGACCAGCCGCCCGCCAGCATGTCATGGGCACTATCAGGATATCCGGCCTGGTCGAAGGTGAGCAGTGTGCCGGCGCCGTCCGCGGCAAGCTCGAACCGGACGATCGAATAGACGCCCTCGGGCCAGGCCTGCGACCGCCACGCCTGGACCACTCGCTTTCCCGGCACCAGTTCGACGTTGCGCGCCCTGATGTCGCCGCCGAACAGGCTGACCGCGCCGCCCGGTTCCGTGGAAATGTCCGCCGCCCGGCCGCCGGTCATCTTCGCGAACAGGTCGGATTTGGTCAGGATGTCGTAGACCCTGGACGGAGGTCCCGAGAGGCGGGTTTCTTGATGGATCGACATGATTGTTCTCCCTGTTGGTGCCAGCGTGTCAACCATTTGGTTGATGCTTGCCTTTTTAGGCTCCGTCGCCTAAGGTGTCAACCAGATGGTTGACGAAATGATCCACAGTTCCGATGACGACCGGCTGGACGGCGTGTTCCACGCCCTTGCCAATCGGACGCGGCGCGCGCTGATGCGGCGGCTTTCCGAGAAGCCAGCGCGCGTCAACGAGCTCGCCGCTCATTACGACATGTCGGTCAATGCGATTTCCAAGCATCTGATGGTTCTCGAAGATGCCGGGCTGATCGAGCGGCGCCGCGAGGGCCATACGCAGACGCTGGTGCTCGCGCCTGCGGCACTGCGTAGCGCCGAGGCCTGGATCGGCGATTATCGTGGCTTCTGGAGCGACAAGCTCGACCGCTTCGCGGATTTCATGGAAGGCGGGGGAAACTGATATGCAGGCCACCTCTTTGCGCATGTCGCGCGTCATCCGGGCCGAGCGGGAAAAGGTCTATGCCGCCTGGATGGACCCGGCGGCGCTGGTCAGATGGTGGGGTCCTGCCCATATTTCCTGCTCAGAGGCGAAGGTCGATCTGCGGGAAGGTGGTGAGTTCCGGCTCGCCAACCTCGAGACAGACGGTTCGATCGTCTGGATTTCCGGCCAGTTCGTCACCGTCCGACCACCCGAGGAACTCGCCTATACCTGGACGATCAGCAATCTTGCCGACCCGCCGAGCCTGGTGCGCGTCTCCTTCCTGCCGCACGCCGAGGGTACCGAGCTGGTGCTTAACCACGAGCGCTTCTCGAGCGAAGCGGTCAGGGACATGCATGCCATGGGTTGGAACGGCTGCCTCGACAAGCTGGAAGCCTATCTGGCCGGGTGAGGGTTCACGAGGTAATGATTATGAAGGCGTCGAGGTTTTTCGGTGTGGTCGCAATGTACATTCTAGTTTTTCTTCTCGCATTACCGACAATTTCTTTGGCCTTGGGTTTTATATATACACTCGCCCACATGAGAATTATCGGCCTCGCAAACGAAGTTGGCTATATACAGATTTGGAGAAACTCTTTTATATTTGTGTATGTGCTTGGCGCCGTAGTGATTTTAACTTTGTCGATTTTGGGTTTCATTCCAGGAGTAAGGAAGGGAAAGAGCCGGTAGGTGTCCCGAGACTTGATGACCTGACGGCAACCGCCTGAACCCGATTTCTCCAAGTCTGCAGAATCAAGATTTATGCACGTCTGCGATCGTGTGTCATTTTAATGGTTCGCTTCGCACAAAAACCATGCCTGAAACTCAGACAAGATTGGCTGTGTCAATATTTGATAATGGGCATTATGGAATCGACTTTAGATATCGGAAAGTCAAACGCGCAATATCGGGCTGATGACCCGGAGCCATCCTGAAAACGTGTGCCTGCCCCCTCACTCCACACTCGCCACCTTCTCCAGCTTCTTCAGCGGTTTTGCATCCTTCAGCCGCTCGCCGATATCCTTCACCACCCTGGTGCTCGCCACGGTCAGCATGCGTGGCCGGATGAAGGTCGGGGCGGCGTCGGCGGTTTCTTCGGTCTTCTCGACGACAGGCTTTTCCTTGTTCACCAGCTCGGCGATTTCGGGGGCGGGGTCGGCGCCGGGGATGGTTCTGAGCGCCAGGCCCTGATGGGCGTAGTCCATCACCAGCTTGAAGGTCATCGCCGGGAGCGAGCCGCCTGTCATGTTGTTGGAGGAGGTATAGTCGTCGTTGCCGAACCAGACCGCCGCGGTGAAATTGCCGGTGAAACCGCCGAACCAGGCGTCGCGATAGCCTTGCGTCGTGCCGGTCTTGCCGCCCGTCAGCACGCCATCGACGGCCGCCTTGCGGGCGGTGCCGACATAGGGAATGCGGGTCAGCATGTGGTTCATGTAGTCGGCGGCCTGCTGCGTGAGCACCCGTTTGGCGGGCGGGGCGTCACGGTCGAAATCGTAGAGCACGTTGCCACCGTAATCGGTGATCTGGCTGATGCCGTGACGGCGCGACTCCAGGCCGCCGGTCGGAAAGACCGCATAGGCCGTCGCCTGGTCGAGCACAGTGACTTCCGATGAGCCGAGCGGCACCGTGACGTCGTTGCGCAGCGGCGTCTCGACGCCGAATTTCTTCGCAAGCGCCACAACCTGGTCGATAGGCTTCTTGCCGAACTTCTCCTTGGTGAGGCGCACGGGAATGGTGTTGATCGATTTCGCGATCGCCGTCTGGATGTCGATCCGGCCGGCATAACTGTTGCCGTAATTGCCCGGGCACCAGTTGCCCCAGCAGATGGGCGCATCGACGATCGGCGTCGTCGGGGTCAGGCCTTTTTCCATCGCCAGCGAATAGGTATAGACCTTGAACGACGAGCCGGGCTGGCGCAGCGCCTTGGTGGCGCGGTTGAACTGGTTTTCGCCATAGTCGCGGCCGCCGACCATGGCGCGCACCGCGCCGCCGTTCTCGATCACCACCATCGCGCCCTGCTTGACGCGGTAGGTCTCGCCATATTGGCGCAGGCCCGTCTCGACGGCCTGCTCGGCCGCATGTTGCAGCCCGGCATCGAGCGTGGTGCGCACAACAAGCGTATGGTCGGAGAAGTCCTGCTTTCGGGCCAGATCGAGCGTCTGCTCATAGGCCCAGTCGAGGAAGAAATCCGGTGCTTCCCTCGTGCTGCGATCGACGGCGGTGGCGGGATGGCGGCGGGCATCGATCACCTCGCCCTCGGTCATCAATCCGCCCTGCACGAGGTTGGTCAGCACCTCGTTGGCGCGGGCGCGGGCAGCGGGCAGGTTGACATGGGGGGCGTATTTCGCCGGGGCCTTGAACAGGCCGGCGATCATGGCCGACTCGGCGAGCGTGAGGTCGGGGAGTTCCTTGTTGAAATAGAACCGCGCCGCCGCCGCTGCGCCGAACGTGCCGCCGCCCATATAGGCGCGGTCGAGATAAAGCGAGAGGATCTCCTTCTTCGTCATATGCGTCTCGATCCACAGCGCCAGGAACGCTTCCTTGATCTTGCGGTCGAAGGAGCGCTCGTTGGAAAGGAACAGGTTCTTGGCGAGCTGCTGGGTCAGCGTCGAGCCGCCCTGGACGACGCCGCCGGCGCGGGCATTTTCGCTGACCGCGCGGAACAGGCCGAGGAAATCGATGCCGAAATGCTCGAAAAAGCGCCGGTCCTCGGTCGCCAGCACCGCCTTGACCAGATGGTCCGGCAGCTCGTCGATCGGCACGGAATCCTCATGGATGATGCCGCGATGGCCGATGACATTGCCGTAGCGATCGAGGAAGGTGACGGCGAAATCCGATTTCTTTCGCCAGTCGCTCTTGGCGATCTCGAACGCGGGCTTGGCAAGCGCCAGCATGGCGATCATGCCGACCGCGCCCCAGGTCAGGGCTTCGCCCGCGAGTTCGACCGGGATGCGCTTCCAGCCCTTGACACGGAAGCGCCGGAAAAAGATGGTGATCTCTTCCCATAAGTCGAGGAAACGAAAGCCGGCGGCCCAGAGCGTGGAGTCGAGCCAGGCGTCGAGCCGGAGGAAGAAGTGGCTCTTCAGACGCTTGTTCTTCAGGTCTTCGCCGTCGTCGGCCATTGCAGGATCCCAGGTAATACTGGCCAAGTGCGGCGCTTGGGTATAAACGCTGCGGCCTTGCCAGATGTTTGCCGATTTTCGCCAAAACAGCAAGAAGAAGACGTTTCAGGCAGGACACGAATTCGCGATATGACAGAGCCTGTTCCATTCTGGAAACAAAAGACGCTTCGCGAGATGACCGGCGAGGAATGGGAAAGCCTGTGCGACGGCTGCGGCCGCTGTTGTCTCAACAAGCTCGAATACGAGGATACAGGGGAGGTCGTCTGGACCGACATCCGCTGCAAGCTGCTCGACGGCAATAGCTGTCGCTGCACCAATTATCCCAACCGCAAGGACTTCGTGCCCGATTGCATCCGGCTGACCGTCGAGGAGGTCGAGACGTTGACCTGGCTGCCGCCGACCTGCGGCTACCGGCTGGTGAAAGAAGGCCGCGACCTCTATTGGTGGCACCCGCTGCTCTCCGGCGATCCGGACACGGTGCATGCCGCCGGCATCTCGGTGCGCGACCGGACGGTGGACGAGACCGACGTCGATTGGGACGACTACGAGGATCACGAAGTGAGCTGGCCGGGTGAAGTACCGGAGAGTGCGCGGAAGCGGAAGAAGCAGAAGGCTTGAACGGGCAGGGGGCCGGAATGAACTTTGGCCGGAAATGGTTCGTCACGGCGCTGCTGCTGGCTGGCTTGAACTCCGCCTCTATCGCGGGCGATCTCGGAACCTGCGTCGACCTTTCCGACCCGGTGTCGTTGGCGATGAATTCCTATCGTCCAGAAATTCTTGAGCCGAGGGGGCAGCAGATCTGGGGCTCGCTCCGGGAGCCAACCGATTATTCTTACTTTATCACAAGCGATTGCGGGCAGCCCGGATGCTATATCCGCGGCAAGCGGGCCGACATTCCCATCAGCTACCGGAAGGTATTCGAGACGCAGGGATATTCGAACGAGGCACTTGGTATCAAAGCGATATATGGAATGTTTTATGTCAGGGCCGATGGTCCAAATCTCGAAGCGCCGAGGCGGACATATTTCTATTATGCCGAGCCTTATCACGCAAATGGTGAGACCAGGACCAGGTATGGTATCGTCGAATTTGAAAACGGCGAAGTTCCGGCCGAGGTGCGTAACTGCCTTGGTTGATGAAGCTCCAAAGCTGCGGAAGATTTAGCGCAATCGACGATTGGGAGGTTCACATGAACGAACGCCGCACGCATTGGGAAAACGTGTACTCGACCAAGGGCGAGGCCGATGTCAGCTGGTTCCAGGAGACGCCGGCGATATCGCTCGAACTGCTGGCGGTGGCGGGTGCGAAGCCGGCGGATGCGGTCATCGATGTCGGCGGCGGGGCGTCGCGGCTGGTCGATAGCCTGCTGGACAAGGGGTTCACCGGTCTCGCCGTTCTTGACCTCTCGGAGGCCGCCCTTGCCGCGGCGCGGGCGCGGCTCGGCAAGAAAGGCGACGCCGTCGAGTGGATCGCCGCCGATGCGACGGCATGGGAGCCGCGCGAGGCTGCCTATGACATCTGGCACGACCGGGCGGCGTTTCATTTTCTCACCGAGCATGAGGACCAGGCCGCGTATATCGAACGGCTGAAGCTCGGGCTCCGCAAGGGTGGGCACGTGATCATCGGAACCTTTGCACCCGATGGACCCGAGAAATGCAGCGGCCTGCCGGTGGCGCGGCACGACGCGGATTCGCTAGGCGGGCTGCTCGGCAAGGGGTTTACGCTAATCGATCACCGGCGGCACGAACACGTCACGCCATGGGGCAGTATCCAGAAGTTCCAGTTCTCGACCTTCCGGCGCGACGGCTAACGGGCGCTTTGCCGGCGAGTGTGGGTGCATTCAGTCGACGATGTGGTGGTCGGGCGCGAACTTCAGCCTCGGACAAGCGCTGCCGAATAGCGTTCCTGCCCAAACAGGAGCGCTTGAATGATACAGCAAAATCCGGATGCATTCATTGAGATGCTGATCAGGGCACCTGATCTTGATTCCGTCCGCAAGGTGGCCGACGAGGTCATGACCATGAAGGACGTGAACGCGCAGCGGAAGACCTTTGCATTCGGCAATCTGGCCAGCCCCTTTTTCGTGCCGAGCGACAAATCGAAGGGCCAGATGCAGATCAATCCGCTGCAGTTGCAGTATTTTCTTGCTCAGGCCCGCGCCTCGGCAGCTCAGACGGTGTCCGAGCGCATCATCGTGTCGGCGCCGATGAAGTCGGGCTCGACCTTCATTTCGGCAGCACTCGGTCATGCCTTCCGGTTGCCGAAGACCAGCCTACTGATGCTGCTCGCCCGCCCGTATGACTATGCGGTGCTTGGTGCAGGTACCCGGCCGCATGAGATCGATGAGATCGCGCTGCTCAACGCTTGCCTGACGCCCGGCGGCTTCGTGGCGCATCATCACATGCTGTGTACGCGCTTCCTGGCGCAGCAGGCGGAACTCTACAAACTCAAGTTCGTCCTGCTGAAGCGCAATATCTTCGATTGCCTCGTCTCGCTCGACGACTTTTGTCTCAAGAATATCGGCGAAGTCGCCGGCAACGACGTCTCGCCCTACACGGAGCTCGGCCTGCCGCGGCTCTGGTCCAAGATGGAGTTCGAGGAGCGGATGCACCATCTGTTGGACCGGTCACTGATGACCTATGTCCATTATCATGTGTCCTGGAGCCTTCTTGATCGCGCCGGACTGATAAAACCGTTCTGGATTTCCTATGAGAATGAAATGCTCGGGGACAAAGCGGCACTCGCTGCGCGCATCTGTGAATGGCTGGGCCGCAGCGCCAGCGACGTGGAGTCGCTGTTTACGGCCCTCGACCGTGGCAAGGGCGACCGGGGCACGCATTTCAACAAGGGCGTAGCCGGACGGGGAAGCGTGATTCAAGGTGCGCTCCGCAAGCGGGTCATAGATGCCTTCATGGCTTATCGTGATCTCGCTGACTGGCGCGAAATTCTCGGTTGACGCGCCGATTCCCCGATATCGGCCAAGCGCCAGTCTGGGGAAAGGCTCGGGCCATAGAATTCGGGATATTGGTTCATTGAAAGGGATGAGACGGCATGGACAATCTGGCGAGAAAAGACGATCAGGCACAGGAATTCGGTTCTTTCCTGCACGCGATATCGTCGGTTTCCGATGTGGCGGCCCTCGATGCGATGTGCCATGATTTTCTCTACCGGCAGCCGCCGCAGCAGGGCCTCGAATATGCCGCCGGCATGACCTGGGCCAACCCGTTCTTCCTGCCCAACATTCCGCGCGAAAGCCTCGATCTGCTGGCACTCGACCGCGGCTATTTCGCCGAAATGATGATGCGCGCCAAGCTGACGGCCGCCCGCAACGACCGCCTCAACGTGCTCGTGACCGCAGCTCCCGGCGCGGCCCCCGATTTTCTCGACGGCGCGCTTTCGATCGCGCTCGGCCTGCTGACCGCCAATATCGTTGCCGGTGCTGCCGAGCCGGTGCTGCTCGGCGCCTCGACGCTGGACCAGGAGCCCGATGAATTCGCATTGATCCGCGAAGGCCTGATGATGGGTGCCGGCTATGTGGCCCGCCATGCGGCCCGCTGCACGCCCTATGCGGCGCGCATGCTGGCGCTTTACAATATCCGCCCGGTGGTCGTGACCCGCAACATCTTCGACACGATCGCAGAGATCGAAGTGGCCGCACTGACCGAGGACAGCGCCGTGGCCGCGATGATGCCGGCAGGTTTCGCCGGACTCGACCGCGAGGACCGGCTGATGCTGGTCGCCGGACGCTTTGCCGCCTGGATCGCCGAATTCCACCTCTCCTGGAAGCGCGCCGAACGCGAAGGCCTGGTCAAGCCGCTGTTTCTCTCCTACGAGGCCGATTTCCTCGGCGACCGGCACCTGGCTGCCCGCAAGCTCGCGGAATTCCTCGGACCCAAGGCCAATGCGATGCGGCTTTCGGCGGTGCTCGACGAGCGCGAAATTCCGGCCGCCGGCGCGGGCGAGATGCTGCCCGTCGCGGTGCGCGACATGGTCGCCCGGATCGTTCGCGGCTATGCCGGCGAGGAAGATTTGTCGGCGCTGCTCGGCTAAGACTTCTGCTCCAACAGCTTCTTCGGCGCGACGTTGCGCCACGCCATTTCGACCGCCATCTCGGCGGTCGTTTTGTTGCATCTGTCGAGATGCATCGCGGTCCAGCCGCGCTGGCCCCATTTGTTTGGTAAGGGCGAGAATTCCAAGGGATAGAGGCCCAGCAGCATCAATTGCTGGTCGGGCTTCAGGTTGAGATTTGCCGTGGTCTCGGCCGGCAGGCTCATGAAGATTTTCGGGGCGCGGAAGTCGCGCTTGCCGAAATGGGCGGATTGGGTCGCGCCTGGGAGCGAGAGGGCGATGGCGGTGATGTCGTCGTGGGTCATGTGATTATTCCAAAAGAATTTGCTTGTTCAAATATTGAAGTAGTTCAATGTCTGGAGCAAATGTCCGCAGCTGTTGGGAGAGTGCTGTGCAGAAAATAAGCTTAGCATGGTATGCAAGACTCAGTGCGAATCTTCGGCCTTTATTGGTTGGCGGGTTGGACACGGTTGAATTGGCATTGACCACTCTTCAGGCGGCATGGCCTTATCTCGCTTATCTCGGAGACCCAAAAGGGCCGCTTTCTCTTGACGCCACTCGCCCGGTTATCTGGAATATAATGCGGCTCGGCGAGGAATTGCTTCGATCGCCTGAAGATCAACGTGCCGAAATATTGGATAAAAATCGCCAGTCTATTTATCAATTAACGGCGAATTTAAATATATTACTTGATGCGGATTTGGGGCATCAACCAGTTTATCACGTTTATCCTAAAAGGGCATATAGCATAGATAAACTTATTGAGGACGCGGCGTCGCTCTTTTCATCTGAGGTCACTGCGGAGTTTAGCGATTCTGAAATCTTTGATATTCGCGAAGCTGGCAAATGTCTAGCATTTGAGGTTCCTACGGCAGCTGCGTTTCACCTTTTTCGCGCGGTCGACGCGTTACTTCAAAGATACACTATTGCCGTCGCTGGTAGCTTGCCAAAAAGCAAGAATTGGGGCCAGTATCTTGCAGAATTGGACAAATGCGGGGTCGATCCGAAAATTACCAGTGTCCTCAGACAACTAAAGGACTTGCATCGAAATCCAATTATCCATCCAGAAGTTCGACTAACCCTGGAAGAGGGCCTGTCTTTGATAGGTATTGCGGAAAGCGCAGTCAGTCTTGTGGTTCGAGATCTGATCGCACGGCGCCCTTGACCGTTCGCGGTTAGATTACAAAGATTCACCAGCGATGGCTGATGCGAGATTTTGCGTTTCAAATCTCTTAATGTAGGAAAATAATCCCAACATTATATTTCACACACCCACGCGAGTTTGTGGTAATGTGAGTCGTTCGGGTTGAGAATCGCCAGATGGATCAAATTCGCTGACGAACTCCGCAGCCGCGATTGCCTGAATGCGGACGCGGGCTTCTGCCTCGCTCTCGGCGGTAACGTCGATACCGAAGTAACGGTCATTGAATGCGTATCGGAAACCAAAAACCTTCTGGAGAGACATCATCATGTCGGTTCGTCCTAATGGACTGAAATATCCCTGCTACTGGATGTACAAGGACAATCAGAGTTTATGGCGTTGGGTTTATTACGGCGACAACGGTGAAGAGATCGCGGTCAGCAGCGAGAGTTACACGTCCAAGCAGAACTGTTTGAAAAGCGTGAACATCATGAAGTCCTCGGGTTCTTCCACCACTTACGAACCACCAAACAGTTGAGCATTAGGAGAACGGCATGCCAATTGCTATCGGAATAGGTATCAGCCCAAGCTTCAGTCAGAATAATCCGGCAACGATGCCAACCTCGGATGATATTCTTTGTCAGGCGATCGGCGCTAAGGTTTATGTGACCGGCAACTATGACGGCGAACCGATTGTGGTTGAGCCATACGCCGTCTACAAAGAGGACGAAGCGGACGACTTCTTTCTGCTCGACGGCGTTGTGATCCCCACCGGATACCGACCGAATGGAAGGCCAATCAGATCGACGTTCGAGGTTTCACTTTTCTCTGGACTGCTCCTGTCCGAAGCTGCCTTTATCCCGCATTCCAGCTTGCAACGGCGTATCGAGCGCCTCCGCAACATCAAGTGCGCTGTCGAGTTCGTCTAGCCCTTCCAAGAGGCCCTCAAGGCTAAATTGTGCGTTGTTATAGCCGCGTTGAAGACTCATCATCTTCATGCCGTAGTAGCCACACTCCGCCTCTACCCGAAGATAGCCGGCGATGCCCTTTAAACGGCCAAAGGTACTCACTTCGGTTTACTTGTCGCTTTCGGCTGCTGCGTCTTGGCGATCTTGCCTAGCCGTTCGTCAAAACGCTTCTCGTCCTCGTCTGTTTCCAGTTCGCGGGCGGCTTCGCGGAACTTGTCCACTTGCAACTTTTCACTTTTAGCGTTCATTATCGATCCTCATGGGCGATCCAATAATTCCAGACTACGAGTTCATAGCATATATTGATGAGTCTGGGGACCCGGGCTTAAAGCGCGTGCGCCCGGTCGATGAAACTGGAAGCACCGAGTGGCTTGTAATATCGGCGGTTCTAGTGCGCCGATATCGCGACCACGAGACGAAGGAATGGGTTACTGACCTGAACAAAGCCGCCGGTCTCAGGGATAGCCATATCATTCATTTCAAAGACCTAGAGGATGCCCAAAAGCTAACGATGTGCCAGGAGATGGCAAAGCTCCCAATCCGAATTTTCTGCGTAGCCTCCAATAAGAAGAACATGCGCGGCTACAGCAACGAAAAGGCCGCAAAAGTCGGTGCCAAGCAGTGGTTTTATAACTGGATCGTTCGCATTCTGCTTGAGCGCGTTACCGATTACTGCCTGCGTTTTGCCCAAGACGAGGGTTTGGAGCGCCGTCACGTCAAGTTTGTGTTCTCCCAAACTGGAGGCCATTCTTATAGCCAAACCGCCGCCTATCACGACCTTCTGAAGCGCCAGTCTTTTGGCAAGACGATCCTTCTCAATAAATGGTCGCCACGCTCGGAAGTCATGAGCTGGCACCTAGTCGAGAACTACCCCCATTCCCAGCGGGCGGGCCTTCAGTTGGCAGATGTTACGGCAAGTTCGTTCTATCAGGCAGTCGATAATCTCGATACCGGGCCGTGCTGTTGCGATTATGCGACGGCGTTAAGCCCGCGAGTCGCTTGGGATGCCGATGACAATAAGCGAGACTACGGCTTGGTTCTTCAGCCAACCCCGGATTGGAAAGCGGCGCTGTCCAGCGACCAAGAGCAAATCTTCCGGTTCTATGGGTATGATTTCAAAAAGAAATGGTAGGCCCCGGCTCCTGTTTCGTCCGACATTGATAGGCTGCGTCTGTGCTGCCATACATCGGATAAGACGCGAAAGCGTCGAGAGTGATCGGCGTTCCTACCGCCATGAACCATACCAGATTCACAATGAGAATCAACGTTTTAGTAAAAATCCGCTAAGACGTTGATTATGATTCACTATTTCCAAGATCAGTCTTCGATGTCGGTAAAATACAAGGAAAGCTGATAGGAAAAACCCCGATATCGTTCCTTAGATACCAGCTTGATCATAAGTCAGGCGCTTGCCAGCCACACCGATCAGGGCATTCATTGCCCGCTCTTTGTCATTCACGCCGAGACCGACGCGGTTATTATAGCGGAAATCGAATTCCGCCAGATAGCGATGCAGGTGCTTTTCAGCACAATGCTGATAGACGCCCTTCATGCCACGCTTGAAGACGCTGAAATAGTTCTCAATCGTGTTCGAATGAATGACTGCATCGCCTTCGTACCGGACGTACTCGCCAGCCGAATGTTTCGTGGTCTGGTGATCGGCGAAGCGAGCGTCCATACCGGTGTAAAGGCGGCTTTCGTCGGTGTAGACGATGCTTTCGTGATGCACGTTGTCCATGACCAGATTGGCGACCGTGAACTTGTCGGCGCGCTCGACATGGAAGGTACGAACCGCACCGCCGCGCTCGACAAGACCGAGAACGGCGCGCTTGTGAGACGGTCCAGTCTTGCCAGACTTCGTAAACGGCTTGCCGCTGGTCGTCATCGTGGGTGCGGGACCGGACTTCTTGCCGAAGTAGGTTTCATCGGCCTCAACAGTCTTGCCGTTGCCACCCATCGGGCCAAGATTTCCTTCACGCATGGCTTCACGAATGCGGTGCGACAGGAACCAAGCCGACTTCAAGGTGATCTCCAAAACGCGATGAAGCTGGTTAGAGCTTATGCCCTTCTTGGAAGAGCACATCAGGTGGATTGCCTGAAGCCACTTGTGCAGCGGTATGTGACTTTCCTCAAAGATCGTGCCGATGCGGACAGTGAACTGCTTACGGCATTCGCCGCACTTCTTGAGGCCGTGACGTTCAACGCCTTCCGGGTTCTTCTTCGAAGGCTTGGAGAACACGCCTTCCAGCTTATACACGCGGCCCATGCAGCCACAATGCGGGCAAACCGGGCCTTCAGGCCACAGAACGCTTTCCACATGGGCGAAGGCTGCTGCCTCGCTGTGAAAATATTCCCTCGAAAGAACCGACATGATTGCACCGAAATCCCTAAGCTGTTGGGATCGTTTTAGCATCCTCATTTGGGTTTGTCAAATATAATATTGGGAAAATAATCCTTGACGGCGTGACGGTCGTTTGGTAGGGTTATGACATGATCCGATAAGTGCGGATGATGGAGCGCCGCAGGCGGTGCCGCGCAGTGGATCGGAGCAATCTCCCAATATAGGAATGTTTTCCATGTCTGACGCGGATGATTTCGATCCGGCGCTTGCCGGCGCGTGGCCGGTGGGGCGGGGGGCGGTCTATCGGCCCGATATCGCGGAGGCGGTGGATGAGCTTTTGCTCGAGACCAAGTCCGAGCCGTCGCCCTCGGAAGCACTGCAGAGCCTGCTCAACGAGATGCAGGGCGAGTTGAAGGCGCAGTTCGATGTGTTCAAGAAGATCCGCGTCGATGCACAGGATCGGCTCGATGGCACCGACGAGGGCGAGATCAAGCTTGCCAAGGCGGATGTGAAATCGGCGAGCGATGCGTTGTCGCTGATCGTGCGGACGATCGAGAAGGTCGATGGGCTGCAGCGGACGCTGGCCGAGGACCGGATGCGGGCGGAAGAAGAGAGCTTCGACGATGATGCTTACCAGAAGCTGCTTGCCGATATTGAGCGGAAGATTAATGAACGCGTGGATGAGCGTGCCCGAATGCGGTTGGGCGACGGGATCGAAGGTGCCAAAGCAGGAACCGGCCCGCCGGGGAATGACGATGCTTCCGAGAAGTGCGCGCACGAGGAAGCGGGCTGAGGCCTGTAACACCAAGGCATATATGACGCGGGCGCAGACAGTTGCCGATGCCTATTTGGGGGACATGAAGAAAGTGGTTCCCGATCCCGTAGGTACATTGCGGCGGTCCAACGTTTTCGAGCGAGCTGGCGTTGCGGGACCTGAACTTTCGCAGGACACGGGAGACAAGATCGAGGCGGTGCAACAATCTCCCTCTTCTCCCCAGCGGGGAGAAGGTGGCGCGAATGCGCCGGATGAGGGGGGCGTGGCCGAGTGTGGAAACCCCCTCATCGCCTCGCATGCGCTCGGCACTTCTCCCCGCTGGGGAGAAGAGGGAGACCAGACGGCGTCGGCCGAGAATGTGGGTGACGCTCCTCTGTCGCCTTGCGACACCTCCCACTCAACCGGGGAGATTGGAGAGCTGCTGAGCTGCTTCGCCCGGCCCGATGCATTGAGACAGGCGCTGCGCCTCGGCAGCCAATGGAGCGGGCTCGGAGCGCGTGACGAACAGCAACCACCCCCCGGCGACTGGCGGACCTGGCTCCTCATGGGCGGGCGCGGATCGGGCAAGACCCGGGCCGGCGCCGAATGGGTGCATGCGATGGCACGCGGGGCAAGAGTGCCGCTCCGGATCGCGCTGGTGGCCGAGACGCTGGCCGATGCGCGTGAGGTGATGATCGATGGCGTTTCGGGCATCTGGCGGATCGCCAGGTTCGGGCGGCCGCAATTCGAGATCACCCGGCGGAGGCTGGTCTGGCCGAACGGTTCGGTGGCGCAGCTGTTCTCCTCGGAAGATCCCGACAGCCTGCGTGGTCCGCAGTTCGACCTCGCCTGGTGCGACGAGTTGGCGAAATGGAAGCATGCGCAGGAAACCTGGGACATGCTGCAATTCGGGCTCAGGCTCGGCGACATGCCCCGGCAGGTGGTGACCACCACGCCGAGGGCCATTCCGCTGGTGCGGACGCTGATCAAGGATGCCGGCACGGTGGTGACGCGGCTTTCGACCGAAGGCAATCGCGCCAACCTGGCGGCCGGCTTCATCGAGACGATGGAGAAGCGCTATGGCGGCACCCGGCTTGGCCGGCAGGAACTCGGCGGCGAACTGATCGAGGACCGCGAGGACGCGCTGTGGAGCCGCGACATGCTGGAACGGCTGCGTATCCGGACGCATGGGCCGCTTGGCCGCATCGTCGTGGCGGTCGATCCGCCGGCGGCGGAACGGGCCAAGGATTCCTGCTGCGGCATCGTCGTCGCGGGGCTGGAAGCGACGGGCAGGGCGGTGGTGCTGGCCGATCTTTCGGTTGCCAATGCTTCGCCCTCTGCCTGGGGCAATGCGGTGGTGCGGGCGTTCAGGAAATATCAGGCCGACCGGGTGGTGGCCGAGGTCAACCAGGGTGGCGACATGGTGAGCGCGATCTTGCGTTCAGTCGACGAGATGCTGCCGGTGACGACGGTGCATGCCCGGCGCGGCAAATATCTGCGGGCAGAACCGGTGGCGGCGCTCTATGAACAGGGCCGTGTGGCCCATGCCGGGGATTTCGCGGCGCTTGAGGACCAGATGTGCGATTTCGGACCCGACGGATTGTCCGGCGGCACCTCGCCGGACCGGCTCGATGCGCTGGTCTGGGCACTAACCAGCCTGGTTCTGGGCGGGCAGGGCGAGCCGAGGGTGCGGGGGATCTGAACTGCAACGCATACATGCCCCATCAGCGCGCGCCGGTTGAATTTGGTTGTGTATTGCCAATTACTGCACTTTATAGTAGTTTTTATCTTGACGATCGGCCGGCGGGCGGTGCGATCGGAATTCACATCGATCAACGCCTGGGGAAATCCGGCGCGGCTTGTGCGACCGTGTGCTCCCGCATGTCTGGGGAGGACATAACATGCCGATGAACCGAGAATTCTTTTTCGAGGAGGTCCGCGACAATCTTTTTGCCGGAACTCTCAAGCAGGGTCAGGTCAACGGGATGGAGGCCATTCTCGACGAGTGGGATGCCAACCATGGCGACAAGGACGACCGCTGGCTCGCCTATATGCTGGCGACCGCCTATCACGAGACCGGCCGCGCCATGGCGCCCGTCGAAGAGAACCTCAACTATTCCGCCGCGCGGCTGCGGGTCGTGTTTCCCAGCCGCTTCACGGCGGCCCAGGCGGCGAGCTATGCCGGCCACCGCGAGCGGATCGCCAACCGGGTCTATTCCAACAAGCTGGGAAATGGCGACGAGGCGAGCGGCGACGGCTGGAAATATCGCGGCCGGGGACTGGTGCAGATCACAGGCAAGTCGAACTATGCCAAATTCGGTGTCGCCGACGCACCCGATGATGCGATGAACGACGTGAAGACCGTTCAAATCATGTTCGAAGGCATGATCGACGGCCTGTTCACCGGCAAGGAGCTATCGAACTATTTCAGTCCGACCAGGGAAGACTGGAAGAATGCCCGCGAGATCATCCTTCCGGGCAATCTCGAAGATCAGGTCGGCATGTACGGCCGGGCCTTCTACCGGTGCATCAGCTATACGACGGGGTGACGGCATCATGCCGCGTTGAATGCGATTGGCGGGCATGGTAGCGGCGAAGCGAGAATGCTTCACCGGGACCGACCATGATCCGCCATATCGTCTTCTTTTCCGCACGCGACAAAAGCGACCTCGACACGATCCGCAAGGGGCTGTCGCTGCTGACCGAGATTCCGCATGCGAGCGTGCTGGAGATCGGCGAGAACGTCAAGACCGACCAGCTGGGCGGCGAGGTGGACCTGGTGGTTTATGGCGAATTTGCCGACGCCGACGCGCTCGCGGCCTACAAGGCGCATGAGAATTACCAGCGCTCGATCGAGATCGTGCGGCCGCTCAGGGAGATCCGGATAGCGGCCGATTACGATACGGATGGGGCAGTGAAGGCGGTGATTGACATGGCAGACGTCGGGCACGAGGCCTGACATCCCGCCACGGCAGCATTCAGGCTGTAAAGTCGTTCGCGTCGATCTGGCCTGATGTGACGCCGAGAAGGATGAAGCGGTCGCCGGCGCCGAAATCGACAATCGTGTTCTTGCCATCGGCCGATGCCGAGATCGTCGCGTTGGCGAAAATGCCATCGATCAGATCCTGGGCGCCGTCGCCGTTGTTTGCGTCGAAATCGCGGATCTTGTCGGTGTCCATGTTCGATGCAAACACGAATTCGTCCTCGCCGGCGCCGCCGATCAGGACATCGCTGCCGGCTCCTCCGCTGAGCGAGTCGTCGCCACCTCTGCCGGAGACCACGTCCCTGCCGAGAGACGCGGTGCCTACGAGGTCATCCGCCCCGTTCGTGCCGATGACATTATTGTTGCCGATGACGGCGAGCTGAGCAACGCTGGTCTGGAACTCCAGCATGTTTTCCGCCTGGATGATGCCGGCATTTATCGAAAGGCCCGATATCGTATAAACCGGATCGCCATCGGCATTTGCGACACGCATCGTCTCGATCGTGCCGCTTGTAACCATGCCCTGGCTTACCTTGAGTTTTTCACCCTGCATGACGATCGTATAGAGCGTGGAGAGATCGAGGCAGGCAACCTTCGAACCTGTCGCCGACACCATCAGGAAGTCGGTGAAAGGATCGATGGTGCTGTATGCCGGGAATAGTGCGATCGTGGATCTCTTGGCCATGCGGGGTCTCCAGGGTTCAGGGTTTCCTGGTTTTTCATAGGCCATGACTTTGTTTCGTGGTGACGACATCGCCCATGCCCGGCTTGCCAGCCGGGCAGTGCGGTTTCCCGTGGCTCAGTCCAGCGTGGGCTCCGTCAGACGCTTCCGGCACGCGCCGGCAAGATCAAGGATAGAATCATGAAAATCCCATTCCTCCGGCTGGGCGCACGGCGCTCCGGCAGCACTCCCGCCGTGCCCGAACTCAAGGCACTGTCGCAGTTGTTCGGGATATCGGGCAGCCTGACGTCCGGCGGCCACGAGCGGAGCTATGCCGGACTGGCACGCGAGGGTTTCATGCGGAACCCGGTCGCGCACCGGGCGATCAGGCTGGTTTCGGAGGCCGCGGCATCCGTGCCGTGGCTGCTCTATCGCGACGGCAGTGAAGCGGCGGAGCATGATGTGCTCGACCTGCTGGCGCAGCCGAACGGGCGCCAGGGTGGCGGCGAATTCTTCGAGGCGCTTTATGGGCA
This sequence comes from Rhizobium sp. LjRoot254, assembly GCF_964254105.1. NCBI lineage: Bacteria > Pseudomonadati > Pseudomonadota > Alphaproteobacteria > Hyphomicrobiales > Rhizobiaceae > Rhizobium > Rhizobium sp. LjRoot254. Next base: position 2,948,490 of record NZ_CAXUSM020000001.1, on the reverse strand, counting down.
GATGCTGATATCGGGCAACGCCTTTCTGCTGCCTGTCATGGCGGGCACGCGGCTGGCGGAACTGCACCTGCTGAGGCCGGACCGGATGCGGGTGCTGGAAGGCGCCGACGGCTGGCCGGAGGCGTATGAATATCGCGCCGGCGGCCGGTTGCGGCGCTATCCGGCCGTGGGGCCGGGATCGGTGCTGCAGTTGAAGCTGTTCCATCCGCTCGACGACCACCAGGGCTTTCCGCCGCTGGGGGCTGCGGGCGCCGCACTCGATCTCTCCAACACGGCGAGCCAGTGGAACAAGGCGCTGATCGACAATTCGGCCCGGCCATCCGGCGCGCTGGTCTACCAGCCCAAGGAGGGCGGCAATCTCTCGCCCGATCAGTATGAGCGGTTGAAGGCGGAGCTCGCCGAGGGCTATTCAGGCCCGGCGCGGGCCGGCCGGCCGATGCTGCTCGAGGGCGGGCTCGACTGGAAGGCGATGGGGCTAAGCCCCCGCGATATGGATTTCATCGAGGCGAAGAACGGCGCGTCGCGGGATATCGCGCTGGCGCTCGGCGTGCCGCCGATGCTGCTGGGGCTACCGGGCGACAACACCTACGCCAATTACGCCGAGGCCAACCGGGCCTTCTGGCGCCTGACCGTGCTGCCGCTGTTGACGCGGACGGCAGCTTCGATGAGCGGCTGGCTGAGTGGGATTTGTGAGGAGCAGCTGGTGCTCGGTCATGATCTCGACCAGGTTCCGGGACTGGCGCTGGAGCGGGATGCGCTTTGGGCACGAGTGGGTGCTGCTGGGTTCTTGACGGATGAGGAGAAGCGGGAGGCGGTGGGGTATGGTGGGTGAAAGTCATCCCGTATAAGTTAATGATTATCAGCGTGGGACTATTATGACCGGAACGGAATTTATCGAGAATTTATCGCAACATTTGCCGGATGACGTGCTTCCACTCATCGAGGGAAGCCGGCCCGTCGATACTCTTCTCCTTGCCGACATCGGAGAGCTGATTGCGCATCGCTTCGATGAGTTAAATGATCCGGCCGGCCTGTTTCGGCTCGTCGAGGAGGCGGTCGTCAATGGCGACGACTATCTGGCGACCGCGGTTCTCACTGGCCTTGTCGAGCAGGTTCAAACGGTTGCCGACGGGACGCCCAAGCTTTGGCCGCAGATAGTGCCATATCTCGGCGAGCACGTGGCCCGCCACGCTGCAGCAATGAATACCTTCTTCGGCATAAACGCGGCTACATCACCGTCTTCTTGAACTTCCCCATCAGGTACGGCCCCGAAAGCACCGGCTCGTATTTCGGCGGCTCGCCTGGTGCCAGGCATGAAGGCAGCGTCTCGATATTGGCGAACCAGTCGGGCTGGTGGAAGAAGGCCAGCGACTGGCGGCGATCCAACCCGCCGTCTTCGGGCGCGACATTGACGACGCGGTGGAGCGTCGAGACCCAGCGGTCGTTGGTCCAGCGGGCCATGAGGTCGCCGATATTGATGACGAAGGCGCCGTCGACCGGCGGGACTTCGCGCCAGGCGCCTTCGGGTGTCATGATTTCGAGGCCCTTGGAACCGGGCTGCGGCAAGAGAATTGTGAGGCTGCCGTAATCCGTATGCGCGCCGGCGCGGAGTTGGCCTTCGGGCGGTGGGCTCGCGAGTTCGGGATAGTTGAGTGCGCGGAGCGCCGAGATCGGCTGGCCGATATAAGACTGGAAGTAATTTTCATCGAGTTCGAGTGCGACGGCGAAGACCTTCATGATGCGCGACGCGAGATCGGTAACGGCGCGATAGTAGGCCTCCCAGGCCGGGCGAAAGCCTTCCGGCGCCGCCGGCCAGATGGTTTCGGCATAGCAGAAGGATAGTGCCTCCTGGTCGGTCAAGCCGGGCGGGACAGCCAGCGGGCCGCCATTGAAGCTTTCCTTGAGATCGGGCGGCGTATCGACGCCCTTGGATTTCGCGAGCGCCTCTGTGCCTGGGCCGAGATAGCCGTAGGGATAGCCCGGATAGGGCGCCTTGGAGCGGTTCTTGGTGTCGAGATCGAGATCGAAGAAATCGTGCGCCTGTGTCCACACACCAGAAATCACATCGTCCGGCACGCCGTGGTTCTCAACCGCGAGGAAGCCGGACGTGCGGCAGATGAGGTCCACCTCCCGCCCCATCTGCCGCTTTTTATTGTCGTCGGAGCGTTCGAAGGCGGCGAGGTCGAACACGGGAAATGACATGGTAAAACTCCGGATTCCTGAAAGCCCGGATCGTGCATGGATTTCAGAGGCTTGTCCAGAAATCAGGAATCGAATTCTGCGGATAGCGATGGAAGTTGGCGCGACAGAGAGCAGGAAAATCAGCGGGTTGCGACATCGAAGTGAATCAAAGTCGGATCGACCTCAATCAACTCAAGAGCGTCTGGATTCAACTTCGGAGGAAATGGCGCCAAGCGATTCCGGCGGCTCTGTTTTCGGATGATCGATGCCCACGCAAATGCCGGGAAATGAGCGGTTGCAAGGTTGCGGCCCGATACACCTTACTTGAGATGATCATAATATGAAGAGGTTAACCAATGGCTGATTTCTCGGGAGCGTTCTGGATGGAACGCGCGATCGGTGCCTCGGCCGGAGCGGCCGTGTCGCTGGTCTACATGCTGCCCAAGGGCAGCCGCGAGGCCGCCTGCAGGTTTCTCGCGGGCTTGATTTCCGGCGTCGTCTTCGGCGGGCCGGCGGGCGTGTTCCTGGCGGCGAGGCTGGGGATAGTCGCGTTTCTGTCACCGTCGGAGATCATGCTGTCAGGGGCAGCGGCGGTGAGCGTGTCGGCCTGGTGGGGGCTGGGCGTGCTGGCGAGGGTTGCAGGACGATGGGGTGGGGCGAGGGGGTAGCAGAGCCAAATTTAGCTGCTACCTAGAAGTAAGCAGGAACTGTGTAACGTTGCCTTTAATGTAAAATCCACTATATGAGTCCATACATGTTTGAGCCAGTCAGGCGATATAGGTATCCAAGTGAGCTATGAACCGAGAAAGGCAGCGCAACTTATTGCGTATTTGATCCTGAGATCTGGTGGGCAGCCGCTCAACGTTCTCAAAGCGGTTAAACTTGTCTATCTCGTAGATCGCGAAAGCATCAGGAATTTTGGGTTTCCGATCTTGGATGAGAAGCGGTGTTCGATGCCGCATGGCCCCGTTAATTCTCTCACATATGGCCACATCAATGGAGATTACGATCTCGACGCTTGTGGCTGGTCGGATTTCCTAGAGGATCGTGAACACCATAACATTGCGCTCGCTCGTCCTGGCATCAGTGGCGATGATCTCGATGAACTGAGTGATGCCGATCTCCATTGTGCCGATGCCGTGTGGGACCGTTTCGGGGACATGACTGCGTGGCAGTTACGGGATTGGACGCATGACCCCCGCAACATTCCGGAGTGGGAGGATCCCAATGGCGGATCAACAATCATTCCACTGCAGAGAATCTTGCATGCGGTAGGCGTGGCGAATGCTGAAGAGTTTGCCGAAGCCGCCGCGACCCTTGCACATATTGACAAGGCTTTCCATAGAGCGATGGTAAACTGACTTGGTTGCGCGGGCCGGAACGCTTTTGATTCCGTCCGGCCCGGAAAACGATCCAGGACGTCGGCATCTTCATGTGGTCTGCACAGATCCAGATGGCGACGGAAATCAGCTGATCGTCTCAATTACTACCTGGACGAACAACCTCTGCGATGCGGCGTGTATCATCCAACCACATGAACATGCATGGCTGCGACATCAGTCCTACGTCTTCTATCGAAAGGCAAGAATTGAAGCAGCTGCAACGCTCGACAACGGTCTTCGCCAAGGCATTTTCGAACAATTGGCGGACATGAATGCTCAGACATTTCTGAGAATTAGAAATGGTGTCTGCTCCAGCCAGCAGACACCCAGAAAAATCAAACGATACTTCGGCTGTTAATCAGTTCTGCCGCACCGGAATCCACACCTCAAACCCGCCATTGCCTGTGACGGGATCGAAAGTCGAGGGGTAGAATTCGACCAGCGGTGCTTCCTCGGCTGTATAGCCTGAACGCGGCAGCCAGTCCTGCCAGATGGACATGATCGTCGGGCGCATGAGCGTGATGTGGCCGGGCTGGGAGAAGATCGCGTAGGTCGCGGCGGGAATGGTCGCGGTCTGGAATTCCTTCGGCACGTCGGCCAGGCTTGAGACCTCGACGGCGGCCATGTATTCGCAGCCGGTTTCCTCGGTGTAGCTGAGCGAGGCGCCATAGGCGACCTTGGGATTGACGATATCGGGGATGCCGCCGTCCATGGCGTTGAATTGTTCCCAGAGGGCTGGGATGCCGCCGATATCCTTCATCGCGTAGGTCTTGATGAGGCCGGCAAACAGCATCCTGTCGCGCTTTTCGATCTTCGGCTCAGCGAGTGTGGGCTTTGTTGAGGCGTCCATGATCATTGGCTCCGTGAGTTCGAGATGTCTTGTCGTGCGCGCTTCGCGGACACTTTCCGGCGTCAGGCCGAAATGCTCGCGGAAGGCGCGGGTGAAGGCTTCATGCGATCCGTAGCCGACGTCGAGCGCCAGGCCGAGGATATCGGGAACGCCGAGGGCGAGAATGCGGGCAGCCTCCGAAAGCCGCCGCGCCCGGGCGTAGCGCATCAGCGAATTGCCCGTCGCGGAGGCGAAAGCGCGGGTGAGGTAAGTGGGTGTAACGCCACTCGTTTCCGCGATGGTCTCCAGGCCGATGGGCCGTCGAAGATTGCTTTCGACCTGCCAGATGGCATTCTCGATGATGTTCATGCACTCAACTCGTTTCCGATACCGAGGTTCTAACTGATCAGTCGCAGGCCTCGCTTGACCGTTCTTGCGGTCGCCAGATTTTTTCTTCCATAGCATAAGGACATTGAGATGACCGCAGACGCTCTGATCGCCGGGCGCGAACGGAAATTCGCGCGTATCGAACTGAAGATGCTGGGCGAGGCCGGCGCTTTTTCCGGCTATGCCAGCCTGTTCGGAGAAGTCGATCTCGGCAAGGACCGGGTCGAGCGCGGCGCCTTCCTGAAATCGCTGGCGCGGCGTGGCGCTGGCGGCGTGCGGATGCTGTTCCAGCACGATCCGGCCGAGCCGATCGGCGCCTGGCAGGTGATCCGCGAGGATGGCCGCGGGCTCTATGTTGAGGGCGTGCTGTCGGACGGCGTCAAGCGGGCGCGGGAAGTGCACCAGCTGATGAAGAGCCGAGCGATCGATGGCCTGTCGATCGGTTTCCAGACGGTGCGCTCCAAGGCCGAACCGAAGACCGGGATCCGCCAGATCCTGGAGGCGGATCTCTGGGAGATCTCGGTGGTGACCTTTCCGATGCTGCCGAGCGCCCGGATTTCCGAGGTCAAGGAAGGTGGCACCGCGATGAGCCTGACGGAGAAAGGATTGATCCAGGCGATGCGGGACGCGGCCCGGTCAATACGAGCCGTGGCGTGATTTACAATTGTCGCACTATGAACTATAGTTCATGGTGCGATTGAGGGGCAGGCTTGCGCATATTCAAAACGAGATGGATGGCGCGGTTTGCCCGGAAATCCGGGATTGATGACGAATTGCTGATTGAGGCGATCGGGCGTGCCGAAAGAGGGCTTATCGATGCCGACCTCGGCGGTGGCGTCATCAAGCAACGTGTCGGGCGGCCTGGGCAAGGGCGCTCCGGCGGATACCGGACGATTATCGTCTTTCGCATAGGTGATCTGGCGATATTCCTGTTTGCGTTCGCGAAGAACGAGCGGGATAACATTGACCAGGACTACTTGGCGGATTTGAAACAAGTGGCCGCTAAATGGCTTTTGGCTGACGAAGCAGCGATTGCAAGAGCTGTGAAAGCTGGTGACATCGAGGAGATTCCGAATGCCAAAAAATAGCGCTATGAGCCGACTGTCCGAGGCGTTGGTAGAGACAGCAGACGGCATGCTCCGTGTGGGTATCATGGACGAGGAGACTCATCGCCGCATTACGGCTCGACACATCCCGGAATCCGAACGTGCCATCGAAATCCCCGTCCCCTCGGGCGAGGATATCCGCGCCATGCGCGAAAAAGCCAATCTCAGCCAGGCCGTGTTCGCGCGCAGGCTGAACCTCACGCCGGGCTATATCTCGCAGCTGGAGCGTGGCGTCAAAAAGCCGTCAGGGCCGGCGCTGGTGCTGCTCAACCTGATCAGGAAGCGCGGTATCGACGCCATTTCCTGATCCGAATTTTCATTCGCCGGAGGCAATTCCGGATTTCACCAGGGTCGCTCGCGCGGCCCTTTTTCTTTGCCCGAAAACAAGGATTTTCAATATGGATAACCAGAGCATGACCGCCGCGCCGGAGATCAAGGCGGTGCCGGATACGATCGCCGATGCGTTCGACGGCTTCATGGGCGCTTTCGAGGCGTTCAAGGATGCCAATGACAAAAGGCTCGAGGAGATCGAGAAGAAGCTGACCTCGGATGTCGTGACCCGCGACAAGGTCGACCGCATCAACAAGGCGGTCGACGAGCAGAAGAAGGCGCTCGACCAGCTGGTGATCAGGAAAGCGCGGCCGGCGCTCGGCGGCGGCGGGGCACTGGGCCTCGACCAGATGGAGCACAAGGCGGCATTCGAGACCTATATCCGCCGCGGCGATGACAGCGGGTTGAGGCTGCTGGAGGAGAAGGCATTCTCGACCGCGACCGGTTCGGATGGCGGCTACCTTGTGCCCAACGAGACCGACAGCGAGATCGGGCGCCGGTTGTCGGTCGTCTCGCCCATCCGGTCGCTGGCGACGGTGCGGCAGGTTTCGGGCCATGTGCTGAAGAAGCCCTTCGCGCTTGCAGGCCTGTCAACCGGCTGGGTCGCCGAGACGGGGGCGCGCACCGAAACGGCGACGCCGTCGCTGGCCGAACTCTCCTTCGAGACGATGGAACTCTATGCGATGCCGGCGGCAACGCAGGGGCTGCTCGACGACAATGCCGTGGATATCGAAAGCTGGATTGCCTCGGAAGTGGACATCGCGTTCGCCGAACAGGAGGGCACGGCTTTCGTTTCCGGCAACGGCACCAACCGGCCGAGGGGTTTCCTCGCCTATACCAATGTCGCCAACGCCAGCTGGAGCTGGGGCAATATCGGATATCTCGCCACCGGCGTTTCAGGCGCGTTCGCGGCGTCGGGACCGGGCGATATCCTGATCGACGCGGCCTATGCGCTGAAGGCGGGCCACCGCCAGAATGCGAGCTATGTTATGAACCGCACAACCCAGGCGGCGATCCGCAAGTTCAAGGACTCGCAGGGCAACTATCTCTGGCAGGCACCGTCGGCGATCGGCCAGCCGGCGACGCTGATGGGCTTTCCGGTGACCGAGGCCGAAGACATGCCGGATGTCGGCTCGAATGCCTTTTCGATCGCGGTCGGCGACTTCCGTGCCGGCTACCTGGTCGTGGACCGGACGGGCGTGCGGGTGCTGCGCGATCCCTATTCGGCCAAGCCATACGTGCTGTTCTACACCACCAAGCGCGTCGGCGGCGGCGTGCAGAATTTCGAGGCGATCAAGCTGGTGAAGTTCGGCGTGAGCTGACGGACAATAGCAAAACGGCCGGGAGATTGGTCCCGGCCGTTTCGAGCGATCTCATAAGGCCGAGGCTCAGGAGCCTTCGATGCATTCGGTGATTTCGCAGGTCTGGTCGGTCGTGGCGCGGTTGGCGCATTCGTTCAGCGCGCTCGTCGTAGCATCGTCCTGATTGTCGAAATTGTAGCTGTAGCCGTAGGTGCCGTCCTCCGAGACGGCGATGCAGCCCCAGGCATTTGCCGTGCCGGTGGCGGCCACAGTGGCGGCCAAGATGGCGAGAGCGGTCAGTCCAATGCGCATGGTGTTCACGTCGTACCCCTGTAAGGCTTGGAATTCTGGTTCAGTCCAGAGCGATAGGCTGCGCGGGACTCGCGAGCGATATCAAGCCAGCAAGCAGGCGCCCGTGCAAGCGATCTTCGGCGGTAACCTTACCGTGAAGCCGTCTCCAGGTTGAAGCCCTGCGGCGACAAAATCATCAAGGGAAAATAATGACCTACGCTCTTATTCAACCGCCGTTGGCGGAGCCGTTGACGCTTGCCGATTTGAAGGCCCACGTTCGGGTCGAAGGCGATGACGAGGACACTTTGCTCGCCGGCCTGATCCGGGTTGCGCGGGAACATCTGGAACGCGTGACGGGGCTGGCGCTGATCAACCAGGACTGGCGGCTCTATCTCGATTGCTGGCCGGACAATGGACCGCTGGAGATTTCGCGCGGGCCGGTGCTTGCGGTGGACGCCGTGCGCGCCTTCGACGAACTCGGCGAAGAGAGCGAGGTGGCACTCGCAGGCCATGTACTGGACGGCGTGCACCGGCCGGCGCGACTGTGGCTGCGGGAGCGGCCCGCGGCGCGCCAGGCGATGAATGGGATCGAGGTGGATTTCACTGCCGGCTTCGGCGAGAGCGGGGCCGATGTGCCCGATACGCTCAAGCGCGCGATGCTGGTGCATGCGGCCCATATGTATGAATTCCGTGGCGCGGTGCCGGTCGAGATGCAACCGGCCTCGGTGCCGGAAGGCTATGACCGTCTGGTGGCGCCCTTCCTGATGCGGAGGCTCTGATGAACCTGACATTTCTCGATGCCGGGCAGTTGACGGCGCGGCTTGACCTGGAGTCATCCGTGGAGACGCCGGATGGACAGGGCGGGGTAACGTTGAGTCATGCCGTGGAGTCAACGCTCTGGGCGCGGATCGAGCCGGTGTCCGCCGCGTGTGAGGAACTCGGGCATGTCGACCGGCAGGCGGTGACGCACCGGATCTGGGTCCGCCGCATCGAGGGTGTGAGCGCGGGCAAGCGGTTTCGCAAGGGCGGCCGGATCTTCGAAATCCGCACCGTACATGATCCCGATGAGCGTGGCCGCTATCTCGTCGCCCACGTGACGGAGGTCTGAGATGGCAGGTTCCGCCAATGCTTTGCAGAGCGCGATCTTTTCGCGGCTGACCGGCGACGCGACGCTGACCGGGATGATCGGTGCCGGCGCCATCTTCGATCGCCGGCTGACGGGGAAGGCAATGCCATACGTCGTGCTGAGCGAGGTTGTCACAAGCGATTTCGGCCCGGATGCAGAAGAGCATCTCGTGACGGTCGAGGCCTGGTCCGATGCTGAGGGCCGCAAGCAGGCGCAGGAAATCGCAGCGCAGGTAAAGGTTCTGCTCGATGGCACGGCGCTGAGTCTGGCGGGTTTCGTGCTGGTCAATCTGATGCACCGGAGCACACGGGCACGGCGGGAGCCGAAGACCAGGGCGCATGTGGCGCGGATGGAGTTCAGGGCGGTGACGGAGTAGAATGTATTGACATTGTTAGTACCACATGGGATGTTGTCTGCACGGCATTATTGGGAGCCGGACCAAGGACCGAGCGCATGAGTGCTATTCGAAAAAGCGAGACAGTAACCTTCCGAATTGACTCAGCACGGCTGGAGACTATTCAGCGGGCTGCCCGGCTTAAAGGCCAATCTCTCACTTCTTTCGTGACCGAGGTTGCTTATTCCACTGCTCAGCAGGAACTCCTGGATCAGCGTTTTTTCGGTGTCGATTCCGAGACTTTCGACGAAGTCGAAGCGATGCTGGCTGAACCTGCAAAGGTCAATGAGGAACTCGTCAAGCTTTTTCGATCCGAGAGAAAATGGATCGATTAATGTTTCGCAGACCAGCGCCGCTGAGCCTGACCCACAAGCTAGATGATTTCGACTGCGGGAAACCCGAGCTCAATATCTATTTGACGGAGCGGGCGATGGGGAATCAGGAAGAAGGATACACGCGGACATACGTCATCGCCGACAGGGACCAAAGTGTGGTCGGATATTGCTCTCTTTGTGGGAGCATGATCAGCCGAAATCTCGTTCCTCGGCAAATCGCCGGGCACGGAGCCCCGAATGACATTCCGGTAGTGCTGCTCGCCAGATTGGCGGTCGATAAAAATCATTGGGGCATGAAGCTTGGCGCAGACCTGCTCAAGCATGCGTTCCTTATGACGATGCTGTCAGCGGATAGAATTGGCGTCAGAGCGATGCTCGTACATGCCAAGGACGACGAAGCGATCGGATTTTACAAAAAATACAAGTTTCGAACAGCGAAGGGACTGGAGCGCGCCATGCTTTGCTCCACCAAGGAAATTGCGGCTTCTTTGAAAGCCAGCGGCCTGGACCGGTAGTCTCAAGACGCATCAACTTCATCGCAAGGCGCCCTCATCGGGCGCCTTTTTCATTTTCCACGAAAGGATTTTCGATGACCGCCCAGAAAGGCAAGGATCTGCTTTTGAAGATCCACAATGGTTCAGCTTATGAGACGGTGGCGGGCCTGCGCTCGCGCCGGATCGCCTTCAATGCCGAGACGGTGGAGATCACCGATGCGGAGAGCGCCGGGCGCTGGCGGGAACTGCTGGATGGCGCGGGTGTGAAGCGCGCGGCAGTCTCGGGCTCCGGAATATTCAAGGACCAGGCATCGGATGCGACGGTGCGGACGTCGTTCTTCAACGGCACGATCCTGAACTGGCAGGTGCTGATCCCCGACTTCGGCACGGTGACCGGGCCGATGCAGGTGACCGCGCTCGAATATTTCGGCCAGTATAATGGCGAGGTGATGTTCGACCTGGCGCTCGAAAGTGCCGGCCAACTGGCCTTCGGGGCGGTTTGAGATGGGAGCGGGGGCGGGACGGGCGAACCGCGTGCGCGGCGAGATCGAAGCCGTGATCAATGGCGAGCGGCGTATCCTCTGCATGACGCTGGGGGCGCTGGCTGAACTCGAGACGGCGTTCGGGGTCGACAATATCGGCGATCTCGCGAGCCGCTTCTCCGGCGGCCGGATCGGCACCCGGGATGTGATGGCGATCATCGCGGCGGGACTGCGCGGCGGCGGCAACGTGATCGAAGACGGTGACCTCGGCGATATGCGTGTCGAGGGTGGGATTGGCGGTGCGGTGAGCCTGGCTGCGCGACTGTTGGCAAGCGCCTTTGTGCCGGAGGGCCAGAAGCAAAACCCTTGAATGCCGCAGCGGCCCGATCGACCGATGCCTGTCCGCAGCCTTTCCCCTGGGGCGCGGCTTTGCATTTCGGACTTGGGCTGCTGCGGCTACCCCCAAACGTGTTCTGGGCGCTGAGCGTCCGGGAATTTCTGGCTCTGGGCGGCGCGATGCGGCCCAGCAATGGGATCGACCGGCGCGGGCTCGAGGCACTGATGGAAAAATGGCCGGACGGCGGCGGATGATCGCCGGCAGAGGAGATATTCATGGAACCTGATGACATCGAGGGCGCGCTATCCGGCGCGGAGGAGTTGAGCGCGGTGCTTGACGATCTAGAGGCGCGGTCGCGTTCCTTCGGCTCGGCCATCACCACGGCGCTGAAAGGCGCGGTGCTCGATGGCGACAGCCTGATCGAGGTGCTGCAGAACATCGCTTATCGCTTTTCCTCGATCTCGCTCGATGTGGGATTGAAGCCGCTGGAGACATCGATCGGATCGATGGTGTCGGGGGCGAGCAACATGCTGTCCGGCGCGATCGGTTTTTCGCATGGCGGCGTGCCGGGGCGGGTGCAGGCGTTTGCCACCGGCGGGGTGGTTTCGCAGCCGACCTATTTTCCCATGGCTGGCGGAACCGGCCTGATGGGCGAGGCGGGCAGCGAGGCGATCATGCCACTGAAGCGCGGACCGGACGGACGGCTGGGCGTGGCTGCGGGCGAGGGCGGCGCGCCGGTGCAGGTGATTTTCAATGTCAATGCCACCGACGCCCAGAGCTTCCGGAAATCGGAAGGCCAGATCAATGCGATGCTGACCCGTGCCGTGGGCCGGGGCCGGCGGGGGGTGTGAGCCATGACCTCATTCCACGAAGTGCAATTTCCCCTGCGGCTGGCGCTCGGCACCAGCGGCGGGCCTTACCGGCGGACCGATATCGTTTCGCTGTCGAATGGCCGCGAGAGCCGCAACCGGCGCTGGAAGGATGCGCGGCGGCATTACGATGCCGGATCCGGCATACGCTCGGTGACCGATCTCTATGAGGTGCTGGCCTTCTTCGAGGCGCGGGCAGGACAGCTCTATGGTTTTCGTTTTACCGATCCGGTGGATTTCCAATCCTGCGGGCCGGAGGGCGTGGTGTCGTCCAATGACCAGCCGCTCGGGATCGGCAATGGCGCGCGTACGGCGTTTCAACTGGTCAAGGTCTATGGCGATGCGGGCGGGACGACCGAACGTGTGATCGCCAAGCCGCAAGCCGGCAGCGTCGTGGTGCGGATCGATGGCGTTGCGGTGAGCCCGGACGATTTCAGTGTCGATCATGCGACGGGGATCGTGATCTTCGATATTGCGCCGATCAACGGTGCTGTCATCCGTGCCGGGTTCCGCTTCGACGTGCCGGTGCGGTTCGATACGGACCGGATCGAGATCAATCTCGACGCCTTCCATGCCGGGCGCATTCCTTCCATTCCATTGGTGGAGATCATGCCATGAAGGTGATCGATCCCGATCTCAAGGCGCATCTTGACAGCGATGCGACGACGCTCTGCCATGCCTGGCGGGTGACCCGCCGCGATGGCGTGGTACTCGGCTTCACCGACCATGACCACGACCTGGAATTCGACGCCACGAGTTTTCTCGCTGCCAGCGGCTTCGAGGCGAGCGACTGGGAGAGCGTGGGCGGACTTTCGGCGCCCTCGGGTGATGTTGCGGGCGCGCTATCTTCCGAGGCGATCTCGGAGACTGATGTCGCCGCCGGCAAATATGATGGGGCGAAGGTCGAGCTCTTCCTCGTCAATTGGGCAATACCGGCGCAGCATATGCGGTTGAAGGTCCTGGAGATCGGCGAGGTCACGCGCTCCGAAGGCTTCTTCAAGGCCGAGATGCGTAATGTGGCGCATAAACTCGACGAGAGTCGGGGTCGGATCTATTCGCGGCGCTGCGATGCCACCTTCGGCGATGCGCGTTGCGGCAAGAATGCCGATAACCCCGATTTCACGGCTGATGGCGCGGTCGGCGCGATTGCCGACACGACACGGATTTCCGCCGATGGGATCAGCGCTTTTCCTGCGGGCTTTTTCCGCTATGGCGTGATCCGCTTCACATCCGGACCAAATGCCGGCGTGGCCGCCGATATCGAGAGCCACAGCAAGGTCGGTGGCAAAGTAATCGTTGTGTTCTGGCTGCCGCTCGCCGTGGCGCCGGAGCCTGGCGATACGTTCACCATCACGGCCGGCTGCGACAAGAGTTTTTCGACCTGCAAGGCGAAGTTCAACAACCAGCGAAACTTCCGCGGCTTCCCGCATATGCCCGGCGCCGACTTCGCCTATACCTATGCCGACGGCGAGACCGAGCATGACGGCGGGGTGCTCTATGAGTGACGTCGTCGACATCGCGCGGAGCTGGATCGGCACGCCCTACCGGCACCAGGGATCGCGGAAAGGCGTGGGCTGCGATTGCCTCGGCCTGATCCGCGGCATCTGGCGCGAGCGCTATGGCGAGGAGCCGGAAACACCCGGCGCCTATGGCATGGACTGGGCCGAGCGGAGCGGCGAGGAACGGCTCTATCTCGCGGCACTGAGGCATTTCGGCGATCCGGTTCCGGTGGCTTCGATGGCGCCGGGTGATCTCTTGCTGTTTCGCTGGCAGGAGGGGGCGTCGGCGAAGCATCTCGGGATATTGAGCGCGCCGGGGCGGTTTATCCATGCCTATGAGCAGGCGGGGGTGATCGAGAGTGCGTTGGTGCCGAGTTGGCGGCGGCGGGTGGCTTGGGTGTTCCGGTGGGCGATTGAAAATGTTGCTATCAATGACTAATTTGATATCATTGATGGCAGGAGGCTCCGATGGCCAGCATGACGATCCGCAATATCGATGAACGGGTGAAAACCCAACTTCGCGTCCAAGCAGCCGCCAACGGGCGGTCGATGGAGGACGAGGCGCGGGATATCTTAAGGTCGGCGCTGGCGGTGGTGGAGCCTCAGCCGGAAAATCTTGCGGTCGCCATAAGAAAGCTGATGGAGCCTTTTGGCGGAGTCGAACTCGACATTCCGCCACGTGAGCCGATCCGAGAGCCACCGGACTTCAGTTCGTGATCGTGCTGGATACGAACGTCATTTCGGCCCTGATGGCGCCGGTCCAATCGCCTGCGGTTGTTCTATGGTTTGACACCATTCCGCCCGCCTCGGTTTTCTCCACGACGATTTCCAGAGCCGAAATTCTCTATGGCATCAGGATATTGCCGGATGGCAAAAGAAAGGATGGGCTGGACCTAACGGCGCAATCGATCTTTGACACCCGTCTGACCGGACGGGTGTTACCATTCGACGTTCCGGCTTCGGACATTTACGCCGAAATCGTCGCGAAACGCCGCAAGCTGGGTAAGCCGATGATGCAATTCGACGCCCAAATCGCTGCGATCGCCATCTCCCGCGGCGCATCCATTGCAACGCGCAACGTTGCCGATTTCGAGCATCTCGATCTCGACATCGTCAATCCTTGGAATTTCCGCGCTTAACCGCGCCTTGGAGTTCCCCTCTCCTCCCCATCCCCGGAGTAACTCCCCATGGCGACCCTATTGTTGCAGGCTGCCGGCGCGACTGTCGGCGGGCTGTTCGGGCCTGTTGGCGCGATGATCGGCAGGGCGGCGGGTGCGCTGGCCGGCAATTTGATCGATCGCAGCATCATTTCGGGCTGGACGACCGTCGAGGGCACGCCGCTCGAAAGCGCGCGTATTCCCGGCGCGCAGGAAGGCACGCCGGTCAGCCGAGTCTATGGCACGGCACGCGTCGGCGGCACGCTGATCTGGGCGACGCGCTTCATCGAGGAGGTGACCGAGGAGCGTTCGGGCGGCAAGGCGACGGGGCCGCGGATCGAGACGTTCAGCTATTATGCGAATTTCGCCATCGGCGTCTGCGAGGGGCCGATCGCCGGCATAAGGCGTATCTGGGCCGACGGGCGGGAACTCGACCAGATGGGGATAGAGATACGCATCCATCGGGGCGGCGAGGATCAGGAACCCGATCCGCTGATCGGCGCCAAGCAGGGATACGAGAACACGCCGGCCTATCGTGGGCTCGCCTATGTCGTCTTCGAGCGGCTGCCGCTCGATAGGTTCGGCAATCGCATTCCCGTGTTGCAGTTCGAGGTGATCCGACGCGTCGGCGACCTGGAGAAGGATATCCGCGCGATCACCATCATTCCGGGCGCCACCGAGCATGGCTACAGCCCGACCAATGTGACCGAGGAACTGGGCGATGGCGAGGCGCGGTTCCTCAACCGCAATCAGTTGAGGAACGGCACCGACTGGACGGCATCGATCGGTGAACTCCGGGATATCTGCCCCAATCTCGAACGCGTGGCGCTGGTCGTGTCCTGGTTCGGCGACGACTTGCGGGCGCATCAATGCCAAATCATGCCCGGCGTGGAGAAGGATAACCGCGACGGCGAGAGCGTGCCCTGGCAGGTGGCCGGGCATACGCGCGGCAATGCGCGCCTGATCTCGCGCCTTGGCGGCCGGCCTGCCTATGGCGGTACGCCCAACGACGCGAGCGTCGTCGCTGCTATCCGCCATTTGAAAGACGCGGGTTTGAAGGTCTTTCTCTATCCCTTCCTGATGATGGATATTCCTGAAGACAATGGCTTGGCCGATCCCTATGGCAGCGGTGACGGCCAGTCGAAATATCCCTGGCGCGGGCGCATCACCTGTCATCCTTCGGCGGGACAACCGGGCAGTCCGGACCATAGCCTTGAAGCTCGCGGTCAGATCAATGCGTTCGTCGGGGATGCAGTGGCCGGCGATTTCGATGCGTCAGGCGATGCCGTGACATATTCCGGCACCGACCGGGGCTATCGGCGGATGATCCTGCATTACGCGCTACTCGCTGAAGCCGCCGGCGGTGTCGATGGGCTGATCATCGGCTCGGAACTGCGCGGCCTGACTTCGATCCGCGACGGCACCAACGATTTCCCCTTTGTCGAGAAGCTGGCTGAGCTTGCGGGTGATGTCCGCGACATCACGGGCAGCAAGACCAAGCTGACCTATGGCGCCGACTGGAGCGAGTATTTCGGTTATCACCCTGAGGACGGCTCGGGAAACGTCTTCTTCAACCTCGACCAGCTCTGGGCGCATGATGCGATAGATGCGGTCGGCATCGACAACTATATGCCGCTGACGGATTTCCGCGACGAGGATTTTGTCGCGTCCCAGCCGGATGGTGCCCGGACCTCCGCCGACAAGGCGTCGATGATGACGGCGATTACGTCGGGCGAGGGCTTCGACTGGTACTACGCCTCCAATGCCGACCGTGTGGCGCGCGTGCGGACGCCGATCAGCGACGGGCTGGCCGGCAAGCACTGGGTCTATCGCTACAAGGACATCGAGGGCTGGTGGAGCAACCGCCATTACAAGCGGGTCGGTGGCGTGGAATCCGCGACGCCGACGGCGTGGATCGCCGGGATGAAACCGATCTGGTTCACGGAGCTCGGCTGCCCGGCAATCGATCGCGGCGGCAACCAGCCGAATGTCTTCGTCGACGCCAAGAGCTCCGAGTCGGCACTTCCCTATTTTTCGGGCGGCATGCGCTCCGACACGACACAGCGGCGCTTTCTCGATGCGCATCACGCATGGTGGAACAGCGATGCCGCTCCCGCCGGCATGGTCAACCCGGGTCATATGTTCCTCTGGGCCTGGGATGCCCGCGCCATGCCGGCCTTCCCCGAGGACACCAGTCTTTTCGCCGATGGCGGCAACTGGACGCTCGGCCATTGGCTCAACGGGCGGCTGGGTGCCGGGACGTTGTCGACAGTTATTGCTGCGATTCTGAAGGATCACGGCGTCAGGGACTTCGATGTGTCCGGCGTGTCAGGCGAACTCAAGGGTTACGTCGCAGGTAATCTTGCGTCGGCGCGGGCGCTGCTTGAACCGCTGGTCTCGGCCTATCGGCTGGACCTAACGGATATCGACGGCGTTCTGACGTTCCGGTCGCGCGGGCAGGTCTCGGCGCCGGCCAGCGAGATATCAGTGTTCGCCGACCGCGATGACGAGCCGCGCTGGACTGAGATGAACGGCCAGGACTCGGATTTCGCTAGCGAGGCGGTGATCGATTTCCAGGGCGAGGCGGACGAATACGAGAACCAGACGGCGCGCTCGCGGCGGATCGAGCCGGTCAATGATCGCATCCTGCGGGTAGGGTTGCCCGGCGTGCTGCCCGAGGAATCTGCCGCACCCGTGGTCGAAGGGCTGCTGCGGGATCACCGGCTTTCCCGTCGCCAGGTGCGATTCTCGCTGCCGCCGACAGCGCTGGAATACGAGCCGGGCGATGTGATCACGTTTGATCAGGGGCCGGCGGGGCGTTTCATGATCGCTCGGATCGAGGACGGCGAGACCCGCGAAGTCGAAGCGCGGCAGACCGGTTCGGGCGACAGTGCCGCGGATTATACGCGCTCCGGCAAACGCTGGCGCGGCCGTGATGGCAACAAGGCCTTCTCGCCGGTCATGCATCTGATGGACCTTGCCAGATATAAAGATGGCGGGGGTTTTGCCCGTGCGGCGGTTGCGGCCCGGCCGTGGAAGCGAGTGGTCCTGTCGGTTTCGCCGGAGAGCGAGAATTACCAGCGCCGGCTGGTTCTCTCGCGTCCGGCCAGGATGGGCCGAGTCACATTGGCTGTTGGCGGTGGAGTGACCGGCCGCATCGACGCGGCGAGCCGCATATCGGTGCGGATGATCTATGGCGGGCTTTCCTCGGTGTCGGAGCTTGCGCTGCTCAACGGTGCGAACCGGGCGGCGATCAGGGCCGCGAACGGCGCGTGGGAAATCATCAGCTTCCGGAACGCCGAAGAAGTGATGGAGAACCATTGGGAACTGTCGGGCCTGCTGCGCGGGCTGGCCGGTACGGAAGACGCGATGGCAGCCGGCGCTGCCGTTGGTGCGCCCTTCGTTGTGCTCGATGAAGGCGTTCGGAGCCTCGGACTTGAGGCTGATGAGGCGGGGCTGGTGCTCAACTGGCTCGCGGAAGCTGCGGGTTCCGGCGGTGGAAGCGTCGGACCGGTAAGTTTTGCCGGTGGAGTGAGGAGCGAGGCGCCGCTTTCGCCGGTGCATCTGGCGGCGGCACGTACGGGTGGCGGCATTCAATTGAGCTGGGTCCGGCGCAGCAGGATCGCTGCCGACGGCTGGGAAGGCGACGAGATTCCGCTCGATGAGGATGTCGAGGCCTATCAGGTCGAGATTCTTGATGGCGGAGTGCCGGTCAGAATCGTCTCAGCCAATACGCCATCGTTCCTATACACATCGGCGATGGAGACAGCCGATTTCGGTGGTGCGCAGACGGCCATCAACTTCCGCATCCGGCAGAAGGGCGGGAAGGTCGCGCTGGGGATTAGGGCAGAGGCGAATATCGAACTTTAGATTTTTGAAAAGAAAGGGTTTTCCAATGATCGATACGAAATACTGGTACCAGTCGAAGACCGTCTGGGGCTCCCTGGTCGCAATCCTGGCCAGCGTGCTGCAGGCCGGCGGTTTCGAGCTCGACGAGGGGGCACAGGGCGATCTCGCCGAGGGCATCGTGGCGCTCGGCGGGGCGATCGGTGGGCTCCTGGCGCTCTATGGCCGCCTCAGTGCCGATAAGCGGCTCGGTTGACGAACGGATTACCATAGCGACAACCGGCAACTTCTCGGGAGCCCCACATTCATTTGCCATTCATTGTGGTTCGACTAAAGATGATCACAAGTTAGGTAAATCCCCGAGAGGGATATGGAAAGTAGATGACATCGTTTGTGGTAACGGCGCTGGTGGCGGCAGGCTTGATGGTGACCCCGTCCGAGCCACTTCCCGACGCCGGTGTGTATGCCCCCCAGGCTGAGGTTACGCAAGCACGCGGCGCCTGCGACCGCGCGGTGGAACAGGCGCTCGAAATGACCGGCGGCGAATTGCTGTCGGTGCAGCCGGCGCGCAACGGCAAGCCGATCTGTCGCGTCACCGTCCTCGTCGTGAAAGCCAATGGCCGCCCGAAAAAGATAAGACTCCGCATTCCCATGGACTTCTAGCAATGCGTTTCCAATTCGTCAGGGCGGGCTGCAAATGGCGATTTCTGCGCTTCCGGTGCTCGCGTACTTGAAGGTACGCTGCGCTCCGGTTCTCGAAATCACCATTTTCGCCGCACCCTGCCGAATTGTCGAACGCATTGCGCGTCGCGGCTAGTCTCACCAAGGCTGGTTCCGGTCAATTCTTGAATGGGCGGCGATGGACGGTTAGGGTAAGGCCTCAGGAAATCAGGATTCATTGATGCGCATACTTGTTGTCGAAGACGATCAGAACCTCAATCGCCAGCTCACCGACACGTTGAAGGAGGCGGGCTATGTGGTCGATCAGGCCTTCGATGGCGAGGAGGGCCACTATCTCGGCGAGAACGAACCTTATGATGCAGTCGTGCTCGATATCGGCCTGCCCGAGATGGACGGCGTGACGGTGCTCGAGAAATGGCGCGAGGCCGGCCGCAAGATGCCGGTGCTGATCCTGACCGCCCGCGACCGCTGGAGCGACAAGGTGGCGGGCATCGATGCCGGCGCCGACGATTACGTGACCAAGCCTTTCCATATGGAAGAGGTGCAGGCGCGGTTGCGCGCGCTGATCCGTCGCGCGGCGGGGCATGCGAGTTCCGAAATCTCCTGCGGTCCGGTCAAGCTCGATACCAAGAGTTCGAAGGTCACCGTCAGCGGCATGACACTGAAGCTCACCAGCCACGAATTCCGGCTTCTCTCCTATTTGATGCATCACATGGGGCAGGTGGTTTCGCGCACCGAGCTTGTCGAGCACATGTACGACCAGGATTTCGACCGCGATTCCAACACGATCGAGGTGTTCGTCGGGCGGCTGCGCAAGAAGATGGGCATCGACCTGATCGAGACCGTGCGGGGCCTCGGCTATCGCATGCAGCCGCCGGCCGAAGGAGACGCCAAGGGCGGCAAATAATGGCGGACAACGCGGACAGCGGGCCGACCGCCGAGACGGCCAAGGGAAAACTGGTCCGGCGCCTACGCGCATTCTCGGCATCGCTGCCGGCCCGGCTCAACTCACTGACCGCGCGCGTCTTGCTCTACACCACCGTCTGGTCGGTGATCGGGCTGGTTATCCTCGCTTTCGTCATTTCCAACCTCTATGCCGCGGGCGCCGAGCGCAACCTGCGAGATCTTCTCCGGACGCAGCTCTATTCGGCCGTCAACTCGGTCTCGATCGATCCCGGCACCAAGGCGCTCCAGGGCCGGCCGGCGCTTGACGAGCTGGCGTTCCAGCAGCCCGGCAGCGGCTGGTACTGGGAGGTGCTGCCGCTGGGCGACTACAAGACCGACAAGCTCGCCTCCGACAGCATGGAAGGAATCGTAGTGCCGACGCCTTCCAACACCGAAGTGCAGTTCAACCCGCGCTTCGAGCGCTTTTACCAGACGAAGGACTCGGCCGGAAACGATGTACGCGTCGCCGAAGCCGAAATCAGCATGCAGGAAGAGGCCGGCGACGAGGGCAGTGATTTCTCCGCTGACGAGCCGGAGGCTGTCTATCGCAGCGTCCGCTTCCGGATGATCGGCAACCACAAGGTCGTCGACGACGATGTGGCGCTCTTCAACCGCAGCCTCTATTTCGCGCTGGCGTTGTTCGGCGCCGGATCGCTGGTGCTCAATGCGTTCGTCGTGCTCGTGGGTCTAAGGCCACTCGATCGGGTACGGGCGGCGCTGACACGGATCCGGGATGGGCACGCCGAGCGGCTCGACGGCAACCTGCCGCTGGAGATCCAGCCGATGGCGACCGAGGTCAATGCGCTGATCGAGAGCAATCGCCGCGTCGTCGAGCGCGCGCGCATGCAGGTCGGCAATCTCGCGCATTCGCTGAAGACGCCGATCGCCGTGCTGCTCAACGATGCCAGCCAGATGCAGGCGCCGCATAACGGTCTGGTCCGTTCGCAGGCCGAGATCATGCAGGGCCAGGTGCAATCCTACCTCAACCGCGCCCGCATCGCCGCCCAGCGCGACAGCATTCTCGCCCGCACGGAGGCCGAGCCCGTGCTGCAGAGGCTGGTGCGCGTTATGCGCAAGCTCAATCCGGACAAGGAATATGCGCTTTCGATCGAGCCCAAGAACCTGAGGCTCGCCATGGAGGCGCAGGATATCGAGGAAACGATCGGCAACCTCGTGGAGAATGCCGGCCGCTTCGCGAAGCACCGGATCACGATCGCCGCGCGCATCGCGCCGCAGGGCGTGACGGGCGACGATCCCGCGCGCCGGCACTGGGCGCAATTGACGATCGAGGACGACGGGCCGGGACTGGAGCCCGGCCAGATCAAGGAAGCGCTCAAGCGCGGCCGCAGGCTCGATGAGAGCAAGCCCGGCACGGGGCTTGGCCTGTCGATCGTCTCGGAGATCGTCTCCGAATACAAGGGCGCATTCTCGCTTTCTCGCGCCGCGTCCGGCGGGCTTCGGGCCGAACTGGTGTTGCCGATGATCGCCGCCCGGGAGATTTGAAACAATTCGCTGGCCGCCGGCACGGTTTAGGGTCGCCGAATCGAATATAAGCCGGTTATGATGCTGCCTTAATACTGCCATCAGTGCTGAGCAGATGGGGTTGATACCGTGACTGTCTCGCAGTCGCGGCCTTGAAGGGGCAAAGCAGATTCGAATGGCGATCCTCGATCCCGCAATCATGAGCCGCATGAAGCTTGCCGGCATGCTGTTGGCCGCCCTGCTCGCGGCGGGTTGCACCACCACGTCGGGATCGGACAGGCTCGATGAAACCGGCGAGCAGATGGCCGAGGCGACGACAAGCGAGCCGGAACCGTCCGCCTTCTATATCCAGGCACTGAAGGGCGGGCTGGTTTCCAAGATCGCCGACATCAAGCTCTCCTCCGCCGACCGTTCGCGCGCGCTGGAGGCGGAATACAGGGTGCTGGAATCGACGCCCAGCGGACAGACCGTGGCCTGGGAAGGCTCCGGCGGGATGAAGGGCCAGGTGATCGCGGCCGTGCCCTACCAGGTCGGTTCACAGAACTGCCGGCAGTATAGCCATTCGATCACGCTCAAGACGGGCGCCGAGCCGAAGCTGGCGCGCGGCGCTGCCTGCCGCAATGCCAACGGCTCCTGGACGCCGCTCTGAAATTCATCGCGTTATAGAATTGGAAAGGCCGGACCCGCGCTGCGGGTCCGGCCTTTTTTGACGTTTTGTCATTTGCGATAGCCGCCAGCAAATTGCGGCTTATCGCCTCAAATTTGCGTTATGTTTGATCCTGGTCATTGGAATGTCGGCGCCTTTGACATAGTGGATCGTGGATATGTTCTGGATTCTCGCCATTTCGATTGCGCTGGTCGCAGCGCTGCTGATCGCCTCTCCGCTGCTTCGGCGCGGGGAAGAGGACGTTGCCGCGCGTCCGAACGATGCCGAAGTCTATCGCGACCAGCTCTCCGAGATCGAAAGCGACGAGAAAAGCGGGTTGATCGATGGAGAAAGCGCCGGACAGGCGCGGGCCGAGATCGCGCGCCGGCTGATTGCCGCGAGCCAGGATGCGCCGCGCAAGTCGTCGTTGCTCGGCGGGCGGCAGGCGGTGATGCTGGCCGTCTTTCTCTGTCTTGTCGTGCCTGCCGGGGCAATGGCGCTATATAGCCATGCCGGCCGGCCGGATGAGCCGGATTATCCGCTCAGGGCGCGCTTCGAAAGCCCGCAGCCCGACAGCAACATCCTGATCCGGCGCGTCGAACTCAGGCTCGAAGAGCATCCGGAGGACGGACGCGGCTGGGAAATACTGGCGCCGGTCTATCTCAAGCGGGGCCAGATCGCCGAGTCTGTGAATGCCTGGCGCAATGCAATCAAGTATCTCGGCGCCGATGCCCGCCGCTATGGCGGTCTCGTCGAGACGCTTGTCGTGAGTAGCAAGGGGCGTGTGGATGCCGAGGCGCGCGACGCCTTCACCAAGATCCTGGAGCTTGTGCCCGGCGATCCCAGGGCGCGGTTCTACCTGGCGCTCGCCGAGGCGCAGGATGGCAAGGCCGACGCCGCGATTGCGGCGCTTGAGGCACTGAAGAAGGATTCGGATCCCGCCGCACCCTGGATCGAGGTGACCGACGCCCAGATCGCACGCATCCGCGCCGAGAAGGAGCAGGCCGCCAAGGCGCCCGGCAACCCCGATGAAGACGATGTGGCGGCGGCAGCCGACATGTCGGACGAGGACCGGACGCAGATGATCCGCACCATGGTCGAGAGCCTCGATGCCCGCCTCGCGGATGACCCCAAGAATTTCGAGGGCTGGAAGCGGCTAATGCGTTCTTATGTGATGCTGCAGGATCCGGTT
The DNA here is from genome assembly GCF_964254105.1 of Rhizobium sp. LjRoot254. Classification (NCBI taxonomy): domain Bacteria; kingdom Pseudomonadati; phylum Pseudomonadota; class Alphaproteobacteria; order Hyphomicrobiales; family Rhizobiaceae; genus Rhizobium; species Rhizobium sp. LjRoot254. Next base: position 2,925,198 of record NZ_CAXUSM020000001.1, on the reverse strand, counting down.
AAGGCCACGGAAGCGCTCAAGCGCGGCCTTGCGGCTTTTCCCGCCGACAGCGACAATGGCAAGGCACTGATATCAGATGCCAAGGAATTGGGCATCAGCCTGGAGGGCGTTACTGAATGACCCGCAAGCAAAAGAGACTGGCGCTGATCGGTGGCGGCGTGGCCTTCCTTTGCGCGGCCGTGATCCTCGTCATGTTCGCCTTCAGCCAGTCTGTCGCCTATTTCTACGTACCGTCCGACCTTGCCAAGGCCGCGCTGAAGCCGGAAACGCGCGTGCGGCTTGGCGGGCTGGTCAAGGAAGGCTCGTGGAAGCGCGGGCAGGGTATGGTCGAGACATTCGAGGTGACCGATACGCTGGCGACCGTCTCCGTCAGCTATACCGGCATCCTGCCCGATCTCTTCCGCGAGGGGCAGGGCGTGGTGGCGGAGGGCAGGCTCCAGGGTAATCCAATGGTGTTCCGCGCCGACAGCGTGCTCGCCAAGCATGACGAGACCTATATGCCGAAGGATGTCGCCGACCGGCTGAAGGCGAAGGGCGTGACCATGTCGGGCAAGGAGACCATCAAGTGATCGTCGAGCTTGGCCATTTTGCGCTGGCGCTGGCGCTGGTTGCGGCGCTTCTGCAGGCGACGGTTCCGCTATTGGGGGCGCTACGCCGCGACGAGCGGTTGATGGCGGTTTCGACATCAGGCGCGCTGGTCACCTTTCTGCTGGTCGGTCTTTCCTATGCGGCACTGACCTGGGCCTATGCGACCTCGGACTTTTCAGTGCTGAATGTGTGGGAAAACTCGCATTCGAAGATGCCCGATCTCTACAAGATCACCGGCGTCTGGGGCAATCACGAGGGATCGATGATGCTCTGGCTGTTGATCCTCGTCTTCTTTTCGGCGCTGGTGGCGATCTTCGGCGGCAACCTGCCGGCGACGCTGAAGGCCAATGTGCTGGCAGTCCAGGGCTGGATTGCTTCGGCTTTCCTGCTCTTCGTGCTCTTGACCTCCAATCCGTTCACCCGCGTGTTGGGGCTTCCTGGCATGAACCCGCCGCCGGCCGAGGGCCAGGACCTCAATCCGGTGCTGCAGGATTTCGGCCTCGCGATCCATCCTCCGCTGCTCTATCTCGGCTATGTCGGCTTCTCGGTCTGCTTCTCCTTCGCGGTCGCCGCCCTCATCGACGGGCGGATCGATGCGGCCTGGGCGCGCTGGGTGCGGCCCTGGGCGCTGCTCGCCTGGACCTTCCTTACCGCTGGCATCGCCATGGGCTCCTATTGGGCCTATTACGAGCTCGGCTGGGGCGGCTGGTGGTTCTGGGATCCGGTGGAGAACGCCTCCTTCATGCCGTGGCTCGCTGGCACGGCGTTGCTGCACTCGGCACTGGTGATGGAAAAGCGCCAGGCGCTGAAGATCTGGACCGTGCTGCTGGCAATCCTCGCCTTCTCGCTGTCGCTGCTCGGCACGTTCCTTGTGCGCTCGGGCGTGCTGACTTCCGTGCATTCCTTCGCGTCGGACCCGTCGCGCGGCCTGTTCATCCTCTGCATTCTTGCGATTTTCATCGGCGGGGCGTTTGCGCTGTTCGCGCTGAGGGCTGGTTCGCTGGCGCCCGGCGGGCTGTTCCAGCCTGTGTCGCGCGAAGGGGCGCTGGTACTCAACAACCTGATCCTGGTGGTTGCGACCGGCGCGGTGCTGACCGGCACGCTCTATCCGATGCTGCTGGAAGCACTGACCGGCGACAAGATATCGGTCGGCGCGCCCTTCTTCAACATCGCATTCGGCTGGCTGATGGTGCCGCTCATCGCGGTGCTGCCCTTCGGGCCGCTGCTCGCCTGGAAACGGGGTGATATGGTCGCGGCGGCCAGCCGGTTGCGGCTCGCCTTCGTGCTGTCGCTTGCGCTGGGGATCATCATCTGGATCGCACGTGGCGATGGGCCGATGCTGACCGCGCTCGGCGTCGCGGGCGGGCTTTGGCTGATCTTCGGCGCGCTGACCGATCTCTGGGGCAGGGCGGGTTTCGCCCGCGCCGGGTTCTCGAACGGTAGTCGGCGGCTGATCGGCCTGCCGCGCTCGGCCTTCGGCGCAGCGCTTGCGCATGCGGGGCTCGGCGTAACGGTCCTCGGCGTCGTGCTGGTAACGAGCTGGGAGACCGAGCAGGTGCTGGAAATGTCGGCCGGCCAGACGGTGGAGGCGGGAGGCTATTCCGTCCGCTTCGACCGGGAAAGCGTGCGCGCCGGCCCGAACTATGTCGAGGATGCCGCTCATTTCTCGATTCTCACCGGCGGCGTGGTGCAGGCCGAGACCGACAGCGCCAAGCGCATCTATCCGGCGCGCCAGATGCCGACGACCGAGGCGGGCATCGTCAGCTTCGGGCTTTCCCAGCTCTATATCTCGATCGGCGACAAGACCGAGGACGGCAAGCTCGTCGTCCGCATCTGGTGGAAGCCCTGGATCCTCTGCATCTGGGGCGGGGCCTTGGTCATGATGGCTGGCGGTGTGGTTTCGCTGTCGGATCGCCGGCTGAGGGTCGGCGCGCCCACGCGGCGGCCAAAGGCTGCGCCTGTCCTGGGGGCGGCCGAATGAGGACGATCCTGGTGGCTCTGATCTTGCTGGCTGCCTCACTGACCCCGGCGTTTGCGGTCAATCCCGACGAGGTGCTGGCCGATCCCGCGCTCGAAGCGCGTGCCCGTGCGATCTCCGCCGAACTCCGCTGCATGGTCTGCCAGAACCAGTCGATCGACGATTCCAATGCCGAACTCGCCAGGGATCTGCGCGTGCTGGTGCGCGAACGGCTGACGGCGGGCGATACGGACGACGAGGTGCTCGCCTATCTCGTCTCCCGCTACGGCGAATTTGTGCTGCTCAAGCCGCCGCTGGGATTCAATACGGTGTTGCTGTGGGGCATGCCCGTGGCGCTGCTGGTGATCGGCGGTGTGGTGATTTTCCGTCAGTCGGCCCGGCGCAGGCACCCCGTTCCAGCGGCACCGCTGTCGGAAGACGAACAAAAGGCACTGGACGCGATTCTGGCCGACCGATCCGGAAAATAATCGGCTGCATACATTACCAATTTTTCATTCTCCGGAAACATTGCCGCAAGGTGCCCGGCTCTACATCTTTCCCATCGAACGAATTCGCCGGTTGCACCGATGCTCCGGCACTATCGAAGGAAAATGTGACATGATCGGCAAGTTTGCTAACGTCTCTTCTCTCCTCAAGGCAGGCACCATCGCCGGTGCCGCCGTCGCCGTGACCATTACCGGCATGCCGGCGATCCACAGCGCATTTGCGGCCCCCGTCAAGATCGAAGCCCAGCAGGTCCCGGGCTTCGCCGATGTAGTTGCCGCCGTGACCCCCGCCGTCGTTTCGGTCCGCGTCCAGTCGCGCGCCAACCCGGTCAACGACGACATGTCCTTCAATTTCGGCGGCCCGAACGGGTTCGACGACCTCCCCGACGATCATCCTCTGAAGCGTTTCTTCCGTGAGTTCGGCGAGGGCGACCAGCGCTTCGGCAACCAGATGCCCGGCCAGCGCAATGACGATCGCTGGAATCGCGACAACCGCCGTGCCGACAGGCCTATGAAGCCCCGCCTGCGTCCGACGTCGCAGGGCTCCGGCTTCTTCATCACCGAAGACGGTTATCTCGTCACCAACAACCACGTGATCGACGGCGGCACGGCGTTCACCGTCGTGATGACCGACGGTACCGAACTCGATGCCAAGCTGATCGGCAAGGATCCGCGCACCGACCTCGCCGTGCTGAAGGTGGACGACAAGGAAAAGCGCAAGTTCACCTATGTCTCCTTCGCCGACGAACACAAGGTTCGCGTGGGTGACTGGGTCGTCGCCGTCGGCAATCCCTTCGGCCTTGGCGGCACGGTGACCGCGGGCATCGTTTCGGCACTTGGCCGCGATATCGGCGCCGGCCCCTATGACGACTTCCTGCAGGTGGACGCTGCCGTCAACCGCGGCAATTCCGGTGGCCCGACCTTCAACCTTTCGGGCGAAGTCGTCGGCATCAACACCGCGATCTTCTCGCCGTCGGGCGGCAATGTCGGTATCGCGTTTGCCATCCCGGCTTCGGTTGCCAAGGATGTGGTCAACCAGCTCATGAAGGGCGGCGATATCGCCCGAGGCTGGCTGGGCGTCAAGATCGAGCCGGTGACGGCGGATGTCGCCGAATCCCTCGGCCTGGCGGAAGCCGCCGGTGCCCTGATCAACGAGCCGCAGGCCGACTCGCCGGGCTTCAAGGCCGGCCTGAAGGAAGGCGACGTGGTTACCGCCGTCGATGGCGATCCGATCAAAGGGCCGAAGGAGCTCGCCCGCAAGATCGGCTCCATGCAGCCCAACAAGGTGGTGGACCTCTCGGTCTGGCGCGACGGCAAGTCGATCAGCGTCAAGGTCACGCTCGGCAAGCTGCCGGATGAGAACCGCGTTGCTTCCGCCGATCCCAACATGGGCGGCCAGAATGGCGCCCAGGAACCGGAGACCCCTGCCGAGCAGACGCTCGACAAGCTCGGCATCGTGGTCACCCCGGCTGACGACGGCAACGGCGTGCAGATCACCTCGGTCGATCCCGAATCCGACGCTGCCGACAAGGGCCTGAAGAACGGCGAGAAGATCACGTCGGTCAACAACCAGGACGTCAAGTCGGCGTCCGATATCCAGAAGGTGATCGACGAAGCCAAGGCCGGTGGCCGCAAGAAGGCGCTGTTCCAGATCCAGGATCAGAACGGCAACCGCTTCGTGGCGCTCGATCTCGGCTGATAGAGCCGGCCCACCAGCAACCACGACACCCTGACGGTTTGCCCTTTCCCCAAAATTTTGGGGGGAGGGCTTCCTGACACCTGAAATTCATGCGTTATGCTCCAGTCCATGAAGATTCTCATCATCGAAGACGACCTGGATGCGGCGAGCTATCTGGTGAAGGCCTTCCGCGAGGCGGGTCACAGCACCGAACACGCCAGCGACGGCGAGAGCGGCCTCTTCATGGCGTCGGAAAACAATTATGACGTTGTGGTCGTAGACCGCATGCTGCCGCGCCGCGATGGCCTGTCGGTGATCTCCGAACTCCGCAAGCGCGGCGTCAACACGCCGGTGCTGATCCTCTCGGCGCTCGGCCAGGTCGATGACCGGGTGACCGGCCTCCGGGCCGGCGGCGACGACTATCTCCCCAAACCCTATTCCTTCACCGAACTGCTGGCCCGCGTCGAGGTTCTGGGCCGCCGACGGGGTTCGCCCGAGCAGGACATGGTCTACAAGGTCGGCGACCTCGAACTCGATCGGCTCGCCCATGACGTGCGCCGCGCCGGCAAGGAAATCGTGCTCCAGCCGCGCGAATACCGCCTGCTCGAATATCTCATGAAGAATGCCGGCCAGGTGGTGACCCGCACCATGCTGCTGGAGAATGTCTGGGACTATCATTTCGATCCGCAGACCAATGTGATCGACGTCCACGTGTCGCGGCTGCGCTCCAAGATCGAGAAGGACTTCGACCGGCCGCTCCTGCGCACCGTGCGCGGCGCCGGCTATATGATCAAGGATGACGCCTGATGGCTGAAAAGGGCACGAGCGCGGCGCTCGCCCGTTTCCAGATGCTCTACAGGAATACGGCCGTCCGGCTCTCGGCACTCTATCTGCTGCTTTTCGCCGTCTGCGCGGCGACCCTCGTTTTCTACGTCACCTCGATCTCAGAGAGCCAGCTGCAGCGGCGGATGAAGGATTCCGTCGCCGAAGAAGTCGGCATTCTCAACGACATTTTCACCCAGGGTGGGCTTCAGGCGCTGCTCAGCGTGCTGGAGCGGCAATCCCACCAGCCGGGTGCCAATCTCTATGTCATCGCCGGCCCCAATGGCGAGATGCTTGCCGGCAATGTCGCCAAGCTGCAGCCTGGTGTCATCGATGCCGAGGGCTGGACCGACCGGCCGTTCCTTTACAACCGCTTCGGCGACCAGTCCTCGAAGGACAAGCACATGGCGGTCGCCAATGTCTTCTTTCTCGACAACGGCATGCGCATCCTTGTCGGCCGCGATCTCGGCGAGCCGGAAAATGCCCGCCTGCTGGTCCGCCAGGCATTGATGCTGGCGCTCGGCATCATGGGGCTGGGCGCGCTGATCATCTGGTTTGCGATCGGCCGCAGAGCACTTCAGCGCATCGACCGGATGTCGGGCGCAGCGCAGAACATCATGGCGGGCGATCTCTCCGAACGGCTGCCGGTGACCGGCTCGGGCGATGAGTTCGACCGGCTCTCGACGTCGCTCAACACCATGTTGTCACGCATGGAGCGGCTGGACGAAGGGCTACGACAGGTCTCCGACAATATTGCCCACGACCTCAAGACGCCGCTGACGCGGCTGCGCAACAAGGCTGAAAGCGCGCTGGGCGACAAGAGCGAGCGCGGCCATACGGCAGCGCTCGAGGATATCATCGCCGAGAGCGACCAGTTGATCCGCACCTTCAACGCGCTCCTGATGATCTCGCGCGTCGAAGCGGGTTCGGCGGTCGCCGAGATGTCGGATATCGACCTTTCGGCCGTGGCCTCGGAGGTCGCGGAACTCTATGAGCCCGTCGCCGAGGATGCGGGGCTGTCGATCGAGAAGGTGCTGGCGGCCGATTGCCGGGTGCGCGGCAACCGCGAACTGATCGGCCAGGCGATCTCCAACCTGATCGACAATGCGATCAAATATGGCGGCGGCACCGGGCCGAACACGATTGTGCTTGTCACCAGCCGCGCGGGCGGCGGGACGGAACTTGCCGTCTCCGATCATGGTCCTGGCGTCCCGGACGACAAATACGAGGAAGTCACCAAGCGCTTCGTTCGGCTCGATGAAAGCCGTTCCAAGCCGGGTACCGGGCTGGGGCTGGCACTCGCCGTGGCGGTGATGGAACTGCATGGCGGACGCATCGATTTTGCCGCGACCGTTCCAGATAAGACTGAGAATAGTGGATTGACGGTGAAAATGGTGTTTCCGGAGAGCAAAGCGAACTAGGTTTGCGTTGTTCTGGGAGGAATGCGCGTGGCAGATGACAATGGCGGCAGGCTCAGCGATATCGAGCCGAACGCACTGAAACCCTTCAATCAGCAGGAACTGAAATCGGTTCTGTCCGACCTGAAGGATTGGGCGAAGGGCGAGCCTGATATTGCACGCCTGCTCGAACAAGGCGGGCCGCTCAAGGATTTCGTGTCGGCCGCCTTCACGTTGTCGCCTTATCTGCGCGATACCGCGCGGCTGATGCCCTCCTTACTCTCGGCGGCGATCACGCAGGATATCCGCGCGCTTCTCGCCGAGATCACGCGACAGGCGCGAGACGCCTGGCATGGTGCGACGGAAGCCGAACTGATGACGGCGCTGCGCAAGGCCAAGCGCCGGGCGTCGTTCCTGATCGCCATGGCCGACTTGGCCGGCTTGTTCGATGGCCGGGAGACGACGCACTGGTTGTCGGAACTCGCTGATGTCAGCATTTCCGCCGCCTTCGACCATCTTCTGACAATCGCCCATCAGACCGGAAAACTGGTTCTTCCCCACGAAGACGAGCCGTGCCGTGAAACCGGCCTCGTCGTGCTGGGCATGGGCAAGCTTGGCGGCCGCGAACTCAACTATTCCTCGGATATCGACATCGTCGTGTTCTTCGATCCGGATAATGGCATGTTGGCCGATCCCGACGAGGCGACCGACACTTTCGCGCGCATGTTGCGGCGGCTGATCCGCATTCTGCAGGACCGCACCGGCGACGGCTATGTGTTTCGCACCGATCTGCGGCTCCGGCCCGATCCCGGTTCGACGCCACTGGCGATCCCCGTCGACGCGGCCATGCTCTATTACGAGGGCAGGGGGCAGAACTGGGAGCGTGCGGCCTTCATCAAGGCGCGACCCGTCGGCGGCGACCTCAAGGCCGGAGAACGGTTCCTCAAAGACCTGGTGCCTTTCGTCTTCCGCAAATATCTCGACTATGCGGCGATATCGGACATCCACTCGATCAAGCGGCAGATCCACGCCCATCGCGGCCATGACGAGATCGCGGTCAAGGGTCACAATATCAAGCTCGGTCGCGGCGGTATCCGCGAGATCGAGTTCTTCGCCCAGACCCAGCAGCTGATCGCCGGCGGGCGCATGCCGGAACTTCGAACAAAGAGCACCGAGCAAGCGCTTCTGCCGCTGGAGCAAGCGCGCTGGATCGATACGAAAACCAGGATCGAACTGACCGAGGCCTATTGGTATCTGCGTGCGGTCGAGCACCGCATTCAGATGGTCAATGACGAGCAGTCGCACAATCTGCCGGAGGGCGAGGCCGAGCTGAAGCGCATCGCCTTCATGATGGGCTGTGACGGCACGGCGAGCTTTTCGGCTGATCTGGTCAAAATGCTGAGGACCGTCGAGAAGCGCTATGCCCAGCTTTTCGAACAGGAGGCGAAGCTCTCCACCGAGACCGGCAACCTCGTCTTCACAGGCCGGGTCGACGATCCCGATACGCTGGAGACGCTGAGAGGCCTCGGCTTCAAGCGGCCCGAAGGGGTGTCGGCGACGATCCGCGCCTGGCACTATGGCCGCTATCGCGCTACGCAATCGGTCGAGGCGCGGGAACGTCTGACTGAATTGATGCCGGAACTGTTGCGTACCTTCGGCCAGGCGGCCGAGGCCGACGAGGCGCTGTTGCGTTTCGACCAGTTCATCTCCGGCCTGCCGGCGGGCATCCAGCTGTTCTCGCTGCTCTCCTCCAATCCCTCGCTGCTGTCGCTGATCGCCACGATCATGTCTGCGGCGCCGAAGCTTGCCAGCATCATCGCCTCCAAGCCGCATGTCTTCGACGGCATGCTCGATCCGGCGCTGATGTCGGAACTGCCGACGCGCGACTATCTGCAAAGACGGCTGCGAAGCTTCCTGTCGGGCTCGTCGCATTTCGAGGAGACACTCGACCGCCTCAGAATCTTTGCCTTCGAGCACAGGTTCCTGATCGGCATCCGCCTGCTGACCGGTGTGATTGGCGGCGCGTCGGCGGCGTCCGCTTTCACCCATCTCGCCGATCTCGTGATATCGGAGGCGCTTGCCGCAGTGACGTCAGAGCTTGAGACAGTGCACGGCAAATATCCCGGCGGCCGGGTGGCGATCATGGGGCTCGGCAAGCTCGGCAGCGGTGAACTGACGGCCGGTTCCGATGTCGACCTCATCCTGCTCTACGACTATGACAGCGAGGCGGCGGAATCGGATGGCCCGAAGCCGATCGACTCCAATCGCTATTTCGCGCGGCTGGCCCAGCGCATGATCGCGGCGCTCTCGGCGCCGACCGCCGAGGGCGTGCTCTATGAAGTCGACATGCGGCTGAGGCCCTCCGGCAACAAGGGGCCGGTGGCGACGCGCATCAACGCCTTCGAGAAATACCAGTCGGAGGAGGCCTGGACCTGGGAGCATATGGCGCTCAGCCGTGCGCGCATGGTGGCGGGCGATGAAAGCCTGAAGACCGAGGCGGAGCGTATCATCGAGCGTGTCCTGGGTATGCCGGCCGACGCCAGGAAGATCACCAAGGAGGTCGCCGAGATGCGCGATCTGATCGAGGAGGAAAAGCCGCCCAAAGACATCTGGGATGTGAAGCTGATCCCTGGTGGGCTGGTCGACATCGAGTTCATCGCGCAATACCTCACGCTGATAGCACCGGGAGAGGGAATCTCGGCCGAGGGCCGCACTGCCAATACCGAGGCGACGCTGAAGCGGCTCGGGCCACACTTCCTCAAACCGGCCGATCTCGACACGGTGGTCGCCGCACTCAAGCTCTATTCGGACTTGGCGCAGGTGGTGCGGCTCTGCATCGGCAACGGCTTCGACCCCAGGGAAGCTCCCGAAGGGTTGAAAGAGATCATCTGCCGCATAACGGAGTTGCCCGACCTCAAGGTGCTCGAGGGCGAGCTGAAGCGCTATTCGCAAGAGGTTCGCGCTATTTTCAAGCAGGTGGTCAGCGCGGCACGTGAGCGAGACTAGTAAGAGTGCTGCGGCAACCGGTTGCTGCAGGTGGCATGGCGTCCTCCCGCAGCAAGGCGGAGTGGGTCCGCCCCTTCTGTCCCCGCTGCGAATGCAGAATCGTATCATGACAAATTTATGAAACGTCGCAATCACAACATTCAGGGATGTGGGGTCTGCCGGTGGAATAGCCGCCGCTCAATGGGAGACGGCCGACGCCCCATTTGAGGGGACGCCCGACCGTCGGAGGGGCAATCTTTTTGGGGGATTGCAATCTTAGTATATGCTTAAGTGCGGTTCATTTCTATCTTCGGCGTAACTTTGTACGCTTTTGACCAACCACCGTTGGCCGGGAACCCGCTAAGAATAGCGGCGTTTCAGGAGGTCGTGTCTAGCGTATTAGGACGACACGCCGCGCGCATGGTGAGCCCTGCACATCGGCGCGCGGCACCTTGACAACATGGCCGTGACCCCGCTTTTTCGGCGGCACAGTATTTCGTCACAGCAAAAAGAAGTCCGCTACGGGAGCCATCAAGTAGGGAGCAAACTATTTTAGCGCGGCACAATGCGCGTGGGCGGGTGATGGTTGAGAGCAGCGCAAGGAGCACTGAGAGCCTCTGTCGCATCCGTCATTGAGCAAGCAAGTAAAACTTAGCCAGATTGAAATAGTGGTTGACCTAAGCTTCGAAAGTGCCACCATCACTTCGCTATCACCGTTCACCCGCTACACTGGGTGAGGCGAGCCGAAGGAGGACGTCATGATAGAGAATGGCAGCCACACCGGAAAGTGCTTCTGCGGCTCAGTTGAGATCGAGGTGAGCGGCGACCCGGCTGCCATGGGCTTCTGTCATTGCAGTTCGTGTCGGACATGGTCGGCGGGACCCGTGAACGCCTTCACGCTTTGGCCACCCGAGAAGGTCCGGATCGTCAAGGGCGCGGACAATCTGTTAGATTATCAGAAGACCGCCAACAGCGTGCGCAAATCGTGCAAAATCTGCGGTGGACATCTTATGACCGACCATCCGCTCTGGAGTGTCACCGACGTTTATGCCGCAATTATTCCAACACTGCCGTTCGAACCCGCGCTCCATGTAAATTATCAGGAGACGGTGCTGCCGATGAAGGACGGATTGCCCAAGTATCGGGACGTGCCAACGGACCTGGGAGGCACGGGAGAATTGATCGCGGAGTGATCAGGCCAGCCAGACGGAGCGGTACCCCCGGAAGCTTGGTCCGGAGCCATCCCGTTTCGAAGGCTGAGTGGAACTAACCATCGGTGCATTGCATTCCCGGCTCGCAATCAGAGGCCGCGCGCCGTGTCAGACGATGACATCCCGTTTCTGTGGGACTCAGTGACGAAGACCGCTCGCGTGTTGAAAGGCAACCGAACCGCTACCGTACCCGGCAGCTACGTCGATCGGAGCCAGGCGACTGAGGCTGCCTTAACCCTTTGCCGCAAGCTTGGGTGTGGATGCGGTCGCGAGCGAAGCTAAAGCACCATGAAAACGAAGTCGTTTACATCGAGATTGGGTTTGCCCCCACCTTCACTCTCGACATGGGCGAGAAGGACCTGATATTCAGTGTCATCTCCATCGCGAAAGACCTGCAGGAACGAGCCGGTGGATTCTTCATAGATCATCTCGTCGGCAAAAAAGCCTGCATTGCCCGAGAAAAGACCACGGTCCATGATCCGGCCGTTGTCGTAGTTCAAGTAACCCATCTCGTCCATTTCACGATCGATTATCCGAATTTGATCTCCGAATTTCGCAGGGTCGAACTCGCCGCCGATGTCGAGCACGAGCGCGATCTTGTCGATGCCCTTCTGGAAATCGGTGATGTTGGAGTAGGAGTAGTCCTCGGTCAGATGAAACTGGAAAACGTCCGCGCCTGCGCCGCCTGTCAGTTGGTTCCGTCCACCGGCAGCGCTGAGGAAGTCGTTGCCACCACCGCCGTTCAGCACATCGTCGCCGCGCCCGGCGAAGAGATAGTCGTTTCCGTTCTCTCCGCGGATCTTTGCGCCGTTTTCGCCGCCATAGATGGTCTCGCCCGCTTTTGTACCCATCAGAGTCTGCTGGAGGGTCGCTTCGCTGAAATTGTAGATAATTTCTTCAACGCCGCTGACTTTGGCGACAAGGCCCATGCGGCTGAGTTCGGTGGTTTTGGCGCCGCCCTCCGCGTCCACGATCAACGTGTCGTCGCCGCCATCGCCGTCGATCGAGGCGCCTCTCGATTTCGATCGATTGGGATTGCTGAAGTTGAAGCTGAAGCCGCTGATCAGGTCATTGCCCCCGCCCGCATGAATCACGTCGGCCGCCCCGTCGCCGATTTCTTCCCAGCCCGATATCAGGTCATTTCCGGCATTGCCCCAGATCAGATCCTTGGCTTTTCCTCCCCGCAGTGTATCGTTGTAGGTCGAACCAGTCATCTTCATCGCAATATCCTCCGGGCAAATCATCATTGTTGCTGCACACGCCGGATCGGCGGGCGTTTGGGGTTGCCGCAATCATTGGATGAAATTTGTTAAGAGGAGTTAAATCCGCACGCCGATAACCGTGCCTTTGCCCTCGGCCGAGCGGATGCGCATCGCGCCGCCATGGAGCTGGGTCAGCGAGCGGGAAATGGCGAGCCCCAGCCCCGAACCGCCCTGGCTCTTGGCATACTGGCTCTGCACCTGCTCGAAAGGCTGGCCGATCTTCTGCATCGCGGCCCTCGGGATGCCGATGCCGGTGTCGCCGATGACGAGCGCAACCCTGCCGTCGATCTTGCGCGCACGCACGATCACCCGGCCGTTTTGGTTGGTGAACTTGACCGCGTTGGAGAGCAGGTTGAGCAGGATTTGCTTCATCGCGCGCCGGTCTGCATGGAGGTTGAGGTCGGGGCTGATATCCTGCTCGACCACGATGTTCTTGGCACCCGCCTCAATCGAAATCAGCCTGAGGCTCTCCTCGATCAGCACGGCGAGATTGGTCGGTTCGGTCTTGATCTGCAACTGACCCGCCTCGATCTTCGACATGTCGAGAATGTCGCTGATGACGTTGAGCAGGTGAATGCCGCTGTCATGGATGTCGCAGGAATATTCGTGATACTTGTCGCTGCCGAGCGGGCCAAACATCTGGCTCTGCAGGATTTCCGAGAAGCCGAGAATGGCGTTGAGCGGCGTCCTGAGTTCGTGCGACATGTTGGCGAGGAATTCGGACTTGGCGCGGTTGGCGCCCTCGGCGCGCTCCTTTTCCGCCTGGTAATTTGCGTTGGCGACGGAGAGCGCGGCCTTCTGCCGTTCGAGCTTGACGCGCGAGGCGGAGAGGTCGCCGATCGTCGCCATCAGCCGGCGCTCGGATTCGCGCAGGCGTTCCTGGTGCCGCTTGAGCAGCGTGATGTCGGTGCCGACCGAAACCAGCCCGCCATCATGCGTGCGGCGTTCGTTGATCTGCAGCCAGCGGCCGTCGGCGAGTTGCACTTCCGTCGTCTGCGACTGGCAGTTCTCCGGGTCCGGATCGGCAAGCCGGCGCTCGATCACCGGGCGGCAGGCGGAGGCCATCAGCGAACTTCTCTCCGTGCCGGTCACCAGCACGCTGTCGGGCAGGCCATAGGCTTGCTGATAATGCGCGTTGCACATCACCAGCCGGTCGTTCTTGTCCCACAGCACGAAGGCTTCCGAGGTGGATTCGATGGCGTCCGCCAGGCGCTGGTCGGCCTCGGCATAGCGCTGTGCGAGCTTGGTTTGCTCGGTCACGTCCATCGCGATGCCGATCAGGTGGACGCGGCCGGAATGGGCGCGGATGATCTGGGCGCGGGCGCGCAGCCAGACATAATGTCCGCCGGCATGGCGCACCCGGAAAATCTGGTCGACATTCCTCAGTTCCCCTTTGGCAATGCCGCGGGCCAGCGAATAGATCGAATTGTCATCCGGGTGCATCATCCGGGCCATGTCTCCGAAGGAGAGCACGTCGGTGCGCGGCGGTATGCCGAGCATTTCATACATCGACCGCGACCAGAACAGGCGGCCGTCGGCCATGTCGAAATCCCACAATCCGCAGCGGCCGCGCGACAGCGCTGTTTCGACGCGCAGGTTGGATTCGACGAAGACGTCGTCGGCGTCACGCGCCCGTTTCGCCTGGGTGTAATAGGCGTAGAGGATGACCAGGATGATTGCCGAAATGCCGGTAAACAGCGTGACGTTCAGGGAAATCTCATCGCGAAGATGGCCGGAAATCGCATCGAGCGGGGTTACCGCCAGCACGAAGCCGCCCTTGCCGGGGAGGGCCATGAAGGATGCGAGATGCTCGCGCCCACTGAGCGAGATGTTCAGAAGACGGTTGATTTCGAACTCGCCGGAGAAGAGTTCCGGCAGCAGGACCTGGAGGTAGCGGCCCTTGAGGAAGAAGCCGTCGCCGGTGCCGGCGATCACGTAGCCGCCATTATCGGCAAGCAGGACATGGGCACGAAATGCGCCCGGTGTCGTCTTGCCGAGTTCGGTCAGCATCGCCTGGGCGCGCTCTGCATTGGCGCGTTTTGCGAGTTCGGGCAGCGTCGAGAGTTTGGCGGAAACCAGCGATGCGGTGAAGGCGGCCTCGCGGCCCGCCGTGTCTTCCATGCGCACGACTTCGCCATAGATGCCGAAGACGCGCGATGCCGCAACAACGAGCAGGAAGGCGGTAATAAGGATCGGGATCGATTTCCTGAGCGCAGGCTCGGCCCGCGCCAGTTCGATCGCGGGCGGAAAATTGAGCCGCCGGGAGCCTTCCCTGATGCTTCGTTCGACCCCCGAAAGGCCCGTCAGGCCACGCCTGAGCCAGCCGCCGGCCACGCTTCCTCGTTGCGCATCCGCCATGATTCCCGCCTTGATTCTCTTGCAGATTCGCCGCGCCGCTCGCCCGAATCATCCATAAGGAATCACGCGGCGGGGACATTGTCCAGATGCCGCATTTAACGGATTTTTAACCCGTTCTTTTGACTCACAGATTTTTTTGCCCGCAAGCACCGCGCAAGCAGTTTGTAGTGCTTTACACCTTCTGCATGCGGTCGATGAGGTCTCGCACGTCGGTGGAGAGCGGGCCGGACTGGTCGATTTGCAGAAGCGCGAAGCGGGCGTGTCCCGCACGGTTCTGCTCCAGCGAACGCCAGGACCGCATCGACGTGAGAATGCGGGCGGCGACCTGCGGGTTGCGCTTGTCGATATCGATGATCTGCTCGGCGAGGAACCGGTAGCCGGCACCGTCGGCGCGGTTGAATCCGGTCGGGTTGGCCATGGCGTAGGAGCCGATCAGCGCGCGCAGCCGGTTGGGATTGTTCGGCGCGAAATGAACACTCTCCATCAGGCCCTTGATCCGGTCGAGCGTGTCCGCTCCGGGGATCGTTGCCTGGATCGTGAACCACTTGTCGATGACCAGTGGATTGCCGCTGAAACGCTCTTCGAAGGCCGCGATGGCATCCGATGCCGCCGTCGTCTGGGGAAAGCGATGCGCCAGCACCATCAGAGCATGCGACAGTTCCGTCATGTTGTTGGCATTGCCGAAGGCGGCGGCCGCGCGGGCCGGATCGTCGTCGGCATAGGAAAGCCACGTCAGAGACGCATTGGCGAGCGCGCGCCTTCCGGCACTGGCCGCGTCGGGGCTGAACGGCCCTTCGACCTTCATGCTCGCTTGAAGGGTATTGAACTCGTCCCTGGCGTTCGCTGCGATCGACCAGATCACACCATCGCGGACATCATGAATGAGGTCGGGGTCGATGTTGCTGCCCATTTCTCGGGCAATGTCGGCTTCCGACGGAAGTGCAAGCACTTGTGCCCGGAAAGCAGGCTCGAGCGCTTCGTCGGCGATCGTCGCCGTGATGATCGAATGCAGCGCATCCGACGCGCTAGTGGTTTCGCCTAAGCCGGCGTTTACGCCAATGATCATGTCCTGCATGGCTAGGTGATTGATCGCCTGCCAGCGGGAAAAGAGATCGCCGTCGTGGCGGGCGATATGGACGATATCGTCCGACGACTGGTCGAAATGCATGTTGACCGGCGCCGAGAAGCTGCGGTTTAGCGATACGACGGGCCGGGACGAAATGCCCTCGAACGTGACTTCCTGGGCGCGCTCGGTCAGGTGCAGCACGCCGCCCGAATATTCACCGCCCGTGACAGCACTTGGCGTGGCTTCCGAACCATTGTCCAGGATCAGGCCCATCGCCAGCGGGATGTGCATGGGCTCCTTCACCTGCTGGCCGGGCGTCGGCGGGATCATCTGCTCGAGCGAGAGCTTGAGATTACGGGCCGAGGCGTCATAGGCAGCCGAGACGGTGACCGCCGGCGTGCCGGCCTGGTGATACCAGCGCGTGAACTGCGTGAGATCGCGGCCGCTTGCTTCCTCGAAGCACTTGACGAAATCCTCGATCGTCACCGCCTGACCGTCATGGCGCTCGAAATAGAGGTCCATGCCCTTGCGGAACGTGTCGCGGCCGAGAAGCGTCGCGATCATGCGCGTGACTTCCGAGCCTTTTTCATAGACCGTCGTCGTGTAGAAGTTGTTGATTTCGCGGTAGATGTTCGGCCGCACCGGATGCGCCAGCGGGCCGGCATCCTCGGCGAACTGCTCAGCCTTGAGGTGGCGCACTTCGGCGATGCGCTTGACCGCGCGGCTGCGCTGGTCGGCGGAGAATTCGTGGTCGCGGAAGACGGTGAGGCCTTCCTTCAGGCAAAGCTGGAACCAGTCGCGGCAGGTGATGCGGTTGCCGGTCCAGTTGTGGAAATATTCGTGCGCGACGATCGCCTCGATATTGGCGTAGTCCTGGTCGGTGGCGGTTTCCGGGTCGGCCAGGATGTACTTGTCGTTGAAGACGTTGAGGCCCTTGTTCTCCATGGCGCCCATGTTGAAATCGGACACGGCGACGATCATGAAAATATCGAGATCGTATTCGCGTCCAAAGGCTTCCTCGTCCCACTTCATCGAACGCTTGAGCGCATCCATGGCATAGGCCGCGCGGTCTTCCTTGCCGTGCTCGACATAGATCTTCAGCGCCACTTCGCGCTCGCTCATGGTGGTGAACGTGTCTTCCACGACCCCGAGGTCACCGGCAACAAGTGCGAACAAATAGCTCGGCTTCGGATGCGGATCATACCAGGCGGCAAAGCGCCGGCCGTCGCCGTAATCGCCGGCGCCGAGGAAATTGCCGTTCGACAGCATCAGCGGGTTGGCGGCGCCGTCGCCGATGATGGTGATCGTATAGATGCCCAGCACATCCGGCCGGTCCATGAAATAGGTGATGCGGCGGAAGCCCTCGGCCTCGCACTGGGTGCAATAGGTGCCGTTGGTGCGGTAGAGCCCCATCAGCTTGGTATTGGCTTCCGGATTGACGATGGTCTCGACCGTGACCTCGAAGGTCGTGCCGGTCGGCAGGCCTCTAATGGTCAGCGTGTTGGGGCCGACCGTGTACTGGCTCTCGTCGATCGGATTGCCGTCGATGGCTACCGCGCGCAGATTGAGTTCGTCGCCGTCGAGGACCAGCGGCGCATTCTCGTCGGCGCCTTCGCGGCGGTGCATCAGCGAGCGCTGGATGACGAGGGTTTCGCGCGGGTCGAGCTCGAAGGTCAGATCCACCCGTTCGAGAACGAAATCGGTCGGACGGTAGTCTGCCAGATGGATGACCTGGCCGGCGGTAGCTTCCATGTGATGTCCCGAATGGCATGCGCCATTGTCTGCGTTCAATTCATCTGCGCCAAGTATCGCGGAACGTGAGCGACAGGGCGAGTCCCGGCGGCAGCATCCCAGTCAAACCCTGAAACATCGTTAAACGCAATCCCGGAATGACACAATTCAGGAGGGCCATTTTCATAATTTCATGATCAGCGGGGTTCAAAATATGACGAAAGGCAATATGGTAGTGTGATCAACGAAGCGGCATCGCCGATCCTGTCCGCCGCAGCTTCACCAGACCGTCCGATAGCAGGGTTGCACATATGAACGTGCCGAAATTTGGTATTGGAGCCTCGGCGCTCCGCAAGGAAGACTTCAAACTCGTCAGGGGCGAGGGAAGCTATACCGACGATGTGCAAGTGGAGAATGCGCTGCACGGCTTCGTCTGGCGCTCGTCGCATGCGCATGCCTGGTTCAAGATCGTTTCGACGGAGGCAGCACTTGCGTCGCCGGGCGTGCATCTGGTGTTGACGGGGGAAGACGTCGGCCACCTCGGCGCGATGCCGAGCAAGGAGCAGGTCACCCAGCCGGATGGCACCCTGAACGTCAAGCGCGAGGCGCCGGTTCTCTGCAGCGGCGTTGCCAGGCATGTCGGCGATGCGCTCGCCTTCATTGTCGCCGATACGCGCGAACAGGCCGAGGACGCGGCCGAACTGATCGAGATCGAGGGCGATGGAATTGGAGCGCATGTCGATCTCGCGACCGCGCTCGACGAAGGGGCATCGCTGGTCTGGGAGGAACTCGGCAGCAATCAGGCTTTTCACTACCGGATCGGCGACAGGCAAGCGACAGACGGGGCCTTCGCGACGGCAGCGCATACGACAGAGCTTCGCGTGGTCAACAACCGGGTGATCTCGCATTATCTGGAGCCGCGCGCGGCGGTCGGCGCCTATGACGCCGAAGCCGATAGTTTCACGCTGCATACGCCGTCGCAGGGCGTCCATTCCCAGCGCAGCATTCTTGCCAAGGATGTCTTCCGCATCGATCCCGAGAAAATCCGCGTGATCACCGGCGATGTCGGCGGCGGCTTCGGCACCAAGATGTTCACCTACCGCGAATATGCACTCGTGCTGGAAGCATCGCGCCGGCTCGGCCGCCCGGTCCGCTGGGTTTCGAGCCGCACCGAGCACGCGCTTGCCGACACGCACGGGCGCGACAGCATCATGGATGCCTCGCTTGCCTTCGATGCCGATTACCGGATCACCGGCATGCGCGTGGATATGGTTGCCAATATGGGCGCCTACCTCTCGCAATACGGGCCGATGATCCCGACCATGGCGGCGCTGATGGCGACCGGCGTCTACGACATTCCCAACCTCGATTACGAAATCAAAGGTGCTTACACAAACACCACGCCGGTGGATGCCTATCGGGGCGCCGGCCGCCCGGAAGCCGCCTATCTCATCGAGCGCCTGATGGATTCCTCGGCGCGCGATCTCGGCGTCAGCCCGGTCGAACTCAGGCGGATCAATTTCATCAAGCCGGAGCAGTTCCCCTATCGCACCCAGTCGGACTGTCTTTACGACGTCGGCGAATTCGATGGGCATCTGCAGCAGGCGCTTGAAATGTCCGGATATGGCAGCTTTCAGGAGCGCTACGACGAGGCGGCATCGCGCGGCAAGGTTCGCGGCGTCGGGCTTTCGACCTATGTCGAGATCTGCGCGTTTCCCGGCTCCGAACCGGCGCATCTCCATCTCAACCTCGATGGCACGATCACGCTCTTCATCGGCACCCAGACCAACGGCCAGGGCCATGCCACCGCCTACAGCCAGCTCATCGCCGAGAAGATCGGGATTGATTTCGACAAGATCATCGTCCGCCAGGGTGACACGGCCGAGCTCTCGCGCGGCGGCGGCACCGGCGGCTCGCGCTCCATCCCGATCGGCGGCGTCTCGGTGGTCCGCGCCGGCGAGGATCTGGCGGAAAAGATAAAACGTATTGCCGGCGACGAACTCGAAAGTGCCACTGACGACATCGAACTGGTTGGCGGCATGGCACGCATCGCCGGCACTGACCGCATGATGAGCTTCGCCGACGTCGCTCGCGCCGCGAAAGACCCGGCGGACATCATCGCGATTGCCGACGTCAAACAGGACGAGGCGACATTCCCCAACGGCACGCATGTCGTGGAAGTCGAGGTCGATCCGGAAACCGGGATGACCGACATCGTCAACTACCAGATCGTCGACGACTTCGGCGTCATCGTGAACCCGGTTCTGCTGATGGGCCAGATCCATGGCGGCGTTGCGCAAGGTGCGGGACAGGCGCTGGTCGAAGGCGTACAATATTCCGAAGAGGGCCAGCTGCTCACCGCCACCTTCATGGATTACGCCGTGCCGCGCGCGGGAGACCTGCCGTTCTTCAAATTCGAGACCCGCAACGTGCCCTCGGTCGCCAATGCGCTCGGCATCAAGGGCGCGGGCGAGGCGGCGACGATCGGCTCGACGCCCGCGGTGATGAATGCGGTGATCGACGCGCTCCATCGCGGATATGGTATCAAGACGTTGGACATGCCCGCCACGCCGGGCAAGGTCTGGGAAGCGATCGAGGCCGCCAAGGCCGGCTGATCATTCCATGCTTCATGCCGGTCGCCGGATGGCGGCCGGGCAATGCTCTATTCGGACATGCATCCATGGACAAGACCGTCGCCAACCCCGCTCGCGGCATCGCAATGAAAGTGATGTCGATCCTGCTGTTCATCTCGATGCAATCGATGGTGAAGCTGGCCGGGCCGGGCATCGCGACCGGCGAGATCACCTTCTTCCGCTCCTTCTTCGCGCTCGTGCCGATCATGGTCTGGCTGTTTTTCCGTGGCGAACTGGGCGTGTCGTTCAAGACGGCCAATCCGATGGGGCATTTCTACCGCGGCTTCATCGGCGTCTCGTCGATGGCGCTCGGCTTCTACGGTGTGGTGCACCTGCCTCTGCCCGAGGCCGTGGCGATCGGCTATGCCATGCCGCTGTTCGCCGTCGTCGCGGGCGCAGTGCTGCTGGGCGAAGACGTGCGGCGCTACCGATGGGGTGCGGTGTTCGCGGGTTTCATCGGCGTGGTGATCATCGTGTGGCCCAAGCTCACATTGTTCGAGCAGGGCGGCCTCAGTCCCAATGAAATCTCCGGCGTGGCGGCGGTGCTATTTTCTGCGGCGCTGGCGGCAGTCGCCATGGTGCATGTGCGCCAACTGGTCCGTACCGAGAATACGCCGACGATCGTGCTCTATTTCTCGCTGTCCTCCGCCATCTTCTCGCTGATGACGCATCCCTTCGGCTGGAACGCCTTGCCCTGGTCTTCCGCTGCTCTTTTGATCGGCGCCGGTTTCGTCGGTGGGCTGGGGCAGATCCTGCTGACCCAGAGCTATCGCTTCGCCGACGTCTCGACCATCGCACCCTTCGAATATACCTCGATCATCTGGGCGACGTTCTTCGGCTATTACCTGTTCGGAGACCTGCCGGGCGGCACGCTGCTGTTCGGCGCGGCGATCGTCATCGGTGCCGGCGTCTTCATCCTCTATCGCGAGACCCGGCGGAAGGTGCCAACCCACCGCGAGGACCAAACGCTCACGCCTTAGGGCAACGCGACATTCAGGCTCTGCGAGTTCGTTGAAACGTCTCTTTACAAAAGCTTCATTTTGAAGAATTGCTTTTACGCCTCTTCGACCGTTGTGAAGTAGACTGTTCCTATGTCACCAGAGATCATCGACTTTGTCTCGCAACATCAAACATTGATCGCCGCCCTGTTTGTCGGCGTTGTTGCGGGGTTGGCGGTAGCGCGCTTGAGAACAAGCCTGCGGCGGCATGCTTGGAGAAAGCGCGACCGCGCATACCAACAAGGACGGCAACCTGTAATCTCCCATGCGGAGCCTAATCCGTGGTTCCGAGAGTCTGAGGCATCCAACAGGCCCACCGATGCCGCAGACCAACTGCGCATTGTCATGGCCGCGAACTTCTCGCCGCAGCCGCTTCTTAGTAAAAGCGAAGCGCGTGTCTTCCAGGAACTCGATGCCTTTGTCACCGCCTGCAATCCGCACTGGCTGGTCATGGCGCAAGTGTCACTTGGCGAGATACTCAAAAGTCGAGATGCCCACGCATATAGTTGCATCAACTCCAAGCGGGTAGACTTGCTGCTGATTGACGAAAATTGTCATCCTCGTCATGTCGTCGAGTACCAAGGCAGTGGACATCATCAAGGCACCGCCGCAGCACGTGACGCAGTCAAGAAGGAAGCGCTGCGGCGTGCCGGCATTGGTTACCATGAAGTGGTGGCCGGGCAGACGACGCCATCCGAATTGAAGCGGCTTGTCGAAAGGCTGGTTGAAAGTCCCGCACCTGCGCAGCCCGCGGCGACGCGGACGTCCAGCAACTGAAGCGTCCAACTACGCTCACGCCTTGGCCGGACGCCTGAGTATGCGCCACGTCGCATAGACTCCGTAAATGGCGAAGAAGACCGCCAGCACCATGGGCAGACCGCGTGCTCCGGCATTGGCGATGGCCTGGCCGCCGATCAGCGGTCCGAGGATGACGCCCACTCCGTAAAGCACGGTGATGCCCGACGATATCCGGACGAATTCGCCCGGCAGTGCCATGTCGTTGGCATGGGCGACGTTGAGCGAGTAGATCGGAAACATCACCATGCCGGACAGGCAGGCCGCCATGTAGAGCTGGTATTCGTGGCGGGCATCGAGCGTGAACATCCACAGCCCGGCGATCACGCCGAGAATGCAGCAGAACACCATCACCGCACGGCGGTCGACATGGTCCGAAACGCGGCCGAGCGGAAATTGTGCAACGATCGCACCCACGGTGATCGCCGCGATCAGGTTGGCGCCGCCGGTTTCGGTGAGGCCCGACATCTTGGCGAAGACCGCTGCGAAGTTCAGCCATGCGCCTGCGATGACGCCAGACAGAAACGTGCCGACGAAGGCCACTGGCGAGCGCCGCCATAAGCTCTTGAGATCGAAGCCGACTTCGGTTGGCGGTGTCGGCGTCGAAGAGGCCGAGAGCGCGACGGGGAAAACGGCGGAGGCGAGGATGATCGCCGCGACGATGAACAGCGCGGTGTTCATCACATCGCCGAGCGAGGCGATATAGGGTCCGGCGATCGTGCCGCCCATCGCGGTCACCATGTAGACCGAGAACATAAAGCCGCGATATTCGTTTTCGGCCTTCTCGTTGATCCAGCTTTCCATGATCAGGTAGCAACTGGCGATGGCAAAGCCGAACATGCCGCGGAATGCCATCCATGCCCAGAGATCGGCGACCAGCGCGCAGAGCAGGATCGACACCACCATCAGCGCGATATTGGCGGCGAAGACGCGGATATGGCCGGTGAGCCGGATGAACTTCGGGGTGATGAAAGAGGCAAGCGTATAACCCGCCGAATAGACCGCGCCGATCAGTGCGATGTCGGTCGCCGTCCAGCCTTCGCCGAGCGCGCGCAGTGGCACGACATAATTGGCCAGCCCAAAGCCCGACATCAGGATGAAGACCGAGGCAATCAGGCTCGATACCGCGCGTATGCTCGCAATCAAGAGGGGGACTCCATCCGCATAAAGACAAGTTCCAAGGCAGCCGCGTGAATCTCTGTTCTCGCGGCTGCTCCGGTGACGGCTGTCAAACTACTACACCGGTTCAGGCGCGGCTGCCGGATTGCGCCAGCAGCTGGCGCGCGGGCATCGTCGTCCAGTTGGCGATGTCGCCGCGTTCGCCGATCAGCGCCAGGCCGTGGGCGATGGACAGCAGCTCGCCGCCGCTCTCGATCCGGCCGCGGTCGAAACGGTTTTCGAAGATGCGGCGCACGGCGGGCACGAAGCTCGTGCCGCCGGTGAGGAATACCTTGTCGATCGCGCCGGGCAGGGTGCGGGTCTTGACCAGCACCTCGTCGAGCGCACCCTCGATCTGGGCGAGATCACTCGCGATCCAGCCCTCGAAGGCCGGACGCTTGATCACACGCTTCGAATGCGGCCCGAGCGGCGGGAAATAGAACTCGACTTCGTCGGCTTCGGACAGCTTCATCTTAGCCGCCGAGACCGCCTGGTAGAGCGGATAGCCCTCGTCGTGCTCGATCAGCTCGATGAAGGTTTCCAGCCGTTCCGGATCGAGGCTGGAGCGCACCAGCTGCTTGAGGTCCTGGAAGTCCTTCAGCGTCTTGAAGATCGACAGCTGGTTCCATCGGCCGAAATTGGCGTAGTAATTCGACGGGATTTCAAGAACCTTGTCGAAGCTCTTGTAAGAACTGCCCTTGCCGATCTGCGGCGAGACGACGTTGTCGATGATCCGGAAGTCGAAATGATCGCCCGCAATGCCGACGCCGGAATGGCCGAGCGGCACGGCCGTGAGCTTGCCGGCATGGCTCTCGAAACGGATCAGCGAATAGTCGGTCGTGCCGCCGCCGAAATCGGCGACCAGCACCGTGGCGTCCTGCTTCAGGTTCTGGGCGAAGTAGAAGGCTGCCGCCACCGGCTCGTAGACGAAGTGGATCTCAGGAAATCCGAGGCGGTTGAGCGCGTTGTTGTAGCGGTCGAGCGCCAGGTTTTCGTCCGGATTGGACCCGGCGAACTTCACCGGCCGGCCGGTGACGACGCGGCCATAGGTGGCGCCAAAATCCATACCGGCATATTTTTCCAGCCGCTTGAGGAAGATCTCCATCAGATCCTCGAACTGGTGCCGCCGGGCATGGATCAGCGTGCCCTGGAAGACAGCGCTTGCGGCAAAAGTCTTGATCGACTGCAGGAAGCGCGCTTCGCCGGGATTGTCGATGAAGGCGCGGATCGCCGCCGCCCCCGCCTCGACCTTCAAGGCCTGCGCACCGAGCTTGGTATCCTTCATGAAGGACAGGCAGGTCCGCATGCTGTCGGAATGGCCGGCGGAGCTTTCAAAGCCCATCGACCGGGTCGTCTCGCCATCCCTGACGGCGAGCACGGTGTTTGTCGTGCCGAAATCGAGGCCGATTGCCGAGGCCATGGGACGCTCCGGTTGAAATGTGGTTGATGTGGCGATGACTGTGCGGCGCAACAAGGCGCGCGCTGGCGAGCGGGCCTAATGGCACAGCAGGGCCATCATGGCAAGACCAATGCGTTTGACGGGCGCGATCAGCCGGTTTAGATTGATGCGGTACCGGAGCCGAGGCAGTCCGATGAACACGAATGTGACGATCAGCGACGAGCAGATGGAGAAGATCAGGACAATCTCGGCGGAGACCGGAGTGTCCGAGGCCGAACTGGTACGCGAGGCAATTGACAAACTGATTGAGGAGAAGGCGCCTCGCACCGGCAACTGGCGTGAGGCCCTCATGGGCATTTACGGCATCTGGGCGGATCGCGACGATCTGGATGAGCTGTTCCGGGAAGGGCGTGCTCAATTGGAACGCCGACATCGGGAAATGTTTCCGGGTTCTTCATGATCGTCGACAGTTGCATTCTGATCGATGTCTCCCGGAGATTGCCTGCTGCGCTGGACTATCTGGCCGCTCTTGAAGCGTCCGGCATCGTACCGGCTGTAGCGGCCGTGACAGTCACGGAAATCATGCGTGGGGTTCGCATGGATCATGAGAGAGAACTGTTCGAGGCGTTCTTCCAGCGGTGGACGATCATCCCCATTGATCTTGCGATCGCTCTCAAGGCAGCGGAGTTCCTGAAGGCATATCATGCGAGCCATCGTTTGGACATTATTGATGCTTTGATCGCAGCAACGGCAAGCGTTCAAGACGAACCACTTGTTACCCTCAACCTGAAACACTTTCCGATGTTTCCGGGCCTCGCGCGGCCCTACTGACCTACCGCCGCCGCGACCACCACATCACAACCAGCCCGGCCACCACGAGCAGTCCGCCGTAATAAATCCATTGGCTGTTGTTGATCATCGGACTTGTGGCCGGGTAGGGCGCCAGGCCGCTGCCCTGGCCGGCCCAGAGCAGGCCCATGATGACGGCGATGACGCCGGCGAGAAACAGCAAGGTTTTCAATCCGCCCATGGTCTTTCCTCGATTTGCGCAAGCACTGGTGGAATCGAACCTATCCCAGGACAGGCGGCAAGCCAATCGCCTCGGTGCCATGTGCGACGATTGGTGTCCATTTGAGGCTCAGACACAATTGAATTTGCCGCGCATTGGCTCGACAAGCCTGTTTTGTTTTGCCAATAGTCGAACCCTGCCAAATGTAGCTAAGTCCGGACGGGGTTGAGAATATGAGCGAGATGGAACTTCCGGAACGGGAGAGCATGGAATTCGACGTGGTGATCGTGGGCGCTGGGCCTGCGGGGCTTTCGGCTGCGATCCGGCTCAAGCAGGTCAATCCGGACCTCACCGTCGTCGTGCTCGAAAAGGGTGCGGAAGTCGGCGCGCACATTCTCTCCGGCGCGGTGGTCGATCCTATCGGCATCGACAAGCTGTTGCCCGGCTGGCGCGAGGATAGCGAACACCCGTTCAATACCGAAGTCACGGCCGACCACTTCCTGCTGCTCGGTCCCGCCGGCTCGATCCGTCTGCCGAATGTCATGATGCCGCCGTTGATGAACAATCACGGCAATTACATCGTCTCTCTCGGCAACGTCTGTCGCTGGCTAGCGACCAAGGCGGAAGAACTCGGCGTCGAGATTTATCCGGGTTTTGCCGCCACCGAAGTGCTCTATGACGAGAACGGCGCGGTGCGGGGCGTCGCCACTGGCGACATGGGCATCGGCCGCGATGGCGAACCGACCAGCGCCTATGCGCGCGGCATGGAACTGCTCGGCAAATATACGCTGATCGGCGAGGGCGTGCGCGGTTCGCTCGCCAAGCAGCTGATCGCGAAATTCAAGCTCGACGAGGGCCGCGAGCCCCAGAAATTCGGCATCGGCATCAAGGAACTCTGGCAGGTCAAGCCGGAGAACCACAAGCCCGGCCTGGTGCAGCATTCCTTCGGCTGGCCGCTCGACATGCGCACCGGCGGCGGCTCGTTCCTCTACCATCTCGAGGACAATCAGGTCGCCGTCGGCTTCGTGCTGCATCTGAACTACAAGAATCCCTGGATCTATCCGTTCGAGGAGTTCCAGCGCTTCAAGACTCATCCCGCCATTCGCGGCACGTTCGCGGGCGGCAAGCGGCTTTCCTATGGCGCTCGCGCCATCACCGAGGGCGGCTACCAGTCGGTGCCGAAGCTGACATTCCCCGGCGGCTCGCTGATCGGCTGTTCGGCGGGCTTCGTCAACGTGCCGCGCATCAAGGGCTCGCACAACGCGGTGCTGTCGGGCATGCTGGCGGCCGAGAAGATCGCCGCCGCGATCGAGGCGGGACGCGCCAACGACGAGGTCATCGAGATCGAGAACGAATGGCGTTCGACTGATATCGGCAAGGATCTCAAGCGCGTCAGGAACGTCAAGCCCTTGTGGTCGAAGTTCGGCACTTATATCGGCATCGCGCTCGGTGGGCTGGACATGTGGGTCAACCAGATTTTCGGGACGTCTTTCTTCACGCTCAAGCACGGCAAGACCGATGCGGCCTCGCTGGAGCCGGCGGCGAACTACAAGAAGATCGATTACCCCAAGCCCGACGGCGTGCTGACCTTCGACCGGCTGTCCTCGGTCTATCTCTCCAACACCAATCACGAGGAAGACCAGCCGATACATCTTCAGGTCAAGGACGCGGCACTTCAGGTGAAATCCGAACTCGGCGTCTATGGTGGACCGTCCGCCCGCTACTGTCCGGCCGGCGTCTACGAATGGGTGGAGAAGGACGGCAACGAGATCTTCGTCATCAACGCGCAGAACTGCGTCCACTGCAAGACCTGCGACATCAAGGATCCCAACCAGAACATCAACTGGGTGCCCCCTCAGGGCGGCGAGGGGCCGGTCTATCCGAACATGTGATGGGCGTGCGCGCCCGGTTATCGTACCTCGAAATTCAATCGGGCACTCTTTCTCCCGGACCGCCGGGAATGACGTTCTCCATACCTGAGCCGTCTTCTTTCCAGCGCCGTCTGCGTGGGGCAACCAACTCGGGCGAGGAGCCTCCAAGCTGGATCAGGCCGCGCGCGGCTCCGCGCTGGACCAGTGATGTCAAGGCGTGGCGAATGAGGGCGTGCTTATCCTCAATGCCTGTGAATTCCATCGCATCCGCAATGAGTTCGTCGTCTAAGGTCACGGTGATGCGCATCTTCGTCTCCTGAAGTACTCGAATGTACACTCAGTGAGTTCGGAATCCAACGCCCGCCATCCATGCATCACTGCCCCGGCTCAACGCTCGCGCCACCCTCCGGCGCTGGCCTCAGCGACGGCACGAACACACCGGCGACAACAGTCAGGCAGGCGATCAGCACCATGGCTCCGAATGTGAGATGAAGAGAATCCTGCAGCGCCGCCCTGATCGGCGCGACGGCGCTGGCGATCTCGGTCGACCTGTTCAGCAAATCCTGCAACTGGCCGGCGGTGACCGAACTGCCCCCGGTGGAGTGAAGCAGGCCGTAATTCAGCACGGCGCCGAAGAGTGACGCGCCGAGCGTGCTGCCCAGATTGCGCGAGAAAATGTTGGATGCAGTCGCACTTCCCCGTTCGGTCCGGCCGGCGGATGCCTGGATCAGCATCAGCGCCGAAATGCTGGTCAGGCCCATGCCGACGCCGACGATGAGCGATCCAGCCGCGGCGACCAACGGGCTGCTCGCCGGTGTCAGTGACAGGAACAGGCTGCATCCAAGCGGCACGAACACGCTGCCCGTTATCATTAACGGCCTGATGCCGATCTTGTGGAAACTTCTGGCGGCAAAGGTCGCGGCGGCGGGCCAGCCGAGCAGCATGGCCGACAAAGCAAGTCCTGCAACCAGGGCGGAGCGGTTGAGGACGGTCTGGATGTAGATCGGCAGAAACGTCGTCAAGCCCATCATCGCCATGCCGGCGATGAAGGTGACCATGTTGGAACTGGCGATCGGCCGCCTGAGCCACAGGTCTAGCGACAGCATGGGATGCGTCGTGCGGATCTCCTGCCAGATGAACAATCCCAATGCGGCCAGGAACACAGCGCCAGCCGTGATGATGTAGGTCGCGGATGCCTGCTCTATGTTGGTGAGCCCGATCATCAGGGCGCCCACCGCAATTGAAAACAGCACGGCGCCCATCACATCGACCTTCTCGTCGCGACTTTGGAAGTCCTCGCGCAGGAACACGATGAATCCGGCTGCGGCCAGAATGCCGACCGGAATATTGACCCAGAATACCCAGGACCAGGAAACCGCGTCGACAATAATGCTGCCCGCCAACGGTCCAACGACGGCTGACACGGCCCACACACTGGCGAGATATCCCTGGACCTTGCCGCGCTCATGGAGAGGATAGAGATCCGCCACAACAGTCATGGCAACGGGCTGGATCGCGCCGGCACCCAGGCCCTGAAGCAGGCGGAACGCAATCAGCATATGCATGCTCTGGGCAAATCCGGCGAAAATGGTGCCGACGAGGAAGATGGCGATGCCGACGAGCAGCACCGGCTTCCGGCCATAGATATCCGCGAGCCGGCCGAAGATGATCGTGGTCGCCGTCTGTGCCAGCAGAAATGACGAAAACGTCCAGCTGTAGAGGTTGATGTCGCCGAGTTCCGCAGCAATCTGCGGCATGGCGGTAGCGACGATCGTTGCCTCGATGGCGATCATTGCCATGCTTGCCATGACGGCGGCAATGACAAGTGCTCTGTTCGAGCCTTTGGCTGACATGATATGTCCTTGGCGTGGAATTGTCGGTAGCAAATGCGCGTGCGCGCGAAGCAACGTTACTCTAGGCGTCTGGATTGTACAGTCAACCAATTGTGCCCGGGCAAGCCAGTTCGATCTGCATTTTTCGATTCCGCACGGACCTTGCCCGCTATCGCCTCGGCCTGCTATCCCTGTTCAACGCCTTCAAGGGATTTTCGCGGGTCGGCGAAGCTTCGCAGCTCGGCAATCGTGCCTCGCTGCTACTCAGGTGGCTGATGCGGACGACGTGGTCGTCAAGCTGCGTGCGCTGCGTGGTTAAGCGGATCAACAAACGCCTTATCATTGTCCTGGAGTTGCTGTTCAGTACTGCTGCGGCGATACACCTGTTCACAAAGAGCGGCCGCCATCTGTTGATCGATCAAATTCATACGTCACCCCTTGTGCTTTCGAGATAATATTGTCGGTAGCGAAGCAGGTATTGGTCACGCTCGACGATGGTGGGCACGTCGGCGCCAAGACCCCAGCGATCGATCACCCCCTTGACCGGCTCGCCATCGACAGTTGCCCCCGCCGGAACGCTTTCCGCTACCTGCTGGAATTGCCGGGGCCACTCCATCGCGTAACAATAGGCGAAGCCCCGCTTCTTGCCGCCGTCTACCTCGATGCCGGCTGTGGTAATCGACTTCAAAGTCGCATAGGCGGCCGCCCGCTCGTCCGGAAGCTCTGGCCATTTGTTCTGGCTCATCGTCGTGCCGGCGGGGTAGAGAGAGGCGGCGTTTGCAAGATGGGGCAAAGAGAACCCCGCTCTGGCGGAGCCATCGCGCCTCATCGCCCCCCAATCTACATCCCAGATCGAGCCTCCGCCTGACGCAACAATGCGCCCATCGTCTCGCATCATCTCGGCCCCGCCCGGGGTCTGGGCCGCGTCGGCGATTTCGCCACCCAAATCACTCAGTTGCTTCCGGTCGGTTAAGGTCCAATATTTCGGCCGATTCGCCGGCCAGTATTTCCGGACAATCGCCTGCTGCTCCGCGTTGAGCTTCCAGCGCGAATAGGCATAACAATGCCAGCCGAAGGCCGGATGGCTGCGCTTCAGGCCGAGCCGCTTCAGCGTGTCGTCCCATTGTACGGAGTGATACTGGCTGCGCGTGACGGCGTTGGGCGGACCGTTTTCGCGGAAGTCGATGAACTCTTCGCGCGTCGCCTTTTCGATCGTCGCCTTGCCGAAGGTCATCAGCGAATAGGGGCTGTCATAGGCCTCGTCGGACATGTAGGCCGTGCCGAAACCCATCGTGTTGGTATCGTCATAAACGATCATGACCGGCAGAAAATTGCGCGGAACCTCGCCATTTGCAGTCGTGGAGCCGCGGCACGCATCGGGCGGACGCACGACGACGGCCTTGCCATCGCTCATTCGCTGGCCATAGACAGTCGGCGTCATCCCCGGCTCGTAAGTGCCTGAGCCATCCTTGTAGCGAATATTGAGAACACTGCACCCGACAACGATATCGAATTTCTTCGGTTCGCCGCGATAGGTGAAATCGACTTTGAGCCTGAAATACACGCTGCGATCGACTGCCGCCTTTTCAACAAAGCTCGTCGATGAAATCAAGAACCGAGTGACTGGTAGCGACAATACAGCGATGATTCCGAGAAATATCAAACCCGTCGCGATGATAACCAGCTTACGCATCCAGAGCGGCCTCTTCCTTGGTGGTAACATGAGCGCCTGGCTGGCGGCGTATATTTCCTGCTCGCATTAGTGGAGATAGAGGTAGCACGAGGCTAAGTGATCGCAAGTTGTATTTTCGAACCTTTGTTGAATTGCGTTGGGAGCGCTGTCTCGGCTATGCCCGGCACGCCGGGCGTGACCCTCGCCGGGCTCCAATGATTGTGTAGGCTTTATAACTCTTTGGAAGACTTGATCTCCGCCTTGAGTACATTTCACCGTCCTCCGTTCGACCATTGGGCCGTCGAAACACATGGAGGCCTGATATGCTCACCCCGATGTCCATCACCTCGCTTGATCAGGGCAGGGATCTTGCCCATTGGCAGATCGGGCGGCTTTACGCCGAACCCGAACAGCAGATCGAGGAGGAAGCGCCGAATGTGGTAACCGTATCTGAGCCCTCGCGCTGGCATCGCATCGCGACCGCGCTGGTCCGCATGGCGCGTGCTTTGCATGGGCATGAAATGCCGGCAAGTTTAGGTGTTTCATGGACCGCGACAAGCCGAAATCACACGGCCGTTTAACCGGCTGTTAACCATAATTCCTTACTTCTCGTTAGCACTTAGGAGAAGCAAGGGGATATGGGAATGTCGATTTCGCGGCGCGGGTTGTTGCTGGGTTCACTCGCACTCTTGGCTGGCTGCAGCACCAACGGATCGACGCAGCGCGCCAATTATGCGGCGCGGACGGAAGAAGCCCATCCGCTGCCGGCCATGCCGCTCGATAAGATCAAGCCGGAACTGCGCCGCACCGAAGTCGCCTACGAGACCGGCCAGACGCCCGGCACGATCGTCGTCGATACGCCGGCGCGGCGCCTCTATTACATTCTCGGCGACGGCATGGCGATGCGCTACGGTATCGGCGTCGGCCGCGAGGGCCTCGCGCTCTCGGGCAGTGCCTATATCGGCCGCAAGGCTGAATGGCCGAGCTGGACGCCGACGGCCAACATGATCCGCCGCGATCCGGCCAAGAACCGGAGATATGCCGGCGGTGTGCCGGGCGGCCTCGCCAATCCCCTCGGCGCCCGCGCGCTCTATCTCTATCGCGGTGGCGGCGATACGCATTTCCGCATCCACGGCACCAACCAGCCGAGTTCGATCGGCCACGCCATGTCGTCGGGCTGCATCCGCATGCTCAACCACGATGTGATCGATCTATACAGCCGCGTCGACGTCGGTACCAAGGTCTTCGTGATCCAGGCTTAAGCCTTTTTCCGCGACAGGATACCCGTCGACAACAGCACGCCTGCGCCGGTGACGACGGCGGCGGCGATGATCAGCATCCCCACGGGCTCGCCGAGAATCCATGCGCCGGCAAAGGCGGCCGCGACCGGGGTGATCGCGGTATAGGCCGCCGCCTGCGTACCGCCGAGCGTACGCACCGCGTAACCATAGAGGATCATTGTTCCGAGGCCCGAGAGCACGCCTTGCGTCAGCACCTGCAAGCCGATCTCGCGCATGGGTACATCGAAGAAGCCAGTGCCGAAGAAGGGCAGCAGGGCAAGGTTGATGATGGTCGACCAGACGGAGATCAGCGCGCCGCCTTCGAACGCGTTGAGACCGGAATGCTTGAAGGCATGGGTGTAGATCGCAAAGCAGGTCGCCCCCAGCGGGAGAACGACATAGCTCACCCAGGACAACGCATGTCCCGTGAGGCTGCCGGCAAGCAGGATCAAGCCGCCGGCGAGAATCGCGGCCATGCCGAGCTTGCGGGCATTGTCCGGTCGTTCGCCGAGTACCGCCATGCCGATCAGCGCGACGAAGAAGGGCATGGCGCCGGGCAGCAGCACGCCGGCGGCAGAGGCAGGCGTGTGATGCATGCCGAGGGCGACGATCTGGAAGAAGAAGGCGCCGCAGCCCAGCACCATCAAGACAAGCGGCAATTTCGGCGTGTTTTTCGGCCAGAGGCCCGTCCGCAGCCAGAATGGAGCCAGCACGATTGCGGGCACGCCATAGCGCAACAGGCTCAGGTCGAGTGTGGTCAGCGCCGTGCCGAACCCATGGCGCGTGGAGGTGAGCCATGCGGCCCAGATGAAGACCACGCCCAGCGCTGATAGCGCTCCGAGCAGGTTATGGGAGGATCCGGATGTCGTCGTGATTGCTGTATCGCTCATCGTCATCTCCGTTCTTTGGATGTCACGATGGTAGGCGGAAGCGCCGGGGCGTGTCCTTGCGCATTCGGTCTTGAATTTCCATCATGGCGCAATATTATGCCAATGCACATTGCGCAGGAGATGGAAAATGCCAAAGCTTGATGCATTCGATCTCGCCATCCTCTCCAACTTGCAGGAGAATGGCCGCGCTGCCAACGTCGATATTGCCGAGGCGGTGCACCTGTCGCCATCGCCCTGCCTGCGGCGAATCCGCAATCTTGAGGAGCAAGGCGTGATCCGCGGCTATCGCGCCGACATAGACCGGACCAAAGTCGGGCTTGGACTGACGGTCTTCGTCGAAATGAAGGTCGGTGGACATAACAAGGAGAGCGCCAACCGCTTCCAGGAAGTGCTGGCCGAAGTGCCGGAGGTGATCTCCTGTTTCATGATCTCGGGCAGCGCCGATTTCCTCGCGGAGGTCGTCGTCGAGGATCTGCCGGCCTATGAGCGCGTGCTGACCGACAAGCTTTTGACGCTGCCCTTCGTCGTCGACATCCGCTCCAACTTCGCGATCCGCACGGTCAAGACCGCTGGGCCGCTGAAGCTGCCGGGCACCGGTGAGAGCGTCCGGAAGTCTTCAGGCGACCCGTTCGATGAGCTTTTCAAGAAGTAACTCAGAAGCCTTCGAGCACGATCTTGCCGATCGTCGTATGGCTCTCGATCTGCCGATGGGCGCGCCGGAGATTGGCGGCATTGATCGTGCCGTAGCTTTCGGCCGCCGTGGTCCTGATCTTTCCTGCATCGACGAGTTCCGAGACCTGATTGAGAAGCCGGTGCTGCTCGATCATGTCTGATGTGCCGAAGACCGCGCGGGTGAACATCGACTCCCAGCGGACCGAGGCGGACTTGCCCTTGAACGGCTTGATGTTGAGCTCGACGGGATCGTCGATCAGGCCGAAGCGGCCTTGCGGCGCGATGATTTCGGCGATGCCGGCGACATGCTGGTCGGTATGCGTGGTCGAGAAGACGAAGCCGGGCGTGATGCCAAGTGCCTTGAACTGCTCGGGCAGGGGCTTGCTGTGGCTGACTACGTGATGCGCGCCAAGCGACTTGACCCATTCGGCTGTCTCCGGACGCGAAGAGGTGGCGATGACCGTCAGGTCGGTCAGCTGGCGCGCGAGTTGGATGGCGATGGAACTCACGCCACCGGCGCCGCCGATAATCAGGATCGACCGGAAGTCGCCGGGAACCGGATCCTTCACCTGCAGCCGGTCGAACAGCATCTCATAGGCCGTGATCGAGGTGAGGGGCAGGGCGGCGGCTTGCGCGAAGTTCAGCGACTTGGGCTTGCGACCGACGATGCGCTCGTCGACCAGATGATATTCGGCGTTCGTCCCATCTCGATTGATGACGCCGGCGTAAAAGACCTCGTCACCCGGCTTGAAGAGTGTAACATCACTGCCAACTGATTTGACGACACCGGCGGCATCGTAGCCCAGTTGCACCAGCCCGCCCGGCGCCGCTTCGCGGCTCTTGCGCACCTTGGTATCGACCGGGTTGACCGAGATCGCCTTGATCTCCACCAAAAGGTCATGGCCCTTGGCCTCCGGCATCGGCCGCTCGACATCGACGAGCGAGGTCTCGGAGGAAATGTCCTGGGGCTTTTCGTAAGCGACTGCGCGCATGATTGGTCTCCTTCAATGTTGTCGAGAAGGTAGATGCGCATTATCTATCGGGAACGCAAGAATGCACATTTTGTGTATATAGGTACAAAAAGGATACCGTGAATTCAGCGGCATCCGCAAACGGAAGGCTTACCCCATGTCCCGTCCGCGCGCCAAGCTCACCAACAATTTCCCCGGCTGCCCGGTGGAATCGACGCTGACTTTTCTCGACGGCAAATGGAAGGGCGTCATCCTCTTCCACCTCTTCGATGGCACGCATCGGTTCAGCGAATTGAAGCGGAAGCTGAAGTCGATCACTCAGCGCATGCTGACCAAGCAGTTGCGGGAACTGGAAGAGGCGGGGCTGGTGTCGCGCACCGTGCATCCGGTCGTGCCGCCGCATGTCGATTATGCGCTGACGCCGCTGGGCAAGAGCATGGAGCCGGTGATCCGGGCGCTCGCCACCTGGGGCGAGCAGCATGTCGTCTGCCGGGATGGCGAGAAGTTCGTTATTCCGCCGCTTGCGGAAGTTGCGGCCGCATAGAACGCGTCGGGCTCTTGCGTTCGAGCCAGACCGAAAGGCCGAAGATACCCAGGCCGATAATCGACAGGACCACACCGACCCAGCCGGTCGCGGCATAGCCGAAACCCATGGCGATGACCACGCCGCCGAGCCATGCGCCGATGGCGTTGGCGACGTTGAAGGCAGAATGCATCGAGGCTGCGGCCATGGTCTGGCCATCGGCCGCGACATCCATCAGCCGTGTCTGCACGGCAGGACCCGCCGCAAAGCCGCAGCCGATCAGGAAAACCGACAGGCAGAGCAGCCACACGCTGCCGGCACCGAGCGCAAACATCGTCATGACGACCATGTTCATCACCAGCATGCTGCCGATCGTGCCCATCAGGAACATGTCGGCAAGCTTGGAGCCGATGAGATTGCCGATATTCATGCCGACGCCGAAAATCACCATGACCACAGGCACCATGCCGACGGAGAGCAGCGTCACTTCGGTCACCGTCAGCGCGATATAGCTGAAAATGGCGAACATGCCGCCGAAGCCGGTGGCGGCAATGGCGAGCGTCAACCACACTTGCGGGCGGGTGAAGGCACCGAGTTCGCGAGCAATGCTGGCGCCTTCGACCACGCGGTCCTGCGGCAGGTAGATCCAGATCAGCGTCACGGTCAGCGCCGCGATCAGGCCGACCGCCCAGAACATCACTTCCCAGGACAGCGCCTGGCCGAAGAAGGCCATGACGGGCGTGCCGGCCAGCGTCGCGACCGTCAGGCCGAGCATGACCTTGCCGACAGCGCGCACGCGATAGTGCAGCGGCACCATGGAGGCGGCGACCAGCGCGCCGACGCCGAAATAGGCGCCATGCGGCAGGCCGGACAGGAAACGCAGGATCGTGAACGAAGTGAAATCTGGCGCGGCCGCGCTCAGGATATTGGTGACCGCAAAGAAGCCCATCAGCAGGAGCAGTAGCGGCCGCCGCGCCATTTTAGCCGCCATGATCGCGATCAACGGCGCGCCGACGACCACGCCCAGTGCATAGGCGCTGATCACATAGCCCGCGACAGGTGTCGAGACGGAGAAGGTGGCGGCAACGTTGGGCAGCAGGCCCATGATGGCGAACTCGCCCGTTCCGATCGCAAAGCCGCCGACTGCGAGCGCGAACAACACCAGCGCCACCTGCAGCTTGGAATAGCTTGCCGCGGGTTCCGCCTGGTCGAGCGAATCGGAATAGGCCATATCGGTCACGAGCGGCATGCTTTCTGTCTTGGAGCGCTTCCGGATGGCCGGAGAAAATCGGGGTTTGCCAGGCACGGCCTGTGAATCCGCGATTGGTCATACGATATAACAAGAAGCTTCGCTGAGCGTAAAGCTTTTGTTGCGGCGCACAAAGCCGCGCGCGGCGCGGAACCGGCCTTCCCCGTCACGCGTTTCTATGGGATTGATCGGAAAATCCGATTTTCAGGGCGAATTCATGCATTTCAAAGCGTATTTCAACCGGGACGGCGGTACTTTCCGGACCATCGACATGCCGGCCTATGTGCAGAAGGCAGAGCAGGTATTCCGTGATGCGGGACATGAGATCGAGTGCCATGTGATCGGCGGCAAGGAAATCGTCCGTGCGATCGAGAAAGGCGCGTCTGAGCAGGGCACTGAGGGTCTGATCGCCGGCGGCGGCGACGGCACGATCTCGACCGCGGCGGGCATTGCCTGGAAAGCGGACCTGCCGCTGGGCATCGTTCCGGCCGGCACGATGAATCTGTTTGCGCGCTCGCTGAAACTGCCGCTCGATATCTGGGCTGTCCTCGACGTGCTCGCCAGGGGAAGGGTGGAGCATGTCGATATCGGCACCGCCGACGGCCGGCCGTTCGTGCATCAATTTTCGGCCGGCATGCATGCCCGGATGGTTCGCCTTCGCGACGCGATGACCTATGCCTCCCGCTTCGGCAAGATCGCGGCCAATGTGCGGGCCTCGGTCGGCGTGGTGCTCGATCCACCACAGTTCGAGGTGGAGTTCGATGTTGACGGACATCGTGAACATCGCATGGTCTCGGCCGTTTCCGTGTCCAACAATCCTCGCGGCAACAACAGCTTGTTGTTCTCGGAAGAGATCAATACGGGTGAACTCGGCTTCTACCTCACCGATGCGTTGCGGCCGGCAGGTGCGGCCAAGCTGGCCATTGATATCCTGCGCGGCAGGATGCGCCAGAACACCGCTATCACCGAGATGCGCGCGCGTTCGGTCGACCTGCATTTCCCCAAGCTCTACCGCAAGGCCAATTGCGTGCTCGACGGCGAGTTGATGCCGCTCGGCCGCAATGTGTCGCTCCGGCTGCATGCAGGGGCGCTGAAGGTCATCGTGCCGGAAAATATACCTGTCATGCCCTGATCTTGTTCCAGATCAAGGTCACAGGATGCCTCCGGCGTGATACCGTCCGCCATATCGGCGACGCGGGCGGATGGAGCATTCATGGCTACTCACGAAAATCACCCGAACCATGTGCATCATGGCCATCACGGGCATGAGCATCACGACGCCCATGGCGCATATACGCCACAATCGGCCCGGATGCTGCCTGAGGGAACGGTCTATACCTGCCCCATGCATCCCGAAATCCGGCGGATGGCGCCCGGCAATTGCCCGATCTGCGGTATGGCCCTCGAACCGGAAGTGGCGACGCTCGACCAGGGGCCGAGCGCCGAATATCTCGACATGAGAAGACGGTTCCTGATCGGCCTCGCGCTGGCGCTGCCGGTCTTCGTGCTCGAAATGGGCGGTCATCTCTTCGATCTGCACATGATCGTCGGACAGCAGCAATCGAACTGGATTCAACTGGTTCTCGCAACCCCCGTGGTTTTGTGGGCCGGATGGCCGTTTTTCGAACGGGCCTGGACGTCGCTGGTCACCCGCCATCTCAACATGTTCACGCTGATCGCCATGGGCACCGGCGTCGCCTGGCTCTATAGCGTCGTGGCGACCGTCGCGCCCGGTATTTTCCCACCGACCTTCCAGGAGATGGACGGATCGGTGGCGATCTATTTCGAGGCGGCGGCGGTCATCACCGTACTCGTTCTGCTGGGTCAGGTCCTGGAATTGAGGGCACGCGAACAGACCGGCGGTGCGATCCGGGCGCTTCTCGACCTCGCGCCGAAAATGGCGCGGCGAGTACACGATGACGGCGCCGAGGAGGATGTTTCCCTCGATGCCGTCAATGTCGGTGATCGCCTTCGGGTGCGTCCCGGCGAAAAGGTGCCCGTCGACGGCACGCTGGTCGAGGGCCGCAGTTCGGTCGATGAATCGATGATCACCGGCGAATCCATGCCGGTAACCAAGGAAGAGGGCGCCCGGCTGATCGGCGGCACAATGAACCAGACGGGCGGTTTCCTGATGGAGGCCGGCAAGGTCGGCCGTGACACTGTGCTCTCCCAGATCGTCCAGATGGTCGCGAATGCCCAGCGGTCGCGTGCCCCCATCCAGCGGCTGGCCGACGATGTATCTGGCTGGTTCGTGCCGGCCGTCATCGCGATTGCCGTCATGGCGTTCGTCGTCTGGATGGCGGTCGGGCCGGAACCGCGCTTCGCGCATGGGCTGGTGGCGGCGGTCGCCGTCCTCATCATCGCATGCCCCTGTGCGCTGGGTCTCGCCACGCCGATGTCTATCATGGTCGGTGTCGGCCGCGGCGCGGGGCTCGGCGTGCTCATCAAAAATGCCGAGGCTCTCGAACGCCTTGAAAAGATCGATACCCTCGTGGTCGACAAAACGGGCACGCTGACCGAGGGGCGGCCGAAAGTCACCACGATCAGGACCGTCGAAGGTGTCGACGAAAACGAATTCCTCCGCCTCGCGGCAACGCTCGAACGGCCGAGCGAACATCCGCTGGCCGCCGCCATCGTCGATGCCGCCGGCGAACGGAAGCTGTCCCCCGGCAGCGTGAGCGGCTTCGACAGCCCCTTGGGCAAGGGCGTCACCGGCATCGTCGAGGGCAAGAGCCTGGTGATCGGCAGCCTTCGCATCATGGCCGAGGCGCATATCGATCTGTCGGTTCTGGCAAGGGAGGCCGAGCGGCTCCGGGGCGACGGCGCGACCGTCATCTTCATGAGCATCGATGGCCGGCTGGCCGGTCTGATGGCGATCGCCGATCCTGTCAAGACGACGACGCCGGCAGCGCTCGCGGCCCTCAGGCAGGCCGGCATCCGCGTGGTGATGCTCACCGGCGACAACAAGACAACTGCGGCGGCCGTGGCACGCGACCTGGGCATAGACGAGGTCGAAGCCGAAGTGCTGCCCGAGAACAAGGCGGAGATCGTCGAGCGATTACGATCGGAAGGCCGCGTCGTGGCCATGGCCGGCGACGGCGTCAACGATGCACCGGCGCTCGCGGCAGCCGATGTCGGCATAGCGATGGGAACCGGAACCGATGTGGCGATCGAGAGCGCCGGTGTCACGCTGCTGAAAGGCGATCTCCTGGGTCTGGTCAAGGCCCGGCAACTCAGCCACGCCACGATGAGCAATATTCGCCAGAACCTGTTCTTCGCCTTCGTCTACAATGCCGCCGGCGTGCCGATCGCCGCTGGCATTCTTTATCCGGCGTTCGGGCTTCTGCTATCGCCCGTTCTGGCAGCGGCGGCCATGGCGCTCTCTTCCGTCAGTGTGATCGGAAACGCGCTCAGGCTGCGCGGGGCCAAGATTTCGTGACACGACGCGCCGGCCTGTCCCAAGGCGCGCCGGTCAAGTGCGCCGTAACATCACTGGAAAGCCGTCTCGAAGAAGCTCCTGAGCTTGCGCGAATGAAGCTGTGCGGCAGGCATGGCGGATAGCTTTTCGAGCGCCAGGATGCCGATCCTCAGATGCTGGTTGACTTGGTTCTTGTAGAAGGCGGTGGCCATGCCCGGCAGTTTGAGCTCGCCATGCAGCGGCTTGTCGGACACGCAGAGCAGCGTGCCATAGGGCACCCGGAAGCGGAAGCCGTTGGCGGCGATGGTTGCCGATTCCATGTCGAGCGCGATGGCGCGCGCCTGGCTGAGCCGCTTGACCGGTCCGCGCTGGTCACGCAGTTCCCAGTTGCGGTTGTCGATCGTCGCCACGGTGCCGGTGCGCATGATGCGCTTGAGCTCATAGCCGTCATAGCCGGTCACGTCGGCCACCGCATCCTGCAGCGCCTGCTGGACCTCGGCGAGCGCCGGAATCGGCACCCAGAGCGGCAGGTCGTCGTCCAGAACGTGATCCTCGCGCATATAGGCATGCGCGAGCACATAATCGCCCAGCGTCTGGCTGTTGCGCAGGCCGGCGCAATGGCCGAGCATCAGCCAGGCATGCGGCCTGAGCACCGCCACGTGGTCGGTGATCGTCTTGGCATTCGATGGCCCGATGCCGATATTGACCAGCGTAATGCCCGCATGGCCCTTCTTCTTGAGGTGGTAGGCCGGCATCTGCGGCAGTCGGGTGGCAGGCACGCCGGATTGCGGTTCGCTGAAACCCGGCGGCGTGACGGCATTGCCGGGCTCGACGAATTCGGCATAGCCATTGCCGCCCTCGGCCATCATCTGGCGCGCCCAGGCGCAGAACTCATCGACATAGAACTGGTAGTTCGTAAACAGCACGAAGTTCTGGAAATGCTTGGCGCGCGTGGCGGTGTAATGGCTGAGCCGCGCCAGCGAATAATCGATGCGTTGCGCGGTGAAGGGTGCCAGCGGACGCGGACCACCCGGCGGCGGTTCGTATTCGCCATTGGCGATCTCATCATCCGTGGTGGCAAGATCGGGCGTGTCGAAGAGATCACGCAGCGGCACATCGAGGGTGTTGGCGGCACTCGCCTCCACATGCGCGCCCTCGCCGTAGGCGAAATGCAGGGGGATCGGCGTCGCCGATTCCGAGATCGTTACCGGCAGGCCATGATTGACGATAAGCTGGCCGATCTGGGTCTTGAGGTAATGCCGGAATAGCTTCGGCTGCGTGATCGTGGTGGAATAGAGCCCGGGCTCGCTGAGGAAGCCATAGGGCAGGCGGGAGTCGATGCGATCGTAGCGCAGGGTCTCCATGCGGACTTCGGGATAATAGGCCCGGTAGCGCTTGTGCGGCTGGCCGCCCTTGATCACCGCCTCGAAACTGTCGCGCAGGAAGGCGGTGTTGCGGTCGTAGAGCCCTTCGAGCGCGTCGACCGCGGCAGTCGCGTCGTGGAATGCGGCCGATGGGAAATTCTCAGGGGTGACGGTGTCGAGGAGGGACGTGGAGAGGATTCGCTTTGCCATGTGCCATTATAATAGGCACTCGATGACAATCAATCGGGGCCGTCGGATTTCAAGCGGAATTTTGCTTGAAATCCGGCGACAGCATATTTCAAAGCGATGCCTTGCAATGGATGCCCGAAGGCTGCGGGCAGGGGGCGCTCAGTCCGATGAGACCGCCATGGTTGCGCTTGCCGCTGCTTTCCACAGCCGCGGTGAGGCCGACAGCGAAGAGCGACATGATGAGGCAGATGATGGTGAAGCGGCGTGCGAGAATGGTCATTTCCGTTCCGAAGTGTCCCAGTGTTGAAAGCCTTCTAAACCGCCGAGGCTGAACTCACGCTGATCTCGCCATTCATTCGGCATTCAGAATGGTTGCCGATCTACAAACGAAACACTACCTGACAGAGGGCGCGACGGAATGCGGCATCGGCGGGCGCGGCCTGTTGGTCTATATGTTGCGCCTCAAAGGAAATGGTCCCTCATGGAAGATGCCGCCGAACGCCGGGCGCGGATTGTCGAACAGAAGAAGCGCGAGACGGGCATCGATGAAGCGATGATCGACCGTCTGGTACGCGCATTCTATGGCAAGGTCCGGCTCGACGCGGCTCTCGGCCCGATCTTCAACGAACGCGTCGTGGATTGGGAACACCATTTCAAACAACTGGGCGCCTTCTGGTCCTCGGTGACATTAGGCAGCGGCGCCTATGCCGGCTCACCGATGCAGAAACATATCGGCCTTCCCGTCGATGGCAGGCATTTCGACCGGTGGCTCAGGCTGTTCGCCGAGACCGCGATGGAAACCTGCCCGCCCGCCGCGGCACGCCTCTTCCTCGAACGCGCGATCCGCATTGCGGAGAGTCTGGAACTCGCCATATCGGGCGATCTCGGCGTGATACTGGCCAAGGGCGAACGCCTGCACCGACCGGAGCTCGATGCCACGGCCTTGCCACAGGCCTGAAAGCGCTTCTCGCCCGGCTCTCAAATGCCCCCATTTCTTAATATCCGGCGGCGGTTTTCGTGTCTCCGCGCGGGCATCTTTTTACGACGCCCTGATTTCCAACCTTTTTCGTGGTGAACAAAGGGTTGAAACCACAAGCTGAAATTTCGGTAAAGTTTTTCGCGGAATCCGCCGGACTCAACAGGTCCGATGCTTAACAAAAACCCAAGTTTACCAAGCGTTTGTACTTTGTTTGTCTCAAATTAATCATGCATTTTAAGCGAGTATTGAAAGCCGTCCGGCATAGTGAAGCCATAAGACGAGCGGGGACGAAAACACCGCCAGACACCGGGGAAGACCGAGAAAAACCGCTGAAGCGGACCGGCCTTCTCCGGAGCCTTCCAAGGCAAAACAGAGAGAAAAAGAACAACGGTTACTGGCAAACAAAGGGACGACTGAAATGGCACGCTTTGACATGAACACGATGGAAGCTTCGATGGGCGGCGAGACCCGCGCTGATACTTTCTGCACCATGGGCCTGATGTATGCGACCGGCCGCGGTTGCGAAATCGACCTGGTCTCGGCGCACAAGTGGCTCAACATTGCCGCCATCAAGGGTTCCGAACGCGCCGCTCACCTCCGCGCCGAGCTTTCCCGCTCGATGAGCAAGAGCGAACTCG
Organism: Rhizobium sp. LjRoot254; assembly: GCF_964254105.1. Lineage (NCBI taxonomy): Bacteria > Pseudomonadati > Pseudomonadota > Alphaproteobacteria > Hyphomicrobiales > Rhizobiaceae > Rhizobium > Rhizobium sp. LjRoot254. The sequence goes on along the minus strand of NZ_CAXUSM020000001.1, from coordinate 2,882,097 downwards.
CCACGGCACTCCGCGCCGCTCGCGAATGGATGACAATGCATTGAGTGATCAGTTTTTGGCGAATGGCGAGTAGTTTTGGGCTTGTGACCTCCAGTCAGCCCGGCAAACTATTCGCTATTCGCTATTCGCTATTCGCTATTCGCTAATCGTCTAGACCTTTTCCATCGAGAATCCGCGGCATGCATTTCGCGATCCGAGCCTCGCGGGTCTTGGCTTGCTTGGCCGATGAAAAGTGAAGCAGATAGCCCCGCTGCCGGCCCGGTGTCAGCGCGTGGAAGGCGGTCTTCAGCTCGGGCATTGCGTCCAGCTTGGCCTGGAACTCCTCGGGCATTGCGAATTCCTTGGTGTCCTTGAAATCCACTTTCAGGCCGGCCTTTTCCACATCGATCGCCTGGTGGATATAGTCCTTCAGGATGTTGTCCATTCGCTTGATTTCGGCGAGTCCGCTAAACCGGATCTGCCGCGCCGCCTGCACATTCTCCGTCTGCTGGATCAGGATCTTTTCGGGATCCTTCATCAATGCGCCTTTGAAGAGCAGCAGCGCGCAATAGTCCTTGAAGCCATGAGTCAGCACCACGTTCTTCTTGTCGATGGAATAACAGGGCCAGCCCCATTTGAAATCCTCGGTCAGCTGACAGTCGAGAATGATCCTTCTCAGTGCCTCGATTTCCGCGTGCCATTCCGTGGTCCGTGCCAGGAATGCATCGACCTTGGGATTTGTCTCGCTTTTTGCCATTGTCTACCTCCCAGTTGGCAACGGTCTACTGGTTTCCCAACCGCTTCAAGACTTTCGGCAGTGCCGCCTCAAAGAGATCGAGATCCTTGTCCGGACCGACACTGACCCGGATGCAGCGGTTGAGAGGCGCGACACCGGGCATGCGGATGAACACGCCTTCCTCCATCAGGCCATCGACGATGGCGCGCGAATAGGCGCCGTCGCGGCCGCAATCCACCGCCACGAAATTCGTCGCCGAGGGCAGAGGGCTGAGCCCATTGGCGCGTGCGATGGTGGCGATGCGATCGCGCGCTGCGCTGATCTTGCCCAGAACCTCCTCAAGGTAGGTCTTGTCCTTGAGCGCCGCGATGGCTGCCGCCACACCGATCCGGTTCAGCCCGAAATGGTTGCGGATCTTGTCGAAGGCGGTGGCGGTATCCTCAGCCGAGATGACGTAGCCGATACGCGAGCCGGCCAGGCCATAGGCTTTCGAGAAGGTGCGGGTGCGGATCACGTTCGGCCGGTCGATCAGCGCCTCGGATGGCGGTATAGTGCCGGATGGTGCGGTCTCGCCATAGGCCTCGTCGAGGATCAGCATCGTGGTTTCCGGCACCGCGCGCGCGAATTCCAGCACGCGTTCGGCACTGTACCAGCTGCCCATCGGATTGTCCGGATTGGCGAAATAGGCGAGCGGCGCATCCTCGCGCTTGATCGCCGCGAGCAGGCCGTCGAGGTCTTCCTTGTCATCCCTGTAGGGAACCGTGACCAGCCGGCCGCCGAAACCCACGACGTGGTAATTGAACGTCGGATAGCCGCCGAGCGAGGTGACGACCGGCATGCCGGGCTCGATCACCAGCCGCACGATCTGGCCGAGAATGCCGTCTATGCCTTCGCCGATATTGATGAATTTGGGGTCGAGGCCTAGATGCGCGGCGATCGCGTGCCTGAGCTCGAAGCTCTCCGGATCGGTATATTTCCAGGTCTCGGTCGCGGCCTGCCGCATCGCCTCGATCACCGACGGCGCCGGTCCGAAGCCGCTCTCATTGGCGCCGATCCGCGCCTTGACCTCTAGATGGCGGTTGCGCTCGATGGCCTCCGGCCCGACGAACGGAACGGTGGCCGGCAGATCGCGGGCGATGCGCGTGAAGCGCGAGAAAGTCGACATGCTGGAAAACCCTGATTCACTCCGGAGGAGGACAATAAGGTTTTCGCTTGCGCCTGCAAGATGGTCATTTGGCTTCGGTGAAGAAGTCGCCGCGAACGATCACGTGCAGCAACTCGTCCTCGATCGGCTTGATGAATTTCACGCCGACGCGGCTGCCATTGCGATAGATCTCGGCGCAACCGATGCGGTTCGAGGTGCCGACGATGTTGAGGTAGTAGTGATCCGGCAGGCCGATCGTGGTCATCAGGTTGATGGTTGCGCCGATCTTTGAAATGTCCACGAGGTGACAGCTGCGGATCGACATGCCGGCGAGCGCGGGATTGACCGCCATCAACCGCGCAGCGCGGTTGAGGACAAATCGCTCGGCGCCGCGGCCGTGCTGAGAGGCGTCGCTATGAAGGCTGGCTAGTGCGTTCTCGGCCATGATGGCTCCCCAGGGGTTACCGGGACAACTTCGCACAGGAGTGTTTCACTCGCTTCAATCCGAAAGTTAGATTTTTATCTATTGCGAAATTTATTGAGGAAAACCAACGGTCAGTGTCCAGCTTTGAAACGCATCTCTGGATTGCGCGCCGAGCGTTCGTAGAGGTTGGTTAGGCGAGCGGCTCGATCTCGAGCGAAGCGGTGCCGACGATGCTCTGCAGGAAGCCGACATCGAGGAACATGTTGAACTTGACCAGCATGTGATCGCCTTCGCGGCTTGCTTCGGTCGCACCGATCTCCTCGCTCGAGCCGAGGATGACGAGGAAGAAATTCTTCGGCAGCTCGATGCGGGGATTGATGTTGATCAGCGCCGCAGCACAGGAAATGCGCTGGATGACGCAGTGATGCTGGGTGGAGATGGTAAGATGATGGCCAACCGGGATGATCAGCCCGGAACGATCGATACTGTGCAGGCGGAAGCTGCGCTTCGGATTCTGGAGTTGCAGCCGCTCGTGAAAGTCCTTGAAATGATGTAAGGACATGGCTCCCTCCAGAGTGTTGCGTCGGTGCAATCATATCATCCGATCGTTTAACAAATCTGAATCCGCTTTGGCGCCAACGCGTTACGCTTTATCGGCCTGGAGATGGGTGTCATAAGACAATGTCATGGATCGGCAGATTGACGCTTTTGCCGGCGTCCCGTATATCGATTGGCGGCCGAGGTGCCTGCCGCTCGCGAGCAAATGCTCATGGTGAATTCCTCTTCTGATCGAACCCTGTCACATCGCTTGAGCGAACTGACGGCAATGCGAGCTCCCGACATAGTGCGTTCTGAAGCGTGCTGGTTTCGCGAACTGGATTGACGAGGTTTCGATGAATTCCACTGATGCGAACAATATGTTCCTGCATGGCAGCCTGCCTGCGCTTTTTGCCAGGACCGCGGCGCCGATCATCCTGATCATGACCATCAACGGCCTCTATGTCGTGGCCGACGCCTATTTCATCGGCCTTTATGCCGGAGCCGATGCGCTCTCCGCCGTGTCCCTCATCTTTCCCATGGCGATGATGATGGTCGCGCTGCAGACGCTTGTGTCGAATGGCATGTCGAGCATTCTGGCGCGCCATCTCGGCGCCGGACGCCGCGATCAGGCGCGCCAGACCTTCACCGGCGCGCATCTGCTGGTTCTCGCCGTGATCGCTTTCGTCTATCTGCTGTTCTTCACGCTCGGCCGCATGGCGATCGCCGAGGGCGCTGCGGGTGCGCCCGCCGTGGCTGCCAATGCCGAACTCTTCATGACGATCATGGTCGCCTTCGCGCCCGTCACCTTCTTCCTGTCGCTCAATATCGACGGGCTGCGCTGCGAGGGGCGCCTCGGCTTCATGACGCTGGTGACGATCTCGGCGACGCTGATGAATATCGCCTTCAACTGGCTGTTCATGGGCGTCTTTGGCTGGGGCGTCGCGGGCTCGGCCTTCGGCTCGGTGCTGGCCCAGGCGATCTGCCTGTCGATCGTGCTGGCCTTCCGTTTCCGGACCCCCGGCGTGCTGAAGCTCGCACGTCCCGGCCCGGTGACCGAATGGAAACAGATGCTGGCACTCGGCGCCCCGTCGAGCCTCGGCTTCCTCGGCACCTCGCTGATTTCGGCGGCAATGATCACAAATATCCGCCTTTGGGAGATGGAGCACTATGTGGCGACGATCGCCGCCTATGGCATCGTCACGCGTCTGCTGACGGTCGCCTATCTGCCGATGCTGGGCATCTCGATCGCCTTCCAGACGATCGCGGGCAACAATTACGGCGCACGATTGATGGACCGCACCAATGCCAGCCTCAAGATCGCGCTCCTAGTCGTCACGCTGCATTGCGGGGCCGTACAGCTTGTCGCCTGGCTCATGGCGCCACAGATCGGCGCGATGTTCTCAAGCGACCCGCTGATCATTAGCGAGACCGCGCGAATCCTGCCCTGGATTGCCGCTGTCTACGTGCTCTGCGGCCTGCCGATCATCCTGTCCGGCTATTTCCAGTCGATCGGCGATGCCGCCAATGCCGGTATCCTGGGCCTGTCACGGAACTATCTGTTCACGATGCCACTGCTCCTGATCCTGCCGCATCTGTTCGGCGAGACGGGCATATGGATGGCAGGTCCCGCCTCCGACATCGCCATGGTCGGCCTGATCGCGGTGGTGCTGGGGGTGAACGCCATGCGGCGGGGTTGGCGGTTTGGGGTGTTGCAGCCGGTGTGAAGTGATTATGAATCCGAATGGGCGGGGATTTCTCCGCCCGTTTGGTCCGGTTGCTTGACAATCGGCTCCATCCGGACAGTCCTACCAGGCCCTTCAGAAATAAGAATTTCTTCTCCAGAGCGAGCGCGCTCCATCAACTCTTCAAAGCGTTCCACAGCCTCTTCCACATTGAAAAGCATCGCGACCTCCAGTTTGACTCGAGAGTCTCAAACTGGAGGCAAAAGTCAAGCTGTGGGCCGTTGTCGCTCACGCCTTCAGCAGCCACTCGTGCTCGGGCGCATTATGAAACTTCCACACCCGCTTCGGCCCGGCCATGACGTTGAGATAATAGAGGTCATAGCCGTGGATCGTCGCGCAGGGATGATAGCCCTTCGGCACCAGCGTCACATCGCCGTCCTCCACCGCCATCGCCTCGTCGAGCGAGCGGTCGTCGGTGTAGACGCGCTGGAAGGCGAAGCCTTGCGGCGGGTTCAGGCGGTGGTAGTAGGTCTCTTCAAGCAGGCTCTCGTTCGGCAGGTCGTCCTGGTCGTGCTTGTGCGAGGGATAGGACGAGGTGTTCCCGGATGGCGTGATCACTTCCACCACCAGCAGCGAATGGGCGGAATTATCGTCTTCCGGCATGATGTTGGTGACATGCCTGACATTGGCGCCCTTGCCGCGGATGAATTGCGGATGCGTGCCGGGCGGAATGAGCTTGGTTTTGTGGTCGCCGCCGCTGGGTGCCGAGCAGACGGCGAGTTCGAGATCGGTCAGCGCCTTGACCTGCCATTCCGAACCAGCCGGGACATAGAGCGCATGCGGTGCGCCTTCGAACGGGCTCATCCGCTCGCCGAGCACGCCCATCGGTTTCTCTTCGACAACAGTCTCGCTCTTGCCGCTGATCCAGACGAGGCAGACTTCGCGGTCGCCGGTCAGGGCGCTGATCCGGTCGCCGGATTTCACCCGGTGCATGTCGAAGCCGACATAGGTCCAGCCCGCGCTTTCCGGCGTCACATGTGTGACGCGGCCTTGGGTGCCGTTTGGTTTTACGAGTAGGTTTGGCATGGCTGTGTTCTCCATTGATTTTGAGGAGAATTTACCCCTCACCAACTTCGGCCAAGGGTTCGCTTCGCTCACCCGGCCTTCGTATCCTCTCCCACAAGGGGAGAGGTAAGGTGCCTCACGCTCGGCCTCCCTTGTGGCAAGGCTGTGCCGCGAGTTTACCTCTCCCCCTGTGGGAGAGGATAGTAAGCCCGCGTGAGACGAAGTCGAACGCTTGGGCGCACTAGGTGAGGGGTGAAACGACGTACGCCGCTAACCCTTCGGAAACCCTTCCGTCTCCACCGTATAGCCCGCCGCCGTCATCACCCGCATCAGCTCCTTATACCCGATCTCGGCCATCCTAGCGGGCGGCGCTTTCCTCGGGTCCTGCTCGGCCTCGACGACGAACCAGCCTTCGTAGCCGTGATCGGCCAGCCGCTGGACGATCGCGCCGAAATCCAGCGAGCCGTCGCCCGGCACGGTGAAGGCGCCGAGCGCCACGGCATCGAGGAACGATTGCCGGCTGCGGTCGAGACCATCCACCACGGATTTGCGGATATCCTTGACGTGGACATGATTGATACGGGCATGGTGGTTGTCGATGGCGCGCAACACGTCGCCGCCGGCAAAGGCCAGGTGCCCGGCATCGAGCAGCAGCGGAATACCTTCGCCCGAATTCTTCATGAAAGCATCGAGTTCAGGTTCAGTCTCGACCACGGCGGCCATATGGTGGTGGTAGGACAGCGGCATACCCTGCTCGGCGCACCATTCGCCGAACTGGGTGACCTTGCGGCCATAGGCCTTCATCTCGTCGTCATCGAGGCGCGGCTTTGTGGCGAGCGGCTTCGAACGGTCGCCCTGGATCGAGCGGCCCACTTCGCCATAGACGATGCAGGGCGCTTCTACCGCCTTGAACAGTTCGATCATCGGGAGGATGCGATCCTTGTTGGGGCCAAGTTCCTCGTCGACCAGCGTGCCGGAGAACCAGCCGCCGCACAGCGTCACGTCGGCGGCGCGCAGGATCGGCAGCATCTCCGAGGGATTGTTGGGGAAGCGGCGGCCCTGTTCCATGCCGGTGAAGCCGGCGCTGCGCGACTGGCGGAGGCATTCCTCGAGCGACACATCGTCGCTGAGTTCCGGAAGGTCGTCGTTCCACCAGGCGATGGGCGACATGCCGAGTTTGGCTTTCATACTATTCTCCTTCATGCATCGCCAGGCGATCGAGACCCGATCTTTCGGCGACGGTCATTCCTGTTGGCCTTAGTTGATACGCTGGGCGGAGAGGGCCTTCACATACTCCGCGCGCGCCTTGTTGACCTGTTCGCGGGTGCTGACTTCAGGCACCGCGACATCCCACCAATGGCCGCCCTCATCCGTGGTGATCAGCGGATCGGTATCGATGACGATCACGGTGGTCCTGCCGTTGTCCCTGGTGTCCTTCAGCGCCTGTTCCAGCTCGGCGATCGAGGCAACCTTTATTGCCACGGCGCCCATGCTCTCCGCATGCTTGCGGAAATCGATGTCGGGCATCACCTCGTGATAGGCGTCCTTCAACAGGTTGTTGAAGTTCGCGCCGCCGGTCGCCATCTGCAGCCGGTTGATGCAGCCAAAGCCCCGGTTGTCGAGCAACACGACCGTAATCTTCTGGCCGATCATGACGGAGGTCGAGAGCTCCGAATTCATCATCATGTAGGAGCCGTCGCCGAGCATCACGACGACATCGGCATCGGGGCGCGCCATCTTGACGCCCAGCCCGCCGGCGATCTCGTAGCCCATGCAGGAAAAGCCGTATTCCATATGGTAGCTGCCCGGCGAGGTGGCCGGCCAGAGCTTGTGGAGTTCGCCCGGCAGGCCGCCCGAGGCGCAGACCAGCACGGTGTTCTCGCCGGAATGATTGCGAGCGGTGCCGCCGATGACATGGGCGTCGGAGGGGAGCGCCACATTGGTCGCGGCCATTGCCTTGTCGGCCGCCGTCATCCATTCGGCCTTCACCCTGGCTGCCTTGTCCTTGAGAGCGGCAGGTGCTGCCCAGCCGCCGAGCGCCTTCGACATCGCATCGAGCGTCACCTTGGCATCGCCGACAACGGGCAGCGCATCATGCTTGGCGGCGTCGAAGCCCGCGGTGTTGATACCGACGAACTTGACGTGATCGCCCTTGAAGATCGCCCAGGAGCCGGTCGTAAAATCCTGCAGGCGGCTGCCGACGGCGAGGATCAGATCGGCCTCTTCGGTCAGTGCATTGGCGGCCGAAGTGCCGGTCACGCCGACCGAACCCATGGCGAGCGGATGGCGCTCGTCGATCGAGGACTTTCCCGCCTGTGTGACGACGACGGGGATGCCGTGCTTTTCAGCGAAGGCGGTGAGTTCCCCGGTTGCCAGCGAATAGAGCACGCCACCGCCGGCGATGATGACCGGCTTGGTCGAGGCCTTGAGCGCCGCGACGGCTGCCGCAAGCTCGTTCTCGTCGGGTAGCGGGCGGCGGAAGGACCAGATTTTTTCCTCGAAGAAGCTTTCCGGATAGTCGAAAGCCTCGGCCTGTACGTCCTGGCAGAGCGACAGGCAGACCGGGCCGCAATCGACGGGATCGGTCATCACCTGCATGGCGCGGCGAAGTGCCGAGATGATTTGTTCCGGCCGCGTGATGCGGTCGAAATAGCGGACCACCGGGCGGAAGGCATCATTCGCCGAGAGGGTGCCGTCCTGAAAACTCTCGATCTGCTGCAGCACTGGGTCCGGCGCGCGGTTGGCGAAGACGTCGCCAGGCAGGAACAGCACGGGGAGGCGGTTTACATGGGCGACACCGGCGGCGGTCACCATGTTGAGCGCGCCCGGTCCGATCGAGGTCGTCACCGCCATGAAGCGCTGGCGGAAGCTGGCCTTGGCATAGGCGACGGCGGCATTTGCCATGCCCTGTTCGTTATGCGCGCGGTAGGTCTTCAGTTCGTCGCGCACCTGGTAAAGCGCTTCGCCCATGCCGGCGACATTGCCATGCCCGAAGATCGCCCAGACGCCGCCGAAGATGGACACTTTTTTGCCGTCGACCACGGTCATCTGCTTCTTGAGGTAATGCGCGACAGCCTGTGCCATCGTCAGCCGGATCGTCTTGGTCATCGTGTTCCTCCCGCCATTCAATTCGGTCGCGGTTTAATTCGTTCTCGTTTGATTTGGAGAGGATTCACCCCTCACCAACTTCGGCCAAGGGTTCACTATCGTTCACCCGGCCTTCGTATCCTCTCCCGCAAGGGGAGAGGTAAACTCGGCGCCTACCTCTCCCCCTGCGGGAGAGGATAGCAAGCCCGTGTGAGCCGAAGGCGAAGACTTGGGCGCGCTTGGTGAGGGGTTTTATCCCAACCAAGCAACATCACCGCCCCCGCGTCCTCAACCACGCCTTCGTCAATTCCTCAAACCGCCCCGCCATGTCTGATATGGCAGCCTCATCACTCATCTGCCCCGACAGCCATTGCTGGGCGGCATGCGCGAAGATCGTGCGGCCGACGGCAAAACCTTTCACAGACGAGGCAACAGCGGTGGCCGCAAAAGCCTTCTCCAGTTCCGCAGCCGGAGCTTCCAAGCCCAGCAACACGATGCCACGGCAATATTCGTCGTTCTCGGCGATCACGGCTTCGATGTTCTTCCACGCCTGGGCCGAATGCTGGGGTTCAAGCTTCCACCAGTCGGGCTTGATGCCGAGATCATAGAGTTCCTGCACGGCGCGGGCGATCGTGTCGTCATCGAGCTTGCCATGCTTGCCAGCGATGATCTCGACCAGCAGTTCGCGGCCCACCTTGCGGGCGGCTTCGAACAGCGTGCGCAATTTCTGCTGTTGCTCTTTCTTGAGGTGCTCCGGATCGTCGGGGTGGTAGAAGCACAGGCACTTGATGCAATGGTCGACAGGCCATTCGACGAGTTGCGAGCCGATGTCCTGGCTGAACTCGAAGCGCAGCGGACGCGAGCCGGGCAGTTCCACCGGCCGGCCGATCCAGGTGAGGTTCTTCTTGGCCGCATCGAAAAAGGCTTCGCGGCCGAAACGCTCGTCGATCAGCATGCCATAGCCCTCGCGACCTTGGCTGACGCGGGCGCAAGCGGCGACGGCGAGCCGCTTGAAGGCATTGATCTTGCTATGAGAAACCTTCAACTCGTCGGCGATGTCGGTCAGCTGCGAGCGATGGTCGATGGCGAGCGCCATCAAGAGCGGGATTTCCTTGCGGCGGTTGGTGGCCCAATGGATATGGTTGATCGCCTCGTCTTTGCGCAGCGCCTTGAACTTCGAACCGTTGCGGAGGAAGAACTGCAATTCATCCCAGGTCGGATATTCCGGCGCGCAGAGCAGCCGGGAGACGGCGAAAGCACCACAGGCATTGGCCCAGGTGGCCGATGTCGCGTGCGGCTCGTCCTTCAGCCAGCCGCGCAGGAAGCCGGACATGAAGGCATCGCCGGCGCCTAGCACATTATAGACCTCGATCGGAAAGCCCTGGCCGATGATGCCGTCTTCGAGATCATCGCTGATCGGACCGTCATAGACGATGCAGCCCATGGCGCCGCGCTTGAGCACGATGGTCGCAGGCGTCACAGCGCGGATCGCCTTCAGCGACGCCAGCACATTATCCGCACCCGAGGCGATCATGATCTCCTCCTCGGTGCCGACGATCAAATCGCAATCCGGCAGTACCGACTTCATCAGCGCCGAGACGCGGTCGGATTTCACATAGCGCTCAAAGCCCTCGGCATGGCCTGCGAGGCCCCACAAATTGGGGCGATAGTCGATATCGAAGATCACCTTGCCGCCGCTTTCCCTGGCGAGGCGGATCGCCTTGCGCTGTGCGGCTTCGGTGTTCGGCTTGGAGAAATGCGTGCCGGAAACCAGCACGGCGGCTGAGGATTTCACGAAATCCTCGTCGATATCGTCCTCGTCGAGCGCCATGTCGGCGCAGTCCGTGCGCACGAAGATCATCGGCGAGACGCCTTCGGATTCGACCGACAGCAGCACCAGCGCGGTCAGCCGTTCCTTGTCGGTGACGATGCCTGATGTGTTCACACCCTCACGGTCGAGCTGTTCGCGGATGAAGCGGCCCATCTGCTCGTCGCCGACCCGGGTGACCAGCGCGGAACGCAGGCCCAGCCGCGCCGTGCCGACGGAAATGTTGGTCGGGCAGCCGCCGACGGATTTGGCGAAGGAGGCGATGTCCTCGAGCCGCGAGCCGCTCTGCTGGCCATAGAGATCCACGGAGGACCGGCCGATGGCGATCACATCGAGACGTCTTTCAAGACCGCTACCGGACTGGGCCATGTTTTCCTCCGCGCAAGGCGTCTTCTGCATTATCGATTTATTTGTTTTGAAACATTAGTTCCATTATAAAGTCAAATGGAATTTTCATTTCATCTCTCGTTCTGCAACTTTTCACGCCCGCTCTGCCGTCGCTTCTCGGCGATCGCTACCGGCAGGGCCATGGCAAGCGCCATGGAGGCCGAGAGTGAGCGGAAGCCCGAGAAATCCGATTCCGCAACCTCGAACCATGTGGTCGAAAAACCGGTCAGCGGAGAGAAGACTGAGTCGGTGATCGACACCAGTGGCACGCCGCGCTTCGCAAAAGCCTGGGCATAGGCGATGCTGTCGGCGGCGTAGGGCGAGAAGGAGACTGCAAAGGCGGCGTCACGCGTGGTGGCGAACTGCGCCATCTCCGGCTCCACCCCATTGGGCGAGGAGACCATGATATAGCGGATACCGAGCTTGCCGCAGGCGTAGGCCATGTGGGCGGTGAGCGGATAGGAGCGGCGTTTGGCGATCAGGTAGATCGTCTCGGCTTGCGCCATTATATCGACCGCTTTGGCAAAATGCGCCGGATCGATTGCCGAGGCGAGGCGAGCGATGGATTGTGAAGCCGCGTTGAGGAAGCCGCTCAAAAGCTCGGCTTCCTCGACATGCTTCCTGTCTTTTTCGAGGATGTTGAGGCGTTCCTCGTAGGAGAGGTTCTTCTCCTTGAGTCGATCGCGGAAAATGCTCTGGAGATCGGAGAAACCTTCATAGCCGAGGTGCCTCGCCAGACGCACCAGCGTCGATGGCTGCACCTCGGCGGCTGAGGCAATGCTGGCGGCCGTGCCGAAGGCGATTTCATCGGGATTGGCGAGCGAATAGGCTGCAACCTGCGCTAGCCGTTTGGGCATGTCGGACTTGCGCTCGACCATGAACGCACGCAAACTGTCGAAATCGCGGGGCACCGCTCCGGTCTTCGCCTGATCGTCCATCCATTCCTCCACATTTGAGAGGATTGCATACCAAGACCGGAACGTTTATTCCACAAGAAAGCGAAACCACTGTCACAATCCCCATAATGGCGAAATTTATATTCCCAAATTACTAGCGATAGCGTATCCGTTCCGGCAATCGGATGTGGAGGTCATCGTGGCGGGATTGGGAATCGGGCTTATCGGCACGGGTTACATGGGCAAGTGCCATGCGCTGGCGTGGAACGCGGTGGCGTCCGTATTCGGCGATGTCGAGCGGCCGCGCCTGGTCAGTCTCGGCGAGGTCAATGCCGAGCTCGCCCGCAAGAAAGCCGACGAATTCGGCTTTGCCCAATCCACGGCTGACTGGCGCGAGGTCGTCGCCAACCCGGATGTCGATGTCGTCTCGGTCACCACGCCTAACCAGTTCCACGCCGAAATGGCGATCGCCGCGCTCGAAGCCGGCAAGCATGTCTGGTGCGAAAAGCCGATGGCAACCTCGTTTGCCGATGCCGAGCGCATGCTGGCCGCCGCCCGCGCATCGGGCAAGGTCACTGTGATGGGCTACAACTACATCCAGAATCCGCTGATCCGCCACATTGCCGCGCTCATCCGTTCGGGTGCCATCGGCAATGTGACCCACGTCCGCGTCGAGATGGACGAGGATTACATGGCCGATCCCGCCGAGGCCTTCTATTGGAAGAGCGAGGCGCGATCCGGCTATGGCGCGCTCGACGATTTTGCGGTCCATCCTCTGTCGCTGCTCTCGGTCCTTGTCGGCCTGCCCACCGAAGTGATGACCGACATGGCCAAGCCCTATGCCGACCGGCCGGCGCGGGAAGGGGGCAGGCGGGCGGTCGAGAACCACGACATCGCCAATGTGCTGATGCACATGGAGGGCGGCGTGTCGGGCGTGCTGCTCGCCAACCGTTCGGCCTGGGGCCGCAAGGGTCGAATCATGGTGCAGGTCTATGGCTCCGAGGGCTCCATCCTTTACGACCAGGAGCGGATGAACGAATTCCAGCTCTACGACCGCAAGGGCGAGCCGGCAAATCACGGCTTCCGCACGGTCATGACATCGGGCAATCACCCGATCTATGGCAAGTTCATCCCGGCGCCCGGCCATGGCCTGGGTTTCAACGATCTGAAGATCATCGAGTGCCGGGAAATGCTGTCGGCAATATCCGGGCAACCGGCCCACGTGATCGATTTCGAACGCGGTCTGGAAATAGAACGGGCCGTTCACGCGATGGCCAGATCGCATTTCGAGCGCCGCTGGATGACCGTTGCGTGAGCCCCGGGTTTATCAATTATTAAATTTTCTCCATGCGCGACATTGAATCTCATGGGGCCATCCGTAATACTCCCGATAGACTTTCTGGAGGTACGGGCATGTCCATGCGGCTAACACCACGCCGTCTCCCTTTGTTGTTTGTATTCGCGGCGGTTTTCGCATTCTCCAGTGGTGCCGCGGAAGCGGGCAAGAGAGTTGCGCTGCTGATCGGCAATCAGCAATACCTCGCGACGGCGCCGCTCAAGAATCCCAGCAATGACGTCCAGCTGATGCGCACCACGCTGCTCGCTGCAGGCTTCGACGAAGTCGATGTCGCGATCGATGTCGATCTTGTGGGCATGAAGAAGGCGCTGCGTTCCTTCGAGGACAAGGTCTACGGCTCCGAGGTCGCGGTGCTCTATTACTCGGGCCACGGCCTGGAAATGAAGGGCACCAACTACCTCATCCCGACCGATGCCCTGCTGAAATCCGACCGCGACGTTGAAGACGAAGCGCTGCCGCTGGAGCGCGCCGAACGTTCGCTCAATGGCGCCTCGCGCCTCAAGCTAATCATCCTGGATGCCTGCCGCAACAATCCATTCATCGAGGCGATGGCAGCATCGTCCGGCACGCGCGCCGTGCAGAAGGGCCTTGCCAAGGTCGAGCCCGAAGGCGCCGACACGCTGGTCGCCTACGCCTCGCGCGCCGGCACCGTCGCGCTCGACGGCTCGGGCGAGAACTCCCCCTTCGCCGAGGCGCTGTCGAAATATATCGCCCAGCCCGGCGTCGATATCCGCATCGCACTCGGCCAGGTCCGCGACGAGGTGGTCAAGGTCACGCAGCGCAAGCAGGAACCGTTCGTCTATGGCTCGCTCGGCGGTGCGCAGATCTACCTTTCGATCAAGGAACTGAACGTCACCGTCAACAACAATGCCGATGCCAAGCCCGAGGAAAAGAAGGAAGAGGTCGCCCCGAACGGTATCTCATCTGCTGCCGCCGATTGGCAGAACATCAAGGACCTCGCCGACAAGGAACTGCTCGAAGCCTTCATCGCCAAGCACGGCTCGGACGCCGTCTACAAGATGCTGGCCGAGAAGAAGCTCAAGCTTCTCGCCGCAGCCGAAGCCGACCCTGACATAAGCGCAGACCAGATCGCCTGGGAGGCACTGAAAGGGTCGACCGATACGTCGGCCCTGAAACGGTTCCTCGAGCGCTACCCGGACAGCAAGTACAAGGGCGAGGCCGAGCAGGCGATCGCCTCGCTCGCGCCGGCGCAGAATCAGAACATCGCCTCCTTCACCCTCAAGGACACGCCCGCCGCGCGCGACTGCTACCTGCTGGCGGCAGAACCACAGTCGCTCAGCGGCTTTCCCGGCGTCTACCTGACCAAGATCGACGCCAAGCGTGCGCTCACGGCCTGCGCCCAGGCCGTCAACGAAAATCCGCAGGACGGCATGTTGGCCGACCTTCTCGGCCGCGCCCATGAGGCCGACCGGAACTATGCCGAAGCACGCCGCAACTACAAGAAGGCGGCAGATCTCGGCAACCTCTTCGCGCTGACCAATCTCGGCTGGTTCTCGGTCTATGGCCTTGATGGCCCGGTCAATGTCGGGGAAGGTCGCAAGGCATTCGAAAAGGGTGCGATCTCGGGCAACCATGCGGCCCAGGCTTCGCTCGCTTTCCTCTATCGCGATGGCTATGGCGGCACCGAGCAGAACAATGCCGAGGCGATCCGCTGGTACGAGAAATCGGCCGAGCAGGGCAATGCCACCGCACTCGGCAATCTCGGCTGGTTCTATCGCGAAGGCGTAGGCGTCGAGAAGGATTTCGAGAAGTCACTCGCCTATTATCGTCGCGGCGCCGATGCCGGCGACATGAGTTCGATCACGGCCATGGGCTATGCCGCCCAGAATGGCCTCGGCATGCCGCAGAGCTACGAAGAGGCGCGCAATTGGTACGAGAAGGGCGCCAATGCCGGCGATTCCTATTCCATGGCCTCGCTCGGCTTCCTCTATGATGCCGGTGCCGGCGTGAAGCAGGACTATGTCGAAGCCCGCTACTGGTATGAGAAGGCCGCCGATGCAGGCAGCGCCTATGCTATGGGCAATCTCTCACGCCTCTACGACCAGGGCCTCGGCACATCGGTCGATGCCAAGGAAGCCGTGCGCTGGGCAGTGGCTGCCGTGGAACGCGGCGATACCGGCAAGCTCGACGAGTTGAAGAAGTCGCCGACCAATTTCTCGGCCAATTTCCGGGTCGAATTCCAGCGCGTGCTCAAGGAGCGCGGCTATTTCCGTGGCGTCGTCAACGGCGATTTCGGTGCCGACACCATGACCGCCATCGACAGCCTGGCGGCAGGCAAGGATCTCAATCCCGAGACCGCCAACAATAACACCAACACAAACAACAATGTCGGCATCTCCTCGAGCGGCAAGGTCGAGAACGGCGCCGACGTCAATAGCGCCAATTCGGTCTCGACCACGATTGCCGATGCCATCACCTTCCGTCCGAATGTGAAGAGCCTGACCAGCACCGCGCGCGAATGCTATGCGCTGGCGGGCGAACCCGGTTCGGAGCCGAACTTCCCGGGCGTCGTCTTCGCCGATATCCAGATCCGCAAGGCAATCGATGTCTGCACGAGGGCATCAGAGGAAGACCCGCGCGACTCCATGCTCTATGACATGATCGGCCGCGCCAACGACATGGACCGCAATTACGAGCAGGCGCGCCGCTGGTACCAGAAGGCCGTCGATCTCGGCAATTCGCACGCCTATACCAACATGTCGTGGCTGGCGATCTACGGCAACGGCGAGCCGCAGGACATGCAGAAGGGCATGCGGATGATGGAGCGGGCGGCAAATGCCGGCAACTCCTATGCCCAGGCCTCGCTCGGCTGGATCTACCGTGAAGGCTATGGCGGCATTTCGCAGAACTACAAGGTTGCCTTCGACTGGTACCTGAAGGCGGCGATGCAGGATTATGCGAATGCACAGGCCTCCGTGGGCTGGCTCTATCGCGAAGGTCTCGGCGTCGAGCGCGATTATGCGAAGTCGCTCGATTTCTACCGCAAGGCGGCGCTCCAGGGTGATATCAATGCCATGGGTTCTGTCGGCTATGCGCTGCAGAACGGCTTCGGCACCGACGTCAATTTCGACGAGGCGCGCTACTGGTACGAGAAGGGCGTCGACAAGAACGATGCCTATGCGCTCTCGGCGCTCGCCTGGCTCTATCGCGAGGGCAAGGGCGTCGACCAGAATTATGGCCGCGCGCTCGATCTCTATCGTCGTGCCGCCGAAAAGAACGATGTCACGGGCATGTCGTCGCTCGGCTACATGGCGCAATATGGTCTCGGCATGCCGGTCAACTATCCCGAGGCGCTGCGCTGGTACGAGATGGCGGCGGCACAGAACGATGCTTATTCCTTCTCCTCGCTCGGGTGGATGTATCGCGAGGGCGTGGGCGTGACGCGCGACTACGTGAAGTCGCTGGATTACTATCGCCGCGGCGCCGAGCTCGGCGACCTCAACTCGATGGGTTCCGTCGGCTACGCATTGCAGAACGGCCTCGGTGCGCCGATCAATTTCGAAGAAGCGCGCCAATGGTACGAGAAGGCCGCCGAGCGGGAGGATCCCTATTCGATGGCGTCACTCGCCTGGCTCTACGAGAACGGCAAGGGCGTCCCCCAGGACTATAACCAGGCCAAGATCTGGTATGAGAAGGCGGCCGGCAGCGGCAATACCTACGCGATGGGCAACCTCGCCTATCTCCTGGATCGCGGCATGGGCACCAGCCCCGACCCGCGCGAGGCCGCACGGTTGGCGATCTCGGCGCTGGAAGGCGGCGAGGCACCCTTCATCAACGACATGAAGAAGGGCGCGGCGAACTACAGCCAGGAATTCCGCCGTGAAATTCAGCGCGTGCTGCAGCAGCGCGGCTATTACAAAGGCCCGCTCGATGGCGTCTTCGGTGTCACGACCTCGACAGCCATCGACAAGCTGACGGGTTCGCGCACCTGAGATCCGCGACAGCCTAAACGGAAGAACGCCCGGTGATGAGCCGGGCGTTCTGCATTTCAGAAAGATGTTATCCCCGTCAGAGGATGAAATCGCTGTTCTGCAGGCTGTTGACGCCCTTGACCTCGATCTGGAAGTCGGCGGTGCCGTCGCCATCCACGTCACCGGAAACAACGCCGTTATCGAAGCGAAGCTCGCCGGCTGTGTTGCTGAAATTCGCCGAGCCGATGAAGGTGAAACTGCCTGCGGCGCTCAGGTCGATCTTGTCGCCGTTCTCGAAATCCTCGATGATATCGCGATTGCCGCTGCCGACGCCCGTGTCGGTAACGTCGGTGAAGATGAAGTGATCGTTGCCCGCATCGCCCCACATCTTGTCGACGCCCTTGCCGCCGGTGAGATCGTCCGCGCCATTGCCGCCATAAATGAAGTCTGCACCATTGCCGCCGAACAGATTGTCATTGCCTTTGAAGCCGTTGACATCGTCGCTGCCATTCATGCCCCAGAGCTTGTTGTCGCCCTTGGAGCCAAGGATGCCGTCGCCGTAGGATGTGCCTTCGGCATTTTCAAAATCGAAGATCTTTTCCTTGCGGCCCTGGCCGGTGCGGGCGAATTCCCGGCCGAGGTCGAGATCGACGCCCCAGCCTTTCAGGAAGTCGTCGTCCTGGGCCATGTAGCTGACGGTGTCGTTGCCATTGCCGCCGACAAGGAGATTCCAGTAACCGGCAGAGGAGATGAAATCATTGCCGCCGTCGCCGAAATAGTCGCTCTGGCGGGTATGGATCGTCATCGTGTCGTTGCCGCCGGCGCCATAGATCTCGTCATGACGTCCACTCTTGGCGAAGCCGTCACCGGTATAGATGTCCGCGCCATTACCCAGGTTAAACCTGTTGGCGCCTTCGACATCGCTGGTCACCACGTCGGCACCATCGCCGGCGTTGACCCAGGTGTTGGTCAGTATCACGTTGATCTGGTCAGCGCCGCCCTTGGTGATGATGTTGTAATAGGCGTGATTGCCATTGTTCTGGTTGACAATATCGACCCCGTTGGTGCCTGTGTAAGTCTTGGCCATGGATTTTTCCTCGATGTTCCTTGTGCCCGCTGTTCTCTGGCCGCTCGTGTCCCAAATAAATGGTCAAATCGCGGCGAAGGGAAGTGGCATTGTGGGCGCTCTACCGGATACCTTCTGAATCCAGCCTGAAACGTCCGTTAATCCCACGTTCAGGAATCTTTCTGGCGATTCCCGAAATGGCTCAGCGGCTCGAACGCCGGACACGGAAAGTGGTTCCGCGCGGTCGGAGAGCGCCTTACGCAGAGTCAATGAATGAACCGAGAGTCACCCTTGGAGATTACATACCCCAGCGCAGGCCTGCCGTATGCACCGGCCGGTCCCAGAGATCGAGCATTTCACCGTCCATCATGACAACGGTGATCGAGCAACCCGCCATGTCGAGCGAGGTGACATAGGAGCCGACGAGCGAGCGGACGATCGTCACGCCCTTCTTCTCAAGGATCGCCCGGGCGGAATTGTACATCAGGTAGAGTTCCATAACAGGCGTGCCGCCGAAGCCGTTGACGAAGAGCAGGGCATTGCCCTTCGCCCTGTCGCCAAGGTCGTTGACGATGGATGTGCAGATTTCCTCGGCGATCGCATCGGCGCTCTTCAGCGTATCGCGGCGGCGGCCCGGCTCGCCATGGATGCCGACACCGAATTCCATTTCGCCGTCGCCGATGTCGAAGGTCGGCTTGCCGGCGGCCGGCACGGTGCAACTGGTCAGCGCCACGCCCATCGAGCGGGCATTGGCATTGACGCGCTTGGCAAGCTCGGCGAGGGGGGCGAGCGCCATGCCGCTTTCGGCGGCCGCACCGGCGATCTTCTCGACCACCATTGTGCCCGCGACGCCGCGCCGGCCGGTCGTCCAGGTGGAATCCTCGACGGCGACGTCGTCATTGGTGATGACGCTCATCACCTGGCCGCCGGCCATTTCGGCGCCCATCTCGAAATTCATCACATCGCCCTCATAGTTCTTGACGATGAACAGGCAGCCCGCGCCGGTATCGACGGCGGCGGCCGCTTCCACCATCTGGTCGGGTGTCGGCGAGGTGAAGACCTGGCCTGGGCAGGCGGCATCCAGCATGCCGTGGCCGACGAAGCCGCCATGCAGCGGCTCATGGCCCGAACCACCGCCCGAGATCAGCGCCACCTTGCCCGCCTTGAGCGCCTTGCGCTGGATGAATTTGCCGGATGGGTCGAGCGTCAGGATATCGGCGTGTGCCGCGGCAAAGCCATGCAGGCTCTCGGTCAGGATCGTGTCCACCGAATTCATGAATTTTTTCATTGTGTTCCTCCTAAATTGCATTTCACGTCTGCCCCTCATCCGGCTGCCGGCACCTTCTCCCCGTGAAAAACGGGGAGAAGGGAGATGGGGGCGCTGTCCGTGCCACAAGCCCCTTCTCCCCGCATGCGGGGAGAAGATGCCGGCAGGCAGATGAGGGGCAGCCCCAACCGCCCAAATTCTACTCACTCTTCCCCATGATCGCCGCCATGCGATGGGCGAATTCCGCGATTGCCTCGTCGAACCGCCGGTTCCGCTCCTCGTCCTTGAAGTCGAGCACCATCAGCGACATGTGCCGAAGCACGGTGCCGCCTTCCAGTTCCTCGCGTTTCTCGGGATGAGCGGCGTGATAGTCTTCGAGGAATTGCCGTTTTTCCTCGCCGTTGAAATGGCAGACCGAAAAGATCACCGGCACATGCTTGGCCGGCAGCGGCGTCGCGTAAGCCGTCGACAGGATCTGCGTCACGAAGCTGCGGTGCTTGCCGAGCGCATCGGCGATGCGCTGGCGCGTGCCGGATGGGCGCTTGTCGATGAGCGCCGAGAGCCGGGCCTTGTAGAGCTTGACGGGATCTTCGGCCGAAATGTCTGTCACGCGGTTCTTTCCATGGCCTGCAGATCGATCTCCGCGATTGCCGCCTTGACCATGCCGATCCTCGACGCGGCGACGGAGACGGAGCGTAATCCCGCCTTTAACAGGAGCGGGATAAGTTCGGGATCGCTGCCTGCATCTCCGCAAAGACTGATGGGAATGTTGTTCTTCAGTCCATATCGCGCGACATTGCCGATCAACGACAGCACGGCCGGATTGCTCGCCTCGGCGATCTTTGCCAGCGCGCCGCTGTCGCGCGACGCCGCCATCACATATTGCGTCAGGTCGTTCGAGCCGATCGAGAAGAAGGCGGCCTTGCTGAAGCGCTCAGGCGTGATCGCGACCGAGGGGACCTCGACCATGATGCCGAGCTCGGGCGGTGCGAAGGCCACGCCCGAGGCCTCAAGCTTGCGCATCTCCTCGTCGAACAGCGCGCGCGCCTGTTCGATTTCATCGGGCACCGAGACCATCGGCAGCATGATCTTGAGATTGCCGTGCACACCGGCACGCAGCAGCGCCCGTATCTGCACCTGGAAGACATGCGGCTTGGCGAGGCAAAGGCGGATGCCACGCACGCCGAGAAATGGATTGCTCTCGGCTTCCGTGAAGCCGGGCACCGGCTTGTCACCGCCGGCATCGGCCGTGCGGATCGTCACCGGCTTGCCGCCGGCCCATAGCAGGACTTTTCGATAAGCGGCGTACTGCGTCTCCTCGTCGGGGAGCCTGCTATTGTAGAGGAATTCGGTCCGCATCAGCCCGACGCCGTCGACATGGCCGATGTCGATGGCTTCCGTCTCGTGCGGGTCCGCGATGTTGACATGGACCGCGATCGACACGCCATCAGCGGTCCTGCCGGGCTTGGGCGCGAACCGCGCGGCGACCGTTGCCTTGCGTTCGAAGGCACCCCAGTCGTCCTTCCACGTCCTAAGCGATGCGTCGTCCGGCTGGACGATGAAGCGGCCCGCCTGCGCATCGAGGATCGAGGGCAGGCCGGAATCCACATGACCGCCACCGATGCCGACGACCATCGGCACGCCGCGCTGGCGGGCCAGCATGGCGACATGGCTGGTGGGGCTGCCTTGCCGCAATACGATGCCACCGTCCGTCCAATTGTGGAAGAGGAAGGTGGTCGGCGCGATATCGTCCGCAAGATAGATAACATTTTCAGGAATGGCCGCCTCCAACTCGTCGCGCAATTCCCGCAGCACGCGGTCCTTGATGTCGATCAGATCGGCCGTGCGGGCGCGAAAATACTCCTCCTCGGATTGGGCATAGTTCTCGATCTCGGCGTCGAGCACTTGGCTCCAGGCGAGATCGGCGGCCATGCCGTTGTCGATCAATTCTTTCGCCGCGTCTCGGAATGTGTCGTCTCCAAGCATGGCGGCCTGGAACTCGAGAATGTCGGCGGCATCACCACGCGCCTTTGACATCATGTCGATGGTAATTCCCATCGTCAGTTCGACTGTATGGACCAGATGTGCATATTCCGCGTCGGTCGATTTGTGGCGCTGGTAATGACCGTGCGCGGCAAGCGCGGCACAAAAGACCGGCCCGATGGCAAAACCTGCACTGGCCGGCGTTCCTGTGAAAACCTGTTCATCCCTGCTCATGGACTCCGCCCTCGTCGAAATCGCGCTCCACCAGCGCGCGGAGCGTCTCCACTGCCTGATCGGCATCCCGGCCCGTGGCACGGATATGCAGCACCGTGCCCTCGGGCGCCTTCATCGCCATGACCTTGACGATGCTCTTGGCATCGATCCAAGGCCCACCATCCCTGGCCGCGATCTCTGTCCTGGCCTGGAATGTCTTGGCGAGCTTGGTGAACTTCACCGACGGACGGGCATGCAGGCCCACCGCATGGGTGATCGTCACCTGGGTCGCTGCTGTTGCCGTATCCATCTCAGCATTCTCCATAATACCGCTCCTGGCCCGCTTATCAAAGCGGGGAAAGTTCTTCCGCCGTTGCCACCACCGCGCCGAGCGCAGCACCCCCCGAAGCCTCGGTCGCGGCCATCACCGCGCCCTCGACGATGGGCGCGTTGCAGATGCGGAGCTTCTCCGAACGCGGCTCGCCGATGATCTCGATCGCCATTTCCGAATTGGTTTCCGCCCCGCCGAGATCGACGAGGATGGCGACACCCTTTTCGGTCCAGGCATTCTCGATCGCAGCAATAATGGATTCGACCGATGTACCAAGCCCGCCCGAGGGATCGCCGCCGCACCATGCGAGTTTCACCTCGTCGCCGACCATTTGCCGCACCATGTCGGCCGTGCCTTCGGCAACCTTCGGCGAGTGGGAAACGATGACGATCCCGACATTGTCTTCCGGTGAGCCATTCATCGGCGCGTCTCCATGAAATCCGCAATCGTCCTTGCCATCAGCGCCACCGAACGCGAACCGGGGTCCATATGGCCCACCGAGCGCTCACCGAGGAAGGAGGCACGGCCCCGGGAGGCGATGACGGGAATGGTGGCCTCCGCTGCTTTGTCCGCCTCGACACTGATCCCCAGCGGATCGCCCCCGCCATCAAGCGCATCGGCGATAGGGTAGAGCACATCGAGCATGGTCTTCTGGCCCTTTTCGGATTTGCCCCGCGCGGCGACGCTATCCACCGCCTTGCGGAAGGCGGCATTGAAGGCCGCGCGATCCGGTGCCTCGCCGATTTCCTTGCCGAGCGTCATCAGCAAGGTGCCGAACAGCGGGCCGGACGCGCCGCCCACTGTCATGACGAGCTTCATGCCGGCGGCCTTCAACGCTTCACCGATGGGCTTAGTGGACAGTGCGTCGGCTTCAGCAGCCAGCGCCTCGAAGCCACGCTTCATGTTGTAGCCGTGGTCGCCATCGCCGATCGCCGAATCGAGCGCCGTCAGTTCGTCGGCGTGATCGGTGATATCCTTGGCGAGCGCCCCGATCAGGGCCTTGATGTCGTCAGGTTTGAGCATCGTTACCGTGTCCATTTCCATCATCCGATCCGCCTGCCATCCGCGCCGAAAAAGAGTGGGTTGGTCAGCGAAAGCGCTACCCTGTCGCCCGCCTTAAGTGGCGAAGCGGGGTCGGCGAGGCTGACCAGTTTCTTTGGTCCGCATTTCAGGTGCAAGTGCTTCTGGTCGCCGAGATGTTCGATCCAGTCGATTTCGGCATTGGCCGACCCGTTGGCGGAGGCCAAGATTTCGAGATGCTCTGTCCGGACACCGATCGTCCGCACGCCATCCGGCATGCTGACCGCCGGGATCAGGCCAGGCTCGACAAAGTTGATCGCCGGCTGGCCGAGACGCGCTGCGACGTGCAGGTTGGCGGGCCGCTCGTAGATGTCGCGCGGCGTGCCGGTCTGGATCAACTCGCCCTCATGCAGGATGCCGATCCGGTCGGCCATGGTCATCGCCTCGATCTGGTCGTGGGTGACATAGAGCATGGTGGCGCCGAGATCGCTCTGGATGCGCTTGAGCTCCAGCCTGAGATCAGCGCGCAGCTTGGCGTCAAGCGAGGAGAGGGGCTCGTCCATCAGGAACACACTCGGCTCGCGCACCAGCGCCCGGCCGATCGCGACACGCTGCATCTCGCCGCCCGAAAGCCGGGTCGCCTTGTTCTCCAGCTTGTGCCCGATGCGGACCATCGCCGCGACCTCACGCACGCGCCGGTCGATCGCTGCCTTGTCCATCTTCCGCGCCGGCGACTTCAGGGGGAAGGCGAGGTTCTCGTAGACAGTCAGATGCGGATAGAGCGAATATTGCTGGAACACGAAGGCCGTGTCGCGCGCCGATGGCGGCAGGTCATTGACCCTCTCGCCTGATATCATGATGTTGCCGCTGTCGGCCTTCTCAAGCCCGGCGATCAGCCGCAGCGTCGTGGTCTTGCCCGCACCCGTCGGGCCGAGCAGCACGACGAATTCGCCGTCGTGGATCTCGAGCGACACGCCCCTGACCGCCTGGTTGTCGCCGAAGGCCTTGCTGACCTGGTTGAGGACGATATCAGCCATTGAGCCCTCCATCGTAAAGCACCGAGCGGACCGCCCGGCCGGAGGCTTCCTCGAACAGCGACAGTTTCGGCCCGTCGAAATTCAGCCCGACATTGTCGCCCGATGAAAGCTGGCGCGCCGAGGAGGTGCGCGCCTTGATCATCGTGCCGCCGATATCGATGGCGACGATCTGCGACGTACCGAGATAGGCGGTCTCGAACACCTGGCCCCGCAGGCCCGAGCGGTCATCGAAGCGGATATGTTCCGGCCGCACGCCGAGCACAAGCCTGGTGGGTGCGATATCCTCGCGGACCTCGGGCACGAAGACCGGCTGGCCGTCGATCGCAATGCTGGTATCGCCTTTCTTGAGCCCGCCTTCGAAGCGGATGAAATTCATCGGCGGCGAGCCGACGAAATCGGCGACGAACATGGTCGCCGGGCGGTTATAGACCTCCTCCGGCGTGCCATATTGCTCGATCACGCCATTGCTCATGATGGCGATCTTGTCGGCCATCGACATGGCTTCGAGCTGGTCGTGGGTGACATAAACCGTCGTGGCGCCGATCCGGTTATGGAGTTCGCGGAGTTCCCGCACCATCAGGTCGCGGAACTCGGTGTCGAGCGTGCCGAGCGGCTCGTCCATCAGGAAGCATTTCGGGCGCCGTACGATCGCGCGGCCGAGCGCCACGCGCTGGCGGTCACCGCCTGCAAGACCGGACACGGAGCGGTCGAGCAGATGGGTAATCTGCAGCAGCTTCGCCGTTTCCTCGACTCGTGTCGTGATCTCGCCGCGCGGCATGCCCTGGTTGACCAGCGGATAGGCCATGTTCTTACGCACATTCATATGCGGATAGAGCGCGAAGAGCTGGAAGACGAAGGCGATGTCGCGGTCGCGCGCCCGGCGCATCGTCACGTCATTGCCATCGAGCAGGATCTGGCCCGAGGTCGGCAGTTCGAGGCCGGCAATCATCCTGAGCGTCGTCGTCTTGCCGCAGCCGGATGGTCCCAGCAGCGCCAGGAACTCGCCATCCTCGACCACGAAATTCGAGTTCTGCACGGCATTGAAGCTGCCGAATGATTTTTGCAGATTTTCCACGCGTATTTCGGACATCATCTACTCCGGAAACTTCGAGACGATGACGAACATGGCCGTGCCTGCCAGCAGCGTCACGAAGGAATAGGTATAAAGCGCCATCACGAATGGCTGGAACATCATCAGGAAGCCGGCGCCGATCATCGCCACCGCGATATTCTCCAGCCGGCCGCGGCGCAGCCAGGGCGATTTCTTGTTGACCGGCTTTGTGCTGTCGATGCTCATTTGCGCACGGCTCCGAAGGTGATCCCGCGCAGCAGTTGCTTGCGCAGCAGGATGGTGAAGAGCAGGATCGGGATCAGGAAGATCGTGGTGCCGGAGGCCACGGCCGGCCAGTCCTGCCCGCCTTCGCCGATGATGGTCGGGATGAAGGGCGGCGCGGTCTGAGCGGTGCCAGAGGTCAAGAGCGCCGCGAAGGCATATTCGTTCCAGGCGAAGATCAGGCAGAAGATCGCGGTGGCGGCAATGCCCGTTGTCGCCTGCGGCAGCACGACCTTGCGGAAGGCCTGCAGCCGCGTATAGCCGTCGATCATCGCTGCTTCCTCGTATTCCCGCGGGATTTCGTCGATGAAGCCCTTGAGCAGCCAGACGGCGAGCGACACGTTGACCGCCGTATAGAGCAGGATCATGCCGAGCGCCGTGTCGGACAGGCCGAGTTCGCGATACATGAGATAGATCGGGATCGCCACCGCCACCGGCGGCATCATGCGGGTGGACAGGATGAAGAACAGCAGGTCATCGGCCAGCGGCACCTTGAAGCGCGAGAAGCCGTAGGCGGCGAGCGTGCCGAGGAACACCGCGAGGAAGGTCGAACCGAAGGCGATAACCAGCGAATTGACGAAGCGCGGCAGGAAGTTCGACGGCCCGGCAATCACCATGTTGCGCTTGCGGGTGACCGTGTCGCAGGTGCCCTGCGGCGCGCCGAGTGCTGCGATGTAATCGGGCGTCTGCCGCGTCCGGGTCGTGAACAGGTTGCAATAGCCCTCGAGCGTCGGCGTGAACAGGATGCGCGGCGGATAGGCAATCGAATCCGGCGGCGACTTGATGCTGGTCAGGAAGATCCAGGCGAGCGGCACCATCGTGATCAGCGCATAGATGATGACGATCGTGCCGGCGACGTACTTTGTGGTCTGGCTCGGCTCGACGACCGAGTGGGCTGTGTTGCCGGAGCTCATCTCTGCTTCACCTTGTTGAGTGCCTTGACATAGATGTTGGCGAGGCCGAACACCGCGACGAAGAGAACGATGGCGAAGGCGGAGGACCGGCCGGTCGCCCAGCTCTCGAACGCCTGGCGCTTGAGCGTGATCGAGGCGACCTCGGTGGTCGAGCCGGGTCCGCCACCGGTCAGCAGCGTCACCATGTCGAACATCTTGAAATTCTCGATGCCCCGGAACAGCACCGCCAGCATGATGAAGGGCAGCGCCATCGGCACGGTGATCGTCCAGAACTGCCGCCAGGGAGAGGCGCGATCGACCTCGGCTGCCTCGTAGATGTAATCCGGGATCGAGCGCAGGCCGGCAAGGCAGATCAGCATCACATAGGGCGTCCACATCCAGGTATCGACGATGATGATCGACCAGGGCGCGAGGCTTGTATTGCCGAGCATCTGGATATCCGAGGGATGCAGCCCCGAGACGAACGACACGGCATAGGCGAAGAGGCCGATCTGCGGCTCGTAGAGAAAGCGCCAGAAGTTTCCCACCACCGCGGGCGACAGCATCATCGGGATCAGGATGATCGTCGTCCAGAAGGCATGTCCCCGGAACTTGCGGTCGATCAGATAGGCAAGAGAGAAGCCGATTAGCGTTTGCAGCACGATGGTCCAGAACACGAAATGCGCCGTGGTCTGCATCGCCATCCAGATATCGGGATCGTTGAGCACCCGCTCGTAATTTCTCAAGCCCACGCTTTCGACGACCGCGTTCGGCCGGTTGGCGCGGAAATTGGTGAAGGACAGATAGATCGCCCAGAACAGCGGAAAGATATTGATCGCCAGCAACAGCACGATGGCCGGGGAGATGAAGACCCAGGCGATCCACCTGTCGGACAGGCCACGTATGCGGTGCGCGGCCTTGAGCGGCGTCTTCCGGGCCAAGACTTCGGCGGCCCTATCCATCGCGGATGAGGTGGTGTCGGTCACCGGATTTTCCTTGGGTTTCATGTGCCGGTCTTCCGGCCTTGATTGTCAGGCTCCGGTCAGGCCCCGCCGCCGTAACGGCGAGACCTTTCCGGGGAGAAGGTTAGATCTTGCCGTCGTCTTCGAACACTTCAGTCCAGTCCTTGACCAGGCCGTCGAGTGCCTCTTTCGCGGTGCCGTTGCCGGCAACGACATAGTCGTGGAAGCGCTTCTGCGAAGCCTGCAGCAGCGAAGCGTAGCTCGGCTCTGCCCAGAAGTCCTTCACGATCGCCATCGATTCCAGGAAGGTCTTGGCATAGGGCTGGCTGGCGACGAAGCCCGGGTCTTCGACCACCGCCTTCAGGCATGAGAAGCCGCCGAGCTGCCACCACTTGGCCTGTACGTCAGGCTGGGCGAACCACTTGATGTACTTGAGCGCGGCTTCCTGCTTGTCGGAATAGGCGACGACCGAGATACCCTGACCACCGAGCTGCGCGAACTGCTCGCCATCCGGTCCCTTGGGGTTGGCGAAGTAGCCGATCTTGTCGCCACCGACGGCTTCGTCCTTCTGCAGGCCAGGCCAGGTGAAGGCGAAGTTCATGTGCATCGCCACCTGTCCGGATTTGAAGGCATCGACGCCTTCGCCCATATAGCTGTTCGATGCGCCCGGAGGCGTGCAGCAATCGTAAAGCGCCTTGTAGAATTCCAGGCCCTTCACGGATTTCTCGGAATTCACGAAGCCTTCCATGTCGTAGGGCTTGTCCGGGTTTTCATACTTGAAGCCGAACGAGTAGAGTACGTCCATCGTGCCCATTGTCACGCCTTCCGAGCCGCGCTCGGTATAGATCGATGCGCCATAGACGGTCTTGCCGTCGACCTCGCGCTTCTGGAAGAACTCGGCGATCTGCTTGAGCTGCTCGAAAGTCGTCGGCGCGGCCAGATCCCAGCCGTACTTTTCCTTGAATTCCTTCTGCAGTTCCGGCTTGGTGAACCAGTCCTTGCGATAGGTCCAGCCGACGACGTCGCCCATGGCGGGCAGCGCCCAGTAATTCGGCGTGTTCTTCGGCCATTCGGAATAACCCACGACCGTCGCCGGCACGAAGTCATCCATCTTGATGCCTTCCTTGTCGAAGAAGTCGTTGAGCTTGACATAGTGGCCGTTCTCGGCCGAGCCGCCGATCCACTGGCTGTCGCCGATAATCAGGTCGCAGAGCTTGCCCTTGGAATTGAGTTCGTTGAGGAAGCGGTCGGCGTAGTTGGTCCACGGCACGAATTCGAATTTCATGTCGATGCCGGATTTGGCGGTGAAGTCCTTCGACAGTTCCACCAGCGCGTTGGCCGGGTCCCATGCCGCCCAGCAGAGCGTGAGTTGTTCGGCTTGCGCGCTCTGTCCAATGCCGAGGCTCAGCACAGCAGCGGTCGTGGCTCCGAGTATGGCTTTTCCTAAATGACGCATGATTTCCTCCCAGTTGGCACCGGCCCCATGCCGGCCCGAATCGGCCCCGTTCCCGTGGGACCAATAACTCGGACAAACCAGGTCTCCCCACCCGAATGTTGAGTTATATGTTTATATCGACACAAATCACTAAACATGGCAATCGGAAAATGTGCTGCATTGCAGCAGGTGCGGCGCGCGCTTGAGGCAGGAATTGTTTAGTTGATTGGATTCACTCAAGTTTTGGCGCAAGAACGAGAGTGTTGGAAACGCGCGACGAGATCGCATTTTGACCGTCTGCTTCCGTTTCTTCAAACCAATGCGACTGCAAAGATTACTTTATCTGAAGCAGCGGCTATGGCTCGTTGCGTTGCATGAAGGAGGAACGCGATGGATGAATTCGTGGAATGGGGCACCAAGCTGGCGCGGCCCGCCCGCTATGACGTGCTGTTCGAGCCCGTCAAGATCGGGCCCGTGACGGCACGCAACCGGTTCTACCAGGTGCCGCATTGCAACGGCATGGGCTACCGCGACCCCACCGCGCTCGCCCATATGCGCGGCGTCAAGGCCGAGGGCGGCTGGGCGGTGATCTGCACCGAACAGGTCGAGCTTCATCACACCTCCGAGATCACGCCCTTCATCGAACTCAGGCTGTGGGACGATCGCGATATCCCGGCGCTCTCGCGCATGGCCGACAAGATCCATGAACACGGCAGCCTCGCCGGCATCGAGCTTGCCTATAACGGCATGAACGGCTCCAACCTCTATACGCGCGAAGTGCCGATGGGACCGGCGCATCTGCCGGTCGCCACGTTCACCTACGATCCAGTGCAGGCGCGTCGCATGGATGCCGAGGACATCAGGAATGTCCGCAAATGGCATCTGGCGGCGGTCCGGCGTGCGAAGCGTGCGGGCTTCGACCTGATCTACGTCTATGCCGCCCACGCGCTCGGCTTCCTGCATCACTTCCTGTCGCGCCGCTACAACCAGCGTACCGACGAATACGGCGGTTCGATCGAAAATCGCATTCGCCTGATGCGCGAGATCACCGAGGAGACGATTTCGGCGGTGGGCGATACCTGCGCCGTGCCGATCCGTATTTCGGTCGATGAACTGCTGGGTGAGGGCGGTCTCTATAAGGAGGAGGTCGAGGACATGATCGGCCTGATGGGCGATCTGCCCGACCTCTGGGACGTGACGTTGGCCGGCTGGGAAAACGACAGCCGCACCTCACGCTTCGGCGAGGAGGGCGAACAGGAGCCGTTCATATCGGGCATCAAGCGGCTCACCTCCAAGCCGGTCGTCGGCGTCGGCCGTTATACCTCGGTCGATCGCATGGTCAGCCTGGTCAACAAGGGCATTCTCGACATGATCGGTGCCGCACGGCCCTCGATCGCCGATCCATTCCTGCCCAAGAAGATCGAGGATGGCCGCTTCGACGACATCCGCGAATGCATCGGCTGCAACATCTGCGTCTCCGGCGATTTCACCCAATCGCCGATCCGCTGCACCCAGAACCCCACCATGGCCGAGGAATGGCGCAAGGGCTGGCACCCGGAGAAGGTGCGCCGGAAGAAGACCGACAAGCCGGTGCTGATCGTCGGCTCCGGCCCGGCAGGACTTGAGGCTGCGCAGACGCTTGGCAAGCGCGGCTATGACGTGACGCTCGCCGAAGCCGGCACCGAACTCGGTGGCCGCGTGCTGAAGGAGGCGAAGCTGCCGGGCCTCTCCGCCTGGATCCGCGTCGCCGATTACCGCAAGTTGCAGCTCAACCAGTTGCCCAATGTCGCAACCTATTTCGAGAGCCGCCTTACGGCCGACGATGTGTTGAGCTTCGGCATCCCGCGCGTGGTGATCGCCACCGGCTCGACCTGGCGCGCCGATGGCGTCGGCCACTATCACACGCTGCCGATGCCGATCGCCGAGAGAAGCCAGGTGCTCTCGCCGAGCGACGTGATGGACGGCCGCATGCCTGTTGGCAGGACGGTTCTCATCTGGGACGACGAGCATTATTACATGGGCGGCGTCATGGCCGAACTCATGGCCGAGAAGGGTTTTGACGTGACTTATGCCACACCCGCCTCGGAAGCTTCGACCTGGACCCGCAACACGATGGAGCAGCATTTCATCCAGAAGCGGATGCTGGAAAAAGGCATCAAGATCATCAGCTTCAAGGCGCTGGAAAGTATCTCGCCCGGCGAAGCCGTGCTCGCCTGCACCTTCACCGGCAAGCTGGAAAAGATCGCCGCCGATTGCGTCATCCCGGTCACCGCACGCCTGCCGAATGATGAACTCTGTCTCGATTTGCAGGCGCGAAAACCCGAATGGGCCGACAGCGGCATCGAAAGCGTCACCGCAATCGGCGATGCACTGGCGCCCGCAACCATCGCCCACGCCACCTATGCCGGCCGCCGCTATGCCGAGGAACTCGACCAGCCGCCGCTCGCCGAGGACGAACTCCCCTTCAAACGCGAAATCACCGGCCTCGTGCCGCTATGAGGAATGACATGATGATACCGTTCAAGCTCGATATGGACCGCGCCGGCCTCGACGCCTGGGGCACGCCGGAGGATATCGGCGCGGAGACCATTGAGGGTCCGATGCAGGTGTCGGGCAAGCTCGCCTTCGGTGCGTTCGAAACACCGGTTTCCGGCGGCCTTTATGCTGCGACCCGAGGCAAGTACCGCGTCACCTATCCCTTCCATGAACACGCCACGCTGCTCGATGGCGAACTTGCACTCACCGACGAGGCGACCGGCATGACGGTTCATTACGAGCCCGGCGACAGCTGGATCATCGCCAAGGGTACAAAGGTGATCTGGCACGTCATCTCGCCGTCCATCCGCAAAAGCTACCTCGCTGTGAACACCGACATTTGATGGTCGCGGGCAGGTCGCGACGTCTTGTCATTTGACTGGCAGGGGCCGTCGGCGCTAACTCGCCCGCACAATGGAGCCTTCCACCTGATGAAACGATTGCGCCGCATCGCTATCATATCCGTCGCGCTCGTATTGGGAGCCGGCGTCTGGCTCGGCCTGCAATATCTCACCGGCAATGTGCATGAGGTCATCGCCGGGCAATTCTACCGCTCCGGCCAGCTCTCTGGCAACGGCTTTGCTACGGTCATCGAGCGCTACAACATCAAGACCGTGCTGAATCTCAGGGGCGAAAGCCATCGCCAGTGGTACCAGGATGAGGTCGGCGCCACGACGCGCCTCGGCGTCCGCCACATCGACTTCAAGATGTCGGCGCTCAAGGAACTCACGCTTGACGAAACCAAGCAGCTGGTGACGATGATGCGCGATGCGCCCAAGCCGCTGCTCATCCATTGCGAGGGCGGTGCCGACCGCTCCGGCTTCGCTGCCGTCCTCTACCTCCAGCAGATCGCCGGCATCAACGAGGACATCGCCGAACTCCAGTTGTCCCCCTATTTCGGCCATTTCGGCATTTCCTGGCTCACCGGCACCCAAGCCATGGACGAGAGTTGGGAGAAGTTCGAGGACGAAAACGGCATCGAGGCGACTGGGTTTCTGTGAAGACGTTTCTCGCTTGGCGCTAGCCGTCAATGCACCGAGGCGGGTTGGCGCGAGGCTCGATCACCTGCAGCGCCGCCACCCCTTCGGCACCGCCGCTGGCTCCGGTCAGTGGACGGCGGCGTCCGGCGCCATCCCCGGAGGCGTTGGCACATCCGGCGTTGGCGCAATCCTGATCACGCGCCAGCCAAGGAGAGTGAAGGCGATCGTGACGAGCGGGTTGAGGATGTTGAAGAAACAGTAGCCGAAATAGGCCGTCGTGCTCACGCCAAGGGCTGCGGCCATGTAGGCGCCGCAGCTGTTCCAGGGGATGAGCGGCGAGGTGACGGTGGCCGAATCCCCGACGACGCGCGACAGCATGACCGGCGCAAGGCCGCGTTGGGCGAAGGCCTGGCCGAACAGGCGTCCGGGCAGCGCGATGGAGATATACTGGTCGGATGTCACGACGTTCGACAGGACCGACGTGCCGACAACAGTTGACACCAGGCGCGAGGCGGACTTCGCGCTCTTGATCAGCGGGTCGATCAGCCGGTTCAGCAGGCGGGCATGTTCCATGACGGAGCCGAATGCGAGCGCCGTGATGATCAGCCAGACGGTGTTCATCATGCTCGATATACCGCCTCGGGTCAGAATCTGATCGAGCCCCTTGTCGCCGGTCGATGCGACATAGCCGTTCGCGAGCGCCGACCAACTGCCCTTGAGCATGGCGAGCCCACTTGGAAGCTCGGGCGCGCCGGCGAATGCGATGACCCTCGCGGGATCGCTGATCAAGGCCAGGATGGCGCCGAACAGCGCGCCGGAGAAAATGGCGACGACGGCTGAAACCCGCAGGATGGACAGGCCCAAAACCAGCACCAGCGGCAGAAATGCCCAGAGCGATACCGGTATCTTGCTGTCGATGGATGCAAGCAACGCGCTCGCATCGAAATCGCCTGGACTGCCCAGCATGCCGAAGCCAATCAAGGAGAGCAGGAGCGCTGGGACGGACGTCCAGAGTGACTCGCGGATGTGGGCATAGATATTCGAACCGGACACCGCAGTTGCGAGGTTGACCGTATCGGAAAGGGGCGAAGCCTTGTCGCCGAAATAGGCACCGGAGATCACAGCACCGGCGGTGATCGCCGGCGACAGGCCCATGTTGGCGGCAATGCCCATGAGGCCGATGCCGATCGTGCCGGCGACCGTCCAGGAACTGCCGATGCTGAAGGCGACCGCGGCGCAGACCAGTGCTGTCGTGGCGTAGAAATAGTGGGGGCTCAGAATCTTCATCCCGTAATAGACCATCGAGACGATCGTGCTACTCAGCGCCCAGGCGCCAATCAGCGCACCGACCGCCAGCAGGATGAGGATGGCCGGCAGACCCTTGGCGATGCCCGCGACCACCGACTGGCGGATGCCCTCCCAATCCATGCCATTCTTGTAGGCAATGCCGGCCGCGATCAGGCCGCAGAACACAAGCGCGACCTGGTTTGGCCCGGAGGATGCGGCATCGCCAAAGAGCAGATACGAGAGCGCAAGCAGACCGATCAGCGCCAGGCTCGGAATCAAGGCGTCGAGTAGTGATGGCGGCCGAACGGTCCCGGCAGGTTCCTTCAATTCAACCATCTTCCCACCCGCTGCCCGGCCCCCTGGCCGGCATGTTCAATGCCAACTGATGTCTTGGTAGCTTGAGCTGATGATCGTGCCGCGCTCGTGCTTGACGATATGGGGAATGTCCGCCAGCGAACCGATCGCCGCCGCCTTGCCGGTTGCCTTGGCGAACTGGCAGGCAGCATCGACCTTTGGTCCCATCGAGCCGGCGGGGAATGAATATTTGCCGATCGCCTCGGGGCTGGTCTTGTGGATCGCCTTCTGGTTCGGCGTACCCCAGTCAACGAACACGGCATCCGCATCGGTCGCCATGATGTAGAGGTCGGCTTCCAACTCACGGGCAAGGAGTTCGGAGCAGAGGTCCTTGTCGATGACGGCCTCGACACCCTTGAGTTTTCGATCGGCGCCCTTCTCATACATGGTCGGAATGCCGCCGCCGCCGGCGCAAATGACCACCGCACCCTTTTCGAGCATCCAGCGCACCGGCCTGATCTCGAAGATGCGCTTGGGCAGCGGCGACGGCACGACGCGCCGCCACTTCTGCCCGTCCTGCTTGAAGACCCAGCCCTTTTCGCCCGCGAGCCGGTCCGCATCGGCTTTTTCATAGACGGGCCCGACGAACTTGGTTGGATTCTTGAAGCCGGGGTCGTCGCCATCGACCTCGACCATCGTCAAGAGCGTGGCGAAAGGCACCTCGAAAGGCAGGAGATTGCCGAGTTCCTGTTCCAGCATGTAGCCGATCATGCCTTCAGTCTCGGCACCTAGCACGTCGAGTGGATAGGCCTCGTCGGGCTTGTAGGCGGCGCCCTGCAGGGCAAGCAGGCCCACTTGCGGGCCGTTGCCATGGGTAATCACCACCTGATGCTCCTGGGCGATCGGCGCGATCGCTTCCGCGGCAATGCGGATGTTCCTGCGCTGGGCCTCCGCCGTCATGGGCTCGCCGCGTTTCAGCAGCGCGTTGCCGCCCAATGCGATGACGATACGCATGATCAATCCCCCAGCGTGGCGACGAGCAGGGCCTTGATCGAATGCAGCCGGTTTTCGGCCTGCTCGAACGCGACATTGGCCTCGGATTCGAAGACGTCATTCGTCACTTCCAGGCCGTTCTTCATGCCATAGTCTTCGGCTATCTGTTTGCCCAGCGTGGTCTCGGAATCATGGAACGCCGGCAGGCAGTGCATGAACTTGACCTGCGGATTGCCGCTGGCCTTCATGAGCGCCGGGTTGACCTGGTAGGGCGTCAGCAGCTTGATGCGCTCCTTCCAGACGTCCTTCGGCTCTCCCATCGACACCCACACATCCGTGTGGATGAAATCGACATCCTTGACGGCCGCTGCGGGATCATCCGTGACCGTCAGACGGGCACCCGATGCTTTTGCCAGCTCTTCTGCAATCTTCATATAGTCGTCCGCCGGCCAAAGCGATTTCGGACCGCAGATGCGAACGTCCATGCCCATGAGGCAGCCGACGATCAGCAGCGAATGGCCCATGTTCGACCTCGTATCGCCGACATAGGCGTATTTGATCTGCTCGACCGGCTTGTCGCTGAATTCACGCATCGTCATGACGTCGGCGAGCATCTGGGTGGGATGATACTCGTCCGTCAGACCGTTATAGACCGGTACGCCGGCCCATTTCGCCAGCGTTTCCACGCCACCCTGGGCAGCGCCACGATATTCGATCGCATCAAACATGCGTCCGAGCACGCGAGCAGTATCCTTGAACGATTCCTTGTGGCCGATCTGCGAGCCGGCTGGATCGAGATAGGTGACATTGGCGCCCTGGTCGGAGCAGGCGACTTCGAAGGCGCACCGGGTGCGGGTAGAAGTCTTCTCGAAGATCAGGCACACTTCCTTGCCCTTGAGGTGCTGCTGTTCCGTCCGGGCATATTTGGCGCGCTTCAGGTCTCGGCTGAGGTCGAGCAGGAAGCGGAATTCCCGCGGCGTGTAGTCCTGCACGGTCAGCAGCGAACGATTGCGAAGGTTGAGGCTCATGATAGTTCTCCTGATATCTCAAATATTTCGGCTTCGTTGCCGTCAGTAAGCTGGATCCCGCGAAATCGGGCAGGTCATGCAATGGCCGCCGCCCCGGCCGCGGCCGAGTTCCGCGCCACGGATGGTGATCACCTCGACGCCCGCCTTGCGCAGCAGCGTGTTGGTGTGGGTGTTGCGGTCGTAGGCCACGACCACGCCCGGCTCGAGCGCCACGACATTGTTGCCGTCGTCCCACTGTTCACGCTCGGCTTCATAGGCGTCGCCGCCAGTGCCTACCGTGCGCAGCTTGTCAATGCCCAGGGCCTCGGCGACCACTTCGAGCATCGGCTTCTTGTCTTCCCGGATCTCGAATCCGCCATTGTCACCGGTCGGATAAAGGCTGTAGCAGCGGATCTGGTCGACAACGTCGCGGAACAGGGTGACGAGATCGCGGTCGCAGAAACTGAAAACGGTATCGAGATGCATGGCAGCGCGGCTCTTCGGCATCAGGCAGCCGATGACGCGATCCGCGGCCTTGCTCTTGAACAACGAACTGGCGACCTGGCTCACGGCCTGGTAGGTCGTGCGCTCGCCCATGCCGATGAGCACATTGCCCTTGCCGATCGGCATGACGTCGCCGCCCTCCATGGTGGAACTGGCGAAGTGCTCGTCGGAGTCGCCCCACCAGATCTTGAAGTCGCCCCCCTGGAACATCGGATGGAACTTGTAGATCGCGCGCTGGATCAGCGTCTCCGGGCGGCGCGCCGGCCAGAACATCGGGTTGACGGTGACCCCATTGTAGATCCAGCAGGACGGGTCGCGCTGGAACAATGTGTTGGGAATCGGCGCTGTGATGAACTCGGAAGGACCGAATGCCTCCAGCAACATTGTCTTGGCCTTGGAATCAGGCAGATCGGCGATGGCGATCCCGCCGATGAGAAAGCGGGCGAGTTGGTTCGCCGGTAATTCGTCCAGCCAGGGCCGGACGGTATCGACCACCTGCATGCCAAGCGCATTGGGAACAATTCGCCGATCGAGCACGAAAGCCCGGGCCTCTCGATTTTCCATCGTCGTGGCCAGCAGGTCGTGCATCTCCAGAACTTCGACGCCCCGTTCCTGCATCTTCAGCACGAAGTCATAGTGGTCCTTCTGGGCTTCGTGGACCCAGATGACGTCGTCGAAGAGCAGATCGTGGCAATTGC
This sequence comes from Rhizobium sp. LjRoot254, assembly GCF_964254105.1. Lineage (NCBI taxonomy): Bacteria > Pseudomonadati > Pseudomonadota > Alphaproteobacteria > Hyphomicrobiales > Rhizobiaceae > Rhizobium > Rhizobium sp. LjRoot254. The sequence goes on along the minus strand of NZ_CAXUSM020000001.1, from coordinate 2,845,202 downwards.
CTGGGGTGAGGCGCTCGTGAGCGAGCGATGGCCTGCACACCATCACTGTCCTGAGTTTGCCGACTTCCGAATGAACACCAAATTTAGGCACGGTTAGGTCCTCCACTGGTCACTGGAATGTTCAAAACTTTCTGGTCCAACTCGGTCAGAGCGGGCTGATCTTGCCCGTAATGAGGAGGTAGGCCGCTATCACTGCAAGCAGGGTTATGACGACGGCAATCAGGGCTTCGGCGCCGGTAAATACCTTTTCGCCGTGCTCCCGCCGCGCCAGGACGTAGACAAGAATGCCGGGGACGAAGAGGATCGTGCACATCAGCAGGAAGGTGAGACCGGCGGCATAGACCAGCCACAGGCCATAGAGCGTGGCAACAAGGCCGACGATCAGGTCGCGGCTGCGTCCCTTTCCACCGGTGTAGGTTTCTCCGCTCAGGGCAAGCTTCAGCGCGTAGCCGCCCGAGAGAACATAGGGCGGCAGAATGGCGACCGAAGCGATGAAGTAGAAGAACTGATAGGCGCTCTTCGAGAAGAGGCTGAGGATCAGGAAGACCTGGATCAGGATGTTGGTCGCCCACAGCGCGTTGACGGGCGAACCGTTGGCGTTCTCGCTAGCGAACCAGCGTGGGAACGTGCCATCCTTGCCGCATGTGTAGGGAATTTCCGCACAGAGCAGCGTCCATGACAGGAAGGCTCCGCCGACCGAGACCATCAGGCCGAGGTTGATCATTGCCGCACCCCAATAGCCGATCAGCGGTTCGAGTACGCCGGCCATGGATGGGACCTTGAGCCCCGCAAGCTCGGTCTGGCTGAGCACGCCGGTCGAGATCAGCGACACCAGAATATAGATGCCGAGGGCACCGATGAAACCGATGACCGTTGCCCGGCCAACATCCGAACGATTGGCCGCACGTGCGGAATAGACGCTGGCGCCCTCGATGCCGATGAACACCCAGAGCGTCACCAGCATGGTGCTCTTGACCTGGTTGACGATGCTTCCGAGCCCGGTATCGCCCTCGGCGCCCGACGGCTGGCCCCAGAAATTGAAGGTGAACTTGTCCCAGTTGAAGGCGATGATCGCGATAATCACGAACAACAGCAGAGGTACGAGCTTCGCAGCCGTGGTGACGATATTGATGAAGGCAGCGCCCTTCACGCCCTGGAGCACGAGAAAGTGCACGAGCCATAGGCAGATCGAGGCGCCGGCGATGGAGATCAGGTTGTTGCCGTCGCCGAAGGTCGGCGCAAAGAAGGACAGGGCGGAGAAAATTGCTACCGCATAGGCGACGTTGCCGAGGAAGGCGCTGAGCCAATAGCCCCAGGCGCTGTTGAAGCCGACGAAAGCCCCGAAGCCCGCCTTGGCGTAGGCGTAAGGGCCAGCGTTGAGATCCGGCTTCCGCACGGCGAGCGACTGATAGACGAAAGCGAGCATCAGCATGCCGATGCCGGTGATAATCCAGCCGATGACGATCGCCCCCGGCGAAGCGTGGCGCGACATGTCGGAGGGAAGATTGAAGACGCCGCCACCGATCATAGAGCCGACCACGAGCGCAGTCAGCGGTATCAGCGTGAGCTTGTCCGACTTCTTTTCTGCCACCAAGTCCTGATCAACAACAACAGCCATAATATCACCTGACCTTTTTGGATTGGTACGTGAAGACTATGCGGAGCGGACGAATGTCACGGCACGATCGCCGGCACAAAGCCAGGTCGTGGCGAACGATGTCATTGTGGTTTTGGGTGCTAAGTTTCTTGTGCAGCTCGCGTTGAGAATGCACTGCGCGATGCGCCTATTCGCTCGTGTACAGCGTGTTGTCTCAACTGTTCTTGTAGTCTTACGGTCCCATCCCATCCCATGCCCGTTCATTTGGGATACTGCCGTGTTTCCCAACATTCAAGCACGTTACTGTAACGTGTTACGGTAATTTACGTGGCAATGGCGTGGTCATCAGGATTAGATGGTTTTGGGTGCCTTTGGGCTAGCCAAGAGTTAACCCCAACGCTTTGCCTTGATATGCCTACCGAGCTCTAAACCGGAGAGGCATTTCGGCCCTTACGTGTGGCAGTCCGAGTGTATGCCTTTCTGGGCACCTGGGAGGAAGATGTGGACGGCAAGATCGAATCTGGCGCGCCTATCGACTTCCGCAAACGCCGGCTGCGCGAGTTGGCGACCTTTTTCGTGCTCGCGTTTGGTATTTGGCCGATCGTCGCGGTTGGCGTCGTGGGCGGGTACGGCTTTCTTGTGTGGTTCTACCAGATTCTCAACGGGCCCCCCGGCCCGCATGGAGGCTAGAAGTCCATGCTTGGTTCGGCAGCAACGAGACGCAGTTTCCTGTTTGGCTTGGGTGAGAGCCGACCACAGGGCGTTCTGCCGCCTGGCGCGACGGCGGAGAGCATTTCGACGTGCTCGGGTTGCGGTAAATGCGTCGCCGGTTGCCCCCAGAAAATCATCCTCTTGGAGAGTGGCCGGCCTCGGGTCGATTTCTCCCGGGGTGAATGCACCTTTTGCGGCGAATGTAGCGCGCGATGTCCCGAGGCCGTGTTCACCACGGCCCACGCACTTCACTTTGATCACGTCGCCAACATCCAGGATCGTTGCCTGGCCCTGAACGCTGTCGATTGCCAATCCTGCAGAGACGCCTGCCCGGAGACCGCGATCCATTTCGTGCCGTTGCGCGGCATGCCATTCCAACCCGTACTCGACGCAGCCTGTTGCACCGGGTGCGGCGCTTGCATGTCTGTCTGTCCCGTCCAGGCGATTGGATTGTCAGCCGTTTCAAGGGAGTTCGAGCATGTCTGATGCCCGGGATTTCTGGCACGTCTCAAGCGCAATCGTGATGGCCCATCCCGACCGAGCAGCGGCGGTGGCAGAGACGATCGACCTCTTGCCGGGCGTGGAGGTTCATGCGGTGGGCGGCAGCAAGATTGTCGTGGTGATCGAGGGTGACTGCTTGGGTGCGCTCGGAGACACCTTGATTGAAATATCGGCGATGGCGGGGGTTCTCTCCGCCAACATGGTGTTTGAACAGGCGATTCAGCAGGAGATTGCGACATGACGATCGAGCTTACCCGCCGCCAGCTGCTGAAGGCGCATGCCGCCGCGGTCGCCGCGTCAACCGCCGGGATCGCATTGCCCGCCGCCGCCCAATCGATCGCTGGTGGCGTCGAGGCGGTCGAGATCAAGTGGTCCAAAGCACCCTGCCGCTTCTGCGGCACGGGTTGCGGCGTGATGGTCGGGGTGAAGGCTGGCCAGGTGGTCGCCACCCACGGCGACATGGAGGCGGAAGTCAACCGCGGTCTCAACTGCGTCAAGGGCTATTTCCTGTCGAAGATCATGTATGGCAAGGATCGCCTTACCGTACCCCTGCTTCGCAAGGCCGGCGGCATGTATGACAAGGACGGCGAGTTCGAGCCCGTCAGCTGGGACGAAGCCTTCGACGTGATGGCCGAACAATGCAAGCGGGTTCTCAAGGCGAAGGGACCGACGGCTGTTGGCATGTTCGGCTCCGGACAGTGGACGATCTTCGAAGGCTATGCTGCCACCAAATTGATGCGCGCGGGCTTCCGTTCCAACAATCTCGACCCGAATGCCCGACACTGCATGGCCTCGGCTGTCGTCGCCTTCATGCGCACCTTCGGCATGGATGAGCCGATGGGCTGCTATGACGATTTCGAGCATGCGGATGCCTTCGTGCTCTGGGGCTCCAACATGGCGGAGATGCACCCGATCCTCTGGACGCGCATTGCCGATCGGAGACTCGGACACGAGCATGTGAAGGTGGCGGTACTTTCGACGTTCACCCACCGCAGCATGGATCTCGCCGACGTCCCGATCATCTTCAAGCCAGGCACGGACCTCGCGATCCTCAACTACATCGCAAACTACATCATCGAGAACGGCAAGGTGAACCAGGACTTCGTCGACAAGCATACGAAGTTCATGAAGGGTACGACGGACATTGGTTACGGGCTCAGGCCGGATAATCCGCTGGAGCTGAACGCGACAGGGGTCGCAACGGCCGACAAGATGACCCCGATCGATTTCGAGGCCTTCAAGGCGCAGGTGTCCGAATACACTCTGGAAAAGACCGCCGAGATGACGGGCGCCGACACCGCTTTCCTCAAGCAATTGGCGGAACTTTACGCCGACCCCAAGATCAAAGTGATGTCGCTTTGGACGATGGGCTTCAACCAGCATGTCCGGGGCGTCTGGGCCAATCAGATGGTCTACAATCTTCATCTTCTGACCGGGAAGATATCGGAGCCGGGCAACAGCCCCTTCTCGCTCACCGGCCAGCCATCGGCATGCGGCACGGCGCGTGAGGTCGGCACGTTTGCGCATCGCTTGCCCGCCGACATGGTGGTGACCAATCCGGAACATCGCAAGCATGCCGAGGAAATCTGGAAACTGCCGCACGGATTGCTGCCCGACAAGCCCGGCTATCACGCGGTCCTGCAGGATCGGATGCTGCATGACGGCAAGCTGAATTTCTATTGGGTACAATGCAACAACAACGTCCAGGCCGCCCCCAATACCAGCAACGAGACCTACAAGGGCTACCGCAACCCGGATAACTTCATTGTCGTTTCGGACGTCTATCCGACAGTCACGGCGATGAGCGCCGATCTCATCCTGCCCGCGGCGATGTGGGTGGAAAAGGAAGGTGCGTACGGCAATGCCGAGCGGCGCACTCATGTCTGGCATCAATTGGTGGACGCGCCGGGAGCCGCCCGTTCCGATCTCTGGCAACTGGTGGAATTTTCCAAGCGCTTCACGACCGACGAGGTCTGGACCAAGGAAATTCTCGACGCCAATCCTGCTTACAAGGGCAAGACGCTCTATGAAGTGCTGTTCCAGAACGGCAATGTCGATCGTTTTCCAGCGAGCGAGGTGTCGCCGGAATACGCAAACCTCGAGGTCAAGGATTTCGGATTCTATATCCAGAAGGGACTGTTCGAGGAATATGCGGCATTCGGGCGTGGTCATGGACACGATCTCGCGCCATACGACAAGTACCATACGGTACGCGGGCTGCGGTGGCCCGTCGTGAACGGAGAGGAAACGCGGTGGCGATATCGCGAGGGATATGACCCCTATGTGAAACCTGGCGAGGGCTTGAAATTCTATGGTCAGAAGGACGGTCGGGCGGTTATTCTTTCCGTGCCATATGAACCGCCGGCTGAATCGCCCGACGACGAGTTCGATTTCTGGCTTGTGACTGGGAGAGTGCTCGAGCACTGGCACTCCGGCTCGATGACGATGCGGGTTCCTGAACTCTACAGGGCCTTCCCCGGTGCACGCTGCTTCATGAATCCTGAAGATGCGCGCACGCGCGGCATCAACCAGGGTGCGGAGGTGCGGATCGTCTCACGGCGCGGCGAGATACGCTCGTGGATCGATATTCGGGGCCGCAACCGGATGCCGAAGGGTCTGATCTTCGTGCCGTGGTTCGATGCGAGCCAGTTGATCAACAAGGTGACGCTCGACGCCACCGATCCCATCTCCAAACAGACGGATTTCAAAAAATGCGCGGTCAAGATTCTTCCCGTCGCCTGATCTCGCGTCAGGTCTGGGGCGTCGTCGTCGTCGCCCTTCTGCTTGTTACCACCACGGTCGCGGTCGCGCAGATGGCCGACCGACGTGTTCCCCAGCTCTCGGGAAACATCGATCCGATGCAGGACGTCGATCCGGGCTACTTTCCAAAATGGGTCGTCGATGACCAGCGGCGCATGCGGGCCTATCCGGAGCAGCCGCCGATCATCCCGCATTCCATCGAGGGCTACCAGCTGACGGTCAACGCCAATCGCTGCCTCTCTTGCCACAAACGCGAGTTCACGGAGATCTCGGGCGCACCGATGATCAGCGTTACGCACTTCATGACGCGCCGGGCTCAGATGCTCGCCGACGTTGCACCGCGGCGATATTTCTGCACCGCTTGCCATGTGCCCCAGGCCGACATCAAGCCGCTGGTGGAAAACACGTTCAAGGATATGAGCGAACTCGGGTTCAGGCCGACTGGAAGCGAGCAATGATCAGGTGGCTAAGATTACTCTTTCAATGGGCGTGGGGAATCCTGACAAGGCCGGCGGCGACGCTCGGGCTCGGCTTTCTCACGCTTGGCGGCTTTGTCGGTGGCGTCATTTTTTGGGGCGCGTTCAATACCGCGCTCGAAGTCACCAACACTGAAGCTTTCTGTACATCCTGCCACGAAATGCGCGACAACGTATTCGAGGAACTCGGTCGCACCGTCCATTTTTCCAACCGCTCAGGCGTACGCGCCAGTTGTCCCGATTGCCATGTACCGCACGAGTGGACACGCAAGATCGCCCGGAAGATGCAAGCGTCCAAGGAAGTCTGGGGGAAGATATTCGGCACCATCGACACGCGGGAGAAATTTCTGGAACACCGTCTTGTACTTGCCAAGAACGAATGGGCGAGATTGAAGGCCAATGACAGCCTCGAATGCCGCAATTGCCACTCCACGATCGCGATGGATCTGTCCAAACAGACGCAGAGGGCCGCCGACATTCACACCAGATATCTACTGCCTGGCAAGGCGACCTGCATCGACTGCCACAAGGGCATCGCGCATGAGCTTCCCGACATGAGAGGTGTCGAGCCGGGTTGGAAAATGCCGGCTGATGCAACGGACGTATCATCGCTGCACTGGTCGGAAGTCCATGCATTGTCAAGTTATCTGGGCGAGCCTCAGCAGTAGCGAGGAACGATCGGCGAAGAAAGAGATCGTCCCAGGACCGCCTGGGAAACCTAGGAAACTTCGAACCGAGTTGGCGCGTCAACAGGAATTTGACCCCATCGCCGGGAGGCTGGCAAGAGGGCTAAAAGAACGGCCGGGCCTGGACGTAAAATGCAATGCGAATTTGACGAGGATGCAGACACGTGGCATTATACTACCTACTTAAGATTGCTGGCTGTCCTGCTGCATCAGGGGCGAATTCCATTGCGCAGATTGGTGCGCGCAGCCTTATTTTTCGCAGACATTTTGACGGCTGGGAACGACAGACAATGTAATACCTATGCCTGATTAGCAGTGCCTCATTGGAACCGTCATGAGTCAATCGTTGTTCGGGAGGACAGGAAAATGGACAGGACCAAAGATAGTGCTATCGACAGAGGCGCTGTACCCATAAGCGCTGAACAACTTCGAATGAACCTTCTGAAGGAGCAAATGGAGGCGCTCGCCAAGGAGGATCAGCTCCGTGCCCGGAAGCATGACGAACTGGCGAAATTCACCGAGAGCTTCATGAAGGATCACGTGAGCGACGAGGAAGTCGCGATGGTTCGCCGCATCGTCCTCGATGCGGCCAAGAACGGCAAGTACGAGGCCATGGTCTATAGCTTTCCCTCTGACCTTTGCACCGATAGCGGCAGGGCGATAAACAGCGGGGACCCGCAATGGACCGAAACGCTCCTCGGAAAGGCCAAGGAGTTCTATGAACGGTACATCACGCTGGCCAGACCGCAGGGCTATAAGCTCAAGGCCATGATCGTCACATTTCCCGAAGGCATACCGGGAGACGTGGGCTTTTTCCTGAATTGGGCCCCTGAGGTAAAATAGCGTCCAATTTGCCATATGCGGATGAGCGTAACCTGGAGCGTTTCACGCTTTGACGGAAGCGTACCTCCGCTCGTGAAGTCCTGTGGCTGGGTGGAGCTATGAAGGCGTCTGTAACACCTCCGGAACCGTGTTTCGCGGGGTCGGGTCGCTGACGAAGTCATCGGGGCGTTTTTGACGTTTCCCGAATACGGGTTTGTCGAACGGGACGTGCTCATACGGTATCGACTTCAAAATATGAGAAATGCAGTTTATCCGCGCACGCTTCTTGTCGTTGGACGGAACGATCCACCATGGCGCATGTCGGGTATCCGTCGCTGTGATCATTTCGTCATACGCACGCGTGTAATCCCACCAGCGGTTATACGATTCAACGTCCATCGGGCTCAGTTTCCATTGCCGAAGGGGGTCTTCGACCCGCTGCCGGAAACGCTTTTCCTGTTCCTCCTCGCTCACGTCGAGGAAGTATTTGAGCAACAGGATGCCACTCTCGACAAGTGCAGCCTCGAAACGGGGTGTGGTTTCGAGAAATCTACGCGCCTTCTTCTCGCTGCAGAAGCCCATGACACGTTCGACGCCGGGACGATTGTACCAGGAGCGATCGAAGATCACGACCTCGCCGCCGGCCGGCAGGTGTTGAAAGTAGCGCTGCATATAGATTTGGCTTTTCTCTCGATCGCCCGGTGCAGGCAATGCAACGACCCGAAATACCCGCGGGCTTACTTTCTCGGTGAGACGTTTGATAACGCCACCCTTGCCTGCGGCATCGCGACCTTCAAAAATGATAACGATGCGCGCGCCGGATTTCTTGACCCAGGCTTGCAGGTAGGAAAGCTCGATCTGCAGCCGGTTCAGCTCCTTGTCGTACGCTTTCCCCTTTAATCCGGCGTCGGATTCTGCGGACGTCGTGGCCGCTTTGTCATTCTTTTTGCTCATTTTCCCTCTCCCTTGCAATCTCTAGCATGACAGTAAAGCGAATGAAGAAAAAGCCGTTGCAAGGACAGGACTTGGCGGTTTCGCAGTCGGACTGCTGGTTCCAGTTGCACCGGTGAAATAAGTCTTATGCTTGACAGAATACCTGTGTCGTTCTGCGCCAAGCGTCACGACGGTTGTTGAGTCAGCCACCGCGTGTGCAATGGCAATGTTCGGTTTGTGTGCGCCGTACATTCGCGAATTATCGAGCTGTTATGCGATCGGGGTCCCCTGGAAAATGCTCAACTCCGAGGCAAAAACTACCAGTCCATCTCACTCAACACGAAGAAGTCGATGCGTCCCTCTGGCCTTTGGATGTTGCCCAAGGGACGCGGATTTTACCTCTCTGCCGTCAACGCAGCGAACAGCGCCCCGAACGGCCACTGTTCGCCACGCTGCGACGATCAGAACTCGCGCTGGAAGCGCAGCATGCCGGCCTTGGTGTCTGCGCCCTCGTCGTGGTTGAAGTAGATGCCTTCGGCGAGAACCGAGAAGCCCGACGCAACCTGCCAGTTGACATCGCCGACCAGGCGCCAGTCGCCGTTGTCGAACCACTGGATGTCCTTCGCGATATAGACGCTTTCGGTCACCTGCGCCGAGAAGCTGGCGATGGCGCTGAAGCCGTCATAGGCGAAGTAGATGTTTTCCGAGCTGTTCGAATAAAGGCCGTAGAACGTGAAGCCGTATTTGTCGATATCGGCCTTGAAGACCTTCTTGAAGGCAAAGGATTCATCGGATTCGTCATAGGCAATCGCCGCACCGGCCTGATAATTGCCCCACGTGCCCATGAAACCGCCGGAGATATCCGGCAGGTACTGGCGGCCGCGCTTGCCGGCGACGCCGTCGCCGTCATGGTCTTCCGGCTTGTAGAACTCGTCGGCATCGTTATCGAGCGAGATGAAGGCCTTGATGCTGCCGAAGTCGGCCGTGTAGCTCACATACTGGCGTGAATCCGGATAGTTGAAATCGGTCGAGTAGATGCTGCCGTCGTCGGTGCGGCTGCCGTCGCCCATGAACTTCGCCCACAGGCTGTCGTAGTTGCCGAATTCGAGACCGCCGATGCCGAAATAGAAATAGTAGGTCAGGTAGCTGTTATTGCCGTCGCCATAGATGTCTTCGCCGTTGTTGACGGAGTCACTCTGGATACGAAACCAGCTGAAGGCGGTGCCCCATTCGGTATCGTTCTTGGCTTCGGTATCGAGCCGGAGGCGCGTATGGTTGTCATAGGAATCCTTCGACACGTTGTCGCTGAGGAGACCGGCGCGGTCATATTTTTCAGTGCCGTCGGAGGAGAAGCGCTTTTCATAGCGCAACTCGCCACGAATCTTCAGGCAGGTCTCTGTCCCCGGAATGTAGAAGAAGCCGGTGCCGTAGGCATCGCAGACGCGGACATATTCCATCGGTTCCGGCTCGGCGGCGACGACCGCGTCGGCCGCCTGGGCGCCGGAGACAACTGCCAGAGCAGCGGCGGAGCCGAGAAGCAGGCTCTTGATGTTCATGGTATTGGTCCCCTCGATTGAGCATTCAGAACAGGCTGGAACAGAGAGGCCTCCCGCAGGCCTGGAATCTCCCACTCCGCGTTCAGGAATCTACTGCCCAAACGGCGTGACAGACAAACGGAATTGAGTCACCCTCCGCTCACGGGCTCTAATATACGATGTAACAGTTGCGCTTGTGCAACTAACCCCGCGTTAGCTGATCTGCGCCACGGCAGGAAGCTGCCCGCCACCGTCGCAACACCAGACCCGTCCGGCATTGATTGTGCTTGTCATTCGAAGGCAGTGCCATGACAGCCCGGCGATCCGCCCCCCTCGAACGCAAACGGAATTGCCGATCGCTTTCAACCGCAAACGGATTTGTTGTAACAGCACAGTAGGACTGAGCCAGGATGTCTGGCGACGATTGCGCCTGGATTCGAAGCTGCATATCATCACCATCCGCCACGGCCGACAGCGGCCGCCCGCCCAACCCCTCGATTCCGATGATGAACACGATTTGACATGACCCACGTTTACGAAATATTCGACCGCCTCATCGCCTTCCCGACCGTCAGTCGCGATGGCAATATCGAGCTTATCCGCTACATCGCCGATTTCCTGAGCGGCGCCGGCATCGAGGCCGAACTCTACCCGCATAGGGATGGCGACCGGGCGTCGCTGTTCGCGACTGTCGGCCCGCACAAAAGCGGCGGCGTCGTGCTGTCGGGTCATACCGATGTCGTGCCGGTCGAGGGGCAGGCATGGACCAGCGATCCCTTCCGCCTGACACGGCGCGAGGACCGGCTGTTTGCGCGTGGCGCGGCCGATATGAAAGGCTTCGTCGCCTGCGCGATCGAAGCGCTGGTGGCCGCCAAGGATGAGGATTTGGCGCGCCCGCTGCACGTCGCCTTCTCCTATGACGAGGAGATCGGCTGCGTCGGCGTGCGCCCGATGTTGGCCGAGCTCGCGGCCGCCGGCATACGGCCCGAATGGGTGTTGATCGGTGAGCCAACCTCGATGCAGGTCGCCACCGGCCACAAGGGCAAGACGGGCATCCGCGCCACCTGCAAGGGCCACGCCGCACATTCGGCGCTGGCACCGACCGGCCTCAACGCAATCCATCTTGCATCCGACTTGCTGACCGGCATTCGCGAGATGCAGGCCGAGATCGAGCGCACCGGGCGCCGCGACGATGACTACGACGTCCCCTATACGACGCTTCATGCCGGCGTCATCAAGGGCGGCACGGCGCTCAACATTGTGCCCGACAATTGCGAGATGCTGTTCGAGATCCGCAACATCGCGGGCGATGATCCGAAGTCGATCATGGATCAGTTCTTCGATCGCGCGGAAGTCATTGTTTCAAAATCGAAAAGCCGGTTCCCCGAAGCCGAGATCAGACTCGAGATCTTCAACGAATATCCCGGTCTCGGCACCGACGAGGCGGGCGCTGTGGCGGAGCGGGCGATCACCTTGTCCGGCCAGTCCAACCGCATCAAGGTTGCCTTCGGCACCGAGGGCGGGCTGTTCCAGGAAGTGCTCGGCACCACCGCGATCGTCTGCGGCCCGGGCAGCATGGACCAGGGCCACAAGCCGGATGAATTCGTCAGCGTCCAGCAGATGGAGGAATGCCGCAGCATGTTGCTGCGCGTGACCGATACGCTCAGGGCAGATTAACGGCTCCGCGCGGCGATGTGTTCGGCGATGTTCTTGGCATCGCCCCATGCGCCCCAGATGAAGGCCGAGGCCCGGCGCGACAGCCATGACAGGCCGACGAAGTAGAGGCCGGGGATGGGGGAGACACCATCCTTGTGAACGGGGCGGCCCTTCGCATCGAAATCACCCACTTTCAGCCAGCTGAAATCGAGCGCATAGCCGGTTGCCCAGATGATCGATGTCACGCCGGCCTTGGCGAGATCGAGTTCGAGCACTGGATTGATTGCGCATTCGGGGGCCGGCCCGATGACGCGGGCATCCGGCTCTTCAGGAAAATCCAGCCCCTCGCGAACGGCATACGCATCGGCGGCATCAAGCACGGAGAGGTAGTCCGCGTCGCCAGCCGCAATGTTTTTCGCCAGATCCGGCGCAAAACGCATCACGCCATCCTGATAAGCCTCCGCGCGTCCGACCAGCGTGATACCGCCGGCGGCAAGTTTGCGGAAATCCACGGTATGGCCGCCGCGCGCGCCGCTGACCGCAATCGTCACATGTTCCAGGGCAGGGTCGTAAGTCTTGACATCCCAATGCCCGAGCGCACCCAGCCACCAGACGAAATCGCGACCGCGATAGGCTCGTGGCGGCCGGTTGTGCGGGCCGACGGAGAGATAGACCGTCCGTCCCGCACGCGCCAGTTCGTCGGCGATCTGGGTGCCGGATGAGCCGGCGCCGATCACCATAACGGCTCCATCAGGCAATTGGCCGGGATTGCGATAGGCGACGGAATGGATCTGCAGGATCGCGGTCTCGGACGGCACGAGGACGGGAATGATGGGCTTCTGGAACGGTCCCGTCGCGGCAATCACGTTTTTCGCTTCGATCACGCCTTGCGAGGTCTCTGCGCGAAAGCCCGAGCCATCCTCCATCCGGGCGAGCGACGTGACCTCGACGCCGCAACGGATCGGTGCTGCGATCTGCTCGGCAAAGGCCTCGAAATAGCCGACGATCCTGTCGCGCGGGGCGAAACTGTCGGGATCCAGGTTGGCAAATTCCATGGTGGGAAAGCGGTCGTGCCAGGCGGGACCATTGGCAACGAGCGAATCCCAGCGTTCGCTACGCCAGCGCTCGGCAATCCGGCTCCGCTCGACAAGCAGATGGGGCACTTTGTTATTTGACAGGTGCTCGCTCGCCGCGAGCCCCGCCTGGCCGCCACCGACGATGAGCGTGTCGACTTTTTCAACCGTCATAGGCCGGCTCCCTGCTCGAACTCAAACTTTGCGCCCGGAATTGCAGGTGCAGGAAAATGTCTAGTCGAAGCCCTTGGTTCGGGAAATAATGATTTATATCGCTCTTGCTTTGGATATCTTGATGTAGTGTTCGGCCTAACCAGTCCGATTGATTGGTTCGGAATTTCCGATGCAAAATCCACGGAAAGTCTTCTTTCCTTATTGGATCGGATATGGCTCCAATGACCATGTCGAACCATGTTCAACGCCAGGAATGGAATCGTTATGCCCACCCACAAGCGCATCCGGATGTTCAACACGAAAGACACCTACCCGGAACAGAAACTCGACAACGACCTCTGCCAGGTGGTGGTTGCCAAAGGGACGATGGTGTTCGTGCGCGGCCAGATCGGCCAGAACCTCGACACAGCGGAAAATGTCGGCATCGGCGATGTCGTCGCCCAGACGGAGCAGGCCATGGCGAATATCAAGATGCTGCTCGACGAGGCCGGCTCGGAACTCTCCCATATCTGCAAGATCACCATCTATCTCGTCGATCCGCGCTACCGCGAGGCGGTCTATCGTGTGATCGGCAAGTGGCTGAAGGGCGTGTTTCCAGTCTCCACCGGCGTGGTGATCTCGGCGCTCGCCCGGCCGGAATGGCTGGTCGAGGTCGACGTGACGGCGGTGATTCCGGATGCGTGAGGCCCGCACATGACCTTCTCGATCATCGCCCGCTGCGCCGGGACCGGCATGATGGGCATCGCCATCTCCTCGTCCTCGCCTGCTGTTGCCGCACGCTGCGCCCATGCCCGCGCTGGCGTCGGCGTGGTGGCAACACAGAATATCACCGATCCCTCCCTCGGGCCGAAGGGCCTCGATCTGATGGCAAGCGGTCTCTCGTCCGATGCGGCGCTCGACAAACTGTTCGATGGTTATTCGAACGCGCCCTGGCGGCAGATCATGCTGCTCGACAAGAATGGCAACACTGCCCAGCATTCCGGCGAGCACACGCTCGGCGTCAACAATCTCGCGCAGGGCAAGGATTGCGCAGCGGGCGGCAACCTGCTGGCCAGTCCCGACGTGCCCAAAAGCATGGTCGCGGCTTTCGAGGCGTCCACGGGCCATCTCGGCGACCGGCTGCTGACCGCGATGCGCGCGGCATTGTCCGCCGGTGGTGAAGCCGGGCCGGTGCAGTCGGCCGGCATGCTGATCGTCCACCAAGTCTCATGGCCGGTGGCTGATCTGCGCGTCGATTGGGCCGAGGACGACCCGATCGGCGAACTCGAAACGCTCTGGGGCATCTACAAGCCGCAGCTCAACGACTATGTCATGCGTGCGCTCAATCCGTCGGGCTCGCCCAGTTACGGCGTGCCGGGGGATGAATGAGAATTAGATAGGGAAGATTCCACCGAACCTCTTCCGACAGGCCGGAGGGCTTAATCTTTGGCGTCAGAACAGCCCGCGGAAGAAGCCTTCGATCATGTTCCAGATCGAGGACGCCTCGGCGATGATGAGCCTGATGTAGTAGCCATTGAGCAGGAACAGGTCATACGCGATGAGCCCGGCCGCGATGAGGATAATGACCATTTGCCGCAAACGAATCTCCTCTCTATGGCACCATTCTGCACCATACAGCCTGCAATTGCACCCCCGCACCGAGCACTTTTGAAACGCTATGCATTTGACAAACCGACGCAAACGCTGAAACTGGTGATGAACCGATAATGGCCCGCTCGATGCGCTTCACACTCCGACAGCTCGAATATTTCATTGCCGCCGGGGAGACGGGTTCGATCACCCATGCCTCAGAGCGCATCAACATCTCCCAGCCGTCGATCTCCACCGCCATATCGCAGCTCGAGCAGGAGCTCGACACCCAGCTCTTCATCCGCCACCACGCCCAGGGCCTGTCGCTGACGCCCGCCGGCCGGATCATGCTCATGGAGGCCAAGCGGCTGGTGGAGCAGGCGGAGTCGCTCTATGCGGCGGCGTCCGAGGCGAGCGAGGAGGTGCGCGGCCAATTGAATGTCGGCTGCCTCACCACGCTGGCGCCGATGGTGCTGCCCGAGCTCTCCATCTCCTTCATGTCGGCCTTCCCCCGGGCCTCGATCCGGCCGCATGCCGATCACCAGGAGATGCTGCTCAACGGCCTGCATCGGGCGATGATCGATGTTGCCATCACCTACGACCTGCAAATCCCTGCGGATATCGAATTCACGCCGCTGGTCGACCTGCCGGTCCATGCGATCGTCGGCGAGAGCCATCCGCTGGCGCGTCACTCGGCGGTGACGTTGTCCGAACTCGCTGAATTACCGCTGATCCTACTCGACCTGCCGCTGTCGGCGGAGTATTTCACGGCGCTCTTCATGAAAGAGGGGCTGTCGCCGAACATCGCCTTCCGCTTCAGCCAGCCAGACATCATCCGCACGATGGTCGCCAATGGCTATGGCTATTCGCTGGCCAATGTCACGCCGCGTTCCGATACTGCGCTCGACGGCCGCAAGGTGGTGCGGGTGAGGTTGTCCGGCGAAAACCGGCCGATGACGATCGGCTTTGCCACGCTCAAGCAACTCAAGAAGTCGCGGCTGCTCGCAGCCTTCGCCACGCACGCGAAATCCTTCATTTCGGACGCCTATATTCCCGGCATGGTGGCACCCGCCATGGGTCAGAAGAAGCGCTGAAGCTAAGGCTTGGTCTGATTAGGCAATGCCTAAGCAGATGCGCCGAAAATGCTTATTTTTCCGATGCGGGTTTGATGCTTTGCTGCTGCAATCAAGAGCCGGCACGTCACGCTTGAATTGTTCGCGGGCTGGGCTCATGATCGAAAAGACGGGAAAAGGCGCGGAAAGCGCAGGCATATAACGCCACTCAACCAGAGACAGGGAACGCTATGACAAAGACACTTTCGCGCTGGCTCAAAGCCTCCATTGCCGGCGGCGTGGCACTCGTTGCCGCCACCGCAGCCGATGCCGGCACTATGAAGCTCGGCATGACCACCTGGGTCGGCTATGGCCCGCTCTTCCTCGCCCGTGATAAGGGCTTCTTCAAGGAAAATGGCCTCGAGATCGATCTGCAGATCATCGAGGAAGCCTCGATCTACATGGCGGCGGTTGCTGCCGGCGAGCTTGACGGCAATGCGTCGACCATCGACGAGATCATGAAATACCGCTCGCCGGAATTCTGCTTCAAGGCGGTCTATGCGCTCGATGACAGCCATGGCGGTGACGGCATTCTCGCACCCGAAGGCGTGAAATCGCTTGTCGACCTCAAGGGCAAGGAAGTCGGGATGAACGAAGGTTCGGTCTCGCAGTTCTGGTTCAACATCCTGCTCAAGCAGGAAGGCCTGACGGAATCCGATTTCAAGATCACCAACATGACCGCCGACGATGCCGCCGCCGCTTTCATGGCTGACCGCATTCCTGTCGCGGTAACCTGGGAGCCGCATTTGACGCTCGCCAAGAACGCCAAGAAGGGCCAGGTCCTGATCGACTCGTCCAAGACGCCGGGCGCGATCGTCGATGTCGTGGCGCTCAACTGCGCCTATATCGAGAAGAATCCCAAGGACGTGGAAGCGCTCGTCAAGGGCCTCTACAAGGCCAACGAGTTCATCAAGACGAATCAGAAGGAAGCCTACGAGATCATGGCCAAGGGCGTCGGCGGCTGGCTCTCCAAGCCCGAGGATTTCACATCTTCCGCGGCGGGCGTGAACTTCTATGGCGTCGAGCGCAATGCCGAATTCTTCAAGGATGGCAAGGACGGCGAATCCGGCAAGCTGGTGACGCTCGGCGGTGAGATCTGGGGCTCCTTCAAGAAGCTGAAGATGGACGTCAAGTATGACGACCTGGTCGACACGACCTTTCTTGGCGCCAAGTAAGACCAGCGCATTCTTCCCAAATATCGGACGCGGATCCATGCCGCCCGCGTCCGGCCTCCCTTCTTGACGTCCCGGACTTCAGAAATGGCCGGGAACGAGGACCGTTGACGTGATGAGACAATCGCTGCTGAAGGATATCAGCACCCCCTTTCGTGCCATTCCCAAATGGGTCGCGATCCTGCTGTCGATCCTGATCTGGGTCTTGGTGATCGGCCTGTGGTTCGCGGTCACCTATTCGGGTTTCGTCCGCGAGATGTTCCTGCCGAAGCCCGACAAGGTGGTCGAAACCACGATCAGCATGGCCATGGACGGCTCGCTTTGGGAGCATGTCTTCTCCAGTGTCCAGGTGGTCCTGATCGGCTTCGTCATATCCAGCATCGTGGCGGTGCCGCTCGGCCTGGTCATGGGCACCTACAAGATCGTCCAGAGCTTCCTCGATCCGCTGGTCAATTTCATCCGTTACCTGCCAGTCACGTCGCTTGTGCCGCTCTCCATTCTCTGGATCGGCATCGGCATCGAACAGCGCGTGGCGATCATCATCTTCGGCATTTTCTTCCAGCAACTGGTGATGATGGCGGATGCGGCGCGCTCGGTGCCGCGCGATCTCGTCAATGCCGCCTACACGCTCGGCACCAGCCGGACGGAAACCGTCTTCCACATCGTCATGCCCGCCACGCTGCCGCAGGTGCTCGATATCCTGCGCGTCACCATGGGCTGGGCGTGGACCTATCTCGTCGTCGCCGAACTCGTCGCCGCGCGCAGCGGGCTTGGCTATATCTCGCTCAAGGCCATGCGTGGCTTCCAGGTCGATGTGATCTTCATGGCAATCGCCCTGATCGGCATATTGGGTCTCCTGACCGATCAGATTTTCCGACTGACGCGCCGTTTCGTTGCCCCCTGGGCCGTCTAGATAATGAAGGTTTGATAATGCTGATGGCCGCAACCGACCAGAGAAGTGCCGATATATCCGTCGACCAGGTGACGCTCCGCTACGGCGAGGGCGATGGCTCGGTCCTGGCGCTGTCGGACATTTCCTTGCATGTCGCGAAAAACGAGTTCTGCGTGATCGTCGGCCCGTCCGGCTGCGGTAAGTCGAGCCTGCTCTACTTGATCGCGGGCCTTGAGGATCGCTCGGCCGGCGATATCCGGGTCGGCAATCGCACGATTGTGGAGCCGGGTCCCGATCGCGGCATGGTGTTCCAGGCCTATACGCTGTTTCCCTGGCTGACGGTGGCGCAGAATGTCGAGTATGGCCCCAAACGCAAAGGCATCCCTGCCGCCCAGCGCAAGGAGATCGTCGATTACTATCTCGGCGAGATCGGCCTGACCAAGTTCGCCGGTCATTATCCGTCGCAGCTTTCGGGCGGTATGAAACAGCGCGTGGCGATCGCGCGCGCCATGGCCAACGATCCCGAAGTACTGCTGATGGACGAGCCCTTCGGAGCGCTCGATAGCCAGACCCGGCACACGATGCAGAAGTTGCTGTTACGTGTGTGGGAACACAGCAAGAAGACCGTGCTCTTCGTCACCCACGATATCGACGAGGCGATCCTGCTCGCCGACCGCGTGCTGGTCATGTCCGGCCGGCCGGGCGTGATCAAGAAGGAGATCGTGGTCGATTTCCCGCGTCCGCGCTCGATCGATATCGCGCTCGAACCGGATTTCATCGCCCGCAAGCGCGAGATACTGGAACTGCTCCGCCACGACGAAGACGAGGAGCATTGAGCCACGCCATGGAAGACGCCGTGTTCGACTATATCGTGATCGGCGCGGGCTCGGCCGGCTGCGTGCTCGCCAACCGGCTCTCCGCCAACCCGGCGCATCGGGTCTGTCTGATCGAAGGCGGCGGCAGCGACAACGACATAAGGGTCAAGGTACCCGCCGGCATTCTAGCGCTCTACGGCAACAAGCGTTTCGACTACGGCTATTACGGTACGCCGCAACCCGAGATGAACAACCGCCGCCTGCCGGTCAATCGCGGCAAGGCGCTGGGCGGCTCGTCCTCGATCAATTCGATGATCTATATCCGGGGAGCCAAAGAGGACTACGACGAATGGGCGAGCCTCGGTTGCTCCGGCTGGTCCTATGCCGACGTGCTGCCGGTGTTCAAATCCCTCGAAAAGAACCTGCTCAATCAGGATGCCGATTACCACGGCTTCTCGGGCGAATTGCTCGTCGACAAGCCTCGTGATCCAAACCCCCTCTCGAAAACCTGGGTCGAGGCGGGCAGGCAGATCGGCCTGTCGGAGAACACGGATTTCAACGCCGAGAGCCAGCTCGGCCTCGGCATCTACAACGTCACGCAGGATCGCGGCCAGCGCTTCTCCGCCTACACCGCCTTTGTCAAGCCAATCCGCAACCGTTCGAACCTGACCGTACTCACCGGTGCCGAAGTGCTGGATCTGGCGATCGACAAGCGCCGCGTCACCGGCGTGCACATCATGAGGGACGGCGTGCCCGCGACGATCGCCTGCCGTGGCGAGGTGGTGCTGAGCGCTGGCGCCATCGGTAGCCCACGTATCCTGCTGGCATCCGGCATCGGCCCGGCCGCATCGCTCCAGAAGCTCGGCGTCCATTCCCGCGTCGATCTTGCGGGCGTCGGCCAGAACCTGCGCGATCATATCGACGGCATGATCACCGTCCGCTCGAAAAGCCGGGATACGCTTGGCTTGAGCTTTCCCAATGCGGCCGCGATCCTCGCGAGCCCCTTCCGCTATTTCGGCAAGCGCATGGGCATGCTGACCACCAACTATGTCGAGGCCGGCGGCTTTGCCCGCACGAAATATTCCAATGGCGTGCCTGATATCCAGTTTCATTTCGTCCCCGGCTATCGCAGCCATCGCGGCAGGCTGGTCGAATACGGCCACGGCTTCGCAGTCCACACCTGCGTGCTCCGGCCGAAAAGCATCGGCGAGATCACCTTGGCCGATGACGGCACACGCAAGAACGTCCTGATTGATCACCGGTTCTTTACATCAGAGGAAGACTGGCGGACGCTGGTGGAGGGCATCAAGATCGCCCGCTCGATTTTCGCGGCACCCGCCTTCGCGCCGCTCGAGGGCAATGAAATCCTGCCCGGTCCCGGCGTCCAGACCGATGACGAAATCCTCGCCTATCTCCGCGCCGAAGCGCTCACCGTCTACCATCCCGTCGGCACGGTGAAGATGGGGACCGATGACATGGCGGTCGTCGATCCCACATCGCTCAAGGTGCGGGGCACGGAAAATCTCCGCGTCGCCGATGCCTCCGTCATGCCGACGTTGATTGGCGGCAACACCAATGCACCGTCGATGATGATTGGTGAAAAGTGCGCGCGGGCGATGCTTCCCGCCTGAAAAGACTGATCAGTGTATCGGGGTCTTCTCCGTGTTGCCTCCCGTGATAGGGTATTTCAATAATACGCCTTCATCTCTTAGGCATTGGAATAGTACGCCCGTACGTCATTAGCGTTTGCAATTTGCATTCTTCCAATTTTATGCCACATTCCAATGGATAGATTGGAGAACTGCAATGGCAAGGATTCAGTTCAAATTTTCCGCGCCGAACACCGACTATTTCAACGCCTTTTATTCGGCCGGTCAGCCGCTTACTATTGATGATCACTCGGGACGATCAGCAAGATTCATTGAGACCAGCGGTGGAGCGGACCAAATAATTCTATTTGGTGAAAATTTTACCTACAGCAGCAATAATATTGTCGGTGGCGTGATCGAAAGGATTGTTTTTTCCAACGTCAGTGGCGCTGGATACGCAACCATTTCCGGTCTGAATATAAATGCCAAACAATTTGACGATGCAGCCCCGCTTTCATTTAACGCTTTGCTTGAAGCGGCAACCAAGGGCGATGATCTCGCCAAGGGTTCGAACGATAACGATTTCCTGTATTCGGGATTGGGCAATGATCGTCTTGTTGGCTTGGATGGGGAGGACGAATTCCTTGGCTATGCCGGTCGCGACCGCATGACGGGCGGTGAGGGTTCGGATGTATTCCGTTTTCTTCACAATGACGGAAGGGACGTGATTACTGATTTTGACGCAAATGGCGGCACAGGGAATCAAGACTTCATCAAAACCATGTTGGAATTTGAAATCCGGAAATCGGGCATTAATACCGTGATAGATTTTGGTGAGGGTAACATGGTGACGCTTCTGAATGTGAAGCTATCAGATGTCGATATTTCCGATTTCATACTATGAGTGCGGCTTTGCAATGACGTTTCTCGCCATTTGATTTGATGGTGTTCCAAGCAGGACTATCTAGACCTGCCTCTGAACGTGGAGTTTACCGAAATCCAGAAGGGAGAGAACCTCGTCCTGGACTTCGGCGAGGGTGACACGCTCACTCCGCTCGGCGTCAAGGCGAAGGATTCGGGGAGGAAGATATCCTTTCCGTCATGTAAGCACTCTTGCGAATTGCATCCATCGCCTTTACCCATGGGCCGGTAATGCCCGAGGTGGAACCCATGCAAGAAGGCGAGATCGAGATTCTGCACTGGCTGGCTGGCGCCGGTCTGCGGGGCGAAGAGCCGAACGAGATATTCTGGAGCTTCTGCGAGCGATGCAACAATATCGGCATCCCGGTCGCTTATGCCGTCGGGTTGATGGACACGCTGCACCCGGAATTCGAGGGCCATGCCTTTGAGTGGAAGTCGGAAGACACCAAGGTCCGGCCGCTCCGAACCTATGCGTCCACTGAAGCCGGCCAGACCCGTGCGAACTGGGAAAACTCGGTCTTCAATTACCTGATGACATCGGGCGAGACGGAAGTGCGCCGCGAGATCTGGAAGGGCGCACCGCTCGATTTCTACCGGCTGCCGCAACTCAGCGAAGAGGGCTATACCGACGTCGTCGCCCGCATCGAGCGGTTTACGAAGAAGGGCAGCATCGGGGCAATGGACTCCGTCTACATCATATGGGCGACGCGGGAGCCTGAAGGCTTCAGCGAGGATCACCTCCATGTGCTGCGGCGGTTTCTGCCGACGCTTGCGCTGGCGCTCAAGAGCGTCGGCAGCATCCGAATCGTCAAGACGCTGGCGCGCGTCTATCTCGGCCAGGATGCGGCGACCCGCGTCATCGACGGGCAGGTTGCACGCGGCCAGGCCGAGATGATCGATGCGGTGATCTGGCTGTCCGACCTCAAGAACTTTACCGCAATCACCGACGCTGCGCGCCCTGAACAGATCCTCCCGCTGCTCAACGATTATGCCTCGGTCGTCATCAGCGCGCTGCATCGCAACGGCGGCAATGTGCTTAAACTGATCGGCGATGGCGTGCTGGCGACATTCAAGGGACCCGACGCTACTGCTGCCGCATCACGCGCACTGAAAACCGAACGCGAATTGCGCCGCGACTTCGAATATCTCAACCAGCGGCGCGCCGCGCGAGGCGAGCCCTGCACTGGCGTCTATGTCGGGCTGCACAAGGGGCAGATGTTCTATGGCAATGTCGGTAGCCGCAACCGGCTCGATTTCACCGTCGTCGGCCCCGCCGTCAACGAGGTCAGCCGCATCTGCACCATCTGCAAGACCACCGATAACGACGCGCTCGTGTCAGCCGATTTCGTCGACGCCTGCGACCCCGCCGCCCGCGAAAAGCTGGCATCGCTCGGCCAGTTTTCGCTGCGCGGCGTGAGCGAGCCGATGGAACTGTTTACGGTGGAGCACTAACGGCGGCGCGAGTTCACTAGCCGCCGAAACCTTTGTCCCGGTGAACTTCCCTACCACCCAGCAGCGTCAGCATCACCTCGGTGTCCCCGATATCGTAGACATCGCAGGTGAAGATATCGCGGTCGAGAATGATGATGTCGGCATATTTGCCCGGCGTCAGCGAACCGGTATCGGCCGAACGCCAGGCGGCCTCCGCCGCGTGGATCGTGTAGCCCTTGACGCATTCCTCGCGTGTCATCCGTTGCTCCGGCAGGAAGATCGGATGGGTCTTCGGTCGGCCGGGCGGCTGCCGGGTGATCGCGGTTTCCATGATCTCGAACGGATTGAGCGTCGAGACGCCCCAATCCGACGACAGCGCATAGGGCGCGCCGGCATCGATCAGCGAGCGGAAGGCGTACATCCATTTGCCGCGCGCGTTCCCGACCATCGGCAGCGCGACATCGGTGACCGAGGGCTCGTGCCGCGCCCAAAGGGGCTGGATGTTCATCATCGCGCCGAGTTCGTGGAAGCGGGGAATGTCCGAGGGATCGATGCATTGCACATGGGCGATCTGGTGCAGGCTCGGCCAGCGGCCGTTGGCCTTGCGTGCCGCCTCCATGCCATCGAGGGCGGCACGTACAGCATAGTCGCCGATCGTATGGACATGCAGTTGGAAGCGCGCGGCGTCGAAGGCGGTGAAGAGTTCGAGTATCTGGTCGTAATCGAACATCAGCGGTGCGTTGCCGCCGAGGCTGTCCGAGTAGTCCTCGAGCATGGCGCCGGTGCGATTTTCCAGCACGCCGTCGAGGAAGAATTTCGCCGAATGCACGGTGAACATCTCGGACTGGTGCGCGGCGCGATAGGCCGAGATGCGGGCCAGCGCATCGGCGGTCGCTTCATGTGGCTCGACACGGGCTGTGGCGCGGACGCGAACGGTGAGCGCGCCGGCTTTCTCCAGCCCGTCATAGACCCGCACATGCCGGTCGGCGACCGAAGCGTCGAGCACGCCGGTTATGCCATGGCGGTTCGCGAGCGCGGCGGCATATTTGACGCCGAAGGCGAAGTCCTCGTCATCAGGTTGCGGCATGCGGGCGTCGGCCCATTTGATCGCATCCTCGTGCAACATGCCGGTCGGCACGCCGTTTTCGTCCAGCACGAAATGCCCGTTCGGCGGATCGGCGAGGCCCTTGACCAGCCCGACAAATTCGCAGGCGAGCGAATTCATGCAGGCATTGTGGCCGTCCGAGGCGAGGATGAAGCTTGGACGATCCGGCACGGCGCGGTCCAGTACCTCGCGGGTCAGGTTGTGGTCGGTGAAAATGCCGGTATACCAGCCGACGCCATCGACCCATGGCCGGTCATGCGAGGCGGCGAAGGCGCGCATGATCGCCACCAGTTCGTCGATCGTCCGCGCTTCATCCAGCGCGGCATTCTGTCCATAGCCCTGTCCGGAATCCTGCAAATGGATATGCGTGTCCTGGAAACCCGGTAGGACGAGGCGCCCACCGGCATCGATCACGCGGGTGGCACTCGTTGCCAGCGCCTTGATCTCGGCCGTCGTACCGAGCGCGATAACGCGCCCACCAGTCGCTGCCAGTGCTTCCGCCTTCGGCGTCAGCGGGTCCATGGTCACGATATTGCCGTTGATGATGATCAGATCGGGGGAGGGCATGATGCTGCTTTCAGGATTTCAGGCGTGGGGATTGTCGGCTTCGAGCGCGGGCCAGTCGTCGCACGGCACCATCTCGGCCGGGACGTTGATGTCTTTCGTCCAGCCGAAGACGCAGAAATAGGGATTTGGACCCGCCTTGAAGGCGTGCTGCGCCCATGGCTCGTTCCATTGCGGTTGGTGCGAGGAATGCCAATTGAGCGGCTCACCGGACTTGAAGCGCCAACCATGTGGCGCGGTCAGCGGCACATACAGTTCGGGCGCGGCATGCCGATGGTCGCGATAGAGGATGTTCGGTCCGAAGCCGAACAAGCCGAGATCGAAATTCGTGGCGCCGATCTGCCCGCCTTCGCCGATCAGCGAGGCCATGGTGTGGTTCTCGGCATAGACATCGCCGATCAGTTCGCGCGGATAGGGATCGTATGCCATCCATTCGAGATAGGGCATGGCGGCGCGGATGGCCGAGGCGAGGGAACGGTCGCCGTGGGCGTCCATCCAGTCGAGCGCGGCATCAACATGCGCAACCTGCTTTATCCGCTTCGGCGTCACCTCTCGGATCGGTCCGCCCTTCCATCTGGCTATCCCGGCGCGGACGTCGGCTATCCCTGGACCATCGAAACGCCCGAGATAGGTCTCGATCTCGTCGATCAGATTGCGGATCGCAATTTCCCTGTTCATGAATTCACTCATTCGCTGCGGTCGCCATATGGATGTCGCGGTCGCGCCGCCGCTCCGCCCGCATCATGATGATGCCGGCAATGCCGACGCAGATGCCGACGATGATGATGACGATCGAGGCGAGCGCGTTGATATCGGGAGTCACGCCGAGCTTGACTTTCGACCAGATCAGGATCGGGAGCGTGGTCGCGCCCGGGCCGGTGGTGAAGTTGGTGATCACGACGTCGTCGAGCGAGATGGTGAAGGCGAGCAGCCAGCCCGACATGATCGCCGGCATGATGATCGGCAGCGTCACGTCCTTCAGCACCTGCCAGGGCTTCGAGCCGAGATCCATCGCGGCCTCCTCGATCGAAATATCCATCGAGGTGAGGCGCGACTGCACGATCGTCGTCACGAAAGTCAGCGAGAAGGTGATGTGGGCGATGGTGACCGTCGTGAAGCCGCGCTTGCTCGGCCAGCCGATATATTGGCCCATCAGGATGAACAGCATCAGCATGGAAATGCCGGTGATGACCTCCGGCATGATCAGCGGCGCGGTGACGAAGCCGGAGAAGATCGTGCGGCCGCGAAAGCGCTTGAAGCGGGCCAGTGCAATGCCGGCCATCGTACCCAGTATCGTGGCGATCGTGGCGCTGACCAGAGCGATCTCGAGCGACAGCAGGGCCGCATTCATGACCTGCTTGTTGGCGAACAGCTTCCAGTACCACTCGGTCGAGAACCCGCCCCAGACGGTGGCAAGCCGCGACCTGTTGAACGAGAAGAAGATCATCGACAGGATCGGGATATAGAAGAAGGCGAAGCCGATGAAGAGGCAGGTCTTCAGGAAATAGTGCTTCTGGTTCATCAGCCGTTCTCCCGTCCGGCTTGGGCCTTGGCATCGAAATGGCTGTAAGCCATCATCGGGATAACGAGTAGGAGCAACAGCGCCACGGCGACCGCGGCGGCCATCGGCCAGTCGCGCGCCGAGGAGAATTCGTCCGAAATCACCCGCCCGATCATCGGGTCATAGGCGTTGCCGACGAGGCTCGGGATCACCAGCTCGCCGGAGGCTGGAATGAACACCAGCAGTCCACCGGCGATGATGCCGGGGATCGAGAGCGGCAGCGTCACATCGCGGAACACCTGGCTCGGCCGCGAGCCGAGGTCCATCGCCGCCTCGTTCAGCGTGTTGTCGAGCTTTTCGAGATTGGCGTAGAGCGGCAGGATCATGAACGGCAGGTAGGTATAGACCATGACCAGGATGACCGCGAAATTCGAGTTCATCATGGGAATGGAGGTCAATTCCCAGCTCTGCGGGACAAGCGTGTTCCAGATCGAGGTCAGGCCCTTGTTGAACCAGCTGTTGGAGCCCATCAGGCCCATCCAGGCGTAGACGCGCAGCAGGAACGAGGTCCAGAACGGCAGGATGACGAGGATCAGCAGGAAGCTGCGCCAGCTGCGGCTGACGCGGGTCAGGCCCAGCGCCATCGGATAGCCGATGAGCAGGCAAAGAGCGGTGGCAATCGCGGCATTGTAGACCGAGACGAAATAGGCCCTGATATAGAGCGTGTCGGTGAACAGGCGCCCGTAGCCTTCGAGATAGATCCAGGGAAATTCCGGCTTG
The DNA here is from genome assembly GCF_964254105.1 of Rhizobium sp. LjRoot254. NCBI lineage: Bacteria > Pseudomonadati > Pseudomonadota > Alphaproteobacteria > Hyphomicrobiales > Rhizobiaceae > Rhizobium > Rhizobium sp. LjRoot254. The sequence continues at coordinate 2,818,827 of NZ_CAXUSM020000001.1, read as the reverse complement.
AATGCGAAGGGCGGAGAAATCGGTGCCGTCTTGCCGAGGCTGATCCACACGATGATCAGGAACGGAATGAAGAAGAAGATGGTGAGCCAGACATAGGGCGTGGCGATGATGACCTGGCGCCAGCCATTGCCGTTGAACCAGCGGGAGAGGGCGGAGGCGTGGGCGGGTTCGTTCATACTGCGGCCCTCGAGTTAGCTCTCCTCTTCTCCCCTTGGGGAGAAGGTGGCCCGAAGGGTCGGATGAGGGGTTGCGCGAAGCGCCATGGACGCGTTTGGGAACCCCTCATCGCCTCGCATGCGCTCGGCACTTCTCCCCAAGGGGAGAAGAGGGCACTTGCGGCAACCGATGGCGTTCCATATGCGATTGCCCTGCCCTTGAGGGGGAGATGCCCGGCAGGGCAGAGGGGGGTATCACGAAGCACAAGCATCACCCTCAATCCCTCAACAAAATCACGGACGAGGGCTCGAAGGACAGCCAGACCCGGTCTTCCCACTGCGCCACGCGCTCGCTCTCGGCGGCGCGCCGGGAATTCACATTGTTGACGGCGATCACCGTGCCGCTGTCGAGCTTGATGCGGTAAAGCGAATCCTTGCCGAAATAGCCGAGATCCTGCACCGTGCCCTGCACCGCGTTGGCCCCCGCAATAGGCTGGTCTCGGGTGATGTGGATCTTTTCCGGCCGCACGGCGACCTTGATCTTCTCGCCCTGGCGGATCGTCGAACTTTGCGGCGCGGTCACCGTCGCGCCAAGCTTCGGCACCACCACCGATGCCGTGCCGTTCATCGCTAGCACCTCGCCGTCGAACATATTGATCGAGCCGATGAAGCCCGCGACGAAGGCGCAGTTGGGATATTCGTAGACTTCGGTCGCCGAACCGATCTGGCGCACTTCCCCCTTGTCCATGACGGCGATGCGGGTGGCGAGCGTCATCGCCTCTTCCTGGTCGTGGGTCACAACGACGAAGGTGATGCCTGTCTTGTCCTGGATATTGGCAATCTCGAACTGGGTATGCTCGCGCAGCTTCTTGTCGAGCGCGCCGAGCGGCTCGTCGAGCAGCAGCACCTTCGGATGCTTGGCGAGCGAGCGGGCGAGCGCCACGCGCTGGCGCTGGCCGCCGGAGAGCTGGTGCGGTTTGCGATGGCCGAGTTCGGAAAGCTGCACGAGATCAAGCATCTGCCTGACGCGATCCTTGCGTGCCGCTTCGCTCATCCTGTCGTGCTTGAGGCCGTATCCCACATTCTTCTCGACTGTCATGTGCGGGAACAGCGCGTAGGACTGGAACATCATGTTGACCGGCCGCTCATAGGCCGGCACGCCGGTCATGTCCTTGCCGTCGATGAAGATCCGGCCCGATGTCGGCGTTTCGAAGCCGGCCAGCATCCTCAGAAGCGTGGTTTTGCCGCAACCGGAGCCGCCGAGAAGGGCGAAGAGCTCGCCCTTGGCGATGTCGATCGACACATTCTTGACAGCGGGCAGGCCCGCAAAGGTTTTCGTGACATTTTCGATTTTCACGAAGGCCTTTGAATTGGCCTGCTCGTTGCTTTGAATCATGATGACCTCGATTGCGAATTCGTCCGACAGTGAAATGAAAGGCGGGCCTCAGCCCGACTTCACATCCGTCCAGACGCGGGTCAGCGCGCGTTCCTGCTCTTCGGTCTGGGCCTTGGTGACGAACAGGCGGTTCATCGTCTCGGCATCCGGATAGACCGCAGGGTTGTTGGCGACCGCTGGATCGAGGAAGGGCTTGGCCTTGGCGTTGGCGTTGGCATAGTTGGTGAAGTTCGAGCACTTGGCGGCCACTTCGGGCTGCAGCATGTATTCGATGAACTTATAGGCGTTGTCGACGCTTGCCGAATCCGACGGGATGCACATCGTGTCGACCCAGGCGGGCGAACCCGTCTTCGGCACGTAGTAGGCGAGGTTGATCTCGACACCGGCTTCCTTGGCGCGCGTCTTGGCCGTGGCATAGTCGCCCGACCAGTTGTTGATGAGGCAGAGTTCCTTGTTGGGAATGGCGTTGAGATAGTTCGAATTGTCGAAGGTCTTGATGTACTGGCGGATCGGCTTGAAGACCTCCGCGGCGGCGCGGTAGTCGGCCTCGGTCGCGGTGTTCGGGTCCTTGCCGATATACTTCAGCACCATGTACATGATGTCCGTCGGGCTATCGAGCACGGATATGCCGCAATCGGCGAGCTTCGCGGCATTCTCCGGCTTGAACAGAATGTCGAGCGATTGAAGGTCGGCGTTGGGGAGCCGCTCCTTGACCATGTCGAGGTTGAAGCTCAGGCCCACCGAGCCCCACATATATGGCGCCGCATATTCGTTGCCGGGGTCCCAGGTCTCCATGATCTTCAGGATCGCCGGATCGAGATTGCTCCAGCCCGGCAGCTTGGTCTTGTCCAGCTTGTGGTAGATTTTTGCCTTGATGAAGTTCGGAAGGCTCACGCCGGCCATGAAGACGACGTCGTAACCGGTTGAACCCGCAAGCATCTTGGCCTGCATCTCCTCGGCCGAGGAATAGTTGTCATAGGTCACCGCAATGCCGGAGGCATTCTGGAAATCCTCGATCGTCGTCTCGCCGATATAGTCCGCCCAGTTATAGACATTGAGCGTGCCTTCGGCGCGTGCGCGCCGGATAAAGGGTGCCGAAAGGGCCGTGGCGCCGATCAGGGTGAGTGCTGTGCGTCTGGTAATTTCAGTCATGGTCTCGACCTCTTCTCTTTCCTCTGGAGCTAGTTCTGTTCCATGCGATCGCGGATCCATGACTGGAACCGGTAGACATCGAATTCCTGCGGCATCAGCACGCCTTCGGTGAATTTCGAGGATTTGAGGCCGCGCTGGTTCATCTCGCAAGCCGCGCCGTCCTGGCTCATCACCAGGGTTGCGAAATCCACCACATTGCCGAGGTCGAAATCGGGCTGGGCGAGGGTTTCAGCGGGAAACAGCCATTCGGCCTTGAGTTCGGTTCTCTCGGGGCCAAGCGGCTTGAGCGACACGGCTCTGATGTAATCGACATGGGCGACGATGAACATTGTCGGCACCAGGGTCACGAAGGTCTGGCCGGCATCGCGCTCGGCCTGGGTCAGCGTGACGAATTCCGGGCCGCAGGCCAGCCCATTCATCGACCATGTCATCGCGCCTTCGCGGAGCGCATGTTCCGCTTCCTGCTCCGGCGTCCAGTCGGGTGCTTCGTTCGCGGCCATGTAGCCCTTGGAGTAGATCGGCACGGCGGCCGAGAGTTCGGGATGGATGCCCGGACAATGCAGGCATTCATTGTAGTTTTCCCAGAAGACCTTCCAGTTGCAGTCGAGCGTCTTGGTAAATGTGTGGCCGGTGACGAGGCTCTCCGTCGGCCAGTTGTCGAGGGCGTGCGCGCCGAGGTCGGGCACATCTGCGAAATCCGGCGGGTCGTCCGCCAGGCAGAGGTAGATGAAGCCGTTCCACAGTTTCACATGCACCTTGAAGAGGGTGAAGTCGCCCTTGTCGAAATCCGGCGTGATCGACACGAAGGGCGTACGCACCAGCCTGCCGTCGAGCCCGTAGCTCCACTGGTGATAGGGACAGGCGATCAGCCGGGAATTCAATTTGCGCTCCGGCTCGGCGCAGAGTTCGGAACCGCGATGCCGGCAGGTATTGTGAAAGGCGGTGATCGTGCCTTCGCGGTCGCGCACCAGGATCAGGTTCTGTCCAGCGATCTCGATGCGGCGCATGGTCATTACGGGCAGATCGTTGACGCGGCCGGCATAGACCCAGCTTCGCGCCCAGATCGTCCTCTGCTCGGTGGCGAACCAGTCGGCATCATAATAGGCGAGGGCAGGGAGCGAAGGCTCGCAATGAGGAAGAAGCGGGGATGCCGGGTGGGGGATCTGCATCTGGTTCATTGCGCGCTCCTCTTTCTCAACAAAGTTCGTAGGAAGAGGACATCAGGAATTCGAGGCACTGAACGGGCCCCGAAAACAGCAACGGCACGACGGCGGCCGCGATCACGGTCGGTCCACATGCATCCAGCATGATCCGGTCATCTCCCAATTGCCAGTTCCCTATCGGCCGCTTTTGCGGGTCGCATCATCGTTGGCGCCTAGCTTTTTTCATTTTGACTGAACTGTCAATCAATAAATTTCACCACATGGGGTCGATTTTTTTGTTTTTTTCGTTCAGGATTTGATTTCAACGAATGCGAATGCAATGGGGCGAGCCTGCGCATGGAAGAGAGCAAACTTGCGGTTATCGAGCAATCGCCGCGCAAGGCGAGCCGCGAATTCCGTCGCCAGCAGTTCATCGATGCGACGATCGCAACGCTTGCCCGGGTCGGCTTTTCACGCGCGACGCTGACGGAAGTGGCCGCAACCGCCGGCCTGTCGCACGGCCTGATCATCTTCCACTTTCAGACGAAAGAAAAGCTGCTCACCGAAACGCTACAATACATGGCGCGCGAGTACCGGGACAATTGGGTCCAGGCGCTCGAAGCGGCGCCGAAGACGCCGGCCGCACAGATGGAGGCGCTGATCCGTGCCGATATCGATGACACGATCTCTGCACCGGAGCGGATGGCCGCATGGTCCGCGCTCTGGGCCGAAGCGCAGAGCCGGCCCATCTACCAGGAGAACTGTGCCGCGTTTGACCTCGAATATCTTCATACCATCGAAAAGCTCTGTGCTGAATTGACGGAGGAGGGCGGCTATCCTTCGCTGCCCGTACATGCGGCGCGCGCGATCCGCGTGACGCTGAACGGCATGTGGTTCGATCTGATGACGATGACCGGACCCTACACTCGCGAAGAGTCGCTGCAGACCATGTTCAACATGCTGATGGCCTTCTATCCCCGGCATTTCGACCACACGGGTGCGCTGGAACACGGTCGGCGCGCCGCATCCCAGCCGATGTAAATCTAGTGGAGCACGAGTTCGGGGAAGCGTTGACCCAGCTCACTCTCCGATGCGACTGACTCGGGCGATGTCGTCAGAAGCACCGAGAGCGGCGCCGTCGCGTCAAGGTGGTCTTCGGCATGCACGGACTGCCGGCTGCCGTCCTCGCGGATCAACACCGCTTCGGACTTGAAACCGCGCGCCATCAGCCAGTCGCGCGGCAGGCTGACTTCGATATGCACACTGGTGCGTGCACCGTCGTCGAGTGGCCTTGCAATGACGTGATAGGAGACTGGCGACACGGTGCCGCCGACATCGATCGCGCCCGTTCCATCGGCCTGGTTGATACTGGTCATGTCCTTGCTCCTCAGTTGTTCGTGGCTTGCTTCGGCAGATCAGGCGTGACCCGCCATATGATGTTGCCGACATCGTCCGCCACGAGCAGCGCGCCCGCCTTGTCGATCGCCACGCCGACCGGCCGGCCGCGCGCCTTGTCGTCCGGACCGATGAAACCGGTCAGGATATCGACTGGCCTGCCATCCGGCTTACCTGCCTTGAACGGCACGAAAATCACCTTGTAGCCGCTGCGGGGCACCCGGTTCCACGAACCATGCTGGCCGACGAAGGCGCCGTTCTTGTATTCGGGAGGAAACAGATCGCCGGTGTTGAACGTCAGGCCGAGCGAGGCGGTGTGCGGCCCGAGCGCATAATCCGGCACGATGGCCTTGGCGACCAGATCGGGCTTCTGCGGCTCGATGCGCTCATCGACATGCTGGCCGAAATAGCTGTAGGGCCAACCATAGAAGCCACCGTCCTTCACCGAGGTCATGTAATCCGGCACGAGGTCGCTGCCGATCTCGTCGCGCTCGTTGACCGCGACCCAAAGCGCCTTCGATTCCGGATTCCAGGTAATGCCGTTGGGATTGCGAAGCCCGGATGCGAAGAGCCGCGTCTTCTTGCCCGCGATATCAACTTCCAGCACCGCCGCCCGGGTTTCCTCGTTCTTCATGCCGTTCTCGCCGACATTGCTGTTGGAGCCGACGGTCACGTAGAGCTTCGTGCCATCCGGGCTTGCGACAAGATCCTTGGTCCAGTGATGGTTGATCGGACCGGCTGGCAGGTCGACGATTTTCTCGCCGATCGCCGATATCTTGGTGTCGCCGTCCTTGTAGGGGAAAGCCATGATCGCATCGGTATTGGCGACGTAAAGCGTGCCGTTGGAAAGCGTCATGCCGAACGGCGAGTGGAGATTTTCGAGAAAGACTTCGCGCGTCTCCGCGATACCGTCCCCATCGGCGTCACGCAGGAGCGAAATGCGGTTGGCGCTGGAGGTCTCAGCGCCAGCGCGGCCCATCAGCAAGCCTTCGATCAGCCCTCGGACCGAAAATCCAGTGTCTTCCTTCTCAGGCTTGTTTGTCTCGGCAACAAGGACATCGCCATTGGGCAGGACGAGCAGCGTGCGCGGATGGTCCAGACCTTTGGCGAAGGCCACGACCTGCATGCCGTTTGCTGCCACCGGCGTCTCGCCTTCGGGCCAGCTCGATGCTTCGGCGACATTCATTGTTGGGAAGATGGTCGCATTCGGCGGCGGCAGCTTGGGGTCAGTGCCGTATCCATCCTCTGCGTTCAGTGTCGCCGACTCCCGGTCGAAATAATAGACGGCAGCCACCGCGCCCACGGCGATCAATATGACGACGAAGATGGAAACGAGGAATCTCCGGAGCATCGCGAACCCTTTTGCATGTATGGTGACGTGACGGAAACGAGCCTGCGCGAATTTGGTTGCATGGCTGGCGCTTAGGGCGCAAGCCTCTGGAACATTTTCGCAGGCGCGAACGTTACCGTGGGCAGAACCCAGCGGGCGAGAACAACAATAATGAATGTCCATTCTCACAGAACGGAGCCCTCGGACTCCGTCAAAACCATTATCGATTCCTCGTCGCCGATCAGAAGCGATTTCCAGACCGCTGACGAGCTCGCAGCGCTCGGACGCAACCTTGCGGTCACCAAATCGGCCGAACTCGTCGGTTTCTCGGAGTTCCGCTTCCCGCACCGGCTGAACGAGAACGAGCGCGCCATCCTCGAAAACTATAGCGCGATCGCCGACGCCTCGCGCCGCAAGCAGATGATCACACCCGCCGCCGAATGGCTGCTCGATCATCATCATACGGTCAAGGAGAACTTTCGTCAGGTCAGGCGCGACCTGCCGGTAAAATTCTTCCGCCAGTTGCCCGATATGCAGATGACGGCAGGCATGCGGCTACCGCGCATGTTCGCACTGACCTGGGATTACGTCGCTCATACGGACAGCACATTCACGCCGGCTTCGCTGACCTCGATCGTTGAGGGATTCCAGGAGATCGAGACGCTGACGATCGGCGAGATCTGGGCCATCCCCGCGATCCTGCGCTATGTGCTTCTCGAAAACCTCCGCCGGCTCTCGGATCGCGTCGATGTTTCCCGCCGCATGCGAGACGAGGCGAACCGGTTCGCCGATTTCCTCGCTTCGAACCGGGAGAATGCCGATCCAGGTCGCGCATTCCGCGAGCAAGAAAAATTCACGACCGATAATAGTTTCACCGCCCAACTTCTCTATCGGTTGCGCGAGGATTCAGCCTCAGCCGCCGAGGCGCTTACATGGCTTGAGGAGCAACTCGAAGCGCGCGGCATCGACGCCGAGGAGGCTATCGTCCTCGAGCACAGCCGCATATCGACCGGCAACCTGACCGTCGGCAATATCATCCGCAGCCTCAAGCGGATCGACGATTTCGACTGGACCCTGTGGTTCGAGGACATTTCCAAGGTCGATGTGGCGCTCCGGGAAGCCTCGGATTTCGCAACACTCGACGCGCGGACCCGCAACCATTATCGCACTGCGATCGAGCGGATCGCGCGGCGTTCGCCGAAATCCGAAATGGAAGTCGCCCAACTGGCGCTGGAAATGTCGGTCGGCGCCAAATCCGGCGATCCGCGCCGCGACAATGTCGGCTATTACCTCGCGGACAAGGGTGCCGCCGAACTGAAGCAGGTTGTCGGCTATAAGACGCCGCTTTCGGAACGCATCGAGCATGTTGTGAGAAGGGGGGGCTTGGCCTCTCTGGTCGTCCCCAGCCTCATCTTGACGGGTATGATCATCGCATTGGCGGGATGGTTCCTGGCGACCACACCTCTTGCCGCCGCTGGGGTCACGATATTGCTCCTGGCTTTCGCGCTGCCGGCGCTCGAAGCGGCATCCGCGCTCTACCGCTCCATCGTCTTCGCTACCGTTTCGCCGTCCTACCTGCCTGGCTTCGAGTTCAAGTCAGGCGTGCCGGAAACTGCCCGCACGCTTGTCGTCATCCCCTGCCTGTTCTCGAACCGCGACAGCGTCGATGCGCTCGCGCGCAATCTCGAGGTCCATTATCTCGCCAATCCAGACCGGGAGATTTTCTTCGCGCTTCTCGCCGACTGGGCCGACAGCCCGGTGGAGGAGAGTGCCGAGGATCGCGACTTGCTGACTTTCGCGGAAGCCGAGATCGACCGGCTTGCCGCGAAATATGCTCCGGCAGGGCCGCGCCGATTCTTCCTGCTTCACCGCCGCCGGCTCTACAATCCCTCGGAAGGCGTGTGGATGGGCTGGGAGCGCAAGCGCGGCAAGCTGCACGAACTCAACCTGCTCATCCGAGGCGATCACGACACGACGTTCCTTCCGCCATCCGCGCCTTTGCCGGAGCATATCCAATACGTGTTGACGCTCGATTCCGATACGCGGCTGCCGCGCGATTCCGCCCGTATGCTGATCGGCAAGATGGCCCACCCGCTCAATGCGCCGGTCATCGATCCCGGGAGCCGCCGTGTCACCGATGGTTACGCCATCCTCCAGCCACGCATCACGCCGTCGCTGACCACTGGCGACGAGGCGTCCGTCTTCCAGCGCATCTTCTCGCGTGACCGGGGGCTGGACCCTTACGTCTTTGCGGTTTCCGACGTCTATCAGGACCTGTTCGGCGAAGGCTCCTTCACCGGCAAGGGCCTCTATCACGTCGATGCATTCCAGGCCGCACTGGAGGGCCGGATCGAGGAGAACACCGTCCTCAGCCATGACCTGCTGGAGGGCTCGTTCGCCCGCAGCGGTCTGGTCACCGATGTTGCCTTCATCGAGGATTTCCCGGTCCGCTACGAGGTCGAAGCCTCGCGCCAGCACCGCTGGGCGCGTGGAGATTGGCAGCTTCTGCCCTATGTCCTCCGTGGCAAGGCGAATGTGACCGCGCTGTCTCGCTTCAAGATGCTTGATAATCTGCGCCGTTCGCTGATGCCAGGCACATGGATCGCGGCGTCGCTGCTCGGCTGGTGCCTGCTGGGATCGGCCGCTGCGGCCCTCTGGCAGATGATCCTGATAGCAGCACTCTTCGTTGGGCCGGTGATTTCGCTCTTCAGTGGCGTGGTGCCGCGCCAGGTCGGAGTCTCGCCCGAAAGCCATGCCCGGGCGCTGGTCAACGATGTCATCGACCTGATGGCGCAGATGGGGCTGTCCATCGCCTTCATGGCCCACAATGCCGGATTGATGGTGGATGCCATCGTCCGCACCCTGCATCGCATGTTCGTGAGTCATACGAAATTGCTCGAATGGCGCACGGCCCAGCAGGTGCTGAGCGAGGGAGCGGGCGGCATCGTCTATTATTACAGGCAGATGGCGGCATCGCCGCTGATTGCCGTCGCGTCCATGCTTCTCGTCTTCGCCGTCAATCCGGCCGATGCGGTGATCGCGTCCGTCTTCGGCCTGATCTGGCTTGTGGCGCCTGCTCTCGCATGGTGGACGAGCCAGACGCTGGAAAACGAGGATTGCCTCGACGTATCGGAAGCCGATGCCGCGACGCTGCGCACGATCGGGCGCCGGACCTGGCGTTTCTTTGAGACTTTTGTAACTGCCGAGCACAATTTCCTGCCGCCGGATAATTTTCAGGAATCGCCGGTACCACTGGTCGCCGGCCGCACTTCGCCGACCAATATCGGGCTTTACATGCTGTCCACCATCACCGCCCGCGACATGGGCTGGATCAGTTTCTTCGATTGCGTGGGCCGGCTCGAACAGACCATTTCGACCGTCGAGAGGATGGAGAAATTCAAGGGCCACATCTATAATTGGTACGACACACGAGACCTCCGGGTTCTGCACCCGCACTACGTCTCGTCGGTCGATAGCGGCAATCTCGCGGGCCACCTGATCGTCGTGTCCTCGACCCTCAAGGATTGGTCGGCGGCGCTGCCGGTGCATCTCATGGGCGACATCAGAGGCATCGGTGATACCGGACGCGTGCTCCGCGAGACGTTGGCGACTATCCCCGACGACCGGCGCAGCATCCGTCCCTTGAGGCGTCGTCTTGAAGAACGGCTGGAAGGCTTTGAAAAGACGCTGCAAGCCTATCTCGGCGAGCCGCAATTCGCCCCGGTCCGCACGATCGGGCTCTCGGTGGTCGCAAGCGAGATCTTGGGCTTTGCCCACGATCTCGATCATGAGATCGGCAGCGACGCAACAAAGCTTCTCGTTGAATGGGCCGATCGCCTGCACAGGAATTGCGAGGCGCATTTCGCTGACGCCGTCTTCGATCGCGCCGGCCAGAACGAGGTGCGCGCGCGGCTCGACAGTCTCGGCGAACGGGCGAGGGCGCTTGCCTTCAACATGGATTTCGGTTTCCTGCTCAACAAGGAACGCCGCCTGCTGTCGATCGGATATCGCGGCGAGGAGGGCAAGCTCGACGAATCCTGCTACGATCTGCTGGCATCGGAAGCGCGCCTGACCAGCCTCTTTGCGATTGCCAAGGGCGATATCGCCAGCGAGCACTGGTTCCGCCTCGGCCGTCCCGTGACAACCATCACCGGCCGGGCAACGCTGGTGTCATGGTCCGGTTCGATGTTCGAATATCTCATGCCGCCGGTGATCATGCACGAGCGCCAGGGCGGCATCCTCAACCAATCCAACAACCTCTCCATCGAACGCCAGATCGCCTACGGCAAGTCGCTCGGCATCCCCTGGGGCGTCTCGGAATCGGCCTATCATGCCCGAGACCGGGAACTGAACTACCAGTATCACAATTTCGGCGTGCCCGGCCTCGGCCTGAAGCGCGACCTCGGCAACAATGTCGTCATTGCGCCCTATGCGAGCCTGCTGGCCAGCCAGTTCAAGCCGCGCGAGGCGGTTGTAAACCTCGCCAAGCTCGATGCCATCGGGGCGCTGGGCGTCTATGGCTATTACGACGCCATCGACTTCACAGAAGCACGCTTGCCGGAGGGCAAGGATTACGCGCTGGTGCACAATTACATGGCCCATCACCAGGGCATGTCGATCACCGCGATCGGCAACGCCGTGCTGAACGGCCGCCTGCGCGATCGCTTCCACAGCGATCCCGTCATCGAAGCGGCTGAGCTGCTGCTGCAGGAAAAGGCGCCGCGCGAGGCGGTTCCGATCCGCACGCCCGATGCCGGCGAACCGATCTCGGACGCGTCCGACCTGATGACGGTCCAGAAATACCGGATGATCGAAGACCCCATGCAGGCGCGCCGCTCGGTCAACGTGCTGTCGAACGGTCATTACTCCGTGATGGTGACCGCGACGGGCTCGGGATATTCGATGTGGAATGGCCAGGCCGTGACGCGCTGGCGCGCCGACCCGAGCGTCGACGACTGGGGTTCGCACATATTCCTCCGCGATGTCCGTTCGGGCGAGTGGTGGTCGGCCGCACCCGGGCCGAAATCCGTCGAGGGCGAGGAGGCGCTTACCGTCTTCGCCGACGAGAAGGCTGAGTTCAGCAAGGTCGTCGGCACGATCAAGTCCAAGTTGGAAGTCATCGTCGGCACCGAGGCGGATGCCGAGGGCCGCCGGATCACCATCATCAATTCGGGCACGACCGACCGCCATATCGAGATCACGTCCTATGGCGAATTCGTGCTCTCGCCGCCGGATAACGACGTGGCTCATCCCGTCTTCTCCAAGATGTTCATCAAGACCGAGATCGGCGAAAGCGGCGATGTCATCTATGCCCGCCGCAACAAGCGCAGTCACGACGAGCCGGATATCGAGGTCGCGCATCTGATCGCCGGCTCGACAAGCCGTTCGCCGGTCCAGGCCGAGACCGATCGGCGCGCCTTCATCGGCCGGGGCCGCGATATCCGTTGCGCGCGGGCTTTCGACAAGGATGCAAAGCTCGAAGCGCATCAGGGTTTTACGCTCGATCCGATCTTTGCGCTCCGCAAGACGATCCGCGTGCCGGCGGGCAAGGAGGCGAACCTCGTCTTCTGGACGATTGCCGCGCCGAACCGCACCGAACTCGAGGCCCAGGTGGCGCGCTACCGGCATGCCGAGAATTTCGAGCACGAGGCCCGGCTCGCCTGGACGCGCACGCAGGTGCAGATACGCCATCTCGATATGACGCACGCCGAAGCGCTGCTCTTCCAGCGCATCGCCTCCTTCCTGATTTATCCGGACACACGGCTGCGACAGATCCTGACGCCGGGCAATGTTGTCAGCGCCCAGCAGTCGGCGCTCTGGCCGATGTCGATCTCGGGCGACTTCCCGATCTTTGCGCTGAGGATCGACGACGAGGCGGATCTGGCGATTATCCAGAAGGCGTTCAGGATGCAGGAATATCTGCGCTCGCGGGGCATCATTTCCGATCTCGTGATCATCAACGAGCGTGCCGCGTCCTATGCCCAGAGCGTCCAGCACGCCATCGATTTCATGTGCGAAAATGCCCGCCGGCGCGGCCTGTCGTCGGGGCCGGCGCAGCATATTTTCTCGGTGCGCCGCGACCTGATGGAGCCCGAAACCTATCAGGCGCTGATCAGTGCGGCTCGCATCATGCTCCACACCCGCAACGGCGCGATCTCCGAGCAGCTCGACCGGCTCGAAAAGCTGGCCCACGAGGAGCTGGCGGCAGCGTCGAGCCCCGCTCTAGCTGAGGACAGAACGTTCGCCGAACATTTGGCACGCCGGGCTGCGGAGCCTGCAAACCAGAGCCCAGCGGCTGTCGATGGGAGCGACCTTCTGTTCTGGAACGGCTATGGCGGCTTCGATCCGCATAGCCGCGATTATGTGGTCAGGCTCCGGGGTGGGGAGGCAACGCCGCATCCGTGGATCAACGTCATGTCCAACGGAACATTCGGCTTTCACATCTCGGCGGAAGGTGCGGCCTTCACCTGGAGCTCGAATTCGCGCGACTACCAGCTGACGCCCTGGACCAACGACACGGTCGTCAATCGGCCCGGCGAGGCCTTTTACATCAGAGATCTCCCCGCGAGAAAGACGTTCTCGCCCTTCGCGGCCATCGGCAGGGATCCCGCCGCTCTCTACGAAGTACGTCATGCGCCTGGTTGTTCGACGTTCAGGACGGAGAGCGAGGGTCTGGAAATCGAGATGACCCAGATCGTCGCCGAAGGCGACCCCGCGAAACTATTACGCCTTCGGGTCACCAACAAGAACGGCAACGCCAGGACGCTGCGCATCTATGCCTATGCTGAATGGGTGCTCGGCAACAATCGCGCCCGCACGGCGCCCTATCTGCGAAACTGGCACGAGGCGGACGCCAACGCGCTGATGGCGCAGAACCCGTTCTCGATCGACAACAACACGCGGACCGCCTTCCTGGCGGCCAGCCGTCCGCTGCAATCCTTCACCGTAGCGCGCGGCGAGTTCCTCGGCGGCAATTCGGATACATTTGCGCCCTCTGCCGTGGAGGCGGGGCTTACCCTTTCGAATTCCGCCGAGAGCGGCGGCGATCCATGCGCGGCCATCGCCATCGATGTCACCATCCCCGAGGGCGAGACATCGGAGACGCTCTTCCTTGTCGGCGATGTCGATACTGCGGAGCTGGCCGTGCCCCTGATCGAACGCCTCATGGCTGTCGGCTTCGAGACAGAGCTGGAAAAGACCAGGGCGCAGTGGGAGTACTTCCTCGGAACGCTGCAGGTTGCGACACCGGATCCGGCTTTCGACCGTATGGTCAATACCTGGCTGCCCTATCAGAACCTCGCCTGCCGCATCCGTGCCCGCAGCGCCTTCTACCAGGCCTCGGGCGCCTTCGGCTTCCGCGACCAACTGCAGGATACGCTGGCTCTGATGCTGCAGGATCCCGGCCTCGCCCGTGCGCAGATCATCAATGCGGCCAGCCGGCAGTTCACCGAGGGCGATGTGCAGCATTGGTGGCTGCCCAGGTCAGGGGCGGGGGTCCGCACCCTGATTTCGGATGACGTGGTCTGGCTTAGCTATGCCACGGCCCATTATCTCTCGGTCACCGGTGACGCGTCTCTCCTCGACGAGAAGATCGGCTTCCTCAAGAGCGAGCCGCTGGGCGAAAAGCACGAATCCTTCTTCCCGCCGGAGAAGTCCGATGAGACCGCGACGCTTTACGACCATTGCGTCAGGGCCCTCGATCTCGCCATTCAGCGCACGGGGGCGAACGGCCTGCCGCTCATCCTCGGCGGCGACTGGAACGACGGCATGAATCGGGTCGGCATCGAGGGCAGGGGTGAGAGCACCTGGCTCGGCTGGTTCCTGATGCTGGCGCTGGAGAAGATGATTCCGATCGCAGAATCCCGCAAGGACAAGGCGCATGCCAAGGCTTGGACCGCCCATCGCGAAAAGCTGAAGGCCTCGATCGAAGCCAATGCCTGGGACGGCGAATGGTATCGCCGCGGTTATTTCGACGACGGTTCTCCTCTCGGTTCCAAAGACAGCGACGAATGTCGCATCGATTCCATCGCCCAGTCATGGAGCGTGATCTCGGGCGCGGGCGACCCGGCGCGTGCCAATCAGGCCATGGACAGCGTCTCGTCGAAACTGATCGATCCCGAGGGCAAGATCATCCGGCTCTTTACCCCGCCCTTCGAGCATTCCGACAAGGACCCCGGCTATATCAAGAGCTATCCGCCCGGCGTGCGCGAGAATGGCGGCCAATATACCCATGCCGCGATCTGGACCGCCTATGCGTTGGCGAAAATGGGACGTGCCGACGACGCCTACCGGGCATTCTCGATGCTGAACCCGGTCAACCACGCGCTATCGAAGGAGGATGCGGACGTCTATCGAGTCGAGCCCTATGTCGTGGCGGCAGACATCTATGGCGCGGGCGATCGCACCGGTCGGGGCGGCTGGACGTGGTACACCGGTTCGGCGGGCTGGCTCTATCGCACGGCGGTCGAGGCAATCCTCGGCATCCGCCGCGAGGGTGGCCGCGTGCGGATCGAACCGGTCCTGCCCTCCGCTTGGCCGGGCTTCGAGGCCGTGCTGGTGCTGGATGGTACACGCTACGAGATCAAGGTGACGCGGGAAGGATCGAACAGGCTGGCTGCCGTGATCAATGGAGAGATGTCGCCTGACGGCACGTTCGCTCTCGCGTCGGCAAAGCTTAGCAGGCGAACAGCGGCTGATACATGATGGAATGGAAAAGGCCGGAGCGATCCGGCCTTTCAAGTTTAGTGCTTGGTCGACTTATGCTCGGCTTTGCCCTTGCGCTTGGTCGAGGCCATCTTGTCGAGTTCCTTCTCGCTCATCGATTCTTCCATCGATTTCGAGGCACCCTTGAGCTTGCTCTTGGGCATGTCGCCACGTTTCGCGGCGAGTGCCGCGCCGGCAGCCTTCTGCTGCGCCTGGGATTTTGCGGGCATGATGATACTCCTTCCGGAACGGGTTGAGACGGGCGTGGCAGGCGTCACGCTCCGCAAACCGGAAAACGCGGCTTGGCCGTGTTCGTTCCTGAAGAGCTGGTTCAGAAGGAGACTGTCATTTCGCGGATGGTCGTGATCACCCGGTCGAGACTATACGGCTTGTCGAAAAATCGGCATTCGGCCGGCATCTCGGTGGACGTAACCCGGCGATAGCCCGATGTGATGATGATCTTGAGCGGCGGCCAGCGGTCGCGTGCGAAGGCCGCGAGTTTCACGCCGTCCATGCCGCCCGGCATGTCGACATCGGTGAACATCGCCTGGATATCGGGGTTCTTGCCGAGGATATCGATCGCCTCGCGGGCATTGCCGGCTTCATGGACGATGAAGCCCGCTCTTTCAAGACTGTCGGCAATGTCCATGCGGATCAGGAATTCATCTTCCACGACGAGGACTGCGATTTTGTAACTGCTGGTGATCAAACGACTAAAACCGAAGCTAATGAAGAGAATTGTGCAGGTTTACTCATGCTCATGGAACATTCTGGCGTCCATCTTACAAAGAAGACGTTTTTGAATGACTAATATTCATTCTTAATCATGCGGCGGGCATTGTTAGTGTGAAGCGAGTCTTCTCCGGCGTCGAGAGCGTGTAAAGTTGTCCACTGTTGCTTTGGCAATTTCCGACATGGTCGATCACCGGCGGAAGCCCGGAACCGCGTTTCGCCGCGGTGCCGAAACGCAATTCCCGACCCCCTTATCCCTGAGGAACCATTCGGATTTTGAACTGTTGTTCCGGATAAGCCGTGTTGGCAGCGGTAGAAACAAATCGGAGGTAACACCATGAAAAAATATATCTTTTTCGCGGCGTTCCTGGCTTTGACGCCTGCGGCCGCCCCTGCTCAGGAGGGAGATACGACGGGAAGCATCAATCCGCCCGTCGTCACGCCGGATGACGGCAGTGCAATTGTCCCTGTTCCGGGTGAAAACAGCTTCACCGAATCGCAGGTTCGCAACCGGCTGGCTGCGGCCGGCTATACCGGCATCGGCTATCTGGATCTGGATTCGGACGGCGTCTGGCGCACGACGGCGATGAAGGACGATACCCTGGTGTCGCTGGGCGTCGACCATAAAGGCAATATCGTCGAGAAATAAGCATCACTAAGAGTTCTACACGAGGACTGCGGAATGAGCCGGCATCACGCCGGCTCTTTTCGTGTCTCATGTACCGCAGAACGTCCGGTAGGGCGCACGGTCACCGGGAGCGGGCTCAGTGTAGCGCTCGGCGCCCGCCTGCTCTTCATACGGCCTTGAGAGCACTTCATTCATGCTTTCGAAGGGACCGAGATCGTCTTCATTGATCGCCGCCGCCAGCGCTTCCTCGACCAGATGGTTGCGTGGGATATAGAGCGGATTGACGCTGTCCATGTCAGCCGCCCGCTGCTCATCGAAGCCGGGCTCGCGTGAAAGCCGAGCGCGCCAGTCAGCAAGCCACTTGTCAGCCGCTGCCCTGTCCTTGAAGAGACTCCAGAACGGCGTGTCCTCGCCCCTGGTGGATTTGCCGAGCGCCCGGAATGCCGACGTCCAGTCCACCGCGCCCTGATGCATCAGCGACAGCAGCGCCTGGATAAGGTCGCCATCTGCATCTTCATTCGTGTGAAGGCCGATCTTCAGGCGGAGCCCCGCCAGCCAGTATTGCTGGAACGCGCCGGCATAGTCGATCACCACCTGGTTGGCCGCCTCGACGGCCCTTTCGCTGTCCTCATCGATCAGCGGCAGCAGCGTCTCGGCCAGCCGGGCGAGGTTCCATTGCGCGATACCAGGCTGGTTCTGATACTGATACCGCCCGGCGCGATCGATCGAACTGAAAACCGTCGCCGGGTCATAGGCATCCATGAAGGCGCAGGGCCCGAAATCGATCGTCTCGCCCGAAATCGACGAATTGTCCGTGTTCATTACGCCATGGATGAAGCCGACATGCATCCAGCGGGCCACGAGTGCCGCCTGGCGATCCGCCACCGCGCTGAGCAGCGCAAGATAGGGCGCCTCCGACCCTTCGAGTTCCGGATAGAGCCGCTGGATCACATAATCCGCAAGCGACTTGAGACCCTCGACATCGCCGCGTGCGGCGAAGAACTGAAATGTGCCGACACGGATATGGCTTGCCGCGACGCGCGTCAGAACCGCACCGGGCAGCACCGTCTCGCGATGGACATCGTCGCCGGTCGCCACTGCCGCCAGCGCCCGTGTTGTCGGCACGCCAAGCGCATGCATCGCTTCGCTGACGAGATATTCCCGCAGCACCGGCCCTACGGCAGCGCGGCCGTCTCCGCCACGCGAATAGGGGGTGCGGCCAGCGCCCTTGAGCTGGATGTCGCGGCGGATACCGTTCCGGTCGATCACTTCCCCAAGCAGGATCGCACGGCCGTCGCCGAGCTGTGGCACGAAGCCGCCGAACTGATGGCCGGCATAGGCCATGGCGATCGGATGCGTGCCTTCGACAACCTTGTTGCCGGAAAAGATCGCAGCACCCTCGGCCGAATCGAGCGTCGCTGCATCCAGTCCAAGCTCATCCGCAAGCGCGTGATTGAACTTCAGCATTTTCGGCGCCGGCACCAGCGTCGGCCTCACATGCGCGAAGAAACGGTCGGGCAGTTCGGAATATGTGTTGGCGAACTCGAGCATAAGTCTTTCCCAGGCACACGGTTACCGTCTGCCGTCATCACCCAAAGGTAATGTCGCGCGCTTCCATCGGCAAGATCAGTCCGGGCCGACATCGACGTCAGGCTGGTTCTTCTCCGGCAGCGACCCCGTCCCGGGCGTCTTCTCACGATCGGTGAGCTTTTCCTTGGCGTGTGGCCCCGCGGGCGGTGTTTTCGTGGGATCGGCGAGATCGTCCTTGCGGGATTTCGGACTGTCTTGCATGGCGCTCACACTCCTTGTTGCTTCCCCTGCAACGCGTCCGGGCTGCACCTCGTTCCCCGGAACAAACGGCAGGCATGGCGGTTGTCGATATGACGGTCAACCATGAGGAGACGCGTCATGAACACGAAAATCCATGCCCTCCCGATCGCTACCGCGATATTGGCGCTGTTCGCCGGCACCGCTTTATATGCCCAAACGGCGGATCCGGGCGATTGCGACGCGGCGAGGCCGCCTGTCGCGAGTCCCGACAAGGATTCGGGCGATGCGCAGCCGGGTGTGGTTCCTCACGATTCGCTGAGCGACCAGCTGGCCGCCTGTGGCAGCGTGCTCAATCCGCCGGCGATCGGAGACAGTGATGTCGTCCAGCCCGCACCCGCGATTGACGATCCGATGGCGATCCATCCGGAGGATCCGCAACTGAAGAAGAAGTGAGCCACGGCGGTTTCGGAACCAAGCCGCCGTCTGGCCGTTGAATCTCCAGCAGAATGCTGTGAAACAGTAGAGGTATACGACCATGGCAATCCATGAACCTCGAGACGAACGCCGCGTGGAACTGAGCCCCGTCGAGGCCCGGCAGGGTCTGCTCGGGCGGCCCGTTCTTTATGTGCTTGTCGTCGGCCTGATCCTGGCAATGCTGGCTTGGGCCGCGTCCGAATTCTGGGGCATGAGCATCGATACCCAGACTCCGAAGGACAATGCACGGATCACGGCCCCGGCGACCGAGCCGGTGACTGAGAACGAAAACATCGTCAATGACAACCCGCCCGCAGGCGAGAAGCTGGAAAAGGCGCCCGCAATCATTGACCCGACCACACCCAACAACCTGTAAGCTTTTGAAGTCCCGGTCATGCTCGATCCGGGACTTTCCGTCTTGGCCCGCCGATGGCCGCGCTCTCCGAAATGTCGTGCACACAGACCAAATACGCTCAAATCTCAATGCGATGTCATAAAGGGCTTGATATCGGCAGTGAGCTTGTCTAATCACGCCGGTGACGGAGAGGTGGCCGAGTGGTCGAAGGCGCTCCCCTGCTAAGGGAGTATACCCGGAAGGGTATCGTGGGTTCGAATCCCATCTTCTCCGCCATCATGCCTTTGACCCAGGTGCATTCTTCGAGACGCGACTTCCTCTGAATCGATGGCGAAATCTTCAACTTGAGAATCTGGTGCTGGACACCCGTCTTACTCATTTCAGCAAGCAGTGGCAGGCGATTCTCTTACGCATCGATTCTCATCGCATGAATCCGATCCGGCGCCGTGTTGATATACGGCCGTATGAAGATTGCTTGTGCCGAAATTCACGCCGATCGGCGTCCCGGAGCAAGAGGTACGGCGAGTCCCGGGCTCTCGGCCGGTAGATCCCAAATAGTGATTTCCTTAATATTTGTTAAGACTTAACGACCGCCAGCGATGGGCACCGGAAGTTCATGGCCGGCCCTCGTGCTGTTTTGTTGCAAATCAGTCACATCCTGATCTCATCCGCGATTGACCACTGCTGTCCCGGTCGTTTCGAGGTTGCGCCGCGACGAAACTTATTTAGGTTCATCCTGGGAACAAGGGGTAACCAGTTTCCGAATTCAGGGACTGGGCAGGGGATGCCACGCAGGCGGCTAAAGCCCGGTCCGATTTAAACTTTTGACTGGAGGTCAGAAATGAACATTAAGAGCCTTCTTCTCGGCTCCGCCGCTGCCCTGGCAGTGGTCTCCGGCGCACAGGCTGCCGACGCTGTCGTCGCCGCTGAGCCGGAACCCATGGAATATGTACGCGTCTGCGACGCTTACGGCACGGGCTTCTTCTACATCCCGGGCACTGAAACCTGCCTCAAGATCGGCGGTCAGCTGCGTTACGAAAAGCGCTTCTCCGACGGCGGCACTCAGAAGTTCGACCGCGACGGTCTGCCGATGTTCAGGACCCGTGCAGATGGCACCCTCAAGCTCGATGCTGATGGCAACCCCATCGCCAAGAACACGAAGGATTCCTACGACAACCACACCCGCGCTCGTCTGCGTATCGATGCTCGCAACGACTCCGAGTGGGGCACTGTCTACAGCTGGATCCAGATCCAGGCTGACTCCGTGAACAACGGCGAAAACATCTATGGCGACGGCAATAACAGCTACCTCCGTGCCTACTACTACTTCGGCATCGGCGGTCTTGAATTCGGCAACTACGACAGCCAGTGGGCCAAGTTCATGGGCTACGGCGGTCGTACCGATGACGGTGGCGTCTACACCTCTGACTGGAACTATCCTGACTCGCGCCAGTATGTGAGCTACACGGCTGACTTCGGCAACTTCAAGGCTTTCGTGTCGCTCGACAACGATGCCGACGAGTTCTACAAGCCGGAAGATCATGACGGCGACGGCGTCGCCGGCCCGCGTGGCCGCCAGTACCTGCCCGATATCTCGGCTGGTGTGTCCGGCACGTTCGGCGACTACTCCGCTGCCGCTGCGATCGGTTACGATGAGTCCGACGAATCCTTCGCGATCAAGAAGGTTGTTCGTGGCGACATCGGCATGTTCGGCTTCACTGC
Organism: Rhizobium sp. LjRoot254; assembly: GCF_964254105.1. Lineage (NCBI taxonomy): Bacteria > Pseudomonadati > Pseudomonadota > Alphaproteobacteria > Hyphomicrobiales > Rhizobiaceae > Rhizobium > Rhizobium sp. LjRoot254. The sequence continues at coordinate 2,797,873 of NZ_CAXUSM020000001.1, read as the reverse complement.
CATGGGCCTGTATTCGGACAGCGACGAGAACATCTACTTCGCTTATGACGGCTTCAGCGCCTTGATCGGTCTGTCTGCCAAGGTCACCGACACCGTGACCATCGCGAAGGACATCCAGTGGTTCGACAACGGCGACTGGCGCCTGGTTGGCGATGTCAACTGGGAAGTTGCCACGGGCTTCTCGGTCTTGGTTGAAGGCGTGTACTTCAACCCGGACGAAGGCGACGACAGCACGTCTGGTTTCCTCCGCTTCCAGCGTAACTTCTAATCTGAGTTCACTCTCGGATGCGAAAGGCCCGGGTTCTCCCGGGCCTTTCTGCGTTGGGGGCTAACGATTGTCGAAACAGATGCACCCATGTCGCAAGATATTGATTTGTTAGTGTTTTATTAATATTTGAGCCCGCAGCGGCAGTTTTGTGTCTTTTTTGTAACAAGCAAAATGCAAGATCGCCTTGTGGCGGCGCCTTTGGAGCTTTCGAGATTGCGAATCCCAAGCTCTCTCCTATGATCACACCCGAAGCACAGGTTGTGCCGATGTCTTCGAATCAAGGATTGGGGCAGGGTGCTGTCCTTCGGTGATAAAAAGACCGATCCGATTTAAACTTTTGACTGGAGGTCAGAAATGAACATTAAGAGCCTTCTTCTCGGCTCCGCCGCTGCCCTGGCAGTGGTCTCCGGCGCACAGGCTGCCGACGCTGTCGTCGCCGCTGAGCCGGAACCCATGGAATATGTACGCGTCTGCGACGCTTACGGCACGGGCTTCTTCTACATCCCGGGCACTGAAACCTGCCTCAAGATCGGCGGTCAGCTGCGTTACGAAAAGCGCTTCTCCGACGGCGGCACTCAGAAGTTCGACCGCGACGGTCTGCCGATGTTCAGGACCCGTGCAGATGGCACCCTCAAGCTCGATGCTGATGGCAACCCCATCGCCAAGAACACGAAGGATTCCTACGACAACCACACCCGCGCTCGTCTGCGTATCGATGCTCGCAACGACTCCGAGTGGGGCACTGTCTACAGCTGGATCCAGATCCAGGCTGACTCCGTGAACAACGGCGAAAACATCTATGGCGACGGCAATAACAGCTACCTCCGTGCCTACTACTACTTCGGCATCGGCGGTCTTGAATTCGGCAACTACGACAGCCAGTGGGCCAAGTTCATGGGCTACGGCGGTCGTACCGATGACGGTGGCGTCTACACCTCTGACTGGAACTATCCTGACTCGCGCCAGTATGTGAGCTACACGGCTGACTTCGGCAACTTCAAGGCTTTCGTGTCGCTCGACAACGATGCCGACGAGTTCTACAAGCCGGAAGATCATGACGGCGACGGCGTCGCCGGCCCGCGTGGCCGCCAGTACCTGCCCGATATCTCGGCTGGTGTGTCCGGCACGTTCGGCGACTACTCCGCTGCCGCTGCGATCGGTTACGATGAGTCCGACGAATCCTTCGCGATCAAGAAGGTTGTTCGTGGCGACATCGGCATGTTCGGCTTCACTGCCATGGGCCTGTATTCGGACAGCGACGAGAACATCTACTTCGCTTATGACGGCTTCAGCGCCTTGATCGGTCTGTCTGCCAAGGTCACCGACACCGTGACCATCGCGAAGGACATCCAGTGGTTCGACAACGGCGACTGGCGCCTGGTTGGCGATGTCAACTGGGAAGTTGCCACGGGCTTCTCGGTCTTGGTTGAAGGCGTGTACTTCAACCCGGACGAAGGCGACGACAGCACGTCTGGTTTCCTCCGCTTCCAGCGTAACTTCTAATCTGAGTTCACTCTCGGATGCGAAAGGCCCGGGTTCTCCCGGGCCTTTCTGCGTTGGGATGTCGGCTTTAGAGCCTTTCAGGGTTAAATGGAAACATTCTGTTGGCTCAAGCGGAGTCGCATGTTTGACCGGCCGGCGCGCGTCGTAGCCAAAGCATACGGCCAAGCTGGCCGGTCAAAGAGGCGGCCCGCTTCAGCCAACCCGAAGGGCCGGGCATCTTTCCGCCAGTCCCTGCGGCGATGGCCTCGGCCGTACCTATAGGTACGACGCTCGTCCATCGCCTTGGTCCTGACGAAAACCTGCTCCGGCAGAATGCTTCCATTTAACCCTGAAGGGCTCTAATGGGACGCGATAAAATCGGAGACCGGTCCAAGCACATCTGGAATGTGCAGGATCGGCGCATGCCCTTGACCTCTGGCCATGATCAATTCGATTTGCGGCCCGTGTCGTTCGACCATCTCACTGGCCACATCCGCCGAAAACAGCTTCGAGTTTTCGCCCCGCACGATCATCACGGGAATTGAAGCGAGTGCTTCATATTGCTGCCAGAGATCGGGCAGCGGCTGATCCATGTCCATGGTCTTCAACGGTTCGACCAGCGCCGGATCATAATCCGAAACAATGCGTCCGTCCGTCTGCCGGAAGATCGCATCCGCCATGTCGTACCAGTCGTTGTCGCCGAGTGCCGGAAAGTCCGCGGCGTGCGTCGCCTTGAGAGCGCGGGCTGCCTCGGCAAAGTCCCTTGGCTCCGGACGCGCCGACAGATAGTCGCGGATCACCCGCAACCCGGCGAGCTCGATCACGGGCCCGACATCGTTGAGAATGCATGCCGCGATCATATCGGGCGCGAAAGCAGGCAGAATATGCAGGATCAAGCCGCCACGCGACGTGCCGATGAAGGTCGCACGGCTGATGCCGAGCGTCCGCAATGCGGCGACCACGTCCTGGGCCTCGCGGCCGAGATTGTAGTTGGCGGGATTCGGATCCCGGGCGGAAAGGCCGCGGCCGCGATAGTCGAGCGTGATCACGCGCCGCCCCCGGCCTGCAAGCCATGTCGCCAGCTGATGAAAATCCCGGCTGTTGCGGGAGAGCCCCGCGAGGCAGACGATCGGCGGCCTCGCGGAGTTCCGGCTTCCATAGTCACGGCCGTAAAGCACCAGCCCGTCGTCGCTGGTGAAATGAAGGGGCGTAAAGCCATCTTGCTGCATGTTGTGTCCGTTCGCTGGTCGGACGCGCAGCAAAGGCAAGAATGGTTCGCCGGTCAAGTGCCGGATGAGGAATGGAAGACTCTATCGGCCCGCCGTCATGTCGGCGGCAATATCAGGCGTCTCGCTCAGCAGCAGCTTGTAGACCTGGTAGTTCTCCATCACCCGCTGCACATAATCGCGCGTTTCGGTGAAGGGAATGCTCTCCACCCAGTCGACCGCGACGTCGATATCCTTGCCGCGCGGGTCGCCGTAGCGCCTGATCCACTGCGTTACCCGGCTTGGCCCGGCATTATAGGCAGCGAAGGTCATGATCAGCGAGCCATCAAATTTGCTGATCTGCTCGCCGAGATAGTGCGAGCCGAGCGTGGCGTTGAAGGCCGGATCCTCGGTCAGCTTCTCGTCCGCATAGGCCATCTGGTACTGCTTGGCGACGCGTTTTGCGGTCGAGGGCAGCAATTGCAGCAGCCCACGCGCGTTGGCCGGCGACACAGCTTGCGGATTGAAGGCGCTCTCCTGCCGGGCGATCGCATAGGCGAGGGCCTTGCCGGCACTGGAGATATCAGCCGATTCCGGGATCGCACCGAGCGGGAAGGCGGCAAGCCCCGGATCATGGCCCTGCTTGAGTGCTGTCTTGCCGATCGCCAGCGCCAGTGTCGAACCGTGCGTTTCAAGTGCCTTGCTGGCAAGCTGCTGGATATCGACCGGATTTTCGAGCGTCGCGGCCAGTGCGAGATAGAGCCGCCGTGCCCGGGCAGCTTCCCCCGACTGCTCGATCAGCGAGAGGCCGATGATTTCCGGACGTGAAGCGAAGGCGAGGCGGTCGGCATCCGTCACCGCATAGCGATGACCGGGCCTGATTCCCACCTTCATCCGGGCCGCGGCAAGCTGGCCATAGAAGGTCGCCGGATATTCTGTCGCCCGCTTGAAATAGTCGGTGGATTTTTCCCGGTTCGATTTCTCGAAGGTCCGGCCCAACCAGTAGAACCCTCGCGCCTGATCGTGAGCCTTTGGGCTGGCCGCAAGAAGCTTGTTGAAGTGCGCTTCGGCCTTCGCTCTGTCCTTCAGGCCCCGAAATGCATACCAGCCGGCATGAAACTCGGCTTCCGCCAGATCGTCGGGCTCGATAGCCACGTGGGCCGAGGCGAGGCGGTAGGCCGCCTTCACATTGCCCGCGTCGATCAGGCCACGGGTCACGATCCGCGCCTCGACCCACCAGGCACCGGGATCGGCAAGCAAAGTCGCGTCCTTCGGCGTCTTTTCCAGCAGTTTGGCGGCGGTGTCATATTCCTGGAGCTGCCTATGCCGCTTGATCTTGATGTAGAGATAGCTCGGATCGTCGTGCCATTTGGCATCAACGGCCTCGATCTTCTTGTCAGCATCTTTGGCTTTACGGCTTACAGCTGCGAAGGCGTCGAACAGCGATTGCGCCTCGCCAAGCTCGGAGAAGCGCTTGGCTTGCTCGTAGCGCTCTTTGTAGAGCAGGAAATCCATGCGTCGCTTGTGATCCGCGGCCGTAAGAAGCTCGCCGAACTCCTTGATAAACCTGTCTTCCTCCGCCTCGTCCAGCTTCTCGCCCGACCACAATGCGCGGATGACGGAGGCCGCTCTCGTCTTGTCGCCGGTGGCGAGCGCGGCACGAGCCAGGATCATGGTGCCATCGGGTGTCGAAGGGCTCTTCTTGTCGAACGCGGTGACGATCAGGTTGGGGGAGGGATTTTCCTGAAACAGCGCTTCCTCGAAGTTCGCCTGCAGCTCCTTTTGGCCGGGCCAATCCTTGAGGAGCACTTGGGTCTCGGCGATCATCTTGGATGGGACGGCACGCTGGCCGGATATTGCGATCGCCCAGCTCAGCGCCTTCCATTCCGCGGAGTCCGGCTCGAGTTGGTCGCGATAAGCGATCGCTTCGAGACTGTAGCGCTGGGCGAGTTCGGTCATTCCCTCCAGGAATTTGGTGCTGGGAACCGGCTTCGGCAGTTCCGCGACAACGGGCGCGGTGTCGGAAACGCTAACGTCGGTTTCGATCGATGCGGTTTCGACGGACGCTACGCGATCGACCTTGTCGCTCGTTTTGATGGCCAAGTCCGAAGTCTCGGCAAGCTTCACAACCGTCTCCGGTGCCTTCTCGGCCTTGAGCCTGACGGTGACAGTCTTGAGAGGAGCAGCCTCTTCCGGTGGCGCGCTTCCAAGCCCGAGAATTGCGAACGCGCTGAAGCATCCGGCGAGCACGACCAGAAAAGCAATGATACCTTGTTTCATCACGCCCGCTCCGGTTACCGGATACCCGATGACTTTGTCCCGCTATGCTTAAAGACTGGTAAAAATTGCCGTTTTTGTCTTTTCTCGGACCATGAAGACGGCTAAGAAACGCGCTTGCCGCTGATGCCGGTCCTCTATAATGTCGCGTTTCCGTAAATCAGGATTGCGGCCAAAGCATGGGCGGTACACGCCGTTCGATCAGGAGTAATTTATGTTCAAGGGTTCCATTCCCGCTCTGTTGACCCCTTTCAAGGATGACGGCAGCGTCGATCACGAGGCTTTTGCCGCCCATGTGGAATGGCAGATATCAGAGGGAAGTTCCGGCCTCGTGCCCGTGGGCACGACGGGCGAATCCCCGACGCTTTCCCATGACGAACATAAACGCGTTGTCGAAACCTGCATCGCAACGGCAAACAAGCGCGTGCCGGTGATCGCCGGTGCCGGCTCGAACAATACTGTCGAGGCGATCGAACTGGCCCGCCATGCGGAAAGGGCCGGCGCCGATGCCATCCTCGTCGTCACGCCCTACTATAACAGGCCGACGCAGAAGGGTCTGATCGCGCATTTCTCGGCCATCGCCGAGGCCGTCAGCCTGCCGATCATCATCTACAACATCCCGCCGCGTTCGGTCATCGACATGTTGCCGGAGACCATGGGCAAGCTGGCGCACGCCCATAAGAACATCATCGGCGTCAAGGATGCCACCGGCAAGATCGAGCGTGTCTCTGAGCAGCGCATCACTTGCGGCAAGGATTTCGTGCAGTTATCGGGCGAAGATGCCAGTGCGCTGGGCTTCAACGCGCATGGCGGAACGGGCTGTATTTCGGTGACTGCGAATGTCGCGCCGCGCCTCTGTGCCGAGTTCCAGGCGGCCACGCTCGCCGGCAATTATGCCAAGGCGCTCGAATATCAGGATCGCCTGATGCCGCTGCACAAGGCGCTCTTCCTTGAACCGGGCGTGATCGGCTCTAAATATGCACTCAACCGCCTTGGCCGGATGAGCCGCACCGTGCGCTCGCCCCTGACCAGCGATCTCGAGGCGCCGGTCGAAGCCGCGATCGATGCGGCGCTCAAACATGCAGGACTGCTAAACTGAAAACGACCCATAAAGGCCGATCGACCACGATCAGCAAGATTGTAGCGGAGAACCGCAAGGCCCGCTACAACTATGAAATCATTGATACTTATGAAGCGGGCCTGATGCTGACGGGCACCGAGGTCAAATCGTTGCGCGAAGGCAAGGCCAACATCGCCGAGTCCTATGCCAGTGATGAGAATGGCGAGATCTGGCTGATCAATTCCTATCTGCCGGAATATCTGCAGGCCAATCGCTTCAACCATTCGCCGCGCCGCCCGCGCAAACTGCTGCTCTCGGCGAAGGAGATCGGCCGGCTGCGGACCGGCATCAACCGCGAGGGCATGACGCTCATCCCGCTGAAGATCTATTTCAACGATCAGGGCCGCGCCAAGCTCGAACTGGCCATCGCCAAGGGCAAGAAGCTGCACGACAAGCGCGACACCGAAAAAGAGCGCGACTGGAATCGCGAAAAAGGCCGGCTTCTCCGCGACCGCGGCTGACGAAATATTGCCCAAACATGCGTTGCGCTCGTTGCGGAACCTCTTATTATGTAATTACATAATAATGCCTTGAAGAGGGGATGCAGCATGAAGATCGAACGAATTCAAGCCTTTCGTATGCTGCAACCGTTTATCGACGGACCATACCGCATGTCGAAAGGCCGTGTGGCGGATGCTTTCGATTCCATTATCGTGGCGATCACCGCCGATGGCATCACCGGCTGGGGCGAGATGGCGCCGCTCGGCACCTTCTATTCCGCGGCTTTCGCCGCCGGCGCCGAGGCAGGCGTCAAGGAGATTGTGCCGCATCTTCTGGGCCAGGATCCGCGTGCGCTGACCCAGATCGGCCGGCTGATGGATACCGTCTTCAAGGGCCATCCCTATATCAAGTCGGCGATCGACATGGCCTGCAACGATCTGACAGCCCGCGCGGCCGGTGTACCCCTCGTCACCATGCTGGGTGGCCGTGAGGGCGAGACGGCGGAGCTCTACAAGGTCGTCACCCACGGCGAGCCGGAAAAGATGGCCGAGAATGCCGTGCGCTATGTCGCCGATGGATATCGCCGCCTGCAGGTCAAGGTGGGCGGAGACGTCAACGGCGATATCGACCGGGTGAGGGCGGTTTCGAGTGCCGTGCCACGTGGCACCGTGCTCTTCTGCGACGCCAATGCCGGCTGGACCCCGTTCCAGGCGCGCCGTTTCGCCGACCAGACCCGCGACATCGACTTCGTGTTCGAGCAGCCCTGCGTCACCATCGACGACAACCTCTCGGTCCGCCGCTCTTTCGACAAGCCCATGGTGCTCGATGAGAGTGTCCAGTCGCTTGAGGATCTGTTGGAGATCCATCGCAAGGGCGCGGCCGATGGCGTGACGCTGAAGATATCCCGCCTCGGCGGCGTGACCCGCACCCGCCAGATGCGCGATCTCGCCGTCGATCTTGGCCTCATGGTGACGGTGGAGGATACCGGCGGCGCTGAAATCGACACGGCGGCCATGGCGCATCTGTCACTCTCGACGCCTGAGGAGAAACGTCTGCACGCCATCGCCTTCCATGAATGGGTGACGGTGAAGACCGCGCGCAATGCACCGCCCGTGATTGGCGGCTCGAGAATGGGGATTCCGGATGGCATCGGCCTGGGGATCGACGTCGATCCGGCGTTGATTGGAACGCCTTTCCTGGACATCAGGAAGTAGTATATATGAAGTATAAAGTATAAATCGAGAATAAAACGAGCGCCGCAAGGGCGCTCCTTTTTCATGCTGTCTTGAGCGCGTCAGACTTCGAATTCGTCATGTACCGGCTCGACGGGGCGAGGAGCCCGCTCCGAGGGATCGCGTCCAACCGCAGCCTTGAGGGTTGTCAATTCGATGAAGTGATCGGCCTGGCGGCGCAGGTCGTCGGCAATCATCGGGGGTTGCGTTGCCATCGTTGACACCACCGAAACCTTGCGACCCTTCCGCTGCAATGCTTCGACGAGCGTGGTGAAGTCGCCATCGCCGGAGAAAATCACGAGATGGTCGACGACCTCCGATTGCTCCATGGCATCGATCGCAAGCTCGATGTCCATATTGCCCTTGATCTTGCGGCGTCCGAGCGAGTCGGTGAACTCTTTGGCAGGCTTGGTGATCACCTTATAGCCGTTATAATCCAGCCAATCGATCAACGGCCGGATGGAGGAATATTCCTGGTCTTCGATCAGCGCGGTATAGTAATAGGCCCGCAGCAGGTAGCCTTCCTTGTTGAAATGCTTCAACAGCTTGCGGTAGTCGATATCGAAGCCAAGGCTCTTGGAAGCCGCGTAAAGATTGGCGCCATCGATAAAAAGTGCAATTTTTTCGCGAGGGTCGAACATTAAAATCCCATTTGGTTGCGATGAAAAAGCGTGGTTTTGAAAATACTCTTCATTCGCCGTGACATGAACTTGCGAACAATTCAGATATTTTATGAATCATTCATATAAGACATGTACTTAGAGCAACTGCCGTGGGATGCCAAGAGAAATTTGCGCTTCTCCAGCCGTTATCCCAATCGGCATCCTTTATACTGGCGTGTGATCACTTTTCTCTCGGTCTTTGAGTGACGTACATCAATTACATATTTCTCTTTGCTTGCCGTCGCACAAAAGCGTCATGTTAACGCATCGGAACGGCTCCTGCGGCTTTTGGTTCCGGCAACGACGCCCAATCTGCGCTTTTTGACCGCTAATGCCAATCAAGCCTTGAATTTGCCGCGAGGAATCTGTAACGCGTGCGGCTTGACCCGATATTTGAAGAACATGAAGGATTGCAATGGCCCGCGTTACCGTTGAGGATTGCATTGACAAGGTAGACAACCGGTTCGAACTGGTTCTGCTTGCCAGCCATCGCGCAAGGCTGATTTCCCAGGGCGCGCCGATCACCATCGATCGCGACAACGACAAGAACCCGGTCGTCGCACTGCGTGAGATCGCCGACGAGCGCCTGGCGCCCGAGGATCTCAAGGAAGACCTGATCCACTCGCTGCAGAAGCATGTCGAAATCGACGAGCCCGAGCCCGATGCTTCGGCCATGATCTCGACGGCCGAGAGCACGACCGAGACCTCAGACGCGGAAGAGGATGCGCCCGAGTCGCTCAACTTCGACCAGATGTCGGAAGAAGAACTGCTCGCCGGCATCGAAGGCCTCGTGCCGCCGGAAAAGAACGACGACTACTGATCGCAAATTATCGCTTCGGTTTATCGAAGTTCATTGCACTCTCAGGCGCCGGTCTTATGATTGGCGCCTGTTTGTTTTTTAGGGATTTGGAGCAGTCTTTCAATGATGCGGCAATACGAGCTCGTCGAGCGGGTTCAGCAATACAAGCCAGACGTCAATGAAGCGCTCCTCAACAAGGCCTATGTCTATGCCATGCAGAAGCATGGCCAGCAGAAGCGCGCCAGTGGCGATCCCTATATTTCCCATCCGCTCGAAGTCGCAGCCATCCTCACCGACATGCATCTCGATGAAGCCACCATCGCAGTGGCGCTTCTGCATGACACGATCGAGGACACGTCGGCGACCCGAGACGAGATCGATACGCTGTTCGGGGAGGATATCGGCCGGCTTGTCGAGGGCCTGACCAAGATCAAGAAGCTCGACCTCGTGTCGCGCAAGGCCAAGCAGGCGGAAAATCTCCGCAAGCTGCTGCTCGCCATATCGGACGATGTCCGCGTGCTGCTGGTCAAGCTCGCCGACCGGCTGCACAACATGCGTACGCTCGAGCATATGTCGCTGGAAAAGCGCGCCCGCATCTCCGAAGAGACGATGGATATCTATGCGCCGCTCGCCGGGCGCATGGGCATGCACGACATGCGCGAGGAACTGGAGGAACTGTCCTTCCAGAACATCAATCCGGAAGCCTACAAGACCGTCACCAAGCGGCTTGAGGAACTCTCCGAGCGCAATGCCGACCTCGTCAAGAACATCGAGGGCGAACTCACCGAACTGCTCACCGCCAATGGGCTCAAGGATGCGGCGGTAAAGGGCCGGCAGAAGAAGCCTTATTCGATCTTCAAGAAGATGCAGTCGAAGTCGCTGTCCTTCGAGCAGCTCTCCGATGTCTGGGGCTTTCGCGTCGTCGTCGATATGGTGCCGGATTGTTATAAGGCGCTCGGCATCATCCACACGCGCTGGCGCGTCGTGCCAGGACGTTTTAAGGACTATATCTCGACGCCGAAGCAGAACGATTACCAGTCGATCCACACCACCATCGTCGGCCCCGCCCGCCAGCGCATCGAGCTGCAGATCCGCACGCGGCGCATGCATGACATCGCCGAATTCGGCATCGCCGCGCATACGCTCTACAAGGATGGCACCAATCTCAGCCCCGGCGAGGCCGAAGTGCGCCAGTCGAGCGCCTATAAGGGCCTCAGGACCACAATCGAGTCGCTGGCCGAAGGTGATAATCCGGAAGAGTTTCTAGAGCACACCAAGCTCGAACTGTTTCAGGACCAGGTTTATTGCTTCACACCCAAGGGCAAGCTGATCGCGCTGCCGCGCGGCGCGACCCCGATCGATTTCGCCTATGCCGTCCACACCAATGTCGGCGATACCTGCGTCGGCGCCAAGATCAACGGCCGCATCATGCCGCTGGTGACAAGGCTCGCCAATGGCGACGAGGTGGAGATCATCCGCTCGGGTGTGCAGGTGCCGCCGGCGGCCTGGGAGGAGATCGTCGTTACCGGCAAGGCGCGCTCGGCTATCAGGCGCGCCACGCGGCTTGCCATCCGCAAGCAATATTCCGGCCTCGGCCAGCGGATTTTGGAGCGGACTTTCGAACGCGCGGGAAAAGTGTTTTCCAAGGATATGATGAAGCCCGCGCTGCATCGCCTCGGCCACAAGGAGGTCGAGGATGCGATCGCTTCGGTCGGCCGTGGCGAACTCTCGTCGCTCGATGTGCTGAAGGCGGTCTATCCCGATTACCAGGACGAGCGCGTCACCACCCGGCAGAACTATGAGGAAGGCTGGTTCAACGTCCGCAGCGCCCAGGGCATGATGTTCAAGATCCCCGAGGGCCAGAAATCGCGCGTCGAGGCTGAGCCTGATGTGCCCGAGGAAGAGAGCGTCCAGCCCTTCCGCGGCCTCGGCGGTGACATCGAGGTTCGCTTCTCACCGTCAGGGGCGGTGCCGGGTGACCGCATCGTCGGTATCCACGACGGCAAGCATTCGATCACCGTCTATCCCATCCAGTCGCCGTCGCTTTCCAAGTTCGACGAGCAGCCAGAACGCTGGATCGATATCCGCTGGGATCTCGACGAGGCCAACAAGTCGCGCTTCATGGCGCGCATCCTGGTCAATGCCATCAACGAGCCCGGCACGCTCGCCACCATCGCCCAGACCGTCGGCCAGGCCGATGTCAATATTTCGATCCTCACCATGATCCGCGTCGCGCCCGACTTCTCGGAGATGGAGTTCGATCTCGAAGTCTGGGATCTGCGCCAGCTGAGCCATCTCCTGTCCCAGATCAAGGACCTCGAATGCATCTCGACGGTGAAGCGCGTCTTCGACTGAATAGAATTTCCGCGCCGCCCGTTCTGGGGTAAGATCACCTCAGAACGATAAGCGGGGAGAATTCCGATGCGCCGAGCCGTTGCCGCCTGCCTGATGCTCGTTGTCACCGTCCTGCCGGGCAGCGCCCTCGCGGATCAATCGGATGTCGTCAAGATTTTCGGCCGCGATCCCGGCACCGGCGATGCGCATGCCTGCTTCGTGCGCCATTACACCAAGGCGCATCTCAAGTCTCATCCCGACCAGAACGTCACCGACATGATCGCCTATGTCACCAAGCAGGCGGGGCTGGACGCCTATTACGCCATCAACCTGCAGGTCAATTTCCGCCAGCTCCTGAAGCCCTTCCAAATCTCCGGCAGTTGCAGCCAAAGCACCGATGGCGAGCAGACGCTCGGCTGCGGCGTCGAATGCGACGGCGGCTCTCTCAGCGTGCGCGTCAAGAACGAGTCGTCCATTCTCGTCGAAATCCCCGACAGCGTCCGTCTCTTCGACGCCTCGGCGACCGAGGAAGGCGACCTGCCGCAGGGTGCCCGCTTCGGCTCCGACGACAAGCTCTTCCGCCTCGACCGCACCGATCTCAAGGACTGCCTGCCGGTCATCTATGACGACGAGATCAAGGCCAAGGTGATGAGCGGCGCCATTACTCAATAAGGTGGAGATCGGCATGTTCTTTTCACGTCGCTTTGTCATTTCGCGCTTGTTTCCCAGCCTGGCGGGCGGCGCCGTCGCAACCGTACTCCCGGCCTCGGCCAGTGCCATCACACCGGTCTACGAGGTCCAGAAGGTCGTCTACCATCTCTCCGAGCCTACCCGCGTCAATTTCGTCATGGGCAATATCAAGAACCACATCGCCGGCAAGGGCGGGCCCGACAAGGTCAAGATCGTGCTGGTGATCCACGGCCCCGCCCTCGAATCCTTCGTCGCCTCCAAGGCGAGCCCCGACATGAAGCGCCAGATCGAGGGACGCGCGGGTGACGGCGTGAGCTTCGTCGCCTGCGGCAACACGATGTCGGCGCAGAAACTCGCGCTGACCGACATGCCGGAGGGTTTCGAGGTCGCGGAGGAGGGCGGTGTCGTCCGCATCGCCGATCTCCAGGCGGATGGCTACCTCTACATTCGCCCATGAAACGGGCACATTGCTGCGACCTATGCTGAACTATTAAGCGAATGTGACGGCGCCATGCTCCGGATGCATAGCAGCGTCCTTTCATCGCTCATTGTGCATTGCAATATTCGCGCTATCTTAAGCATCGAAGAAGGGAGGTACGACAAGAAAAGGATGAAACCCATGTTTGGTTATGTATCGAAGATCACCCAGAAGCTCCGCGCGCCCACCACTGCCGAGCGCGAAATGGACTACCTGAACCAGAGCGTCGACCGCGTCGACCTTGAATATCGCCAGCGGCAGATCGACCGCGGCATGTTCCGCAACCGCGGCATCAACTTCCTCTAAGGAAGTGTGGCGTCACAAGCGGCGACCGAAGGGCTGGCATCACTGCCGGCCTTATTTTTTGCCTTCGCGCTACCCAAATAGTGGATTCGGCGTTAAACGCGCTGGATAACCATAAAGAATCCCGGCGGGAGGCATGAACGTGATCATCGGCATCGGCAGCGACCTGATCGACATCAGGCGGGTGGAGAAGACGCTCGAACGGTTCGGCGAACGTTTTACCAACCGCTGTTTCACGGAGATCGAGCGCGCCAAGTCCGACCGCCGCAAGAACCGCGCCGCCTCCTATGCCAAGCGTTTCGCGGCCAAGGAGGCCTGTTCCAAGGCGCTCGGCACCGGCCTTTCCATGGGCGTCAAATGGCGGGAAATGGGCGTCGTCAATCTGCCAAGCGGCAAGCCGACGATGCAACTGACCGGCGGTGCGGCTGAACGTCTCGCCTCGCTTCTGCCGGCCGGTCATGCAGCCCATGTGCATGTCACGATCACCGACGATTTCCCGCTCGCCCAGGCCTTCGTCATCATCGAAGCGCTGCCCGAGAGCTGAACGGGTTGGCGGGTTGCTCCCGAACAGGGAAACGGCCAGAGCCTTTCATTGTTAAATGGAATCAGTTCTGCCGGAGCAGGTTTTCGTCAGGGCAGAGGCGATTGGCGAAGGGCATACCCAGACGTACGGCCGAGACAATCGCCTCTGATCCTGGCGGAAAGATGCCCGGCCCTTCGGGTTGGCTGAAACGGGCCGGCTGATCGACCGGCCGGCTTGGCCGTAGAGCCTTGGCTACGACACGCGCCGGCCGGTCGATCATCCGACTCCGTTTGAGCCAACAGAACGGCTTCCATTTAACAATGAAAGGCTCTAGAGAGACTTCCCAAATATCCAAGAGGAATACATGAGCGCGTCCGATCAGAATCAGCCGGCAGAGAAGAATGCCCTGTGGGAAACCATCGTCGTCCTGTTTCAGGCCTTTCTGCTGGCAGCCGTGATCCGCACCGTTCTGCTTCAGCCATTCACCATTCCCTCCGGCTCGATGATGCCGACGCTGCTGGTGGGCGATTACCTGCTGGTCAACAAGTTCGCTTATGGCTATTCGCGCTATTCGCTGCCGCTCTATAATCCCGATTGGTTCAAGGGGCGCCTGTTCGGCAGCGTACCGACGCGCGGCGACGTCATCGTCTTCCGCCTGCCGTCGGACCCGTCGATCGATTACATCAAGCGCATCGTCGGCCTGCCGGGCGACAGGATCCAGGTCAAGGACGGCGTGCTCTTCATCAACGACAAGCCGGTGCCGCGCGTCGCGGAAGGCACGTTCTCTTCCGACACGTCGGATACGGCCGGCGTGGGTGTACAGCATAGCGTCCAGGCCTATCGCGACGTGCCGATCTATCGCGAAACGCTCGATAGCGGCGCCACCTACCAGACGCTCGACCTGGATTCGATGTCGGACGGCGACAACACGCCGGTCTTCAACGTGCCGGAAAAGCACTACTTCATGATGGGCGACAATCGCGACAATTCCTCCGACAGCCGTTTCTCTGTCCATTATGTGCCGGAAGCGAATCTCGTCGGCCGCGCCAGCTTCATCATCTTCTCGCTCGGCAACGAGACGCCCTTCTTCCAGGTCTGGAACTGGCCGTCCAACCTGCGCTACGATCGCTTCTTCAAGGGTATCAGATGAGCCGCGGCAAGGGCCTTTCGGACCCCGAGCGTGAGGCGCTCGAAGAGCTGATCGGCTATACCTTCGAGGATCGCGAACGGCTTGAGCGGGCGATCACGCACTCCTCGGCCCGCGTCGCCAAATCAGGCAACTACGAGCGGCTGGAATTCCTCGGCGACCGCGTGCTTGGCCTGTGCGTAGCGGAACTTCTCTTCACAACCTTCCGCAATGCGGGCGAGGGGGAACTCTCGGTTCGCCTCAACCAACTCGTCTCCGCCGACACATGCGCCGAGGTTGCCGACCAGCTCGAACTGCACCGTTTCGTGCGCACCGGTGCCGATTTGAAAAAGATCACCGGACAGCGTATGAAGAATGTGCGCGCCGATGTGGTGGAAAGCCTGATCGCGGCAATCTATCTCGATGGCGGGCTGGAATCCTCTCGCGCGTTTGTTCTCCGCAACTGGTCGGCGCGGGCGACGGCATCGACGCCGATGCGCCGCGATGCCAAGACGGAATTGCAGGAATGGGCGCACCAGAAATTCGGTTTCGCGCCGAATTATCGCGTCGAGGACCGAAGCGGCCCCGACCATGCGCCGGAGTTCACGGTCGTGGTCGAGATATCGGGGATCGCGCCCGAGAGCGGTACCGATCGCTCCAAGCGGGCCGCCGAACAGGTCGCGGCACAAAGAATGCTGTTGCGCGAAGGCGTCTGGACAATCCAGACCTCGATCGCGCCGGAAGATTGATGGATATTCCAATGAATGAGACTGCAGAGGTCGCGGAAAACGCGCCCACCCGTTCCGGTTTCGTAGCGCTGATCGGTGCCACCAATGCCGGTAAGTCGACACTGGTCAACCGGCTGGTCGGCGCTAAGGTATCGATCGTCTCCCATAAGGTTCAGACGACGCGCGCCATCATTCGCGGCATCGCGATCGAGGACCGCACCCAGATCGTCTTCATGGACACGCCAGGCATCTTCAAACCGCGCCGCAGGCTCGACCGCGCCATGGTCACCACGGCCTGGGGCGGAGCCAAGGACGCCGACATCATCGCGCTGCTGATCGACAGCGAGCGCGGCATCAAAGGCGACGCCGAAAAAATCCTCGAGGCGCTCAAGGATGTGAAGCAACCCAAGATTCTCATCCTCAACAAGATCGACACGGTTCCGCACGAGATGCTGCTGGCGCTGACGGCGGCCGCCAACCAGTATGTCAATTTCGACGCGACCTTCATGATCTCGGCGCTGAAGGGGCCAGGCTGCGACGACCTGATGAAATATCTCGCGACGACCCTTCCGGAAGGCCCCTGGTACTACCCCGAGGACCAGATTTCCGACCTGCCGATGCGCCAGCTCGCAGCCGAGATCACCCGCGAAAAGCTGTTTCTCCGACTGCATCAGGAACTGCCCTACGCCTCCCATGTCGAGACCGAAAAGTGGGAGGAGATGAAGAACGGCTCCGTGCGCATCGAGCAGGTCATCTACGTCGAGCGCGACAGCCAGAAGAAGATCGCGCTCGGCAAGAACGGCGACGCCATCAAGGCGATCTCCATGGCCGCCCGCAAGGAAATCTCTGAGATCCTCGAACAGCCGGTGCACCTCTTCCTGTTCGTCAAGGTGCGCGAAAACTGGGGCGACGACCCCGAACGCTTCCGCGAAATGGGGCTGGATTTCACGCAGTAGAAGGTTGTGTTTTTTACTTTTCTCCGATTTTGACTTGCAAGAAAGGGCGCTCCTGCTATTTTGAAACAAAAGGAGAACTTCGGCATGCCTGATAATCCTGATGGTTTCGAGGAAAATCCCCAGGCGCCGTTTTCGGCGGATGACGAGGAAGAGAACGTTATCGACGAAAGCATCTGGGGGCCGCAGAAGAAGCTAACGGCCGAGGAACAGGCGTCGTATGATGCGTGGTTCCGGAAGAAGGTTCAAGCTTCTCTGGATTATGCGAAGCGGCCCGACGCCGTATTTTATACGCACGAGGAGGTGATGGCGAGGATGCGGGCAAGAATCGCCACGCGTATTGCCGAGGCTCAAAAGCTTGAAGATTGAATGGCTTCGGTCTGGTAAAGACGACTCCGATCGCATCGCGGATCGTATCAGCATAGACAATCCAGTCGCCGCTGAGGCCACGGTGGTAAAGATCGAAAATGCAATCGCAAAGCTTGAGGACTACCCTTTCGTGGGTCGCAAGGGCCGCATTGTAGGGACACGTGAACTCGTTGTCCCTCGATCGCCCTACATCGTGATTTACGCCGTCGAGCGAAATCAAGTCGCGGTTGTGAACATCATCCACGGTGCGCAACAATGGCCGCCGGAGGACGAATAGCTTCCGCTTTCCCTGAACGATCCGCAACGCCTCGCGGGATTGAACATTCCGCCGGCAGAGGGCATTTCTCGATCACTACAATCGAAGGGGATGTTTGGAATGCCGCAGCTTGTTGATGGCAAATGGATAAAGGACGATGTCGCCGCGTCCGAGATGAAGAACGGCGCCTTCCACCGCGAGCCGACGAAATTCCGCAACTGGCTGACTGCTGACGGTTCAACCGGCCCGGAGGGCCAGCCCGGCGTGAAAGCTGAAGCCGGGCGTTTCCAGCTCTTCGTCGCCTACATCTGCCCCTGGGCGTCGCGGACGTTGATGATGCGCAGCCTCAAGGGGCTCAAGGATGTCATTTCCGTCTCGATCGCCGAACCGATGATCGGCGAGAATGGCTGGGAGTTCGGGACCTCGCAGGATGCCGGATCCACGATCGCACCGGTGAAATTCCAGCATCAGCTTTATACCGCGAGCGAGCCGTACTACACCGGCAAGGTCTCGGTTCCGGTGCTCTGGGATCGCGTGGAGGGCCGGATCGTCAACAACGAATCCGCCGACATCATCCGCATACTGAACACCGCCTTCGACGGGATCACAGGCGACAAAACGGATTTCTATCCCGATTTCCTGCGGTCCCAGATCGACGAGTGGAACGCGCTGGTCTACGAAACGTTCAACAACGGCGTCTACCGCGCCGGCTTTGCCAGAAGCCAACTCGCCTATGAAGAGGCGGTCACTGGCGTCTTTTCGACGCTCGACAGGCTCGAAGCGCATCTCGCTGATAACCGCTACATTGCGGGCGAATATTTCACCGAGGCCGATATCCGCGCCTTCGTGACGTTGATCCGGTTCGATGCCGCCTATAATGGCGCCTTCAAATGCAACATCCGCAAGCTCGCGGATTACCCCAATCTCTCCGGCTATGTCAGGGAAATCCATCAATGGCCAGGGATCGCAGAGACCGTCCGGATCGATCAGATCAAGCGCGGCTATTATGGCATCGCTCACATTAACCCGACAAAGATCGTGCCGAAGGGTCCCGATCTCGATTTCGACAGCCCGCATGGCCGCCAACATCTCGTCGGCAAGGGTGTCTTCACAAGGGCATAGGTCAGGCGGCATTCTCTACCGGCTTTTTCCGGCGCGAAAGCTCATGCAGGAAACGCGTCAGGGGTTTCTCGATCATCCAGTGAATGAGAAGCCCGATCGCCGTCACGACGAGGAAACCGATGAGTGCGGTCACTTCCGCCGCCCCTGTGACATGGCCCGCCGCTACGAACTTCCTGAGAACGAACCCGGCCAGTGGAAAGAGGAAGATCAGGTGGAAGAGGTAGATGGAATATGAGCCGTCACCGACATGGATCCACCACTTCGGCCATGTGATCCTCGAGTCGAGGTTGAGCACGCCGACGAAGATCAACAGGCTCGGAATGCCGCGATAGAGCAGCCGGAAATAGCCTTCATTGGGCAGCCAGGCGAAGGCGAAGAGCAGGGTGAGACCGGCGAGAATCGCGACGCTTGGCGGCACAGCCACCAGCCGACCTGCCATGAAGAGCTTCGCCGCCAGCGCTCCAAGCAGGAATTCGAAGAGGATCGGATTGCCGAGGAACGCATGGGCCACAGTCTCCTGCGGAAGCGCTGTGCCGGCGAGAAACAGCCCGGCCAGAATCGCTGCAATGACCGGCACCATCGCCCTGCGGCCGACCGCCAGTGCCAGCGCAAAGACCAGGTAGAAGAACATTTCGTAATTCAGCGTCCAACCGACGCCGAGGATCGGTTGCAGTAGCCCGGAGGCATCGAAGGACGGCACGAAGAAGAAACTCAGCAGCCGAATCGGCGTGGCATTGAAAGGCAGCTCACGGCCTTCCATCAGCCGGATGGCGATGTTGAGGCCCAGATAGAGAGCAGTCGCGATGACGTACATCGGCCAGATGCGGATGGCCCGCTGCAGCACAAAATTTCCGATCGACCGGCGTCCCTCGACGTAAGGCGCCGAGATATAGACCATCAGGAAACCGCTGAGGATGAAGAACAGATCGACGCCCACGGCGCCGAGTTCGATCATCGCATGGCTGCGCAGCAGGAGAGGCTCGGGCAGGTTGAGGCCGGTGTCGGCATTGACGGTGACCGCACGCATCGCATGATGAGCAACGACCGCCAGCGCGGCAAAGGCCCGGAGCGCTTGCAGGGAAGGAATGGGGGCGCCCGTCACGATCGGCTGGCTCCTTGCTTCGTTCGGCATTTCATGAGTATGCGCATGTCTCTCATGAGCAAGTCAACATGTTGCGACGCAAAAATATTTCTGATGCGGTGCGTTATTTTCGTTTCATCGCCTCCGCCAGCGCCGCCCCAAACGCACCCTGGCTGGGCGCCGCTGGCTTCGACTGCATCTGCTTCGGCGCCGGTGCCGGATTGCGGCTGCGCTCCTCGCGCGGCTCCCTCGGTCCGCTCGCCTGTTTCTTCATCGACAGCGCGATGCGCTTGCGCTTCGCATCGACTTCCACCACCCGGACCTGCACGATCTGGCCGGCTTTCACGACTTCATGCGCGTCCTTGATGAAGCGGTCGGCAAGTTCGGAGACGTGGACCAGGCCATCCTGGTGGACGCCGATATCGACGAAGGCGCCGAACGCCGCGACATTGGTGACGGTTCCCTCGAGCATCATGCCGGGGCGGAGGTCGGAGATCTCGTTGACGCCCTCGGCGAAGGTCGCGGTCTTGAATTCCGGGCGCGGGTCGCGGCCGGGCTTTTCCAGTTCCGAAATGATGTCCTTGACCGTCGGCAGGCCGAATTTCTCGTCGATGAACTGGCGCGGATCGACGTTTTTCAGCGCCGATCCATCGCTCATCAGGCTGCGCAGGTCGCGGCCGCAGGCGGCAATGATCTTGCGCGCCACGCCATAGGCTTCCGGATGGACCGACGATGCGTCGAGCGGCTCCTTGCCACCCGTGATGCGCAGGAACCCCGCGCATTGCTCGAAGGTGCGGGCGCCGAGGCGCGGCACCTTCATCAGGTCCTTGCGTGCCTGGAACGGGCCATTCTCATTGCGGAAGGCGACGATCGCTTCGGCGGTCGAGCCACCCAGACCCGAAACGCGCGACAGCAGCGGCGCCGAGGCCGTGTTGAGATCGACGCCAACGGCATTCACCGCATCTTCGACCACGCCATCCAGCGAGCGGCCAAGCTTGCCCTGGTCGACATCGTGCTGGTACTGGCCGACGCCGATCGATTTCGGCTCGATCTTGACCAGTTCGGCGAGCGGATCCTGCAGGCGCCGTGCAATGGAGACTGCGCCGCGCAACGACACATCGAGCTTGGGGAACTCCAGCGCCGCCAGTTCCGAGGCCGAATAGACCGAGGCGCCGGCTTCCGAGACGATGACCTTGGTCGGCTTGGCGCCCGGCAATTTGGCGATCAGGTCGGCCGCGAGCTTTTCGGTCTCGCGGCTGGCGGTGCCGTTGCCGATGGCGATCAGCTCGACATTATGCTTGCGAATCAGCGATGCGATCTCGGTCTGGGCGCCGATCACGTCGTTCCTCGGTTGGAAGGGGTAGACGGTCGCGGTGTCGAGCAGCTTGCCCGTGGCATCGACCACGGCGACCTTGACGCCGGTGCGGATGCCGGGATCGAGGCCGATGGCGGTGCGGGTACCGGCGGGCGCGGCGAGCAGCAGGTCCTTGAGATTGCGGGCAAAGACGCGGATCGCCTCTTCCTCGGAACGTTCCTTCATGTCTCGGATCAGGTCGAGGGAGAGCGAGGGCGAAAGCTTGACCCGCCATGCCCAGCCGGCCACTTCGCGCAGCCATAGATCGCCCGCGCCATTGCTGCGGGTTTCGAGTGCGGCGGCGACGATGTTCTCGGCCGGCTTGACGGGGGAGGTGTCGCCGGCATCGACCTCGATCGTCACCGACAGCACTTCCTCGT
This sequence comes from Rhizobium sp. LjRoot254, assembly GCF_964254105.1. Taxonomy (NCBI): domain Bacteria; kingdom Pseudomonadati; phylum Pseudomonadota; class Alphaproteobacteria; order Hyphomicrobiales; family Rhizobiaceae; genus Rhizobium; species Rhizobium sp. LjRoot254. The sequence goes on along the minus strand of NZ_CAXUSM020000001.1, from coordinate 2,776,690 downwards.
TCCAGCCGCGCAGCATGGCGAGCGCCCGGTGGCTTGGCACCTTCGACCAGGTCTCGCGGTGGTCGAAATAATCGGAGAACTTTTCCGCATTCTCCTTCTTGGCGTCGGCGACCTTGGCGACCAACTGGGCCTGCCGGTGCATGTGGTCGCGCAGGCGGCCGAGCAGGGCGGCGTTCTCCGACAGGTCCTCGGCGATGATGTCGCGGGCGCCTTCGAGCGCCATTTTCACGTCTGTGACCTCGTCCTTGACGAAGGCTGCCGCGAGGGTCTGGGGATTGGCGGCACGGTTCGCGAGGATGGCATCGGACAGCGCCTGCAGGCCGCGCTCGCGGGCGATCTGGGCGCGGGTGCGGCGCTTGGGCTTGTAGGGCAGGTAGATGTCCTCGAGCGTCGATTTCGTCTCGGCGCTCAGGATCTGGCGCTTGAGTTCGTCGGTCATCTTGCCCTGGGACTCGATTGAATCGAGGATCGTATCGCGCCGGGATTCCATCTCACGCAGATAGACCAGCCGCTCAGCGAGATTGCGCAACTGCGTGTCGTCGAGCCCGCCGGTGACTTCCTTGCGGTAGCGCGCGATGAAGGGCACGGTCGCACCCTCGTCGATCAAGCCGACGGCAGCCACGACCTGTTCGGCGCGCGCATTGATCTCGGCGGCGATGGTGGTGGACAGGCGTCTGATATCTGCGGGCATCTGGGTGTTCCTGATTTCTTTAGGTCGGCGGAAGATAGTCATGCGCGGCGAAAAGGGAAGGGCGGGGCGGGGATTTGCACAGGTGGGGTGTCGGAGACTGGGGCGTTCGCCTCTGCTGCCGTGCCAACAGTCTACCCCCCTCTGCCCTGCCGGGCATCTCCCCCACAAGGAGGGAGAGTGGCCAGAGGCGCTCGCTCGGCCCTATCGATCGTCGTGCTCGCCGCACTCGACGTTGCAGTGGGGCGAGGTCAGAGCGCCCAGCCACTCTCCCCACCTGTGGGGGAGATGCCCGGCAGGGCAGAGGGGGGCGAGCTTGCTCCAGCGTTTGCGCGCGGGCCTACCAGCCTCATCCAACACATGGCCTCAGTTGACAAATGGCGGACCGCCGCTAGTTTTGAGTGTGCGCCTTTTGAGATTACCACCGGTTTTCGGAGATGATGACCATGTTGGTGCCCTGCATACACGTTTGGCCAAGTGCATGAGACGGTTTCTGCTCGCCGGTATTGCCCTCTGCTTTTCGGCGCTGGTGGCGGGCGCTGCAACGCTCGAGGCGGTAACCGAACATGGAACCGTGCGTATCGGCTACATCGGCGGCCAAGCACCTTTCGCTTCCAGTGAGCCAGGTGCCGATCCAGTGGGATACGCCGTCGACCTGTGTGACAAGGTCGCCGACGAGATCGAGCATTACGTCCCGGAGCTGAAGCGGGAGTATGTCGAGCTGAAGCTCGCAGACGGATTCGATGCCGTGAAGAATGGAAAGGTAGACCTTCTTTGCGGTGCTATCACCGTCAATCTGGAAAGGAGGGAGATTGTCGACTTTTCACAGCCGATCTTCCTGACGGGGGCGACGGCGCTCCTCCGCAAGGATTCGCCCAGCTACCTTCAGCCTCTTTTTCTCGACGAGCCGGCTGTCCGCGTCGTTAACCAGGGGACAACTTCCAAGCGCGAAATCGGCGTTCGCGCAAACACCACGACTGAAGCGACGCTGCGTCAGGCGCTGGCGTTGGAGGAGTCGAAGATGAAGATCGCCGATTTCGAGACGCATGAGGAGGGTCTTGCCGCGCTGGAGGATTACAAAATCGATGCCTATTTCGCTGACAGGGCGCTGCTGATCAGTTTGGCCATGCGCGCCCGCGATCCGTCCTCGCTCGAAGTCGGCGATCGCCTGTTTTCGCATGAACCCTATGCCATTGCCGTGCGCCGCAACGACGCCGATTTCCGCCTCGTGGTCGATCGTGCGCTGACGGGTTTCTATAAGTCCGACGATTTTCTGCCGCTGCTCACGACGTATTTCGGATCCGAGGCGCCGATGCTACACACGCAAGTCATAATGGAGCATGTGCCTTAGCGGTCCAGCCAGGCGGCGAGGCCGTCCAGCGTCTGGAGCCCGTATTCCACCGCGCCGAAGCCGATGACCACCTGGCGCCGCTTGGCGCTGGGGTGGAGCTGGCGCATGGTCAGCACCGTCTTGCCGTCGGCCTGCTCATCGAAGGTCACCGTGACGCGGAAGCGGTCGGGGTCATCAGGCTCGGGTGTGCCATAGTCCATGACGATGCGCTCGTTCGGCACGATCTCCAGGAACCGCATGAGGTTGGGGAAGCGCTGCTCCTTGCCTTCAAACACGCCCACCATGTCGAACCGCCAGACGCCACCCTCGCGGATATCGGCCTCGTGGCTTTCGATCTCAAGGCCGGCCGGACCATACCATTCCGCGAGCGCGTGCGGGTCCATCCAGGCGGCAAAGACCTTGGCGCGCGGGTGATTCAACACCTTGACCAGCACGATTTCGCGATCGAGCGACCAGGTCTCAAACAGGTTTGCCATATCAGTCAACATCCTCTTCCGTCTTGTCCAGATAGACTTCCAGGCGATTCAACCGCTGGGCCCAGCGCAGGCGTTCCGCCGCCATCCAGTCCGCCGCCTCGTCGAAGCGCGCCTGCACCAGCCGGCACCAGCGGCTGCGCCCGCGCTTCTCGCTCGATATCAGCCCGCAATCCTCCAGCACCTTGAGATGCTGGGCGAAGGACGGCAGCGCCATGTCGAATGGCTCGGCCAGGACGCTGACCGGCACCTCGCCCTCGGCCAGCCGCGACAGCACCGCGCGGCGGGTCGGGTCGCTGAGGGCGTGAAAGGCGAGATCGAGAGGGGTCGAATGATAGGGCATGTGACGTGTTAAAACGCGACACGAGCGAGGTCAAGAATAAAAAGGTACTTGCCTTAGTGTCAGGCTCTGGATATGAAGGTACATGCCTTAGTATTTAATCCGCTCGACATCGGGGCGGTTACACAACCACGCACAAGGAGGACTCCAGTGGCAGTTCGTGTCGATCTCATGATCTCGCTCGATGGTTTCGCGACAACGACGGACCAGACGCCCGAAAACCCATTCGGCGACGACTGGGGGCGCCTCGTCGGTGCCTATGCCGCGACCCGGACGTTCCGCGAGCGCGTGTTCAAGGACACCAGCGGGGCTGGAACCACCGGCATGGACGACGACTATGCGAAGGCCTATTTCGAAAATATTGGTGCCGAAATCATGGGCGCCGGCATGTTCGGGCTTCATAACTTTCCCGACGATCCGGACTGGCGTGGCTGGTGGGGTGACGAGCCGCCATTCCGGTGTCCGGTCTTCGTGCTCACCCACAAGCAACGGCCCTCGATCAAGATGGCCGGAGGCACGACGTTCCATTTCCTCAGCGCCACGCCTGAAGATGCACTCGAGCAAGCTGTCAGTGTCGCTGATGGCGGGGATGTCAGGGTTGGTGGCGGCCCGACGGTCGTTCGCGACTTCCTCAAGGCGGGCCTTGTCGACCGCCTTCATGTCGCAATCACCCCGATCCTGCTGGGGCGCGGGATCAACCTGTGGGACGATCTGCGCGGCCTGGAAGCCGGCTACGCGGTCAAGTCGGAAACGGCGGAGAGCGGCATCATCCACTTGACCTTCCAACGCTAGCTGCTCGCTTTACTCGTCTCAAAGACCGCCAACTGCGCTGCAAACGCACGCTTATACGCCGGCCGCGCCTTGCCGCGCTCGATATAGGCCGAGAGGGTTGGATACTCCTCCAGTATACCCGAACTCTCCAGCCTGCACAGCACATGCACCATCATGATGTCGGCCGCGCTGAACGCGCCGTCGAGCCAGTCGGTGTCGCCGAGGCGGGTGGAAAGCTGGTCCAGCCGGGTGCGGATGCGTTTGTCGATCATGGCGAGCCGCTCCCCGTACCAGGGCTTGTCGCCCTCCGTGAATCGCGCGATCTCGCGATCAACGATCGGCGGCTCCATTGTGCTGACAGCGGCAAACATCCAGGTGATCGCGCGGGCCCGGGCATTGGCATCATCAGGTAGCAGACCCGGATAGTGCTCGGCGATATGGAGCAGGATGGCGCCGGACTCGAACATGGCGAGATCGCCTTCCTCAAGGGTCGGAATCTGGCCGAAAGGCTGAATTGCAAGATGCGCGGGCTGCTTCATCGCCTTGAACGACACGAGACGGACATTATAGGGCTGGCCCACTTCCTCGAGCGCCCAGCGCACGCGCATGTCGCGCGCCAGACCCCGACCGCGGTCGGGCGAGCTTTCAAAGGCGGTGATCGTGATCGTCATCGTCGTTCTCCATGGCTTTCGTGTTGAAGACGGTTGGCAAGACGAGATTCCGACATCGCTTTTACATTTAAAGCCCCTCGCCACATCACGAACTTTCAACGCCGCTGGGGGCCTGATCCGCGTGGCGCTCGCGCGGCGTCGCGTGACCCGTTCGATCAAGCACCAGCGCGAGCGCCCGGAGCCCTCCCATGATCGTCACGCTGTGGCGTCGGCGCGAGTGGACGGCGCTGTAGATCGGCTGCATCAGGATAGGGGCATCTTCAACGAGGGTGAAGCGGGCACCTCGCCCCTCGACCAGCCCGGCGGCCAGCTGGCGCGGGACGTAGCTCGATCCGCCGAATTGCTCCATCAGGCCGACCGCCAGTTCCTCGTAGCCGACCGCGATCGCGGCGCTTGCGAATTGCGGAAGCTGCTCCTGGTGCAGGCGTTCGAACTGCGATGTATAGGCGGCCCGGATATAGGTGCGCTGATCGACGGCGGAGAGTTGCCCCGCATCGGTCGAGACCATCACGAACTCCTGGTTCCCCACCTGCTCTATATGGAATTCGGGCAGGAATTGCGGGCGGAACAGCAGGCCGATATCGATGGAGCCCATTGCCAGGTCGCGGTTGATCTGCAGCGAATAGTCGGTTTCGACGCGGAGCGCGATCTCGCGCTGGCTGCGGCGAAGCTCAGTGGTCCAGGCGATCAGAACCGAGCGCATCAGCGAGAATTGCGCGGTGATACGCAGCGTGCCGGTGAAATTTTCCGGTACGCCGACATCCTGCCGCGCCTGGTCGAACGTGGCGAGCAGCGATCGGCAATAGGGCTCGAACCGCAGGCCGGCGGCTGTCGGCACCGCGCCCGAGCGGCCGCGCTCGAAGAGGCGTGCTCCGAACTCCTTCTCCAGTGCCTGGATGCGGGCGGAGACGGCGGATTGGGCGATCGCCAGCCGGTCGGCCGTGCGCTTGAAGTTCCGCGATTCCAGGAGATCCAGGAATGTCAGGAGGAAGGCAGCGTTCATTTTCAATCGCCTTTGTCGATCAATAAAGCGATATCTACCACATTTTCATTTGCCGACAGTGGTTTAATCTGCGTGCGAACCGCCACATCGAGAACTCAGAGGCCAGCCATGTTCATCGTCGATTGCGACTGTCATAACTACTGGTGCAGCGCCACCGTGCTGGAACCCTACATGGAGGGCGTCTGGCTCGACATGTTCAAGCGCGGCGAACGGACCGGGCCGGAAGGCGCCTTTCCCCACGGCCACCGTCCATGGTTTCACCCCGAGGGTTTTTCCCGCCACGACGTCAAGCCGGTGACCGAGGACGACAACTACCTGATCATGAAGGAGAAGCACCTCGATCGCTACAATATCGACGTCGCGATCCTGACGGGCGACGAGCCGATCGAGGCGTCGACGCTCGCCAACCCGCATTACGCCAACGCGCTCTGCAAGGCCTATAACGACTACATGATCGACTATTGGCTGCCGAAGGATCCGCGCTTCTACGGCTCGATGGTCGTGGCACCGCAGAACCCGGCGCTTGCAGCAGCCGAAATCCGCCGGATCGGCAGCCATCCCCGCATCGTCCAGGTCCTGGTTTCGCACGGCGCGGCCCGGCCTTACGGCGACACCTTCTATCATCCGATCTACGAGGCCTGCGCGGAAATGGGGCTGCCGTTCGCCATGCATCTCGGTGGCCAGGGCGGCATCAATTCCAATGCCATCGCCGCCGGCCCGACGACCTATTTCTGGGAAACCCATGCGCTGCTGCCGCAATCGGCGATGACGCATATGGCGAGCCTGATCGCCAATGGCGTGTTTGAACTGTGGCCGGAACTGAAGGTGGTGATCATCGAATGCGGCATCGCCTGGGTGCCGTCCGTGCTCTGGCGGCTGGACGCCAACTTCAAGGCGCTGCGCAAGGAGACGCCGTGGCTGAAGATGCTGCCGTCGGAATATTTCAAGCGCAATATCCGCATGTCGACGCAGCCGCTGGAGCAGCCTCAGAACGTCCAGCATCTATGGGCTACGCTGGAGGCGATGGACGGCGAAAATACGCTGATGTTCGCGTCCGACTATCCGCACTGGGATTATGACGACGTCAACCGGCTGCACATCCCGCCGGAATGGCGCGAGAAGATTCTCGGTCTCAACGCGCTCGATGTCTATCGGCGGATCAATATCGGCGAACAACGCAAGACTGCGTGAGGAAATCAATGGCCGAGAAATTCTATGCCTGCAAAGCCTCCGAAGTGGCCGCCGATGCGGCGACCATCATCAAGCTCAGAAACCTGTCGGTCGGCATCTTCAAGGTGAAGGGCGATTTCTTCGCGATGCTGAATGTCTGCCCGCATCGCGGTGCCGCACTCTGCGAGGGCCCCGTCTGCGGCACGTCGGCATCGACCGACAGGCACGAGTTCCGCTACGAGCGCCGCGGCGAGCTGGTCCGCTGTGCATGGCATGGCTGGGAATTCGACATCAGGACCGGCGAGTTCATCGTCGATCCCAAGATCAAGGCCCGGACCTTTCCGGTGACGGTCGAGGGCGACGACATTTTCGTGCATGCTTGAAGCGTGGCGGTGTCGACGGGCGGGGAGCCGGCCTATTCGGCAAAAAAAGCGCGCCCCGGAGGAGGCGCGCGAAGTTGGACGGGAGGGTCCTGGGGGGAGCTGTCAGGCCGCCATCTGGTGGCGGCCCTCGAATTCGGCGCCGAACATGCCGGCATAATAGTCGAGTTCATCGCCGCCGCGTCCGAGCGCGGTGATGATGGTGCGCATGAAGCTGATCGGCGCCATGCCCGAGGCGGTGACGATGCGGCCGCATTTCAGCGCCGCCGCCGAGGCGACGAAGTAGGACTGGCCGTTGTAGCCCGCGACATCGGCGAGGGTGCGGGAATCGTTGCTGGTATGCGGGATGGCGTCGATGAGGCCCGAGGCTGCGAGCGCCTTGGTGCCGCCGCAGATCGCGCCGATCAGCTTGCCATCGCGATGCGCGTCATTGAGGACGTCAGAGAGGTCGGGGGCGCCGACCATGCCCCAGACGGAGCCGCCAATCACAACAATTGCATCGATAGAGGTAAGGTCGATTTCGTCGATCGCCATGTCCGGCATCACCCTTAGTCCACCCATCGAGGTGACGGGCTTGCCTTCAGGTGTTGCGGTGACGACTCCGATCTCGGAGTAACCGCGCGCAGCCGCGGCCAGCGGGCCGAATTCCCAATCAGCGTAGTTGTCGGTGAGTATCGCGAGCATCCGGGTCATGGCGTCCTCCATCTGATGTTGATGGGAACATCATAATGCATGATGCTGCCAGTTTATGGCAGCATAAAATAGCGCCTCGCTCAAAAGGTTACATGGGTTGTGTAGCCGACATCCGGCTCGCTGTCGGTGAGGTTGGCCTTGGCGATTTCCCAGCCGAATTTCAGCGTCGAGGAGGTGCTGGCCCAGATCGCGGCCGTCGAAGGGGTGAATTTCAGCATGGTGAGTTCGGGGTCGGTCTTGCCCTGCGGATACCAGGCCTCGGTGATCGACGACCAGAAACGCTCGACATGCTCGGGCGAATGGATCGTCTGCAGCGTGCCGTCGAGGCAGGCATACCAGTCGTTGTCGCCGACCACGCACATATGGACATGCCCGCCATTGACGGCGGCGCGGGCGATATCGGCGCTGACGCGGGTGTAGAACCATACCGCATTTTCCGCGCGCGCCGTCTGCGGCGCCATCGGCTGCATATGCTGCTTGTGGTCGGGGCTGCCCAGCATCACGGCATGCACCTTGTCCAGCTTGTCCCAGATCTGGCCGATCGGATCGGCCTTGGCGTCGGCAATGTTGCTCATGTGGTGTCTCCTTTTTAAGCCCGGAGAACCCGTAAGCGCCGCGACTTGTTCCGCTCAGAAGTCGAGCACGAAGGGCGCGTCGCCAACGTAATCGGCACCCCGGCCGATCGATTTGACCGCCGCGACGAGGCGTCCGGAACGGCCGAGATAGACATCGCCGATGGCTACGAGGCGGGTGTTCGGCGTGGCCTGAGGTGAGGCACGACGAAGATTCGCGGCGAGTTCGGCGTCGTCGAGGTCGGGATTGGCGGCAAGCGCCGCGATCAGCGCCGCCGCCGGCGAGCGCGACACGCCCATCCAGCAGTGGATCAGGAGCGGCGACGTCTGGTCCCAGGAGCGTGCGAAATCCGCGATGGCTTCGACATGGCTCTCCTGCGGCGCGATCAGGCCGTCGCGACTGGCGAAGTCAATGTCGCTGACCTTGACATGGAGATGACGGGTGGGATCGATGATGCCGGGGCGATGGAAATTGTGGTCCTCGGCGATCAGCGTGATCATTTCGCGAGCGCCATGGCGGGCGGCCATTTCGCCGATCATCTTGACGGGGGAGACGATTATGATGGGCATGCATAACGCCCCTTTTTAGAGCACACGAAAGACCCCGCCCCGAAACCCCTCCCCACAAGGGGGAGGGGCCAACCCGTGGCACTCACGTAAACCCATTCAGCATTGCGGCGTGCTGAGACGGTGCGGTTCGGACGGAGAGGGTGCCGCAGGTTAAGCCCCTCCCCCTTGTGGGGAGGGGTTTGGGGCGGGGTCTTCACCACAAGCGTAAACCTCACCGCATCGCCTCGATCTCGTGAAACCGCGCCGCAAACAGCGCCTGCGCCTCCGATGTCGCCATCGGCTGGATCGGGATCATATCAGCCGTGATGCCGCGCGGCTGGCCGAAGAATTTCTTCGCCTCCGCCTCGGAGAAGCCTGCGAGCCGCGTCGCCTCGAAATAGGCGGATACCGTATCCGCCTTCTTGATCTGTGCCTTCAGCGCCGCCGAGGGATGCGGCGGCAGCGAGAAGCGCAGGTGGATGGCCGCTTCGAGCCGTAGTTCGACCGCCTTGTAGCCGCCGCCGACCACCGATTTGAAGGGCGATATCATGTCGCCGATCACATATTCCGGTGCATCGTGCAGCAGCGCCATCTGGCAATGGTCGGCGCTGCAATCCGGGTTCTGGAGGCGGAAGACCTGTTCGACGACGAGGCTGTGCTGGGCGACGGAGAAGGCGTGGTCGCCATGCGTCTGGCCGTTCCAACGGGCCACGCGCGCAAGGCCGTGGGCGATGTCGGACAGCTCGACATCCATCGGCGAGGGATCGAGAAGATCAAGACGGCGGCCCGACAGCATGCGCTGCCAGGCGCGCGCCCCGATCGCGGCCTTGATGTCGATGACACCAGTCATGACGCGGCTTCGTCCGACGTGACGGGGAATTCGACACCGCTCCAGGCGGGCAGGGCGAGCGTGATTGCGACATCGCCAGCCATGACAGGCGTCCCGCTCGCCATGGCATCGCCGGCCTTGTCGATGCGGACGACGGCGAGGCCGGCACTGCCTTCGACGGTCCTGAGCGTGCCGATATCCTTGCCGCCGGCGAGGATCGCCGCGCCCGATGCGGGCAGGGCGCTGTCGGCGGTCACCGTCACGATTCGGCGCCGCGCCGTCGAGCGGTGCTGCATGCGGCTGACGACCTCCTGGCCGACATAGCAGCCCTTCTTGAAATTGAGCCCGCCATTCCTGTCGAGCAGCAGATCATGCGGAAAGAAATCGGTCGCATCGCCATCCTCGGCGCCGCCGGAAATGCCATGCGCGATGCGGAGCGCGGTGTAAGCGGACGTATCGGTGTTGCTGCCGGCACCGGGCGCACGGACGACATCGACGCCCGCCTTCGCAAAGCGCATATCGCGGGCCGCTCCGCTCGGTGCGGTTTCGCCCCAGAAGACCGTCACGGCATTTGCGTCAAGCTTGGCGATCGTGACCTTGGCGCGCAGCCTGTAGAGCGTCAGCCGCTTGGCGAAGGGATCGCCGGATGCGGCATCCGTTTCGATCACGAAGCCGTCGTCGCCGCGCGCGATCAGGAATTCGAACATGATCTTGCCCTGCGGCGTCAAAAGCGCGCCGGGCCAGGCCTCGCCGGGGCCGACCGAGGGCAGGTCGGTGGTGATGATGGCTTGCAGGAAATCTTCCGCCTCCGGCCCAGTGACGGCGATGAAGGTGCGGTTTTCGAGCGTGGTCTGGGGCATGGGCGGTGATCCGTTGTCACGCCAGAGGTAGTCGTTCGCCCGGCGCGCGGCAAGGGGCAGGCTCACCCCATACCCGCTTCAATCGCCCGCGACGAAGAATTTCCACTTGCCGTCGGGGCCGATGCCCAGGCGGTAGAAATTATAGCCGCCGAATTCCTTCATGTCGGTGACGTCACCGGCGGTCACGATACGGTAGAGTTCGACCACTTCGGGCGGTGTCAGCGTATCGAGGTTCTTTTCGGCGAAATAGGGCCAGACATAGGTTTCCTGCGGCGTGCCCTTGTCGACCAGTGCGGTGCTGGTCGAGATGATGTCGAGCAGGATGGCGAGCACTTCGCGCCCGTCCTGGTCACCGGACAGGCTCTTGAGCGCGGCGATCGGGTCTTCCGGCGCATCGCCGACGGAGACCTGGGTCTGGTCTTCGCCGGTGCCGAGTAGCGGGCGAAGGCGCTCGATATCGCCCGAGGCGGCGGCCTCGACCAGCGCCACGCGCATCTTCTTCACCGGTTCGGGAAGTGTGGAAAGGTCCGTGATGATCACGGCAGGGATTTCCGGCTGGTCCTTGCCATCGGCGGTGGTGTCGTCCCCGGGCTTCTTGATCAGCGAATCGGGCATGGGCAGGGTCGTGCCGCCGCCGGTCACGTCATCTTCGGGTACGGGCTCGTCATCGACAGTGTCTGCCGGATCCTTGGGCTGCTCGACCGGGGCCTCTTTCTTGAGCTCGGTCAGGGCAACGGCGGTATGCGGGGGCAAGGAAAAGGCCAAGAACAATGCCGTCGCTGCCAGCGCGACCGGAAGCCTGTGGCGGAGCGAGGAGTAGAACCCCATGCCGGGCATTTCGAAAAATCCTTACTGTATTGTACGGCTAGGCGAAAATTCACCCGACAGGATTCGCTCCTTGAGCGTCTCAAGCAGCGCCTCGGCGCCAGCCTCGCCCTGAAGGCGCACGGTTTCCTGCATGGCGAAGCAGAGAGCGGCTTCGGCGATGATCTCGGGTTCAATTCCGTCGGCGCGGCCATCGGCCCAGGCCTCGGTCTGATATTCGAGAGCGGCCTGCATCTTTTCATGGACGATCAGGTCGTCGATTTCCTTGAGGCTCGCTTCCATCATTCATCCTTACTCGCGGTGACGGTCAGAACTTACCGGACCGTTAATATCATTACCAAGGTTTTCTCAATTCGGCACGGTGCGCAATGAAAAGCGGTAAATTATCCCTTAATTTCCGAATCTGGCAGTAATTTCTGTAGCAAGTGTTGCGCCTTCGGCACGGTATTTCTCTTCCGCGGCGATCGCCTGGGGTGTGCACTTCACATAAGTGGCGGCAAAAGAGCGATAACCGCGGTTGAACGCGGCGGTGAATCGCGCCGCACGCTGCGGTTCGCCCTTGGTTTCCTCGGCCAGAAGTGATTCCATCATCTGCCGCCATTCGCTTTCGCCGCCGTTGCAGAGGTTGCGCAGATAGTGAACCGAGCCTAGGATTTCGGCAAGTCGCATGATCTTGCTATCATAGGGGGCGGGCTTTTCTTCCACGACGGGTGGCGGCTCGGCCGGCACCTCTTCCTTTTTCTTCTGCTGGGCAAAGGAATCGCCTGCGCAAAGCGCAACCAGAAGAGCAACTGGAAGAATGAACTTGAGCATGGTCAGCGGCTTAGAGCGTTTCATTGTTAAATGGAAGCAGTTCTGCCGAAGCAGGTTTTCGTCAGGACCAAGGCGGCGGGCGAGCGTCGTACCCTTAGGTACGGCCGAGACCGACGCCGCAGGTCATGGCGGAAAGATGCCCGGCCCTACGGGTTGGCTGAAACGGGCCGTCTGATCGACCGGCCGGCTTGGCCGTAGTGCTTGGGCTACGACACGCGCCGGCCGGTCGACCATCCGACTCCGTTTGAGCCAACAGAACTGATTCCATTTAACAATGAAGCGCTCTAGCAAAAAGGAATGCTTTGAGCAAACTATCGCCCCATGATTTCCCGCTCCAGCCGATCGATACAATCGATGACGCTGGGCGGGGTGTTGAGGGCGCGAATCTCGTCGGGCGTGAACCAGCCGGCATCGGCCGCATCGTCACGCGCCTCGGCGATCTCGTCAGGGCTCGCTTCGACGAGAAAGACGGTGAGATGGAAATGCCTGCCGGGATTTTCGGCCTGGAGATCGTAGAAGGCGAATTCTTGCGGCGAGTGCGCCGTGATGCCGGTCTCTTCCTCGAATTCCCGGAGCGCGGTCTGGTCCGGCGTCTCGCCCGGCTCGGCGCGGCCGCCGGGAAAGGCGTACATGTCGTACGATGGCTGGTTCTTGCGCCGGATCAGAAGTATCCGGCCATTGCGGATGAGGATTGCGGAGGAGGCGGCTTCGGGAGTCATATCGACCTTGAATCAATTCGCCAGGACATTGACGCAACCCCTTGCCGATGCCAAGTAATTCCTCATGTGTGGACGTTTTGCGCTGACGGCGACGCCCGATGCCGTGCAGGAATTGCTGTCGATCCTGGAGCTGGAGGATTTTCCGGCGCGCTACAATATTGCCCCGACCCAGCCGATCCTCGCGGTCATCGAAGGCGAGCGGCCGGAGCCGGGCTCCAACCTGCCGGCACGCCGGGCATTGCTGTTGCGCTGGGGTTTCATGCCGGGCTGGGTGAAGGACCCCAAGGAGTTCCCGCTGCTGATCAATGCGCGCTCGGAGACGGCGATCGGCAAGGCGAGCTTTCGAGCCGCCATGCGTCATCGCCGCATCCTGATCCCGGCATCCGGCTTCTACGAATGGCGGCGGCCGGAAAAGGGCTCGAAGGAAAAGAGCCAAGCCTATTGGGTTCGCCCGAAGCACGGCGGCATCGTGGCCTTTGCCGGGCTGATGGAGACGTGGTCGTCGGCCGATGGTTCCGAGGTCGATACAGGTGCGATCCTCACGGCGGATGCGACACCGGGCTTTCGCGCGATCCATGACCGCATGCCGGTGGTGATCGCGCCCGAGGATTTCACCCGTTGGCTCGATTGCAAGACACAGGAACCCCGCGAGGTTGCCGACCTGATGGTCACGCCGCAGCCGGATCTCTTCGAGGCCATCCCAGTATCCGACTTGGTCAACAAGGTCGCCAATACGGGGCCGGAACTGATACTGCCTTTCACGCCACAGCCCGCCTCGCCGCCGGCGCCGAAAAAGGCCGCCGGGGGCAATGCCGGCCAGCTCGATCTTTTCTAGGAGACGATATCATGTACCAGCCGCCACTGTTCAGGGAAGAACGTCTCGAAGTGCTCCACGGGCTGATGCGGGCGCATCCGTTCGGGCTCATCATTTCGGCCGGGTCGGATGGCGAGCCGGTGGCCAATGCGATTCCGCTGCTGCTCGACTCTTCCACGGGTGAGAAAGGCATGCTGCGCGGCCATCTCGCGCGTGCCAATCCGCACTGGAAGCTGCTCGCCGAGACCGGCAAGGCGCTGATCGTGTTCCAGGGACCGTACAGCTACGTGACGCCATCCTGGTACGAGACCAAGAAGGAGACTGGCAAGGTCGTGCCGACCTGGAATTATGCCATCGTGCAGGCGCGCGGCGCGGTGAAAATCCACGAGGACGCAGGCTGGCTGCGCGCCCATGTCGGCGCACTGACGGATTCGCATGAAGCGGGCAGGGCCGATCCCTGGGCGGTGTCCGACGCGCCGGAGAGCTTCATCGACAGCCAGCTCAAGGGCATCGTCGGTTTCGAGATCGAGATATCGAGCCTCGAGGGCAAGTGGAAGGTCAGCCAGAACCGGCCGGTCCCGGACCGGGTAGGGGTCGTGGAGGGGCTGGTCGCGGATGGCGGGGATGGGAATGCGGAGATGGTGAAGCTCGTCAGGGAGTATGGCGGGCTGAGTTGAGGGCCGTATTACCGACCGAGAGGCACGGCTACCGCGAGGCGATGACCTTCGCGCGAGCCTGTCACGCGGATCAGTCAGACGAAAGCCCCGGAAATCAGGAGAATGGATCCCACGACGATCATGGCCAGGCCCGGCCAATTCCTGCCGAGGCCGAGGAAGCGGAGACCTTGGCCTCGGGGTTCCAGTGCAGGCTTTGCGTTGGCCCCATTCGTGCGATGCGGATCGCTCAGCCGGCGGCTAACGAGTGCCTCGCGGAACAGATATAGCAGTCCCAGTATGAACAGGATCGATCCCAAGACAATCGTAAACACCGCGGCTACCTCCGATGATGCCAGATGCGATGATCAGTATAGCGCAAGATGACTAAAGTTGGGAGTAAAGAAGACAACGGTCCTGGAGAATGCGCCGCTTTAGGAGCTGGCCGCGGCGGCGTCGTCGCGCGCCAGCCTCCTTTCCGCAGCCAGGATCAGCTTCCGCAACAGCCCCGCCAGCTGCTCCCGTTCCGCGGAGTCAAGCACTTCCAGAAACGTCAGCTCACTTGCCATATCCACACGGAATGCCTCCTCGGAGAGGGTGATGCCTCTGTCCGTCAGCGCCACCAGCATGCTGCGACCATCATGCGGCGACTTCTCGCGGCGGATGAGGCCGGCCTTTTCCAGCCGGTCGAGGCGGTGGGTGAGGCCGCCCGACGAGATCATCAGGGACGTGTACATGTCGGTGGGGGCGAGCCGATACGGCGTGCCGGAGCGGCGGAGCGTAGCGATGACGTCGAACTCACCGCGGTCGAGATCGAAACCCGCGAAAGTCGCCTCGATCGATGGGCGCACCATATTGGTGATCCGCATGGCGCGGCCGAGAATTGCCATCGGTTCGGTATTGAGATCGGGCAGTTCGCGCGCCCATTGGCCGCGCAGGCGATCGACATGATCCTGCTCTTGGCCAGCAAATTTGTCCGCCATCGATAACCCCAAACTCCAGAACACTTCAAAAACATACACGGAATCAGTGGCTTGGTAAATATATCTTCGCCTAAAGATATTTATCTTGACGAGAAGATAGTTTTGAAAGATATATCTTCTCGTAAAGATAGTTTCGCCGCTCAGGCAACCGGAGAGGAGATAGAGCAATGTTCATGGTCCATCGCCATCAGGAGCCGCAGGCCGGCCAGAGCCGCACGGTACGCTTCGAGGGCCGCGATTTCGGCGGCCAGGTCTCGCTGTTCCTTGTCGATGCCGAGCCGGGCAGGGGGTCGGCGCTGCACGTACATCCCTACACCGAGACCTGGGTCGTCCGGAAAGGCGAGGCGGAGTTCACCGTCGGTGCCGACAGGACACGCGCCTATCCCGGCGACATCGTGGTCGCTGCTGCCAATATCCCGCACCGTTTCGAGAATGTCGGCGACATCAGGCTGGAGATCGTCTGTATTCATGCCAACGACACGATCGTGCAGGAACTTGTCCAAGCCTGATTTGAAGAGAGGAGAATAACCATGCCCAAGATGATTTTCGTAAACCTGCCGGTGAAGGATCTCGCAGCATCGACCCGTTTCTATGAAGCGATCGGCTGCACCAGGAACGAACAGTTCAGCGACGACAATGCCTCGTCGATGGTCTGGTCGGACACGATCACCTTCCAGCTTCTGGTCGAGTCCTATTTCTCGACCTTCATCTCTCGGCCGATCGCGGATGCACAGGCGACCTGCCAGGTTCTGCTGGCGCTTTCGATGGACAGCCGCGCCGATGTCGATGCGATCGCTGAAGCCGCGGCTGGTGCGGGCGGCAAGGCCGATCTCCGCGATCCCATGGATCTTGGCTTCATGTACAATCGTTCCTTCCAGGATCCGAACGGACACGTCTTCGAAGCGGCGCATATGGACATGAGCGCGATGCCGACCGAGTGATCACGCTATGCAAAGAGGAGTTGGCGGCGGCCATGCTTCCGCCATCTCTCGCTATGCAAAACCGGGATTGGACAAACGTGATCGAGTCGGATTGAACCGCAGCCGACATCACCCCATCGCGCGAGTCCGATCTTGAGAGCCAACCTTCGTCAAAAGATACTCGCGGTCTGTGATCGCAAGATCTCCGAGAAAGGCCCCAATGTCGGCCTCTCCTTTTATGCGTTCTTCGCCAACCGGAATGACGACCCCGAACTGCTGATGGAAGCGGCGGAATGGTGGATACGCACCGAGAGGCTCGATCACTTCGAAAAAGCCGCCAAGATACGTGACATGGTGCGCGCAATGGAATCTCCCTTGCCGCAAGGGTGATGATCGGTTAGCTCACAGGCATGCCGCTTCTCTCCGCCTTCGTCTCCGGCCTTCTGCTCGGAGCCTCCCTGATCATCGCTATCGGCGCCCAGAATGCCTTTATCCTGCGGCAGGGGCTGCTGCGTCAGCACGTGTTCATCCTCTGCCTGATCTGCGCGGCATCGGATGCGGCACTGATCGCGCTCGGCGTCGGAGGGTTGGGTACTCTGATTTCGCAGGCGCCGGTCCTGATCACGGTTGTCACGATCGGCGGCGTGCTGTTCTTGGGAGCCTATGCGGCGATTGCCTTCCGGCGCGCCTTGCATCCGGAAGCCATGAAGGCGGCTGAGACGCAGACGGGCAACCTGAAGGCCGCGATTGCCGCATGCCTCGCCTTCACCTTCCTCAATCCGCATGTCTATCTGGATACGGTCGTGCTGCTCGGCAGCCTGTCTGCCCGTTTCGAAGGGGCAGGGCGGATCGCCTATGGCGCAGGTGCCACGCTGGCGTCCTTCATCTGGTTCTTCGGCCTGGGCTATGGCGCCCGCCTGCTCGAACCCGTCTTCGCCAGACCCGCCGCCTGGCGGGTACTCGACGTCATCATTGGCCTCGTCATGTCCGGCTTGGCGATCAGCCTTGCCGCGACGCTTTTTTAAGCCGCGACGATCTTGCGGGCGGGCTTCTTCGCCGCTTCGTCCGCGACTTTCCCGGCGCGCAGCATCAGGGCTGCGGCAAGCAGGTGACGGGGGCCGATGGGGCGATAATGCGACACGAGGTCGTTAAGGTTTTGTTTAGGTCTTTCAATCTTTTGCATGATGGTCCCTGATCCGATCTGTGAACTGTTCCCGAAGGTCTTTTATGCCGCTTGGATTTGGACGAAACCATGACGGCGGGATAAAAATCCGGGTTGAGATCACCATGAACGTGCGGCCCAGGAAAATCTGTTACCGAAGTGACACACAATCTACGGCGGCGGTCTTGACCGAAACTGAAGAAAGCGCGATACAACACGCATGAAAACGATGATCTGCATTTGCCGGAACATTATTCGCTAGCCCAAAAGCTGGCCCGGCCGTTTTCGTCTCCTGACATGACAAGAGCTCAAAACGCCCCGGCCGACCGGGTGATGAAGTTTGGCATGGATATTTGGGAGTGACTGATGGGTGCGACCCCCGAGCTCAGGTTCTACAACACGCTCACGCGCGAAAAAACGGCGTTCACGCCGATCGACGCTAATAATGTGCGCATGTATGTCTGCGGCCCCACCGTCTATGATTTCGCCCATATCGGCAATGCGCGCCCGGCCATCGTCTTCGACGTGCTCTTCCGGCTGCTCAGGCATGTCTACGGCGCCGATCACGTCACCTATGCGCGGAACATCACTGACGTCGATGACAAGATCAACGCGCGTGCCTTGCGCGACTACCCCGGCATGGAGCTCAATGCCGCGATCCGGCTGGTGACGGAAAAGACCTATGATCAGTACCAGAAGGATGTAAAGGCACTCGGCTGCCTGGAGCCGACGGCCCAGCCGCGCGCGACCGAGCATATCGGCAAGATGGTGGAGATCAACCAGCGCCTGATCGATCGTGGCCACGCCTATGTCGCCACCGGAGCCGAGGGCAGGGAAGTGCTGTTTTCCACCGGCTCGATGGCGGACTATGGCCAGCTCTCGAAGCGCAAGCTCGAGGACCAGCAGGCCGGCGCCCGCGTGGCTGTCGAGGCGCACAAGAAGAACCCGGCCGACTTCGTGTTGTGGAAGGAATCCGCCGCCGACCAGCCCGGCTGGCCGGCCGAGCATGTCGTGGATGGCGAAAAGATCGCGATCTACGGCCGCCCCGGCTGGCATATCGAATGCTCGGCCATGTCCGAGGTCCATCTCGGCGAGGTCTTCGACATCCATGGCGGCGGGCTCGACCTGATCTTCCCGCACCACGAAAACGAGATCGCTCAATCCCGTTGCGCCTATGGGCACGACGTGATGGCCAATGTCTGGATGCACAACGGCTTCCTTCAGGTCGAAGGCAGGAAGATGTCGAAGTCCGAGGGCAATTTTGTCACCATCCATGAACTGCTGGAGACGGAGACGTTCGGCGGGCGGAAGTGGCCGGGCGAGGTGCTGCGGCTGGCCATGCTCATGACGCATTATCGGGAGCCGATTGATTTCTCGATCAAGCGGCTCGAGGAGGCATTCGCGATAATCGATCACTTGGCGACAATCTCAAGTCCCTACACTGCTCGGATGCCCGATCCTGAGTTTGTAAAGTTTCTAACCGAGGATTTGGATACACCCGGCGCGATCAAGCACATGCAGCGACTGAGAGAGGGGATTCTGAAGGGGCAATCCGGAAACTTCGGTAGTCGTCTCAGATTCTGCCTCGATCTTTTCGGCATTCCATATTTCAGTGCTGCCGCGTGGGCCCAACGCAAGGCTGAGGCGTTTAATCTGAATTTAGAATTGTTCGTGCCGGACATCCAAAAAGCGATTTCCGAACGCCTCGAACTCTTTAAGGCCAAGAACTTCGCCGAAGCCGACAAAATCCGTGACGACCTGCTCTCCAAAGGTATCCAGCTCAAGGACGGCAAGGATCCGGCGACTGGGGAGCGTGTGACGACATGGGAGGTGAAGCGGTGAACGGTTTGCATCTTGATACCCCCCTCTGCCCTGCCGGGCATCTCCCCCTCAAGGGGGGAGATTGGATGTGGCGCGGCCGCGAGTCTCCAATCTCCCCCCTTGAGGGGGAGATGTCACGAAGTGACAGAGGGGGGTGCGCCCCGAATGGAGGCCGCCGATGACCATCGACCAGCCCATGTCCGGCGGTTGCCAATGCGGCGCGGTACGCTTCACCGCCGGCAAGCTCGGCCGGCCCTCGATCTGCCATTGCCGCATGTGCCAGAAGGCGTTTGGGGGCTTCTTCGGGCCGCTGGTCACCGCTGATCCGGCGCATCTCGAATGGACGCGCGGCGCGCCGACGTTGTTCCGCTCCTCGGCGAAGATCTGGCGCGGCTTCTGCGCCAAATGCGGCACGCCTTTGACCTATCAGATGAGGGAGGGCGTCGAACTTGCGATCGGCGCCTTCGACCATCCCGAACTACTGGAGCCGCAAATCCAGGTCAACCACAAGAAGCGGCTGCCGTGGATCGACCATCTGTTCGGCCAGCCGGCGCTCGACAATCCCGAAGTGGAGGCCGCCCACGCGGCGATCGAGAGTTGGCAGCACCCCGATCACGATACCGACAAATGGCCGGAGGATGAGACGTGAAAAAGACCCCGCCCATGTCTGACCATATCTACACCGGCGGCTGCCAATGCGGCGCGATCCGCTTCCGGGTCGAGGGCGAGCTCAAGGATCCCTCCATCTGCCATTGCCGGATGTGCCAGAAGGCGTTCGGGAATTTCTACGCGCCGCTGGTTTCGGTCAACCACGTCAAATTCGGCTGGACGTGTGGGCGGCCGAAATATTTCCACTCGTCCAACCACGTGAAGCGCGGCTTCTGCGAGAATTGCGGCACGCCGCTGACCTATGAAGCGCCGGACGGCACAGGGCTGGCGATCGGCGCCTTCGACGAGCCCGGCCGGCTGCCGCCGCTCACCCAGTTCGGTGTCGAGGCCAAGATCGCCTATGTCGACCATCTCCATGAACTGCCGGAGCGGGATACGATGGACGACCTCGAGGCGGCGCCCTTCCTGGCCGATATCGTCAACTACCAGCATCCCGACCACGACACCAAGGACTGGACGGCGAGACCCGCGGATGAACCCGGTCACTGGCGTCCGACGGAGCAGGGCGTATGAGCTTCGCCGGCGGATGCCAGTGTGGCGCAGTGCGCTACCGGGCGGCGAAGGCGCCGGCCGAGCCGCATCTCTGCCATTGCCGCATGTGCCAGAAGGCGGCCGGCAACTATTTCATGCCGCTCGGAGGCGTGATGCACGAGGATTTCGAGATCACGCGCGGCGAGGTGGCTTATTTCCACTCGTCCGATATCGTGCGGCGCGGCTTTTGTGCCCGCTGCGGAACGCCGCTGATCTATGAAACGATCGGCGGGGAGCATGTGGCGATCACGCTGGGCTCACTCGACCGGCCAGAGGATGTGCAGCCGATCGCGCATTCCGATGCCTATGCCCGCATGCCGTGGTTCGAGGCACTTTTCAGTCTGCCGAATGAAGGCGCGAAGGACGCGACCGACAGCGGCGGCGAACGCTACCAAATGATCCGCAATACCAATCACCAGCATCCGGACCATGACACATCCGTCTGGCCCGAGGAGAAAACAGCATGACACTGCGCACGCTCTATCCCGAAATCGAAGCCTACGAGACCGGCTTCCTCGACACCGGCGACGGACATTCGATCTACTATGAGCGTTCCGGCACCAAGGGTGCGAAGCCTGCCGTCTTCCTGCACGGCGGCCCCGGCGGCGGCTTCTCGGCCAAGCATCGGCAACTGTTCGACCCCAAGCTCTATGACGTGATGCTGTTCGACCAGCGCGGCTGCGGCAAATCCACGCCGAATGCCTCGCTTGAGAACAACACGACCTGGCATCTTGTCGAGGATATCGAGAAGCTCAGGCAGACGATGGGCGTCGACAAATGGCTGGTCTTCGGCGGTTCATGGGGTTCGACGCTGGCGCTCGCCTATGCCGAAAAACATCCCGAGCATGTCAGCGAACTCGTGGTGCGCGGCATCTACACGCTGACCAAGGGTGAGCTCGACTGGTATTATCAGTTCGGCGTCTCCGAGATGTTTCCGGACAAGTGGGAGCGTTTCCTCGCGCCGATTCCCGAGGATGAGCGCCACGACATGATGGGCGCATACCGCAAGCGGCTGGTGGGCACCGATCGCCAGAAACAGGTCGAAGCAGCCCGCGCGTGGAGCCTCTGGGAAGGCGAGACGATCACGCTGCTGCCCGAGCCCGAGACCTCGGACAAGTTCGGCGAGGATGATTTCGCCGTGGCCTTTGCCCGCATCGAGAACCATTATTTCGTCCACGCCGGCTGGATGGATGAGGGGCAATTGCTGCGCGATGCGCATATCCTTCAAGACATTCCGGGCACGATCGTGCACGGTCGCTACGACATGCCGTGCCCGGCGAGATATGCCTGGGCGCTGCACAAGGCATGGCCAAGAGCCGATTTCCGGCTGATCGAGGGCGCGGGGCACGCCTATTCGGAGCCGGGGATTCTCGACGCGCTGATCAAGGCGACGGATAAGTATGCGGGGAAGGTGTGAGTGTGAGCCCGTGGCGCACCCCCCTCTGTCGCCTTGCGACATCTCCCCCTCAAGGGGGGAGATCAGAAGAGTGCGGGACGGCGCCACATCCAATCTCCCCCCTTGAGGGGGAGATGCCCGGCAGGGCAGAGGGGGGTAACCCCGATGAAGTAAGTACGCATAAGGCTGGAGCCTGACGATGACACGCGAACGCATCTACCTCTTCGACACCACTTTGCGCGACGGGCAGCAGACGCCCGGCGTGGATTTCTCGGTCGAGGACAAGATCGCCATTGCCGCCATGCTGGATGAGTTCGGTCTCGATTATGTCGAGGGCGGATACCCCGGCGCGAACCCGACCGACACCAAGTTCTTCGAGAAGAAAGCCACCAAAAAGGCATCCTTCGTCGCCTTCGGCATGACCAAGCGCGCCGGAATCTCCGTGTCAAACGATCCCGGCATGGCCTTGCTTTTGCAGGCGAAATCGGATGCGATCTGTTATGTCGCCAAGAGCTGGGACTATCACGTCAAGGTCGCACTCGGCTGCACCAACGAGGAAAATCTCGAAAGCATTCAGGAGTCGGTGAAGGCGGCGATCGGCGCCGGCAAGGAGGCGCTGGTCGATTGCGAGCATTTCTTCGACGGCTATAAAGCCAATCCGGATTACGCGCTGGCCTGCGCGACGACCGCGTATCAGGCGGGCGCCCGCTGGGTCGTGCTCTGCGACACCAATGGGGGCACTCAGCCGTCCGAGGTGCGCGACATCGTCTCGGCGGTCATCGCTTCAGGTGTGCCGGGCGATCATCTCGGCATCCATGCGCACAACGACACCGGCCAGGCGGTGGCCAATTCGCTGGCCGCGATCGAGGCCGGCGTGCGCCAGGTACAGGGCACGCTCAACGGCATCGGCGAGCGCTGCGGCAATGCCAACCTGGTGACTGTTATCCCGACGCTGGTGCTGAAGCCCGCCTTCAACACCCGTTTCGAGACGGGCATCGACGCCGAGAAGCTGCAGGGCCTGACCCAGCTCGCGCATTCCTTCGACGAATTGCTCAACCGCTCGCCCGACCATCAGGCGCCCTATGTCGGTGCCTCGGCCTTTGCGACAAAGGCCGGCATCCATGCCTCTGCGCTGCTCAAGGACCCGCGCACCTATGAGCACGTGCCGCCGGAAACAGTGGGCAATTTGCGCAAGGTCATGGTGTCGGACCAGGGCGGCAAGTCGAATTTTATCAATGCGCTCAAGCGGCGCGGCATCGTGGTCTCCAAGGACGATCCGAAGCTCGATCACCTGATCTCGATCGTCAAGGAACGCGAGGCGACCGGCTATGCCTATGAGGGCGCGGATGCGAGCTTCGAGATGCTGGCGCGCCGCACGCTCGGCTCGGTGCCGGAATTCTTTGCCGTGGAAGGCTTTCGCGTGATGGTCGAGCGCCGTTTCGACGCCAATGGTAATCTCAAGACCGTGTCGGAAGCGGTGGTGAAGGTGGAAATCGACGGCGAAATGATGATGTCGGTGGCCGAAAGCGTTCACGGCCCGGTCAACGCACTCGACATCGCACTACGCAAGGACCTCGGCAAATACCAGGCCGAGATCGGCGATCTCGAACTGGTGGACTTCAAGGTGCGCATCCTCAACGGCTCGACCGCGGCGATCACCCGCGTGCTCATCGAATCCACCGATGGCACCGGCGCGCGCTGGTGGACGGTGGGTGTGTCGGACAATATTATCGACGCATCGTTCCAGGCGCTGATGGACAGTATCATTTATAAGCTGATGAAGAACCGGGACCAAGCGGGGCTGATTGCGGCGGAGTGATCAGCGCCGCATGCCCGCGATCAAACAACGCCGCCGATTCACAGCAGCAGTATCTTCTTGACGACCGACCAGATCTCCTTGAGCGGCAGGACGGTGGCCGCGACGATGGCGAATGGCAGCAGCGCGGCGAGGCCGACCGGCACGAGTGCGGATCTCGATAGAAGCATCGTCGATTGCTTGCCCACGGTGGCATATTGCTTCGACGGGTCGTCCACATCCTCGGTTTCCTGTGCTTCCGTCTCGCTGTTGGCAGCGATGTTCTCGCCGAGCAGCTTTCGCTCCGCCATCCGGAAAAACGTCGTGGCTTGCGCCGAGAGCCGCACGAGGGTCGTCTGCCGCAATTCGAACAGCGGCAATGAGAAGGCCGAGAGCGGATAGCCGAAGATGACAAGTACCAAGGCGAGCCAGACGCTCATGACGACCGTCAGTATGGTTGGCGTCAAGCCCTCGTTCAACTGATGCTTGGCGAGCGCCGCCGCCAGGGCAACGCTCATGCCGAAGACGAACAGCATATACGCATTCGGATAGGTCGACAGGAAACCGAGGCCGGCCTTGCCATCGTGGATACGAGGCGGAGGTCGAGCCTTGCTATCCGTCTGAGAAGCAATGCCCAGACGAAATGTCGCCAGAGGCCGCGGGTCAGCAGAAATACGAACATCGGCTGGCTGAAGACGAGTGTCCACCAGCCGGCGAGCGTCACGTGCTTGCCATCGGGTAACACCGTGACCGCCCAATCGGAGACATCCGCCTGGTGAAGCCTGGTGAAGGCAGCCAGGGAGAAGAGGGCGGCGATGATCAGGCAGGCGATCTCGGCGGAAAACGAATTGCGCCGCCGCAAGGCCCGATTGACCGCTGTGACGGCATTGCTGATCGACGTCTTCGCGATGAGCCGCGACGTCTGGAATTGCAGCAGCCTGTCGCGCAAGCCCATTTCGACCTGCGCTTCCGCCAGCACGAAAGCCGCGATCGCGAAGAGAAACCGCGCCCAGGTACCGGGATCGCTGAGATAGCGATGGCCGGTGCTGTCTACGGACAGGCTTCCGGGAAGCGCAAGCAGGAAGGGTACCACGAAGGCAAGGGCGACATAGAGTGCCGCGCGCCGGCCCGCATGGAGCGAGTTCTTCCGCAGCAGGCCAAGCCTGTACTGGAGTTCGTAGAACGGCCCGCCGCGGAAGGCCAGATATTCCGGCAGTGCCTTGGGTTCTGAGATATCTACCATGGCCCACCCCCTGACGACCATCTTGAATGTATACTATCAAGAGCCTGTAACAACCAGAAGTCAAGGCGGGGCTGACATCGCCCGGATCGCGGGGAGGCGCCCCGGCGTTGTCGCAGCAGCCGGGGTCGAAGCTTTGCCTATCTCAAACCACCGGCGGGTTCAGCCGCGCAAAACCCTCCTGTCGATGATACGGGAAACGCGGATAAGGCGCCGTCACCGCGCTGGCCTTGTCCAGCCGCGCGATCTGCTCAACCGTCAGCGTCCAGCCGATGGCGCCGAGGTTCTGGCGCAGTTGCTCCTCATTGCGGGCGCCGATGATCACGGAGGAGACCGTCGGTCGGGTGGTGAGCCAGTTGAGCGCCACCTGCGGCAGGGTCTTGCCGGTCTCGGCGGCTACTTCGTCCAGCGCATCGACGATATCGTAGAGCTTTTCATCATCCACAGGCGGGCCGAAGCTTGCGGTGTCATTGAGGCGGCTGCCTGCGGGCAGGGGCTGGCCACGGCGGATTTTTCCGGTCAGTCTACCCCAGCCGAGCGGGCTCCAGACCAGTGCGCCGAGGCCCTGGTCGAGGCCCAGCGGCATCAGGTCCCATTCGTAATCGCGGCCGACCAGGGAATAGTAGACCTGGTTGGCGACGTGGCGGGGCCAGCCGTGCTTGTCGGCGCTGGCGAGCGACTTCATGATCTGCCAGCCGGAGAAATTGGAGACGCCGACATAGCGGACCTTGCCGGATTGCACGAGTGTGTCGAGGGTCGCGAGCACCTCTTCCACAGGCGTGAAGGCATCGAAGGCATGCAGTTGCAGGAGATCGATATGGTCGGTGCCGAGGCGGCGGAGCGCGTCTTCCGTCGCCTTGATCAGGCGCGGGCGCGAGGAGCCGGCGTCGTTGGGACCGTCGCCCATCGGCAGCGAGGTCTTGGTCGAGATCAGCACCTGGTCGCGGCGGCCCTTGATCGCCTCGCCGAGAACCTCTTCGGACGCACCGTTCGAATAGACATCCGCTGTATCGAAGAGATTGACGCCGGCTTCGAGGCAGATGTCGACCAGGCGGCGGGCCTCCGCCGCATCCGAATTGCCCCAATGGCCGAAAAGCGGGCCGGAACCGCCGAACGTGCCGGCACCGAAGCTGAGGACGGGGACGTTGAGGCCCGAGGCCCCGAGACGACGATATTCCATGGCTTTTGTCCTTGTGATGAGTGACGTTATTCGGCGGCGGCCGGAGTCAACCGGCTGCGTTCGCTACGTAGGGCAACGACCGTGATAGCGATCGCTGCGAGCGGGAAGGCAGCGGCGACGAGCGGCGTATAGGCAAGGCCGGGACCGTGTTCGATGGTCATGCCACCTGCCCAGGCGCCGATCGCATTGCCGAGATTGAAGGCGGCGATGTTCAGACTGGAGGCGAGGCTCTGGCCGGCACCTTCGGCCTTTTGCAGCACCCAGATCTGCAGCGGCGCGACGGTCGCAAAGGCGGTGGCGCCGAGCAGGCCGGCGAAGACGATGGCTGCGATTTTGTCATGCAACGCGAAGGTCATCAGGCCGAGTGTGAGCGTCAGTGCGATCAGCGTGCCGAAGATGGCACTGACGATATTGCGGTCGGCAAGCTTGCCGCCCAGCAGGTTGCCGAGAACCAGGCCGCCGCCGAAGACCAGCAGGACCGGTGAGACGGCGGCATCGGAGAATCCGGTGATCTCTGTCAGTGCCGGGGCGATATAGGTGAAGACGGCGAAGACGCCGCCATAGCCGAGCACCGTCATGGCGAGCCCGAGCAGGACCGGGCCGCGCGCCATGGCACGAAGATCGGCGCGCCAGTCGCTGGCTTCGGGCGCGGATTTGTCCTTGGGAACGAAGGCGGCGATGATGGCCAGCGCCAGGATGCCGATGGCCGTCACGGCCCAGAAGGTGGTGCGCCAGCCGAACTGCTGGCCGAGCCAGGTGCCGGCGGGAACACCGAGGATATTGGCGACGGTGAGGCCGGTGAACATCACGGCAATCGCGGTTGCCTTCTTGTCGGGCGCGACGAGATTGGTGGCGACGACCGAGCCGACGCCGAAGAACGTGCAATGCGCAAGCGCGGTCAACAGGCGCGCGGCCATCAGCAGTTCATAGGTCGGCGCCAGCGCACAGGCGAGGTTGCCAAGCGTAAAGATCGCCATCAGGCCGATTAGTACGCTCTTGCGCGGCCAGCGGCTGGTCAGCGCGGTCAGCAGCGGCGCGCCGACGACGACGCCGAGCGCATAGCCCGAGATCAGCAGTCCGGCCATGGCGATAGTGACGTTGAGGTCCTGGCTGACATCGATGAGCAGGCCCATGATGACGAATTCGGTGACGCCGATGCCGAAGGCGCCGGCGGTGAGGGCATAGAGAGCAAGAGGCATGGTGGGCACTCGGCGAAAGATTGATGATGGCGCTGAGATAGACACTGCATTGCTTGTGAACTAGAATGCGCTAGGGAAAAGGATTTGTGAGTTCAATTCAAGAATGACGCGCATCGACATCAACCGCTCCGGCGAAATGGAAGTCTTCACCCGCGTCGTCGAACTCGGTGGTTTCTCGGCGACGGCGCGCGAACTGCGCATGACGCCTTCGGCGGTCAGCAAGCTCCTCAGCCGGCTCGAAGCACGGCTCGGCACGCGGCTGGTCAACCGCACGACGCGCAAGCTCGAACTGACGCCGGAGGGCGCGGTGTTCAATGAGAAGGCATTGCGGATCTTGGCCGATATGGAGGAGGCGGAGAGCAGTGCCGCCTCAGTCGATCAGCCGGTCGGAAAGATCAGGATCAATACCAGCGCTTCCTACGGCACGCATATCCTGGCGCCGATTCTCGGCGGGTTCCTCGCGCGCTACCCCGGCACGTCGGTCGATCTCATCCTGACGGACAAGATCGTCGACCTCGTGGCGGATCGCACCGATATCGCCATCCGCGCCGGCGAACTCACTAGCTCGACGCTGCTTGCCCGCAAGCTCGGCGACACCCGGCTGATGGTGGTCGCTTCGCCTGATTACCTCGCTCGCGCCGGCCACCCCAGGACGCTCGCGGAAGTCAACAAGCTGAATCGGCTGGGCTTCAGCTATGTCAGGCATTCCGAGGGCTGGCGCGTTGAGGAGCACGGCGCGAGCGAGTTGATCTCGGCCAAGTCGAGGGTGCAGGCCAGCGAAGGCGAGGCGTTGCGGCACCTGGCGCTCAACGGCCTCGGCATGGCGCGGCTTGCGGCATTCTGCGTTCGATCCGACATGGCGGCGGGGCGGCTGGTGGAAGTCCTGCCCGAGCGAATGGTCGCGGAGACCGAGGCTTTCCACGCCGTCTATGTCGGGCAGGGCGGCCCTTTGCCGGCGCGCGTTCGGGTCATGCTCGATTATCTGGCGGAGCATGGCCGGGTCGAGTAAGGCCGACGTTCACTTTCCATATCTTGATTCAGCCATCAGCCGAATGAATTGGTCGACTGACCGAGGATAACGTAAACCGCCGCTTTCGGAGGAATGCTGATATGGCGGCGACGGATTCGGCTCAAAAGCCGGTGATCGGCAATGAAGACACGACCGCCGGCTTTGCCTATGCGACCGCTGTGTACCTGCTCTGGGGTGCTCTGCCGCTCTATCTCAAGATGGTCAGCCACATTCCCGCGATGGAGGTCGTCGCCCACCGGATCATCTGGTCGCTGCCGATTGCTGCGGCCGCCCTGATGCTGCGGGGGCGGCTGGGCGATATCTGGCCGATGATCCGCAGCCCGCGAAAGCTCGCCATGGGCATGCTGACCGCTTCGCTGATCACGGCCAACTGGTTGACCTATGTCTATGCGATCGGCTCGGGCCATACGGTCGAGGCGGCGCTCGGCTATTATATCAATCCGCTGATCTCGGTGATCATCGCGGCAGTGGTCCTCAAGGAGCGGCTCAAGCCCGGGCAGATGGTCGCTGTCGGCTTTGCCGTCGTCGCGGTGGCGATCCTCGCCTGGGACGCGGGCGGCCTGCCATGGATCTCGCTGACGCTCGCCATCACCTGGGGCTTTTATGCATTGGCGCGCAAGGCACTGCCGCTCGGGCCAAATCAGGGCTTCTTCCTGGAAGTGCTGATCCTCACCGTGCCGGCGCTTGGCTATGTCATTTATGTCGAGCGTGTGGGGATCGGCCATTTCCTCGGCGCCTTCGACGCCAACGATACCTGGCTGCTGATGTTCGCTGGCGTGGCGACCGCCGTGCCGTTGATGCTCTACGCCAATGCGGCAAAGCTGCTGAGGCTCTCGACGATCGGCATCATGCAATATATCGCGCCGAGCTTCGTGTTCCTGATCGCGATCTTCATCTTCAAGGAGCCCTTCGGCTCGACCAAGCTCATCGCCTTCTGCTTCATCTGGGCAGCGCTGGTGATCTATTCGGTCTCGATGTACCGCGGCCGCGCCCGTTAGACCTGAAGCGCTCTCATTACATCTTCTCAAGTACGGCCGAGTCGCCCTCGCTCGCGGTCTTCGCGGCTTTGATAACAGCGGGCACGATCTCGTTGACGTCGTCGATGATCAATGGCTTGACGAGATGGGCGGTGTGGATGAAGCCCTCGCCCGACATGTGCTTGAGGAGTTCCATCATCGGATTCCAGAAGCCGCCGATATTGGCGAAGACCATCGGCTTGCGGTGGCGGCCGAGTTGGCCCCAGGTCATGATCTCGACGATCTCCTCCAGCGTGCCGATGCCGCCGGGCAGAGTGACGAAGGCGTCCGAATGCTCGAACATCTTGTGCTTGCGCTCATGCATGTCGCGGGTGACGATCAGTTCGGAGAGCGCGCCGAGCGAATGCTTCGACGCTTCCTTGTCCATCAGGAATTCCGGGATAATGCCGGTTACATGGCCACCGTTCGAAAGAACTCCTGATGACACGGCGCCCATGATGCCGCGCGTGCCGCCGCCATAGATCAGTCTGAGGCCATGTTCAGCAATGGAACGGCCGAGCGCGCGGCCCGCTTCCATATAGGCGGGATCGCGTCCCGGCTGGGAGCCGCAATAGACACAAATGGATCGAATCGGGATTTTTTTGTCTGACATGAGCCGAGATGACAAAGACCGCGCCCGTCCGTCAAGGTAAATACCATTAAAATGCCTGAGATTACGGGCATAATGGGCCTAAATGCTTGAGAAGCGCAGGTAAAAACGTTAGCAGTCAGGGAGGGGTTTTGGCGGGATTCTCACCGCCCGGAGATAGAATATGAAAAGAAGCGGCGCCATCGGGGTGGTAGTGGCAGTTCTCGCAGTGGCGGCACTGCTGATGTATTTTGTTGTCATGCCGCAAATGAAGGGCAGCAAGACCGTCGAGGACATTGCCAAGAAAGCCGGCGACACCGTTGAACAGGCCAAGAATGCCGTCAACGATGCCGGCAAGCAGGTCGAGGACGTCGCCAAGGGCACCGAAGAGGCCAAGGCCGCCTTTGTCTCCAAGATGGCGCGGCTGAAGGCCGATACCGAGGCCGCGACCGGGGAATTGCAGACGCTGCTGGACAAGGGTACGCCGACTGCCGAAGCGATGGCCGCCGCCAAGGCGAAGATCGAAGCCGCGCTGAAAGAGGCGAGCGACGTCAAGCTTCCCGAAGGCGTGGATGCCGCGACGGTGGCATTGGCCGGCAAGGCGAGCGAGAGCGCCAAGGCAGCGCTTGCGACACTTGAGAAACTGCCTGCCGATCCCGCCGCCGCCAAGGCTGCGATCGCCGACCTGAAGGCGAACATCGAATCGGCCTTGCCGGGCGATACAGCCAAGCCTGCCGACGCAGCAAAGGACAGCACCGAAACGGCCAAGTTGACGCCCGATACGACGAATGCGGACGGTGCCAAGCAGGAAACCAACCCGGCGGTTCCTTCTTTCGATATCCTGCGCGTCGAGAAGGATGGTTCGACGCTGATCGCGGGCCGCGCCGAAGCCGGCGCCAAGGTCGACATCGTCGATGGCGACAAGTTGATCGCATCCACGCAGGCCGACGATACCGGCGCGTTTGTCGCCGTGCTCGACAATCCGCTGGCCTCGGGCGACCATTCGATCGTGCTGAAGACAACGTCCAAGGACGGCAAATCCAACGCTTCGCAGGAAATCGCCACGGTCTCCGTTCCCAAGGACGGCAAGGGCGAGTTGCTCGCCATGGTGACCAAACCGGGCGAAGCATCCAAGATTCTCACTATGCCCGAGGCGGACAAGACGACGGAAGTCGCCGCCAACAAGGGCGTGACGACGGAGCCGGCGAAGGCTACCGATGGCACTGTCGCGACGCCGGACCTTCCCGCGCTGTCGACCGAGATCGCGCAAAATCCGCCCGTTGTCGCAACCGAAGACAAGGCGAAATCTGAAGCGCAGGAAGTGGCAAAGGCCGATAACGCGACGCCGGTCGAAAGCGCCGCCAAGACCGCCGAACCCGCAGCAGCACCGGAAGTCTTGGTCAGCGCGGTGGAGTTCGAAGGCGACAAGATCTTCATCGCCGGCAATACCAGGGCCGGGGCGACTGTTCGCGTCTATGCCGACGACAAGATCGTCGCGGAGGTCGAGGCCAATGAGAACGGCGGTTTCGTGGCCGATGCCAGGATGCCGCTCGCCGTGGGCAATCACACGATCCGCGCCGATGTGCTGAGCAAGGACGGCGCGAAGGTCGAGTTCCGGGCTTCGGTTCCGTTCTTCCGGCCCGAGGGCGATCTTGCCGTCGTCGCCAGCAAGGAACCGGCGAAGGACGCGGCTACGGCCGTCGAGCCCAATGCCAACGACGCTCTCGACACGGCGCGCGACGAGGCCGGCAAGGCGCTGGGCCTCCTCAAGGACCTTTATGCCGACGGAAAGACGCCGACGGCTGAAGAACTCGCGGCCGCGCGCTCCTCGACCGAGATCGCACTGAAGCGCCTGTCCGAAGTGCGCGTCGCCGAAAACGCCGATGCGGCGCTTGCCGAAATGGCAAAGACCGTATCGCAGCAGGCCGAGAAGGCTCTCACGACACTCAAGGCGCTGCCGCAGGATCCCTCTGCCGTCAAATCGGCGCTGGGTTCGATCGAGCAGGGCGTCAGCTCCGCGCTCAAACCGGCCACCGAACTTGCGGCCAATATCACAATCAAGGAACCGGTCGCAGCCAAGCCCGCCGATGTCACGGCGTCCAAGGACACGACGAGCGCGCCGGAAGACGGTTCGGTGGCATCCGACGCCGCCCAGCCGGGCGAAGTCAACGATCTCAAGAAAAAGGATACGCTGACCGCTTCCGAGGCCGCCAAGGACGACGCAACCAAGGACAAATCCGCCGATACCGCGACGACTGCGGTCAGCAACACCGCCGATGGCTCGGCTTCATCGACCGGGACGGAGGATGTGGCAGGCAAGCCTGCGCCGGACGCCACGCAGGAAGTCGCGACCGGCGACCAGCCGAAGGTCATCGAACAGGCGCCTCTCACGCAGAGCGATGCGTCTTCGGTGATCATCCGCCGCGGCGACACGCTCTGGCAGATTTCACGCCGCGTCTACGGCAAGGGTGTCCGCTACACCACGATCTATGTCGCCAACCAGGCGCAGATCACCGATCCGGACCGGATCATGCCGGGCCAGGTCTTCTCCATGCCGGGCAAGTGGCTGGATAATGCCGAGGAGCTCCACAAGGAGCGCCTGCACAAAAAGTGACCCGGCAATTAATTTCGGCTTCTCGGTTGCGGATGCGTGGCCGGAAACCTATCTGACAGGGACTATCGCGGCGGTCCGGGGCGGATCGCCGCGCCTCATTTTGATCGACTTCCGGTGAACCCCCATGGCATCCGACGACAAAACCGTCTCCGCGGAATCGGGCAAGACGCTTCAAACCATCTATAATCTCTGGCCCTATATGTGGCCGGCGGACAGAATGGACCTGAAGATGCGAGTGGTCTGGGCCACGTTCTATCTTCTCCTGTCCAAGATCATCCTGCTTAGCGTTCCCTATTTCTTCAAATGGTCGACGGATGCGCTGAACGGCAGGATGGACGCAGTGGGCCTGCTGCCCACCTTCATGCTCGGCGCACTGATGCTGGTGATCGCCTATAATGTGGCGCGGCTGGTGCAATGGGGCCTCAACCAGCTGCGCGACGCAATGTTTGCCAGCGTCGGCCAATATGCGGTGCGCCAGCTCGCCTTCAAGACCTTCGTCCATCTGCACAGGCTGTCGCTGCGCTTCCATCTCGAGCGCCGCACCGGTGGCCTGTCGCGCGTCATCGAGCGCGGCACCAAGGGCATCGAGACGATCGTCCGCTTCACGATCCTCAACACCTTCCCGACCCTGATCGAATTCGTGCTGACGGCGGCGATCTTCTGGTGGGGCTACGGCTTTTCCTATCTCGGCGTCACGGCCTTCACGGTGTGGATCTACATCTGGTTCACCATCCGGGCCAGCGACTGGCGGATCAACATCCGCCGCGACATGAACGATTCCGACACCGACGCCAATACCAAGGCGATCGACTCGTTGCTCAACTTCGAGACTGTCAAATATTTCGGCAATGAGGACATGGAAGCCCGCCGCTTCGACCAGTCGATGGCGCGCTATGAGAAATCCGCGACCCAGGTCTGGACCTCGCTCGGCTGGCTGAACTTCGGCCAGGGCGTCATCTTCGGCATCGGCACGCTCGTCATGCTGGTCATGTCGGCGCTCGCCGTGCAGAATGGCACCCAGACGATCGGCGACTTCGTCTTCATCAACGCCATGCTGCTGCAACTTTCCGTGCCGCTCAACTTCATCGGCTTCGTCTATCGCGAAATCCGCCAGGGCCTTACCGATATCGAGCAGATGTTCGATCTTCTCGAAGTCGATGCCGAGATCGAGGACGCACCGGATGCTAAGGAATTGGTCGTCGCCAAAGGCGCGATCTCGTTCAGGGACGTGCATTTTTCCTATGATCCCGCGCGGCAGATCCTCAAGGGCATCTCCTTCGACGTGCCGGCGGGGCATACGGTCGCCGTCGTCGGGCCGTCGGGCGCAGGCAAATCCACGATTTCGCGGCTTCTCTACCGCTTCTACGACGTGCAGAAGGGCTCGATCACCATCGACGGTCAGGATGTGCGCGGCGTGACGCAGAAGTCGTTGCGATCGGCCATCGGCATGGTGCCGCAGGATACGGTGCTGTTCAACGACACGATCGCCTATAACATTCGCTACGGCCGGCCATCCGCCACGGAGGCCGAGGTCGAGCAGGCGGCCGAAATCGCCCAGATCGGCAAATTCATCGACAGCCTTCCCGAGGGCTACAAGTCGATGGTCGGCGAGCGTGGCCTGAAACTCTCGGGCGGCGAGAAGCAGCGCGTGGCGATCGCCCGCACCATTCTGAAATCACCGCCAATCTTGATCCTCGACGAGGCGACCTCGGCGCTCGATACCCATACTGAACAGGAAATCCAGTCGGCGCTCGATGTCGTTTCCAAGAACCGCACGACGCTGGTCATCGCCCACCGGCTCTCGACCGTGGTCAATGCCGACGAAATCATCGTGCTGAAGGACGGCGGCATCGCCGAACGCGGCAAGCACGCAGACCTTCTCGAACATAACGGCCTCTACGCCCAGATGTGGAGCCGCCAACGCGAGGCGAGCGAGGCCGAGGAGAAGCTCAAGAAGGTGCGCGAGGAAGACGATCTCGGCGTGATCGACAGACGTGCGCCGGCGGCGGAGTGAGGGCCGCCAGGCCGCTTGAGTCCAAGCTTGTTCGTCCGGTGGCGGATAGGGTCGCGACCCTTCCGCAACCGATATGATGAGCGAGCACACACATGGCCTATATGCCGACGGCGAACGAGACAGGGACGGGCATTCGCAGGGAACTGGCCGGAGGTGAGGACGTTTTCATCGCTCGCGGGCTTTTGGTCAGCTCTTCCGACAATTATGCCATCCTCAGCACAGGCGGCTTTTCGGCGATCAATGTACAGGGCACGGTCAGCGCACTGCATTCGGCGATCCGCCTAGGTGACGATCCGGCGGGCAATCCCGGCAATTCCGTTTTGGTTGGCAGGGACGGATGCGTCGCGAGCCTCGGCCAGAATTACGCCATCGATCTGCAGGGCACGCTTGCACGCATCACCATCAGAGGCGAAGTCTGGGGCTCCAACTTCGGGATCAGCATGGGCGGCGATTCCGAGACCGACGAATCTGTACTCGTCAATTCTGGGAGTATCCGCGCCGAGTGGACGGCAGTCCGGCGCACGGGCGACGAGGACTTCGTCTTGCGCAACAGCGGCGAAATCGTCGGTGGCTTCGAAGGTGATTCATTTTGGAGCGATGGCGCAAGCCAAGACAGGATAATCAACACTGGCATCATGAGCGGCAACATCGGTCTTGGTGCAGGAAACGACATCCTCGACAGCCGGGAGGGGCTGGTGGAAGGTTTCGTTGAGGGACGGGGAGGTGCGGATCAATTGCTCCTCGGCGCTGGCGGGCTGGGCAATGACACTTTGCGCGGTGGCGCCGGTGCCGACAGTTTCATCTTCGACAGTCCGCTGGACGGAGCGCCGAACGTCGATCGTATCCTCGACTTCAATGTGCGGGACGACACGATCGAACTGGGCAATATAGCCTTCCAAGCGATGGGTCTCGGCTCTCTCGGCAGGGCGAACTTCGCGGCCGGTGCGAGCGGCAAGGCTCTGGATGCCGACGACCGCATCATCTACGATCGCGACAGCGGATGGCTGCTACACGATGCCGACGGCAAGGGCGGCGGTGACGCCGTGCATTTCGCGACCATCGGCAAGAACCTTAACCTCGATCACCGCGATTTCCTGGTCTTCGATCAAGCCCCCTCATTGGCGGAGAGATCCTGGGAGGTGTAGCGAGCAGCGTCTGGCCGCGCGGGGTTGCCTGTTTGTTCTCTTTCGTTTATGCCGTGAGTCCTGCCCGCCGCGCTTCCTGCGGCGTGACGAGGATTGCTAGCCGCATGGCCAAAACCCGCACCCAATTCATCTGCCAGAACTGCGGCACCGTTCATTCCCGCTGGGCGGGCAAGTGCGATGGCTGCGGCGCCTGGAATACGATCATCGAGGAGGACCCGACCTCGGGTATCGGCGGTGGGCCGGTGCGGGCGCCGAAGAAGGGCAGGCCGGTGGTTCTGACCACGCTCGATGGCGAGATCGAGGAAGCGCCGCGCATCGAATGCGGCATTTCCGAATTCGACCGGGCGACGGGCGGCGGTTTCGTGCGGGGATCAGCGCTGCTGGTCGGCGGCGATCCTGGTATCGGCAAGTCTACGCTCCTGATGCAGGCGGCGGCGGCATTGTCGCGTAAGGGCCATCGCGTCATCTATGTCTCGGGCGAGGAGGCGATTGCTCAGGTGCGCCTGCGTGCCCAGCGCCTGAGTGCAGCCGATGCGGGCGTGCTGATCGCTGCGGAGACCAATGTCGAGGACATCCTCGCCACGCTCGCCGAGGGCAAGCGGCCGGACCTCGTCATCATCGATTCCATCCAGACGCTCTGGAGCGACATGGCGGAAGCCGCTCCCGGAACAGTCACCCAAGTGCGCGTCGGCGTGCAGGCGATGATCCGTTTCGCCAAACAGACCGGGGCGGCCATGGTGCTGGTCGGCCATGTCACCAAGGATGGCCAGATCGCCGGACCTCGCGTCGTCGAGCACATGGTCGATGCCGTGCTCTATTTCGAGGGCGATCGCGGGCATCACCATCGTATCATGCGTACGGTCAAGAACCGCTTCGGGCCGACCGACGAGATCGGCGTGTTCGAAATGTCCGACAAGGGCCTGCGCGAGGTCACCAATCCCTCGGCACTTTTCCTTGGCGAGCGCAATGCCAAGTCGCCCGGGGCGGCGGTCTTCGCCGGTGTCGAGGGCACGCGGCCGGTGCTCGTGGAGGTGCAGGCACTGGTGGCGCCGACCTCGCTCGGCACGCCGCGACGTGCCGTGGTCGGCTGGGATTCGAGCAGGCTTGCCATGATCCTCGCGGTGCTGGAGGCCCATTGCGGCGTCCGGCTCGGCAGCCACGACGTCTATCTCAACGTCGCGGGCGGCTACCGCATCTCCGAACCCGCCGCCGATATTGCGATTGCGGCGGCGCTCGTTTCTTCACTCGCCTCTCTTGCTCTTCCGCATGATTGCGTCTATTTCGGCGAAATCAGCCTGTCTGGCGCGGTGCGCCCGGTGGGTCATACGGGGCTCCGCCTTAAAGAAGCCGAGAAATTGGGCTTTCAGACCGCGGTCCTGCCGACCGGTTCGGCGGAACTGCCAAAGGGGCTTTCGGGCCGCTGGACGCAGATCGAAAGCCTGACCGACCTGGTCGCACGGATCGCCGGCTCGAAACAAGTGGGCCGTGCGGCAAACGACATGGATTAGGCTTTCGCGTTAGCGGTGCCGGATGCTATATGGGCGCGCGTGGTAAGAGTTTGTTAACGGTAGGATATGTCCCACCGTTTTGTGGAGAGATAGATGCCCATTACTGCTTTTGATGGTATTGTTCTTGCTATTGCACTGTTTTCCGCCGTTCTCGCCATGGTGCGCGGCTTTTCCCGCGAAGTTCTCTCCGTCGTCAGCTGGTTCGGCTCGGCCTATGCCGCCTACAAGCTTTACCCTTACGGCCTGCCTTACGCGAAGAATTTCATCGCCGACGAGAAGTTCGCCATCATCGCTTCGGCCGCCGCGATCTTCCTGATCGCGCTGATCGTCATCTCCTTCATCACCATGCGCATCGCCGATATGATCATCGACAGCCGCATCGGGGCGCTCGATCGCACGCTGGGCTTCATTTTTGGTGCCGCGCGCGGTATCCTCATCGTCGTCGTTGCGGTACAGTTCTACAATGAATGGGTGCCGCCGGAGAAGCATCAGGCCTGGATAGCCGGCTCAAAGTCCAAGCCCTTTCTCGACGATCTCGGGGAGAAGCTGAAGAATGCGCTGCCGGAAGACGTCGCCGCCCTTCTCCGCAAGAAGATCGAAGAGAAGATGAACGACGCCAACGGCAAGGATAATACGGCCACGCCGCCTGCCGATACATCGACCGATACGGCACCCGCCGAGCAGCCGACGGATACGGCACCGGCCGAGGAGCAGACGACGCCGCAGCAGTAAAAATTCTGTTGGGGCAGGGAGGACTGAGGTTTCCATACGGAGCGGTCTGAAGACGCCGGGCCGTATGGATGAAGGTGACGACATCGGACCATTCGGCCGGCGTTGCACTTCAGCAGACACGATGTCTTCCGGTCCACGGACCGAGGCTGAATTCGGCCAGATCGAGTGATTGAAAATGCGGGCAACGAGGCCCATATTTCCGGTTCATTCGAGCCTCCGGATCCGCCTCGGAAAATGGGTCGCTCGACGGGTCCTGACCCTAGTTTCCCACGAGCCAAAGGCCGTAAATCCGATGAACGACACCGCCTCTCGCAAGGTCAATGACGATATCGATGGTGACACCCTTCATGAAGAATGCGGGGTGTTCGGCATTTTGGGGCACAGCGATGCCGCGGCGCTGACGGCGCTCGGCCTGCACGCGCTCCAGCATCGCGGGCAGGAAGCGGCCGGCATCGTCACCTTCGACGACAAGGGCAAGCAGTTCCATACCGAAAAGCGCATGGGGCTGGTAGGCGACCATTACACGGACCCGGCGACGCTGGCGAAGTTACCCGGCGAAATGGCGATCGGCCATACCCGCTATTCGACCACCGGCGAAGTGGCGTTGCGCAACGTGCAGCCGCTTTTCGCTGAACTCGAGGTCGGCGGCATCGCCATTGCCCACAATGGCAATTTCACCAACGGACTGACGCTTCGCCGCCAGATCATCTCCACCGGCGCCATCTGTCAGTCGACATCGGATACCGAAGTCGTGCTGCACCTGATCGCACGCTCCAAGCACCCGTCGTCCTCCGACCGCTTCATCGACGCGATCCGGCAGATGGAAGGTGGCTACTCCATGCTGGCCATGACCCGCACCAAGCTGATCGCGGCGCGCGACCCGATCGGCATCCGGCCGCTGGTGATGGGCGAACTCGACGGCAAGCCGATCTTCTGCTCGGAAACCTGCGCGCTCGACATTATCGGCGCGAAATATGTCCGCGATGTTGAGCATGGCGAAGTCATCATCTGCGAGCTCCAACCGGATGGCTCGGTGCTGATCGATTCCCGCAAAGCCTCCAATCCGAAGCCCGAGCGGCTCTGCCTGTTCGAATATGTCTATTTCGCCCGGCCCGACTCTGTTGTCGGCGGGCGCAGCGTCTATGTCGCGCGCAAGAACATGGGCATGAATCTGGCCAAGGAGGCCCCGGTCGACGGGGACGTCGTCGTTCCGGTGCCCGATGGCGGCACGCCGGCTGCACTCGGCTATGCCCAGCAGAGTGGCATCCCGTTCGAATATGGCATTATCCGCAACCACTATGTCGGACGCACCTTCATCGAGCCGACCCAGTCGATCCGCGCCTTCGGCGTCAAGCTCAAGCATTCGGCCAACCGGGCAATGATCGAGGGCAAGCGGGTGATCCTGGTCGATGACTCGATCGTCCGCGGCACGACCTCGCTGAAGATCGTCCAGATGATCCGCGATGCCGGCGCCAAGGAAGTGCATATCCGCGTCGCCAGCCCGATGATCTATTATCCGGATTTCTACGGCATCGACACGCCCGACGCCGACAAGCTGCTGGCCAATCAGTATGCCGATGTGAACGACATGGCGAAATATATCGGCGCCGACTCGCTGGCTTTCCTATCGATCGATGGCCTCTACCGGGCAGTCGGCGGCGAGGAAAGAAATAACGCACGGCCGCAATTCACCGATCACTATTTCACCGGCGACTATCCGACGCGTCTTCTCGACAAGGACGGCGAGGCCGTGGGCGGCAAGCTTGCGGTCATCGCCAGCAACGGCTGATAGGGTCGTCGTTGGGTTAGGGGACGAACGAAGGGCGGTGGCCCTTCGTTTCATGAGAACAGCATGGATCAGGGCACTTCATGAGTATCAATCTCAGCGGCAAAATCGCGCTTGTCACCGGCGCTTCGCGCGGCATCGGCTATTTCACCGCGCTTGAACTGGCGAAGGCCGGCGCCCACGTCGTGGCTTGCGCCCGCACCGTCGGCGGGCTGGAAGAGCTTGACGATGCAATCCAGAAGGCGGGCGGCAGCGCCACGCTGGTGCCTTTCGATCTCGCCGATATGGGCGCGATCGACGGCCTAGGCGGCGCGATCTTCGAACGCTGGGGCAAGCTCGACATCCTGATCGCCAATGCCGGCATTCTCGGCACCATTTCACCGATCGGCCATGTCGAGGCCAAGACGTTCGAAAAGGTCATGACCATCAACGTGACCGCCACCTGGCGGCTGATCCGCTCGGTCGATCCCCTGCTGCAGAAATCGGATGCGGGCAGGGCGCTGATCCTGTCCTCTGGCGCCGCCCACAAATGCCGGCCGTTCTGGGGTCCGTATTCCGCCTCGAAGGCGGCGGTGGAGGCGCTCGCGCGCACATGGGCGGGCGAGACGAACCGCCTGCCGCTCCGCATCATAAGCGTCGATCCCGGCGGTACCCGCACCGCCATGCGCGCCAAGGCTTTCCCCGGCGAGGATCCCGATACGCTGCCGCATCCCTCGGAAGTCGCGCGCGAACTCGTGAAGCTCACTGGCCCAGATATGCGTGAGACGGGTAAACTTTATATCGTCAGGGAAAAGCGCTTCGGCGATTATGTGATGCCGTAACGCGCGCCGGCGTGCGCGCTCTTCAACTTGTGCCATAGTTTGGATACAAGCAATCGGTACGAGCGCTACGGCTCTCCGGAGGACATTTCTTGGAAAACGCGATCTTCGCCGTACTCGGCGCGGCTATCCTTGTGTGGCTGATCACCGCCTATCGCGAGAAGGGCGCCGGCGGCATCACCTATGTCCAGGCGCTCAAGTTCACGCTCCTGAAATTCGTCTTCGGCATCCGGCATTCGGGCTTCGACCCCAATGCGGAATGGAAGGGACCGGTCGTCTTCATCGTCCTCGCCCAGTCGTCGCTTGACCGGGCCATCCTGAAGCCGTTCCTGCCCGCCCAGACATTTCATGTCGAAACGCGGGGCGAGGACGCGACGGAGCATGCGATGACGCTCTTCAAATCGGTCATGGCGGGCCACGGCATCGCCTGCCTCCATCTGCCGCCCCAGGTCGAGGCTTCGTCGGAAACCATGGGATTGCTCGCAGAGATTGGCACAGTCGCGCGCGAGGCCAGTGCGCGGATTGTGCCGATCTTCATACGCGGCACGCGCTTTTCCCTCTTCTCCCATTGGAAGCAGGATCAGGCGCCGCGCAGCCTGTTGCCGCAGGTTGTGATGGCGGCGGCACCCGAATTCCAGCTATCGGGAACCACCGGCCAGCACCTCGCCGACCAGTTGCTCGATGGCGCGGCCAATGCCAAATTCCGCTCCGTCAATCTGCGCCAGTCGCTGTTCGAGGCGCTGGTCGCGGCAGCCAAGCTCTACGGTCCTTCGCGGCAGATCCTGGAAGATGCGCTCGGCGCCAGGCTGAGCTACCGAAAGCTGCTGATCGGCGTACGGGTGCTTGCGATGCGGATCGAAGCCATGTCCAAGCGCGGCGAGGCGATCGGCATCCTGCTGCCCAATTCCACCGGCGTGGTGGTCGGCATGTTCGCGGTGGCCTCTGCCGGGCGGGTCGCGGCGATGCTCAATTATACCGCTGGTCCCGCGGCGATCGTCTCGGCACTCGGCACCGGCAACATCTCGACCGTGCTGACGTCCAAGGGCTTCATCGATAAGGCGGATCTCGGCGGCCTTGTAGAGACGATGAAGGCGAGCGGCGCCAAGATTGTCCATGTCGAGGAACTGCGCGAAAGCATCGGTTTCATGGAGAAGGCCCGCGCCTTCTTGATGTGGCGGCGCGCGGTCGCTAAATCCAAACCCAATGATCCGGCCATCGTGCTCTTCACCTCGGGTTCCGAAGGGACACCGAAAGGCGTGGTGCTGTCGGCAAACAGTCTCATCGCCAATGCCGCGCAGGTCGATTGCCGGATCGACTTTTCGAGCGAGGACACGCTGTTCAACGTGCTGCCGCTCTTCCATTCCTTCGGACTACTGGGCGGTGCCTTCCTGCCGATCTACTACGGCGTCCGGTTGTTCCTCTATCCTTCGCCGTTGCACTACAAGCTGATCCCGTCGCTTGCGCGCAAGGTGGCGCCGACATTCATGTTCGGCACCGATACGTTCCTCAACGGCTACGCCCGCGCTGCCAAGGATGGTGATTTCGACAGCCTGCGGATGATTGTCGCCGGCGCCGAGGCAGTGAAGCCCGAGACGCGCAAGATGTACCGCGACCGCTTCGATGCCCTGGTCGTCGAGGGCTACGGCATGACCGAGGCCTCGCCCGTTGTGGCGGTCAACTCCGCGACGTTTTCGCGGGACGGCAGCGTGGGCCGCCTGCTCACCGGCATGGAGATACGCATCGAACCGGTCGAGGGGATTGCCGAGGGCGGACGGTTGTTCATCGCCGGGCCGAACCTCATGCTCGGCTATCTCCTGGCTGACAAACCCGGCGTGGTGCAGCCGCTGGCCAGCAAGTGGCACGACACCGGCGATATCGTCTCGATCGATGACCGTGGATTCATCAGCATCAGGGGCCGGGCGAAGCGCTTCGCCAAGATCGCCGGGGAGATGATCTCGCTCGGTGCCGTGGAGATGATGGTCAAGCAGCTCTGGCCCGAAGCCAATCATGCGGCAATCTCGCTTCCCGACAAGCGGCGCGGCGAACGGATCGTGCTGGTCACCACACAGATGCCGGCGCGGAAGGACGAGTTGATCGCCTATTCCAAGCGCTTCGGCGCGACCGAGATGATGATCCCCGACGATATCGTCAATGTGCCGGAGATACCGGTCCTGGGCAGCGGCAAGGTGGATTATACCGCGACCACCGCGCTAGTGGCGGGAACCGTCGCCGTCTGAATCCGCTATGTGGCCACCCGGCACTTCAGGAACTACGCCTTCTTCCACATCCGTTTCGTGCGCCGGGAGCGAGCCGTACTTCTTCATCCAGGCACGGGCGCCGAAGGGCAGCGTGCAGAGATAGAGGATGGAGGTCGCGGCGAGAACCTGCCAGGTGTAACTCATCAACAGCGCCACATAGACCACGACGACCAGGATGAAGGGCAGGGCGTTTTCGCGCCGGATCATGCCCTGCGCCTTGCCCGACCAGACCGGGATGCGCGACACGAGGAGATAGCCTATCAGCACCGTATAGGCGGCCGAGCAGTAACCGTAAATGGGCGACGCTTCCAGCCCTAGGAAACCGATATAGACCGGCAGCATGACAAGCAGTGCGCCGGCCGGCGCCGGCACGCCGACGAAATATTCCGACAGCCATTTCGGCTTGTTGGGCCGATCTGTCATCACATTGAAGCGCGCCAGCCTGAGGCCCGCCGAGATCGCGAAAATCAGGGCGGCGATCCAGCCGATCGAACGGGCCTGGTCGAGCACGTAGACATAGAGCACCAGCGCCGGGGCAACGCCGAAATTGACGATATCGGCGAGCGAATCCATCTGCACGCCGAAATTCGAGGTGGCCCGCATCATCCGCGCCACCCGTCCGTCGATGCCATCGAGAAAGGCGGCAACCAGCACCATGGAGACGGCCAGTTCATAGCGACCCTCGAAGGCCAGCCTTATGCCGGTCAGGCCGGCGCAGATCGCCAGCACCGTGATGAGGTTGGGCACCATCATGCGCAGCGGGATTTCGCGCAGGCGTGGCCCCCGGGCTCCATCATCCTTGGCCTGCGTTCCCGGCGGTGTGGCGGCGCTATCCATTTCCTGGTTCCTCACATCCGCCGGCCGAGCACCGGCCCCTTGTCGCTGCCGAATTCCGCAAGCACCGTCTCGCCACCGATCGCGGCCTGGCCGACGGTCACGCGCGGCGTAAAGCCCTCGGGCAGGTAGACATCCAGCCGCGAGCCGAAGCGGATCAGGCCGAAACGCTGGCCGGCATCGATCTGCATGGTCGGCGTGACCCAGCATACGATGCGGCGCGCCACGAGACCCGCCACCTGCACCACGCCGATGCGGCCATGGACGGTGTCGATGACCAAGCCATTGCGCTCGTTGTCCTCACTGGCCTTGTCGAGGTCGGCATTGAGGAACTTGCCTTCGCGATAGACGACATGATCGATGATGCCCTTCATCGGCGCGCGGTTGATATGGCCGTTGAACACATTCATGAAGATCGAGATTTTCAGCATCGGTTCAGAGCTGAGCGCCAGTTCCGCCGGAGGAACCGTCATGGAGACCAGCGACACCGTGCCATCGGCGGGGCTGATCGCGTAATCCTCGTCCTGCGGCACCGAGCGCTCGGGATCGCGGAAGAAATAGGCGCACCAGAGCGTCAGGATCAGGCCGATCCAGAACAGCGGCTGCCAGAGAAAGCCCAGGATAAGGGACACCGCAAAGAAGGCGACGATGAACTTGTGCCCTTCCCGATGAATCGGCACGAGTGTTTTGCGGATGGTATCGACAAGGCTCATTCGATCGGGGCTCCTGGTTGCGGCACCGGACTAGCGCGAAATGGGGTCCTCTTCAACCATGTTCAAGGTGGAAAGGCTTCAGGCGAGGTGAAGGCGGCTAGTCTCAAGCGTCGGGGAGCCCGTATATGACAGCATTGGTGTCATATACGCATCAGTACCGGCGATATTGCGGAAATGGAAATCCATGCTCTTCGAAGTATCTGTTGGACGAAGCGATGGCCTCGGCATTTTCCTCCTTCCACTTGCGCGTGGCTTCTTCATGTTCGGCTGGGGAGCGACGTCGCCGGATTTCTTGAAGGAGCGCGCGTTCAGCAACCGTAGAGGCGTCGATGCCGAGGTGGCGCGCTTCGTCCAAAAGGCCAGAGTCAACGAAGATAGAGTTCCCGCTTTCCTGCATCACAAAGCTCCAACGCCCAGATGTCCGGCAGGTTAGCTCCAATTAGAGGGACTTCAAAGCAGAGGTTTCAAACATAACGCCGCTCATAGCGCTTTCCCAGGCTCGTCAGCAGTTCGTAGCCGATCGTGCCCGCCGCGCGGGCGGCATCATCCAGTGTGATTCCGTTTCCGAAGAGCGAGATGTAATCGCCCGTTTTCACACGCGATTTCTCGATATCGGTGATGTCGAACATGGTGAGGTCCATGGTGACGCGGCCGATGACAGGCACTTTCCGATCTGCCACGAAGCCGAAGGCGCCCGGCGATCCGGCCTGCCTCAGTGCGACGCCCGAGCCGGATAGCGACCGGTGCCAGCCATCCGCATAGCCCGCGCCCACCACGGCC
The DNA here is from genome assembly GCF_964254105.1 of Rhizobium sp. LjRoot254. Lineage (NCBI taxonomy): Bacteria > Pseudomonadati > Pseudomonadota > Alphaproteobacteria > Hyphomicrobiales > Rhizobiaceae > Rhizobium > Rhizobium sp. LjRoot254. The sequence goes on along the minus strand of NZ_CAXUSM020000001.1, from coordinate 2,731,783 downwards.
ACCCGGCTGTCGCGCGCGAGTGTTTGAGTGGCGCCGTAGCTGACCTTTTCGCCGGCGGGGACATCGCGGATCTGCAGGATGCGTGCCTCGGCCGTCACGACCTGCTGCATTGGATTGGCCGCGCCGCAGATAGACTCGCCGCCATATAGCGCGATGCCGGGACGAGTGAGGTCGAAATGATATTCGGAGCCGAGGAAGATGCCCGCCGAGCTCGACAGGCTTGATTCAACGCCTGGGAAAAGCCGGCTAACCGTCTGAAAGGATTCAAGCTGTTGCCGGTTCAACGGATGGGCCTGTTCGTCGGAGCAGGCGAGATGGCTCATCAGCATCACGGGAGCCGCAACGCCGGATGCCGACAGGTGCGCGGCCTCTTCCGGGGTCAGGCCAAGCCGATTCATGCCGGTGTCGACGTAAAGTGCGTAAGCGTACGCGCGGCCAAGCGCACGGAAGAAATCGAGTTGCTCGACCGAGGCGATCACGGGAATGAGACCATAGGCGAAACACTGCTCCTCCCATCCGGCCCAAAGCCCCGAGAGAACGAAGATACGCGCATCCGGCAGTGTGCGGCGGAGATCGGCGCCTTCCGTAACCGTTGCGGCGAAAAAGGTCCGGCAGCCGGCCCGGGACAAGGCTTGCGCAACGGGCGCGGCACCCAGGCCATAGGCATCCGCCTTCAGCACCGCCGATGTTTCCGCCCGGCCGCTGCGCTCCGCCAGCATCCGCCAGTTGGCCACGATCGCACCGGTATCGATCGTCAGCCGTGCCGGCGCGATATCGAAAGTATTGGTCTGAGGCGGCAGCATATCCATGGCCGCGCTCTTAATGAGAAACCTCGGCGGGGGCAAGGATGAGCACTTTTGTTCAAGTTAACTGCCTAATGATTTACAACGATCTAAAATGTATCGCAACGTTTGGTGGAGCCAGCGAATACTCTGGCATGTGTCCTCAAGGCACCGCTAAGAGCTGACGTCAGCTCCTCGCAATAGACGACCGTCTTGGGGCCGGAAGCAGACCGTCCGCTGCTAGGATAGCAAACGAGAAAGCGGACATCTGGGTGGTCCTAACGGATTACTCCCTATGAACGAACGTATTTACGAAAACTTCCTGGCGAGCGGACAGTGCGGCATCTTTCGTCATCTTGGCGGGGCCTTTGTCTCAGTTGACCTATCCTCACGAGTTGCACGGCCCGATGCTTTGCGATTCGTTACTGAAGGTGTCAAGGCAGCGGTTGTGCGTCGTAAGCGAGGACCGAGCGCCGCAGGCCTCGATGTTCAGGGTGTCCCGCATCCAGTCATGTTCTCCCACCCGTCGCCGATAATCTGAAACCAATTCTCGCCGAAACAATTGCAAGTAGCGCGTTTAGGTGTAAAGTTTACAAGCTATCGGGATTTCTCGTCATGCATCCCGGGCGGTTGTTACTTCGGGCCGACCGAGAGGGGGACACTCGATGGGGCAGTTGACATCCGGCGAACGCGCTCTAGGGGCCGCGATTCTGATCGGGTTGGCGATTTTGGGAATCGCCATGGCAGCGGTTGGCCAGAACGATCCGTTGGGCATCCACGGCGGTATGATTTTTCTCGTCAGCGTCGGCTTGCTCTTCCTCTTGATTTCAAGCTCCTTCGGACCAGAGCCCGACCCTGCCCGCTTCAGCAAATATTACGACGACCCCATCAAGGTCGGTGTGGCGCTTACACTCATCTGGGCGATTTTCGGAATGTTCATCGGTGTCTGGGCGGCCGCCCAACTCGCGTGGCCAAGCCTGAACTTCGACACGGCCTGGGCGAGCTTCGGCCGAATCCGCCCGGCGCACACGTCCGGCGTCATCTTCGGCTTCGGCGGGAATGCCCTGATCACCACGTCCTACCACGTTGTCCAGCGGACTTCGCGCGCGCGCCTTGCCGATCAGTTCTCTCCCTGGTTTGTCCTTCTGGGCTTCAATCTTTTCTGTCTTATCGCAATCTCGGGATATTTCCTCGGCGTCACCCAGTCGAAGGAATACGCGGAGGCGGAATGGTACGCAGACTTCTGGCTGGTGATCGTCTGGGTTACCTACTTCATTCTATATGTGAGAACTCTGGCGCGCCGCAAAGAGCCGCACATATATGTCGCCAACTGGTATTATCTGGCATTCATTCTCGTTGTCGCCATTCTCCATATCGTGAACAACCTCGCGGTGCCCATCTCGTTTACCCATGCCAAGAGCTATACCGTCTGGGCCGGGGTGCAGGACTCCATGGTCCAGTGGTGGTACGGCCACAATGCGGTGGCCTTCTTCCTCACCGCGGGCTTCCTGGGGATGCTCTACTACTATCTTCCCAAGCGGGCCCAACGCCCGATATTCTCATATCGTCTTTCGATCCTGAGCTTCTGGGGCATCACCTTCTTCTACATGTGGGCGGGATCGCACCATCTGCATTACACCGCGCTGCCGCACTGGGTGCAAAACCTTGGGATGACGTTCTCGGTGATGCTGCTCGTGCCGTCCTGGGCCTCGGCCGGGAATGCGCTGCTCACGCTCAATGGCGCATGGGACAAGGTTCGGGACGACGCAACGCTGCGCTTTATGATGATGGCCGCCTTCTTCTACGGACTCTCCACCTTCGAGGGTTCGTTCATGGCTATTCGCCCGGTGAATTCGCTCTCGCACTATACGGACTGGACGGTCGGTCACGTGCATGCGGGAGCATTGGGCTGGGTTGCGATGATCACATTCGGAGCGCTCTACACACTCGTCCCGTCCATCTGGAAACGAGAGAGGATGTATTCGGCGGGGTTGGTCGAGGTGCATTTCTGGCTCGCGCTCGTCGGAACGCTGATTTACGTCTTCGCAATGTGGAACTCGGGCATCATCCAGGGCTTGATGTGGCGAACCTACACGCAGGACGACACCTTGGCCTACTCTTTCGTCGATACCCTCGTGGCCATGTACCCCTATTACATCGCGCGTGCATTCGGCGGCTTGCTCTTCCTGATCGGCGCGATCGTCGCATCCTACAATGTCTGGATGACGGTTCGGACGCCAGCGCCCGCACCATCGTCGGCGGGAGAAGACTTGCCTCTTGGCGATCGCCCCGTCGCAACCCCATCGCCTGCGGAGTAGACCGATGCCGGACCTGATGCACAGAAAGCTGGAACGGTCGGCCACTGGGTTCATGCTCGCCATCGTCGCTGCCGCCAGCGTCGGCGGGATCGTGGAGATTGCACCTCTGTTCACGGTTGACGATACGGTAGAGCAGGTGAAAGACATGCGGCTATACACGCCGCTGGAGCTCGCCGGGCGCGACATCTACCTTCGCGAGGGTTGTTACGCCTGTCACAGCCAGATGATCAGGACGTTGCGCGACGAAGTCGAGCGATACGGTCCGTACTCTCTCGCCGTCGAGTCGCAATACGACCATCCGATGCTCTGGGGTTCCAAACGAACGGGGCCGGACCTCGCACGCATCGGCGGCAAATACTCGGACTTCTGGCATGTCGCCCACCTGAACAATCCTCGTGACGTCGTACCGGAATCCAACATGCCTTCTTACAGATGGTTGGCGACTACGCCACTGGATGTCAGCGATCTCTCGCTCAAGCTTCGGGCGCAGAGACGGGTCGGCGTACCATACACGGAAGAGATGATCGCCAACGCTTCGAGCGACGCTCATGGGCAGGCCGTTCCCGATAGCGACCAGTCGACTGGCGTTTCCGAACGCTACGGGGAAGCAACTCAGATTTCCGCCTTCGATGGCGTAACAACGAATGTCACCGAAATGGATGCGCTTGTCGCCTATCTCCAGGTGCTCGGTCAGTTGACGAAAGCCGCCTACGAAAACCCCGCAGCACCGGAACAGGTGCCCAACCCCAACGATTAGGAGGACGAGATGGATTTCAGTCACGATACGCTCGTCGAAGCCTCCAAGACATGGGGCCTGTTCTATCTGATCGGTTTTTCGATCTGCGTGGTGATCTACACTTTCCTGCCATCGAACAAGAAGCGGTTCGAGCGCGCGGAGAAGGAGATATTCGACGAGGGAGATGGCCCATGGACGTAGAGGAGGTCGATCCCGTCAGCGGTCGGGAAACGACAGGGCACATCTGGAACGGCATCAAGGAATTGGACACGCCGATCCCCCGGGGCGTGCTCCTCTTTCTCATCGTTACGCATATTTTCGCAGTGCTCTGGTGGTTCCTGCTGCCGACCTGGCCACTTGGCAAGACCTACACGAAGGGACTTCTAGGTGTGGACCAGAAATCCACCGTGGAAGAGACGCTGCGCGAAGGCGTTAACGCTCGCTTGCCATGGGTCAAGAAGATCGAGGCGATGTCATACGACCAGATAAGGGCCGATGAAGGGCTCATGACGACGGTCCGTACCACTGGTCACCAGCTCTTCGGCGACAACTGTGCCGCTTGTCACGGTCGCGACGGCAAGGGCGGCAGCAACTACCCGGACCTGACCGATGACGACTGGATTTGGGGCGGAGGTCCGGAGAAAATCCAGCAGACCCTGACCGTGGGCGTCAATTCGCGGCATCCCGAGACCCGCGTCGGCATGATGCCCGCGTTCGGGAAGGACGAAATGTTGGACCGCCAGCAGGTGCTCGACGTCGCCGCATATGTCAGGTCGCTGAGCGATCCTTCCTCGTCTACCGCCGAGAACGTTGGTCAGATCGACAAGGGCCGTGAAGTCTTCCAGACGACCTGCGTAGCGTGCCACGGCAAGGACGCCAAAGGCAATCCCGAATTGGGCGCGCCGAACCTCACCGACAACCGATGGGTTTACGGAGGTAGCCTCCAAAGGATCATCGACACGATACACGGCGGACGGCAAGGCCACATGCCGACCTGGGACGAGCGTCTGTCGCCGGCCGAGATCAAAATCCTGGCGCTTTACGTAAACGCGCTGGGACAAAAGGAGCCGTGAATGGCGGAGACGGCGACGGCGAAACGAGGGTGGTTCTGGCCGCTATGGTTGCTTGCAACGGCCGTGCTGCTGGTATTGGCCGCGAATGCGCATCTCGTCTACGTCGCCGTTTCCTCGCAGCCCGACTGTGTTGCCCATCTCAAGGACAGGGGCGATGCGCCAGGACAATACCGCGCCGCCAAATCGGCATGTTGATGTCAGGAGATTGTGATGGCCACTAGAGAAGGCACGCCCGCGCTGGTTTCCGAGGTGTCGGGTATCGAAGAGACCCGCAACGTCAAATATCAGCGCGGCCTGTCCTATGGCGCGCCATTTCGTTGGCTGGGGTATGGATGGCGCGATCTCTGGACAGATCCCATGCCGAGCTTGCTGTATGGGGCGGCCGTGTTCATCGGCTCGCTCGTCTTCATCGTCTATATGATCGACACAGGACGCGACTATTTTCTCTTTCCCGCATTGGCGGGTTTTATGATTGTCGGCCCTCTCGTGGCCGCCGGGCTTTATCTCAAGAGCCGGAATATCGAGAAAGGAGAGCGGGTTACTCTCTACTCGATGATAGCTGTAAAACCTCGCGCGGGCGCGCAGGTGTTCTTCACCGGAATGCTTCTCACGATGCTGATGCTTGTTTGGATGCGAGCCGCGGTTATCGTCTACGCGCTGTTCTTCGGCGTGCGACCGTTCCCAGGACTGGACCACGTGACGGAGATGTTGTTTACGACACCCACAGGCTGGGCGATGCTCGTCGTCGGCAGTGTCGTCGGAGCGCTGTTTGCGGCATTCGCGTTCGCCGTCAGCGTATTCTCGATTCCGATGCTTCTGGACCGCCAGGTCGATGCGCTGACCGCGATGGGCGTGAGCATGGCGATAGTCTGGAACAATCTCAATCCCATGCTCATCTGGGGTGCGATCGTCCTCGTCCTGTTTCTAGTCAGTGTCGCGACCGGACTCGTCGGGTTGATCATCATCTTCCCCTGGCTCGGCCACGCGACCTGGCACGCCTATAAAGAAATGCGGTAGCCTGCCATGACCTGCTGCTCCTCCGGCATAGGACTGGCTGATGCAGGACGGGAGAGCCGATGCACGCCTGCGGAACTTGCTCTCGCCAGCAGGGATTTGGGCGGCGGACTTCGACAGTCGACATTGTCTGTCCCAGAGATGCATTGCGCCTCCTGCATTCGCTCTCTCGAAAAGTCGCTATCCGCGGTTGACGGGGTGGAGTTGGCGCGCGCGAACTTGTCCACGCGGACGGTCGTGGTGAACTGGAGAACCAAAAGCGGACAGGCGCCTGATCTTATCGGTACGCTTGCAGGTGTCGGATACTCCTCACATCTGCCGAGTTCCGAAGTGGACGGTGAGGATCGGGTGCAGGCCCACCTTCTGCGTGCGCTCGCGGTCGCGGGCTTCTGTGCCATGAATATCATGCTGCTATCGGTATCGGTCTGGGCGGGTGCGGACGTGGGAACGCGCCAAGCCTTTCATCTGCTGTCGGCAGGCCTGGCTCTCCCCGCGATCCTCTACGCGGGGAGTTCGTTTTACATTTCGGCGTGGCGCGCAATCATGCACGGCCGGATGAACATGGACGTACCCATCAGCGTGGGCGTGCTTCTGTCGTTCGGTCTAAGCGTCTATGACACCGTCACGAATGCGCCGCAGGCCTACTTCGAGGCCGGCACATCCCTTTTGTTCGTGCTGCTGGGCGGACGGCTGCTTGACCACACGATGCGGAGCAAAGCGAAATCGGCAGTGGCGGGACTGGCGCGCCTGATGCCTCAAGGCGCAAACGTAGTGTCGGACGACGGATCGGTCGACTATCTTCCCTTGGCCGATGTTCGCCCGGGGATGCGCTTGCTTGTGACTGCGGGAGGCCGGGTGCCGACGGACGGGATCGTCGTCGAAGGTCGCTCCGAACTCGACGCGTCGCTGGTTACAGGCGAAAGCGCATGGAAGCCCATCGATCCTGACAGCGAAGTTCGCGCGGGGGAGATCAACCGCGGCGGTCCATTCATGTTCAAGTCCTCCGTCGCCCCTGGAGATTCGCTGCTGTCGGAAATGGCAAACATGCTCGCGGCGGCCGAGGATGGCCGTTCACACTATCGTCGTCTCGCGGACCGCGCTGCTTCCCTCTACGCTCCAGTTGTGCACTTCTTGTCGTTTCTGGCGTTCGCCGGTTGGCTTTATGCCTCCGGCGACATTCATCGCGCGCTGACGATCGCAATTGCCGTTCTCGTCATAACCTGCCCCTGCGCATTGGGCCTTGCTGTCCCCATGGTCCAGGTGGTGCTTGCGCGCCGCTTGTTCGATCGCGGGGTGATGGCAACGGATGGCTCCGCGTTCGAGCGACTGGCCGAAATCGATATCGTGGTGTTCGACAAGACCGGAACGCTGACCACGGGAGAATCGGCGCTTCTGAACTCGCATCAAATAACCGACGCACGCCTTGCCATCGCCGGATCGATGGGACGGCTGTCGGGGCACCCGTTGTCGAAAGCGTTGAGGCTGGCTCAAACCAAGTCGGGATTGGAGGTCGTGGCTTTCGACGGCGTGCAAGAGATCGCGGGATTCGGGCTCGAAGCAACCATCGGAGCCGACATCTATCGTCTGGGAAGAAGGAATTGGGCAGCGACCCCCGACGCTCCGCCCATCGTCAGCCCGGCATCCAGCGTCATTCTTTCAAAGAATGACGAGGCACTCGCGGAATTCGTATTCGGCGAAACAATACGCCCAGGTGCGGCCGGCTTGGTCCAAGCCCTGCGGTCCAAGCGGATCGACGTTCAAATTCTATCCGGGGATTCCCAGCAGGCCGTCGCATCCATTGCCTGTTCCGTGGGAATCGAAAGGTTCGAGCCGGAACTGCTGCCAGGTGATAAAGTTAGGGCGATCACCGATCTGCAGTCAAAGGGCCGCAAGGTCTTGATGGTCGGCGATGGAATAAACGATGCGCCATCATTGCGGGCAGCGTATGTCTCGATGGCACCGGCGTCGGCCAGTGACATCGGCCGGAGTGCCGCCGATTTCGTGTTCCTGGACAGCAATCTGTCGGTCGTCTTCGACGCAATGGAGGCCGCGAGAAAAGCCGCGAGGCTTGTCAAGCAGAATTTTGGGCTTGCGGTTGTCTACAACGCCCTCAGCCTTCCGCTCGCGCTGGCAGGGTTTGTAACACCACTCATGGCGGCGGTTGCCATGTCGACGTCTTCCATACTCGTCGTGGCGAACGCGCTGCGGTTGGCTGCGCCAGTGGCGGAAAAGAGCCGAGATCAAGCCTTGCGGTCAAGCCAACTCGCAGAGGTGGCGATATGAATGCGCTTGTGGTTCTGGTGCCTCTCACCATCGCGATGGGCGCCGCTGGGCTGTTGGCGTTCCTCTGGTCCATGCGCACGAAGCAATATGATGATCTCGACGGAGCGGCCGAACGGATACTGCTCGACGACGAAGACGCAAGCGTCTGATTTCATGGGTGACAACGAACACAGGTCCCATGTGCTTTGGGACGGAATGACAGGAGTGAGATATGAGCGAGAAAATACGCGCGAGAGCAGGCGTGACGCCATCTCACGTGGACGGCAAGCCTGTTGCGCGGGTCGTTGACCCGTCCGACGCGGTAATGGGTCTTGGTTTCGCGTTCGGCGCGGTCGGTGCGCTTTTGGGCGTGGTGGCGGCCCTGGTTGTGTCGCCGGGCATAAGCTTTGCATTGCTGGGTTATTGCATCCTGGCCGCATTGGCCGGCGGGTCGGCGGGCGTCGTCATTGGTGGCATGGTCGGCGCGGTATTTGCGGTAATGCGCGGAGTGACATCGCAAAGCGACGCACCGAAACGAGATGCGACCTGAGTCTCTCGATCAAGACGGATGGTAGGTTCGGCACCGTTCGGTGTTTTTCAGATTGTCGACCTAGTCGGGGTCATAGCATGGAACATTGACCGCTCCTGGCGCGAGGGTGCCAACTTGCCTAGCTGCTCGAATGTCCACTTGTGACCGGCGGGCAAAACAGGTTCAATGACCGAGATGAGGGCGCGAAGCCGTCGTTCGATGGCAGGACTTAAATGTCCGCTTCGGCCAATTGCAGCCATCGGATAGGGGGGCTGGAAGAGTCTGGCTTTTGAACAACTGGCCGAGCGCGCTTAGAGGGATTCGCTTTCCGCCATGAACGCCCCTGGTTCACCGCAATTTCCTGTTCTTTAGCCCATATCTGCCGGCCAGCGCACATGCTGTCGAGAGCGACGATGATCCCAAGGAACAGCGATACCTTCCGGTTATCTTGAGTCACTGTGCGGTGATATAGGTCGCAGATTCGAGTAATGTAGTTTCACTGGAGCCGGGATCGACACGGCGGACACTGCTGGTCTCATGGCCGAGGGGCTCATACCGCATTGGCGGAGGCCAACGAGCATGCTGGCCAGTTTCTCGGGGGCGGTGGGCTGGTGGCGGTGCATAAGGCCATGATAGCCCGGGGCGGGCAATTCCGCAAAGACGAAGGACAGGGCGGGATTTGCACCCGCAGGCGCGTCCCACGACGCGCCCCGCAGCATCCAACACCGCTGCCGCGATCCAGTCGCGGCACCTGTCAGTTTTTGCCGAGGGCTACATCAACCTACATCGATGCACAAAGATAGAAGCTGGCTTGTACCGCAATTTCGGAAAACTGCGGTACAATTGCGCTACAAAAGCCAGAATTTTGTCTGTAACCGATTGAAATCGTTTAATTCGCTTAGAAACAGCACTTTTGTTCAAGACGGTTGAGTGAAAATGCGGTATTTGAGCCACCATGCAGAATGTCTCTCAATCGCAGGCGACGGAAGCCGTGCCGGTGACGGCGAAGGAAAAGACCAGTTTCTGGCGGGCCAAGCCCTTCCGGGACATGGAATGCATGACGGCGACCTTCATCACCCACGCATTCGCGCCGCATGCCCATGACACGTTCTCGATCGGCGCGATCGAATCCGGCTGCCAGATCTCCTGCATCCGCGGCGAACGCGAGTTCACGGGCCCAGGGGCGCTCTACCTGCTCAATCCCGGCGAGATTCACGATGGCGCGCCCGGCATCAGCGATGGCTATCGTTACCGGATGATCTATCCGGAGATCGGGATGCTGACCGGAATTCTCGAAGACGTGACGGGCCGCATCTTCCAGGGCACGCCGAGCTTCTCGCGACAGCTCCTGCACGATCCGGACCTCGCCCAGGCGTTTCATTATGCCCACAGGCTGGTGGAAGCGGGAGACGAGCCGCTCGCCGCCGAGGAGGCGATGTACAATGTGCTCTCGCGGATGTTCGCCCAGTATGGCAGCGTCATCATCTCGCCGCCTGCGGAGACGGGCCGCACCGGCGTGGAGCGGGCGAGGGACTATCTCGCCGAGAATTTCGATGGCGATATCGGGCTCGAGGAATTGGCAGGCGTGGCGGGGCTCAGCCGCGCGCATCTGATCCGGGCTTTCCGGCGCGAGTTCTTCATCACTCCGCATGCCTTCCAGACCGACATGCGCGTCCGCCAGGCGCGGCGCATGCTGCGCGAAGGCGCATCGCCGTCTGAAGTGGCCCTGCAATGCGGGTTCGCTGATCAGGCGCATTTCACGCGTCACTTCAAGGCGCGCACCGGTGTGACGCCCGCCGTCTTCCGCAACGGCTGATTTTCTTCATCCTCCGAGCACTTTCGTTCAAGACGCGCGTTATGCCCTTGGCTAATGAGTGTGCAACCAATCAGGAGAATTCATGACCCGGAAAGCGGAATTTACCGCCGGTGTGAAAACCATCGCACCGATCATCGTCGCCGCCATGCCGATCGGCCTCGTCTTCGGTGCCGTCGCGGCCGCCAAGGGGCTGTCGCCGCTGGAAGCGACCTTGATGAGCGCCATGGTGTTTGCCGGTGGCTCGCAGTTCGTGGCGATGGACATCTGGAGCCATCCGGCGAGCTGGACGGCGCTCGGCTTCGCGGCGCTGCTCGTCAACATCCGCCACGTCCTGATGGGTGCCTCGCTCGGCCGCAAGATGGACGCCTTCTCGCCCTGGCAGAAATATCTCGCCGTGCTCGTGATGGCCGACGAGAACTGGGCGATGGCCGAGGCGCGGGCCCGCAAGACCAAGTTGACGCCCGCCTTCTTCGCCGGCCTCTCGGTGTTCTTCTATCTCAACTGGATCGCCTGCAGCCTGGCCGGTGCGCTGCTTGGCGCCTTCCTCGGCGATCCCGCCGTGATCGGCCTGGATTTCGCCTTTCCGGCCGTCTTCATCGTGCTGGTCATGGGCTTCTGGAAAGGCCCGGCGACCGGCATGGTGCTGATCGCGAGCGCGCTGGCCTCGATCCTGGTGCATTACCTGGTTCCCGGCGCCTGGTACATCGCGGCCGGTGCCGCGGCAGGTCTGGTGGCGGCAGTCGTCACCGGGCGGTTCAGAAAGGTGGTGGTGGCGCAATGACGATCGATCTCAACACATTCCTCGCGATCCTTGCCATGGCCGTGGCGACGATCCTCACGCGCGTTTCCGGCGTGTTCCTGCTGCGCTACATCTCGATCGGCGAGCAGACCCGCGAAGCGCTCGATGCCATCCCGCCGGCGGTGCTGATGGCGGTGATCGCGCCGACCGCTCTTGCGACGGGCCTTGCCGAGACAATCGCCTGTGCGGTGACGGCGCTTGCGGCGTTGCGCCTGCCGTTGCTGGCCTGCGTGGCGATTGGGGTGGGGACGGTGGTGGCGTTGCGGGCGGTTGGGCTTTAGGTTGTCAGGAGGCTTACCCACCGGCCGTGGTGTTCGACAAATGTCACTTGTTCAACGCCAGTCGAGAACCAGCCTCGGTTGTCGCCTCACCGATTTCCTCGATTGAAAGCCTCCGGCCATTGGTCTTGCCGCGCAAGGAGCCGCGTAAGTCACTGACGGGACCTTTCGGTTGAGCGGCACTCAATTGTGCTCGGCCGTCGGGAAGCAAATCCAGATGGATCTTGCCGCCCGGTTCTATGCCAAGATGTTGCAGCGCTTCCTTAGGAAAGGTCACCTGACTCCTTGTCGTAACAGTCAACGTGGCCATCGCGGTGATCTCCAGTACAGAGATCAAAGAGTAATGCAGTTTGCATCATTTTCAAACGCCCCGGCCTAGGTCGTGTGGACACTTACCTGATCCATAGTACGATAGCTGCGATTGTGACGACGGCTAGGTAGTTTCGTGCGGTTTTCTCGAAACGTGTCGCGACCCTGCGGAAGTGCTTGAGCTTGGAGAAGCAGCATTCAATGAGGTGGCGCTGGGCATAGAGGTCCTTGTCGAGCGGGTATTTCTGAGCACGGGAGGGATTGTTGGGGATCACCGCCACAGCGCCTTTGTCCGCGATGGCGTCGCGCAGACGGTCGCTGTCATAGGCGGTGTCGGCCATGACGATATCGGCAGGCAGGCCCTCGATCAGGACATCGGCTTGTGGCGCATCGCCTTTCTGGCCGGCGGTCAGTGTGAAGCGGACCGGGCAGCCGAGACCACGCACCGCCATGTGGATTTTGGTGCTCAGTCCGCCGCGAGAGCGGCCAAGGGCTTGATCTTCAGCCCCCTTTTTGCGCCGGCGGCGTGCTGATGAGCGCGGATGATGGTGGAATCGACGATCAGATACTCGAAGTCCGGATCATCGGACATCGCCGCAAACATGCGCCACCAGATGCCCTTCTCGCTCCAGCGGCTGAAGCGGCGGAAGACACTGTTCCACTCGCCGAACACCTCCGGCAGGTCACGCCAGGGTGAGCCGGTGCGCACGATCCAAAGCACTGCTTCCACGAACATACGATTGTCGCGACCGGACGAACCGCGCGTGCGATCGTCACCAATGATGTGCGGCGATATCCGCTCCCACTGCTCGTCCCGAAGGATCAACCGGTCCAATACACCCATGACTGCCTCCAAAAGACAGTCTTGAATCTGATTTGCTCAGCCTTGGGAATCCCAAGAGTCCACACGACCTAGTCCTCAATGCTCGTATTGCGTAAAGCTCGGGTCCGCGAGGTCGGTGAAGCGGGTGAATTCCGCCTGGAAGGCGAGTTTTACCGTGCCGGTTGGTCCGTGGCGCTGCTTGGCGATGATCACGTCGGCAGTGCCCTTGACCTTGTCCATGTTTTGTTCCCATTCCGTGTATTTCGGATCGTCGGGATCACGCGGCTCGGCGTTCTTTACGTAATATTCCTCGCGGAACACGAAGAGCACGACGTCCGCGTCCTGTTCGATCGAGCCCGATTCGCGAAGGTCGGAGAGCTGGGGGCGCTTGTCGTCACGGCTTTCCACCTGACGCGACAGCTGGGACAGCGCGATGATCGGCACGCCGAGTTCCTTGCCGAGCGCCTTGAGGCCGGTGGTGATCTGGGTCACTTCCTGCACGCGGTTCTCGCCGGATTTGCCGGAGCCGGTCATCAGCTGGATATAGTCGACGACGAGGCAATCGAGGCCGCGCTGGCGCTTCAGGCGACGGGCACGGGCTGAAAGCTGCGCGATCGAGATACCGCCGGTCTGGTCGATGAAAAGCGGAATCTTCTGCATCATCTGCGAACATGCGACGAGCTTCTCGAAATCCGCTTCGGTAATGTCACCGCGCCGGATTTTCGAGGAGGAGACCTCCGTCTGCTCGGAGATGATACGGGTGGCCAGCTGCTCGGAGGACATTTCGAGCGAGTAGAAGCCGACAACGCCGCCATTCCTCGCCTTGAAGGAGCCGTCCGGCAGGACTTCCGGCTCGTATGCCGCGGCAATGTTGTAAGCAATATTTGTGGCGAGCGACGTTTTGCCCATGCCGGGACGTCCGGCCAGCACGATCAAGTCGGAGCGCTGCAGACCGCCCATCTTGGAGTCTAGTGACACGATACCGGTGGAGATGCCGGAGAGATGGCCTTCGCGCTCGAAGGCCGCGCCCGCCATGTCGATCGCCTGCGCCACGGCATCCGAAAACGCCTGGAACCCACCGTCGTAGCGGCCGGTCTCGGCAAGTTCGAACAGGCGCCGCTCGGTGTCCTCGATCTGGGTCTGCGGCGGCATGTCGAGCGGCGCATCGAAAGCGATGTTGACCATGTCCTCGCCGATGGTGATCAGCGACCGGCGCAGTGCCAGATCATAGATCGCGCGGCCATAATCCTCCGCATTGATGATCGAGACGGCGTCGGCGGCAAGGCGGGCCAGATATTGCGCGACGGTCAGGTCGCCCACCTTGTCGTCGGCCGGCAGGAATGTCTTGATCGTCACCGGATTGGCGGTCTTGCCCATGCGGATGATATCGCCTGCGACTTCGAAGATCCGGCGGTGCAGAGGCTCGTTGAAATGCACCGGCTTGAGGAAGTCCGACACCCGGTAGAAGGCGTCGTTGTTGACCAGCATGGCGCCCAGCAGCGCCTGCTCCGCCTCGAGATTGTTCGGGGCTTCGCGGTAATGCGGGGTGGCATCGGTATTGCTGATGGCGGCGAGTTTCCGCGCGGCGTCTTTCATTATGCTGTCCGTCACAATTCTGTCTTGAAGGCCCCGATCCTATAGACCGGTTGGCCCCCAAGACGCAGATGAATCTTGCCAATTCATTAAGCTGTAGCCGATGTCCACAGCATCAAGCTGACCGTGGATAAGATCGCCATTGACACATCTTTCCGTTGACTCGCATCAAGCGACTCGCGGCGAACATATATAGAACAAAAAGGCCCGCAGCGGAAGTGCGGGCCTTTTGAAAGGGATGAAGGAGAATCAGCTATTCGGCCGCCTCATGCGGGAAGCGGACGGAGCCGGCCTGCTGCTTCTGCTCGGTCTGGCGCAGGCAGTTTTCCGAGGACTGGATATAGTCGCGCGTCAGCGGCACGGCTTCCTGGTCGTGCGCCAGCTGGAACTGGAAGATCACTAGGTTCTGCCAGCGGAAGGCGCTTTCGGAAGAGGCGAGGTAGAACTCCCAGATGCGACAGAACTTCTCGTCATAGAGTGCCCTGGCCTCCTCGCGACGCGCCATGAAGCGCTCGCGCCATGCCTTCAACGTTTCCGCGTAATGCAGCCGCAGGATCTCGATGTCGGTGATCTTGAGGCCGGATCGTTCGATCGCCGGCATCACCTCGGAGAGGGCAGGGATATAGCCGCCGGGGAAGATATACTTGTCGATGAACGGATTGGTCGTCGACGGCACATCGGTACGGCCGATCGTGTGCATCAGCATCACGCCGTCCTCTTTCAGAAGCTGCGCCGACTTCTTGAAGTAGGTGTCGTAGAACGGCCGGCCGACATGCTCGAACATGCCGACGGAGACGATGCGGTCGAACTTCTCCTCGACATGGCGATAATCCTGCAGGTCGAAGCGGATCTCATCCTTCAGGCCGCCATCCTCGGCGCGCTTGCGGGCGATTGCCAACTGCTCGTCGGAGAGTGTGACGCCCTTGACTTTGGCGCCGAGATTGCGCGCAAGATAGAGCGCCATGCCGCCCCAGCCGCAGCCGATGTCGAGCGTGGAAAGGCCCGGCCGGTTCATCACCATCTTGGCCGCGATATGCCGCTTCTTGGCGAGCTGCGCCTCTTCGAGATCGGTGTCCGGCGTCTCGAAATAGGCGCAGGAATATTGCCGGTCGCCATCGAGGAACAGGTCGTAGAGCGCGCCGGTCAGATCGTAGTGATGCTGCACGTTCTTGCGCGAGCGCTGGGCGAAATTGTATTCCTTGAAGAAGCGGAAAGCGTAGCGGATCTTGGCGAACAGCTTCATCCACGGCTTGTACTCGAACTCGCCATCGGGATTGCCGGTGAACACCGTCTCCAGAAGATCGTACATATCGCCTTCGACGATATCGAGCCCGCCGTCGCCGTAACATTCTCCGAGATAGTATTCGGGATTGTAGACGACCAGCCACTCCGCCTTGCTGGTGTTGAAGCGGATGTGGACCGGCTTGCCGGTTCCTCCGCCATAGGTGCGCCGCGTACCATCGGCGAATGTGAGAGTTAGATTACCCTTGCGAACGATGGTCGCAATAAAGCGGTCTAGAATGCGATTCATATGTCAGCTCCACGCGCATTACACACAACTGACAGCAGGCCGGACGGGCGTAATGGAGGGCGCACCGGGCGGTAAGCATGTCCAAAACATTAACGGAAAGTAAAATTTATCAAAGAATCTCAACTTGGCAATGGGTCTTCATTGGCTAATTGTTCAAACTTGCACAAGAAACCATTCCGTTTTGTGATATGGTTAACATGCGTGCGGAAACGCAAAACGCCCCCGGATGGTTCCGGAGGCGTTCGAAAAAAGGAGCGAACCGCTCAAAAGATCGTGCGATCTTACATTTCTTCGCCGTCGTCCATCTGGCTGGCATCGAAGAAGTCTTCCGGCTTCAATGCATCCTCGTCGACGCCGTAGATGGCATCGGCCGACGTCAGGCTTTCGCCCTTTGCCTGGCGGGCGGCTTCGTCGGCCGAGCGGGCGACGTTGAGTTCGATCGTGACGGTCACTTCGGCGTGCAGGTGGAGAACCACGCTGTGCAGGCCGATCATCTTGATCGGGGTGTTGAGATCGACCTGGTTGCGGCCGATGCTGAAGCCTTCGGCGGACACGATGTCGGCGATGTCGCGGGCAGCGACCGAGCCGTACATCTGGCCGGTTTCGCCAGCGGAGCGGACGACGATGAAGGACTTGCCTTCGAGCTTGTCGGCGATCTTCTGGGCTTCGCTCTTGCGCTCGAGGTTGCGGGCTTCGAGCTGCACGCGCTCGGTCTCATAGCGCTTCTTGTTGGCTTCATTGGCGCGCAGTGCCTTGCCGAGCGGCAGCAGGTAGTTACGGGCGTAGCCGTCCTTGACCTTTACCGTCTCGCCCATCTGGCCGAGCTTGTTGACGCGTTCGAGGAGAATGACTTGCATGATGAGAGTTCCTTTCAGTTCTGCGTGTCGGAAGTTTCGTTGGAATTGGCAGGCGTGATCGCGACGGCGCGTCGCGGATTGGCAAGGCCGAAGGACATGATCAATATTTGTCCGACGGCAGGGATGAGGGAAACCATGTAGGTCAGGATGAGCGCGGGCAAGGCCCATGGCTTGTCGCGCAGCGCATTGTGAATGACCGCAAAGCCTGCAAGCAGGAAGCCCCCACCGACAGCACCGGCAAAACTGGCGCCGATCAGGCCGACGGTGCCACCGACGAACATCAACACGATCCCACCCACCAATACGGCCAGTGCGAGGCGGTTCATGCGAAGGCTGGAGCGCACGTCTTCGCGCGGCCGGACATTGCGCTTGAACGCGGTGAGAATGCGCATTGCAAAATAAAATCCGCCGAAGAAGGAGATCATGTTGCCGGCGGCGATGGGGACCGGGCTGAAGGTCTTCAGGGTTGCGAGCATCTGCAGTTTGTCCCCTGCCGTCGGTGCCGCCAGAGGGTTCATCTCGGTGATGATGGCAGAGAGGCGATCGATCTCCTCGGTGAAGTAGGCATCGAGTGGCGCAACCAGCACCAGGCAGAGTGTCGCCAGCGCGACCAGCGCGGCGCCTGCGAGAAGGATGTCGGAAAGCGGATACCATGCAAGCGCGGTTTCCGGCCCGCCGATCTCGCTTGCCGGACGCGCAAGTCCCGCGAGTTGGCTCATGATGGCTGCCGGCAGAAGCGTGGCGCCGAAAATGAAGGCAAACTCGATCGAAGATGCCAGCGTGCCGAGCGCTGCGGCGGCAACGACGACGGCCAGCAGTCCGGCCACCCGGCCAAAGCCGAGACCAGCGATGAAAAGCGCCGTCATTGCGGCAATCGGCGCAATCACAGGCAGGGCCGGCGACACCACCATGAGAATGGCGGCGACCAATCCGGCAATGATGCCGACCAATATTGGGTTTACGCTCGGTTTCATTCTATCTCGCTGTCCTGTCCATTCAATCGAATGAAGCAGTTAGGGGAGTTTCCTGAAAGATTGATTCAGGTCCCCAACATGGGATTTCTGTCTTTCCGATCCGCGCCCATCGCGGAAGGGATGCGTGAGGCTCAAGCGCCTCACGCGGAGTCAGGTGCCGGAGAGCGGGTCTCCGGCGATCAAGCTTACGCTACGACGTAAGGCAGCAGGCCGAGGAAGCGGGCGCGCTTGATGGCCTGGGCCAGTTCGCGCTGCTTCTTCTGGGAAACGGCGGTGATGCGCGACGGAACGATCTTGCCACGCTCGGAAATGTAGCGCGACAGGAGCTTGACGTCCTTGTAGTCGATGCGCGGCGCGTTCTGGCCCGAGAAGGGGCAGGTCTTGCGGCGGCGATGGAACGGACGGCGCGCGGCCGGAGCGGATGAAGTATCAGCCATTGGAAATTCTCCTTACGATTCGCGCGGACGGAACGGACGGTCGCCATCGCGACGCGGCGGACGATCACCACGGTCGCCACGATCACCGCGGGGCGAGAACGGACGGTCGTCGCCATCACGGCGCGGACGGTCGTCGCGGTCGCGCTTCTGCATCATGGCCGACGGGCCTTCTTCGTGAGCCTCGACCTTGACGGTCATGAAGCGCAGGATGTCTTCGTTGTAGCGCTGCTGGCGCTCGACTTCCTGGATCGCGGCTGCCGGGGCATCGACGTCCATGAGGACGTAGAAAGCCTTGCGGTTCTTCTTGATGCGGTAGGTGAGGGACTTGAGGCCCCAGTTCTCGATGCGCCCAACCTTGCCGCCGAGAGATTCGATAACACCCTTGTATGTTTCAACGAGTGCGTCGACCTGCGGAGCGGCGATATCCTGCCGGGCAAGGAAGCAATGTTCGTAAAGAGCCATGAAATGACTTGCCTTTCTTGCGTTTTCATCAATCCCATCCGGAATGGCGCCAAGCCTCAACGACTGTTCTTTGTTTGCGGGCGAGGCCCGCGGGGCAAGAAAAGCGTCTGTTCGGTACGGTCGAGAGCGGAGACACGGGAAGCCGGAACCCTGTGGTTCCTCACGGTTTCAACGACGAAACCGGCCTTCCGTAAAGCCACCAGCCAAATGACCGGATGTTTGATGAGGGCGGCTTTTACAGGAAAATGCGGCGAAAGCAAGGGGTGGATAGCGCATATGCTTGAGGCAATACCGCAACCATGAGTTTACGTGTGGTTGCGGTTATGGAATTATACACGCATAAGTATTGATTCTTGGCAGAGAAGGTTGTACTCATTCCGTGATGCGGATGCTCTCGGCGGGAAACGAGGTGCTGGATGCCGCAGCAACACAAAAGGGGGAATGAAATGGCTGCTTCCGATACTGTGGCTGACGACGCCACGCCGAAATGGGAATTCAAGAACCTGCTCGCATGGGCCGTTTTTCTGGTATCGACGTTTGGAATTCTTGCGACGGGCTACTTCGCCGTGAACTTGCCAAGCGGAGGCACCACCGCGCGTGAAGTGTTTACGACGCTTGTGCCGCTCTTCAGCACGTGGGTCGGCACGATCCTGGCATTCTATTTCTCGCGCGAGAATTTCGAGACGGCCAACAGGGCTGTCAATAAGGCAATGGAAAAACTGACTCCGGAACAGGAGATGCAGCAAACGGCTGTCAGCCAGGTGATGAAGAAGCGCAACGCGATAAAGAGCCTCGAGCCGACCGATGAAGCCAAGCTAACAATCGCCGAGATCCGGAGCGTGCTTGACCAGGGCTTCAGCCGGATCGCGATTTTCGCGCCCAACAATGTCATCAAATACATCATTCATGAGGCGACGCTGAACAAATATATTGCCGACAACGTGGCAGCCGGAAACATCATCGATCTCGCAACCACGAAACTGCCGGAATTTCTTGCGTTCAAGATCGGCGCCGAGGACGTCAACGCCATCGTGTCCAAGATGGCGTTCGTCAAATTGGACGCGAACTTGCAGGACGCGCGTACGGCGATGCTCGCGGTCAAGGGCGCTCAGGACGTGTTCGTGACGAAATCAGGCAAGAAGGACGAGCCCGTCGAGGGCTGGGTAAGCAACAGCGACATCACGAAGGATCTTTGATCGTACCAACATGCCTGGGCCGGAAGCCGCACCGATACGCGCTTCCGGCCGCAGCCGATAAAGCCCCTTCGTCAGATCGGCATCGGATATTTGCGGATCACTGCCCTGAGATCGCGGATTACGGTATCGTCGAGCGTCAAATCCTTGGCTGAGATATCCGTCTTGAGCTGTTCCATTGTCGTGGCTCCGATGATGACCGACGTCATGAACGGCCGCGTCAGGCAGAAGGCAAGCGACATCCGCGCCAGATCGAGATTGTGCTTCCTGGCGACCTCGACGAATTCGGCAACAGCCGGTTCCTGGTGATGGGTGAGGCGGCCGCCGATGTCGGGATTGATCGACGCGCGCGATCCGGCAGGAATTGCGCCACCGAGATATTTTCCGGTCAGCAACCCACCCGCAAGCGGCGAGTAGGCGAGCAGTCCGATATCCTCGTGATGGGCGACTTCGGCGAAATCGAGGTCATGCTGGTGATAGAGCAGATTGTATTCGTTCTGGATCGAAGCCACGCGCGGCAGGCCGAGTTCATCGGCGAGCTGCAGATACTGCATGGTGCCCCAAACGGTATCGTTGGAGAGGCCGAAGGCGCGGATCTTGCCTGCCTTGTGCGCTTCGCCGATCGCTTCCAGGATTTCCCGCAGATTGGCAACCACCGCCTCACGCGGCGGCTGGCGCTCGGGCTTGTAGGTCCATGCTTGGCGGAAATGGTAGTGGCCGCGATTTGGCCAGTGAAGCTGGTAGAGGTCGATATAATCCGTCTTCAGGCGCGTGAGACTGAGATCGATCGCCTTGCGTATCTCGCCGCCCGTAATCGGCACGCCGCCGCGGATATAGTCGCGGCCGGGGCCTGCGATCTTGGTTGCCAGCACGATTTTGTCGCGATTGCCGCGCGCTTTCATCCAGGTGCCGATGACACGCTCCGTATCGCCCTGCGTCTCGGCAGAAACCGGCGTCGTCGGGTAGAGTTCGGCTGTGTCGAGGAAGTTGACGCCCTCGGCGACGGCGTAATCCATCTGCTCATGTGCCTCGGCCTCCGTATTCTGGCTGCCCCAGGTCATGGTGCCGAGGCAGATTTCCGAAACCTGCATGCCGGTGCGGCCGAGCGGATTGAAGCGCATGGAATATCCTTGGAATTGAAACGAGGGCATTGAAACGGGGCGCAATTTATGCCGATTTTGTTGCAGTGCAAGGGCACGCGGCGGCGTTTTCGGGGTAAAAACCGGTTGGAAGCGGATCACCAATGCTTGACAGGCTGCAAGATTGTGTGAATGGGAAGGCCAAATACGAGAACGAGAGGGAGCTGCCATGACGGTCGCATTCACATTTCCCGGTCAGGGCAGTCAGTCCGTCGGCATGGGCAAGGAATTGGCGGACAGTTTTGCCGAGGCGCGCGCGGTGTTCGACGAGGTCGATGAGGCGCTCGGCGAAAAGCTCTCCGACGTCATGTGGAACGGCCCCGAGGAGACCTTGACGATGACGGCGAACGCCCAGCCGGCGCTGATGGCGGTGTCGATCGCGGCGATCCGCGTCATGCAGGCGCGCGGCCTCGATCTCAAGTCGAAGGTCGCCTATGTCGCCGGCCATTCCCTCGGCGAATATTCCGCGCTCTGCGCCGCCGGCACCTTTACGCTGGCCGATACAGCGCGTCTTCTTCGCATTCGCGGCAACGCCATGCAGGCCGCAGTGCCGGCGGGCAAGGGCGCCATGGCGGCAATCATCGGGCTTGAGCATTCGGCCGTCGAAGCCATCTGTCAGTCGGTCGCCTCGCTGGGCGCCTGCCAGATCGCCAACGACAATGGCGGCGGCCAGTTGGTCGTCTCCGGCGAAAAGGCAGCGGTCGAGCAGGCCGCCGCACTCGCCAAGGAACAGAAGGCATTGCGCGCCATTCTTCTTCCCGTGTCCGCTCCTTTCCATTCGCGCCTGATGGCGCCGGCGGCCGATGCCATGTCCGAAGCGCTTTCCAAGGTGCAGGCCAATAACCCCATTGTACCTGTCGTCGCCAATGTCCGCGCTGCTCCGGTGACGGATGCGTCTGAGATCGTCAAGCTGCTGGTCGAGCAGGTCACCGGACAGGTGCGCTGGCGCGAGACCGTGGAGTGGTTCGCCGCGAACGGCGTCACTTCGCTCTATGAGATCGGTTCGGGCAAAGTCCTGACCGGGCTCGTCCGCCGCATCGACAAGTCGCTGGCCGGCACGGCGGTCAATACGCCTGCCGATATCGACGCGGCACTTACGGCCCTCAACGCCTGAACGTATCAAGATAAGGATTGCGAGACATGTTCGACCTGACCGGCCGCAAGGCGCTTCTGACGGGTGCAACCGGGGGAATTGGCGAAGAGATCGCGCGGGCGCTCCACGCACGTGGCGCGACCGTCGGCCTTCACGGCACGCGCCGCGAAAAGCTTGAGCAACTGGCCGCCGATCTCGGCGAGCGCACGCACATCTTCACGGCCAATCTCACGGATCGCGCTGCGATCAAGGAATTGGCGAAGACGGCCGAACAGGAACTCGGCGGCGTCGATATCCTCGTCAACAATGCCGGCATCACCAAGGATGGCCTGATGATGCGGATGAGCGACGACGACTGGGACAATGTCCTCAACATCAACCTCAACGCCGCCTTCCTGCTGACCCGCGAGCTCTGCGGCCCGATGATGAAGCGCCGCTACGGCCGGGTGGTCAACATCAGCTCGGTGGTCGGCACGACGGGCAATCCGGGCCAGGCCAATTACTGCGCCTCCAAGGCCGGCATGGAAGGCTTCACCAAGGCATTGGCCGCTGAAGTCGCGACGCGCGGCATCGTCGCCAACTGCGTCGCGCCGGGCTTCATCGAGAGCGCGATGACGGAAAAGCTGAACGACAAGCAGAAGGAAACGCTTTTCGTGAAGATTCCGATGAAGCGCATGGGCCTGGGCAAGGAAGTCGCCGCTGCCGTCTGCTTCCTGGCGTCCGAAGAGTGCTCCTACATCACCGGTCACGTGTTGCACGTGAACGGCGGCATGGCGATGCTCTAGGCAACGTTGGCCGGCTTCCGCGTTCTGATCGAACAGGCAGTAAAACGGTTGAAAAACTTGGGCATGAACCGCTGGGGATACACTCCGAAACAGCCGGGAATTGCTCATTTTCAGGCTTTGCGCGGGAAATAAACCGTGTTAAGCCGCAGGAGACTGAGTGCAGTCTCTAGAATGGCGCTTGCGGGGCTAAAATCGGTTTAGACTGGATTTTGGACATGCGAGCCGCTAGATGGAACTGCCGCTCCCGGCCTTTTGGGGAAGAGCGGTGCAAATCGGGTATTGACGCCACTCCTGGCGCATAAACAGACGAAGGTCGAGGAAACCGACATGAGCGATATCGCAGAACGCGTAAAGAAAATTGTGGTGGACCATCTGGGCGTGGAAGCCGACAAGGTGACCGAAGCCGCCAGCTTCATCGATGATCTGGGCGCAGATTCTCTCGATACCGTCGAACTCGTGATGGCTTTCGAAGAAGAATTCGGCGTGGAAATCCCCGATGACGCGGCCGACTCGATCCTGACGGTTGGCGATGCGGTGAAGTTCATCTCCAAGGCCCAGGCCTGATCCTACCGGTTTGGCTCTGCCGGGCTGACTTTTGTCGCCCGGCAGTTTGCTATCCGCCGTGCATTGCAATGAACAGACTTGAGTAGGGTGGAGGACAAACCATGAGACGTGTCGTTATCACGGGGCTTGGAATGTTGACCCCGCTTGGATGCGGCGTTGAGGCGTCCTGGGCGAACGCGCTTGCTGGAAAAAGCGGCGCCCGCAGGGTCACCGAATTCGAAGTCGAGGACCTGCCGGCGAAGATAGCCTGCCGGCTGCCCTTCGGCGATGGCTCCAACGGCACGTATAATGCCGACGACTGGATGGAGCCGAAGGAACAGCGCAAGGTCGACCCCTTCATCATCTACGGCATGGCAGCCGCCACCATGGCGCTGGACGATGCCGGCTGGCATCCCGAGACAGATGAGGACCAGATCGCTACCGGCGTGCTGATCGGCTCCGGCATCGGCGGCGTCGAAGGCATTGTCGAGGCGGGCTACACGCTCCGCGACAAGGGCCCGCGCCGCGTATCCCCATTCTTCATTCCCGGCCGCCTGATCAACCTTGTGTCCGGCCAGGTCTCGATCCGCCATAAGCTGCGCGGCCCCAACCATTCGGTCGTGACCGCATGTTCCACCGGGGCGCATGCGATCGGCGATGCAGCGCGGCTGATCGCGCTCGGTGACGCCGATGTCATGGTAGCTGGCGGCTCCGAGTCGCCGGTATCGAGGATTTCTCTCGCGGGCTTTGCCGCCTGCAAGGCGCTGTCGACCGATTTCAACGACGAGCCCGAACGCGCCTCGCGCCCCTACGACAAGGACCGTGACGGCTTCGTGATGGGCGAGGGCGCCGGCATCGTCGTGGTCGAGGAACTCGAACATGCCAAGGCGCGCGGCGCCAAGATCTATGCCGAGGTCGTCGGCTATGGCCTTTCGGGCGATGCCTACCACATCACCGCTCCATCGGAGAACGGCGAGGGAGCCGAGCGCTGCATGCGCATGGCGCTGAAGCGCGCCGGGCTGCATCCTGGGGACATCGATTACATCAATGCGCACGGCACCTCGACCATGGCCGATACGATCGAACTCGGCGCGGTCGAAAGGCTGGTCGGCGATCACGCCGCCAACGTGTCGATGTCCTCAACCAAGTCGATGACCGGCCATCTCCTGGGTGCCGCCGGCGCGATCGAGGCGATCTTCTCGGTTCTCGCCATCCGCGACGGCATCGTGCCTCCCACGATCAATCTCGACAATCCCGAAGTCGAGACCAGGATCGATCTGGTGCCGAACAAGGCGCGCAAGCGCAAGGTCGATATCGCGCTCTCCAATTCCTTCGGTTTTGGCGGCACGAATGCATCGCTGGTCCTGCGCCGTCTTCAGGATTGACATTTGCCGCTCCGGAACAGACATTCCGGGGCGCTCACGCGCATCCAGTCTTGCCGCCCAGTCTTGCCGCAATGCCGCTCCAATGTCTGCTTAATTGCGTGTGAAACAGTCCGAATTTTGAGGAATGCATTTGACCGATCCCAACCAGACGAGCGAAGGTCAGTTTGGCCGCGCCGCCAATGGCGGTGACGCCCAGACGCGCATCATACCGATGTCGCCGAAGGAGGCGCTGAGGCCCGAGAAGGTGCCGCTGCCGCCACGCCGCTCGCGCGAGGCCCGCAGCCAGCTCGTCATTTTCCTCAATTTCGTGATGACGATGGTCACGCTGCTGACCGTGGCCGCCGTGGCGCTCGTTTATTACTTTTTCCGCGAATACCAGCAGCCTGGGCCGCTCGAAGCCAACACGACCTTCCTCGTGCGCGAAGGCGCCGGCATCAACGAGATCGGCCAGAGCCTGGAGCGCAAGGGCATCATTTCTCAGTCGCGCATCTTCACCACGGTCACCAAGTTCCTCGGCGACGACCAGAAATCGCGCCATGGCGAGTATGAGATCAAGGCGAAGTCGTCGATGATGGAGATCATGGATCTCTTCAAGTCGGGCAAAGGTATCCAGTATTCGGTGACCGTACCTGAGGGGCTGACCGTTAAGCAGATATTCAAGAAGCTGATAGCCGAGCAGACGCTGGACGGCGACCTGCCCGTTGATCTGCCACCAGAAGGAAGCTTGCGTCCCGAGACCTACAAATTCACCCGCGGCAGTCAGCGCAGCGCAATCCTCGCGCAGATGAAGACCGCGCAGCAGCGCATAGTCGACGAGGTCTGGGAGAAACGCGACACGGATCTACCGCTTGCCTCCAAGGAGGAACTGGTAATTCTCGCCTCGATCGTCGAGAAGGAGACCGGCAAGGCGGACGAGCGGCCGCAGGTCGCCTCCGTGTTCCTCAACCGCATCAGGAAGGGCATGCGCCTGCAGTCCGACCCGACCATCGTCTATGGCCTCTTCGGCGGCGACGGCAAGCCGTCGGATCGCGAGTTGACCAAGGCTGATGTCATCAAGGAAACGCCCTACAACACCTACGAGATCGACGGCCTGCCGCCGACGCCGATCGCCAATCCGGGTCGTGCGGCGCTTGAAGCGGTCGCCAATCCGTCGCGCACCGACTATCTCTATTTCGTGGCTGACGGCACCGGCGGGCATGCTTTCGCCGCAAGCCTCAAGGAGCACAATGAGAACGTGGCGCGCTGGCGCAAGTTCCAGACGGACCAGAAGAACGGCGCGCAGGAATCGGATCCTGCGGCCCAGCCAGAGTAAGTCCTGAAGGCCGGGGGGCAGCAAAATGGCACTGCAATCGATGACGGGCTTTGCCCGCCTGGACGGACAAACCGGTCGTCACCAATGGGCGTGGGAGCTGCGCTCGGTCAACGGCAAGGGGCTTGATGTCAGGCTGAGGCTACCGCAGGGTTTCGAGCGGCTGGAAGCCGAAGCGCGGCGCATTCTCTCGGTACGTTTCTCGCGCGGCAATATCCAGGCCACGCTTTCCCTGCAATCCGGCGAGTCGAAGGTCGAGGCCGTGGTCAACCAGGCCGCGCTTGATGCCGTGATGGCGCTCAAGAACCAGCTCGCAGCCGTGATCGACCCGGCGCCGATCAGGTTCGACACACTGCTCGGCATTCGCGGCATTATCGATTTCAAGGATTCGGCGGACGGCCAGGACGATATGGCGGCGCTCGACGCCGGACTGTTGCAGGCCGTCGAGCGCGCCTCCGCCGCCATGGCCGCGATGCGCGAGGCGGAGGGCGCGGCCCTCGCCGCCGTGCTTCTCGCCCAGGTCGGCGCCATCGAGAAGCTGACCCTGATGGTCGAGACCGATCCATCCCGGACAGCCGACCAGATCCGCGCGCGGCTCGAAGCGCAGGTCGCCACGCTGATGGAGGGTGCCTCGGGTACGCTCGATCGCGACCGGCTGCATCAGGAAGTCGCGATCCTCGCCACCAAGGCCGATGTCCGCGAGGAGATCGATCGCCTGAAGTCGCACATCGCGGCCGCGCGCGACCTGCTCCAGAAGGGTGGGCCGGTGGGGCGCAAGCTCGATTTCCTGGCGCAAGAATTCAATCGCGAATCGAACACGATCTGTTCTAAATCCAATAGCGCGGCGGTGACCGCTGCGGGGATCGAGCTCAAGGTGGTCATCGACCAGTTCCGCGAGCAGGTGCAAAATCTGGAGTGATCGCATGGCCGGGCCGGAAAAGGGATTTGTCGAGATCGCGCGGCGCGGTTTGATGCTGGTGATTTCCTCGCCGTCCGGCGCCGGAAAATCCACTATCGCCCGCAATGTGCTGGAGCAGGTCGGCGGCATTTCGCTGTCGGTCAGCGTCACGACCCGCGAGCGCCGGCCCTCCGAGATCGAGGGCGTCCACTACCATTTCGTCAGCAAGAAGGAATTCGAGCGCCAGAAGGGCAGCGAAGCCCTGCTCGAATGGGCTCAGGTTCATGGCAATTCCTATGGCACGCCGCGCGAGCCCGTCGAGGTCGCGATGTCCGAGGGCCGCGACATGCTGTTCGACATCGACTGGCAGGGTGCCCAGCAATTGCAGGACAAGATGTCCGCCGACGTCGTATCGATCTTCATCCTGCCGCCGACGATGACCGAGCTGCAATCGCGCCTCACCCGCCGCGCCGAGGACAGCGCCGAAGTCATCGCGACGCGCCTCAAAAACGCCCGCGAGGAGATCGGCCACTGGGGCGAATACGATTACGTCGTGGTCAACGACGACCTCGACCGCGCCTTCGCCTCGGTCCGCGCGATCGTCGAGGCCGAACGGCTCAGACGCGACCGCCGCCACGGCCTGTTCGATTTCGTCAGCACGCTGTTGGGCTAAGCCGCCGCAAGCTTCTTTCGCGAAGGCAGGGTCATCGCTGCCACACCTGCGATCACGCAAACCAGCCCAATGCCGGCGGTCTGGGTAACAGTCTCTCCGAGAAATACCACGCCGATGCCAACGCCGATCGGCACGCGGAGATAGGCCTGCGCCGTCGTGCCGACCGAGCCAAGCGTCTGCATCAGCCGGAAGAAGATTACAAAGGCGAGTGCCGTCGAAAAGACTGAAAGCCCAAGAAGAGCGCCGATGGATTCGGTGGAAGGCGTGAGCGTCCACGGCCGGTCGACGATCAGACTTATCGGAATAAGTATGATCGCACCACAGATCATCGATCCCGCCGCCGGCATCATCGGATCGAGGCCCTTGAAATTCCGGCCGAAGATCGCCGCACCCGCATAGGCCATACTGGCCAGCAGGATCGCGAACTGTGCGGGTAGCTGGTCGCCGATCCCGGAAAGCGCCTCGGTGCCGATGATCAGGCAGACGCCGGCAAGACCCGCAACCACACCGAACATCTTGCGCGCGGTGACCGGCTCGTGACGGATGATCAGCACGGTCAGGAGGAAGGTGAAGATCGGCGTTGTCGAATTCAGGATCGTTGCGAGGCCAGCATCGACCGATTGTTCGGCCCAGGCGATCAACGTGAAGGGTATGACGCTGTTGAGGCATGCCTGGAAGAGAAACCGCCGCCATGTGGTCGCATCACGCGGCAAGGATAGACCGCGAAGCTTGATGACCGACACGAGTATCGATGCGGCGATAAGCGTGCGCACCGCGATCAGCGTCACCGGCGGGATGGTTTCCACGCCGACTTTGATGAAGGTATAGGACGATCCCCAGAGCGTGGCGAGCGCCAGCAGCAGGAGGATATTGGTGAGCGGCTTCGAGGTGGGAGCGGTCATGTCGGTCGGATCTCACATTGCTGATGCCGCATTCCTATCCTCGAACATCGCCACGATGCTTCGGCGCCGGTCGAAGTGTCACAGCAAATTTGCGATCCGGCAGAATTCCTCGATGCTGAGCGTTTCCGCCCGCCGCGAAGCATCGATCTCCGCTCGGTTGAGCAGCGCCTCGCCACCGAGCGGCTTCAGGCTCTGGCGCAGCATCTTGCGGCGCTGGCCGAAGGCAGCATGTGTCACGCGCTCGAGCTTTGAAAGTTCGCACGGGATCGGGTTCTTGCGCGGCTCGATATGCACCACGGTCGAAGTCACCTTCGGCGGCGGCGTGAAGGCCTGCGGCGACAGGTCGAACATCATTTCGGCGTGGGTCAGCCAGCCGCAGAGCACGCCGAGCCGGCCGTAATGGTCGTCGCCGGCCTCGGCCACGATGCGCTCGCCGACCTCCTTCTGGAACATCAGCGTCAGCGATTGCCAGAACGGCGGCCAAGGGACGGTAAGCCAGTTCACCAGAAGCTGCGTGCCGATGTTGTAGGGCAGGTTGGCGACTATCTTGAGCGGCACGCCGGGCTCCGCAAGCTTTGCGACATCGATTGTCAGCGCGTCGCCCTCGATCACAGTCAGCCGGCCGGGATAGTGATCCGAAATTTCCGCCAGCGCCGGGATCGCCCTGCGATCGCGTTCGACGGCGATAATATGCCTAGCGCCGAGTGCCAGCAGCGCGCGGGTCAGGCCGCCGGGGCCGGGGCCGATCTCGACCACGATGGCGTCGTCGATCTTGCCGGCATTGCGGGCGACCTTCTGCGTGATGTTGAGGTCGAGCAGGAAGTTTTGGCCGAGCGATTTCAGCGCATCGAGCCCGTGCTTCGCGATGACCTCGCGCAGCGGCGGCAGGCCGTCAAGTGCTGCCATGGACGGTCTCTCTCGATGCCATTTCGGCGGCCATTTTCAGCGCCGCGATCAGGCTGTTCGGCTTTGCCTTGCCGGTACCCGCGAGCGAAAACGCGGTTCCGTGATCGGGCGAGGTGCGGATGAAGGGAAGGCCGAGCGTGACATTGACGGCATCGTCGAAGCCGAGCGCCTTGGCCGGGATCAGCGCCTGGTCGTGATACATGCAGATCGCCACGTCATAGGTCTCGCGCGCTGCCTTGTGGAACATCGTATCGCCGGGCAGGGGGCCGACCGCGTTGATGCCGTCTGCGCGCAACTGCCGGATCGCAGGCGCCACGATGGCGTCGTCCTCGAGACCGAGCGCCCCATTCTCGCCGGCATGGGGGTTGAGCCCGGAAACCGCGAGCCGCGGCGCCTCGATGCCGAAGCGGCGATTGAGATCATGGGCGGTGATGCGGCAGGTCTCGTAGATCAGCCGCGTGGTCAGCTGTTCGGGAACGTCCTTCAATGGAATGTGGATGGTCACCGGCACGGTCCTGAGTTCAGGTCCGGCAATCATCATCACAGGCATTCCAGGCTGGCCCGTCACCTTGCGCCCGAGATCGGCGAGAAACTCGGTGTGACCCGGAAAGGTGAAGCCGGATTCGTAGAGCACCGACTTGGCGATCGGGTTGGTCACCATTGCCGCAGCCTTGCCGAGCATGGTCATTTCAACGGCGAGTTCGATGGCACGGATCGTACCATGCGCCGTGGCACTGTCCGGCTTGCCGGCCTCCACGCCCACCCCAGCCGGCACCGCCAGCACCGGCAGCGCCTCGTTGAAGACCGACGCGCCCGATTGCTCGTCGGCTTCCCGCATAGGCACGTCAAAACCGAGCATGATGGCACGTGCGGCCAGAACGTCGGGATCGCCGAGATAAAGGAAAGGCGGAACGCTGTCCGCATCCCGCCGCAACCATGCCATCAATGTAATGTCAGGGCCGATGCCGGCGGGATCGCCCTGTGTGAGGGCCAGGAGTGGCGCGGCACCAGTGACCATGATCAGCGGATCGTGACCTCGTTCATCTTCCTCAGTTCTTCCATATATTTCTTGGCATCTGGGCTCTCGCCCTCTTCCTTGGCCTTCTCGAGATCCTGCGTTTGGAACGCGACCTGTGCCGAAAAGTCGTCGCTCACCTCGCGCTTCTTGCAAATCGCGGTGTATTCAACGCCGGTTGCGCTGACAGTTGTCGTCGTGGTTCCGCCGACAGGCACGCCGGCGAGAAGTTTCTTCTGTGCTTCGGCAAGCTGGACTTCCAGAACGCGGCCGATATTGCGGATCGACACATCCTTGAAGCCGGCAGCAAAGACCTTGGCCTGGTCGCAGCCGGGATAGCTCTTGCGGGAGGCCTCGGCTTCGGCCTTGCGCTTGCCGGTAATCTTGGCGCGCTTGGATTCCGGCACGACGAAGATGACCTGCTGCAGGAAATATTCCGTCACTTTCGGTTTCTGGCCGTTGTTCTCCTTGAGCTTCGCGACGAAATCCTCGTTGCTCATGCGCCCGTTGCCGCCGCCGTAACGGCCCGAGACGGTTTTCGGCCAGCTCATCTGCACGCCGATATAGGCCTTGAAGTGCGCGGCGCCGATGCCGGCACGTTTCAGGATCTCGGTCAGTTGCTCAGTCGACATGTTGTTGTTCTTGGCAAACCGGGCGAAGGCCGCGTCAACGTCATCGGTGCTGACAGATGTACCGGTCCGAATAATCTCCTGTCGCTGCAGCACTTCATCGACAAGCTGCTGAGTCGCCACTTGCTTCAGGTTACCCTTGGCGCGTTGCAGCTTCAGGAAATTGACGCGCTTGGCGACGTCACCACTGGTGATGACGGTCGCGTTGACGGTGGCGGCGATCTGCTCGGCATGTGCCGGAACAAATGTCTGCGGCACGATGAATGCCGCGAGCAGCAAGGATGCCGCGCCGAGATAAAGCGAACGGACTTTGGCCATGGATCCAACCTCTTGCTTCGGGCTTTTATAGTGAAGTGGTGGAATTGCACATTCCTTGCGGCAAAACAATGTCATTCGCCCAATTTGAGCCAACTGAACTGTTTCCATTTAACAATGAAAGGCTCTAACGCTGCTTTACTGGAACACCGGCACCAGGGTCTGGCCGGCGATCGAGGTCGGCTCGGCGGTGTCACCGACCTTCACGTCGCCCAGCGTGCGGAAGGAAAGCCGTGCACCGATCTGCCAGTCGTTGGCCGATGTGTCGTTGAGGTCCTTCGTCTGGGTGAAGGCGAGCGCAAAAATGGTGCAGCTGTCGTCATAGGCAAAGCCGATGCCCCGGCGCGAAAGCACATTGTCGTCCATGTCCCAGGTCGCCGAGCCGTAAACGGTCCAGTTCTGGTCGAACTTGACGCCGCTGATCGTCTGTACTTCGTCATTGTCGGTCGGGTAGCCGTAGAGCGGCTGCGCGGCGATCTGCGAATAAGTGACCTCGGTCTGCAGCCAGTTTGAATTATAGCCCACAGTCACGTCGGACCGGCGGATATCCAAAGTTTTCTGGTCGAGCCGTCCGCCGAGCGCGAGGGAAAGCCCCACCGGTATTTCCACGCCTATGGCGCCGACATAATCGGAGGTCGCCGTTTCCAGGCCCGAATCCGCGCCGGCATAAACCAGGTCGGGTGACGCGAAGGAATTCTTGCCGTCGAGCAGGAACGACTGGCCGAAGACGCCGCGCAGTGTATAGCCGGCGTCGAACGTGCCGGTATAGCGGGCGCCGATATTGGCGCGCGTTCCGCCTTCGACCCTGTCGAAGCCCGAGAACTTGTCGCGGTCGAAGAGGTTGGATGCATCGAAGACGAAGCTCTGCGCGTCTTCGTTGGGCAGCCCGCCGGCAAGTTGCTCGTCCGGCCGGGCGAAGATCTGCGCGATTGGCTCGAAGATGTGGCTCGAATTGGCCGTCGTCATCAGGATCGGATACCGCGCTTCCAGCCCGGCGGTCAGCATGCTGCGGGTGGCGCTGTTGCCATTATGGAAATCGCCGGGATAAGCCGCCGAGGGATCGTTCATGTCGACCTGGAAACCGTCGCCACGCACGACCGCGAGCGGTGTCAGGACCAAACCGCCGGGCAAGATGAAGGTGCGCTTCCACTCCGCTTCCGTCGAGAAACGGTTGAAATTGCCGGCGAGACCGCGGAACCGGTCGGCGACATCGATGTGTTCGATCCGGTCAATTTGGTCGGTGTTGGTCCGGCTCAAACTGGTAAAATTGGTGACGACGGAGAGCTGCCCGCCGAGCACCGAGTCCGGATGATAATAGGTGTAGTCGAAGACCGGATGGACGACTGCCTGCTCCTTCTCGTCGCGACTGTGCGGATCTGCGTCCTGCACATCGAAATAATAGGACCGCATATCGAACGAATTGCGATGGCCAAGCCCCGTCAGGTAGGTCTGGTTGGTGCGGACTTGGTCGTCCACGCCGTCGAGCGAATAGGTACGGGCGAAATTGTTGTCGGACTGGACCATCACGTCCCAGCCGAAAGCCCAGCGCGGATTGATCTTGAAGTCGGCCTTGGATTGAATCATGCCACGCTGGTCGACCTTTGCATCCGACGTATCGTTGGTAAAGGCGCCGCGATTAAGCTGGTCGATGCCGGCGATCCTCAGCGTGTGTTGGCCGAGCCGGAAGCGCTGGCGGAACTCGGCGTCGAACATCACGCCCTGGTTGGTGAAGCCGGTCGTCGTCAGCGTTGCGTCCATGTGCGGCGTCAAAGTCTGGTAGTAGGGGATAGCCAGTCCGAAGCCGAGATTTTCGGCGGTGGACATGCGCGGGAACAGGAAGCCGGACTTCCGCTTCACCGTCGGATCGGGCACTTCAAGCACCGGGATATAGGCAATCGGCGCGCCGAACAGTTCGAAGCGCGCCTTTTCGAGCCGGACCGTATGGGTCTTGCCGTTGTTGATGACACGCTCGGCCTTGATCTGCCAGAGCGGCGGCTTCTCGGGATGTTCCTTGCAGGGCTCGCAGGCCGTATAGACGCCCTTGTTGAGGATCATCACGTCGGCATTGACGCGTTCGCCGCTGACGGCAACCAGGCGCGTATTGTCGGTGGTTTCGATCCTCAGCGCATCGACGAAGCCATTGGCGAAATTGTCGGTCACGTCGATCTTGTCGCCATAAACCCGGTTGCCGTTGGGCTCGATCAGTTCGATGTCGCCAATCGCGATCATCCGGCCGGATGCCTGGTCGTATTCCACGCGCTTGGCGACCAGCTTGTAGCCGGCGTAATTGATCTGCACGCCGCCGACGGCGATGATCTTCTTGGCATCCTGGTCGTAGATGAGTTCGGACGATGTCAGCAGCAGCTTCGAATCAGGCGACGGCTTCGCAGCCATCTGCTCGATCGCATTTTGTGCGAAAGCAGGCTGGAACGAGGGCAAAAAAAGTCCGCAGGCGGCCACTGCCGAAAGCAGCGCTCCGCCGAACACCCTTGTTATTCCGCGGTTGCCTGCCGCCACTAACCGTCCTCCTGATGCAGCAAAATGGTGGACCCGAGAAACATTGCGACCACGACCGGAATCCAGGCTGCAACGAACGGAGGTACAACACCGCTGCTACCGAATGCTTTAATCAGCACGGTGATCACATAAAGCACGAAGCCCGAAACGATGCCACCGAAAATCATGCTCTGCGATTGGTTGAACCTGCTGAATTTTAACGAGACTGTTGCCGAAATGAGAGTCATCGCGACGAGCAGGAATGGCATCGACATGAGGGAGTGATATTGCGATTCAAGCGTGAAAGTTGAGACCCCAAACGACCTCGCAGCCTCGATTTTCGAGGGAATGTCGAGAAACGCAACGGTTTCAGGTCGTGCGAGCCGCTCTTGGACGAACTCCCGTTTCAGATTGGTGCGGACCTGTACCGTCTTGAGCACGGCCGGAATTTGTCCGGGCCGGTTCTCGGTAACGTCGTTAAGCTCCCAGTAACCATCTTTCAACTTTGCCTGGCGTGCGTCCTGCCTGAGCACGATTCGGCTCTCCGGTCCGAAATGGATGAAGACTGCGTCCTCGATCGTCGTGCCATCGGCGCTGACGCGGGCACCACCGACGATCACGTCATCATCGGCGGTGATCTGGCGCAGCCAGGGAATGGTTTCATTCTTGCGGCCGAGCTGCTTCGAGGCCTTGAGATTGTTTTCGATCATCGTCGCCGTGCGCATGCCGGCGGCCGCGAGCGGATTGAGCACGAAGAGGCCGACGAGCCCGACGAGAATCGCCCCGGTGATGAAGGGCGCCATGAACTGCCAGACCGAAATCCCGGCAGCGCGCGTCACCACCATCTCCTGCTTGCGGTTGAGCGACACGAGCGTGGTGATGCCGGCAAAAAGCATGATGAATGGCAGCGTCTGCTGCAGGATAGACGGCACGCGGATCAGCGTCAGGAACAGGCTGTCGGCAAGCGTGAAGCCCGGAATGTCGCCCCGGCGTGAAGAAATCTCGATGAAATCGACGAGGTAGACGAGGGCTGTCACGCCGACGAGAAACCAGAAGATGGTCATCAGGTGGCGACGCAGGAAGTAGCGAAAAAGCGTGCCGGTGAAGATCAAGCGGCACCTCCGCTCTTTGCGCGTCCAGGAACGAGGCGGCCATAGAACTGAACGCAACTATCGGCAAATCGGGGAAACAGGCTGTCACGATCAAGCCGCGTGACGCTGCGATAGATGCCCGCGAGCAGCAGAAGATTGATGACGATCATGAAGCCATAGAGCTGCACCGGCGAGTTTACGCCGCCCTCGATCCGATTAGCCAGATAGAATGCGCTCCAACGGAACACGAATGCCAGGAACAGCGCCGAGATCAGCGGATGCAGCCGCCGCTCGCGATGCGAATGCGCCGAGCCCGCGACCATCAACGAAATCAGCGCAAAGGTCACCGGAAAGAACCAATCCGTCAGGCGCCGGTGCAGTTCTGCCCTGAAATCATTCGGTTTTTCCTTGTAGTATGGGTCGTTGGGATCGGGATTGAAGAGGAAGCCCAAGTCGCGGTCGCCGGCCCTCAGCGTGGCCTGTCCGCGCGAGGCCGATAGTTCGGAGAGGTCGAAGGAATAGGAGTCGAAATGGATGACCGAGACGCTGCGGCCCTCGATCTTGCGGTGGATTTCGCCGTCCTTCATGATCAGCGTGCCGCCGCTCTCGTCGACCGCGCCCTCGCGGGCATAGTAGATCATCTCGAAGCGCGGATCGCGGGAATCGGCGACGAACAGGCCCTTGAGGACGCGGCCCTGCATGCGCTCGGAGATCTGCACATAGAGGCCGTCGTCGATCTTGCGGAAGGCCTTCTCCTCGATGACGGATGACAACAGGTCGGCATAGGTGGCGGCGATCGTCTTGCGCATGCCGTAGCGCGAGATCGGCTCGAGAAAATTGTCGACGCCGAACGAGACGACGCAAAGTATGCCCGCGAGGATGAGCGCCGGCTTGTAAACCGTCCGCCGCGGCGCGCCCGATGCGTCGATCACCGCAAGTTCGTTATCGTTATTCATCGTCTGCAGCGTCTGCGTGACGCCGATGATCACGGCGAAAGGCATCACCACGGGGATCAGCGTCGGCAGCATGTAGGTGGCGAGCGCGACGAAGGATCCGATCGATTGTCCGCTATCGGTGACGAGATTGATTCGCCCCAGCACCTGCGTCACCCAGATGATCGCCAGCACTGGAATCAGCGCTGCGACGAACATCCGGAATATCCGGCCGAAGATATAGTTTTCCAGCAGGTTCATGCATGATCCGCGAGCGTGCCCGCCCCTGAGCGCCATCGGGGCATAAGACCCCGGATGTGGCACTTTTACCGCGCGCGTTCAAGTGTTGCAGAAATGCGGATCGGCCGGAAAATCAGCAGCAGCGACAGAGCGGCAGGGCTTGCAAGCCCCATGATCCAGCCGAGAGCCACATCGGACGGATAGTGTCCGCCCATCGCAACGCGCAGCAGGGGCGTCGCAATCGATATATCGATGATGACAGCCGCCGAAACCGTGCGAAACCGCCCCTTGAGTAGCGGCAGCAGGCAGATCAGCCACCCGGCGCTCGCGGCCTCGCCTGAAACGAAGGAACAGTTGGCAATACAGGCGCCAGAGAAATCGCCCGCCGCCGCAAAGGGCAACGTTCCGCCAAAGTCGATCGTCTCATGCGGCCTCGGCCGGCCGGAAAAGGTCTTGAGCAGGCCATTGACGATCAGAACCGGCCCGAGAAGAAAGCCGCCGATCAGGATCGCCCTGGTTCGCAGGGTTTCGCGATCAGCCCAGCCGCTGCGCAATCCGGTCCAGGCGATGTTTGCCAGTAGCGCGAAGGGTGCAAGCACCGGGATCCAGTAGAACAATTTTCGAAATACCGTGGCAACTTCGCTTTCGCGCGCCGCGAAGCCTTCGCAGAGCAGACCGGCTTGGGTCGCAGAGCCCCGGCAGAAGAGCGTGGTCAGGCCAAGGTCGATGCTTGGAAGATTGCGGAAGACAACGAAAATGATAAGCCAGGCGAACACGCAACGGAGGAGAAAAATGGCGTCTCGTTCTGTCCGGATGTCTGAAATCACGCCTAACCTCCGCAGTGATCGCCGTCATGTGCATGCGGATTGACTTGCGATCTCGTGATCGCCTTCTTCACCTCGGAGCGTTACAGGGCTATGACAGCACGCAACGCCGAGCTACTTGCAATGAATGACGCTCGGTCCAAGATGCAGGAATCACGTGCGTAAGCCTTAGGAGCAATAATGAGATCGTTTGAATTCGCCTTCGCCCGCTCTGCCAAGGCATCGAGCGGAACTGCCGTCGTTCTCAAGCTGCAGGACAATCAAGGTTTTTCCGGGGCTGATGCCGCCGACCCCGGCGCAAGCCTCGCGCGTGCCGCCAAAATCGCCAAGTTCAAAGGCAAGCTCCTCGCTAAGCTCGATATTCTTGCGCCGCAGGGTTCGGGCGCCGACCGGCTGGTCGCGATCGGATTGGGGAAGGCATCCGAACTGACCGCGCACGACTGGCTGAAAGCCGGGGGTGCCGCTGCCGCTGCCCTCAACGGCGCGGAAAAAGCGGTGATCTATCTTGATGCGCCCGGCCTGACCGTCACCGGCGAGCAGGCGGCCGATTTCGCGCTTGGCATGATCCTGCGCGGCTACAAGTTCGACAAGTACAAGTCCAAAAAGTCCGACGAAGACAACGGCGCTTCCGACAAGCCGGTACGGGTGACGATCGTCGTCTCGGCCTCGATCACCGCCAAGCGCTTCTTCGAGACGGCGCAGGCCGTGGCCGACGGCGTCATCCTGGCGCGCGACTTGGTGAATGAACCCGCCAACATCCTCGGCCCGTCGGAATTCGCCGCCAAGGCCAAGGAACTCGAGAAATTCGGCATCGAGATCGAAATTCTCACCGAGAAGGAAATGCGCAAGCTCGGCATGGGCGCGCTGCTCGGCGTGGCGCAGGGTTCGGTGCGGCCGCCGAGACTGGTCGTGATGAACTGGAAGGGTGGAAAGCCGAAGGACAAGACCTACGCCTTCATCGGCAAGGGCGTGGTGTTCGATACCGGCGGCATTTCGATCAAGCCGGCCGCCGGCATGGAAGACATGAAGGGCGATATGGGTGGCGCCGCCGCCGTGACCGGCCTCATGCATGTGCTCGCAGCCCGCAAGGCGAAGGTCAACGCCATCGGCGTCATCGGTCTGGTCGAGAACATGCCCGACGGCAATGCGCAGCGTCCGGGCGATATCGTCACCTCGATGTCGGGCCAGACGATCGAGGTCATCAACACCGATGCCGAGGGCCGTCTCGTGCTGGGCGATGCGCTCTGGTACGCCAATGAGCGCTTCAAGCCCGCTTTCATGATCAATCTCGCCACACTGACCGGCGCCATCGGCGTCGCGCTCGGCAGTTATCATGCCGGTCTGTTCTGCAATGACGACCGGCTGGCCGCCAATCTGCTCGCCGCGGGCATAAGCTCCAACGAAAAGCTGTGGAGAATGCCGCTCGGCCGTGAATATGACAAAATGATCGATAGCAAGTTCGCCGACATGAAGAACACCGGCGGCAGCCGGCAGGCGGGCGCGATCACCGCGGCCCAGTTCCTGAAGCGCTTCGTCGGTGAAACGCCCTGGGCACATCTCGATGTCGCTTCGCTTGCCATGGGCGCGCCGAGCGACGAGATCAACACGTCCTGGGGCTCCGGCTACGGCGTGCGGCTGCTCGATGAACTGGTGCGCACCTATTACGAAAGTTGAGAAGAGACGAATTGGAAATCCTGTTCTACCACCTTACCGAATCCCGGGTTGACGACGCGCTGCCCGCGCTTCTCGAGCGCAGCATCGAGCGCAACTGGCGCGTGACGGTCCAGACCACCAGCGAAGAGCGCTGCGAGGCGCTCGACACGCATCTCTGGACCTTCCGCGCCGATAGTTTCCTGCCGCACGGTATGGACAAGGACCCGCATGCCGATCGTCAACCGATCCTGCTGACCTCGGGCGCCGCCAACCAGAACAATGCGGGCGTACGTTTCGTCATCGACGGCGCTGAACCGCCGGAGCTCACTGGTTACGACCGCGTGGTCTTCATGTTCGACGGCCATGACGACGACCAGGTGCAATCCGCGCGAAGCCAGTGGAAGCGCCTCAAGGGCGAGGGGCATACACTCTCCTACTGGCAGCAGAACCATGACGGCCGTTGGGAGAAGAAGGCCTGAGCGGCGGGGTGCATCGGGCGGGCGCCGGGATTGCGGGCGTCAAAAATGCTAGCCATTGCAGGTTGAATGCACGTCATCCAGCAGCGCCCGAAATGCGTTGCCTCGAATTTCGGCGCAGTATGAGGCAAGTCCTTTTCGGCAGATTCATGTTGTTAATGAAAGCACTAGCATTAAGAGCAGAATTTCCGAGGACAACTTGAGGCAACCCTAAATTAGTGGTAACCTCCGGAGCTTGAGTTCTGGGGGATATTACGATGCGCAAAGCTAGTATCGCCTGCCTCGCATGTTCTGCATTCGCATATTCCGTAATCTATCCCCCGTCGTCAGGCGCCGAAATCATCGGCGACATCATGACGAGCGGCAGCGACTCCTTCGCCGCCCAGTTCGAAGGCCAGATGGGTACGCTCTGGCGGAATGGCAGCCTTCCCGTGACCCTGCACGTCATCGACAAGGGTGAGACCGATATCGGCAAGATCTGGGTCGACCGTTATCAGCTCGGCTACTTTCCCGCCTGGATGAATGCGCTGACCTGCGACCTTAATCCCGACGCCTGTTATCGGCCGCTTCATCTTCCGCCCGGGCCGATCGAGAAGAGCCGCTTGACCAGCACCTTCCAGCTCGGGACCGATCCTGGTGTGTGGCACGGCCTCGTGCCGGGCTATGTGCTGGTGCTGCCGGACATCACTGTCGTGCGTGACACGACATCGGTGACCCGGCCTTGGGAAAATGGCAGGTCACTGAAGGAACTGAAGGCCCGGAACTACGCCTGCCAGAAAAGGCTGATACCGGGCCTGACCTGCGATGCGATGTTCGAATACTACAACCCGAGGATTGGTCGCACCAGGGAGCGACCGGAAACATTCGAGGAGCCGGTCTACACCTACACGTTTCATATCGATTCCGAATGCGAGGACTACTGTGCCGTCCTCAAGCCCGCCGATCGACTGAAGCTGGAATCGAACGGAACGAAGGGCGTCTGGTGGGCGGAACCGCCTTACGAACTGGTGACGACCACCCCCGCGACCGGCAATGACAAGGAAATTCCGGGCAAGGTCGTTCAGCGTGTTGGCAAACTGGAAAACGCGCCCACCTTCGACCAGCGCCAGGCGCCGGATGCGATCGTCGAACAAGCGCAGGACAAGGCTCTTGACCAGAAGATCGACCAGGCAAAGGACGCCTACGAGAAGGGCAGCTGGGACACGATCCAGAAGGTGTCGCCCTTTAGCGACTGGATTTCGTCGCGCCAGAAGAACGAATGGCAGTTGGGGAAATTCCCCGATGACGAGGAGAAGTTCACCAACCTGCTATCCAGGGTCACTGGCATCCAGAATGTCATGATCATCGACAGCGCCTTCGATGAAAAGCATTGCGAATTTGCGGCCTCGAAAATCGTGGTCTGGGATTGCAAGAACCCCGAGAACGATTTCAGCCGGGAAAGCGTCTGCAAGGTCAGAAGCAACGACCAACTGGTTGCCGCCAACGAATCTGAACCGGGCGCCTCACCCCAGGTTCGCAGCCTGTGCGGTGATGCCGGTGTCGTCGAGGAAGTGCCCAATCCCGGTACGAGGGCCTTCCGAGACAAGAGCCATGGCACCCATCTTGCCGGGATTATCGCCGCGCGATGGGACGATCGTTTCGGCACGGGAGGCATCAATCCGACCGCCCGGATCATCGCGGTCGAGATCGATTTCGACAAGGCGAAGAACGATCGCTACGGACAATGGCTGGCTGCCAAGCTCTCCAAGCTGATGGTCGATATCAATGTCCGTGTTGTCAACCTGAGCCTCGGCTTCAGCGCATCCGGATCCTCGACGACCTCGAGTGGCAATATCCGAAGCAGCGATTGGCTCACGCAGCTCATCAAGGGCAAGAAGGGCTCGGTTTTCGTGGTCGCCGCGGGCAATGAGCGTGATCCCGACGACGAATGCCTCGTGATGCCCGCATGCAAGGTCGATGTGTTCAGCAATGTCGTGAGCGTGGTGGCGTTGGACCTGTCGGGCAAGAAGGTCCTGGAAAATGCGAATTACAACAAGAAGTTCACCCTTGGCAGTAGCGGCGAGCAGATCTTCGCGCCGATTCCCGGCAACAAGTTCTCGACCTTTTCGGGCAGCTCCCAGGCCGCCGCGATCGTGTCGGGCGCCGTCAGCCTGGCGATTTCGCTCGGAGAGAACTACGCCATGCGGCCACCCGAAATCCGCGACAGGCTGATTGCATGTTCCGACATACCGGATCGCGATCTTCTCGGAAAAATGATGGGCGGCGGCCTCGATTTCGACTGCTTCGCCACGGCGCAGGACGACATTGTCTATCTCGATGCGGACACCGCGACCAGTCCATTCGAGCTCGGTGAAGCGAAGCCTTCGAGTCTTCATTTCAAGGATATCAATGACGGGCACGCCACCGAGGTCGATTTCCCGCGGTTGCTCGGCTTCCAGCGTCTGTCGGATTCCAGTGACGACGTGATCATCTTCATGGCGCGCAAGGGCGAAGACAGCGGTAAGCAACCGGAACGGCTGCGCGGCTCGTTCCAGGAAGGCGATGTTCTCACGCTGCAGGACGGCGACGACCTCAAACGGTTCCCGGTCAAGAACATCGTCAAATATGTCCGGAAATCGGTCGAGGGAGACTGAGCATGAGCCGCCCTCGCATCGCAGGCTTTCTGCTGCTCTTTGCCTGTCTCCTGCCGCTGGCTTCAGTCGCACAGGAGCGGAAGATCGAGGCCGCGCGCGATGGCGCCCTCGACCAGCACGTCTCCGATATCTCGCTCTCCGCTTTCGAAGTCGAGCAGGATGGGGCCAACGCAGCCGCCACTTTCGAATATGCCCATGACGGCGCGCGCTATCTCCGTGTCACGATCGACGAACTGGTGCTCGAGGCGGGCGACAGGCTCACCATATCGGGCGTCAATCTCTCGCCGACCGGAGCGCTCAACGGGGAGGTTTTCGAGGGCCCTCTCGAGATCAGGAAGTCCTTCAAGACCGGCCTTATTTACGGCAGCACACTCAAGCTCGTGCTGACGTCTACGAGGCTCGATGCGGCACGAATCCATATCGCGCATTTTGTCTATGAGGAGGTGCCGCCTGATCCGCAACTCTCGATCTTCGACAATGACGATCGGGAGAATTTTGCCGATATCGCCGATCCATTGCTTAAAGTCACGGGCGGATCGGTCGTCTTCATCGCCTTCGTGGATGAGGAAGGCACGCCGCGGGTCTGCTCGGGTTTCCTGATCAACCCGATGATGGTCATGACCAACGACCACTGCGTCAACACGGCGGCGAAATGCAGCACCGCGACGATCGTCTTCGACTACCTGATGGTGGACGGCGTCATCACGATGGGAAAACAGCGCCATTGTGTCGCGGTGAAGGATGCCCTGACGGCGCTCGACTTCGCGGTCATCGAGATGGACCAGCCGGTCACGGACACAATGCCCATTCCACTTGCGGAGAGCGATGCCGCGCCGGGTGTGCCGACCTTTCTCGTGCAGCATCCCGGTGGCGAGCACAAGCAGCTTGCGCAACTGGGTTGCCAGCCGATCGACGCGCTGGCGCCCGGCCTGGAGCCCGCACAGCCCACCGATTTCACCCATCGTTGCGACACGATCGGTGGCTCATCCGGTTCGCCGATCCTCGTGGCTGCAGGCGATGGCGCCGGCAAGCGGTACTGCGTGACGGGTCTGCACCATCTCGGCTTCGACGATTTCGGTGCCTACGAGACCAAGAACCGGGCGGTGAAGATTTCGCTGATCGCTACCCGGCTCAAGCACAATTCCATCCAATTCGTTCAATGCGGCCAGTGAACAGGGGAAGTCCATGCAGATTGCGCGACGTCATTTTCTCATTTCGGGCGCGGCGCTGCTGCCGCTTTCACAGGCATCGACAGCCTCCGCGACCGACAATTGCGGGGCGGTGACGGAGAGGTCCGAAAACCTCGTCACCTCGATCAAGATCTCGAAGTTTTCGCCCCGGGCGCGGGCGGATCTGGTTGCGACACTGGTCAACAAATGGCCGGATGCCTTCGCGGGAGGCGTCAACACGCCCGTCAGGACACAGCATCTCATGGTCCAGATGGCGACCGAGACCGGCGGTTTCGCGCGCCTCGACGAGAATCTCAATTACAGCGCCAAGCGCCTGCGCCAGATCTTCCCCAAGCGGGTCTCGGCGGCAAAGGCACTCGAACTGGCGAACCGGCCCGAAGCCATCGCCAACCACGTCTATAACAGGCCTGATCTCGGCAATACTGAACTCGGCGATGGGTGGAAATATCGCGGATCGGGTTATATCCAGCTCACTGGCAAGTTCAATTTCAAGAAGCGTGGCGAAAAGCTGGGCCTGGATTTCGTCGGCAATCCGGAACAGGTCCG
The DNA here is from genome assembly GCF_964254105.1 of Rhizobium sp. LjRoot254. Classification (NCBI taxonomy): domain Bacteria; kingdom Pseudomonadati; phylum Pseudomonadota; class Alphaproteobacteria; order Hyphomicrobiales; family Rhizobiaceae; genus Rhizobium; species Rhizobium sp. LjRoot254. The sequence continues at coordinate 2,688,324 of NZ_CAXUSM020000001.1, read as the reverse complement.
CCAGCCGATCACCGGCTTCAGCGCGGCCCTTGCTTACTGGAAGGCCATCGGCGGCAATGCACTTGCCGATGCCGGCAACATGAACAATGTCAGGAAGGCGGTGAATGGCGGCCTGAACGGCATCAAGGAAGCCAATTTATGGATGACGCGCGCGCGCAAGTTCTTCACGGCCGCGCCATCACAGGTCACCGAGGCGGGCGGACCGGATGCGGCGGAAATCGCCGCCGCCCAGGCCCTGTTGAACGATTTCGTCCAGACCGAAACGTCGGTACCAACGGAATCGGGCGACCCTGGCCGCTTTGTCGAATCCCTGCAGGAATTCCGCAAGGAAGCCGAGCTGCCGACCGTCAATACCGAGGGCATGCCCGTGCCGCTCAAGGTCAAGCTGCTCTATGATGAGGACCTGCTCTACACGTTGACCGATCCGGTCTTCCTGGTGCCATCCGATCCTGGATGACGACATTTACAAATGCATGAGGATGTTGGCCACGTTGCCCGACGGATCCCTGACGAAGAAACGGCGGACGCCCCAATCCTCGTCAGTCAGCGGATAGGTGATTTCGTGTCCTCTATGGACCGCGCGGGCAAAGACCGCTTCGATGTCATCGACCTCGATCGAAACGTCGGGCATAGGCGCACCGGCGCCACCCTCGCTTCCGATACTGAGCTGCGGCACCATTTTTCCGCCGGCAGCCAGTGTCACAATCCAGCCGTGGTCCATGACCACATCGAGGTCTTGCAGGTCGCGATAGAAGGCGGCCACTGCCGCCGGGTCCGGTGCGGGCAGGTTTGCCACGATGCGGAGCACGCTCATAGTGAGACCTATTCGAGAGTAATCGCCTCACCGGTACGGGGGCGCATGATATAGGTCTTCTCGTAATTGTAGGCCGTAACGCCTGTGACCGGGGTCAGCAATTTCGTGAATGGCGTCTGCAGCGAATATGTCGCCCGGACGGCGATGAGCTGCACGCCGGACTGGGCGATATTCGTGGGGATGGTGACCGGGGAGGCCACACCCTTGACGAGCGCGGGAGTATTGTAGCCGCGCGACCAGTTGACCTTTGCCTTCAGGGTCGCGTCGATGTCGAGGATCGCCAGTTCGATCTTGACGCCCGTTTTGCTGTATGGGTCGATGATTGTCGCGGCACCTGCGACGATGGCATCGATGTCGGCCGCCTTCCATGTCGCTTGCTGCGAGGTCATGTCACCGAGCGTCGACGCGATCTGGTTCATCTTGCGACTGACCGTTAGCGCCTGGCCGATATCGACGGTGCCGGCCATCATGGTCACCAGGATCGGAAACAGCAGCACGAACTCGATCGCCGAGACGCCGCTCCGGTCGCGCAGCAGGCGTGCGGATGCCTGTTGGAACGATGCCCGGCTCTTGACGATCGCATTCTTCAATCGTGTCATCATCAGAATGGCTCGTTCTTGATAAGCTCGGAAGAGCCGAGGACGTAGGAACCGTTGGAAAGCCGGGCCGATGCGATTGGATAGAGCTTGAAGACGGGATCCCACGGCAGGAAAGCCTGGACAAGCACGTAGCTTCCGGAGTCCCCGAGGTTGAAATCTTCCGTCACATTGAGCGCGCCGTTGGCGATCGGCGATACCCTGTTCACCGATGCCATGTCGGTCACCACGATGGCGCGCACCTTGAGATTGGTCGAGCAGCCGAAGGAAAGCGACAGGTTCGCACAGACCGTGTCCTTGAATTTCTTGGAGTCCCAGGCACCGGACTTTGCAACGCCGACACGCACCTGCCGCACCGTCTGGTGAACGGCGGCATCAAGGCCGGATTCCACGAAATACATCACCGCGATTTCGGCGATGGCGAAAATGACGACGAAAAACGGCAGCGCCAGGATCGCGAACTCGATCGCGGCACTGCCCTTCCTGTCCTTGATCAACGAGCGCAACAGCCTCATGCCCGCACTCTCCCGCGTGCTATCGGCCCATGGCGGACCATATCACCCGGATGTGCGTCGAGGATCGATGCTCCGGCGCAGCCGGATACGCCACGCAATTGGCGTGCGAATCTGGCGGCCGAATTGTTGACCTGGAGACGCATGAACTCACTCCGGATGCAATATCGATCGGGAGCTTATCGCCCAAGCCTTGCGTTTCGGTTAAGCAAAGGTGTTGAATTGACCCGGGTTCCGGAACGAAACGGTTCACTTTGAGAGCGATCCGTTATTTATCGGGAAATCTGGTCTGGATTGCCGGGTTGCACTGTTTTGGAGCAGGGAATGACAATTCTAAGGGTGACCGATACGGCCGGGTCGGCACTTTCTTTCGACTTGCGCGACGTTCTTGCCTCGCTGGCCCCGCGATCGCTCAAGGCAACGTGGATTCTGTCAGCGGTCGATGCTGGGTTCCCGAGCTTTGATGCGACCGGCCCCGGTAACGAAAGGCTGGAAGCGATGGCCCGGACCGGGGAACCCGTGAGCGGCAGTGCGCTGATGGCCGCCGCGCAGGATACCGTTCAGGTCATCTGGGGAACATTCACGGGGTACCTGCCTGCCATTCACGGCAGGCAATGGCTCGTCATTCGGGCGATCGACAGCGATTTTTATGAGATCATCACTGACGACCGAAAAGTCGTCAGCAAGATCGAGGCACGTTTCAACGCGGTCAGCTTTCACAACGAGATGTGGCAGTCGGCACCCAGAGACCCCGAGGTCGTGCCGTTCTACGGTTTCGAACCTAGCCGTTAGTCGTGGAACGCTTCGACGAACTTCCGTTTGCCCAGCATGAACGCATCGGCGACATGCGTCAGCGGCGAGATGTCGGCATCGCTGACACCCGACTTGATGATCTCTGCAAAGCGGCGGTAGAGCTCGGGATATTCTTCCTCCGGCTTCTCGAATGTAAGCTTGCCGTCGATGAAGAGCTTGGCGCCGCCATCGGCAAGCCGCATCGCGCCCTGTTCGGTCACCGCCTCGATATCCCAGGTCTGCTTGCCGGTCTGACGCCAGTCGAACACGGCCTCGACCTTGAGCTTATCGGCATTGGTGAAGTTGAGCGAGGCTGCGATCGGCGCGTCGCGGTTCTCGGGGAATTCCAGCACTGCCGATGACAGGAACACCGGCTTCGGCAGGATATGCGTGACGATCGACAGCGCATTGATACCCGGATCGAACACGCCGAGACCGCCTGCTTCCCAGATCCAGGCCTGGTTCGGATGCCAGTGGCGCACATCTTCCTTCCATGTGACGGTCATCGACTGGACCGGCGAGGCGGCGAGGAAGGATTTCGCGGCTTCCACCGCCGGCGCATAGCGCGAATGCCAACTGGCGAGAAGCGAAACGCCCTTGGCCGAGGCAATGCGCTGGAGATCCTGCACTTCGGAAATCGTCGCACCCGGCGGCTTTTCAAGGAACACGTGCTTGCCGGCCTGAAGAGCGGCAAGCGCCGCCTCATAGCGGAACTGCGGCGGCATGCAGAGCGACACCGCCTCGATGTCCGGCTTTGCCGCGAGCATCTCCTCGATCGACTTGTAATTGTCGATGCCATCGACCACGCCATTGCGGCTGGCTGCGGCGATCAACCGGTAGTCGGCATTCCCAGCCACGGCGGGCAGATGCTGATCGCGGACGATCTTGCCGATGCCCACGATCGCGAGCTTGATAGGTGCCATGGTTTCCTCCCGAAAAGTATGATTATTTGACTGGCGTTTTAGCAGAACAGCGGACGGAGGCAAGGGCATGCCGGGTCGTCCGCTAGGCTATTCCGCCGCTTCCATCTCCGCCGTCAGCAGCAGCCACTCTTCCTCGGTCTCGGCAAGTTTCTTCTCGGCATTCGCCCGTGCCTTCGCGAGTTCCGCTGCCCGGTTGGGGTTCTTGGCGAAGATCGCGGGATCGGCGAGTTCGGTGTCAATGCCTTGAATCAATCTCTCAATCTTGCCCATCAAGTTGTGGAGTTCATCCACTTTTTTCTTGAGCAAGGTCGGATTGATCCGCTTGGCGGGTTCAGCCCCGGTCGGCTCGGGAGGGAGGACCGGCGCATCTTCCTGCTTGCTCTTCTTGCCCTTCTTCGATGAACCCACGACGATGTCGCGATATTCCTCGAGGTCGCCCTCGAACGGCTTGACAGTTCCGTCGCGGACAAGCCACAGCCGATCGACGGTTGCCTCGATCAGATAGCGGTCATGCGAGATCAGGATCACTGCGCCCGAATAGTCGTTGAGTGCCTCGATCAGCGCGCGGCGGCTGTCCATGTCGAGATGGTTGGTCGGTTCGTCGAGGATCAGCAGGTTGGGCGCGTCAAAGGCCGCGAGTCCCATCAGCAGCCGTGCCTTCTCGCCGCCGGAGAGATCCTTGGCGGCAGTGTCCATCTTCTGCGTCGCAAGGCCCATCTGCGCGGTGCGGGCGCGGACCTTGGCCTCCGGATCGCCGGGCATCAGCCGGCGGACATGCGCCACGGCACTTTCCTCGGGCCTGAGGTCGTCGAGCTGGTGCTGGGCGAAGAAGCCGATCTTGAGGCTCGGAGCGACGGTCAGCCCACCGGAATCCGGCTTCAGGCGGCCGGAGATGAATTTAGCGAAGGTGGATTTGCCATTGCCGTTCGAACCGAGCAGCGCGATGCGGTCATCGGTATCGATACGCAGGTTCATCCGGGTCAATATCGGGTGACCGGGTCTGTAGCCCACCGAGCCGCCTTCGATGGCGATGATCGGTGAGGCGGCCTCCTTCTTCGGATCGGGAAACCTGAAGCCCTGGACATGATCGTGCACGACGGCCGCCACGGTGCCCATGCGTTCAAGCGCCTTGACCCGGCTCTGCGCCTGCTTGGCCTTCGTCGCCTTCGCCTTGAAGCGGTCGATGAAGCTCTGCAGGTGCTTGCGCGCGGCTTCGTTCTTCGCCTTCGCCTTGGTCTGTAGCTCCTCGGCCTCCGCCTTCTGCCGCTCGAACTGGTCGTATGGGCCGCGATAGAAGGTCAGCTTCTTCTGGTCGAGATGGACGATCGAATTGACCGCCGAATTCAACAGGTCGCGGTCGTGGCTGATGATGATGACCGTATGCGGATAGCGCCGCACATAATCCTCCAGCCACAGTGTGCCTTCGAGGTCGAGATAGTTGGTCGGCTCGTCGAGGAGAAGCAGGTCCGGCTCGGCGAAGAGCACCGCGGCCAACGCCACGCGCATGCGCCAGCCGCCGGAAAAACTCTTGGCCGGGCGCCGCTGTGCCGCCTCGTCGAAGCCGAGGCCGGCAAGGATCGAGGCCGCGCGCGACTCCGCCGAATAGGCGTCGATGTCGGCAAGCCTTATCTGGATCTCGGCGATCCGGTGCGGATCGGTGGCCGTCTCGGCCTCCGCCAGCAGGCTCGCGCGCTCCTTGTCGGCGGCAAGCACGATGTCGATAAGGGGCTCGTCGGTGCCCGGGGCCTCCTGGGCGACCTGGCCGATGCGCGCGCTCCTGGGCAGCGAGACCTCGCCGCCCTCGGGCACCATCTCGCCGGTCAGGACCTTGAACAGGGTGGATTTGCCCGCGCCGTTCCTGCCCACGAAGCCGACTTTGAAGCCGGTGGGAATGAAGACGCTGGCGTCTTCGAGCAACAGGCGTCCGGCAATCCGGATCGAAAGATTGGAAATCGTTATCATGGCGCTCTCAATAACCGGGATATCAGGGAAGGCAAGGGGCAGGGCGGTTTATCGGGCTGCCCGGATCAGATCCCAGGCGCCAACGATGTTCCCCCGGTAACAGGTTTGCTCGCCGTGCGGGCGTAGGTTTCTCCGACTGGCGCGATTGGATCGCGCCTTGCAGCAAGCATCTTTGTCCATCGAGAAATTGAAGGAGAATGGCGATGGGTCTGCAGGTTTTCGGTACTGATCGTTCAGAAAATGGTGTTATCGGCCAACTCGGCGCCGTCGATGACGCGCTTGTCAAAAAGGGGGTGCTTCTCAACAGTCTCGACGACATCGTGATGCTCGGCACAGGCTCAGGCCACCAGGTCGTCGTCAGGGGTGATGTCATCGGCCATATCGGCGGCATGACTTTGGGCGACAGCGCACTCGACGCCAACCAACGGCTGACGATCGCCTCGGACGCTTCGGTGATCGGTTCGACATTCAGCGGTGCGGTCATCTATGGCAGCAACAGCGTGGTCAGGAACGACGGCCAGCTCGGCGGCGGCACGAATGCGATTTCACTCTATGGCGACGATACCGGAACGACCTCGCGCCTGTTCAACACCGGGCTGATCGTCACGGAAAGCCTGTCGGCCGCTGCGATCTATCGCAACGGCGAGGAAGACTTCCGCCTGGTCAACGACGGAAAGATCAGTTCCAAGGCGGATTATGCCTATGACGGTACCGACTCCAGTGGCCGGCAGACGATCATCAATTCCGGGAGATTCGACGGCGGCATCATCTTCGGCGACGCCAACGATCGCTATATCGGAGCCGGTGGTCGCGTCGTTGGGATCATCAGTGGTGAGGTCGGAAACGACCGGCTCACGGGTGGCTCGAGGGCCGATCAGCTCGCCGGCGACGAAGGGCGAGACATCCTGAAAGGCAGTAAAGGTAGTGACGAGTTCATCTACCACCTCATGAACGACACCCATGTCGACCGGAGTGGCCGCGACCTGATCCAGGACTTCAGCCACCATCAGGGCGACAGGATCATCCTCAATGAACTCGATGCCAATATCGGTGGCGCCAACGATGCCTTCACCTTCATCGGCAAGAACGATTTCTCCAACACACCGGGCGAGTTGCGATACTATTTCTCCGGCAACAAGACCTTCATCGAAGGCACTGTCGACGCCGATGGCCAGGCCGATTTCATGATCGAACTCAAAGGCCGGATCAAGTTGGTGGAAGACGACTTCGTCCTCTGATGCAACCCTGGCACCCGGGCGCATGGGGCCACCGGATGCCATGCTCCAAAGCGAAACACTGTGGCTGCCTGTCGCCGGAAACTCTTAGCCAAACAAGCAAACTTCTGGAACACCCGGTAAAGCCGGGTGTTATTCTGCTTCATCGAACAGGTGAACGCCATGACCCAGTGGTTCGAGGAAAGATATATTTCCCGCGTGGAGCACCAGCAAAGCATCGCCTACTATACAAAGCTTGTTGCCCAGCTCTACCGTCAGGTCTGCGAACTCAGGGCGGCCAACGTCGATCCTGAAGCGATCGATGCGTTGATCGAGGAAAATCGGCGCAAGGCGGAGGACGAAATCCGCCGGCACATGCGACCACCCGCCCGCATTCTGCGTGGCAACGTCGTCAGCGTGGACTTCCAACGCCGTGTAAAGATGGACAGCGAATGAGGCCCTCGCCGAAAGGTGCCGGATATTGCTGCTATAGCCACTGCTTTCCGGCGAACCGCTGGAAATAGACCAGGTCGAGTGTCAGGCTGGGCTTGCCCAGGCTCGTCAAGATCATGTGGCACTGGCCGCGATGGTGGGTCTGGTGGTTGAAGAAATGAAGCATCGCCGAGCCGAGCTTCTGGGTGACCAATTGCGGATTGGTGATCGGCGTATAGGTGAAATTCTGTCCAAGTGACTCTTCCTCGACGCCTGCAACCCAATCCGCGATCCGTTCGTCCTCCACCTTGCGCGCCACTTCGAGCGCCGCGAGTTCCTCGAACAGAATGACGTCCAGCGCGGCCGGCGCGTCGCCCGCGCCGGTGAACCGCCGCATCCAGATCCGGTCGGCGCAGAGCAGGTGATTGAGCGTGCCCTTCATCGAGCCGAAGTGGGCGCCGCGATTGGAGCCGAATTCCTCCGGCGTCAGCGTGGTCGCGGCCGCATAGAGGGCTTCGTTGGCCCAGCGATTATAGGCGGCGAACATCTCGAAATGGTCTTTCATGATAGATCTCCCCTCACAGTCGATGCCAGTTAATCGTCCATGGCGGGTGCGATCAAGTGACGATCATTGATGTCAGGGATAACATTTATTGAACAGGCCCTCTTGTGACAGGTTCATGAAAATCCGACATCTGCCGCGTTCCGGCCGCTCCGACCCCTTGTTTTCCCCTGGGAAGGCGGTTAAGAGCCGCCCACCCAAGGAAACCAAGACAAAGGACCCTGAAAATGGCGATTGAACGCACCTTTTCGATGATCAAGCCGGACGCAACCCGCCGCAATCTCACCGGCGCCATCACCAAGATGCTGGAAGATGCAGGCCTTCGCGTCGTCGCTTCCAAGCGCGTCTGGATGAGCCTGCGCGAAGCCCAGGGCTTCTACGCCGTTCACAAGGATCGCCCATTCTTCGGCGAGCTCACTGAATTCATGTCTTCCGCTCCGACCATCGTGCAGGTCCTCGAAGGCGAGAACGCCATCGCCAAGAACCGCGAAGTGATGGGCGCCACCAACCCGGCCAACGCGGCTGAAGGCACCATCCGCAAGGTCCATGCCCTGTCGATCGGCGAAAATTCGGTCCATGGTTCGGACGCTCCGGAAACGGCCGCCGAAGAAATCGCCTACTGGTTCTCGGGCACCGAGATCGTCGGCTGATTCAAGTCCTGAGGCGCACGCCTTAGAGAATTGATACTATTCAGGAAACCGGGATGCGCTGCATCCCGGTTTTTTCATGCCCGCGGTTCGAACCTGAACATAGGCGCTCCGGGCATCAGCACAGCTTCGGCGGGGAAGGCGAGGTAGCTGTTGCAATGCCGGTCGAGCGCCTCGGCGAACAGTTCGGCGAGCCGGATGCTGTCCGAATTGGGCACGGTGCTGGTCAGGAATTTCGCCAGTTCCTCATGGCGACCGGAGGCAAATAGCAGATTTGCGGCAATCGACAGCTTCTGGCCGCTCGATTTCAGGGAGGCGAGGTCGCCGCCGGCGGCGATCACGGCGGCTGCGTCCTGCCACGCCTTGTACTGCGGCTTGAAATCCGCCGAAGCACCTTCGAGTTCTGGCGGCCGCGAAGCACCGCCATTGGCGGCATGTGTCTTCAGCGCCTCGATCGCCAGCATGTGGTCGAGGACCTCGCGCACATTGTCGCCGCCGAACCGCACGCCGGTCACCGGAATGTTCTTGAGTTTCCGGTCCATCTCGGCGCGGTTGCCGGAGGATTCCACCAGCGATTCATAGATCACCAGCCAGGCCGTCTCCATGTCGATCGTGCCGCCGTCGCGAGTCAGGTCGATGATCGCGGCTGCCGCCCGGCCGGCGCCGGCGAAATCGCCGGTCTGGTTGAGATAGGTCCCGAGATAGTCCCGTTCGGGTATCCGCGCCGCGGCGATCGTCGTTTCGTGGATCAGCGCGCGCACCATTTTCCCTTCCGCATCGGCAGGTGCCGGGCGAGGCAGAGCAGGTTTTCCCTTCAGTGCCGGCAGCCAGTGAAGCATGGTGGTCAGCGACTCGGCGCGCCCAAGGTCCTGCATCGCCGCGAGGAATACCGGCCAGGCGTTCGCGTCATCCTGTGTTGCGGCAAGGCTGGCGGCCAAGACATAGAGCTTCCGGGTCAATGCCTCGGCGCCGAGTGCCTTCTTGGACTCGTCATCGACATCGATCACTGAGAGGGCGGCGCCCTTTTCGAGTCCGCGGCGGCTCTCCTCTGGCAGTGCCGCGAGCTTGTCGAAGAAAAATGCAATCTCGCCGGAGCGGGTTGCGGCGCGAAGCGGCGAAAAGCCTCCGCCTGATATCATCAGGAAGTCCTTCTGACCCTCCGGCGCAGCGCTCGTCAGCGTTTCCTCAAGCCCGTTGGTGCTGATCCGCCATGTCATAAGCAGTTCGTGGGCGCGATCGACCTTGGCATTGGCAAGCGGCTCGACGAGCGCCGCGATCTGCTCGGCCGCAAGCTGCTGATACATGATCTTGAGATAGGCCGAGACCGTACCATGCCGGCGGTTCTGCAGCTTCGGGAGCTTGGAACGGTTGGCGATCACATAGTCTGCGAGCAGGACAATGTGATCCTGTGACGCGCAAACCTCCTGCGCGAAACCGGGCCGCAACCCTATGACAAGCGGCAGGGTCGATCCCAGGAGAAATGCACGTCTCGAAATCAAGGATGTTCGCCTCTGCAAGAGTGCCAAGCCTCCGGATTCACTAAGGCTTCTCTATGGCGAACGTATAAGGCCAAGGAATTATTTCAAGCCCAGCAATGGTGCTAGCCACATTTCTTGCGGAACTTGATCGAGCCATCAGGATTGAAAGCCTCCGGGTTCCGGTCATACTTGGCGCCGAGCACGAGTGCCTTTTCCGGCAGCATGGTCGCGTCGAGCGTCGAGTTCAGCGTCGTGTCGATGGTTTGCAGTTCCTCGCCATCGGCGCTTTTGAGGGTAATCTTGATCTTGTAGGCCTTGCCGGTGACCACGCAATTGACATCCGGGCTCTGGAGATCGATCCGCGTCATCTTGGGGAACACCTTCTGCTCCTTGATCAGCGGTGGACCCCCGGCGGGATCCTCGAACTCGGCCACCACCACCGCATCGTCGGGCGTCGTCGGCAGCCGGTTGAGCGTCAGCATGTAGAAGGCGCGCGCCACCCTGATGTTGAAGATGAAAACCTTGCCCTTGATGGTGATGTAGTCTTCGGGTTCGCGCTGGCATGCCGAGAGCAGCAATCCGGCCAGCAGGGCAGGGATGATCACGAGCCTCTTCATCGCGATGCCTCCCTGCGCTTCTTCTTGTAGTGAAGCCGTGCCTTGGCGCGGTTGCCGCAGACGGACATGTCGCACCAGGTACGGCTCTGGTTCTTGCTGCGGTCGATGAACAGCCATTCGCAATTGGGGCAGATCTTCAGCCGTTCCGTATCCGGCGAGGCGATCAGCTTCAGCGCCGAACGCGCCGTGGCGAGATCGACGGGGCAGGGATCGGGCCCAGGACCGGAATTGCCGGCATGGGCCGCAAACGTCGCTGAAAGCCGCCCGAGCAAGCCGGCGACCAGCCGATGGTCATCGGCGCCATGAAGCGTACGATGGCGGAAATGCGCATCGATCGCCTCCCTGAGCCCGATGAAATCCGCTTTCCGTCGATCCTCGACCGGCGCAAGATCGGGAAAGTCCGTCCGCTCCGCCGAAAGTTCGCTCGCGGCCTCGGCAAAGGCGCCGAACTGTTCCGGCACCGCGAAACGATCCGTCCGGCGCTTCTCGTCGAAGCGCAGGATCACGCTGTTGGCGACATCGAGCGCCAGCGCGCCACCGGTAAAGCGATGTGGTGTCCATTGAAACGTCATGGTACGAATTATAACTGGCAAAAACTATTTTGCCAGTTATAATTTCGTCATGCTCAGCGACACCCAACTCGCCTATTTCCTCCAGCAGAGTCTCAATGCCGCACCGGTCGCGGCGCTCTATGCCATGCTGGCTTTCGGCTATTCGCTAAGTTTCGCGCTGACCAAACGCGCGGATTTCACACCAGGCGCGCTCTTCGCCTTCGCAGGCCAGGTCTTCGTCTATTTCACCGCTTTCGGCTACGACCGGCTGTGGCTGATCTATCCTGCGGCGCTCGCGATCGGCGCCACGGCATCGATCACCTATACGCTGCTTGCTGCGGCCATTGTCGGGGACAAGGTGATCCGGCCGCTTGCGCGCATATCGCCCAATTCGGTCATCACCGCCTCGCTCGCCATCATGATCGTGCTGATGGAATTGGTTCGGATCGCAGCAAGTGCCAAGGATCTCTGGCTGTCGCCCTTTCTCAATGAGCGTATCACCTTCTGGGCTCATCCCGGCTATCCCGTCGTGCTTACCGCGATCCAGGTCATCAATGTCGTGTCGATGACCGCGATCGTGCTGCTCGGCGCCGCCGTGCTCGCCTATAGCAAGCAAGGCCGCAGCTGGCGCGCGGTGTCGGATGATGCCTTTGCCGCGACCCTCCTGGGGGTCGATGCGGGCAGGGTTCTCGTCGCGGCGGCACTGATCACGGCAGGAATTTCCGCCGTCGCCGGCGTGCTCGCCACGGCCTATTACGGATCGATGGATTTCGGTGCCGGCCTGATGTTCGGGCTCAAAGTGGTGATGATCGCCGCCATAGGCGACCAGTCGTCACCGGCAAAATGCGCGCTTGGCGCGGCACTCTACGGTCTCGCCGAGACGATGTGGGGCGCTTACATGCCCTATGTCTGGCGCGATCTTGCGATGTTCTCGGGCCTTGTGATCCTCGCAGTCGTGGCAAGGCAGGAGCGGCGGGTTTAATCCTTGTCGCGCCACCGCTCGAACGCGCTGGTATCCCCATCCCTGGCACTCACCCAGCCGCCCTCGCTGCCATCGACAAAATGCTCCTTCTTCCAGAAGGGTGCAGAGGTCTTGAGGTAGTCCATCACGAAATTGGCGGCGTCGAAGGCGGCTTGCCGATGGCTCGAAGCCGCCAGCACGAGCACGATATTGCCGCCCGGCGCGATTTTGCCGAAACGGTGGATGGCGGTCAGGCCCGTCACCGGCCAGCGGTCGATGGCGATCTCGCAGATACGGCGGATCTCGCGTTCGGCCATCCCCGGATAATGTTCGAGTTCGAGAGCAGCAAGCCTGCCGCCCTCGTCGCGGCACAATCCGGTGAAGCTGACGACCGCGCCGATATCGCGTCGGCCTGAAGAGAGCAGCGCGCTTTCGCGAGCCAGGTCGAAATCCTCGGCCTGTACCCGGATGACCGGCTCGACCCTCGCCATCTCAGCCGCCCGTCATCGGCGGGAAGATGCCGATCTCGCGCACCCCGGCGATCTTGTCGGTATGGTGGGCATGTTCCTGGTCGAGCGCCACGCGGATCACCCGGTCGTGCTCGAGCGCGATCTCGTATTCCTCGCCGAGCGTCTTGAGATGGTTGAGCAGGTCGCCGACGGTGATCACATCGGGCGGCAGGTCGATTTCCTCGTGGCCCTTGCCGATCCGTTCGCGCACCCAGGCGAAATAAACGAGCGACGCCTTCATTCCTCATCCACCACATGCTTGAGGCCGGCGCGGAAATAGTCGTAGCCGGTATAGACAGTCAGAAGCGCTGCGACCCAGAGCAGAGTGATGCCGATCTCGATCGTGAAAGGCAGCACTTTTTCGCCCGCAGGGCCGGCCAGCAGAAAGCCGATCGCAAGCATCTGTGCTGTTGTTTTCCACTTTGCGATGCGCGTGACCGGCACCGAGACCTTGAGGTCGGCGAGATATTCACGCAATCCCGCCACCAGGATTTCGCGGCTCAGGATGATGATGGCGGCCCACAGCGACCAGCCGGCAATAGTGCGCTCGGTGTCGGCGGCGAGCAGCAGCAGGCAGACGGAGATCAGCAGCTTGTCGGCGATCGGGTCGAGCATCTTGCCGATATTCGACGTCTGGTTCCAGATGCGTGCAAGATAGCCGTCGAGATAATCGGTGATCGATGCGACCGCGAAAAGACCGAGCGCGGTCCAGCGGGCGAAATCCGTACTTTGCAGCCGGCCCTCGACGAAGAAGCACAGGACGATCAGCGGAACCGCCAGGATGCGGCCATAGGTCAGCATATTCGGAATATTCAATGCGCGTTTCGCCATGATCACCGCTTCAGACTCGTGGGATGCAGCCAAGAAGAAGGCTTTGCTGCCAAAAGGTCAAGCCGGTGCGCCCGCTAAACCCCTTGGATGTCAATGCTTTCGTCCCCCGCTGTGTCGGAAAATAGGCAGCTACGGATCGCCATTCAAATTTATTCGGACGAAAATGAAAAAAATTCGGGGATTGTTCCCGGCGTAACATCGTGTGCCCCGGGTCGCAGGCATTTTAGGCTCAAGAAGAGGGCCTGAAAAACCTTCGACACCACAAAGGGTTAGACGACAATGTTGATGAATCGCGCCGATATCAGCGGCCACGAAAACCTGTTGCCGCAAATCAGGCAATACGTCGAAATGAGCGTGGAATTCCACGGCAGGCACCGCCGGTTCCTGCGCTTCGTGGATACGCGCCGGAAGTGGCTGCTGCTGCACCTGATCGCCGACACCTGCGGCCATGCCGACAACGCCGGCGGCATGCATGGTGCCGCGGCCAACTGGATCTGCGACCGTGCCTCCGAGCTGTGCATAGCGAGCCGCAACACCTCGCTCGCCTTCTTCAACCAGCTGGTCGCCTATGGCTATCTCACCAAAAAGGAATGCCGAGGCGACCGGCGCATCCGCCTCATCTCGCTTTCCCCGGGCGCCGAGGCCGTGATGCTGGATTGGACGCGGCTGGTGGTCGAAAGCGCTACCGGAGAGGACACCGGCTCGCTCGGCGAGGATTGCCTGCGCCGCATGTATCTCGACATCGCGGCAAGCCTGCTCGCCGACGGCAAATGGATGAAGCCACCAATCGATGTCAGCCTCACCCAGGATATGCGCGGCGGCTGGCTGGTCATGAGCGATATCCTGCGCCACCTGCCGGTCGAAGCCACCGGCGAGGCCTGGGTTCCGGCCCGGGACCTGAATATTCCTGATATGAGCCGGCATTTCGGCCTGTCGCGCAGCACACTCTACCGGCTGGTGCGCCTCTCGGTCGAGGCGGGAACCATGGCATGGGACGAGAAGGGCGCGATCTCCACACTGTCGATCAACCTCTACCACCTTCGCCAGTTCTGCCGCTGGCTCGGCCGCCTGCACGACGCGGCGGCGGATGCCCATGCCAGGCTCGCAGCCGGCACCGACGCCGAGCCGTCGGGCTTCGATATCCCCGCTCTGGGTGACATCGGCTATCCCGCATGCAAGTCGGACGCCGTCTCCTGCCGGTGAACAATCATCGATGATATTTCGTGGCCGGACGCGGCCGGAATTAGAACTCTCTCAACAGGTTACGACTATCTTCGAGCAAGGTCCGGAATCCCGGCCGGTTGCCGCAGAATCGCGCGGCTGGAGAAGGTCGATGAAACTGCCGGCACTGGCATTCGGATTGCTCGCCTCGCTCACGGCGGGACCATCGCTTGCCGACGAGTATTTGGCCTCCGACCGGTTCTTCATCATTCCCAACGTCTCGACGCTTGGCGCCGGTATCGAGGCAGGCTACCGCTGGAACGACAACTGGCAGGTCCGCGCCGGCATATCAGGATTTTCGACCTCCTATGTCTATCACGACCGCAAATCCGATCTGCCCTCGACACTGACCCTGCTCAACGGCGGCGTCACCGTGGATTACTTCCCCTTCGCCGGCGATTTCTATGTGTCGGGCGGCGTGCGCCTTTCGGCCAACAAGATCGAGGGCAAGGTCAAGAACATGGAAGCGAAGATGGGCGGCAGCAAAGTCACCGTCGATGATCCCCTGACCGACTTCACCGTTCGCCAGAATGTGATCCAGCCCTATATCGGCGCCGGATATTCCGTGCCGATCAACGAGCGGGTCTCGCTCAATTTCGACCTCGGCGCGCTCTATGCCGGCACGCCTTCGCTCAGCTACAATTCCCGCGCCACCGAACTCGGCTTCACCCGCGACCAGATTCGCGACCAGGCGGAGCGCGCCAGAAACCGGATTGCGCCGTTCAAGGTGTATCCGGTGGTGCAGGTGGGGCTGAAAATACAGTTTTGAGCTGAGCATCTTTCTGGAGGGCAGGAGTTAAGACATCGAGGCGCGTCAGAACTTCAACTCGTAAGTCTGAGCGTCTGGGTGAATAATTCGAATTCCTTCATACCAGGGGCTCTCGACGATTTTGCTATTAAATTCAACGTCGCCATTCTCTATTGCATTGAGAACTTGGGTGGAAACCGAGTCTGCCACCGAAAGAACTCTATTTGTAATTGCCTCCATACCAGCATCTGCGCTCGCATAAATGAGGCGGACATTTGGTGGCAGAAATCTTTGCTCAAAAAAGGGTTTCACTCGATCATTATATTGAGGCAAGTTGCCAAGATCAGAGTCAACGACGACTCCGACCTTCATGGAAGGAGAGAGAAAGTCCCGCTCTTCAAGTGATTCCAATGCCGCTTGCCAACCAAAATTCTCAGCCGCTTCCACCTTTAGATCACGGAACTCCCAGCAAAAAGGGACATCAAGTTTCCAGTATCTACTGGCACCCGGCGGTGGCGGCGCTTCTGTAAATGTAACGATCCCTGTTACGGATATTTTGTGGCCATTTATTATGCGCGTGTTGGTGTCTACGGCGCAAAGGAAGTCATAGTGCTTCGCTATTGCATCTGAGGGATCAAACGCAGCTCCGCCAAAAGATTGCGGTATTCGCGACAGTATTTTCGGCCCCTTCTTTCGATCATAAGTAATCTCAGAATAGACGTTCTGCATCGCTTTATTAAATTTGATTTCCCCCGTCTGACTGTTGATCGAGATTGAAAGCTCACTCTCTGCGCCAACGGTTGTAGCGTAAATATGCTCGTTGCGTGTTTTGCGGCTCGGACGCTTTTTCATCCTATCCTCGTTCGTTAGATCGGGTAGTAGCAAATGCTTACAACTTTGCGCACAACCTGCATACGCTTCCTTGTATTTGAAAATGTGGAAACCGGGTATCGTCGCCCGCGCCTCAACACTTTCTTAACCACTCAGCAGTTGCCCAATTGACTCATAAACAAAAATGGAACAAATAAGAAACATAAACGAGCGGGTCTCGCTCAGTTTCGACCTCGGCGCGCTCTATGCCGGCACGCCCTCGCTCAGCTACAATTCCCGCGCCACCGAACTCGGCTTCACCCGCGACCAGATTCGCGACCAGGCGGAGCGTGCGAGAAACCGGATCGCGCCGTTCAAGGTGCTGCCCGTGGTGCAGGTGGGGCTGAAGGTGGCATTCTGACCGGTTTCATGCTGCAACCTGCTCGGAAACGGCTTTGCCGGGTGGTACGACTTCGCCTATTTCCATACCGATGCTGCTGATGATGCGCGAGACCGGCCATTCTTTCCATTCCGTGGCCTTGTAGCGCGACAGCGCCACTTTGAATAAATCCGACGCCCGATCCTTGCTGCCCTGGCGGAAATGGATCA
Source organism: Rhizobium sp. LjRoot254 (assembly GCF_964254105.1). Classification (NCBI taxonomy): domain Bacteria; kingdom Pseudomonadati; phylum Pseudomonadota; class Alphaproteobacteria; order Hyphomicrobiales; family Rhizobiaceae; genus Rhizobium; species Rhizobium sp. LjRoot254. Next base: position 2,671,535 of record NZ_CAXUSM020000001.1, on the reverse strand, counting down.
GCGCGCGGTAGGCGTTGACGATGCAGTCGTTGACATCCTGCCCGTTCTCGGCATCCGCAAGCATCGCCAACGCTTCGTCATGTCGGCCAAGCTCGGCGAGTACCGAGCCTCGAGAGCCGCGAAGCGTCGCGGATGTGGGGTTGAGTTCGAGCGCGCGCTTCGACCAGCGATCCATTTCGTTGCGATAGCGAGAGAAATCGCGGCAGAGCAGGTCGGTAATGAGGGCGTCCAGCACCATCATTTCCTCCGCAGGATGGGTGTCGCCACTAGACAGCGCTTGGTCCAGGCCGAGAATTGTTGCGTCACTGAGGATGCCATCAGATTGTGATCTGGAGGCGAGATGAAAGGCCAGGCGGTCCGACTGCGCGGTCAACGTAGGCGGAATTGAGCCTGATGACGCATACGGCATGATCGTTGCGAGATATCCGGCCCTATATGCCGCCCCATAAGGTTCCTTGCTCGTCAACAGGCGCAGGAATGACAAGCCGTCACTTGCCATCCGCCGACCGTAGATCTGCACTTCTCTTGGCCAAAGACAGAGAAAGATAATCACAAGCTGACTCAGAAGAGCGGGGACTAAGATGGCATTTGTAAGCTCCGACGGTTCGATCCGATCCGAGATGACGATAAATGCAATCAGGAACAGGATGCTCGCGGCGGGACCACCTGCGGTAAAAATGATCATCTGGTAGCGCCGTCCCGTAATGGGGGGAAATGCACGCACGATGCCCGCGAGCGGCAGCAGATTGATCTCGATGTTTATGCCGGACAGGCGAAAGCGAAAAATGCGCGGACCGGAGCCGACCTTTATCTCGAATATGCGCAATCCGGCCAGATCGCCCGCAACGGCATGCCCGTATTCATGCACAAACAAGACCAGCCAGGATGTGAGCACATACGAGATCAGCACAATGAGGAGGGTCAATGCAGGCTCGCAAAGTTAACGGTTCGGGTTACTGATCAACACAGTTGCAGGTAACTCCTGCCATATCAAAGGGTCTACGTTCAAGGTGTATCCAGTCGTGCAGGTGGGGGTTGAAGGTGGCATTCTGAGGGAGGCGCCGAACACCGGCGCGCCTCTGACCCCGTTGAGACCAGAGACGCAGCTTTTCGACAGTTAAACCCGCTTTTCGTCTGTCTACCCGGCGGTCAGAATATTTCCGCCACCGGCTGGCCAAGCGCCATCGCACCCGTGTATCGCGCCTGGGGACCCTGCTGAAGCGGGTGAAAGCGCGCGCCTTGCACGTCGCGGAAGCGCCGCTCCAGCCCGTTAGCCCGATAGAAACCGGCCCCGCCGGCGAGTTCCATCGCCAGCTCCGTCGCCTCGATCGCATGTCGGGCGACCAGAGAGCGGCCGATCATCACTTCGTTGACGCTCTCGGCCGAGGGCGCATTGCGGGCGACGATATCGAGCATCCAGCGGTGCGCGAGTTGTGCGGCGCGGAGCGAGGTATCCATCCGGCCGGCGAGGCTTGTCGCGTGATCGCTGGCGGGCTTCTTCTTGGCAAGATCGATGGCAATGTCACGGGCGTTTTCGGCGATACCGAGATAGACCGCATAGATCAGCGGAAAGGCGACGGTCGCGATCACCTGGAACAGCGGATGCCATTCGCCCGCCTTTCGCGACAGCGCCACGTTGGCATCGGGAATGAAGAGGTTTTCGAACACAACGTCGTTGGACCCCGTGCCGCGCATGCCGAGCGTCCGCCAGGTGTTTTCGATTCTCACCTCGGGCGATTTCATCGGTGCGCCGAAATGGATAACGGACCGCGTGCCGTCCGCTGCCTCATGAACGGCGCCGGTCATCAGGATCGCGCCAGCTTCGGCGCCTGATGTGAACACCTTGCGGGCGTTGACACGGTAGCCGCCCTCGACCTTTTCCGCCTTGCCCGAGCCGCCGATCCAGTCCGAACCGCCGCTGGAGAGCAGGATCAGACGTTCGGCGGCGACGCGCTTGAGAAGCGGCTCGACGGCGGCGACCTTCTGGTGCCTCCAGCGCCATGCCGGGATGGCCACCTGATGCGTGTGCATCGAGAAGGCGAGCGCGGTGGAACCGCAGGCATGTGCGAGGATGCGCAGCATGTCGGCGAGTTCTGCGACCTCCGCCCCACGACCGCCGAGTTCGACGGGCACGGCCGCCTCGATCAGGCCCGACTCCTTGAGCATGGCGTAGTTCTCGGTGACGAAGCAATCGCTCTCGTCTGTCGTCGCGGCGCGATCCGCGATTGCGGGTGCCAGCGATGCCGCGATCTCGGCGACGCTTCTCCCAGGGGTGTCTGTCATATGAGGGGTGAGTGCAAATTCGGCTGCGGCTTGCATGTCGATATCCTTCAATTATGAAACTATGCCATCAATCTTGCGCGCACTTCCGGTCGGCTACCAGTTCAGGAACTGTACTGCCCCCCACGAGACGGTTGCCCGACGCCGTTGCGGACAGTGGCGTCACTCGCTTGGCTCTGGTGGAAATCTCGACTATCATGGGTTTTTCGACGGCCCTGAAAGGTCTCCAATGCAAGAGCGCGGTGGGTATGGGCAGTTCTGCCCGGTTTCGATGGCCTCGGAGATTCTATGTTCGCGCTGGACGACGCTTGTGGTGCGCGAATTGCTATGCGGCTCGACGCGTTTCAACGAACTTCGTCGTGGCGTCCCCAAAATGTCCCCGGCACTGCTTTCCAAGCGCCTCAAGGAACTCGAACAGGCGGGCGTGGTCACGACGTTGCGCAAGCCGGGCGGCGCTGTGGAGTATGGGTTGACGAACGCTGGAGAAGAGCTTCGCCCGCTCATCCTCGGCCTTGGAAACTGGGCGCAGCGATGGATGGAATCCAGGCTGTCGCTGAAGAATCTCGATCCTTCGCTGCTGATGTGGGACATGCGCCGCAACCTCGCTGCCGGACATCTGCCGCCCCGCCGCTGCACGATTCAGTTTCTGTATCCCGAACTCATTGCTTCGCAGAAGAGTTGGTGGCTGGTGGTCGAGAACGGAAGTGCCGATCTCTGCAATTTTGACCCCGGATACGATCTCGACCTGCTGGTCCGTGGATCGCTGCGGTCAATGACCGCCATCTGGATGGGTCTCACCACCATCCGGCGTGAGACCGATGCAGGCGAACTCGACATAGAGGGCGACCCCGCGATCGCCCGGAGCATGCCGGACTGGCTTGGCCTGAGCGGTTTCGCCACCGTGCAGCGAATGGTGCAGTAACCCAATTCAAGGTCAGCCAGGCGTTTGCCAGGCTAAAGTTCTCCGACCCCTGTGAATAGCGGGTGGTCCCTCGTCGCTCTCAACACTTTTTTAACCACCCAGCATTTGCCCAATTGACTCGCGAACAAAAATGGAACAAATAAGAAACATAAACGAACAGGAGGCGTAAATGACCGATTTTCTTCGAGACATGGCAGCGTTCACCTCAATCGTCATGTTTGTGACCAGCTGCGCTGTGTTGATGATCACTTTCTAGTGGGTAAGGACAGGGTCCCTTAAACAGGACTCGCGCCACGGGCACCGTGCCGATACTATTCCGGCATCGCGAAACGGTGGCATGGCATGGCAGGTGATTCTCATTCAGGGACGGAACAGGCGCTCAGTGAGAGCCCGCAATTCGTCCATCTGAGGGTCCACTCCGCCTACTCGCTTCTCGAGGGCGCGCTGCCGGTCAAGAAGATCATCGCCAAGGCGCTCGACGACAATCAGCCCGCCATCGGGCTGACCGATACGAACAATCTCTTCGCCGCACTCGAATTTTCCAAGACCGCCTCGGGCGACGGGCTGCAGCCGCTGATCGGCTGCCAGCTCTCGATCGACATGGAAGACGAGTTCGGCGACGACAGGAACGGCCGCCAGCAGCAACTGCGCAAGCTGCCGGCAATCGTGATGATCGCCGCCACGGCCGAGGGCTATCACACGCTGTCCGGTCTCGTCAGCCGCGCCTATATGCAGGGCGAGGGGCCGGGCACTATCCATATCAAGCGATCCTGGCTCGGCGATTCCGTTCCCGGCGTGATCGCGCTGACCGGTGCGCGTGGCGGCCCGGTGGATGTTGCGATCGCCGAGGGACAGAAGGAAGTCGCCGAAGCCCGGCTGCAAACCCTCGCGTCACTCTTCGGTGACCGGCTCTATGTCGAGCTGCAACGGCATGGAAATTACGACCGTGGGCATGAAGCCGCGATGCTCAATCTCGCCTACCGTTTCGAACTGCCAATCGTCGCGACCAACGAGCCGTTCTTCCCGACGCTGGATTATTTCGAGGCCCATGATGCGCTGATGGCCGTGGCCCACAATGCCATGGTCTCCGACGACAACCGTTTCCGCCTGACGCCCGACCACTATTTCAAGTCGCGCGCCGAGATGGCGAAACTCTTCGCCGACCTGCCGGAGGCGATCGACAACACGGTCGAGATCGCGCGCCGCTGTTCCTTCATCCTCAAGACCGTGGCGCCGATCCTGCCGCGCTTCACCAGTGAGGCCGCCGCCGAAGGCACCGATCCGGAATCCGAGGAATTGAAGCGCCAGTCCTGGGAAGGGCTGGACATGCGGCTCAAGACCATCGGTCTGGCACCCGGCTATACCGAGGAGGATTATCGCGAGCGTCTGGAATTCGAGCTCGGTGTCATCGAGGGCATGAAGTTCCCCGGCTACTTCCTGATCGTCGCCGACTTCATCAAATGGGCCAAGGCGCACGATATCCCGGTCGGGCCGGGCCGTGGCTCGGGCGCTGGGTCGCTGGTCGCCTATGCGCTGACCGTCACCGACATCGATCCCTTACGCTTCTCGCTGCTCTTCGAACGCTTCCTCAATCCCGAACGCGTCTCGATGCCCGACTTCGACATCGACTTCTGCCAGGATCGGCGCGAAGAGGTGATCCGCTATGTCCAGGCCAAATACGGCCGCGAACAGGTGGCGCAGATCATCACCTTCGGTTCGCTGCAGGCCCGCGCGGCACTGCGCGACGTCGGCCGCGTGCTCGAAATGCCCTATGGCCAGGTCGACCGGATCTGCAAGCTGGTGCCGAACAACCCGGCCAACCCGACGCCGCTCTCCAAGGCGATCGAGGAGGAGCCGCGCCTGAAGGAAGAGGCCGAGCGCGAGCCGGTCATCGCCCGCCTGCTCGATATCGCCCAGAAGATCGAGGGCCTCTATCGCCATGCCTCGACGCATGCCGCCGGCATCGTCATCGGCGACCGGCCGCTTGCCGAGCTCGTGCCACTCTACCGCGATCCGCGCTCGGACATGCCCGTCACCCAGTTCAACATGAAATGGGTGGAGCAGGCGGGTCTGGTAAAGTTCGACTTCCTCGGCCTCAAGACGCTGACGGTGCTCAAGACCGCCGTCGACCTGATCGCCCGAAAGGGCATCCACATAGACCTCGCGTTGCTGCCGCTCGACGACCCCAAGAGCTACGAGATGATGTCGCGCGGCGAGACGGTCGGCATCTTCCAGATTGAAAGTGCCGGCATGCGCAAGGCGCTGCTCGGCATGAAGCCCGACTGCATCGAGGATATCATCGCGCTGGTGGCGCTTTACCGTCCGGGCCCGATGGAGAACATCCCGGTCTACAACGCCCGCAAGCACGGCGACGAGGAGATCGAATCCATCCATCCGATGATCGATCATCTGCTGAAAGAAACCCAGGGCGTCATCGTCTACCAGGAGCAGGTGATGCAGATCGCCCAGGTGCTCTCTGGCTATTCGCTCGGCGAAGCCGACATGCTGCGCCGCGCCATGGGCAAGAAGATCAAGGCGGAGATGGACCAGCAGCGCTCGCGTTTCGTACAGGGCGCGATGGCCAACAAGGTGTCGAAGCCCCAGGCCGACAATATCTTTGATCTTCTGGCCAAGTTCGCCAACTACGGCTTCAACAAATCCCACGCTGCGGCCTATGCCGTGGTCTCGTTCCAGACCGCCTATATGAAGGCGCATCATCCGGTCGAGTTCCTCGCCGCCTCGATGACGCTCGACATGGGCAATGCCGAGAAGGTCAACGACTTCCGCCAGGATGCGCTACGCCTCGGCATCAAGGTCGTCGCACCCTCGGTACAGACCTCATTCCGACCGTTTGAGGTCGGCGAGAACTGCATCTATTTCTCGCTCGCCGCGATCAAGGGCGTCGGCGAGGCGGTGGTCGAGCACATCGTCGAAGCGCGCGGGACCACGCCCTTCGCCAGCCTCGAGGATTTCTGCCTGCGCACCGATCCGAAATTCGTCAACCGCCGCGTCTGGGAAAGCCTGATCTTCGCCGGCGCCTTCGATTGCTTCGGCGTCGATCGCGCGCTTCTGAGTGGCGGCATCGATCGCCTTATGGCCTTTGCCCAGCGGGCAGTGTCCGACAAGGTCAGCGGGCAGGGCGACATTTTCGGCTCGATGAGTTCAGGCCCGGAAAAGATCATCTTCCAGCCCGTCGCGCCATGGCTGCCATCGGAAAAGCTGCTCAAGGAATTCCAGGTCCTCGGCTTCTACCTCACCGCCCATCCGCTCGATACCTATGGCAGTCTCCTGGAGAAGATGCGGGTCCAGACCTTCGCCAATTTCTCCAATGCCGTCAAACAAGGCAAGGCGCCGGGCCGGCTCGCGGGCACGGTGACCTCGAAGCAAGAGCGCAAGACGCGCACCGGCAACAAGATGGGCATCGTCACCTTCTCGGATTCCTCGGGCCAGTTCGAGGCCGTGATGTTCTCGGAAGCCTTGGCGCAATACCGCGACGTGCTGGAAACCGGCAAGAGCTTCGTCATCGGCGTCGAAGCCGAGGAGCGGCCCGAAGGCATCAGCCTCAGGATCAATTCGCTGCAATCGCTCGAGGAAAAATCGGTGCAGATGCAAAAGGCGATGCGCGTGTTCCTGCGCGATGCCGGCCCACTCCGCAGCGTCACCACCCATCTCGGCGCACGCGGCGAGGGACTCGTCTCCTTCATCCTGATCAAGGAGGACGGCCGCAAGGAGATCGAGGTCGAGCTACCGGAGAAATACCGCATCTCGCCGGAGATCGCAGCGGCCCTCAGGGCGAGCCCCGGTGTCGTGGATGTCGAACTGGTCTAGCCGGTTCCGAGTTGTGTTGTTACTCAAAGTAGAGTACGGCGGGAATCGGCAATCAATGGGTACGCCACCAGACGAACGGCGGCGAATGGAGTCGGGTTTTGAGTTCGGCATTTGATTATCGGGAAAAGCAGGTCTTCAGGGATGTTGATTTTCACCTGGAGAGAAGTTTCACTGTCGCACTGGATGATGGCGGATGGTTGATCTTCGGCCAACATCCGGCCTTCCTGTCACCCCAGGAGGATGATGGACTTTATTGGGCCCGGTTCGATGCCGATGGCCAGCGCATTGACAAGCTTTACAAAACTGAATTCGTTCAAACGTTGATGAATCCGCCTACGGTCATCACCACGGTGGCCGAGGGATGGCTCTTTACCTATCAGAACTATGAGGCATCGCGATACAAGACCTATTATCAACTTATCGGCCATAATGGCGAGTTGATCGGCGACCACGTAGCGCTGACCGATCTCCCTGATGAGCACCAACCGACCGGCGCCACCATCCTGTCGAATGGCGATCGGCTGGTGACGGGCATGACGGGCCACGCTTTCAGCCTGAACCGGGAACAATATTTCCAGCGGCTCGATGAGGAGGGGAACAAGCGCGGTGGTCTGAACCAGATTGCCAGCAGTCTGGATCTGGCCTTTAGCGAACAAAGCGACGGCAGCGTCAATGTCGTCTATGTCTCCAAGAGCGACGGCGTCGAAGAACCCGTACTGATGGTTAGCCGCTTCGCTGCGGATGGAAGCCAGGTAGGAATGGCCGCAGCGATTGGCACCGTGCCGGCGCAAGAACTGGTTCGTGGAGAGATTTTCATCCTCGACGACGGCTCCTATCTCATCTCCGCCGTCTCGCAGGACGATTGGAACGGATATGTCCTGCAAATTCGCATGGACGCGGAAGGGCATCTGATTGGGGATGTCGAGATCGTGCAGCAATCCCCGGACCCGCTTTGGATCGTCGATCGGGAAACCACGCTGCTGCCGGATGGCGGCTGGGTCACCGTCTGGTCCGAACGGAACAGCAATTACGGCTTTGGCGACCTCTACATGCGCCGCTACGACGAGGACGGCAACGCCGTCGCGGATGCGGAACGCGTCGATACCGCCTGGCGCGGCAACAAGAGCAGCATCGACGTCGTGGTGCTCGAAGATGGCGGATGGCTGGTCAGTTGGCGCTACACCCGCTCGGATATCAACATGGATGCCACCTTCTTCCAGCGATATTCCGCCGACGGTGAACGCATTGAAAACAACAATGCGCCGGAGGGGACGAACTTCCAGATCGATGTCGGTCGTGGTGCAAGCTACACGTTCGACGATAGCGATTTCGTCTTTAACGACCTGGAGCAAGACGAGCTCAAGTCGGTTACGATTTCAGCCATGTCGCCGGAGGCGCGCCTGTTCCTGATGGGGGATCGCGTCTCTGCCGGCGACGTGATTGAAGTCGACGAGCTCGACCAGTTGAATTGGCTGGCCGGTGGCAAGAGCGGATGGTTCGATTATCTGGTCACTGATGACGGCGCCATCGGCGCGACCGACAACAACGCGGATGCCGAGGCAAATCGCGTTACCATCAATATCCTGCCTTCCGTGATCGGCACACAGAGGAACGACGATCTCCTGGACAACAACAGGGGCCGGACTTTCATGACGGGCCTCGCGGGTAATGATACTCTAAACGGCGGTGCCGGAAATGATAGTTTGTTTGGGGGGGCAGGCCGGGATCGCCTGTTCGGCGGAGATGGTGGCGATCTGCTTGTCGGCGGAAAGGGCAGAGATGTGCTCACTGGTGGAGGTGGAGCAGATGTCTTCCGCTTTCATGATGGAACGGCGCAGGACACGATAAGGAATTTCGGCCGCAACGATACTATCGATCTCCGGGATTTCCACGATTTCACAAGCTTCGCCCATCTGGAATCGCGCATCCGCTATGGATTCCGTGACGCGATGATCAAGCTCGACAACGATGACTGGTTGCTCGTGGAAGGCCCCGCTTCGGACTCCCTGAGTGACAAATACTTCCTCTTCTACACTGAGTAAGCGAAGAGTTCAGCGGAGCGACGCGACCGTGTAGACGCAGAGGGACGAGCCCGGCCCGTGCACTCAACGCCGTTCGATCACCCCTCCGTCTTCGACACCGGCTTGGTGATCGGTGATGATTTCAGTGGCCTTGCCGGCCTCGCTTTCGGCGCGATGTCGGCAATCGTCAGCATTCTGCCTGCATCGACAGCAGTTCCCGCATGGTCATCCGCTTGAACGCTTCGACCATGGCATCGCCCTCGACCCGATCGAGCGAGATCGCCAGCCGCATCGTGCTTTCCCCAAGCTGCCAGATCAGCAGCGCAGAGGCCTCGACTTCGGCCCTGTCGATATCGCCGAATGCCCGCTTCATCGCGTCCGCCAGCATGGTGGCACAGAGCCGGCTCTCCTGGAGGTCCAACGCCATCAACTGCTTGTCCGCCTGCATGCCCGACCAGACATCGCGCATCACCGGCTCGGACAGGAACAGCGCGTAATATTGGTCGATGAGGTCGAGATAGGCCGATTTGAGGCCCTCGACATCATGCACCGTGTCGAGTGCATTGCTGATGCAGACCCGGCTCTCGAGGTTGTAGCGCTCGGCCAGGCTGCGGATGATCGCGCTCTTGTCAGGGAAATACTGATAGAGCGAACCGATTGAAATCCCTACCCGTTCGGCGAGTTCTCCCATCTTCAACCGGTCGCTGCCGGTCCTGGCAATCAGGTCCGACGCGGACGACAGGATCTTGTCCAGCCGTTCGCGGGCGCGCTGTTGCATCGGCTGCTTGCGGGCCATGGATGCCGGGCGGGCGACCGCCGTGCGATCCGCTTCGACCACTTCATTTTTCTCGATCTGGGCCATTGACATTCCAAAAGTGAGGATTTATCGCTTTTACATATGTGAGGATTACTCACGTTAACAGATGGAGATTGAAATGACAATGCCTGGTAATTCCAACGGCGACGTTCTGGTTCTCGGCGGCAATGGCAAGACTGGCAGCCGCATTGTGGAGCGGCTCCGCAACCTCGGCGCGCCCGTTCGCATCGGCTCGCGCAAAGCGCCCATCCCCTTCGATTGGGAAAATGCAGCGACCTGGAAGCCGGCGCTCGATGGCGTCTCGACCGTCTATGTCGCCTTCCAGCCGGATATCGCCATGCCCGGTGCACTCGAAGTCGTGAGCAGTTTCTTCGACACCGCGATGGTCTGCGGTGCGAAGAAGATCATCCTGCTTTCGGGCCGGGGTGAGGTGGAGGCCGAGGAGGCGGAGCGCGCGCTGCAGGCCACCAAAGCGGATTGGACCATTCTCCGCTCCAGCTGGTTCGCGCAGAATTTCAACGAGAGCTGGCTCCTCGATCCCATCCTCGAGGGCGAGGTTTTCCTGCCCAGCGGGTTGGCGGCCGATCCGTTCGTCGATGCCGAGGATCTCGCCGATATGGCGGTCGCCGCAATCATGACATCGGATCATTCCCGCGTGCTTTACGACATCACCGGTCCCGGGGCGCTGACCTTCGAGGATGCGATCGGCAGGATCGCCCGGGCAACCGGCCGCGACATATCCTTCACGGCGATCCCGCCAGAAGCCTATCGCGAGGAGCTGGTACGGATGGAACTGCCGGCGGAATATGTCGATCTCATCATGTATCTCTTCACCACCGTGCTCGACGGCCGCAACACGCCGGTCACCGATGCGGTAGAACGGGCGCTCGGCCGCCCGGCCGGGAGCTTCGACGATTATGTTGCGCGGACAGCGGCAACCGGCATCTGGGGAGGCAACAATGTCTGATCGAATAATCCACGCGCTCACGATCACAAGTGTACTCGGCAGTGGCATCGTCGCCGGCGTCTTCTTCGCCTTCTCGTCCTTCGTCATGGCAGCACTCGCCCGCCTTCCCGCCAACCAGGGGATCGCGGCCATGCAGTCGATCAACATCACGGTGATCAATCCGCTGTTCATGCTGATCCTGTTCGGTACCGGCCTGCTGGGTGCGGCGCTCGCCGTCGGCGTCTATCTCGCATGGCCCCAGCCGCGCGGGCTGCTGCTTGTGGCGGGCGCTGTCATCTATATCGTCGGAGTCCTCGGTGTCACCATGGCGGGCAACGTGCCGCTCAACGATGCGCTCGCCGCCACCAATCCTCAGAGTGCGGAGTCCGCATCATGGTGGGCCGGCTATCTCAAGGATTGGACGACATGGAACCATGTCAGGACGATCGCCTCCGCGCTGTCGATGCTCCTGTTCTTGCTGGCACTGTGATGTGGGGTCGTGGTTAGAAGGCGTGGCGCAATTGGCAACGGCCGCGAAATGCGGCCGCTGTACTAAGATCGCTAGCGAATGTCGGAGGCTCAGCCTTCCGTCTTCGGCGCAGCCTTCGTGATCGTGATGAAATCGGTGCCCTGACCGGTTTCGCTTTCGGTGCCGATGTCGGTGATCGTCAGCGACGAGCCGTTGCCGAGCATGGTCTCGATCTTGGCGCGAAGCTCTGAGGGAACCGTGACTCGCTTGAGGGCCGTCTCGGCAGCATCCGGCGCCAGCGCGTCGGCCGGAACCGTGATGCCCAGGCGCTTGGCAGCCTTGTCGCCGATATAGTTGTCGAGCGTCGTCGCATACCATTCGGCCGAGTTCTGCGCCGGGTTAACGCGGATCGCGGTGTAGAAATGCGTGCCGAGCGCGACTTCCGGCTGGTCGAGATCGACGGCTGCGTCGAAGATCGGCTTGAAGTTGCGGCGGACCGACAGCCAGCCGGTGAGCGGCTTCCTGTTCATGACCTTGTGGATCGACAGCATGAACGCCTGGTCCATCACACCGGTCGGCTTCTGGCCGTGCAGTTCCTGATAGGCCTTCACGGCATCGCGGGTCTTCTTGCCGATGCCGCCATCGTGTGGGCCGTCATAATAGCCCAGACGTGTGAGCAAGGCCTGGGCGTCGGCGAATTTCTGGCGTTCGCTGACCCGGGTGATCAGGATCTTGAGCGGTGGCTCGGCCTTCGGCATCGCGGCCACGGCGAGCGCGCCGTTCTTCGGCAGGTTGTCGTTCGATGCCACCTCGACCTCAGTGTCGCCGGTCACCGTGGGGCGAAGTTCGGCGTCGCTCAGAAGCTCGGCTGCCGGCTGCGCGAAGCGCGGCATGAAGAGGTCGGCGGTGGTGATCCGCTGCGGCGCGATCTCGCGATCGGAAATGATTACGTGGAAGCCGCGCTTGGTCATCGGAAACAGCATCTTGGCAAATTCGCGCGGCATGCGCACGCAGCCATGCGAAGCCGGGTAATCCGGCACATACTTGCCTTCGTGCAGCGCCACGCCCGACCAGGTGATGCGCTGCATCCACGGCATCGGCGCATCGTCATAGAGGTTGGAATGGTGCATCTTCTTCTTCTCGATGATTGAGAAGATGCCGGATGGCGTGGTGTGGCCACGCTTGCCGGTTGAGACGTTGGTCGAGGTGACGACCTGGTCGCCATCGTAGACGACAAGCGTCTGCGTGTCCTTCGACACGAAAATCTGCAGTGGTGCGGTATCCTCGGCGGCAAGCACCGCCGTCCCGAAAACGGTCGAGGCGGTCAGGGCGAGCGAAAATGCAAGACGGGTAAGCATGTGTGTGTCCCCACGCAATACTGGTTGCCGAAAAGGTTAGAAGCCTTCATTTAAAGAATCTTTGCAGCGCCGTAAGTTACCGTGGGAACAGGGCTATGCCTGGCTTTACGGTTAATTGATCGTAAAGCCCCGGATACCGCAGGCTGAAATCAAAATCGGTTCATCCACCAGATGATACCAAATGTGCCTGCGCTGGCAACTATTACGAGAGCTGCAAAGTGAAAGCTCGATATGCGGTCAAGCCAGGGCTCGCGCGGCAAATCCTCCGCCAGAACCTTCATTCGTTCTGGATCGCTATGTTTCAGCCGTCGGAAGTGTAAGATTCGAGGCATAACCCCTTGTAGCAGGGTGCTGTTAACAATCATTAAGCGATTGGTGATTTCGGAGCCATCTTCGGTTGCCGTGGCGATTGGCCCTCACGCGTGCCCGCGCTTCCCCTTACCGAACGTATAGCCGGTCTCGATACTCTTGTTGCCGAACTTGTCGCGCAGCGTGTCCATCGCGGCTTCCGCCTTGGCGCGGCGGCCGGCATCGCGGTCGATCAGGTCGGGCGGGTCGGCGGTGGCGGAATCGGCGAGATCGCAGACGCCGATGCCGAGCAGGCGGTATTTGGTCCCGTCGAGTTCGCGCTCCAGCAGCGATTGTCCCTCGCGGAAAATCCGGTCGGCGAGCTGGGTATGGGCTTCGAGCTTCCGATTGCGCGTGCAGGTCTTGAAATCCTGGGTTTTCAGCTTCAGTACCACGGTCTGGCCGGCAATCGCCGCCTTCTTGAGTCGCCGCGACACCTGTTCGGCGAGCGCCCGCAGCACCGGCACCAGATCCTCGGGCTTTGAATAGTCCTCGAAAAACGTCGTCTCGGCGGAAACCGTCTTGGCCTCGTCGTTGAGGTGAACCTTGCGCTCGTCCTGCCCGCGCGAGAGATTGAACAGCCGCTTGCCCATCACGCCGTAGCGGCGCATCAACACGTCCTCGTCCATCTCCTGCAATTGCCCGATCATGGTGATCCCGTCGCTGGCGAGTGTCGCGGCAAACGCCTTGCCGACGCCCCAGATCAGCGTCACCGGCCGCTCTTTCAGGAAACCGTAGGCCTCCTCTTCGCCGATCACCGAAAAGCCGCGCGGCTTGTTCATATCAGACGCCACCTTGGCGAGGAACTTGCAGTAGGACAGACCGACCGAAACCGTGATGCCGATCTCCTGCTCGACGCGCCGGGCGAATTTCGCCAGCGTCCGCGCCGGCGGATCGTGATGCAGGCGCTGGGTGCCGGCGAGGTCGAGAAAGGCCTCGTCGATCGACAGCGGCTGCACCAGCGGTGTCAGATCCTGCATCATCCGGCGCACCTCGCGGCCGACGCGGGCATATTTCTCCATGTCGGGCTTGATCACGATCGCCTGCGGACAGGCCTCGAGCGCTTTGAACATCGGCATGGCGCTCCTGACGCCATGGATGCGCGCGACATAGCAGGCGGTCGAGACCACGCCGCGCTTTCCCCCGCCGATGATCACCGGCTTGTCGGCAAGTTCGGGATTGTCGCGTTTCTCCACCGAGGCGTAGAAGGCATCGCAATCTACATGGGCGATCGTCAGCCGGTCGAGCTCCGGATGCACCATCAGCCGCGGCGACCCGCACGCACGGCAGCGCCGTCCAGCGCCGGAAACCGGCGCCAGGCAGTCGCGGCAGAAGCCGGGATTATGGTCTGGATTGCTCATGCGACGCCGGAACAGAGGTTGAACGGCCGACATTACGATGGCGGCGCGCGGCGCTCAAGCGGGATTCGGAGAGCCTTCATGACACGGCGTCTCAGTTGTGATCCCCGAGACCCAACCGCTTCCGTATCACCCGCTCCGCATCCGCCCAATCCTCGGCCACGACGATATGCTCTTCCGCCTTCGGCAGCATCTTGCGGAACACCGCGTTGACCATCAAATGGATGAGCAGGCAATCCGGCGCACTGTCACGTACCGAACCATGGTTGCGCAGGATATCATCGATGAACACGGCCGGAATACTGCGCCCGCCGATCAGGCTCGCCACGACCGGCCCCTTCGGTTCCTCGGTCGCGATCATCGGATAGGTCAGCCCATGCATATCCAGCACCGTGCGCCGGACATCCTGATGCCGTGGCGGCATGGCTGTCAGGAAGACGATGTCGGCATCCACATCGAGGCGCTTCAGCACATCCACGACCTCGGGGGCAGGGGTCTGCCACTTATCCTGGCTGGCAAAGAATGCCTCCTGCATCTCCGCGACCCGGTCATCGCTGGCCGCGATGCCGCCCACTATGCTGCGGATATTGCCATGCAGCCGGAAACTGTCCGGATGCAGCCGGTGCTCGACCGAATTCAGGTAGCGGTCGAACGGATCGAGGAATTCCAGCACCACCTCGTCGACGTCGCAGACCACCAGCGGCCGTGAAGATCCGGCGAGCGCCTTGATGATATCGCCGCTCACATCCACGCGTCGTCTCCCGGCCCGCTGAGTTTATGGTGGCAGGCGGCAACGAATTCCGCCTTCACAGCGTTCTGCTCGCAGAAGGTCATCAACGTCGGCTCGTGGTTCATCAGGAAGCCCGTCAGGCCGGCGAAGAAGCCTGGTTCCCGCGCCGCCTGCCGGATCGATCCGGCCTCGATGCCGGAAAGCGCCAGGAAGCGGCCCATCATGTCGGGGTCCTGGGTCAGCCAGCCGAGAACCTTGATCGCCAGTTCCTCGGCCTGTTCGCCGCTCGGCGTCATGCCCTTCATCGGGATTTTGTCGCGCATATTTCTTCTTTATAAACCTAATGACCGTAAGGTGGAGCTTGGAACATTTAAGAATCCGAATGACAATACCTATATAGAGTTCGGAAACAGCTTGTAAAATCAGGATTAGAGAACGGCGCCATGCCAAAACAGGTTATGATTGTCGAAGACAATGAGCTCAACATGAAGCTCTTTCGTGACCTGATCGAGGCGTCCGGTTACCGGACGATTCAGACCCGGAACGGGATGGAAGCGCTCGATCTGGCACGCAAGCATCGTCCCGATCTCATCCTCATGGATATCCAGCTGCCCGAAGTTTCGGGCCTGGAAGTCACCAAATGGCTGAAGGAGGATGACGACCTGCATGTCATCCCGGTCATCGCGGTGACGGCGTTCGCCATGAAGGGAGACGAGGAGCGCATCCGCCAGGGCGGCTGCGAGGCCTATGTTTCCAAGCCCATCTCGGTTCCGAAGTTCCTGCAGACCATCAAGACCTATCTTGGCGACGCTTAGGTCCCGACCTAGCTGGAAATCACGGATTGTTGTATGACCGCGCGTATTCTAGTCGTTGACGATATTCCAGCCAATGTGAAGCTTCTGGAAGCCAGGCTTCTGGCCGAGTATTTCGACGTGCTCACCGCTGAGAACGGCTACGAATGCCTCGATATCTGCAGCAAGGTCTCCGTCGATGTGATCCTGCTCGATATCATGATGCCCGGCATGGATGGTTTCGAGGTCTGCGAGAAGCTGAAGTCCAATCCGAAGACCGCACACATCCCGGTCGTCATGGTCACCGCGCTCGACCAGCCCGCCGATCGCGTGCGCGGCTTACGGGCAGGGGCCGACGATTTCCTCACCAAGCCCGTCAACGACATGCAGCTCATGGCGCGCGTGAAAAGCCTCGTGCGGCTCAAGATGCTGTCGGACGAACTCAAGCTGCGTGCCGAAACCGCCCGTTCGATCGGGCTGGAAGATCACCTTGCTCGCGCCGCACAGGCAGAGGAAGTCGCCAGCATCCTGCTCGTCGATGGCCGCGCCAATTCGCAGGAGCGCATCGCGCGTGCGCTGAGGCCGATTGCCGACATCACCGCCATGAACGATCCGCAGGCCGCGATCTTTGAGGCTGCCGAGGGTCACTTCGACCTCATCATCGTCAATTCCAACTTCGACGATTACGACGCGCTGCGTCTCTGCTCGCAGCTCCGCTCGCTCGAGCGCTCCCGTTTCATCCCGGTCCTTCTGGTGGTCGATCAGGGCGGCGAGAGCATGGTGGTCCGCGCGCTCGAACTCGGCGTCAACGATTACATCCTCCGTCCGGTCGATCCCAACGAACTGCTGGTGCGCTGCCTGACCCAGCTCAAGCGCAAGCGCTACAACGACCGCCTGCGCGACAGCGTGCAGCAGACGATCGAGCTCGCCGTGACCGACGGGCTGACCGGCCTCAACAACCGCCGCTATCTCGACAAGCACTTGAAGCTGCTCTTCGATCGTGCGATCGCACGCGGCCGGCCGCTTTCGATCTGCATCACCGATATCGATCGCTTCAAATCGGTCAACGACACCTACGGCCACGATGCCGGCGACGAGGTGTTGAAGGAATTCGCCGCCCGCATCCGTTCCACGGTGCGCGGCGCCGATCTCGCCTGCCGCTTCGGCGGCGAGGAATTCGTGGTCATCATGCCCGACACATTGCCGGATACGGCTGCGGCAATCGCCGAGCGCCTGCGGCATGTCGTGGAATCGCAACCCTTCCAACTCCGCCAGAATGGCACGGCGCTGACAATTACCGCGTCGCTGGGTTTTTCCTCGACCATCGGTGGCGCCGAATCAGCGGAACAATTGCTCAAGCAGGCCGATCGTGCGCTCTACGAAGCAAAGCATGGCGGCCGCAATCGGGTTGTGGCGGCGGCTGCTTAGAATCTGCGGATTGTATTTTCCTGGTTCGCACGGTTATCCACAGACAATCCTGGCGGATTTTGTTATTACATAGGCATCGCGGGTGCTTTCGTTCTTGTATGAGCTTAGCGAGAATTACGCCCCATCGTCGAATCTCTATTAAAAGTAGTGCCCGTTAACTGGGTGCAATATCCCCAAGTTGATAAAAGTCAATTCTAGGACAGAATACCCGTCTCTTAGTCGGCTCTTCCACAGCATAGCTTGCTGCTTTCAGTTGCGTATTGTGGAATCACGGGGAGTATTTAATACTGGCGCATAGCGCGAGTATTTGGCAATACGACCAAAGTGTTTGTATGCCGCTGTACGGGGCAGGAGCCTGCCCGGACGTTAACCATTTGTACAATTTTACAGCGGGTTGGTTAATAACCCGTTGATTTCCTCGCCATTTCGGGGCATGTTCAACCTGCATGGGAGTGGTAGCTAACTGCTCACAGATTCGGATACCCCATGATGCTCAGGTCCGCCGCATCTCCTGGGTCGTGGGGCCGGTCGGTCAGCTAGTAATATCTGCGGAGTCCTCGTTCTGCTTTTACTGTTGACCGACCCCCATTGAACGCCATCGCCTGAACGGGCGATGGCGTTTTCAATTTGGGCGAGTCTCTCGTGTGTTATTTGTCCGGCAGCTTGTCATGGAAATGCGCGTAGACCTGCTTGGCCACGGCTTCCGAAATTCCCGGCACCGACAGAAGATCCGTAATTCCCGCGCGCGACACCGCCTTTGCCGTGCCGAAATGCTGCAGCAATGCGCGCTTGCGGCCGGGGCCGATGCCGGCGACCTCGTCGAGCGGGTTCTTCACCAGTTCCTTCTTGCGCCGCGCCCTGTGCGAGCCGATCGCGAAGCGATGCGCCTCGTCGCGCATGCGCTGGATGAAATAGAGCACGGGGTCGCGCGGCGGCAGGGAGAAGCTCTGCTTGCCTGATTGAAAGAAGCGCTCGCGGCCGGCCTCGCGGTCCTGCCCCTTGGCGACGCCGATCGCGATCACGCTGTCGGTGATGCCGAGTTCTTCGAGGATCGCCCGAACCGCCGTCATCTGGCCCTGGCCGCCGTCGATCAGGATCACATCCGGCCAGGCGGGGAAGGGCGCCTCTTCCGCCGCCTGCGAGCGGTCCGGAATGCCTTCCTCCTTGATCAGCCGCGAAAAGCGCCGGGTCATGACTTCGCGCATCATGCCGAAGTCGTCACCGGGCGTCAGTTCCTCGGATTTGATGTTGAACTTCCGGTACTGGCTCTTGACGAAACCTTCCGGCCCAGCGACCACCATACCGCCCACGGCATTGGTGCCCATGATATGCGAGTTGTCGTAGATTTCGATCCGGCGCGGCGGGTAGGGCAGTCCGAATGTCTCGACCATGCCATTGAGCAGCCGTGCCTGCGAACTCGTCTCGGCGAGCTGCCGCCCATGTGCCTCACGCGCATTGTTGAGCGCATGCTCCACCACTTCGCGCTTCTCGCCCCGCTGCGGCGTGTTGATGTGGACACGGAAGCCCGAGCGCTCCGTCAGAGCATCCGAGAGCAATTGTTGCTCTTCGATGGCCTCCGACAGCAGAATATGCCGTGGACAGGGCTTGTCATCATAGAATTGTGCCAAGAACGCGTTCAACACTTCAGCGCCGCTCAGCGCCGGATCGGCTTTAGGGAAGTATGCACGGTTGCCCCAGTTCTGGCCTGTCCGGTAGAAGAACACCTGGATGCAGCTGAGCCCGCCATCGTGATAAATGGCGAAGACATCCGCTTCCTCGATCGAGGCGAGGTTGATGCCCTGGTGGCTCTGCACATGCGACAGCGCCGCCAGCCGGTCGCGATAGACTGCCGCGCGCTCGAAATCGAGATCCTCGGCCGCCTCGTTCATGCCCTTGGCAATCGTCGCCTTGACCAACTGGCTGCGGCCCGAGAGAAAGTCGCGCGCCTCGGTCACCAGTTCCGCATAATCCTCGTCGCTGACCTCGCGCGTGCAGGGCCCGGCACAGCGCTTGATCTGGTAGAGCAGACAGGGCCGCGTGCGGCTTTCGAACACCGAGTCCGTGCAGGTGCGCAGCAGGAAGGCGCGCTGCAGCGAATTAATCGTCCGCCCCACCGCAATCGCCGAGGCGAAGGGTCCGAAATAATCGCCCTTCCTGACGCGTGCGCCGCGATGCTTCATGATCGCCGGCGCCCGGTGTCCACCCGAGATCAGGATATAGGGAAAGCTCTTGTCGTCGCGCAGCAGCACGTTGAAGCGTGGCCGGAGCCGCTTGATCAGGTTCGCCTCGAGCAGCAGCGCCTCGGTTTCCGTCCTTGTGATGACGAATTCCATATTGGCGGTCAGCCGCACCATCTGGCCGATGCGGTTTGAATGCACGCGGCCGGCGGCATAATTGCCGACGCGCTTCTTCAGCGACCGCGCCTTGCCGACATAGAGCACTTCATTTTCCGCATTCAGCATGCGGTAGACGCCGGGACTGTTGGGCAATTGCTTGACGAATTCGCCGATCAATTCCATGCCGGTCAGGCTGGTCTCGAGACGCGGCGTCTCGTTCCAGGCGATCGTCGCGCCGGTCGCATCCGTCAGCGGCACATCCGCAGTGACCGCGGGTGCTTCCACGACCTCGTCGTCGTCTTCCTCGATCGCGTTCTCATCATAGAGAATGCCGCCATCATCAGGCGTTCGTCCGTTCATTCCACGACCTCCGCCACGTCGGGCGTCTGCCAGGCCAGGTGCTGGCCGCCATCGAGCGCGATCATCTGGCCGGTGAGCGACGGTGTATCATGCAGGTATCGGATCGTCCGGCCGAACTCGTCGAGATCGGCACCCTTTTTCATGATCAGGCCCGCCGTCTGCTTTTCGAAATCGGCCTGCGTCTGGCGCGCGGCCGGCAGCGTGGGACCGGGACCGATCGCGTTGACGCGGATGCGTGGGGCCAGCGCCTGTGCCGCCGTCTTGGTCGCCATATAGAGTGCCGCCTTCGAAAGCGTATAGGAATAGAATCGCGGGGTGGGGGACCAGACCCGCTGGTCGATGATGTTGACCACAAGCCCGCTGACGGATTCCGGCAGTTGCCGCGCGAAATCTCGGGTCAGGATCGATGGCGCCTTCACATGGATCTCGAAATGCTCGTCGAACAGCGCTTCGTCGAAATGCTCGACGCTGTCCTGACGGAAAATCGAGGCATTGTTGACCAGCACGCCGAGCGGTCCGAGCTGTGCGACCGCCTCCGCGATGATGGATTGGCGCTCTTTTCCGTCGGTCAGGTCGCCGGAAACCACCGCCGCGCGGCCGCCCGCCGCCACAATCTCGTCGCGCAGCGCCGCCGCCCGGTCGAGAGACTGCGACGCGTGGATAGCAACGGCATAATCATGGGCCGCGAGTTCCCTGACAATCGCCGCGCCGATACGCTGGGCGCCGCCGGTGACAAGCACTGTCTTCAGTTGCCGGGATGTCAAATCAGGACCTTCAGAATCACGTTTGGATATTCGTTAATAGATATAGTGCGGCTCAGGCTGGTACAAACCCAAACGCAGAGGATTTTTTAACCGTAATATTCGATGTAATATTTCATCCAATTTTCGGTTTATATTAAAAGATTGATTGCCTGAAGATATGTATAGTTAATGAATAGTTGATTATTGGATTGTTGCATTGATAAAATAACACAACATCGCCATGATTTATTCATGCTTTGGTAACTTCATTTCCCCATTTAGGAAGCATCAATTCTTTCAGTCCGGGAGCGGATTGGTGTTCAGAACTGGTGCTGGAAATCGCGGAATCCGCCGGTCCGGCACGGGAAATCAAGGAGTAGTAACATGCGTAACCTCATCAAGACCCTCACGGCTTCGGTCATCCTCGTTTCCGCTGCTGCCGGCTTCGCCCGCGCGGCCGATGCCGTCGACGAGATTCCTTCAGCACCTGAAGCCGTCGAAACCGTCACCGACGGCAACTGGGAAGGCGCTTATGTCGGCGGCAAGCTCACCCACCAGTGGGGCAAGGTCAAGGACACCAAGGATTACGACGCCAATGGCTTCGGCGGCGGCGTCTATACCGGCTACAACAAGCAGGACGGCCAGATCGTCTACGGTGTCGAAGCCGACGTGAACTATTCGGGCATCGACAAGGGCTACAAAGGCGTCGAAACCGAGCAGGGCGTCAACGGCTCGCTGCGCGCCCGCGTCGGCTACGATCTCTCGCCGGCTCTGGTCTATGCGACCGGCGGTCTGGCCGCCACCAATCTGGAAAGCAAGGACGCAACCTCGAGCGACAGCAAGAACTTGATCGGCGTGACCATCGGCGCCGGCGTGGAAACCAAGATCACCGAGTCGATCACGGCGCGTACCGAATACCGCTTCACCAACTACCAGAGCCAGACCTTCGATCTCGACTCCGGCGCCACCGAGCGCGGCCTGAAGGATCACCAGGTCAATATCGGCCTCGGCGTGAAATTCTGATCAAAACCCAATCGTCGGGGGACGAGGGGCCGGGTGAAAACCCGGCCCCGATTTTTATTTAGGCGCCTGTGGCACCATGTCCGCATGGGCGGGAAAGAACTTCTCGAATTTCTTCGTCCAGTTCCTGAGCTTCGGTCGGCCCTTTTCCCATTGGCCGGGAAAGCGCAAGCCCAGATAGCCGATCAGCGCCGCGAGCGCGAAGTGGCCGCCATGCAGGTTCTTGTTGGTCTTCGGCAGGTTGGCCTCGATATGGTCGAGCCCGCGCGTCACCTTCGTCCACTGCCTGTCGATCCACGGCTGGTGGACGAGCTCAGTCGGCCGCATCCGCCGCTCGTAGACGATTGCCAGCAGGCAGTCGGTGATGCCGTCGCACAGCGCTTCGAACACTTCCGCATCGGTTCGCTTTTCGGGATTGCGCGGGTAAAGCCCGTTCTTCGTCATGCGGTTGAAATATTGCATGATCGCCCTGGAATCGTAGACCGAGGGCGCATCCTCGCGGATCAGCACCGGGATCTTGCCGAGCGGGTTGTTGCCGGTCAGCATTTCGGGCGCCTCTTCGGTGCTGGTCGTGACGCTCTCGACATCGAGGCCGAGATATTTCGCTGCCATTCGCGCTTTGGCGGAATAGGGCGAGGTGGGCGAGTAAAGCAGTTTCATTTTTATCCTCAGGGCAGGGCGGGAAGGTTGACGATGCGGGCGCGGCAGGCATTCCTGTCGACCTCGGCGCAATCTCGGAAGGCGAGCGATTTGGTCATGCAAACGCGGATTTCAGTGAGTTGCCCGCCTTGGCAGGAAACGGCGACACCCTTGTGCGTCAGGCCCGGATTGGCCTTCGTCATCAGGGTCTCGATCTCGTCGATAGCAAGCCTGCGCGGAAGTCGTCCGTCGAACACGACAGGCGGCACACGCACTTTCTGATAGGCAGCCCTCAACGTCTGGAAATAAGTCCGCTGGTTCAGCCCCGAACAGCTCCCATGCTTGCGCCATTCATGGCCCGCAAGCCCGGCCGAAGGGATGATATCGAACATCGTCTCCGTGAGCGACGGCGGCACGCGCTCCGGTTCGCGGCTGGAACAGTATTCCGGCCAGCCGCGCTCGTTCTGCGGCCACAGCCCATGCACGATGAACGTATAGGGCCGGCGACCCCTGCACTGGGCGGTCGAGCCGTCGCGGTCGTTGGCCGCACACCAACTGGGCGACCACGAGAGCGACAAGACATAGAAATCGAAGTCATCCGCAAACGCCCGGCTACCGCCTGAGAGCAGCGCCAGAAGCAGGAAAACTCGGGCAGCAATACGCTTCATCCGTCGTTTCCGGTTTCCCAGCCGATCGTATTGCGGATCGTCGAGCAATCCTTGCCGTAAATGTGCCACGGATCGAGCCCCGCGATGCAGAATTCAAGTCCCGAAAGCGGCGGCATGCCGGCAAGGCCCCACGGCTTTTCCAGGAGATACCACATGTCGCGTATCGTGCCGTCGTTCATCCGCGCGTTGGCATGGCACCATTTGCGGGCGACGGTATGGGTCTCGTCGCGCTTGCTGTCGAGCCGCTCGCGCGGATGGATGACCTCGACGAGAAAAATCCTGGTCTTGGTCACGCCGCGGAACCTGTGATCCACCTTCTGCTTCAGCGTCTCGATGACCCACGGCGTCGTGCAATAGTCGGTCGGATCCGGCAGGCGGAGTTCACCGGCCGCTGCGTTGCCGGCTGGCACCAGCGCGGTCAGCGTCAGCGCGAGGGAAAGCGCGGTGCGAGCGAGAAACATCGTCATGACTCCGATAGACAAGTGCCGCACCTTGATCCGGATGCGAATGCCGGGTCAAGTGCAAACCTGTCACACTTGCCGGTCTATAAATCGGCCCCGCTGCGATTACGTCTATTGAGGCCAGAAGTCCATGAAGCTCGTCCATATCTCCGACATCCATATCAATCCCGAGCCGATCCTCGGCATCGATCCGGTGGCCAATTTCAAGGCCTGCATCGATCACGTCGCCGAATTCCAGCCCGATGCCGACCGCGTGGTGATCACCGGCGACCTCACTCACCACGGCCGGCGCGAAAGCTACGAACTGCTGCGCGGGATGCTCGATCAAAGCGCATTGAAGAACGACCTCGCGCCGCGCCTGCTGATCGGCAATCACGACGACCGCGACACGTTCCGCGCCGTCTTCCCGGAAGCCGCGGCCGACCACAACGGCCATGTGCAATGGTATGAGGATGTCGCCGCCGGCCGCTTCGTCTATCTCGACACATCAGAAAAGGGCACCGACGCCGGCCACTATGGTGAGGAGCGCCGCGCATGGCTCGCCCATGTGCTGGATCTTGCGCGCGAGGATGGTGTGCCAGCCTGGATCTTCATGCACCACAATCCGGCCGCCGTGCATGTCGCCAATGCCGACCAGATCGGCCTTGTCGACGAAGCTGCCTTCCAGGCGCTGGTCTCGGATTATCGCGACGTCGTGCGCCACATCTTCTTCGGCCATTGCCACTATACGCTGAGCGGCATGATCGATGGCATTCCATTCTCGGCGCCGCGTTCGACCTGCCACACATGCTGGCCGGATTTCTCCGGCATCGCCAACCGCATGGGCTATGGCGACCTCGTGCCCAACTACAATGTCTGCATGCTCAACGAGCGTTCGACCGTGATTCACTCGGTCGATTTTCTCGATCAGCACAAGGTGAAGTGGCGGATGGATTGAATAAATCGGCGTAATTGTAATACGCTAGCAAAAGTATGACGATTTAAGCATTGATTAAATATGGGACTAAAAATCGCCCCATGCAGGAGACTTCTTAACCTTGAGATAGCCCAGCCGTATTAGAACCGGAGCCTACTGCTGAGCGGGGGCTTCAACATGCATTTTACACAAGATCACATCAGAGCAATCGGACGCGATAAATCCGGAAACTTCGCGATGACCCTAGCGCTATTGATGGCGCCCCTTGTGCTCGCGATGGGAACTGCCATCGATTATGGCTATGCGATGAGTGTCAGAACCGAAATGCAGAGCGCGGCCGATATCGCGGCCGTTCAGGCATTGTCGGAGCAGTCCGCGGGCGTCATTGCAGCTTTGACCCAGAGCCTGAGCGGCAAACTCGAACTCGCGGAAACGGATGCTGGGCACCTCTTCGAAGCCAACCTCCAGGAAAAGTCCAAGGATTATCTTGACTCCAAAGAGATCAACATCGTGCGGACGGGCAATACATTCGTTTCCACGGTAGGCTTCCAGGCGACGGTCCCGACCAGCTTTCTCGGCATGTTCGGAGTAAGAAAGATCGATGTCTCCGGCGTTGCGAAGGCCACTTACGTTCCCGCGAAATATATCGACTTCCACCTGATGCTCGACAATTCGCCGTCCATGGGACTGGGCGCCACCACGGCGGATATCGCCAATCTGATTAACGCCACCAAGAATAATGCGGCAGACGCAAGTTGCGCATTCGCCTGTCATGTTGATGATGGCAAGAACAATGACTATTACAGCCTTGCCAAGAAAATCGGGGTGACCACGCGGATCGAAATGGTCATCAAAGCGTCTCAGACGATGTTGGAAACAGCCGTAAAAACCCGCCGATATTCGGATCAGTATCGCATGGCGCTCTACTCTCTTGGCAAAAAGGCGAAGGATGCCGGTCTCACAAAGGTTGCTGATCTTTCTGATGAACTGGACAAGCTCGAGGACGAAGCAGGCAAGATCGAACTTATGAGCATTCCGAGCCATAAAGAGCCAAACATGCAAACGGATCTGGTCGGCAGCCTGACGGAGCTTGAGAAAATAATAGGCAAGGCGGGTACGGGCCAAAATTCGGCCGATCGTCAAAAGGTTCTTTTCCTCGTCAGCGACGGTCTTGAAGACACCAAGCGTCCGACTACGTGCCTAAAAAAGGTAATGACGGGCGGGACCAATGAAGGGCGTTGCCAAGCGCCAATGAATGAAAGCATCTGTCAAACTATTCGCGACAACGGCGTGACGATCGCCGTCCTCTACACCACCTATCAGCCGATCGATAACAACGGCCACTATAACAAGTGGATCAAACCGTTCCGCGCGGAAATACCGACCCGTATGAAGAACTGTGCTTCGGAAGGCCTATTTTTCGAGGTCAGCCCGTCCCAAGGTATCGAAGAAGCGATGAACGCTCTCTTTCTCAAGGTCGTCAACATGCCACGGCTGACGCAATAACCTGCGTCAGTCCCTCTGACCCAATAGCATCGCGTGAGGCCAAAGCGATCCCGCGCCCGCCGCTCCTTGAGGAACGGCAGCAGGATGGCGGATGGAGCCATGCGAAGTCAGACGATGCCGAGAGGTCTCGCGAGCATCGCCAGTCCGGCGACAAGCAGCACGGCCGCCATCACCTGTGCCATGCGCTTTCCGCCGGGTGCCAGCTTCTCAAGCGCGACATAGAGCGCGATGCCGACGATCCACCAGAGGTTCATGGCGCCGCCAACGAAGAGCAGCGACATCAGGGCCCAGCAGCACCCCAGGCAGTAGAGGCCATGAATGAGCCCCATGCGGAACGCCGCGGCGCGCCCTGTTCGCCGATGACGTGTGAGCGCCTCCACGGGTCCGCGACAATGATCGAGGCAGGCGGCTTTCACGGGAGACAATTGATAGAGGCCGGCACCGATCAGGACCGCTGCGGCGAGATAGGGGGTGGCAAGGTTCATGTACATTGCCGATACCAATCCGCTGGCCGACAAAAGGCCTTGCGCCACGGTCGCCACCAGGCTGAACGCTGCCCATACGACGAGGTAACCGGAGAGGAACTCGAGCGGCCCCCAGGCGCCGCGGTCTCGATTGAGCGCTCCGTAAAGCAGGATGGTCGGAGCGGCACTGGGAACCATCATGGCGACCATCATCAGCCACCACATGAAGAAAATGACGACCGCGTAGCCCGGCGTCCAAACCATCGGCATTATCATATCAGGCATGTCGCCGATCAGTGCCCCGGCAGGCCCGGTATCCAGCGACATATCGAATGACGACATGCCGGTTCCCGCCCCCGACAGGATGAAGCAGGCCGAGGCCGTGACGCCCAGAAGTATCGCCCCGATGACGATCACGCGATCGCGGGTCAGGATGCGTTCGACGATCGACTGGTCCACGGTCCGTCCTCAGGCAGCGTGTTCGATCACACCTTGGCCATTCATGTACACCCGGCAGATATGCGAGTGCGTACTCTTGTTCTTTTCAAGCGAGATAGCACCAAAGGTCCGTGTCGTGCCGCTGGCCACTTCGGCAACGCGATATTCGAATCCGTGCGGCAGGTTGATGCGAGCGCGATGCTCCTGGCCGGTCACGGGGTTGCGCATCGGTTCGACGTCCATCTCGAACACATCTGGCACACGAACATATCCCGTGCGTGATTCCATATCGATGCGCATGTCGATCGGCTTGGTCAGCGTTTCCAGCTTGTTCGGTGCCATTTTGCTGAAGACCCAGAACATGGTTGCCATGTCCTCGGTCTCGCCTCCGGTGACGATCGTTTCGATGGCGTCGCGCTGTGCCGGTGTCGCCGCCGAATCCACCACCAATTGTATCGTGCCGTTGCCGAGATGGATCGGACCCGGCCAATAGGCCGTCAGCGCGATCTTCACGCCATCCAGCCGGACATCGCCGAAATGGCCCGACTTGACGACGAAGCCGACGGCAGCTTCGCAATTGTCATGGGTCGGCAGCGAATTGAATTGGCAAGGACATCCGGGATCGCAATTGCAGTTCGCGATTTCCAGTGCGTCGATCTCCCAAGGTGTCATGGAAACCTCCCCCAAACCGGTCTTGGATGTGCCTAATGTAGATACCACTAAACCGGAATACGGGATACTTTTATTTGGCCGGCCACCGCACAATACTTCCGATTGTGGTGCGACGCGCCGCTCACTCGCCCCGGACCCACCAGCAGCGCGAGAGGCCGAAGCGATCCTGCGCCAGCCGCTCCTTGAGAAACGGCAGGAGAATGTCGAGTTCGTCCTTCAGCGTATAGGGCGGATTGACGACGATAAGACCCGAGCCGGTCAGGCCTTCCTCGCGATGACCCTTCACGGTCAGCTCGGCGCCCAGCATTTTCGGAATCTCGAGTTCAAAAAGCGCCTCGTGGAATTCGCGGATCGGCGCGGTATTCTTCAGCGGATACCACAGGCAGTAGACCCCGCCGGGAAACTTCCGCCATGCCTTGGCGAAATTATCGACCAGGCGCTTGTATTCGTTCGGCTCCTCGAAGGGCGGATCGACCAGGATCAATCCGCGCTTCTCCTTCGGCGGCAGGTGCGCGTTGAGCGCCAGCCAGCCATCGAGATGGGTGACGCGGGTCTGGAAGTCGCCTTCGAAATTTGCATGCAGCGTCTCGTAGTCCTCGGGATGCAGCTCCATCAGCGAGAGCCGGTCTTCCTTCCTCAGCAACATGCGCGAGAGCTTGGGCGAGCCGGGATAGAGCATGACATTGGTCGTCGCGTTGAGCGCCTTGACCGCATCGAGATAGGGCGCTAACAGCGGCGCGACTTGTCTGGGCAGGTCGGCACCCATCAGCCGGCCGATGCCGCCGAGCCATTCGCCGGTCTTCTGGGCTTCCTCAGCCGAGAGATCATAAAGCCCGATGCCCGCATGGGTGTCGATCACCCGGAACGGCTTGTCCTTGAGCTTGAGATACTCGATCAGCCGCGCGAGCACTGCGTGCTTCAGCACATCGGCAAAATTCCCGGCATGATAGATGTGGCGGTAATTCATGACTTTCCGTGAAGCTCTTATGATTTTTCGCAATTGCGAGATGATGCGCTTTTCGGCGCCGCCCGCATCGAATATAGAAATGCCATGAATATTGCGACCCGCGACATAGAAAAAGTCACCATCGGTCACACGGCCTGTCCGCATGACTGTCCCTCGACCTGCGCGCTCGATGTCGAGATCGGCGCCGATGGCCGCATTGGGCGGGTGAGGGGCTCGGTCTCCAACAGCTATACCGCCGGCGTGATCTGCGCCAAGGTCGCGCGCTATGCCGAACGGCTCTATCATCCCGACCGGCTGATGCACCCGATACGCCACACTGGCGCCAAGGGTGCCGGCGGCTGGCAGCAGATCAAGTGGGAAGACGCGCTCGACGAGATCGCCGAAGCCTTCGTCAAGGCCGAAGCCCGGCACGGCTCGGAGACGGTCTGGCCCTATTATTACGCCGGCACGATGGGCTGGGTGCAGCGCGATTCCATCGACCGGCTGCGCCACGCCAAGCGCTATTCCGGCTTCTTCGATTCGATCTGCACCAACCAGGCCTGGACCGGCGTCGTCATGGGCACCGGCGCGCTGCGTGGTCCCGACCCGCGCGAAATGGCGAAATCCGACTGCGTCGTGATCTGGGGCACAAATGCCGTCTCGACCCAGGTCAATGTGATGACGCATGCGATCCGCGCCCGCAAGGAACGCGGCGCCAGGATCGTCGTCGTCGATATCTACGACAATCCGACGATGAAACAGGCCGACATGAAGCTGATCCTCAAGCCGGGATCGGACGCCGCGCTTGCCTGCGCCGTCATGCATGTCGCCTTCCGCGACGGTCATGCCGACCGGGACTATCTCGCGAAATACTCCGACGATCCCGCTGGCCTCGAAGCACATCTCCGGACCCGGACCCCGGAGTGGGCGGCCGGCATCACCGGCCTTTCGATCGAGGAAATCGAGACTTTCGCACGCCTCGTTGGCACCACGAAGAAGACCTATTTCCGCCTCGGCTACGGCTTCACCCGTTCGCGCAATGGCGCGGTATCGATGCATGCGGCGCTGTCGGTGCCTGTTGTGCTCGGCTCGTTCCGGCATGAGGGCGGTGGCGGCTTCCATTCCAATTCCGGCATCTTCGGCCTGGACAACCGGCTGCTCACCGGCGCGGCATTTGCCGATCCCGCCATCCGGCACCTGGCACAGACCGAGCTCGGCCGCATCCTCACCGGAGACAAGGCCTCGCTGCAGGGCGGCCCGCCGGTCACCGCCATGCTGATCCAGAACACCAATCCGATGAATGTCATGCCCGAGCAGCGGCTGGTGCGGCAGGGTTTTGCCCGCGACGATCTCTTCGTTGCCGTGCACGAGCAGTTCATGACCGAGACGGCCGATATCGCCGACATCGTGCTGCCCGCCACCATGTTCGTCGAGCATGACGATATCTACCGCGCCGGCGGCCAGAGCCACATTCTATTAGGCCCCAAGCTCGTCGAGCCGCCCGAGGATGTGCGCACCAATCTCTTCGTCATCGAGGAGCTTGCAAAGCGCCTCGGCGTCTCCGACATGCCCGGCTTCGGCCTGACCGAGCGCCAGCATATCGACGCGATCCTTTCGCCAGCCGATCTGCCGAGCTATGAAGAACTCGCCGCCGACAAATGGTTCGACCGCCAGCCCGATTTCGAGACCGCGCATTACCTCAATGGCTTCGCCCAGCCCGATGGCAAGTTCCGCTTCAAGCCGGACTGGAAGGGCCAGCGCGGCCCGACGCGCCCGCCCGAAAGCATGGGCCTGATGGGGCCAGTCGATACCCTGCCAACTTTCCCGGATTACTGGACCTCGATCGAGGAGACCGATGCTGCCCATCCCTATCGCCTCGCCACACCGCCGGCGCGCAATTATCTCAATTCCACCTTCGCCGAGACGAAAACCTCGCGCGAAAAGGAAGGCCGTCCGGAACTGATGATCTCGCCCGCCGATGCGGCACGCGAAGGCATCGCCACCGGCGACATCGTCACCATCGGAAACGACAGGGCCTCGATCCGCATCCACGCCAGGGTCACCGACTTGACCAAGCCCGGCGTGGTGTTGGCCGAAGGGCTGTGGCCCAACAAGGCCCATCTCGACGGCGAGGGCATCAACGTACTAACGAGCGCCGAGGCCGCCGCCCCCTATGGCGGCGTCGGCCTGCACGACAATCACGTATGGCTCAGGAAGTAGAGCAATCCATGGATATGAAGATAGAGCCGAAGATCAGGATCCTGGCGCGCGAGACGCTGTCGAAGCGCTTCGTCAATCTGGAGAAGGTGACCGTCGAGCACGCCACGCTCGCCGGTGGACGCCAGACGGTCGAACGCGAGATCCACGACCACGGCAATGCCGCGACGATCCTGCTTTACGATCCCTCGAAGAAAACCGTCGTGCTGGTGCGCCAGTTGCGCGTGCCTGTTTTCCTCAACGGCGGCGAAGGCTTCATGATCGAGGCGCCCGCCGGGCTCAACGACGGCGACCACCCAGCCGACGCGATCGCCCGCGAGGCGATGGAGGAGACCGGCTATCTGGTCGAGAGTGCCGAATTCCTGTTCGATGCCTATATGTCGCCGGGAACGCTCACCGAACGCGTCAGCTTCTTTGCCGCCGAGATCGACATGTCGAAGAAGGTCGCCGAGGGCGGCGGACTGGCCGGCGAAGGCGAGGACATCGAAGTCCTCGAAATCCCCCTCGACAAGGCCATCGCCATGCTCGCCACCGGCGAAATCTGCGACGGCAAGACGATCATGCTGCTGCAATGGGCTAAGATGAAGTATCTGGCGTAAGCTATTGCAGGACGTCTGATTTCAGGGCAGCCAGTTGTTCGGATCGTAGATCCTGATCCTGTTGTTCCGGTTGCTTTTCGATTAAGCCCCGTGGCACTTCTTGAATTTCTTGCCTGAGCCACAAGGACACGGATCATTCCGCCCGACGCGCGCCATCGCGGCCGCAACCGGTTCGGCATCAACCTCGCCGCTCACGTATCGCCATTCTCCACCGATCCGGCGGAACGCCAAGCGCTCGCCCTGCACATGCAGTCGGCCATTCTCGCGAAAGCGCGCCGTGAAGGTCACGCTGCCCCGGTCGTCGCCCGCTTGCCCGGCTTCGGTCGCGGTGATCTCCAACCCCAGCCATTCGGTTTGGGGTAACGACAGTGCCAGCTCGGCGCGATTGAATTTCAGCGCCGCCTCGCCGGCAGAAGTCTTCTGGAGATAATCGAGGTCGCCGATCGTGAAGGCCGAATAGCGCGAGCGCATCAAGGCCACAGCCGTCGGCGCAGGCCGGCCGGCGATGAGGGGACCGCAGCAGAAGTCGGAGGCCTTGTTCGACCCGCAGGGACATGGACCCATATTGCAAACCCTACCGCCGATCATGCCAATCCGGCCGTGGATACGGCGGCGGTTTGGTGATCGCGCGGATAGCCCACAGCGTCAATATCGGGGGACAAATGCAAGTCAGTGGCAGACAGCCGCCTCTCTTGAAGCGGCCATTGCAATCACTTGTTCTGCATCAGCCAGATCTTGCCCGCCATGGTGATCGCATGGGGATCTTCATTGGCGTTGTCGGCGATATTGCATCTGGCCACGAGGCCATTTTCCCGGAGTTCCTCCAGGATCGTCGTCGTGACGAACTTGATCTTCTGCGGCCGTTCCTTGAACCGGTCGCTCTTCAGGTAGGTCACCTCGGCGTTGAGGTGGGTCCATTTCTTGGGCTGCTGCGGATGGAGATTGCCATCTTTCGCCAGCTTGAGCCCTCTTATCTGTGTCGGTGTCAGCATCAGCATCGTCGTAGCCACGTGTTACCCTTGTGTTTCATCATCATGTCAGAACAAAAAAGGCCAGGCAAGATGCCTGACCCGGTCGGTAGCCTGCGTTCGCAATGCCAGTACATCCGTGGTCAGCGGAACGCAGAAACCGGTTTTAGGCGGCCTTGAGATTGCAGGCCGACATCTTGCCCGACTTGTTGTCGCGCTCCATGTCGTAGCCGATCTTCTGGCCTTCGACGATTTCGCGCATTCCGGCGCGTTCGACGGCCGAGATGTGGACGAACGCGTCAGCGCCGCCGTCGTCAGGCTGAATGAAGCCGAAGCCCTTGGTGGCATTGAACCATTTAACTGTGCCAGTGGTCATGTTTGAACCCTTTCATAGCATATTGAACGACCGCCGTGCCGAGCACTGCGGATGGTGATAGCGATTTTTGAAAGGAAGGTTCGTTCAGGGCGCGGTGCTAATGCGCGGTAACCAAAGCTCAGCAAGCAAAATATCGATAAACTGTAAATAGTCACATATATAGGCAATGTCAACTTTTAGTTTAGAATGGCTGCTATGCAAAGATTTCCATTCGGATTGCGAATGCGCGATTTCTCGAGGGATGCTGCCGTTTCCTCAGGAGAATGTCGCCTTTCACAGAAGAACCCGACGAACCGAAGATAGCGGCCAATGAGACGCCTTCCACAGGGCTCATGAGAAACCAAAGCTGGCCTGAAGCGATCAACCTGTGGTACGAATCCTTAATATACCGCACGCGAGATCGGCAATGCCACTACATGATGCAGAACGGATCAAACTTCTAATCCGCGACGGGTCCATATCGGCTGTGACTGTCGATACTGCAATTTTCGACCAATATGGCTGCAAATTGAATCACCCTGTCCTTGCTCGCCTAGATCAAGTTAAGAAAGGTGGCGTCCGCCTTGTCCTTTCAAATGTTGTCCTTAACGAGGTCACAAAGCATATTGCGGAGGGCGCCGCAGATACAGCGAGAACGCTTCGGAGCGCACTGAAGCAGCATGAGCGCAGATGGCAGTTGGGCAAGAATCTCGACGACGCAATTGAAGAATTTCAACTCGCAGTCGACCCCGTAGTCTTAGCAAGCGAGCAAATCATCGCTTACGTCGAGGCGGTTGGCGCAGAGTTAATTCCAGGAGAAGGGAATGGCGATCTGGCGGCCGAAGTGCTGAGACGCTACTTCATAGCCGATCCACCTTTTGAAAAATCCGAGAAGAAGAAGCACGAATTTCCAGACGCGTTTGCTCTGCTTAGCCTTGAACAATCTGCGAAGGAAAGGCAGACGACATTCCTGTGTGTGAGCCCCGATAGGGGTTGGGCGGCCTTCGCCGAAAAGTCCGACCATTTGGTCGTCTTCCCTAAACTCGATGTCGTATTGTCATGGTTCAATGATCCTGGACGGCACGTAGCAGATAGGGTCATTGGAATTTGGAAAAATCGTCAGCCAGCCAACCTGACTCAGGAAATTAGTGCTGCCTTTGAAAATTTTCTTGACGGTTTAAGGTTTGACGTCCGGGGGCATGGACCTCTGGATTATGAGGCAGAACCCATCGGCGCTGTTCTACAATATATAGATTTGGACCAGATCGGACAGCCGTCAGTTCTTTTGGAGGACGAGGACGAGGTCGATTTCGTAGTTAGCGTTGTTGCCGTCGTCGGCTTCGAAGCGCAGTTCGATTTCTACGTTTACGACTCATCCGACGACGAGAATGTGAACGTCGGCACGGAAATTCAGTATGCGGAAGATGCTTTGCTATTCGAGGTTAATCTAGTTGTCTCTAGGAAAGTAGACGGGGAGCAACTTGAGGTTTTGTTTGCCTCCATTTCTTCCCCTCGAATCATCGTTGATTTCGGATACGTTGATCCATTTAAGGACGAAGATCCAACCCACGAGAAATACTAAGCGACGTTGCGTTTGGCCTGCTATTTAGCAGGCAGATCGCAATCGGCAATTTTGGCTAAGCAAGCCATCCTTTACGCCCAAACTTCTTGAGGCAAGCATCTGGTCGGCTGCCGCCTGCATGCGACCGTTCGGTGTGCATCAGATGATAGCATCATGCTAACTTGATCTGAAATCGCCAACATCACGTCGACTACAAGGCGGCATTTTGTGAGTTTTTCCTAATTAAATCAATTCATTATCTCGATACAGGTTTATATTCCTATTTTCTCTTCCCAACCATCCAATCCTGTGGCACAATCCCTTCCGTTCTGCCCTCGGCTACCCCGCATGGCGATGCGGGCGAGGCAGGACCGGTGCCTGCTGCGGGAAGACGACGTAAAGTCCCGCATCGGGCGTCCGCGAGAAGGGACCTCCCCCGGGTGCCGCCTGCAAAGGCCAAGTACCCGTGGCGTGCGTTGTACCGCACACAAGCCCATCCCCCTGGAAATTTCAGGTCCGGGAACTGGATGGGCGCAGACGGTCGAGTTCGCGGATGAAAATACACCGAACGGGGCACGGATACGTGTCTTAACCGGCTGCCGCGAGGCGGCCTATTACCCTGGCACGGAGACGTGCCCCGGCCGATCCTATTTGCCCGGAGCGAAGGGATTGGGGACGTGCATGGTCAAACCACGGAGCGGAAAGGCTCGCGTGAATGCGGAGGTGTGTTGGAGAGGGAAGATAGAGATGAAATCGCAAACGTCGGAGCAAGCTCGCCCCCCTCTGCCCTGCCGGGCATCTCCCCCACAGGTGGGGAGAATGGCAGGTGGCGCTTACCCTGCCTCAATTGACCGTTCGTTGCTCAGCACTCGACATTCGATTTCGGGCGAGGTTGGCGCCTCTAGCCATTCTCCCTCCTTGTGGGGGAGATGCCCGGCAGGGCAGAGGGGGGTGATGGCCGGACGAGACGTCAGCGACGGCAATCCACCCCTTCTCCTGAGGAAATCCCGCACTTCCCGCATCTGCCCACTGGCAATCCCGCATTCTATTCGCTATTCGCTACCCGCAACACACCGTCCCGGAGCTAGACATGACCGACGCCAAGAAAAACGGCCTGACCTACAGCGATGCGGGCGTCGATATCGATGCCGGCAACCTGATGGTCGAGAAGATCAAGCCGCTGGTGCGCTCCACGAAGAGGCCGGGCGCCGATACCGAGATCGGCGGCTTCGGCGGCCTGTTCGATCTGAAGGCCGCGGGCTTTGTCGATCCGATCCTGGTGGCCGCCAACGACGGCGTCGGCACCAAGCTCAAGGTCGCGATCGATGCGGGCAAGCATGACACGGTCGGCATCGACCTCGTCGCCATGTGCGTCAACGACCTCGTCGTACAGGCGGCCGAGCCGCTGCTCTTCCTCGACTATTTCGCCACCGGCAAGCTCGATCCCGACCAGGGTGCCGCGATCGTGGCAGGCATCGCCGAAGGCTGCCGCCAGGCCGGCTGCGCGCTCATCGGCGGCGAGACCGCCGAAATGCCGGGCATGTACCGCGATGGCGACTACGATCTCGCGGGCTTTGCCGTGGGTGCCGCGGAGCGTGGGACATTGCTGCCGGCCGGCGACATTGCCGAGGGCGACGTGATCCTCGGCCTCGCCTCCTCGGGCGTGCACTCCAACGGCTATTCGCTGGTCCGCAAGATCGTCGAGCTCTCCGGCCTCGGCTGGGATGCCACCGCACCTTTCGACGCCGGCAAGACGCTCGGCGAAGCGCTGCTGGAACCGACGAAGATCTATGTGAAGCCGCTGCTCAAGACGATCCGCGAGACCGGTGCGATCAAGGCGCTGGCCCATATCACCGGCGGCGGCTTTCCGGAAAACATTCCGCGCGTGCTGCCGAAGGCGCTCGCGGCCGAAGTCGATCTCGCTGCGATCCCGGTCAAACCGGTGTTCCGCTGGCTGGCATCGACGGGCGGCGTCGCGGAGAAGGAAATGCTGCGCACCTTCAATTGCGGCATCGGCATGATCGCCGTCGTTCCCGCCGACAAGGCTGCCGAAGTCGCCGCCGTGCTGACTGCGGAAGGTGAAACCGTCGTCACGCTTGGCCGGATGATCGCCCGCGCCGAAGGGGCCGCCGGCGTCAGCTACAAGGGTACGCTCGCCCTATGACGTCTCCCCGCAAGCGCGCCGCGATCATGATCTCGGGCGGCGGCTCCAACATGGCCGCGCTGATCGCAGCATCGCGCGAGCCAGGCTATCCCGTGGAATTCGTCGGCGTGGTTTCCGATCACGCGAATGCTGGCGGGCTAGTGAAGGCCGAGGCTGCTGATGTACCGGCAATCGCCTTCGAGCGTAAGGATTTCCCCTCCAAGGCCGCGCATGAAGCTGCGATCCTCGCGCATCTCGCAAGTCTCGACCTCGATCTAATCTGCCTCGCCGGCTACATGCGGCTGCTCTCGCCGGATTTCATCAACGCCTGGCGAAACCGGATCATCAACATTCACCCGTCGCTCCTGCCGCTCTATCCCGGTCTCCACACCCACCAGCGGGCGATCGATGCCGGCGCCAAACTCGCGGGATGCAGCGTGCATTTCGTCACCGAAGGCGTCGATGAAGGCCCTGTTGTCGCGCAGGCTGCCGTGCCGGTCCTCACTGGAGACACCGCCGAAACGCTCGCGGCCCGCATCCTGAAGGTCGAGCACAAGCTCTATGCGCTGGCGCTCCGCAAGGTCGCGGACGGCACGACAACGACCGACGAAATGGCGCAGGTCATCTCGCTCGGGTGAGAGATCGATAAAATCCGACCGTCATAAAAAACCGCAAATAAACCGCCCCGGCATTCATCCCCGCGCTGAAAACCGCTGTTAAGATCAATTTAACGGCGTTGCCCGCCAATGGGAGCACATCGAAGGGATAAGCATGCGGAAACTCGTGTCCATATGGACTGTATTGCCCAAGGGACAGCAGCTTTTTCTCGTGGCGCTGGCCACGTTCATCGTCATTCCCTTTGTCGTTCTGCTCTTCCTGCAGATTTACAACGCCTATCACCTGACCCAGCTCGGCAACGATATCGCGATCAAGGAAAACGAGTGGAAGATCGCGGCCGCCAAGCTCAACGCCAATGTCGATCCGGAAAGCCTGAAGAGCCCCGCCAATCAGTTCGCCTACAAGCTCATGGAAGTCCATGACGACATGGTCGCCGAACGCCGGGTGATCGTCACCATCCAGCAGCCGCTCGGCGAGAAGAAGCTGAAATCCGGCAAGACATTCACCGACGACGAGCTTCTCAATGCCGCCTCCGAGAAGATCAACGACATGGGCGAGGCCGAATGCGCCGCCATGCTCGAGACGCTGGCCGGCAGTTGCACCGTGATGTCGGCGACGGGCCGCGCGCTCGGCAGCAATGCCTACGAATACCAGCTGCAGCTCGCCTTCGCCGAAAAGAGCAAGCTCGGCACCGTCGATCCGACGATGTCCTATGAATTCCTCGTCACCAAATCGAGCCCCGGCAAGGCCGCGACCGCCGCACGTGTCTACTTCGAGAAGGCGGCCGGCCTGCGCCAGCGCATCTACCAGGATGTCGCCGATACCTGTGCTGCCATGCGCAAGAAATCCGGCAATTGCAGCATCACCGCGCTTTCGGTGGCCTCCAAGCTGGACCGCGGCACGCCGATGGTCCGGGTTTCGGCGTCGGCGGCTTACGCCAGCCTTGTGCGGGCATCCGAAGTAACCGCCAGCACCCGTTGAAGCCTCTCCAATCGGTGATATCCTCGAACTCCCGGTGATTTGGAGAGATTCGCCATGAATTTTCGTGCATTGGCCGCGAGCGTAGCGCTTCTTTCGATACCCGCCGCATCGCATGCCGGCGACATGCTGCTTTCCTCGGCCGATGGCACGGTCATCTTTCGCGGCAGCTACGGCATATCAGCGATCAAGGCCAACGAACTGGTCTACGAGGGCAAAGCCAAGGTCTCGCAACTGATCTGGAAAAGCCAGGGCATCAGCACATTCACCGGCGACGCGTCATTCGCGCTCGACAAATCTTTCTACGTGAAGGCAATCGGCACCATAGGCCTCGGCGGCGATGGCTACATGGCCGATTACGACTGGTTCAATCCCGGCGGCCCCTGGACCCACCGCTCACAGCATCCCGACACCCGTCTCGACCATTATTTCGCGCTGAGCCTCGAGGCCGGCCGCGAGATCCTCTCCCATGACGGCACGGCGGTCTCCCTCGGCGGCGGCTTTAGATATACCGACATCAAATGGTCGGCCTATGGCGGCTCCTTCGTCTATTCCGACACCGGCTTCCGCGCTGACCGGGGCAAATTCCCGGATGGCGAGAAGGGCATTTCCTACCAGCAGCAATGGCCGGTGCCGTATCTCGGCGTCAATCTCAGTCACACCGAAGGCGCCTGGACCTTCGGCAGCGCGCTGCAGGGCGGCATCGCGGTCGATGCCGACGGCACCGACGACCACTGGATGCGCGACCTGCGCTTCATCGATCATTTCGACACGACGCCGGCGGTGATGATCTCGGCATCGGCCGAATACGAATTCCGGCCCGACACCGCCTTCTATCTCTCGGGATCGTTCGACCACATGTTCAGGACCCGGGCGGACACCGACGAGATCGACAAGCTCACCGGCGACAAACTCAAATTTCCAGATAGCGCCGGCGCGGATTATCAATCGGTGACCGTGTCGGTCGGGCTGAGAGGGAAGTTCTGAACGTTTGACCGATCACAAGATGTCGCACCCTTGACCACCCCTCCATCCCCGTCATATTGCCATGACGCAATTCACGGGGATGCGACGACCGATGACCACTCATATCTCGGGCAGGAACCTGCGCCGCCAGATATTCTTCTGGCTGCTCGTGCTCGCCGCCTTCATCGGCTTCCTGATGCTGTTCTCGTCGATCCTGCTGCCTTTCGTGGCGGGCATGGCGCTGGCCTACTTCCTCGATCCGGTGGCGGACCGGCTGCAGCGCTGGGGGTTTTCGCGCATGGCGGCGACGTCGGTGATCCTCATGTCCTTCGTCATCCTGCTGACGATCGCGCTGATGATCATCGTCCCGCTTCTCGCGAGCCAGGCCGCCGATTTTGCCAAGAACGTGCCGGGTTACGTGACCTCGTTGCAGGGAATTCTCGCGGAGACCAATTCGACACTCGTGCCCGACTGGCTGAAGGATCAGATGGGTACGCTCAAGGAAAATGTCGGCAAGTATATCGGCGAGGGCGCAACCTTCATCGCCGGTGTCTTCGTGCAGATCTGGGCCTCGGGCAAGGCGCTGGTCGATATCCTGTCGCTGCTGGTGATTACGCCGGTGGTTGCCTTCTACCTGCTCCTCGACTGGGACAAGATGATTGCCAAGGTCGATCGCTGGGTGCCGCGCGACTGGACTGGTGTGGTGCGGCGGCTCGCCGGCGAGATGGATCATGCGATCGCCGGCTTCGTGCGCGGCCAGGGCACGATCTGCATCGTTCTGGCGGTGTTGTACGGCGGCAGCCTGTCGCTGGCGGGGCTGAATTTCGGCCTGCTGATCGGCATCGTGTCGGGGCTGGTATCCTTCATTCCCTATGTCGGTTCGCTGCTCGGACTGGTGCTGTCGGTGGGCGTGGCGCTCGTCCAGTTCTGGCCTGATTATCCCTGGATCGGGCTGATCGCCGCGATTTTCTTCCTCGGCCAGGTCATCGACGGCTATGTGCTGCAACCGAAGCTGATCGGCGAGCGGATCGGGCTCCATCCGGTATGGCTGATGTTCGCGCTGCTGGCCTTCGGCTCGCTGTTCGGTTTTGTCGGCCTGCTTGTGGCGGTGCCGCTCTCGGCCTGCATCGCGGTGCTGGTGCGCTATGCGCTGTCGCGCTATCTCGACAGCGACCTCTATCATGGCGACGCGACACCGGATGCCGACAAGCCGCAGATCATTGCCGAGGACGCGACTATCCTGATCGTCAAGGAAAAGTGATAGGCTTGCTCGCATGAAAGCCACCAGAGCCGCAAAGCCGGAGCAACTGCCGCTCGACCTGCGCCATGACGCGGCGACCGGGCGCGACGATCTCGTGATCTCCGATCCGGTGAGCGCGGCCGCCTCGATCATCGACCGCTGGCCTGACTGGGCCTCCTCAGTGGTCATCATCACCGGACCCGAAGGCTCGGGCAAATCGCATCTGGCCCAGGTGTGGCGCCGGAAGAGCGGCGCGAAATCCGTGCGGCCGGTGGCTGGCTCCGGCGCCATCGAGGCTGCCGGCGAGGGGCCGGTGCTGATCGAGGACGCCGACCGCGAAGGCTTCGACGAAACCGAACTGTTCCACCTGATTAACGCGGTTCGCTCGGCGGGCACCAGCCTGCTGATCACGGCGCGGAGCTGGCCGTTGGCGTGGGGTGTAAAGCTTCCTGACCTCGTCTCGCGGCTGAAGGCGGCCACCACGGTCGAGATCGGTGCGCCCGATGACATGCTGCTGTCGCAGATACTGGTCAAGCTGTTTGCCGACCGGCAATTGCAGGTCGATGACAAGCTGGTCGCCTATATCGTGTCGCGCATGGAGCGTTCGCTCGCCGCCGCGCAGACGATCGTCGAGCGGCTCGATACGCTGGGGCTGTCGCGCGGCTCGCGGATTTCGCGCGCGCTTGCCGCCGAGGTGATGGGCGCGCTTTCCGAGCGTGAAGACGATTGACTGTCACGGAACTGTCGTCATTCTGTAATAATTCAGGGCCGATTTTGCTTTTTTGAATATTTGTATGGAGGTGACGGGATGGAAGCTGGTGCGAGTGGGCTGATAGCGATGGAAATGCCGGCTGAGCTCCAGGCGGCTCCAGCGTCGACTATCCGCGAGAGCCCCGACCGCTTCATCAACCGTGAATTCTCCTGGCTTCAGTTCAACCGGCGGGTCCTTGAAGAGACGCTCAACGTCAACCATCCGCTGCTTGAGCGGGTGCGGTTCCTGTCGATCTCGGCCAACAATCTGGACGAATTCTTCATGGTGCGGGTCGCGGGCCTCGAGGGCCAGGTGCGCGCCAATATCGCCGTCAAGAGCCCCGACGGACTGACCCCTGCCGAGCAGCTCGAACAGATCCTCAGGGAAATCAACAACCTGCAGATGGAGCAGCAGGCGGCACTCGCCGTGCTACAGCAATATCTTGCCCGCGAGGATATCCTGATCGTCCGGCCCGGCGCGCTCAGCAAGGAAGA
The DNA here is from genome assembly GCF_964254105.1 of Rhizobium sp. LjRoot254. NCBI lineage: Bacteria > Pseudomonadati > Pseudomonadota > Alphaproteobacteria > Hyphomicrobiales > Rhizobiaceae > Rhizobium > Rhizobium sp. LjRoot254. The sequence continues at coordinate 2,630,180 of NZ_CAXUSM020000001.1, read as the reverse complement.
CCGCAGGTGGCTGGAGAAGGAATTCGACGAGGCGATCTTTCCGGTGCTGACGCCGCTCAGCATCGATCCCGCCCATCCCTTCCCGTTCATTCCCAATCTCGGATTCTCGATCGCGCTGCAACTGTCGAGCCTGTTGGGCAAGGAGCCGATGACGGCGCTGATCCGCCTGCCGCAGGCGCTCGACCGCTTCATCAAACTGCCCGACCAGAAGGGCACGCTGCGCTACATCACGCTGGAAGATGCGGTTGAAGCCTTCATCACCAAGCTCTTTCCAGGCTACAAGGTCGAGGGCTCCGGCACGTTCCGCATCATCCGCGACAGCGATATCGAGGTCGAGGAAGAAGCCGAAGACCTGGTCCGGTTTTTCGAAAGCGCGCTCAAGCGCCGCCGGCGTGGTTCGGTGATCCGCATCGAAACCGATAGCGAGATGCCGCAATCGCTGAGGAACTTCGTCACCCACGAACTCGGCGTGCCGGAAAACCGCACCGCGGTTCTGCCGGGCTTCCTGGCGCTCGATGCACTCTCGGAGATCGCCAAGGCGCCGCGTGACGACCTGCGCTTCGCCGCCTATAATGCCCGCCATCCCGAACGGGTGCGCGAGCATGCCGGCGACTGTTTCGCTGCGATCCGCGAGAAGGACATGATCGTCCATCACCCTTATGAGAGCTTCGACGTGGTGGTGCAGTTCCTGATCCAGGCCGCGCGCGACCCCGATGTGGTGGCGATCAAGCAGACCCTCTACCGCACCTCCAACGACAGCCCGATTGTACGCGCGCTGATCGACGCCGCAGAGGCCGGCAAGTCGGTGACGGCACTGGTCGAACTCAAGGCGCGGTTCGACGAGGAGGCCAATATCCGCTGGGCGCGCGACCTGGAACGAGCCGGCGTGCAGGTCGTGTTCGGCTTCATCGAACTCAAGACCCACGCCAAGATGAGCATGGTGGTGCGCCGCGAAGACAGGCGCCTGCGCACCTATTGCCACCTCGGCACCGGCAATTACCACCCCGTGACCGCGAAGATCTATACCGACCTCAGCTACTTCACCTGCAATCCGATCATCGCCCATGACATGGCCAACATCTTCAACTTCATCACCGGCTACGGCGAGCCGGAAGCGGGCATGAAGATAGCAATGTCACCCAACACGCTGCGCCCGCGCATTCTCCAGCACGTCCGCGAGGAGATCGAGCATGCCAAGGGGGGCAAGCCGGCTGCGATCTGGATGAAGATGAACTCTCTGGTCGATCCCGAGATCATCGACGCGCTTTATGACGCCAGCGCCGCCGGCGTGAAGGTGGAACTCATCGTGCGCGGCATCTGCTGCCTCAGGCCCCAGGTCGAGGGCCTGTCGGAAAATATCTGGGTCCGCTCCGTCGTGGGCCGCTTCCTTGAGCACAGCCGTATCTTCTGCTTCGGCAATGGTTTCGGCCTGCCGAGCGAGAAGGCATTGGTCTATATCGGCTCGGCCGACATGATGCCGCGCAACCTCGACCGGCGCGTCGAGACGATGGTGCCGCTGGTCAACAAGACTGTGCATGAGCAGGTGCTGTCCCAGATCATGCTGGCCAACCTGATTGACAACCAGCAGTCCTACGAGATACTCCCCGACGGCACTTCCAGGCGCGTAACGGTACGCGAAGGAGAGGAACCCTTTAACGCGCAGCTCTATTTCATGACCAATCCGTCGCTCTCCGGACGCGGCGAAGCGTTGAAATCGAGCGCGCCGAAGCTGATCGCCGGCAGGTTCCCATCCTCCGGCCGGAAATGACAGAAGCGCTGAATTCGGTATCTCATGGTAGAATCTGAAGCCCAGGGACGGTTGCCCGGCATGGAGCCGGTGTCGATCGTCGATATCGGATCCAATTCGGTCAGGCTCGTGATCTATGAGGGGCTCAACCGCGCCCCCACCATGCTGTTCAACGAAAAGGTCATGTGCGGCCTCGGCAAGGGGCTGGCGCAGACCGGCAACATGGATGCGCAGAGCGTGGAACGCGCACTGACCGCGCTCAAGCGGTTCAGGGCGCTGGCGACGCAGGCGCGGTCGCGTACCATGTTCGCCATCGCCACCGCAGCGGCCCGCGAGGCGAAGAACGGCCCCGAATTCATCCGGCAGGCCGAACTGATCCTCGGGCAGAAGATACGGGTCCTCTCCGGCGAGGAAGAGGCGCATTTCTCGGCGCTCGGCATCGTCAGCGGCTATTTCGACGCCGATGGCATCGTCGGCGACCTCGGTGGCGGCTCACTCGAACTGGTCGATGTGCGCGGCAAGGGGCACGGCACGGGACTGACGACGCCGCTCGGCGGATTGCGGCTCTCGGAATTCTCGGGCGGCTCGCTGACCAAGGCGGCCAATCATACCCGCAAGCTCCTGCGTGGCGTCGATTTCCTCCGGGAAGGTGAGGGGCGCACCTTCTATGCCGTCGGCGGCACATGGCGCGCGCTGGCCAAGCTGCACATGGAGCTCAGGAACTATCCGCTCCACATGGTCCAGGACTACCGCCTTGGCCTCGACGAAGCGATGGTTTTCCTCGACGAGGTGATCCGCAACAAGGAACAGAAGGAACCGGCCTATCAGTCGGTTTCCCGTTCGCGCCGCGCGCTGCTGCCCTATGGCGCAGTCGCCATGCGCGAGGTGCTGGCGGAAATGAAGCCGTCGCGCGTCTCCTTCTCGCAGCAGGGTGTGCGCGAGGGCTATCTCTATTCGCTGCTGCCGGACGCTGAGAAGGCGCAGGATCCGCTGCTGTCGGCGGCGCGCGAACTGGCAGTCCTGCGTGCCCGCTCGCCCGAACATGCCCGCGAGCTTGCCAGGTGGACCGGTGAAATGGTTCCGGCCTTCGGCATCCGCGAGACGGTGGAGGAGGGGCGCTACCGACAGGCAGCCTGCCTGCTCGCCGATATCAGCTGGCGCGCCCATCCGGATTATCGCGGCCTGCAGGCGCTAAACCTGATCGCGCATGGCGCCTTCATCGGGATCACCCATCCCGGCCGGGCGTTCATTGCGCTCGCCAACTATTACCGTTTCGAAGGCCTGAACGACGACCACGAGACGGACGAACTCTCGACGATTGCCACGCCGCGCCTGCTGGAACTGGCAAAGCTGCTCGGCGGCCTGCTGCGCGTTGCCTACGTCTTCTCGGCCTCGATGCCGGGCATCGTCCGGCACCTCCGCTTCGAGGCGCCGAAAATCCCGCAAAGCGGTCTCGATCTCGAATTCGTCGTGCCGCACGAATATTCGGCCTTCAGCGGCGAGCGCATCGAGGGACGGCTGCAGCAGCTTTCCAAGCTCACCGGCAAGAAGCTGGCATTCCGGTTCGAGTGAGCCAATCCGCACATCGCTAAAAATTAACTGACCGCAACAAGACTCTGTAAAGCCTATAATTTATTGATGAACTATCGCCGTGCCTGAGCGCGTTATTTAGTAACCAATTGCCCCCATCATCGCCCTAATATGTGGGTTAGGGGGTTTCAGTGGTTAGCGTCAAGCTTGGTGCAAAAGTCAAAAACTTCGATTTCGATGTCGCTGACATTAGATTCAAGAGCCTCGGTGAGGATCCGCCGAAGATTTCGATCGGCAGGAACGAAATCAAGCTTACGGAAGATAAGAACAACTATGTCGTGCTCGAAGGCGAGTTCAAGTTCAAACTGGGCGGTGACGTCCAAGACATGATCAGAAGCCTCGATTCGGTCACCGTCGTGGCCGATGGCAAAGAGGTGTATTCAGCATCTGATCTCGACCTGACCGCGCGTGAAATCGGTGAGGCCTTCAAGGTCAAGGACTGGCTCGCCGAACAGGACTTCGTCGTCAGGGGCAATGCCTCCGGCAGCCAGCTTACTGCCTCGGGCCACAAAGACGTCATGCACGGGCTGGCCGGTAATGACAGCCTGTTCGGCCTGGCCGGCAACGATAAGCTGTTTGGCGATGCCGGAAACGATGTCCTGAACGGCGGCGAGGGCAATGACTTCCTCACGGGCGGCCTCGGCATCGACACGTTCATTTTCGTTTCCGGCGACGGTGCGGACGTCGTTATGGACTTCACTGCAAAGGGCAGGGCGCACGAGATCATCGATCTCACTGCTGTCGATAGTGTTGCGTCCTTCGAGGATCTGTCGCTCGATCAGGCCGGCAAGAATGTCGTCCTCGACCTTGGCGACGGCGACACGATCACGCTTAGGAATGTGGCGCTCGCCAATCTCGACGCCTCCGATTTCCTGTTCTGATACAATATTCTGTCTAACACCCGGCGCCGGTCTCACTCAGAGACCGGCGCCATTTCTATTTTAGCTTTTATGTATTAGAAAGTATATCCTGCGCGAATTGACAATAGGCAGGAATGCAAGATCTGGATCGTTTTTGTTCGTAAAATATTTTCTATACAGAATATTGGCTAGCCGAATTACCGCTTCTTAACTGTACTGTCTCACCGAAATTTCAGCTTTAGACCATAAGTTCATCTCAACACCAAGGCGGTGGGTAATCAGGGGTGAAAAAATGATCAACGTAACTTTCGGCGCTGCTGGCGCCTCGGATTTCAATGTTTCGAACTTCGTGTTCCAGGCGCTTACTGGCGCAAGTTTCAAGGTTGAGTTCCAGGAAGGCACAGGTGAAGCGCTCGACAGCGTGCGCTTCTATTCCGGCAAGAATGACTATGTAGAATTGAAGGGTCAATTCAACGCGGAAGACCCGGTGGACCAGGAAACCGCGAGCTTGCTCGACAACGTCGAAACAGTCGCCAGCTACAAGGTGGTCGCTAATGGCAAGGTTGCCTTCCAGATTTCCGGACTGGAAATCGGTGCGGATCAATTGCACAGCTTCAAGGCGCTCGGCAATTATCTTGCGGGCAGCGACTATCAGATCACCGGCAACAATGCCGCCAATGATCTTTACACTGCCGATGGCGCCGACAAGCTGAATGGTCTCGACGGCAATGACTTTCTGTTCAGCGGCGCCGGCGATGACGCCTTGCTGGGCGGCAAGGGCAACGACAGGTTCGAAGCCGGCAAGGGCAACGACAGCATTAACGACAAGATCGGCGCCGACACCCTGATTTTCCACAGGGGCGATGGCACCGACAGTGTCACGGGCTTCAACTTTGTCGGCAAGGGCCACGATAATATCGACCTTTCCGAGTATTTCGGCGGCGACAAGGAGCTTCGCTTCAAGGACCTCGACATTTCCAGGCAGGGAAAGTCCGATGTCGTGATCGATCTCGATGGTGCCGACCAGATCGTCCTGCACGGTGTGACCACCAAGCAGATCGACGCCTCGGACTTCCAGTTCTAAGACGGACAGAATGAAACAAGGGCCTGGCGGACGACCGCCGGGCCCTTTTTGCATGAATTGCGGCTTATTCGGCGGCGAGCGAAAACTCGACCACGTCAACCTTGCGGTTGACGAAGCGCAGCGCCATCTCGCCCTGGATCAGCTTCAGGGCAGGCTCGCCGAACAGTTCGCGCCGCCAGCCGTGCAGGGCGGCGACTTCGGCTTCTTCGCCCTTGGAGGCAATGGCATCGAGGTCGTCGCCGGAGGCGATGATCTTCGAGGCGACGCCGTTCTTTTCGGCGATCAGCTTGAGCAGGACTTTCAGCATTTCCACGGCCGCGCCGCTGCCTTCGGGCGCGTTGCCGGAGCGCGGAATGCGCGGAAGGTCCGCCTTCGGGATGGCGAGCGCCGCATTGACCGCGCCGAGGATCGCGGCGCCATTCTGCGAGCGCTCATAGCCCTTGGGGATCGTGCGCAGGCGAGCGAGCGCTTCGGTGTCCTTTGGCTGCTGCTGGGCGATCTCGAAGACCGCATCGTCCTTCAGCACGCGGCCGCGCGGCACGTCACGCGAGCGGGCCTCGCGCTCGCGCCATGCGGCGAGGTTCTTGAGGATCGCCAGTTCGATCGGCTTGCGCACCCGCATCCTCAGCCGCTGCCAGGCGTCGTCGGGGTGCAGGTCGTAGGTCTCACGGGATTCGAGCACCGACATTTCTTCGGCCAGCCACTCCGTGCGGCCCTCGCGCTCGAGTTCGCCCTTGAGGTGGAGATAGACATCCTTCAGGTGCGTGACGTCGGCGATGGCATAATCGAGCTGCTTTTCCGACAGCGGACGATGGCTCCAGTCGGTGAAGCGCGAGGACTTGTCGAGCTGGACGTTGACGATGCGCTGGACGAGCGTGTCATACGACGCCGAGTCGCCGAAGCCGCAGACCATGGCGGCCACCTGCGTGTCGAATATCGGATGCGGGATCAGCCCGCCGCGATTGAATATGATTTCGATATCCTGGCGCGCCGCGTGGAACACCTTGGTGACCGACGTATCGGCCATCAGCTTGAAGAACGGGGCGAGGTCGATGCCGGGTGCGAGCGGATCGACGATGGCGTCGAGATCGGGCCCCGAGAGCTGGATCAGGCAGAGCTGCGGCCAGAACGTCGTCTCGCGCAGGAATTCGGTATCGACTGCGACATAGTCGTGCCGGGCAAATATTTCGCAGGCCTCGGCGAGTTCCTCGGTCTTGAGAATGATCTTCATAAATACAGAGTCCGTATTGTTTTGATGTTCTTCCGCTTATGGCGGGCAAAAATCAAGGCTCGGCGAAAGCTTTGCCCGCATTTTATCCAGGGCGTTGCAGCTTGCGTGTCAACGTATAGGCGAGAAATATCGCCTGCGTCGCGGCCGTGAAGGCAAACATCGACTTCGGACCGAACCAGCCCATGATAGATGCGGCAAGCCATGGACCGATCACGGCGCCGGCCGCCCAGTAGAAAAGCAGGGCCGCGGTGATGGTGGCGAACTCGCCGGGGCCGGCGCGATCGTTGGCATGCGCCGAACACATCGAATAGAGCGGCATCGAGAATGCGCCGAGCAGGAAGACGCCCGCGATGTTGAGAAAGATGCTGTTGCCCGCGAAGAAGAACAGCAGCATGCTCGCCAGCATGCCACCGGCAGTCGCCACCATGATCACCGTGCGCCGGTCCTTACGGTCCGAATAGTGGCCGAACGGATATTGCAGCACGACGCCCGATATGATGCTGGCCGCGAGGAACCAGGCGGTCACCGTCGTGTCGAAGCCGAGTTCGAGGCAATAGACCGGTCCGAGCGATCGATAGACGGTATTGGTCATGCCGACGGCGAAGCAACCGACGGCGGCGAGCGGCGAGGTCAGCCACAGATATCTCATGTCGAAATTGACATGGTCGGGCGGCGAGGGGCTGGATTTGTCGGCGAGCGAGATCGGCGTCAGCGACAGCGACAGCGCGATCGCCGAGATACCGAACAGGATGAAGGACGTGCCGCCGAACCACGGCAGGAAATACTGCGCCGACGTGTTGGCGGCAAGGTCGACATAGCGGTAGACTGAAAGCGTGCGCGCGCGGATAGCGTTGTCGACCTTGGAATTGAGCCAGCTCTCGATGACGGCAAAGAGCACGGCAAGGCAATAGCCGCTGATCAGGCGCAGGATGGTCCACAGCCACGGATCGACCACCAGGCCCGCCAGGATGATCGTCGCCGTCGAAATCGCCGCCATCGCCGAGAAGGCACGGATATGGCCGATCTGACGGAGCAGATGCGTGATGTGGAAGCAGCCGAGCGCGAAGCCGAGATAATAGGATGCGGTGATCAGCCCGATCAGCCAAGGCGGAAAGCCCTCCGACGAGGCCCGCCAGGCAATCAGCGTGCCCTGCAGGCCATTGCCGAACATCAGAAGCGCTGCTGAGGCGAGAAGCGGGATGAGGGAAGTAAGCTTGTTCATGCGAGGGTTACGCGTGGAGAATGGCCGCCTGAATCGGCCCTGATCTATTCCTAGCGGCAAACACAGCCGAAGTCCGTCCGAATCCGGCATGCCAGGTCAAAAAATGCGTAGGCTAGGGGTGGCTCGATTTGGGCTTGGGCGGGCCACCGATTTTCCCTGGCATGTGATTGGACAGGTTGAAGCCGCCGTGGTCTAATTCGCGAACGAAACGAGGGGAACGGTTATGCCTGTTGTCACGACGGATGCGGATCTCATCGGCACCTATGTCGAACAGGTCGAACTTCAAGGCACGGGCATCAAGGTTTCCATCGCGGTCGAGACGACGGTGCAGATGAGCCTCGACGACGCGATATTCGTGGGCGCCGCTTCGACCGGCAACAGACTTGTCGTGCATGGCCTGGTGCACGCCGAGCGTGATGAGGGCAATTCCGCCACGTCCGCGATCAATGCCGTCGGCGCCGGCACGGCGATCACCATTTCCGAGACAGGTTTCGTCTCGGGTTTTGTCGGCATAGAATCCCAGGGGGCGGACGCGCGCATCGTCAATCAAGGTCTGGTGATCGGAGCGGTCGCCGGCGGTACCGGTATCATCTATTCCGGGACCAGCGCCGAGATCGTCAACGCGGGCACGGTGAGCGGCGATACAGGCGTTGCGTTTTTCGCGAGCTCGGGGAGCTTGGTCAACGAGAAGGGCGGCACGATCATCGGATACGACATCGGCGTGCTGATGCTCTCCCCCGCCGACGGGCTCACGCTCAGGAATTTCGGCGAGATCGAGACCTTCGGGCTCGGCATTGCCGTCGAGGGCGGCGGTACCGGCGACGTGGTGATAAATAGCGGCTTCATCAACGGCAGGATCGCGCTGCATGGCGGCGCCGACGTCTTCGATAATCGCGGCGGCCGGCTGAACGGCGCCTTCCTTGGCGGCGCGGGCGACGACACACTGATCACAGAGCGCAATCTCAGCTTCGTCGAGGGTGTCGGCGAGGGTGTGGACACGGTGAAGGCCACGCGCAATTTCACACTCGGCGACAATGTCGAGGCGCTGATCCTGATCGGCGGCTTTGATTCCAAGGGGACGGGAAGCGCCGGGGACAACGAAATATCGGGCAATTCCGGCGACAACCGCATCAAGGGCATGGACGGAGCCGATCTGCTCGGCGGCGGCAAGGGTGACGATCTCCTGTCTGGCGGCGCGGATGAGGACACCTTCGTCATGAAGAAGGGCTGGGGCCGCGACACCCTGTCCGACTATGTCGACGAGACCGACCAGATCGCCATTCTCGACGTGAAGGGGATCGAGGATTTCGGCGATCTCGAAAAGCATATCGAGCAGAAGGGCGCAGACACCCTGATCCTGCTCGGCAGGGGCGACACGCTGGTGCTGAAAGGCGTTGACGCGGACCTGCTCGAGGCGACCGATTTTTCTTTCACGATCTGAAGCGGATTACGATCCGCCCGGCCGATTTGGTCCCAGCGTTCAGAAGAAATCGAAATACTTGTCCTTGCCCTCGATCTGGGCCTGGGTCACATCCTCCAGCGTCAGCGTATCGCCTGTCGGCAATTCGAGGGTCACGTTGGTCCCGTCCTCGGTGACGACCTCTGTGAACGTGATGTCGTCATAGAGGTAATAGTCCATATAGATGAAGTCGTGGTCGTTGCCGGTCAGGTCGAAATCGGTGACGGTGTCGGCATCATAGCCGGTCAGGAAGGCGAAGGTGTCGGCGCCGGCGCCGCCGGTCAGCGTGTCGTTGCCGCGATGGCCGTAGAACCAGTCGTCGCCGCCCCGGCCGCTGAGCGTGTCATCGCCGGCAAAGCCCCACATGCTGTCCTTCTTCGCCGAACCGCTGACCGTGTCGTCGCCGTCCATCAGCCCGTGCAGGATGCGAAAGGGATCGCTTTTCAGGCTGAACGCCTTGTAGAGATCGGCGGCGTCGGCCTCCAGATTGTCGAACGTGTAGATGCGCTGGCCCTTGTTGTTGAAGAACTCGGCGCTCTCTATCGTGCCATCCGTGATGACGTTCTGGGTCTTTTCGAAGTTCTCGCCCTCGAAGACCATGGACGTGCCGTCCTTGTCTTTCAGCGTGAACGTGTCGTCGTTGAGTTTGGAGATAGCGAGTGTCTTGCCGTCGAACTGGGAGAAATTGTCGAAATCGGGCAGTCTCTTGCCGTAGACGATCGTAGCCATTTGGGAATCCTCATGATGCCTTGGCCGGACAAGACACGATGAGGATTGCGCTGGGCTGGTGAGAGCCTTCCGCCTTGACAAATCGGGCACATCATGCGCTTGTCCCGCCGAATTTTAACGACCCATTTTCCGGGATTCCCGGCAGGATATTCGACATGCAGGACCAACAGTTTCACCGCTACCGCAGCCATACATGCGCGGCACTCCGCAAATCCGACGTCGGCCAGACCGTGCGTATTTCCGGCTGGGTGCATCGCGTGCGCGACCACGGCGGCCTGCTGTTCATCGACCTGCGCGACCATTACGGCATGACCCAGATCGTCGTCGATCCGGATTCGCCGGCCTTCAAGGCGGCCGAGACCGTGCGCGGTGAATGGGTGATCCGCATCGACGGCCTGGTCAAGGCGCGTTCGGAAGACACGATCAACAAGCAGATGGCGACTGGCGAGATCGAGCTTTACGCGCAGGAGATCGAAGTGCTCTCCGCCGCCAAGGAACTGCCGCTGCCCGTGTTCGGCGAGCCTGATTATCCCGAAGACATCCGCCTCAAATACCGCTTCCTGGATCTCCGCCGCGAGACGCTGCACAAGAACATCGTCAAGCGCAGCCAGATCATATCAGACATGCGCAACCGGATGACCGATGCCGGCTTCGGCGAATATTCGACGCCGATCCTGACTGCGTCGTCGCCCGAAGGCGCGCGTGACTTCCTGGTGCCGTCGCGCATCCATCCCGGTACATTCTTCGCGCTGCCGCAGGCGCCGCAGCAGTATAAGCAGCTCTTGATGGTGGCCGGTTTCGACCGCTATTTCCAGATCGCGCCCTGCTTCCGCGACGAAGACCCGCGCGCCGACCGCCTGCCGGGCGAATTCTACCAGCTCGACGTCGAAATGAGCTTCGTCACGCAGGAAGACGTGTGGGACACGATGGGTCCCGTGATGACCGAAGTGTTCGAGAAATTCGCCGACGGCAAGCCGGTGACCAAGGACTGGCCGCGCATTCCCTACGACGTCGCGATCCGCAAATACGGCTCCGACAAGCCCGACCTCCGCAACCCGATCGAGATGCAGAGCGTCACCGAGCATTTCGCCGGCTCGGGCTTCAAAGTGTTCGCCGGCATGATCGAGAGGAACCCGAAGGTCGAGGTCTGGGCGATCCCGGCCAAGACCGGTGGTTCGCGCGCTTTCTGCGACCGCATGAACGCCTGGGCACAATCGACCGGTCAGCCGGGGCTGGGCTATATCTTCTGGCGCAAGGAAGAAGACGGCACGACCGGTGGTTCCGGCCCGCTCGCCAAGAATATCGGCGAGGAGCGCACCGAAGCGATCCGCACGCAACTTGGCCTGGATGTCGGCGACGCCTGCTTCTTCGTGGCCGGTGAGCCGTCGAAGTTCTACAAGTTCGCAGGCGAGGCGCGCACCAAGGCGGGCGAGGAACTGAACCTTGTCGATCGCGACCGGTTCGAACTGTGCTGGATCGTCGACTTCCCGTTCTTCGAATACAATGACGAAGACAAGAAGGTCGATTTCGCCCACAACCCGTTCTCGATGCCGCAGGGCGGGCTTGAAGCGCTCGAAACGCAGGATCCCTTGACGATCAAGGCCTATCAGTATGACGCTGTCTGCAACGGTTTCGAAATCGCCTCTGGCTCGATCCGCAACCAGTCGCCGGAACTGATGGTCAAGGCATTCGAGCTGGTGGGTCTCAGCCAGACCGACGTCGAGGAACGCTTCGGCGGCATGTACCGCGCCTTCCAGTACGGCGCCCCTCCGCATGGCGGCTGCGCCTTCGGTATCGACCGCGTGGTGATGCTGCTCGTGGGTGCCAAGAACTTGCGCGAGATCACGCTGTTCCCAATGAACCAGCAGGCGCAGGACCTCTTGATGAACGCACCGGCTCCGGCCATGCCGAAGCAGCTGATGGAGCTGTCGCTCCGGGTTATTCCGCCGGTGAAGAAAGACTGAGCTAACAGCTTGAGCGCAAAATGAAATCCCGGAGGGCGACTTCCGGGATTTTGTGTTTCCGGCAGCACCGGTACTCGCCGTAAGCGTGATTCAAGAAAAGAGACGATCTCACATCGCACCGCCGACCGCTGTGGTTGCATGAGTCGAGTAATCGTGCTTAATCAATTCTTAATGCCTTTCCCGAGTGACTTCCGTCGGCCGTTCAGTTCTTTGGTCCATCTATTATAATGGGAGATATTGATGTCCTCACAGGCAACGGCCGGCACGGAAACGCTCGTCAATAGCTATACCACGAGCTATCAGGACGAGCCCTCGGTGACGGCGCTGGCCGATGGCGGCTGGCTGGTGTCATGGATGTCCCTTGGCCAGGACGGTTCAAGTTATGGCATCTACCAGCAGCGCTACGATGTCGATGGCGTGGCATCCGGCACGGAAACTCTGGTCAATAGCTATATTACGGACTGGCAGAACAATCCCTCGGTGACGGCGCTGGCCGATGGCGGCTGGCTGCAGACATGGCATTCCTGGAGCCAGGATGGCGGCTTATATGGCATCTACCAGCAGCGCTACGATGCTGATGGGCTGGCATCCGGCACGGAAACGCTGGTCAATAGCTTTACGCCGGGCGATCAGTACGATTCCTCGGTGACGGCGCTGGCCGATGGGGGCTGGGTGGTGACCTGGGCGTCCAATTTTCTGGATGGCTCCAGTTATGGCATCTACCAGCAGCGCTACGGTGCCGATGGCGTGGCATCCGGCACGGAAACACCAGTCAATAGCTATACGACGGACTATCAGTACAAACCCTCGGTGACGGCGCTGGCCGATGGCGGCTGGCTGGTGACATGGGCATCCCTTGGCCAGGATGGCAGCTTATTTGGCATCTACCAGCAGCGCTACGATGCTGATGGGCTGGCATCCGGCACGGAAACGCTGGTCAATAGCTATACGACGGGCTATCAGGACACTCCCTCTGTGACGGCGCTGGCCGACGGCGGCTGGCTGGTGACATGGTCGTCCGATGGCCAGGATGGTCATGCCTGGGGCATCTATCAGCAGCGCTACGATGCCGATGGTGTGGCATCCGGCACGGAAACACCAGTCAATAGCTATACCACGGACGATCAGTACCAGCCCTCTGTGACGGCGCTGGCCGATGGCGGCTGGCTGGTGACATGGTCGTCCTATGGTCAGGATGGCGAAGCCTATGGCATCTACCAGCAGCGCTACGACGCCGAAGGTGCTGCATCCGGCACGGAAACGCTGGTCAATAGCTATACGACGGACTATCAGTACAAACCCTCAGTGACGGCGCTGGTCGATGGCGGCTGGCTGGTGACATGGGCATCCTATGGCCAGGATGGCTCGGAATATGGCATCTACCAGCGCCATTTCGCCGCCGATGTCCGGGGCGGGGCACTGGCAGACATCCTTGCCGGCACCAGCTGGGACGAGACGCTGATCGGCTTTGGCGGCAATGACACGCTCGACGGCAAGGGTGGCGACGACATTCTGATCGGCGGTTTCGGCAATGACATCTATGTGGTCGATTCCACCGGCGACCAGATACAGGAAATGGCGGTGCAGGGTACCGATACCGTGCTGTCATCGATCAGTTTCAGTCTCGCTGGCATGTCCAGCATCGAGCACCTGACATTGACCGGTTCAGGCGATATCAATGCCACCGGCAATGCGCTCGACAATGTTCTCACCGGCAATTCCAGCGACAACACGGTTGAAGGCGGCGGCGGTGCGGATACGCTGATCGGTGGCGATGGCGCCGACACGCTGATCGGTGGTAGCGGCAACGACATTTACGTGGTCGAATCCACCAGCGACCAGATTCAGGAACTGGCGGCGCAGGGAACCGACGAAGTGCGTGCATCGGTCGGGTTCAGCCTGCTCTTATTGGCCGATGTCGAGAACCTGACATTGACCGGGCTGATGAACATCAAGGCGACCGGCAACGCCACGGCCAACAGCCTCGCGGGCAATGCCGGAAAGAACATAATCAAGGCGCTGGACGGCGCCGACATTCTCGCCGGCGGCAAGGGCAACGATACGTTGTTCGGCGGCGCCGGTATCGACACGTTCGTCTTCAACACCGATGACGACGCCGACAGGATCAAGGATTTCGATTCCAAGGGCGTCGATCATGATGTGATCGATCTTTCCGGCCTCGCCGCCATCACCGATTTTGCCGATCTCAAGGCCGGCCACATGAGGCAGCAGGGCGCGAATGTGGTCATCAATGGCACCCAGGGTGATATGATTACGCTGGAGGGCGTCAGGATCAAGGACCTCGACGCGGGCGATTTCCTGTTCTGACATCCGGAAGCCGGCGCCTGGCGGAATTTCCATTGTGACTCACCAAGCATCCGGCGTGCGCACCATGTGTACGATATTGGCCGGGTTCATGATCCAGCCGCCCTTGAAATCCGGGCCGAGATCCTCGATTTGGTCGCAACGGACGGCGCCACCGGTTTCGAGACGGGTGAGGGCAACCTGGTGGTCGTCGGTGAAGAGCTCAAGCCAGACTTCGGCCTGGGTGTAGTTTGGCGCCTCGTCGATCCAGAGCCTGTTGGGGCCGAGGATGAAGCCAACGGCCGGGGCCTTGGTGTCGAAGGAAGGCAGCTTCACCACGTCGCGGTAAAAGGCGATGACGGCTTCGTACTGATGCGACGGCACTTTCATGGCGATGTTGACGCCGCCCTTGATCTCTGATGTCATGGTGCTGTTCCTCTATCTGTCCTGCCAGCCGTCAACCCGCTTTGTGGGGTGCCGGTCGAGTACGAAGTTCGGCTCGATACCGTGCTCGAGCCAGATCTTTGCGCCAGCCAGGACCAGGACAAAACCTTCTGTGGAGTCGAGTACCGCCTGTAGCCGGGCGTCGTCATCCCCCTTGAAGCCGCTGTTTTCGACTTCGACCCAGGTCTGGCCGGAACGGTGTTCCCTGAAACGCCATTCGACCTGCGTGGGATTGCCTTCCGTATCCCACAGGATGCGGATAAGCCTGTGGGGTTCGATGGCGAGCACGCGTACATGCGTCGTGAATCCGTACATCTCCCAGGTCCAATCGAGTTCGGCGCCCTCGGTCAGGCGCGCCGAGCCATGGGTGAACCAGAAGCGGGCGGTGATCGTGGGGTCGGCGAAGGCCTCGAAGACGTCGGGAACCGGACGTCGGATGAGGAGTTCGCTTCGGGCAATGAGTTCGGTCATGGCAAGGCTCCTTACATCTCGATATTCTGCTCTGATGCGACCACACCCTTCATCTCGGAGGGATAGTAGCCGTCGCGCAGGTTGATGCCGTATTCGACATAGGCCTTCATGCACGCCAGCATCTGCGACCAGCCCTCGCAATTCATGTAGGACGATTTCTGGCCGCGCGCGTTCTCGCGCCAGCCGGTTTCGGCGATCGTTACCATGGTGCCGCCGTCGTCCAGCTGCTTGAAACGCATCTCAACCCTGGTCTTGTAGGCGTCCTCGCCCTCGTCGACCATCGCATCCCAGCGGAAGACGATCTTCCGGTTCTCCTCGACCTCATCGACGATAACAGGCGCCATGCCGAACCAGGTCACGGTCGTGCCGGCGACCAAGGGCGCACTCGCGCCCCCGATGGTGGTGAAATAGCCTGAGAGCTTGGTGGGGTTGACGACGGCGTCGAAGACTTCCGCCACGGGGCGGCCAATGCGGCCGTTCACACGAAATTCCAGCGTCATGCTGTCCTCCATCGTTTGACTGGCAGTAGAATATGTTATAAAAACATAACATGTCAAGCGATTCAAAAGACGACGAGATTTTCAAGGCGCTGGCGAACGGCACGCGCCGGCGAATGCTGGACACGATCAGGGATGCACCGCGGACAACGGGCGCGCTCTGCGAGGCGTTTCCTGACATGGATCGCTGCACGGTCATGCAGCATCTCAAAGTGCTGGAAAATGCCGGCCTGGTGCTGGTGACGCGCGAGGGCAGGGAGCGGTGGAACCACCTCAATGCCATGCCGATCCAGGAGATCCACGACCGCTGGATCAGCCAATATGCGGGGCATGCGATGAGTGTGCTGACGGCGATGCAGGCTGGGATGGATGGCCCACCCCGGTAACGGGGCGGGCCGGTTCTTCTACTTCTTGAGCGGCGCCAGCCGCGCGAACTGCGCTTCCTGCTGGCGAGTCAGCATCCAGCCGGGATATTCGGCGGGCAGCGCGCTGACGGCGTCGAGCTTTTCCATCTCTTCCGAAGTCAGTTCGATCTCGGTCGCGGCAAGATTGTCGTCGAGCTGCTCGGTGTTCTTGGCGCCGATGATGACCGACATCACGAAGCGCTTGTTGAGCACGTAGGCGAGCGCGATCCGGGCGATGGAGACGCCGCGCGCCTCGGCGATCTCGCGCATCACGTCGATGCAATCGAACGCGCGATCCTTGTTCAGCGGCGGGAAATCGAAGGTCACGCGGCGAGCATCGTTCGGGCCGCCGCCTTCCCTGGCGTATTTACCCGAGAGGAAGCCGCCGGCGAGCGGGCTCCACACCATCAGGCCGAGCTTCTCGCTCTCGAGCAACGGCACGATCTCGCGTTCGAGATCGCGCCCGGCGATGGTGTAATAGGCCTGGAGGGTGACGGGCTTGGCGTAGTCGTGTTTGTCGGCGACGCCGAGCGCCTTGGTGATGCGCCATGCCTGCCAGTTGGAAATGCCCCAGTAGCGGACATGACCCTGGCGGACGAGGTCTTCCATGGCGCGCACCGTCTCCTCGACCGGCGTGATCGGGTCGGTGCCGTGGATCTGGTAGAGGTCGATATAGTCGGTGCCGAGACGCTTGAGGCTCGCCTTGACGCCATCCATGATGTGGCCGCGCGAGGAGGAACCGTCGTTTCGTCCGGTGCCCATCGAGCCGAAGACCTTGGTGGCGAGCACGATGTCGGTGCGCGGGCGGCCGGAATTCTTCATCGCCTGGCCGGTGATTTCTTCCGAGACACCTTCGGAATAGACATCCGCCGTATCGATGAAATTGACGCCGGCATCGAGCGCCTTAGCGACGATATTGTCGGCAACGGATTGATCGAGTTGGCCGATGGCGGTCCAGAAGCCCTTGCCGCCGAAGGTCATCGTACCAAGGCAGATTTCGGATACGGCAAGGCCGGTATTCCCTAACGTTTTATAGCGCATAGCGGAAATCCTTGAGAGAGATTTTTAGAAGATACGGTCGGGCCGGCGTACGCGCAGAAAGGCGGCGGGGGTCCGAAGGAGCCGGCTGGGAGGGACGCGATTACGTGGCCGGCTGATGAATATATTGCGCCGCAACAGGCGCGTTTCAAGCGCTGGCCGCAAATAATGCCGGACCTCGTTTCGTCAGTGCTGATCGCCTCCTATGTCGGCACCGTCACGGGCCGCTGGCGGAGCGGGGTGTCGCTCGCGGTCGCGCTCGGCCTGTCCTATGCGGTGATGTACCTGATCCTCAGGGTTGCGGGCGGCGTGAGCCGCCCGGATCGATCGACACCCAGAAAGCACAAAAAACCCGGAAGGCTTGGCCTTCCGGGTTT
Organism: Rhizobium sp. LjRoot254; assembly: GCF_964254105.1. NCBI lineage: Bacteria > Pseudomonadati > Pseudomonadota > Alphaproteobacteria > Hyphomicrobiales > Rhizobiaceae > Rhizobium > Rhizobium sp. LjRoot254. The sequence goes on along the minus strand of NZ_CAXUSM020000001.1, from coordinate 2,612,759 downwards.
CCATTTTGCGATGTTTATTAAGAACCGCCGATCAATCGTTCGCAGTCACCTGGACATTAAGCGTCTTGACCAGGTTGGCCGGATCGCCCATGGCGGCACCCATGATCTGCGGGGCGGCGAGCGGCTGGGCCGGGTTGGCCGAGACGGTCAGGCTCTTCGGATCGTCGAGATAGGCATTCGCCGCGGCTTCGATCTGCTTCTGCAGGTCGGGCATGTTCATGGCGCCGAGCATCATCGGCAGCATGCCCTTGAGCGACTGCGCCATCTGCTTGCCGTCCACGCCCTGCTGCTTGCCGGCGAATTCGAGCGCCTTGGCGGTGATGCCGGCGTCGTCGAAGCGGACCGAGGCGCCGTTGTAGATCAACTGCTGCATCAGGCCCATCATGGACATGCCGAGTGCCTGCTGGCCGGCGGCCTTGTCAGGATTGGTCTCGGAAGCCTTGACCGCATCCTGCATCGCCTTGATGAAATCGAGCGTGTAGCCCGACATCGAGAAATTGATGTCCAGGCGGCCGACATTGTCGAAATCGAAGGCATATTCGCTCATTTCGAACTTGCCGTCGGCGACGGTCCACGAGCCCTTCATCGTGACTTCGCCCTTGACGTTCTGCAGGCCGAGTGCGGCGATGGCTTCCTGCGCCTTCGGATCGGGAGCGGTGGTCATGTCGATATTGACCCCGGAAATGGTGGCGTCGAAATCGAACTTGCTCTGGTCTTCGGCGGCGGTGAGATTGCCCTCGGCGCCCTCGAGCGAGAAGACCTGCTTGCCCTGCGCCGATACGGTGACCGGGCCGACGGCGAAGTTTTCATAGAGCATCATGGAATCGATCGTGCCGGGCTTCGGCTCGTTGGGGATGTAGACGCCGCCGATGCTCATGCCGGTGGCGGTGATCGTCGCGCCTTCCTGCGTGGTGTTGATATCGGAAAATGCGATCTTCTCGATCGTGTAGCCTTCGTCACCCTCTTCGACATTTTCCAGCGTCACGTCACCGATCGGGAAGGACTTGCCGTCCGTGCCGGCGGCGATCACGGTGACACCGGTCAGCTTCACATTGGCGCCATCGACGGAGGTCGAAGCAGCCTCGATCTTGCCGCCCTGGACGCTGTAAACCGCGTTGATCTTGGCGAGCACGTCATTGCCGTCGAGCGCGAAGGCCGAATTTGCAAAGCCGAGAAACGCGGTGCCGGCGAGCAACACGCTGAAGGAGCGGTTCAATTTCATGGGTGGTCCCTTTCTAGAGGTCAGAATTCGGTTGGAATGCATCCACAGGCAAAAACGGTTGATGCGCCGTTTATATTCTCAGTGAAGGCAATATCCCACTGGAATTCGGACTTTTTTTGGGGAACTCGCGGCTATGGTAACCGCGAGTCTAAGTGGCCGGATAACTTTGCATGAACCGGCTCGCACGAGCCGGTCCATGCGGATATCACTTGACGTTGACCGTGTAGCTCCAATGCTTGGCGGAGCCGTAACTCGCGCCCGGCGCCAGGCCAGGAACGCTCATCGTGAAGCCGAACTTGTCCGGTCCGCGATAGCCCTTGTTGGGCGTGTACCAGACGGCGAGTCCGCGCGCTGGCCGACCCTTGCAGCCGCCCTTTGAATTCATCTTCGACATCCGCCATTCCGTCCTCAGCGTGCCGTTTTGCGGCTTGCGGTTGACGCGGACGACTGGCTTGCCCATCGATTCGCAGCCATATTCGAGCGACGTGTAGAAATAGAAGAAGCCGACTGGATTGACCACATTGGCCTTGGCGTCGAGGCTTTCGGCGGATGCCGGAGCCCAAATGGAGAGAAGCAGCGCAAGCGCTGCCGTGATTTGAATGATAATGCGCATGGATGCCCCTGAACTATACTTGCATATGGCGCGTAATGGTTGCGCCGCCATCGCTGATAGCAGGAAATATATTTGCCATTCAATCCACCCGTGATGATTTTCCGAGTTGCAGTTAATGCGTGTCAATTCGGCATCTATCCCGACGGGCTATCCACAGCGCAATCACGTGGAATCCTTGCCCTTTCCGGCTCGTTTGGCTAAAGCGAATCCATGGCAAGCATCGAAAAGCCGCCCGGCGGCGGCGACCACATCCAGCCGGTCGATCTGAAGACAGCTCTCGAGGAGCGGTATCTCGCTTACGCGCTCTCGACGATCATGCATCGTGCGCTGCCTGACGTCCGCGACGGCCTCAAGCCGGTGCATCGCCGCATCGTCCACGCGATGAGCGAGATGGGCGTGCGACCCAATACCGCCTACAAGAAATGCGCCCGTATCGTCGGCGACGTGATGGGTAAATTCCATCCGCATGGCGACCAGTCGATCTACGATGCGCTGGTGCGCCTGTCGCAGGAATTCGCCATCCGCTATCCGATTGTCGATGGCCAGGGCAATTTCGGCAATATCGACGGCGATAACCCGGCGGCCATGCGTTACACGGAAGCACGGATGACCGAGGTCGCCTCGCTGCTGCTCGAAGGCATCGGCGAGGATGCGGTCGATTTCCGCCCGACCTACAACGAGGAAGACGAAGAGCCCGTCGTGTTGCCGGGCGCGTTCCCCAATCTTCTTGCCAATGGCTCGTCCGGCATCGCTGTCGGCATGGCGACCAACATCCCGCCGCACAATGTGCATGAACTCTGCGATGCCGCACTGCTGCTGATCAAGAAACCCGATGCGACCATCGAGGACCTTGTCGAGCACGTCGCGGGTCCGGATTTCCCCACGGGCGGCACGATCATCGACAACAAGAAGACGATCATCGACGCCTATGCGACCGGCCGCGGCGGCTTCCGCGTGCGCGCCAAGTGGGTGCAGGAGGATCTCGGCCGCGGCGGCTACCAGATCATCATCACCGAAATTCCCTACCAGGTGCAGAAGTCGCGGCTGATCGAGAAGATCGCCGAACTGCTGCTCGCCCGCCGGCTGCCGCTGCTCGAGGATATCCGCGACGAATCCGCCGAGGACGTGCGGATCGTGCTGATCCCCAAGAGCCGCACCGTCGATCCGGCGCTGCTGATGGAGCAGCTCTATCGGCTGACCGAGCTCGAGAACCGCATCTCGCTCAACATGAACGTGCTTTCCATGGGCAAGGTGCCCAGGGTCATGTCGCTGAAAGAGGTGCTGGTCGAGTGGCTGGCGCACCGCAAGGAAGTGCTGATCCGCCGCTCGCGGCATCGTCTGGCGGCGATCGAGCGCAGGCTGGAAATTCTCGGCGGCTACCTGATCGCCTATCTCAATATCGATGAGGTGATCCGCATCATCCGCGAGGAGGATGAGCCGAAGCAGGAGATGATGGAGAGGTTCAGCCTCACCGACCTGCAGGCGGAATCGATCCTCAACATGCGGCTGCGCTCCTTGCGCAAGCTGGAAGAATTCGAGATCCGCACCGAGTTCGACAATCTCTCCACGGAGAAGGCGGGTATCGAGGCGCTGCTCGCCTCCGAGGACAAGCAGTGGACCACCATCGCCTGGGAAGTCGGCGAGGTGAAGAAGAAATTCGCCAAGGCAACGCCGCTCGGCCGTCGCCGCACCGATTTCGCCGATGCGCCGGAGACCGACGAAGAGGCGATCAGCCAGGCGATGATCGAGAAGGAGCCGGTGACGGTCGTCGTTTCGGAGAAGGGCTGGATCCGCGCACTGAAGGGCCATACGACGGATCGTGCGGCGCTGCAGTTCAAGGAAGGCGACAGCCTCAAGATCGCCTTCAACGCCCAGACCACCGACAAGGTGATCATTTTCACGACCGGCGGCAAGGCGTTTACGCTCGGCGCCGACAAGCTGCCGGGCGGGCGCGGTCATGGCGAGCCGCTTCGCATCATGATCGACATGGACAACGACCAGGACGTGCTGACCGCCTTCGTGCTCGACACGTCGCGCAAGCTGGTTGTGGCCTCGCACCAGGGCTATGGCTTCCTGGTACCCGAGGGAGAACTCGTCGCCAATACCCGCAAGGGCAAGCAGATCCTTAATGTGTCGATGCCCGACGAGGCCAAGCTCGTGATCCCCGCCAAGGGCGATCATGTCGCCGTGGTCGGCGAGAACCGCAAGATGCTGGTCTTCCCGGCGGCGCAATTACCGGAGATGAGCCGCGGCAAGGGCGTCCGTCTGCAACGCTTCAAGGACGGCGGCATTTCCGACCTCCGCGTGTTCAACATGGAGGAGGGGCTCTCCTGGGACGATTCCGCCGGCCGCAATTTCGTGCGCAAGCGGGAAGAGCTTGCGGAATGGACGGGTGATCGGGCCACGGCGGGCCGGACGGTGCCTAAGGGTTTCCCGAGGTCGGGCAAGTTCGCGGGTTGATCAGAGCGGGACGGTGAAATCGCGGAGAAACCGCGTGGCGCCGTCCTCGTCGATTTCGCCGGCTGCGAGCATCATCATTGCCGCGTAGGCTTCGGCGTTCGTTGCCATGAACCGGAAGCCGTTCATTTCTAGAAAGACGATTGCGGAGATGAGCGCGATGCGTCGATTGCCTTCGATGAAAGGGCAGTTCATCGTTAGCGAATAAAAATAGGCGGCTGCCAGCGTGGCGATGTCCGTTTCTCCGAACGCTGCCTTGTTCTTTGCTCGTGCCAGCGCGGATTCAAGACTGCCTTCGTCGCGCACGCCCTTCTCTCCGCCGAGCCGGCCAGTCTGGACCGAATGGAAGCGTTCGACGAACTTCCGTTCCAGGAAAACGACTGTCATTCGGCAAGCTTCTTCAACGCTACCCTGTATTTTTCCATGACGATCCGCGCTGCCGCGATCTGCCGTTGAAAGTTCACGTCCGTGGTGTGAAGGGTCAGCTTCCCGTCCTCTGCGACGAGTTCGAGATCGTCGCCCTCCCGAAGTGCGTATCGATCAAGGATTTCCTTGGGAAGTATGACACCGAGCGAATTGCCGACGCGACGAAGCCTGATTTCCATGAACGCCTCCCATGTTATAATTAAATTATAACATGGGATTTGTCTGCGTCAATGCAGCGGTATCTCGTCCCGTCGCATCGTATGCGTTGAGTGCCACACCAGCGCGATGAGAATGATCGCGCCGCCGATCAAGGTCGGCACCGGCGGTTCCTCGGTGAAGATCAGCCACACCCAGACTGGCGCCAGCACCGTTTCGAGCAGGTAGAACATGCCGGTTTCGGCGGCTGAGAGATATTTCGGGCCGATGGCGAGCGCCCAGAAGGCGAAGGGCGTGATGATGATGCCGTTGAGGATGATCCAGAACGGGTCGTTGATCTGGTAGCCGCTCCCCTTCATCATCACCAGACCGCCGACGATTGCCGGCAGGATCGCCGCCACCATCGGCGTGAAGCCGAAATCCTGGCGCGAGGCGCGGCTATAGGTGAGGGCACCAGCGATGGCGAGTGCGGAGGCCGCCGCCGACAGGTCGCCCCAGACGTGACCGCTTTCGAGGCCGTTCGAGACGATGATCAGCACGCCTATCGTCATCGCCGCCATGGCGACGAAGGTGGCGCGGCGCGGCTTCTCGCGCAGGAAGATCCACGACAGCAGCGCGCCGAACATCGGATTGAAGGCGAGGATAAAGGCGACATTGGCCGACGTCGTGTTGAACACCGCCAGCATGAAGGTGATCGTCCCCGTGGCATAGAGCATCGAGACCACGACGCCGGGAAGACCCGGCACCAGTGTCGGCGTCTTCCCAGTGATCATCCGGATCACCCAGATCGCGAGCAAAGCCACGGCCACGGTGAAGATCGACCGCATGAACAGGATCGACCAGATATCGCCATCCGCAAGCCGTACGACGGGAATATCGAAGGACAGTGCCAGGCCGCCGCAAAAGGTCAGCAAGACGCCCTTCATGTGAGGGGACAATTTTGAAAAGGGCATGATGCGGGAATCCGCGAAAGGAATTATTCTGCGGGAGGGGTGTAGCGGGTCCAGCCCTGCATGAGAAGATGCTCCTGCGGCAGGAAGCGGGTCTTATACGTCATCTTCCGCGAACCCTCGACCCAGTAGCCGAGATAAACATGCGGCAGGCCCTTGGCCTTCGCGCGGCGGATATGGTCGAGGATCATAAAGGTGCCGAGCGAGCGGTCGGTGAGCGACGGATCGTAATAGGAATAGACCATGGAGAGGCCGTCGGCCATCGAATCGGTGAGCGCCACGGCAACCAGCCTTCCGGCCGGTTTTTCGGCGATGCCGTCGCCTTCTTCGCGAATCCGGTATTCGATTATCCTGGTGTTCACATGCGTGTCCTCGATCATCATTGCATAATCGAGCACGGTCATGTCGGACATGCCGCCTTTCTGGTGGCGGCTGTCGAGATATTGCCGGAACAGCGCGAACTGTTCGGTCGAGGGTTCGGCGGGATACTCCTTGGCCAGCAGATCGGTATTGCCGGCAACCGCCCGCTTCATCGATTTTGTCGGCTCGAATTCGTCGACGATGATGCGAACCGAGACGCAGGCGCGGCAGTTCTCGCAGGCCGGGCGATAGGCAATGTTCTGCGACCGGCGGAACCCGCCCTGGGTGAGGATATCGTTCATCTCCGGCGCGCGCTGGCCGACGAGATGCGTAAAGACCTTGCGCTCGGTCTGGCCCGGCAGATAGGGGCAGGGCGCGGGGGCCGTCATGAAAAACTGCGGCGAAGGGTGGACCTGCGTATTCATTCTCTAGAGAGATTCTCTCGCCATTGGCTATTCGACCAAGCATGGCGAAAGATTATGAAACGTCAATCCCGGATTATTGCGAGAGTTCTCAACGGAATGTCGCGCTGGCGCGCATCATGCAGGTGCCGAGCAGCATATCGTGGATCAGCCGCTTGCGCGAGGTGAACAGGCCAGCCAGGAGCAGGAACGGCGTCAGCACCGAATTGATGACCCAGAAGGCGATGACATGGACGACTGCGATCGAAAAATCGATGCGGCGGCCATCGTCGCGCTCCATCGTCAGGTCCATCACCTGCATCCCGGGCGTCGCCTGGCGCTCCGAACTCAGCGTCAGCGCGAAATAGAGGCCCGCGACGATGAAGAAGGAGACTGGATAAAGCATGAAACCCAAGCCCAACGTCAGGATCGAGAAGAAGAACAGGATCACCCAGGCCGGCACCAACAGCACCGCGATCAGCATGTAGTCGATGACGAATGCCAGGACGCGTCGCGTCAACACGCCGTCGAAGGCATGGTCGAGATATTGCCCGTCCTGTTGATATGCATCAGTCATCGCAGTCATCCCATTGCCAAACACTCGACTGAGAGATGGACATTGAAGCGCGCCGGCGCAAGAGTTTGGCGAATTTCGTTCGCGGTTTATTAGCGCAGATGAATCTTCGAGAAGACGTCGGGGTCTACCCCAAGCGTACGAAGGTCACGCGAGCGGGGCTGGTGGCCGCTTTCGGCTGCTGCGGCGGCCGCGACTGCCGCGCCAAACACCGTGAGGGCACGGCCAAGGTAATTTGAAGTCCTGGATTGGATGCGGGACATCGGGATTCTCCTTTGTTAATTCTGCATTACAGTTGGTGTGGCAGCGTCGATGCTGCAACGCACAATTCAACATCTCTGATATGCAAAACAGGACCATCCTCCAGTCGGGCCATGCCGGGAAGGGTTCCGAATGCCTTGGAACAGCGTCGCAATCAGCGCTTTGCGAGCAGCCTTGCCACGTCCATGGCGAAATAGGTCAGGATGCCGTCGCAGCCGGCACGCTTGAACGAGAGCAGCTGTTCGAGCATCACCCGCTCGCCATCGATCCAGCCTTGCGCTGCGGCGGCCTTCACCATCGTGTATTCGCCCGACACCTGGTAGGCGAAGACGGGCAGGCCGAACTCCTGCTTGATGCGCCAGCAGATGTCGAGATAGGGCAGCCCCGGCTTGACCATCAGCATGTCGGCGCCTTCCTCGACATCGAGCGCCGCATCGCGCAGCGCCTCGGTGCCGTTGGCGGGATCGATGTAATAGGTCTTCTTGTCGCCCTTGAGCAGGCCACTGGTCGAGATCGCCTCGCGATAAGGTCCGTAATGAGCGGATGCGAATTTCGTCGCATAGGACATGATGCCGACATCCTGGTGCCCGGCCGCATCCAGCGCCCCGCGGATCGCGCCGACCCGGCCGTCCATCATGTCGGAAGGCGCGATAATATCGGAACCGGCATCGGCCTGCATGACGGCTGCGCGTGCGATCGCATCCACGGTCTCGTCATTGACGATGATGCCGCCGCGCAGGATGCCGTCATGGCCGTGGCTGGTGAACGGGTCGAGCGCCACATCGGTGATGATGCCGATCCCGGGCACCGCCTTCTTGATCGCCCGGGTCGCCTCGTTGATCAGGTTGCTTTCGACCAGCGAATGCGAGCCTGTCTCGTCACGCAGCGAAAGATCCTCGTTGGGGAAGGTGGCGAGGGCGGGAATGCCGAGGTCGGCCGCCTGCTTCGCGGCTTCCACGGCCTTGTCGATGCTCATCCGGTTGACGCCGGGCATGGCCGGGATCGGCTCGATGATACCCGAGCCCGCGACAATGAAGATCGGCCAGATCAGGTCGTCCACCGTCAACTGGTTTTCACGCACCATGCGACGCGTCCAGTCGGCCTTGCGATTGCGCCGCATGCGGCGGTGGCCGGTGATGTGGTCCACGAGATGGGTTCTGTCGGTCATCCTGCTCGTCCTTCGATCGATCCGGGTGCCGGATTAGCATGTGCATTGACAAAAGGAAAAGGGATTGCCGGGCCGGGGAGGGCGGCGGATCGTCCCATTATTGGATTGGAGGCCCGATTCCGCCCAAGACTGTTCATCGGAGTTTCGATCGGCTAGAAACGCGATATGACCGATACCGAGACATTGCCGCAGCGGACTTTCTTCCTGCCGGAACTTCTGATGACGATCTTCATGCGCATGGTGGCTGTCGCCTGCCTGTGGTTTGCGCTCGACATCTGGTCGGACCTGATCGGATACGGCTCGAACGGCATATTGCGCTTCGACCTCTTGGACACCGACATGCAGGCGGCGGCGGCGGCACTTTCGGTGCTCTACCCGGTGGCGGCCATCGGCCTGTGGCTCAAGGGCTCCTGGGGACCCGTGGTCTGGACGGTGACTGCGGCGGTGGAAGTCGCGCGCCACGAGAGCTTTCCAGGCATCTTCGGAACCTCGGGTCCGACCCTGCTGATGATCGTCTCGACGGTGGCGCTTTACTTGGCGCTGAGGATCACATTGTGGCTGAAAAAGCCGGTCAGGGCGGGCCCCAAATTGGCGGCCAGGTAACGGCTTGTTGACCAAGACAGATGGAATGAAAGCAGTAAGAGCCTGTTAATCCTATGATTTAAGTAGAATTTTAGAGGCACGCGCTAATTTGCATCACATAAGGCGGACAGACAAAAACAAGACCGCCGTTAAACAGTGAGGCAGAAAAATGAACGCGAAGCTCAAGGCCCCCGTACAGGCGATCGATCCCTCCGAGCAGGTCATCCACAATCTCTATCTCGAAAGCGTGCATCTGGTCGAGCGGCTGCACCGCCGTCTCCTCGATGTCATCAAGGACGAGTTCGACCGCCAGGGCCGCGACGACATCAACGCCGTGCAGGCGCTTCTCCTCTTCAACATCGGCTCTTCGGAACTGACCGCCGGCGAACTGCGCTCACGCGGTTACTACATGGGCTCGAACGTGTCCTACAACGTCAAGAAGCTGGTCGACCTCGGCTTCATCAACCACGCCCGCTCCCGCATCGACCGCCGCTCGGTCCGCATCTCGCTGACCGACAAGGGCCAGGACGTCGCCGAAACAGTGGCAAAACTCTACCAGCGCCATGTCGGCTCGATCCACAAGGTCGGCGGCATCGGCACGGATGAGTTCGGCCAGATGAACAAGCTGCTGCAGAGATTGGATCGGTTCTGGAACGACCAGATTTTGTATCGGCTGTAATGGGCTAGGCAGACCGGACTGCATTTCCTCCAGTCATGCAGAACAGATGAAACGCGGCGTGGCGAAAGCTGCGTCGCGTTTTCGTATCTCATCCTCGATCGATCATCACCGCAATCAGCGCGGCAGCAGCTTGCGTCCGGCATTGCGGATCGTGATCATCGCATCCGCGCCCTGGCCGACGAGCCCGGCAGCCATGGCGCCTTCGAGGGCTTCGGTATAGTCCTTGCCTTCGAGCAGATGCTTCTTGGCATAGCTTTCGACGGCGCCGCGCGTCGCGGTCGGCGAGACGCCATATCTGTTGCTATGGAATGCATTGAGGATGATTTGGTACTTTTCTTCTGGCTTCATGGTCTCTCTCTGAATTGCTAAGGCCGTGCTATCAGTAAGCGGGCCGGTTTCATAGGGTCCTTATGGAAATCGGACGGGCTGTGGGCCATGCACGGTGAATTTCGTCTCTCCGCACGTGCTGCCTGTCCATTGACTTCCATCCCTCCAAGCCCAACATATCACCTGTGGTTGGAAGGTTTTGAAAGGTCAGGTCAGATGTTGTTATTCGTTCTCGGTGCATGCGCAGTGGCGCTGACTTTTGCCGCGATCAACCTGATGGCCGCCAAGAAGCGCCTCGTCGACCAGCAGATCGACCGGATCATCGCGCAGAAGCTGCTGACCCAGAGGGACGAGATGACCGTCGAGATTCTCGATCTCCGCGAAGCCAATGGCGTGATGCGCAACCTGCTCATGGACATCGCCGAGAACGAGGCGACGGCCAAGGTCGTCAACGACCTGCCCGAGGATGTGATGACCCGCATCGCCACCAACCGCGCCGCCCGCCGACGGGAACTGCTGGCGGAGGTCGACGCCGTGCTGCGGTCCGACGAGATGACCGACGCCAGCATGTAGGTCTCGCGTCCGGTAGGATTTTATGCTACTTTCTCGCAATGTGAGAAATGGAGGCAAAATCCATGCAGACTGCTGAAAAAATCTCGATCACCATGACGCCTGAAATGTTGCGCTCGATCCGCGAGAGCGTCGATGCTGGCGAATATGCCTCGACGAGCGAGGTGATACGGCACGCGATGCGGCTTTGGCAGCGGGATCGGGATGAGCATGCGGAGACGCTTGCGATGATGAAGAGACGCATCCGAAAGTCGCTCGATGATCCTCGTCCTGATCTAACCGAGGAAGAGGCGGAGGCCGTGATCGAAGCGATGTTCGAGCGAGTGGATCGGGAACTCGACAATGCGTCGTCTTAGGGTCTCGTATCTTGATTCCAAGGATCAAGACGAATTGCCTCCGTCAAATTAAACCCCGCCCCGAAACGTTCTTTCTCCAACAGGGCCGATAGCCCACCTGGAGATCAATATGAACGTTCTCAAAACCGTGCTGGCGATCGCCGCGCTCTTCTTCGTCGCATCCTGCACCATCGAATCCGACACCGTCCTGCCCGATCCGACGGCGGCGGGCGATGCGATTCCCGGCTTTCCCTCCGACAGACCTTTCCGGCTCGAAACATTCGAGAAGGACAAGCGGGCCTACAAGGCATTCGCGACGATTACGCCGGAGCGCGAAACCGAGGCGATGCGTTATATCGTGACCTTCGATGATGGCACGCCCAACCGGCTCGTCGTGCAGGCACGGAAGATCAGCGAGAACAATTATCTCATCCGCTTCGCCCAGACGATCGAGGGCTTGCGACCGAGCCTCAGCGAAAGCGGTCTCGGCTTCGTCACCATCCGCGATGACGAATACTACCTGATGAGCGGCATCACCGATGACGGTCAATTGGAGGAAATGTTCCCCGGCCAGACGCTGCCTCGCGGTGCCGGCACATCGACAATCAAGCTCGATACGATGGACCAGGCCAAGACGATTTCGGCGTGGTTCGGCGCCAACTTCCAGAAGCTCGCGGAGTACAAGGATTACACCAAGTTCAGGGTTGTGAAGGAACAGAACTGATGTTCCACACCATGCGATGAATTCAGCACAATGCCGCCACAATAATGTGACATCGACGCCACATGAGGGTGGCCAAACAGGGCAGGGATCGCCGCCGGACGGTTTTGATATTGTCTGAACCGCTCGTCGGCTGCAAAGCTGCACATGCATCCCCACTTCGTTAACCGTATTCGTGTTAGGCAAGAGGCTGATTTTCAGTTTTTGCCGGGACAACAGGAAGGCAGATCGCATGTCCGAACGTGACAGTTTTTCATCCATTTCCCGCCGCAGGTTCCTGACTTCCGCCGCCGCGCTTGGCGCCGCCGTCGTTGCCGGACCGGTGCTGGCGGATGACATATCGATGGAGGACATCATCAATGCGCCGCGCCGTGGCAACTGGGACGACCAGTTCGACGCCAAGGCCTCGCGCACCGCGGCGGCGATCTCGACCAAAAACCCGATCTTTGGACCAGGCGCCTCCGCCAACCTGCAACAGGCGATCTTTGACTATGAGTCGATCGTTGCCAATGGTGGCTGGCCGAAGGTCAGCACCACTGTCAAGCTCAAGATCGGCATGAGCGACCCCGCCATCGCGCAACTCCGCAAGCGTCTGATGATATCGGGCGACCTCGCCAAATCAGCCGGCATTTCCAACGAATACGACTCGCTGGTCGAGGAGGGCGTCAAGCGCTTCCAGGCCCGCCACGGTCTGCCGCTCGATGGCGTCATCGGCAAATACACGCTTGAAGCCATCAACATTCCGGCCGATACGCGCCTGATGCAGCTGCGCACCAATCTCGAGCGCGTCAACGCCATCACCGTGGATCTCGGCCAGCGTTACGTCATGGTCAACATTCCGGCCGCCTATATCGAAGCCGTCGAGAACAATCGCGTGGCTCAGCGCCACACGGCCATCGTCGGCCGCATCAGCCGTCCGACGCCGATCCTCGACTCCAAGATCTATAATGTCACGCTCAATCCCTACTGGACCGCGCCGCGTTCGATCGTCGAGAAGGACATCATGCCGCTGATGCGCAAGGACCCGAAATACCTTGCAGACAACAAGATCCGGCTGTTCGACGGCAAGGGCAATGAAGTCGATCCGACAACGATCGACTGGAATGCCGAGGCGCCCGACCTGATGTTCCGCCAGGACCCCGGCAAGATCAACGCCATGGCCTCGACGAAGATCAACTTCCACAACGAGCATGCCACCTACATGCACGACACGCCGTCGCAGGGCCTGTTCAACAAGCTGTCGCGCTTTGAATCCTCGGGCTGCGTCCGCTGCCAGAACGTGCGCGACCTGACGACCTGGATTCTGCGCGACCAGCCGGGCTGGAGCCGCCAGCAGATCGAGGCGACGATCAGGACCGGCGTCAACACGCCGATCCAGGTGACGAACGAAATTCCGATCTATTTCAAATATGTCACGGCCTGGTCTGCCAAGGACCGCGTCGTGCAGTTCCGCGACGACATCTACCAGATGGACGGCGCGCAGGAGCTGGCGCTGCAGACCGGCCTCAACCAAGAGCCGGTCGTGGCCAACTGATTGGCCTAACAGGATTGGATATTAAGCCGCCCGGATGAAAGTCCGGGCGGTTTTCGTTTGTCGGGGCCGGATCTGCCATCAGTCTCGAAGAATTTCTACAAGTTTTTGAAAGTAAAAGGTTTTTCCGGCGCCGATGGTTCGGCCGGACCTTCCTTCGATGCTGCTATATGCAAATAAATTCATAAGCAAAATCAGTAGCATCTTGGCTTGAATTACGACGTCTGGCCACCTTTCGCAGTTTCGTGGGGAACAGCACCCGATATGGGACGGCCGCACCATTGGTCCATCGAGAGCGGCAGCCACCGGAACCACTCCTGCCGCTGGAACCCAATACGAAGGATTGAACCAATGGCTAATTACTACGGAAACGGTGACGACAACACCATCAACGGCAGCATCAACGACGACTTCATCTACGGTAAGGGCGGTAGCGACCTGCTTTATGGCAGCTTCGGCAACGACTTCATCAATGGCGGTGCTGGCGACGACTTTCTCTTCGGCGGCGACGGCGACGACATCCTCTTCGGCGCCAAGGGCGACGATACGATGGAAGGCGGTCTCGGCGCCGACCAGTTCAGGGGCGGCAAGGGCATCGACACGGTCGATTATTCTGCGGCGACGTCTGCTGTCACTGCGTGGATCCCGTTCAACAACACGGGCGGCTATGCGACAGGCGACAGTTTCGTGAAGGTGGAGAATCTCATCGGTAGCGCCTACGCCGACAGTCTTCAGGCGGCGAACGGCGGCACGTCATTCGGCGGCGGCGGCAACGACCAAATCTACGGTGCTTCCTATGGCACCGGCACCGATGCCGGTGTGCTTCGCGGCGATGCGGGTTTCGACACGCTTCACATGAATTACGGCGAGACCCGCGCCTGGGTGCAGTTCGGCCAAGGCTTCGACACGATCTCCCAGTTCACGGAGAACGAAGACATGCTGATGATCGACCTGTCGGAATTCGGCCTTGGCGGCTCGCTGGATGCCAATGAACTGGTCAACTCCAACACTGTGACGGCGGTCGGCGGCAACGCTCAGTTCATCTACGAAGGCGACACCGGCCGGTTGTGGTTCGACCAGAACGGCACCGGCGGCGGCGGCCTGACCTTGATTTCCGAGTTCGCGGCGTCGTCGATCATCGCCGGCACCCTCGACCTGGGCGACTTCGAACTCGTCTGAGACGTTTTCTCGAAAGCCATGGCAGCCGGCGCATCCACGCGCCGGCTGCTTCACTTTATGACGTACGACGCAAGTGCCACATCGCCCGGCGCAAACCGTCTTGCCCTTGGCGGCCTCTCCCGCTAAGACCCTGATCGACAGTCAGGTCACCTATCCCGGAGAGAGATCGAAGACATGAGCGCCAACGACGCCTTTTTCACCCGCACGCTTGCCGATACCGATCCAGACATCGCCAGCGCGATCTCAAAGGAACTCGGCCGCCAGCGCCACGAAATCGAGCTCATCGCGTCGGAGAACATTGTGTCCCGCGCGGTGCTCGAGGCGCAGGGCTCGATCATGACCAACAAATATGCCGAGGGCTATCCGGGCAAGCGCTACTATGGCGGCTGCCAGTATGTCGATATCGCCGAGGAACTGGCGATCGACCGCGCCAAGCAGCTGTTCGGCGTCAATTTCGCCAACGTCCAGCCGAATTCCGGCTCGCAGATGAACCAGGCCGTGTTCCTGGCGCTGCTGCAGCCTGGCGACACCTTCATGGGCCTCGACCTCAATTCGGGCGGTCACCTGACCCACGGCTCACCGGTCAACATGTCCGGCAAGTGGTTCAACGTCGTCTCCTACGGGGTGCGCGAGGAAGACCATCTCCTCGACATGGAAGACGTCCGCAGGAAGGCCGAACAGCACAAGCCGAAGCTGATCATCGCCGGCGGTACTGCCTATTCCCGCATCTGGGACTGGAAGGCCTTCCGCGAGATCGCCGATAGCGTCGGTGCCTACCTGATGGTCGACATGGCCCACATCGCCGGCCTCGTTGCCGGCGGCCAGCATCCGTCGCCGTTCCCGCATTGCCACGTTGCGACCACCACGACCCACAAATCGCTGCGCGGCCCGCGCGGCGGCATGATCCTGACCAATGACGAGGATCTGGCGAAGAAGTTCAATTCGGCCGTGTTCCCCGGCCTGCAGGGCGGTCCGCTGATGCACGTCATCGCCGCCAAGGCCGTGGCTTTCGGCGAAGCGCTGAAGCCCGAGTTCAAGGACTATGCCGCGCAGGTGGTCAAGAACGCCAAGGCGCTCGCCGCTTCGCTGAAGTCGAACGGCCTCGACGTCGTCTCGGGCGGTACCGACAATCACCTGATGCTGGTCGATTTGCGCAAGAAGAACGCGACCGGCAAGCGCGCCGAAACCGCGCTCGGCCGCGCCTATATCACCTGCAACAAGAACGGCATCCCCTTCGACCCGGAAAAGCCGTTCGTGACTTCGGGTGTCCGTCTCGGCACCCCGGCCGGCACGACACGAGGGTTCAAGGAAGCCGAATTCACCGAGATCGGCAACCTGATCGTCGAAGTTCTCGACGGCCTGCGCGAAGCCAATTCCGATGAAGGCAATGCTGCGACCGAAGCCAAGGTACGCGACAAGGTCATGGCGCTGACCGGCCGCTTCCCGATGTACGGCTATATGTAAGCGCGATTGGCTTTACGCTAATTGCGAAACCCTCTCCGGCAACGGGGAGGGTTTTTCGTTTGCGGTTGTCAAAAAGGGGGAGTTGCCGGGCCGTCAGCCTTCGAGCGCGAGCGAGGAGACCAGTCGCACCGGTCGCGCCGCCGGGGTGGATACGATCTGTTCGACAATATCCGCAATCTCGAACACCGCCCGGTTTTCCACGACATTGGCCGCGATATTGGCCTTGTAGCGCGAGAGATCGCGGAGCATGCGCTCGCCCGCACCGGCGACATCCTTCCGGAAGCTGCGGACGACGATGCCGAGACCGTTGTCGCGCACCCATTCGACATTGGCGCGCTCCTGCGGCAGCGTGCTCGCATTGCGCTCGATGATGACGGGGCAGCCGGTGAAAATGGCTTCGCTCAGGCTGCCGGGGCCGGGCTTGCCGATGAAGAAATCCGCGAGCCGCAGATAATCAGCGACATTGTTGACGAAGCCGACCGGATGGCAGTTGGCGCGCACCTTGAGGCTCTCGAGCAGTTTCTTGTTGTTGCCGCACATGACGATGGTCTGGATGTCCAGTCCGGATTTCTCGAACTGTCCCAGGATTGTCTGGGTTGCGGCGAACGAGCCGTTGCCGCCGAACATGATCAGCGCCGTCGCGCGATCCTCCGAGAGGCCGAGACTGCGCAGGGTCATGCCCGTGGATTGCGGTGGCTGGTAGAAGGAGTCTTTCAGGATCATGCCCGAGACTTCGAAAATCCGGTTCTCGGCATAGAAACCGGTCGCACGTGCCTGCTTGGCGGCTTTCGGCGTACCGCAGATCACGAACTGGTCCTGGTCCTCCATCCAGAAATGTGGCGGATAGTCGACCATATCGGTCATGACCGTGAGGTATGGAATGTCCGATGCGAAGGCGCGGAGTGCGCAGAAGATCACGCGGTTGAAATTGGGGATGACCGAGAGAACGAGATCGGGCCTTGCCGTCTCCGGATTGCGCCACCGGTCGACAAGCAGTTGTTCGATCTCCTGCGAATAACGACGAACGAAGCCTTGCAGGATAGGCAGGATCGCGCCGAGGCCCCGGGTGGTGCCGCGCTTGAGCGCCGTATTGTAGATATCCTGTGCCTGCCAGCCGGAAAGATTAAGCTTCGGCGCCACCGGTATCAGCAGGCGTTGCAGCGAACCTGTGACGCGTCGGGTCAGGCGGTGCACGGGATCGATGGGTTCGAGCAATTTCTGCAGATCGACGGGAACGATCCGCCAGTCCGGATGCCGCTTTTCGATAAGGCGCGAAAGGGCATGCATGGCATTCCGATGGCCGCCGCCGGCATCAAAATAGATGATTTCGATCGTTCTCGAAGCCAAGCGTCAAATTCCAGTCCGGTCCCGCATCCGGCTTGCATACTTGCCAAAAGCGTTGACGTGTCAAGCGCGGCTCGCCGCAGTGCACATATGAAATTGAAGCTTGCCGCGATTGCGTAGGCCCCGCCTCTTGTGAGTGGCAGCGGCTAACGCTAAAGGCATATCAGGACAAACCACCGACCCAAGGTTCACATGCGCTGCCCGTTCTGCAATTCGGAAGACACACAGGTCAAGGATTCCCGGCCCGCCGAGGATGGTTCCTCGATCCGCCGCCGGCGCATCTGCCCCGATTGCGGTGGTCGCTTCACGACGTTCGAGCGGGTGCAACTGCGCGAACTGACCGTGATCAAGAAATCCGGCCGCAAGGTACCCTTCGAGCGCGAAAAGCTGGTCAAGAGTTTCGAGATCGCGCTCAGGAAGCGGCCGATAGATCGCGACCGCATTGAGCGCGCCGTCTCGGGCATCATCCGCAGGCTGGAGAGTTCAGGCGAGACTGAAATCTCGTCGGAAGATATCGGCACGCAGGTGCTGGAATCGCTGAAAAGCCTCGACGATGTAGCTTTCGTCCGCTACGCCTCGGTCTATCGCGACTTCACCCATATCGAGGATTTCTCCGAGGCGATCACCCAGATATCGGCGAAGATTGCCCGAGACCCGGGCAACGAGCGCTGAGCCATGAATGATGATCAGCGGCATGAAGACGAACGCTTCATGGCTGCCGCCATCCGCCTGTCCCGCTGGCATCTCGGCGCCACCGGCGCTAACCCATCGGTCGGCTGCCTGATCGTCAAGGATGGCGTCATCGTCGGACGTGGCGTCACCGCGCGCACGGGCCGGCCGCATGCCGAGACCCAGGCGCTTGCCGATGCAGGCGAGGCGGCGCGCGGCGCCACCGCCTATGTAACGCTCGAACCCTGCTCCCATCACGGCAAGACGCCGCCCTGCACCGAAGCGCTGATTTCCTATGGCGTGGCGCGGGTTGTCGTTGCCGCGACGGATCCCGATCCGCGCGTGTCGGGCAGGGGCCTCGGGATGCTGGCCGAGGCGGATATCGAGGTCGTAGCCGGCGTGCTCGAGGCGCAGGCTGAGACGCAGCTTGAAGCCTACATGAATCGCCAACGCAGGAAACGGCCGCAAGTGACTCTGAAACTTGCCGTTTCCGCCGATGGCATGATCGGCCGTGAGGGCGAGGGGCAGGTTGCCATCACGGGCCACGAGGCGCGCGCGCAGTCGCATATACTTAGAGCCGAGAGCGATGCGATCCTGGTCGGCATCGGTACGGTGCTTGCCGATGATCCGGAACTGACCTGCCGCCTGACGGGGCTGGAGGATCGCTCGCCGGTGCGTGTGGTGCTGGACCGGCGGCTCGACACGCCGCTGTCATCTAAACTCGTGGCCGGCATCACGCAGGATCATCCGCTGCTCGTCGCCGCAAGTCCCGATGCGGATGTTAGGCACCGCACGGCACTCGAAGCCACTGGCGCCGAGGTGCTTGATATCAGAGGCCCGGACTACCAGATACTGCTCGAAATGCTGGCCGCGCGTGGGCTGTCCTCACTCATCGTCGAGGGGGGCCGGCGGGCCGCGACGGCGTTTCTCGCGCAGGGGCTGGTTGACCGCATCATGCTGTTTTCGTCCGACGTCATCGTCGGCGATGGCGGCATCGCATCGCCGGTGGCGCGCGACAACCTGCCGGAAGGCTTCAAATTGCGGACGGAAGCTGTGTTCGGCGCCGACCGGCTTCATGAATATATAAAGGCATAGATCATGTTCACAGGCATCGTCACCGACATTGGCACAGTCGACAGGATTACCCCGCTCAACGAGGGCATCAAGCTTCGCGTCCTGACCAGCGAGGACCCAGCCACGATTGCCATCGGCGCTTCGGTCGCCCATGCCGGCGTTTGCCTCACTGTGACGGGATTGCCCGAGACCGGCTCCAACGAGCGGTGGATCGAAACCGAGGCGTGGGAAGAGGCGCTGCGGCTGACCACGATCAGCGGCTGGCGAGAAGGCACCCGGCTCAACCTGGAGCGTTCACTGAAAATCGGCGACGAACTCGGCGGCCACATCGTGTCCGGACATGTCGACGGCATGGCGGAGATCGTATCGGTCGAGGAAGAAGGCGATGCCGTTCGCTACACGCTGCGCGCACCCGAAGGACATGCCAAATTCGTAGCCCAGAAGGGCTCCGTTGCGCTCGATGGCACGTCGCTGACCGTCAACAAGGTCGATGGCGATCTGTTCGACGTGCTGTTGATCCGCCACACGCTCGAAGTCACCACCTGGGGCGACCGCAAGGCCGGCGATTTCGTGAATTTCGAGGCCGATACGATGGCGCGCTACGCCGCGCGGCTCAAGGAATTCGACTGACAGCGGGAATCAAAAAAGGCGCTCGGTCCACCGGGCGCCTTCGTCATTATCCGACGGATTAAAGCCTTAATCTTACTCGTCAACCGCGCCGTCGAGGTTGAGGTCGAGAAGCGGTCCGCTATTCCAGTAGTTGCGCTCGTTCTTGGGAATCGAGCTGAAGGTCGTCTGGCCGACCGAGCCGCGCTGCTGGGTGATCGTCGGCTCGTCGATGACGTTGATGCCGGTCGGATCGGTGGTCGTCGACTGGGCATTGGCACCGCCAGCAACTATGGAGCCCAACAAAGCGAGCGTGATCGTGAGCGAGCGGGTCATTTCGTACTCCTGACGGCAAATTTGGCATTTTCAAGTCAACACTACGGCAAACTGGTTGATTTGGAAAGCTACTCCATTGACGGAACGTTCTTATTTTGGAGGGGGTGACATTCCCAGAATTCACTTGCCAACCCCGCCCGTCCGTGGTTTTACCCCGCTCAATTATGAGGCAATTCGCCTTCTGCCGTCCTTTGAGGAATGTTCATGGCCAAGAAAAAGCATGCCCCCCATCTCCTGATCGTCGAAGCACGCTTCTATGACGACATGGCCGATGCCCTGCTGGAAGGTGCAACCGAGGCGATCAAGGAAGCTGGCGCGACCTGTGATGTCGTCACCGTGCCCGGTGCGTTGGAAATCCCCGCCGCTATCGCCATGGCGCTCGACGGTGCCGACAATGACGGCACCCATTACGATGGTTTCGTCGCGCTCGGCATGATCATCCGCGGCGAGACCTATCATTTCGACATTGTTGCCAATGAATCCGCGCGTGCGATCATGGATCTCGCGGTCAGCGAGTCGCTCGCCATCGGCAACGGCATCCTGACCGTCGAGAACGACGAGCAGGGCTGGCGGCGCGCCAAGCTCAAGGACCTCAACAAGGGTGGTTTTGCCGCCAAGGCGGCGCTGACCATGATTGCGCTCAAGAAGAAGTTCGGCGCCTGAAATGACGGCTGACGGTAACAAGGACGAGATCAAGCAGGCCAACCAGCGCGGCGCAGCGCGGCTGGCCGCTGTGCAGGCGCTCTACCAGATGGAGCTGTCCGGCACCGGTGTGTTGGAAATCGTCTCCGAATACGAGAACTTCCGGCTCGGCCAGGAACTCGACGGCGACCAGTATCTGAAGGCCGACGCCTCCTGGTTCCGCTCGATCGTCGCGGGCGTGGTCAAGGATCAGCGTGCGCTCGATCCGTTGATCGCCGATTCCCTGATCGAAGGCTGGCCGCTCTCGCGCCTCGATGCCACCATCCGCGCCATCATGCGGGCAGGGGTGTTTGAACTGATCGAGCGCAAGGATGTGCCGGTGGCAGTGATCGTCACGGAATATGTCGAGATCGCCAATGCCTTCTTCAGCGAGGATGAGCCCAAGCTTGTCAACGCGGTTCTCGATTCCGTTGCGCGAAAAGTTCGCGGCGACAAGAAGTAAGGCAGATATCTCATGGCAGCAGTGGCGGGTACGGGCAGCGAAATCGATCTCGGCTCGGCCAAGCGCAACGTCGCGCTGCTGACGACCGCACAGGCCATCCTCGGCAGTGCGCCGCCTATCGCATTCGCTGCCGGCGGCCTGGCCGCTTATCAGATGTTGGGTGACGACAAAGGGCTGGCGACCGCGCCGCTCACAGGGTTCAATGTCGGCACTGCGCTCGGCGCGATCGGCGTTGCGCTCGCGGCCCGGTATCTGGGAAGAAAGCTCGGCTTCATTGCAGGCGCCTGCATCATGGCGATGAGCGGCCTTATCGCGACCATCGCAGTCTTCCAGCAGAATTTCTGGCTGATGATTGCAGGCTTCATCGTCTGTGGCTTCTCGGCCGGCTTCACTCAGAAAATCCGGTTTGCTGCGGCCGACGCATCGCCGACGGCATACAAGGCGACTGCCATTTCCTGGATCCTTGCGGGCGGTATCATTTCGGGCCTTCTCGGGCCACAACTCGCGATCTATACAGAGGGCCTGTTCGAAACCGTGCCCTATGCCGGCGCCTTCATGATGTTCGTGCCGCTGGGACTTATTGCGGCGGCGGTCATGCTGTTCCTGAGACTGCCCGCGCTCACCGATCATACCACTGTCAGTGCTGAACCGGCACGGCCGCTGTCCGAGATCGTCATGACCCAGAGATTCATGACGGGCATGTTCTGCGGTATTTCCTCCTATTGCCTGATGACGTTCATGATGACCGGGGCACCGCTTGCCATGGTCTACGAATGTGGCTTCTCCAATGTGGAGTCCTTTTATGGCATTCAGTATCATGTGCTCGGCATGTTCGGCCCGAGCTTCTTCACCGGCAAGTTGATCAACCGTTTCGGCGCGGAGAGGGTGGTCGCTGCAGGGCTCGGCATTCTCATGGTCTGCGCTGTGGTTGCCCATGCCGGCGTCGAGCTGTGGAATTTCTGGGGCGCGCTGATCCTGCTCGGGATCGGCTGGAATTTCGGCTTCATCGGCTCGACGGCGATCGTCGCTTCGAGCTACCGGCCGAGTGAGGCCGACAAGGTGCAGGGCTTCAACGACATCATCCTCTTCTCCTCGGTAGCGCTCGCCTCCTTCGCTTCCGGACTGGTTTTCAACGCCTTCGGCTGGGCGGGGATGATTCTGCCGGTCTGGCCATTGGCGATCACAGGACTGGTGCTTCTGTTCCTCCTGTCACGCCGGAAAGTGGCTGTGGGCGACCCCGCCTAAACATTTTAAGCAAAACTACTGAATTCTTTGCACCCTTTCGGACGAATGGGTGGGGGGATACTTGACGCGGCATTTTGCAGCAAGCAATCTCGCCCGCGGTTCCGCACGCCTGCGCATCGGGGAGTATTTGCAGGGCGGCCGCGGCAGTCTTTGGGCGGGACGCGTGTCCGTCAAATTTGGAGGAATTGAGGAATGAGCATCATGTTTGCCGTCATAGTCTGCGGACTTTTGTCCGTAGCCTATGCGATCTGGGCAACCCAGTCGGTCTTGGCGGCCGACCAGGGCAATGCCCGCATGCAGGAAATTGCAGGTTATATCAGGGAAGGCGCGCAAGCCTATCTCACACGCCAGTACCGGACGATCGGCATTGTCGGCGTCGCTGTTTTCATTCTCGCATTCTTCCTTCTGTCGGCGGAAGCGGCCTTTGGCTTCCTGGTCGGCGCGGTGCTTTCGGGCGCCGCCGGCTTCATCGGCATGCATGTCTCGGTCCGCGCCAATGTGCGCACGGCCCAGGCGTCGTCCAAGAGCCTCGCGGCCGGTCTTGAAATCGCCTTCAAGTCGGGGGCCATCACCGGCATGCTGGTGGCGGGTCTCGCGCTGCTCGGTGTCTCCGTCTACTACTGGTTTCTCACCGACGTCATGGGCCATGAGCGCGCCAGCCGTGATGTCATTGATGCCCTCGTCTCGCTCGGCTTCGGCGCTTCGCTGATTTCCATTTTCGCCCGTCTCGGCGGTGGCATCTTTACCAAGGGTGCCGACGTCGGTGGCGACCTCGTCGGCAAGGTCGAGGCCGGTATTCCCGAAGACGACCCGCGCAACCCGGCAACGATTGCCGACAACGTCGGCGACAATGTCGGCGACTGCGCCGGCATGGCGGCTGACCTGTTCGAAACCTATGCGGTGACCGTGGTCGCGACCATGGTACTGGCGGCGATCTTCTTTGCCGGCACGCCTTCGCTCGAAAGCGCCATGATCTATCCGCTCGCCATCTGCGGCGGCTCGATCATCACCTCGATCATCGGCACCTTCTTCGTCAAGCTCGGTTCCGACAACAACATCATGAACGCGCTCTACAAGGGCCTGATCGTCACTGGCATACTCTCGATCGGAGCACTTGCGGGCGCCACCTATCTGACCGTCGGTTGGGGCGATTTCGGCAAGGAAGGCGCCATGGTCAATGGCACCAGCCTGTTCCTTTGCGGCCTGGTCGGCCTGGTCGTGACCGCGCTTATCGTGGTGATCACCGAATATTACACCGGCACCAACAAGCGGCCGGTCAATTCGATCGCCCAGGCTTCCGTTACCGGACACGGCACCAACGTCATCCAGGGTCTCGCGGTTTCCCTTGAGTCGACCGCGCTTCCCGCGATCGTCATCGTGTTCGGCATCATCGCCACCTACCAGCTCGGCGGCCTGTTCGGCACCGGCATCGCGGTCACCGCCATGCTCGGCCTTGCCGGCATGATCGTCGCACTGGACGCCTTCGGCCCGGTCACGGATAACGCTGGCGGTATCGCGGAAATGAGCCATCTCGATCCTGAAGTCCGCAAGGTGACCGATGCGCTCGACGCGGTCGGTAACACCACCAAGGCCGTCACCAAGGGCTATGCGATCGGTTCGGCCGGTCTCGGCGCGTTGGTGCTGTTTGCGGCCTATTCCAACGACCTGCAGCATTTCGCGGCGAACGGAACGCAATATCCGTATTTCGCGGATGTCGGGACGATCTCCTTCGACCTCTCCAACCCCTACGTCGTCGCCGGCCTGATCTTCGGCGGCCTCATTCCTTATCTGTTCGGCGGTATCGCGATGACCGCAGTCGGCCGTGCGGCCGGCGCGATCGTCGAGGAAGTGCGCCGCCAGTTCAAGGATAAGCCGGGCATCATGGCGGGCACCGAGAAGCCCGACTACGGCCGCGCGGTGGACCTGCTGACAAAGGCCGCGATCCGGGAAATGATCGTGCCGTCGCTGCTGCCGGTGCTGGCGCCGCTCGTCGTCTATTTCGGCGTGCTCCTGATCTCCGGTTCGAAGGCCTCGGCCTTTGCCGCACTCGGCGCCTCGCTGCTTGGCGTGATCGTCAACGGCCTCTTCGTTGCGATCTCGATGACCTCGGGCGGCGGTGCCTGGGACAATGCGAAGAAGAGCTTCGAGGACGGCTTCGTCGACAAGGACGGCGTCAAGCACCTGAAGGGCTCGGAGGCCCACAAGGCGTCGGTGACCGGCGACACGGTGGGCGATCCCTACAAGGACACCGCCGGCCCTGCCGTCAACCCGGCGATCAAGATCACCAACATCGTGGCGCTGCTGCTGCTCGCCGTGCTGGCTGGTTGATATCGCTGAAACAAGAAAACCGCGCCGGAGCGATCCGGCGCGGTTTTGTTTTGTTCGTTGCGAAAGCCGGGTGGAAAGCAGCCCGGCCGGAAATCAGTATTTCGTGCCGCGGTTTGTGTTGAGCAGCTGTGCCGCCGCGTCGGCCGGGTTGACGCCACCCTTGAGCAGACGCATCAGGAATGTCATCTCGCTGCCACCGGTCGGCGTCGTGCGGCCGAGCATGTTGATCACGCGGCCGTCCTCGAGCTTGTAGTTCGCCAGTCGATCGACTTCACCGTCCTTGTTGAAATAGACAGCCAGAATGCTCTGCTCGACGAGCTTGGGCTTCATGAAAGCCACCATTCGGGTGCGCTTCTGCGAAATGTAATAGAAGACCTCGTTGTCGAAGGTCGCCATTGCAGATGGCGAACCGAGCGACAGCAGCACTTGTTCGCGGCTCGAACCTGCCGGGGCCAGCGCCAGCGTCTGCTCATCCACCACGTAACCGTTTTGGATCGTATCGCCTATGCCCTGGCAGGAAGATAGCGAAACCGTCGTCGCAAGCGCAGCCATTACGATGCCGCTCGCTTTCAGGGTGCGGTTATTCTTGACTTCAATTCCCAACACTATCTCCCAAGATCGTCGCCCGGCGGACTGGGTCGGCCGCCATTTTTGTCTCACTGCCATCGAAGCGACGCAGTTTCCCTGAATAAGCCTGCGCCATTGCTTTTCGTGCCTGCTTCGGTAAACCAGCTTCTTTGCGGATGCAACAAGCCGTCCACGCTTGCATCGGATTTCAGAACGCCAAATCAGGGCAAATTGATGATTTTCAGACTGTTCCGGAAAAATAAGGTGAACCAGGCCATCATGGTTCGTCAGTATGGTATTCTGACAACAGCTGCCCGTGCGCCGGCGTTCTTTGAAGCCATGAACGTGCCCGATACAGTAATGGGCCGCTTCGAGATGCTTTCGATCGCGCTGATTCTGTATTTCCGCCGTACGTCCAGCGCCGGCGACGAGGTCAAGGCGATCGCGCAGGACATTGTCGAGGCCTTTTTCGAGGACCTCGACCACTCGATGCGGGAACTCGGCATCGGCGACAATGGCGTGCCGAAACGGATGAAGAAACTGGCGGGCATGTTCTATGGCCGGCTCGATTCCTACGCCCGGGCGTTGGAAAACTCCGACGAAATCGCGCTGGAGGCCGCACTTCTGCGGAATATTCATCCGGAAAACACGGACGAGACGCTTTCTATGCGCGGACTGGCGCATTATATGCTGAAGGCAGAAGAAGAATTGAAAAAAGTGCCCGAATCCATCCTCAGGAGCGGCGAGGCGCAGCTCGCCGGGGTGGAACAGGAGGAAGCATGATGAGGGACACGTCCGGTCCGCCGCCCTTCAGCTATCGCGTGAAGGTCGGCCATATCTCGCACAATGCGCTCGACGTCCGCATCGAGGCCGATGCCGGGGAGCGCGCGGCCCTTGCCAAGCTCTGGGACATTCTGGGCGTGGAGGCGCTATCGGCGGAACTCAAGCTGCGCCGGTGGAAGAAGGACGGCGTCAAGGTGTTCGGAACGGTGCATGCCGAAGTGACCCAGGCTTGCGTCGTGACCCTCGATCCCGTGCCCGAGACTATCGACGAAGAGTTCGACGAACTGTTCGCGCCCGAAGGATCGCCGCTGGCGCGCATTCCGGCGAACGACCAGGGCGAGATCATGATCGATCCGGATGGTCCGGATATTCCGGAGACGTTCATCGGCGATGCGATCGATGTCGGCGCGGTCGTGTCGGAGATCGTCGCCATGGCGCTCGATCCCTATCCCCGTAAGCCGGGCATCGCATTCGCAAATCACATTGAAGGCAGCCCGGAGAAGGACAGCAAGCCGTCCCCCTTCGCGGTACTCAAGAGCCTGAAAGGCGAATAATGGCGGTCGTCAGCGATCTCGCCACGTCGCCACACCGAACCACAATCGGCCGGCAAAACGGTCAAGGCAACAAGGAAGACGCAAGCGTGGTCAAGATTTCGATCGATGCGATGGGGGGCGATATCGGCCCGGAAGTCTGTATCGAGGGTGCCGCAATAGCGCTCGATCGCGAGCCTAGCATCCAGTATATCATCTTCGGGCAGGAAGCGGCCTGCAGGCCGATACTCGACCGGTTTCCGAAGCTCAAAGCCAAGGCCGAATTTCGCCATTGCGATGTTGCCATTCGGATGGATGAAAAGCCCAGCCAGGCATTGCGCCGGGGGCGATACACCTCGTCGATGTGGAAGGCGATTGAGGCGGTCAAGCTCAAGGAGGCCGATGTCGCGGTTTCAGCCGGCAATACCGGTGCATTGATGGCGATGTCGAAATTCTGTCTGCGCACCATGGCCAATGTCGAACGGCCGGCGATCGCCGGCATTTGGCCCACGAAGCGCGGCGAGAGCATCGTGCTCGATGTCGGCGCCACGATCGGTGCGGATTCTCAGGCATTGCTCGACTACTCGATCATGGGCGGCGCCATGGCGCGCGCGCTGTTCGAGGTCAAGCGGCCGACGGTGGGCCTGCTCAACGTCGGCGTCGAGGAGATCAAGGGTCAGGAAGAGGTGAAGGAGGCCGGCCGCCTGCTGCGCGAGGCCAATCTCGACACAATCAATTATTTCGGCTTCGTCGAGGGTGACGATATCGGCAAGGGCACCGTCGATGTCGTGGTTACCGAGGGCTTCACTGGCAACATCGCTCTCAAGGCGGCCGAGGGCACGGCCCGGCAGATAGCCGAATATCTCCGGGAATCGATCATGCGAAGCTGGACGGCCAAGATCGGTTACCTGCTGGCCAAGAGCGCTTTCGACCGGGTCCGCGAGAAGATGGATCCAAAGAAGGTCAATGGCGGCGTCTTTCTCGGATTGAACGGCATTGTCATAAAAAGTCATGGTGGAACCGATGGCGAGGGCTATGCCGCAGCCATCAAGGTGGGCTATGACATGGTCCGCAACGGGCTTTTCGAGAAAATTGAAGCCGATTTGAAGAAATTTCATGCCCTCGTCGTCCCGCCGTCGGACGTCGAGGAAGAAACGGCGACAGGGATTGTTTGAATTGAGCATGATCCGATCAGTGGTCCGCGGCTTTGGCTCGGCTCTGCCAAAGCGTGTGCTGACCAATCAGGAAATGGAATCCAAGGTCGACACCACGGATGAATGGATTGTACAGCGAACCGGCATCCGCCAGCGCTACATCGCCGATGAGAGCGAGACGACGGCGTCGCTCGGGGAAGCGGCTGCGCGCGCCGCGCTCGACAATGCCGGGCTGACGCCCGACGACATCGACCTGATCATCCTGGCGACTTCGACGCCCGACAACACCTTTCCGGCAAGCGCCGTGGATATCCAGAACCGGCTCGGCATGAAGCATGGCGCGGCGTTCGACATCCAGGCCGTCTGCACCGGGTTCGTCTATGCGATGTCGACGGCCGATCTCTATATTCGGGGCGGCATGGCCAAGCGCGTCCTCGTCATCGGTGCGGAGACGTTCTCCCGCATTCTCGACTGGAACGACCGCACGACCTGCGTGCTGTTCGGCGACGGCGCCGGTGCGGTGGTGCTCGAAGCACAGGAAGGGCAGGGAACAGCCGGCGATCGCGGTATCCTCACCTCGCATCTGAGGTCCGACGGCAGCCACAAGGACAAGCTCTATGTCAACGGTGGTCCATCGACCACCGGACAGGCGGGCTTCATCCACATGGAAGGCCGCGAGGTCTTCAAATACGCAGTCGGCATGATCACGGATGTTGTCTACGACGCCTTGGCCGCGACCGCACTCGAAGTCGAGGATATCGACTGGCTGGTCCCACATCAGGCCAATATCCGCATCATCGAAGGTTCGGCCAGGAAGCTCGGGATTCCGATGGAGAAGGTTGTCGTGACCGTCGATCAGCACGGCAATACCTCGGCTGCCTCCATCCCGTTGGCGCTTGCCGCGGCTGCCGGCGACGGCCGTATCAAAGAGGGCGATATCGTGCTTCTGGAAGCGATGGGCGGCGGCTTTACCTGGGGCTCGGTTTTGCTGCGCTGGTAATCATTACAGTATCATACGCCTGTTCATGATCCCGCTTGACCCGAACCGCCAACAACAATACTCTCCCGAAAAATCCACTTTAATCAGTGAATGATAAGCGGGGGATCATGAGCGGCAAGACTGTGACGAGGGCGGATCTGGCAGAATCGGTCTTCCGCAAGGTGGGACTTTCGCGCACCGAATCGGCCCAGCTCGTCGAAACTGTCATCGACGAGGTTTGTAACGCGATCGTGCGCGGCGAGAGCGTAAAACTCTCTTCCTTCGCCACCTTCCAGGTACGCTCGAAAAACGAGCGGATCGGCCGCAATCCGAAGACGGGCGAGGAAGTGCCGATTTCGCCCCGCCGTGTCATGACCTTCAAAGCCTCCAACGTACTCAAGAGCCGCATCCTGAAGAGCCATCTGAGCCGCAAGACTAAAAAGACCTGAGGCTGACTTATGGAGAAAAGCCCCGACGCTTTCAGGACGATCAGCGAGGTTGCCGACGACCTCGACCTTCCCCAGCACGTGCTCCGTTTCTGGGAGACGCGCTTTCCGCAGATCAAGCCGATGAAGCGCGGCGGCGGCCGTCGTTATTACAGGCCCGATGACGTCGAACTGCTGAAAGGCATCCGGCATCTGCTCTACGATCACGGCTATACGATCAAGGGCGTGCAGAAGCTTCTGAAGAACAACGGCAACAAATTCGTCGCCGCCGCCGCTTCCGGTGATCTCGCGACCATGGAGGCGCTCGCCGCCCAGAGCGAAGCCGAGGACGAGACGCACGCGCCACAGAATCAGCAGAAGAATGTGGTTTTCGAAGACGACCAGATCGTCGGACGGCCCAAGGCGCCATCAAGCCGGCGATTCTTCGGTCTGATCAGCGGCAATGAGGACCAGGACTTTTCCGCGACTGGCAATATGATCGGCAAGGAAGACCGGGCGTTGTTGCAGGAGGCGTTGTTCGATCTGCTCGAATGCAAGCGCCTGCTCGATCAGGTTCGCTGATTCTATCCAGAAATTGGCTGACTTGAGGCACCATACGTTTTTCGCAGCAATCCTCGTGCAAGCAACACGCGCTACACCCGACGCCATAGAATGACTCTATGACGAAAAGGGGAGCCGCCATGAGGACGGCAGAGTGGACAAAAGTAGTCTATATCGAGATCGTTGGCGACAAGCGTGAATATGTCCGCATTTCCAACACGCGTGAGGCCGCTCTCTGCCTTCTCGAAAAGTGGCCGGCGAAGGACAGCCGCAGCTACAAGCACGCCGTTGTCGGCTGCTCACGGGCGCTGAAGGGCTATATTTCGGATGACATGGCGCGGCTTTTCCTGGTCGAGGCTGCCAAGGCGGCGAAATTCCCCTACGTCGTCAACCAGCGTGCGAACAATTTCGAGCAGTTCGAAATGGAAATCGGAGAGGTGGCCCGCCAATTGATCGCCGCCGAACAGGTATTTCTCCAGTCCCGGAATTAATCCGGAGAATTGTTCAGCGGCCGGGCATTTCCAGGATTCGTGCGCTATCGTACGCAGCGTTTCCGTCATCATTTTTTGGTGGAGTTCGCATAAATCTTCCCTACATATATACGAGGGTTCTAATGGTGCTAGGGGAGGAAGCGCATGAGGAATTATCCGGGCATTTTGCGGTCCGACGAGTTTCAGGTGGTGCAGGATGTCTTCAAGAAGATCGTCGCCGAGCCCTGGTTTTCACGCGATATCGCGCGCCAGCAACAGTTCGGCGCCTTTGTCATTCGTGCCTATCAGAGTGGCACGACGGAAACAGGCAAGCTCTATGATCTATGCGCGCGCACCGCGCAGGACAGGTTTTCAGACACGAAGCACTGAGATTAATACCAGCACGATCGACGCCCGCCGTCCCACGACGGCGGTTTTTTTATTTCGCGGGCATGCCGAAAACCCCGAGTGGTTTCCCAGGCGGCGAATTCCGTCAATTATTGATTGGTGACTTACGGGGGCTAAGTCATTGATCTAAAATGGTCGGAGTGGCGGGATTCGAACCCACGACCCCTTGACCCCCAGTCAAGTGCGCTACCAGGCTGCGCTACACTCCGACCCTGCCCGAAGGCTTGCACTCGTTAGCTTTTCCGGCTTTTAAGCGCAAGAGGCAAAATCCGTTTTTTCGGCTCAAGTAGCCCGAACGGTTGCTCCCGCATTGCAATCAGCCCGGCGGGTCGATAGAAACGCACCATCGAAGCGGGCAGGCATCATGTCTCATCAATGAAAAGATTAGTCCTGCACATCGGCGTCGAAAATACCGCCTCAACCTATCTGCAGCAGACATTTGCCAATTCGAGGGACGCCCTTCGCAGCGCAGGCGTGCTCTATCCTCATGCGCCGGGGGAGGCGAACCACATCAAGCTGGCCGCGTTCGCCATGGACGACGCACGCGGTGACGAGATCCAGATGATGGCGGGTATCGAGTCGCCGGAAGATGCCGCTGCATCGAGGGCGGGCTTCCTGGGCGAACTGGCGCGCGAGGTGTCGGAGTGCGGCTGTGATGCCATATTGCTCTCTAACGAGCATTGCTCAAGCCGGTTGATTCACGAGGACGATGTCCGGCGCCTGAGGGACTTGCTAGCGCCGTTGGCAGAGACGATCACGATTGTCGTCTACCTCAGGCGGCAGGACGAAGCGATGCTGAGCATGCATTCAACGGCCGTGAGAAGCGGCAGCGCCCTGCCGCTCAGATTCCCCTCCGAACACGTTATTGCAGCGAGATTCGATTATGAAAAGCTTCTGCAGCGATGGGCGATAGTTTTTGGCAAAGAGAACATCGTAGCGAGACTGTTCAATCATCTGCATAACAGCAATATCCTGGACGACTTCGCGGCCGCAGTGGCCTTGCCGGAAGACATCGGCTGGAGCGAGCCGGAAGAGCCGCTGAACACTCGCCTCGATGCGAGGCAGGCCGAATATCTTCGCATTCTCAACGCATTTCTTCCCAACGTGGGAGACAAAAACCATCTTGCGCGGCGTGGAAACCTTTCGGATGTTGTCTCCAAGGTGAAAGATCCAGGTCCCCCCCTAGGACTTCCGCCGGATATGGCGAAAGAGATTCTGGAACGGATGCGCGCCAGCAACGGGGCCGTTGCGAGAGAATATTTTGGCCGCGAACTTCCGGGCGACCCGCTCTTTGGAGAAGTCCATATTCCACAGGCTGCGGAGCCTTATGAGATGACACTCGAGGAATTTGCCAAGACGACAGCGGAAATATGGGCGCTCAAACACAAACAAAGCCGGTATCTTCTGCATCGTCTGAAGGAAGCCTTGAAAGCACAGGACGAGTCTTGAATACCGCACTTGGTCACATGCGGTCTTTTCGCATCGCCTTCTTGTCGGGCAGCGAGTCCCGTCATCTTGCCGCTAAGACATGCCGGTACACCGCTTCGGTCTGCCCGGCCATAACATCTAGCGAGTAGCGATTCTTCCGGGCCTCGGCCGCGTGCCGCATGGCGTCGAAGCCCTCGGCTGTCGAGAGCGTGCGCATGGCTTCCGCAAGCTCGTGCGGATCGTCGTCATTCGGCACGATGAAGCCATTGATGCCGTGATCGACCACTGTTGTCGCGCCGCCGACATCGGTGAGCACCATCGGCAGGCCGGCAGCCGCGCCTTCCAGCATCACATAGGACATCGCCTCGTAGCGACTCGGCATGACCAGTGCGTCGAAGGCCTGCATCGCCTGGGCACCGGGGATATCGGAGGTCACATGCACCCGGTCCGAGAGCCCGGCTTCCAGTATCTGGATTTTGACGTCGTCGAGCAGTTCGCCGAAGCCGACCATCGCCAGTTCGATATCCGCGCGATCGGCGCCGATCCGCCGGAATGCCTCGATCAGCCGCTCCGGCGCCTTCTGCGGAGAGAGCCGGCCGACGAAACCGAAGACGAAGTTTTCCGGCCGCACGCCGAGGTGAGAGCGGACTTCTTCTCTGTCCGCCGGCTGTGCTTGGTCTACGCCATTGACGACGGTATGCAGCAGGCGCTCGGGAATACGGAGCGCTGTCGCAGCGTGCCGTTTTTCGTCCCCGGACACGCAGATGACTGCGTCCGAGAAATGTCGCCCAAGCAGGCTCTCGATCGTGCCATAGAGGCGCCTGCCGCTTTTGCTGAGCGTCGGATCCATGGTCCGGAACGCGTGCGGCGTGTAGATGCGCGGAACGTGCCGGCCGGGAAGCCTGATACGGGTCAGCGCGCCGGCCTTGGAACTGTGGCCGTGGACGACGTCGAACGGCCCGTGTTCGTGGATCACCCGGTTGATGGCTCGCCATGCGGCGAAATCCGATGGCGACGGGGCGCGGCTCATCGGAACCGCGACGACGGATTGGAGCGGCAGGGCGGTCAGTTCATCGGCGAAGCGTTGCTCGGCACGGGTGGGGGAATAGATCGCAGTGACATCGTGGCCGGACCTTGCAAGCGCGCCGCAGAGATCGACGAAATGACGGCCCGACCCGCCACCGCTTGGCTCCAGCACCTGCAGGATATTGAGTTGGGCGTTCGTCGTCATGTCGCCGCGGGCGCCCTGGCGCGCCGCTTCTGATAGCCGTGTTCGAGTGCCGCGCATCCCCAGACAATGCCGAACAGCAGGAAGTGATGGCGCCAGTGGTCGGTATCGATGACATTGCCGATAAGTTCATGGCCGCAGATGGTGATCCAGGCGATCATCAGATAGGGCTGCCAGGGCCGTTCGCGCAGCAGGTAGCGAAAACCGAACCAGATCGTCGTCCAGACAAGGCCGATATAGGCGACGAAGCCGAGCCAGCCGTAGGAGGTCAGCGATTTCAGCCAGATATTGTGCTCGTCCTCGGGATAGATCGTACTGAACACCATCGGCCCGATGCCGAGCGGCTCGCTCATCGCCGCGAGGAAGCCGAGCTTGTGGCGATCGAAGCGGCCGAGATGGCCGCTGTCGTAATCCTGCTCGAGCGACGCGCGTGAGGTCAGGAGATCGGCGACCTGCGGGATCTGCAACGCCACGACCAGCGCGACGACCGCGAAGATCGCGCCGCCGAGCGCCAGCGCGATGATCTTCAGGCGGAACGCGCCCGAGCGCTCCTTGATGAACATCACCAGCACCATCATCATCGCCGAGAACAGAAAGAGCGCCCAGGCCGCGCGCGAGAAGGAGAGCAGGACGCCGATGGTGATGACGGCGAGCGAGAACGCCTTGATCGGGAATGTGGCGATCTTGCCGGTCAGCATAGAATGGATGAGATAGAGCGACGGGGCGATCAGGAACGGTCCAAACACATTCGGGTCCTGGAACGCGCCCTTGGCCCGGTCGTAGAGCGTGAAGATCTCCGAGCCGGGAAACAGCTTGAAATAGCCCACGATGCCGAGCATGGCCGTGATCACGGCGGCGGCGGCCCAGGCATTGAAGATCAGCCTCAGCCGTTGCCAATCATCCTCGATGATCGCCGAGAAGAAGACCGACGAAAGGCATAGAAAGAGCGACACACCCAGATAGATCGGCGACTCGCCGATCCTGGCCATCTGGGTGAGCGACAGGAAGCCGCCGGTCATGAAGACCAGCATGAAGGCGAGCAGGAGACCCGTCGTGCGTGATATCCTGAGGCCGAGGATGAACCATCCGGCGATGAGGAACGCCATGAAGACTTCGTAAGGCGCAGGTTCGTTGATGACGAAGCCCGACAGGAACACGCCAAAGGCCACAAGGCCGGAGCCGACGAGCCGCACGCTTGCGAGGCCCGGCTTGAAGGCTCCAGCGTGACTGGCCCCGATCGCGGTCAATAGGCGTTTTCCGTGTTGAGCAGCCGGATCGGCGTCAGGAACAGGATCTTGAGATCGAACCAGAGCGACCAGTTCTCGATGTAATAGAGGTCATAGGCCGTGCGGAAGCGGATCTTCTCATCCGAGTCGATCTCGCCGCGCCAGCCGTTGATCTGCGCCCAGCCGGTGACGCCGGGCTTGACCCGGTGGCGGGCGAAATAGCCCTCCACGACATCGGCATAGACGCGATCATGCGTCTGGGCGAGGACGGCATGCGGGCGTGGGCCAACGAGCGAAAGTCCGCCCGCCAACACGTTGAAGAGTTGCGGCAATTCGTCGATCGACGTCTTGCGGATGAAGCGGCCGACAGGCGTCACACGCGGATCGCCCTTGGTCACCGCGTTGGCGGCGGTGACATCGGAGAGATGCGTGTACATCGAGCGGAACTTGAAGACGTTGATCGTCTCGTTGTTGAAGCCATGCCGCTTCTGCTTGAAGATAACAGGTCCTCTGGAGGTGAGCTTGACGGCAAGCGCCGTGCCCAGCATGACCGGCCACAGGCAGGCGATGGCGATGGTCGCGAAAACGATGTCGAAGATACGCTTGGCAACCGAGTCCCAGTCGTTGATCGGCCTGTCGAACACATCAAGCATCGCGACCTTGCCGATATGGGAATAGGCGCGCGGACGGAACTTCAGCTTGCTCGAATGCGCTGCGAGCCGGATATCGACCGGCAGGATCCAGAGCTTGCGCAGGAGATCGAGGATACGCTTCTCGGCCGTCATCGGCAGCGAGATGATCAGCATATCGACGCGGGCCGCACGGACGAACTCGACCAGTTCCGTCGCCGTGCCGAGCTTGGGGTAGCCGGCAACCAGATCCGGCGAGCGGCGATCAAGCCGGTCGTCGAACACGCCGAGGATGCGGATATCGTTGTCGGGCTGGCTTTCGAGATTGCGGATCAGTTCCTGCGCCGGCTGGCCGCCACAGACGATGACGGCGCGGCGCTCGAGCATGCCGTTGCGCAGCCAGCGCCTCAGGCTCCATGCCAGCAGGAAGCGCTCGGCCACGAGATAGGAGGCGCCCAGCATGAACCATGTCGCGAACCAGACGCGCGAATAGGTGCCGCCCGCCTTGAAGAAGAACAGCATCATGGTCATGGCGGCGAAGGACAGTGCCCAGGCGCCGAGAAGCGGCGGCAGCGAGTTTTTCGGGGCGCGCAGTACCGGCAGCTGGTAGCAATCCGCCATCTGGATGAACAGCACGCTGAGTGCCGCGCCCGATGCGATCGTGACCGTATAGAGCGCCATCACGCGCGGTTCCTGGACGTAGGAGAAGCTGATAGCGCAGCCGATCAGGAACAGCATGACGAAATCGACCAGCCGGAAAAGACCGGTCATCATCGCAGGCGAGAACTTGTCCTCGCGGAACTGCGCGGCGACGCGTTTGGCGAAATCATTGAGCTCGGCGGGCTGGCTCGGCCGCTTGCCCGACGTGGTTTCCTCGGTGCTGATCGTGCGGATCTCGGAGACCTGCTTGCGCAAGCGCTCGACGTCGAACTCGTCTTCGTTCTTGTCTGCCTGATTCATGCTCTTTTACTCAAAACGCGTTTGGGCGCCAGAGTAGGGCAAAGGAACTAAGAAACGCTTACGAGGAGCTCGCCGGCTGGCACTGCCGAGTTGGTGGATCCTGAAATCACTTCCCGTCCCGATTTTCATGTTGCGTCTGGGCAAATAACCTATACGATATATAGTCTACTGATAGGTGAGCCGAATGCCTCTGAGCCGTAAGCAATTTAAGTCGGAGGTGGTCGATCTCATGGAGAAGGGCCGGTTGGCATTGTCGGAACATGCTCGCCTGGGCCATCCGGAGCGGAACATTGATCTGCTTGAAATCAGGCAATGCATACGGCTCGGAATGGTGCAGGATGACCCATATGAAACCCTGAGAGGTGATTGGAAGGCCGAGTTCTTTCGTCATGCAGCGGGCAAGAGCCTTACGGTGGTCGTGGCGCTTCGAAGAGAAACGCGAGCAGTGGTGGTGACCGCATACAGATAGAGGATGGAAATGGAAAAGTATCACTACAAGGAATCTGGCCTCGATAATGTTTGGCTTGTTGGCGGTTTCAAGACTGAGCATGATGAGGAGTATGGCGAGCTTGTCTATATCGACGATGTCGAAGGGCTGCATAAGGCAATCGCCGAGGAGCTTCTGATGAAGAAGTCGCCTTTGACCGGGGCGGAATTCAAATTTCTACGCAAATATTGCGAGCTTTCCCAGGCAGATGTCGCAAATATCATTCAGTCGAACGAACAATCCGTTGCGAAGTGGGAAAAGGCACGAGAGAAGGCTGTAGGGAACAGACCAGCGGAAGCGCTATTTCGCACCTTCGCTGCTCGAGTTGTGGGCGGCGACAAGATGATGATCGGTTTCGTAACGATGCTGAACGAGATACATGCACGCCTCGGCGCGGCAATGGATATCGAGGTCAACCACGAAGACGGCAATGTTTGGCATGTGGAAATGAAGGCGGCGGCATAAGGCCTCGCCGGTCTCCGGCAAACTTGTCGTATCGCGGTTCCGGCACGTCGCTCAACGCCCGGCCAGTTCCTGATAAAGCGCGGTAATTCGCGAAGCCATGGTCTTGGAACTGAAGATGGCGTGGAATTTCTCGCGGTCGGGCAGATGAGATTCTTTCCAGCCCGGCACGGTGATGCTTTCCGCCATGGCCTTGGCGAGTGCATCGCTGTCTCCGGGGGGGATGAGGGCGTCGCTGCCCTTGCCGAGCACTTCCGAAATGCCGCCGACATCCGAGGCGAGAACGGTGCGGCCGGCCGCCAGGGCCTCGAGCACGATATAGGGCATGGATTCGGCACGCGATGGCACCACGACATTCTGCGAGCTGGCGAAGGCCTCGCGGATGTTCATCGCCGGCAGCATGGTGATGCGGCGTCCGAGACCGCGCGAGGTCATCATGTCGAGATATTTCTGTTTCTGCGGCCCGTCGCCGATCATCATTGCCGACAGCGGGCGCTTGAGCAGGCGCTCGGTCTTGGCAAAGGCATCGACGAAGATATCAGGCCCCTTGAGATCGCGCAGCATGCCGACATAGAGGAAGTTGACCGCATCGGGGCTTTCCGGGACGATCTCGAAATCGGCCTCGCCGACGCCGTTATAGACGACTTCATGACGCCGGAAGAGGCGTCCGACCTTCTCTTCATAGGTGCGGCGCTCGAAATCGCAGACGAAGATCAGGCCGTCCGTAAACCATTCCTGCAGGCGTTCGAGCGCAAATACGCCCCGGCCGCTCCAACTCCCGCGGCTGAAATGCAGACTGCCGCCATGCGGCGTATAAAGGCGGGATACGCGATACCTGTTCACCCGCAGCAACGAGCCGGCGAGACGTGCCATAGCGCCACCCTTGGCGCCGTGACCGTGCAGGACATCCGGCTGCAAACTTCTGATTTCCTTGTAGCTTCTCCAGAATGCCGGGATGTCGCGCGGCGTGATCGAGCGATCGATCGCCATGCGCGTGAGACCCAGCGAGAGGTATGGCATGATGGTCTGGAAGAGGCGTTCCTCGTGTTCCCCACCCGTCGAGGAATCGCAGAGGATACCGACTGCATGGCCGGCGCGGCTCTGCTCCATTGCAAGATCCCGGACATGGCGAAAGATGCCGCCGACGGGAGATCTGAAGCAATGAAGGATTCGTAATGGCGGGTCATCCGTCATCATTAGTCCTTAAAACAGGCGTTCGCGGACGTAAATCGTGTCGCCTGCAAGGACCGGGTTCGAAATCAGCACACGTCCGGTCAGAATCTCGCCGTTGATCTTGCGGGTCACGTCGGCATTGGCTTGAAGGGCGCGCGGCGTATAGCCGCCGGCAAGCGCAATCGCGTTCTGCACGGTCATACCAGGCACATAGGTATATTGGCCGGGTTGTCCCACTTCGCCCATCACGAAGATCGAGCGGTAGCGGTCGACCTCGATGGAAACATCGGGATTGCGCAGGAATCCCTTCTGCAATTGCGTTGCGATCTGGCCTTCGAGTTCCTGAATCGTGCGGCCGCGGGCTGCCACCGAGCCGATCAGCGGGAAGGCGACATAGCCTGCCTGATCGACGGAATATGTATTGGTCAGGTCCTTCTGGTCGAAGACGGTGACGCGCAGCCGGTCGCCGCTATCGACGCGATAGGGCTGGATCGTCGCTTCATGGAACGCCTTCGGCGCCGGCCGGTATGACGAGCACGAAGCGAGCAGGGCGGACGCTGCCAGAAACAGGGCGATCGAAAGGCGCTGCCGTTTACCGACGGTTACCATTCGCGTCATTCTCCGCGTTTTCCGGCTGGTCACATTGAGAATTGCGGCCGGAGATTGATCTCGGGTTCCGGCGCTTAACGAATGGAATATCCGCGTGGGGCCGGTTTCATTCCCCTGTTATCGTTCGATTAAGGTTAACAGCCGGTAAAACCCTTGCTTCGACATGTTTCTTTTTTGCCGGGAAGTATCCCGCGTAAGACGACCGTGTGCATTAACGCTTCGCTTACCTTGTTTCTTTAGATTTCGCTCCAGCAAGGTGTGGAGTATTGCGGCATGTCGTCGGGTGATAGGTATAGCGATCAGGATGCGGATATCGATCTGGGCGGCCTCGTCGGTGCGATCTGGCGCCGGAGGATGCTCGTTCTGCTCTCGACCGTGGTCATCGGCGGCGCCGCCTTCGGCATATCGAGCATGGTCGCCCCGCGCTATCAGGCCGAGACGCAGATCCTGATCGAAACCCGCAATCCCGGCCTGATGTCCGCCCAGCAGAACCAGCAGATCGCGCCCGAACCCATTCTCGATGAGGCGGGCGTCGCTTCCCAGGTCGCGCTGCTGCAATCATCCGACCTGATCAAGCAGGTGGCCAAGACACTCAATCTCGGTGATCGCGCCGAATTCGATCCGGCCGCCAATCCCGACCTGCTGACCAGGCTTCTCATCCTCACACGGCTCGCGAAGAACCCGCTCGACGTGCCGCCCGAGGAGCGTATTCTCAAGGAATTCACCAGCAAGCTGCAGGTCTACCAGATCGAGAAATCGCGCGTCATCGCCATTCAGTTCTCGTCGAAGGATCCGAAGCTCGCGGCCCAGGTGCCGACCGAGATGGCGAAGGTCTATCTGTCGCTGCAATCGGGCGCCAAGCTCGACACGACATCCGAGACCGCCAAGTGGCTCGAGCCCGAAATCGCCAATCTGCGCGAGAAGGTGCGGGAGGCCGAGGAGAAGGTTGCGGCATACCGGTCGTCCGCCGATATCTACAAGACAGGCGAGTTGAACACATTCGCCGAGACCCAGCTCAATGACATCTCGGTCGAACTGGCGCGCGTCCGCGGTGAGCGGGCCAATGCCGAGGCGAGGGCGGAGAGCGTGCGCGCGACGCTGAAATCCGGCCGCAATGTCGATACGCTGACCGATGTCGTGAGCTCGCCGATGATCCAGCGGCTCAAGGAAACGCAGTCGGGCATCGAGGGCCAGATCGCCGATCTCTCCACGTCGCTGCTCGATGGACATCCGAAATTGCAGGGCCTTCGCTCGCAGCTCGACGGTATCCGCCGGCAGATCCGCACGGAAACACAGAAGATCCTGTCGAGCCTGGTCAACGAGGCCGGCATTTCGCGAACCCGCGAACGGCAGTTGATCCAGCAACTCAACACGCTAAAGGCGGATAACGCCGAATCCGAGGAGCGGCAGGTTGGCCTCAAGGCACTTGAGCGCGAGGCCACTGCACAGCGCCAGTTGCTCGAAACCTATCTCGCGCGCTATCGCGAAGCGGTCTCGCGGCAGGATATGAACGCAACGCCGGCCGATGCGCGCGTCATTTCCAATGCCTCGATGCCGTCGGAGCCCTATTTCCCCAAGGTCCTGCCGATCACCATCGTGGCGGCGCTCGCGGGCTTCATCCTGAGCTCGATCTTCGTCATGCTGGCCGAACTCTTCTCCGGCCGCGCCATACGCTATTCCGGTCCGGAATATGACCAAGAGCCCGCGCCGGTCGCCCAGCCGCGCCGGATGATCGAAGAGCCCGCCGTCGCCACCGCTTCTGCCGTCGAATCCGATCCGGCGGACGAGGATGAATACACAGACGAATCCACTTCGACGGCTGCAAAGCCCGCCGTTGCGAGCCTGCTTTCGCTTGAACCCGATGCACCAGCGCTGGAGAAAAGCATGGAACAGGCAGCAGAGGACTTCATCGATGGAGAATTCTCCGTCAACGCAGTGGCGCGCCATCTCGTGGAGACGGATGTGAATATCGCGGTCTCCGTGTCCCTGTCCGGCGACGATGGTTCGACGTCCACCGTCATTCTCGCGCGCACGGTTGCCGAAATGGGCCGGAAGACAATTCTCATCGACATGACCGGTTCGGCACTGCCGACGCGGTTGATGGCCGAGAACATCCGCCAGCCCGGTATCACCGACCTGCTCTGCGGCGAGGCGGCCTTCGCTGACACAATCCACGGCGACCGCCTGTCCGACGCCCATATCCTGCCGCACGGCAATGCCAATGCCAAGCGCGCCATGCGCGGCGCCGAACGGCTCGCCATGATCGTCGATGCGCTCGCCAACGCCTATGACCTAGTGATCGTGGAATGCGGTCCCGCGAACGTCGAAGGCGTGAAGCGCCTTGCCCGTAACGGCCAGGCCGAGATCATCCTCTCGACCACGGACGCGAACGCCGAGGAAATCGAAGCCGCCGCGGGAAGCTTCATCGAAGCGGGCTACGAGGATGTGGTGCTGCTCTTCGGCCAGAACAATCCGCCGTCTCCGAAATCCGGGCGCGAGGCGGCTTGATTCTCAATCCTCGTCGGCTTCCTGCTGCCCGGCCTTGTCGTGCGGCGCGTTGTGCACCTTAGCGCGGATGCGCTGCAGGAAGGCATAGACGGCCGGATTCTGCTTGATCATCGCCTTGAGACGCGTCGTTGTCTCTTCCTTGAGCGCGGCGAGGCGGCCGAGCGGTGTGACGGGAATGGTCACGTTGACCTGCACCGTTTCGACATTGGTCCAGGAGCGCTTGAACGCCATGTCGCCGATGCCGAAATCGAACAATCCCAAACGCTTGGTATTGTATTGCTCGACCATCAGGTGAAAAAGCAGTTCGCCGGGAGCTGCCTGCGTCAGTGGTCCGCTGCCGATAGTGCAGAACTGCACGATCAGGTGGTCGCCCTTGCGCGACAGGCCGGCAATCGCCGGAATTTCACCTTCGTGCTCGCCGCCGGTCATGCGAAGCGCATGCAGGCGGAGTGCAAAGCGCTCCTCCGTTTGCGGCAGCTGCGCGGCCTGGTGCAGGAATTCGCGGGTGCGCGGGCAGGCGAAGACATTGGGCAGGTCGAGCTCGACAAGACGCGCGCCCTTCTGCTCGAAGAAGAGATCGAGAAAGCGGTTCTTCTCCGCCGACGTCTCTGCGATCACATGCTCATAGCCACCCATGCCCTCCAGCTTGCGATGACTGGAGCTGAACTTCTTGCGGCGGCGCTTCGCGCTGAGTTGCGCCAGCGTGCCGACAAAATCGGCCTGCATGGTAAGCGCGAAGGCGTGGTTCTGGTTCTCGACCGAGGGCAGCATGGCAAACGGCATCGCGACGCCGCGCCATTGTTCGGGAATATTGGTGAGCAGGACGAAATCGACATTGCCGACGGCGCCGCGGATCGAGGCACCAATTGTCGTCATCAGCTCCGACGTCGCGGCATCGATGAAGCGCTGCGTCAGCAATCCGGTATTGAGATTGGAATGTTCCGCACCAATGAACTGGGCGCTGGTAAACATGCGGCCGCGCACCACTTCGAGCGGCAGGATAAAGGCGAGTTCACCCTGCATCCGGCCTTCGACGATGATCAGCGGGCGCTTGTACTGGGCGATCCAGGCGCGGCACCAATCGTAGCCATGATGCAGCGAATTGATATTGAGCGCTTCAAGCGCGCGCCACTCCGCTTCCAGCGGCTCCATCCGGTCGTGGATCGATACAGAAATCATGCCGGCCATGAAAAGGGAATCCGCGCTCACGATAGATAGATCATATGCCGGGCGATCATCTGGCAAGTCCATGGATTGAAATTTTATCTGCGCTGCCTGCACGGCGTCTGCTCCCCGGGGAAATACCCGAACCTGACCTGACGGCCGACCATGTATCCGGCGGGGAACTTAGCCGGAAAGAAGCGGAAGAAAACTTAAACCCGCCCGCTCGCTATGCTTATTTGGAAAAGCCTGGTTAACAATCTCTTACTTTGCCTTGGGCCGGTGCATCCATTTGATGATGCCCATGGCGGGAAGGATCCAGAGAAAGCCGGTGAAGAAGAAATAGAGCAGATGAACGTACCACGGGGAGGTGCCGAGTGTGGCCGATGCGATGGTGACCGCCAGGAGCGCATAGACGAGGACCAGGACGACCATCAGGATCGTACCGATGATCTTGCGCAGCGTATCGGGCATTTTGTCTCACATCCCTGGTTTTCATCTTGCCAGCCGGAGCGGCCTCATGCAGAGCATTGGGCGAAAGGATCCCGCCATGGCTGACAGCGCAATAAACCTCGAAACCCGGATTTTCAAGGAGATTGACCGGATCGAGCGCAATCGTCGCGCCATACGCGTCTGGCTCTTCATTGTCCTCCTGGCGATCTTCGCGCTGGTGCTGGTCGGCGGTGCGACGCGGCTGACCGATTCGGGGCTGTCTATCACCGAGTGGAAGCCGATCCACGGCGTTATTCCACCACTCAACGCCGAGGAATGGCAAGAGGAGTTCACACTCTACCAGCGTATTCCGGAATACAGCCAGATCAACAAGGGCATGACGGTCGAGGCATTCAAGCGCATCTTCTGGTGGGAATGGGCGCACCGGCTGATTGCGCGCTCGATCGGCATCATATTCGCCGTGCCGCTCGCCTTCTTCTGGTTGACGGGCCGGCTGGAAAGGCGCTTGCGCTGGCCGCTGGTAGGCATCCTGGCGCTCGGCGGCATGCAGGGCGCGATCGGCTGGTGGATGGTCGCCTCGGGCCTCTCCAGGCGCGTCGATGTCAGCCAGTACCGGCTGGCGGTTCACCTGACTGTCGCCTGTCTGATCTTTGCCACTGTCACCTGGGTGTGGCGCGCGCTTTCCGCCCATTCCGGCCGTGTTCTGGCGGGCACGGGTGCCAGCCTGCTTGCCGGTGTGATCGTCTTCTTCATCCTGCTGCAGATCTATCTCGGCGCGCTGGTCGCGGGTATTGATGCAGGCCTTGCCTACAATACCTGGCCTCTGATGGATGGCGCCATCGTGCCGGATGGACTGGCCGTGATGCAGCCCGTCTGGCTCAACGCCTTCGAGAATGCCAAGGCGGTGCAATGGCTGCACCGGATGAACGCCTATCTGCTGCTGACGCTGGCCCTGATCCAGATGATCACGCTTCTTGCCCGGCACCCCGGCACGCCGCACGCCAATCGCGGCGTGGTGTTCTTCCTGCTCGTCTGTCTCCAGGCCGCCGTCGGCATCGTCACGCTTCTCATGGCCGTGCCGATCGATGCGGCGCTGACCCATCAGGGCCTGGCGCTGATCGTGCTCGGATTCGGCGTCGCACACTGGCGCGGTTTTCACGGCGAATACGCGCGGCCGACCGATGTGGCAGTCAGAAGCTGATCACTGCTTTTCGAGCGTGAAAATCCGGTTGTTCATGCCGAACAGCAGGGTCTTGTCGTCGCGCTTGTGGAGACTGATCTCCGAGCAACCCTGGAACAGGGTGGGCACCGGCTCGGCGGTGAAGCCGAGTTCGAGCGCGAGTCTTATCGCCTTTGCCTCATCATACTTGCCGCCCGGATCCTTGGGGTCAGCGGCAAGGCCGCCCTCGAACAGGCCGGCATAGGGCAGGGGCTCGATCGTGATCTCGGTCTTGCCGCAACCGAGAAGGTCCGGACCCTTCAGCGCATCCGGCGTGATCTCGACGACCTT
The DNA here is from genome assembly GCF_964254105.1 of Rhizobium sp. LjRoot254. Classification (NCBI taxonomy): domain Bacteria; kingdom Pseudomonadati; phylum Pseudomonadota; class Alphaproteobacteria; order Hyphomicrobiales; family Rhizobiaceae; genus Rhizobium; species Rhizobium sp. LjRoot254. Next base: position 2,568,326 of record NZ_CAXUSM020000001.1, on the reverse strand, counting down.
GCCGAGATAGCGTTCCGCATGGTCGGTCACCATCGGATGAGCCGGGTCTTCCCAGGGCGCGACGGTGGCCTTGCTGATCTTCCAACTGCCCTCGAAGGGAAAATCGGCGGCAAAGGCGGGAACGCCAGCGCCAAGGACCAGCACTGAAAATGCAAGGCGGCGGAAAAGCATGGAAACTCCTGTGACGGCGGGCAATCCGCCCACCGATCAGAGACGGTTGACACGGCATGATTATTGCCGTGCCCACCCGTTTTCAATGCGAGTTTTTGCCCGACGATTCCCGCATGGCGGAAAAGTCCACTTCAGGCGCGTAAGCGGCAAGCGGGGTCTTCCTGATGCCCAGCCCCGGCAGATGGCGGAGCGTGCCGCGTCCTGTCACCGGATTGACCAGTTCATCGTCGATCGAGAGCACGCTCTGGCGGATGCCGAACATCTGGTGGTGTCGACTGAGCGCCGCCATGGTCGCGCCGATATAGACGGGCACGACGGGCACGTTGTTGATGACCTGCGGCGTGTGCAGCGTCTCCGCCACATAGCCGGTTTCCAGCATCCATGTGACGAGCTTCGGATGCGTCTCGACGATCAGCCCCCTGATGCCGGAGACAAGGCAGAATTCCAGCACGCCGGTGATCAGCATATGCGAAGCCTGCACGTCCCCGAACTTTCCGGCATGTTCGTCGGAGATGCAGCGTGTCCACTCGTAGATTGTCCGCTCACGCGGCCACCCATGGCCTTCCATGATATGCGGATAGATCTCCGACAGCAGATGCGGCCCCGACGTGCGCAGCAGGCGCGTATAGCCGACGACCTGGTCGCCCTTCTCGACGACGAGATGAATCGCGTCGTCCGTGTCGAACCGGTCGATTTCACGCCCGTCCTCACTCGTCAGTTCTTTCCAGCCGAGTCTTTCGACGAACTGAGCGTGGCGGAACCGCCAGACCTTCTCCATCAGGTCCGGATAATCTTCGGAATTTTGCGATGTAATAATTCTGATCACTGGTCAAACCCCCTAGAATTTGGGGGGAAGTTGCAGCCAAATGCCGGACCGCGCTATAGGTAGATTTACCCTATTGACAGTCTAGCGAATGAGGCCTGCGCGTAAAGATTCTGCAATTAGATGTGTCCGATTGGTGGTGTTCATCTTACGTTGTGCATTCTCAAGGATATGTGCAACTGTTCTCTCGGATATACCAAGGATTGCAGAAATTTCCCAGGCAGTTTTGCCTTCGGAACACCAGGAAATACATTCACGCTCGCGCAAGGTGAGGTGTCTGCCACTGTCAAATACAACCTGCTTGCCGCCGGTCTTCAGCTCCTTGATCTTGTTATGCGCATAGATGGAAATCATGTGGAGCGCCCCGCGCGCCTCCGACGACAGGTCGATCCGGTCCGAGGCAAAAGTGACGATGGCGCGAAAGCCCGTCAGGGAATGGATTGGCACGCTGAAGCCATTGATAAAATTGAACTCTCGCGCTTCGTTCATGAAGTTCAATCCTGATTTGCCGATGTTCATATGCCTGAGCGCATCCTCCCAGACGAAGGCATTGTCGGAGAGGATTGTACGCTGGATCACCGGGTCGACAGTGAAATACTGCTTGGCCATGTAGCGCGTGGCCCATTCCTCCGGCCAGCCGTTGAGCAGCACGTACGGATCGATGCGCTCATGAGGTTCCGGAATACCGGAAATTGCAAAGGAGCTGAACCCGAAGGAGTCCGCAACCTTTCGCAACTCTACGAAAGCCTCCTCCTCGCTGGTGATCTTTTCCAGCGCTTCGATGAAATCGAACATGGTATTGGCGACTTGTGAACGCATAGGCGCTCCGTGTTTGGTTGCGGATCTATAGCATGATTTGCGGGTCGTCAAAACCAACCGAACTTGTATTTCAGTTAACAAGTCACTTCTGAGGAAAGCAGGTCGCGTACGACTTTGAGAAAGTCGAGGCGATCTTGCGCATCCTTCACATCTTCTTCCGATACCGGATCGTCGATTGACCAGGACGCCGAGAGTGCAGCATGGCAAGCCGCGTACTGTAGAATCTTGCTTTCCGAGCACCCGATCACCTGAGCCGTGACCAAGGCGATCGCAAGGATGCGATCGGTGTCGCAGGTTATGTCCGGTCGGCCCAGCGGATTTCCGAAGAAATTGGCCGCGTCATAGGCCGGATCGCCGATCAATCCATGGGGATCGATCGCGCGCCAGATCGTGCCTTCTTTCGAGATGATGTTCTCGTGATGAAGATCGCCGTGAAGTGGAATGACAGGCTTCTGGCTCGCAAGCAGATCGCGAGCAAGCGCCGCCGCCCAGACTAGATCGCAAGCGTGATCCGGATGGGCAGGCGCGGCGCGTTCGGTGAGGCCACGAAAATGCCGTGCGAGCGGTGTCAGGCCAGGCGGCGGCGAATGCGGCGAGGGGGCATGCAGTTCTGCCAGAACCTTGGCGAAGACCTCGGTTGCGGCTGCCTCGCCATGGCTTGTACGGAAGTCTTCAAGCGTCAGGAGGCCGGCATCTTCCAGCAGGCAGGCATTGTCCCGCCGGGCGATCAGGCTGACCGCACCATGGCCGTGCCGCCAGGCAAGATAATCCATGCCCGCCAGCTCTTCCATGCCGCGCGGCTTGAGAAGCTTGGCGACGACTGATCTGCCATCAGGCGTTCGGGCGCGATAGACGAGCCTGCCCGGTGTGTCGGCGACGGGCGCGATCTCCTCGAGATGCCAAAGATCCGCCGCCGCATTGATATCCATCGGCAGCTCAGGCCGACAGCATCAAGTCCATGTTCTGGACCGCGGCGCCAGAGGCACCCTTGCCGAGATTGTCGAGGAGTGCAACCAGGTTCAACTGCTCGCCATCGGGCGCGCCGAACACGAAGAGCTTCATCGTATCCTTGCCGGCGAGTTCGACCGCGTTGACACGCGGAAGCTTGGCGGAAACATCCAGCGGCACGACCTCGACGACGTCCTGGCCGGCATAGTGCTCGGCGAGCGCCTTGTGCACGCTTTCAAGGTTCGCGCCGTCCTTGAGGTCGTCGACATAAAGCGGCACCTGCACGATCATGCCCTGCGCAAACTTGCCGACCGAAGGCGAGAAGATCGGCGCATGGTCCAGCATGCCGTGGATTTTCATCTCCGGTACGTGTTTGTGCTTCAGGCTCAGGCCATAGAGGAAATGCGGAGCGTCGATATGGTCCGGATTGTTCGCATCCTCGATCTGCGCGATCATCTGCTTGCCGCCGCCGGTATAGCCGGAGACGGCGTTGACGGTGACCTTGTGACCTGCCGACAGGATGCCAGCCATGACCAGCGGTCGCACGAGACCGATGGCGCCGGTGGGGTAGCAGCCGGGATTTGCAACGTAGCGTGCCGCCCGGATCTTCTCGCCCTGCGCCCTGTCCATTTCGGCAAAACCGTAAGCCCAGTCGGGATGCACCCGATAGGCGGTCGATGTGTCGATGATCCGCACATTGTTGTTGGCGGCGGTCATCGCCACGGCCTCCTTCGACGCGTCGTCGGGCAGGCAGAGGATCGCGATGTCGGCCGAATTCAGGAAATCCTCGCGCATCGCGGCATTGCGGCGCTCGGCCTCGGGGATCGACAGAAGCTCGACATCGGCGCGGCCGGCCATGCGCGTGCGGATCTGCAGACCCGTCGTGCCGTGTTCGCCATCGATGAAGATCTTCGGTTTCATGGTCATTCCCGTCATTCCATAAGGTTTCACAGCGCAGGGGCAGTCTGCGGCCAGCATATAATTGCCGTTTAACAGATAAGCAACAAAAACGCGGCATCATCGCGCCTTCGAACCAAGGGAAAGCGCAGCAGTGGCACCTGCCGACCAGAAGACGCTTGCCGGCAGACTGATCCAGATGATCCGCAAGGTGGCGCTTCACCCTGTAACGGTGATTATCCTTGGCTTGGCCTTCTTCGCGATAGTCCGCTATCTTGATACGCGCCAGCGCTATCTTCTCTATACGGGCGTCATCACGCTGGCATTGTCGTCGCTGTTCTTCCTTCTTTCGCGCAGGCTTTGCTTCTCGCTCTATGCGGGGGGTGCCGTGACCATGCTGCTCGCCGTGGCGTCGGTCATCAAGTACCAGCTGAAGGGCATGGCTTTGCATGCCTATGATTTTATCTTCATGGGCTCCGATTCCTCGGTGCTCGATTTCCTGGTCTCGGCCTATCTGTCGTTGTTTGTCTCCGGTCTTCTGGTTCTTGTGGGCGTGCTGGTGCTGCTCGGCGTGATCTGGCGCGTCGAGAAGCCGCTGTTGCTAAGCTGGATTTGGCGTGCACCACTCCCGGTGATTTTCACCGCGCTGGCTGTCCTGCTCTACCCGGCCAAACGGCCACTTGAGGAGGACTATCTGCCCTTTATCGATGGCTATAACGGCTCGGCCCTCTACATCTCGCTCGGCCAGGTCAGCTTTCCCTTGGACAAGCTCAATTTCGGCGTACCCCTCGACACTGTGAAGATCGATACACCGTTTGAAAACACGGTCACCTGCAAGACAGGCCCGCAGCCAGATTTCTATCTCGTGCTGTCCGAAAGCCAGACCGTGCCAACATATTACAAGGAAATCACTGCGCCTGAAGAACTGTTGACGAGCTACCGCTCGGGCGATGACAAGGTGCATCCGCTTTATGTGGAAACCTTCGGCGGCGGCACATGGGTCACCAATTTCTCCGTCATGACCGGGCTTTCAACCTTCGATTTCGGCGTGCAGGCGCCTTACGTCACGCAACTCATGGAAGGCCGGGTCAAGGGAGCGTTGCCCGATGTGCTGGCGCGTTGCGGCTACCGCACCGTGACGATTATGCCGATGAACTTCAACTTCGTCGGGGAGGGGTTATTCCTTAAATCCATCGGCTTTCAGGAAATCTATGACGCCGAGGCAATGGGCATCGAAACCCATGGTATTCGCGACGAGGTCTATTTCGCCTTCGCTCGCAAGCTGATTGCCGAGCACAGGGCGAAGGACAAGCGGCCGCTGTTCCTGTCGATCCAGACGCTTTTTCCGCATGGAGGATATGATAGCTCGCTCGTGCCGGAAAGTGAGCTATCGACGGTTTTCGCGAGCAATGCGCATGCCAACGAATATATGCGCCGCATGGCTGTCGCACGCCGCGACCTCGGCGCGTTCTCAAACTGGCTGAAGGCAGATCCGGGGCTGAACGGCAGCGTGCTGGCGGAGTATGGCGACCATCAATCAGAAGCCACCAAGGTCTTTGCCGAAGCAAAGGACAAGGATGGCCATCTGTTTTCCGATCCAAGGTCGGACGTCTACAAGACCTTCTTCACCCTCCATGGCTTCGGCACGCCGATCGACTATACGATGCTCAAGCAGGCCGAGGATGTTGGCTTCCTCTCGGCGCGGCTGATCAAGGCGGCCGGGCTTTCGACGTCGCCTGTGTTCGAGGATCTTCTGCGGCTGAGCGATCTTTGCGCGGGCCGATATTTCAGCTGCGTCGATCACCAGGACGAACTTGACCGGCATTTGAAGAAGCGCGTCGATGCCGGCATGCTGAGAGTCAATTGACCAGAATATTCAGCGCGTTGGATTCAATTCCGGAATCCGTTTCGTAGCGCGCTGAATCTCTTTCTCAGCCGGCCGCGATCTTCTCGCCCCGGAGTGCCAGGAGATACATTGCCACCGTCGCACCGGCGATTGCGGTGATGCTGGCATGATCATAGGGCGGGGATACCTCGACCACGTCACCGCCACGGATATCGAGAGACCCGAGCTTCTGCAGCACCGAGAGCATCTTGGCCGACGAAGGCCCGCCCGCGACCGGTGTGCCGGTGCCCGGCGCATAGGCCGGATCCAGGCAATCGATATCGAAGGTGACGTAACACGCTCGGTCGCCGACATGGCCGAGGATCGTCTCGGCGATCGCCGCCGCGGTCATATCCTCGACCTCGTGGCCATAGACCATGCGAATGCCGCAATCCTCCGGGGCGTGCGTACGAATGCCGATCTGGATCGAATGGCTGGTGTCGATCACGCCGTCGCGTGCGGCACGTCCCACGAAGGAGCCATGGTCGATACGCTTGCCGTCATCGAACCATGTGTCCTGATGCGCGTCGAAATGCACCAGCGCCAGTGGACCATGCTTGGCGGCATGCGCCTTCAGCACCGGCCAGGTCACGAAGTGGTCGCCACCGAGCGTGAGCAGGAAGGCGCCGGACTTGATGATCTTGGCCGCTTCCTTCTCGATCGCACCGGGGATCTTCGGATGGTCGCCATAGTCGAACAGGCAGTCGCCATAATCGATGACGGTGAAATCCTCAAACAGGTCGCGATGGAAGGGATATTGCGGATCGTTGTCGAAAATCGCCGACGCCTCGCGGATGGCACGTGGCCCGAAACGGGTGCCCGGCCGGTTCGAGACCGCAGCGTCGAAGGGAATGCCCCAGACGACGGCATCCGCGCCAGACAGATTTTTGGTATACTTCCGTCGCATGAAGGAAAGCGCGCCGGCATAAGTCGGATCGCTCGCGGCGCCCTTGACGGCTTTTGCGGTGAAGGCGTTGTCGGTGGTGCGTGATGGCATGATTCTGGTCCTGCGATGCTGATCGCAGGCTAGAGCCTTCCAGTTCATCCGTCAAAGCTTGGACGACACACTTATTAAAAGTCAGCTGCTCCACAAAAGCAGAAAGGCCGGGTTTCCCCGGCCTTTCCAAATCCGATAAATCGGAAAGCGATTAACGCTTCGAGAACTGGAACGAACGACGTGCCTTCGCACGGCCGTACTTCTTGCGCTCGACCACGCGGCTGTCGCGGGTCAGGAAGCCACCCTTCTTCAGAACGCCGCGCAGCGCGGGCTCGAAGTAGGTCATGGCCTTGGAAATGCCGTGGCGAACCGCACCGGCCTGGCCGGACAGACCGCCGCCGGCAACCGTGGCGATGATGTCGAACTGGCTGTCACGGGCAGCGGCAACCATCGGCTGGCGCAGGATCATCTGCAGCACCGGACGGGCGAAGTAAGCCGAATAGTCCTTGCCGTTGACGACGATCTTGCCGGAGCCGGCCTTGACCCAGACGCGGGCGACCGCATCCTTGCGCTTGCCGGTCGCATAGGAACGGCCGAAATTGTCGACCTTGCGAACGTGAACCGGAGCGGAGGTTTCAACCTGCGTGCCGAGGTCCTTGAGGGAAGAAAGATCAGCCATAATCAGCCTCGCTTGATGTTCTTGGCATTGAGCGTTGCAACGTCGAAGGCGACGGGCTGCTGGGCTTCATGCGGATGGGTTGCGCCGGAATAGACCTTGAGGTTCTTCATCTGGCGACGGCCGAGCGGGCCGCGCGGAACCATGCGTTCGACGGCCTTCTCGAGCACGCGCTCGGGGAAGCGGCCTTCGAGCGTCTGGCGCATCGTGCGCTCCTTGATGCCGCCCGGATAGCCGGTGTGCCAATAGAACTTCTTGTCGGTGAATTTCTTGCCGGTGAAGACGACCTTGTCGGCATTGATGACGATGACGTTGTCGCCGTCGTCGACATGCGGGGTAAAGGTCGGCTTATGCTTGCCGCGAAGGCGGTTGGCGATAATGGAAGCGAGGCGTCCTACAACGAGGCCTTCGGCATCGATCAGGATCCATTTCTTCTCAACTTCCGCCGGCTTCTGTACGAAGGTGGACATGATGTTGTCTCTCATCTGATCCCCGCAACCGGCAGGCCGGCAAAGGGGCGTTTCTTGTTGCTTGGCTTGGGTCGCCTGAGCGCCCAAAAAGAAAGCCACCTCGAAGGGCGGCATTTCTGATGGGGCTTATAGGGCAGGTGGCCGGGATCGTCAAGAACACGATTTCCGAAGCGTCGAAAAATTATTTAGCAATTTCAATTGGTTGGATATGTGGTATTATTTTACCACGCTATTTCTGCGGCGGAATGGAATAGGTGGTCGTTGCATGCGCGATAATCTGGCGCGTATCGACCCGCTCCACCGACACTTCCATCACCGCCAGCGAGCGCCCGAGCTTGAGGATGCGGCAGACGCCATCCAGCGGCACCGGCTCTGGCCGGTTGAGGAAATTGATGTTGAGATTGGTGGTCAGCGCCAGCGCTACCGGCCCGATATGGGCAAGCAGGGCGACATAGGCAGCCACATCCGCAAACGCGAAGATCGAAGGTCCCGACACCGTGCCGCCCGGCCTGAGATGCGCCTCGGTGGGCCAGAAGCGGAGCGTCGCCGTACTCGGGGCGACATCGACGCATTTATAGACATGTCCAGCCGCCGTGATCTGCGGGAATTCGCGTGTGAGGAACTGGTCGATCTGTTCGGCGGTGAGGATGGGGGTCATGGATATCTCATAAACCAGATCATCGGCCTGCGGCTACCCCAGTTTCATCACGAGGGCACCGGCGGCGATGATGCCTCCCGCCACATAGCGCCAGGGACTTGCCTTCTCCTTCAATATGAAGACCGAGATCAGCAGCGCGAAAAAGATCGAAGTCTCGCGAAGTGCCGCGACGGCCGCGATCGGTGCCTTGGTCATGGCATAAAGTGCGAGCCCGTAGGACGCGACCGAGCCGGCGCCGCCGAACAGTCCGCGCTTCCAGGTCTTGCCGACATGCGCGAGAACTGGTCGCGTGCCGCGCGTTGCAAAGGCATAGGCGAAGAGCGGGATCGGCGGCAATATGCATATCCACAGCGTGTAGGCGATCGGATCACCGGCGATATGTGCGCCGCGGCCATCCACGAATGTATAAAGCGATATGACGACTGCGTTGATCAGGGCGACGGCGATCGCCTTGCCGCTGCCGCCTCGCGCTTCGAACGCGAGCGCCAGCACGCCGGCGGAGATCGTGAAGATGCCGAGATACATCGTCGGCTTCAGCGTTTCGCCAAGCAGCAGCCAGGTGGAGAATGTCACCAGCAGCGGGGCGGCACCGCGCATGAGCGGATAGACCAGCCCGATATCGCCATGCTTGTAGGCGGCGCCGACCAGTTGGTAATAGGTGAAATGTATGCAGACCGAGGCGAGGATATAGGGCCATGCCGCGATATGCGGCAGCGGCACGAAGGGCAGGGCGCAGATCGATGCGACCGACGCGCCAAGTGCCACCATGGTCGAATCGAGCTGCTTGTCGGTCCCCGACTTGACCAGCGCATTCCATGTGGCATGCAGGCAGGCGCCGAGAAGAACGAGCAGGACGACATCGAAGGGCATCGGGACCAGCCGCGGGAGGGGCCGGCCGGGGCCGGACATAAGAAGACCGCGCACCTTCACCTGAGTCAGCATCAAAAATCAAAGCGAAAAGCGTAAAAAGCCGGTCTCTTTGCGCAATCACGCCGGCCCTCGACGGTTTTCGCCGGGAAGCGCGCGCTTCAATAAACGGGCGAGCCCCATTGTTGCCATTTTGTTCTCTCAGATGAAAGCGCTTGATCTTTGCGATTGATGTTATTGAAGCGTCGGGTATGGATCGTGTACATCATGCGTACAAAAATAGAACATGGAGACTGCATATGTCACTCGACCCCAGAATCTCATTGGTAACTTTAGGGGTCGAGGATGTGGCCCGCGCGACGGAATTCTATGAAAGGCTCGGTTGGAAGAAGTCCTCGGCCAGCCAGGATTCCGTCACCTTCATCCAACTGAAAGGCACCGTACTTGGGTTATTCTCGCGCGAGGCGCTCGCCCACGATGCCCATGTCGAGAATACGCCGAAAGGGTTTTCCGGCATAACGCTTGCCCATAACGTCACCAGCGAGCGCGGCGTCGATGCGGTCTTCAAGTTCGCGCTTTCCTGTGGCGCCACTGAAGTCAAGAAACCGGAAAAGGTGTTCTGGGGCGGCTATTCCGGCTATTTCGCCGATCCCGACGGCCATCTCTGGGAGGTGGCCTATAATCCGTTCTTCCCGCTCAACGCCGAAGGTCACATTGTCCTGGAAGCGTGAGAAGCCGCGCGCCTAGTAACAGGCGCCGCCCATGCAGGACCGCGTCACGCAGCGCTGTACCAGGCACTGATCGGCATTGGCCGAGGGAATATAAACTTTCTCGGTCGATTGATGCGAACTGCAATATTGCTCGTTGCGCACGTAGCGATCGTAGAGGGTGAACCCTTTCCGGCGCGGCGAGGGATAACGGAAGATCGCCGCACCCTCATTTCGGATGATCGATTTGATCTCGCCGCAGGTTAGTTGCATCGCGGAATAGCGGGAAGTGGCACCGGCGGATGAGAATGCGATCATTGTCATCAGTATCGCCAGCAACCTTGACATCCCGCATCGTCCTCCCAACTTCCTTGTGTCATTCGCCGCGATCCGCGGCCTTCGTCGCCAGCCATCATGAGAGGCACGCATGGACCACGACAATTATGATCGTAACCTGATCCGCGACATTTTGAAAACAACTAAAAATATTGCCATGATCGGTGCGTCTCCGAATCCGGCGCGCCCGAGCTACGGCGTCATGCGCTTTTTGCTCGGCAAGGGCTATCGTGTGATCCCGATCAATCCGGGGCATGCCGGCAAGGAGATCCAGGGCCAGAAGGTCTATGCCTCACTGGCCGACATCGAGGAGGATGTTGACATGGTCGATGTTTTCCGCGCCGCCGACCAGCTTTCCGCTGTCGTGGACGAGGTTCTGGCGATGAAGAAGCTGCCGAAGGTGATCTGGGGCCAGTTGACCGTGCGCGACGATGCGGCCGCGGCAAAGGCCGAGCAAGCGGGCCTGACGGTGATCATGGACCGTTGCCCTGCGATCGAATATCCGCGCGTCGTCGGATGATCAGCGATCGTCTTCGCCGAGCCGCGCGCGAACTTGCGTGGCGCGGATAAGATCGCGGCGTTCGACGGGGGTCGACATGAAGATCGACGCGGCCGCCTGGCCATAGTGAACCGCAGCCTCGAATTCCGATCCCGAGGCCATCTGGCTCGCCAATGCTCCGACGAAGAAATCCATCGCCCCATGCATCGATTCAGGCTTTCCCTTCATCGCGGGGTGATATTCCGGACGGCCACCGCGTTCCATATGCACCAATCCGCCCGCACTGAGAATGATCGCGACGCGCGGCACCTTGTCGGCGAATGGTATGATGGCTTCGAGGGCCACTTTGGGACTGGAGAAAGAACGGCCGGCCATGGCTTCGCCTTCGGCCTGGCCGAGAACGAGAATATCCGAGAGATAGAGCAGTTCTTCCTGCGCCGGTCGCAGGGGGCAGTCATTCAGCATGACAAGCGCACCCGCAGCCTTCGCCTTGCGCGCAAGCACGACATTGGCGTCGGCAGGCAATTCGTTTTGCAGCACGAGATAGCCGGTTTCCGGCGGGATCGTCACCGCGCTGGCGTCAAAGGACAGGTTGGCGCCGCTCACCACGATGGCACCAAAATCACCAAAGGGATTGACGATGGCGACACTTGCGCCTGAAGTCTCGCCGGCGACCGTCTGCAGCATCGAGATATCGACGCCCGCCGCTTCGAGATTGGCAGCCATGATGCGGCCGGCTTCGTCATCGCCGACGCGGCCCGCGAACCACGTCACGACACCGTTGCGCGCCGAGGCAATAGCCTGGTTGCCGCCCTTGCCGCCCGGGATGTAACGGAGCGAATGACCGGGCAGGTATTCGTCGGCAATCGGGAATTTCTCGGCATTGACGACAAGGTCGTGATGCAGCGATCCGGCTACCAATACGTGCTTTGTCATGCGATTACCCTCTCCCGGTAAAGGGTTAGGGCACTTGGCGCCCAAAGTAAATCGCCAGAAAGCGTCTACGACTTCCTGTTGACCGCGATTTCGCCGAGAAGGCGCGCGACCTCTTCCTCCGAGGAAAGATCCGGCGTGGCGCCGGTGATCGGAGACGTGGACCGCACGACGGGCGCCGTCGCATTGCCGGTGAGATTTGCGGCTTCGCGTGGCTCGGCCTTCACCAGCGGCGGCGCGCTGGTATTGCCGAATATGCCGCTGGCATCCAGTTCGGCTTCGAGCAGCTTTTCGAAATCGCTCGGGGTGGCATCGCGCGATGCCGCGGTTGCAGCATCGTCCACGATCGGCGAGGCGGGAGGCGTGACGGTCTGGGCAAACGGCTGAGCGAAGGGCGGCGCATTGTACTGGCTCGCGGGTTGGGCGGATTGCACGCGGCGCATCGCGTCGCTTCTTGCGGCCTCCAATCGGGCGGCGATCGCCTTTGCCTGATCGGCATCCGTCGCCGATTGATCCGAAGTCGTAACAGCCGGCTGCGTGCCGAGCATCCGCGCTCGCGCCTGGTCCAGAGCGCTCTCGGCTGCATCCGCCGTTATAGTGCGCGCCGGCTCCTGACGCGTCTCGACTGGTGTCGCGACCGAGGGCTGGGCGGCGACCTGTTGGCCGAACGACTGGCTTGGCCGCAGGATCGGCGAGGGCCTGGCGAAAGATGCCTCAGTAGGCTCCTGCTTCTGCATCACAGGCCGCTCGATCGGCTGAAAAGCCGGCGTCTGCGCGCCGGGCTTGATGCCTGTCATGGGCTCGCGATCCTCGTCGTAGAGCATCGAGCCCATGGCCGACACATTTCGCTCCGTCTGCTGCTGGTTCCGGCCGGGCAGAGCCTCAAGCGGCACCACGGATTGGACCGGCGCCAGCTTGATTTCGGGCTGCGCATACCGCGCTTCCGCGACGACAGGCCTGGCTTCCGGAACAACCGGCTTTACCTCGGAAAAAACAGGCGTTGCCTCAGGGACAACCGGCCTGGCCTCGGCCTGTACCGGCACGTGACGCTCAACCGGGCGCATCACCGGCTGCGGTGCAGGCTCAGGCCTCCGCTCCGGCGTGGCGACTGGCGTCAGTCTTGGCTCGCTCACCGATTCCGGGCTACTTGCGGCAGTCGCTTTTGCAGCGACCGGCAATTCCTGGACAGCGGGCTCGGCCTTGTTTGCTACGACCGCCTGACGGTCGGCGATGCCGGTCTCGATGACGATATCGGTCGGCCCGCCGATCATGATCAGGTGCTCGACATCGTCGCGACGGATCAGCACCAGGCGGCGCTTCGGATCGACCGCGGCGGCATCGAGGATCATCAGACGCGGCTCGCGCGCCTTTCCGCCTTTGATGAACAAAGGAGAGTTCCGACGCTTGAGAAACAGGAGCACGAAGATCAGCACGATGAAGGCGACACCGACGCCGCCGATCGCGAGAACAAGCCGAGGCGCCAGGTCGGGGGTCAATCCGTCGAGCATGGTCATATCCTTTCCGGCAACGTTCTATGAGCCTTGAGCGGCTGCCTCCAACATAACTGAATCCTTATCGGATCAGCCAGTCCTATTGGTCATAGACGGCTTTTTTCGGGCTTGGCAAGCGGTTTTGGGCCACCAGCCGCCCGAAACCGGGGACGGAGTTGTGCGAGGCTTGCTGCATGGCCTTTTTTGCCAGCCAAAGCGGTGAATAGATGGTGATGCCGCTTTTTGCCCGGCCCCCGAATTGATAAGGATTGAGTCGCGGGACCGTTCGTCTCGCTGTATTTGAGGTATCGATGACAAATCTGAAACCGGCGGGCGACTATCAGATGCCTGTGGTCGAGAACGCCCACAGGCCCGGTTTGGTCCTGCGCCTGGTTCTGCTCGCGCTGGTGCTGCTGGCGACGGCCGCCGCCTTCGTCTGGTTCCGCGACCAGATGGAAAACGAACTCGTGCTTGGCATACTCGGCGTGCTGGCGATGGCCGGCATATTCTTCGTCGTCTCGGCGGTCATCGGTTTTGTCGAGATCATGCCGCAGAACCGCACCGACCGCATACCGCGCGCCTTTCTCGATACCCATCCCGACGGCACCATCGTCACCGACCGGAAAGGCCGGCTGATCTATGCGAATGCCGCCTATGCCAGGCTCACAGGCGCGGAAAATCCTGCCGCCATCCTTACACTGGAAACGCTGCTGTCGAAGAACCGCGAGACGACCGAGGCGGTCTACCGCCTGACCAACGGGCTGATGGAAGGCAAATCCGGTTATGAGGAATTCCGCCTTGCTCATCCGCTCGGCCATCCCGAGGGCGGACCGCAACAGGCATGGTGGTACCGGCTGAAGGCGCGGCCGCTGAAGCTCGAGGACGAGGGCGGCGGCCCGATCTTCCTCTGGCAGATCTCCGATATTTCCGCCGAACGCGACGACCAGGAACGTTTCTTCCGCGAGCTTCAGAACGCGATCGATTATCTCGACCACGCGCCGGCCGGTTTCTTCTCAGCCGGGCGCAAGGGCGAGATTTTTTACGTCAACGCGACGCTCGCCGAATGGCTCGGCATCGATCTCACCCAGTTCCAGCCCGGCTCGCTCGGCATCCGCGATATCGCGGCGGGCGAGGGACTGACCCGGATGGAGACCATCCAACCCGAGCCCGGCCAGACCCGCACCGAAACGCTCGATCTCGATTTCCGCAAGGTCGGCGGCCAGAGCCTGCCGGTGCGGATCGTGCACCGTGTGTCGGCCATGAAGGACGGCGCGCCGGGCGAAAGCCGCACGATCGTGCTCAAGCGCCAGCGCGACGAGACGGCCGCGAACGACGATTCCTCAGCCGCCCAGCGCTTCAACCGCTTCTTCAACAACACGCCGATGGCGATTGCCTCGGTCGATGGGGAAGGGCGCATCCTGCGCACCAATACCCAGTTCATGAAACTGTTTTCGGGGCTGGTTTCGCATGACGATGGCACCGTAGACCTCAGCGTCGTCGTCCACGAGTCCGACCGCGCCCGTCTCGCTGACGCTTTGGCCGCCGCCAAGGACCGCAAGGTCGATATCGAGCCCGTCGATTCCCGCCACCCCGCCGATGAGGCGCGCGCCTTCCGCTTCTACGTCAATGCCGTGATCGACCAGTCGGGCGAGGCGCCCGAAGAGGCGGCGATCGTCTATGCCGTCGAGACCACGCAGCAGAAGGCGCTGGAAAACCAGATGGCGCAGACGCAGAAGATGAATGCCGTGGGCACGCTGGCCGGCGGCATCGCGCACGATTTCAACAATGTGCTGACCGCCATCCTCCTCTCATCCGACCACCTGCTGCTCCAGGCCCGGCAATCGGATTCGAGCTTCGCCGATCTCATGGAGATCAAGCGCAACGCCAATCGCGCCGCCGTGCTGGTGCGCCAGTTGCTGGCCTTCTCCCGCAAGCAGACGCTCCGTCCGGCCGTCATCAACCTCACGGATGCGATCGGCGACTTGCGCATGCTGGTGGCGCGCATGCTGTCCGGCACCAAGGTGAAGCTGGAGGTCGATTACGGCCGCGACCTCTGGCCTGTCAAAACCGACCTCTCGCAGTTCGAGCAGGTCATGGTGAACCTCTCGGTCAATGCCCGCGACGCCATGCCCGAAGGCGGCACGCTGACCATCAGCACCCGCAATGTCACTGCCGAAGAAGCCGGTCGTATGGGCCATCGCGGGCTGGCTGCCGAGGATTTCGTGCTCGTCGATGTCTCCGACACCGGCACCGGCATCGCGCCCGAGATCATGGACAAGATCTTCGAGCCCTTCTTCACCACCAAGGAAGTGGGCAAGGGCACCGGGCTCGGACTGTCAATGGTCTACGGCATCATCAAGCAATCCGGCGGCTATGTGATTCCGGAATCCGAAATCGGCAAGGGCACTGTCTTCCACATCTTCCTGCCGCGCCACATTCCGGTCGAGCTGCCGGAGAGCGAACGTGTCGCGGTCGCCGAGGCCGTTAGCACCAAGGCGGCGGATGCCGATCTCGACCTCACCGGCAATTCAGCCGTCGTTCTGCTCGTCGAGGATGAAGAAGCGGTGCGGCGCGGCGGCAAGCGCATGCTGGAAACGCGCGGCTATACCGTCCACGAGGCCGGCTCCGGCGTCGAGGCACTCGACATCCTCGAAGAACTCGACGGCAAGGTCGATGTGGTCGTCTCCGACGTCGTCATGCCGGAAATGGATGGTCCGACGCTGCTCGGCGAAATTCGCAAACGCTGGCCGGACCTGAAGTTCATCTTCGTCTCGGGCTTCGCCGAGGACGCCTTCGCCCGCAACCTGCCCGAGGGCTCGAATTTCGGCTTCCTGCCGAAGCCGTTTTCGCTCAAGCAACTGGCGACGACGGTGCGGGAGATGCTGGATAGCTGAGGCCCAAGCGATTGTCGCTGGCCGTTTGACTGCGAGGTTCTGACATGCCCGAATCCGCTTTGACAGTCCTGACGGTTCCGGTTTTCAGTACGCTCTGCAATGAGGCTTTCAGGTTGCGTCGCGCTGTCTTCATCGTCGAGCAGAGGGTGCCGGAGGAAGAGGAGTTCGACGCCGACGACCTCACCGCGATCCATGTCGTCGCAATTGCCGACGGCGAAATCTGCGGTACGCTGCGCATCATCCGCGACGAAGAGCACATCAAGATCGGTCGTGTCGTTGTTGCGATATCCGCACGCGGACGTGGTGTCGCGAGCGCCATGATCGCCTATGCGATGGCACTGCAGCCGCAAGGCTCGAATTTCTACCTCACGGCACAAACCGATAAGACCGCGCTCTACGAGAAGTTTGGCTTCATAGCCTTCGGGGACGTATTCGACGACGGCGGAATGCCGCACATCGCGATGAAGACTTATTGAAGGTCCGTCACGCCGCTAGCGCCACCGCGATCTTCGCCGCCAGCCTGGCATTGTTCTCGACCAGCGCGATGTTGGTCGTCAGGCTCCGGCCCTCGGTCAGGTAATAGATGTCGGAGAGCAGGAAAGGCGTCACCGCCTTGCCCGCGATACCCTTTTCTCCGGCATTCGTGAGTGCCTGGCGGATGTAGTTTTCCATTTCGCCTGCCGGAATCTCATCCTTCTCCGGCACCGGATTGCCGATCAGCATGCCGCCGGCGATGCCGAGGGACTCACGCATATGCTGGAAAGCCGCGATCCGTTCGGCGCTGTCGAGCCTGAGCGGGCTCTTGAACCCTGAACTGCGCGACCAGAAAGCGGGAAAATCATCCTGGCCGAGGGTGACGACGGGCACGCCCTTGGTTTCCAGCACTTCCAGCGTCTTCGGCACGTCGAGGATCGCCTTGGCGCCGGCTGAGACGACGATCACCGGCGTCCGCGACAGTTCCTCGAGATCGGCCGATATGTCGAAACTCTCTTCCGCCTTGCGGTGGACGCCGCCGATGCCGCCGGTGGCAAACACATGAATGCCCGCGCGCGCGGCGGCAATCATCGTTGCGGCGACGGTCGTGGCGCCGGTCCGGCCTTCGGAGATGGCGAAGGCGAGATCGGCGCGCGACAGCTTCATCGCATCGGATGTCCGGGCCAGCGCTTCGAGTTCCGATGGTTCGAGGCCGATATGCAGGTTGCCGTTGATGACGGCGATGGTCGCGGGGACAGCGCCTTCCGAACGAATGATCTCTTCGACGCTCTGGGCCATTTCGAGATTGCCGGGATAGGGCATGCCGTGGGTGATGATGGTCGATTCAAGCGCCACGACCGGCACGCCGTTGGCCTTGGCCGCGGCCACTTCGGATGAATAGGAAACGGGGAGGGCGTGCGCGTCGGTCATCGGTTTTAGGTCCTGAAACGTTGTTGGCGGCTTACAACACGATTTCGGCTGATGGCACAAGGGGAAGGGTGCTCATCAGCAGATCGCGCGTGAGATCCTCGGCGGTGGCCATTTCGCTGGCAAGCGCAAGCCGCGCCGAGGCAGCGCCATGCACGATGCCGTCGCCGAGTGTACCACCTTCCAGCCGCGCATGCAGGAAGCCCGCGGCAAAGCCGTCACCCGCGCCGGTCACATCGCCGATCACCTCGAGCGGTGGCGGTAGCAATGACGCCTGCGAGGCCTCGTCCCAGGCGACGATTTCCCGGCCGCCGCGTGTGATCGCACCGCCTTTGAGACCTGTGGCCCGCATGATCGCCGGCCATGCGCGGTGGTCATTGGGCGTCTCTCCCGTCAGCGCGCGCGCCTCGGCCTCGTTCATGAAGAGATAGTCGAGCCGGTCGAGCAGATCCTGGAACCGCACGACTTTGGCCGGCGAAATGCCGATCGCCGCGACCGACAGGTTCCGTTCGTCCGCAGCCTCGGTCAGCGCCGCGAGCGTCTCGGCGGGGAGGTTGGCATCCGTGAGGATGAATGCAGCGTCGTCGAACTGGTCGCGGACCTGCCGCGCGGCCAGCCGCTTGGGGCTGAAAAACCGGTAGAGATCCATGTCGGCGAGCGCGATGACCAGATTGCCGTCGCGCTCCATGATCGCCGTATAGGTCGGCGTCCGGCGATCGAGAAAGGTGAAGGGCCGGTCGATGATGCCGGCGCTTTCCGCCGCCGCCGCGACCGCGTCGCCCTCGGAATCGCCGCCGCGCGCCGAGATCAGCGTCACGCGGTGGCCGAGGCGGGAGAGGCTGCGCGCGCAGTTGAAGGCGCCGCCGCCGGCCTCTTCCTTCCACATGCCGGGGTTGGATGCGCCCGGTGCGGTCGCGCCGGAAATCCGTCCGCGCCGGTCGATATGGGCGCCGCCCAGAACGAGGATGTCAGTCATGCCAAAAATTCCGTCTGCCACTCGAATCATCCATATCGCCCCGGGGCAAAAAGAAGCAAGTGCGCCTGTTGATAAACCCTTGCAGGGATTGCGAAAACAAAAATAGAACACGCATCGGATTGACCCATAAGTTCAATAATTTAAGACCCACTTGCAATAAGAGAACAAATAGGGTACACAACCTTCATCGACACATTGCTTCGTCGGCTCCGATAACTTAAAGGTGGACCAAATGGCTCAGAATTCGCTGCGACTGGTAGAGGACAACAAATCGGTGGACAAAAGCAAGGCACTGGACGCGGCGCTCTCCCAGATCGAACGGTCGTTCGGCAAGGGATCGATCATGCGCCTCGGCTCGAACGAGAACATCATCGAGATCGAAACCATCTCCACCGGTTCGCTCAGCCTCGATATCGCGCTCGGCGTCGGGGGCCTGCCGAAGGGCCGCATCGTCGAGATCTACGGTCCTGAAAGCTCGGGCAAGACCACGCTTGCCCTGCAGACCATCGCCGAGGCCCAGAAGAAGGGCGGTATCTGCGCCTTCGTCGATGCCGAACATGCGCTCGATCCCGTCTATGCCCGCAAGCTGGGTGTCGATCTCGAAAACCTGCTGATCTCGCAGCCCGATACCGGCGAACAGGCACTCGAAATCACCGATACGCTGGTTCGATCAGGCGCGATCGACGTGCTGGTCGTCGACTCGGTCGCGGCACTGACGCCACGCGCCGAAATCGAAGGCGAGATGGGCGACAGCCTGCCGGGCCTGCAGGCCCGCCTCATGAGCCAGGCGCTGCGCAAGCTCACCGCATCGATCTCGCGTTCCAACACGATGGTGATCTTCATCAACCAGATCCGCATGAAGATCGGCGTCATGTACGGTTCGCCGGAAACCACCACCGGCGGCAACGCGCTGAAATTCTATGCCTCCGTCCGCCTCGACATCCGCCGCATCGGCTCGGTCAAGGAGCGCGAGGAAGTCATCGGCAACCAGACCCGCGTCAAGGTCGTCAAGAACAAGCTTGCACCTCCCTTCAAGCAGGTCGAATTCGACATCATGTATGGCGAGGGCGTCTCCAAGAATGGCGAACTTGTCGATCTCGGCGTCAAGGCCGGCATTGTCGAGAAATCCGGCGCCTGGTTCTCCTATAACAGCCAGCGCCTCGGTCAGGGCCGTGAGAATGCCAAGACCTTCCTCAAGGAAAATCCGGATCTCGCCAACGAGATCGAACTGGCGCTCCGCCAGAATGCCGGCCTGATCGCCGACCGCTTCCTGGAGAACGGCTCGCCAGAGGCCGATGTGGACTCGCCTGACGCCTGATCAGCGACGTTGAAACCGGTGCGTGCCAGCGCATCGAATGAACCCAACCCGGCCGCCGCCGAAACCGGCGCGCCGGGTTTTGTTTTTCTGGACATGGTCAAGCACGGGCGATAAAAGCCGGTGTCCAAAATGGCGCCGGTTGCGGCGTCTAGAAGGTTTGAAAGGCATATTATGAGTGGCGTGAACGAAATCCGGTCGGCATTCCTGGATTACTTCAAGAAGAACGGGCACGAGGTCGTTCCTTCTTCGCCGCTCGTTCCGCGCAACGACCCGACCCTGATGTTCACCAATGCCGGCATGGTGCAGTTCAAGAACGTCTTCACCGGCCTGGAACAGCGCCCCTACAAGACCGCTGCGACCGCGCAGAAATGCGTCCGCGCCGGCGGCAAGCATAACGACCTCGACAATGTCGGCTACACCGCGCGCCACCACACCTTCTTCGAAATGCTCGGCAATTTCTCCTTCGGTGACTATTTCAAGGAACGCGCGATCGAACTCGCCTGGAACCTGATCACCAAGGAATACGGTATCGACCGCAACCGCCTGCTGGTCACCGTCTACCATACCGATGACGAGGCATTCGGGCTCTGGCAGAAGATCGCCGGCCTGTCGGACCGTCGCATCATCCGCATCCCGACATCGGACAATTTCTGGGCCATGGGCGATACCGGCCCCTGCGGTCCCTGCTCGGAAATCTTCTACGATCACGGCGAGCATATCTGGGGCGGTCCTCCGGGTTCCGCCGATGAAGATGGTGATCGTTTCATCGAGATTTGGAACCTCGTCTTCATGCAGTATGAGCAGCTGACTAGGGAAGAGCGGATCGACCTCCCGCGTCCGTCGATCGATACCGGCATGGGCCTCGAGCGCGTCTCGGCGCTGCTGCAAGGCAAGCACGACAATTACGATACCGACCTGTTCGGTGCGCTGATCGCTGCCTCGATGGAAGCGACCGGCGTCGATGACCAGGGTGATCGCCGCGCGAGCCACCGCGTCATCGCCGACCATCTCCGCTCGACCGCCTTCCTGATCGCCGATGGCGTTCTGCCGAACAATGAAGGTCGCGGCTATGTGCTCCGCCGCATCATGCGTCGCGCCATGCGCCACGCCCAGTTGCTCGGCGCCCGCGATCCCTTGATGTACCGGCTCGTGCCGGCGCTGGTGTTGCAGATGGGCGCGGCCTATCCCGAGCTGATCCGCGCCGAGGCCCTGATCACCGAGACCTTGAAGCTCGAGGAAACCCGTTTTCGCAGAACGCTGGAGCGCGGCCTCGGCCTGCTCAACGAGGCCGTTGGGGGCTTGGGTGAAGGCGCCGAGCTTGACGGCGATACGGCGTTCAAGCTCTACGACACGTATGGCTTCCCGCTCGACCTCACGCAGGACGCGCTGCGCCAGAAGGGCATCGGCGTCGATACCGAGGGCTTCTCCAAGGCCATGCAGCGGCAGAAAGCCGAGGCACGCGCCAATTGGTCGGGTTCCGGTGACGCCGCAACGGAGACCGTCTGGTACGAGCTGAAGGACGTCCACGGTGCGACCGAATTCCTCGGCTACGAGACGGAGCGCGCCGAAGGCGTCGTGCAGGCGCTGGTCGTTGGCGGCAAGCAGATCACCGAAGCCAATGCCGGCGACAAGGTTCAGGTCGTCGTCAATCAGACGCCGTTCTACGGCGAGTCCGGCGGCCAGATGGGCGACACCGGCGTCATCGTTTTCGAAGGCGGCCGCGCGATCGTCACCGACACCCAGAAGAAGGGCGAAGGCCTCTTTGTGCATTCGGCCGAGATCACCGAACGCACGCTGAAGGCCGGCGATCCGGTGACGCTCGAGGTCGATCACGCTCGCCGCAGCCGGATTCGCTCCAATCACTCCGCCACCCATCTCATCCATGAGGCGCTGCGCGAGGTGCTGGGCACCCATGTCGCGCAGAAGGGTTCGCTCGTTGCACCGGAGCGGCTACGTTTCGACGTCTCGCATCCCAAGCCGATGTCGGCGGAGGAACTGAAGGAAGTCGAGGAGATCGCCAACGATATCGTGGTGCAGAACGCCTCGGTTTCGACGCGGCTGATGAGCGTCGATGACGCGATCGCCGAGGGTGCGATGGCGCTGTTCGGCGAGAAATACGGCGACGAGGTGCGCGTCGTGTCGATGGGCACCGCCAAGCGTGGCGCGAAATCCGGCAAGCCTTACTCCGTGGAACTCTGCGGCGGAACCCATGTCCGTGAGACCGGCGATATCGGGCTGATCCGTATTCTCAGCGACAGCGCCGTGGGCGCCGGCGTGCGCCGCATCGAGGCGCTGACCGGCGAGGCGGCACGCGAATATCTCTCGACGCAGGACGAGCGCGTCAAGCAGCTCGCTTCGATCCTCAAGGTCCAGCCGGACGACGTGCTCGCCCGTGTCGAGGGCCTGATGGACGAGCGCCGCAAGCTCGAGCGCGAACTCACTGAGACCAAGAAGAAGCTCGCCATGGGCGGCGGCGGTTCTTCGGCGGAGCAGGGCGTGCGCGACGTCAACGGTATAAAATTTCTCGGCCGCGTGATCACCGGCGTCGAGCCGCGCGATCTCAAAAGCCTGGCCGACGAAGGCAAGAAGACTGCCGGTTCCGGCATCGTCACACTGATCGGCGTGTCGGAGGATGGCAAGGCAAGCGCCGTCGTGGCCGTTACCGACGACCTGACGGGCCGTTTCTCGGCTGTCGATCTTGTCCGTGTCGCCTCCCAGGCGCTTGGCGGCAAGGGCGGCGGCGGCCGGCCGGACATGGCTCAGGCCGGCGGGCCAGATGGCGCGAAAGCCGATGAGGCACTCGAAGCGGTTGCAGCCGCGCTCGGCTGAGCACGGCCTTCCGGCATGCCAATTGCCTGAAATACATGACGAATGGCGGTTCGTTTCGCCGTTTGTTAAACTTTTTCGCGTAAGCAATTCCCATAGCTGGGAGTTGCAATCTTGAATGCCGTCTTGAGCGTCCCGACAATCTTCATTTGCACCGCTATCACTTTTCTGATGGTCGCCGTGGCGCTTACGCTGCTCTCGGCCCATGACCGCAAGGAAAAAGCGACACGCTGGTGGGCAGCCGCCATGTGGATGGGGGTGCTGGCGGTGTCCGTCGCGGCCACCCGCACGGTGGCCCCAGCCTGGTTCGCCATTGGCATCGGCAATAGTTTCGTCATCATGACGATGTCGCTCGTCTCGGCGGGCTTCGCCGTCTTTTCCGGCGATCGACCGAAGCTGTTGCCGCTCTTCGCGGGCGCCCTCATCTGGACGGGATGCTATGCGGGCCTGGAGGTCTTTCGAGAGGAAATCACCTACCGCATCGTCGTGCTGACCTCTATCATGGCGACCTATAGCGTCACGATCGTCCATACGGCGTGGCGGGGGTGGCAGACCGAACGGCTGCCGACGTTTGTGGCGACCGTCGTGGTCTATGGCGCACACGGCGTCGTCTATGTCGCACGGATTGTGGCAGGCGTGCTCTACCCGGCGACGGAAGCGGATGGGCACATCCAGGCGCCGTGGCTGGTCGCCTTCGCGCTGGAGGGTTTCGCACTCACCGTGCTGAGCGCCTTCGTCTTCACCATGCTGATCAAGGAACGCGCCGAACGGCGCTATCGGCTGGCGGCTGAAATCGATGGCCTGACTTCGGCTGCCACGCGCCGCTTCTTCGTCTCGGAGACGCGGGATCTGATGGCGCGCAAGCAGCCAAAGGGCGTGCTCGCGGTGATCGACCTCGACCACTTCAAGTCGATCAACGATTCCTTCGGCCATATGGGCGGCGATCGTGTGCTGCAGACTTTCGGCGCCTTCGTCACGCAGCGGCTGGAACCCGGCATGGTTTTCGGCCGCCTGGGCGGCGAGGAATTCGGCATTTTCGTGCCAGATGTCACCGATCGGCAGGCCGGAGAGTTTTTCGAGTCGATCCGGGCTGGTGTCGAGGCGATGGAAATTCCCTTCATGGGCAATCCGGTCCGCATCACCATCAGCGTCGGCGTTGCATCGATACGCGATGCCGGCCAGGATTTTGACCACCTCATGGCGGCCGCCGACAGCGCGCTATACATCGCCAAGGATGAGGGCCGGAACCGCCTGCGCTTCTTCTCGCTTGCCATGCGCATGCATAGGATCATCGAAGACGGGCAGGAGAGCCGCGTTGGCCTTGCGGAATCCAGGCTGAGCCGCACAGGCGTGCGAATGCAGGTGAAACGAGCCTGAGCCTCACGCCGGCCTCTTGCGCGCCCTGATCTCGCTCAAGCCGAGACCGAGAACGGCCACCAGCACGCAGCCGGTACCTAGCACATGGTTGAGCGAGATTGTCTCACCGAGAAAGATCCCCGCCATGAGCACGGCCGATACCGGAGCCACTGACGTGAAGACCGAGGCCTCCGCGCCTGACACGCGCCGCGCGCCGGCGTACCAGAAGAGAAATCCCGCGACGGTCGGGACGAGTGCGTAATACGCAATAGCCCAGAGCGCAGGCTCCACCTCAAGCGAGCTGAACTGTGGTTCCAGGGCCGCCGGTATGATGCAGGCGATCAGCCCGAAGGCGGTCACCAGGGTCGAAAGCGCCAGCGGTTCCACCGGTGTGTGCAGGCGCTTGTTGATCAGGATGAACAGCCCTTCACAGAGCACGGCGCCGAAAATCAGGATGTTACCTATCAGGGACGACTGTCCTTCATCGGGCTGGAGGACGATGGCTAGAACGCCAGAGGCGGCAATCGCGATCGCGAGATAGATGCCGGGCCGGGGACGCTCACCAAGCAGCAGGATGGCGATCGCCGCCGAAACCACCGGCAAGGTTCCGATGATGATGCCGGCATTGGCAGCCGACGTCAGGCTGAGCCCCGAGATCAGCAGCGTCGTATAGCCGACGCTTCCCGCGACCGCCTGCAAGACGACGAGCAGCCAATCCCGGTACGACAGTCGCGGCAGGCGCTTGCCGGTGAGAAACATGATCGCGATGAAGACCGGCAGTGCCATGGCAAAGCGCAGCGCCGTGGCGGTGAATGGCGCCATGCCCGCAGCGATGATCTTGCTCGCAATCACCGTGCTGCCCACAGTTGCCATGGCGGCGATAAGATAGAGATAGCCCTTGATTTTTTCCGACATCGATCACCTCGTTTTGCCTGAGGTACGTCGGTGCGGGGAGCGGCGTCTTGAAGGAAATTGCAGGATCAGTTGAGGGCGCCGGCGAACTTACCGGGCGAAATGCCGTATTTGCTGACGAAAACGCGGGTCATGTGGCTCTGGTCGGAGAAGCCGCTCGATGCGGCGGCTTCGGCCAGCGAGACGCCATCGGCGATCAGCCTGCGGGCGAGATCGACACGTCGCTGGACGATGTAGGCATGTGCGGTGAGACCGGTTGTTTTCTCGAAGGCGCGAAGCAGTTGGAATCGGCTCAACCCGGCTTCGCGCGCAAGTCCAGCCAATGTATGGCCGGCCGATGGATCGTCGTCGATCATCGCTCGAGCGTGGCGAATATCCGGAAAGACGACCACGGCGGCACGGCGTTCGCAAATGACCCGTGCGACGATGTCCAGCAGGCCGGATTCTCCCGCGAGCCCTGCATCGGGCATCGAGGTCAAGATTCGGAACAGGCCGCGAAACCGGCTTGCGAGCAGCGGATCGGCCATAACAGGGTGCGTGATCTCAGCTTGCCGGTCTTCTGCGAAAACATCCGCTGCGGCCTCCGCCACCAGTTCGGGCCGGAAATAGAGGATCGACCATGTCCGGCCTTCGTCGCCGATCGGAATGCCGTCATGTACCTCGCCGGGATTGACGGTGATCAGGTTGCCCGCGCCCGCCTCGACCATGCCACGACCGCTGAGCGACTTCTGCGCGCCATGCTCGATCACGCCGATGCCGAATTCTTCATGTGTATGCCTTGCGAAGGAATGCCGCGACGATGCCACCACGGCGGTGACGCCGGGTGTTGATGTGTGGAGAATTCTGAACTCGCCTTGGGTCACTAACGTTTCCTGCCGAGATAATCATTCTTGCCCAAAGGTCGATTTCAGGCAAATCTTGCAAAGGATTTCAGTGAGGCAGCAAGCTGCAATGGCTTTCCCTGCAGCGCCTCGAAGCCGAAATGCCGATAGAAGTTCGCCGCATCCTGGTTCTTGGCATCCACCAATATAAGTGCGGCACCGATCTCCAGCTTCAATGAACGCCTGATTGCGTCCGCCAGCAAGAGGGAGCCGACGCCTTTTCCACGAAATGTCTGATCGACAGCGAGCCTGCCAAGGCGAATGGCAGGCACTTCAGGATAGAGCGGCAAGGCCTTCTTCATCAGCTCACTTATATCCGTCAACAGCAAGTGACAGGCTGAGAGTGTGTAAAAGCCGCTGATCGTGTGTTTTGGTTTCTCGATGGCGACGAAGCAGCTTGCAACGCGCCGCTTCATATCCTGCGTCGCGCGCATTTTCAGATAGTTATTGAGTTCGGGGACACCACAATCAAACCTGGTTCGATCATGGCCAGAAAGCATCTCAATCTCGAACGCGACGTCTTTCATAGATCGCCGAAGAGCTTTTTATGTTGTTCCAGCGCGCGTTTCATCGCATCGTTCGCCGGCGGAGGATTGACCAGCAATCCGGCGATCATTGCGGATGCTTCGCTCGACAATCGGATGACTTCGCTTCTTTCCACGGTCTCGAAGGCGGCGGTCCTAGCTGCCGATACGACGAAATCGGTGAGCGTGCGGCCTTCGATCTCGGCTGCGCGCTTCAACAATGCGTGAACGTCCTGCGGAATGCGCGCTTCCAGGCGGGCAGAGGATTTTGATGCGGTCATGGTGAAGCTCCTTCACCCAAGGTATACGGCATATTGCCGTACGCATCAATACACGCTCAACCCAAACCCCTGCATCAATCGCCGCGTCGAAAAATCCGGCTTGCCCGAGGTCAGTATAGCACGATCGGCGTGGTGTTCCGGCTGCAGGCTCTCATCCAGCGGCACCAGGCGGCGGGCCTGGCGGGCGATGGCTTCGGCGGGGTCGATCCAGTCGACCGGCCAGGGCGCCAGCCTGCGGAAGACATTGGCCATGAAGGGATAATGCGTGCAGGCCAGCACGACGATATCGGTCTTGGCGCCATCCTGCTCGTGGAAGCATTGCGATATCTCGGCCATCACGTCGGCATCGGCGATCGTCTCGCCACGTATATAGGCTTCCGCCATGCGGGCGAGATCGACCGAGCCGACGAGCCGCACATGACACTGGGTGGCGAAGGACTGGATGAGGTCGCGGGTATAGGCGCGCTTGACGGTTCCGGGTGTCGCCAGCACCGAGATCAACCCAGAGCGGGTGCGTTCGGCGGCGGGCTTGATCGCTGGTACCGTGCCGACGAAGGTATGGCCGGGATAGGTGGCACGAAGATCAGCGCCGACCAGCGTGAATGCCGTGTTGCAGGCAATCACCGTGATTTCCGGCTTCAACTCGTCCAGCAGCCGGCCGAAAAGCTCGACGATGCGGATGCGCAGTTCCGGTTCGGCCCAGTTGCCGTACGGAAAGCCGGCATCATCGGCGACATAGACGAAATTGCGCTCGGGCATCAGCACCCTGAGCTCGCGCAGCACAGTCAGCCCGCCGATGCCGCTGTCGAACACGAGGATGGGCTTGGGCGCGTCAGTCATCGAAATCATCCGGGTTTCCGGTGCCGCGCGGATGCTTGCGGCTAAACCGGTCGAGGGAGGAGATAATTCCGCGCATCACCTTGATCTCGGGCGCGGTGAAGGCGCGGCGGGAGAGAACGGCGCGGAGATTGTCGATCATCTTGGGCTTTTTCGCGGCAGGGCGGAAGAAGCCCCGCGCATCGAGCGCCTCTTCGAGATGATCGAATAGACCGAAGAGCTGGTCCTTGGTGGCGGGCGTCTGGTCGACGGCCTGGAAGGGCGTTTCGTCCTTCGATGCCATCGTCGTCTTCATCCACTCGTAGGACATCAGCAGCACGGCTTGCGCGATATTGAGCGAGGCGAAGGCGGGATTGACCGGGAAAGTCACGACCTCGTCGGCGAGCGCCACATCTTCGTTAGACAGCCCGGATTTTTCCCGGCCGAACAGAATGCCGACCTTCTCGCCGGCATCGTATTTCGCGCGGAGGGTTTCTGCCGCAACGATCGGCGACCGCACCGGCTTGAAGCCGTCGCGCACGCGAGCCGTCGTGGCATAGACGAAATTGAGATCGGCCAGCGCTGCTTCGAGCGTTTCATAGATTACCGCGCCGTCGATCACATGATCGGCCTTGCTGGCAGCCGCGCGCGCCTTGTCGCTCGGCCAGCCGTCGCGCGGCGCCACGAGCCGAAGCTCGGACAAGCCGAAATTCGCCATGGCGCGGGCGACCATGCCGATATTCTCGCCGAGTTGCGGTTCGACGAGCACGACCACGGGGCCGCCGGTGATCAGTTCGCGTTCGGAATTGGTGCCGGACATCAGTCGTTCCAGATAAAGAGACTATTTTCCGCACTCACTGGCACATCTGGCACGCATCCGGCAATTCCCACTACGGATTTTTACCGCGCTCGATATTATCAAGCATTTCCGCGACCAGCGAATCCCACTTGCCTTCGCTCAGGCGATGGACGTCCGATATCACCGGCTTGCCGCCTTCTGTCACGATGTCGAACTTCAGTTCGTTGACCTTGGCTTGGCTCTCGGCATCGGGCGCACAGGTCATGAGCTTGAAGCGGACATCGACGACCGCTGCGCCGTTCGCATCACCCGTAGGTGACACCATGAGATCCTTGAGCGGGCAGCCGTCCTGACTGGAGGTGATCACATCATAGTCGAACGGCGTATCGCCTTCGTCATAGGCGGGATACTTCATATTTTCGCGATAGGCGGCGGCAAAATTCTTGCTGAAGTCGCGGTCGAGACTGTCGAAATAGCCCGTTGTCGTGCCTTCATTGGTCTCCCAACGGGCCTTGGCGACATCCATGATGCGGTTGACTGGCTCCTCGATCGAGGCGGCAAAGGTGGTAAGCGGCATCAAGAGTGCCAGCGAGAAAAAGCCAAGTCTCTTCATTGCGGTTGCGATTCCTGCTGCTGCGCTGGGTTCTGGTTGGGATCGTCTGCGGTCGGCGGTTCGGCCGGCGTCTCGGCGCCGGTCTTGGCAAGCTCTTTCATTTCCTTGACGAGCGAATCCGGCTTGCCGTCGGTAATGCGGTGAATGTCCGCAATGACCGGCTTGCCATCCTCGGTGATGACGTCGAAATGGACTTCGGAAATGGCATCCTTGCCGGGATCCTCGGCGTAGCAGCTCATAAGCTTGAAGGTGACCTTCACGTCGCTGACGCCAGCCGCTTCATGCGCGGCGACGATGGCCATATCCTTGAGCGGGCAGCCGTCCTGGCTCGAAGTGATCACGTCATAGCCGAACGGCCCGCCGCCCTCGTCGTAGATCGGATATTTCTCGGCCTCGCGATAGGCGGCGACGAAATCCTTCGAGAACAGGACGATGTGGTCCTTGTCGAAATAGTCCTTGCCCTCGGGCGGCTTGTCGCTCCAGAGCTGGCTGGCGAGATCCATGATCGCCTTCACCGGCTCGTCGGGTCCTGCCCAGGCCGGTGTCGCGATCACGAGTGCGATGGCGATTGCTAGCGCCTTCTTCATGGAAAATTCCTTCCCGGGTGATTCCCGCCCTGTCATGCAAGACGTGGAACACGGCCGGGAAATTCCGTCAATTCGATGGCTTCCATGAATATCCCGTTTGCGTCCCGGTTTGTCGATGTTATAGGCAAGCCATCCGCCTATTTGCGGCGCGCTTCCCACGCCGCGGCCACCTAAGGAAAGAGGAAATTCCATGAGCAAGATCAAGGTCGCAAACCCCGTCGCCGATCTCGACGGCGACGAGATGACGCGCATCATCTGGCAGCTGATCAAGGACAAGCTGATCCATCCCTATCTCGATCTTGACATCGATTACTACGACCTCTCCGTCGAGCACCGCGACGCCACCAACGACAAGGTGACGGTCGATGCGGCCAATGCCATCAAGAAATACGGCGTCGGCATCAAATGCGCGACGATCACGCCCGACGAGGCACGCGTCAAGGAATTCAACCTCAAGGAAATGTGGAAAAGCCCCAATGGCACGATCCGCAACATCCTCGGCGGCGTGATCTTCCGCGAACCGATCATCTGCAAGAACGTGCCGCGCCTGGTTCCGGGCTGGACCAAGCCGATCGTCGTCGGCCGCCACGCCTTCGGCGACCAGTACAAGGCGACCGATTTCAAGTTCCCCGGCAAGGGCACGCTGACCATGAAGTTCGTCGGCGAGGACGGTTCGGTCATCGAGAAGGAAGTGTACAAGTCGCCGGGTGCCGGCGTCGCCATGGGCATGTACAATCTTGATGAATCGATCAAGGAATTCGCCCGCGCCTCGCTGATGTACGGCAAGATGCGCGGCTGGCCGGTCTATCTCTCGACCAAGAACACCATCCTCAAAGTCTATGACGGCCGCTTCAAGGATATTTTCGAAGAGATCTACCAGAGCGAGTTCAAGGCCGATTTCGACAAGCTCGGCATCACCTATGAACACCGCCTGATCGACGACATGGTCGCGTCCGCGCTGAAGTGGTCCGGCGGCTATATCTGGGCCTGCAAGAACTACGACGGCGACGTCCAGTCCGACACGGTGGCGCAGGGCTTCGGCTCGCTCGGCCTGATGACCTCGGTGCTGCTGACCCCGGATGGCAAGACCGTCGAAGCCGAAGCCGCCCACGGCACGGTGACCCGCCACTATCGCCAGCATCAGAAGGGCCAGGAAACGTCGACCAATTCCATCGCCTCGATCTTCGCGTGGACGCGTGGCCTCGCGCATCGCGCCAAGCTGGACGACAATGCGGAACTCGCCAAGTTCTGCGACACGCTGGAGAAGATCTGCGTCTCGACCGTCGAAAGCGGCTTCATGACCAAGGACCTCGCGCTGCTGATCGGCCCCGACCAGCCCTGGCTCTCGACCACCGGATTCCTTGACAAGATCGATGAGAACCTCAAGAAGGCGATGACTGCCTGAGGGCCGTCCAAGCATCATGAAATTTCAAACCCGGCTTCGAAAGAGGCCGGGTCTTCTTTTAGGTCACCCCAACAGTGACAGCAGGTTCCGCGGCGCCGCATTGGCGATCGAAAGCGCACTGTTGGCAAGGCTCTGCTGGACATCGACGGCGCGTAGCCGCGAGGCTGCCGAATTCATATCGGCGTCCACAAGACGGCCAACACCCTTGTCCAACGTCTGCTGCAATTCGGCGACGAAACCCTGCTGCATCTCAATGCGTGAAACCAGCGAACCCAAATCGGCGGATGCATCGGTCATTGCGATCAGCATCCGGTCGGTGACCGAGAGCATCTCGCTGACCTGGGCTCGCGTAGTGCTCGCATCAAGCTTGATCTCGGTGTGGAGCGTCTGGTTGCGGCCATTGATCAGCACCCAATTGGTGGTGGCTCCAACATCGGTGGCATAGGCCGCATTGGTCAGGATGCCGGCATTGGAATCCTCGTCGATGAGATGATTGGTGCCGTTTCCGTTCCACATCGAATAGACCATTGTCTGGACCGAGACATTGCCCTGCGAGTCGCGTCCGAACGACCCGACGATCTGGCGGCCGGCGTCATCCGCGGCGGTTCTGCGAACCAGCCAGTTCTCGCCGTTGAAGGAGGCACCTTCGGCGATCGTCCTGAGCTCGCTCTTCAGTTCGGTGATTTCGCTGTCGAGTTTGGGGAAATTGGTGCCCGCTTCATGCGCGGTGACCAGCTTCCTCTTGATCTCCTCGACCACGTCGATCGCCATGGTCATGCCGGTATAGGCGGTATCGACGGCAGCAGCCCCGATGCCCAATCCGTCCTCGGCGGCGGCAAGCGCGCGGTTGTCCGAGCGCATCATCGTGGCGATGGACCAGTAGGCGCTGTTGTCGGCGGCGGTCTGCACACGAAGACCCGTGGCGATTTCCTGCTGCCTGTCGGTGCGCGCACTGGTGATCGAACGCAATTGGTCGACGGTGAACGTCGCACCGGCGTTGGTGAGAATACTGGTCACGGCTACTTCCGAACTAAATACGTGGACTTTACAACTTGCCTGACTGATACCGGAACCGATCCGTCGAGCATCATGCAACGACGGCGGAGAACACCCGGTATGGTTAATGTAGAATGCAGGTCTATGCTTAACGCGGGGTAAAACGGCACTGGAAGAGACAAAAAATTTCTTCGGTTGCCATGCTTTTTTGAATTTGGATGACAGTTTCGGAAAGGGCGTGCGTGGACGATACCGGGCGACTCGAAATCCTCATCATCGGCGGCTACGGCACATTCGGCAGCAGGCTGGTGGAGTTGCTGGTCGATGAAGCCAGACTGCATGTGATCGTCGCCGGACGATCACTCGGAAAGGCCCAGGCACTGTGCGATGAACTGGCTGCGGCTGCTACACTCATGCCCTACGCCCTCGATCGCGACGGCGACATGGGAAAGGCTCTTGCCGAACTGAGACCCGATATCCTCGTCGATGCGACGGGGCCGTTCCAGGCCTATGGCAGTGATCCCTATCGGTTGGTCCGGCAGTGTATCGCACATGGCGTGAACTACCTCGATTTCTCGGATGGCAGCGCCTTTGCCCGTGATATCCGCGTATTCGACGCGGAGGCGAGGGCGGCCCGGGTTTTCGTGCTCTCAGCCGCAAGTTCTTCGCCGGCGCTGAGCGCGGCGGTCGTCCGCGAACTCGCGCGTGGTATGGCCTCGGTCGAGCATGTCGAGAGTGGCATAGCGCCATCGCCATTCGCGGGCATCGGGCTTAACGTCATCCGCGCGATCGCAAGCTATGCCGGCAAGCCGGTAAGACGGATGCTGGGCGGGCAGCTCGAAAGCGGGTACGGCCTCACGGAATCACGGCGCATGACGATCTGCCCGCCTTGCCATCTACCGCTTGGCTCCCGCCGGTTCGTGCTGGTTGACGTGCCCGATCTGGAACTGCTTCCAGAAGTCATTCCGGGCCTGAAATCGGCGTGGTTCGGTGCGGGCACCGCGCCGCAAATCTATCTCGGGCTTCTCATGGCAATGGCCTGGCTCACGCGGCTGAAATTGCTGCCCGGCCTTTCCGCGTTCGCCGGCCTGTTTCATTCCGTGGCCAATCGCCTGACATGGGGCGAGCGTCGCGGCGGGATGTTCGTGAAGGTCTCGGGCCGCGATACGGAGGGCGGGGCCGTCATCCGCTCATGGCATCTCATCGCGGAAGGCGACACGGGGCCTTCGGTGCCAGCCATGGCAATCGATGCGATCATTCGCAAATGCCTGACCGGTCACCGCCCGGAGACCGGCGCGCGGGCTGCCACCGAGGCGTTGTCGCTTGCCGATTTCGAGCGCGGTTTTGCCATCAAGAACATCATCACCGGTATCCGTGAACACTCGGAAAAGAGCGATCCTCTATACAGGCGCATTCTGGGCACGGCCTGGGATCAGCTCCCCGGGCAAATCCAGGATCTTCATACCGTCGAGACCAGCCGGACTTTCTCTGGCGCCGCGCAGGTCAATCGCGGGCGCAGTCTCATCTCCCGCATCGTCGGCGCCCTCTATCGTTTCCCCGGGGAAGGGTCGGAAGTCCCGGTTCATGTCCTTCTCGAACGGCGTGAAGATGGCGAACTCTGGCAACGAAACTTCGCCGGCCGTGTCTTCCGCAGTTGGCAACGCGAAGGTCGCGGGCGTAGCGAATACCTGATCGACGAACGTTTCGGCCCGGTCTCCGTGGGACTGGCGCTTGTCACCAAGGAGGGACGGCTGGAATATATCGTCCGCCGATGGCGTTTCCTTGGGCTTCCCATGCCCATGTTCATGGCGCCGGGCGGCCGGACATTCGAGTTTGTGCAAGACGGCCGCTTTCGTTTCCACGTCGAGATCAGTCACCCCTGGTTCGGGCTGATCGTCCGCTATCACGGCTGGCTGGAACACGCCTGACAAAACCCTGTGGGTTGCCGCATTTCTTCATACGCGTGTCCCGAATCCTTGCTAGAAAGACCGTTGCGGCGACGAGGAATGGAATGACGGCAGGCATCGACATGGGCACGGGCGCGAGCGGCGAAAGCTCGGAGCTCGATCTGGAGGAATTGCTGGCGACGCGCCTTCTGGTGCAGGGCAATTCCGGCTCGGGAAAATCGCATCTGCTGCGCCGCCTGCTCGAACAATCCGCCGGCTGGGTGCAGCAGGTGATCGTGGATCCCGAGGGCGATTTCGTCACGCTGGCCGACCGCTACGGCCATGTGGTGATCGAGGGCGAACGCAGCGAGGCCGAGCTTCTCGGCATTGCCGCGCGGGTGCGCCAGCACCGGGTCTCCTGCGTGCTCTCGCTCGAAGGCCTCGATGTCGAGGACCAGATGCGGGCTGCCGGGATCTTCCTCAACGGCCTCTTTGATGCCGAGCGCGATTACTGGTATCCGGTCCTCGTCGTGGTCGACGAAGCGCAGATGTTCGCCCCCGCTGTCGCCGGCGAGGTGACGGACGAGGTGCGCAAGCTGTCGCTCGGGGCCATGACCAACCTGATGTGCCGTGGCCGTAAACGCGGTCTTGCCGGTGTGATCGCCACCCAGCGGCTGGCGAAGCTCGCCAAGAACGTCGCGGCCGAAGCCTCGAACTTCCTGATGGGCCGCACCTTTCTCGATATCGACATGGCGCGCGCCGCAGACCTTCTCGGCCTCGACCGTCGCCAGGCGGAAATGTTCCGCGACCTGCCGCGCGGCGCCTTCGTGGCGCTCGGCCCGGCGCTGACGAAGCGGCCCGTCAAGGTGCAGATCGGCAAGGTGGAAACCTCTGCGCGCTCGTCGAGCCCCAAGCTGATGCCGCTGCCCGAGGCGATGGAGGACGCGGCCGACTTCATCCTGACGCCCGACCCCGCCGAATTCGCCCGCCCGATCGCCCGCTACATCCAGCCCGCGCCACGGCCGGCCACCGACATCCTCGCTGAACTCTCGAAGCCGCGTTCGGAAGAGCCTGTCGCCACCGAATCCCGTCCGAAGCGCGCCGAACTGACGCCCGAGGAACGCGAGGCGCAGGTCTCCTCCGCGCTTGCCGATGTCATGGAAGGCGCCAATGCCTTCCGCACGGATGCGGAACTCTACCAGGATTTCCTCGTCCGCTGCCGCATCCGCCGCCTCGTCGGCACGCAACTGTCGCTTGCCGATTTCCGTGGGCGGCTTGCCGTCATCCGCTCCGGCGCCGACGCGGAAACCATGGCGTCGGACGCCTGGGCCAAGACCCTTACCCTGAGTCATGCCGTAACGGATGACCTCAAGGCCGTCTTCCTGATGCTCGCCAACGCCGCGCTCAACGGCCAGCCATGCCCCCCGGACGCAGCGATCGCCCGCAGCTATGGCACCCACTCGGTCCGCCGCGCCCGCCGCCTTCTCGGTTATTTCGAGGAACAAGGGCTGGTCGTCGTCCATCAGGACCGGCTCGGCGGCCGGATTGTGGCGTTTCCGGATTTGGGGGTGGAGACGCTGCCGGGAAATCCGGATGCGCCGGAGCAAGAGGCCCGCGACGCGGCGGAATAAGAACGCTTCGTTTTGTCACGTGAAATTGGTATCGTTCTTGTTCACGCGATGGCCCCATGGACCACCGCGTGACGGGGGGACAGATGAACGGAATCAACCATCTCGTTCTGGCGGGCCACGATCTCGGTGCGATGCGCCGAACCTACGAAGCCATGGGCTTCAAGATTTCGCCGCGGGGACAGCATCCCTTCGGCACCGGCAATACGATCATCCAGTTGCACGGCAACTATCTAGAGCTTCTCGCCGTCACTGTTCCAGAGGCGATTGTCGAACATAGACCGGGTGTGTTTTCGTTCTCCGCCTTCAATCGGGATTACCTAAGCCGCCATGAGGGTTTTTCGATGGTTGTCCTAGACTCCAGGAATGCTGGGGCCGATCGGAAAAACTGGGTCGCGCGGGGCTTGCCGCAATATGAAGCCTTCGAGTTCTCGCGCCCAGCCAAGCTTGCAAGCGGGGAAGACGTCACAATCGGATTTTCGCTTGCTTTTACTTCGAACCCTGCTGCGCCATGGCTGGGTCTTTTTGCTTGCCAGCACTACAATGCCTCATTCTACCAGCAGCCGGAGAACCAGAAGCACAGCAACGGCGCGCAGACCGTCAGCGAGGTCTGGGTCTCGGGCGAGGGCGCATTGGGGTTGAAAGATTATTTCGAGATTGTCACCGGCGCCCACGGCACCCATCCAGGCGACGGCCGCGTCGTGTTCTCAACGGCAACGGGCGACATCGTCCTATCGTCCGCCGAGGCCTTCCGCGCCGCGTTCGGCCACCCCCCGTTCAACATGCAAGATGGCCCGCATCTCGCGGGCTATACCATCGCGATCCGCGACTTCGGTGCGCTCAGGGACATCGCTGGCATGCGGATTGGCGAAAGGCTGGTCGTTGAGCCATCGAGCACCTTCGGCACATGTCTGGCTTTCACCGAGCAAAGGTGATGAGACGACCCGGTGGCCTGATCACTCGACCTCGATGTCGAGTTCCGTCCGCAATTTCTTCGTCAGCGACTTAGCGATAATCTTGTAGGACCGCAGCATATAGGTCTTGAGATCGCCCTCCGGCAGATCGGCGTTTTGCCCGACGGACACCCATTGCCGCTTGGCGAAATAGGGCGCCTGGATGATGCCGTCCATCGCAGTGAGAATTTCAAACGACTCCTCCGGCACCTTGAAGACGATATTGGCATCGTCATTCCCCGGGCTATGCAACAGCGTGAAGACCTTGCCTCCGACTTTCGCGACGCGCGATCCCCATTGATCGACGAAAGTGACGCCGGCTTGCTTGCCCGCGAATTTGTCGAACTGGTCTTGCTTGAAGAGCGACATCGGGACCTCCTGCGACTCGGGATCGAGTGCGGACTGTCCCTGAAATCGCGGGCGTCATCAACAGGCAGGCGTGCTTGATGCTGATCTCTTTCGAGTCCTTGTCGAGGGCACGGGGTTCGTGCCACAGACCGGGGGGCGCAAAGTCCAAGATTTCAAGCGGCTGCAGTTGACTTTCCCGAGACGAACCCATAGAAGCCGCTCAACTCCGGGCAGCGATGTCCGGTGTTGCGTTTCTGCTGGCATGTGTCACGCAGAAGCAGAGCATGTCCCGTGGCGTTTCGGTTCTCGCGAACCTGAGACACCTGTCAGAAAGGCCGAAAGGCTTTTTCAGAGGAGGGCGTGTTTCCTTATAACAAGGCGAAAGGCTTCGGCCACGCCACAAAAAGAAAGGAAATGCGATGAGCAAGCGCGCATCGTCTAAGTACAAAATCGACCGCCGCATGGGCGAGAACATCTGGGGCCGTCCGAAGTCGCCGGTCAACCGCCGCGAATACGGCCCGGGCCAGCACGGCCAGCGCCGCAAGGGCAAGCTTTCCGACTTCGGCGTGCAGCTGCGCGCCAAGCAGAAGCTCAAGGGCTACTACGGCGACATCTCCGAGAAGCAGTTCCGCTCCACCTTCGACGAAGCTGAACGCCGCAAGGGTGACACGCCCGAGAACCTGATCGGCCTGCTCGAGTCGCGTCTCGATGCTGTCGTCTACCGTTCCAAGTTCGTGGCGACGATTTTCGCGGCCCGCCAGTTCGTCAACCATGGCCATGTCACGGTCAACGGCGTCCGGGTCAACATTCCGTCTTATCGCTGCAAGGCTGGCGACCTGATTGAGGTCAAGGAGAAATCCAAGCAGCTTGCGATCGTCCTCGAAGCCGCCTCGCTCGCCGAGCGCGACGTTCCGGATTATATCGAAGTCGACCACCACAAGATGAAGGCCACCTTCAACCGCATGCCTGGTCTTGCCGACGTTCCCTACCCGGTCGTCATGGAACCAAACCTGGTCATCGAATTCTATTCGCGCTGATTTCTGTCAGCCGAAACAAGATTGGAAAAGCCGCCTCGCAAGGGCGGCTTTTTTGTGGGGCGATTGAAAAGTAACGCCAGGTGTTATATATATGCCCTCTAGGTTATGGAGAGGCATTTGCGGGTCTTCAAGAACGCGTGGTTCGAAAAGTTTGCCCGCAAGGAGAGACTTGCCGATTCGGTGCTTTGCGAAGCGGTATCACGCGCCGAAAGGGGCTTGATTGATGCCGATCTTGGTGGAAGCGTCATCAAGCAGCGCGTGGCACGGGCTGGCGCTGGAAAATCCGGCGGATACAGGACGATCGTCTTCTTCCGCTCCGGCGAGCGCGCAGTGTTCGCATTTGGATTTGCCAAGAGTGATAGGGCGAATCTGAATGCCGAGGAGCAGGCGGTGTTTCGAAAGGCCGCAAAACTCGTGCTTCAATTCTCGAATGAACAAATGGATACCGAAGTGCAAACAGGGCGTCTGATGGAGGTAAATTGCGATGGCCAAGACATACAAAAGTGACGCGATGGCCGCCATGCACGAGATGATGGAAGGATTCCATCAGAGTGGTGCGATCGATAAGCAGACGATGCGGGAGTTCGACGAAGCCTGCCTTACGACCATTGAGGCGCTGGGGCCTGAGGAAATTCGGGCAATTCGAGAGCGAGAACATTTGTCTCAGCCAGTATTCGCTCGCTATTTGAACGTCAGCAAGGGCTTGGTCTCGGATTGGGAACGGGGCGTGAAGAAGCCGGGCGGGCCAGCGTTGAGGCTTTTGACGGTGGTGGATAAGAAGGGCATTCAGGCGATCGCCTGAGGCCCTTGCATGAATATCCGCAACACCGATACATCCTGGGGCCTCGTCTCGATCCTGTTCCACTGGATCATGGCCGTGCTCTTTCTTGGCCAGTTCTGGCTTGGCTGGTACATGCAGGGCGTCAAGAACCTGCTCGACCAGTATTATCTCTATCAATGGCACAAGTCGTTCGGGTTTCTGATCTTCGGTCTCGCCGTGCTACGTGCCCTCTGGGCCATCACCTCGCGCCGGCCGCGACTGCCCGACGAGATGCCTGCCGGTGAAAAGACGCTCGCGCGCGGCACTCACGCAGTGCTCTATCTCCTCCTCGTCATCCTGCCGCTCACTGGCTGGTCTATCGTCTCGACCTCGCCGCTGCCGATCGCCACGCGCTTCTTCGGCCTGTTCGTCATTCCCTCGCTGCCGCTTGGCATCTCCATGCACAGCGAGCAGGTCTGGTCGAGCCTGCACGGTTTCCTCGCCTATGCCGCGATCTTTCTCGTCGGCGTGCATGTGCTTGCCGCATTGCGGCACCATTTCAAGACGAAGGATGATATTCTGATCCGGATGATCTGGCCTCGCCGTCGCTGACGGCGGCCGGAAATGGAGGCTCCCATGCTGCGTCTCGTTATCCTCTTGTGCCTGCTTGCCGCCACACCGTTTTCACTCCACGCCGAGTCGCTCGGCGCACTCGAGGGGCGCTACAAGGTGGCGCCATCCTCCGTAATCCATTTCTCCGTCGCCCAGATGGGCGGCCAGGCGATCGAGGGCCGGTTCAAGAGTTTCTCCGGCCAGTTCGTTCTCGGCGGCGAGGATGCGAGCCGTTCGAGCGTCCAGTTCAGCCTGTCACCGGGCAGTGTCGAGGCCGTCGATCCACGCGTCGAGGAATTCATCAAATCCGAGGCCGTCTTCGATGTGGCGACCTATCCGAAGGTGTCGTTTCGCTCGACGGCCGTGAAACGCACTGGCGACGACACCGCCGTCATCACCGGTCGACTGACAGCCAAGGGCCTCACCCGTGATACGAAGTTCAGCATCCGCTACGAGGGCAAATCCGGCGGCGGGCTGAAATTCCATGTGACCGGCAAGATGTCGCGCGCGCTGTTCAACATGGATGTCGGCACGCCGGTCTACTCCAACATGGTGGTGCTCGATATGGAACTGATCGGCAAGCGGGATTAGGCACTCTAAGCTTGACCCCGGCGACCATTGCGCTATTGCCTCAGGCACGACCAACCCAGCGGCGACTTCCATGCTGACCACCAACCCGGATTTCGAGCCTGAGGACGAGAACCTCGCCTTCTCGGGCGATGCGACCATGCAGGCGCTCTTCCGGCATGCGCCGCAATCGACCGGCTTCAACAAGCTGCGCAAGAAGCTGATCCGCCAGGCGCGGCAGGCCTTCGAGGATTTCGGCATGCTCAACGGCCAGCGCCGCTGGCTGGTCTGCCTCTCGGGTGGCAAGGACTCCTATGGCTTGCTGGCGTTGCTGCTTGAACTCAAATGGCGCGGCCTGCTGCCGGTTGAGTTGGTTGCCTGCAATCTCGACCAGGGCCAGCCGAATTTCCCCAAGCATATCCTGCCGGATTATCTCAAGGCACTCGGCGTCACCCATCGCATCGAATATCGCGACACCTATTCGATCGTGAAGGAGAAGGTGCCGGAGGGTGCCACCTATTGCGCGCTCTGTTCACGGCTGCGGCGCGGCAATCTCTACCGGATCGCGCGCGAAGAGGGCTGCGATGCCGTCGTGCTCGGCCATCACCGCGAGGATATCCTTGAGACCTTCTTGATGAATTTCTTCCACGGCGGGCGGCTGGCAGCCATGCCACCGAAGCTCCTGAACGATGAAGGCGACCTGATGCTGCTCAGGCCGCTGGGCTATTGCGCCGAGGAGGATCTGGCGCGCTTCTCCACCGCCATGCAGTTCCCGATCATCCCCTGCGACCTCTGCGGTTCGCAGGACGGCCTCCAGCGCAATGCGATGAAGGCGATGCTGGCCGATATCGAGGCGCGCATGCCCGGCCGCAAGGATGCCATGCTGCGCGCGCTCGGCCACACCAACCCCTCGCATCTGCTCGACCCCAAACTGTTCGATTTCGCGGGGCTGATGGCCCGGCCCTCCGAAGGAAAAGCCGAATGATCAAATTTGACGTGGAAGCACTCGCGGCACTCATGAGAGAGGCGGCGGCGGCCGAGATCATGCCGCGTTTCCGCAAGCTCGGCGAGGCGGACATTCGGATCAAGACCGAGGCTTCGGATCTCGTGACGGAGGGCGATGAGGCTGCCGAGCGATTCATCAAGGCGCGATTCGAGGCGATTCTTCCCGGCGCACTCTTCGTGGGCGAGGAATCGGTCGCCAAGGATCCCGATTTACTCCCCATGCTCGCCAATGCCGACCTGGCGCTGACCGTCGATCCCATCGATGGCACCTTCAATTTCGCCTCGGGCCTGCCGCTGTTCGCGGTCATGGCGGCGGTTGTCTCGAAGGGCGAGACCATTGCCGGCCTGATCTACGATCCGATGGGCGATGATTTCGTGCTGGCCGAGAAGGGCTCGGGCGCCTGGCAGGTGACGCCGGATGGCAACCGCAAGCGCCTGAAGGTCATCGAGCCCGCACCGCTCGACCAGATGTTCGGCATGGCCTCGACCGGCTATCTCTATGGCGGCGACCGCGCCACGGTGCTCGGCAACATGGCCAAGGTCCGGTTCCTGATGAACTATCGTTGCGCCGGCCACGAATACCGTACCTTCGCGGCAGGCCATGTGCATTTCCTGATGTACAACAAGCTGATGCCCTGGGACCATTTGCCGGGTACGCTGATCTCGCAGGAAGCAGGCGCCTATGCCGCCCGTATCGATGGCTCGGCCTATGCGCCGCGCCATACGGCGGGCGGGCTGATCCTCGCGCCCAACAAAGATATGTGGGACGAACTGCGCCGCGAGGTCTTTACTGTGTAGCTTCGGGTTTCCGATATTGAGCGCTGACGCCGAAGAGCTTGCCCTTTTCGGCGATCAGCACGCAGCCGATGCCGATCAGTGCGGGCAGGAAATACCCCGCCGCTGTCGGCACCACGGTGCCATCATATTGCGAGCCGATGAACGCGCCGATCAGAGCGCCCCCGACCGTCTGCATGAAGCCGAACACCGAGGAGGCTGTGCCCGCCACCTCGCCGAGCGGTTCCATCGCCAGCGCCTGCGTGTTGGACCCGACCATGCCGAAGGAGAACATGGTCAGTGCGAAGACCAGCATGAAGAGGGGAAAGGGCAGGGCGTCGTTGATCGCCAAGAGCAGCCAGATTCCACTCATCGCGATGAACCAGATCAGCGCCGCGTGCGTCACCCGCCGTATGCCGAAGCGGCCGACGATCCTCGAATTGAGGAACGACGAGATGGCCATGAAGCCCGCGACGCCCGCAAAGGCAATCGGGAACCAGGCGCCCAGTCCATAGATGTCGACATAGATCTGCTGCGCGGTGCCGATGAAGCCGAACAGTCCGCCCATCACGAAGATCGACGATATGCCGTAAAACAGTGCGCTGCGGTTGGAAAACACCAGGCCGAAGCCCTCGGCGATCACCTTCGGATGCAGCGGCCGCCGGCGCTCGACGGGCAGCGATTCCGCAAGCCTGAAATAGGCCCAGACCGCGACAAGCGTCGCGAGCCCCGCCATGAACAGGAAGATCATCTGCCAGTGGCCGGAGAAAAGCAGCAACTGGCCGATGCTCGGGGCCATGACCGGAACCGCCATGAAAACCATGAAGACCAGGCTCATGACCTCGGCCATAGCGCGGCCTTCGAACCGGTCGCGCACGGCCGATGTGCCGATGACACGCGTCGAGGCAGCACCCATGCCCTGGATGAAGCGGAGCGCAAGCAGGGTGAAGAAGCTCGGGGCAATGGCAGCGAGTGCGGCGGCGATGACATAGATCGCCATGCCGGCCATCAGCGGCATGCGCCGGCCGAACCGGTCGGAAATCGGGCCGAACGCCAGTTGTGCAAGCCCGAAGCCGACAAGATAAGACGTCAGCACATATTGCCGCTCGTTTTCGTGGGCGACATTCAGCGCGTGGCCCATGGCCGGCAGCGCCGGGAGCATCACGTCGATGGCAAGCGCGTTGAGCGCCATCAATGCGGCAATCAGCGCGATGAATTCAGCGCGTGGAATCGGACGGGCGGGGCCGGACATAGGAAAACTCGATCAATTGGATGGAGGCGCAGGCGCCTGTTGGGAGCGGGCATCTCGCGGCAAAGGTTGTATGCAAAATGATTGGACACATGTCCAGTCAAGATTAATGAAACGATGATGCCGGAGCTTGACCGGTCGGCGACGCACTGTTCCTGAACATGCGCCCGCGTTCGGTCCAGAGCACCGCAAGCGTCGCGAACAAACCGCCGAAGCCGAAAGCAAAGGCAAGCGGTACAACTGTGCCGTCATAGGCTTGGCCCACCACGCCTGCGAGCACCGTCGCGATGGTCGTCGTCACCACGCCGAACAGCGAGGAGGCAGTGCCTGCGATATGGCCGAGCGGCTCGAGCGCAATGGCGCTGATATTGCCCTGCAGCACCCCGAAGGCCATCATGCAGATCGAAAGCAGGCCGAAGGTCACCCAGAAGGGCGGGTTGCCGCCCAGCGCCAGCAGGAAGAGAAAGAGCCCCGAAACGGTGAAGATCGCCAGCGCCCCATGCGCGACCGGCCGCATGCCCATCAGCCGAACCAGCCGCGCACTGAACAGCGCCGCGAGTGCCACGCCGATGGAGGATCCACCAAAAGCATAAGGAAACAGCGTGCCGAGCCCGTAGAGTTCGCCATAGACCTGCTGGACGGAGACGATGTAGGAGAACAGCCCGATCAGTGTCAGCATGCTGGCCAGCGCATAGCCCGCTGTCACGCGATTGGTGCAGATTTCGACGAGTGCGTCGATCAGGCTGCCGAATGCCAGCGAGCGGCGATCCCCGACATCGAGCGTTTCGCGCAATCGCGTGCTCATCCAGATCAGGATCACCACGGCCGCGATGGCATTGAATGCGAAGATGCCCTTCCAAGTCGCGACGAATTCGATCTGCTGGCCGATCGTCGGCGCGATGATCGGGATGATCATGAATGTGGTGAACACGAAGGTCAGCACCCGGCCCATGGCAGGCCCGGCGAAGCAATCGCGGATGACGGCGAGCGTCACGACCTGCAACGCCGCCGAGCCGACGCCCTGAACCATCCGCATGCCGAGCAGCCAATTGAAGTCCGTGACGAACATCGCCGAGACAGAGCCGGTGATATAGAGGCATAGACCGGCGGCGATCAGCGGCTTGCGCCCGAACCTGTCGCTGAGCGGGCCGTAGAAAAGCTGGCTGACGGCAAAGGTCAGGACGAAGATCAGGATCACCAGCTGGCGGCTGTTCTCGTCGCCCACGCCAAAGGCGCGGCCGATCGCGGGCAGTGCCGGCAGGATGATGTCGATCGACATGGCGGCCACGGCGGCCAGGCTCCCGCACATCGCGACGAACTCGGTCATGCCGAGATTGGCCTTGCGCTTGAGGTTCGCCGCATTGTCGGCAAGGTTCACGTCGTGCATCGGAAAGATCCGCAAGGGCGAGGAAATATTGAAATCAATGCAAAAAATTCGGGCCGGTAAACCGGCCCGGGAGAGATCAGAAAACCTGAAACCTGATAATCAGGCAGCCTGGCCCTTGAGCGCGATGCCCTTTTCGGACAGCGCCTGCTGCAGTTCGCCGGACTGGAACATCTCGGTGACGATATCGCAGCCGCCGATGAACTCGCCCTTCACATAGAACTGCGGAACGGTCGG
The DNA here is from genome assembly GCF_964254105.1 of Rhizobium sp. LjRoot254. Taxonomy (NCBI): domain Bacteria; kingdom Pseudomonadati; phylum Pseudomonadota; class Alphaproteobacteria; order Hyphomicrobiales; family Rhizobiaceae; genus Rhizobium; species Rhizobium sp. LjRoot254. The sequence goes on along the minus strand of NZ_CAXUSM020000001.1, from coordinate 2,524,185 downwards.
CCAGTTGGAATAGTCCTTGATCCCTTGGCGGAGATCGGCGTCGGCCAGCACGTTGTGGGTTTTGTAGTCCACGCCGATATAGTCGAGAATCTGCACGACCTTGCCGGAGAACCCACATTGCGGGAAATCCGGGGTGCCCTTCATGAACAGCACCACGTCGTTGGTCTTCACTTCATTGTCGATGAATTGTTCGATCGCGCTCATTTTTGTTTCCTTGGGACAAGCGGGTTCAAGGCCCGGATGGCTGCTTCGCAACAAGTATAGTGAAGGCGAGGCACGAATTCCAGAACCGAAAGCGAAATAATCTTGGGCTTCAGCGCCGGGTCTTGGATCGTGCCGCAACGGTGCGGCGCTTGCTCACCTGCTTCTTGGCCGCGCCTGTCGCCTTGGCGACGCGGCCGCTGGCACCCGATGTGGGGCCGGCCTTCCTCGTCGATCGGCTGCGGCTCGAGGTGGTGGTGGAAGGCTTGGCTGTCGTGCGGGTCTTACGCTTGGTGCGCTTCGTGGCGGTGGATTTTCCGGTCGTCCTCTTGAGTATCTCACTCATCGCGCTTTTGACGATGCCCGAGATGAAAGTATCCATCACGCCTGCCATGCCGCTTCCCGTCCGGTCTCGTGGAACCCGGGCGATGGCTTCGCCCTTCGTCGATCACAATAAGACGTGCGTGCCGGTCGTCCACTACAAAATGAAGTCGCCCGCCGCCAGGGTCACGGTGGAGTCCAGCTTTATCGCAAAGTCGGCCTTGCGATCGCCATTCGTGTCGCCGTAAACGAAGGTATCGCTGACGACGATCTTGAAGCGCAGTTCGCCGGCATTGCTGGAAAATGCGTCGTCGCCGATGAAGTCGAACTTCTGATCACCGCCCGCTCGCGAGTCTGCGTCGATGGTCTTGAGCACAATCCTGTCGTTCTGGGCTTGCGTGAAGTCGAAGATCGTATCCTGCCCGGCCGGCTTTGCGCTGCTGTCTCTGGTCGAGACATAGATGAACTGGTCGGCATCCAGTCCGCCGGTGAGCAGGTCGGCACCCCGGCCGCCAGTCAGCTTGTCGAGGCCCGCTTCGCCCCAGAATATATTGGCTTCCTTGCCGCCCATGAGACGGTCGTTGCCGTCGCCGGCAAGTATCTCTCCGTCCAGGCTGCCCTTGCGGCCGTCATACGAGTCGTCGCCACCGAGCGTTCTGATATTGCCGACGATCCGCCCGGTGTTGGTGATCAGATCGCGGCCCGTATGCCCTGAGTCGAAAAAGCCATAGGCATCGCCTTCGGACTGCAGCAATCCGCTATTCTTGAATACAATGGTTTCGGTCGTATTGGCGCCATCCCGAAAAACCCCGAGGAATCCGGCTATGATCGTGCCCGTGTTGATCACTGTGGAATGCGTGTCGGTGGCCGTGCTGGCCAGGGCGATGCCATAGGCCGCGGCTTCGACGTAGCCATGGTTGATCACCGTTGCGTCTGCGCCGTAGCAAGCGATGCCGCCGGCCGAGCCCCCGAGGGCGATAATACGACCGGACTGGCCGACGGTGGCCGAGTTGCCGAAATCAAATATGTCACCCAAGGTTATGCCAAACGCGGAGGCCACGAGGGTGCCATCGATGATCGCCGCATGCTCGGAGCCCGTTCCAGTAATGACATGTCCCGACGTCGAGACGAGCGCCACGTTCTTGCCGACGGTAACGGAGTCGGTGGTTCCCAGATTGACCACCGGGCCGGCACCAACAGTCGAGGGAGGTGTGAGCATGACCATCGCAACCACTCCATTGTTCAGGGCAGGGGTTGCGGAGTATGATCGCTCAGTCGCCGGATTCCAATCCGTGGAAAGCAAGAAATTCGCGGCTTGCGCGCAAGATCGAATGCAGCGCCCTGGGCGTCAGGGTGCCGCCGCATTCCACCCGGAGACGCTCAATCCGGCGCTGACGTCTGCAGCGCCAGAGCATGCAGCACGCCGCCCATGTTGCCCTTGAGCGCCTGATAGACCATCTGGTGCTGCTGCACGCGGCTCTTGCCGCGGAATTGTTCGGCTACGACTTCCGCAGCGTAATGATCGCCATCGCCGGCGAGATCGCGGATCGTCACCTTGGCGCCGGGAATGCCTTCCTTGATCATGTCTTCGATGTCGCCCGGATTCATCGGCATCCGCAGTCTCCTTACTCGGTCGGCGGAAGTTCGCCGCTCATGAAGTCAGGGAACCACGATTCATGGGCCTTTTGCAATTGTTCAATTGCGGTCGGGCGGGCATTGCCGAGCTTGACGGTCACGCCGCCGGTCGTGCCGATCAGCGGCGCGAAGATGCCGCGCGTCTCCGCGATCTCCTGCACCTCGTCGAGATCGTCGCGCCGGACTGTGAGGACATAGCGGCCCTGGTCCTCGCCGTAGAAGACGGGGATAGGGTCGGCACCCTCGACCTGATTGATATCGGCGCCGATGCCGGATGCCATGGCCATCTCGGCGATCGCCAGTGCCAGCCCGCCCGAGGAGCAATCATGCACAGCCGTTGCCAGGCCATCGCGGATCAATTCGCGGACCAGATCGCCGACGCGCTTCTCGTGCTGCAGATCGACATAGGGCGGCGGGCCGTCGGTACGTCCGTGGATGTCGCGCATATAGACGGACTGAGCGAGATGCGTACCCCATGAAGCCGGCGCGCCGATCAGCAGGATTGGCTGCTCTTCCTCGGCAAAGCGGGCACGGCCCATGCGCAGCCAGTTGTCGATCAGGCCGACGCCACCGATGGTTGGGGTCGGCAGGATGCCCTTGCCGTGGGTCTCGTTGTAGAGCGACACATTGCCCGAGACGATCGGAAATTCGAGCACAGTGCAGGCCTCGCCGATGCCCTTGATGGCATGCACGAGCTGGCTCATGATCTCGGGCTTCTCGGGGTTGCCGAAATTGAGATTATCGGTGGCGGCCAGCGGCAGGGCGCCGGTGGCGGTCAGGTTGCGCCAGCATTCGGCGACCGCCTGCTTGCCACCCTCGAACGGATCGGCCTCGACATAGCGTGGCGTCACGTCCGAGGAGAAGGCCAGCGCCTTGTGTTCATGGCCTTCGACCCGCACGACGCCAGCGTCTCCACCCGGAAGCTGCAGCGAATTGCCCTGGATCAGCGTGTCGTATTGCTCGTAGACCCAGCGGCGCGAGGAATTGTTGGCCGAGCCGACCAGCGTGATCAGCGCATCGGCGACATCGGCCTGCGGCACGTCGTTGGCAGCCAGCGGCGCCGGCTTGACCAGCGGCGTCCAGGGACGATCATATTCCGGTGCCTGATCGCCGAGATCCTTGATCGGAAGGTTGGCGACTTCCGTCCCTTGGTGGATGACGCGGAAGCGGAGATCGTCGGTCGTCTTGCCAACGATGGCGAAGTCCAGCCCCCATTTGACGAAGATCGCCTTGGCGACCTCTTCCTTGGAAGGTTCGAGCACCATGAGCATGCGCTCCTGGCTCTCCGACAGCATCATCTCATAGGCCGTCATCTGGTCTTCGCGCACCGGCACCGTGTCGAGATCGAGCTCGATGCCGAGATCGCCCTTGGCGCCCATTTCGACAGCCGAGCAGGTGAGGCCGGCCGCCCCCATGTCCTGGATCGCGATCACCGCGCCGGTCTTCATCAGTTCGAGGCAGGCTTCCAGCAGGCACTTTTCGGTGAAGGGGTCGCCGACCTGCACGGTCGGGCGCTTCTCCTCGATCGACTCATCAAATTCAGCCGAGGCCATGGTCGCACCGCCGACGCCGTCGCGGCCGGTCTTGGCGCCGAGATAGACGACAGGCAGGCCGACGCCCTTGGCTTCGGAGAGGAAGATCGCATCGGACTTGGCAAGGCCCGCCGCGAAGGCGTTGACCAGGATATTGCCGTTATAGCGCGCGTCGAACTCGACCTCGCCACCAACCGTCGGCACGCCGAAGGAATTGCCGTAGCCGCCGACACCGGCGACGACGCCCGCGACCAGATGCCGGGTCTTTGGATGGTCAGGCGCGCCGAAACGCAGCGCGTTCATCGCCGCCACCGGCCGCGCGCCCATGGTGAAGACATCGCGCAGGATGCCGCCAACGCCGGTCGCCGCGCCCTGGTAGGGCTCGATATAGGAGGGATGGTTGTGGCTCTCCATCTTGAAGACCACGCAGTCGCCGTCATCGATATCGACGACGCCAGCATTTTCGCCCGGTCCCTGGATGACCCGCGGTCCTTTGGTCGGCAGTGTCTTCAGCCATTTCTTCGAGGATTTGTACGAACAATGCTCGTTCCACATCGCCGAGAATATGCCGAGTTCGGTGAAAGTCGGCTCACGGCCGATCAGCGAGAGGATGCGCTCATATTCATCCGGCTTCAGGCCGTGGCTGGCAATGAGGTCTGGCGTAATCGGGCGGTCGTTGGAAACGGTCATCGGGCTCTCAAGGGGAGGGGTTGAGGACTTCGCGCCCCCTATAACCCAAGCTGTTCGCAAGCGCGACAGGAAAATGGTTGAATCAACAGCGTTGGGAGGGCTTGGGCGTCGCGGATACACCGCACACCGCTCAGCTCACACCGATATAGGCCGACGGTCCATCATCCAGCAGGCGGCGGAGAGTGGACATACCCTCTTCGATCGCCGGGCGATTGGTGCCCTCGCTGAAGCTGATGCGGACCCGGTGATAGACCCGGTCCGAGCGCCCGGCCTTGAACTCGTCCTCGTCGTCGATGAGGACGCCTTCGTTAAAGGCTGCTTGCTTGAACGTGCCCGACAGCCAGGGTTCCGGCAGTTTGAGCCAGATAAAGGGCATATTCGGATGGGAGCGGAAGTCGTGGCCCGCGAAGATACGCCGGGCAATCGCCTCTCGCGCCTGGATTTCCGCGATGACCTTGCCGCGAATTTCATGGGCCACGCCCGAAAGCACAAGCCGCGACGCAAGTTCTGCCAGGACGAAGGGCAGGCCGCCGGTGACCAGCTTCTGCGTGACGCGAACCCGCTGCGCGAAGTGGACCGGGCAGGCGACCCAGGCGCCGCGCACGCCGGCCGCGACGGACTTCGACAGGCCATTGGCGAGGAACGTGCGATCCGGTGCGATCTGCGCCAGGAGCGGAATATCGTCGTCGATCATGCCGCCATAGATATAATCCTCGATCAGCCAGACATTGTACCTGCGGGCAATGTCGGCGATCTCCCGCCTGCGGCTCTCGGGCAGCACCGCAAGCGTCGGGTTCTGCCCGGATGAGATGATGAACGCCGCCTTGGGATGCTCGCGCACGCAAACGCGTTCGAAATCCTCGGGCAGTATGCCGTTCTCGTCGGAATCCACCAGCGCGATCTGGCGGCCGGTCAGCATGGCGCTGCGCGCGACCTGCGAATAGGTCAGATGTTCGCTGACAATCCTGTCGCCGGGACCCGAAACGGCGGCAATGATGGCGGTGATCGCGGCGTGCACACCCAGTTGCGGGATGATAGATGAGGCCTCTGGTGCCCAATCGCCTTTGGCGAGCCATCGGCGGCCCGCTTCTTGCCAGTCCGGCGAGAGGACGCGGGTATAGCTGGCGATCTCGCGGGGATTGTTTGTGGCGATTTCCATCATCAACTGCCCGATCGCTGCGGACTGGCCGACATCGGCCGCGGCGGTGGTGTCGAAGCGCAGCTTGCCGGGCGGCGGCGACATGGAGCGCGTGCCGCCGAAATTGGCCGTGATCGGATCCTTCAAATTCTGGTTGGAGGCGAGGCCAGGCTGAACATAGGTGCCGCGACCTACCTCTCCGTTGACCAGCCCGCGTTCGCGCAGTAGCGCGTAGGCGCGGGTGATTGTCCCGATTGTCACCCCGAGGTCATAGGCAAGGTCACGCTGGGGCGGCAGCTTGGTGTCCGCCACCAGCTTGCCGACCTTGATATCGGCTTCCGCACTATCCGCTATGCGCACATAGAGCGGACCTTTGCGGTTTTCGATCTCAGGAATCCAACTTGTCACCATGACAATTCTCTACATTGTATTCTTTTTTAGGTCAAGGCATAAGAAATTCAGGTACAATATTCCTCCCAAGGATACCGCAATGACGACAATAGAGACAATTGCTACAGGATTTGCAGGCCGGCATCCGCCGGTCTCAACGGGGTTCACATTGCTGAGCGCGCTCTGGGCGGGCTTTCTCAGGCACAGGGAGCTCCGGCATACCCGCATCGATCTGATCGAACTGACCGACGATCAATTGCGCGACATCGGCATCACGCGTGAGGCCGCCGACCGCGAAGCCGCGCGTTCTGCGATCGCATACTACATGCACAATGGGCGTTGAACTCGTTGTCGGCTAGCAGTCCTTGCCGCCCCGTGCCCAGCGGTTGACGTCCTTGCTGACGCGGGCATGGATGGCGGTATCGGACATCAGAGGCCCGAAGGCGTCGAGTTTTGCAGGATGCCCTTGCGCCTGGATGACAAGAAGCGGCCGCGATTCCGGTGAATGCTTCTTGACGATCAATATGCGCGGCGTGCCGGTGAAGGAGTTCAGCTCCGGTGCCAGCCGGTAGGCGGTGAAAGCCGGATCCTTGGACTTGAACCAGCAACGATTGGCGCCGAGCGCCACGCGTTCCATGACCGGCAGCGCGCCCACATTCAGCGCCGAAACCGGTTCCTTGGCCGTCGAACAGGCAGCGAGCAGCGCAAGCATGGATAGGGCGGCGAAAAGGGCGAACTGGCGCATGGAGCTACTCCGGCAACGGGCTGTTTCGCTCCTCTTAGCGTCCAAAGCTTAAGCAGCCATGACTTCGAGCGCCGAGGCGAAAATGCCGCGGCCATCGGTGCCGCCATGCGCCGCTTCGATCAGGTTTTCCGGGTGCGGCATCATGCCGAGCACATTGCCCTCGGCGTTGATCACGCCGGCAATGTCCTTGATCGAGCCGTTCGGATTGGTGCCGGCGGCATAGCGGAACACGACCTGGCCTTCACCTTCGAGCTTCGCAAGCGTCTCCTCGTCGGCAAAGTAATTGCCGTCGTGATGGGCGACCGGGGAGCGAATTATCTGGCCCTTGTCATAGGCGCGGGTAAAGGCCGTTTCGTTGTTGACGACTTCGAGCTTCACTTCGCGGCAGACGAATTTCAGGGAGGAATTCCGCATCAGCGCACCCGGCAACATGCCAGCCTCGACGAGGATCTGGAAACCGTTGCAGACGCCGAGAACCTTGACGCCCTTGTCCGCCTTGTCGCGGATCGCCTGCATCACCGGCATACGGGCTGCGATGGCGCCGCAGCGCAGATAATCGCCGTAGGAAAAACCGCCGGGAATGAGGATCAGGTCGACATCCGGAATCTCGGTCTCGGTCTGCCAGATCGTCACCGGCGCATGGCCGGAAATCTTGGTGAGCGCCGCGATCATGTCGCGGTCGCGATTGAGGCCCGGAAGCTGGACGACGGCTGATTTCATTGGTTTGTCTCCGTGACGGCGGACAGATAGTCCGGAGGAACTTCGTGGGTGAGCCATACGCCATTGTCTGCGGCGAAGAAAGCATAACCTGCGGCCTGCATGGCGCGGGAATCGACTTTCAACAGGACATGCGGCCCCTTGCGGCGGATCGCGACGGTGCGGGCGGTTTCGATATCCGGCGATAAATGCACATGGGTTCGGTTCATAGGCTTCAATCCCGAGGTGCCGATTGCCTGCCACGCCTTGCCGGACGTGCCATGGTAGAGGATATCAGGCGGGGACCGCGGCTTGAGCCCGAGATCGACTTCAACGGAATGCCCCTGCGCGGCACGAATCCGGTCGCCCGCAAGAGTGAAACGCTTCTTGGGATTCTCGGCGATCACGCGCTGGATATCCGCATCAACTATGCCGAATTTTTCACAGAGCTTGCCGCTCAGTTCGGAATAATCCGTCCAGCCCTCGGCATCGAGCGCAAGGCCGAGTTCCTGCGGCGCGTGGCGCAGCACGTAGCTCAGGAACTTGGAGATTTCGGTGTCGCTGGCGGGCATGGTCAGTTATGCGGATCGAACGGCGATTGCGGCATTTCCTGGAAGTCTCGGAGTTCCAGACGCTTCTCGATCTGGTCGAGACGATCTTCGATCCTGTGAACCAGTTCATACAAATTGTTGAGATCGCTCTGATGCGTGGTCACCATTCGCCGCAGCGAATGGCACTCCGATCGCAAATCTCTGATCGCCAAGTCCGATTTGTCATTACGCTGATGAAGCCGCCGAAGTACCTCATGAAGGAGTTCCTGACTTACCTCAGTCATTCGGCAGCATCCATGCGCTTGAAGCGATCACCAAACAGTTTTCGTTTCAAAGCCTCGGTCTTCGCTTGGCCCTCCGCAAGCTCGCGATTTGTTTCCCGCATGAACGCAACAGTCTCTTCGAGAGAGAGGGCCAGACCTGCAACCTCCGACTCAAGCTTAAGAAGCTCTTCGTATATCTCTTGCGTAACCTTGGCCACGTGAGCCTCCAACCTCTACCCGAGGTTGATAGTATAATTCTCGATCACCGTGTTGGCGAGGAGTTTCTCGCACATCGCCTTGAGGTCGCTCTCGGCCTTCGCCCTGTCGTCGTGCTCGATGGCGAGATCGAAGACCTTGCCCTGGCGGACGTGATCGACGCCCGAAAAACCGAGCGAGCCGAGCGCGCCCTCGATTGCCTTGCCCTGCGGATCCAGAACGCCGTTCTTCAGCGTCACGACGACACGTGCCTTGATCATTTTCCCCTCAAACTCAAATCTTGATTACTTTACAAGGACCGGGCCGCTGGCGCGGATCGGTTCGTTCTCATTGATGATGCCGAGACGGCGCGCGACTTCCTGATAGGCGTCGAGCAACCCGCCGAGATCCTTGCGGAAACGGTCCTTGTCGAGCCGTTCCTTGGTCTCGATGTCCCACAGGCGGCAGGAATCCGGCGAGATCTCGTCGGCCAGGATGATGCGCATCATGTCGCCCTCATAGAGCCGGCCGCATTCGATCTTGAAATCGACCAGCTGGATGCCGACGCCGAGAAAGAGACCGGTGAGGAAATCGTTGATGCGGATGGCGAGCGCCATCACGTCGTCAAGTTCCTGCGGGCTTGCCCAGCCGAAAGCCGTGATATGCTCTTCGGACACCATCGGGTCTTCGAGCGCATCGGACTTGAAATAGAATTCGATGATCGAACGCGGCAGGACCAGGCCTTCCTCGATGCCGAGGCGGGTCGAAAGTTCGCCGGCGGCGACATTGCGCACCACCACTTCGAGCGGGATCATCTCGACTTCGCGGATCAACTGCTCGCGCATGTTGAGGCGGCGGATAAAATGCGTCGGAATGCCGATGCGGTTCAGATGCGTGAAGACGAATTCGGAGATCCGGTTGTTGATGACGCCCTTGCCATCGATGATTTCATGCTTCTTCTTGTTGAATGCGGTCGTGTCATCTTTGAAGAACTGCACCAGCGTGCCCGGCTCTGGACCTTCGTAAAGGATTTTTCCTTTACCCTCGTAAATCCGGCGGCGGCGGTTGTTCATCTTCTTCTCTTTTTTGTTGGCGGCCAGACTCAGGCGAGAGCGACCGCGGGACTTGTTTTACGCGTCCATAAACGAAAAGCATGCATTTCACAATCATGCTTCAGGCCGATCTCCTGATTTCAGCCTTGTTCGACGAGGTCGTCTGAATCTCGTATTGCACTTTGCGCCCCTTTCGATTTATGTGCGACCACTCTATATTCAAGGCTCAGAGATCAGGGAGATGAACATGGTCACCATGCAGGATCGCGAAAAGGCGTTCGAGAACAAATACGCCCACGACCAGGAAACCAAGTTCCGGGTGATTGCCCGCCGCAACAGGCTTCTCGGCCTGTGGGCCGCCGGACTGCTCGGCAAGGCGGATGCTGATGCGGCTGCCTATGCGGTGGAAGTTGTCGCCTCCGATTTCGAGGAAGCCGGCGATGAGGACGTGGTCCGCAAGGTAGCCGGCGATCTCAAGGCCGGTGGCTTGTCGCAGTCCGAGGACGACATTCGCGCCAAGCTTCTCGAGCTTTTGCCCGTCGCCGTCGCACAGATCGAAGCCAGCTGATACCGGCTCGATACCCGCAAGACATTGAAGCCGTCCTTCGGGGCGGCTTTTTTATGTCGAGATATCAGGCCTTCAGGCGCGACAGGAACTGCGCGAAGACCATGGTGCCTTCGGGCCACGGACCGTGCCCCGACTCGGGATTGATGTGACCGGATTCGCCGGCATCCACCAACAGCGATCCCCAGGCATTGGCGATATCGCCGGCATGTTCATACGATCCATGCGGATCGTTGCGGCTCGCAACGAGCAGCGACGGAAAGGTGAGCGGCTCGCGCGGATAGGCGCCGAATTTCCTCAGTTCGTGAGACTTGGCGCCGGGCCGCGCCATATCTGGCGGCGAAACGAGGAAAGCGCCCGCGACCTTGTCGCCGCAGAGCGGCAGCGCCTGGATCGCGGCCGCGATGCCGAGCGAATGCGCGACCAGCACGACGGGCCTCTCGGCCGCCTGGATGGTCTCGGCAATCGTTCCCACCCAGTCGTCCCGCACAGGGTTCTCCCAGTCGGATTGCGAGACGCGCCGCGCCGACGAGAGCTTCGCCTGCCAGCGGCTTTGCCAGTGGTCGTCGCCCGAATTGCGGTGGCCGGGAATGAAGAGGATATCGGCTTCTGAGGCTTTCATGCGCCGACAGATGTGTTCGAACCCCACCAAAGTCAAGACTTTCGCTTCGCAACCGCAGCATCATCATTGCTTGCGCCCGACGGGAACGACGCTAAGGTTCATTTAAGAACAATGGCATGAACGGGAGGAACATCATGCTGGGAACCATGCAGGAATGGCCGCTGCTCTGTCACAAGATCATCGATCACGCCGGCACCTGTCACGGCGATCGCGAAGTTGTCTCCCGTTCGGTGGAGGGACCGATTCACCGCACCAACTATCGCGAGGTGCGTAAGCGTTCGCTTCAGTTCGCCAAGCGGCTGACGATGGAAGGCGTCCGTTCGGGCGAGCGGATTGCCACCATGGCCTGGAATACCTGGCGTCACCTGGAGGCCTGGTATGGCATAACAGGCATCGGCGCCGTCTATCACACGCTCAATCCCCGGCTTTTTCCCCAGCAGATCATCTGGATCATGAACGATGCCGAAGACCGCATGCTGTTCGTCGATCTAACCTTCCTGCCGCTGATCGAAAAGATCGCGGCCGAGGTTCCCTCTCTCCGCAAAATCGTCGTGCTGACGGACGCGGCGCACATGCCGGCGACCACGCTCGCCGATGTGATTTGTTACGAGGAATGGCTGGCCGAGGCCGATGACGACTTCGACTGGAAAAGCTTCGACGAACGGACCGCCGCTGGCATGTGCTACACATCCGGCACGACGGGCGACCCCAAGGGCGTGGTCTACTCGCACCGTTCGAATGTCATCCACGCGATGACGTCGGTATTTCCCGATGTGATCGGCATGTCGTCGGGCGATTCGATGATGCCGGTCGTGCCCTTCTTCCACGCCAATGCCTGGGGCACGGTGTTTGCGGCACCCATGTCCGGTGCCCGTTTTGTCTTGCCCGGTCCTGGAATGGATGGCAAATCGATCTATGAGTTGCTGACCAAGGAGAAGGTCACGGTGACGGCGGCGGTGCCGACCATCTGGCTCATGCTGCTGCAATATCTCGAAAAAGAGAGCGGCAAGCTCCCCGATCTTGACCGCGTCTTCATCGGCGGATCGGCCTGTCCGCGTTCGGTAATTGACGCCTTCCAGACGAAATACGACGTCAAGGTGCGCCACGGCTGGGGCATGACCGAGCTCTCGCCGATCGGATCGGTCTGCGTGCTCAACGCCGATCACGACGAACTGACGCCTGCCGAGCGTCTCGACGTGCAGTGCAAGCAGGGCCAGCCCTTCTTCACGGTGGAGATGAAGATCACCGACGATGACGACAAGGAGCGACCCAAGGATGGCAAAACCTTCGGCAGGCTGAAGGTGAGGGGGCCGGCAGTGGTCGATCATTATTTCAAGCGCCGCAGCCCCGAACAGTTCGGCGAGGACCACTGGTTCGATACCGGCGATGTCGCCCATATCGATGAGCATGGCTATATGCAGATCACCGACCGGTCGAAGGACGTGATCAAATCAGGCGGCGAATGGATTTCCTCGATCGAGCTCGAAAACCTCGCGGTCGGCCACCCCCAGGTGGCGGAGGCCGCGGTCATCGGCGTGCCGCATCCGAAATGGGACGAGCGACCGCTGCTGATCGTCATCCGCAAGCCCGACCAGATGCCGTCACGCGAAGATATCCTCGGCTTCATGCAGGGCAAGGTCGCGAAGTGGTGGATGCCCGACGATGTCGTCTTCGTCGATTCGATCCCGCACACCGCGACCGGCAAGATTCTCAAGACCGAGCTGCGCGAGCAGATGAAGGATTACCGACTGCCGGACGCCTAGCGGTCCCATTCCACCGCCATGCCGACGGACGCAGGCGATCACATCCTTTTGAGATCGTTCAAGATATCGACGACATCTGCGACAATCCGTGCTAATTTAGCTTTGCGTGGTCGCGCGGTTGACCGCGCTCATGCAGGCCAACTTCCGTCGATGGAGGAATTGCCATGACTGCGCTTCACATTGTTTCCGATGCGGAAGGCGAAGTACCCCGCCCGAATATCCGAAAGATCGGCATGCTCGAAGTTTTCGATGCGCTCCACCGGGGCTGGATCGATTTCCGCGAGAAGCCTTCGCACTACGTGTTCCTCTGCCTTCTCTATCCCGTCGCTGGCTTAGTCCTCATGGCCTGGAGTGCCGGCGCCAACCTGCTGCCGCTGATGTTCCCGCTGGCATCCGGTTTCGCATTGGTGGGCCCCATCGCCGCGCTCGGTCTCTATGAAATCAGCCGCAAGCGCGAACTTGGCCTGGACCCGTCATGGCGCGAGGCGCTTGAAGTGCGCAAGTCGCCCGCCTTGTTTTCGATCGCCGCTGTCGCGGCCGTTATGTTCGCGATCTTCGTCGGCTGGCTCGTCATTGCACAGCTGATTTACGAGGCCTATTTCGGCGTCGATTACAATCTGACGACATCTGAATTCTTCCAGAATGTGCTGGGCACATCGTCCGGCTGGGCGATGATGTTCTGGGGCGATCTCATCGGTCTGGTTTTCGCGATCGTGGTGCTTGCCATATCAGTGGTGACCTTCCCGCTGCTTCTCGAGCGTGATGTCGGTGCGGTTTCGGCGATCTGGACCTCGATCAGGGCGACCGCCGCCAATCCTTTACCAGTCTTTCTCTGGGGGTTGATCGTGGCGGTGCTGTTGTTCATTGGCAGCATTCCGATCTTCGCCGGCCTTGCCGTCGTGCTTCCGGTTCTCGGCCATGCGACGTGGCACCTTTACCGCAAGCTTGTCGAGCCGCCCGCGCTGGACAACCGCGTCAACCCCTGACGCGCCTGACAAGGGGAGCGCAGCCCGCGCTCCCCTATTTGTTTCTTCTCAGCCGAACACGCGCTTGAAGATCGTGTCGACATGCTTGGTGTGATAGCCGAGGTCGAATTTTTCGCGGAGATCGGCCTCGGAGAGCGCTGCGACCACCTCCGCATCGGCGAGAAGTTCTTCCAGGAAATCCTTGCCCTGTTCCCAGACTTTCATCGCGTTGCGCTGCACCAGCCGATAGGCATCCTCGCGGGAGACGCCGGCTTGCGTAAGGGCAAGCAGCACGCGCTGAGAATGAACAAGCCCGCGGAACTTGTTCATATTCTTCATCATGTTATCAGGATAGACAAGCAGCTTGTCGATGACGCCGGTCAGCCGCGCCAGCGCGAAATCCAGCGTGATCGTCGCATCCGGCCCGATCATCCGCTCGACGGAGGAGTGCGAAATGTCACGCTCATGCCAGAGCGCTACATTCTCCATCGCCGGCATGGCGAACGAGCGCACCATGCGGGCAAGGCCGGTGAGGTTTTCGGTGAGCACCGGATTGCGCTTGTGCGGCATGGCCGACGAGCCCTTCTGGCCGGGTGAGAAATATTCCTCGGCTTCCAGCACTTCCGTGCGCTGCAGATGGCGGATCTCGGTAGCGAGTCGCTCGACCGACGAAGCGACAACACCGAGGGTCGCGAAGAACATTGCATGGCGATCGCGCGGAATGACCTGGGTCGAAACCGGCTCCGGCTTGAGGCCGAGCGCCTTGGCGACATATTCCTCGACGCGCGGATCGATATTGGCGAAGGTGCCGACGGCGCCGGAAATCGCGCAGGTGGCGATCTCCTCGCGCGCCGCAACCAGTCGCGCCCTGCAACGCTCGAACTCGGCATAGGCGAGCGCCAGCTTGACGCCGAATGTGGTCGGCTCGGCATGAATGCCATGGCTGCGGCCGATCGTGACCGTATCCTTGTGCTCGAAGGCGCGGCGCTTGAGGGCTTCCAAGAGCTTGTCGACATCGGCGAGCAGGATGTCGCTGGCGCGGACGAGCTGCACGGAAAAGCAGGTGTCGAGCACATCCGACGACGTCATGCCCTGGTGCACGAAGCGGCTGTCCGGTCCGATGAATTCGGCGAGATGGGTGAGGAACGCGATCACGTCATGCTTGGTGACAGCCTCGATCTCGTCGATGCGCGCCACGTCGAAGACCGCCGCATTGCCCTTTTCCCAGATGTTCTTCGCGGCCTCCTTCGGGATCACGCCGATCTCGGCCAGCGCCGTGCAGGCATGCGCCTCGATCTCGAACCAGATGCGGAAGCGGGTTTCCGGCGACCAGATGGCGACCATGTCGGGGCGGGAATAGCGGGGGATCATCGGCGGAAGTCCTTGAATGGAGGCGAGGTTGCCGCCCCTTTAACAAATGGTGGCGCCAAGCTCAATGCGACTTGTGATCTTGGCTACGCGCAAACCATAGGCCGAAGCCCAGGAAACAGAGCAGCGAGAAGGGCCAGTAGTAATAGATGCTGTCGACGGAATACTGATAGATCGCGCCGGCGGAGGTGAAGGCGAACTGGAAAAACCAGATGATATTGGGGAAGCTCGCATGCCAATGGGAGTAGAACACGCGGTATTGCAGGGCGAAAATCCCGGCCGTCGCCGTGTGGGTGGCGAGTAGGATAATCAGCGTCCCGCCGATGAACCGCGCCATCCAGCCTTTGCAGCCAAACAGAAATCTCGCAAGCATCAGGCCGGGCGCGAAGCCCAGCGACCCGCCGTAGAAATAGAGCGCGACTACGGCGAGCGGCGAGGCGGTCAACAGACCATTATGAGTCCAGATCGAAGCCACCGCCGAGATCGCCATCAGCACACCCCAGGCGGCGGAACCAAACAGCACGACGTTGGCATCCGGCACCGCATCGTGGAGTCGCGTGCCGAGCCTGCGGAAAAAGCCTTGCTGGACCTGTCGTTGACCCGCCTCGATATCCGTCATCCCTAAGGCCCGTAGGGATTGACGGGCACGGCGATCCACCGGCGATCATTGCCCTCGAAGCCGGAACTGCCGACCAGGATCATTGCTATCATCGTCTCCTCCCGGATTTCGGAGGAGATTACCGCGCCGATGCTGTATTCGTTGGCGCAGGAGCGGCTCGCCGGCACTGCCGTATCTTCATGCAATTCCTTGTCTACGGCCGCGCCCTGATACTCCGTCAGCTTCAGGGTGAAGCCTGTATATTCGCCCGTCATGTTGAGGCAGGATTCCGTCGGCGGGAACTTGTGCTCCGTCAGCACCAGCGTGTTGGTGTAGCTGTGGGGCGGCGCCGAGACATAGGAATGGAAGCGGACCTTGTGGCCGTCGCTGTCAAGTTCCGAAGGCGGATTATAGACGACGATGACGCCGGGATTTTCCGCGACCTTGTATTTTTCGATCAGCGCCGCGGCCTTGGTGCGCGACATGCTGCGAATCCTGGGCAGCGGCAGTTCCTCATCGACCCGCGTCCGGATCGGCGTTCCCGGTAGGAAGACGTCCTTCTCGATATCGATGAAATAGACCGTGGAATAGGGAAGGCCCGAGCCGTCGAAAAAGCCGTATTCCTCGAAGGCGAAGACCCTGCCGTCGGGCGAATAGCCGAGAACGTTGAGCGAGGCAGTGTCGCCGGCGATGGCGGGTGTTGAAAAACCTATGACAAATGAAAGTAGAAGTCCGCGAAACACCCCCCTCTGCCCTGCCGGGCATCTCCCCCTCAAGGGGGGAGATTGGATGGAGTGCGCTCCTCGCCTTCGAAACTGCCGTTGTATGTGGGGCCGTAGATAGGAGATGATGCCGCTTATGCGTCCTTCTCTTCGGAGTGCGGTGGCGACCGCAAGCCGATCTCCCCCCTTGAGGGGGAGATGCCCGGCAGGGCAGAGGGGGGTTAACCACGCAATGAGGCGCTTCATGCCTTAGCTTTCTCCGCCTCCTGCCGCAGCCGAGCGATGTTTGCGCGATAGTCCGCGAGTCCCGCGCCCTTGTAAATGGCCGAGCCCGCGACGAACACATTGGCGCCGGCGCCTGAGGGAATGCCGATCGTCTCGGCCATGATGCCGCCATCGACTTCGAGCTCGATCGGCCGGTCGCCGATCATCTTGTGGACGCGCCGTATCTTCTCCGTTGTCGCATCGATATATTTCTGGCCACCAAAGCCCGGGTTCACCGTCATGACGAGAATGAGATCGATCTGGTCGAGCAGATATTCGACGGCACTTTCCGGTGTTGCCGGATTGATCGCCACGCCCGCCTTCTTGCCGAGCGCCCGGATGGCCTGCAGCGACCGGTTGAGGTGTGGTCCGGCTTCGGCGTGCACGGTGATGATATCTGCACCGGCCTTGGCGAAGGCTTCGAGATAGGGATCGGCCGGCGTGATCATCAGGTGGCAGTCGAACACCGCCTTGGTCAGCGGCCGGAGCGATTTCACCACATCGGGACCGAAGGTGATGTTGGGCACGAAATGCCCGTCCATGACGTCGAGATGCACCCAGTCGGCGCCCGCTTCGATGACGTCGGTCACTTCCTGGCCGAGCTTCGAAAAGTTCGAGGCGAGGATTGAGGGCGCGATGCGCACGGGTCTGGACATGGTTTCGGACTCCCTTGGATGGAGGCCGCATATCATCCGTTGATGGCAACGGCAATTGCGTCGCGCGCCGAATGGTTCAGGCCATCAGGCTTTCCACCGCTTTGACCGGCGCTTCATTGGCGGCCGGCCCGAAAACGCGTTCGAAATTCTGCCTGATCAGGATATCGACATCGCTCATCATCACCAGCAGGCCGAGATCGATGAGGCTGGTCACGCCATAGCCCGATATGCCGCAGGGCACGATGCCCGAGAAATGCTCGAGCTCCGGATCGACGTTGAGCGAAAAACCATGAAAGCTGACCCAGCGGCGTAGACGAATGCCGATCGCCGCGATCTTGTCCTCAGCGGTCAAGCCGCCGGGCAGGGGTGGCCGCTCCGGCCGCTGGACCCAGACGCCGACGCGATCCTCGCGCCGCTCGCCCTTCACATTCATGTCGGCGAGCGTGCCGATCACGACATCTTCGAGTGCCGAGACGAAGGCGCGCACATCCTGCCGCCGCCGCTTGAGGTCGAGCAGCACATAGACGACCCGCTGGCCCGGCCCGTGATAGGTATACTCGCCGCCTCGGCCCGTCTGATGCACGGGAAATTTTTGCGGTGCGAGTAGGTCCTCGGGGTCGGCGCTCGTGCCGGCCGTATAGAGCGGCGGATGCTCGACGAGCCAGACGAGCTCGTCCGACTTGCCATCGGCGATCAGCGCCGCCTCGCGTTCCATCTCAGTGACCGCGTCCTCATAGCCAACTGGCTCTTCGGAAATACGCCAGCGCACCGGCGGCGAGCCGGGCGCGGGCAGCATGGATGTGGTGATATCGGAGCGGTGCATGGCTTGGCCTTCGAATGACGATCCTGCCTATGTGGCGTCATTTGCCGCCAAGCGCAAGATTTTCGAAGTGGTCGGGCGGTGGCGATGCGGTCGCAGATGTGGGGCAGAAATAGGCATGTTCCCAATGTAACAGCCCTGGCGACCATGCTGTGCTAACCCATACCTCACACAAGCAAAGGGATTTGCGCCATGACCAAGTATTTGGCTCTCATCATCGCCGGCGGCTGCGCCGCCATCTCGTTCTCTATGTCGTTTCCGCTTCCGCTGTAGTCGCGACCCCTCAGGGAATGGCAAAAACGGTGATCTCATTAGTGACGCCGCGCAGCGCGACATTGCGCGAGAGGGGGCTCAGGCCGCGATCGGTGAGCAGGCTCGACGCCTGCGGATCATCCAGGACCGAACTCGTGGCGAATATTTCCTGCGAGGTCGCGAGATGCTGGACGCGCGAGGCGATGTTGACCGTCTGGCCGAAATAGTCCTGCCGCTCGTTAAGGCTGACCGCGATGCACGGCCCTTCATGAATGCCGATCTTGAGCAGCAGGTCTTCCTTGTCATTTCCCGCATTGAGCCTGCCCATGGCGTCGCGCATATGGATGGCCGCCGAGAGCGCCTTGTCGGGCGTGGGGAACGTCGCCATCACCGCATCGCCAATCGTCTTGACCACGGCGCCGGCTTCCGCCGCCACAATATCCTGCAGTATGCTGAAATGCGTTTTCACGAGATCGAAGGCAGCAAGGTCGCCGACGCGGTCATAGAGTTCGGTGGAACCGCGCAGGTCCGTGAACAGGAAAGTCAGGCTTGTGATCTTGAGCCGTTGATCGACCCCGATCGTATCAGTCCGATAGATGTCACGAAAGGTCTGGTGCGTGAGCAGCCGGTTCGCGGTCAGGAAGGGGCGTCGCTTACCCAGCATATCGTGAAGCGCATCATTCGCCAGGCAGACCGAGGGCAGGGTGCGGACATCGGCATGATTTTCCACTTGAATGCGCACCGGGCCAGGCTGCAGCTTGATCACTTCGCTATGGGCCTGGGCCCTGTCGTAAACGATTGACAAGGTCCTGCGATCCTTGGTCGCCTCGCCCGAGACATCGAGGAATTGGACCGCATGTGTCACCGGTTCGAAGACGATGACATAACCGGCCGGTAACTGAAGCGAAATGACGCCTTTCTCACTGGGCGGTAGTTCCAGAGCGTCCACAACGAACTCAGAGACTTTTTCGTAGTAGTCGTCCTCGGGTAGATCGACGCCGGAGCCCCAATATTGCTGCCGGAAATATTCCTCCGGCGACAGCTGGTGAGGATCGTGTCCCTCGATATGGCGGATGCGCGGGCTCACTGTGAAGGTCACGTCCACCATCTCGTCGAGTGTCGGTTCATAACCGGCGGCACATAGCGTGCATGTATAGGTCGAGCTCTGCACCGTTTTCAGTGAGGCATTGGCATCGAGCACGCCGCCGCAGCCCGGACACAGGATATTCCACGACATGTCGAAAATTCCGAGCCGCGACGCATGCAGGAAACATGCGATCGTCGGCTCTTCGTCGAAGCCATTGCTGGCGGCAAAAGCCAGTGCATTGACGCGATTGAGCTTGCGATCGGGTGCCTCCCGCACCAGCCGCTCAAGTCCGTCAACAATGTGCGGTTGCGCGGATTGGCGCAACACTTCAAACAATGACTGCGTCTCGCTCATGGTGAGAGCTTATACTTAATTTGCGGCAGTATAAGCGATTTTTTTGAATTGTCGGTGGACGGTGCCCCATCCGCGCTGATAGCCGCCCAAATCGTTGCCACCGCTTTTGGTGTGATGATCAACACGATCAAGGTGGCACTGTGAGGACAGTGATTTCAGAGCCAGGTCTACCTCATGCGGGGTAAACGTGCCGGTGCCTTCGCGGCCCTGACGATTTTAGAAAGGGTGGTGTCCGCTACTTCTTTCTGCCGATCACATCATCCGTGTTGGCAAGCAGTTTCCTCACCGCAAGCCTGGCGGCATTCGGTTGCTTCAGGCGGATCTTCTGCTCGATCGCTTCATGCATCTTCTGGGCATGTCGCAAGCTGTTCACCTCACGCGTCACGTGGACGAAGAGATTGTTGAGGGCGGATTCGATCATCGCGCCCAGCGGCACGAGAAGGTCGTTTCCGGATGCCTTGAGGATTGCCATGTGGAACCGGGTGTCGGCGCGCGTGCGTTCGGAAAGCGTGGAGGCTTCGCCCATCTCCTTCAGCGCCTTGCTGATCTCGTCCATCTGATCGTCATTGCGCCGGATGGCAGCGAAGGCTGCGGCCTCGGGTTCGATAATGTATCTGAACTCTTGCACCGTGGCGAGAAATGCCTGCCGGTCCGGCGCACTGGAATACCAGCTCAGCACATCGCGATCGAGCAGGTTCCAGCGTTCCTTCGGCTCGACCCAGCTGCCGACCTTGGGGCGTGACGCGAGCAGGCCCTTGGCCATCAGCATCTTGATCGCCTCGCGCACCGCCGACCGGCTGACGCCGAATATTTCCGACCACTTCGCCTCGTTGGGCAGGATGCTGCCCGGCGGATACTCACCCTGCACGATGAGCAAGCCGATCTCCTGGGCGATTGACGTATGGACGCTCGAGCCGGCGATACGGCTGCCTTCCAGGCCGCGTGGAATGCTTGCGTTTTCGACCCTGCCGGTTTTCCTGGTTGTCGTGTCGGCTCCGTTGTCTGGCATATCAGTTCCGAAATCACACCTTATCCATCGGTTTCGCGACCTGCGCGAATCCGGTCAAAAGCTACCGCCAAGACAATGAAGCTGCCCACGAATGCTCCCTGCCAGAATGTACTTATCCCAAGCAGTGTCAAGCTATTGCGGATGATCTCGATGAGTGCCGCGCCCACCACCGAACCGAACACGGTGCCGGCGCCGCCCATCAGATTTGCGCCGCCGATGACTGCTGCCGCGATGACGCTGAGCTCCATCGACTGGCCGAGATTTGTCGTCACGCCGCCAAGCCATCCTGCCTCCAGGACGCCCGCGATGCCCGCCAGTAGTGCGGAGAACATATAGACTGTGATCTTCAGCCGCCGCACGGCGATACCGGTCAGCACCGCTGCCTTCTCGTTGCTGCCGATGGCAAAGACGTGGCAGCCCCAACGCGTCCATTTCAAAATGAGGCCGGTGGTGACGGCGAGAAGAAAGAGCGCGATCACCGGATTGGCGATGCCGAAGGTGGAGCCGCCGCCGAGCCAGAACAGCCGCGCTTCATCGGGGCCGAACTGGTAGATCATCTTGTTTTGTGACAGCACCATCGCGGCACTTCGCGCGACGGAAAGCATGCCCAGCGTGACGACAAAGGGCGGTATTCTGAGATAGGCGATCAGCATGCCGTTGATGGCGCCGACGAAGAGCGCGACGATAAGTGCCGCGCCGGCACTTGCCCAGAGCGGATAACCCGCATTCATGCAGATCGCCAGCACCATCGCCGACAGGCAGAGGATCGAGCCGACGGAAAGGTCTATGCCGCCGGATATGATGACAACCGTCATGCCGAGTGCGACGATCGCCACGAAGGCGAAATTGCGCGTCACGTTGAACAGGTTCTGCGGTGTCGCGAATGTGTCGGTTATCACGCTGAGCGCCAGGCAGGCCAGAAGCGAAGCGACGAACACCCAGAATTCCGGCTTCGAAAAGATCAGCGACAGCCGCGTGTGGGTCTGCCGGTCGATCGCCTTGTCGATTTCCATGGTCATATCGGTGTCACCCTTCCATCATGCCAGTTCGATCGCGCCGGTTATCAGGCCGGTGATCTCCTGGGGTGACGAATCCGCCGCACGCTTGTCGGCAACCTTGGTACCGCGACGGAGCACAACGATACGGTCGGCCACGGCAAACACGTCGGGCATGCGGTGGCTGATCAGGATGACCGCGACGCCCTGCCGCTTCAATTCGCGGATCAGGTTGAGCACTTCCTCGACCTGGCGGACGGAAATGGCGGCGGTGGGCTCGTCCATCAGCACGATATCGGCCGACGAGAGGCGCGTTCTGGCAATCGCCACCGCCTGTCGCTGGCCGCCGGACATCTGCCGTACGAGATCCCTCGGCCGGGTTTCCGACTTGAGTTCCTTGAAAAGCTTTCCCGCGGCCTCGTTCATGCCGCGATAGTCGAGGATCTTGAACGGGCCGATATTGCGCGTCAGTTCGCGGCCGAGGAAGACGTTGACCGCCGCCGTCAGGTTGTCGCAGAGCGCCAGATCCTGATAGACGATTTCGATGCCGTTCTCGCGCGCCTCGACGGGTTTGTGAAACGACACCTCGCGGTCCTTGATGAAAATCTGGCCATGCGACGGCCGGAAGTTCCCCGCGATAATCTTGACCAGCGTCGATTTCCCCGCGCCGTTGTCCCCCATCAGCCCGATCACTTCACCTTGCTCCACCGTCATCGAGACGTTGTTGAGCGCGTGAATTGCCCCGAAATGCTTGGAGACCTGCTCAAGTCTCAGTACCGCCATACACTCCTCCTCTGCCTGGCTCGGGGATTAGGCCGGAATCCGGCGTCCGCGTCAATAGCTGGACAAAGCATATAAAATGATTTATCAGACAAATAGGCATTATAAGCCAGAATAGATATAGCAGTGCATGGGGAGGTGGAATGCATATTCTGGTGACGGGAGCAGCCGGCAAGGTAGGGCAGGCATTCATTGCCGCGACCTTGGCTGACCCGGCGCATGCCGATACCAGGCTGCGCGCTCTCTGCCACAATCGCCTTTTGCCGGAGACCGACAGGCTCTCGGTCGTGCGCGGTTCCATCGCCGAGCGCGAGGTTTGCCGGGCGGCGCTTGACGGGATCACCCATGTGGTTCACCTCGCGACCTGCAAGGAGGTGCCCGAGACGGTGATGGATGTCACGGTCAAGGGGCTGTTCTGGCTGCTGGAGGAATTCAGGCTCAGCCCGCACGCGAAGCGTTTCCTGCTGGTTGGCGGTGATGCGGCCGTCGGCCATTTCTTCCACAAGCATCCGGCGCCGATCACCGAGGATGCGCCCTACATGGCCTATCCCGGCTGTTACGCGCTGTCGAAAGTGCTCGAAGAGGTGATGGTCCAGCAGTTCGGAATCCAATACGATATGGACTGGACCTGCGTCCGGGCGCCCTGGATCATGGAGAAGGATGATTTCAAGGCCAGCCTCTCCTTTGGAGACGATCTGTTCGGCGGGCCGGACTGGAAGACGACGGTGAGCGAGGCGGAAGCCGACGAGTGCCGCAGGGCCGGCGCCGTCCCACTGCTCCGCGATGCATCGGGCCGGCCCATCGACAGGAATTTTGTCCATGTCGATGACCTGGTCGCGGCGATCTCGCTGGCGCTCGTGGCGCCCGCGGCGCGCCAGCGCCTCTACAACATCTGCATGGACGAGCCGGTCAATTACGCGCGTGTGGCGGATTATCTCGCCGGAACCCGTGGCCTGCCGTCGAAGGACATCAAGAGCAATTACGTCAGCAACTGGATGGACAACAGCCGTGCCAAATCCGAACTCGGATGGCGTCCGCGCTATGACCTCGCAAAGCTGATCGAAGCTTCCTGGCAATACCAGCGTTCCCCGAATGATGAGAGGAGGGTCTGGTATCCAGGTTGAGTACCGAAGCGGGGGAGATCCGCGCCGGTATCTAGTGCCGATAAGTCACGTTAATCAGAATTTTGGGAGGAATTCATGCGACGACTGTTGACGACTTCTCTTGCCATGGCGGCTCTCGCCTGGCTTTCCGCGACCGCCTACGGCGCGGACAAGACCCTCGCTATCGTGGTCAAGGGCCTCGATAATCCTTTCTTCGAACAGATCAATCTCGGATGCCAGAAATGGAATGCCGAGAATGCCAGTTCCGGCTACAAGTGCCTTTATACGGGCCCCGCATCGAGCGCCGATGAAGCCGGCGAGATACAGATCGTCGAGGACCTTCTGAACCGCCCCGATATCGTGGCGATTGCGATCTCACCCTCCAATGCGCCGCTGATGGCGAACCTGCTGAAGAAGGTCCAACCGAAGATACCGGTTATGACCATCGACGCCGACCTCTCCGCAGCTGATGCGGCACTGCGCAAGACCTATCTCGGCACCGACAACTACCTGATGGGCGTGAAGTTCGCCGAGCACCTCAAGAAGCTGAAGCCGGAAGGCGGCACGGTGTGCCTGCAGCTCGGCAACGTGGCGGCCGACAACATAAACCAGCGCGCCGCCGGCACGCGTGATACGCTGTCGGGCAAAAAAGGCATCGAGCGGCTTGCCGGCGAAGGCGGCTGGACCGAGATCGACGGTTGCCCGGTCTTCACCAATGACCAGATCGACCTCGCCAACCAGCAGATGGCGGATACGTTCACCGCCAACCCTGATCTGACGGCCTTCATGCTGATCGGCGGCTGGGCGCAGTTTGCCCCGCAGGCCTATGCCGGAGTTACGGACCAGGTGATGGACAAGCTCAAGTCCAAGACGCTCGCCATCGTCGCTGGCGACACGCTGCCGCCGCAGATGGATGCTTTGAAGGCCGGACGCAGCCATGTCCAGGTCGGCCAGCGGCCGTTCGAAATGGGCTATCGCGCACCGACGGTCATGATCGAACTGATCGAGGGCAAGGCCGTAGAGCCGATCATCTATACCGGCCTCGACGAATGCACGCAGGAAACTGCCGAGACCTGCATCGCCAAGTAGGCCTTGCGCCGGGTCCCGGCACTGACTTCCGGGACCCGTTTTCATCGCCGCCAACGTCTCACCGGCCCTTCTGGACTGCCGGAGGGAGGCGCTTTGTCAAAAATTCGAGCATGACGCTCGACAGAGGAGGAAATCATGAAACTGAGATATGCAATCGCAGCCCTGCTCGTGGCGACCACTTTCACCGTGCCGGGCGCCCAGGCGCAGGAAAAGAAGCAGTTGGCCTTCGTCGTCAACGGCGCATCCGACTTCTGGAAGCTCGCCGAAGCCGGCGTCCGAAAGGCGCAGGAGGAACTGCCGAACTACGAACTGAGCTTGAAATATCCCGAGCAGGCGGCCGCCGCCGTGCAGCAGCGGCTGATGGACGACCTCGTGGCCGCAGGCGTCTCGGCCATCATGGTCAGCGCGGTCGATCCCAAGTCCTCGACCGACGCCCTCAACCGCGTCGGCGGACAGGTGCCGCTCTTCACCACGGACAGCGATGCGCCCGATACCAACCGCATCGCCTATATCGGCTCGTCCAACACCGATGCCGGCAAGCAGGCGGGCGAGATCGCACTCAAGGCATTGCCCGATGGCGGCAAGTGCATCGGCTTCGTCGGTCTGCCGGGCGCGGACAATGCCCGCGAGCGCATCGACGGCATGAAGTCGGTGATCGCGGGCTCCAAGGTCGAGCTGATCGACGTGCGCGGCGACGACATCGACATGACGCGGGCCAAGCGCAATGTCGAGGACGCCCTGGCTGCCAACCCCGACATCAATTGCATGGTCGGCTTCTATTCCTACAATCCGCCCCGCATCTACGAAGTGCTCAAGGAGGCCGGCAAGCTCGGCCAGATCACCGTCATCGCTTTCGATGAGGACCCGATCACGCTCGGCGGCGTGCGCGAGGGCACGATCGCCGGCACCGTCGTGCAACAGCCTTACGAATGGGGCTACCAGGGCATGAAGCTGATGGCCAAGTATCTCGAGGGCGACAAGTCCGTCGTTCCCGCCAACAAGCTGATCATCGTGCCGACAGCGATCATCGACAAGGCAAATGTCGATGCATTCGAGGCCGAACTGAAGTCGCGCATTGGCGGCTGACACCTCGGAGGATACGGGCCGGCAGCATCCTCATGCCTCCCGCCGGCCTGTATTTCCTGTATAGCTAGCTTTTCGCCACCAGACATTGATGCAATGCCCGACCCGTTCATTCAGATCTCGAATGTCAGCAAGCAATATCCCGGCGTCCTGGCGCTCGATGGCGTGAGCCTGTCGGTTGCACCGGGCGAGGTGCTCGGCATCGTCGGTGAGAACGGTGCGGGCAAATCCACGCTGATGAAGATTCTTGGTGGCGTGGTGGAGCCGACATCGGGCAGCATCACCGTGGATGGCATCGAGTCCAACCGCCTGACGGTTGCCGGTTCCATGGCCGCCGGCATTGCATTCGTGCATCAGGAACTCAATCTTTTCGAGAACCTGACGGCCGCCGCCAATATCTTCATCGGCCGCGAGCCGCTCAAGGGCGGAGCCTTGCGCCTGATCGACGACAAGCGCATGACCGAACTTGCGGCCCCGCTTCTCAAGCAGCTGGGCGCCGAATTCAGCCCGGATACGCTTGTCGGATCGCTTTCGCTTGCCGAGATGCAATTGGTCGAGATTGCCAAGTCGCTGTCGCGCAAATCGCGGCTGATCATCATGGATGAGCCGACGTCCAGCCTGACGGCAACCGAGACCGAACGCCTGATCGCCGTCATCGGCGCGCTGAAGGCCGGCGGCGTCAGCATCGTATTCATTTCGCACCGGCTGATGGAGGTCGAGCGATGCGCCGACCGGGTCGTGGTGCTCCGTGACGGCAAGCAGGTCGCGGCGCTCGATCGATCGCAAATCAACGCGGATACGATGATCCGGCAGATGATCGGGCGCGACCTCAAGACGCTTTATCGTACGCCCAAGGCGCCGCCGGGCACGCCCGTACTGGAGTTGGACAAGATCAGGACATCGCACTGGCCTGATCGCGCAGTCGACCTGACCGTAAGGCATGGCGAGATCGTTGGCCTCGCCGGCCTGGTCGGATCGGGGCGCACCGAGCTTGCCTGCACCATCTTCGGCCTCGATCCGCCGAGGGGCGGCGCGATCCGCATCGATGGCAGATCGACGCGCATCGACACGCCACGCGATGCGATCGAGCGCGGCATCCACCTGATCCCCGAGGATCGCAAGCGGTCGGGTCTGGTGCTCGATTTCTCCATCCGTGACAATGTCACGCTCGCCAGTCTGTCTGGATATGCACGCGGCGGACTCGTCGATGTTGGAGCCGAAAACAGCATTGCCGAGACGCAACGATCGAAGCTCGATATCAGGGCCAGGGATGTCGCGCTCGGCGTCGGGTCGCTTTCGGGCGGCAACCAGCAGAAGGTGGTGCTGGCGAAATGGCTGTCCATGGCGCCCAGGCTGCTGATCTTCGACGAGCCGACCCGCGGCATCGATATCGGCGCCAAGAACGAGATCTACCAGCTCATGCGCGACCTTGCGGACCAGGGCGTCGGCATCCTGATGATCTCGAGCGACATGGAAGAAATCATCGGCGTCAGCGATCGTGTCGCGGTGATGCATGAGGGGGCGATTGCCGGTTTCCTCGAGCGGGCGGATTTGAGCGAGCCAGCGATCATGTCGCTGGCCGTGGGGAGACACTGATATGGCATTCAACGGAAAGCCGGAGCCTCAGGCATGATCAACCGCAAGGACCTGTGGCTTCTGATCCTTATCCTGGTCGTGGGCACGATCGTGGCATTGATCAATCCGAGATTTCTCTCGCCTATCAACCTCTCCAACACCGCCAACCTGATCGGACTGTTCGGCATTTTCGCGATCGCCCAGGCCTTCGTCATCATATCGGGCGGCATCGAGCTCTCCGTCGGCTCGATCATAGCGCTGCTCGGCGTGATATTCGTCGATCTCGTGGCTCTCGGTACGTTGCACTGGAGCCTGGCCTTCATTGCCGTCATCGTGCTGGGTTGCCTGATCGGTCTCGTGCACGGCTTTCTCGTCGCCAAGGTCGGGCTCCAGCCCTTTGTCGTGACACTATGCGGCCTGCTGATCTATCGTGGTGCGGCGCGTTACTATACCGATGACGCGACGGCGGGGTTTCCCTTCGGCGCGAGCTTTCCGATGCTCGAATGGCTCGCCACGGGCAGGTTCTACGGCATACCGCACAGCCTGATCGCGTTCCTGATCATTACCGTGATCATGGGAATCGTGCTCCATCGCTCCGTCTTCGGCCGCTACCTGCTGGCCGTTGGCAAGAACGAGGAGGCCGCACGCTATAGCGGCATCGCCACGTCGAAGATCACCATCGCGGCCTATGTCATCTGCTGCGGGCTGACCGCGCTCGCGGCCATCTTCATCGCCATGTACACGCGCTCTATCTCGCCGTCGTCACATGGGAATTTCTACGAACTCTACGCCATCGCAGCGGCGGTACTTGGCGGTTGTTCTTTAAGGGGCGGGGAGGGATCGATTGTCGGCGTGGTGCTCGGAACCGTGCTGCTGCAGGTGCTGCAAAATCTCGTCAACCTGCTCGGAATTCCGAGTTCGCTCAACTTCGCCGTCATGGGCTCGGTCATTCTGCTCGGTGTTCTGGCCGACCAGCAGTTTTCACGACGCAAGCCGATGGGCCGCCGGTAAGCAAGTCAATAGCGCAGGTGAGCCGGGGCTTGCGATCGGCGCCGGTGATCAACGGTCTCGGCGTCACACTCGGAAAGATGCGTCACATCACCGCTCCTATCTGCCAAGGCACGAATTCGACGCCGCCGAACCCCAGCGCCTCGGATTTCGTCGCTTCCCCTGACGCGACACGGACAAAAGCGTCGAAGATTTCCTGGCCTTTTTGTGCGAGCGAAACGCCTTGGAGAATGTCGCCTGTGTTGACGTCCATGTCTTCCTTCAGGCGCTCGTACATCTCGGAGTTCGTGGCGACCTTGATGCAGGGAACGGGCTTGTATCCCGAAACCGAGCCTCGGCCGGTGGTAAACACGATCAGGTTCGCTCCGGAGGCGACTTGCCCGGTGACGGAGCAGGGGTCGTAGCCGGGGCTGTCCATGAACACGAACCCCTTCTTGTCGATGGCCTCGCCGTACAGATAGACTTCTTCCAAGGGAGCGGAACCGCCCTTCGCGACCGCTCCCAGGCTTTTTTCCAGGATGGTCGTCAGGCCGCCCTTCTTGTTGCCTGGGCTGGGATTGTTGTTCATCTCCCCGCCGTTGCGAGCGGCATAGTCCTCCCACCATCGAATGCGATCCAGCAGTTTCTCGGCAACCGCCGGGCTGACCGCCCTGCGGGTCAGGAGATGCTCGGCACCATAGATTTCGGACGTCTCGGACAGAATGGTCGTTCCGCCGTGCGAGACCAGAATGTCAGACGCGACGCCGAGCGCCGGGTTGGCGGTGATGCCGGAATAGCCGTCCGAACCGCCGCACTGCATGCCGATGACGAGTTCCGACACGGGAGCGGGCTCGCGTATATAGGCGTCCGCAATTTCGGCCATCTCGCGCAACGCATCGACGCCACGCTCGACAGTGATGCGGGTGCCACCGTTCTCCTGAATTGTGAGATGTCTGAAATTGTTGTCCGGGCGCATGCGACCTTTGCCGACGAGACCCGGGATTTGCATGACCTCGCAACCGAGCCCGACGAGAAGTATGCCGCCGAAATTCGGATGCCGGGCATATCCCCGCAATGTCCTGGACAAGGTCTGGTATCCCTCGTCCGAACCGCTCATCCCACACCCGCTCCCGTGCGAGATCGGAACAATCCCATCGACGTTCCTGAGGGCTTTGAACCAGTCGGTCTTTTCGGCTTCTTCCGCGATGAAGCGGGCGACCGATCCCGAACAGTTGACCGACGTCAGGACCCCTAGATAGTTCCGCGTGCCAACACGACCGTCGGCCCGCCTGTAGCCCATAAAGGTTCTCAGGTCTTTATTTCGCTCGACATTCGCAACAATCGAAGACCCTGCTTCGGCCGGCGAGTGTGTCGCCATCCCAAGATTCTGGACGTGCACGTGAGCGCCCGCCGGGATGTCAGCCGTCGCCTGGCCGATGATCTGACCGTAACGCAGCACGAGTTCGCCTTGGGCGATCGCTCTGAGCGCGATCTTGTGCGCCCGCGGTATGTGCTCCAACAGTGTCACGCCAGCCACGCTCGCGCCCGCGGGGAGATCGGCAAGCGCTATCGCGACGTCGTCGGTCTCGGCGAGCACAATATGGTTCAGCGACATTATTTTACTCCAGCGAGCGCCCGGTCGAGATGCGTGTAGCCGCCGTCCACGAAGAGCCACTGTCCGGTCAGGTGCAGCGCGCCGCCGATCCCGGCCGCGCCGCCCGTCACGATGACGACTTTGTCTTCAAGTCCGAGATTCATGGTATTTCCGTCGTTGTGCGAAGCGGCTGGCCCGCCGTGGCAGGCCAGCCTGGATTCGATCAGTCGTAGAGCACGGCTGCGATTTCAGGGTTGTCCATGGTGGTTTTGTCGTACCAGTAGAAGCCCGTGTCGATCGTCTTGGGGAGCGTCTCGCCCTTGAGGGCCATGACAGCCGCCTTGACGGTCTCGTAGCCGATGCCGACCGGGTTCTGCGTAATGGCCCCGGCCATGATGCCATCCTTGATGGCCTGCTTCTGCTGCGTGCCGGAGTCGTAACCGATAACGATCACGCCCTTGGTGCCTGTTTCCTTGATGGCGTTGACGACGCCGATCGCGGAACCTTCATTCGCGCCGAAGAAGCCCTTGAGGTCCGAGTTCGCCGCAAGGATCGTCTTGGCGATTTCGGTCGACATGAGCTGGTCGCCGCCACCGTACTGGATGTCGACGATCTCGACATTGGGATGCTTCTCCTTCATGCGGTTCACGAAGCCGTCACGACGGTCGATGCCCGTCCGGGACGTCTGGTCGTGGACCACGAGCGCCACCTTGCCCTGATCGCCGATCAACTCGGCCATCTTGTCGGCCGCCAGCGCCGCGGCGGCGACGTTGTCGGTCGTCGCGGTGGTCATGGGAATGTCGCTGTCGACTCCCGAGTCGAACGCGATGACGGGAATTTTGGCATCGTGCGCCTGCTTGAGAAGCGGGATGGCGGCCTGTGTGTCGAGCGCGGCAAAGCCGATCGCCTGCGGGCCCTTGGCGAGGGCGGCCGAGAGCATGTCGATCTGCTTGTCGACCTGCGTCTCGTTGTCCGGACCCTCGAAAGTGACCTCGACGTTGAACTCGGCCGCAGCCTTGTCCGCGCCGGCCTTCACCGCCTGCCAGAACTGATGCTGGAAGCCCTTCGAGATCAGCGGGATGTAGATCTTGTCCTGGGCGTGCGCTACTCCTCCGGCGCTCAGGATGGCGACAGCGCTCATTGCTGCCAGCAGGTTTCTTCTCGTAATCATTCCTCACTCCTCCTATGTTCGGCGACATGCCGAGTTACGATTCAGATTTCCTTGGGGGCATCGGCCGCTCCCATGCGGCTCCGCCCGGTCAGGTGCGTTGGCGGCGGACCATGTCGGCGTAGACCGCCAGGATGATGATCAGCCCCGTCACGATCGTCTGCCATTCCTGTGCCACCGACAGGATGCGAAGACCGTTCAACAGAACCGACATGATGAAAGCGCCGATGATTGTGCCGAGGATCGAGCCGCGGCCTCCCGCGAGCGAGGTGCCTCCAATGACCACGGCTGCGATGGCATCCAGCTCATAGCCAAGGCCGAGCGCGGGTTGCGCGGAGTTGAGCCGCGAAGCGATGATAAGACCTGCGATCCCGCATATGCCGCCCGACAGGCTGTAGACGCAAATTTTCCAGAAGTCGGTGTCCACGCCGGAGAGACGCGCGGCTTCCTCGTTTGAGCCCAATGCGAACGTGTAGCGTCCAAGGGCTGTGCGGTTGAGAACAAACGCGACGAACACAGCCAGGACAAAGAGAACGAGCACGCCATTCGGGATGGGAAGGAACGGGAAGACCGTGCCGATCAACGAACCTGTCGAAATTTGCGAGAAGCCGGGAGTGCCATTGAAGTAGATGGGCTTCGTTCCGGAGATGACGAGAGACGCGCCCTTCAGGATAAGCATCATGCCGAGGGTGGCGATGAAGGGCGGGACCTTCATTCTGGCGATGAGCGTGCCCGAGATGAACCCACAGAGAGCGCCCATGCCGATCGCCGCCACGATGCCGAACGGCAGCGGCATCCCCAGATAGGTCAGGACCACGCCGGCGATCACCGCCGTGAAGGTCATCAGCGTTCCTACCGAAAGGTCGATGCCGCCTGTTATGATGACCATGGTGACCGCAACCGCCAGAACCCCGTTCACGGACGTGGCCTGGAGGATGCCGATGATGTTGGACGTCTGCAGGAACTTGCCGGATGCCAGGCTGAAGAAGATCAGCATTGCGATCAGGCTGGCGAACGCGAGAAGCTTCTGATGAACACCGGACGACGTCCGCTTCTTCACCTCGGTCTGTATGGTCATCGTCATGCGGCTTCTCCCCCGATCTCCACCCGGCGCTGGGTGGCCAGATGCATGATTTCTTCTTGTGTCGTTTGCTTTCCCCCGGGGAGGATGCCTGTCAGGCGGCCCTCGCACATCACCGCGATGCGGTGAGACAATCTGAGCACTTCGGGGAGTTCCGACGAGATGACGATGATCGCCTTGCCTTCCTGGGCGAGGGACTGCATCAGCCGGTAGATTTCGGACTTCGCGCCGACATCGATGCCCCGGGTGGGTTCGTCGAAAATCAGGATGTCGCAGTTGCGCAGCAGCCATTTTGCCAGCACGACCTTCTGCTGGTTTCCGCCGGACAGCAGCCGGACCTCCTGGCGTTCCGATGGGGTGCGGATGCTCAACTGCTTGATGTAGTCACGGGCGATCTGTGCAAGCTTGCCGTCGTCGATGACGCCGATCCCGTTTGCGAAGCGCGCGAGATTGGGCAGACCGACATTCGCGGCCAGATCGAGGCCGAGTGCCAGGCCCAGATGCTTGCGGTCCTCCGAAAGATATCCGATCCCCGCGGAAACCGCGTCCTTGGGACTTTTGATGGCGGCCGTTTTCCCGTGGACGATGATGTCGCCGGCTTCTCTGCGATCCGCACCGAAGATCAGTCGCGCGACCTCGGTTCTGCCGGCGCCCATCAAACCGGCGAATCCCAGGATTTCGCCTGCCTTGAGGCTGAAACTGACGTCTTGAACAGCCCTGCCTCGACGAAGCCCGCGCACCTCCAGTGCTGTCGGCGCGCCGGAGAGGTCTGGGATGGCGGCTTCGGTATTGTCGAGCTCGCGGCCGACCATCATGGAGATGATCTTCGAAATCGGCGTCTCGGATGCCTTGACGGTGCCGACATACGCGCCGTCCCGCATGATCGTGACACGGTCGGAAATCTTTTTGATCTCGTCCATCTTGTGACTGATGTAGACGATGCCGACGCCTTCGGATTTCAAGCGCTCGATGATCGTGAAAAGCTCGCTCACCTCAGTGTCGTTGAGGGCGGCCGTCGGCTCATCCATGACAAGGACGCGGGATTTGTGCGACAGGCTCTTGGCGATCTCGACCATCTGTTGCTGCGCCACGGACAGGGTGCGCACTTCCGCGCGCGGGTCGATGGCGACGTTCATGGCCGAGAATATCTCTCGCGCCGCCTGGTTGAGGGCGTCTTCATCCAGTCGCCAGAAACGCTTGCGAGGTTCGCGGCCAATGAAGATATTCTGGGCGACGGTGAGATCGTTCATCAGGGCGAGCTCCTGATGGATCATGCCGATTCCGAGGGCTTGCGCCGCGTGCGGACTGGGGATCGTCACTTCGTTGCCCGCGACCCGGATCGTGCCGCCATCCGGTTGCCAGATACCGGACAGGGTCTTCATCAACGTCGATTTTCCGGCCCCGTTCTCTCCCATCAGCGCGTGAACCTCGCCTGCCTGCAGATCAAAGCTCACGCTTTTGAGCGCATGCACGCCGGGAAAGTGCTTGTCGATCGACTCGAGCCTTATGAGTTCAACCATGACCTAATTTCCATGCGGGCAAAGCGACGAGGACCTTGATCAAGCTCGACCGATCCGCCGCCAGCGCAGGCAGCTTTTCCGGCAGTTCCTCGAGCGCGAGGACGGTGGAGACAAGTTTGCCGCCATCGATATCGCCCGAGGAGAGAGCGTCCATCACATGCAGGAAGTCGGGCGTCTGGGCGTTCCGGCTCCCGACAAGCTTCATTTCACGCTTGTGGAATTCGGCGTCGGAGAACGTCAAGTCACCCTTGACGACCGAGACGAAAACGTAGGTCCCGCCGTGCGCCACATGGCCGAACCCGGCCTCCATCGCCTTGGGGCTTCCGGTCGCGTCGAAAACAACGTCGAAGCCGTCCGCCAGTTCGCCTTCCAGCAGAGGCCGATCCGGCATGTGCAGGCGGGAGAAGCCGAATGCCTTCGCGGCTTCGAGCCGCTCCGCGCTCATATCCATCAGATGGACTTCGGCACCCGCCAACCGGGCGAACAGCGCTGTCCCCAGACCTATCGGACCTGCTCCGGTGACGAGCACCCGGTCGCCCGAGGTCGCTTCGGAGCGCCGTACGGCGTGCGCGCCGATTGCGAGAAACTCGACCAGAGCGGCATCCCGCACCGACAATGCGGATGCGTCATAGAGATTGCCGGCGGGGACGGCGATCCTCTCGCACATCCCCCCGTCACGGTGGACGCCGAGAACACCGATCGCCATGCAGCAGTTCGGCTTGCCGCGCAGACACGCTCGGCATTTTCCGCATGCGATATAGGGGTTGATCACGACCAGCTGGCCCTTGATCCATCCATCGGCGTCCACCGCCACGTATCCCGACAGTTCGTGTCCGATGACGCGGGGGTATTCGAGATAGGGATGCTTGCCCTCGAAAATGTGGTAGTCGGTGCCGCAGATGCCTGCGGCCGCGAGGTCGACGAGCACCCATCCCGGAGGGGCGGTGACAGGCAGATCGCGCTCGATCAGGCTGAACCGGCCCGGCTCCACGCATACTCCGCTCAACATCCGACGTGTCAAGGTCGACTGACTGTTCATCTGGCCTCCCAAAATTCAGTTTTTTATTATTATGAACATATGACGATGGCAAATGTTTTTAATCGTTTAAGAACAAAACATGTCGGATCGGTCACACTGCCGGGTTCAGCGCTGAAGGAGACGGGGTTGCGCCAAGTCCACCTCCAACGCCTTTCCCCAATCGACAAATGCGCGAAGCCGCCGCTCCAGCTTCAGTTCGTGGTTCTGGGCGATATCGGACAGCTTGTGGGCGAGGAACGGGTTGGAAAACCGATCCAGCGTCGTCGAGACGTAGGGAACGGCGTCACTATCACAGCCCGCTAGGAAGACCGGAAGTACCTCCTCGCGATATAGGTCCTCGAGATCGCCCCGGATCACCGGATCGGACAACATGTCCTTCACGAATTCCTGATGTCGACCGCTACGGAGCCATTGGGCCACGAGATAGGTATGCCCCAGATTGAGGATATAGAGCTTGCGCCGTTCCGTGGGACCGAGGTCTTCGACAATCTGAACACATGTATGGGAGCAGGGTACTCGCAGGCCGGGTACGTTCTCGATCGCCCACAAGGCGTAAGGTTCGGCGACCGCTCCGGCAGGCTCGATCGGTTCCGACACGATCCGGTCAACGAGAGAGTTGACGAACAGGACCTGAGTAGAGACCCAGTCCGCGAACTCGCTTGAATAGCGCCGCGCCGCCCGAAGCACATGTTCCCGAAGCACGCTGCCGTTCTCCGCTATGAGTTCGGTGGGCATGACTTGTAGACCGCCTCGGCGAGCGGCGAACCGTGCGTGCAGCAGCAGGGCCAGCTTGGCTGGAAACGACATGTTCTGATCGTAGCTCAGCGCCTGATCCGCCGGAGACGCAAGATAGCCTTGGTCGCCGGTGTTCGACAGGACGACCTCGACCTCTTCCACGAAAATCCGCTTGATCTCCTCCCAATCCTTTTCGGTGCTCAGGGCCCGCTTGACCGAGGTCACACGGCTTTCCTGCCGGACGGCAACCCCATCCACCAATCCTTCGATCCTCACGGTGTAGCCCTGCGGATCGGCCAACGCCGCCAATCGGCGGGCGCGTTCCGCGTTGCCGCTCGATTGCACGACGGTGATCGGCCCCATCGCGGAACCTGAAGCCAGGGCCTCTGAAATGAACAGGTCCGCGTGGGCTTGCAGAAAGCGGCTCGTGCCGAACTGGAGGATCGGAGTGATTGACATATTTCGCGTCTCATGATGAATGGTATTTTATGATAAAATACACTTCGGGTGATCGCAAGGGATATCGGCCTTGAAAATTGTGTGCAACGGGGAGGTGATGGCAAACACTTTCGACTCGGCCATCTACCGTCGCCGACGGCTCGCGCCAGACCATAGACAGGATTTCAATGGCTAGGACAGACGAACGTTTCCGCGAGGCATTCAACGCCACGCTCGAGCTCTGCCAGGCGATGGTTCCCGGCGACCAATTGCCCTCCGAGAATGACTTGGCAACTCGGCTTGACGTCAGCCGGACGGTCGTGCGCGCGATTTTGGAAAAGCTCCAGGGCGAGAAGATCATTGCCTGGGTGGGCCGGGAAAAGCGCCTGCTGAAAACACCTGAGGATACAGACAGGCTTGAGGTCCAGGAAGGGATGCTCGATGAGCAGCAGCTGGAGCGTCAATTCCTGGACTGGATCTTGCGCTTCGACGTACCACCGGGGACCGCCCTGAACGTCTCCGAACTCGCGCGTCGGTTTCCCGTCACTCCCCATATGCTTCACGAATTCCTAGCATCGCTCAGCAGGTTCGGGCTTGTGCGGCGTCGACCGAAAGGCGGATGGGAATTGATGGGATTCACGCGCGAATTCGCGATCGAGCTATCCGAATTCCGGATGGTCCTCGAGCTGAATGCAGTATCCCATTTCGTTCAGCTTCCTCCCGAGGACCCGATCTGGGAACACCTTGACGAAATCGAGCGAAAGCACGCGCGGCTTGCCGCCGAAATCGACGAACGCTTTCATGACTTTTCATTGCTCGACGAGGAATTCCACACTTTGATCGGCGGTGCTGTCCGCAACCGTTTCGCCGCCGAGTTCCAGAAGCTTATTTCACTGATCTTCCACTATCACTTCCAGTGGGACAAAACCGACGAGCGCCAGAGAAACGAAGCCGCCATCGACGAACATCTGCGGCTGATCTCGGCGCTGAGAGCGCGGGACGGCGCGGCAGCCGTAGCGGCGGCGGCGGAGCACCTCAAGACCTCGAAGCAGACTTTACTCTCCTCGCTTCGTGTACACTCTCTCGCCTGATGCGCTTCTTTGAAAGACGGTCGGTGAGAAGTCTTGCCAGTGGGGCTTTATGCTGGTCCTGACGGGCCGATGGATCTCCAAAATCGCGCTCCGATGAAGGGCAATCTGCCGCGCGTTTGTTTCCGAGCGCTACAATCAATGGCAGTGAGAAGAGCTAATCTCTCGATAATTATGATCCGACATCCGAATTGGGCGGGATAATGCTATTGACGCCAGAGAACGTCAGTGATTGGATAAGTGGATACAAAAATACTTTCGGTGATGCATGCGGGCTGGATTCTCCACAGAAACGGTAGTTGCCACGACAGCTGAAGAAGAGGCGTACCGCCATATTCAACGGG
This sequence comes from Rhizobium sp. LjRoot254, assembly GCF_964254105.1. Lineage (NCBI taxonomy): Bacteria > Pseudomonadati > Pseudomonadota > Alphaproteobacteria > Hyphomicrobiales > Rhizobiaceae > Rhizobium > Rhizobium sp. LjRoot254. The sequence continues at coordinate 2,487,112 of NZ_CAXUSM020000001.1, read as the reverse complement.
CTCTTCGTGTCGGCAGGTACAAGCCGGGCGAACGGCTCATTCCGGAAGATATTGCTGCGGAGATCGGCATGAGCCGCATGCCCGTGCGTGAGGCCTTTCGCCGCTTGGCGTCGGACGGCCTTGTCATCTTGCGTCCCAATCGCGGCTGCATCGTCGCAGGCCTCACCCTGGACGAGCTTTACGAGATTTTCGAGATGCGTTCAGTACTTGAAGGCCTCGCCGTCAGGCTGGCGATCCCTCGTATCGGTGAAGACGAAATCGACGAGCTGGAGCGCCTGCTCGTTCGCATGGAACGTGCCGGCCAGAGTGGCAGCAGTGACTGGGTGGTCCGTCATCAGGAATTTCATCGCTTCATCTGCGAGCTCAGTCAAAGACCCAAGCTCATTCACCAGATTTCGGCGCTGCATGTGGTGATCGAGCCCTACATGCGCATCTGGTTCGACGATGTCGATAAGCCGCTCTCGGCACGTGAGGAGCATGAAGCGGTGATCGCGGCATTGCGCTCCGGCGACGCGCGCCATGCGGAGCAGACCATGCAGGATCATATTCTCGGCACAGCACCGATGCTGGCCGAGTTCGTTGCTCCGAGCAAGCGATAAACGCCGGCCGGACGGGAATGGCTCCAAACCGGCGGCAGGCCGGGCGCGGCCGCGGGAACAGCTAGATCAGCCTACCAAAAGGGAAAGCACATGAAAGTTCATCGACTAGCCGCAGTAGCGGCTCTATTCAGCATGCTGGGTTTCGGCCAAACGACACTTGCACAGGATGCGCCTAAGAGCATCACAATCGCCACCGAGGGTGCCTATGCGCCCTGGAACTTCATCACGGCCGACGGCAAACTCGATGGTCTCGAAGTCGACCTCGCCAATGATCTTTGCGCCAGGATGAAGATCCAGTGCACGATCGTCGCCCAGGATTGGGAAGGGCTAATCCCGTCGCTGCAGGTCGGCAAGTTCGACGTGATCATGGCGAGCATGTTCATCACGCCGACACGCCTTGAGACCATCGATTTCACGCAACCCTACGCCGTCGATCCGTCTGGATTTGCGGTCGCAAAAGATAGCGATCTCGGAAAGCTCGGCATTACGGCCGAGAAGTTCAAACTCGAAGACGAGGCAGGCTCCGCAGCCGCGATCGAGAAATTGAAGCCGCTCCTCAAAGGCAAGATCGTCGGCGTCCAGGCCGCCACTGCAAACCTTGAATTCCTCAAGAAGTACTTCGCCGATACCGTCGAAATCCGCGAATACAAGACCACCGAACAGCACGATCTCGATCTCGCAGCCGGCCGGGTCGATGCGCTCTTCGCGCAGCAGACGGCGCTGACTGCGACGCTCGCGAAGCCGGACTTCTCCGGATTCACGCTTGCCGGTCCGGGCTTCGTCGGCGGCGTCTTTGGTCTGGGAACCGGCGCCGGTATGCGCAAGGAAGATGCCAAGCTCAAGGTGATGCTGAACGCCGCGATCGATGGAGCGATCGCTGATGGCACCATCAAGCGCATTTCGGAAAAGTGGGTGAAAACAGATGTGACCCCGGTCAAGTAAGCGCAGGCGGACCCGTCCGGCGGGATCGGCATTGGCCGTTTCCGCCGGACGGCGCGCTGCTAGGCTGCGGTTCAGATGATGGATATTTTGCATATTCTAGCGTTCGGAAATGGCGGATGGGGCGCTGTGCTGCTGGCCGCGTCGGGTGTCACGCTTTCGCTGTCAGTGCTTGGCTTCCTTCTCGGCGCCGTGTTCGGCGCGCTGGCCGCAAGCGGCAGACTTTCCTCGCGTCGTGTCCCCGCATGGATCGCCCATGGCTATGGCACGGCGTTTCGGGGCGTGCCCGATCTCCTGACGATCTATCTTCTCTACTACGGCGGCAGCATTGCACTGACCCAACTCGGAAAATTCTTTGGAGCGACCGGTTTCATAGGGCTGCCGGCATTTTCAACCGGCGTTCTGGCGATAGGCATCATTTCCGGTGCCTATCAGGCCGAAGTCTATCGCGGCGCATACCACGCCGTCGACCCCGGACAGTTCGACGCGAGCAAGGCGCTCGGTTTCTCAGGCTGGCAATCCCTGCGGCTCGTCATCGTACCGCAATTGATGCGTCACGCTCTGCCCGGGCTCGGTAATGTGTGGCAGCTGGTGCTCAAGGATTCCGCGCTGATCTCTGTGATCGGTCTTGTCGAACTGATGCGCCAGGCCCAGATCGGCGCGGGTTCGACGCGGGAGCCCTTCATCTTCTACATTGCGGCAGGGGTACTCTATTTCGTCATCGCCGCCGTTACCGCACAGGTCTTCCGCTACAGTGAGATGCGCGCTTGGCGGGGCATGGCTCGCACATGATCGACTTCGCCTTCTTTCTCGAGATAATTCCCACCTTGCTGGCCGGCTTGCCGCTGACATTGCAGCTCGCAGCTCTGTCGATCACGATCGGCTTCATCCTCGCCCTGCTGCTTGCCCTTGCCCAACAGGGCAATCATCGCATTGCGGTCTGGTCCATTCGCTTCTTCGTCTCGATCTTTCGGGGCACGCCGCTGCTGGTGCAGATTTTCCTGATCTACTATGGCCTCGGTCAGTTTCGACCGTCGCTGCAGGCGATGGGGCTCTGGTGGCTGTTCCGAGAGCCTTATTGGTGCGCCATCATCGCGCTCAGTCTCAACACGGCCGCCTATGGCAGTGAAATTCTGCGCGGTGCGATACAGGGCGTCCCACGCGGCCTGATCGAAGCCGCAACTGCCTTTGGCATGTCGAGGTTCCTCACACTGCGCCGCATCATCCTGCCCCTGGCCTTGCGGCAGGCGATCCCGAGCTACAGCAATGAGATCATCCTCATGATCAAGGGCACATCGCTTGCCTCGATCATCACGCTGATGGAGGTCACCGGCATTGCCCAGGGGCTCATTTCGCAAACCTATCGTGCCGTCGAGGTCTTCATCGCCGCCGGCGCTATCTATCTCACCCTGAATTTCATGATCATTTCGGCGCTGAACGCGCTGGAAACGTGGCTCACCCCCTACCGGGTGCGTGCCTAAGGCACGCCTTGCCGCAAATGACGAGGAGAACGAATAACATGCGCAATTTCGAGAAGCCGACGCGCTCCGTCGCCGTGTCGCGACATGCGATGGCGGCAACGTCACACCCTTCCGCAACCCTTACGGCGTTGCAGATCATGGCAGCGGGCGGCAACGCCATGGATGCGGCAATCGCCGCCTGCGCCGTACAATGCGTCGTCGAACCGGGCTCGACAGGCATCGGCGGTGATTGTTTCGCCCTCTATGCTCCAAAAGGATCGGATCAGGTCCTCGCCTATAATGGTTCGGGCCGAACACCTGCCGCCCTCACAGCCAACTGGTTCGAGGAACGCGGATTGACGGACGTGCCCCGCCAGTCGCCCTCTGCGGTGACTATTCCCGGGGCGATCGACGCCTGGACACGCCTCCATGCTGACCATGGTCAGCTTCCTTTTGCCGATGTGCTGGCGCCGGCGATCCGCTTTGCCGAGGAGGGGTATGCGATCACGCCACGCGTTCATCGCGACTGGTCCCTGGAGGAAAAGATGCTCGCGGCGGATGCGACGGCAGCGAGGATCTTCCTGCCGAACGGGAGAGCACCGAAGATCGGGGAGGTTCACCGGCAGCCGGAACTGGCGGAAACGCTGAAACGCATCGCCACCGATGGACGCAGCGCCTTCTACGAAGGGCCGGTCGCCGAGGACATGGTGTCATATCTGCGCGCGCTCGGCGGACTTCACACGATGGAAGATTTCGCCGACGCGCATGGCGAATACGTGACCCCGGTCACGACAGAGTTCCGTGGCTACACGATCCACGAATGCCCGCCGAATGGCCAGGGCATCATCGCGCTGCTGATCCTCAACATCCTCAGCCGCTTCGACCCCAAGGGCGACCCGCAATCGCCCGACAGGCTGCATATCGAGATCGAGGCGACCCGGCTTGCCTATGCCGCGCGCGATGCGTGGATCGCCGATCCCGACAAGGCGAATGTGCCGGTCGATGAACTGCTGTCCGACGCATTCGCTGACAGGCTTGCATCGATGATCGATCTCAGCCGCGCCCTGACCAACCTGCCTGCTTTCGAGATGCCGCTTCACCGCGATACCGTCTACATTTCGGTGGTCGACCGCGACCGCAACGCCGTGAGCTTCATCAACTCGATTTTCGACAGCTTCGGCACAGGGCTCGTTGCCCCTCGATCCGGCGTCATCCTTCACAATCGCGGCCAGAGCTTCTCGCTCGAGCCGGGCCATCCCAACCGGGTCGGACCGTCAAAGCGGCCGCTTCACACCATCATTCCCGGCATGATGACGAAAAACGGCAGGGTGGAAATGCCGTTCGGCGTCATGGGAGGATACTACCAGGCGCTCGGCCATGCCCACCTGATCTCCAAGGTCGTCGATTACGGGATGGACTTGCAGGAAGCGATCGATCTTCCCCGCTTCATACCGACATCCGATGGAACCAGGGTTGAGGCGGAGCATACGCTCGCAGGCTCGACCCGAGCCGAACTTGAGCGGCGGGGCTTCGTTCTGGCACCAGCGGAGGATCCGATAGGCGGCGCTCAGGCGATCCGCATCGATTGGGAGAACGGAACTCTGATCGGCGCTTCGGAACCGAGGAAAGACGGCGTCGCGTTGGGGCTTTAGGTCACGGAGGCTCAGTCGAAGAAGCCCGCATCCTCTTCGCTGAGATACCTCCTGGCCGCTTCGGCGTCGATATCGAGGCCCAGCCCGGGCGCTTCCAGTAGGTCCACCATGCTGTCCTTGACGATCTGCGGCGGCAAGCCGATTACCAGATCCTCCCACCAGGGGTCGGAGGCGCTCGGATATTCGAACGCGATGTAATTTGCAGGCAAGGTGGCGCAGACATTGATCAACGCGCCGAGGCCTAGCAGGCCGTTGGCGGTTCCGTGCGGTGCCATCAGGATCGAGTGCATGTAGGCGTGCTCGGCAACCCATTTGAGTTCGGCAATGCCGCCAATATCGGCTGGATCGGGGCCGATGACGCGGACCGCCTGCGTCTCGATCAGTTCCTTGAAATTGTGCCGCAGATAGATCTGCTCGCCAGTGTGGATCGGCGTCGAGGTGGAGGTGGTCAGTTCCCGATAGGCCTGCGGATTGACCCATGGCACATAGTCGCCCGTCAGCATGTCCTCGAGCCACATCAAATTGTACTTCTCTACCGCGCGAGCGAACTTAATCGCATCGGGCAGCATCCAGCCCGGGCCGCAGTCGAGCGCCAGGCTGACTTTGTCGCCCAGCACTTCCCTCATCGCGATCACGCAGTCGAGCATGTGATTGAAACCGCGCTCGCTGATCACGCCCTGATCCATGGCGCCGTGATAGCCGGCCTTCTTCTGCGTCACGCCGTAGTGGAAGCCCTCAATGGTGTCCTTCATGTTGGAGTGGAACGAGATTCCTTGCTTGACCATGAAGAAGTTCTGCGGCTGCTCCATCATCCATTTGACGTCAGCGGCGTAATCCTCCGGCCGGTCGCCCGTGCGTTTCCGGCGGATCGAGCCATTGTAGACGCGCACCTTGTCGCGCACCTTGCCGCCGAGCAGTTTATAAACGGGTACGCCCGCGGCCTTGCCGGCAATATCCCACAGTGCATGCTCGATAGCGCTTACCGCCGCGCCGTACGGCTTGAACGAGCCCCGTTGGCGGATCTTCAGCATCACTCTCTCGACGTCGGTCGGGTCCTCGCCGATCAGCGCCTCGCGGAAATGCAGCACCCAGGGCTTGAGGTAGGACTTGGTGAACTCGACTTCGCCCAAGCCATAGAGGCCCTCGTCCGTAACGATGCGGACGATCGGGTGTTGGCCGATAACGGCACAGCGGAGGTCGGTGATCTTCATCTTTTTCTTCTCAGCTCCAGGTGCGATCCCAGGAATATTCATCGTCCCAGTGATCCGTAGGCCGCCAGATACCGGTGACACCCGGCTGCAGATGCTGCGAGATGACCTCGTCGACGACGTCGTCAATCCCCAGGCCCGGCTTGTCCGGAACAGTGATAAAGCCGTCCTTCACGAGTGGCTTGGGGAGGCCGGTGACGATATCGTCCCACCAGTCGACATCGGCAGAGTGGTATTCGAGCGCCATGAAGTTCTCGGTCGCGGTCGCAACATGTGCCGCGGCCATTGCGGCGATTGGACTTTCTGCCATGTGGATGGCCATGGCGACACCATGGTCCTGCGCCATGTCGCCGATCTTTTTGGTCTCGAGAATGCCCCCACTGGTGAGCAGATCCGGGTGGATAACGGAGACGCCGCGGCTCTTGAGCAGAGGCTCGAAGCCCTCCTTGAGATATATGTCCTCGCCGGTGCAGATCGGCACAGTGGTGGCGTCCTGAAGTTGTCTGTACTGCTCGGTGTACTGCCATGGGATCACATCCTCGAGCCAGGCTGGGACGTATTTTTCAATTCGCCTGGCAAGGCGAATACCGTTCTGCACCGAGATGTGGCCGATGTGGTCGATGGCGAGCGGAATATCCATGCCGATGACCTCACGAACCTCGGCAATGTATTGCTCGAGGAAGTCGAGGCCCTTGTCGGAAAAGTGGAGGCCGGTAAACGGGTGAGGGACGTTATGCAAATCGTACGCAGCGTTGCGGTTGCGCCGCTCTTCATTGGTCTTCATCGGGCCACGGCCGGGTTGCTCGCGGTACCCTTCAAGTGACCCGGCAGGAGACACGACCGCGCCGGGCACATCCGCGATCTGCATCAGCCCCAGATCCATCTTGAGGAAGGTGAAGCCGCGCTCCATGCGCTCCTTGAGACGCTTGCCGGTCTCGGTGCCGCTCGGCACGGTGGCGTCGGTGTCGCAGTAAACGCGCACCTTCTCCCGAAACCGGCCGCCGAGCATCTGGTAGACGGGGACGCCATAGGCCTTGCCGGCAAGATCCCATAACGCGATTTCGACGGCCGATACGCCGCCGCCTTGCCGGCCATGCCCGCCGAACTGCTTGATCCGGCGAAACAGGCGGTCGATGTTGCACGGGTTCTCGCCCAGCAACCGGCTCTTCAGCATCAGAGCGTAGGTGGCGCTGGCGCCGTCGCGCACCTCGCCAAGCCCGACGATGCCCTGGTTGGTGTAAATCTTAAGCAGCACTGATGTGAACGGCGCGCCGACGATTTCGGCGACCCGCATGTCGATGATGCGAAGGTCGGACGGCTTGGAATGCGTGTTCACCCGATTGAGCGCCTCGTCGGCTCCACCTGCGTTTGGCATGATTGATTTATCCTCGTCTTGGTCGGCGAGGCTTGTCGCCACGCACGCTGGGGCGGCATAGAGCGTTGCTAGTCCAGCTCTATCTCGTGGTCCTGAAGGTAGTCGCGGTTCATCTCAACACCGAGGCCAGGCTTCGACGTGAGCTTGAGGCTGCCGTTCGAAACATCGAGCGGAGTATCGATGAGGTGATCGTATTTGCCCAGGTTCCACTCCGACGTTTCGAGTTTGTAGAAGTTAGGAACGGTCATCATCACCTGCGCTCCCGCAACCACGTTGATCGGCCCTGCGGCGTCATGCGGCGAGACGGGGATGTAGTAGGCTTCGCATAGGGCGGAAATCTTCTTGAGTTCGGTAATGCCGCCGGTCCAGGTGACATCGGGCATGATGTAGTCGGCGAGCCTCTGCTCGAGCACCGGCACGAAATCCCACTTCGTGTGGCCGCGCTCGCCCCACGAAATAGCGGCACTGACCTTCTCGCGGACCTGCTTGAGAGCGCTGAGGCTCTCGGGCGGGCAGGGCTCCTCGAACCAGTCGATCTGACCGGCTTCCTCGAGGCTGCGGCAGAGGCGGATGGCGGTGGGAACGTCGAAGCGGCCATGCGCATCGATGAGGATATCGACATCGGAGCCCGCCGTTTCGCGGATCAGAGCCGTGAGTTCGGCGGCTTCTCGCTCATCCTTGCGGGTCATGCTGCCATCGAGGTAGCCGTCCCGCTGTTCGCGGGACTGTCCATCGGCGGTGCGGCCCTGCTGGGGGAAAGGATCGAACTTGAGCGCCGTGTGGCCGGATTCGACGATGTCCCGAATTTCGCGGACCACAGCCTCCTTGCTGGTAAATTTGGCCTGGTTGGGATGCGTGTAGAGCGCGATTTCATCGCGTACCGGTCCGCCCAACAACTCGTAAGTCGGCCTGCCGAGGACTTTACCTCGGATGTCCCAGAGGGCTATGTCGATGGCGCTCACGCATTCGACCGCGGCGCCGCGACTGCCCATATAGGTGAAGCTGCGGAATACCTTGTGCCACAGATACTCGATGCGCGCCGGGTCCTCGCCTGTCACAGCGGCGCCGATCTGCCGCAGGATCGTGCAGAGGGCGCGGTTGGCGAGCCTTGTCGTGGTGGTGATCTCTCCCCAGCCGCTCACCCCCTCGTCGGTCGTCACTTCGACGAACAGGAATTCTCCCCAATAAGAAGCATCGGACTTGACCAGCCACGGCCGAACGCTCGTGATTTTCATCTCAACTGCCTTTATCTGACGCGGTCGGGATAACGATGTTCCAGACCAGATATCTATCCTGCCCGAGCGGCGCTACGCGCGCGCATGTGTTCGAGGACATGCCGGCCGGAGCCCTCGACATGGCGTGCGATAAGTTCGGCTGCCTCGTCCGCATTTCCCGCTTTTACATGTGCGATGAGTTCACGGTGCTCGCGAAGGATCGCGGCACGCCGGGCAAGCGTGAAATTGAAACGCCGGCTCACGGCGCGCAGCACTTCGCGATGCTTCCACCAAAGCTCGGCGGCATGGTGGTTGTAGTGTCGCTGGTACATCACGGTGTGAAAGGCAGTGTCCAGTTCGCTGTGCCTGTGCGTGTCGGCGAAGTTGTTCTCTTCGATCAAGCCTTGGATACGTTCGAGTTCAGCAATGTCTTCGACGGTGGCCATATTCACGAACCATCGTGTCAGGGCCGGCTCGATCAAGACTCCAATCTCGTAGATGTCCCGAACAAAATCCTGGTCTATGGGCCGGACGCGTGCTCCGCGGTTGGCAACAAAGGTGACAAAGCCTTCTCCGCGCAGCAGTTGCAGTGCCTCGCGCACGGGGTTGGTCGAGGTGCCGTGGCGCCGGGCGAGATCGGTGACGACAAGCCGTTCGTTGGCGGCGAGCCTCCCTTCGATGATGTCTTCCCTGATCAGCTGATAAAGCGAGGCACCCTCGCTGGAGGCCCCGATGGCGTCGATCCCTGCGGGTGGCTGTGCTTTAAAATCGCTTTCTTCGGCCAAGGCGGTCCCCAAATCAATACAGATATTGCTCGGATATCACGCAGAGTTTCCATAAACAATGTACGATCTGTCATGTTGACAGGCAATCCTTGATCTGAAAAAGTATGAAGTGCTCGAAGGGATACATTGGCCGGAAACGTCCGCGGCCCGCGAGCAAGGACCGCTCGCCTCGAAGCAGAGCGGCATGGGAGAAACCTGGAGGATACCCTATGACGAGGATTTCACTCGGCAGTGCCGTCCTGCGCGGCGCTGTCTCCACTGCTTTGATGATGTCTTTGATGTCCGCGTCAGCGTTGGGTGCGCCGCCGGTCGACTTGAGCAAGTGGTCGCCGGAATATGTGCGCTCCATTGCCGGCACTCAGGATTTCGACACGGCCGGCGATTGCGGCAAGGTCACCTCGCTCGACTACAAGGGGCGGCTGACTTTCTGGTATCAGGGTGTGTTTGAGGGCGATCCCGATCTCCTGCGTCAGTATTACAAGGAGTTCTTCGAGGCGTTCCGCAAGACCTATCCAAACATCCAGCTTGAGGAACAGGCGCTCACCTATAACGACCTTCTGGACAAGTTCCGGACCGCTCTCCTGGGCAATGCGGCGCCCATGGCGGTCCGCCTGCAAATCCTTGGTGGCACCGAGTTTGCCGCAAAGGGCTATCTGGAGCCGCTCAAGCCCGAGGATGTAGGGTATTCGACCGAGGACTTCTGGCCCGGCGCAATGAAGGCCGTGACCTGGGAGGGCGTGACCTACGGCATCCCAACCAACAACGAGACGATGGCGTTCATCTGGAACGCGGACATCTTCAAGCGTGCGGGCCTCGATCCGGACAAGGCTCCGGCAACCTGGGACGACGTCGTCAAGTATTCCAAGCAGATCCACGACAAGCTCGGCATCGCCGGTTACGGCCTCGTGGCTCGCAAGAATGCCGGCAATACGCCGTACCGCTTCATGCCGCAGCTATGGGCCTATGGCGGCGGCGTCTTCGACGAAGCCACCGCGAGCCCGACCTATAAGCAGGTCAAGCTCAACAGCCCGGAAAGCAAGGCGGCGCTGCAAGCCTCGTACGATATGTATGTCCGCGACAAGTCGGTTCCGGTTTCGGCACTTACCAACCAGCAGGCAGATAACCAGCCCCTCTTCCTCGCTGGCCAGCTCGGCATGATGGTCTCGCATCCGTCCGACTACAATGTCATGCTCGACCTGCAGAAGAAGGCGACAGGTACCGACAAGGACAAGGCGCAGACCGTCATCGACAACATGCGCTACGGTCTGATTCCGACCGGGCCTGACGGCAAGCGTGCCGTCGTGTTTGGCGGCTCGAACATTCATATCCTGAAGCCCGAATATGTCGAGGGCGGCAAGGTGGACGAGCCGGCTGCAAAGGCTATCATCTGCATGTGGACGAGCCCGGAATGGTCGCTGAAGATGGCGTATGCCGGCTCGAACCCGGGCAACCTCAACGGCTTCAAGACCAAATGGATGAAGGAACGTCTCGACAACATCAAGTTCCTTGATGTCACGACCTCGATGCTGCCATACGGCATCCCGTTCCCGGCGCTGCCGGAGACCCCCGAGATCATGAATATCATCATCCCGGACATGCTGCAGAATGCCCTGACCGGAGCCATGACCGTCGACCAGGCAGCCGACGACGCGGCCAAGAAGGTGGAAGGCCTGATCGACGGCGGACTCTAGTCCAAGCCTGATCACGATCTGACCGGCTGCGCCGAGGCGCAGCCGGTTTGTTCCGAAGAATAGGGGCACGCCATAGTGACGATCCTGATCGGCAAGGCCGAGGCTCACGGAAGACTGCAACCCGGTAGGTCCGGCATACTGCGAAAGATTTGGGAGCATCGCGCCGACTACGCGTACGTGCTCCCTGCGATCGCCGTGATGCTCGTCGTGATAGCCTATCCGATCTATTACACGATCGAGCTGTCGTTCTTCAATACACCGCCGGCTCTGCAGCTCCGGGACAAGGTTTTCATCGGCCTCAACAACTACACCGCCATCCTCACAAGTCCGGTGTTCTGGAAGGTCACGTCGAACACGCTTATCTGGACACTGGGATCCACTCTCATCTCATTTGTCCTCGGGTTTGCCAGCGCGTTGGCGCTCCATCGCGACTTTGTCGGACGTGGCCTCCTGCGCGCCATCCTGATCATTCCCTGGGTCATCAGCGCGGTTGCTGCGTCCTATATCTGGAAGTGGATCTACCATTCGGACTTTGGCATCATCGGCGCGGTGCTGGTAGGCCTCGGATTGGCCGACCGGCCGCCGAATTTCATCGACAGCGTCAGCACCGTGCTGCCCTCGCTGATCGTCGTCAATATCTGGCGGGAGTTTCCGTTTGCCATGATCATGATGATGGCCGGCCTGCAGACCGTCCCCGACCAGTTGCTGCGCGCCGCAAAAGTCGATGGAGCCAATGCATGGCAACGGTTCTGGCACGTTACCTTCCCGCACGTGAGAAACGTCTCGACGGTGACGATCCTTCTGTTGGCAGTGGCCAACTTCAATTCCTTTATCATCCCCTGGATCATGACCGCCGGCGGGCCGTCGAACGCATCGCATATCTGGATCACTCACATTTATGAGCTCGCCTTCGGTCGCCAGCGCTGGGGGGTGGCATCGGCCTATTCGGTGCTGCTGTTCATGATCGTGATGTCGCTCGGCTACTTCTACGTCCGTGCGCTAAGCGGCAACGAGCGAAAGGATGGGAGCGCATGAGCACGATTGCCGAGAGCGCTCCTCGAAGCCAGACCCGTCGTCGGCGCATCGACGGATGGCGGTGGAGCGGACGTATCTTCCTCGTGTTCATACTGCTTTACACCGCGTTGCCGATGATCTGGATGCTGATCACCTCGATCAAATCCGGCTTCGCGGCCATGCAATTCCCTCCGCAATGGTGGCCTGACCAACCCACCCTTGCCAGCTACGAGAAGCTGCTCGATCCGCAAAACAGCGTCGGCCAGGATTTCCTCCGCTTCTTCTGGAACAGCCTTTTCGTCTCCACTGCCACGACCATTCTTTCGGTGATCGTGGCAGTTCCCGCGGCCTACGCGTTTTCGCGCTTCACCTTCCCGGGCCGGAACTTTCTGTTCTTCGCCGTCTTGCTCCGCAACATGTTCCCGGCGGTGATCTTTCTCGTGCCGCTCTTCATCCTGATGCGTGCGGTCGGGCTGGTGAACACACATGGGTCGCTCATTCTCACCTACCTCACATTCGGCCTGCCGCTGGCAATCTGGCTCCTCAAGGGCTTCTACGACAACATCCCGGTGCAGCTCGAGCAGGCCGCGCGCATCGACGGAGCGACGCGGTTCCAGGCCTTCATCCTGATCGTGATGCCGCTCTCGGTGCCGGGAATCATCGCCACGGCGATCTATTCCTTCATCGGCGCGTGGAACGAGTACATCTACGCCTACACCTTCCTCACCAAGAACGACCAGTTGACGCTGCCGGTCGGCATCCAGCGTTTCTTCTCGGAAAATACGACGGACTTCCCGGGGTTGATGGCGGCCAGCTTCATGATGAGCGTGCCCGTCGTGGTCCTGTTCCTCGTCCTGCAACGATATTTCGTACGCGCCCTTACAGAAGGCGCAGTCAAGCACTAGGGAGTTGCCCGTGGCCCACGTGGTCCTTAAAGATCTCGTCAAGACCTATGGCAGCTTCAAAGCTGTCAACAATGTTTCGCTGACGGTCAATGACGGCGAATTCGTCGCACTCGTCGGCCCTTCAGGCTGCGGCAAGACAACCACGCTCAATCTCGTAGCGGGGCTGATCCCCATCACATCGGGTGACATCGTCATCGGGGACAGGGTGGTCAACGACCTCGACCCCAAGGACCGGGACATCGCAATGGTGTTCCAGAACTACGCGCTCTATCCGCAAAAATCGGTCTATAAAAATCTGGCGTTCCCGCTGCAGATGCGCAAACTGCCAAAGGACGAGATCGACAAGAAGGTCAGGGACGCAGCGCGAGTGCTCGACATGACGCAGCTGCTCGAACGCAAGCCGCGCGAACTTTCGGGCGGGCAACAACAGCGCGTGGCCCTGGGTCGCGCCCTCGTTCGAGATCCGGCGGTATTCCTGATGGACGAACCGCTCTCCAATCTCGATGCAAAGCTGCGCGTGCAGATGCGGTCGGAGATCAAGCGCTTCCACCAGGACCTCAAGGCGACGATCATCTATGTGACGCATGACCAGCTCGAAGCCGTAACCATGGCCGATAGGATGGCGGTGATGAATGGCGGCTACCTGCAGCAATACGATTCACCGGCGCAGGTCTTTGCCCATCCGGTGAACATGTTCGTCGCCAGCTTCGTTGGCAGCCCGGCGATGAGCCTTGTTCCTCTTGAGGTATCAACGGCAAGCGGCACCACCGTGTTGACCAGCGCGGAGGGCTGGCGCCTCGAGCTCTCGCCACACAACGCCCGGAAGGTCGCAAATGCAACCACCCGGAAAGTCGTGCTTGGCGCACGTCACTCGACGATCAAGCTGCACAAGAGTGCGGTGCCAGGAAGCATCCCCGCCAAGGCCTACACGGTGGAGCCGACCGGAGACGTCACCTTCGTACAGGCGTTCCTGTCTGGTGCCATCGTCAACGTCAGCGTGCCGCCGACCATTGCTGTCGCGCCCGACGAGCAGATTTGGCTCGAGTTCGACCAGGAGCGGATGCATCTGTTCGACGGCGAAACAGAAATGGCCCTCAAGGCCAACTGAGACAGAGCGGATGCGTGTGGAACGAGGGCGTGGATGACGACGAAGCTTAAAATCACCGCTATCAAGCCCTATCCGGTATGGGTGGGAACGCGCAACCAGATGCTCGTCAAGGTCGAGACCGACAGCGGCATCTTCGGCTGGGGCGAGAGCGGCTTGAGCGGTCGCGAGAAGGCCGTGGCCGGCGCGATCGAGCACTATCGCGAATTTCTCATCGGCCGCGACCCGATGCAGATTGGCCGGATCTGGCAAGAAGTCTATCGCAGCCAATACTTCGAAGGCGGGCGCGTGCTCCAGGCGGCGATATCAGCCATCGACATTGCCCTTCACGACATCAAGGGCAAGGCGCTGGGAGTGCCGGTCTTCGAACTGCTGGGCGGCAAGCAGCGCGACCGCATTCCCACCTTCGCCTCGACCGGTGACGAGGCCGAGGGCGAAGTTGCCATCGAACGAGCCCGCGAACTACGCGCACAGGGGTGGCAGGCGATCCGCTTCTTCCCCATCGGGCAAAACAGCAAGGACATCTTTGAGCCGCGCGAATCGATCGGCGCTACCGCAACGATGCTGAACAAGGCGCGCGAGGCGCTGGGCGACGACGTCGTCCTCGGCATCGACTATCATCATCGGTTGTCGGTGGCAGAGGCGGCGAGCTTCTGCAACAGGCTCGGCCGTGGCGTGCTTGATTTCCTCGAGGAGCCGATACGGGACGAGACACCGGAGGCCTACGAATCCCTCCGCACGATGACCGACATCCCGTTCGCCATCGGCGAGGAATTTGCCAGCAAGTGGCAATTCCTGCCCTACATCGAGCGCGGCATCCATCAGTTCAACCGGCTCGATGTCTGCAATGTCGGCGGGCTCACTGAAGCGATGAAGGTCGCTGGCTGGAGCGAGGCGCATTATGTGGACCTGATGCCGCACAATCCTCTCGGCCCAGTCTGCACGGCCGCGACCATCCATCTCGCCGCCGCCGTGCCGAATTTCGCCTGGCTCGAGACAAGGGCACCCGAAACAAGGCTGGGCTTCGACAATTCCGACTTCTTCCCCGTGCAACCCCGGCTCGACGGCCCCGACTATCCGGTCAGCGATCTGCCGGGGCTCGGCGTCGAGGTCAACGAGGAGGCGGTCAAGGCGGAGAGCTTTCGTTTCTGGGAAGCGCCTCACCTGAAGCGCCGCGACGGTTCTGTTACCAACTGGTAGTTTCATCCATCGGAGTCTAAAATGACGCATACTCCTAACATCATTCGACCGCCCAAAGACCTGATCGACGCACTGAAGGAAATCGGCGCCGCGACGGTTGCCGGCACGCTTGGCCATATGGGCTTCCGCAATCCGCACATGGTCGGTCCCGTGCCGCAGAACCGCGGGAAGTCGATCGTCGGGCCGGCGCTGACGCTCCAGTTCATGCCGCAGCGGCCGGACCTCTTCACCGAAGGAGAATATGCCGATCCGGAGACGCAGTTGCACCGGCATGTGCTCTATCACGCGCAGGAGGGCGATGTGGTCGTGGTCGACGCGCGCGGCGACATGAGTTCGGGCGTCTTCGGCGATATGATGTCGACTTATTTCAAAGGCAGGGGCGGCGCTGGCATCGTAATCGATGGATGCATGCGCGATCGGCCCAATGTCGAGAAGCTGGACCTTCCCCTATGGCTACGCGGCTGGACGCCCAACTACCATGTCCAGACCAGCATCTATCCCAATGCCGTCAACGTTCCGATTGCCTGCGGCGGTGTCACGGTAATCCCCGGCGATATCATCATCGCCGACGACGACGGGGTGGTGGTGCTTCCAGTCGTAATGGCCGAGAAGGTAATCAAGGAGTCGCAAAAGCATCACGATTGGGAGGAGTTCTCCCGAATGAAGCTCATGGAGGGCGGGTCGTTGCAGCGCTACTATCCACTGCATGACGATGCCCAGGGAGAGTACGAAGAGTGGCGCAAAGCAAACCGCTAGGAGAACCGGAGTTAGCCTTCGATTACCTTAGGCTGGCGGCGAACCGTCTGGAGATCGCCAGTGATCGCCTTTGCAAAACGCCTCGGATCAACTGCCCAACCCCTGTGGCCTGGGAATGTCGGCAGGGCTCAACGCAATTCAAATTCTCCGGTCAACCTCCGCGTCTGCGCGCTTGATTGACGTGAAGAAAACATCCAAATGAAGTGCGTACCTCATGTTGGGTGCGTTTCATCCGTCTCACTGTTGGGAGGCGCGTCGAATCGCGCCCCCATTCAGGCATCGAGAAAGGCCATGTCGCGTGCGACGCGGCCAACTGCTGCGCCTATCGGTATCGTATCTGATTCCAGCGGTGGCCCAGCAGTGACAGAATGATGATCAGGCCATAGAAGAACTGGACGTAAAAGCCGGAAAGACCCACGCCGACCACTCCCGTTTGGATGAACGAGACGGTGACCGCGCCGATCGCGCTACCGATGACGGTCCCTATGCCGCCCCAGGGTGCGGTGCCGCCGACAAAGACCGACGCCAGGCCGGGCAAAAGATAACTGTCTCCCGAGGTCGGCCACCAAGTGTAATTGATGAACACTGCAAACACGCCGGCAAGGGCAGCGCCGAACCCGACGAAAGCGAATGTCTGGAGCCGCACCTTCTTGACGTCGATTCCCATCTGCTGGGCTGCATCGGGATTGTCTCCGACGACATGAGTGCGCAAGCCGAACCGATGCCGGTTATACAGCAGCGAGCAGACCACGACGAAGATCACTACCCAGAAGAGGCTGGCAGGAATTCCAAAATACTGCGCCGCAAAGATCTTGAAAGCGAGACTGTTCTGAAGCCCGGTCACGGCAATCGACTTTCCCTCATTGACGATTTGAATCAGGCCTCGAAGCATGAAGTTCATGCCGAGAGTGGCGATGAGCGATGACAGATTGGCATAAACGACGAGCCAGCCCACGCAAAGACCAAGGAAAAGTCCCGTCACGATGGCCGAAAGCATGCCAAGAAACGGGTCGTAACCCGCCTGGACCACCAGGGCGAAAACCCAACCGGACATGCCGATCGTTGCTGGAAAAGAGAGATCGATCTCCCCGACGGTGACGACGAACACCAATGGCACGACAACAAACATCACCACCGGCAGACCGATCAGGACAGCGCGGTAAATGTTCCAGCTCGAGAAAACCATCGGATTTCCCGCCACGAAGGTCAACAACATCACGACCAGAACCAAAAAAGAGCCGATCGCAGGGCGGTGGGAACCCAGGAAGCGGCGCAGCTTCGACCGATCCGCGTGACTGCCTTCGGCAAATCGACGCACGGCGTTGGCGTCGAGCACCCTGATCTGCGGCTCATCCACCTGGTTGGCGATATCGCTACTCATGCCGCCGTTCCCTTTCTCTCGATTTTCTGACCACTTTCCTTCGGGTGGGCCAGTTCTTCCATGAACTTGATCAATGCGTCCGCCGACCCAAGTTCGGCCTTGGCGATCTGTGTCGCAACGCGGCCGCGGTCGAGCACGACGAAGCGGTCGGAGATGTCATAGACGTGATGGATGTTGTGACCGATGAACAAGATTGAACGACCGGCCGCGCGCACCTGTTCGACGAAATGAAAGACCTTGGCGGTCTCGGTCAAGGAGAGGGCGGTGGTCGGTTCGTCGAGAATGATCAATTCGCTCTGGTTGTAGATCGCACGCGCGATCGCCACGCCCTGGCGTTCGCCACCCGACAGTTGACCAACAATAGCATTCGGCCCGAAAACCTTGGAAGTGAAGCCGATTTCGCGCATCAGGCGCGAGGCTTCTTCCTGCTGCTTCCTGACGCGAAGAAAACCCAGCGGGCCGGTGATCTCCCGCCCCATGAATATGTTCCAGGTGATCGTCTGCTGGACCGCCAGAGCACGATCCTGAAAAACGGTCTCGATGCCCGCTGCGCGCGACATCGCCGCGTTCCAACTCCCCATTCGCTCGCCGCGCACCAGAATGTCACCGCTTGATGGGCGCACTGCGCCCGCGAGAATCTTGATCAGGGTCGACTTTCCCGCGCCATTGTCGCCGACCAGCCCGACAACCTCTCCCTTGTCGACATGCAGGTCGACGCCGCCCAGGGCATAGACCTGCCCGTAGGATTTCTTGATGTCTTTCAATTCGATAATGCGATCGTTCATGACGTCCCCCCGATTGGCAAGAGCCCGGCAGACGATGCTGCCGGGCTGATCTGAAGCGTCAGCGCAGGCCGTCCTTGGCAAGATCGGCAACGGCTTGATAATTGTCGGGCGTCACGAACCCCGCGCCGGTATCGACATTGACCGCGCCAAGGCCGTAGACGACCTGCTGGCAAAGGCTCAACACCGGCATATAGCCTTGCAGAAAAGGTTGCTGGTCCGATGTCAGGTGAACCCAGCCGCCCTTGAATGCGTCGATGATTTGCGGGCTGGTATCAAAACCGATGTTGATGATATCGCCTGGCTTCTTGCCCGCAGCTTCCATGTATGTCTGTGCGTTGCCCAAGGGCTGGCCGCCGGGATAGGCGATCAGCTTGACGTCCGGGTTTGCGGTGATCGCAGCGGTAATAACAGGAATACCCGAGTTCGGGTCGGTTCCAAGTTCCTGCGGCGCCTGAAGTTTTACAACCTTCAGACCATGTACCTCGAATGCCTGGATCGTGCCGAGTTCGCGTTGCGCCCGCTCCTCCTGCGACCAGTCGCTCAGGACGATGGCAACGTCACCTTCCTTGAGTCCAAAACGGCGCACGGCCTCCTCGCCGAGTGCGCGGCCCTGTGCATTCTGCTGGGCGCCGACATAGCCGCCGCCGAACTTTGCGACCGCTTCGTCGACCGGCACGTTCTGATACATCATCTTTATGCCGGCTTTGCTGGCGTCCTCGGCCAAGGGCAAGATCGCTGCATTGCCCGGATGACCCATCATGGCAATCCCCTGCGGGGCGGCGGCTACGGCCTCGCGAAGCTGCTGCACCATCTTCTCCGAACTCCAGCCGGAGAACACATAATCGACCTGCGCACCGGTATCCTTGGCAGCCTGGACCGCGCCGTTGTAAACGATTGAAGCGAAGGAATCGCCTTCCGCGCCACCAGCGAAGAAGCGAATCTTCACGCCGCTGCACCAATTATCCCGAAGTGCCTCGGCACTTGCCGTCGAGTGTGCGGCCATAATCCCGGAGGCCGCCAAGGCGACAACCGTCATCCATTTTCCAAGCGCAATAGACCTCATTTCTCTTCCTCCCGTTGTGTGCTTTGCACGGTCTTGAACCGAGACCTCCCGTCTCGGCCAATTTTGAATGTGTCAGGGGACCTCGCTGTCCCTCGCTGTCTGTCCGTTGCTCACCAAGCGATCGGCCTCATGAGCGGCTCACCAGCGACGGCGTCCCGTAAGCGCTTACGGTCGCGGCCAGGAAAATTCGGAAATTCTCACAAATTCTTCCCTGAGCCGCTGAAAAGTCCGAAAATAGCGTCCGTAAGCGCTTACGATGCTAGTCTTGCGAGGCAATCCATGTCAAGTGCACACAGGGAACAGGAGAGAATTCACATGCGAGGTATCGCCCATCTGGCCAAAGTGCTGGGTATTTCCACGGGGACGGTCTCGCGCGCGTTAAACGGTAGGCCCGATGTAAGTCCCGAGACGAGAAGTCGAGTCCTCGAGGCCGCTCGCCATATGGGATATGCGCCCAACCAGGCGGCTCGTACGCTGGCGCAAGGCGAGACGCGGTCGGTCGGTTTCATGATCGACCTCCACCAGGAGACGGCCGCCAGCAGCGACTATTTCTTCATGGGTGTCTTCGACGGCGTACAAAGCGTCATCGCCCCACACGGGCTTGACCTCCTGGTTCTCCCATGCCCTTCGGATCAGGATCGTTTTGCCTACCTCGAACGCTTCGTCACGCGAGGCGTCGTCGACGCGATGATTCTTGCGGCCGTGCAATATGTCGATCCCCGCATCGATCTGCTGCATGAAGCAGGTATTCCCTTCGCGACCCTGGGGCGCAGTTCTTCAAGCATGCAGCATGCCTGGATCGATCTCGACTTCGAAGGAGCGGTGGAGACTGCACTGGAACGATTGATCTCGCGGGGACACCGGCGGATCGCAGTGACCATTCCATATGGCGAGGTAAACTTCGGCTATGTTTTCCTCGCGGCTTATAAGGATGTGATGGCGCGGCACGGTGTGGCCTTCGATCCAGAACTCGTCTTCGTCACACGCCGAAACGAGGCTGCGGGTTACAAGGCAATGGAGCAGATGCTCGATCTTGACGAGCCGCCGACCGCAGTCCTGCTGATTTATGAAGTGACCGCGATCGGCATCTATCGCAAGCTGCGTGACAGCGGGCTCGAGCCAGGCCGCGATATTGCGGTCGTGGGCTTCAGGGACGAGCCGACGACAAGGTTTCTTATGCCGACCCTCACCTGTTTCAAGTTATCCCTGACCGAACTCGGCGTTGCCGTTGGACGCGCGCTCATGGCACAGATACCGCGCTTTCAGGATGAGTTTCCGGGGGGTCTCGTGCAGGCAAGGCACCCGCTTATGCTGCAAGCCGGAGAGAGTGATTCCTGTTCTCCGCCGCCCGATCGCCGCACGAGGAGTTCCGACAAACGCTTCGGATGACCTGACCGCTCATCTGGGCGCGCGAGCCCGTGCCGGTATTTCGTTCACTTCCTTGGTATTCCAGGTGTGAGCCGGCTATCGTCATCAGCGGTTGATCGGAGGAGCGTGGCGCGCGCTGATCCCAGATGAAGGCGGCACGCCTTCTCGATTGCCTTCTTGTCACGGCACAACAGCGCATCGATGTATGCCAGATGCTCTCTGACCGCGACTTCGTTTCTTTGCCGCTCGTCATGCTTCTTCCATTGATAATGGTAGTGAAACACCAGCGTGATAATGTCGTAAAAGCTGTCAATGAACCGATTTGGCGAAGCCGATGTTATCAGCCGGTGAAATCGGCTGTCCAATTCCGAAAAGTCCTGGTAGCGCAGATCTATGTCTTCCAGAAGCTGAACATGTGCGTCCCTGATCGACGATAGCTCGTGCCATGCGTTGGATGTCGTCGGCAGTTCGGCGAAAGACTTCGCCGCACGCAATTCGTAAAGTTCGCGGATTTCGAACAGCTCCAGCGCAAAGCTGGTCGTGAAACCGTTGAACACCCAGCCGGCGTTTCGCCTTTTCTCGATCAATCCAAATCTTTGAAACCGGTTCAAAAACTCCCGGATGATCGTCGTGGCGATGCCAAATTTTCGCGCCAGTTCAAGTTCGTTTATCAAAGTTCCGGGACGCGGGTCGTCTTTCGATATCCATAGCATGAAGCTTTTTTCGACCTGTGCTGAGATGGAAACCGTCTCCGCGTCCGGATACCGGTCCTTGCGGCCTGCGGAAGCGCGAAGTTTGATCCGCGGCAGGCTGGGCGAGATCAGGCCCTTGTCCTTGAAGGCAGCCAGGACTTTTCGCACCGTCGTCCGGCTGATTTCCAATCGCAGAGCAAGCTCGTTCTCGGTCGGCAGCTCCCTGCCGACATCGATCCCGGCAAGCAGATCGAGAGCATCATTGAAGGCGCGTTTAAATATAGTGTCCGGCTTCATCTGTCTGGAATCCATGAGGTATTTTAATACATAAAAAACAACTTGTCGGAAAAAAGCAAGCGTGTTTCTTATACATATAAAACCGGGGAGGGGATGTTGTTGTCAATGCATGATCGTCATGACGGTCCGGAACGCACGATAGATGGAGCCCGGGGTCAACATCTGGGTGAAGGCCTAAGCGGTGTAAAGCTCGGTCTCTCACTGCTCAGCTTTGGCCCGGTGCTGATACTGTTCTTGCTTGTGACCTTGATCAGCCTGGTCACACCGAACTTTCTCAAGCCGGCTAATCTCGGAAATATCCTTGCGCAGACTGCGGTCATCGCGATCGTGGCGATGGGGCAGCAACTGGTTATCCTGACGCGCGGCATCGATCTTTCCGTAGGGTCAAACCTGGCGCTTTCGACCGTCATCGGCGGACTGATTTTCCATCAAGTGGATTCGGGTCCACTTGTCATGCTTGCAATGCTGGCGACAGGGGCGCTGGTGGGCGCGGTCAACGGCTTCGTGTTCGTCTACGGCCGCCTTCCACATCCCTTCATCATCACGCTGGCGACGCTGAGCATATGTCGCGGCCTGGCGCTCGAATTCGCACCCGGCCACACCACAATGCGGGGCATGCCGGATGTCATCGCTTCGCTCGGCAACAGTTGGAGCTTCGGATTGCCGAACTCCTTCTTCATCGTCGCTGCTGTCGCGTTGGTCCTGCTTGTGCTGGCCAAGTTCATGGTTGCGGGGCGCTGGATCTATGCGGTCGGCGGTTCTCCGGACGCCGCCAAGAGCACGGGCATTCCCGTCAAGGGGGTTCTGCTTGCCACCTATACCGTCTCGGGTCTTTGCGCAGGCGTCGGGGCCATCGTGCTGTCGGGCCGAACCGATGCCGCGTCGCCGCTCTACGGCAACCTGCTCGAGCTTGATACGATTGCGGCCGTCATCATCGGGGGTGCGAGCTTTCTCGGTGGCCGGGGCCATCTCGGTCATGCACTGATCGGAGCAATCCTGATCGGCGTAATACGCAACGCGCTGAACCTGCTCGGAGTCGATGTTTTCTGGCAGATGATCGCAATCGGCCTGGTTATCGTCGTGGCGGTGGAGGCCGATGTTCTGCGCAACTATCTCGAGGCACGTGTTCGCGTCCTGCAGGCGGGGAGGGCGCAATGAGCAATTCAGTGGTGCCCGCGCTCTCGGTTCGCAACGCCCAGAAACGCTTCGGCGCCGTTCATGCGCTCAAGGGGGTGAGCCTCGATGCCTATCGCGGGGAGGTACTCGCACTTCTGGGCGACAACGGGGCAGGGAAATCGACGCTGATCAAATGCATCAGCGGCTTACACGCGCTCGATGAGGGCGACATACTGCTCGATGGTGTGCGTGCTCCGCTCCATTCACCAGCCGCCGCGCGCCGGGCGGGGATCGAAACCGTCTATCAGGATCTGGCGCTGTTCGACAATCTGACGCCCGCGCAGAACTTTTATTGCGGCCGGGAACTGGATTTTCCGGCCTGGCTGCCGAAGCCGCTCAGGTTTCTCAACAGCCGCGCCATGAATCGCGAGGCTGCGACGGTGATCGACCGGTTGAAGGTGAAGTTGCCGAAGTTCGATGCGCCTGTCGCACTGATGTCGGGCGGGCAGCGCCAGGCGATCGCCGTCGCCAGGGCGACGGTCTTTGCCCGCAATCTCGTCATCCTCGACGAACCGACGGCCGCACTCGGTCTGCGAGAGTCCCGCAAGGTGCTCGATCTGATCCAGCAACTTCGTGCGGAAGGCAACGCGGTCATTCTGATCACCCATAACATGGAGCACGTGGTTGAGCTTGCCAATCGCGCCGTGGTGCTGCGGCAGGGCCGGAAGGTCGGCGAACTGGCGCCGAGCGAGGCCAACAAGCACGAACTCGTCTCAATGATTGTCGGGGCGGAGAGTTAAGGGAGTCGCCGCCTGGAGGGGCGGTGGATGGGGTATCGCCTCCGAACGAGGCGATCAAACTGGGAGAAGGAAAATGAAACTCAAGACAATGCTGGGCGCCGTCGCGTTCCTAGCGGTGACTGCAGCGCCAGGCTTGGCGCAAGACAAAGTCAAACTCGGCTTCATCACGAAGTTTCCGGTGCCGTTCTTCGCCACGATGGAGAACGCGGCCAAGGCCTATGCCGAGGCGAATCCCGGTGTCGAGATCACTTACGGGCAGGGCACGTCGGCCACCGACATCGAGGGCCAGATCGCGCTCATCGAATCCATGGTGACGAACGGTGTCCAGGGCATCGCGCTGACGCCGGTCGATCCAACCGTTGCCCCTGCGCTCGACAAAGCGGTGGCAGCCGGTGTCAAGATCGTGCTGATGGACAACAATATTCCTGACTGGAACAACAAGACCGCGCTTGCCACGACCGACAACTACAATGCCGGAAAGCTGGCGGGCGAGTATCTCAAGACTGTTCTCAAGGACGGCGACACCCTCGGCATCCTCGAAGGCGTGCCTGGCGTGCCGGCGCTCGACGATCGCGTCAATGGCATGCTCGAGGGCCTCAAGGGCGTCAATGTAACGATTGTCGGCAAGGGCGGCACCAATTGCACCGAGGAACTTGGGATCAGCGTCGCGGAAGATCTCCTGACCAAGAATCCTGACCTCAAGGCGATCTATGCTGCCTGCGGTCCGCCTGCAGCAGGCGCGGCACGCGCGATCAAGAATGCCGGCATTTCTCCCGACAAGATCGTGCTGGTTGGCTTCGATTTTTGCTGCGGCGAAGAAGAGGCGCTGAAGGATGGCATCGAAGACGCGACTGTGGCGCAGTTCCCGACGAAGATGGCCGAGCTCGGAGTTGATGCATTGGTCAAATCGATACGGGGCGAGAAGGTAGAGTCGCTGATCGACTCCGGCGCCGCCCTGGTAACCAAGGACAATATGGACAAGTTCAAGTAGTCCAAATGGGGAGCCGGAGACCCGGCTCCCCGCTCCACCACATGCCTCAAGTTTCGCCAGCGGACGGACCAAGCCCGCGCCTCCGTTGGTCAAGTGAGATCCGGTACTACCAATGTCTCAAATCCTCAAAACAGTGGAAGCGGAGCCCGCGACATGCGCGCACTTGTGATCGACGATATCCGCCAATCCCGTTTGCGGGAGGTATCCGAACCCGAGTTGAGAACTGGCGAAGTGCTGATCGCGGTGAAGCATGTCGGCCTCTGCGGCTCGGATCTGGCGACGTTTACCGGCATGAATCCGCTGGTCGAATTGCCGCGAATTCCCGGTCATGAAATCGGGGGCGAAATTGTCTCCGCAGGACCCGGCGTGCCCGACGCTTTCTATCCGGGACGCCGCGTCACCGTGCTGCCCTATACATCATGCGGGCAGTGCTCGTCGTGCAGGAAAGGCCGCGTAAACGCCTGCAGGTACAACAAGACACTGGGAGTCCAGCAGGATGGCGGGCTCGCTGAGTTGATTGCGTTGCCGGCAGCGAAACTGATCTTGAACGACACCCTGCCGCCGCATCATCTTCCGCTTGTCGAGCCACTTTCGGTTGGTTTCCATGCCGTCAGGCGTGGCCGCGTCAACGCAGAAGATCACGTTGCCGTCATTGGCTGCGGCATGATCGGGATGGGCGTCATTTTGGCGGCCGCAGCGATCGGCGCCACGGTAACCGCGATCGACATCAGCGGCCAAAAGCTGGAAGTCGCACGCCGCTTCGGCGCATCTCATACCATCCATTCCGGCCGAGAGGACGTCGCCGCCCGCCTGGGCGAACTCACCAAGGGCGACGGCGCAGACGTCGTGCTTGAGGCCGTCGGCTCACCGGCAACCTTCGTCCAGGCTGTAGAACTGGCATGCTTCGCCGGCCGGGTTGTCTACATCGGCTACAGCAAGGCGCCGGTCTCGTACGACACCACGTATTTCAATCTCAAGGAACTCGACATCTTCGGTTCCCGCAATTCGACACTGGAAGATTTCCAGAACGTCATCGAATGCCTCGAGGGGCTCGGGGATCGGGCCGACGGACTTATCTCGAGGATATTTGCGTTCGAAGACGCGGCGCAAGCGTTGCCTTATTGGTCGGAGACGCGCTCCGAAACCCTCAAGATACTAATCGAAAGACGGAGTTAGCTCGTGCTTCACAAGTCGCCGAAGCAGCTCGATGCTTCGTTTTCACCCCAACTTGTCCGACCAACGCCGCGCATTCTTCAGTTCGGTGGCGGCAATTTTATGCGTGCCTTCTTCGATATGAAGGTGGATTTGATGAACGAAGCCATCGGCGGCGATTGGGGCATCCTGATCGTACGTGCGATAGCTGATGGCCTCGAAGAAACGCTCAACGATCAAAACGGGCTCTACACTGTCATAGAGCGCGGTCTGGACGACACTGGCAGCGAAATTTCAAAACCGCGCATTATAAGTTCTGTCAGAGCCGAATTCTTCGCGCAACGCGATTGGGATGTAATACGCGGCCTGGCACGAGATCCCCGCATTTGTGTTGTCACGTCGAATACGACGGATGCAGAAATTGCATTGAACGCGTGGGATATATACGATGATCGCCCACCGAAATCATTCCCGGCAAAGCTGACACGGCTGCTTCATGAACGATGGAAGTATCTCGGCCATACCAGGAATTCTGGTTGGCAGATCATACCTTGCGAATTGATCGAGGACAACGGTACGGTCCTCGGGCACCTCGTCGAACGGCAAGCCCGGGTCTGGGGGCTCGAGCGGGGCTTCCTGGATTGGCTGAAATCCAGGAATACGTTCTACAACACGTTTGCGGACCGCATCGTCCCCGGCTTCCCGCACGGCGAAGAGAGAGAGCTGGCAGACGAGCTCGGCTACATCGACAGGTTCATGGTCGTCGCGGAGACCTTTCACTTTCTGGCCATCGAGAAGCGCAAGGACCAACCCGGCCTGATTATTCCGCTTGCGAAACACGATCCTCACACGGTGATAACAGATGATATCTCGAACTACCGAGCGGCCAAGGTCTCGATACTCAATGGCGCACATACGGCGCTATGCCCATTTGCCTTGCAATCGAGAGTAGAGGAGAGGCGCGACCGAACCTCCCATGATCAGTCCCGGTGCCTGTCGAGCCAGAATCGAAGCTCCTGATCTTCCTTTTCGAGCGATGAGGCATTCAGGAGCTTGCGCAGGATTGCGACGGCCACCGCGCGGGCACGAAGGTTGAAGAGGCCTTCGTCGCCATCGGCTCCATACGGGCGATAGACCTCGAGCTTGGCATAAAGCTGCTGCAGCCGGTTCTGCACGCTTCTGAGCGATAGGCCGCGCCGACGTGCGATGACGTTGTCGGTCAGTCCGAGCGAAATATCCAGCAGGATTTCGTACTCGCTTTCGGTCAGCCCGCCGGCGCGGTTTTGGCTTCGCTGCTGCAGCCCGCGCACCTCGCGGTCGATAACGCATTGGCTTTCGATGAAGATCGATCTCAGCGCCAGCCGCAGCCTGTCGTCGGATGCGGACTTGAGCACATAGCCATATGCGGCACCCTCCGGAACGATCCGTGAAACACCCCTGACATAGGCTTCGTCGGCATAGTTGGACCAAAACAGGATGCGCGTGTCGGGCCGCTCCTTCCAGATCGTGCGCGCCGCTTCGATGCCGTTGCGCACGCTCATTTGGAGGTCCATGATGATATGCGCCGCCTTGTACTCGCGGGCAAGCCTCTCTCCGGTGGTGCCGCTTTCGGCCTCGATAACCTGGTCGCATTCAGGCAATGCCGCGCGCACGGCCTCGTTGAGATAGGAGCGATGGAGCGGATCGTCCTCGACAATGAGTACCTGCACTTTACTCACCCACGCTTTCAATGGGCAGGCTCACTTCAATGAATGTCCCCGGGCCATCCTTGTTCTTTGCGGCTTCGAAGCGGGCCGAAATCAGCCGGGCACGTGTCCGCATATTATCTATGCCGCTGCCTGTGCGCTTTTGCGTCGAGGCCATCCCGATACCATTGTCGCGGATAGTGATCTTCAAATGCGTCTGCGAGGCGATGATTTCGACGGCCATCTCCGTAGCGCTGGCGTGGCGTATCGCGTTGTTGACGGCTTCCTGGGTAATCCGGAAAAGTGCCGTCGCGACGTTTTTTGGGAGGCTATCGACGAGGCCTTCGGTTCGGTCGTCTATCACCCATTTGATCGCCGAGCCGCTGTCGCGTATCGAGCGTTCGAGATGGTTCTCAACCGCTTGTGCGAACCCGAACAACTGAAGGACAGCGGGCCGCGCCTCCTCGATGATTTGCCTGAGATCGTGCATGCAATGCTGCAGGCTGCGGAAAAGTGGCTCGATCATGTCGCTTGAAACATCGGAGCTATGCGTTAGTCGCTCCAACCGTCGAGAAAGCCTCGTGAGGTCGGCGAGCGTCTGGTCGTGCAAATCCATTCCGATGCGCTGGCGCTCGACTTCGAGTGCCTCCGTGAGCTTGAGTGCGCCCAGACGCAGACCTTCTTCCCGTGCCCGGGCTTCGGTTTCCACGATCGCGGAGCGTTTTGCCTGTTCGGCCGCGCGTAGAGCGAAGAAGTATGGCGCCAGCAGGTCCGCAATTGATCTGGCCCTGTCGAGATCGTCTTCGCCGTAGACATTAATCTGGTGGCTCGAACAGGTCAGCGCCCCGATCACATCGCCCTGTGCCTTGAGCGCAACATGCAGACGGCTGCGGAGATCGCCCTCGAAGATCGGGGCCGAATAGGCTCCTTCGTAGTGGAAACGGATGTCGTTGCAGGCGTCGCCGGTGATCATCGTATCGACTTCGCCATAGAGAAGCGAGCGGATGGGACTGCTGGAGATTGGCGCGGGTGGATTGCGCCCCCAGCCGGTCTCGAATGGGCTTTCATGGGCGGTATGGTATTTGCCATCCAGCATGATAATGCAGACATCCATGTGATCATGGGGAATGATCTGGCTAACTTCGGCCGCGACCGCGCGGATGACGGAATGGAAATCGAGCTGGCCGGCAAGGAGCCTGGAGATCGTGAGATACTGGCCGAGCAAAGGGGTAGGGCCGTGGTCCAGCATGCTTGAACTCCTCCCTGGGTGACGCTCTCCTGCCATCCATCCCATGTGAATAATGCCGCACCGCAGACCATCCCGTCTTGCGGAAGTCCGCATATTTGGTGCGGGAACCCGCAAGGCGGATGCCTTCACTCGCCTATACATCCAAATCGATCTAGGACATCATGTTTTTACTGGGGACAAGCGCCCCGGTGCAACAATATTTTCGGTCTCGTGGAGGCGAGAGCGAAATCCGACCAGTTGAAGGTCGACCACCAGGGAGAGAGACATGAAGATCAGGATGATACTCCTGGCGTCAGCAGCAGTGCTGGCTGCCTCTATGCCGATGTCCGCGACCGCTGACACTTCGAGCAAGAAAATTGCACTTTCCAACAACTATGCGGGCAATTCCTGGCGTCAGGCGATGTTGACGAGCTGGGACAAGGTCACGAAGGAAGCCGTCAAGGCCGGTGTTGTTGCGGCGGCCGATCCGTTTACCACCGCTGAGAACCAGGCCACCGAACAGGCGGCCCAGATCCAGAACATGATCCTCGAGGGCTATGATGCCATCGTGATCAATGCAGCTTCGCCGACCGCGCTCAACGGCGCCGTCAAGGAAGCCTGCGATGCCGGCATCGTCGTAGTGTCCTTCGACGGCATCGTCACCGAGCCTTGCGCCTATCGCATCGCCGTCGACTTCAAGGCGATGGGTCTCAGCGAAGTCGAATATCTCGCCAAGAAGATGCCCAACGGTGGCAATCTTCTCGAGATCCGCGGCCTCGCCGGGGTGTTCGTCGATGATGAGATCTCCAAGGGCATCCATGAAGGCGTGACGAAATATCCGCAGTTCAAGATCGCCGGCTCGGTTCATGGCGACTGGGCGCAGGACGTTGCCCAGAAGAATGTCGCCGGCATCCTCCCAAGCCTGCCCGAAATCGCCGCTGTCGTGACGCAGGGCGGTGACGGCTACGGCGCCGCTCAGGCATTTGCGGCAGCCAAGCGCCCCACACCGCTCATCATCATGGGCAACCGCGAGGACGAACTGCAGTGGTGGAAGCAGCAGAAGGATGCGAATGGTTATGAGACCATGTCTGTCTCGATCGCGCCGGGTGTTTCGACGCTCGCCTTCTGGGTCGCCCAGCAGGTGCTCGATGGACAGAAAGTACCGCAGGATCTCGTCGTGCCGTTCCTGCGCATCGACCAGGAGAACCTCGAGCAGAACCTCGCCAACACCCAGAAGGGCGGCGTGGCGAATGTCGAGTACTCGCTCGACGATGCAAAGAAGGTGATCGCCGACACGGCCAAGTAGGGACGTGCATCGCCGCTCTCGGCGCGATAGAAAGACAATGCCGGCGCGGGTTCCGCCGCGCCGGCCCCCTTCGTTTTCATTTCAATATCGAGCGTAATCCGGGTTCATGACTGATGCTGCCGAGCATATGGCCGTCGTGGCCGCCGAAGGGGTCAAGGTCCATTTCGGCGCGGTCAAGGCGCTCGATGGCGTTGATCTCGCGATCGCGCCGGGCGAATGCGTCGGGCTCGTCGGCCACAACGGCGCCGGCAAATCCACCATCGTCAATGTCATCAATGGCGGGCTGTCACCGCATGAAGGTGCTGTGCGCTATGCCGGCCGGGATGCAGGGGCAGGCATATCGGTCGCGAGGGCCAATGGCGTTCGATGCGTCTTCCAGGAACTTTCGCTCTGCCCCAACCTGACCGTCGTCGAAAACACCCGCGTCATGCATCCCGAACTCAAGGGCTTCGGCTGGCGCGGCAGGGCGCTGACGATCATCCGCGCCAAGCTCGACGAGATTTTCCGGGGTCATCATATCGATTGCACCGCGGCCGTCGGCGACCTCTCGATCGCCGAACGCCAGATGGTGGAGATCTCGATCACCTTCGCGACTGTCCATGATGCGCCGCGCCTCGTCATTCTCGATGAACCGACCTCCTCGCTCGACGCCGGTCTTGCCAAGCAGTTGATGGATTATGTCCGCAAGTTTGTGGCCAGCGGCGGCTCTGTGCTCCTCATCTCGCACATCCTGGGCGAAGTCCTCTCCACCACCAACCGCATCGTCGTCATGAAGGACGGCAAGGTCGTTGCGAGCCGCCCTGCGTCCGGCTTCGATATTCCGAGCCTCGTCCAGGCGATGGGCAATGTTGTCAAGGAACAGGCGCGCCAGGCCGGCGCGGTCCAGACCAGTGGCAAGCCGCTCGTCGATCTTCCAGCGATCCGTGGCCGCGGCCTGCCGTTCCGCGCCTACAAGGGCGAGGTGATCGGGCTTGCCGGTCTCGCCGGCCATGGCCAGACTGACATGCTGCTGTCGCTCTATCGTACGCTCAGCAGCGACTGGTTCCCGGGCCGCGGCCGCGACGTTGCCTTCGTCGCCGGCGATCGCAGCCTCAACGGCACCTTTCCGCTCTGGAGCATCCTGCGTAATCTCTCGATTTCGGCGCTCGGCAGTTCGTCGTCCAATGGCTTCGTCACGGAGGATCGCGAGACGGTGCTCGGCGAAGATTGGAAACGAAAAATCGAGATCCGCACGCCCGACATGACCAACGGCATCCTGTCGCTATCGGGTGGCAATCAGCAGAAGGTTCTCTTCGCCCGCGCGCTCGCCACCCGCGCTGCGATGGTGCTGATGGACGACCCGATGCGCGGCGTCGATGTCGGCACCAAGCAGGAGGTCTATGCGATGCTGCGCAGCGAGGCTGCGGCCGGCCGCACCTTCATCTGGTACTCGACGGAAATGGACGAGATCCGCCTCTGTGACCGTGTCTATGTCTTCCGCAACGGCGCCATCGCGGCCGAACTCGCGGGCGACGACATCACCGAGGACAAGGTGCTGGAAGCCTCCTTCGAGGGAGAGGCGGCATGATGGGCCTTTCCGCCTCGACCATCCGCCAGATCGTGCCGGCGCTATCGCTCGCCGTGCTGCTCGCGGCAGTCTTCTATATCCAGCCGCGGGCGATGAGCTATGTCGGGCTCAATCTGCTGTTCAATCTCGCAGTGCCGATCGCGCTCGCCACCGTGGCGCAGATGATGATCATGGCGGTCAACGACCTCGATCTCTCGATGGGTACCTTCGTCAGCTTTGCGGCTTGCGTGACCGCGACCTTCCTGCAGTCCGATCCGTTTCTCGGCATCCTGATCCTCGCCGGCGCGATCGCGGTTTACGCAGTGCTCGGCGTCGTGATCCACATCAGGGAATTGCCGTCGATCGTCGTCACGCTTGGCATGAGCTTCGTCTGGGGCGGGCTGGCGGTGCTCGTCCTGCCCGCACCGGGCGGCACGGCGCCGGAGTGGGCGCGTTGGCTCATGACGTCCAAGCCACCCTTCGTTCCGATGGCGATCGTCGCCTCGGTCATCATCGCCGGCATCGCCCATTTCGTCGTCATGCGGTCGACCTTTGGCGTCCTTGTCCGCGGCGTCGGAGGCAACGCACGTTCGGTCGAACGCTCCGGCTGGTCGGTGCTTGCGATCCGTGCCGGCGCCTATGCCGCCGCCGGCTTCCTCGCCGTCCTCTCAGGCATCCTGCTCGTCGGCCTGACGACCTCGGCCGACGCCAATATCGCGCTGCGCTACACGCTGCTTTCGATTGCCGGCGTCATCCTCGGCGGCGGCGAGTTCGTCGGCGGTCGCGTGTCGCCCATCGGTGCCGTGATTGGCGCGCTGACGCTGGCGCTGGCCGGCTCGTTCCTGTCCTTCCTGCGCATCTCGCCCGACTGGCAGATCGGCGCACAGGGTGCGATCCTTATTATCGTGCTGGGGCTGCGCCTTCTGCTCAACCGCTCGGAAAAGCGGGAGAAGCGCGCATGAGTTTCGTCGCCCGCAAGCCATGGATCTGGTCCTATGCGGCGACACTGATCGTCTGGATCATCACGATCCTGTTCACGGGCGGCACCAGCGCCGGTGGCCTCAGCCAGGCGGCCTTCACCTTCGCTGCTTTTTCGGTGCTGGTCGGCATCGGCCAGATGTTCGTCATCACACTCGGCCCCGGCAATGTCGATCTCTCGGTGCCTGCGACGATGACGCTCGCCGGCACGCTGTCGCTCAAATACATGGATGGCGGCGAGGGTCTGGTTCTCGCCGGCCTCGGCATTGCGATCCTTGTCGGCCTGGCCATCGGCGCGTTGAACTACGCCCTGATCAAATTGCTGCGCATCCCGCCGATCATCGCCACGCTGTCGATGAGCTTCATCGTGCAATCGACGGCGATCTGGTCGAACCGCGGCCTGCGCATCAAGCCGCCGGAAAGCATTGCCACCTTCACGACATCTGATCTGTTCGGCGTGCCCAATATCGCTATCCTCTCGATCGTTCTCGCCGCGGCCGCCTGGTTTCTCCTGGAGAAGAGCATCTATGGCCGCTGGATCTCGGCCATCGGCCAGTCCCAATTCGCCGCCCGCATGGCCGGCATCCCGGTCGATGGTACGCGCTTCGTCACCTACGTGCTCTGCGCCGTGCTCGCCGCCATCTGCGGCTTCCTGTTCGCGAGCTTCTCCGGTGGCGCCGCGCTCAACATGGGTGCCGAGTATCTGCTGACCTCGATCGCCGTTGTCGTCATCGGCGGTTCGGCGGTGGCCGGCGGCAATTCCAATGTGCCAGGCATCTGGGGCGCATCGCTTTTCATGTTCCTGGTCGTGTCGATGCTCAACACCTATGGCTTTGGCGCAGGTGTTCGACTCATCCTGACCGGGCTGATCATCATCGCTGTCATCCTGGTAGCGAGCGGCAAGTTCCGGACGGGACGCTGAGCGCGCCAGGAATGAAAGGATTGAAAATGAGCAATTCGTCGATCTATGAAATACATGATCCGCGCTTCCGTCATCTCGTCGTGGGAAGTGCGGCGCTCGATGAACTCTATTCGGATTGCCGATGGGCGGAAGGGCCGGTTTGGTTCGCCGATCTCAATTGCCTGATCTTCAGTGATATCCCCAACGAGCGCATGCTACGCTATTCGCAGGATGGCGACGTCTCGGTATTCCGGCCGCGATCGGACTTTACCAACGGCAATACGCGTGACAACCAGGGACGGCTCATCTCCTGCCAGCACGGCGCGCGTCGCCTGGTCCGTACCGAGATCGACGGCACGATAACGGTGCTCGCCGACAGTTACCAGGGCAAGCGGCTCAACTCCCCAAATGACGTCGTAGTGAAGTCGGACGATACGATCTGGTTTACCGATCCGAGCTACGGCATCATGTCGAACTACGAGGGCTACAAGGCCGAACCTGAGCAGGCGACACGCAATGTCTATCGCCTCGATGCTGCGAGCGGAATACTCACCGTTGTCGCCAGCGATTTCGGGCAGCCCAACGGCCTTGCTTTCTCGCCTGACGAATCCAAGCTCTACATCGCCGACTCCGCTCACAGCCACGACTCGAACTGGCCCGCCCATATCCGATC
The DNA here is from genome assembly GCF_964254105.1 of Rhizobium sp. LjRoot254. Classification (NCBI taxonomy): domain Bacteria; kingdom Pseudomonadati; phylum Pseudomonadota; class Alphaproteobacteria; order Hyphomicrobiales; family Rhizobiaceae; genus Rhizobium; species Rhizobium sp. LjRoot254. Next base: position 2,453,247 of record NZ_CAXUSM020000001.1, on the reverse strand, counting down.
CTTCGATGTCCGGGCCGATGGCACGCTCGTCGGTGGCGACGAACTTTGCGTGATCGACAAGGGCCTGCCGGACGGTTTCCGCATTGATATAGCCGGCAATATCTGGTCGAGCGCCGGCGATGGCGTTCACTGCTTCTCCTCGGAGGGTGAACTGCTCGGCAAGATCCTGGTGCCGCAGACAGTCTCCAACGTCACTTTCGGTGGACCGCGCCGCAACCGCCTGTTCATCACCGCAACAAAGTCGCTTTACGCCGTTTACACGGCGACGTCCGGGGTGCGGTTTTGTTAGAGCCTCCGGTCCCCATGGAACCATTTCGATCCCGGCAGTCTTGGAAACCGCGTCGGATAAGGTCTTGGCTGGGACAACAAGGACCTCTTGGTCATCGCCCCTTCCCACATCGCGAGTAGTATTCGCGGTTGGAAAATCATCAAGATGTCAAAGCTACTTTCCCTGCTCGCCAGGAAAGTATCGTCACTTCAGCGTTGAAGCTTGAAGAGAGTTGGTGCGGTCGAGAAGACTCGAACTTCCACGGGTTGCCCCACAGCGACCTCAACGCTGCGCGTCTACCAATTCCGCCACGACCGCATCGTGGTAGTACCGAACGTGTCCGGCGGCGCAGCATGTAGCAAAAGGATTCTGGGCACACAAGGGCGCAAACGAATATTTTTCCCAACTCAGTGGATAGAGGTCGGAAAGTGAGTGAATGGCGGGGAAAATAGGCGAATCCCAGGCGCCGGAATCAAAAAGCCCGGCATGAGCCGGGCCGGAAAACCTGAATGGAACGAGCGCTTTACGTCGCGTTCCGGAATCAGTTTACGAAATGGCGGCCAATGCCGTCGCGCCGAACAGTGTCGCGCCCACCGATGCGGTGATCAGCGATACGAGCGCAAAAGCAATCAACTCCGTCATGACCTCAGTCCTGGTAGATACACACTTGTATATGAGACGCCCGATGCGCCCCGGTTATTCGATGGTCCGACTATAATCCGAGTGGCTGATCCCAAGCTGAACCTGGTGTTCAGAAAGCGTTCACATCGACAGGGTCCACAATAGAAGCAGAATCTTAATATTTTAGCGAAGTCAGAGGGTTAATTCTTAATGACGAAGTCTTAGGGTCGCCTCCTGATCCGCTTTGTCGATCCGATGAGCTCCGGGACTTTCCATGACGCTTTCAATGCCCGCCCTGATCCTCCTGATTGCCAATCTCGGCCTGATCTGGCTGCTGATGGCTGCACCGATCGGGGTGAGGACGATCCGCATGCGCAGGGTCCTGCATGACCGCCCGGATCGCATCTGGCAGGCTGTGCATCCACTGGGTCGCGATGCGCTCTGGTATCCGCAAGTCATATCAAGCGAACCCGATCCGGCGACCGGTAGAGTGGTGCAGCGCTTCGCCCATTCGGATCGTCGCGGCAACCCGATCAGCCGTACGCTGGAAGTGGCCGAAGTCAGCGGGCCGTGGAGCCACGCGTATGATGCCCGGGTGGTGGAGGATTCCGCACTCGACGCATCCTTCTGGCGGAACTATTCCGAGCGGCGCATCGTCGGCGAAGCACCCGGCGGCACCGAACTGGTGATCGAGCAGACCGACCGCTATCGCGGCCTTGCCTTCTACGTCTTCCGTTTCTTCGCGCTACGCCGCGAGGTCAATGCACTCGAAGGGTGGCTCGCGACCGGCAAGGTCGAGCAGACGGGCCTGTTTGAAAACCCCGGCACGCAGATCCTGATGGCCGTGATTTCGACGCTGGTGCTCTGGCCATTCTTCGGCCTGTCGGCCGACGGACTGGTATTCTCCTCGATGCTCACGGGGGTGATCGCGCTGCATGAACTCGGCCATCTAGCCGCCTATCGCAGCTTCGGCCACCAGACGGTGCGGATGATCTTCATTCCGTTGCTTGGCGGCCTTGCGATCGGCAGCCGACCCTATAATTCCCGCTTTGAGGTCGCCGCCTGCGCGCTGATGGGGGCGGGACTTTCGGCATTCCTGGTACCGGTTCTGGCGGCGGCGCATTCCATGGCACTCGTCCAGTTCGCACATCAGCCGATCGCCGGCTATATCCTGATTTTCTTGCTCATCCTGTCGGCTTTCAATCTGCTCAACCTGTTGCCGATGTCGCGGTTCGATGGCGGGCAGGTGCTGCGGCAGGTGTTTCCGACGCAGGATGGCCTTCTCGGCGGCACCTTCCTAGTGACGGCCGCCATCCTGTGGGCCGGCTGGCGCATCGGCATACCGTCGCAGGCCCTGTTCGGCGGGCTGGCCGTGATGGCGCTGCTCAGCCTTTCCAACCGCGTATCGGTCAAGATGCGCGAGGAACTGGATGACATGACGGGTGGTGAGCGGCTGTTCGCGGGCTTCGGCTATTACGCCGCGCTGGCGATCCATGCCTATGGGCTTATCTTCGCCTGCGACCTGCTGTTCCTGCGCTGATCAGGCGAATTCGAGATTGAAGTAGCCGGCGACCGGCACGTGGTCGGACGGCTTTTCCCACGACCGCACGTGCTTCTCGATGCCGGTGGAGACAAGCTTGTCCGCCGCCTCGGGCGACAGCATCAGGTGATCGATGCGGATGCCGAAATTCTTCTGCCAGGCGCCTGCCTGGTAGTCCCAGAACGTATAGGCCGGCGCGTCGTCGGTACTGGCGCGCACCGCATCGGTGAGGCCGAGATTCTCGATCCGGCGGAAGGCGTTGCGGGTCGTCGGCAGGAACAGCGCGTCCGTCTCCCAGACCTTGGGATCCCAGCAGTCATGCGGCTCGGGAATGACATTGTAGTCGCCGGCGAGAACCAGCGGTTCTTCCAGAGCGAGCCGTTCGCGGGCGAAGGCTTCGAGCCGCGCCATCCATTTGAGCTTGTAGGGATATTTGACAGGATCGCCCGCCGGATTGCCGTTCGGCAGGTAGATCGTGCAGACGCGGATCACGCCTTTTTCCGTGGAGAACACAGCCTCCATGAAGCGTGCGTGCTCGTCCAGCTCATCGTCGCCGCCGATGTTGGGCAGGCCGCGATTGACCTCATCAGGCTTCTTCTTCGACAGGATCGCGACGCCGTTGAAGCCCTTTTGGCCATGCGTCTCGACATGGTAGCCGGCGGCCTCCACGTCGGCGCGGGGAAATGCCTCGTCCTGGCATTTGATTTCCTGCAGGCAGACGATATCCGGATCGGATTCCTTCAGCCATGCGACAAGATTTTCGATGCGGGCCCTGACCCCGTTGATGTTCCAGGTGACGATCTTCATCGGGGTCAGCAGTCCTGATTGTTAGATGGCAAAACTCGTGCCGCAGCCGCAGCTTGCGACGGCGTTCGGATTCTTGATCTGAAAGGATTGGCCCATCAGGTTATCGACAAAGTCGATTTCCGAGCCTTCCATGTAGACCAGCGACATGGAGTCGATCAGCACCCGTGCCTTGTCTTTTTCAAGGACAAGATCGTCGTCCAGACCTTCGCCGACAAGGTCGAACTTGTAGGAGAAGCCCGAACAGCCACCACCCTCCACAGAAACGCGAAGCGCGATTTTCGCAGCGTCCTTCGACAGGATGGTGGCGATTCGCCGTGCCGCGGCGTCGGTAAGCGTGATATTTTCCGTCATATTTTCCTCTCCAGGCGGGTTCAAGGTCCGTCGAGCGGTGGTTTGCGCCGGTCTGGCGTGCGAATCTGATGATCTCACGCTTTCATTGACGCAATCCTATAGGTATGAAGGCGCGCGTTTGCCGTCAATGGGTGGGAATATCAAGGATATGACAATCGACAGCCAGGCACTGGGTTTCGGCGTGGGAGAGCGGGCGAATTATGCCGCCGATCCATGGGCGACGCGCGGCCGGCTCTATCTCGAGCCCTCAAGCCCGACACGTTCCGATTTCCAGCGCGACCGCGACCGCATCGTCCACACGACGGCCTTCCGGCGCCTCAAGCACAAGACGCAGGTCTTTATCGCAGCCGACGGCGATCATTACCGCACGCGCCTCACGCACACCGTCGAGGTCGCCCAGATCGCCCGCGCGCTGGCCCGGGCGCTGAAGCTCGACGAAGATCTGGCGGAAGGCGTGGCGCTGGTCCACGATTTCGGCCACACGCCCTTCGGCCATACCGGCGAGGATGCGCTTCATGCCGTGCTCGAACCCTATGGCGGTTTCGACCATAACGCCCAGTCGCTCCGCATCGTCACCAAGCTCGAACGCCGCTATGCAGAGTTCGACGGGCTCAATCTCACCTGGGAAAGCCTCGAAGGCCTCGTCAAGCACAACGGCCCGCTGCTCGACGCCGAGGGCGAGGGGACACGCGGAGAGGTTCCGCTGCCGATCCTCGAATATAATGACCGGCACGATCTGGAACTCTCCAGCCATGCGAGCCTGGAGGCGCAGGTCGCGGCGATCGCCGACGACATCGCCTATAACACCCATGACATCGACGACGGCCTGCGCTCGGGCTACCTGACATTCGAAATGCTGGAGGATGTGCCTTTCCTCGCCGGCCTGATGCGCGAAGTCCACGGCAAGTATCCGGGATTGGAGACGAGCCGATTCACCCATGAGATGATGCGGCGGCAGATCACCCGCATGGTCGAGGACGTGATCGGCGTGTCACAGGGACATTTGAGAGATGTCCGTCCGGAGAGTGCCGCCGAGGTGCGCGCCGCCGGCCTGACTTTTGCGCATTTCTCCGATGAAATGGCCGTCACCGACCGGCAGATCAAGCAATTGCTGTTCACTCGCATCTACCGCAATCCGGATATCATGCGCATCCGGGCAGGCGCGGCGCAGATCGTGACGGATCTCTATCAGGCCTTCATGGCCGATCCGCTCGAAATGCGCAGCCACTACTGGTACGATCATATCCAGCGCATGCCGGAAGCCGCCAAGGCACGTCATGTCGGAGACTATATTGCCGGCATGACCGATACGTTCGCCATATCGGCTCACAACCGGCTGTTTGACCAGACTCCGGATTTGCGCTAGGCAGCCGCGAAATCAGTCATCATTGACGAGAATGGCGCCGGCGCAGTAGCCGGCAAAAGGACTTCGACATGAATTTGTTTGCGGACTTCGAGACCCGGATCAAGGCCATCCTTTCGGACAAGGTCATTCCCGAGGACAAGCGCGATATCGCCGATCTCGGCCGTGTCGTGGTCGAGCCGCCGCGTGATGCGTCCCACGGCGATCTCGCAACCAATGCCGCGATGGTGCTCTCCAAGGCGATGGGCATGAACCCGCGTGCGCTCGCCGAACAGATCATTCCCCATCTCGAGGCTGATGCCGATGTGGAGGCGGTTTCGGTTGCGGGGCCGGGATTCATCAACATCAAGCTGGCAAGCGCCTACTGGCAACAGCTGCTCGGGTCCGTGATCCGCAATGCGGAGGATTTCGGCAAGTCCTCGACGGGCGCCGGACGCAGAGCCAATGTCGAATATGTCTCGGCCAATCCGACAGGCCCCATGCATGTCGGACATTGCCGGGGTGCGGTGGTCGGTGATGCGCTCGCCAACCTGATGCAGTTCGCGGGCTTCGACGTCACCAAGGAATATTACGTCAACGATGCCGGCTCGCAGATCGACGTGCTGGCGCGCTCCGCGTTCCTGCGTTATCGCGAGGCACTTGGCGAAAAGATCGGCGAGATCCCGGAAGGGCTCTATCCCGGCGACTATCTCGTGCCAGTCGGCGAGGCGCTGAAAGCCGAATTCGGTTCCAAGCTGCGCGGCATGACCGAGGCCGAATGGATGCCCATCATCAAGGATCGCACGATCGACGCGATGATGGCGATGATCCGCGACGATCTTGCGGCGCTCAACATCCATCATGACGTGTTCTTCTCCGAGCGGACGCTGCATGCCGGCAATGGCGGGCCGATTCTCCAGGCGATCAACGACCTGACCTACAAGGGACACGTCTATCGCGGCACGCTGCCGCCGCCCAAGGGCCAGCTTCCCGAGGACTGGGAGGACCGTGAGCAGACGCTGTTCCGCTCCACCGAGGTCGGCGACGATATCGACCGGCCGCTGGTGAAGTCCGACGGCACGTACACCTATTTCGCCGCCGACGTCGCTTACTTCAAGGACAAGTACGATCGCGGCTTCACCGATATGATCTATGTGCTTGGCGCCGATCACGGTGGTTACGTCAAGCGCCTGGAGGCCGTCGCCAAGGCGGTTTCCGAGGGCAGGGCGAAGCTGACAGTATTGCTATGCCAGCTTGTAAAACTCTACAAGAACGGCGAGCCGTTCAAGATGTCCAAGCGGTCGGGCAACTTCGTGACGCTGCGTGACGTGGTCGATGAAGTCGGCTCCGACGCGGTGCGTTTCATGATGATCTACCGGAAGAATTCGGAGCCTCTGGATTTCGACTTCGCCAAGGTGACGGATACTTCGAAGGACAATCCGGTATTCTATGTGCAGTACGCCCACGCACGCTGCCGGACGGTGTTCAGACGCGCGCTGGAAGCATTTCCGGACCTCGATTTGCGTGATGAAGTACTCGCAGCGAAGGCCCAAGAACTGATCAATGATCCTACCGAGTTGCAACTTGTCGCAAAACTGGCAGAATTCCCGAGATTGATCGAGTCGGCGGCGGCTTCCATGGAGCCGCACAGGGTCGCGTATTATCTCTACGATCTGGCAAATGCATTGCATTCGCACTATGACAAGGGCAATAAAAACGCCGACTTACGTTTTGTTAAGGATAATGACCGAGAACTGACTATAGCCAGGCTTGGGCTGGTGCGCGCAGTCGCTGCGGTGTTGAAATCCGGTTTGTCAATAACCGGAACGTCTGCTCCGGAAGAAATGCGATAGGCGTCACCTTTTCCCCACAATGCTCTGGTAACTCCGGCCTCCGGGCGTACTTATGAGTGGTGGGTAATGGCAGACAATAAGCTGTTGTTAAGGCGGGACACGGGCGAAGACTTCTTGAACGAAGACGATCCGTTGGCGGAGCTCGCGCGCATTGTCGGTTTCGATCCGGTGCCAGAAATAAAGCCGCACGCCATAGTACAACGCCGCGAGCCGGAGTTCGATCTCGAAGACGAACTGCTCAAGGAATTCGAGCAATACGAAGCACCCGAGCCGGTCGCGGTCCACGCGCCGGTCGAGGAGCCGGTGTTTGCCGCCGCGCTGCCGGCGGAGCCAATGTTCGCTGCCCCGCCTGCCGCCGAGCCCGAATTTGAACCGGAGCCCGAACTCGAATACGTGCCGGATGTCGAGCCGGACCTGGTTCCCGATCTGGCGCCGTTCGTGCTGCACGAAGTTGAAAAGCCGGCGGAACTCGCCGTCGATCAGGAGGCTGTGCGCCCGGAATCTCACCCCGTCTTCGATCTCGAAGATGAGATTCTGCGCGAGTTCGCAGCCTTCGATGCACGCCATGTTTCCTCGGTTGAGGCATCAGTTGCGCCCATTACCGCCGAAGTCATCCGCCAGGAACCGTCATTCGAAGAACCGGTCGCCGTCGAGCCCGAACCCGTAGCGGCCGCAGCCGATCCGTTCCTGCTCTACGACGTGCCGGAAGTGGCGATCGAGCCGTCTCATGACGATCGCGACGTCCAGAACGAGCAGGCATATGCCGCCGCTCCAGAGCAAGCCGAAGACTTCGAGGCGCAAAACGTAGTCGAGGGTGAGACCTCGGCCGTGTCGTATGTTGCGGCATCCGAAGACGTCGAACCCGAAGACGATGCATTTGCACCGGTTTACGAAGAGCCGGAAGCCCAAGCCGATTTCGCCGTCGATGACGCCAGCTACTGGGCCGATGTCGAACAGGAATCCAGCACCCGCCATGAAGCTGTGACCGCCGATATCGTGCTCGACAGCGACGACATGAGCGATGCCGCATCCGGCCAACATTTCTCTGATACGGAATTCGATACTGTTCCGATGCAGCAGTCTGCCGAGATTGAAGACATTACGCCATCCTCTTTCCATGGCGGATATGACGACGATGCGCCGCCGGTCTCTGCCGTGGAGCCGGCCGTCGCGCATTCGGCGCCGCCGGCCGCGGACGAGAGCCAGACATACCGTTCCCCGGACGCCTCGCAATCCCCGGAACACGATTACGGCCTCGATGCCCTGTTGGCCGAGGTGGAGAGATATCCGGTCGGTGACACCACCGGTCGCTGGGGCGTCCAGGCGAAGGCCGCAACGCCCGATGACCTGATCCAGCCGCCGGTCTCCGATGTTGAGAATGTCCTCGATGGACTTTCCCAGGCCGACGAGCCCAAATTCGATGTTGTCGAGCAGGCGCCGCTCGCCTATGCGCCGCACCAGGCAGCGCCTGAAGAGACGGCCGCCGAAGAGATTGCCTTCGACGAAAACAGCTTCGAACTCGACTTCGGCGACATCGAACTCGATCTTGCGGAACTGCATGACGCGGAACTGCATGACGATGTGACGGCCAGCCCCGAAGCGCTTTCCGAGGTCGCCGACGCCGACGTCGATCCCGCGGATATCGCCAGCGCCGATATCGGACGCGCGCAGGCTTACGCGACGCGCGTATCCGAACCGTCGCCGCAGGAGGATTACTCCTCGCTTCCATTCGATCCCTCACAGATTGTTCTGGAAGAGGATGCGGTCGAGGCACTTGCGGAAATGGACGTGCCGGAAATTCCCGTCGTCCATGACGAGGAAAAGCCAGCCCAGCATGCCGAATACGATCTCGATATCGATGCGGACATGGCCAATCTTTTTGGCGCCGCCGTGAGCCAGGCGCCGAACCAGCCGGTGCGGCAGGCAAGCCAGGGCGATACACAGTTCGCTTCGGCGCAGGCGCCGGCAGCGCAAACGTCAGCGATGGAACTCGACGAGTTCGAGCGCGCTTTGGAAGAAGATTTCCGCCGGTCGTTCACCGAGAACCGCAATATCGGCGCGCCGGACCGCGTCGCTCTGACGCCCACATACCGGCGCCGGACGAGGGCTGTTCGTGGACGCCGGACCTGGGCCTTGCTCGCGGGCTCGGCTATCGCCATCGTATTGTTCGGCGGCGCGGGCGTGTGGGCCTTCATGTCGGGCGAGACCAAGATGCTGGCATCGTCCGAGCCGAAAATCATTCTGGCCGACAAGGATCCTGTGAAGGTCGTGCCTGATGACAAGGGCGGCAGGCAGGTGCCGAACCAGAACAAGGCCGTCTATGACCGCGTGTCGGGTGAGACGACGGAGGTTGCCAAGCAGGAGAGCCTCCTTTCCTCCACCGAGGAACCGGTCGATGTCGTCCAGCGCACGCTGATGCCCGAAAATCTGCCGATGGACGACGATGCCATGGCGGCGACGGCGACGAACGATACGGTCGACCCCCGGTTGCTGCCTGAGGAAGAGCGCGAACGGGTTACCACGACCTCACGGGTGACCAGCGGCGTCTCGCCCCGCAAGGTCAAGACCATGGTCGTCAAGTCGGACGGATCGCTGATGGCGCGTGAGGAGACCGCCGAGGATATTCAGCAGCAGGCCACGAACGACGCCGAGCTGATGAAGATTGCCAAGAAGGCCGCACAGGATGCCGCAACGCCGGTCGATACGTCTGGCGATGATATCGCCAAGGCGATCGAGAGCGTGCCGGAACGGCTCGCGCCCGCCGATGAGAACGCAGCAGTTGCCGAGGTACCGGTAAAGGCGGTCGAGACGACCAAGGTCGCGCCTGTCCAGGAAGACGTTGCGAAATCCGTCACGCCGCCCGTTGTAGCTGAGACCGAAGTCGCGAAGGCTGACACGATTGATGCGACGAAAGTGGAAAAACAGCCCCTCGCGGAGGTGAATTCCGCCGAGGTGCCTGTTGTGGCCGAGGAAAAGCCAACGGATACGTCTGAAGTCAAGACACCGGCTGAACGCTCAATTCCGGCGACGGACACCCAGACTGCCGATGCGAAGCCGGTTGATAGCCAGGCCGCCGACGACAGCGCCGTTAACGCCGCCGCCAATGCCGAGGTCGCAGACGCCCCCGTCCGCAAGGTCAAGACATCGAAGATCATGCCGGTGCCTGAAGTCAGGCCGGTGGACCAACCGGTCACCGTCGTGGGCACTGTCACCGACCAGGGCAGCGTGCAGAAAAAGGCCGTCGAGCAGCAGGAAGTCGCCTCCATCGATCCCGTGCAGAAGCCGGCTGAAACAGCCGCTCTGCCAGCCGGCAGCTACGTGATCCAGATCGCCTCGCTGCCCTCGGAAGCGGATGCCCAGAATTCCTATTCGAAGCTTTCGGCCAAATTCGCCAATGTGATCGGTGGTCGCGGCGTCGATATCAAGCGCGCCGAAATCAAGAACAAGGGCACCTACTACCGCGTCCGCATCCCGGCCGGCAGCAAGCAGGAGGCCCAGCAACTCTGCTCGCAGTACAAGCAGGCTGGCGGAAGCTGCCTGGTTTCCAAATAACATTGGTGCATTTTCAGGATCAGGCGGGCGGAATGCCCGCCTTTTCTGTTGGTATTTTTCCGGCGTCATCGCCTTTTCCACTTCAGAACCTATGATCGGTCCATGAGCGAATCAAAAGCAGTCATTCTCGGCGTCGGCGGCATCGAACTCACGGCGGATGAAAAAGCCCTCTATCGGGATGTACAGCCCTGGGGCTTCATCCTGTTCGGCCGCAATATCGGCGAGGCCAACCAGATCAGCGATCTTGTCGCCAGCCTGCGCGACACAGTGCATGGCGGGCGTCACGCCCCTGTCCTGATCGACCAGGAAGGCGGACGCGTCCAGCGCATCCGCGAACCGATCTGCCCCCGCTATCCCTCTGGCGCCGATCTCGGTGCGATCTACAAGGCCGATCGTGAGAAGGGCATCCGCGCCGCCTGGCTGATGTCGCGCCTGCATGCCTTCGATCTGCTTCGGCTCGGCATCGACGTCGATTGCCTGCCGGTGCTCGACGTGCCGATCGAGGGCGCCAGTGACGTCATCGGCAATCGCGCCTACGGCAAGAACCCCGCCATTGTAACGGATATGGGTCGTTCGGCCGCTGCGGGCCTCAAGGCGGGCGGTGTGCTGCCTGTGATGAAGCACATTCCGGGACACGGGCGCGGCATGGCCGACTCCCATCATAGTCTGCCGGTGGTCGACACGCCGCTCGATGAGCTCAAGGCGCATGATTTCGCACCCTTCGTCGCGCTGAAGGACGAGTTGATGGCGATGAGCGCGCATGTGGTTTACTCGGCGATCGATCCCGAAAATCCGGCGACCACCTCCGCCAACGTGATCGAGGAGATCATCCGCGGCTATATCGGCTTCGATGGCTTGCTGATGTCCGACGATTCCTCGATGAACGCGCTGAAGGGCATGCTCGGTGAACGGGCGCGTGACATAGCCAACAATGGCTGCGATATCGTTCTCCATTGTAACGGCAACATGAACGAAATGCTCGAAGTGGTCGCCCAGGTGAAACCGCTGGAAGGCAAGTCGCGTGAACGCGCGGCCCGCGTGCTCGCGGCATTCGGTAAGGTTGATGGCGCGGACGAAGCAGCGGTGCGGGCGGAATTCGCCTCACTGCTGCCGATGGTCTAGGGTCAGGACCCATTAAATTCATGCAATTCTGTTTGAAGCCATTGGATTGCATGGAAGGAGCCAAGCGCAGCGCAAGACTTAAAGGTCTTGCCGAGCATTGGCTTCGACAGGCGGCCAATGGCTTCAAACCCTCCGGGCGAGGCATATTTCGTCCCTGACTACGTCGGAAAGGTTTGAAAATGTTGAGCATTGTCTGCACCTTTCCTCCTGTTCAGAGACGAAATCTGCCACGCAGAATGGATGAATTTAATGGGTCCTGACCCTAAGGAGAAGCGAGTGGCGGAGCAAGGCGCAGGCCCACCGGATGCCACACCGCTCGAAAAGCTCTGGGGCGATCCCGAGCGCAGCACCCCCGACAGGGATGAGGCGGCACTGGTCATCGACGTCGCCGGTTTCGAAGGCCCGCTCGACCTGCTTCTGTACCTCGCCCGCAACCAGAAGGTCGACCTGACCCGCATTTCCGTGCTGGCGCTGGCCGAGCAATATCTCGAATTCGTCGAAAGCGCCCGTCGTGTCCGGCTTGAACTGGCGGCCGACTACCTTGTGATGGCAGCCTGGCTCGCCTACCTGAAATCGCGGCTGCTCATTCCGCAGCCCGCCAAGGATGACGGCCCCTCTGGCGAGGAACTGGCCGCAACCCTGGCATTTCGGCTGAGACGGCTCGAAGCGATACGCGAAGCCGCTGGCCGGCTGGTGAACCGCGACCGGCTGGGCCGCGATTTCTTCGCGCGTGGCGCGCCGGAGATCATCGCCGAGGAACGCAACTCGGAATATGCTGCCAATCTCTACGATCTGCTGTCGGCCTATGCGTCGCTCCGGCAGCGCAATGCGGTGACCAACGTCACCATCGCCCGCAGGCGCGTCTGGTCGCTCGCGGAGGCGCGCCTGATGCTGGCGCGGCTGGTCGGAGAGCTCAACGAGTGGACTGCGCTCGACCGCTTCCTGCTGCGCTATCTCGCCGATCCCGAGGAGCGCGCGACGGTTGTCGCCAGTTCGTTCGCCGCAACGCTGGAGCTTGTCAGGGAAGGGCGGATCGAGGTCCGGCAGAATGGCGCATTCGGCGCGATCTACATGCGCACCGGCGCCAAGCCGTTGACCGATGCCGATATCGTCGCCATGGAGTCCGGCCATGACTGAGCCGGATCCGGATAACGACAACAATTCGGGTCCGGTGCTCGCCGAACTGTTGGCGAGCGATGCGGCCCGCACCGTCGAAGCGCTGATCTTCGCCTCCGCCGGCCCGGTCTCGACCAATTACCTCATCGAGCGGCTGCCCCAGGGCACCGATATAGACGCCATTCTCAGGGCACTGCGTACGCTCTACGTCGCCCGCGGCGTCAATCTCGTATCGATCGACGGTCACTGGGCGTTTCGGACCGCCACCGACCTGTCCTTCGCCCTGAGACGCGACGAGCATGAGGTCAAGAAGCTGTCGCGCGCGGCCCTCGAAGTGCTGGCGATCATCGCTTATCACCAGCCGGTGACCCGTGCCGAGATCGAGGATATCCGCGGCGTCCAGACCTCCAAGGGCACGCTCGACGTGCTGCTCGAAGCCGGCTGGGTCAAGTTCCGTGGCCGCCGCCGCACGCCGGGACGGCCGGTGACATTCGGTACGACGCGCGACTTCCTCGATCATTTCGGCCTGGAGGAAATCCGCGACCTGCCCGGCGTCGACGAACTCAAGGCGGCCGGCATGCTGTCGGGCCGCATTCCCGCCAATCTCTCCATGCCGGTTCCCAGGGATGAGGAGTTCGACGCCGACGAGGATCCGATCACCCAACTCGACCTCGAAGAACTCGGTCTATTGACACCGGGCGGTAAAGAAGAGGAATAAACTCGTCTTTGGCGCGTTCTGCCAAAAGACCGAGAAGACATTTTGCCGAAAGACAAGACCATACCAGCACCGAGGGAAAACCGGACGACCGCGGGCGTGACATTCGCCGCGCGGCTCACATTCGAGAATATCGTCCATCGCTATCACGGCAAGGATACGATCTCCGATCTGTCGCTGACAGCAGAGCCGGGCGAGGTCCTGTGTCTGCTCGGCCCCTCCGGTTCAGGCAAGACCACGCTTCTGAGGATCGCCGCAGGCATCGAGGCGCAGGCTTCCGGCCGGGTACTGCTCAACAATCAGGTTATCGCCGGCCCGGAGACCTTCCTGCCGCCCGAGAAGCGCGGCATCGGCCTGATGTTCCAGGATTTCGCGCTCTTCCCCCATATGTCGATCCTGGACAATGTCTGCTTCGGCCTGACCGCGATGCGCAGGGACGAGGCGCGCGCGGAGGCGCTGCACGCGCTGGGGCGTGTGGGCTTGACGCATTACGCCGACAAATATCCGCATATCCTGTCCGGCGGTGAGCAGCAGCGTGTTGCGCTGGCGCGGGCGCTCGCACCTCGTCCCGCGGTCTTGCTGATGGACGAACCGTTTTCCGGATTGGACTCCCGGCTGAAGGACTCCATCCGTGCCGATACGCTCGCCATCCTGCGCGAGGCACGGGCGACGGCGATTGTCGTCACCCATGACGCGGAAGAGGCGATGCGGATGGCCGACCGTATCGCGCTGATCCAGCACGGGCGGCTGGTCCAGGTCGGCACGTCGGACGATCTCTATCGCCGGCCGGCGAATATATTCGTGGCATCATTCTTTTCCGAGGTGAATTCTTTTGACGCCGTGGTTCGCAATGGCCGCGCTGAGACGCCGCTTGGCACCTTCGCCGCCGGTGCCATTGGCGAGGGCAGGGCCGTCGATGTCGCCATCCGCCTACAGGGGATCAGGCTGGAGGCCGAAGGCGGTGCAGTGCCTGCGCGCGTCGTTTCCAGGCGGTTCCTGGGTGTCGTCGATCACTTCACGCTCGCCGTCCAGGGATGTGACGAGCCTGTGCGGGCGCGAATACGCGCCGATATCATTCCGCAGGGATTGCGCGACGTGACCCTGTCGGTTAACGAACGTGACACTTTGGTGTTTGAAAAAGCCGCAATAAGTGACTAAATCAGGTCAATCACCTTTTACTGGGAGTAGAGCATATGGGTTCTTTTAGCGTATGGCATTGGCTTATCGTTCTGGCGGTCGTGCTGATCTTCTTTGGTCGCGGCAAGATTCCGGAACTGATGGGCGACGTTGCCAAGGGCATCAAGAACTTCAAGAAGGGCATGGCGGAAGAAGAAAACGCGCCCGTTGACGCCTCGAAGTCCGTTGATCACAAAGCCGACGAAGTTAAGTAACCGTTTTTGAGACCGGGCGGACCTGGAGTCCGTCCGCTGTTTCCGGGAAGTTCGATATGCTGGAAGTCGGCTGGAGCGAGATTCTTGTCATCGCGCTCATTCTGATCATTGTCGTCGGTCCGAAGGACCTGCCGGGAATGTTGCGCAATTTTGGCAAGATGGCGACGCGTGTCCGCTCGATGGCCAATGATTTCAAGGGTCAGTTCGACCAGGCCATGCGCGAAGCCGAACTTGAGGATGTCACCAAGGGCATCAACGAGGTCCGCAAGCTCAACCCCACCAATTCCTTGCGGGATGCGATCAACCCCCTCCGCCAGCTTGGGGAGGGTATCAAGTCCGATCTGCAAAAGGCCAGTGACTTCACGCCCAAGGCGTCGCCCGATGCGGGCGCAAAGGCGGGCGACCTGGCCTCGGATCCGGTTATCAACCCTGAGCCTGTGATGAGCCCGATACCGCCCGCCGCTGCCATGCCTGTGATCGGCGCGGCGACATCGGAGGCCAAGCCCAAGAAGAGCCGCAAGAAGCCCGATGCCGCATTGCAGGCGAAAGCCGATGCGGTTGCAGCGGAGCCGGTGGCCCTCGAGCCGGCGCCTGTCGTGAAGAGAGCCCCGGCGCGTAAGAAGGCCGAGCCCGCAAAGATGGAAGCCGATCCTTTCCCGCCTCCGGCCAAGAAAACCGTGACGCGCAAGCCGGTGGAAAAGCATACCGAACATAATGTCCACGTCGTGCCGTCGGATACGGCCGCGGCTGCGCCGGCCAAGAAGCCCGCGCCAAGAAAAAAGGCCGCGAAAGCGGGTGATGCATGACCGAGATCGAAGATAAGCCGCAGCCGCTCATCGAGCATCTCATCGAACTCCGCCGACGCCTGATCTGGGCCGTGGTGGCTTTCTTCGCGGCATTTCTCGTCTGCTTCTATTTCGCGCAACCGCTGTTCAATATGCTGGTCATTCCCTATAGAACCGCCGTCATCTGGGCCGGGCTGGATGTGAAGAATGCCGAGCTGATTTACACTGCGCCGCAGGAATTCTTCTTCACCCAGATCAAGGTCGCCATGTTCGGCGCCATGGTCATCGCCTTTCCTGTCATCGCGACCCAGATCTACAAGTTCGTGGCGCCCGGTCTCTACAAGAACGAGCGCGCCGCCTTCCTGCCTTTCCTGGTGGCGTCGCCGGTGCTGTTCCTCCTCGGTGCGGGGCTGGTCTATTTCTTCTTCACGCCGATGGTGATGTGGTTCTTCCTGAACATGCAGCAATTGCCCGCTGAAGGTCAGGTCTCGATCCAGCTCCTGCCGAAGGTATCGGAATATCTCAGCCTGATCATGACGCTGATCCTGTCCTTCGGCCTGGTGTTTCAGTTGCCCGTCGTCACGTCGCTGCTCGTGCGTGCGCAGCTTCTGCGCTCGACCACGCTGGCGGAGAAGCGGAAATATGCCTGGGTCATCGCATTCATCGTCGCAGCCGTGCTGACGCCGCCCGATCCGATCTCGCAGATCGGCCTCGCCATTCCGACCATCATGCTCTACGAAGTGGCGATCATCGCCGCCCGGATGATCGAAAAGACCCGATCTCGAACCAAGGCCGAAGAAGAAGCCGCCTCGACCTAAGGCGGCACGAACACCCGTATTCTTTCCCTTGTAATTCTTGGTTCTTCGCGCCAAAACCCATGACGAAAAGGGAATCGTCAGGGTTTCCGCGCCCTACCATCACAATGGTGTCTCCATGCTCGATATCAAATGGATTCGTGACAATCCGGCCGCCCTCGATGCGGCGCTCGCCCGCCGCGGCGCCGAGCCGCTTGCCAACACCCTCATTTCGCTCGACGAACGCCGCCGGGCCATCGTCCAGAAGGCGCAAGAAATGCAATCGCGCCGCAATGCCGCCTCCAAGGAGATCGGCATCGCGATGGCCCAAAAGAATTCCGAGCTCGCCGAAAGGCTGAAAGCGGAGGTCGCCGAGATCAAGACCCTGCTGCCTGCTGCCGAAGACGAGGAGCGCAAGCTCTCAGCCGAACTCACCGACGCGCTCTCGCGCATCCCCAACATCCCGGCTGCCGACGTTCCCGATGGCAAGGATGAGCATGGCAATGTCGAGAAGCACAAGTGGGGTCAAAAGCCTGGCTGGAACCACAAGCCGCTTGAGCACTACGAGATCGGCGAAGCGCTCGGCTGGATGGATTTCGAGGGTGCGGCCAAGATCGCCGGTTCGCGCTTCACCATCCTCAAGGGCCAGCTGGCGCGCCTCGAGCGCGCACTCGGCCAGTTCATGCTCGACACGCATACCCAGGAACACGGCTACCTCGAAGTCCAGCCGCCGCTTTTGGTGAAGGACGATGCGATGTTCGGCACGGGTCAGCTGCCGAAATTCGCCGAGGATCTGTTCAGGACCACCGATGGCCGCTGGCTGATCCCGACTGCAGAAGTGTCGCTGACCAATCTCGTGCGCGAGGAAATCCTCGAGCATGATGTGCTGCCGCTCCGCTTCACCGCCTTGACGCCCTGCTTCCGCTCGGAAGCCGGTTCCGCCGGCCGCGATACACGCGGCATGCTGCGCCAGCACCAGTTCAACAAGGTCGAACTCGTCTCGATCACCGATGCGGATAGCTCGAAGGCCGAGCACGAGCGGATGACCGAATGCGCCGAGAACGTTCTCAAGAAGCTGGGCCTGCACTTCCGCACCATGACGCTCTGCACCGGCGACATGGGCTTCGGCTCGCAAAAGACCTATGACATCGAAGTCTGGCTGCCGGGGCAGGATACCTATCGCGAAATCTCGTCCTGCTCGGTCTGCGGGGATTTCCAGGGCCGCCGCATGAATGCCCGCTACCGCGACCCGAACGACCGCTCGATCAAGTTCGTCCATACGCTCAACGGTTCGGGCGTCGCCGTCGGCCGCGCGCTGATCGCGGTTGTGGAAAACTATCTCAACGAGGATGGCTCGGTCACAATTCCGGATGTGCTTCTGCCATATATGGGTGGCCTGAAGAAAATCGAGAAGGCGAGCTGACCGTTGCGCATCCTCCTGACCAATGACGATGGCGTCCATGCCGAGGGGCTCGCGGTCCTCGAACGGATCGCGCGCACGCTTTCCGACGATGTCTGGATCGTGGCACCGGAGACCGACCAGAGCGGGCTCGCCCACTCGCTGACGCTCTCCGAGCCGCTCAGGCTTCGGCAGGTCTCCGAAAAGCATTTCGCGCTGCGCGGCACGCCGACCGATTGCGTCATCATGGGCGTCAAGGAAGTGCTCGGCGGCAAGAAGCCGGATCTCGTCCTCTCCGGCGTCAACAACGGCGCCAACATGGCCGACGACGTCACCTATTCCGGCACCATCGCCGGCGCGATCGAGGGCACGCTGCAGGGCATCAAGTCCTTCGCCATCTCGCAGGCCGCGAACTATGTCGATGGCGAGCGGATGATCCCCTGGGAGATCGTCGAGACGTTCGCGCCCGAACTGCTCGAGAAGCTGATCAAGGTCGAAATGCCCGACTGGTCTTTCATGAATCTCAACTTTCCGAACTGCAAGCCGGAAGAGCTGCAGGGCATATCAGTCACAGCACAGGGCAAGCTCGATTTCGGCATCAATGTCGAAAAACGCTCCGATGGCCGCGGACTGCCGTATTATTGGCTGAAGTTCGATTCGCGTAAGGGAGATTTCCGTGATGGGACCGACATCCACGCGCTGAAGGAAAACAAGATTTCCGTCACGCCACTGAAGCTCGATCTCACGGATTATGATCTGCTCGACCGGATCCAGAAGGCGGTTGTCGCATAGCAGGAAGGCTCGGCATGTCTCAGGCAACTGGCAAGGAAGGTTTCGCGGCGCTCTGCCTGCGCCTGCGTGCCAAGGGGATCACCGCAACCGATCTGCTCAACGCCATCGAGCAGACCCCGCGCCATCTGTTCACGCCGCCCGAGCACGCAGCTTTCGCCTGGTCGTCGCGGACGATCCCGATCGAATGCGGTTCCTTCATGGAGGGCGTCGATCTCGCCGCCCAGCTTATCGACTCCCTCAAGCTCAAGCCGAGCCACCGTGTGCTCGAAATCGGCACCGGCAGCGGCTTTACAGCGGCCGTGATGGGCCGAATGTCCGAACGCGTGCTGACCATCGATCGTTACCGCACGTTGGTCACGTCGGCGCAGGAGCGCATGGACAAGCTAGCGCTCAGGAACATCATCGTCCGCCAAGCCGACGGCGCATCGGGCCTGCAGGGCGAGGGGACCTTCGACCGGATCGTCGTCACCGCGGCCTTTTCGACCCTGCCGCGCATCTACGCCGAGCAACTGGTGTCGGGCGGCATGATGGTCGCGCCAGTCCTGCAGGAGAACGGCAGTTGCCGCATGATCGGGCTGACCAAGACCGGCAGCCGCTTCGAGCGGGTGGAGCTTTTTGAGGCACCGTACCAGCCCATCGTCCATCAGATGGCCCTGGCACTCTGACGTCCGGCCAAAGGTAAATTACCGTTAAGGTTATCATTTTTCAGAATTTTTTGAGCAAAGGCCGGCTTGTTAACCCGCCAGTAAGACTAACGCGCTTTAATCATTACAAGTAAATGCGTAGCGTGGGTTCAAGTCATGCGTGCCTTAAAAATGATGAATGCAAATGCCTCTCCTCTCCGCCTGGCGGCCGCCCTGCTTCTCGCAGGCATAGCGTCGGGTTGTTCTTCGGATGTGAGCCGTTTCGATGGTCTCTTCTCATCGAAGACGGATAACCTCACCACCAGTTCGGTGCCGCACAAGGTCAACGCCGTCAATGGCAAGCTGCCGAAGCCGGACCAGGATGTGGCCTCCGTCAACGCGGCCGACGCCGATGTGACGGGCGACCAGGCGCTGAACCAGCCCTATCCCAATCAGGACGTCTCCTACGATCCGATCAGCACATCGACGATCGAAACGAGGACCACCGTCCAACGCACCGAGCTCAAGACGCCCGGCGTCAAGGTTCAGCAGAACGTAGCGATCAACCAGCCGTTCCCGGCCAAGGTGAAGGTCAATGTCGACGCCGATCCGATCAAGACAGGCACGGTCAAGTCGGTCTGGAAGATCGCCGACTCCTCGCCGCGCATCCTGATCAAGAGCGGCGACACGCTTTCGGGCATCTCGGCGCGCTACAAGGTTCCGCAATCCGAGATCCTCAAGGCCAACAAGCTGGCATCCGGCGCCGACCTGAAATACGGCAAGTCGATCATCATTCCTGTCTCGGTGAAATCTTCGAAGAGCATGGCGGCAGAACTCGCCGTCAACACCAAGAAGATACCGCCTGCCAAGGCGAAGGACCAGGACAAGGCGATCCTTCCGAACACCGCCTCGCGCGACAAGCAGGCGGGCGACAAGCTCGCCGCGAAGAACAGCAGTGCCGACGGAACCGCCTATGTCGTGGCCCAGGGCGACTCACTCGCCAAGATCGCCAGGCAGCACAAGGTCTCGGTGGACGCCATCAAGGCAGCCAACGGCATGACTACGGCTTCGATCAGGATCGGCCAGAAGATCGTCATCCCGGCTCCTGGCACCGATCCGGTCAAGACTGCTTCGATCCCGGCCGACAGCAAGGTCAAGGAAGTCTCGGAATCCAAGCCGAAGACCTACACGCCTCCGGTCGCCGACAAAAGCGTCGAGGAAGTCCAGAAAACCGCCGACAACGGCGAGGATGCACCCGACGAAACCGGCATCGGCAAGTTCCGCTGGCCCGTTCGCGGCGCTGTTATAGCCGGCTACGGCCAGAATGTCGAAGGCGTCCGCAATCCGGGCATCGACATCTCGGTTCCCGAAGGTACGCCGATCAAGGCCGCCGAAAACGGTGTGGTCATCTATTCCGGCGCAGGCTTGAAGGATCTCGGCAACACGGTCCTGATCCGCCACGACAACGGCACGGTCACAGTTTACGGCAACGCCTCGGCCCTCAAGGTCAAGCGCGGCGACAAGGTCACCCGCGGCGCGGTGATCGCCAATTCCGGCATGACCGGCGGCGCCAAGCGGCCCAAGGTTCATTTCGAGGTCCGCCAGAACGCGGCGGCCGTCAACCCGATGACCTTCCTGCAGTAATTTCTTTCCTTCAGGTGTATTGCGTATGGAAAGACGTGGAAAAGCCCGGGGAAGCCCGGGCTTTTCTGCTTTTCCGAGGGCGCAGCGTACGCGATAGAGACTCCGTTAACCGCGCTAACAACATGAAATTGAAGACTTTATTCAATTGTGAAATAAATCGGGCTCAGCTTCCCCGAAGCATTTTACCTTGCGAAGGAATTGATCATGGAATCGCAGCCCCAGCCCTTCCGTCGAAGCTACATGAGCAGGGAAGAGTCTTTCATGTACGACCGCGAAGGCAATTTCCCGCTGGTCGATACCATGAATGCGGCGCGCATCGAATATACGGAAAAGGCGGTGATGCACCTGGCCAGCCGCCGCTGCGACCTCATCAAGATATCGAAGACATCTGCCGTCCTGGTCATAAACACGATGTTTGCCGTGCCGCAAACCTTCTACCTAGATGTTCCCGACGCCCGTATCAACCGGATCGGCTGCGTTCTCATGAAAGTGCATGCGGACAACAAGATCGAGGCTCGCTTCCTCAGCAGGGTATCGGACCGGGATATGAACCGCATCTTTGCATTCAGTACGCATCCCTCACATCGCGATGTCGTACTGGATATCCGAGCCTAAGCCAGCGGCTTCAAGCGAGGCGCTTGCCCATTTTTCCCGCAATATCCTGGATGAATTGCCAGGCGACGCGGCCCGATCGCGAGCCGCGGGTCGTTGCCCATTCCAGCGCCGCGTGGTGCATCTCGTCCTTCGCCGCGTCGAGGCTGAAGTAGTCGGCATAGCCGTCGATCATCGCGAGATAATCGTCCTGCGAACATTTGTGGAAACCAAGCCACAGGCCGAAGCGGTCGGACAGTGACACCTTCTCCTCGACGGCCTCGGATGGGTTGATCGCCGTCGATTGCTCGTTCTCGATCATGTTGCGCGGCAGCAGGTGCCGGCGGTTGGAGGTCGCGTAGAAGACGACGTTTTCCGGCCGGCCCTCGACGCCGCCGTCCAGCGCGGCCTTCAGCGACTTGTAGGATGTGTCGTCGTTGTCGAAGGAAAGGTCGTCGCAGAACAGGATCACCTGATGGTCGGCCTTCTTCAACAGTTCCATGAGGTCGGGCAGGGTGGAGATGTCCTCGCGATGGACCTCCACCAGCTTCATCGGCGTCGCGCGACCGTCATTGATGGCGGCATGGATCGCCTTGACCAGCGAGGATTTTCCCATGCCCCGCGCGCCCCACAGCAGCACATTGTTGGCCGGCAGGCCGTTCGCGAAACGGGTCGTGTTTTCGCTGAGGATCTGCTTGACGTGATCGACGCCGCGGATAAGCGACAGGTCCACGCGGTTGACCTTTGGAACGGGCACGAGCGCGATCTGGGCCGGGTTCCAGACGAAACAATCGGCGGCGTCCCACATTGGCGGGCTTGCTACGGGTCCGGCGCTTCGTTCCGTGGCATCGGCCAGCCGCTTCAGTTCCGCGAGGATCGATTTCAAGAGTTCGTCGTTCATGTCGGGCACTCCGCATGCATGGTCTCCTCGACGCGCTAACATGGACGCCCCGGCACGGAAAGGTCGGAGCGGTGGCAAATCGGGGGTTTTGCCTGTCAAACTATCAATGCGCTGTTGCATTGGAGGGGCATATTCCTATATTCCCGCCACCAGCCTGCGGCCTGATCCAAGCGCCGCACCTCTTATCATGTCCGGGAGTAAATGATGATCTTCACCGAAGCCTTCGCCCAAACGGCCCCCGCAGCCTCGTCGCCGCTTGGAGGAGGTCTCGATATCGTCCTTCTCTTCGTTCCCATGCTCGTGGTGTTCTATTTCCTCATCTTCCGGCCGCAGCGCCAGCAGGTGAAGAAGCGCGAGGAAATCCTAAAGAACATCCGCCGCGGCGACCAGATCGTGCTCGGCGGCGGCATTGTCGGCAAGGTGACCAAGGTCGTCGACGACAATGAACTCGAGGCCGAGATCGCCGATGGCGTCCGTGTCCGCGTCGTGCGCGCCAACATTTCCGAAGTGCGCGTGAAGAGCGAGCCGGTGAAAGAACCGCAGGCCGCCAACAAGCCCTGATAGACCGACAAGCGGGCGAAAGCCCGCTTTTCCGCGTATTGTATGAACTGCATCGAGAGCCCTAATGTTTTATTTTTCCCGCTGGAAATCGGTCCTGATCTGGCTCAGCGTCATTCTGAGTTTCTGGCTGGCCACGCCCAACTTCCTGTCACAGGCGGCTCTCGATTATGTCCCGTCCTGGGTGCCCAAGCAGGCGATGACCCTCGGTCTCGACCTTCAAGGCGGCTCCCACATCATGCTCAAGCTCGAGCGTGGCGATATCGTCACCGAACGCCGCGAGACGCTGCTCGACGAAGTCCGCAGCAATCTGCGCCGCGCTGGCATCGGCTATACCGGCCTCGCCGGAAACGGCCAGAAGATCACCTTCAAGCTGCGTGACGCGAGCCAGATCGACGCGACGAAGACGGCGCTCAAGGATCTGACCGCCACTGTCAGCGGCGGACTGACCGGCACCTCGGTCACCGAAGTGACCGAGAGCAATACCGCGGACGGCGCATTCGAATATGACCTGACCGACGGCGGCATCGACTATCGCGTCAGCTCCGCGGTTTCGCAGTCGATCGAAGTCGTTCGCCGCCGCGTCGATGAGCTCGGTACGACCGAACCACTGATCCAGCGCCAGGGCGCCGACCGCATTATCGTTCAGGTGCCGGGCCTCCAGGACCCGCAGCGCCTCAAGGCGATCCTCAACCAGACCGCCAAGCTGACCTTCCACCTTGTCGATACGTCGATGTCGGCGCAGGATGCCCTCAACACGCGGCCGCCGGCGAATTCCCAAGTCCTCTACACCAACGACGACCCGCCGGTCCCGATGCTGCTGGTGAAACGCGCCATCCTGTCAGGCGAAAACCTCGTCGATGCGCAGCCGGGCTTCGACTCGCAATCAGGCAACGAACCGATCGTATCCTTCCGCTTCGATTCCTACGGCTCGCAGACGTTCGGGCGCGTCACTCAGGAGCATGTCGGCGAGCCGTTCGCGATCGTGCTTGATAACAAGATCATCACCGCACCGAATATCCGCGAACCGATTCTCGGCGGTTCCGGACAGATCTCGGGAAGCTTCACCGTCCAGTCGGCCAATGACCTCGCCGTCCTGTTGCGCGCCGGCGCTCTTCCGGCGACCCTGACAGTTATCGAGGAGCGTACCGTCGGTCCCGGCCTTGGCGCCGATTCCATTCGTGCCGGCATCACTGCTGTGATCATTTCCTTCATCGCCGTCTGCGCCTTCATGACCTTCTTCTATGGCACGCTGGGCGTCATCGCGAACATTTCCATGATCGTCAACATCGTGATGATCATCGCCATCCTCTCGGCATTGGGCGCGACGCTC
Source organism: Rhizobium sp. LjRoot254 (assembly GCF_964254105.1). NCBI lineage: Bacteria > Pseudomonadati > Pseudomonadota > Alphaproteobacteria > Hyphomicrobiales > Rhizobiaceae > Rhizobium > Rhizobium sp. LjRoot254. The sequence goes on along the minus strand of NZ_CAXUSM020000001.1, from coordinate 2,429,149 downwards.
ACTTTGCCCGGCATCGCCGGTATCGTGCTCACCATCGGGCAGGCGGTCGACTCCAACGTGCTGTTCTACGAGCGCTTCCGCGAGGAGGTGAAACAGGGGCGGCCCATTGTGTCCGCGATGGAGTCGGGCTTCGAGAAGGCGTTTGGCACCATTATCGACGCGAACCTGACGACGCTGATCGCCGCGATCATCCTGTTCTACATGGGTTCGGGTCCGGTGCGCGGCTTTGCCGTGACGCTCTCGATCGGTATCGTGACGACCGTCTTCACCGCTTACACGGTTTCGCGCCTGATGATCGCGATCTGGCTGCGTCGAACCCGTCCGAAGACGGTGCCGAAGGGTGTTCGCACCGCGTTCTTCGATTTCGCGCGGATCGGCTTCATGCGCATCCGAAACTGGAGTTTCAGCATCACCGCTGTGTTGACGTTGGCATCCATTATCGGTTTCGCGACGATAGGATTGAACCTCGGCATCGACTTCACCGGCGGTTCTATGATCGAAATGAAGGCCAGGGAGGGTGCGGCAGACCCCGGAGATATCCGCAACCGGCTTGAAGAGCTAGGCATCTCAAGCGCGCAGGTCCAGGGATTCGGTGATCCGAGCAACGTCATGGTCCGCGTGCAGAGCCAGGCCGAGGAAACGGCCGAGCAGAATGTCGTGGCCCGTATTCGCGGGGCTCTCGAAAAGGATTACGAATTCCGCCGCGTCGAAGTGGTCGGCCCGTCCGTCTCAGGCGAGCTTGCCGTGACCGGCGCGATAGGCCTCGGGCTTTCGCTTCTCGCGATCATGGTCTATATCTGGTTCCGGTTCGAATGGCAGTTCGCCATCGGTGCCGTCACCGCAACGCTGCATGATGCGATCATGACGATCGGGCTCTACGTCTATACGCGAATGGAATTCGACATCACGGCGATCGCGGCGCTCTTGACGATCATCGGCTTCTCGCTCAACGACACGGTCGTCATCTACGACCGAATGCGCGAGAACTTGCGACGATATAAGTCCATGCCGCTCGAGGAACTGATCGATCTGTCGCTGAACTCGACGCTGTCGCGCACCATCCTCACGGCTGGAACGACGTTCATCGCGATCCTCGGCCTCGTCCTCTTCGGCGGCGACGTGATCCGGTCGTTCACCATTTCCATGCTGTTCGGCGTGTTCGTCGGCACCTATTCGTCGATCTATGTCGCGGCGCCGATGCTGATCTACTTCAAGCTTCGCCCAGACGCGATGTTCAACAAGGATAACGAGGAAGCCAAGCAAGGCGGCGCAAAGTCGGCCAAGCCGGTCGTCTGATGGCGAGGGGTATCGTCATCCGCGAACAGCATTTCCCCGGACGTGCGCCGCTGGATGCCTATGGCAATGGCGGCTTCCGTTTCGCCGATATGAGCCATCGCGGATCGATCATGTGCCTGCCGTCCGGCATCCATGGCTGGGCGGCGACAGAGGCCGATCCGCTGACGGTGGATCTGTTCGAACGCGCCATTGCCGAGGCAGCAGATATCGAGGTTCTGCTGGTGGGTACGGGCACGACCTTGCGGCCACTACCGAGGGAATTGCGGGAACGGCTGAAGGCCGCCGGCATTTCAGCCGACCCCATGTCGACGGGTGCGGCTGTGCGCACCTTCAACATCCTGCTCGCCGAAGAGCGCGCCGTCGCTGCGGCACTGATCGCGGTGGACGGCTGACGATGGCATCGACCCGGGAGGAAGCCTACGCGGCCTGCCTCGCCACGCTCAGGACCACCGACCTCGACCGTTATCTCGCCTGTCTGCTTGTGCCGGAGGAGAAGCGCGGCGCGCTTGCCGCGCTCTATGCGTTCAGCGCCGAACTCGCCCGCATCCGCGACCTGATCCGCGAGCCGCTTCCCGGCGAGGTGCGGCTGCAATACTGGCGGGATCTCATCGAAGGCCGGCCGCATGGCGACAGCCAGTCCAATCCCATCGCGGCCGGCATCATCCGCGCGATCACCGATCATCGCCTGCCACGCGCGGCACTCGCCGCGATGACGGAAGCGCGGATATTCGACCTCTATGACGACCCGATGCCTGATCGGAATGCCTTCGAAGGCTATGCCGGGGAAACCTCGGCGGCTCTCATCCAGCTTGGCGCGATGATCCTCGACCCGGAAAATGCGACAGGAGTCTCCGAACCTGCGGGTCATGCGGGCATCGCACAGTTGGTGGCAGGCTGCCTGCTCCTTCTGCCGATCCACATGCGCCGAGGGCAGGTCTTCATACCGGGCGATATCCTGTCGGCAGTCGGGCTGGATGCGGCGGGCTTCCTGAAGGGCGAGGATAGGCAACGCATCGGGGCGGCATTGGCCGCCTTCATAGGCTATGGCCGCGATCATCTCGCCAAGGCGAGGGCGCAGAGACCTGCCATCACCGGCGGCACGAAGCTGGCCTTCCTCACGGCCGCGTTAGCCGAACCGGTGTTCAATCGTGCCGAAAAAGCCGGATTCACTTTGTTAGAAAAATCCATTCAACCGTCCCAGCTTTCCCGGCAATGGAGGCTCTGGCGGGCGTCCGGCAAGCGCGTCTTTTAATACACATTTATCAATTCACGTTTTGCTAACCAACGCATGACTAGAGTGGCACCAAGTTCCGGAATGTCCGGTGGAATGTGCCAATGAGTATTGCGTTTTTAAGACATTCACGGCGGACATTTCTGCCGGTTTTCCTCAGCGTCGCGCTTGCTGCCTGTTCGGGGCCGATGACGCCGCCCGGCAGCATCGATGACGAGACAACGGTGTCGTCGATCGATCCCGTCGATACCAATGACAACACTCCCAGCACCTATGCCGCGCCGGACAACGCGATACAGGAGACGACCGACTCCACCGACTATCTCGACACGCCGAACCTTGCCAATCGAGAAAGCCAGTCGCTTCCCAAAATCGACGAAGAACCACTTCCGAAGATCGATGAAGAACCGCTTCAGCAGTCCTCGATCCCCGAAGACGGCGTCAATATGGACACCGCGCTCGGCGTCGAGCAGCCGACGAGCCTCGCCGAGGAACAGTCCGTCGATATCGCCGAAGGCAATGCCACCCAGCCGGTTGTCGATGGTATCGGCACGGATAATCTGACCGAGCGGCCGCCAACGCGCGTCGCCAGGGACCAGAGTCTGGATTTCAATGACGCCAGTTCGGCCGACCAGATCACCATGCCCTCGAAGCGGCGTAATGTCGACGAGGAGACCCAGGTCGCCTTCATGCCGCGCACCAGTGATCCCACTGAAGAGGCCGACGGCTTCACCGAGATGAACTCGGCCGACCGCGCCTGCCGGTCTGAACTCGAGCGAATGGGCGTGAAATTCCAGGAGCTGCCGCCGATCTCCAATGGTCGCTCATGCGGCATTCCCCATCCGATCAAGGTGACCGGGTTCCGGGGCGGCATCCAGCTCAAGCCGGCGGCGACGCTCAACTGCTCGATGACGAAGCTGTTTGCCAAATGGGTGAAGAACGAATTGGTGCCGTCGTCGCGCTATCGCTACTTCTCGGGCATCAAGACCATTCACCAGATGTCGTCCTATTCCTGCCGCAAGATGAATTCCCGCTCCAACAATCCATGGTCGGAACATGCCAAGGGCAATGCCATGGATATCGGCGGCTTCACGCTGAAGAACGGCAAGCATATCGATGTCCGCAAGAAGAGCTTCTTCGCCTTTCGCGAGAAGGGCCTCCTGAAGACGGTGCGTGAGGATTCCTGCAAGTATTTCACCACGGTCCTCGGGCCGGGTGACGCCTATCACGGCGACCATTTCCATTTCGATCTCAGGGCCCGCAAGCGCAACTATCGCCACTGCAGCCTGTGAGAGATGATGAAAATGAAACGGCGGACGACCACTGGGTCGCCCGCCGTTGATTTCTGGCAATGATTGCCGCTGATCAGTCGAACAGCTCTTCCAGGAACGATTTCTTCCGCTTCGGATAGCCATGTCCGTAGGACTGCTCATAGCGCGGATCGTAGCCCTGTTGCTGCGGCTGCTGATAGGAGGGTTGCTGCGGATAGCCTTGCTGTTGCGGCGGCGCCGCCACGGGAGCTGCAACTGCGGTCTCACGGGCGCTTTTCTCGATGATCTTGTCGAGTTCGCCACGGTCGAGCCAGATTCCACGGCATTGCGGGCAGTAGTCGATCTCGATGCCCGCGCGTTCGCTCATGACGAGCGAAACACGGCAAGCGGGGCATACAAGACCGGCGTGAGGGGAATTCATGAGAAATCTCCAAATGTCTACAAGGTTAAAGCCCGCGAAGTTCATTCGAAAACGGGCCCTGTCATGCGGTCCGACATCGCCATCACGTAAGGTGAAGGCCAGAGGGGCCCGGTCCGCACGGCATCATTTACGTGTTGGTCGTGCCATTTTCAAGGCAGTTCGGTGCGTGTTGCGCGTTGCAAGGCGAGATCAAGGCGTTTGAAATTAACCCAATTTGGCCCTTCTGTTAGAAGAAGGAAGTCCATACACCGGTAATCTTATGGGTCGATAAGACATGGCTCAACGTATGCAAGCTTTGGTACCAACTCACTGGAAAGGCCCCAACAATTGTCTCCTTTCGATCCGATTCAGACTGATGACGGCACAGTCAAATTTGCGGGTGCCGTCCGAAACGATATCCCGGACCACACGCCTAATACTTTTTCCGTGGATCTAGATAATCGCGGGCCCTTTTTCGGAGAGTTCTTTCGGCTCCCAACTGAAGGTAGCGCGAACAGCGTCGGGCACTCGTTCGATATTGGAATTGCGTCTTTTGGCTATGGCTCCATCTACAACATTGGTAATCCATCGCCCTCAGCGCGCGCGACCTTCGCCGAAATTAATGCATCCAAGGTGGCGTCTCTCATCGAGCTTCTATTTCGCAGCGGTCGCCCTAAGCCCTTTCCAATCAAGGACATAGAAAATTGGACTGGTAGATTAATTTTCGATCCGACTTGGATTAAGTCATAAGTCAGAAAATCATCGACAGTACCGGATGGGTGCGTGCCGAGCTTGTCCCAGCCGATGCCGGGCCTTACCACGGCGCGGTCACAAACGAGTTGCGCCATGCCCCCACTGTCCGAAATCCTGATGTTCTCTGCCGCCCTGATCGCCGCCGGCGCCGTGTCGGGGTTGCTGGCGGGCCTTTTCGGTGTCGGTGGCGGCGCGATCCTCGTACCGGTTTTCTACCAGGTCTATGGCCTGCTCGATGTGCCCGAAACGGTGCGGACCCACGTCGCCGTCGGAACGTCGCTCGCGATCATCGTCCCGACCTCTATCCGTTCATTCCAGGCGCATCGCGCGCGGGGGGCGGTCGATATGCAGGCGCTCAAGGGGTGGGTCATCTGGATACCGCTGGGCACGATCTTGGCCTCGGTGGTCGCGGCCTATGTTTCGGGCGAGTTCCTGCGCGTGGTCTTCATGATGCTGATGCTGCTCATCGCGCTCAAGATGTTCTTCAACCAGGAACACTGGCGTTTCGGTACCGAAATGCCGGGAGGTATGCTCAATGGCTTGGCAGGTGGCACGATCGGCCTGCTGTCCGGCCTGATGGGCGTCGGCGGCGGCACTCTGACGAACCTCTGGATGACGCTCTGGAACCGCACGGTGCACCAGTCGGTCGCCACCTCGTCCGGCGTTGGCGTCCTGATCTCCATACCTGGCCTGCTCGGCTATATCTGGGCCGGATGGGGCGATCCGGATTTGCCGCCGTTCTCGACAGGCTTCATCAACTGGATCACCGTCATTCTGGTCATCCCGCTCAGCCTGTTTTTCGCGCCATACGGTGCGCGGCTGGCGCATACGCTGAGCCGCCGGCAGTTGGAGGTCTGCTTCGCTATCTTCCTGTTGGTGACCTCAGTGCGCTTCGCCGTCAGCCTGTTCTGATGATCAGTCCTGCAGCTTCATCTCGTCGCCGGCGATCGTGAACGAACTGAGCGACGACAGGAAATTCATGCCGAGCAGGCTCTCATTGAGTTTGGCGCGTTCGGCGATGCCGGCGCGGACATTGGTGCGTTTGATGCCGGCGACCTCGATTTCCGGCAGCGTCACATACGCCGTGCGGGCAGGGCCGTTGGCCGTCAGCACCGTATAGGTAAAGTCCATGCCGTTGGGGTTCAGCCCAAGCCGCTCCGCATCCTCGAAGCTCAGCGCGATCGTCGTCGCACCGGTGTCGACCATCATCGGGATGGTCACGCCATTGACGGTGCCCTCGGCCTGGTAATGTCCGTTCTGCCCCATATAGAGTACGGCGGTCTTGAAGCCGTTCTGGTCGGTGATCATCGCCGCCCGGCCCGGGATCAGCCCTGCCGTGAGGCGGGAGGCGAAATTCTGCGCGTCGGTCCGGAAGACATAGACGGCCGACAGCACCACGCCGATCAGCAGCCAGATGCCGAGATTGCGCGCAGCCTCACCCCAATTGCGTTGGCTTGCCAGGATGCCGCCGCCGACAAGCGCTCCCCACATGGCGTAGTAAAGCATGTACATGGCATCGTCGCCATCGAGCCGGCTGCTATTGGAAAATCCTGCCGTTATCAGCAACAGGCCGACGAGGATGACGATGGCGGCGATAAGAAAGCGTGACATCAGATCTGGTTCTCCCTTGCCATGCGAGACCGGCGCGTTTCACGCCTTGGCCGGCGTTCGACGCCTTCGAGGCGCTTGGGCAGCACGGCCATGATCTCGCGCCGTTCAGTGCTGGTATAGCTCGTCCACGCCCCGATCTCCTCGCGGGTGCGGCCACAGCCGAAACAGTAGCCGGTCTTGTCATCGATCGAACAGACGAGAATGCAGGGCGATTCCATATTTCACCAGTCAAACGTGCTTTTAAGCGAATATCGGGTGCCTAGAGCAAAACGGCAAGTATGGAAAGCGACACCATCTCGGTCAATTGTTGTGATGCACCGATTGTGTCGCCGGTATGACCGCCGATTTTCGCATCGATATATTGCGTCGCCGCCCAGCAGGCGAGGCCGGCGGCCGCGATCACCACGAGGCCTTCGACGAAGGACGTAGCGCCACCGGTCAGCACGAGGCAGATAAGCGTGCCGGTGAAGAGGGCCAACGATGTAGCGGTCTCCTCGGGCATGCCGGCGGATGCCGCGACGCCGTCGCTTCGCGCCGAGGGTAGCAGCGACCAGTGCCACACCATCGCCGCCCGGCTGAGGGCCGCAATGCCGATCAGCGCGAGGCCCGCCTGCGTCGGAGCCAACACCGCGCCGAGCACCGCCAGCGCCGAGCCCCTGATCGCAAAGGACAGGATGAGGGCCACCCCACCATAGGAGCCGATGCGGCTGTCCTTCATGATCACAAGTGCGCTTTCCCTGTCGCGTCCGCCGCCGATACCGTCCGCGGTGTCGGAGAGGCCGTCCTCATGCAGCGCCCCGGTCAGGATCACCTGAAGCCCGAGCGCCAGAAATGCCGCAAGCAACGGATCGGCATGCAGCGCCAGCAGGACCGCGAACAGCGCCGCCGATGGCAGCGCGATCAGCAGGCCGGCGACGGGAAAGGCGCCCACGGCCCTGCTCAACGTACCGTCATGGCCGATGAAGTGCCGCGACGGCACGGAAATGCGGCTCAGGAAGCCGATGCTTCTGGCCACGTCGTCTACGAAATCACTGATCTTCATGCGCCCCCGCACTTCTCCGCGCCGTTTTGCGGCGTAACTGTAGTTGCCGCGCCCCGACTCTGCCGATAATAGAGGCGGCAACACATCTTTGGAATAGAATTCGGAGCAAAGCGATGAGCACCAGCGGACTTCCATTCGACGATTTTCGCGAACTTATCGCCAACTTGCCGGGGCCGGTCACCCAGGCACTCGTCGACGCCCGTCAGCGCGACAGCCAGTTGACCAAGCCACCCGGCGCATTGGGACGGCTCGAGGAGATCGCCTTCTGGCTCGCGGCCTGGAGTGGACGCAAGCCGTCCGTCACGCGCCCGCTGGTCGCCATCTTCGCCGGCAACCACGGCGTCACGCGCCAGAGGATCACGCCCTATCCGCCCGAAGTGACCAAGCAGATGGTCGCCAATTTCTCGAATGGCGGCGCGGCGATCAACCAGATTTGCGCGGCCTATGATCTTGGCCTGAAGGTTTTCGACCTGGCGCTCGATTATCCCACCGGCGACATTACCGAGGAAGCAGCGCTTTCCGAGCGCGACTGCGCCGCCACCATGGCCTTCGGCATGGAGGCGATCGCCGGCGGCACGGATCTGCTCTGCATCGGCGAGATGGGCATCGGCAACACGACCATCGCCGCTGCCATCAACTACGCGCTCTATGGCGGCACGGCGCAGGAATGGGTCGGGCCGGGCACCGGCTCGGAAGGCGAAGTGCTCCAGCGCAAGATCCAGGCGGTGGAGAAGGCCGTCGAGCTTCACCGTGATCATCTGTCCGATCCGCTGGAGCTTCTGCGGCGCCTCGGTGGCCGCGAGATTGCTGCAATGGCGGGTGCAATCCTCGCCGCGCGCATGGAACGTATCCCCGTCATCATCGACGGCTATGTTGCGACCGCTGCAGCAGCCGTGCTCAAGGCCGCCAATCCCTCGGCCTTGGACCATTGCCTGATCGGCCATGTTTCGGGCGAGCCGGGTCATATGCGCGCGATCGACAAGCTCGGCAAGACGCCGCTACTGGCGCTTGGCATGCGGCTGGGCGAGGGGACGGGCGCAGCACTCGCCGCCGGCATCGTCAAGGCTGCCGCTGCCTGCCATACCGGCATGGCGACCTTTGAATCCGCTGGCGTTTCCAACAAGGATTGAGCGCTCTTACGCGCCAGCCCTGGAACAGTTTGGGCCGGTAGGAAATACCCGATCAAGGAACCAGCGACGCATGGAAGAACCGGAAGCGAAAAAACACGGCCTGGCGCATCTCGTCGCCGCTGGCGGCTATTCGATGGCCGGCTTCAAGCGCGCGCTCGGCGAGTCCGCCTTCCGGCACGAGATCATCTTCTTCGCAGGCGCGATCATACTGTTCGCCGCGATCGGCGCGACATTGGGTGAATATGTCGGCCTGGCGATCATCTTTCTGTTGATGCTTGGAGTCGAGGCACTGAACACGGCGGTCGAGGAGTTGGTTGATCGCGTATCGCCCGAGGTTTCCCGCACCGGAAAACATGCCAAGGATCTCGGATCCTTCGCGGTTTTCTGCACAATCGCTGCCGCTACAATATACATACTTTGGGTTGTGCTCACCTAGTAGACGGCACTTCATGCGCCATGGATGATCGGGCTTTCCGGGGGGAGAGCTCGATGACTAACAATCAAAAGGTTGATGATAGCGCTCGCAGTGCGAATGATTTCTCCGCAATGGCGAAGATCTTTCGGTGGCTCTGCATAGTCGTCGCTATCGCGATACCATTCGCATCTTTCAGTAGTCATGGGGCGGTTTGGATCAATGCTATCGGGCTGAGCTTTTCAGTCTTCCTGGCTGCAGCGCTATCGGGAGGATTGATAGGTTTTATCTTTTCAGTTCCCTATGTAAACAAGGTCACCAAGGTGGTCGAGTCCGACGGCGACAAGGCGGCGGCGGACGGAGCGACGACCACCGCTGTTCTGGAACAACGACAACCGCTGTTGCGAAGCAACTCCAATCTTGAAAAGATTTCCGAATGGCTCACGACCATGCTTGTGGGTGTTGGGCTGAGCCAGATAAATTATATCTTTGAGGGTCTGAAAAAGTTCGGAGAATTCTTTGCTCCGATGGACACCATGAAGATCGATGGCGTCGACGTTGTCGTGGCGCACATGAAATATGCCGGACCAGTGGTGCTGGTGGCCGGCCTGACCATAGGGTTCCTTGGCGTTTATCTGTATACGAGATTGAGGATATCTTATCTCTTTCATCATGTTGAGCGGGAGTTCAACAGCGACAATGGCGCGAACGCGACCCTGACAGTCGAAGAATCCAAGACCTTGACCTCGATCGCGGAAAAGTCTGCGCTCAAGGAAAGTCCGGGCTTGAAAGTGATGGCGTCAACCAACCGTACGTCTGTTCGCGATGCGCTCTCCGTCATGACTCAGTTGCTTTATGACGTGAAAGGCAAGGGTTTCCTCCAGGCCATCGAAATGGGCAACGAACTGATATCGACCCCGGCGGTGTCGGTCCCGAGATTCTGGTTTCTCATGGCCGCTGCTCATGGACAGAACTATACGAATCAGAAGGCCGCAGGCGCGCCGGACGACGTTCTGAAGAAGATCAGGGAAGATGTTTTGTATTCCATCGATAAGACGCTGGAGCTGAATCCTAAATATAAACCCACGTTTCTCAACATGCTCAATAAAAAGAGCGTCGATAATGATCTCAAGTCGTTTGCAGATGATCCGGACTTCAGCTCCCGGCTAAGGTAGCCGGCTTACGCGAAACTCTTCCTCTTCCTGTCGATTGCCTGCATATCCTCGACCGCCGGCACCGATTGCAGCACACGCTTGGCCGGCAGGATGGCGATGGCTTCGGTGCCTTCGCGCAGGCGAGATTTCAGCAGGAACGAGCCGTCGTGCTTGTGCAGCAGCGCCTGCACGATCGGCAGGCCGAGGCCGGTGCCCTGTTCGGCACTCTTGATGGCGATCGAGCCCTGGCCGAAGGCCGAGAGCACGACAGGGATTTCGTCCTCGGGAATACCCGGGCCGTTATCCTTGATCGAGACATATTGGCCGCCGGACGCCGTCCAGCCCACCTTGACGACCACTTCGCCGCCCTGCGGGGTGAACTTCACTGCGTTTGAAAGCAGATTGAGGATGACCTGCCGGATCGCCTTCTCATCGGCCCAGAGCGACGGCATGTCCGGTTCGAACTGGTCGGCGATCTGGATATTCTTGGCGCGGGCGCGAAGCTGCACCATGCCGATGCAGTCCTCGGTGATATCGACAAGCTGGATCGATTCCTCGTTGAGCTGGTAGCGTCCCGCTTCGATGCGCGAAAGGTCGAGGATCTCGTTGATCAAGTCGAGCAGATGCTGGCCGGAAGCATGAATGTCTTGAACATATTCCTTGTAGGTCGGGTTGTTGAGCGGCCCCATGACCTCCGTCGCCATCACCTCCGAAAAGCCCAGGATGGCGTTGAGCGGCGTCCGGAGCTCATGCGACATCGAGGCGAGAAAACGGGACTTGGCGAGGTTGGCCTCCTCCGCGCGGCGGCGGGCTTCGTCGGACATCGAATTTGCCACTTCAAGCTCGGCGATCAGGTCATCCTTTTCCGACTGGAAGGAGAGCAGCTTGACGTTGGAACTGTAGAGCCGGTCGGTCATGAAGGTGAAGAAGGCGAGCGTGGCGGTGAACACCGCCGTCAGTGCGACATCGAGCGGATCGCGGTCGATGAGGGATGCCACCGCCAGCGCCAGCACCACGGGCGCAAAGGTGAACAACGTTGCGCCGCGCAGCATGAACATCGCGAACGACGTGGCCGACAACGCGACGAGCAGCGTGGCGCCCTTGAAGAAGAAGAAATAGCTCGCGCCGCACTGGGTGCAACCCTTATAGGCGAACCAGGCCCAGCAGACGCCGGCGATCAATTGGCCGGCAATCAGCCGCCGACGCCATTTCGCGGCATCTTCGGCGGAATTGTTGCCCTTCCGCGCCTGTCTGGCCAGCAGAAGGTTGGCGGAATGCACGCAAAGCGAAGCCAGCATCCAGGGAAAGAGGTTGAGATCGCCGTTGAAATAGTTTGCCGTGAGGCCGACGATCATGATGAGGAACGGCATGATCGCGGCGCTCTGCTGCACGGCCGCGAGATGGAGATCCATCATTTCGCGTTCATAAGTGCTGATCGCCTGGCCCGACGTCTGCAGGCGTTCGCGCGTATCCCTGACCGCCTTGGCCGTGTCGCGGTTCTTCGAGGCGCGCGAGCGGTAGACGATGATCTTGTCTGGCGAGGAACTGGCGCTCTTACTCATGATACGATACTGAAATCCGCACAACACGCTTGCGCCGAAGAATAGCGGCCAATGATTAAGAAGATGCTTCCGTGATAAGGCTTTGTTTGCCATGACGGCGAAATGCTTCCCGCCGACACCGGATAAAATAACCTTTGGAATCAACGGTGTGCGGTGGAAACTTCAGGTAGACGACTTTTGACTGTGCGAGAATGACATGCAGTCCGACGGCAAGATACGTTTACCAATCGGCCAATCCGGTCCTGCTGAAATCGACAGGCTTTCTGCCGAAATCGCCACCTGTCGCATCTGCCGAGATGCTGCCACCAGGCCGCTTCCGCACGAGCCTCGTCCCGTTGCCGTATTGTCCGCCACCGCCCGCATATTGATCGCCGGCCAGGCGCCGGGTTTGCGGGTGCAGGAAACCGGCATTCCGTTTAACGACGCCTCGGGCGATCGGCTGCGCCAATGGCTGGCCGTGGACCGCGACCAGTTCTACGATCCCTCGAAATTCGCGATACTGCCGATGGGCTTCTGTTTTCCCGGCTATGACGCGCATGGCTCCGATCTTCCGCCGCGCAAGGAATGCGCACCGCTTTGGCGGTCGCGGGCTATCTCGTCGATGCCGCAAGTCAGGCTTATCCTTGCGGTGGGCGGCTATGCGCAGGCCTGGCATCTGGGTGGCAATGCGGCGAAATCGATGACCGACACTGTGAGGAACTGGCGCTCCCATCTCGAAGCCGGCCTGCTGCCGCTGCCGCATCCCAGCTGGCGCAATACCGGTTGGTTGAAGAAAAATCCGTGGTTCGAGGCGGAGTTGCTGCCGGAACTCCGCGCGCAAGTTTTGCGGTGGATTTCCTGAAACGGCTTTCCCTTTTTTCTAAAGATTCATATATGAGAGAGAAAATTATTTTACCGGAGGCATGAAATGGACCGGCTCGACAGAAAAATCCTCAGACTTCTACAGGAGGACTCGACGCTCGCCGTGGCCGACCTCGCCAAGAAGGTGGGGCTTTCCACCACGCCCTGCTGGCGGCGCATCCAGAAGATGGAAGAGGATGGCGTGATCAAGCGTCGCGTGGCACTCCTCGATCCGATCAAGGTCAACACCAAGGTCACGGTGTTCGTCTCGATCCGCACCAATGCCCACTCCATCGAATGGCTGAAGCGCTTCTCCGAGGTCATCGCCGAATTCCCTGAAGTGGTCGAGTTCTACCGCATGTCGGGCGATGTCGATTATCTCCTGCGTGTCGCCGTGCCAGATATCGCGGCTTATGACGCCTTCTACAAACGCATGATCGCCAAGATCGAGATCCGCGACGTCTCCTCCGCCTTCGCGATGGAGCAGATCAAGTACACGACCGAACTGCCCCTCGACTACATGATGCTCGAGCAGGCCAAGAGCATGGAAGACTAGGACAAAGTGGGGCGCTTCTGGCGCCCCCTGCCGCCCGCGCTCAGCGGCCATATATCAGCGTCCGATCTTCGCCAGCACCTTCTCGCCGGACAGTTCCTTCACAGCATCCTTGCCGATCCAGCGCGCGGCCTTGTCGGTGCTCGCCGCCAGCTTCTCCGCCAGAGCAAGGGCAGGGGCGTGGCAGGCGGAATTGCGCTTGCCGATCTGCCGTAGCGCCCAATTGACGGCCTTCTTGACGAAGTTGCGCGGGTCGGTCGCGTGTCTCTCGATCAGCGGTAGCCAAGCGATAAAGGTGGCGTCCGGCTCCTTCTTCATATGCACGGCACTCCACGCTATCATCGTAAAGGCGGTGCGGCGCACGAATTCGCGCTCGTCGGCCGCGAATTCGGCCAGAAGGTCACCTTGAAGTTCGGCATCGCAGAAGAGGTCCGAGACACCGTCGACGATTTCCCAGGAGTTGAAGTCCGACGCCCAGGCGCGGGCAATGTCGGTCGTCATCTTCTTCGGCTCGGCAGTAAAGGCGGCAAGCAGCCGCGCCTCGCGGATGCCACTTGCCCAGAGCGCCAGTGCGCGGCCGTGGTCGCGCTTTATTTGTCGCGCGACCGACCGCAGCACCGCGTTGGAAATCCCGAGCGCAGTCCCGGTGTTGATGCCGAAACGGCCCATGCCCTCGATATTGGCCTCATCGTGCATGCCCTTGAGATGCGCGATGATCTCTTCCGAGGACGAGGCCGGGCCGAGCGTCATTTCTTTTCGAGGCGCGCCAGCAGCGAGGACGTATCCCAGCGCTTTCCGCCCATCTGCTGCACATCGCCGTAAAACTGATCGACCAGCGCGGTGACCGGCAGCTTGGCGCCGTTGCGTCGCGCCTCGTCCAGGCATATGGCAAGATCCTTGCGCATCCAGTCCACGGCGAAGCCGAAATCGAACTTGCTCGCATTCATCGTCTTGTGGCGATTGTCCATCTGCCATGAGCCGGCGGCACCCTTGCCGAGCACGGCCATCAATTCCTCGACATCAAGACCCGCGCGCTTGGCGAAGTGCACGCCTTCGGCAAGCCCCTGAACCAGGCCAGCAATGCAGATCTGGTTGACCATCTTGGCAAGCTGGCCGGATCCGGCCGGACCCATCAACCCGACCATCCGCGCGTAAGCGTCGATCACCGGCCGTGCGCGCTCGAAGACATCGGGCTTGGCGCCGCACATCACCGTCAGCACGCCGTTCTCAGCCCCCGCCTGGCCGCCGGAAACCGGCGCATCGACGAAGTGGCAGCCCTTGGCGGCGCAAGCGGCTTCGAGTTCGCGCGCCACATCTGCGCTTGCGGTCGTATTGTCGATCAGCGTCGCGCCCGGCTTCATGCCTGCTATGCAACCTTCGTCCCCGATCGTGACCGACCGCAGATCGTCATCGTTGCCGACGCAGGTAAAGACGAAATCGACGTCTTCGGCGGCGTGTGCTGGCGTGGTAGCGACCAGCCCGCCATATTCGGCGGCCCAGTTGGCGGCTTTGATGGCCGTCCGGTTGTAGACGGTGACATCGTGCCCGCCCTTGACCTTGAGATGACCCGCCATCGGGTAACCCATCACGCCCAGACCGATAAAGGCAACTTTTGCCATGCGATATGCTCCTCTAAACCTGTGACCGCAGGCTTAGCGGAAAGTCCCATCAGGCGAAAGCCTGCCAGCGGTTAGTTCGCGACTTTCCGCGCCACCACCAGATGTCCCGGTATCGGCTCTCCGTCCTCCAGCCGCACTGTGATGCCGCCAAGTTCGGCCACCTCGAAGCCTGCCGAGGCAAGCACCTTCCTGACATAAGACTCCGCATGCGCGAAACGCTGATGCGGGCCGACCATGAAGTCGCGGCCGTTGAGCACAGCGTCGGGAAGCGTTTCGGACGAGAAGAAGAACAGGCCGTCTTTTTCAAGGTTGTCGGCGACGCCGAAGAACAATTCTTCGAGGAAGCCGACATAGGGCAGCACATCGGTAGCGGTGACGATATCGAACGGGCCGTCCTCGTTGTCCTCGAGGAAGTCGGCGGCCTCGGCGACGTAAAGCGTCTCGTAGAGGTCCTTCTCGTGGGCCATCTCGACCATGTTCTCCGAGAGATCGAGACCGACCATCTCGCCGCAGATGTCGCGCAACGCTCCACCCGTCAGCCCGGTGCCGCACCCGAGGTCGAGCAGCTTCTTGAAGGGACCAAGTTTCAGCGTATCGATACGTTCGCGCACCATCAACGGCACGCAGTATTCGAGCTGGTCGACGAGAATGTCTTCGAAGGCTGCCGCATGCTGGTCGAACAGCGTCTTGACATAGGCGTCCGGCGCCTTGGGCGGCACGTCGCCGAGACCCATCGAGGCGAGGCGCACAGCCGCGCCACCGTGGTCTTCGGGGTCGAGCGCCAGCACCTTCTGATAGGCCTTGGCGGCCTTATCGAAATCGCCCGCTTTTTCGAGCGCAAGCGCTTCGTTATAGGCGGCGGCCAGCGCCGCCTCGTCGATCTTCTTCTTCTTCTTCTTCGCCATGGCCCAGCCTTCGTCACCCGTTTGCGCGGGTCATAGAGGCGGGGGCGGCCAAATGCAACGGTCAGTGAAGGATGAAGTCGCCCTTCAGCGCCCGCCACTCGGTCGGCGAGATCAGTTTCCAATGCACGTAGCGCACGGAGTGCAGCGGCCCCTCGATCTTCTCCTTCCAGAACGTCAGGAAGGATTTCATCTCGGGAAATTCCGGCGCCAGATCGTAATGCTGCCAGATGAATTTCTGCAGCAGCGACTGGTGGTCCGGCATGCGATAGAGGATTTCGGCGGTGGTCAGTCCATAGCCCTTGAGCCGCATTTCCATATCGTTTGTCATGGCAACCTCGTCTTGGTTGATTGCGTGAACATGACAATGAAACGACAACAACCTTAACCGAGCATTAACTATAGGCCCGATATATGGCATGCTCGCGGCAGTCTACCTTTTCAGATGGCGCGTCAGCCGCTTTTCCAGCGCGTTCCAGACGTTGCGGAGCAGTTCGACGACCGCGAGGTAGAGGATCGCGGCCCACAGATAGATCTGAAAATCGAACGTGCGGGAATATGCATATTTGGTTTCGCCCATCAGGTCGAAGACGGTGACGACCGCGACGATCGCCGAGCCCTTCACCATCAGTATGATCTCGTTGCCATAGGGGCGAAGCGCCACCATCAGGGCCTGCGGAAGAATGACCTTCAAGAATGTCGGGATTGCATGGATGCCGAGAGCCTTGGCGGCTTCACTCTGGCCGCGCGGCACACTCAGGATAGCGCCCCTCAGGATTTCAGCCTGATAGGCGGCGGTATTGAGTACGAAGGCGAGCAGCGCGCAGTAATAGGCATCCTTGAAGAACCACCACAGTCCGACGGTTTCGAAAGCATGCTTGAAACTGCCGAGCCCGTAATAGATCAGATAGACCTGCGCGATCAGCGGCGTGCCACGAAACAGATAGACATAGCCATAGGCAATCGAGGACACCGCCGCCGATGTGCTCATGCGCGCAAACGCAATCGGCAGGGACAGGATGGCGCCAAGGACAAGCGAGGTTCCGACCAGTTTCAGCGTCAGCCCGAGGCCCCAGAGCATGCGGGGACCATATTTGGCGAATTTGTCGCCACTGAAATCCGTGACCATCCAGAAGGCAAGACCGGCGAACAGGGCAAGCCAGATCCCCATGAAGATGATACCGGCAAGGCGGCTCGCTGTGAACGCCTTGAGGCCAAGTGGGGGCGGCGCCTGTGGTGGGATGATTGTCTCGGCGATACTCAATGCCGTACCTCCGCGCGCCGGGCCTTGGTCTCGATCCAGGAGAAGATGAAGGACGACAGGATCGCCAGCACCAGGAAGAGAATGCAGGCGAGGCCATAGAAGAAGAACGCCTGCTTGGTGACTTTGGCAGCGATGCCGCTCTGGCGGAGAATGTCGGGCAGGCCGATCGCCGAGACCAATGCGGTGTCCTTGAGCAGCGTCATCCAGAGATTGCCGAGCCCTGGCAGCGCAATGCGGATGAGCTGCGGAATGATCACCAGCCGCATTGTTTGCCCACGGTGTAGCCCAAGTGCGGCTCCGCCTTCGTATTGGCCGTGCGGGATTGCCTTGAAGGCGGACTGCAGCACTTCCGAGCAATAGGCCGAGAACACCAGGCCGATCGCGACCATGCCGGCGACGAAAGGATTGATGGCCAACGGCTCGGTGCGTCCGAATGGCATCAACGCCTTCTCGAGAAGCAGCGGCAATCCGAAATAGATGATGAAAAGCGTCAGAAGTTCGGGCAGGCCGCGGAAGATCGTTGTGTAGATGTCGCCGGCGGAACGAAGAAAGGGTTCGTCGCTCTGCTTGGCCAGCGCAATGAAGAAGCCGATCACCAATCCCAGAGGAAGCGTGCAGATTGCGAGGCTGGCAGTGACATAGAAGCCGCTCGCCACATCATCGCCCCAGCCCGTGTCGCCACACGCTAGGACACCGTTCGAAAAGAACAGCTTGAAAATGCCAATGGGGCCGCAAAGAGGGTCGATCGTGCTCAGGATGGGGTGAAGGATCGCCCATATCGCGCCGGCAATCGAATCGAGGACGCCCCATAGCGGCGCCAGAAACGATGCATCAGTCTCCGTCGTAACGGTGACTTCACTCTCCATGCTTTCCCCCGTCCTGTTCCCGGACTTGTATCTTTTATCTCAAACAAAAACGGCGGAAGGGCAACCCTTCCGCCGAGCATTTATGACGATATGCGCGGATTATCCGCCATAGACATCGAAGTTGAAATACTTGGCGTTGATTTCCTTGTATTTGCCGTTGTCGCGGATCGCCTTGATCGCGGCATTGAACTTTTCGCGCAGCGCGTCGTCGCCCTTGCGGACGGCGATGCCGGCGCCTTCGCCGTTGATCACGGGATCGATCGGCAGCGTGCCGAGGAGCTTGCAGCAGGCACCGTCCTCGCTCTTCAGCCATTCCGAGAGCACCACGACGTCGTCGATCACCGCATCGACGCGGCCGTTGACGAGGTCGAGCTTGTACTCCTCGGCGGTCGGATAGAGCTTGAGCTCGGCCTTCTTCATATGCGCTTCGCCGTAGTTCGAATGCGTGGTCGAGGCCTGGGCGCCGAGAATCTTGCCGTCGAGGCCGGCTTCGGTCGCTTCTGTGATAGCAGAATCCTTCGGCACGGCAATCGCCGGCGGCGTGTTGTAATATTTGTTGGTGAAGTCGACCTTCTCCTTGCGTTCCGCCGTGATCGACATGGAAGCAATGATCGCATCGAATTTCTTGGCCTGGAGCGCGGGGATGATGCCATCCCAATCCTGCGTCACGAAGGTGCATTCGACCTTCATTTCATCGCAGAGCGCCTTGGCGATATCGACGTCGAAGCCGGTAAGCGTGCCGTCGGCCTGCAGGTTGTTGAAGGGCGGATAGGCGCCTTCCGTGCCGATCACGAGCTTGTCGGCGGCAAGCGTTGCACCAGCAAACGCGCTCAATACGGATACGGTGGCTGCAAGGGCGAGACGTTTTGTCAGTCGCATTTTTCTTCCCCTAAGGTTGTTCCGGCCCACTCTTGTTTTAGCTGGTGCCGGTCGGCTCGCGGGCGAATTCGCGCCCGCAGGCTGAATATTCCTACGCTTCTCGTCACAAATGCAACAGGAAAGGCGCGGTCGTTACAAAATCTTTGCGGAAGCTTGTCAATGAGTCTGAACGCCAAGTGAACCGCCGATTCAGGCGCGGTAAATACGGAACCAAATAAAAACGGCACCGTTCCCAACGGCTGGGACCACAAAATAGCCCTCAAATTGGGCAGGGTCTGCCCGGGATTCGAAACATAAAGAGAGGACAACCCCATGGCTTTCAAGACAAGGCTTCTTGCCACGGCCGCGATACCCTTCATGGCGCTTGCGGGCTACAGCCTGCCGGTGTCGGCCTCGATGATCAAGCCGGCTGCCGAAATCCAGACTCAGAGCCCGATTGTCGCTGTCCAGAGCGAAGAAGAGGTGATTCCGAAGAAGCGCCGCAAGCAGCAGGAACAGCAGGATGGCGCTCAGGAGCAGATGACCGATCCGGCGAATGCCGAGGCTGTCGAAGAGCCGGTTCGCAAGAATCGCAAGCAGCGTCAGCAGGCTGAAGAACAGCAGACGCAGGAAATGCAGCCGGCTGACAACGCCGAGGCCGTAGAAGAGCCCGTCCGCAAGAATCGCAAGCAGCGCAAGCAGGCCGAAGAGCAGCAGATGCAGGAAACGCAACCTGCCGACAACGCCGAGGCCGTGGAAGAGCCTGTTCGCAAGAATCGCAAGCAGCGTCAGCAGGCCGAAGAACAGCAGACGCAGGAAATGCAGCCGGCTGATAATGCCGACGCCGTGGAAGAGCCGGTTCGCAAAAACCGCAAGAAGCAGAAACAAGCCGAAGAACAGCAGATGCAAGAAGCGCAGCCGGCTGGTAATGCCGAGGCTGTGGAAGAACCCGTTCGCAAGAATCGCAAGAAGCAGCAGCAGGCCGACCAGGGTGTGTCCGACGAGGACATCGTCAATCAGAGCAAGCGCAAGAAGCAGGCCCAGCAGGATGGCCAGGCCGAAGAGCAGAACGCTGCCGACACCGAGGAACCGGTGCGCAAGAACCGCAAGAAGCAGCAGCAGGCTGACGACGCCCAGCAGGCCGAGGATGGGCAGCAGGATGCCAAGCCTGCCGGCGAAGTGACTGACGAAGACATCGTCAACATGAGCAGGGATCGCAAAAAGAAGAAGCGCGACCAGGCCGAGGCCGATACGCCCGAAGCGATCGAAAAGCGCGAGGAAGTCGCCAAGGATCCGTCCAAGACCACCGACACCGTGGTCCTGCCGGTCGAGAACGGTGCTGCCGTGCTCGACAGCGACAAGGACGCCGACAACAGCGGTGCCAACCGTGAGCGCCGCAAGCGCCAGCGCGAAGAGGTCCAGGAAGTCCGCGTGCCGAAGTCCGACAAGGACGCCCAGAACACTGACGTCAAGATCGTCATTAAGAACGACATCGACGTCAAAGGCGAGCGGATCGACGACTTCCGCGGCTATCGCCGGCCGGAGGGCAAGGTCATCGGCAAGGGCGACGACATCCGCGTGGTCTTCGACCTCGACGGCAAGATCGTCATTCGCAGCGACGACCGCATTCGCCTCGGCCGCGACGGCGACATCCGCTACGAGCGTCTGCGGGACGACCGCATCAAGGAAGTGGTCATCCGTCCGAACGGCGACCGGATCGTCACCATCCGCAATCGTTGGGGTGAGATCATTCGCCGCTCGCGCATCGACAACCGCGACGTCGAGATCGTGATCTTCTATTCCCCCGATCTCGAACGTGGCCGCGACCGGCTTTACCTGCGCGATCCCGGCGACGAACTGCCGCCGATGCGTCTCGGCATTCCGGTCGAGGACTACATCATCGACGTGTCCAGCGATCCGGACCGCGACTATGACGAGTTCCTCTCCGAGCCGCCGGTCGAGCAGGTCGAGCGTGTTTATTCGGTCGATGAGGTGAAGAACTCCGCGCGTATCCGCGACAAGGTGCGCCGTATCGACCTCGATACGATCACCTTCGACACTGGCAGCGCCGAGATTTCTCGCGATCAGGCATCTTCGTTGAGGAAGGTGGCCGAGGCGATCAACGGAATTCTTGACCGCAATCCGGGTGAGACCTTCCTGATCGAAGGCCACACCGACGCGGTGGGCTCCGACGAATCCAACCTCGTCCTCTCCGACGAGCGCGCCGAATCGGTGGCGAGCGTGCTCTCGGAACTCTTCGAGATACCGGCCGAGAACCTTGTGACCCAGGGTTATGGCGAGCGCTACCTCAAGATCGACACCGATGAAGACGAGCGTGAGAATCGCCGCGTCACCATCCGCCGCATCACCCCGCTGGTGCGTCCGGCGGAAGTGTCCGAGAACTGATCGGCACAACGATTGGTTAGCGAGAACGCCGGGACTGATGTTCCGGCGTTTTTGTTCGCGCACTGTCGAATGCAAAGTTTCTGCAGTGCGCTGCCGGACATGGCATGCTTTGGGCGAATGGGAGGACCGGCGTTGAGGCGGCGGTAACCACGTTCGCGCTTCCTGGCGGGTTTCCACAACATTATGGTATGCTGAGACGTTCAAATTTCGCGCAAGCTTCGAGCCTTAAGAAGATGCGGAAATCTTGAGAGTCGGACATGACCCTGCTGTTCTGGTTCATCGTGTTGTCTGTGTTTCTCGGCTTCTTCTTCTGGGCAACCAATTTGCTCAGGACGGAAGCCGACGGAGAGCGATTCGACGCTGGCCTGGCGATACTTGAATTCGGCCGCGCCTATTCCGACGAGGCGATCCGCCATGTCCTGATGTCCGCCGATGGAGAAATGGTGTTCCTGCGCCTGTGGACCGGCCGCACCGGCGTCATGCGCCGCAATGGCAAACGAGACCTTTGCCACCTGATCGATCCCTCCGAGTTGCGGCTATCCGCATCCCAGGACGGTAAAGAGTTGACGATCGAGTTCCCTGGCATGAAGGCCCTGAGCGGCACGTTCGAATTCCGCTCGCAGAAGGAGGCCGCCGAAGTGTCGCTCTGGATCCTCGGCAGCGTCAGCGCTGCTATTCAGCCGGAATTCCAGCTTCCAAGTCACGCCTGACCTGGGCTGGCGGCAGGCCGAGCCATGCGCGGCAATCCTCCAGCGCCCGTTCAGCCACCAGCTGTTTTTTCGCAGCCGATTTTTCCTTGCCCCTGAAACGCTTGCCATTGTCGGGACGCGTGATCGCGCCGGGCGGCAGCTCCGGAAAAAGCCCGAAATTGATGTTCATCGGCTGGAACGAGCGCTTGCCCGGCTCGTCATCCGAAACGAGATGCCCGCCGGTGATGTGGTTGAGCAAGGCGCCGAACGCGCTGGTGACCGGCGGAAGAGCCAACGGCTCGCCCAGGCGTTCGGCAGCGGAGAAACGGCCCGCGAGCAATCCGATGCTCGAACTCTCGACGTAGCCTTCGCAGCCGGTGATCTGGCCGGCAAACCGCAGCCCCGGCCGTGACTTGAGCTGCAGGCTCATGTCGAGCAGCACGGGCGAATTGATATAGGTGTTGCGGTGCAGGCCGCCGAGGCGGGCGAACTCGGCATTCTCCAGCCCCGGAATCATCCTGAAGATCTCGGTCTGCGCGCCGTATTTCAGCTTCGTCTGGAAACCGACCATGTTGTAGAGCGTACCGAGTGCATTGTCCTGCCGGAGTTGCACGACGGCGTATGCCTTGACACCAGGGTTATGCGCATTGGTCAGGCCCATCGGCTTCATCGGGCCGTGGCGTAGCGTCTCGGGACCGCGTTCGGCCATAACCTCGATCGGCAGGCAGCCGTCGAAATAGGGCACATGCTCCCAGTCCTTGAAGACGGTCTTGTCGCCGGCCATCAACGCATTGACGAAGGCCTCGTACTGCTCGCGGTCCATCGGGCAGTTGATGTAGTCCTTGCCCGTACCGCCCGGCCCGACCTTGTCGTAGCGCGACTGGTACCAGGCGACATCCATATTGATCGAATCGCGGTGGACGATCGGTGCAATCGCATCGAAGAAGGAGAGGGAATCGGCGCCGTTTTCGCGGGCGATCGCTTCGCCCAGTGCGGGCGCGGTGAGGGGGCCCGTGGCTATGATCACATTGTTCCATTCCGCGGGCGGCAGGCCGGTGATTTCCTCGCGCACAACGGTGATCAGTGGATGCGCCATCACCCTGGCGGTCACTGCTTCAGCAAACCCTTCACGATCGACGGCAAGTGCGCCGCCCGCAGGCACCTGGTTGGCGTCGGCCGCGGCCATGATCAGCGATCCGGCAAGGCGAAGCTCGGCATGCAGCACGCCAACGGCATTGGAGGTCGCATCATCGGAGCGGAAGGAATTGGAGCAGACGAGTTCGGCCAGGTTGTCGGTCTTGTGGGCGTCCGTCATGCGAAGGCCGCGCATTTCGTGGATGATAACCGGAATGCCGCGGCTTGCGATCTGCCAAGCGGCTTCAGAGCCGGCCAGGCCGCCGCCGATGATATGGATAGGAGAGGGTGCTTTCGTCATGCGCGGGCTATTAGCACCAAAAGGCGGCAAGACCAATCCCGGTGGCAAGGCCCGGAATCGAAAACGCCGCCTGGGAGGGGCGGCGCTTTAAAACGTTCTCACGCAAATCCCTTAACGGAAAGAGCGGGCCGCAATGTTGCGGATCTGGTAGCGGTTGACGCCGATGTCGTTGAGCGTGTCGTTCGACAGGTTGGAGAGCTCGGACAGAGTGCGGCGATACTGGACCCAGTTAAGGGCGATACGAAGCGGGTTCATCGGTGTTTCCTCTTTAGACTTAATTTGCTCCGGCTTTTTGCCGTGCCTCAAACTTGACCTCGTTATACGCGCATATAATTAGATTGTGCAGTGCAAATAATATGCACCTGCTATGCGTTTAAGCATGCGTCGCACAGAAAACAGGCTGGGATGAAAATCGCGCCATAGGTTAACGCCGCAAAGAACTGGAAAACTGGGGTTTTTTAAAATCTGGTCAAGGGTAGCGGGCGGGGCGCAGATCGGCCGTGGAGCGGTCTCTGTTGTGTTCGCGCATGCAGCATTTCCCACTGACACGCAGACAACAAAAAACCGCCGGATTGCGCCGGCGGCTTTTCTGTCTTGGGGAGGACTTTTTAGTTCGAGGATTACTCCTCAGATCGATCCCTTGCGGGGATCGTTCAGTCAGTCATTAGCGAACGGCCTGGCGGGCAACGTTGCGGATATCCTGGCGAGCGATGCCGAGGTCGGCAAGTTCGCGGTTCGTCATGCGGCCGAGTTCGGTAACGGTCTGGCGATACTTGACCCAGTTGTTGTAAGCGCGAGAGATGTTCATGTGCATTTTCCTTTCGATCTGGCTTCCGGTCCGGATGACCATCGCC
Source organism: Rhizobium sp. LjRoot254 (assembly GCF_964254105.1). Classification (NCBI taxonomy): domain Bacteria; kingdom Pseudomonadati; phylum Pseudomonadota; class Alphaproteobacteria; order Hyphomicrobiales; family Rhizobiaceae; genus Rhizobium; species Rhizobium sp. LjRoot254. Next base: position 2,405,001 of record NZ_CAXUSM020000001.1, on the reverse strand, counting down.
TCTTGAATTCGATGATTGGAAGATAGTATTGCGCTGCAGCATTAACCAGCGCATTGACGGCAGTGCACCTATGCATTCCGTGCAAATCACTGCCTTAAGTACCTATAATATTTAACAAAAAGTTCACAGTTCGGCCGCTTTCGCGGCAGCATTGCAGCGAATTTGCGGCAATTGCCCAACAGTTAGGCATATAAGCGACGCCGCATGTTGAGCGGGAAAATCTTCGGCTGGATGGCGGCGTTTGATTTGGACGTTTCAAGGTTCGGCCCAGACTCAAAACGCCCACCGGGGGAGGAGATCCGGTGGGCGTCGTTGAGTATGACTGACAACTGGGAGGAGGAGTGTTGTCAGTCAAATCGAAGAAGCGCTGGGAGGAGGAGTGCGCGTTCTCCGAATATCTTACACTCTTTCGAGCGGGCTCTTCTTCGGGTCTCCCCGGCAGCGGCTCGCCAAGGCCGCTTCTTCTGTCGATCAGCTTCCGCCTTTCGATGAGACCAATCTAGTACGACTTTTCCGATTTGTGCAGTGCAATATAGGCATGGTCTCCATGCATCTGCCGCATGGCTCGGACAGGGCGTCTGCGATCAGTTCATATATTCACTTTGACGCAAATAAGTTAATGAAATATTAACATCCAGCGGCTAGCGCGAGGCTTTCGCCGATTCCGGTCGCGTAATCCGACAAGATTTTCCTTTGCATACAACAGGGGCGGTGCTAATGACGGCCCGCTTCGACCGGCTCGCCGGTCGATTGCATGGATGCGGGTGTGGCGGAATTGGTAGACGCACCAGATTTAGGTTCTGGCGCCGAGAGGCGTGGGGGTTCGAGTCCCTTCACCCGCACCAATCATGTTTGCGCGATGCCGCCGACGAACCCGTCGCGCGGGTTCGACTTTGCTCCGCTTCACCGCACCAGACCCTCCAATGGTGTGAATCGGGCAAAAATAAGCCTGAATGATGGGCCAGACTCCCATTTCGCTTGCAAAACTTTTGTGAATTTGCATAAAGCCGTCCCCACGAATGGGCGGTTGCGGCTCATTTAAACGACGGGCTGGCCGGACTTCGCCGCCCGCGAAGAGATAAAGGTAGGAACATGCAGGTTATCGAAACGCTCGCTGAAGGGCTGAAGCGCGAACTGAAGGTCGTCATTCCCGCGAGTGACATGGAAGCTCGGATGAACGAGCGCCTCCAGGAGGTCAAGGATCGCGTCCGCATCAATGGTTTCCGTCCGGGCAAGGTGCCGCCTGCGCATCTCAAGAAAATGTACGGCAAATCGGTCATGGCCGAACTCGTCAACGAGATCATCCAGAAGCAGCCGACCGAAATCCTCTCCGGCCGTGGCGAGAAGTCCGCGACCCAGCCCGAAATCGCGATGACCGAGGACGAGAAGGAAGCCGACAAGATCCTCAACGCCCAGGCCGATTTCGAATTCACGCTCTCCTATGAAGTGATCCCGGCGATCGAACTCAAGGATGTGAGCGGCATCAAGGTGACGCGCGAAGTCGTCGAAATTCCGGAATCGGAAGTCGATGAGCAGATCGCCAAGATCGCCGAGAGCACCCGTTCTTACGAAGAGAAGAAGGGCAAGGCCGCTGATGGCGACCGCGTCACCATGGATTACGAAGGCAAGGTCGATGGCGTTCCCTTCGAAGGCGGCAAGGATTCCAACGCCGAACTCGTGATCGGCTCCGGCCGTTTCATTCCGGGCTTCGAAGACCAGCTGGTCGGCCTCAAGGCCGGCGACGAAAAGACCATCACCGTGACTTTCCCGGCCGATTACCCGGCTGCGAACCTCGCCGGCAACGACGCCACCTTCGACGTCTCCGTCAAGGCGGTTGCCGCTCCTGACAAGCTCGAAATCAACGATGAACTCGCTTCCAAGCTCGGCCTCGAATCCGAAGCCAAGCTGCGCGAGATCGTTCGTGGCCAGATCGAGAACCAGTTCGGCACGATGACCCGCCAGAAGCTGAAGCGCCAGCTGCTCGACCAGATGGACCAGCTCTACGCTTTCGACACGCCGCAGAAGCTCGTCGACGCCGAGTTCGAACAGATCTGGCGCCAGATCAACACCGATCTCAGCCAGTCCGGCAAGACCTTCGAGGATGAAGACACGACCGAGGAAAAGGCGCGCGACGAATATCGCAAGCTCGCCGAACGTCGCGTCAAGCTCGGCCTGGTTCTCTCCGAAATCGGCGAAAAGGCCGGCGTCGAGGTCTCCGAGGACGAGATGAACAAGGCGCTCTATGCGCAGATCTCGCAGTTCCCGGGTCAGGAAAAGGAAATCATCGAATATTTCCGCAACACGCCGGGCGCCATCGCTGGCCTGCGCGCGCCGATCTTCGAAGAAAAGGTTGTCGATCAGCTCCTGACCGAGATCCAGGTCACCGACAAGACCGTGACCAAGGAAGAGCTGCTGGCTGACGAGGAAGGCGACGGAAAGCCTGCCAAGGAAGCCAAGGCTGCGCCGAAGAAGAAGGCTGCCGCCAAGACCGAGGCAAAGGCTGATGCGGCTGAAGAAGCTGCGGACGATGCCGCCCCGAAGAAGAAGGCCGCTCCGAAGAAGAAGGCTGCCGACAAGGCCGAGTGATCGGCCGCTGGGTAGCATTCCCGGTACCAGATATTGCAAACATGGCCGCCTCTTGGGGCGGCCATTGTTTTTCATAGGTTGCTTTAAAAGAACAATCTAACCATTTGTCAGAGCATAAAATCTCCGGCATCGAGCGTCGCAACTGTTTCGCCCTCGATCAGTAGCAGATCGCCTTTTCCGAAATTGATCTCGACCCCTCCCAGACCATCCGACATCTTGCCGACAAGCTTCGTGAAGTTCTGGATATCGAAGCTCCGGAGATTGATCACATCGGCCCCGATCCCGAAGTCGGTGATCGCATCGTGGTTCGAATTCTTGCGGAAAACGAATATGTCGTCGCCGCCATTGCCGGTCAGCTCGTTGTTGGCCGCATTGCCGGAGAGGGTGTCGCCGCCGCTACCGCCCACGGCATTCTCGATCAGCGATTCCATCTTACTCCGATAGAGCAGCGTATTATAGATATTGCCACTCGCCATGTGCTTGCTTGGGCCATCATAGTTGCCGAGGTCGGCGCGCTGTGACTGGCTGAAGAGTGACGATTTGCCGGGGCGCAGATCGACCACCACCCTGTCGTCATAGTCGCTGAGATCGTAGGTGTCCTCGCCGCCGCCGTCCCAGATGGTCGCGAAGATGCGATTGATCGCGCTGCCATTGACGTTGGGCTCGATACCAATGACCCCGTTCACCAGCGTATTGCCGCTGTCGGGCGCCCATTTGTAGACGGTGGTACCGTTGTTGGTCGTGAAATCGGCGCCATACATGTGCTGTAGTGCGGCGATATCGAGCATCATGAAGGTCTGGGGATAGCTGGAACTCTCGTTGGTCAGGAACGGGTGATGGACACCCGCATAGCTGTGATAGGTCATCACCGTATATTCGTGCGAGTCGTACCGGCCGTGGAGTTCGGTCTTGATCTTGTCGTAGCTTTCGGCCTTGTGAGGATGCTTGAGACCCAGGGCGTGGCCTGTTTCATGCATCATGACGGCGAACTCATAGCTGCCGATATCCGCGTCGGGATAGAAGCTGTCGGTCTTGGAGCGGCCGAGCCAGACATCTCCGCCGACAGAAGCGTTCCCGGGATAGTTGGCATAGGCGGTTGGGTTGGCCGCGCTCGATTCCGCATAGCGCAGCACCGCCGTCCTGTCGTCGGCGCCTTCCGAGATGTTCAGGCTCGTAAGGCCTTCAACCGAAAACCCATCATTGGCAATGATGCCATCGCTTTCCGCATCCAGAATGCGCCGCACGGCAGTCTCGATCTCGCTCGAGACGACGTGGAAATTCTTGTTCTTTTCCGGTCCGTAGCTGTAATCGTTCGCAGCATCCGGAAAGGCATAGGTGATATCGGCGGTTTTCCATTCGAAACCCGAGAGCACGCCGTCGGTGAGCGCGTTGCCGGATTTTGAAACCTGCCCTGCGGCCGTGCGCGCCGCCGCGTGAGACTGATGCTCGACGGTATGCCTGTCCGTTCCGGTCATGGGATTTTCCTCGTTGCGAAATACGCGTCAGGCCTGGATGTCGGGTGCAGCCGTAAGGGCAGCGTCCCGGCACGGTCTTCGCGCGGCACTCCTATTCTTGTGATGCAGGTTTCGCACGGCATGCTGGCGCGAATCTTTTTGCGCCGAGCCAGAATATCGGTGATCCGCGAACCGTTTCTGATAGAAATAGGGCAATTTCTACGCCCTGCTCTCTTACAGCGCCAAATCCCGGGGGACATTCATGCCGATCTGCCTGCGTTTTCTGATGCTTGGCCTGATTCTCGCCGTGCCCGGTCTGGCTCAGGCGGCCAATTCCTTCGCTCTCGTGATCGGCATCAACGAGTACAAGGCCGTGCCGAGCCTTGATGGCGCGCGCAATGATGCCGAGGATATTGCCACGGCGCTCAGCCGCAAGGGCACGACACGAATCATATCCCTCATGGATCGGGAGGCGACCAAGCAGAATATCGTCAACGCCTGGACGACGCTTCTCAATGATGCGCGCGAGGGCGACACGATCTTCGTGACCTATGCCGGCCACGGTGCGCAGATCAAGCAGATCGTCCAGGGCGACGAGAACGACGGGCTGGACGAGTTCTGGGTACTGCCGGGCTTCGACCCCAAGAACCTCAAGGAGACGTGGAAGGAATCGGTGTTCGACAACGAATTGCATCAATGGTTCACCGAGGCGGGCACGCGCGGCATCAAGGTCGTCTTTGTCTCCGATTCGTGCCACGCGGGCGGCATGAACCGGGCGGTGAGGGGCAAGCTCCGCTATGTCGAGTTCGGCGACAGCCGCGTGCTCGGCGAATTGCTGGCCATGGTCAGCGGCAGCGCCGGTAGTAGTGCCGTAGCCGAGCCCGAGTCGCGCACCCCGGCAAACGTCACCATGCTGGCTGCAACCTCGGAAGCGCTTCCGGTGCCGGAAGTGGTGATCGAGGGTCGCTCGCGCGGCGCGCTCTCCTGGGCTTTCGCACGGGCGGTGGAAGGCAAGGCCGACCGCAATGCCGACGGCACCGTCACTCGAATCGAGCTCGAGGACTATGTGCTGGCAACGGTGAGGATGCGCTCCGAATCACTGCAGACGCCCGTATTTACCCCGGTGGCCGCCCGTGACGCGAACGAGGCGCTGTTCGGCGTCACGCAGATGCCGGAAATGGCGTCTTCGTCGGTCCGTCCGGCCGAAAAGACCGGTCGCCGGCCGATGGTCCGGGCACGCGAACTGGGATTCGACCCGTTGCTGCCGCTCACTGTCAAGGGAACGGACGTGATGCCTGAAGACATAGAGAAAGGCGCACATACCTATGAATGGGATGCCACGACCGGCCTGTTCCGCTCGCCGAATGGGGACGTCGTCGCCGAGAAAGTCAGCGCGTTCACGGTCAACGACATCGTCTCGAAGTTCATTCTGCTCGATTTCCTGAAAGCCATCGCCTCGCAGAATCCGGGCAAGATCATCGTGTCTCCCGAGAAACAGATATATCTGGCCAGTGAGCATATAAAATTTGAGGCGATCCGCGGCGACTACAAGAATATGCTGGTCTTCAATCTCGCCAACACCGGCGAAATCCAGTTTCTTGACATGGTGCTCAATGGAGAGCCGCAGTTTAAGACACCACTGAAGGAAGTGCAAGTTGTCGAGCCGTTCGGTTCGGATCACCTTGTCGTCATTTCATCTGATGAATCACTCGAAGCAATCGGAGCAATACTTCAACGCGGTGTGACGCCGAAAGAATTGCTGGCCGCGCTTTCACAACGGATAGATGGTACTGATTCGTCAATTGCCATACTTCCACTTTACACAAGAGTATATTAGCTGTTTCAATTATAGAAATATTTAAAAGTGTAACTTTTGCGGTAACCATAAGTAAGGTTTAAGTAAGGTTTGCCGCATAGGATCGCCCCGAAGTTGGAAAATAAGGGGCCAATTTAATGTCTAAATCTCGTGCAGCTGCGGCCAGTACAACGATAACGGTCAATGACCTGTCTACCGTTGTGGGTACTAATAAAACAGATCTTATTATCTTGAAAAAATCTGACGCCGATCAGCTCGATCTCGGCGGGGGCTACGACAAGCTGGAACTCCAGGGTGATGGCAATACCATCACCATCACGTCCGTTGAATCGGTAAAGGGCTCGACGGGCTCCGATCTGATCCTTCTCGACGGTGCTATCACCAACGGCTCCATCAATCTTGGTGGTGACGATGACAGACTCACCTTCTCGGATGACGGCGGCACGGTGACTGTGTCGAACATCGAGACGATCGTCGGCGGTGACGTGACCGAATACGTCATCTTCAGCCAGGCAGCCAAGAATGTCGACATCAACCTCGGTGCCGGCGAAGACAAGGTGCTTCTCGGCAAGTTCAACAACGAGTTCACCATCGGCAATGTCGAAATCCTGACGGGCAACATTCTGTCCGACATCATCACGCTCGACACCGAATTTACCGGCACCAAAATCGACCTCCTGGCCGGTAACGACCAGCTGTCGCTCGCCGATGCCGGCGCCACGATCACCGTTGCCAATATCGAAACGGTCATCGGTGCCGACGGCAACGATGTGGTGACGGTCTCCACGGCCTTCGCAAAGGGTGTCATCGACCTCGGCGACAGCGTCGATGAACTGCGTCTTGGCGATTTTGCCAACAGCGTCGCGGTTGCCGAAATCGAATCGATCGTTGGTGGCTCGCTCGTCGACCAGGTCACCTTCACCGATGCAACGGCAACCACCAAGGTCGACCTCGGCCTCGGCAAGGATATCGTCCGCCTCGGCAACTTCGTCAACGTCATCACCGTTCTCAACGTCGAAAGCGTGCTCGGCAACGCCGGTGCGGACCAGGTGTTCATCGACGGCACGGTTGCCGGCGCTGCCTACGATCTCGGCGCTGGCGCCGACGCCCTGACGCTTGATGACACCGGCACCACGATCTCGGTCGCCAATGTCGAAACGCTGACCGGCGACGCCGGCGACGACTTCGTCACTTTCTTCAGCGCGGCCAATCTTCTGGTCGACCTGAAGGGCGGCACTGGCGACAGGCTGCAACTCGGCAAGTTCGCCAACAACGTCACTGTCATGGGCGTGGAAACCATCACGGGCAACGCAGGCGTTGACCAGGTCACAACCGATGGCGCCTTTGTCGGCAAGATCGATCTCGGCCTCGGCGACGACAAGCTGACGCTCGACGACAACGTCAATATCGTCACCATCTCCGGCATCGAAACCGTTATCGGCGGTACGGATGTCGATACGTTCGTTGCGGTTGGCGCGCTGACCCGCACCAGCATCAACGGCGGCGACGGTGCCGACGTTCTCACGCTTGCTGATGCCGTCAACTCGCTCACCGTCAAGGATGTCGAAGCGATTACCGGAGGCATTTCTTCCGATTACGTTATCCTCGACACGGCAACCACCGCAGGCGGCGCCTATGTTGTCGATCTCGGCGCGGGCCTCGGCAAGGACACGCTCGTCCTGGCCAACCAGGACAACACGATCTCCGTTTCCGGCGCTGAATCGATCCTCGGCAAGGCTTCCGCCGACACGATCGTCATCACCGACAATCCGGCTGGCGCACTGATCGATCTGGCCGGCGGAGCGGACGTCCTCGACATCAGCGACTCGGGCGGCACTTTCACGATCTTCAACGTTGAGAGCGTCACCTCCGGTTCTGGCAACAATACCGACGTCGTCACGGTCAGTACGCTGCTCACGGGCGGCTACATCGATCTCGGCGACGGCCTCGACAAGGTCACGCTCGGTTCCTTCGCAAACGATGTGACGTTCAAGGGCGTTGAAGAAATCGTTGGCGGCAAGGTCGTCGATATCGTCCATATAGATGATCAGTCGACGGGTTCGGTCATCAACCTCGGCACCGGCTTCGACCATCTCGACCTTTCGACCGCCGATGCAACCAACACCGCCAGCATCGCGAATGTCGAAACCCTGACCGGTTCGGGCTTCGATGATCTGATCACCGTGACCGCCGACCAGACCAAGATGGAAGTCGATCTCGGCATCGGTGGCGATACGCTCAACCTCAACGCCAGCGTGACCGTAACCGTTTCCAACACTGAAACGATCACCGGCAACCTTGGTGCCCAGAAGATCGTCTTCCTGGATGACTTCCAGGGTGACATCGATCTCGGCCTCGGCAAGGACGAAGTCAAGCTCGCCGCAGGCGGCACCAACGACGTTACCCTCACGGGCGTCGAGAGCATCACCGGCTCGGCCGATGCGGATGTGGTCGCGCTTGTCACCGGTGCGGCCGGCGACCCGTCGCTGCTCGGCATCAGCATCGACGGCGGCCTCGGCAACGACGATCTGACGCTGGCTGCTGGCGGTGGTATCGTCTCGGTCAAGGCCGTTGAAACCATCACCGGTGATATCGGCAACGACACGGTGATCTTCACGGGCGCTGCATTGACGGAAGTTGATCTCGATGCCGGCACCGACAAGGTGCAACTCGGCAACTTCGTCAACGCCGTCACGCTGACGGGTGTTGAATCGGTTCTCGGCGGCAACTCGGCCGACACTGTCACGTTGGGTGGCGAATACCAGGGCGGCGAAATCGATCTCGGCAAGGGTATCGACCAGCTGATCTTCGATGACGAGAATACCACTATCACTGCCTGGAATGTTGAAACCATCACCTCTGGAACCGGCGACAACACCGTGACCTTCGGTGCGGCAACGGCTGGTGCCACGGTCGTCTTCGGTGCAGGCACTGACGAACTGATCACAGCTGCCGGCGGTGGTACCGTCACAGTCAGCGATGCCGAAACCATCACCGGTAAGGCTGGCGTCGATGTGATCTCGCTCGGCACGACTGCAGCGGTCGAAATCGACCTCGGTGGCGGCACTGCTGACGTTCTTAACCTGAACGCAGCCGGCAACACCGTCTCCGTGGTTGGCGTCGAAGTCATCAACGGCAGCGGCGTCGCCGATCTCGTCGTCCTCAATGACAGCGCCGGTTATGCCGGCGGCGTCATCAAGCTCGGCGCTGGTGCGGACGTTCTCGACACGGGTGCCAGCGGTGCAACGGTTACGCTCTACGGCACCGAAAGCATCATCGGTGGCGTTGGCAACGAAAGCATCACTTTCGGTGAAGCCTTCGACGGCACGATGGATCTCAAGGCAGGCGACGACACGATCAAGTTCGGCAACTACAACAACAACGCAACGCTTGTTGGTGTGGAAACCGTGACTGGTGGTACGCTGGCCGACACGATCGTGCTGACCGGCGCCTGGACGGGCGGCGTGATCGATCTCGGGGCCGGTAACTCCGACTCGCTGACTTTCGCAACCGGCGCGACGCTGACGGTGACGGGTGCCGAAACCATCTCCGGTTCGGCCGCCGTCGATGAAATCACGCTGACTGGCGCGAGCATCATCAAGCTGCTCGATCTCGATGGCGGCACGGACATCGTTACCTGGTCCACGGACTCGGTGACGGCAACCATGCTGGATGTCGAATCGATCGTCGGCGGTGCGACCTCCGATGCGATCACCTTCGCCGGTGGCATCGTCGGTGGCAACATCGACCTTGGCGGTGGCGATGACAGGCTGGTCCTGTTCAACGCGACCAACGACCTGACGGTCGCCAATATCGAAACGATCATCGGCGGCACTGGCGCTGATAAGATCGAAGTGGCCGGAACCAGCTATGCCGGTACCATCCTGCTCGATACCGGCAGCGACGAACTGATCCTGGGCGCCGCCGGTAACACGGTGACGGTCAGCGGTATCGAAACCATCACCGGCGGTGGCGGCGACGATCGCATCACCTTCATCGGTGTGGCGAACGGCGTCGAGATCGACCTCGATGCTGGTACCGACAAGGTCACGCTCGACAACTACCTGAACGTCCTGACGATCAGCAACGTCGAGTCGATCGTCGGTGGCACGTCCAACGACACTGTCACCGTCGACACGGCCACCACGGCGGGCAGCTTCAACCTCGGCGCCGGCAATGACAGCCTGGAGTTCGATCTTGCAGTCACTGCGACCTTCACCTCGATCGAAACCATCACCGGTAGCGCTGCTGATGACTCGATCACGCTGACGGCGAACTACTCCGGCACGACGATCGACGCTGATGCGGGCACCGACTATGTGTTCTTTGCGGCAGCCGGCACGGCAACGATCTCCAACGCGGAAGTCGTTATCGGCGGTGCGGGTTCGAACGTCATCATCCTGACCGGCACGCAGAACGCGAGCATCGACCTCGGCACCGGTGATGACAAGATCACCTTCAGCCAGGGCCTGCAGGATGTCAGCGGTGGTACGGGTTCGGATCTGTTCATCTTCACGGCTGCAAACCAGTCCGCGACGGGTGCCGCAGATACGATCTATGACTTCACTGCCAACACCGACAAGCTGGTCTTCTCCGGTCTGCAGACCGGCGGCACCTTCACCTACCTCGAAGGCGCGGCGTTTGCCTCCAGCGGCCATACCGAAATTCGTTTCGACAATGGCACCCATACGCTGCAGGTTGACCTTGATGGCGACGGTTCGGCCGACATGGAAGTCAAGCTGAACCTGGTCAATGCAAACGACCTGTCCACCAACGACTTCTCCTTCTAAGAAGAAGTTTCCAAATCGAACGAAAGGGCGCGGCGCAAGTCGCGCCCTTTTTGCGTTTCACATCCCGTGGCTGTTTCGGATAAAGTCGGGAAAGCTTGATTCTTACGACTTTGGGGAAGATACACGATGATAGAAGTGCCTGTTTCATGGGGCGAACTGGTCGATAAGATCACCATATTACAGATCAAGTCCGACCGGATGAAGGATGAAACCAAGCTGCGGAATGTCCGCAAGGAACTGACGCTGCTGACAGACCGGCTTGGCGCCAATGCCGGCAATGCGGAAGTGTCCCGCCTGACCAAGGCGCTCTATGATGTCAACGCGGCACTATGGGATATCGAGGACGACATCCGCGATTGCGAGAATGCCGGCGATTTCAGCGATAAATTCGTGTCTCTCGCACGTTCCGTCTATATTACCAACGACAAGCGGGCTGAACTGAAACGTGAAGTCAACCTGGCTTTGGGCTCGGGACTTGTCGAGGAGAAGTCCTATCAGGCATACAAGATCCAGTGAGGCGATGTGAACCCACGTTCCGGCAAGCGCGGGACAAGGGACGGTCAATAGCGTCCAGCCATAATTTGTCGGGCATGTGATCTGGGAGACGGCTTGTTGAAAGCGCAAATGCAGGCGGAAGCAGTGCAAATGACGGTGGACGACTGCCGCAAGCTGCTCAGCGAGGGGCGTCTTGGCGAAAGTCTCGATGCACTGGAGATGCTCAGAGCCAATGGCCTCGAAAGCGCGCCGCTCTATCACTATCTCGCCGTCACCCTGCATCTTCTCGGCCGCTCGGGCGAGGCGCTGCAGCATTTCGAAAGATCGCTTGAACTCGATCCGGGCCAGGCGAGCGTCTACCAGAACCAGGCCATAGCCCTGCTGGCGACAGGCGATGTCGAGCGCGCAATCGAATCCGCCAAGCGGGCAATTGCCATCCGTGGCGACAATGTCGGTGCCTATGTCAATCTCGCGCTCGCCCAGAGCCGGCTGAAACTCTACGCCGATGCCTGGGAAACCATTTCGCGCGGCTTGGAACTGGCGCCCGATCACCCGGGCCTGCTCAGCCAGGCCGGGCATATTGCCATCGAGGCGCGCAACTATCCGCTGGCTGAGAGCTACATCGCACGCGCGCTGACCCAGGCGCCTGACAATGCCGAGATCAATTACAACGCCGGTGTTCTCTATCAGGCACAATCTCGCGATGCCGATGCGCTTGCCGCTTATGACAAGGCGCTGAGACAGCAGGCCTGGCACGAAGGCGCTTTCGCCAACAAGGGCGTCGTGCTGCGCAATCTCGGGCGCATCGGGGAGTCGATCCGGCATTTCCGCAAGGGATTGACGCATTGGCCGGAATGGGCGGTGCTCAAATACAATCTGGCGATCACCGACATGCTGGCCGGCAACTGGTCGCAGGCATGGGCCGATTTCGAGCTCCGCGCCGACGTCGCAGGTTCGCGTGACAAGTCGCCGAAAGTCGAAAGCCCGGTCTGGAATGGCGAAGAGATCAAGGACAAGGTCCTGCTCGTTGTTCATGAGCAGGGCTTTGGCGACACGTTCCAGTTCATCCGCTTCCTGCCGCAGGCGATTGAGCGCGCGGGGCAGGTGACCTTCGTCTGCCAGAATCGGCTGTATTCCATTCTGTCGCGGCTCGATATGTTCAAGGCCGGAGGCATTACGCTCGTTTCCGACGACGCTCCGCTGCCCGCGCACGATGTTCATGTTCCCCTGATGTCGCTCGCGCGTCTTTTCGGCGCGATACCGGACGGCGTGCCGAGGCCCGCGGTCAAGATCGCGCTCGAGGAGCAGCGGGTCCGCCAGTGGGCAGCGCTGGGTGCTTCGACGGGCAAGAAATGGCGCATCGGCCTTTCCTGGCAAGGCAACCCCAATGCGTCGATCGACAAGGATCGTTCGGTGCCGCTGTCGGCCTTCGCGCCACTGGCCGGACTGTCTGATAAGGCTGATTTCATTTCACTGCAGCAGCATTTCGGCCATGACCAACCATCGCCCGAAGGCCTTGATATCGTGGTGCCGCCGCTTGAGTTCGATTCCGGCCGCGACGCTTTCGTCGACAGCGCGGCGCTGATGATGTCGCTGGATCTCGTGATTACCTCGGATACCGCCATCGCTCATCTCGCCGGTCTGCTCGGTCGGCCTGTCTGGCTACTTCTCAAGGCAGTTCCGGATTGGCGCTGGGGCGTCGAAGGTGTCCTGACGCCCTGGTATCCCACCATGCGTCTCATCCGGCAGCGGGCTTTCGGCGATTGGTCCGGGCTGATAGATGAGGCTGCGAAGGATCTCGACCGACTGATCGGGGATGTCTCCGTTCAACCCTCGATAGCATCTGAAAATGGCGCCAGGGCCGTGGAGTTCCACACGCAGGGCAAATTCCGGGAGGCGAGGGAGCTTTACGAATCCGCCGCCGGCGGGCGCAAGGGCGACGCGCCGTTCCTGAATTTCTACGCCATGGCGGTACTGGAAGAAGGCCGTCGCAGCCGCAATCATGCGCGGCTGGCGCTGCCGCTGGCGGCACATTCTGTAGCCTTAAGCCCGAGAAATGGTGATCTCTGGAGCAATTACGCCGTCCTGCTCGATGGCCTGGGTAGCCCCAACGACAGCAAGCGCGCCGTCCGTTTCGCGCTCGACGTCCAGCCGGATCACACGCCATCCTTGATTTCGCTGGCAAAAAAGGAGTCCGCAGGCGGCAATACGGAAGCGGCCCTTGAAATGCTCGACAAGGTCGTCGCAGCCGAGCCCAATTCGGCTTCGGCGCATTCGGCGCGCGCGGCCGTGCTGACCGACATGGAGCAGCTTGGGGATGCCGAGACCGCCATGCGCCGGGCGCTCGATCTCGACCCCAACAATGCGCGGCTCTGGGTGCAACTGGGTGCGATCCAGTCTGCTGCGAAGCGTCACAGGAATTCGGCCGACAGCTGGGAGCGCGCACTTGCCTGCGACCCTGGGAATGCCGACGCCTTCAGCAATCTTGGCGTGTACGAACGGAATCACGGCGAGTTGGAGATCGCCTGCTGGTTCTCGCGCCGCGCCGTCGAATGCGATCCGAACCACGCCGAGGCCTGGAACAATCTCGGCATATCCGAACTCGAGGCCGGCCGCGACGATTTCGCGCTCGCGGCCTTCCGCCGGGCGATCGCCGTGCGGCCGGATTACGCCGACGCGCATCTGGCGCTCGGCATGGCGCTGCTCAACGGCGGCGATTTCACCAATGGCTTCAAGCATTACGAGGGCCGGCTCCGATCCGATAAGCTTGGCATCGCCGTGGGGCGGCCGAACGTGCCTTACTGGCGCGGCGGCGATCCGAAGGGCCTGTCGATCCTGCTGATGGCGGAGCAGGGTTTTGGCGACGCGTTCCAGTTCTCGCGCTATGCCCGCTTGCTGAAGGATCGCGGCGCTGCCAAAGTCCTCATCGGCTGCCGCAGCAAGATCGCCCATCTTCTCGGCACCATCCCCGGCGTCGATGGCGTGATCGGCGACGGCGACAAGGTGCCGCCCGTCGATGCCATGGCCTATATGATGAGCCTGCCGTTCCTGACCGGCATGCAACTCGATACGATCCCCGCCTACGAGACCTATCTGACCGCCGACCCGGCGCGGGTGACGCACTGGGCGGAATGGCTTGCGAAGAAACCCGGCTACCGCGTCGGCGTGGTCTGGCAGGGCAATCCCGATCCCAAGGTCGACAAAGGCCGTTCCTATCCTCTGGAGCGGCTGGAACCTTTGGCAGAAATTCCCGGCGTCCGGCTGATCGCCCTGCAGAAGGGTGCCGGTGAGGAGCAGATCGCGGCTCTCGACGGCCGCTTTGAAATCGAGCAGCCCGGCGCGGACTTCGATTCCGGCCCGAATGCCTTCGCCGACACGGCGGCTATGATGATGAACCTGGATCTGATCGTCACCTCGGACACGGCGGTCGCCCATCTCGCCGGCGCGCTCGGCAAGCCGTGCTGGGTGATCTTGAAATCGCATCCGGAATGGCGCTGGCTGACCGGGCGGTCCGATAGCCCATGGTATCCGCAGACCCGTGTCTTCCGCCGCGTTCGCAATGAGGTCGAGGACGCACCCTTCGCCGGAGTCGTCGGGCGCCTCGCGGATGCGCTCGCGAAGCTCGTCTCGGGCGATCTGGCGCAGCGTCATGTGAAGGAAATGCCTGATGGCATCGAGGTCAAGCCGTTCGATCCTGCCGCCAGTTTCAACAGTGCGCTCGCGGCCCAGCGCAAGGACGACTACGAGACGGCGACGCATCTCTACGGCGAGGTGCTCGGCATTAGGAAGCTTTTGCCCGGAGCGCTCAACATGCTGGGCGCCATGGCGCTGCAGAAGGATCGCAACCACCGCGCCGTCGTCTTTTTCGACGGAGCAGAGCGGGCCGGGCTGAAGTCGGCCGACCTGATGACCAATTACGCGATCGGCCTGAGGCGCGTCGGCGACATCGGCAAGGCGATCGAGAAGCTGGAATCGGTGATATCGACGACGCCGACGGCTGAATCCCATCTGTCGCTTGCCAACATCCATCGTGATGAATGCAATTTCGAGCAATCGCTCGCCAATTACCGGGCGGCACTAGCGCTCAGGCCGGATTTCGCCAAGGCCCATCGCGGCATCGGCAACCTGATGCGCGACATGCACCGCCCCGCGGAATCGCTTGCGGCATTCGAAAAGGCGAGGGCGCTCGACCCCGGGGATCCCGACCTCGTCCTCGACCACGCGCATGCGAAGCTCTTCGACGGTGATTTCATCGGTGGCTTCAGGGATTATGAGGCGCGCTGGCAGAGCAAGGAAATGCGGCCGCGCACCTTCAGGGAGCCGCGCTGGAACGGCGAGCACGCGCCAGGCAAGGTGCTGATGATCCACGGTGAGCAGGGTTTTGGCGACAATATCCAGTTTGCCCGCTTCGTCAGCGAAGCGACCCGTCGCGTTGGTCGTGTGGTGCTTGAAGTCCGTGGTCCGCTCGTGGAACTGATGAAGCATCTGCAGACCGAGCGCCCGATCACCATCGTCGAGCAAGGCGCGCCAATCGGCAAGTTCGATTTCCAGATACCCATGCTGAGCCTGCCGGTGGCCTTCGGAACCACGGTCGATACCGTGCCGCCGCCGGCGCGTTTCGATCTCGACCCGGAGCGGATACAGCATTGGAAATCGCAGCTTCCGTCCGGTGGTCTCAAGATCGGCCTGATCTGGCAGGGCAATCCCAAGGCACGCGCCGATGCCGGCCGATCGCCACCGCTGGCGGCACTGGCGCCGCTCTTTTCGCTGCCCGGCAGCCATTTCATCAGCCTGCAGAAGTCTGACGGACTGGATCAGCTCCGCAACGCGGATTTCGCTGACAAGCTCATCTCACCCGGCGCGGCGCTCGGCGATTTCTACGAGACCGCCCATGCCATCGCGGCACTCGACTATGTCGTGTCGTCCTGCACCGCGACGCTGCATCTGGCCGCGACGCTGGGCGTGCCGGTGTTCGGCATGCTGAAATACCACGCCGACTGGCGCTGGCTGAACGAGACCGACAGGAGCCCTTGGTATCCGTCGCTCAAGCTGTTCCGCCAGCAGAACGTCCATGAGTGGGACGCCGTCGTGAACGCCATCCGCGCCAACCTGGCCGAGCAGATGGTCGGTGCATGACGCCGGAGGCCGGCCAGGCGCTTTTCCGCGAGGCGACCGACTTTCACAAGGCGCAGGATTTCGAAGCGGCCATCACGCTCTACCGCCAGCTGCTGGATACAGGCGCTGAAACCGCCGAGACCTTGACCTATCTCGCTTCCGCCCTGCGCTCCGCCGGGCGGCAACCGGAGGCAGTCGAGGTCTATAGGCGGCTCGAACCTCTGGCCGCCGATCGGGCGGACGTCTGGTTCAATCGCGGCAATGCGCTCAATGACATCGGCCGCCATGCCGAAGCGTCGGATTGCTATTCGCGCGCGCTCGACATCGAGCCCGACAACGCCAGCGTCATCTCGAACCTGGCGATTGCACTGGCAGAGCTCGGGCGCGAGGAAGAAGCCGCGGCTCTCTACCGGCGTGCCTTGGAACTCGATCCCGGCCAGAAACTCGCGGCGCACAATCTCGCCAATCTGTTGTCCGACTGGGGAGAGCTCGACGAGGCCGCGGCGCTGCTGCGCCAGATCGTGGCGAAATGGCCGGAGCTGGCAGAGGGTCACTACAATCTCGGCCATGTCCTGCTCAAGCTCGGCGACTACGCCAATGGCTTTGCGGAATATGAATGGCGCTGGGATACACCGGGTTTCTTCAAGAAGCCTGACTACAAGGGCATTCCTGTCTGGCGTGGCGAGCCCCTTGCAGGGCGCAAGCTGATCGTCCATTCGGAGCAGGGGCTTGGCGATACGATCCAGTTCGCCAAGCTGCTCGGGCTTGCCAAGTCGCTGGGCGGAGATATCGTTTTTCACGTGCCGGAAAAGCTCGAGGCGCTGCTCAAATCCCTGCCTTTCGACATCGAAGTGACCAGCCAGCACAGCGCCTCCGGCGGCGATTTCCAGATTCCACTGATGAGCCTGATGAACCGGCTGAAACTCACACCCGGCTCGATTCCGGTCATGCAGTCGCATCTGGCGGCAGACACTGAGAAAGTCGCCCAGTGGCGCCAAAGGCTGCATCTCGGCGGCTCGGAAAAGGCGATCGGCTTCGTCTGGCAGGGCAATCCCAATTCGCCAGCCGAACGCGGACGCAGCTTGAAGTCGCCGGAGGAACTGGCGCCATTCTCGGCGCTTTCCGGCACAAGGCTGATAGCACTCCAGAAACTCGGACCCGATGACCTCGAGCCAGCCGATACGCCATCCGGATGGCGCGTCAAAGGCCTGTCCTTCAGCATGGAGCATCCCGGAGCGGATATGGATGACGGCGCGGACGCGTTCCTCGATACGGCAGCAATCATGAGCGGACTCGACCTCGTCGTATCGGTCTGTACCGCGCCGCTGCATCTCTCGGGTGCGCTCGGCCGCCCGGCGATCGCGCTACTCAGGTCGGCACCCGACTGGCGCTGGATGATGCGAGGGGAAGACACGCCCTGGTATCCCACCGTGACGCTTTGCCGGCGGAAGCCAGGTGAAGCCTATGCGCCAGCGATCGCGCGGGCTGTCGAGAAGGCCCGCGACCTACTCACGCAGTGATCTGCTTGACCACGCGCTTCATCTGATCCGCCGTCCGCGACCAGCTGAAGCCCGCGAGCTTCGCCGCACCACGCTCGCCACGGCGTCGTGCGTCGGTGCGGTCGCGATAGGCCTGTTCGAGCTTGTCGTCGATCTCGTCGACGCTTGAATCGCCCCAGCCGGCGACGGAGCCCACGGCTCCACCTTCGCCAGCCACGGTCGCTTGCTGTTCCAGCGCGTAGCAATTGTTGCCGTCGATCAGGTCCATATGACCGGTATTGGCCGAAATGATCGTCGGCACGCCGCAGGCCATCGCCTCCATCGCCACCAGATTGGTGCCGCCTTCGGAGCGGTTGGGGAAGAGCGCCACATCCATCTCGCGCAGGATCGGCGGCATCAGGGCATTGGGCACCGAACCGAGGTCGAGGAACTGGTTGTCGACGAGGCCGTTGTCCCGCGCCCATTGCGTAAGGTCCGGCTTGCCATTCTCGCCGAAGGTCAGCTTGGCGGCACGGCTCGAATGGTCGAGCGTCGCCGCCAGCTTCGGCCAAGGGCTATGCCATGCGGTGACCAGCAGCGCCTCGGGGTGGCGCTTGGCGAAGCGCGCAAACCCAGCCATCACCAGGTCCTGCCCCTTGCGCAGTTCCAGCTTGCCGCCCGAGAACACCATGAACCTGCCAGAAAGAACGCCCTGACGCTGCGCGGGATGGAACAGCGCCGGATCGACGCCCTGGATCACGGTCGTCACATTGGTCAGGCCATGGGCGCGAAGGATCTGTTCGTTCCATGTCGAACCGCATACGACGAGCGGAAAAGCCCGCGCGCGATCCAGCACCGCTTCCGAGAGATGCGGCACCTCGAAGAAGACCACGCCAATCGAGGGCTTGCCCACCAGTTCGGTATTGGCCGGTCCCTTTGACGTTCCGAAATCATTGCCAAGCGCCACGAGCACAGGCGCCTCGACGCTGACTTTTTGCTCTGCCCGCGCCTTGAGCTGTTCGATGAACTGCCGGCTCTGGACCTCGAAGGCCCTCAGTGAAAGCCGCCGCAGCGGATCGACCACGATCTGGTCCGGGGGCATGGGAAAGGACGTGCGCGGCTCGATATCGGGATCGCCCGCCCAGTTGAGCGCGAGGTTCAGTCCGTAGACGCCCCAGCCGAAAAAACTTGAAATTCCCCAATGGAGGACGACCGGCTGGCGCATTGTTCCCTCAGACCACGATTCTCGTGATCCGACATTAGAGACTTGCCGCCTCGAATGCGAGGGCAGGAAATCAGTTCTGAAGCGTCATTTCGGGATTGCGGAGATCCAGCGTTTCATTATCCGGCAGGAATTTCGGACCGATCTGGCGGATATGGCCGTCAGGCTTGTAGTCACGCAGCTTGGCTTCCTTGACCGGCGGCGTGACGGCGACGTCTGTCGTAAGCTGGCCGCGCAGCTCCGGCTTGATCCACACGATCGAGCTCTGTTTTTTCTCAGGCACCTTTTCCGGATTGTTGATGAAGGCTTCGCGCTTCATCATCTCCTTGTAGTAGAGCGAGAAATCGCAGCCGCAGGCCTTGTCCTTGGCTCGCGTCTGCGTCCGGTAACGATAGGCGTTGTCGAGCTCGTCATAGGGCCGGCCGGTGAAGGCCGAGCGCATCGCGTCGCTCTCCTGGCGGATAGAGTGGTAGAAAAGTTCGGTCTCGGTGCCGGGGCACATCATCGAACAGACCTGTGCATCGCGCTGGAAGCTCATCGGCGACGCCTGGGATGAGACCGGGAAATAGGCGCCGTCACAGGTGCGTACGCACATGGTACGATATGAGCCATTCACCGCACTGCCGCCGAGATCGATGAATTGCTGGTTGTCATAATCGGCTTCGGAAGGCACGCGGATCGTTTCGACCCCGTCAGGCGTCTCACTCACGAAGGAATCCTCCGGCGACACGCCAGGCGAGGTGCTGGCAAGAAATGTCTCGTCGCTGCAGCTGTTTTCGTCGATCGCCGCCAGTACCTCCTGACGGCGGGCGTCCTCGGTCTCGCCGGTCATCAGGCTGATGCGCTTTTCATGGAGAATGGCGAGATTGGTCTCCATCCGCGCCATCTTGTCTTCGAGCTCCTGGCACTCCTCCGGATTGTCGCCGCCCATGACGAACAGGCTGCCCTCGGTGCAGCCAGTGTCGCGCAATTGCGAGCGCAGTTCGCGGATGCTCAGCTTCTGCTCGGCGACGGCGCGGGCATATTTCCGCACCTGGGCGGACGCGCTGTATGTCTCGGACAGCACGGTCAGCTCGCTGTTCAGCCGATCGCAGACGGGCGATGCGTCAGCACCTCCGGCCAAAGCCAGAGCGAGCGCAAACGGCAGTGCGGCGGTCATCATTGTCTTGAGCATGGGGCAATCGGGGTGATCGGTACGGATCCAATGTAACCTATGATGCAAAAAGCTGAAAACGCCTTTAACTTTCAGAGTTAATCGGCCCTCACGCGCCCTTTGTCATAAAGGTGATACGTGACTCTGCTTTCCCGTTGATGACAAAACGAGGATCGCCATGCTTGACGAACTTGACAATCGCGACGCCGTAAAGGTCCGGACCTTGTTCATCTCCGACATCCATCTGGGCTCCAAGGCCTCGAAGGCGGATTTCCTCCTGGATTTTCTCCGGGTCCATGAAGCGGAGACAATCTTCCTGGTCGGCGACATCGTCGACGGCTGGCGGCTGAAGCGCTCCTGGTACTGGCCGCAGAACTGCAATGACGTGGTCCAGAAGCTGCTGCGCAAGGGGCGCAAGGGCGCGCGGATCGTCTACGTGCCCGGCAATCACGACGACTTCATGCGCGAGTTTCCCGGCATCCATTTCGGCGGCATAGAGGTCGCCCGCAACATGATCCACGTCGCCGCCGACGGCAAACGGTACCTTGTGCTGCATGGCGACGAATTCGACGTCGTGGTCCGCAATGCCCGTTTCATCGCCCATCTCGGCGACTGGGCTTACGATACGGCAATTGCGCTGAATATCTGGATCGCCCGGGCGCGCCGGCTGCTCGGCCTGCCTTACTGGTCGTTCTCGGCCTGGGCCAAGCTGCAGGTCAAGCGCGCGGTGAATTTCATCGGCGAGTTCCAGCGTGTCGTCGCCGACGAGGCGCGTCGCAACGATGTCGATGGCGTCATTTGCGGCCATATCCACCATGCCGTGATCGAGGATATCGACGGCATCACCTATATCAATACCGGTGACTGGGTGGAAAGCTGCACCGCGGTGGTCGAGCATTTTGATGGCCGCATGGAACTGATCCGCTGGCAGAATGTCGAACTACCCAAAACACTTGCCGGACCGATGGTTCCGATCATGATCCCGCAAGCTCGCGAAACCGAGATACAGGCGGCCTGAAACATATCCAGCCCGCCCGTGATATGATCAGGGGAACAGGCCGCGCGTCGCCTTGGCCTTGGCCACCTTATCGACGCCGATCGCCATCGCTGCCGTCCGGTGCGAGATATCGTCCTTCTCGACCCGTTCCATGACACGGCTGAACGCGTCGTCGAGCAGGCCCCGGAGGCGGGTGAGCACCTCAGACTTGCCCCAGAACAGCTGCTGCAGATCCTGCACCCACTCGAAATAGGACACGATCACGCCGCCGGAATTGCACAGGATGTCGGGGATCACGAAGATCTCCTGGCGTCGCTGGTCGAGCACCGAGTCCGCATCTGGCGTCGTCGGGCCGTTGGCGGCCTCGGCGAGAATGCGGCATTTGAGCTTCGCCGCCACATCGGCATCGATCACCCTCTCGATGGCAGCCGGCACGAGGATGTCACAGGGCTGCACGAGAAGCTGGGCCGGGTCGAAGGCAAGCTCGGTCGAGAAACCTTTCAGCGAGCCGTTTCTGGCCGCGTATTCCACCATCGCGTTCACATCGAGACCGCGCTTGTCGAAATAGCACGACGTGTGGTCCGAGGCGCCGATGATCTTGACGCCCTGTCGCGCAAGCTCAATGGCCGCGAACGAGCCGACATTGCCGAAGCCCTGGATGACGGCCGTCGAATCCGAGAGCTTGAGCTGCAAGCGCTCCATCGACCGGAAGATGAGATGTGCGACGCCCAGGCCCGTCGCCTCGCGCCGGCCTTCGGTGCCGCCCGAAGAGACGGGCTTGCCGGTGACGATCTCGTTGACGGTGCGTCCCTGATACATGGAATAGGTGTCCATGAACCACGCCATGACCTGTTCGTTGGTGCCCATATCAGGCGCCATGACGTCGATATGCGGACCGACGAAGGGGATCATTTCCTGCATGTAGCGGCGCGAGAGCGCCTCGAGTTCGCGGCGCGACAGGCTGTTGACGTCGACCGTGATGCCGCCCTTGGCGCCGCCATAAAGCAGGCCGGCCAGCGCGCATTTCCAGCTCATCCAGATCGCCAGCGCCGAGACTTCGCCGATATCGACATTCGGAGCAAATCGTGTGCCGCCTTTGGTCGGCCCGAGCGTCAGGTGATGCTGTACCCGGTAGCCCTGGAACACGGCCATCTCGCCATTGTCCATGTTGATCGGCACGGAGATGGTGATGGCGCGTTTTGGATAGAGCAGGCGGTCGCGCTGGCGTCTGGAATCTGCAGATAATCGGCGACGCTGTTGAACTGGCTCCGGGCCATTTCGAAGACCGGACCGGTATAAATATTATTCACATATGCCTCCCACGGCGAGGAATTTTGCCTATCCACTGGTTGTATATGCGTGAATGAAGCCGGAAGAAATCAAGGCGGGACCGTGATCGATCCCGGGGCGAACAAAGTGCAAGATTTGGATGAAAATCAATATGGAATGCGCAGGTCCAGAAAAATCTAATCGATAAAATTCAAATAATATGATTTTCTACGACAGAAATCGTTGAATTTTTGTATTTTTCTTAGAGAAGGAAAACTGAATATTGGTGATGTCGAGTACAATTTTAGCGCGATGCATTCGATGTCGCTTCAATAAACTCGGCAATCCTTTCGACCATGTCGGGAGAGAACAGTCCGTCGTTATGACCGGCGCCCGCGATCACCTCGAAACGGACATCGGTCTTGGCGACGGCCGCTAGGTCCTTCGCCGATGCGATCGGCACCAGCGTGTCGCGATCACCATGGAACACGATGATCGGCACTGTCACCGCGCCGATATCCAGATCGGTCCGGAAGGGCGATTTGAGCAGCAGCGAGATCGGCAGATAGGGCATCTTTTCCTGCACCAGCGACAGCATGGACTTGAATGGCGAAACCAGCACCGCGCCGGCCACCTTGCGACGTGCAGCGATCCGGATCGCCGGCGAGGTACCAAGTGATTGTCCGAAGACGATGACGTTATGGCCCGGATAGGCATTTACCGCCCAGTCATGGACCGCCAATGCGTCCTGCTGCATCATTTCGCCGTCGGCGGTGCCCGATGATCGCGGATAACCACGTGCCGCCGGCGCAACGACGCCGTAGCCCGATGCGATCCAGCCGGCATAGAGAAAGCTGTAACTCTCGGGATAGCTGCCATTGCCGTGGAAGGTGATGACGATGGGTTTTCCCGGCTGCGGAGCGTGCAGGAGCAGGAAAAGCTCGGCGCCGTCGCTGGCCGTGATTTTCCGCGTTTCCAGGCCGGCCGCCGAGGCGAAGCCATCGAGTTCAGTCGGAAAGGGCATATAGGCGCCGGGAAACAGGAACCGCGCCTGATTGACATAGAGAAGCAGGCCGATGGCCAGATAGGCCACCACCGCGAGCCCGGCTGTGATTTTCACCAGCAGGTAGATTACCGACATGCACACACTTTCATCGAGACCCTGATGTTGCATGATTGCATGGCCCGGACACTATCCGCAAATGCGTGTAGCGATGTCCTTGGCGTACGTGCCTCCAAGTGGTAGCGGTGATTCACCGGGCGGGTGAAGCCATTCGCCGAGTCTCTCATCCCGATGCGACGTGCATGGGGACAGTCCGGGAAGTTCCAGGCACTGAAATGCTGCAATCGACGAATGCCCTCTCGCGTGCTGACGCACCGCGCCTTTTTGCGTGGCGGGCGGCACTGCTGTTCTGTGCGCCGATGATGGTCAACGGCATTGGGCTGTTGTATTTCCCGGTCTATCTCGAAGACCTCAAGATGTCGGATATCGAGATCGGCATCATCGTCTCGATCCCCTTTCTCGTCCGCATGATCGGCATGCCCCTGGGTGCCTTCCTTGCCGATCGCGTCAGCGACCGGGCGGTCATCCTCATCTGGTCGGCGGTCGTGTCCTTCATCACCACGGTGATGATGTTCTTCACCCATTCCTTCTGGCCGGTCGTGTTCTTCTATGGCATCCAGAGTCTGTTTTATTCGCCCTATGTGCCGATCGCCGAGGCGATCCTGGTCACCGGCGTGCGGCGCTGGGCTTTCGACTACGGCTATCTCCGCATGTGGGGCTCGATCGCATTTGTGTTCTCGACACTGGCCGGCGGCTGGCTGCTGGATCTCTATGGCGGTTCCATGGTCCTGCCCTCGATGGCATTCTTCTTTGTCCTCACCATCCTGGTCGCAGCGTCCGCGCCGCGCCTCGGCCGGCCGATGCCCGTCGCCGCCGACCAGACGGCGAGCACCCTGGGCAACAAAAGCCCGTTCTGGCGTCTCGATTTCCTGCTCGTCATCATCGGCGCTGGGCTGGTACAGGGCAGTCACGGCATGCTGTTCGGCTTCGCCACCAACTACTGGACTACGCAGGGCATATCGGGGATGCAGATCAGCTTTCTCTGGACGGCCGGCGTGGTGGCGGAAATCCTGCTGTTCTTCATATCGGGGCGTTATCTCGCGCGCTTCAGCATCTGGTCGCTGATCCTGTTCGGTTCGGTGGCCGCCGTCGCTCGCTGGAGCCTGTTTCCGATGATCCACGGCTTCTGGCCGCATTTGGCACTACAGAGCATGCATGCCTTTACCTTCGCCATCATCCATGTCGGCATCCAGCGCTTCATGATGGCAAGGGTGGGCGACGAGCGCGGCGCATCGGCGCAAGGTTTCTATCAATTCTTCGTCTGTCTCTTCAACGTCCTGACGGCCTGGTCGTCGGGCTTCATCTTCCAGGCCTACGGTGTCGAGGGTTTTCATGCCATGACGATTGTGGCCGTCGCCGGAGTCGGCTTCGTCGTCGCGGCCATGGTGCTTCAGCCCCAGAGCGCGCGCTCGGGCGGATAGACGAGCGAAGCCTCATACTTCAGCGGCGGCTCGCAATCCCTGGCGAGCAGCAGCGGACCATCGAGATCGACAAAGGCCGCATCCTGCGCCAGCAGCACCGCCGGTGCCATGGCGAGCGACGACCCGACCATGCAGCCGATCATGATCGAGAAGCCGAGTCGCTCGGCCTCGCGCTTCATCACCACAGCTTCGGTCAGTCCACCTGACTTGTCGAGCTTGATATTGACCGCGTCATACTTGCCCCGGAGATGTTCGAGATCAGCGGTCTCATGAGCGCTTTCGTCGGCGCAGAGCGGAACATGGTGGCGGATGCGACCGAGGATCGCATCGTTACCTGCGGGCAAGGGCTGTTCAATCAGGTCTACGCCGCAATCGGCCGACACTTTGAGATAGTGCTCGATATTCTCGGATGTCCAACCTTCATTGGCATCGAGAATGAGCCTGCAATTCGGCGCCGCCGCGCGGACTGCCTTGATCCGGCTCTCGTCGTCAGTCGTTCCGAGCTTGATCTTGAGCAGCGCCCGGTTCGCGTGCTTGGCGGCGCTCTCGGCCATGACCTCGGGCTCGCCGAGCGAAATCGTATAAGCGGTCGTCAGTGCCTTGGGTGCGTCCAGTCCAAGCGCGCGCGCCACCGGCACACCAGCGAGCTTGGATTCAAGATCCCAGAAGGCACAGTCGATGGCGTTGCGCGCCGCGCCCGGCTTCATGCGCTTGACCAGTTCATGGCGACTGCCGCCATCGGAGATAAAATCGCGCTGCGCCAGGATTTCCTCTTCCACGCTGGCGAGCGTTTCTCCGTAGCGCCTGTAGGGCACACACTCGCCCCGGCCGGTCACGCCCCGGTCCGAGATCGTACAGACGATGACCTGCGCCTCGGTCCGCGATCCCCTTGAAATGGTGAAGACACCTGATATCGGGTAGGTCAGGATTGTTGTTTCGAGGTGACGCGTCACGGCCAATGCTCCCAGATCGATGCTTCTTCCACTGCTTTATCTTGAACCCTCGGCCGGAATGATGCCAGATGCCATCCAGCCAGTCGAATCGTCTTGTTTTAGCACAGTAAAACAGTTTGATCGCCGGCGCTGAATGTGAACGCGTAGAGGATGCTAATGGCTGAGACGGCGCTCAGGGCCGGACTCGAGGTCGATTATCCGGCGGAGGGCGCGAACCTGCGGCTCTACGGCGCGTGGCTGAACGCGACCATCGCTGCGGTCGACAGTCAACTCAAGGACATTGAGAAGCGCGGATTTTCCGGTCCCGTCCGTCTTGATCTGACCGGGATCGAAAGCCTCGATACCGGTGGCGCCTGGTTGATCCGGCGGCTTGCCACGGCACTCGGACGCAGTTCCAGGGACGTAAAGGTCGCGGGCGGCCATCAGGAGATGATGGACCTGATTTCTGCGCTGCCCGAGGAACTGCCGGTGGCTGCGGACGAGGACGGCAAGCGGACGCTGTTCGACCGGACTTTCTCTCCAGTCGGCGAGCAAGTCATGAACCTCGCCGACGACGCCGTCCAGGCCTTTAACATCATCGGCTCGGCCGTTCGTGGTGCGCAGCTCAAGCTCGGCCGGGGCAGCGGCCTGTCGCCGGCGGCGGTCTTCACACAGCTCGAGCAAATGGCGGTCAATGCCGTGCCGATCATCGCGCTGATGTCGTTCCTTATCGGCGCGATCATCGCCCAGCAGGGCGCCTTTCAGCTTCGCTATTTCGGCGCGGAAGTCTTCGTCGTCGATCTTGTCGGCATCCTCCAACTGCGCGAAATTGGCGTGCTGCTGACGGCGATCATGGTTGCCGGCCGCTCCGGCAGCGCGATTACCGCCGAAATCGGCTCGATGAAGATGCGCGAGGAGATCGACGCGCTGCAAGTCATGGGCCTCAATCCGGTGGGCGTGCTGATCTTCCCGCGCCTGCTCGCACTCGCAATCGCACTGCCGCTGTTGACGGTCATCGCTAATTTTGCGGCCCTGAGCGGCGCCGCGGTCGTCGCGAATTTCTATTCCGGCGTGACCTATCCGGTGTTTCTCTCTCGCCTCCAGGGCGCCATCGACCTGTCGACGGTGATTTCAGGCATCCTGAAGGCGCCCTTCATGGCAGTGATCATCGGCGTCGTGGCATCCGTGGAAGGATTGAAAGTCGGCGGCAGCGCCGAGTCGCTCGGCCAGCATGTCACTGCATCGGTGGTCAAGGCCATCTTCGTCGTCATCCTCGTGGACGGGCTGTTTGCCATGTTCTACGCGGCGATCGATTTTTGAGGCGGACCGCTTGATCCTGGAGACCAAACAAACGGCGGACACAAAAGAGCGCGAGGTGGTCCTCTCGGTGCGCGGCATCACGGTCGGCTTCGGCAGCCATGTCGTGCTCGACAATCTCGATCTCGACATCTACCGCGGCGAGATCCTCGGCTTCGTCGGTGCCTCGGGCGTAGGCAAGTCCGTGCTGATGCGATCGATCCTCAGGCTGATACCGAGGCGAGCCGGTGAGATCCGCGTCCTCGGCGCCGACTATGGTAGCCTGCCCGACAACGAGCGCTTCGAACTCGACATGAAGATGGGCGTGCTTTTCCAGCACGGCGCGCTGTTTTCGGCGCTCACCGTGAAGGAGAACATCCAGTTCCCGATGCGGGAATACCTCGATATGCCCCAGTCGCTGATGGACGAGCTTGCCAAGCTGAAGATCGAACTGGTGGGCCTGGCGCCGGAAGCGGCCGACAAATACCCGTCGGAACTCTCGGGCGGCATGATCAAGCGCGCTGCGCTCGCGCGCGCGCTGGCACTCGATCCGGCGCTGGTCTTCCTCGACGAGCCGACATCGGGCCTCGACCCCATCGGTGCCGCCGAATTCGACGAACTCATCGCCAAGCTACGCGACACGCTGGGGCTGACCGTCTACATGGTCACCCACGATCTCGACAGCCTGTTTTCCGTGTGTGACCGGATTGCCGTTCTCGGACAAAAACGTGTATTGGTCGCCGGAACAATAGAGGACATGCTTGATTGCCAGGATGAATGGGTACAGTCCTATTTTCAAGGCAAGCGCGCCCGTTCAATACCGAAGCACGACACGACGAAGCCAACCAGAGTATAGGCCGGACAAGAGACACATTAATCCATGGAAACAAGGGCCAATTACGCGATCGTCGGCTTCTTTACAGTGCTCGTCGTACTGGCTGCATTCGGCTTTGTTTACTGGATGCAGGCCTATGGCCGTGAAGGCAGGATGGAGCCGCTGAAGATCGTGATCGAGGGCTCGGCAAACGGCCTCAGCATCGGCTCGCCCGTGCGCTTCAACGGTATTCCGATCGGCTCGATCCGCCAGCTGACTTTCGATGACAAGGATCCCCGATATTCGGTGGCCGTCACCGAAGTGCTGCCGACCGCACCAATTTACCCCGGCACCCGTGCGGTGGTCGAACTCCAGGGTCTGACCGGCGCGGCCTACATCGAGCTTTCCGGCGGCGATACATCCAAGGAAAAGCTGCTCGTCACCCAGGCGGAGGGCGGCGCCGAAGCAACGATCTTTGCCGCGCAGTCAGGGCTGACCAATCTCGTCTCCTCCGCCAGCGAAATCATGAAGAAAACGGAAGACGCGATCGATGAGATCACTGGTTTCGTCAGGCAAAACCGCGCGCCGCTCTCCAAGACGATCGCCAATGCAGAGACCTTTTCCAGCGCGCTACGCGATAATGCGCCTGGCATCGACAAATTTCTCAAGAGCGTGAGCGAACTATCCGGCACGATCAAGAACCTCTCGGGGCGGCTCGATTCGACACTGGCCTCGGTGGACAATCTCGTCAAGGCGATCGATCCGAAGAAGGTCGACAACATCCTGAAGAACGCCGAAAAGGTCAGCGGCGACCTGGCTCTCGCCTCCGGCGACATGGCGTCTACCGTCAAGAGCTTCAAGGAAACGGCCGATACTTACCGGGTTGTCGGCCAGAAGGCCTCGAAGACGCTCGACAATGTCGACAAACTGATGGCGGAGATCGACCCGAAGGAGGTCGGCGCTTCGCTGGACGACATCCGCGTCGCGGTGGCCGACGCGCGCATTGCGATCGCCAACTTCAAGGGCATTTCCGGGGACATCGACAAGCGACGGGAGGACATCGACAAGACGATCACCAACGTCACCCAGACCGCCGAGAAGATAAACAAGGCGTCCAGCCGGGTTGACGGCATCCTGGTCAAGCTCGACGGCTTCCTGGGCGAGGGTGATTCCAAATCGCTGTTCGCCGAAGCGCGCGAAACGCTGAAGTCCTTCAAGCAGGTCGCCGACACGCTGAATTCCAGGATCGGACCCATTGCGGACAACCTGCAGAAATTCACCGGTTCCGGCCTCAAGAATGTAGAGGCGCTGGTCGATGATACAAGGCGGACGATGCAAACCCTGAACAACGCTGTATCGCGGCTCGATCAGGACCCGCAGCGCTTGATTTTCGGTGGCGAGGAAGTCAAGGAATATAAGGGTCGGGTGCGGCGTTGAGGGGGCTTGCCTTGGGTATTTCGATGAGCGGCATGCAACGCCTGGCGACGGCCCTGGTGCTGGCCACGTCTGCCATGTCGCTGTCCGGCTGCCTTGGCGGCAGCGCCGACAAGGATACGTTCTCGCTTTCCGCGGTGCCCGAAGTCACGGGGCCTTCCGCCAAGAACCGCCAGATCCTGATCCCCGAGCCGACGGCGCTCAAGGCACTCGATTCCGAACAGGTCGTCATCCGCATCTCGGGCGTCGAGATCCAGTATCTCGCCAAGGCCCGCTGGAGCGACCGCCTGCCGAAGATGGTGCAGGCCAAGCTGGTCGAGGCTTTCGAGAATACGGGCCGCCTCCGCGGCGTCGGCAAGCCGGGCGAGGGGCTGGCGATCGACTTCCAGATCGTCACCGATATCCGTGCCTTCCAGGTCGAAACCAATGGTGCCACTCAGGCCAACATCGAAATCTCCGCAAAGCTGCTCAATGACCGCAACGGCACGGTGAGGTCGCAAAAGGTGTTCAGTGCAACGGTGCCTGTCAGCGGATCGGATAATCGCTCTTATGTCGCGGCGCTGGATGCTGCCTTCGCGCAGGTCACTAGCGAGATCGTTATCTGGACTTTGAAGCAGATTTGAAGGCGGCGCACCTCCGCAATTCTACGCCATCTTATCAGTTTACGCCGTCGGCCTGTTGACCTTGCCCCTGGGACCGATCCCATAAGCGGGACGGTCAACAAGACAAGAGGTGAGTCGTGAACCGTTCCGCCCAATTCCTGAATGCATCCGAAGCGGCCGCGCGCCTCGGAGTCTCCGCCAAGGCGCTGCGTCTTTATGAGCAGCGCGGCATGCTCGCGCCCAAGCGCACGGAAGCGGGCTGGCGGGTCTACGGTCCCGAGGAGATGGCACGTGCCGCCGCGATTGTCGCGCTCCGGGGTCTTGGCCTGAGCCTTGCCCAGGTGGCGCGCGTCCTGAGAGGCGACCACGATTGCCTAGAATCAGCATTGGCTGCGCATCAGGAAAGGCTCGAAGGGCAGATCAGGCAAGCAGCTGATACCGTCGAAAGAGTGCGCGCCATCCGGATGGATATCGCTGCCGGCCGCCTTCCCTCCGTCGCAGACCTCACGCGGCTTATCCGTCCAGAGGCCGAAATCGTCGCTGCGTTCGATCTTCCGTGGCCGTGGGGCGGCGAAAGGTTTGAACTCTCCGACATCCGCCCGCTCAATTACATTATCGGCCCCTTGGGCAGTGGCAAGACCCGGCTGGCGCAGGCGATTGCAGCCGCATTGCCCGATGCAGCGTTCATTGGCTTGGACAGGCTGGATAACGGCGGCCGCGAGGCCGTGCGTCTGCTTGAGGCCGACCCGGGGTTGAACACGCGCGTCAGCCGGATCGTAGCTTGGCTCATCGAAGACGGCGCGACGGTTTCGCCTGCGCTAACGGCACTTCTCGTCTCAATGGAGACCCAGGCAGAGTCTGTTCTCGTCATCGACATGGTGGAGCAGGGGCTCGATCTTGCCACGCAGGAAGCGCTTTCTGCCTATCTTAAGCGTCGAGGTGCCGAGGCAAAGCCGTTGTTCCTGATGACCCGTTCCAGCGCGATCCTCGATCTTGCCTCAGTGACCGCTGGCGAAGCCATTATCCTCTGCCCTGCAAACCATAGCCCGCCTGTCTGCGTGGCACCCTATCCCGGCGCGCCGGGCTATGAAGCCGTCGCCACCTGCCTCGCCACGCCCGAAGTGCGTGCCCGGACTGAAGGCGTCATTGCCTGGCGGCCGGCCGTCGCGTGAAATAGGCGGGATAGCTGCATAAACGCACGAGCCCCGGACACTGTAATGTCCGGGGCTCATTGATTTACAGCTTTGCCTGCCCGATTACCTTACGAGAAGCGCCCGGCTGCGTGGGCGAGCATCGTATAGACCTTGCCCGTATCCGAGGTGAGATAGGACTGGGTCAGCACCCGGTCGCGATCGTTGCGGGCGACATCGGCGAGCAGTTTCTCGAAATCGCTGATGTAGCGATCGACGGCGACGCGGAATTCCGCTTCGTTGTCATATTTGCGCTTGATGTCGTCGAAGGTCTGCTGGCCCTTGAGCGTATAGAGACGACGAGTGAACACGTCGCGCTCGCCGCGCTGGTAGCGGCGCCAGAGGTCGACCGAGGCGTCGTGATCGATCGCGCGGGCGATATCGACCGAAAGCGAGTTGAGCGATTCCACGACGTGACGCGGATTGCGGGCCTCGGGCTGCTGGACCGTGGCCTGGCTCGTGGTTGCGCGACGCGGTTGCGGTTCTTCCTCACCGTCGTCATCGCCCATCGAGGCGTTGCGAAGTAGGTCGGTGATCCAGCCCTGTCCCTCGGAAAGGCGCGGGGCTTCCTGGCGAGAGGCGCGCTCGACCGGCTGGGCGCGCTCGGTGCCCCGCACCGGCTGCGTTGTTGTAGGTGGCGTGGCTACGGGCTGGCGTTCGATGCCGAGGCTGCCGCGCAGTCCGGTCGGCTCGGCGCGGCTCTGGTCCGCCTCTGGCTGGCGGCCCATCGTCTGTTCCGGCTCTACCTGGCGGGCACGCTGCTCGGGCTCCGGCCGACGGACCGGCTCCTGGACAGGTGCTCGATAGGTTTCGACCGGCTCAGGCTGGGGGGCGACCGCGGTCTGCACCGGCTGCTGAACCGCGGCAGCCTGGCGGCGAACGACGGGTTCCGGCTCACGCAGTGCGGTCGGTCCGAAATTGTCGTCGCGAACCTGTTCGGACCGGCCGCGCGGGGTTTCGAGATGGGCCGACGACACGCCGATAATGCCGGAGAGTTCCTGCAGCGCCTTGACCTGTTCGGCGACGGCGCGTCGCATCTGGGCAGCGCTCTCCTTGGCTTCCTCGGGAAGGTCGAAGGCGCCGCGCTTGAGTTCGGCGCGCGTGTCGTTCAGTTCCTTGCGGATTTCGCCGGCGGTGCGGCGGATTTCCTCGGTGGCGCCGGTGAAGCGGTTGACCGCATCTTCCACGGCTTCCTTCAGCGCATCGCGCATCTGGCTGGCGGTGGAGATCGAGCGCTTGCCGGTTTCGCCGAGCAGACGATCGACGTCCGAGAGCGAGTTCGAAACGCTGGCCCGGAGCCGCGAGGCGACGTCCTCGGCGCGTTCATTGGCCCGGCCGAGCGTGCTTTCGACGGCAGCGGAAGCCTCTTCCGCGGCACCCGTCACGGCGGCCTTCATGTTGTCGGCAATGTCGGATGCGCGCTTCTCTGTGTCGGCAAGGATCTTGCCGATGTCGACGAACGAGGCCTGCACCGAACCCTTGAGGTTGGAGGATACCTGGCCCGAACGGCTCTCAGCTCGGTCGAATGCAGCCTCCACCAGTCCGGCGAGCGACCGCATCGTGTTCTCGATCTCCTCGGAACGATGCACGAGCCCGACGGCCAGCGACTGCAGCGCGTCCTCGCGCTCTTCGAGCGTTGTGACGAGGTTCGACTGTGCGGCACCGAGCAGGTCGGATGCCTGGCCCAGAACCTTGGAATGGTCGTCGAACCGGCCGACAATGTTGGCGATCTGCTGCAGCGTATCGCCCGATACCGACGACAGCCGGTCGGCCTTGCCCTCAAGAAGGCGGGTCGAGGCATGGATCGAATCCGACACCTTGTTGGTGGATTCCGCGAAGCGGTCGGCAACCGCGCTCAGGCTCTGGTCGACGGCGCCGAGGTTCGACGTGGCGTCCTCCACCAGCTTCTGGATGCCCGTGTTGCTCTGGTCGAGTGCGCCGATCAGTCCTGTGACGGTTTCCTTGAGCGTCTGTTCGGTCGAGTTGAGCGCACGCGCGCTTTCCTCTGTACGCGCGGTAATCGCCGCGACAAGGTTGGAGTTTTCCGACCGGAGTTGTGCGGCGCCCTGGAGTGCGGCAGCACCGATTTTTTCGGCGGCTTCGCGGCCGAGATCGGCGAAGCTGTCGATCGCCGGCTGCGCCTTCTCATCAATGAGGCGTGCGAGTTCCGTGGAGCGTGCCGCCAGCATCGAGTTGAGTTCGCGGGTACGGTCGTCGAGCGTGGCACGGATCGTCTCGTGGCGGGCGCCGAGCGCCTTTTCGGTCGCGTCAAGGCTCTGCTGGACTGCGGCGGCTTCTGTGGTGACCTTGGCGCTGGTTTCGGCCAGCATCGAGGCAAATGCGTCGGCATCGCCGGTGAGACGTCCCGAAAGTGTTTCGGCGCGGTCGGCCATTGCGCGGGCGAACTCTTCCGAGCGGCTCGTCGCGGTGCTTGCAAAACCTTCGGAATGGCTGTTGAGCTTGCCTGCGAATTCCTCGGCCCGCTCGGCCAGCGTCCGAGCGAATTCTTCGGAATGGCTCGCGAGACTGTTGGAGAAGCCGGCGCTGCGGGCGGCCATCTCGTCGGTATATTCGAGGCCCTTGCTGGCGACGTTCTCGATCGCGCGCTGCGCCGTCTCGTCCATGTTGGTGGTCGCGTCGATCACCGCGCTGCGCAGCGCGGTGGCGAGACCCGAAGCCTTGCCGTCGATCATCTTCGACACGTTGTCGAGGCCGATGCCGAGCGCCTTGTCCATGGTCGAGAGCCGCTCGTCGATCTTCGCCGTGCGCGTGTCGAACGTCTCGGCGATAAGGGTCGCGGCGGTTTCGGTGGCGCTGTCGAAGCCCTGGATGCGCTGGTCGATGAGGCTGGAGAGTTCGCGGCCTGCCAGGTCGA
Source organism: Rhizobium sp. LjRoot254 (assembly GCF_964254105.1). Classification (NCBI taxonomy): domain Bacteria; kingdom Pseudomonadati; phylum Pseudomonadota; class Alphaproteobacteria; order Hyphomicrobiales; family Rhizobiaceae; genus Rhizobium; species Rhizobium sp. LjRoot254. The sequence goes on along the minus strand of NZ_CAXUSM020000001.1, from coordinate 2,370,939 downwards.
TCTTGTCGGCGAAACGGCCGGCGTCGTCGCGCAGACCGGTGTCGAGGAGGGTAATGCTCGACTCGATCCTGCCGCCGGTGGCGTCGAAGCGTTCGGCCATCTGGGCGAGCGTGCTGTCGAGCCGGGTGCCGAAGGAGTCGGCCGCGCGGGCGATCTCACCGACACTGTCGCCGAAGCGTCCGGCAATCGCCGCAGTCGTCGTCTGCATGATCTGGTCGAGATTGGTCGCACTTTCGGCGACGGCTTCCTTGAGGGCGATTTCGCGCTCCTCGAGCTTCATATCAAGCGTCATGATATTGCTGAGCATGTTGCCGGCACCGGACTGCAGGCGCTCGTCGAGCGATTCAGCACTCGCCTCGATCGTCTGGCGGATCGCCTCGCGATTGGCAACGATCTGTGCGATGAGCGTCTCGGCCTGCCGGTTCAGCGCGATGGTGCTCTGTTCGATGCCTGTCTTAGCAACACTGCCGCCGGTCTCGATCACGTCGCGCAGCGCCTCGCGGCTGGCGTCGAGTTGCGAGATCAGGCTTCCCGTCTGTTCCGATAGCGTCAGCGCCGAGTGATCGAGCGCAATCCGCAATGCTTCGTGGTCGTTCTCCAGCCGCGACTGCACCGCGCCGGATGTCGCCATCAGCTTCTCTTCGAGCAGGACGGCGGCTTTTTCGATTGCTTCGCCCAGCGCCATTTCGCGCTCGGTCAGCGTGGTTTCGAGCTTCCTGGTGTTGCTCGCCAGTGCCAGTGCGCTAGCCTGCATCCGGCCATCTACCGTGTCGGCGGTGGCATCCAGCACCTGGCGCAGACTTTTCTCGCGGGCTTCGATCTTCTCGGCAAAGCTCATCGCGCTCTCGCCGAGGCCTTCGGCGCTCTTGGCCATGGCATCGGAGAGGGCGTTGGTGTGTTCGACGATGACGCCGGTCATGCCGACGGCGGCGTTCTGGACCGAGTCATTGATTGATTTCGCGCTGCGCTCGACATGCTCACGCAGCTTCTGCTCGCCTTCCTCGAAGGACATTTCGAGCATATTGGCGCCCATCGCGATCGAGGTGCCGATATTCGTCGCCTGGTCGGCGAGCGTCTCGTCGATCTGCTTGCGGCCTTCGTCGAGCGCGATGGTGATCGCGTTGGTGCGGTCTTCCAGCGTTGAACGGATCAGTTCGTGCGTGTTGGCGAGCTGGAAGGAGAGGTCGGAACTGCCGTTCTCCAAGACGCTGCCGATTTCCTGTGTCGTCGTCGACAGGGCATGGGCGATCTCGCCGCTGGTGGCGGCAAGCGCTGTCGAAAGCTGGCCCGTGACCGTCGCGACGGTGGCGGCGATCTGGTCGGTCGCGGACGACGCCCGTCCGGTGATTTCCTCCGCGGCAAGGCCGATCGAAGCAGCGAGCCCGGTCGTCGCGGAGAGAACGGAATTGTCGATCACGCTGCTTGCCGTGGCGGCCTTCTCAGTGATTTCGTTGGCGACCTGATGAAGGGAAGACGAAATGCCTGACGTGGCGGCCAATACGGATTCACTGATCCTGCCACTGGCTTCCGCCGACCGCGCGGTGATTTCGTTGGTAACCTGATCCAGCGAAGCCGAAATGCCGGATGTGGCGGACAAAACGGATTCGCCGATACTGCCACTTGCCTCCGTTGCCCGCACTTTGATCTCATTGGCGACCTGCTCCACGGATGTCGAGAGTCCTGACGCCGCCAGAAGAACGGACTCGGAAAGTCCTGATGTCGCCGAGAGTACGGATTGATCAATCCTTCTGCTGGCTTCCGCGGCCTTTTCGCCGATCTCGCTGGCCACGAGATCAAGCGAGGCCGAAATGCCTGATGTCGCGGACAATACGGATTCGGTGATACTTTCGCCGGCCGCCGCTGCCCTGTCGGTGATCTCGTTGGCGACCTGATCGACGGAGATGGAAAAACCCGATGTCGCCAAGGCCACTGATTCATTGATCCGGTTGGTGGCTTCCGTCGCCTTTTCGAGGATCTCGGTGCCGGCCATATCGACGGAAATCGAGACGCCCGATGTCGCCGACATGACGGATTCGCTGATCCGGTCGCTGGCCGAAGCCGCCCGGCTGGCGATCTCGTCGGCGGCAAGCTCGACAGAGGCGGAAAGCCCCGACGTGGCCGTCAGCAGGGCTTCGCTGATGTCGTTGCTGGCGCCCGTCGCACGGCTGCCGATCTCGCCGGCGGCGGCCTGCACGGTCGATGTGATCCGATCCGCGGCGGCGGTCACCGCGCCGCTCATATTGCTGTCGGTGGTGGCGAGCACGTCGGCGATGCGGCGCGTCGACTCGTCGGTCACCTGCTTCAGATTGGTGGCACCGCTGTTGATGAGCTCGGATACCGCTGCGGCGCGCGCCTGCAGGCTCTCGTCCAGCTTTTCCTGATGTTCGGTAAAGGTAGCCGCGATGGTGATCGCATTTTCGCCAAGCGTGCGGGCAAGCCGCGTGCGGGCATCCTCGACATTGCCGGTGATGAGTTCGGTGCCGCGCGCGACCGCCGTTTCCAGCCGCTGATGATTGTCGCTGAAAGCCGCCTCGATCCGGGCCGATTTGTCGTCGAGCACGCTTGCGATCTTTTCGTGGCCGGAATTGACGGCCGTAGTGATCGCCTCGGCGCTGTCGGTGATCTTGGCGATCATATCGTCGGCCTTGCCGCCGAAGCCCACTTCGATCTGCTGGTGCGCCTTGCCGAGGACGTCCGATATCGCCACAAACCGGCTTTCGAGTGCCGTCTCGATAATATCCTGGCCCGTGCTGAGAGCGGTCTCCAGCGCGATCGACTGACCGGCGAAGGACGACGTCATGCGATCGACCGAGGAGGCGAGGATACTGTCGAGCGCATCGCGCGCGCCGCCCACCGTGTCGTTGATCCGTGCCAGGCTCTCGGAAAGCTTCGCGTCGAGCGTGCCCGAGCGCTGGTCGAAGGCCGCGGCAAATTCGTTGAGGCGGCCGTCGAAAGCCGAGGACACCACCTCGACGGAGGACCGCAGCTTCTCTTCAAAGAAGCTCGAACGGACATCAAGATCCATCACCGCGTCGTCGGCAGCCGACTGCATCGACTGACGGAAGGTCGAACCCTTCTCGTCAAGCGCGGAATTCAGCGAGTTCAGGACATCATCGAGGCCCGAAGTGATCGCCTGACCGCCCGATGTGAGGGACTCGCTGATCTGCTTCGTGCGCGCGATCAGCGTCTCGTTGAGTTGCTTGGTGCGCTCCTGCAGCGCATTGTTCAGCTTGTCGGTGTTGGCGTCGAGCAGCGAGGCGCGGGTCTCGAAATCGGACAGAAGTGCCTTGCCGCGCTCACGCAGAGTCGAGGACAATGCGTCGATGCGATTGTCGAAGTCGTTCGACAGGGCGACGCCGCTGGCGCTCAATGCCGACAGCAGGTTCTCGGTCTTGACCGAAAGCAGGCTTTCGATCGAGTTCGACGCCATGCCCGAGCGCTCCATGAAGATCGCGGCTTGGGTGTCGATCATCTTCGCGACGGCTTCGCCTGATGTGGCGATATTGCGCGAGATGTTGAGGCTCGCGGACGCGAGCTCTTCCTTCAACTGTTCATGAGCGCCGGAAATCGACGAGCGCACCCGCTCGGCATGCCCGACGATTGCCTCGCGCTCGGAGCCGAGCTCCTGCACGAGGTTGCGGACCCGCATTTCATTGTCCGTATAACTGCGCTCCAGCGCGTTGACCTCGGAATGAACCAGCGTCTCGAGTTCGGAGGCACGCGCAATGGTGCGCTCGATGCCTTCGTTCATGGCGGTCACCTGGCGGCGCACCGCCTGGCCGACGCTCATGATGCGATCGGTCGCGGCACTCTCGGGCTCGGCGAGCCTGAGTGCGACCTCGGCCATCGAACGGGCGGCCTGGCGCAATTCCCGTGCACGGGCGATCATATTGGCAAAGGCGAAGAAGATCGCGATCGGAAAGAGTGTCGCAACCAGCACGCCGAATGCGCCGGGCAGGGCGGCTAGCTGCTGAAACGAACGGATTTCCCAAATAGCCGGCGCATAGAACAGGTGCGCGGCACCAATGCCGAGCAGAACCCAGATTACGGAAGCGATGGCCGCCATGCGCATCGGGGATTTGGAGGAGGCGTCCATTCCACCCAGCAATTGCGGTTGGAGATTGGAACGCTGGTCGTTGGCGGCGCGGAGCTGCGGCGACTTCGGCGCCTGTTCGGGTGCCAGTGACCGGGCGTTTTCTTCCTGGGAAGTCCGCGCCTCGTCGGGGCTGCGGCCGGACTGGGCCTCGCCCTTGCGTCCGTCGTCCTGGAAGTCGATGGCAAGGGCATCCTCAAGCGCCTTGTAGGCGTTTTCCTCTACCGCTTCGTTGTCGCGCTTCGTCGCCATTCCCGTTCGCCTCATTCATTCTGTGAGCCGCGAAGGGAACCGGTTGAACCGGCGCCTGCTCCCCCGGGGCGGCTTATCCGTCGCGACGGGGGCTTATCCATCAATAGATCCATTCGATGAAACGCCGTACTGTCGCATGGAAAGAAGTGCTCTGCCTCAAGGCAAGCCACTCCAGACCTCGTAACTTAGTGGCACAGAAGCCGTTTTGATACAATCACTTGGGTTTTCAAAGGTAGGATGGTTAACAGAAAATTAACGCTGGTGCCATGAAGTGAAGTCTGAAAACTCAATGAAAATAGCGATTTAAAACGTATTAACCACGTGTGCAGTTTCCCGCCCGTGAAATTGCCGCAATTAAGCATTTTTCCGTTAGCGGATGTGATGATCAGTCTATTCGAAAAGTGGCTGTCCCACAAACAAACATAACCAGGGAAAACCCAGACAATGGCAGCGTTGAGTATCGCATTCGAAGCCCCCGACAACTACCGGGGCTACACTCCTTCCCAGCATCGCCCGATCGACCTCGTTCATCTTGCCAAGCAGACATCCGGTGACAAGGCCCTCGAACTCGAGGTTCTCCACACCTTCGCCCGCCAGGCGCGCAGTTGCATGAATGAACTGGCCTGTGGCAAGGCAGACATCGTCACCCAGGCCGCCCATAAGCTCAAGGGTGCGGCGCTGGCCATCGGAGCCTTCAACGTCTCCTCGGCCGCCGAGAAGGTGGAGAACAGGGCGGGTGATGCGGCCGGCATCATCCAGCTCGGCAATGCAATCACGGAAGCCGAGAACTTCATCAACACGCTTTCGCGCTCCTGAGGATGGCCGGCAGCGGGGCGAATTCGCCCCGCATCACGCGTCCGCGACGTGACATTCTGCGTCGCTTCAAGGCGATACTTGCCTTCGGTTGACGCGCTATGGATTTTGTTGGAAAAGGCTGTTGCGCGACATGCGCCAGCCTCCCCCAACGGAAATTCAGGTCATAATGCCCAAGCTCATCATCATTGAAAATGACGGAACGCGCCACGAATTGGACGCCGCCCCCGGCTCCACGGTCATGGAAAACGCCATCCGCAATTCGATCAACGGCATTCTGGCGGAATGTGGCGGCGCCTGCGCCTGCGCGACCTGTCATGTCTATGTGGACGAGGCTTTCGCTGACACGGCCGGCAAGCCCGACCCGATGGAAGAGGACATGCTGGATTTCGCTTATGACGTGCGGCCGACCTCGCGGCTGAGCTGTCAGATCAGAATGACGGATGCCCTTGAGGGACTGACCGTTCATATTCCTGAAAAGCAGGGCTGATAGGGAGAGATTCCATTTAGCCCTGAAGCGTTCTTGCGGTCAAAAAAAGCCTCGCTCTGTTCTTGAGCGAGGCTAATGAGACGCATCGTCAACAGGCGAGGGAGGAGACACCTGCAGCCACTCACATGCGCCTTGGGAAACCACAGCAAACCAAACAACCAAGAAACACTCGAACTGCTACTCGCGATTGATATGAGAACGCTAATTCAGCGACACCGCAAGTGCAATGAGCGAATATAAAGGGTCAATTCACAGGATTGGTCGCAGGTTTGGCACAAGGTTGGCGGCCCGTTGCGCTAAAAACACGCAAATCATCCGGAAATACCGGGTCGCCGGATCAATTCACCGGCCGAGTCGCTACTCGGTAGCGCAGCAGTCGAATCATCCGATTCTCGAAATTGGCTGCCTCGATGCGGTCAAAGCGCTGCTGATCCCTGTCGTGGGCGAGCAAGGCTTCCTGTGAGACGCGATTGACCCTGGCCTTCAGCGTCGGGCAGTCGCGCGTCATGGGCAAGCCAAGTATGGTCTTTTCCAGCTGCCTTGCATGGGTGCGCGCAATCTCCGCATGCCGTTCCTCGTGGCGCTTGATATCGGATGCCAAAGTGTCCCAGAGAAGCGCCATTTCCTTGGTCGCCTTGCGGCGGTTGGACCAGCGCGGCAGCACGAGCTTGGTCGACAGCGAGACCTTGGCGCCGCCGATATGGCAGCGGCCGTCCTTGCCGATGAAAGTCGCCGAGCCGTTGAACTTGATCTGCGTGGCGCCGGGATGCCTGCGGCCGCTCGTCTGCGACAGAGGTCCACGACGGCTCATCTCCCGGTCGAGATCGGACGCGGTGCGGCCGCCGATCGAGAAATAGGTGATCGATTTGCGGATGATGGTCTCGCTGGCCGCCGGCAGGGCGATCGCCGAAAGCGCCAGCGCCACAATGACTGTCTTGAGATGGTCCTGATACCACTTCATGTTTCGCTCCGGCTTACTTTCATATCCTTGTGACATTGTTTCCCCGGGCGCAATATGCAATCAGCACGAAAATTCTCTCGCACCGAGAAAGGCGCAAAATTGCCCACGCCCTTCGATCCGGTGGCCTGGAAGCTTGCGCATGGCCGGCAGATCACGCTCGGTCCCCGAGGCCTCATCATGGCCATCATCAACGTCACGCCGGACTCGTTTTCCGATGGCGGGCTCAATGCGTCGTCATCGGATGCCGTCCGGAATGCCTTGCAGGCTGTCGACGACGGCGCCGATATCATCGATATCGGCGGCGAATCCACCCGGCCGGGTGCGGCTGAAGTCTCTACTGCAGAGGAGCAGGATCGCGTTCTGCCGGTGATAGAGGCGGTGGCGGCCAGATCCGATGTGCTGATTTCGATCGATACCTACCGGGCGTCCACGGCCGAGCTCGCCGTCACTGCCGGCGCCCATATCGTCAACGATGTCCATGGTTTGCAGCGTGACCCGGACCTTGCTGGCGTGGTGGCGCGTACGCCCGCCGGCGTTTGCATCATGCATACAGGCCGGGGCCGCGAAAAACTCCCCGATGTGATCGAAGACCAGTTCGCGTTCCTGCGCCATTCACTCGAGATCGCCAGGGGCGCCGGCATCGCCGACGAAGCGATCGTGCTGGATCCGGGCTTCGGCTTCAACAAGGAAACGCCGCGCGAAAATATCGAGCTGGCGGCCCGCTTCGGCGAACTTCACGCGCTTGGTTTCCCGCTTCTGGCCGGCACGTCGCGCAAGCGTTTCCTTGGTGCGCTGACAGGCCGCGAGGCGCCTGATCGTGATATCGCCACGGCCGCGACCAGCGCGCTGTTACGTTACGCGGGCGCGGCGATATTCCGCGTCCACAATGTCGCAATCAACAGGGATGCGTTGATCGTAGCGGATGCTATGCTGCGCGCCAGAAACGACCGGCAAATAAGTCGCCGGCAGGGAGACTGACATGACTGGGACCTACACAATCCTGCTCGCCAACTGTGCCTTCTTCGCCCGCCACGGGCTGATGCGCGAGGAAGAGGTGCTCGGCCAGCGTTTCTTTGTCGATGCCGAACTCGAAGTGCAGCCCGCCGGGCCGCTGGAAGACGATTCGATCGAGTCGACCGTGGATTACGGTGTGGCCTTCAAGGTGATCGAGGAGATCGTCATCGGGCGCCGCTATTTCCTGATCGAGGCCTTGGCGATGGAAATTGCCCGCTCGCTCGAAAAGCGCTTCCCCGAGATCCGCCGCGCCAAGATCACGCTGCGCAAGCCGAACGCGCCGGTCGCCGGCGTGCTTGATTACGTTCAGGTCACCATCGAACATCATGCAGGACAATAGTCGGATATCCACGGCGCTGCTGGGATTGGGTGGCAATATCGGCGACCCGGTCGCCGCCATGTCGTCGGCGCTTCAGATGCTGGAACAGCATCCGGACTGCCGGGTGACGCAGGTTTCGCGCCTTTATAAGACGCCGCCATGGGGCAAAACCGACCAGGATTGGTTTTTCAACGCTGCCGCCGAGGTTGAGACCACGCTTTCCCCGGTACCCCTGCTGGGGCTGGCGCTCGGCATCGAACAGGTGAACCGGCGCGTGCGCGCTGAGCGCTGGGGGCCAAGGACGCTCGACATCGATATCCTCGATTTCGGCGGCTTGGTAATCAAGTCCGACCAACTGACCATCCCGCATCCCCGCATGACCGAGCGTGCATTCGTTTTGATGCCACTCGCCGACTTCGCCCCGGATTTCATGGTCAATGGAAAGACGGTGCGGGAATGGCTTGGCGAGGTCGATGCGTCAGGCATTGAAGTCGCTGACGAAAGTCGCGATTGGTGGCGAAATCCTGATAAAGATATGAAGGGCGGTTGATAATGTCGATCGCTCTCGCCTTGCAGCTACTCAATAAGATGGTGGAGGATCGCGTCATCTCGACCTATGCGATCGCTGGTGCTGTAGCGGCTCTCAACTACATTGAGCCGACCGTTACGGAGGACCTCGATATCCTCGTCTCGTTCGACGCTGAGAGAAAATCCGGCTTGGTCACTTTGGGACCTATGGTGAGCTACTTGGCGAACGCAGGTTACCAAGAGTGGAAGAACGAGGGCGTCCTTGTCGGGGGGTGGCCGGTACAATTCCTACCGGTCTCCGATGCGCTGGACATGGAAGCCTTGGCTGAGGCGGAGGTGATCGATGATGAGTTCGAGATCGGAACGTCAATTGCGACGCGGATATTGAGCGCGGAGCATCTGGCCGCAATCGCGCTTAGAACGGGCCGGGGAAAAGACTACCTCAGGATCGACTCTTTCATCGATCAGGACGTATTGGACCTCGTGAGGTTCAAAGCGATTATTCTGCGCCACGATTTGAAGCAGAAGTGGCTGGAATTTTGCCGGAAAACTGGACGTTCTGACCCAATCGGGCTAGAAGTAAATTCATGAAGCAACTCGAAGACATGAATATCCTCGATATTCTCGCCCGCAAGGAGCAGGCGCGAAAAGAACGGGCGCAGCTGTCATTCGGTCAGAAAGTCCTGATCGTCGAGGCGATGCGGAAACGTTTGGCACCGTTCAAGAAAATACGCGAACAAAAAATAAAGACCGCTCAATAAGAAGCGGTCTATCTCTTCTTCGTCGTGTCTGCTTGTGGCGTCAGTCGACCGAGCCGACTGCGATCTCGTCGGTATCGCGGTTCAGGTTCATGCCGATGACCGGTACCATCGTATTGTCGACCTTGACCGAAATCGTGACTGTCATCGTGTTCTTGCCCTGGAGCCGGGCGATCATTGCGCCGTTCAGCTTGGCGCGGGTGATGCCGACGACGATCTTCTGGCCGGTCACGTTGCCAGAGACGATATCGAGGCCCTTGCCCTCAGCACCGTCGAGGAACTTGCCCTTGTAGGTACGGCCGGCGCTCCGGATCGTGGCCTTCATCGGCTGCTTGAAGATGCCGACGCGGCAGGAGCCGTCGAGCGTCATCCCGCTGCCGTTATTGTCGGATGAACCCGCCAGCGTGCAGGTGAATTTGGTGCCCTTGTACTTGCCCGCGACGATCTCGCCCGGCCCGGTCCACTGGCCCTGGACGCCATCGAAGAAGGCCTTGTCACGATTGGCTGCCTCGGCAGGTCCGATAACGGCCAGGGTTGTGATGGCAACTGCCGCGAAGCCTGTGGCAATCATCTTGAGACGCGAGAACATAGAACTTCCCCTGGGCCAGCGATCAACTTGATGGCAAGTCTTCGCCGAGAATGGTTAATGCGTGGTTTCCATTAGACATGAAGTACACTGCTTCGCAATCCTGAGAACCTGTAGTCGGTTCGGGATTGAATCCGCTATGGCAAAATAGCTACACTTTTTCGGCTGCAATTTCCAGAGTTGAATCAACCACAAGCTATTTGCCGCCGGATGTATTCGTCAGGTCGCCAATGAAATCCGACACGCCCGGACGCCTGAGAGCCTTGAAGGGCAGGGGCCGCAGCAGGTCCATCGCGGCTATGCCGATTCGCGCCGTCATCAGCCCGTTGATCACGCCTTCGCCTAATCGCGCCGACACTTTCGACGCCAGCCCATGGCCGAGAACCTGCTGGACGATGCCGTCGCCAACGGCGATCGAGCCGGTCACGGCGAGATGGGCGATGACATCTCGGAACAGCCGGAACATGCCGAGCCGCCCCGGCCGCGTGCCGTAGGTCTCCGCGATGGCACGGATCAGCCGCGCCGATTCGAAGATCACATAGCCGAGATCGACCAGTGCGCGGGGGCTGACGGCGGTGACCACCGAGACCCGCTTGGCGGCGTTGAGCACCAGCTGCCGCGCCTTGCGGTCGGCGGGTGCCAGTAGTTCCAGCTCGGCGAGGCTCATCAGGCCCTGTGAATCGATGATTTCGTCGGCCGTCCTGGCGAGCGCTGCGCGTCCCGCCGCCGTTTCCGGAATGCTCTCCGATAGCTTGACCAGCTTGGCCACAACCGCGCGGGCATGCGCCGGCTTGCGGTCGAGACCTGCTTTTTCCGCCTCGTCCTTCAACGCCTGCACGGATGCGAGCCTGCGGATGGCGATGAGTTCGCGCGCAGCCATGCCGAGCACCGCCAGGACACCGGCCGCCGTCACACCGATCGCCGTATAGCCCAGCCAATCCGCCCGGGTAAACAGGTCGCGGATCAGTTGATCGAGCCAAAGCCCGAATGCGACAGACAGGATGAGCCCGAGCGCTCCGGCAAAGATGCTGAAGAACGGAAAGCTGCGCCTCGACCGGGCGATTGGTGCCAGCGCGGGATCATCTTCGGGGTTCTTGAGAAACGGATCGTCCTCCTCGGGCGTGAGCACTATACCGTCGTCAAAGGCTTCCGGCCTCCGGCGCGGCGTCACCGAGGATGGCCCCGTGGGCTCGTCGAAGGAAAAACTCTGCGGCTTGCGGGGTTCCTTGCTCATGCCAGCCGGTCTCCGATCAGGAACTGCAACGCACGGTCGAGCCTGATATGCGGCAGCGACAACTTGATGCCGCCGCTGGTCTCCTCGATCTCGGGCGGCCGGAAACGGACGATGTTGATATGCGGCAACTCCTGCGCACCGCGTTCGGGGTCGTCCGCGCGGAAATAGATATCCGTCTTTTCAGGCAAGTCGCCGGGAAAGATCGCCGTCTTTCTCTTGCCGTCAAAGATTTCGCCGTTGATCTCCTCGCCAAGCATCGGCGTGCCGACGATGACGGGCAGCGTTTCGCCGTCGCGACTGACGACGGCCTCGCGGGTCGCCCGGATCGAGGCCAGCGCGATCACGTCGATCGCGGCGCCCGAACGGCCGATCTTGTCGGTCGCCCGCTCGACGATCCGCCGCGTCAGCGCCTCCAGCCTATCGTGGCTTTCGTGGTGCAGATGATCGGCCTTGGTTGCCGCGACCAGCACCTTGTCGATACGCCGGGTGAAAAAGGTGGAGAGCCAGGAATTCGTGCCCGGCCGGAACGAGCCCAGCACATCGGCCAGGGCATTTTCGAGATCCGCCAGCGCCTCCGGTCCCCGGTTGAGAGCCTGCAAAGTGTCGGCGAGCACGATCTGCCGGTCCAGCCGCGCGAAATGCTCCTTGAAGAAGGGTTTCACGACATGCGTCTTGTAGGCCTCGAAGCGCCGCTCCATCATCGCCACCAGGCTGCCGCGCGCCTGCTTGCCATCGGGGAAATTGACCAATGGCGCGAAGGTGAGCGCCGGCGATCCCTCGAGATCGCCGGGCATCAGGAAGCGGCCCGGTGCGAGCGCCGAGAAGGAATGCTTGTCCTCCTTGCAGGCCTTGAGATAGGCGGTGAATTCGACGGCCAAGTCGCGCGCCAGCATTTCATCGGCCTGCGCGTCCGCTGCAATGCCATCTGCGAGCGTCAACCATTTCTTCCCCAGAGGAGCACGTCGCCCCGTGCGGGCCAGTGTCACGGCGTGTTCGGAGAATGTCCTGAAATCCTGGTCCAGCAACGGCAGGTCCATCAACCACTCGCCGGGATAATCGACGATATCGATCGACAGCTTGCCTGCCGAGAGCAGACGGGTCCAGGCCGAGGCGCTCTCATATTCGATCGTCAGCCGGAGTTCGGATATCGCGCGCGTCGAATCCGGCCATAGCCGTTTCTCAACCAGCGCCCGGATGTGATCTTCATATTGGAAGCGCGGCACCGCATCGTCCGGCTGTTCCTCGAGCCGGACGGACTTGATGCGGCCAGACCGCTGCGCTTCGAGAAGCGGCAGGCGCCCACCATTCAACAGGTTGTGAATCAGGGCGGAGATGAACACGGTCTTGCCGGCGCGGGAGAGCCCCGTCACGCCCAGCCGCAAGGTGGGATTGATCAAACCCGTTGCCCGGTCGGCGAGGTTTTCAAGCGCGATCAGCGCTTCGTCGGCGATATTGATGGGCGAGGGCGGCAATCGCGATGTCCGTCGAGAGAAATCAGAGCCCGCAATATAGGCACGAAACGGCTCAGGTCAAAGCAGGTGTGAAGAAGTGCAAGGCCTCGCCCGCATGCAGCATCTTGTGCGGCAATGGCTTGGGAAAGGAGAGCGCCAGCAGCCCCGCCGTCGGATAGCCCATGGCGATCGGAGCGATGATGGCGCTCGGCCGCGCAAGATGATGGGCGAGCGCCTCGATCATCGGATTGTGCCCGATGATCATCAGCGATCCGACGTCACGATGCGCCACGATATGGCCGAGATAGGCGTCCGAACCACCGGAGTAAAGCTGTTCGTCCTCCTGCGATCTCAGGTCGCGAAACACATCGAGAAAGGCGGCCGTGGTCTCGCGACACCGTCGCGCAGGGGAGGAAACCAGCACATCCGGTCTCATTCCCGCCATCAGCGCCTGCTCGGCGACATCGCGTGCCTCGAACCGTCCCTGCTCGTCGAGTGGCCGTTCGAAATCGCTTGTATTGGGCGTGGCCCAACCGGCATGGGCGTGCCGCATGAGATAGAGGCGGATTGTTTCGGCGCTATCAGACGGCATGGATCAAATCCGGCGAGGGAAGGACAGAACTGTCTCGTTTTGCGTAAACGGGGCCTCTCGAAACGTCAATCGCGCCGCGCCTTCGAGCGTACGCTAGCGGACGGATCTTACCTGCAAGAAGTCAGGGTCGATTCTGAATACTGATAAAAAAATAATCACTTAGCGCAAGTTTGTAACAGTTTTAAAAATAACCTTACCTGCGCTTTCGGCTTGAATTAACACATTTGTAGGGCTATAGGGCAGCGCGTGCGGGATGTTCTTCAGGAGAATCGCGTTGAGTGAGAATATCGATCTTGCCGACTATGTCCCCTCGGAAAACGAGGAGTTCATGAACACCAGACAGCGGGCCTATTTCAGGTCCAAGCTGGTCGCATGGAAGAATGAGATCTTGCGCGAGGCACGCGAGACCCTCGATCACCTTGCGGAAGAAAGCGCCAACCACCCCGATCTCGCCGACCGGGCGTCCTCCGAAACCGACAGGGCCATCGAGCTTCGCGCTCGTGACCGCCAACGCAAGCTGATCTCCAAGATCGACGCCGCGATGCAGCGGATTGATGATGGTACATACGGTTACTGTGAGGAAACCGGCGAGCCGATCAGCCTCAAGCGGCTGGATGCGCGGCCGATAGCGACATTGTCGATCGAGGCGCAGGAGCGTCACGAGCGCCGTGAAAAAGTCTATCGCGACGAGTGACTTGGTGATGTAATGGGCCGCCCTCGAAAGAGGGTGTTTTTGTTTGCTTCTATTTGCGCTGATTGGCGCACAACATTTCGGGTATCGCACCGAAATCTGCAAAATAGATCGATATTGTATAAAAGCGCGGATTCTTCCGCGCTTTTTCGTTTTCAGGGCAAATTATTTCTCCGGCAGCGAGTTCTCCGGGTTGCCGTGTCGATCCAGCGCGCCTCGATGTGGCTAATCTGTCAATGCCGTTCCAAGACTGGACGGATAAATTTGCCGCGCCGGGCTGTCCTCTGGGGACGAAACCGCTATCATCCCGGCAACCATGAGGGAGGATACTATGAGCAAGGACAATCCAGGTTTCGCGACGCTCGCGATCCATGCAGGCGCCCAGCCGGATCCAACCACCAAGGCGCGGATCACGCCGATCTATCAGACCACGGCGTATGTCTTTGACAATTCCGACCATGCCGCAGCGCTCTTCGGCCTGCAGCAGTTCGGCAATATCTATACTCGCATCATGAATCCCACGAGTGCCGTGCTCGAAGAGCGCGTGGCCGCACTCGAAGGCGGCACGGCGGCACTCGCAACGGCATCCGGGCATGGCGCCCAGCTTCTCGTTTTCCACAATCTCATGCGTCCGGGTGACAATTTCATTTCCGCGCGCAGGCTCTATGGCGGCTCGATCAACCAGTTCGGCAACGCGTTCAAGAATTTCGACTGGAATGTCCGCTGGTTCGACACAGCTGATCCCTCGACCATGGAAGCGCTGATCGATGACAAGACCAAGGCGGTGTTCATCGAGAGCCTCGCCAATCCCGGCGGAACGTTCGTTGATATCGCCGCCATCGCCGAGATCGCCCATCGGCACGGCTTGCCGTTGATCGTCGACAACACCATGGCCTCACCCTATCTCATCCGGCCCCTGGAGCATGGCGCTGACATCATCGTTCATTCGCTGACCAAATTCATCGGCGGCCATGGCAATTCCATGGGCGGCGCCATCGTTGATGGCGGCACCTTCGATTGGTCCAAGTCGGGCAAGTATCCGATGCTCTCCGAACCGCGCGCGGAATATGGTGGCGTCGTGCTGCACCAGGCTTTCGGCAATTTTGCCTTCGCGATCGCAGCCCGCGTACTGGGCCTTCGCGATTTCGGACCATCGCTGGCGCCTATGAACGCTTTCCTCATTCTCACCGGCGTCGAGACGCTTCCGCTCCGGATGCAGCGCCACTGCGACAACGCGCTGGGCGTCGCCAAATGGCTCAAGACGCATCCGAAGGTCGCCTGGGTCAACTATTCCGGCCTGGAGGATGACCCAAATCACGCGCTGCAGGTAAAATATTCGCCAAAAGGCGCCGGATCGGTCTTCACCTTCGGCCTCAAGGACGGCTACGAGGCGGGCAAGAATTTCGTCGAGAACCTTAAACTCTTCTCGCATCTCGCCAATATCGGCGACACACGTTCGCTGGTCATCCACCCGGCCTCGACCACCCACCGTCAGCTCTCGCCGGAACAGCAGATCGCCGCCGGCGCGGGGCCCGATGTGGTGCGGCTTTCGGTTGGCATCGAGGACCTCTCCGACATCATCGCCGATCTCGAACAGGCCCTGGAGCACGCATGAGCGACAAATCAATCGGCTTCGACACGTCCGATATCACTCCGGAAACCGGCGCACCCGCGCCGGACCGGCTGATCTCCGGCAATCCGCAATTCACCACCTGGAATATCGAGGAGGCCGAAGGCGGCATCTATTCCGGCATCTGGCAGGCCACGCCGGGCAAGTGGAAGATCGTCTATGACGAATGGGAATATTTCCACGTCCTCGAAGGCCATTCCGTGGTGACCGAGGATGGCGGCGAGGAAATTCACCTGAGGGCAGGCGACCGGCTGATAGTTCGCCCGGGCTTCAAGGGGACGTGGGAAGTAATTGAAACCACACGGAAAGATTATGTGATCAGGGTGTGAGAACTACCAGGAGACACTCACGCCGAGTTCATGCATCTTCTCATCCGTCGAAAGAAGGATCAGGTCTTCGATGAGGCCTTGAGCCGCGAGTATTCGGTCAAACGGATCGCGATGGTCCCCGGGCAGGAAGGCACTTCGGATCATGTGGTCAATCGTAATCGGAAGATGAAGAAAGCCTTCCTCGGCGACAATCTGAGTAAGGTTCGGGATGATTGCTTCGGCCGAAGGTAGCTTGCCCTTGGCGAATTTGGTGGCGATTTCCCAAGCCGACGCCGCGCTCACAAAGATCGTATTCTCCGACTCAGCTATCGTTTGCCGCGCGACGGCAGACAGACCGGGGTCGTCAGCCAACCACCAAAGCAGCGCATGCGTGTCCAGAAGCACTCTCATGCACCATTGAGTTCCTTGAGTTCCTTCTCGGAAAGCGGCTCGAAAAACTCGGGCCCTATCGACAACACACCCTTGAAGCGGCCAGGACGACGATCAGACACTACTTTGCTTTTGGCAGCGAGACGTTCAAGAACGACAGCCGCTTGTGAGCCCTTTGCGCTCTTTATCTCGACGAAGCGCCCGGACCTTGCGTCGCGTGCAATCCATGTCTGCGAACCGGTCGATTTCGATTCTTGGCGCCCGGATTTAGCCATGCTCGTTTCTCCATGAGCGAACGAAATTAAGGGTCGCACAGCTGGATCACACTGGCAAGACGCCTTTTACAGGCCATCCTTTCTGAACGCCTTGGCAAACTCGGGCGATGAGATCAATGCTAGCGCCTCGCGTATCTCTTCCGATCTCTCCTTCCCGAACACCCGGTCGAAACGCGATTGCGCATCGCGCCAATTGGCCAGCAGCGTCTGCTGCGTCTTCTGGCCGAATTCCGTCAGTCGCGCGCGTTTGACACGCCGGTCGTCCGGATCCGGCAGCAGTTCCACATAGCCGTCGCGGATCAGCGGCTTCAGCGTGTGGCCGAGCGCCGAGAGATCCATGACCATGGCCTCGGCGAGCTGCTTCAGCGCCGGTTCGCCGGTCGATGCGATCTGCGAGAGCAGGGCGAACTGGGTGCCCTTCAGGCCGGTGCCTTCCATGCAGTCGTCATAGAGTTGGCCGAGTTGCCGCGCCGCGCGGCGTATCGCCGTGTTCGAGCAGTGCATCCAGATACTGTCGTCCGTTTTATCCACCATCACATGTGCCCATAGCAGCGCCAGGGAAAATTACTGGCATATGCAATTAAATTATTCGTCCCTCTTGCAAAGCGCAAGCGTGTCATCAATATAGTGGCATATGCCAGTAAATGCCAGAAGGAGAACAGACATGGCTAGAACTGCAAACCTGGGAACAGCACTCGTGACCGGCGCCTCAGCGGGCATCGGGGCGACATATGCGGAGCGGCTCGCGGCCAGGGGCTACGACCTGCTGCTCGTTGCGCGCGACGTAACCCGCCTCAACAAGCTCGCCGACACGCTGAGCGCCAAACACGGCGTCAAGGTCGAAGTGCTGGGCGCCGACCTCTCGAACCAATCCGACGTGAAGCGGGTTGAGGCGAAACTGCGCGCCGACGAAGCGATCACGCTGCTGGTCAACAATGCCGGCATCGGCCCCAAGGGCCCGATCCTCAATGACGACATCGACTATCTCGACCAGATGATCGCGATCAATGTCACGGCAGCGAACCGGCTTGCGGTTGCAGCCGCCCAGACTTTCGCCACGCGCGGCAAGGGCGGAATTATCAACATCGCCTCGGCCGTTGCCATCGTGCCTGATATCTTCAACGCTGCCTATAGTGGCACCAAATCCTATATTTACGCGTTGACGGCATCTCTTGCCACGGAACTCAAGGACAAGGGTGTCCGTGTACAAGCGGTGCTGCCGGGCTTTACCCGAACTGAAATCTTCGATCGCGCCGGCGGTTCATTCGATAATCTGCCGCAGGACCGCGTGATGGACGTCAACGATCTCGTGGACGCCGCTCTCGCTGGCTTCGACCAGGGTGAAGAATTCACCGTACCCTCGGCGGAAGACGAGAACCTCGTCAAGGCCTTTCACGAAGCGCGCTTCGCGCTCGGCGGTCAGGCCTCCCGCGACCGTCCCGCCAGCCGCTACGGCGTGCCATCCAAGGCCGCCGCCTGATCCTTGTTCAGGGTGCCATGTGGCTTGGCGGCGGCGCCCTCAGGCCCGCGGCTCCGCTTTGTGCGTGGACCGCGGGCCTCGTTCGTCACCACTCCAGGTCCAATCTTTCCAGCCCATGGAAATGATAGACATCCTTGACAACGGGCTCGCTCGCCATCCGCATATCAGGCAACCGTTCGAACAGGATCGGCAAGGCGATCTGCATTTCGAGCCGCGCCAGCGGCGCCCCGATGCAGAAGTGGATGCCGGCGCCGAAGGACAGGCTGATTCCCTCGTTGCGATCGGGCCGGAAGGCGACGGAGTCCGAAAACTTCTTCGGATCGAGATTGGCAGCTGCGAGGATCAATCCCACTTCGTCGCCCTTGCGGAATTTCATCCCGTCGAATTCGAGATCCTCCAGCACCCAACGCTTGAAAATGTGCACGGGTGCCGAAATGCGGAAACTTTCCTCCGCCGTCAGGACGGTCGATGCCGCGTCGGCGAACAGGGCCTTGGGATCGCAGCCGTTCTTCAGGATCACGTTCACCGCGTTGCCGATCTGGTGCACCGTGGCCTCGTGCCCGGCATTGAGCAGTACGATCGCCGTGGAGACCAACTCCACTTCGGTCAGGTACTGCCCGTCACGTGCCGGCGACAGCATCAGCGTTAGTAGATCGTCGCGCGGGTCCTTGCGGCGCTCCTCGGCGAGCCGGACGATATAATCGCCGAATTCCCGGGCAGCCTTGTTGGCGCGGTGCTCATCCTCGTCCGTCTTGCCGAACATGTACATGCGCACATAGTCGTGGCTCCAGTCGAGCAACTGCCGGCACATGTCGTCGGGAACGCCGATCATCCGTGCGATCACGGTGACGGGAATGATCTCGGCAAAGCTCGCCAGAAGCTCCGTGCCACCGTCCTTCTCGAAACCGTCGATCAGCCGGTGCGAAAGCGCCTCGATTTCCGGGCGCAGCCGCTCGATATTGCGGGAGACAAAGGCACGGTTGACCAGCGTCCTCAGCCGGGTGTGCTCCGGCGGCTCGATCGACAGCAGCGACTTGGATTCGGCCCGGTCGAAGTCTGCCAGATGCGGTGAGGGCTCGGGCAGGCCAAGTTCCTCCCGGCTTGCCAGATGGGTGATCTGCCGCCCGAACCGTCGATCGCGCAGGATCGCGTTCACATGGTCGTAGCCGGTGAAATACCAAAGTTTCTCCTCCTCCCAGAAGAAGGTGGGAGAGGTGGCGTGCATGGCTGCGTAAGCGCGGTTCGGATCGTGATAGAAGGCGGGATCACGGGCGTCTAGCGAGAGATGACGGGTGGCGGGATCGAATTTGAAATAGGCGGGGGTGTGGGTCATGGCAAAGCGGTAGCGCAAATCCACCGACACCGGCAAGATTGCTTATGCCTGGTCCGCTCGCAAATCCCGCGCCATCAGCGACGGGTCGCCCCAGGTCGATAGCCAGATCATCAACCCCGTCAACACCGAGATCACCGCATAGACCATGCGGTCGAGCGAGCCCCGGCCTTCCTGCATCTCGATCGCATGGTCGCGATGTTCGAGTTCTTCGTCCTTGATCGCATCGATTGCCGCGAAAAGCGCCGGGTCGCGGTCCCTGAGGAAATGCAGCTGCTCGATCAGATGCTTATGCACAGTCGTCTCGACGGCCTCGGTGCAGATCCAGATCATGTTGCGACCGAGAAGCGCTGTCGCAAAGCCGATGACGAAGCCGCCGAGGCTCCAGAGTCTCATGACCCGGCAGGGCCGAGTATCCCGCTCGGTCATTGCCGCGCGAAAAATCGCGCAATGACGGATTTCGTCCCGCCGCATCTTTTCGAGTGCAGGCACCATATCGGGATAGGGGCGCCGGGCGCGCCAGAGCTGGGCGGCGTAAATCCGTATCGCCCCGGTCTCGCCCGCGTGGTTGACGCGGATGATGCGGGCGATGGTCGTGCGTTCGCGGTCGGTGAGTCCGGGCATGCACGTTCAGGTAAAGGCTTGACCGCATAATGACAAGTGGTTGCAAGTGCGGCCACTTGCTTCACCCTTTCTTCATCCTGTCCGACAATTTCCCTGTCCATACTTTCCGCCCTAACCCCGCATTAAGCGCGAATCTGAAAGTACCAGCGGGCAAATTCCCTGCACGGCTTGAAGTTTCGGGTATGGACACTCTATGTAGGGGTAAGAATTTTGTGATGATTCCCGGGAAACGTGGGCTTTCCGGAGATGCTTGTGAAGGATGGACATGAAAGATCCGATTGAAACCATGATGGCCATCGTGCCGACGGTCATTGAGCAGACCAACCGCGGCGAACGCGGCTGGGATATCTTCTCGCGTCTGCTCAAGGAACGGATCATTTTCGTGATCGGTCCGGTTGAAGACACGATGGCAGCACTCGTCTGCGCTCAGCTTCTCTTCCTCGAATCCGAGAACCCGAAGAAAGAGATCGCGCTCTACATCAATTCGCCCGGCGGCATCGTGACCTCAGGCATGGCGATCTACGATACGATGCAGTTCATTCGTCCGCCGGTCTCGACGCTCTGCGTCGGCCAGGCCGCGTCGATGGGTTCGCTTCTGCTCGCCGCCGGCGCCAAGGGCGCGCGCTTTGCGACACCGAATGCCCGCATCATGGTGCATCAGCCCTCGGGTGGCTTCCAGGGCCAGGCTTCGGATATCGAACGCCATGCCCGCGACATCCTCAAGATGAAGCGCCGCCTGAACGAGATCTATGAGAAGCACACCGGTCGTACCTACGACGAAGTCGAGCGCGCGCTTGACCGCGACAATTTCATGACCTCGGAAGAAGCCAGGGATTGGGGCCTGATCGATCAGGTCATCACGTCGCGCGTCGATGCCGAGGGCGAGACGGAGGCTTAACGGCTGCATAATCCACTGTTCTGCCCTTTTCATGACAAGAATGTCATGGAAAGGGACTATGCGGTGGGGTTTGGTCTCGTTAATAATGGACATTAAGCCTATGTTGAAGAAATATGACATAGGCTCCCTCGAATGAGGGGGATTCGTTGCCGCCTGTTGGCAGATGTGTTTGTCTGTCCTGGCTAGCGTCCCCAAGGCCCCGTTGTAACAGCGGCAAGTTCCGCTCAATGCCGGGGTGTCAGGATTTGACCCCGTGTACCGGTATTCGTGTCGCGGGCGTTCTGGAAGGAAAGAATTATGAGCAAAGTCAGCGGAAGCAACGGCGGTGACTCCAAAAACACCTTGTATTGCTCTTTCTGCGGCAAGAGCCAGCATGAAGTCCGCAAGCTGATCGCGGGTCCGACCGTCTTCATCTGCGACGAATGCGTCGAACTCTGCATGGATATCATCCGCGAGGAGAACAAGTCCTCGATGGTGAAGTCCCGCGAGGGCGTCCCGACCCCGCAGGACATCATGAAGGTGCTCGACGAATATGTGATCGGCCAGAAGCAGGCCAAGCGCATCCTTTCGGTCGCGGTGCACAATCATTACAAGCGCCTGGCGCACGCCACCAAGAACCAGGACGTGGAACTCGCAAAGTCCAACATCCTGCTCGTCGGCCCGACCGGCTGCGGCAAGACCTATCTCGCCCAGACCCTGGCGCGGATCATCGACGTGCCGTTCACCATGGCCGATGCGACGACGCTCACGGAAGCCGGCTATGTCGGCGAGGATGTCGAAAACATCATCCTGAAGCTGCTCCAGTCCGCTGACTACAATGTCGAGCGCGCCCAGCGCGGTATCGTCTATATCGACGAAGTCGACAAGATCAGCCGCAAGTCGGACAATCCCTCGATCACCCGCGATGTGTCGGGCGAGGGCGTCCAGCAGGCGCTTCTCAAGATCATGGAAGGCACCGTTGCCTCGGTCCCGCCGCAGGGCGGCCGCAAGCATCCGCAGCAGGAATTCCTGCAGGTGGATACGACCAACATCCTGTTCATCTGCGGTGGCGCCTTTGCCGGCCTGGAAAAGGTGATTCTGGCGCGCTCGGAAAAGACCTCGATCGGCTTCGGCGCCAAGGTCGCCGCTCCCGACGAACGCCGCGTCGGCCATGTGCTGCGCGACCTTGAGCCGGAAGATCTGGTCCGTTTCGGCCTGATCCCCGAATTCATCGGCCGTCTGCCTGTCATCGCGACGCTTGAGGACCTTGATGAGGATGCGCTGATCCAGATCCTGTCCGAGCCGAAGAACGCGCTTGTCAAGCAGTACCAGCGCCTGTTCGAGATGGAGGACATCGAGCTCAATTTCCACGAGACCGCTCTCCGCGAAATCGCCAAGCGCGCGATCGTCCGCAAGACCGGCGCTCGCGGCCTGCGCTCGATCATGGAAAAGATCCTGCTCGACACGATGTTCGAACTGCCGACGCTCGATGGCGTCCAGGAAGTCGTGATCTCCGATGAAGTGGTCAAGGGCAATGCCCGCCCGCTCTACATCTATGCCGACCGGCGTGAGGACAAGGCTCCCGCCTCGGCTTGAGGCCAGTCCAACTTCGAAATCGAAGGCCCGGTTTTCCGGGCCTTTTTCGTTTGGTGGTCCGATATGGCTCTTGGCGCTGGCTCGATGCGATTACTCGCGATCTGACTTAAGTTTGATTTAAGCAATAGGCCCCATCGTTCCATGCAATAGCTGATAAAATCAGCGCATGGAGTCCGGCACTCTCGGGCAGTGCGGCACTCAAACAGGAATGGTCGGAATTCTGATGTTCTCATCTCAATCCAGCAATGCCGGCGCGGCAAGCCAGATTCTCGAAATCATTGCCTTCCGCCTTCACAATCAGGATTTTTGCGTGCGCACCACCGCGATCCGCGAAATCCGCGGTTGGGCCCCGGCGACGCCGCTACCCCATACGCCGCCGGATGTTCTCGGCGTAATGAACCTCCGGGGAACCGTCATCCCGATCATCGATCTCGCCCGCAAGCTCGGCATGATCAAGGCCGAACCCAATGAGCGCAGCGCCATCGTCGTGGCCGAGGTTCACGGCATGGCGATCGGACTGCTGGTCGATGGGGTCTCGGACATCCTGACGATCGGCCAGGAGCTGCTTCAGCCGGTGCCCGACATCAGCGCGGCTGTGTCTTACGCCGATGGCATCATTACCTACCAGGACAGCATGATCTGCTTCCTCAACCTAGAGCGCATGTTCGGTGAGGACGAGGCAAGGATGCTGTCCGCAGCCTAAAGCGCCCCACACAGTCCAGACGTCCAAGGCTCGGTAAATCCGGCCCTTTTTCATTGTATGCGATGCAATATTCCCGCGTTATCGGCATGTTTTTCGTTGCGTGTCCCGCCCAACAGGCGCAAAAAAGAGTGTGAAAGCGTTGCTTTCCCGACGATTCTGCCGGCCCAGGCTTGTGCGCAAGGTTCGCAACATCCGCCTTGGCTAATTTGATCTCGGGATTGTGACAGGCATTTGACATCAGGTGTTTCGAGTGGCCTGATTCAGGCTTGAATTGTCCGCCCGGCATAGCCACCTGTTAGCGTGGCCGGAAACGGCTATTACAGGTCGGCATCGCCTAGTGAGGGATTGCCGCCCTGGCCTTGTCTAAGGCTTGGACTTGAAAGGGAAAGAAATGACCAAAAAGACATTCCCGACTGAAGGAAGTCAGGAGAATTACCCCGTTCTGCCGCTGCGCGACATCGTGGTATTCCCCCACATGATCGTTCCGCTCTTCGTGGGCCGCGAGAAATCCATCCGCGCACTCGAAGAGGTGATTGGAACCGACCGGCAAATCCTTCTTGTCACCCAGAAAAACGCAACCGACGATGATCCGCCGCCGTCGGCGATCTTCGAAGTCGGTACCGCGGCCAATGTGCTGCAACTGCTGAAGCTGCCCGATGGCACCGTCAAGGTGCTGGTCGAGGGCCGGGCGCGTGCCCGGATCGAACATTACACCGCCCGCGAGGACTTCTACGAAGCCACCGCGTCGATCCTTGCCGAGCCAGAAGAGGACGCGGTCGAGATCGAGGCAATGTCGCGCTCGGTGGTTTCCGAATTCGAAAATTACGTCAAGCTCAACAAGAAGATCTCTCCCGAGGTCGTCAGCGCCGCCGGCCAGATCGACGATTATTCGAAGCTTGCCGACACTGTCGCTTCGCATCTGTCGATCAAGCTGACCGACAAGCAGGAAATGCTCGAAACCGTCTCCGTCAAGGGTCGGCTCGAAAAGGCGCTCGGCTTCATGGAAGGCGAGATCTCCGTCCTGCAGGTCGAGAAGCGCATCCGCTCGCGCGTCAAGCGCCAGATGGAGAAGACCCAGCGCGAATACTACCTCAATGAGCAGATGAAGGCGATCCAGAAGGAACTGGGCGACGAGGACGGCCGCGACGAAATGGCCGAGCTGGAAGCCCGTATCGGCAAGACCAAGCTCTCGAAGGAAGCGCGCGAAAAGGCCGATGCCGAATTCCGCAAGCTCAAGCAGATGAGCCCGATGTCGGCCGAATCGACCGTTGTGCGCAACTATCTCGATTGGCTGTTGAGCCTGCCTTGGGGCAAGTTCAGCCGCGTCAAGACCGATCTGATCAATGCCGAGAAGATCCTCGACGAGGATCATTTCGGGCTCGACAAGGTCAAGGAACGCATCGTCGAATATCTCGCCGTCCAGGCGCGCTCGACCAAGATCAAGGGCCCCATCCTGTGCCTCGTCGGACCTCCCGGCGTCGGCAAGACCTCGCTCGCCAAGTCGATCGCCAAGGCGACCGGCCGCGAATATGTCCGCATGGCGCTCGGCGGCGTGCGCGACGAGGCCGAAATCCGCGGTCACCGCCGGACCTATATCGGTTCGATGCCCGGCAAGATCGTGCAGTCGATGAAGAAGGCAAAGAAGGCCAATCCGCTCTTCCTGCTCGATGAGATCGACAAGATGGGCCAGGATTTCCGCGGCGATCCGTCGTCGGCGCTGCTCGAGGTGCTCGATCCGGAACAGAACTCCACCTTCATGGATCACTACCTGGAAGTGGAATACGATCTGTCGAACGTGATGTTCGTGACGACGGCCAATACGCTGAACATCCCGCCTCCGCTGATGGACCGCATGGAGATCATCCGTATTGCCGGCTACACCGAAGACGAGAAGCTGGAAATCGCCAAGCGGCACCTGCTCTCCAAGGCGATGCGCGACCACGCGCTGCAGCCGAAGGAGTTCTCGATATCAGATGAAGCGCTGATGGAAGTCATCCGCGCCTATACCAGGGAAGCCGGCGTCCGCAACTACGAACGCGAGCTCAACAAGCTTGCCCGTAAGGCGGTCACCGAAATCCTGCGCAACAAGGTGCTGAAGGTCGATGTGACCACGGAGAACCTGCACCAGTATCTCGGCGTGCCGCGCTTCCGTCATGACGAAGCTGAACGCGAGGATATGGTCGGCGTGGTCAGTGGCTTGGCCTGGACTGAAGTTGGCGGCGAATTGCTCACCGTCGAAGCGCTGATGATGCCGGGCAAGGGCCGCATGACGGTCACCGGCAACCTCAAGGACGTGATGAAGGAATCGATCTCGGCGGCGGCATCTTATGTCCGCTCTCGGGCGCTCGATTTCGGCATCGAGCCGCCGCTTTTCGAAAAGCGCGACATCCACGTACACGTACCGGATGGCGCAACCCCGAAGGACGGCCCGTCGGCGGGTATCGGCATGGTCACGGCCATCGTCTCGGTGATGACCGGCATTCCGGTCCGGCACGACGTCGCGATGACAGGTGAAATCACCCTCCGTGGCCGGGTGTCGCCGATCGGTGGCCTGAAGGAAAAACTGCTCGCGGCACTGCGCGGCGGCATCAAGAAGGTTCTGATCCCGCAGGATAACGCCAAGGATCTGGCGGATATTCCTGACAATGTGAAGAACAATATGGAGATTATTCCGGTCTCCCGCGTGGGCGAGGTTCTCGAGCATGCGCTTGCGCGCCAGCCCGTGGCCATCGAGTGGAACGAGTCGTTCGACCCCGCACCGGTAAAGCCCGGCGCCGTCGATGATGCGGGACTTTCGATCGCTCACTGAGCGGAAAGATTGTCAGGTTCTGGCCGGCGAGTGTATCTCCGGGTGCCAACTGACCCAAAATTGCGGATGGCCGGTCTCCAGACCGGCCATTTCTTTATGAAAAATCGTCTAAACAGGCTGGATTTCTCGGGAAACTTCTGTATCAGGGTTGCGGTCGGGCAGTCGAAGTCTTTAACTGCCCCAAGAACAACGTGAGTCGTTTCAAACCAGCTAGGAAAGGGGTGGAAACATGAACAAGAGTGAACTCGTGGCAGCAGTCGCAGAGAAGTCCAGTCTGAGCAAGACGGACGCGGCCTCCGCAGTGGACGCAGTGTTCGACGCCGTTCAGGAAGAACTCAAGAAAGGCGGCGACGTCCGTCTCGTCGGTTTCGGCAATTTCTCCGTGAGCCGCCGCGAAGCCTCTGTCGGTCGCAACGTGTCGACCGGTGAAAAGGTCAACATCCCGGCCCGCAACGTTCCGAAGTTCTCCGCAGGCAAGGGCCTGAAGGACGCCGTCAACGGCAATTGATCGCTTCCGCCAGCAATGGCAGAAAAACCCGGATGCGCAAGCATCCGGGTTTTTTCGTTTTACGCCGCAGCCTTGAGCGCGCCGGCTTCCTCGACGATCGCCAGGCAAGCGGCAGCCACCTCACGGCCCTTGACGCGGAAATGCTCGGCAAAGAAGGTCTGGTGTTCGGTACTGCCGTGGAAATGATGCGGCGTCAGCACCGCCGAGAGCACCGGCACATCGGTTTCCAGCCCGACCTGCATCAGGCCATTGATGACGGCCTGCGCCACGAATTCGTGCCGGTAGATGCCGCCATCCACAACGAGTGCCGCGCCGATCACGGCGTCATAGCGGGCACCACGCGCGAGCCGCTTGGCGCGAAGCGGGATCTCGAAGGCGCCCGGCACCTCGAAATAGTCGATCTCATACCGCCCGCCCGTGAGGGCAGCAATCTCCGCCGCGAAGGCATCGCGGCAATTGTCGACGATATCCCGGTGCCAGCGCGCGGAGATGAACGCAATGCGGCGCGAGGGCGTGATTCTGGATTGTTCGATATTGGATAGTTCAAGATTCATGGTCGTGTCCTTTCTTTCCCAACGCATGAATCAGGGCAAGCGGACGCCGACGACCACCCATGTGCGCACGGGTGCTGAAGGCAAACCGATCTCTTCCATCCGGACTCGAGCATGTTGCAACATGCTCTCACCGTCGGCTTCGGAATCACACCGAATCTGCTGACCTCTCCGGCGGGGGCCGGAAAGCGCTCGCGGGCTTGTGGGGTGCCCCACTTACCGCCGGTGGGGAATCGCACCCCGCCCTGAGATCATCGCCCGCATGATTGCGGGCAGGGCAAGACGTAAACGACATTCCGTGATCCTGCAAGTCCGACGCAGGCCCGAACTTGATTGCGCCGCGGCCTGCCTCTATACCCCAATAGCCACATCAAATTCTTCGAGCACAGGGTGTTTCCTTGAACCTTCCGGCCACTGCCAATCCCGACATCCACGTTCTCGAACAGCTTTTCGCCGTCGCTCGTCGTCGGTGGAAGATCGTGGCGCTTCTCACTATCATTGGCGCGGTTCTCGGCTTCATCTATGCCCAGAGCCAGGTGCCGGTCTATTCCTCGGCCGCGACCATCATGGTGCGCTCCGGCCCGGCTGCCGATCCGGTTCGCCAGGGCATCGAGACCACGACGCCGGAAGAGGAAGGCCAGTTTCTGTCGCAGCTCGAGCTGGCAAGGTCAACTTCGGTCGCGACCATCGTCGCCAACCGGTTGGATTTGGTCGAGGATGCCGACTTCGCCAAGCCGGCGTCCTCCGGCCTCAGGCAGTTGGTCGCACGGATCGGAGCCCGCCTGGGAATGAAAATCCCACCGACGGACGAAGCCGCCGGGAAACTTGACCTCGATCAGGTCGTTTCCGCCTTGCAGGCCAATGTGAAGGCATCACGCGTCGGCCGCACCTATGTCGCCGCGATCTCCTACACACATCCCAATCCGGCAGTCGCCCGGAAAGTCGCGCAGGCCTTTGCCGAGGCGTTCAAGCAGAAGATCGCCCAGGACAACGACATGGCCAATTCGCGCATGCGCGCGGCGTTGCAGAGCGAGATCGACCGCGCGGCCGGCCCGGCAAAGGACGCTCTCCAGGCGAAGCTCCAGGACCTGATGATCGCACGCGCCTTGCCCGGCATGGATGTCGTGGTCATGAGCGACGCGCGGCTACCCGGCGCGCCGATTGCACCACGCGTATCCTTCCTTGTGGCGGTAGGCGCCATCCTGGGTGCCGTCATCGGCTGCGCCATCGCGGGCTTCCGCGAACTGACCGACCGCGGCGTACGCGACGGGGATGTCCTGGCACGCGCCCTCGGCATCCGCTTCCTGGGCTACCTGCCACGTGGCGGCGCGCGAAATCTCGGCAGCATGACCATGGGCAAAGGCGCGCCGCTGCCGGAGCCTGCCCGCCGCTCGGTGCTCGAATCCTATTCGGTCTTCGGCGAGACGATCCGCTCGGCCGCCGTGGCGCTGATCGGCCGCCAGAATGACGGGCAGGGCACGGTGACCGGCGTCACCTCGGCACTTGCCGGCGACGGCGCGACCATCATTGCCGCCAACCTCGCCACCCATCTCGCCAATCAGGGCCGCAGCGTGCTGCTGATCGATGGCAATGCCCGCGATCCGCGCCTCAGCGACTGGCTCGCCGCCGAGGCGGAGCAGGGCCTCGTCGATTCTGTGCTCCAGAACAAGAGCACCGACGAGACCCTGCTTTATGATTCCAGGAGCAACATCTCGCTGCTGCCCATGGTGCTCAAGGATCGCACCGTCGAGCCGGCCAGTCTCTTCAATTCCGATCGCGCCAAGACCTTCATGTCGGAGCTTCGCGGCCAGTACCAGCACATCATCATCGATCTTGCTCCGCTCTCGACCGCCTCCGATGCCCGTGCTGCGGAACCCGTGATCGACAATTTCGTGCTTGCCGCCCAATGGGGCAGGGCGACGCCGCAGCTCATCGCCGATCTGCTCGACGGCGAGCCGGAAGTGCGGGCGAAGCTCGCCGGCCTTATCCTGACCCGCGCCGACCTCAAGAAGCTCCCGCTTTATGCCGCCGCCGGCTCGCGGGCGTCGTTCAATAAACGTATCGCAAAGGGCTGAGTTCTGGATATGCAGGCGATGCCGCGTTCTGCTGCAGCCCAATGCTACCATCTGGATGCGTCATATCGAGCGGCCGCGACTGTTGTAGCGATCGGCCACCCGCGGCGTTCCTCGGAGTCAGCCAGGTTCGGCCCAATGTTCAGGGCTATCTCCGTTACCAGCTTCCGACGCAGCGCCTTTGTGTAGTCGCTTGTCGACCGTGGAACCATCACGAAGGCTTGGAAACCGCCTATGACGTCTTCCGCGAAATAGGATGCCAGTGGACGGCCCAGCGCAGCTTCGTCTTTCGATGGGATGGCAATCGCGTTGATCGTGTAACCCTTGTCGACCGCCTTCTTCCTGGCCTGCAAAACGGGCAGACCGTCATTGTTCTCTCCATTGCCGGAGATATCGATGACCTTTCGATCGGCATTTCCGGGAAACCGGTCGAGAAGCAGACTTGCAACGCCTATGGCCGCGGAAATGGATGTCCCGCCTCTCACTCCGCGGCTGAAGCCGGTGGCGCCTTTCCTACTGATCACCCGGGCCGCCGCTTCCGCGTCCTGACGTCCGCAGATCCTCGTCCAGGGCAGCACAGTTTTTATCTGTTGCGGGCTTGCCCATTCAAAGTAGGTTATGCCGACGCAGCCGAGATGATTGCTGGAAAGGGCCTTGATGAACTCGGGCGAAGTCAGTGCGGCAACGTGCCCGTTCCGCTGGAGGTCGGCAGTGCCCCTATCGATCGAGGATGAGGAATCGACCGCGAAGACAATGGCGACATCGACGTCAAAGGTAGGTGTCTGATCGATGCCGGAGGCGCGTGCTTGCAATCCCAAAATCAGCGTGACAGCAATCGTACCTGTCAGTTTCACGAAAGAATGCATGGTCATCATCCACCCTGTCTGGCGCGCGGCATCTGTCTCGGCGTGCCCATCGATCCGGGAAGCATCAACCAGCGGAACCTTCGATGAGACCCCCTTTTGGGGGTTGATGAAGGACAGCCGGCTGCAAACCGGATACCCGTCGCGCGAACGGTGGTGTATATGGTTCTATGAGAGGTGGAGTGCTGGTTGCCGTGCACCTTCGTGCTTGGCACACATGCCGGGGTGGGATGGTGGCGATTGACATCAAGCGCTTGCAATATGCGTCCATGCATTTGTCTGATGTCGTTGCCGATCCGGCGCGTTGGGCAGAGGTTTTGGAGGAAATCACACAGGCCGTGGGCGCCATCGGAGTGGGGTTGATTCCTCAGACCGGATCGGAAGGAGCTGTGGCGACTGCCAACCTCAGGGACTGCCTGGAGACCTATGTACGCGAGAGTTGGACCGAACAGGACAGAGTTAGCCATCTGCGTTCCAGGGCTCTGCTTATGCGAGGCGAAATTGCCCTCGACCGGGACCTGGCCAACGCCGACGACCGTGCACCGTTTTTCGAAGAATTCTTGCCGCGCTTTGACGGCAAGTGGTGGGCGGGCATCGGGATTCGCAGTGGTTCCGATATCTGGTCCCTGACGATGCATCGATCTCTACGCCAAGGACCATACGAACAGAGTGAAAGAGCCATTCTCCAACAATTTTCCTTGCGGCTGAACGAAGTTGGCAGTCTTGCGGAGCTTGCGGGCCGCGTCACCTTGTCCACTGTCGCCAATTCATTCGATCAAATGGGCAAAGCCGTGGTGGCGATCGATGAGACCGGCAGGTTCATCCATGCCAACGCTGCAGCAACGCGACTCTTGGGCGCTGCCATCCAGGTGGTCGGCGGGCGTCTGATGTTCCGCGATCGTCACGCGGCGGCGGAATACAGCAAAGTCATCGAGCGGCTGCGGGGGCTTCGCGAGGGCAAAATCTTGCGTGCACCCCCGATCATCGTACGACGGGAGAACGCCACTCCACTCGTGATCAAGATCCTGCCCGTCGATGGTGCGGCGAAATCCCCGTTTCTTTCCGCGCGAGCGCTCCTGCTTCTCAATGAGATCGTGGGGCCAGCCAAGTCCGACTGGCAGGCTTTCAGCCGGGCTTTCGGGCTTACGCCGGCGGAGGCACGTCTCGCGGCACTTTTGGCCCTCGGCGACTCCCTCGAAAACGCTGCCACAGCACTTGGCATCACCAGGGAAACCGCCCGCAGCAGGCTCAAATCCATTTTTCAAAAGACCGACACGCATCGCCAGGGGCAACTCGTAGCCTTGCTGGCCTCTCTGGCGTGATCGCTTCAAGGCCCCGCGTCGCGCCGTCGCCTATTAGAACCGCTTGCGCTCGCGCAGCTTCTTCGCGGGGTTGCCGGCATAGATGCACCACGGCTCCAAGTCCTTGGCGGCAACGCCGCGTGCGCCAAGCACCGCGCCTTCACCAACCGTGACGCCCGGGCCGACAAAGGCCTCGGCCGCGACCCATGCCTTCGATCCGATCGTGATCGGCATCGGCTTGAGCTGGAAATTTGCATCATCGACATCGTGCGTGCCGCCGCAGAGATGGGCACGTTGCGAGATGATCGCATAGGCGCCGATCTTCATCGGCCCCATGTTGTAGAGAATCACGCCCGGACCGACCACGGCATGGTCCTCCATCTCGAGGTTCGGCGGATACCAGATCGTCGTCTTCGGGTAGATTCGAGCCTTGGGCGCCAGCTTCGCGCCAAACGCATTCAGCAGCATCCGCCGCCACGCATGGAGCGGCACCGGCGTCCAGTTGCCGGCCAGCGCCCAGGTAAGGTTCCAGAGCGCGCGGAACATCCGATGCTTCAGCGAAAAGCTCGGGCCGCCCTCGCGGACATTGGATTTCTCGGCGTCGAGTACGCTCATCCTCTCACCTTCCATTCTACGGCTTCGTTGTAGAGCGAAAGCAATCCGTCGCGCACGCTCTGTTCGGAAAATTCGGCGGCCACCAGCGCCTTGGCATTTTCCGAGGCACGCGACCAATCCTCCGCGTTCAACTTATGCGCCGCGACCAGCGACGGATAGATCGTATCGGCTGTGTAGCCCGTGCGGAACGCCGCGCCGCGTTCGAAGCCGATATCGAGATTGCATTC
Organism: Rhizobium sp. LjRoot254; assembly: GCF_964254105.1. NCBI lineage: Bacteria > Pseudomonadati > Pseudomonadota > Alphaproteobacteria > Hyphomicrobiales > Rhizobiaceae > Rhizobium > Rhizobium sp. LjRoot254. Next base: position 2,338,998 of record NZ_CAXUSM020000001.1, on the reverse strand, counting down.
GGGCGACATGATGGCCGGCTTGCCGGCGGCCCAGGCCTCGAGGATAGCCATCGGCAGGCCCTCGCTCTTCGAGGGCAGCAGGAAGAACTTTGCTGTTCCCATCGAGCGGTTTTTGTCCGGCCCATATTGCGGCCCGGCAAACAGCACATTGCCGAATTGATGACCGAGTGCGGACGCCTTGGCCTCGAACCCTTCGATGCCATCGTTCCAGCCGCAAAACACTAGCGCCGAGCCGTTGCGAAACTGCTCGTTTTCGCTTGATAGCCGAGCCCAGGCGTTCATCAGCTCCATGATGCCCTTCTTCTCGTGGATGCGCCCGAGGAAGAGATAGATGTCGCGGCCGTCGAATTCCGGCTTCCACCAGCTTGGCCTCTGGCCATCGCTCGAAAACGGCTCGGCAAAATTGTGGATGATCCTTGCCGGTTGGCCGGTCAGGAATTCGGCGACATCGCCGCGCTCCTTCTCCGTCAGCAGATGATAGCCGCCGGCCTTTCTCAGGAACCGGTTCTGGTAGAGGCTCGAAACCGCGCCCTTGAGCATTGAGGATCGAGCCCGAATCCAGGGCTCCAGCATGCCATGCGGCGAGACGATATAAGGTTTTCCCGTCAGCATGGACCAGAGATGCACCGCTGCGACATGAAACTGCCAGACGCCATGGACGTGCACGAGATCAGGCTTGGCCCGCATCAACGAAGCCAACATGGCGGGCGCGAAACTGTAGCTGATCGGCCCCGTGAAGCGATTCTGGTAGAGCTTGGCCGCCTCCCACTGCTTCGGATCGACCTTTTCCATCCGGTCATCCAGCGTGTGGACCGATATCTGCTCGAAGCCTGCCGATGACAGCGCCTTCACATGCAGCCGCGCCGCTTCAGCCACGCCGCCGCCGAGCGGCGAGATCGTCGGCAGCGCCAGCGCCACCCGCCGGATCATCGCTTGGCTCCGATCAGGCCGAGGATATCCTGCAGCCGTGTGAACTCGGTCTGGTAGACCTTCACGGCATTCCGGATCTCAGCTTCGGCTTGACTCAAATTCTCATAATCCAGAGATATCGTCTTGATAAGATAGTCATAATTGATCGCGTCGATCGGCGTGTGCCGGTGCGACAGCTTGAGATCGTTCATGATGTATTCGGTCTTCGGCAAGTAGGCGATTGCGAAGGTTGGGCGGCCCGCCATCATCGAGAATATGCAGGAATGGAAGCGCGTTCCCAGGAACACTTTGGAGCGGGCGATCATGGCGCGCAGCACGTCGGGCTCGCGGCTGGTCTGATCGACGATCACCTTGCATTTGGCCTTGCGCTGCACCTCCAGCGAGGCTGGCAGATCTTCCGAGACCTGGTTGAAAATGACAGGCGTCAATCCGTATATTTCGGCCATATGGTCGGCCGCGCGCGCCACGGCATCGGTGTAGCGGCCCAGCATGACCGCCGGTTCCTTCGACTTCGGGAACGACCATTTAACGACAGTCATCCCGAAGATCGGCGCATCCCTCGCCACGCCGAGGCTTTCATACACACCGTCGATCAGAGCGGGGTTGTCCTCGACATGGCTGTTCCAGAAAGCGCTGTCGCCGGTGCGATAGACGTTTTTCTCCGGCAGCTTCAGGCCATGTGCGAGGAAATCCCAGCTATAGCTCTCGCGGGCGCACAGGAAGGGTACCTTGCCCAGCACATAACGCGCCACCGCCCGCGATACCGGCCGCTCAATCGGTCCCACGCTCTGCGGCGCCAGGATCACTGTTTTGCCCATGATCGTGCCGAGATGGATGTGGAGCAGCGCAATGAAATAGGCGAAGTTGGTGTCATGGATATAGCCGCCCGGCGCGGAGATCACCACGTCGCTCGCGCGGATCGCATCGAGCGTCTGGCGCTGTTTCTCGGGCAGCAGCGCGCCGAGGAAGGGCAGCCATGCGCTGAACCATGAAGCGAAGAGATAGATGAGGGATTTGAGCCTGCCGACCGCGCCGCCACCGGCATTGCCGATCCGTTCGGACCAGGCGACAGTGGGATGCACGGCGCGTGCGGCATCGATCCCCTCGAACACGGCGCCCGCGATCTGGGCATCCGGGAACTTGGCGCGGATTTCGGCAATGCATTCGTCAAGCAGCACCGAGTCACCCCGGTTGGAGCGGCCAAACGCGTTGACGATCATGAATTTCATCAGGCTTTCCCTCTGGAAGTCTCGGTTTCACAGGGCTTAGAGCCCGGAATTATGCGCGAAATAAGGTTTGATCCGCATGCCAGACAAACCGCCTCAAGTCAAAGCGCGGCTTGGGCTCTCGGCTAACCGGCCGCCGCTTCTCAGCCAGCACAGCATGCCGAGAAAGGCGGGCCAGAGCGGATTGGCGATCAGGAAGTTCGACGCCGGCATGGCGAACATCAGGCCGTAAAAAAGGTAGAAGTAGAAAAACATACTGACATCGTCGAGCCGCCGCGTCGCGAGATCGACGAAGAACATCCAGAGCAGCCCGCCGACGATCACGGCCAACAGTCCCAGCCCAACCAGCCCGAACTTGTGGAATACGGCGAAATGCAGGAAGTGGATGTTGTGGACTTCTAGCGCGCCGAGCAGTGCATGCTGGCCCGGTGTCGGATCGGAGGCGCCCGACATATCCACCGTCCGGCCGAGCCCCTTGCCGAACAGCCATTCCGCATCATTGGCGCTCTGGTAATCCTCCATTACCTTTTCGCCCTCGAACACCCGCTGGTAGGACGAGACGTGATTGTAGATGTCGTCTCCCTTCATCAGCAGGATCGCCTCCTTGATGTTGCGCGGCAGCGTATCGACGGTCTGGTCGTCGAGCGACAGCGCATAAGTCAGCGCACCAATCACCGCGAAGACCAGGAAGAAGATCGTGATGAGATATTTGCGGTAGAGCAGCCAGATCAGCCCGACCACGCCGATCGCGAGGATCGAGGCGCGGTTGATTTCCACCTGTACGAAGCCGTCATTCGAACCGAGATGGATGAAGAGATAGACCAGCGCGCCGATCGCCTTCTCGATCATGCTCTTCCGGATCAGAATCGCATAGAGCGCGATCACCTCGAACAGGACATACTGGTAGTGATTGTCCTTGTAGGGGATCGAGGCGACGGCGAAGGCCAGCACCAGAGCCAGGAAGGGCAGGGCATAGAGCGTTGAAATCGCCCGCGCCGCCGACCCCGCATCGCCCGTCCGGTGGCGGAAGGTCTGGAACATCAGCACACCAGTGATGAAATAGAGCGACCAGCCGACAATATATTGCCGCGCATTGCCATTGGCGACGCCTGATATCGCTGACACCAGCAGCGCGAGAAGCAGGAGGATCGCCAGCGGATGCGGAATCGCCGCCCTCGATGTCGTCCGGTTGAGAATGAGCGTCAGCGCGGCAAAGCCAAGCGCATAGGCATAGGTCCCCGCATTCAGATATGGTGTCTTGGCAAAGCCTACCATGCCCGCACCATGCTCCAGTACCAGCGACACCAAGCCGTAGAGCAGGATGAAGCCCGCCAGGAACAGCCCGAACTGGTCGATCCGGGCGAGCCTGTCGAACAGAGACGGCGCGGAGGGTTCAAGCGTGGCGGTCGGCATCGGCGCGGGTTACTTTCATGAGCCACCAGAGCGACAGGCTGATCACCGTCGCATGAGACAGGAAATCCGAGAGCACGAAGACATAAGCCCCGAAGATCGAGACCGAGAGATAGCCGAAAATCACCGCGAGCGCGACAGCCAGGATTCGCGCCATGGCAGCCACATGGTAGCGGTTATGTGCAAACAATCCCTGCACCAGTGCCTGTCCCACCGACTCCGTCAGGATCGTCAGGCAGAACACGGCGAGGAACGCCCAGGCGTCATGGGTAAAGCCCGTGAAGCGGGACACCACGATCAAGGCTACGACGATGATTCCGATTGTGAAAACGCCGGCAATGCCGAAGCTGGTCCGCTGGATGCGCAGCATCCGTCCGATGCCTGTCGCCGGGTTCGCCGCCACGGCCTGCACCAGCCTCGGAAATTCGATACGCCGCGCAAAGCCCGCGATCTGGCTCGCCGCGCCGACGATCTGCTTGGCATAGACCAGCATCGCGGTCGCCGATGTGCCGAGAAAGAGCCCGGCGATCGCCAGTTGCGCCCGGAAATAGAGCTGGCCCGGCAGCAGCCCGGCCAGCATCGCGCTCTCCTCGACGAAAGCCTTCCGCGTGCCAGACTTGGTCGGCGCCGCCCAATGCGGCCGCCAGCCGGCGAGCGCCAGCGCCACAAACTGCGCGACCACGGTCAGCGCGTAGCCGCAGCTCAGCGCCAGCCCCGTCCACATGCCGACCTCGCGATCCGGAAGGTTTGCCGCGAGAAACAGCGCTGCTGCCGAAGCCAGATAGGCGATCGAACCCGTGATGCCGCTGACGCCGCTCTTCTGCAGCCCGTCGAGAAAACCCGCCGCATTGAAAGCCCAGATCACCAGCGCCGGCAGCGAGAACAGGAGATAGGTCCGCGAAAAGTCAGGCAGCGACTCGGACGCACCGACACCGAGTCCCACCAGCAACAGCGCCACGGCGATCGTCAGCCGGAACACCGTCGTCTCCCAATAACTGCGCCACACGGATGCCCTGTCGCCTTCGGCATGCAAAATCCGCGCGATCTGTGCCGACAGTACCGTCAGCGATCCCGATTCGACCGCGATGATTCCCAGCATGGCAAAGGAGAAATGCGTGCCGAACAGCGCGAGCAGCTCGGTCTTGCCAGTCGCGACGAGCCATGTCTGCGCGAGGAAGATCGAGCCCTGGCCGATGCCGAAGCCGCCGATCAGCATGCCCAAATTGACAAGGCGCCGAAAGGCGCCTTGCTGGGATGCTTGTTGTGGAGTGTCTGCCGTCATCCGGTGACGGCGTTGATGAAGGAGATGCAGCCGTCCTGCTTGGAGAGCTTGCGCGACAGGTCGGCGCGCCGGTCCTTCCACTCCTCGCGGTCGCCCTTGGAGGCGTTGACAATCGCCTTGGACAGCGCGTCGGCATCGCCCGGCGGCGTGATGATCGCGCTGTCGCCGAGGAAGTTGGCAAGCTCCGTGCCTTCGTCGGCCGTCACCACAACGGGCGCGCCGGAGGCCAGCATGCCGCCAAGCTTGGAGGGCAGCACGAGGTCGGCCGCGCCGCGATCCTGCGGCAGGGCATGCAGGTTTGCGAGGTTCATGAATTCGTTGAACTTCTCATAGGGCTGGAACGGCAGGAAGCTGACATTCGTCATCGTGCCGTACTTCTCGACCAAAGCACGCTTGGCGGGGCCTTCGCCGGCGATAACGAACTTGATCTTCTTCTGGCTTTCGATCCGGACGGCTGCCTCGAGCAGCGTATCGAGACCTTGCTTGGCGCCGATATTGCCTGAATAGAGCACGATGAAATCGTCGTCGGCATAACCGAGTTCGCGGCGGTACGCCGAGGAGCGGCCGAGCGGATAAATGTGCTCGAGATCGACCCAGTTGCGGACGATGGCCACCTGCGAGGGCTTGCCGGTCTTCTGTGCCAGCTTCTCAGCCATGCGTTCGGAAATGGTGATGATGCGGTCGAAGCCTTTGAGCGTATATTTCTCGAACGCGTAGGCCGCCTGCTTGAGGAAATTCAGCGACTTGATGTGGCCGACGGCAAAAGCGGCATCGACTTCAAGGTCCTGGACATGCAACACGGTACGCGCGCCCACGGCCTTTGCCGCGAGGATGGCAAGCGGTGCGGCAAACAGCGTCGGCTCGACGCAGATGACGATCTGCGGCCGGTGGCGCAGGATATTATAAAGCACGACGGGCGCGGACGTCGCGGCAAAGCTCACCGGCGCGATCAGCCGCCAGATGCCGCCCATGTTTTCCTTGAGGAACAGCGGAACGCGAAAGATCTTCACGCCACCTTTCCGCTCGGTGGAATAATTGTTCTTGTAGCCGTCGCGCACGCTCCAGCCCGGATAGTGCGGCGGCGTGGTGACAACGGTGACATTGGCCTTCTGGCCGGTCAGGTAGTCGGCGATCTCGCCGGTATATTTGCCGACGCCGGTGATCTCGGGCGCGAAATTCATGCCGTAAAGGAGAACCTTTTTCCCCGCGATACTGCGATCGTCGGTGTCGGCTTTTTCGGCGGTCCACGGTTGCGAAGTCATGCTCATGTTCTGGATTCCGTTATGCGGTGCAGAAAGTTTCAATCTGAAAAGACCATTAGCCGGGCTAGTCTGTACCTGGCATGAACGCGCTCCCTAACGCATCATCGTTGCGCGCGGTTCCCGAGTGGCCGGATTTTTTTGCGATGCCGCGCAAATCCATGACTCAATTGCCTGCGTATGACTCAAGGCCTTCATTCCCAATCTCTGCATGCGGCTTGCCGCGCGTGTGCGTCGCAGCAATAGTTCTGTCACAAACCGGCCCAAAGTGAGACCGGATGTGCTGGATTATGCGTGTGGAGGGCCGTTCCGGCGCGATTTTTGGTCGCACTGGGCGGGCATGAACATTCACACTGGAACACCAATTTTAATCGCGTGACAATATCCGTGATGGCCAAAAGTGGAAGAAATTAAGGCAAAGTTATGCACCGCAACACATTTTCGTGAAGTGATGAAATTGCGCAACAATTAGGCACTTCTACTATTTGCCTGATATTACGCCCAGAGCCTGGGCATTTGTCACAAAAGCTTTAAGAATCAGATGCTTGAAAAAGATTTTTTCGCTGGCCGGCAGGCTCGCCATTGAAATGCCTGCTTTGCATACCATATGCAAGCTGCTCTTGGCCGCAAGCGTCGGCAGGGAGTCATTTTGAAAGAAAAACGATCGACGGAGGGAGTTACATGCGTTCTCGATATCGCCTTGTTTCCCAAAGAACGACGGCCCGCCCAATGTTCAGCGGTCCGCGAAATATGATGTGTCTTTCCGTGCGCGTGTGATCGCACAACAAGTCATCTGAAAATCAATCTGATTGGCGCCGGCCCTTGAAGCTGGCGGCAGGAAAGTCGTCATGAGCAAACAGGTTATAGAATATGCCGGTGAACCGGTGGGAATCGCCGTTCCCGAAAACGGCAAGCTGAAATTCATCGCGGTCAAGTTCCATGTCATGGATCTCGACGAGCAGGTGTTTCCCTCGGCAGAGGCGGTCAATGCCGCCATCCGCAGGCTGGTCGTGCATCAGCCTCAGCAACACGCCTGAGCAAGGCACGTTTTCCAGAGTTTCCAGGCGCCGCCGGTGATCTTGCCGGCGGCGCCTTTGTTTTTGCTGCCTGCTGCCGGCACCACCATGGCTTTGCCATAAAGAGCCATGACAACTTGGCGTGGGACGAGAGAAATCGCCAGCATCGGCTGGCACGGGAGGATCGACCATGGCCAATGTGATGGGCACCAACAAATCCGAAACGCTCGACGGCCTGACTGACGATGGCGACATTATCACCGGCCTTGGCGGCAGCGACATCATCAATGCACACGGCGGCGCCGATGTGATCTCGGCCGGCGATGGCGCCGACACGGTGTTCGGCGGCGCGGGCGACGACCTGATCTACGGCCACAGCCAGGCTGATCTTTCGCAGAATTCCGGTTTCATTCAGGCAAAGAAAATCGCCGACATCGGCTCGGGCGCGGTGCAGACCGCCGTGACGGATGCGGATCCCGGCTTTATCTATGCGCTCGCCAAGGACGACGGGGTCATCTACCGAATCAACGAGGAGACCGGAAAGAAGAAGGAATTCCTCGATATCCCTGATAACCGGTTCTCCGCCGGCGGCGAGCGCGGCGTGCTCGGCATGGCCTTCCATCCGGACTACGAGGACAACGGTCGGCTGTTCGTCTATCTGACCAAATCGAATGGAGATATCGAGGTCCGGGAATACGGACCGAAGAACGGCAATCCCGACAAGATCGTGTTCAAGGAAACCGTCATCACCATTCCCCATCCCGGCGAGTCGAATCACAATGGTGGCTCGATCGTCTTCGGACCGGACGGTATGCTCTATCTCGGCATCGGCGATGGCGGGGGCGGGGGTGATCCCCATGGTAATGCCCAGAATCTCGAAAATCTGCTCGGCAAGATCCTGCGCATCGATGTCGATGGCATGGACCTTCCCGGCAAGAACTATCGGATTCCCGACGATAACCCTTATGTCGGAACCGATGGCCTCGATGAAATCTGGGCGTCCGGCGTACGCAATCCCTGGCGCATGTCATTCGACTCGGGCGATCTCTATATCGGCGATGTCGGACAGAATGAGTGGGAAGAGATCAACTTTGTCGCCGCGGGCGCGCCGGGCGGCCTGAACTTCGGCTGGAATTATTTCGAGGGCGATGAACCTTACCAGGGCACGCCGCCGGGCGGCGTAACCTTCACCGATCCGGTCTTCGTCTATTCGCACAACGGCGGCGGCGGTTCAGTGACCGGCGGGGTGGTCTATCACGGTCCCGCGCCGGGCCTGGAGGGCGTCTATGTCTTCTCCGACTTTGTCACCGGCAAGTTCTACACGCTGCGCATGGTCGATGGCGAGGCGGAAGACGCCGTCGAGCGCACGGACCAGATCAAGGGTGCGAGTCTCTCCAACATCTCCTCATTCGGGACCGACAGCGACGGCAACCTGCTCGCGGTCAGCCTGAGCGGCAAGATCTACCGCCTCACACCGGGTGCCGCCGCCGGCGATGGCGACGACGAACTGCATGGCGGCACGGGCGATGACAGCCTCTATGGCGGCATCGGTAACGACAGCCTGTTCGGTGACGAGGACGACGACCGGCTCGCGGGCGGCATCGGCAACGATACGCTTGAAGGCGGAGCGGGTACCGATCTCTTCGTCTTCAGGACCGGTTCCGGCCACGATGTCATCAGCGATTTTGACGTCGCCGGCGACGATCACGACGTGCTCGGTCTCGCGGGACTCAAGGGCATCGAGAGTTTTCGCGATCTGAGGCGCAACCACATGTCCACGGATGGCGACGATGTGGTGATCAGGGTGGGCTCCGACCGCATCGTGCTCGAAAATATCGACGTTTCGGACTTGAAAGCCGTGCATTTCGACCTAGCGTGACCTTTTCGCCCCACTTCGTAAATTTTTGTTAAGAGACTTGTGTTCCCGCACCGCATTATGTCTATGGTGAGGCGCGGGCAGGGGATATGACGTTCGATGAAACGGCAGGTTCCTCTTTATTGCGTGCAGCCTGCGCAAAGCTAGCCCTGACGGCTTTACGGCCGCCGGCCACATTTTATTCATCGAGTATGCCACATATGAGAAACGTTGTTGTCCTCCTCGCCGCCGGTTCCGTTCTGGCGGCCTGCTCGACCGAAAAGTTCGTCGCTGGCCCCGAGGTCACGTTGACGGAGAACTATAAATATCGCGCCGGCCTACGCGGCGAAACGATTCATCCCGACACCAAGTGGTGGGCGAATTTCGGCGACAGGAACCTTAATGCCCTGATCGACGAAGCGCTTGCCGACAACCTCACCATCGAAGCCGCACGCGAGCGCGTCAAGGCGGCCATGTCCACGGCGAAGATCGCCAACAACGCCTATCTGCCACAGGTCGATGCCGTGGCGTCCGCCGCGCTTTCAGGGCAGCGCAACAAGCAGCCTGTTGTGGTAGGAACGGAAATAGTCGCGATCCCCGGTGGTGTGGACGCACAGCCAGTCACGAAACACAAATGGGTTACCACTAACACATCGAGTGCCACGAAAGGTCTGGCGGGTTCCTGGTACATCAATCCGTTGGGCTGGAAAAGCACCAAGGAGCGCGAAGAAGAGCGCATCGAGGCCGAACGCGAGGCGCTGAACGCGGCGCGTCTCGATATCATCGCCTCCGTTGCCGACGCCTATGTCAATGTCCAGGGCCTCGGCCGCCAGATCGAGATCGCGAAGCGCTCCCTCCAGGTTCAGAACGAGACCGCCGACATCACCATTGCGAAGGTGGAAGCTGGTTCGGCGTCGACGCTCGATTCGACGCGCGCCAAGGCCAATGCAGCGCTGACATCGTCGGACATTCCGGCGCTCGAGCAACTGCGCCTGCAATACATCAACCTGATCGCGACGCTGCTGGGCAAGACGCCGGCCGAACTCGATTCGCTCTACACGAAGTACAACTCGGTCAAGCGCCCACGCGTCCGGTTCTCCGAGGGCATCCCGGCGGATCTGCTCCGCAACCGGCCCGATATCCGCCAGCAGGAACGCCTGCTGGCCGCTGCGGTGGCCGATATCGGCGTCGCCGAATCCGATCTCTGGCCGCAGCTTGTCCTCAACGGCAACATCACTGCATCGCGGACGGCGAATGCAGGAAAGGTCGCGAACTGGAATCTCGGCCCCTCGATTACTCTGCCGATCTTCAACCGCGGCGCTCTACATGCGGCGGTCGATCTGTCGAAATCCGGTGCGCGTCTGCAATATCTCGCTTATCGGCAGACCGTCATACAAGCAGCGCGTGAGGTTGAGGACGCCGTTGTTGCACTCCGGCAGGAGCAGATGCGCGCTTCGCGGCTCTCCACTGCGGTTGCCGAGTTCACCAAGGCCGAACAGCTCGCCCGCGAGCTGAACGACGCCGGCACCACCGAGTTCAGCGATGTTCTCGATGCGCAGGAATCGCTCTACGGCGCCCAGCTTCAGCTGGCCGAGGTCTCCAAAAACCTCAACATCAATTATGTCGCGCTCTGCCAGGCACTCGGCGGCGGCTGGGCCGGCGAAGATGCCGAAACCTTCGAGCTCGTCGTGAAGAAGTAACGGCTTGCTTCCGGACAACTAGGCCGGAATGTTGAACGGTGTGATGATGACCAGCGCGGACAGCGCTGGTCTTTTCATTTTCGGCAGAGCCTTGCGCCCTTCGAGGAACGTCGTGAACACCGATGCCGCATCGGCATTCAGGTTGTGGTGCAGCACATAGGACAGTTTCTCCGCCTTCAGCAGCGCCAGATTATCCTCATCGAGATCGTGCGCGACATGGACGGGAAGGGGGCGTCCCGCCGTCTCGAATGCCTCGATGATCGCGCGGTTGCCGCCGCCGATCGAATAGACCGCATCGATCGTCCGGCTGGTCTCCAGCGCCTTGCGCACCTGCGCGCCGGTCGCCGAATCCTTGCCGTAACCCTCGCTGATTTCCACGATCGCAAGATTGGGATAGCGCTCGCCCGCGATGCGGCGGAAGGCGCTTTCCCGCTCTTCCTCGCCCCGGAAGCGGCTCGATGAGAGCGTCAGCAGCACCGTGCCGCCCGCCGACCCGATCCGTGAGCCGATAAGATACGCGGCGGTCTCGCCCGCCACCCGGTTGTCCGATCCGGCATAGGCCATGCGGCCCGAATCGGGGAGATCCGTCACCAGCGTGATGACCGGGATTGCTGCCCGAACCATGGCGGCGACTTCCTCGCGGATGACCTCGGTATCCGGTGCCTTCAGCACAACCCCATGGCTGCCGCGCCGCCGGATGCGCGCCATAAGCCGCGACAGGTCCGCATCGCGCATCTGCTCGGTGAAATGGAAGCGCGAACGCACGACTGTCGGCAGGAACGCGGCAGCCTCGGTCTCGAACGCCCGCCGCACCGCATTGGTGAATCGGTCGGGCGCTTCCATCACGATGTCGAACACGTAAGTGCGGCCCGACATTGCAGCGGCATTTTCCTGCTGCCTGAGTTCGTTGATCGCAGCTTCGATGCGCGCGACCGTCTGCCGCCGCACGCCGCCGCGCCCGTTGATCACGCGGTCCACCGTCGCCGTGCTCAAGCCGGCTTGAAAGGCGATATCCTTGACGAGAAACGCGTGGGCCATGTTGCAGTGCCGTCCGGATTTGATGGATTTTTGATGGATAGCACATCTTCGCCCGGCCGCAATCACCCCTATAATCCGGGCAAATCGAACCCGAGGGAGGAAATCATGAAGACCGACAATCCCGTCACCGCCCGCACCAGCCGCGTCTGGTACACCGAATCCGCCTGCGACATCGACGATTTCGCCCAGACCATCGCGCTCACGGCCAAGCTCTCCGACTACCCGCACGCCAAGGCGATCGAAAAGAACGTCGTCATCTACGACGCGACTTCCGTCCGCGAAGCGACTAAGACGCCGGATGGCCGCAAGGCTGTTCTCGCCGAAATCTGCGACATCTTCGCCTGCGGACCCGGCGTCGCGGTGTTCAAGGGCGCCTACACCGACACCTCTGTTATCGACAACGCGACCGGCGTCTTCGACGCTGTGATCACCGACGAAAAGCAGGGCAAAGTCGGCGGCGGCGACCATTTCGCCAAGCCCGGCGCCAATGACCGCATCTGGAACTCGCTGGAAAAGCACTGCCTCGCTGATCCCGAGAATTTCGCGCAATACTACGCCAACCCGATCATCGCCCTCGCTTCCGAAGCCTGGCTCGGCCCGCACTACCAGATGACCGCCCAGGTCAATCGCGTCAATCCGGGCGGTTCTGCCCAGAAGGCCCATCGCGACTATCACCTCGGCTTCCAGTCCGTCGCCGAGATGGAGCGTTTTCCTGCCCACGTCCACCACCTCTCGCCGGTGCTGACGCTGCAGGGTGCCGTGGCCCATTGCGACATGCCGCTCGAAAGCGGCCCGACCCTCTTCCTGCCTTTCAGCCAGCTCTATCCGCTGGGCTACCTCGTTCCCAACCGGCAGGAATTCCAGGATTATTTCGACGCGCATCACGTCCAGTTGCCGCTCGAAAAGGGCGATCTCGTTTTCTTCAATCCCTCGCTGATTCACGCCGCCGGCACCAATCGCTCGAAGGACATTTTCCGCATGGCGAACCTGCTCCAGGTCTCGTCCGCCTTCGGCCGCGCCATGGAATCGGTCGGCCGCGAGAAGATGAGCGCGACGTTGTTCCCGGCGCTGAAGGCCATGCTGGCGGACGGCCGCATCGACCGCGCGAGCGCCGACAACGCCATCGCAGCGACCGCCGAGGGCTATTCCTTCCCCACCAACCTCGACCGCGACCCGCCCAAGGGCGGCCTGGCCCCCAAGACCCAGGCCGCGCTTTTCGGCAAAGCGCTCGACGGCGGCTGGTCGTCGGAGGAATTCACGAAACAGCTTGCGCTGCAGTCCGAAAAGAAGCTGACCTGAGCCCAGCAAATAGTTTGAGAATCGACCCCTTTCTCCGCCTGGCGGGGAGAGGGGTTTCCGCGTCATAAATGGAGGAGAAGCACATGTCCGAGAATGCAGCCCGTCTTGAAGGCAAGATCGCCGTCGTCACCGGAGGAACGCAAGGGTTGGGCGCCACGATTGCCCGCACATTCGCCGAGCGCGGCGCCAAGGGCATCGTCATTTGCGGCCGCACCGCCGCCAAGGGCGAGGCCAAGGCGAAGGAGATTTCCGAAGCCACCGGCGCCAAGGTCGTCTACCAGCAGGCCGACCTTGAGAATGTCGATGACGTCAGGGCTGTCATCGTCCGCGCCGACAAGGAATTCGGCCGCGTCGATGCGCTGGTCAACGCCGCCGCCATCACCGACCGCGGCACGATCCTCGATACCAGCCCCGAACTCTTCGACCGCATGTTCGCCGCCAATGTCCGTGCGCCGTTCTTCCTGATGCAGGAAGCCATCAAGATCATGCGCCGCGAGAAGATCGAAGGGACCATCGTCAATATCGGCTCGATGTCGGCGAAGGCCGGCCAGCCCTTCATCGCAGCCTACTGCGCTTCAAAAGGCGCGCTCGAAACGCTGACCAAGAACACGGCCTACGCGCTGCTCCGCAACCGCATCCGCGTCAACGGCCTTAATATCGGCTGGATGGCATCGGAAGGCGAGGACCGCATCCAGCGCGAATTTCACAACGCCCCGGCCGATTGGCTGGAAAAGGCAGCAGCCAGCCAGCCCTTCGGCCGCCTCGTCGACCCCGCCGAAGTGGCTCGTGCCTGCGTCTACCTCTCATCCCAAGAGTCGGGCCTGATGACCGGCTCCGTCATCTGCTTCGATCAGTCGATCTGGGGCGCCTATGACGGCTCGCCGCATCCCGTGGCGGCGATGTAAATATCAGGCCAGTTCGATTTTCAGCGTGCGGCCTACTGCGGTTGCCGCACGCCTCAGCGTGCTCAGCGTCACTGATCCATTGTCCGGGTCGAGCAGACGATCGAGTTGGCGCCGGTCCGTATGCATCAGGGCAGCCATGGCGGTCTTGGTCAGGCCCTTTTCCTTCATCGCTTCAGCAATCTGCCATGCCAGTACACGCTTGATCGCGACTTCTTCCGCTTCCTCCAGCATGCCTTGCTCGGCGAGAAAGTCGTCGAATGTCTCGTCGCTTGCGCGAGCCTTCTGTTCGTCTTCCATCACATAAGTTCCTTGCGCCGCTTCTTGGCCAGTTCGATGTCCTATGGCGGCGTTTTCTGAGTCTTCTTTACAAAGCCGTGCAGCAGAACCATTTCGCCAGCAATAATACAGAAAATTACCCTGCCGATGGTGCCATTGGTGAGGTCACTCCGAACTTCCCACAATCCGTCGCCAAGGGGACGACATACGGGCATTCCTATCGGCCAGCCGAATTCAACGGTCTGCACATCATGACCGACCGTGCGCCGGTCTTCCTGATCAATCTCCAACAGCCATTCTCGCACAGGCTTTCGCCCGGACGCTGTTTCATAAAACCTCGCCCGTAGCTTCTTGCTGCGATCGATCATATGTAGGTTGTGTCAAAAATGACGCAATTTGTCAAGCCGCCACACCTTGCCTTTCCCCGCCCGCCCTGCATAACTACCGCCGCACTCTGGGAGACCTCAATGAACTCGCTCACCATTCTCGCTTTTGCAGCCGTCGCCTTCATCGGCATCGCAACCCCTGGCCCCACCGTGCTGCTTGCGCTGACCAATGGCTCCCGCCACGGCATTAGCCGCTCCGTTTACGGAATGCTCGGCGCCGTACTCTCCGATTTCGTCCTGATCGGCGCTGTCGCACTCGGCCTCGGCGCGCTGCTGGCGGCTTCCGAATTCTGGTTCTCGGTGGTCAAATGGGTCGGCGTTGGCTATCTCGCCTTTCTCGGCATCATGCTGCTGCGCTCGAAGGGGTCGCTCGGCCAGTCGTTGAATGCCACGGATAACGGCACCGGTTCGCGCCTGTCGCTTTTCCTCAAGAGCTTCCTGGTTGCCGTGACCAATCCCAAGGGCTACCTGTTCTTCTCGGCTTTCCTGCCGCAATTCGTCGTGCCCTCGGCACCGCAGGTCGAGCAATACGCCGTGCTCGCCGTTGTCTTCGCCTCCATCGACTTCCTGATCATGCTGGGTTACGCCGTGCTCGGCTCGCAAGCCGTGCGGCTGCTCAAGCAGAATGGCGCTCTCTGGCTTGACCGCATCTGCGGTGGCGCGTTGCTGACCCTTGCGGGCTCGCTCGCCTTCTACCGCCGCGCCGCCAGTTAATCGTGGGGATTGTCGCGGCCGACCGCCGCGACATTCTCGCGATGCACGGTCTCATAGGGCGCGAAATAGATGACCGCGCCCGTTGAGATATCGCGCTCGAGAAATTCCGCCAGCGACAATGTATGCGCCCGGCTCGATTCCTCAGGGTCGATCAGCCGTTCGAGATACTCGCGGTTCGCGTCGATCAGCGTCTTGTGATAGCCGCCGGCTTTGATCCGGTCGGGGTCGCCGTGATTGGGCAGGATGCGCTCGATCGGCCAGGTCATCATCCGTTCGAGTTCGGCGATATGCGTTTCGATATGCTCCGGTTCTGAGATATAGGTCACCGTATCCTCAAGCGTGTCACCGGCAAGCAGGATGCGCTCCTCCGGTAGCCACATCACGCAGCCATCGGCGCTGTGGATGTTGAAATGGTGAAGCTCGACCCGCCGTCCGCCAATTTCCAGCGCCATCGACTCCTCGAAGGTCCGCGTCGGCATCACCAGGGGCAGGATTGGTGGCGTGCCCGTTTCCAGCTTCGCACGGTTTGCTTCCATCGTGTCGGCTGTCAATTTCAGAGCAATGATCTCGCAATCGGCGAAAACCACGTTGCCGGCGATATGGTCGGTATGCCAATGGCTGAGCACGACCTGGATTGCCGTAACGCCCAATCCTTCGAGATGCCGGCGGATCGCACGCGCATGCTCGATCGTCATATGCGTATCGTAGACGATCGCCTTTCCGTCGCCGACAAGGGCGTAGGATGCGATGCCGAGGCTGTAAGCCCCGTCATCCACCCAGTTCGGGCCTTCGGAATGTAGCCGCTTGCCCTCGATCCGCCCGTCGTAATAGGCATAGATGCCGGGATAGGGCTCAAGGATGCGCATCGTCGCCGTCATCGCATCCATGGCTCACCCATTCCGAACTCTCTCGATATCAATGTGCGATCATAACATGCCGCACCACCGTATAGTCTTCAAGCGCGTACATCGACATGTCCTTGCCGTAGCCGGATTGCTTGACGCCGCCATGCGGCATTTCGTTGGTGAGCATGAAATGCGTGTTCACCCAGGTGCAGCCGTACTGCAGCTTGGCCGCTGCCTTCATCGCGCGAGACACGTCCTTGGTCCAGACCGACGAGGCCAGCCCGTAGTCGCTGTCGTTGGCCCAGCCGATGACATCGTCGTCATCGCCGAACTTGGTCACCGACACGACTGGACCGAACACTTCACGGCGCACGATCTCGTCGTCCTGTTTCGCACCGGCCACGACGGTCGGCTGGAAGAAGAAGCCCTTGTCGGAACCGTTCTTGCCGCCGGTGGCGATCTGCATGTGGCCGAGCTCGGCGGCGCGTTCGACGAAGCTCGACACGCGGTCGCGCTGGCGCTTGGAAATCAGCGGCCCGATCTCGTTTTCCGTGTCGTCGGCCTGGTTGAACTTGATCGTGGAGACGGCAGCTGCGAGGTCGGCGACGAACTTCTCGTAGATCTTGCCATGCGCATAGATGCGGCACGCGGCCGTGCAATCCTGCCCGGCATTATAATAGCCGAAGGTGCGGATCGCCGAGACGGCTTCGTCGATCTCGGCATCGTCGAAAATGATCACCGGCGCCTTGCCGCCGAGTTCCAGATGCGTGCGCTTGACGGTCTTGGAGGCCGCCGCCAGCACCTTCTTGCCGGTGGCGATATCGCCGGTGATCGACACCATGTTGATCTTGGGGTGATTGATCAGGTAGTTGCCGGTCGTCTCGCCACGGCCGAGGACGATATTGACGACGCCCTCGGGCAGGATGTCGGCGAACACCTTGGCGAGCTTCAGCGTCGTCAACGGCGTTTGTTCCGAGGGCTTGATGACGATCGTGTTGCCGCCGGCCAGCGCCGGCGCCAGCTTCCAGGCCGCCATCATCAGCGGGTAGTTCCACGGCGCGATCGAGCCGATGATACCGACCGGATCGCGGCGGACCATCGAGGTGAAGCCCGGCAGGTATTCCGCCGCCACCGGCCCATGCATCGAGCGGATGGCGCCCGCGAAGAAGCGGTAACAATCGACGATCGCCGGGATTTCGTCGTTCAGCACCGCATTGATCGGCTTGCCGCAATTGAGCGATTCGAGCGCCGCGAAACCTTCGGCATCCTTCTCGATCGCGTCGGCGATCTTGAGCAGGTAGTTCGAGCGCTGCGCCGGCGTGGTCTCCGACCAGGTGGTGAAGGCCTTCTCGGCGGCATCCACGGCGGCATCGATCTGCGATGTCGAGGCCTCGGGCAGCGCGAGCACGGTCTCGCCGGTCTTGGGGTTGAGGATCTGCTCCTCCATCTCGGTCCCGGCTTCGAATTTCTCACCGATCAGCATCTGCGTATCCATGGTCTTACTCCTCGCTCATTTTCCGGATCCGGCGGTCTCCGCGCCGTCTCGGGTCAGATAATAGGCGCCCAGAATGGGCAGGAAGGTCACCAGCACCACCAGCATGGCTACGACATTGGTCACGGGGCGCTCGCGTGGTCGGATCAGTTCCTCCAGCATCCAGATCGGCAGCGTCGTCTGCTGGCCGGCGGTGAATGTCGTGACGATCACCTCGTCGAACGAGAGCGCGAAGGCGAGCATGCCGCCTGCCAACAGCGCCGTGCCGATATTCGGGAGGATCACGTAGCGGAAAGTCTGGAACCCATTGGCACCGAGATCATAGCTCGCTTCGATCAACGATCCGGACATGCGCCGGAACCGCGCCACCGCATTGTTATAGACGACCACCACGCAGAAGGTCGCGTGACCCAGCACGATCGTCCAGAACGAGAAGGGGATCTCCATGATCCCGAAGGCCGAGCGCAATGCGATGCCGGTGACGATGCCGGGGAGCGCGATCGGCAGGATGACGAGCAGCGAAATCGCCTCCTTGCCGAAGAAATTCGATCGGGCGACGGCCGCCGCACACAATGTGCCGAGCACCAGGGCGACCGCCGTGGCGATCGCCGCGACCTGAACCGACAGCGACAGCGCCGCCCACACATCCGGCCTATCCCAGGCACGGCCGAACCATTGCAGCGTGAAGCCCGGCGGCGGCCATTTGAAGCTCTTTTCCTCGGTCGTGAACGCGTAGACGAAGATCAGCAGGATCGGCAGCGACAGGAACAGCAGGCCTGCACCAGCGGCGAGCTTCAAGGCGAGGGGGGCGGAATTCATCTTGTCAGATCGCATCGAAAGCCCCCTGGCGTTTCGCCATCCACAGATAGAAGGCCATGATGATGATGGGCACCACCGAGAAGGCGGCGGCGAGGGGAATGTTTCCGGCGGTGCCCTGCTGCGTATAGACCGCCTGGCCGATGAAAAGCCGCGACGAGCCGATGATGCCGGGAATGATGTAATCGCCCAGCGTCAGCGAGAAGGTGAAGATCGAGCCGGCGATGATGCCCGGCAACGCGAGCGGAAGCAGAACATGGCGGAAGGTCTGCTTGGGCGCCCCCCCGAGATCGTAGCTCGCCTCGATCAGGTTGCCCGGCACCCGTTCCAGTGCTGCCTGCACCGGCAGGATCATATAGGGCAGCCAGACATAGACGAAGACAAGCAGCGTGCCGGTATAACTAATCGACAGCGAGTTGCCGCCGACGATGGGCAGCGCCAGATAGGCTTCCAGCAACCATGTCAGCGACAGTTTCGCGAACACCCAGCTTATGATGCCTTCCTTGGCGAGGATCATCTTCCAGGCATAGATCTTCACCAGATAGCTCGACCACAGCGGCAGCGTCACGCCGAGATAGAACAGCGCCTTCCACCGGCCCTTGGCATAGCGCGCGGCGTAATAGGCGATCGGAAAGGCGATGATCGCCGAGACCATCGTCACCAGCGCCGCCATCACAACAGTACGCACGATGATGTCGAAATTGGATTGGCGGAAGAGCTGCGCATAGGTCGACAATGTCAGCTCATATTTCACCTGTCCGGTGAAGTCGTCGAGCGAAAAGAAACTCTGCGCCAGAAGCGCGAACAGCGAGCCGATATAGATCACGCCGAGCCACAGCAGCGGCGGCGCCAGCATCAGAGCCAGCAGCAGCTTCGGCCGGCGCCAGAAGGTCGCCGACAACCGTCCAACGGCGCCATCCTCCCTGGCTAACACGGCGGGTGAGGTGACCGTGCTCATGCCGCATCACCCAACGTATGCAGCGCGGCGCGTGAAAAGTTGAGCGCGATGGTTTCGCCCTCGGCCGGCAGTGTCGCCGCTGCCGGCAGGTTGGCATGCAGCCGCATTCCCTCGACATCGACGCCCACGCGGGTCACCGAACCCAGGAAGCTGCGCGCCGCGAGCGTGCCGGATATGCCCAGCGTATCGCCGCTCGCGGCACCGAGATTGATGGTCTCTGGCCGTACGCTCGACCATGCGCGCGTGCCCGTCAGTCTCTGGGTAAAATCCGGCGGCAAGATGTTGGACGACCCTACGAAATCCGCGACGAATTTCGACGCCGGCCGCTGGTAGATGTCCTCGGGCGTGCCCGCCTGAACGATGCCGCCATTGTTGAACACCGCGACCCGGTCGGCCATCGAGAGCGCTTCGCCCTGGTCATGGGTGACGAAGACGAAGGTGATGCCGAGCGCCTTCTGCAGCGTCTTGAGTTCCTCCTGCATCTGCTCGCGCAGTTTCAGGTCCAGCGCGCCGAGCGGTTCGTCGAGCAACAGCACCTTGGGCTTGTTGACCAGCGCGCGCGCCAGCGCCACCCGCTGCCGCTGGCCGCCTGAGAGCTGGCCGGCTTTCCGCTCGCCATAGCCGGGGAGCGCAACCATGGCCAATGCCTCTTCGGCCGCCTTCAGCCGCGCCGCCTTGTCCACGCCCTTGACCATCAGCCCGTAGGCGACATTGTCGAGGATGCTCATATGCGGAAACAGCGCGTAATCCTGGAAGACGGTGTTGACGTTGCGCTTCCACGGCGGCACGCCATTGGCATTCTCGCCGAAGATCGCGATCTCGCCGCTGGTCGGCTGCTCGAAGCCGGCGATCAGCCGCAGGCACGTCGTCTTGCCAGAGCCGGACGGACCCAGCATGGCAAAGAACTCACCCTCGGCGATCTCGAGATTGACCTGGTCGACCGCCTTCACTTGGCCGAAATGGCGCGACACGGCGCGGAATGTGACTGCCGGGGTCATGGGGGTCTCCGTGAAGTTGTGATGCGCGAGGGGCACCCCTCACCAAGCGCGTCCATGCGTTCGCTTATGCTCACGCGGACTTCCTATCCTCTCCCGCAAGGGGAGAGGTAGAATGCTGCGGCTCTACCTCTCCCCTTGCGGGAGAGGATACGCAGGCCGGGTGAACGCAGTGAACCCTTGGCCGTAGTTGGTGAGGGGTGAAGTTCTTCGGTCTCGCCCCTCGTGACAAGCCTTACTGCCCGCCCATCACCGCGATATAATCATTCGTCCAGCGATGATACGGCACGCATTCGCCCTGGCTGGCGCATTTCGCGACCGGCGTCTTCCAGAAGCTGATCTTGTCGAAGTTCTCGAAACCGTTATGCGCGCAGCCCGTGTCGGTCAGCAGTGCATTTCCCTTGCACGCAGCGGGAACGGCCGGCACCGAGCCGAACCAGGCGGCGAGGTCGCCCTGGACCTTCGGCGAGATCGAGTGCTCCATCCACATATAAGCGCAATTGGGGTGCGCGGCATCCGCATGCATCATGGTCGTGTCGGCCCAACCCGTCGCGCCCTCTTTCGGGAACACGGACTTCACCGGCTGCTTGTCGGCTTCGAGCAGGTTGACCTGGAACGGCCAGGAACTGGATGCCACCACGCCTTCGTTCTTGAAGTCGTCGATCTGCACCATCGCATCATGCCAGTAACGGCCGACCAGCGAGCGCTGGCCTTTGAGCAGTTCGAGCACGGCCGTATACTGCGCTTCGTTCAGTTCATAGGGGTCCTTGATGCCGAGTTCCGGCTTGGTCGCTTTCAGGTAAAGCGCGCCGTCGGCAATGTAGATCGGTCCGTCGAAGGCCTGCACGCGGCCTTTGTTGGTCTTGCCGTCGGGCAGGTTCTGCTCGGTGAACACCACGCCCCAGCTATCCGGCGCCTTGTCGCCGAAAACCTTGGTATTGTACATCAGCACATTGGGGCCCCACTGGTAGGGCACGCCGTAATGCACGCCGTCGACCGTGTGCCAGGGTGCATCCTTGAGGCGGTCGTCCACCGTGCTCCAGCTCTTGATCAGCGCGGTATTGACCGGCGCCACCTTGCCACCGGCGATGAGGCGGAGCGACGCGTCACCCGAAGCGGTGACGAGGTCAAAGCCGCCCTGATTCATCAGCGTCACCATTTCATCAGATGTCGCGGCGGTCTTGACGGTCACCTTGCAGCCGGTGGATTTTTCGAAATCGGTGACCCAGTCATAGCCCTTGTCGGTTTCGCCGCGCTCGATATAGCCGGCCCAGGCGACGATCGAAACCTCGCCTTCACCCGGCCCGATTTCCTTGAGCATTTCGGCGGCAACGACATTGGTCGTGAAGCTTGCGGCGATGGCGAGGGCCGTTGTGGCTTTCAGAAAAGTCTTCATGCTCGTCTCCCGTTTTTGGATTTGTTCCCACGGATGACATGAAGCCCCTTTTTCGCCGCTTTCGCAAATTCTTTATTCAGAATTGCGGTATCGGATTTTCCGATATCATCAAGGCCTTGCCTTCCCTGCGTAAGGCGGTATTTTTCATGTCGAGGAGACGGCATGAAATTTAGGCCAACGGAACCGATAACCAAATCACAGTTTCAGTCGATACTGAACAATGGCGATAGCGTCGCGATTGCTCATGCGATCATCGACGCGGCAAATCATATACATGATTATCAATGGCTCATGGATCAGGTACGGTATCTGTTGGAGACCGGAGACGACGTGGTTGTGAATTGTAGCCTGCTGGCGCTTGCCGATATCGCGAGGCTGGAGAAGCAAGCCACAAGAGATGACCTGCTCAGATTGTTGAAGATCGTCGAAGAAGATGCTCGTTACTGCGAGTATGTCGAGAACGTTCGCGACGATATCGACATGTTCCTACCTGAGCATGTCGAGCACTGATCCTTATCGATCCCTGACCGCCCGCGCCGTCTCCGCCACCCGCAGAAACTCCTTCGCCGCCGCCGGCAGGCTAGAACCCCGCCGCCACACCAGCCCCACCTGCACGACCGGCAGCGCGCCCGAGACATCCCGGCTCTCGATCCGGTCACCTTCCAGCGACCACGGCCGGTAGACGAGGTCCGGCAGCAGCGCCACGCCCGCCCCCGTCGCCACAAGGCTGCGCACCGCCTCCACCGATCGCGTGCGGAAGGCGACATGCGGCTTGGCGCCGAGTGCGGTGAGCAATTTGCCGGTATTCTCCTCGATCTCGTCCACCGTCAGCATGATCAGCGGCTCCTGCGCGATGTCCTTGACCGAGATGATATCCGCGCCGCCCAGTTTGTGGCCTAGAGGCAGCCAGAGCCTGTAGGGCGAGGTTTCGATGATCTCGGCCTGCAGCGCCATGCGGTCGCGCAGGTTCGAGATGGTCATCACCGCGATATCCAGTTCGCCGCCGATCAGCAGGTGTTCGAGATAGCTGCCATTGTCCTCGATCGCGGTGACATCGACACCGGGATAGGCGCGGCGATAGCGCCGGAGCAGGTCCGACAACACATAGCCCGCAACCAGCGAGGTCACGCCGAGATTGAGCGACCCGCTCATCTCGTCGTTCTTGCCGGAAAAGCTGCGCCGCGCGTCCGACACCTGGGTCAGGATATTTTGCGCATGCCGGAGAAACTGATGCCCGTCATGGGTGATCGTCAGCCCGCGCGAATGCCGCTCGAACAGCGCCACCCCGAGATCCGACTCCAGCTCCTTGACCGCCTCTGTGACTGAAGACTGCGAGATCGATAGCGCCTGCGCCGCCCCGCTGACGGTACCATTCTCGGCGACGGCGATGAAATACTGAAGTTGACGGAGCGTGAAGGCCATGGGGAAGTGATATGACACGGCGCAACAATTCAAGGCAATACGAGCCGGCGTTGCCGCCGGACCCGATATTTCGATTTACCGCTCTCTAAAAATAATGATCCCGGAGCGACCCATCATAATCCCCTGATTTCAGGCAGCAGTTCTTGAAACCGCCTCCGTGTACCGCAGGGGCAGGGGTCGTTGCGGCCGAGTTTTTCGATCAGCTCGACATCGCCGCGGATCACCCGGATCCCGGTTTTCACCCGTGTCTCGGATGGGAACGACTTGCGTCGCTTGGACGTGACCTCAAAAGCTCACGTCGTGGAGGGGAATGCGCTTGCGTGACATGGTAGCCTCCTGTGTCCGGTTGCTGAGTAGAGACGGGATGAGTTCCCGCAATATTCGCTATCGCAGTTGGTGCGAGAATGCAAAACCCGTCATCTTTCCCGCAGGCTAGGGATGTGCGTTTGTTGAAGACCCATGAGGCGCGGCGCAGAGGCTCACGACACCCACGACGTCGTCCTCGGGCTTGTCCCGAGGATCTGGTGCGTTGAACATTCGCGCGAGCTAAATATTTGTTTTAAATCATTTAATTTGATGGGATACGAGATCCTCGGCACAAGCCCGAGGATGACGTCGTGGGAGATGCGCCGGCTTCATCGCAACATATGCAGACGGTGCTTCGGTCGGGACGAACGCCACGGATTGGCCCCTCCCCCTTTGTGGGGCGGGGTGCGGGGCGGCTTCTTTCTTCGACGTAAAATCAATATGTTGGTATATAAAATAGGAAAAAATTCCTCACTCTTCTTCCCAAACCCCTCCTTCCATGCCATACTCCCTGCCGTTCCGTATCGGCTACACCCTGAGGCGTCAGGGCGAGGCGGGACCGGTGACCGGCATGGGGAAGCGACGCAAGGCTCCATGCGGGGCGTCCGCGAGAAGGGCCAGTCCTCTGGGGACGGCAGCCGAAAGGCTGAGTTTCGCCCCGGACGTGCGCTGTAGCGCACACATGATCGTTCCCCACAGCTCCTCAAAGGCTGCGGGACAACGGGGGCAGTGCTGGCGAGTTCGTGGGTGGAGACACCGTTTGACGGGGCACGGCGACGGTCTTAACGGCCGCGAAAGCGGTCATATAATCCGGCACGGAGACGTGCCCCGGCCGATCCTTCATATCAAGCCAAGAGGATCGGGAACGTGCATGGTCAAGACACGGGGCAGAACGGCTCGCGTGAATGCGGAGGTGTGTGTTGGAGATGAAGATACTCAATTACGTTGGAGCAAGCTCGCCCCCCTCTGCCCTGCCGGGCATCTCCCCCACAGGTGGGGAGAATGGCAAGTGGCATGCTCATCGCCTCGATTGACCGTCCGTTGCTCAGCACTCGACATTCAATTTTGGGCGAGGTTCGCGCTACCAGCCAATCTCCCCACCTGTGGGGGAGATGCCCGGCAGGGCAGAGGGGGGTGCGCCACGACCACGCCGGGCGAGAGCGGGGCAAAAGGTGGTACGCGCCCGCCACCGCATTCCCCTTGATCCCATCGCCCCAATCATGCGAAAGGGCGGCGACGAAATCCTGGAGGACTCGCATGCCCGTCCGCCCGCTCGATCATCTGGTTCTTCCAGTCACCGACATCGCGACCGCGCGAGCGCGGCTGGCCCGGCTCGGCTTCACGGTCGCGGCCGATGCGCGCCATCCCTTCGGCACCGAAAATGCCTGCGTCTTCTTCGCCGACAAGACCTATCTCGAGCCGCTCGGCGTCGCCAGCGAAGAGGAATGCGCAGCGTCGGCTAAATCAGGCAACCAGTTCACCGCCCGCGACCGGGCCTTCCGTTTCCGCAACGGGCCCGAGGGTCTGTCGGCGATCGTCATGGGCACGGATGATGCCGATGCGGACCACGCAACATTCAAGGCCGAGGGGATTTCGGCGGGTGATCAGCTGGCCTTCTCGCGCATCATGAAATTTCCCGATGGCTCGGAGATCACGGCGAGCTTCAGGCTCTCCTTCGCCGCCGACCTCAGGGCACCGGATTTCTTCGCCTTCACCTGCGAACGCGTGAACATGCCGCCATCCGATCGCTCCGCGCTGGAAAAGCACGCCAATGGCGTGATCGGCGTCCGCACCGTGGTATTATCCGAGCAGGAACCGCTTGATTTCTCCGGCTATCTCCAGGCGGTGACCGGCCAGGACAATGTGGCCGATGACGTCGATGTGCTGGTGGTCAAGGCTGCCAACACCGACATCATGGTGTTCGATCCGCTTGAACTGAGGCTGCTGTTCGGCCTTTCGATGTCGGCGGATCGCGGCCTGCGTGGTGAAGCGGTCGTCTTCAAGGTCTCGGATATTCGTGTCACCGAGCGGGTGCTTGTCGAGGCCGGCATCCTGCATTTGAAATCCCGCAGCATGATCGTCGTGCTGCACGAGCCCGGCCAGGGCGTCCTTTTCGCATTTTCGGAGTGAGAGATATGTCGAAAACCAATGCAGTCGTCACCGCCGGCGAGGGCGCCAAGGCGGTCTCCTTCTCCAATACAGGACGCTTCACGCTGATCGCCGGTCCCTGCCAGATGGAGACCCGTGACCACGCCTTCATGATGGCTGGCAAACTGGTGGAAATCTGCGGCAAGCTCGGCCTCGGACTGGTCTACAAGTCCTCCTTCGACAAGGCCAACCGCACCTCGTTGACTGGCAAGCGCGGCATCGGGCTGGAAAAATCGCTCGAAGTCTTCGCGGACCTGAAGAAGGAATACGGCTTTCCAGTGCTGACCGACATCCACACCGAAGAGCAATGCGCCGAGGTGGCACCAGTCGTCGATATCCTGCAAATCCCCGCCTTCCTATCGCGCCAGACCGATCTTCTGGTCGCCGCCGCCAAGACCGGCCGCGTCGTCAACGTCAAGAAGGGCCAGTTCCTGGCTCCCTGGGACATGAAGAACGTGCTGGCCAAGCTGAACGACAGCGGCAACCCCAACATCCTGCTCTGCGAGCGCGGCGCCTCCTTCGGCTACAACACGCTTGTGTCCGACATGCGCTCGCTGCCGATCATGGCGGCCATGGGCGCACCCGTCATCTTCGACGCCACCCATTCCGTGCAGCAGCCGGGCGGGCAGGGCGGTTCGTCAGGCGGCGACCGCGCCATGGTGCCGGTGCTCGCCCGTGCGGCGATTGCCGTCGGCGTCGCCGGCGTCTTCATGGAAACCCATCAGGACCCAGACAACGCCCCCTCCGACGGCCCCAACATGGTGCGCCTCGAAGACATGCCGGCATTGCTGGAAAAGCTCATCGCTATCGATGACATTGCCAAGGCTGCCTGACGGTAAAAGGCCGGCGCATGGGCCGGCCTTTGTTCTTTGAAATAGTGGATATCAGGCCGCGCGCGAAATTCGGCGTCCGGCCGGGGCATTCGCAACGCGGAACCGCTCGATGATCCGCTCCAGCGCCTGGGCCTGCTCGTTCAGTCCCTGGCAGGCGGAATTGGTCTCTTCCGCCATCGCGGCATTCTGCTGCGTCACCGCGTCCATCGTGCTGACCGAGGCATTGATCTCGCCGATCGCGATCGACTGTTCCTGGGCGGCGGTGACGATGGCGCCGATCAGTCCGGTGACCCTCGCCACCTGTCCCTCGATTTCCGAGAGCGCCGTGCCGGTGCGGTTGACCAGCGCCACGCCGGTCGAGACCTGATCGGACGAGGCCGAGATCAGCGCCTTGATTTCCTTCGCCGCATTGGCCGAGCGGGAGGCGAGCTCGCGTACTTCCTGCGCCACCACGGCAAAACCCTTGCCGGCTTCCCCGGCACGCGCCGCTTCGACACCCGCATTAAGAGCCAGAAGATTGGTCTGGAAAGCGATCTCGTCGATCACGTTGATGATCTGGCCGATCTGACCCGAGGAACCGGCGATCTTCTGCATCGCGGTGATCGCCTCGCGCATGATCCCGGCGGAATGTTCGGCACCCTGGCTGGTCTCGGCCATCATCCGGCTGGCCTCGATTGCCCGCGAGGACGAGCTCTGCACATTTGCCGTGATTTCTTCCAACGCCGCTGCGGTCTCTTCGATGGTCGAAGCCTGCTTTTCGCTGCGCTTCGAGAGATCGTCGGTCGCATTGGCGATTTCGGCCGACGAACTGCGCAACTGGCCGGTCGCGTCGGTAATCTCCCGCATCGACGCAGAAAGCGTGTCCAGGCTCGCATTGAATTCGTTGCGCAGCATTTCATAAGCCGTCGAGAAACGCTGCCCGATGCGGTATTCGAGATTGCCGCGCGACAGTTCGCCGAGCGCCTCCGTCAGATGCCGAATGACGTCGTCGCGCTCGGCTTGGTCGGCGGCCTTTTCCGCGGCCATTTGCCGTTCGCGTTCGATCTCGGCTTCCCTGGCCTCGGCGGCGCGCTGGTGGATCTCCCTGCGCTCGAGCGAATTGTGGCGGAAAACCACGACTGCCTGCGCCATTTTCCCGATCTCGTCCTTGCGCTCCGCGTAGGGCACTTCGGCGGAATAATCGCCATCCGCAATCTTGCCCATATAGGCCTCCATGCCTGATATCGGCAGGATCGCCTTGCGGCGCAGAAGATAAAGCCCCGAAATCAGAAGCAGGAGTGCGCCCAGGGCGGCGGCACCGGCTGCCAGCGTCCAGGTCTCGACCTCCGCCGCCGCATTGCGCTCTTCGCCCTTCAGGAACGTATCGGAATTGGTGACCAGCTTCTCCACCGCATCCTGGTGCGTATGAAAGACCGTCCTGAGATTGCCGGTGGCAGTAGCGACCTTGGCGCTGTCCTTGGCCTTGAGAGAAGGAATGATCTCGTTGTCCATCACCGCCCAGAATGCGTCGCCCTTGGCGATCACTTCATTGTTCAATTCATCCTTGAGGGATTGGGGCAGGCGCGTGGTCTTCCAATAGGCGCGGCGGTCGTCATAGGCCGATTTCAGCTTGGCGATCTTGGCGAGATTGGCCTCCGCCAGTTCGGGAAATTCGCCCGCCTCGAAGGACAGCATGTAGGATTCGACGACGAATAGCGGCGGCGGCAATATATCGGCGATCAGGTCCTTGCCGTAGATCACCTGTTCATAAACCGGCCCATTGACCTTCAGGCGCTGTAATGCGGTCTGCTGCAAGCCGAATGAAGCAAACATGGCGATCGACACCGCAATGCCGCCGATCACAAGGTTTTTCGCGATGGTGAACGCCATTTTGTTGACCCCCAATGGCGCCGTTTCCGCGCGCCGATGTTTTCTTGTTCCTCCGGACCCGTGCATGCGAATCCATACTCTGATAGTACAGTAATACTTTATGGTTAATACTTGGTTGTAGGGCTGAGAAACCTCGCCCATGCGTCAATGGCTGCCAGGCGCTGCCAGAGCAATCGGCCTCATTCCCGTCAGGGCGAATTTCCGCGCTGCCATTGTAATTTTGCAAATCTCGTCTAATGAAATCCGCGACTCCGCAATCACCCACAAGGATAAGCACATGACAGCCATCATCGATATTCTGGCCAGGGAAATTCTCGACAGCCGCGGCAACCCCACGGTTGAGGTCGATGTGCTTCTGGAAGACGGCAGCCTGGGCCGCGCCGCGGTTCCCTCGGGCGCATCCACCGGCGCCCATGAAGCCGTCGAACTGCGCGATGGCGGCAAGCGTTATCTCGGCAAGGGTGTCGAAAAGGCTGTAGAGGCGGTCAACACCGAGATCTTCGAAGCGATTTCCGGCATGGAAGCCGAAAACCAGCGCGATATCGACGCCGCGATGATCGAGCTCGACGGAACGCCGAACAAGGGCCGCCTCGGTGCCAACGCCATCCTCGGCGTTTCGCTCGCCGTCGCCAAGGCCTCCGCGCTCGCCTCTGGCCTGCAGCTTTACCGCTATGTCGGCGGCGTCAATGCGCACACGCTCCCCGTTCCGATGATGAACATCATCAATGGCGGCGCGCATGCGGATAACCCGATCGACTTCCAGGAATTCATGATCCTACCGGTCGGCGCCGAAACACTGCGCGATGCGGTTCGCATGGGTTCTGAAATCTTTCATACCCTGAAGAAGGAACTGCATGCCGGGGGCCACAACACCAATGTCGGCGACGAAGGCGGCTTCGCGCCCAATCTCGCCAGCGCGCCGGATGCGCTCGATTTCATCATGAAGTCGATCGAGAAGGCCGGCTACCGCCCCGGCGAAGACGTCTTCCTCGGCCTTGACTGCGCCTCCACGGAATTCTTCAAGGACGGCAAGTACAATATGGAAGGCGAGGGCAAGGTCCGGCGCCCGGGCGAAATGGCCCAGTATCTCGCCGATCTCGCAGCCCGCTACCCGATCGCTTCGATCGAGGACGGCATGGCCGAGGACGATTGGGACGGCTGGAAGACGCTGACCGAACTCTGCGGCAAGACGGTCCAGCTCGTCGGCGACGACCTGTTCGTCACCCAGACCAAGCGCCTCACCGATGGCATCAAGATGGGCGTCGCCAATTCGATCCTTGTCAAGGTCAACCAGATCGGCTCGCTGACCGAAACGTTGGAAGCCGTCGAGACGGCGCACAAGGCCGGCTACACCGCCGTCATGTCGCACCGCTCGGGCGAAACCGAGGATTCGACGATCGCCGACCTCGCCGTCGCCACCAATTGCGGACAGATCAAGACGGGTTCGCTGGCGCGTTCCGACCGCACCGCGAAGTACAACCAGCTGATCCGCATCGAGCAGGAACTGGGCTCTGCCGCCCGTTATGCCGGCCGCTCGATCCTCAAGAGCTAAGCAATTTGAATCACTTATGAATCCGGGTGGCAGCGATGCCGTCCGGATTTATTTTTGGCCCCGGATTCATGGTCAACGCTTGCTTAAACATTTTGATTCATGGTGATTCCATCGTACTGCGTATCAAGGCATTTCAATGTGGACCAAGCAGCATAAGAAGCGGTATCTCGGGCGTCTCGTGACCCCTGTTCTCGCCGCCGGTTTCTTCTCCTATTTCGGCTATCATATCGTCCACGGCGACCTCGGCATGGATGCCGCGAAGGATTTCGAACGCCGCCGCCTGGAGCGCGTTGCCGAACTGGATGGGCTGGTCAAGGCGCGCCGCGAACTCGAACGCCAGGTTTCGCTGATGAGCGACGGATCGCTCGAGAAGGATATGCTCGACGAGAAGGCGCGCTACTCGCTCAACGTCTCGCGCAGCGATGAAATCGTGATTTTCAAGTAAGTCGTTGAATTCAATTGTGTGCACCGCAATGAGTTTATGCTGCATTGCAGTTGGTTTTAACTTGAACTTAGTTAATTCAAGAATTTATATGACATTTCAGTGACTTAATCCGAATGTGTGCCATGCATTTATGGCATTGCTGCATCAGATTTTATTCTCTATCCTCCCCCGCAATTCGAAGCTTGAAAGGGAGGATTGTATGGCAACGCGAAAGACCGCGACGCTGACCGCTCGCAAACCCGCCGCCGGCAAAACTCAGAAAAGCGAGGCCAAGGCGCCAGCGATCGCCGAGTTCGACAAGAAGGATGAACTCAAGGCCTATCGCGAGATGCTGCTGATCCGCCGCTTCGAGGAAAAGGCCGGCCAGCTCTACGGCATGGGCTTCATCGGCGGCTTCTGTCACCTTTACATCGGCCAGGAGGCCGTCGTGATAGGCATGAAGATGGCGCTGAAGGACGGCGACCAGATGATCACTGCTTACCGCGATCACGGCCACATGCTGGCCATGGGCCTGAGTGCCCGCGGTGTGATGGCTGAACTCACCGGGCGCCGGGGCGGCCTGTCCAAGGGCAAGGGCGGCTCCATGCACATGTTCTCCAAGGAGAAGAACTTCTACGGCGGCCACGGCATCGTCGGCGCCCAGGTGTCGCTCGGCACCGGTCTCGGCTTCGCCAACCAGTATCGCGGCAACGGCAATATCTCCTGTGCCTTCTTCGGCGATGGCGCCGCCAACCAGGGCCAGGTCTACGAGAGCTTCAACATGGCGGCGCTCTGGAAGCTGCCGGTGATCTACGTGGTGGAAAACAACCGCTACGCCATGGGCACCTCCGTCAGCCGCGCTTCGGCCCAGACGGATTTCTCCCATCGCGGCGCCTCCTTCAACATCCCCGGCATGCAGGTCGACGGCATGGATGTCCGCGCCGTCAAAGCCGCGACCGATGAGGCGGCGGAACACGCCCGCAGCGGCAAGGGTCCGATGATCATGGAAATGATGACCTATCGCTATCGCGGCCATTCCATGTCCGACCCGGCGAAATACCGTTCCAAGGACGAAGTGCAGAAGATGCGCTCCGAGCACGACCCGATCGAGCAGGTCCGCGCGCGGCTGCTCGAGAAGAAGTGGGCGAGCGAGGACGATCTCAAGGCGATCGACAAGGACGTTCGCGACATCGTCGCCGATGCCGCCGATTTCGCCCAGGCCGACAAGGAGCCGGATGTCTCCGAGCTCTACACCGATATTCTGCTCGAGGCGTGAGGCGATGGAGCCGCCATCGGCTCCATCATTCATTCGGATTCCTTTTCAAGGCGCCTGCCGCCACACACTATCCACAGGTGAACCAAGATGCCGATAGAGATTCTCATGCCAGCGCTTTCGCCCACGATGGAGGAGGGGACCCTCTCCAAATGGGTGAAGAATGAAGGCGACACCGTGAAATCCGGCGACGTCATCGCCGAAATCGAAACCGACAAGGCGACGATGGAAGTCGAGGCCGTCGATGAGGGCGTGCTCGGCAAGCAGCTCGTCGCTGCCGGTACCGAAGGCGTCAAGGTCAACGCACCGATCGCGGTGCTGTTGCAGGATGGCGAGAGCGCATCCGACGTCAAGGCGGCCGCCCCGAAGGCTGAAGCTGCTCCGGCTCCCGTGGCAAGCGAGGCGCCGGCACCGTCCGCTTCCGCACCCGTTCCGGCCCAGCCGAAGTCTGACGTTGCCGCCGATCCATCGATCCCCGCCGGCACCGAAATGGTCCCGACCACTGTCCGCGAAGCACTTCGCGACGCCATGGCCGAGGAAATGCGCCGCGACCCGGATGTCTTCGTCATGGGCGAGGAAGTCGCTGAATACCAGGGCGCCTACAAGGTGACGCAGGGCCTGCTGCAGGAGTTCGGCGCCAAGCGCGTGGTCGATACCCCGATCACCGAGCATGGCTTTGCCGGTCTCGGCGTCGGTGCCGCGATGGCCGGTCTCAAGCCGATCGTCGAATTCATGACCTTCAACTTCGCCATGCAGGCGATCGACCAGATCATCAATTCCGCCGCGAAGACGCTCTACATGTCCGGCGGCCAGATGGGCGCGCCGATGGTGTTCCGCGGCCCGAACGGCGCGGCCGCCCGCGTGGGCGCCCAGCACAGCCAGGATTACGCTGCCTGGTACAGCCACATTCCGGGCCTCAAGGTCGTGCAGCCCTATACGGCCGCGGACGCCAAGGGCCTGCTCAAATCCGCGATCCGCGATCCCAACCCGATCATCTTCCTTGAAAACGAAATCCTCTACGGCCAGACCTTCGACGTGCCGAAGATGGACGATTTCCTGCTGCCGATCGGCAAGGCGCGGCTGCACCGCGCCGGCAAGGATGTCACCATGGTCTCCTGGGGCATCGGCATGACCTATTCGCTCAAGGCGATCGCCGAGCTCGAAAAGATTGGCATCGATGTCGAACTGATCGACCTCCGGACCATCCGCCCGATGGACCTGCCGGCGATCATCGAATCGGTCAAGAAGACCGGCCGTCTGGTCACCGTCGAGGAAGGCTATCCGCAGTCGTCGGTCGGCGATTTCATCGCCAACCGGGTGAGCCGCGAGGCGTTCGACTATCTCGATGCGCCGGTCATCACCATCGCCGGCAAGGACGTTCCGATGCCCTATGCGGCCAATCTCGAAAAGCTGGCTCTGCCGAATGTCGGCGAAGTCGTCGATGCGGTCAAAGCCGTCTGCTACAAGTAACGGGGAGGCAAGGTCATGCCCATCAATATTACCATGCCAGCCCTTTCGCCGACCATGGAAGAGGGCAACCTCGCCAAGTGGCTGGTCAAGGAAGGCGATACCGTCAAATCAGGCGACGTGATCGCCGAGATCGAGACCGACAAGGCGACGATGGAAGTCGAGGCCGTCGATGAAGGCACGATCGCCAAGCTCGTCGTTCCCGCCGGCACCGAAGGCGTCAAGGTCAATGCCGTGATCGCCATCCTCGCCGGCGAAGGCGAGGACGTGAAGGCTGCCGCATCCGGCGGTGGCGCTGCCCCGGCGAAGACCGAGGCTGCTCCGGCACCCGCCGCGACGCCCGCGCCCGCTACTGCACCCAAATCCGACGTCGTGACCGGCGGTGCGTTTGCCAGCCCGATGGGTTCGCCGCCCCAGAGCAAGTCCGGCGACCGCACCTTTTCCTCGCCGCTCGCACGGCGCCTCGCAAAGGAAGCCGGCCTCGATATTTCGGCCATTTCAGGCTCCGGCCCGCATGGCCGCGTCGTGAAGTCGGATGTCGAAAAGGCCGTTTCCTCCGGTGGCGCCAAGGCGGCACCTACCGCAGCTCCCTCCGCCGGACAGGCACCTGCAGCCACTCCCAAGGGTGCCTCCGAGGAAGCCGTGCTCAAGCTGTTCGAGGAGGGCTCCTACGAACTCGTGCCGCATGACGGCATGCGCAAGACGATTGCGCGGCGCCTCACCGAGTCCAAGCAGACGATCCCGCATTTCTACGTCTCGGTCGATTGCGAGCTCGATGCGCTGCTGGCACTCCGCGCCCAGCTCAATGACGCGGCGCCGAAGAAGGATGATAAGCCGGCTTACAAACTTTCGGTCAACGACATGGTGATCAAGGCTCTCGCACTCTCGCTCCGCGACGTGCCGGATGCCAACGTCTCCTGGACCGACACCAACATGGTCAAGCACAAGCATTCCGATGTCGGCGTCGCCGTCTCGATCCCCGGCGGCCTGATTACCCCGATCGTGCGCCATGCCGAGCTCAAGAGCCTGTCGGCCATCTCCAACGAGATGAAGGACCTCGGCAAGCGCGCCAAGGAACGCAAGCTGAAGCCTGAGGAATATCAGGGCGGCACCACCTCGGTCTCCAATATGGGAATGATGGGTGTTTCCAATTTCGCCGCCGTGGTCAATCCTCCTCATGCGACGATCCTTGCGGTCGGCGCCGGGCAGGAGAGGGTGATCGTGAAGAACAAGCAGATGGTGATTGCGCAGGTGATGACCGTGACGCTCTCGACCGACCACCGCGCGGTGGATGGTGCGCTGGGTGCGGAATTGCTCGGGGCGTTCAAGCGGTATGTCGAGAACCCGATGGGCATGCTGGTGTGAGTTCGGAGAACCGGCATGTCGGACAGTTTTCAGTCATATGTGTTCGGAGAGGCGAAGGTTCACGATGGCCGCGCCGACTTCCGACGTGTGACTGCGTATCTCGTCGGTGAGCAAATCATCGGGGAAGAGACTGCCGATAATGTGTTGGGCGGCGGCGTTGGGCACGTACCGGGTTCCCGCGCCGCGTCGATTCTCATCAAGGATAATGCGAATTGGCGCAGCTTGACCACCCGCGGCGTTGCCATTCGCACGGGCCGGATCATCGAGGCATCGAACGAGTGGGAGTCCGGCACATGCCCGAATTGCCGTGTTCATATTGCGATCGACACTGAGTCTGAAGATTGCAAGCCGATTTATGAGGCGTTGGATGCCTATCACGAAGGTCGAGGCGAAGAGGTCGAATGCCCCAAATGCGGGACACGGACCAAGCTGTCGGACTGGGATTTCGGCCACGGATTGGCGCTGGGTAGCGCGATGGTTCAGTTCTGGAATTGGCCAAGGCACGTTGATGGGCTAACCGTCAGCCTTGCCGACGTTTCCGGCCTGAAATGCACCAAGGTTTGGGGAAAGCTCTAATGAAAACAGTTCTCTGCTTTGGCGACAGCCTGACCTGGGGCATGGATGCGGAAAACGACACCCGCCACGCTTACGAAAATCGCTGGCCGTCCGTGCTGCAGAAGGGCCTCGGTCACGGCGTCCGCGTCATCCCGGAAGGGCTGAACGGCCGCACCACGGTCTATGACGACCACACCGCCGAATGCGACCGCAACGGCGCGCGCCTGCTGCCGACCATCCTCGAAACGCACGCGCCGCTCGATCTGATCATCATCCTGCTCGGCACCAACGACCTCAAGCCCGTTTTCGCCAACAATGCCGTGATCGTCGGCCATGGCATCAAGCGGCTGGTTCAGATCATCCGCCATCATCCATGGCCGATGGACATGGAGAGCGAGCCGGAAATCCTGCTCGTCTCGCCGCCCCCGTTCTGCGAGACCGACGACCCGCTGCTCGGGCCGATGTTTGCCGGCCGGATCGGCGAGAGCCAGCACCTCGCTTCCGTCTATCGCGACCTCGCCGACGAGCTCGGTTGCGGTTTCTTCGACGCCGGCGCGGTGGCGAAGACGACGCCGATCGACGGCATTCATCTCGATGCCGAGAATACCGCCGCCATCGGGCGCGGGTTGGAGCCCATCGCCCGCATGATGCTCGGAATGTGAGGGTCGCCAAGGCCCCGCCAATATTTGCCAAGAAGTGGAAGCACCCATGTCGAACGCTTATGACGTCATTGTTATCGGTTCCGGTCCGGGCGGTTACATCGCCGCGATCCGGGCGGCACAACTCGGTCTGAAGACCGCGATCGTCGAGCGCGAGCATCTCGCCGGCATCTGCTCGAACTGGGGCTGCATTCCGACCAAGGCGCTGCTGCGCTCGGCCGAGATCTATCACTATGCCAAGCATCCCGGCGATTACGGCCTGAAGATCGAGGGCACCGTATCACCCGATCTCAAGGCCATTGTCGCCCGCTCGCGCGGCATTGCTCAGCGCATGAACGGCGGCGTCGGCTTCCTGATGAAGAAGAACAAGGTCGACGTGATCTGGGGCGAGGCAAAGATCACCAAGCCCGGCGAAATCTTGGTCGCCAAGACCACCAAGAAGCCGGTCGAGCCGCAGGCGCCGTTGCCGAAGAACACGCTGGGCGAGGGCACCTATACCGCGAAGCACATCATCATCGCCACCGGCGCGCGCCCGCGCGCTCTGCCGGGCATCGAGCCCGATGGCAAGCTGATCTGGACCTATTTCGAGGCGATGAAGCCGGATGAAATGCCGAAATCGCTGCTCGTCATGGGCTCCGGCGCCATCGGCATCGAGTTTGCCAGCTTCTACCGCACCATGGGCGTCGATGTGACTGTCGTGGAAATCATGCCGCAGGTGATGCCGGTCGAGGATGCCGAAATCTCCGCGCTCGCCAAGAAGCAGTTCGAGAAGCAGGGCATGAAGATCCTGCTCGACACCAAGGTCACGAAGGTCGTCAAGGCTGCGAACTCGATCACCGCGACCGTCGAACTCAAGGACGGCAAGACGCAGGAAATCACGGCGGATCGGATGATCTCGGCTGTCGGCGTGCAGGCCAATGTCGAGAATATCGGTCTCGAAGCACTGGGCGTGAAAACCGACCGCGGCTTCATCGCCATCGATGGCTACGGCAAGACCAATGTGCCGGGGATCTATGCGATCGGCGATGTCGCCGGCCCGCCGATGCTCGCCCACAAGGCCGAGCACGAGGCGGTGATCTGCATCGAGAGGATTGCCGGCTTGCCCAATGTCCACCCCATGGACAAGCTCAAGATCCCGGGCTGCACCTATTGCCATCCGCAGGTTGCCTCGGTCGGTATCACGGAGGCGAAAGCCAAGGAACAAGGCCGCGAAATCCGCGTCGGCCGCTTCCCCTTCGTCGCCAACGGCAAGGCCATCGCGCTCGGCGAGGACCAGGGCATGGTCAAGACGATCTTCGACAAGAAGACCGGCGAACTGCTGGGGGCGCATCTCGTCGGCGCGGAAGTCACCGAACTCGTCCAGGGCTTCGTCGTGGCGATGAACCTCGAAACCACCGAGGAAGAGCTGATGCACACGATCTTCCCGCATCCGACGATTTCGGAGACGCTGAAGGAAAGCGTGCTCGACGCCTATGGAAGGGCCTTGAACGCCTGATGACCAGCGGCCCGATGGAACTTTTCCCTGCTTTCGGCGTTCTTGACGTGTCAGACACTCAAGAATCGGGGATTTTCCATGGAACTCAATGGCGTAGGCTGGATCGCGGCAATCATCATAGGCGGGCTGGCCGGCTGGCTCGCGGAAATGTTCATGAAGTCCAGTATGGGCTTGTTCATGAACATCATTCTCGGCATCGTCGGCGCGGCGCTTCTGAACTTCATACTCGCGTCGCTGCTGAACGTCGGATACACGGGCTGGCTGGCCTATCTGATCATCGGCTTCATCGGCGCCTGCATCTTGATCGCGCTGGGGCGGCTGCTCAAGCGCGGTTGAACTCCGCTCAATTTAGAACTATTTCAAATGAGGCCGCAGCGCTTGGTGCTGCGGCCTCGTTTTTGCGTCCACGGGAAATCTGATGGTCACCATTCTCGACACTATGAGCCTCGACAAGCGTGTCCGGCACCCCGAAAAGGCGCACCGGCCCGATACGGAGGTGCTGCGCAAGCCGGACTGGATCCGCGTTCGCGCGCCGGTGTCCAAGGGCTATCAGGAGACTCGCGCTCTGGTGAAGGAGCACAATCTCGTCACAGTGTGCGAGGAGGCCGGCTGCCCCAATATAGGCGAGTGCTGGGACAAGAAGCACGCCACATTCATGATCATGGGCGAGATCTGCACCCGCGCCTGCGCCTTCTGCAACGTCTCGACCGGCCGGCCGCTTGCGCTCGACCGTGAGGAACCCGCCAATGTCGCCAAGGCGGTGAAGAAGATGGGGCTCAGCCACGTCGTCATCACCTCGGTCGACCGCGACGATCTCGATGACGGCGGTGCCGAACATTTCGAACAGGTGATCCGGGCAATCCGCGAGACCTCGCCGCTGACGACGATCGAGATCCTGACGCCGGACTTCCTGCGCAAACCCGGAGCGCTGGAACGCGTCGTGGCCGCCAAGCCCGATGTCTTCAACCATAATCTCGAAACCGTGCCGTCGAACTACCTGACCGTCCGTCCGGGCGCGCGCTATTTCCATTCGATCCGGCTCTTGCAGCAGGTCAAGGAACTCGACCCCACCATGTTCACCAAATCAGGCATCATGGTCGGCCTGGGCGAAGAGCGCAATGAAGTGCTGCAACTGATGGACGACCTGCGCGTCGCAGATGTCGATTTCTTGACCATCGGCCAGTATCTCCAGCCGACCCGCAAGCATCATCAGGTCATGAGCTTCGTGACACCCGAGGAGTTCAAATCCTACGAGACGGTCGCCTATACCAAGGGCTTCCTGATGGTGGCCTCAAGCCCGCTGACACGCTCCTCGCATCACGCCGGCGACGATTTCGCCAGGCTAAGGGCCGCGCGGGAGAAGATGCTGGCCAAGGCTGTCGCCTGAATATTTTCGGGTTGCGGCTCCAACGCAGTTGAAGGACACTCCTGATCAAGGCTTCGATGCCCATCAGGAGGACGTCATGGATATCGCCGCTCTTTTTTCGCAGGCTGCGCGCGAGGCTGCCCGTTTTCGCGAGGGTTCAGTGACACGGCCGCATCATCCGGGGCGGATGTATGCCGATTGCGTCGATGTGTTTTCCGAGCCGCTGCCCGAAACGGGCACCTCGGGGGATGCTGTCATTCGCGACCTCGTCGAGAAGGCGGAACCCGGCCTGCACACCATGACCGGTCCGCGCTTTCACGGCTGGGTCATTGGTGGCTCGCATCCGGTCGGCGTCGCGGCAGACATGCTGACCAGCGCCTGGGGCCAGAACGCCGGCAACCATATCGCGACGCCTTCTGCGGCGGCAGCGGAGCTGATCGCTGGCCGCTGGCTCGTCGAGTTGCTGGGGCTTCCATCCAGCGCTTCAGTCGGCTTCGTGACCGGCGCCACCATGGCAAATTTCACCGGCCTCGCAGCCGCCCGCAGCTTTGTCCTCGATCAGGCCGGCTGGGATGCCGATCGCAAGGGCCTGTTCGGCGCGCCGCCGATCAGCGTCATCATCGGCGACGATGCCCATACGACGGTGTTTTCCGCGTTGCAATTCCTTGGTCTTGGTCACGATCGGGTCGTCCGCGTACCGACGGACGAGCAGGGGCGGATGGTGGTGCCGGAATTCGAGCACGCAATCACGAGCGTGGAGGGGCCCGTCATCGTGGTCCTGCAAGCCGGCCAGATCAACACCGGTTGCTTCGACGATTTCGCTGCGGTCATTCCGATGGCCAAGGCGAGGGGAGCGTGGTTGCATATCGATGGCGCCTTCGGCCTCTGGGCGCAGGTGACGGAGTCTCACCGGCATCTGACAACCGGTGTCGAGCTTGCCGATAGCTGGGCGACCGACGGCCACAAATGGCTTCAGACACCTTATGACTGCGGCTATGCGATAGTGAGGAACGAAGCCGTCCACAGGCGCGCCATGACAATCGCCGCAAGCTATTTGCCGGCGGCGGCGGAGGACGAGCGCGACCCGTCGCATTACGTACCGGAGCTTTCCCGCCGGGCGCGCGGCTTCGCCACCTGGGCGGTGATCAAGCATCTCGGCCGGGAAGGCATTGCCGCGATGGTCGAGCGGAACTGCGCCGCAGCCCGCCGGGTTGCCGAACTGGTAACGCAGGAAATTGGCATTGCCGTCGTCAATGACGTCGTCCTCAACCAGGCGATCATCCGCTTCGACGGACATCTCGGGGACGAAGCAGGCGATGCCATGACGGTCGAAACCGTCGCCGAACTGCAGCGGGATGGCCGTATGTTCGCCGGAGGCGCGAAGTGGCGCGGCCGGCAAGTGATGCGGCTTTCGGTCTGCAACCATCAGACCGATCTCGAACAGGCGGAGATCGATGCCGATGCGATCATCAAAGCGTATCGAATTGTGCGTGCGAGAAATTTGGAACAAGTCCAGGCAACGGCGGCAAGGTAGCGGTTGCCAACTCTTTCTAGGCGATTCAAGCAAAGCGGCGGCGAAAATGTCAAAGCGGCTTACTTGTGCAAAAGGCGTGAGCGACATAAGTCGAATGAAACAACAATTGCCGCGAAATCATGCCCCAGTTCGAAACCCGCCGCCCAGCCAGCCACACCGCCGACCAGATGTTCGCGCTCGTGGCCGACGTGGAAAAATATCCCGAATTCCTGCCGCTCTGCGAGGCGCTGACCGTCCGTAGCCGCAAGGAACGCGACGGCAAGACCTTGCTGGTGGCCGACATGAGCATCGGCTACAAGGCGATCCGCGAGACCTTCACCACCCAGGTTTTCCTCAAGCCCGAGGAGCGCATGATCGAGGTGAAATATATCGACGGCCCGTTCAAATATCTCAGCAATATCTGGCGCTTCGAGGATACGGGCGAGGGCCGCTCGGATGTCGTCTTCTTCATCGATTACGAGTTCAAGAGCCGCATTCTCGGCGCCTTGATGGGCTCGATGTTCGATCGCGCGTTCCGCATGTTCACCGAGGCTTTCGAGAAGCGCGCCGACAAGATTTATCGGGCGGTATGACCCCATGAGCTCTCTCTCCGGTTGAGCCGTTTTTCCCCGGCGATGCCGGAAAATCGCTCGCCGCTCGTCCCGAGCCTTGCACCGCAGGCAACTTGAAGTTCTAATACACCAATCGAGAGGGTGAGAATCACCTGCCGGCCCGCGCCTGAGCTGGCATCGACAGGAACGGACTTCAACTTGCCAAATCTTTCCGGTTTCCTGACAAGCCTGTTCGCCGCCGCCGTGTTTGTCACCTCGGCCACCGACTTGGCCTGTGCCGCGGACGACGACGTGGACGAACTTGCAAAGAAGGTTTCGAATCCCGCCGCCTACATGATCAGCGTGCCCGTCCACGGAACATTCGACTTCGGCCGCATCGACGGCAAGAGCTATTCGTCCGCCGTCGTGGACGTGGAGCCGGTCATTCCATTTTCGCTGACCGAGGACTGGAATGTAATTGTCCATACCGATTTTCCCTTCGCCTATCTCAATCCTCCGGGAGGGCTAGGCAACGAGGCTGGATTGGGCGACATCAGCCAGGACTTTTTGTTCACGCCCAGCAGCCATGGTTCGTTCGTCTGGGCCGTCGGCCCGCAGCTCTCTTATCCAACGGCGACCCGAGATGAATTTGGCAGCGGCAAGCTCTCAATGGGTCCATCCGGCCTGCTTCTCTGGCAGAGCACGTCTATGACGACCGGCTTGACTGCCAGTCATATCTGGTCCGTGGTTGGCGAGGAGGACCGTCCCGACGTCAGCAGAACCGAGCTGCGGCCCTTCGTCGCCTGGCACCTCGGGCGCGGCAGAACGATCTCCGCCGGCCTTGATGGCACCTATGACTGGACGGCTGAGGAGGTCGAGTTGCCGCTAAGTTTATCCGTCTCGCAGATCGTCAAGGTGGGCGATCAGGCCGTCAGCCTGTCCGTCGGAGGGAAATATTGGCTCGCCGGCCCCGATGATGGCCCGCGATGGGGCCTCAAGGCCGGGATGACGTTCCTATTTCCCGGTGTGAGGGAGTAGGAGTCCCGAAGCGGCGAGGCGCCGCCGGGTCTTGCAACGGCGCGACCACAAAAAGATGTCGGCACGCTTCGGCGCAGGTGGGCTAGGTCGTGTGGACACTTACCTGATCCATAGTACGATAGCTGCGATTGTGACGACGGCTAGGTAGTTTCGTGCGGTTTTCTCGAAACGTGTCGCGACCCTGCGGAAGTGCTTGAGCTTGGAGAAGCAGCATTCAATGAGGTGGCGCTGGGCATAGAGGTCCTTGTCGAGCGGGTATTTCTGAGCACGGGAGGGATTGTTGGGGATCACCGCCACAGCGCCTTTGTCCGCGATGGCGTCGCGCAGACGGTCGCTGTCATAGGCGGTGTCGGCCATGACGATATCGGCAGGCAGGCCCTCGATCAGGACATCGGCTTGTGGCGCATCGCCTTTCTGGCCGGCGGTCAGTGTGAAGCGGACCGGGCAGCCGAGACCACGCACCGCCATGTGGATTTTGGTGCTCAGTCCGCCGCGAGAGCGGCCAAGGGCTTGATCTTCAGCCCCCTTTTTGCGCCGGCGGCGTGCTGATGAGCGCGGATGATGGTGGAATCGACGATCAGATACTCGAAGTCCGGATCATCGGACATCGCCGCAAACATGCGCCACCAGATGCCCTTCTCGCTCCAGCGGCTGAAGCGGCGGAAGACACTGTTCCACTCGCCGAACACCTCCGGCAGGTCACGCCAGGGTGAGCCGGTGCGCACGATCCAAAGCACTGCTTCCACGAACATACGATTGTCGCGACCGGACGAACCGCGCGTGCGATCGTCACCAATGATGTGCGGCGATATCCGCTCCCACTGCTCGTCCCGAAGGATCAACCGGTCCAATACACCCATGACTGCCTCCAAAAGACAGTCTTGAATCTGATTTGCTCAGCCTTGGGAATCCCAAGAGTCCACACGACCTAGAGCCCTTCAGCGTTAAATGGAAACAATTCTGTTGGCTCAAGCGGAGTCGCATGTTTGACCGGCCGGCGCGCGGCGTAGCCAAAGCATACGGCCAAGCCGGCCGGTCAAAGAGGCGGCCCGCTTCAGCCAACCCGAAGGGCCGGGCATCTTTCCGTCATGACCTGCGGCGCCGGCCTCGGCCGTACCTATGGGTACGACGCTCGCCCGCCGCCTTGGTCCTGACGAAAACCTGCTCCGGCAGAATGATTCCATTTAACCCTGAAGGGCTCTAACCCAACTTCGCCAGCTCGATGATCATTTCGAGCGCGGTTTCCACCGCAGCCATCCTGATATCGTGGCGGCCGATATCGCCATAGTTCATTTCGCGGTGGATCATCGCGCCCTTGTAGTGACGGCCGCCGAAATGCACGAGGCCCACCGGCTTGCCGGTCGAGCCGCCGTCCGGGCCGGCAATGCCGGTGATCGAGACGGAGATGCCCGCCTCCGAGCGCGACATTGCACCATGCGCCATTTCCAGCGCGACATCCTTCGAGACGGCGCCGTATTGCCGGAGCGTGATCGACATCACGCCGAGCATTTCGGTCTTGGCCTGGTCGGAATAGGTGATGAAGCCGCGTTCCAGCACCTTGCTGGCACCCGGGATTTCGGTGATGCAGCCTGCCACCAGTCCGCCGGTGCAGGATTCCGCCGTCGCAATCATGACGTTTTTCTCGACGCAGAGCGCCACGACTTGCTTGGCAAGCTCGTATATGATGGTCTCGTTGCTCATTGCGGTTTTCTCCCATAGACGACCGTCGCGGTGGCGATCGCGGCGATGCCTTCACCCCGGCCGACGAAGCCGATCTTTTCATTCGTCGTCGCCTTCACCGAACAGCGTTCGAGCTCGATATCCAGCATTTCGGCCAGCATATTGCGCATCGATTCCCTGTGCGGGCCTATCTTCGGCGCCTCGGCGATGATGGAAACGTCGGCATTCATGATCGTTCCGCCGTGATCGCGCACGATCTTCGCCGCATGTTCGAGGAAGATGCGGGATGCCGCACCCTTCCATTGCGGGTCCGACGGCGGGAAGTGATCGCCGATATCGCCGGCGCCACACGTGGCGAGCAGCGCATCCGTCAGCGCATGCAGGGCAACATCGGCGTCGGAATGGCCCCTCAGCCGCTGGTCGTGCGGGATTTTCACCCCGCACAATATCACGCCGTCGCCGGGCTCGAGTTGGTGCACGTCATAGCCGTTGCCGGTGCGCACATCGGGAAGGTGGTTTCGCATCAGCTTCTCGTCAGCCAGTTCGATATCGCGTTCCAGGGTGAGCTTGATGTTTTCGCGGTCGCCCTCGACGAGCTTGACCCTTATGTCCTGCCATTCGGCGATCGCCGCATCGTCGGTGAAATCGGTAAGGCCAACTGCGGCGGCGGCCCGGTGGCCGGCCAGGATCATCGGGTAGTCGAAGCTCTGCGGCGTCTGCGCGGCGTAGAGGCCGGTGCGAGAGACGGTGCCTTCGATATAGAAGTCTTCGGTTGCCCGCTTGAGCGTATCGGCGACTGGACAGACCGGCAGCACTGCCTTTTCGCCCTCGACATGCGCGGCAAGAATCGCATTGAGCATGCCTGACGTGAAGAAGGGGCGCACGGCATCATGGATCATCACATGGGTAATGCCGCTCGACTCCAGGGCCTCGAGCCCGTTCAGCACCGAGGCCTGCCGGGTCGCGCCGCCGAGAACGGTCTCGATGGCTGGCCCCTCGGGAAACGTGGTCTTGCAGCTTGCATAGAGGTCTTCGTCATCGGCATGGATGGCGATGACGATTCTCGCCGTGTGCTTCCAGGCCGCGAATTTCTTGACCGAATGGGTGATGACAGGCACGCCGCCGATCAGCCGGTATTGCTTCGGCCCGTCGGGATGGACGCCTGCGCGTTCGCCACG
The DNA here is from genome assembly GCF_964254105.1 of Rhizobium sp. LjRoot254. NCBI lineage: Bacteria > Pseudomonadati > Pseudomonadota > Alphaproteobacteria > Hyphomicrobiales > Rhizobiaceae > Rhizobium > Rhizobium sp. LjRoot254. Next base: position 2,294,506 of record NZ_CAXUSM020000001.1, on the reverse strand, counting down.
CCCGGCAGCGACGATCAATATGCCAAATCTCGGCGCATCCGGCAGTGTCATGATTATTCACAAGTGATCCGCTATTGCTTTCATTCGCCTTTATAGGCGGTTAGAGCATGTTGCAACTATTTGGAGCCATTCTGTTGGCTCAAGCGGAGTCGCATGTTTGACCGGCCGGCGCGCGTCGTAGCCAAAGCATACGGCCAAGCCGGCCGGTCAAAGAGGCGGCCCGCTTCAGCCAACCCGAAGGGCCGGGCATCTTTCCGCCATGACCTGCGGCGATGGTCTCGGCCGTACCTATGGGTACGACGCTCGCCCATCGCCTTGGTCCTGACGAAAACCTGCTCCGGCAGAATGGCTCCAAATAGCTGCAACATGCTCTAAAAGGCAAAGGCCAGTGGATGTCAGCTTGTTTTTTGGGCCGGCCACCGAATCCACTTGGCAACGCCAACGGATATGTCTAAAAATAATGCACGATTATTGAGTGCCTGAAAGATATGCAGTCCAACATACCCTCCCTGCGAAACGCCTTTCACGTCGGCCCGCTGGAAATTCGCAACCGCGTCGCGCTCGCGCCGATGTCCGGCGTCACCGACCTGCCGTTCCGCCAACTCGCCTGGGAAAGCGGCGCGGGCTATGTCGTTACCGAGATGGTGGCGAGCCGCGAATTGGTCGGCAACACCGCCGAATCCTGGTCGCGCCTCAAGAATTCCGGCATCGAGCCGCATGTCGTCCAGCTTGCCGGCCGCGACCCGCATTATCTTGCGGAAGGCGCGCGCATCGCCGAAGCCAATGGTGCGTCGATCATCGATATCAATATGGGATGTCCGGCCAAGAAGGTGACTGGTGGCCTGTCCGGCTCGGCGCTGATGCGGGAGCCGGAACTTGCGCTGTCGCTGATTGCGGCCACCGTCGCGGCGGTCAAGGTGCCGGTCACAGTCAAGATGCGGCTCGGCTGGGACGAGAATTCCATCAACGCCCCGATATTGGCCCGTGAGGCCGAGGCGCTCGGCGCCCAGATGATCACCATCCATGGCCGCACGCGCATGCAGTTCTACGAGGGCAGGGCGGACTGGGACCGTATCGCCGAGGTACGCGCCGCGATCAAGGTGCCGCTCGTCGCCAATGGCGACGTCGAGACGCCCGCCGATATCGCCGATATCCTGCGCCGGTCTGGCGCCGACGCGGTGATGATCGGACGCGGTGCCCAGGGGCGGCCATGGCATCCGGGCGTGCTCGCCGGCATGCGCGAAGCACCGGAACGTAGTGAAATCGCCGATTTCTTCGAGCGGCACTATCGCATGACGCTTGATTTCTACGGCCCCGAGGGTGGTCTGCGCCATGCGCGAAAGCACGTCGGGTGGTATCTGGAGCGCCATGCGGGCGTTGTCGCATCGGGCACCAAGTCCGAGGTCCTGACCTCGCGCGATCCGGAATTCGTCGTCGCGTCTGTCAGGCGCCTCATTCTCGAAGCGGCGGCACCCGCCCTGAGCGAGGCGGCATGAACGACGATCAGGGTCGAAAGAAGCCGAAGGCTGCGAACGCCGAACTTGCCAATTCGGTGCTCAACGCCATCCAGAACGCCGTGATCCTTGTCGATGAGGACGGCTATATCGCATTTGCCAACTGGGAGGCCGAATCGTTCTTCGGTGCCAGCGCCGCCTATCTCGCGCGCCACACGATCTATGCCTACATTCCGTTCGGAAGCCCGATGCTGACGCTGATCGACCAGGTCCGCGAGCGCCGCGCGCCGGTCAACGAATACCGGGTGGACCTGTCCTCGCCACGGCTTGGTGCGGACAAGCTGGTGGATATCTATGTCGCGCCGGTGCTGACCGATCCGGGCTCGGTGGTCGTGGTGTTCCAGGAACGCTCGATGGCCGACAAGATCGATCGGCAGCTCACCCATCGCGCGGCGGCGCGTTCTGTGACGGGCCTGGCCTCGATGCTGGCGCATGAGATCAAGAACCCGCTTTCCGGCATAAGGGGTGCGGCGCAGCTTCTCGAAACATCCGTCAACGACGAGGACCGCGCACTCACCCAGCTGATCTGCGAGGAGACCGATCGCATCGTCTCTCTGGTCGATCGCATGGAGGTGTTCTCCGACGAGCGGCCCGTGGATCGCGCGCCGATCAACATCCATTCGGTTCTCGATCATGTGAAGGCGATTGCCAAGGCCGGTTTTGCCCGGAACATCAGGATATCAGAGAACTACGACCCCTCGCTGCCGGCCGTGCATGCGAACCGGGATCAGCTTATCCAGGTCTTCCTCAACCTGATCAAGAATGCTTCGGAAGCAGTCGCCGATCGGGGCGATGCCGAGATCATCCTGACCACCGCCTACCGTCCGGGCATCCGCATTTCGGTCGCGGGATCGCGAGAGAAAATCTCGCTGCCGCTGGAGTTCTGCGTCATCGACAACGGCCCGGGCGTGCCCGACGACCTGGTGCCGCATCTCTTCGACCCGTTCGTGACCACCAAGACCAACGGCTCCGGCCTCGGTCTGGCGCTCGTCGCCAAGATCATCGGCGGGCACGGCGGCATCGTCGAATGCGACCGCCAGAACAACAAGACAATCTTCCGCGTCCTGATGCCCGTCTCTCCCAACGGGCAGGGCGAGGACCACCATTTTGATTAGGAACCTTAGATGACTGCTGCCACCATTCTCGTTGCGGATGATGACGCTGCCATCCGGACCGTGCTCAACCAGGCGCTTTCCCGTGCCGGTTACGATGTGCGGATCACGTCGAATGCAGCCACGCTCTGGCGCTGGATATCGGCCGGCGAAGGCGATCTGGTGATCACCGACGTGGTGATGCCCGATGAGAACGCCTTCGACCTGCTGCCACGCGTCAAGAAGCTGAGGCCGGACCTGCCCGTGCTGGTCATGAGCGCCCAGAACACTTTCATGACGGCGATCAAGGCTTCGGAGAAGGGCGCTTACGACTATCTCCCCAAGCCCTTCGACCTGACCGAACTGATCGGCATTGTCGGACGCGCGCTCGCGGAGCCCAAGCGCAAGCCCCCGCGCCAGGAAGACGACATGCAGGACGGCATGCCGCTGGTTGGCCGTTCGGCGGCGATGCAGGAAATCTACCGCGTTCTGGCCCGCCTGATGCAGACGGACCTGACGCTGATGATTACCGGCGAATCCGGCACCGGCAAGGAGCTGGTGGCCCGCGCCCTGCATGATTACGGCAAGCGCCGTAATGGTCCCTTCGTGGCGATCAACATGGCGGCCATCCCGCGCGACCTGATCGAATCCGAACTCTTCGGCCATGAGAAGGGTGCGTTCACCGGTGCCCAAGCCCGCTCGACTGGCCGCTTCGAACAGGCCGAGGGCGGCACGCTGTTCCTCGACGAGATCGGCGACATGCCGATGGAGGCGCAGACTCGCCTTCTCCGCGTGCTCCAGCAGGGCGAATACACCACTGTCGGCGGACGCACGCCGATCCGCACCGATGTCCGCATCGTGGCAGCCACCAACAAGGATCTCAAACAGGCGATCAACCAGGGCCTGTTTCGCGAGGATCTCTATTACCGCCTCAACGTCGTGCCGCTCCGCCTGCCGCCGCTGCGCGAACGCACCGAGGATATCACCGATCTCGTCCGCCATTTCGTGGCGATGACCGAGAAAGAGGGCATGGCGCCGAAGCGCTTCGACAACGAGGCGCTCGACGTGATGAAGGCCTATCTCTGGCCGGGCAATGTGCGCGAACTGGAAAATTTCGTTCGACGCCTGACAGCACTCTATCCGCAGGACGTGATCACCCGCGAGATCGCCGAATCCGAACTGAAGCCTGATATCGCGGCCAGCCCGGCAGAGAAGCCCGGCATGCGCTCCGGTCCGGTTTCCATCGCGCAAGCGGTGGAAGAGAATATGCGCAGCTATTTCGCTGAATTCGGCGACAATTTGCCGCCAGCGGGTCTCTATGACCGGGTTCTCGCCGAGATGGAATATCCGTTGATCCTGGCCGCACTCACCGCCACGCGCGGCAACCAGATCAAGGCGGCGGATCTGCTTGGTCTCAACCGCAATACGCTGCGCAAGAAGATCCGCGAACTCGGCGTTACTGTGTATCGCTCTTCCCGCATGGCTTGACATCAAGGCAAGGTCCGTTGCATTTTCGCCACAATGCGTTGCTCTAAAGCAACGCATTGTTTGCTTGAAGGCGGCCGATTCCCTTGGCCATATCCAGCGCGTCTGCGCGGGTGCCTTCGTTTCGACTACGAGACTGGGACGCTGATGCCGCACGCAACCGCGAAACGAACGGACGACGTATGACCGAAGCGCAGGAGGAGAGAGGCGGCCGGAATTTCGACCGGCGCGGCATTTCCACGACCACGGGCATTGCCGTGGCAGGCGGCGCGCTGGTGGCTGCCATCACCACGTTGGTCATCCTGCTCGGGTTCACGCCGATCGAACCCGTCGATCATGTGGTCGTCGCCTCGGTGGTCGTCAACGCGCTGTTCGTGATCGCGCTCCTGGCGCTGGTCGGCTATGAAATCTACCGGTTGATCAAGGCCCGCACCCGTGGCCGCGCCGCGGCCCGCCTTCACATCCGCATCGTTTCGTTGTTCTCGATCGTCGCCATCGCGCCGGCGATCCTCGTCGCGGTCATCGCCTCGATCACGCTGAATGCCGGGTTGGACCGTTGGTTCGGCCAGCAGACGCGGCAAATCGTCAACTCCTCGATCAGCGTCGCCCAGGCCTATGTCAAGGAGAATGCCAGCTATCTCCAGGGCCAGACGATTTCCATGGCCAACGATCTTGACCGCAACCGCCAGGTCTATGCGCTCGATCCTACGGGGTTCGTGGATCTGATGACACGGCAGGCCAAGGGCAGGGGTATGCTCGGCGCCTTCATCGTCAACAGCGAGGGGGTCGTCCAGATCAAGGCCGATATCGCCACCGAGGCGCCTCTTCCGGATGTGCCGGCCGATGCGCTGAAAGCCGCAGTCTCCGGCCGGCCGACGCTCATTCCACCCGGCAGTACCAATCTGGTCGGCGCGATCATCAGTCTCAGTGAAATCGATGGCTTCCTCTACACGATCCGCGCCGTCGATCCGCAGGTCATGTCGGCGCTGCATCTGATGGAAAACAACGCGGCCGAATACAAGGCGATGGAAGAGGGGCGGGCCACGACCCAGCTCGCCTATGCCATCACCTATCTCGGCTTTACACTGATCGTGCTGCTCGCCGCGATCTGGGCCGCCATCGCCGTCGCCGATCGCATCGTTCGGCCGATCCGGCTGCTGATCAACGCGGCGGATAATGTTGCCGGCGGCAATCTCAATGTCATCGTACCGGTCCGCGTGGTGGATGGCGACGTCGGCTCGCTGTCGCGCACCTTCAACAAGATGATTTCGGAGATCCGCACCCAGCGCGATGAAATCCTTGTGGCCAAGGACGAGGTGGACGATCGCCGTCGCTTCATCGAGGCGGTGCTGTCGGGCGTTACGGCTGCCGTTATCGGCGTCGACGAAGACCGCACGATCAATATTGCCAATCCCTCGACCGAGCTTCTGCTCGGGATTGTGCCCGAGGATCTAACCGGCAAAAAGCTTATCGATGTCGCACCTGATATTGACGATGTCCTTACGGAAGCCACCTCACGTTACCGTAATGATTTTCGCAAGCAGATCGGCATCGTTCACGGCGGCAAGGAGCGGACGCTGAGCGTGCAGGTCACGCGCGAGGAATCGCATGCCGGCCACGAGTCCTTCGTCATCACGCTCGATGACGTCACCGATCTCGTCATCGCCCAGCGCTCGACCGCCTGGGCCGACGTCGCCCGCCGCATTGCCCATGAGATCAAGAATCCGCTGACCCCGATCACGCTCTCCGCCGAGCGCCTCAAGCGCCGCTACGGCAAGCAGATCAACGCTGATGACCGGGCCGTCTTCGACCAGTGCACCGACACGATCGTCCGCCAGGTCGAGGATATCGGCCGCATGGTCGATGAATTCTCATCCTTCGCGCGCATGCCCAAGCCCTCGATGGAGCAGGCCGATCTCCGGAATATCCTGAAGGACACGGTCTTCCTGCGCGAGATGGGCAACAGCCATGTCCGTTTCATCAAGGAATGGGGTGACGAGCCTATCGTCGGGGCATTCGATGCCCGCATGCTCGGCCAGGCCTTCTCGAACCTGGTGAAGAATGCCGAGGAAGCCATTGAAGCGATTCCCTCCGACGAACGCCGCGACGAGCACAAGATCATGATCCGGGCTCAAGTCGATGATGCCGCCGATCGGGTGATCGTCGATGTCATCGACAACGGCAAGGGGTTGCCGCACGAGAACCGTCACCGGATTCTCGAACCCTACATGACGATGCGGGAGAAGGGCACAGGTCTTGGCCTTCCTATCGTCAAGAAGATCATCGAGGAGCATGGCGGGCAGTTGGAGCTGCACGATGCGCCAGCCGATTTCGATAATGGAAATGGAGCTATGATCCGCGTCATCCTGCCACGAAGAGGGGAGAACGCCGGGGTCGAGAATCTGAAGGTAGAGGCACATGGCGTCTGATATTTTGGTAGTCGATGACGAAGTTGATATCCGCGAGATCGTCTCGGGGATCCTTTCCGACGAGGGTCATGAGACCCGCACGGCGCATGACAGCGACAGCGCGCTTGCCGCGATTTCCGATCGCGTGCCACGGTTGGTCTTCCTTGATGTCTGGATGCAGGGCAGCCGGCTGGACGGCTTGGGCCTGCTGGACGAAATCAAGAACCGCCATCCGGAACTGCCTGTCGTGATGATCTCCGGCCACGGCAACATTGAAATGGCGGTCAACGCCATCCGGCGTGGTGCGTTCGATTTCATCGAGAAGCCGTTCAAGGCCGACCGGTTGATCCTGATCGCCGAGCGTGCGCTGGAAAATTCCAGCCTCAAGCGCGAGGTCCGCGACCTCAAGCGCCGCACCGGCGATACCGCCGAGCTGATCGGTACGTCGGTGGCGGTCTCGCAGTTGCGCCAGACGATCGACAAGGTGGCGCCGACCAACAGCCGCGTGATGATCTTCGGTCCGTCAGGGGCGGGCAAGGAACTGGTCGCGCGCCTCATTCATCGCAAGTCGGCGCGCGCCGAAGGGCCGTTCGTGGCGCTCAATGCCGCCACCATCACGCCGGAGCGCATGGAGATCGCGCTCTTCGGCACCGAGGGTACGCCCGGCCAGCCGCGCAAGACAGGCGCGCTCGAAGAAGCCCATCGCGGCATCCTCTATCTCGACGAGATCGGCGAAATGCCGCGCGAGACCCAGAACAAGATCCTGCGCGTGCTCGTCGAGCAGCAGTTCGAACGGGTTGGCGGCTCCAAGCGCGTCAAGGTCGATGTCCGCATCATCTCCTCGACCGCGTATAATCTCGAGAAGATGATCGTTGAGAGCCGGTTCCGCGAGGATCTCTATCACCGCCTCTCGGTCGTGCCGGTCAAGGTGCCGCCGCTGTCGGATCGCCGCGAGGACATTCCTTTCCTGGTCGATATCTTCATGCGCCAGATCTGCGACCATGCCGGCATAAAGCCGCGCAAGATTGGCGACGATGCGCTGGCGATCCTGCAGGCGCATGACTGGCCGGGCAATCTGCGCCAGCTGCGCAACAATATCGAACGCCTGCTGATCCTCGCCCAGTCCGATGGTCCGGACAGCGCCATCAACGCCGACATGCTGCCGGCCGACGTGCTCGACACCATGCCCAAGGTCTCCTCGACCGGAGACCAGCACATCATGACGCTGCCGTTGCGCGAGGCGCGCGAAATGTTCGAGCGCGATTATCTCATCGCCCAGATCAACCGTTTCGGCGGCAATATCTCGCGCACCGCGGAGTTCGTCGGCATGGAACGCTCGGCGCTTCACCGCAAGCTCAAGACCCTCGGCGTTTGATTTTCGGGATTTCAGCATGACCAGAATTGCCTATGTGAACGGCCGCTATGTCAGACACGCGGATGCGAAGGTGCATATCGAGGATCGCGGCTACCAATTCGCCGACGGCGTCTATGAGGTCTGCGAGGTCCGGCATGGCATGATCGTCGACATGACGCGTCATCTCGACCGGCTCGGACGCTCGCTCTCCGAACTCCGTATCGCCTGGCCGATGCACCGCGCGGCGCTGGTCCGCGTGATCCGCGAGGTGCTGAAGCGCAATCGCGTGAAGAACGGCCTCTTCTATATGCAGGTCACGCGCGGTGTTGCGAAACGCGACCACGTCTTCCCGCATCCCGACACGAAGCCATCCATCGTGGTGACGGCGAAAAGCACCAATCCGGCCATCATTGCCGCAAAGAATGCCAATGGCATCAAAGCGATAACGGTGCCGGAGAACCGTTGGGACCGGGTCGATATCAAGACGGTGGGCCTGCTTTCCAACGCGCTGGTGCGCCAGCAGGCCAAGGAGGCGGGTGCGCAGGAAGCGATTTATGTCGATGCTGACGGCACGGTGAAGGAGGGCGCGGCGACCAATGTCTGGATGGTTGACGAGGATGGCACCTTGCTGACGCGTCCGGCCGAGCATGGCATCCTGCGCGGCATCACCCGCACGACGCTGATGGACGTGGCCGGCAACCTTGGCATCAAGATCCGGGAAGAGGCGTTCTCCACCGAGAAAATGCTCGCGTCTCGTGAAGTATTCATAACAGCCGCAACCAGCATATGTTTTCCGGTCGTCGAAATCGATGGCAAGCCGATTGCCAACGGCCATCCCGGCAGTGTAAGCCAAAAAATCCGGGAAGCCTTTTTCGACATTGCGGAAAAGACATCTATTTGGTAGCAATTCCACGGGGTCGTCCGACGAGGCATCGGGCGCTCGGGAGGCAGTAACAATAATCCGGCAAAATGCGCCGGCAATAACGAAAGACGCGGCGGGGCACATGGCTGAACGTTCTCAGAATTTGCAGGATCTATTTCTCAATACTGTTCGCAAGCAGAAGATTTCTCTCACGATCTTTCTCATCAACGGCGTCAAGCTGACCGGCGTCGTCACATCATTCGACAATTTCTGTGTGCTTTTGCGCCGTGACGGGCATTCCCAACTCGTCTATAAGCATGCGATCTCGACCATCATGCCCGGCTCGCCGGTGCAGATGTTCGAAGGCGAGGAAAGTGTCGGCTGAGCGGAACAAACGGCCACGGGCCGGGTTCCTCGCGAACACTGAAATCTGAAAGAAGCGATCGGGTGGCAGCGGCCGCCCGTCATCGTTTGGAGCAATGACAATCAACGAACGCGACATTTCCCACGATTCGCTCGTACCCGAGGCTGACCGTCCGCGCGACGAGATGCGCGCCATCGTCGTCGTGCCGGTCCTCAAATCAGGACAGGAAACCGGCAACGGGCGTACCAGCGAAGGCCGGCTTGAAGAGGCGGTTGGCCTCGCGCATGCCATCGATCTGGAGATCACCGCGGGCGAGATCGTCCAGGTGTCGCAGCCCAGGCCGGCGACCCTGATCGGCTCCGGCAAGATCGAGGAAATCAAGGAAAAGCTCATCGAAGGCGATGCCGGTCTGGTCATTGTCGATCATCCCTTGACACCGGTCCAGCAGCGCAATCTCGAAAAGGCGTGGAACGCGAAGGTCATCGACCGCACCGGCCTGATCCTGGAAATCTTCGGCCGCCGCGCCTCGACCAAGGAAGGTTCGCTGCAGGTCGAGCTTGCGCATCTCAACTATCAGAAGGGCCGTCTGGTCCGCAGCTGGACCCACCTTGAGCGCCAGCGTGGCGGTGCCGGCTTCCTCGGCGGTCCCGGCGAAACCCAGATCGAAGCCGACCGCCGCCAGCTTCAGGACAAGATCATCAAGCTCGAGCGCGAACTGGAGCATGTGCGCCGCACGCGCCAACTCCATCGCGCCAAGCGCCGCAAGGTACCGCATCCGATCGTCGCGCTGGCCGGTTACACCAATGCCGGAAAATCCACGCTTTTCAACCGGATGACCGGTGCCGGCGTGCTGGCCGAGAACATGCTGTTCGCAACGCTCGATCCGACTCTGCGCCGCATCAAGCTGCCGCACGGTCGCATGGTGATCATGTCCGATACCGTCGGCTTCATCTCAGACCTGCCGACGCATCTGGTCGCCGCGTTCCGCGCCACGCTGGAAGAAGTGCTCGAGGCCGATCTTATCCTCCATATCAGGGACATGTCGGATCCCGACAATGCCGCGCAGGCGGCTGATGTGCTGCGTATCCTCACCGATCTCGGCATCGAGGAGAGCGAGCAGGATAAGCGCATCATCGAAGTCTGGAACAAGATCGACCTCGTCGAGCCCGAAGCCCGCGAGGCGCTTCTTCAGAAGGCGTCCAGCGCCAGTAATACGATTGCCGTCTCGGCGATCACAGGCGAAGGCGTCGGTCGCTTGCTTGACATTGTCGGCGAAAAGCTCTCGGGCGTCATGATTGTCGCCACGGTGGTTGTGCCGGTCGACAAGCTCTCGATGCTGTCCTGGTTCTACGAGCATGCCATTGTCGATGGCCGGGAGGACCGCGAGGACGGTTCGGTCAGTCTCGACGTCCGGCTGTCGGAATCCGAAGCTATCGAGATGGAGCGCCGTCTCGGCATCGGTACGCCCAACGGCGCATCCGCCCCGTGGGAAGACTGATCCATTTATTTTCGCGCTATGCGCCCGTGGCGGATATGCTCGGCTGTTCAGCCGGGCTGATAGCGGCTAAATGGAATCATCGGCAGCGCCGCGCAAGCGAGGACGCATATCTGTTATCTTCTTTGATTGGCCCCAAGGCGCAAGCGGAATGCAGCTTCATAACGTGATCGTACTGGCGCTCGAAGCCGTTGTCTATTTTCTGGTGCTGATCACGCTGCTGCATTGGCGGCATCGCATCGGCATCGGTGTGTTCATCACTGTGCTCGCCACGATGCACTTTCTCGAAACCTATCTGGCCGCCACCTTCTATGTGCAGGTGCCGATGGCGACGATTTCACCGGGCTCGGCGGTATTTTTCGCCGGCAAGCTGCTGATGGTGCTACTGCTTTACATCAAAGAGGATGCCGCCACCGTCCGGCAACTGATCTACGGCCTGCTGGTCGGCAATCTGCTGAGCTTCGTTCTCGGGCAGATCCTGGCTTTGCATGGAGGTGCGATGACGCCGGGTGGCATGCCGTCGGATGAGCCGTTTCTGCGCGATCTCGGCATTCTGATGGTATGGGGCACCAGCCTGCTTTATCTCGATTCCATCGGCATCATTCTGATTTATGAACGTCTTGGCTCGATCATGGGCCGCCGGATGCTGCCGCGCTTCTTTGTCGCTGGAATGCTGACGCTGGCTTTCGATCAGCTCGGCTTCTACGGTGTGCTCAACCTGCTGACGGGCGCTCCGGCGAGCGTGTTCTGGGGCGGGCTCGCCGCGAAGATGGCGATGAACCTGTTGTTCGTCGCGCTGACGGGCATCTATCTCTCGTTGTTCAAGTCGGACGGCGCGGCGAGCCCGGTCAAGGGCATCTCCGATGTTTTCAACGACCTGACCTATCGCGAGCGCTATCAGGATCTCCTTGCGCGCACCGGCAGGGATGGCCTGACCGGCGTCCACGATCGTGGGCGGCTGGAGTTTGAGGGCCCCGAAACCATCCGCGAGGCGGTGCGGAACGGGCGGGCGATCAGCATCATGATTGTCGATGCCGACCACTTCAAAGAGGTGAACGACAAATACGGGCATCTCGAGGGTGATGAGGTGCTGAAGCGCCTCGCAGGTGTGCTGACCGGCGCGGTCCGCAAGATCGACATGGTCTACCGGTTCGGCGGCGAGGAGTTCGTCATCCTCGCGCAGGACATGGGTCACCGCCTGGCGGTTGATACCGCAGAGCGGATCAGGTCCGAGATCGAGAAAAACGTGAAGGCTGGCGGCGAGCGCGTGGTTACCGTCAGCATCGGCGTTTCCGCTGCTCCGAAAGATGGAAGAAGCCTGCTCGAACTGATTTCAGCTGCCGACCGCAGGCTCTACCGGGCCAAGGCGGAGGGACGAAACCGGGTGGTCGGGAGCTGACGGCGAAACTATCGTCCCTTGGCCTGCTGCCACAGTTCTTCCATCCGCTCCAATGTCGCCTCGTCAAGGCTCTCACCATTGGCAGCAAGCGATTGTTCGATATGGGCAAAACGCCGCCGGAACTTTGTATTCGTACCGCGCACCGCCATCTCAGGCTCGACGCCGACATGCCGTCCGATATTCACCGCCGCGAAAATGAGATCGCCCAGTTCGTCGGCGATCTTGGCCTTGTCGCCGCTCTTCAGCGCGGCACGGAACTCGCCGATCTCTTCCTCGATCTTGTCGAGGATCGGTTCCGGCTCCGACCAGTCGAAGCCGACCTTCGCAGCCTGTTGCTGTAGCTTCAGCGCCTCGATCAGCGCGGGCAAGGCACGCGGCACGGACCCGAGATGGCCGGCTTTGAAATCCTCTGATATGCCGCGCCTGACGCGCCGCTCGGCACGTTCGCGTTTTTCCTCTGTTTTGATCTCGTCCCATTGCTTCTTGACCTTTACCGGATCGTCGGCATCGGACACTGCGAAGACATGCGGATGGCGTCGGATCATCTTCGTCGTGATCGCCTCGACCACCTCGCCGAAGCCGAACTCGCCCTGTTCCTCCGCCATCCGGGCGTGGAAGACGACCTGCAGCAGAAGATCGCCGAGTTCATCACGCAGGTCATCGAGGTCGCCGCGCTCGATGGCGTCGGCCACCTCATAGGCCTCCTCCAGCGTATAGGGCTTGATGGTCTCGAAATTCTGCTCGAGATCCCATGGGCAGCCGGTCACCGGTGTACGCAGCGCGGCCATGATTTCGAGCAGGCGATCGATATTCTTCGCGGGTTTCATGATCAGTTCAACGGAATGGCATTGTCGGATTTGGAGGCCTGGTAGGTCTCCGAGAGTTCGTCGTAGCTCGCCTTGATGGCGTCGATGCGGATCGCATATTCAGCCCGGTGGTCGGCGTCGATATCAGCCAGCATGTCCGTCATCCAGACCGAGTTCCAGAAGGCATTCTTGCGGCGATAGCCGCCGGGCTCCAGCCCGAAGACCTCCTTCAGGATCTTGAGATCGTGCGGGATGGCGAACGCATCGCGGCTGTCTTCATGGCTGAAGAAATAGAAGAAATTGTCGAACCCGGCCCAGGTGATCGCCGACATGCACATCGTGCAGGGTTCGTGGGTCGACAGGAAGATCAGGTCCTTCGTGTCGGGCCGCTCGCCCATCTCGTAGAAGCGCTTGAGCGTGTGCACCTCGCCATGCCAGAGCGGGTTTTCCGTCTCGTTGTTGGTCTCGGCGAGGACCAACGAGAGGTCGGATTTGCGCAGCAGTGCGGCGCCGAACACCTTGTTGCCAGCCGCCACGCCCCGCGTGGTCAGCGGAATGATCTCGTTTTCCATTACGGATAAGAGGCGGGAGAGAAGGTTGGAAGAGGCGTGGTTGAAATACATGGTTGCTCCGGACAGTGTTTCCGGACATTAGCGGCAGTTCGTGACGGTTGGAAAGCGCTGCGCCGCAACACGCACAGATTATTCCGGCGACCATTTCTGCTTGGCGTGGAGGATGCGCAGGATGTGGATTTCACCTCGACCATCATCGATCCGGTAGATGGCGATGAAAGGTGTCTTAGTGATGACCAGTTCGTGCGTGCCGATCATCCTGCCCGGACGACCTGCTCGCGGAAAATCAGCCAAAATCTCGATGCTGTTTCGAAGCCGGACGCCCACGTCCAATGCCGCTTGAGGATCGTGTGAGGCAATATAGGCGATTTGGGACCGGCGTTCGTAGCGGGCTCTCGGCAGCCACACAAGCTCCATCGGCTATTGCTTTGCCTTGATCATCGCTAGCAGTTCCGCGCGCTGTTCGTCCCAGTCTCGCATAACTTCTTCGTGCGGAACCCACACGGTGTTAGGGTCGTCCGCTTCGACAAGCGCTTCCTTCACCTGCCGCCGGAACCACTCATCATAGTTCTCTTCATGATCAGGTGCCACATCTGCGGCCTTTGGCTTGTTCACCATATCGATACCTCGCTCTCTCCAACATAACGCAATGTCGCGATTTTTCAATCTTTGGCTGATATCAGCCCAGCGGCAAAACAGAATGCTCGCATTGGCGAAATCTCTAGCAAAAGAATACACTTGGGTCGGGAAGCCAAGATTCATGTTGCTTCATTTCTGGCGCCCGGTCTGGCAAAAGGGCATTATCGATAATCAGGATTTGCGTCATGTCCGAGCCGAATGACCAGATGAGCGTCTTTCCGGCCTTTTTCCGCGTCGAGGGAAAGGGCGTGGCCGTCGTGGGCAATGGCGAGGAAGCGCTCGCCAAGGTGCGGCTGCTGCTCAACACCCGCGCCGATATCGTTCTTATCGCCGAGGCGCCTGTCGCATCGCTGATGGCTCTGATAATCCAGAAGGATGTGAAGCACGTCGCCCGGCCGTTCCGTGGCGATATGCTGGAAGGGATGACGCTCGTCTTCGCCGCAACTGGCGATGCCGCGGAGGACCGCGCCATCGTCGATGCCGCCCGCGAACGCAGAATTCCGGCCAACGCTGTTGATCAGCCCGAACACTGCGATTTCTACACGCCGGCGATCGTCAATCGTGCGCCGGTTGCGGTCGCGATCGGCACCGAGGGCGCAGGACCCGTGCTGGCGCAGATAATCCGCGCGCAGATCGACCAGACGCTTTCGCCATCGCTCGGCAGCCTTGCTCGACTTGCCATCCAGTATCGCGACGCCGCAGAACGCCTGGTGCCGCGTGGCGTGACCCGCCGCGTTTTCTGGCGCAGGTTCTTCTCGGGCGCCGTGGCTGATGCGGTGAACAACGGCTACGAGGCCGACGCCGACCGCGAGGCGGTGAAACTCCTGAACTCGATGGACAAGGTCGATGGCCATGTCTGGCTGGTCGGCGCTGGCCCGGGCTCCGAGGACCTGCTGACGTTGCGTGCCCAGCGCGCCATGATGGAAGCCGATGCGATCGTCTATGACGCGCTGGTTCCCGAAGAGGTGGTCGCCATGGGCCGCCGCGATGCCGAGCGCATTCCGGTCGGCAAGCGCAAGGGCTGCCATTCTAAATCACAGGGCGAGATCAACGATCTGCTGGTCGAGCTCGGCCAAGCCGGAAAACGCGTTGTCCGCCTCAAATCTGGCGATCCCCTGGTTTATGGTCGCGCGGCAGAGGAAATGCAGGCGCTCCGCAATGCCGCGATCAGCTACGAGATCGTACCGGGCATCACCTCCGCCTTCGCGGCTGCGGCCGATTTCGAGCTGCCGCTGACGTTGCGCGGCGTCGCCTCGTCGCTGATCTTCACCACCGGCCACGACCTGACTGGCGATGTCCTGCCGGACTGGGCAAGCCTCGCGATCTCGGGTGCTACGATTGCCGTCTATATGGGCAAGACTGTTGCCGCCTCGGTCGCCGAGCGCCTGATGCAAGCGGGCCTTGCGCCCGAGACCACCGTCGCCGTGATCGAGAACGCCAGCCGCCGCGACAAGCGCATGCTGCATGGCGTGCTCCGCGAACTGCCGGGCCTTGAAGCGCGCGGCGATCTGGGTGGCCCTGTGATGGTCATCATCGGCGACGCGGTCGCCGGCGCCAATTTTTCGCATTCCGAGCCGCTAGCGGCCTTCAAGCCCGCGCTCGCCGAGACCACTGGAGCATGAAATGATTACGTCGCAAGTTCTGACCGCCAACCGGCTGACCGACGGCATTGCCGTATGGTACGACAAATCCGGCAACTGGAACGAATGGATCGGCCGTTCCGAGGTCGCGCATAGCAAGGAAGACGCCGAACGTCTTGAAGCGATCGGCAAGAAGGCCTATGCCAACAATGAGGTTCTGGACGTCAATCTTGTCGAGGTGGAGGAGATCGAGGGCCAGATCAGGCCGCTTCGTCTTCGCGAGCGCATCCGCGCCGAAGGCCCAACCATCGAATACATGATCTGACCGGATTTGCGGGACGCCGCACGGGTGATACCCAAGGGATTGAGTAGAAATGTACCGTTACGATGAATTCGACCATACCTTCGTCAACGACCGCGTCGCGCAGTTTCGCGACCAGGTCGAGCGCCGCCTCACGGGCGATCTCGCCGAGGATGCGTTCCGGCCACTGCGCCTGATGAACGGCGTCTATCTCCAGCTGCACGCCTATATGCTGCGCGTCGCCATTCCCTATGGCACGCTGAATTCGAAGCAGATGCGTATGCTGGCCCACATTGCCCGCAAATATGACCGCGGCTATGGCCATTTCACCACCCGCCAGAACATCCAGTACAATTGGCCGAAGCTTGCCGATACGCCCGATATTCTGGCCGATCTCGCAAGCGTCGAGATGCATGCGATCCAGACCTCGGGCAACTGCATCCGCAACGTCACGGCCGACCATTTCGCCGGTGCCGCGGCTGACGAGGCCGCCGATCCCAGGCCCTATGCCGAGATCCTGCGTCAGTGGTCGTCGGTGCATCCGGAATTCACCTTCCTGCCGCGCAAGTTCAAGATCGCCGTCACCGGCGCCAAGGACGACCGAGCAGCGATCCAGGTCCACGACATCGGCCTGCATCTGAAGAAGAACGAAAAGGGCGAACTCGGCTTCGACGTCTATGTCGGGGGCGGGCAGGGCCGTACGCCGATGATCGGCAAGCGAATCCGCGAATTCCTCCCCGAGGAAGACCTGCTGTCCTACACGACCGCTATCATGCGCGTGTACAATCTCTACGGCCGCCGCGACAACAAGTACAAGGCCCGCATCAAGATCCTGGTCCACGAGACCGGCGTCGAGAAGCTGTCGGCGGAGATCGAGGCGGAATTCAACGAACTCAAGAACGGCGAACTCAAGCTGCCTGATGCCGACATCCAGGCAATCACGAGCTATTTCGCGCCGCCGGAACTGGCGCCCCGTGCCGAAGGCTGGGCCAATCTCGCAAGCTGGAAGAAGGCTGATCCCGACTTCGCCTGCTGGGTCGACCAGAACGTCAAGCCGCACAAGCATCCCGACTACGGCATGGTGACCATCTCGCTGAAGCCGATCGGCGGCATTCCGGGCGACGCCACCGATGAGCAGATGGAACTGGTCGCCGACCTCGCCGAGGAATATGCCTTCGACGAAATCCGCATCAGCCACGAGCAGAACATCATCTTCCCGCATGTCGCACTCGCCGATCTCGAGCCGCTTTACCGCGCGCTGAAGCCGGCGAACCTGGCGACCGCCAACTCTAACCTGATCACCGACATTATCGCCTGTCCCGGCTTGGACTATTGCGCACTGGCCAATGCCCGCTCGATCCCGGTCGCACAGGAAATCTCTGAGCGCTTCGGCTCGCCTGAGCGTCAGGCCGAAATCGGCGAACTCAAGATCAAGATCTCCGGCTGCATCAATGCCTGCGGCCATCACCATGTCGGCCATATCGGCTTGCTCGGCGTCGAGAAGAAGGGTGCCGAACTCTATCAGATCACGCTCGGCGGCTCTGCCGACAACGAGACCTCGATCGGCGATATCATCGGCCGTGGTTTCGAGCCCGAAAAGGTCACCGACGCGATCGAGACGGTGGTCGACACCTATCTCGGCCTGCGCCTGTCGCCACAGGAGACATTCCTTCAAGCCTATCGACGGGTCGGCCAGCAGCCCTTCAAGACGGCTCTTTATGGCGGCGCTGCCGCCGAAGCCGCCTGAGGAGCAGCGATATGACCAAGATCTGGAACGAATCCGGTTTTCAGAATGATGACCCCTGGGTGATCGAGACCGAAGACACCAAGGCCGGCAGCAATGAGAAGCCGATCCTGCCGCTGGCGAGCTTTCTCGAAAAGGCCGAAGCCGGCGAGACCGGCCTCGGCGTGCTGATCCTGCCCGCGGACAATGTGAAAGCGCTTGCCCCCCATCTCGACAAGATAGCGCTGGTGGCCGTGTCCTTCCCGGCCTTCAACGACGGTCGTGCCTTCAGCCACGCCTCGTTGCTGCGCGAACGGCTGGGCTTCGAGGGCGAAATCCGCGCGGTTGGCGATGTGCTGATCGATCCGTTGCCGCTGATGTTGCGCGTCGGTATCAACAGCTTTGCAGTGACCAATCCGATCGCAATCCGGCGGCTCGAGGAGGGGCGCCTGCCCGGCATCGACAATCACTATCAGCCGACCGCTCGCAAGTCGGAAGATCCAAAATCCTATAGCTGGCGCCGGGTTTCCTGAATCAGCCGCTCGTGCGGAAATTCATTCGTACACAAACAAATTTATCGACAAGAACCGCCATATCGACTATGGTGGTTCTTGGCTGATTTGTGTGCGGACAAAAATAAAAAGCATTTTCCGCCAAGGATTTCCGCGTTGGAATGCAATGCCTTCAATATCGGCCTGGAATGTAATATCTGCCTAGCGTGATTGAATGACCGCCTTGAGGAACAGGACCGAATGAACGCGCCCGCATTGAAGACAGAGATCGAACCCGTTGCCATTCCCGCCGGCGTCTATGCCGAGACGGTGACCGAGGTTCACCATTACACGGACCGCCTGTTCCGCTTCCGGATGACGCGCCCCGCCGAGTTCCGTTTCCGCTCGGGCGAATTCGCGATGATCGGCCTGATGATCGACGGCAAGCCGCTCTATCGCGCATACTCAGTCGCCAGCCCCGCCTGGGATGAAGAGCTCGAATTCTTCTCGATCAAGGTTCCGGACGGCCCGCTGACCAGCCACCTGCAGAATCTGCAGATAGGCGACACTGTTCTGATGCGCAAGAAGCCGACCGGTACGCTGGTCAATGACGCACTGCTGCCTGGCAAGCGTCTCTACATGTTCTCGACAGGCACCGGCATCGCGCCGTTCGCGAGCCTGATCCGCGACCCCGAGACCTATGAGAAGTTCGAGGAAGTCATCCTCGTCCATACCTGCCGCGAAGTCTCCGAGTTGAAATACGGCTTCGATCTGGTTGAGGAAATCCGCAACCACGAATTCCTCTCCGAGATCGCCGGCGTCAAGCTCAAGCACTATGCGACAGTTACCCGTGACGCCAACTATCCGCATCAGGGCCGGGTCACCGATCTGATGCGCAACGGCAAGCTTTTCACCGATCTCGGTGTGCCCCCGATCGATCCTGAAATCGACCGTGGCATGATCTGCGGCTCTGCGGCCATGCTCAAGGAAACCAAGCAGCTCCTGATCGACGCCGGCCTCAATGAGGGCGCCAACAGCAAGCCCGGCGAATTCGTCATCGAACGCGCCTTCGTCGACTGACTTTTCTTCTCCTCCCAAAACCTCCAGCCCCGTCATGAATTTCATGGCGGGGTATTTTTTCGCCTCGCGTTCAGTCGTCTTCCGAAAGACCTTCGATAAGAGCGGCCATCGCCGCCTCGGCTACCGAGGGATCGCCCTGCAGCAGCGCCCGGATGACCTTTACGTGCAGCTCCACCGAGCGCTCCAGTGCTGCCTGATCGGCGGCGTGAAACCAGTAGCGGCGCGAATGCGTCTGCAGCGCCGAGAGCGCCTGGGTGATGAACGGATTGGGACAGGCCTGTTCGAGGATCTCGTCGAACTGTTTGTCGGCGGTCAGGAAGCCTTCCTTGTCGCCGGTCACCGAACATTCGGTCATCGATTTGGCGCAGGCAATCAGGGCCTCGCGTGCCTCCGGTCCGATATTGACCGCCACCAGCCGGGCGGCGAGGGGCTCCAACTGGCGCCGCGTTTCATGGATCATCGCGGGGTAGGCCGGGTTCAGTGCCGTGATCTGCAAGCCGGCGCGCGGCCTGACCTCGATCAGCCCCTGCCATTCGAGCTTCTGGATAGCTTCGCGCACCGGCGTCCGACCGAAGCCGGCGAGCGTGATTAACTGCTTCTCCGTCACCATCGAGCCTGGCGCCAGCACCAGCGTCACAATCAAGCTTTCAAGCCGGAGATACGCGAGCCTGGCGTGGGATTCTGTGGTTTCGACCAATGGTTTCTCCGTTGCTGATATATCAGCTATTGGCATGTCGCATCTAGAACGTCAGAGGTATTGATATATCAGGCGCCGGTCGAAGCAAACACGTCGCGGTGTTTTTCCCGTGATTTGAGCGAGTTATGAGGTGACTAACGGGGCATCTCTGGCCGAATCGTGGGCCTCAATCCAAAAACTGCTCGGCCAGAATCCGGTCCGACCAGGAGTGGTCCGGATCGGAGAGCAGCCACGCTGTATGGTCCTTCGCCTGCTCGACCTTCACCCGCACGACCGATTTGACTTCCTTGTTGTCGGCGACGGCGTTCACCGGCCGCTTCTTGGGCTCCAGCACCTCTATCTCGACACGCACGCGCTCGGGCAGCAGCGCCCCGCGCCAGCGCCGGGGCCGGAATGCGGAGATTGGTGTCAGCGCCATCAGCGGCGCTTCGAGCGGCAGGATCGGCCCATGCGCCGAGAAATTATAGGCGGTGGAGCCGGCAGGCGTTGAAAGCAGCACGCCGTCGCAGATCAGTTCGGCGAGTCGTTGACGGCCATCGACCATCACCCTGAGCTTGGCCGTCTGGTAGGACTGGCGGAAGAGCGCGACCTCATTGATGGCGAGTTCGACGCGGGTTTTGCCGTCTTCGTCCTCGGTTTCCATCTTCAATGGATGGATCGAGTTTTCCACCGCGTGCTCGATACGCTTGAGCAGGCTTTCGGTGGAGTATTCGTTCATCAGAAAGCCGACCGACCCGCGGTTCATGCCATAGACGAGCTTGCCGGAATTCATTGTCGAATGCAGCATCTGCAGCACGAAGCCGTCGCCGCCCAGCGCGACAATGACATCGGCCTCCTCGGGAGGAACGTTCCCATAACGCGCCGAGAGTTCCTCGAGCGCGATCTGCGCCTCGTCGGCTGTCGAGGCGGCGAACGCGATGGCTCGGAATTGGCGCGGCATGGCACTCGATCATCTGGTTGCGATGAGGCAAGTGCTACAGCAAATCCTGAACGATCAAAAGCCCTTGGCTGATATCGGCGGGCAGTTTCTGTTTGACGCGATATGGCGCAGCGAGGCATGGAAGGTGCCGAGGCAACGAGCTAAGTTCGCCCTGGACCAGGAACCATTCCATGCGCAATATCCTCATCGTCGGCATCGGCGCCGGAAATCCCGAACATATGACGATCCAGGCGATCAACGCGCTCAACAGCGCCGACGTGTTGTTCATCCCGACCAAGGGCGCCAGGAAGACCGAACTCGCGGACGTCAGGCGCGAAATCGTTTCGCGCTTCGTCACCAATCCGAATAGCCGCACGGTGGAGTTCGCCGTTCCCGAGCGCAAGACCGCCGACAGGACCTACAATCAAGGCGTCGATCAATGGCATGCGGCGATCGCCGGGATCTATGAGGGCCTGATCGGCGGCGAACTCGCGGACAACCGGACCGGCGCCTTCCTCGTCTGGGGCGATCCGATGCTCTATGATTCGACGATCCGCATCATCGAACGGGTCAAGGCGCGCGATCGGGTCGCTTTCGACTATTCAGTCATCGCGGGCATCACCAGCCTGCAGGCGCTCTGCGCTGCCCATCGCATCCCGCTCAATCTGGTCGGCAAGGCGGTGGAGATCACCACAGGCCGGCGGCTGAAGGAGAGTTTTCCCGAGAAAAGCGAGACGTCGGTGGTGATGCTCGACGGCCAGCAGGCCTTTTCCGATATCGACGATCCCGATGCGGTGATCTATTGGGGCGCCTATCTCGGCACGCCGGACGAGATCACCATTTCAGGCAGGCTCGCCGAAAAATCCGCCGAGATTGCGGAACGCCGCGCCAAGGCGCGCAAAGAGATGGGCTGGATCATGGATATCTACCTGCTCCGCAAGGGCGCGGATTTCGACGAGGCTTGAATTGGCGGAATGCGCGGTTGCTTGCCCTGTCGGAGCAAAAGGCGTTTAGTTCCGACGGAAATCTCGGAAGGCGGATGACACAACGGGCGACAGTACAGCGGGCGATAGCGAGCGACGATCTCCGGCGCGGCGCCTGTCCGACGCTGTCCGTGCCGATGCCGACGGGAGATGGCCTGCTCGCCCGCCTGCGGCCACTGGAATGCCTGATCACCACTACCGAGCTTCGCGCGATATCAGCGGCTGCCGCCGAATTCGGCAACGGCATTCTCGAAGTCACCGCCCGGGGAAGCCTGCAGATCAGGGGCCTCAGGCCTGAGACGGTAAAGCCCTTCGAACGCGCCGTACTCGCCTCCGGCATCGTCCCGGCCAGCGGTGTGATGGTCGAGGTGCCACCGCTTGCCGGCGTCGATCCCGACGAGTTGATCGATCCGCGGCCGTTGGCGGCACAGATTCGTCAGGCGATTGAAGGCCATGTGCCGCCGCTGGTGCTGGCGCCGAAACTCGCCGTAACGGTGGATGGCGGCGGCCGCTTTCATCTCGGTGATGTGACGGCGGATGTGAGGTTGACGGCGATTGACGAGAGCCGGTTTCTGCTTGCTGTCGGTGGCACCGGTCGAACGGCGCGGCCCGTGGCAGCGTTGAGCACGGATGGGGCGGTCGCCGCGGTCATCCTGGTGCTGGAGGCGATCGCTGAGATTGGGGCGCTCGCTCGGGGCAGGGATGTTGATCTCACGGGGCTTGGCGACCTTTATGAGCCGGCCGCAGCTGAGATTTTAGTTCATCGCGACACAGAGTCTTTTCTCGGCGTCCGCGATCTTGGCTCACCCCCCTCTGTCCTGCCGGACATCTCCCCCTCAAGGGGGGAGATTGGATGGGGCATGCTCCCCACCTCAATTGACAGACTCTCCCGTGTCGGAAGCAGAATATCGGATACACCTTCACTCGGCGGTGCGTCTGGAGCGAGTGACCACGGCGAGTCGATCTCCCCCCTTGAGGGGGAGATGTCCGGCAGGACAGAGGGGGGTATTTCGAGTGCAGAGCGGGAAGGAAACCAAATCCTCGGCATCGCCCTCCCGTACCGTCAGGCAAACGCCAGAGATCTCATCCCCTTCATCGACATCCTTGAAACAATTGGCATTTCCAAAGTCCGACTCTCGCCACATCATGCCTTCTTCCTAACCGGCCTTTCCCCGGCTTCAGCCTCTCAAGCCGAAGCTGCTGCCCGCCGCCACGGCTTCTGGACATCCTCCAACGACCCTCGTGCCAACATCGCTCTCTGTTCCGGCACGCCAGGCTGCGCATCTGCATACTATGACACCCGAACTGCCGCCGAGACCCTGCTGCAACACGCTCCAGTCTTGCTCGACGGCTCCCTTGCCATCCACCTCTCCGGCTGTGCCAAGGGCTGCGCGCATCCCTCGACCGCGCCCCTGACACTCGTGGGTGCGCCATCAGGCTACGGCCTTGTCGTAAATGGTGCCGCCTCCGCCAAGCCCGCCCACTACATTGCCGCAAAAGACCTGGGAATTGCCCTGGAAAGGCTTGCGTCCCTCGTGGCAGGCGCTAAGGAAGCGGGCGAAACCGCGCGCGACTGCCTGGCGAGGCTTGGCGCGAACCGGATTTCGGCGGCCCTTAAAGTGGACTAGACATGACCGAATACGACTATATCCGCGATGGGAATGCCATTTACGAGCAGTCCTTCGCGATCATCCGCGCCGAGGCCGATCTCAGCCGGTTCAGCGAAGCCGAAGCCGATGTCGCCGTGCGCATGGTCCATGCCGCGGGTTCGGTCGACGCCGCGCAATATTTTGAATTCTCCGGCGATTTCGTGAGTGCCGCGCGTGCTGCCCTGGCGGCCGGCGCGCCGATCTTCTGCGATGCCAACATGGTCGTCCACGGCGTCACGGCTGCTCGGCTACCGGCCGATAACGAGGTCATCTGCACCCTGCGCGACCCGAAGACCGCGGACATCGCGAAGGAAATCGGCAACACCCGTTCTGCCGCTGCGATCCGACTCTGGGGCGAGCGCATGGCGGGTTCGATTGTGGCGATCGGCAACGCGCCGACGGCCCTGTTCTACCTGCTGGAACTGCTGCGCGACGGCCGGGTGCCGAAGCCTGCCGCCATCCTCGGCATGCCGGTCGGCTTCGTCGGCGCGGCTGAATCCAAGGCGGCACTTGCGGAAAATTCCTATGGCGTGCCTTATGCGATCGTTCGCGGCCGCCTCGGCGGCAGCGCCATGACGGCGGCAGCGCTCAACTCCCTTGCGAGGCCGGGCCTATGAGCGGCCGTCTGATCGGTGTGGGCACCGGGCCGGGCGACCCGGATCTGCTCACTGTCAAGGCTGTCAAGGCGATCCAGAGTGCGGATGTACTCGCCTGGTTCGCCAAGGAAGGCCGGCGCGGCAATGGCCGTGGCATTGTTGATGGCATCGTTCGCGATGGGACTATCGAACTCCCGCTCTATTACCCCGTCACCACTGAGATTCATCGGCAGAAGCCCGAATATGTCCATCAGGTCACCAGCTTCTACGAAGCTTCGACGGAAGTGATCGCCACGCATCTCGATGCCGGGCGCAATGTTGCGGTGCTGTCCGAGGGTGACCCGCTGTTCTACGGCTCCTACATGCACCTGCATGTGCGACTGGCAGATCGGTATGCCGCCGAGGTGATTCCCGGCGTGACCGCGATGTCCGGCTGCTGGAGCCAGGCCAATCTGCCGATCGTGCAGGGCGATGACATCCTATCCGTTCTGCCGGGCACGCTCGACGAGGACCAATTGGTTCGCCGGCTAAGGGATACCGAGGCCGCCGTCATCATGAAGGTCGGCCGCAACCTGCCGAAGATCCGCCGCGCGCTTGCCGAAGCGGGCCGCATTAACGACGCCTTCTATGTCGAGCGCGGCACCATGGCCAACACGGCGATGACGCCGCTGGCAGCCAAATCCGACGACGAGGCGCCGTACTTCTCGATCGTGCTGGTTCCCGGCTGGAAGACCAAGCCATGACCGGCACGCTCTACGTCATCGGCACCGGCCCCGGCAGCCCTGAGCAGATGACGCCCGAGGCGGCGCAAGCCGTGGAAAAGGCCGAGGAATTCTTCGGCTACTTTCCCTATCTCGATCGCCTGTCACTGAGAAGTGACCAGCGGAAGATCGCCTCCGACAACCGCGAGGAGCTCGATCGCGCGACGGCCGCGCTAACCCGTGCCGCAGCCGGCATGGATGTCGCCGTCGTCTCCGGCGGCGATCCCGGTGTGTTTGCGATGGCCGCCGCAATCTGCGAGGCGATCGACAGTGGACCCGAGGAATGGCGCGAGATCGAAATCGTCGTAACACCTGGTGTGACCGCCATGCTCGCCGTCGCCGCCCGTGCCGGCGCGCCGCTGGGGCACGATTTCTGCGCGATTTCGCTGTCGGACAATCTCAAGCCCTGGGATGTGATCACCAGGCGTTTGCGGCTGGTCGCCGAGGCGGGCCTCGTCATCGCGCTCTATAACCCGATCAGCAAGGCGCGGCCCTGGCAATTGGGCAAGGCGTTCGAGGTCCTGCGCGAGGTTCTGCCGGGCACGGTGCCGGTCATTTTCGGCCGCGCCGCCGGCCGGCCCGACGAGAAGATCACGGTGATACCACTTGCGGAGGCCGACGCATCGATCGCCGACATGGCGACCTGCGTGATGATCGGCTCACCCGAGACGCGGATCATCGCACGCAAGGGCAAGCCCGACCTCGTCTATACGCCGCGCTTTTATGCGGGAGGCAGGATTTGATCGATCAACTCGAGCGCCGCTTCTACCGTGCCGACGGTTCTCGTTCCGGCCGGCTTTTGGCGCTCGATCATCACCACCTTGATGCCAAGCGCGCGCGCTGCGGCGATCTTGGCATAGGTCGCTGCGCCGCCGGAATTCTTGCTGACGACCACTGCGATATTGTTTTCATGCAGCAATCTGGTTTCATCGCCCGCGTCGAACGGTCCGCTCGCCAGAATATAGCGGCAGTCCGGCACTTCGAGCGGCGGAACCACCGGATCAACGCTGCGCACGAGATAGGCATGCTGAGGCATGGCCGAGAATTGCCCGGCTTCCTGCCGCCCGATCGCCAGGAACACGCGACGCGACGCGCCGTCCAGTGCTTTGACCGCGCCCGCGACATCGGCCACGGAAATCCATCGGTCGCCCTCCTGCCGTTCCCAGCCCGGACGGCAGAGGCCGAAAACCGGCGGCCCGCTTCGTTCGGATGCCGTTGCTGCATTGGCGGAAATCCGGTTCGCAAACGGATGGGTGGCATCAATGAGCAGATCGATCCTTTCGTTAGCCAGGTAATCAACGAGACCATCGGCGCCACCAAAACCACCAACACGCGTCGGCAAGGGCAGGGGTTTCGGATCCACCGTGCGACCCGCGAGCGAGATCGTCGCCTCAATGTCAGCGCGCAGCGCCAGACGCTCGGCCAGTTGCCGCGCTTCGGTCGTGCCGCTGAGGATCAGGATGCGGTGCTTGCCCATGGCTGAAAACCCAAAAATCGCGCCGTGGCTCACCATAACTGGCATCGGCGAGGACGGTATAGCGGGCCTCGGCGACGAGGCCAAGCGCAGGATCGCCAAAGCCGAACTGGTTTGCGGCGGCAAGCGGCATCTGGAACTGGCTGACAGCCTCATCACCGGCGAGAGACATCAGTGGCTCTCGCCCATCGAGCGCTCGGTGGAATTCATCAAGGCGGCGCGTGGCCGTAATGTCTGCGTGCTGGCGTCGGGCGATCCCTTCTTCTTCGGCATGGGCGCGACGCTTTCGAGAACCATCGATCCCTCGGAAATGTTCGTCATCCCCGCGCCATCCTCCTTCAGCCTCGCGGCCTCGCGGCTCGGCTGGCCCTTGCAGGATCTCGCCCTGGTCTCGCTGCATGGCCGTCCGCTGGACCTGATCCAGCCGCATTTGCAGCCCGGTGCACGCATATTGGCGCTGACATCGGATGAGAAGGGACCGTCGGAACTGGCAGCGCTGCTGGCCAGGAATGGCTTCGGTCAATCGGGCCTGATTGTTCTGGAGGCGTTGGGCGGCGAGAATGAACGCGTGACGAAACACATCGCAGCGGGTTTTTCGCAGGAGATTGTTAGCCCGCTTAATATCTGCGCCATCGAGGTTGTTGCGGAGGAGAGCGCCCGCGTCCTGCCGCTGACCTCGGGACTTGACGACGGCCTGTTCGAGCATGACGGCCAGATCACCAAACGCGAAATCCGCGCGGTCACGCTATCGGCACTGGCCCCGCGAAAGGGCGAGTTGCTGTGGGATATCGGCGGCGGCTCCGGCTCGATCGCCATTGAATGGATGCTGGCCCATCCCGCCATGCGCGCCATCGCGATCGAAGCGGATGCCGAACGCGCCGAGCGCATCGCCCGCAATATCAGGGCTTTCGGCGTACCTGGTCTCCAGGTGGTGACTGGCAGTGCACCCTTGGCGCTTGGCGATCTCGCACAGCCGGATGCAATCTTTGTTGGCGGCGGCGGCAGCGATCCCGGCGTCATGGATGCGGCGATGGCAGCGCTGAGGCCCGGCGGCCGGCTGGTCGCCAACGGCGTGACGCTGGAAATGGAAGCTGTGCTGCTCGGCCTTCAAGCGCGCCACGGCGGCGCGCTGATCCGCATCGACATTTCGCGCGCGGGGCCAGTGGGCTCCATGCAGGGCTGGCGGCCGGCCATGCCCGTCACCCAGTGGTCCTGGGTCAAAGCTTTGAAGGATCGGTCATGAAGGTTCATTTCATCGGAGCGGGGCCGGGGGCCGCGGACCTGATCACCTTGCGTGGCGCGCGGCTGATCGGCGAATGCCCGGTGTGTCTCTATGCAGGGTCAATCGTTTCGCCGGAACTCCTGCAATACTGCCCGCCCGGCGCGCGCATCGTCGATACCGCACCGATGTCGCTCGATGAGATCGAGGCGGAATATCTGATGGCCGCCGCCGGCGGCCAGGACGTGGCGCGCCTGCATTCCGGCGATCTCTCCGTGTGGAGCGCGGTGGCCGAACAGATCCGCAGGCTCGAACGCCACGGGATCGAATACACGATGACGCCCGGCGTGCCGTCCTTCGCAGCTGCCGCAGCGGCGCTCGGGCGCGAGCTCACCATCCCCTCGGTCGCACAGAGCCTGGTGCTGACGCGCGTCTCCGGCCGCGCCTCACCGATGCCGAACCAGGAGACACTGGCGAATTTCGGCCGAACGGGCGCTACGCTTGCCGTCCATCTTGCCATCCACGCCCTGCCGCGGGTCGTGACGGAGCTGACACCACTCTACGGTGCAGATTGTCCGGTTGCGATCGTGGTCAAAGCCAGCTGGCCGGATGAGCGGATCGTCAAGGGCACACTGGCGACGATCGAGGCGCTGGTCGCCGAGGAGCCGATCGAGCGCACCGCGCTGATCTTCGTGGGACCTGGGCTCACTGCCGAGGATTTCCGCGAAAGCTCGCTCTACGATCCCGATTATCAACGCCGGTTCCGTGGCCGCGACGGCTTCTGATCCGACCCCCTCTTCGTGACATCCAGCGCTTTCGCACCGGCCGCATCTGCGATGCGACTGCTGCCGATTTTTGGCAGCACCCGGACTAATATTCACGGAGATCGAAGCCGGTTCCGCGACCGCCACGAACGATGACAAACAATGGAATTGGTGCGGAACCTTTGGCTTTGCCCGCCGTTTGGCCGGCAGACTGAGACGAGGAGACCGCCTTCATGAATCCCGCTTCCCTGGAAATGCGTCCCAATCATCCGCTTGCCGGCCTCGAAAGCTGGCCGAAGACCGGCCCTGTCTACGGTTTTGCGGAGGACGAACAGCCGCGTGGGCCGCGTACATTCTGGGCGCGGATCGGCGAACGCCTGCGCAAGGCGCCGGACGAGCCCGAGCAGCCGTCCAATATCAGAATTTGGTACTGACAGGAGGCCCACCATGGCCGACGACGACAAGCGACCTTTTCTGCCAGATGAACTTGGCGCCGATCCCGGCATTGACCATGATCCCGCGCTGGGTGATCCGGAGGACCCGGCCGACGATCCGACCACCCGCGTGCTTGACGGCGGATTGCCGCCGCCGATGTCGGAGGTTTCAGGTGATGAACCCGATCCCTCTACCGTCAATCAACTGCCCGTCACCGGCGGCGTCAACTGGCAGCCTCCGACCGATCCGGTCAACGGCTATGACGACCCGCGCGAACGGCCGATAGGAGGTTCCATGACCAATCCGCGCACGATAGACCGCCGCGACGTCGCACATCAGACCAATCCGGTCGGAGACCATGAGGCGATCGAAGAGGCCAGGCCCAATCTCTCCGACTTGCCACGAGGCGTACCACCCGCCCGTAGCGGTCGGGCTCAGACCGTTGTCGGTCCAGCCGAACCGGACAAGGACAATCCTGGCCGTATGGACCGGAAGCGCACTACCGGTCGCGATTCCGTCCATGTCCAAAGCCCCGACAAGCTTGCACAGTGATTTGTCGGGTGTTGTGAACGGCTCTTGCGGAGTTAGAGAGACTCCCGATTGGGTTATCCAATCAACCAGAACAGCGTTCCGCCGACCATCGCGAAGACGATCACGCTTGCGATGAATCTGATGACGCCGGAATTGGTGTCCTCACCCAGGAATGCGTCCCATGCGGGATTGATGTTGGGGTCATCCATGACGCGCTTCCTCACTCGGTCGATTACCGTTAATGAATGATGTCGGGCCCTGTCTCGACGTCGATCCGCCGGTCACCAGGCGACCATTCGCCAGCTACGAGCGCGAAGCGCTTGCCATTGTCGCCTTCGCCGATCTCAACGCGCTGGCCGGCGGAAATCTTGCCGAGAATCGTGCTTTCACCCATGACGTGGCCTCTGCCGCGCACACGGCCCTCGGGATCCTTGTAGACATTGATCTCGAAGGCGCAGTGGCCGATCGCATTGCTGTCGACGAAAACCGGCCCTGTGCCGCTTACGGTGCGTATCCTGTCCATTATTGATCTCCCTGCTGCTGGTGGGGCAGCCACCGCGCATCATCCCTGAGACGGATTCCTGCTCCTTGCAGGAAACGATTCGGCGAGGGCAGGGTTCCATAGATGCTCGCGCGACCTTGCTCTTCGGCCCATCCAGGTGCTGCAGCCGATCATTAACGGGATTTCCATGCGAAGCCGGCTATGGTTTTAGCCGCGAGAACAGGAGACGCGTGATGAATTCGGACTGGCAAGCATATGCGGTGTTCGTGTTGGCAAGCGCCATTTTCTGCTCCATCGCGTGGAAATCCGGCTGGAAGCGCAGGCTGTAGATGTCCGCGATGAGATGGCTTGTGCTCGCGGTGGTAGTCTGTGCCGTGCTGATCTTCCTCTGGTCCGGCTTTGCCGACGTTCCCTGTCAGGACGGCGTATGGGACGCCTTCCGGCAGACCTGCGTGCCGGACTGATGCTTATTACCGGTGATTTGGGAAATTCGTACGACGAGGGCGGCATCGCGAGAGTCGGGCGCAACTGAAAGAAATGATGCTTGCCATGACGGACGAACATATCGACAAGGAGGGCATCAGCGGCACCGCAATGTTATGTTAGATCTCATATGGATTGATCAGCTACTTTGTCCGCGCCGGGGTATCCTCCGGGCTACCCTCGGCAGGGTCGCGCGAGCGACCTCAACGACGGGAGCGCCGCCTGAGATTGGACGCTGACGCGCGCTGTCCCTAGGCGGAGACATCCACGCGCGACCAGCCGACCATCACCTCGCCTCCACGCGGCGCCTGGAGGCGCAAGAACGGGGCCGCTGGGAGCGCTTCGGAGCCCTATCAGATTGTGCAAGGCCGACAACTAGGCGGATTGGTCACCCTGAGATGGCCTGCCGACGCAGTCTGCATCGCGCGTAAACTACAACAATGTTACCGTAACGTACTTGTGGGCGATCATGGGGTGCAACTACGGTCCCGCTTGCCTGCCACCTTGAGCAAGCGGCATTCTCCGCCCGGACCTTGCGCTACGCTAGCGCTCGTGGACCGGATGGGCATTTCCACATTGAAATTGCAGAATTCGACGTCTGGCGCTTTAGGGCCGCGTCTTTCGTGACGCTTTGATTTTAGTCACCGCAACGGGAGGGACCCGAACATGGGTAATGAAACTGATCGGAAAGAACAGCCTCGCAAAGCTTCTAGGATGGAGTTAACCAGGCGGACTCTCCTTGCCTCCGGCACGGCATTAGTGGCATCCGTTGCCCTGATGTCGGGGCCGGTGCAAGCCCAGTCTCCGAAACCCAACATTCTGCTGATCGTTTCCGATGACACCGGTTACGGTGACCTCGGGCCCTATGGCGGCGGCGAGGGCCGCGGAATACCCACGCCGAACGTCGACAGAATGGCCGATGAAGGCATGACCTTCTTCTCGTTCTACGCCCAGCCGAGCTGCACGCCGGGCCGGGCGGCGATGATCACGGGACGAATTCCCAATCGCAGCGGCATGACCACCGTGGCGTTCCAGGGTCAGGGCGGCGGCCTTCCTGCGGCCGAATGGACGCTCGCGTCGGTTCTGAAACGTGGAGGATACCAGACCTATTTCACCGGCAAATGGCATCTCGGTGAGGCCGATTACGCACTTCCGAACGCACACGGCTTCGACGAAATGAAGTATGTCGGCCTCTATCACCTCAACGCCTATACCTATGCCGACCCGACCTGGTTTCCGGACATGGATCCGAAGCTTCGCGCCATGTTCCAGAAGGTGACGCAGGGCGCGCTTTCCGCCAGGGCCGGCGAGAAGGCGGTCGAGGAGTTCAAGATCAATGGTCAATATGTCGATACGCCTGTTATCGACGGAAAGCCCGGCGTGGTCGGCATTCCCTTCTTCGACAGCTATGTCGAGAAGGCGGCCATCGACTTCCTCGATCAGGCGTCGAAGTCCGACAAGCCCTTCTTCATCGACGTCAATTTCATGAAGGTCCACCAGCCCAACATGCCGGCGCCCGAATTCGAACACAAGTCGATGTCGAAGTCGAAATATGCCGACAGCGTCGTTGAGCTCGATACCCGCATCGGCCGCATCCTCGACAAGCTCCGCGAGACCGGCCTCGATAAGAATACGCTGATCTTCTACACCACCGACAATGGCGCCTGGCAGGATGTCTATCCGGATGCCGGCTACACGCCGTTCCGGGGAACCAAGGGCACGGTCCGCGAGGGCGGCAACCGCGTGCCGGCAATCGCAATCTGGCCGGGCAAGATCAAGCCCGACACGAAAAATCATGACATTGTCGGCGGTCTCGACCTGATGGCCACCTTTGCGTCGGTTGCGGGCGTTCCCCTGCCGACCGAAGACCTCGAAGGCAAGCCGACCATGTTCGACAGCTACGACATGTCCCCGATCCTGCTTGGCACCGGCAAGTCGGAACGCACTTCATGGTTCTACTTCACGGAGAACGAACTGTCGCCGGGCGCCGCACGCGTTGGAAACTACAAGGCGGTGTTCAATCTGCGTGGAGACGACGGCGCGAATACCGGCGGGCTTGCAGTCGACTCCAATCTCGGTTGGAAAGGACCCGCCAGTTATGTCGCCACCATACCTCAGGTCTTCGATCTCTGGCAGGATCCCCAGGAGCGCTATGACCTCTTCATGAACAACTTTACGGAGCGCACCTGGACCATGGTCACCATCAGTGCCGCCATCAAGGAACTGATGATGACCTATGTCAAATATCCGCCGAGGAAGCTGCAGAGCGAGGTCTATACTGGGCCGATCGAGATTTCCAAATATCAGCAGTTCCAGTGGATGCGGGAGCAACTTGAAAAGGGAGGCTTCAGCATGCCGATGCCGACCGGCAACTGATCAGGAATGTGAGGGGTGGCAATTCCGTCACCCCTTCGAACACAGACGGGGCGCGCAAGGCGCCCCGCGGATACACCGGCACCGTCCGGTGGACCAGTTCTCGCTTGGGCAAAGGAAAGCTGCACCATGAAACATTTCATTTATGCCGCAATGCTATTGGCAAGTTCTCTATTCACCAGCGCCGAGGCATTCGCCGCCAAGTCCGTCAATCTCGGCATGCTCGTCTGCGACATGTCGAAGGGCATCGGGCTGATTATTATCCAGAAGCAGAAGATGACCTGCGAATTCCGGCCGGTCAGCGGCTCAACGGAGACCTATACCGGCAAGATCACGGACATCGGAATTGAACTGGGAGAGGTCAAGCAGGGCCATCTCGTCTGGGGCGTATTTGCGGCGGCACTGCTCGACATGCAGCCCGGCGCACTGGCTGGTGAATATGCGGGCGTCGATGCGAGCGCAGCACTTGGCTTGGGTGCCGGCGCCAATGCGCTTATCGGCGGAACAGGCAAGGGTTTTGTCCTCCAGCCCCTGTCGGTTGAAGGCGAAATCGGAATCAACGTCGCCGCTGGCGTTCGCACCGTTAACCTCAAATTCGTGTCGGATTAATATTCACCGGCCCGACAACGGCGGTGTTTATTGGAGGCTACCGTGAACAGGTTTTACTCTGCATTTCTTGCATTTGCCGTTGCAACTCTAATCTGCTGGTCCACTCCGGCTCTCGCGGAGAGTGCCAAGCCCTTCAAAGTGATCTATCTCTCCGCTATTTCCAACGATGGCGAAAAGGCCCTGATAAGAACGAGGGCGACAAAGTCCCGTGTCGCAGCGATACAGGCCGAAATCAACAGCGATCGCGCGCTTGTTTCCCAGTTGCGCGCCATGAACATCCAGATCCGGAACATCATCGGGGCGGATCGGGCAATGAACGGCAGCGTGATCTACTATGTCAGATGAGGTGCTTCGGTAAAGGTTTCGGCTGATGGAAGGCGGGCATCGCCAGCTTCAAGCCGCCACAACGTCTGCCTCGAAATCCCGATTTCCCTCGCCAACGCCGACGAGCCCACGCCGCTTTCGCGGATCGCGGCAATCATGCTTTCCAGTTGCTCGGGGACGGAGGGCGTGCGCATCGGGCGATAATAGCGCCGCGCGAGGATTTTAGGAAATGACACCGGCAAGCGATTCGCTGAACCGGCATGATTGTTTGCCAGCAGCAGATATCCGCCCGGCAAACAAAACGGCAAACAAATCGCAAAAATCATTACCCGGCTAAGCAAGGCATTGCTGTAAAACATTGGTTTTTAAGGTGTTTTTGGTGCCCCCACCAGGACTCGAACCCGGGACCCCCTGATTACAAATCAGGTGCTCTACCAACTGAGCTATAAGGGCAGCGGGGCAGGAACTACCATATTCTGCCGGTCGTTCAAGCAAAAAATCTGTTTCACACCCAACCAGCGCCGTCGTGGCGGATTTTCGTATGCGCGCGCTGGCCAGGAGGTCAAGGGCAGGGCGCAAAAGACGGTAGGTAATGCCAAGGGCGCCGTGAAGTAGGCGGTCGGCAAGCTTTGATCTCGTCGTCCAGCATGCGAAAAGGCCCGGCTCACCAAAGCCGGACCCTTTGCTTGTCGATGTCACGATGTCAGAGCAACGAGTCGATATAGCTGGCGATCGTATCCGTATAACTGGTGGAGACCCCCAGCCGGCTGTTGACCTCCCAAGGCGACAGGGTCTGGGGAGACACCGTCACGGTGACGCCGGCATTGTCCGCGCTTTGCTTGAAGGCGTTGGCCTTGCCGCAGGTATCCTCGTTGCTCTCCGTCGAGCATACGACGAGGATTGGCACGCCGGATGAATCGACCAGATGCGCGGGTGAGGAGTCTTCCCAGAATTCCGCGTTGCTGCCGAAGGCCGTGTCATAGCGGTAGTCGTGGCTGTCGGACATGATACCGGGGATGTTGAGCGCCGCCGTCTCGAGCACCACGGCACCGGCCCAGACCGTCGCGCCCTGATCGGATGCGAGCGACGGATTGGAGGAGAGCAGTGCGGCAATATGGCCGCCGGCGCCCGACCCCATCAGCACGATCTTGCTGTTGTCGCCATCCCACTTGATCGCGTTCTTCTGGATGTTGGCGATGCCGAGTGCGACGTCGGCGGCCTGGATCAGAGGATCGGATTTCGGCAGCAGGCGGTAGTTCAGAGACACGAATATATAGCCCTTGGCGACGAAAAAGCCGGCCTTGGCCTTGGCGACATCGTCGTCCTGCTTGTCGCCGCTCGTCCATGCCCCGCCATGCACCATGACGATGATCGGCGCGTTCGTGCGGTTCTCGGGCAGGTAGACGTCATATTTCTGTGCGCCGTCCAGTCCATAAGGAACGTCGATGTTCACCGTCGCGTTGCCGACGCCGGAATACTGGTCTCGGAAATCGCTGGTGAGTGCGCTTGAATTGAAATCCTCGAGCGGATTTGTTCCTGCCTGGGATGCGACGCAAGCAGCGCCCAGCATGAGGATGGAACTCGCCGCGATGCGGCTCAGGCGGGAAAGTTGCGACAGCGCAAAAGCCATGTTCAGACCTTTCGGTTTGCGATATGCCTTGAAAATGAACATGTTGGCTGGTTCGCGCAACTGCTGCCTGTTGCAATGGTTGCGTGGATATTTCAGGGGAGATAAGAGATGGTCCAATTGTATCGGAATGGGACAGATTCACCGTCAAGGGCCGAAAAACCCCGCAAACTCGGCTTTGCTTGGCTGGCATTACTGTCGGTCTCCATGGTGTTTTTAGCCGCTCCGGTCGCAGCACAGGATGCCGCGGAGGATGGTGAACCCTTCCCACTCAATTGCGAGGACGGCACCAAGCTCACCGCTCTTTTCTCGGAAAAGGACGTTGCCGTCACGCTTGCCGATGGCACCAAACTGAACCTGCCATTCAAGTCGGACGACCCCTGGGTCCTCTATTCCGATGGCAAGCACCAACTGGCGGAGAAGGGCGACGTGTTGGAATGGACGATCGGCAAGAAAGTGCCAACGCTCTGCAGCCCTGAGGATGACGACACGCCGACCCAGTTCGACGAACCGGTGGCGATCGACAATCTCGACCTGCCGGCCGACAAGGCCAATCCGGATGCCAGGCACGTGGTCAATTGCTATCGCTTCAAGGGCTTCATGGTGAAGGAGGTCGATCTCGGCGAGGTCGGTGCCGAGAAGCTGGCGATCCTGCCCGAAACCGCCAAATGCGTGCGCGACGATCCTAAGGAAAAGCCGGTCAAGGAAGATATTGCCCGCTATTTCCTCGGCACCAAGGGCAATCTCGTCTTCTTCCAGGCTGCCGATGGCTGGAACGGCGGCATGCCCTTTGTCGTCATCGATGCGACGAGCATGAAGAAGCTGTTCGAGGATTCGTTCGAGGGCGAGGATTTCCAGGCGATCAATGTCGACGGCGCCAATGTCACGATCGACTATACCAGGACCTATTCCGCCGATTGCTCACTCTATCTCGATGGCAGCGCCTGCGCCAAGAAGCTCAACCAGACCCTTGGCCTCGGCACGATGGCGAAATTGCCGGAATGCGGCCCGGCCTATGACGCCGAGAAGAAGCGCACGCCTGATTACGCCAAGGAGATCGAGCAACTGCCGAGCGTCATCTCATATCAGGCGACATTGAAATATGACGGCAAGGCGGTGACCATCACCCCGCGCGCCGGCGACACGACCTGCCGCGTACCGGATTGATCCTGGAACCCAACGCCCTTCGCTTTACCGTTCCGTGAAACAGGTGTAGTTTCACGGGATGGGGAATTGGAGGGCGTGCGCATGCTTTCTCTGAGAATTCTCATGCCCTGCCTGGCAGTCATGCTTCTGCCCGCGATCGCCGATGCCCACAATTGCAAATGCCGCAATCGCGGCGTCCACTTCCAACTGGGCGAGACGTCCTGCCTGCGCGTCGACGGCCGCAACTATCTCGCGCGATGCGAGATGAAATTGAACGTCTCGTCCTGGACGGAAGTTCAGGATGGATGTCCTTTAACGGACGCGAGCCTTTCGAGATTTAACTGAGGCGCCTGCGAGAACCCGAGCCCTTTACAAAATTGCGTTTTGCTTGTTCCCTGAGCCTGCGGCTATTTTTCAGGGGGTTCTCAAATGATTTTTGGAATGACACCTTTGACGTTCTTTCACGTTCTCCTCAGCCTTGTCGGCATTGTCGCCGGCCTGATGGCGCTTTCCGCATGGCTGGGGTCTTCGGACCTGAAGCCGAGGCTGACAAGCATCTTCCTCTACTTCACGCTCGCCACGGTGCTGACCGGCTTCATCCTGCCCTTCAGCAGTGTGACGCCCGCTGTCGTGGTCGGAATCATAACCACGGTCCTGCTGGTCGTGGCTCTCGTGGCATACCATCGATATCGCCTGGTCGGATCGTGGCGAACGATCTTCCTGGTGACCGCGGTCGCCTCGCTCTATCTCAACACATTCGTGCTAGTCGTGCAGTCGTTCCTCAAGATACCGCCACTGCACGCGCTGGCACCGACGGGCTCCGAGCCGCCCTTCGCCATCGTCCAGGGTGTGGTTCTCGTCAGCTTCGTGATCGCCGGCTTCCTTGTGGTCAGGCGTTTCCGGCCGGTGATGGCATGATCGCTCCGGGAAGACTCTGTCCGGTCAGCGGGTGAGATAGGCGCGCGCCGCATAGAGCGATATCGCCGCGGCGTTCGACACATTGAGCGACTTGATGGCGCCCGGCATGTCGAGCCGGGCGAGACTGTCGCATGTCGCCCGCGTCTTCTGCCGTAAGCCCTTGCCCTCGGCGCCGAGCACCAGCGCGATCTTTTTGCCCGAGAACGTGCCTTCGAGCGGCGCCGGACCTTCCGAATCGAGCCCGATCGTCTGGAAGCCGAGCTTCACCAGTTCTTCCAGCGCATCGGCGAGATTGGTGATCTGGATATAGGGAATCATTTCCAGCGCGCCGGAGGCGGATTTGGCCATGACGCCCGATTCGGTCGGCGAATGCCGCTCGGTGGTAACGACCGCGCCGGCGTCGAAGGCCACGGCCGAACGCATGATCGCGCCGACATTGTGCGGATCGGTGACCTGGTCGAGAACCAGAAGGAGAGGGCGGTCCTTGAGCGAATCGAGTTTCCGCACCGGCAGCGGCCGTGCTTCGAGCAGCACGCCCTGGTGGATCGCGTCCGGCCCTGTCAGCTTGTCGATATCCCCGGGGCTGACCATCTCGATCTGCAGCTTCGCCATCTGGGCGTCGTCGAGTTCGAGCCGCGCCAACGCGTTCTGCGTGGCCTTCAGTTTGATCAGCTTGCGCTCGGGATTGTCGAGCGCCGCCTTGACCGTATGAATGCCATAGAGCCACACCGTATCGGGCGGCAGCTGCGGCCCCTTGAACGGCGTCTTGGCCTTGGGCCCGCCCATCGGTTTGGCCGGCAGTTCGCCGCGCTCGCGCTTCTGGTCGCGATGCGCGCGCCGGAGAGTGGCGTAATGGGTGTCCTTGGGCGTATGGCCGCTTTTTTCATCTTTGCTCATCAGGTTGCTATAGACCTATGTTTCGGCTTGGTCATCGGCTCACATTGAAATTATACCGAAATTTTTTGGGACACCGTGTTGACAGGATTGGCTTGGCTCGTCATATACCCGGCCCAGATTGCAGGTCAGCCCTGCAGTCTGAATGCTTGGTCGCTAGATCCGGACGGACTGGAGAGATGCCCGAGTGGTTAAAGGGGACGGACTGTAAATCCGTTGGCTCAGCCTACGTTGGTTCAAATCCAACTCTCTCCACCATTCGTCCCTGCGATCGATCAAGGCGGGTATAGCTCAATGGTAGAGCAGCAGCCTTCCAAGCTGAATACACGGGTTCGATTCCCGTTACCCGCTCCAGCTCTTCTTCCGACATTACCAAACTGATATTTTGCTGCTCGGCCTTCGATTTTCGAGCTCAGCCTCCGACTGATATTGTCGGACGGCCGATTTGTACCGTGCGAAGCACGTATGGCGAAACCCCAAAGTACAACCAAAGATATATTTGGAGGTACACTTGGAATTACTAAAAAATATTTCAGTAATCTGCTGTTTATGCAAGACATCTACCAGGCGAAGGTGTAATAATTGACGATTGGCTAACGCATTGGCCGAAACGTTCACCCGCTCCCAGTAGCGGCTAAGGCGCCGGGCGAATGCCATGGCGTTTGGGCATTGGGAGGGGACGATGGCCTATAGCGATATCAGACAGCATATCCATCTCGATGCCAGCTATACTGTCGCGGAAAAGCGCCAGATTCTGGTGTCTATCAAGCACGCCTATCTGAACTCGGCGAGCGCGCAGGCCATGTTCGATCGCCTCTTGACCGTAGAGCCTGACGTCACGATCAACAATGTCAACAAATTCAATGCCAACACAATCACGAACATACTCAACATAGGGCCGCACTATCTCGACAACCTCTACATGATCAACTCGCACGGCGTGGCCGTGCGCTACAATTTCGAAGTCGCGCTGCTGCATGAGTTCTCGCATGCGCTCAACAACATCCTCGATCCGACCGACGCACAATTGGCGGCGCACGATTATGTCGGTGACAATGTCCGGTTCGAGAATATCATGCGCGCCGAACTCGGCGCCGCGCCGAGAACGACCTACTTCAACATCATGAAGGACGCGATTTATGCGGATGCTCCACCAGCGTCCAGGAAGGGATATACGAACGGCAACGAGATCGATCAGGCGGTTGTATCGAGTTCCAAGTTCATCAATATCGACACATCGGGCCATGGCAATTCGCGCGATCTGCTCATCGGTGTGCGGGTGGAGGATAACGAGCTTCTGTCGGGCGGCGGCAGGGATTATCTCTATGGCTTCAAGGGCAACGATAAGCTGGATAGTGGTGACGGGACCGATTACCTGTTCGGCGGCGATGGGAACGATATTCTGATCGGCGGGGGCGGCAGCAACCTGCTTGACGGTGGCGCTGGGAAGGATCTTGCCGAACTCACGGGCTTCAAGTTCATGCAGACGGTCACCGTTTCCGGCGGCACGCGCACGCTCGTCGATCAGGTAACCGGCGACAAGAATGTCCTGAGAGGCATTGAAAACACCCGCTTTACGGCCTCTGGTGCACCGCTGCCGGTGGAGATTACCTCGACCTTCGTCGCGAGCGCCGGCACGGCGCTGGCCCCGAACGATGACAGTTTTTCATCGGCGTCGCTGACTGCGGCCTTCGAAAAGGGCCTCAATTTCTTCGGGACCAAATATACGGAGGTCTTCGTCAACAACAATGGCAGCCTGACCTTCGGCAGCGGCCTGAGTAGCTTCACGCCAGGCTCGATCGGCGGAGGATCCGGCCTGCCCATCATCGCCGCCTTCTGGGCCGATGTGGACACGAGGAGCGGCGGCGGAACTGTCAGCTACGGCTACAACAGCGCCCATGACAGTTTCGTCGCCACCTGGCTCAACGTCGATTATTACAACACCAACACCGTCGGTCATGTCAGCCGCTCGAATTCCTACCAGATCGAGATTTTCGACCAGGGCGGCGGCGATGCCGAGATTGTCATTCGCTACGGCGATCTCAACTGGACGACCGGCGACGCCTCGGGCGGTTCGGGCGGCCTCGGCGGTACCGTCGCACGCGCCGGCGTCAATTCCGGCAATGCCACGTTCCAGTTCGAGATGCCGGGATCGGGAGACCAGGCGGCGATGCTGGCGCTCGACACCTCGTCCAATTGCGGCCGTGCCGGCGTCTGGCGCTTCAGCGTCCACAACGGCACCATCATAGAGGATGAACTGGCGTTCAACAGTCACCACCATCAGGCGGAACCGGACTGGGCCTTCATGTGAAACCTGTCCGTAACCCGGCGGGTGAAAGCCTGAGGCTCGCCGGGTCCGCCACCGCTTCATCGGCATGCCCAAAGTGTTGCGGATCATGGCGCCACGACAGCGCATTCCGCGTTCCGGTCCAGATAGAAGATCGGTTCGCGAATCTGGAACGTACAGTCGTAGCGATGATGTGATGCCGGCTTGCGGGCGCCTGCCATGTTGACCGTATCGATGACGACATCCTTGCCGGGATATTCCGTGCGGACCTTATCGAGCAGCGCCAGGCATTCGGACCCGGGTGAGGCGGCAGCAGAGATCTGTTCGGATTGCCGGATGACCGGGGTAAGACGCTTCCAGCTCTCGACACCGTTCGAGGCGGCCCGGCACGCCGGATAACAAAGCCCGTACTGTTCGCAAGACTGCGACCAGGTCCACCACCCGGCGCCACAAGCAATGGCGGCAGCCACGATAATGCCGCAAATACGCGCCGCCATGATGCCCGATCGTCCTCCCCTGCTGCACGCACCGGAATCTGAAACCGAGAGCCTCGGTTGTCGCGCCGGCAGAGCCCGAACGGCAATTCACCCGCCTGCAGGCCACAGGGGTGTTTACCATGCCAAGTTGTCGTTCGCTTCGACAAATAATCGACACTTGCTCCATTGCTAATATACATCTAGCCTCGCTCATAGCGAGAATCGAGGAGCGGGCATGTGGGTTTGGTTGCTTGGCATCGCGGGCGCATGGGGCATCTTTCTCTATTGCGTTTTGGCGATGATGGGCGCAGGCAGCGCTAACAATCTGCGCGGTCGCCGGCTCAGGCTTTTCCTTGCCTGCCTTTTCTGGCCGGTAACGCTTCTCGTCCTCATCGCGCTCCTCGTCTTCAACCTGCTCCGGCCGAAGAAGAAACGCGTGTCTCCCCTTGGTCGGATACTCGACGGTCCGTCAGGGCCGACCAAACAAAACCTCCTTGCGGGTTGAAGCTGGTTCTGCGCGTGGACATCCGCCGATAAACCACACCGCTAGCCGCCAACGGCCTTGAATCCTGCCGGGAAACGCACCACCTGCGGCGCCACAGCCGGGGTTGCCGGTACTTTCAACAATTTTGCTTGCGCAATACAAGCGAAAGCTCTAAACGGCTGCGCAATCCAGCCCGGCTCACGGGTTGGCCGCCGTCTTTCGACAATAGGGAAGCATCCAAATGGCAAAGAGCAAATTCGAGCGGAACAAGCCGCATGTGAACATTGGCACGATTGGTCACGTTGACCATGGCAAGACGTCTCTGACGGCTGCGATCACCAAGTATTTCGGTGAATACAAGGCTTACGACCAGATCGACGCCGCGCCTGAAGAGAAGGCCCGTGGCATCACGATCTCGACCGCTCACGTCGAATACGAGACGCCGGCCCGCCACTATGCCCATGTCGACTGCCCCGGCCACGCCGACTATGTCAAGAACATGATCACCGGTGCCGCACAGATGGACGGCGCGATCCTGGTGTGCTCGGCCGCCGACGGCCCGATGCCGCAGACCCGCGAGCACATCCTGCTCGCCCGTCAGGTCGGCGTTCCCGCGATCGTCGTGTTCCTCAACAAGGTCGACCAGGTCGATGACGCCGAGCTGCTCGAGCTTGTCGAGCTGGAAGTGCGCGAACTTCTGTCGTCCTACGACTTCCCGGGCGATGAAATCCCGATCGTCAAGGGTTCGGCTCTCGCCGCGCTTGAAGATAGCGACAAGAAGATCGGCGAAGACGCGATCCGCGAACTGATGGCTGCTGTCGACGCCTACATCCCGACGCCGGAGCGTCCGATCAACCTGCCGTTCCTGCTGCCGATCGAAGACGTGTTCTCGATCTCGGGCCGTGGCACGGTTGTGACCGGCCGCGTCGAGCGTGGCATCGTCAAGGTTGGCGAGGAAGTCGAGATCGTCGGCATCCGTCCGACCACCAAGACGACGGTGACCGGCGTTGAAATGTTCCGCAAGCTGCTCGACCAGGGCCAGGCCGGCGACAATATCGGCGCGCTGATCCGCGGCGTCACCCGTGACGGCGTCGAGCGTGGCCAGATTCTCTGCAAGCCGGGTTCGGTCAAGCCGCACAAGAAGTTCATGGCCGAAGCCTATATCCTGACCAAGGAAGAAGGCGGCCGTCATACGCCGTTCTTCACCAACTACCGTCCGCAGTTCTATTTCCGCACGACGGACGTGACCGGCATCGTCACCCTGCCGGAAGGCACGGAAATGGTCATGCCTGGCGACAATGTGACGGTTTCGGTCGAGCTGATCGTTCCGATCGCGATGGAAGAAAAGCTGCGCTTCGCCATCCGCGAAGGCGGCCGCACCGTCGGCGCCGGCATCGTCGCATCCATCGTCGAGTAATCGGTATTGCCATCTGAGAGATCGAGGCCCTGCTGGCGACAGCGGGGCCTTATTCGTTTCCGGCTAGGCGGCATTCCAAGGTTGCCTTTGGTCTTGGGACATCTTATCTCAAGGCTACGAAACCTGAGAAAAGCATTCCGGAACAGCCATGAAACGCAACCTTTCCATCCTCCAGCGCGCCACCGCCGCCGACCTGCAGCTCGATCCTTACCCGCATGTCGTGATCCCGAACGCGCTGCCCGACGACCTCTATGCCGAACTCGAAGCGAGCTTCCCGAAGCCCGAGGCGATGGGCATCAAGGCCGACCGCAACAATCACCGCTGGAACTATGCATCCCGCAAGATTCGCCGCAACAAGAACCTGCCGCAGGTCTGGCGCGATTTCATCGCCTATCACGCGTCCGAGGATTTCTATCACGACATAATCAATGTGTTCTACGAGGGCATTCACGCGCTCTATCCGGAACGTTTTCCCAATCGTCAGAGCCTGGAAAAACTGCGGGTGGGCATGCGCAAGCACGACACCTTCGCCGACCGCGACGTGCTGATGGACGCGATGATCTCCGGCAACACGCCGGTGACCGAAGCATCTTCCGTACGCTCCAGCCATCTCGATTCCGGCGACAAGTTGTTCTCCGGCCTGTTCTACATGCGGCCGAAGACCTATGACGCAATCGGCGGCGACCTGACCATCAGCCGCTACAACAGGGACCTCTCGGGCAAGCCGGAACGGCACGGGAAGTTCAAGGGCGCTTATATCGAGGACGACAATCTCGACGTCGTCCGCACGGTGCCCTATGACAGGAACCTGGCGGTGATCTTCATCAACTCGCTAGATTCCGTGCATGGCGTGACCGTGCGCGAGCCGAGCCCGCACAGCCGCCTCTTCGTCAACCTCGTCGGCGAGATCGACCCGCCGCTCTATATGCTTGAAGATGCTGGCAAGCCGGCGCATTACCTGCCGGCCAACCAGCCGCGCACGCC
Organism: Rhizobium sp. LjRoot254; assembly: GCF_964254105.1. Taxonomy (NCBI): domain Bacteria; kingdom Pseudomonadati; phylum Pseudomonadota; class Alphaproteobacteria; order Hyphomicrobiales; family Rhizobiaceae; genus Rhizobium; species Rhizobium sp. LjRoot254. The sequence goes on along the minus strand of NZ_CAXUSM020000001.1, from coordinate 2,250,790 downwards.
GATCGGGTTGACCGACCGGATCGTGCCGATGGTTCGGCGGATGTTCGGCTGACATCTTCTGCCTTGCCGCGCCGGAAAAATATGATTAATCCGGTGCGACAAAGAGGAGGCCATGTCATGGGCAAGCGTATTTTCTTCACCGGCGGTTCGGGCAAGGCGGGGCGGCACGCCGTGCCCTGGCTGGTCGATGCCGGTTATGAGGTCCACAATATCGACCTCGTGCCGCTCAACCACCCGGGCGTCACAAATCTGCAGGTCGACATCTGCGATTCCGGCCAGGTCTTCAACGCGATGAGCATGCACCGGGATTTCCCCGATCTCGATCACGGCAAGGGTCCGCAGCCCTTCGATGCCGTCGTCCATTTCGCGGCCATCCCGCGCATCCTGATCAAGCCTGATAACGAGACCTATCGCATCAACGTGATGGGCACCTACAATGTCATCGAGGCGGCGGTGAAGCTCGGCGTCAGGAAGATCATCGTCGCATCCTCGGAGACCACCTACGGTGTCTGCTTCGCCGAGGGCCATCGCGATTTCCATCATTTCCCGCTGGAAGAGGACTATGACGTCAATCCGATGGATTCCTACGGCCTCTCGAAGGTGATCAACGAGAAGACCGCGCGCGCCTTCGCCGAGCGCTCCGGCGCCGACATTTATGCACTCAGGATCGGCAACGTTATCGAACCGCACGAATACGAGCAGTTCCCGACCTATTTCGCCAATCCTGAGATGCGCAAGCGCATCGCCTGGTCCTATATCGACGCCCGCGACCTCGGCCAGATCGTCCATCTCTGCATCGAGAAATCGGGGCTGGGCTATCAGGTGTTCAATGCCACCAACGACACGGTGTCCGCCAATACGCCAAGCCGGGAACTGGCACAGCGGTTCTTCCCCAACGTACCCTTCAAGCGCGAGATCGGCGAATACGAAAGCCTGCTCTCCAACCGCAAGATCCGCGAGGTTCTCGGTTTCAAGGAAGAGCATGACTGGCGGAAGTATGTGAAGGTGTGAGCAGCCGCTGTAGCAGAAGCAACCAGTATCGTCGGGCGGTCCACAGGTTTGGCTGCCCGGCAAAAATACGATACCTCATTCTATTTACAACGAAATGTATTGACGACTGCTAAATCTGACACTCGACGGCGTACCTATTATGCGGATATATTGGATATTGGCACCAATGTTTGTCCGGTGTGCATGCTCGCCTCATGACGACGGCTGATTTCGAGCCCGTGCTGTTTGCATCGGGAAAGGGCGTTGGCGATGATGCATGCGAGAAGTGCCAGTCTTAAGCTGATATCCGTTGCCTGGCCTTTTGTTCTCATCATCTTCCTACAGGCTGCGATGGCGACCTTCAGCCTGCAGGTGGCAGCGTCGTTGCGCGCTTACGCCACCGGTGAGAGCCTGTGGTCCAAGGGTCAGTTCCACGCGCTCTATCACCTCAATCGTTATACCGACCTGGGCGATCCGTCGTTCCTCGCGGAATATCGCCGCTCGATTGCGGTACCGCTCGGTGACCGCGAGGCGCGATTGGCGCTTGAGGCGGATCTGCCTGACGCGAAGGCCGCGTTTGAAGGTTTTCGCAAGGGCGGCAATCACCCCGACGATATCCAAGGGCTTATCTGGTTGTTCCGATATTTTCGATGGGTTCCCGACATGGCGGCGGCCGTCGAGGATTGGCGCGCGGCTGATGTCGGCATGCTGAAAACGGCGGCGTTCGCAGATTCCATCAATAATGCCAGCGGGCTTTCGAATGCCGAACGCTTTCTCCTGAAAACACGGCTCGATGCGATCAACCGCGAGGTCGCGCCACTCACGCGGCAATTCTCAGAGCGCCTGGGCAAAAGTATCCGACGCATGCAGCAGGTCCTGCTTTGGAGTAATGTCGGCATAGCGCTGATCTTCATCATTCTCACGATATGGCGGCTGAACGCGTTCCTGGCGCATCGCCGCATGATCGAGCAGCGGTTGTCGTGGAATGCCAACCACGACGAGCTTACCCGTCTGCCCAACAGGCGCCTCTTCGAGCAGACGCTCGGCGAGGTGATGACCGCGCCGGACATGACGCTTGCGCTGATGTTCATCGATCTCGACCAGTTCAAGGCCGTCAATGACAGTGGCGGACATGCGGCCGGCGACCGGCTGTTGCAGCGTGTCTCGGACGAATTGCTGAAGCACACCGGACAGGATGACCTGCTGGCCCGGCTTGGTGGCGACGAGTTCGGCCTCGTAATGCCTGATGCCACGGAAGAAGAGGCGCGGACCATCGCTGCACAGCTTCGCGAGGCTGTGGAAGCGCTCGATTTCACCTGCCATGGCCAACGCTATTCCATAAGCGCCAGCATTGGGCTGGTGCATTTCCGCAAGGGCGAATTCACCATTCAGGAAGCGCTACGCGCCGCCGATGTCGCCTGCTACATCGCCAAGGAAAAGGGTCGCAACCGCGTCCATGTCTTCGAGGCGGCGGATGCGGCCCAGACCCAGTTCACCGTCGATCTCGGCTGGGTGCAGCGTCTTCACCGCGCGCTCGAGCAGGACAGTTTCCGTCTCTTCGCCCAGGCGATAGCGCCGGCAAATGCTAACACCATGCATGGTGAGCACTGCGAAATCCTGCTCCGCCTGGAGGAGGATGGCAAGATCGTGCCGCCGAATGCCTTCATTCCGGCCGCCGAACGTTTCGGCATCATGCCCGCGGTCGATCGCTGGGTCGTTCGCAACGCGCTCGATATCATCAGCCGATGCGCCAATCCCGAACGCGGCACCTACGCGATCAATCTGAGCGGCCTTACCTTCCGGGACGACACATTCCTCGCGTTCCTGTGCGGCGAACTGAGGCGCACCGGCGTTCCCGCTCGCGCCCTCTGCTTCGAGGTGACCGAAACTGCCGCGATCCAGGATCTGGACGAGGCCGTCGCCTTCATGAAAGCTGTGCGCGATATGGGGTGCCGCTTCGCGCTCGATGATTTCGGCGCCGGCATGTCGTCGCTGACCTACCTCAAGCGGCTGCCGGTCGATTTCGTCAAGATCGACGGCAGCTTCGTACGCGACATGCTGACCGACCGGATGGACAGGACGACGGTCGAGATGATCAACCAGATCTCGCATCTCTCGGGCCGGCAGACCATCGCGGAATTCGTCGAGAACGAGGAAATCCTGGCCGCGCTCCAAGAGATCGGCGTCGACTATGTGCAGGGCTACGCGATCGCGCGCCCGGTGCCGTTCGAACCGAGCGAGGGTGAGGAAGAGCGTTCGGAGAGCCGTGTTGCCTGACGTCCGGAGCCGAATTGTCGGCGCCGATCAATCGAGATATTCGAAGCTTTTCGTCACCTTGAACTTACGTTTCTCCGCCTCGGCGAAGAAGTCCGCGGCTTCAAAATACCCCTCAGGGGCATAGACGCCCGGCTTCCTCGGGTGCTTCAGCAAAAGCTGCACGGCGATCGAGGCGCACATCGACGTGCAAGCATCGACATAGCGGTCATACATCGGATCGGGCGTCACGATTACATCACAGCGCGCCTTGGCCGGCCGACCGTTCTTTGTTCCGCGACCAATTGCGAAGTGGATTTCGTGGCTGTCCTGAGCCGGTATTTTGTCGGCATTTTTCTCGATGTTTCGCTGGATAACTTTCGCCAGCACATCGAGCGGCTTCACCGCAGCGCCCCCAATCTCGACCGGCTCGTTGAAGTCGCCAAATCCAGCCTTCACCAGCCCGACCCACGCCTCGTGCTCGCGGTGCGGCAGGTGCAGCTTCCAAGTGAATTCCTGGATACCCTTCTCGGCAATGCCTTCGGCCAGCGGCACGGTGAGCTGCTCGGAATGCGGCGAATACATGAATTCGCAGCGGCCCCAGGGCTCCGGCAGGTCAATCACCTCGACACCCGTCATCGGTGCGCAGCTGACATGCTTGCCATCGAGGAACTGCGTCGATGGATGCGCATATTCGGCGAGTACCGTGGAGACGGAATAGGGCGGCACCAGCACGGGATTTTCCGGCCCCACCAGTTCGGCTGCCCAGTAGAGATTGATCTTCTCGATCGCGTCGAGTTCATCGGCCACCGCCCGGCAGATCACGTTCGACAGGCCGGGATCGGCACCGATGCCGGTGACTGCCGTCATGCCGGCCGCCTTGAACCGCTCGTGCTCGGCGATCTGCTTGACGGTATAGGTGCCGAGCCCGCCGAGATCGACATGGGGCACGCGTGCATCGAATGCAGCCTCGAAGATCACCATCTGATGACCGGCCAAAGTGGGAACGCAATTGACGCAGACATCGGCACCGGCGATCGCAGCGGCCAGCCTGGCCGGATCAGTCACGTCAAGATCGACCAGCTCGAGCCTCGCATCGCCAAGTTCCCGGACCAGCGTCTCCATGCGCGGCCGCGACGTATCGCAGATTCTGATTGTCGTGATGTCGATAATGGCCCGATCCGAGATCATGTCGCGGACGATGCCCGCGCCCATGAAGCCCGCGCCGCCGAGGATGGTGATGATCATGATGGGATTCCTGAAAAATTAGACATGCTTCCGCCCGCCGGTCTCGTAGAACCAATCGTCGGGATAGGGATACCACCAGCCCTGCCGCACCGGCTTGTGATCGATGATCACCATTTTGGATCGCCGAAATGCATCCAGCCCGAGGCGTGAAAGCTCGCGGCCCATACCGGAACTCTTCCAGCCGCCAAAGGGCAGGGCGTCGTTGTCGATCATCGGGTTGTTGACCCAGACCATGCCGCTTTCAAGCCGTTCGGCCGCTTCCATCGCCTCTTCGAGCGAGGTGGTGAAGACCGAGGCACCGAGGCCGAAGGGGCTGTCATTGGCGCGTTCGATCGCCTCTTCGAAGTCCCGCACCTTCATGATCGGCGCCACGGGGCCAAAACATTCCTCCCGCATGATCGCCATATCCATGGTGACACCGGTAAGGATCGTCGGCTCGTAGAACCAACCGAGCGGTTGATCCTCCGGTATCTTACCGCCGCAGACGACCGTTGCGCCCTTGGACTTGGCATCCTCGACCAGCCGGATCACTTTTGCGCGCGCGGCCTCGCTGACCAGCGGCCCGAGTTCCGCCTTGTCAAGGCCGTTGCCGATGCGGAGCCGCAATGTCTCCGCCTTGAACGCCGCGACGAACGCATCATGCACGTCCTCGACCACGAAGAACCGTTCGGCCGAGGTGCACACTTGGCCCGACATATGAAAGGCAGCGGTTACGCTTCCCGCAGCGGCGACATCGATCGGTGCGTGCCTGGTGATGATCATCGGGTCGGACCCACCGGCCTCGATGACGGCTGGTTTCATCTGCGCCGCAGCCGCCGAGGCCACGGCTTTGCCGGCAGCAACCGAGCCGGTGAAGGCGACGGCATGGGTGAGGGGGGATGCAATCAGCGTCTGCGCGACCTCCGCGCCGCCGGGCACGCAGGCGATCAGGCCCTCTGGCAAGGCCTCGAAAATCTCCATGAATTTCAAGGTGCAAAGCGTTGTCGCCAATGCCGGCTTGATGATACAGCCATTGCCCGAGGCCAGCGACGTGGCAACTGTCCAACACATCAAGAGGATGGGGAAATTGAACGGCATGATGTGAACGGATACGCCGACCGGCTCGTAGCGCGCATACTGGAAGGAACCTGCTTGCGTGGTGCCGGCCACCTTGCCGGCTTCGTCGCGCGCCATCTCGGCGAAATAGCGGAATGCGCCGGCGCAATTGGCCACTTCGCCGATCGCCTCGGGATAGGGCTTGCCCTGCTCGCGCACCATCAGTTCTGCGCAGCGCCGCATGTCGGTGGCTTCGATCCTGTTGGCGACGCGGTGGAGGATCGTGGCGCGGGTCTTGGCGTCGATCAGCTTCCACTGTTTTTGAGCCGCATTGACTTGGCTCAGCACAGCATCGAGCTCATCCGTCGTCGTCTCAGCAAGCTGGCCCTCGACGGTGAGCGTTGCCGGATTGACGATATCCATCCGCTTGCCGGCGCTCTCGATGTAGCGCGGGTGAAGGAAATGGACGGGGCTGGATGGATCAAACATTTAGATTCTCGCGGTGACGTAGGTGCGATGAGAATTGAGGGATTTTGTGCCGAAAAGGCCGTTGTCGAGAACCGGAGCGGAGCGTACTTAAGTACGTGAGCACCGGAAGCGCAGAGAACGGTCTTTGCAGGCCAAAATAACCAATTCGCGCGCGCTCTACCGGATCATGTACACCTTCTTGATCGTCTCATGTACGGTGCACACGCCCTTCCAGTCCTTGGGGAAGAACGCCGCCGTATCCGGCATGATCTCGATCACGTCGCCGCTTTCATGCACATAAGTGCTGCGGCCTTCGAGGAAATGGCAGAATTCGTCGCGTGTCACATGGCATTCCCATTTGCCCGGCGTGCAGATCCACAGGCCGCATTCGCTCTCGCCGCTCGGCCCTTTGTGGATCAGCTTGCCGGAGACGTGGCTGACGCCCTCGATCATGGTGGGGATCGTGCCCCAGTCGACAAGTTCGCTCTGCTCGAGCGGCTTCTTCATGGATGGTGCGGTGCTCATTGGCGTATTTCCTCTTATTATTCTCAGCGGCTCATGAAGGCCTTGGAAAGCGTCTCGGTGATGATCGAACGGCCACTCCAGCCCTTGGGAAAGAAGACGATCGCGCCTGATTGAACCGGGATTTCCTCGCCATTATCATGGACATAGGAGCCCTTGCCGCCGAGGAAATAGCAGAATTCGTCGTTATCGAAGGTAAGCGTCCGCTCACCCGGCGTGCACGACCAGATACCGCATTCGCTGGAACCATCGGCATTGACCGACAGGATCTTGCCATGCGTATGCGGTGCGCCTGAAATCGCTGTCTTGGAGAGGCCCCAGTCGTCCATCGCGACGGCGTTGTGATCGGCCCAGTTCGGTGTTGTCATTCTCAAGATTCCTCAGACGAGCATGTAGATGTTGCGCATGGTCTCATGCACGGTGCATTCGCCGGTCCATCCGGCAAGGAAGGTCACGGCGGTGCCGGCTTCTACCTCGATCACCTCGCCATTGTCATGCCGGTAGGTGGCACGTCCCGCAACGAAATGGCAGAACTCGTCACGTGGGATCGTCAACCGCCAGCGGCCCGGCGTGCAGACCCAGATGCCGGTTTCGGGCTGGTTGTTGGGGCCTTTGAAGAGAAGGCGGCCGGATGAATGCGACTGGCCCTCGGCCATGTCGGGCTGGTTGCCCCAGTCGGCGAGATCGTTGAATGTGGTGGCGTTGTGGATGTGCGGGGCGGTGGATTTGAGGGTGTTGGTCACGGTAACACCCTCGCGTTTTGGTGGCCTTGGCTCACCCCCCTCTGGCCTGCCGGCCATCTCCCCCTCAAGGGGGGAGATTGGATGTTGCGCTCGCTCGCTCCCCAACCACTTAGCGGGCTTGTGGTATGAGAGCGGTGCCCCGAGTCTCCAATCTCCCCCCTTGAGGGGGAGATGTCACGAAGTGACAGAGGGGGGTGAGCCTCAACCATTGTAAGCTCCGGTCTTCACCAACTCATCCAACACCATCGCCGCCTTCTGCGGCCCATTCTGCGCCTGCATATTCTTCGACGTCGCCTTCAGCTTCGCCTGCATCGCCGGATCGTTGATCATGAAGTCGAGCTTCATGGCCAGTTCCTCATCGGTCCAGTCGTAGCGTGGGAACTTGAAGCCGTGGCCGGTCTCGTCCACCCGCGTCGCATTGTCGTGGCCGTCCCAGACATAGGGCATGATGATTGCCGGCTTGCCGAAATAAAGGCACTCCGTAAACGAGTTGTTGCCGCCATGATGGATCACGGCATCGACCTGCGGAATGACCGACGGCTGCGGAAACCAGCTGTCGATCACCACATTGCCGGGAACATCGGTGTATTCACCCTTGTAGTCGCCGACATTGACGAGCGCGCGATAGGGCAGCTTACCGATCGTCGCAATCAGCCGCTTGAGCAGCTCCGTGTCACCCGCACCTAGCGAACCGAAGGAGATGTAAATCAGCGACTTGTCGCTGTTCGCGGCAAAACTCGGCACCTCGTAAGGTGCTTCCTTGCGCACGCAGCCCTCGAGATACTGGAATTGTCTTGGGTCGAGCGGATGTTCGCGATCGAACTTCACCGCCTCTGGATAGAGCAGCAGGTTCATGAAGGGCGAAGCCTCGAAGAACTGCCCGATCGGATAGGCGGCCTCACCAGTCGAGGCGAGGAAAGCGTTATAATCGTCATGGATCGGTTTGATCACCGCGTTGAAATGGTCGCGATAGGCCTTGTGGCCGGCATGATCGTCCTGCCGGCAGCCGGAGAGATGCGGCGGGATGTTCTCATCCTCGATCTCGTTCTCCGAGCAGGAAATGATCCGCACCCAGGGCTTGCCGAAATGCTTGATCGCTGGAAACAGGATGACGTTGTCGACGCAGATCAGGTCCGGCTGGATTTTCGCCAGCACACCCGGCAGGTCCTTCTCGGCCCACTTGGCGCTGTCGACGATCGCCGTCCAGCAATCCTTCACATAATTGTCGACCTGGTCGTAAGGCGACTTGCGGAAATTCGGGATGTGGCCGTTGATGAAATCCTCCCAGAATTTCGCCATCTGCTCCGGTGGCATCGGCTCGGAAAGATTCACCGGATGCGCCTCGAAGCCATAGCCCTCATAGACCGACACGAAGCCCGGATCGGACAGGAACACGGCCTCGTGGCCGAGCGCCTCGACGGCCTGCGCGATGCCCACCGAGTTCAGCGCCGGGCCGAAGGCGGCCTCCGGAAAGAATGCTATTTTTGCCATGGTCTATCCTTCTCCAATCAGTAAATCCGGCATTTGGCGGCGTCGAGGGCGATCATGATCGTCTGGCCGGCAGCATATCTCTGGCCCTCGGCGGCGCTCAGCCGAAGCTGCAGCGGTTTGCCCGACGCCACCGTCTTCGTGTGCAGCACCCGGTCGAGCCCGTGATAGGCGACGTCGGTGATGACAACGCCCAGCCCGTCCGCCCGCTCGGTGATACGCACATGCTCGGGCCGCACCGCAAGCGTCGCCTTACGCGGCCCGTGACGCACTGCAATCGGATGCCTGCTGCCATCGACGACGAAGGCATGAGTGCCATCGATCTCGCCATCGAGGAAATTCATGATGCCGATGAAATTCGCGACGAACCGATCCGCCGGTTCCTCGTAGATTTCCTCAGGCGTGCCCGCTTGCAACAGCTTGCCGTCTTTAAGGATCGCCATCCGGTCGGCCATGACGAGCGCTTCTTCCTGGTCGTGGGTCACGATGATGAAGGTGATGCCAGCCTCGTGCTGCAGGCGCTTGAGTTCGAGCTGCATCCGCTCGCGCAGCTTCTTGTCGAGCGCGCCGAGCGGCTCGTCGAGCAGCAGCACTTTCGGCCGCTTCACCAGCGCCCGCGCCAGCGCCACGCGCTGCTTCTGTCCACCGGAGAGCTGGTCGGGCTTGCGATCGGCCAGTGCCGTCAGGTCCGTCGAGGCGAGCGTCTCATCGACACGCGTCCGGATCACCTTCCGAGGCAGACGCTCCATTTCGAGCCCGTAATTCAGGTTCTGCCGCACCGTCATATGCGGAAACAGCGCATAGGATTGGAACATCAGGTTGAGCGGTCGCTTCTCCGGCGGTAGCGGAGAGATGTCCTTGCCCGAGAGCAGGATCTGCCCCGAATCCAGCGCCTCGAACCCGGCCAGCATCCGCAGCAGCGTGGTCTTGCCGCAGCCGGATGGGCCGAGCAGCGCAAAGAATTCGTTCTCGTGGATATCGAGGCTGACGCCATCCACGGCGCGCGTCTTGCCGAAGGACTTGGCGACCTGGTCGATCCTGAGCAAGGGCATCGGGCTGTTGGTCATGCTTCTTGTTCCCGGTTCAGCCATTGCGAGATGAGGAGGATGGTGGCGCTGAGCCCCATGACAAGGGTGGCGAGCGCATTGATTTCGGGCGTGATGCCGAAGCGGATCATCGAATAGATCTGCATCGGCAGCGTGATCGAGGAACGGCCGGCGCCTGATGTGAAGAAGGCGATGATGAACTCGTCGACCGAGAGCGTGAAGGCCAGCAGCCCGCCGGCGATGATCGCCGGCAGGATGACGGGGAAGGTGACGCGCCAAAAGCTCGTCCAGCCCGACGCCCCGAGATCGCGCGAGGCTTCGACCAGCGAATAGTCAAAACTCTTCAGCCGCGCCCGCACCACCGAGCAGACGAAGGCGAGGTCGAAGATCACGTGCGAAAGCACGATCGTGTGCAGCCCGAGCGTGATGTTGAGCCGCGACAGCAGGCTGAGCAGCGCTACCGCCAGCACGATGTCGGGTATCACCATCGGTGCGAAGGCGAGCGCCTCAAGCGTGTTGGATTTCCGCCGCCGCGCTTCCATGCCGAGCGCCAGCATCGTGCCGAGCACCGTGGAGATCAACGTCGCAAAGACTGCGACGACCAATGTGTTCCAGGCCGCATGCAGGATCTCCGCATTGCTGACCAGCGACGTGTACCATTTGGTCGAAAAGCCGGACCAGCTGGTCGGCAGGCCGCTTTCGTTGAACGACAGCAGCACCAGCACCGCGATCGGCAGGTAGAGGAAGCCGAAAACGAGGATCAGCACGATCCGGCGGGAGAGGACACCACTATGCATCTTCGCGGTTCCCACGTTCGCCCGATGCGTGCGAGGTGCCGCGCGCCTGGATCATCAGAAGTATGATCATGACTGCGATCAGCGCCATGCCGAGTGCGGCGCCGAACGGCCAGTCATTGGCGGTCAAGAACTGGTCGTAAACCAGGTTGCCGATCATCTGGAAGCGTCCGCCGCCGAGCAGCGCCGGCGTAACGAAATTGCCGATCGACAGTACGAACACGAAGACGCCGCCCGCCGCGACACCGGGCAGCGTCAGCGGCAGGGTCACCCGGACGAAAGTGCGGACGGCACCGGCACCGAGATCACGCGAAGCCTCCATCAGTTCAGGGTTTAGCCGGCTAAGGGTCGAGTAGATCGCCAGGATCACGAAGGGCAGGTAATTGTAAACGAGGCCGGTGATCACAGCCCCTTCCGTATAGAGCATCGACAGCGGCTCGCCCGTATAGCCGAGCGCCCGCAGCAGGTTGTTGAACAGGCCTTCGCGATTGAGCAGCACGATCCAGGCATAGGTGCGGATCAGGTAGTTCGACCAGAAAGGCAGCACCGCAAAGAACAGCAGGATCGGCTGCCAGCGCCGTGGCGCCTTGGCGATCGCGTAAGCCGCCGGATAGCCGATCATGATGGCGAAGAATGTGGCGGTCAGCGCGATCCAAGCCGAGTTGAGGAAGATTTTCGCATAGAGCGGATCGACGACGCGCTTAAAATTATCCAGCGTGAAATTGTATTCGATGCCGCCGAACATGCCGCGTTCGAAGAAGGCGTAGACCAGGATCAGCACGCAAGGCAGCACCATGAACGCAACCAGCCAGGCGATGGCAGGTGAGGCGAGCAGGTTCGGCTTTGCGGCGTTGAAGGACATTTGGAGTTCCGGTGGGAGTCTCAAGGATGGGAATATATTGGCACGAAGCCGACGACCCTCTCGACGTCATCCTCGGCCTTGTGCCGAGGATCTGGTAACGTCAGATGGACGCATGAGGGTAGCGTTCATCGTTGACGTCACCAGATGCTCGGCACAAGGCCGAGCATGACGACAGAGAGTTTGTTAGCGGCCTCAAATCAGAGTTCAGCCGTCAATTCGCCGCCTTGATCTCGCTCACAGCCTTCGAATAGTCCTTCATCGAGCCGCCGAGATCGCGCAGAAGCTCATACTTCACAAGGTCGGCGGCGGGCAGGCCCATCGTCGGATATTGCTTGGCGAGCGCCGGATCGAGGCTCTCCATCGCCGGCTTGTTCGGCACGTTGTAGAGAATGTTCTGCGCCGCCCAGGCGTGGTTCTTGGCGTCGAGGATGTAGTTGATGAACTTCATCGCCGCGTCCTTCTTCTCCGAGCTCTTCATCACCACGATCGTATCGACCCAGAGGTCGGAGCCTTCCTTCGGAACAACGAACTTGATGTCCTTGTTCTCGGTGATGCCATAGTTGCACCAGCCGTCCCAGGCCTGCACCAGTTGCGCTTCGCCGGACACCAGTTTGGAATAGAAGGTCGTGTCGTCATAGGCGAGCAGGGTCTTTTTGGCCTCGATCAGCTTGTTCTTGGCTGCGTCGATCTTGGCCGGGTCCTTCTCGTTGACGGAATAGCCGAGCGACAGCAGGCCAGCCGCCATCAGCCAGCGGTCGGTCGCCAGCATCGTGGTCTTGCCCTCGAGCGCGGCGTCCGGCGTCAGCAGCGCGTTCCAGCTATCGACCGGCGTCTTCACGAGGTCGGAGCGGTAGCAGAGACCGGTCGTGCCCCAGGTGTAAGGCACTGAATAGGCATTGCCCGGGTCGTAGGCGAGCGCGGCTGCTTCCGGATAAAGATTGGCGAGATTGGGGATCGCGGCCTTGTCGAGCGGCTCGGCCAGGCCTTGACCATTGAGGATCTCGGCAAATGGCGAGGAGACGAAGACGACGTCATAGCCTTTGCCGCCGCTCGCCATCAGCTTGCCCATGATCTCTTCATTGGTGGCATGGTTGACGACCTCGATTTCGAGCCCGGTCGCCGCCTTGAAGGTCTCGGCGATGTCCTTGGCCATGTAGCCATCCCAGTTGGAGATGACGAGGTCGGCGGAAAGCGCGGATGACGCGCTGAAGGCGAGGCAGGCCGCTGCGGAAATCGCGGCAACACCGGCACGGAGCTTTAATGAAATGGTCACGGATTTTCTCCCGGTTGTCTGGATCTGTTGGTTCCCGAAACGGCATGCCGGTATCCCGGTCTCTTGGTCCGCTTTTGAAGTCGGCAGTATTATTTATAAAAAAAATACGTCAACCATGAATCGGCATTGGCTCGAATATTTTTGTCGGCCTATTGCATGGAGCCGGGCAAAGAGGCAGCATGCGACCACTTTTCGAGAGCTGGGTATAACCGCTGATATGGAAGAATCCACTGGCAAGGTCCGTCACCGCCATGTCGAACTGGCGCAGAAAATACTCGATTTCGCGATCGAGCGTGGCCTGCCGCGTGGCGGGAGGTTGACCGAGCAGGTTCTTGCATCCCATTGTAATGTCTCGCGAACACCGATCCGCAAAGCACTCCAACTCCTCGCCGAGAAGAACATTGTCAGCCCCGAGCCGGAAGGCGGCTATCAGCTCGCCATCGAACCCGCATCCTTTCCGGGGCTGGAAGACGAGGCACTACCGGCCGAGGAAACGGAACTCTATAACGCCATCCTTCGGGATATTTCCGCCGGCCGCATCGGCGACTCCCAGACGGTCGCCAGCCTCCAGCGCCGGTATGGGTTCTCCCGCAGCGCGGTACAAAACGCGCTGATCAAACTGTCCGAGGAAAACCTCGCCGAGCGCGCACCGGGCCAGCAATGGCTGATCAAGCAGTTCGCCATATCGGGTGATGCAGTGGCGAAATCCTATGAATTCCGGCTCGCTTGCGAACCATTGGCGCTGACCATGCCGGGCTTCCGGCGCGACGGCTCCGCGCTCACCTCGCTCAGGCAATCCATGGAAATCCTCCGCGGCATGGGCGAGGGCGTCTTCGACCAGAAGCTCTTCGAGCGCACCGACCATGATTTTCACATGCTGATCGCACGCTCCTGCGGCAATCCCTTCATGTCGGAGACGCTTGCGACGCACCATCGCCGCCGCAAGACTTCGCAGCCGCCGATGCATGTCAATGCATTCCGGCTGATCCAGTCCAACATGGAGCACCTGCAGATAGTTGAACAGATCGAACGCGGCCAGTTCGATCTAGCCGCCGACCTGCTGCGTGTCCATATCCAGCTCAGCCATGTCGAGCGGCCGCGTCTGGCCGGGCGCGGCGTGCCTATCGCCTTCCGGATCGCGGGATAGCGTGCAGGCATGAGCAAGCAGAAGGTCATAGCCCTGTTTCCTGAAGCGAGTTTCGGCGCCGCGCTGAACTGCGTCGGCATCGCGCAAGAATTGAGGAGGCTTGGCGCGCGCCCGGTCTTCATCTGCCAGGAAAATTTTCGCGGCGTCTTCGCCGAATACGGCTTTGCCGAATACAGCCTCGTCTCGGATACCAATGGCGGCGAGGCGAACTGGACCGATTTCATCAACCGCCACAAGGACGCATTCCGACAATCGCCGTTCGAACAGATCACCAGCTATGTCGTGCCGACCTGGGACGCGATCGTCGATACGGCCATCAAGGCCGAGGAGCCGCTCCGGCGCCTGATTGCCCAGATCAAGCCGGATGCCATCGTCCTCGACAACGTCGTGATGTTCCCCGCCATCGCCAATTCAGGCGTGCCTTGGGTGAGGGTGGTCTCCTGCGCCGAGACCGAGATTCCCGATCCCCATGTGCCGCCCTATCTCTCCGGCTGCAGCACCCAGCGGGGCAAGGATTGGGCAGCCTTCTCATCCCGCCTCGCGCGAGAGATCCAGCCCGTGCACAAGCGCATGAATGCCTTTCTCACCGAGTGCGACCTCAAGCCCTATCCATCAGGTGAATTCCTCGAGACATCACCGCATCTCAATCTGCTCCTGTCGCCGGAGATCGTCCGTTTCGACCGCCGGCACAAGCTCGATCCGGCAACATTCGTCTATCTCGATGGCTGCGTAAGGCAGGAGGCACCTTATGCGCTGCCGAACTTTGCCGCGCAGAACGATAAACCACTGGTGCTCACCTCCTTCGGCAGCCTGGGCGCCATGGATGTGGCGATGATCCAGCGGATGATCTCGGTATTTGCGACGCTGCCCTATCGCTTCGTGGTCAATGCCGGCCCGTGGCGTGACGATTACGACAATGTGCCCGACAATGTCGTGATCGAAAGCTGGTTTCCGCAGCCGTCACTGGTGGAAAAGTCCTCGGTCTTCATCCATCACGGCGGCAACAATTCCTTCTGCGAGGCGCTCTATTACGGCGTGCCGTCGCTGGTCACGCCCTATTGCTGGGACGGCCACGACAATGCCACGCGGGCAGCGGAAACCGGCGTCGGCGTGAAGCTGCCGCGCTATGATTGGCGCGACGAGGAGCTTGCCGCCGCCATCAATCGCCTTGCCACCGACGTATTGATGCGCGCAAAACTCGTGGAAAATGCAAAATCGATGCAGAAGGCCGCCGGTGCCACGCTGGCCGCGCGATCCATCCTTGATCTCGTCGAGGGATAATCGTCAGGTGACCCGGAGGGCGCTCACGCCGCCATTTCGCCATCGAACTCCACACGCGCCTGTTTGATCGTCTCGTGGTTCTGGGCCGCCCAATCCACCAGCGCCACCAAAGGCTTCGAGAAACTCTCGCCCAGTTCCGTCAGCTTATACTCCACGCTGGGAGGCTGGGTCGGATAGACCGTGCGGCTGACATAACCGTCCCGCTGAAGGTCGCGCAGCGTCTGGGTCAGCATGCGCTGCGAGATATCCGGCACGCGCCTGCGGATCGCGCCGAAGCGAAGCGGGCCGTCGATCAGTTCCAGCATCATCAGGATCGACCACTTGCCGCTGATATGGTCCATCACGTCGCGCACCGGGCAGTTCGCGGGCGTGAAACCATATTTCTCGAACGCCTCGCGGCGAGAGATCGGCAATCCATGTTCGTCCAGAACGGTCATCAGGTGGTTCCTTCCAGGTAACCAGGCTACGAAAAACTGCCGTCTTTACAGCAGTTTTCAAATCTCTAGATAAGAGCAGGTCTCGAAAAGAGACTATATAGTTTCACAAGAGAAACCGCAAGGCATTCGGGCTTTGTGGCATACAAGGATCGTCATCATGGCACAGAAACTTCTCGTCACCGGCGCTTCGGGCAAGCTGGGCAAACTCGTTCTCGACGCATTGCTCAAGCGCGGCGTGGCGGCATCCGACATCATCGCCACCAGCCGGGACACGGCCAAGCTCGCAGACTACGCGGCGAAGGGAATCGAAATCCGCACGGCTGATTTCAATGATCCGGATTCGGTCACGGCTGCCTTCGCCGGCGCCGATCGCGTCGCCATCATCTCGACGGATGCGCTCGATGGCGCAGGTACCCGCATCAAGCAGCATACGAGCGCCGTTGCCGCGGCCAAGGCAGCCGGCGTCAAGCACATCGTCTATACCTCGATGCCGCAGCCGGACAACACCAAGGTCATTTTCTCGCCCGATCACCTGAAAACCGAAGAAGCCATCAAGGCCTCCGGCCTCGGCTACACGATCCTGCGCAATACCTGGTACCAGGAAAACATGTTCATGAACCTGCCCCAGGTGCTGGCGTCGGGCCATTGGTACACATCGACGGGTGAAGGCAGAATTGCCCACGTCGCCCGCGAAGACTGCGCCGAGGCGATTGCCGCGGCGCTCGCTTCCGGTTCCGACGAAAAGGCGACCTATACCCTGACCGGCCCGGAAGCCCGTACGACGGCCGAAATCGCCGTTCTCGCCAGCGAAATCACCGGCAAGCCGATCCAGGTCATCCAACTGAACGACGAACAACTCGCCGGCGGCATGAAGGCAGCCGGGGTGCCGGATTTCATGATCCCGACGATCATCAGCTTCGAGGCCGCCACGCGTGAAGGCGATCTCGCAGCACTCACAGGCGATGTCGAGGCACTGACCGGCAGGAAGCCGAAGCCGTTCCGCGCGTTCCTCGAGGAAAACAAGGCAGCTCTCGCAGGCTGATCGGCCGCCGTTCAGATATGCCGGCTGTCAGCCGTTGCGCTGGCAGTCGACGATATAACATTGATAATTGGGGTTCACGGCGCGACGAACCCAACCGTTTTGTGTGATCCGTCGCAATAGGGTTTGTTGGCCGAATGGCCGCAGCGACAGAGCCAGGTTTTCTCGACGCGGTTGACATTGCGGCCCGTGCCGGATTCGACTTCCAGTTTGCCCGTAACCATGTAGGGACCGTTAGGCTGCGGCACGATCGTCACCGGACCGACAAGCTCCGATATTGCGAGCTTCGAGTCCTTCGATACCGGCTCGCCAGTCGCCGTGAAGCCGCCCTTGATGTGGGAATTGTCACAGAACGGCTTGTTCTGCGACAGCCCGCAGCGACAGAGTGTGGCGCGCAGCATTTCGCCGTGGCCATCTATGATGACTTCGGCATTGACTGCGAGCGGGCCATTCTCCCGGACGAGAATCTTGTTGGTCTTCGGCGCGTGCTCCTCGTTTCCACCGTCCTTGCGGCGGACGGTGATCGCGCCGGATGGACAGTTCAGCGCAACGGTAAGGATCTCGTCGGCCGTTGCTCCATCGGCATCGATCCACGGACCCTCGACATTGGCGCGGAACACCGATGGCTCGCCCGTCACGCACCGCCGCGCATGGATGCAGCGCTGGCCATCGAAGCCGATTGAAATCTTGGCGCCTTCGGTAATTTCCACGGTCATTGCCTAATCCTCGTTCGGTAGCCGTCGAGGCGATAAGATCACGAGGCGCCAGGGCAATCAACGGCTTTTGAGGCAGACCCCGGGACCGACATCGTCGATCGTCACGAACACCACGGCATTCTCCTCGAAAGCCCGGCGCAACTGCGCACTGGTCGCGCGGTGGATGTCATGGCGGTGGCCCTCGAAATCACGGATCGTGCTGCGCGACACCTCGGCGGCTTCGGCAAGATCGCTCTGGGTCCAGTCAAGCAGCCCGCGTGCCGCGCGGCATAGTTCCGGCGAAAGAATTGGCATATTCTGGCCTTGAACCATCGTCCGATGTTGCCCATATTGGTCAATATAAGCCATTTATGGCATATCTTCTTGAGGATTTCCAGCGCCGGAGTTGCCAATGCCCCACGGAACCCCCTTGATCACGACCATCGTCGCGGGTTTCGTCCTGGCATTCATATTCGGCACGCTTGCCAATCGCTTCAAGCTGCCACCGCTGGTCGGCTACCTGATCGCCGGCATCCTGGTCGGGCCGTATACGCCCGGCTACGTCGCCGACCAAAGCCTCGCGCTCGAGCTCGCCGAGATCGGCGTCATCCTGCTGATGTTCGGCGTCGGGCTGCATTTCTCGCTCAAGGATCTCTTGTCCGTCCGCTTCATCGCGGTGCCGGGCGCGATCGTGCAGATCGCCTTTGCGACGTTGCTTGGCTGGGGCTTCGGGCAATGGCTCGGCTGGTCGCATGGCGGCAGCCTGGTTTTCGGCCTCGCGCTCTCGGTCGCCTCGACTGTCGTGCTGCTCAAGGCGCTGCAAGAGCGGCGGATTGTCGATACCGAAAAAGGCAAGATCGCCGTCGGCTGGCTGATTGTCGAAGACCTTGCCATGGTCTTGGCCCTGGTGCTGATCCCCGCGATTGCGGGCGTGGCCGGCGGCGAACATGCGCCGACCGATCCGCTGGCGCTGAAACTCTCGCAGTTCGCCGGTGTCGATCTCGGAATAACAGGCGTGATCGCCATCACGCTGGTCAAGGTCGCAGCCTTCATCGGCGTCATGCTGGTCTTCGGTCGCAAGCTCATTCCCTGGATCCTGCATCACATCGCGCATACCGGCTCGCGCGAACTCTTCCGTCTTGGCGTGCTGGCGATCGCGCTTGGCGTCGCGTTCGGTGCGGCGCAGTTGTTCGGTGTCTCGCTGGCGCTCGGCGCATTCTTTGCCGGCATGATCCTGTCGGAAAGCCCGCTCAGCCATCGCGCCGCGCAGGAAAGCCTGCCGCTGCGTGACGCCTTCGCGGTACTGTTCTTCGTCTCGGTCGGCATGCTGTTCGATCCCCTGAGCGTGCTGCGCGATCCGCTACCGGTGCTCGTCACGGTTGCGATCATCGTACTCGGCAAATCGATCGCCGCCTTCCTCATCGTCATTGCCTTCCGCAAGTCGGTCGGCACCGCGCTCACTATTTCGGCCAGCCTCGCGCAGATCGGCGAATTCTCCTTCATCCTGGCAGAACTCGGCATCGGCCTCGGCCTGCTGCCGAAGGAGGGACGCGATCTGATCCTGGCGGGCGCCATCATCTCGATCATCCTCAACCCGATCGTCTTCTGGGCCTGCGACTATTTCAGGCCCTGGCTGGAGGCCCGGCTGTCGCGCGCGGAGTTAATCCCCACCGAGCCTGGCAAGCTCGAACCTGAACCCGAACCCGATGAGGCGCCCGTGCAATTGCCGACCGCACTCACCGGCCACACGATCGTGGTCGGCCACGGCCGGGTCGGCAGCATCGTGGCGCTCGCGCTCAGGAACGCCGGCATGCCGTTGCTGGTGATCGAGGATTCGGAGAGGCGAACGGAAGGCTTGATTGAAGAGGGCGTCGAGGTCATCATCGGCAATGCGGTATCGTCCGACATCCTCAAGCTCGCCAATCTCGCGCAGGCCGAGACGATCGTGGTCGCCATTCCCGATGCGTTCGAGGCAGGGCAGGTGACCGAACAGGCGCGCGCCGCCAATCCGTCGATCCGCATCGTCGGCCGCGCGCATTCCGACGACGAGATCGAACACCTCACGCGTTTCGGCGCCGATATCGTCATCATGGGCGAACGCGAAATCGCCCGTGGCATGGTCGAATATCTCCGCGCCAATGCACAGCCCCCAACCGGCGAGGTGACGGGGCACGCCTGAGCACGGAATATTCGCGCAGGCTTGGGAACACACCTTTATCGGTTGGATTGTTCGGCCATCGGATATAGCCTGTTCACGGCCAGCATTTGGGAGGACAAGCGATGGACACCACATTACCCGGCCCGGTCATATCGAGCCGCGACAAGATCGACCATCTCTGTCGGCATTTCGGTTGCGACCGCTGGGGCGCCTGGGGCTATGACGCCGGGGAAGGTGTCACCGGCTGGTGGTGCCTGGAGCATCGTCCCGCGCACGATCCGGTCACGCCGGTGGTCGAGCAGAACTGGGTGTCGGACGGCAACGAAGGCTGAGTAGCAAACCTAGCTGTGACACGCTCTAGTCGTCGTCTTGCGATTGCCACCAGTCGCATGCCTTGGGGATGTTGGCGCTCGTCCAATCCGTCAGCTTGACCGGCTTGAACACAGCCTTGATCGGCTGCGGCTTGTCCGCGTCCTTGGTCAGCGTGCCCTTGCCGGTCAGAAAGTTCACGTCGCACTCGCCTTCCAGCGTTTCGAACGTGTCGTCGGCGAGAAGGCTGTTCCAGGACCATCCCATGGTAAAGCCGGCGACGACGGGCTCGCCATTGCGGTAAATGACAGTCAGAATTTCCGTCCAATCATGACTTGCGCCCCATTGATGCGCCGCCGAGATCAGCAATGAACCTGATTTGCTGACCTCAAGGGGCTGGACCCAAGGCACCCGCTCGGGATCGGCGATCTGTTGCTTGACGAAATCCGGCTTTTGCCTCAGGTCGGCGTTTTCTCCACCCTTGCCGAGATAGATATAGAGATCGACACGCTCGTTCTCGCTCAAGCCATAGCGATCCCTCGTCAGTTCGTGGAAATCCGTGCGGCCCGGCCCGGCCAGAACGAGCAGTGCCTTGTCGGGCTTGCCGTCGCGGTCGATATCGAGGCTGGTCTGGTAGAGAACTTCGTTCTTCGTGGCAGCACCGGCGACCGTGGGGATGGCTTGCATCGCGAGAAGCGCCAAAGCGATTCGAAAAGCCGTTCTCATGAGGCTGCCCTCGAATGTGGGTTGCATCGGGCCGCTTGGGCAAAATAGACACGTGAGAATGCCCGCATCTCCACTGACGAAAAAGGTGATCGATTTATTCGAATGATGACATTGATTGTCATCTATACGCTACCTATATCCGGGATAATCGGCGTGCCCGTAGAGATTCCTCCGATTTTGGCAACAATTCTCGCTCCTTGTAACCTCATGTAAAAATGGGGTTTTTGGTGTTTTCATGCACATGCTGAAATAGTTGCAGATCGGCAACGCAAATCATTTTCAACGGCGTTATGTGGTCGGCAAAGCATCCGGTTTCGTTGACGGCATGGATCGACGACAGTAGTCCATGGGGCAGGGTCATCGATGGATGCCCTGGCCGGTTTGATTGACTCTCCCATTCTCGACCGGTCTCAATCAACCTTTCGACTTGGAGTATACCATGAACATCAAGAGCCTTCTTCTCGGCTCCGCCGCTGCCCTGGCAGCGGTCTCCGGCGCTCAGGCTGCCGACGCTGTCGTCGCCGCTGAGCCGGAACCCATGGAATATGTACGCGTCTGCGACGCTTACGGCACGGGCTTCTTCTACATCCCGGGCACCGAAACCTGCCTCAAGATCTCCGGCCAGCTGCGCTATGAAAAGCGCTTCGACGACGGCGGTACGCAAAAGTATGACCGCAACGGTGCGTTGATGTTCAAGACCCGTGCGGATGGCACCCTCAAGCTCGATGCTGATGGCAACCCCATCGCCAAAACGACGAAGGATTCCTACGACAACCACACTCGCGTTCGCGTCAATTTCGATGCAAGGAATGATTCCGAGTGGGGCACTGTCTATAGCTGGATTCGTATCCAGACCGACTCCGTGAACAACGGCGAAAACATCTATGGCGACGGCGATAACAGCTACCTCCGTGCCTACTACTACTTCGGCATCGGCGGTCTCGAATTCGGCAACTACGACAGCCAGTGGGCCAAGTTCATGGGCGACGGCGGCCGTACCGATGATGGTGGCATCTATACGACGGACTTCAACTATCCGGATTCCCGCCAGTATGTGAGCTACACTGCTGACTTCGGCAACTACAAGGCCTTCGTGTCGCTCGACAACGATGCCGACGAGTTCTACAAGCCGGAAGATCATGACGGCGACGGCGTCGCCGGCAAGCGAGGTCGCCAGTACCTGCCCGATATCTCGGCTGGTGTGTCCGGCACGTTCGGCGACTACTCCGCTGCCGCTGCGGTCGCATATGACGAATCCGACGAATCCTTCGCGATCAAGAAGGTTGTTCGTGGCGACATCGGCATGTTCGGCTTCACTGCCATGGGCCTGTATTCGGACAGCTCGGAAAACATTTACTTCGCTTATGACGGCTTCAGCGCCTTGATCGGCCTGTCTGCCAAGGTCACCGACACCGTGACCGTCGCGAAGGACATCCAGTGGTTCGACAACGGCGACTGGCGCCTGGTTGGCGATGTCAACTGGGAAGTTGCCACGGGCTTCTCGGTCTTGGTTGAAGGCGTGTACTTCAACCCGGACGAAGGCGACGACAGCAAGGCTGGTTTCGTCCGCTTCCAGCGTAACTTCTAATATCGCTTAATATCGCTTGAGTAGGGCCCGCATCGCGGGTCCTGCTTTTTTGTGCTTGTCCGATCCATCCGAACGGCCGCCGCCGCAGGAACTACCGGGTCTTCAGAAGCATTCTTACGGCATGAAAATCGCCTCCTACAATGTCAACGGGATCAATGGACGGCTCGATATCCTGTTGCGGTGGCTTGAGGAATCCTCACCCGATGTGGTCTGCCTCCAGGAACTGAAGGCGCCGGACGAGAAGTTCCCCGCCCGCGTCTTGGAACGTGCCGGTTACGGCGCCATCTGGCACGGGCAGAAGAGCTGGAACGGCGTGGCGATCCTGGCGCGCGACACCGAACCCGTGCAAACGCGCCGCGGCCTTCCCGGCGATCCCTACGACAGCCATAGCCGCTATATCGAAGCCGCCGTTTCCGGCATTCTCGTCGGCTGCCTGTACCTGCCAAACGGCAACCCGGCGCCCGGACCCAAATTCGATTACAAGCTCCGCTGGTTCGATCGCCTGCACGCTTATGCGGGCGAACTGCTGGCACTCGATATCCCGGCTGCTCTGATCGGCGACTATAATGTCATGCCGACCGATCTCGACGTCTATGCACCGGAACGCTGGCGCGACGATGCGTTGTTCAGAACCGAGGTCCGCGAGGCCTACCGCAACCTCGTCAACCAGGGCTGGACCGACGCGGTCCGCCATCTCAATCCCGACGCACGGATCTACACGTTCTGGAAATATTTCCGCAATGCCTTCGCGCGCGACGCGGGACTGCGCATCGATCACTTCCTGCTCGCGCCCAAAATCTCGTCGCGCCTGGTCTCTGCCGGCGTTGATCGTCATGTCAGGGGTTGGGCGCATTCGAGTGACCATGCGCCCGTCTGGATCGAAGTTTCGGAGTGAATCCAGCCACCTGCGAACTGTGTTTAAAGTGCGGCATGCCGCCCGGAACGCAGACGGATTTCTAACGCCGGACATATTCACTTTTCGAAAAGTGAACGGAAACAGGCCGTGAATTTTATCGGAACCATCACTGCCGGATGGGATTAACCCGGCATGGACCTATCGAAATATGGAGAAGACCGATGAAAAAGACACTGTTCGTTGCTGCCACAATCGCCCTTTCGGCGGCCTTTATTCCAGCCGCCCATGCGGATAGTTCCGCCACGACGACCGGCGTCGTCGCGGGTGCCGCTACAGGCGCAGTCGTTGCCGGCCCTGTGGGTGCTGTCGTTGGTGGCGCCGTGGGCCTGACCACCGGCGCGATTATCGATGACGCCGGAAGGCCGAGACAGGAAACCGTGATCATCAAGAAGCGCCAGCCCAATGTCGTCATCCAGCAAGAACCTTCGACGGTTATCGTCGATGAGTGATTCCGGATGGATGATCGAGTGCTTGAAGTGCCGCCAAATGAACTGATCCCATAAAGTTGGATGGCCACAGACTGGAAAGAATCACGGGCTGGGTTCTGTATTGCACAGGGCTCAGCCCTTTGAGTTTCAGTTTGATGCGGTCGGTGTGGGATCAGGCTGGATTCTCGCTCGGGATGCCCTTCGGTGGAGTTGCTTTCTGGTAGCGGCTGGCGATCTTTCGCCCGAGGCTGATGCCGGGCTGCTCTATGAAGCGGTAGCAAAGATAGGCGACCCCATAGGTAATCGGCACGGTGAGGGCCAGTGATGCGAAGAAACGCGGGATCGGCGCCGTTTCAGGGAATTGGATCGCCAGCCAGCCACACACCGGCAGCATGACGATCAGGTGCAATAGGTAAACGCCGTAGGAGACGTCACCGATAAAGCGCGCGGGCGCGTTCGACAGGAACCGGTCCAGCACCTCTGTCGGCCATTTGAGGAGCGCCGGCAGGCGGTCCTTGTAGAGAAGCGCGACAAAGCCGAGTACGATGGCAATCTTGATAGCGCGATGCAGCGCCGAACGGCCGCCGCCGAGTGGTACGAAGATAACGGCCACCGCGCCCACAACAAGCAGCCACTTCCATTTACCGTCGGCGCGCAGCGTCATGGCGATCAGCATGCCGGCGGCGAAGAGGTGGAACTTCATGGCCAGGATCGAATAGGCGCCGATGACGAAGCCGTTGCGGTCGAGCCAGGCGCCCACGACCGCCATGACGCCCACGAGGAGCGCCATGCCGGCGATGCGGCCGAGCTTCAGCGCAAGGATCATCAGGAACGGAAAGATCGCATAATATTGCATTTCGAGCCCGATCGACCAATCGGGCAGGGGGGTCTGGAAATTGTGCGTCCAGGTCATGCCGAACAGAAAGCTGACATGCAGCAGGATGTTGGTCAGCGATTGATCGAGATAGCGGCTGGCATAACGGGCCTGCTCTTCGACACCGCCGGACAGGACCGTGGCGGCATCGAGCCTGCTCTGCCAGAGTTCCGGCCCGAAATAGAGCGCGAGCGCCAGGCAGACATAATAGAGTGGGGCTATGCGAAAAAACCTGCGAATCCAGAAGATCTTCCAGGTATCAGGCTCCATCCACGGTTCTCGCACCTCGCGAGCCTGATAGTGGTAGGTCATCAGGAAGCCGGAGATGATGATGAAGAGCTCGACCGCCATGTCGGGCTGGGCGATGATCTCGATCTTGTAGCCGGTCATGAACATGGCATGGCCGACCAGCACCCACAGCGAGGCATATCCGCGGAGGCCGTCGAGAAATGCCAGTTGATGCCGGCTGTCCGCCATTCATTGCGCTCCAGTCGCCGCCGTCGGATCGATCAGGCCTTGTTTTCCAGGAACCACTTGTAGACGGCGGCGATGCCGTCCTTGAGTTCGATCGATGGCTGCCAGCCCATGCCGCGCAGCTTGTCGGCGCTCATCAGCTTGCGGGGCGTGCCATCCGGCTTGGTCAGGTCGTGGGCGATCTCGCCCTGGAATCCGACGGCGTCGCAAACCAGTTTGGTGAGTTCCAGGATCGTAATGTCGTCGCCGGAGCCGATATTGACGTGGCCGGCGGCCGAATAATTCTTCATCAGATGAACGCAGGCGTCGGCGCAATCATCCACGTGCAGGAACTCGCGCCGCGGCGTGCCGGTTCCCCATATGGTGATGTCAGGCGCGCCGGCGAGCTTCGCTTCATGCGCCTTGCGGATCAGCGCCGGCATGACATGGCTGGAATTCAAATCGAAAT
Source organism: Rhizobium sp. LjRoot254 (assembly GCF_964254105.1). NCBI lineage: Bacteria > Pseudomonadati > Pseudomonadota > Alphaproteobacteria > Hyphomicrobiales > Rhizobiaceae > Rhizobium > Rhizobium sp. LjRoot254. The sequence goes on along the minus strand of NZ_CAXUSM020000001.1, from coordinate 2,225,548 downwards.
TGTCGCCGGGGCCGTAGAGGTTGGTCGGCATGCCGGAGATGAAATCGGCGCCATGCTGCTTGCGATAGGCATCCGCAAGCTTGATGCCGGCGATCTTGGCGATCGCATACCATTCGTTGGTCGGCTCCAGCGGGCCCGTCAGCATCGCATCCTCGGTGATCGGCTGGGCTGCGAATTTCGGGTAGATGCAGGACGAGCCGAGGAACATTAGCTTCTCGACACCAACCTTGAACGCGCCGTTGATGATGTTCGCCTCGATCATCAGGTTGTCGTAGAGGAAGTCGGCCGGATAGGTGTCGTTGGCGAGGATGCCTCCGACTTTCGCCGCTGCGAGAAAGACGGCGTCAGGCTTGGCTTTTTCGATCCAGGCCATGGTCGCGGCCTGGTCGCGCAGGTCGGCCTCCTGGCGTGACGCGACCAGCACCTCACAACCTTCGCTATCGAGCCGGCGCATGATCGCCGAACCGACCATGCCGCGATGACCGGCGACCCAGACCCGCTTTCCGGAGAGGGAATACATGGCCTCAGGCTTCCTTCATCACGGTCGCGGTCTGCATGACCTTGAGGTCTTCGTTGACCATTTCGCGGCAAAGATCGCGGACGGAGGTATCGTGCTTCCAGCCGAGCTTCTGATGCGCCTTGGACGGATCGCCGATCAGGAGTTCGACCTCGGTGGGACGGAAATAGCGCGGGTCGATCTCGACCACTGTATTGCCTGACAGCATGTCGTAGCCCTTTTCGTCGACGCCGGTGCCGCGCCATTCGAGATTGATGCCGACATCCTCGAAGGCCCAGGTAATGAACTGGCGCACTTCCGTCGTCTCACCGGTGGCGAGCACGTAGTCGTCGGGCTCATCCTGCTGCAGCATCATCCACATGCCGCGGACATATTCGCGGGCATGGCCCCAGTCGCGCTTGGCATCGATGTTGCCGACATAAAGCTTGTCCTGCTTGCCGAGCCGGATGGCAGCGGCAGCACGCGTAATCTTGCGCGTGACGAAGGTCTCGCCGCGCAGCGGGCTCTCGTGATTGAACAGGATGCCGTTGGAGGCGTGCAGGCCATAGGCTTCGCGGTAATTGACCACGATCCAGTAGGAATAGAGTTTCGCCGCCGCATAAGGCGAGCGCGGATAGAAGGGTGTCGTCTCGCGCTGCGGCACTTCCTGCACCAGGCCGTAAAGCTCAGACGTGGAGGCCTGGTAGAAGCGGGTCTTCTTCTCCATCTTCAGGATGCGGATGGCCTCAAGCAGGCGCAACGTGCCGATGCCGTCGGCATTGGCGGTATATTCAGGCGTCTCGAAGGACACGCGCACATGGCTCTGGGCGGCGAGATTGTAGATCTCGTCCGGCTGGGCCTCCTGCACGATGCGGATCAGGTTGGTCGAATCCGTCATGTCGCCGTAATGCAGGATGAACCGCTGATCCTTCTCGTGCGGATCCTGGTAGATGTTCTCGATGCGGCTGGTGTTGAACGACGACGAGCGGCGCTTGATGCCGTGGACGATGTAACCCTTGCTCAGAAGCAGCTCGGCGAGATAGGCGCCATCCTGGCCCGTAATGCCGGTAACAAGGGCTACTTTTCTCTTGTCGTTGCTCAAATGGATTCTCCTGTCGAATGCAATCTCTGGGCCATTGCCTGCCTCCGCGCTAGAGGCGGAATGGGGCGGCAAAATGTCGGAAGGCCGGAACACAGCACAGCAATTGCCCGATCACCCCGGAGGGGACGGACAAAAGCAGAAATTTCCGGAAATTCTGACCCTTCGCTTCTTCTTATCGAAGGACGCGCAAGACTGCAATCATCCCGCCTTCAACTGGTAAATATGGCTCTGCCCAGCGGAAAACGCAGGGGTCGGGGAAGAAGTTCCCGGTCCCGGCCAAGATGCTCAATGATAACGGCGGATGAGGCCCACCAACTTACCCTGGACCTTCACGCGGTCAGGTCCGAAAATCCGCGTCTCGTAAGCGGGATTTGCCGCCTCGAGCGCGATCGAGGCACCCTTCCGGCGGAAGCGCTTGAGGGTTGCTTCCTCGTCGTCGACCAGTGCCACCACGATATCGCCGGGACTTGCGGTCGAACCGGTGCGGATCACGACGGTGTCGCCGTCGAGGATGCCGGCCTCGATCATCGAGTCGCCCTTGACCTCCAGCGCATAGTGATCGCCGCTGCCGATCATGCCGGAAGGCACTGCGATCTCATGCGTGTTGTTCTGGATTGCCGAGATCGGTACACCGGCCGCGATACGGCCCATGACGGGAATGGCCACGGAATCGAGCACATCGTCGTTGGCGGGCCGAGGCTGTGCTTGCGGCTTGCCGAGCGAACCCTCGATGACACTGGGCGAGAAACCCCTGGCGGCCGGCTTGACGCTCGGCGAATAGGCCTCCGGCAGCTTGATCACCTCGAGCGCACGGGCCCGGTTCGGCAGGCGGCGGATGAAGCCGCGCTCCTCGAGAGCCGTGATCAGCCGGTGGATGCCCGACTTGGAGGCGAGGTCGAGCGCATCCTTCATCTCGTCGAAGGAAGGTGGAATGCCCGATTCCTTCATCCGCTCGTGAATGAAGAGAAGCAATTCCTGCTGTTTTCTGGTTAGCATGTTCAAACCCCGGCAGAATCGTGAAACAAATCTGGAACAAACACTATATGTTCCATTTATGTTCTGCAAGAGTTTAATTTTTGCTTATATCAGCATGTGATCATGCGATTTTTCGGCGCTGGGACCCAAAAAAGGCAATCTGGTATGAACTGTGGCGCATCGCGCGCGGAAATCTTCAGGATTTTTTCTGCATTGCCGCCCGCAATGTATCGTTGATGCGCTCCTGCCAGCCAGGACCTGCTTCCTGGAAATACGCCAGAACGTCGCTGTCGATCTTGAGCGAAACCAGTTCCCTCGTGTTGGGCAGCGCCGGCCGCTCGACGGCAGGCGCTGCGGCCACCTTTTTCGCCGGCTTGAACAATGCTTCAGCGGCATCCATGGCGCTGACGGGTCTGCGGGGTGGGTTCGCCATGGTGGCACCTTCTGTCTATTGATTGCTGGATGCCGACGATCATTTCCGATTAATTGTCTCACGTCCACCGCATACTGATCATGTGATCTTCGGCGGATGCTTCCAAACTCATACCTTCGCCGGATCGGCCAGCACCGGATCGGCACGCAAACGCTCCGAGGCGAAGTCCACGAACGCGCGGAGACGGCCCGATGCGGACCTGCCTTCGGCATGCACGATATGGATGGGCACGGGTTCCTGTTCGAACTCGGCAAGCACGGTCCTGAGGCGGCCAGCCCTGACATGAGCAGCGACCTGATAGGACTGGAAGCGCGACAGACCCCAGCCGGCGATCACCGCATCGATGACGGCGTCATTGGTGTTGCAGGTGAGGCGGGTCGAGATCGGAACGCGAATCTTCGTTGCTCTGCCGAATTGCCATTCGGCGCCGCCGAAAATGCCGTCGCGGCCGATCAGCCGGTGGGATGTCAGGTCCTGCGGAATTTTGGGTTCGCCGTGCCGGTCGAAATAGTCGGGCGATCCGCACACGACCTGCCGGATGAAGCCGACGCGTCGTGCGGTCAGGCCGGAGGAGGGCAGGTGGGCGATGCGGATGGCAACGTCGATTCCCTCATCTACGAGATTGGTGACACGGTCGAGCAGAAGGAACCGCACCTGCACGGCCGGATTGAGATCGAGGAAATCCAGCAGGATTGGCAGGACGTAGAGCCTGCCGAAAAGCACCGGCGCGGTGACGGTAATCGCGCCCGCCGGATTGCCGAAACTGCCCGCGGCATTGGCCTCGGCCTCGGCGATTTCAGCGAGGATGCGCCGGCAATCGGCAACATAGCCTTCGCCGGCTGCAGTCAGCTTCACCGAGCGGGTGGTGCGGATTAGCAGGCGTGTGCCGATCTCGGCTTCGAGAGACGCAACCGCGCGGGTCACCGCCGGTGCGCTCAGATGCATCGCCTTGGCGGCGGCGGCGAAACCACCGGAATCGACCACTTCAGTGAAAATGCGCATTCCCTGCAAGCGGTCCATATTTTGCCTAGTTATTTCGTCTGACGTAACAGTGTAGTTCCATATTCACCGATTATCAATTCCAAGGGGAACAATCATATTGAGCCTTCCCAATTATCGGAGGTCAAAATGAAGCTCTATAATTTCACCCTATCGGGCCATTCGCATCGCGCCAGGCTGTTCCTCTCGTTGCTCGGCGTCGATTGCCAGATCATCGATGTCGACCTTGCCCAGCGCGCGCACAAATCGCCGGAATTTCTGGCGCTCAATGCACTCGGTCAGGTGCCGGTGTTGGAGGATGATGGCATCATTATCGCCGATTCCAATGCGATCCTGGTCTATCTCGCCAAGAAATTCGGCCGTACGGACTGGCTGCCGGAAGATGCCCGCAGCGCAGCCGAAGTGCAGCGCTGGCTCTCGGTCGCAGCCGGGCAACTCGCCCATGGACCGGCTCAGGCGCGGTTGATCACGGTGTTCAACGCGCCCTACAGGCCGGAAGAGGTGATTCCGCGTGCCCATGCCATACTTGGCGTGCTCAACCAGGAGCTCGGGCAGCGCAAGTGGATCGCGGGTGGCACAGCGCCAAGCATCGCCGATGTCGCGCTCTACAGCTATGTCGCCCGTGCACCTGAGGGCAATGTGGAATTGGGCGGCTATCAGCACATCCTCGCTTGGCTCGACAGGGTCGAAAACCTGCAGGGCTTCGTGGAATTTCCGCTTGCCTCGGCCGTTCGCGCTGCGTGAGGGCTTCATATGTTGCAAAATCTCAAAGTCGATAGTTCTTGGCATCCTGGCGAGGTTGCGCTTCAAGCATCGCTCGGCGTTGCCGACCGGCTGGCGGAGGTCGGCAGGCACGTCATCCGCGACCATCTCATCGAGCAGCACCGGTTGTTCTATCCGCTGCTGCCGATGGCTATCCTGGGGACCGTTGACACCGCCGGCGACGCCTGGGCGACGGTAAGGACCGGTTATCCGGGTTTCCTGCAGGCGATCGACGACCGATATCTCCACCTCGATCTGAAGCGCGATCCTCTCGATCCCGCCGACGCGGGAATGGATAACGGAAGAGCAATTGGCATGCTGGGGATCGATTTGGGCACCCGCCGTCGCAACCGCCTCAACGGCGAGGTTGTTCGCGATGACACCGGCTTCAGCGTGCGAGTCGAACAGAGCTTCGGCAACTGTCCGAAGTATATCCAGCTACGTGGGGCGTACTATGCCAGTGATCCTACTTTGCCGTCCGAGGTGATTCCGGAGACAGCGGACAGGGCGGATGAGGCAGCGCGAGGTTTGATCCAGCGGGCGGATACGCTCTTCGTTGCAAGCTATGCCGACCTGGCCAATGGTCGCCGGCAGGTGGATGTGTCCCATCGCGGCGGTCCGTCGGGCTTCGTCAGGATCGATGGCGACGCGCTTGTCATTCCCGACTATGCCGGCAATCTGTTTTTCAACACGCTGGGCAATATCGCAGTCAACCCGCGCGTGGGCCTTGCCTTCGTGGATTTCGAGAGCGGTGGTTTGTTGCAATTGACCGGCGACGCCTTCATTATGGACCCTGTCGAGACGGCGCTGTTGCCCGGCGCGGAGCGGATGTGGCGCTTCACGCCGCGAAAGACGGTCTGGCGGCCCGGGGACCTGGCATTGCGCTGGGATTTTCGCGAGTGGTCGCCAAGCATGGCCAAGATCGTCGGATGATCACCGCAGCACAAGCAGGCCCGAGCCGATGATCACGGTGGCACCGATGACCGTATAGACATCGATCGTTGCGCCAAAGACGAGATAGCCGATAAGGCTGCCCCAGAAGATTTGGCTATACTGGGAGGGGGCGACCACCGAAGCGGTACCAAGCCTGAAGGCGCGAACAAGCAGGATGTTGGCGATGAACTGGCAGAAGCCGCCCAGCGCGAAGACAAGGAAGGCGTCGAGTGCCACCGGAATGATACTGCCGGTGAAAAGGGCGATCAGGAATGCCACGCTGGCCATGATCACGAGTGGCACGAAGGCGAGCGCGAGATCGGATTCGGCGTGATGCACCCGCCTCAGCATCAGCAGCGTGATCGAAAACAGCACGGCCGAGCCGACTGCGGCCGCGTGGCCAAGCCCGAACGAGCCGCCCGCCGGTCGCGTGGCGATGACGACACCGACAAAACCGACGACGACGCCAATCGTTGCCAGCACGGACAGCCGCTCGCCGAGAAAGAGGAAGGCGAGCAACGCCACGAAGATCGGGCCGGTAAAGGCGAGGACATAGGCGTCGGCCAGCGGGATCAACGAGATGGAGTAGTAGAACATCGCGGTGTTGGTCGCGAGGATCAGCCCGCGGGTGATCACGAAGCGCGGATATCTGGGAACAAGCCGGCGCGGATTGCGCGTGACAATGCAAAACAGCGCCATGAAGACACAGGCCATTCCGGCGACCATGAAAATGGTCTGCGACAGCGGATAGCCCTCGCTCTGCAGCTTCACCACGGTGTCGGAGCCGACGAATATGCCATAGGAGGCGGTGGCGATCGCCGCGGCTTTGATATTGTTGGAGTTGAGATGCATGCGGGAGAAATCCGGACGGCCGGACGGCCGAAACTAAGAGAATCGTTGTCGCAACGATATCTATTCCGGCAAGCCCGCGCGAGGATTGTGCGAAATCTGCGGCAATCGGCTATCTGGCCGAACCGAAGACTTTCCCGCGCCGGCGCATCGGCGGGGTTTGACGGCCGATCCGAGCGAGATCGCCAAGCGTCGTATCGTCGTCCTCGTTGAAAATCGCCTTCGGCATGCCAACGCTCGACCCGAGGCGGGCAATCGGGGGCTCGCCGAGATCCGGTGCGCGCGATCTCTTTTTCGAGGCCGACAGTCTTGCCAAGGGACGACCGGGAGCGATGGAATTGTGCTCACGCATCGCGGTGCGCCTTCCGGTTCGGGCCGGTGGCTTTCGGCTTCTTGTTTGGAGACCAGTCACGATGATGGCGTGGCGGCGCGGGATCGGCGGAGGCTTGGCCGGCACCGGGATCGATCTCGTCGCGACGACGATCGCTTTCGAGCGGATCGGCGAGCAGGCCGCCCACACCCGGATCGCCAGCGATCGTGCGGTTGTGATTTTCATTGGCTGGCTTGGTATTCATCACGCAATCCTCGTTGTGACCTGTTAAGTCACTGGACGAGGGATTGTTCCGGTGTTGCGTGTCGGCGTATCCCGGGCGGCGGTTCCAGCAAAGGAATATCATTGGAGCTGGCGGATCATCGCAGGTACCCCAAAAACACCTCCCCAGCTGATTGTCTTCCCGCTGCGGAACGGTGTGTTGTCTGCATCGGGCCAAGTGTTTACACCGGCGGTTAATAAACGGCTGAGGTCTCAAATAGCTCCACGTGATTCACACGTGATCGCTGTGTAACCGTTATGTAACCGTAACGTACTTCGAGCGACGCTTCGTAGCTGTACGATCAATCGGCAGCGGCTGTCGGTCGAACCGCCTGGACCTACGTGCGATTGCCAAACTTGTATCTTCACAATCTTTTTGATCGAGGAGTAGACATGAGCCCCCGGGATCTCGACACGCCGCAAGAGGCGAACAATTCGCTTAGCATAAATCGTCGAAACCTGCTGATCGGATCGACAGCGCTCGCTGCAGGCGTGGCTACGGCGGCCAACTTGGTCGGCCCGGCCACCGCACGCGCTCAGGCGTCGTCAGCGTCCGGCGCGAAGCCCAACATCCTGGTCATCTGGGGTGACGATATCGGTACGTGGAACATCAGCTACAACAATCGCGGGATGATGGGGTATATGACGCCGAACATCGACCGGATCGCCGAGGAGGGCCTGTCCTTCACCGACTACTACGGACAGCAGAGCTGCACAGCCGGCCGCGCCGCATTCATCGGCGGCAACGTTCCGGTTCGCACAGGCATGACGAAGGTCGGCCTGCCGGGCGCCCAGGAAGGCTGGCAGGAGACCGACGTCACGATGGCGACCGTTCTCAAGAGCCAGGGCTACGCGACAGGCCAGTTCGGCAAGAATCACCAGGGCGATCGCGACGAGCACCTGCCTATCAACCACGGCTTCGATGAATTCTTCGGCAATCTCTATCACCTCAACGCCGAAGAGGAGCCCGAGAACCGGGACTACCCGAAGAGCGCGGAGTTTCGCAAGAAGTTCGGCCCCCGCGGCGTCATCAAGGCCAGCGCCGACGGCAAGATTGAAGACACCGGTCCCCTCACCAAGAAGCGGATGGAAACCATCGACGTCGAGACGGTTGATGCGGCGAAAGACTTCATCAGCCGGCAGCAGAAGGCGGGAAAGCCTTTCTTCTGCTGGTGGAACGCCACGCGGATGCACTTCCGGACCCATGTCAAAGCGTCGAACACCGGGATATCGGGCCCCAGCGGCGACGAGTATCACGACGGCATGGTCGAGCACGACATGCAGGTGGGCGAGGTGCTGAAGCTGCTCGACGACCTCGGCATCACCGACAACACCGTCGTCATGTATTCCACCGACAATGGACCCCATTATAACGCATGGCCGGACGCTGCCACCACTCCTTTCCGAAGCGAAAAGAATTCGAACTGGGAGGGCGCCTATCGCGTTCCGGCCTTCGTCCGCTGGCCGGGCCATTTCCCGGCGGGAAAGACATTGAACGGCATTGTCTCGCATGAGGATTGGCTGCCGACATTCGCCGCGATCGCTGGGGCACCCGACATCAAGGAGAAGCTGCTCACCGGAGTCGATCTCAATGGCCGCCGGTATCGCAACTACATAGACGGGTATAACCAACTCGACTATCTGGAAGGCAAGGCCGACCAGTCGCCGCGCAAGGAATTCTGGTACGTAAACGACGACGGCCAGGTCGTTGCGGCGCGCTATGAAGATTGGAAAGTCGTATTCCTGGAAAATCGTGGTCAGGCGTTCGAGGTCTGGCGTGAGCCGTTCATTGAACTGCGCGTGCCATTGCTGTTCCATCTGCGCCGTGACCCGTTCGAAAAGGCGCAGCACAACTCCAACACGTACAATGACTGGTTCATGGACCGCATCTTTGTCATAGTGCCGATCCAGGGACTGGCGGCGAAATTCCTGCTGTCAATGAAGGACTATCCGCCAAGTCAGACACCGGGATCCTTCAATCTCACCAAGATCGAACAGCAGTTGAAGAACGTACACAACTAAATCCCGTAACCTCCCGGCGGGGCGAGCATTCGTCCGGTCGGGCTGTCGGCATGCCGCCGGCAGCGGAGCCTGATGTTCCTGCCGTGGCGCGGCTCATCTTCGAACCAGTTGCCCACTGAAAAATCATGTCAACACGCGAAGACATTCTTGCACTCGGCAAACGGGATGGGCGAATCCATGATCGGCCAGGAGGCGATGATGGCGCGGCTGCTGCTCGGCCTGCTGGCCAACGGACACATTCTCGTCGACGGCCTGCCGGGCCTCGCCAAGACCCGCGCGATCAAGGGATTGGCGAAGAGCAACAACAAGGTCCCCGAAAGGAAAGCCGCAGGCGTTGCCGATGTTACGGTTGCGTAACCGTAACGTACTTCAAGCGGAGCTTCGCCGCTGTAGGATCAACCAGCGTGGCGACGTCGGTCGAGCCGCTCGGACCTTAGCGCGATTACCAAACTTGAATCTTTACATTCTTTTTTGATCGAGGAGTAGACCATGAGCCCCCGGGATCTCGACACGTCGCAAGAGGCGAACAAGTCCGTCAGCATAAACCGCCGAGAACTCCTGCTAGGAGGGACGGTGCTTGCGGCAGCCGCCGCGGCAGCGGGCGGTGCGGCTAGTGTCAGCACTGCTGTCGCCCAGGAACAGCCCGCGACGAGCACCGGAAAAAAGCCGAACATCCTCGTCATCTTCGGCGACGACATCGGTATCCCGCAGATCAGCGCCTATACGATGGGCCTGATGGGGTATCGTACGCCCAACATCGATCGCATCGCCAAGGAAGGCGCGATTTTCACCGATGCCTATGGACAGCAGAGCTGCACGGCTGGCCGCGCCAGCTTCATTCTGGGCCAGGAGCCGTTCCGCACCGGCCTTCTGACGATCGGCATGCCGGGCGATCCGCATGGTATCCAGGACTGGATGCCGACGATCGCCGATGTCATGAAGAGCAAGGGCTATGCGACAGGCCAGTTCGGCAAGAACCATCTTGGCGACCGTGACGAACATTTGCCAACCAACCATGGCTTCGACGAGTTCTTCGGCAATCTCTATCACCTCAACGCCGAGGAAGAGCCGGAGGGCTATTTCTATCCCAAGGACGCCGAGTTCAGGAAGCAATATGGCCCCCGCGGCGTCATCAAGTCTACCGCCGACGGCAAGATCGAGGATACGGGGCCGCTGAACACCAAACGCATGCCGACAGTCGATGAGGAATTCCTCGGTGCGGCCAAGGATTTCATCGATCGCCAAGCCAAGGCGGACAAGCCGTTCTTCGTCTGGTTCAATTCCACCCGCATGCACATCTTCACCCACCTGAAGAAGGAATCGATGGGCAAGACCGGCAAGGGCATCCACGCCGACGGCATGGTGGAGCATGACGGCCATGTCGGCGAACTCCTCAAGCAACTCGACGATCTCGGCATCGCCGACAACACGATCGTGCTTTACACCACCGACAACGGGGCGGAACTCGCGCTGTGGCCCGACGGCGCCATGACCATGTTCCATGGCGAGAAAGGCACGACCTGGGAAGGCGGCTTCCGGATCCCGATGATGATCCGCTGGCCAGGCGTCGTAAAGCCGGGCACCGAGATCAACGAACCGGTCGCGTTGATGGACTGGCTGCCGACATTCGCCACTGCCGTCGGCGTTCCCGATGTCAAGGAGCAGATGAAGACGGGTTTCCAGGGCACGAAGAAGACCTTCAAGGTGCATCTCGACGGCTACGACCTGACGGGGCTCCTGAAGGGCGAGACGGATAAGCCACCGCGCGAAGTCGTCTATTATTTCGACCAGGGCGGCAACCTGAACGCCATCCGCTGGAACGACTGGAAGTTGGCTTTTGCCCAGGCAAGCGAAGGGAATATCGCCACTGCAACCCGCGAGGTTACCAGTTGGGCGATGATCACCAACCTGCGCATGGATCCTTACGAAAAAGGTCTGGAGGAAGGTGGTGGCGCCATGGAATTCCTCGGCCGCAACATGTGGCTGCTGGTGCCGATACAGGGCAAGATCAAGGAACTGTTCGCAGACTTCGATCAGTATCCCTTCCAGTCCGGCAGCACGCTCAATGCCAGTGGCATCGGCTATGGCTGGCTGCAGCAGCAGGCGGCACTCAAGAAGCTTGGCGAGCTCGAGCAGCGCCTGATGCCGCAATAAATACCTCAGGCGGGAGGGGGCGTCTGCGCCCTCCCGCCGGATATCACGCTTCTATAGGGCGGGGTGACCAGCGATCCGTGAAGCACTGCCGCGGGACGCACGCCCTCACGCCTTCTCCAACCGCTTCATGGCGAGGCCGCAAATGAGCATACGCGACGATATCCTTGCACTCGGCAAACGGATGGGGAAATCCATTGTCGGCCAGGAAGAGATGATCGAGAGGCTTCTGCTCGGCCTGTTGGCCAATGGTCATATCCTCGTCGAAGGCCTGCCCGGACTGGCCAAGACGCGCGCAATCAAGGCACTGGCGAAGAACCTCGAGGCCGAACTCTCCCGCATCCAATTCACGCCGGATTTGCTGCCGGCAGATATTACCGGCTCCGACATCTACTATAGCGAGGGCGGCAAGGGCGAATTCAAATTCCAGCAGGGTCCGGTCTTCGCCAACCTCATCCTTGCCGACGAGGTCAATCGGGCCCCGGCAAAAGTGCAGGCCGCGCTTCTGGAGGCAATGGAGGAACGGCAGGTCACTGTTGGTGGCAAGAGCTACAAGCTGCCCGATCTTTTCATGGTGATGGCGACCCAGAACCCGATCGAACAGGAAGGCACTTATCCGCTTCCCGAAGCTCAACTGGATCGCTTCCTCATGCATGTCGAAGTGACCTATCCCGATGAGCCGTCGGAAACCGCCATCATGCGGCTCGTGCGCAGCGAGGAGCAGGACGCCAAGCAGACAACCAGTAGCGGAGAACCCTCAAGACTCGATCCGGCGGCAGTGTTTCAGGCACGCAAGGAAATTTCGGGAATCACGGTTTCGGAGCCGGTCGAGAAGTATATCGTCGCACTGGTGTTCGCGACGCGATATCCGGAGAAACTCGACAAGGATCTCGCAAACCTGCTGCAGGTGGGAGTCAGCCCGCGCGGCGCCATCGGCGCGGACAAGGTGTCGCGCGCCTATGCGTGGCTCAAGGGCCGCGACTATGTCAGTCCGGATGATGTGAAGGCCGTGATCAACGATGTCTTCCGCCACCGCCTCATATTGTCCTACGAGGCGCACGCCTCCAACACCACTGCAGATCAGGTGATCGACCGCATCGTCAGCCTTGTCGCTGTGTCATGAGGGTGCACGAATGGCAGCGTCATCGAAAAACCTGGTTGGAACGGAACCGTTGGAGGGTGTCTACACATCGACCCAGCATCTGGTCCAACTCGAGGGTTCCGCGCGCGACATAAGTTTTGTCGCCAAGAAGCCCGTGCAGCAAATGCTCGCCGGCCGTCTTGCGTCGCGTATCCGCGGACGCGGCCTGATCTTCGAAGAAGTCCGCGAATACCTGCCGGGCGATGATATCCGCTCGATCGACTGGCGGGTGACGGCACGCACCGGAAAGCCGGCGGTTCGCATCTATGACGAGGAGAAGGAGCGGCCGGCCCTGATCGTCGTCGACCAGCGCGCCAACATGTTCTTCGGAAGCAGGCTCCTGCTGAAGTCCGTTTCGGCAGCCGAGTCGGCGGCACTTTGCGCCTGGCGCATCCTCGGTTCCGGCGACCGCGTCGGCGGCATCGTCTTCAACGATACCGAAATAGACAACGTCAAGCCGCATCGAAGCCGCGCCGCCGTAATCGGGCTCTGCGACCGGATTGCCGCGAAGAACCAGGCACTGAATGTCAATCTTCCCGAGGAGCGCGGCGTCGGTCAATTGGACAAGGTGCTGTCGCTGGTCGCGAACCTGGCCCATCATGACCACCTTATCGTTGTGATCAGCGATTTCGACGGCCACAGCGCCGTGACGCGCGACCTGATGCTTCGGCTTGCGGTTGCCAACGATGTCATCTCCATCCTTGTCTATGATCCCTTCCTGCTGAACCTGCCTGCGTCGGGGCAGATGGTGATCAGCGGCGGGCGCACCCAGGCCGAACTCTCTTTCCGCGATGCCGGGATGCAGAGGGCGATACGCGACTTCGCCACCAATCGCGGCCGGGATCTGGGGGCCTGGCAACGTGAACTTGGGCTGCCCATGCTTCCACTTTCCTCCGCCGAGGCGACAGCACCGCAACTCCGCCTGCTCTTGCAGCAGGCCGCCTGGCAACAACGGAGACGGTGACATGGCGGCAAGCGGCATGATCGATAGCTCCACCGAAGCTGCATTGAAGTCGTTGAACGACATTGTCGTGCCTCCACCCGTCTCCTATATGCCGCAGACCTGGGGCTGGGCGGCGCTTGCCGTGATCTTCGCCATGCTTATCGCTCTCGGTCTATGGCGATGGATCCGCCGCTGGCAGGCCAACCGATATCGCCGCGAGGCGCTGGTGGAACTGGAAACGCTGTCCGAACACAGCATGATACAAGGCGGGCCAGCGCGTTTTGACCAGGAACTGGCTGAGCTTCTCAAACGCACGGCACTTGCCGCTTGGCCGCGAGAGGATGTCGCCGGATTGAGCGGTGGCGATTGGGCCGCGTTCCTCAAGCGGCATGGAACAGGAGGCGACGCGCTGGCCGGGCTGGTCGATGAGCGCGAGTATCGATCCGACATTACGCGAACACCGGATGAGCGCGCCCGCCTGCTCGAAGCCGCCAGAAGATGGATCGAGGATCATCATGTACCTGCTTGACCTGCCGTGGCTCCTCATATTGTTGCCCCTGCCGTTGCTCGTCTGGTGGGTCTTGCCGCCGCACAGAGAGGAATCCGCGTCGGTGCGACTTCCTTTTTTTCGAGAAGTCACCGAGGCTTCGGGCATAGAACCCGGCACCGGCTCGCTGGTCAGAAGGCGATCACTGATCCAGACGATCGCCGTTGTCATCGGATGGAGCCTGCTCGTCCTGGCGCTGGCGCGGCCGCAATATGTCGAGCCGCCGCTCGAAAAGACCGAACCGCAGCGCGACCTGATGCTGTCGATGGACCTCTCCCAATCGATGGACACGAGGGATTTCCCCGGTGTCGGAGGCCAGGTCGAGACACGCATAGCGGCAGTTCGCAGGGTAGTGGCCGATTTCGTCGCAAAACGGTCCGGCGACCGCATCGGCCTCATCGCATTCGGCGACGCGCCCTATCCGCTGGTGCCTTTCACGATGGATCATCGGACGGTCCAAACGATGATTTCCGACACGGTTCCCGGCATGGCAGGGCCGCGCACCGCATTGGGCGACTCCATCGGTCTTTCCATCAAGATGTTCGATAAATCCGCGGCGCCGGACAAGGTCCTGATCCTGTTGACCGATGGCAACGACACCGCCAGCAAGATGCCGCCTGACAAGGCCGCCGACATAGCCAAGCAGAAGGGCATCACCATTCATGCGGTCGGCATCGGCGACGAGAAGGCGACTGGCGAGAACCGTCTCGATACGAAAAACCTGCAGGCAATCGCGGATACGACGGGCGGCCGCTTCTTCCTTGGCAGTGACCAGAAGGGACTCGCGGATATCTACGCGACGCTCGACAGCATCACGCCGGCCAACCAGAAAGTGCTTTCCTGGCGACCGCGCATCGAACTCTACCCCTATCCTCTCGGCGCAGTTGTCGTGCTTGCAATCCTGTTCATAATAATCAACCGGCTTGCGGCGAACATGAGCGCGCAGTCCGTTCCATCGCGTCAGGCCACTGCGGAGGCTACGACATGATCTGGGATTTCCACTTCCTCAGGCCATGGTGGCTGCTCGGCCTTGTCTTCGTCGCGGCACTCTTGATCATCGGATCACGGCGTAATGATATCCGTTCGCGCTGGCGTGACATGATCGCACCGCATCTGCTTGACCATCTCTTGATCCCGGGAACGCAGGACAGCCGCTTTCGACCCTACCATCTCGCCGCCCTGCTGATTGCGATCGGATCGATCGCAGTCGCCGGCCCTACCCGGCAGAGGGAGCGCCCTCCGTTTGTCGCCGACAACGCGACTTTGGTCGTCGCCGTCGACCTGTCGCCCACCATGGATGCGGTCGACGTGACACCCTCGAGACTTGAACGCATCAAACTGAAGATCCACGACGTCGTCGCGCAGCGCAAAGGCGCACGCACTGCACTGATCGCCTATTCCGGCTCGGCGCATATGGTGCTGCCGCTCACGGACGATGCGGGACTCATCGACACCTATGTCGATGCGCTGGAGACACGCATCATGCCGAATGAAGGGCGATCGATGTCACAAGCCCTGACGCTCGCTGGGAAGATCCTTGCCGATGACGGAGAACCAGGCACCATTCTCGTGTTCACCGATACAGTCGATGACAGTGCGTTCGCTGCGTTGAAGGCGAGCAGCAAGAATGGTGTCGTTGTTCTCGGTGTCGGCACGCCGGAAGGCGGACCCGTGAAAACCCCGGATGGCCGGTTCCAAAGCGATAGCAGCGGCGCCCGCTTGTTCCCGAAGCTGGATGTCGCAAACTTCAACCGGTTGAAACGTGAGAGCAATGCGGATGTCGCGACCATCAGCGCCGACGATCGTGATATCGGGTGGATCGGAGAACGCATCCAGACGCATTTTCATCAACAGATCGCGGAGGGCGACAGCCGGTGGAAGGACATGGGCTGGTGGATTACATTTCTCCTGATACCACTCGCCGCGTTGTTCTTCCGGAAGGGATGGGTGATCCGATGGGCTGGCATGATCTTGGCCGCCCATCTGGCCGTGTCCGTGGACAATGCTCAAGCCGCGGACTGGAATGTTGTCGATGCCTTCCTGACCTCCGATCAGCAGGGCCGGCAGGCCTTTGACAGCGGTGATTTTGCCGGCGCGGCAGCCCTGTTCCATGATCAGATGTGGCGGGGCACTTCCTTCTATCGCGCCGGCAAGTATGCCGAGGCCATTGACGCCTTCGCACAAGTGCAAAGTGCGGACAGCGACTTCAACCAGGGGAACGCGCTGCTGTTCCTCAAGAAGTATAACGAGGCGATAGCGTCCTACACACGTGCGCTCGGCAAGCACAAGGAATGGCACGAGGCGAAGGCTAACCTGGCAATTGCCAAGGAACTTGCAAAAAAGGAAAAGGAGAACGAGGAAGAGGACCCGCAGGACCCGAACGATAAGCCTGACGAGATCCAGTTCGACGACAAGGGCAAGAAGGGCAAGCTCGGCGCGGTCGAACTCGCCCAGCAGACCTCCGAACTCTGGATGAAGAACATTGTCGTGAGCCCGACCGATCTCCTTGCCCGCAAATTCTCGATCGAAGCCAAGGGAGCGAAAAAATGACGGCGTTGCGTTTCGCCGCCCTGTTGCTTTTCAGCTTTCCGGCCGCGCTCCACGCAGCCGAACCTTTCGCGCGCTCCGAGGTGCTGACAAAGGGAAGGCTGGTGGCGGGCCAGCAGATCGAGATCGCGATCGACGTCTATGTCCCCAACTTCTTCAAGGGGGCGCCGGAGTTTCCGCTTTTCACCATCAAGGATGCGATCGTGTCTCTGCCGGACCAGCGCTCGAGCAACATGGTGGAATCGGTCGGTGACGACGAATTTTCCGGCATTCGCAAGAGTTACATGGTGATGGCGGAGCAACCGGGCGACCTCCGCCTGCCCAGTATCACCATCCCCGTTGCTTACGCGAATGACGACGGAGCTACGACAGAGGGCATCGTAACCCCGCCCGCTGTTGAGTTCGCTGTGGGCGCCGTACCGGGTGATTGGGAGGGCCAAATTCCACTTGTATCCAGCGAGGTGGCGATCGATCAGCAGCTCGACCGGGACCCTTCGACAATGAAAACAGGCGATGCACTGGTACGACTGATCACCATCCGCGCCGACGATACCCAGCCCATGATGATCCCCGTGCCGGAATTTGCGCAACCGCCCGGCATCAAGATTTATCGCGCGGATCCAGAACTCCGGACGGCAGGCTCGGACGATGACGCTCCGAACGCCGCACAAAGAATTGAATCCGTGACTTACGTTGCGGAGAAGGCCGGGGAGATCATTCTTCCTCCCGTCGATGTGAGATGGTTCGATCCGACATCCGGCAAGATTGAAGTTACAGAAGCCCCAGCGATCAAGATCGTGGCGACGGAAAACCCGGCTTCGGCGCAGGTCATTGCCGCTGGAACGGCGCCTGCGGCAGATCGCGAGGCGAACCGCCGGGAGGTCAACAGAATGCTCCTGTCGACGGCCCTGCGTGGGTTGCTTGCACTTTTGCTGTTCGTTCCTGCCTACTATCTGATCGAGCGCCTGAGGTTGCGTTGGGAAAAGGCAGGTCGCCGTCGAGCGGAATCCGAATCTGCCTACTTCCACAAAGTCGAGACTGCGCTTTCGGGCAAGGAGCCACTGCTTGCCTGGCGCGCGCTCGACGCCTGGGCAGTGCGGCTTGGTTTTCGCTCGATATCTGATTGGGCGGCGCGGTTCCCCGACGGCGAATTGCACGCAGCGCTGGCAAGATTCGAGGAAACCCTGTTCAGGGGCGGCGAGCATATGCAATATGCCCAAGCGATGGCCCAACTTGCCCGCCACCTGCCGGCGGCGCGCTACGCCGCCAATCTGAATGTTAGGCATGCAGGTAAGACCGGCGGCGTCTTGCCACCTCTAAACCCGTGAGAAACAGGCGGTGACAATACAGTCTCTCGAATGGGCGACGGCAATCAAATTCCCAGTTGTGGTGCGAGAACCAACTATGGACGGTCCAGTGGAAAATCGATCAAAAGTACATGCTATACATGAAAGCAGTTCCTCTGTGGAACGCGACCTCGTCTGGATTCCCGGCGGTACATTCCTGATGGGGTCCAATGATCACTATCCTGAAGAAGCCCCGGCACATCAGGTGTCGGTCGATGGCTTCTGGATTGACGTGGCCCCGGTAACCAACAGGCAGTTCGCGGACTTCGTGCAAGCGACCGGACATGTTACCCTGGCCGAAAAGGTCCCGAATGCGGAAGACTATCCCGGCGCCCTACCCGAAATGTTGCGGGCCGGATCGCTGGTGTTCACGCCTCCCAAGCTTGCGCTCACGTCCAGCGACATCCGTCAATGGTGGTCATTCAAATTCGGGGCGGACTGGCGTCATCCGCTGGGACCGCGCAGCGACATCAGGGGCAAGCTTGATCATCCCGTCATCCATGTCGCCTATGCGGACGCGCTGGCCTATGCCGAATGGGCGGGCATGGACCTTCCCACCGAGGCGGAATGGGAATTTGCCGCGCGGGGTGGATTGGACGGTGCCGAGTTTGCTTGGGGCGAAGAATTCACACCTGGTGGCGAGCGCTTTGCGAATACCTGGCTGGGGACCTTTCCGCACCTGAGCTTGAAGCCGCAGGGCACCGAGCGCACGTCAGCCGTGAGAAGCTTTCCGCCCAACGGCTATGGCCTCTACGACATGATCGGCAATGTCTGGGAATGGACCAGCGATTACTGGTCGACACGCCATCCCGCGCCGGCGGCAAAGTCCTGTTGCATTCCGAGCAATCCGCGTGGCGGCCCGGCGGATGCGAGCTACGATCCGCGACTTCCGGATATCCGCATCACTCGCCGCGTGCTGAAGGGCGGCTCGCATTTGTGCGCACCAAACTACTGCAGGCGCTATCGACCGGCTGCCCGCCATGCAGAACCCGACGATACTTCCACCAGCCATGTCGGCTTTCGTTGTGTACGAAGGACGAATAACCAGCGTTAGAGGAGGCTGCAATGCAGCGACACTACCGGGTTTCCAATCGTTTCTCGACTCTTCTCGTTACCGCAATGCTTCTGCTGACATCGACGATGGCGGCCGCCCAACAAGTGCTTCCATCCTGGAAGGACGGAGCGACAAGACAGGCGATCGTCGATTTCGTCCAGGCAGTGACTCACGAAGGCGGACCGAAATTCGTGGCTGTCGAGGATCGCATCGCCGTCTTCGATAATGACGGCACATTGTGGACCGAGCACCCGGTCTATTTCCAGTTTGCCTTCATACTCGACCGCGTCAAGGCGCTCGCCCCCCAGCATCCTGAATGGAAGGAAAACGAGCCTTTCAAATCCGTCCTCGCCGGTGACATGCAAGGGTTGGCCGCGAGCGGAGAGAAGGGCATCGTCGAACTCGCGATGGAAACACATGGCGGCATGACCACCGACGAATTCAACGCTATTGTTACCGACTGGTTCGCCAGCGCGCGCCACCCGAAATTCAAGCGGCCCTATTCCGAACTGACCTTCGTGCCGATGCGCGAACTTCTGGATTACCTGCGCGCCAACGGCTTCAAGACGTACATCGTTTCAGGGGGTGGCGTCGAATTCATGCGACCGATGACCGAGAAAATGTACGGCATACCACCCGAACAGGTGATCGGCAGCCGGATCGCGACGAAGTATATGTTGAAAGACGACAAGCCGATCCTGATGCGCGAGCCCAAGGTCGATTTCATCGATGATGGCCCAGGCAAGCCGGTCGGCATCAATGCCATCATCGGCCGCCGTCCGATCTTCGTCGCCGGTAATTCGGACGGCGATTACGAAATGCTGCGGTGGGCCACGGCAGGCGATGGGCCAAGGCTGGGTGTCATTGTCCACCACACCGATGAGGTAAGAGAATACGCCTACGACCGCGAGACGCATTTCGGCAAGCTCGACAAGGCTATGACCGAAGCCAATCAGCGCGGCTGGATCCTCATCGACATGAAAAATGATTGGAGCAAGGTCTATGACGCACTACCGTGAGTTCGGACCTCATAGTCGATACAGTTGTGAGCGGTCTCTTGCACTTGGTAGAGGGCTCAATTGCTCGGAATTAATTGTGCCCTTCGGGCAAAGCGGCATCGAGCGAGGCGAGGGTCACGGGTATTCACAAGAGTGTTGGCGGATGGGGTGGGATTCGAACCCACGGTACGGTTTCCCGCACGCCGGTTTTCAAGACCGGTTCCTTAAACCACTCGGACACCCATCCGTGAGCGGCAGCTTTTAGCAGTTTTCGAAACGGCGTCAACGATGAAGGTTGCCCAGTAGAAAAGGCGGTCCCAGGGGCCGCCTTTACTAAACTTCCATCATTGCCGACCGGCAATCAACAATAGCGCTTCTTGACGACCTCGCCCCAGGCGTTGACGCGCTTCTTGACGACGCAACCGCTGCCGATGACGACGCGGGGCGAGTAGACGCGAACGCGCGGACGGACGACGACCACGGCGGCCGGGCGGCGCCAGCCGGACTTGTACTTGATGACGACGCCGGCATTGGCTGATGTCGCGAGGGAAGCGGTGGCGATAAGGGCGGCAATGCCGCCGGCAATCAGTTTCTTCATTTCTGCTCTCCGGAATGGCCCTTGTGGCTTGTGGTGTGCCGCCACTTCACACCCTCTTGCTTAACAGAAGATGAACGAGCGCTAACATTGAGCCTTCAGGCAAGGGTTCGTAGGTCGCCGATCCGTGCCGGCTTGGCACATGCTGCGATGTTAACCTTTCGCAAACCATAGTTCGCGAAAGACAGCGCAATCCACGGAAATCGTTCGCAATTCTGCCCTGTTGTTGGCATGGTTTCAGGCGACGTGGTTAATGATGATGGTGCTCGGGCGCGGTTTGCCGGGACGGGTGTCTAATAATAAGAAATTCAGTGGCGTAGAGCGTAATGGCGTTATCAGGGGATGATCGATTCTGGGGCAGGGCGTCCAGGTTTCTAGCCTTTGCGGTGGTCTGCGCGACAGTTGCGTCCTGCGCCTCGACCAAGGATCACACGACCGTCCGCAAGAAACGTTCGAAGGAATATTTCGCCGAAAGCGAATATGGCGTCAAGGCCTCGCCCCGTGTCCATTACGGCCGCAACGTGCCCAAGGGTGGCGGGCGCGACATCACCGGCAAGCCCTACAAGGTCAAGGGCAAATGGTACGTTCCCAAGGAAGACAAGAGATACGACAAGATGGGGCTTGCATCGTGGTACGGTTCGGCCTTTCACGGGCGCCTGACCGCCAATGGTGAGATCTACGATCAGTATGGTCTCTCGGCAGCCCACCCGACATTCCCGCTGCCGAGCTATGCGCGCGTGACCAATCTCGAAAACGGCGATTCCGTCGTCGTCCGGGTCAATGACCGCGGCCCCTATCATCCCGGCCGGATCATCGACCTCTCCGACAAAGCGGCCGAGATGCTGGAAGTACAGAACAAGGGCACGGCCAAGGTCCGCGTTCAGTATGTCGGTCGAGCCAGGATGGACGGCAAGGACATGCCGTTGCTGATGGCGTCCTTCGTGCGCAAGGGCGAACGGCTCAAGCGTTTCAAACCGGGCGGTGAGATCGCGACCGGCGTCATGGTGGCGTCGAACGAGAAGCGCGTCAGGATACCGAAGGACACGCACTCGGATGACGGCGTCGACTACAGCGCGACGACCACTGCACTGGTGGACAGTCCAAAGAGCGCCGTCGTCGCCAGCTTCGACGTGATGGAGCAATATGCCGAGCTGCCGGAATTCGGGCCCATCCCGCGCGAGCGGCCGATGAACTACGAGCCGAATAACGGCGCGCTTTCGGCCTATGCCGAAATGCCGGTCGAGACGTCTTCGAGCCCGTTCGACAAGGTGCTGACCGCCAGGGGCGAGCTTGACGCCGAAAGCATCCGCGCCTCGGTCAAGCGCCGCAAGAACACGATGTTCTGAACCCTCGCGCTCTTGTAGCAAAAAGACTTTCGATCCATTATGAAGTGTCTGCAATAGACCGGAATCGATAGTGCGGCGTTACAACAAACTGATAGCTACACTTTGCGCGGTGTTTCTGGCACTGGCCGCACCTTCGTATGCCCAGCAGGCCGCCCCGTTCGATCCAAAGGCGCGGCAAATCTATCTGATCGAGGAATCGACGGGAACGGTGCTTTTTTCCCGTGGCGAGGACGAGCTGTTTCCGCCGGCCTCGCTGATGAAGCTGATGACGGCCGAATATGTCTTCAGCGAAATCAAGACAGGCAAGATCTCGGAGAATACCGAATACAAGGTATCCGAATATGCCTGGCGGACAGGTGGCGCGCTGTCGCGCACGTCGACTATGTTCGCGGCGCTCAATTCCAATATCAGGGTCATCGATCTCCTGCAGGGCGTGATCGTCCAGCTCGCCAATGACGGCTGCATCATTCTCGCCGAGGGCATGGCGGGATCGGAGGAGAAATTCGCCGAGGCGCTGACTGCGCGGGCGCGGGCGATCGGGCTCGAGAAATCCGTCTTCGTCAATTCGAACGGTCTGCCCAATCCCGGCAACAAGATGACGATGCGGGAACTGGTACTGCTGGCGCGCCACATCCGCATTGAATATCCGCAATATTTCAAGCTCTATTCGCAAGACGCCTTCGAGTGGAACAAGATCTTCCAGCGCAACAAGAATACGCTCGTCCAGCAGAATACCGGCATTGACGGCATGGCGACCGGCTTTGCCGAGGATTACGGTTTTGCCGTGCTGGCGACGATCCAGCGCAACGGCACCAGGCTGTTTCTCGCGATGGGCGGGCTGAAGTCGGACAAGGAACGCAACGAAGAGACCAAGCGGGTGCTGGAATGGGGGCTGACCTCCTTCCACAAGCAGATCGTGTTCAAGGCCGGCGAAACGATCGCGGACGCGCCGGTCTTTGGTGGCGATGCCAGCCATGTTGCGCTGAAGGCGATTTCCGATATCGATATTTTCGTGCCGGTGGACAACGCGGACAGAATTCGGGCAAGAATCGCCTATAGATGGCCGCTGAAGGCGCCTGTAAAGAGTGGTCAGGAGGTCGGCTCGCTGATCATCTCGCTCGGAGAACGTCCGGTTCGCACCATGCCCGTCTATGCGTCGGGCGATATCGGAACCGGCACGCTGACCAGCAAGGCTTATGACGGCTTGAAGGAACTGCTTTTCTTCTGGCTTTGAGGCTCCGGCTCATTACATTGTACGATAAGACGAGTGAACGGGAATTTTCGGTGCGGCGACAGGGTCTATTCGTGACATTCGAGGGCGGGGAGGGTACCGGCAAGAGTACCCAGATCCGGCTCCTCGCGGATCGTCTCCGGCGCAAGGGGATCGACGTGCTGGTGACGCGTGAGCCGGGCGGCTCGCCGGGCGCTGAAGCGATACGGCACGTCATCCTGTCTGGTGCCGCCGAGGAATATGGCACGCGCATGGAAGCCTTGCTGTTCGCCGCTGCGCGTAACGACCATGTCGAGGAGATCATCCGGCCTGCACTGAAAAGTGGAGCCGTTGTCCTGTGCGACCGTTTCATGGATTCCTCCCGGGTCTATCAGGGCATCACCGGCAATCTGGAGCCGGCCTTCGTGCAGAATCTCGAGCGGATCGCGGTCAACGGCGTCACGCCCGATTGCACCATCATTCTGGATATCCCGGCCGCCGATGGACTGAAGCGTGCCAAGCTGCGGGCCGGCGAGTCCGGCCAGGAGCAGGCTCTCGACCGCTTCGAGCGGGAGGAACTCGACACGCACGAGAAGCGCCGCGAGGCGTTCCTCGATATCGCCGCAGCCGATCCCTTGCGCTGCCGGGTGGTGGACGCGGCCGGCACTCCAGAGGAGATCGCCGAGAAGGTCTTTGCCGTCGTCGAGCCGCTGCTTCCGATCCAGTCTTCGCGGGTCAGAGAGACCGGTAGCGCGTGAGTGCGGAGACGGAAACCACGCTTCTCGACGGTGCGATATCGCCGGCAGAGAATACGCGCCTGTTCGGCCACTCAGAAGCCGAGGACTTCCTTGCCCAGTCCTATCGCTCCGGCAAGGGGCATCACGCCGTTCTGATCGAAGGCCCCGAGGGGATCGGCAAGGCAACGCTGGCCTTCCGCTTCGCCAACCATGTGCTGAAATATCCAGTTGCGACCGAGGCGCCGGAGACGATCTCGGATCCCGACCCCCAGGCGCCTGCTTTCCGGCAGATCGCGGCCGGTGCCTCGCACAATCTGCTGCATCTCGCGCGGCCGGTGGATGCCAAATCAGGCAAGCTCAAGACCGCGATCACCGTCGATGAAGTGCGGCGCGCCGGGAAATTCTTCGGCCAGACATCGGGCACCGAAAGCTGGCGGATCGTGGTCATCGATACCGCCGACGAGCTCAATCGCAGCGCGGCCAACGCCATCCTCAAGATCCTCGAGGAGCCGCCGAAGCGGTCGATGTTCATGGTGCTCTCGCATGCGCCCGGCAAGCTGCTGCCGACCATCCGCTCGCGCTGCATGCCGCTGGTGCTGCGGCCACTGGGCGAGGATGATTTAAAGCAGGCGCTCGGTCATCTCGGCCTGTCGATCGCGCCGCAACTGGAACGCAAGGCGCTGGATGCTGCCGATGGTAGTGTCGCGCAGGCGATCAAGCTGGTGAACTATGGCGGGCTTGAAATCATCGAGGCCTTCGACTCGGTGCTGGCAGCACGCGGACCTCAGCAGCGCAAGGCGATCCACAAGCTTGCGGATGCCGTGGCGGCGAAGGGCAACGACACGCTCTACGGCTTCTTCATCGACCATGCCACGCAGCATATCTCATTCCAGGCCCGGCAGGCCGCCGTGGCGGGTAATGTCAACCGCGCGTTCCAGCTGTCGGAACTGCATTCGTCGCTCACGGAGCGGATCAATACCGCCGATGCCTATAATCTTGAGCGCAAGCAGACGGTGATCAGCCTGATCGGCGATCTCGCTGAAAAACTATGACGTCACAAGCTTGAGCGCGACGAGCGCCAGCGTGCAGGCGAGGATCGGCCTGATCACCCGATCCGGCATCTTTGGCGCCACCTGGCTTCCAATGATGATGCCGGGGATTGAGCCGATGAGCAGCGAGACGAGCATCGCCCAGTCGATCTCGCCGATCGCCCAGTAGCCCAGGCCGCCGACCAGCGTCAGCGGCACCGCGTGCACGATATCCGAGCCGACGACATCGCGGATTTCAAGGCGCGGATAGAGCATCAGCAGCACGGTGACGCCGAGCGCACCCGCACCGACCGAGGTGAGCGTCACGAGGACGCCGAGCAGAAGGCCCAATACGAACGTGCCGATGACGATAGTGCGTGGTTCGATGGGTTTGTGGTGGCGCCGGTAGTTTGCCACCCAATCGACGATCTGCTTGCGAAACAGCAGCAGGAAGGCCGTCAGGAACAGCATCCAGCCGAGTGCATTGGTGAGGAAGGACACGGCGCCGATGCTTTTCCGGTCGATGCCCGACATGAAATACAACGTAATCACGGCGGCCGGGATGCTGCCGAGCGCCAGCGCGCCGACGATATTCCAGTTGACCGTCTTGTTGCGACTGTGAACCGCCGTGCCCGCCGACTTGGTGATCGCGGCATAGAGGAGATCGGTGCCGACCGCGGTGGCGGGATGGACATTGAACAGGATGACGAGCAACGGCGTCATCAGCGAGCCGCCGCCGACGCCCGTTATCCCCACCAGAATTCCAACCAGAAGCCCCGAGATAGAATAGAGCGGGTTCAACGAGCTCAATAAATCCAAAATCCGATCCCCTGACAGACCAGCGAAGGGCGATATAGGTGAGGGGTGCGGAAGTCAAGCAAGCCGGGTGTCGCGGATTGTTGCCGCTGTGGATGGCGCAATGCGGCAGAAATCGGCGGAGGCCGGCAAAGTTGATGTTTCCCCGCGCGGAAACATGCGGTAGAAGCCGCCTCACAACCGTTCCGCATCAAGGCTTTCCAAGCGCATGAAAGATACCTCGCCCTTCTATATCACCACCGCGATCTCCTATCCTAACGGACGTCCGCATATCGGGCACGCCTACGAACTGATCGCGACCGATGCGCTGGCGCGCTTCCAGCGGCTCGACGGGCGCGAAGTGCTGTTCCTGACAGGCACCGACGAACACGGCCAGAAGATGCAGCAGACGGCGAAGGCTGCGGGGATCGCGCCGATCGAGCTCGCCGACCGGAATGCGGCCGAATTCGAGAGCATGACGACGCTGCTCAATGCGTCCAACGACGATTTCATCCGCACGACCCAGCCGCGTCACTACAAGTCCGTCCAGAATCTCTGGATCAAGATGGCCGACGCGAGTGACATCTACAAGGACAGCTATGCCGGCTGGTATTCGGTACGCGACGAGGCCTTCTACCAGGAAGAGGAAACCGAAGTTCGCGCCGATGGCGTGCGCTACGGACCGCAAGGCACGCCTGTGGAATGGGTCGAGGAGGAGAGCTATTTCTTCCGTCTCTCCAACTATCAGCAGAAACTGCTCGACTATTACGACAGCCATCCGGATTTCATCGGGCCGGACGAGCGCCGCAATGAGGTACTGTCCTTCGTCAAGTCAGGTCTCAAGGACCTGTCGATTTCGCGCACGACCTTCGACTGGGGTATCCCGGTGCCTGATGACACCAAGCACGTCATGTATGTCTGGGTTGATGCGCTGACCAACTACATCACCGGCGCTGGCTACCCCAATACGGATGATCCGCGCTGGAAGTTCTGGCCGGCGACGCATATCATCGGCAAGGACATCATCCGCTTTCACGCAGTCTACTGGCCGGCCTTCCTGATGTCGGCTGGCCTCCCGCTGCCGAAGCGCGTCTTCGCTCACGGCTTCCTGCTCAACAAGGGCGAGAAGATGTCGAAATCGGTCGGCAATGTCGTCGATCCCTTCGATCTCGTGAAGCATTTCGGCGTCGACCAGGTCAGGCACTTCTTACTGCGCGAGGTTTCCTTCGGTCAGGACGGCTCCTATTCCGAGGAGGCGATCGCCAACCGCATCAATGCCGATCTCGCGGATAATATCGGCAACCTGGCGCAGCGTTCGCTATCGATGATCGCCAAGAATCTCGACGGCGTGCTGCCGGCACCGGGGCCGCTGACCGATGAGGACAGAGCGATCATCGCATCGGCCGATGCGGTGATCGAGGCCTGCCGCACCGAGATGGACAGGCAGCAGATCCACAAGGTGACCCAGCAGATATTCGCGCTGTCGTCGGAAGCCAACGGCTATTTCGCAGTACAAGCGCCTTGGGCGTTGGCGAAGAGCGGTGACGTTGCACGCATGGCGACCGTGCTTTACGTAACGGTAGAGGTCGTGCGCCAGATCGGCATCCTGCTGCAGCCGTTCGTCCCAGCGTCTGCGTCCAAGCTGCTGGATCAGTTGAAGATTCCTGCCGAAGAGCGGAACTTCGCGCATCTTGGCGAGGCGGGGCGCTTGAAGGGTGGCATCACGCTCGACAAGCCCGAGCCGGTCTTCCCGAAGTACTATCCGCCCAAGGAGTAGCGGCCGGAATGCTGATCGATACCCATTGCCATCTCGATTTCAAGGATTTCGCCGAAGAGCGGGACGAGATCATCCAGCGTGCGCTCGATGCGGGCGTCAAGCAGATGATCACCATCTCGACCCGCGTTGCGAAGTTCGACCAGATCAAGGCGCTGGCGGAGGCCTACGAGCAGGTTTATTGCTCTGTGGGCGTTCATCCCAACAATGCGCATGAAGAGCCCGATATCACGACCGAGGAACTCGTCGAGCTGTCACAGCATCCGAAATGCGTGGCGATCGGTGAGGCCGGGCTCGATTATTTCTACGACTATGCACCGCCGGAAATACAGGCCAAGGGCCTTCGCCGGCATGCCGCAGCTGCCCGCATAACCGGCCTGCCGCTGGTCATCCATGCCCGCGCCGCCGACGACGACATGATCTCGATCCTGAGGGAGGAGGCAGCCAATGGCGCCTTTCCCTTCCTGCTTCATTGTTTCTCCTCGGGCGCTGAACTGGCCCGGGTTGGAGTCGAACTCGGCGGCTATGTCTCGTTCTCGGGCATCCTGACCTTCCCGAAATCCGACGATATCCGCGAGATCGCCAAATCCGTGCCGCGCGACCGTCTGCTGGTGGAAACCGACGCGCCCTATCTCGCGCCGAAGAAATGGCGCGGGAAACGCAACGAGCCCTCCTATGTGGTGAACACGGCACAGGTCCTGGCCGAGACGATCGGCGTCAGCGAGGACGAGATCGCCGACATCACCACTGAAAACGCCTTCCGTTGCTTCTCGAAGATGCCGAGGCTGGCGGCCTGATGGGAAAACGCCGCTTCACCATCCTGGGCTGCGGCTCTTCCCCCGGCGTGCCGCGGATCACCGGCGACTGGGGCGATTGCGATCCGTCCAATCCGAAAAACCGCCGCACGCGGGCGTCGGTTCTGGTTGAGCAATTTGACGACGATGGCAACAAGACCTCTGTGGTTATCGATACCGGGCCGGATTTCCGCAGCCAGATGATCGCGGTCGGCGCGACCGATCTTCATGCCGTGGTGCTCACGCACGCCCATGCCGACCACTTGCACGGCATCGATGACATCAGATCCTTCGTCTACAAGAACCAGCATCGTATGCCGGTCTGGGCCGACAAGCTGACAATGGAGCGGGTGTTCGAAGGCTTTCGATATTGCTTCGAGACACCGGAGGGCAGTTCGTATCCACCGATCAGCCGGGCGCAGATCATCGATGATATCAACGGCATGTTCGAGGTCGAGGGGCCCGGCGGAGCGGTTCCGTTCCTGCCGATCTACCAGCATCACGGCGACAGCCATTCGCTCGGCTTCCGCATCGGCAACATTGCCTATTGCACCGATGTCAGCGATTTTCCCGCATTCAGCCTGCCGAGGCTCGAGAACCTCGATGTGCTCGTCATCGATTGCCTGCAGTATCGCCGGCACCCCAGCCACCTGTCGCTCGAACAGGCGATAGAGTGGATCGAGCGGATCAAGCCAAAAAAAGCGATCTTGACCCATATGCATATCCCGCTCGACTACGAGACGGTGCGGCTTGCTACGCCCCATCATATCGAGCCGGCTTATGACGGAATGATCATTGACGCTGCGTACTGACTGGTCTCAGTTTGAGTTGGCAGCCATCAGCTTTCGGGTCGGCTTCTGCGCAAGGTACAGGATGTAATCGTCCGCCGCATCAGCCAATGCCATTGCCGCTTCCGACTCCCGCCAGCCTGCGCTCACTGCTTGCAGAATGAGATCGCGCGCCGCACTCGAGAAGATGTGCCTGGCGTTATGTTCCCGCCTCGGATCGAGCGGTGAATATGTCGGTGCTTCTACGTTCATAAGCAAACTCTGACATATATGCAGTTTCCTGCAAGTTTTGACGGAAAATTAACCTTACTTCTCTGCTTTTCGGCGTCGGATGTTTCACAATGGAACGCGGAGAGCGTCGAGCTTATTCACTCGACGAACCACATTGGCTCACACCCTGTGCTCAAGGGAACAAATCGGCACGTTTGGATTGCGCCGATGCCTGAGGGACCGACTCAGGGAGGACTTGACGATCGTCTAGAAATAGACCTTGAGCGCCTCGCGGATCGCCTTGAGCGGCTCCGGGTTCATGTCGCGTGCGAACCGCTTGCCGGTGATCATCTTGTAGGCCTGGATATAGACGTCCGAGGTCTGCTCGATCAGTTCGGCAGGAATTTCAGGAATGTCGTCCTTGTAGGGGTCGCAGCGTTCCACCACCCAGGAACGGATGAAGTCCTTGTCGAAGCTCCGCGGCCGTTTGCCTGAGGTAAAGGCCGAGTCATAACTCTCGGCGATCCAGAAACGGCTTGAATCCGGCGTGTGGATTTCATCGGCGAGAATGATGTTGCCCTGCTCGTCGGTGCCAAATTCGTATTTCGTGTCCGCAAGGATCAGGCCGTTTTTGGCACTGAGTTCCTGGCCACGCTTGAACAGGCCGAGAGCATGGCGCGACACGGTTTCCCATTGTTCTGACGTCAGAAGCTTCTGGTCGAGGATTTCCGCCGGCGACAGCGGTTCATCATGACCGCCGTCGAAGGCCTTGCTCGTCGGCGTGATGATCGCCTCGGGGAGTTTTTCGTTGTCGCGCATGCCGTCGGGCAGCGTGACGCCGTACATCGAGCGCTCGCCGGCCTTGTATTTGGTGAGGATCGACGTCGATGTCGTGCCGGCGAGGTAGCCGCGGACGACGATCTCGACGGGCAGGATATCCAGCCGCTTGCCGATGACGACATTGGGATGCGGGTAAGCGATGACATGATTGGGGCAGATGTCGCCGGTCTTCTCGAACCAATGGCGCGCCGTCTGGGTCAGCACCGCGCCCTTGAACGGAATGGCCGCCAGGATGCGATCGAAAGCGCTGATGCGATCCGTCGCGATGATGATGCGGCTGCCATCGGGAAGGTCGTAATTCTCGCGGACCTTGCCCTTGTAGCGGTTCGGCAGTTCGGGAATGAAAGCATCGTCGAGCACGGGGAGGGACGCCATGGTCTTGACCTTTATTTCAGGGATTTGAAGCGCGGTAAATCAGCGCTCGCTGAAAAGGTCAAGACCGCTTTGAAGTGGAATCGGTGATCACTCGCAAAAATTGCCGGCTCAGTGCGTCTGCAACGTCTTGGGCCGATAAAAACCACTCGCCTCCGGGCTGAAATTCAGCATCACTGCGGGATGGCGTAGCGGATCGCCGCTCTCATCAGGCAGCAGGTTCTGCTCGGAGACGTAAGCGACATAGGCCGACTCGGCATTCTCCGCATAGAGATGATAGAAAGGCTGGTCCTTTGACGGACGCACCTCGGCGGGAATGGAATTCCACCATTCCTCGGTATTGGCAAATTCCGGATCCACGTCGAATATCACGCCGCGGAACGGAAATACCCGATGCCGGACCACCTGTCCGATCTGATATTTTGCAAAACGTTCACGCATGACAACACCTCAAACCATTTGACATTACATTTGGTATGAATTTACCAATTTTCAAGGCGTTAGTAGCGGGCTCGACCTGCTCACAATAGCGTGTCATGACGGGAATCGGAACGGCCGAATGCAGAAAACCGCCGCATTGGCCGTTATCTTCTACGGCTGACAGTTCAGCCAGGACAGCACAGAGGGTTCACGCGTGGTCAATCAATGGGGTCGGGATGGCAATTCTTCATCCTCCGGTTCGCAATCATCGGGTGGCGCGGGCATTCTCATCGCCGCCGTGATCGCACTGCTGATCGGCGTTGGCGGCGGCTACGGCGCCGGCCGGTTCCTCAGCGGCGTTTCGGCGGGCGATCTGGCGTCGCGCGACCAGACGATCAGCGAACTCCGGCAGCAGGTCACAAGGCTCCGGGAGCAGACCAGCGGCGCCCAGACATCGGATACCGTGTTGCGCTCGAAGGTCGAGGAGCTCCAGGATCAGGTCGCGGCGCTGAACAGGGCCAACGACACGCTCAAGAGATTCAACGACGAGCAGTCGGGACAGGTCAGCGCCGACGCCCAGGCGGAGATCGATGCGCTCAAGAAGACGATCGACGAGGCCGGCGACCTGCGGAACCAGCTTTCGCGTGCGCGCAAATCGCTGAAGGTCTCCGAGCTGCAACTCATCGAGCTTGAAGGCACGGTCAAGGACCAGCAGGACGAAATCAAGAAGCTGCGCAGCGATCTCGCCAATACGGCGACACAGGGCAATGACGGCAACAAGGCGCTGAGCGACCAGATCAAGACGCTGGAATCCGCACTCCACGGCGCACGCCAGCAGGCTTCCACCGTGCCCGACCTCAGGAAGCGGATCGCCGAGATCGAAGATGATCTGGCGCGGAAGACCGCCGATGTGAGCGCCGCCCGCAAGAAGGCAGCCGACCTCGACAAGCAGGTCGCCGACCTCAAGACAAGGCTCGACAAGGCACGCGCTGACGCCGAAGCCAACAGCAGTGGCGCAGACGATCAGCTCAAGCGCCTCCAGTCAGAACGGGACAAGCTCCAGGCGGCACTCGATGCTGCCAAGAAGCAGCTTGCCGACGCCAGCGAAAATTCCACCGAAGCCGAAGGCCTGCGCAAGGATCTTGCGGCGGCCGAGGAACAGCTCGCCAGCAAGGACACAGAGATTTCATCACTCAAGGCGCAGACGGAAGAGCTGAAAGACGCTGTCTCCGACGCCAACGGCAAGGCGAGCGCAATCGATTCGCAGCGGATACTGCTCGGGATCAACCTGAGCGCGATACGCACCGAAAAGGAAAAGCTCGAGACCGAGAATGCCGGCTTGCGCGCTACGATTGCCAAGTTGCAAGTGAAACCCGTTGAAGACAAGCCGGCGGATGATACCAACGGCAGTGACGAGAACGACACATCAGGCAAGCGGGATTCCGATGCCGTGCGCAATGCGCTCGCCGACATGCCTGGTTTCAGCCGCCTGACGCCTGACAAGCAGGACGTCCTTGCAGCACGACTGGAGAATGGCGAATGCGTCGCCGATGCGCTCAAGGCCTCGCTCGGCCGCGTGCCTGCCATTGCGCTGAGAAACCTGATACGCGATCTTGGCAGCAAATGCTGAGATGATTGGAGAGGACCGATGCTGAAGAAACTGGGCCTGGCACTTTCGCTGCTGATGATGTTCTGCCTGCCGGCGAGCTCCGCCGAATTGGAGAAGAACATCATGACCGGCGGTGCCAAGGGCACCTACATCAAGATCGGCCGCGATATTGCAGGCCTTGGTAAGGCCTGCGGACAGGCGCTGAATGTTGTGGAAAGCGCGGGCTCGCTCGAAAACTTCATCGGCGTCCGCAACCGCAAGAACACCCAGTTCGGCATCGTCCAGAACGACGTGCTCGAATACCTCAAGACCTTTGAGGCCAACGATCCGGAGATCCAGACCGCGGTTCGCGGCGTGCGCATCATGTTCCCGCTCTATAACGAGGAAGTGCATGTGCTGGCCAAGGCCGATATCAAGACCATGGCCGATCTTTCGGGCCGCAAGGTCGCGATCGGCGTCAAGGATTCCGGCACCTATCTCACGGCAACGCTGATGCTTGATATCCTGCAGATCAAGGATGTGCAGAAGGTCGAGGTCAATCCCGATAAGGCGCTGCCGCAACTGGAATCGGGTGACATCGACGCCTTTTTCTACGTCGCCGGTGCGCCCGCGTCGCTCTTCCAGAGCGATACCATCGATGGGACGAAATTCCATCTCGTGCCGATTACCGAGGCACCGCTGCTGGCGACCTATATTCCCGCGAAGATCGATGCCGGAACCTATACCTTTCAAAAGGAGGCAGTGGATGTCGTGGCGGTCAAAGCCGTGATGATGACCTTCGACTACGACAAGAAGCGCAACGCCTATCAACGTGAATCCTGCAAGGCGGTAGCCGACTTCTCGAACTACATCATCAGCAACCTCGACAAGCTGCAGGCAACCGGCCACCCGAAGTGGCAGACAGTCGACCTCAGCGCATTGCCTCCGGGTTGGAAGGTCGGCGTCTGCGTGAAGGAAGGCCTCGCGGCCAATTACAAGCCGACCTGCACGACACCAGCCGCAACGCCCGCAAGCGATGACGAAAATGGCGAGAACGACGATTATCTGAAGCTGCTCAAGGAGCGGCTGAAGAAGCAATAAGCGGGGGCAGGGGCATGCTGCGTTCAGGAATTGTCGCCGTCGTGCTGGTCGGCGCTGGGCTGGCGACGGCGACGACGACGCAAGCGTTGGCCGTTGACTGGAGCCGTTACCACAATCCACGCTTCTCCTATGCGATTGACGTTCCGCCCGGCTTTTCTGACGTGTCCGAAGCCCAAAACAGCGACGGTGGTGTGTCCAACAGTGCAGATGGCAAGGCCGAGTTGCGGGTTTGGGGCGGCTATCTGGTCGATCGGAGTTTCAAGTCCGACGTCGAGGAGCGGATTCAATCGGACTCATCCGACGACTGGGACATCTCCTATAATCGTCGAACGGCAAATACCGCGAGCTGGTCGGGCCGCAAGAATGGCCGCGTCTTCTATGCCAGGGCCATGACGGGCTGCGATGATGCCGCGATCTATTTCCGGCTCGAATATGAACACTCGCAGCTAAAGGCGTATGACGCAATCGTCAGCCGCCTGGTCAAATCCCTGCACCGCACGTGTTGAAAAGGTCGTCTGCCTTCAGCTTCGCGGCCAAGCCATAACCGAACTATCCGACGAGAAGAAAATTGCTGGCACCATTGATCAAGACGGAGCGGCTCCTCCTGCGACCCTATCGACTGGAGGATTTCCCCCATCTGTCCGCACTCTATGAGACCGACCGCGCCGCCTTCATCGGTGGCCGCCTTCCGCGGCGGCGGGTCTGGGACGGCTTCATGAACTGTGTCGGCCAGTGGGCGATATTCGGCTTCGGAGGTTGGGCCGTCGAGGAGACCGCGTCAGGCGCGACCGTTGGCGAAGTCGCCATCCAGCGTCCGCCCGACTATCCGGAGACCGAGTTGGGCTGGCTCGTTTTCGAAGGGTTCGAAGGCAAAGGATACGCGTTCGAGGCGGCTGCTGCTGCGAAGCGATGGGCGTTTTCCGAGATGGGCCTGCCCTCGCTCGTGTCCTATATTGATCCGGATAATGCGCGCTCGATCCGCCTGGCCGAACGCCTCGGCGCGGCGCTTGATCCGGCAGCACCGACGCCCAATGGCGATCCCTGCCATGTCTTCAGGCATAACCACACCTGATCCTCATTGGCCAGGTTGCCGTTCGATTTCACTCAGCCGGCGCTCGATGAAAATCCGCTCGGCCCCGGCTTCGGTCAACGCCAGTGCCGAGACGTATTCGGCTCGCGCCTCGTCGCGCCTTGATAGCTGCCGGAGGAAATCCGCCTTTGCCAATCTGGCATAGCGGTAATCCGTGAGTTCACCGGCCGATAGCAGGACATCGATGCGCGCCAACCCGGCCTCCGGCCCGTCCCGCATGCCGATGGCGATGGCGCGGTTGAGCTCGACCACAGGTCCGGGATCGGCGGTCGCGAGCAGATCGTAGTAGCTGACGATGGCAGCCCAGTCGATCACCCCCGTTCTCAGCGCATCGGCATGGATTGCGGCGATCGCGGCCTGGAGCGTATATGTGGAGTGGGGCGGCCGGGCCAATGCATTGCGGACGAGCCGGCGACCTTCGCCAATCGCAGCTGCATCCCACAGCGAGCGATCCTGGTCGGCAAGCGGCGTCGGGCTGCCATCGGTATTAAGGCGCGCAGCGCAGCGGGAATGCTGGAGCAGCATCAGGCCAAGCAGGCCGTCGATGTCGGGGTTCGACAAGTGCTCGCTGAGCAGCCGCGCCAGCCTGATCGCCTCTTCGCAGAGTTCGGTGCGCAGGATGTCCTTGCCGCCGGCAGCCGCGTAGCCCTCGGAGAAGACGAGGTAGACGACCCGCAACACCGTTTCGAGGCGCGCGTCCATTTCCGGCTTCGCAGGCGCTTCATAGGGCAGGGACAGAGCCTTGATACGGCCCTTGGCGCGAACGATGCGTTGCGCCATGGTCGGCGCCCTGGTGAGAAAGGCCGCTGCGATTGCCTCGGTCGTCAGGCCGCAGACCTCGCGCAGGCAGAGCGCCGTCTGTTGGTCTGGCGGCAGGGCCGGATGGCAGCAGGTGAAGATCAGCCGCAGGATATCATCCTTGACGAGGTCGGGATCGGGCGGACCTTCCTCATTGTCTTCTATCATGCGCGTGATCTCCGGTTCGAGTTCACGGAAGCGCGCCCGCCTGCGAAGCATGTCGATGGTCCTGAAGCGGCCGGCCGAGACCAGCCATGAACGCGGATTGGCTGGCACACCGTCGGTCGGCCATTGTGTCGTCGCCGCGAGGAACGCCATCTGCACCGCCTCCTCGGCAAGCTCGAAGCTGCCGAGAAGGCGGATGAGTGTCGCCCGCACCTGCGTGGCCTCCGTGCGGTAGATATGCTCGATGGCCTCCATCGCTCAGGCGTGCACCGGCACGGCGTAAACCGGGCGGAGTTCAATCTGGCCGTATTTCGCCAGTGGAATGCCGGCTGCGATGCCGATCGCCTCGTTCATGTCGCGCGCCTCGACAAGCACGAAGCCGGCCATCTGCTCTTTGGCTTCCGAGAACGGTCCATCGCTCATCGACATTTCCCCGTTGCGGACCTTGACCAAGAGGCCGCTTTCCGGCGGCTCGAGCCCGTGACCGGCAAGCAACTGGCCCCGCTCCATGAGTTCGGCATCATAAGCGAGGTTGCTCTTTTCGAGCTCTACGACCTCCTCCTTCGACATGCGCTGGAAGAGGTCGTAATCGACATGGACGATGCAAACGTACTTCATGGCGTTTCTCTCCACCAATTAGAACTCGTAGATCGGCCGCACTTCGATCGTGCCGTATTTGGCAAGCGGAATGCCGGCTGCGATCTTCACCGCCTCATCCATGTCGTCGGCGTTGATCAGGATGAAGCCGCCCATCTGTTCCTTGGCCTCGGCGTAGGGGCCGTCGGTGACCGACATCTGCCCATTGCGCACCTTCACAAGTGAGGCCGAGGAGGGCGATTGCAGCGCCTCGGCATGGATATAGCGGCCGCTGGCCATCAGATCCTCGTCATATCCGCGCGAATTGCGATCGAGATCGCGCTTCTCCTCCGGGCTCATATTGTCGAGAATGGAACCGTCGAAATGTACGATGCACAGGTATTTCATGGTCTGCCTCCAGTTTGCTGACATCCCTGGTCGAGGCGGCCCGACGCAATTCGACATGCGCACACAAAAAAACTTCGGGTAGCAACGGAATAGGAAACCTACATGAGGATCGATCGGCCTGTCTTCAGGTGATGACAGTCCCTTGGTGGAAAACAATCTGCCAAGCCTCACCTATTTTCCGCCAGAGCGTCGTTCTGCGAGTTCGCCGGCCTGGTTGCTGCAGAACGTAGTTGAGTTGGTAGAGGTCTTCGCCAATCTGACGGATTGAGAAGTCTGAGCATGACCAGTCGTCGGGTTCCCGCGTTTTGTAGCGTTCCAGTAGGTTTTCGATGACGAAGTCGCGACCATAAGCCTTGCCACTTGCGCCAATCTCCCAGAAATCGTCGGCAGTCATGTTGGGAAGGTCTTCGCGGCTGGTGCCAAATTCCCGACAATGGAAGATTGGCTCGCGGGCGCTGAGTTCGTCCAGTACTGAATTGAGATGGGATTTCAGCATTCTCCCTCCTTCACAACGCTTTGCCGCTCTCAATCGGCGCAACAAATCCGCATTCTAAAATAGCGTCCAAAGACCCTTGGTCAAAAAAACTCCCGTGCGTCTAAGGCCGACGAGGCAACAAAAAGACCGGCAGAAGGTTCGCTTCCGCCGGTCCTACCAATGTCAGTTCGATCTCGGATCAGACGGAATAGTACATGTCGAACTCGACCGGATGCGGCGTCATTTCGAAACGCATCACCTCGGCCATCTTGAGCTCGATATAGCTGTCGATCTGGTCGTCGTCGAAGACGCCGCCGGCGGTCAGGAACTTGCGATCCTTGTCGAGGCTTTCGAGCGCTTCGCGCAGCGAGCCGCACACCGTCGGGATCTTCTTCAGTTCCTTCGGCGGCAGGTCGTAGAGATCCTTGTCCATGGCCTTGCCCGGATGGATCTTGTTCTTGATGCCATCGATGCCGGCCATCAACATGGCGGCAAAGCCGAGATAGGGGTTCTGGGCCGGATCGGGGAAGCGGACTTCGACCCGCTTGGCCTTCGGCGAGGAGCCGAACGGAATGCGGCACGAAGCCGAGCGGTTGCGGGCCGAATAGGCGAGCAGGACGGGCGCTTCGTAGCCCGGCACCAGGCGCTTGTAGGAATTGGTGCTGGGATTGGTGAACGCGTTGATCGCCTTGGCATGCTTGATGACGCCGCCGATGTAGTAAAGGCATGTCTCGGAGAGGCCGGCATATTCGTCGCCGGCGAAGGTCGGCTTGCCATCCTTCCAGATCGACTGGTGCACATGCATGCCCGAGCCGTTGTCGCCAAACACAGGCTTCGGCATGAAGGTCGCGGTCTTGCCGTAGGCGTTGGCGACCTGGTGCACCACATACTTGTAGATCTGCATCTGGTCGGCGCTCTTCACCAGCGTCGCGAACTTGACACCCAGTTCATGCTGGGCGGCCGCCACTTCGTGGTGCTGCTTTTCGACGACCACGCCCATTTCGGCCATGACCGTCAGCATTTCGGAACGCATGTCCTGCAGGCTGTCGATCGGCGGCACCGGGAAATAGCCGCCCTTGATGCGCGGGCGGTGACCGAGATTGCCGGAATCGTAGTCCGTGTCGTCATTCTCAGGCAGTTCCGAGGAATCGAGCTTGAAGCCGGTATTGTAGGGGGTGGCCTTGTACTTGACGTCGTCGAAGACGAAGAATTCCGGCTCGGGGCCGACGAAGACCGTGTCGCCGATGCCGGATGCCTTGAGATAGGCTTCGGCCTTCTTGGCGGTGCCGCGGGGGTCGCGATTATAGGCCTCGCCGGAAATCGGATCGAGAATATCGCAGAGCACGACCATGGTCGACTGGGCGAAGAACGGGTCCATATGCGCCGTCGTCGGGTCGGGCATCAACACCATGTCGGATTCGTTGATGGCCTTCCAGCCGCCGATGGACGAGCCGTCGAACATCACGCCATCGGCGAACATGTCCTCATCGACGGCCACCACATCCATGGTGACGTGCTGCAGCTTGCCCTTGGGGTCGGTGAAGCGGAGGTCGACGAATTTCACGTCGTTGTCCTTGATCTGCTTCAGAATATCTTTCGCTGTCGTCATGTAGCTCTTCCCTATTGATATGACGATGGTCCGCCCAAACGCGGATTATGCGTATGGGCGATCAGATGGCGTCGACACCGGTCTCGCCGGTGCGGATACGGACGACTTCCTCCACATTGGAGACGAAGATCTTGCCGTCTCCGATACGTCCTGTCTGTGCTGCGTTGCGGATCGCATCGATGACACGTTCCACGTTCTCGTCCGCAAGCACGACCTCGACCTTCACCTTGGGCAGGAAATCGACGACATATTCAGCACCACGATAGAGTTCCGTGTGGCCTTTCTGACGTCCGAAACCCTTGGCCTCGGTGACTGTGATGCCTTGCAATCCGACTTCCTGAAGGGCTTCCTTCACTTCGTCGAGCTTGAAGGGCTTGATGATCGCTTCGATCTTTTTCATGAGGAAATTTCTCTCCGCTTCTCCCGTTTCTGCAGGTCTGGCCCGCCGCGCCACATCATGCATATTATATGCCAGACAAGCGCGGTAATTTTGATTTTTTGCCAGAAAACTACCGAACGGGCGTGATCTTGCGCGTTTTTGAGCAAAAAACCAGACGAAAATCACGCCAAACAGGAGAAATTTCGCCGCAAATCGAGAAATTCGTCTCGGCTATGAAATGTGGCAGGACTCGCCAACCGTCGATCAGTGTAAACTTTGTGCATTTGCTTATTTTTCAACCATTTGCATTTTTTGAAAGGTCGGGGCAGACTCCCGATACCGGGGAGATCAGGCATGAGATTCCCTATCGTCTGCTGAAAATATATGCAAACAGGACATCATCATGCTGATCGAGCCTGAAAGCGTCCGAGAGATCGACGCTGCCTGCATTCAATCCGGAATACCGGGCTTCCGGCTGATGACAGCGGCGGGGCTCGCGGTGGCTGCGTCTGCCTTACGGCATTTTCCCGGTGCCAGGCGCTTCGCGGTACTGGCCGGGCCGGGCAACAACGGTGGCGACGCCCATATCGCGGCGGGTGCGCTTAAGGAGGCAGGGGCGGGGGTCGAGGTCTTCCGGCTTGCGTCTCGCCGGCCATCGACGGACGATGCGGCGCGGGCACTCGCCGAATGTGATGTCATCGCGCAATCCATGGACGCGTACGAACCGATGGAAGGCGACGTCGTTATCGATGGCGTGTTCGGCGCCGGTCTTTCACGCGGCGTCCTGCTTGAACTTGCGGCACTCATCGCGAAAGTCGAGCGCCTGCGGATACCGATCATCGCGATCGACCTGCCCAGCGGCATCGATGGGCGGACAGGCCAAATTCTCGGCGCGGCATTCAAGGCCGATGTCACAGTCACTTTCATGGCATTGAAGCCCGGCATGTTGCTGCTTCCGGGCCGTGAACATTGCGGGCAGGTCGAGATTGCCGAAATCGGCGTGCCGAGGCGGCTGATCGAGGCGCATAAATCGAATGTGCATATCAACGGCCCGGAAATTTGGAAGGACTACGAGCGTCTGCATGATGCGAGCGCACACAAATATTCCCGGGGCGCGCTTGTAGTGTTCTCCGGCGGCGCTTCCCATACCGGCGCGGCAAGGCTGACCGTCAATGCCGGTCTCCGGGCCGGGGCAGGGCTGGTCACGATCGCCACTCCGGCTGAGGCGATGGCGGTCAATGCCACGCATCTCACCGCCGTGATGCTGCGGGAGATCGACGATATTGACGATCTGAATAGCTGGATCGAAGACAAGCGGCTATCCACCTTCGTGCTCGGTCCCGGCTTCGGCGTGGGGGCAAAAGCTCGCGATTTCGTGCTGGCGCTCAAGGACCGCAAACTGGTTCTCGACGCTGATGGCATCACCAGCTTCAAGGACGATCCCGGCACGCTATTCGACGCCTTCGCGACCGGCGAGCCGCACTTGGTTCTGACGCCGCATGAGGGCGAATTCAGCCGGTTGCTTGTCGATATCGCCGATGATGCCAGGCTCTCCAAGATCGACAAGGCGATCGCCGCGGCGAAGCGCGCAAATGCGGCCGTCATCTACAAGGGATCGGATACCGTCATTGCCAGTCCCGATGGCCGCGCCGCGATCAACACCAATGCGCCGCCATCGCTCGCCACGGCAGGTTCAGGTGACGTGCTCGCCGGCATCTGCGGCGCGCTGCTCGCCCAAGGCTACCCTGTCCACGAGGCCGCCTGCGCCGCCGTCTGGTATCATGGCGATGCGGCAAACCGGGCGGGGGCAGCCTTGACGGCTGAGACGCTGGTGGAACAGGTCAGGACTTGAGCCGCAACCAGAATCCGAAGACGTATTTGCGCAAGCCGAGCCAGATTCTTCTGACCCGGCGCCAGGGGACGCTCAGCGTCAATTTCGTTCGCGACTTCAGGCCGCCACGGTGGAAAATCGCATCGCCATAGGCGCCATCGTAATCTTTTTCGGCGCCGACTAATTTTCGGATATCCTCGCGCCTGGCATGCTGGCCGAGCCATTGCTCAAACTGGTGTGCCGCTGCTTCGTCGTCCAGAACGAGTGTGGTGTACCAGACTACGCTGCCGCCGATCTTCCATGCATTCCGCCGCACGATCGCCGATGGCCAGCGCTCGCCAACCATCAGGAAAATCGTTCTCGGTTCGAGCGAGTAGAACCGGAAGATATGCGACGGCATTCCTACTCCGCCGCGTCTTTCCGGATCGGCCGGCGCTCCAGCAGGTTCTTGAGGAACTGGCCGGTATAGGAGCGCTTCTCCTTGACCACCTGTTCCGGCGTGCCCTCGGCGATGATCTCGCCGCCGCCGTCGCCGCCTTCGGGGCCGAAGTCGATGATCCAGTCGGCGGTCTTGATGACTTCGAGATTGTGCTCGATGACCACGACGGAATTGCCCTGGTTGACCAGTTCATGCAGCATTTCCAGCAGCTTGACGACATCGTGAAAATGCAGGCCGGTGGTCGGCTCGTCAAGGATGTAGAGCGTGCGGCCGGTGGATTTCTTCGACAGTTCCTTGGCGAGCTTGACGCGCTGGGCCTCGCCGCCGGAGAGCGTATTGGCCTGCTGGCCGACCTTGATATAGCCGAGGCCGACCTCGCGGAGCGCGGTCAGCTTGTCGCGCACCGCGGGCACGGCCGAGAAGAAATCGCAGCCTTCCTCGACCGTCATATCGAGCACGTCGGAGATCGACTTGCCTTTGAAATGCACCGACAGCGTATCGCGATTGTAGCGCTTGCCGTGGCAGACATCGCAGGTCACATAGACGTCGGGCAGGAAGTGCATCTCGATCTTGATCACGCCATCGCCCTGGCAGGCTTCGCAGCGGCCGCCCTTGACGTTGAACGAGAAACGACCGGGCGCATAGCCCCGCGCCTTGGCCTCGGGAAGGCCCGCGAACCAATCACGGATCGGCGTGAAGGCGCCGGTATAGGTCGCCGGGTTCGAGCGCGGCGTGCGGCCGATCGGCGACTGGTCGATATCGATGACCTTGTCGATATGCTCGAAACCGTCGATCCGGTCGTGCTCGGCCGGGTTTTCGCGCGCGCCCATGATGCGGCGGGCAGCCGCTTTGTAGAGTGTCTCGATCAGGAAGGTGGACTTGCCGCCGCCCGACACCCCGGTCACGGCCGTGAAGACGCCGAGCGGAATGCCAGCCGTGACATTCTTGAGATTGTTGGCGCGGGCGCCATGAACCTTGATCTCGCGGCCCTTCTTCGGCTTGCGGCGCTCACCGGGAAGCGAGACCGAGAGTTCGCCGGAGAGATATTTGCCGGTCAGCGAATTGGGATGGTTCATGATGTCGGCGGGCGTGCCTTCAGCCACCACTTCGCCACCATGGATGCCGGCGGCCGGGCCGATGTCGACGACGTAGTCGGCACTCATGATCGCGTCTTCGTCATGCTCGACGACGATCACCGTATTGCCGATGTCGCGCAGGTGCTTGAGCGTATCGAGCAGCCTTGCATTGTCGCGCTGGTGCAGGCCGATCGAGGGCTCGTCGAGAACGTAGAGTACACCCGTGAGGCCTGAGCCGATCTGGGATGCAAGCCTGATACGCTGGCTTTCGCCGCCCGACAGAGTGCCGGAATTGCGCGACAGCGAGAGATATTCGAGACCGACATCGTTGAGGAATTTCAGGCGGTCGCGGATTTCCTTGAGAATGCGGACGGCAATCTCGTTCTGCTTGGCATTGAGATGCTCCGGCAGCGCGATGAACCAGGCATTGGCCACATTGATCGACATCTCGGAGACCTGGCCGATATGCAGCTTGTCGATCTTCACCGCCTGCGTTTCCGGCTTCAGGCGATAGCCATTGCAAGCCGGGCAGGGTGCGGCGCTCATGTAGCGCTCGATCTCCTCGCGCGACCAGGCAGAATCGGTTTCCTTCCAGCGGCGCTCGAGATTGGGGATGATGCCTTCGAATGTCTTGGTCGTCTGGTAGGAGCGCGCGCCATCGGCATATTGGAAGGTGATCTCGCGCTTGCCGGTGCCATTCA
The DNA here is from genome assembly GCF_964254105.1 of Rhizobium sp. LjRoot254. NCBI lineage: Bacteria > Pseudomonadati > Pseudomonadota > Alphaproteobacteria > Hyphomicrobiales > Rhizobiaceae > Rhizobium > Rhizobium sp. LjRoot254. Next base: position 2,182,513 of record NZ_CAXUSM020000001.1, on the reverse strand, counting down.
GCACGGCGTCCTGCGCCTCTTCGGAAAGCTCGCTCCAGCGGTTGGAGAGCTTGAAACCATAGGCCTTGCCGAGCGCCTCGAGCGTCTGGTTGTAATAGGGCGACGAGGACTTGGCCCACGGTGCGACGGCACCATCACGCAGCGTCCGGTTGGTCTCGGGCACGATCAGATCCGCATCGATTTTCTGCTGCGAGCCGAGGCCGTCGCATGACGGGCAGGCGCCGAAGGGATTGTTGAAGGAGAACAGGCGTGGCTCGATCTCGGGAATGGTGAAGCCCGACACGGGGCAGGCGAATTTCTCCGAGAACATCACGCGCTCATGCGTATCGTTGAGCGACTTGTTGGCCGAGCCGCCTTCCGAGGTTTCCTCGGGCGGCAGCGGTTTGTCGGCAAATTCCGCGATCGCCAGGCCATCGGCAAGCCTGAGCGAGGTCTCGAAGGAATCGGCGAGCCGCGAGGCCATGTCCTGGCGCACGACGATACGGTCGACGACGACGTCGATATCGTGCTTGTATTTTTTGTCGAGCACCGGCGCTTCGGCGATTTCGTAGAACTGTCCGTCGATCTTGACCCGCTGGAAACCCTTCTTCATCAGGTCGGCGAGTTCCTTCTTGTACTCGCCCTTGCGGCCGCGCACGATCGGCGCGAGGATATAGAGGCGCGTACCTTCCTCGTAATCGAGCACGCGATCAACCATCTGGCTGACCGTCTGGCTCTCGATCGGCAGGCCGGTGGCCGGCGAATAGGGCACGCCGACGCGGGCAAACAGCAGGCGCATATAGTCGTAGATCTCGGTGACGGTGCCGACCGTCGAGCGCGGATTGCGCGAGGTCGTCTTCTGCTCGATCGAGATGGCCGGCGACAGGCCGTCGATCTGGTCGACATCTGGCTTCTGCATCATTTCGAGGAACTGGCGCGCATAGGCCGACAGGCTCTCGACATAGCGGCGCTGGCCCTCGGCATAGATCGTGTCGAAGGCGAGCGACGACTTGCCCGAGCCCGAAAGGCCGGTCATCACGATCAGGCTGTTGCGCGGCAGGTCGAGATCGATGTTCTTGAGATTGTGCTCGCGCGCGCCACGAATGGAGATGTTCTTCAGTTCGCTCATCAATGAAGGCTTTCGATAAGTTTTGTCACCGGCCGGCGACCTGCGCGGAGCCCGGAATTGCTGCTTCTAACTATCCCAAACGCGGCTCGCTTGGCAAACGTTCGCCGCCAAAAAATGTCAGCATCCTGCTGTCCGAATCCATTTGACAAGTCCTAGCGCAAATACTAGAACAAAGAAAGAACAAACTGCGAGCAACCATTTGCCGAGAACGGCATTAACTGTGGATGAAGGCCTGTTGGGCGCGCATCTCCGGTTCAAAGCGTCTATGGATGGTCTGGATTTAGTGGCGCGGGCGGAACCCGCGCGTGGCAAGGAAAATAGTGATGGCGGGCAGCGTTAACAAGGTCATTCTCATCGGTAATGTGGGCGCGGACCCTGAAATCCGCCGCACCCAGGACGGCCGTCCGATCGCCAACCTTCGCATCGCGACCTCGGAGACGTGGCGCGACAAGAATTCCGGCGAGCGCAAGGAAAAGACCGAGTGGCATACCGTGGTGGTCTTTAATGAAGGCCTCTGCAAGGTCGTCGAACAATATGTGAAGAAGGGCGCCAAGCTTTATATCGAAGGCGCGTTGCAGACCCGCAAGTGGCAGGACCAGACAGGCAACGACCGTTACTCGACGGAAGTCGTGCTGCAGGGCTTTGGCTCGACGCTGACCATGCTGGATGGTCGTGGCGAGGGCGGCGGGCGCAGCCCGCAAGGCGGCGGTTATGACGATTACGACCAGAGCGGCGGCGACAGCGGCGGGCGCAGCAGTACGCCGGCGCGTTCATCCAACCAGAACCGCTCGTCCACGCCAGCGCCGTCGTTCTCACGCGACATGGACGACGATATTCCCTTCTGATCGGGTTTGGGAACGTTACCGGACCGTGAGCAACAACGGCACCCGAACCCATGGCGTCTGCTGATATGGAGGATATGTCGGGTTCGGGCGGCGGTCTCCACATTTACGCGGATGGTTGCTACGAGCCGGAAAGCCAAACGGGCGGCTGGGCGTTCGTAGTCTATCGCGACGGCTCGGAAGTTGCCTCTCGCTTCGGCAAGGTCGAGCGATCCTCGAACAATGCCATGGAGTTGAGCGCACTGCTGGCGGCGGCAACATGGGTGAATGACAATGCCGCTGGCGAAGCAGCAATCCTCTGGTCCGATTCAGTATATGCCGTAAATGGCTGCAATCAGGGGCGGCACATCTGGAAAAACAGCGGCTGGCGGAAAAAGGCGCCGGGTTCGAACGTCAGGAGCCGAACCATCGCCAATCCAGAACTGTGGAAGGCAATCGACGAGGCACTATCGAAGAACGCACTTCTGACCGTTGCCTGGTGCAAGGGGCATTCCGGCGTTCCGGGCAATGAGAGAGCGGACGGATTGGCCGAACTCGAGCGCCGCTCATGACGGCTATGGCCCGGTATAGACCGTCATCGAAGCCCGCACGCCGTCGATGACGAATTGGACCGCGAGGGCCGCGAGCAGCACGCCGAGAAGCCGGGTCAGGATCGCTCGGCCGGTTTGTCCGAGATAGCGGTCGATACGATCGGCGATCATCAGGGCTGCGAGGATTATGACGAATACGACGGCGATGACGGCTATCAGCTGGATGCGCTGGAGGAATGTCGGAAAATTACCGGCGAGCAGGATCGTCGCCGAGATTGATCCCGGGCCCGAGATCAGCGGAATGGCCAGCGGGAAGACGGCGAGATTCTGGATGTGATCCTTGGTGATCGCCATCTCGCTGGTCTTCTCCTTGCGCTCCTGGCGCTTCTCGAAGACCATTTCGAAGGCGATGAAGAACAGCAGGAAACCGCCCGCGATGCGGAAGGCCGGCAGCGATATGCCGAGCACGCCAAGCACACCAGCACCGCTGACCGCGAAGACCGACAGGATGACGAAGGCGATGATCGTGCCCCGGAGTGCGGTCTGTTTTCGCTGGGCGGCGTTCATGCCCGCCGTCAGGCCGAGGAAAATAGGCGCCAGGCCGGGCGGGTCGGTGGTCACCAGAAGCGTGGTGAAGGCATTGATCAGCTCAGCCGTCGTCGCCATATAAGTTCCCCTCTGTCCCCGGTCCTTGATAGCGTGAAGCGGCCTGATCCACAAGGCGGCTCCGCACCGCGCAAAGGACTGGAAAAAGAGGCAAAACTTGTTCATAAGGCGGCCTCGAAATTGGCCTTATGACAGCCTATCGGCTATAACGGCGGCAGTGATTCCTTAAAAAGGAAATGTGAGAACTTTGTCAGAGATTACCCCCCCAGGCGGCAAGGGCCCGAGCGGCATCGAACCAATCTCCATCATCGAGGAAATGCAGCGTTCCTATCTCGATTACGCGATGAGCGTCATCGTCAGCCGCGCGCTACCCGACGTTCGTGACGGATTGAAACCGGTGCATCGTCGCATCCTCTTCGGCATGAACGAACTCGGCATCGACTGGAACAAGAAATACGTCAAATGCGCCCGCGTCACCGGCGACGTGATGGGTAAATATCATCCGCACGGCAATTCCGCGATCTATGACGCGCTGGCCCGCATGGCGCAGGACTGGTCGCTCAGACTGCCGCTGATCGACGGCCAGGGCAATTTCGGCTCGGTCGATGGCGATCCGCCGGCGGCCGAACGCTACACCGAGTGCCGCCTGCAAAAGGCCGCCCATTCGCTGCTCGACGATCTCGACAAGGAGACAGTCGATTTCCGCGACAACTATGACGGCACGCTAAGCGAGCCGGTCGTGGTGCCCGCCAAGTTTCCGAACCTGCTGGTCAATGGCGCCGGCGGCATCGCGGTAGGCATGGCGACCAACATTCCGCCGCACAATCTCAGCGAAGTCATCGATGGCTGCATCGCGCTGATCGACAATCCCGCGATGGAACTGCCGCAGATCATGGAGATCATTCCCGGCCCGGATTTTCCGACCGGCGCGATGATCCTCGGCCGTGCGGGCATCCGGCAGGCATACGAGACCGGTCGCGGCTCGGTCATCATGCGTGGCGTGGCCCGCATCGAGCCGATGCGCAACGATCGCGAACAAATCATCATCTCCGAGATTCCCTATCAGGTGAACAAGTCGACGATGATCGAAAAGATGGCCGACCTGGTGCGCGAGAAGCGCATCGAGGGCATCTCGGACCTGCGCGACGAAAGCGACCGCGACGGCTACCGCGTCGTCATCGAACTCAAGAAGGACGCCAATGCAGACGTCATCCTGAACCAGCTCTACCGCTACACACCACTGCAGACCTCCTTTGGCTGCAATATGGTGGCGCTCAACGGCGGCAGGCCCGAGCAGCTGACCCTGCTCGACATGCTCAAGGCCTTCATCGCCTTCCGCGAGGAAGTGGTGAGCCGGCGTACCAAGTTCCTGCTCCGGAAAGTGCGCGACCGGGCCCATGTGTTGGTCGGCCTGGCCATCGCGGTTGCCAATATCGATGAAGTCATTGCGCTCATCCGCCGTGCGCCCGATCCGCAGACCGCGCGCGAGCAATTGATGGAGCGCCGCTGGCCGGTGCAGGATGTCGAGGCGCTGATCCTGCTGATCGACGACCCGCGTCATAAGGTCAACGAGGACGGGACTTACAATCTCTCCGAGGAGCAGGCCCGCGCCATCCTCGAACTTCGCCTGCAGCGCTTGACCGCACTCGGACGCGATGAAATCAGCGACGAGCTCAACAAGATCGGCGCCGAGATCAAGGATTATCTCGATATCCTGTCGTCGCGCCTGCGCATCATGACCATCGTCAAGGACGAGCTTGCGGCCGTGCGCGACGAGTTCGGCACGCCGCGCCGTACCGTGATCATCGATGGCGGCCTGGAGATGGACGACGAGGACCTGATCGCGCGCGAAGACATGGTCGTCACCGTGTCGCATGCCGGTTATGTCAAGCGCGTGCCGCTGACCACCTATCGCGCCCAGCGCCGCGGCGGCAAGGGCCGAACGGGCGTGACCACGCGCGATGAGGATTTCGTCAACCGCCTTTTCGTGGCCAATACCCATACGCCGGTGCTGTTCTTCTCCTCGCGTGGCATCGTCTACAAGGAGAAGGTCTGGCGCCTGCCGATCGGCACGCCGACCTCGCGCGGCAAGGCGCTGATCAACATGCTGCCGCTGGAACCCGGCGAACGCATCACCACCATCATGCCGCTGCCGGAGGACGAGGATAGCTGGGCCAATCTCGACGTCATGTTCTCGACGACGCGGGGCACCGTGCGCCGTAACAAGCTCAGCGATTTCGTCCAGGTCAACCGCAACGGCAAGATCGCGATGAAGCTCGAGGAAGAAGGCGACGAGATCCTCTCGGTCGAAACCTGCAATGGTCCCGATCCGCTGATCGGCGATCCGGGCGATGATGTGCTGCTGACCACCGCGCTCGGCCAGGCGATCCGCTTCTCGGTCGATGAGGTGCGTGTCTTTGCCGGCCGCAACTCGATCGGGGTGAGGGGCATCACGCTGGCCGAAAACGATCGCCTGATCTCAATGACGATCCTCGGCCATGTCGATGCCGATGCCTCGGAGCGTGCGGCCTACCTGAAGCGCTCGGCAGCCGAACGCCGCGCCATGGGTGTCGACGAAGAAGACATCCAGCTCGTTGGCGAGGAAGTGACGGAAGAAGGTGACATCAGTGACGATCGCTATGTTGCCCTCAAGGCGCTCGAACAGTTCGTGCTTACGGTATCGGAAAAGGGCTACGGCAAGCGCTCGTCGTCCTACGATTTCCGTATCTCGGGCCGCGGCGGCAAGGGTATCCGCGCCACCGATACATCCAAGACCAACGAGATCGGCCAGCTCGTGGCCGCTTTCCCGGTCGAGGACGCCGACCAGATCATGCTGGTCTCGGATGGCGGCCAGCTGATCCGCGTGCCGGTCAACGGCATCCGCATCGCCAGCCGCGCGACCAAGGGCGTCACGATCTTCTCGACGGCCGCCGACGAAAAGGTGGTCTCGGTCGAGCGGATCAGCGAGCCGGAAGATGACGAGGAAGAGATCGCCGTCGAAGGCGAAGCGCCAGCGCCGGAAGCGGATGGCAGTGGAACGCCCGAGGCGTAATCGAACGTCAGCAAGATGACGAAAACGCCCGCGAAGGAACACTTCGCGGGCGTTTCATTTTACGCGCTCGCCAGCTTCAGCCCCACGACGCCGATCACGATCAGCGCAATGCAGACCAGCCGCAGGGCTGTCGCGGGATCGCCGAAAGCCATGATGCCAAGCGTGGCTGCGCCCACCGCGCCGATGCCGGTCCAGATCGCGTAAGCCGTGCCGACGGGAATCGTCCGGAGCGACAGCGAAAGGCAGGCCATGCTGATGGCTAAAAGCAGCACAGCGAGAAATGCGAATTTCAGATTGGCGAAATTGTCCGATTGCTTGAGCGCATAGACCCAGCCGATTTCGAATAGACCGGCGATGAGAAGCAATATCCAGTTCATAAGACCCTCCTTGGGCGGTAGGGTCGTCCCCGATATCTCAGGTAAGTGCGAGGTCGTCCCCGCGAGACAGATGAGACTATATGGCCGGGGAATTTCGCGGTCAATCGCGTCCCAGGCATGGCTGATGGTCCGTCAGGGCAAGGCAGGCACATCGATATGATCCGGTGGGAGACCGAGGCGCGCGCGCTCAGCCATCAGTTCGAACGCACTCTCGATATGCCGGGGCCATGCGCTCTGGTTTGAAGGTCGGCGATTGAGAGCGGGAGGCTTCCAGTCTGGCGCGTATCGGTGTGAGCGCTTCTTCAGGATCGTTCGTTAAGCGGCTGCCGTGATGGCGCGGGGCTTGCGGGCAGTCTAAGAAGAAAAAACCGGACCGCCAGGGGAAGCCGTCCGGTTTTCTAAATAGCGCGGGAACAAGGGGGAGGGAGGGGAAACCCGCGCTTGGGGGAGGTCGTAAACTTTAAAATGCCATGCGGCGGGCCGATGCTTCCTTGAGACCTTCGGTCTCGCGGATCGAAACGACGATGGATGATACGGCTGTGGTCACGAACATCACCGCGATCAGGCCTGCCGTCAGGGAAAGGGTCATGTACATCATCTTCGTCGTCCTCTTCAGCGTTTCGCCGCTTGCTTGATGTTGTTATCTCACCAATCGCGCGGCACTTCTGTTCCTAATGTAACAGGCCGGCAAATTTGTTCTTCAGCAGCCGTTTCAAACTTGATGTCCATTAAACATCCCCGGCCTGAAACCGCTCTGAACATCGCGTTCATCCAACGTTCATCGGCAGAAATAGTTGCGGGCGTGCCGAAAGTTTTCAGACGCAGAAGAAATTCGCGCGATTGCGATTTTTTGGGCCTTGCCATACGTATCAATCAGGCGACGATGACTTGAGATTGCAAAGGGATAACGGGGGCAGGCATGGGGAAGTTTTCGCGGCGCGCACTGCTCACCGGCGTGTCGGCGGCGGCCGGTGTGGCGGCAGGCCGCTGGTTTTTGCAGCCGCAGAGTGCCAAGGGGCCGAAATATCCGGCCTATGACAGTTTCGCGGAGGCGGACGGCCGGGTTCTCAATGACGCGAGCCAGATGAACCCGACCAAGATCTACAAGCACATCACCATCAATAGCGGGCTCGACACCGAATATACCAACCGGATCCGGGCCTTGCTTGCCGAGGCGGTCAACAACGACCGCCCTTTCATGGCCAGTACCGCGCGGCACTCCATGGGCGGCCACAGCCTGCCGGAAGACGGGCTGGCGCTGACCCTCTCGCAGACATGGCTCGAGGCCGACAAAGCGAAGAAGATCTATCGCGTCGCGGCCGGCACTCGCTGGTCGACGGTGATCGCGGAACTCGACAAGATCGGCTTTTCACCAGCGGTCATGCAATCCAACAACGATTTCGGCGTGGCCAGCACCTTTTCGGTCAACGCGCATGGCTGGCCGGTGCCGTTCGGGCCGATGGGAAGCACGGTTCGTTCGCTTCGCCTGATGCAGGCTGATGGCGACGTCATAAAATGCTCTCGAGAAGCCAATCCGGAGATGTTCGCCCATGCCATGGGCGGCTACGGCCTGATGGGGATCATTACCGACCTGGAACTCGACATGGTTCCGAACGCACTGCTGACGCCGACCTATGAGCCGATGCAGGGCACCGAGGTGGGACAGAATTTTGCCAACGCCCTTGCCGCCGATCCGACGATCCAGATGGCCTACGGGCGACTCGATGTCTCGCTCGACCGCTTCTTCAATGACGGCATGCTGATCACCTATCGGGCGAGCGCCGATCAAGGCGCTTTGCCGGTCGCCACCGGGTCGGGCGTGGTATCCAACCTGTCGGCGCCGATCTTCCGGGCGCAGTTGGAATCCGATACCGCAAAGCATCTGCGCTGGTGGACGGAGACATCGCTGGGACCGCGAATCGTCGGAGACGCGACGCGCAACACACTGATGAACGAACCGGCGGTGACCCTTGACGACGGTGACCCGGATCGCACGGATATTCTGCACGAATATTTCGTGGCTCCAGAAAGGTTCGCCGAATTCGTGCAGCATTGCCAAGCGGTTATCCCGGCTTCCTATCAGCAGCTTCTCAATATCACCGCGCGTTACGTGAAAGCCGACCAGGACAGTGTGCTGGCCTATGCGCCTGTGCCGCGCATCGCCTCTGTTCTGCTGTTCTCGCAGGAAAAGTCCGTGCGGGCGGAGACGGACATGGCGCGGATGACGCACGAACTGATCGAGCGTGTGCTGTCGATCGGCGGCTCTTACTATCTGCCCTACAGGCCGCATGCGACGCTCGATCAATTCAAGCGGGCCTATCCGCGCGCCGCAGAGTTCGCCGCCAAGAAGCGCGAACTCGACAAGGCTGTGACCTTCCGCAACCGATTCTGGGACAATTACCTGTCCAAGATCTGAGGAGTACGACCATGAACCGCCTGAGGCTGATCGCCTTCGTCTACTTCCTCGTGCTGCTATTCGCGGCTTCGCTCAATTACCTGCCGTTCATTCCCGTCATCGACGGCAAGACATTCGGCATTTTCGCGCTCGATATCTATGATGATGGCCTGCATCTCGTCTCGGCGCTGTGGGCCGGGATTTCGGCATGGCTGGGTGCGCGGGCATCGCGCGCCTTTCTGCTCTATTTCGGCGTGCTTTATTTCGGCGACGGGTTCCTGGGCCTGATCACCGGATCGGGCTATCTCGATCTCGGCATCATCAATTACGGCATCCAGGACCTGCCCTTCGGCTTCAAGATCATGGCGAACCTGCCGCATCTCGGCCTCGGCGGCATCGCGGTCATCTCCGCGATCCTGTTTCGCAGGGATGCCGCCTGATGCGGTTCATTCTCAAGCTGTTCAAATGGCTCGCCGTATTGCTGATCCTGCTGGTGATTGGCCTCGCGAGCCCGATCGCCTATGTCGAACTGGCGTGTCACGCACCGGTGACAAGCGATCCGTACAGGCCGCTGATCACCGACGCCGCGTTCCAGCGCAAAGAGGCCAACACCTACCTGACCTATCCGGAATGGCACATCGTCTATGCCTATGACGGCCTTGCCGAAGCATTGAAATCAGGCGACGAGCATGAGTTCAGCTTCATTCCGAGCGTCTGGAACTTCTGGAAGTCCACCTGCGCTTTGACCGGTATCGCCGACCGCCACGGTGGCGCGGACAGCCAGACGCGCACGATGATCTATACGATCGGTGCGAGCTTCACGCTCGAAATGGGGCTGAAGGGTGTCTATGAGGAAACCATCGGCCGGATATTCGCGGCCGTTCGTGGTCAGGTGAAGACACCGCAGGACGAGGTGGCAGCGGCGATGGCCGCGGATTACGCCGCCTTCCTGCGCCAGACGCCCTGGTACAAGTATGATTTCGAAAAGCAGGTGGCAGCGCTCTGGGCCGCACCGATGACTGACCCCACTCGCGGCTGGGAGCGTCGGTTGGCGCTGGGCGGTGAATGGAAGGCCAAGACATTCTATGCCGGGGTGATCGCCGCCGGCGTGGCGGAACACGGGGTGGCCAAGCTCGAGATTCGCTCCGTGATATCTGGCGTCACCGCCGATCAATTGCGGCAAATCCCTGATGTGAAAGTGATCAGCGAGCAGGCCGATGGCGCGGTGATCGAAACGCCGCGCTATGACAGCTTCACGAAAATCCTGATCGCGATCGCCAAGGCTGGCGGGCAAATCCGCGAAATCGCCGGAAACGATGATATCGTTGTCAGCGCGACGGTCGAGCCGGAGAAGGAATATGCTGGACCAGGCGAGGTGATCGCCCGCATCGGCCGCGAAGGTTTTGCCACCGAGCGTGTGCTGGTGAACATGAAGGTCACGGATCTCTCGGGTTTGCTCGCATCCCAGCCGCTTGCAGATCCCGGTGTGGAACACGTGTTCGACTATTGAAAGCAGTCATTTGGCGCGCGTCATAAAAGCCCTGGCGGGAATTGCGGCGATCGGCCTGGCAGCCGTGCTGCTGCCGGCTGTGATTCTGCCCGCCGCAGGTCCGGCGCAGTCGGCGCGCGTCGTGTTTGCGAAGACTCCCGATCCCGCTGATCTTCCCGAAGGCCTATCGATCGAAAGCTGGGATGGCCATTTCGCGGTACTGCAGGGCGTGGATGCCGCAGCGGCGCGGCGGCTCTATGCCTGGGGCGCGCTGATCGTCTATCCCATCAGACCTTCGGGTTGTATCCCGGCCGCCGCATAAAGAAAAACCGGACGGTGAGGGGGCACCGTCCGGTTTGAAGAAAGCGCGGGTGGGAGGGGGAAGACCCAGCGCTTTTCGGGAGGTCAGAGCGCCGCTCGGCGCATTGTATCTTTAACGGCTTCATTTTCTCGGACTGCATTGACGACGGAGGAAACAGCTGTGGCAACAAACATGACTGCAATCAGACCAGCCATCAACGTAAGCGTCGCATACATCATCGTCATATCCCTCAAGTCCGTTTGGGCGCCGGGTTCCACGAGGCCGTTGTTCATGACTGGAACCCGGATTGCTGTTTCCGGGGGAACAGGCTTTGGTGTCGTCGCTTTCGTTCTGACCCAACCGTTCCGCTAACTTGACCCCAATTAACCACGCCGCGACTGAAACCGTCCTGAATAGACCGTTCATCTGGCGTTCAGGTTCCGAGCCCGCGGGCCGCAAACGCCTGAAAATCAGTTGCATGGGGCTATTTTCCATGACACAAGGCGCTGCGAAAAACCCAAAGAGCCCAACGGCGGCCCCATGACCAAAGCCTTCTATCCCGGTTCATTCGACCCGCTGACCAACGGCCATCTCGATGTGCTGATTCAGGCGCTGGCCATGTCGCCCAAGGTGGTGGTCGGCGTAGGAATCAATCCCAGCAAGCAGCCGGAATTCAGTTTCGAGGAACGCGCTGGTCTAATCAAGGAATCGCTTGCCGGAGTATTGCCGGAGCGGGCAGACGATATTGAAATCGTTTCATTCCAGGGTCTGGTCGTGGAAGCTGCGCGAAAATTTGATGCGAAAATCCTGATCCGCGGCCTGCGTGACGGCACCGACCTCGATTACGAAATGCAGATGGCTGGCATGAACCGCCAGATGGCGCCCGATGTCCAGACCGTGTTCCTGCCGGCGGCCCCGGCTTCACGGCCCATTACCGCCACATTGGTCCGCCAGATCGCCTCGATGGGTGGCGATGTCAGCGCCTTCGTGCCCGGTCCGGTGCTTGCCGCCCTCAAGAAAAAACGCAAATCCTGAGCCTTCAGGAAGGGAGTATCATGAACATCTTCAAGACATTCGCAGCCGGCCTTCTGCTGCTTCTTGGACTTGCCGCGCAAGCGTCCGCCGCCGACCGACTGACGATCCTGCTCAAGGATGGTCCGGTTCTCATCCAGTTGATGCCTGACGTCGCCCCGCAACACGTCGCGCGGATCAAGGAACTCGCCAAAAAGGGCGCTTACAACAATGTCGCCTTCCACCGCGTGATCGATGGCTTCATGGCACAGACCGGCGACGTCAAGTTCGGCAATATGGCGAACGGCTTTCAGCCTGACCGCGCCGGCACCGGCGGCTCCGATCTGCCTGATCTGCCGGCCGAGTTCTCGAACGTGCCGTTCGAACGCGGCGTGCTCGGAATGGCCCGGTCGCAGGACCCGAATTCGGCCAATTCGCAGTTCTTCATCATGTTCGCGCCCGGCGATTTCCTCAACGGCCAGTATACGGTCGTCGGCAAGGTCGTTTCGGGCATGGAATTCGTCGACAAGATCAAACGGGGCGCCCCGGAAACCGGCGCCGTTACCGACCCCGACCGCATGCTCAAAGTCACGGTAAGCAAATAAAGTTCGAAGCAAGGAGATAGATTATGGCCGAGATCAAGGATCCGGAAAACACCCTCGTCGTGGAAACCACAAAGGGCAAGGTCGTCATCGAAATGATGCCGAATGTCGCCCCGGACCATGTCACGCGGATCAAGGAACTGGCACGCGAAGGCGCCTATGACGGCGTCGTCTTCCACCGCGTCATCCCCGATTTCATGGCGCAGACCGGCGACGTGAAGTTCGGCAAGAAGGGCGGCAAGGATTTCAACCCCGGCCGTGCCGGCATGGGCGGCTCTGAAAAGCCTGACCTGAAGGCCGAATTCTCGGCGATCAGCCACATCCGCGGCACCTGCTCGATGGCGCGTTCGCAGAGCCCGAACTCGGCCAATTCGCAGTTCTTCATCTGCTTCACCGATGCGCCTTGGCTCAACAAGCAGTATTCGGTCTGGGGCCAGGTCATCGAAGGCATGGACAACATCGACAAGATCAAGAAGGGTGAGCCCGTCTCGGATCCCGACTCGATCGTCTCGGTAAAGGTCGCCGCCGACATCGCCTGATCGAAATTTATGGACATCGGCCGCTCCGGGGCTTATGCGCCGGGGCGGTTTTCTATTGGGCGAGACATGCGCGTAGACCTCTTCGATTTCGATTTGCCGGATGAACGGATTGCGCTCAGGCCAGCGGTCCCACGCGATTCCGCACGGTTGCTGGTGGTCGATCCGCATACCTCGTCATTGCAGGATCGGCATGTCGGCGATCTCGTCGACTTTCTCAGGCCAGGCGATGCGTTGGTATTCAACGACACCAAAGTCATCCCCGCCCAATTGGAAGGCATCCGCGAGCGCGACGGCAACCAGTCCACCGTATCGGCGACGCTGCATATGCGCGTGGGACCGGATCGCTGGAAGGCCTTCGCGCGGCCTGCAAAGCGCATCAAGACGGGAGACCGCATTCGGTTCGGGCATAATGGCGATGTCTGTCTGCTTGGCACGCTTGATGCGACGGTCGAGGAGAAGGGCGATGCGGGCGAGGTAACACTGCGTTTCGATTTCCACGGTCCGGCGCTGGATGAAGCCATCGCCACCGTCGGCCACATTCCTCTGCCGCCCTATATCGCCTCCAAGCGCCACGAGGACGAGCAGGATCGGGCCGATTACCAGACGATTTACGCTAGGGAAGAAGGGGCGGTCGCAGCACCCACCGCCGGCCTTCACTTCACGCCGCAACTGTTTGAAAAACTGGATCAAAAAAGCATCGAACGGATCTTCGTGACGCTGCATGTCGGCGCCGGGACCTTCCTGCCCGTCAAAGCGGACGACACCGAAGACCATGTCATGCATTTCGAGAGCGGCTATATTGATGCCGCAACCGCCGAAAAGCTGAACGCGGTCAAGACGCGGGGCGGGCGGCTGATCTCAGTGGGCACGACCTCGCTCAGGCTTCTCGAAAGCGCCGCTGACGAGACTGGCATGATCCAACCCTGGTCGGGCGCCACCGATATCTTCATCACGCCCGGCTATCGCTTCCGTGCGGTCGATATGCTGTTCACCAATTTCCATTTGCCGCGTTCGACGCTGTTCATGCTGGTCTCGGCCTTTTCAGGCACCGAGATGATGAAGTCGGCCTATGCTCATGCCATCGAAACCGGCTATCGCTTCTATTCCTATGGCGATGCCAGCCTCCTTTTTCCGAGAGATCCATGAATACCGAGTTCAAGTTCACGCTGCTCAAGACCGACGGCAAGGCGCGGCGAGGGGAGGTTTCCATGCCTCGCGGCACCATCCGCACGCCCGCCTTCATGCCGGTCGGTACGGTCGGCACGGTCAAGGCCATGTATCTCGATCAGGTGCGCGACACCGGCGCCGATATCATCCTGGGCAATACCTATCACCTTATGCTGAGGCCGGGGCCGGAGCGCGTGGCGCGGCTTGGCGGCCTGCATGAACTGATCCGCTGGCCGCATCCGATCCTCACCGATTCCGGCGGCTTCCAGGTTATGTCGCTTTCGGGGCTTCGTAAGCTCGACGAGAAGGGCGTGACCTTCAAAAGTCATCTCGACGGCGCGCTGCACCACATGTCGCCGGAACGTTCTATCGAGATTCAGGGTATGCTCGGTTCCGATATCCAGATGCAGCTCGACGAATGCCTGGCGCTGCCCGCTGAGGTATCGGAGATCGAGCGCGCCATGGAAATGTCGGTCCGCTGGGCCGAGCGCTGCAAAGTGGCCTTCGGCAACCAACCGGGTAAGGCCATGTTCGGCATCGTGCAGGGCGGCGACAAGCCTGATCTCAGGGTAAAAAGCGCCGAGGCGCTGAAGGGGCTGGATCTCAAGGGTTACGCGATCGGCGGGCTGGCGGTCGGCGAACCGCAACATGTAATGCTGGAGATGATCGACACGGTCAATCCACACCTTCCGAGCGAGAAGCCGCGCTATCTGATGGGCGTCGGCACGCCGGATGACATATTGAAATCGGTGGCGCGCGGCATCGACATGTTCGATTGCGTGATGCCGACGCGCGCCGGTCGCCACGGCCTGGCCTTCACCCGGCGCGGCAAGGTCAATATCCGCAATGCCCGGCATGCAGAGGACATACGGCCGCTCGACGAGGAATCGTCATGCCCGGCGGCACGGGATTATTCGCGCGCCTATCTGCATCATCTGGTTCGATCGAACGAAGCGCTCGGCGGCATGCTGCTGACCTGGAATAACCTGACCTACTATCAGGACTTGATGAGCGGCATCCGCAAGGCAATAGACGAGGGCCGCTTCGCCGATTTCATGGCGGAGACGCAGGAAGGCTGGGCGAGGGGTGACCTCGCCCCCGTCTAAGACTTATTCCCTGAACGTGCCCATCTTCTTCGCCGTGAATGTGGCAAGCACATCCATCAGGACAGGGTTCAGGCAGTCATAGGGCTCGAGCCCCAGTTCCTTGAACCGCGCGCGGATGCCGTCCATTTTCGACGGGCTGACGCCGGATTCAATGACCGAAGACACGAAGGCCGCAAAGCCCGGCGCTGCGGAACCCGCCTCGGCGAACCGCTCCGGATGAACGAAGCTCAAACCCTTGAAGGCATGGTCTTTTTCCACCGGACCGTACATGTGGACACCGCATTCCTTGCAGGCGTGACGCAGGATGAGCGCCGAGGGATCGACGACGGCGAGCTTGTCGCCATTCTCCGCGACCTCGATATTGTCGGTCCCGGTCACGGCGACCACGGAGAAGACCGCACCAGCCGGCTTCCAGCACTTGGTGCAGCCGCAGGCATGGTTGTGGGCGACGTCGCCCTTGATCTTCAGGCGTACTGTTCGTGTCGTGCACAGACAACTCAGAGTGCCGCCCGCGAAACTACCGGTGCCCGGTTTGACACCGCCGTCGATGGATGGATGCAACGCGACTGCCATGGTACTTCCTCCCGTTGATATAGCTCCAACCTCGAAACGAGTGTTTCATGAGATCGGCATGTTGGCAAAGCGAAATAATTCTGAGGCCGTGTCGGGAGCCTGGTTCTAACAACGTCCTAGACCTGTAACGCCCATCGGGCTTGATTTTCAGGAGAGTAATCATGCGAAAGATCACGGCAGCCGTTTTCGTCAGCCTCGATGGCGTCATGCAGGCGCCGGGCGGCCCGGACGAAGACACCGACAGCGGCTTCACTGCCGGCGGTTGGGTCTTCCCGTATTTCGACGAGGCCACCGGCGGCGTCATGGACGAACTGTTCGAGAGGAAGTTCGACCTGCTTCTGGGCCGCAAGACCTACGACATCTTCGCCGGCTACTGGCCCAAGCAAGGCGCCG
This sequence comes from Rhizobium sp. LjRoot254, assembly GCF_964254105.1. Classification (NCBI taxonomy): domain Bacteria; kingdom Pseudomonadati; phylum Pseudomonadota; class Alphaproteobacteria; order Hyphomicrobiales; family Rhizobiaceae; genus Rhizobium; species Rhizobium sp. LjRoot254. Next base: position 2,166,422 of record NZ_CAXUSM020000001.1, on the reverse strand, counting down.
ACGACCCGATCGGCAAGCTCTTCAACAGCGTCACGAAATATGTCGCCACACATGGCAAACAGAAACTCGAGTGGGAAAATAGCCAGTCGCTGGGCAGTGATGTTGTCGCGACCCTGCGTGAACTCAAGGCGAGCGACGGCCCTGAGCTTCTGATCCAGGGCAGTTCGGACCTGATCCAGACGCTGATGGAGCATGACCTGATCGACGAATACCGTCTGCTGATATTTCCGGTTCTGCTCGGCAAGGGCAAACGCCTGTTCGGCGACGGCACGGTCACACAGGCTCTGAAGCTCATGGAGCAGCGGACGTTTCCGAATGGCGTGATGCTGGCGAGCTATGTCCCAGCCGGAGAGCTGAAAACCGGCTCGTTCGTCTGACAGAGATCCTGCAGTTCCGTCCATAACATAACATAACATAACATAACGCATCGTGTTTAATCAGATCAGTACCGAGGGGGCGGAAACGCCTTCCTCATTTCGGTTCGTCATGTCATAGGGTCAGCTGGCAAATGACAGGACGATGGACGTGACCAGAGACGATGTGATGGACGCGCTTAGAGCGATGCGCGAGCTGTTTCCCGAGACCCCACTCCAGCATAATCAGCATCTTAGCAGCCGATATGGCGCGAATATCTGGTTGAAACGCGAGGATCTCAGCCCGGTCCGCTCCTACAAGATTCGCGGCGCGTTCAATTTCATGCGCAAGGTGATCGAGCGGGACGGGCAGGGGCGTACATTCGTCTGTGCTTCGGCCGGCAATCACGCGCAGGGCTTTGCCTATGTCTGCCGGCATTTCGGCGTGCCGGGCGTGATCTTCATGCCTGTCACCACGCCGCAGCAGAAGATCGACAAGACCCGCATTTTCGGCAGCGAATTCATCACCATAAAGCTGGTCGGCGACTTCTTCGACCAATGCTATGCAGCGGCGCTGGATTATGCCGACAAGACCTCCGGCTTCATGGTGCCGCCGTTCGACCATCCCGATATCATCGAGGGCCAGGCGACCGTGGCGGCCGAAATCATGGCCCAGCTGCCGGCCGAGACGCACCCGGACTATGTCGTGATGCCGGTCGGCGGTGGCGGATTAGCGTCCGGCGTCACAAGCTTCCTGCGCGAGGAACTGTCTGATAACGCTTTCGTTTTCGCCGAGCCCGCCGGTGCGCCGAGCTTGCGGAAAAGCCTGGAGGCGGGCACCATTGTCACCCTGCCGAAGGTCGACAATTTCGTCGATGGCGCGGCGGTCGCACGCATCGGCAACTACAATTTCGAGGCGCTCTCCGGCTTTTTGCCGAAGCAGGTCCGGCTGGTGTCCGAGAATGCCATCTGCGTGACCATCATCGACATGCTGAATGTCGAAGGCGTCGTGCTGGAACCGGCTGGAGCGCTAGCGATCACCGCGCTCGAGAGCTTCGACCCGGAACACTTGAAGGGCAAGACGGTCATCTGCATCGTCTCGGGCGGCAATTTCGATTTCGAGCGGCTGCCCGATGTGAAGGAGCGCGCCATGCGCTATTCCGGGCTGAAGAAGTATTTCATCCTCAGGCTGCCGCAGCGTCCCGGCGCATTGCGCGACTTCCTCGAAATGTTGGGACCCGATGATGACATCGCACGGTTTGAATATCTCAAGAAGTCGGCGCGCAATTTCGGCTCCATCCTGATCGGCATCGAAACAAAGGATCGCACGAATTTCGACGGTCTCATGAAGCGCTTCGATGATGCAGGCCTCGGCTTCGAGGACATCACGGAAAACGAGATCGTGGCCAATCTGATCATCTGAGAGTTTGAGGCGAGGCGCGAACAATCAGGCCTGAAAAAAGCTGAGCTGATAGTCTTCGAACTCCTCTCGATTTTCCGGCTGTGCAAACTCGACAACGAATCTACGATCAGGAAATTGCCACGCCAGCTTGGCTGAATAGATTTCGCACAGCCGTTCGCCCAGGATGATCAACTTATCGGCCGCAATATCGGAACAAGCGTCGTGCTGAAGGTCAGCGATGTGAAGATGATTCATCACGCTTTCGATGGACTGACGGGTTGCTTCAGGATCTCGTTCGAAGGAACGCAGGCCTTCCAGACCGAAACCCTCCATGAGAACGTATTTTTCGAACGCTACGAAGCGCGGCCAGAATATCTCGGAATAGCCGACAGCGAGTGAGAAATTTCCGCTGCAGGCTGTCCAGTCCGAAAGGTCGATCCCTCGATCGTCATTCCAATTCGCCAGCTCCGATTTCATACTTTCAGGAATGTCAGTCATAGCTACTCCTTGGCGTAGAACTGGCGGTGATGAGGACGAGGCGAGGGCTGTTGTGTTCCTGGCTGCCCAACTGTCGCATTACTAAATAGCCGTGGAGAAGCTAACCCAAGTGCGTCATGCCGGTTATCAGGGTAGGTGATCAACCACTTTCGCGCAAATGAGCCGTAAACACCTCAGTCGGCGTCTTGTATCCGAGGCACTTTCGCGGTTGATCGTTGATATGGCGCGTGAGGTGGAGAAGGTCGTGCTGCGACACAACTGCCAAGTCGGTGGTGCCTGGCAGGAAACGTCGAATGCGCTTGTTGGTGTTCTCGACGGTTCCTTTTTGCCAAGGCGCACTCGGGTCGCAAAACCAACTGCACGCGCCGATCCCTTCTTCCAAAGCCCTGAATCCGGCAAACTCGGTACCGCGATCAAAGGTGAAGCTTTGACGCGCGAAGGCCGGCAAGGGAGAAAACGCTCTAATGATCTTGTCCATGATCGGCCGCGAGTGCCGGCTCGGATTCTTGATGAGAACGGTATAGCGGCTCTTGCGCTCGACGAGGGAGGTGACATTCGCATGGCCAAGTGGACGTTCGAAGATCAGGAGGTCGCCCTCCCAATGCCCAAACTGCGATCTATCTCCAATAAAATCAGGCCGTTGGGATATACGGTGCGTGGCTGGAAACGCACCGTCCCGCGGCTTCCTTGAGCGCAGTGGACGACGTTTGCGGCGTGCTTCCGGTAGATACTGATAAAGACCAAGCCCATAATCTTCCTTGCTGTAGATGAAGCGATAGATTGTCTCCTTGCAAACCCGAACACGACTGAGATCATCCGACAGCAGCCGCCCGGCAATCTGTTCGGGAGACCAGTGGGCCTCCAACTGATTGATGATCTCTGTTCGCAAATTAGGGTGACGCCGTAGCTTTTTCAGCCGGCGACGTCGGTCCTGCGCGATGTCGTTCGCAACCGTGCTGTAGTAGCCGTCGTAGTCCGGTAGTTCACGATCACGAAACGTGTTGCGTTTGATCTCGCGGTAAATCGTCGAACGATGACGGCCAAGCTGGCGGGCCATCTCGTTTACCGGAGCTTTCGCTGCCACCAGGTGATGCAGGCGTCGGCGGTCGGCGAGGGTGATCTGCGTATAGCATCGGGACATGCCAAAATCTCCAAAGTGAAGCCATTGAAATTACTGGCATGTCGCACTTGGAAATAGAATGTACCCATCTACAAACAAAGATCGCATAAGATAGATTATGGAACTGAGGCTTAGATATTGATATGCCTGATCATTCCGCGGCGTCTCGAACCAGTGGCCAGCGAATGATTGCTTGATGGCCGGTTTCGGTCAGTTGGTAGACGCCCTTGCCCATACGTTCGAACCAGCCGTAGACATTGCTCAGCATGATCTTGCCGGCGTCCGGCGCCAGCGCTTTGATATCCCTTGGCCGGAGCGGTCCGTGCTTCAAGGCATCCGCACAAATCAGTGCCTGCTGGCGGTACGCCGTCATGATTGGCGCCTTTGAGCCGCCGCCGGCCGTCGGGTCACCGCGGCGTGTTCGGTGCTCGCGGACCAGCCTGGTTTTCCGTTTTGGATTGGTCCTCGGCATCGGCGATACCGAACTGACGATGACGCTGACATCGCCGAGATCGGACACGCCCAGCATGCCGATGCCCAGTCGGCGGCAGAGATCGCGGTAGCGTTTGTCGCTCTCGCGGCCTTTGCCTCTGGCCGATACCCTGGCGGCGATCCAGACTTCGTCGGAAATCGAGGCGCGATCGACGGCTTGCAGGATCAGGTCGAGATTGAACGTCTTCTTCAGTTCGCAGATCACCACCACGGGTGAATCCGCATCGCTCAGCCCGACCAGGTCGCAATGGCCGATCTCGCCCTTGACCTCGTAGCCCGCAGCCTGGAGGAATTTCTTGACCGGCAGATAAAGCGAAGTTTCCATTGGTGCCGTTGCGAGCCAGAATCGATTGTCCCAGCCTACCAAGCGCATGCCGGAATCACAAAGCCCGGGAATTGCGTCCCGGGCTTTGCAAATGGTCTGACGGAAGATTGATTACTGCGCCTTGGCAGCGTTCTGTGCGTCTTCAAGCTTCTTGCGGGCTTCCTCTGCCTTTTTCTGCATTTCTTCCTGCAGCAGGCGCTGGCGCTCTTCAAGCTTGGACTGTTCCATCGCCGGGCCATCGAAAATCCCGGTAAAGCCCTGAAGCGACATCTTGATCGGGTTCGGGGCGCGCTGGAAATTGATCGAGGTGAAGACGACTTCCTTGCCCTTCTTCAGGTTGGCGATCATGCCATCCGTCACCGGCATTTCGGTGATGCAGAGGTCGGGCATGCAGACGGCGTATTCGAGCTTCGAGCCCTTGCCGCCATCGATCTGCATCAGGAGGCCGGGCGGGATAAGACGCGCCGACGGGACCGAGACCTGCATGAACTTGCGATTGACCTTGCCCTTGACTTCGATGATCGCGACTGCGGTGATCAGCTGTCCGGTATTGGCGGTCATGATGTTGCGCACCGAGCAGACTTCGTTGCCGTCCTGCTTGTCGCAGACCTTGAACCAGCCCTGCGGCTGCTGCTGGGCGTTTGCCGTCATCGGTGCAGCGAGTGCCGCGGAAGCGAAAGTCAACGCGGCAATGGCGGTCTTGAAATTCAAGCTCATAATGTTTTCCCGTTTCGTGAACCCGTGGGCCGGCCGCATGGTCTGGCCGCCCGAAACCTGCGCCCTCCTGACGGTCAAATGAGGCAAATACATGACCCGGAGGCGTAATGGAAGCACCTGTTACATCGGCGTTTGAAATATATCCAGCCTTTCCGAGCCTTCCCGGCGATGATTTTCATAATTTCCCGCCAGCCGTTGGATATATGGACCACAGTTGATAGATTCAGGCACGCTGAATCGGCTCCCAACCCAAGGAATTGCCTGTGCTAAGACTGCTTTGCGCCCTCTTTCCGATCCTGCTTGCCGCAAGTCTCGCCGGCGCGGAACCGTTGCACGGGATTTCCATGCATGGGACCCCTGCCCTCGCACCCGATTTCAAGCACTTTCCTTACGTCAATCCCGATGTGAAGAAGGGCGGCAGGATTTCCTACGGCGTCGTGGGCACGTTCGATTCTCTCAATCCTTTCATCATTAAGGGCTTTCGTACGACAGCTCGTGGCATGTGGGATCCGGAATACGGAAATTTCGTCATCGAGCCGCTGATGATGCGCTCGAAAAACGAGCCGTTTACGATGTATGGCCTGATCGCCGAGACCGCGGAATGGGACGATGCGAGGACCTATATCCAGTTCAACCTCAATCCGAAGGCGCATTGGTCGGATGGCAAACCGATCACGGCTGAGGACGTCATGTTTTCCTTCGAGCTCATGCGTGACAAGGGCCGACCCGTGTTCGCCAATCGCATGAAGCTGGTCGACAAGATGGAGAAAGTGGGCGAGCGCTCCATCAAGTTCACCTTCAAAAAGGAAGCAGACCGGGAATTCCCGCTGCTTCTCGCACTTTCGCCGATTTTCCCCAAACATGCCACCAAGGTCGAGGGCTTCGACCAGACGTCACTGACGCCGCCAGTCGGTTCTGGACCTTATCTGGTCAAGCAGGTCAAGCCGGGCGAGAAGATCGTCTACAAGCGCGATCCAAATTATTGGGGCAAGGACCTGCCCAGCAAGATCGGCTTGGATAACTATGATGAAGTCTCGGTGGAATATTTCTTCCAAGAGAACTCGCTCTTCGAAGCCTTCAAGAAAGGTGAGATCGACATCTACCCCGAGGGCTCTCCGGCCAGGTGGAAGCGCAGCTATGATTTTCCTGCGGTGGCGTCCGGCGACGTGATCAAGGACGTCTTTGTCCCGAAATTGCCCGCCAACATGTACGGCATGGTCTTCAACAGTCGCCGTCAGGTCTTTGCCGATCAGAAGGTGCGCAAAGCGCTAGTGCTCGCCTTCGACTTCGAGTGGCTAAACAAGAATCTGTTCGAGAATTCCTATGCCAGGACCCAGAGCTTCTGGCAGAATTCGACGCTTTCGAGCTTCGAGGTAAAGGCAAGCCCACTGGAATTGGAGTATCTCGGCGATGCCGCGGGCAAGCTGCCGGCGGAAATCCTCGCTGGAACGTACAAGCTCCCGATCACCGACGGTTCAGGCCGAGATCGCAAAGTGCTCAAGCAGGCCTTCGATCTTTTCAAGCAGGCCGGCTACCGGATCGACGGCAACAGGATGGTTGGCGCCGACGGCGCGCCTCTCAGCTTCGAAATCATGACCCAGAATCTCGAGCAGGAGAAGATCGCACTTGCCTATCAGCGGAACCTCTCCGCCCTCGGCATCGCTGTGCGGATACGGACGGTGGACGATGCGCAATACCAGGCACGCAGCTCGTCCTTCGATTTCGACATGATCATGAAGACGTTTGCGGCATCGCTCTCGCCTGGCCTCGAGCAGAAGAACCGCTGGGGCTCCCAGTCCCGGGAGGTCGAGGGCAGCGAAAACTTCGCCGGGGTGGCAAGCCCCGCCATCGATGGCATGATTCAACGAATCCTTGCGGCGAAAACCCAGGACGAATTCCAGGCTGCCGTCCGCGCCTACGACCGCCTTCTCATTTCTGGCTACTACCTCGTGCCGCTGTATCACAAACGTGAACAGTGGGTTGCGCGACTGAAGCATGTCGGTCATCCCGAAACTCTGCCATTATACGGCGTCTACCTGCCCTCGTGGTGGGACGAGCGCGCGCAACAGGATCAATAAAGTGCAGCATATTCAAATAGATATCATATCCGACGTGGTTTGCCCCTGGTGCTATCTCGGGCAAAAACGCCTTGCTCTGGCGCTTGAAGAGGTCAAGGATTCCGTGGCCGCGGATATAGCGTGGAAACCCTATCAGCTGGAGCCCAACGCGCCACCCGAAGGCTTCAACACCTTCGACTATCTCGCCAAGAAGATCGGTGGGCCGGAGCGCGTGAGGCAATCACATGAAATGCTGAAAGGCCTCGGCGCCGAGATCGGTCTGCCCTTTGCGCTCGAACGCGCCGGGATTCTGCCAAACACGCTGGATGCACACCGCCTTCTCCATTGGGCCGGCAAGATCGGTCCGGAGATCCAGGACAAGGTCGCACATGCGCTGTTCACCGCGAATTTCGTCGAGGGCAGGAATGTCGGCGATGACGCGGTGCTGGCGGATATCGCTGAGGCGTGCGGTATGGATCGTGCCGAAGTTGAAAGACTTCTGTCGACGGATACGGATCGCGATACAATCAAAACCGAGATCGCCAATGCTCAACGCATGGGCGTCTCCGGCGTGCCCTTCTTCGTCATCGACGGGAAGTACGCGATCACGGGAGCGCAGGGCGTCGATGTGTTTGCCAATGCGCTCAGGCAGATTGCGGAGATGAAGGCGAAGGCTTAAGCCGCCCTCTGCGCGATTCCCGCCATCTGCGTCATCACCTGTGCCGCCGCCGTCAGGCGTTTTCCCGGGCCCGCCAGATCGCGCGCCAGGAAGACGCTGTGGTCGGGGCGGATCTTCGCCAGCGTGCCTTGCCGCGAGATATAATCCACCAGACCCGCCGGATTGGGGAATTCGCGGCCGCGGAACTGCATGACGATGCCCTTCGGTCCCGCTTCCAGCTTCTCGACATTGGCCGTGCGGCAGAGCGACTTGATATAGACGACCTTGAGCAGGCTTTCGACTTCGACGGGCATCGGCCCGAAGCGGTCGATGAGTTCGGCGCCGAAACCGTCGATTTCCTGCAGTTCCTTGAGTTCACCGAGGCGGCGATAGAGCGACATGCGGAGATTGAGGTCCGGCACATATTGCTCTGGAATCATGACGGCCGCGCCGACCTGAATCTGCGGCGACCAGCCGGAATCGGAGATTTCCTCGTCGCCCTTGATCTCCATCACCGCCTCTTCCAGCATCTGCTGGTAGAGCTCGAAGCCGACTTCCTTGATGTGGCCGGATTGCTCCTCGCCAAGCAAATTGCCGGCGCCGCGCAGGTCGAGGTCATGGCTGGCGAGCTGGAAGCCGGCGCCGAGCGAATCCAGCGACTGCAGTACCTTGAGCCGTTTGTCGGCGGTCGACGTCAGCAGGCGGTTGACCGGCAGCGTGAATAGGGCAAAGGCACGCACCTTGGAGCGCCCTACCCGGCCACGGATCTGGTAAAGCTGCGCCAGGCCGAACATATCCGCGCGGTGGACGATCAGCGTGTTGGCGGTCGGGACGTCGAGGCCGGATTCGACGATCGTGGTCGACAGTAGCACATCGTACTGGCCGTCGTAGAAGGCGTTCATGATGTCGTCGAGTTCGCCGGGCGGCATCTGACCGTGCGCGACGGCAACCTTGAGTTCCGGCACCGACTGCTTGAGGAACATATGGATTTCGTCGAGATCGGCGATGCGCGGGCAGACATAGAAGCTCTGGCCGCCGCGATAGTGCTCGCGCATCAGCGTCTCGCGGATCACCAGCGGATCGAACGGTGAGATGAAGGTGCGCACCGCCATGCGGTCGACCGGCGGCGTGGTGATCAGCGATAGTTCGCGCACGCCAGTTAGGGCAAGTTGCAGCGTGCGCGGGATCGGCGTCGCAGAGAGCGTCAGCACATGGACGTCGGATTTGAGTTCCTTCAGCCGCTCCTTGTGCTTGACGCCGAAATGCTGCTCTTCATCGATGATCAGCAGGCCGAGATTGGCGAATTTGACGCCGGTGCCCAACAGCGCGTGGGTGCCGACGACGACATCGACCTTGCCATCCGCAGCTGCCTTCTTGGTTTCGTTGAGTTCCTTGGCACCCACAAGCCGCGAGGCCTGCCGCACCTTGATCGGGAAGCCGCGCAGGCGTTCGGTGAAGGTCTTGTAGTGCTGGCGCGCGAGAAGCGTCGTCGGCACCACGACGGCGACCTGGCCGCCATTCATCGCGGTGATGAAGGCCGCGCGTAGTGCTACTTCCGTCTTGCCGAAGCCGACATCGCCGCAGATCAGGCGGTCCATCGGCTTGCCGGCGGCAAGATCGTCCTTCACCGCATCGATCGCGTTGGCCTGGTCGTCGGTCTCGTCATAGGGGAAGCGGGCGGCGAATTCATCATAGAGCCCCTCGGGCGCGGCCAGCACCGGCGCGTGCCGCATCGTGCGCGCCGCGGCGATCTTGATCAGGCCATCGGCCATGGCAAGCAACTGCTTCTTCAGCTTGGCCTTGCGCGCCTGCCACGCGACGCCGCCGAGCTTGTCGAGCTGGGCTTCGGTCGCTTCCGAGCCGTAGCGCGACAGAAGTTCGATATTTTCAACCGGCAGGAAAAGCTTGTCGCCGCCGGCATATTGCAGTTCGAGACATTCATGCGGCGCGCCGACCGCCTGGATCGTCGTCAGCCCCATGAAGCGGCCGATGCCGTGCTCGGCATGGACGACGATGCTGCCTGCTTCGAGCGAGGTTGCCTCGGAGATGAAATCGGCGGCGCGCTTGCGGCGCTTGGAACGGCGCACCAGCCGGTCGCCGAGAATGTCCTGTTCGCCGATGACGATCAGCCTGCCGGTCTCGAAGCCGCTTTCCAGCGAAAGGATCGCCGAGCCCGCCTCCCCGGCCTTGAGCTTCTGGACCTCGGCGAGGCTCGAAACCGGAACGACTTTCTCAAGCCCGTGTTCGGCCAGCACTTGCAGCAGCCGGTCGAGCGAACCCTCCGACCATCCGGAAACCACGACCTTGTCGCCCTTCGCCCGGTGATCGGCGATATGGCGCACGGCGGCCGAGAAGACGTTGACGCGCTCTTCGGTCTGGTTTTCGACATTCTTCGCCCAGAGCACGCCGGGCCTGGCGTCGATGTTGACGACCTTGCGGGCGTCGCCGTCAGGCTCGTTGAAAGCCGTCATCCGGATCGCGCCGTGCTCGCGCAGCGACAGCATGACCTGCTCGCCCGAGAGATAGAGTTGGTCGGGTGGCACGGGCTTGTAGGGTGCTGCCTGCATCGAGCCCTTCTGCCTGGCCGAGTCCTGACGAGCCTGGTAATAGTCGCCGATCAGCGTGAAGCGCTCGTTGACCGATTCCTGCAGCGTGTTGTCGGTGACCAGCCGGAACCCTTCGAGATAATCGAACAGCGTGTCGAGATGGTCGTAATAGAGCGGCAGCCAGTGCTCCATGCCGGCAAAACGCCGGCCCTCGGAAATCGCCTGGTAAAGCGCGTCATCGCGGGTCGCGGCACCGAACATCGTCAGGTAGTTCTTGCGGAAGCGGCTGATCATATCCGGGTTGAGCGAGACCTCGCTCATCGGATTGACCTCAAACGCTTTCGCGGTACCCGTCGTGCGCTGCGTCGCGGCATCGAAATAGCGGATCGTTTCAAGCGTATCGCCGAAGAAATCGAGCCGCATCGGCTGCTCGGAATCCGGCATGAAAACATCGAGAATGCCGCCGCGCACTGCAAACTCGCCGACCTCTCGCACCGTCGGCGTACGATCGAAGCCGTTACGCTCAAGCTGGGCGGCGATATCCTCCATGCGGATCTGCTGGCCCGCGCGCGCCGAAAACGTCATCGTCGCCATCGCCTCACGCGGCGGCAGTTTCTGCACCAGCGCATTGGCCGTCGTCAGCACGATTGCTGCATGCCGCTTGGCCTGGAACGCCATAAGGCCGGCGAGCGCCGAAAGTCTCCGGGCGGAGACGTCGGTGCCGGGGGACACGCGGTCATACGGCAGGCAGTCCCAGCCCGGCAGCGTCAGGACCGGGATTTCGGGCGCATGGAAGGCCAGCATCTGCTCGATATCGGCCATGTGCTGGCCATCCGACATCACATAGGCGACCGGCTTGCCGCTCTGCGCGAGTTCGGCGAGCACTAGTGCTTCCATGCCCGGCGGTACGCTGCCGAGCGTGAAGCTCTTGTCGTCTGCAAGAATTCTGGCTGCGTTGAAATCGGAAATCATGTGCTGGCGGCATCCGGTCTGAATGCTTCTTCCGGCCGGAAGGCGGTGATGCGGGCAAAAAGCGGGGTGTCGAGGTGTTCCGGCAAGGCCTTCTCGCCGGAGATCCATTTGAAGAGATCGTTGTCATCCTCGGTCAGGATCGCCTCGAACTCGTCGAGGTCGGCTGCAGAGATATGGCGAAGTTCGTTATCGGCAAACTGGCCGAAGATCAGGTCCATCTCGCGGATGCCGCGATGCCAGGCGCGAAAGAGAATGCGTCGCCGGCGCGGGTCGAGTTCGGCGCTGGTTCTTGCTGTGCCGGTCATGCGGTTCTTTCCATTCTCGTTCGGCGCTCTCTATATCCTCTGAAAACCGGCTTGTCAGCCTTGCCAATCAACGTTCCAACTGGGAAAAAAGCCCATGCGCCCTTCCCTGCTCGATCCGCTATTCGCATCACTGTCCTCGCTGCCCGGTATCGGGGCGAAGATGGGCGAGCTTTATGCCCGCCTGCTCGGCCGCGAGTCGATCGAGGATTGCCGGATCATCGACCTGATCTTCCATGCGCCGTCGGCCGTGATCGACCGGCGCAAGCAGCCGGGAATCGCCTATGCGCCACAGGGTTCGATCGTCACGGTTACAGCGCGTGTCGATCGCCACCAGCCGCCGCCGCGCGGCAATGCCAATGTACCTTATCGCGTATTCCTGCAGGATGACACGGGAGAGATGGCGCTGGTCTTCTTCCGCGCCAAGGGCAACTGGCTCGAAAAATCCTTGCCGATCGATGAGACCGTCATGGTCAGCGGCAAGGTGGACTGGTTCAACGGCCGTGTCTCGATGGTGCATCCCGATCATGTGGCGCGACTGTCGGAAGGCCAGAGCCTGCCGCTGATCGAGCCGGTCTATCCGCTTACATCAGGGCTGTCGCCGAAGATTCTGTATAAGACGATCGAGGCGGCAGTCGAGCGCGTGCCCGACTTGCCGGAATGGATCGATGATTCCCTGATCAAGCAGCAGGGCTTTCCGCAGACCGCCGAAGCGCTGAAGCAACTGCATCATCCACGCGACGAAAAGGATATCGATCCGCAATGCCCGACCCGGCGCCGGCTTGCCTATGATGAATTTCTCGCCGGGCAGATTTCGCTGGCACTGGTGCGTTCCCGGCTGCGCAAGGTCCCTGGCGTACCGGTGCGCCCCACGGGCGTGTTGGCGAAGCAGGTGACAGACGCCCTGCCCTTCTCGCTGACATCCAGCCAATCCGCGGCAATTGCCGATATCCTGGCGGACATGGCTGGCGAAGACCGCATGCTGAGACTTCTGCAAGGCGATGTCGGCTCGGGCAAAACAGTCGTGGCGCTGATGGCGATGATGGCGGTCGTGGAGGCCGGCGGCCAGGCCGTGTTGATGGCGCCGACCGAGATTCTCGCCCGCCAGCATCTTGCCACCCTTAGCCAGATGGCGCGAAACACGGGTGTCGAGATCGATATCCTCACCGGGCGTACCAAGGGCCGCGAGCGCGACGAGATCCTCGAACGCATCGCGGACGGCAGGGCGCAGATCCTTATCGGCACGCACGCGCTGTTCCAGGACAGTGTCAATTACCACAATCTGCAGCTTGCCGTGGTCGATGAACAGCACCGCTTTGGCGTCCATCAGCGACTGCGGCTCACCTCCAAGGGCCTGTCGCCGCATATGCTGGTGATGACCGCGACACCGATACCGAGAACACTGGTGCTCGCGGCCTTCGGCGACATGGATGTCTCCAAGCTCACGGAAAAGCCTGCGGGCCGCAAGCCGATCCAGACGGTGATTGTGCCCGGCGAGCGTCTTGATGAGATCGTCCACCGGCTCCAGACCGCCGTCGCCGAGGGACGCAAGGTCTACTGGATCTGCCCGCTGGTCGAGGAGACCGAAGAGAGCAACCTGATGTCGGTCGAGGAGCGCCACGCCGTGCTCTCCCAGTTCTTCGGCAGGCAGGTCGCGCTCATTCACGGCCGGATGAGTGGACCCGAGAAGGACGCCGTCATGGCCGGCTTCAAGAGTGGCGAGACGCGGCTGCTGGTCGCCACGACCGTGATCGAGGTGGGCGTCGATGTTCCGGACGCCACAATCATGGTGATCGAGCACGCCGAGCGCTTCGGGCTTGCCCAGCTTCACCAACTCCGCGGCCGTGTCGGTCGCGGCAGCGAGGCGTCGAGTTGCATCCTGCTCTATTCAGGAAAACTCAGCCAGAATGCCGAGGCGCGGCTGAAGATCATGCGCGAGACCGAGGATGGCTTCCTGATCGCAGAGGAAGACTTGCGGTTGCGCGGCGAAGGCGAGTTGCTCGGCACCAAGCAATCCGGGACGCCAGGCTTCGCCATTGCCAGTCTGGAGGCGCATGGTGATCTTCTGGAGATCGCTCGCAAGGATTCACATTACCTGCTCGATCGCGATCCGGAACTGCAAAGTCCGCGCGGCGAAGCGATCCGCGTCCTGCTCTATCTCTTCCGGCGCGACGAGGCGATCCGGTTCCTGAAAGCCGGCTAGGCAGCGGAAATCGACGGCGGCGCCGGAATTTGTTTGGGCGACCATTTGGGCGTCACCAGGCCGCCGGAAATCAGCAGCTTGGCGGCGTCCTCGGTGGACATGTCGAGTTGCATGATCTTCTTCTTCTCGACGAAGATCAGGAAGCCGGCCGTCGGCACCGGCGTGGGTGGCAGGAAAACGGCGGCCATTTCCATGCCCCTGTCGCTGAAGCGCGTGGCGATTTCGCCTTGAGCGTCTGTTGCGATGAAAACCAGAGACCACAGCCCCGGCGACGGATACTCGATCATCCCAACCTTCTTGAAGGAATTCGTCCGCTCGCGGAGGACCGTCTCGAAAATCTGCTTGAGACCCTTGTAGATGGAACGCACAAGCGGCATGCGATCCAGCACCGACTCGCCTGCTTCGACAATGGTGCGGCCGATCAGGTTCTTGCCGAGAAATCCGACGATCGTGATCAGGACTACCGCGACCAGGAGCCCGAAACCGGGTACCGCGAATGTCAGATAGTTTTCAGGGCTGTAGCGTGCGGGGATGAGCGGCTTGACCCAGCTGTCGGCCCAGCGGATGAAGGTCCAGGTCAGCCAGATGGTAATGGCGATCGGGGCGCAGATAATGAGCCCGGTCAGGAAGTTGTTTCGCAGCCTGACGCCGAACGACGGCATATGCGGCACTTCGGTCATACGTCGGTCCCATGTTCATCCGCAAAGACTATGAATAGCGTCAGTCTCTTGCGTTGCACAAGAACCTATCATTCAACGGTGACGGATTTTGCCAGATTGCGCGGCTGATCGACGTCGGTGCCCATGAAAACTGCCGTGTGATAGGCAAGCAACTGGATCGGCAGCGTGAAGATCATCGGATGGATGACCTCATCGACCTCTGGCAGCACGATCGTCGCCATGGTGGGAAGATCGGTGGCGGCCGCCCCCTTCTCGTCGGTGATGAAGATGATCCGGCCGCCGCGTGCCGCCACTTCCTGCATGTTCGACACCGTCTTTTCGAAGAACCGGTCATAGGGTGCTATGACGATCACCGGCATGTTCTCGTCGATAAGCGCGATCGGACCGTGCTTCAACTCGCCGGCGGCATAGCCCTCGGCATGGATATACGAAATTTCCTTGAGCTTGAGCGCGCCTTCCATGGCGATCGGAAAGCTGGTGCCGCGGCCGAGGTAGAGCACGTCCTTGAACTTAGAGAGGTCGCGAGCGAGCGTCTCGATCTGGGGTTGGATCGTATTCAGCACCTTGGCCATGACGCGCGGCATCTCGGCGAGATGCTTGACGATCTGTTTTTCGGCGGCGGCGGTCAGCGTGCCGCGAGCCCTGCCCGCCTGGATCGCCAGCGACGCCAGCACTGTCAGCTGGCAGGTGAAGGCCTTGGTCGAGGCGACGCCGATCTCGGGGCCAGCCAGGATCGGGAACACGACATCGGATTCGCGCGCAATCGTCGATTCACGGACATTGACGACGGCGCCGATCTTCAAACCCGCCTCGCGGCAATAGTGCAGTGAAGCCAGCGTATCGGCCGTCTCGCCCGATTGGGAGATGAACAGCGCAGCGGAGTTCGGGTTCAGCGGGATTTCCCGGTAGCGGAATTCGGAGGCGACATCGATCTCGACCGGCAGCCGCGCATAACGCTCGAACCAGTATTTCCCCGTGAGGCCCGCCAGATAGGCAGTGCCACAGGCAGAGATAGCTAGGCTGGAAATATTGGCGAAATCGATGCCGTCGACCGGCTTGATGCGGCTTTCGGCGAAATCGATATAGTGACCCAGCGTGTGCGAGATCGATTCCGGCTGTTCATGGATCTCCTTTTCCATGAAATGCCGGTGATTGCCCTTGTCGATCATGAAGGAGGTGGCGGTCGATTGCTGGCGCTGCCGTTTGACCGGCGTGCCGTCGACATCGAAAATCTCGGCCGAACCAACGGTGATCACGGCCCAGTCGCCGTCATTGAGGTAGGAAATCTGGTTGGTAAAAGGTGCCAGCGCAATCGCGTCGGAACCCAGGAACATCTCGTCCTTGCCATAGCCGATCGCCAATGGCGGACCGGAACGGGAGGCGTAGATCTTGCCCGGCTCGTCCCGGAACAGGATCGCCAGTGCATAAGCGCCGGTGACCCGCTTCAACATTGCCTCAACCGCGCCGCGGGGCGTCTTGCCATTGCGAAGATGCTTGGCAAGCAGCTGCGCCACCACTTCCGTGTCGGTCTGGGTGTTGAAGGTCACGCCTTCTAGAGCGAGTTCGTGCTTGATCTCGGCAAAATTCTCGATGATGCCGTTATGGACGACGGAAACGCCATCGGTGAAATGCGGATGCGCATTGGCTTCGGTCGGCGCGCCATGCGTGGCCCAGCGGGTGTGTGCGATGCCGGAATTGCCGTCGAGAGGCTGGTCGGCGAGCCTGCGCTCCAGGTTGACCAGTTTGCCTTCGGCGCGGCGGCGATCGAGCTGGCCGTCGTGAACGGTTGCAACGCCGGCGGAGTCATAGCCCCGGTATTCGAGCCGCTTGAGCGCATCGACTAGTCTAGGAGCGACTGAATGATTCCCGACGATGCCGACAATGCCGCACATGCAACGACCCCCGAAATTTCCGATAGTTTGCGTCTTACCCGAATTATGCCGCATCGCAACGCATGCGCCATCACTTTCGGTTGCTTGCGTTAACGCCGCTAGGTTTTCTTCTTCGATTCCTTCAGCGCCCTGTTGCGCGCCGCTATCTCCGTGCCATAGCCGAGCTTATTCGTCTGGCGGGCACGCCCAAAGGCTGCGGCTCCGGCGGGCACGTCTTCGGTAATGACGCTGCCAGATGCGGTCAGCGCGCCTTCTCCAATGTTCACCGGCGCCACCAGCGAGGAGTTGGAGCCGATAAACGCTTCGGCGCCGATGACGGTGTCGAACTTGTTGAAGCCGTCGTAATTGCAGGTCACAGTGCCGGCGCCGATATTGGCACGCGGCCCGATCGTGGCATCGCCGATATAGGTGAGATGGCTGACCTTGGCGCCTTCCCCGATCTCGGCCTTCTTGATCTCGACGAAATTGCCGACCTTGGCATTCGCATGCAGGTTGGCGCCCGGACGCAGCCGCGCGTACGGGCCGACATTGGCGCCGGAAGCGACATGGGCGCCTTCGAGATGCGAGAACGCATGGATCACAGCGTTGGGCTCCACCACAACACCGGGTCCGAAGACCACGTTCGGCTCGATTATCGTATCCTGGCCGATTTCCGTGTCGTAGGAGAGGAACACCGTCTCCGGCGCGATCATCGTCACGCCCGAAATCATCAGCTCATGGCGCTTCTTGCGCTGCCAGATTGCTTCGAGTTCGGCGAGTTCGGCGCGGTTATTGCAGCCCGCCACTGTATCCAGCGGCGCTTCGACGGTGGCGGCCTTGCCGCCCTCGCCACGCAGGATTTCAATGATATCGGTGAGGTAATACTCGCCCTTGGCATTGTTATTGGTGATTTTCCCCAGCAGCGCCAGCGCCTTGGCGCCGTCGATTGCCATCAGGCCGGAATTGCAGAGCGTCACCTTGCGCTCCTCCGGCGTGGCGTCCTTTTCCTCGCGGATCGCCACAAGCTCGCCATCCGCCTCCAGAAGCCGCCCATAGCCCGTTGGCTTGTCGGCGCGGAATCCGATCACCGCCACGTCGAAGCCTGCACGGACCTTTTCGCGGGCTTCGGCAAGCGGCCCCGGTTCGATCAGCGGCGCGTCGGCATAGGCGACGATGACCTGATCGTAGCCTTTGGCGATCTCGTCCCTCGCGGCAAGCACGGCGTGTCCGGTTCCGAGGCGTTCCTTCTGCTCGTAGGGCGTGACCTTGAGCGAACCGCTGGAGGCGGCGGCAATCACCGGACCGGCGTCGCGGCCGACGACAAGAGCGACATCGGTGACCCCCGTCTTCTCGAGCGCGATCATGACATGGGTGATCATCGGCAGGTTGCCGACGGTGTGCAGCACCTTGGATTTCGTCGATTTCATCCGCGTGCTCTCGCCCGCGGCGAGCACCACCGCAAGAACGCGATCACTCATGCCGATTCTCCCGATTTATTCCGGATTTCGATTATCGCGTGGCGTTCGATTGCGCAACTCACGCGGCGTCGCTGCTCGACTGGCGGGACCTGGCCCGCGCCATGAGGATCTTGTCGATCCGGCGGCCGTCCATATCGATGACCTCGAAGACATAACCGAAGGACTCGAATTTATCGCCCTCGACCGGATTCTTGCGCAGCTGTTGGACGAGGAAGCCGGCGATCGTCTCATAGCCATCATCGGTGCTCAGCTGGTCGAGGCCGAAGGTCAGCTGCATTTCATGAATCGGCGTGCGGCCGTCGATCAGCCAGGAGCCGTCGTCGCGCTCACGGATGGCGATATCCTCGACATCGTCGTAATTCGACGGAAGAATGCCGATCACGGCTTCCAGCAGGTCCGCGGAGGTGACAATGCCCTCTGTCGAACCATATTCGTCGACGATAACAGCCATGTGGATGTTGGAACTCTTGAAGATTTCGAACGCCTTCAGGCAGGTCGTCATCTCGGGGACGCTGGGTATCTCCTCCACATAGTCCTTCATGTGGAAGTTTTTCGGGCTGAGCGAAGCCCGGAGAATGTTCTTCGCCCGCACCGCGCCCACGACGGTATCGTTGTCGCCATCGATCACCGGATAGCGGGAGTGACCTGCCGATTGTACCGCCTCGATGACTTCTTCCCAACTGTCGTTGATATCGATCGCCACCATCTCGGTACGATGGGTCATGATCGATTTGACCGAGCGGTCGGCAAGCGAAATGATCCGGCGGAGCATTTCATGCTCGGACTTCTCGAACACGCCGCTCTCGGCACCTTCCGCCAGCACCGCATGCACCTCGGCCTCGGTGACTTCCTCACCGTCCGAGCCCTTGATGCCGAGCAGCCGCATCAGCACGCGCGCCGACGTTTCGAAGAGGTAGACGACCGGCGCGGTGATCTTCGACAGGATCGACATCGGCAAGGCGACGATCATCGCGATGGCCTCGGCATTGCGCAGCGCCAGTTGCTTGGGGATGAGCTCGCCGATGATCACCGAGAAATAGGTGATGAGGGCTACGACGATCGCGCCCGCCAACGCATGCCCATAGGGTGCGATGACTTGGTAGGCATTGAGTACGGGTCCCAGCTTCTCCGTGATCGAGGCGCCGCCATAGGTACCAGCCAGGATGCCAACCAGCGTAATGCCGACCTGGACCGTCGATAGAAAGTTTCCCGAATCCTCGGCCAGGGCGAGTGCGGCGGCGGCCCGAGTGTTTCCCTGCTTGGCCTTTTGCCGCAGCAACGGCTTGCTTGCGGAGACAATCGCCAGCTCCGACATGGCAAAAAAGGCATTGAGGAGCAGGAGAAAGAAGATGACGATGATTTCGGTCACAGATTGGCAGCCAATTGCAATTGTGCCGTAAACTAAAGGCACGGGCCGCAATCTTCAAGGCGTGGCGCGAAAAAGGCCTGTGTGGTCAGTGCGTTTGCACGGGCCTGCTTGATCGAAAGCTCAACCGAGCACCGAACCGACCCTGTCACGGCCTTCCATGATCACGTTCCGCATCGCCTGCGCCGCCCCTTCCTTGTCGCGCTTTGCAATCGCATCGACGATCAGGCGATGCCTCGCCGCGACCTCGGCGGTCCGGTTCTCGTTGGCCTCGGGCGAACTCAGCTTGAAGATGCCGACGAGGGCCGCCTCGATCAGGCTGCCAACCGTGCGCATGAATGGATTTCTCGATGCTTCGGCGATCGCGAGATGGAATTTAAGGTCGGCGACAGCGAGCGTGGCAGGCGTGTGGGCTGGATTGCCCATCTCGTCAGCGAGTTCGTAGAGCTGCCTGATATCGTCATCATCGGCATTTTCCACCGCCAGGCTCGCGGCGAAAGGCTCGAACGCAAGCCGGATTTCCGTCAGGTGCTGAAGGAATGGCTGATCAACGCCCTTGTGGAAGTACCAGGTCAGGACGTCGCTGTCGAAGAGGTTCCACTGATTCTGCGGCGTTACCTTGGTTCCGATCCGGGCGCGGGGCACGATCAGGCCCTTGGCCGCCAAGGTCTTCATCGCTTCCCGCAAGACCGTGCGCGAAACCCGGAAGCGTTGTGCAAGTTCGAAGTCGCCCGGCAGCGTCATTCCGACGGGATAGTGCCCGGATATGATTTCGCGGCCGAGTTCATCCACCACCTGCGCGTGGCTGGTTCTCGTCTTGCGCCCGGTAAGCGCCGTCTCCAAAACACCCCTGCGCATCGGCTCCGCCTCCCCCTCAGGCATTTCGTTCGATCTTCGAAGCGAGCAATATGCCTTTTTGCATAAGAATGAAGGCAAAGAGCAAGAGACCAATCACAATTTTCGTCCACCAGCTCGAAAGAGTGCCATCGAAAGTGATGTAAGTCTGTATTAGCCCTTGAATGAGAACGCCGATCAGCGTGCCTGCGACGAAACCCGCCCCACCCGTCAACAGTGTGCCGCCGATCACCACCGCTGCGATGGCATCAAGTTCGACGCCGACGGCTGCGAGCGAATATCCGGCCGATGTGTAGAGCGAAAAGACGATGCCTGACAGGCCCGCTAGAAAGCCCGACAGCGCGTAGATCGCGATCGTCGTGCGTGCGACGGGCACACCCATCAGCCGCGCCGTCTGCGTACCGCCGCCCAGCGCATAGACGTTCGTGCCGAACCGGGTGCGATGGGCGATGAAGACTCCAACCAGGAAAACCAGGATCATCAGCCCGCCGATCAGCGTGATGCGGCCACCGCCCGGGAGTTTGAAGTAGAGGGATTTCAAGGTCTTGTAGAACGGATGCACGATCGGGATGGAATCGATCGACAGAACGAAGGACATGCCGCGGGCGAGAAACATGCCGGCAAGCGTGACGATGAATGCCGGCATTTCGAGATAGTGAATGATCGCGCCCATCAGCGCCCCGAAGGCCGTGGTGATCGCCAGGGCAAGCGCGAATGCGAAGAGCGGATGGATCGAGGTGTTCTGCAGGATCACGGCGAGGAAGACGCCGGTAAACGCAATCACCGAACCGATCGAGAGATCGATGCCACCTGAAATGATGACGAAGGTCATGCCGAGCGCGGCAATGCCGAGAAACGCATTGTCGGTCAGCAGGTTGCCGATGACCCGCGTCGACAGGATATTGGGGAACTGCAGATAGCAAAGCGCGTAGGCGATCACGAAGATCAGCGTCGTGGCGATCAGCGGCAGGTATTTCGACTTGATCATGCCTTGCCCTTGTCTGCGCTGGTATCCGAAGGGCTTCGCTTGAAGACGGCGGAGAGGTCACCGATTCGCGGCGACTGGATAATCAGGATCGTCACGATGATCACGGCCTTGATGATGAGATTGTATTCCGGCGGGAAGCCGGAGGTGAGGATGCCGGTGTTCACCGCCTGGATGATCACGGCGCCGAGAAGCGAGCCCAATATGCTGAACCGGCCGCCAAGCAGCGAATTGCCGCCGACCACGACCGCCAGAATCGCATCCAATTCCAGCCACAGCCCGGCATTGTTGGCATCCGCGCCCTTGATATCGGCGGCCACGATGAGACCCGCGATCGCCGCGCAGAGGCCGGCCAGAAGGTAAGCCGTCATCAACAATGCCGTGGTGCGGACGCCCGAGAGCTGGCTTGCCTGCCGGTTGATGCCGATTGCCTCGATCAGCATGCCGAGCGCCGTTCGGCGCACCAGCAGCGTGACCGCGAGCCCGAAGACGACCCAGATCACCACGGGCATGGGCATCAGCAGCGCGCGGCCGCTGCCTATGAACACCAGGCCTTCATCCGTGAAGGTCAGGATCGCACCCTCGGTGATCAACTGCGCTATGCCGCGCCCGGCGACCATCAGCACCAGCGTGGCGATGATCGGCTGGATATTGAGGAACGCGACGAGAAATCCGTTCCACAGGCCGCAGGCAATCCCGACGCCCAGCGCCATGACAACGGCGTAGAACGCCGAATGACCGGCAACGATGGCCGCCGCAGCAGTCGCACCACAGATTGCAACCACCGCGCCGACAGACAGGTCGATGCCCTTGGTGGCGATGACCAGCGTCATGCCGACCGCGACCAGCGCCACCGGTGCGCCACGGTTGAGCACGTCGATGATGCTGCCATAGAGGCGGCCGTTCTGGATCGAGATGTTGAAAAAATCCGGAAACAACAGGACGTTGAGGACAAGCACCACGATCAGCGTGATGATCTGCGGCAAGAGCCGGACCAATATGGGAGGCCAATTCCTGGTCATGCGCGCGCCGCTCCATCGTGAGATTGCGCGATCGAATCTATAATCATATCTGCTGTCATCTGTTCGCCGCTGAGTTCCGCGACATGGTGATGATCGCGCAACACCCTGATGCGCGAGCTATAAGCGGCAAGCTCTTCCAGTTCCGACGAAATGACCGCGAGCGACATGCCCTGGGCGCAGAGTTCGCGTATCAGCTTGATGATCTCGGCATGGGCACCGACGTCGATGCCGCGCGTCGGCTCGTCCAGGATGAGCAGCTTCGGGTCCGTCGCCAGCCAGCGGGCGAGGATTGCCTTTTGCTGATTGCCGCCGGAGAGCAGCTTGATCGGCTTTTCCCGGCCATCGGTGCGGATATCGAGCGCCTTGATATATTTGTCCGCCAATTCGTTCTGCTCGGCACGCGAGATCGGTTTGGCCCAACCGCGCCGGGCCTGCAGCGCCAGCGCTATATTCTCGCGCACCGAGAGGTCGCCGATGATGCCGTCGGTCTTTCTGTCCTCGGGGCAAAAACCGAAACCTTCGGCGATTGCAGCCTGGGGTGACGAGATCGTTGCGGCCTTGCCGTCGATTTCGATCGATCCCTGATCGGCAGGCTTGCGGCCGAACATGACTTCAGCGGTCTCGGTCCGACCCGATCCGAGCAGGCCCGCCAGTCCCACCACTTCGCCCTCGGCGATATCGAGATCGAACGGCTCGATATGTCCCTTGCGTGCAACGCCCTTGAACTTGAATCTCGGTGCCTTGGCTTCCCTGACGGTTGCAATGCCGTGGCTGGTTTCTTCCTTCAGTTCTCGCCCGAGCATCATGGAGACGAGATCCTTGCGCTCGAGCGAGTTGGTATCGCGGGTGCCGACCAGCCTGCCGTTTCGCAGCACCGTGATCCGGTCGGAGATCGCATAGACCTGTTCGAGGAAATGCGTGATGAAGATGATACCCAGCCCACGCCGCTTCAGATCCCTGATGATGCCGAACAACAGTTCGACCTCATGTTTGTCGAGGCTTGCCGTCGGCTCGTCCAGGACGAGCACTTTTCCCGAAAGATCGACCGCCCGGGCGATGGCGATCACCTGCTGCACGGCGACGGAAAAGCTGGAAAGGGCCGCGCCGGGATCGATGTCGAGCCCATATTGCGAGAGCAATGCGCGCGACAACCGGTGCATCTCGAGGGTTCGTGTCAGGCCGAACCGTCGCGGCTGGCGGCCGAGATAGAGATTGTCGGCCACCGAGAGATTGTCGAGGAGATTGACCTCCTGGTAGACGGTGCCGATTCCCAACTTCTGGGCTTCGAACGTGTTGCGCGGGTCGATCGCGACGCCATCGAGGACAACGCTTCCGGTATCGCGGCGATAGGCACCGGTCAGGCATTTGATCAGGGTGGATTTGCCGGCACCGTTTTCGCCGAGCAGCGCGTGCACTTCACCACGGCGGAGCGAGAAATCGACGCCATCCAGCGCTCTTGCGCCGAGAAACTGCTTCGATACGCCGGTCGCGCTCAATATTTCCGTCTGGCCGTCAGGCATCTGCAAGCTCCCCCTGCCTGTCCGCATCCCTGCACATGCGAGCATATAAGGCGGCATGGGCAAAGCAACATCGCCATGCGCCGCAAGGATTTCTCCCTGCGGCGCGCGTGGCAGTCGATCAGTAGCCGAGGCCCTTCTTGAGTTCGTAAACCTTCATCGGGTCTTCCGAAGTCGGGGTGTAGAGCTTGGACTCGGTCTGGATCCACTTCGGCGGCTCCTTCTTGTCCTTCAGGTACGCGTCGAGCGCGTCGAAGGCCGGGCCGGCCATGTTGGGCGTCAGTTCGACGGTGGCATTCGCTTCGCCGGCAGCCATCGCCTTGAAGATATCCGGTACGGCATCGATGGAGACGACGAGGATATCCGTGCCCGGCTTGAGACCGGCTTCCTTGATGGCTTCGATGGCGCCGACGGCCATGTCGTCATTATGGGCGTAAAGCGCACAGATGTTCTTGCCGCCGCCTTCCGCCTTCAGGAAGCTTTCCATGACTTCCTTGCCCTTTGTGCGGGTGAAGTCGCCGGTCTGGCTGCGGATGAGCTTAAGGTTCTTGGCATCGGCGATCGCCTGCTCGAAGCCCTTCTTGCGGTCGATGGCCGGCGAAGAGCCGGTCGTGCCCTGAAGTTCGACGACGTTGCAATCCTTGCCCTTGGTTTCGTCGACCAGCCATTTGCCGGCGACACTGCCTTCGTGCACGAGATCCGACGTGACGGCCGTCAGGTAGAGTCCCTTGTCGCTGTCGACGGTACGGTCGAGGAGGATGACGGGAATCCCGGCGTCCTTGGCTTCGGTGAGAACGTCGTCCCAACCGGTGGCAACAACCGGTGCTACGAAGATCGCATCCACGCCCTGGGCGATGAAGGAGCGGAGCGCCTTGATCTGGTTTTCCTGCTTCTGCTGCGCATCGGCGAACTTGAGGTCGATGCCGCGTTTTTCCGCTTCCTGCTTGGTGACGGTGGTTTCAGCAGCGCGCCAGCCGGACTCGGAACCGATCTGCGAAAAGCCGACCGTTAGGGCGCTGGCTTCCGTCGCCGCAAACATGGTGACAGCAAGCGCCGTTGCACTCGCAAGTGCCTGTACGAATTTCATGAATACCTCCCAATGATGTGCTGCTCTCCCGCAGCGCGGTTTAAAAATCATACTATAGTATTTTTGTAAAGACGAAAAACGATCAATAGTCATACTTTTGTATTCTCCGTCCCTAAAAGCCACGGTGCCGATGGGCATCCGGCCTATCCTTGGCATCGGCTGCAAAAACAGCTTGCCGGGTCGCCCGACCGTCTCTAAAAGCCTTGTTTCCATGGGCGCTCTGGTCTGGAAGCGCCTGTTTGCGGGTCATAGACACATAACGAAACGGACCGGGGAAGAAATGCTTCAATCTTTGCGAAACGCCGCCAATACCTGGGCCATGAAGGGCCTGCTGATCATCATGATCGGCGCCTTCGGCATATGGGGCGTGCAAGCGTCCATGTTCGCCGGTTCGTCCAGCGCGGTGGTGGCGGTCGGCGACCAGAAGGTATCCGACATCGAGTTCCGGCTCGCGTTCAACAATGTCGTCAGCGGGCTGTCGCAGCAGTTCGGCACGCAGCTGACGCTCGAGCAGGCGCGCATGTTCGGCGCCGAAAACATGGTCTATAGCAGCCTCGTTTCCAGTGCCGCGCTCGATCAGTTGGCAAGCGACATGAAGCTCGGCCTTTCGGAAGATCGCATCCTCGAACTCATCCAGCAGGAACCCGCGTTCCGCGATCGCGTCACCGGCGCCTTCAGTCGCGACGTGATGATCTCGCAGCTGGAGAACGCAAGAATTCGTCACGCCGACTATCTCGAAACGGTGACGAGCGGTGCCATACGGAGCCAGATCTCGGACGCCCTGGTGGATGGCTTCAAGCCGCCGAAGACGCTGACGGATGCGCTCAACGCCTATGGTGCCGAAACCCGCGCGCTCGATTACCTGATCCTGACCAATGCCAATATCGAGCCGGTCAAGCCATCGGCGGACGCTGTGCTCGCCAAGTGGTTCGAAACCAACAAGGACAAATACAAGGCACCGGAATACCGGAAGTTCAGCTATGTGAAGCTCGAGCCCTCCGACATTGCCGACCTCTCGGCCATATCGGACGACGCCGTTGCCCAGGATTATGAGAAGCGCAAGGACAGCTACCGCACGCCCGCGACCCGGACCATCGAGCAGTTGAGCTTCGCCGACAAGGCCGCCGCCGATGCGGCAGCCGCCAAGCTCGCGGCAGGCACGACCTTCGACCAGCTTATCGCCGAGCAGGGCAAGACCGCCACCGACGTGCTTCTCGGCGATTTCCAGCAGAAGACCATGCCGACCAAGGCGATGGGTGACGCGGCTTTCGCGGTCAAGACGGAAGGCGGCACGACGGCGGTTACCGATGGCCTCATCGGACCTGTCATCATGCGCATCACCAATATCAAGCCCGAGACGCTCAAGTCGCTCGATGAAGTCAAGGACGAAATCCGCAAGGAACTGGCGCTTGTGCTCGCGAATGACGAAATCGAAAACGTCTACAAGAGTTTCGAGGATGCAAGGGCATCCGGCTCGTCTCTCGCCGAAGCCGCCAAGCAGCAGAAGCTCAAGGCGGTGACGGTCGATGCGATCGACGCCGAGGGCAAGGACATGAAGGACGCCGAGGTCAAGGATATTCCCGGTGGCCAAAAGCTGGTCAACGAGGTCTTCAAGACCGAAACCGGTGTCGAGCCGTTGCCGTTCACCCTCGACAACGGCGGCTACGTCTGGTTCGAACTCAATGACGTGACGCCGGCCCGCGACCGCAAGATCGAAGAGGTCAAGGCCAAGGCTGTCGCCGATTGGACCGCCGACGAACAGAAGGCGGCGCTGGCGAAGAAAGCCGACGAGATCGTGACCCAATTGAAGGGCGGTGCCAAGCTTGCCGATATCGCCACATCCCTCAAGATCGCCGTCGAGAGCAAGACCGGCATCAAGCGCGGCTCGACCGATGCGGTTCTCGGCAATGCGGCGATCGCCGCGGCATTCGAGGGTCCCAATGGCCATGTCGCGAGCGCGGCGGACGAAAGCAGCGACAACCGCATCGTGTTGCAGGTCAAGGAAGTCAACGAGAATGTTGCTACCGATGCGCTCGACGAATCGGCAGCCCAGGCCAAGCAACTCGCCGAAAGCGCTGGCCAGGAGATCATGAGCCAGCTGGTGGAGGAGTTGAAGGCCGACTACGGCGTCTCCATCAACCAGACGCTCGGCAACCAGCTGATGGTACAACGCTAAACCGGATCGGGGTCGTCGACGTCATGGCTGATATCAAGCCCTACCTGGCCAAGGCTGCCACCGGTTCCGCGCTCAGCACTGAGGAGGCACGGGAAGCCTTCGACATCATGATGTCCGGCGAAGCGACACCGAGCCAGATCGGCGCCTTCCTGATGGCGCTCAGGGTGCGCGGCGAGACGGTCGGCGAGATACTCGGTGCGGTGACCACGATGCGCTCGAAGATGCTGACCGTCGAGGCGCCGGAAGGCGCAATCGACATCGTCGGCACCGGCGGCGACGGCAGCCATACCTACAACATCTCCACGCTTGCCTCGATTATCGTCGCTGGTGTGGGAGTGCCGGTCGCCAAGCACGGCAATCGCGCGCAGAGCTCGAAATCGGGCACCGCCGACACACTGTCCGCGCTCGGTGTCAAGCTCGACATCGCACCTGATATTATCGCCCAATGCATCGCCGAGGCCCGCATCGGTTTCATGTTCGCCCAGGCGCACCACACCGCGATGCGGTTCGTGGGTCCGAGCCGGGTCGAACTCGGCACGCGGACGATCTTCAATCTTCTCGGGCCGCTTTCCAATCCGGCGGGCGTCAAGCACCAGCTTCTCGGCGTCTTCGCGCCGCAATGGCTGCGCCCGATCGCCGAAGTGCTGAAAAGCCTCGGCTCGAAGCATGTCTGGGTCGTGCATGGCAGCGGTCTCGATGAGATCACACTGACCGGCAAGACCGATGTGGTCGCACTCGAGAATGGCGAGATTCGTGAATTCACGCTTTCGCCCGAAGACTTTGGACTTCCGGCCTGCGCGCTCGACGATATCCGGGGTGGCGACGGCGAGCACAATGCCGCGGCACTGAGAGCGGTGCTCGACGGCGCCGAGAACGCCTATCGCAATGTCTCGGTCGCCAATGCCGCCGCGGCCCTTGTGGTCGCGGGCAAAGCGAAGGATATTACCGAAGGCGTCGCGCTGGCCTCGCAATCGATTTCGAGCAGCGCCGCGCGCAACGCACTCGACAGGCTGATCGCCGTTTCCAACGGATGAGTGAGATGGCTGATATCCTCAAGAAGATCGAAGAGTACAAGCGCCGCGAGATCGCGGCAGCAGAGGCGGCGCTGCCGCTCGCCGAGATCAAGGCGCGCGCCGGAGATGCCGACAAGCCGCGTGGCTTTGCCGATGCGCTGAGGGCCAGGCAATCGAGCGGACTTTTCGGCCTAATCGCCGAGATCAAGAAGGCGAGCCCATCCAAGGGCCTGATCCGGCCGGACTTCGATCCACCCGCCCTCGCCCGCGCCTATGAAGCCGGGGGCGCGGCGTGCCTGTCGGTGCTGACGGATGCCCCGAGTTTTCAAGGCGCACCGGAATTCCTCACGGCTGCCCGTGCCACCTGCGCGCTGCCCGCATTGCGCAAGGACTTCATGTTCGAGCCCTATCAGGTCTATGAAGCGCGCGCCTGGGGCGCTGACTGCATCCTGCTGATCATGGCGTCCCTGGCGGACGACGAAGCCGAACGGCTCGAGGACTTGGCTTTCGAACTCGGCATGGACGTGTTGCTCGAAGTGCACGACGAAGCCGAAATGGAGCGCGCGCTTCGGCTGAAATCTCAGTTGGTCGGAATCAACAATCGCAATCTTCGCACCTTCGAGGTTGATCTCGCGGTCTCCGAGAGGTTGGCGCCGATGGTGCCCGATGGCAAGCTGCTCGTCGGCGAAAGCGGCATTTTCACGCATGACGACTGCCGGCGCCTGGCGGGATCCGGCATCAGCACATTCCTGGTCGGCGAAAGCCTGATGCGCAAGGCCGATGTCGCGCGGGCCACGCTCGACCTTCTCAACGGAGCGGCATCTGCCGCAGCGGAATAGCCATGTCGAACCTCACCCACATCGATGCGGCGGGCGAGGCCCATATGGTCGATGTCGGCGGCAAGGCCGAGACTGTCCGGATCGCCGTTGCCGAAGGCGCGATCCGCATGCGGCCGGATACGCTCGAACTGATCGTCTCCGGCAACGCAAAGAAGGGCGACGTCATCGGCACCGCCCGGATCGCCGGCATCATGGCCGCCAAGAAGACCTCCGACCTCATCCCGCTCTGCCATCCATTGTTGATCTCCAAGGTTTCCGTCGATATCACGCCGGATACCGCCCTGCCCGGCCTCCGGGTGCAGGCAACGGTAAAGATCGAAGGCAAGACCGGGGTCGAAATGGAGGCGCTGACGGCCGTTTCGGTCGCCTGCCTCACGCTCTACGATATGGCGAAGGCCGCAGACAAGGGCATGGAGATCATCGATATCCGCTTGAAAACCAAATCCGGCGGCAAATCCGGCGACTACATCAGAGAGCAACAGGCAGACTGATGGCTCTCCTTTCCGTCGAAGATGCATTGGCCAGATTGATCGGCGGCGCGGCAAGGATTTCGCGAACCGAGACCGTCGATCTATTCGATGCCGACGGCCGTGTTCTGGCAGAGCCGGTGTCGGCCAGCCTCACCCAACCACCCTTCGACAATTCCGCCATGGATGGCTACGCATTGCGGGCCGAAGACGTCGCTTCGCTTGGCACGCGGCTCGACGTCATCGGAGAATCGGCCGCCGGCCGTCGCTTCGCCGGCACAGTCGGCAAAGGCCAGGCCGTGCGGATCTTTACCGGCGCCCCGATGCCGGAGGGCGCCGACGCCGTTCTTTTGCAGGAAGACGCCATACGGCTCGACGGAAACATCATCGAGACGAATTTCGTCGTGACCGAGGGACGGCATGTTAGGCCACGCGGCCAGGATTTTCTCGAAGGCGAAGTCGTCCTCAATGCCGGCGAGATCATGGATGCTGGCCGGGTGACGGTCGCCGCGGCCATGAACCGTTCACAGGTCACCGTCTATCGCAAGCCCTTGATCGCAGTCATCGCCACCGGCGATGAACTCGTTTCCGCCGGAACCGCGCCCGGGCCGGACCAGATCGTCGCCTCCAGCATCTACGGTGTTTCGGCCCTGGCGAAGGCTGCCGGCGCGGATGTCCTCTATCTCGGCATCGTCAGCGACGACCGAAGCCAGATCGAAGGTGCCGTCGCCAAGGCGCAGGAAGCACGAGCCGACATTATAGTTACGCTTGGCGGCGCCTCGGTCGGCGACCATGATCTCGTCCAGCCGGTTCTCAAGTCAATCGGCATGGAACTGGATTTCTGGAAGATCGCCATGCGGCCGGGAAAACCGTTGATGGTCGGCTCGCTTGGCGATGCCCGCGTCCTCGGCCTGCCGGGAAATCCTGTGTCGAGCATGGTCTGCTCGCTGCTGTTCCTGGAACCTCTCGTCGCTCACATGGCCCATCTGCCGCCACCCGAACGCCGCGCCAGGGCCGTCGCGGCGATGGCGCTCGCCGAGAACGACCATCGCCAGGATTATTTGCGGGCGAGGCTCGTACGGCGGCCGGACGGAATGCTGGAGGCGCATTCCTTTGGCAAGCAGGATTCGTCGCAGATGAAGATTTTCGCCGGGGCTGACTGTCTGATCGTGCGTGCGCCAAACGCCGAGGCCCTGCCGGCCGGCGCGGAATGCGATATCCTCACCTTACGTCATCCAGCCTGAACAACGGCTCTCAAGCCATTGAATCGATTATATTGCCGGCGCCTTCAGGCCGGCGGCGACGAAGTGAATGATCCGGTCGATACCCGCGTCGAGGTCGGTCATGTCGAACTTGCCGCCAGCGAGGATGCCGATATTGTCGGTATAGGTCGCCGCGTGCTGGAAGACGCCGAAGACGCAGTGCAGGCGCCAGTAGAACGCGTTGTCGTCGAGATGCTTGCACGTCCCGCGCAGCAGCGTGACGAAGCGCGCGGTACATTCACTGAATATCTCGGCCATGATGGTCTTCACTTCAGGCGAGGGATCCGTGAGGATACGCGCGTAGATTCGACAGAAATGCGCCCTTTTGGGGGGATCCTCCCGGTTGCTGAGGAAAGCCGGCTCGAAATAGGCCCGCAGGATTTCCTCGACCGTCGGCGCGCGGCCGGCAAATTCGTCGTAGCGGCGCATGCGCTCGGCGATGACGGGCTGCATCCGGCGGCTGCATGCCGCGCGGAACAGGCTTTCCTTGCTGCCCCAATAATAGTGAAGTGCCCCGAGATTGGCTTCGGCCTCTTCGGCGATGGCCCGGATTTTCGCGCCCGCATAACCGTTTTCGGCAAATTGACGCTCAGCCGCGTCGAGGAAATCGTTTTCCGTCGTATCGGACGATCCCGTTTGCGTCTTCTTCTTCCGCGCGATTCCTTCGTTGGTCTTCTGATTCATCGCCGTTACTCTCGCGACGGTCCCCTAGTAGGCGTATTGCCCACTCCGCCAGTCGTACACGCGATGAGTATACCACGATCGCTCGCCAATACCAAAGGCGGAAATAACTCTGATTTTACGTGAATTTGCCGGATCAAACCAGATTTCAACCGATCCGGTCCGGCGCAGGCTTGTGCCACTGAACATTTTCGCGCCAGAGCGGCATTCCGTCCACTTCAGACGGGCGCCGGTGATGACGATGTCGGCCATGTCGCAGGCAGAACCGACCAAACCGCTGATGTCCGTCTGGAGAATCACCGCACCACTTTTCACGCGGGCGATGCACCAGAGCCCATTGCGGCAGGTGAAGCGGTCTGAACTAGCCTTGACGAGATCGGCCTTCATCAGCTTTCGGGCAGACGCAAGTTGCTCGGGATCGAGGCGCCAGCGTTCCTTTCCTGCCAGGTCACCGGGCACCGCATTCATCACGGGCTGCAGGTGCTGATCGACAGGCAATGCGCGTTGCCATTGTTCCAAGATGAAGGCGGTTGGCCTTGTGCGGGTCGTGGCAATGCCTTTGTCACTCAATAGACCCGCAAGCGTGCCATCCTCATAGATGACAAGATCGGGTTTTGGCCGAGCGGGCAGAGCCAGATAGAGCAGCATCAACGTGATCGCAAGGCCGGCGCCGGCATAGCGAAGTTTCGATCGCATGATGGCCAGTATCACGAAGGCAATCGTCAATCCGACGAACAGCCAGCCCGGAATTCGCCCGACGACGGCATCGCCCTCGAACGACGCGATCCATTTGGCGATGGCGATGACCAAATCGAGCCCGAGGCCCATGATCTGCAGCGGCAGCCAGTCCAGTCCGAGCGGCATGAGTATCAGCGCCAGCAGACCTGCGGGCATCACGATGAAGGAAATGATCGGCATGGCGAGGAGATTGGCCGGAAGCCCCCATGTGGCGATCCGATGAAAGTGCTCAATGGAAAACAGCGCCGTCGAGAAGCCGCCGATCAGCGAGGTCATGAAAACGCCGGACATGAATACCCAGACCGGCAGGGCGGGTTTCATGAAAGGTATGCCGGCAAATGGCAGATCACGCGCCTGGCGGCGTTGCCAGAGGCTATAGCCGGCCACCAGCGCAAGGGTCGCGGCATAGGACATCTGGAAGCCTGGTCCCATCACCGCCGATGGCGACAGGATCAGGATCACGATCGCTGAAAGCGCAACGTTCCTCAGGCTGATCGACGGGCGGCCGAAGAACACCGCCGTCAGCATGATCGCCATCATGATGTAGGCGCGTTCCGCCGATACCGCGAACCCGGATATAAGATAGTAGCCCGTCACCGTCAGAAGCGCGCCAGCGGCGGCAACTTTCTTGACCGGATAGCGGTGGGTGACTTCCTGGTTGAGACTCAGCAAAGCGCGAATGCCGATGAAGAAAATACCGGCGGCGAGCGCCATGTTGAGGCCGGAAATCGCGATGATATGTGTCAACCCCGCGAGCCTGAGCGCCTCGGCGGTTTCCCTGCTCATCGCCCGGCGGTCGTCGGTGACCATCGAAGCAGCGAAAGCACCGGTGTCGCCGGGTAGAACGGAGCGGATGTGTTCGCTGATCTGCCCGCGCAAAGCATTCAGCCGGCCGGTTACAGCTTCGACAACGTCTGTGTCGCCGTCCCACATTCCAAGTGTCAGCGGGCGGCCGTAGAAGAAGCCGATCGCACCCGTTCCCTCGAAGTAGGCGCTGAAGGCAAAATCGTTGAGCCCGACGAGCGCGGGACCGGAGGGTGGCGACAAACGCGCCCTGCCCTCGATGATCTCGCCGAGCGCAAACGGTTCACCCTTGCCCAACCCCGTGAGCTTGACGATGTCGGGCGCTCGCTCCAGTGCCGGATTTTCCGTGGCGGCGACCTGGATCGTATATCGCCAGCGCCCATTGGCGTCCGCTTCGCGTTCCGTGACCATCCCGGTCACCGTGGTGGTCACCGAACTGTCGAGAATGACGGTGCCGGCTCGTTGCGTCTCCCACGCCGCCAGCAGGGCTCCCGTGGCGATCAATGCCAGTACCGCAATCGGCGCGCGCAGCTTCAGCCGCGATGGACCAGCGATCAGCCAGGCTGCCGAAAGGATCCCTACCAAGACAATCAGATATGTCTGGGACGGTGTTGTGGGGGATGCAAACCAGGCGGCCGCGCCGGCGCCGAGAAATACCGGCGCCCAATAGAAGGGGTGGCCGAAGGCTCCTTCCTCTTCTATAGCGGCATGAACCGCGAGCCGCCACTTTGCGATAAGCCCGTAAAATGCTCGCCAATTTTCCGCATGCGGCGCCGGATGGACAGCGTCATCCCGCTCGCGTCCGACCGCTGTGGGCAACAGGTCGAAATCGACGGATTGCGGTGCCGGTTTCCGCATGCCTGTCTTATCGATGTCACGCGCGCCCGCCATAACCCAACCCCGCCCCGCAGCAGGATAGTGCAACCTCTGGAGATAAATGGCAACCGCTGCCAGTGGCGACACGCTTTGGTCCAGCTTGGCGCCATTTTCGGGCAATAGAGCTTCAATCGATTAAATTCTTAAGCCACAAGATTCCCTTTGATTTCCGGGTTTTGCAGTGCCAAAACCTGATATGGCGATGCAGCAATAATCATTGGCAATGCTTGGCATAACCGCCTACATACTATAGCAAAAAATCGCAAAAACGGACGATGTCCCCCACCGTCCTCGACCCAGACCGGAGGCATTCATGGCTGACAAAAAAGCGGTTCTTACATTCAATGAAAAGACGGTCGAACTTCCGGTCCGATCGGGCTCCATCGGTCCTGATGTTGTTGATATTGGGCCGCTCTACAAGAACACCCACGCCTTTACTTACGATCCGGGTTTTACGTCGACCGCGTCCTGCGAGTCCAAGATCACCTATATCGATGGCGACGAGGGCATGCTGCTCCACCGCGGCTACCCGATCGACCAGCTCGCCGAGCATGGCGACTTCCTCGAGGTCTGCTATCTGCTTCTTTACGGAGAACTGCCGACCGCGACGCAGAAGGCGGATTTCGACTACCGCGTCACGCATCACACCATGGTGCACGAACAGATGAGCCGCTTCTTCACCGGCTTCCGTCGCGACGCCCATCCGATGGCCGTCATGTGCGGCTGCGTCGGCGCGTTGTCGGCCTTCTATCACGACTCGACGGATATCACCGACCCGCATCAGCGCATGGTGGCGAGCCTGCGCATGGTCGCCAAGATGCCGACGATTGCGGCGATGGCCTACAAGTACCACATCGGTCAGCCCTTCGTTTATCCCAAGAACGACCTCGATTACGCGTCGAACTTCCTGCGCATGTGCTTTGCCGTTCCCTGCGAGGAATATGTGGTCAATCCGGTCCTGGCCCGCGCCATGGACCGCATCTTCATCCTGCATGCCGACCACGAGCAGAACGCCTCGACCTCGACCGTGCGGCTCGCCGGCTCTTCGGGCGCCAACCCGTTCGCCTGTATCGCTGCCGGCATCGCCTGCCTCTGGGGTCCCGCCCATGGCGGCGCCAATGAGGCCGCGCTCAACATGCTGCGCGAGATCGGCACCGCCGACCGCATTCCGGAATATATCGCCAAGGCCAAGGACAAGAACGATCCGTTCCGCCTGATGGGCTTCGGCCACCGCGTCTACAAGAACTACGATCCGCGCGCCAAGATCATGCAGAAGACCACGCATGAAGTGCTCGGAGAACTCGGCGTCAAGGACGACCCGCTGCTCGAAGTGGCCATGGAACTCGAACGCATCGCGCTCTCGGACGAATATTTCATCGAAAAGAAGCTCTATCCGAACATCGATTTCTATTCCGGCATCACACTGTCGGCGATGGGCTTCCCGACCGAAATGTTCACCGTGCTCTTCGCGCTCGCCCGTACCGTCGGCTGGATCGCGCAGTGGAACGAGATGATCGAAGACCCGGACCAGCGTATCGGCCGCCCGCGCCAGCTCTATGTCGGCGAGCCGCCGCGCGACTATGTGCCGGTGTCCAAGCGCGGCTGAGCCGCCAACTGGATTTGACTTGATCGAGCCCGGCTACCGCGCCGGGCTTTTTCTTTGCGCCAAGGCGAGCACGATCTCGGCGGCATGTTCGCTGGCGCCCTTGTCGGTCGTCAGATTCTCGAAGACTGTCCGGCAACCCGCCAGCACGGCAGCACGCTGCGGCGTATCCGTCGAGAGCCGTTCCAGCCAGCGGCCGAGCATTTGCGGCCGCAGGAATTGGTCATAGAATTCAGGAAATACGGGATAATCCGCGATCAGGTTCGGAAGCGCGCCTGACCATGTCTTGATACGGCTCATGATCATGCGGATGAAGATATCCGTCTTATAGGTCGCAATGGTGGGAATGCCGGTCAGGGCGAGTTCGAACAACACCGTACCGGCGGCAGCAAGAGCGGCATCGGCCTGGCGGAAAGCTTCCCATTTGCCTGTTTCCCCGACGACGATCTCCGGCTTGACCGGCCAATCCGCCGTCATTTCACGGACGCGCGTCTCCTGGTGCGGCACGGTCGGCATGATGAAGCGGTATTGGCCGCGCGACGACAGGAACTCCGCCGTCTCCCTGAAAATGGGCAGAAGCCGGCTGATCTCCGTGACGCGCGATCCGGGAAGCAGAAGGATCGTTCTCGCTGATCCGGCAGGGACAATTCTTGAAGCATTGTGCGAACGCGCTTCGAGCACATCTTTCAGTGTTCTCAGCCGATGACCGACATAGGTCGTGGGAGGGCCGCCCAGCCGCTCCATCGCCTCGGGCTCAAACGGCAATATCGCTAGGACATGATCGACATAGGCGATCATCCGCCTGGCACGATATGGCTTCCACGCCCACACCGTCGGGCAGACATATTGTATCACCGGCAGCCCTGGAATCTGCTTGCGCACCTTCTTTGCCACCCTGTGGGTAAAGCCCGGACTATCAATGATAACAAGCGCATCCGGCCTTGCCGCGACGACGGCCGATACAGTCTGGTTTATGCGCTTGATGAGAGTCGGAAGCCGCGTCAGCACGGCCGATATGCCCATGATGGCCGTATCGCTGAAGTCGAAGAGCGAGACCAGGCCCTCTGCGGCAAGCGCCGGGCCGCCGACGCCCATGAATTCAACGTCTTCACCAGTCAGCCGCTTGATTTCCGCGACCATGCCGGCACCCAGGAGATCGCCGGAACTCTCGCCCGCAATGACCGCGATCTTCAGCGTCATCGCGCCGCTCCATAGGCATCGGGATCGATGCCCGTCACGAACATCCCGTGACTGTCGGCGAAGTCGATGACGTCCTGGCGATCGAGCAGCAGCGACCGGCCCGCTTCCAGGGCTATGCCTGACAGGCCGGCTTCGTGCGCATTGCGGATTGTCGATAGGCCCGCCGAGGGAAGGTCGACGCGGATATCCTGGCTCGGCTTGCAAAGCTTGACCAGCACGCCGGGACGCGTCGCCGAAATCCGCTCCCGTGTCCTGAGCTCGTTGATGCGGCCGATCATGGAATCCGTGCCTTCAGGTCCTTCGAGTGCCACCACACGCCCGCCAACCGCGATCACACCCTGCCCTATGTCGAGTTCCCCGAGCAGTCGCGCAGCTTCGATCGATATCCTTATATCGGCTTCCGCTTGCCGGTCGGGCGCATGCTGCCCGAGCGGACCTAATTCCGCGACCAGTCCCGGTGCGATATCCTGGGCACCGATCACCCGGCGTCCGTCACCTTCGAGAAGGCCGATCGCCGTGGTCAGCACCAGATTGTCGCCGCCATGCATCAGCGTGCGCATGAGCTTTGGAAGGCGCCAGATCGTGCCGAGGTTCAGCCGGATCTCGTTCCATGCCGGCCGCACCCGCACGCCACCGGAGAGGACGATCCGGCCGATCTGCTTTTCGGCGGAAATCCGCTTGAGGCCCGCAATGTCGCCAATACCAAGATCGGTGTGGTCGAAAGCCGACCAGTCGGTCGTCGATTCGCCTTTGATCGCAAAGATATAGGGTTCGTCGTCGCGGCCGCGCGCCGCCTCAGCGACATAGAGCGGCAGCCTGCCGCTGCCCGCGACGATCGCCAACCGGCCCTGGTTGTCCCGCCGGTCCAAGCGTCACCTCAGGATTTTGTTCGGTTGGGCGAGGAAAGCGCCCGATCCGCATCCGCGGCGATGAAATCCAGGATTTCCAGCGCCGGCGGGCAATCAAGGAAGTCATCCCTTATGCGGGCGGCATTCGAACGGACGGAACCCCCGCCGTCGAATATTTCCTTATAGGCCTTGCGCACGCGATGGATTGTCGGCCGGTCCATGCCGGCGCGCGTCATGCCTACGACATTCAGCCCAGCCAACGCGCCGGGATTGCCGTTCAGCATGCCATAGGGAATCACGTCATAGGCGACGCCCGACAAGCCGCCGACGAAAGCTTGGCGGCCGATGCGTGTGAACTGATGGACAGCGGAGCCGCCACCGAGAATGACGCGGTCCTCGATCGTCACATGGCCGGCAAGCAGAACGGCGTTCGACATGATGATGTCGTTGCCGAGATGGCAATCATGCGCGACATGCGAGCAGGCTAGGAACAGGTTGTTGTTGCCGACGACAGTGCGACCGCCGCCGCCTGCCGTGCCAGTGTTGATCGTGACGCCTTCGCGCATGGTGCAGTTGTCGCCGATGTCGAGGGTGGTCTCTTCGCCGGCGTGATGCACGCTCTGCGGATCGCCGCCGATCACCGCGGTCGGGTGGATCTTGCAGCCGCTGCCGATTGTCGTGCGCCCTATCACCACGACGTGGCTGATGAGTTCGCAGCCGGCACCGAGCGTTACCTTCGGCCCGATGTGGCAGAACGGGCCGATCGTTACATTGTCGCCGATCACCGCGCCGTCCTCGATGAGGGCGAGCGGATGGATCCGGGCGGTTTTCGAGATTGCCATTATTTCCGACCCTGAGGGACCATCATGGCGCCGACGTCAGCTTCCGCGACCTTCTGGCCATCGACCATCGCGTCGCAATGGAACTTCCAGATATTGCCGCGCTGCTTCTGCTTGGTCACGTGGAATTCGACGCGATCACCGGGCACGACCGGCTTGCGGAAGCGGGCATTGTCGATCGTCATGAAATAGACGAGGCTGGTTTCGCCCACGACCTTGCGCGCGCAAATGGCACCTGCCGTCTGCGCCATCGCCTCGATGAGCAGCACGCCGGGCATGATTGGATTGCCGGGAAAGTGGCCCATGAACTGGGGCTCGTTAGCCGTTACATTCTTGATTCCGATGGCGGAGTCGTCGCCGTTGATCTCGATGATCTTGTCAACAAGCAAGAAGGGATAGCGATGCGGCAGGAGCTTCATGATCTCCATGATATCCGCTGTTCCGAGCGTGGTTTTCGTATCCTCACTCATGTGTCTTCTTTCCCTTTCTCCGGTTCAGCTCCGTCTTGGCCAGCATCTCGACCGAGTCCCGCAGGAAGTCCTTGATCGGCCTCGCCGGAATGCCGCCATATTTTCCACCCGCCGGCAGGTCCGTGGCAACACCCGTCATCCCCGCAAGCTGCACGCCGTCGCCGATCGTGATGTGCCCGGTGATCCCGGTCTTGCCGCCGATCAGCACGCCGTCGCCGATCCTGGTGCTGCCGGCAATCCCGACACCGGCGACGATGCCGCAATGCCTGCCGATCTTCACATTGTGGCCGATCATCACGTTATTGTCGATCTTGGAGCCCTCGCCGATGATTGTATCGTCCATCGTGCCGCGATCGATCGTCGAATTCGCGCCGATCTCGACGTGATCCTGGATAACGACCCGGCCGATCTGCACGATCTTTTCCATCCCACGTGGACCCGGCGCGTAGCCGAACCCGTCCTGGCCGATGCGCGCGCCGTTGTGAATGATGACGTTGTTGCCGACATAGCTGCATAGCACGCTTGCATGTGCCCCGATCGAGCATTCCCGGCCGATCTTGACATGTTCACCCAGCACGGCGCCCGCCCCGATACGCGAGCCTTCGCCGATCGAGGCATGTGCGCCGATAATCGCGAAGGGTTCGACGACCACACCGGATTCCAGCTTGGCACTGGGATGCACGATCGCCTGAGGGCTGACACCCTCAGCTTGCACATTGGCCGCCGGCTTTAGCGCGTCTGGATGCAGAAGCGCGCCCGCACGCGCGAAAGCCAGATGCGGATTGGTGGAAATCAGGACGGTGATATGGCCGGGTACGAGGGAGGCCAGCGGCTCGGCACAAATGATCGCCGTGGCGTTGCAAGTCTCCAGTTCGACACGGCTCTTGCGGCTCAGCATGTAGCAAACGTCGCCCTCGATGCCGCGATAAATCGGCGAGACGGCATTCACGAGCTTGTCGGATGCACGGCTGTCGACGAGACGCAGATCGAGCGACACAGCGAAGTCGGCAAGCCGCATGCCCTTGTGGGGAGGAAAGAATTCCGAACGGATCATCATGCTCCATCCCAGTGCCGCACCGGATGCTGCACCGGACCGTATGTTCATCAGAAGGCGGTCGAGATGCCGAACTTCAGGTTCTGGATGATGTCCTTGTCCTGCTTGACCACCGGGATCGCATAGTCAATACGCAGTGGGCCGAATGGCGACGCCCAGATCAAGCTGGCACCCGTCGCTACCCGCCAATCCATGGCGGCGCCGGTCAACTTGCCCTTTGACGGTTGGCGGATCTTCACGTCGTTACCGAAGAGCGTACCGGTATCGATAAAGAAGGCGCCGCGGAAGCCAGCATCCTGAGAGATGCCCGGCAACGGGAATGATGCTTCGGCGGAAGCCGTGGCATAGGTCGTGCCGCCGATGGCATCGCCGCGCATGCGCGGACCTATACCGGAGTCGGCAAAGCCGCGGATATCATTTGAGTCCAGGGAGAACTGATCAAACAGGTTCAGATGGCCGCCCGTTGTCGAGATCACATGGCCCGCGGATGCCGAAAGCGAACCGACGAGATCCATGTCGTCCGACACGGTATAATAGCCGCGAGCACGACCGCTGATCTTGTAGAAGTCGGAATCACCGCCGAGCCCGGCAAATTCCTGGGTCAGCGAGGCCAAGATGCCCTCATGTGGCAGCACCGCCGTGTCGAGCGTATTGTAGGTCAAGGCGTTGGAAACCGAGGACTGAACCCAAGGGCTTCCATCGACAACGTCCTTGTAGGGTGCCGAAAGCCTGCCATAGGCGTCACTGGTATATTTCACCTCTTTGTAATTATAGCGGAACGTCGTCGATAGATCGTTGGTGATCGGCGCCGAGACACGCAGCGAGAAGCCCTGGTCCTCGTACGCGTAGTTATTCTCGATCGAGCTGGACGACTTGAACAGATCAAAGCCAGCGGCAAGGCGGTAACCAAGGAAATAGGGCTCGGTGAACGAGATGGAATAGTTGCGCGTCTCCGCACCACCGCTCGCCGACACGCGGATATACTGGCCGCGGCCGAGGAAGTTCTTTTCTTCGATCGACGCTTCGATGATGAAGCCTTCGCCACCCGTCGCATAGCCGCCGCCAATGCCGAAGCTGCCGGTCGACTGATCGACGACATCCACGACCACGACGACGCGATCAGGCGCGCTGCCCGGCTGAGTGGAGATGTCGACCTTCTGGAAGTAGCCCAAACGCTCAAGACGGCGCTTGGCTTCGGCGACACGTTCCTGGTTGAAGGCATCGCCTTCCGCCATGTCGAATTCGCGACGGATGACATAGTCGCGGGTGGCGGTGTTGCCACGAATCTCGATCCGCTCGACATAGGCGCGCTCGCCCTGATCGACCAGATAATCGACTGCGATCGTCTTGCCTGCCATGTCGCGATTGCCGCGCGGGGTCACGCGGGCGAAGGGGTAACCGGCAGCAGCGACACGCTTTGAAATCTCGCTGATCGAATCCTGCACGTCACGGGCGCGATAGATCTTGCCTTCGCGCGATTCCGCAAGGCCCTTGAGCTCATCGGGATCGACGCCATCGACGGTACTCTCGACATTGACGGGACCGAATTCATAGCGTTGGCCTTCATCGACATTGATTGTCACGACATAGGTATTGGTCGCCGGATCGAGCGTCGCGTCGGATGAAAGCACCCTGAAGTCGGCATAGCCGTGATTGTAGTAGAACAGGCGCAGCGCTTCTTCGTCGGCGCGCAGTTTGTCCTCGTTATAGATGTCCTTGCGGGTGAGGAACGAGAACCAGCCCGATTGCTTCGTCGTGAGGACCGCGCGCAGGCGGAAATCGCTGTAGTGCTCATTGCCCTCGAAATTGATCGTATCGATCTTTGTGCGACCGCCCTCGTTGATGACGAAGGCAACGTTCACGCGACCTTCGCCGACAGGGGCGGTCTGCGTGGTGATCTCGACATCAGACCGCCCGATCGCCGCATAGGCCCGGCGCAACGACTGCAAATCCGCCTCGATCAGCGATTCGCTGTAGGGTCCGAGCGGCTGCGTCTTCACCATCCCGATGAGCTTGTCGTCCTTGATCTTGCGGTTGCCGTTGAAAACGACCTGATTGACCAGTTGATTCTCGTTGACGACGACGACGAGCGTTCCACCGGACACGGTGATCCGCACGTCGGAGAAAAGACCGGTTGCATAAAGGCGCTTGATCGACAGGTCTATATCGGCGTTCGAGAAGTCCTTGCCGGGAACGATCGTCAGGCTTGACCGTACCGTATCGTCGCCCGTGCGTTCGGCACCACGAACCGAGATGTTGCGGATGACTGCTGCCTGGGCTGTAACGGGATTGACCAGCACCATTGTTCCGGCAGATGTCAAAACACCGGCGGTCATCGCGATCGCAGACGCCGCGTTCAGAAATCTCGAACTACCATTCATTAACTTCATACCCTTTTCCCGTTACCCGGACAGCCGCTTAGGCACCCCATCCAGGCCACTCCGCCGTTTTAACCGCTTTTCCCATACAAGCAAGTGAGTTGGTTAAATTCTATTTACTTCGTTCCGAAGCGTGACGTAATGGCCACGCCAACACCGAATTAAGGTAAATATTTCCTTGTCTTGTAATAGTTCGTTATCACCCGAGCCAGTTGGAAATGTTCCTGGTGATGTCGTTCCACGTCACGAAAACCATCAATGACAGCACGAGGAACATTCCGACCCGGAACAAGACCCCTTGCGCGGTCTCCCCGACCGGTTTTCCCCTGAGCGCCTCTACCGCATAAAACATTAGATGGCCGCCATCAAGTACCGGAACCGGCATAAGGTTGAGCAATCCGATCGAAACCGAAAGAACTGCGGCAAGATGCAAAAGCGCAATAATTCCAAGCGTCGCCACCTGCCCTGCGGCTTGCGCGACAGCAATCGGCCCGCCGAGCTGGTCGGCCTTCATGCGGCCGGCGAAAATGTTGCCGATATAGCGGAACGTGCTCGTGACGATGTGTCCGGTCTCCCGCACCGCCTCCGCCACTGCCTCGAGCGGCGTGAAATGCACGACACGTAGATTGCCGCCATTCTTGTCGATGACGATGCCGATGATTCCCAGCTCGATCTTGTTGCCGAAACGATCCTTGATCTCGGTCAGCTTCGGCGTGATTGGAATGTTGACGGCCTCGCCTTGGCGCTTGACCGTCAAGGTCATCGGCACGCTCGGGCGGATGCTGACATAGCGCTGAACGTCGTCGAAGGTGACGATCGGGTTGCCGTCGATGCTGACGAGGAGATCGCCCGGGATGATTCCCGCCTCCGCCGCGGCGCTGTCCGGCTTCACCTGCGCGACGATCGGATCGGCGGCGAACTTGCCGTAGGCCATGAAGATGCCGGACAGGATAACGATCGCCAGCAGGAAGTTGGCAATTGGGCCGGCGGCCACGGTCGCGGCGCGCTTCCAGAGCTTGGCGCCGGTGAAGGTCCTGGCGCGCTCCTCGGGCGGCAATTCGTCGAGCGCCTCGAAGTCGGGCGTGCTGGCCGCATCCGCATCGCCGTAGAATCGCACGTAGCCGCCGAGCGGAATGGCGGATATCTTCCAGCGCGTGCCGTGCTTGTCGGTGAAGCCCCAAAGCTCGGGCCCGAATCCGAACGAGAAGGCCATGATCCGGATGCCGCTCCAACGGCCGACCAGATAGTGGCCCATCTCATGGATGAACACGATCAGCGAAATCACCAGCAGGAATGCCGGGACCATCAAGGCCAATTGATTGCTTAGAAGTCCGGTCATTCAGAAAACGTCCTAGATTTTGCCGCAGGCAGCGCGGACCATATGCCTGATATAAGCTAGCCCGTAGCTGTCGCCAACTGTCCGCTCGCCACGGCAACCGCCAAGCCGCCCAGAAACGCCAGAAAACAGGCGAAAACAAGCCCGTCCACGCGGTCCATGACACCACCATGGCCGGGAATCAGATGGCTCGAATCCTTCACGCCGAAGCGCCGCTTGATATAGGATTCGAACAGATCGCCGATCTGCGAGCCGATGGAAAGCACTGCGGTGATCAGAACATGCCAGATCGAAAGACCCTCGCCCGCAAGCCACACCACGATACAGCCTGCGATAACGCCCGACACTGTGCCGCCGATCGCACCCGACCAGGTCTTGCCCGGCGATATCTTGGGCGCCAGCTTGGGTCCGCCGATCGCGCGACCGACAAAATAGGCCAGGATGTCCGTCGCCCAGACCACCGCGAAGAGGAAGACGATGGTGGTGATGCCACCGAATTCACGCAGAGCGGCCAATGAAATGCCGGAGAGACCGGCATAGAATACGCCGGCTGCCAGCCACTGGCTCTTGCCTCTGACGGCT
This sequence comes from Rhizobium sp. LjRoot254, assembly GCF_964254105.1. Taxonomy (NCBI): domain Bacteria; kingdom Pseudomonadati; phylum Pseudomonadota; class Alphaproteobacteria; order Hyphomicrobiales; family Rhizobiaceae; genus Rhizobium; species Rhizobium sp. LjRoot254. Next base: position 2,122,750 of record NZ_CAXUSM020000001.1, on the reverse strand, counting down.
GCGATGACGGCGCAGACGACGGTAAACCCGACCAGCAGCGCCAGGCTCGGTATCGTGCCGACCTTCGGGCCATACCAGAGAAACTGCCCGACGATCAGGATCATCGCCGCCCAGCCGAACATCGTGAACCGTTCGCGCGGCAAATGTCCGGTGATCGTCGTCCATTCGTAGAAAACCAGAAGCGCAATCACCGCTGCAAGCAGGCTGAAGGCCACGCCGCCCAGCCAGGTCGCACAGAGCGCCACCGCGGCAAGCACGATGCCGGAGACGATTCGCAGGCGAAGTTCGGGGTTCATCAGGAGACCGCAGCCGCTGCCACGGGCGCAACGCCGCCGAATCGCCGGTCTCTGCGCGCATAGGTCTCGAGTGCGGCGTGAAAGATATCGCGGCTGAAATCGGGCCAGAATTCGGGCACGAACAGCAGTTCGGCATAGGCTGCCTGCCAAAGCAGGAAGTTCGAAAGCCGCTCTTCGCCCGATGTCCGGATGACGAGATCCGGATCCGGAATGCCGCGAGTGTCGAGCTGGTTCTCGATCGCCTGTGAATCGATATCGGCAGCGGCGATCTCACCGCGCGCAACCTTCTCGGCCAGCTTCTTCGTCGCACGGACGATCTCGTCGCGGGCGCCGTAGTTGAATGCGATGACCAGCGTCAGACCGGTATTGTGGCGCGTCGTCTCTTCCGCCTCGATGAGCAACGGCAGGATGTCGCTACGCAGATTGTCGCGCGAACCGATCACCCGGATGCGGACGTTCTTGCTGTGAAGGTCAGCCAAGTCGCGGCGGATAAACGCCTTGAGCAGGCCCATGAGATCGGTGACTTCGGCCTCAGGCCGCGACCAGTTCTCCGAGGAGAAGGCAAACAGGGTGAGATAGGATATTCCGACGTCGCCAGCTTCGCGCACCACGTCGCGAACGGCCTCGACCCCTTTGCGGTGCCCCATGGCACGCGGCAGTCCTCGCTGCTGAGCCCAGCGGCCATTGCCATCCATGATAATGGCAACATGCTCTGGGATCCGAACCAATTGTCTGTTGATCATTGAGGATTTCCGCTTTGCAAGCTCATCGCAATTCCGATGCCACGCCTGGCCAAGAATGACCAAGCGATCTTTCGAAATACTTACACCTGCATGATTTCCTTTTCCTTGTCGTGAAGCAAGCGATCGATTTCGGTGATCGTATCATCCGTCATCTTCTGCACCTTGTCGGAATTCACCCGGCTGTCGTCCTGGCTCATCTTGCCGTCTTTCTCGGCCTTCTTGAAGCCGTCCATGCCGTCGCGGCGCACGTGACGGGCGGCGACCTTGGCCTTTTCGGCATATTCATGGGCGACCTTGACGAGCGACTTGCGGCGCTCCTCGTTGAGCTCCGGCAAGGGTATGCGCATGTTCTGGCCCTCGACGATCGGGTTGAGGCCCAGATTGGATTCTCGGATGGCCTGCTCGACCGCCTTGACCATCGAACGGTCCCAGACCGACACGGACAGCATCCTCGGCTCTGGAACAGTGATGTTGGCGACCTGGTTCAGCGGCATGCGCGCGCCGTAGGCCTCGACGGTGACGGGATCGAGCACGTTGGCGGAAGCGCGGCCTGTACGCAGGCTCGCTATGTCGCTCTTGAACGCACTGATCGCGCCGTCCATGCGCCGCTTGATTTCCGTAAGTTCGATACTGCTCATGGCCAACTCCTGTCCCCGACACCTGCTCCCGTCAGTTGCCCGGGAATCAGGCCATTTTCTGTCAATTGTCTTTTACGATGGTCCGGCGACCGCTGCCGGTCAAGATTTTCGAGAATTCACCCTTTTCGTGGATGGAAAACACGATGATCGGGATGTGGTTCTCGCGCGCCAGCGCAACGGCCGCGACATCCATTACCGCGAGGCCCTTTTCGAGCATTTCGGTATGCGTCAGGCTGTCGAAACGCGTGGCATCCGGGTATTTCTTCGGATCGGCCGAGTATATGCCGTCGACCTGGGTGCCTTTGAAGATCGCTTCCGCACCCATTTCCGCGCCGCGGAGAGCCGCTGCGGAGTCCGTGGTGAAGAAGGGGTTGCCGGTGCCGCCGGCGAAAATCACGACGCGGCCGAGCGAGAGATGATAGAGCGTCGCGCGCTGGGAGAAGCTTTCGCAAATCTCGGGCATTGCGATCGCCGACAGCACTACGGTATCGATGTCCAGTTTGCGCAGCGACGTCGCGAGCGCCAGCGCGTTGATGACGGTCGCGAGCATGCCCATATGGTCGCCGGTCACCCGGTCTCCGCCCTTCGAGGCGACGGCGACGCCGCGGAAAATATTGCCGCCGCCGACAACCACGCCCACCTCGACACCAAGCGCCCTCGCCTCGGCAATGTCAGCTGCGATGCGGTCGGCAACCGCAACATCGATGCCGAAACCCTGGCTCCCCATCAACGCTTCGCCGGAGCATTTCAACAACACACGTTTGTAGATGGCGCTCGATGTCATGGTATCTCCCGTCTCGGCATTCGATCAAATGGGCACAGCGCCCGGATATGGGATGGCAGCGATCACCTGCAAGCCAATTGCGGCGGCAAAGCGCCGGCGGGCGGATTTTCGTCGATCCGCCGGAACATGATGTGCGTTCCAGCACCCGCATGCAGGAATCGCTTGCTCTTGCTGTCGCGGATACACGAAGGGCACCGCGTTGTCACGCGGTGCCCTGTCGAATCATGATGCCTGGTCAATCAAACAGAAAGGCTTATTTCTTCACCGCAGCGGCAACTTCAGCCGCGAAATCGGTTTCTTCCTTCTCGACGCCTTCGCCCAGCAGCAGGCGTGCCATGCCGGTGACTTCGATCGAGGCGCCGGCAAGCTTCTCGGCATCCTTGATCGCCTGGCCGACGGTGACGTCGGGGTTCATGACAAAGGCCTGCGAGAGAAGCGCGACTTCTTCGAAGAACTTGCGCATGCGGCCATCAACCATCTTCTCGATGATGTTCTCGGGCTTGCCCGAGGCGCGGGACTGTTCGATGAACACGTTGCGCTCGCGCTCGGCAACAGCCGGATCGACTTCTTCCGGACGGATCGCCAGCGGGTTGGTGGCTGCGATATGCATCGCGACCTGGCGGCCGATCGAGTAAAGCACTTCCTTGTCGCCTTCCGACTTCAGCGCGACGAGAACGCCGAGCTTGCCGATGCCGTCGCCGGCGGCGTTGTGCATATAGGTCGCAACCGTGCCATGCGGCACTTCGAGCAGGGCCGAGCGGCGCAGAGCCATGTTCTCGCCGATCGTCGCGATGGCGTCGGTGATGGTGTCAGCGACAGACTTGCCGGTGGCCGGATAGGTCGCGGCTGCAACCGACTCGACTTTGCCGTCGGTGTTGAGCGCGACAGCGGCGACACCGCGAACGAGATCCTGGAAGGCTTCGTTGCGGGCAACGAAGTCGGTCTCGGAATTGATTTCGACGATGACCGCCTTGTGGCCACCCGGAGCGATGCCGATCAAGCCTTCAGCCGCTGTGCGGCCGGACTTCTTCTCAGCCTTGGAAATGCCCTTGGCGCGCAGCCAGTCGACGGCGGCTTCCATGTCGCCACTGGTTTCGGTCAGCGCCTTCTTGCAGTCCATCATGCCCGCGCCGGTGCGCTCACGCAGGATCTTGACCATTTCAGCCGTAATAGTGCTCATTTCAAACCTCTTTATGTCCGCTAAGCGCGGGACCGGATCAGCCGGGCCGCTCTTTCCGCCGGAACTGGGGACGGAGTGTATCCAGATGCGTAACAGTCATGTGACAGGCTAACGACCGGCGTCCGGATAATCTAACGGCAAAGGCTGCATTGGTAACCCCCGCAGCCCCTGCCCTGAAAGTTGATGGGAGCGGAGGCGGTAAAGCCCCTGCTCCTCTATGCCTTATTCGGCGGTCAGCGTCTCTTCGGCGATCGGCTCGGCAGCAGCACCGAGATCGACACCGGAGCCACCCTGCTGGCGCGAAATGCCGTCGAGGGCCGCGCGGGCAAACAGGTCGCAATAAAGCGCGATGGCGCGCGAGGCGTCGTCATTGCCCGGGATCGCGTAATCGATCAGGTCGGGATCGCAATTGGAGTCGATGATCGCGACGACCGGGATACCCAGGCGCTTGGCTTCATCGATGGCGATCTTTTCCTTGTTGGTGTCGATGACGACCATGAGGTCCGGCGTGCCACCCATGTTACGGATACCGCCGAGGGCCTTTTCAAGCTTTTCGCGTTCGCGCTCGAGGTTCAGGCGTTCCTTTTTGGAATAGCCCGTGCCCTGAGAAGCGAGGATATCGTCGACCTTGCGCAGGCGCTGGATCGAGTTCGAGATCGTCTTCCAGTTGGTCATCATGCCGCCGAGCCAACGCGAGTTGACATAATACTGGGCGGAACGGCGCGCAGCGTCGGCGATCAGGTCGGATGCCTGGCGCTTGGTGCCGACGAACAGAACGCGGCCGCCACCGGCGACGGTGTCGCTGATGACCTTGAGCGCCTGATGCAGCATCGGGACGGACTGTGCGAGGTCGATGATGTGGATGCCGCTGCGATCACCAAAGATGAACGGCTTCATTTTCGGGTTCCAGCGGTGAGTCTGGTGGCCGAAGTGAACGCCTGCCTCGAGAAGCTGGCGCATAGAAAAATCGGGCAATGCCATGCCTTGTTATCCTTTTTCCGGTTGAACCTCCGTGAAGCTTGAAGCAGGTTTTGATGCCTGCCACCGGGTGGAGCGAACCGGATTTCTCCCGGAAAGCCCCAGACTTCACGTGTGGAATGAGCGCGGCCTTAAACCGAAGGCCGCTCGAAAGCAACCCCGGCAGCGAAAAATATGCAGGCCGGGATCGCGAAATGGCGCGTAACTTGCTTACCTCACTTCGCCTGGCAGATCGTCTCGGGAAGAAAGTCGAGCTTGACGAGACGCCCTGTCAGCGCGAAATCGCCGTAGTCCATGGTCAGGTCGCGCGACACGCCGTTCTCATAAAGCTTGAAGGACATGCGATAGGTCGGCAAGCCGTCGACCTTCTCGTCGTCGTTGAAATAGGCGATCGTCACCGGCCACGTCTTCTCCGCCTTGAGCTTGCCGGCGGAATCAGCATCGGGATCACCGGGCAATACCCCGATCGGCGCGCCGACAACGGTCGTTGTATAGACCGTCTTGTCGCCATTGTCGGAGCCATCAAAGACCCGCGCCTCGAAGAAATGCTCGCCGCCCCGCGCCCGCTTGATCAGTTCCAGCATGTGCTCGGTGGGAAACCGGCCGGGCTGCAATTCGACCTGTTTTTCGCTCGGTTCCATCAGTTCGACGGTGAGTTTGTCCTTCAGGTCCTCGGCATGGCCCTGTACTTCCTTGTCGAGTCGTTCGTCGGTGTAGGATTTCGATTCGAATTCGAAGCGGCCGGTGCGGGTGTCCTCGAATGTCGTGCTCTGCTGGTCGGAGACGCGCTTCTCTCCGCCGACATCCGATTGCGTCACGAAGCGGAAATTGACCTTGTAACCCTCGCATTCCGAGCCGGTGAACTCATAGACCATGCGGCCGTTCATCGAGGTGATGCCTGATTTCTCAGCGGAATCCTTGAGTTCGAGATTGTAGACCGCGCGATGGGGAACGAGATTGGACAATGCCAACGCCGCCGATGGAAGGCCGGCGCTCGCCATGAGGCTCACGAAGGATATGGCAATCAAGTTCCGTCCGGAAATCATCCAATTCTCCTGTTGCACCTGCCGTCAATGCCGCTAATTAGAAGCACAAAGTGGCGAAATATCCGATCTGCCACGGGTGTAAAAGAAAAATCTTCGGGAGAGACGGTCCATGAGCGCTGAAATCGACGCGAAACTCGCTTCGCTGGGTATCACATTGCCGGTTGCGGCGGCACCGGCCGCTAATTACGTGCCCTTCGTGCAAACCGGAAACCAGCTGTTCATCTCAGGTCAGTTGCCGATGGAGAATGGCAAGCTTGCCTCGACCGGCCAGCTCGGCGCCGGCATCCACACGCCGGAGGGTCAGCGCGCCGCCGAACTCTGCGCGATCAACATCCTTGCCCAGGCCCAGGCCGCGCTCGGCGATCTCGGACGCATCAGGCGGGTCGTCAAGATCACCGTCCTGGTGTCCTCGACGCCTGATTTCTACGAGCAGCATCTGGTCGCCAATGGCGCCTCCAACCTGCTCGCCAATGTGCTGGGCGACGCCGGAAAGCACGCTCGCGCTGCAGTCGGCATGGCGTCCCTGCCGCTCAACGCATCCGTCGAGATCGATGCGATCCTGGAAGTCGCCTGATGCATGATGATCTCAAGGCGCTGATCCGCCAGCCGATCGCTCATCGCGGGCGGCACGACGGCAACAAGACGGTCTGGGAAAACACGTTGTCGGCCTTCCAGGCGGCGATCGACGGCGGCTTCGCCATCGAATGCGACCTGCAATATGTGGCGGACGCTACCCCCGTCGTCTTCCACGACGACGACATGGAGCGTCTCTGCAACATGAAGGGCGATGTACGGGCCAAGTCCTCGAGCGAGCTCGGCCTGGTCTCGATTGGTGGTACTAAGGACAAGATACCTTCGCTCAAACAACTGCTTCGGCTGGTCAAGGGTCGTGTCCCGTTGGTGCTGGAACTCAAGGGCCGTGAAGGCGACGACGAAGGCTTCGCCTCATCCGTTCTTGAAGAACTCGAGGACTATGGCGGCCCGGTGGCGCTAATGAGCTTCGACCAGTGGCTGCTCAGGGACCTAAAGGAACTCGAATCCCCCCGCCCCGCGGGGCTGATCGCCGAGGGCGTAAGACCCGAGGATTTTATCGCTCATGAGCAGGTCATGCAGCTCGGCCTCGATTTTATTTCCTACAACATCATGCATTTGCCGAACGACTATATTACATTGCAGCGCAGCAAGAACATTCCGGTGATCAGCTGGACGGTGCGCAACGCCAAACAGGCCTCCCACAGCGCGGCCAATGCCGACCAGATCACCTTCGAGGCTTTCGACCCGTCCTGACCCTAGGAACGATATTGAACATACGCATTGTCTCGTCCTTCAAGGAAATCGACCCGGAGAGCTGGAATCGGCTTTCCGGGACTTGCCACACTAAATTAGATAATTATTATAATCCATTCATTTCACACGCTTATCTTTCCTCTCTGGAAGAATCCGGCTCTGCCGTTCCGCGCACCGGATGGCAGGGCCGTCACGTTCTGGTCGAGGAGGACGGCAGGCTGAAGGCCGCCACTTTCGGCTATGCCAAGAGCCACAGCCAGGGCGAATATGTGTTCGACCACGGCTGGGCGGACGCCTATGAGCGCGCCGGTGGCCGCTACTATCCCAAGCTCCAGCACACGGTTCCCTTTACGCCGGCGACGGGTCCGCGCCTACTGGTCGCTCGGGATGAAAGCAAGGCAAAATACAACGCCATTCTCGCCCAGGCCGTGAAGCAGGAAACCGTCTCGCTCAACCTGTCATCGGCCCATTTCACATTCCTTCGCGATGGCGAATGGCAGGCGCTGGAGGCCGAAGGCTACCTGCACCGCACCGACCAGCAGTTCCATTTCCTCAATCACGGCTATGGAAGCCATGAGGACTTTCTCGAAACGCTGGCCTCGCGGAAACGGAAGGCGCTGCGCAAGGAGCGCCGTGCTGCCCTCGAAAACGGCATCACCGTGGAATGGCTGACCGGCAGCGATCTTACGGAAGACATCTGGGACCAATTCTTCGCCTTCTACATGGATACCGGCGGTCGCAAGTGGGGCCGCCCGTATCTGACGCGCGAATTCTATTCGCTGATCGGCGAGCGCATGCCGGAAGACATCCTGCTCGTCATGGCCAAGCGCGGCGGCCGCTATATCGCGGGCGCCATCAACTTCATCGGCTCGGATGCGCTGTTCGGTCGCCATTGGGGCTGCATCGAAGATCACCCCTTCCTGCATTTCGAGGTCTGCTATCACCAGGCGATCGACTATGCGATTGCCAATAAACTTGACCGTGTCGAGGCCGGCGCACAGGGCGAGCACAAGCTGGCGCGCGGTTACATGCCTGTCATCACCCATTCAGCGCATTTCATCGCGCATGCGGGCCTGCGCCGGGCAATCGACGAATATCTCCGTCAGGAGCGCGCCGATGTCGAAGCAGTCGGCGAATATCTCCGCGAGCACAGCCCTTTCCGCCGTGGCGAACAGCTCGAGCAGGACTGAAACGTCCGGGCAATTCGTCGAATGGGCTGAAAGACTTGAAAGACATGGATTTTCGGTTCAAGCTGCGTGAAAATTGGCCGAGGGAGATTCATCCATGCAAGGGACGCCGTACGATCCGGACAACATCTTCGCCAAGATCCTGCGCGGTGAAATTCCCTCCCATGCGGTCTATGAAGATGAGCACACGCTCGCCTTCATGGATGTGATGCCGCAGTCCGAAGGACATACGCTGGTCATTCCCAAGACCCCCTCCCGCAATATATTCGATGCCGATCCCACGACGTTCATGTGGCTGATGCCGACAGTGCAGAAGATCGCCAAGGCGTCGAAAAAGGCCTTCCATGCCAATGGCGTGCGGGTCGTGCAGTTCAATGAAGCAGGGTCCGGCCAAACCGTATTCCACCTGCATTTCCACGTGATCCCGACCTATGACGGTGTCGAACTCAAGCTTCATGCCAGACAGCAGGAAGACGGCGGCCATCTCGCGCACAATGCCGAGATGATCCGCGAGGCGTTGAAGTTCATTTCATGAAATAACCACGATCGGATGCAAGCAAGCTGTAACTTATCGGGGGATATCTCGCATGAAGGCAGCGTTCATCGTGATGAGCATTCTCGGCTGTGACGATTCCGGCGCAAATTGCCTGCCGGTCGCATCCATCGAGCAACAATGGCAGACGATCGCAGCCTGCGATGCGTCTTCGGAAACCCTTCTCGCGAAATACGTCAACATCAATTACCCGATGGTCGTGGCGGTGTGCCAGACTGCCGGCACGACAGCGCTGAGCGATTCCGAGGACGACGTTGCGGGTTTTGAGAGTGCAAGCCGCTCGATCGCGCCTGTTCCCAAGCCTGTCGATGAGGAAGCCGAAACACGCACTGGCATCACTTCGCGTGCGATCGCGCTGGTCAAGGACGCCATCCCGACCAAGCAGGGCTTGAAGCAAACGGTGACGACACCGGTGCATTTCGTGACTGACACCTATTCCTGGGTTGCCAGGAAAATCACCGACTGATCTGGCGTCAGGCGGCCTCGATCGCCAGGAACGATGCGTAAGCGCGCGCCGATTGCCTGTGCTCGGTGATATGCAGTTTCTCGACCATGTCGATGAGTTCGGACGCAGCGCCATCCGGCTTCGTCACGCTTCTGAAGCGCGACACGAGACGTCCGGTCAGGCCGCCGAAAAGGCCGGGCTCGGGCCCACGGTCGGCGCGGCGCCAGAGCATGGTGGCTTCCACGAAGATTTCCGAGACGTCGCGGGTAAGGCCCGCCGATTCGTAAAGCGCCCGCATGGCATGGAACCGGCCATCGGAAATGATCGACCGCACCCGGCGTTCAGCGAGCCCCGAAAGGTTGACGATCGCATTGGCGAAGAAATCGAGCTTGCCGGAGCAGAGTGCCTGCATGAGGAAACCCGGCGTCAGACCACCGTTGCGACGGAGATGCTCGACGAGATCGGGGATGTCTTCCTGAGGTGCTGCGCCAGCCAAAGTGACGGTCGCCCCTTCGCAGGCTTCGCGCTTGATATGATCGAGCCGGCGAGCGCCGATGACGCTTTGAACGAAGCTGCATTCGGCCAGTGCGTCGGAAACGCTGAGTGCGAGGATGTGGCGGGCATCGCCGGGCAATTCCTCGCGCGAGAACAGCATTTCGCGAATTGTTGTGGAGTGGGAATGACGCTCGGCGATACGGCGGAGCGACTGGCGGCTGACAAGCGCGCCGGGATTGTCGAGCATCGCTTCGATCTCCGCCTCTCCGCCGATTTCGGCGATGGCCGCGCAAACCGGCAGGCTGACGATGAAGCGCGATGCGATCAGCACGCGGGTGACTTCATCGCCGCGACCGGCGAGATCCACGAGATCGACATCCGAGAGTACGGGCGAACGCGCGATGATCTGGCAGGCGATTTCCGGCTGGTCCTGTGCGAGTGGCAGGATCAGTGCGCGCGGTGCGTCCTCGGCATCGGCGATCGAGTCCGCCAGCGCCAGCCGTACCTTTGGCGAGGGATCGTCAAGCAGCCAGGTCATGGCCATCAGGGCCGCCTCGCGCTCGTCCGAAGTCATCTCTGATTCAAGCCAGGCTCGGCCCAGCGCATTGGCTGCCCTTGCCCTGTCGCTTGCCTTTGCCGTGTCCGCCCAACGAAGGAAGCTTTGAATGATCACGCTGCGCTATCCCTGACTCACATACCCTGTGAATCGAAGCTAGCGGCAAATCGTTTAATATTCGTTCACCATGTTCCTTCGCGGGGCGTTAACCATGCGGCCCTTTACCCAGCCCAGGTCACGATTTCGGAGAGTTCCGGGCGTGGTCGTTCGGTGACCGGAAAATCCGTCGATCCGATGTGGACGAAGCCGGCAATCTTCTCGCCCGGCTTGACACCGATGATCTCGTAGGCCTTCTCGCTATAGGCCATCCATTCAGTCAGCCAGTTCGAGACATAGCCGAGCGCATTGGCTGCGATCACCATGTTGAGGCAGACCGCGCCCGCCGACATCAGCTGTTCCCATTCCGGGATTTTAATATGAGGCGCGGCCCTCGAAACGACGGCGACGACCACGGGCGCACGGGTGAAGCGGGTCTCCTCGACCTTGATCATCTCTTCGCTGAGATCGGGCTTCTCAGCCCGGGCGATCTTGGAAAGGGCCAGCGAGATGCGCCGCCGCTCGTCACCTGATATCACGATGAAGCGCCAAGGGGCGAGCTTGCCGTGGTCGGGCACGCGGGTGGCGAGCGTCAGGATTTCCTCGATTTCAGCTTTCGAAGGTCCCGGTTCCTTCATCTGGAAAGCCGGCATGGAACGGCGGGTCTTGAGATATTCGATCAGTGATTCATTGCGCGGCATGCGGTCCTCTGATGCTTAAGAATTTCAGTCTTGAATTTGCCCTAGAGCCTTGCATTGTTAAATGGAAGCAGTTCTGCCGGAGCAGGTTTTCGTCAGGGCAGAGGCGATTGTCGAAGGACATACCCAGATGTACGTCCGAGACGATCGCCTCTGATCCTGGCGGAAAGATGCCCGGCCCTTTGGGTTGGCTGAAACGGGCCGGCTGATCGACCGGCCGGCTTGGCCGTAGATCTTTGGCTACGACACGCGCCAGCCGGTCGACCATCCGACTCCGTTTGAGCCAACAGAACTGCTTCCATTTAACAATGAAAGGCTCTAAGCTTGCGGGACAAGTGGGCCGCAAGATTTCAAGAGTCAACCCATCACCTTTACGAGTACCGGATTGTCCAGCCTGCACCGCGCCCTGCCCGGCCTCGCCGCCTTGTTGATGAGCCTGATGGCCGCGACGGCGCATGCGCAAGATCCGTTCTCGATCACCGATCCGACGAAACCGCTCGACGACCCCAAGCTCAACAGCTTCTCGCCCATCCTCGAAACTCCGGCGCAGCCGGTTCATCGCGGCAAGACCGTTCATCTCGAAGCGCGCCTCACCGAGAAGAGCGCGCCGATGAAATACGGCCTCTCATGGCGCATATTCCGGCCGATTCCCGGCGCCGACGGCAAGCTGCCCATGCTCGCTTCGTCCGAAGGCGGCTCGACCAATTTCGAACTCGAACCCGGCGAATATTTCGTCCATGTCGCCTTCGGCCGCGCCGGCGCGACCAAGAAGCTCAGGATTCTCGCAAGCGCCGATCCGGAACCACAGACCCTGGTGCTCGATGCCGGTGGCATGGTCCTCAATGCGGTCTCGGGCAGCAGTGTCCGGATTCCGCCCGCCGAGCTGACATTCAGCATCTATTCCTCGGAAGTCCGGGAAGACGGCGAGCGCGGTCTGATCATGGACGATGTCAAGCCGGACGAGGTGGTGCGGCTCAATGCCGGGACCTATCACGTCGTCTCGAACTACGGCGACGTCAACGCCACGATCCGCGCCGACATCCAGATCAAGGCGGGCGAACTGACGCAGGCCGTCATCCAGCACCGCGCCGCGAAGATCACGCTGAAACTCGTGTCGCAGGAGGGTGGCGAGGCGATCGCCGATACGGCTTGGTCGATCCTGACGGCCGCCGGCGACGCGGTGTCGGAAAGCGTGGGTGCCTTTCCGGTGATCATTCTCGCCGAAGGCAAATATACCGCGATTGCGCGGCACAAGGACAAGATCTACCAACGCGATTTCACGGTCACATCCGGCCGCAACCAGGATGTCGAGGTCATGCTGCCGGATTAGGCGGCTTTCGGCCGAGGCGTGACGGCGCCCATCGCAAACACGGTATCGTAGAGATATTGCAGGATCGCCTTGCGGTCGGTGATCGGCGCGATGTCTTCCCAGGGCACGATCGTGCCGATGCTGGAGAATATCGTGCGGCCGGACAGGCGACAGAATTCGCGGATCAAAAGCGACAATCTGAGCGTCAGCGAGAAGCGGCTCGCCAAGTGAAACATCCAGCCGTTCTGGCCTTCGAAATAGACCGGGAGCACACTGGCCTTGGCAGCCTGGATGAGCTTGGCCGGAAACATCTTCCACGGGAGGTCTTCCGCCTGACCGAATCCCTTGGGCGCGGTAGCGACGCCGCCGCCGGGAAAGATCACGATGGTGACGCCGTCCTTCAGCAACCGCAAAGCCTCGTTGCGGGTCGCGAGGTTGATCGCGAGGCCTTCGCGGGTTTCGTCGAAAGAGATCGGCAGCGAATAGGGCCGCATTTCGGGAACTTTCAAAAGCTGATCGTTGATCAGGATCTTGAACGGACGACCGAGCTGTTCGGCGAGCGCCAGCACCGCGATGCCATCGGCGATGCCATAGGGATGGTTGGCGACCATGACGATCGGACCGGCCGGCAGATCCTTCGGCGGCCAGTTGCCCTTGACCGACAAGTCTATATCGATGAGTTCCAGCATCCTGGAGAAGACGCGGTCGGACTTGCCGACCACTTCGGAACGCCAGATCTTGTAGACCTCGACATATTTGTTGCGGCCAGAGAGATTTTCCACCGTGTGGATGACCAGCCGCTTGAGCAGCGAGTCGGTCTCATTGGCGTAGGACAGTTCCTTGAATCTCACGGCGCGCGCTCTTTAGATGCCTTTGGTACAGGCCATATGAAACCAGTGTAACAATATGAAGACAGCCGCGCCATGCAAACGCGGCTGTCCACCATTTCGTTGCCTCAAGCCGCGCGTGCCCGCTTGACGTCGGGTGGCGTTGCTTCGTCGGAAAGGCTTGCGATAGCCTCTTCGAGCGTCATCGACGTCTGGTTCTGCGAGCCCAGGCGGCGGATGTTGACCGTGCCTTCCTCGGCCTCGCGCTTGCCGCAGACGACGATGACCGGAACCTTGGTCACCGAATGTTCGCGGACCTTGTAGTTGATCTTCTCGTTGCGGAAATCGGTTTCGACCGACAGGCCCGCCGCGCGCAGTTTCTCCGCGACTTTCAGGCCGTAATCATCGGCATCCGAGGTGATCGTCGCGACGACGACCTGCAGCGGCGCAAACCACAGCGGCATGTGGCCGGCGAAGTTCTCGAGCAGAATGCCGAGGAAACGCTCCATCGATCCGCAGATGGCGCGATGGATCATCACCGGCTGGGTCTTTTCCGAATGCTGGTCGATGTAGAAGGCACCGAAACGCTCCGGCAGGTTGAAATCGACCTGCGTCGTGCCGCACTGCCATTCACGGCCGATCGCGTCCTTCAGCGTATACTCGAACTTCGGGCCGTAGAAGGCGCCCTCGCCCGGCATGATTCCGGTTTTGACCTGGTTCGACTGCACCTGGATCTGCTCCAGCACCTTCATCATCACGCTCTCTGCGCGATCCCACAGCGCATCGTCGCCGACGCGCTTGTCTGGGCGGGTCGAGAGCTTGATGATGATCTCCTCGAAGCCGAAATCCTTGTAGACCGACATGATCAGGTCATGGATCTTGAGGCATTCCTCGGCCATCTGCTCGTCGGTGCAGAAGATGTGCGCGTCGTCCTGCGTGAAGCCGCGGACGCGCATCAGGCCGTGCAGCGCGCCCGAGGGCTCGTAGCGATGGACGTTGCCGAACTCGGCATAGCGGATCGGCAGTTCGCGATAGGATTTGAGGCCGTGCTTGAAAATCTGCACGTGGCCGGGGCAGTTCATCGGCTTCAAGGCAAAGACCCGCTCATCGTCGGTATCGTCGCCGGCGACCGTGACCTTGAACATGTTGTCGCGATACCAACCCCAGTGGCCTGAGGTCTCCCAGAGCGATTTGTCGAGCACCTGCGGCGCGTTGACCTCCTGGTAGTCTGCCGCAAGCCGGCGGCGCATGTATGCGGTCAGCGACTGGAACATGCGCCAGCCCTTGCCGTGCCAGAAGACAACGCCGGGGCCTTCTTCCTGGAAATGGAAGAGGTCCATCTCACGGCCGAGCTTGCGGTGGTCGCGCTTCTCGGCTTCGGCAAGCTTATGCAGGTAATCGTCGAGCTCGGCCTGCTCGGCCCATGCCGTACCATAGATGCGAGTCAGCATCGGATTGTTGGAATCGCCGCGCCAGTAGGCGCCCGCGACCTTCATCAGCTTGAAGGCACTGCCGATCTGGCCCGTCGAGGCCATATGAGGCCCGCGGCAGAGGTCGAACCAGTCGCCCTGGTAATAGATCTTGAGGTCCTGGCCCTCGGGGATCGCATCGACGAGCTCGACCTTGTAGGCCTCGCCCTTGTCGGCGAAGACCTGCTTGGCTTTTTCGCGCGACCAGACCTGCTTGGTGAATGCCTTGTTGCGACCGATGATCTCCTTCATCTTCTTTTCGATGACGGGCAGGTCTTCCGGCGTGAAGGGCTCGTTCTTGGCGAAATCGTAATAGAAACCGTTCTCGATCACCGGGCCGATGGTGACCTGCGTGCCGGGCCACAGTTCCTGCACGGCCTCGGCCATGACGTGGGCGGCATCGTGGCGGATGAGTTCGAGCGCGCGGGAATCGTCGCGGGTGACGATCTCGATTCGGCCCGGCACGATCGGGTCCGAGAGGTCGCGGATCGTGCCGTCGAGGGCGATGGCGACGGCCTTCTTGGCAAGCGACTTGGAAATGGATTCGGCGACATCGCGGCCGGTCGTACCGGGCTGGTAATCGCGGATGGAGCCATCGGGAAATGTAAGGGAAATCTGGTCGGACATTCTTTTTCTCCTATCCAATCCCGCCAACGAATGCGGGTGGTATCAAAAAGACCGGAACGCCCGGCCTTGAACGGGCGCGTGATACGGGATTCCGGTTACTGAGTAAAGATGGATGCCGCCACCGCGCCAGCCTCGCGCAACAGTACTTTCCGCTACATCAGGAAGTCGGCCGCAGCGCCTGAATCCAGCGGTCCGGCCATGCGATCGAGATCGCGGTCCGGCGCAGCATAGGGGGTGAAGCCGTCCCGGATCGCCATCCGCTCGAATTTATCGATGCGGTTGTCGCCGGTTATGTAGTCCACGACATAGACCGGGATGCCTTTGGCAACGAAGTCGCGCTGCAGGATTTTGATCTGGTCCTCGTCGGGATTGAACTTGTTGTTCTCGTCCTTGTTGCCGTAGAAATAGAGATCCTCGATGGCGATGCCGCCGATGGCGCCGTAGAAGCGCTCGAGTAGCGCACTGTGATCGCCCTTTGCATCCTTGATCGCATCGACGATATAGGCGCCGTTCTGCGGGATCAGGAAGAAATCCTCGTTCGTCTCCCGGGCATGATCGGCCATGTCGGCGATGAAATCGGCCATCCGTATGGCGGCCTGCGATTCATTCCGGGGATCGCCCGGCTCGCGCTGGCTTTTCTTCACCTCGGCGCCCCAGAAATAGTAGGCATCGACAATGTCGAGATAGGCGGCGTCGAAACCCTGCCTGACGATCGAATCGAGTTCTCCGGTGCCCTCGCCATTAGGACCCTTGTCGTTGAAGACGATGTCGCGCCAGCCCTCGTCCCAATACCGGACTTTACGGCCTTCGGGCCAATCCGGATTGATCGGACCGAGCCAGTCGGGCGCATCGTCCGTCAGCCTGCCGTTCGCCTTGCCATTGGTGGTCCAGTCCTTGTCCCAATAGTCGCGGAAATCGTTGGCCTCGCCGATCGAGACGTAAGCCGCTAGGATCGAACGGTCGCCCTTGATCTCGGCGATATCGCCCTCGCTGAATCGGGTCGCATTGGTGCCGTCGCGGGTCGGGTCGATAACCAGCATGTCATGCGGCTTTGCAGCGAGCGTCTCGACGGTGAGCGGATGCCCGGGCCTGCCCTGGAGTTGGTAGCCCCAGTTCAAGGCTTCGGGCGCTGCGGCGGCTTTTCGGTAAGCGGACATGGACATTTCCCTATGCGGTGACATCGTTCAATTGGCGGACTTAAGCACTACCGGTTCGGCGATCGGGCGTCCGCAGCGTTCCGATCCGAGGGTTAAATGATTCCTTACGGCTTTGACCATTCAACCTTGGGCGCTCTCGGCTGCTGTCGCGACGATACGGACCGCCGCCATGAGACGCGCATGCTGATCGTTGTCGCAGATACAGGGCGGAAAACGACCATCCCGCTTGTTCATTTCCTTGGTGCCTGTGCAGATCTTGCCACGGCGGCAGCGGGGTAGCCGGCAGTGGCGCCAGTTCTGAAGGTGCGTGCAGAACTCACGGATCAATGGCTGATAGTAGATATCCTGCACCTCGTAGGGAAGGCTGAACCATTCCTCGTCGTCGAGATCGAGAGGATCGATTGGCGATGGCGTCTCATTCATCTGCGCATGCCTCTTCGTTGCCGCGCGGGAAAACCCGCCGGTTTATTGTTGAACTTGAACCGGAGAAGCCGCGCGAAAGCGTCGCCTCGGGGGTTTAGGTTAGTGTGGCTTCGCTTTCGCGCGGCCTTGGGGCGTTCTTCGGAAGCGGCCCCGCCTCCTTCAGATGCGGTCCTGTTTCGCTGCACGGAGCATTTTCGCTTCCGCTTGCATGGAGGACCCAAACCGGCGGCTGGGCGGCCGCCGGGGGAAACCGTCGCAGCGGCAAGTCTCCTCGCCGCAGCGTCCCGCATCTCTCTCACCCGCCTCCACACATTCTGGAGACCGACGAAAGCGCCCGCTCCCGCCTGTACGTGATGTCTCGCGATACACTCCGGAGACGGGAACAGGGTCATGATGGCATGGGCCGGGAGAGCGGGGATGAAATGGGGAGCGAGAAAATGATAAGGGATTGAGTTTGTTAGGAGAAAATATTTATTTTGGGTGGAAATGTCCCCGGGGGTGGAAAGTATGGTATGGGGCGGCGGCTAAGACGTGGCGACCACACAACATCAGTCCTGCCTGGCGGCAACCTTCCGGCTCGCATAGTCGGCCAGTGCCTTTTCCAACCTGCGATCGACGGCACCAGTGACGCCCCCCTTGTAGACGCCTTCCTTACGGAGGCTCTTCTTCAGTGCTCGCAGCGTCAAGGTATTGAATTGCTTGAGCTGATCGCGCCGGAACGTGTCACCTTCGCTGACGGTCTTCAGGATGTTCTCGGCTGCCTTGTCGGACTGGTAGAGTTCGTCATAGAGCCACGCAAGGGTCGAGGAAGCGCCCTCGTAACCGGCATCGATAGCCTTGAGATACCATTTCAACGCTTCGGCATCGTTGTCGGGATCAAAGAAAATGCCATCATACATGCGGCCGAGCGCAAACATGCCATTTGCAGAGCCAAGTTCGGCGGACTTCTGGTAGAGTTCGAATGCCTTTTTCAGGTTGACCGCTACGCCGGCACCGTTTTCGTAGAGGTCGCCGGCGTTGAGATAGGCGCTGGCATTGCCCTTCTCCATCGCCTTGACGAACCAATCCATGGCGATTTGGGGATCCACCGGTACCGCGATGCCTTTGCGATAGAAATAGCCGATCGCGTTCATCGCCGATGCGGAGCCGGCATCCGCCGCCTTGCGATACCATGTCAGGGCGAGCTGGTCGTCCTTGGGGATGCCGAGATCGCCCTCGTGCATGCGGCCGATCATGAACTTCGCATCCGCGTAATCAAAATCCGCGCTTCTTTCGAATGCGGCAAGTGCCTTGGGATAATCCACCTTGGCGCCGGTATTGCCGAGATAGAGATTGCCGAGCCAGTAGAGCGCCTCGCCCGACCCCCTGTTGCCAGCGCGCTCGTACAAGCCGGCCGCCTCACCCAGGTCCTTCTTCGCGCCCTGACCGGCCTCGATAAGGCTTGCCGCCGCGGTCATGCAACGATGGTCGTCAAGGGCGACGCATTTGCGGAACCACTGCAATGCCAGCGCATGGTCCGCCTTGCGGCCGGTGCCGTCGTAGAACATGTTGCCAATACGATGCATAGCATCGGCCGAACCAAGGTTCGACGCGCCGAGATACCAGCCCATGGCCGCCGTGTAATCGACGGTCGTGCCCTCGCCGAACTCATACATGTAGCCGACGGAGAAGATCGCTTCTGGCCAGAACTTCAGCGCCGCCTGACGATACCATACGAGCGCCTCGGCATAATCCCGATCGCGGCCCCAACCATTGTAGAGGATGTTGCCAATCTTGTTCATGGCTTCGGCGGAGCCGGCCTCGGCAGCCTTCTTGTACCAGGTGAAGGATTTGTCGGGATCCTCCTTCCCACCGATCAAGCCTTCGTAGAAGGTCCCGAGCGTCATCATCGCGTCGACATTCTTTGCTTCCGCCGCCTTTTCCAGCCAGCGAAGCCCTGCAACATCGTCCTTCAATCCGCCTCGCCCATCGACCAGGAAGCGGCCAAGCATCGCTTGGGCGGGCACCTCGCCGAGTGCCGCCGCACGGCGGAAGTAATCGATCGCCTTCGCGTCATCGGCCAGAAAATCGGCACTTTCCGCATGGATCAATCCGGCGTGGTACATGCACAACGACGACCCGAGGCGCGCGCAATCCTCGAAGTATTTGAATGCGCGTGCCGTGTTGCTGGTGACGTATTTTCCTTTGTAATAGAGCAGGCCGAGTTCCTGATAGGCGTTGGGGTTGTGTTGTCTGGCAGCCAGTTCGAGCAGCCGTGTGGCGGCACCGACATCCTTCGCAACACCGTCGCCACGCAAATGGCGTCCGGCCAGACGAACCATCCCTATCGCTTCGCCGAGATCGGCGGTTTTGCGGAAAAGCTCGGCGCCTTCCCGGCGCTCCTGTCGAGTCGCGCCACGACGCGAGAGATAGTCACCTAGGGCGACGAGCGCACGTGTCGATCCTGTCTTCACCACGGCGCGGAAACGACGTTCGGCCTCTGGATAATCCACATGACCGTCGTCGCCGCGTAGCGCCATGTAGCCGATATATATGGTAGCGTAGCGTGCGCCCATATGCTCGGCTTTGAGGAAGTAATCCCTGGCCTTGACGGGGTCTGTCTTCACCCCCCACCCCTTGGCATAGACCGTTGCGAGACTCATTGCGCCGGTGACGCTGCCGCGCTGGTCGGCATCCTGAAAGAAGCGCTTGGCTTCGAACAGGTTCTGAACAGTGCCGACGCCATACGTATAGAATTCGCCGACGAGGTTCGTGGCGGCGAGGCTGCCCAGCCGATGGGCTTCCATCCCCAGTTCGAAAGCACGCTTGTTATCCTGGCGCGCGCCAAGGCCGTAATAGTGCGCGCGCGCCAACATCATGATGGCCGGCGGATATTTCTCCTGTTCCGCGAGCCTGCGTATCTCCAGCATCGCGGGCACGAATTCCAAGGCCATCATCCGCGACTTGGCATGCAGGTAGCGCGCATCGATCGCACCGGGCGCGGCCTGCCTGTATTTCTCGCAGAACCGGGCAGCCTCCTGCCAGAAGACCCGGTTCGATTCCCAATGTTCGTCATGCGCGGCGGCGCGGCATGACTGCCTGATCGACGTCAATTGAATGTTCGGCCGTTCGGCAGCCTGTACTGTTTGATGGGAAATGCAGATCAGGAAGAGCAAAGCCGAGGCAAGACGGAAGCGCATGTGGACCCACTGTGAGCAGACATTGCACAATTGGTAGCGTCCGTCTAGCGCAACCGCAAGTAAAATCCGCTAATCCGGCACCATCTCACTCAGCCGTCGCACCGTATTCCAGTTGCGCGTCCTGCCGCCGCCATCCGCTTCGGCCCGGCGGCCCCAGTTTTGATCGATGCGGCCGGCTCGGACGGTGATTTCGCCTCTCATATCTCTAGATCAGAAAATGGTTCGCCTGGAACTGCGTGTCCGCACGCCCCGTCAATACCAGCACGCTGCCGTCGTCGAAGGTGAAGACGGCATCGTCGCCCTCGGTGGACATGTGGTTCTTGACGAGGTCCCTGAAACTGTCGACACCGGCCATGCGGCTGATATCGATGACGTCGGCAGCATCGCCAGCGATGGCAAAATCGACGATCGTGTCGGTGCCGTAGCGCTTGGCGAAAACGAAGGTATCGCTGCCGCCACCGCCCTGGAGGTAATCGTCGCCGCCACGGCCGTCGAGCCGGTCGGCACCCTCGTCGCCGTAGAGAGAATTCGCGGCCTTGCTGCCGAGCAGCGTGTCGCCGAAGCGGCTGCCAGCGGCATTTTCGATCGAAACGAACGTATCGCCCTGGGCTTCGCCGCCGCGCGCCCTGCCCTTTTCGAGGTCGACGGTTACGGCGACGCCTGAATCCGTGTAAGCGGCGGTATCGCTGCCGAGCCCGCCATCGAGCCTGTCGGCGCCTTCGCCACCCTCGAGCGTATCGTCGCCGGCGTATCCCATCAGAAGATTGTCGCCGAGATTTCCGCTGATGCCATTGGCAAGCGCGTTGCCCCGGCCGGTGACATCCGCATCGCCGTCCAGATAGAGATGCTCGAAATTGCCGCCGAGCCGCCAGTCGAGATCCGTCAGCACGAGATCGGTATCCGTGCCCGACTCGACGAGCTGGGCGCCCGCGACCCTGACGACATAGACGTCGTTGCCCGACATGCCCTGGACGAGGCCATCGACCGTGCCGCCGAGGACTTCGATCCGGTCATTGCCCGCGCCCATGAGGATGGTTCCGCTTGCGTGGCTGCCGTCGCGGAGAATGAGCGTGTCGTCGCCGGCACCGAAATCCATGCCGCCGTTGAAGGATCCGAAATTGCTGAACTTGTCATTGCCGTTGTGGAGCATGACCAGGCCGTCGATGATGCCTGAATTGGTGACCACGTCGTTGCCCTGCGAGCCGTCGATCGCGATGACGGCGACGATCTTTCCGGTGTTGACGATGGTGTTCGTCTGGCCGGCGACCGTATCGATCATCATGCCGCCGTTGAGAATGCCATGGTTGACGACGCTCGTGGCCCCGGCCGAACTGGAATAGAGGCCGAGCATCCCGTTCATCGTGCCATTGTTGACGATGGAATTGTTCGTCGAGCGGCTGATCACCGAGCTGAAACCACCGATCGTGCCGTCATTGACCAGCTTGAAAGTGTCCATATAGGCGTAGATGCCCTCGGAAAACCCATAAATGTCGCCCGAATTGCGAATATCGACTTCGCCCTGTCCGGGCGTATAGATGTTGATTCCGGACGATGAACTGCTGACCGCTCCCTCGGAGCCGACCACGATCCTGTTCATGCTGCCCACACCGAGTGCGATTCCCGCTCCGTAGTCCGCCACGACATGGCCCTCGATGAAGAAGGTGCGGAAGCTCGCGGTCGCCGTGGCGTCGATCGCCGAGCCTGATGTGGCGAGCGTGACGCCCTGCTGGACCAGCCAGACGTCGTTTTGCGTGTCGGCTATCACGGTTACGGTGGTGTCGGTATCGATGCGGTGGAGAGTCATGATCGTTCCTGTAAAATGCACGCTTTGCCGCCGGGCCCGAACCCACGGTCTGGTTGTCGTTGATGTCGTGACGCGGCAGTGCGCCAGCCGAAACACCGGACGGGCGAAGCGAACAGGCTGATTTTGCCAAGCAATTCCCGATCCCCGCGCGGTATCTGCAAAACGCGTTTACCCAGAGAATTATTCGTGTGCAAATGAGATTTTTGAAACGAATGGTACTAAATCGCCAGGCAGCGTTGCCGGCACCATCCACGGGCGACTCGGCTACGCCCCCACCATCTCGCCCAGCCGTCGCACCGTGTTCCAGTTGCGGGCCGTGCCCACGCCGCCCATGCGCTTCGGCGTCAGTTGGCCCGCGAGTTTCGACAGGCTGGGGCGGCCCTGGAAATGGACCCAGACGTGACCGTCGACGATCGCCACACGCTCGCCATGGGTCTGGTATGGCTTGAAGAAGTCGAGCAGTTTCGTGTCCGCCGGATCGCGCATGATGCGGACGGTGACCTGGTCGGGGTCGGCTTGGCTTTCCCCGGGAAAGGGATTTGACGCGACGAGAGTTCGCCACGCCTCGGCGCTCTTGACGATGATATCGACATGCTTGCCGTGGAAGGCGGCGAAGGACTTTTCGAGATCGGCTTCGAGCTTGGGGATGGAGGTTTCGCTGCTTTCGAAGACGAGGTTGCCTGAGGAAACCAGCGTGCGGACGTTTTCGTGGCCGAGGTCCTCGGCGAGCCGGCGGAGATCGGACATCACGACGCGGCGGGTCTGGTCGATGATGATGGAATAGAGCAGCGCGACATAGGTGGTCATCTGACCCTCGTCGCCTTCGAGACGCGCCAGTAGCGCCAGGGGAGATACCATTTCAGGCCTGTATCGAGGCTATCGGGCACCGGATCGATGCCCCAGGTGCCGCCCGGGCCGCAGCGGACGAAACGGAAGAGCGACATCCAGAAGCCGGGCCAAAGCCCATGGCGGGCGACGGCCTCGTAGCCGTATTCCGAGCAGGTCGGCGTGTGGCGGCAGGCATTGCCGATCAGGCTCGACAGCGTCAGCTGGTAGGCGCGGATGAGCGCCATGCCGATCAGGCGCGTCGGGGTTTTCGGGAACGGGCCGGACCAGTTGCGGGTGGGGCCGGTGTAGCCGGAGCGTTGGCCGGGTTTGTGCTGGCAGTCGGGGGATTGGCACATTCAGGATGCTCCCCAAAAAGTGACGAAGACCCCGCCCCAACCCCTCCCCACAAGGGGGAGGGGCTTAGCCTGTTGCACCGCCCTGCCCCCAGCACCATTGCCGCACGTTGAAAGGGTGAAAGTGTGTGAGGACGGCGCGGCAGGGTTAGCCCCTCCCCCTTGTGGGGAGGGGTTGGGGCGGGGTCTTAAATCTTGCCGCACCCTCATCCCACCGCAGCCAGCCGGCTGGCCTCGATCTGGCCGACGCAATCGACCACAGCGTCGAAGGTCAGCATGGTGGAGGCGTGGCGGGCCTTGTAGTCGCGGACGGGCAAGAGGTAGCGCATGTCCTCGAAGCGGCCCGAAGGCCCCTCGCCGCCGTCCTTCAACATGGCGAACATGTCTGATTTGGCCTGCTTGAGTTCATCCGAGGTCGCGCCGATGATATGCCTCGCCATGATCGAGGACGAGGCCTGGCCGAGCGCGCAGGCCTTGACGTCGTGGGCAAAACCGCTGACCCGGTCGCCGTCCATCTTGAGCCAGACCTTCACCTTGGAGCCGCAGAGTTTCGAATGCGCCTGGGCGGATGCGTCGGCGTCTTCGAGGCTCCCCGTGAGCGGGATATTGCCGGCGAATTCGAGGATCTTTGAATTGTAGATGTCGTCCATGGGCACGCGCTTCTGTCGCAAAAATTTTATCTGGCATTCAATGCCGGGTATGATTTTCCATCGTATCACGGAAAAACATCAAGGCCACCCTTTGCCAGCCCCGCCCGCTTCCTATATGTTATGTCGCGATGGGGCGACAGATTTGCAAGTGCAATTTGGTCGCCTGTTGTCTGGGAAACCGTGCGGAGGCCTTCGTCACTGAGACGACGGACGCCGAAGCCCCGGAGCCCGCCAACGGAACCCATGCCTGCAGGGACAGGTGAATGGCCAGCGGCGAGAGTCCGATTGAACCTCCGGGCGTTGAGCCCGGAACGAAAGAGGCCATTCATGGATGCAATTGTAAAGCCGTTTCCGGTTGAAGATATCAGTGCCCGCCGCCCAAGCCAGAAAGAGGCCGAGGAAGCGGTGCGCACGCTGCTGCGCTATATCGGCGAAAATCCCGATCGCGAGGGCCTGAAGGACACGCCGCGCCGCGTGGTGAAGTCCTATTCCGAGCTCTATGGCGGCTACTACCAGGATCCCGAGGACGTATTGGGCCGCACCTTCGAGGAGGTCGCCGGCTACGACAATATCGTGCTGGTCAAGGACATTCCGTTCTTCTCGCATTGTGAGCACCACATGGTGCCGATCATCGGCAAGGCGCATATCGCCTACCTGCCCGATGGACGGGTGCTGGGGCTTTCCAAAATCGCCCGCACGGTGGACATCTTCGCGCGGCGCCTGCAGACGCAGGAAACGATGACGGCGCAGATCGCCAATGCCATCGACGAGACGCTGCAACCGAAGGGCGTCGCGGTTCTCATCGAGGCCGATCATATGTGCATGGCGATGCGCGGCGTGCAGAAGATCGGTTCGTCGACGATGACGACGACCTTCACCGGCGCCTTCAAGAACGATGCCCGCGAACAGGCCCGCTTCATGTCGATGCTGCGCGGCCATCACTATCCGGCATGACAATCGCGTTCGACGCTCCCGCATCAGACAAGGCCGTGCTTGAAGAAGGCGCGGTCTTCACGCCGAAATTCGATGCTCATGGCCTGATCACGGCAGTGGTGTCCGATGCGGCGGACGGCGCGATTCTGATGGTGGCGCATATGAATGCCGAAGCGCTGGCGCTGACGCTCGAAACCGGCATCGCCCACTATTACAGCCGCTCGCGCAAGAGCCTGTGGAAGAAGGGCGAGACCTCCGGCAATCTGCAGACAGTGACGGAGATCCTGACCGATTGCGACCAGGACGCACTGCTGGTCAAGGTCACGGTCGGCGGCCATGCGGCGACATGCCATACCGGCCGGCGGTCCTGCTTTTATCGTGCAGTGCAAGTAGAAAATGGTGCAGCGCAACTAAAGCCTGTCGATGAACATAGGCATTTCGATCCCTCGGAAGTTTACAAAATCTAGGCAAGTGCCTCAATTCTGTACTCCGGCAAAATTTCTTTGACTTTTCTTAACCGCGCCGTGCATCAATAGGAAATCCAAGAACGTTATCCAACGTGTACAGGATGGGCGTGATGCTGAACTGGAATTTCTCTCGCAATAGCGAACCGGAAACCTCGCTTGAAAACGGGGTTTCGACCATAGCCGGAACACCCGGACAGCCAGCAGACGCAGCCATCACGACACAGCCCAAGCCTCCCAAGCCAAAGATCGCGCTCGCCCTGGGCGGCGGTGCTGCGCGCGGCTGGGCGCATATCGGCGTGCTCAAGGCGCTCGATGAGGCGGGCATCAAGATCGGCATGATCGCGGGCACCTCGATCGGCGCACTGGTCGGCGGATGCTATATCGCCGGCAAGCTGGACGAACTCGAGAGCTTTGCCCGTTCGCTTTCCATGCGCCGCATCGCGGCCCTTCTCGATCTCACGATCGGCGGCGGCGGGCTGTTTGCCGGCATGCGGCTGACCAAGCGTATGCAGGAACATCTCCAGGGCCTCAATATCGAGGACCTCGACCGACGTTTCGTGGCGGTGGCAACGGAAATCCGTACTGGCCATGAAGTGTGGATCGATTCCGGCTCGCTCATCACGGCGCTGCGTGCATCCTACGCGCTCCCCGGCATTTTCGAACCCGTCCAGTGCGGCAATCGCCTGCTGGTCGATGGTGCGCTGGTCAATCCCGTCCCGGTGTCGGTGTGCCGCGCCTATGAGCAGCCGCTCGTGGTCGCGGTGAATTTGCATTACGATCTTTACGGCCGCTCGGCGGTGGTCAAGCATGTGGCCAGCCCGCCCTCGCCGATCGAGAAACAGTTGCAGAACCAGAACGAGAATATGAAGCCCGGCAATATCGGGCTGACCGGCGTGATGGTCGAGGCCTTCAACATCATCCAGGACAGGATTTCGCGGGCACGGCTCGCGGGCGATCCGCCGGATCTGGCGCTACAGCCGCGGCTCGCCGATATCGGGCTCTCGGAATTCCACCGCGCCGCCGAGGCGATTGACCGTGGTTATATGGAAACGACGGCCAAGATCGACGAAATCAAGCGCATGCAGGATGCCGTCAGGGCCGGCTGGTAGCCACGCCGACTCGTCAGCCTGCGATATAAGCCTTGATTTCCTCGGCCTCGAATTCGATCTCGCGGATGCGGGACTTGACGACGTCGCCGATCGAAATCATGCCGCAGAGCCTGCCATTCGCTTCCACGGGAATATGGCGACAGCGTTTCTCGGTCATCAGCGTCATCAGGCTATCGAGCGTCGTATCCTCGGCGCAGCGGAACACATTGGATGTCATCGCAGTCGAAACGGTCTTTTGAAGCGCCTCCGAGCCGTGGCGGGCGACGGCGTTCACGATATCGCGTTCGGATAAAATACCCTTGATCTGCTCATTCACGCCGACAACAACGAGAGCACCGATCTTGTTTTCGTGAAGCATCTTTGCGGCATCTTGCAGCGAAGCATCCGGCCGGATCGTGAGGACTTTGCGGCCCTTCTCATCGAGTATGGCTCTTACATGCATGCACGTCTCCTCCGTTGTGAGATGTCAAAGCCCGCCTCCGCCAGCCTCCGCTGACGACACGAGCATGGTGCCCTTGAAAACCGGCAAATGCAAGGAAAAGCGATGTCTTATATTAACGCTGCAGCGGATCAACGCCTAAGCGGCGGGTCGAACAGGCCGAAGGCAAAATAGCCGAACAGGAAGCCGCCGAGATGGGCCTGCCAGGCGATATTGCTGGCGCCGCTGAGAACACCGACCAACAGGATGTTGGAGAGCGCCCAGACCACGATGAATGATATCACCGAGCGGTGGGTCAATGCCTCCAGCGGCCCAAGCCGCGGTGCATAAGCCGCCGAGCGCATTTGGCGCGTTCCGGATAGCGGCAAGGCAAAGCGGCATACAGCACCGACTGTCGCCGAGACGACACCCGAAGCGCCGATCAGGATCGACATTTCGAAGCCCGTCAGCACGCCCTGGAAGAAGGCACTCACCACGGCGGAGACGATCCACAACACGACGAAACGAAAAGCGCCGATGCGCACGGCGAGAGGCGTCGCGAAGGCCACCAGCCATATGCAATTGAAGATCAAGTGCAACCAGCCGCCGTGAAGGAGCGAATAGGTCACCGGGCCGCCGAAATAGCCGAGATAATCCTGTTCGCTCAGCGGAATGAGATAGCGGGCCGAGATGAAGGCGGTGCGGTAGATTGCGGTCTTATCCTGCTCGACATCAAGGATATAGGTGCGGATCAGGTGCACCGCCACGATCAGCGCCACAAAGAAGAGCAATACGGCCGGAATGTTGAAGATGGGCTCGCGCGGCGGCGTCCAATCGTTCGCCGGCTCAGGACTTCTGTTTTCTTCAAGCGTCAATCGCACGGCCTCTTAATCTGACCGTGCCGTCATAGCAGCAAAAAAAATGCCGTCCAGCAAATGATTTGCGGGACGGCACGATCGACGAAATGGAGGTCTGACCGGTTTTAATTGGTGCTGAAGGGACGACCCTTCCTATGGATTGTTTTTGCCATTTTCCCGGCCGATTCTCAATCGAAACCAAAAATTAACCTTAACGGCCGCTTCCCGTGGGGAACCCTATCCTCTTGGCACGGATTTCGCTCATTGAGTGGGAAGCTCGTCGGAAATTGCCACAATCGGCGAGAGAATGCCGGCCCAAGAAGAATAGGAAAAAGCCAATGCGCCATAGAACGACTGAAGCGGTCTTCGACTATTTCAATCACTTACGGGCCGGCAGAGCCGCTCCCATGCGCACCGAGATCGATCCGGCCGCCCTCAAGACGGTGCTGCCGGATCTTTTCATCCTCGAACGCGGCCGCGACGGGATCGTTCGATTCCGGCTTGCCGGGACGCGGGTGTGTTTCATTCTGGGGCAGGAAGTTCGCAATCGGGAATTCGCCGAGGCGTGGGAGCCGAGCGCGCGCCACAAGATCAAGCTCGCTGCCGACACGGTGCTCGCCAACCAGAATGCGCTGGAAATCGCCGTCGAGACCACGGCCGACGACGAGGAGAGTTTCGCGCTCGAAATGCTGCTGCTGCCGCTCTATTCGCAGAAAGACAAGTGCGACCGGATTTTCGGTTCGCTGGTCGCGATCGAGCCGGGCCTGACCATCGAGCCCTACCCTCGCCTGCTGTTGCCCTCCGACCTCGCCTTCGTGCCGGTCGATGCGGGCGTGAGCGGCAAACGTCCATATCTCGTCGATCGCGAACCGCAGACCGTGGTCGCTTCCGGCTTCGGCGGCCTCGTCAACCGGATTACCCATCTCAGGGTCTTTGAAGGCGGCAAGCGGAACTGACGGAAAATCGCCTGACAGATCGTCGCGGCAGCCGTCCAACCATTTGAAACCGCCATGGAAACACCCTATTGTCGGGCAAGGATCATATCCGGTCCCGGCAAGGAGTGCGGTCATGGCGGTTTTCGATGTGGCGGTTGCGGGTGGCGGGCTTGCGGGGCAGATCGGGGCGCTCGCCTTTGCCAAGAACGGTTTTTCGACCGTGCTGATCGCACCGGATGACGGCCGGACCGACCAGCGCACCACGGCGCTGATGGACCATTCGCTCGGTTTCCTCACCTCGCTCGGCATATGGGACAGGGTAAGGCCTGAGGCCGCGGCGCTTTCCACCATGCAGATCATCGATGCCACCGAACGATTGCTGCATGCGCCGCCGGTGACCTTCAGGGCGTCCGAGATCGGGCTCGAGGCTTTCGGCTACAACATTCCCAATGCGCCGTTCCTCGCGATCCTGAGCGCGGCACTCGGCGAACTGCCGAATGTCACGATGCTCACGACAAGCGTTGAGCGCGTCGATCTCTCCGGCGAACTCGCGATGCTGCATCTGGCCGACGGTGCCGACGTCACGGCCGGACTGGTGATCGCCGCCGATGGGCGCAAGTCGCTGATCCGCGATGCGGCAGGCATAGACGCCAGGAGTCACGCCTATCCGCAGACGGCGGTGGTGCTGAATTTCGCCCATGACCGGCCGCATCACAATGTCTCAACCGAATTCCATACGAGGACCGGCCCCTTCACCCAGGTGCCGCTGCCGGGTCAGCGCTCCAGCCTGGTCTGGGTGGTGAAGCCGGAAGAGGCGGTCGAAATCCTGCAACTGCCGGCCGACGTGCTCAACCGCCGTGTCGAGGACCGGATGCAATCGATTCTCGGCAGGGTGACGGTGGAAGGCAAGCCGCAGGCATGGCCGCTGTCGGCCGCCACCGCCACGCGCTTCGGCAAAGGCCAGGTGGCGCTGATCGGCGAAGCGGCGCACGTGTTCCCGCCCATCGGCGCGCAAGGGCTGAATCTCAGCCTGCGCGATATCGAAAGCGCGCTGGAGCTTGCGCTCGTTGCGCAGAAGACCGGCGCCAGGCTCGCCATCGGCGATGCCTATGATCGCAAGCGCCGGGCCGATATCTGGAGCCGTACGGCAGCCATCGACCTGCTCAACCGTTCGCTGCTATCAGGCCTCCTGCCGGTGCAGATGCTGCGGGCCGTCGGCATGCACATGCTGTCGGCCATTCCGCCGCTCAGATATCTCGCCATGCACGAGGGTGTGGCACCGGGGCGCGGCTTCAGTTCATTTCCCGATTTCCTACGGAAAGAGATCCGCCGGAAGCATGCCTGACTTGATCAGGTAGAGCAGGCCGGACACGGTGACGACCGAGAGCACTGTGGTGATCAGCACCGTGGCGGACGCCCTCTCCTGCCAGACGCCATATTGCTGGGCGATGACGAAAACATTGGTGGCAGTCGGCAGCGCCGAGAGCAGCAGCGCGGTGGCGACCCAGATGGGCGGGTAATTTCCCGTGAGGCTGAGATAGACATACATCAGCGCCGGCAGCACGATCAGCTTGGCCGGCACGATATACGGGATTTCCGCCGGCACGCGCTTGAGGGGCCGGAGCGCGAGCGTCACGCCCATGGCGAACAGCGCGCAGGGCGCGGCGGCCTGGGCGAGGTTATCGATCATCGTCTGGGCGAAGACGGGCGGTGTGAAGCCGGTCGCGGCGGCGAGGAAGCCGACGAAGGTGGCGATGATGAAAGGGTGCGTAGTGATCTTGACCACAACATCGCGCGCCAGCACCAGCGGTGTGCGCTTGTCCTTGCCATCGAAGGCCATGAAGGCGGGCGCCACCGAGAAATGCACGATGTTCTCGAAGGCGAAGATCAGCGCCAGCGGCAGGGCCGCCGCCTCGCCGAAGGCGGCGAGCGCGATGCCGGGGCCGAGATAGCCGATATTGCCATAGGCGCCGGCCAGCCCCTGCACGGTCGCGTCGCCCGTCGTGCTTCTTGTGCCGAGTTTTCCAAGCAGGAAGACGAGCGCGAAGATGGTGTATGTCGCGGCCAGGCTGGTCGCGATGAAATCGAAGCGTGCCAGCTCCTCGAGCGGGGTCTTGCCGATGATCTTGAAGAACAGAGCCGGCAAGGCGATGTAGATGATGAAGATGTTGAGCCAACCGAGTGCGGCTTCATCGAGCTTGCGCCATTTGGCGGCGAGATAGCCGAGCAGGATGAGGCCAAAGAAGGGCAGAACGAGTTGCGAAATTTCGGCCATGCGCTGGGGCTGTTCCGTGAGTCGATCGATTTTGTCGATCTAGACGGACGGGCAACGCCCGACAAGCGCGCAAGGTCCCGAATGCGTTCGCATGAGGCTAAATATTGAACGCTTGATCAACCGATCTTCATGAGCACCGGGAAGGTCTGCTGGAACCAGGCCGAGATGTCGCCGACATAGCCGAAGATGAAGGCGAGCCCCGTGAGGATGAGCAGCACGCCGATGATCTTCTCCATCAGCCCGAGATGGCGGCGAAAGCGGACGAGGAATGCCATGAACAGGCCGGAGAAGGCCGCGGCCAGCCAGAAGGGCACGGCAAGGCCGAGCGAATAGACGCCGAGCAGGGAAGCACCCTGCCCCACGGTCTGCTGCGACGCCGCGACCGCCAGGATCGCGCCGAGGATCGGGCCGATGCAGGGTGTCCAGCCGAAAGCGAAGGCGAGGCCCATGACATAGGCACCGGTCAGCGTCGCAGGCTCGCCGCCCGTCTGGAAACGCGCCTCGCGCGACAGGAACGGGATCTTGAGCAGGCCGAGAAAGTTCAGGCCCATCAGGATGATGATCACGCCGCCGACCTGGGCGAGGATATCGAGATGGGTGCGCAGCATCATGCCGATCGAGGTCGCGGACGCGCCCAGCGCGACGAAGACGGTGGCAAAGCCGAGCGTGAAGAACAGGGATGCGAAAAGCACCGCCTTGCGCGAGGCCGCACCCGGCCCGCCCGCCAGATGCGGATGGCGGAACTCCTCGACCGAAACACCCGCCATGTAGCAGAGATAGGGCGGCACCAGGGGAAGGACGCAAGGGGACAAGAACGACAGCGCGCCGGCGCCGAGCGCACTCAGATATGACACTTCGGCTACGGCCAACCCATTCTCCATTCGCCCTGAATTTCGCCGCTTTGTTTAATCAAGGCCGGGTGGCCGCGCCAGTCACCTTTTGTTGAGCGGCGGTTTTGCCGCATTTTCCCGGTTCGCCACGCGTTTTCAGGGTTGACCGGCAAAAGCCCGATACACTATGTATCGCGACACTTCCGGGGGCCGCGCCGCGCGTTCGCCCCGCTTGGGAGAGCGTAGCTCAGCCGGTAGAGCAACTGACTTTTAATCAGTAGGTCATGGGTTCGAATCCCATCGCTCTCACCAAAAACACCAAGAAAATCAATTGCTTGCGGATTTAGTCGAGAAGCCATTCTGGCGCGCGAATCAAATTACCGCGCGTTTTACCGCGCAGCCCGATTTGCGCGCGGTAATGCTCGGGTCTATCATCCCGCCATGCGCGAACCATCTGCCGAGCAACGCCTGACATCGATGGTCATCGGACTCCGTGCCGGTGGCCTCGGTATCAGCGAGATGGCGCGGCTGACCCATGTGTCCCGGCAAACGCTCTGGCGCGCCGAGAATGGCGAAATGAGCAAGCCCTCGGCCGAGACATACCTTGCGGTGGAAAAGCTCTATCGGTCGCGTGACATGGTGGCGAAATGAGATCGGTGTTCGTCTCGATCCGCATCTTGCGTGCCAATTACATGCCGTTCGAAAAGATCGCCGAGGCGGTCGGCATCACCCGTGACCAGCTCAATCATTATCGACGTGACGGCGTGATCTGCCCACCGGAGATCAGGGCGAAGCTCGATGCGCTGGCGACCGAGACGATCGGCAAGCCGGAGCTGCCGAGGCGGCATGCGTGGACCGCGCGGCCGAGTGCGGCAAGGTGACATTCCGCCGAATCGGCGGGAAGTTGTTCTATGAAATTTCGCGCTGGAAGATAGCGAAGGGTGGAAACTTTCCACCCTTGACTATTTGCGGTAGCGAGATGTGGGCAATGCCCACCCTTCGCTACTTCCGATAGTGGCGATCGTATTTCACCATTTACTCATAGAGCCTCCCAGACGCGTATGAGGCCCGAGACGGTTCAAGCATCCGCCCCGAGCCTCGGTCGCGCCCTGCGCCTGTCTGGCGAAGCGTGGCGGCGATCTCATTGCATGTGTGCGTCGGGTGACCAGCCGTTGAGATCGATCTTGCCCGTACCTTGTGCCAAGTTGGCACTAGGTTCCGGCTTGGCCTGCTTGGCGGCACGCTCGGCAACCCTGACCCGCACTGCTTCGTCCTCGGCGGCTTCCTTGGCGCGCTCGGCGATCTCACGATCGTAGCGCTCAAGACCAATGGCCCACGCCCACCGGAAGCTCGCCTTGCCAAGCCGCTTGAGGAATCTGGCGATCAGTTCCTCGACCAGACTTTCGGCGGCGATCATCGCCAGTTCCTTGTCGCGCGGCAGGGCAAGAAACCCGTCATGGACCGCATCGGCCATCTCCAGCCTGATCTCCGGCCGTTCAAGGATGCGGCGATGCTCTGCCTCGGCCTTGGCCTTCGCCTTGGCCCGGTCATCGACGACGGGCGGCATCGGGCCGAGCTGCCGCATGATCTCGCGCTCGGTCAGCGGGCGCTCGACGGGCGGGGTCTTGGCGAACCATGGTGCTTTCTTGCTCATGGCCGTTACTTCGTCGCGCGGAATTGCAGGGATGCACGATCGCCATGGACATCCAGATCGCAACTCAAGTCGCGGACGGTCGTCATCTGACTGGCGAGGTCAGTCAGCCTGTCGGCGAGCGCGGTCAACGCGTCTCCGATCGACACATTGGCGAGGACCAGTTCCCTCGGCAGGGGGGAAGGCTTGGTTTCGGAAGTCGGCATTTTGATCTCCATTCCGACAAGAGGATAATATTCCGCCTGCCCGGTCGGCGGCGGAATTCGAGGCATATCGACCACCGGCCGGTCTGCCATTTCGAGGGCGCGAACGGATACAGCATGGCTCACCACGCCACGGAGTCGATGAACTGCACCCTGCCCGGCCGTCTCATGGCGAACGACAAGGTTTCGAGCAGCCGGATGGCGCGCATGTCCTGTTCCCACAAGCTGGTCACTGGCGTGCCGGTCATGATGTTGCTCGATGTCGGGTCGTCGCGCAGCTCGATCGTCGCCGATTGGCTGACATCGATCGATCCATCGGACGCGGTGAAGCTGGCAAAATCGGCCGCGTCCACCATCACGACCCGGCCGGTCGGCAAGACCGGCGTGGTCAGCACCGGCAAGCTGGCTTGCGGATAGAGCAGGTCGAAATTGGTCGCCTGCGCCGTGCCCATGATCGCCACCGGCAAGGTCGCCTCGGGATCGAAGGCGGCGAGCAGCTTGACGATATCCTCACGCGCCGCGTCGGCTGCCGTGGTCGCGGCCGAGGCAGCGGTCGCGGTGACGCCATAGAGCAGGCCCGGAGGACGGACGGTGGCGGTCATAGGCTGGTCGTCAAGCAGTGTCTGGTCGAGCGCGATTGATGTCTGTTGGTCGAGCAGTTGCTTGAGCACGGCCTCGAAATTGCTGACCGAGCGGGTCGCCAACTCGGACGTGTATGTGGCCATCACGGCAGTCTTATACGGGATGATCATGCCGCCCGTGATGTTGAAGCCAACCACCGGAACCGGCTGACCCTCGCCGATCCACGGCGACGGCACCGTGCCGGGTTGGACCGGATAAGGCAGCCTGATGCCAGCCGCCGCACCACGGGTCAGGCTGAGACCGAGCGCCGCCAATCTGGTGTAGACCGAGGACGCGGCCAAGCTCGGCATCATGCCGGTATAGACATCGACGTTGGCCAATTCGGATGCCCATCCCGGCACGCTGGTCGCAGCCGGAGAGGTCGTCGCCTTCGCATGCCATTGACCGATGTCGGCGACGGCAAGGCGCAGGGTGGCGTCGTCGCGGAAGGAGCGTTTGACAACCTCGTCGATGGAAATCTTGTGGACCTCGGCCAAGGCCTTGGCGGCAATAGCCCGGATCAAGGTCGTGCGAACAGGCGGCTTGTGGCCATCGCGCTTGCGGGCGAGACCGATCAACATGCCACGGACATCATCGAGGCTGCGTTCGATCTGATCGAGACGGAAATCGGACTGCATGGCGAGCCTCCAAGGGCCTGCCGGGGTCCAGAAAATCAAAGCGCGGTCACGAAGCGCGGGCAGGTCGAGTGACGGGCTCAAGATAGCAGATGTCACCGGGCGGTGACACAAGTTTTCATGCGGCGTATCCTATGGCAGCAAAGAGGAGATCATCATGGGCGGACGTGGATCAGGCGGACACAATCTAAGGCCCGCGAAGGACAAGAAGCTTGAAGGACGGCGTGACGTGAAGCCGGACCCGGTGGTCGAACTCGACGACGAAACCGAATATCTCAATCTCACTCCGCCAGACCATTTCGGCGATGAGGAACAGCGGTTGTGGAGCAAGCTTTACATTGCCATTCCGCGCCGCTTCTGGGGCGTCGCCAGTCACGAGCACTTGCTCGAAATGGCCGTCGATGCGTGGTTCAGCTATAGGACATCGCGCGCCGCCCTGCTTGACGAAGGCATGGTGATCACCGACGAAAAGGGTGTCAGGCGGCGCAATCCCTTCACGTTCGTCGCGAAATCGGCCCTCGGCGACTTCACCAAGCTCTGCGTGATGCTCGGCATCGGCAATGCCGAGAGGACAAGTCTGGTCGTCCATGGGTCGGAAGAGATCGACTGGCTTGAGGAACTGGAGCGGGCCGAACGGCTGACATCGGCACCGGGTCGGAGACACTGAAATCCGGCACTTTCCAATCAGTTTTGCACAACAATATTGTACAACTGACCAGCGACGGTCCCCACGCCAGACCCTTCCTGCTTGCGACCCTCCCCCGTCACCCATCCCCACCTTCAATTCAGGAAGGCCGCGCCAGTCTGCGAAGCCGTCGCGCTTGCTAAACGAGAGGTTGCGGTGTTTGTTTGCGACAGGCTATAGGATAACGATTCGGCAGGGGACGGCGATGACCGAGGCGACGAGCGTAGAGGCAAAATTGAGCCGCTATGAGCGCTATGTGGAAGAAATTTCGGAAGACATCACAAACACGGTCGATGAGTTTGGTTGGCCCATCAGGCCGCTAATCTTGCGACAGGCTTCCTCTTCGCTGGAACACCGGCGTGGGCGTGCGGACCCACGCGATATCGCTCATCATCGCGTGCAGGCTTGCGTGTATTCGACTAAAGGTTGAAATCGCTCTTTGCGAAGGCGAACAGGTCGTCAACGTGGATCGCCATATCCGCCTTACCGTTGCCGTCCACATCGGCATACAAGTGGGTGTCGCCGCGCTTGTGATCGACCCGAAGCTCGCCCGCATGGCCAGTGAAGTCGTGGTCGCCGATGAACTTGAAAGCCTGATTACCGTCCCTGTGGGTGTTGGCGTCGATGGACGAGAGATCAATGTGATCGCCGGACTTGCTGGTGCTGTCCTTCACTGATCCGAAGACGAAGGTATCGTTACCCGACCCGCCGTCGAGCCAGTCTGCGCCGCCACCGCCGTAGAGCCTGTCGCGGCCGCCGTAGGTGTTGAACCTGTCGGAGCCCTTGCCGCCGGAAAAGGTATCCGCGCCGTCCAAGACGCTGGCCATGAGGGCGAAGTCGTCGGCGGTCGAGTAGGTGCTTGCCGCTTGGTATAACGCGGTCACCGGGATAGCTACGCCCGTCATGATGACCGCCCTCGTCCCGCTTATATACGCCGAATAGCTCGTGACGGTGCCGCCATCAGGCGTGCCATATTGGTCGTAGTGAAAGCCGCTGCCGACGAAATACTCATATTTGTTGTCGTAGTGCGTCCGGAAGCTGGACGATCCCCGACTGTCGCTGTCGGCGTAAAGCAAATACGAAAAATCAAGTTTGTCGTGGTTGATCCAAAAGTTTGGATCGAGCGTGATATTTGCCATTCGGATGCTTCTCCTGATCGCTCCGGTTTTTTAATTCGTCAGCCTGCGCTTTGCGAGCTGGCCATAGAGCGTCTTCGGAAGCGATACACAATCGCGACGACGCCCAAGCTTCAGGACCCTGCTGTTGGCGGTGACGGCCCTACTTGCACGGCGGCATTGGCGCCGCTTCATCAGATATAGCAGGCGCGTTGAGCTGCTGATTGCTCGCCTCTGCCAATTGTTTGTGCCGTGCTGCCAAATGAGGCGTCTTCGAGCCTGACGCGGGGCCATTTTGGGGCGACTTCGGTGCCGACGGCTTTTTGGCCCTAGTTCGATGGCGACTTCGATGCCCAAGTCGGCTCGTTTTCATACAGACGACGATGCCAACGGCGACGGCCATCCTTCGGGTTTCCAGATAGGCGGCCTCGACGGTTTGGGGCAGTATAAAGCCTCAAGCGCGAGCTGGAGGGCATGGCGCGAAAGCGGTAAAATCGCTGAAATGCCCTGTTTTGCAAACGCCCAAAAATCATCCGCTGCAAGCCGCCACGGTTACGTCATGCGCGACGGCGCATGGGTCGCCGCCGCCTATCCGAAGACGATTGACCAGATTGCCGGAGCTAGGGCGCAAGCTTACGGCAACGCCTGTTGCGGCGATCAGCGAGGCGTGAAGATGAAAGGACATTGGATGGGTATGCTTCCACCGTATTTCGTGCTGCCCGTCACCACTTGCACGCTTCGACCTGTGAAATATTTGCAGTGCAGTTGTTCGTAGGGCGACCCGACTGGAACCCATGTTTTCAGAACGACGTTACCGTCTTGGCCGCTCGTTCTCCACTCCGAGATAAGCACCCATCGGTTCCCGACCAGAATGATCGCCTCTAGAACAATGAGGACTATTGCTGCCCACTTGGCAATACGAATGGTTGCTGGCCGTTTCGCGAAGTTCGTCAGCAGTTGAACGGCCGTCTCCATCCCTACCCCCGTTGTGTCGTCGCTCGTCAACCACCGGGTTCCGATCATTCAGCGTCACTCAGTTGATGTCAAATCGATTTGAGAAGCGCGGGATACTTCACACCATGGCCGTCCCAAACCGGCGTGCAGTGCCTTCATATGGGCGTGTAAGACGCGAGAGATGAGGTGTATAGCGGCGGCCCCAGGGAGTGGATCGCGCGTCAAGTTTGGAACAGGCATTTAACTTCAAGGAAACCGCTATCTCATCCGATCCGCAAATATTCTCGCTTGGGTGGCGAGAAGCCAACTTGCTTAATCTTAATTCGTCCAAGCAAAATAAAGTTTTTACCGTCTTGATAAAACAAAACGATGCGGAGACGCACAATCTATAAATAATGGAAAGCATACGATCAATCTAGCTGTGCTCGGCCATCTGAATAGACTGCGAGATTCAATCTTAGATTGTTATCCATCTTCCAAGGCAGAGTAGTAAAAATAAGTGATCGCAATAAAACGATCGAGAAACCGCGAAATCTTTTGGTAAACAAAACCTTAACATTATCTATTGATTCAAATAAAAATCGGAGTATTGTCTTATGTTCTTGCCATATGGGAGTGGAGTGTAGTTGCGTGGCACCGCATGAAGCAATTTACGAGAGTAACGTAGAAACGCCACACTGAGGCTGAGTTATCCCTGCGCTCATCTCAAGTTGCTTCGCATGGGAATTAGGAAACATTTCTAGCGCCTTACGACTGGCCGGACTGATACGTCTATGGCCGGATGGCTTTCTGTTTCCTGAAAACACGGAAATACACACGACCGTTCTCAAACGGCGAAGTTGTTCGATCATGCTCTGGGAGGAGAAGTGGTCTGTTTGAACGGGGACGCAATTCCCGAGGGAGCCGAAACCGGCGTCCGTAGGGCAGATGCCCGTCGTTTCCGATGAATTCGGGCCAGTGAATCCCAGCATAGCTTTAACAACGATGGGAGCGGAAACGCTCTCAGCAGACAACGTCTGTGCGCAAAAAGCCCACGGACTCAACAACCTCATGGGAGGATATAATGGTCGACATCAATCTTACCGCAGCTGGCGCGTCCACGACAATCAACGGCGCAATATTTGTCGATTCCGCAAATGTCGGATCTGGGACGGGCAACTACA
This sequence comes from Rhizobium sp. LjRoot254, assembly GCF_964254105.1. NCBI lineage: Bacteria > Pseudomonadati > Pseudomonadota > Alphaproteobacteria > Hyphomicrobiales > Rhizobiaceae > Rhizobium > Rhizobium sp. LjRoot254. The sequence continues at coordinate 2,084,291 of NZ_CAXUSM020000001.1, read as the reverse complement.
ATACAATCCTTGCCATCAGCGATAACGACGGCAACGAAACAGGTTTCAACTCGGATGATACACAGCCGTTGGACCCGTCCAACGAGGACATAGACCAAAGTAAGACGCACACGGTTTTGCTGTCCACGGTTCCGGTCACCATCGTCAATGGTGTTGAATATTACGAGTTCCGCGTCGATCTGAATGAAAGCAACAGCAATCCCGGAGGGCAGATTTCGCTCGATACGTTCAAGATTTACTCCTCGACCGACGGAACCATCCAGAAGCTGGCCGTACTGGAGGCCCAGACGGTCGCATATGACATGGACGCCGGCGGCGACAAGACGCTGCTGCTGAGCGAGGTTTCCACCGGCAGCGGCACCGATGACTACGCCGTACTGGTTCCGGTTTCCAGTTTCGCAGGCGCCGATCCTGCCACGACCTATATGTATCTCCAGGTCGGGATGGGGTTCAAGGGCGGCGACTATGTTTCACAGGGTGGCTTTGAAGAATGGAATCTCCAGTCGGCCGGCAGCCTGACGGGAACGAAGTTTGAAGACCTCGACGGCGATGGCATCAAGGATGCCGGCGAGCCCGGTATGGGCGGCGTCACCATCTTCATCGACACGGACAAGGATGGTGTGCGCGACGCGGGAGAACGATCGACGGTCACGGATGCGAACGGCAACTACACCTTCTTTGGCGTTCCGCTGGGAACGTACCAGATCGATGAAGAGGTGCCCGCGGGATCGACCCAGACCACCGGGGCCTTCGAAACGGTCACCGTCACGACCATAGGCCAAACTGCCGTGGTCGATCCAATCGGCAACTTCGTGCCGCGTCCCGGCATCGAACTGATCAAGACCGCCACGGCCGGCCAGATCGCCGACACCGCCGGCGAGGAGCTCGATTACACCATCACCGTCCGGAACACCGGCAATGTCACCCTGACCAACATTCTGGTCACTGACAACAATGCCGATGCCGGCAGCGTCCTCTATGCCAGCGGCGACACCGATGCCGACAACAAGCTCGATGTCGGCGAGACCTGGACCTACAATGCCACCCACACCGTCACCCAGGCCGAGCTTGACAGCAATGGCGGCGGCGACAGCGACATCGACAACATCGCCACGGTCACCACCCAGGAAGGCCCCACCGACGACGACGACGCCGTCGTGCCCCTCGACCAGAATGCCGGCATCGAACTGATCAAGACCGCCACGGCCGGCCAGATCGCCGACACCGCCGGCGAGGAGCTCGATTACACCATCACCGTCCGGAACACCGGCAATGTCACCCTGACCAACATTCTGGTCACTGACAACAATGCCGATGCCGGCAGCGTCCTCTATGCCAGCGGCGACACCGATGCCGACAACAAGCTCGATGTCGGCGAGACCTGGACCTACAATGCCACCCACACCGTCACCCAGGCCGAACTCGACAACAATGGCGGCGGCGACAACGACATCGACAACATCGCCACGGTCACCACCCAGGAAGGCCCCACCGACGACGACGACGCCGTCGTGCCCCTCGACCAGAATGCCGGCATCGAACTGATCAAGACCGCCACGGCCGGCCAGATCGCCGACACCGCCGGCGAGGAGCTCGATTACACCATCACCGTCCGGAACACCGGCAATGTCACCCTGACCAGCATTCTGGTCACTGACAACAATGCCGATGCCGGCAGCGTCCTCTATGCCAGCGGCGACACCGATGCCGACAACAAGCTCGATGTCGGCGAGACCTGGACCTACAATGCCACCCACACCGTCACCCAGGCCGAACTCGACAACAATGGCGGCGGCGACAGCGACATCGACAACATCGCCACGGTCACCACCCAGGAAGGCCCCACCGACGACGACGACGCCGTCGTGCCCCTCGACCAGAATGCCGGCATCGAACTGATCAAGACCGCCACGGCCGGCCAGATCGCCGACACCGCCGGCGAGGAGCTCGATTACACCATCACCGTCCGGAACACCGGCAATGTCACCCTGACCAACATTCTGGTCACTGACAACAATGCCGATGCCGGCAGCGTCCTCTATGCCAGCGGCGACACCGATGCCGACAACAAGCTCGATGTCGGCGAGACCTGGACCTACAATGCCACCCACACCGTCACCCAGGCCGAACTCGACAACAATGGCGGCGGCGACAACGACATCGACAACATCGCCACGGTCACCACCCAGGAAGGCCCCACCGACGACGACGACGCCGTCGTGCCCCTCGACCAGAATGCCGGCATCGAACTGATCAAGACCGCCACGGCCGGCCAGATCGCCGACACCGCCGGCGAGGAGCTCGATTACACCATCACCGTCCGGAACACCGGCAATGTCACCCTGACCAACATTCTGGTCACTGACAACAATGCCGATGCCGGCAGCGTCCTCTATGCCAGCGGCGACACCGATGCCGACAACAAGCTCGATGTCGGCGAGACCTGGACCTACAATGCCACCCACACCGTCACCCAGGCCGAACTCGACAACAATGGCGGCGGCGACAACGACATCGACAACATCGCCACGGTCACCACCCAGGAAGGCCCCACCGACGACGACGACGCCGTCGTGCCCCTCGACCAGAATGCCGGCATCGAACTGATCAAGACCGCCACGGCCGGCCAGATCGCCGACACCGCCGGCGAGGAGCTCGATTACACCATCACCGTCCGGAACACCGGCAATGTCACCCTGACCAACATTCTGGTCACTGACAACAATGCCGATGCCGGCAGCGTCCTCTATGCCAGCGGCGACACCGATGCCGACAACAAGCTCGATGTCGGCGAGACCTGGACCTACAATGCCACCCACACCGTCACCCAGGCCGAACTCGACAACAATGGCGGCGGCGACAACGACATCGACAACATCGCCACGGTCACCACCCAGGAAGGCCCCACCGACGACGACGACGCCGTCGTGCCCCTCGACCAGAATGCCGGCATCGAACTGATCAAGACCGCCACGGCCGGCCAGATCGCCGACACCGCCGGCGAGGAGCTCGATTACACCATCACCGTCCGGAACACCGGCAATGTCACCCTGACCAGCATTCTGGTCACTGACAACAATGCCGATGCCGGCAGCGTCCTCTATGCCAGTGGCGACACCGATGCCGACAACAAGCTCGATGTCGGCGAGACCTGGACCTACAATGCCACCCACACCGTCACCCAGGCCGAGCTTGACAGCAATGGCGGCGGCGACAGCGACATCGACAACATCGCCACGGTCACCACCCAGGAAGGTCCCACCGACAACGACGACGCCGTCGTGCCGGTCGACCAGAATGCCGATATCGATGTCGAGAAACTCGTGATCGTCAATGGTGGCACGCCTGAAGATGCCGACGTGCCGACCGGCCCGGAGGTAGCGGAACTCGGCGCCGACATCGACTTCCGCTTCGTCGTCAAGAATGAAGGCAATGTCACCCTGACGAACGTCAAGGTCACCGACTCGAAGTACAATCTGGACGGTCTCACCGGCGATGCCGTCTTGGGAGACAATGCCTATACTATCGGTAACCTTGCCGTCGGAGCTTCGATCACGTTCGACTTCAACGATGCGCCGTGGGAGGCCGGCCAGCATAAGAACACCGGCACCGCCGTCGGAAGTTACAGCGAAGGCACTGTGCAGGATTCCGACAATGCGCATTATTTCGGCCTGATCAATGAGGGGCCGGGTGTACGGACTCCCGGTTTCTGGTCCAATCTCGGCTCCACATTCTGGAATGGAATCATCGGCGATGAACCCAAGCAAGCCGGAACGCCGGGCTTCGCCGATGGCGAACTGCTCTACAAGGTCGATTGCAACGGCGACGGCGTGCTCGACAAGAAAGGCCTGCTGATCGGAGACTACAATAAAAACGGCCTGACGGATGGCGACGAAGACACGCTCTTCATCTCGATCAAGCTCGCCCAGACGCTGATCGACGCCTCGCAAAAGCAACAGCAGGACGGCCGTTACATGATCGGACGCGATGTGGTTGCCTCCTGGCTCAACTTCCTGGCCGGGAACGCCGTAGGCGACGGCTCGGACGACACCGCCCGACACTTTATCGATGAAGCCGTCGACTGGCTGGACTGGACGGACGGCACCAGGAATAACGGCAAGCTGGACGGACCCGATACGCTTTTGGGCAATGCGGTGAAGACCAGCTCGAACGCCTGGCAGCTCGGCATCAACACGGATGCGGATGTCGATCTGGAGATAGAAGCGGGCAAGGACATCCACAGCGCGCTTGATGAGTACAACAACCACGGAACCGTCAACGGCTTTGCCGTTGCCCATGATGCCGATAGCGCAGCATTCCTGACGGCGCTATCGATAGCCTCATCGGACACGCTGATGTAACGAGAACCGTGACGCTGCATCTCAGATGCAGCGTCACGACTCTTCCTTCGTCCGGCCGGCATCCGAATGGAACCGGCCGGCAGGTCGTTGCAAGCAATTCATTTTATGACAAAATCGGCAATGCGATCGCGGCCGAACGCTCCAAGGCATAGCGCTCCTATTCCGCCGCGCGAAAGCCGTATCATTCCTTCCAAGCCATGCAGTTGGTGCGAGAAGTAACCGGCTGCCACAACTAAGACCTTACGCAAGCAACATGGCGGCTTACCTCTCGATCAGCCTACCAGCCACGAGACAGCGTAGATTATCGCTAGCCAAATTATAATAAGAAGTTCTGCGCCTAGAATATACGCCTGAATCCTCATCACGTGTCCCCCGCGCCAAGCTCGCAGAGTATAGCTGCTGGGTGAAAGAATTCCACAAATAAAGTCGGACATTCAACGAAATACACAACATTTTCGTTATATATACACGGCCGAGCGGAAGTCACGCGTGAGATTCTCGGAATGACTGGCATACAGTCGGAAAAAAGACCGGCTCATCGGTAAGTTTTCTTAGGGCCAGCCCTCCGCAGGCAGGATTTTTGCGAGCGTGTTATTACCGGCCCGCTACTCAGACCACATGCCGGGCACAACTGGGAAACCCATTGAGCGCCTTCAATCCGTATCGCGTCCCAACGAAACTCGATCCCCACAACAGTGCCCCTGTCCCCAGCAATCTTTTTTGGTTTAATTGACCCAACGGCGCTATCATGGCCTATCCGAATCATCGGCAATCGGAGGGCGCCATGGAAACTGTCGGCATTGTCGCAACAAACCCTCTGTACCTGGGTAGCACTGTGCTTTGGATCATGGCCGTATGTGTCTGGATCACGGCAGTCGTTGATCTCTAGACGAAGTTCGCGCCGTCGAATGGACGACTGGGCGAACCGCCATAAGCCGGCCCTGAGCATCTCTATCAACCATTCCCAGCCACCGCGCGCCGGAAAGCCTGTTCCAGATCGTGGATCAGATCGTCGGGGTGCTCGAGACCGACCGAAAGCCGGATCAGCCCCTCGTTGACACCTGTCTGGCTACGTGCCTCGATCGGGACGCCGGAATGGGTTGTCGAGGCCGGATGGCAGGCCAGCGATTCCGAGCCGCCGAGCGAAACCGCCAGCTTGAAGATGCTGAGGTTGTTGAGAATGCGGAAGGCGAGAGCACGGTCGTCGGGGATGACGAAGGAAAAGGTCGAGCCCGCGCCTGAGCACTGGCGTGCATGGACCGCCTTTTCGGCCTCCGGCAGGTCGTGATCGACGTGAAGCACGCTTGCGGGAATGAATGGATTGCCGGCCAGCCAATCTGCGACCTTCTTCGCCGACTCCGCAGCGCGCTCCATGCGCAGCGCCAGGGTTTCCATCGATCGCGACAGCATCCAGCACGAATGCGGATCGAGCTGGAAACCATAGGCCGATCGGGCCTGGCGCACCGGCGCCAACAGTTCGCGCGACCCGGTGATACCGCCCGCAACCAGGTCGGAATGGCCGCCGACATACTTGGTCAGCGAGTAGACGCAGATATCGATGCCGAAATCGAGCGGGGTCTGGAAGACCGGCCCGAGCATCGTGTTGTCGCAGACGATGATCGGCTTCTGGCCGGTGGCGCGCGACCAGCTGTCGACCGTGCTGCGGATGAGCTGAAGATCGATCGTCGCGTTGGTCGGATTGGCGGGCGTTTCGAGGTAGACCATCTTGACCGGTCCGTGCCGCGCCGCCTTCTCAAGCATGTAGACCAGGGATTCGTCCTCGGTGCCATCGACGAAGGGGATGGGCTTGATTCCCCACTGGGTGAAAACCTTGCGAAAGAGCGTCTCGGTGCCGCCATAGAGCGGCGTGGAGTGCACCAGCGCATCGCCCGGCCGCAGGTAGGCAAGGGCGACGGCGCTGATCGCCGCCATGCCCGACGATGTCACCAGCGCCTTTTCCGCATGGTCGTAGATCGCCAGCCGGTCTTCCACGATTTCGAGGTTCGGATGGTTGAAGCGCGAATAGACGAGGCCTCCGGCGCCCATGCCCTCGGGTGCGGGCTTGCGGCCGGCGACGACGTCGAAGAAATCAGCGCCTTCCTCGGCACTGGCGAAAGCGAAGGTCGAGGTCAGGAACACCGGCGGCTTGACGGCACCTTCGGACAGAGAGGGATCATAGCCGAAGGCCGTCATCTGGGTGGATGGATGCAGCGGATGACCGTCAATATGTGTGCGTCGGAAATTCTTTGCCACGTCACGCTCCCAGCTGTGGATTTCTTTGACCATCATCTGCGCAGGCGAGCGAAAGAATCCCACTTGTTTTGGTCAAAATAATGAAGCTATTAGTCGATAATGACTACACTTGATAAAACCGACGCCAAAATCCTCCAAGTTCTGAGCCAGGATGCGCGGCAAAGCGTCGAGCGCGTGGCCGAGCAGGTGAACCGGTCGGCGACTCCGGTTCGCCGGCGCATCCGGCGGCTGGAAGACGAAGGCATCATCCGCCGCTATACGCTGGATGTCGACATGAAGGCCTGCGGCTATGGGCTCCAGCTCTTCGCCTTCATCAAGCTGCAGAGCCGCGATCGTCCGACGATTGCCGATTTCGAAGATCGCATTCGTCGACTGCCCGAGGTGACGACGTGCAATCTGGTGACGGGGGCTCATGACTATGTGCTCGAAATGCGCATGCCCGACATGGATACCTACAACAATTTCCTGCGCTCAGTGCTGTCCGAGCTGCCGGGTGTGTTCGGCATAGAAACGAGCGTTGTCATCGGGCCGGTCAAGGACGAGATCGCCCTGCCGTACTGATCTGTTTGAACGACAGGCTGTACTTGGACATGCAAACCCCCGGGGTTGGATGTCCAAGTCCCGGGGGTCAATTTAGACCTTGCTTCTTCTGATATCGTGGTCGCTTACTTCGGCAATTCGCCTTCGACGCCTTCGACGAAGAAGTTCAGGCCGCCGAGCACGCCGTCATCGGCGCTGACACCGGCCGCCAGCCACTCGGAACCGTCCTGCTTCTTGATCGGGCCGGTGAAGGGCTTCAGTTCCCCCGACTTGATCTTGGCTTCGGTCTCCTCGGCCATCTTCTTCACATCGTCGGGCATGTTGGTGTAGGGCGCCATGTAGAGCACGTTCTGCGCCAGGCCATCCCAGCTCATCTGGCTCTTCCACGTGCCGTCGAGGACCGCCTTGACGCGCTCGACATAATAGGCGCCCCAGTTGTCGACGATCGCCGTCAGCTGCGCATTCGGGCCGGCCTTGATCATGTCGGATGCCTGGCCGAAGGCGTGGATCTTGCGTTCCTCCGCGATCTGCATCGGGGCGGTCGAGTCGGTATGTTGCGTGATGATATCGACGCCCTGGTCGATCGCAGCCTTGGCGGCGTCAGCTTCCTTGCCGGCGTCGAACCAGGTGTTGACCCAGATGACCTTGAGTTTGAACTCGGGGTTGATCGAACGCGCGCCGATTACGAAGGAGTCGATGCCCTGCACGACTTCCGGGATCGGGAACGAGGCGATATAGGCAGCCGTGCCAGTCTTCGACATTTTCGCCGCGATCTGGCCGAGGATATAGCGGCCTTCATAGAAGCGCGAATTGTAGGCGGTCAGGTTCGGCGCCGTCTTGTAGCCGGTGGCGTGCTCGAACTTCACATCCGGGAATTTCGCGGCGACCTTGACGGTCTGGTCCATGAAGCCGAACGAGGTCGTGAAGACCAGACCGCAGCCCGAGCGGGCAAAACGCTCGATGGCGCGCTCGGCATCCGGACCCTCGGGCACGTTTTCGAGATACTGCGTCTCGATCTTGTCACCCAGTTCCTTTTCGAGCAATTGACGGCCGATTTCATGCGCCTGCGTCCAGCCGCCATCGGTCTTCGAGCCGACATAGAGGAAGCAGACTTTCAGCTTGTCGGCGGCTTGCGCACTGACCGAAAAGCCCAGGACGGCGGCGGTCGCCGCGAGTGCGAGGATCATTTTTTTCATTGTTAAACCCCTGTGGTTGGTACTCTTACATGTTGGTTCACCGGTCGGGAACGAAGCTCTTCCCGAGCGATGCGGGCGTGTTGATCAGCGTGAGCCGCCGATTCTGCGAAATGACGATCAGCACGAGGACTGTCGCCACATAAGGCAAAGCCGAGAGGAACTGAGCCGGAACGGCAATTCCAAAGGCCTGCGCATGGAGCTGCCCGATGGAGACAGCACCGAAGAGATAACCGCCGATCAGCAGCCGCCAGGGCCGCCATGAGGCAAAGACCACCAGTGCGAGCGCGATCCAGCCACGTCCCGCCGTCATGTTCTCCACCCATTGCGGCGTATAGACGAGGGAGAGATGCGCGCCGGCGAGACCTGCGCAGGCGCCGCCGAACATCACGGCGAGATAGCGGATGCCGATGACGTTCAAGCCCAGCGCATGCGCCGAGGCGTGATTGTCACCGACAGAGCGGAGCACGAGGCCCGACCGGGTGCGGAACAGAAACCAACTGACGCCGAAGACCAGCGCAATTGAAGTATAGAAGATCAAGTCCTGTCCCAGGATGACGCGCCCCACATAGGGAATATCGCTGAGCCAGGTCGGCAGCAACGCCGGCAGTTTGATGCCCTGGACGCCGACGAACGGCTCGCCGACCATGCCCGACAGTCCAAGCCCCAGGATGGTCAGCGCAAGACCCGTCGCGACCTGGTTGGCGACCAACGTCAGCGTGAGAAAACCAAACAGCAGCGACATCAGCATGCCGGCGCCGATGCCCCCGAGCACCCCGATATAGGGCGAACCACTCATCTGCGTCACGGCAAAGGCAACGACGGCGCCCATCACCATCATGCCTTCGACGCCGAGATTGAGCACGCCGGCGCGCTCCGTCACCAATTCACCGATGGAGGCGAGGAGCAGCGGTGTCGATGCGGTGATGATGGTGATCAGGATCGATTCGAAAACGGTCATGGCCGGGCTCCCGTCAGCCGCGTCCAGTTAAACCGGATCTTGTACATGATCAGCGTATCGCATGAGAGGACGAAGAACAGCAGCAGGCCCTGGAACAGCCGCGTGACCTTTTCCGATACGCCGAGCGACAGCTGTGCCGCCTCGCCACCGAGATAGGTGAGCGCCAGAATAAGTCCGGAAACAATGATGCCGATCGGGCTGAGCCGGCCGAGGAAGGCAACGATGATCGCGGTGAAGCCGTAGCCCGGCGATATCGACGGCCGGAGCTGACCCATCGCGCCCGAGACCTCGGCGATCCCGGCCAATCCGGCAAGCGCACCGGAGAGCAGGAACGAGAACCACACCATGCCCGAGGCCGAGAAGCCGGCAAACCGCCCTGCCCGCGAAGATTGGCCGAGCACCTTGACCTGATAGCCGCGCAGTGTGAATTCCATCATGAACCACAGGAGCACGGCGGCGACGATGGCGAAGACAAAGCCCCAATGCGCGCGCCCGGAACTTTCCCATATCGCGGGCAGCACGCCGGACGGATCGAACATCCGCGTCTCGGGAAAATTGTTGCCCTCGGGATTGCGCCACGGCCCGCGCACCAGCCAGTCGAGAAAGAGCTGTGCGACATAGACCAGCATCAGGCTGGTCAGGATTTCGTTGGTGTTGAATTTCGTCTTGAGCAGTGCCGGGATAGCGGCATAAAATGCACCGCCAACCATGCCCATCAGCATCATCAACGGCAGCAGCCACGGGCCTGTCCATGTGTGGAAAAGTACCGGGATGGCCGAGCCGAAAATGCCGCCGAAAATGAACTGCCCCTCGGCGCCGATATTCCAGTTGCCGGCGCGATAACAGACGGAAAGCCCGACGCCGATCAGGATCAGCGGCCCTGCCTTGATCGCCAGTTCATGCAGCGACCATTCCTCACGCAGCGGATCGATGAAGAACAGATAGAGCGCCTGCCAGGGATCCTTGCCGAGTGCGGCAAACAGGATGAAGCCGCAGATCAGCGTCAGCAGCAGCGCGATGAACGGCGAGAGAAACGTGAAGAGCTTCGACGCATTCGGGCGCTTTTCCAGTTCAATGTGCATTGACCGGCTCCCGGTGCGCATCCATGCCGCCCATCAGCAGGCCGATTTTCTCGCGGTCCATCTCGGCTGCGGGATACACCGCCGAAAGCTTGCCGTCATGGATGACCGCGACATGGGTTGCGACCTCGAAAATCTCGTCGAGATCCTGGCTGATCACCAGCACCGCCGAACCGGCTTTCGCCAGGTCGACCAACGCCTGGCGGATGCGGCTTGCTGCACCGGCATCCACGCCCCAGGTCGGCTGGTTGACCACCATCACACCAGGTTGCCTGTCGAGTTCGCGGCCGACGATGAATTTCTGCAGATTGCCGCCCGATAGCGAGCCCGCCGCCGGGTCCTCGCCGCTCTTGCGCACGTCCATCGTCTCGCAGATGCGCTTCGTGGCCGCCTTGATCGTCGATGAGCGGATGATCTTGAGCGCGCCGCCGGCGAGGAAGGCCTTCCGGTCCGACGCATTGCGCGACAGGACCATATTGTCCGACAGGCTCATGGCGGTGACGGCACCGTGGCCATGGCGCTCCTCGGGCACGAAAGCCGCACCGAGCAGCCGGCGCGCCGAGATGCCGGTCCGGCCGACCGAATTGCCACGGATCTTCACGGCGTCGTTGTCGGGCACGGTATATTCTCCGGAGAGCACGTCGAAAAGCTCCCCCTGTCCGTTGCCCGCGACACCGGCGATCGCCAGAACCTCGCCGGCATGGACATCCAGCGACACATTCTTGAGGGCGACAGCAAAAGGCGAACGACCAGGTGCACTGAGCGACCTCATTTCCAACCCGATCGGGCCGCTGGCATCCGAAACGGTCTTCTCGACCTCGGCAACGTTCGAACCCACCATCATGCGCGCCAGCGATGCCGGCGTCTCCTGCCGGGGGTCGCAGGCGCCAGTGACCTTGCCGTGGCGCAGCACGGTTGCCTTGTCGCAGATGCGCTGAACCTCCTCGAGCCGGTGGCTGATATAGAGCACCGAGCGCCCCTCGGCCTTCAGCTTCATCAATGTTTCGAACAGCTTGTCGGCCTCCTGCGGCGTCAGCACCGAGGTCGGCTCGTCAAGGATGATGAGTTTCGGGTTCTGCAGCAGCGCGCGGACGATCTCGATGCGCTGGCGTTCGCCGACCGAGAGATCGGCCACATGTGAATTGGGATCAAGCGGCAACCCATAGGCTTTGGATAGTTGCTCCGCTTCCTGTGCGATCTTTGAAAGCGGGATATTCGCGTCAAGCGAGAGCGCGATATTCTCGGCGACGGTCAAGGCCTCGAACAGCGAGAAATGCTGGAACACCATGCCGATGCCGGTCTTGCGCGCTTCGCCGGGGCTGCCGATCGTCACAGGCGCGCCATTCCAGATAATCTCGCCGGAACTCGGCGCCAGAACGCCGAACAGCATCTTCACCAGGGTGGATTTGCCGGCGCCGTTCTCCCCGAGCAATGCATGAATCTCACCGGGCGCGATCTTGAGGTCGATCCCGCTGCAGGCCGCGAACGACCCGAAGAGCTTGGTGATATTTCGCACCTCAAGGAGCGGGCTTACGTCGCCCGCAGCATTCTCCGTCACCGATTTCCCCAGTCTTACCTGATCCCTTTGTTTTTATTAGGGTATCAGCAATGTTGTTCCGCTCGTTCTTCTTGCCTCCAGATCGGCATGCGCTCTTGCGGCGTCAGCCAAAGGGTAGGTCTGATTGACATTGATAACCACTTTGTTGCCTCGCACAATAGCAAAAAGAGCCTCTGCACATTTGTTAAGCTCCTGCCGCGTCGCGATATAGTGGCCGAGTGTCGGCCGCGTCATGAAGAGCGAACCCTTCTGAAGAAGAACCAATGGTGCCAACGGCTCGACCGGACCCGATGCATTGCCAAACGTGACCCAGAGCCCGCGCGGCTTGAGGCAATCCAGCGACATCGGGAACGTATCCTTGCCGACCGAGTCGTAGACCACGTCCACACCTTTGCCAGCCGTCAGTTCCTTGACGCGTGCGGCAAAATCCTCCTCACGATAATTGATCACGTGGTCGCAGCCATGCTCCAGCGCCAGCTTGACCTTGTCGGCGCTGCCGGCCGTCCCGATCACGGTTGCGCCGAGTGCCTTTGCCCATTGGCAGGCGATAAGGCCGACACCGCCGGCGGCCGCGTGCCAGAGCAGAACCGTCTCCGGCCCCACCTGGTAGGTGCGGTTGAGCAGGAACTCCACCGTCATGCCCTTGGTCATCATCGCTGCGGCGACCTCGAACGGAATGTCGTCGGGCAGCGCCACCAAGGCGCTCGCACGGATATTGCGATAGTCGCAATAGGCTCCGTCGTTGTTGGGATAGGCGACACGGTCGCCGATGCGGAAGTCGTCCACCCCCTCGCCCACCGCAACCACGGTGCCCGCACCTTCGCTGCCCGCGACGAAGGGCAGGCCTCCGGCCGGCTTGTAGAGACCGGTCCGATAGTAGGTATCGGCGAAATTGAGACCGATCGCGGTGTGATGGATCTGCACTTCACCCGCGCCGGGAAGCGGCACGTCGATCTCGGCCAACTCCAGCACTTCGGGGCCGCCATAGCTGCGGATCAGAATAGCCCTGCTCTTCATGTCACTCACTCCGTCCGAGATTTGGGAAGATCTGCAGCACAAAGCCGATGCAGTACATATAGAGCCCCGTCGCCACCACGCCCCAGACGACCCAGTCCGGCGAATTGAAATGCTTGAGCAGGGCGATGCCGGACAGAACGGCCCAGACTGCGAAGACGGCGAGATTGACCAGCCTCAGCCGTTTGACGCGAACGGGATGCAGGAACCAGATCGGGAAGAAGGACAGTATCGCCGAGACGACGACGATGACGAATGCGACGTTCTCGCTCGGCTTGATGACGAAGAGCGTGAACACCACCATGTTCCACACGACGGGGAAGCCCGAGAAGAAATACTCATCCGTCTTCATGCCCATATCGGCATAGTAGATCGCCGAGGACACGACGATGATCCCGGCCGCGACGAAGGACCACGGCTCGCCGATCATGCCGCTCTGGTAGAGCGCGAATGCCGGCAGCAGCACGTAGGTCACGTAATCGATGATGTTGTCGAGTGTATCGCCCGACCAGTTGGGCAGCACTTCCTTGACGCGCACCTTGCGCGCAATCGGGCCATCGATGCCATCGACCACCAGCGCCAGGCCCAGCCACCAGAACATATCGACGAAGCGATGCTCTGCCGCGGCGACAACACCGAGAAAAGCGAGAAACGAACCGGACGCTGTCAGCAGGTGTACACAGAACGCCCGAATCTCGGCATAGGGAACGGCCTTGTAGTTGAATACATAGGAGAAAATCCGCATCCCCGTCCCGCCCTCCGGTTGCCTGGCGCCTTTCGGCCAGAAATTGATACAGGGGTTTTTGGCGGATCGCCAGCCAAAAGGTAGCCCCTTTCAAAGATGCCACCACGTGCAACCACGGTCACAAAAATTGCTACCGAAGATGGAGTTGCAATGCTATTCGTCGAGAATTCGGGGGCGGAAGCAGAAAGCGTCGGGGCCAGCGGCGCATCGATGGGGATAGGCCACATCGACATCAGGCGAGTGCCTCGCCTTCGAACGCGGAGGTGATCTATGTGGTGCAAACCATTTAGCGTCACGCTTACAGTGAGGAAAACCCGGACGGGCTGGTCAATGGCCGTCCGGGTTAATTTCACAAAAGCGTAAGTAAAACGATGGGCGGGGTTACCGCCTCGCCCATCACTCCGGCAATATAGCTGCCGAAGCTGTTTCAATCAAGGTCCGCCTCACTAGCCCTTCTTGGACACGTTTGGCACGCGCTTCTTCGGCTTGGGTGCCTCGTCCTCGGGCTCTGCGGAGGCGGTCACAACGACCGGCTCAACCTTGGCCTTTTTCGGTGCCTTGGTCGTGGCGGCGACTTCCGCTTCGTCCTTCGGCTTGACCGGCACGTTATCCGGCAGGCTTTCGAGCAGGATGCCCTGCTTGCCGTCAGGCTTGGTGCCGACCGAGACGCGGACGATGCCGCCCTTCTTGAGCTTGCCGAAAAGGATTTCCTCGGCGAGCGGCTTCTTGATGTTCTCCTGGATCACGCGGGCCAAAGGACGCGCGCCCATCTTGTCGTCGTAACCCTTCTCGGACAGCCATTTGGTGGCTTCCTCGGTGAGTTCGAAGGTAACGTGACGTTCGGCAAGCTGGCTTTCCAGCTGCATGACGAACTTCTGCACCACCTTGTGGACAACCGACATCGGCAGCGACGAGAACGGGATGATCGCGTCGAGACGATTGCGGAATTCCGGCGTGAACAGCTTGGTGATCGCCTCGATTTCGTCGCCTTCGCGCTTTGTCGAGCCGAAGCCAATCGCCGCACGTTGCGCGTCAGACGCACCGGCATTGGTGGTCATGATCAGGATCACGTTGCGGAAGTCGATCTTCTTGCCGTTGTTGTCGGTCAGCGAGCCGTTATCCATCACCTGCAGCAGGATGTTGTAGATATCCGGATGCGCCTTCTCGATTTCATCGAGCAGAAGCACGCAGTAAGGATGCTGGTCCACCTGGTCGGTCAAAAGTCCGCCCTGGTCGAAGCCGACATAGCCCGGAGGCGCACCGATCAGGCGCGAAACCGTATGCCGTTCCATATATTCCGACATGTCGAAGCGCAGCAATTCCACACCGAGAGAGCCAGCAAGCTGCTTTGCCGCTTCGGTCTTGCCGACGCCGGTCGGGCCGGAGAACAGGTAGGAACCGATCGGCTTGTTGGGCTCGCGCAGGCCGGCACGCGCCAGCTTGATCGCGGACGCCAAGGCCTCCATCGCCAGTTCCTGGCCGTAGACCACGGCGGCAAGCTCCGTCTGGAGATTGGCCAGCACCGCTTCGTCGTCCCGCGAAACAGTCTTTGGCGGTATCCGCGCCATGGTCGCGATCGTGACCTCGATCTCCTTTTCGGTAATCAGCTTGCGACGCTTCGAGATCGGCAGCAGCATCTGTGCCGCACCGGTTTCGTCGATCACGTCGATGGCCTTGTCGGGCAGCTTGCGGTCGGTGATGTAGCGCGCCGAGAGCTCGACCGCCGCCTTGATGGCGTCGTTCGTGTAACGGAGATGGTGGAACTCTTCGAAATAGGGCTTGAGACCCTTCATGATGTCGATCGCGTCGTCGATGGACGGCTCGTTGACATCTATCTTCTGGAACCGGCGCACCAGTGCGCGGTCCTTTTCGAAGAACTGGCGGTATTCCTTGTAGGTGGTCGAGCCGATGCAACGGATCGCACCCGAGGAGAGCGCGGGCTTCAGGAGGTTGGAGGCGTCCATAGCCCCACCCGATGTCGCACCGGCACCGATCACGGTGTGGATCTCGTCGATGAACAGCACGGCGCCCGGGAAATCCTCGAGTTCCTTGACGACCTGCTTCAGGCGCTCTTCGAAATCGCCGCGATAGCGGGTGCCGGCGAGCAGCGTGCCCATGTCGAGCGAGAAGATCGTCGCGTTCTGCAACGCCTCGGGAACCTGCTTTTCGACGATGCGCTTGGCAAGGCCCTCGGCGATCGCCGTCTTGCCGACGCCGGGGTCACCGACATAGAGCGGATTGTTCTTCGAACGGCGGCACAGGATCTGGATCGTCCGGTTGACTTCGGCCATGCGGCCGATCAGCGGATCGATGCGGCCGTTCCTGGCCTTCTCGTTGAGATTGACGCAGTAGGCCTTGAGCGCGTCGAGCGGCTTCTTCTGGCCGTCTTCGCTGTCCTTGGCGCCGGTCGGCTTGGCTTCCTGCTCGCTTTCCTCGACGCCCTTGGGAGAACGCGTCTCGGAAGCGCCGGGGCGCTTGGCAATGCCGTGCGAGATATAGTTGACCGCGTCGTAGCGGGTCATGTCCTGCTCCTGCAGGAAATAGGCGGCATGGCTCTCGCGCTCGGCGAAGATCGCCACCAGCACGTTGGCGCCGGTCACTTCTTCGCGGCCCGAGGATTGCACATGGATCACCGCGCGCTGGATGACGCGCTGGAAGCCGGATGTCGGCTTCGAATCCTCGTCATAGCCCGTTGCCAGGTTGGCCAGGTCGTTGTCGACATAGTCGCTGACGGCCTTCTTGAGCTTGTCGAGATCGACATTGCAAGCCTGCATCACCGCCGCAGCGTCGTTGTCGTCGATCAGTGAGAGCAGGAGATGTTCGAGAGTAGCGTATTCGTGTCGCCGCTCGTTGGCGAGCGTGAGTGCCCGATGAAGGGCCTTTTCAAGGCTTGACGAAAATGTGGGCACGATCAGAACCTCATTTCTTTTCCATAACACATTGCAGCGGATGCTGGTGTTCCCGGGCGAAATCCATGACTTGCATCACCTTCGTCTCGGCGACCTCGTAGGTGAAGACGCCGCATTCGCCGACACCATGATTGTGCACTTGCAGCATGATCCGCGTCGCCGCTTCCCGGTCCTTCTGGAAGAAGCGTTCCAGTGTATGGATCACGAATTCCATTGGCGTGTAGTCGTCGTTCAGAAGCAGGACGCGGTAGAGGCTCGGCTTCTTGACCTTCGGCTGGATACGGGTGATCACCGAGGTGCCTCGGCCTCCGGTGACGCCGCCACCTTCGTCTTCGCCCTGCATCCGGTATACGTATTCGCTCATGCCTGCCATTCTACCTTTTGGTTCCGCGTGCTGTTCACCAGGGCAAACCAGACGCCTTATGTGGTATCGCAAAGCAGTATTTTAAGAGCCTTTTTCTGGGTAGCAACACTAATCGCATTAACTTGCCCAGAAATGGAGACAAAATAGCGGCGGCGATGCCCTTGTCCCGGAATGAAAAAACCGGCCACCCCGCGGGCAGCCGGTTCTTTGAAAGGTTTGCCGATGGCGGATCAGGCGGCTGCGGCGGCAGCGGCCTTGGAAACATTCGACTTCACCGCTTCCGTCGCCTTGGCGGCAGCGGCCTGCGCCGGCTCATAGGTCTGCTTGGCGATGTCGGAATAGAGTTCACCGAGCTTGTTGAGTTCAGCGAGATAGCCTTCCACCGCGGACTTCGCGAAGGAGGTGTTGAGTTCGATCGCGGCTTCGAAGCTCTTGACCGACATCAGCTGCTCGAGATGGGCCACGTTGGCCTCATACGCCTTCTTGGAGTATTCAGCGGTTTCCGAAGCGATTGCCTGGAAGCCCTTGGCAGCCGTGGAATAGCTCTTCAGCACGGAGTCCACGGCTTCTTTCCCGTAGAGATTGGCGTCATCAAATTTAAACATGGTGGTGTCCCGTCGTGTTTGTTGTGACATCTCTAAAATACAGGTGCAGCGCACAAAAAGTCAATCGAACTTGTGCATCGCAAAAAGAAAACCCGCCTTGCGGCGGGTCTTGAAATTGCGATTTGTCAATCGTTTCAAAGGTCGACGTCGAGGATCGCCATCGAAAAATTATACGAGAGATCGCCGTCCTCGTCGTCGCGATAGATGACGCCAAGGAATTCCTCGCCGATATAGACCTCCGCCGAATCATTCTTGCGCGGACGCGCCTTGACGACCATGTTCGGGTTCAACGTGCGCTTGAAATAGGCGTCGAGCTTCTTGAGTTCCTCGGGCTTCACGTGGGCGTCTCCATCGGGGGTTTCTGTGATTTGCGCCGCTTTTGCCATCTTGGGTTCGGGCTGTAAACCCCGCAGACAGGCGGGCCGCCATCACGGCCCGCTTTGCCACGTCGCTCAGTCGATGGACGGCAGATGCACCTGGTCCATCGAACGCGACGGCTCGGAGCACCCCGCCTCGCCGACGATTCTCGCCGGCACGCCGGCAACCGTCGTGTTGTGCGGCACTGGCTTGAGCACGACCGAACCGGCGGCGATGCGCGAGCAATCGCCGACCGTGATATTGCCGAGCACCTTTGCGCCCGCACCGATCAGCACGCCGTTGCCGATCTTGGGGTGGCGGTCGCCCGCTTCCTTGCCGGTACCACCGAGCGTCACACCCTGCAGGATCGAGACATTGTCGCCGATCGAAGCCGTCTCACCGACGACCAGGCCCGTGGCATGATCGAGGAAGAATCCCTTGCCGATCCGCGCGGCCGGGTTGATGTCGGTCTGGAACACGCTCGAGGACCGGCTCTGGAGATAGAGCGCGAAATCCTTGCGACCCTGCCTCAAAAGCCAGTTCGCCAGCCGATAGGTCTGGATCGCGTGAAAGCCCTTGAAATAGAGCACCGGCTCGATGAACCGGGTGCAGACGGGATCGCGGTCGTAATAGGCCTGGATATCGGCGCGGATTGCGGCACTGAAACCCTGGTGGTCGTCGCACATTTCCTCGAAGGTCTGGCGCAGCAGCACTGCCGGCATGTCGGGGTGGTCGAGTCGCTCGCAGATCCGGTAGATCACGGCGTCTTCAAGACTCTTGTGGTTGATGACGGTCGAATAGAGAAAGGTCCCCATATAGGGGTCATGGTCGGCGGCAATGCGCGCCTCATTCTTCAGCGTATCCCAGATCGGGTCCACGGATGACAGGTGCTCGGCGGACCTGATTTCACTCTTTACGGCCATAGCCGCTCTCCTTCATTCATGCCTGAGGTCCATCAGTATAATGTATGTCCGGCGCTTTAGGAATGGGCCGCGCCGATCTCCTGGTGGAAGTCCAGCACCGCCGCCTTGAACACACGGTCCCCGACCGCCAGCATGTGGTCGCGATTGGGAATATCCACCGCCCGCGCATCCGCAAGCAGATCCGCCAGGTCATGGGGGGAACCCGCTATATCGTCCTTCGTTCCGACGCCGATGAGAACCGGCTGCACGACATGCGCCAACTCCGCCTCGCTCACCAGCGCCCTGTTGGAGGAAATACAGGCCGCCAGCGCCTGCCGGTCGCTTTGAGTCTTGTCGGCAAAGGCGCGAAACATACGGCCGCGCTCGTGGCTGACGTCGTCCAAAGAAGGCGCAAGCAGGGCCTCGGCGATCGGGTCCCAATCCCCTGCCCCATGGACGAGCCCCATTCCCAAGCCGCCCAGCACCAGCGAGCGGACACGCTCGGAATGTTCGAGCGCCATGAAGGTCGAGATTCTCGCCCCCATCGAATAACCCATGACATCGGCACGCGCGATGCCGAGATGATCGAGCAGAGCAGCCGCGTCCGCCGCCATCAGCGACGGATGATAGGCGGCGGGATCATGCGGCTTGGAGCTTCCTCCATGGCCGCGATTGTCGATGGCGATCACCCGCCTGCCCGCTTGACCGAGAGTCTGCAGCCAGCCCGGCTGCACCCAGTTGACCACGGCCGAGGATGCGAATCCGTGGATAAGCAGCGTCGGCGGTCCGTCCTTGTGCCCGGCATCGAAATAGGAAAATTCGAGGCCATCGTGCGAGAATGTCGAGAAAACAGGGCTGTTGAGATGCATTTTGGCGATCGTCTCCCGCATGTCAGTTATGCACCGATCTCATGAGACGGGCGCGTTTTGTCTCTACACTTTTGCTATGAACCACACTATGTTGCGGCACAACAAATATGGTCGGAGACTTGCATGGCCGGACACAGCATCCCACATTTCCAGAACGATGGCGGATATAAGACGATCGCGATCGGGGTCAAGGAATTCATGTGCACCGGTGCGTCGATTCCCTTCGATCATCCGCATATCTTCATCGACATGGGCGATGACAATGAGAATGTCTGTTCTTATTGCTCGACGCTCTACACGTATAACCCCGCTTTGAAAGCCAACCAGTCCGATCCGGCTGGCTGTGTCTTCGTTGATCGCGCCGCGTAGTTGCGCGAAGGCCCGGATGGGCCAAGGACAGAACAAATGAAATCCGTTGCTATTATGGGCGCCGGCGTTGCCGGCCTTGTGAGCGCGCTCGCCTTTGCGCGCAAGGGTGTCCGGTCCGTGATTCTCGAGCGTGCCTCAGCACTCCAGGAAGTCGGCGCAGGCCTGCAGCTGTCGCCCAATGCCACCTATGTGCTCGGCCAGCTCGGTCTGTCGGATGAACTCTCCGGCCTGTGGCGCGAACCCGACAATATCTGTCTGGTCTCCGGCCAGACGCTCGCCCCGATCACCTCGATCGCCACAAAGAGCCTGGCGCGCGAACGCTGGGGCGCACCCTATGCCTCGATCCATCGCGCCACCCTGCAAAAGGTGCTGATCGAGCGCGTCAAGGCCGAGCCGCTGATTTCGCTCAATCTCGATGTTGAAGCGCAGAACGAGAGCGAAATCCACGAACTGATCGGCGAGACTCCGGACCTCACGATCGGCGCCGATGGCGTCTGGTCGAAGTTCCGCCAGTTCGTGCCGCAGGCCGGCGCGCCGGAATTCTCAGGCATGGTCGCCTGGCGCTTCATCATTCCCGAGCGCGATGCGCCGTCTTTCCTCAATCCGCGCAATGTCACCGCCTTTGTCGGTCCGCGCGCCCATATCGTCGCCTATCCCTTGAAGGATGCCGGCGCGTTCAACGTCGTGGCGCTCTCGACCGGCCGTAACCCCGGCGAGACCTGGGCGGCCGATTGCAATCCGACCTTCCGCTCGGAAATGACATCGCAGTTCTGCAACTGGCACCGCGATATCCGCACGCTTCTGTCCTATGCGCCGAAGCCCACCTGGTGGCCGCTGTTCGGTGTCTCGAACGGCCGATGGACCGATGGCCAGAGCCGCATCCTGATCGGCGACGCCGCCCATGCCATGACCCCGTTTGCGGCGCAGGGTGCGGCGATGGCGATCGAGGATGCCTATGAACTCGCCGGCGTCTCGACCGGAAATGCGGCACTTTCCGATGCGCTGCTGTTCTTCGAGCGCAATCGCCAGCATCGCGTGTCGCGCGTCCGCTCGCGCGGCGCCTTCAACAAGTTCGCCTACCATGCCCGTGGGCCCGTACGCGTCGCCCGCGACTTCGTGCTGAAGATCCGCAAGCCGGAACACGTCGCGGCCGACCTCGATTGGCTCTACGGCTACAAGGCCCAGGGATAAGGACTGAGCGAATCGCTCAGCCTGCTGCCCTCGCCGCTGCAAGTCCACCCTCGATATCGCGCTTGAGGTCGACGACGTCCTCGAGCCCGATCTGCAGCCGGATCACCGGTCCGCCTTCGGGCGCCTTGGCGATCTTGCGGTCGCTGAGATTGGGCATGACGGCGAGGCTTTCATAGCCGCCCCAGGAATAGCCGAGCCCGAAGAATTTCAAGGCATCGAGGAAGGCAAAAGCGCGCGTCTTGTATTTCTCGGGATCGCTCTCCTTCAACACGATGGAAAACAGGCCGGACGCGCCCTTGAAGTCGCGCTTCCAGATTTCGTAACCTTCAAAGCTCGGCAGTGCCGGATGCAGCACCTTGGCGACATCCTCATGGCCTTCCAGCCACTGAGCCAGCGCCAGCGCGCTTTCCTGGTGCCGCTCCAGCCGCAATCCCATCGTCCTGAGCCCACGCAGGATCTGATAGCTGTCATCGGGCGATGCACAGACGCCGAGGGTGATATTGGCCTCGCGCAACTGGTCCCAGTGCTGGGCATTGGCCGAAACCGTGCCGAACAGCACGTCCGAATGGCCCGACGGATATTTGGTCGCCGCATGCATCGAAACGTCGGCGCCGAAATCGAGCGGCTTGAAATAGATCGGCGTCGCCCAGGTGTTGTCCATCATGACGACCGCGCCGCCGGCATGGGCCGCGTCGGCGATCGCCCGGATGTCCTGCATCTCGAACGTGTTCGAGCCGGGCGCCTCGGTGTGCACGATAGAGGTGTTCGGTCGCATCAGCTTGCTAATGCCTGCGCCGATCAGCGGGTCGTAATATTCGGTCTCGACGCCGAGCCGCTTCAAGATCGTGTCGCAGAAATTCCGCGTCGGATGATAGACAGAATCAACGACCAGCACATGGTCGCCGGCTTTGGCGAAGCCGAGGAACGGCACAGTCACGGCCGCAAGGCCCGATGGCACCAGGATCGTACCGGCAGAGCCTTCAAGTTCGTCGATCGCCTCGGCCAGCGCGTCGGTGGTCGGCGTTCCGCGCGTGCCATAGGTGTATTTCTGCGCCCGCTTGTCCATCGTCGCGGCATCCGGAAACAGCACCGTGGAGGCATGCACCACCGGCGGGTTGACGAAGCCATGGTAGTCGCGCGGATTGTAGCCGCCATGGGTCAGCCGAGTGTTAATGCCGAGTTCGCCGGCATCCTTCTTGTCATTGATCATGTGTGATGTCCGTATCGTGTAGCGGGTGAGAGCGCATTCTTAATGCCGCTTTGATCGCAAACGCAAATTCTGATTTGTCACAGGGACACGAAATCCGCCAGGCGCGCAAAATTATTCGCCAAAATGCTTCATTTGGCAGCGCAGTCTTGCCGGTTTTTTCGCATTTCAGGTGTTCCCCGCAAATTTTTTGGCAAAGTCGAAGGTTGGTCTTGACTAACGAGCTTTTTGATACTGTCTTAAGCATTCGTCCAGGCCGGCAGGGAAACCGGCTCGGCGCCTGACGTTCCGAAGGGGGATCGGCGGGGAACGACAACGACAACAAATCTCGAAAAAGGTTGGAGAAAATGACAAGCAAGCTTCTGACCGGTGCCATTGGCGCCGCAATCATTGCCATCGGCGCGTCCGCGGCGCATGCCGGCACGCTCGATGACGTCAAGGCGAAGGGCTTCGTGCAGTGCGGCGTCAACGGTTCGAACCTCGCAGGTTTCGGCGCCCAGGATGCGTCCGGCAACTGGTCCGGTCTCGACGTGGATCTCTGCAAAGCCGTCGCGGCCGCCGTGTTCGGCGATGCCACCAAGGTCAAGTACACGCCGCTCTCGGCCAAGGACCGTTTCCCGGCGCTGCAGTCCGGCGAAATCGACATGCTTGCGCGCAACACGACCTGGAGCGCCAGCCGCGACAGCCAGCTCGGCTTCGATTTCCGCGCCATCAACTATTTTGACGGCCAGGGCTTCATGGCGAAGAAGGAACTCGGCGTGAAGTCGGCTCTCGAACTCAACGGCGCATCCGTCTGCGTTCAGTCGGGCACGACCACCGAACTCAACCTCGCCGATTATTTCCGCGCCAACAAGATGGAATTCAAGCCTGTCGTGTTCGAAGCGCAGGATGAAGCCGACGCCGCTTATAACGCGGGCCGTTGCGACGTCTATACGACGGATGCCTCGGGCCTCTATTCGATCCGCCTGAAGATGGCCAACCCGGACGACCACGTGGTTCTGCCGGAAATCATCTCCAAGGAGCCGCTCGGACCGGCCGTTCGCCAGAACGACTCCAAGTGGTTCGACGTGGTGTCCTATGCGCATTTTGCCATGGTGACCGCCGAAGAAATGGGCATCACCCAGGCCAATGTCGAGGAAATGAAGAAGTCGGAAAATCCTGACATCAAGCGCTTCCTCGGTGAAGAAGCCGACTCCACCATCGGTGCCGACCTCGGTCTGCCGAAGGATTGGGCCGTGCAGATCGTCAAGGCTGTCGGTAACTACGGCGAATCCTTCGAGCGCAATGTCGGCGCCGGCTCGCCACTCAAGATCCAGCGCGGCCTGAATGCTCTTTGGAGCAAGGGTGGCCTGCAATACGCACCGCCGATCCGCTAAGACGCGATCGACCGGGGTTTCGGGAAGGCGGGGTGACCCGCCTTCCCTTTCCGGAAAAAACACCCGGCAAAAAGGGTGACGGAACAACAGGGGAATTTTGATGGCTGTAACCGACGCCCGATTGCGGGGCGGCGATGCTGAACCAAAGGTATCGCTACTGTATAACCCGGCTCTCAGGAGCTACGCCTATCAGGCGATCACGATCATCGTCATCGTCTGGGCCGTCTGGTATGCATGGACCAACGCGGCCGCCAACCTTGCCCGCGCTAATATGCAGGCGGGCTTCGGCTTCCTCAACAGCCGCGCCGGTTTCGACATCGCCCAGACCCTCATCAGCTATTCAAGCGATTCGACCTATTTCAGGGCCCTGGAAGTCGGCCTGCTCAACACCTTGGTGATCGCCTTCTTCGGCGTCATCACCGCGACGATCGTTGGCCTCATGATCGGCATCGGGCGTCTCTCGCCCAACTGGCTCATCGCACGGCTTTGCACCGTCTATGTCGAGATTTTCCGCAACATTCCGCCGCTGCTCGTCATCTTCTTCTGGTATCTCGGCGTGCTGGCGCTGCTGCCGACCATCCGCAGCATCCTGCAGAACATCAAGACCAATCCCGATGCCGCCGGCATCTTCTACATCTCCAACCGCGGCATCTACATGCCGGCGCCAGTTTTCGGCGAAGGTTTCGGCCTCGTCGTCGCGGCTTTCATCCTTGGCGTCGTCCTGGCCATCGTATTCACCATCTGGGCCAACCGGGAGCAATTGAGAACCGGCAAGCGCCCGCCCGTGCTGATCGTCAATCTAGCCCTCATCATCGGCCTGCCACTCCTGGTCTTCCTCGTACTCGGCATGCCGATGACGTTCGACTATGCCACCCCCGGCGGTTTCAACATGAGCGGCGGCATGGTCATCGGTCCGGAATTCCTGGCCCTTTATCTGGCACTCTCGCTTTATACCGCGTCCTTTATCGCCGAGATCGTGCGCGCCGGCATCCGCGGCGTGTCCAAGGGTCAGTCGGAAGCCGCCTACGCGCTCGGCATCCGGGCGGGACTGACCACGCGGCTCGTCGTGCTGCCTCAGGCACTCCGGATCATCATTCCGCCGCTGACCTCGCAATATCTCAACCTGATCAAGAACTCCTCGCTCGCGGTCGCCGTCGGCTATGCCGATCTGGTCGCGGTCGGTGGTACGATCCTCAACCAGTCGGGCAAGTCGATCGAGATCATCTCGATCTGGATGCTCATCTATGTCTCGATCAGCCTGATCACCTCGCTGTTCATGAACTGGTTCAACGCCAAAATGGCACTGGTGGAGCGCTGAGATGACCGACATTTCCTACGTCCGCCACGAATTCGTCCCGCCCGAAAAGGCACCGCTCTCCGATTCCACGGTCATCGGCTGGGCACGCAAGAACCTCTTTGCGTCGGTGACCGACTCCATCATGACGCTCGCGGCAATCGCCGTCCTTCTCTATTTCCTCCCTGGCCTCATCAACTGGCTGTTCGTTTCGGCGGTTTGGACCGGCACCGATCGCACGGCCTGCCTCACCACCGTGCAAGGCGGTGCGCTGCCGGAGGGCTGGAGCGGCGCCTGCTGGGCCTATGTCGGAAACCGCTTCCTGCAGTTCATGTTCGGCTCCTATCCGCGCGACCAGCTCTGGCGTCCGCTCCTGGTGGTCGCAATGTTTGTCGGATTGCTGATCCCGTTCCTGATGCCGAAGGTGCCGCGCAAGGGGCTCAATGCCCTGCTCCTGCTCGTCGCGCTGCCCATCGTCTCCTTCGTGCTCCTGCTCGGCGGGCTGTACCGATTCATTTATATCGACTTTTCAATCCCCCTCTACTTCTTCTCCATACCAGTCTATCTGAATATCCCACTGTTCAGCTTCGAGCTTCGCCACGTCGAGACCTCGCTCTGGGGCGGGCTGATGGTGACGCTCATCATCTCCTATGTCGGCATCGCGATATCGCTGCCCTTCGGCATTCTGCTGGCACTCGGGCGGCGTTCGCAGATGCCGATCCTCAAGACGGTCTGCGTCGTCTTCATCGAACTGATCCGCGGTGTGCCGCTGATCACCGTCCTCTTCATGGCGAGCGTGCTGCTGCCGCTCTTCCTGACGCCGGGCACCCATTTCGACAAGTTCCTGCGGGCGCTGGTCGGCGTGTCGATCTTCGCCTCGGCCTACATGGCCGAAGTGATCCGCGGCGGTCTGCAGGCGATCCCGAAGGGACAGTACGAGGCAGCCGACGCGGTTGGCCTTGGCTACCGGACGAAGATGGCCTTCGTCATCCTGCCGCAGGCGATCAAGCTGGTCATTCCCGGCATCGTCAACACCTTCATCGGCATGTTCAAGGACACGTCGCTCGTCACCATTATCTCGATGTACGACCTGCTCGGCATCGTGAAGGCGAGCTTCGGTGACTCCGGCTGGCAGACGCCTGTGACACCACTTACCGGCCTGATCTTCGCGGGCTTCACATTCTGGATCTTCTGCTTCGGCATGTCGCGCTATTCCGCCTTCATAGAGCGGCGCCTCGACACCGGCCACAAGCGATAACAATAAAAAGGAAAACAACATGGCTGACGCCGCACAGAAATTGACCGTTTCCAGCACCGATGTGGCGGTGGAAATGAACAGCATGAACAAGTGGTACGGCGAGTTCCACGTGCTCCGCGACATCAACCTCAAGGTCATGAAGGGCGAACGCATCGTCATTGCCGGACCGTCGGGCTCAGGCAAATCGACGATGATCCGCTGCATCAACCGCCTCGAGGAGCATCAGAAGGGCTCGATCGTCGTCGACGGCATCGAACTGACCAACGACCTCAAGAAGATCGACGAAGTGCGCCGCGAAGTCGGCATGGTGTTCCAGCACTTCAACCTCTTCCCGCATCTGACGATCCTGGAAAACTGCACGCTGGCACCGATCTGGGTCCGCAAGATGCCGAAGAAGCAGGCCGAGGAAATCGCCATGCATTTCCTCACCCGCGTCAAGATCCCGGAACAGGCGAAGAAATATCCCGGCCAGCTCTCCGGCGGCCAGCAGCAGCGCGTCGCAATCGCCCGTGCGCTCTGCATGCGCCCGAAGATCATGCTGTTCGACGAGCCCACCTCGGCGCTCGATCCGGAAATGGTCAAGGAAGTGCTCGACACCATGGTGGGCCTCGCCGAAGAAGGCATGACCATGCTCTGCGTGACCCACGAAATGGGCTTCGCCCGCCAGGTCGCCAACCGGGTGATCTTCATGGACCAGGGCCAGATCGTCGAGCAGAACGATCCGATCAGTTTCTTCGACAATCCGCAGCACGAGCGGACCAAGCTGTTCCTCAGCCAGATCCTCCACTGAGAGAAAGCAGCGGATCGTCATCGATCCCGATAAAAGAGGGCGCGGAACGATGGCTCCGCGCCCTTCTCGTTAGCCGAAACTAGGGTTTAATCTTTCCCGACGCCAAATGCTTCTGCCGCCTTTTGCGCGCCTCACGATAGACGGCAAGAGAATATCCGGTTGCCGCCAGTACCATCATCGGAACACAAAGGAAGGCGCCCACAATGAAGAGGCCTGACTTGGGCTGATCGGCGTTCAAATAAAAGAAGTTGAACATCAAAAAACAGGGTAGAACGACCACCAGCAGAAAGCCAGCCTTGTCCGATCCGGAACTATATCTCCAGATCGTGGTGGCTATTCGTAGCAACATTACCATCAGTCTCCAATGGCGCAGATGTCGACCTGTGGAGTCGGAGCGCTACTTGAAGGCATTCAAATCCCTGACCGCGCCACGGTCGGCACTTGTCGCGAAGGCAGCATAGGCCTTGAGTGCCGTCGTCACATTGCGCTTGCGCGGTGCGGCCGGCTTCCAGCCGAGTGCGTTCTGCTCCTCGCGGCGTTCGGCAAGCGTCGCCTCGTCGACACGCAGGGAGATCGTGCGGTTGGGGATGTCGATGTCGATCATGTCGCCCTCGCGCACCAGCCCGATCGTGCCGCCATTCGCCGCTTCCGGCGAGGCGTGGCCGATCGACAGGCCCGACGTGCCGCCGGAGAAGCGGCCATCGGTGATCAGCGCGCAGGCCTTGCCCAGGCCGCGGCTCTTGAGATAGCTGGTCGGATAGAGCATTTCCTGCATGCCCGGTCCGCCCTTGGGACCTTCATAGCGGATGACCACCACGTCGCCCTCGACCACATCGTTGTTGAGGATGCCCTTGACCGCCGCGTCCTGGCTCTCGAACACCTTGGCAGGCCCTGAGAATTTCAGGATGCTTTCATCCACGCCCGCCGTCTTGACGATGCAGCCGTTCACCGCGAGGTTGCCCTTGAGCACCGCCAGGCCGCCGTCCTTGGAGAACGGATGCTGCGCGTCGCGGATGACGCCCTTTTCGCGATCGAGGTCGAGGTCTTCCCAGCGCGCTTCCTGGCTGAAGGCGACCTGGGTCGGCACGCCGCCGGGCGCCGCGCTGAACAGCTTGAGCGCCGCCGGATTGTCAGTCACCGCGATATCCCATTGCGCCAGAGCATCGCCAAGGGTCTTTGCATGCACGGTCGGCAGGTCGGCATTGATCAGGCCGGCGCGATTGAGTTCGCCGAGGATCGCCATGATACCGCCGGCGCGGTGGACGTCTTCCATATGCACATCGCTCTTGGCCGGCGCGACCTTGGAAAGGCACGGCACCCGCCGGGATAGCTGATCGATATCGTCCATGGTGAAATCGATCTCGCCCTCATGCGCGGCGGCGAGAATGTGCAGCACCGTATTGGTCGAGCCACCCATCGCGATATCGAGCGCCATGGCGTTCTCGAAGGCGCCCTTGCTGGCAATATTGCGCGGCAGAGCAGTCTCGTCGTCGCCCTCGTAGTAGCGCTTGCAAAGATCGACGGCAGTGCGGCCCGCCTGCAGGAACAGTTCCCTGCGGTCGGCATGGGTGGCGAGCGTCGAGCCGTTGCCCGGCAGCGAGAGACCAAGGGCTTCGGTAAGGCAGTTCATCGAGTTGGCGGTGAACATGCCCGAGCATGAACCGCAAGTCGGACAGGCCGAACGCTCGATGACATTGACGTCCTCGTCGCTGATCTGGTCGTCTGCGGCGGCCACCATGGCATCGACCAGGTCGAGTGCCACCTTCTTGCCATGCATCACCACCTTGCCGGCCTCCATCGGCCCGCCCGAAACGAAGACGGCCGGGATATTCAGGCGCAACGCCGCCATCAGCATGCCGGGAGTGATCTTGTCGCAATTGGAAATGCAGACCATGGCATCGGCGCAGTGCGCGTTGACCATATATTCGACGCTGTCGGCAATCAGTTCGCGCGACGGCAGCGAATAGAGCATGCCGTCATGGCCCATGGCGATGCCGTCATCGACGGCGATCGTGTTGAATTCCTTGGCGACACCGCCTGACGCCTCGATCTCGCGCGCCACCAGTTGGCCGAGATCCTTCAAATGCACGTGACCCGGCACGAACTGGGTGAACGAGTTGACCACGGCAATGATCGGCTTGCCGAAATCGCTGTCCTTCATGCCGGTGGCGCGCCACAATCCGCGCGCGCCGGCCATGTTGCGGCCATGGGTGGTGGTTCTCGAGCGATAAGCAGGCATGGTCGTTTCCTCGGATATGACCGGATTATCCCCGGTTTTCAGTCGTGGTAACGCAAATGGGCAATTGTGTCACTATCATCAAGGCCCGATCCGGTACGGCTGCCGATGTTACCACAAATGCAAATCGCCGGCACATGGCCGGCGACGCGAAATCACAAATGTTGGATCGATCAATCCGCGCCCTTGCGAATATCGGCCGAAAGCGCCAGCGCCGTGCGGCGCTCGTCTTCGCTGACCAGCGAAAAGGCCTGTTCCTGCATCTGCTGCAGCCAGTCGCGGTCGCGCGGCTCACACGTGTCGAGGGCCGCCGTCATATAGGCGAGGCCGCGCACCGTCTGCCCCTCTTCGAAGAGCACGTTGCCGAACACGCCCATGGCGCCGACATGGCCTTCACGACGGGCATGGTTCAGCCACTTCTTGGCCTGGCGGATATTGACCTCGCCGCCCTCGCCCGAGAGCAGCATTTTGGCGAGCCGAAACTGCGCCTCGGCATTGCCGAAGGCGGATGCCGCCTGGAAATAGAGCTGCCTGGCCTGGCTGAGATCGGGCGAAACCGGGCTTTCCGGTATACCGCGCGAATAATAGTCGGCCAGCGCCATCAGCGCGTTGACGAAAAAGCCCGTATCGTTCGAGCCGGGCTCGACGCCCTGGGTCGCAATCTCGGAATAGATCTTGAAGGCTTCGAAATCGTTCTTCACCACGCCGTCGCCGTCGGCATACATGGTGGCGAGCGCCCACCGCGAACCAGTGTGCCCCTTTTCGGCGGCGTAGCGATAGGCCTCGACGGCCTCCTGCTTGTTACCCTCGCGATAGGCCTTGAAGCCCAGCTTGAACAGGTCGAACGGGCCGCGCTCCTTGGAAACACTGGCATTCGGGTCGAGCGCCAACGCACTTCCGGCGGCGCTCAGCACGATCAGCGCTGCGCCCAGTACCATCCCACTCAATCTGTTCAACGCAAGATTCGGCATATACTCGGTATCTTTCAAAGGGGAAGGAGACTGCCTTCCCGCGCAGCATGCCATTCTCGTCAGTTCCCTGGGAAAGTGCGGTCAGGCGTGCCGTCTTCGGGGAGAGCTTCCACTCCTCCGAACTCCGATTTAACGACTGGCGATTTCCCAAGCAGATCCGTTCATTCTGTCCTTGACGCAACGACGCGATAAATCCGTCACGTTCTCATGCAGCAATCGCTGCGCCTGTTTTGTGGCAGGAAATGGACCAACTTTCCACACATCCCGCACGGCCCAAATAATAACGGAAAATGTGTTGCCAAATCGTCACAAGAGCAAAAACGGCCGCTGAAATGCAAAAGCCGGGGCAAAATGCCCCGGCCAAGGATAGATTTATAAGAAAGTCCCGATATTTGCGGGATGTTTCAAATCTCGGAAATGCGCTTCAGAGCGATCTCCAGATTGGCCTTTTCGCGCTCGAGATCGGCCAGACGCTCGCGTTCAGCCTCCACCACTTCGGGCTTGGCATTGGCAACAAATTTTTCGTTGCCGAGCTTGCCGTTGATGCGGTCGATTTCGGCTTGCGCCTTGCCGAGGCCCTTTTCGAGCCGGCTCTGCTCAGCGTTGAGATCGATCAGCGAACCGAGCGGCAGGCACGCCGTCGCCTCGCCGATGACGATCTGCGCCGCGCCCTTGGGTGCCGTCTCGGCAAAGCTGATCGCTTCCACACGAGCCAGCCGCTTGATGGCACCGTCTTGGCGCTCGGCACGCGACCGCGTGATGTCGCTTGCTCCGACGATCACCAGCGGCGCGGTGGCGGCCGGGGGTACGTTCATCTCGGCGCGCGCCGAACGGATTCCGGTGACGACCTCGATCAGCCAGTTGATCTCGTCGGCGGCTGCCTTGTCGGCAAAGCCCGGCTTCGGCCAGTCGGCGTGGCAGAGCAGTTTCGACCGAGACGATGTGTGCTCCCAGAGCTCCTCCGTCATGAACGGCATGAACGGATGCAGCAGCTTGTAGGTCTCGTCGAGCACGTAGGCCGCACAGGCCTGCGCTTCGGCCTTGGCGGCCTCGTCGTCGCCCATGAAGATCGGCTTCAGAAGTTCGAGATACCAGTCGCAGAACTGGTTCCAGACGAAGCGATAAAGCGCACCCGCCGCCTCGTTGAAACGGAACTGCTCGATTCCCGTGGTGACCGCGCCAACGGTTTCCGCAAGTTCCGTCAGGATCCAGCGATTGACCGTGAGCTTCGCATTCTCGGGCTGGAAGGCCGGATCGTGCTTGACACCGTTCATGTCGGCAAAGCGCGTCGCGTTCCAGAGCTTGGTGCCGAAATTGCGGTAGCCGGCTATGCGCGCCGGATCGAGCTTCACGTCCCTGCCCTGCGCTGCCATGATCGCCAGCGTGAAGCGCAGCGCATCGGCGCCGTATTCGTCGATCAGTTCCAGTGGGTCGATGACATTGCCCTTGGACTTCGACATCTTCTGCCCGTTCTTGTCGCGCACCAGGGCATGGACATAGACGGTATGGAAAGGCTCGATCGGCACGCCGGCGCCGTCTTTCATCAAGTGCAGGCCCATCATCATCATGCGGGCGACCCAGAAGAAGATGATGTCGAAGCCGGTCACCAGCACGTCGGTCTGGTAATAGCGGGCAAGCTCCGGCGTCTTGTCCGGCCAGCCGAGCGTCGAGAACGGCCAGAGCGCCGACGAGAACCACGTATCGAGCACGTCCTCGTCACGGGTCAAAATCTGATCAGGCTTCATGTTTTCGAGGAGATCCTCGACCAGGGCCTTCATCGGGCCTTCATGGCTGAGGTAATGCTGGATGGCAGCGTGGAGCGCCTCCTCCTCCGTCTTTTCGACGAAGACGGTCCCATCCGGGCCGTACCAGGCCGGAATCTGGTGACCCCACCAGAGCTGCCGCGACACGCACCAGGGCTGGATGTTCTCCATCCATTCGAAATAGGTCTTTTCCCAGTTCTTCGGCACGAAATTGGTCCGGCCCTCGCGGACCGATTCGATCGCGGGCTTGGCCAGCGTCGCGGCATCGACATACCATTGCTCGGTCAGGCGCGGCTCGATCGGCACGCCGCCACGGTCGCCATGCGGTACCGTATGCGTATGCGGCTCGACCTTGTCGAGCAGGCCCCATTCCTCGAACAGCGCGACGATGGTCTTGCGCGCGGCGAAACGATCGGTGCCATCGACCGCCTTGATCAGGCTGGAAAGCGCGTCGGTCTGCGGCAGGCCTTCGAGGAATTCCTCGTTCTCGTCGAGCGTAACCCTGCCATCGACGGTCAGGATATTGACCATCCGGAGCCCGGTGCGCTTGCCGACATCGAAGTCGTTGAAATCATGCGCCGGCGTCATCTTCACCGCGCCGGTACCGGCATCGGGGTCGGGATATTCGTCGGCGACAATAGGTATGCGGCGACCAACGCCCGGCAGGATCACATGCTTGCCGATCAGCGACTGGTAGCGCGTGTCCTCGGGATTGACGGCAACGCCGGTATCACCGAGATAGGTCTCCGGCCGCGTCGTGGCGACGACCAGATAGTCGCGCGTTTCGGTGACCGAGGTCTGCGTCTCTTCATTGTAGGCGACGGGATGTTCATAGGTGACACCCGGCTCGAGCGGATAGCGCAGGTGCCAGAGATTGCCCTTGACCTCGATCTGCTCGACCTCGAGGTCCGAGATCGCGGTCAAGAGCTTCGGGTCCCAGTTGACCAGCCTCTTGTCCTTGTAGATCAGGCCTTCCTTATAAAGCTGTACGAAGACATCCAGCACCGCTTCGGAAAGTCCCTCGTCCATGGTGAAGCGCTCGCGCGACCAGTCGCAGGAGGCGCCCAGGCGCTTGAGCTGGTTGAAGATGATGCCGCCGGATTCGTCCTTCCACTGCCAGACACGCTCGACGAAGGCCTCGCGGCCCATGTCGCGGCGCGACGGCTGCTGGCGCTCCATCAGCTGCCGCTCGACGACCATCTGGGTGGCGATGCCGGCATGGTCCATGCCGGGCTGCCAAAGCACGTCCTTGCCACGCATCCGCTCGAAGCGGATCATGATGTCCTGCAGCGTGTTGTTGAGCGCGTGGCCCATATGCAGCGAGCCGGTCACGTTCGGCGGCGGGATCACGATGCAGAATGTTTCCGCGCCGGGCTTGGCATTGACGCCGGCAGCGAACGCGCGCGCATCCTCCCATTGCTTGGCGATCCGGGGTTCGATGGCGGCGGAATCGTAGGTTTTATCGAGCATCTGACATTACCACTCACTGAAATTTTGCTGCTTTCCGTAATCGCTTGCGGGTTTGGAAGTCAATGCGGAACGAAAAAAAGCCGCCTCGCGGCGGCTCTTCGAAGCCATGTCGGGAATTTCAGCGCCGCGGGCCGCGCGCCACGCGTTCGATTTCCTCGCGCACCAGCCGCTCCACCAGGGTCGGCAGGTTGTCGTCCAGCCAATCCTGAAGCATGGGGCGCAGCAGGTCCTCGGCGATCTCGTCGAACGACCGGCGTTCCGCACTGTCGACCGCTGCGGCCAGATCCTGGAACGCGCGCGCGACCTGCTGGCCGGTGCCCGCAGAGATCAGGCTCGGTGCCGCGATCATCTCCTCCACCACATCAGGCGCCGGCATCAGGTCCTCGCCGATTTCCAGATGCTCTTCCGTCACTGGAACGACCCAGGCCGGTTCCTGCACGAGCTCCGGTTCGACCACGGCACTCGCGCCGCCGACCAGCGTCATGCGGTTTGTCATGAGGGGGCTCGTGGCCTCCTCCACCGGCTCGGCCGGCTTCGGCGTCCGCTCGCGAAGGCCGGGATTGCGTTCGGATGCTGCGCGTACACGCGCGGCGACATCGGCGAGCGACAGTGATTTCTGCGGCTGGGCGGCTGGTTGTTCCAGAGCGTGCAATGGCGCTTCGAGCGTCGGCTCTTGCAGGCGGTCCTCGTACGTCTCGCGCGCCAGCCTGGCATCCGCTTCCTGCTGTTGCGCGAAAATCTCGTCGACCGTCAGCGGCACTTCTTCCGTATCGTCATTCGCGGCGTCACCGGAAAAGCCTTCCGGTTCAGCCATTCCGGTCGCGAGGCCCGGCTGGGGAACCGGGTCATTGCTCTCGATGATCCGGCGTATCGATGCCAGGATCTCGTCCATGGAAGGTTCACGCACTACATTTGGCTGAGCCATAGTCTTCCCCGCATTACCGCATTCTTTTCAAGCCGCCCGTCTGACCCGCGCGGACAACTTACGTCATCGCCCGGACGGAAAAAACGGCCGCGAATCAAATTCCGACCATGATGCACAGATTTATCGGCAAGATGAATCCCCGAAATGAGCGGGGCGATGTGTCACGATGACTCGGGGGAGCGTCTGGCCTCAGCGGCCATCCACGGTGCGCAGCCCAAACCAGGCGTCCTTGACCTTGTTGTAATGGACTTCCGGCTTGTATTCGGTGACCTGCAGGTTCTGGGTTTCCACCGTGAGCCGTCCCATCGAGGCGAGGATGGAAAAGCTTGCCACGACCGCGTCGCGATGGGCGACGGCCAGGCTTTCCTTGGCGTTGAGCACCACGGCCTGCGCGGTCAGCACGTCGAGCTGCGTCGCCTGCCCGGCCGCCCGCTCCTCGATAACCCCCGCCAATGCGTCGTTTGCAGCCTTGAGCTGCCTGTTGTTGGCGTCGATGATGGCGATCGCCGCGTCATATTGCGCCATGGCCGAGACGATGGTCTGCTGCACTTCCAACCGGGCCGAATCGAGCATGATCCGCTGCTGGCCGAGCCGCTCCTTGGCCTGCCGGATCTGTCCATACTCTGCTCCGCCCTGGTAAAGCGGCACGTTGAGACGGGCGGTGATCGACGATGTATTGTAGTTGGAAAGCGAGTTCACGCCCTCCGTGCCTTCCGTGCTCTGTATCTGGCCCTGGACGACAACGCCGGGAAGCATGGCACCCTCCGCCGATTTCACCTGGAAGCCGGCCGCGTCGATCGCATGCATGGTGGAGAGGATCGAAGGATGCTCGCGCCAGCCGGTTGCAACCGCCGTATCGATATTCTTGGGCAGGAGTTTGCTCACCGGCTTTGCCTGTCGCACGTCTTTCGGCGCATCGCCGACGATCTGTACATAGACCGCCTCGCTCTGCTTGAGTTGGGATATGGCAGCGGCAACCAGCGCCTGGGCTCGAGCAAGATCGGCTTCGGCGAGGCTGACATCCGTCGTGGTGCCGTCGCCGAGATCGAGACGGACCTTGGCGGCACTGACCTGCTCGCGAAGAAAGGCAATATTCTGCTTACGGAAGACGATAATCTGCTGGTCGCGGCCGATATTGGCATAGGCTTCGGCGGCGGAAAGCAGGATCTGGATCTCGCGTGCTCGAAGTGACGCGCGCTCGGAAAACACAGTGGACTCCGCCGCGCGGACATTGTTCAACGTTTGAAAACCATCGAAAATCTGTTGGGTGATGGTCAGGCCGCGCTGGTGAGTCGTGGCTTTGATACGGTCTGTCACCACGCCTGCAGGATTTTCGAGGCTCGGAGGCTCGATTTGAAACGTCGCGCCGCTATTGTCGTACCAGGTCTGGGTATTCTGCGCGAAAGCCGAGATCTGCGGCCGCCAGCCCGCCTTGGCGATCGTCACGCCTTCATCGGTGGCACGCAGCCCGGCGCGTGCGGCGTTGAGATCGGGATTGTTGTCATAAGCCTTGGCCATGGCGTCGAAAATCGTATCGGCCGCTACCGGCGCCGCAAGCAACACCGGCACCACGAACGCGGCAAGAAACGCCATTCTCAACTTCAGCACTACTTATCACCCTGCCTTCGGCATCATGCCGTCCGTCCGCGGGCTTGGACCCGTCTTGGTTCTGCCGAATCAATCAGCGCCGCGCCCTGGCCCGAAAGCACGGCTAGTCGATCGTCTGTCGCGCGGAATATGACTGCCGACAGCGATCCGGGCAATCGCCAATAACGCCGCGACGGGCGAATGAAAAGCCTCGTTGCGGATCAGCAACAATTTTAGATAATCAAAATATACGTTTCGGGCGGCTCAGAACAGGAATTCCGCGACCTTCTCGAAGCCCGGCAGCATCCGCACCGAGGCGTTGAAGGCAAAGCGTTCCGAATGGCTGTTGCCCTCGCGCACGAAGATGTGCGTGCCGGACGACTGGCCGCGCCCGACGACGGCGACCAGCCTGCCGCCCTGCTTGAGTTGGGAAAACAATACCTCGGGAATCGTCTCGACCCCACCGTTGACCAGGATCACATCGTAGGGCGCCTTGGCGGAACAGCCGGCCGCGAGATCGCCCTCGACAACAGTCGCATTGGAAAGCCCCATCGCATCCAGATTGGCCTTCGCCTGCGCCGCGAGCCCTGCGTCGCTTTCCAGCCCCACGACCGATCCGGCAACATGCGCCAGCAGCGCCGTCGCGTAGCCCGTGCCGGCGCCGAGATCGAGCACATGGTCGGTGGGCTGGATTTCGAGGAGCTGCAGCATCTTAGCAAGCGGCGAAGGCGCCATCATGTAGCGGCCCGGTGCGATTTCGATGTCATTGTCGATATAGGCGACGGGCTTCAGGCGCTCGGCCACGAA
Organism: Rhizobium sp. LjRoot254; assembly: GCF_964254105.1. Classification (NCBI taxonomy): domain Bacteria; kingdom Pseudomonadati; phylum Pseudomonadota; class Alphaproteobacteria; order Hyphomicrobiales; family Rhizobiaceae; genus Rhizobium; species Rhizobium sp. LjRoot254. Next base: position 2,047,337 of record NZ_CAXUSM020000001.1, on the reverse strand, counting down.
GTCTTCGCGCCTGACCGCGATGAAGGCATTCAGGATCGGATGGTTGGTGACGTCGGTCGTCCGGATCTGGCCATCGACCATCTTCATGCGGAGCGCTGCATAATCCATTGTCGTCGCCATGCCGGGGGCCTTCTCGATAGAATTCTATGATCCGGTCATAATTGGCCGCTGACCGGCTTTCAAGCGGCAAAACGCAGCAGCGGGAAATTAGGACGAGCATCATGAGACGATGGGAAGAAGCGAGGCGCCCTCGCGCGGAATTGGTATCCGTTTCCAAATAGCCAGCTCATAAGCTGCATATTCATGCTACATTCACTTAGAAGCATATACGCTCGCTGAGCGCATGCACCAGGGACGGAGAGTTCCAATGAAGAAATTCTTAATGGTCAGCGTCGCGGCCATATTTGCAGCGACCTCGTTTGCCCCCGTAGCGGAAGCAGGACATCGTGGATGGAAGTGGCGCAATGGTGGCCATCATCATGGCTGGAACCATCGCGGCTGGCGCGGTCATCGTTACGCCTATCGTCATGGCCGCTACTATGGCCGTTATCACGGGCGCCGCTACGGCAGATACTGGGGACCGGGAGTCATTGTCATCGCACCGGGCTATTACGGTGGGTACAACGACGGCTATTACTATGATGAGCAACCCCGTGAAAGTGGACGATAGAGAGCGCTGAACTGCGCCCTCGTTCGCTTGACGCCATGCCTGGGAGTGCTTGGCGCTGGCGTAGTCTGCTGTCGCGCGCCCACCGCCAAGGCGTCATAGAAAGGCGCTAGGCGCCCTGCCCGCAAACTTATCTGATGGCGTTTTCCGAGCTAAATCGAGTGGAGGCCTCGCCCGGAATTGGGTGATCGAACGTTGCCAATCTCTTAGGTCCGTCGCTGCCACACCCTCGCTTTCTGGCGAGATGAAATAACCCGCAACAAAATACTTTGCGAATGATTCCAGCGGTGCTCGCTTTTATCTCTCGCCTCCGCTCTTAGAATGTCCGTGCTCCGAAGTTACTCAGAATTTCAAAATGATAGCAGCCCGAACGTGCGACCTGATGTGAACATGGAGGACTGTTGATCGGGGCGATTTACATCGTCAAGTCCTGGAACACGTGACCCACCGCTGTGAGGTTGCCGGCGGCATCGATGAGTTCGGTGTTGATGTTGAAGTTCCAGCCGTCGGCGGCCTCATAGGCGCCGAACCAGGCATGACGCTTCACGAACTTCAGATCATCCATCATCTGGATCGCTTCGGCAGCAAAATCGGCTGCTTCGTCGGCCGTGAACCGGTCCCGATCCGACCAATCGACCAGAGCCCATTCGGTCACCCATACAGGCTTGTGATATTCCTGCCTTACGTCCCTAAGGAAGGATTTGAAATCCGCAACGCTGCCGTCGTCGGAATAGTAATGCACAGCGACAAAATCTACCTGATAATCTTTGCGATCCGCCTTATCCATGAACCTGCCAAGCCATGAATCGTCACCGAGCGTCTCTGTCTGCGTGCAAGCCGGGGAGCCGAGCTCTAGGTTTTTGTCCATCAGCTTTGGCCAAAGCTTAAGCGCCTCTCCGACGCTGAGATTGGACTGACCCGCATTGTCTGGCTCGTTGAATCCAAGCAGATAGCCGGACGGCGCGCTGGCAAGCCGCTCGAAGTTGGCAGTCGCGATTTCATCCCTGCCCCAGATCATCGGTACGAAACGCTCATCATTCCTGCCAGCCCCACCGGCCGACCAGAGACGATGGTGACCCCAGTTTGTGTACCAGCTGAAATCGAACTGCCTGAGATCGGATAACGCTGTGCCTAGCCCGTCGAGGTCCCAGGTACCGATACCGATCTTCCCCGGGTGTTCCACGAGATCTGGATTCGGCCTGGCTGCGGATTTGTTCTGCGACGTTGGCACAGCAGCAGAGTTGAAAATGAACTCATCATCTTCAGCCGTCCCGTCCAAAATATCCAAGCCTGTTCCCCGATGTGCATTCCTATGACGACCGTCGATATTGATCTCAAACATTAGAGCCCCTGAATAAACGAGGTCGCTTTGCCAGTACTGAACCCCCCTGTCAAGGCGACACTTTCACCCTAGCCGGTGCGGCCCAAAGAGACGGCTTGGTCTTAAATTGCTGTTCAACGTTATGTTGAATTAGTTAAAGACTCAACATAGGATTGATTTTTCCCGTTGCTCTGTCATAGTGGCTTGCTTATCAAGGAAGGCTATGCCCGAGAGCAAATGATCAGCGGATCGCTGCGCCTGACAGCTGCTCGCCTCCTCGGGCAAACGCTCCAGGAGAGGCATGGGGACAACGAACTAGAGAACGGCATCCAGCGGATGGAGCAGGTCTGCGAGGAGCTCCGGAAGAGACGAGCCGACGAAGCGCGGCAAGCAAGAGCCGCGACGAACCCGAAAGCTAAACCGAAGTCAAAGAAGCCCGCAGGAAAACCCAAGAAAACGCTGGAGGAGTGGTAGGAAGTTGTGCGCATGTGACACAGCGCACGCGGGAGTCAGCCGCTTGCATTTGTGAGCTCAATGGAGCCATGCTGGTCGAGATGGCTCAAGGGTGAAGAAGTTTACCGTGCTTTGGATATCGATTCTTTGTGGCGCGGCTTCGGCAGGCGCTTGGCTTGCTTCTGCACTGGTGACACCCGTTATTACAGCTTCGTACTCGGACGGCCCACCGGCCCCTCTAGTACGGCGTATGAAACTGGGTTCAGGCCTTAACGCTCTCGGTGCAATTTTGGCATCTATCTCGATCGCGGCCCAGACCTATTTGACGACGATCTAGGTCGTGTGGACTCTTGGGATTCCCAAGGCTGAGCAAATCAGATTCAAGACTGTCTTTTGGAGGCAGTCATGGGTGTATTGGACCGGTTGATCCTTCGGGACGAGCAGTGGGAGCGGATATCGCCGCACATCATTGGTGACGATCGCACGCGCGGTTCGTCCGGTCGCGACAATCGTATGTTCGTGGAAGCAGTGCTTTGGATCGTGCGCACCGGCTCACCCTGGCGTGACCTGCCGGAGGTGTTCGGCGAGTGGAACAGTGTCTTCCGCCGCTTCAGCCGCTGGAGCGAGAAGGGCATCTGGTGGCGCATGTTTGCGGCGATGTCCGATGATCCGGACTTCGAGTATCTGATCGTCGATTCCACCATCATCCGCGCTCATCAGCACGCCGCCGGCGCAAAAAGGGGGCTGAAGATCAAGCCCTTGGCCGCTCTCGCGGCGGACTGAGCACCAAAATCCACATGGCGGTGCGTGGTCTCGGCTGCCCGGTCCGCTTCACACTGACCGCCGGCCAGAAAGGCGATGCGCCACAAGCCGATGTCCTGATCGAGGGCCTGCCTGCCGATATCGTCATGGCCGACACCGCCTATGACAGCGACCGTCTGCGCGACGCCATCGCGGACAAAGGCGCTGTGGCGGTGATCCCCAACAATCCCTCCCGTGCTCAGAAATACCCGCTCGACAAGGACCTCTATGCCCAGCGCCACCTCATTGAATGCTGCTTCTCCAAGCTCAAGCACTTCCGCAGGGTCGCGACACGTTTCGAGAAAACCGCACGAAACTACCTAGCCGTCGTCACAATCGCAGCTATCGTACTATGGATCAGGTAAGTGTCCACACGACCTAAAGCGTCACACCGATCGTGCCAAGCACAATGAGGAATGTCCCCACACAGTATGATCCTCTGAAGAGAAATTGATTGACCTGCTCACTGAGTGTTACGCCCTTATTCGATTGGATATCCCAACCCCGCACAGTCAGCGTAGCCCACAAAATCAACACGGTGCCTATAACTACGAAAGACGCAGCGGGTCGGACTGGGGGCGTCCAAATGATTGTAAGTAGCAGCGCTGCGAAACATGAACCAAAGCAGATCAAGAACGACCACCACATCGCACTGCGCAATGTACGAAGCCTAGCACCTGGCGATTCGTCCGATCGCCCGAGCCGATTGACAATCTGGTGATGCTCCTCCTCGGCGCGGATAAATGAGGAAGGCGCAAATATCGACTGAAGGGCGTGACCCAGTAATGGAAAAAAACCGATATCGGCCTCCGGATAATCCGTCATTCAATCCTCCCGCAAATGCCATGTTGCATATCATGTCGCGTGGATTTGCCGTGGTCAATTTGTAACCGCTGGAAACCTCGGTAAACTCATTGCAACACGAATGCGACATGGCGGGCAAATAAGCGCCCTGCCCGGTCGTGATATCTAATTGATTTTGCTGTGAAATTCGGATGGAGGCCTCGCCCGGAATCGAACCGGGATGCAAGGATTTGCAGTCCTCTGCGTAACCACTCCGCCACGAGGCCTCATCTCGAAAACGGATAAGCCAGAAAGCTTAATTCTCCGTTGTCTGCCGGACGCTTCTTAGGGCGCCCTTGCGGAATGGCCGGGCTTCTAACAGGAAGGTTTGAGCTCCGCAAGACGATTTTGGAATCTTTGTAAAGTGGGACGGAACAGGAGGAGCGAGCATGAAAGAAAAAGCACTCCAGTGTGGTTAGCCTCTGGCAACAGCACAAAAACAAAACCCCTCCAGTGCGCATTCGCATCTGAAGGGGTATGAGATAAGGACCGATCCGATATCCAGATTGTCCTGAATTTGGCTCCCCGGGCCGGATTCGAACCGGCGACCTGTCGATTAACAGTCGAATGCTCTACCGCTGAGCTACCAGGGAATGTCTGCGTTGCCGCAGCGTTGGGTGGCCTAATACAAATGCTTTCCCGATTTGCCAAGCGATTTTTTGAAGATTCTGCGGAAAAGCGGGGATAGCAGGCATTTCGTGCGATTGGACTATACACTTCACCCACTATCCGCGCCACTTTTGTATCGCGAACTCGCATCAAAACGCAGTTCCACCGGAATCGCGGTATGCCGCCATCCGGCGTTCGAAATGCTGCGGGAAATGTTTTCCCCGCTCTCCACCAGCGGCAGCAACATATTTCTTGCGCTCGAACCCTTGCCGATGAAATAGACGCGGCATAGTTTCACGCCATGAAAACGGAATGATCCCATGCCGACGCATGACAATGTCCTCGAAGCCATCGGCAATACGCCGCTCATCAAGCTCAACCGCGCCTCGGAGCTGACCGGCTGCACGATTTATGGCAAGGCCGAGTTCATGAATCCCGGCCAGTCGGTCAAGGACCGCGCGGCGCTCTACATCATCCGGGATGCCGAGAAGCGCGGCCGGCTGAAGCCGGGCGGCGTCATCGTCGAAGGCACCGCCGGCAATACCGGCATCGGTCTTGCCATGGTCGCTCAGGCGCTCGGCTATCGCACCGTCATCGTCATTCCGGAGACACAGAGCCAGGAAAAGAAGGACGCGCTGAAGCTGCTCGGTGCCGAACTGGTGGAAGTTCCGGCGGTTCCCTACAAGAACCCGAACAATTACGTGAAGCTTTCGGGCCGCCTCGCCGACGAACTCGCCAGGACCGAGCCCAACGGCGCGATCTGGGCCAACCAGTTCGACAACACGATCAACCGCCAGGCCCATATCGAAACCACGGCGCCCGAGATCTGGTCGGACACGTCCGGCCAGGTCGATGGCTTCGTCTGCGCCGTCGGCTCCGGCGGCACGCTGGCCGGCGTTGCGGCCGGTCTCAAGGGCTTCAACCCGGATATCAAGATCGGCCTCGCCGATCCGGAAGGCGCCGCACTCTACGAATATTACACATCGGGCGAGTTCAAATCCCCCGGCTCCTCGATCACCGAGGGCATCGGCCAGGGCCGCATCACCGCCAATCTTGAAGGCTTCGTGCCCGATTACGCCTACCGGATCCCGGATTCTGAGGCGATTCCGCTGGTCTTCGACCTGATCCAGCATGAAGGCCTCTGCCTCGGCGGTTCCTCGGGCATCAATATCGCCGGCGCGATCAGGCTTGCCAGGGATCTTGGCCCGGGCCATACGATCGTCACCGTGCTTTGCGACTACGGCAACCGCTACCAGTCGAAGCTCTTCAACCCGGAATTCCTCGCCTCCAAGGGCCTGCCGATCCCCGAATGGATCGCGCGCAAGTCCACCATCAAGCCGCCTTACGAAATAGCCGAGTAGTCCATGCCCACGCTTCCGCTTTTCCGCGACGATTTCTATCTCTCGACAGCGGAGGCGACCGTGACGGCGGTGCGGGAAACCGGAGCGATCGAGCTCGACCAGACCTGCTTCTATGCCACGTCGGGCGGCCAGCCGGGCGACACAGGCTTTCTGGAGCGCGCCGATGGTTCCCGGATCGAACTCGGCGTCACCGTCAATGGCGAGGACAAGAGCGTCATCCTGCATGTCCCGCTCGAGGGTCAGCCCGTTGCTGAGGTCGGCGAGAAGCTGGCGATCCATGTCGACTGGCCGCGCCGCTACAAGCTCATGCGCATGCACACCGCCTGCCACATCCTCTCCGTCGTCTGCCAGTTCCCGATCACGGGTGCCGCCGTCGGCGAGGATGAGAGCCGCGTCGATTTCGACATGGTGGAGACTTCAGACAAGGATGCAGTGACATCAGCGATGATGGAGATCGTCCGTGCCAACCATCCGGTCTATCTGCAATGGATCACCGATGCGGAACTCGCGGCCAATCCGGGCATTGTCAAATCCAAGAACGTCCGCCCGCCCTTGGGCCTCGGCCGCGTCAGCCTCGTCTGCATCGGCGAGAATGCCGCCATCGACAGCCAGCCCTGCGGCGGCACGCATGTCTCCGAGACCCAGGAGGTCGGCGATATCCACATCGCCAGGATCGAGAAGAAGGGCAAGGAAAACAGGCGCTTCCGGATAAAGTTTGGCACGCCGGAAGCCTGACCTTCACCTAACGTCAAGTCACCGAGAGGAGACTATTATGTCCGAAGAGAGAAGCCGTTTCGTCGTCTCCGCCGATTGGGTCGAGAAGAACCTCGGTGCGCCCGAATTCAGGATCGTCGACGCGTCCTGGTACCTGCCGGCGCAAAACCGCAATGCGGCCGACGAATATGCAACAGGCCATATCCCCGGTGCCGTCTTCTTCGATCAGGACGCGACCGCCGATCACTCGACCAGCCTTCCGCACACCATTCCCTCGGCGCGGGTCTTCTCCGACGCCATCGGCGGATCAGGCATTTCGGACACGGACACAATCGTTGTCTACGACGGCCCGGGCTTCTTCTCCGCTCCTCGTGTCTGGTGGCTCTTCCGCCTTTTCGGCGTCGGGAATGTCTACGTGCTCGACGGCGGGCTGGATGGTTGGAAGCGCGAGGGCCGCGCCCTGACTTCCGATCTTTCCGAACCGGCGCCAGCGGTCTTCAAGGCGCGTTACGACGCTTCGAAAGTCACCACGCTCGAGGCGATGAAGAATATCGTGGCAGGTGCACGCGCCCAGATCGCCGATGCCCGTGGCCCCGGCCGTTTCCAGGGCACCGAGCCCGAGCCTCGCAGCGGTGTCCGCTCCGGCCACATGCCCGGTGCGAAGAACGTACCGGCCGCCATCCTCTCCGAAAACGGCAAGTTCAAGTCGCTGCCGGAGCTGAAACAGACGATCGAATCCGCAGGCATCGATCTCTCGAAGCCCGTCGTCACGTCGTGCGGTTCGGGCATAACAGCGGCGATCATCACGCTGGCTCTGACATCGCTTGGCCACGCCGACAACACGCTCTATGATGGTTCCTGGACTGAATGGGGCGGCCTTGACGATACACCTGTCGTCACCGGCAAGGATTGAGATTTGAAAATCACATCACGGAAGACGCCACGGGCACTCAAGGCGCATATCACGCGGCTGGAAATGACCGCACCGCCGCGCCAGAGCATCGCCCTCCCGGTCAATCTGCACACAGCCGTGATGCGCGTGCCTGACATTCCGCTGCCTTACTATCGTTACCTCTACGATCAGGTCGGCCGCCGCTGGCACTGGGTCGACCGCCTCAGGATGAGCGACGAAGCCTTGACGGCGATCCTGCGCGACAAGCGCACCGAAGTCACGGTGCTCTACGTCAACGGCGCGCCGGCGGGCTTCTATGAATTCTTCTGTGAGGACGCGGACACCGTCGAACTCTGCCATTTTGGGCTGATGGAGCATGCGCGGGGCCTCGGCGTCGGCAAGTGGTTCCTGCTGCAGACACTTTACGCAGCCTGGGCGCATGAGCCGAAAAAGGTCGCGGTCACCACCAACAATCTCGACCATCCCCGCGCGCTGCAGCTCTACCAGATGTTCGGCTTTTCGCCCGTTTCCACCTCGGACGCGCTGGTGCGCCCGCTCAGCGACGACGAGATCCTGAGAATTCACAAAGGCGGCTGACGGATGAATACCGAGGGCCAACCGGTTGTCGTCAGGCGGAGGTTCCGCTGGCAGTACGCCCTCATCATCATCGCCGCCGCGATTCTGTTCTTCTGGGAACCGATCGACAACTGGCTGAATTTCGAGACCCAGACCGTCGAGGTCAAATCGGTCCAAACGCTCTGCACGGCTTTCGATAATGGCAGCCCGGTGCCGCGCGAAGTCGGCCCATGCGACGATATCCGGGCCGAGTATGGAAGTGATGCAACGGTGGAGATCCGCGAGCAGACCTTCGTCGCCTTCGACTACACCTCTCCCGCCGATGGCAAGGTCCACAGTACCAAGATCGTCCGCGACAAGGATGATGCCGGCCAGCCGATCCATGCCGGGAGCCGCATCACGGTCAGGCTGTCGGGCAAGCAGGCCGACTTCGTGAAGTAGAGGTTTTCGGGTGGCTTGGCCCGCAAAGCCGATGGATAATCTGGCACATTCCCTGAACAAGGAGCCTGTCATGTCCATCCATTTCACCGCCATGCCGACCGAAGATGCCGAAACCCTCTGGAACGGCGGCACCGATGCCTACGGCCTCACGCCCGACACCATGGTGTCCGACGGCCCGGGCCATCCCTGTCGCCATTGCCTTGCCAATATCGACGCGGGCGAGGAACTGTTCGTTTTTGCTTACCGGCCCTTCCCTGATGTCCAGGCATTCGCCGAGACCGGACCGATCTTCCTGCACGCCAAACCCTGTAAGCGCTATGCCGCCGAGGAGGTCAGCCCAGCCATCCTCGCCACCAGCCCGGATTTCATCCTGCGCGGTTACAACGATCAGAACAAGATCGTCTACGGCACGGGCAAGGTCACACCTATTGCCGACATCTCCGGCTATTCCGAGGCGCTTTTCGAGCGCGACGACATCGCCTATGTCCACGTCCGCTCCGCCCGCAACAATTGCTACCAGTGCCGCATCGACCGGGCGTGAACGCGCTTTGAAAAGCGGTATCACCGAGGCTTTTGGTCAACCCGCTGACTCCCGGTCAGCGGGTCGTATATGTCAGGCATTTACTGTAACGTACTTGCGGGACACCATTCTTTTCGACAGGCTGCCTCGTCATGGGCGCGGCCGCACCCGCCCGAAAAACAGAGGGGGGACAAGCATGTTTCAACAAGCATTCCGAGCGTTGCGGATAGTGGCTTGACCGGCCGCCTTCCCTGATACCGATCCGGGCGGCACCCGGTGTGAGTTACCTACGGAGATGCCAACATGCGAAAGCCATTTCTCGTCCTCATCGCAGCCGCAGTGGCCCTGTCGATGGGGACCGCCATAGCTGGTCCGCTGCAGGTGCCGTCGCACCCGACGGTGTCGAGCGACAACGGACTGTTCGTCACTGTCGCCAAGAAGAAGAAAAAGACCGTCAAGAAGAAGAAGACGGTCAAGAAGACGAATAAGAACGGCAAGACGACCAAGAAAACCACGACGACGAAAAAGACGACAAAAAAGAACTACAACAACAACAACAGATATCATAACAACCGCTACAACCACGGCTACAGGGCTTGGAACCGGCGGCCGTACTACGGCAGCGTCGTCGCCGGCGTGGCGCTCGGCACGGTCATCGTCGTGGGCGCATCGCGCGTGCCGGTGCAGCCTGATCCGGATCTGTGCTGGTACTGGTCGAACAGCGGCCAGACCAGCGGCTATTGGGACTATTGCGTCCCGCGCTGACGCCGCGCATATCCCGAACGAACAAGGCCGGCGGATCGCTCCGCCGGCCTTTTGAATTTTCTCGCGGGCCGGATCAGGCAGCGAGCGCTGCTTCCGGCTCGATCATCTGCAGGCCAAGCGCCTCTGCCACCGGCAGGTTGGTGATCTTGCCCTTGTGGACGTTGAGGCCGTTGCGCAGGTGCTTGTCGGCGAGGATCGCCTTGATGCCCCGGTCGGCGAGCGCCAGGCCGTGGAAGATCGTGGCATTGTTCAGCGCATGCGCCGAGGTCACCGGCACGGCGCCCGGCATGTTGGCGACGCAATAATGGATGATGCCATCGACCTCGTAGGTCGGGTCGGAATGGGTCGTGGCATGCGAGGTCTCGAAGCAGCCGCCCTGGTCGATGGCGACGTCGACGATCACGGCACCCTTCTTCATGCCGCCGAGCATCTTGCGCGTCACCAGCTTCGGCGCCGCAGCACCCGGGATCAGCACAGCGCCGATGACGAGGTCGGCCGAGAAGACTTCGCTTTCCAGCGCGTCGATCGACGAGAAGCGGGTATGCACGCGGCCGTGGAAGATGTCGTCGAGTTGGCGCAGGCGCGGCAGCGAACGGTCGAGGATGGTGACATCGGCACCGAGGCCGACCGCCATATTGGCCGCATGCAGGCCGACGACGCCGCCGCCGATGACGACGACCTTGCCCGGCAGCACGCCCGGCACGCCGCCGAGCAGCACGCCACGGCCGCCATAGGCCTTCTGCAGTGCCACCGCGCCGGCCTGGATCGACAGGCGACCCGCGACTTCCGACATCGGCGCGAGCAGCGGCAGGCCGCCGCGATCGTCGGTCACGGTCTCATAGGCGACGCCCGTGACGCCCGAAGCCAGCAGGCCCTTGGTCTGTTCCGGATCCGGAGCCAGGTGCAGGTAGGTATAGAGAATCTGGCCTTCGCGCAGCTGCACCCATTCCGACGGCTGCGGCTCCTTGACCTTGACGATCATGTCGGAATTCTGGAAGACTTCCGAGGCCGTGCCGGCGATTTTCGCGCCGGCGGCGACATAATCGGCGTCCGAGGCGCCGATGCCGGCACCGGCATTGGTCTCGATGAGAACGGAATGGCCATGCGCGACATATTCGCGGACCGAGGCCGGCGTCAGGCCGACGCGGTATTCATGATTCTTGATTTCCTTCGGGCAACCGACGCGCATGGATATTCCCCTGTCTTTGTGTTCTGAGCGGGTTTCGATATGCGCGGGATTAGACTGCAAAGCCCGCGAAATGTCCTTGCAAAGTTGCATTGCCGGAAGGCCGTCATTCGAATATTATTGCAATTCAAAACGATTAATTCGAAGGATGTTCGGATGGACAAGCTGGATCAAATCGATCTCGCCATTTTGAAGACTCTCCAGCAGGATGGCCGGATCTCCAATGCGGACCTCGCCGGCAAGGTCGGGCTATCGCCCTCCTCCTGCTCGCGCCGCCTCGATATCCTCGAAAAATCCGGTGTCATATCGGGCTATTATGCCCAGGTGTCGCACAAGGCGCTCGACTACAAGATGATCGCCATCGTCCATATCTCGCTATCCGGCCAGTTCGCCAAGACGCTCGCCGAATTCGAGGCGGCGGTAAAGCGCGTTCCGAACATCCTCGTCTGCTACCTGATGTCGGGCGAATACGATTACATCCTGCGCATCGCCTGCAAGGATCTCGAGGATTACGAGCGCATCCACCGCGACTGGCTCTCGGCCCTGCCCCATGTGGTCAAGATCAATTCGAGCTTTGCGCTCCGCGAAATCATCGATCGCCCGAATGTGGCGGCGTTTGGGTGAATTTCATACGCTCGGAGTCATTTTCTTCCCAACCAAATCAATCCCTTAGTTAAAGTATAAGAAAAAATTCCTCACCCCTCATCCCCGCCCTCCAAACCCGTGAGAGAATCACCCCGTTCTACCCTCGGCTACCCCGCATGGCGATGCGGGCGAGGCAGAACCGGTGCCTGTTGCGGGAAGACGACGTAAAGTCCCGCTTCGGGCGTCCGCGAGAAGGGGCCTCCCCCGGGTGCCGCCGAAAGGTGAGTACGCGTGGCGTGCGTTGTACCGCACACAGGCCCGCCCCCCCGGATCCGACACATCCGGGATCGGGTTGGGCGCAGACGGTCGAGTTCGCGGATGAAAATACACCGAACGGGGCACGGATACGTGTCTTACCGGCTGCCGCAAGGCAGCCATATAACTCGGCACGGAGACGTGCCCCGGCCGATCCTTAGCGACCAGCGAAGGGATTGGGGACGTGCATGGTCATACCACGGGGCGGAACCGCCCGCGTGAACGATAAATCGCGTCTATAAGTTTCCGCTCACATTTCACTTGATATCAGTCAAATGACCAGTTTTTATCAACCGGTAAAAAATACGTCACGAAGCGGGTATACCGCCTTATCCGATCACAGATGAAGAGGAGAACATCATGACCCAGCTGCCGGACTTCACCCCCACCCGCCGCAGCCTGCTCAAGGGCATGGCGGCGAGTTCCGCGCTTGTCATGCTGCACCCCTTCGCCGCCCATGCGCAGGCCAACCAGGCCCATCTCCGGATCATGGAAACCACCGACATCCACGTCGCCGTCTACCCGTACGACTATTATGCCGACGCACCCGACGACAAGCTCGGCCTGTCGCGCACCGCCTCGATCATCGACACGATCCGTGCAGAAGCCGGCAATTCCATGCTGATCGACAATGGCGACTTCCTGCAAGGCAATCCGCTCGGCGATTTCATCGCCTATGAGCGCGGCATGAACAATGGCGAGGTCCATCCCGTGATCAAGGCGATGAACACGCTCGGTTACGATTGCGGCACGCTCGGCAATCACGAATTCAACTACGGCCTCGACTATCTCTTCAAGGTCACGAAGGGCGCGAACTTCCCTTACGTCTGCGCCAACCTGACCAAGGGCCGGCTCGCCGAGGACGCCCGCAAGGACGAACTCTTCCTCAAGCCCTACATGATCATCGAAAAGACGGTGAAGGACGGTTCGGGCGCTGAGAGCACGATCAAAGTCGGCTTCATCGGCTTCGTGCCGCCGCAGATCATGGTCTGGGATTCCAAGAACCTCGAGGGCAAGGCCAATACCCGCGACATCGTGCAGGCGGCCAAGGCTTGGGTGCCCGAGATGAAGGAGGAAGGTGCGGATATCATCATCGCGCTCTCCCATTCCGGCATCGACGGCGCGGGCGAAAAGGAGCGCATGGAGAATGCCTCGCTCTATCTCGCCGGGGTCGAGGGCATCGATGCTGTTTTCACCGGCCACCAGCATCTCGTCTTCCCGGGACCCAAGGGCTGGGATGGCATCGCGGGCGCCGATCCGGTCAAGGGCACGCTGCAGGGCAAACCGGCCGTGATGGGCGGCTTCTGGGGCTCGCATCTCGGCCTGATCGATCTCCTGATCGAGAAGGACGGCGGCAAATGGAAGATCGTCGATTTCACCACAGAGGCACGCGGCATCTATCACCGCGAGGAGAAAAAGGTGATTCCCGACGTCAAGGACAAGGCCGAAGTGCTTGATTCGGTGAAGGAAGAGCATGAAGCGACGCTGGCCTATGTCCGCCGGCCCGTCGGCAAGACCTCGGCACCGCTCTATTCCTACTTCGCGCTGGTCGCCGATGACCCATCAGTGCAGATCGTCAGCCAGGCCCAGCTCTGGTACGTCAAGGACCTGATGGCAAAGACCGAATACAAGGATCTTCCCATCCTCTCGGCCGCCGCACCCTTCAAGGCTGGCGGCCGTGGCGGCGCAGAGTATTATACGGATGTTCCGGTCGGTGCCGTGGCGATCAAGAACGTCGCCGATCTCTACCTCTATCCCAACACGCTGCGTGCCGTGGTCATCACGGGCGAGCAGGTCAAGAACTGGCTCGAAATGTCGGCCGGCATCTTCAACCATGTCGAGCCCGGCGCCCGGGATGCCACCCTGATCAATGCCGATTTCCCGTCCTACAATTACGATGTCATCGACGGCGTGACCTATCAGATCGACTTGAGCCAAAAGCCGAAATACGACAAGGACGGCAATGTGATCAACGCCGATTCAAACCGGATTCAAAACCTGAGCTATGACGGAAAACCGATTGATCCCGCTCAGAAATTCGTCGTCGCGACAAACAACTACCGCGCCGGCGGCGGCGGCAATTTCCCTGATATCAAGGACGACAAGGTGGTGCTGGTGGCGCCCGATACCAACCGCGACGTACTGGTGCGCTACATCATCAGCGAAGGCACGATCAATCCATCCGCCGATGCCAACTGGACGTTCAAGCCGATGGCCGGCACGACCGTGCTCTTCGAAACCGGCCCCAAGGCCCGCTCCTTCATGGCTGACGTCAAGGGCGCGAAAATCGAGGATGCCGGCGAAGGCGCCGACGGCTTCGCGAAATTCCGCATGACCCTCTGACACGGAATAATTTGAGCGTCGGGCGGCAGCCATTGCCGCCCGGCGCATTGACCCGGCGACGCAGGCAGCGCATTTTGGCGTCACACGAATTCAGGGAGAACCCGATGTCCGCCAACGTTGCTTCGATGCCGAAACTGACCAACCTGCCCTTCTACGAAGAGCGCGTCGATCTCGCCGCCGCCTTCCGCTGGACCGCTCGCCTCAACATGCATGAAGCGGTCGCCAACCACTTCTCGCTCGCCGTCAACGACGAGGGCACCAGGTTCCTGATGAATCCGAACCAAGTGCATTTTTCCCTGATCAAGGCCTCATCCCTGCTTCTCCTCGATGCCAACGATCCCAAGACCATGGAGCAGCCCGACGCGCCGGATCCGACAGCCTGGGGCCTGCACGGCTCGATCCACCGCCACCTGCCGCATGCCCGCTGCGTCATGCATGTCCATTCGATCTATGCGACCGTGCTGGCTTCCCTCGCCGACTCGCGCCTGCTGCCGATCGACCAGAACTGTGCCACCTTCTTCAACCGCTATGCGATCGACGACAGCTACGGCGGCCTGGCTTTCGAGGACGAAGGCGAACGCTGCGCCCGCCTGCTCAAGAATCCCAAACATAAAGTCCTTGTTATGGGCAATCACGGCGTGCTGGTGCTCGGCAGGGACGTCGCCGATGCCTTCAACCGGATGTACTATTTCGAGCGCGCCGCCGAGACCTATATCAAGGCGCTGCAGACCGGCCAGAAACTCCGCGTCCTATCCGATGACGTTGCCGAAAAGGTCGCCCAGGAGATCGAGGATTATCCCGGCCAGTGCGAACGCCACCTCGCCGACCTGAAAATCCTGCTTGAGCAGCAGGAGCCGGATTATTTGAATTGATGACAGAAACGGAAACGGCCCCGCGAGGGGCCGATTTCATTGAACAAATACGCGTCAATCTCAGACCTGGCGTTCCGCCGCCCCGTCGCCGAATAGGCCAGCACCATGCTGGTCGATGATCTGCTTGGCCTTGCGGAACGTGGTCTCCACCGCATCGTCTTCGCTGGAGAAAATATCGGCGCGGATGAACTTGCGGACCTTCACTCCGTCGGGCGTATCGCTCTCGATCCGGCCGGCCAACCGCCACTGGCCGCCCTCCTTCATCGGCGTCGCGTAGACGGCATATTCGCCGATCCGCTCCATCCGCTGCTTGCCGCCAGTGGGAGCAGCAGCCTCGCCGCCGCCAAATCCAAACAATTTTGAAAGAAATCCTGCCATATGCTTCGTCTAGCATAGCGATTTGGGCCAAGGAAGCCTCATTCGCATGCTAATATCGTCTTCCGCTCGGTCGGCCCGATGCGCGGGAGGCACAATTTGACGAGGACGTCCAAGATCATACTTCCTGTTACGATCATCGCAGTCATTGTGATCCTGCTTCTCGGCGCGGCATGGCTGTTCGGCCCGCGAACCCCGGTCGATACCACCATCACCTTCGATCCGGCGACAATCGGCGACGATCTCGACGCTTATCTCGACAAGGCGGAAGCGAAAATCCGCGGCATCCAGCCCAACCAGCACAAGGACATCGTCTGGGCCGATCCGGAGACCAAAGCCAGGACGCCGATCTCGATCATCTACATCCACGGCTTCTCGGCCTCTCCCGGAGAGATGCGGCCCCTGCCCGACATCATCGCCGGCAACCTCAGGGCCAATCTCTATTTCGCCCGCCTCAAGGGGCACGGCACGACGACCGACGCCATGGCTGATGTCAGCGTCAACGCCTGGGTCAACGATCTTGCCGAAGCGGTGGCGATCGGCGAACGGCTCGGCGAACGCGTCGTCGTGATGGGCACATCCACCGGCGGCGCGCTTGCGACCTGGTCCTTGACGCGACCGGAATTCAAGAACCGCATCCATGCCGCAGTCTTCTTCTCGCCGAACTATGGCGTCCAGGCGTTCGGCTCATCGCTGCTGACCGTGCCATTCGCCCGCGAACTCTCCCGCCTCGTACTCGGCGAGACCCGCTCCTTCGAGCCCGGCAACGAACGCCAGCGGGTCTTCTGGACCACGAGCTATCCCGTCGAAGCGCTGCTGCCAATGGCCGAAACGGTAAAGATGGCTGTCAACGCACCGGTCGAGACCATCTCGGCGCCGGCGCTTTTCCTGATCTCAGCAGAGGACAAGGTCGTCCAACCCGCCATCACCCGCGCAATCGAGAAGCGCTGGGGCGGACCGCACAATCTCATCCAGGTCGATGGCGTCGAGGATCCCAACCGTCACGTCCTTGCCGGTGATGCCATGTCACCCGCCACAACGGTGCAGCTCGCCGGCCTGGTCGCAAGCTGGCTCAAGGAAACGCTAGAATTGCCGCGTTGACGCAATCTTGACTGGCGCCTTCCTTGACCCTGCCACAAGCCGCGTCTCTTATTCTGCCTGACAGCAGATGATTCCCGGCGGAGAAGACGTTGAAGATATCCCAGCTTCTTGCGGCAGCGATGATGATGGCAGCGCCCGGACCAACATTCGCCGGCCAGGTCACCGATCTAGCCATCGAGGCCGAGGAATTGATCGGCAAGGGCGATGGACCGGCGGCTTATGACAAGATGCGTCAATCACTGGCGGCCGTCTCCGACACCATTCCCTTCGATATCCGCAAGGCATTCTTCGTCAGCGAGAAGCCATTGATCTTCGGCAGCTACAAGCGCGTTGCCTCGAACGAATTCCCCAAGGGCTCGTCCCTGATCACCTATGCCGAGCCGATCGGCCTTGCCTGGGTCGCCAACGGCGACGGGGTGAAGAGCGCCTTCACCGTCGATTTCGAACTGCGCAATCCCGCCGGCGAAATCCTCGCCGAGCAAAAGGCATTCGGCAATTTCAAGGTGGAAAGCCGCGAACCGCTTTTCGAGATCTACACGCCGTTGACGCTGGATGTATCCGCCGTGCCGGCCGGCGACTATGTGCTGAAATACACGTTCAACGACGTGAACTCGAAAAAGAGTTCGAGCATCGAACAACGATTCAAACTGAAATAATCAAACCTCGACGACCCGGCCCTCTTCGAGCGTCACACGTCGGTCCATGCGGGCTGCAAGCTCGTGATTGTGCGTGGCGATGAGGGCGGCAAGGCCGGATTGGCGCACCAGAGCTTCCAGCGCGTCGAAGACATAATGCGCGGTCACCGGATCGAGATTGCCCGTCGGCTCGTCGGCGAGTAGCACCAGCGGTGCATTCGCCACGGCACGGGCAATCGCGACACGCTGCTGCTCGCCACCCGAAAGCTCGGCCGGACGATGGTGGCCGCGATGGCCGACGCGGAGATAGTCGAGAAGCTGGGCGGCGCGCTGCTCGGCCTCCTTGCGGGAAAGCCCGGCAATCATCTGCGGCATCATCACATTCTCGGTGGCCGAGAATTCCGGCAGCAGGTGATGGAACTGATAGACGAAGCCGATCTCCATGCGGCGGATCGACGTGCGATCGCCGTCGGACAGCGAGCCGCAATCGACGCCGTTGACCAGAACCCGGCCGCTATCCGGCTTTTCCAGGAGGCCCGCGAGATGCAGCAGGGTCGACTTGCCGGTGCCCGAAGGCGCGACGAGGCCAACAATTTCACCCTTCCGCATGGTGAAATTCGCATCCTTGAGAATATCGAGACGTTGCTCGTTTTCACCGAAATGACGCGATACATTGTGGATCTGAAGGACGTCGGCAGTCAGTTCATTCATATCTGAGAGCCTGCACAGGATCGATGGTGGATGCCCGCCAGGCTGGCAGGATGGTGGCGATGAAGGAAAGCGTCAGTGCCATGACGACGACGGTGACGGTCTCGCTCAGGTTCATTTCCGCCGGCAACTGGCTGAGGAAATAGAGCTCGGGGTTGAAGATCGTCGTACCCGACAGCCACGAGAAGAATTGCCGGATACTCTCGACATTGAGGCAGACGATGACACCAAGGATGACACCGGCAAACGTCCCGACGACGCCGATCGTCGCCCCCGTCATGAAGAATATCCGCATGATGGCTCCTGATGTCGCGCCCATGGTCCGGAGAATAGCGATATCCGGGCCCTTGGATTTCACCAGCATGATCAGGCCCGAGATGATGTTGAGCGCCGCGACCAGCACAATCAGCGTCAGGATCATGAACATCACGTTGCGTTCGACAGAGAGCGCCGAGAAGAAGGTGCGGTTGCGCTGCCGCCAGTCGGTGATGAATATCTGCCGTTCCGCCGATTGCTCGATCAGCGACCGCATCTCGTCGATCGCCTCGGGATGATCGAGAAAGAGCTCGATCGACTGCGCGATGCCCTCGGCGTTGAAATAAAGCTGCGCTTCCTCGAACGGCATGAAGATGATCGAGGCGTCATATTCCGACATGCCGATCTCGAAGATCGCCGAGACCTTGTAGGATTTGACGCGGGGATTGACGCCCAGCGGCGTAACGTCGCCCTCCGGCGAGATCAGCGTGATCGTGTCGCCGGCGGAGAGCCCGAGTTGCTCGGCCATGCGGGTGCCGATCGCCACGCCTTCGCCGGCGGCAAAGGGGATCAGATCGCCCTGCCT
This sequence comes from Rhizobium sp. LjRoot254, assembly GCF_964254105.1. NCBI lineage: Bacteria > Pseudomonadati > Pseudomonadota > Alphaproteobacteria > Hyphomicrobiales > Rhizobiaceae > Rhizobium > Rhizobium sp. LjRoot254. Next base: position 2,028,413 of record NZ_CAXUSM020000001.1, on the reverse strand, counting down.
GATATTGTCGGAGATCATCTTGAGCCTGGAAAGATCGTCGGCACGAACACCGCGGACGAGCGCGCCGGTGCCGGCGCCCGCCTTGCCCGATGCAAGCGTCTGGCCCTCGACCAGCGGGATAGCCTCCCTGACGCCGGGGATCTTTGAGAACCGGTCGGCAAGATCGGCGTAATTGTCGAGCACGCCGTCGATCGGCTGCACGATCATGTGGCCGTTGATGCCGAGAATGCGGGTGATCAGCTCGGTGCGGAAGCCGTTCATCACGGCCATCACGATAATTAGCGTCGCAACGCCGAGTACGATCCCGATGAAGGAAAAGATCGCGATTACCGAAATGAACGCTTCCTTGCGGCGCGGCTGCAGGTAGCGCAGCGCCACCATGCGCTCGAAGGTCGAGAACGGACGAGCAGAGGGCCTCGGCGCCTCATCTCGCTCCTCGGCGGTTGTCCCCGCATCGGCCGTTTCGCTCACCATTCCCGCTCCGTTCAACCGGCTGCCGTGATCTTGTTGATCGCGGCCTCAATAGACAGTGTCTCGCGTGCGCCAGACTTGCGGTCCTTGAGTTCGACCTCGCCTGATGCCACCGAGCGCGGCCCGACCACGATCTGTGTCGGCACGCCGATGAGGTCGGCCGTCGCAAACTTCGCGCCGGCACGGTCGTCGGTGTCATCGTAAAGCACGTCGAGCCCCGCCTTGGAGAGTGATGCGTAGAGCCCCTCGCTCGCAGCATCGCAGGCCTGATCGCCCACCTTCATATTGATGATCGAGACATCGAAGGGCGCCACGGATTTCGGCCAGATGATTCCGTTCTCGTCATGTGAGGCTTCAATGATGGCTGGAACAAGGCGTGTGGGGCCGATGCCGTACGAACCCATATGCACCGCATGCTGCTTGCCATCGGGGCCTTGCACGGTCCCACCCATGGGCTCGGAATACTTGGTGCCGAAATAGAAGATATGGCCGACTTCGATGCCACGCGCCGAAAGCCGGTCGGTTTCCGGAATCGCGTCGAAGGCCGCCGCGTCATGCATTTCCGACGTCGCGGCATAGACCGACGTCCATTTGTCGAAGATCGCCTTCAGACCGGCGACATCATCGAAATCGGTATCGACGCCGGGAATGTCGAAATTCACGAAATCCCGGTGCGAGAAGACTTCCGACTCGCCGGTATCGGCCAGGATGATGAATTCGTGGCTGAGATCGCCGCCGATCGGACCGGTATCGGCGCGCATGGGAATGGCGCGCAGGCCCAGCCGGTCGAAGGTGCGCAGATAGGCCGTGAACATCTTGCGATAGGAATGCTCGGCGGCTTCCTTGGTCAGGTCGAAGGAATAGGCATCCTTCATCAGGAATTCGCGCGAGCGCATGGTGCCGAAGCGCGGCCGCATCTCATCGCGGAACTTTATCTGGATATGATAGAGATTGAGTGGCAGATCCTTGTAAGACTTGACGTAGGACCGGAAGATCTCGGTGATCATTTCCTCATTGGTGGGACCGTAAAGCATGTCGCGGTCCTGGCGGTCCTTGATGCGCAGCATTTCCTTGCCATAGGCATCGTAGCGGCCGCTTTCGCGCCAGAGATCGGCCGACTGCAGGGTGGGCATGATGAGCTCGATCGCGCCCGAGCGGTTCTGCTCCTCGCGGATGATCCTGTTGACCTTGTCGAGCACGCGCTTTCCCAGCGGCAGCCACGAATAGATTCCCTGGCTCTGCTGGCGGATCATACCCGCGCGCAGCATCAGCCGGTGCGACACGATCTCGGCTTCCTTGGGGTTCTCTTTCAGGATGGGCAGGAAATAACGGGAAAGGCGCATGGAAGGTCCAATTTGCTGTAAGGTCACTGGAATCGCCGCATCGGCACGGGATTGGTCAGGCGTTCATAACGGCTTCCGGCGCCGAAGAAAACCCGGCATCGGCCCGATCAGGCAATTGTGGCGGAAGTATGCGTCGCTCGGAAACGTTTCCGGCGGCGAGCGATTGCTTAACTCTAGGAATAGTTGCCCACTCGCAAAACACGCCAAAGGGTCGCTTGAAATTTGTCAACAATTTGAGGCACTTTGCCCCAACCGGTGTGGCACATGGAACACATCCGCTACACTTCCCAAAATTCTTTTGTCAACGAAAAAATTTACCCATACTGTCTCATATTTGCAAAAAAACGGATGACAGCGCTTATTCTTTAAGCTACGGTCAGGTCATAAAAGAGGCATGGAGGTCAACTCCGAGCCATTCTTCGCGGTCAAGTCTTGGGAGGATGGGATCTTAGGCGCGTTCATTCGCCGCCGCCCTTAATTGGGAATGGATCACGCGAAATTACCTAGAAAACAAGGCTTTCAGCCTTGTTTTTTTTTGCCCGAAGTCCGGCATTATGCAGGCTCGCTCAGCCCTGTCATCTATCCCCTGCTTGTGACAGTTTTATGAAAATCGGCTGGCCCGACTCTATTTGAAGTCGGGCACGAAGCGCGGCAGCGACATGGCATTGAGGCCATAGACGTTGATCAAGGTGTACCAGCCGGCATAGATGACGGCCGAAATGGCCGTCGTCATGAGGAATATCCGCCAGAACCGGAATCGCGCCGGGGCACTTTTCACCGTGCCGTTGACCACTTCATTCTCATCGGCCTGCGTGCGCAGGCCGATCGGCAGGACCATGAAGAGCGTGATCCACCAACAGATGAAATACTCGGCGAAGATGGAGATGAAGCTGACCATGGTAGATTCTAGATCCGGGTGACGAAAACCGTGACGACCGGCTTCTTACCCCAACTCTGGTTCGCTGCCGCCCGGACCGATCGCCGCACCGCTTCCTTGACCATGTCGAGATCCTTGCGCCGGACGCGCGGAATACTTTCGACCGCGCCGAGAATGGCGTCATAGAGCAGGTCTTCCATGTCTTCGCCCTCCTCGTCGAAGGCCGGCAGGCCGACCGCGGTCACGTCAGGATCGTCGACGAACTCGTAGCGCGTGTCGAGGATGACATTGACCGCGACATGGCCGACGAAGGAGAGCTTGCGGCGGTCGCCGATGCCCATCTCGTCGAATTCGCCCACCAGCTTGCCATCCTTGAAGATCCGGCCATGCGGCGCCTCATCGACGATTTCGGCGGGACCGGGTGCGAGCCGGATCATGAAACCGTTGCGCACTTCCGCGACCTGCGGAATGCCGACAGAGCGTCCGAGTTCGGCCTGCGCCACCAGGTGGGCGGCCTCGCCATGCACCGGCACCAGGACCTGCGGCCGGACCCATTCATACATGCGCTTGAGCTCGTTGCGCCGGGGATGGCCGGAAACATGGACCAGCGCATCGGTATCGGAGATGACGATCATGCCCTGGTCGATCAGCGCGTTCTTAATGTCGAGGATTGCCTTCTCGTTGCCCGGGATGGTCCGCGAGGAGAAAACGAACGTGTCGCCCTTGGTGAAACCGATATTGCGCATCTCGTCGCGGGCGATCTTGGCGAGCGCCGCGCGCGCCTCGCCCTGGCTGCCGGTGAGAATCACGACGGATTTTTCACGCGGCAGGAAGCCGAATTCATCCTCGGCGACGAATGGCTTGATGCCTTCCATCAGGCCGAGATCGCGCGCCACTTCCGTGGTCCGCCGCATCGACGTGCCGAGCAGGAGAACCTCGCGGCCAGCCTGCTCGGCGGCCATGGCGATCGACTTGATACGGCCGACATTCGACGAGAAGGTGGTGATCGCCACCCTGCCCTCGGCGCGCTCGATAATGTCCTGCAGGCCCTTGGAGACCTCGAGTTCGGATGGCGATTCGCCTTCGCGCTGGGCATTGGTGGAATCGCAGACCAGTGCAAGAACGCCCTCATCGCCGATCGCGCGGAACTTCTTCTCGTCGGTGCCTTTGCCCATCGTCGGGCCGGGATCGATCTTCCAGTCGCCGGTATGGACGACATTGCCGAGCGGCGTGCGGATGATCAGCGCCATCGGCTCGGGGATTGAATGCGCGACCTCCACCGGTTCGATGGTGAACGGGCCGACCGTCACCTTCATGCCGACCTGCAGGTTCTGCACGGGAATCGGATCGCCGGAATCGTCGTAGTCGCCCTTGGCTTCGAGTAGCCCGGCGGTGAACGGCGAGGCATAGAGCGGTACGCGGAGTTTCGGCCACAGGTCCTTGACCGCGCCGTAATGGTCTTCATGCGCATGCGTGATGAACATGCCGAGCAGGTTATGCTTCTCGCCGATAGCGAAGCGGATATCCGGCAGGACGAGATCGACGCCGGGCAGATCAGGACCGGGGAAGGAGACACCGCAATCGACCATGATCCACTGGCGGTTCTGCGCCGGGCCGAAGCCGTAAAGCGCCAGATTCATGCCGATTTCGCCGACGCCGCCCAATGGCAAGAATACCAGTTCGTCCGTGCCTGCCATCAATGTGATCCATCATTTCGAGAAAAAAAGACATCGCCCGAGGCAATGCGCATGGTGTCGCCGGAATCGAGCCGGAGCGCGAGCAGTCCGTCTTTGTCGATGCCGGCAAATATGCCGGAAATGGACCTGTCTGGCAAATTCACCGTGATCGGCTGGCCGATGCCATGGACGAGCGCCTTCCACTGCGAAACGATCTCCGAAACGCCCTCCCCACGATCCCAGACGTCGAGCGCACCAGCGAGTTCTATCATCAGATGGGCGAAAAGCGTGTCTGGAGAGGTCGAGACGCCGGCCTCGGAAAGCGAGATCGCGGGGTAGAGCGGATTGTCGGGCTTGTGGGCGATATTGACGCCGCAGCCGATGACCACGGCGCTCCTGCCGTCGGCAAGCGTCTCGGCCTCGATGAGGATGCCGGAGATCTTCTTGCGATCCACCAGAATGTCGTTTGGCCATTTGATCGCCACCCGGTCCTCGCCATAGGGCATCTCGGCGACGATGGCGCGGTACAGCGCCAGCGCCACGACGAGCGGCAGCGACGCCAGTTCCGCCTGCGGTGCGGGATCGATCAGTAGCAGCGAGGCATAGAGATTGCCGGGCTCGGACACCCAGACGCGGCCGCGACGGCCACGACCGCCGAGCTGCCGGCGGCCGGTGATCCAGAGCTTGCCGGGATCCCCAGTGCGGGCATGTTCGAAACACACCGTATTGGTGGACGTGACGTCGTCGAGGGCAATGTGCCGGAACGTCTCCGGCGCGTGTGCGCCCGCGGGTTTCGCCATCAGAACAGCGTTGCCGCCGCCGCCTCGGCCGCCGCACCGATGCGTCCGCCGAACACGACATAACCGACGACGAACAGGCCCGACAGGCCATAGACCAGCTTGAGCGCACCCGGCGCCCGGCCGATCGTGATCGTCGAGGCATCGAACCACATCAGCTTGACGATGCGGAGATAATAATAGGCGCCGACGACGGAGGCGAGCACGCCGATGACCGACAGCGCGTAGAGCCCGGCCTTGATGGCGGCGACGAAGACGAAATACTTGGCGAAGAACCCTGCCAGCGGCGGAATGCCGGCAAGCGAGAACATCAGGATGGTCAGCACGGTGGCCATGACGGGATTGGTCGCGGACAGGCCGGCGAGATCATCGACTCGTTCCAGCGCTTCGCCCTCGGGCGTGCGCATGGACAGGATAACGGCGAAAGAGCCGAGCGTCATGACCATGTAGATCGCCATGTAGAGTGCGACGCCGGAGACGCCTTCCTGATTGCCGGCGGCAAGGCCGACAAGCGCATAGCCGACATGGCCGATCGAGGAATAAGCCATCAGCCGCTTGATATTGGTCTGGCCGATGGCGGCGAAGGAGCCGAGCAGCATCGAGGCGATCGAGATGAACACCACGATCTGCCGCCAGTCGGCGAACACCGGCTGGAAGGCATCGATCGAGATCCGAACCGTCATCGCCATTGCGGCGACCTTGGGGGCTGCGGCAAAGAACGCCGTGACCGGCGTGGGCGCGCCTTCATAGACATCGGGCGTCCACATGTGGAACGGCACGGCGGAGATTTTGAATGCGAGACCGGCAAAGACGAAGACCAGGCCGAACACAAGCCCGAGCGAACGGGTTTCGGCGGCGAGCGCCTCGGCGATCTGCGGGAAAGCGGTATGGCCGGTGAAGCCGTAGACCAGCGACATGCCGTAGAGCATCAGGCCGGAGGACAGCGCGCCGAGGACGAAATATTTCAGGCCCGCTTCCGTGGATTTCGCCGATTCACGGTTCATCGCGGCCACGACATAGAGCGCCAGCGACTGCAGTTCGAGCGACATGTAGAGCGAGATCAGGTCATTGGCCGAAATCATCAGCAGCATGCCGAGCGTGGCCAGCACGATCAGCACCGGATATTCGAACTTGTCGATCTTCTCGGCCCGGGCCATGGCGATCGACATGATCAGCGCGCCCGCCGAGCCGACCAGCACCAGCACCTTCATGAAGCGGCCGAAGCCGTCGGAGATGAAGGCATTGCCATAGGCGCCGCCATCGGCCGGATTGAACAGGATCCAGCCGCCCGCCATGATGATGACCAGCACCGCGAGCCAGGACACCGGCTCGGAGGATTTTTCGCCTGCAAACACGCCGACCATGAGCAGCAAGAGCGCACCGACAGCGAGGATCAACTCCGGCGCCGAGAGTGTGAAGCTTGCAAGGATTGTGCTTTCAACGGTCATTTTGCAGTATCCTAGTGCGCCGTGGACGCGACATCATGGGCTGCCTGGATGGCCGCCGTGTAATTGTTGACGAGGAGATCGACGGAGGCCGCGGTCGCATCGAAGACGGGCGCCGGATAGACGCCGAAGAAGATGGTCAGCACAACAAGCGGATAGAGGATCAACTGCTCGCGCGGGCTGAGATCCAGCAGCGCCTTCAGCTTTTCCTTTTCCAGCGCGCCGAAAATCACCCGGCGATAGAGCCAGAGCGCATAGGCTGCCGAGAGGATGACACCCGTCGTCGCGAAGATCGCCACCCAGGTATTGGCGCGGAAGGCGCCGACCAGGGTCAGGAACTCGCCGACGAAGCCGGATGTGCCGGGAAGACCGACATTGGCCATGGTGAAGACCATGAAGACCGCGGCATATCTCGGCATGTTGTTGACGAGGCCGCCATAGGCGTCGATGTCGCGGGTGTGCATGCGGTCATAGATCACGCCGACGCAGAGGAAGAGCGCGCCGGAGACGATCCCGTGCGACAGCATCTGGAACAATGCGCCCTGTACGCCCTGCACATTGGCGGCGAAGATACCCATCGTCACATAGCCCATATGGGCGACGGAGGAATAGGCGATCAGCTTCTTCATGTCCTCCTGCATCATCGCCACCAGCGAGGTGTAGATGATCGCGATTATCGAGAGGGCAAAGACGAAGGGTGCGAAATATTCGGATGCCAACGGGAACATCGGCAGCGAGAAGCGCAGGAAGCCGTATCCGCCGAGCTTCAGCAGGATCGCTGCCAGGATCACCGAGCCCGCTGTCGGCGCCTGCACGTGCGCATCCGGGAGCCAGGTATGGACCGGCCACATCGGCATCTTCACCGCAAAGGAGGCGAAGAAGGCCAGCCACAGATATGTCTGCATCTGCGCCGGGAACTTGTGTGCCAGAAGCGCCGTGATGTCGGTGGTCCCAGCATCCCAGTACATCGCCATGATGGCGAGCAGCATCAGCACCGATCCGAGCAGGGTGTAGAGGAAGAACTTGTAGGATGCGTAGACGCGGTCCTTGCCGCCCCAGACGCCGATGATGATGAACATCGGGATCAGGCCCGCTTCGAAGAACACGTAGAACAGAACGATATCGAGCGACACGAAGACGCCGAGCATCAGCGTTTCGAGCAGCAGGAAGGCGATCATGTATTCCTTGAGCCGCTTCTCGATCGAGATCCAGCTTGCCAGCACGCAGAATGGCATGAGGAATGTCGTCAGCACCACGAACAGCATCGAGATGCCATCGACGCCGAGATGGTATGAAATCCCGGTGTTCAGCCAATTCATCTTCTCGACGAACTGGAAGCCGGCATTGGCATTGTCGAAGCCGATCCAGACGACCAGCGACAGAAGGAAGGTCGCGACCGTGGTGAACAGCGAGATGTAGAGCACGTTCTGGCGCCCGCTCTCGCCATCGCCGCGCATGGCGAGCAGGATCGCCACGCCGACCAGCGGCAGGAAGGTGACCGTTGAAAGAAGTGGCCAATCGGTCATCAGAAGGAACTCCCGAGCATCATCCAGGTAACAAGGCCGGCGATACCGATCAGCATCACGAAGGCATAGTGATAGAGGTAGCCGGTCTGCACACGCACGACCTGGCCGGTAACGTCGACGACGCGGGCGGCAATACCGTTCGGCCCCAGGCCGTCGATGACGGTGCCGTCACCCTGCTTCCACAGGAACCGGCCCAGCCATTTGGCGGTACGGACGAACAGGAAATCGTAGAGTTCGTCGAAATACCACTTGTTGAGCAGGAACTGGTAAAGGCCGCTCTGCTGCCTGGCGAAATAGCCGGGCAGCGAGGGTGTGCGGATGTAGAAGAGGTATGCAACGGCAAAACCGATCACCATCGAAATAAAGGCCGACCATTTTACCAGCAGCGGAACGTGATGATAGTGCTCGACAATCTCGTTGCCTGCAGCGGTAAACAGCGCACCCTTCCAGAAGCTGGCATATTCCTCGCCGAAGAACTGGTCGTGGAAGATGAAGCCGGCAAAAACGGCGCCTATCGCCAGCAGGTAAAGCGGCACCAGCATGACATTCGGTGACTCGTGCACATGGTGCATCACATCATGCGATGCGCGCGGCTTGCCGAAAAACGTCATGAAGATCAGGCGCCACGAATAGAAGCTGGTGAACACGGCGGCGATGACCAGAAGCGCGAAGGCGAAGCCGGCGAGCGGGCTGTGCGAGGCCCATGCGGATTCGATGATCGCGTCCTTGGAGAAGAAGCCTGCGAAGCCGATAGAGGTGCCCGGGATGCCGAGACCCGTGATCGCGAGCGTACCGATCGTCATCATCCAGAAGGTCTTCGGGATGTGCGTCCTGAGGCCGCCCATGTAGCGCATGTCCTGTTCGTCGGAGACGGCATGGATGACCGAGCCGGCGCAGAGGAACAGAAGCGCCTTGAAGAAGGCGTGGGTGAAGAGGTGGAAGATCGCCGCACCATAGGCACCGAGCCCGAGCGCCACGAACATATAACCGAGCTGCGAGCAGGTCGAATAGGCGATGACGCGCTTGATGTCGTTCTGCACCAAGCCGACCGAGGCTGCGAAGAAAGCGGTGATCGCACCGACCAGCGTCACGACCATCAGCGCCGTGTGCGAATGCTCGAACAGTGGCGACATGCGGGCGACGAGGAAGACGCCGGCGGTGACCATGGTCGCGGCATGGATGAGGGCCGAGACCGGGGTCGGGCCCTCCATGGCATCAGGCAGCCAGGTGTGGAGCAGGAACTGCGCCGACTTGCCCATCGCACCCATGAACAGCAGCAGGCAGACGCCTGTCACGGCACCGGCCTTGTCGAGGTGATAGCCGAACAGGGTCAGCACGGTATCGCCTGCGGCATGCGCCGCACCTTCGGCGGTGGCTGCGGCTTCTGCGCCATGCTCGGCGGCAGCCGGCACATAGGTCGCGGCGGCGGCGAAGATCGATTCCAGGTTGATCGAGCCGAACAGTACGAAGCAACCGGCGATACCAAGCACGAAGCCGAAGTCACCAATTCGGTTGACGACGAAGGCCTTGATTGCGGCGGCATTGGCCGAGGGCTTCTTGTACCAGAAGCCGATGAGCAGGTAGGACGCGAGACCGACGCCTTCCCAGCCGAAGAACATCTGCAGCAGGTTGTCGGCGGTCACCAGCATCAGCATCGCGAAGGTGAATAGCGAGAGATAGGCGAAGAAGCGCGGCCGGTGCGGATCGTGATGCATGTAGCCGATCGAATAGACATGCACGAGGCTCGACACCGAATTGACGACGACGAACATGACGGCCGTCAGCGTATCGATGCGTAGCGCCCATTCGACATCGACGCCGCCGGACTGGACCCAGCGCATGACGGGAACGGTGATGTGCTGGCCGGTTTCTGCCATCGCGACATCGAAGAAGACGTACCACGACAGCACGGCCGCGATCAGCATCAGGCCGGTCGTGATATATTCGGAAGCTTTGGCGCCGATCGACGAACCGCCGAGACCGGCGATGAAGGCGCCGAGAAGAGGCAGGAAGACGATGAGTTTGTAGATGAGCATAGCGTCCTCAGCCCTTCATCATATTGACGTCTTCGACGGCGATCGTTCCGCGGTTGCGGTAGAAGACGACGAGAATTGCAAGACCGATCGCAGCCTCAGCCGCGGCAACAGTCAGGATAAACAGCGCGAACACCTGGCCGGTGATGTCGTTCAGGAAGGACGAGAAGGCCACCATGTTGATGTTGACGGCGAGCAGCATGAGCTCGATCGACATCAGGATGATGATGACGTTCTTGCGGTTCAGGAAGATGCCGAAGACGCCCAGCATGAACAGGATGGCGCTGACGGTGAGGTAATGGCCGAGAGTGATTTCCATTTGACTTGTCCTTCGCCTCAGAGGCCCTCACCGGGTTTCGGATTGACAACCGCGATCGCGGTTTCAGGCGTGCGCGCCACCTGCCGGGCGACGTTCTGGCGCTTGATGTCGGTGCGGTGCTTGAGAGTCAGCACGATCGCGCCGATCATGGCGACCAAGAGAACGAGGCCGGCGATCTGGAAGAAATAGACGTAGTGGGTGTAGAGCACGTCGCCGAGGGCTGCCGTATTGGTCCGTTCCGTGACCGGCGGGATCGGCATGGCAATGCTCTTGGCCACATCAGGCGTGAAGCTCGAACCGCCGATGACGATGACCAGTTCGGCGGCGAGGATCAGGCCGATCAGCACGCCGATCGGCGCGTAGTCCAGCGCGGTCGCCCTCAATTTGGTGAAATCGATATCCAGCATCATGACGACGAAGAGGAACAGCACCGCCACGGCGCCGACATAAACGACGAGCAGGATCATCGCCAGGAACTCGGCGCCGGTCAGCAGGAACAGCCCCGCCGCATTGACGAAGGTGAGGATCAGGAAGAGCACGGAATGAACCGGATTCTTCGCCCAGATGACCATGAACGCCGACGCCACTGCGACGAACGCGAACAGATAGAAAAACAGAGCCTGCAGACCCATAATGGCGCCTTTTTCGTCCCCGGGCGATGAGGCCTGACGGCCCTGCCCTGTCCTTGCCCGGAGCGGATGCTTTGTCCGCCGCCGTGGCCTTCCTTAGAATTCCGCCCGGCGCGAACCGGGCAATCTCATGTTCGACGGATCAGCGGTAAGGCGAATCCATAGCGATGTTGCGGGCGATTTCCCGCTCCCACCTGTCACCGTTCTCCAAGAGCCGCTCCTTGTCGTAGTAGAGCTCCTCGCGGCTTTCGGTGGCGAATTCGAAATTCGGCCCCTCGACGATCGCGTCCACCGGGCAGGCCTCCTGGCAGAAGCCGCAATAGATGCACTTCACCATGTCGATGTCGTAACGCACCGTGCGGCGGGTGCCATCATTGCGGCGCGGGCCGGCTTCGATGGTAATAGCCTGGGCAGGACAGATCGCCTCGCAGAGCTTGCAGGCGATGCAGCGTTCCTCGCCGTTCGGATAGCGGCGCAGCGCATGCTCGCCACGGAAACGCGGGCTGAGCGGGCCTTTTTCGAACGGATAGTTGATCGTCGCCTTGGCCTTGAAGAAGTAGCGCATGGTCAGGAAGAACGCGCCGACGAATTCCAGAAGGAACAGCGAGCGGATGGATTGCTTGATCGTGCTCATGCCAGAACTCGCGGCAGGCGTCGAAGCGACAGCGTGATCGTGACCGGCCATTATGCCCACCCCGTCAATTTAAGTACGAATGCAGTGATGACGACCATGGCCAGCGAGAGAGGCAGGAAGACCTTCCAGCCCAGACGCATCAGCTGGTCGTAGCGGTAGCGCGGCACGAAGGCTTTCACCATGGCGAACATGAAGAAGCACATGCACACCTTGAGCAAGAACCAGACGATACCCGGCACCCAGTTGATCAGCCAGAAATCGACCGGCGGCAGCCAGCCGCCCAGAAACAGGATGGTGGTCAGCGAGCACATCAGCACGATGGCCGCATATTCGCCGAGCATGAACATCATGTAGGGCGTCGAGCCATATTCGACCATGAAGCCGGCGACCAGTTCCGATTCCGCTTCCGGAAGGTCGAAGGGCGGACGATTGGTCTCGGCGAGCGCCGAAATGAAGAACACGATGAACATCGGAAACAGCGACAGCCAATGCCAGTCGAGGAAGGACGGGATCAGGCCAAGCTTGGTGCCGAGGCCATCCTGCTGGGCAAGCACGATGTCGGTCAGGTTCAGCGAGCCGACGGTGAGCAATACGCAGACGATGACGAAACCGATCGAGACTTCGTAGGACACCATCTGCGCCGCCGAACGCAGCGCGCCGAGGAACGGATATTTCGAATTCGACGCCCAGCCGCCCATGATCACGCCATAGACCTCGAGCGAGGAAATGGCGAAGACGTAGAGGATGCCGACGTTGATATTGGCGATCACCCAGCCGTTGTCGAGCGGAATGACGGCGTAGGTCGCAAGCGCCAGCGTCACGGCCACCAGCGGTGCCAGCAGGAATACGCCCTTATTGGCGCCCGACGGGATGACAGGCTCCTTGAAGACGAACTTCAGGAGGTCGGCGAAGGACTGGAAGAGCCCGAACGGACCGACCACATTCGGTCCGCGGCGCAACTGCACGGCGGCCCAGATCTTGCGGTCGGCGAGCAGGATGAAGGCGATAAAGATCAGAAGCGTCACAAGCAGCAGCAGCGACTGCGCGACCATGATCAGAAGCGGCCAGACGTAGGTTGAAATGAATGCGTCCATAATCCCTTGCCTTCAGCCTATTCCGCCGCAGCTTTGAAGTTGTTGCGGGCCAATGCAGAGCATTCCGCCATGACGGCCGAAGCGCGCGCTATCGGGTTCGTCAAATAGAAGTCTTTGACCGGAGAAGCAAACCCGGACTTGCCCATTTTCCTCGGTTTTTTCGCCACTGCGGCAATTTCGTCGGCAACGCCCTGCTTGATCTCGTCCTCATCAGCGAGATGCGGGAAGGCGGCATAGAGTTTCGAACGCAATTGCGAAAGCGAATCAAAGGGCAAGCGCTTGCCGAGCGTGTCGGAGAGCGCGCGGATGATCGCCCAGTCTTCCCGCGCATCGCCCGGTGCGAAATTGGCGCGCTGGCTCATCTGCACCCGGCCTTCGGTATTGACGTAGATGCCCGACTTTTCCGTATAGGCGGCACCCGGCAGGATGACATCGGCGTTGGATGCGCCATTGTCGCCATGCGAGCCGATATAGACGGTGAGGTTAGCGCCCTTCTTGGAAAGGTTGATTTCGTCGGCGCCAAGCAGGAACAGCACGTCCATCGTGGTGACCTGCGTTACCGCATCGACGCCATTCACACCAGGCACAAAGCCGATATCGAGGCCACCGACGCGAGATGCTGCCGTGTGCAGCACGCCCAGGCCGTTCCAGCCGTCCTTGATCGCGCCCGCCGCATAGGCGAGCGAGGCGATGCTGGCGAGCACGCCCTTGCCGTCATTGCGAGAGAGCGCCCCCTGCCCGACGATGATCATCGGCTTCTTGGCGCGCTTGAGCTTGGCGAAGAATTTCGACGTGCCATCCACCACTTCGGTCAGCGTCTCAGGACCGGCGCCGAGATGTTCGTAATCGTAGCGCAGGTCCGCCTGTTCGCCGATCAGGCCAACGGGGAAATCCCCGCGGCGCCAGCGCTTGCGGATGCGGGCATTGAGGAGCGCGGCTTCCCAACGCGGATTGGCGCCGATGATCAGCAGCGCGTCAGCCTCTTCGATGCGTGCGATGGTCGGGTTGAAGATGTAGCTCGAACGGCCGAACGACGGATCGAGCGCCGAGCCATCCTGGCGGCAATCGATGTTCTCCGAGCCGAGTGACTTCATTAGTTCGCCGAGCGCATACATTTCCTCGACGGTCGCGAGGTCACCGGCGATCGCACCGATCTTGTCACCGGTCGTGGCTGCCACCGCCGACCGGATGGTCGAGAAGGCTTCCGCCCAGGTCGCCGGCACCAGACGGCCATCCTTGCGGACATAGGGCCGGTCGAGGCGCTGGGTCCGGAGACCATCCACGACGTGGCGGGTCTTGTCGGAAATCCACTCCTCGTTGATGTCCTCGTTGACGCGCGGCAGGATGCGCATGACCTCGCGGCCACGGCTGTCGATGCGGATCGCGGAGCCGAGCGCATCCATCACGTCGATGGATTCGGTCTTGTTGAGTTCCCAGGGACGCGCCGTAAACGCGAACGGTTTGGAAGTCAGTGCGCCGACCGGGCAGAGATCGACGACATTGCCCTGAAGCTCCGACGTCATTGCCTGTTCGAGATAGGTGGTGATCTCCGCATCCTCGCCACGCCCGATCAGGCCGAGTTCGCTGATACCGGCGACTTCGGTGGTGAAGCGGACGCAGCGCGTGCAATGGATGCAGCGGTTCATCACGGTCTTGACCAGCGGGCCGATATACTTGTCTTCGACGGCGCGCTTGTTCTCTGAGTAACGCGAGGCATCGACGCCGAAGGTCATTGCCTGGTCCTGCAGGTCGCATTCGCCGCCCTGGTCACAGATCGGGCAATCCAAGGGATGGTTGATCAGCAGGAATTCCATCACGCCTTCGCGGGCCTTCTTGACCATCGGCGTGTTGGTGAAGATTTCGGGAAGTTCGCCATTCGGGCCGCCGCGGACGTCGCGCACACCCATGGCACAGGAGGCCGCAGGCTTCGGCGGCCCACCCTTCACCTCGATCAGGCACATGCGGCAATTGCCGGCAACCGACAGCCGCTCGTGAAAACAGAAGCGCGGAACTTCGGCGCCGGCCTCCTCGCACGCCTGCAACAGCGTGAAGTGATCCGGCACTTCGATTTCTTTTCCGTCAACTTTCAGCTTCGTCATATTCGCCTTCCCGCCTCACGCACAACGCGCTTCAAGCCAGAGCCTTGCCTGCGGCACATAGGACCAGCCGAAGGCCTGGTCGCTATCGCCATATTGATTGAGATGATCGAGCCGGTCCTTGGCTTCCGCCAGCGTCGGCTCGTGCCCGTCCTCGACCGGCCACATCACGAAATTCTGTCTTTCCAGCACTTCGAACCACTGTTCACGACGCTCGTAGAACGTCTTGTGCACCGTCTTCCAGACAAAATTCTCGAGCGAACCGATATCGCTCCAGACACTGAGATTGGGCACGATCTTCGGGTCGTCGTAGACCTGAATGTCAGTGGCGTTACCGGAGTCGCTCTTGAGCCGCCAGACGAAACCCGGCATGCGCTCGGCGATCCCGTTGACCATGTCGAGCGCCATCACGAAGCGCCGCACGCGCGGATCGTCGATCGGATAACGGAGGTGCCCCACATTGAACTCCGCAAGCTGCATCAGCCCTTCCCTCCGGAAAGTGCCTTCGCCTGCCCTGCCCAATCGTCGCGGATCACGCGGCCTTCAAGACCGAGTTCGCCGTCGAGTTTCTTCAGTGCCGCCTTGCTGAGCCCCGAGATGTCGCCAAAACGGGCGATGCCGCGATCGTTCAAAACCTTTTCAAGCCGTGGACCGATGCCCGGGATCTTCTTGAGATCGTCGCCGGACGCCGCCACTGCCTTAACCGCCGGCTTCGTAGTCGCGGTCTTCGGGGCGATGGCTTCCGCCTTGCCAGCCGTCGGCTTGGAAGTCGCTGGCTTACGAGCCGGTGCCTTCGCAACGGGCGCCTTGACGGGCGCATGCGGCTTGGTCTCCTGCACAGGACGCAGTGGAACGACATTGCCTTTGGCTTCAGCGTCGGTCTGCGGCTGCGCCTCGGCTTTGGTCGGCTCGTCGGCTTCAGCCGGGCCGCGGAACGCCCCGAGCATCATGCCGGTCATCTGGGTCGCAACACTCATGCCATACGCCGTGAAGACCGCCATGGCGGCGGCTTGCTCAGCGAAAAGCTTGGCCGAGGCGCCGGCAAGATTCGAGAGCGAAGCGGCTTCATCAGCCACCTTCTTCTCGTCATCCTGTTTGCCGGCCTTGACCATCATCATCCCTTACTCGGCGGCTTCGAGAACCGCGCCATGGGCGCTGGCATTGCGGGTATACTCGTCGATACGGGCTTCCATGACAGGACGGAAATGCCTGATCAGGCCCTGGATCGGCCACGCGGCCGCATCACCGAGCGCACAGATCGTATGGCCTTCCACCTGCTTGGTGACCTGGAACAGCATGTCGATCTCACGCTTCTGCGCCTGACCGCGCACCATGCGCTCCATCACCCGCATCATCCAGCCGGTGCCTTCGCGGCACGGCGTGCACTGGCCGCAGCTCTCATGCTTGTAGAAGGCCGAGAGGCGCCAGATCGCTTTGACGATATCCGTCGATTTATCCATGACGATGACGGCAGCCGTGCCGAGGCCTGAACCGTGCTCGCGGAGACCATCGAAATCCATGATCGCATTGCGCATGGTCGCGCCTGGCACGCAAGGCACCGAGGCACCGCCGGGAATGACGGCGAGCAGGTTGTCCCAACCGCCGCGGATACCGCCGCAATGCTTCTCGATCAGTTCCTCGAAGGTGATCGACATCGCATCTTCCACCGTGCAGGGACGATTGACGTGGCCCGAGATCGAATAGAGCTTGGTGCCGACATTGTTCGGGCGGCCGAAGGACGCGAACCAGGTTGCACCACGACGCAGGATGGTCGGCGTCACCGCGATCGACTCGACATTGTTGACCGTGGTCGGGCAGCCATAGAGGCCCATATTGGCCGGGAACGGCGGCTTCAGGCGCGGCTGGCCCTTCTTGCCCTCCAGGCTTTCGAGAAGCGCGGTCTCCTCGCCACAGATATAGGCGCCGGCGCCGTGATGAACGTAAATATCAATATCGTAGCCGAGCTTGTTGTTTTTGCCCAGCAATCCGGCTTCGTAGCATTCGTCGATCGCGGCCTGCAGTGCCTCGCGCTCGCGGATGAATTCGCCGCGCACATAGATATAGGCGACATGGGCAGCCATCGCGAACGAAGCCACGACGCAACCCTCGATCAGCGTATGCGGATCGTGGCGCATGATATCGCGGTCCTTGCAGGTACCGGGCTCGGATTCGTCGGCATTGACCACGAGGTAATGCGGCCGGCCGTCGTTTTCCTTCGGCATGAAGGACCATTTGAGGCCGGTCGGGAAGCCCGCGCCGCCACGGCCGCGCAGGCCCGAGGCCTTAACCTCGTTGACGATCCAGTCGCGGCCCTTTTCGAGCAGGCCCTTGGTATTGTCCCAATGGCCGCGCGCCATCGCGCCCTTCAAGGACTTGTCCTTGAGGCCGTAGATGTTGGTAAAAATGCGATCCTTGTCAGTCAGCATGGCGTCATTCCGCGGGTTCGTCGATTATTTCGAGGCGTTTCTCGATCCGCTTGAGGCGACCGTCGAGATGGCCCAGAGAAATGTAGATATTGGCAGTGTCACCATGTGCTGCATCGACACTCGAAGACAGACCACGCAGTTGCGTGGTCATCGATGCGAGCCGATTGTCCACCTCACCCAGCTTGTGGTCGATGTTGGTGAGTCGACCCTGCATCTGCTTCAAGACTTCGTATATCAGTTCGTTGGTGACTTCCGCCATGGTTGATCCTATCTCGGCTTCTTGCCGAAGACACGAATATACTCGGCTTCACCGCCATCGGCCAAGGCCTTGGCTTGACGCACCCAATCGTCGCGATCGATGCGGCCCTTGAAATTCAGGTAGCCATCGACCCATTCGCGTTCATTCTGCTGCCAGCTTGCGACTTGCGCATAGGTAAAGATACCCAAGCCATTCAGGATGCCCTCGATCTTCGGGCCGACGCCCGAGATCAGCTTGAGGTCATCCGGCGCCGCAGGCTTTTCGATACCCTTGGGGCGGCTGGCATCTTCCAGCGAAGGCTTCGACACGACAGCGGTTGGCGTCGCGACTACAGGTGATGCCGCTGGTGCTTCAGCCGCTTTTGCCTCGGCCTTGGCTGCAGGCTCGGCGACCTTGCCATCGGCGGGCGACTTGATCGCCGGACTGGTTTCGATCGCATCCGTCTTCGGCTTGGCGGCATTGGACGGCGGAACGCTCACGCCCTCGGCAACATCAGCGGCGGTTGCCTTTGCGCGCGATGCCTTCGGCTTGGCAGCAACCGGTTCCGGCTCGTTGAGCGACGTCAGCCCGCCGAACGGCGCCGAGAAGATGCGGTCGATCTGCGTGCCCGTCTTCACATCATCAGGCTTGCCGGCTTCGAAGCGCTCGATGATATATTCGAGCTGCCGCGGCGTGAGATCCTCATAGGTGTCTTTGAAGATCGCCACCATCGGCGCATTGACGCAGGCGCCGAGACATTCGACCTCTTCCCACGACAGGGTACCATCTGCGTTGAGATGATGCGCATCGTGATGGATCTTCGACTTGCAGACGGCGATCAGGTCTTCCGAGCCGCGCAGCATGCAGGGCGTGGTGCCGCAGACCTGGATATGGGCGCGCGTGCCGACCGGCTGCAGCTGGAACTGCGTGTAGAAGGTCGCGACCTCGAGCGCACGGATATAGGCCATGCCGAGCATGTCGGCGATCGATTCGATCGCAGCCTTGGTCACCCAGCCGTCCTGGTCCTGGGCGCGCATCATCAGCGGGATGATCGCGGATTGCTCGCGGCCCTTCGGGTATTTCTTGATCGTTGCCTTGGCCCAGACCGCATTTTCCTTGCTGAAGGCAAAGCTCGGCGGCTGGACGCTGTCATCGGCTAATCGACGTACGGACATTCTCTTTCGCGCCCTATCAATTTATCTTGCCGCATACCGCGCGCGACAAGGTCGTCATCTGGCATGCGTAACCTGTTGAATCTTTTTGCAGGAAGACAACGAAGGACTTGCCGTTGGGAACGGCCGCCTTGATCTCGTAGCCTTGCGCAATGAGTTGGCCCATGGAAGCGCCGCTGGTCAGACTCGGAACCTCCTCCTGCGCGATCGCCGCGGCAGGCATAAGTCCAATCATCGTGAGCAGGACAGCGGTCGCTCTCATCAGCGATCGACCTCCCCGAACACGATGTCGAGCGAACCCAGCACCGCCGAGACGTCGGCAAGTTGATGGCCCTTGCAGAGGAAGTCCATCGCCTGCAGATGCGCATAGCCCGGTGCCCGTATCTTGCAGCGGTAAGGCTTGTTGGTGCCATCCGCCACGACATAGACGCCGAATTCGCCCTTCGGCGCTTCGACGGCGGCATAGACCTCGCCGGCGGGCACGTGGTAGCCCTCGGTATAGAGCTTGAAGTGGTGGATCAGCGCTTCCATCGAGCGCTTCATCTCGCCACGCTTCGGCGGCACGACCTTGCCGTCGGTGGACGACACCGGACCGGTCTTTTCCTTGCCGAGAAGCAGCTCGACGCATTGCTTCATGATCTTGTTGGACTGGCGCATCTCGAACATGCGGATCAGGTAGCGATCGAAACAATCGCCATTCTTGCCGACCGCGATCTCGAAATCCAGTTCCGAATAGCATTCGTAAGGCTGCGAGCGACGCAGATCCCAGGCGGCACCCGAGCCGCGCACCATGACGCCGGAGAAGCCCCAGGCCCATGCATCTGCCAGCGACACCACGCCGATATCGACATTGCGCTGCTTGAAGATGCGGTTGCCGGTCAACAGGCCTTCGATGTCGTCGCATTTCTCATCGAACTGGTCGCACCACTTGCCGATATCCTCGACCAGTTCCGGCGGCAGATCCTGGTGAACGCCGCCCGGACGGAAATAGGCCGAGTGCATGCGCGCGCCGCAGGCACGCTCATAGAACACCATCAGCTTTTCGCGCTCTTCGAAGCCCCAGAGCGGCGGCGTCAGCGCGCCGACGTCCATCGCCTGAGTGGTGACGTTCATCAGATGCGAAAGGATACGGCCGATCTCGGAGTAGAGCACGCGAATGAGCTGCCCGCGCTTCGGGATCTCGATGCCGCAAAGCTTTTCGACGGCGAGCGCGAAAGCATGCTCCTGGTTCATCGGCGCGACGTAATCGAGCCGGTCGAAATAGGGGACCGCCTGGAGATAGGTCTTGGTCTCGATCAGCTTCTCGGTGCCGCGATGCAGCAGGCCGATATGCGGATCGACGCGCTCGACGATTTCCCCGTCCAATTCGAGGACGAGTCGAAGAACGCCGTGAGCCGACGGATGCTCGGGGCCAAAATTGATCGTAAAGTTGCGAACGTTATGTTCGGTCATTCCATGTGCTCCGAAGTGGAAGCGAATACTGTACCGGATTTAGGCAACGCTAAAGCCGAGGCAATTCCCTACTGGCTCTTCTTCTCGTCACCTGGGAGCACGTAATCAGTGCCTTCCCACGGAGACAAGAAATCGAAATTGCGGAATTCCTGCCGCAGCTGAACCGGTTCATACACGACCCGCTTGACCGTATCGTCGTAGCGAACCTCGACGTAGCCCGTCGTCGGGAAATCCTTGCGCATCGGATAGCCTTCGAAGCCGTAATCCGTCAGCAGGCGCCTGAGGTCGGGATGGCCGGAGAACAGGATGCCGTACATATCGTAGGCTTCGCGCTCAAACCAGTCGGCACCGATGAATACGGACGTAGCCGAGGCGATCGTTTCATCCTCGCCGACCGCTACCTTGACGCGGATGCGGGTATTGACCTTCGGCGACAGCAGATGGACGACCACGTCGAAACGCTTCTCGCGCTCCGGATAGTCGACACCGCAGAGATCGATGAAGCTGATGAATTGGCAGCGCGGGTCGTCGCGCAGGAAGGTCAGGAGAGCAATATAGCTATCGACAGTAGTCGTGATGTTCAGCTCACCCCAGGCGATTTCCGCCGAGACGATCGCCTCGCCGCGGCTCTCCCTGAGATAGACCGAAAGCTCTTCGAGTGTATTCGACATGCCCTGCCCTCAGCGCTCGATCGTGCCGGTGCGGCGGATTTTCTTCTGCAGAAGCAGCACCCCGTAGAGGAGCGCTTCTGCCGTGGGGGGACAGCCCGGCACGTAGATATCCACCGGCACCACGCGGTCGCAACCGCGCACCACCGAGTAAGAATAATGGTAGTATCCGCCGCCATTGGCGCAGGAGCCCATGGAGATGACATAGCGCGGCTCCGGCATCTGGTCATAGACCTTGCGCAGTGCCGGCGCCATCTTGTTGGTCAGCGTGCCGGCGACGATCATCACGTCGGACTGGCGCGGCGAGGCGCGCGGCGCGACGCCGAAGCGCTCCATGTCGTAACGCGGACCCGAGACCTGCATCAGGCCTTCGACGGCGCAGCAGGCCAGGCCGAACTGCATCCACATCAGCGAGCCGGTGCGCGCCCAGGTGATCAGTTCGTCGGTCGAGGTGACGAGAAAACCTTTGTCGGCGAGTTCGTTATCGATCTCGCCGAAGAAGGCATCATTGGCGCCGATGGGCTTGCCCGTGGAAGGGTCGATAACGCCCTTCGGCTGGGGGGCGACGAGCGTAGCGTCGGAGGATGTCAATCCCATTCGAGCGCTCCTTTCTTCCATTCATAGATAAAGCCGATGGTCAGCACGAGAAGGAAGACCATCATGGACCAGAAGCCGAACCAGCCGATCGCGCCGAAAGACACGGCCCAGGGAAACAGGAAGGCGACTTCGAGGTCGAAGATGATGAAGAGGATCGAAACCAGGTAGAAGCGGATATCGAACTTCATGCGTGCGTCGTCGAAGGCGTTGAAACCGCACTCGTAAGCCGAGAGCTTTTCCGAGTCGGGCGCCTTGTAAGCCACGATGAAGGGGGCGACGAGAAGCGCCAGACCTATCACCAGAGCAATACCGATAAAGATGGCGATCGGGAGGTAGGAGCCGAGAAGTTCAGTCATTTGACCTGGTCCCTGCCTGGCTTGCCGGAGAGCGTTTCGCAAGCGCGATAGCCGTCCCTGGCCAGGCCGAAATTTGTTGCATCGCAGTCGTGGTTAGCGCAGCTATGTGTGATTAGCAAGACGTTGAAACCATTTTCAACGCATTGCCGCCACATTTGCCCGGACCGCGTCAATTCGCGCGTTTCAAACGTTTGAAGTCATTTGAAATTAAGACTGTTAGAGCCACTTACATTGAAATGGAGCCGGTTCTGTTGGCTCAAGCGGAGTCGCATGTTTGACCGGTGGGCCACGCGTCGTAGCCAAAGCATACGGCCAAGCCGGCCGGTCAAAGAGGCGGCCCGCTTCAGCCAACCCGAAGGGCCGGGCATCTTTCCGCCAGGATCAGAGGCGATCGGCTCGGCCGTACATCTGGGTACGACCTTCGCCAATCGCCTCTGCCCTGACGAAAACCTGCTCCGGCAGAACCGATTCCATTTCAATGCAAAGAGGCTCTAGGAAGAAGATGCGATCGCTCGCGGCGTTAGCAGGCAATGCAATCACTGCCGATTTGACATGGTGTTGGACGCGACCTATCTCCTGTTGCAGGAGTGGATCGCAATCAATCGCGGCCGCCGCTCGGGATTGACGCCTATCAAGGAGACTGAGAGATGCGTTTTGCGCTTTTTCTAGCCGGCACAATCGCCATGCTGACACTTGCGAGCTGCCAGGGTGCCGCGCCTATCAGTCCGAAAGATCGCTCGGTCAACGATACGGGCAGGTATGGCGGGCAGAAGGGCAATTTCCACACCAAGTAGCGGAAAGACTGGCATCGCACAGCTGAGCCGAAAAGCTGCAGAGAAAAGCGTTGACGGCACCCGTCATCTCGCCGACGTGAAAGGACGCTGTCCAACTGCTCGCCCTCGTTCGAGGGCTGACCGCCGATGACGCATATCCTCGAAGACCTCCTCCGGCCGAACCTGCGCCTCGTGATTTGTGGAACCGCCGCCGGCACCCATTCGGCCCGGATCGGCGCTTATTACGCCGGTCCCGGAAACAAGTTCTGGCGCACGATCCATGTCATCGGCCTCACCCCACATCTCGTCGCCCCGAAGGAATGGCGATCGCTCGATGCGTTCCGGATCGGCTTCACCGATATGGCGAAGCACCATTTCGGAATGGACAAGGATCTGCCAGCCGGCTGCTTCGATGCCGGCCGCCTGCGGGCAGTTATGGAAGAGATTCAGCCCGGCGTCCTCGCCTTCAACGGCAAAGCCGCGGCGCAGGCATTCTTCGGCCGGAAGCCGATTGATTATGGACGGCGTGAGGAGAGAATCGGAACGACGGCGATATGGGTTCTTCCATCCACGTCGGGCGCCGCGTCAGGCGCGTGGCGTATCGGGCCATGGCAAGAGCTGGCGGACGCAGTTCGAGCAACATCCGCTGGATGAGCGTACAACGTTCTTCGATTTTCACTTGGAGACAGGATGATCAAACTTTTGATCTGTAAGAGAGAAATGGCGCGAGTGACGGGGCTCGAACCCGCGACCTCCGGCGTGACAGGCCGGCACTCTAACCAACTGAGCTACACCCGCGCATTTCTTTCCGAAGCGGCTTGTTCGCCGTCCGTGAGCGGCTAACTAAGGGGTGCCGGTGGAAGTGTCAAGCAGGTTTTGTGACAAAATGGAAAAGGGCACCGAGTTTTTCGAGGATTTTCCTTCAAGCCATTGTCTTAACTTGGGAAATCGATAAGCCGATCGCGGCGGCGCGCCGTCGCTGGAGCCTCGCCCGTACCTGAATCTCGGGGCTCCTTCAGGGAAAATCGGGCTCTGCGAGCGAGATCGCCGAATCCGTTTCCCTCGACAAAACCAATGCACGCCAGAGGATCAAGGACCCTGCGTATCGAGCTTCAGCGTGATGCGTTCGGCTGCGAAAATAGTGCGCGAGAACTGGATGGGTTGCCCCGAAGAATCGGCATTGACCGCCAGCGTTTCCAGGACGACAGCCGCCGACGAGAGCCGGAGCCTCGAACTCTCTTCCGTTGTCGCCAGGCGTCCCGTCACCTCCGTCGAAATGCGGACGTAATCCTCGACTCCCTGTTCGGCCAATGCGCGCGTGATCGAATGAAAGCGTTCGAAGTGGATCGCCATCTCTGGAAAACGACGCTCATCGAAATAGTGGCTTGAAAGCGAGATCGGATCGCCATCGGCCATGCTCAGGGTTTCGAGCTTCAAGACAGCCTCAGTTGCCGGAATACCAAGTGCTGCTGCGATCTGTTCGGGCGCTGCGAGGGATTGCGCGGAAAGCAGCCGCATCGCCAGCTCTTGCGCCTGGCTACCGAGTCCATCGGAGAATCGTGTTCGTCGGCCGACCGGATAGACAAGCCTCTCGCGTTTCTCGATCAGCGTGCCCCTGCCCTGCACCCGGCGCAGCATGCCATCCTCGGCCAGTGCCGCAATCGCGTTGCGCACCGTATGGCGGTTGACCCCGAAACGTTCGGCCAGAACAGTTTCCGGAGGCACCATGCCCGTCTCGTCATATTCGCCTGACATAATGGAGCGGCTGACCTGGTCGGCGATCTGTTTCCAGGCGGAGATGCCGCGCCGGCGATCGATGGGGAAATGTTCGTTCATGTCACATGTCTGTCATTGTCAGGGCTTAATTGCCGATATAGATGTCTAGTTATCTAGACTAATAGACATTTGGAGAATGTTCAATGCCTCTGGAAAATTCGAGTTCAGGCCTGGACGGACAGAATGACCGGCGCCGGCACATTATGGAGATTCTGGCAAAGGCGGATGACGGCAGGCTCGAACGCGCCTGGGAGGAATGGCTGGACAAGCCGGATGTCTTTGCCGTGCGCGGGCCGGAAACCGGTCTGGTCATGATCCGCGGCCGCATCGGCGGCGGCGGCGCACCCTTCAATCTCGGCGAAGCCAGTATCAGCCGCGCGACGGTTCGCCTTGGCACCGGCGAAATCGGTTTCGGCCAGACCCTTGGGCTGACGCCGCGCAAGGCAGAACTTGCAGCGATTTTCGATGCCCTCGGCCAGCGGCCGGAAACAAGCGATGCTGTCAATGCGCTCGCCGCCGATATCGAACGGGGCATCGCAGAGGCCGACGAGACAAGCCGCCGAGAGACCGCGGCGACGCGGGTCGATTTCTTCACGATGGTCAGGGGAGAAGACTGATGGCCTATCGCACCGAATCCTATACCGGCGGTTTTGCCGACCCGGTCTTCGAAGCCCAGTCGACATTCAAGATATTGATGGATTGCATGGCGCGGCCCGGCACGATCGCGACCGTGAGCGCGCCATCCGCCCCGCCTTTGCCCTTGGGTCCGGGCGCAGGCGCGATCGCGCTGACGCTCTGCGACCATGACACGCCGGTCTATCTGTCACCGGCGCTGATGGGAGCGGGCGTACAGGGCTGGCTCGCGTTCCAGACCGGATCGCTGTTGACCGAAGATCGCGCCGAGGCGGCATTCGCCTTCTTCGAAAAGGGCGCGGCACTCCCTGCCCTCTCGACCTTCTCGATGGGTTCGCAGGAATATCCGGATCGATCCACGACCATCATCGCCGAACTGCCTGATTTGACCGGCGGCGCAGCGCTCACGCTTTCTGGGCCGGGTATCGATGGAGAAGCGACCATTGCGCCGCAGGGCCTGCCGCCACATTTCGAAAATATGTGGCGGGAAAATGCCGCTCTTTATCCACGCGGCGTGGATCTGGTCCTGGTCTCGGGCAGCGACATTCTCTGCCTGCCGCGCACAACCAAAATCGCAAAGAGAGGGGCATGACATGTATGTAGCTGTCAAAGGCGGCGAAACGGCAATCGCCAATGCCCATCGGCTGCTGGCCGACAAGCGGCGCGGCGACCGCAGCCTGCCCTCGGTCACCATCGAACAGATCGTCGAGCAGTTCGGACTGGCTATCGATCGCGTCATGGCCGAAGGCTCGCTCTACGATCGCCCGCTGGCAGCCATCGCGCTGAAGCAGGCACGCGGCGACATGATCGAGGCGATCTTCATCCTGCGCGCCCATCGCACCACGCTGCCCCGTTTCGGCTATACCAAGCCGATCGATACGGCTCAAATGCTGGTCGCCCGCCGAGTCTCGGCGACCTACAAGGACCTGCCGGGCGGCCAGCTTCTGGGACCGACCTTCGACTATACCCACCGCCTGATCGACCCGTCACTGGCAGGCAACACAGAGCCTGAGACTCCCGTCGAGCGTGAAGCGCCCGACGAAGGCGTGATGCGCGTCTCCGAAATA
The DNA here is from genome assembly GCF_964254105.1 of Rhizobium sp. LjRoot254. Taxonomy (NCBI): domain Bacteria; kingdom Pseudomonadati; phylum Pseudomonadota; class Alphaproteobacteria; order Hyphomicrobiales; family Rhizobiaceae; genus Rhizobium; species Rhizobium sp. LjRoot254. The sequence goes on along the minus strand of NZ_CAXUSM020000001.1, from coordinate 2,002,315 downwards.
CTCGCCCAAGAAGGCCTGATCGAGGCCGACGGCATCATGCCCGGCGACCATCAGACCGGCGACATCACGCGGACGCCGCTCGAATTTCCGATGACACGCGATTCACGCCTGCAGGCGCTGGCGCGTGGTGACGAGGGTTTCCTGCTGGCGCTCGGCTATTCCACCCAGCGTGGCTATGCCCGGACCCATCCCTTTGCCGGCGAAATCCGCATCGGTGAAGTGGAGGTCGAGATGGACATTCCGGAACTCGGCTTCTCCGTGTCGCTCGGGCGCATCCAGGTGACCGAATGCCAGATGGTCAACCAGTTCAAGGGTTCGGCCAAGGAGCCACCGCAGTTCACCCGCGGCTATGGCCTGGTCTTTGGCCAGTCCGAACGCAAGGCCATGGCGATGGCGCTCTGCGACCGCGCGCTCCGCGCCAGGGAATTCGACGAGGATGTCGTGGCGCCTGCGCAGGACGAGGAATTCGTCATCTCGCATTCCGACAATGTGCAGGCGACGGGCTTCGTCGAACACCTGAAGCTGCCGCACTACGTGGATTTCCAGGCCGAACTCGATCTCGTGCGGCGCATGCGGGCCGATTACGAGGCGGCCAAATCGCGCAAGCCGGGCGATGACGCACGCAAGGAGGCTGCGGAGTAATGACCTCAGTCGCCCCCGCCTCCTCCGTCACCACCGCCATCTGCACCATCGGGTGCCCAACTTCCGCTTCCCGAATCCCTGGAGTTGCGATCGGGACGGCTCTTCGCCGCCTTGAGAAAGAAATAGCCGATGATGGCCCCGATCGCGGCCATCAGAACCAACCCGACGACAAAACTGTCCATGCAATGAAACCCCTATCCGCGGGCGTGCCCGCGTGGCGAGAAGGTAAGCTAAGATGACAACTCTCGCCACCTACAATTTCGCCTATCTCGACGAACAGACCAAGCGGATGATCCGCCGCGCGATCCTCAAGGCGATCGCCATTCCCGGCTACCAAGTGCCCTTCTCATCTCGTGAAATGCCGATGCCCTATGGCTGGGGCACCGGCGGCGTCCAGGTGACCGCCGCGATCATCGGCCCGGACGATGTTTTGAAGGTCATCGACCAGGGCGCCGACGACACGACCAATGCCGTTTCCATCCGCGCCTTCTTCCAGAAGGTCGCCAATGTCGCGGTTACGACCAAAACGTCCGAGGCCACCATCATCCAGACGCGCCACCGCATTCCCGAGGAAGCGTTGAAGGCCGGCCAGACGCTGGTCTATCAGGTGCCGATCCCCGAACCCTTGCGCTTCCTCGAACCGCGCGAGACCGAGACCCGCAAGATGCATGCGCTCGAGGAATACGGCCTCATGCATGTGAAACTCTACGAGGACATCGCCCGCAACGGCGAGATCGCCACGACCTATGCCTATCCGGTGAAGATCGAGGGCCGCTATGTCATGGACCCATCGCCGATCCCGAAATTCGACAATCCGAAAATGCACCGCTCGGAAGCGCTGCAGCTGTTCGGCGCCGGGCGCGAGAAGCGCATCTATGCCGTGCCGCCCTTCACCGAAGTCGTGAGCCTCGATTTCGAGGATTATCCCTTCACGGTGCAATCGTTCAACAAGCCCTGCGCGCTCTGCGGCGCCCACGGCGTCTACCTTGATGAGGTGGTGCTGGACGATAAGGGCAAGCGCATGTTCGTCTGCTCCGACACCGATTATTGCGAGGATCGTCGGGCGCAGGGCCATATCGGCGAACAGGCCGGACTGGAGGCCGCCGAATGACCGACACACCGCTTCTCAAAGTCCAGGGTCTTTCCAAATTCTACGGCAGCCGCATCGGCTGCATGAATGTCAGCTTCGATCTCTGGCCCGGCGAAGTGCTGGCCGTGGTCGGCGAATCCGGCTCCGGCAAGACGACGTTGTTGAATTGCCTCGCAACCCGACTGCAGGCCGATAGCGGCATGATCCAGTACCGCATGCGCGACGACGCCTTCCGCGACATCGCCCGGATGAGCGAGGCGGAACGCCGCCTCCTGATGCGGACCGACTGGGGTTTCGTGCACCAGAACCCTGCCGACGGCTTGCGTATGGCGGTGTCGGCCGGCGCCAATGTCGGGGAGCGGCTGATGGCGGTCGGCGACCGGCATTATGGCAATATCCGCACCACTGCGACCGACTGGCTTTCCCGAGTCGAGATCGACGAGGACCGCATCGACGATCAGCCGCGTGCCTTTTCGGGCGGCATGCGCCAGCGCCTGCAGATCGCCCGCAACCTGGTGACCTCGCCGCGCCTCGTCTTCATGGATGAGCCGACCGGCGGCCTCGACGTCTCGGTGCAGGCGCGCCTGCTCGACCTGCTGCGCGGCCTCGTCCAAGATCTCGGCCTGTCAGTGATCATCGTGACGCATGATCTCGCGGTCGCCCGGCTGATCTCGCATCGCATGATGGTGATGAAGAACGGGCTCGTCATCGAACATGGCCTGACGGATCGCGTGCTCGACGATCCGCAGGAGCCCTACACGCAATTGCTCGTTTCATCGATCCTGCAGGTCTGAGGAGAATGGATATGTCATCACCATTGATTGTCACCGGCCTCGAAAAGACCTTCACCATGCATCTGCGCGGCGGGCTGAAGCTACCCGTCATGTCGAATGCCTCGCTCAATGTCGGCGCGGGTGAATGCGTGGTGCTCGGCGGCCCCTCGGGCATCGGCAAGAGTTCGATCCTCAAGATGATCTACGGCAATTATGCCGTCGATCACGGCGAGATCCTGATCATGCATGATGGCGAGCCGCACGACATCGCCACGGCGAGCCCGCGCCAGGTGCTGGAAATCCGCCGCCGCACGCTCGGCTATGTCAGCCAGTTCCTGCGCACCGTACCTCGCGTCGGTGCCCTCGATATCGTCGCCGAACCGCTGACGGCCCGCGGCACGCCGGTGGAACAGGCACGGAAGGCGGCCGCCATCCTGCTCGCACGGCTCAACCTACCGGACACGCTCTGGCAATTGCCGCCCGCGACCTTCTCCGGCGGTGAACAGCAGCGCGTCAACATCGCACGCGGCTTCATCACAGATCATCCGGTCCTGCTGCTCGACGAACCAACAGCATCGCTCGACGCCGCCAACCGCGCCGTGGTGGTCGAGATGATTCGCGAAAAGAAGCAAAAAGGCGTCGCCCTGCTCGGCATCTTCCACGACGAGGATGTCCGCAGCCAGGTCGCCGACCGCATCGTCGATGTCAGCGCATTCTCCGCACGAAAGCAGGCAGCATGACCAAGCTCTCCGAAACCCCGCTGATCCATGAAACCGCCAATGTCACCAATACGAGACTTGGCCGCTACACCGAGATCGCCGAACATTGCCGGATCGCCGAGGCCACGATCGACGATTATTCCTATGTCATGGAATACGGCATGATCTGGTGCACCACGATCGGCAAGTTCGCCAATATCGCGGCGAATGTGCGGATCAACGCCACCAATCATCCGCTCTGGCGGCCGACGCTGCATCACTTCACCTACCGCTCCGGCGACTACTGGCCGGACGCCGATACGGACGAGGCATTCTTCGGCTGGCGGCGCGATCACGCGATCACCATCGGCCACGACGTGTGGATCGGCCACGGTGCGACAATTCTTCCGGGCGTGACGATCGGCAATGGCGCGGCAATCGGCGCCGGCGCAGTGGTGACCAAGGATGTCGAACCCTACATGGTCGTCGGCGGCGTCGCGGCCAAGCCGATCCGCGAACGCTTCTCGCGCGATATTGCCGAGCGCTACGAAAAACTCGCCTGGTGGGATTGGGATCATCTCCGGCTGCGCGATGCGCTGGAGGATTTCAGAAACCTGGGTGCCGAGGCGTTTCTCGACAGGTATGAGGATATGGCGACAGCGGCAGCCTAGAAGGCCTTGGGCAGACCCGCCTGCTTCAGGGTTTCATTGGCCGTATGACGGGACTTCGTACCTTGATCGACCGCGAAATGGCGATTGGTGATCGGGCTGAACCAGACTTCATGGTCACCTTTCCCGAACCGCACACGATAGCAGCCGGCATCTTCAAGCAGTTTCTTGAGTTCGCGAAGGAAGCCGGCCATGTTCAATAACTGGGATTGGGAATGCGAACCAACTGTTCGGTCATGATGTGAACAGGAATTTCCGGCAGGTCGGATTCTATGCCGTTCAGTTCGATCAGATCACTGAGCACGGCAAGCACCTTCGGTTCCAAGGCCTCGATGGTAGCCGCTTCTACCACCAGACCGTCGATGTCGGTGCTTGTAGCCACCCAAACGCCAGCTTCGTCGTCCCACGCCGCTCGCACGATGATTGAGGAATGTCGCATAAGTTCACTCTTTGACATAAGCGTCGATGCTACATGCTTATCATAGTAGGAAGCGCCATGTGAATTTCCTAGCCCTTTTTCACATCGAGATGTGAATTCGATCGTCTGACATGTCCGGGATATTTACCGTCCGCCATTTTTCCGGTTCCTCATAAAACAAATTCGACTATAGCTCGCCGTATAAACGTCCATCATAATATGGGCGTCATGCCGGTTCTATAAATGGTCCAGATATCGGAGACCGAATGCATTCGAGCAACCGCGGCAGACCCTATTCCACCGTCGAACGGGCAGACATAGAGGCTGCCCGGCGGGAGCGCTTTGCACTCGTGCCCTCGGCGACGGTCGCGCGCGTGCTTCTGGTCCTTGTGATCCTGGCCGGCGTCTATTTCTTCCACGGCTTTATCGTGCCGGTGCTTGCCGCACTGGTGATCGGTTTCGCCAGCTGGCCGATCTACCGCCGTATCCTCAATGCCATCGGCGGCAATCGCACGCTCGGCGCCACGATCGCCCTGCTGCTGGTTTTGTCCTTCATCATCATCCCGATTACGATCGCCACCATCTATGCGATGAAGGAGATCAAGGTCTGGGCGCTCTGGGCGATCGAGGCGAACAAGCATGGAGCGCCCGTTCCGGTCTGGCTGCAGGGGCTGCCCTTCGCCGGTGAAATGCTGAGCGAGCAATGGGTGCGATATGCCGGCCACGAGGGCGGCCTCGGCGAGCTGGTTCAGCTGATCAGCGGCTCCAACATCGGCAATATCTATCGCGGCGTCGTCACATTCGGCGCCACCGCCTTCCAGGCGCTGCTCACGCTTCTCTTCATGCTGATCACGCTGTTCTTCGTCTATCGCAATGGCGAGGACCTAGTAGCCCAGCTCGACCGCGTCGGCGAACGCATCCTCCCCGAACGCTGGGAGCGGGTATCGCGGATCGTCCCACTGACGATCAGCTCGACGGTGACGGGGATGACCATCATCGCCATCGGCGAAGGCATCGTGCTCGGCATCGCCTACTGGATCGCCGGTGTCCCCTCGCCCGTGACGCTCGGCGTGATCACCGGCATCATGGCGCTTATTCCCGGCGGCGCGCCGCTGAGTTTCACGCTGGTTTCGATCTATCTCGTTGCGAGCGGCTCGCATTTCGCCGGTGCAGCGTTGCTGATCTGGGGGTCCGTGGAACTTTTCATCGTCGACAAGACGCTCAGGCCGAAGCTCGTCGGCGGGCCGATCAAGCTGCCGTTCCTGCCGACATTCTTCGGCCTGATCGGCGGCGTCAAGACGATGGGCTTTCTCGGCCTCTTCGTCGGCCCGGTGCTGATGGCGCTGCTGGTCGCGATATGGCGCGAATGGCTCCATACGGATGCCGTGGCGACGCAGGTCGAGGCCGAACGCGAGCAGATCGCTCAAAGGGCTGCGGAATAGGCTCTCCCCGGCAATCCCGGCTGTGGATTGTCATCCAACTGTCATCAAATCGACACCGGACCTTTAATCTAGCGCTCTAGACCCGATCCCAACAACGGCGAAAAGTCGAAACAGGGATTTGGCGGAATGTTTGAATTCAGGAATGTCACGCGACGATTCGGATCCAAGACCGCCGTCGACAGCGTCACAACAGACATTCCCGCTGGCCAAATGGTCGGCATCATCGGTCGCTCCGGCGCCGGAAAATCCACCTTCCTTCGCATGATCAACCGGTTGGCGGACCCGTCGGCCGGTTCGATTATTTTTGACGGCCGTGAAGTGTCCTCGCTTAAGGGCGCCGAGCTGCGCCGCTGGCAGCGCGATTGCGCCATGATCTTCCAGCAGTTCAACCTCGTGCCGCGCCTCGACGTGCTGACCAACGTCCTGCTCGGCCGGCTCAACCATCGTTCGACGGTGACCAGCATCCTCAACATGTTCACCCGCGAAGAGCGGATCATGGCGATCGCAGCACTCGAGCGGCTCGGCATCGAACAATCCGCACTGCAGCCGGCCGGCACGCTGTCGGGCGGCCAGCAGCAGCGCGTCGCCATCGCCCGCGCCCTGATGCAGGAGCCGAAGGTGCTGCTCGCCGACGAGCCGATCGCCTCGCTCGATCCTCTCAACGCGAAGATCGTCATGGATGCGCTGCGCGACATCAACGAACGCGAAGGCATCACCGTCATCTGCAATCTTCACACGCTCGATACCGCCCGCGCCTATTGCCAGCGCATCATCGGCATGGCTGCGGGCAAGGTCGTGTTCGACGGCGGCCCGGATGAACTCACGCGCGATGCGGTGTCGGCCATCTATGGCTCCGAGGGCGCGCTTGACGAGTCCATGACCTCCACCAGCATCAATATTCCGGCGGTGGCGATGGTGCCCGTTCCGGACAATGCACCGAAGCCACTGGTTTTGCTGGGCGTCTGAGACGCCCGACCCGATCGCCCGCCCGCGTCAAAGGCAGTTCCCGAATCGACATGAACATCCGGTTTGACCGGACCGACCAGGAGAAACACCATGCTGAAGAAGACCCTTCTTGCCGCCACCGCGCTTCTCGCGCTGGCTTCCGCCGCTGCTGCCGAAGACCTCAAGGAATTCCGCATCGGCATTCTCGGCGGCGAAAATGAAGCCGACCGCCTCAAGTCCTACCAGTGCCTCGTCGACCAGCTTCCCGCTGCCATCGGCGTCGAAAAGGTTTCGTTGTTCCCGGCTGCCGATTATGACGGCGTCGTACAGGGCCTGCTCGGCGGCACGCTCGATTACGCCGAACTCGGCGCTTCCGGCTTCGCCAAGATCTATCTGGCCGATGCCAAGGCCGTCGAGCCGATCCTGACCACCATCCAGACCGACGGCTCGATGGGCTATTATTCCATCATGGTCGCCCGCAAGGACAAGGGTTACAAGACCCTCGAGGATCTCAAGGGCAAGAAGCTCGGCTTTGCCGATCCGGACTCCACCTCGGGCTATCTGATCCCACTCGTCACCCTGCCCGAGAAGATCGGCGCGCCAGTGAAGGAATATTTCGCCGAGACTGGTTTCGGCGGCGGCCATGAGAACCTCGTTCTCGAAGTCCTGAAGGGCAATTTCGACGCCGGCACGACCTTCGGTTCGGGCGTGGGCGACTTCAAGGACGGCTACACCTCGGGCAACCTGCGCAAGATGGTCGACAAGGGCGTCCTCAACATGGACGACCTGGTCGAGCTCTGGAAGTCCCCGCTGATCCCGAACGGCCCGATCGTCGTCCGCTCGTCGATGAACGACGACATGAAGAAGAAGTTCAAGGACTTCATGGTCAAGCTGCCGGAAACCGACGCCGCTTGCTTCTCCGCCATCCAGGGCGGCGATTTCAAGAGCTACACCGAAGTGACGGTCGACTTCTACAAGCCGATCATCGATGCCCGCAAGGCAACCATCGGCGGCTGACAGGCCCAATAGGAATGAGCGCCGCCGGAGCAATCCCGCGGCGCTCTTCTTGCGACCGGGGATATGGAATTTCATGGGCATGGCAACCACCCAGACATTGGGCGAAGGCGGCGCGCTGATCGAGCGCCACTGGCGCGAACTCGCGGGCAAGCGCCGGCTGTATACGCTGATCGGCTTCGCGATTTTCGCGATCGCGCTTTCCGGCTCGCTGTGGTTCGCCAATGACAGCAATTCCGGCAAGTTCCTCGACCGCTTGCCCTATCTCTTCGATTTCATCGGCGAACTGGTCCCGCGCGATCCGTGGGAGATTTTCCGGGCGATGTTCGACCTGCCCTCGCCCTATGACGACGGTAGTTTCAAGTACAATTATCCCGACGGCCGCTACTACATCACGTCGAACATCTACATTCCCGAATATTTCTACAAGATGATCGAGACCGTGAACATCGCGATCTTCTCGACGTTGATCGGGCTGGTCATCGGTTTTCCGCTGAGTTTCTTCGCGGCCAGGAACATGATGCCGAATCCGTTCGTGCGCGGCTTTGTCCGCCGAGTGATGGAAGTGTTGCGCGCCTTTCCCGAAGTGGTCATCGCCGGCTTCTTCCTCGCCATCCTGTCGCTGGGACCAATCCCGGCGATCATCGCCGTGGCCATCCACACGATCGGCGCGCTCGGCAAGATGTTCTATGAAGTCATCGAAAACGCCGACATGAAGCCCGACGAGGGCCTGCGCGCATCAGGCGGCAACTGGATCGAGCGGGTGCGCTTCGGCATGGTGCCACAGGTCATGCCCAATTTCGCCTCTTATGCGCTGCTGAGACTTGAGATCAATGTCCGCGCCTCCACCATTATCGGTGCGGTCGGCGGCGGCGGTATCGGCGAATTGCTCAGGCTCTCGATCAGCCAGGGCCATGAAGCCAAGACGCTGGCGATCATGCTGCTGCTCTTCATCACCATCATCTCGGTCGACCAGTTTTCCGCCTGGTTGCGCCAGCGACTGACCGGCGACCACGCCTTCCAGCTCGTTCATTGAGGGGCGACGACATGAACGCAATCGACATGGAAGCGATCGCCGCCCGCCACCCTGACCTGATCTCGGCGCCCTTGCATCAGCGACTACGCATTCCGCTGATCGTGCTGGTTGCGGTTCTCTATGTGATCTTCTGCTTCTGGTTCTTTTCCATCGGCAAGGTTCTGGGCACCGCCAACTGGGGGATTGCCGGCAGCTATCTCGCCGACTGGGTGAGTTACGAGGAACGCCCCGACATCGATATCGCGCCTGAGGGCATGCGGGTCGACTTCCCCAACAATTCCACGCTCGGCAAGAACCCGCAGCCGGAATGGCTGAAGAAGGACGAGACGACAGTTACACGCGCCGCCGAAAGCGCCGTCACCACACCAGACGCCGTTGCGCCGGCCGAAGCGGAAAAGAAGTCTGCCTTCAATTTCATGGGCACGCCCGATACAACGGACAAGACGCTGGCGGTCGAACCTACCGCAAAGGCGGAGATTACCGAACAGGTCGTCTCCCACGCCGTGATCGAATTCAGTACATCGGCCACGGCAGACATCACCCCGGAGCGGGCAATCGTCACTCACAATGGCGAGGTGCTGACCATCCCGCTCGGCGGAACCGAGATCAAGCTCGATGCAGCTTTGCCCTCCTGGGCCAGCCAGCCGCATGCCGGCGGCAAGATCATCATCAGCTTCGGCTTGCCCGGCTGGATGGAGGTCGAGCCGGATCGTGTGAGAATCCGCAAGCGGTTCTTCGGCTGGGCGAATTTCATATTCGACACCAATTCCAAATTCTTCGGCAAATCCACCGGCGAGGTCGTCTCGCTGATCACATCGGGCGAACGCCTCGATCCCGCCCGAAGCAATGCCGCGCTGGCGGCCAACGACATTCTTTACAATCCATCCTGGCAGCATCTCGACGTCTGGACAAAGCTGTTGCAGACGATCGTCATGGCCTTCGTCGGAACGCTGTTTGCCGCGATCGTCTCCTTCCCGCTGTCCTTCATTGCGGCGCGCAATATCACGCGCTCGAAGATCGCCAACCAGATCACCAAGCGCTTCTTCGATTTCCAGCGTTCGGTGGATATGCTGATCTGGGCTCTGTTCTTCACCCGCGCCTTCGGACCCGGACCGCTGGCCGGCATCTCGGCGATCTTCTTCACCGACACCGGCACGCTCGGCAAGCTTTATGCCGAGGCGCTGGAGAATATCGACAACAAGCCGCGCGAAGGCGTCAAATCCGTCGGCGCATCGACGATTGCCGTGCAGCGTTTCGGCGTCCTGCCGCAGGTTCTGCCGGTCTTTGCCAGCCAGGCGCTCTATTTCTGGGAATCCAATACGCGCTCGGCGACCATTATCGGGGCAGTCGGCGCCGGTGGCATCGGCCTCAAACTCTGGGAAGCGATGCGCACAAATTCCGACTGGGAGAACGTCGCCTATATGGTGGTGCTCATCCTGCTCGTGGTCTACATATTCGACACCGCTTCGAATATGCTGCGCTCTCGATTGATGGGCTCCGCATCACGATAGTGTCATAATACGGCGTTAGAGCCTGCACTCAACATCAGGGACGCAGCGGGAATCGCCCGCGCGGCATCATTCATGCGTTATGCCATTTATTTCACACCGCCCGCGGATGACCCGCTGACGCGGTTGGCGGCCGAGTGGCTCGGCCGCGATGCATTCACCGATGCGGCCATCAAGCAGCCGGCCGTCGAAGGTTTTAGTGCAGACGCGTTCAAGGCGCTCACAGACGACGCCCGCCGCTACGGCTTTCACGCGACGATGAAGGCACCCTTCGCGCTTGCCGACGGTCGGACCGAGGCTGAACTCATCGCGGCGCTCGAGGATTTCTCGGCCGGCACCTCGGCTTTCACTCTTCCTGAACTGGTGCTTGGCCAGATCGGCCGTTTCTTCGCGCTCATTCCCGCCGACTGGAGTGCCGAACTGCAGATGCTCGCCGACGACTGCGTCAGCCGCTTCGACAGTTTCCGTGCACCGCTCAGTGATAACGATTTCGCACGTCGCAACCCGGATCAACTAACGCCGGAGCTGCGTGAGAACCTCGTCAACTGGGGCTATCCTTACGTTTTCGACGATTTCCGCTTCCACATGACGCTGACAGCGCAGGTCGAGCCGGCTGAGCAGCCGGCGATGCGCGCCGCGATTGAAAATTTCTTCGGAGACTATGTATCGGCACAACGCCGCATCGGCCATCTCGCGCTATTCGTCGAACCCGAACGCGGAGCGCCCTTCGTTCTGAAGCACCTCGTCCAACTCCCAGAACCCGCCATCAGAAAGACCGCCTGACATGACAAAGGAAACCGTCTTCTCCAATGCCCGCATCGTTCTCGACGACGCGATCGTCGATGGCAGCGTCTTGATCAGGGACGGCAAAATCGCCGAGATTTCGCAGGGGAACAAGGCGACCGGCGAGGATTTCGGCGGCGACTATGTCATTCCGGGCCTCATCGAATTGCACACCGATCACCTCGAAGCACATTACTCTCCCCGCCCCGGCGTCCGCTGGATGACCACCGCGGCAATCCAGGCGCATGACGCGCAGGTGGCATCGTCAGGAATCACGACGGTGTTCGATTGCCTGCGCATGGGAAGCGACGAGGACGGCGGCTTCGCGGCGGGCGAAATGCGGGAAATGGCGGACGCCCTGGCCAATGCCGCAAGCGAGGATCGGCTCAAGGCTTCGCACCTCATCCATCTCCGCTGCGAAGTCTCGGCCGCAAACGTGCTCGACGACTTCTCGGATTTCGAGAAGGATTCGCAGGTTCGCCTGGTGTCTCTGATGGACCACGCGCCTGGCCAGCGTCAGTTCCAGACTATGGAACAATACACGCTCTACTACAAAACCAAGCGCGGCCTGTCCGACGAGGCCTTTGCCGAATTCTGCAGGGTCCGCCAGGAGGCATCGGCACGCTATGCCAAGCGCCACCGCGACGTCATCGCCGGCTTCTGCAATCAACATGGGATCACCATCGCCTCGCACGATGATGCGACGCTGGATCATGTCGAGGAATCGATCGAGTACGGCGTTCGCCTAGCCGAATTTCCCACCAGTCTTGAGGCGGCTCGCGCGTCGCACGAAGCGGGCTTGAGCGTGCTGATGGGCGCGCCCAACATCGTGCGCGGCAAATCTCATTCCGGCAATATCTCGGCCCGCGACCTCGCAAATCACGGCATTCTCGACGTGCTCTCTTCGGATTACGTTCCGCTCAGCCTGATCCACGCGCCCTTCGTACTGAGCGAAGGCGAAGATGCGATCAGCCTGCCCCAGGCCATCGCCATGGTGACATCGACGCCCGCACGCACTGTCGGCCTCGACGACCGGGGTTCGATACGGCCGGGCCTGCGTGCCGACCTCGTGCGGGTGCGGTATACCGGCGGCGTGCCTGTTGTGCGTTCGGTCTGGCGCGAAGGCCAGCGTGTCGCCTGATGGACGGCGGACAACCGGGCACAATGATCGTCGTGGTCGGCCCTAGCGGCGCCGGCAAGGACAGCCTGATCAATGCGGCGCGGGATCATTTCCGCAACGATCCACGCGTGGGATTCGTTCAGCGTGTGATTACCCGGGCCGCCGATGGCGAGACGGAAGATCATAGAAGCGTCTCGCCCGAGGATTTCGCGGCGATGAAACACGACGGCCGCTTCGCGGTCTCGTGGCAGGCGCATGGTCTTCACTATGGTATTCCGGCCGAGACGCAGGCTGAACTCGCCGCCGGACGGACATTGATCGCCAACGGATCGCGTGGTGCCTTGGCGGGCTTCATCGATGCCTTCGCTTCCCTCGCCGTGATCGAGGTGACCGCACGGCCCGATGTGATCGCCGAACGCCTGAAACTGCGCGGCCGGGAAACGCCTGATGAGATCGAACGGCGCCTCACACGCGTGACGCATGACTGGCAGCCCGATTGCAAGTTCGCCGTTGTCGATAACAGCGGTGTGCTGGGTGACGCCCAACGGGCTTTCATCGATGCGATAGGCCGATTGTCCAGCCCCTAAGGTCTGGGGAAAGCAGCCAATCGGCAGCGTCGCAAGCCTTTTCGTGCATCAGCGAAGTGCCATGTATTGCCGGCCGCGCTTATCTTGACAAAAATAATCATGAAAAATCTCTTAATCGACATCTAGTTTGTTGACTAGGTTTGTCATGTTTACTAGAACGCCTTTCAATCTCGAACATTCAGGCATCCGCCGCTGAAATCTCCTTGAGGTCGGCCCGGTACCCAAATCGGACAGTTGCTCGCTGGCATTCCGCCGGCGCGTGTTTCGCTGTGCTTTTTGTGGCCCGGCGGAGGGACAACAGGGCGCGCCTCGCCCGGTATCAAGGAGTAGGAATATGGCAGAAAAGTTTATGACGATCGACGCTTCGGCATCAACGGTCGGTGTCGATTATGCAGCGTATCTGGCGGATTATTTCGCCGAGCAGGCAGTTGCGACGACACGCGGTGCGACCACCTACTACGACAGCACGTTTCATGCGCCATATGGCTACTACGACGGCAGCCAGGTCGGCGTTCGCTACTCGGCGAGCACGAACGACGCGCAGGTGCTGATGGAAGGCGCCCACATGCAATACGACGGCATTGACGGCATCGACGGTAGCTATTCCGGTTCCGTGAACTCGGTCACATTCGGATATCGCGATGCTGGCACGATGTGGGTCGAAAACGGCGAGGAGCGGTCCACACTTATCGGTGTTGTCCAGGAACTCAAAATCTCCGGCCTCGACATCTTCGAAAAGGTCGGTGCAGGCGCAGGCGCGGACAACGCCTTCTTTCAATTGATGAGCGCTCTTCGTGACGCGCATCTCACGGACGCCTCTGGTGATACCACAAAGGGCGCGCTCGCCATCCAGGCGCTCTATGACATGTTCAACGTCAAAGCGCAGTACTTCATCGGCTCCGAAGGCGACGACACCTATGTCGGCACCAAGTTTGCCGACAAGATCGATGGCGGCGCTGGCACCGACACGCTGACCGGCGGTAAGGGCAAGGACATCTTCGTCTTCGATCTTGACGACTCGTCCGCGACGCTGGAAGACTCCGACCACATCCTCGGCTTCAACGCCAAGCAGGATCGCTTCGACCTGCGCCTGATCGACACCAACCCTGAAAAAGACGGCGACCAGGCCTTCAAGTTCCTCGGCACGGCTGACTTCACCGGCAAGGCTGGCCAGGTCAACTACGAGCGCGTTGACGGCCAGACCATCGTTCATCTCGATATCGATGGCAATTCCGAGGCCGACATGAGCTTTATCCTCGATGGCAGCTTCAAGCTCGACGCGGGCGACTTCCTCCTCTGATATCGAGCGATGTCTTGATTTTTATAGAGGCGGGCCAAAAGCCCGCCTCTTGCTTTTGAGCCATTGGTCTTAAAGCAGGCCGCGACGGGCGAGATTGGCCATCAGGGCGCGGGTCCCGAACGTCCAGGCCGGGCACTCAGTCGACAGCCGCACGGTGTTTACGAGACTGCCGAGATGGCTGTTCGAGATGGTCACGATATCGCCCAGCTTGTGGGTGAAGCCCTGCCCCTTGTGATCGCGATCCTCGACCGGCGCAAACAGCGTGCCCATGAACAGCATGAAACCGTCGGGATACTGGTGGTGCCGGCCGATGGTCTGCGCGACCAGATCGAGCGGATCGCGGCTGATCTCCCTCATCGAGCTCTTGCCCGAGAGCCTGAAACCATCCTCGCCTTCCACCGAAAGATCGAGATCGGCATTGCGCACGTCATCGATCGAATAGGTCTCGTCGAACAGCCGGATGAAGGGTCCGATCGAGCAGGACGCGTTGTTGTCCTTGGCCTTGCCAAGCAGCAGCGCTGAACGGCCCTCGACGTCGCGAAGATTGACGTCGTTGCCGAGCGCGGCACCCTTGACCTCGCCCCGGGAATTCACCGCAAGCACGATTTCGGGTTCAGGATTGTTCCATCGCGAGATCGGGTGCAGGCCGACATCCGCACCATAGCCGACCGATGCCATGGGCTGGGCCTTGGAGAAGACTTCTGCATCCGGACCGATGCCAACTTCGAGATATTGCGACCAGATGCCTTCCTCGATCAGCGCCGCTTTCACCTTGGCGGCTTCGGGCGAGCCAGCTTTCAGGTTGCGAAGCGAATCGCCGATCAGCGCCGTGACCTTCTTGCGCATCGTCTCGGCCAGGTCCGGATTGCCCGCCGCCTTTTCCTCGATGACGCGCTCTATCATCGACCGGGCGAAGGTGACGCCGCAGGCCTTGACTGCCTGAAGGTCATTGGGTGCGAGCAGAACGCCCGACGCCGCCGCGTCGGCCAGCGCCATCAAGGGCCTGTCCGGCTGCGCATTCAGCCATGCGACGGCGTCGTCGCGCTCAAGAAGGTCGTGCATTGTCGGCGATTGTTTCGACGTTACGTCATGCAGAATGCCACGGCGCAGATGGACGATAGCCGGCCCGTCATCCTCGGTCGACCAGATGCGGCCGACAAACGTTCCCGTTGCGAATATCTCGTTGTTCAAGCTCACACGATCCTCCCTCGTTCTTGAGGATAAAAGAATAGCGGTTCGGGCGCGCCACGAAAAGCCGCGTTGTGGTCATTCCGGTACTTTCAGCCGCCCGAGATAGAGCGACATCAGCTGTGCCTGCGAGGATATGCCGAGCTTGCGATAGATGTTGCGGCGGTGCACCTTGACGGTTCCGGTCGCCACGCCGAGCCTCAACCCGATCGATTCCGAGGAATGGCCCTGCAACACGAGTTCGATGATCGAGGTTTCCCGCGCCGTCAGCCGCTGGCTGATACGGGCGCGGGCACTGGCTCCTTCACTGGCTGCGCCGTGTCTCCGCCCGGTGACGGCGCGATCGAAACGCGGACCGAGCCTGCCCCAGACATGGCGAACCATGGCGGCGACGAAAGGCTCCGCCTTGCGCATCAGCCCATATTCGGCATCCCGGAACACGCCGAGCGCCTCGCCGCGCATCAACGATAGAACCACGGTGACGCTCTCGCCTGCCGGTACGAAGAAGCCGACCTCCTCGGAAAGCCCGGTCTTCACATAATAGCTGCGGTAATATTCCGAGGCGAAGAAGCGATCGGGCGCCAGCGCCCGCATCCGCCATACCCCCGGCTTGGGGAGTGAAGCCGCCGAGAAGAACGGGTCCAGCAAATAGGGACCGTCCTGATACATGCGCACGAAGATCTCGTATTCCCTGGCGTCGAATGTCGAGAAGAGATCGATTGGCCGCTCGGCTCCGCGATAGGCGAAGATGACACAATAGTCGAATGGAAACAACGACTTCATCAGGTTGACGAAAGCCTTGCCTGCCTCATCGTCGGCAAGTGCCGCCACGCCGACAAAGGCCGCTGCCGCCTCGAACAAATGGTCGAAATCCGTCCGCATGGTTCGCCTGCTCTACTCCCCCAAACGCAATAATTCTACAGAAATACCACTCTGAGGGTATATACCCCGCAAGCGGTATTTGAATAGTCTCGTGTCCAGTGGGGCTTAATGAGGCAGCGACAGACTGCCGCACAAACCGAAGAGCCACGGGGAATGATCAGTGAGCACTGGGTCCGAATTCGACGTTGAATTCCGGGCGGTCGCAAAGCGTTTCGGCAACGTGACCGCGGTTTCGGAAACCGACTTCCAGCTTCCGCGCGGCTCCTTCGTGGCGCTGCTTGGACCCTCCGGCTGTGGCAAGACCACGTGCCTCAGAATGATCGGCGGTTTTGAACAGCCGAGCACCGGCCAGGTGCTGATCGGAGGCGAGGACATGACCGGCGTGCCGCCCTATCGCCGTCCGGTCAACATGGTATTCCAGCACTACGCGCTTTTTCCGCATTTCGATGTCGAGACCAATATCGCCTATGGGCTGAGGCAGATCCGTCCCCGCCTGGATGATGCCGAGGTGATGCGGCGCGTAGGCGATGCGTTGGAAATGGTCCATCTCGAACGCTTCGCCAAGCGCCGCATCCATGAAATGTCGGGCGGCCAGCAACAGCGCGTGGCGCTCGCGCGTGCCATCGTCAACAAGCCGCGCGTGCTGCTGCTCGACGAACCGCTTGCAGCGCTCGACAAGAAGCTCCGCACCGCCATGCAGATGGAATTGCAGAACCTGCATCGCAATCTCGGCATCACCTTCCTCTTGGTGACACATGACCAGGAAGAGGCGCTTTCGATGAGCGACCGGGTCTGCGTGATGAATGCCGGCAGGATCGTGCAGTTCGCCTCGCCGCAGGAAATCTACGACCAGCCGGCCGACCTCTTCGTCGCCGATTTCGTCGGCAAGACCAACAAGGTCGATGCCACCATTTCTGGCTCCGATGGAAAGTCGGGCGTCGCGACGCTCGCCAATGGCGCTGCACTGTCTGTCACCGCACCGGGACTTGCCAACGGCAAGGCAACGCTTTCCATCCGGCCCGAGGCGATCTCTGTATCTCGGCCGGGCGCCGGCGGAACCATCCGCGGCGCCGTCACGCATCGCATCTTCCTCGGCGCATCGGCCGAATACTCCATCGAAGTCCCTGATATCGGCAGCATTCTGGTCTTTTCCGGCCGGAGCGCGGGCGGGCCTGCCGAACTCTTCGAGCCGGGCGCCGAGGTTGACCTTTCGATCGCAGCCAATGCCTCGCATGTCTTCGCAGTTCAACAATAAACAAGGGAACAGTGCCATGACGAAAATCGACAATGACAAGCTTACGCAGGCCCAATTCGCCGACGAGCTGATGCGCTACAAGCGCGGCTCGGTGACCCGCCGCCATTTCCTCGCTATCACCGGGTTGGGATTGGCGACGGCTGTGCTCGGCCGTAATTTCGGCCCGTTCTCGGACGAAGCTCAGGCGCAGGAGCTCGGCACCCAGATGTCGATCGCCACCTGGCCGAACTACCACGATCCCGCGACCTTCGAGGCATTCACCGCCAAGACAGGCGTCGCGGTCGAGGTCAATGTCTTCGGCTCCAATGAAGAGATGCTGGCCAAGCTGCAGGCCGGCGCGTCGGGCTGGGACCTGTTCGTGCCGACCAACTACACGATTTCGACCTATCAGAAGCTCGGCCTGATCGATGAGCTCGATCTGGCAAAGCTGCCGAATTTCTCGGATGCGACGCAGAACCAGCGCTTCACCCATGAGGGCAAGATCGACGGCAAGACCTATGCCGTGCCGAAGAACTGGGGCACGACGGGCATCGCCTTCAACTCGGCCAAGATGAAGACCCCGGTCACAAGCTGGAAGGAATTCTTCGAGGTCGCGCAGGGCGAAGCCACCGGCCGCGCCATGGTCCACGATTACCAGCTGACCACCATCGGCAACGCGCTGGTTGCCCAAGGCTACAGCTTCAATTCCGTCAAGGCTGACGAACTCGCCAAGGCCGAGGAACTGCTGATCAAGGTCAAGCCGCATCTCTTCGCGATCAATTCCGACTACCAGCCCTCGATGCGTGCGACCGATGCCTGGATGACCATGTGCTGGACCAATGACGGCGCGCAGCTTAACCGCGATATCCCCGACATCAAGTTCGTGCTCGGCAAGGACGGCGGCGAGATCTGGTGCGATTTCTATGCGATCCCGAAGGATGCAGCCAACAAGCCGGCCGGCTATGCGCTGCTCAACTATCTCATGGACCCGGAAGTCGCCAAGAAGGAGCACATCTTCAACGGCGCGCCAACCACGGATTCCCGCACCTTCAGCCTGCTTCCGAAGGAAGTGACATCGAACCTGATCGTCTATCCCGACGAGGCATCGCTGACGCCGCTCGAATTCGGCGCCGCCGTGACGCTGACCGACCCGGCGCGTGCGGAAGTGATGGCACGCTTCAAGTCGGCCTGATCGACAGCCATGGCAACGAATCTCGCAAGACGAAAGACCCTGGTGACGGCGGCGCTGATGGCGCCGGCCGCCATCTGGCTGTTCGTCTTCCTGGTCCTGCCGTTCATCGCCATGCTGGTGTTCGCATTCGGCGAACGCGCGCCGGAAGGCGGCTATCAGGCCGCCTTCACCCTTGAGCAGTTCGGCAAGCTGCCATCGCGCTCGACGGCGTTCTGGAACACGCTGATCCTGGCACCACTCGGGGCGTTCGTCTGCCTCGTCGTCGCCTACCCCGTCGCCTATTATCTCGCAATCAAGGCCGACCGGCGCTACCGGCTGCTGCTGGTGTCGCTGGTCATCGTGCCCTTCTGGACCAGTCTTCTTGTGCGCACCTATGCCTGGATGTTCATCCTCGGCTCGCGCGGCATACCCAACCTGCTCGCAATGATCGGGCTCGATGATGTCAGGCTGATCAACACGCCCTTTGCGGTGCTGGTCGGCATCGTCTATGGCTATCTTCCGTTGATGATCATGCCGATCTATGTGAGCCTGGAGAAGCTCGACCGCCGGCTGATCGATGCGTCGTCCGACCTCGGTGCGCATCCACTGACCACATTCTTCAAGGTGACGCTGCCGCTGTCACTGCCCGGTGTCATGACCGGCGTGGCGCTGGTCACCATCCTGCTGCTCGGCGAATACCTGATCCCGCAGCTGCTCGGTGGCGGTAAGGTGTTCTTCATCGGCAATGCGCTGGTCGACCTCTTCCTGCAGTCGCGCAACTGGCCCTTCGGCTCGGCGATCGCGGTGACGCTGGTATTCGTCGTGGTCATCGTGCTGATGGCCGCGATGAGGATCGCATGGCGCATCGCCGGAACCCGCCAGGTGGACCTGATATGAGGGCGCTGGTCACCGCGGTCTATGTTTTCCTCTACGCGCCGATCGCGCTCGTCGTGCTGTTCTCGTTCAATGCCGGACGCAATGCCAGCGAGTTCACCGGCTTCTCGCTCGAATGGTACGGCAAGGCCTTCGCCAATCGCTTCCTCACCGACGCCTTGCAGAACAGCCTGATCATCGCCTTCACCTCCGCGGCGCTCGCGGCCGTTTTCGGCACCATGGCGGCGCTCGGCATGGAGCGAATGAGTGCACGCAGCCGCGCGATATTCGACGGCATGTTCGCGGCAGCCATCGTCGTGCCCGGCGTGGTGATCGGCATCGCGACGCTGGTGGCGCTTGTCGCCGTTTTCGGCGCGGTCAATCCGGCGCTCGCCAGCCTCTGGCCATCCGAAACGCCGCCGAAACTCGGGTTAGGCTACGGCTCGATCATCGCCGCCCACGGGCTGTTTTCGCTGGCGCTAGTCACCATGATCGTCAAGGCGCGGGTAGCGACACTCGGCCGCGACATCGTCGAAGCGTCCTCCGACCTCAACGCCACGCCGCTGACCACATTCCGCAAGATCGTGCTGCCACAGATCATGCCGTCTGTTGTCGCGGGTTTCCTGCTCGCTTTCACTTTTTCCTTCGATGATTTCATCATTGCGTTTTTCGTTGCCGGTTCGAAGACAACGCTGCCGATCTATGTCTTCGCCTCGATCCGGCGCGGCGTGACGCCGGAGATCAATGCCATTGCCACGTCGGTCCTCGTCGCCTCGCTGATCCTGATCGGCATGGCGCGCGTGCTGATGCGCGAGAAAAAGCACGGGAGTGCAGACGGAGAATGAGATGATCCTTCAAGATCAGGTCGCCATCGTCACGGGCGCCGGTTCCGGCATCGGCCGCGCGGGCGCGGAGATCATGGCGCGCGAGGGCGCGCATGTGGTCGTGCTGGATCGCGACGGCGCAGGTGCTGCCGAAACCGCATCGAAAATCGTGGGGTCTGGCGGCAACGCCGAAGCGATTGAAGTCGATGTCACGGACGACGCCAAACTCGGCGAGACCATTGCCGATATCCATCGCCGACATCGCCGCATCGACATCCTGCACAATCACGCCGGCGCGCAGGTCGAGGGCAATCTCGAGGATGTCGCGGTCGAGGGCTTCGACAAATCGTGGGATCTCAATGTCCGGGCCCATTTCATCGCTGCTCGCGCCGTCATGCCCTTCATGAAGGCGGCCGGGCGTGGCGTCATCCTCAATACGTCATCGAGTTCCGGCATTCTCTATGATCGGGAAATGATCGCCTACACCACCACCAAGCATGCGGTGATCGCGATGACGCGGCAGATGGCGGGTGATTATGGGAAATTCGGTATCCGCGTGAATGCGCTCTGCCCCGGCTGGGTCGATACGCCGTTCAACGAGCCGTTTATCCGCCAGGTCGGCGGCCGGGCCGAGATCGAGGCCTATATCAAGCGGCGCGTGCCGATGGGCCGCTGGGCCGATGTCGAGGAGATCGCCGAACCGATATTGTTCCTGGTCTCCAGCCGGTCATCCTATGTGACCGGCCAGATTCTGGTGTGCGACGGTGGCGAGACGGTCGCGTGATGCGACCCGAACTCAGCAACCCATATTGTTTTCCTGGCGTTTGATCTGCTGGATCTGGCGCTGCTCGCGGCGCGTGAAATCCGGATCGTCCGTATAGCAATCGCTGTTGTCGAACGCGTCCATGCCGTCCCGCGTCTTGAAGCAGAAGCCATTGCGGTTATAGATTTCGTTGCGCTGCCACCAGAGATCGTAACAGCTGTCCGCCCATGCAGGCTGCACGGAAGAGATCGTCCCCACTGCCGCAAGTATCGCCAAAGTTGAAAAACGCATTGCCCCACTCCTTTTGTCAATCAGGATCAACTATATGATTTAAAGGACGTTTTCAAAGCCCGATTTATTCCGAGTGCGATTGCCCCAAAAATGGTCGGCAGCGCCTGCCTGATGTGGTGATTGCATATGACGACTGAAAAGCGGGAGATCGGGAGCCAAGAGATCGAAACGCCGCGCCTGCGCGATCTCTTCACGCGATCACGGACGCCGGCGACGCTTCTGCTCGGCGCGGGCGTCGGGCTCGAGGCGCTGGAATTTTATGTCACGACCAGCCTGATGCCCTCAATGGTGCGCGACATTGGCGGGCTGGAACTGCTCGCATGGACCGCTTCGCTGTTCGTCGCGGCCATCGTGCTGGGCTCGATCTGCGTGGTGATCCGGCCGCGCAATGTGACATTGAACCAGACCTACATTGCAGGCGCGCTGCTCTTCGCGGTTGGCTGCGCGATCATCGGACTGGCGCCCAACATGATCATGGTTCTGGTCGGCCGCGTCGTGCAGGGGTTTGGCGCCGGGCTGCTGGTCACCATGGCCTATTCCTTCATCCGCTTCGTCTATCCGCCCGGCCTGCAGAATGCGGCATCGGCGCTCTATACATCGCTATGGGGTGTCTCGGTTTTCCTGGGGCCGACGATGGGCGGCATGTTTGCCAATGGCAGCCAGTGGCGCTGGGCCTTCCTGATCCTCATCCCGTTTGCCGTGATCATGGCCCTCGCCGCGCCGAAATGGCTGCCGGAGGGTGAGGACGACCGCGCGCCGGAAGATGTGCCGCTCCCGCAGATCCTGCTGATTCTCGGCGCGATCCTGGCGATCTCCTTCGCCGGCACGGCCGAGACCCATCTCTGGCGCACGCTGCTCGTCGGTGGCGGGCTGGCGGCGATCGCAGCCCTGCTCTTCTGGGAGCGGCACTCCGCCGCGCGGCTTTTTCCGGCGCAGGCGACGTGGCCGGGTCATCCGCTCGCCAAGGTCTACCTCGTGATGTTCCTGGTCATCGTGTCGCTGAATTCGGATATCTATGCGCCCTATTTCCTCCAGACGCTGCATGCCGTCACGCCGCTTGTTGCCGGCTATCTCGTAGCGCTCGTCGCTTTGGGCTGGACCGCCGCCGGTCTCGGCACCGCTTCTTTCCAGGGGCGCAAGGCTATTGTCGCAATCGTAGCGGGAACGATCGTATTGTCCGCGTCGACCTTCGTTCTGGCGCTGTTGATCAGCCAGGCCAATATGTCGGGCAACATCTGGATCGTGGTGGCGATCTCGGCCCTGCTGTTCGGCATGGGCGTAGGGACGGGCCTCGGTTGGGCTCATCTCGTCTCGCTGGTGCTGACCCGGTCCGACGATGCGGAAGCCGACAAGGCGTCCGCCTCGATCAATCTCATCCAGTCGTTGGGAGCGGCCTTCGGCGCGGCCGTTGCGGGTGTGGTCGCCAATTCCTCAGGCCTCGTCACGCCAGGCGGCACCGAGGGTGCGATCAGCGCCGGCTTCTGGCTTTATGCATCGATGGCGGTTCCGGCGCTTGTCGCCCTCTTCGTGGCGCTGCCACTGTTCAGAAAGACCTGACGCATCAGCTCTTGCGCGCTTGCCACGCCATATTCGCGATTGCGGCGCCGATGCTGATTAACTGCACGCCCAGCATCAGTCCGACAAGCCAGATGGCCGTCACCTTCAGGAACGCCAGCAGCAGGACCGACAGGATGACACCGACGAGGCCGCTGGCCAACACCCAGCCCCATTGCGGCATGGGCCGGATCGTCAGCGCAAAGACGATCTTGGACACGCCCTCGATCATGAAGAAGATGATCAGAAGCAGCGTGAGGGTCACAAGGCCCTGCCCGGGTTCGCGGACAAACAGGAAACCCACCAGGATCGCGAGGATCGCCGAGATCAGTTGCAGCCAGAAATGCGGCGCGTGCTTGGCCCCGATCAGGCTGATCGCCTGGATAATGCCGCTGAACATGAGAAGCCAGCCGATCAGCACCACCACCGCAACCGCCGACATCAGCGGATAGATGATCGCCAGCATGCCGGCGACGACCAGCAGCGCCCCCTGTATCAGATACCAGGTCGAATGCTTCCTGAATGCTTCCCTCATCGCGTTGCGGAACAGAACGGATGCGGTTTCGAGATCATTTGCCATCGATTGCCCCTCCTTCTCAGCCAAGGTGGACAGCCTAGCGCATTCTGGAAACCGCCACAACTGTGGGAAGAATCGTGCCTAAAATTGCGTGATCACGCTGATGCCGATCTCGCGCGACGTCTCCATGCCCATCAGCGCCGGCACCGCCTCTTCCAGCGTTATCGTGCGGCCGATCAGCTTCGCCGGCGCGAGCTTGCCCACGGCGATCATGTCGAGCATCGCCCCATAGCGCCAGGCCTGCATGCCATGGCTGCCATAGATTTCGAGTTCGTGGCCGATCACCTTGGCCATCGGAATCCTCGCCGTCGCATCATCGCCCAACATCAGCCCGACCTGCACATGCCGGCCACGGCGCCGGAGATTGTCGATCGAGTTGAAGCTCGTGACCTTATGGCCGAGCGCGTCAATCGAGACATGCGCGCCGCCGCGCGTGATCTCCCGCACCGCCTCAGGTACATCGGTAACGCTGCCCGCATTGATGCCGGCAACCGCGCCCATCGATTGGGCGAATTTCAGCTTGTCGTCCGCCACGTCGATCGCCACGACATTGGCGCCGAGCGCCGAGGCGATCATGATCGCCGACATGCCCACGCCGCCGCAGCCATGCACCGCGACCCATTCGCCAGGCCTTGTGCGCGCCTGGTCGACGACCGCGCGGAACGAGGTGGCGAAGCGGCAGCCGAGGCTGGCGGCCGTGGCAAAATCGACATCATCGGGCAGGTGTACCAGATTGGTATCGGCATAGTGGATGCCAACAAATTCCGCGAACGAACCCCAATGGGTGAAGCCGGGCTGGAACTGGTGCGAGCAGACCTGCTGGTTGCCGGAATGGCACTCCTCGCAGCGCCCGCATCCGGATACGAAGGGCACAGTGACGCGCTCGCCAACCTTGAACCGCATCACATCCTTGCCGACTGCTGATATCACGCCGGCCAGTTCATGGCCCGGCACATGCGGCAGCACGATATCCGGATCATGTCCCACCCAGCCATGCCAGTCGCTGCGGCAGACGCCCGATGCTTCGACCTTGATCACCACGCCATGCGGTTCCGGCATGGGATCAGGCAAAGTGCGGATATCGGGTCGCTCGCCGTAGCGCTCGTAATACATGGCCTTCATGGAAGCATTCTCCGTCGTTCAGTGCCACGGAGGATCGCATGCCGGGCAGCCGCGATAAAGCGCCCGCACGGATGATATTTGCTGATGCACCGATCGTGTTCTCGCCCGCTCAGCCCTCGCCGGCATATTGCGTGTCTGTCACGTGTTCCAGCCAGTCGACATGCTTGCCGTCAAGCGCTTCATGGATCGCGATATGGGTCATCGCCACCGAGGGCGAGGCGCCGTGCCAATGCTTCTCATCGGGCGCGAACCAGACCGTGTCTCCCGCCCGGATCGTCTCCATCTTGCCGCCCCAGACCTGGCACAGCCCGACGCCCGACGTCACGACCAATGTCTGGCCCAGCGGATGCGTGTGCCACGCCGTGCGAGCCCCCGGCTCGAATGTGACCGCCGCCGCCCTCACCCGCGCCGGATCCGGCGCCTCGACCAACGGATCCTGCCGCACGCGGCCGGAGAAATAATCGGCGGACGGAATGGAAGACGGACGCGAACCGGCGGGGTGGATTTTCATGGGGGTGCTCCTGAGCGATGGTTGGCGGAGTATAAAGCCACAGGATGATCGCGCAATGTCAAAGCATGATAATGAAATTGGAATAAAATGGTGGGCGATGACGGGCTCGAACCGCCGACATCTTCGGTGTAAACGAAGCGCTCTACCAACTGAGCTAATCGCCCCCTGACCCGAGGGTGCGGCGGATGTAATCTGTTCGCGGGCGAAGCGCAAGACGAAATTTTGCCTCTGTGAATAATCCGCCGGCTTTGGCCGGAGGTGTTCAGCCAGCCGGTTCGTCACATATATTTACCGGGCCGGTCGTTCTCGTCCGGGTTCGGTAAGGGCTCCTCGTCGGGCAGCCGGTCGGGTTCTGGTTCCTTGATCGGCGGGTCGACATCCGGCGGCATGGGCGGCACCGGATTGCCGGGAATGGGCTCGTAGCCGGGCACGGGTTCGAAGAAATCGAGCATGGAAACCTCCTGCTGTTTTTCGACCAATCCCTGCCTTTCCAATTGGTTCCGCCCGACGGCCTCGACAGCGGCCAAATTTGCCCTGACAAACACTTTGACTTTCCCCTTAGTGCGGCGCAACATCGCGGGGAAAAGACGATGCAGAATCCGCGTCGTCACACCCCGAATCGAGGAACTGAAATTAAGCTCTGGCGTTATCCGATCGGGTAAGCACGCATTAAGAGAGTTTGCCTATTTTGAGTGACATTCTGGCTAGGATTGGGCGGTCCGCATGAAGGTACTTTCCGTGACATCGGAGGTGTTTCCGTTCGTCAAGACCGGCGGACTGGCCGATGTTACCGGGGCACTGCCGAAGGCCCTTCAAAAGTTCGGCATCCGTACCATCACCCTCGTCCCCGGCTACCCCGCCCTGCTGCCCATGGCGCGTGCCGGCGCGCCCCTTCTGGTGTTCGATGAGATTTTGGGCGAAGCCGCCTCGCTCCGCCATTTCCAGTCCGAGGACCAGATCTATTTCGTGCTTGATATCCCGACGCTCTATGACCGTCCCGGCGGGCTCTATGTCGATCAGGCCGGACGCGATCATGCCGACAACTGGAAACGGTTTGCCGCGCTGTCGCTCGCCGCGGCCCGCATCGCCGACGGCATCCTTCCCGGCTGGACACCCGATATCGTCCATACCCATGATTGGCAGTCAGCGCTGACCTCGGTCTATATGCGTGAGATGGGCAACGACAAACCCGTCGTCCTGACCATCCACAACCTCGCCTTCCAGGGCCAGTACCCCTCGGGTCTTTTTCCCTACCTGCATCTGCCGGTGCGCGCCTATTCCCTTGATTGCCTGGAATATTATGGCGACATGTCCTACCTCAAGGGTGGACTGATGACCTCGGATGCGATCACCACGGTCAGCCCGACCTACAGCCGCGAGATTCTCACGCCGCGCTTCGGCATGGGGATGGAGGGCGTGCTCAATGCCCGGCGCGACAAGCTCAAGGGCATCCTCAACGGAATAGATGATGACGTCTGGGACCCCTCGACCGACGCCTATCTTGCCCGGCCGTTCGATGCAGCGACGCCCGAACTGCGGCGGGAAAACCGCGCCGCGCTGATCCGGGAACTTGGCATCGACGAGGATGAAGGCCCGATTTTCGCCAGCGTCAGCCGCCTGACCTGGCAGAAGGGCATGGATATGCTCGCCGACGTGGCCGAAGAGATCGTCTATCGCGGCGGCAAGCTGATTGTTTGCGGCCAGGGCGACGCCGCGATCCAGGACCTTCTTGCCGCGAAGGCAAGCCGGTTTCCGGGACGGGTGGCGGTGCATATCGGCTATGACGAGCGGCTGGCGCATCTCATCCACAGCGGCTCGGATTCGATCATCCAGCCGTCGCGCTTCGAGCCCTGCGGGCTGACCCAGCTCTACGGCCTGCGCTATGGCGCCGTGCCGATCGTCTCGCGCACCGGCGGCCTTGCCGAAACCGTGATCGATGCCAACGATGCCGCGATGGGGGCCGGCGTTGCCACCGGCTTCCAGTTCCATCCGATCACCACCGAGGGCCTCCGCCACGGCCTGCGCCGCGCCATCGAGGTTTTCCAGTCGCCCGACCAGTGGCAGCGCCTGCAGAACCAGGGCATGACCGCCCGTTTCTCCTGGGAGCGGAGCGCCGGCCTCTACGCCATCCTCTATCGCCGTCTTCAGGATGAGGCCGAGAGTGGCAACGACAATTTCCAGACCCTCGCGACGGGCTGATTGCAGCCTTCCCGGGTGCGGTCATTTTCTTCAAAATTTATTGGAACCCGATCCCATCCCACCCGTTGAGTACAATAAGCGGACGACCGCCTTCACGCGTCCGCGCTCAAAAAGAGGAAGGGACATGTTACACATTGAGACTTACTGGAAAGCACATCCGCATGCGGTCGATGAGACCGGTACCGCATGCGCGATTGAGGACATCGCCTTGGGGGCGGCACATGTGATGGTTCCCGAGGAGGTCGATATCCCGCTTCCGCGCGATACGGCGGAGCAGATTGCAGTGCCGGCATCGATCAACGGCCGCGACCTATCGCGGGGCAAGCCCTGACGCGCGCTGCAGCGCCAGCATTGCCGCCGATCCAGTCCAGAGCGTCCTTGTAGGTCAGCGCTGTCTATTCCGAGCGCAACCTGATCACGATCCGTGACCGCCGCGCCCTCGAACTCTTCGCGGGCGATGCCTATGGCGTGCCGGAACAGGAATACCAGCGCTCATCGATCCGATGCAATGACCCCGGCCGCAGAGATTTTCAGGGCAGCCTGAGCACGCTGCGGAACGGAACGCGTGCAAGCACTGTGCCCGCCTCATCCGAAATCTCGAAAACCTGGCCATCGAGCACTTCGCCCTCTCTCAGCAGGGCCGCAAGCAGATCGCGTGCGGAGTGCCCGGCTTCGGAGCGCGCCGCATCGAGGTCCGGAAGGTCGCTGCCATCGGGATCGCGGATGAAGACGTCGTCGGTCCTGATGTGAAAGAAATATCGTGGCATGAAGCGGTTCGCCCGTATCAGGTTGCTGATTTGGGGCTGCGTGGCTTTTGTCCTGTCGAAGCTTTGGGTTTTGTCGCGGCCTTCTTTTTCGTATCCGAATTCGGCAGGTCTTCGAGACCATGCACCTCGGATTTGGCGCGCCGCCAATGCTCGTCATGCTTGCCGTGCGGACGGCCTTCTTCTTCCCATATTTGGTGAGCACGTTTCCGGATTGGGTGGTCTTGTGTGTCGTCCATGAGCCTCTCCCTTTTCCCGCTGACATTGAAATGATCGAAGCGGCAGAAGGTTTCCGTGCGGTTGCGTACCGGCGGCCGGCCCTCGACCATACTGTACGAAACGATAAATGGTTTTAAGTTACGGCTGAACGGCTTGTCCTCCGAAGAATCGGTTTTGCGGCCGTGGCAGCCCCAGATGCCCCCGCAGTGTCGTTCCCGCATATTCCTTCCTGAACAGGTTCCGCTTCTGAAGTTCAGGCACCAGCCGATCCGTGACGTCGTGTAGCCCTTCCGGAAGATAGGGGAAAACGACATTGAACCCATCACATCCCCGTTCATCGAGCCATGCTTCCATCTCATCGGCGACCGAGCTGGCCGTGCCGACAAACGCGAGACCGGCATAGCCGCCATAGCGCTGGGCGAGTTGACGCACCGTCAGCCGCTCCGTTTCGGCAAGGCGCAAGACCTGCTCACGTCCCGATTTGGAGGCATTGGTTTCGGGTATTGGAGGTAAAGGCAGATCCGGGTCGAACTGCGACGCATCGTGTCCCAAGGCAATCGACAGCGAAGCGATGGCGCTCTCGTAGTGGACCAGACTATCAAGCTTCAGCCGCTTTGCCTGTGCCTGTTCCACGCTGTCTCCGATGAAAATCATCGCGGCCGGCAGCAGCTTGATATGGTCCGGATCGCGGCCGGCCTTTACCGTGCGGTTCTTGATATCGGCATAGAGGAGTTTGCCGTCCGCCAGGGTACGGGGTGAACAGAAAACCGCCTCGGCCGTTTCGGCCGCAAGCTGCCGGCCGGCGTCCGATTGACCCGCCTGCACGATGACCGGCCAGCCCTGGATCGGTCGCGCAATGTTGAGCGGTCCCGCGACGCTGAGTTCCTCGCCTTTGTGATCCAACCTGTGCATCTTGGCCGGATCAAAGAAGATGCCGCTCTCGGCGTCGCGGAAGAAGGCATCGTCGGCAAAGCTGTCCCAAAGTCCGGTGACGACATCGAAGAATTCCCGCGCCCGTTTGTATCGCTCTCCATGTTCGACATGATCGTCCATGCCGAAATTGCGCGCGGCATCCGGATTGGACGTCGTCACGATATTCCACCCGGCGCGGCCGCCGCTCAGGTGATCGAGCGAAGCGAACCGGCGGGCGACGTGATAGGGCGCCTCGAAGGTCGTGGACGCTGTCGCGACCAGCCCGATCCGCTCGGTGACCGCCGCGAGCGCTGAAAGAAGCGTCAGCGGTTCGAACGATGTGACGGTCTGGCTTCTGCGCAGTGCCTCGATGGGCATGTTCAGCACCGCCAGATGGTCCGCCATGAAGAAGGCGTCGAACTTGGCTGCCTCGAGTTTCCGAGCGAATGCGCTGAGATGCGCGAAGTTGAAGTTGGCATCCGCAAAGGCGCCGGGATACCGCCATGCGCCGGTATGCAGGCTGACGGGACGCATGAATGCGCCAAGGTGCATTTGTCTCTTGTCGGGCAATGCGGTCATCCTCCTGCTTTACGGGTCTATGTGCGTCAGCCCTGGCGATGGTCGAGCCGCGCGACCAATCTGTCGCCCAGCCATTGCATCGC
Organism: Rhizobium sp. LjRoot254; assembly: GCF_964254105.1. Lineage (NCBI taxonomy): Bacteria > Pseudomonadati > Pseudomonadota > Alphaproteobacteria > Hyphomicrobiales > Rhizobiaceae > Rhizobium > Rhizobium sp. LjRoot254. Next base: position 1,972,545 of record NZ_CAXUSM020000001.1, on the reverse strand, counting down.
GCATACGAGTGCGATCAGGACGATCACGACAGCGATCATGATACCCGTCTCGAAGCGTTGATAGCCATAGCGGATCGCGAGGTCGCCCAGCCCCCCGGCGCCGATCGCACCAGCCATGGCGGATGCGCCGATAAGCGTCACCAGCGTCACGGTGAAGCCGGCCACGATACCCGGCAGCGCCTCCGGCACGAGAACCTCGCGAATGATCGTCCAGCGCCCACCGCCCATGGCGCGCACCGCTTCGATCAGCCCATGATCTACTTCGCGCAGCGACACTTCCGCGATCCGTGCATAATAGGGCGTGGCCGCAATGGCGAGCGGCACGATCGCCGCCCAGGTGCCGAGCGCCGTGCCGACGATCAGCCTTGTCAGGGGAATGAGTGCCACCAGCAGGATGATGAAGGGCACCGACCGGAAGCCGTTGATAATAGCGCCGAGGATGCGGTTGACCCAGAGGTTCTCGGCAATGCCGCCGCGATCGGTCATGACCAGGGCGAGGCCGAGCGGCAGGCCGGCGATCAGCGAGATCAAGCCCGCGGCACCGGTCATCAGCACGGTTTCCCAGAGAGATCGGACAAAGAGTTCAAGCATGATCGGCGACATGGCCCAGGACCTCCACCCGCGCCAGGCGGGACGTCAAGAATTTCTGGATTCGTTCGGCGTCATTTGCCGCGACGGAAATGAAGAACCGGCCGACTGGCTGGCCCTGGATATGGTCTATGCCGCCATGCAACAGCCTGACGGTCTTGCTGCCGAGGCCTGCGAGATCGAACAGCACCGATTGCGCGTCGGGGCTGGTGATATCCACGGCAAGCAGCAGGTGCTTGCCCGCCGTCGAGAGCCGTCTGGCGATGGCTTCAGGCAATTGCGGCCGCACCGAGCGCAGCATGCTGGCTGTGACCTGCGATTGCGGATTGGCGAAGACCGACCAGACAGGCCCCTCCTCCACGATCCGCCCCGCTTCGATCACCGCCACGCGATCGGCAATCGTTCGCACCACCTCCATCTCATGCGTGATGAGCAGGATGGTCAGGCCGAGCCGCTGGTTGATGTCCTTGAGAAGCGCCAGGATGGAATGTGTGGTTTCGGGATCGAGCGCCGAGGTGGCTTCGTCCGAAAGCAGCAGCGCCGGGCGTGCGGCCAAAGCACGCGCAATGCCGACGCGCTGCTTCTGCCCGCCTGACAGTTGCGAGGGATAGGACCGCTCGCGGCCGGACAGGCCGACGATATCAAGCAATTCCCGGGCGCGCTTCAGCCGTTCCGCTTTCGCAACACCCTCGATCTTGAGCGGCAGGGCGATGTTGTCGATCACCGTCTTGGCCGAAAGCAGGTTGAAATGCTGGAAGATCATACCGATGCGTCTGCGAAGCGGCTGGAGTTCTTGTTCTGCCAGTCGATCGATCCGTCGCCCCTCGATGGCGATCTCGCCGGAGTCGGCACGCTCAAGCCCGTTGAGGCAGCGTATCAGCGTGGACTTGCCCGCTCCGCTACGGCCGATAAGGCCGACGATCTCGCCCTTGCCCACCTCGAGCGACACACCGTTGAGCGCGGGCGTCGCGCCGAAGCGCCGGTGAACATCGGTCAGCCGGACGACCGGTTCGGGCCGGTCGGCCACGGCTGCCGCCTGGATGGGCGCTGGCAGGACAATGGAATTCATATCAAACTCTCCGCATGATCACGGGCCGGGGCAGTTCGGCGCGCGAACCACCCCGGCCCATGATGGATTTCAGACTTAGTAGGCGCTGATGCCGGTGCCCTTGTAGACCCGGTCGAATTCAGCCTTCACCGTGTCGTTCTGATAGGCGGAGACGAGGATCTTAACCCATTCCTCATTCTCAGTACCGGCCTTCACGGCAATGAAGTTACGATACGGATTGTCGTTCACCGGCTCCTGCGCGATCCGGTCGGCGGGCGAAAGGCCGCTCTTCAGCGCCCAGTCGGTGTTGACGACGGCGGCGTCGAGATCGGTGATCGCGCGGCCGACGACGCCGGCATCGAGTTCCTTGATCTCGACCTTCTTCGGATTTTCGACGATATCGGCGATCGTGGCGAGAATTCCCGTGCCGTCCTTCAGCTTGATGATGCCCTCGTTCTGCAGGACGCGGAGTGCACGACCCTCGTTCGACGGATCGTTCGGGACGCCGATCACGGCACCATCAGGAAGTTCGGCAACCGACTTGAACTTCTTGGTATAGAGGCCGATCGGCCAGACGCCGGTATAGCCGACAGGCACGATGTGATAGCCGTGCTGGCTGATCTGGTTGTCGAGATACGGCTTGTGCTGGAAGGCGTTGGCCACGATCTCGCCCCGCTCCAGCGCCTCGTTCGGCTGGGTGTAGTCGTTGAACGTGATGGTCTCGATCTTGAGGCCCTTCTTGGCAGCCTCGGACACGACAACGCGCCAGACGTCCTCGTCCTCGCCGCTCATGATGCCGACCTTGATCGACTTGTCTTCGGCATGCGTAACCGCTGGTGCAGCGAAGGCGAGAACCGCGAATGCGGACGCGGCGAGCGCTGAAAAGCCACGCCGGGTGAAGGTGCGTGTGTTGAAAGACATGTTTCCCGTCCTTGTTTTGATTGCGATGGATGCGTCGGAAAGATCGCAGGCTTGGCGCGATCTTTCGAAGCATGGACATCCCGGTCCGCAGCGCCTGATAGAAAACCTTCGATGCCTTCCATGCTCGCCGTGAAAAAATAACCCACTAAATCGATATATAAAATGCATAAATGATTGCGTCACGCCCGCGTGATGCGCTTTTCGGATGCAGCCGGAACATCAGCCGCACCAATGCGGAAAGACGCTCCGTGATGCCGTGCGGGCAGCCTGTCGCCTTCGCTGAAAAGCTTGTTGCGAAGCCCGCCATCATCATAGGACGTTTTGTAGATGCCGCGGTCCTGAAGTTCCGGGATGACGATATCGATGAAGTCCTCGTAGCTTTCGGGCGTCACCGTCCGCGTCAGGTTGAAGCCGTCGATTTCGCCTTCCTCGATCCATGAAGCCAGCTCGTCAGCGATATGGTTGGCATCGCCGACCGCGCGCGGATATCGGCCGCCGATCTCGACTTCACCGAGCAATTGGCGCTTGGTCCAGCCCTTCTGCTTGGCGAGCTGGGTAATCGACTGGATGGAATTCGAGGTACCGTAGGTAATCGGCTCGTCGAGATCGTATTTCGAGAAATCGATGCCCATGCCGGCGGCAAAATGCGCCAGCCCGGCCTCGGGGCTCGCATCGCGCTTGTATTCCTCGAATTTGTCTTCCGCCTCGGCCCGGGTCTTGCCCGGGATGACAGTGATGCCGATGAAAATCTTGATATCTTCTGGTCGCCGACCCACATCGACGGCCGCCTGCCGCAATGCACGCGACGTCGCGCGGGCCGTGGCCTTGTCTGAGCCCGTGATGAACACACATTCGGCATGGCGTGCCGCAAATTCCCGGCCACGGCCGGAACTGCCTGCCTGGTAAAGCACGGGCGTGCGCTGCTTCGACGGCTCGGCGAGATGATAGCCGTCTGATGTGTAGAAAGGTCCGCGATGATGAACCGCATGCACCTTGGCCGGGTCAGCGTAAAGCCGGGCGGCCATGTCCTTGATGACGGCGCCATCTTCCCAACTGCCTTCCCAGAGCTTGTAGCAGAGGTCGAGGTAGTCGTCGGCACGGTCGTAGCGCTTGTCGTGCTCGTCCTGGCCCGAAAGGCCCAGTGCACGGGAGGCGCTATCGAGGTAGCCGGTCACGATGTTCCAGCCCATGCGGCCCTTGGTCAGATGGTCGAGCGTCGACATGCGGCGCGCGAAGATGTAGGGCGCCTCGGCGCTGAGATTGACGGTGACGCCGAAGCCGAGGTTTTTCGTTACCGAGGCCATGGCCGAGATCAGCATCAGCGGATCGTTGACGGGAAGCTGGATGGATTCCTTGAGAACCAGGTCCACATTGCCCTGGTAGATATCGTAGACGCCGACGATATCGGCGAGAAAGATGCCGTCGAACAGCCCGCGTTCCAGCGTTTTCGCCAGCGAGGTCCAGTAGTCGAGATCGGCATATTCGGTGGAGCGGTCGCGCGGATGGGTCCACAGGCCGTGATTGATGTGACCGACGCAGTTCATGTTGAACGCGTTGAGGAGGATCTTCTTCTTTGATGTCATGTCTCGATCCGATCAGAGCGCGCCGTGGCGCGGCGGCAACCTGCCATTGAGGTAGAACTGCCCGACGGCCTGGTATTTCCAGCGCACCGGGTCATGCAGCGTATGGGTCCGGACATTGCGCCAGTAGCGGTCGAGACCATCCTCGGCGAGCGTCGATGACGTACCGGAGAGCTCGAAAAGCTTGGTCGCGGCGAGAAGTCCGGCCTTGGTGCAGAGGATCTTGGCCTCGGCAACCGCGATCGATGCCTCGGCGACCGATTGCTCCGTCATACCCGCCTGCGCCGCATCGACAAACCGGCCAGCGCGTTCGAGCGAGGCCTCGGCCGCCCTCAGGCGCAGCCGCACATGGCCGACCTGGTGCAGCGTCAGCGGATCGTCGGCCGCCCGTTCGACGTTGGCGTCGAGCCATGGCCGGGCGCGCTCGCGCACGAAGTCCACAATCTCGCGATAGGCGCCCTGCCCGATCCCGAGATCGATCGCCGCATGGATGATCTGCGCGAGGGGTCCGATCGTGGTGGGTTTTTCGAAGGAGACCTGAAAAGGAATGATCCAGTCCGGCTCGATCTCAACGCGATCGAATGTGACGGAGCCTGAGCCAGTCACCCGCTGGCCGAACCCGTCCCAATCGTCATAGATCGCCACGCCCTCGGCTCGGCGCGGCACCATGGCGAGATATTGCACCGGGGTACCATCCTCGTCGACCACGACGAGCGTGGGAATCCAGTGCGCATAGATCGCGCCGGTGCAATAGAACTTCTTGCCGTCGACGAACCACCTGCCGCCCTCCTTGAAGAGACGGGTGCGGCGTTTGAAGTCCTTGTGGCCAATCTCCGCCAATGCATTGCCGAGGCGTTCGCCGGCAAGGACCCGGCCGTAGAAGAAACGCTTCTGCGCCTCATTGGCACCGACGCGCAGCACTTCGAGCGCATAGAAATGGTTCTGCGGAATCTGCGACAACGAGCCGTCCGCGGTCCCGATGATGGCAGTGACCTTGGCGAGCGTTCCGCTCGATACGCCGGCGCCACCGTATTCCCTGGGCACGGTAATGGCCCAGAGGCCGCTGGCGGTGAACCTGTCGAGTTCATTCCATGGCAGCAGCCTTTCCGAGTCACGGCGGGCGGCACCCGTCGCGAAGTCGGCCGCCAGCCTTTCGGCGGTGCGGATCGCTTCGTAGTCGGTTCGTATCAGGTTGGGTACGCGTGCTGGGGCGGGTGCCGGTGCGGCGATCGGGGCTTCGGTCATGATCTCAGTTCCATTGATGGCGCGTGGGAAAGACACCGTTCAGCTCGTAATTGCCGATCAGGTGATATTTCCAGCGGACAGGGTCATGCAGCGTATGGACGCGGGCATTGCGCCAGTGGCGGTCGAGATTGTGCTTGGCGCGCGTTGCCGAGGAACCGGCCAGGTCGAACAGCTTTTCGGTCGCTTCGAGCGCGATCTCGGTCGTCAGAATCTTGGCTTCAGCGACGGCGACGGACGCCTCGGCGCTCAGCGCGTCGGTCATGCGGCGCGTCGACAGATCGTCGAGAAGAGCGCCCGCCTTGTAGAGCATCTCCTGTGCGGCATGGAGTTCCGCCTTCAGCGCCCCGATCTCGTGGATGATCGTGGGATCGTCGGTGGCCTTCTCGAGCCCGGAATCGACCCAGGGCCGGGCATTGTCGCGGACGAAATCAATCGTATCGTCGATGGCCGCGATGGCGATGCCGGAATCGATCGCCGCCTGGATGAATTGCGAAACCGGACCGGACAATCCAGGACGATCGGCAAAGGACCAGACCGGCACGATGAGCGCTTCATCGACCGGCACGTTGTCGAACTCAACCGTGCCGCTCGCCGTGGTGCGCTGGCCGAAAGAACTCCAGTCGTCGATCACCGTCACGCCGGGAGCGTTGTAGCGCGCCCAGACCTGCACCGCCCTGCCCTCGTCATCGACGGCGCGCGTCGGAATCCAGTGCGCGAAGGTGGCGCCGGTCGAATAGAAGCGCTTTCCCGTCAGGCGGAGACCGGACGGCGTGCGGGTGACCTTGGTCGTGGAATGGCTGACCGCCTTCTTGCCCCGTTCGGGCCCGGCATTGCCGATGCGGCTGCCGGCCAGAATATCCGCATAAATGCGTTCTTTCTGCTCGTCGCTGCCGTATTCGCGGATCACCTGCAGCACGCCGAAATGGTTCTGCGGAATCTGCCCGAGTGCCGGGTCAGCGGCGCAAAGGGTTTCGAACACCTTGCCGAGCGTAACATAGGAAACGTCTGCACCGCCGAATGCGCGCGGCACGGTGATGCAGCCGAGCCCGCTTGCGGTGTATTGCTCGATCTCATCCCATGGCAAGCGGCGATCCCGGTCGCGCTCGGCGGCACCGATGCGGAACCGCCCGGCCAGTTCTCTTGCTACTTCAAGCGCTTCGAAATCGCCTGTGATGACGAGCGGTGCCCTCGGTGGCTGAGGGTGGCGGCGGTTTTCCTCGTCGGCATCGATCGGGGCCAGTCGTGCACGGGCGGAATTGGTCATTGGATTCTCCTTGGTCAGGTATTCAGCGGGCGCGCAGGCGCCGAACCGTGTAGTCGCCGGCAAATTGGACGAGGCAGACCATCGCGATCAGCACTGCCAGCACCACGGCCATCACTGTCGTATCGAAGCGCTGGTAGCCGTAGCGGATGGCCATGTCGCCCAATCCGCCGGCGCCGACCGCGCCAGCCATGGCCGAGGCGCCGATCATGCTGACGATGGTGATGGTGAAACCGCCGATGATACCGGGCAGTGCCTCCGGCAGCAGGACGTGACGGACGATATGCCAGCGCCGGCAGCCGATGGCCTGTGCAGCCTCGATCAGTCCATGATCGACCTCCCGGAGGCTCACTTCGGCGATGCGAGCGAAAAAGGGCGTGGCGCTGATCGACAGCGGCACGATTGCAGCCCAGACACCGATGGTGGTTCCCGTCACGAGCCGGGTGAAAGGCAGCAGCGCCACCAGCAAAACGATGAAGGGCGCGGCCCGGAACCCGTTGATCACAGCGGCGAGCACGCGGTGGACGCGCGGTGCCCGGATCAAGCCGCCTGGAGAGGACAGAACCAGGAACACGGCGAGCGGGATGCCGGCGAGTACCGCGATAATGGCCGAAATTCCGACCATCGACACCGTGTCGAGGAAGGCGAAACCCAGCCGCTCAAACATCAGTGGCGACATAGCCCAGTATCCTTGTTCCATGGGTGAGGAGGGCGAGCCGCTGCTCGACATTGGTGGGCACGCCGCGCGCGGAAAGCAGCAGCCGGCCGTGGACATGACCGTCGATCCGGTCCAGCGTGCTCTGGAGGAGCCTTGCCTCGCCGCCGAGGGCAGCTGCTATTTTCACGAGATCGGGTTCGAGACCACCCTCGCCTGTGAATGTCAGTTCGAGAACCGTGGCGTCACCTGTCTCGCCATGCGGCTTGAGCCGGGCGGCGATGTCGCCGGGCATGTCCCGGCTCAACGGCTGGAGCAGTGCCTTCGTCGCATCGTGAGACGGCTTGCCGAAGATGCGCCAGACCGGTCCGATCTCGGCAATCCGTCCCTGTTCGAGCACCAGAACCTGATCGCAGATCTCGCGGATCACGCTCATCTCATGGGTGATCAGGACAATGGTGATGCCGAGCCGCCGGTTGATGTCCTTGAGCAATTGCAGGATCGACAGCGTCGTCTCGGGATCGAGCGCCGATGTGGCCTCGTCGCACAACAGGATTTCCGGCCGCGTGACCAATGCCCGCGCGATACCGACACGCTGCTTCTGGCCACCCGAGAGCCGCGAAGGATAGGTTCGCTCCTTGCCCTTGAGCCCAACGAGCTTCAGCACCTCGGCCACGCGAGCCTCGATCTCCGGCCGCGGCACGCCTGCGACGACCAGAGGCAGCGCGACATTGCCCCAGACGGTCTTCGCGGAGAGCAGGTTGAAATGCTGGAAAATCATGCCGACCCGGCGCCGGAGCGCCACGAGCGCATTTTCGTCGAAGGCGGCAATATCCTCGCCATCGACAAGAACACGGCCGCCGGTCGGGCCTTCCAGCCGGTTGATCGTCCGGAGCAGGCTCGACTTGCCGGCGCCGCTGCGGCCGATGATCCCATAGATCGTGCCGGGTTCGATCGCGAGGCTGATATCCTGCAGAGCGTGGACTACGCCCGCCGAAGAGACGTAGGTCTTTTCGAGGTTCTCGAAGACCACGCTGCCTTTGTGCTCGGCCGGCACCACCCGCTGCACGGCCTTGCGCGGAGGAACGATGATTGGCTCCGAAGGCTTCGCGTCGGGGGCCGCCGCTTGCGCGGCCCCCGCGTCAATCCTTGGGAGGATATTTCCGATCACTGCAGCCATGGGAGCGTGTAGAGTTTGTTGTCGGCGGCAAACGCTTTGTGAACAGCCGCCTTCACGGCCGGCGAGTTCTGGTAGAGCGTCACCAGTTCCTTGATCGCCGGATCCTCGGCCTTCTCCTTGCGGGTGGTGAAGACGATCGCATATTGCTTGTCATCGACGCCGGAATAGATCAGCCCTGAGCTCGGATCGAAGGCCTTGGCGGCGACGATGAAATGGGGATAGCCGAGCGCCAGATCGACATCGGGCGTCACGCGGGCGAGCTGCGGCCCCTCGACTTCGCTGAAGGTGACATGCTTCGGATTATCAACGATATCATCGAGCGTACCCTTGTAGCCCACGCCGTCCTTGAGCTTGATCAGGCCGCCGCGTTCGAGCAGCAGCAGGCCGCGCCCCTGGTTGACGGGATCGTTGGCGATGGCGACGGTGGCGCTGTCCGGCACCGACTTGAAATCCTTGTACTTCAGCGAATAGATGCCGATATTGGCCAGAATGCCGATGCCCGCCGGCGCCAGATCATAACCGCGCTCGGCAATGGCATTGTCGAGGAAAGGCTTGTGCTGGAAATAGTTGACGTCGATGTCGCCGGCATTGAGCGCGACATTGGGCGTCGTCCAATCGGTGAATTCCACGACTTCGATGTCAAGGCCCTTGGCCTTGGCTTCAGGCACCAGCGCCTCGATCGAATCGGCATAGACGCCCGGCACGACGCCGACCTTGATGGTGGCTGCACTCGCCTGAGCTGCGAGCGCCGCAAGCGTCAGGGACAGCAGGCTAACGAGTTTCAATTTCATCGGTTTCTCCATGATTGATCGCGCTACATTAATATCTATCAAATTTATAGACAAAAAAGATTATGTCAAATTGAGATTGTGCGATGCAATATTTTTCCACACATTCCGCAGCGGCAACCGTGACAAGCGTCCGTCTGAAAGCGAGACACGCGAGGAAGCGTTGCCGCGCGGGGTGCGTGGGCGATGAAGGATGTCGCTGATGGGCCTTCCGACCAAGCGGTAGGCCTCGTCGGTAGGTCGGTCGATCAGTTCTTGCGTGCGAACCCTTATACCCTCACGACGTGATCGGTGACGGTCACGGCTTCAGGCAGCACCTTGCGCTCGGCCAGCCAATTCGCCGCATTTTGGAACTTTACCAGGAAGGCCTCGTCGTCGACGGCATAGGGCACGTACTGGCGCTTGAGGGAGACGAAGTGATCACGCACCGCCTCGGCATATTTCAATCCTTCCTGCGCGATCTTTTCGGCCTCGGCATTGTTGGTGCTCGCCCACTCGGCTTCGGCGACGATCGCTGCGTTGAACGCACGCACGAGATCCGGGTTCTGCTCGGTGAAGTCGCGCCGCGTCAAATAGGTGTTGAAGTCGATCTGGAATGGCAGGTCGCGCTCCTCGAGGAAAATGTCGTGCGCCTTGTACTCGACGCGCGCGATATCCACGCCCGGGCTCCACATCGACCAGGCATCGACCTTGCCGGCGGCAAGTGCCGGGGCGGCATCGGGAGGATTGAGATAGATGAAATTGACCTTCGAGCGATCGATGTTGTTCTTCTCGATCGCCGCGACCACCAGGAACTCACCAAGGCCGGAGCGGTTGACCGCAACCGATTTGCCGACCAGGTCTTCGATCTTGTCGATGCCCGATCCATCCCTGGCGATGATCGCCGTGGTACGCGGCGAATAGATGAAGAACTGTGTGAAGACCAGCGGCGAACCGGCAATGATCGCCGCCAGCGCCGGAGTCGTGCTGCCACCGAAGGCAAAATCAGCCGTGCCGCCGGTCACCGCCTGCATGGTGGGCGCATGGTTCGGGAAGGGGCCGACCCATTCGACAGTGATGCCCTGGTCCTTGAGGCTCTTTTCGAGCTGCCCGCGCTGCTTGGCGATGTAGGTCAGGCCGAAATTGCCCCAGGTCAGACGTAGCGTGTCGGTGGTGCGTCCGGCGCCCAACGCCACGCCGCCCGAGAGCCCAAGCGCGCCGACACCGGCGAGCGAGGTCGCGAGGAAGGCGCGGCGGGTAGGTGTCAAAATACGATTGGTCATCGGTGCAGTTCCCTGTTCGTGCTTGTGGTTTGAATGATGTCCGGCGCGCTCTCGACGCCGAGCTCACCGAGAAGCGTCTGCCTCAGGGCGCGCGGCGTGAGCCGGTGCGAAAAATGTTCGGAAGCGATGGCCCCATCGCGCATGACCAGGATGCGGTCGGCCAGCGTGATGGCCTCGTCGACATCGTGCGTCACCAGCAACACGCCGGGTTGATGACGGGCGACGAGATCCTTGACCAGACCATGCATGCGGATGCGGGTCAGCGCGTCAAGCGCGGCAAAGGGCTCGTCGAGTAGCAGAAGCTTCGGCTCCTGCACCAGCGCCCGCGCCAACGCCACCCGCTGGGCCTGGCCGCCCGACAGATTGCGCGGCCAGTCGTCTAACCTATTTCCAAGGCCGACCTCGGTCAGGGCTGCCGCCGCACGGTCGCGTGCGTCCTTGACCCTCAACCCGAGCGTGACGTTGCGCCAGAGCGAATCCCAGGGAAGCAGGCGGTGCTCCTGAAAGACCATTGCCGGGCGGCCCGGCACCTCGATCGACCCTGCCTGGATCGGATCGAGCCCGGCAAGCGCCCGGAGCAAAGTCGTCTTGCCGCAGCCGCTTTCTCCAAGAAGTGCGACGAACTCGCCCTGCCCGATCGTCAGATTGAGATTCTCGATGACAGTGCGCGCGCCATATGTCCGTCCGAGACCGGACACGGTGACGGCCTTCTTGCGGAAGATCGACAGAGATTGGTGCGGGGTCATCGCGCAGCTCCGAAATTCGGATGCCATGAGAGCAGCGACCGCTCGAGCCTGCGCGCGATCACGTCGGCGCCGACCCCGATCAGCGCGTAAATGACGACCGTGAGCACGATGACGTCGGTGCGCAGGAATTCCCGCGCGTCCATGGCCAGAAAGCCGAGGCCGGATTGCGCGCCGATCGTTTCGGCGACGACGAGCGCCAACCACGCGGTGGCGAGCGAGAAGCGCACACCCGTCAGGATCGAGGGCATCGCACCCGGCAGGATGATGCGCCGGATGAGTTCTCTGGTCGTCAGACCCTGCACGCGGCCGAGTTCCACCAGTTTTGGATCGACCTGTCTTATGCCAAGTGTCGTGTTGACATAGATCGGGAAGCCGACGCCGAGAGCCACGAGAAAAATCTTCTGTGTCTCGCCGACGCCGAACCAGACGATGACAAGCGGCAACACGGCCAGGAACGGGATGGCGCGCACCATCTGTACGCTTCTGTCGATGAAAGCCTCGGCCAGCCGCGAGAAGCCAACCAGCGTTCCAAGGACGAAGCCGATGCTGCCGCCGATCGCAAAGCCAACAGCCGCACGCGTCAGGCTGACGAGCAGATCGTTTGCCAGGGTGCCCGAATAGCTCAGCTTTATCGCCGTCATCAGCACCTTACTCGGCGCGGGCAAGACATAGGGTTCGATAAAGCCGAAGCGCGCGAGCGCCTCCCAGATGATCAACAGGACGATGGGCGCAATCCAGGAAATCATCAAGAGCTGCGTCTGGCCGAGCGGCGCACGCGACCCCTTCGAACCTGCCGTATTCGCCGTGATCGTCAGGGTCTCGCTCATGAAGCACCCCTTCTGGCAAGAGCTACGGCACGTGGCGAGGCTTCGAGCGCACGAACGCGTGGGATCACTTCCTCGGCGAAGCTCCGCATTTCCGACCGGAGCGGCTGCATCTGCAGCATGAAGAGTTCGACGCCCGCCTCATGGAATGCCAGTATCCGTTCGGCGACCTGATCGTAGGATCCGACGAGACCCGCCGCCGTACCGCCATTGGTGCCGACCCGGACATATTTCCTCATGGTCTGGAACATCACGGCCTTGGGATCGGCCTTCTTGCCCTGCAGGTCGTGGACATCAGCATCCCTAGCGGCAAGTGCGAGCAGATGATCGTGGGCGTCCTGTGCTTGCCTTTCAGTCTCGCGCGCCACGACGAAGGCCGACAGGCCGTAGCGCAGCGGCGGCCCTTTGCGCGGCCGGCTGCGCACGTCCGCGATCAATCCAGTGACCTCGGCCAGAGGCTGGCCGTTGATGAACCAGACGTCGGCATGATCCGTCGCCAGCGCTCGTGCCGGCTCGGACTCGCCGCCGATGTAGAAGGTCGGCCGTTTGCGGTTGGGTGACTGCGGCGTCAGCTTGTAATCGGTGATCTTGAAGTGCTGCCCGGCATGGGTCACGGTTTCACCGGAGACCAGCCGCTTGACGATCGATGCCCATTCGCGGCCAAGCACGTAGCGATCGTCATGCTCGCCAAAGGGAATACCGGCCTTCTCGAACTCGGATGCATTCCAGGCATTGATCAGGTTGATACCGAAACGGCCGTTCGAGATGTTCTCGATTTGCAGGGCCGCCTTGGCGAGGAAGACCGGATGGGCGATATAGGGCTTGATCGCGGCAATGATCTCGATGCGTTTGGTTAACGCGGCCAATGCGGCGGCGCCGGTCCATGCCTCGAGCTGGTCATGATCCGGCAGATGCGGATTGACCGTGTGTTGAGCAAGCAGCGTCGAATCGAAACCGAGTTCTTCCGCCTCGAGAACCACGGCCTTGTTGTGCTCCCATGAGGCGTCAAAGGGTTCGTCAGGATCGCGTAGAGCAGCGCGGGGCCCGTGGACGGGCGCCCAGACTCCAAACCGGATTACATTGGTCATCGGACAGTTCCCATTTTGTCTTACGCCGCCTTCATTTCCATGATTTTGCAGCTGCTGGCGCGGGCTACTGCTGTGCGAATTCCTCGATCTCGCGCTCGCGTGGATCGGCTCCGATCAGGTCGATATTGTCATCTCCGCCACGAACCAGCAGGGCGTTTCCAATCATCTGTTCCAGGGTCAGTTCGTCGAGAATTGCCGACATGGCGTCTCTCACCTCGGTCATTGCCTTGCGGACGAGACAGGTACCGGGGTCGGCGCAATCCTCGCATTGTTCATAAGCGGTGCGACTGGCGCATCGGATCGGAGCCAAAGGGCCGTCAATGACTCTTATCGCGTCACCGATTCGGATCTCGGATGCCGGCCGAAAAAGGGAATAGCCGCCGATCGATCCCTTACGCGACCTGACGATACCGGCATTGCGAAGGTCGGTCAGGATGTGATCGAGAAACTTCTTCGGGATCTGGTTCGACGCCGCAATTTCGGCGCCCAACGCCCTCCCGCCCTCGGGTAGATGCGCCAGCGCGATGAGGGCTTTCAATCCGTATTTGGCTTTTTTGGTCAGCATGCTGGTGACGACACTCGGTTATCGCGGAATCGGACGGCGGCCATGACCGCAGCCTGATACAAATAGACATATGGCAATAAATCCATGCGTCGCTATATTGTCAATTAATTTTATAGATTTTATATCTTCCGCCTCAGCGCGCAGTTGCCCGCCCTGGAAGTGGGTGATGCGTTCACCGTCGAAGAGGACATCGCCACCGGTCGGGCGCTCAAGCAGGTTGATCAGCCGCATCAGCGTCGATTTGCCTGCGCCGGATGAACCGATGATGCCGAATATCTCGCCCTGCTTGATCGTGAGATAGATCTCCGGGAGCGCGCGCGTCAGTCCATCCCCGACGGCAAAGCTCTTGGATATCCGTTCCAACCGGATCATGATTTGTCAGATCCCGATCCCGATCCCGACGCCGCCGGCGCTTCGCCGATGCGCCACTGATAGGGCGGCGGCGTGCCATTGACAGCGAAATCACCAATGATGCGGTCCTTGTAGATGCGCGGATTGTGCGACGAGAGCGTGCGTGCATTGCGCCAGTGACGGTCGAGCGCGATCGGCTTCTTGGTCGAGGAGGCGCCGAGCGCGTCGAAGATGATCGTCGAGGCTTCGAGGATGAGATTGGTGACGACGGTCACCGCTTGCGACGTCTCCAGTTCGGCGATCGCATTGGCCCGTTCCTCGGCGTCCTCGTCGCCGGTAAAATGCGACTCAAAGGCCCGCTGGAGGGATTGTGCGACCTGGAGAACAATGGCACTCGCGGCATAGGCATTGCTGCGTATCCGCCCCACGACCTGCAGCACCTGTGGATCCTGGCTCGAGCGCGGTCCGGCACCGTTGGTGTAGGAGCGCGTGCGCGAGGCAACCGCAGCCGCCGTCTCGTTGGCAATCGAGCGGCCGATGCCGGCGAGCGTGGCAAGATGCACCAGCTGATAGAACGCCGCGCCGTAGCGGAATTTGTCATCGTCGACAACCACGTCGCTGGGATCGACGGCCACATCGGTGAACGTTGTTGTACCGCTGGCGGTCAGGATCTGGCCGAAGCCGTCCCAGTCGTCGATGACGTTGACGCCCGGATGATCGCGCCGCACCTGGATCGTGATCCCCTCGCCTTCGAGGCCGGTGGCGCCGACATCGATCCAGTCGGCGTAAAGCGAGCCGGTCGTATAATATTTGGTGCCGTTGACGACGAGCCCGCCATTCCTTTGCGAAATGCGCGTGGAGAATGCTTCCTGGCTCGCATTGCCGATTTCCGTCCAGGCATTGCCGGCGATCTCGCCGCGCGCGATGCGCTCCGTCCACCGCTTGCGGCTCTCGCCGGCCTGCCTATTAACGACGTCTTCGACGAAGCCGAAATGGCCGCGAAGTGCCTGGGTGATGTTGGAGTCTGCTTCCGATAGCTCAATCAGGATGTTGGAGAGTTCCGAAAGCGTGGCGCCGAAACCGCCCTCGGCTTCCGGCACTCGAAGTGCACCGAGACCAGCTTTCTTCAGCTTCGCGATCTCTGCATCGGGGAGTTTGCGCGTCAGCTCGCGCTCGATTGCGCCTTTGGCGATCTCGGCGAAAGTCGGCCGGAAGCGGGCCGCGAGTTCTTCGTAACGGGCACTCGGACCAGCGCCCCAGGCCAAATCGATCTGTGTCATGCATTCATTCCCTGAGGTTTAGGCTACAAGCTCCTCTGAGCAGTAGTCAGTTTGGTTTGGTGGCTTTTGCGCCGCCAAGCTAGAAGTCGTGAACATCCTCGCGGGCGCGCACCTCTTCCGCCGTGCCCGACAGGACAACCCGGCCGGTTTCCAGGATGTAGGCGTAATCCGCATAGCGCAGCGCCAGGTTGGCGTTCTGTTCGGCCAGCAGGAAGCTGACGCCGGATTGCTTGTTGAGCGTCCGGATGATCTCGAAGATTTCCTGCACGATGATCGGGGCGAGCCCCATTGAGGGCTCGTCCAGCAGGACGAGGCTCGGCTTGGTCATCAGCGCCCGGCCGATCGCCACCATCTGCTGTTCGCCGCCGGATGTCAGGCCGGCCTTGGTGCCGCGCTTGTCACGCAGACGCGGAAACCAGGTGTAGATCTGCTCGAGATCGCGATGCAGTTCGGCCCGGCGCGGCTTGCGGACGAAGCCGCCGGCGAGGATGTTTTCCTCGACGGTCAGTTGCGGGAAGCAATGCCGGCCTTCGAGCACCTGCACCACGCCTTTTGCCACCAGCCTTGATGCCGAGAGGCTGCTGACCGGCTCGCCCTGCCAGAGGATGCTGCCGCGGCTGACCTTGCCGCGTTCAGGTCCGAGCAGGTTCGAGACGGCCTTCAGCGTCGTCGTCTTGCCTGCACCATTGGCGCCGAGAAGGGCAACGATCCTGCCCTCCTCGACCTTGAGCGACACGTCGCGGACAGCCAGGATCGCCTGACCATAGAGCGCTTCCATGTTGTTGATCTCGAGGAAGCTTTTTGCCTGTGTGGTCATGAGATGATCCCGTCTGCCCGGCTTCGTTCAGTTCTGTGCTTCGCGGGGCGTGATGCCCTTTTCCTTGGCGTAAGCTGCCGCCTTGGCCTTGATCACATCGGCAAACAGGGTCGGGTCCGCCTTGATCCAGTCGGTCCTGGTGTCCCAGCTCTCGCCGTTCCACTGGATGATCTTGGCGGCGATGGTTTCGCCCTTGTGGTTGTCGATGGAGGTCTTGAGCGGGCTGATCAGATTTTCAGCGCCGAGTTCGGCTAGACGCTTCTGATCGATGTTGAGGTTTTCGAGCGCCCACTGGCCTTCAGCTGCCGTCAGCGGACGATTGCCGAACTTCTTGTGGCCGGTACGCAGGGCTTCGACAAAGGTGATCGCTTCGATCACGCCGTAGTTGTAATAGACCGTACCGAACTTGGTGTTGTCCTTGAGGTCGGACTTGCCGGCATCGACAATCTTTTCCTTGAGAGTCTTGATGATGTCGTAATCCTTGCCCGGCGGGAACACCGAGACGGCGAGATAGCCCTTGGCAACGGCGCCGGCCGGACGCGCATCGTCTTCCGAGCCGCTCCAGATATCGCCGATGATCCGGTTGGCCGGGAAGCCGACGCGGGCGGCGGTCTTGATCGCCACCGGCGTCATCACGCCCCAGCCGCGCAGGAAGACCCAATCGGCGCCCGAGCGGCGGATCTGCTGCCACTGCGCCTGCTGCTGTTCGCCAGGATGCGGAACGGGTATCTGGATGTCCTCGAAGCCGTATTTCTTGGCCAGGATGCCGAGCGGCTCGATCGTGTCGCGACCATAGCCGGAGTCGTGATAGAGCGTGGCGATCTTGACGCCCTTCACCTTGTCGTAACCACCGGCCTGCTGGGCGATGTAATCGACGATGATCTGTGCTTCGCTCCAGTAGTCGAACACCAGCGGATACTGATACGGGAAGACGCGGCCGTCGGTGGCGATGTTCTGGCCGCCGCCGGGGCTGACGATCGAGATCTTGTCGACACGGGCCTTGTCGGTCAGCGCCACGTCGAGGCCGCTCGAATGCGGGTAGATCATGGCGGTCAGCGCGCCGTTATAGCCATTCTTGTAGCGTTCGTAGCACTCGATGCCGCGCTCGATCGCATAGGCTGTCTCGCATTCCTGCACCAGGATCTTGACCCCATCGACGCCGCCTTCGACCTCGTTGATATAGCGCAGGTAGTCGATATTGCCGGCGCCGAATGGGATGAACGACGGAGCGTAAGGTCCGGTGCGGTAGGTGAACAGCGGATAGAGCTGCTGGCCCTTGCCGTCTTCGGCGAAGGATGGCCCGCTCATCAGTGTTACCGCCATCGACGCCGCTGCCGCGAGCGTCAGGGTCTTCTTGAGTAATGACATTTTGCACCCCCTAGTGCTGGGTTGAGGAAATGGCGCCGATGCTTGGGAGGAAGGCGGAAAACCCGGCGCCATATGCGATCCGCCCTGACTGCGATTTCAGCCGATGGCTTTCCCGGGACCGCGAAGAGCTCCCACCCCGCGCCGTATCAGGCTGGTCAATCCGTCCGGCTCCTTGATCAGCAGGACGATGATGATGGTGCCGAAGATGATGCGCTGGATATTGGCGAGCGCGCCCTGGTCGGCGAGGAACGAAAGATCGAACACCAGCGACAGCCGGTCGAGCAGGATTGGCGTGAGCACGATGAAGGCGGCGCCGAGGAAGTTGCCGTAGATCGTCGCCACGCCGCCGATGATGACGATGAACAGGATCTGGAACGACTTATCGAGATTGAACGTATGGGCGTCCGAAGTGCCGAGATAGGCGAATGCCCAAAGCGCGCCTGTTATGCCGAGGAAGAACGAACTGATGCCGAAAGCCAGCAGCTTTCTACGAGCCACGCGAATACCGATCACCGACGCGGCGGTATCCATATCCCGGATCGCCATCCATTCGCGGCCGACGCGGCTCTTGACGATGGCAAAGGCAAGCGCGATCAACAAAGCCGTCGTAGCGATGACCAGATAATAACGCCCAGTCGCGGATTGCAGGTCGTATCCGAGAATCTGCAAGCGCGGCGCGGAAATCGTCAGCGACTGGCTTTCGTTCGAGAACCAGCTGAAATTGGTGAACAGCCATTCAAAGAAGAACTGCGCGCCGAGGGTCGAGGCGCCGAGATAGAAGCCCTTGATCCTGAGCGACGGCAGGCCGAAGATCAGGCCGGCAGCGGCGGCGAGCAGACCTGCGAGGATCAGCACCAACGGCAACGGCAGGAACGGCGCGCGCAACAGCAGGTTATAGGCCGAGAACGCGCCGATCGACATGAAGGCGGCGGAGCCGAGCGATACCAGCCCGGCATAGCCCATGAGAAGGTTCAGGCCGATGCCGGCGAGCCCCATGACGACGGTCGGGATGATGATCGAGCTCAGCCAGTAATCGTCGGCGATTGCGGGGACCGCAAAGGCTGCGACCAGGCCGATGATGACCGCCACCGTCGCGGCATTGAAGGGCTGGCGGGCCGTCGTTGCAATCGCGGGTTCCTGAAGCGTGGTCATGATCAGACCCTCTCGATTTCACGGTCGCCGAACAGGCCTGCGGGGCGGATCAGCAGGAAGCCGACGGCGAGGATGTAGGCGAACCAGGTGGAGACGCTGCCATTGACCAGCGGGCCGATGTAGATGTCTGCAAGCGCCTCGGTCGCACCGACCAGCAGGCCGCCGATAATGGCGCCCGGGATTGAGGAGAAGCCGCCGATGATCAGCACCGGCAAGGCCTTCAGCGTCACCAGCGACAGCGAATATTGTACGCCCTGGCGCGAGCCCCAGACGAGACCGGCAACCAGCGCCACGATGCCCGCAACGCTCCAGACGGTGCGCCATATGACCGGCAGGCGAATGCCGATCGACTGTGCCGCAAGCGTATCGTCCGCCACGGCGCGCAGTGAAATCCCCATGCGCGTCTTGTTGAATACGATGGCGAGGACAACGACGAGCGTGAGCGCGATCAGCGATGCAATGATATCGAACTGGCTGACGAAGATTCCGCCGATATCCATGGCGATGTCGGGAATGCCGATATCCAGCATGTGGACATCCATACCCATCAGCAACTGGGCAAATCCTTCGATGACGAAGCTGAGGCCGAGCGTCGCCATGAAGAGAGTGAGCGCATCACGGTTTCTGAGCGGTCGAAGTACGAGCCATTCGATCAGGATGGCCATCACCACCATGACCAGGGCCGTGATGACGAAGGCGACCGCGAATGGCACGCCCTTTTCGATCAGGGTCACGAACGTCAGCGCCGAAAACAACAGCATCGCGCCCTGGGCGAAATTGAACACACCCGACGCCTTGTAGATCAGCACGAAGCCGATCGCGACGAGCGAATACATCACCCCGGCAAACAGACCGCCGACCAATGTTTCAAGAAAATAGGACATTGAGAAACCTCAGTGGACGGTGCCGAGATAGGCGGCGATGACATCGGGATTGTTGCGCACCTCATCCGGCGCGCCATCGGCGACCTTGCGGCCGTAATCGAGCACCACGACGTGGCTGGCGAGACTGAGGACGATGCCGACATCGTGTTCGATCAGCACGACCGTGGTGCCGAACGCGCGATTGACCTCTCGGACGACCCGGCTCATTTCGTCCTTCTCCTCCTGGTTCATCCCTGCCATCGGCTCGTCGAGCAGCAGCAGTTTGGGCTCGGCGACCAGTGCGCGCGCCAGATCGACGCGCTTTTGCAGCCCGTAAGGCAGGGTGGAGACGATCTTTTCCGCATGGCGATCGAGCGCGAGGAACGAGATGATCCGCTCGGCGCGGGCAAGGAAGTCACGCCGCTCTGCGCCGTCGCGGCCAATGCGGAGGATATTCTCGATGAAACTCGCTGAGCCGTGGCGAGACAGGCCCGCCAGCACATTCTCACGCACCGAAAGCCTGCGGAACAGCGCATTGTGCTGGAACGTCCGGCCGATACCGAGGAAGGCTGCCTTCTGCGGATGGATGGCCTCGAAGCGCAAGCCATCGAACACGACATCGCCGGAATCCGCCCGATAAACTCCGTTGATGACATTCAACAGCGAACTCTTGCCCGCGCCATTAGGCCCGATCAATGCGCATATCTCGCCCTTTGCGACGTTGAAACTCAGCGCGTTCAGCGCGCGAACGCCTTTGAAGGACAGCGAGACATCGTGGAGTTCGAGCATTCCGGCCATTACGCCCCCACCGATTTCAAATGCGGCTTGCCAGCAAGTTCGGCATCGCGGCGCTTGACGGCCTCGATATCGCGATAGGTGTTGGCGGGATGGCTGGCCGGCAGATAGGGCCCCTCGCCAAACAACTTCTCGCGCAGAGTTCCGGGCTTGTAGGCCTTGGGATAGACGCCGCGCTTCTGAAGTTCCGGCACCAGCAGATCGACCGCGGCCTCGAAGCTTTCGGGCGTCACGGCATAGGCGAGATTGAAGCCATCGACGCCGGTCTCATCGACCCATTCCTGCAGGATGTCCGCAATCGTGGATGGCGAACCGACGAAGACCGGACCGACACCGCCGATGCCACCCCATTTTGCCAGCTCTTCCACCGTCCAGGCCTTGTCCTTGCCGGCGAAGTGCTCGACCATCGAAACGATGGCGTTGGTCTCGACTTTCTTGAGCGCGTCGGTCGGGGCATATTGACCGAAGTCAATGCCGCTCCAGCCCGACATGAACACCAGCGAGCCGTCATAGGACGTATAGCTCTGATATTCCTCGAAGAGCTTCCGGGCCTTCTCGTCGGTCTCGCCGATGATCAGGGTCGTCAGATTGTAGATCAGCACCTTGTTCGGATCGCGCCCGGCGGCGGCGGCTTTCTGGCGGATCTCCGAAACATAGGCCTTCAGGAGAGACTTGGTCGGCGCGCCGACGAAGACGCATTCGGCATGGCTGGCGGCAAACGCCTTGCCAGGTCCGGAGGCGCCTGCCTGGTAAAGCACCGGCGTGCGCTGCGGCGACGGTTCCGAGAGATGATAGCCGGGAACATCGAAGAACTTGCCCTTGTGGCCGATCTCGTGAACCTTGGTCGGATCGGTGAAGATGCCGCGAACGGGATCGCGCTGGACAGCGCCCTCTTCCCAGCTTCCCTCGAACAGCTTGTAGAGAACCTCGACATATTCGCTGGCGACTTCATAGCGGTTGTCGTGGCTCTTCAGGCCTGCCTGGCCGACATTCTTCGCACCGCTTTCGAGATAGGAGGTGACGATGTTCCAACCCACACGCCCCTTGGTATGATGGTCGGCCGTCGCAAGTCGGCGCGCGAATGTGTAGGGATGCTCGAACGAGGTCGATGCGGTGATGCCGATCCCCAAATGCTCGGTCGCCAGCGCGATGGGAGCCGCAAGCTGCAACGGATCGTTGACCGGGATCTGCGCCGCCTGCTCGATGGCGTGATAGTTCGATCCCTTGTAGACGTCGTAGTAGCCGATCACGTCGGCGATGAAAATTCCGTCGAAAATACCGCGTTCGAGTGTCCGCGCGAGGTCCTGCCAGTAATCCAGATCCTTGTATTTCCAAGATTTGTCGCGTGGATGCTTCCAGAGCCCGGGCGACTGATGGCCAACGCAGTTCATGTCGAAGGCGTTAAATCGGATGTGTTTTGTCATGTCCGCTCCGGCAGCTTTGTTTGTTCGGCTTGACGGGTTTTAGGCACACGCATCCAGTTAATCTAGTAAATATATATTTTTGATGTACAATTAATGAGAATAATTTTCTCCGTGGGCGGCACGCCCAGGCAAGACACCACGGCGCTCACCCGTTGTTAGAAAAGCAACCCAAACGCAATCCAACGCTACTTTTTGCGGGCTTGCAGGCTTCCACATATCGACATAGATCGCCATCGGACAGGCATCCGATCAGGTCTCCCGCCACGTCAAGAGCCATTGATTGAACCCGTGGGCCATGCCGTTGGGCGTGGGTCCGGAAATCTCATACGCACCGACAATCGGGTTAATATGCGGGCAAAGCACGATGAGTTGCCCTTCCCTCAATTCCCGCTCGATCAGGGACGGGCTGGCCTGCCCGATCCCGAGGCCGGTCAAGCATGCATCGATCGATGCCTCATCCGTGTCGAAAGTGATGCTGCCGCCATTGGGCCGGAATGCGATATCAGCGGCATCGCACCAGCGCCGCCATGACCATGCATCCGCGGTATCGAGCAGGACAGGCAGATCAAGCAGCGCCTCGGGGTTCATCGATGCCGCAGCCCTGCCGATCAGGAGCGGCGAGCAGACGGTAACCGTTCTATCGAGAAGAAATGCAGATGGAAACCGAGCTTCATCGGAGCCTCGGCTGTAGGCAATCCTAATGTCGGGAACATCGCTGGCACCGAGCGCAAGCGATTGGATGCTAAGATCGACGTTCCGGTTCTCCGTCAGATATGAGCCAAGCCTCGGAATAAGCCATCGTCGGGCAATGGTGATCGGAGCCTGTACCACCAGGCGCACGCGATCCGGCAGGAGCGCACGGGTGCCATTATCGATCGTGGCGAGAGCTGCATTGACATGGATGAGATACTGCCGGCCGGCATCGGTGAGCAATATCGCGTTGTGCCTGCGATGGAAGAGCTGGATGCCAAGAGCGTCCTCAAGCGATTTGATCTGCCGGCTGATCGCCCCCGGTGTGAGGTGCAATTCCCGCGCGGTCAGCGTGAGGCTGCCTGTGCGTGCCGCGATCGCGAACGCGGGTAGCGTAGCCAACGGAGGCAGTTTGGGATCGGATTGAGAATTCCTCATGCCGGCGTGAGAATCTTTCGCTTGCAATTAACTTGACTGTATCTATCCACAATCCACCGAGCTGACAAGAATGATCCGGGAAGTCTCAGATTGATGAACGAAATCCGAACTCGTCCGTCTGTGCTGCGCCAGAGCGCAGCATGCATTTCTTGCAACGGCATGTGCCGCGAGCGCGACGTCACTGTCCATGCTGACCAAATATAGGGAGAGAACCATGTCTTTTGATTTTGCGCTGTCGAGCAGGCGTATTGTGCTGTCCGGCATGCTGGCCGCCTGCGCTGCCGGCATCGCTCTTCCGGCACGCGCCGATGACGCTACGATCAGCGTGACCGACGACCGCGGCATCGAGGTCCGGGTTCCGGCGCAGCCGAAGCGAATCGCCTCAATCTCGTACTTTGCCGATGACGTCGCGCTCGCGCTCGGCATCAAGCCGGTCGCCAGCACCTATATGGTCGACGGTCGCCCGCCCGAGTTCCTGCTTGGTCTCACCAAGGACATGGTGCAGATCGGCCAGCGCGCCAAGCCGAATCTCGAACTTCTGTCGGAAGCCAAGCCGGACCTGATCGTCGCGATCCGCCGCTACACGGTCGGCAACGCACCGCAGCTCGAAAAGATCGCGCCCTACGTCGCCTGGAACATGGAACTGCTCGACGGCAGCGACAAGGAAATCGAGGCGCTGTCGAAAATCCTCGGCAAGCCGGAGCGCGGCATCGAACTGAACAAGGAGTTCCGCGCGCACCTGGCCGAAATCGCCGCCAAGGCTTCGAAGGATGTCCATCCGCGCTACGCCATCATGTGGGGCGGCGAAGTGCCGTTCGCATTCCATGACGAGAACACCTCCGCGTCCATCGTCAATGCCATCGGCGGCGAGAATATCGCGGGAGCCATGAAACCGGGCGGCGAGTTCGGCATCGACCTGAGCCTCGAGACGATGCTCGAGAAGGACCCCGAGGTTCTCTTCATCTATGATTATGGTCCGGATCGGCCGCACGAGAACAATCCGATCTGGAGCCAGCTGAGCGCGGTCAAGAACAACAGGGTCTTCTATGTCGGCGACCAGTGGGTCGAAACCAACGGTCCGATCGCCCGCGAAATCGTGTTGCGCGAAGCCGCCCATTACCTCTATCCCGATCTCTTCCCGGAAGTGGATGTCCGGGCCGAAGCCGCAAAGCTGATTCCGGCCGCGGTCCAGAACTGACGAGTTGACCGCGACGATGGACGCCCGGAAATCCTCGACAGCCGTCGGCCTCATCGTCGTCGCGACAGTGTTGATCATCGTCGCCGGGCTGCTGCCCGGCGCGAAAATGCTGTCGATAGACGCCGTTCTCCGGGTGCTCGTTGCTCCTGACGGCAAGATCGAGTCGATCCTGGTCTGGACGCTCCGGCTGCCGAGGAGCCTCGCCGCAGCAACCGCCGGCGCAGGTCTCGCCGTCTCAGGCTATATCCTCCAGTCGCTGACGCGGAACCCGCTTGCCGATCCCGGCATCACGGGTGTCACTGCCGGGGCGGTCGCGCCGATCGTCACCTGCTTCGTTTTCTTTCCATGGGTTTCCGGGCACCTTTACCCGTTTCTCGGGCTCGCCGGAGGACTTGCGGCGGCGACCGTGACCTTCTGGGTCGCACGCGGTGGCACGGGCCACCCGCTGCATCTTGCGCTTGGCGGTATCAGCATCTCGTTGTTTCTCGGGGCCATCACCGTCTACGTCCTGCTGCTGGCCGGACCGCAGTCGACTGCTCTGCTCTTTTGGATATCGGGTGGGTTTGCTGGACGGAGTTGGTCCCAACTGCTCCAAATGCTGCCATGGGTGGTTCTCGGCGTTGCTGGGGCACTCGCGCTCAGTAGAGTGATTTCCATGTTTTCACTCAGCGATCACGCAGCGACCGGTATGGGCGTGCAGCTCAATCTATGGAAGCCAATGCTCCTCCTGCTCGGCATCTGCCCGGTCGCGGGCGTCGCTCCCGTCGCGGGACCGGTGGCTTTCGTCGGTTTGGCCGCTCCCCATATCGCGCGCCTTCTTCGACCAAGCGGAACGGGCTGGGAGATCGGCCTGGCCGCCGCGATTGGATCGCTGATCGTAACAACAGCCGACTTGATCGCCCGCACGATCGCCATCCCCAAGGAGCTCCCAGTCGGTATCATCACCGCGCTGCTTGGCGGCCCAATCTTCGTCTATCTCATCCAGCGCGGCCGGTTGGATTTCAGGAGTGAGGGCGCATGACTACCAACGCCCCTGCCATCGGCCGGCCGAGCCCCTGGGTCCTCCCGGCTGCCATTGCGCTCGTGCTGATTTCCTTTCTGGCGGCGGTGTTCCTCGGCATCGTCGACATTCCCGCGCGCGACGTTCTGTCGGCGCTGACCGGGAGTGGTTCGCCGGAAGCGCGCTCGATCATACTCGACATTAGACTACCAAGGATTGTGACAGGCATTCTCGCAGGCGTTCAATTCGCGCTGGCGGGCCTGCTCCTTCAGACCATTACCCGCAACCCGCTCGCCGATCCTTCGCTCATGGGCGTCTCGCAGGGGGCCACCCTGACGGTGACGATGTTCCTGCTGTTCACGGTCTATCTCGCCAATCCGGACTCCCATTCCGTTAACGAGCTGCCCATCGCCTGGTTGCCTCCGGCCGGAATGGTGGGCGGCATGATCGCAGGCGGCATCATTTATCTCCTGGCCTTTCGCCTCGACCTCAGTCCGCTCAGGGTCACGCTCTGCGGCATCGCCGTCGGCGCCGTCATGCACGCCGTCGCCATCGGCCTCATCGCCGGCTGGGGGTCGGCGCGCATTGAGATCATCCTCGAATGGATGTCCGGCAGCCTCTATGCCCGGACCTGGGATCACGCACTCTTCCTGCTGCCGTTCACCGTGGTCGGCCTCGCGATACTTCCCTTGATCTACCGCCCGCTTATCCTTCTCCGGTTCGACGCGGCCGTGGCGCGCTCCTTCGGGCTTTCCTATCGAAGGCAGTTCTCTCTGGTCCTGCTGGTGTCCTGCGCACTCGCCGCAAGCGCCGTCGGCGCGGTCGGTCCGATCGTGTTCGTCGGCCTCATCGTGCCTCACCTGGCACGGTTTCTCGCCGGGCGGCATTTTCCGTTGGTCCTTCCGCTCACCATCGTCCTCGGCGCGGTCATCGTCACGCTTGGCGATTTGATTGGCCGTCTTGCCGGTGGGGCCGAGGAAGTCCCGATCGGGGTCGTCACCGCCCTCATCGGTGTCCCCGTCCTGCTCGCGCTTCTGCGCAAGATTCCTTGAGATCGTCCATGCCCCTTTCTTGCTCGCAATTGTCGGTGGACTACGGTCGCAGAAGGGCATTGCACGGCTTTTCCCTCGCCATGGAGAAGGGGGAAATCCGTGCGCTCATTGGCCCGAACGGATCGGGAAAGAGCACGGCACTTCAGGGCCTGGCCGGACTGATCAAGCCATCGGAAGGAAGAGCCGACATCGAAGGCGTCGCGGTCGCGTCGATGTCGAGAAAGGCCATCGCGAAGAAGCTCGCGTTCCTGCCGCAACAGCCGGTCGCCCCGGACGAAATGACGATCGCCCAGCTCGTCCGGCAGGGCCGCTTTCCCCATGTCGGGCTGTTCCGCTCCTATGACCGCAGAGACGAGGAGGCTATCGAGTGGGCGATCGAGAGCACGGGACTAACTGGTTTTGCCGACAGGACGCTTCAGGAGCTCTCCGGTGGAGAGCGTCAGCGTGCCTGGATATCGGCGGCACTGGCGCAGGAGGCCGGCATCCTTCTGCTCGACGAACCGACTTCGTTCCTCGATATCGGATACCAGGTCGAAGTTCTTGACCTCGTCCATCGTCTCAGTCGCGAGCGTGGGGTGACTGTGATCATGGCGATCCACGACATCAACCAGGCGATTGCGGTCAGCGACCGCATCTCCCTGCTGGAGAAGGGCGAGTTGCGCTTCGATGGCGAGCCGAAGGCGCTCGCTGAAAGCGGGTTGATCGAAAAGACGTTCCGGGTGAAGGGGCGGTTTGTCGAGGTCGCTCCCGACAAGCCGCCGCATTTCGACGTCGAGCTTACGAAGTTGAGCCAGTCGAATTCTTGACCAGCCGGAAGACGATCTTGGTCCGGGTATAGTAGTCGAGCGCGTCCGCGAAATCAGGCGTCCAGCCGTCCTCGATAAACGGAATGAAGCCGTCATATTCCAGCTTGCGGCCGGAAACCTCGAAACCCGCCTTGGCGAAAGCGCGGCCGTAATCGGAAATCGAGCGATCCTGCACGACGGTGTTGGTGCGCTTGGCGACCAGTTCACGCCATTTCGGCCAGAGCGGATTGTCCGTGTGGCAGCCGGTCACGGCATAGTAGACCCCGCCGGGCTTCAACGCCTTGAAGATATCGGCGGCATGGGCGTCGATATCCTCGACGAGATAGATGACTTCATGGCTGATCGCCAGATCGAACTCATCCACCCAGCCTTCCAGTGTTCCGCCGACTGCGTGCTGGACAGGCATATTGCCCTTGAAGGCCTCGGCTTTGGCGACGGATTGCGCTGCGATATCAATACCGAGCGCCTTACGGAAGGGCCTGATCGCATAGAGATGACGCAGCAGGCCACCTTGATTGCAGCCGAAGTCCAGAACGCTCTTCTGAGACAGATCGCGTTCCACGATAAGATCGATCAGATGCCGCCAGATGGGCGCGTGGCCGTCGGACATCCGGTCTTCCGCATCCGGATCGACATACCACGTGGTGATGGTGTTGGCGGCCTGACTCATTGGGTTCTCCCATGCGATTCCCTTGAGCTGGTTACTTAGGGCATGGCGAGTTGTGCGAACAGCCCAAAGTGGCCGTACAGTGTGGCAAACGCGATGTCTGCTTTTTTTGGCGCGTTGCGGAGTGACCACAGGAATAGCAGACTGACTGCTTCTAGAAATTAAAGCGGGTGGCGTGTACGACCGGCATGCAAGGCGCATGCCGGCCAGTGGACAGCTATCTCAAGCCCGGCAGCCAGTGCAAAATTGCAGTGCGTGCCGTCGATGGAGAGGCCTGGTTCAAAACCTGTCACGCGCCGGAGAAGTCCCTTTGACAAACCCCCGCCGGGGTGGATGGCGCCTGCCTAATCCATCCCCCCTACCCCTCTGGCTGCCCATGGTCCGACGACTATTCGCAGCCCACACCATCGTGGTCGCGATCCAGTTTCGGCTGGTAGCCGGGATCGCCGGCGTAGACTGGCGCCGCTCCAGCGGCGCGGGCGGCGGCACAGTTCGGGAATGGCCCGCTGACCACGCTCTGTTCGTCGGACTGCTTCTTTCGTGCGGCGACGACGGTCAGCGGCTTGGCCGATCCGCCCCATACGTCTTCCAGCGTCGCGGCCGGGCCGCACCATGCCTGAAGGCGATTGAGCTTGGCGGCTGCGCCCGGCTGGTAGGGAAGCGCATGTCCTTCGGCGATCAGCGTCTTGCCGACATTGGTGCCGCCAGCAAAGACCTTCGCGAGCGTCCGTCCATAGCGGTCGCGGCCAGTCGGCTTGAACGTGACCTCGTCGCTGTCGAGTAGTTGGCGCAGCCGTTCCTTGGCGTCCAGCGCCTTGACCAGTTCGGCTTCACAGCGCGGCTGGTAGCTTTCAGGCGTGTCGATCTCCACGATGCGGATGGTCTGGCCGTCGATCTTGATCGTGTCGCCGTCCACGATGTTGACGCCAGCGAGGGCCGGTGTCGCGAGTGCGGCGATTGCGGCTGCGAGCAAAATTCTTTGCAAAGTGTTTTCCTGATGGTTTGATGGATGTCGGGCGGTCGCCTGATCACCAGCGCTTCGTGGTGTCGAGGGCGTCTTCCCAGATCGTGACTGTGGTTTCGAAAGTCCGCCCAATGAAGAGCGCAACCGGCCCGACGACGCTGGCGGCGGCGCTGACGACCGTCACGAAGCCGTAAAAAGCAGGGCTGGAATTATATTCCTTGGCCATTTCGCTGATCATCAGCCAGTAGAACAGGGCGAACATCAGCGGTCCAAAGATCGTGGCGACGACGCCGAAGATGCCGTAGTCGGTCAGGTGCTGCGTCGTTATGGTCTTCGACGCGATTCTTGTCCTGGGTTCCGTGGTGCTCATGGCTTCACCGCCTTCACCTTTGCAGGGCGCGGCGGCGCGGCCTTTACGACAGTGATCTGCTTCCAGCCAGAGATCGTCATGCACTGCTTGTAGAACTGCTCCATGGCGATGGCGTTGCCGATGGCGTTGCCAAGCTGCGCGCCAGCCACGAAGCCGGGCGAGCCTTGGGCGTACATACCCTGCGCCACGCTGTTGGACTGCATCCGGCACTTGGCGTCGGCGATCTCCAAGACGTCCCCCGGCGCGAACTGCGTCCACGTCTTCGTCTTGGTGGCCTGCGGCCCATTCGGGTCGCCGGTCTGGCAGCCAGCCAGCATCAGCGCCGCGCAGGACGCGACGATCAATTTCATGTTCATGCGTAGTCTCCAGTTAGCCCCGAAGGCGGTCCGGCTGTAGTTGGGCGACAATGAAAAACGTGCCGGTGTTATGGTGGCGCCATGCGCGTCGCGCACAGGCTCGGGGCCGCGCCATTTGCTGCGCGGTCCCTCGCATGCATGGCGATTGGCTCATGAGTATTATGGGCGCCCAGCCCTCATGAGCTTCCGCCGCAACTCCGATAGCAAGTTTGGAAATCCGCCGATTGCTCGGAGCTGCCAATTGCTTGGCGATCGCTGCCAAATGTGCGCTCTATGCCGTTATGACCGCGAAGGATGTCGCGCCGGACCTGAGGCGCGGAAGTGCGTGAAGCCGATAACTCCTTCGAAACCCACCCGCTACGACAGCGCCGACTATCGCAAAAACGAAGAGCACAACGCCGGCTGCCTCGAACTTGCCATCGCAGTCGGCAGCGAATTCGGCGTTGTCGCCCACTGTTTTCAGTATTTCATGAGGCTGAGAGCTATCGGAGGCGAAACTCCGAGGGGGACTTGCCGGTCCACCGGCGGCAAGCATGACTGAACGAACTCGACTGATGGAAACCCAACAGCCACGCAATCTGTGAGGCCTGAAGATTGTCTTCTTCAAGATAGCGAATTGCCATGTCCCGGCGCATTTGGTTGAGGATTTCGCCAAAGCTGAGGTCTTCTTCTGCAAGCCTGCGTGCGAAGGTACGCTCGCTCATGCCAAGTCGACGAGACACCACCCTGGCGCTCGCCTCGGCATGAGGCAGAAGCGGAGCAATCGTATTTTCAACAAGGGTGCGGAAGGGACTTGTATTCGTCGTGCGAACTGAGAGCGCTTCTTCGCTCATCTGCGTCATAATTTCGTTGAGAAACGGGTCAGCGTTGACCAGGGGAAGCGCAAGCACAGTGGGATCAAAGTGCATTTCGTCGGCATAGGCGTCGAATTCGATATCGCAACCAAACAGCCGGCGCATCTTGTCCAGATTTCCCGAACGATGGTGAACGAAGCTGGCTTTGATCGGCGCAAGCTTTTTTCCAGTGATCTGGCGGCAGACACGCAGAAGCGCGAACACAAAACATTCCATCTGGTGCCGGTCCAGATGCCGAGGAACCCCTGTATAGGACAGTCTGATGCGGCACGCCGATGTCTTCTCGACCTGAACGGTGAGCGCCTCGTTCCCGACGCGGGCGTAACGCTCGATCCGCCGTAGCGCATCGCCAAGAGTTTGTGACGAGGCAGCCACGTAGTAAAGCATCCCGATTTCGCGAAGGTCGAAATCCTGCGCAAGAGTGAGGCCGGTCCAGGCGTCCTTGGTGGCAAGTGAAATCTGCCCCAGAAGCTCGATCTGCGACAAGACGCTGATGCGCGTATGGTTCGAAAGATCAGCCTTCGACAAACCGGAGCGAGACAGCAAGGGCGCTGGATTTATTCCCGACCGTTCAAGATGCGCCACGCCGAGCCGCGCAGCCAAACCGGTCGCGGTGGGGACCGCCGCCAGTTTTCGAATGATCGGACCGTCGTGATTAGTGACCATCACTGCCCATCGCCAGTTTCGCGCCCGAAACATCCTCCCATTGGCAGCTTAAAGCAAGTGAGCCGCGGATCGGCGAACACGCCGCTGTCATCGGCGCACCGAAATGATACACACGCAGCTGCCCGGGGCTGGAAGCCTCCTCATTTGCGGCGAGGACCCCTCGCATGTGCGACGGTCGCCACATTACGGTATTGCCGCCGGTAAAAGGAAACCAAGGCGGAAAACCGGCCTTTGCGGAAAAACTCGCATCATCCGAGAACTGGCTCTCGAACTCGTCGACCAATCTGGCCAAGCTCGCCGAGCAGGTCTACCCCGGAGCCTTTCGTTTAACGCCGTGCCAACCTTGGACGGCGATACGTGTTCTTCGCCGGGAGTGCTATCGCCATCTGGTGATGGTGTGTGCAATAGGGCGACGTTCCAGCGACCGGACGGCAACAAAACAAAAAGTGGCCGACCTCGGCGCGATCCTCAGAGACGGGCCATTTGCACTGATGCGGGCGCAATTGCGTCAGCGGACGCAGCCGAAACCTGTTCTGGATCGGCAGTTCGTCCATTGTGTTTTCAAGCATTGACTGAATTCCTTTTGAGTTAACGGGGCGCCCTCGCCTTGTGGACGCTTCCCCAAGCGAACGGGCCGCTATCAGGGCCGCACCGAACGCAATGCGCTCGCAGCGCACCCACGGCTGGAGGCCGCACCATTCGGGGCGCGATCCCTCAGCGCGGGCGTTGGCCAATGCGCGTCACCGCCGCCACGGGCTCATAAGCGCCCACCGCAACATATGTAGGAAGTGCGCTGAGGCGCTCATTGTTCTCAGCTGCCAATTGCTTGTCGAGCAACGCCAGTTGAGGCCCGTCTTCGATGCGGACGACGGAAAACGCGCGGTGCAAGACAGCAAGGGGAAGCTGACGCTTTGCGCAGGCCGTTACCCATGCGTTACCCAGAGTGATTTGCGACGATGCAGGCCAAACAAGATATGCCGCAATATATTGAAATTATTGATGAAAATTGGCGACCCCTGCAGGGCTCGAACCTGCGACAACCTGCTTAGAAGGCAGGTGCTCTATCCAGCTGAGCTAAGGGGCCGCACTGGCCGGAGGCCGTAAAATTTAGGGCTTCAGGCAGCCGGTGACGACTAGTGCGTCCAGGGCTGTGTACGGGTATATTTGAAATTGTCCGTGTAGGACACCGTCTTGCGGGTCGCTTCCTTTGGCTCGACGACCCGGTATTCGATATTTTCGCGCTTGGCATAGGCCTCGGCCAGCTGGCGCGTTTCGAAGATCAGTCTGAGCTGCTGGCGCATGTCGCCCGAACCGGTATAGCCGGTAACGTAGTCGATGACGCGCGGGCGCTCCTGATCGTATTCCAGCACCCAGAGATTTGTCTTGGCCTTGCCGGATTGCATCGCGGTCTTGGCGGGACGGTAGATTTTTGCCGGCATGCTGGATTCACCCCAAATTCGTCTGGCACTTATGGTCAAGCATACTGCCATAAGATTGACGGCAAGCAAATGACCAAGTCCCTTTCGGAATGGTCGGAGCGGAGAGATTCGAACTCCCGACCCTCTGGTCCCAAACCAGATGCGCTACCAGGCTGCGCTACGCTCCGTATCTTCCGATGTCGAGGGACTTACACAAGTCGCCCCTGCCCTGCAACTGATAAAGTGATGAGATTCAAGGCTTCTTCGCAGATGCCGCGATTTGACCGCTCTCGATCATGTCGCCGGCAGCGATTCCCAGCTTTTGCGCCGTGCCGGCGTTGAGTTCGAGCACGAAGCGCACGGGATCACGCGAATCGATGATCTCCTCCGACAGCGGCAGCGTGTCGGCCCTGACGAGCGCGATCCGGCCATCCGGCGCGATAAACAGCATGTCGAGCGGTAGATAGGTATTCTTCATCCACATGTAAACACGCCGCGTCTCGCCGAAGTCGAACAGCATGCCCCGGTCCGCAGCCATTTCGTCGCGGTTCATCAGCCCCTGCTGGCGCTGGTCGGCAGCAATGGCCAATTCGACAGTGAAGGGAAATTCCTTGCCCGATTTGGTGCGGATCACAAGGTTTTCGGTCTCGAAACTCGCCGAAAAGGCCATGGCCGAGGCCAGCACAAACAGAAAAAGCGCGGCAAGCGCGCTTTTATTGAGACGCTGCATGGCGCGGCGCATCAATGCGACCGGTTGCCCGGATTGATGATGTCAGGATGGATTTCGGCCGCCATCAGCCCCTTGTCGCCATCGCCGAAACGGACGAGCACGCTCTGGCCGGGCCGGAGTTCGGTTATGCCATAGCGGCGCAGCGTTTCCATGTGGACGAAGATGTCCTCGGTGCCCTCGCCGCGCGTCAGGAAACCAAAACCCTTGGTTCGGTTGAACCACTTGACGATCGCCCGCTCGAGCCCGCTCGACGGCGTGACCTGCACATGGGTCCGCACCGGCGGCATCTGCGAAGGATGCACGGCGGTGGATGTATCCATGGAGAGGATGCGAAACGCCTGGTAGCCGCGATCGCGCCGCTGGACGAGGGCTACAACCCGCGTGCCTTCGAGGATCGTCTGATAGCCGTCGCGGCGCAGGCAGGTTACATGAAGAAGGATATCGGCCTCGCCGTTATCGGGGATGATGAAGCCGAAACCCTTGGCTACATCGAACCATTTGATGACGCCGGTGATTTCGAGGAGGTCAACCGGGTCGGCAGCCATGTCCTCGAAGAGGGAGATGCTCTTGGAAGAAATCCTATCCGCCATACTGTCTTGCCCCTACTACGCCACATACCGGTTAACTGATTCTTCACTCCTGAGATTAACATCCCGAAATGATACAGATGCAAGTCCCGGTAGCTAAAAAACCTATGGCTTGTGTTCGCATAAATGGCTTGCCTCAAGCTGGCTTTCTGTCCAGATTTGCGCCAAACATCAGCCAAAACGAGGAAATCCCAATGCGTTATCTCCATACGATGGTTCGCGTCACCGATATCGACGCTTCGCTCGACTTCTATTGCAACAAGATGGGGATGATCGAGGTCCGCCGCATCGAGAACGAGGCCGGCCGCTACACGCTGGTCTTCCTCGCGGGCTCCGACGATATCGACGCCGCCAGGGCGTCCGCCGCGCCGACTCTCGAACTGACGTTCAATTGGGACCCCGAGGACTATACCGGCGGCCGCAACTTCGGCCACCTGGCTTACGAAGTCGATGATATCTATGCCCTTTGCGCGTCGCTGCAGGAAAAGGGCGTCACCATCAACCGGCCGCCGCGCGATGGCCGGATGGCCTTCGTCCGCTCGCCGGATGGCATCTCGATCGAGATTCTCCAGAAGGGTGGAGCCCTTCCGCAGGCCGAACCCTGGCTTTCCATGCCGAATACGGGAAAGTGGTAAGCCTGGCAAAAGGCCCGGCTGCGACGGAACACGCTTTCGCCGCATTTGATACGCATCCAGTGCCGGGGCTCGGCGACAGCCCCGGAATTTGCTGCAAACCCTGTTCATCGTAGCGGCGATCACGACCATTTTACCTTGGTTTACATTTCGCGATTTTCTGTCTAAACAGGGTCGCCGGGATGAAAATCATACAAATAGCGTGGGGACGGATTTTGCCAAGCGACCGGATCAGCACCGCCAAACCCGGACCTCTGCGTTACGTGCTTCTTGCCGCCACGATGCTCGGCCTCCATGGCTGCATGTCCTCTCCCGCCGACCAGCTTGCCCAGATCCAGACCACCGCCGCCACCCGTCCCGCCAATCTCGTCGAACTTGCCGCGCAGCAGAGCGCTGCCGCCAGCGAAGAACAGTCCGAGATCGCCAACCAGGCGCACCAGGACGTCCAGTCGCTCGATCCCGCCGATCTCGGGGTGACCGACGATGCGAGTGCGAACCAGAATCAGGGTCTGTTGACGCAACCCAAGAACATCGCCGCCACGCAGAACAGCATCTATTCGACGACGGACAGCAATTTCACCCAGCAGGGTCTTGTACCCAAGACCGGCCGGCTGAAGGTCGAGCCCGTCGCGGCAACCAAATCCAGCATCTACGCCAACAATTCCGTCGAAGCCGTGATTGCTGCCGACAGCCGGACTGAGCAATCGGCCGCTGACACGCTGCCGAGCTACGACAGCCTCGCCGAGCGGATGGCCGTGCCGATGCCCGATGCCAAGGACGTCAAGCAGGTGCAGGATGTCGCCATGGCCGACACCGAAATCCCGGTCCTCGACCCCAATCCGACGCTCAATGCGCTCGATACGGCCACCGGCCCGGATTCCGAGTTGGCCGCCGCCGATCCCGCGATTGCCGATCTCGATGCGCTGCAGGCAAATCTTGCCAGGCCCGTCGCCGCAGAGACGGAAGAACAGCCTGAGAAAAAGCCGCTCACGCTCGCCGACCTCTTCCGCAAGAAGGATTCGAAGGATTTCGACGGCGACCGCTTCGCCAAGAAGAAGACGCTCACGCGCGGCATCCCCAACATGCAGACAGCGGCGCTCAGCGACAACGCGCTCCCCGGCGTCAACGTCAATGCCATGTTCCCGACGAATCGCATGCCCGACGACGAGGAACACGAAGGCGATGACGAGGACGCGCCCGCTGGCCTGATGCAGCTGGCATCGCTGCCATCCATGACCCGCCTTGCTCCCAACGGCCTTTATATCCAGACCGACAAGGTCGAGGTCCGTTGCCTGAGGTCGCAGCTCGTCGATCTCATCCACCAGGTCGAGAACCACTATAAGCGTCCTGCGATCATCACGTCGGGCTTCCGTGATCGGCGCCACAACAGGCGTGCCGGCGGCGTGCGCCATTCGCTGCATACGCTCTGCGCCGCAGCCGATATCCAGGTGCAGGGCGTCTCCAAATGGGAGCTCGCCGATTATCTCCGCTCGCTGCCGGGCCGTGGCGGCATCGGCACCTATTGCCATACGGAATCGGTGCATATCGATATCGGCAGCGAACGCGACTGGAACTGGCGCTGCCGTCGTAAAAAGCGCGCCCGCAGCTGATATCCAGTCGTCGAACCACCTGACGCCGTCCTCCCACCCCAGCTATTCCATGCCTAAGTCATTGCCCTGATTTTGCTTTTTCGCATTTGGTTGATGCGGCGTATTTACCGGCGGAAATTCGGATTTTGCGCTTGCGGTGTGCAAACAAGCTGGCTATATACGCCCCGTTCGCGCGCCCTTCGTCTATCGGTTAGGACACCAGATTTTCATTCTGGGAAGAGGGGTTCGACTCCCCTAGGGCGTGCCAACCGTTTCTCCCCCTCAAAGAATATGAAATCGTTTGAACGCATTGCATGAGTTTCTTCATGTGATCTTGAAGATTTTGTGAAAATCCCTCACCTGCCCGCTTGCGTGAATCGAATCCGCTGCTATAAGGGCGCCACCGAAGCGCACGCGCCCTTCGTCTATCGGTTAGGACACCAGATTTTCATTCTGGGAAGAGGGGTTCGACTCCCCTAGGGCGTGCCACTTCGATCTTCCCCATCGCAACCCGTTGATGAGATTCGACCTTGACCTACGCCGCAAGCTTGTAGGGGACAACAAGCAGGTCGGCCGGAATATGCCATTCCGAACTCAACAGATGGATCATCTCTTTCGATAGCGCGCGCCGTCGCCTGAGTACCTCGGAAGCACGTTGACGGGAACCGAAGAGTTTACCCAGATCCCCTTGTGTCCGGTTCGTATTTTCCATATGCGCCTTGAGCAGGTCGATGGGCTCCATGGGTTCGATCGGGTAGTGCTTGTTTTCATAGGCTTCGATCAAGTCGCACAGCACTGTAAAACGGTCGCCTTCTTCGGAACCGATTTCAGGCGGAGTATCGAAATAGACATCAACCTCCTTCAAGGCCCAAGCAAGATCTTCATTGTTGCGAATGGGACGAATGTCTCTCATCTTCCTATGGTCTCCGCATTTATCTTGTCATACTCGGAATGGGTGCCGACAAACTTGATCTGCAGCGACTTCCATTGATAGGCCACGCGAACAATCAGCCGGTATTTGTTTCCGGCGATGTCGAAGATCACCCGATTGTCACCCACGAAATCAACGTTTGAACCATAATCCCGCTTGATGTCGGCGGGGCTCGTCCAATCCGCCCTGCTCGCGATATTGAACCATGCTCTGAGCGGTCCCTCAGCTTGAGGGTGGCGTTGCCAAAACAATCTCAAGGTCGAAAAAGCGATGATCTGCACGTCCATACCGTACCCAAAACGGGAACGTCGGTCAACGGGCTTTCGTCATAATACGGGCTTTCGCCATAATATTGAGGCTGGCTAGGGTAACAACAATTGAAAAGCGACAGCGTGATCGAAGCTCCTTAAACACGCACCAGTTCAATTCTCCGACGAAACAACGCGACACTTGCGGCAAACCATGCTCTTGCCTATATTGCCCGTCACCGCGCGCCCATCGTCTAGCGGTCAGGACACCGCCCTCTCACGGCGGGAACAGGGGTTCGATTCCCCTTGGGCGTACCAATTTCTCACACAGCCTTCGCCGCATCCGTGATCCGGAACTGGATTCGCCGCGACCCCTGCCAGTAATCCGCGCTGAGCGACCCGGTAACATGCACCTGGTCGCCACGCGAGGAGAGCAGAAAGCGGCCGAGGTCGGTGTCGACGGCGCGGAAGGCCATGGCTTCGAGGCGTGCGCCATCCATCGCCTGCAGCGATACGCGGATGTGGTTGGTGCCGACATAGCGACATTCCTGGATCCGATGGAACGGTAGCGCGAAGACCGGTTGCGGGTGGCCCGAACCGTAAGGCCCGGCTTTCTCCAACTGGTCGATCAACTCGAACGTGGCGCCCGAGGCCCCGAGTGCGCCATCGATATCGAGCATCTGGTCCTCGACAAGCTCCGACACCTGCTTGCCGGCCATCTCCTCGAAGAAGCTGCGCACACGGCCGAGATTGCCGCGTTCCACTGTCAGGCCGGCTGCCATGGCGTGCCCGCCACCCTTGAGCAGGATGCCCTCGTCAACGGCGGCGCGCACCATGCGGCCCATGTCGAAGCCGGGGATCGAGCGTCCCGAGCCGGTGCCCTTGCCCGAGGGATCGAAGGCTATGGCAAAGGCGGGCCGGCAGAAGCGCTCCTTGAGGCGCGCGGCGATCAGCCCGACAATACCGGGATGCCATTTGTCGCGCGCGGTGACGATGACGGAGGCGCCCTCGCCGGTGCCGTACTCGGCCAGCGCCTCGGCCTCCGCCTCTGCCAGCATGATCTTTTCCATCTCCTGGCGCTCGCGATTGAGATCGTCGAGCTTTGCCGCGATCTCGCCAGCCTTGCCGGCATCATCGATGGTCAGCAGGCGCGAGCCAAGTGCCGCGTCACCAATGCGTCCGCCAGCATTGATTCTCGGGCCGACAAGAAAGCCGAGATGATAGGGCGTCACCGGCCCGCCGATGCCTGCCTTGACGAAGAGCGCGGCGAGGCCCGGATTGGTCATATGGCGGGCCGCGATCAGGCCCTTCACCACATAGGCGCGGTTCAAGCCCTTGAGCGGCACGACATCGCAGACCGTCGCGAGTGCGACCAGGTCGAGCAAGGACAGGAGATCGAGGCTCGCCGCCCGCGGATCATTACGCTGGCGCATCAGGCGGTGCAGCGCCACCAGCACGAGGAAGACGACACCGGCGGCGCAGAGATGTCCCTGTCCCGACAGATCGTCCTCGCGGTTCGGATTGACCAGGGCATGCGCGATCGGCAGTTCATGGCCGACCTGATGGTGATCGATGACGACGACATCGATGTCGCGCGCCGCGGCCGCCGCCAGCGAGTCGATGCTGGTCGAACCGCAATCGACGGTGACGATCAGCTGCGCGCCGTCGTCGATCAACTGGTTGATGGCCGCCGGATTTGGGCCATAGCCTTCGAAGATGCGATCGGGGATATAGATCGTCGCTTCCAGGCCGAAATGCCAGAGGAAGCGGTAGAGCAAGGCCGCCGACGAGGCGCCGTCGACATCGTAATCGCCGAAGATCGCGACGTGTTCGCCCCGGTCGATGGCGCGCGAGATGCGCTCGGCCGCCTTCTCGCAATCGGTCATCGCATAGGGATCGGGCATCAGGTCGCGGAGCGTCGGATCGAGGAAGGCAGGCGCATCGGCAACGCCCACACCCCTGCCCGCGATCACCCGCGCGATCAGCTCCGACATGCCATGGGTCTGGGATATGGCAAGCGCACGGTTGAGTCCCGCCTGGTCAAGCCGCTGCTGCCAGCGCTGGCCGCTCACCGAGCGCTCGACGCCGAGAAAAGCCCTTTCGACCGGATCAACGCGCTCGTTCATCACAACTCCTCGCAACGCATTGAGAAGTAGGGATAAACACCGGCGAAGTCAAAGCGGCGGCTCAAGCCGCCTTCGGCCGCTCGATGCGGATCACCTGCGGCTCGCCGATAAGGTAGCCCTCGGTCTTGATCGCACCGACCGCAGTGCGGACCGATTGCTCAGTGGTGGCATGCGTGACGAGGATAATCGTCTGGCGTTCGGCCTTGTCGTCATGCTTCTTGGGGCGCTGAACGATGGATTCGAGCGAGATGGCATTCTCGGCCATCCGCGTCGCGACGCTCGCGAAAACGCCGGTGCGATCCTCGACGGTGAGACGAATGAAATAGCCGCCTTCATGGCTCTGGATCTCGCCGCGCTTGTAGGGCGCGAGCTGTTTTGCCGGGCGGCCGAGGCTCGGTACGAGCTGCGCGCCGGGATGGCTCTTGGCAATGTCGGCGATGTCGCCCATCACGGCCGAGGCCGTCGCATTGCCGCCGGCGCCGGGGCCGACCATCAGGAGTTCACCCAGCACGTCGGATTCGATCGCCACGGCGTTGGTCACGCCATCGACCTGGGCGATCACCGAATCCTGCGGCACCATGGTCGGATGCACGCGCTGCTCGATGCCGGATGCGGTCTTCTGCGCCACGCCGAGCAGCTTGATCCGGTAGCCGAGATCGGCCGCCGCCAGGATGTCCTCAAGCGAGATATTGGTGATGCCTTCGAGATAGATGTCATCGGCCGCGATCTGGGTGCCGAAGGCCAGCGTGGTCAGGATCGACAGCTTGTGCGCCGTATCATTGCCCTCGATATCGAAAGCCGGATCGGCCTCGGCATAGCCAAGCCGTTGCGCTTCCTTGAGGCAGGCTTCGAAGGTCAGGCCTTCCTTCTCCATCCGGGTCAGGATGTAGTTGCAGGTGCCGTTCATGATGCCGTAGACGCGGCTGACCGTGTTGCCGGTCAGCGACTCGCGGAGCGCCTTGATGACGGGAATGCCGCCGGCGACCGCTGCCTCGAAATTGAGGATCGCGCCGTTCTGCTCTGCCAGAGCGGCAAGCTCCACACCATGCCTGGCGAGCAGCGCCTTGTTGGCGGTGACGACGTGCAGGCCGCGGGACAATGCGGCTTTCACCGAGGAATAGGCCGGATCGTCATCGCCGCCCATGAGTTCCACGAAGACGTCGATATCAGCCGTGCGTGCGAGTTCGGTAGCATCGTCGAACCATTGGAAGCCGCTTGCATCGAAGCCGCGGTCGCGGCTCCGGTCGCGTGCCGACACAGCCATGACCTCGATCGGTCGGCCGCAGGAGACAGCCAGCAGTTCGCGGCGTGTCTGGAGAACCTTTATCAGCGAGGCACCAACGGTGCCCAAGCCTGCAATGCCTATTCTGAGGGCATCAGCCATAATCAATTCCTGTTTCCGTAATGTCTATCTGGCGGATTTAAGCGCGACGACGTTGTGCAACGTGTCGTCCGCCGTTCCGAAGAATTTCTTGATCGACCGCGCGGCCTGACGCAGCCGGTGTTCGTTTTCGACCAGGGCAATGCGCACATAGTCATCGCCGTGCTCGCCAAACCCGATGCCTGGTGCCACGGCCACATCGGCCTTCTCGATCAGCAGCTTGGAGAATTCGAGGCTGCCGAGATGGCGGAATTTTTCCGGCACCGGCACCCATGCGAACATCGAAGCCTTCGGCGCCGGGATATCCCAGCCAGCCCGGCCGAAACTCTCGACCATGACATCACGCCTGCGCTTGTAGATCTGCCGCACCTCGTCGATATGCTTGTCCGCGTCCGGATCGTTGAGCGCGGCGCTCGCCGCCACCTGGATCGGCGTGAAGGCGCCGTAATCGAGATAGGATTTCACCCGCGTCAGCGCCGAAATCAGCCGCTCGTTGCCGACGGCAAAGCCCATGCGCCAGCCGGCCATCGAGAAGGTCTTCGACATCGAGGTGAATTCAACCGCGACATCCATAGCGCCCGGCACCTGCAGAAGCGATGGCGGCGGGTTGCCGTCGAAATAGATTTCGGAATAGGCGAGATCGGACAGCACGAAGATGCCGTGCTTCTTGGCGAAGGCCACCACGTCCTTGTAGAAATCGAGATCGACCACGGTCGCGGTTGGGTTCGATGGATAGCAGAGCACCATCGCGATCGGCTTGGGGATGGAATGAGCCACGGCGCGTTCCAGCGCCCGGAAGAACTCGGCATCCGGTTCGACCGGGATGGAGCGGATCACGCCGCCGACCATCAGGAACCCGAAGGCATGGATCGGATAGGACGGGTTCGGGCACAGCACCACATCGCCGGGCGCGGTAATCGCCTGCGCCATGTTGGCAAAGCCCTCTTTGGAACCCAGCGTCGCGACGATCTGTGTGTCGGGATTGAGCTTGACGCCGAAGCGCCGCTCATAATAGCCGGCCTGTGCGCGGCGCAGGCCGGGAATGCCCTTTGAAGAAGAATAGCCATGGGTATCGGGCCGCTGCACAGACTCGACCAGCTTGTCGACGATCAGCTTGTTGGTCGGCAGGTCGGGATTGCCCATGCCAAGGTCGATGATGTCGGCACCGGCCGCGCGCGCCTGCGCCTTCAAACGGTTGACCTGTTCGAAAACATAAGGCGGAAGGCGACGGACCTTGTGAAACTCTTCCATCATAGACCTCTTGGGCTAATAGCGGCATCACCGCGCCGCAAATCACGCTTTGCGTCCAAACGCCGGGAAAGGCAAGGGCAAAAAGGGCATCCGCGACGGCTATATTAGCGCTGCG
The DNA here is from genome assembly GCF_964254105.1 of Rhizobium sp. LjRoot254. NCBI lineage: Bacteria > Pseudomonadati > Pseudomonadota > Alphaproteobacteria > Hyphomicrobiales > Rhizobiaceae > Rhizobium > Rhizobium sp. LjRoot254. Next base: position 1,930,675 of record NZ_CAXUSM020000001.1, on the reverse strand, counting down.
CATCCGTTGCCATCCGCATGGCAAAGCCGGCGAGCACGGTTCCCATCACCCAGCGCTGCACCAGCATCCAGGTCGGGCGACTGGTCAGAAACACCGCGAGCGAGCCGGCAATCATGATCAGCACCGAGTTGACGGTCAGGCTGATGGCGATCTGCGTGAAGCCCAGCGCCAGCAGTTGCGTCATCACGCTTCCCGCGTCTGGATGTATGAACTGGGGCAGCAGCGACAGATACATGACCGCAACCTTCGGATTGAGCAGGTTGGTCACCAGTCCCATGGCCAGCAATTTCTTCGGGCCGTCGGGCTTGAGTTCGCGCACCTGAAACGGCGACCGGCCACCGGGACGAACCACCTGCCATGCGAGATAGAGCAGGTAAAGCGCGCCGGCGAAACGCAACGCGTCATAGGCATAGGGCACGGCCAGCATCAGCGACGTGATGCCGAGGGCCGCGGAGAACATGTAGAAAAGGAAGCCGGCGCCGACGCCGATCAGGGAGATGAAGGCCGCAACCCTGCCCTGGCTGATTGAGCGCGAGACGAGATAGACCATGTTCGGACCCGGTGTGATCACCATGCCGAATGCGATCAGCGAGAATGCGAGAAAGCTTGCGAGCGACGGCATTCAGCTACTCCGTTGTCCGGGCGAGCGCCTGAAGCTCCTCGACGCGGCGCCTGTATTCCGCCTCCGAGATCGTTCCTGCCTTGCGCTGGCTTGCGAGCGCCGAGAGTTGCGTCTCCATCCGCGCGGCGTCCTCATCCGTCATCTGCGGCATGGCCGAGTCGAGCGGCTTGGAGAAATCGGGATACCTGTCCGACTGGACCGGCCGATGATCCACAGGATGCACCGTCTCTGTCCGCGAGGCGCTGGAGCACGCGCCTAGCCCCATAGAGAGCACCGCAAGTGCGATCAGGTTTTTGAGGGTCCGTGCGGAGGGCATTCCGTTCTCGCGTCTGAAAATAGAATTTCGGCATTTGGCCGGGGTGCCCATTTTTCTGACACCTAAATGGTGGAAATTGCAATGCGTTTCATGCAATCTATCCGCCAATAATGAGAATGAGAATAAGGGGAGCGAGGCACGATGGCCGACAGCGACACGAGGCAAGAGCCGCCCAGCGATGCCCTGCCCGGTTTCGATCCGGCCAAGATCGAGCCCTTCGTCGTCAAGAATCCCGAAGCCTTGTCGCTTAATATCGCCCGTTCGCTCGAAAACCTCGGCAAGGCCGCTTCCGAATGGCTGCAGCCGCGCGAAAAGGGCGAGAAGACCAATGCCGATATCGAGCCGCTCACCGATATCGTCGCCACCATTTCCAAGGTCGTCGAATACTGGGTCTCCGACCCCTCGCGCACACTCGAGGCGCAGACCCACCTGATGAGTTCTTATTTCGGCATCTGGATGAATTCCATGAACCGCGCGGCCGGCAAGCCGCCGGCAGCGCCCGAGGTGCGGGAAGACAAGCGCTTCTCGGCGCATGACTGGAAGGAAACGCCGTTCTTCGATTTTCTGCGCCAGACCTATCTCGTCACCGCCGACTGGGCCGAGAAGCTGGTGCAGGAAGCCCAGGGGCTCGATCCGCATACCCGCCACAAGGCGGAGTTCTATGTCAGGCAGATCACGTCGGCGCTTTCACCCAGCAATTTCATCGTCACAAACCCGGTCCTCTACAAGGAAACCGTTGCCCAGAACGGCGCCAATCTCGTCGAAGGCATGAAGAAGCTTGCCGAGGATATCAAGGCCGGCCGCGGCGACCTGCGCCTGCGCCAGACCGATACGTCCAAGTTCAAGGTCGGCGAGAACATGGCGGTCACGCCGGGCAAGGTGATTGCGGAAAACGACATCTGCCAGATCATCCAGTATGACGCCGCGACCGACGAGGTTCTCAAGCGCCCTCTCCTCATCGTGCCGCCGTGGATCAACAAATTCTATGTCCTCGACCTCAACCCGCAGAAATCATTTATCAAATGGTGCGTCGAGCAGGGTCACACCGTCTTCGTGGTATCGTGGGTCAATCCCGACGAACGCCACGCGCACAAGGATTGGGAAGACTATGCCCGTGAAGGCGTGGGCTTTGCGCTCGACACCATCACCAAGGCGACCGGCGAGAAGGATGTGAACGCGATCGGCTATTGCGTCGGCGGCACGCTGCTGGCGGCAGCGCTGGCACTGCATGCGCAGGAAGGCGACAAGCGGATCAAGTCGGTCACGCTGTTCACAACCCAGGTCGACTTCACCCATGCCGGCGATCTGAAAGTGTTCGCTGACGAGGCTCAGATCCGCAGCATTGAAAAGAGCATGGCGGAAGACGGCTTTCTCGAAGGCACCAAGATGGCGATGGCCTTCAACATGCTGCGCGCGCAGGAATTGATCTGGCCCTATTTCGTCAACAACTACCTCAAGGGGCAGGAGCCGACGGCCTTCGACCTGCTCTACTGGAACGCCGATTCCACCCGCATGCCGGCGGCCAACCATTCCTTCTATATGCGCAACTGCTATCTCGACAACAACCTCGCCCAGGGCAAGATGAAGATGGGCGGCAAGACGCTCAGCCTCAAGGACATCAAGATCCCGGTCTATAACCTCGCCACCCGCGAGGATCACATCGCGCCGGCAAAGTCGGTCTTCACGGGCTCGAAGCTGTTCGGCGGGCCGGTGACCTATATCATGTCGGGCTCCGGCCATATTGCAGGCGTCGTCAACCCGCCTGACAGGAAGAAGTATCAGTTCTGGCACGGCGGGCCAGCCAAGGGCGATTTCGACGACTGGGTGGCAGAGGCCGAAATGACCGAGGGCTCCTGGTGGCCGCATTGGCATGCATGGATCGAAAGCCAGTCGGACAAGAAGGTCGACGCGCGGAAACCGGGCGGCAACAAGCTCAATCCGATTGAAGAAGCGCCCGGCTCCTACGTGAAGGTTCGCATTTGACGAGGTCCTTTTCCCAGCATAGAGGTTGGAATACCGCTTGAACGTGCCTGAGTTGAAAGTTGATTGGTCCTAATGGTCACCTATATCGAAGCCCTTGCCGCACCCATGAAGAACACCGGTGCCATCCGTCTTTATGGACCCGATGCGTTCGAGGGCATGCGCAAGGCCTGCCAGTTGACCGCGCGCTGCCTCGACGATATCTGGCCGCTGATCAGACCCGGCGTGACGACCAACGAGATCGACCGCTTCGTCTTTGAGTTCGGCATGAAGAACGATGCCCTGCCCGCGACGCTGAACTATCGCGGCTACCGCAAGAGTTCCTGCACCTCGATCAATCACGTCGTCTGCCACGGCATCCCCGACGACAAGCCGCTGCGCGAAGGCGAGATCGTCAATATCGACGTCACCTTCATCCTCGACGGCTGGCATGGCGATTCGAGCCGCATGTATCCCGTCGGCGAGGTCAAGCGCGCCGCCGAACGGCTGATGGAAGTCACCCACGAATGCCTGATGCGCGGCGTGCGTGCAGTGCGGCCGGGCGCCCGCACCGGTGCGATTGGTCATGCCATCCAGTCGTTCGCCGAGGCGGAACGCTGCTCCGTTGTGCGCGATTTCTGCGGCCATGGCGTCGGCCGGCTATTCCATGATGCGCCGAACATCCTGCATTACGGCCAGTCCAACGAAGGCCCTGAGTTGAAAGAGGGCATGATCTTCACCATCGAGCCGATGATCAATCTCGGCCGGCCGCATGTGAAGGTCCTGTCCGACGGCTGGACCGCCGTCACCCGCGACCGCTCGCTGTCGGCGCAATACGAACACACGGTCGGCGTCACGGCTGACGGTTGCGAAATCTTCACGCTTTCGCCGGGCGGGCTCGACAAGCCCGGCCTCCCCAACTGAGGTATCGATGAACAATTCCTCCGGCATTCCCCGCGATCTCCTGGACCCGGAAAATGCCGGGACGGATGAGCCGGTCGAGGACGAGCGCGGCTTCTTTTCCGAGACAATGCCGCGCAAGAATGCGCTCAAGAAATCGACCCCTTTGAAGGATACGAACGGCGCCGAGGCACATTATCATGGCCACCGCGAGCGGCTGCGGACCAAGTTCCGCGATCTCGGCGATACGGCACTTGCAGACTATGAGTTGCTGGAACTGCTGCTCTTCCGTCTCATTCCCCGCAGAGACACCAAGCCGATCGCCAAGGCGCTGATCGACCGCTTCGGCTCGCTGGCAGCCGTGCTGGGCGCACCGATCCATCTGCTGCAGGAGGTCAAGGGTGTCGGCGAGGCAGTCGCTACGGATATCAAGCTGATCGCCGCCGTCGGCCACCGCTCGCTGAAAAGCGGCATCACCGGCAAGAAGCTGCTCGGCTCATGGTCGGCTGTGATCGAATATTGCCACGCCGCCATGGCCTATGAGACGCAGGAACAATTCCGCATCCTTTTCCTCGACAAGCGCAACCAGTTGATCGCGGACGAAGTGCAACAGCGCGGCACGGTGGATCATACGCCGGTTTATCCGCGCGAAGTGGTCAAGCGGGCGCTGGAACTCTCGGCCACCGCCATCATTCTCGTCCACAACCATCCCTCGGGTGACCCGACACCATCGCGCGCCGATATCGACATGACTCATACGATCATCAATACAGCCAAGCCGCTGGGCATCTCCGTCCATGATCACATCATTATCGGCAAGGAAGGACATGCAAGCCTCAAGGGGTTGAGGCTGATTTAGAAAATCATTCCTCGCAATCATGATTTTGATTACCTAGTTTGTGATCGCCCTCCCAAGGCAAGACCGCCGCCTCTCAGCACGTGTCCACACATCAGATTGCAGGCCAGCTCATGTCCCAGCTATTTTCCCCCATCACATTCCGTGAACTCACACTCAAGAACCGCATCACCGTCGCCCCCATGTGCCAGTATTCGGCACGGCACGGCTTTGCCAATGACTGGCACTTCGCCCATCTCGCGCGCTTCGGCATAGGCGGTTTCGGGCTCGTCACAACAGAGGCGACTGCCGTTTCCCCAGAGGGCCGCATTTCCTACGCCGATACCGGCCTGTGGAGCGACGAGCAGATCGAACCCTTCCGCCGCATCGTCGATTTCCTGCATTCCCAAGGCGCTGCCGCCGGCATCCAGCTTGCCCATGCCGGCCGCAAGGCCTCGACACCGGTGCCGTTCCGGCCCAACCCCGCGGACGAGGAGAAGGCGGCGATCGCCTTCGAGGACTGGCAGCCGATCGCGCCGAGCGCGGTTATTCACTCGCCGACCGCGCCGGGCTTCAAGGAGCCACGCGAGATGACAACTGACGATATCAAGCGCTTCAAGAATTCGTTCGTGGAAGCGGTGTTTCGCTCGGAGAAGGCAGGCTTCGATGTTGTCGAGATCCACGCCGCGCATGGCTACCTGCTCGACCAATTCCTGTCGCCGCTCGCCAATAAGCGTCAGGACGATTACGGCGGCAATCGCGACAACCGCATGCGGCTATTGCTCGAATTGACCGAGGAGGTGCGCGCCGCATGGCCGCAGGCTAAGCCGCTCTTCGTGCGCATTTCGGCATCCGACAATCATCCGGATGGCTGGACGATCGATGACAGCATTGTCCTGGTCGGCAAGCTGAAGGCGCTGGGCGTCGATGCAGTCCATTGCTCCTCGGGCGGCTTCGATGGCGCGGCCTTCACTCCGAAGGCGCTCTACCAGCTGCATTTCTCGACCGCGATCCGCAAGAAAACAGGCATTCCGACCATCGCCGTCGGGCTGATCACCAAGCCATCCGAGGCCCAGTCGATCATCGAGAACGGTGATGCCGATCTGGTCGCGATCGCGCGCGCGGCACTCGATGACCCGAACTGGGCGGTCCATGCCCGGCTTGCCCTCGAACGTTCAGAAGACGCTTACGCAAGCTGGCCGCTTCAAGCTGGTTATGCCGTGAAGAACCAGGACCGCGCGCTGAAGCAACGCGCCTTCGAACAGACCTGATCCGGGAGACGAGGGAGCCGCCTCAGACGAAGCGGCTCTGCTCCACCGCGGCCTCGATGAAGCTCGCAAACAGCGGGTGCGGCTCGAATGGCCGGCTCTTCAGTTCCGGATGATACTGCACGCCGACGAACCAGGGATGATCGGGATACTCGATCGTTTCCGGCAGGACGCCATCCGGCGACATGCCCGAGAAGACCAGCCCGCAGTTCTCCAGGCGTTCCTTGTAGTCGACATTCACCTCGTAGCGATGGCGATGCCGTTCGGAAATCTCGGTCGAGCCGTAGATATCCGCGATCTTGGTGTCCTTGTGGAGCACCGCGCGATAGGCGCCGAGACGCATCGTGCCGCCGAGATCACCGCTTGCGGAGCGCTTTTCGAGCTCGTTGCCCTTCACCCACTCGGTCATCAGGCCGACCACCGGCTCGGACGTCTTGCCGAATTCGGTGGAGGAGGCCTTCTCGACACCGGCGAGATTGCGCGCGGCTTCCACCACCGCCATCTGCATGCCGAAACAGATGCCGAAATACGGCACCTTGCGCTCGCGGGCGAACTTCGCCGCCTGGATCTTTCCCTCGGAACCGCGCTCGCCGAAGCCGCCGGGGACGAGAATGCCATGGACCTTTTCGAGATACGGCGACGGATCTTCCTTCTCGAAGATCTCGGATTCGATCCAGTCGAGCTTGACCTTGACCTGATTGGCGATGCCGCCGTGATAGAGCGCCTCGATCAGCGACTTATAGGCATCCTTGAGGCCGGTATATTTGCCGACGATGGCGATGGTCACTTCGCCCTCGGGATTGTGTATCCGGCGTGAAACCTCTTCCCACCGCTCCATGCGCGGCTGCGGCGCAGGCTCGATACCGAACGCGGCCAGAACTTCGTCGTCGAGACCTTCCTTGTGATAGGCGATCGGCACGTCGTAGATGCTTGCGGCATCGAGCGCCTGGATCACGGCCGATTCCCGCACATTGCAGAACAGCGATAGCTTGCGGCGCTCGGGTTCGGGAATCTCGCGATCGGCGCGCACCAACAGGATATTCGGATGAATACCCATCGCCTGCAGTTCCTTGACGGAGTGCTGGGTCGGCTTGGTCTTCAATTCGCCGGCAGCCGGAATATAGGGCATCAAGGTCAGATGGACAAAGACCGCGGAATTGCGCGGCAGTTCGTTGCCGAGCTGGCGGATCGCCTCGATAAAGGGCATCGCCTCGATATCGCCGACCGTGCCGCCGATTTCGCAGAGCACGAAATCATAGCCCTCGTTGCCTTCGGTCACGAAGTTCTTGATTTCATTGGTAACGTGCGGAATGACCTGGACGGTGGCGCCGAGATAATCGCCGCGGCGTTCCTTGTCGATGATATTCTTGTAAATGCGGCCGGTGGTGATGTTGTCGGTCTTGGTCGCCGAACGGCCGGTAAACCGCTCATAGTGGCCGAGATCGAGATCGGTCTCCGCGCCGTCATCGGTCACGAACACTTCACCGTGCTGCGTCGGGCTCATCGTGCCCGGATCGACATTGAGATAGGGATCGAGTTTGCGGAGCCTGACCCTGTATCCGCGGGCCTGAAGCAGTGCACCCAGTGCTGCGGATGCGATTCCCTTGCCTAGGGAAGAAACCACACCGCCGGTAATAAAAACATATCGCGCCATGGGCTTTACCCCCTACTGCTTTGCGGATGATTCCGCCAGAAGAAATTCTTGGTTGCTGACGTTTTCCCGTGGGCACGCCATGCCCATGAAAAAACCGGCAGGAAATTCCCGCCGGTTTTGAATGCCTGTGCCGAAGAGGTTATTGCGGCAGGGCCGGCTTTTCCTCGGTCGTCGCGTCCGCAGGCTTGGTGTCGGTCGAGGTGATCGGATCGGCCGGCTTGACATCCGTCGCGGTCGCGTCGGTCGGCTTCTGGTCGGCTGCGGGATCGGCTGCATTGGTATTGTCGCCGCCGAGCGGGATCGCGTTGGGATCGGCCGGGACTTCCTTCTTCTCTTCCGTCTTGGGCGCCAGGGAATCGAGAAGATTCTTGTCGCCCGTCGTGGTCGTCGGGAGCCGGTCGAGAATGTCGGTGGGCTTGGATTCGTAGCGCGCCAGGATGCCGAGGCCGAGCGAGGTGACGAAGAACAACAAGGCCAGGATGGCCGTCGTCCGCGTCAGCGCATTGGCAGTGCCGCGGGCGCTCATGAAGCCAGAGCCGCCGCCGATACCAAGGCCGCCGCCTTCCGAACGCTGGATCAGCACAACGCCGACGAGCGCAAGCACGATCATCAGATGAATTACGATGAGAACGGTCTGCATATATCCAATCCCGCCCGCCGGGCGGCGGACAAATGTCTAGAGTTGGCGCGCTATTACACGAGCCTTGGAGGTTTTGAAAGCCCTCGGCGCGCGATTTTGGCGGCGCTTCCGGGCGCTGTCGTCAGGCGATCAGGTCGCCATAGACCTGAGAGATGGCGAGGAAGTCCGATGATTTCAAGCTGGCACCGCCGATCAGCGCGCCATCGACGTTGGCGACAGCCATCAATTCACTTGCATTCGAGGGCTTGACCGAGCCGCCATAGAGAATGCGCATCTTGGCCCCCTCGCCGCCGAAACGGGTCTTGAGCTCGGCGCGCATGAGGGCATGCGCTTCCTCGACATCGCCTGTCGTCGGCGTCAACCCGGTGCCGATGGCCCAGACCGGCTCATAGGCGATCACGACGGTTTCGGCTGTTGCGCCATCCGGAACCGAACCGGCAAGCTGCGTCCTCAGCACATCGAGCGTCGAGCCACCCTTTCGCTCCGCTTCCGTTTCGCCGATGCAGACGATCGCGGTTAGCCCCGCTGCGATCGCGGCTTCCGCCTTGGCGCGGACCAGCGCGTCATTTTCTTTGTGCAAGGTGCGACGCTCGGAGTGGCCGACAATCACTGATGTGCCGAAGCAATCCGCGATCATTGCGGCCGAGATGTCGCCGGTGAACGCGCCGGACTGTGCTGGATGGCAATCCTGCGCGCCGATCTTCAGCGGGCTGTCGGTGACGAGCGCGGTGGCGACATAGAGCAAGGTCGCGGGCGGGCAGATCAGCATATCGATCTCTCGGGACAATGCCGGAGCACCCTCGGCCATCGCCTTCAACTCATTGAGTGACTCGCGCGTGCCATTCATTTTCCAATTGCCCGCGACCAGCGGCCGGATGCCCGGAGTTGTCATCGTCTTTCCCCTCCAACAGAATTTGCTGTGGTGACCTACCAGAAAGCCTGAAAATTCCGCAAGCGAAAGTTAAGAAGACGTCATCGCGCAACATTCCGGCTTAAGAATAAAACAATCACATTGACCGTATCGGATTCAACGACTTCAATCTTTCCTGCGGATTCGATATGATGACCGCCGGGACCGAGGAACACCTGGATGTCCGCCTACATTCGCATCAGCCGGCCATTGGTTGGCCTCATCGCGATCATGCTGCTGACCATCTCGGTCGTTGCCGCTGAAGCGGCCAACCGCGTGGCGCTCGTCATCGGCATGTCGAAATATCAGAGCATTCCCCAGCTTGCCAATGCCACCAACGACGCGACTGCCATCGCCGAGAAGCTCAAGGGGTTGGGCTTCGAGGTCGACACAGCCATCGATCAGCCGCTCGCCGATCTGGTCTCGACGATGAATGCATTTTCCTTCAAGTCCGAGACGTCAGATATCGCCCTCGTCTATTATGCAGGCCATGGTGTCGAGCTCAACGGTCAGAACTTCCTGATCCCGGTCGACGTCAAAATCGCCAAGCCGTCCGATATCGGTGCGCAGGCGATCACGCTCAAGCATATGCTGGCTTCGGTCGAGCATGCGCGCAAGCTCCGGATCGTCATTCTCGATTCCTGCCGCAACAATCCTTTCGCCGATTGGCCGGTACAGGAAGTTGCCAAGGCGGGCACCGAGGAGTTCGATTCCAATGCGACCCGTTCGATCAGGCGCGCCGGCCTGTCGGCACCGTCTGTCGACAAGGGCATGCTGGTCGTCTACGCGGCAAAGGATGGCGAAGTGGCGCTCGACGGCGAAGGCGGTCACAGCCCGTTCGCCCGCGCGCTGATCGAAAACCTCCCGGCCCGCAATGTCGAGATCGGCATGATGTTCCGCCAGGTCCGCGATGCCGTGATCAAGGAAACCAAGAACAAGCAGGAGCCGCATTTCTACGGCTCGCTGTCCGGCGTGCCCTTCTTCCTCGGCGGCGCCGACATGAATGTCGCCTCGCTCACCGATCGCAAACAGGCCTGGGGCTCGCTGGCGCCCGACCAGGCGCTGCAACTCGCCTCGCTCGCCGATGAAGGCAATGTCCGCGCCATGATCGGCCTCGGCTATATGTCGCTGTCCACCAATGACAAGGCCCGCTTCAACCCGGAAAAGTCCTACGAGCTGTTTTCCAAGGCAGCCTCGGAAGGCGACCCGGAAGCCATGTTCGAGCTCGGCAAGCTCCATGAAAAGGGCATCGGCACCAAGCAGGACGTCGCCAAGGCGCTTGAGCTTTACCAGAAGTCCGCCGATCTCGGTTTCGCCGATGCCATCAACGATCTCGGTTTCCTCTATTACCAGGGCGCGAGCGGCCTGAAGCGCGACCAGGCCAAGGCCGTCGAGCTTTTCCTGCAAGCCGCCGACCTGCGTCACCCTCAGGCCATGTACAATGTCGCGGCGCTGATCGATGACGGCGTGGTCAAGGGCAAGACTCCGGATGATGCGGCGAAGTATCTTTATGCCGCCCTTCGCTCGGGCGTGAAGGATGTGCTCGAACAGCTCGAGACCAACCCCAATCAGTTCAAGCCCGCAACGCGCAAGGCACTGCAGGCGGAACTCGCCCGCAATAGCCTCTATGCGGGCAAGATCGACGGGTCCATAGGCAAAGGCACGCAGCGCAGCATGCGCATCGCTTTCGGTGAAACGGTAGAATAACGGGGACGGATATATGTATATGAGAGCGACGGCATTCGCGGTGAGAACGTGCTTTGCGTTTTGCATCGCCTTTTCAGGCGTCGTTCCCGTCTATGCCGGCATCCCCGCACCTCGGACATTGTCATCGCAGGATCTCGACGCGATCGACCTCCTGTTCAAGGCCCAGACGGTCGATCCGGGCGGCGGCGGCGATCCTCCTGGTGACGGCGGCGGCAATAACGGCGGAGGCAATAACGGCGGCGGCAAGACCAGCCCCGGCCAAGGTGGCAATTACGAGGGTCGCAAGCGCGAGGAATTCCGCATAAGCCGGTATGAGACCGATCGCATCATCCAGGATTTGCGCTTGGTACGCCGCGAATGCAGCAATTATGACGAAGTCTATCGCATCGATTGCCTGCGCCAGGGAATCGACATGGTTGTGGCTTCCATGCCCGATGGCGGCGACTACACTGAAGCCAAGCGTATCCTCCGCAAGACAAGCAAGCGCCTCGGCTCGATCGTCTCCAAATATCAGGATCGCGACGCGCCGAAACTGGTGGCTCCACGCAATGCCAATCCGCGCTTCAAGAAGCGCCGTACCTATCGTGCCGTAAAGCAGGAATCTCTGCCGCACGCGATGGCTGAGGCAAATGCCGCAGTCTCGGAGGCCGCGACACAGCTCCTCCGTTCGGCCGAGAATTCCGAACGCCGCTACGCCCATTACCAGCAGATTTCCGTGGCCGTGGATTCGACCAAGGTCCTGCTCCGCTCCGGCTGATATCTAATTCAGAATCCAGTTCAGCGTCACACGCCAGTCCGTCATGCGGATTGGCGTGCCATGCGAACCGGTGTTGAAAAGCACGAAACGCGTCGGATAGTGTTTGCCGATCAGGCTCTTGTAGAGCGCATACTGGTCCTGCCAGCGGTAGACGTTGTCGTCGGAACCGTGGCTGAAGAACATCGGCAGCCTCGCGGCATAGGCAGCGCTCTTCGTGAAGTCCGGATTGGTGGGACCACCAAAGATCATCATGCCGGAAAGCTGGCCCGACGCGGTCGCGTCATCAGTTATCTTCCAGCAGATGGAGGTTCCCATCGACGCGCAGGTCAGCACGATCTTCGCCTGTGGCGCGGAGGCATGGACATAATCGATGAGCGCTGAAACGTCCGCCGCCCCCTGGTCTTGGAAATCCTTGGCCGAGGGCGCGAAATAGACGCCATTATTCTCGTCCACGAGATTCTTGAGGCGATTGAAATTGCCACCAAAGGTGAAATCGTTGGCACCCAGCTTGCGATCGCCGCCGCGCCCGTGGACGAAGATCACTGCAAAGCGCGCCGAACGCAGCTTGCCGATATGGAAGACATCGACGGAGCGGCCCTGATGCTCGATCGTCTCGAAATCCTGGCGCCAGCGGACACCGAGCGAAACATAGTCGCCCTTGACTCGGCGCTCCAGGATCTCGTCACGCTTGTGGATGTCGCGCATCTTGTCGTAATCGACCTTCAGGAACGCGCCGTCATCGGCCTGTTCGAGAATACCGGGATAGGCAAAGAGCTTGTCCTTGAAGCTTCCAAGTTCGTCGGCAGCAGCCGAAGTCAGCGTGAGAATGGTGGAGAAAGCAGCGATCAGCATCCTTCTCGGCAAACGAACTGTGGACATCAGGCCTCCATCCTCGCTATCTCGGCCCGATATCTTGCCATTCAAGTCTCGGACACGCCATTCTCTATATGTTCGCGTATCATTGTGCCATCTGTCAGAATCCAATGATTCGCGGAACGAACGAGCCGACTGGAACACATGAGCCAAGCCCTTAATCTTTTCGACGACATGCCCGAGGCCCCCAAGCCGGAACGGAAGCCCGCCGCTGCTGGCAATATGTCGCCACCTCCGCCGCCAACAACCACGTCCATGCCAGAAAAATCCGGCGAGGACTATGGCGCGTCCTCGATCCGCGTCCTCGAAGGCCTCGAGCCGGTCCGCATGCGGCCGGGCATGTATATCGGCGGCACCGACGAAAAGGCGTTGCATCACCTGTTTGCCGAAGTCATCGACAATTCGATGGACGAGGCGGTGGCAGGCCACGCCAATTTCATCGAGGTCAGCCTTGATGCCGAGGGCTATCTGACGGTCAGCGACAATGGTCGCGGTATTCCGGTCGAACTGCATCCGCAGGTTCCCGGCAAGTCGACGCTCGAAGTGATCATGACCAAGCTGCATGCCGGCGGCAAGTTCGATGGCAAGGCCTATGAGACGTCGGGCGGCCTGCACGGCGTCGGCGTATCGGTGGTCAATGCGCTCTCGGATTTCGTCGAGGTCGAGGTCGCCCGCAACAAGCGCCTCTACCGCCAGCGTTTCTCGCGCGGTGTCCCGCAGGGTCCACTGGAGGAATTGGGCGAAATCCACAATCGTCGCGGCACGCGGACACGCTTCCATCCCGATCCGCAGATTTTCGGCGCCCATGCGAAATTCGATGCCGGCCGCATTTTCCGCATGTCCCGCTCGAAAGCTTATCTCTTCGGCGGCGTCGAAATCCGCTGGAGCTGCGACCCGGCGCTTGTCGAAGGTAGCGAGACCCCCGACAAGGCAGTCCTTCACTTCCCGGGCGGCCTCAAGGATTACCTCGCGGCGCAGATCGGCAAGGAATTCACCGTCACCCGCGAAATCTTCTCCGGGAAGACGGAGCGCGGCGGCCATGGATCGGTCGAATGGGCCGTGACCTGGTACGGCGGCGACATGATGCTGCATTCCTATTGCAACACCATTCCGACGCCCGAAGGCGGCACGCATGAAGCGGGCTTCCGCATCGCGCTGGCCAAAGGCCTCAAGGCCTATGCAGACCTCACCGGCAACAAGCGTGCGGCCAACATCACGACGGATGACGTGATGATCTCGGCGGCGGGCATGCTGTCGGTCTTTATCCGCGAGCCGGAATTCGTCGGCCAGACCAAGGATCGCCTGGCGTCCGTCGAAGCGCAGCGCATTGTCGAAAACGTCATCCGCGACCCGTTCGACCACTATCTCGCCGATAACCCCAATGAGGCGGACAAGCTGCTCGAATGGGTGATCGAGCGTTCGGACGAGCGCATGCGCCGGCGCAAGGAAAAGGAAGTCAATCGCAAATCAGCGGTTCGCAAGCTGCGCCTGCCGGGCAAGCTCGCCGATTGCTCGCAGAATTCCGCAGACGGCGCCGAACTCTTCATCGTCGAAGGCGACTCGGCCGGGGGCACGGCGAAACAGGCGCGCAACCGCGCCAACCAGGCCATCCTGCCGCTCAGGGGCAAGATCCTCAACGTTGCCTCGGCCGGCCGCGAGAAAATGGGCGCCAACCAGCAGATCTCCGATCTCATCCAGGCGCTCGGCTGCGGCACCAAGAGCAAATACCGGGACGAAGACCTTCGCTACGAGCGCATCGTCATCATGACCGACGCCGATGTCGACGGCGCCCATATCGCGTCGCTGCTGATCACCTTCTTCTACCAGGAAATGACGGAACTCGTGCGGAAGGGCCATCTGTTCCTTGCCGTGCCGCCGCTCTATCGCATCACCCAGGGCGCCAAGACGCTTTATGCCCGCGACGACGTGCATCGAGCCCAGTTGATGGAAACCGAATTCAAGGGCGGGAAGAAAGTTGAAATCGGCCGCTTCAAGGGTCTCGGCGAGATGTCGACCGGTCAGCTCAAGGAAACCACGATGGATCCGGCGAGCCGCACGCTTCTGCGAGTCGAAATCGATGAAATCGACTTCGAAGGCACGCGGGAAGCTGTGGACGGCCTGATGGGCACCAAGCCCGAGGCACGATTCCGGTTCATCCAGGAACGGGCGGTTTTCGCCGACAATCTCGATATATGATCGATAATCGGATTTGTTGCTATTGGCGCTGAATCCGTAGGAGTTTTGTCACACAAAAAACGCTTCGTTAACCTCGCCGCCCTATTATTCAATCCATAGGCGAAAATGGATTCTCGAATATGCCGGCATTCTCGACGACAGCACCCGCGGCCGCTCGCGTCCAGATACAGAACAACTCGAACGAACGCGTGGTTGTCAATCTCAGCGGTCGTCTCATGTTGTCGAGCAGCTACGCGGAATTCGATTGCAAGGCAGTCGAAATGTCGCCGTCGGAAGTCGTCTTCCAGTGCGCGGCATTTCCCGCGATCGGCGAACGGATCGTCGCCTATGTCGATCATATCGGCCGGCTGGAATGCACCGTCACCCGCCATGTCGATCATGGCTTTGTCTGCAAGATCAGCACGACCGACCGCAAGCGCGAGAAGCTCGCCGCCCAGCTGACCTGGCTTGCCAACAAGCATCAGTTCAACCTGCCCGAAGACCGCCGTCACGAGCGTGTCGCCCCCAACAACAACACGTCCGAACTGAGCCTCGACGACGGCCGCAACTATCCCTGCCGTATCATCGACCTGTCGATGTCGGGCGCCGCTGTCGAGATCGACGTTCGCCCCGCCATGGGCACACCGGTCAGGCTCGGTAATATGCGCGGCCGTGTCGTGCGTCATTTCCAGGAAGGCGTCGCGATCGAATTCGCCAACGTACTGTCCCGCGAAGGCCTGCAGATGCTCGTCTGACAACATCGAAAAAGTAAAGTTTTCAAGCCGGCGCTATGCCGGCTTTTTCGTTTCCAGGCCCCGGTTGCCGTTTGGCAATCCTCTGTTTACCAAGAAACGCCGCAAATCCCGCAAATCAGCGCCTTGATTCTGCCCCAAATGGATAGGTCTCCAAGGCTGTCGCGGCCTTTCCATAAGCATTGTCCAAACAGACAAGCGGCTGCGTTGCGCCAGGCCGGTCCATGGACGCTTTGCTCCAGATAGTCTGGCGGTACCCCCGAAACCTCTCATCGCTCGCAACAATTCAAGAACATGAATATTTTTCAATAACATAGGCAGGCGCTTCGATCTGCCGAGATCCGATTTCCCTAAGATTTTCATCAAATTCTACTCAAACAATAATCAAATACACATCAAATAAAGAAAGAGTTTTACTCTAATTATTGCTTCATTTTATATTTGTTTTACTAGATTTAATACTTTTTTTTACTGTCAATATTGGCGGGCGATAAAAAACTGTGTGCCATTGTCTTCCCACAACGGGGAGACACAAGATGACAAGAACATTCCTGAAGGGGCTACTGACGACCGCTTTGTTCGGCCTTGCTACAACGGCCTATGCGACGCCAGCCAATATGATCACGCTCGGCAAGACGAACCCGCCGATCGGCCACTATGAATTCTGCAAGCTCAATACCGGCAAATGCGGACCGACCAATGACGGCGGCCCATTGCAGCTAACCGAAGCAAAATGGAAGACGTTGCTCAAGGTCAACTACAACGCCAACAGCTCGGTCGAGCCGTTGACGGACCAGGAAATCTACGGCGTAGAGGAGAAGTGGGTCTATCCCAAGTCGGTCGGCGACTGCGAGGACTATGTCCTGCTCAAGCAGAAGATGCTGATCGAGCGCGGATTTTCCCCCTCCGACCTGCTGATCACCGTCGTACTGCAGCCGAATGGCGACGGTCATGCCGTGCTTGTGGTGCGCACCGATCGCGGCGACTTCGTGCTCGACAATATGCGCAACAAGGTCCTGCTCTGGTCGGACACAGAATACACCTATCTCAAGCGCCAATCGACCAGGAATGCCGCCCAGTGGGTCAAGATCGAGGACGATCATTCGCCTGCGGTTGGTAGCCTGCAGTAACAGCCACGCCTAAGGGCCCGGTCACACCCCGTATCCCCGTCCCCGGCCGAGCCCAGCTTGCCGGTCCCGTATCCCCCGGGACCGGCATTTTTTTCTTTTAGGCCGGCAGCACGAATTGCACGCCGCGCAGCACGACATAACCGTAGATCGTCGCCCAGCCGACGGCGATGAAGGCGCCGGCGGAAAGATCGCCGGCACTCAGCGATTGTTCCTTCCATCCCTCGATGAGCTTTTCGACCAGCAGGCCGGGACCTGCGACGACTGCCAGCAGCCATGGTGACAGCCGCGTCTCGATCTGGAATCCATCATGTTGCACCGGCATGCGAGAGCCTACGAACGCCCGGAGGCCATCGAGTATGGCAAGCGGCAGGGCGAGCCCGACCACGAGGCTGACGAAAACATCACCGGAATTAAACATTGGTTAACCCTAAACTGGTTGCTTCTCAAAAGCATGAGGTGAGCAAGCGCCGTGCCAGCATTTTTTGCGTCAGTCTGGCACAGGCACCACGCACGATACTTCCGCCAGGCAACCAACGGGTGATGACGATGACGACCGCATCCGACACCGACGAATCCTTGATATCCAATCGCTTGCTGTTCCGGCTGACGGCGGCGATTGGTGTCCTGGCCGCCCTGACAGCCTTGATCAGTGTTGCGGGCAAGAACTACGGCGACGAACTGTCCCTCGGCGGGCATACCGCGTCCACGGAGATCCAGCATGTCATCGTCGGCCAGGATGTGATCGCGCTCCCCGCCAATGTGATCTGCTTCGAAAGCCAGCGTCGCAGCGGCCCCACCGATGCGGTCAGCGTCTACCTGTCATGGCCGCGGATGGAAGGCTATTCGCACGCCAATGCCATAGCGTTCTCCAATCCGGCCAATGCCGAGGCGCTGGTTTTCGCCGACTTCTCGCAAAGTGTCATGTCGCGCGATATGTCGGGCAGGCTCGAGCCGATCTATGAAAGACTATTCACGGGCGAGCCGCGCCCCGGCCCTTCCGGTCTGGTGATCCACGATCTCTCGGAGAAATCGGGCTTCGGCGACGAGAAGCTGTTGACGGGAACGACGAAGACCGGCGCCGTCTACGCCGTGCGCTGCATCCTGCCCAGGTCGAGGGCACAAGCCACCGCCGCCGATTGCCAGCGCGACATTCAGGTCGGTCGCGATCTCACGCTGCTTTACCGCTTCTCCTCCAATCTTCTGCCGCAATGGGAGAAGATCGATAGCGCTATGCTGGAATTCGCCACCAGGCATATCAAGCGATAGAACGGCAAATTTATTTGATTTCAGTACTTTGTGAACCATCCCGCCCGAAATTAACGCTAAACGCATTTTTTCCTTCAATGGCACAGAAATGTCTCAACTTATCATTCATCATAAACTGATTGGTAACGCTAACTCGGTAGATTTTTTCCAATCACGCCGCACCTCCCAACGGCAGACTGAAACAAAAACAAAGAGTAGCATTGTGTCACAATTCAAGTTCGTATCGCCTTCGATCGAAGGCATGCACCATCCGCTTATCAGGGCTTTTTGGTCGCTTGCATTGGCCGTGTTGATCGGCTTTGTTTTTACTGCCGAAGCCTTCGCCGGACCCCGCCCCGCCAGCATCGTCATCGACGTGCGCACCGGCAAGATCATGGCCTCGGAAGATCCGGACGGCCTGCGCTATCCCGCCTCGCTCACCAAGATGATGACGCTCTATATGGTGTTCGATGCTCTCGAGTCGGGCCGCATCTCGCTCAATACCCGTGTACCGGTCTCGGCCCATGCCGCTGCCCAGCAGCCGTCCAAGCTCGGCGTCCGCAAGGGTAGCACCTTTACCGTTGAACAGGGCATTCTCGCTCTCGTGACCCGCTCTGCCAATGATTGCGCCACGGCGTTCGCCGAATTCCTCGGTGGCACCGAGCCGCGCTTCGGCAAGCTGATGACCTCCAAGGCGCGCCAACTCGGCATGACCCGTACCGTCTACCACAATGCCAACGGCCTTCCGGATGCGCGCCAGGTGACCACCGCCCGCGACCAGGCCCGCCTCGGCATCGCGCTGCGCAAGCACTTCCCTGACTATTACGGCTATTTCGCCACTCGTTCCTTCAGGTACGGCAAGCAGGTGATCGGCAACCACAATCGTCTTCTCGGCAATGTTCGTGGCGTCGACGGCATCAAGACCGGCTACACCCGCGCCGCAGGCTTCAACCTGGTGACATCTGCCCAGGCTGATGGCCGCTCCATCGTCGGTGTCGTGCTCGGCGGCAAGTCCGGCCGCTCACGCGATGCCAAGATGCGCAAGCTGGTCGAAACCTATCTGCCGCAGGCATCGCGCAAGGGCAAGATGAACGACTTCATCGCCAAGGCCGAACAGCCCGCAGTCGTCGAGACCGCCTATGCCGAGCCCGAGCGGGACACCGAAATGGAAGTCGCGACACGTGCGCTCGATCTTCCGCATAACGGTCCGGTGCCGGCCACCCGCTACGAGCAGGCCGAAGAGGAAGTTGCCTCGGCTGACGACGCTCTCGTGCCGGTGATCCGCACCAAGACGGTCAAGATCACCAAGTCCAATCGCGCTGCGAAGATCGTTCTCCCCGAGGAGCCTGTCGGCGAAGATGTCGCCGAAGCCGAGGCACCGGTTCGCGAAGAGCAGAAGGTCGATCAGGTGACCACCGCGTCCACCAAGTCCGACATCTCGGGTTGGGTGATCCAGGTCGGTGCGGCTCCTGAAAAGGACCAGGCCATGAATCTCCTGCAGAAAGCGCAGGATAAGGGCGGCAAGGTATTGCGTTCCGCCACTCCCTTTACCGTCGCCTTCGTCAAGGGCGAAGAACAGCTCTTCCGCGCTCGCTTCGGCGGCTTCTCCGATCAGGATGAAGCGGTCCGCGCCTGCAAGGTGCTGAAGCGCAAGGGCGTCAGCTGCTGGGCAAGCCTGCAGTAAAACGAATTCGGAGAGCCGCGCGTACTTGCGGCTTTCCATGACGGTGAACCCGTCGCGTTAAGGAATACGGGAGGCTCGCCTCCCGGCTCAAAACCTCGATTTGTATTGCGTACGAGGCAACCTATGGCACAGAACGGCAACATATCCGAGTTCAAGTCCAAGAATGCCGGCAAGGCCACCGGCCTTCATCCGTTGCACGAAGCGGCGATGAAACTGGCCGGGATGGGGCTCAACCGCTCCCATTCCAAGACCCGCGATCTCGTCGCCATGCTGCTCGGCCATGGCGCCCGCGCCTGGCGCGCCGGCCAGCCGGAAGTCAACCTTCATCTTCATGTGAAGACGCCGAACGGCGCCCACCCCATCCGGCTCAGGCTTCGCTGATCAGAGAAGCCCGAGTTCCGCGAGTTCGCGCTTCAATTCCGCTGGCATGTCCTTCTCGGACTGCCCAGCCTCGAAAAGATCGCGCGGCGCATCCTTCGTCTCGAGATAGCGCCAGCCCTGGAACGGCCGCTTCGGCTGCGGCATGGTCTCGATGACCTGAGGTCCGAGGATCAACTTGCACCGGCCGATGCCGTCGACATCTGTAAACTCTACGAGATCGAGCAGGGGCTGGCGGGCGCAAAGCTGACCCTTGATCACCCAATAGAGCGATCCGCCGTCGAGAAGATCGGCCACCCGCTTGGGCGTCATGCGCGTCGTGTGCGAGGAGTGCGGCTGATGACCGGAGGCAATTGCCATGAGTGACCGCTCCGTCACCCATTCCCGGAGATCATCGATCGAGTCGCAACCGACGCAGAGCTTGATGAGATGAAGTGCCATGCCCTCTTCTCCGCCAAGTCGCCGCAATCGTCAACACGGACGCTTGGGATATCAACACTCGACCACATTGACGGCGAGGCCGCCGGTCGAGGTTTCCTTGTACTTCTCGTTCATGTCGTTGCCGGTCTGGCGCATCGTCTCGATACAGGCGTCGAGCGGCACGAAATGCTGGCCATCGCCCTTCAGCGCCAATGAGGCGGCAGTGACCGCCTTGACCGCACCCAGCGCGTTGCGCTCGATACAGGGCACCTGGACCAGCCCGGCGATCGGATCGCAGGTCATGCCGAGATGGTGTTCGAGCGCGATCTCGGCCGCGTTCTCGATCTGCTCGGGCGTAGCGCCCATGACGGCGGCGAGGCCGGCAGCGGCCATCGCGGCAGCCGAACCAACCTCGCCCTGACAGCCGACCTCGGCGCCGGAGATCGAGGCATTGTGCTTGATGATGCCGCCGACCGCGGCTGCGGTCAGCAGGTAGTCGCGGATGCCGTCCTGGTCCCAATCCTCATGGAAATGCTGGTAGTAGCGGATAGTGGCCGGAATGACGCCGGCCGCACCATTGGTCGGTGCCGTGACGATCCGGCCGCCGCCGGCATTTTCCTCGTTGACCGCCATCGCGTAGACCGACAGCCAGTCATTGGCGAGCAACGGGTTGACCTTGTTGGAGCGCCACTCTTCCTGCAGCTTGTCGTGGATCTGACGTGCTCGGCGGCGAACCTTGAGCCCACCCGGCATAATGCCATCGACTGCCAGCCCGCGATCGATACAATTGGTCATCGCGTCCCAGATCTTGTCGAGCTTGGCGTCGAGATCGTCACGGCTCATCGAGACTTCCTCGTTGGCACGCTTCATCTGGGCAATCGACAGGCCGGAACGATTGGCCATTTCAAGCATCTGCTTGGCTGAGGCGAAGGGGTATGGCACCTTGACGCTGTCAGGCTTTTTGGCGCTGCGCGCCTTTTCCAGTTCGACATCGGTGACCACGAAGCCACCGCCGATCGAATAATAGACCTGCTTGAGCAACAGCCGCCCTGCCCCGTCGAAGGCCGAAAACGTCATGCCGTTGGCGTGTCCCGGCAGTGGGTTCTTCTTGTCGAGGACCAGATCGTCTTTCGGCCGGAAATCATAAGTGGGATGGCCCGGCGGGTTGATCTTGCCCGTGCGCTCGACCTCGGCGACCAGCGCATCCATCTGATCCGGATCGACGCTTTCGGCATTCTGGCCGGTCAGCCCGAGAATCACGGCGCGGTCCGAACCATGGCCGATGCCGGTATAGGCGAGCGACCCATGCAGGCTCGCCTTGATCGCGGCCACCTTCGCGCCGGATGGACGCGGCCAGTCGGGCGACAGGATCAATGCCAGGAAGGCGTTCGCTGCCGTCATCGGCCCCATTGTGTGGGAGCTCGACGGGCCGATGCCGATCTTGAACACATCGAACACGGATAGAAACATGAATGACCGCCTTGCCGCCTCGGGTTAATTCCACTGACCATCTTATGACAATTCGCGGGCTTCCGCGCGATGGACTTTCCGCCACACGCTGCTACGCTCGCGACATATCAGGATGCGACTATCAATATAGGCACGAATCCCCTTATCAGTAGAGCCATGACGCATCTCGACTATTTCGCTTTGGTCTTCTTTATCGCCACCTGGGGCGGCTTCAACTGGCTGACCAGTGTCGAGCGGCAATCATCCCATATGAGCATCACGCGCGCCATGGCGATCCACCGCGCTCGCTGGATCCAGAATTCGCTTGGCCGCGACCTGAAGATGATCGACACGCAGATCATGGCGGGCCTGCAGAACGGCACCGGATTTTTCGCCTCGGCCTCGCTCTTCGCGCTCGGAGGCTGCTTCGCACTTCTCGGCGCCACGGATCAGGTCGAGGCCCTGTTCCGGGATCTGCCGATCATGCTGCAGGGCGGTCGCCAGGGCTTTGAGATGAAGGTCGGCGGCCTGGCTGTCATATTCGGCTACTCCTTCTTCAAGTTCGGCTGGTCCTATCGCCTGTTCAACTATTGCTCGATCCTGTTCGGCGGCTTGCCGATGCATGCGGAGACCATCAAGGAGCCCGAACGCGCGGCAAAGGCGGCCGAGCGCGTCATCGCGCTCAACATCATCGCGGCGAAGCATTTCAATGCCGGCCTCAGGGCGATC
This sequence comes from Rhizobium sp. LjRoot254, assembly GCF_964254105.1. Taxonomy (NCBI): domain Bacteria; kingdom Pseudomonadati; phylum Pseudomonadota; class Alphaproteobacteria; order Hyphomicrobiales; family Rhizobiaceae; genus Rhizobium; species Rhizobium sp. LjRoot254. Next base: position 1,908,272 of record NZ_CAXUSM020000001.1, on the reverse strand, counting down.
TTCCTGTCGATCGGCTATCTCGGCTGGTTTGTGAATGCCTATGTCTTTATGGCAATGACCGTGTTCGTTTTCTTCGTTCTCATACGCCGCCAGTTCTTCTCGGAAGCACGCCAGGCGATCCTCAAGGATATGGAATTGTGATGCCGCATCCGCTGCGGAGCCCCCGATGACGGAAACCGCATCCCCCGAGAAGGCCCTAACGGGCAGGCGAATCGCATGGCTGGATATCCTGCGTGGCGCGGCACTGATCGCCATGGCGAGCTATCATTTCCTCTGGGATCTCAGCGATTTCGGCTATCTCGAACCTGGTTATCCCGAGACCGGTTTGCCGAAGATCTACGCCCGCTCGATCGCCTCGACCTTCCTGTTCCTCTCAGGCTTCTCGCTGGTACTGGCAAACCGCAAGGGCATTCAGTGGCGGCCGTTCTGGACACGGTTCCTGATGATCGTTGCCGGAGCCGGCCTGGTCACGCTCTATTTCTATCTGTTCGACCCAGTGGGGCTGGTTTTCTTCGGCATCTTGCACGCCATCGCGGCGGCGAGCCTCGTCGGCCTCCTGTTCCTGCGCCTGCCGGCGCCAGTCACCGCCGTGGCAGGGGTACTTGCGGCGGTCGCACCGCACTACCTCACGTCGGAGGCATTCGACACGCCATGGCTCTGGTGGCTGGGGCTGTCGACGCGGACGCGCAACAGCTTCGATTTCGTACCGCTCCTGCCCTGGCTTTGCCCCTTTTTCCTCGGTATCGCAGCCGCACGGATCGAACCGGTCATCTCCTGGCTGCGACAAAATGCTTCTGTGGAACCAGCGAAGAAAACCCTCCGCGCCGGCCTTGCCTTCCTCGGCCGTCACAGTCTGGTCTTTTATCTCGTGCATCAGCCCGTGCTGATCGCGATTCTCTATGGCGTTTCACTTGCTTACCCCGCGCCGGTGGTCGAACCGACGGTGCGATATATGCGAAACTGCGAACGCAGTTGCAGGGATGACCCGCGGGCCGGGTTCTGCGACCGGTTTTGTGGATGCACGCTGGACGAACTGGTGCGACAGGACCTGCTCCTTCAGCTCCAGTCCGGCGCAATATCGCCAGGCAAGGATGAACGCCTCAATCGAATCGCAAATGAATGCACAGCATGGTCCGAATAGCGGACCGACCTTGGCGGGCAGAAAGCATGAATGCATATCGCATGAGGCCACTCAGTTTTCCGTGGACCCCTTTCGTCTATATCGCCGCGATCCTGGTCGCGGTCGGCCTTGATCGGCTTTTCCCGCTCGAGCTGCTCGACGGCTGGTATCTGACGTTTCTAGCGTTTGGCAGCCTGTTCCTCGTTATGTCTGTCTGGCTCGGCTTCTCAGGTTTTCGCAAGCTTTACAAATCCGGCACGGCAATGCTGTCCTCGGGCACGGCCACACGGCTGGTCACGTCAGGGCCTTACCGCTTCACCCGCAATCCGGTCTATCTCGCCTATACGCTCGGCACATCAGGCGCGGGCATGGTCACCGGCAATGCCTGGCTGATCGCCGCGGCGATCGTCACTGCCGGCATCACCCATGCCTGGATCATCCGCCGCGAGGAAAAGCACCTGCTGGCGCGCTTCGGCTTCGAATTCGAGAACTACTGCCGCCGCACCCGCGCCTGGATCTGATCAGGTACTCACGCCGATCTCGGCGAGCCGGTTGAGGCAGGTTTCCTCGATACTGTCGAGCTCGCCGATCGTCTCGTCGATATCCTTGCGGCGCTGCCGCAGCCCGTCCCGCTTTTCCTCGACCTTCCTCATCAGCAGCTTCAGCTGACCCGCCTCACCCGGCGGTTCGTTATAGACCTGGATGATTTCCCTGATCTCGGCGATCGTGAACCCGATCCGCCGCCCGCGCAGGATTTGCGCGATCAGATGCCGGTCGGCCGTGCGGTAGAGCCGCGTGCGCCCGCGGCGCTCCGGATGGATCAGACCCTCGTCCTCGTAGAACCGCAATGTGCGCGTCGAAATATCGAATTCGCGCGTCATCTCGGTAATGCTGTAGAGCTTAGTCACGGAGGACTCCGTTCAAATGCAGGCAGGATGCGCAGGCTACAAGTTCTTACGTAAAAGTCAATTTTTCCGGGGCTACCGCAAGGCGAACCACAATGTCGCCAGCCCGAGAAAGCCGAAGAAGCCGGTCATGTCGGTCATCATCGTCACGAAGACGGACGATGCCACCGCCGGATCGGCTCCGAACCGATTGAGCAACAGCGGAACCAAGTTGCCAGCCAGCGCCGCCATCATGAAGTTGACGAAGAGCGCGATCCCTATCACCAGACCGAGATGGTAGTCGTGGTACATCAACGAGGCTACCGTGCCAACCAGACAGGCGAAGATGAACCCGTTGGTCGCGCCGACACCGAGCTCGCGGCGAATGATGCGGCCGGCATTGTAGATATCGAGATCGCGGGTCGCGAGCGCACGCACGGTGACGGTCATGGTCTGGGTGCCGGCATTGCCGCCCATCGAGGCGACGATCGGCATCAGCACGGCCAACGCTACCATCTCCTGGATCGTGGCATCGAAGAGCCCGATCACCGTCGATGACAGGAATGCGGTCCCGAAATTGATGAATAGCCAGAGGAAACGCGACCGCACCGTCGAGACCACATTGTCCGACAGTTCTTCGTCGCCGACGCCGGCGAGACGCTTGATGTCCTCGTCCGCCTCCTCGTGGATGACGTCGACCACGTCGTCGATCGTCAACACGCCCACGAGGCGGTCGTTCTCATCCACCACGGCCGCGGACAGAAGGTCATACTGCTCGAAAAGCTGTGCGGCTTCTTCCTGGTCCATCTCGGCGGGAATCGGATGATTGGTCTCGCGCATGATGTCCTCGACCTTCACCGCGCGTTTGGTGCGCAGGATGCTGTCGAGGTCGACGACGCCCATCAGCTTGAAGGTCGGGTCGATGACGAAGATTTCGGTAAAACTGTCGGGCAGATCCTGCTCTTCGCGCATGTAGTCGATGCACTGGCCGATCGTCCAGAATGGCGGCACAGCAACGAATTCAGAGCGCATACGGCGCCCGGCGGAGCTTTCAGGATAATCGAGCGAGCGGCGCAGCCGTACTCGTTCGGTGAAAGGCAGCTTGGAAAGAATTTCTTCCCGGTCCTCGTCGTCGAGGTCTTCGAGAATATAGACGGCGTCGTCCGAATCGAGGTCGGTGAGACCCGCCGCGATCGCTTCGTTGGGAATATTCTCAACGATCTCGAGGCGGATCGCCTCATCGACCTCGGTCAGCGCCGCAAAGTCGAAGTCGTCGCCCAGCAGGTGGACCAGCGCGTTACGCTGGTCGGGCAGGATTGCCTCGAGCACGTCGCCCAGTTCGGAAATATGCAGGCTGCCGACATTGCGGCGCAACCAGATGACGTCGCGGTCGGCGATAGCCGCGCCCACCATGGTGAGGAAGTCACCACGGACCGAACCGTCTTCCGTATAGATATCGGAGAGCTCAACCTTTTCTTCAGGTTCAGGGGCGTGTTTGATTTCGTCCGAGCTATCTTGCGACATAGCTAAGCCCCTTTTGATCCTGAAGTACCTTGCCAACGAAAACCCGCGTGCGATGCAGGAAATTCCCGTAATGGCTTGCTTACATGAGCTGTTTCTCTTTCCGGCCGATTTCTCTCGCCGACTTCGTGCTAGACGAATTTGCAGCCCGGGTCCAACGAAAAAGAGAACCCGCCCGGCAATTCTCCCCACGATGATTAAATTCAAGAAAATCAAAAGCCTGTGCGCTCTTCCGACAACGTGAAGAACGCGCTTTCGGGCTTTACATTACTTTACACCAGCGACAACCGGGGGAAACAGACAGCGGCTATCTTGCAGTCATCGGAAACGACGAACCGCGGAAAGGACAGTCTGATGACCGAGAACAACATTGGGCCGGAAATCGAGATTCTCCCCCCGGAAAAACCCGGCTGGGGTCGCAAGCTGATCATCGGCGGCGTGGCTGTCATTGCGATCGCCGGTGCCGGTGCCTATGCCTTCGCCAACAATGACGACTGGGGTGGCCGCCACAAGTTCATGCGCGGCTACATGGAATACCGGCTTGACCAGATGCTGACCGACGCCGGCGCATCGGACGACCAGAAATCGAAACTCAAGGCGCTCGTCACGTCGACCGTGGACGAGGTTCGCCCGGACAGGGAGACGCGGATGGCCATGCGAGACGAAATCATCAAGCTTATTGAAGCTCCCACCATCGACCGGACTGCGATCGAGGCTCTGCGCGCCAAACAGATGGCTCAGTTCGAAGAACGGTCGAAAACCATTGCCAAAGCGGTTGCCGATGCGGCAGAAATCCTTACCCCCGAACAGCGCAAGAAGCTGGTAGAGGAAATGAAGGAATTCGGCCCTCACGGCCGCTGGTAAAGGTTGATGGGAGAAAGCATGGCGGCGGAAGTGCTGATTATCGACGATGACACACGTCTCGCCGCCATGCTCTCCGACTATCTGCGATCGGCAGGTTTTACGACCCGCAGCGCGGCCACAGGCAATTCCGGCCTCCAGGAAATTGCTCGAAAGGCGCCTGACGCTGTGATCCTCGACGTGATGCTCCCCGATCACGACGGGTTCGAAATCTGCCGCCGCATCCGCGCCGGCTCCGGTCTCCCGATCCTCATGCTGACTGCGAAGGGTGAGGAATTGGACCGTATAGTAGGACTGGAACTCGGCGCGGACGACTATCTGCCGAAACCTTTCAGCCCGCGCGAACTTGCGGCGCGGCTGAAAGCCATCCTGCGGCGCACGCAAGGCTCGTCCTCGATCGCGCCGATGGACATATTGCGCTTCGGCCGGCTTGAGATCGATCGCGGCCAGCGCTGCGTGCGGCTGGACGGCGGCGAACGGCCCCTCACCGGCTACCAGTTCGCGCTGCTCGTCAACATGGCCGAGAATGCCGGACGCGTGCTGTCGCGCGAACGCCTGATGGAACTCACCAAGGGTGAGGAACTCGAAGCCTTCGACCGGTCCATCGACGTGCATATTTCCCGCATCCGGGCGGCCATCGAGACCGATCCGAAACATCCGCGCCGCATCATCACGCTGCGCGGCTCGGGCTATATCTTCGCCCGCAACCAGGACGAATCCGAGCGATGATCCGCAGCCGCCTCTACATCAAGATGTATCTCACGGTTCTCTGTGGCCTGATGCTCGTCGTGCTGTCGCTTGGCACCTATGCGATGTTGGGTGATTTCGGCGACGAGGATCACGGCTTCTCGGGCAAGCTCGACCGTTTCGCCAGCGCCATGCTCAGCGCCGACATGACGAAAGAGCAGCGGCAGGAGATGCTGGACAGGCTCGCCAAGGGCCTTGATGCCGATGTCGGCCTGTTCGACGGGCAAGAGCGCTACATCCAGGGCGCGGGCGCCATGGCGACGCGTGAGGGCGCAACGGCCTTCCTGGACGAGAGAAATCGCCATCGCAAGGAATTCGATGCCAAGCTGTCCGATGGAAACCATGTCCGCGTGTTCATGGACCGCAACTTCGACCAGTCTCGCTGGCACTTCCTGACCGCTATCCTGATCGTGGCACTCGCGATCGGCGTTGCTTCGTTGCCCGCCGTGCGCTACTTGACACGCCGTCTCGAACAATTGCGCCGTGGCGTCGAGCACTGGGGCGACGGCGCGCTGTCGAGCCGCGTCGAAGTCTGTGGCCGCGACGAGATCGCCCAGGTGGCGAAGAGCTTCAATCGCGCCGCCGACCGGGTCGAGGGCGTGATCAATTCGCAGAAGAGCCTCCTCGCCAATGCCAGCCACGAGCTCAGGTCACCCTTGGCGCGCCTGCGCATGGCCACGGAAATATTCGAAGCCTCACCCAGCGACAGCCTGCGCGAGGAGATTGTCCGCAATCTCGCCGAACTCGATGAACTGGTTGATGAAATCCTGCTCAAGAGCCGGATCGACAGCGACCAGAAAATGGACCTGGGCCAGTTGGTGGACTTGTTGCCGCTGGCCGCTGAGGAGGCCGCCGCCGTCAACGCCGAGATCGAGGGCGGATCGCTGACCATACCGGGCAATGAACGGCTGCTGCGCCGCATGATCCGCAATCTGCTGCAAAATGCGGCACGCCACGGCAAACCACCGGTGACGATCCACCTTACCTCGAACAAGGGGCTGGCGAACATTGCTGTCTGCGACAAGGGCGACGGCATCCGGCCTGAGGAGGCGGCACGCGTGTTCGAGCCCTTCTACCGGCCCGAAGGGCGCAGCGAGTCCGCAGGCGGCTGGGGCCTTGGCCTGGCGCTGGTGGCAGAGATCGCGCGGCTTCACAGGGGCCGTGCCTGGTACAGCGCACTCGACGATGGCGGCGCATGTTTCACGGTCGAACTGCCGCTTGATCCGCCGGCCGCCAAGCGCGCATGAGCTACGGCACGCCAGCCGCTTCCTTCTGCACCCGCCGCTCGCGCCAGATGATATAGAGGCCGGAGCCGACGATGATGGCGACACCCAGCCATTTCGACGGCGTCGGGAATTCGCCGAACAGCGTGAAGCCGAGGATCGTCGCCGAGATGATCTCGAAATACTGGAAGGGTGCGAGGATCGATACCGGCGCCAGCCGGAACGCCCAAAGCACCAGAAGGTGGCCGTAGCCGGATAGCGCTCCGAGGACGAGCAGCAGCGTGAGACTGAAGCCAGAATCCGGTAGCGCCATCTGGAAATCGGCATTCCCCAGCCCGTCACCGATCAGCAGTGCGACAGCCATGAAGATCGCGCCGCCCAAGCCTGAAATCGTCTGCATCGTCAGCGGTGGATCGGCCTCACCGATCGCCCGGTTCATGAAGAGATAGAGCGCGAAGAGAAAGGCGCACAGCACCGGCAGCAGCGACATCACGCCGAAAATCTCGAAGCTCGGCTGGATGACGATCATCGCGCCGCCGAAACCGATCAGGATCGCAACCCAGCGCCGCCAGCCCACCTTCTCGCCGAGAAATGCCGCTGACATCGCAGTCAGCATGAAGGGCTCGACGAAATAGATCGCGAAGACATCGGCCAGCGGCATATATTTGATCGCGGTGAAGAACAGCAGCGTCGCCGCCGCATGCAGCGCACCGCGCATGAGGTTCATCCAGGGTCGCTTTGCGCGGAAAGCACCCGATCCCGCCACGGTGAGCAGCAGCCGGACCGTGAGCACCAATTGGAAGAAGAAGCGGTAGAACGTCACCTGCGCTGGCGACATGGCCTAGGTCGTGTGGACACTTACCTGATCCATAGTACGATAGCTGCGATTGTGACGACGGCTAGGTAGTTTCGTGCGGTTTTCTCGAAACGTGTCGCGACCCTGCGGAAGTGCTTGAGCTTGGAGAAGCAGCATTCAATGAGGTGGCGCTGGGCATAGAGGTCCTTGTCGAGCGGGTATTTCTGAGCACGGGAGGGATTGTTGGGGATCACCGCCACAGCGCCTTTGTCCGCGATGGCGTCGCGCAGACGGTCGCTGTCATAGGCGGTGTCGGCCATGACGATATCGGCAGGCAGGCCCTCGATCAGGACATCGGCTTGTGGCGCATCGCCTTTCTGGCCGGCGGTCAGTGTGAAGCGGACCGGGCAGCCGAGACCACGCACCGCCATGTGGATTTTGGTGCTCAGTCCGCCGCGAGAGCGGCCAAGGGCTTGATCTTCAGCCCCCTTTTTGCGCCGGCGGCGTGCTGATGAGCGCGGATGATGGTGGAATCGACGATCAGATACTCGAAGTCCGGATCATCGGACATCGCCGCAAACATGCGCCACCAGATGCCCTTCTCGCTCCAGCGGCTGAAGCGGCGGAAGACACTGTTCCACTCGCCGAACACCTCCGGCAGGTCACGCCAGGGTGAGCCGGTGCGCACGATCCAAAGCACTGCTTCCACGAACATACGATTGTCGCGACCGGACGAACCGCGCGTGCGATCGTCACCAATGATGTGCGGCGATATCCGCTCCCACTGCTCGTCCCGAAGGATCAACCGGTCCAATACACCCATGACTGCCTCCAAAAGACAGTCTTGAATCTGATTTGCTCAGCCTTGGGAATCCCAAGAGTCCACACGACCTAGAAGGTCGAGAGATATTTCGCGATCCCATCCATGCACGGCAGGATCATCATCGCGAAGGCCATGATCGCGAGGCCCTTGAACAGGCCGTTCTGCGCGGCGAGAGGATCGTCTTGCATGGGATGATTCGCCTGGCGGGAGATTTCGATAATAGGCGCCCGGTCTATTCGAAGCATGTCAGCACATCAAAATAATTTGCGCTCTTGCATCGTCATGGATCATTGTGATTTGAAGATTCGAAATAACGAATTCAGGGAGAACCACCATGGACGTCCGCGCAGCCGTGGCCACGCAGGCCGGCAAGCCACTTGAAATCATGACCGTGCAGCTCGAGGGTCCGAGGGCCGGCGAAGTGCTGATCGAGGTCAAGGCAACCGGCATCTGCCACACCGACGATTTCACCCTGTCGGGCGCCGACCCCGAAGGCCTCTTTCCAGCCATTCTCGGCCACGAGGGCGCGGGCGTCGTGGTCGATGTCGGCCCGGGCGTGACATCAGTCAAGAAGGGCGACCACGTCATCCCGCTCTATACTCCGGAATGCCGCTCCTGCCCTTCCTGTTTAAGCCGCAAGACCAATCTCTGCACCGCCATCCGCGCCACCCAGGGCCAGGGCCTGATGCCGGATGGCACCAGCCGCTTCTCGATCGGCAAGGACAAGATCCACCACTATATGGGCTGCTCGACCTTCGCGAATTTCACCGTGCTCCCCGAGATCGCCGTCGCCAAGGTGCGCGAAGACGCCCCCTTCGACAAGATCTGCTACATCGGCTGCGGCGTGACCACGGGCATCGGCGCGGTGATCAACACTGCCAAGGTCGAGATGGGCGCCACGGCCATCGTCTTCGGCCTCGGCGGCATCGGCCTCAACGTCATCCAGGGCCTGAAGCTCGCGGGCGCGGACATGATCATCGGCGTCGACATCAACAACGACAAGAAGGCTTGGGGCGAACGCTTTGGAATGACTCACTTTGTCAATCCGAAAGACGTCGATGGCGATATGGTTCCCCATCTCGTCAACATGACCAAGCGTGGCGCCGACCAGATCGGTGGCGCCGACTACACATTCGATTGCACCGGCAATACCAAGGTCATGCGCCAGGCGCTCGAAGCCTCGCATCGCGGCTGGGGCAAGTCGGTCGTCATCGGCGTCGCCGGCGCCGGCCAGGAAATCTCCACCCGCCCCTTCCAGCTGGTCACCGGCCGCACCTGGATGGGCACCGCCTTCGGCGGCGCCCGCGGCCGCACCGACGTGCCGAAAATCGTCGACTGGTACATGGACGGCAAGATCCAGATCGACCCGATGATCACCCACACAATGCCGCTCGAAGACATCAATAAGGGCTTCGAGCTCATGCATTCGGGCGAGAGCGTCCGTGGCGTGGTGGTTTACTGATCGATCCAAGCAGGGGCGCCGAATGCGGCGCCCTCGTTTCCCACAACGGAAAATGTCATATGCTCTTCCTCAATCGGGCGGGACTGGTGATCCTCAGCCAGCCCAAGACCGGCACGACGGCCCTCGAAAACGCACTGACGCCGCGCTCGTCGATCTCGATCAGCAAGCCGCCCGAACTCAAGCACATGTCCTATCGCGGCTTCATGACCTATATGGCGCCGATGATCGAGGCCCATACCGGCATGAAGCGATCGGATTATGAGGTCGTCTCGGTGATGCGCGAGCCGCTTGATTGGCTCGGCAGCTGGTATCGCTATCGCACCCGCGACGAGCTCAAGAAGCCTGATAATCCACGTTCGGTGAATTATACCGGCGGCATGAGTTTCGACCAGTTCGTGCGCGATTTCTGCAAGCCTGTTGGCGAGCAACCAGTGCATGCGCGCATTAAGACCCCGTCCTGGGTGGCGTTGTCGGGCAGGAACTCAATCGGCGTCGACCGGCTCTATCCATACGAGAATCTCGAGGATCTCTATCAATTGATCATCGACCGCACGGGCAAGCCGATCGACGCGAAACTCGCCAATGTCTCACCGGAAATGCCGCTCTCGCTCACCGACGCCGCGAAGACAGTGCTGCGACAGGCATGCGCGTTCGAATTCGAGCTCCATGCATCCCTGAGACGTGATGGAGCCGTCGACGGGAAGTTTAAGCGGCAAATGTCAGACATCGATACGGCGGATCTCTCGCCCGGCGTCTGATCCGGCCGGTTAGCGCAGCCTTTCCAGAAAGATGTTCAAGCTACCCTTGTATTCGCCGCGATCGAACTCGCGAAAGCCGAACCGCTCTGCCAGCCTCAGCGACGCCGTATTGTCCGGTTCGATCATACAGACGGTCCGAGGCGATGGGAAATGGCTGTCGAACCACACGATCGCGGCCGTCGCCGCCTCACCCGCCAGTCCCTCGCCATGAAAATCGGGATGCAGTGTCCACATCGTCTCCGGCACGCCGTCAAACGCGGGTCCGTTGCCGCGATGGAAATGCCCGAAGCCGACCTCGCCGCAGAGCCTGCCGGATGCAAGGTCGAACGCCAGGAACGGCGCAAAGCCGAAGACCTGCCGGTGACCGATCCAGCGCAGCAGCCGCGCCCAAACCTCCTCATCCCATAACGGCGGAAACCGGAAGCCGCCATCGGGACCCGGCAGGCGCTGGGTCCAGAGCGGAATATAGGCAGCAAAGTCGTCGATGCGGTGTTCGCGGAGGAGAAGGCGCTGTGTCTCGATCATCTACGGAATCTAGGCATTGATCCGTCCCGACACAACGCAAAAAAGCCGGGCTCATCGCCCGGCTCCTTCAATTCATGCGATCCTGATGGATCAAGCGGCTTCGGCGGCCTTCTCGGCTTCGACGCGCGCGTGGTCAGCCGCACCCTTGGCCGAGACGTCGCGGTCGACGAATTCGACGACTGCGAGCGGGGCGTTGTCGCCATGGCGGAAGCCGGCCTTCATGATGCGGATGTAGCCGCCATTGCGGTTCACATAGCGCGGTGCGATTGCCGAGAACAGCTTGGCGACCAGCTCGGCGGAGCCGATCTGCGAGATCGCCTGGCGGCGGGCATGAAGGCTGCCCTTCTTGCCGAGCGTCACGAGCTTTTCGACGATCGGACGGATTTCCTTTGCCTTCGGCAAGGTGGTGACAATCTGCTCATGTTCGATGAGCGAGGCTGCCATATTTGCAAACATCGCCTTGCGATGGCTTGCGGTTCTGTTGAGCTTGCGGCCGACCATACCATGGCGCATTGCTATTCTCCTTTAATCGCAGGTTACCCTAGTTTTTGTTGGGCCTGCCGTTTCCTGGCACATGCAGATAAAAACCTGCTGTTTGACGGGGAAAGGCAAGTGGAACCTGCCTTTTCTGTTCTTAATATTGGTCTTCGTAGCGCTTGGCGAGTTCTTCGATGTTCTCGGGCGGCCAGGCGGGAACTTCCATACCAAGATGGAGGCCCATGGACGCGAGAACTTCCTTGATCTCGTTGAGCGACTTGCGGCCGAAATTCGGAGTGCGAAGCATTTCGGCTTCGGTCTTCTGAATGAGGTCGCCGATATAGACGATGTTGTCGTTCTTGAGGCAGTTGGCCGAACGCACGGAAAGCTCGAGTTCGTCCACCTTCTTGAGCAGCGCCGGGTTGAAGGCGAGTTCGGTGATGGCTTCCTCTTCGGCTTCCTTCTGCGGTTCGTCGAAGTTGACGAACACGGACAGCTGGTCCTGAAGAATGCGGGCGGCGAAAGCAACGGCATCTTCGCCCGTGACGGAACCGTCGGTCTCGATGGTCATGGTCAGCTTGTCGTAGTCGAGAACCTGGCCTTCACGGGTGTTTTCCACCTTGTAGGACACTTTCTTGACCGGCGAGAACAGGCTGTCGACCGGGATGAGGCCGATCGGCGCGTCTTCGGAGCGATTGCGATCAGCAGGAACGTAGCCCTTGCCATTGGCAACGGTGAATTCCATGCGGATCTCGGCGCCCTCGTCGAGCGTGCAGATCACGTGGTTCGGGTTGAGGATCTCGATGTCGCCGACGGTCTGAATGTCGCCTGCGGTCACCTGACCCGGACCCTGCTTGCGCACGACCATGCGCTTGGGATCGTCGCCATCCATCTTGATGGCGATTTCCTTGATGTTGAGCACGATGTCCGTCACATCTTCCCGAACGCCGGGGATGGAGGAGAATTCGTGCAGCACGCCGTCGATCTGCACTGCCGTCACAGCCGCACCGCGGAGCGAGGAGAGCAGGATACGGCGGAGCGCATTGCCGAGGGTGAGGCCAAATCCACGCTCGAGCGGCTCGGCAACAAGGACAGCCTTGATGCGGCTCGAAGACGAAAACTCGACCTTGTTCGGCTTGATGAGTTCCTGCCAGTTCTTCTGAATCATGTGTAGTTACCTTCCATTCGTGCCACCATCCAATCGTGGCAATCGACATCGAGGACACCGGCCGAAGCCGGCGGCGCGGATATGATCAGACGCGGCGCTTCTTGCGCGGGCGGCAGCCATTGTGCGGAATCGGGGTCACATCGCGGATCGAGGTGATCATGAAACCGGCAGCCTGGAGCGCGCGAAGAGCGGACTCACGACCCGAACCCGGACCGCAGACTTCCACTTCCAGCGACTTCATGCCGTGTTCCTGAGCCTTCTTGGCGCAATCTTCGGCAGCGACCTGGGCGGCGAACGGGGTCGACTTGCGCGAGCCCTTGAAGCCCTTGGCGCCAGCCGACGACCAGGCGATCGCATTGCCCTGTGCATCGGTGATGGTGATCATCGTGTTGTTGAAGGTCGAGTTGACGTGAGCGACACCCGACGAAATATTCTTGCGTTCGCGACGGCGGACGCGTGTGGCTTCCTTGGCCATATGCTTTCCTTTCATTGATCTCTTCACCGCCGTAATGCCAGCGGCTACACCGGGAAAGGATTGACGTCCCTACCCTGTCGTCCCGGTCCCTCGGGAGGGACCGCATGCGATCAGAGGCCGAGGCCTCTGAAACTGGCAAAAGAGGCTCGTGCGGAAGCACCAGCCTCTTTCGTCTTCCGTCTATTGACGAAATTACTTCTTCTTGCCGGCAATCGCCTTTGCCGGACCCTTGCGGGTGCGGGCATTGGTGTGCGTGCGCTGGCCGCGAACGGGCAGCGAGCGGCGATGACGCAGGCCGCGGTAGCAGCCGAGGTCCATCAGACGCTTGATGTTCATCGAGGTTTCGCGGCGAAGATCGCCTTCCACCTGATAGTCGCGGTCGATGGCTTCGCGGACAGCAAGAACTTCGGCGTCGGTGAGCTGATGCACGCGGCGTTCAGCCGGGATGCCGACCTTCTCGACGATTTCCTGAGCGAATTTCGGACCGATCCCGTGGATATAAGTCAGAGCGATGACAACACGCTTCTGAGTCGGGATGTTGACGCCAGCTATACGGGCCACGCCTGTTCTCCTTCACAATCCGGTTGCCATCCGGCAATCGGCTTTTCTTCGTTGCGCGACTGGTTTGGCCAGTCACAAGTTTTAAAACAGCGGTTCGCTTTCACGTCAAAAACGACCGTACCGGACTTCCCGATTCTCAAAGGGAAAGCCGCGCCGATCGACGAGTATTTCGCGAGTTGGCGCGTCAATAGCGGAATCGCCTGGAAAAAGCAACACGCCGCTAAAAGATTCTTGGATATCAGACCTTGGCGAGAATCGCCTCGATCGATGCGGTTACTTCATCCATATCGGCCATGCCGTCAACCGATTTCAGGAGACCCTTGGCGTGATAGTAGCCGATCAGGGGCGAAGTCTTCTTGTAATAGTCCTGCAGCCGTGTCGCCACCGTCTCTGCATTGTCGTCGGCACGGCGCTTGAAGCTGGTCGAACCGCATTTGTCGCAGACACCGTCCACCTTCGGCTTGTGCAGCCGGTCATGGTAGCCGGCCCCACAATTGGCGCATGTGTAGCGACCGGAAATGCGATCGACGAGGACCGCGTCATCGACCTGAACCTCGATCACCACATCGAGCTTGGTGCCCTTGGTGGCGAGCATCGCTTCGACGGCATCGGCCTGGACGAGGGTACGCGGGTAACCATCGAGGATGAAGCCGTCCTTGCAATCTGGCTGGTCGATTCGCTCGGAGACGATGGCATTGACGATCTCGTCGGATACGAGATTTCCGGCATCCATCACCGCCTTGGCGCGCTTGCCGACATCAGTGCCGGCGGTCACTGCTGCACGCAGCATGTCACCAGTCGAAAGTTGCGGAATGCCATGCTTCTCCACGATCCGCTGCGCCTGGGTGCCCTTCCCCGCGCCCGGCGGCCCCAACAAGATTAACCGCATTATCCCCTCTTACCTCCCCGGAGTTTCGACTTCTTGATGAGCCCCTCATATTGCGTGGCGATCAGATGTCCCTGGATCTGTGCTACAGTATCAAGGGTGACGCTGACAACAATCAAAAGCGACGTGCCACCAAGGTAGAACGGCACACCGGTCTGGGCAATCAGGATCTCCGGCAGGATGCAGACGAAAATCAGGTAGAGCGCACCGACCACCGTGATACGGGTCAGCACATAATCGATATATTCCGCGGTCCGCTCACCCGGACGGATGCCGGGGATGAAGCCGCCTTGCTTCTTGAGGTTATCGGCGGTGTCCTTCGGATTGAAGACGATCGCCGTGTAGAAAAAGGCGAAGAAGCCGATCAGGCCCGCATAGGCCAGCATGTAGAGCGGCTGGCCATGGCCAAGGGCTGCCACGATCGCGGTCGCCCAATCCGGCAACGTGCCCTGGCTGCCTGAGAAGCCAGCTAGCGTGGCGGGCAAGAGCAACAGCGACGATGCGAAGATGGCCGGGATGACGCCTGAAGTGTTGAGCTTCAGCGGCAGATGCGACGTGTCGCCCTGGAACATCCGGTTGCCGACCTGTCGCTTCGGATACTGGATCAGGAGCCGTCGCTGGGCGCGCTCGAAGAACACGATCATCGCGATTGCCGCGATGGCAACGAGGATCACCACAACGATGATAGCCGTCGAAAGCGCACCGGTGCGGCCCAGTTCGAGAGTACCGGCAAGAGCGCTCGGGAGTGCCGCGACGATACCCGCGAAGATGATCAGCGAGATACCGTTACCGATACCGCGCGAGGTGATCTGCTCACCGAGCCACATCAGAAACATCGTGCCGCCGAGAAGTGTCACGACGGTCGAAATGCGGAAAAACCAGCCGGGATCCATGACGATCCCCTGCCCCGATTCCATCGAGACCGCGATGCCATAGGCCTGCAGCGCGCCCAGGATCACCGTGCCGTAGCGGGTGTACTGGTTGATCATCTTGCGGCCCTGCTCGCCCTCTTTCTTGAGCTGCTCGAGCGCCGGAATGACCGAGGTCATCAGCTGAACGATGATAGACGCGGAGATATAGGGCATGATTCCGAGTGCGAAGATCGCCATGCGCTCGACGGCACCGCCGGAGAACATGTTGAAGATGCCGAGAATGCCGCTGGACTGCGTCTTGAACGCATTGGCGAATGCGGCCGGATCGATGCCGGGAAGCGGAATATAGGTGCCGAGGCGATAGACGAGAAGCGCGCCAAGGGTGAACAGAAGACGCTTCTTGAGGTCCTCAGCCTTTGAAAAGGTCGAAAAGCTCAGGTTGGAAGCTAGTTGTTCCGCTGCAGAAGCCATGAATTTCTCCGCAAAACCGAAACCGGGACGGAGATCGGCGTCATCCGGAGTGGCAGGTCTGAATTGTCAAAGAAAACCAAAAGCGGGCAGCAAGGAAAATTCGCCGGCCTCACAATCAGGTTTCGCATTCTCCGCCAGCCGCCGCAGAAGTGCGCGGACTGCCGGATGTGAGGCTCTCATATAGGAGAGAAAACGCCCGGTGTGAAGCACCGGGCGTCAATTTGTCAGCTTATTCGGAAGCGGCTTCAGCAACCGGCGCCAACAGCTTTATGGAGCCGCCGGCCTTCTCGATTTTCTCGACCGCAGCCTTGGAAGCACCCATGGCTTCGATCGCGACCTTGGCCTTGATCTCGCCATCGGACATGATGCGGATACCGTCCTTTTCGCGACGGATCACGCCGGCAGCCTTGAGGGCGGCCGCGTCAACGGTCTTCTTGCCGTCGAGCTTCTTGGCATCGATCGCGGCCTGGATGCGGCCGAGCGACACGACGACGAAGTCGGACTTGAAGATGTTATTGAAGCCACGCTTCGGCAGACGGCGGTAGATTGGCATCTGGCCGCCTTCAAAACCGTTGATGGCAACGCCGGAACGGGCCTTCTGACCCTTCACGCCGCGACCGCCGGTCTTGCCGGTGCCCGAGCCGATACCGCGGCCCACGCGCTTGCGACGCTTGAGGGCGCCTTCATTGTCGGTGATTTCATTCAGTTTCATGATCGTCTCTCCCGGCTCACTTGTCGTCGACAACGCGAACCAGGTGGCTGACCTTGGCGATCATGCCACGCACGGACGGCGTGTCTTCGAGCGTACGGACGCGGTGCATCTTGTTGAGGCCGAGGCCGATCAGGGTCTGTTCCTGGCGGGCCGGACGGCGAATCGGCGAACCGATCTGCTCAACGGTGACGGTGGTCTTCTTGGTTTCTGCCTTCTTGGCCATGATCCGTCTCCTTATTCTTCGACAGCGGCAACTGCGCCGCCGGTCGCCTGGGAGCGGCGCGTCTGAAGCGTTGCATACTTGATGCCGCGCTGAGCTGCGATGTCCTTCGGGTGAACCTGGTTCTTGAGAGCGTCGAACGTCGCGCGAACCATGTTGTAGGGGTTGGACGAACCGGTCGACTTGGCAACGACGTCATGGACGCCGAGCGTTTCGAAGACGGCGCGCATCGGGCCACCGGCGATGATACCGGTACCGGCCTGGGCCGAACGAAGCAGAACCTTGCCGGCGCCATGACGGCCATTGACGTCATGATGCAGCGTACGGCCATCGCGCAGCGGTACGAAGATCAGGTCGCGCTTGGCGGCTTCAGTCGCCTTGCGGATCGCTTCCGGCACTTCACGAGCCTTGCCGTGGCCGAAGCCGACGCGGCCCTTCTGGTCACCAACGACGACGAGCGCTGCGAAACCGAAACGACGGCCGCCCTTGACGACCTTCGCGACGCGGTTGATCGCGACGAGCTTGTCGACAAACTCGCTGTCGCGCTCTTCGCGGTTCTGGCGGTCATCCCGCCTCTTTTCTTGTGCCATTGTCCTTTTCCTTTTTCTTTTCCGGGTGCAATCGGCATACAAAATAGACCCGGGACGCTCCAGTTAGGGCGATCAGGGTCCGGTGAGTGAGGCTTCCCGCCTCGGGGGAGTGAAGGCCCGGATCGCTCCGGGCCGACAAATCAGAAGCTCAGACCGCCTTCGCGGGCTGCATCGGCGAGCGCCTTGACGCGGCCGTGATAGATGAAGGCGCCGCGGTCGAAGACCACTTCCTTCACGCCGGCCTTGACGGCACGTTCTGCAACCAGCTTGCCAACGGCAGCAGCTGCTGCGGTGTCGGCGCCGGTCTTCAGGCTCTTGAGGTCGCCATCGAGGGTGGAAGCCGAAGCAAGGGTCTTGCCCGCAACGTCATCGATGATCTGGGCGTAGATGTTCTTGGAAGAACGATGAACGCTCAGACGCGGACGGCCATTGGCGACCGCCTTGATCTGACGGCGGACGCGGCTCGCGCGGCGCACCTGGGATTCTTTTGTGCTAGCCATTTTTCCGCTTCCTTACTTCTTCTTGCCTTCCTTGCGGATAATACGCTCACCGGCGTATTTCACACCCTTGCCCTTGTAGGGCTCGGGGCCGCGATATTCGCGGATCTCCGCTGCCACCTGGCCGACGACCTGCTTGTCGATGCCGGTAACCGTGATTTCGGTCGGCTTCGGGCAGACAATGCTGATGCCTTCCGGCGGCTGGTAGACCACATCGTGCGAGAAGCCGAGCTGGAGCTGCAGGTTCTTGCCGTTCATGGCGGCGCGATAACCGACGCCGTTGATTTCCAGCTTCTTCTCGAAACCATCCTTCACACCCTTGACGAGATTCTCGATCATGGTGCGGGACATGCCCCACTTGGCGCGGGCGTCCTTGGAATCGTTCGCCGGAGTTACGGCGACGGTGTTGTCTTCGAGCTTGATGAGCACTTCGTCGTTGACGACATACTTGAGTTCGCCCTTGGGACCCTTCATGGTCACGGTCTGTCCAGTGATGGACGCCGTCACGCCGGCAGGAACCTGAACGGGCTTTTTACCGATACGAGACATATTTCTTCCTGTCTGTTCGCTATGCGAAACCGACTTTGCTGGATCAGAAGATCGAGCAGAGCAGTTCGCCACCAACGTTCTGTTCGCGAGCCTGGTGATCGGCCATCACACCCTTCGGAGTCGAAAGGATGGTGATGCCGAGACCGTTCGCGACCTGCGGAATGGACTTGACCGAGACATAGACCCGGCGGCCCGGCTTGGACACGCGGTCGATCTTGCGGATCACCGGTGCGCCTTCGTAGTATTTCAGCTCGATGTTGAGCTCGGACTTGCCGTTCTCGAAATCGACCTTCGAATATCCGCGGATGTAGCCCTCGGACTGCAGCACGTCGAGGACGCGGGCACGCAGGTTCGAAGCCGGAGTCGAAACAGACGACTTGCGGCGGGCGACACCGTTGCGGATGCGGGTGAGCATATCACCCAATGGATCAGTCATGGACATGGGTTGCTCTCCTTACCAGCTTGACTTCACAATGCCGGGGATCTGTCCAAAATTGCCGAGTTGGCGCAGAGCGATACGCGACATTTTGAGCTTCCGGTAATATGCACGCGGACGGCCGGTGATTTCGCAACGATTGCGAATGCGGGTCTTGGAGCCATTGCGCGGCATTTCAGCCAGTTTCAGAGTAGCCTTGAACCGGTCTTCGATCGGAAGATCGCGGCTCGAGATGATTGCCTTGAGCTTGGCACGCTTGTTAGCCTGCTGGGCAACCAATGCACGGCGGCGCTTGTTTTTCTCAACTGCGCTCGTTTTCGCCATTTGATAGTTCCTTTTCTACGCTCGTCGTTACGGTCAGGCACGGAACGGGAAGTTGAACTCTTTTAGAAGAGTCCGCGCTTCGTCGTCGGTCTTGGCCGTCGTGCAAACGATAATGTCCATGCCCCACATCTGATCAACCTTGTCGTAGTTGATTTCCGGGAACACGATGTGCTCCTTGACACCCATGGCGAAATTGCCACGGCCATCAAAGCTCTTCGGATTCAGGCCGCGGAAGTCTCGAACGCGCGGAAGCGCGATGTTGATCAGACGGTCCATGAATTCATACATGCGGATGCCGCGCAGGGTAACCTTCGCGCCGATCGGCATAAACTCGCGGACTTTGAAGCCAGCGATTGAATTGCGTGCCTTGGTGATTACAGGCTTCTGGCCGGCAATCGCAGCAAGGTCGGCTGCGGCAACGGTAGGCTTCTTGGAGTCGGCAGTCGCCTCGCCCACGCCCATGTTGATCACGATCTTGTCGACGCGCGGGATCATCATGACGTTTGAGTAGGAGAAAGCCTCCTGCATCGCCTGACGGATACGGTCGTTGTATTCCTTCTTGAGCCGCGGCTCGTAACTATCCTTAGCCATCGATCGTCGCTCCCGAACGCTTTGCCACGCGAACCTTCTTGTCGCCGTCGATCTTGAAACCGACGCGGGTCGGCTTGCCGTCCTTGGGGTCGGCGATCGCGAGATTGGACAGGTGGATCGGGGCTTCCTTGGTGATGATGCCGGCTTCCTGCGAAGCGGACTGGCGCTGATGGCGCTTCACCAGATTGATGCCACGGACGACCGCACGGTCTTCCTTGGGTATGACCTGGAGGACTTCGCCCGAACGGCCCTTGTCCTTGCCAGTAAGAATGACGACCTTGTCGCCCTTGCGAATCTTTTGCATCTCAGTCGTTCCTCTCGATTACAAAACTTCTGGAGCCAGCGAGATGATCTTCATGTGGTTCTTGGCGCGAAGTTCGCGCGGAACCGGTCCGAAGATACGGGTGCCGATCGGCTCTTTCTTGTTGTCGATGAGAACGGCTGCGTTGCTGTCGAAGCGGATGACGCTTCCGTCCGGCCGGCGGATGTCCTTGGCGGTGCGAACCACCACGGCCTTCATCACGTCGCCCTTCTTCACACGGCCGCGCGGGATGGCTTCCTTGATCGAAACGACGATGACATCGCCGATCGACGCGTATTTACGCTTGGAGCCGCCCAGCACCTTGATGCACATGACACGACGCGCGCCGGAATTATCGGCAACGTCGAGGTTTGTTTGCATCTGAATCATGTCAGGTCGCCTTCTTGTTATGACCGGCTGGTTGGACAGAGCGTCTGAACGCCCTGACCCCTGGTCCGGCTTGTCAGTCCAATTTTCAATGGAATGGGCGGGTCTTATACAAAACTCGCCCAAAATCAAGCCCTATCCCGAAAAAGAGTTCACGCCCGGATGATTTTCCGGGCGAGCAGCTCTTGCCAGGGATAGCGCCAGATCTTAGCTGTGAGTGCTCACAACCTTCCAACGCTTGTCCTTGGAGATCGGCGCGCATTCCTCGATGGAAACGACATCGCCGGTCTTCACGGCATTCAATTCGTCATGTGCCTTGTACTTCTTGGAACGGCGGACCGTCTTCTGAAGCAAGGGATGGGCGAAGCGACGTTCGACGCGGACCACGACGGTCTTGTCATTCTTGTCGCTGACGACAGTGCCCTGCAGAATGCGTTTCGGCATTTCTTATATCCTTCAAGCCTTGGCGCCGGCCGCCTTCTGGCGGGCGACGGTTTTAATGCGGGCAATGTCCTTACGAATCTCATCGAAACGTGCGGTCTTCTCCAGCTGGCCGGTCGCCTTCTGGAAGCGCAGGTTGAACTGCTCCTTCTTGAGCTTGGCGAGCTCGTCCTTCATCTGGTCTTCGCTCAATGCGCGAACGTCGGCGGCTTTCATGTCAAATCACTCCTTATTCGGCAATGCGCTGGACAAAGCGCGTCTTGACCGAAAGCTTGGCCGAGCCAAGACGAAGGGCTTCGCGCGCAAGTTCCTCGCTCACACCGTCGATTTCGAACATGACACGGCCGGGCTTGACCTTGCATGCCCAATATTCCACGGAGCCCTTACCCTTGCCCATGCGGACTTCGGTCGGCTTCTTGGTTACCGGAACGTCCGGGAACACTCGGATCCAGACGCGGCCGGCACGCTTCATGTGACGGGTGATCGCGCGGCGTGCCGCTTCGATCTCGCGGGCGTTAACCCGGTTGGGTTCCTGGGCCTTGAGCCCATATTCACCGAAAGTCAGGTCAAAACCACCCTTGGCAACACCATGGATGCGGCCCTTGAACTGCTTGCGGAACTTCGTTTTCTTTGGCTGCAACATTTCTTAATTCTCCGAAGTCTGCGTGTCGCGCTATCAGGCGTTTTCACGGCGACGGTTGGTGTTGCCGCCCTGGTTGTCACCTTCGATCGCACGGCGCTCGGAGGCCATCGGATCATGCTCGAGGATTTCGCCCTTGAAGATCCAGACCTTGATGCCGCACACGCCGAAAGCGGTGTGTGCTTCAGCGACGCCGAAGTCGATGTCGGCGCGCAGCGTGTGAAGCGGAACGCGGCCTTCGCGATACCATTCGGTACGAGCGATTTCAGCACCGCCGAGACGGCCGCCGCAGGTGATCTTGATGCCTTCGGCACCCAGACGCATGGCGGACTGAACGGCGCGCTTCATGGCGCGGCGGAAGGCAACGCGGCGTTCGAGCTGCTGGGCAATGCCCTGTGCAACGAGCGTCGAGTCGATTTCCGGCTTGCGCACTTCAACGATGTTGAGATGCGTCTCGGACTTCGTCATCTCCGAAACCTTCTTGCGAAGCTTCTCGATGTCGGCGCCCTTCTTGCCGATGATCAGGCCCGGACGAGCCGAGTGGATCGTGACGCGGCACTTCTTGTGCGGACGCTCGATGACCACCTTGGCGATGCCGGCCTGCTTGAGCTCGTCCATCAGCATCTTGCGGATGGCGATGTCTTCATGCAGGAGCTGGCCGTATTCGGCGTTGTCGGCGAACCAGCGGCTGTCCCATGTACGGTTGATGCCGAGGCGAAAACCGATTGGATTGATTTTCTGACCCATTATGCGGCCTCCCCTTTTTCGGCAACTTCACGAACGACGATCGTAAGGTGCGAGAACGGCTTTTCAACACGCGATGCACGGCCACGGCCGCGAGCGTGGAAACGCTTCATGACGATCGACTTGCCGACATAGGCCTCGGCGACGACGAGTGCGTCGACGTCGAGGTCATGGTTGTTCTCGGCGTTCGCGATTGCCGATTCGAGCGTCTTGCGGACGGTTCCGGCGATACGCTTGCGGGAGAATTCCAGCTCGGCAAGCGCGCGCTCGACCTTCTTGCCGCGGATCATCGCTGCAACCAGGTTGAGCTTCTGGGGGCTCACGCGGATCGTGCGCGCAATTGCCTGCGCCTCGTTGTCCTTGAGCCGGCGTTCTGTCTTAGCCTTGCCCATGATTACTTCCTCTTTGCCTTCTTGTCCGCGCCGTGACCGTAATAGGTCCGGGTCGGGGAGAATTCGCCGAACTTGTGTCCGACCATTTCTTCCGAGACCGACACGGGAACATGCTTGTTGCCGTTGTAGACGCCGAACGTGAGACCGACGAACTGCGGAAGAATGGTGGAGCGACGGCTCCACATCTTGATCACTTCATTGCGGCCGCCTGCGCGTACCTTCTCAGCCTTCTTGAGAAGATATCCGTCGACAAACGGTCCTTTCCATACTGAACGAGCCATTTTGACTTCCTCTCAATTAACGCTGATGCCGCGAGCGCATGATGAACTTGTTGGTCTGCTTGTTAGACCGGGTGCGCTTGCCCTTGGTGGGCTTGCCCCACGGAGTCACCGGATGGCGACCACCTGAGGTGCGGCCTTCACCACCGCCGTGCGGATGGTCGACCGGGTTCATCGCGACACCGCGAACATGCGGACGCTTGCCCTTCCAGATCGAACGACCGGCCTTGCCATCATTGGTGTTGATGTGGTCGGCATTCGAAACCGCACCGATCGTCGCCAGGCAGGAGCCCGGAACGAGGCGCTGTTCACCGGAGGTCAGGCGCAGGATCGCCATGCCCTGGTCACGACCGACCAGCTGGACATAGGTGCCTGCCGAACGGGCCATCTGGCCACCCTTGCCCGGCTTCATCTCGACATTGTGGATGATCGAGCCGACCGGGATGAACTGAAGCGGCATGGTGTTGCCGGGCTTCACGTCGGTGCCCTTGTCGGAAGCGATCACCTTGTCGCCGGCAGCAAGACGCTGCGGAGCCAGGATGTAGCTGAGCTCGCCATCGTCGTACTTGATGAGCGCGATGAATGCGGTCCGGTTCGGATCGTATTCCAGATGCACGACAGTCGCTTCGATGTCGAACTTGCGGCGCTTGAAGTCCACCATGCGGTAGGACTTCTTGTGACCACCGCCCTGGTAGCGGGCGGTGACGCGGCCCTGATTGTTGCGGCCGCCCTTGGAGGACAGACCTTCCGTCAAGGACTTGACGGGCTTGCCCTTGTGCAGGCCGGAGCGGTCGACGATGACCAGCTGGCGCAGGCTCGGCGTAACCGGGTTGAATGTTTTCAATGCCATTGTTCTATCCTCAGAGACCGGTGGTCACGTCGAGCGTCTGGCCTTCGACCAGGGTGACGACGGCCTTCTTGACGTCCTGCTGCTTGCCGATCGTGGCCTTGAAGCGCTTGGTCTTGCCCTTGCGGACGAGCGTGTTCACGGCCTTGACCTTGACGCCGAAGAGGGCTTCGACAGCTGCCTTGATTTCCGGCTTCGAAGCGTCCTTGGCAACGTTGAAGACAACCTGGTTGAATTCAGAAACGAAGGTAGACTTTTCGGTGATAGCCGGGGTGCGGATCACATCATAGTGGCGAAGATCAGTCATTTGAACCGCTCCTCCAGAGCTTCAACGGCAGCCTTGGAAAGCACGAGCTTCTTGCGGCGCAGGATGTCGTAGACGTTGATGCCCTGAACCGGCAGTACGTCGATGTTGGGGATGTTCTGGGCAGCGAGCTTGAAGTTCGCGTCCAGTTCGGCACCGCCGATGAACAGGGCGTTGGTCAGGCCGAGACCTTCGAAAGCACCGACCAGGATCTTGGTCTTGGCTTCGGTTGCCACCAGGTTGTCGATGATGATCACATCTTCCGACTTCAGCTTTGCCGAGAGGGCGTGGCGAAGTGCGAGAGCGCGGATCTTCTTCGGCAGGTCATGGGCGTGGCTGCGGACAACCGGACCATGGGCACGACCACCGCCACGGAACTGAGGTGCGCGAGCGGAATGGTGACGAGCGCGGCCCGTACCCTTCTGCTTGTACATCTTCTTGCCGGTGCGCGAGATTTCGGCGCGAGTCTTGGTCTGGTGCGAACCCTGCTGCTTCTTGGCGAGCTGATAGCGGATCATGCGGGCGATGATGTCTTCGCGCGGATCGAGACCGAAGATCTGGTCCGAGACGGAGACTTTGCCGGCATCCTTGCCATCAAGTGTTCTTACATTGAGATCCATCTTGGCGGTCTCCCTTACTTGGCTGCGCGGACGCCAGCCGGACGCGGAGCGTCAGCCGGGATACCCGCCTTGATGGCGTCACGAACGATGATCCAGGAGCCCTTCGAGCCCGGGACCGCGCCGCGAACCAGGATGAGACCGCGATCGTCGTCGGTGGAGACGATTTCGAGGTTCTGCGTGGTCACGCGCGTCTGGCCCATATGGCCGGCCATCTTCTTGTTCTTGAAGACCTTGCCCGGATCCTGACGGTTACCCGTCGAACCATGCGAACGGTGCGACACCGATACGCCGTGCGTTGCACGAAGACCAGCGAAGTTGTGGCGCTTCATGGCACCGGCAAAACCCTTACCGATCGAGGTACCGGTCACATCGACCAACTGGCCTGCGATGAAGTGGCTGGCGGCAATCTCGGTTCCGACATCGAGCATGTTGTCGGCGGAAACTCGGAATTCGGCAAGCTTGGCCTTGGGCTCGACCTGGGCAAGCGCGAAAGTACCGCGCGAAGCCTTCGAGACATTCTTGACCTTGGCAACGCCGGCGCCGAGCTGAACAGCAGTGTAGCCGTTCTTCTCTTCAGTGCGCTGGGCTACCACCTGGCAGCTTTCCATGCGCAAAACCGTCACGGGAACATGCTCGCCTGCATCTGTATAGATGCGGGTCATTCCCACTTTCTGTGCAATTACACCTGAACGCATTGGTTCGTCCTCTTGAGAGTTCCTGACGGAGCAAAGCTCCCTCATGCCTCTTGTTTAAGGATTCCGTTGGACCATCTCGGTCTTCCGGTTTCCCGTTTTAGAAGCCGTTGGCTTGGGTCTTGACGACCTTGGAGCCACGTACCTTCCTTGTTATTTGGCTTGCGCCAGATCCAGACCCTGAAGTCTCAGAGCTTGATTTCGACGTCGACGCCGGCGGCAAGATCGAGCTTCATCAGAGCATCGACCGTCTGCGGGGTCGGATCGACGATGTCGAGCAGGCGCTTATGGGTGCGCATCTCGAACTGTTCGCGGCTCTTCTTGTCCACATGCGGCGAGCGGTTGACGGTGAAACGCTCGATACGGGTCGGCAGCGGTATCGGGCCGCGGACCTGCGCACCGGTGCGCTTGGCCGTCGAAACGATTTCGCGCGTCGAGGCATCGAGGATCCGGTGATCAAACGCCTTCAGGCGGATGCGGATATTCTGGCCGTTCATTCGACTAGTCCTTGCTGGTCATGTCCTTGCGGACATTTCTTGTTCTTGTTTTCAAACAACCGGGCGGGGCACAAGGCCCCTGCCCTTGATGTTCAACCCGCCGATTACTCGACGATGGATGCGACGATGCCGGCGCCGACGGTGCGGCCGCCTTCGCGGATCGCGAAGCGCAGCTTTTCTTCCATCGCGATCGGAACGATCAGTTCGACCGAAACCGTCACATTGTCGCCAGGCATGACCATCTCGGTGCCTTCCGGCAGGGTTACGATGCCCGTCACGTCCGTCGTGCGGAAGTAGAACTGCGGACGGTAGTTGGTGAAGAACGGCGTATGACGGCCGCCTTCTTCCTTGGTCAGGATGTAGGCTTCGGCCATGAACTTCTTGTGCGGCTTGACCGAACCCGGCTTGCAGAGAATCTGGCCACGCTCGACGCCGTCACGGGTGACGCCGCGGATCAGCGCGCCGATGTTGTCGCCGGCCTGGCCCTGGTCGAGCAGCTTGCGGAACATTTCAACGCCGGTCACCGTCGTCTTGGTGGTCGGACGGATGCCGACGATCTCGACTTCCTCGCCAACCTTGACGATGCCACGCTCGACGCGGCCGGTCACCACCGTACCACGGCCCGAGATCGAGAACACGTCTTCGATCGGCAGCAGGAACGGCAGGTTGATCGGACGCTCCGGCGTCGGGATGTAGGCGTCGACAGCGGCCATCAGTTCGCGGATCGCGTCTTCGCCGATCTTCTTGTCGGAATCTTCAAGCGCGGCGAGAGCCGAACCCTTGACGATCGGGATTTCATCGCCCGGGAAGTCGTAGGACGACAGAAGTTCGCGCACTTCCAGCTCGACAAGCTCGAGCAGCTCGGCGTCATCGACCTGGTCGACCTTGTTGAGGAACACGACGATCGCGGGAACGCCGACCTGACGGGCGAGCAGGATGTGCTCGCGGGTCTGCGGCATCGGGCCGTCGGCGGCCGAGCACACCAGGATCGCGCCGTCCATCTGTGCGGCACCGGTGATCATGTTCTTGACATAGTCGGCGTGGCCGGGGCAGTCGACATGGGCATAGTGGCGGGCCGGCGTCTCGTATTCGACGTGAGCGGTCGAGATCGTGATGCCACGGGCCTTCTCTTCAGGCGCGGCGTCGATCTGGTCGTAAGCCTTGTATTCACCGAAATACTTGGTGATCGCAGCCGTCAGAGACGTCTTGCCATGGTCAACGTGACCAATCGTGCCAATGTTCACATGCGGCTTGTTCCGCTCGAATTTGCTCTTTGCCATTTCGGCTCTCCATTCCTTGGCCTGTCGGCCGTAAACTCAATCTGACGATTTGTATTCCGATCAACGCTGACCGGAATACTTTGCCTGGATTTCCTGGGCCACGTTCGACGGGACCGGCGCGTAGTGATCGAAGGACATCGTGTACTGGGCACGGCCCTGCGACATCGAGCGCAACTTGTCCACATACTTGAACATGTTGGCCAGTGGCACAAACGCATTGAGAACGACCGAAACGCCTCTGGCTTCCTGGCCCTGGATCTGGCCGCGACGGGCATTGAGGTCGCCGATGCAGTCACCGACATAATCCTCAGGCGTCACGACTTCGACCTTCATGATCGGCTCGAGCAGCTGGGCACCGGCCTTCTTGGCTGCTTCACGGAAGCAGGCGCGGGAGGCGATTTCGAATGCCAGAACCGAGGAGTCGACATCATGGTAGGCGCCGTCGATCAGTGTCGCCATGACACCGAGCATCGGGAAGCCTGCGAGCGGACCGGAGGTCAGAACGCTTGCGATACCCTTTTCAACGCCCGGGATATATTCCTTCGGCACCGCACCGCCAACAATCTTGGACTCGAACTTGAAGTCGTCGCCATCGGGATTCGGCTTGAAAACAAGCTTGACGCGGGCGAACTGGCCGGTACCACCGGACTGCTTCTTGTGGGTGTAGTCTTCGGTATGCTCGCGCGTGATCGTTTCGCGATAGGCAACCTGAGGCTCGCCGACAGTGGCTTCGACCTTGAACTCGCGACGCATGCGGTCGACAAGGATGTCGAGGTGAAGTTCACCCATGCCTGCGATGATCGTCTGGCCGGATTCCTCGTCGGTCTTGACGCGGAACGAAGGATCTTCGGCAGCCAGGCGGTTGAGCGCTAGGCCCATCTTTTCCTGGTCGCCCTTGGACTTCGGCTCGATGGCGATCTGGATGACCGGCTCGGGGAATTCCATGCGCTCGAGAATAACGGGCTTCAGCGGATCGCAGAGCGTGTCACCGGTGGTGGCATCCTTGAGACCGGCGAGAGCGACGATGTCGCCCGAGAAGGCTTCTTCGATGTCTTCACGCGAATTCGAGTGCATCTGCAGCATGCGGCCGACGCGCTCGCGCTTGTCCTTGACCGTGTTGAGAACCGAGGTGCCCTTTTCGAGCTTGCCCGAATAGATGCGGCAGAAGGTGAGCGAACCGACGAACGGGTCGTTCATGATCTTGAAGGCCAGCATCGAAAGCGGCTCGCTGTCATCGGCATGACGCTCGATTTCCAGCTCGGTCTTGAAGTCGATACCCTTGATCGCCGGAATATCCATTGGCGACGGCAGGAAGTCGACGACGGCGTCGAGCAGCGGTTGAACGCCCTTGTTCTTGAAGGCGGAGCCGCAGAACATCGGGAAGAACTTGACGTCGATCGTGCCGCGACGGATGAGCGCGCGGATCTGGTCGTTGTCGGGCATGTTGCCTTCGAGATAGGCTTCGGTGGCGGCTTCATCGATTTCGACGATCTGCTCGATCATCTTTTCGCGCCATTCGACGGCGGCATCCTTGAGGTCGTCAGGAATTTCGACGACATCCCACTGAGCGCCGAGCTGCTCATCGCGCCAGACGAGAGCGTTCATTTCGATCAGGTCGACGACGCCCTTGAATTCGGTTTCAGCGCCGATCGGCAGCTGGCAAACGACGGCGGTGGCACCGAGGCGGGTCTTGATCATCTCGACCGAGCGATAGAAATCGGCGCCGGTCTTGTCCATCTTGTTGCAGAAGATCATCCGCGGGACGTTGTACTTGTCGGCCTGGCGCCAGACGGTTTCCGTCTGCGGCTCAACACCGGCATTGGCGTCGAGAAGCGCGATGGCGCCGTCGAGAACGCGCAGCGAACGCTCGACTTCGATGGTGAAGTCGACGTGTCCTGGGGTGTCGATGATGTTGAAGCGGCGGGTCTTGCCGTCACGGCCCTTCCAGTAGGTCGTGGTCGCAGCAGACGTGATCGTGATGCCGCGTTCCTGCTCCTGCTCCATCCAGTCCATCGTAGCGGCGCCGTCATGGACTTCGCCGATCTTGTGGGACTTGCCGGTGTAATAGAGTACGCGCTCGGTCGTCGTGGTCTTGCCGGCGTCGATATGCGCCATGATACCGAAATTGCGGTAGTCTTCGATCTTATATTCGCGAGCCATCGGAGCTTGCCTTTCTTTCGAGATTACCAGCGATAATGCGAGAACGCGCGGTTGGCTTCAGCCATCTTGTGCGTATCTTCGCGCTTCTTGACAGCCGAACCACGGTTGTTGGAAGCGTCGAGGATTTCGCCGCAAAGACGCTCAACCATGGTGGTTTCGTTGCGCTTGCGGGCAGCAATGATCAGCCAGCGGATCGCGAGAGCCTGACGGCGCTCCGGACGAACATCGACGGGAACCTGGTAGGTCGCACCACCAACGCGGCGCGAGCGGACTTCGACATGCGGCGCGATGTTGTCGAGCGCGGTGTGGAAGAGGCCGATCGGCTCTGCCTTCGACTTCGCCTGGGCGGCATCGAACGCACCGTAGACGATGGTTTCGGCAACCGACTTCTTGCCGTCATACATGATGGCGTTCATGAACTTGGTGACGATCAGATCGCCGAACTTCGGGTCCGGATTGATCTCGCGCTTTTCTGCTTTATGACGTCTGGACATTTTATCTCGTCTCTTGATCTCTAAGGATGCTCACCACGCGGAGAACCTCGCGCAGCACCCGAATTCAGTGACCCGAATTACTTCGGACGCTTCGCACCGTACTTGGAACGACGCTGCTTGCGGTTCTTGACACCCTGGGTATCGAGAACGCCGCGGATGATGTGGTAGCGAACGCCCGGCAAGTCCTTGACGCGGCCGCCGCGGATCATGACCACGGAGTGCTCCTGGAGGTTATGACCTTCACCCGGAATGTAGCCGATGACTTCAAAGCCATTGACCAGGCGGATCTTGGCAACCTTACGAAGCGCCGAGTTCGGCTTCTTCGGGGTCGTCGTATAAACGCGGGTGCATACGCCACGCTTCTGCGGGTTTTCCTGCAGTGCGGGAACCTTGTTGCGCTTGACCTGTGCCTGACGTGGCTTGCGGATCAGCTGGTTTACGGTAGGCATGTAACCATCCCCTTAATTCTGTTTTCCATACCCTTTCGGGGCACACTTGCTGCCGTCACCGGCAAAGCACTCAGCATTCATGCGCAAAAACCGGATCGATCCGCCAAAAGGCAGATGACCCGAAAAAGCAGAGGATTCCCCCGCTTGCGGGAGCATCATGCGTGCAGCAATCTCGTATCAACGTGCTTTGTTGAACCTTGTTTGGGACGAAGTTCAGGACGAGTCATCCCGAAACAGCCAGCCCCACATCGGCTCTGATGGCGCGGGTACTAAAGGTTTCACCTACCCTCGTCAAGACCTTCAGGGAGTTTTTTCCGCCAAGTGCCTGCAAATGGCCGATCCGGCGCTGCCCGCCGGCCCATCGGGGCAACCATACCTCTCTCATATTGCATCTGCGAAGGAAAATATGCCATATTCTATACACCATCGCCGCCCGGAATACCATGGCTGCAGGACAGACCTGCATTTTCGCGACCCCGGCACAGGTGATTCCCGTCACCGAATCGAACAATGTGCCCCTTGTGGCATTCATCACCAGAATCGCCAGCATCTCGCAGAAGGCCGCCATCATGGAAGATCCCGTCAACGACAACATGCCGAAAGGCGGATTCGTCTTCATCATCATCGGCAAGGCCTATGCCGAGGACGATAACGAGGGCGTCGACATCCATGTCATGCTCCGCGCCCCCGACGACGACACGGCGGTGCGCGAGGCGCTCAACGCGCTGACCGAGGAAGGCTTCGCCGAAGCCGACCTCGACCAGATCGGCACGCTGATGGGCGCCCCCGACGAAGAACCCCATGCCTCGGCCTATCAGGGCGCGCTCGAGGGCGAGGTCGCAATCATCCGCTTCGGGTGATCCTGCCTATCAGGGATCGAATGCCCTTCCCGAGCGTTAACGCTCGATCGATGGAGGCGCAGCATGAAAATCCGCACCGGACAATGCCTTTGCGGCCGCGTACATTATGAAGTGCGCGGCGAGCCCTCTGGCGTCGGTCTTTGCCATTGCGCGGATTGCCGGCGCGAGAGCGGTTCGGCCTTCGTCATGTTCGCCATCTGGCCGCGGCACGCATTTTCATCCACCGGCGACTTCTCGACCTATGAAGGCCGGAGCTTCTGCTTCGCCTGCGGTGCGCGGCTGTTCAACCTGACGGATGAAGAGGCCGAGTTGCGCGTGGGCAGCCTCGACATGGCGCCAACCGATCTCAAGCCGACATACGAAATCTGGGCGAAACGGCGGGAGAACTGGCTCACTGCCTTGCCTGACACTCATCAACATCATGAAGACCAAGACCACAACAGCGCTTCTAATGCATTCTGAATGCGAGGGAATGGCGCCGATCTCGCGGCGCCATCCCATTTTCATCAGAGCGCGAAGTCCCCACCTTCCAGCTCCACTTCCTGATTGATCCGGATCTGGAAGTCGGCTGTCCCGTCGCCGTTGACGTCACCCGAGAGGATCGTCTTGCCGCCGGCGATAACATAACGGAGTTCGCCCGCATTTCCGGTCAACGCCCCCTCACCGCCGAAGAAAAGGCCGCCGATGCCCGAGAGATCGATCTGGTCGCCCTGACCCTGATCGAAGTCGTCGATCTCGTCACGGGTGTCCTTGTCGCCAAGGGTATTCAGCGCCGCGAATACGAAGGTATCTTCGCCGTCGCCGCCCGAGAACCACTGTTGGCCTGTGCCCGCTTCCAGGCGATCGTCACCCGCGTCAGCATAGATCCAACCATTGGCCTTACCGAGCTTGATCTCGTCGTCGAACTGCGACCCGTCAATCCCCTCGATACGCTTCATAGTTTCGGTATTACCGAAGCCGTCATTGATGACCTGACCCGTCGCAAGGGTCATATCGACGATGATGCCGCCTTGGCCGATGTCATTCCAGTAAAAGAACCGCGCGATGTCTGCACCCTTGCCGCCGTCGTAGCTGTCGACGCCGTCCAGACCAACGAAGAAGTTCTTGGCCGCCGAACCGACAAACTTGTCGTTCTCGTTGGTGCCGAGAACACCTTCGATATTGGAAACATTATCCTTCTTGCCGAAACCATCGATGACGAAGCCTTTGGCGAGATTGGCGTTGATTCCGTCCTCGCCCTCGTACCTGTGGTCGTCGTGATAGCGAACCTGGTCCTGCCCCTTGCCGCCGTCGATCGTGTCGCGGCCATCAAGGCCCTTGAAGGCCTCGTCACGTTTGCTGCCCGTCATGCGGTCATTGAAAATGGATCCGCCATACTCTTCAAAGCCCGAAAAGGTGTCCTTGTCCCGCCAACTGTCGGTCACGGTTCCTTTGGCCGCATTCAGAACGATGCCGAAGCGCGCATCTTGCCACCAGTATGTCTCTTCGTAGCTGAGCGTATCCCAGTCCGCGCCACCGTGCAGCGTGTCATTGCCCTCTGTGCCGGTAACATAGGAGCCGCCATCGCCGCAGAAGACCTCGTCGTCTCCATGGTCGTCACCCATCATGATTACGGTTCCGTTGTCATTGCCATGATGGACATCGTCGCCGCTCGCCAGCAGTTGCAGGAACGCCCATATATCCGGCTCGTCCGCAAACTCGGCAATCAAATCCAAAACGTCGAGATTGGTGCCGGTCACGCTGAGCAGATCGCCGCCGACGTCGTCCAAGAGGTTAATCCCGGTAACCGTACCGCCCGTGATAGCCCCGGAATTGTATGTAAACCCGGTGCCGGTCAGAACGATCTGGTAGCCATTCTGATCTTCAAAGGTCGGGGTGCTGCCCTCTTCAACGAGCGTGAGGCTGTCGAGATCATAAAGTTGGTGCACTACCGCAAAGGAAGGCAGATCGGCCCCATACGTAAACACTGCCATGACTTCATCCCCCCTGTGTGAAGTATCAACGGGCGCTAAAGTGTACCTGTCCTAGGAAAACGTCAAGGAAAATCAATATAGAGAGAAATAAACAACTTTAGCGATGACGAACGAGCAAGAAGAACTGACAAATGAGCCGCTTCGTGAAAACAAAAAAGCCGCCGGGTCGCCCCGGCGGCTTCGTTATTTATCAAGTGCTTGCGATTACTCGCCGGCCGGAACCTGATCTTCCGAAGCGAGATTCTGCAGCATCGGGGTCGCGTCGCTGGCACCCGAACCGCGCTTGCGCTCTTCGAGGATCATCTCGTCGCGCGCCGAAGCGATACGGCGGATCTGGGTCATGGTACCACCGGTACCGGCCGGGATCAGACGACCGACGATGACGTTCTCCTTCAGGCCCTGCAGGGTGTCGCGCTTGCCGGCGATCGCAGCTTCCGTGAGAACCTTGGTGGTCTCCTGGAACGATGCGGCCGAGATGAACGACGGCGTCTGCAGCGATGCCTTGGTGATGCCGAGCAGAACCGGCTCGCCATAGGCAGGCTTCTTGCCCTCCTCGATCAGGCGCTCGTTGACCTCTTCCAGCTCGATCCGGTCGACATTGTCGCCCGGGATATAGCCGGTATCGCCCTGTTCGGTGATCTCGACCTTCTGCAGCATCTGGCGAACGATCACCTCGATGTGCTTGTCGTTGATCAACACGCCCTGCAGACGGTAGACTTCCTGGATTTCGTTGACGAGGTAGGAAGCGAGTGCCTCCACGCCCTTGATCGCCAGGATGTCGTGCGGTGCCGGGTTGCCGTCGAGGATGTAGTCACCCTTTTCGATATAGTCGCCTTCCTGAAGGTGGAAGGGCTTGCCCTTCGGGATCAGGTATTCGACCGGATCGATGCCGTCTTCCGCCGGCTCGATGATGACGCGGCGCTTGTTCTTGTAGTCGCGGCCCAGGCGGATCGTGCCGTCGATTTCGGCAATGATCGCATGGTCCTTCGGACGACGGGCTTCGAAGAGTTCGGCAACACGCGGCAGACCGCCGGTGATGTCCTTCGTCTTCGCGCTTTCCATCGGCGAACGTGCAAGCACGTCACCCTGGGAAGCCTTGGTGCCCGGCTCGACCGAAAGAATGGCTTCGACCGACAGGAAGTAGCGGGCATCACCGCCACGAGCGAGCTTCAGGATGTTGCCGGCATCGTCCTTGATGACGATGGCAGGCTTCAGGTCCGTACCGCGCGGGGTCGAACGCCAGTCGATAACCTGGCGCTTGGTGATGCCGGTGGCATCGTCGGTGGTTTCCGTGACCGAAATACCGTCGACGACATCTTCGAACTCGACGCGGCCGGAGACTTCCGTCAGGACCGGACGTGTGTAGGGATCCCACTCGGCCAGACGCTGGCCGCGCTTCACCTTGTCACCATCGTCGACCAGGATCTTCGAACCGTAGGCGACGCGCTGCGAGGAACGCTCCACGCCACGCTCGTCGAGAAGCTGGATCGCCATGTTGCGGCCCATCGCGACAAGGTTGCCATCCGAGTTCCGCAGCATGTTGCGGTTCTTGATGGTGACCGTGCCTTCATACGATGCTTCCAGGAACGACTGGTCGACCACGGTCGCCGTGCCGCCCAAGTGGAAGGTACGCATGGTGAGCTGCGTGCCCGGCTCGCCGATCGACTGAGCCGCGATGACGCCAACGGCTTCGCCCATGTTGACGGGCGTTCCGCGTGCAAGGTCACGGCCGTAGCAGACGCCGCAGACGCCGGTGCGGATTTCGCAGGTCAGCGCCGAACGGATACGAACCGACTGGATGCCAGCCTTTTCGATATCCACGACATTGGCTTCGTCGATCATCTTGCCGGCATCGACGATACGCTCGCCGGTGACCGGGTTGTCGATGTCGTCAAGCGCCGTGCGGCCGAGGATACGGGTACCGATCGAAGCCACGACCTGGCCGGCGTCGATGATCGCCGTCATGGTGAGGCCGGTCTCGGTGCCGCAATCGACATGCGTGACGATGCAATCCTGCGCGACGTCAACGAGACGACGTGTGAGGTAACCGGAGTTGGCGGTCTTCAAGGCGGTGTCTGCAAGACCCTTGCGGGCGCCGTGGGTCGAGTTGAAGTACTCGTTGACGGTCAGGCCTTCCTTGAAGTTCGACGTGATCGGCGTCTCGATGATCGAGCCGTCAGGCTTGGCCATCAGGCCGCGCATGCCGCCGAGCTGGGACATCTGCTTCGGTGAACCACGCGCGCCGGAATGGCTCATCATGTAGATCGAGTTCATCTGCTTCTGGCGGCCGTCGGCAGTGAATTCGACAGCCTTCAGACGCTGCATCATGTGGTCGGCGACCTTTTCGGTAGCCTTGCCCCATGCGTCAA
Organism: Rhizobium sp. LjRoot254; assembly: GCF_964254105.1. Classification (NCBI taxonomy): domain Bacteria; kingdom Pseudomonadati; phylum Pseudomonadota; class Alphaproteobacteria; order Hyphomicrobiales; family Rhizobiaceae; genus Rhizobium; species Rhizobium sp. LjRoot254. Next base: position 1,872,995 of record NZ_CAXUSM020000001.1, on the reverse strand, counting down.
CGACCTTGTTGTACTTTTCGCCCTGAGTGATCAGGCCGTCATTGTACTGCTGCTCGTATTCCTTGACGAGGTTTTCGGTCTCGTCGACGATCGTGTACTTGGCATCCGGAATGACCATGTCGTCCTTGCCGAACGAAATGCCGGCGCGGCAGGCATGGGCAAAGCCGAGCTGCATGATGCGGTCGCAGAAAATGACCGTGTCCTTCTGGCCGCAATGGCGGTAGACCGTGTCGATCATCTTGGAGATGTTCTTCTTGGTCAGTTCCTGGTTGCAGACATCGAAGGGCACCATCGGGTTCTTCGGCAGAAGTTCGCCGACGATCATGCGACCAGGCGTGGTCTCATAGATCTTCGAGGTCGGCTTGCCTTCGGCATCGACGCTCTTGTAGCGACCCTTGATCTTGGTGTGGAGCGTCACCGACTTGGTTTCGAGTGCATGCTGCAGCTCGCCCATGTCGGAGAAAACCATGCCCTGGCCCGGTTCGTTCTCGGCCACGATCGAGAGATAGTAGAGACCCAGCACCATGTCCTGCGACGGCACGATGATCGGTGCGCCGTTCGCCGGATGCAGGATGTTGTTGGTCGACATCATCAGCACGCGGGCTTCAAGCTGGGCTTCGAGCGACAGCGGCACGTGAACGGCCATCTGGTCGCCGTCGAAGTCGGCGTTGAAGGCCGTGCAGACGAGCGGATGCAGCTGGATCGCCTTGCCTTCGACCAGTGTCGGCTCAAACGCCTGGATGCCCAAGCGGTGCAGCGTCGGTGCGCGGTTGAGGAGAACCGGATGCTCGCGGATGACCTCGTCGAGGATATCCCAGACTTCAGGCTTTTCCTTCTCGACCAGCTTCTTGGCCTGCTTGACGGTCGAGGAGAAGCCCTTGGCGTCGAGGCGGGCGTAGATGAACGGCTTGAACAGTTCGAGCGCCATCTTCTTCGGCAGGCCGCACTGGTGCAGCTTCAGTTCCGGACCGGTCACGATGACCGACCGGCCGGAATAGTCGACGCGCTTGCCGAGCAGGTTCTGGCGGAACCGGCCCTGCTTGCCCTTGAGCATGTCGGAGAGCGACTTCAGCGGACGCTTGTTGGCGCCGGTGATGACGCGGCCGCGACGGCCGTTGTCGAACAGCGCGTCCACAGCTTCCTGCAGCATGCGCTTTTCGTTGCGGATGATGATGCCCGGAGCGCGCAGTTCGATCAGGCGCTTCAGACGATTGTTACGGTTGATCACGCGGCGATAGAGATCGTTGAGATCAGACGTCGCGAAACGGCCGCCATCGAGTGGCACGAGCGGACGCAGGTCCGGCGGGATCACCGGCACGACCTTCATGATCATCCATTCCGGCTTGTTGCCGGACTCGATGAAGCTCTCGACGATCTTGAGGCGCTTCATCAACTTCTTCTGCTTGAGGTCCGACGTGGTGTCGGCAAGCTCGGTGCGCAGTTCGCCTGCAATCTTCTCGAGTTCGAGCGCAGCCAGCATCTCGAATACGGCTTCGGCGCCGATCATCGCGGTGAACTGGTCTTCGCCATACTCGTCAACGGCCAGCATGTACTCTTCTTCCGAGAGCAGCTGGTTTTCCTTGAGCGCGGTAAGGCCCGGCTCGGTGACGATGTAGTTTTCGAAGTAGAGGACGCGCTCGATATCCTTCAGCGTCATGTCGAGCAGCGTGGAGATGCGGCTCGGCAGCGACTTGAGGAACCAGATATGGGCAACGGGCGCGGCGAGCTCGATATGGCCCATGCGCTCGCGGCGAACGCGCGACAGCGTGACTTCGACGCCGCACTTTTCGCAGATGATGCCCTTGTACTTCATGCGCTTGTACTTGCCGCACAGGCACTCATAGTCCTTGATCGGTCCGAAAATACGCGCGCAGAAAAGACCGTCACGCTCGGGCTTGAACGTGCGGTAGTTGATGGTCTCCGGCTTCTTGATCTCGCCGTACGACCAGGAAAGAATCTTCTCTGGCGAAGCGATCGAGATCCGGATGGAATCAAAGACCTGTGCCGGGGCCTGGGGGTTGAAAAGATTCATGACCTCTTGGTTCATGCCTGTCTCCTTGGGGCGCCATACCCTAAATTCGGCGGATGTCGGTCACTTGGGCTGACCGGCCGCCTGAAAATCATCTTGCCGCGATCGCGGCTCATTCCCGTCGCCCGGTCAGCCTAAGGAACCGGTGGGGTACCCGCGCGCTTTGGCAACGCGCGGGCTATGTGGTGCTTCTTACTCGGCAGCGTCCGGCAGTTCGGCCGGCACTTCGTCGATGACAGTGTTCTCGAGTTCGACCGACAGGCCAAGCGAGCGCATTTCCTTGACCAGAACGTTGAAGCTTTCCGGAATACCGGCTTCGAACGTATCGTCGCCACGGACAATTGCCTCGTAGACCTTGGTACGGCCGGCGACGTCGTCCGACTTCACCGTCAGCATTTCCTGGAGCGTGTAGGCCGCGCCATATGCTTCCAATGCCCAGACTTCCATTTCGCCGAAGCGCTGTCCGCCGAACTGTGCCTTGCCGCCCAGCGGCTGCTGGGTAACGAGCGAGTACGGACCGATCGAACGGGCGTGGATCTTGTCGTCGACAAGGTGGTTGAGCTTGAGCATGTAGATGTAGCCCACGGTCACCTTGCGGTCGAACTCCTCGCCGGTACGTCCGTCATAGAGCGTCGACTGACCGGTTTCGGAGAGGCCCGCCTGGGTCAGCATCGTGTTGATGTCTGCCTCATGCGCACCATCGAAGACCGGCGTTGCGATCGACACGCCACGCTTGGACTGTTCGGCAAGACGAACCACCGACTCGTCGTCGAACTCGGAGACCCGTTCAGCCTTCGGGCCGGAGCCCATCAGGTCGGTCATGGTCATCTTGAGCGGCTTGATGTCGCCCGAAGCCTTGTAGGCCTCGATCATCTCACCGATCTTTCGGCCCATGCCGGCGCAAGCCCAACCCAAATGGGTTTCCAGGATCTGGCCGACATTCATGCGCGACGGCACGCCGAGCGGATTGAGCACGACGTCGACCGAAGTACCGTCCGCGAGGAACGGCATGTCTTCGACCGGAACGATGCGCGAAACCACGCCCTTGTTGCCATGACGGCCGGCCATCTTGTCGCCCGGCTGGATCTTGCGCTTCACAGCGACGAAGACCTTGACCATCTTCATGACGCCCGGGGGCATTTCATCGCCGCGCTGGACCTTTTCGACCTTGTCCATGAAGCGCTGCTCGAGCAGCGACTTGGACTCGTCGTACTGGCCGCGGAGCGATTCAAGCTCGCCCTGAACCTTCTCGTCCTCGACGGCAAACATCCACCACTGCGAGCGGGGGTATTCGCTGATCACGGACTGACTGAGCTCAGTGCCCTTCTTGAAGCCCTTCGGACCGGCAATCGCCACATGGCCCTTGAGCATGTCGATCAGGCGGCCGTAGACGTTACGGTCGAGGATCGCCTGTTCGTCGTCACGGTCCTTGGCGAGACGCTCGATTTCCTCGCGCTCGATGGCCATCGCGCGCTCGTCCTTCTCAACGCCGTGGCGATTGAAGACGCGCACTTCGACGACCGTGCCATAGGTGCCCGGGGGCATCCGCATGGAGGTGTCGCGAACGTCGGAAGCCTTCTCGCCGAAGATGGCGCGGAGGAGCTTTTCCTCAGGCGTCATCGGGCTTTCGCCCTTCGGCGTGATCTTGCCGACCAGGATATCGCCCGGCTGAACTTCGGCACCGATATAGACGATGCCGGCTTCGTCGAGGTTCTTCAGCGCTTCTTCCGATACGTTCGGAATGTCGCGCGTGATTTCTTCCGGACCAAGCTTCGTGTCGCGCGCCATCACTTCGAATTCCTCGATGTGGATGGAGGTGAACACGTCGTCCGACACGATGCGCTCGGAGAGCAGGATCGAGTCTTCGTAGTTGTAGCCGTTCCAGGGCATGAACGCGACGAGCGCGTTGCGGCCGAGCGCCAGATCGCCGAGATCGGTCGACGGACCGTCGGCAATGATGTCGCCCTTGTTCAGGATGTCACCGACAGTGACCAGCGGACGCTGGTTGATGCAGGTGTTCTGGTTGGAACGCTGGTACTTCTGGAGACGGTAGATATCGACGCCGGACTTGCCCGGATCGAGGTCTTCCGTCGCACGGATAACGATACGCGTCGCATCGACCTGATCGACCACGCCGCCGCGACGGGCGCCGATGGCAGCACCGGAGTCGCGAGCCACGACCGGTTCCATGCCGGTACCGACGAACGGTGCCTCGGCGCGGAGAAGCGGCACGGCCTGACGCTGCATGTTCGAGCCCATGAGCGCGCGGTTGGCGTCGTCGTTCTCAAGGAACGGAATGAGCGCCGCCGCCACCGAAACAACCTGCTTCGGCGAGACGTCCATGAGGTTCACGTTGTCGCGCGGTGCGAGCATGACGTCGCCGGCATGACGGCAGACGACAAACTCTTCCGCAAACGACGCATCGTCGTTCATGACCGAGTTGGCCTGGGCGATGTAGTACTTCGCCTCTTCCATTGCCGAGAGGTAGATCACTTCGCTCGTGAGCTTGCCATCGACGATCTTGCGGTACGGGCTTTCGATGAAGCCGTACTTGTTGACGCGTGCGAAGGTAGCGAGGCTGTTGATCAGACCGATATTCGGGCCTTCCGGCGTTTCGATCGGGCAGATACGGCCATAGTGGGTCGGATGCACGTCGCGGACTTCGAAGCCGGCGCGCTCGCGGGTCAGACCACCCGGTCCAAGTGCCGAGAGACGGCGCTTGTGGGTGATTTCCGAGAGCGGATTGACTTGGTCCATGAACTGCGACAGCTGCGAGGAACCGAAGAATTCGCGAACCGCGGCAGCAGCCGGCTTCGCATTGATCAGGTCCTGCGGCATCACGGTGTCGATCTCGATCGACGACATGCGTTCCTTGATGGCACGCTCCATGCGGAGCAGGCCGAGACGATACTGATTTTCCATCAATTCGCCGACCGAACGCACACGGCGGTTGCCGAGGTTGTCGATGTCGTCGATTTCACCCTTGCCGTCGCGCAGGTCGACCAGCATCCGGACCACGGCCAGGATGTCGTCCTTGCGCAGAACACGCACGGTATCGGCAACGTCGAGGTCGAGACGCATGTTCATCTTGACGCGACCGACGGCCGAAAGGTCGTAGCGCTCGGCGTCGAAGAACAGCGAATTGAACATCGCTTCGGCCGATTCCATCGTCGGCGGCTCACCCGGACGCATCACGCGGTAGATGTCGAACAGAGCGTCCTGACGGTTCTCGTTCTTGTCCACGTTGATCGTGTTGCGGATATAGGCACCGACATTGATATGGTCGATGTCGAGCACCGGGATCTCGTCGAAACCGGCATCCATGATCACGGGCAGCGTCTTTTCGTCGATCTCGTCGCCGGCTTCGAGATAGATCTCGCCGGTCGAGGGATTGACGATGTCTTCCGCCAGGTAGTTGCCATAGAGGTCGTCGTCGGACGCGCGGAGCGCCTTGAGACCCTTTTCGGCGAGCGTCTTGAGGAGGCGCGGGGTCAGCTTCTTGCCTGATTCGACGACCACTTCGCCGCTATCGGCGTCGATGAGATCGGAGAGAACCTTCTGGCCCTTGAGCGTCTCGGGCTGGAACGGCACGCGCCATCCCTTGCCGTCCCGCTGGTAGTAGGACTTGGTGTAGAAGGTCGACAGGATGTCTTCGCCGTCCATGCCGAGCGCCATCAGAAGCGACGACACGGGGATCTTGCGGCGACGGTCGATACGCGCATAGACGATGTCCTTGGCGTCGAACTCGATGTCGAGCCAGGAACCGCGATACGGGATCACGCGGGCAGCAAACAAAAGCTTGCCCGAGGAGTGGCTCTTGCCCTTGTCATGGTCGAAGAACACGCCCGGCGAACGGTGCATCTGGGAGACGATGACGCGCTCGGTGCCGTTGACGATGAACGTACCATTGTTGGTCATGAGCGGCATGTCGCCCATGTAAACGCTCTGCTCCTTGATGTCCTTGATGGACTTGGAGCCGGTATCCTCGTCGATATCGAACACGATGAGGCGCAGCGTCACCTTGAGCGGCGCTGCATAGGTCAGGTCGCGCTGACGGCACTCGTCAACGTCGAACTTCGGCGGTTCGAATTCGTAGGACACGAATTCGAGCATCGCCGCACCCGAAAAATCGGTGATCGGGAAGACGGACTTGAAGACCGCGTTCAGACCCTCGTCCGGACGGCCGCCTTCAGGCTCCTTGACCATGAGGAACTGATCGTAGGACGCCTTCTGAACCTCGATGAGGTTCGGCATCTCTGCGACTTCGGGGATTTTACCAAAAAACTTGCGTACGCGCCTACGACCGTTAAAGGAAAGGGTCTGAGCCATCGTCGCTCCTTATCAAATGCATCCGGGCCTGCAACGGACGCAGCGCGCTGGCCAGGCGGCTCCGTCTATCAATGGATCGTTCAATCTCGTTCCTCTGCAGGCGACAGGCCGGATTGCCTTCTCGTCTGGTTCGGAACCATCCTCTTGAAGAACCCATTACCCAAAAGCCTGCTCACCAGGCTTTTGGGTAACCGGTACGTCAGAAACAGACAGTGGGAGACCGCGAAAACGCGATCTCCCGCCGACCGTAAACGTAGAGAATTACTTGAGCTCGACTTTGGCGCCAGCAGCTTCAAGCTTCTTCTTGATGTCTTCGGCTTCAGCCTTCGACACAGCTTCCTTGACCGGCTTCGGAGCGCCGTCGACCAGGTCCTTGGCTTCCTTGAGGCCGAGGGCGGTGATAGCGCGGACTTCCTTGATCACGTTGATCTTGTTAGCGCCGGCTTCCATCAGGATGACGTCGAATTCAGTCTTTTCTTCAACGGCAGCAGCCGGAGCAGCGCCACCGCCAACAGCAGCAGCAGCGACCGGAGCAGCGGCAGAAACGCCCCACTTTTCTTCGAGGAGCTTGGAGAGCTCGGCAGCTTCCAGGACGGTCAGAGCCGAGAGGTCTTCAACGATCTTTGCGAGATCAGCCATTTTCTTACTTCCTTATATAGGTTCGAACTTGAGTTTTGTTAGTCTGACAGCGAAGTACCGCCTTATGCGGCTTCTTCGCTCTTCTCGGCATATGCTGCGAACACGCGAGCAAGCTGACCTGCCGGTGCCTGAAGAATACCTGCGATACGGGTCGCGGGGGTCTGAATCATACCCACCAGCTTCGCGCGCAGTTCATCAAGCGACGGGAGGGTCGCAAGCGCTTTTACGCCTTCGGCATCAAGACCTGTTGAGCCCATGGCTCCGCCAATGATGACCAGCTTGTCGTTGGTCTTGGCGAATTCAGAGGCGATCTTGGGAGCCACGATCGGGTCATTGCTATAGCAAATAAGCGTCTGACCCTTGAAAAGACCGTTGATCTTTTCGGACTCCGTGCCCTGAAGAGCGATCTTGGCCAGGCGGTTCTTCGCGACTTTAACGGTGCCGCCGGATGCGCGCATCTTTGAACGAAGATCGTTCATCTGCGCGACCGTGACGCCGGAATAGCTCGCCACGACGACTGAGCCGGAAGCCTTGAAGACCTCGTTCAGTTCGGAGACGAATTCGCGTTTTTCCGCTCTATCCACTGTCTCACTCCAGTTAGCAGGACCGCAATAACTGCGCGGACCCTGCCGGGTTGCCTTTTGCCGCACGGGATATGATCCCAAGCGACGCTTGAGGATCCTGCCCCCTCGCGCCTCACCGAAGTGAAAACACAAGGCATCCAAGGTTCGAACCGTTCTTTGCGGATATTCATCCGCGGAAACCGGAACTTACCCGTCTCATGCAGGCTAAGTGATTAAGGTATAACCACCTGCAATCTCGGACAGGAATGACGGGTTGCCCCGCCTTTTCCCGGGCGTTACTCCGGGAAACCATGAACGGAAGCCTCCGTCAGGAGGCTCCCGATAAACTTGTCTCAGGCCGAAATCGTGGCCGGATCGATCTTGACGCCAGGACCCTGGGTCGAGGAGATCGCGATCTTCTTGAGGTAGTTGCCCTTGGCGCCAGCCGGCTTCGCACGCACGACGGCGTCGGCGAATGCCTTGATGTTGGCTTCAAGCGCGTCCGGGGCGAACGATGCCTTGCCGATGCCGGCATGCACGATACCGGCTTTTTCGACGCGGAACTCGACGGCGCCGCCCTTGGAAGCCTTGACGGCTCCGGCAACGTCGACGGTCACGGTGCCGACCTTCGGGTTCGGCATCATGCCGCGCGGGCCGAGAACCTTGCCGAGACGGCCGACGAGCGGCATCATGTCAGGGGTCGCGATGCAGCGATCGAAATCGATCTTGCCGCCCATGACGATGTCGAGCAGGTCTTCCGCACCGACGATGTCGGCACCGGCTGCCTTGGCTTCATCAGCCTTGGCGCCACGAGCGAAGACGGCGACGCGAACGTCACGGCCCGTACCGTTCGGCAGGTTGACGACGCCGCGGACCATCTGGTCTGCGTGGCGGGGGTCAACGCCGAGGTTCATGGCGATCTCGACCGTTTCGTCGAACTTGGCGACGGCACGGTCCTTGACCATCTTGATCGCATCGGAAAGCGCGTAGGACTTGTTGGGGTCAACGCCTTCGCGGATCTTCTGGATGCGCTTTGCAATCTTAGCCATCTCGATCAACCCTCTACCGTCAGGCCCATGGCGCGGGCGGAGCCCTCGATCATGGCCATTGCGCCTTCGATATCGGCGGCGTTGAGATCTTTCATCTTGGCTTCGGCGATCGACTGGATCTGAGCCTTGGTGAGCTTGCCAGCGGAAGAACCCTTGCCCGGAGTCTTGGAACCCGAGGTGATCTTGGCTTCCTTCTTGAGGAAGTAGCTGACCGGCGGCTGCTTCATCATAAAAGTGAAGGACTTGTCCTGGTAATAAGTGATGACGACCGGAATCGGCATACCCTTTTCCATTTCCTGCGTAGCCGCGTTGAACGACTTGCAGAATTCCATGATATTGATGCCACGCTGACCAAGTGCCGGGCCGATAGGCGGGGACGGGTTTGCCGATCCTGCCTTGACCTGCAGCTTGAGCTGGCCTGCTACTTTCTTAGCCATTTCTCTGCCTTTTCTAGCAGCTCCGGTCCCCGATAGCGGGTTCCGGAACGGTTAATAGCCGGGGCGACCCGGCTCGAATGCCGGCATTTGCCGGCGGCTGCGGTTGCGTGGTGCGGCTTTCCGAAGATCCGGCTAAAGACCTTCCGCCTTCCACGCGGGGGTTCGGCGGCGCAGAACGCCGCCAAGCCTGATCAGACCTTTTCGACCTGACCGTATTCAAGCTCGACCGGCGTTGCGCGGCCGAAAATCGAAACTTCCACCTTGAGGCGGGAGCGCTCCTCGTCGACATCCTGAACGATGCCGTTGAACGAGGCGAAGGGCCCATCGGCAACCCGGACCTGCTCTCCGATCTCGAAGGAGACCGACGGCTTCGGATGCTCGACGCCGTCCTGCACCTGGTTGAGGATGCGGTCGGCTTCAGAGTCCGGGATCGGCACCGGCTTGGAGTCGGAACCGAGGAAACCCGTGACCTTGGGCGTATTCTTGATCAGGTGATAGGCCTCGTCGGTCAGCGTGGCGCGGACCATGACGTAGCCTGGGAAGAACTTCCGCTCGCTATCGACCTTGCGGCCGCGACGAATTTCCACCACCTTCTCGGTCGGAACCACGATCTTCTCGAACAAATGGCTCAAGCCCTTCTGGCGAGCCTTCTCTTCGATCGATTCCGCAACCTTCTTCTCGAAATTGGAATATGCGTGGACGATATACCAGCGTGCCGCCATGTTCGTCTCCGCCTATCAGTTGCCGGCGTTCAGGATGAAGCTGATCGCCCAGCCCATCGCCAAATCCGCAGCAAAGAAAAATATTGCAGCCAGCCCAGCCATGATGAAAACCATAGCGGTGGAAATCATAGTCTCGCGCCGCGTGGGCCAAGTCACTTTCGACGTCTCCGAGCGAACCTGCTGCAGAAACGTAAACGGATTAGTTTTGGATGCCATTGACTGCTCACGCCATATCGGCGCGTAAAGCTGACCACGCCAGCTCCACGCACCGCGTGTCTGATTTAAACCCTACATAAACTCCGATTCCCTTTTTCACAAGGGCAAATCGAAGCTTTTTTCCCATTGCCAAAGGCTGCACGTCAACCGCGCGACCATCGACAGATTTTGACGACTGGCAGGGGCAGTAAGGCTCGAACTTACGACCTGCGGTTTTGGAGACCGCCGCTCTACCAACTGAGCTATACCCCTTCGCCTGCCTTCCGGGCCTGCAATCCGCAAACCCGAAAAACAATTCTCGGCGCTTGTTAGTCAATCCGACCGGAAAAGACAAGCGCCCTCGCCCAAGAAATTTACCGCCTAATCAACGCCAAAACAAGCCTAGGTCAGATCGTCCGTCACCGCATCGGCCTTGCCGCTGATACGGTGTGCCAGTGCGGCTTCCATGAACGGGCTGATGTCACCATCCAGCACATCCGACGGCGCCGAGCTTTCGACGCCGGTGCGCAGGTCCTTGACCATCTGATAGGGCTGCATGACATAAGAGCGGATCTGGTGACCCCAGCCGATATCGGTTTTCGATGCCGCCTCAGCGTTTGCCGCCGCCTCGCGCTTCTCGAGCTCGGCCTCATAGAGTCTCGACCGCAGCATGTCCCAGGCCTTGGCCTTGTTCTTGTGCTGCGAGCGCTCCTGCTGGCAGGCCACCGCGATTCCCGTTGGGATATGCGTGATGCGCACGGCAGAGTCGGTCGTGTTGATGTGCTGGCCGCCCGAGCCCGAGGCGCGATAAGTGTCAATCCGGCAATCGCTCTCGTTGATCTCGATGTTGATCGAGTCATCGACGACGGGATAGACCCAGATCGACGAGAAGGACGTATGGCGGCGCGCGTTCGAATCATAAGGCGAAATGCGCACCAAGCGGTGCACGCCCGACTCGGTCTTCATCCAGCCATAGGCATTGTGGCCCTTGACCATGATCGTCGCGGACTTGATGCCGGCCTCTTCGCCGTCATGCATTTCCAGGATCTCGACCTTGTAGCCCTGTCGCTCGGCCCAGCGGGTGTACATGCGCAGCAGCATGTTCGCCCAGTCCTGGCTCTCGGTGCCGCCGGCGCCCGAATGCACTTCGACATAGGTGTCGTTGCTGTCGGCCTCACCGGAGAGCATCGCTTCGACCTGACGGCGATTGGCCTCCTTGAGCATCGCCTTCAGTGATTCCTCGGCCACTTGGATGATCTCCTGGTCGCTTTCCATCTCGCCGAGCTCGATGAGGTCGATATTCTCCTGCAGTTCCGCCTCGAACTTGCGGACGCTGGAAATGCCGTCGTCGAGCTGCTGGCGCTCGCGCATCAGCTTCTGCGCTTCCTGCGGATCGTTCCAGAGATTGGGGTCTTCAGACTTGTTGTTCAGCCAGTCCAGCCGCCTTACAGCCTGATCCCAGTCAAAGATGCCTCCTCAGCAGGCTTACGGCCTGCTTGATCTCGTCGACGACATTCACGATTTCATTGCGCATAGATTCATTCCGTTGGAAAATTCGGCCCGTCAATAATGTTTGACGGAGAGGATGTCAAAGGTTTGCACCTCGGCAAGCATCATTCTTCCAACAAGGCATTGAGCTGTTGGATCAAAGGCGGCAGCGCCTCGGTTGCCGTATTCCAAAGAATGTCGGTGCTAATATCGAAATAGGCATGAATCAGCCGGTTTCGCATGCTGATGATTAGCTGCCACTCTATCTCTGGATTGGCCTGACGCGTATCTTCGCTGATCTTGGAGGCCGCTTCGCCGACAATCTCGATTGCTCTCACCAGCGCGAACTGAAACTGCAAGTCAGCTTCAAGATCGTCTCGCGACCGCCCCTTGAGAAAGTGTGTCGCGACTACAGCGGACTCGCACATATGGCGCAGGCGAATGCGATCTTCATGCAGCATATTGGAGTTCCGCGGATGCCAGGACATCGCTCCGGAAATATCTGCTCAACTCATTCGCAGTGCGCAAATCAACTTTTCTGCCGTCCAACAGGACCGAGAGTTCAATCTCGATCCTGGCCATATCCAGGTATGTCGGCCGGGCAGTTTCGCTGAATTCAACGAGAAGATCGACGTCGCTGTTTTCCGTCGCCTTGCCCTTCAGTACGGAACCAAAAAGCGACAGCCGAACGATTCCATGGCGTTTGCATATCGCCTCAAGCGCTGATCTGTCGGAAAAGATTTCCATTCGAACCCCGTCTCGATGACAAGCGTGACCTTTATAGTTGTGATCACCACCTTCAAAGTCAAGCCGTCAGAACAGCCCGCCCTGCCCGCCTTCGACCGCTTCCTTGGCCTGTTGCGAGGAATTGAGGATCTCCTCCGGTGTGGCGAATTCCTCGCCGCCGATCACCGAGAAGACGTCGGCCGGGCCGGTGCCGGGCTTGAAGGCTTCCATGATCGTGCCACCTTCACCATCGATGGCCTGCATTCCCGTCTGGCGATTGACGGAGACCAGCTTCATGCCCTCCGGCAGGAGGAACTTCTCCGGCTTCTGGTCTTTTAGCGCCGCCTGCATGAACTCGTTGAACAAAGGCGCTGCCAGCGAGCCGCCGGTGGAGCCCCGGCCAAGCGGCTTGGGATCGTCGAAGCCGATATAGAGGCCAGCCACGAGATTCGGCGTATAGCCGACGAACCAGGTGTCCTTTTCGTCGTTGGTCGTGCCGGTCTTGCCGGCGACATCGCTCTCGAGCTTTATCTTGCCAGCCGCCGTGCCGCGCAGGATGACGCCCTGCATCATCGAGGTGATCTGGTAGGCCGTCATCGGGTCGAGCACCTGTTCGCGGTTGTCGACCACTTCGGGCTCGTCCTGTTCGGTCCAGTCGTCGGCATTGCAGGCCTGGCAGACGCTTTCCTCATGCTTGAAAATCGTCTTGCCGTAACGGTCCTGGATGCGGTCGATCAGTGTCGGCTTGATCTGCTTGCCGCCGTTGGCGAGCACCGAATAGGCGGAGACCATACGCAGAACCGTGGTTTCACCGGAGCCCAGCGACATCGAAAGCACTGGCTGCATCTTGTCATAGACGCCGAAGCGCTCCGCATATTCGGCCACCACATTCATGCCCAGGTCGTTGGCGAGGCGCACCGTCATCAGGTTGCGCGACTTCTCGATGCCGAGACGCAGCGTCGAAGGACCGGACGCACCGCCGCCATAGTTCTGCGGCCGCCACACGGTGCCGCCCGAGACGATTTCGATTGGCGCGTCGAGCACGACCGAGGCCGGCGTATAGCCATTGTCGAGCGCGGCCGCATAGACGAACGGCTTGAACGACGAGCCCGGCTGACGCATGGCCTGCGTCGCGCGGTTGAATTCGGATTGATTGTAAGAGAAGCCGCCGACCATGGCGAGTACGCGGCCGGTATGCGGATCCATGGCGACGAAGCCGCCCTGCACCTTGGGTGGCTGGCGTAGACGGTAGCTGCCCGGCTCTTCCTTCAGCGCTTCGACATAGACCACGTCGCCGGTATTGAGCACGCCGGTCGGGCTCTTCGCCGACTTGCGATCGGCCGTTGCCGAACGATAGGCCCATTTCATCGCCTTGGCTGCGATCCGGCCGGTCGTGCGCGCCTCGTCAACCTTGCCGGCTGCATCGACAGTCGGACGGAGACCGATATCGACCCCCTCCTCGTCGGCAGCAAGAACGACCGCGAGCTTCCATTCCGGCACATCGGCGAGCGGTACGACTTTGGAAAGCGGGATACCCCAATCGGTGCCGGTCTCAACCTTCGCGATCAGGCCATGGAAACCACGCGTCTCGTCATAGCTGATTAGTCCGTCCTGGAGGGCCTTGCGGGCAAACAGTTGAAGCGCCGGATCGAGCGATGTGCGCACTGAAAGGCCGCCCTCGAACAGGGACTCCTGACCGTATTTCTCGGTCAACTGACGACGCACTTCGCTGGCGAAGTAATCGGAGGCGAAAAGAAAGGAACTGGCCTTCTTCGGATTGACTCCGAGATCGGAGGCCTTGGCCTTGTCGCCGTCTTCCTTGGTCACGTAGCCGTTCTCGACCATGCGGTCGACGACCCAGTTGCGGCGTTCCATCGCCGCGTCGTGATGGCGGAAGGGATTGTAGTTGCTCGGCGCCTTGGGAAGAGCCGCGAGATACGCCGCTTCCCCGATCGTCAGTTCCGTCACCGGCTTGTTGAAATAGGTCAGCGACGCGCTGGCGAGGCCGTAGGAATTCAGGCCGAAGAAAATCTCGTTGAGATAGAGTTCGAGAATGCGGTCCTTGGAATAGGCCTGCTCGATGCGGAAGGCGAGAATGGCTTCCTTGACCTTGCGGTCGATCGTCTGGTCCGACGTCAGCAGAAAGTTCTTCGCCACCTGCTGGGTAATCGTCGACGCTCCGACGGGACGGCGGCCCGAACCCATGTTCTGCACGTTGACCGCGATGGCGCGAACCAGGCCCTGGAAGTCGACACCGGCATGCTGGTAGAAATTCTTGTCTTCGGCCGACAGGAACGCCGCCTTCACACGGTCCGGGATCGCCTGGATCGGCAGGAACAGACGGCGCTCATGGGCATATTCCGCAATCAGCGAGCCATCGTCGGCGTGCACGCGTGTCATCACCGGCGGCGAGTAGCTGGCGAGAACCTGGTAATCGGGGAGATCCTTGGTGACTTCACCGAGATAGGCGGATGCCATCATCGCCACCCCGAGATAGAGCACTGTCCCCAAACCAAAGAAATAGCCGATCAGTCTTATCATCAAACTCGTTCCGCGGGTGCCATCCCCGCATTGCTGTTTTCAGCAGGATTCGATCTATACCGAATTCGTCGCCGCCACGATACGTCAATGCCTGCCCGAATGTGAGGAAAATAGGGCCGGTCCGTAGCATTCCGGTCACAGCGCTTAACGAATTGCAGCCGGTTCCCACGCCATGTACCGGCTATCCGCCGCGCGCGACGCCCGCACTTTCCATATATTTCGCAATCGCCTCGGCCAGGAGGTCGGAAACCTTCTCGCGCCATTCGGGGTCGGTCAGCAGCACTTCGTCTTTTGGATTGGAGAGGAAGCCCAGTTCCAGGAGCACCGAAGGCACATCAGGCGCTTGCAGAACCCTGAAGCCGGCATGGCGCAGCGGGTTGTTGATCAGGCCGATCTGGCCGTCGAAGGAATCGCGCACCGTTTCCGCCATGCGGATCGAGAAGGCCTGTGTCTCGCGCCGGGTGAGATCGAGCAGGATATCGGTCACCTCGGTCGGCTCGTCGGCGATTTCCACGCCCGCAATGCCGTCCGAAAGGTTTTCGCGCTCCGCCAGTCCCGCTGCCAGCGCATCCGAGGCCTTGTCGGAGATCGTGTAGATCGTCGCGCCACGGATGTCCTTCTGCCTCAGCGTGTCCGCATGGAGCGAAATGAACAGCTGCGCGCCGCGCTGGCGGGCGATCACCACGCGCTCGGAGAGCGAGATGAACTCGTCCTTGTCACGGACGAGGAACGCCTTGATGCCCTTTTCCTTGTTGAGGCGGGCAGCGAGCGTCGTGGCGAAATCGAGCGTCACCGCCTTCTCCTCGATCTTCGTCAAAGTCCCCTTGGCGCCCGCATCGATACCGCCGTGACCAGCATCGATCGCGATCAGGAATTTGTTGTCCGCCGCCGGCTCCGGCGTCGTCGTCAGCCGATCGGTCTTGCCACCGGCGACCTTTTCCGCCCCGACCCATTTCTGCTCGGCGACCAGCGCCTGCAACGCCGGCTCGGTAATCACCTCGCAATCGAGCACCAGGCGAAAACCCTTGCCGGGCTCGTTGGGCTGCACTTCTGCCAGCACAGCGCGCGTCGGACGCCGCGCCGTGAGCACGATCCGCGAGGCGCCCTCGCCCATCCGTCCGTAACGGATCTCCGAGAACAACCCGATCGCCTTCAGGTCATCTTCCGAAAAGCCGAAGGCAGTCTCGCCGAGATCGATGATCAGCCGGTTGGGCTGCGCCGTATAATGAAGTGAGAATTCCGGCTTGCGGTCGAAGTCGATGACGACACGCGTCCGAGCATCATCGCCAGCGATCCGGGCGGCATAGGCGATCAGCGGCTCCGGCGCGGTCTGGGCATGCGCCATCACAGCCAGGAGACAAAGCAGGGAAAGCAGCAGCCTTGCTGTGAGTTTCAGCATCATCCAACCGGTCAAGTTTCAATTCCGTGCGCGTGCGCATCACCGTGGGTCAATATGATTCGCAACCATCATGGCAAGCCCCTGGCCTGATTGCGTAAAATGGGTCTGCTGGCCGGCGCAAGGAAAATCAATGACTTCTCCCTGCCGGCATAACCACTTCATCAATAATGTGACGGATTTGCGTCACCTCTTGATATTCAACGGGATAAACCCTAGAAGGAAAACGGGATGAAAGGCGAAGACGGGATAGAATCGCTTGAAGGCCGCCAGCCACAACTCTGGATTGGCGCCATGTTTGCGAAATCATCTGCCGTCGACACGTGCTCATCCCAAGCTATATCCGAACATGAGGCATGAACCTCATGTGATTTACTGGCGGCTTGCCGCCTTTCGCCCGAAGTCGGGCAAATTCATTGGACCTCACCACAGGTCTTGGGCATTGGCATTCTCGTTGGTACAGGACGTTGTCACAGGGATCTAGGTTAGTCGCGGCAGAACAAGGATGGATCGGATATCCGACTCCTCGCCGCCTTC
This sequence comes from Rhizobium sp. LjRoot254, assembly GCF_964254105.1. Classification (NCBI taxonomy): domain Bacteria; kingdom Pseudomonadati; phylum Pseudomonadota; class Alphaproteobacteria; order Hyphomicrobiales; family Rhizobiaceae; genus Rhizobium; species Rhizobium sp. LjRoot254. Next base: position 1,856,344 of record NZ_CAXUSM020000001.1, on the reverse strand, counting down.
CGACTGGCACCTGCCTACCCGCCACGGGAATAAAAATTATCGGCCACAGCAACGCCAGCCGCCAGCGTCATTCATTTGACGTCGGGCGGCTTTCGAATGTTCCTGGCCGAGGAGCAGTACTTACATGGCAGACAAGATGCTTATCGATGCGTCTCACGCTGAGGAGACGCGCGTCGTTGTCGTACGCGGCAACCGCATAGAAGAATTCGATTTCGAATCGCAGCACAAGAAGCAGATTCGAGGCAATATTTACCTCGCGAAGGTCACCCGGGTCGAACCCTCGCTTCAGGCAGCCTTTGTCGATTATGGCGGCAATCGCCACGGCTTTCTGGCCTTCGCCGAAATCCACCCAGACTATTACCAGATCCCGCTGGCGGATCGGCAGGCCCTGTTGCGAGCCGAAGCCGAGGAGCATCGTCGTGACGACGATTTTGAGCCGGCAGGTCCCGCCCCCAGCCAGGCGCGCGAGGAATGGCCGGTCTCTTCCGACCAGACACAGGAAGATGCACCGCAGCCGGTGATCGAAGCCTGGCAGGGCGAAAAGCTTACCCCCGCCGCTGCTCCGGAAACCGTTGTAGAAGCTGCGGAAATCGCGGAGACCGAAGCCGCTGAAAAGCCGAAGAAGCCGCGCAAGCCCCGTGCACCGCGTGCCAAGAAGGCAAAGGCTGGCGAAGAAGCCGCCGAACAGGCAAGCGACGATGAGGGCGGCTCGACGCCGCCGGCCATGGCCATGGCAGCCCATATCGATTCCGTCTCCGAAGACGCCCGCCGTCGCGGCGGTGACGACGACGATGATGACGACAGCCACGAAGAGCAGGAAGTTATCGAATCCGTCGGCGCCGAAGACGCGATGGAAGAAGTTCCCGATCGCGTGCAGCGCCGGCCGCGCAAGCAGTACCGCATACAGGAAGTCATCAAGCGCCGCCAGATCCTGCTCGTGCAGGTCGCCAAGGAAGAGCGCGGCAACAAGGGTGCGGCGCTGACGACCTATCTCTCTCTCGCCGGCCGCTACTCGGTGCTGATGCCGAACACCGCGCGCGGCGGCGGCATTTCCCGCAAGATCACCAATCCGCAGGACCGCAAGCGGCTGAAGGAAATCGCCCGGGATCTCGAAGTGCCGCAGGGCATGGGCGTGATCCTGCGCACCGCAGGCGCCAACCGCACCAAGGCGGAAGTCAAGCGCGACTTCGAATATCTGATGCGGCTCTGGGAAAACGTCCGCACCAAGACGCTCGCCTCCACGGCACCCTGCCTCGTCTATGAGGAAGGCAGCCTGATCAAGCGCTCGATCCGCGACCTCTACAACAAGGATATCAGTGAAATCCTGGTTGCGGGCGAAGAAGGCTATCGTGAAGCAAAAGACTTCATGAAGATGCTGATGCCGAGCCATGCCAAGGCCGTGCAGGCCTATCGTGACATTCATCCGATCTTCTCGCGCGCCGGCATCGAAGCCCAACTCGACCGCATGCTGCAGCCGCAGGTGACGCTGAAGTCCGGCGGTTACATCATCATCAACCAGACCGAAGCGCTGGTGGCGGTCGACGTCAATTCCGGCCGTTCGACCCGCGAACATTCGATCGAAGACACGGCGCTCCAGACCAATCTCGAAGCCGCCGAGGAAGTCGCCCGTCAGCTGAGACTGCGCGACCTTGCCGGCCTCGTCGTGATCGACTTCATCGACATGGAAGAGAAGCGCAACAATCGCCATGTCGAAAAGCGCCTCAAGGATCACCTGAAGAACGATCGCGCCCGCATCCAGGTCGGCCGCATCTCGCATTTCGGCCTGCTTGAAATGTCGCGCCAGCGCATCCGCGCCTCGGTACTCGAAAGCACGATGCAGATCTGCGCCCATTGCGGCGGCACCGGCCATGTGCGCTCGCAATCCTCCGTCGGCCTGCATGTGCTGCGCGGTGTGGAGGAATTCCTACTCAAGAGCACCACCCACGACATCATCGTGCATACGCAGCCCGATACGGCGCTTTATCTGCTCAACCAGAAGCGCGCCTCGATCGTTGATTATGAGAACCGCTTCGGCGTCTCGATCGTCATCGAATCCGATACCACCGTCGGTGCCCAGCATTTCACCGTCGAGCGCGGCGAAGCGGTTGAAAATCCGGTGAAGGTCGAGCAGCTTATCGCCTTTGCGCCTCCGGAGGAGGAAGAAGACGACATTCCGATCATCGAGGATGAGGACGAGGAAGAAGTCCAGGAAAAGCCGGCCGCGCAGGAGCATGCCGCTCCCGCCGTCGCACGCGACGAGAATGGCGCCAAGAAGAAGAAGCGCCGGCGTCGGCGTCGGGGTGGCAATCGCCCCGGTGGCGAGACTGGCGCATCCGATCAGGCTGTGTCCGCGTCCGGCACATCAGCCGATGAAGACGATGATGACGGCGACGATGGCGAGGATGATGCAGCCGAGACATCGGCGACCTCCACGGAAACCGCCGCCGAGGCTGAATCCCGCAAGCGCCGCCGTCGCGGCAAGCGCGGTGGCCGCAGGAACCGCGAAGACGGCCAGCCTGCCGACGCCAACGACACGTCAGGCGTCGTCCAGTCGCCGGATGTCGACTCCTCTGTTGCCGTCGCGCTGACGCCTGACAGCGATGCCGGCGACGACGACACCGTCAAGCCGGGTGTCAACGTCGAGGAAAAGCCGAAGAGGCGCCGCACGAAGAAGGCCCAGGCCGCCGCTGAGGAAGTCGCTCAGCCCGTCGCGCCGGCGCCCGTCGCCGAGACGGCACCTGTTGCCGAACCCGCAGAAGAAACAGAAACCGCTGCCGACGAGGCGCCGCGCCGCAGGGCGAACCGTGGCGAAGCCGCGATCGCAGCCTCCAAGCCCGTCATCAGTTCTTCGTCGCCCGCCAAGGCGGACGAAAGCTCCGAGGACGACGCCGGCAAGCCCAAGAAGGGCGGCTGGTGGCAAAAACGGGGGTTTCTTTGATGTCATTCAGAAATTGATTGGCGGCAAATGAAATCTTGGCCCGGCAAACGCCGGGCCATTTTCCATCATGCGTACGGGAACCCTCAAAGTACAAAATCACTCCTCGCGAGCTTTGTCAGGACGTCGAGTTCGATCTGCAGGTCGGCCCGGCCGTTTCCGTCGAAATCCGCCTCGATGACGGTGCGATCCTCGGCGGTCCCCTTGCGATTCAGCAGTTCGTACCGCAACTCGCCATCCTTCCTGCCGAACCTGTTGCTGCCGATGAAAACAAACTTGTCGCTTGACGTATCGGGATCCATCGAGCTCAGGTCGATCTGGTCAAATCCGCGCTCGAAGCCCACGATGAGATCGCGGTCAGTTTTCCGGCTCTCGTTCGGAGCGGTGTAGACATAGACATCAACGCCAGTCTCTCCGGCGAGCCGATCCGCGCCAGCCCCTCCCTCGAGACGATCCGCGCCCAGATCGCCAAACAGTGCGTCAGCGCCGCCTCGGCCGACAAGCCTGTTGTCGAATGAATCGCCGATGATGCGATCGTCATGCATCGTGCCATGAACTTGTTCTATGTTGAACGCCGACAGATAGAACGACCCCACCTTGCTGCGCGCACCGAGCACGAGTACGATGCCGCTCGTGAAGAATTCCAGATCGCCCTCTTCCACTTCTCCCGGGGCATAGAGATAAAGAGTATCGATATCATCGCCGCCGTCGAGCGTGGTCGTCCCCAAGGCGGAAAAGCCGAAGAAATTGCCCGCTTGTATGATGTCGTCGCCCGCGCCCGTGTCGATGAAATCGGTGCCGCCGTCGAGCATGACGTAATCGTCCTGACCGCCGAGGTTGAACAGGTCATTCCCTCCCGTGCCGTAGACCACGCCGAATGCATCGAAGGCAGAAACGTCCACCAGCCAGTCCTGGCCGTCAAAGAGTTCCGCGACGGCGTCCGCGGATTCGTCGTTGGCCGACAAAAAATCATCGTAGTTGATGGAGAGTCCCGTCACGGTATAGACGGCCGTCTGATCGACCGTCACGGTCAGTGATGTAATCACTCCCGAGATCGTTTCGAAGCTATGACCGCTGAGAATAAGTCCATAACCCGTGGTTTCGTCGTAATAATTTGCCGACGACGCACTGTCCACCGTAAAGACTGGATCAAAAGTGAACTGCTGATACCGGAGAATGTCGTCCGGCGAATAAATTCCATGAATCTCGACTGCATTTGTCGGCACAATTGTAGGCATTTCACACTCCGATCTCGAAATGCGCAGAAGGGACTGCCATGCAATGATGGGCGCAAGCTACAACAACTATCGCGATATAACAATGGGTCGTTCGCGCGGTGCGTCGGTCACAATCCCGCGACCACTGAACAGATTGCATATTTTCTGTTTCACGATCCCTCCGCTGGGGCTATACGGCGTAGGAAAACTGCCCTGATCACGGCTGCCCACGAAAGGACGCCCTATGAAATTCAAAATGCTGCTGGCGGCAACCGCCCTCTCGATCGGTTTTTCCGGCGCCGCCCATGCCTTCGACGATAAGGAGAAGGACGAGATCGGCAAGATCGTCCGCGAATACCTTCTTGCACATCCGGAGACCCTGATCGAAGTCCAGCAGGCATATGAGAAGAAGCAGGCCGCTGAGCGCGCCGAGCAGGCCAAGACCGCCGTCAAGGACAATCACGACGCGATCTTCAACGCTTCCTACGATCTCGCTGTCGGCAACCCCAAGGGCAAGGTCACGGTCGTCGAGTTCTTCGACTACAATTGCGGCTACTGCAAGCGCGCCGTCGGCGACATGGACGCCATTATCAAGGCCAATCCGGAAGTCCGTTTCGTGCTGAAGGAATTCCCGATCCTTGGCCAGGACTCGGTCGACGCCCACAAGGTCTCGAATGCCGTCCGCCTGGTCGCACCGGAGAAATACGGCGATTTCCACCGCGCGCTGATGAGCGGCGAACACGCCAACGAAGCGCGCGCCGTTGAAGTGGCGAAATCGCTCGGCATCGCTGAAGACGCACTCCGCGCCAAGATGACCGAGGCTCCGAACGACGAGAGCGTCCGCGATGCCTACCAGCTCGCGACGAAGCTCGGCATAACAGGTACGCCATCCTACATTATCGGCAATGAAGCGGTCTTCGGCGCCGTCGGTGAAGAGGAACTGGCGAAGAAAATCACCAGCGTCGAGCAATGCGGCAAGACCGTCTGCTGAGACCACACCCTCGTTCAAACGCCATCGCGGCGCATTGCCGGAGGATTTACGGCAGTCCAGTTGTGGACAACGGCGCAGGCACCCGCTCGCGCCGCGCCGCCCATCAACTTCACCCTTTCCCTTCCACCTTGAGCGGTCTATAGGAGGGGATTGCGTGAATACGGAATGTGAGTTGATGAGCAGAACGATATTCGTCCTGAACGGCCCCAATCTCAATATGCTGGGAAAGCGGGAGCCGGGCATCTATGGAGGCAAGACGCTTAAGGATATCGAAGTCGATTGTAAATCAGCGGCATCGGAACTGGGCATCTCGGTGGACTTCCGCCAGACCAACCACGAAGGCGTGCTCGTCGACTGGATCCAGGAAGCCGACGATGCCGCAGACGCGGTCTGCCTCAATCCCGGCGCCTATGGGCATACCTCGATCGCGCTTCACGATGCTATCCGGGCGATCTCCAAGCCGGTCATCGAACTGCATCTCTCGAACATTCACGCCCGCGAGGAGTTTCGCCACAAGACGTGGACGGCGCCCGCGGTCAAGGGAATCATCTGTGGCTTTGGGGCGCATTCCTATATTCTGGCACTCCACGCCGCCAAAGAACTCATTCAATAACAAAACACCAGGACATTGATAAGATGGCTGACAAGAAGACGGGTATCGATCAGGCGTTGATCAGGGACCTCGCCAATATCTTGAACGACACCGATCTGACCGAGATCGAAGTGGAGCAGGACGATGTCCGCATCCGCGTGTCGCGCATGGGGACGCCCCAGCCGATCCAGGCCTACGCACCGCAGTACATGCAGCCGGCCGCCGCTGCCGCCCAGCCCGTCGCAGCTACGGCTGCTGCGGCCGAGGCAGCGCCCGTCATCAACGGTTTCATCCTGACCTCGCCCATGGTCGGCACCTGCTATTATTCGCCTGCACCCGGCAGTCCGGCCTTCGTCGAAGTCGGCCAGACCGTCAAGGAAGGCCAGACCGTGCTGATCATCGAGGCGATGAAGACCATGAACCAGATCCCGGCACCGCGCTCCGGCAAGGTCACCGCGATCATGGTCAACGATTCCAGCCCCGTCGAATTCGGCGAACCCCTGCTGGTCATCGAATAGGCGGATAGCGAATGATCCAGAAAATCCTCATAGCCAATCGCGGCGAAATCGCCCTTCGCGTCCTGCGCGCCTGCAAGGAGCTCGGCATCGCCACCGTTGCAGTCCACTCGACGGCGGATTCGGACGCCATGCATGTGCGCCTCGCCGACGAGAGCGTCTGCATCGGCCCGCCGCCCTCGCGCGACAGCTACCTCAACATCCACCAGATCGTCGCGGCCTGCGAGATCACCGGTGCCGATGCGGTTCACCCCGGCTATGGATTTCTGTCGGAGAACGCCAAGTTCGCCGATATTCTCGATGCGCACGGCATCACCTTCATCGGCCCCACCGCTGACCATATCCGCATCATGGGCGACAAGATCACCGCCAAGCAGACCGCCCAGGAACTCGGTATCCCGGTCGTGCCGGGCTCGGAAGGCGAAGTCCTGACCGAAGCCGATGCGATCAAGACCGCGCGTGAGATCGGCTATCCCGTGCTGATCAAGGCGACCGCCGGCGGCGGTGGCCGTGGCATGAAGGTCGCCAAGCAGGAATCCGATCTGCTCGAAGCCTTCAACACCGCGCGCTCCGAAGCGGCCAACGCCTTCGGCAACGATTCTGTCTACATGGAAAAATATCTCGGCAAGCCTCGCCATATCGAGATCCAGGTGTTCGGCGATGGCGCGGGCAATGCCGTCCATCTCGGCGAGCGCGACTGCTCGCTGCAGCGCCGCCACCAGAAGATCTGGGAGGAGGCCAACTCGCCGGCGCTCAATGTCGAGCAGCGCATGAATATCGGCCAGGTCTGCGCCGACGCGATGAAGAAGCTGAAATATCGCGGCGCCGGCACGATCGAGTTCCTCTACGAGAACGGCGAATTCTATTTCATCGAGATGAACACCCGCCTGCAGGTCGAGCATCCCGTTACGGAAGCCATCACCGGCATCGATCTCGTGCATGAGCAGATCCGCGTCGCCTCGGGCGGCGGGCTCTCGGTCACCCAGGACCAGATCGAATTTGCCGGCCACGCCATCGAATGCCGCATCAATGCCGAGGATCCCCGGACCTTCGTGCCCTCGCCCGGCACGATCACGCATTTCCATGCACCTGGCGGCCTGGGCGTGCGCGTCGATTCCGGTGTCTATGCCGGTTATCGGATTCCGCCCTACTACGACAGCCTGATCGGCAAGCTGATCGTGCACGGTCGCACCCGCGTGGAATGCATGATGCGGCTCCGCCGCGTGCTCGACGAGTTCGTCATCGACGGCATCAAGACAACGCTGCCGCTGTTCCAGGATCTGGTGACCAATCCTGATATCGCCAATGGCGATTACGACATCCACTGGCTCGAACACTATCTCTCCGGCCCGACCGTCTGACGGGTGACACGGAATGGCGCGCCATCATTCCGACATGACCACCATCACCCCGGAAATCCTGCTCCGCGCCTATTCCGCGGGGCTCTTCCCGATGGCGGAATCGGCTGATGACCCGGATGTCTACTGGGTCCAGCCAAAGGTGCGCGGCATCATTCCGCTCGACCAGTTCCATGTGTCGCGCAGCCTCGCCAAGACGCTGCGCCACAAGCCCTTCGACATCCGCATCGACACTGCCTTCGACCGCGTGATGGAATACTGCGCCGAATCGACCGAGATGCGGCCGACGACCTGGATCAATCCGCTGATCCTGACGCTCTACAAGGAATTGCACCGCATGGGCTACACTCATTCGGTGGAGGCATGGGAGGGCGACGAACTGGTCGGCGGCCTCTATGGCGTATCGCTCGGCTCCGCCTTCTTCGGCGAAAGCATGTTCTCGCGCCGCAAGGATGCCTCGAAGATCTGCCTCGTCCATCTCGTCGAACGCCTGAGGGAGCGCGGCTTCACGCTGCTCGACACGCAGTTCACCACCGAGCACCTGAAGACCTTCGGCGCGATCGACATTTCCCGCAAGGAATATGAGAAACTGCTCGAAAAGGCGATGCAGTCCGACGATCTGGATTTTGACGGCAGGTAGCCGCCTATTTGTCGCTGCCTGATAGGACGAGCGTGTTGCCGTTCTTCCTGATCTCATCGATCAGCATTCGCGCCTTTGCATCGGTTAGGTCGCCGGATATCTGCATCAGGCCGCCGTAGATCGGATCCCTGATGACCGGGGCGATGAGGACCCTGCCGTTCAGCTTCACCTCTATCTTCTCGCCGACGCGCGCCTGTGTGAAAACACCGAAATCCGATGCGCTCTTCGCGGAGAGTCTTATCGCCACCGCCGCCAAGCCGGCGTAATCCTGTGCGAGTTCAGCGCTGGCAACCTGGACGACAAGTTCTTCAGCCAAAGACGTCGTGGGCACTGAGAGCATTACAGAAAGGGTCGCAGAGCAAATCAGCCGCTTCATCATCAGCCTCTTCCATGGACACAGGATCGCATTGAACGCCAGAGTAAGGCGGGAAGGCGAACAGACCAAAACGCCGCGACTGCGGAGTCACTGGCTTTCGGACTTCGTCTCGGAAGGCGCCGGCACGTCGGACGACTGCTTGCAGCCGGTGAGCCACACGTCATAGACCGGGTGGTCCACTGCGTTAAGGCCGGGGGATGCAGCAAACATCCATCCCGTGAAAATCCGGCGGATCTTGCGGTCGAGGGTGATCTCGTCGACCTCGACGAAGCCGGAAATCCTCTGCGCTTCAGTCTCGTCGCGGGTGAAGCAGACCTTCGGCGTCACCTGCAGCGCGCCGAACTGCACGGTTTCATCGATATAAACATCGAACGAGGTCGTCCGGCCGGTGATCTTGTCGAGGCCGGAGAACACCGCGACCGGGTTCTTGACCTTCGCGGCATTGGCGGGAGCCGCAAATGCGGAGAACGCCGCAAGGCCGCCCAGCATGAGCGCCGCGATCCGTTTTTTCGTCACCGTATTGGTTGCAGTCATTTATGCCGTTCCGCGCCTGCCAGAATCCGTCCTGGCCAAGCGGTAAAGATCAAATATGGCGGCAAGAAGAGATCAGCTCCGCGGCGTCCAGGCATCGTAGTCGCCGGTCACCCGGTCGCGCTCGCCACCGGTGGCCAGCGAACCCTTGGGGCGATAGGCCAGAGGCGTACCGGTCAGGTTGGCCTTGTGGCCCTTTTCCCATTCGCGCGCCTCGTATTTCTCGCGGCTCGGTGGGGTGTCGGTGCGATGATGCATCCAGCCATGCCAGCCAGGCGGGATGGCCGAGGCCTCGGCGTAACCGCTATAGACCACCCAGCGCTTCGGCAGGCCATAGGACGACAGCGGGCCTTCATAGTAGATATTGCCCAATTCGTCCTCACCGACGCGCTTGCCGAACCGCCAGGTGAAGAAACGCGTGCCGAGCGTCTGACCATTCCACCAGGTGAAAAATTGCAGCAGGAACTTCATGTCGGTATGGCCTCGAACGAAGGGCGCGCCGGGATTTCGCGCCATCTCATTGTCTTCGCTTATGCCGCGTCGCACCCCGGTTGTCCAGTCACCAATTGACGCATTCAACCCGCTTTCCCGCTTGCCTTCAGGCAATTGCCGCACCATTTTGCGACGGACCGAACACCTTCCAAAGCCAGGCCGCAAACCGAGAACCGACATGACCCGAATCGCAGATATGGGCGCCCGCGCGCTCGCCGAGCTCGACACCTGCATCGCCGCGATCGGCGAGGGCGAGACGAATGCGCTTGTCGAACTGCTCGCGACATCCCGGCGCATCTGCCTCCATGGCTGCGGCCGCGAGGGACTGATGATGCGGGCGCTCTGCATGCGGCTCTATCATCTCGGGCTCGACGTTCACATGGTCGCCGACATGACGACGCCGCCCGTCGGTCCCGGCGATCTGCTGCTGGTAAGCTCTGGCCCCGGCCACACCTCCACCGTGCTTGCCGTGCTGGGCGAAGCGCGCAAGGCAGGCGCCAAGATCGCGTGCTTCACGGCCGAATCCGGCTCACAAGTGACGAAGCTCTCGGATTTCACGCTCGTGATTCCGGCCCAGACGATGGCGCGCGACCAGTCATCACCGACATCCTTCCTGCCGATGGGCAGCCTCTACGAGGGCACGCAATTCGTCTTTTATGAGATTCTGGTCATGCTGATGAAGGATCGCCTCGGCGAGACAGTCGACAGCATGCGGGCACGGCATACCAATCTGGAGTGATCAGCCCGGAAAGCTGAGCGTCTTTTCCATGATCACGGCGGGTATGTCGGATTGCCCACCGCAATTCTTCGTCCAGCCGATCTCCGCAAATCCAAGACCAGCATAGAATCGTATCGCACGCTCGTTCTTGGGCTCGACCTCCAGCCGCATGCGCTTGGCGGCGGGAAAGCAGGTCTCGACCTCGGCAAACAGATCGCGGCCGATGCCCTGCCCGATCAGCGCAGGCTCGACATAGAGCTGATGCAGGACGACGACATCTTTTTCGTCCTTGTCCATTGCCGCGTAAGCCATGCCGCCGATCACCTTGCCGTTGTCGGCGACCACGAATTCGGCATCGGGTTGAACGAGCCGCCGCTTCAGCGACTCGACCGAATGCCATGAGGCGGTGATTTCCGAGACCTTCTCGGTGCCGTAGATCGCGTCATAGGTCGCATGCCAGCTACGGCCCAGCAGCGCCGAAACCTTAACCAGATCGGCCGCCGACGCAGAGCGGATGAAGAACATCAGTCCTCCAGCCCGAGCTTGGCTTTCACCAGCGCCTGCACCGCCTGCGGGTTGGCCTTGCCGCCGGTCGATTTCATCACCTGACCTACGAACCAGCCGGCAAGCGTCGGCTTGGCCTTGACCTTTTCGACCTGATCGGGATTGGCGGCGATAATCTCATCGACGGCCCTTTCGATCGCTCCAGTATCGGTCACCTGCTTCATGCCGCGAGCCTCGACGATCTCGGCCGGGTCGCCGCCTTCAGCCCAGACGATTTCCAGCAGATCCTTGGCGATCTTACCGGATATCGTACCGTTCCTGATGAGGTCGAGAATCGCACCCACCTGGGCGGGACTGACCGGGATTTCCTCAATCGACTTGCCGTTGAGCGCGCCGAGCAGATCATTGATGACCCAATTGGCCGCAATCTTGGCATCACGCCCTTCAGCCAGCTTCTCGTAATAGTCGGCGATCGCCTTTTCGGACACCAGCACTGAGGCATCGTACACCGTCAGCCCGAGGTCGCGTACGAAGCGCTCCTTCTTGTCATCAGGCAGTTCAGGAAGATGGGCCAGCAGCTCGCCGACAAAAGCATTGTCGAATTCGAGCGGCAGTAGATCCGGATCGGGGAAATAGCGATAATCATGCGCATCTTCCTTGGAGCGCATCGAACGGGTCTCGCCCTTGCCGGCATCGAAAAGCCGCGTCTCCTGATCGATCGAACCACCCTCTTCCAGAATGCCGATCTGGCGGCGCGCTTCATATTCGATCGCCTGGCCGATGAAGCGGACGGAGTTCATGTTCTTGATCTCGCAGCGCGTACCGAACGCGCCGCCGGGTTTCCGCACCGACACATTGACGTCGGCGCGCATCGAGCCTTCGTCCATATTGCCGTCGCAAGTGCCGAGATAGCGCAAGATGCTCCGGAGCTTGGTGATGTAGGCCTTGGCTTCGTCGGACGAGCGCAGGTCGGGCTTGGAGACGATCTCCATCAGCGCCACGCCGGAACGGTTGAGATCCACGAACGAGAGCGTCGGATGCTGGTCATGCATCGATTTGCCGGCGTCCTGCTCCAGATGCAGCCGCTCGATGCCGATCTCGACATCCTCGAACTGGCCCTGCCTGTCGGGACCGATCGAAATGACGATCTTTCCCTCGCCGACGATCGGATCCTTGTATTGCGAGATCTGGTAGCCCTGCGGCAGATCAGGGTAGAAATAGTTCTTGCGGTCGAAGACCGAGCGATGATTGATCTGCGCCTTCAGCCCGAGGCCCGTGCGCACCGCCTGCTTGACGCATTCCTCGTTGATCACGGGCAGCATGCCGGGCATCGCCGCATCGACCAGCGAGACGTTTGAATTGGGCGGCCTGCCGAATTCGGTCGAAGCGCCCGAGAACAGCTTCGAGTTGCTCGTCACCTGGGCATGCACTTCCATGCCGATGACGACTTCCCAGTCGCCAGTGGCGCCCGGAATGAAGCGTTTCGGATCGGGTGTGCGTACATCGACTAGGGTCATTCTTCAGCTTCTCTTGATCGCGTCCTGGAAGGAATTGGCGTTAGAACAATTACCCATTGCAGGCAAGCATTTCAATGCCGGCCGAGGGCACGATTGCGGGGAATGGGCATTCAGGGGTTCTGTTTCAAAACTCTTTCTGCTACGGGTTTCAGATTAAGTGCCAATGAGTTGGGGTCAATGGAACGTCTGAGCGGAAACCTGGCAGCTGCCTCGCTTTGCCTGCTTATGAGCCTGGGCCTCGCTACGATTCCGGCGACTTCCGCCTCCGCCTTCGAGATATTTGGTTGGAAGTTCTTCGAGGACGACGAGAACGCCTCGGCCGTTTCCGATCCCGTGCGCTACAACCTGACCTTCAATTCCGGCGGCGAGGACCTCGACGACAAGCTGCAGGACGCGTCGTCGCTCGTCCAGGAGAAAGAAGACCCCGTCAACGGCGACCTCGGCCTGGTCATCAAGGCCCGCGACGACCGTGAGCGCCTGCTCGCCGCCCTCTATGAGAATGCCCGCTACGGCGCGGTGGTGAAAATCTCCGTCAACGGAACGGACATCGACGAACTGCCGCCTGTCCCCGAGTTTCCCCGCGACCAGCCCGTTCCGGTGACCGTGGATGTGCAGCCCGGCCCGATCTTCACCATCGGCACCGTGTCATTGACCGGCGACGCCACGAAATTCGACCCCGCCGATTATGATCTTGATATCGGCGCACAGGCCAATTCGACGCTGGTCATCGCGGCAGCCGGCAAGATGGTGGAGGACCTCGAGGCCGAGGGCCGGCCGCTCGCCAGGCTTACCGAGCGCGGCCTGACCGCCGATCACAAGACCAACACCGTCGACATCCGCATCGGTGCGGAAAGCGGGCCGGTGGCCGATGTCGGCAACCTCGAGGTTTCGGGCTCGAAGACGGTCGACAAGGAATTCATCGAGAAATGGTCGCGGCTCGATCAGCACAAGCGCTACTCGCCACAGGAGATCAAGGACGCCAACGAGCGTCTGCGCAAGCTAGGCGTTTTCTCCTCGATCAACATCACGCATGCCGACAAGCTCGATGAGAATGGCCAGATCCCCATGGCAATCGAGGTCAAGGACGGCAAGCAGCGCTATTTCGGCGCCGGCGCGCAATTCTCCTCGCTCGATGGATTCGGCCTGCTGGGCTATTGGGGCCACCGCAACCTGTTCGGCGGCGCGGAATCGCTCAAGATCACGGGCTCGATATCCGGCCTCGGCAGCGAATGGGACTATCGCGATCTCGACTACCTCGCCTCGATCGAATTCTCCAAGCCGGGCATATTCGACGCCTATTCGACGCTCAATATCAGCGTCATTGCCCAGCAGGTCGTTCCCGACACCTATCGATCCACATCGCTCACCAAACTCGCCAACATCGCCTATGAGCTCAACCGGACCGATACACTCACCGGCGGCGTCGATCTGACCTGGAACGAGACGGAAGATTTTCGCGGCGAGTCGCAGTTCCTGACCTTCTCGCTGCCGGTTACCTGGACACGTGACGCCAGCGACAACAAGCTCGACCCGCATGAGGGCTATCGCCTGAAGCTGACCGGCATTCCGAGCTATGAATTCAACCACCAGAATTTCTTCACCACGCTCGACGGCACGGTCACCGGCTATACATCCTTCGGCGAGGACGACCGGATCACATTGGCCGGCAAATTCGCCATGGGCTCGCTGCTGATGGCGCCGGCACTCGAGGATGTTCCCGCCACCCGCCGCTTCTATCTCGGCGGCGGCGGCACCGTGCGCGGCTACGCGTATCAGGAAATCACACCGTACAACAAAAACGGGGACGCTTTGGGTGGCCGATCCTATATGCTCGCCTCGTTCGAGACCCGCATCAAGATCAACGAGACCTTCGGCGTCGTGCCGTTCATCGATGTCGGCAGCGTGTCGAGCCAGACCTATCCGGATTTCAGCGATATCCGTGCCGGCGCCGGTCTCGGCATACGCTATGCTACACCGTTCGGGCCGCTGCGCCTTGATGTCGCCATGCCGATTAACAAATACCAGGATGGAAGCATGTTCGGCATCTATGCCGGTATCGGCCAATCTTTCTGACGGGAATTGGCGTTCTGACGAGGAGTGAGACAATCAGAGCCGCGCTACGATGGATCGCCTGGATTTTCACCCGTCTGATGCTGCTGGTGGGCGTGCTGGGGCTCGTCCTGATCGCCGTGGTCCTGCTCATCGGCTACACCGCCACCGGCAACCAGTTCGCCGCCGACCAGATCGCCAGCCGCATTTCCACGCCTGATATGCAGGTCACGATCGAAGGCGCGCGCGGCCTGCTGGCCGGCCGGTTCCGCGTCGATCGCGTCGAACTCGCCGATACCAAGGGCAAATTCGCCGAATTGAAGGATATTGAACTCGATTGGTCACCGCTCGATCTCTTGGGCGCGCAATTCCACGCCCAGCGCATCGCGGCATCCAATATCAGCATCGCGCGCCAGCCCCTCGTCACGATCGAGCCCGAGCCGACCTCGTCGGAAGGCGGTTTCAGTCTGCCGGTCGAGATCGCGGTCGACGCCATCGACCTGCCGTCGATCTCGCTCGGCAAACCGCTGATCGGCCGCGAGGCGAAGTTGGCCGTCAAGGGCTCGGCCCGCGCCGTCGCCGACAACATCGCGCTCAAGCTGGACGCCAACCAGACGGATCGCCCCGACGCAAAGGCGCTTGCCGATCTCACCTATGCCGTCAACGCCAATACGCTCAAGCTCGATCTCAAGATCACCGAACCCAAGGGTGGACTGCTCGCCACGGCCCTGCAATTGCCCGGAGGCCCAGCGGTCGATCTTTCTGTAGCCGGCGACGGCGCGCTCTCGGATTGGTCCGGCATCATCCGCGCCAGGCTCGATGGCGTCGAACGTCTGGCAGTCAATGCCAGCCATCGGCAGAATGCGGCTGGCATGCACGACCTCAATCTCAACGGCGGCGGCGCGATCGGCGACCTGATGCCCCCCGCGCTCAGGCCATTGTTCGAAGGTGAAACCGCAGTCGATCTCGATGCCTCATTCGATGCCTCCGGCCATCTCGACATCCGCTCGGGAAAACTTGTCAATGGCAGCTTCACCCTCGACGCCAGCGGCAAGATCGATCCCAAGGGTCAGGTCAACCTCAACGGCAGCCTTCGCTCGGTCGGCGATGTCATTCCGGTTCGCTGGCCGCTGGCGAATGGCGAGTTGCAGGCCGATCTGCGCAGCGCGTCCTTCGTCGCATCCGGTCCCTATAATTCTGTCGCGATCAATGTCGGCACCGAGATTGCAACACTCGCACTGCCGCAAGGCCGCCTGACCGACGTCTTCCTGCGGACCGAGACCGACAGGTTCGATCTCGCCACACGCGCTGGCATGGTCTCTGTCGAACTCGCGAGCCAGGGCGCCACCGTCAGCGACCCGCAGCTTGCCCGTCTCGTCGTCGCCCCAATCGACATCAAGGCGCCGTTCGACATCACCGCAACCCGTGTCGCATCGGACGCCATCGAGATTTCCAGCGGCGCCGTCGGCGGCAAGATCACATTGGATTACGCCCTCGACACGGCGACCATAGCCAGCGCCTTCAACTTTTTCGTTGCCCCCGCCCGCGCCCTGCCCGAACCATTGGCCTCGAAGGTCTCGGGCATGATCGCACTCTCGGGCAAGGTCAGCGGCACCACCGACGATCTCGCCTTCGACCAAATCAGGCTGGCGTCCAATCTGCTGACTGCTGAAGTATCCGGCACGTTGAAGGACAACGAACTCACCGCATCGCTGACCAGTGATATCCCGGCACTAACGGCATTCCAGCCTGGCGTCGATGGCAAGGTGCGTGTCACCGCCGATCTTTCAGGCCCGCTGTCGGCGCTCGTAGTCAAGGCCGGCATCACCTCCGACCAGATTTCGGCCTCCGGACGCAAGCTGCAGACCGTCGATGTGAAATTCGACGGCACGATCGACCCCGCCAAACCGGGCGGCAAGCTGACGTTGGGCACGTTGCTTGACGGCCAGCAAATCAACCTCACGAGCGATCTCGTCCGCGAGAATGGGTTGATCTCGCTTCCGTCCATCACGGCCGATATCGGCCAGAACCAGATCACCGGTTCGCTCAACCTCGGCCCGGACTTCCTGCCGAGTGGCAAGATCAACGCCGATCTCGCCGATCTCTCCACTCTCGCGAACCTCGCCGGCCAGCAAGTCGAAGGCGACCTCAAACTCACGGTTGATCTCAGCGCCGAAAACGGCGCCCTCGCTGCGACGATCAACGGCACCGGTTCGCGCATCGCCACCCCCGATGTCGTGGTGTCAGAGCCGATCATCGATATCAAAAGTGCCGACCTGCTGGCGCAGCGCATCGGCGGCGTGATCAAATCTCGCGAGATCGCCGCCGGCACCAACCGGCTGGAGGCTCTGGAGGCAACATTCGACCATCAGGCAAACAGCACAGCATTCGACCTCAAGAGCCGTTTCGACGGTGCGCCAATGACCGCCGGCGGCGTGGTCGATCAACAGCCCGATGGCATCCAGCTGTCGCTGAACGCATTCTCCGCAAGCCCGCGAAAAATCCCGCTCTCGCTCGCCATGCCGGCCAAGGTCACCATATCAGGCGGCACGACGACGATCGAACCGGTGATGATCTCGGCAGGATCGGGCACCGTGACGATCGAAGGCACTGTTGCCGATGCGCTCAATCTCAACATCGATGCGAATGCCCTGCCCGCAAGCCTGATCAATGGCTTGGCGCCGGATCTTGATGCCTCCGGCACCGTCTCGGCCAAGGCCAGCATTTCGGGTAACGCAACGTCACCCGTCATCAATTTCGAAATGTCTGCCACCGACATCTCCGCCAAGCCGTTGAAAGATGCGGGCCGCCCGCCACTGCGGATCACGTCCAAGGGAACCTTCGCCAACGCACTTCTCTCTGCGCAGACGACGATCGGCGGCATCGCCGAACTCGGTGACCTCAGGACGGATGCAGGGATACGACTTGGCGAAGACATCCGGATCGCGAAATTCACTTTCAATAGCGACGCCCTGAATGGCTCCGTCACCGGCACATTTGCGCCCGCGACACAGGCCATCGCGACAACCTTCGACATCAACATTACCGGCCAAAACCTGATCCCCGCCTCAATCGCCGCCAAGCTTGATGGCCCGTCGCGGCTGACCGGCCAGCTCGATGGCACGCCGGATGACCTCGCATTCAACGGCATCAAGCTCGCGTCCAACATCGTCACCGCCGATGCATCGGGCACAATGAAATCTGGCATATTGCAGGCTAATCTGACCGGCGCCCTGCCCGATCTCTCCGCTTTCCAGCCCGACATAAAAGGCACGGCGCAATTCTCCGCCGAAGCGTCGGGTCCGACCTCGTCCCTCGCCATCAAGGCTCAGGTCACGTCAGCGGAAGCCGTGCTCGCCGGTCGGCCCCTGAAGGATCTCTCGGTCAATGTCGACAGCGTTATCGATCCTGCCAGCCCGAGCGCCAAGCTGACCGCAACAGGCACGCTCGACGGCCAGGCGATCAATGTCGCGGGCGACCTTGCCACCAGTGAGGGACTGATCTCGATCCCGGCGCTCAAGGCCGACATCGGCCGCAACACGCTGAGTGCCGGACTGGCATTCGACAGCGCCTTCCGGCCGACCGGCAATGTCACCTTCGATCTCCCCGATCTTGGATTACTCGCCGCGCTTGCCGGCCAGCAGGCCACCGGCGATCTCAAGGGCCGGGCCGATCTCGCGACGACCGACGGCAAGATGAGCGCGCGGATCAAGGCGAGCGGCACCGGCATCGCCGCCCAAGGCCTGACAATCCGCAATCCCGCCGTCGATCTCGATATCCCCGATCTCCTGACCGGCCAGATTTCAGGCACGGTCAAGGCGACCGAACTGGCAGCAGGCGCCAACCGTCTCGCCAATCTCGATGTCGACTTCGCGCTCGCCGGCGACCGAACCGATTTTGCCGTCAACGGCATTCTTGACGAGCAGCCCCTTATCGCCAAGGGCGCGATCACGCGGCAGCCCGGAGGCATGGAAATCGCGCTTGCGGAATTCTCGGCCGCGCCCCGCAAACTGCCAATCAAGCTCGCATCGCCAGCGACGGTCAAGATCGCGAACGGCGTGACCGACCTCGGCGATCTGCAACTCTCCATCGGAGCCGGGACTGTCAAGCTGTCGGGCACCGCGAGCAATACGCTGAACATCTCGGCCACGGCGACCGATCTTCCCGCCGCTCTCGCCAACACATTCGCCGCCGACCTCGGCGCCGATGGCACGATCTCGGCAAATGCGACAGTCACCGGCACGGCGACCGCTCCATCCGTTAGCTTCGACATCAACGGCAAGGGACTGGTCGTCAAGCAAATCCGGGATGCAGGGCTTGCCCCGCTCGATGTCACATCCAAGGGCACGTTCACCGGCAATGTTCTGTCCGCTGAAACCGTTATCGGCGGCATTGAAAAGCTTGGGCAAACCCGCGTGTTGAGCGACGTCGCCCTCGCCGCCGATCGAATCTCGGTGCAAAAACTCGATGTCGCGAGCGAAAAACTCAATGCCACGCTGACCGCCGATTACGCACTGGCCACCAAGCGCCTCGATTCCAAATTCGACCTCTCGGCCATCGCCGCTGGCCTGCTGCCGCCCGAAATCGCCGCCAAGGTCAAAGGGCCGGTTGCGCTCAGCGGCAAGATTGTCGGCGTGGTTCCGGGCGACATCACCATCACTGACCTCAATCTCAAGTCGAATGTCCTGACTGCCGATGGCACCGCCACGCTCAAGGGCAACGATCTGCAGGCGAAACTCACCGGTGACATTCTCGATATCGCCGCCTTCCATCCCGATGCTTCGGGCAAGGCCCAATTCACCGCCGATGGAGCGGGTCCGCTCGCGGCACTGAAGGTGAAGGCAACACTCACGGCCACAGAGGCGATGCTCGCAGGCCGTCCGCTCAGGAATCTCGACCTGAGGATCGACGGCGTCGCCGATCGCGCCAAGCCAAGCGGCAAGATCACCGCATCGGGCACGCTCGACAACCAGAAGATCGACGTGTCCGCCGATCTCGTTACCGATCAAGGACGCATTTCCGTACCGGCGCTCAAGGCCAATGTCGGCCGCAATTCGCTCACCGGCGCCATCCGGCTCGCTGAAAACTTCCTGCCATCCGGCAACCTGAAATTCGATTTCCCCGATATCGGCCTGCTCGCAGCACTCGGCGGCCAGAAGGCAAGCGGCGACATATCCGGCCAGATCGACCTGACCAATGCCGACGGCAAGATCACCGCAAAGCTCAAGGCCCAGGGCGCTGGCATTGTCGCGCAGGGCATCACGATCAAGAACCCGGCGATAGACCTCGATATCCCGGACCTCCTGTCCGGACAGATCTCCGGCACTGCCAGGGCAGGCGAACTGGCGAGCGGCCAGAACCGCCTCGCCAATCTCGACGCCAGTTTCGCGCTCGCCGGCGCCAAGACCGATTTCGATATCAAGGGCAATTTCGATGGCGCGCCGCTGATCGCCAAGGGCGCGGTGGAGAACGGCCCGGACGGACTTTCCCTGACACTCGCCAATTTCGCCGCGAGCCCGAAGAAGATACCGGTCAAGCTCTCGTCCCCGGTCACGATCCGCATGGTCGATGGCGCCGCCGACATCGCAAATCTCACCATCGCCACCGGCAGGGGCACGATCAACGTCAACGGCACGGCGGGTAACACGCTCGATCTCAAGATCAAGGTCACCGCGCTGCCCGCCAGCCTCGCCAATACATTTGCCTCCGGTCTTGATGCGGGTGGCACGATCTCTGCCAACGCAACAGTCAGCGGTACATCCGTCAGCCCCGCGGTGAATTTCGACGCCAACTGGCAAAGCGCCATGACCAGCCAGATCCGTACCGCCGGCATTTCTGCCCTCGCGGTCACAGCCAAGGGCAAGCTTGAAAACAACGTGCTGTCGATCAACACCAGTGTCCGGGGCGGCGGCGGGCTGACGCTGAGCGCCAATGGCACGGTCGGCACGACAGGCAGCCAGTCGCTCAACCTCAGCGTCAAGGGGCAACTGCCCTTCTCCGCCATCGCTGCCCAGCTTGCCGCCCAAGGGCTGGCGCTGAAGGGCGACGCCAGTTTCGATCTCAAGATCGGCGGTAACGCCGCCAACCCGCAGATCACCGGCCGTATTACCACGGCGGGCAGCCAGTTCATCGCCATCCGTCAGAACCTGATCGTCAACGGCCTCGGCGCCACGGTGACGCTCTCGGGCCAGACCGCGACGATCAGCAATCTCTCAGGCCGGCTCGAAGGCGGCGGTACCGTCAGCGCATCGGGCACGATCGGCATTCGCCCGGGCTCGAATTTTCTCAGCGACCTGAAGATCAAGCTCGACGATACCGTCTATGCCGATGGCCGCGTCGTCGTCGCCAAGATGAATGGCGACCTCAACATCAAGGGACCGCTTCTGGGCAGCGCCACACTCGGCGGATCCATTCGCCTGCGCCGCGCCGATATCACGGTGCCGGAGCGGCTGCCGGCTTCGCTCGCCAATGCAAATGTCAAGCACAAGAACGCGCCGCGCGAGATCGTCAGGCAGAGCAGCGAGCTGCGAGCCGATACGACCTCCACCGCTGACAAGGACAAGGCCGGCGGCATGCGGCTCAGCCTGAAGATCGTCGCCCCGCGCCAGATCTTCGTGCGTGGCCGCGGCCTCGATGCCGAGCTTGGCGGCGAAGTGCTGATTTCCGGTTCATCGATCACGCCGAGCGTCTCCGGCGGCTTCAAGATGCGGCGCGGCCGGCTGGCGATCATCGGCAAGCGCCTCGATTTCACCACTGGGGAAATCACGTTCGGCGGCGGATTGGTGCCGGCGCTCAACATGGTCGCCTCCACCGTCGTCAACGCCACGACGCTCAACGTCAATGTCAATGGGCCGGCCAACGACCCGAGCTTCAGCTTCACTTCATCGCCGGCGCTGCCGCAGGACGAGGTTCTGGCGCAGTTGATCTTCGGTCGGGATTCGGCCAGCCTGTCGCCGTTCCAGATTGCCCAACTCGCCGATGCGGTCGCCACGCTCTCGGGCGGCCAGCGCACCTCGCTGTTCAACAAGCTCCGCCAGGGCCTCGGCGTCGATGATCTCAATGTCGGCACCGACGAGAACGGCGGCGCCCAGGTGACAGCCGGCAAATACATCAACCGCCGCACCTATCTCGAACTGAAGCAGGGCGAGGACGCGACCAAATCGGGCGTCGCGATCAATCTCGATATCGGCAAGGGCGTCAAGCTTCGCGGCGAGGCCACCGCCGACGGCAACACCTCGACCGGAATTTTCTACGAGAAGGAATACTGAGCCATACGCGTCGGTTGACGATATCGGCATGCGCCCGTATATCGGACGCGTCCATGGAGTGTTGATGTCTACTTCGTCTGAGATTGTCTGAAGGGCCCTGCCCGCGGAATTCTTCCCTCGCGCGCAGCGGTCTGCAATTGAACCTCCGGCATTTCTGATGCCGGGAACGTTTTGTTGCGCCCATTCGGGCTTTCTCGGAATTCATCATCATGGATATCACGCGCAGTGAACAGCGCATTCTGCACCTGCTTGCGCAGGGCGGCTGGATAGAACACATCAAAAACCACAAGACCAAGATCGCAGACGTGAAATGCTTCAGCCGCGACGGCTGGCTTTATCCCGGGCTCGACCTCGAAGTCTTCCGCAGGCTCAAGCGGTTGAAGGCGATCTCGTCGTCACGCGGCCAACCTTACCGGATTACCGGCCGGGGACTCGTCCTCGTGCGGTCGCAGGTCGACAATCGCTGAGACTCAACTGCCGTGGGCGCCAGAGGCGCTCACGGCTCCCCTCGCCTTGCCGCCAGCCAAATGTTAAGCTCCTTCTTCATCCTCCGGAGGCGCTCATGTCATCTTTCATCAAGGCAGTCGTTTCCATTCCGGGCAAGGAGCGCGTCGCGAAGACGCCATTCGGCGCCCGTATCGTCATTCACGCCACGGCGGCCGAAACCAATGGTGCCTATGGCATGTGGGAAACCTTTACGCCTCCGGGCAAGGGGCCGGCGCCGCACACGCATACACGCGAGACCGAGTGTTTTCGCGTGATAAAGGGCCTTTACCGCTTCCGCTGCGGTGACGAGGAATTCGACGCCCCGCCGGGTACGGTCGTCGTGCTACCGCCGAACGTCCGTCATAGCTGGTGGAATATCTCCGACGAACCTGGCCAGATGTTTGCAACGGTGACACCGGGCGGTTGCGAGCAGCTCTTCATGGACATAGAGAATGAAAGCGCCGACACGCCGGAGAAAATTGCAGTGATCGAAGCACGGCTCGGTATTGTCAATGACGAGACGGAGGCTCTCGCTCGCCATGGCAATCGCTAGCCGTCCCTAATACATGGAAACCCGGTGCGGCATGCGCTCGAGATGCTCGAGGATCTTCGTACGCCATCCCTCGATCATCACGATATAGGCATCCCCCACGAAGGCGCCGATGGCAGTATTGCCAGCCTCGCTCAGTCCGGTCAGCGTATAGCTGACATCGACATGACATGCCTGTTCGCCATCGGCCACGCATGTCACTTCGACGATCGTCGAACGCGACCCCGGCGTAACCCGGCAGTATCGTGCCCGGCAACCTGCCAGGTCGAAATCCACGACCGTCCAATAGGTCAGTTCATCGCCCTCGCCTGTCGCGAACACCATGCCTTCGATCGTCTCGCCGTTCGCAGGAAAGAAGTAGCGTGGCGCCCAGCCGTCGACCCACATCCGCTCTCCCTCCGGCGTGAAGAACTCGATCGCCTCGTCGGCGCTGATCGGCAGGGCTATGCTGTGCGAGACTTTTTCGTGGCGTGCAATGAACATGGATCGTACCCGCTCAGATCGGCTTCTCGAGCAGCATGCGCGGCAGCGGAAGCCCGAGCGTTTCCGACATTTTCACCCCGCGCCATGTCTCGCGGAAGCCCTGGCGGATATAGAGATCGATCGCCCGCAGATTGGCCTGGGCCACCTCGATCCGTGCCTTGGCGAGATTGTCGGCGCGCATCCGGTCGATGAGTTGATTGAGCAGAGAGGTGCCGATGCCCCGGCCCTGAAAGTCCGGATCGATCCAGAGATCGGAAATGTAATCCCACGGGTGCGTGGCGTTGCCCGGCTCGTCGTAGCTGTCGCGCGCGCCCCAACCCACGACCCTGCCTTCGGCGCGGCATACGACGAGGTCGCATTTCGGATTCTTGACGAAGACCCTGAGCCAGCTTTCCACCCTTGCCTCGATCTCGGGATCGAACCATTCGGGATAATGGCGATTGTCGAGCCAGGAAATGTATCCCACCCGCGCGACCCCGTCCCGGTCCTCGTCAGTCATGGTCCGGAACGTGAGGTCAGCCATCAATTACCACCATTTATCAGGCGTGAAGCGTCCGGCGGCCTGCTCGATCACATGCGCCGTCTGGAACAGCATTTCTTCATCGAACGGTTTGCCGATCACCTGCAGGCCGAGCGGCAGGCCCTTGTGATCGAGCCCGGCGGGAACCGCGATACCGGGCAGGCCCGCCATGTTCACCGTCACCGTGAAGATGTCGTTGAGATACATCTTCACCGGATCATTGGCCATGTCCTGGTCGGCGATGCCGAAGGCGGAGGACGGCGTGGCAGGCGTCAGGATCGCATCGACGCCGGCCTCGAAGGCGAGTTCGAAATCACGCTTGATCAGCGTCCGCACCTTTTGCGCCCGGATGTAATAGGCGTCGTAGTAGCCGGCCGACAGGACATAGGTGCCGATCAGGATGCGGCGCTTGACCTCGGTGCCGAAACCGGCCGCACGGGTCTTCTCGTACATTTCGAGAATGTCCTTGCCATCCTGCCGGAGACCGTAGCGAACGCCGTCATAGCGGGCTAGGTTCGAGGACGCCTCGGCCGGGGCGACAATATAATAAGCCGGCAAAGCATATTTGGTATGCGGCAAAGTAATATCGACGATCTCGGCGCCGGCATCCCTCAGCCAGGCGATTCCCTGCTGCCAGATGCTCTCGATCTCCTCGGGCATGCCCTCGACGCGGTATTCACGGGGAATGCCGATCCTTTTGCCCTTGAGCGATTTGCCCAATGCCGCCTCGTAATCCGGCACCAGAATATTCACAGACGTCGTATCCTTGGGATCGACGCTCGCCATGGATTTCAAAAGGATCGCCGCATCGCGTACGTCGCGGGCGATCGGCCCGGCCTGGTCGAGCGACGAGGCAAAGGCGACGATGCCCCAGCGCGAGCAGCGGCCGTAAGTCGGCTTAATACCAACCGTGCCGGTGAATGCCGCCGGCTGGCGGATCGAACCGCCGGTGTCGGTCGCCGTCGCGCCTGCCGCCAGAAAGGCCGAGACCGCGGCCGCAGAGCCACCGGACGAGCCGCCGGGTACCAGATCGGCATTCGAGCCCCTGGCGCGCCAGGGGTTCTTCACCGGCCCGTAATAGGATGTCTCGTTTGACGAGCCCATGGCGAACTCGTCCATGTTGAGCTTGCCGAGCATCACCGCGCCGTCATCGAACAGGTTCTGGCTGACGGTCGACTCATATTCCGGCTTGAAACCGTCGAGAACGTGGCTGCAGGCCTGGGTATGGACGCCCTTGGTGGCGAACAGATCCTTGATGCCGAGCGGAATGCCCTCGAGTGCACCGGCTTGGCCGGCCGCGATCCTGGCATCCGAGGCTTTGGCCTGGGCGCGCGCGATATCGTGCGTCACGGTGACGTAAGCATTGAATTGCGCATTGGCCGCGTCGATCGCGTTCAGATAGGCCTCCGTCAGGTCGACGGCGGAAATCTCCCTGGCGAGGAGTTTTTTGCGTGCTTCGGCGATCGTCAGGCTTGTCAGTTCACTCATCAGGCTTTCACTTCAATTCTCAGGCAGCGAGCTGCTTGTGATAAAACACGGAATATTCGGAATCGGGATAGTCGAGGACCGGGCCGCAGCGGTTGAACCCGGCCTTCTCATAGATCGCCCAGGCTGCATGATGACGGTCGCCGGTTTCGAGCACGACTTCCTCGATGCCTTCATCGGCGGCAGCACTCAGTATCTCGCCGAGGATGCGACGACCGATGCCCTGGCCCCGATAGTCCTCATGCGTGAACATCCGCTTGACCTCGGCGATCCGGCCGTCATGGCGCTTCAGCGCGCCGCAGCCGATTGCCGTACCGCCGTCGCGCGCGATCCAGACAGTCACGCCGGGTTCCGCCATCTGTTCGACCGTCAGATGAAAGACGAAGTCCGGCGGCGTCAGTTTCAGCAGGTATTCGTTCAGCGAGGCGACGAGCGCGCGCACGTCGTCCTGAAGCGGGCTTTCGATAGCAATCGTGATGGCCATACGGGACTCCATCTTGCGTACGTTCCCTACTCGACGACTTTGGGAACCTCGAAAAAGTTCTGTTCGGTCAAAGGCGCGTTTGCGACGATCCGGTCAGCCATGTTGCCGTCGGTCACCTCGTCCTTGCGCATTTTCATCGCCATCGGCGTCACCGAGGTCATCGGCTCGACCCCGGTCACATCGACTTCGGAGAGCTGCTCGACGAAACCGAGGATGCCATTGAGCTCCCCGGTCATGCGCACGGCCTCATCCTCGGTCACGGCGAGCCGGGCAAGCCTGGCCACGCGTTTGACGGTCGCAACATCTACGGACACAACATTCTCCAGTCAGATTTCCCCTGCCCGCTATAAAGACGCATGACAGGCCGCGCAATCGCTTTTTGACTTAGGTCCGAACCGATTCAGACAGTCACCGTGCCGCCGACATCGGGCACTTCCACGCGGGCTTTGGCACCCTCCATCCCGGCAACGAACTTGTCAGGTGTCTGGTCGAGCAGGTCGAAGGTCTTGTAGTGGCAGGGAATCGCCAGCTTGAAGTTGAAGAAGCGCTGGCAGGCGAGTGCCGCCACGGCGCCACCCATGGTGAAACGGTCCCCGACCGGCACGAGGCCGATATCCGGCTGGTGCAGTTCCTCGATAAGCGCCATGTCGCCGAAAATGTCGGTATCGCCCATATGCAGCAGCGATGGCTCGTCATCGAAATGCAACATCAGCCCGTTGGCGCTGCCAAGCGAGTGGCTGACGCCGTCTTCGATCCGATGCGCGGAAGAATGCAGCGCATTTGTGAATGTAACGCTGAAATTGCCGGTATGAATGGTTCCGCCGGTGGCGCCCGAATTGACCTTCTTGACGCCGCGAAACTCGAGCCAGTCGCCGAGATGGACATTGGCAACGACCTCGGCATCGAGTTCACCGGCGAGTTCTATCGTGTCGCCGACGTGGTCCGTGTGGCCGTGGGTGAGCAGTATATGGGTAACGCCCTTGGTGACATCCTTCATATCCTGCCCTTGGAACGCGGGATTATGCGTGAAGAACGGATCGATCAGGATCGTATCCTTGGCGGTCTCGATGCGGAAAGCGGAATGGCCAAGCCAGCGGATCTTCATCGTAAGTCTCCCTATCATTGTTGGCAGCTTGATACCGAAATCGGCCTGTCGTTGCCAGACACTCGCGGGCATTTTTGCCTGCCATATGGAAATTCCTGCCGCACACGGCTAAGGAGAGCAATGACCATCCTCTCCATCGACGACCTCGCATCCACGCTCGCGCCCGGCGACATCATTGCCGGGCTCGACCTCGGCACGACGACCATCGGGCTGTCGCTCTCCGACAAGGGCCGGCGGTTTGCCACGCCGCGCACGGTGATCAGCCGCAAGAAGTTCACCTTAGATGCCGCTCTGCTGCTGGCTTTCGCAGCAAAGGAGGAGGTCCGGGCCTTCGTGATCGGCCTGCCGATCAACATGGATGGCAGTTCCGGGCCCCGCGCCCAGGCGACGCGCGCCTTCGTGCGCAACATGGAGGCCAAGACCGCGATCCCCTTCGTCTATTGGGACGAGCGGCTGTCGACGGTGGCGGCCGAGCGGGTGCTGATCGAGATGGATGTTTCGCGCAAGAAACGCAGCGAGCGGATCGATTCCGCCGCCGCATCCTTCATTCTTCAGGGTGCGCTGGACAGGCTTTCGTCCATAGCAAGGGCGGCGGCGTCGGACTCTGATTTCGCCTGACGCGCCCGCCACCATTCGGCAATCGCCTTGCGGCGGCGGAATGCCAGTATGCCGGCGAGGATGAATGTATCCATGATGATGGCGCGCACGACGAGGCCGGGAATTTCCTTCGGCGGCAGGCCGAGAATGCTGCCGTAAAGCTCGAAGACGAAATCGTTCATGCGGCGGCTGAGGATCAGGTAGCCGAAATTGATGTCGTTATAGGAAAGCCCGTACCATGTGCCGAGAACGACGATTGGCATGGCCCAGAAAATCAAGATCCATTTCATTCCCATGTCCTCGGCTGCTGCGGATCGAGGCCGTTTTCCCCGCCCCGATCCGCATGTTCCCCGGCCAGATACTGCCCCGAAGGGCGATTTTTCTCATCCGCCCCAAGAGAGCGTAATTCCTGTCAAAGTCTTGTTTTTGCCCGCAGAACGGGATTGGCAATCAACCTGTCGAAAAGCCCGAACATCGAGATCGTGAAGAGCGGGATTGCGAAATCCTTGGCGACGAGCGAGATCGCCACGGCCAATGCCGCAACAGCAATCATGCCTGTCTTTCCACTTGTCATGGCCGACGCGGCGGCGCAACGTTAAACAATTGTTAGGGTTAATTTCCACGGGGCCAGGACGGCCGATCAGGGATAGACTCCACGCACCAACCGGCGAACCGCCTGGGCGACACGATCCCAGTCCTTATCGGTCGACAGTTCAAGGCCCGCGAAGCGGCTTGCCGTAGCGCCGGCCAGGACCACATGCTGTACGGCCGCCAGCAGCATCGCATTGAGTGCCGCGTGATCGACACCCTTCGGTGGCGGCATCTTGCCCCTCACCTTCTCGATCCACAGCCCCAATGCCCGCGACCGCGCTTCCGACAGTCGCTGAACCTGCGGGGAATTATCCGACACCTCCCAGGCGATGATCCTCCGCGTCAACGGATCGTCCCGGAGCGCTTGCATGAAGAGCATCATCACATGCTCGATGAGATCGCCATAGGTCAGCATGAAGCCGGAGCTGCCTCCGACCGGCATTTTCTCCTCCATCCAGCGCGCCAGCTCGCCGCCGATCGCATCGACCAGCCCGCCCATCCCGCTATAGTAGCGGTAGATCAGCTGCTTGTCGCAGCCGGCGCGGCGGGCCACGGCGTTAACGCCGAAATTCTGGAAGCCGTCCTCGGCCAGCAGCTCGGCCGCCGCCTTCAATATCCGCGCCCTGGTCGCGTCGCGATTGCGTGGCGGCGCGGCATCCACCGCAATGTCTTCCGTTTGCATTCCTGTCCCCTGGTTCCGGCGGGAACCTAGTGGCCTCACCATGCGGTGACAATCGGGGGGCCTGCGTTGTCCACATGGTTTGCGCCGATCAACAAGGCGCTTGCAGTTGGCAGAACGGCCAACTAACAAGAGCCAAACTCCCCCCGCGAAGTTCTCCCATGCAAATCATCTTCGAAAGCATCCTGCCGATCTTCCTCATCGTTGTCTCCGGCATCGTGCTGAAGCGGCTGCCGCTGTTCGACAAGGGGCTCTGGAACGGCCTCGAACAGCTCGGGTTTTACGTCCTCTTTCCTTGCTACCTGTTCGTCACGCTGGCGACCGCCGATTACGCGGATATCGAGATCCTGCCGGTGACCGTGGTCTATCTCGGCGCAGTCCTGCTGATGGCGTCACTGCTGATCGCGGCCTGGCCGTTGTTTCGTGCCCGCGGCGTCGGCGCGCCGCAATTTACTTCGGTGTTCCAGACGGCAACTCGCTGGAACGGCTTCGTGGCGCTGGCAATCGCCGAACGCATCGCCGACCGGCCCGGCGTGGCGATGGTGGCCTTTCTGATGGGCGCCATCATCATCCCGATCAACTTCATCAATATCGGCCTGCTGATCTGGTTCGGCGGCGGCAGGAAGGATTTTACCACCGTAACGCTCAAGCTTGTGACCAATCCGCTGGTGTTTTCCAGCCTGCTCGGCGTGCTTGCGGCAGCACTCGGCATCCATATCTATGCGCCGGTCCTGAGCGCGCTCGATCTGCTCGGCCGTTGCGCGCTGGGCCTCGGCCTTCTGATCGTCGGCGCCGGATTGCAAGTCTCCGATGCGCTCGAGCCACGACCGGTGACGCTCATTCCGGTCTTCCTGAAACTGCTGGCCTTTCCGGCACTCGTCGTGGTGCTAGGGCTGATCGCCGGGCTCGATCACACGACGATCCAGCTGCTCGGCCTCGCAGCCAGCGTGCCGACGGCGATGAACGGCTATCTGCTCGCCAAGCAGATGGGCGGCGACGCGCCGCTCTATGCGGCGATCTCGACGATCCAGACCGCCGCCGCCTTCATCACCATGCCGCTGGTGCTGGCGCTGATCGCGCTTTTCTAACTCGCTGCCTCGCCCAAGCTCGAACCGGCGCCTAGCTTCTTCAGTATCCATGGAAGCGCCAGCAGCAGCACCGACAGGATCAGGAAGAAGGCCGAAAGCGGATGCGTGAGGAACACGCTCGGATCGCCCTGGCTGATCATCAGCGCCCGCCGGAAATGTTCCTCCGCCATCGGACCGAGAATGAGCCCGATGATCGCGGGCGCGATCGGAAATCCGTATCGTCGCATGAGGAAGCCGACAATGCCGAGGATGAGCAGGATGACGAGGTCGGTCAGTGAGCGGTTCAGGCCATAGACGCCGAGCGCCGAGAACACCATGATGCCGCCGTAGAGCAGCGGCGCCGGTATCGCCAGCAGCCGCACCCAGAGCCCGACGAGCGGCAGGTTGAGGATCAGCAGCATCACATTGCCGATATAAAGGCTGGCGATCAGCCCCCAGACCAGCGGCCCGGAATTGGTGAAAAGCTGCGGCCCGGGCTGCAATCCATATTGCTGGAAGGCCACGAGCAGGATGGCCGCCGTCGCCGATGTCGGCAGTCCTAGCGTCAAGAGCGGCACAAGCACGCCGGCGACGGCCGCATTGTTGGCGGCTTCCGGCCCGGCCACGCCTTCGATCGCGCCCCTGCCGAATTCCTCCGGCTTTTTCGAGAGCTTCTTTTCCATGACATAGGAGAGGAATGTCGGGATTTCGGTGCCACCGGCCGGCAGCACACCAAACGGAAAGCCGACGGCGGTGCCGCGAAGCCACGGCCGCCACGACCGGCCCCATTCCTCGCGGTTCATGAACAGCGATCCCTTGACCGCCAGCACTTCAGCCTCGCGAAGATCCTTGCGCGACGCGATATGCAGCGCCTCGCCCACCGCAAAAAGACCCACGGCGACCACGACGGTGTCGATGCGCCCCGCGAGGCTCAACAGCCCGAAAGTCAGGCGCGGCTGGCCGGTCAGGACATCGGTGCCGACGAGGCCGATCGCCAGGCCGAGAATGAGCGAGGTGACGCCACGCAGGAGCGAACTTCCAAGCAGCGCCGATGCCGCCGCAAACGCAAAGATCATCAGCCCGAAATATTCCGCCGGACCGAAGCGCAGCGCGACCTTGACGAAGACGGGCGCTAGAAACGTCAGAAGCAGCGTACCGATCGTGCCTGCTATGAAGGAGCCGATCGCTGCCGTGGCCAATGCCGCCGCGCCCCGGCCCTGCCGGGCCATGACATTGCCCTCGACCGCCGTGATGATCGAGCCGGATTCTCCCGGCGTGTTGAGCAGGATCGACGTTGTCGAGGACCCGTACATGGCGCCGTAATAGAGGCCGGCGAACATGATGAAGGCGCCGGTCGGATCGAGCTTGGCCGTGACCGGCAGAAGCAGCGCGATGGTCAGCGCCGGCCCGATGCCGGGCAGGATGCCGATCAGCGTGCCTAGCGTCGTGCCGATCAGGCACCACATCAGGTTGGTCGGTGTCAGCGCCGTGGCAAATCCGTCGAGGAGGAATTGGAACGCTTCCATCAGATGAATCCCTGGAGAATGCCGGCCGGCAGCTGAAGGTTCAGAAGTTTGGTGAAGGTGAAGTAGGCCAGGCTGCTGACGATCAGTGCGATGATCACATCCCGGACAACCTTCCGGCTGCCAAAACCGAACGCCACGGCGGTGAAGAGGACCGTCGAAGCCAGGATGAACCCGAGAATCTTGATAAAAACGATTTCGAAGACGAAGCCGAGCAGAATGAAGGCGAGCGCCTTCCAGTCGGTCTCATCCGTATCGCCAACGACCTTGTCAGGGCTGTTCCGGAGCGACTGAACGATGAAACATATCCCGACGATCGCCAGCGCGGCGGCGGCGAAATAGGTGAAGACCTGTGGTCCGACCTTGGCGTAGTTGGATGCGATCTTCTGTTGCGACGTGCTCCATGCGATCAGCACCGCAAGCGCGCCTAGCAACAGGCCGGCGACCACGCCGGCCAATTTCGATTCCTGCTTCATCGCCGCCCCGCCTTATTGCACGAGGCCGATCGCCTTCAGCACATCGGTCGTTCGCTTGTTTTCTTCCTCGACCAGCGCTGCGAATTCGTCGCCCGCGAGATAGAGGTCCGTCCACTTCTTGTCAGTGAGGATCTTCTTCCATTCGGCACTGTCATGGATCTGCTTGACCAGGTCGAGCAACCCGGCCTTGCCGGCCTCATCGAGGTCGGGAGCCGCAACCACGCCGCGCCAGTTGGCGAGCTCCACATCGACGCCCTGCTCCTTGAGTGTCGGCGCGTCCACGCCCTCCACCTTGGTGCCGGAAGAGATGGCCAGCACCCGGAGTTCGCCTGATTTGATCTGGCCTTCCCATTCCGAAAGCGAGGAAATACCGGCGGCAACGTGACCGCCGAGGATTGCGGCAAGCGCTTCGCCACCGCCCGAGAAAGGAATGTAGTTGAGCTTGGTGAGATCGCCGCCGACGGCCTTGGTGATCAGGCCTGCGAGGATATGGTCGGTACCGCCGGCCGAACCGCCGCCGAATGCCACCGTTCCCGCGTCTGCCTTCAGCTTCGCCGTCAGGTCGGCAAGCGTCTTGAATTCGGATGCTGCAGGTACGACCACTACTTCGAACTCGCCGGTCAGACGTGCGATCGGCGTCGTCTGGGCAAGTGTCGCGGCAGACTGGTTCGTCAGGATCGCACCGACCATGACGAGGCCCATCACCATCAGCACCTTGCTGTTGCCACTTTCCTGCCCGGCAAGTTGTGCCAGGCCGACGGTGCCGCCGGCGCCCGCGACGTTCTCGACCGAAACCGAGCCCGCGAGATTGAGCGCGCGGACCACTTCCTCCATGGCACGTGCCGTCTGGTCCCAGCCGCCGCCGGGCTTTGCTGGTGCAATGATTCGAAGGTCTTCAAGCGCGGCTGAAGCGGATGTTGCCCACGGCAGGGCGGTGGAAGCAGCAAGCGCAGCGGAAATTTTGATGAAGTCGCGTCTTTTCATGTTTTCCTCCCGAAAACGTATGTGGCCGTCCTTCGGCGGCGGCTCACCAAGCGTGAACCCATCACCGTCACTGCCTTGAAGGAAGCACGCAGGGCGCTGAATAACAAGTCATATTCGCAACAGCGCATCCAGAAAACCGGCTACTGTCCCACTGCCGGATAAAGCAGGTCCACGATAAACCGGGCATCGAAGCGCGAATCGAGCATGCCATAGGTCGAGCGCCATCCGCCCGCCAGCCGCGTCTCCAGAAACGCATCCGCGACGCGGCCCGCCCCGAGCCGCATAAGCTCGGCGGCACCTGCCGCCAGAGCCATCTGTTCCGCCAGGAACCGGGCCGATCCTTCGTCACGTTCGCATAGCGCAGCGGCTGCACGAAGCACGTCCACCATCTTGCCACCAGACGGGCCGAGGTCACGCTCGAGCATGTTGAAGACCATGTCGAACTGGTCGCGGTGGCGGGTCAGGACGCGCAGCAGGTCGAGCGCCATGACATTGCCGGAGCCCTCCCAGATCGCGTTGACCGGCGCCTCGCGATAATGCCGCGCCATCGGCCGCTCCTCGACATAACCGGAGCCGCCTAAACATTCCATCGCCTCGTAGATCAGCGCCGGCGCCAGCTTGCAGACCCAGTATTTGATAACGGGCGTCATGACACGCTGATAGGCCCGCTCCTCTTCGCTCGCCCCGGCGTTGTCGAAGGCCGAGGCCAGCCGGAAGACGAGCGCACTGGCGGCGGCGACATCGAGCGCCATGTCGGCCACGACACGCGTCATGATCGGCTGGTCGATCAGTTCCTTGCCAAACACCGACCTGCCGCGGATATGATGGATCGCCTCGGCGAGTGCGGCGCGCATGATGCCGGCCGAAGCCAGTGCGCAATCGAGCCGGGTAAGCGTCACCATTTCGAGGATCGTGCGGATGCCATGCTCGGGATCGCCGAGCAGGAAGCCGTAAGTGTCCGAGAATTCCACCTCGCTCGACGCATTCGAGCGGTTGCCGATCTTGTCCTTGAGCCGCTGGAACCTCAGCCCGTTGCGGCTGCCGTCCTCCAAGAGGCGCGGTACGAGGAAACAACCGATGCCCTCGCGGGTCTGGGCGAGCATGACGAAGGCATCGCTCATCGGCGCCGACATGAACCATTTGTGGCCATTGAGCCTGTAGATGCCCTCGCTCACTTTGTCGGCGACGGAGCGGTTGGCGCGCACATCGGTGCCGCCCTGCTTCTCGGTCATGCCCATGCCGATCGTCACGCCGGGCTTGTCCTGGGCGGGCCGGTTGTTGGAATCGTAGCGCCGCGCCGTGATCTTCGGCAACCAGCCGCGCAGCAGGCCGGGATTGGACTTGATTGCCGCAACGGATGCCGAGGTCATGGTCAACGGGCAGAGATGGCCGCATTCGAGCTGCGCGGTCAGAAAGAAGCGTATCGCGCGCGCCTGATGCGCCAGCCCCTTCTCATCTTCCTTGTCCTCCCAGATCGAGGAGGCGAGCCCGCTCGCCACCGAGCGCCGCATCAGCGCATGCCACGCCGGATGGAAATCGACCACATCGAGGCGCTCGCCCCTCGGCCCATGAGTCCTGAGCTTGGGCGTGCCCTGGTTGGCCATTCGTGCCAGTTCCTGCGCCTCGTGCGAGGTCGCATAACGGCCAACGAGCTCGAATTCCTCACGGATCGCACGCGGCATGGAGGAAGAAATATCGACCAGCAGCGGATCGGACCGATAGGCATTGATCCCCGTCCAGGGCTCCGGCTGGTTGAGTTCCTCGGGCGTCAGATCGGCGTGCAAATTCTTGTCCATGAACGCTTCTTAGGCGGATTCTCGAATGATTGCATGGGGCCGCCCTGACCCACCGCGTAATATGTGTTGAAAACGAATGTCTTGTCCATGCCGCACCGATGCCACACCGGTGCGCGCCGCCTTGCCTACGCAATCAAATGCAGTCTAGGATTGAAAAATCAGCGAAAGCAGCCAGCGCCGAGCCAGCCGGCGTGACCTGAGAAATAGGCTTCTCAGGCTGTGGCGACAGCCTCGCTGATCGAACGGAGGTGATTGCTATGTGGAGATTTCCATTCGGCATCACGCTTGAGGTAAAGAAAACCCGGACTGGCTGGCAAGTCGTTGTCCGGGTAATCTTTAATCGCTAAGCAAACGGGGGATGGGCGCAAGCCCATCTCCCACTCCGGGATAATATGATTTTCCGCAGCCGCTTTCAAGTGTGCTGGGGATCAGCCGAATTTCGCACCCGCGCTCCCTTGCTCCTCCCGCCCCAGCACCTTATAGAGCCGTGAAATACAGGCAAGGATCCCGCTCAATGGTCTTTTTTCCGCACCGCCACCTGCTTGGCATCAAGGGGCTGACGGAACAGGATATCGTCTATCTCCTTGACAAGGCCGACGAGGCAGTGAAAATTTCCCGCCAGCGGGAAAAGAAGACTTCCACGCTGCGCGGGCTCACTCAGATCAACCTCTTCTTCGAAGCATCGACGCGCACGCAGGCCTCCTTCGAGCTTGCCGGAAAACGCCTCGGCGCCGATGTTATGAACATGTCGGTCGGCAATTCCTCGGTGAAGAAGGGCGAGACCCTCATCGACACCGCGATGACGCTGAATGCCATGCGGCCGGATGTGCTGGTAATCCGCCATTCGTCGGCCGGTGCCGCCGCCCTGCTCTCCCAGAAGGTCTCCTGCGCGGTGGTCAATGCCGGCGATGGCCAGCACGAACATCCGACCCAGGCGCTGCTCGACGCGCTGACCATAAGGCGGGCGAAGGGCAAGCTGTCGCGCATCATCGTCGCGATCTGCGGCGACGTGCTGCATTCCCGCGTGGCGCGCTCCAACATACTGCTGCTGAATGCGATGGGTGCCCGCGTCCGCGTCGTGGCGCCCGCGACATTGCTGCCCACGGGCATCGCCGACATGGGCTGCGAGGTTTTTCACGACATGAAGGAGGGCCTGAAGGACGCCGACGTCGTCATGATGCTCCGCCTCCAGCGCGAGCGGATGTCCGGCGCCTTCGTGCCGTCGGTGCGGGAATATTTCCACTATTTCGGTCTCGATGCCGAAAAACTGAAAATGGCCCGGCCCGACGCGCTCGTCATGCATCCCGGCCCGATGAACCGTGGTGTCGAGATCGCCTCGGAGATCGCCGACGGCCCGCAAAGCGTCATCGGCGAACAGGTGGAAATGGGGGTCGCCGTGCGCATGGCCGTCATGGAAGCACTGCTGCTCGGCCAGAACATGGGAGAGCGGACATGACCACGACCGTCCTCCAGAACGCCCGCATCATCGACCCCTCGCGCAATCTCGACGAAATTGGCACGATCGTCATCCGCAACGGCAAGATTCTCGCATCAGGCAAAGACGCGCTGAACCAGGGTGTGCCGGAAGCCGCCATCGTCCGCGATTGCCGCAACCTCGTCGCCGTCCCCGGCCTGATCGATGCGCGAGTCTTCACCGGCGAACCGGGCGGCGAGCACCGTGAGACGATCGCCTCCGCAGGCCGCGCTGCGGCCGCCGGCGGTGTCACTTCCTTCATCATGATGCCGGACACCGATCCCGTGATCGACGACATCGCGCTGGTCGAGTTCGTGCGCAAGAATGCCCGCGATGCCTCGCCCGTCCGCATCTATCCCGCCGCCGCGCTCACCAAGGGCCTTGATAGCGACGAGATGACCGAGATCGGCCTGCTGAAGGACGCCGGCGCTGTCGCCTTCACCAATGGGCGCCATCCCTTGCACAACGCCCAGGTACTGCGCCGGGCGCTGACTTATGCACGCGAGTTCGGCGCCGTAATCTCGATGGAAACCCGCGACGAGCATCTCGGCGTCGGCGGCGTGATGAACGAGGGACTGCTCGCCTCCTGGCTCGGTCTCTCCGGCATCCCGCGCGAGGCCGAGATCATTCCGCTCGAGCGCGATCTCCGTATCGCCACGCTGACCGGCGGTCGCTATCACGCCGCGCAGATTTCCGTTCCGGGCTCGGTCGAGGCCATCAACACGGCCAAATCGCGCGGCGCCAAGGTCACCTCGGGCATCTCCATCAACAACCTGGCGCTCAACGAAAACGACATCGGCGAGTACCGTTCCTTCTTCAAACTCTATCCGCCGCTCCGCTCCGAGGACGATCGCACCGCCATGGTCGAGGCGCTCAACAAGGGCGAGATTGAGATCATCGTCTCCTCCCACGATCCGCAGGATGTCGATACCAAGCGCCTGCCTTTCGCAGAGGCCGCCGATGGCGCGGTTGGCCTTGAGACCATGCTCGCCGCCGCACTTCGCCTCCATCACGATGAATCGGTGAGCCTGATGCGGCTGATCGACGCCATGTCCTCGGCCCCCGCCCGCATCTTCGGCCTGCCCGGCGGCACGCTGAAGCCGGGCACTGCGGCCGATATCACACTGATCGACCTCGACGAACCCTGGATCTGCGTCAAGGACCAGCTTGTTTCACGCTCGAAGAACACACCTTTCGAAGATGCAAGATTCTCCGGCCGCGCCGTCGCCACTTACGTCGGCGGCGAAGAGGTTTATTCTTTGCGGGCGGAGTGATAGCCGTGAATGAGGTCAAAACACGCGATGACTTTATAGTCTTTCTCGACTCGCTTCGTTCCAGCCTTAGAGCTAACCCACACGAATGGGAAAACAGCGACCTTGGCTCCTTTCTGGAAGCGATGAAGGCTTGGACTACAGATATGGATGGATATTATGCAAACCGCGGCCTTACGCCTCCATCGGAGCCTGGTTGGCAGACCTTTGCAGACATCTTGAAAGGCGCCCGGGTTTATGAGTAAACCTTTGCCAGGGGGATTTGATTGATGGATTCATTGACGACCTGGAACATCGCGGCTTTCCCCGCGATCATTGCAGCCGTGCTCGGCTATCTCTCTGGCTCGGTGCCCTTCGGCCTGATCCTTACGCAGATGGCGGGTCTCGGCGACGTGCGCTCCATCGGCTCCGGCAATATCGGCGCGACCAATGTCCTGCGCACCGGCAACAAGGGCCTTGCCGCCGCGACGCTGCTGCTCGATGCGCTCAAGGGCACGGTCCCCGCCCTTCTCGGCACATATTTCCTCGGTGTCGAGGGCGGCGTGATCGCCGGCCTGTTCGCCTTCCTCGGCCATATCTTCCCGGTCTGGCTCGGCTTCAAGGGTGGCAAGGGCGTCGCAACCTATATCGGCGTAATGTTTGGCCTCGACTGGCGCATGGGCCTGCTTTTGCTCGCCGTCTGGATTGCAACGGCCGCAATCAGCCGCTACTCTAGCCTGTCCGCTCTGGTTGCAACCGTGGCGATCCCGGTGGTGGAGTTCTTCACCGGCGATATCAGGATCGCGGCACTGGCCGCCCTGATGTCGGTGATCGTCTGGATCAAGCATCGGGCGAATATAGAACGGCTGCTCTCGGGCGGCGAAAGCAGGATCGGCAGCAAGGGGTAGAGGTTGGAAACGAGCGCCGGTGCCAAGGGAATAGCGCTCACTGATCGCCAGCGGCTCGCCTGGCTTCGCCTCATCCGTTCCGACATTGTCGGCCCGGCAACCTTCCGCGATCTCATCAATCACTTCGGCTCGGCCGAAATGGCGCTGGAAGCCCTTCCCGAACTCTCGCGCCGGGGTGGCTCGACGCGTCCGGTGCGCGTTGCATCCCGCGAAGAAGCGCTGACAGAGCTCGATTTCGCCCACCGCTTCGGCGCACGCTTCGTCGGCATCGGCGAGCCGGATTATCCCTCCGCACTGCGCCAGGTCGAGGGCGCCCCACCGCTGATCGCGATCAAGGGCAAGGCACCGGTCCTGCGCCAGCCCTCGATCGCCATGGTCGGCGCCCGCAACTGCTCGGTGTCCGGCGCCAAGTTCGCCGCCATGCTGGCGCGCGAAATCGGCCGCGCCGGCTATTCCGTGGTGTCCGGCTTCGCGCGCGGCATCGATTCGGCAGCCCATCGTGCCAGCCTCGAAACCGGCACCATCGCCGTGTTGGCAGGTGGCCTCGACAAGCCCTACCCGCCCGAAAACGAACCGCTACTTACCGAATTCGAAGCCTCCAGCGGCCTGCTGCTGTCGGAAATGCCGTTCGGCTGGGAGCCTCGCGCCAAGGATTTCCCCCGCCGCAATCGCCTGATCGCCGGCATCGGCCTGGGTCTGGTGGTCATCGAGGCGGCGGCCCGGTCGGGCTCGCTCATCACCGCCCGCTATGCCGGAAATTTCGGTCGGCTGGTGTTCGCCGTGCCCGGCTCGCCGCTCGATCCGCGCTCGGAAGGCGCCAACGGCCTGATCAAGGACGGCGCCTCGCTGATCACCAATGCGAACGACATCATCGAGGCGATGGCCCCTGTGAGCCGCATCGATCTGTTCTCACCGCAACAGGTCAGCGAGCCGATCTACGAGGATGACAAGCCTATATCGCTGCCGCCGAGCGAAAGGGAACGGGACCTGATCGTCGATGCCCTAGGCCCCACGCCCGCCGAGATCGACGACATCATTCGCCACACCGGATTGCCGGCGCAGTCCGTCTATCTCGTGCTGCTGGAGCTAGATCTTGCCGGACGGCTTCATCGCCATGCGGGCGGCATGGTTTCGATCGACTTTGATACTGTCTGACCGGCCGCTCAGGAGATCCGTGGCTTCGGTGAATGCCATCTCCAGTAGAAAGACCAGCATCTCGGCCTTCTCCCTGCGCGCAAGGTCGGCGAGCTCTGGCAGCATCTGCTTGATATAATTGACACTTTGCAACGTCGTCGGCGGCAGGGATGTCACGGTTTCAGGCTTTCCTATCATCGCACCAACACAGCCTCGCAACGTTACGTCGAATGAATCAACCCCGGCCAATTACACGTGAACAAGTCTACCTTAATTAGTATTAATTGCAACGGGTTTTATTTCAGTCTCAGGTTGTAACGCGTTGTAGCGAAACCCAAGCCCCTGCCAAGCGTTGAGGCGATACCAATTTGTAACCGGACCGTGTTGCCCGATTGCAATAGTCGCCAAGCCAAGTCTATAAGCGCGGCCATGCCGGTGAAAACGCTTGCCATGCCGCAAACGGCTCTGAAACAATGCGCGCATACGCAAGGGACAGAGTCCGAAGGCCCTTTGGACAGAAAAAGAAGTAAATGAACGTAGTCGTCGTGGAGTCGCCCGCAAAGGCGAAAACAATCAACAAGTATCTCGGTCCTGGCTATAAGGTTCTGGCCTCTTTCGGCCATGTGCGAGACTTGCCGGCCAAGGATGGTTCAGTCCAGCCCGACAATGATTTCGCCATGTCATGGGAAATTGATCCTGCATCGCAGAAGCGCATGAACGAAATCGCCGATGCGGTGAAGAAGTCCGACGGCCTGTTCCTCGCGACCGACCCGGATCGCGAAGGCGAAGCGATTTCCTGGCATGTCCTCGATATCCTGAAGAAGAAGAAGGCGATTGGCGACAAGCCCGTCAAGCGCGTCGTCTTCAACGCCATCACAAAGAAAGCCGTGCTCGATGCCATGGCCGATCCGCGCGATATCGATGGGCCGCTGGTCGATGCCTATCTCGCCCGACGTGCGCTCGATTACCTCGTCGGCTTCAATCTCTCGCCCGTACTCTGGCGCAAGCTGCCCGGCGCCCGCTCGGCCGGCCGCGTCCAGTCGGTGGCACTGCGCCTCGTCTGCGACCGCGAAAACGAGATCGACCGCTTCATCGCCGAGGAATACTGGAATATTTCCGCACTGCTGAAGACACCGCGCAACGATGTATTCGAAGCGAGGCTCGTCAGCGCCGACGGCAAGCGGCTCACCGCGAAATCCGTCGCCAATGGCGATCACGCCGGCGACCTGAAGTCCGTTCTGGAAGGCGCGATCTATCGCGTCGACAGCGTCGAGGCCAAGCCCGTCAAGCGCAATCCCGGCCCTCCGTTCACGACCTCGACCCTGCAGCAGGCCGCTTCGTCGCGCCTCGGCTTCGATGCCTCGCGCACCATGCGCGTCGCCCAGAAGCTCTACGAGGGCTTCGATATCGGCGGCGAAGTCACCGGTCTCATCACCTATATGCGTACCGACGGCGTGCAGATCGCGCCCGAGGCGATCGACGCAGCGCGCAAGGCGATCGCCGGCCAGTTCGGCAACAATTTCCTGCCGGAGAAGCCGCGCTTCTATTCGACCAAGGCGAAGAACGCCCAGGAAGCCCATGAAGCCATCCGCCCGACCGATTTCAATCGCACGCCCGACAGCGTCCGCCAATATCTCGATGCCGACCAGTTCCGTCTCTACGACCTGATCTGGAAGCGGGGCATCGCGAGCCAGATGGCGTCCGCCGATATCGAGCGTACCACCGCCGAGATCACCGCCGAGAACGGTGCCCGTAAAGCGGGCCTGCGCGCCGTCGGCTCCGTCATCAAGTTCGACGGCTTCCTCGCCGCCTATA
The DNA here is from genome assembly GCF_964254105.1 of Rhizobium sp. LjRoot254. Classification (NCBI taxonomy): domain Bacteria; kingdom Pseudomonadati; phylum Pseudomonadota; class Alphaproteobacteria; order Hyphomicrobiales; family Rhizobiaceae; genus Rhizobium; species Rhizobium sp. LjRoot254. The sequence continues at coordinate 1,815,234 of NZ_CAXUSM020000001.1, read as the reverse complement.
CCGACCAGCGCGAGGAAAAAGAGGACAACGAAGCCGAGGACGAGGATGGCCGCCTGCCGGAAATCCGCGCCCAGGAAATGCTCGCCAAGGAAAAGATCAACGCCACCCAGCATTTCACCGAGCCGCCGCCGCGGTTCTCCGAAGCCACGCTGATCAAGAAGATGGAAGAGCTCGGCATCGGCCGGCCCTCCACCTATGCCTCGACGCTCGCCACTTTGCGCGACCGTGGCTACGTGACCATCGACAAGCGCAAGCTGATCCCCGATGCCAAGGGCCGCATCGTCACCGCCTTCCTGGAAAACTTCTTCAGCCGTTACGTGGAGTTCGACTTCACCGCGGCGCTCGAGGAAAAACTCGACCGTATCTCGGCCGGCGAACTGAACTGGAAGGACGTCCTGCGCGACTTCTGGACCCAGTTCTTCGCAGCGATCGAGGACACCAAGGAACTTCGCGTCACCAATATTCTCGATGCGCTCAACGAAGCGCTTGCGCCGCTGCTTTTCCCGACGCACGCCGATGGCTCCGATCCCCGCACCTGTCAGGTTTGCGGCACCGGCAAGCTGTCGCTCAAGCTCGGCAAGTACGGCGCCTTCGTCGGCTGCTCGAACTATCCGGATTGCAGCTTCACGCGCCAATTGACCTCCGACGCCAATGGTGACGACGCAGCCGCACCGATGGAAACCGTAAACCTCGGCAAGGACCCGATGACCGGCGAGGAGATGACCCTTCGCTCCGGCCGCTTCGGACCTTACGTCCAGCGGGGTGACGGCAAGGAAGCCAAGCGCGCCAGCCTGCCCAAGGGCTGGGCGCCCGATACAATCGACCATGAGAAGGCGCTCGCACTGCTTAACCTGCCGCGCGACATCGGCAAGCATCCCGAAAGCGGCAAGATGATTTCATCCGGCATCGGCCGTTACGGCCCGTTCCTGCTGCATGACGGCGCCTATGCCAATCTCGAAAGCGTCGAGGACGTGTTCTCCATCGGCCTCAACCGCGCCGTGGTGTCGATTGCCGAACACGCCGAAAAGCGCGCCAATGGCGGCCGTGGCGGCCGTTCGACGCCGGCAGCGCTCAAGGAACTCGGCGACCATCCCGATGGCGGCAAGATCACGGTCCGCGATGGCAAATACGGCCCCTATGTCAATTGGGAAAAGGTCAATGCGACGCTGCCCAAGGGCAAGGATCCGCAATCCGTGACCATGGAAGAAGCGATCACTCTGATCACGGAGCGCGCCGCCAAGGCGCCATCCGGCAAGAAGCCGCCGGCGCGCAAGGCGTCATCGGCCAAGCCGGCCGCCAAGAAGACCACCAAGGCTGCGGCCAAGCCGAAGGCGGCGGCGAAAGCGAAGAAGGCATCCTAGTGGGTAGACCACCGAAATCGAACGACAAGCGGCAGCCCGCCAGGAAACCGGCGGGCAAGCCGCCGCAGGGCATCATCCACGGCGCGGTGCCGCCGCGCGAGATCCTGCTCGAATTCATCCAAGACAATCCGGATCGCGCCTCCAAGCGCGACATCGCCAAGGCCTTCGGGCTGAAGGGCGACACCCGCATCGAACTCAAGGCGGCGCTTCGCGCCCTGGAAGACGATGGCCTGCTGCAAAAGACCCGCAAGTCGCTGACCCGCCCCGGCGCATTGCCGCCGGTCACGGTCCTCGACATCACCATGCGCGATGTCGGTGGCGAATTGATCGCACGTCCCGCCGAATGGCTGGACGAGAATGGCGTCGCACCGGCCGTGCTCATCCGCCAGTCCTCCGGCTCGGATCGTTCCAAGACCAAGGCACCGATCGCAGGCATCGGTGACCGCGTCGTCGCCAAGATCTTCCCCAACAAGGAACGCGGCGGCCCGGCCTATACGGCCCGTATCATCAAGATCATCGACAAGCGCAAGACCGCCGCCCTCGGCGTCTTCCGCGAAATGGACGGCGGCGCCGGCCGCATCATGCCGATCGAAAAGCGCGGCATGGAAATGGATGTCGATCCGGAATTCCGCGGCGATGCCAAGGACGGCGACCTGGTGGAGATTGAGACCGCCCGCACGGGCCGTTTCGGCCTGCCGCGCGCCAAGGTGCTCTCCGTCGTCGGCTCCGTCTCGTCGGAAAAGGCGATCTCGATGATCGCCATCCATGCCCATGGCATCCCCTATATTTTCCCGCCTGGTGTGATCAAGGAGGCGGATGCCGCCGGTGCCGCCGACATGTCGCACCGCAAGGACTGGCGGGACATGCCGCTAATCACCATCGATCCGCATGACGCCAAGGACCATGACGACGCCGTCTATGCCGAACCCGACCCTTCGCCCGACAACCCCGGCGGTGTCATCGTCGTCGTCGCGATCGCCGACGTCTCATATTATGTGCGCTCCGGTTCGGCTCTCGACCGCGAAGCGCTGAAGCGTGGCAACTCGGTCTATTTCCCCGATCGCGTCGTGCCGATGCTGCCCGAGCGCATCTCCAACGATCTCTGCTCGCTCAAGGAAGGCGTCGATCGCCCAGCGCTGGCCGTCCGCATGGTGTTCTCGAAGGAGGGCCGCAAGGCGTCCCACACCTTCCATCGCATCATGATGAAGAGTGCCGCAAAACTCTCCTACCAGCAGGCGCAAGCCGCCATAGACGGCAAGCCCGACGACAAGACCAGCCCGCTGCTCGAGCCGATCCTCAGGCCGCTCTGGGACGCCTATGCCAAGCTCAAGGCCGGTCGCGGCAAGCGCCAGCCGCTCGAACTCGACATGCCCGAGCGCAAGATACTCCTCAAGCCAGACGGCACCGTGGACCGGGTCCATGTGCCGCCCCGCCTCGATGCCCACAAGCTCATCGAGGAGATGATGATCCAGGCCAATGTCGCCGCCGCCGAGACGCTGGAACAGAAGAAACAGATGCTGATCTACCGCGTCCACGACGCGCCGTCGCTCGCCAAGCAGGAAACGCTGCGCGAATTCCTCGGCACGCTCGAAATGTCGCTGGCCCACGGCAACCTGCGTTCCAACCATTTCAATCAGATCCTCGAAAAGGTCGACGGCAAGCCCTACCAGACCATGGTCAACGAGATGGTGCTGCGCTCGCAGAGCCAGGCGATCTACAGCCCCGAGAATATCGGCCATTTCGGCCTCAATCTCCTGCGCTACGCCCACTTCACCTCGCCCATCCGCCGTTATGCCGACCTGATCGTCCATCGCGCGCTGGTCGCGTCGCTAGGCCTCGGCGCCGGCGGGCTGACGGCGGAGGAAGAGGGCCAGCTCGACGACATCGCCGCCGAGATCTCCACCTTCGAGCGCCGCGCCATGGCCGCCGAGCGCGAGACCGTCGATCGCCTGATCGCCCATCATCTGGTGGGCCGCATCGGCGAGGAGTTCGACGGCCGCGTCTCCGGCGTCACCAGGTCAGGACTATTTGTCTCACTGCCCGACTATGGCGCCGACGGCTTCGTTCCCATATCTACACTGGGTAGCGATTACTTCATCTTCGATGAGGCGCATATGGCCCTGACCGGCGAAAGATCCGGCCTCGGCTTCCGGCTGGGCGACACGCTCCGGGTTAAGCTCGTCGATGCCGTTCCGCTTGCCGGCGCGCTCCGTTTTGAAGTCATCAGCGAAGGGCGCAAACTGCCGACGGCAACGCGCTCGTTCCACAAGGCCACCAGGCGCCCCAACCGCGCGCCCCCGGCCAAAAAGCCGGGAACCCGGCCGCCGCGCGGGCGCAAGAGGTGAAACCTTCCACCCCTGACGCCATTCAATCATGAAGGTGCCAGGACGGATATGATGCAGGCCCAACCGACAATGCCCATTGAATGGAAGAACCCGGAAACGGGAACCGAAAAGCGTGACCTCGCGACCGCGATCAAGCGCGGCCTGCTCTGCCGCTGCCCGAATTGCGGCGAAGGCAAGCTGTTCGGCAAGTATTTGAAGCCCGTCGATCACTGCGCCGTCTGCGGCGAGGACTATACCCACCAGCGCGCGGACGACCTGCCCGCCTATCTCTCGATCGTTCTGGTCGGCCATATCGTGGTCGGCGGTTTCATGATGACCGACCTAGTCTGGACGCTGTCGAACTGGGTCCATCTCTCGATCTGGACGCCGCTCACGGTTCTTCTTGCACTCGCCACGATCCAGCCGATCAAGGGCGCCGTCATCGGATTGCAATGGGCGGCACGTATGCATGGATTCGGCGGCAAGGAGCCGGAACCTGAAGATCGTTTAAGCTGAGGAAGTCCGCGGGCAAGCGCCAAAAACTTGCGGTAATTTCCAATGCGGCCATTGAAATCCCTGCCCGGCACGTCTTTATAGCGAGTGCCGGGGGGACCATTTGCCCGGACCGATTTGGGCGAATGACGAAAAGAGTATTGAATGACTGATCAGAGGTCTGTGCAGACCGAAGATTCCATACACTGGCCATCGCTGATCGCTGCCATATCGGCCATCAGTGCCGTGGGGATCGCCATCGGGCTGGGCCTGCCGCTTCTGTCGATCCTGTTGGAAAAGCGCGGTATTTCGTCGAGTCTCACCGGGCTCAACACCGCCATGGCCGGCATCGCCGCCATGATCGCAGCCCCCATCACCACACGAGTCGCGCACAATATCGGCGTCGCACCGGCCATGCTCTGGGCCGTGTTGATATCCGCCGTCAGCGCACTCGGCTTCTATTACATCGAGAATTTCTGGGCCTGGTTTCCGCTTCGCATCGTCTTCCATGGCGCGATCACGGCGCTGTTCATTCTCTCCGAGTTCTGGATCAACGTCGCGGCCTCACCCGAGCGACGCGGGCTCATCCTCGGCATCTATGCAACGGTCCTGTCCATTGGTTTTGCAGCAGGAAACGTGATCTTCTCGGCTGTCGGTTCCGAAGGCTTCATGCCGTTCGGGATCGGCGCTTCGATCATCCTCGTCGCGGCCATACCGATCTTTCTCGCGCGCCATGAGAGCCCCGAGCTCGATGAAAAGCCGATGGGCCATTTCCTGCGCTATCTGCTGCTGGTGCCCACCGCAAGCGCCGCCGTCTTCGTCTTCGGCGCCGTGGAGGCCGGCGGCATGGCGCTGTTTCCGCTCTACGCCACGCGCGAAGGCTTTTCCGAAGCGCAGTCAGGCATCCTCTTGAGTACGATGGCAATCGGCAACGTGATCTTCCAGATCCCCGTCGGCATGCTGTCGGACCGGCTGAAAGATCGCCGCGCGCTGCTTACCGTCATCGGCATCGTCGGCTTGATCGGTTCGGTCCTGCTGCCCTTCGTGACCCATGACTGGCGCATCTTCTCGGTGCTGCTGCTGTTCTTCGGCGGCGCGATCGCCGGGCTCTATACGGTTGGCCTGAGCCATCTCGGTTCGCGATTCCGTGGCGGCGAACTCGCGGCTGCCAATGCCGCCTTCATCTTTTCCTATGCCGTCGGTACTGTTGCCGGTCCGCAGGCTATCGGCACCGCCATGGATCTCTTCGGCAAGGACGGCTATCCTTGGTCAATCACCGGCTTCTTTGTGCTGTTTGTCGTTTTTGCCCTTACACGCCTGTTTTTCCACCCCAGGAAGACTTGACTTTTGCCGCCCGATGCGTAGTTTCCGCGCAAATTCGCCGTGGCCGGTCAAAGGATTCCACGGCGTCTCTTTTTTATAAGGCAGGACGACCATGGCGAAAGCGACCACGATCAAGATCAAGCTCCTCTCGACGGCTGACACCGGCACGTTCTACGTGACCACCAAGAACAGCCGCACGATGACGGAAAAAATGACCAAGACCAAGTATGACCCGGTCGTGCGCAAGCATGTCGAGTTCAAGGAAACCAAGATCAAGTAATTCTTGATCTGAGGTTTTAGGGTTTCCAAAAGCGCGCCGGTGAAATGCCGGCGCGCTTTTCGTTTTGCCTATGACTTGAGTTCGCGCTTCCTGAATGCCTGGATGATCGCGCCCAGCACCGCAACGGCAATCTCAGCCGGGCTCTGCGCGCCGATATCAAGGCCGATGGGCGCGTCTATACGCGCGATCTGCTCGTCAGTGATGCCCAACGCTAGCAGGCGCTCCACGCGCTTCGCATGCGTCTTCCGGCTGCCGAGCGCCCCGACATAGAAGCACTCGGTCCTCAGTGCCTCGGCGATCGGAAAGTCGTCGATCTTCGGATCATGCGTCACCGCCACCAGCGCGGTATAGGCGTCGAGCGGCGCGTCCTTCAGCACATCCTCCGGCCAGTCGGCGACCAGTTCGACGCCCTCGAATCGCTCCTCGGTGGCGAATGCCGTGCGGGGATCGATCATCCTGAGGTCGAAGCCCGCGACATCGGCCATCCGCGCCAAGGCCTGCGAAATATGGACGGCGCCGATCACCGCGATTCTCGGCGGCGGCACATGGACGTTGAGGAACAGCCGCTTTCCTTCGAGTTCCACCAGTCCCGACTTGCCGGACCGGAACGCTTTCTCCACCACCTCGCGCAAAGTCTCCGGCACGCTTTCGCCCTCACGCACCAATGTGCTCGTGCCATCGCCGAGATCGGTGATCAGCAGCGCCGCACACCGCACGCGACGAGCCTCATTGAGTGCAACCAGATCCGCGCCGCGCATCAGGCGATCTTCTCGACATAGACCGCAATCCGCCCGCCGCAGGAAAGCCCCACGCGCCATGCCGTCTCGTCTGCAACGCCGAATTCCAGCATCTTCGGCGCACCCGATGTGATGACATCGATCGCCTCGGAAATTACCGCCCCCTCGACGCAGCCGCCGGACACCGAGCCCTCGAAATTGCCTTCACTGTCGATCACCAGATGGCTGCCCACCGGGCGCGGCGCCGAGCCCCAGGTTTCGATGACAGTGGCAAGCGCCACGTCGCGGCCCTGCCCTTTCCAGGCTTCGGCTATGTCGAGCGGATCGCGCAATTCGGTCTTGTTCATATCGGCCTCCTTCAGAGGTAGCGGCGGGGATCGGCATCGCGGGCACGGCCCGCGGCCAGCGCCTTCGCCAGATCGCCTATGGCCTGTAGATTGTGCACGGAGCGCAATTCGTCAACATGCGGCAGCATGGCGCGCACACCGCGCGCCCTGGCCTCGAAGCCATCGAAGCGCAGCAGCGGATTGAGCCAGACCAGCCTGCGGCACGAGCGGTGCAGCCGATCGGTCTCGTGGGCCAGCAGCGCCGCGTCGTCGCGCTCCAGCCCGTCGGTGATCAGCAGCACGACGGCGCCCTGCGACAGCACGCGCCGCGACCACAGCCTGTTGAACTCCTTGAGCGTCTCGCCGATCCGCGTGCCGCCCGACCAGTCCTTGACACTATCGGTGCACATCGCAATCGCCTCATCGGGATCGCGATGCCGCATCGCCCGCGTCACATTGGTCAGCCGCGTGCCGAACAGGAACGTATGCACCCGCCGGCGCTTCTCCGTAAGCACATGCATGAAATGCAGGAAGATCCGCGTATACTGGCTCATCGACCCCGAAATATCGGCGATGATCACCAGCGGCGGATGGATTTGCCGGCGCCGGCGCCACTTCGGCAGAATCAGCGCCCCGCCGGTCTTCATGGCGGCACGCAATGTGGCCCGTGTGTCAATGCGACCTGGCAAAGACGCTGCCTCGTAACGGCGCGTCCGCACCATGTCCATCGGCAGGATGAGGCGCTCGAGCTCGCGCCGCGCCTCGCCGAGTTCCGCCGCGGTCATCTGCGCGAAATCGGTGCGGCGAAAGACCTCGCGTTCGGAGACCGAGAATCGCGCATCGATCTCGATCTGCTCTTTCTCGTGCTGGCGCTCGGGTCGTTCGGCGAAGAGCGCTTCCGATACACGCGCCGCAGCCGCCGTTGGTTTCCGCTTCTCGCCAATGTCGGGCGTCATCCGCGACAGCATCTGGATCAGCTTCTGCTCGAAATCGCGCGGCCGCCAGAAGACGTTGAACGCCTCGTCGAACACGGCCCTGTCCTCGTGCCGCTTGACGAAATTGCAGAACAGCGCCGTATAGAATTCCTCGCGCGAGCCCACCCCGATCATATCGATGGCCTCGATCGCATCCTTGATCGCACCGGGACCGATTTTCAGCCCGGCACGGCGCAGCACCCGGCCGAAATACACGACATTGTCGGCGAAACGACCGTCGGAAGGCTGGGTAGGATTTATCCCGGCACTCGCTTCGCCAACGTTCATGATCTGCCCCTCACCCTAACCCTCTCCCCGTGAAGGACGGGGAGAGGGGACGCAGGAGACGCCACGACGCGTTAGAGGCACCGGCAGTGCCACGAGTCCCTTCTCCCCGTTCTCACGGGGAGAAGATGCCGGCAGGCAGATGAGGGGCAAAGCCAAGACCTGCACCATCAAATTCATCCCACTGCCCTGAGCTCGGCCTTCACAGCATCGAGCGCCTGCCGCCCCTCGGAACCCTGAATGCGGGCAATGTCGTCCTGATACTTCAGCAGCGCGCCGACCGTGTCGGAAATCGTCTCGGGGTCGAGGGCCACCCGATCAAGTTCGGTCAGCGCGGTGGCCCAGTCGATGGACTCGGCGATGCCGGGATTCTTGAACAGGTCGAGCCGCCGCAGCTTCTGCACGTAGGCGACGATTTCCTCGCTCAGCCGCTCGCTGCATCCGGGCACCTTGCGGCGGATGATCTCGAGTTCCAGGTCGGCCGCGGGATAATCGACCCAGTGGTAAAGGCAGCGGCGCTTCAGCGCGTCATGCACCTCGCGGGTGCGGTTGGTGGTGATGATGACGATCGGCGGCTCGGCGGCCTTGATCGTACCGAGTTCGGGAATGGTGACCTGGAAATCGGAGAGGATTTCCAGCAGGAACGCCTCGAAGGCCTCGTCGGTGCGATCAAGCTCATCGATCAGAAACACCGGCGCGCCGCCTGCCGATGACGAGAGCGCCTGCAGCACCGGCCGCCGGATCAGATGCTTCTCCGAGAACAGATCGCCTTCCAACCGCGCGCGGTCAGTCACGCCTTCGGCTTCGGCGAGCCGGATCTCCAGCATCTGGGCGGGATAATTCCACTCATAGACCGCCGAGGAAACGTCGAGCCCCTCGTAGCATTGCAGCCGTATCAGGTCGCGTCCCAGTGCCGTCGCAAGCACCTTGGCGATCTCGGTCTTGCCGACGCCGGCGTCGCCTTCGAGGAAGAGCGGCCGCTTGAGCTTCAAGGCGAGATAAACCACCGTCGCCAGCGACCGGCCGGCCAGGTAGTCATGCGCTTCGAGCAGCGCAATCGTCTCGTCTATCGATTGGGGTAGTGATGACTTCGAAGGTTCCGGCATAGGCACTCCAGGGAGCCATAAGCCGGCTCCATCCGGGCGACTCTATAATGTGCGGTACGACCGGTCCATATAGACAAGCGCCGGATTTTGCCCGCCGAGTCGCAAGGCTGCGACTTCGCCGACCACGATCGTGTGGGTCGACTGCGGTATCATATTGACGACCCGGCAGTCGTAGGTGGCGATCGCATCGACAAGCGCGGGCGCGCCGGTGACCAGCGTATCCCAGTTGCCATGCCCAAACCGCTCGTCCATCGTCAGCTTTTCCAGGCCTGAAAAGGCATGGCTCAACGCCTGGTGATGGAAGGCAAGCGAATTGAGCGCGAAAATGCCGCTCTCGAAGAAGATACGGTTCTTCTCGTTATGGTGATTGAGGCAGACGAGCACCGTCGGCGGGCTGTCGGAAACGCTGCAGGCGGCGGTCACGGCCAAGCCGCGGCGCTCGCCGTTGAACGCAGTGGTGACCAACTGCACATGACCCGCATAACGCGCCATGGCATCGCGATAGAGTTTCCCGTCGGCCACCGACAGTTCCGCCAGATTCCGCTTCAGCATGTAGCTCCTATATAGGCAAACAATTGAAAAAGTCGAAATCAGGTTGCGTCAAATTTTAGGGAAATGCGACAAAACCGGTAATCCGCCTTGCGGATGGTCAAATCACCGCTACATTCGCCGGCAATGATGATGGAATGACCATGAAACTGCGCTACGCCCTCGCCTGCCTCCTCCTCGCTGCCGCGCCCCAGGCCGGGTTCGCGGCCGAGCCCCGGATCGCCGTCGTCGCGCCGATGTCGGGCAATCTCCAGATCCTCGGCGACCAGATCAGGCTCGGCGCCGTGCAGGCCGCCGACGGCAAGGCGGAGATCGTCACCATCGACGAGACCTGCACCGAAAAATCCGGACCGTCGATTGCCGAACAGATCAGGCAAGCGAATGCCGTCGCTGCGATCGGCTTTCTCTGCGTCGATTCGCTGGATGGCGGATTGCCCATTCTCGCCGAAGCAAAAATCCCGGCAATCACGCTCTCCGTCCGTTCGCCGGTGCTGATGGAGGATTCGCTGAAGAAGGGGTGGCCGTTCTTCCGGCTGGCGCCCTCGACTTCAGCCGAACGCGACATGATCGTCCAGGAAATCTTTGCGCAGTGGAAGGACAAGCCCTTCGCACTACTCGACGACGGCACGATCATGAGCCGGGAAATGATCGACAATGTCAGGCAGGCCCTCGAGCAGAAGGGCATGAAAGCCGCCTTCATCGATAATTTCCGCCCCGCGCAGGAGGTCCAGACACAGCTGATCCGCCGCCTCGCCAAGGCTGGCATCACCCATGTCTTCGCCGCCTCCGACCGCAACGATATGTCTGTTATGGCTCGCGATGCGAAGGCAGCGAAAATCAACCTGACCTTCATGGGCGGCGATGCGCTCAACGGCACCAACCAGCCGGTGCCGCTGGAGCCCGGCACCTTCGCAGTGACCCTTCCGGACCCGCAAACGATTGCCAGTGCCAAGCCCGTTGTCGAGATAATCCAACAGCAGAAGAAAAGCGCCGAAGGTTATGTTCTACCTTCATATTCCGCTATCACCATAATCCTCGACGCAAACGAGATCGCATCCGGCAGCGGTGCGCCATTGGCCGATGCACTGTCCAATACACCGTTTGAAACACCCATCGGCGAAGTCCGCTTCAACAAGAACCACGAGCTTTCGACCAATCCCTTCCGGATGCTGGTCTGGGATGGCGATGCCTTCGTTCTGCCGCCGGTGACCGAGTGAAACCGGGACCGAAAAACCTCATCACCGATGTCGGCGGCCTGACCGTCGGCAATGCCGAGGATCGGGCACTGAAATCCGGCGTCACGGTGGTGGTCTGCGATTCCGCCGCCACGGCTGCTGTCCACGTCATGGGCGGAGCGCCCGGCACCCGCGAGACCGACCTGCTCGAACCCCACAATACCGTGCAGGCGGTCGATGCAGTGTTTCTCTCCGGCGGCTCTGCCTTCGGGCTCGATGCCGGTTCGGGCGTCCAGGCCGCCTTGCGCGAGGCGGGTCGCGGCTTCCAGGTCGGTCCCGTCCGGGTGCCGATCGTGCCGGGCGCCATCCTGTTCGACCTCATCAATGGCGGCAACAAGGACTGGGGGCGCTATCCGCCCTATCGCGATCTCGGCTTCGATGCCGTGCAGAACGCTGCTCGCGATTTCGCGCTCGGCTCGCATGGCGCGGGCACCGGCGCACTGACGGCGGGGCTGAAAGGCGGCCTCGGCTCGGCATCGACCCTGCTGTCGAACGGCGTGACGATCGGCGCGCTGGCGGCAGTCAATGCACTCGGCTCCGTCACCTATGGCAGTTCCCCCCATTTCCGCGCTGCGGCTTTCGAAATCGGCGACGAGTTTGGCGGCCTCGGCCTACCCCATCCCCTGCCCAACGACGCCAGCGACATCATCACCAAGATGAATCTCGGCCAGCCCCGGCAAGCCAATACGACGATCACGGTCATCGCCACCGATGCCGTGCTTTCCAAGGCCGAGTGCAAGCGGCTCGCGGTCGTTGCCCATGATGGCTTCGCCCACTCGATCTGGCCGTCGCATACGCCGATGGATGGCGATATCGTCTTCGCCCTCGCCACCGGCACTTCGGGCAAGACGATCGATGTCGCGGATTTCGTCACCCTCTGCGCGAGCGCCGTCTCCACCATGGCCCGCGCCATCGCCCGCGGCGTTTATTCAGCGCAAGCAGAATCGGGTGACGTGATGCCGGTATGGAAGGCATGAAGCGCGCGCAACCGTCTCGGTAAGCGGCCATTAAGCCTGTTTCCAGCACATTTTCCGAAATTAACGCGATATCAAATCACATCCGGCAGCGTCACTTCGACCGTTAGCGGGCATTGGGCTAAAGATCGTCGATGGTCAGATAGTGGCCGGTCCTCCAAGGCTACAGGTATCAAACTGCTCGGCTGGCCTTTCAGCCAGGTGCTCGTGTTACCGCCAAGGAAGAGGCCGCTCTGGATGCGTAGGCTGATTATCATAGTGACGGGTTTGATATTTGTCGGAATCATCGCTGTATTATGGAAACCCGTAACCCGGTTCTTGATTTCATCGACGAGCTTTGTTGAGAGAGCGACAGTCGATCGTAGCGTCTATTTTAGACTGAAAGTCGATTTTACCTATCGCGGCGAGCCGAAGAAATTCGATATCGTTGTCGGCTGCAGCGTTCTCAATATTCGCTACAAGGATGGCTCGGGAACGTACGAGCCCGGAATGACGCCGACGGTCTATGGCCAGCGAATGAGCGATGGCAAGGCCGTCGTCGTGCGGCCGCCCGATGCGTGCCGCGGTTCCACGACTGCAAATGGCGAGGTTCCGCCCAATTTCCTGCCGGTCATGATCGTCTACGACGATGCGAACACGATGGGTTTCGGCACGGCCTATATGTCCGACGAGGCCTATGACAGTCCCTATTCCCTGATGACCTTCGGCAAGGCGACGATCGAGAAGGCGACGCGCGAGGAGTTCATCGACTTCCGCGAAAACGGCCCGCCCAACGCCGTCACGCGCAGCCAGTATCACTCCGTGCAATGGAACGACACGCTGAAACGGCTCGGCCTGAAGCGCAGCCATCCAGCCTTCGGCTGGCATTGCTATGGCTATTCGCGCTGGAAGCTCAACGCGGAGCAGCAGGCGATCGTGCGGAAATACTGGCCGGCGGAGCGGCCGAAATATTGGACTATCGCTGACCCGAAGCGGCTAGGTGCTGTCACCGGCGAAATCGTCGACTCGACCCGGACGCCAGGCGGGGCCAGGATGATGCGAGACGATGGGCGCATTATAGCGTCGGGCGGCGTGAACAGGGATGTGGATTTGGGGGCGATGAGACGCGATGGCGTCTCTGCAGTGGGGTTCTCCCGGCCCTTCCTTGTAAACGCCATCTCTCTCTACCCCGCCGACATGTCAATGAGCCAGGACAAATGGCCGGAGCTTCCGGATGAGCGGGCGGCTGCCTATGCGGCTTTGAAGTCGATCACCACGGCCGGCATCGAAGTTGACGGCGGCAAGAAGCGGGGCTTTGCCTATTGCTACGACATGGAATGGCCACGGCAATTCCAGCGCGTGGTGGAAAGCGTTCCGGCTGGGGCAACTGTCGATGGGGAGGCAGTCCAAGGGACGATAGATCGGTGGAAGGGCTTTGGCAGAACCGTCCCCACGATCGTCGAGCGCGATCAATATCTGCTTCGCTACGAACAATATTATCTCGAAAGCACGAGGGGTGACGTATGAATTTCATCGATCAACAGATGGCCGCCGCTCTTTGCGAACAGGTGTACCGTCGCAGCGGAACGGAACAGCAACTTTTAAATGATGATGAAGCGTTTGGTGATCCGCTTGATGCGGAGGTCCGCAAACCGTCTTACCGGGACTCGGAAACCGGTATATCTGTTGTCGAGAAATTGGGGACAACATCCAGCCAGCCGGAACACTGACATGCCGCAGCCGGGATGCAATTTCGTTTGCTCAAAAACGGAGGAAGATTATGCGCCTGAAAATGCTTTTGACTGCCTGCCTTATGCTTCTGCCCGCCATCGCCGTCGCCGACCCCACCGGCACCTTTCAGGTGCTCGGCAAGAATCCCAACGGCCAGGAATACAAGGGCGTGGTGAAGGTCGCGCGGACCGGCGAGACCTATAGCGTTGCGTGGAATGTCGGCGGCACCGAATTCATCGGCACCGACCTCGGCGCGAAGTTCGTCGGTGATCGTTTCCAGATGGGTCCGGCAAGCCCGGATGACACGGCGATCTCGGTCGGCTATATCTCCGGCCAATCGTTCGGCATGGCGATGTATTTCCAGCAGCCGGACGGCACGTGGCAGGGCATCTGGACCTATGGCGGTTCCGACAAGGCCTCGCTCGAAAACTGGGTGAAGTAGCATTGGAAAGGCACGGATTTGGCAGCAATTGAAATCTTCGTCGATGCCGATGCCTGCCCGGTCAAGCCGGAAATCCTGAAGGTCGCCGAGCGTCACGGGCTGCGCGTGACGCTCGTCGCCAATTCGGGCCTGCGCCCGTCGCGCGATCCGATGGTGCGAAACATCATCGTCTCCGCAGGCTTCGATGCCGCCGACAACTGGATCGCCGAAAACTCCAAGGCCAATGACATCGTGATCACCGCCGACGTGCCGCTCGCCGTGCGCTGCGTGGCCAATGGCGCGCATGTGACCGGACCGACCGGCCGCATCTTCGACGAAAAGAATATCGGCATGGCGTCCGCCATGCGCGACCTCGGCCAGCACCTGCGCGAAACCGGCGAAAGCAAAGGCTACAACGCCGCCTTCTCGCCACGCGACCGTTCGGCCTTCCTCGAAACGCTGGACAAGCTCTGCCGACGGGCGAAGGCTGCGGCAAACACCTGAATTGCCGCATTCCCAGAGGGCGATTCTTGCGCTATGCCAAGCGCCATGAACCACATCCTTCTCGTTGCCGTCGGCGGCGCTCTCGGCTCGGTCGCCCGTTATCTCACCAGTCTCGCCACGCTTCGCTGGTTCGGCCCGGGCTATCCCTGGGGCACGCTCTCGGTCAATATCGTAGGCGGACTGGCGATCGGCATTTTCGCCGAGTTGATAGCCCGGCGCTTCGATGGGTCGCAGGAACTACGCCTCTTCATCATCACCGGCATACTCGGTGGCTTCACCACCTTCTCGGCCTTCTCGCTGGAAGTCTCCACAATGGCCGAACGCGGCGACTATCTTTGGGCCGCCTCCTATATCCTGCTTTCCATCGTCATATCCGTCGCCGCGGTATTTGCAGGACTCGCTTTGGTGCGTTCTTTCGTCTAAAGCCCCGGGAAAAGGATTTCTCGATGGCAGGCGTAGAACACAAGCAAGTAGGCGACGACGAGGCGGGCATGCGGCTCGATCGCTGGTTCAAGGTGCATTATCCCGGATTAGGATTTGGACCATTGCAGAAACTTCTGCGCTCGGGCCAGATCCGCATCGATGGCGGCCGCGTGAAATCCGATAGCCGCGTCCAGCCCGGCCAGACGGTGCGCGTGCCCCCGATGGATGTCGACGAGAAGAAATCCGGCAAGCCGCTGTCGGGCAAGGAACTCTCGCATTCCTCCGATCACGAATTGCTCTCGCGCATGCTGATCTACGAGGACAGGAAGGTCATCGTGCTCAACAAGCCGCATGGCCTGCCCGTGCAGGGCGGCTCCGGCGTCTATCGCAATGTCGACAAGATGCTCGAAGCCTGGACCAGCCCCAAGGGCGAAAAGCCGCGCCTCGTCCATCGCCTCGACCGCGATACGTCAGGCGTGCTGGTCGTCGCCCGCACGCGCGGCGCGGCACAGTCGCTGACCGGTGCCTTCCGCGAGCGGGATACGAAGAAGACGTATTGGGCGCTAGTCAAGGGCGTGCCCCGCCCGGCCGAGGGCAAGGTATCGTCCTGGCTGGTCAAGGAACAGACGCCCGACGGAGACCGCATGCGCACCGCCAAGCATGGCGAGGATGGCGCCGACCACGCAATCTCTTATTTCCGGGTTCTGGAAGCGGCGGCCCAGAGCCTCGCCTGGCTGGAAATGGAACCCTATACCGGCCGCACCCACCAGCTCCGCGTCCACGCCGCCCATATCGGCCACCCGATCATCGGCGATCCCAAATATTTCGAGGCCGAACAGGGCTGGACCTTCCCGGGCGGCATCCAGAACAAGCTGCATCTGCACGCCCGCCATATCGACGTGCCGCATCCCGACGGCGGCCGCCTGCGGGTCACCGCGCCACTGCCGCCGCATATGGTACAGACGTGGAACTTGCTGGGCTTCGAGGAACGCGACGGCGGAGATTTCGACGAATGACTACCGAAAAACTTGTCATCACGGCTGTGATGGGTTGTCTGGCGGTTGTCGTGATGGCCTATCTGATTGTCTGCATCCAACGCATGCGCTCCGCGCCCAAAGCACTTGCGGCGATGAAAGAGCTTTATGACACGAACACTCAAGCCGTTCGCGAAAATTCCGAGCTTCTCCGCGAGCTGACCGCTCTTAACAAAAAGATCTTGGAAAAACAAAACCGGTCCGACACATGAAACTCGTCCTCTTCGACTGCGACGGCACCCTCGTCGATTCCGGCAAGCTGATCCACGAAGTCATGGCCCGCACCTTCGAGAACCATGGCTACGAACGCCCGCATTACGATGCGACGAAATCGATCATCGGCCTGACGCTGGATACTGCGATCGCCCGGATCATGGGTGTCGAGGAGATCGACGATCACATCCGCACCATGACCCAGCACTACAAGGACCTCTACAGCCCGGTGCGCGCCGAACCGGGTTTCGAGGAGCCGCTCTACGATGGCGTCGCCGAGATGATCGAGACACTTGCCGCGCGCGATGACGTCGTGATCGGCGCGGTCACCGGCAAATCGCGCCGAGGCCTCGACCTGATCCGCAATAGCCACGGCTTCGAAAATGTCTTCACCGTCTCCCGGACCGCCGACGATTGCCCGTCCAAGCCGCATCCCGCCATGGTGCTGGAATGCTGCGCAGAGGCCGGTATCGATCCCCAGGACACTATTGTAATCGGCGATTCCGTCTACGATATCTTGATGGCGAAATCGGCCGGCGCCAAGGCGATCGGCGTTTCCTGGGGCTATGGCGAAACCGTAGCCCTACAGGCCGCGGGCGCCGATGTCGTGGTCCATGAAGTCGGCCACATCCTTCACCACGTCTGAGTAAAAAGCCATGCGCGATATCTTCCTCGATCTCAACGAGCAGCTTTCCCATCCCGATCCGGTGCGCCGCGCGCAGATCCAGATGAAGGCGCCGCTGCCGAAGCGCTTCTACAAGGAAGTCTCGGTCGGCGAGACTGCCGGCGAGCATTCGATCCTGCTCGATGGCCGCCCGGTAAAGACCCCGGCCAAGCGCCCCCTCACCCTGCCCACCCGTGCAGCCGCCGAACTCGTCGCCGCTGAATGGGATGCCCAGAAAGAGGTCATCAACCCGGTCAGGATGCCCCTCACCCGGCTCGTCAACTCCGCGCTCGATGGCGTCGCCGCCGAGATCGATGCTGTGTTCGACGACATCGTCAAATATGCCGGCACCGATCTGCTCTGCTACCGCGCCGACACGCCGCAGTCCCTGGTCGATGCGCAGGCCGCGAAATGGGATCCGGTCCTCTACTGGGCGGCCGAGGAAATCGGTGCCCGCTTCATCCTCGCCCAAGGCATCATCCATCAGAGCCAGCCCCAGACGGCGATATCAGCTTTCGCCAAGACCCTGAGCAAGTACCGGACGCCGCTCGAAATGGCCGCACTGCATAGCATCACCTCGCTCACTGGCTCTGCGCTCTTGGCGCTCGCATTCGCCGAAGGCAGGATCAGCGCCGAGGAAGCCTGGATCGCAGCCCATGCCGACGAGGACTGGAATATCGAGCATTGGGGCGGCGACGCGGAGGCCGAAGCCCGCCGGGCGGCCCGCTGGACCGACATGGAAGCCTCATACCAATTGTTTAATGCGGTGAGAAACACAACCGGCTAAAGTCCCGCCCGACGTGGAACGGGAGGTTCAAGCATGGCCAAAAAAGCCCTCAGGAAGGATTGGGCGACGTTTGCCGATGGCGACTATTCGCTCGTCAACAATCCCTGGAACCAGGGCAAGCTCGACAACTTCAGGGACTACACGCAGTCGATAAGCTTCGATACCGAAGATATCAATCATGACGTAACCTTCGTCTGGGACTGGCCACGAGTCGGCCATGTCGTGGCCTATCCCGAAATCATCGTCGGCTTCAAACCTTGGGGCAAGACAGGCACGGATACGCTGGTGACGCGCCTCGACGATCTCGACACGCTCAACGTTTCAATCGACTACGACATCACAGGCAACACGAACCAGTTCAACGTCGCCTTCGACATCTGGCTCTCGGATGCACCGCTCGCCGGCCCCAAGCATCTGACGACCGAGTTGATGATCTGGACCCATGACGGAAACCTTCGCCCCGCGGGCCACAAGGTCGGCGTCTATGACGACGGAGACTTCAAGGCTCAGATCTGGGTCGCCAACAATTTCGGCGACGACAGCGGCGACAGCGATGTGACATGGCGCTACATCGCACTGCGCGCCACCGAGGAAATACGCACTGACACGATCGACGTCGCCGCGATCATCGAGGACCTCGTGCAGCGCGGCCTGATCAGCGACCAGGATTATCTCAACGGCTATGAATTCGGCGCCGAAGTGACCGGCGGCAAGGGCAAGATGATCCTGCACGGCATCGAGCACGAGTTTTCCACGTTGTCAGATGGCGAGAAGCTGCTTGCATCCGCTGATGCCGAGGCAGCCGCGGACCAGCTTTTCTAGGGTGCATGCGCCCATTTTAACCCTTCCCTAACCATAATCAGCAACCTTCAGGTAACCATTCACTGAAGGATTCGCCGATGTTCCGCCTCGCCCTGCGCGCTCTCGTGCTCCTGGTTCTCAGCCTCACGCTCGCCGCCTGCGGCACACGGTCGAGGCAGGCGGTCGATCCGGCACGCATGTTCGAGATTCGCGCCGTCGCGGTCACCGCCAATGGCCGCGTGCCGAGGCGTGTGATTTCAGGCATCCAGCAGCAGATAAACCTGGCGATCGAAGCGACATCCTATGCCGTACCCATGCCGCACGCGGTGATGAACATCCACGTCGTCGGCGTGGACAAGGTCAGGAGCGATGGCGCCGGCCGCGCGCAGACGGAGATCTCGGTCATGCTGTCCGATGTCGATAGCGGCCAGACGGTGCTCGCCCGCAACTACCTGATCCTCGCCTTCTCCGAGCGCGGCCGCGTCTCCGACGCCGCCATCGTCGGCGCCGTCGCGGCCCGCCTGCGCTACGAATTCGCCCTGGTTACACCAACCATCCGGCCGCTTGTGAACCCGCGGCTATCGACACGCATGAAGTCGGACCCCGGCCGGGTCGTCGTGAGAGAAGAAAAGCCGCTGGTCATCCCGCTCAAGACCGCCCCCGTTCTCGGCGCCGATCAGGACCCGCTGCTCAATTCCAAGACCAGGATCGAAATCAAGCCGGAACCGGCCAAAGTCGAACCGGCTCTCAAGGCGCAGGAGAAAAAGCAGCCCCTCGCCGCAACGCCAGCCGAAAACACGCTCGAATCCGGCGCCAAGGCCAAGGTTGTCATCAAGCCGAAGGCCAGCGACACCGCTCCGGCAGACGACGAGCCCTGCGTCGAGACCCTCGACAAGAAATGCTGACAGGTATCAAGATCGGCGATCAATCCGGAGCATAGCAGACCGCCTGCAATTTATTCCCATCAGGATCGCGAATGTAGGCCGCGTAATAGTTGGGACCATAATGCGGGCGTGGTCCAGGATCTCCTTCGTTCGTACCTCCGAACTGCAGAGCTTTTTCATGAAAGCCATGAACTTGGGCTTTGGTGGCGGCGATAAATGCGACATGAGTTCCGTTACCCCATGTTGCAGGGCGGCCATCCTCCGGGCTGTAGATATAAATGATCGGCATTTGACCGTCACGTTCATAAGCCAACGGCTTCTCCGGCGGCTTGGGCAGCCTTGAAAAACCGATCGCTCCGAGCGCGGCGTCATAGAAACGAGCGGAACGATCTTTGTCGTTCGTTCCCAGCGTAATATGGCTGATAATCGACACTGAAATTCCCTCTTCAAATTCGTTCGCGACACTGCGGTCAAGTTTGCAAAGACCGCGCTTCCCTTCTATTTCAACCGTTCCGCATGCCATCTCAGATGGTCTTCCATGAAGCTCGAGATGAAATAGTAGGAATGGTCATAGCGCTCGTGGTTGCGCAGCGTGAGCTTGATGTCGGTCGCCTCGATCGCCTCTTCCAGCAGCCAGGGCCGCAGGCCGGTCTGCAGGAAATTGTCGCCGAGCCCCTGATCGACCAGGAATTCCGGGAAGGTCGCGCCATCCTCGATCAAGGCCACCGCATCGTATTTCCGCCAGGTCTGGCGGTCGGGGCCGAGATATCTCTCGAAGGCACCAATCGACCAGTCGGCCGTCGAGGGTTCGACGATCGGCGCGAAGGCCGAGGCGCTGCGGAACCGGTCGGGATGCTTGAGCGCAATCGTCAGCGCACCATGGCCGCCCATCGAGTGGCCGAAAATCCCCTGCCTGCTCATATCGGTGCGGAAGTTCCTGCCGACCAGCTCGGTCAATTCCCGTGTGATGTAGGTGTACATCCGGTAGTTCTCCGCCCAGGGCGCTTGCGTGGCATCGAGATAGAAACCCGCCCCCTTTCCCATCTGCCAGTTGCCGGCTTCATCCGGCACAGTATCGCCGCGCGGAGAGGTGTCCGGACAGACCACGATCAGCCCGAGTTCCGAGGCCAGCCTGCGATACTCGCCCTTCTCCATCACGTTTGCATGGGTGCAAGTCAGACCCGAGAGATACCAGACCACCGGGCAGAGGCTGGTAGCCGCTTGCGGCGGCACAAATACCGCGAAGGTCATCTCGCATTTGCACGCCTCCGACATGTGGGAATAGACGCCCTGTACGCCCCCGTGGCTGGCGACTTCGGAAACGATATTCAGTCCCTGCATGATCAAACGCCTCTCGATACCGCCAGGAGATAGCGGTCATATTGTTGTTTCAGGCCCGGCTTTAACCTGTCGGCGATCAGGCCCGCAAGGTGAAAGAATTGATCGAGATCCGGATCGCTGGATTCCACCGCCGCTCTCAATGGTTCCATCAGTTCGCCTGCTGCACCGTAAAGGTAGGGGCGCTCGTCGTAGCGGAAGAGGAGCCGCTTGAGAAACACCATAGCCGCGGCGTAAGCCGCCTTGTATCGCTCGATCGGCGGCAGGTTGGACGTCTGTCGGAACATCAGCACGTAGATATCGAGGAAATGCAGCAATGACATGTAGAGCCGCGTCTCCGGCGGCAGCCCGGCATCGGCGTAGAAACGGTCCAGCGATGTCCCGGCCGTCTCCATGTCATCCCATCGCGAATTGTCATAGCGCAGCACCGTCTGCGGATCATGCACGATGCGGCCGGAGGCAGCCAGTGCATAGACGGTCGCCCAGTCGGAATAGCCCGGCGACAGCGGATGATGCGCAATGAACGGCTCGTTGACGCCCACCAGCGCGCTGCGGCGGAAGAAGGAATAATAGGTCGTGTTCGCCTTGCCGGCCTTGCGCGTATATTCGAGCACCCGGGTTGCGGCGTCGCCCCCGTCGATCGTGAAGGTGTCGGTGGCACTGACCCCGCCTTTGCCGTCCGCAAGCTCGATATGCGGCTTCACGCCCACGATGTCGTCCGCGAGGCTTGAGAAATCGAAGGGCGTGCCGCCGTCCAGGAAATTGATGAAGTCGTCGTCCCCGAGAACCAGGATGAATTCGCTCTCGGCCTGCCGGAGCGCCGAAAGCAGGTTCGCGCCGCCATGTTCAGGCGTATCCGGCAAATAGGTCACATGGCTCGGCGCCGTGGAGAAGTAATCCTTTTTCTCCGCGTCGCCGGAATTGTCTGATATCACCACCTTCATTCCAGCCGTCGCTGCATAGTTGATAGCGCTCCACAAAGGCTCGACGGCCTCGACGAGCTTGCGGTTGCTGGGGATGCAGATCGTGGCGCTGGTCATGCGGATTCCGGTTCTGGAGGGATGGTATGCGTCTTACTTCTTCTGGCGTTCCTGGCGCAGCTTCGCCCAGTAATCGAGCCGCTTGTTGATCTCGCGCTCGAAACCACGGTCAGGCGGCTGGTAGAATTGCCTTCGGCCCATCTTCTCCGGGAAATAATCCTGGCCCGAAAAGGCATCCGGCTCGTCGTGGTCGTAGCGATAGCCGTCGCCGTAGCCCTCGCTGGTCATCAGCTTGGTCGGCGCGTTGAGGATATGCTTGGGCGGCAGCAGCGAACCGTGCTGCTTGGCGGCTAACGTCGCCGCCTTGAAGGCGGTGTAGACCGCATTGGATTTCGGCGCGGTGGCGAGATAGACCACCGCCTGCGCGAATGCCAGTTCGCCCTCCGGCGAGCCGAGGAAGTCATAGGCATCCTTGGCAGCATTGGCGATCACCAGCGCCTGCGGGTCAGCGAGCCCGATATCCTCGACCGCCATCCGCACCAGCCGTCGCCCCAAGAACAGCGGATCCTCGCCCGCATCCAGCATGCGCGAGAGATAGTAGAGCGCCGCATCCGGGTCGGAGCCCCGCACCGACTTATGTAGCGCCGAGATCAGATTATAGTGGCCGTCCTGGCCCTTGTCGTAGATCGGCGCGCGGCGCTGGACGACGCGGATCAGGCCCTCGGTATCGAACACCTCTTTGTCTCGTGCCGCGCGCCAAACTTCCTCGGCCAGCGTCAGCACCGCGCGGCCGTCGCCATCGGCCATGCCTATCAGCGACGCACGGGCATTCTCGTCGAGCGGCAGCGGCTTGCCGACCAGCGCTTCCGCACGGCGCAACAGTTCTTCCAGGCTCGCCTCGTCATGCGACTTGAACACCAGCACCCGGGCACGCGAGAGGAGCGCGGCATTGAGCTCGAAGGATGGATTTTCGGTTGTCGCGCCGACCAGCACGATCGTGCCGTCTTCCATCACGGGCAGGAAACTATCCTGCTGCGACCGGTTGAAGCGATGAATCTCGTCGACGAACAGCAGCGTCTGCCGTCCCTGGCTGCGGCGGAAACGTGCCGCTTCGAATACCTTCTTGAGATCGGCGACACCGGAGAATACCGCCGATATCTGCTCGAAATGGAGCTCGGTCTCGTTCGACAACAGCCGCGCCATCGTCGTCTTGCCGGTGCCCGGCGGCCCCCAGAAGATCATCGAGCCGAGCGAGCCGGCCTCGATCATCCGCGTCAGCGCCCCGTCCGGCCCGGTGAGATGTTCCTGTCCGGAAATCTCCGCGATGCTCTGCGGCCGTAGCCGGTCGGCCAGCGGCCGCTGGCTCTCGGGGATACCGGCACTGGTGAAAAGTTCGTTCATCGGATGAATTGCCTGATCCGCTGGCCGTTGCGCTCGATCTCGACCCGCCAGAAATCGGCCTGGCCGTCGATCACCTTCTGCAGGCTCTCGGTAGAGTCGATGTCCGTGCCATTAATATTGATGATGATATCGCGCGGTTCGAAGCCCAGCCGTCCCGCGGGAGAGCCGCGCGCGACATCTTCGACCACCACCCCTTGCGCCTCCACCGGCATCTGCATTTCCTCGGCAAGCTTGGGCGACAGGTTGGCGACCAATGCGCCGGCGAAGGGATTGCGGCCGTCGATCAGCCGCTCGTCCTTCGGCCGCGATTCCGGCGCCTGTTCGAGCTTGAGCGAGGCTTCGCGCTCCGTGCCGTTTTCCGAAACGGTCAGCTTGACCGAGGCGCCGAGCCCTGCCGTCGTCAGCCGGTAACCGAGCGCATCGGGATGCTCCACCGCACGGCCATTGACCGCCACGATCACATCGCCGGGCCTCAGTCCTGCCTTGTCGGCCGGGCTTTCTGAAATGACCTTCGAGACCAGCGCGCCGCGCGCGATCTTCAGCCCCAGCGCCTCGGCCATATCCATCGTGACCGCTTCGAAACTCGCGCCGATATAGGGACGGACGAATCCTGGCTGGCCGCCTTCGGCCGCTGCGATGAACACCTTCACGAGGTTGCCGGGAATGGCAAAACCGATGCCGTTCGAGCCGCCGCCAGAGGAGAGGATGGCGGTATTGATGCCGATCAGTTCGCCATGCATGTTGATCAGCGCGCCGCCGGAATTGCCGGGATT
This sequence comes from Rhizobium sp. LjRoot254, assembly GCF_964254105.1. Lineage (NCBI taxonomy): Bacteria > Pseudomonadati > Pseudomonadota > Alphaproteobacteria > Hyphomicrobiales > Rhizobiaceae > Rhizobium > Rhizobium sp. LjRoot254. The sequence continues at coordinate 1,791,335 of NZ_CAXUSM020000001.1, read as the reverse complement.
GATCGATGCGTCAGTCTGGATGAAGAAGGAAAAGTCACCTTCCCCGATCTTGTTGCGGGCAAGGCCCGAGACAATACCCGAGGTCACCGTCTGGCCGACGCCGAACGGATTGCCCACTGCCAGCACCAGGTCGCCGACCTCGACCGAATCGGAATCACCGACCGGCAGGAAGGAGAACTTCGGCGCCGGCGTCTGGATCTTCAGCACCGCGAGATCCAGCCGATCGTCTTTCAGCACGATCTTCGCCGCGAATTCCCGGCCGTCGGAGAGAGCAATCTTGATATTGTCGGCATTGGCGATGACATGGTTGTTGGTCACGACGAGTCCCGCTTCCGTGACGATGACGCCCGAGCCGAGCGAGCTCTGCCTCTCGGTCCGGTTCGGCATCTGTTGGCCGAAGAACTCCTCGAAGAACGGATCGCGCGAATAGAACGGCGTCACCCGCTTGTCCGCATAGACATTGACCACGGCGCTAGCCGTGCGCTTGACCAGCGGCGCGAAGGAAAGCTGAACCTCCGTCATGCTCTCGGGCACCTGCTTGACGTCCTGGGCCATAGCGGTCGTGGATAGAGCAATGAGGACTGTCAGGCTGGCGAGAGCGGCGCGGATCATATTGATTCCCTTTTGTCAAAGAGGACGGGTGACTCTTTACCATCCGCTCCTGCTTGAAAAGGGGCGAGACCGGCATCGAGTGGAGATTTTCTCCCTCCTTGACGGCCTGCGGCAGACGAACATTCACGTCAGGCCAGGGAAGCCGCCTTGAAGCTGTCGGCGCGCGCCAGATGCCAGGGGATCTTGTAGCGATGATCCTCCGTGCCGAACAGCAGTTCGCCATGATCGAGCGGTGGATAGAGATTGGTGAAGGTCGTCACCTGGGAATGGGAAACGCGCTTGTGAAAGTGGAAGGTCTCGAATTCACTGGGGTGATGCAGCCCCGCGCCGGAGACCACTTCGGCCAGCGCCTCGAGCGTCTTGCCGTGGAACTGTTTCACGCGGGTCGCCTTGTCTGGCACGACGAGGGCGCGCTGGCGGTCCGGGTCCTGCGTTGCCACGCCCACCGGGCAGGTATCGGTATGGCAGGCCTGGCTCTGGATGCAGCCGACCGCGAACATGAAACCGCGCGCCATGTTGCACCAGTCGGCGCCGAGCGCCATGACGCGGGCGATGTCGAAGGCCGAGATAATCATGCCGGAGGCGCCGATCTTGATCCTGTCGCGCAGGTTGGCGCCCACCAGCGCGTAGTGAACGAATGTCAGCCCTTCGCGCAGGGGAGATCCGATATGGTCGATGAATTCCGATGGCGCCGCCCCTGTGCCGCCTTCCTTGCCATCGACGACGATGAAATCGGGTGTGATGCCGGTTTCGAGCATCGCCTTGATGATCGCCAGGAATTCATGCGCGTGGCCGATGCAGAGCTTGAAACCCACCGGCTTGCCGCCTGAAAGCTCGCGGAGCTGGTTGATGAATGCCATCAGTTCGAGCGGCGTCGAGAAGGCCGGATGGGCGGATGGGGAAATGCAGTCCTGCCCCATCGGAATGCCACGAATCCGCGAGACCTCCTCGGTGATCTTGGCCGCCGGCAGCACGCCGCCATGGCCCGGCTTGGCGCCCTGGCTGATCTTGATCTCGATCATCTTGACCTGTTCGGAGGTCGCATTTTCCTTGAACCGTTCCGGCGAGAACGAGCCATCGTCATTGCGGCAGCCGAAATAGCCCGAGCCGATCTCCCAGATGATGTCGCCGCCATTTTCGCGGTGATAGGGCGATATGCCGCCCTCGCCCGTGTCATGGGCAAAGCCGCCCAGCTTGGCGCCCTTGTTGAGTGAGCGGATGGCGTTGGCCGAGAGCGAACCGAAGCTCATCGCCGAGATGTTGAGCACCGAGGCCTGGTATGGCTTGAGACAGTCCGGCCCGCCGATCTTGACGCGGAAATCCGAATTCTCGATACGGCTCGGCGCAAAAGAATGAGAGATCCACTCGTATTTCGGCTCGTAGACATCGTATTCGGTGCCGAACGGCCGCTTGTCGAGTTGGCCCTTGGCGCGCTGATAGGCGAGCGAACGCTTGTCGCGCGGAAACGGCCTGCCGTCCTTCTCGCCTTCGAAGAAATATTGCCTTATCTTCGGGCGGAGATCCTCCATGATGTAGCGGGCATGACCCGAGATCGGATAGTTCCTCAGAACCGCCCGCCTGGTCTGCAGCACGTCGTGAATACCGACGGCGGCCAGTAGTACAAAGATGAAGAAGAACACGACCGACACGGCGAATGGCCACTCGCGCGTCACGATCATCAGCGCCAGGAACAAGGCGATGATGACGGACGCCGTGAGCGGAAAGTACCGCATTGAAAAATAAAGCTTTACCCGTTCCATGGACTGTCGTCCCCCCGTGCACGTCCCCACCTGAGACGCATACGCAGAGTCTTATTGTGCGAAACGTGACATGCCGAAGACAGGGGATTTCAATTCCTGTCGAGGCATCCCACGGTCGGACAATTGCCCGCATAACCGTTCTCATCCCAATTGCACGCTACCACGGATTCGCCGCGGTATTGCATGCCCCTGCAGGCCGGATCTTTCATGCAGAAAAGCGCGTCCTTGTGCCTGCCGCAGGCACCGTCCTTTTCGGTCGTACACCAGTCGTCGGGGCCATAGCCGCAATTGTCATCGACAGTGCGGGCCGCAGCCGGGGAAAAGGATCGCGGAGGCGGTGAGAATGGCAAAAATCGATCTCCTGATCTGCATGACGCCCCCTGGAGCCAGTGATGGCGAAAGATCTCAATCCTCGTGATCTCAAAAGTAGAAGTCGTTGAAGTCCAGATCGCCGACCTTCGTATTTTCGAGGATCAGGGTGGCGTTGCCGACATGGATCGTCAGGTCGCCATGAGACGATGTGACATGGTTTGCAATCATGTCGTCGAAGTCGGCGATGATGTCCTGCGCGGACAGGTCTACATGATCTTCGGCATGCGTGAAATCCCTGATGATGTCGTGGCCGCCGCCCTTTGCGAACAGGAAGACATCGCCATCGGCACCGCCGGTCATGATGTCGTTGCCACGCGCGCCGTTGAGGATATCCGCCCCGCCGAGACCCGCCAGCCTGTTGTCGCCCTTGTTGCCGGTGAGCACATTACCGCCGTCATTGCCGGAACCATTGATGTCGGCTTTGCCGATGAGAACGAGATTTTCGACATTCTCGGACAGGGTGTAGCTGACGGTCGATTTGACCGAATCCACACCCATGTCGACATCTTCCTTCATATGGACGTTGGCGCTGTCGGTGATCAGCGTATCGTTGCCCTTCTGGCCATAGATTTCATGGTCGACCTTGCCGCCGCGGTTGTCGAACGTATCGTTTCCCTCGCCCATCCAGATCGAGCCTTTCATGACGCCGTGGTTGACCACTTTCTCATCGCCGTAAGCGGAGGCAAAGGCCCATCCTCCGCCTTTGATCACTCCCTCATTGGTCAAGGTCGATGACATGCCGTAGCCGCCATTGAGGTGGACAGCCACATTGTCCGCTACAGTGCGCCCGTCCTTGCCATTGAATATATCGACTGGATGTGCCCCACCGGTCATGATCCCGTCTTCATGGCCGAAGATGGTGCCAAAATTCCTGATCGTGCCATTGCTCTGAGCCCAGATGCCGAAGTGGGCGCCTTCGATCCTGCCGTAGTTCGTGACTTTCTGGTCGAAGGCGCCCATCTCGACTCCGACAGCGGCGTGAACCAGGCCTGTCTCGGCGACCCAGACCTCCGAATTCTTGCCGTCGAGCCCGATGCCGACATCGAGGCCGTCGTCGCTGCCCGTCACCGAGCCCTTGATGATGACCCGGTTGTTGCTGACGCCCGCTTGCTCATAAAGCGCATAGTCGGCTGCGACGTCGATGGAGGAATTCTTACGCAAGACGTAATAAGTATCGGACAATGTCATGGAATAGGCGAAGGTGATTTCGCCGGTGATCGGGTGTACCTGTATCATATTGTTCTGCCTTGCATTTGCGCTTTTCTGGTGCGGTAACGCGCCAGCAAGGCAAGTCCACTGAAATTTTGTTCGATTATTTCACAAAATAAAAATTGCAGAATCGCTTATGAAATATTCGTTACAGGCGTTGTTCCCGGCGCCGTCTCCTCCGCGTCTATCTTGATCGGCGGCTGGTGGGCGGAGAGGAAATTGCCGAACGGCTTGAGATTATCGAAATTGTCGCAGACGACCTTGATCACCACGAGCAGCGGCACCGCCATCAGCGCCCCGACAAAACCCCAGAGCCATGACCAGAACGAGATCGAGATGAACACCGCCACCGCATTGAGCTCGAGCCGCCGGCCGAGCAGGAGCGGCGTCAGGAACTGGCCTTCCATGATGTGCACCAGCAGGATGAAAGCGGGCGCCAGGAGGCTGTAGGCGAGGCTGTCGAAGCTCACCAGAGAAATGATGCCGGTGAGCACGATGGCGATCAGCGCGCCGACATAGGGCAGGAAATTCAGGATGGTCGCGGCCACGCCCCAGACGAAGGCGTTGGGAATGCCGATCACCCAAAGGCCGCAGCCGACCACCACGCCGACGATGATATTGATGAAGGTGATGGTGAACAGGTAGCGCGATATCTCGCGCTCGACATTATAGACCACGCGCAGCGCCTTCTTCTTGTCGGAGAGCAGGCTGAAGGACTGGATGATCTTCTGGTAGAACATCGTGCCCGAGGCGAGCAGGAAGAGCGACAGCACGAAGGTGATTGCCATGGTCGTGCCGACCGACAGCAGGTTACCGGCGGCGCGCGACAGGATACCCGGCTGGGCGATCACGACCTTCTGGGTTTTCCCATCCGATACGTTCTCGGCGACGTTGTCGATCTGGCTGGTCGCCTCGACCGCCTTGTCGATCGCCTGCCGTATCGTCGCGACCCGCTCGTTGAGCCTGGCGCCGATCTCGGGCGCCTGATTGATCATCTGGCTGACCGGCCCGCTCGTGGCATAGCCGATCATACCGAAGGCCATGACCGACATCACGATGAGCAGCGTCGCGGACACGACCGGCGGCACATACCATTTGGAGAGATAGCGGACGATGGGTGAAAGCGTGGTGGCCAGCATGAAGGCAAGCAGGACCGGGGTGAGGAAATCCCGGCCGAGAAACAGCCCGTAGATCGAAAGCAGGATGAAAATGCCGCCAAGGTATCGATTTGTCGCAATGCGGCTGTTGCGCACTCTCTGGGAGGAACCGGCGGCGGCATCTGTCGTTTCAACGGCCACGGACATTTCCCTTTGGTGGGGGACATTCCCCCTGCGGCATGAGTCGGCAAGGAACGCATGGCGCGCGGGATCGGTTCCGGAACACGCATCAGATCCGGAACGGACGGCTATTTCCGGTTCTTGGCATAGACCACGCAGCGGTCGACGGTCGAGACACAGAGGCCGTTGACGCGTGTAGCGGTATTGTTGTCGCCGGCGAATTCCACTTGGCTGACCTTGCCGTCGAGGAAGCGGATCTGGGTGTAGCAGAAGCCGGGCGTGCCGAGCCCGGTGCCGCCCGTCAGCCCCGGCGTCGGCCCCATGGCGAGCGTCGAGGCGCCGAAATTGATCGTGCCGCGGGCATAGATGCGCTGGTAGGTCCAGATCTTCTCGTTGTCCGCGATCTTGACGCCCATGGTGGGAAAGCCGGCGCACATGCGGACATCCGCCTCGCTCATGCCGACCATTATGGTACGCGACGCCTTGACCGTCCGGTCTTCTTCGACGACAGGCGACGTATCGGCGGGGACCGTGCACGAACCGAGGAACCCGAGGGCCACGATCGCGAAATATCTCAGTGCCATCATCGCCAGGGGGTCCTTGCGTTGCTGATCGGTTGATGTTTCGTTTTCGTCCCCGTCCCGGCCAACATGCGACCGGGCACTCCTCCGAGGCGGTGCGATACGAAATGCCCCCGGGACATGTCCTTAAGGCGCGAGTCACCGGTTCGGTTCCGCGAAGATTTGATGACTTTTGCACAGCGCCATTTTGCGTGGTGCGAACCGCACATAAAAAGACAGCCAGCCGAGGGGAGCGGCTGGCTGTGTCGAGGCGGACGGGAGGGAGGTATCGCCGCCGGTATCTGCTTTTCCGCTTAGCGGCCGAGAACGGCCTGGCGGATCTGCGAACGGGAAAGGCCGATGTCGCTGAGGGCATGATCGCTGAGAGCGGAAAGCTCCTGCACGGCCTTGCGATTTTCGACGTAATTGCGGATTTTCTTGCGGATGCTCATTTTCGTGTCTCCTGACATGTGCTTTGTTCGTGCACATCAGATAGGCATTCCTTTGCTTAATAAAAATGCATAAGGTCGCATTGTAGGCATGCAAAAAACGCAGGGGATTTTGGCGAATAAATTCAGGGTTTGGTAAGAAAGCGTCCCTGGGCCGACCGCGCCTCAGCGGATGATGCCGCGCACCCGCTCGCTTGGGCCGGCAACGTGCACAGCCTGCCGCTCGAAATCCGGGGCCGCGCTGGCGACGCCGATCGGATCGGCGTCGAGCGAGCGGTAACGGGTGAAAAGCTTGGCTTCTCGCGAAACCGGCGACGGCGCGGAAGAGAGGTAGATCTGCGATGCGACGTTTTCGGAGTGCCGCACGTCGGCAACCACGGCGGATGTCGCAAAGCCCAGGATCGCTGCGCAGCTTGCGATGACAGCGTTTGCCAAGCTCATTGTCCGTCTCCCTCTCCTTTGATGCTGATGGATTAGGATGGCTATGTTTCAGCTTTACGTCATTCGTTCGTATGCGAATGAAACATGCCGAAGCCGCGATGCCGCGGATTCGTAAAACGATCTTGCGCGAGCCGGGCAAATATGCGCTTGGATGCGCGGGTTCAGCGAGGCGTTTTCCCGGACGGGAACAGATGAGATTCATATACATATCGATCGGGGTTCTGGCGGTGGCACTCGGCGTGCTCGGCATCGCGCTGCCGCTGCTGCCGACGACGCCGTTCCTGCTGCTCGCCGCCTGGGCGTTTGCCAAGTCCTCGCCGCGGCTCGAGCACTGGCTCGTCAACCATCCCCGTCTCGGGCCGCCGATCGAAGCCTGGCGGGCGCGTGGCGCCATCCCCACCCGCATCAAGATCATCGCGCTGGCCACCATGAGCCTCAGCCTCCTTTATATCCTGATCCTGTCCGGCTTGCCGGTGATCGCCAAGACCGGTTCCGGCCTGATCCTCGCTGCCTGCGCCACCTTCATTGCCACAAGACCGGCGGCCTGATGGCGCCATACTCTTGAGGACACGCCTCTCCGTTCACGCGGGCGTTTCCGCCCCGTGGTTTGACCATGCATGTCCTCGATCCCTTCGCTTTGGGCAAATAGGATCGGCCGGGGCACGTCTCCGTGCCGAGTTATATGGCTACCTTTCGGCAGCCGGTAAGACACGCATCCGTGCCCCGTTCGGTGTCTTTTCATCCGCGAACTCGGTCGTCTGCACCCATCCTGATCCCGGACCTGAAATTTCCGGGGGGACGGGCTTGTGTGCGGTACAACGCACGCCACGCGTACGCGCCTTTGCAGGCGGTACCCGGGGGAGACCCTTTCTCGCGGACGCCCGGTGCGGGGACTTACGTCGCTTCCCCGCAACAGGCACCGGTCCTGCCTCGCCCGCATCGCCATGCGGGGTAGCCGAGGGCAGAACGGCAAGGATTGTGCCACAGGATGGCAAGGTTGGGAAGAGATTGCAGGTATTTATTCCTATATTCGTTCGCAACAGTTTGATTTAACTGGCAAGAAAATCGCTCTCGATCATTTTCAGTCGTTCGACCGAGAATATTTTCGCACGCCCGCCCGTCACGAATTCCGGGTCAGGGGAAACTTGCCCGCACATTCATAACCAGCCGCCGCAGCCCCCGCTGCGGGTATTGGAGGAGTCATTCATGCCGAACAAGCTTCTGGTCGCCACACTCGCGGCCGCGATCGCCACTATGAGCGCAATCGAGGCGCCTGCCGCGAGCAAAAAGAAGAAGCCCGTCAAGGAAGAGACGCAGAGCGAGGAAACCGCCGACACGGATGCGATGGACGACGTGGCGCTCGACATCGCCGCCGGCCTGCTGGGCGGCGCCATGAAGAAGGGCAAGATGCCGAAGGGCAGCAAGGAACTGCTCAAACATGGCCTCAAGGCCGCGAAGGATTCGGCCAAGAAAGACAAGGACGGCGACAAGAAGGATTCCGGCAAAAAGAAGGATCCGCTCAAAGCGCTGTTCGGTGGCAGCGACGACTGAGAGCCGCTGGGCACAAACGCTAAGCCCGGCTCTATGCGATGGCTGTGATCTCGAATTCGTGGTCGGCGGCGCTGACCACATCGCCGATCGCCTTGCCCATCAAGCTTCTTGCCACCGGCGAGACGAAGGAGATCGATCCCGATTTGGGATCGGCTTCGTCCTCCCCCACGATGCGATAGGTCTGCACGCGCCCGTCATCGCGGCTGAAGGTCACCGTGCTGCCGAAGGCCACGACATCAGACGACACGGGGTCGGGGATGACCTGCGCCGTGCTCACGCGTTCGGCGAAATAGCGCGCGTCCCGCAAGGGGATCGCGGCGTGGCGCCGGCGTTCATTCACGTCCTCGATTAGGCTTGCTGCCTCATAGGCTTCGCGCGCCTGGGCGAGCGCCAGTTCCAGCGCCTTCAATCCCGCTTCCGTGACGAGATTCGGATGCGGCGAAATCGGGCGATCCGGCAGCACGGTCTCCGAAGCGGTTTCGGAACTTTCTTCCTTGGTGAAGGCGACGCTCACAACAGAACTCCATATCAATGCAGCCAGCGCACAGGTTGAATGCCCGCGCGCCGTCGGAATGTGACTATAGGATGACAAGAGGCGAACCGCTACTGCCTAACTTGTCTGGTGTATCGATCACCGGTGCCAATCTCGTGTGATATGTCTCACGCGATGAAACGCGGGGCAATCCACGTGGATTTGTCACGAAGCGAGCCGCTTGCACCCTCTTCTCCCCTTGGGGAGAAGTGCCGAGCGCATGCGAGGCGATGAGGGGTTCCCAAATGCCGTCCGTGGCGCTTCGCGCAACCCCTCATCCGACCCTTCGGGCCACCTTCTCCCCAAGGGGAGAAGAGGGAGCAAAAAGCCGCGCCATCACCTCGAATGCAAACCCCTGCAATCGAACGGAATCGATAGCGCGAGGTTGAGCGGTCCTGGCTAGAATTCCTGCCAATCGCCCTGCGCGGCATGCGCGGCAGCCGCGCCCATACCTGCGGCCTTTCTCGGTGCCGCGGGCCGCTGCAACGGCTCGGCCATCGTCCGGGCCACCTGCCTGAGCGCGGAGGACTGGGCCGATGGCGCGCCATTGAGCTTGAACTGCCCGACAAGGCCCCTGAGCTTGGCTGCTTCCATGGCGAGCGTCGCGGAAGCCGCGGTCGTCTCCTCGACCATCGCGGCGTTCTTCTGCGTCGTCTGGTCCATGGAATTCACCGCCTGATTGACTTCCGACAGGCCGGTCGACTGCTCGCGCGCCGCCGTGGCGATCGAGTCCATGTGAATGTTGATGCCGGCGATCTGCTCGCCGATCGTCTTGAGCGAAACGCCTGTTTCCCGCACCAGTTTCACGCCGCCCGCGACCTCGGTCGAGGAATTGTGGATCAGCCCCTTGATTTCCTTGGCGGCCTGCGCCGAGCGCTGGGCCAGTTCGCGCACTTCCTGCGCCACGACGGCAAAACCCTTGCCGGCCTCGCCGGCGCGCGCCGCCTCGACACCCGCATTGAGCGCGAGGAGATTGGTCTGGAAGGCGATCTCGTCGATCACGCCGATGATGTTGGAAATCTGTTGCGAGGCGGTCTCGATGCGCTGCATCGCCTCTTCCGCCTGTGACACGACCTCGACGGATTTCGAGGCGCTGCGGTTCGCGTCGGTGGCCGCCGATCGGGCCTCCTCCGTGCGCTTGCTGGAACTGCCGACATTGGCGGTGATCTGGTCGAGCGCAGCGGCGGTCTCTTCGAGCGATGCCGCCTGCTGTTCCGTCCGCACCGACAGGTCGCCGGCGCCGGCGGAGATTTCCCGTGTACCGTCATCGATTGCGGCCATGCCGACCGAGATGGCGCTCAGCGTGTCGCCGAGTTGCTTGACCGAAAGGTTGAAATCCTGGCGCAAGGCCTCGAAATCGGGTGCGAATGCCTGATCGAGCTGGAAGGAAAGATCACCGGAGGCAAGCCGCTGCAGGCCTGCAGCCAATCCCGACGTCGCGATCCTCAGCCGTTCCGCGGCCTCGGCCTCGATCCGCTCCTGCGTGGCGATGCGGTCGATCTCGGACTGGCGGCGCTGGTCCTCCATCTGTTGCTCCGACGCCTTCTTCGCGATCGCCGCATGGCGGAAGACTTCCACGGATTTGGCCATGGTTCCGATTTCGTCGGAGCGCCCCTGCCCGGCGGAGTCGATGTCGGTGTCGCCGCCGGCGAGCCGCTCCATGGCGTTCGAAAGCGAGAGCATCGGCTTGGTGACCGTCTTTCTCGTCAGGAGGTAAAGCCCGATCGAGAATACCGCCGCGACGGCGAACAGCGCCGCCAGCAGCATGTTCACGGTCTCCTGCACGCTGCTACTCTGCTTCACAGCGTTTTCCGAGACAACACCGATCTGGTCGCCCGCCTGCTCCATCCCGGTTTCAAGATTCGAGAACTGCGCCATGAAATCGGGCAAGGCCTTCAGGGCATCGGCCGGTTTTGCACCGGCGAGATCGACCATCGTGGTCGCGCTGTCGATATAGGTCGCCATCGGGGCATCGAGATCGGCAAGCACCTTTTGCGTCACCGGGTCGGCGGCGAGCTTCTTGTTGGTCTCGACCATCTCCCTGAAAGTGGCACTGTGTTCGTCCAGGTCGGCCTTGACAGCGTCCTTGGAAACGCCGGCGGCGGGATCGGATGCCAGGATCGCCGCGAGCACATCCGCCCTCAGCGCATCGTGCATCATGTCCGCCTGCATGTGGTTTCTCAGGACGTCGGCGGAGCGGTTGACGTCGGCGCCGTTTCGCACCAGCACGTCAGCGGACCACATGCCCACCCCCGTGATGCCGCCCGCCAGCGCAAAGATCGCCACGCTCGCAAATGTAACTTTTCGTTGAATCGACGCCATGATTGAATCTCGCCCCCGGAAAAAACTTATTGAAGCTTATCCAGACATGCTTAATTAACGGTCAATTTAGGAATTGTTGGTGGGTATATTCGGGATTCGGTGGGGGTTGGTGGGGCGGGCGGTGAATTCCCCTCTAAGGACTGCGGGGAGGAGATTGGGCATGGGAGTGCTGGTGGGCCAACTCCGGCGGGGGTGGGGTAGCGCCGACTTCAAAAAACACTATTTGAACAGAAGAGTTAGTCTAAAACATTCTAGAATAGCTCCGCCGCCGACGTTTGTCTCAGTCGCCCAATAATCCCAGCCCTTGAGAATCCAAGGCGAACAAGAATATCAATTCTAAATATCACCAAGAACGTATTATGCAGCAAGGACATCGCGCCATAATCGTCCGCGCCGTAGTTTCGGCTTGATCCGTGCATTTCTCGGCCTCTCAAGTTCGAAATAAACCTTGGTTCGATCTCCCTTGCAGCTTTGAATTCTTGATTATCTTCGAATATTTTCCTGACTGTCGCCGCCAATGAGGCCTTGTTTTTAAATATAGGAGCCACACGCTCACGTATAAACGACGTCAACTCATCGTCTCCATCAGATCGCTGCAGAATCGTACTTAATTTAGAAACGGCGGCGCGATCTTGAAATTCGACCTTGAAATATTTCTCGACAATTCTGATTATATAACCGAATTTCTCCTCCAGATATCTCACGTTCAATTGCGAAGTTCGAAACCATTTAAATACAATCTCGTTTTGCTCCCATACATTTCGAAGCGCACCCAACATTTCACACCAATCTCGCTCAGGAGATATAACCGCCAGTACATCATGAAAATCAACGAAGTCAGAAATTTCAAATCCGACCCCATATCCCTCAAGTGGAAATTCATGTACCTTCTCGCCTTCCTCCTCCTCTATTAATACGCCGATTTTTATTGCGGAAAATCTCACGTACTTACCGGATATCACACCAATAAAATCATCAAGCATTCGAATATACTTGAGAGCCTCCTCGAGTTTCGCTCCAGAAGAGAATTTTAGCTCAAGGCAAGGACTTGCTTTCAACGTAACGCTGAGGTTTCCGGCTGAAGAAGATATATTCCTTAGAAAGCCAATACTTAGATCATAGTCTTTCCCAGTCCACTTAACCGGTTCATGTTCGCAAAAAAACGAATTAACGCCATCCACTTTGCTCCCTACCTGAGCAAAGGAGTAGTTTACCGGTCTTACTGATATCAAGCTTGCAAGTGTATCGCAGCATAGACTGATCGAACTAACCGCGTTTTCACTATTGCTAATACCAACGCCGTCCACAAGATATCGGAACGTAAACTCTATACGCAGTGAATCAAAATTCTTCCACTGTCTCTTGCGATACACAGGAAAGCAAATCGTCGCAAAGGTACCATCTTCTGTTTTTATTTGGAGATGAGGTTTCTGCAGCAAGTCCGGTAGTTCAAAGGTAGAAAATGCACCATTGGATGGAGAATAGTTGGCGATATAAATGCGCCCACGAAATCCGCTCTTCTCTTCAAACCAAAACAGACCCTGATAGAGAGAGATTTCTCTATCAGGGTCATATATTGAAAACATTATGTTCTGGCGAACAGCATTCACCTCAGCTGCACCCGCTCGTCGCGCCACACGTATTGCACTTCTCACACGTCCCGTTCCGCACCATGGTGAAGTTCTGGCACTCGCCGCACATATTGCCCGTATAGCCCTGCGCCAGGGCCTGGGCCCGGCGGTCGGCAGCGCGCGTCTTGGCATCCGCCTTGGCCGATGCCGCGTCGGCGGCGGCCTTGTCGGTGAAGAGGCCGGTGTCGGTGGAGGGTTCGACGACCTCCTCGTATTCCAGCTCCTCGGCGATTTCGGCCTGGCGTTGCTCGTAATCGCGGCGGAAGGCCGTGATTTCGGTGACCGAAGGTTCGACGTCGAGCTTGCGGGCCGCGTTGCCGCCGAAGGCAGCGGAGATCACGGAGGCGCCGAGTGCACCGCGGGCGCCCTCGCCGGCCGAGCCCTTGGGCTCGCCTGATATACCGCCCGAGACCAGCGTCGGCTTGTGGCCGCGCGTCCAGCCGGTCGAGATCAGGTTGGTCTTGCCTTCGGAAATGCCCTTGCCGAGCGCCGTATTGCTGAAATCGGACGTATCGACATGGGCGAGATCGTGGCGGCCGAGATAGGACACGGCGAGTTCGCGGAACACGTAGTCGAGGATCGACGTGGCGTTCTTGATCGCGTCATTGCCCTGCACGATGCCGGCCGGCTCGAACTTGGTGAAGGTGAAGGCCTCGACATATTCCTCGAGCGGCACGCCATATTGCAGGCCGAGCGAGATGGCGATGGCGAAGTTGTTCATCATCGCACGGAAGGCGGCACCTTCCTTGTGCATGTCGATGAAGATCTCGCCGATGCGGCCATCGCCGAATTCGCCGGTGCGGAGATAGACCTTGTGGCCGCCGACGACCGCCTTCTGGGTATAGCCCTGGCGACGGTTGGGGAGCTTCTCACGCTCGCGGGTGACGCGTTCGATGATCCGCTCGACGATCTTCTCTGTGACGGTGACGGCCTGGGCCGCAGCCGGGGCCGCGATGAAATCCTCCATCGCATCCTCGTCCGCTTCATCCTCGATCAGCGAGGCGTTGAGCGGCTGGGAGAGCTTGGAGCCATCGCGATAGAGCGCGTTGGCTTTCAGGCCGAGCTTCCACGACAGCATGTAGGCGTTCTTGCAATCCTCGACAGTGGCGTCATTGGCCATGTTGATGGTCTTGGAGATCGCCCCCGAGATGAACGGTTGCGCTGCCGCCATCATGCGGATGTGGCTTTCGACCGAGAGGTAGCGCTTGCCGATCTTGCCGCAGGGATTGGCGCAATCGAAGACCGCGAGATGTTCCTTCTTGAGGAAGGGCGCGCCTTCGAGCGTCATCGCTCCGCAGACATGGATATTGGCGGCCTCGATTTCCTTGCGTGAAAAGCCGAGGTGGTCGAGCAGGTTGAAGTCGATGGCGTTCATCTGCTCAGAGGAGACACCGAGCGAACCGAGGAACTCGGCGCCGAGCGTCCACTGGTTGAACACGAACTTGATGTCGAATGCCGACTTGAGCGCGGCGTTGACCGCCTCGATCTTGTCCTCCGGGAAGCCCTTCGCCTTCAGCGAACCGGGGTTGATGCCGGGCGCCTGGTTGAAATTGCCATGGCCGACGGCATAGGCCTCGATCTCGGCAAGCTGGCTCTCGGAGTAACCAAGGGTGCGGAGCGCTTCCGGCACGGCGCCGTTGATGATCTTGAAGTAGCCGCCGCCGGCGAGCTTCTTGAACTTGACCAGCGCGAAATCGGGCTCGATGCCTGTTGTGTCGCAATCCATGACAAGGCCGATCGTGCCGGTCGGCGCGATGACCGAGACCTGGGCATTGCGGTAGCCATGCTTCTCGCCAAGTTCGAGCGCCAGATCCCAGGCAGCCGTGGCGTGCTTGATCAGGTCCTGGTCGGGGCTGTCGGCATGGATCAGCGCTACCGGGGTAACCGACAGAGCTTCATAGCCTGATTTGGTGCCGTGCGCGGCGCGGCGATGGTTGCGGATGACCCGGAGCATGTTCTCGCGGTTCGGCTCGTACATCGGGAATGTCCCGAGTTCGCCGGCCATTTCGGCCGAGGTCGCATAGCAGACGCCGGTCATGATGGCGGTGAGCGCACCGGCAATCGCACGGCCCTCGTCGGAGTCGTAAGGGATGCCGGTCGACATCAAGAGGCCGCCGATGTTGGCGTAACCCAGGCCGAGCGTGCGGTATTCATAGGAGAGTTCGGCGATCCGCTTCGACGGGAACTGCGCCATCATCACGGAGATTTCGAGCACGATGGTCCAGAGGCGGACGGCGTGTTCGTATTCCGAGATGTTGATGCGCGCGGTCTTCGGATCCTTGAACTGCATGAGGTTCAGGGATGCGAGATTGCAGGCGGTGTCGTCGAGGAACATATATTCCGAGCACGGATTGGAAGCGCGGATCGGGCCGGCCGCCGGGCTGGTGTGCCAGTCGTTCATCGTCGAGTTGAAATGCAGGCCAGGATCAGCCGAAGCCCAGGCGGCGTAGGAGATCGACTCCCAGAGGTCGCGCGCCTTCAGCGTCTTGACGACCTTGCCATCCTTGCGGGCGGTGAGGTTCCAGGTGTCGTCACGCTCGACGGCGCGGAGGAAGTCGTCCTTGATCGAGACGGAATTGTTGGAGTTCTGGCCAGCGACGGTCAGATAAGCCTCGGAATCCCAATCCGTATCATAGGTCTTGAATTCCATGTCGGTATAGCCCTGGCGGGCGAACTGGATGACGCGGCCGATATAGTTCTCGGGCACCATCGAAGCCTTGGCGGCCTTGATCTCGCGCTTGAGGGCGGGGTTCATCTTCGGATCGAAGCAATCACCATCGGTGCCTTCGCAATTGACGCAGGCCTTCATGATCGCCTTCAAATGCTTGGCGACGATCTTCGAGCCGGTCACGAGCGCCGCGACTTTCTGCTCTTCCTTGACCTTCCAGTTGATGTAAGCCTCGATATCGGGATGGTCGATGTCGACGACGACCATCTTGGCCGCACGGCGGGTCGTGCCGCCCGACTTGATGGCGCCGGCAGCACGGTCACCGATCTTGAGGAAGCTCATCAGGCCGGACGAACGGCCGCCGCCGGAGAGCTTTTCGCCCTCGCCGCGCAGATAGGAGAAGTTGGAGCCGGTGCCGGAGCCGTATTTGAACAGGCGCGCCTCTCGGACCCAGAGGTCCATGATGCCGCCTTCGTTGACGAGGTCGTCCTCGACCGACTGGATGAAGCAGGCATGCGGCTGCGGATGCTCATACGCCGACTTCGACTTGACCAGCTTGCCGGTGACGGGGTCGACATAGAAATGGCCCTGGCCGGGGCCGTCGATGCCGTAAGCCCAATGGAGACCCGTGTTGAACCATTGCGGCGAATTCGGCGCGACGCGCTGGGTGGCGAGCATATAGGCAAGCTCGTCGCGGAACGTGAGCGCATCTTCCTCGGACGAGAAATAGCCGCCCTTCCAGCCCCAATAGGTCCAAGTGCCGGCGAGACGGTCGAAGACCTGGCGGGCGTCGATCTCGGAACCGGACTGTTCGTCCTTCGGCAGCTTCGCGAGCGCTTCCTTGTCGGGCTCGGAACGCCACAGCCATGAGGGAACGTTGTTCTCCTCAACGCGTCTGAGATGCGTCGGCACGCCGGCCTTGCGGAAATACTTCTGGGCGAGGATATCGGCAGCCACCTGGCTGAACTGCTCCGGCACCTGGATGTCGGCGAGGCGGAACACGATGGAACCGTCCGGGTTGCGGATTTCGCTGGTCGCGGTGCGGAATGCAACGCTGTCATAGGCCGACTTGCCGGCTTCCGTGAATTTCCGTTCTATGCGCATCTTTTCAACCCCTAGCCTTGGTCACGCCTATGAAAAGGCGCATGAATTCCCGTTCTGGAAACGCGCGGGTTTTGTTGACCTTGCGTGCCAGTTGCCTTGTTCTCAAAATGTGGAGCGGTGATTCCCGTACCCCTGCATCTTGTGGCATTGTTGGCTGCAAACACTAAATATAGTATTAACGCCGCATTAATGCCAGTCTTTTGTCCGTCCCGGGGCAAAAAAATCCGCGTGTTCTCACTCGTCGCCAAGGCACGGAAATGCCCTGGGCTGACGCCCCTTGATCACACGCAGATTTTTTAAAAATGGACCGGGCCTCGTTACAATCCGATCCCGCTGCCGCCGCAACGAGGTTCATTAAGCGCGTGCAACGCGATTCCGTCAAGAGCTTGTTCGTGACGAAATTATTAACACCACATCTAGTATCAACAGGATGTGGAAAACTGGGAAAACGTCCAAGCCTCGGGAATACCTGCATTTCTCGATGGGGTTGCAATGCCGCCCTCAGCCGATGTCATTAAAATCGTCTTGAAATTATTTATTTTTCGGTCCGAATGGCCGATCGTCTGTAAAAATTTGGGGCTTTATGGCAGCGGTGCGCAAAACTGATTCGTTGCGGCTTTCAAGCGGCGGCAATCACTACATCTTGTGTTCGGGCACTCAAATGTCACCCACAAGATGTCATAGAACGGAAGTTGTGGGCAGGCGGAAACCCCGTGGTCGCCGCCTGCCCTTTCAGTGGTCCAAAACGTGCTTAGAGCTGGTCGAGATTGACGCCGATGGTGACGGCGCCGATCGGCTTGCCCGCTTCGTCGACGATGGTCATCGAGGCCTGGCTCTGCAGCATCTGGGTGGACTCGTCCTTCTCCGCCACATCGACGAACAGCGCGCCAGCGCCGGCACCGAAGGACTTGGTGAACTTGTCCTCGTCGCCCTGCCAGAAGTCCGACGTGATGTCGCTCTGGCCGACATTCAGGCCCTTGGCATCGGTGACGAAGATCTCGGTGATCGTACCGCCGGATGCTTCCTGCTTGGCCTTGAGGAAGGCCGAGACCGGATTGGCAATCACTGCGTCGATCATCGGATGGCTGTCGGCTTCCACCTCGGCGCGCCATTTCTGGTCGAGCGCATCGACGCCCGCCTGGTCGAGCGCGGCATTGGCCGCGTTCTGTGCCGTAATCGCGGCGACGATGGTCGGATCGGACAGCCAGGTCTTCACATTCGCATTGACATATTCGGTGACGGGGCCGACATGGGCCTCTTCACCCATCGCCGGCATGGCGATGGTAAGCGCAAGCATGGCGACAGCGCCCAGCAGATATTTCTTCATTCGCATTTCCCCTTTTGAGATCGGCTACCCCGAGCCGTTGGACGCGCCAAAACCTCTTGGCGCGAATTGCTTAGAATTCTTCCCAATCCTGCGACTGCGCCGCAGCCGACTGGCTGCTTGCGACAGCGCGGATAACCGGTGCCGCATAGGTCCTGCGGACGGGCGCCGCGACAGGCCTGACCGCGCGAATCGGCTCCGGCGTAATGATACGCGCCGAAGATGACGCGCTAGTGCCATCGAACTGGAAGTCGCTGAGTGCCGCCTTGAGCTGGTTGCTCTGCGTCTGCAGTTCCTGGCAGGCGGCATTGGTCTCCTCGACCATCGCCGCATTCTGCTGCGTCGCCTGGTCCATCTGGCGGATGGCGTTGTTGACCTCGTTGAGGCCCATCGCCTGCTCCTTGGAGGAGGAAACGATCGCCGAGATGCTGTCATGGATCTCGTTGACCTGGCTCTCGATCGACAGCAGCGAATTGCCCATCGAATTGACCAGCGACACGCCGGAGCCAACTTCCTGGCCGGATGCCGAGACGAGCTGCTTGATCTCCTTGGCGGCACTCGCCGAGCGCTGGGCGAGTTCGCGCACTTCCTGGGCGACCACGGCAAAGCCCTTGCCCGCGTCGCCGGCACGCGCCGCCTCGACCCCGGCATTGAGCGCGAGAAGATTGGTCTGGAAGGCGATCTCGTCGATCACGCCGATGATCTTGCCGATCTGGCTCGATGAATTCTGGATGCGGTCCATGGCGGAGACTGCATCGCGGACGATGCCGGCAGCCCCATGGGCGTTCTGCTTGGTCGAAAGCACCAGCTTCGAGGCCTGATCGGCCTTTTCGGATGCGAGCGTGACCGTGCTGGTGATCTCTTCGAGCGCGGCGGCCGTCTCCTCAAGCGCGGCAGCCTGGATTTCCGTACGCTTGGCAAGCTGGTCGGCGGAGCTTGCAATGTCGGCCGCACCGCCATCGAGTGCGAAAGCGGTGTCGGAAATGCCCGAAAGCGTTTCGGCAACAGCCGTCACCATCGTATTGAAATCGCTACGAAGCTTCTCGAAGTCAGGGTCGATATCCCCGAGGCGCGCCGAGAAATTGCCGCTTGCGAGCTTTTCCAGCGACGCACCAAGCACCGCCATCGCCTTGGCCTGGGCCTCGGCGCTTTCCCGTGACTGTTCGGCGAAGCGCGCACGCTCGCCATCCATTTCCAGCTGACGCTGGTGGGCGGCATGTTCCTGCTCGGCCTTTTCCTTGATCGACGTGATCGATCCATCGAGCGCCCGGGCAATCACGCCGACCGCGTCGCTGCGATCGAGCATCGGCACTTCAGAGACCAAATCGCCGTCCTGCATAGCCGAGATGCGCCTGGCGAGCTGTCCGAGCGGCTTTCCCGCGAACTGGCGCATGGCGATGAGGAATGCCGCGATGACGAAAGCGATCACGAGAGCCTGCTTGGCGGCAAACCACAGAGCCTGGTTGCGGGCGGCATCCACGACAGGTGTCGACGACCAGCTGGCCGCGACATAGCCGATGCGCTTGCCTGCCTTGTCGAGGCCGAGCGGCGAAACCACCAGCACTTCGCCCGGCTTGGATTTGTCCACAACGATGGTTTCGGGGGTCTGGCTGAAGATTGCCTGCGCCCGCTGATCGTGATCGGCGCTGGCTTCCGTGGACCCGGCCCAGCCATCGGCGGCTTCCAGCTTGGCGTTGACGGCCAGGAAGGCGACGAGCCCGAGCGACGGGTCGTTGCGATAAAGTGCGTAGGCCTCCTGGATGACGGAAGCCTTCTTCCACTTGACCGCGCCCTCGGCGGTGGCGCCGACCTGCTGGGTCGCCTTGCTCCAGTCCTTTTCCGCCCGTTCCATCGAGGCCGACAGGTCCGCCGACCACGACAGCCAGGTTGTGACTGCAAGCCCCGTCAGATTGGCCGCAACGATAACGACTGCAACTTTTGCGGTTAGCGAAAGCCTGGAAAAAACGCCCGATACCATCAGTTCCCCACCGAATTCTTGACTGTCTCAAAACAGTCCATGGGACTAGGCTTAGGCGATCAGGCTTAATCGCCTGTTAAATACGAACCTATCCGGCCCATAGCAGGCACAAATATTCAAAAAAACTGAAAAACGTCAGAAACGCCGGGCACCGCCGATTGAATGACGCGACGTACATGAAATCAATGGATGCAATTTACTCCGGGCGGTCAACCGGCATGACCCTTGGCGATCGGCTCCTGGTAGGTGAAGCCCATATCCCAGGGAAAATAGATCCAGGTATCCTGGGACACTTCGGTGACGAAAGTGTCGATCATCGGCACGCCTTTAGGCTTGGCGTAGACGGCGGCGAAATGCGCCTTGGACAGCATCGCACGCACCTGTGCCGCGGTCTTGCCGGTATCGGTCAGGTCATCGACCACCAGCAGGCCCTCGCCACCGTCCTTGAGGAGTTCCGGCGAGATCGACTTGAGCACGGCCATGTCACCCTGGTTGAGGTAATCATGATAGGAGGCGACGCAGACAGTCTCGATCAGGCGGATATTGAGTTCGCGCGAAATGATCGCCGCCGGCACCAGCCCGCCGCGCGTGATGCAGACCATGCCGGTGAAATTGCGATTGAGACCGGCAAGCCGCCAGGCCAGCGCCCGCGCATCGCGATGGAACTGGTCCCAGGAAACGGGAAATGCTTTTTCGGGAAGGGACATGGCGGCGGACTTTCGCATATCGGATGATTCTGGAACGTCATTATGGGATTGCCGCCTGCCGCGTAAAGCGCAAAAGCAGGGCGCGGCGGGCAAGCCGCGCGCTATCCACACCGATACAGTGCGGAATGCGCGCTATCGCGACATCAGCACCGGCACCGTCATCGATTCCAGTAGCACATGGGTGACGCCGCCGAAGATGCGCTCCATGATGCGCGAGGTGCCATAGGCGCCCATGATCATCAGGTCGGCCGAGAAGTCGCTGCAGCGGTTTTCGAGCACGGCGGAGATGGGCAGGCCTTCCTTGGCCTGCGACCGCGTCGTGACGTTGAGCCCATGCCGCGAGAGCGATGCGGCAATCTCGGCGCTGAGCATATCGCCGGGCTGGCCCTCGCGCTCCTTCGGCTGGACGCTGAAGATTTCGATATCGGTTGCCTTTTCCAGGAGCGGCAGCGCATCGAAGACCGAGCGGGTCGCGCCGCGCGAGCCATCCCACGCGATGAGCACGCGCTTGAATGCCTTGAACTCCTTGTCGATCCACGGAATGAAAAGCACCGGCCTTCCGCCTTCGAACAGCACCGTATCGTGTTCGCTGACCATCCCGGCCTGCGGCTGCGGGGCGATGACGAGGTCGGCTGCCCGCACGCTGTCGATCACGCCGGCATTGGCGGCCCCGGTCGAGCCTTTGAACGGCCGCCACTCGTAGGAGACGCCCGAGCGCGCGCCGCAATCCTCGAACACTTTCCTGATGGCGTTGGTCTTCTCCGCCGCCGCATCGTAGAGGCTGGATATGACGGAGGAATCCGGCAGGTCGAGCGGGGAGAGAACCGGCGGCGGATCGATCACCTCGCCATGCAGCCCGATGACATGCGCGCCATGCTCGCCGGCGATGGCAGCGGCCGCATCGAAGACCGGCCGGCAGGTCTCGGCCTGGGTGAGGATCGTGGCAATGGTCTTGACGGGCATCGGTTCCTCCTGGGGTCAACGTGATTAAGTTATAGATTTTAATCTGTTACGCCTGGATGTCTATCAACGCGCAAGGGGCTCACGGAGTTCCCTTCGCTTGTGCAGCGGCGATCTCCGCCACCATTGCGGCAACCGCCTCGGCGGCGGCATTGAGCACCCCGTCCGAGCGCGCCCGCACCACCAGATCCGTCGAATAGGTCTTGCCGTCGAATTTCGGGTATGAGCCGATCACCGTTTCGGGGTGTTCGGCCTGCACGGCGCGCAGCGCCGAGCCGATCATGCCCTCGCCGAACGGACAGGGAATCGTTCGCGACAGCATCCGCGTGCCCGTCCGTAGCGTCGGCAGCACGTTGTCGAGCATCGCCTGGAAGATCGACGGCACGCCGGCCATGACATAGACATTCTCGACATTGAAGCCGGGTGCGGCCGACACCGGATTGTCGATATGGACGCTGCCCTCCGGCATCCGCGCCATCCGCATCCGCGCCTCGTTGAACTCCATGCCGCGCTCGGCATACATCCGGCCCATGATCCGCATCGCCTTCTCGTCGTGCACGACCTTGCGGCCGAAGGCCTTGCCGATCGCATCCGCGGTGATGTCGTCATGGGTCGGCCCGATGCCACCCGAGGTGAAGACGTAATTGTAGCGGCTCCGAAGCGCATTGAGCGCCGTGACGATCTCGTCCTCCTCGTCGGCGACGATGCGCACCTCCTTGAGGTCGACGCCGTTGAGCGTCAGCATCTCGGCGAGATGGCCGATATTCTTGTCCTTGGTGCGGCCCGACAGGAGTTCGTCGCCGATCGCCAGCATGGCGGCGGTGACGATGTTGGCAGGATCCTTCATGATTTGTCCCTTGGTCATGCATGTTTTGCCGGTGAATTGATACCCCGCCGCCGACCCTGTCAAGCGCGGCTGTCGCCGCATGTTCGTTTCTCAAACTGCGATGACAGACGCATGATTGTTCACCAGGAGTGAACACTGCGGGCGCCATTTGCTGGGCTGCAAAGTTGCGAAATGACGTCTATCTACAGGTCTGCCGCAGCCCTTGACGCTGTCGAAACATAAGGATCATCAGAATGGCAAAAGTTCTCGTTCTCTATCACTCGGCTTACGGCCATATCGAAAAGATGGCCGAGGCCGTTGCCGAAGGCGCCCGCGAAGGCGGTGCGACTGTCGATATCAAGCGCGTGCCGGAAACCGTTTCCGAAGAGGTCGCCAAGGCCTCCTATTTCAAGCTCGACCAGGCCGCTCCGGTCGCCAAGGTCGATGATCTCGTCGAGTACGACGCGATCATCTTCGGCGCCGGTACCCGCTTCGGCACGGTCGCCTCGCAGATGCGTTCCTTCATCGACCAGACCGGCGGCCTGTGGGCCAAGGGTGCCTTGGTCGGCAAGGTCGGCTCTGTGTTCACGTCGTCGGCCACCCAGCATGGCGGCCAGGAATCGACCATCCTCGGCTTCCTGCCGACCCTGATGCACTACGGCATGGTCACTGTCGGCCTGCCCTACGCCTTCCAGGGCCAGATGGGCCTCGACGAAATCACCGGCGGCTCGCCCTACGGCGCCTCCACCATCACCGGCGGCGACGGCTCGCGCCAGCCAAGCGAAAACGAACTCGCCGGCGCCCGCTTCCAGGGCAAGTACGTCGCCGAGATCGCCGGCAAGATCGCCGGTACGGCTGCATCCAAGGCTGCGGCATAACGGATTTGGATCGCAGCATGAGGCGGTCCGGCAGCAACGCCGGGCCGTTTTTTCGTTCAGGGCGAAATCCGTCGAACGGCTCTTCTCAAATCAATCGCACCACGTTAGGGATGACGCAATGCGGACGTGGCGGAACT
This sequence comes from Rhizobium sp. LjRoot254, assembly GCF_964254105.1. Lineage (NCBI taxonomy): Bacteria > Pseudomonadati > Pseudomonadota > Alphaproteobacteria > Hyphomicrobiales > Rhizobiaceae > Rhizobium > Rhizobium sp. LjRoot254. The sequence continues at coordinate 1,768,037 of NZ_CAXUSM020000001.1, read as the reverse complement.
GGTAGACGCAAGGGACTTAAAATCCCTCGGGCTTGCTCGTACGGGTTCGATTCCCGTCGTCCGCACCATTTTGATTTTGTTGAGTTATTTGAAACGCACGAGGATGATCTTGGCGGTTCCACGGCACCAGAAGGGTAGAATGTCCGTTTGTGGGTGCCGGCTGCAGTAGACTCTTCATCCGATATGAGGCGCGTAGCTACCCTAGCGAGAATAGAGGGCGCGCGGAGATCGATCAGGCGCCGGCCTTGCGATAGAGCGCGGCGAGTTGCGTACGTGATGATGGTAGCTCCGGCACCACGACCAGCATCGTGATCCGACCACGTTTGAAGGCCTTGAGGAATGGTTGATAGTTCTGGAAGGCGACACAGCCGTGCGAGCCCTTCTGACCGCGCAACAAATTGGTATGCGTCAGCAACCCGGTTCGGTTCTGCGGGTCGCGCCCGTCGATCGACGTCATACGAATTGCCTCCACGCCGTAAAAGCGCTTCTCGCGCATCGACAGGCGATAGATGCCGGCGGGCGTCGGGCCTTTCATTGTAACGTGCTCGTAGCGCGGATTGTCGCGCATTCTGCCTATGCCGGAATGGGCGCGCAGCTTGGTTCCATCGGGCAGGTAGACGGTCGCGTTGGAAACGTCATAGATCGCGACCCTCGTGCCCTTTCCCGGCCAGGCGGTGTCGCTGGCCTTGCCCTTGAACAGATCGGAAAACAGCGAGCGCTCGGGTTTTGCATAGGCGACGTCTTCCTTGCTGTCCTTGTTGTCGAGGTTTCTGCGCGCGACAGGTTTTTCGTCGGCTGGCTTTTGCTCAATAACCACCGTCTCAATCAATGGTCTGGCTTCAGGCAGCGGAATCCGGCTGGGAAGAGCCACGTCTTCTTCCGTTTCGGGCTTCGCCAGCACAAGGCCGAAGGGCTGAAGGGAGCGGACCGGAACATCTTCCAGGAGTGCAGTTACCAAAGATGGCTTGCCGCTGATTTTCTCTTCCCGTTCCACCGAACTTTTTGCACGCGCAACCGCGGCCACGATCTTTGCTTTCTCAGCATTCCTGCTTTTTTCCGAAAAGGCGAGTTGGGCGGCAAGGCTGCGCTGGTGGGCCATCCGGATCGCCGCGACGGTAAGCTGCCCCCGGCGGATCTCGCTTTCGGACGGCTTCAAAACGCGTGCGGACTTGGCGGCTCTCAGCGCGCGCGGGAGGCGGCGTTCGTCGGCCACCGCTACCTTGACATGGAGGGGCGTGGCGAGGCTCATGTTTTCGGACAATGTGCGAGCCGCCTCGTGCATTACACTGAGCGTCGAAGCGAGGCCCCAAGCGGATCCGGCGATAACGCTGCAGAAAAGCAAGGCGCTCACAGCGATACTGAGGGAAAGACCCCGGCGGGATTTCGATGCGGAATGCGCGGACTTATTCTGAGACGCCATGACTAAAGTTACCCGATACTCGTTACTCGACGCGGCTGTGAAAACACTGTCCGCAGGTCGTTACGCTGCCAACGAAGTGCGGAGCGATCGCTCCCGCAACTGCGCCGAACGGGCAAAGCATGAAGAAATATGGTCAACAAATCTTAAACGGTGCCCCGATCTCTGGAAGGAATGTGGCGGGTGGTGGTCCCCAGCGCCCGGCAGCGCGTGCCTCGCACGAGAATGCGGCGCTGGCATGTCCACAATAGTCCCAAGAACTGGGGATGCACGGAAAGCGGCCGTGGCCTTGATACGCGGCAACTGAAGTTGCGATCGCAATGGTGTCGGTTCAAACCGCGTCGGGCACGATGATCCGCGTCCCTTGGCACACCTCCTAAGAGCTTGTCGGTCGCCGGGTCTGGCAGTACCGTCTGCATCCTCTCAGGTGTTGTTCAGACTGGGAGAGCTAAGTTCGTTCGATATTTTCTAAATCGGCTTTGGAGGATTTTACAAATGACCCAATCGCTTGCGGGCAAGACCGCCATCGTCACAGGCGCCAGCTCCGGCATTGGCCGCGCAGCTGCCCGCGCGCTGGCCAAGGAAGGCGTCCAGGTCGCATTGGTGGCACGCTCGAAGGACAAGCTCGACGCGCTGGCCCAGGAACTTGGCGCCCAAACGCTGGCGGTTCCGGCTGACCTCACCGTCGCGGCGGAGGTCAACGCCATGGTGGAGACAGTTACAGCCGCATTCGGCAGGATCGATATCCTGTTTGCCAATGCGGGCAGCTATGTACCGGGCGTTGTGGCGGAAGGCGATGCCGACCTGTGGGACGCGATGCTTTCGGTCAACGTCAACTCGATCTTTCGCGCCATAAGGGCCGTTTTGCCGGGAATGATCGAACGCAGGACCGGCGAGATCGTTGTCACCAGCTCGATTTCGGGCCATCAGGCCTTGCATTGGGAACCGGTCTATTCGGCGTCCAAGCACGCCGTGCAGTCCTTCGTCCACGGCCTGCGCCGCCAGGTCGCGCCGCACAACATCCGGGTGGGTTCGCTTGCACCCGGCATCGTACTCAACGAATTGTGGGGCATAATCGACCCGGAGGAAATCGAGCGCCGGGTTGCCGCCCATGAAGGGCTGCGCAGCGAAGACGTGGCTGATGCCCTGATTTTCATGCTGACCCGCCCCGCCAACGCCACTGTCCGCGACCTCGTGCTACTGCCTCAGAACCAGGATATTTGACAGCACGCCGCGCGGAGCTGACGCGATAGATCCGAGCGATGTTGAAAACTGCAGTCTCCGGGATGATCCGTCCCGGGGTCAGAATTGTTGGCGCTCGGAGCCCATTGAGTGGTTGGGCCGCCTCAATTCCATATACACGCTGTCGCACCATTCATCTCCGATCAGCCATGTCGCCTGCTTGCGCCCCGTCTCGACGAATCCAAGTTTTCCCAGCAGCCCGAGCGAGGCCTGGTTGCGGGGGTCGACGTCGGCGGTGATGGCGTCCATGCCGCGACGCTGGAAGGCGCGGGCGATGAGGGCGGACAGGCATTCGTGGGCGAGCCCCTGCCCCCAGCAATCGGGATGGAAGATGTAGCCGATCTCGGGCAGGCGCCAGAAGCCGGCCTTGCCGATCACGCGGTCCTCGAAGGTGACGACGAAGTCGTCGCTCTCACCTTCCGGCGAGGCCATCATGGCCTTCAACCACTCCCGGCTCTCGCCGAGATTCTTGTGCGGCAGCGTCGACCAGTAGCGCATGGCGACGGGATTGGAGAGGATGGCGTGCATCGCGCCGAGATCGCGCACTTCGGGCCGCCGCATGGTGAGACGGGCCGTTCTGATGATGTTGTCTTCCATGCGGCTCTCCGGCTTTGGCCCGGACTGTCTATCGCGGCTGATATGATCGCTCAATCCATATCTAGCCTCGTGAATCGAAGGTGGTCGATATGCAGTCACGCGCAAACAGGGAAGAATCGAATGTCGTTAAATGTTTAACGACCGTTTCAACCGTTCCGACATCGGCAACGGATAGTGTGCCGAGAGGTATATGGTCCGGTAAAGCAGATGGTGCAGGTCGTTACAGTTTCCGCCAACACAGCAGCCTATGCGGCCGAGCCGCTCAAGGCCAGCGCCCGTGTGAGCGGCAGCTCGCCGTCCGAGCAGACCATGAAGGCGCTCGCCGCCCAGGCGCGCAAATCCGGCGACCTGCAGCAGAAAGTGCTGATGAACGTGGTGCAGCCGCCTGCGCTGGCGCTGTTCTTCCTCACCGCCGAACAGCAACCGCAGTCCACACCCGATATGGCAAGGCAGGAATATATGCTCAACGCCGGCGAGGATGAACCGGTAGCCGAGGATCAGCCGGAATCCCCGGATGTCCTTTCCGACGATCGCGTCGATCCTGTCTGACCGACACGCCTGATCCTGAGCGGGCCGGCACCCCGCTGGTTGTCGCGTCTTTCACATCAACGACAAATGTTGCGACAAAAGCGTCATCGCCTCTTGCCAGAGCGACGCTGGCGGGTCTATCAAGTGGCGTCCCGCTGGGAGAATCCACGTCGAAAACGTGGTGCCGAAGGAGCAACCGCCCCGGAAACTCTCAGGCCAAAGGACCAGCGGACAGGTTACGGAACTCTGGAGAACGGCGCGTTTGCGAGGAGCAGATAGGCGCCTGCCGAAGGGATAACAATCTCAGGCATCAGGACAGAGGGGGCTTAAGTCACGCGGGCGCCTGCCAAAGGCCCCGTTCTTGAGCAGGTGCGTGAGCGCCGAACCGGAGACCGCCTCGTGGACGATGCACCCCTTCTTAAAACCCCGCTTCACGCCCTTCATCTCTCGCTCGGCGCCCGGATGGTGCCGTTTGCCGGCTACGACATGCCGGTGCAATATCCCGCCGGTGTGCTGAAGGAGCATCTCGCGACCCGCTCCGCCTGCGGCTTGTTCGACGTCTCGCATATGGGACAGGTCGCGATCCGGGCGAAATCCGGGCGCATCGAGGACGCGGCGCTGGCGCTCGAAAGCCTGATCCCGGTGGATATTCTCGGGCTGAAGCCCGGCCGCCAGCGGTATGGCCTGTTCACCAATGACGCGGGCGGCATTCTCGACGACCTGATGGTGGCCAATCGCGGCGATCATTTCTACATGGTGGTCAACGCCTCCTGCAAGCACGCCGACTTTAAGCATATGCAGGACCATCTCGGAGATCGTTGCACGTTCGAGATCCTGTCCGACCGCGCGCTGGTGGCGCTGCAGGGGCCGCATGCCGAGCAGGTGCTGGCCGAGTTTTGCCCTGAGATCACCAGCATGAAGTTCATGGATGTCGAATTCGATGATCTCCATGATGTCGATTGCATCGTCTCCCGCTCCGGCTATTCGGGTGAGGACGGGTTCGAGATTTCGATTCCGGCGGATAAGGCGGAATTGGTCGTCAGTCGCATGCTCGACCATCCCGATTGCGAGCCGGTGGGGCTTGGCGCGCGCGACAGCCTGCGGCTCGAGGCGGGCCTTTGCCTCTACGGCAACGATATCGACACAACAACGAGCCCGGTCGAAGCGGGATTGGAATGGGCGATCCAGAAGGTGCGCCGCAAGGGCGGTGCTCGTGCAGGGGGCTTTCCGGGCGCCAGTCGCATTCTGGACGAACTGGAAAACGGCGCGACACGCAGGCGCGTGGGCCTGAAGCCCGACGGCAAGGCGCCTGTCCGGGCGCATGCGATCCTCTATGGCGACGAGGGTGGCGCCACGCGACTCGGCGAAGTCACCTCGGGCGGCTTCGGGCCAAGCGTCGATGGCCCGGTTGCCATGGGTTATGTGCCGATCTCGCACGCCATGCCGGGTACCCGCATCTTCGCTGAGGTGCGTGGAAAGTTCCTGCCGGTCACCGTGACCGAGCTTCCGTTTATCAAACCGACTTACAAGCGGTGATCATGAGCGTTTTCGATCTTGGAACACCCCCCTCTGCCCTGCCGGGCATCTCCCCCTCAAGGGGGGAGATCGGGTGTAGCGCGATCCTCGCCAATATCTCTACGCTTCGTGGGGACGCGGCATTTCAACGAGTTACCGATCTCCCCCCTTGAGGGGGAGATGTCGCGAAGCGACAGAGGGGGGTGATCGCCCCGTCCTCTGCCAGAACACAATCAAACTGATCCAGAGGATAAACCAATATGCTGAAATTCACCGAAGAGCACGAATGGCTGAAGATCGAGGGCGGCATTGCTACTGTCGGCATCACGACGCATGCCGCCGAACAGCTCGGCGACCTCGTCTACGTTGAACTGCCCGAGGTCGGCGCGACCTTCTCCAAGAACGACAATGCCGCCACTGTGGAGAGCGTAAAAGCCGCATCGGATGTCTTTTGTCCGCTCGACGGCGAGATCGTCGAGGTCAATGACGCCATCGTGGCACATCCCGAGATGGTCAATGCCGATCCGCAGGGTGCGGCCTGGTTCTTCAAGCTCAAGCTCGCCAATCCCTCTGATGCCGACGGCCTGATGGATCAGGAAGCATATGAACGGATGATCGCATAATGGCACTTCCCAAGGACTTTACCTTCACCGATTACGACCCCTACAATTTCGCCGACCGCCGCCATATCGGCCCCTCGCCCGAGGAGATGGACGCGATGCTTGGCGTGATTGGCTATAAGAGCCTCGACGCTCTGATCGACGACACCGTGCCCGGCTCCATCCGCATCCAGACGCCGCTGAAGTGGGACAAGCCGCTGACCGAGCGCGAGGCCCTCGACAAGATGCGCGAGACGGCGAACCTCAACAAGAAGCTGGTCTCGCTGATCGGCCAGGGCTATTACGGCACGATCACGCCGCCGGTCATCCAGCGCAACATCCTGGAAAGCCCGGCCTGGTACACGGCCTATACGCCCTACCAGCCCGAGATCAGCCAGGGCCGGCTCGAGGCACTGCTCAATTACCAGACCATGGTGAGCGACCTGACGGGGCTGGACATTTCCAATGCCTCGTTGCTCGATGAATCCACCGCCGCCGCTGAAGCCATGGCGATGGCCCAGCGCGTCGCGAAATCCAAGTCGCTGACCTTCTTCGCCGACGAGAACTGCCACCCGCAGAATATCGCACTGCTCAAGACCCGCGCCGAGCCTCTCGGCTGGAATGTCGTGGTCGGCGATCCCTTCCGCGATCTCGACACCAACAATGTGTTCGGCGCGATCTTCCAGTATCCCGGCACCTACGGCCATGTTCGCGATTTCACCGGGATCATGGAGAAGCTGCATGAAGCCGGCGCCATCGGCATCGTCATTGCCGACCCCCTCGCTTTGTGCCTACTGAAATCGCCCGGCGAAATGGGCGCCGATATCGCGGTAGGCTGCACCCAGCGCTTCGGCGTACCGGTCGGCTATGGCGGCCCGCATGCCGCCTACATGGCCGTCAAGGACGAATGGAAACGCTCGATGCCCGGCCGCCTCGTCGGCGTGTCGGTCGATGCGCGCGGCAACCGCGCCTATCGCCTGTCGCTGCAGACCCGCGAACAGCATATCCGCCGCGAGAAGGCGACGTCGAATATCTGCACCGCGCAGGTGCTGCTCGCCGTCATGGCCTCGATGTATGCCGTCTTCCATGGCCCGAAGGGCCTCAAGGCCATTGCCCAGAGCGTGCACCAGAAGACGGTGCGGCTGGCGCGCGGGCTGGAAAAACTCGGCTACAAGGTCGAGCCGGAAACCTTCTTCGACACCATCACCGTCGAAGTCGGCAAGCTGCAGGGCGTCATCCTGAAGGCCGCCGAGGCCCAGGAAGTCAATCTCCGCAAGATCGGCGAGGACCGAATCGGCATATCGCTCGACGAGCGTTCGCGGCCGGTGACGCTGGAAGCGGTCTGGCGCGCCTTCGGCGGCGACTTCACGTCCGACGACTTCGAACCCGGCTACCGCCTGCCCGAGGACATGCTGCGGGTGAGCGAATATCTCACGCACCCGATCTTCCACATGAACCGCGCCGAGAGCGAGATGGTACGCTACATCCGACGCCTGTCAGACCGGGATCTGGCGCTCGACCGGGCGATGATTCCGCTCGGCTCCTGCACCATGAAGCTCAACGCCACGGCGGAAATGCTGCCGATCACCTGGCCGGAATTCTCCGAGATCCACCCCTTCGTGCCGCCGCATCAGGCGCTCGGCTACAAGGCGATGCTCGACGATCTCTCGGCCAAGCTCTGCGATGTGACCGGCTACGACGCATTCTCCATGCAGCCCAATTCCGGCGCGCAAGGGGAATATGCGGGCCTGCTCACCATCCGCAACTACCACATTGCCAATGGCGACACCCATCGCGATGTCTGCCTGATCCCGACCTCGGCGCATGGCACCAACCCCGCCTCGGCTCAGATGGCGGGCATGAAGGTGGTGCCGGTGAAGGTGTCGGACGACGGCGATATCGACCTCGCCGATTTCCGTGCCAAGGCCGAGCAGCATGCCACCAACCTCTCCTGCATCATGATCACCTATCCCTCGACGCATGGCGTGTTCGAGGAGACGGTGCGCGAGATCTGCGAAATCACGCATGCCAATGGCGGCCAGGTCTATCTCGACGGCGCCAACATGAATGCCATGGTCGGCCTGTCGCGGCCCGGCGATATCGGCTCGGATGTCAGCCATCTCAACCTGCACAAGACCTTCTGCATTCCGCATGGCGGCGGTGGTCCCGGCATGGGGCCGATCGGGGTCAAGACGCATCTCGCACCGTTCCTGCCCGGCCATCCGGAAACCGGTGGCGGGCACGGTGCAGTGTCGGCGGCGCCTTACGGTTCCGGCTCGATCCTGCCAATCTCCTGGAGCTACATCCTGATGATGGGCGGCGAAGGGCTGACGCAGGCGACCAAGGTGGCGATCCTCAACGCCAACTATATCGCCGCACGGCTGAAAGGCGCCTATGACGTGCTCTATTCCTCGGACAAGGGCCGCGTCGCGCACGAATGCATCATCGACACGCGGCCGCTACAGGCTCTCTGCGGTGTCACGGTCGATGATGTCGCCAAGCGCCTGATCGACTGCGGCTTCCACGCGCCGACCATGAGCTGGCCGGTCGCCGGCACCCTGATGATCGAGCCGACCGAAAGCGAGACCAAGGCCGAAATCGACCGCTTCTGCGAAGCCATGCTGGCGATCCGCGAGGAAGCCCGCCAGATCGAGGCCGGCACGATGGACAAGGACAACAACCCGCTCAAGAACGCCCCGCACACCGTGCAGGACCTCGTCGGCGAGTGGGACCGGCCCTATTCCCGCGAACAGGCCTGCTTCCCCCCCGGCGCCTTCCGCGTCGACAAATATTGGCCTCCGGTCAACCGGGTGGACAACGTGTATGGCGACAGGAACCTGGTGTGCTCCTGCCCGCCAGTGGAGGATTATCTGGAGGCTGCTGAGTGAGGCAAAGAGGCCGCCAGAATCACTCCGGCGGCCTCACCTCTTGCCGAACCTTGCAACACCCGCGACGTCATACTCGGCCCTGTGCCGAGTATCTGGTGCCGCCTGCCAAACAATCAAGGTGAAGGTCGAGCATGACGACCGAGAGGTAATCGGCCGTCCTTTTCCCTCCCACCGTCTCAGCTAACTTCGTTGCCCCATTCGTCCCGAGACGCTATCACGCCTAAGGACAGTCCCGCTTTCGGGCGCATGATTTGCGGTGAGGTGAATGGCAGCAGCGAAAAAGACCGTCTCAGTCGAATCGGGCCGCATCGTCCAGACGATCCGCAATCTCTGGCCCTATATGTGGCCATCGGATCGGCCGGACCTGAAAATGCGGGTGGCGCTCGCGACGTTCTTCCTGGTGCTATCCAAGATCGTTCTGCTGACCGTTCCGTATTTCTTCAAGTGGTCGACGGACGCACTGTCGGGCAAAACAGATGCTGTCGGCAACATGATGTCGCTCGGGTTGGGCGTGCTGGCGCTGGTGGCTGCGTATAATCTCGCCCGCGTCATCCAGGCGGGCTTTAACCAGCTGCGCGATACGTTGTTTGCCAGCGTCGGGCAATATGCGGTGCGGCAGCTGTCGCTGAAGACCTTCCTGCATCTGCACCAGCTTTCGCTACGGTTTCATCTTGAGCGCCGCACCGGCGGCCTGTCGCGCGCCATCGAGCGCGGCACCAAGGGCATCGAGATCATTGTCCGCTTCGTGATCCTCAACACGATCCCGACGATCCTCGAATTCGCCATGACGGCGGCGATCCTCGGCTGGACCTATGGGTTGAGCTACCTGGCGGCCGCAGCGCTGATGGTCGCCTGCTACATCTGGTTCACGATCCGAGCGAGCGATTGGCGCATCGACATCCGGCGCGGCATGAACGCCTCCGACGCCGAGGCCAATTCCAAGGCGATCGACTCGCTGCTGAATTTCGAGACAGTGAAATATTTCGGCAATGAGCAGATGGAGGCGAAACGCTTCGACCAGTCGATGGAGGCCTACGAAAAGGCTGCCACCAAGGTCTGGACTTCGCAGGGGTTGCTGAACTTCGGCCAGATCGTGATCTTTAGCGCAGGCATGATGGCGATGATGACGATGTCGGCGCTGGCGATCCGCGCCGGCACCCAGACGATCGGCGACTTCGTGTTCATCAATGTGCTGCTGATGCAGCTGGCGCTGCCGCTCGGCGTCATCGGCTTCATCTATAGCGAAGTCCGCCAGGGATTGGCCAACATCGAGCAGATGTTCGACCTGCTCGATACCGATGCCGAGATCGAGGATGCGCCGGATGCCCGGCCATTGGTGGCCACGGCTGGCGCGCTGGCGTTCAGGGACGTGCATTTCGCCTACGACCCGGCGCGGCCTATCCTCAAGGGCATTTCATTCGATGTACCGGCTGGCCACACTGTGGCGGTGGTCGGCCCTTCGGGCGCCGGCAAATCGACGATCTCGCGATTGCTCTACCGGTTCTACGATGTCCAACAGGGCGCGATCACGATCGACGGGCAGGATGTCCGAGAGGTCACGCAGACCAGCTTGCGCGCTGCGATCGGCATGGTGCCGCAGGACACGGTGCTGTTCAACGACACGATCGGCTATAACATCCGCTACGGCCGCCCTTCGGCAAGCCAGGCGGAGGTCGAGCGCGCGGCCGAGGTCGCCCAGGTCGATCATTTCATCAAGAGCCTGCCCGACGGCTACGAGTCGACCGTTGGTGAGCGCGGCTTGAAACTTTCGGGCGGCGAGAAGCAGCGTGTCGCCATCGCCCGCACTATCCTCAAATCGCCACCGATCCTCATCCTTGACGAGGCCACGTCGGCGCTCGACACCCGCACCGAACAGGAGATCCAGACCGCGCTCGACGAGGTCTCGAGGAACCGGACGACACTGGTGATCGCCCACCGCCTCTCGACCGTGGTCAATGCCGACGAGATTATCGTGCTGAAAGACGGGTTGATTGCCGAGCGGGGCAAGCACGGCGAACTGCTGGCCGAGGGCGGTCTCTACGCCTCGATGTGGAGCCGCCAGCGCGAGGCGACCGAAGCCGAGGAAAATCTCAAGCGCGTGCGCGAGACCGACGAGTTGGGCGTGGTGCTGCGCGGCAGGCCGGCGGGTTCGTAATCCTCGGGCGCGCATTGCCGTGTGCGGTTGCATGCCCGCCTCGCCTGGTATACCCCACACGCAGTATCCGGGACGTGATCCGGAGCATTTCACGATTTGACGATTGGAAGAGCAGATGGCTGACGACGATTACGTCTATGACGAGACAACGGGCGAATGGCGTCCCGCGTCCGAAGTCGCGGCCGCCGCCGCTGCAAAGCCGGTCGCACGCGATGCTTCGGGCACGGAACTGGCCGATGGCGATTCCGTCACCCTGATCAAGGATCTCAAGGTCAAGGGCGCCGGCCAGACGCTCAAGCAGGGCACGGTGATAAAGTCGATCCGCCTCACCGACAATCCCGAAGAGATCGATTGCCGGCACGATGCGATCAAGGGCCTGGTCCTGCGGACGGAATTCGTACGCAAGCGGTGAGTGCCTTGCATGTGCCGATCCGGGACAGTGGGTGCCAACACCGGTAACCCTCGTGTTTCACGCTTTTTTCATCGGCCGCTTATATAGATCGCTCATGTCTCTGGGAAATGAGCTTGATGAGCATCGCATCGATCACCGGCATCGCCCTCTCGGGCATAAATGCGCAAACCAACAGGCTCGCGGCGGTCGCCGACAATATCGCGAACGCCGACACGCCGGATTACAGGCGGCAGACTGTCAGCCTGGCATCGACGTCGGATCCCGCAGGTGTTGAAACGACGGTCACATCCGGTCCCGAGGGTGTCGATCTCGCGACCGAAATGCTTGAGCTCACGGAAGCCGAACTTGGCTATAAAGCCAATGCCGCCATGTTCGAGGCAGGCGCCGATCTCTGGGATGTGCTTGCCACGATCAAGCGGGATTGACCGGATGCAGATCGTCTAACGCAAAACGGCGCCCGCGGGCGCCGATTTCGTTTCAAATCTTGATGGGGCGCTCAGCCAGCCCGAACCACCGCATCGCCCTTGGCTGCCAGTGCCGCGAGATCGGCGGGCTTAAGCTCGACGGATTCGCCGCAGCCGCAGGCCGAAGTCTGGTTGGGATTGGTGAAGGTGAAGCCCGAACGCAACGTCGTGGTCTCGAAGCCCATTTCGGTGCCGAGAAGATAAAGAACCGCCGCGGGCTCGACCCAGACCTTGGCGCCATCGCGCTCGATCAGGTCGTCCCTGGCATTCGGCTCGCTCACGAGGTTGATGGTATATTCCATCCCGGCGCATCCGCCCTTCTTGATACCGACGCGGATACCCTGCGCGCTATCGGAATTTCCAACGATTTCCCGGACGCGCGTCGCGGCACCGTCCGTCATGGTCATGACTGCAAAGCCCATCGGCTCTTTCTCCTTCAACGACCGGGTTCAAGGCCCGATGTTTTCGTCACTCAATGTAGTGGACCCGGGTTAAGGGATCAATAGCGGCGAGCCTAATCGCACAAGCTTCGGCCAATCTCGGGCGCCGTGGATGACGCGGAGAATCCGGGCCGCCGATCGGCCTGTTTCGAACACAATGAGGTAGTTTCCCTTTGGAAACGTGCGCAGTCCTGCCCGCACATCGTCACGAGGCTGTCCGATCTCGGGCAGGTCACCAATCATTGCGCAAGCATCGAGAATCTCTCGATGCCATCTTGCCGACGCGGCGAGATTGTGATCTGCGATATACTTGGCGATTGATATGATGTCTGCCTTCGCGCGCGGACGAAGAATATAGCTCATTGTCCACGCTTGGCCGCGATATAGGCTTCGAGTTCTTCTTCAATCTCGCGTCGAGCAGTCTCGCCATCTATGAATTCGCCACTCGCATCTGCTTCGTCGACAAGCGCGCGCAGTTCTTCCACCGTATAGCCGTGGATAAGCCGGGTTGACTTCCACTCCGCTAGCGCCGAAGAAACCATCTCGCTCGCCGAGGTGAATTCGCCGGACGCCACCGCCTCCTCAACGATCTCGTTCACTTCACGCGGAATATCCACGCTTAGTCTTTCCATTCGGCCCATGCTTCAATCTCCATTCGGCATAGACAGGCTAATCCAGAATCGCCCTCAATACCAGCCGAGCGCGACCTGCGCTTCTTCGCTCATGCGGTCTGCCGACCACGGCGGATCGAAGGTCATTTCGACATCGACGCCCATCACGCCTTCTACGGCGCCGACGGCGTTTTCGACCCAGCCGGGCATCTCGCCGGCCACCGGGCAGCCCGGCGCGGTCAGCGTCATCAGGATCTTCACCGTGCGGTCGTCCTCGATGTCGATGCGGTAGATCAGGCCGAGTTCGTAGATATCGGCCGGGATTTCCGGGTCGTAGACGGTCTTCAGCGCCGCGATGATATCGTCGGAGAGCCGTGCGATCTCGTCGGTAGACAAGGCGGACTGGACGATGCCTTGCCGGACGTCGACTTTCTCGACCGTGGTTTCGCTATTGGCCATATCTCAATCTCCTACGCGAAGAACTTGCGGGCGTGTTCGAGCGCCTCGACCAGCACATCCACCTCGGCGCGCGTATTGTAAAGCCCGAAGGATGCCCTGCATGTGGAGGTGACGCCGAAGCGGTTCAAGAGCGGCTGGGCGCAATGGGTGCCTGCGCGCACGGCAACGCCCTGGCGATCGATTACCATTGAGACATCATGGGAGTGGATGCCCTGGAGTTCAAAGGAAAAGATGCCGCCCTTGCCGGGTGCATTGCCGAAGATGCGCAGCGAATTCACCGAGCGCAAGCGCTCGGCGGCATACTGGGCGAGCCCGGCCTCATGCTCGGCGATGGCGGCGCGGCCGATGCCCTCGATATAATCCAGCGCATAGCCGAGACCGATCGCCTGCACGATCGGCGGGGTGCCGGCCTCGAAGCGGTGCGGCGGATCGTTATAGGTAACGTTGTCCGTCGTCACTTCGGCGATCATCTCACCGCCGCCCTGGAACGGCCGCATGGACTGCAGGCGATCCGCCTTGCCATAAAGCACGCCGATGCCGGAGGGGCCGTAGAGCTTGTGGCCCGTCATCACATACCAGTCGCAATCGATATCACGGACATCGACGGGCATGTGGACAGCGCCCTGGCTGCCATCGATCAGCACCGGAATGCCGCGCGCATGCGCGATGCGGCAGACTTCCTTGACGTTGACCACCGTGCCGAGCGCATTCGACATATGGGTGATCGCGACCAGCTTGGTCTTGTCGGTCAGGCATTTCTCAAAATCGTCGAGATGGAAGGCGCCCTCGTCATCGACCGGCGCCCAGACCAGCTTTGCACCCTGCCGTTCGCGGATGAAATGCCAGGGCACGATATTGGAATGATGTTCCATGATCGAGATGACGATCTCGTCGTCCGCCCCGATATTGGGCATGCCCCAGCCATAGGCGACGGTGTTGATCGCCTCGGTCGAGGATTTGGTGAAGATGATCTCGTCCACCGAGCCTGCATTGAGGAACCGCCGCACCTTCTCGCGCGCCGCCTCGTAGGCATCGGTCGCGGCATTGGAAAGGAAATGCAGCCCGCGATGGACATTGGCATATTCGTTGGCATAGGCATGGCTGACGGCGTCGATCACCGACTGCGGCTTCTGCGCCGACGCGCCATTGTCGAGATAAACCAGCGGCTTGCCATAGACCTCTCTCGACAGGATCGGAAAGTCCTTGCGGATGGCTTCGACGTCGTATGTGGCGGTGGTAGACATGAGCATCTTTCCGTATTCGCGAGGGGAACCCCTCATCCGGCCCTTACGGGCCACCTTCTCCCCAAGGGGAGAAGAGTTTTCGTCGCACCCTCATCTTTGATCAACGACCGCCCGAGTGCCGATTGAGGTCGAACCGCCCCGCGATCTCCCGCTTCTCCCCTTGGGGAGAAGGTGGCCCGCAGGGCCCAGGCGCAAGATTTGCGCCGGGGATGAGGGGTTCTACAGACTACCCGTGCTTCTCAAGCCAATCGGTGATCACGCCTTCCAGCGCTTCAACCAGCACCTCGTCCTCGAGTTCCTCGACGGTCTCCTGCACGAAAGCCTGCACCAGCAGCGCCCTCGCCTGCTTCTCGGGAATGCCGCGCGACTGGAGATAGAAGAGGTGGGTGGCGTCGATATCGGCGACCGTCGCACCATGGCCGCAGATCACGTCGTCAGCGAAGATTTCGAGTTCGGGCTTCGCGGAGAAATCCGCTTCGTCAGAGAGCAGCAGCGTGTTGCAGCTCATCTTGGCATCGGTTTTCTGCGCGCCGGGCGCGACCCGGATCTGGCCCTGGAACACGCCCTTGGCGCGGTCGAAAACGACGTTGCGCATGATCTCCGTCGAGTTGGTGTTCTCGGCATTGTGGCCGAGCACCAGCGTCACGTCGGTATGGGTATCGCCGCCGAGCAGGTTGATGCCGCGCAGCGTCAGTTCCGAATGCTCGCCATCGACATCGATATAGAGATCCTGGCGCACCAGCTGGCCGCCGGCATTGATGACATAGAGCCGGAGCTTTGAGGACTTGCCGAGCTTGATCCGCAACTGGCCGAAATGGCTGTCGTCCTTGCCCTGCTGCTGCATGACGATCCAGGTCACCTCGGAGCCCTCGCCAAGCGTGATATCGCTGACGGAGGAGATCAGCGCGGCGGTCTCGCCCTGGGCGACATGCCGCTCGATGACGGTGGCCTTGGCCGACTTGCCGAAACGCACCGGAATGCGGCTATGGCTCTGGCCACCGCCCTGCACGGACTGGATCTCGACCGGCTTTTCACTTTCGAAGCCATCGGGAAAGTCGAGCACGAAGCCGTCGCGCACGAAGCTGCCGTTCAGGCGGCCGGTGAAATCATCGTTATCGCGTACGGTCAGGCCCTTGAGCGCCGAGCCATCGGAGAGGCTTTCGGCGAAGGACTTGACGTTGAGGCCGCCTGTGTTGGCCGCCTTGATCGCCTCCCCATTGAGAAGCGCCAGAACGGTGGAGCCTTCGACGATGGGTGCCACGGCTTTCACCGCCGTCGCGCCCGGCGCCGGCACGTTGCGCAGCAGCGAGCGCAGGTCGGTGTAATGCCAGCTTTCGCGGCGGCGGGTGGGAAGCCCGGTTTCCTTGATCGTGCGCAACAGCGTCGAGCGCTGGGTGGTGATTGCCGCATCGCCGGGCAACGAGCCGACGGCCTGCCCGAAGGCATCCATCAGGGCCTGCTCGGCATTGGTCGGCTTGATCGCAGTCTGGATGTTCATAACAGTGCCTCCGGCCTAAGCCGCCTCGCCGATGATCTCGGCATAGCCGTTGGCTTCCAGATCGTGCGCCAGTTCCTTGGGACCCGACTTGATGATCTGGCCCTTGTAGAGCACATGCACCGAGTCCGGCACGATGTAATCGAGCAGACGCTGGTAATGGGTGATGACGACGATGGCGCGATCGGGCGAGCGCAGCGCATTGACGCCATCGGCGACGATCTTCAGCGCATCGATGTCGAGGCCGGAATCGGTCTCATCGAGTACGCAGAGCGAGGGTTCAAGCAGCGACATTTGCAGGATCTCGGCGCGCTTCTTCTCGCCGCCCGAGAACCCGACATTGAGCGGGCGTTTCAGCATGTCCATGTCGATCTGCAATTCGGCGGCCGAGGCTTTGACGCGCCTGATGAAATCGGGCGTGGTCAACTCATCCTCGCCGCGCGCCTTGCGCTGCTCGTTCATTGCGACCTTGAGGAACTGCATCGTAGCGACGCCGGGGATTTCGACCGGATACTGGAAGGCCAGGAACAGGCCCTTGGAGGCGCGCTCGGCCGGATCGAGTTCGAGGATGCTCTCGCCATTGAACAGGATATCGCCTTCGGTGACCTCGTAATCGTCGCGACCGGCGAGAATATAGGACAGCGTCGACTTGCCCGAGCCATTGGGGCCCATGATGGCGGCAACTTCGCCCTTGTTGACGGTCAGGTTCAGCCCGCGAATGATCTCGGTGCCGTCCTCGGCGATGCGGGCATGGAGGTTCTTGATTTCAAGCATAGTGTTCTTCCTGTTCATACGGCGGGTTTCAAGGACCCGCATATTCATCCGATTGCGTCGATGGCGTTCTTGGTTATGCCGTGCGACGTTTCTTGTTCTCTCTCGTAGGCGTCGTCAGCAAGTCGTGCCCTTCATTCCGCTCACCAGATCCTCGGGACAAGCCCGAGGATGACGTCGAGAGGGTTGAGCCACCTACGATCATCTCGACCGAGTCCTTATCAATGCGGCACCTCTATTCCAACAAGTCCGGTACCTCGATTTGGTACGCCGACACCCACCACGGTCGTCATCCTCGGGCTTGTCCCGAGGATCTGGTGAGCGGACTGGCGAACACACAACGCCTCAATTATAGTTGTCCCACATCACCGTATTCGGATGCGGATGGTACACATTCTCGATCTCATCAATGCGTTCGAACAAATCGTCCCACGTCGGGTTCAGTCCTTCGATCAGTTCGATCTTCCACTCACGCCGATATCGTTTCAGCGACTTCTCTCGTTGGATCGCAAGAACGATATTCGGATGCTCACCAGTCTCTCCGCCCTGTATTTCGACGTGAAACCCTGATGCACATGGTTTCGATGTTCCCAAATCCTTCCCGTCAAATCCGACGTCACGCCGGTGTAGATTACTCCGCGAGGTTTGTCGGACATCATATAGACGAAGCCTGTCATCGCGCCACCGCCTGCTCACCAGATCCTCGGGACAAGCCCGAGGATGACGTCCGCGATTGGATTACCCTACACTGCCTTCCAGCGAGATATTGATCAGCTTCTGCGCTTCCACCGCGAACTCCATCGGCAGTTCCTGGATCACCTCACGGACGAAGCCGTTGACGATCAGGGCCACTGCGGCTTCCTCGGGAATGCCGCGCTGCATGCAGTAGAACTTGTGGTCCTCGGAAATCTTCGACGTCGTCGCTTCGTGCTCCAGCTGGGCCGAACTGTTCTTCGCCTCGATATAGGGCACCGTATGGGCGCCGCACTTGTCGCCGATCAGCAGCGAGTCGCACTGGGTGAAATTGCGGGCATTCTCGGCGCGGCGGTTGACCGCCACCTGGCCGCGATAGGTGTTGTTGGAATGGCCGGCGGAGATGCCCTTGGAGATGATGCGGCTCGACGTGTTCTTGCCGAGATGGATCATCTTGGTGCCGCTGTCGACCTGTTGGTAGCCGTTCGACACCGCGATCGAATAGAATTCGCCGCGCGAACCATCGCCGCGCAGGATGCAGGACGGATATTTCCAAGTGATCGCGGAGCCGGTCTCGACCTGGGTCCAGGAGATCTTCGAGTTCTTGCCTCGGCAATCGCCCCGCTTGGTGACGAAATTGTAGATGCCGCCCTTGCCGTCCTTGTCGCCTGGATACCAGTTCTGGACGGTGGAATACTTGATCTCGGCATCGTCGAGCGCCACGAGCTCGACCACTGCGGCATGCAGCTGGTTCTCGTCGCGCTGGGGTGCCGTGCAGCCTTCGAGATAGGAGACGTAAGCCCCCTCCTCGGCAATGATCAGCGTGCGCTCGAACTGGCCGGTATTCTTCTCGTTGATGCGGAAATAGGTGGAGAGCTCCATCGGGCAACGCACGCCCTTCGGCACGAAGACGAAGGAGCCGTCGGTGAAGACGGCGCTATTCAGCGTCGCATAGAAATTGTCGGTGATCGGCACGACCGAGCCGATATATTTGCGAACGAGGTCCGGATACTCCTGCAGCGCCTCGGAAATCGACATGAACAGCACGCCGGCCTTCTTCAGCTCGGCCTTGAAGGTCGTCACCACAGAGACGGAATCAAAGACGGCATCGACGGCGATCCGGCGGTTCTCGACGCCGGCGAGGATTTCCTGCTCGCGGAGCGGAATGCCGAGCTTCTCGTAGGTCCTCAGCAGTTCCGGATCGACATCTTCGAGCGTCTTCGGTCCCGAAGTGCCTTTCGGCGCCGAATAGTAGCTGATCGAATTGAAATCGATCTTCGGATAGTGGACGCGCGCCCATTCCGGCTCTTCGAGTGTCAGCCAGCGCTGGTAGGCCTGCAGGCGCCATTCCAGCATCCATTCCGGCTCGTTCTTCTTCGCCGAAATCATCCGGATGACCTCTTCGGAGAGGCCCGGGGCGATCTTGTCGGATTCGATTTCGCTCTCGAAGCCGTATTTATACTGGTCCACGTCGATCGCGCGGACCTGGTCTATGGTCTCTTGTACCGCAGCCATTTCTGGTCTCCAATCTTGCCGGGTCAAGGCCGGCAGCTTGTCGTCTCTTCGATAGCTTGCGCCATCCCTATATAGGTGCGCCAGAAGCGAATTTTCACTCGATCTGGCAAGCGGAAAATTGTTTTTCCGCAAATTTAGTTACGCCGCACGGGCATTCTTCAGACGCCCCGCAATTTTGCCGAATGCGGCAAGCGTGCGTTCAATATCCCGATCCGATGTCGAAAACCCGATCGAAATTCGCAAGGCGCCCATGCGCGGATCGAGCCCCATGGCTTTGAGCACATGGCTCTCGCCGACCTTGCCCGATGTGCAGGCCGAGCCCGCGGACAGCGCGATACCTTCGATATCGAAGGCGATCTGGCCGGTCTCGGACTTCAATCCATCGAGCGAGAAGAAGCTCGTGTTCGGCAGGCGCTCCGACCTCTCGCCATGCATGATGAGTTCCGGTGCCACCGAGCGCATTTCGCGCTCCAGCAGATCACGCACTGCCCGAACCTTTGCGGATCGTTCCTCGAGTCCGGCAGCAACTGCTTCCGCAGCGGCACCAAAGCCCGCGATCGCCGCCGCGTTCTCGGTGCCCGAACGATGGCCCTTTTCCTGGCCGCCGCCACGGATGAGCGCTACCGGCATCATCGCCTCGCCACGCGATACAAGTGCGCCGGCACCTTTCGGCCCGCCGATCTTGTGCGAGGAGACGATCAGAAAATCGGCATTCAGCGCCTGGATATCAAGAGGGATGCGACCAAACGCCTGCACTGCATCGACCACAAGGATGCCGCCCGCGGCATGCGCAAGCTTTGCCGCCTCGGTGACCGGCTGGATGACACCTGTCTCGTTGTTGGCAAGCATAAGCGCCACCATCGGCAGCCCAAGGGAAGCATCGTGACCGGCGAGCATTGCTTCGAGCGCGGTGAGGTCAACCACCCCATCGGCATGAACCGGGATGATTTCGATATCGGCCTTGGCGAAACGCCCGCCCTCGAACACTGCCTTGTGCTCGATAGCCGAGACATAGAGCTTGCCGATCTTCAGTGCCGAACGGCCCATCCGGAAATCCGGCGTCAGGACGAGGTTGGCCGCCTCCGTCGCACCGGAGGTAAAAACGACCTCTGTCGATTTCGCACCCAAAGCCGAAGCAACCTTGCGGCGCGCAGCTTCGATCTCGGCGCGGATGGCACGACCCTCGCGATGAACCGACGAGGGATTGCCATCCATCAGGCTGACGCGCAGGAATGCTTCGCGCGCTTCGGGGAGAAGCGGAGCGGTCGCATTCCAGTCCATATAGGCGCGCGTGCTGTCCATTGGTCGTTCAAGTCCTGGCGGCGGGAGCGGGGAATCGCATTTTTCTTGATATTCCGGTCCGGCCTGTCTTATGAAGCGTCACACGAAGCGGGCCGCAGGAAATCGCCTTGGCCCAAACTTTCGAATGGTTCTAAACTAGGTCATAGAAAAGCTGACTGGTTTCGTCAAGACTGGTTTGTTGTTGAAGCCCGGTTTTTGTAACTTTCAACTCCTGGAGTACCAATGCCCGAAGTCATCTTCAACGGTCCTGCCGGCCGGCTGGAAGGCCGCTACCAGCCCTCCAAGCAGAAGAGCGCCCCGATCGCCATCATCCTGCATCCGCATCCGCAGTTCGGCGGCACGATGAACAACCAGATCGTCTACCAGATGTTCTACATGTTCCAGAAGCGCGGTTTTACCACGCTCCGGTTCAATTTCCGTTCGATCGGCCGCAGCCAGGGCGAATTCGATCACGGCGCGGGTGAACTCTCGGATGCCGCTTCGGCGCTCGACTGGGTGCAGAGCCTGCATCCTGATTCGAAGAGCTGCTGGGTTGCCGGCTATTCCTTCGGTTCATGGATCGGCATGCAGCTTCTGATGCGCCGCCCGGAGATCGAAGGCTTCATCTCGGTCGCACCGCAGCCGAACACCTATGATTTCTCGTTCCTCGCCCCCTGCCCGTCCTCCGGCCTGATCATCAACGGCGACGCCGACAAGGTGGCGCCCGAGAAGGATGTCCTCGGCTTGGTCGACAAGCTCAAGCAGCAAAAGGGCATCCTGATCACCCACAGGACGATTCCCGACGCCAACCACTTCTTCTCCGGCCAGATGGACACGCTGATCGAGGAATGCGGCGACTATCTCGACCGCCGCATGGCGGGCGAACTGGTGCCGGAACCGGCGGCCAAGCGGATAAGGTAAGCAGGCGGATGCGGGTCGTCGTCGATACGAATGTATTCGTCGGCGCCT
This sequence comes from Rhizobium sp. LjRoot254, assembly GCF_964254105.1. NCBI lineage: Bacteria > Pseudomonadati > Pseudomonadota > Alphaproteobacteria > Hyphomicrobiales > Rhizobiaceae > Rhizobium > Rhizobium sp. LjRoot254. Next base: position 1,746,742 of record NZ_CAXUSM020000001.1, on the reverse strand, counting down.
GCATTGGTAGAGGTGCGTCATCACGGATCATAGAGGCTTGTATTCGAGAAGAACTCGTACCGCTGATGAGTTCTACGCTTTTCCTCGAATACGAAGATGTCTTGGCGCGTCATGAACCCTTCGTGAGGGCGCGTCTGGATCAGCGCGAACGCACGGCCCTCCTCGAAATCTTTCTTTTCAAATGCAGGCCCATTGCGGTACATTTCCTTTGGCGTCCCAACTTGCGCGACGAGGCCGACAACCATCTCGTTGAACTTGCGGTCGCCGGAAACGCTGATGCGATAGTGACCCATAACACACGCGATTTTAGCGATCCGCAACTGACATTCCAGCATCTTCGCGTGCTGAAGCCAGAACAGCTAGTCCAGGAGTTGGGTAGATGAATGCGATCACCATCAACCTTCCGAACGATCTGATCGAGAAGGTTCGTTCGATAGCACTTGCGCGGAACATCGACGTCGATACGCTGGTTTCGCAAGTTATGACCGAGGCGGTTCGGCAAAACGAAGCATATGATCGCTTCCAGGAAATGGCCGAGCGTGGACGTGGACGAGAAGAAGAAGCTCTCGCTCTCCTCCGCCGCTAATCTTTTCGACGAAGCTCGAAAAACCGCGCCCAGCCGCGCGGGATTTCCTTTGGCTCGATTTCCGTCATCCCGATCTTCTGCATGACGTGGATCGACGCCTCGTTCTCGGCATAGGCGAAGGCGACGAAGCGTGGCTCCGATCGGCTGGCGAAGAACCAGTCGGCCAGGCCCCTGGCGATTTCGGTCGCGTAGCCTTTGCCCCATTCCGCGGGCATGATCGAATATCCGAGTTCGAAGACGTCGCGCTCCTCCATGTAAGAAAAACCGGCGCGGCCGATGAAGCGTCCGTCGTCCCTCGCCGAAAGCCTGAATTTCGATAAGCCGTTCTTGGCGAGTTCCTCGCGCCAGCCGGTGATGCGGCCTTCGGCATAATCCAGCGTCCAGGGCTCACCGGTGCTGACATAGAGCGCTGAATCCGGGGTGGCATGGAGAGCCACGAGGTTCTCGGCATCGCCCGGTTCCCATTCGGACAGGACCAGGCGTTCGGTGACGAGAAGCGGTGGCTTTGCGAGAACGCCTCCAGTCACCGGCGCGCGAACACCCGTCGTGCCGGGAAATGTCAGCGGCAATCCCCTCGCCGAACGCACTGCCAGATAGGCCCAGGCCTCGGCCTCCATGGAATCGCCGTTGAAGCCGAACTCCTCGGCTGCGGCAACCTTTGCGCCGTCTGCCAGAGCCGTGAGATCGCTCATGATAACGCGATTGAGCCGTCCGCCGCCGCAGACCACGATCAGTTCGGGCTTTTCAGGGAGATGCCGTGCGGATTTGATGATCGCCGCAGCCGATACGTTAGCCAGTGTGCGCGCGCCATCGTGAAGCGCGGCTTCGTCCGCTTTGGGCGGACGAAAGTCATTGCGGTCGAGCGACATCCGTTTCTTGGATGTGAAGAACGCCTGATTGAGATAACGATCCGCGAGCGAGGCGATGACACTGCCTTCGGATGCGATGGCGCCACCAGCGTCATAGGGAATGCCGGCCTGGCTCTCGACCCATTGGTCGATCAGCGTATTGCCGGGGCCGGAATCGAAGGCGATGATGTCGCCTCTGGAGCCGATGAAGGTCAGGTTCGAGATACCGCCGATATTGACGAACATGACCGGCTTGCCGCGATAGTCTTCCAATCCCGCAGCAAGCGCGGCGTGATAGACCGGCACCAGCGGCGCGCCCTGCCCGCCATGCACCATATCGTTGGCGCGCATGTCGTAAACGACCGATATACCGGTTTCCCGGGCCAGCAGCCGACCATCGCCGATCTGCACGGTCAGGCCTTCCAGCGGGCGGTGCAACACCGTCTGGCCATGAAATCCAATGAAATCAATATCTTTCGCGACGATCTTGTTACGTTCGAGGAATGCGGCGACTGCCGACGCATGACGCAGAGTGAGGTCACGCTCGGTCTCGGCCATATCGCGGGGGCGTTCCTCCCGCGTGCGGATTGCCTTGGCGATCTCCAGCGTTTCAGCCAGCCGCTTGCGAAATGCCGGATCGTAGCTCACCCCCATCGCCGGACCGCGCTCGACGACGCTTTCGCCATCCGTGCGGACCAGCGCAACATCGATGCCATCCATCGATGTGCCGCTCATCAGGCCGATCGCGGTCTTCAATTCGGGCATTGATGGGCCTCATTTGAAACATTGATCACTGAAAGGGATGCACGAGCCGGAAAACTTTGCTAAAGGCCCGCCAAATCTAGCATCGACCAAATTCCACATCGATATGTCCGAGAGTGACCTTCATGGCAAGCTTCAAGTCCGAATTCCTTCACACCCTGTCCGAGCGCGGCTTCATCCACCAGATTTCGGATGAGACCGGCCTCGATGATCTGCTCTCGAAGGAAGTGGTGACCGCCTATATCGGGTTTGATCCGACAGCGTCCTCCCTGCATGCGGGCTCGCTCATCCAGATCATGATGCTGCACTGGCTGCAGAAGACTGGCCACCGAGCGATCTCCCTGATGGGCGGCGGCACCGGCATGGTCGGCGATCCCTCGTTCAAGGAAGAATCGCGCCAGCTGATGACCATCGACATGATCGAAAGCAACATCGCTTCGATCAAGCGCAGCTTTGCCAATTACCTCAATTATGGCGACGGCCCCAAGGACGCACTGATGATCAACAATGCCGATTGGCTGCGTTCGATCAACTATCTCGAATTCCTGCGCGACGTCGGCCGGCATTTCTCCGTCAACCGGATGCTCTCCTTCGACAGCGTCAAGACACGGCTCGACCGGGAACAATCGCTGAGCTTCCTCGAATTCAACTACATGATCCTTCAGGCCTATGATTTCGTCGAGCTTGCCAAGCGTTACGATTGCCGCATGCAGATGGGTGGCTCCGACCAATGGGGCAATATCGTCAACGGCATCGATCTCGGCCACCGCATGGGCACCAAGCAGCTTTACGCGCTGACCTCGCCCCTGCTCACGACCTCCTCGGGCGCCAAGATGGGCAAGTCGGCCACCGGTGCGATCTGGCTCAACGCGGATATGCTCTCGGCCTACGATTTCTGGCAATACTGGCGCAACACCGAGGATGCCGATGTCGGCCGGTTCCTGAAGCTCTACACGACGCTTGATATGGATGAAATTGCCCGGCTCGAGAAGCTCGGCGGCTCGGAGATCAACGAGGTCAAGAAGCTGCTCGCCACCGAGGTCACCGCGATCCTCCACGGCCGCGCTGCCGCCGATCAATCGGCAGAGACCGCGAGAAAAGTGTTCGAGGAAGGTGCGATCGACGCCAACCTGCCGACGGTCGAGATCGCAACCAGCGAACTCTCCGCCGGCACCGGCCTGCTCTCGCTCTTCGTCGTGGCAGGTCTCGCGGCCTCGAACGGTGAAGCCCGCCGCCACATCCAGGGCGGCGCGGTGCGGGTCAACGATACGCCGGTCAGTGACGAAAAGCGGATCATCGGTACCGGCGATCTCAATGCCGAAGGCGTCATCAAGCTCTCGCTCGGCAAGAAGAAACACGTTCTGGTCAAGCCAGTCTGAGAATTCCGGAGCGCCCGCATGCCCGATGCCCATTACGAACTGCCGGAACTCGCGGCGCTCTACGACATTGAATGCGGCTGGTCCGAGGACCGCGAATTCTATCTTCAGCTGCCCGGCTCGCCCCCAAAAGCCGTGCTCGAACTGGGCTGCGGAACCGGCCTGATTGCGCGCGCCATGGCGGGCGATGGCCACGACGTGACCGCCGTTGACCCGGCACAGGCCATGCTCGATGTCGGCCGGCAGTCACCGAATGGCGATCGTGTGCGATGGGAACAGGGTTTCGCGCAGCATTTCCGGCTCGATCGCCGTTTCGATCTGGCCTTCATGACCGGCCATGCCTTTCAGGTGCTTCTGACCGACGACGACGTCAACGCCGCGCTCGACAATATCCACAGGCACCTGAAGCCAAGCGGCGTCTTCGCCTTCGAGACCCGCAATCCCGCGCTGCCCTGGGAGCGCCTCTTCGAGGAAAGCGAAATTCTCCAGGCACCCGACGGCCCGGTGCCGATCGATTGGCGCGTCCATTGGCGCCGAGGCGAATTCATCCGCTTCAACACGCATTACCAGTTCACGGATGGCGAACGCATTTCGGAAAGCACATTGCGTTTCCTGCCATTCGATCGCCTCTCGGAAATGCTGGTCGATCGCGGCTTTGAAATCGAGCACGTCTACGGCAATTGGGACCGGACAGCATTCGACCCCGAACACTCCGCCGAAATCATCTTCATCGCCCGCGCAAAGCCGTGAGCGGCGCTACTCACTGAAACTCGAAAATGTTGCGGAACACGCCCGGCGCGATCAGCGACAGCGGGTTCACCGTCATCTTCGGCCCTTGATAGGGCCCTTCCAGCTTGAAGGTGATGCCGAGCAAGCCGCGATCGCGGCCATTGCCGAGAATCGCACCGATCAGCGGCAATTGCCCGAACAGGCTGTTGATGCCATAGGCGGGCATGAATGTGCCGGTCATATCCATGTTGCCACGCCGCGAACGCACCGTGCCCTGGAAGGTCGCTCCTAGCTGGTCGCCGCGAACGATGCCGTTCTCGACTTTGATCGCGCTACCGTCGATGATCAGACGAGCAAACGCGCGCCTGAATTTCTGCGAACTCGTGTCGATATCGGTCTTCAGCGCATCCGAAAGGCTGCGGCCATCATCGCCGTTGCGGGCCGAGACGATCGATTTCAGCCGTGCCTCGTTGATCAGCGCGAAATTCCGGATGTCGAGCGAACCGCGCCAGGAATCGGCATCGCGCGCCTTGAGCGTGATATTGAGCAGGCCGCCATTCATGTTACGGTAGATGTCGGCGAAACGCGCGATGGCGCCGGCGTCGCCGCTGGTGATCTCCATCGCGCCCTGGTCGGAATCCTTGCGGATGACGAGCGCCTGTTCGCTGGCGGTCACGCCTGTCAGGCTCAGCGTCGAGATGCGTCCCTCCGACGTGGCCAGCGTGAGATTGAGGCGGAAAAGCGACTCCTTGTTGTAGCCCACAGCCCGCTCAAGTTTGACATTGATGGTGTTGGAAGACTTCACGCCATTCGCATCGGCGTCAGGCGGCGATTTCGTCGCCTCGATGAACGGCTTGGCATCGATCGATTCACCACTCACGTTGATCGACAAGCCGCTGCTCTTGCGCTGAAGCGTGAGCGAAAAGTTGTCGGCAGGGGAAAGCTTCACTCGGGTGAATTTGCCCGAGACGAGCCCCTTCTTGTCGATCACCATATCGCCACGTGCGCCAAACCCCTCGCCCTCGAGCTTGAAGTCGCTGATGCGCGTCTGCCCGTCGCGGGCGGCCATGGTGAATTCGGCGCTGGCGCGGATTCCCGGCCCCTTGCGCCAGTTGACGAAGGGTATCGAGAGACTGGTATCGGTGAGCGACACCTTGGCGCGCTGGCCGCCGGTGGCGCTATCCATGGTGATGCTGACGCCGCCCTGGAGATAGGGGGCCAGCGCTGGCGCGAATTTCAGCACTTCCGCCTCGCTCAGCTCGCCCTTGGCCTCCCATTCGCGGGTGGTGGTCGCGGCGGCACTCACGGGCTGGGAGAACTTCACCTGGAAACCCATGCCGTCGACTTCGGCCTTGCCGTCCAGCGCCGCTGTCTTGTTGTCGATCTTCAGCATGCCGTTGATATCGGTCAGCTTGCGGTTCTCGACCGGCTTGGCGAGGCTGACATCCTTGAGCGCAAGCGCCACGTTCCATTCGGGCTTGGGCGGATTTTGCGAGGGGTTGAGGCCGAACACGGCCGAAATGTCGCCCTTCAGCGTGCCGCTGAGGTCAACTGCCGCAAACGGCGCCTTGGCCATCGCATTGATCGGCTTGAAGCTGGCATATTCGGCCGCGGCCGAAGCGTCACCGTCCGCCTTGAGCGAAATCGACGCCATCAGCGGCTTGACTGCCGTATCGGCGATCGTCAGCGTCCCCTTTTCGGCATTCAATATCTTTCCCGAGGGCAGCGGTATGTCGCCCTTGTCGATCTCGACGACCATATTGCGATCGACCATGCGGAACGTGCCGGATGTGTTCGCTGCGGCGGGCAACTCACCGAGATAATGGATATCGAGCCCATTGGCGGCGAAGCTCATCTTGAACTCGCCTCCCGCGAAGCGGAAAGGCGTGGGATATTCCGGCAATCGTCCTGCCGCGAGCGACAGGTCGATCTCGGCGTTCTTGACTTCGCCGCCCCTGATATGGGTCAGCACCCAGGACCGCGGTTTTGCCGCGAACCAGTAGGGCCATAGCTGCTTCACTGATTTGGTGGACAGCGAATCCGAGCGCGCCGAGAAGCTGATCGCCGGCGAGCCTTGGCCGAACACCATCTTGAGCGATCCCACCATCATGCCGGATGATGTGGCGATAGACATTTCATCGAACTGCAACTCATGGCTTGCGGTTAGGAAGCGGCCCGACGCCTTGGCATTGAAGGGCTCGGGTTCCTCACCCGCCTGATCGGCATTGGCTATGGCATCATTCGCCAGAAGATCAAAAGCGTAACCATGCGGCCCACCCGGCGAGACCTTGTCGAGATCGGTGATCGCGCCGTTGAACGGGATCATCGTGTCGCCAAGATCGAAGCCGCCCTCGGAGACTTCGATCTTCAGCTTGCCGAAATCATAGGTGAGCAGGGCCCGGCCGGATTTCACCTCCTGCGCGATCCCGTCGGCATGGAACGTGCCCGTGCGCGCCTGCACCTGCGCTGTCAATGATTTGTCGCGGATGGCAGCAAGCGTGATATCGATCGGTACATCGAATCCTATGCGCCGTTCGCCGGTGATCTTGCTGTATTTCATCGCGAAGGGTTCGGTCTGGATGCCGCTGATCTTCGCGTCGATCGAGCGGACAGCGTCATCCGCCACACCCAGCGTCATTGCGATACGCGGCTTGAACTTGCCGATGCCGAGCCCGGTAGCCAGCGTATATTCCCCATCGCGCTGGCGTGAAAAATCAAAGCCGTCGAGCCTGACCACGCCGCCCTGCGGTCCGGGAAGCTTCAGCGTAACGGCGCCGGCAACCACCTCGCGCGTTCCGGCACGATCGAGCTGGGCCACGGCCTGGTCGAGCTGCGGGTAAAGCAGCGTCAGCCAGCCGGGCACGCCATCGACACGCACCGCTTCCCAGTCGATGCCGGGGCTGGCGGGCAGGAAGCTGATATCGCCGTCGGCCGAGCCGATTTCCGCGCGAGCCAATGCCACCTTGCCCTGAAAAAGCGACAGCGGATCGAGCACGGCCTTGATGGAATTGGTCCTGAGCGCGGTGACGCCGGATTCGACATGGGTTACGTTGACGTCGACGGCTTCGAGCGCCAGCATCCAGTCGCTCGAAAATCTCAGGCGAACGGCCTTGACCTTCGGTTCGAAATTGCTGCCCAACGCCCGGCTCATTGCGTTTTCCGCCTGTGCGGTCAGCGTCGAGTCGAGGCTGCCGTTCTCCAGCGCGAACCAAAGACCGCCAATACCCAGGATCACAAGGAAGACGGCAAGAACGCACAGCTTGAGGATGCTCCGCATCCAGCTTTTCTTGCGCGGCGGCGCCAGAACGATCGCCTCATGATGTTCGCAGGACGGCAGCGCATCGAGGGAGCAAAAATCTCCTTTCCCGAAGACGACCTTTTCCCCGCGCACGTGATGGACCATTCAGAGCATACCTTTCGCTACAAAATCCCCGTACAAGACCGGCAACGGGATAATGATTCCCGGACCTTGTGCAGAGTTATTCAAACACGGGATCGATTGGCAACATGACCCACCTCAAGATCGGCGACCTTGCCCCTGACTTTACCTTGCCGAAAAACGGCGGCGGCGTGGTCTCTCTTAGCGAATATCGGGGCAAAAAAGTGGTGCTCTACTTTTATCCGCAGGATGACACCCAGACCTGCACACTGCAAGCAATCGATTTCACCGGCAAGGCCGAGGCGTTCAGGACAGCGGGCGCGACTGTCATCGGAGTCTCCCCCGATAGCGTGAAGAAGCACGACAAGTTCTGCGCCAAGCACAAGCTCGGCATCACGCTCGGCGCCGACGAGGACCGGAAGGTGATCGACGCCTACGGCGTCTGGCGCGAGAAAAAGACCTTCGGCATCACCTATATGGGCGTGGTGCGCTCGACATTCCTGATCGACGCGGAAGGCCGGATTGCCGGCGTGTGGGACAATGTGCGGCTGAAGAACCATGTCGATACGGTGCTGGAAGCGGCCAAGGCGCTCTAACAACTGGAATCCAAATCGCAGCAAACTGGCCCAGGTGACTCATATGACTCGCGATTTTCCCTTCGACACGCTGCGCGCCGGTGCTATCGCGGCGATCTCGGCTGCCGATCTCGACGAGAAGGTGCGGCTTACCCAGGCGACCGCGAAGGCCTGGTACGCGCGGACGCTCTCGTTGCGCTCGCCGCTCGACCCGCCCTCACCCACGCGGCCCGGACGACCGGACAAGCCGCTTCTCGTTCCGCCCAACCAGATGAAGAAGCGCTCGCTGCATACGAAACACGGCCGCGTCGCGCTGCTCCACGCGATCTGCCATATCGAACTCAACGCGGTCGATCTCGCGCTCGACATCGTCGCCCGTTTCGCCGACCAGCCCGTGCCGCGCTCTTTCTTCGACGGCTGGATGCTGGTGGCATCGGAGGAAGCCAAGCATTTCGGCATGGTGCGCCAGCGTCTCCGCGACCTCGATGCCGACTATGGCGACCTGCCCGCCCATGACGGTCTCTGGGAGGCAGCCCACCACACCCGCAACGACCTGACCGCCCGCCTCGCCGTCGTGCCGCTCATTCTCGAAGCGCGCGGGTTGGACGTCACACCCTCGATGCGCGACAAGCTGATCGAACTCGGCGACACCGAAAGCGCCGAGATTTTCTCCGTCATCTACGAGGATGAGAAGGGCCATGTCGCCGTCGGCGCCAAGTGGTTCCGCTTCTTGTGCGCCCGCGAAAAGCGCGATCCGGCCGCCGCCTTCAAGGAGCTGGTGCGCACCAATTTCCGTGGCGGGCTGAAGCCACCCTTCAACGATATCGCCCGCGCCGAGGCCGGCCTGACCCCGAGTTTCTACCGCTCGCTGTCCTCGATATCGAATGCCTGACACACACTGCATTCCCCAGCATAGACGGATTGTTAACCTTAATAGTTTGTAATCACCGGCATGAAGGAGTCTTGCTGGACCCCTCTGTTATCAGCGTTATCCCGGTGGAGGATATTGAGGTGTCAGGCACAGGAGCGAACCGGATCTTCGGACGGCGCGAGGAAAGCCATGTGCTTATTCTTGCGAGCGGCGAACGTGTCCGCCATATGACGATCCGCCCCTGGATGGCGGCACTCACCGTCTCCTTTTTCGGACTTTTCACCATCGGATATCTCTCGGCCACCGCCTATCTCGTCCTGCGTGACGATCTGATGGGCGCCTCCATGGCCCGCCAGGCGCGCATGCAGCACGAATACGAGGACCGGATCGCGGCACTCCGCGCCCAGGTCGATCGCATCACCTCGCGCCAGCTTCTCGACCAGCAGGTCGTCGAGGACAAGGTCGAGAAGTTGATGGAACAGCAGATGGCGCTCGCCAACCGCCAGGGCAAGCTTGGTTCCGTGCTGGAACGCGCCGAGAATTCCGGCCTCGACACCGATATCGCCACACCGACTGAAGATCAGCCGCTCGACTCGACCGGGAGCCTCGACACGACCGACGGCGACAAACATGCAAGCATCGAGAGCTTCGACACCCTGATGGGCAAATCCAAGCCGGCAAAGACCCGCGCGCTGTCCTTCGCCGCAATCGACGGCAATGTCGCCGACCGTGCCGACAAGCTCTTTTCGACCGTGACACTGTCGCTCAAGGGCATCGAGCAGGAACAGCTCGACCATATCAGGTCGCTGACTGCCAATGCCGATGCCCGCGCCGACAAGATCCACGATATCCTGAAAAACACGGGCCTGAAGCTCCCCGCCAAGCTTGCCGAAGCCGAGCTTGACCCCGACAGCGCCATCGGCGGCCCCTTCGTCGAGCCGGAAACGGCAAGCGAATTCGAAGCCTCGATCTCCGGTCTCGATATCGCGCTCGACAGGCTCGAACGCGTCAAGGCCGTGGCGCGCAAGCTGCCCTTCGCCAACCCGGCGCCCAACCGCCAGATCACTTCGCTGTTCGGCAATCGCGTCGATCCCTTCTTCGGCAGGCTCGCCATGCATGCCGGCATCGATTTCCGCCAGAAGACCGGCGGCAAGGTGCGGGCGACGGGCGCCGGCATCGTCATCCACGCCGGCACATCAGGCGGTTATGGCGTGATGGTCGAGATCGACCACGGCAATGGCATCACCACACGCTACGGCCATCTCTCCAAGGTGCTGGTCAAGGAAGGCGACATCGTCAGCGAAGGCGACCTGATCGCGCTGTCCGGCTCGACCGGCCGTTCGACCGGCCCTCACCTCCACTACGAGGTCCGCCGCAATGGCACGGCCGTCGATCCCATGCGCTTCCTGAACGCCGGATTGAAGCTCACATCCTACATCGAATAGCGTACGCCACGCTTTTGTCAGGAAATACTTGCGCCGAATTTACCACAGACGGCGTTATATCGCCGCAAGCCGGTGATTTTCTTGACTTCCCGGCCATAAGGCACTAAGTGCAGCGCAACCTCGCGCGGCATGCTTTCTGCGCGATTCTGTTTTCCTGAACAAAGCAAACCGGAAACGCCTCTCCTTTGACAACATTCCAAGACCTTGGCCTGAGCCCGAAAGTCCTCGCAGCCGTCACCGATTCTGGCTACACGATCCCGACGCCGATCCAGGCTGGCGCCATTCCTTTCGCGCTCCAGCGCCGCGACATTCTCGGCATTGCGCAGACCGGCACGGGCAAGACGGCATCCTTCGTGCTGCCGATGCTGACGCTGCTCGAAAAGGGCCGCGCCCGGGCACGCATGCCGCGCACGCTGATCCTTGAGCCGACCCGCGAACTCGCCGCTCAGGTGGCTGAGAATTTCGAAAAATACGGCAAGAACCACAAGCTCAACGTTGCGCTGCTGATCGGCGGCGTCTCCTTCGAGGAGCAGAACCGCAAGCTTGAGCGCGGCGCAGATGTGCTGATCTGCACCCCGGGCCGCCTGCTCGACCATTGCGAGCGCGGCAAGCTGCTGATGACCGGCGTCGAGATCCTGGTTATCGACGAAGCCGACCGCATGCTCGACATGGGCTTCATCCCCGATATCGAACGCATCGCCAAGATGATCCCGTTCACGCGCCAGACCCTGTTCTTCTCGGCCACCATGCCGCCGGAAATCCAGAAGCTGGCCGATGCCTTCCTGCAGAACCCGGAACGCGTCGAAGTCTCGGCACCTGCCTCGACGACCAAGACCATCACCCAGCGGCTGGTCGCCAGCCATGGCCAGGATTACGAGAAGCGCGCCACCCTGCGCGATCTGATCCGCGAAGTCGAAGGCGACATCAAGAACGCCATCATCTTCTGCAACCGCAAGAAGGATGTCGCAGACCTCTTCCGTTCGCTCGAACGCCACGGCTTCGAGGCCGGCGCGCTGCATGGCGACATGGACCAGCGTTCGCGCACCAACATGCTGCAGGGTTTCCGCGACGGCAACCTGAAGATCCTGGTGGCGTCCGATGTCGCCGCCCGCGGCCTCGACATCCCCGATGTCAGCCACATCTTCAATTTCGATGTGCCGATCCATGCGGAAGACTATGTCCACCGCATCGGCCGCACGGGCCGCGCCGGCCGTTCCGGCGCCGCCTTCATGATCGTCACCAAGCGCGATTCCAAGCATCTCGACGCGATCGAGAAGCTGATCACCGAAAAGATCGAGTGGCACAATGGAGATATCTCGGCGCTGCCGCCGAGCGAGGCCACTGCCGATTCCGGCCGTTCCGACCGCCGTCCGGCCAAGGGTGGCCGCGACCGTGATCGCGACCGCCGCAAGCCGAGTGACCGCGGTAACAGACAAGAGGCTGCTCCGGTTCATAAAACTGACACCGATGCGGGCGTAAACCAGCCCGCACGTGAAGCGGAATCAGCAAAGACGGAGACTGCCATGGCAAAGAGCAATGCGGCGGCGAAGAAGGAACACGCTCCCCGGCAGGAACGCCAGGAACGTCCCTACCCCGCCAACGACGACCACCGCGCACGCCAGAACCGCCGCTATCATCAGAACGATGACGGCCCGACCCCGGTCGGCTTCGGCGACGACGTGCCTGCCTTCATGCTGACCAGCGCCGCGCTCAAGGGCTAAGCCCCTCCATGAGCCTGCCTGGTATCGATTTCCCCGGCGTGGGAACTGGTCTTGCCATCCTTCGGGATGGCAAACTGCTTTTATACAGGCGCACGCGCCCGCCGGAAGCCGGCCATTGGAACATCGTCGGCGGCAAGGTCGACCACATGGAGCACTCCATGCAGGCCGCGCGGCGTGAGGCCGAGGAAGAAAGCGGCCTCGAGATCGGCAGCCTCGAATTCCTCGCGATTTCCGAACAGATATTCGACAGCGACCGGCATCACTGGATCTCCGTCATCTACAAGACGACCGATATCTCGGGCGAAGCTCGCGTGATGGAGCCGGAGAAGCTCCCCGAATTCGGCTGGTTCGCGCTGGATGATTTGCCAGCGCCGCTGTCGCGATTTGCTGCGGATGCGGTCCGGGCGCTGGCCTCGGCATAAGACGCTCGCGCAAGGACTGCGTTGCGCTTTTCGCGGTTTACTGTATCGCTGAGCCGACCCGAGGAGCCCGCCATGCCGTCCACCGAATTGCTGATCGCGTTCTTTGTCACCACAGTGATCTTCGCCTACATTCCGGGGCCGGCCATGCTCTATGCCGCAGCCCAGACGCTCGCCCGCGGCAGGCTGTCGGGGCTGATGGCAACGTTTGGGATTCACGTTGGCGGCTATGTGCATGTGATTGCCGCCGCGGCCGGGCTCTCGATGCTTTTTCACGCGGTACCGACGCTCTATGTCGCGGTCAAGATCATCGGCGCGATCTATCTGATATGGCTTGGGATTTCATTGTTTCGAGCACGCGCGGGTGGTGAGCCGGTAGCCGGCGCTACAACGGCGAAATCCGCGCGTCGTGCTTTCCTCGAAAGTGTCGCGGTCGAAGTCCTCAACCCCAAGACGGCGCTGTTCTTCCTCGCCTTCCTCCCGCAATTCGTCGATGCCTCGGCCGCATTTCCTGTCTGGCTACAACTCCTGCTGCTGGGCACGATAGTCAATCTGATTTTTTCGTCAGCGGATGTGGTTTGCGTGTTCATGGCAGGCGCCATTATCAATCGCCTGAGAAGTTCGAACGGCGCCAGGCGCATGATGCAGCGCGCCGGCGGAACTATCCTGGTCGGGCTCGGACTGCATCTCGCATTCCAGAAAAGCTGATTACTTCGCCGCGCGCACCGACGCCCCTACCGCAATCCGCGCCCATTTCTCCGCCTCATCCGGATCGTCGAAGGCGCCCTCCGGTATCGTCCAATAGGGCATGGCGACCTCCTTGCCCGACTTGTTGTGGGTGTAGCGCCAATGCCTGCCGCCGGCTTCCTCATAGAGCGGTCCGGCCTCGGCATCGCCCTTGAGCATCAGACCGCCACGCAACTCGACGGCAATGATACGGCCATCGACATAGATGCCCTTGCCGCCGAACATGCGCTTGATCGTGACCGGCCCGACGGAGCGGAACAGGTCCTGGATATCATCGTGATCCATCTCAACCTCCGGAAATTATTCCGGAGAATTTAGGAATATTTTCTGACGCGTGTCAAGGTCAGAAGCGCGTCGTGGCGCCGATCATGATCGTCCGGCCGCGGCCGTTCGCGATATCCTGCACACTCGACGTGCCGGCGACGGCAGAGAAATAGCTCTTGTCGAGGAGATTATCGACGGAGAAGAACAGTTTGGCATTCTCCGTGACCTTGAATGAACCGTAGAGGTCGACGAGCGTGTAGGATGGCCGGTCGATTGAATTTTTCGCGTCGAGATAGGCCTGAACGCTGTCGCCGGTATAGCGTATGCGACCGCCGAGCGTCAGCCGCTGCTCGAAGAACCTGAGGCCTGCATCGAGCGTGGCATAGTCGTCCGGAAGGCGGCCCACATCGTTGCCGATGCCTGCGAACTCCGGCAGCGGCTGGCGGGTGTCGGCGATGGTCAGCGAGAGATTGGTATAGGCAAAACCCGTATCGTAGCCGCCCTCGATTTCCACGCCTTCCATGGTGGTGATTCCCGGCAGGTTCGCCCAAATGGCGTCGGTTGCCCCTTCTTCGGTGACGAAGGTGATGTAGTTGTCGATGCGGTTCTTGAAATAGCCGATCTTCAGGTAGCCCATATCCTCGGCCATGAAGAGCCCGTCGCCACGCAGGTTGACACCGATATCCAGTCCCTTCTGGTATTCGGGCAGCAGGTTCGGGTTGTTCTGGACCGGAAGCGCATTTCCGCTGAAATTGTGCCCGCCCGGATAGAACATTTCCGAGACGGTGGGCGGCCGCATCGTATGGGCGTACGTCGCGTATAGCTGCAGCCACGGCAGGGGATCGACGGTGACACCGACCTTCGGGTTCCAAATCCCATCGTCCCTTGTAAGCTCGTGCGCGTGGCAGTCCAGGCTGGGCGTGCCGCAGCTGGTACCGTTCGAATTCCAATAGTCGTAACGCAGGCCGCCTGTCAGGCCGATGATACCGTATGTAAGCGTTGCGTCGGTGAAGGCACCACTTTTGATGAGCCGTCCATCGGGATTGGCGCCGCTCTCCTTATTGCCATTGTAATCGTCCGAGCTGATTCCCGCGCCATAGAAGAACTTGAGCGACATCGTGTCGTTCAGATCGACGACAGAGGTGTTGGAAACATCCAAGCCCAATCCGGTATTGGTGCCGTCGCGGCCGTCGAACTCCCCCTCGCCGTCAATCCCAGCCATCTTGATGTCGGTGATGTTGACATAGGCATTGACCTTCAGATCGATCAGGTTGTCGCCTGGCTGGTAGGCATATTTCAGCGTATAGGTCTGGTTGTTGATCTGCCAGTCATAGCCCGCGCTCTCGACGGCGAATGCATTCTGGTAGAACACGCCGCCCAGTTCGAGCGAGTGCTCGCCATCCGGCTCGTAATTGATCTTGAAGAGGCCGCCACGCGGGTGATTGGACGCATCGTAGGGATACATGATCCCGTCGCCGTTCCTATAATTCGACTCGTCCGAACCGCTGATGGCGCCGATCACCGAAACCTTGCCGTCGATGCCGATATTGCTGCGCCAGCCGCCCGCCGTGAGGCGGGAAAAATTCATGCCGTTGGTGCCGGCCTGAAGCGTCACCAATCCGCCGACATCCTTGCCGGGCAG
Source organism: Rhizobium sp. LjRoot254 (assembly GCF_964254105.1). Classification (NCBI taxonomy): domain Bacteria; kingdom Pseudomonadati; phylum Pseudomonadota; class Alphaproteobacteria; order Hyphomicrobiales; family Rhizobiaceae; genus Rhizobium; species Rhizobium sp. LjRoot254. The sequence continues at coordinate 1,731,378 of NZ_CAXUSM020000001.1, read as the reverse complement.
GAGTATGTCGTCGACGCCCAGCGTGCGGAAATTGGCGGCGCCCGAAAGCGTTCCCAGGCCGTCTGCGCCGGGAACAGAACCGCGCGTTATATCGATGCCCGCCAGCAGGTTCTTGTCGATATAGACCATGTTATCGAAGGTGCCGGAATGGCCCGACAGGTTGCGGAAAGTCTGCGGCACGCCGTCGATCATCTGATTGACGCGGCCGTTACCTTGCATGCCGCGAATATTGACGACCACACCGGGCTGCTCGTCCATCTGGCGGGTGTAGGCCCCGGGCGTCATGCGGATCGCGGTGTCGACCTTGCCGTTCATCCGCTCGCGGATCGTCTCACCATCAATGATCGAGACCGGGGCGGGCGTATTCACGATGTCAGCCGGGGTCTCGGAATCCGAGCCGATCACGATGCGCTTGAGCTTCGTGACGCCGGGCTCCACTGGCGTCGAGTCATCGGCGCCGGCCGCCGTGTCCTGGGTTTCCGTATCGGGCGCCGCACCATCGTCATCGAGGACGATGACATCTTCCTGCGCAAAGGCAGGAACAGACAGGACCATCGCAAATGTCGTCGACGACATCAGCGCGGCGGCAAACGCCCAATGGATTCTCACGGCATACCCTCGCCAAACAGGGAACTCAGTGCCTGGCTTGCGTCTCCGTGGCCTTTCAGGCCCGTGCGCTGGCGGTGGCGATATAGGTCCGGATCTTCGAGCCCGGAACCGGGTTACGAATGAAGAACTGGACTGAAAGTGTCAAGTTATAAACTGAATCAAAAGGGAAATATCCCCGTGTTCACCGCCATGTGATCAGTCGGTCAAAATCCCGCCGGCCGCGGCGATCTCCTCGGGCGTATCGGCATCGATATGGGCCGCCTCGCCGATGTCGATATCGATCACGGCAAGGCCGCTTCTCTCGATCACCGGCCGCGCGCCGATATCGCCGGTGAGCTTCGAAATCGCGTCGAAGGTTGCGGCCGGCAGGATCACCGGATTGCCGCGCTTGCCGCCCGAAACGGCGCGCACGATCGCCTTTCCCTCCTCGGCGCGGAAGGCGTCGATCATCGCATCGATATGTTCGGGCCTCACGCCGGGCATGTCGGCCAGGACGACCAGCAGACCGTCAGCCCCATCGCGAACGGCAGTTAGCCCGGCCTTCAGGCTGGACGCCATGCCGCTCGCGAAATCCGGATTGTGGACGGTGGGACAGTCGAGGCCCGCGATCACCCGCTCGATATCCCCCGACCGGTAGCCGGTGACCAGCACCATTTCGTCCGCGCGGGACTGCTTGACGGTCTCGACGGAGCGGCGCACCAGCGGCACGCCATCGAACACCGCGAGCAGCTTGTGCTTACCCGATGCCGCCATGCGGCTGGCACTGCCGGCGGCCAGCACGACGGCAGCGACGTGAAGCGCCCGCTTTTCGCTGCCTGTCCCCAATCGTGGCAGCGGCCGGGTCGGAATTTCCATCAGCAATCCTCCGACGCCAAGGCCCGTCAACTCGTCATGACCCGGCGTCTCGCCCGCCAGTATACGCGAGAGCACCCAATCGAAACCATTCTCCTTTGGGCTCCGCGCGCAGCCCGGTGCGCCAATAACCGGCACACCATACGCCGCGCCCAGCACCAGCAGGTTGCCCGGATCGACCGGCAGTCCCACCTGCTCGACCACGCCACCCGCCTGGCGGATCGCCGCAGGAATCACGTCATCCGCATCCGCCACGGCCGAAGCGCCGAAGACGATGATCATGTCATGGCCGCCGACGACCTCGCTAATCGCGCGGGCAACTGCCTCGGCCCGGTGCGGCACGCGCTTCTCGACCAGCAACCTGCTGCCGGACGCAACGAGCCGCGCTTCGAGAATCTGCCGCGTCTTGTCCATCACCGATGGCTTCAGCGACGGCAGTTCGGTGGCGATCAGCGCCACGCGCCGAGCGGCATACGGCTTGACCTCGAAAGCGATCTCCGTCGCCAACAGCGCCATCGCCTGCTCTACCGCCTTACCCGCGACGGCCAGCGGAATGATCTTGATCGTGGCCACCATATCGCCCGCCTTGACGTCGGCGCAGTCATTGAGACAGGCAAGGGTGATGGCCGGGTCGATGCGGTTCAGCCGATCGACGACATCTTTCGATGCCCGAAAAAGCCCGTTGACGGTGGAGAAGATATTCACCCGGCCCGTCGTGGCCGGCGAGAATTTCAGGTGATCCGGCGCGATGGCAGCGGCGATGTGGCTCGCCGCCTCGTCCTCCATCAGGTCGCCGGCATCGAGCGCTGCAGCAATCACGCTCGCGACACCAGCGGCCATGAGCACCTCGACATCACCGTGAGTCAATCGGCGCCCCTTGGGGAACTTGATGTCCCCTGCCCGCACCGAATGCGCGAGCACCGCGCCTGCCGCTTGCTCCAATGCCAGTTCGCCGAATTTCATGCGCGCCCATTTCCCATTTCAGCGAAGATAGGAAGCGCAAGCCGCGCCGTAAACGGCTGGCCTTGTCCATCAGTCTGTTTCTGACGCAATTCTGCGCCTCAGCTACGATCCCGGAACCGGTTTGTGATGGGATAGCGGCGGTCGCGGCCGAAATTCTTGCGCGTGATCTTCACACCCGGTGCCGACTGCCGGCGCTTGTATTCGGCAATGTAGAGCAGGTGCTCGATGCGATGGACGGTTGCCGCATCATGCCCGCGCCCGATGATCTCCTGCGTGCTCATCTCGTGCTCCACCAGGCATTCCAGGATATCGTCGAGCACCGGATAAGGCGGCAGCGAATCCTGGTCGGTCTGGTTGGGCCGGAGTTCGGCCGAGGGCGCCTTGTCGATGATGTTCCTGGGGATCACCTCGCCCGACGGCCCGAGCACATTCGGCGGCACATGCGCATTGCGCCAGCGCGCCAGCCCATAGACCTGCATCTTGTAGAGATCCTTGATCGGGTTGAAGCCTCCGTTCATGTCGCCATAGAGCGTGCAGTAACCGACCGACATCTCGCTCTTGTTGCCCGTGGTCACCACCATCGAGCCGAACTTGTTGGAGATCGCCATCAGGATCGTGCCGCGCGCGCGGCTCTGCAGGTTCTCCTCGGTGATGCCCTCTTCCGTGCCCTCGAACATATCAGAGAGAGCGGACAGGAAGCCCGCAACCGGTTCCTCGATCGCGACGATGTCATAGGTGGTGCCCAGTGCCTTGGCGCAAGCTTCAGCGTCGACGAGCGAATCCCCCGACGTATAGCGATAGGGCATCATCACGGTGCGCACCCGCTCCTCCCCCAGCGCATCGACCGCGATGGCCGCGCAGATCGCCGAGTCGATACCGCCCGAGAGGCCGAGCACGACATTCTTGAACCCGTTCTTGTTCACGTAATCCTTGAAGCCGAGCACGCAGGCTCGATAGTCCGCCTCGTCGATCGAGGGCAGCGGTGAATGCGGGCCGCGCTCGCAATGCCATTTGCCATCGCGGCGCTTCCAGGTGGAGAGAACCACCGCCTCCTCGAACTGGCTCATCTGAATGGCCAGCGACTTGTCGGCATTGTAGACGAAGCTGGCACCGTCGAAGACCAGTTCGTCCTGCCCGCCGAGTTGGTTCGCAAAAACCAGCGGCAGGCCAGTCAGTTCGATCTGCCTGAGCACCACGTCGTGCCGCACATGGATCTTGCCGCGATAGTAGGGCGAGCCGTTCGGATGCAGGAAAATCTCGGCGCCATCGGCGGCCAAAGCCTCGCAGACGCCGGCATCGTTCCAGATGTCCTCGCAGATGGGCGTACCGATGCGAATGCCCCTGAAATCCACCGCCTGCGGCTTGCCGCCGGGGACGAAGACGCGCTTTTCGTCGAACTCGCCATAATTCGGCAGGTCGACCTTGTCACGGATCGCGATGATCTTGCCACCATCGAGCACGGCGACCGAATTGTGCCGGCCTGTCTCGCCCTGGCGGGGAAAGCCGATGATGACGCCCGGACCACCATCTGCGGTCTCCGTGGCAAAAGCCTCGATGGCCGAAAGACAAGCCGCCAGGAACGCCGGCTTCAACACCAGGTCCTCCGGCGGATAGCCGGACAGGAACAGCTCCGTCAGCAGCAGCAGGTGGGCGCCCTGGCGGGCAGCGTCGGCACGTGCCTCCCTCGCCTTGGCGATGTTTCCCTGGATGTCGCCCACAGCCGGATTGAGCTGGGCGATGGCGATGCGAAGCGTGTCTTTGATCGTGCTCATGATACCCAAGAGTTAGCGCGGCTGAGAATGGCTTGCAACGTTGGAAACATGAAACTTTTTCATGGGCGCCATTCCTTGGGCGGAATGTGCCACATTGCATGCGGCACGATTTTGTTGGATCGATGATCGCGACACCATATCTGGGAGATGCATGATGCACGCCGAGTTCGTGAAACAGATTTTTGGCAAACCCGGCGACGAACTCGGCGAGGCCGAGCGACGCATTCTCTTTCACGCCAGGGAAAAGAAGATCGTCTCAACCAATGCCGACGACGATTTTCAGGCCAATGCCAGCTACGGCCAGCGGCTCGCGGACGGCATTGCCCGCGTCGGCGGCTCGTGGGCCTTCATCATCGCCTTCGTACTGTTCCTGGTCATCTGGGCGCTGACCAATACGCTGATCCTGACACGAGAAGCCTTCGACCCCTACCCCTTCATCTTCCTCAATCTGATTCTCTCGATGCTCGCGGCAATCCAGGCGCCGATCATCATGATGAGCCAGAACCGGCAATCCGAACGCGACCGCTTCTTCGCCGCCAAGGACTATGAGGTGAACCTGAAATCCGAGATCGAAGTGATGGCGCTCCACCACAAGATCGATATCGCTGTGCTGAAGGAATTGCAGGATTTACGGGCTGACGTGGCGAGGCTTGCGGAGGGGGTGAAAGGGGCGAAAGGCGTTTGATAACGTCAAGCCATGCGCTATGTTGCCCAGAGCGCTGCAGGAAGTGAGAAAATGACCAAGCTTTTTGAAAAGGCGGTTGCGACGACCAGCAAGCTGCCAGCCGAGATGCAGGACGACATTGCCAGCATCATGCTTTCCCTTGCGGGAGAAGATTTGCCACCGATAGAACTGTCGGATAATGAAATCGCGTCCTTCGGAAAATCGCGGGCGCAAGCAGCGCGGCGCGAATTTGCTCCGGATTCCGATGTTCAGGCGGTCTGGTCCAAGCACGATCTATGAGACTGCGATACACACCCGAGGCTCTTGTCGAACTGGACGGCGTGCTCGCAGACATTGCTGAACATTCTCCCCAAGGTGCCCGGCGGGTCCAGGCCCGCATCAAAGCCATTATCGACCTGTTGCTTCGACATCCAAATGCCGGTCAACTGACGAGCCTTAAGCCGATGCGGAGAATCGTCGCGACCCCATATCCCTATCTCATCTTCTATGAACCGCACGCGGAAGAAATCATCGTCATCGGCGTTCGACATAGCGCCCGAGACCCCCGGTCGATGCCGGATCAATAGCCGCGCCACTCGGTTTTGATCGGTAGCCGAACCGATCAATCCGAATTCGTCACGAGCCCCGGCGACGCCTTCGCATATTGCGGCAGGTCGTCGTTGATCGCGTAGAAATCGCCCTTGTCGGCGCAGAAGATGTGGTAGCCGGGCGTCAGTTCGGTTGGCTTGTCGAGCGATCCGGCCTGGATGGAAATGTAGTCCTGGCCGACATACTTCCAGAACAGCGCCGAGCCGCAATGCTTGCAGAAGCCGCGCCTGCCCTCGTCGCTCGATTGATACCAGGTGATGTTCTCGGCACCCGTGATCGTGAGATCGCTCTCGGCTGCGTTGGTGGATGCATAGTACAGCCCCGTCTGGCGGCGGCACTGGCCGCAATGGCAGAACACCACCTCGCGCAACGGCCCATCGACCCGGAATTTCACTTCGCCGCACAGGCACGAACCAGTCTGGATTTTCGGCATGCTTTCCCCTCCGGATTTAATCAGATGGATTGCGTGCATCCGTCGCCGACGTCAAATGAATTGCGATCGTTTTGCGTTCAATTATTTTGAAGCGTTCCCGGGCATCAGGAATCGCTTGCTATAAGGCCCTCACTCAATCTATCCGTGTTTGACTTAATGCCATTGCCCAGGAAATCGCGCCCTTCATGTTCTCCCTGCAATTCACCCTCAATGCTGCCCTCATCCTTGTCGCCCTGACCTGCCTGCAAATGATCCGCCGCGCTGGCGGCGGTCGCGAAATCGTCACGCTCCGGCGGCGTTCGGCGGCTGACGTCCAGACAACCTGGGAGAACCTGAATGCCATATGGCAAGCCACCGGCCTGACATTCCAACCTTCCAGCGTGGAGACCAATCCCAACGATGGGCTGAGCGGGTGACGCCGCGATCAGGCGACGACAGCGCCACAATCGCGATCAAGCCGCTGGCGCCGCCGACGGATCGCTCGATCATTTTTTCGGTGCTTAGCATGGGCGACCATACTTATCCGCCGGCCGTCGGTCATTTCGAGCATTGGCGGGTTGAAGCCGATGGCACCGGGTCCAGTATCATCATAGAAACACGCTTTGCTTCGACTCTATGGGGCACGATAGCGATCTTGCGGGGTCTGTGGCGCCAGGCCGGCTTGGTCGTATCGCCGAACGCGCAAGAAACTATCGTTGGTTTTGGCAAGCCGGCAGCTGACGCCACTACGCCGTCTGCGCGCCCGTCACCTGCCAAAAATACGCTCAGGAAGATCGCGCCCACGCAACTGCCCGCCCATTATGGCAGGGAAGCTGCCATCTCGCTGCTGGCTTTCGCCTATATGCTGACCCAGTTCGACTGGCAGACCGCCGTGGTATTGGCACTGGTGATCCTCTGGCATGAATACGGCCACTTGGTCGCCTATCAACTGACCGGCCGCACCGGTAACCGGCTCATGCTCGTGCCGTTCTTCGGCGGGATCGCGGTGGCTGGTGCGCCGCATAGAAACGAGTTCGAAAGGGCTTTCTGCGCCTTGATGGGTCCGGCAATTTGCGTTCCGGTCACGCTCGGGTGCTTCGCACTCTGGTACTTCGATGTGATGCCGGATTACGATCGATGGCTCTGGAGCTTTTTCCAGCTCAGCGCGATCGTGAACTTACTGAACCTGCTGCCGATTTATCCGCTCGATGGCGGACAGGCCGCCGAGAGTTTCCTGCGATCGTATTTCCCCTCGTCGATCGTCGTGCACCTCTCCGGCCTCGCTGTTGCGAGCCTCGTCGTTCTTGTGGCCTTGGAATATTACCAGATGGCGGTGTTCATCGGGCTTTTCTGTTTCCTCGGCCTGCGAAACGTGGCGTATCGTTCGCCACTTCCCGCGATGGGGGCATGGCAGGGCTTGTTGATGGCGATCTTCTACGCCATCACGGTTGCCTCGCATCTGAGTGTATTGGTTTATTTCAAACTCTGAGCGCACTGGAACGAAAAAGGGCGCCACATGGGCGCCCTCTTAGCCTTATGTCGCTTACGCTCTTTAAGCGTTGACGGCCAGCTTGCGCTCGTCGCGGCCGCTCTTCAGCTTTTCGGCCAGCAGGAAGGCCAGTTCCAGCGCCTGGTCGGCGTTGAGACGCGGGTCGCAATGGGTGTGGTAGCGGTCCTGCAGGTCCTCGGCCGAAAGCGCACGCGCGCCGCCGGTGCATTCGGTCACGTCGTTGCCGGTCATCTCGATATGGATGCCACCGGGATGAGAACCCTCGGAATGGTGGATCGCGAAGAAGTTCTCGACCTCGGTCAGGATCCGGTCGAACGGCCGGGTCTTGTAGTTGTTGAGCGTGATCGTGTTGCCATGCATCGGGTCGCAAGACCAGACGACCTTGCGGCCCTCGCGCTCTACGGCGCGGATCAGGCGCGGCAGGTGCTCGGCGACCTTGTCATGGCCGAAGCGGCAGATCAGCGTCAGCCGGCCAGCTTCGTTGGCTGGGTTCAGGATGTCGATCAGCTCGAGAAGGCCGTCGGCGGTAAGCGACGGGCCGCATTTCAGGCCGAGTGGGTTCTTGATGCCGCGGCAATATTCGACATGGGCGTGGTCCGGCTGGCGGGTGCGGTCGCCGATCCAGATCATGTGGCCCGAGGTCGCATACCAGTCGCCCGAGGTCGAGTCGACGCGGGTGAATGCCTGCTCATAGCCGAGCAGCAGCGCCTCGTGGCTGGTGAAGAAATCTGTCTCGCGCAGCGACGGATTGTTCTCCGACGTGATACCGATCGCGCCCATGAAATCCATGGTCTCGGAAATCCGGTCGGCGAGCTTCTTGTACTGCTCGCCCTGCGGGCTGTCCTTGACGAAGCCGAGCATCCACCTGTGCACGTTATCCAGATTGGCATAACCGCCCGCTGCGAAAGCGCGCAGCAGGTTGAGTGTCGCGGCGGACTGGCGGTAGGCCATGATCTGCCGCTCCGGATCGGGAATGCGCGCCTCCGGCGTGAATTCGATGCCGTTGATGATGTCGCCGCGATAGCTCGGAAGCTCGACGTCGCCCTTCTTCTCGATACCGGATGAACGCGGCTTGGCGAACTGGCCGGCGATGCGGCCAACCTTCACCACCGGCTGCTGGGCGCCGAATGTCAGCACCACGGCCATCTGCAGGAAGGCGCGGAAGAAGTCGCGGATCGTATCGGCGCCATGTTCGGCGAAGCTCTCGGCACAATCGCCGCCCTGGAGCAGGAAGCCCTGACCTTCGGAAACCTTGGCGAGAGAGGCCTTCAGACGCCGCGCCTCGCCTGCAAAAACCAGCGGCGGATACTTGGCAAGGGTGGCTTCCGTGGCTTCGAGTGCAGCCATGTCCGGATAGTCCGGAACCTGCTGAATGGGCTTTTGCCTCCAGCTTGTCGGGTTCCAATTCTGTGCCATCTTACTCACCTGTTTCGTCAATGGTCGTGTTCTCAGTGCCCAGCTGTCTCGCGGGGTTGGCGGCTATATATACATTCATCGGTAAAATGCAAAGCGCTTGGCGGCGCCAATGACGCCATTGTGCGCCATTCGCAAGAAATCCGGCGTGCCCAGGGGAACGCCGGATTTCATAGCTTCGTGGCGGACGGTAACGCGACCTGCTTGCTGTTATTTCGCAAGCTCGGCGGCCGCAAACGCCAGTGCCGAAAACGCAATCAGCGGAAACAGCAGAAGCGCCAGGAAACCACCGCCACCTCGTTGTGTATTGAGATCGCGATCGTCAATGCCAATCCAGCCGTCAGGGCCGGCTGTCGTCTTTGTGTTTGTCTGCGTGATCATGGTCTCTCCTCCCGGGATCAAAACGCACGCACCGACACCAAACCTCAAGCACGCACCTCCTATGCCAGCTTGAAATCAATGCAGATCGGTATTCACAATTGCTAATATAACAGGAAATTTACGAAATACAAATACCGTGATCGGGCGCAGCCTTGACGGATCCATGGGCCCTGCGCCGAATCGGGAAACCGGTCCAGAAATTGGCTATCCGGCGGGCAACTGACGCCGCGAGCACAGGCGCCCAGACCAAGCCTTCCCATTCAGAACCGTCCAGCGGATCGGCAAACGCGCCGCGCTTGGTCTTCTTGCCCACTGCATTCGAATACTGCCAGATCGTGCTCCATTGCGTGTCCATGACATCACTCCGTTTCTGAGATGATGCTGAGGTAATGTTAAGCCATTCCGCGTTGTAGACGCATGAATGAAAGGTGTGTTTCATCGGTGCAAGACCCGCAACCATCGACTCTTCTCGCGGCAATACAGATATTCTTGTCGAGAATGGAGAAACCGGATGACCGATTCAGCCTGGGATGACCTGAAGCTTTTCCTGCATGTCGCCGGCGAAGGCGGCCTCAGCGGCGCATCGCTGCGCACCGGCCTCAGCGCACCGACGATCGGCCGGCGCATGTTCGCGCTCGAGCGTGGATTGGGCCGCGCCCTTTTCGTCCGTAGCCAGCAGGGCTATCGGCTGGCGCATGATGGAGAGATCTTGCTGGAGCATGTGAAGAGCATGCAGAAGGCGGCCGAGAACATCGCCGACTGGCACCGGGGCGCATTCACCCAGCCGATTGTCTCCATCGCCAGCGATCCGTGGATCGCAGGCTTCGTGGCCGATCACGTCGGCGAAGTTCGCACGCATGATGACGCCTATCGGATCTGCTGCAAGGCGGCGCGCCCAGGGCTCGACCTCACATTCCGCGAGGCCGACGTTGCGCTCGTCCGGGATCGGCCGGAAACCGGGAACGTTGCGGTCCAGCGCTCGGTCGGCGTGCGCTACGCGGCCTATCGCGCGGTCAGTCTGTTTGAAGGCAACGACATCCGCTGGATTTCCATGAGCACCGACATCTCGTTCACGCCGGCGGAGAAGTGGGTGTTCCAGAACCGGGAATCGCAGATCTACACCTGGACCTCCGGACACGATCTGTATCACCGCCTGGTGCGTCAGGGCGCAGGCCGTGGCGTCATGCCGGTCTTCGTCGGCGATGCGGATCCCGAACTGGTGCGCGAAGATGAGATCATCAGCGAACTGGACCACGACCTCTGGATCGTTGCCAACGACGACGATCGTCATCGGGTCGAGGTCCGCACCGTGATCGACAGGCTCGCCGACATCCTCAAGCGAAATGAGAGATGCTTCGCGGGCGTAGATTAAGCAGTGCCGAACAGAACCTTGCGTCCATCGGGATCGATGACCGTCACCACGACATCGTCGATCGCATATGGCTGAAGACCGAGCACGTCGAGATGCGCGAGGAAAGCCCGCAGGTCCGCGATCTTGAAATAGAGATGCGTCAGGTTGGAGCCAGCAAGAGCCGGATGGCTGTAATCGGCAAAGGCATTGGCGTCGTGGATGGCGATCTGCATGCCATCGGCATCGAGCCGCCAGTAGACATAAAGCCCACCCTCGCCGACAATCTCCAGCGCCAGGCCCGCGACATCGCGGTAAAAGCCCGCCGTCTTTTCGGGCTGGTCGGAGGTCAGGAAGACGCCGCGGAATGTCGCCTTCATATTCTCACCTCAGACCCGCTCGCCATTGCGGATACGATAGCTCGGCGCATACATCGTTACCAGTTCCTCCGACGCCGTCGGATGCACCGCCATGGTCCGGTCGAAATCATCCTTGGTGCAGCCGGCCTTCAGCGTGATGCCGAGAAGCTGGGCCATCTCGCCGGCGTCGTGGCCGAGGATATGGGCACCGACGACCTTGCGGTCGGCGGCATTGACCAAGAGCTTCATGATCATCTTCTCCACCCGGCCCGAAAGCGTCGCCTTCATCGGGCGGAATTCGGCGCGGTAGACTTCGATCTCCGGGAATTTCTTCGCCGCGGCTTCCTCGCTCATCCCTACCGTGCCGATCTCCGGCTGCGAGAACACGGCCGTCGGGATCAGCTCGTGGTCGGGCGAGGTCGGATTGTTCCTGTACTCCGTTTCGATGAAGCACATTGCCTCATGGATCGCCACCGGCGTGAGTTGCACCCGGTCGGTGACGTCGCCCAGGGCAAAAATGTTGGGCACATTGGTGCGCGAATAAAGATCGACCTTGATCGCGCCCTTCTCGTCGAGTTCGACGCCTGCCCTGTCGAGGCCGAGATTGGCCGTATTGGGGCGGCGGCCGATCGCGAACATGATCTGGTCTGCGAGGAGGGTCTCGCCCTTCAGCGTCGTCCCGGCAAGCCGGCCATCGCCGCGTTTCTCGATTTTCTCAAAGACATCCTCGAGAATGATGCGGATGCCTTTCTTCTCCATAGCCTTGTGCAGCCCTCGCCGTAGATCACCATCGAACCGCGAGAGTATCTCCATGCCGCGATAAATCAGCGTCGTATCGACACCGAGGCCGTGAAAGATGTTGGCAAATTCGACGGCGATGTAGCCACCCCCGGCAATGGCGATCGCCTTAGGCAATTCCTTGAGATGGAACGCTTCGTTCGAGGAAATGCCATATTGATGGCCTGCAAGCGTCTCCGGCATGCCGGGTGAACCTCCGGTCGCGATGACGATCCGCTCAGCGGTCACGGTCTGGCCCGTCTTGACGATCTTCACCGTATGGGCATCGACCAGTTCGGCCCGGCTGTCGAAGATCGTGGCCTTGTTGTTCTCGAGCCCCAAGCGGTAGAGGCCTTCCAGGCGCCCCACTTCGCGGTCCTTCGCTTCGATCAGCTTTTCCCAGTTGAACGTGCTTTCGCCGACGGACCAACCGAAACCCGCGGCATCCTCGAAATGCTCTCGATATTGCGAGGCATAGACGAAAAGCTTCTTCGGCACGCAGCCGCGGATCACGCAGGTGCCGCCGAAACGGTATTCCTCGGCCACGCCGACCTTCTTACCAAGCGAGGCAGTGACACGCCCTGCCCTCACGCCGCCGGAACCGCCGCCGATGACGAAGAGATCAAAATCGAATGATGACATGGAAACACCTGCTGAATCTGTTCATCTGTAGATATGGAACGGCGGCCCAAAAGAAAAGCCCGCCGGGCGGCGGGCTTCATGTTCTCTTTGCAAGGCAGGCCTTACTGTTGCGGAGCCGTCTTGTTCGCCTCGGCGAGCTTGGCTTCGATCGCTTCGCTGGCGGACTTGGTCAGGTCGCGCGAGACGCCGGTCGCCCAGATGTCGGCGGCCTTGTTCATTTCACGCAGCGCAATCGGCCCATTGGCGATCAGCTTCTTGCCGGCCGGCGAGGTGTAGAAGGCGGTGATCGCGTTCAATTCCTCAAGGGTGAAGCTCGTCGCATAAACCTTTGCCGCTTCGTTTTCGAGATCGGTGCGGCGCTTGGCGAATTCGATCGCCTTGGCATCAACCACCTCGTTAATGACAGGCTCGAAATTCGGCGTCGCCTGGATCAGCTGCTGCTTGAGCTGTTCGGCAATGGTGGGAAGGATGACGTCGAACTTGGTCGTGGCGCCGACTGCTGCGATCGTCGCACGTGCCGCCTTGAGCTGTTCGGGGGTCACGTCATCGGCCGCGCGCACGGCCGTCGCACCAAGAGCTGCAACAATGATCGCCGCTGCCGTAAGCTTGCCGAGCTGTGATAGTTTCATCATGGATATCCGTCTCCTAAATCGTCTTACGCTTCCAGCGTCCGCAAGCCTGCCGGTCCGGCAATGATCGCAAGGGAAGCCAGGTTAATGAAGAGCCCGTGTTCAACCACGCCGGGGATGGTATTGAGGCCGTTTGCCAATGCCTCTGCATCAGGAATGAGGCCAAAAAAAGCATCGAGTATAAAATGCCCGCCGTCGGTCCTGAAAGGCGTGCCATTGGTCGCCCGCTGGATGATATCTCCCGCTAGGCCCGACCGTTCCGCCAGTCTTTCCACCGCGATCCGGGTCGCCGCCAAGCCGAAGGGGTTGACCTCGATCGGCAGCGGATACGCGCCAGCACCAAGGGTTTCTACCACCTTGCTCTCGTCTGCGATGACGATCATGCGGCGCGACGCGGCTGCAACGATCTTCTCGCGCAAAAGCGCGCCACCGGCACCCTTGATCAGTCGCAGTTTGGGATCGATTTCGTCGGCGCCGTCTATCGTCAGGTCCAGTTCCGGCAATTCATCGAGCGAGTTCAGCGGCACGCCGAGTTCGAGACAAAGCCGCGCGGTACGTTCCGAGGTCGGAACGCCGCGAACGGACATGCCTTCGGCGACCTTCTCCGCCAGCAGCCGGACGAATTCCTCGGCCGTCGAGCCGGTGCCTATGCCCAGGCGCATGCCGTTTTCGACATTTTTCAGCGCCTCGGCCGCCGCCTCGATTTTCATTTGCCGGGCGTCCATGCACCAGCTTCCCCCGCTGTTTCGAATGGTTGACGTATCTACACGCGGTTCAGAGTAAACAAAAGTGCTATTTGAAGGAAATGGCGGAATTTCGAAGATGTGGCGATTGCCAAGCCAGACCACGTCATTTACGCGGATTGCAATCAGAATCTGGAGATCGCCTTGTCCGCCCCCACAGTCGTTTTCGACCTCGACGGCACCCTCGTCGATACCGCCGCCGATCTCGTCTCGAGCCTCAACCATACGATATTGGCCAAGGACTTGGCGCCGGTGACCTACGAGGATCTCACCCATCTCGTCGGACATGGTGCGCGTGCCATGATCGAGCGGTCGTTCCGTCTCAGAGGCCACCCGCTCGACGAGGCCGAGATGCCCGCGATGATCGACCGTTTCGTCGAGCATTATCTCGCCGAAATGCCCGGCAAGAGCCGTCCTTATCCGGGGCTGCTCGATGCTCTCGACAGGCTCAGGGCGGCAGGCATGATCCTCGCCGTCTGCACCAATAAGATGGAGAGCCTTGCCCGGCCACTGGTCGAAGGCCTCGGCATGTCGGCCTATTTCGCCGCGATCACCGGCGGCGATACGTTTGCCGTGCGTAAGCCTGATGCCGAGCACCTCGTCGGAACCGTCCGCCTTGCCGGCGGCGATATCCGGCGCACGGTCATGGTCGGCGACAGCCTCAATGACCTGAAAGTCGCGGTCAATGCCGGCGTACCCTCGATCGGCGTACCCTTCGGTTATTCCGACGTGCCGATCCAGACGCTCGATCCGACGGTGATGATCGAGCATTTCGACGAATTGACGCCGGAACTGGTGAGGTCACTTCTGACAGATCGGCAACACGCGTCCCGAAGCGCCTGAGATCGTCAGGCGCGCATGGCGCCGGCATTTGCGATGGTATCTTCCTCGAGATAGCTGCCCAGGCTATCGAGCAGCACACCCCATCCATGGCTGCGGCCCTTGGCACCGTCGCTGGGTGGCAAGACGCACATCTGCTCGGTATAGCGCAGCCGCGTTCCACCATTCTCGTCCGTGAAGGCGATCGTGGTGAGCGAGACGGTGTGCACCCGCCCGTTCATCGCCATGGAATAACCGAGCACGATAAGCGCCTCGTCGCGGATCTCGAAATAGCGGGTCTCGTTGGTGTGCTCGCCCATCTCGTTGCGAAAACTCTTGCGCTCGCTGCCCCCGATCCGGAAATCCATGTCCGCGGTGCCGCCGCCAAACCATTTCGCCTTCTTTTCGGGAATGCTCCAGGCGGACCAGACATGCGCCACGCAGTTGGGGTAGACGCGCTCGATCGTGTAGCTGTCGTGGCTGTAAATATCGGTCATTTCTCATTCTCCTCGTTTAGGAAGGTTCCAAGATCATCCAGCCGGCGCTCCCAAAGCTGGCGATGCCGCTTCACCCATATTTCGACCCAGGCGAGCGCATCGGGTGCCAGCCGCACGGTCCGCACCCTGCCGCGCTTTTCGCTCGCGATCACACCGGCATCCTCCAACACCTTGAGATGCTTGAGAAAAGACGGTGCCGCCATTCGGAAAGGCTGGGCGAGTTCGGACACCGATGCCGGTCCGGATACGAGCTGTTCGACCACGGCCAATCGTGTTGGATCGGCAAGTGCGCCAAAGATCGCGGGAAGTTGGGTTTGAAAGGTAGCCATAAAGCTACCTAATGCGATCGAGCCGGAGAGTCAACAAAAGAAAGCCAAAAGGCTATCTTTTGTTGACTGCGATACCGGCACGAGATTTGAAAAGCAAAAGGCCCCACAAGATGAACTTGCGGGGCCTTCGCGAATATCGTCAGGC
The DNA here is from genome assembly GCF_964254105.1 of Rhizobium sp. LjRoot254. Classification (NCBI taxonomy): domain Bacteria; kingdom Pseudomonadati; phylum Pseudomonadota; class Alphaproteobacteria; order Hyphomicrobiales; family Rhizobiaceae; genus Rhizobium; species Rhizobium sp. LjRoot254. The sequence goes on along the minus strand of NZ_CAXUSM020000001.1, from coordinate 1,715,905 downwards.
GCAGAGAAAGCTCAGCCTTCGGCAGCGCGCGCTTTGGAGGTCGCCTTGAATGCCTTGTCCATGGCCGCATCGCGGCTGTAGACGTCGTCGAAATATTCCACCACGCCATCCTTGTTGGGGAAAGCGGTGAAATAGGCGACATAGACCGGGAATTTCTCCGGCACCTTGACCTGATGGTTCTGGCCGGTGGCGATCTCGGCGTCGATTTCCTCGACGGAAATACCCATCACTGCCGCAGCCATCTTCTTCGGATCGGAGAGACGCACACAGCCGTGGCTGAGCGCCCGCATGTCGCGCTCGAAGAACTTCTTCTGCGGCGTGTCATGCATGTAGATGGCATGCGAATTCGGGAACATGATCTTCAGCTGGCCAAGCGCATTGCCACGGCCCGGCGGCTGGCGGACGTCGACCGAGTCGGTCGAATTCCAGTCGATGTCGGACGAGGAGACCTGCTGGCCATTGATCGATGTCTCATAGCCCTGTCGGTCGAGATAGGATGGGTCGGCACGCAGTTCCGGCAGCATCTCGTTGACGATAATCGACCGCGGCACGCCCCAATAGGGGTTGAACTCGACGAGTTCGATCTCATCCTGGAAGAAGAAGGTCTGGTTGCGCGGCGAGCCGACAACCACACGCATGTTGAATTCTTCCTTGTTATTGTTGTGATAATAGGCGGTGAAGGCCGGCTGGTTGATGAACACATAGCGCGAGCCGAGATCCCCAGGAAGCCACCGCAGCTGTTCCATCGCCACCTTGATCTTCTCGATCTTGGAGCCGCCGGTATCGCCGCCCATCAGCTTGCGGATCGTGCCCGCACCAATCACGCCGTCACCCTTCAGGCCGCTTTCGACCTGGAATGCCTTGACGACATCGACCAGTTCAGGCGTGTATTCGGGCGTATCCTGATAGGACGCCAGCGTCAGCGAATGATCGACCTTCAGCGTATCGGAGCCACGGATGCGGATCGCAGCGATCACGTTTGCGAGTTCTTCATTGGTCTGGCCCGGCTTGAGCAGCGTGCCCGGCGCGATTTCCACACGGGCTTCCTCGGTGCCGTCGGCTGCCTTGAGCTTGATCAGTTCGGCCTGCAGCGCCGCGAACTCAGGGCTCATCGGCGTGCGGCTTTCGAGATAGGCCGCGATGTCGCCGCTGGCGCGGATGACGTTGAGTGCGCCATCGAGATTGACCGTCTTGCGCTTGAAATCGTAATATTCCGCGATCCGGTTGGGATCGATACGGCCACGAACGGTGTCCTGCGTGTAGGTGAGGACAGCGGCGGACAATTCAATCTCGAATTGCATCAGCAGGCGCTGACGGGTCACCTCATCGACAGCCGAAACCGTATCGGTCGGGTCCATGACCTTGTATTCCGAGGGATCGAGGCCAACGCCGTCGACACCTTCGAGGGCCTTCAGCGCCGCGCGCGCCTTGTCGGTCACGCCATTGGCATCGACCCACAGCAAACCGTCATTGGACGAATAGAATTTTTCGATCGCAGCAGCCACATCGGCGGGTGCCTTGACGCGCACGTCGGTCATGTGGGCGCGCGGGTTCTGGGCGAAATCGACCTGCTGGATAATATTCGGGGTCTGGATAGATCCGGTCTGGTTGGGATCGGCAACGGGATCAGCCGCGGCTGTTTCCATGGTCGGCGCGAATTTCGCCACCGCGACAAACCGGAGCGCATCAGCCTTGTAGGTGAAATACTTGGGCGCAGAGACCTTGGGCAATGCCTTTGCCGGCCTGGCGGGATCGGGAAAAGCGCCGTAATCGTCGTCATCGTCCAGCGAACTGCCGAAAATGCTGTGCGACGGCCTCTTGCGCTCGTTGCTGGTCTTCTTTCCCTGCAGGAAATCGAGCAGCGTTGCGGAATGGGCTGCTGGTGCGCCGAATGTGATTGCGCAGGAAATCGTCAGCGCCGCGATGGCCGCATTCTTCAATATTTTCATCTGTAAATCGATCCCGGCGCTTCGCCGCCCTCACCCATGTTCAAGTGCGCTCATCCTTATCTGATTGCACACCGGTTGAAAAGAAAACGGATGACTCGGCCAGTTCATTCAAGGGGTCACATCTTTGTGACGGGAATCTGGCGAGACCTCCAGCATGACAGCCACAACACTATGATATCCTTAAATGTTTATTAAAATATTTATTGCGCGTGGATGTGTCTGCGGCCCGGGCGGCATGGTGCGCCGGAGCAAAACCCGCTTCATGTGACGAAAATGGCACGTCGGGTGAGGTGCCGCGGCCAGACAAAAATGACCGCCATCACCTAAACGGAGGATTGTCCGGATTCGATTTGCCCAATCTCTCCCGTGGAAATGAGGGTATGGTGCTCCTGGACAAACCGATACTGAAATCCGCTTTTCGCTATTTCCAAACCTGCGCGCTCGGCCTAAATAGCTGGCATCAAGGCATCGAGGAATGGAGACCGGCAGTGAGCAAGCGCACCGAAACCGATACGTTCGGCCCGATCGAAGTGGAGAACGACAAATATTGGGGCGCGCAGGCTGAACGCTCGCTCGGCAACTTCAAGATCGGTTGGGAGAAGCAGCCAGCCTCGATCGTCCGAGCACTCGGTATCGTCAAGCAAGCAGCGGCCCGCACCAACATGGCGCTCGGCCAGCTCGATGCAAGCCTCGGCGAGACCATCGTCGCCGCCGCACAGGAAGTCATCGACGGCAAGCTCAACGCCCATTTCCCGCTCGTCGTCTGGCAGACCGGCTCGGGCACGCAGTCCAACATGAATGCCAATGAAGTGATCTCCAACCGGGCGATCGAGATGCTCGGCGGCACGATGGGCTCGAAGAAGCCCGTCCACCCCAATGATCACGTCAATATGAGCCAGTCGTCGAACGACACCTATCCGACCGCCATGCACATCGCCTGCGCGGAACAGATCTCACACCACTTGATTCCGGCGCTCAATCACCTCCACAAGGCACTCGACGCCAAGGCCAAGGCCTTCGCGCACATCATCAAGATCGGCCGCACCCACACGCAGGATGCCACGCCGCTCACGCTCGGCCAGGAATTCGGCGGCTATGCCGCCCAGGTCCATTCGGCGATCAAGCGGATAGGCGATACGATGCCAGGCCTCTTGGAACTCGCCCAGGGCGGCACAGCCGTCGGCACCGGCCTCAACGCGCCGATTGGATTTGCCGAAAAGGTCGCGGGGGAAATCAGCAAGATCACCGGCATGCCCTTCGTCACGGCGCCCAACAAGTTCGAGGCGCTCGCCGCACATGACGCGATGGTCTTCTCCCACGGCGCGATCAACACCGCCGCCGCAGCCCTGTTCAAGATCGCCAACGACATCCGGTTCCTTGGCTCCGGGCCGCGCGCGGGCCTCGGCGAATTGTCGCTGCCGGAAAATGAGCCTGGGTCCTCGATCATGCCCGGCAAGGTCAACCCCACCCAGTGCGAGGCACTGACCCAAGTCTGTGTCCATATCTTCGGCAACAATGCCGCCATCACCTTCGCCGGCAGCCAGGGCCATTTCGAACTCAACGTCTATAATCCCGTCATGGCGTATAATTTCCTGCAGTCGGTCCAGCTTCTCGGCGACGCCGCCCGCTCCTTCACCGACAATTGCGTCACCGGCATCGAGCCGCGCGAGGACAATATCAAGGCCGGCCTCGACCGCTCGCTGATGCTGGTCACCGCGCTCGCCCCGACAATCGGCTACGACAATGCTGCCAAGATCGCCAAGACCGCGCACAAGAACGGCACGACACTGAAGGAAGAGGCGCTGGCGAGCGGGCTGGTGACTTCGGAACAGTATGATGCGGTCGTCCGGCCGGAAGACATGATCGGGCCGAAATAGGCCCGCTAGTCTAAGCACTCACCCCCCTGCATCATGATCGCAGGACTCGGTCTGGCAATCATTGGTCTTGGTATACTTGTCGCACTGCTTCAGGGCCGTCAGTTCGGCATCCTGTTCGCTCGGCCAGTCATTGCTGTAGCCATAGGCGCCCTGGCTATCGACGGCAACGCAGCCCCAGGCAAGCGCCTCTCCGGACGTCGCGACACCGACGGCGCCGATGGCAAAACAAGCCAGTATCAATTTCCGCATTTTTCTCTCCTTTATTCGGCGGCCACCAACAATCGCTCAAGACTTGACGTTATCGGGGACAAGAGCAGTATTTACCTAGTATTTTCGGGATCTTCCATACGCCAGGTTAACCGATTCCCAACACTTGAGGTCTAGAACAAATCCAGTAATCACGGGTTTCAGGAGTTGGCAGATGAGCGTGGCGCAGCCGAGGGTGCAGGTGCCGGATATCGCCGCGCAGGTATCGTTCGCAATGCGCCAGATGGGTGTCGCACCGATTCCGCGGAACTACGAGCTCTTCTACGAAGCCTATATCGGCTCCAACCCCAAGCTCACCAAGGAACTGGCGGCACTGGGCGCACGCGCGACCCAGGAGGAACTCGACGCCGTCGGGGCGCAGTATTTCGGCGTCCATCAGGCAGACGGCGTCCAGGGCGCCCATGGCAAGATCGCGAACGAGCTTGAAGGACTGCTCACGCTGCTCAAGGAGGAGCAGACCTCGCTCGAAAGCTACAATCGCCTTCTCGAAGAGACCCATTCCCGCATCACCTCGAAGAGCGCCGCAAGCACCGATCTCCTGCGCAACGCGATCAGCGTGCTGTCTGAAGCCACCGGCACGACGATGGCGCAGGGCCGTGTCACCGTCGAAGGCGTCGAAGCCAAGTCCCGCGAGATGGAAGACATCAAGAAAGAGCTCGACGAGTACAAGCGTATCGCCAATACCGACTCGCTGACCCGGCTCTTTAACCGCCGCGCCTTCGATGACCGTCTCGCTTCCATCTATGACAGCCAGCGCGGACGCACCACCACGGCGCTTGTCATCTGCGACATCGACCATTTCAAGAAGATCAACGACACCTACGGCCACCCGGTCGGCGACAAGATCCTCGCCACCGTAGCCAATGTCATCAAGGCCAATGTCCGCAAGGATGTCTTCGTCGCGCGCACCGGCGGCGAGGAATTCGCCATCGTACTCGACCTGACCACGCCGGAGGAAGCGCATCTGATCGCCGAGCGCGTGCGCCGGGCGCTCGAACATACGCCGTTCAAGAATTCGAAGACGGGCGTCGATTATGGCCCGGTCACCATCTCGATGGGCCTGTGCATGGCCGGCCAGACGGAAGACCCGCAGGACCTCTATCACAAGACCGACATCGCGCTCTATTGCGCCAAGACCAACGGCCGCAACCGCACGCTGATCTTCGAGGACGGCATGAAGAAGGAGCCATCCAAGACCTGGCTCCTCTACCGGAAATAACCTTCCGCATTCATCGATATGAAAGCCGGCCATCGCGCCGGCTTTTTTGTTGCGTTGACTCCTGGCGTTTCATCCATTATAGAACCATTCAGTTCCAGAACTGATGGGTTCCTAAATGATTGATCAGTTGAGTGCCACTTTCGCCGCCCTTGCCGACCCCACGCGCAGGGCGCTCCTCGATCGTCTCTCCAGGGGCGACGCGTCGATCGGGGAACTGGCCGAACCGTTCGACCTGACCACCAGGGCAATCTCCAAGCATGTCGCCGTGCTGGAAAGTGCCGGCCTCGTCACCAGGAGCCGTGACGCCCAGAAGCGCCCGAGCCACATCCGCATCGAACCGCTGGTCGATATCGACCTGTGGCTCCAATCCTACCGCCGTCTCTGGACCGGCCGCTTCGCGCGGCTCTCCGTAGAACTTGAAAAGCAGCAGGAGCAAGACAATGAACCATCATGAGACTGTAACCGCCGTCCGCGACATCGTCATCGAACAGTATTTCGATGCACCGCCTTCCCTCGTCTTCAAGAACTGGATCGAGCCTGATCTCGTCAGCCGCTGGTTCGCTGCCGATACGTTCAAGGTCACGGCCGCCACGCTCGACGTCCGCCCGGGCGGCGCATGGCGGGTCGATTTTCGCCGCGATACCGGCTGGACCTATTTCGAATTCGGCTCCTTCCGCGAGATCGTTCCACCCTCTCGACTCGTCTTCACGCTCACCCAACAGGATGGCGAGAACGCCGGCCCTGAAACGCTCGTCGCTGTCACACTCGCGGAAGATGGCGAGGGTACGCTCATGACCTTCAGGCAGTCGGGTTTCGACGACGCCGCCCGCCGCGACGCCAATGCCGAGGGCTGGGGCGAATGCATCCGCAAGCTCGGCGAATCTCTCGCGGAACAGGAGATCGGGCCGGAGACCGGCAAGGCAGCCTTCGATCAGCAGCCCTGAACACGGCCCCGGCGTTAACCGACGCCGATCTCGAAACATAGCAATATCAATAATATGGGAGGTCCATTGCGGCCTCCCTACGTCGTTAGAAGTAAATAAGTTCCTTAAATATTTACCATGTTACCGAAGAAACAGCGCGCCCCCCTTGCGAGTTCTAAAACCACGTCATGGACAACGGGATGAGGCGCGGCCAGGGCAAACACGGCCCCTCTCCCACAGCGAACGGAGAGACTGGCATGAAAAAGATGATCGCACTCGCAGCGGCAGCCTTCGCAACAATGATGCTCGTAGCCCCGGCCAATGCCGGCTTCCTCTTCAAGAACAACCCGGAAAAGCAGATCGAAGTCGCCGCCCTTTCCGACCAGATCGGCTGGATGTCGGTTCTCTCGGATGACAAGCCGGTTGCCAAAAGGAAGAAGACGGTCAACACCTCGCCGATCGCCCGCAAGCTCGTCAAGTTCGCAAAGTCGGTCCCGGTCGGCACGATCATCATCGACAATTCCGAGCGCCGCCTCTACCACGTCATTTCCAAGGGCGTCGCCATGAAATACGGCATTGCCATCGGCAAGGAAGGCTTCGGCTGGACCGGCGAAGAAGTCGTGACCGCCAAGACCGAATGGCCGACCTGGACTCCGCCGGAAGAAATGCGCGTCCGCGAAGCCAAGAAGGGCCATATCCTGCCTGCCAAGATGGAAGGCGGCATCGAAAATCCGCTCGGCGCCCGCGCCATGTATCTCGGCTCCTCGCAGTACCGCATCCACGGCACCAACCAGCCGAACTCGATCGGCAAGGCTGCATCCTCCGGCTGCTTCCGGATGGCCAACGAAGACGTCGAGCACCTCTACGCCCACGTCAAGATCGGCACCCGGGTGATCATCCAGGAGTGATTGAATAAGATTTCAGACATCAAAAAGCCGGCCCCGCGCCGGCTTTTCTATTGTGTACTACCTTCGTATTTATGTTCAGCCAAGGTCGTTGAACTCCAAGTCCTTCACACGCACGATCATACTTCGTCTGGGGTCTCCTGGAAGATCGACAAATCCAAAGCCTTGATAAAATTGCCTAACGTTCTCATCAAGAGGATGTGTCATAACGCCAAAGCAGCCGATCTCCCGCGAAAATCGCACAACTGTCCGAAGAGCGTGCAGCATCAACGATGCAGCGTGGCCCTGCCTTTGAAAGCGAACATCAATGGCGAGTTGCCCAAGTAGGGCCATCGGCACCGGGTCCGGCCGGTTTCGCTGGTCGGCTTTAGGGAGATGCGCTCGCTCTATTTGGGCGGCGCTCAATGTCACGTAACCGACAATCGTCCGCGACTCATGTTGTGCGACGACGCTGACCCTAGACATCCCGGTGACATGATTGCGCCATCCGTTTCGCCGCAACCAATTGTTCATCGAGTCTCGGCCACAATCGAACGCATCGCGGTCATCGGTTTCGAGAAGCGACCGGGGCCGTATCAACTCTGCCATTCCGGACGCGACCTAGCGAGCCTTTGCAACGCGGGAATCTTTTTGGGCTCCTCGTCGGCCCAAGCCTCGAACTTTTCCCATTCCTCGACGGGAATGGTGACGATCCGTCGTTCCGTCAGCTCAATCTCGGCGGCTTCAACCGCGCGCCGGCGAATGAAATCGCTAAGGTTGGTACGAGATTCGAGGGCGGCGTTTTTAACAAGCTCGCGCTCTTCCGGGGTCAATCTTACGCTGACCGGTTGCATTGGGCTGGACATAATTGCCTCCTGTTCGTATGACATTAGCATACGAGCGTCTCGACAACAATATGTCCCTCAATCGTCGTTGCTGGCATCCAGTTCTTCCGGCCGCATGCCCTCATCGCGCTCGTCCCGTCTTTCCGCAAGGAACTTCAGGCATTCCTCGAACGCGGTGAGATCCGTGTACATCTCATCCGCCGCAGCCGCATGCACCGCCACGATCCCGCCCCGGCGTTCCACGCCACCGTCCAGCATCAGGTTGTCGGTCATCTCGAAATCCTCGAGCGACAGCCCGTCCGGCCCGCGCCTGTAGCCCTTGGCATCCTCGGTGATCTGGTTGTCGTAGAAATCGAGCGTGCGCTGGTAATGGTCGCTGGCGACATTGGTATAGGCAGCGACCATCTTGCCCAAGGCGCACATATAGCCGAGCTCGAACACCGTGCCGACATCGGCCCACTGGCCCCGGAACGGCGTGAGATTGGCGATCACGCCGTCGGCGGCGTTCATCATGCCCTCGTTGACCTTTGATATCGCCAGGCCGAACGCCTTCTTGGTCTTTTGCGCGGGGATATCGAGATCGCCGGGACACAGCGGCTCGAAGCCGTATTGCCGGACAAGTGCCGCCTTGCGGTCCATCTGTTCGCGGGCATTGACGAGAAAAACTTCCGGGCCGGCGATATAGAGCTTCTTCATGGGATCAACCTGTCACTTGCAGGCCGAGACCCCCGCGCGTTTCGCGATTTCAAGGAGTTCCGGCCGGTATTCGAAATGCATCGTGTCATAGTGATACCAGCGCCCGCCCCAGATGAAACCGTGTTTTTCGAAGATCGCCACGATTTCCATCGGAAACTTGTTCTTGTAGACCGGCACATTGCCCGGCTTGCCCCTCGACCAGACCCAGTAGTCGGCGAATTTGGTGTTGAGATCGATCGCCGCGCCGAAACTATGCACGGAGAGATTCTTCTGGCCCGCCACCTTGCGGAAGTTGAACACGCCTGCCGAGGGCGCGAGATATTTCCGCAAATCCGAGCGGGGAACCAGTTCGTCGCGCACCGCTTCCAGCGCCGTATTGACACCGTTGATCGACGTCACCTGCAACGTCTCGCCGAACCATTTCACCGGAACGAGGTTGCGCGCGACTTCCTTTTTCGAGCCGCCATACATCAGCGTCATCAGCTTTTCGGAGCGGATGCGGCCGGGATCGAAGTTCACGTCGGGCCGGGTCTCGCAGGCACCGGCAGGATAGACCTGCTGGAGACTGTCTTCGATATCGCCAGCTTCGAGCATCTGGAAATGGTCGCGCTTCACGCCATCATCGACCTCCAGAATCTGCGCGTGCCTGATGAAGCCCACGCCCTTTTCCGAACCCATGTTCAGCGTCTCGGGATAGGCTTTGACGAGGATGTCGATCTTTTCGGAGAGGGTTAGATCCTTGGCAAGGACAGCCGAGGACGAAACCAACGACAAAACCACGCCCATAGCCAATAAAACTTGCTTCATAGCCGCCTCCACCACCATCCATTGGACAAAAGACGAGTACCACGCAAAATCTATTCAGAATCGCAACGCTCAATGAAATCCTTCAGGCCGGAGCGAAAATGGTGTGCTTCGAGAACCGGAGCGGAGTGTACTTAAGTATATGAGCACCGGAAGCGCAGAAGCACGCCATTTGCAGCCCGGCCTCAAGGATTTCCGCCCTACCCTACCACATGGTCTTGGCAGCGCGGTCCGGCCAGTCACGGTCGTAAGTCTCGCCGTCGAAACCGTCCTTGATCGTCTTCATCATCTGGCCGACCGTCGGCAGTGATCCAGCCGTTACGAACTTGTCCGGGTTCCAGAGATCCGCTCTGATGACGGCGCGGGCACATTGCACATAGACTTCGTCGATGGTGATCACGATGACGGATCGCGGATGCTTGCCGTCCATATCGAAACGCTCCGTCATCGCGGGATCGATCACTACCACCGCCCGGCCGTTGAGACGCATCGTCGATGTTGAACCCGGGATGAGGATCATCAGCGCCACGCGCGGGTCGCGCACGATGTTGGAGAGCGAGTCGACGCGGTTGTTGCCGCGCCAGTCCGGCATCAGGATCGTCCTGTTATCCTCGACATAAAGCACATGGCCGGCGTCACCGCGTGGTGAACAATCCAGCCCCTCGTGGCCTACCGTCGCCAGTGCCACGAAGGGCGAGGCTTCGATCATGCGCCGGTATTCCGGCGTCAGGAACGGCGTGACCTTGATGATCGACGCCTCCACGGGCTGGCCGTAGAGTTCATTCAATTCCGCAACCGACTCGATCTTCTGCATAGCCGTCTCCATCTCGGACGGCCCGCTATACAATCGTTTCATGACGATTAAACGAGAAATTTCTTGATGGCATCGATCGTTGCGGGTGAATTGACGATGCGGCGATGGCCGAGCCCGTTCAACCATTCGAGTTTCACATGCGGGCCAGCGCCGACATAAGCCCGCGCGGCGCGCGAGGAAACTTCCTTGTCCTCGTCCGCATGCAGCACCAGAACCGGCAATTGCGGCACCGATTCCAGCATCCGCCCGGCCGAGAAGAAGGCGATCGGCTGGCCGGCAATGCGCTTGACCTCGCGATCGAGCGCGGTATGCACCCGGCGGGTAAAGCCCATCGCGCCGGAGAAATTCGAGAACACATGCTCGGCCGCCACGGGTGCCGCGATCAGTACCAGCTTGTCCGGCGTATGGCGCGTCAGCCAGTCGGCTGGACAGGACGCGGACATGGCCGCAACGAAGCCGCCGAAGGAATGGCCGATCACAGCATCGAAATGGCCGTATTGCCGCCATGCCGCGTCGATCGCATCGATCCCGATCGGCACCGTCAGCCGCCGGCCGGTGGAGCCGCCATGGCCCGGCAGGTCGAGGCCCACCACGGTCGCGCCGGTCTGGCGCAGGCCGCGGATCAGCCCCTGCATATAGTCGATGCGCGATCCCCAGCCATGCACGACCAGATAGGTCTTGCCGCTTGGTTCGCCAATCGGCGGAAAACGGTGCGTCGCCACCATGCCCGCCGGCACCGGCAGCATCAGCAGTTCGGCCTCGCGCATCGCCGCGCGCGACAGGCCGAGCAGCTTGCGCTCCTTTTCGTTCTTCGGCTCCGGCGAACTGGTGCTCGAAAACAGGCTGAACGCGATGCGTCCCGCCAGCCTGGGCGAGACGACGCCTGTGAGATTGATCGCTTGCCCCGCGACCTTGTGCAGGTAAGATTGCATTGCTATGATCCATAAGTTCAACAATGAACAATAAAGTACAACTATGAACAAAAATCAAGCCCTGCCTTGGGATCATCCACGCTTTCGTACATGGATCGGCGTGGCGCGCGCCTGCCAGCTGATGCAGCTGACCCTGCAGCGCAACATGGCCCATCTCGAGATCAAGCCGCCGCATCTCGATATCCTGCTCAATCTCTATAAACGCGAGGGCATTTCCCAGCAGGAATTGGCACGCAAGCTGCTGGTCGGCCGCTCCAACATGTCGATGCTGCTGCCGCATCTGGAAAAGCGTGGCCTGATCGAACGCCGCGGCGACGGCAAGGACAAGCGCGTGCTCAGGCTGTTTCTCACCGACCAGGGCAAGGATGTCACGGAAAAGGCGATGAGCATCCAGACGGCGCTGATCGACACGGTGATGGCGACATCGACCGAGGAGCGCTGCCTGATGGTCGCCGAGCAGATGGAGAGGATCGTCGACGTGTTGCTGCGCGAAGGCCGGAATGAAGAGCCTAGCGTCAATCTCAGACAGAGGTCGACGCGGTAGTCAGATGCGAACTTGAAGGTACATCGCCAGACCGAGGTAGCGGATGTCTGAATTCAGTGAATACATTGTGTATGTGGACGAAAGCGGTGACCACAGTCTCGCACCTATAAATCCCGAAAATCCTGTCTTCGTTTTGGTTTTCCTCGTCATTCGAAAAGTAGAATACAGCGCCAGCATCGTCCCTCACTCACAAAATATAAAATTTCACTTTTGGGGGCACGACTGCGTAATTTTCCATAACTACGAAATTCGGAAACGACGTGGTGAATTCAATATCCTCTTGAACGAGAACACCCGCAATGAGTTCTTTGATCGGCTAAACATGTTTGTTGCTGACGCGCCTTTTACGATAATCGCCGCCGCCATCAACAAGCAAAGGCACATCGACAGATATGTTGATCCTCAGAACCCTTACGAGATCGCATTGGGTTTTTGTATGGAGCGTCTGCAATACTGGCTTCGCGAAAATAATCAGGACGACAGACTTACTCACGTTCTCGTTGAGAAACGGGGAATGCCTGAGGACACGAAACTCGAACTGGAGTTTCGGCGAATAGCAGATGGCAAGAACCGAGTGGGCAAGATGCCAAATCTCGATATTCGATTCATGGACAAGAAACACAATTCAACCGGTCTCCAGTTGGCCGATCTCGTCGCATATCCTATCGCCCGTCATGTCATCGATCCAAATCAACCCAATCGAGCTTATGAATTGATAGAGCCCAAATTTCGCAGAGGACCTCGTGGGAAGCTCGAAGGATACGGGCTCAAAATTTTCCCATAGAAAGCGAAAAGCCTCCGGGTAGTCCCAGAGGCCAGACGCCGAACGAGCAGTCCCGTTCCATTTCATACAAAGATAGGCTCATAAGAATTCTTGTCAAGCACCGACCTCACCGCGGCCGTTCACTCACATCCCGGCTCATGCCTTTTTCCGCAAGCTTCGCCTCGTATTCGCCGAACAACTCCCCGCCGCGCTCGCCGAGTTCGCGCAGATAGTTCCAGGTGAATATCCCGGTATCGTGGCCGTCGTCGAAGCCGATGCGGATGGCGTAATTGCCGGTCGGCTGCACGCTGAGGATCGCGACATTGCGCTTGCCCGGCACGGTCACTTCCTGGCCCGGTCCATGACCCTTGACCTCGGCGGATGGCGACAGCACGCGCAGCATCTCCGCCGACAGCTCATAGGCCGCACCATCGTTGAATGCCACGGTCAGCCGCTGCCGGTCCTTGGAAACCCTGATCTCGGTCGGCCAGATTTCGCTCATAATTTCATCCCTTTTCTCGCGCATTAGCGATCCACTGTCGCATCCGCAAGACAAATTCACTTCAATCCGCGCTATCAAATCCCTATATAGGCTTGACGGAAGCGCGTACCCAACACGATATGGGGTGCGGGAGTAATAGATGAATATTTTCTCAGGTCATTTCCGGCCATTGGGCACACCGGCCCCCATGATCGACCCCTTCGGGCGCATGGTGAGCTATCTGCGCGTCTCGGTGACGGATCGCTGCGATTTCCGCTGCACCTATTGCATGGCCGAGCACATGACCTTCCTGCCGAAGAAGGACCTGTTGACGCTCGAGGAACTCGAGCGGCTCTGTTCCGCCTTCATCGACAAGGGCGTCCGCAAGATCAGGCTCACCGGCGGCGAGCCGCTTGTGCGCCACAACATCATGTACCTCGTCCGCGCGCTCGGCCAGAAGGTGCGTCACGGCGTGCTCGACGAACTGACGCTGACCACCAACGGCTCGCAGCTCGCGCGCTTCGCCGACGAGCTCGCCGACAACGGCGTCAAGCGCATCAACGTCTCGGTCGATACGCTCGACGCGCAAAAATTCCGCGAGATCACCCGCACGGGCGACCTGAACAAGGTGCTGGCCGGCATCGATGCCGCGCAGAAGGCCGGCATCCACGTCAAGCTCAACGCCGTGGCGCTCAAGCATTTCAACGGGCAGGAAATCCCGGAGATCATGCGCTGGGCGCATGGCCGTGGCATGGACATGACCGTGATCGAGACCATGCCGATGGGCGAGGTCGAGGAAGATCGCACCGATCGCTACCTGCCGCTGTCCGAACTCCGCCGGGACCTCGAAGAACAGTTCACGCTGACCGACAATGACTATCGCACCGGCGGCCCCGCCCGCTACGTGACCGTCGAGGAAACCGGCGGCCGGCTCGGCTTCATCACGCCGATGACGCATAATTTCTGCGAGACCTGCAACCGCGTGCGCCTCACCTGCACCGGCACGCTCTACATGTGCCTCGGCCAGAACGACGCCGCCGATTTCCGCGACCTGCTGCGCTCGACCGACGACGACGCCGTCATCAAGAGTGCCATCGACGAGGCGATCAGCCGCAAGCCCAAGGGCCATGATTTCATCATCGACCGCGAGCATAACCGTCCCGCCGTTGCCCGCCACATGAGCATGACGGGCGGCTGATGCGGCGCGCATTCCTCGCCGCACTTGGAATTCTGTTCACAGGCGCCCTGCCCGCCCTTGCCGATGATGCCTCGGATACCGCCGACATCGCCGCCGCCCGCAAGTTCATCGAGCCGGTCATGGGCAAGACCTGCGATTTCCAGACCAATGATGACGGCACGCCGGATGGCGACAACAATGTCTTCCCGCTCAGCTATCGCACCAAGGGACAGGACCAGGATTCGCCGGATTACAAGCTCACCCTCGTCCAGCTTGCCTGCTCCTCGGGTGCCTATAACTTCAATTCGATCTATCTGACTCGCAATGCCGACGGCGTCTGGGAACTCCTGACCTTCGCCGAGCCGACACTCGATTTCGATTACACGGACGTGAACTTCTCCAAGCTCAAGGCACCGCCGAAGGTCGCCGGATTCATCACCACGACCCAGCTCACCAACAGCGAGTATGATCCTGAAACCAGAGTGTTGAACTCCTCGGCCAAGTGGCGCGGCATCGGCGACGCCTGGTCGGCGGGGCAATACCAGTTCGTCGAGGGCGTCTTCGTGCTGAAGAAATACGAGGTCGATCCCACCTTCCAGGCGCCGGGCGAGGAAGAGCCGGACCCCAGCGTGCCGGAAAGCTATGTGGTCTTCGACGCGGCTGCTGTGAAATAGCGCGCGCTGATCGATTGCAATCCCCGTTTCGCGTTGATTAGACAGTTGTGCAAACAGCCTGCGGCAGTCTATAGACCAGCCTGCCTACCGAACTGGATTCCCGCCGCATGGCCTTCAATGACAATATCAAGGGCGCGATACTGATGTCGCTCGCCATGGCCAGCTTCACCATCAACGATGCCATGGTCAAGCTTGTGACGGACGATCTGACGACCGGCCAAATCATGTTCATTCGTGGCGCGATAACCTCCGTGCTGATCCTGCTCGTCGCCTGGCGGATGAAGGCGCTGAGGCCGTTGAAGACGGTGCTTCAGCCCTGGTTCATGCTCCGCACGGCAGGCGAGATCGGTGCGTCGATCACCTACATCCATGCCCTGTCGAAGATTCCGCTGCCTAATGCATCAGCGATCCTGCAGGCTTTGCCGCTCGCCGTTACCATGGGTGCGGCGCTGCTGCTGGGCGAACAGGTCGGCTGGCGGCGCTGGTCGGCCATAGCAGTCGGCTTTGTCGGCGTGATGATCATTATCCGTCCCGGCGCGGAAGGGTTTACCGCAGCCTCTCTGCTGGTCGTCGGCTCGGTGATCACCGCGGCCACGCGCGATATCGCGACGAAGAAAATCGGTCCCGATGTTCCATCGCTCTTCATCTCAGCCACAACCTCGGTCACAATCACCATCGTCGGCGCGTTCCTGATCGTACCGTTCGGCGGCTGGAACCCGGTGCCATTAGATGACCTTGGTGAACTTGCCTTCGGCTCGGTCATGCTCTTCGCCGGCTACCAGACGCTGATCATGGCGATGCGCACCGGAGAGATTTCCTTCATCGCGCCGTTCCGCTACACCAGCCTGATCTGGGCGATCATGCTCGGCCTGTTCCTGCTCGGCGATATCCCCGACATTTGGATGCTGACGGGTTCGGCCATCGTGGTTTCAGCGGGCCTCTATGCCTTCTACCGCGAAACGGTGCTACAACGCCGCAGACTGGCGGAGATCGAAAACAATCTCACCGTATCCTGAGCCTGAAATGGAAGCTATCCTCACCCCACCCCGTTTTCCCGCCGTCATTCTCGCCGGCGGGAAATCGTCGCGCATGGGCGAGCCCAAGGCGCTGCTGCCGTTCGGCCAAGGCCAGCTGATCGACCATGTCGCGGCACGTCTAACGCCCCAGGTGACCGCGATCGCGTTGAACGCCAACGATCCATCGATCACCCTTCCGGGCGTCGCTGCATTCCCGGACCTTTTTACCGACTATCCCGGCCCGCTCGCCGGCATTCACGCCGGCCTCGCCCATATCAGAGAGAATGAACCAGGCGCGACGCATGCGTTTATGGTCCCCGTCGACGGCCCCTTCTTCCCCACGAACCTGGTGGAAACGCTGGCCGCGACACTGACCGGCCCGGCCGATATCGCACTGACCGCCTCCGGTGGCCGGCTGCATCCGGTGCTTGGCCTCTGGCCGGTGTCGCTGACTGATCGTTTGGCGGATTGGCTCAAGGCCCCGCCGACCTTGAAGGTCCGCGCCTTCCTCGATGGCCTGCCGGTCCACGTCACGGAATTCCTCTTCCTCGAAACCCCGCTCGGGCCACTCGATCCCTTCTTCAACATCAACACGCGCGAGGATCTTGATCACGCGCGAAAAATGCTGGAAGTTGTGGTCAATTGAGGGATTGGGACGGAAGCAGCGCCAGCCAACCGGCGCGACCGGATAAGATAGGCTAATCCGGCTGTGGCGACAGCCTCGTCTCACTTCAGGAGGTAATGCGAATGAGGTTTCGACCGATTTCCATTACGCTGGAATTGAAAAGAACCCGGACTGGTTGGCAAATCACGATCCGGGTTCAATTCAGCGTCTAGCAAAGAGGGTCGGGCGAAAGCCCGATCCTCACTCCTGAAAAATAACCCATCATCATCTCTTTTTCAAGTTTGCCTCCAGGACAGCATATGACCCCACCCAAAATCTTCGGCATCGCCGGCTGGAAGAATTCCGGCAAGACAGGTCTCGCCGTCCGGCTGGTCACCGAGCTCACCGCGCGTGGCCACAAGGTCTCGACCATCAAGCACGCGCACCACGATTTCGATATCGACAAGGTCGGCGCGGATTCGTACCGCCACCGGCAGGCCGGCGCGCACGAAGTTGCCCTCGTCTCTGGCACCCGCTACGCCATCATGCACGAATTGCGCGGCGCGCCTGAACCGACGCTCGAAGAAGTACTGGCACGGCTTGCACCCTGTGACATCGTGCTGATCGAAGGCTACAAGCGCGAGCCCGTGCCGAAGATCGAGGCGCGAAGGCTCGAAGCCGCCAATCGGACGCCGCTCGCGCCCACCGATCCATACATCTGCGCCATCGCCTCCGATCACCCGGTGGACGATGCCAGCATCCCGGTCTTCGATCTCGATGACACGATCACGATCGCCGATTTCATCCTTGGGACGCTTAATCTCTGAATATCGCTTGCCTCCCGCGCGTTTCTCCTTAGCCTGATCCAGCCAACGGAGGAACCGCCATGAGATTGCCAGTTGCCCTCGCCATCCTGCTTCTGTCGACCCCGGCCTATGCGGCAGAGGACTGCAAAGCCTGGACCGCCGCCGTGGAAGAGGACGAAGGCGGTCCCGTCATGACGGCGCGCGTCTGCGCCGGCACCGGCGACATCGTCAATCAACTGTCCTTCCAGTGCGGCGCCAAGGGCGAATTGATGATCCGCTATGTCCCCGTCGCGCCCGAGAATTACCCGCCGGCCGGCAACGGGAATTTCGAGACCGATCTCGAATTCTCGCTCGGCCAGGAAATGTTCACCCGTCACGCACGCTACGAAGATATGGACGGCGCGATGGCAACCGAGACGGAGATCGATCCCTTTGTCTCCACTCTCATGGTTCAGAAAAAGGTCGATGTGAATGACGTCACCGGCAAGGTGCCGAGCGCGACCTTCACGCTCAAGGGCGCGAAGAAGGCTCTCGAAAAGCTGATCGCGACATGCGAAAAGTAGGAATCGGATACTGAGGACAGCATGCAGGACAAGACAGGACCGGGCGGAGAACTGACGCTCAGGACACTCGCCATGCCGGGCGACGCCAATGCCGCCGGCGATATTTTCGGCGGCTGGGTCATGGCGCAGATGGATCTCGCCGCCGGCATCCGTGCCGCCGAGATCGCCCATGGCCGCGTGGTCACCGTGGCGGTCAAGGAGATGGTCTTCGAAATGCCGGTCAAGATCGGCGACACCCTCTGCATCTACACCAACCTCGAACGGATCGGCCATTCGTCGATCACGCTGATTATCGAGGTCTGGGCGCAGCGCTACCTCACACCCCACATGGACAAAGTCACGGCGGCGACCTTCGTGATGGTGGCTCTGGACAAGGAAGGCCACCCGACTGCGGTGAAGGCCGGGTAAGAGTTAAGCCACCGCTCTCGCCCTGGAATGGTGCCGGTTGAGCCAGGTCAGCACTTCCGCTTCCGGCATGGCCTTGCCATAGAGCCAGCCCTGGCCGATGCGGCAGCCCAGCGCCCGCAATGTCTCGGCATCGGCTGTTGTTTCCACGCCTTCCACCACCAGTTCCATGTCGAGCGAGCGGCTTACGCTGACCAGTGCCGCCACCAGCGCCTGATTGTGCGCGCTCGCCGAAATGCCGGTCACAAAATGGCGATCGACCTTCAGCCGGTCGATCTTCAGGCTGATCAGGTGGGCGAGCGAAGAATGTCCCATGCCGAAATCATCGACGGCAAGGCGGAAGCCCGCGCGCCGGAGTTCGAAGAATGCCGCCTCCACCTTCTGCGGATCGAGGATCGCCTCTTCGGTGATCTCCACCTCGATCCGGTTGGGGTTGATGCCGTGGCGCCTTGCCAGTTCGCCCAGCGTCAGTGCCGGTGAATAGAGATCGAACTCGCTCGGCGACATATTTACCGAGACGATTGCGTCGGCGTGGCCGGCCCTGTCCAGGGTCCGTATAAACCGGCAGGCGCATTCCGCTACGTAGGCGGTCAACCGCTCGGAGAGCTGCAACTTGGTTGCGGCCGACACGATGTCGGGTGGCGATATCGCGCCGATATCCGGATGCCACCAGCGCACCAGTGCCTCGAAACCGGTGACGCGGCCGCATGTCATGTCGATCTGCGGCTGGAAATGGACGTCGAGACCGCCTTGTGCCAACGCCGCGCCAAGGTCGCGGTCGATCGCTCTCTGGTAATCCAGTTGGCCCTTCAGGCCGCTATCGAACAGTTTCAGGCGGCGCCGTCCTTCAATTTTGGCGCAGTAGAGCGCAAGATCCGCACAGGCATAAAGCTCATCCTCATCGGCCGCGTGGTCCGGTGCGCAGGCGATGCCGATCGAGGCGCCGATCGGTATCTCCGTTCCGCCGAACGAGACAGGCTCCGCTGCGGCATCGATAAACCGGCGCGCGAGATCGTCTGCGCGCGCCGCGGCGCTCCGGCCTGACAGGATCACTGCGAATTCGTCGCCGCCGAGCCGGATCGGCAGGTCCCCGGACGCACAAAGAGCCGCAAGCCGGGTGGCGGCGGCTTTCAGCACCGTATCGCCCGCATGGTGTCCTCGCGTGTCATTGATCGTCTTGAACTTGTCGAGATCGATCAGCAGCAGCGCAATCTCGCGGCGCTCCCGCCCGCCCTGATAAAACAGTGCTTCCATGCGGCGGTTGAACACCGCCCGGTTGGCGAGCCCGGTCAGCACGTCGGTATTGGCCAGACGCTCCAGCCGGTGGCTCGACTCGTTGATCTCGGTGTTGGCCACCGCCAACGATTGGGCCAGTTGCGTGGTCCGCATCGCGACGTTCTGGCTGCGCACGAAGGCGCGCTCGCTCAGCACGCTTGCCCGAAACAGCATCAATGTCAGCAGGGCGACGTTCAGGGCGAGGAGATAATTGCTGACGGTGCTGCTCTCGATCAGCATCGAAAGGAGCGTGGCGCCCATGACAGGCGCTCCGAAAGCGATGGCGCTGCGCCAATAGGGGAGGCTCTGTATGATCGCGCCCGTGGCGGTACCCGCCATGACGAAAACGATATAGTCGCCGTCCGATGCCGCGAAAAGAAGCGGCAACGGTGTCCAGGAGACGCCGCTGACCAGGGCAGCGACCGTCAGGAATTTCAGCACGGCATCGGGCCGGGTCTGGTGCAGGCCGAGGCGCATGATGCGCTCGAGCACCATGAAGCGCGCGGCGCTCAGCGAAATCACAAAGGCGAGCCAGGACAGGATCGAGGCGCCGTTTGTGCTCGACCAGATTATCCCTGCGGTGGTCAGGGCAACGAAGATGTTCGACGCCAATGTCAGCGCGATATTACCCAGAACGCTCTCGGCCTGCGCGGCCCGCAGGCGGGCATAGTGGTCATGGTCTTCAGGTCTTGCGCTTTGCGCGTCCATTTGGCCTCGTCCCGCCCCAGGAGATCAGCTTCATGACAGGCAATAGCGTGGGTTGAATAAGCAAAGCTGAAGAGGCCACCCCGACTTTGCACCCGTAAATATCAACGGTGTGATTTATCGCACGCTGATTGCAACCCGGGATTAACCCTGATTTACCGCTGAAGGAAGCGATCACGATCAATCACGTGAGCGGCTTTGCCTTGATCGCGCTGGGCGCATCCTTCATATTCCGTTCATAAGCGGCTTGCTAATCGGAAATGCGCCGGATTGTTGATCTATAATTCCCGCGCGGACGATATCAGGAGCACGTCATGACGTTGTCGAAACAAGCGATGAGCGCCATACGGTTCGGCTACGGCATCCGGCCGGGCGAGCCGGTGCCCGATGGCGCCGATGCCCTGCTCGCGCAAATCGCCGAAGGGCAAAAGGAAACGCTGCGGTTTCCCGAGGAAGGCATCGAGGGCCGCTGGGAAACGATCAGCCGCTACCATGACCAGATGGCCGAGATGCCGCGCGCGAAGGAAGCCAGGCGCCTCGCCGTCCGTCCCCTCCGCAGGCAGCTCTTTCATCTCTGCGGCCGCGACCAGCATGCCAGGGTCGCCCAATCCGTGTTTTCGCCCAATGGCTTCTACGAGCGGCTCGCCGCCTTCTGGTTCGATCATTTCTCCGTCAGTGTGCGCAAGCGCCGGCCGATGTATCTCTACACGTCGCTCTACGAGGCGGAGGCGATCCGGCCGCATCTCGCCGGCACCTTCACCGATCTGCTGCGCCATACCATCACCCACCCCGCCATGCTGACCTATCTCGACCAGGTCAAATCCGTCGGCCCGAATTCCCGGCGCGGCCAGAATTCGGAGCGTGGCCTCAACGAAAATCTCGGCCGCGAACTGCTCGAACTGCACACGCTCGGCGCAGGCTCGGGCTATACGCAGGCCGATGTGCGCGCCACGGCCCTGGTACTCACCGGCCTGACCATCGATCGCGACAACGGCCGCACCGAGTTCCGCAAGAACCTCGCCGAACCGGGACCGATCGAGGTCAAGGTCCTCGGCAAGTCCTATGGTCGCGGCAAGCGTTCCATCGAGGATGCCCACGCCATGCTCGCCGATCTCGCAGCGGCACCCCAGACCGCTCCTCATATCTGTCGCAAGCTTGCGATACATTTCATTGCCGACACACCGCCGGAGCCTTTGGTCAACGCGATGATCGACGCCTGGACCAAGTCCGGCGGCAACCTGACCGCCGTCTACAGCGCCATGCTCCACCATCCCGCCGCCTGGGAAAATCCCGGCGAGAAGGCTCGCCAGCCCTATGACTATATCGTCACCGGCCTGCGCGCGGCGGGTCTCGCGGAAAGCGCTTTTGCCCAGCCGGTGCGGCCGGACGCCGAAAACAATGACGATGACGACGCCATGATGGCGATCACGCCCGAAATGGCCGAACGCCGGAAGAAACGCGCCGAGAAGCGCATGGACCGCGAGGACATGGCCGAGAACCGCCAGGAGCGACGCGAGCGCAAGAAGATCAGGCCGCTGGCAAATCCGCTCACCGTCGGCGCCGTCAAGAAGCTCGGCCAGCCGGTCTGGGAACCGCCGAGCCCCGAAGGTATCGAGGAGGATTTCGACGCCTGGATATCCACCAGCCAGCTCACCGGCCGGATCGCGTGGGCGCAGAACGTCGCGACCAAGGTGGGGTCCCGCTCCGAGCCACTCGTCCTTGCCCGCACGGTCCTGCTCGATGCCGCGCGCGACGACACGCTTAAAGTCGTGGCGCAGGCGCCCAGCCGTCAGGCCGGACTGTCGCTGTTGCTCGCCTCGCCCGAATTCAACCGTCGCTGAAGGAACTTGTCCATGAACGAATTTCTCCTCAGCCGGCGCACATTCCTCGCTTCCGCATGCTGCGTCGCCGCCTCGCCGCTGGTCACACCTGTCACCTTTGCGGCGGTACCCGGCGACAAGCGCTTCGTCACCATCGTTCTGCGCGGCGCGCTCGACAGCCTCTACCTGCTGCAGCCCTATGCCGATCCAATGCTGAAATCCTACCGCCCCGAACTGGCGCTCGATCCGTCCTCGGGTCTCATCGATCTCGATGGCCAGTTCGGCCTGCATGGCGAGGCGGCCGAACTGCTGCCGCTCTGGAAGAGCGGCGAACTCGGTTTCGTCAACGCCGTCTCGACCCCCTACCGCGACCAGCGCAGCCATTTCGACGGCCAGGACGTGTTGGAGACCGGCGGCCAGGATGTCTCGGACGTCAATACCGGCTGGCTGAACCGCGCGCTCGCGACGATCCCGCGTTCCGAAAGCCGCAAGGCCATAGACGTCAACACCTCGGCCGAACTCATTCTCAGCGGCCCGAACCCGGTCAATACCTGGTCCACCCAGTCCGATCTCGCGATCGAACCCGACGAACTGGATTTCTTCAAACGCCTCTATGGCAATGACCCGGCCTTCTCGAAGGTCTTCGCCGAGGCCATGAATACCGACGAGGATTCCGATACCATTTTCGGCACCAATGCCCGTGCCGCCAATCCGGCCGGCGTTGCGAAGCTCACGGCCGGCATGCTGAAGGGCGATTATCGCCTCGCGAGTTTCTCGATCGGCGGCTGGGACACCCATGTCGGCCAGAAGGGCATTTTCCGCAAGCCGCTCAAGGCGCTGGTCGCCGCACTGACGACATTGAAGACGGAACTCGGTCCGGATGTCTGGAGCAAGACCGCCGTGCTCGCCATGACCGAATTTGGCCGCACCGTGCGCCAGAACGGCTCCAAGGGCACCGACCACGGCACCGGCGGGCTGGCGATCATCGCCGGCGGCGCGGTGCGCGGCGGCAAGGTATACGGCAAATGGCCAGGTCTCCGCGAGGACCAGTTGTTCGAAGGCCGCGACCTGATGCCGACAGCCGATGTCCGCGAGATCGCAGCCGCGCTGCTCCACAGCCAGTTCGACGTCTCCGCCGGCGACCTCACCTCGAAGGTCTTCCCCGGCCTGTCGCTCGATCTGAGATCGCAGGGCTTTCTGCGCGGCTAGCTTTTGCCGCTGACGGCTTCTTCGAATATGCCCATCAGCATGTTGCGCTGGGCCATTTCGGCAATGACGATGTGCTTCGGCCAATCGGCAAGCGGTTCGATGCTGACATTGGGCAGGCCTTCCAGGGTGGGTATCTGCGCCTTGTCGAATTCGTATTCGGCGCCATAGAAGTAGCGCACGCGGGTGTCGCTCATCTCATAGGCGGCGCGCATGTCCGGCTCGTCGATGACGCCGTCTTCGATCATCTTCTGGACCTTCAGATAGGACGGCCGCTCGGCCGCCTCCATCTGGCCGGCATATAGCGAAGTCGGGCCGGCAAAGCACAGGACAAGGTCGGCGTTCAGCTTTTGGCCGTAATTCAATGCGCCGAACACGCCCCCGGAACTGCCCATGAGGATGAGCCGCTTGGTGCCCAACTCGCCGAGATCGTGCTTGATGCGCGCGACGGACTGTTCCATGTCGCCGATCGAACGCACCCCCGCGAGATAAAGGCTCAAATTGTAGTCCCGCAAATAGATGAGATTGGCTTGAAGCGACTCGAGCCAGACCGCCACCGAATTCAGTTCGACGCCGAACCGGTGCGAATTGCCGCACATCATGATGATGGTCGTCTCCGCACCACGATCGTAGATTTGATAATCGAGCCAGGGCCTGTCGACGATCTTGAGCCTGTCGACCTCCAGCCCGGTGAGCATCAGCATTGAAACGGCTTCCGGCATGAAGCTTTCCGAGAACTTCTCCCGACACGCGGCTAGAAAAATCCTGGCGGCGGAGATCCGGCCCAGATTGATGATCATGTTCATGACCGATTTGGCGATCATGGACTGCATGTCCACCTCCGGTACCTCGCCGGCATCGATGCTCTGCATGGTTGTTGCGAAGCGTTCGCACATCTTCAAAAGGATGGGCGTGTCGTCGAAACGCTCCTTGATCATTGTCTGCAGCGCCGGGTAATCGACCTCCGGGCTCTCGAAGAAGGCGAAGATCGCCCTCATATCCCCTTTCTTAAGGCTTTGAAAAGGCGAGCGTTTCTTTTTCTTGGGGGCGTCGTCCATCGGTAATCCGTAATCTCGTTCGCCCGGAAGAGATTCCCTCCTCCGATAGCAGTGGCTTGAACCTGAAATTGGGGGTCTTAGGCAGCCTTGTTTGCAGCAATGTGGTCGATGAGCTTCGCAAGTGTGTCCAGCTCGTCGACCTTGTCGTCGTCGATATTGACGTCATAGTGTTCCTGGACGGCCAGCAGAAGCGAGGCAACATCGAGAGAATCGAGACCCGCTTCGCCAAACTCGCGGTCGAGCGACATATTGTTGTAGTCGAGGCCTTCCTTGACCTCGGCCAGCATTTCGCGAATGGTCGCTTCGATCTCAGCTTTCATAATGTACTCCTCAAGATGGTTGTAGCCCAGCCAAGGCCCACGCCAAAGCCGCTGATCAGAATGCACTTCGTCGTGTCCGGCGCCACATTCTCCAGCAGCAGCGGAACCGACGAAGACACGGTATTGCCATAGGTCTCGACGCCGCGCGCGATGTTTTTCAGCTTGGTGCGCTTGGCAAGCGTGTCGACGATATATTTCGAGCCTGGATGCAGCACGCCGAGATCGATGTCGTCGATGCCGAGGCCGTTGGCCTCCAGCGTGCGCGTCACGCTGCCCGGAACCTGGGTCGCGCAGAAGTCGAATACGGCGCGGCCGTTCATTTCCAGCTTTCCGTTGTCCCGCACGATGAGCGCCTGGCAAGTCTCGCCGACGGTGCCCATGTCGAAGGCGCCGATCTCCCAGACCGGGTTTTCGCTGATCAGCGTCGCCGTCGCGCCGTCGCCGAAAAGCAGAACCGTGTTGCGGTCTTCCCTGTCGATCACCTTCGAATAGGGATCGGCGGTCACCAGCAAGCCGGTCTTGAAGCCGGCGGTCTGCATGAAGCCCTTGATGATCGCCAAGCCCGCGACATACCCGGAGCATCCGAGCGAAATGTCGAAGGCAAAGCAGCGCGCCGAAAGGCCGAGCTTGCCATGCAGGATCGCCGACGTATGGGGCAAGCCGTAGCCATCAGGGTTCTGCGTCACCAGCGCCAGGCATTCGACAGAGGCGAGATCGAAGCTCTCGCCGAGTTTTGCTTGCAGGCTGCGCACCGCCTTCAGCGCCATGTCGGAGGTCTCGTCACCCTCATCCTTGACGCTCGTCGAGAAGACGCCGATCTTCGATTCCAGAAAATCGACGGCGAAGCCGAATTTTTCGGCGAGTTCCGCGTTGCCGTTTCTCTGCGCCGGCAGATACGTGCCTATGGCCTGAATTCCGAGCATGCTACACCGCCATGAATGTGAGACTACCGATCTTGTTGCCGTTCCAGACAACGTCGGACATGAAGATCTTGGTGCCGAGTTTTTTGACGAGATTGACGCCGACTGTTCCACCCTTGGGAATCGTATCGAGTGTCAGCTGACTGAAGATCGCCTTCCGGCCGGGGGAATGGCGTCCGACAAGCACCTTGTTGAGCGCGACGATCGTATCGATGAAGTTGGCCGGCCGGTCAATCCCGCACGTTGCGGTGTCGTCCCCGATCGTGCTCGCCGCCTGAATATCCGGCTCGTTGTCGGGAAGATGCCCCGTGATGACCCGGCTCTCGTCGATGAAGATGCCGTAGGTCTTCCAGGTGTCTCCATCCAAAAACGAGAACTTGCCGGCGCGGTCGGCATGATCGGGCGAATCCTCGCTCAGATAGATCGGATGGTGGATCATGCGCCTGAATTCGATCTTCACCGGCCCTTCCAGGGAGAACCGTTTTATGAACTGCGAAAGCATGTTGGTGCTGTGAATATAGGTGCGCGTGCCCTTAAGCGGAATGTCGAATGCGATGTGCGAACCTGCGATATCTTGGCTTTTCTCCATGGAGTCCCCCTGGCGGATCGTCTATACAGATCGCCAACTTTTGCCGCAAGCATAGAAATAGACGCAACCGCTTCAATTGATCCGGCTTCTAAAACGTCTTCAATTAAAAGGGATGACATTGCCATGGGGAGGTGGAGCCTTCGATGATTGAACCATTGACGATGCGAAGCGCCGGGGAAAACTGACTTGATCACGAGAATGACCATTTTCCTCCTCGCAGCCCTCGCGCCTGCACTGACCCAGGCGCAGGATCTTCCGGGCTGCGCGCTGACCGGCAGCAGCACCGTGATGATCGGCGGCAAGCCGGCGTTACGCCTTTCCGATGTCGTCAATTGTCCGCCCGACACCTACGAGATCATCTCCTCCGTCAAGATAGACGGCCAGCCGATGGTGCATTTCAAGCCCATCCATTTCGGCAAGACACGCTGCGCCGTGATGGGCGATCCGACGGTCACGGCTGAAAACAAGCCCGTGCAGTCGCTCGGCGAAGTCCACTGTTCGGTGAATTGAAGCCCCAAGGGGCTTCAACATCAGCAATCCAAAAATCGCGCTTACGGGGATTATTTCGCGGGCTTTGCCGCCGGGTCCTTGACCGATTCGGCTTTGTCATCCGCGGCCTTGACGCTGTCCGCGGCATTCGGGTCGGCGGCCGCATTCGGGTCGGCGTTGGGATCTTCAGCCTGGTCGTCGCCGGGCGCCTCGGCGAATGAGAAGCAAGCATAGTAGACAGGCAGTTTCTCGGTGGCCGCGCAATCGGCGATCGTCCCGAGTTCGCTCTGCTCCTCGTATTGCATGTAGGGCGCGATCAGGTAGCGCGTTTCTCCGTCGGGCGAATTGCCGAAGCGGTCGATCTGCCCTGCCCGGTCGGGGCTTGCGGCCAGGATCGCATTCTTCAGCGTATCGCCGACAATGAAATTATCCGGCAACTGGTCGAACGGCCCGTCAAGGTAATTGTTGATCGACGTGTTGTACTGGTTGATGCCGACGAGGATTTTCCGGTTGGCGAAGCGATCGTCATAAAACGCATAGCCGGTACGGATACCGATCGTGATCCGATCGGAGACCTCCGACATGTCGAATTGGTCGGCCACCGGTATGGTCTCGTCGAGGACATAATGAAACGTCTTCTGGCTCTGGTTGAAGATGAGGAAGAACCGGATCGCTGACTCGTCGAAGATCGGGCCGATATAGGTCTCGCCCGGCTGGATGGCGCCCGCCGGTGGCTTGACCTTTGAGAGATCGGCCATTTGGAACTGCACCTTCTTGCCCTTGTATTCCAAGTCGTAGAGCAGGTTGCCGGCCTTCGTCAGGTTCACGCCGTCCTTCTTGCCGAGTTCGGCGCTGAAGCCGCTCTCGTCGCGCTGCCAGAGCGTGAAGTCCTTGAAATAGTTGAAATGTAGGACACCCTTGTCGCGGTCGGCAATGTCGAAGCGCAGGTTGCCGCCGTACTTGATGCCCTTGTGGTGGAAGGAGAAGTAGAAGTAACCCTCGGTCGGGTAGACTGTCACCTTGTCGGGCAGGCCCGCCAGCACGGTGTCGAGCACCGCCATCTTGTCGTCGATGGCAAATTCCGGCGCCTTTATCGCGTCTTCTACATAATCCTTGTTGTACTGCACCGTGGTCCCGGCGAGCGCCGCCGGGGTGGTCAGGAGAAGGCCGGACAGCGGCACGAGCCACGTTGCGCAAGACCAAATTCTCATGCCGATGTCCTTGTTTTTCTGCATTGGAGCCTTTCATTGTTCAATGAAAGGCTCCGGGTTTCAATTGTTCTGGATGAGGGCGGTCGTTACTCGCCGCCCTGCATCATGCTGCGCCGTCTGCCGTGCTGTTGCTCGTTGTTCTGGTTGTCCTGGTGCTGGACACCACGGCTCTCGCGCTTCGAATGCTGGTTTATATGTTCCTGCGTGCCACGGCTCTCGCGCCGTGAGTGCTGGTTTATGTGCTCCTGAGTGCCACGGCTCGCCCGCTTTGAATGTTGAGGCTGGTCGTCGTGCTGCTGCTTGGCGCGGCTCTCACGCCTTGAATGCACGTCCACGTCATCGGCCATCCGGCTGCGGCTCCGGGTGTGCCGCGGCTTGTCGTCGTGCGCCGCCCGGCTCTCGCGCTTTGTATGGACATTGACGTCCTGGTCGTGGCGGCTGCGGCTTCTCAGATGCTTCGGCTTGTCGTCGTTCATCATCGAACGCCGGCGCGAATGTTCGGGCTTGCCGTAGCTTCGACCCTTCACATGCATCGACTTGCGCTTGATATGCACCGGTCCGTCGTCACCGCCCCACGTCCTCTTCTTGACGTGATAGGACCTGCCCTTGCGGTGATCTGGCTTGTTGTCATCCCAGCTCAGGCGCTTGTTGTGATACGACCTGCCCTTGCGATGATCACCATCACCCCAGGTCCTGCCCTTGAAGTGGTACGACCTGCCTTTGCGGTGATCGTCATCACCCCACGTCCTGCGCTTGAGGTGATACGAGCGTCCCTTGCGATGATCGTCATCACCCCAGGTCCGGCCCTTGAAGTGATACGAGCGTCCCTTGCGGTGATCGTCGTCGCCCCATGTCCTGCGCTTGAAGTGGTACGAGCGTCCCTTGCGGTGATCGTCGTCGCCCCAGGTCCTGCGCTTGAAGTGATATGAGCGTCCCTTGCGGTGATCGTCGCTCCAGGTCTGGCGCTTGCTGTGGAAGGACCGCGACTTGTAGTGCCACGAGCGCTCGCGATCATGCCACGAACCGTTGCGGCGGTGCCAGGAACGCTTCTGCTGATGCCACGAACCGTCGCGCCAGTGCCAGGACCGGCGGGAATCGTGCCACGAACCGTTGCGGTAGTGCCAGGACGAGCGGACGCGGTGGCTGGTGGATGCCCACTTGTTGTGGCTCATCCGCAGCGTATGGACCGGATAGTCCTCGGCCGGAGGATCCGCGATCTCGACATAGCCGTCGCCTTCCGGCGGCACGTCCATCGCCGGCAGCGGCTCGGCCGCCTGGCAGACCTGATAGATCGCGACGTCGCCGATCTTGGTCGCGTCGTTGCGCTCCAGTTCCTCGGCGACCGGCTTGCCGTCTTCATCCGTGTTGATGTCGGTGTCGATCATGTAGGAGCGGAACAGCGCCCCGAGATCGGCGGATGCCTGGACCATGGTCTCCAGCGGCACGATGCCGTCGAAGGGCGAGCCTTGCAGGCCGTGGACCTCGCTCTTGTCGCTGCCTTCGCCTTTTACCTTGTCGTTGCATGGGCCGAGCGGCGAGCATAGGCCGTCGCCGGTCATCCATACCGATTGCGATGGCTTGGTCGTGTCAGGCAGGCCGTTCTCATCCATCTTGTAGGAGAAATCCACGCCGCCCGCCGCATTCGCGAAGATTGCGGGATCGCCCTCGTTGCTGGCGCGGTCATGGAAGCCGACGTCATAGCGGCCCTTCGGACGCCAGATCTCGTCTTGGCCGACCTCGTAGCGCAGGACACGCGATTCATAGGGCCGCGCAAACGCTTCCGGCGTTTCAAGACCGAGATTGCGCATGCCGCCGCGCTCGGCGACCAGCATCGTGTTCTGCGGTGTGCATTCCGGGAAGGAAATGTCCGAGACCGGATTGCTGTTGCCGGCCTTGTTGCCGAAACCGGGTTCGCTCGGCCAGAACGCCTGCATGAAGAATTCACGCCGGATCGTCGTCGTGTCAAAGGCGCCGTCGGCAGTTATCGCCACCGACCAGACCGAATTGCGCCGGTCATCGCCGGCCTTTGCCCAATCCGGATTGCCGAAGGCATCGCTGCCCCAGACCGAATAGAACAATCGCGTATTGCCCGCTTCATCGGTTTGGACCTTCAAGCCCCAGACACGGCGGCGGAAATCCGCGAGGTTCCAGCATGCCGGATTGCTGGTGAAGCTGTCGCCGCAACCTTCGATATCGGCCGAACTGGCGGGATCGAAGCTGACGGGATCGAGCGCCAACTGCTGTTGGCTCCACACATCGAGGAAGCCGACGCGCCCGTCGGCGCCGTGATCGTAGGTGCCGAGGTCCTTGCCGCTGGCGGCGTCGAGAACATGGATCATGCCGGTCTCGAGGTCCGAGACGAACAGACGGTCATGCACCTTATCATAAGTGATATTGCCCAGCGCCGCGCCGGAATTCTCGCGGCCGTCCAGGGTGATATCGGCGAATTTCTCGGGCTTGTAGCCATTGGCGGCACTCAGCCGGTAAATGGTGCCCGGCCCACCGCCGGCGCCCCACATGCCTTCCATCCAGTCCTTGCCCATGCGATGCAGGCCATAGGCGGCCGTGGCGGAGAGGAAAATGGTCGGTCCTGTCTCACCCTCGCGCTGCGCGATAGCGACGCCGAACACCTGCCCGACATCGGTTGCGGTCACGAACATGCGCTGCGGCTCATCCAGCCAATGCTGGCCGATCGGCGGCTCGGAGGGATTGCGGATATCGATGATGCTGGCCGAAATGCCGGTCACGTCGATGACCTTGATCGGCTTGCCGTCGGCGTCCATGCCATCGGTCGTATGCGAAAAACGGGTTACCACGGCTTCACCGGGCTGCAATGGGTCGACCACCTCGGTCTGCTGCGGAGCTTGCGCGGCCTGGTCGTCCACCTGACCGGTCGTTTCATCGTCGGGCGGCACATCCTTGGCTGCAGCATCATCGGCCGCCGGTCCGGCGTCGTCGCCTTCGACCGGTTGCTTGTCCTTGGCGGCATCCTTTACCGGCTTCTCGTCCATGCCGGCAGGTTCGGGCGGAACGTCGATCGCGGGTAAGGGGTCGACGACAGCACTGACGTCCTCAGGCTGCCCATTGCCATCCACGGCGTCCTTCTTGGTATCTTTCTTGACATCCTTCTTGACCGCCCGCGCATCGTTGCGCACGCCGGGCGGCTTGCTGTCGGGTTGCGTCAGCTCCTGCTCTGATTGTGCCGCGGCGGATGAAAGCCAATCCGCCGACGTCATATCCATGGGCATGAATGCCAGGAGCGCGCCTGCCGCCATGCCGTGAAGGCAGGTTTTCAGGGGAAGGTTGTGCCAACCGGATCGTTTGACGGGCAATTCGAATACCAGGGTTTCCCGCATGCCTACAATCCTCCATTAGACATTCCTAACAATAGGAGTGTCAAAGAATTTAGCAACCGCTGGATTGGTGTAGAATTGGCAAAAAGACACGAAGTAGCCAATACTACGAAGAAACATTTCCGATATTTTTACCGATCTTCGCATGATCTACAGCATGCAAGCGGTTTTTACTTGCTGCAACGCAACGAAAAATGTCCCATCGGCATGTTACGGCATCTATTCTAAGACGTAGACGACTTGAAAGGACGGTTTATTCGGCTGTCCATTCGAATTTCCTAATATGGTCGTATGTATCAACAACATGTCGCTAATCCGGGATGCGGGATCTCAGCCCACCCGCCGCACCACATGCGCCACTGCCAGCAGCATCACCATTTCGCGGACCAGCGGCTTCACATCGCTCTCGTAATGCACATCGTGCCGCATGTCGGGCAATGCGAAGAAATCCTGCTTCGACGGCAGCATCAGGTAGCCGTCGCCATGGGATAGCGCGATGCTCACTTCACCGCCATGCCATTCATTACCCAGCCAGGTCAGCACCGAGGTGATCGGGCCGGCGATCAGCGCGCGTGCGTCGCGATGGTTGTTGCTGCGGAAGTCATGCGTCTCGTCAAGCTGGCGATTGCCCGAAAGCATTTCGTCGATCGGTCCGGTGCGCCACATTTCCTTTATCGACCGCTGCCACCAGCTGCTACGCTTGGCGGCGACCAGCAAGCCTGGAAATTCCTTCTCCAGCTTGAAATGGAAGATCAGCCCCTCGAACTGGACTTCCCGGCTCTTGCCGCTGCCGGTCACCAGCTTGGTCTCGACAAGCTCGAAACCCATGCTGTCATGCGTGCCGGATATAAGGTCGTCATTCTCGGTCGAGGTGAACGTCACCAGCTTCAACCGCTTGAGATCGCCGAGAAAACCGGGCTCCATGCCCGCGCTGTACTGGCAGCCATCGATGAACCTGAACACCTCGGGAAAGAGCCGGTAGCGAAGGGAAAGTTGGTGATCCCTAAGCGGCTGCCACACCAGGCGCCACAGCCAGAAACCTGCCGCCCCGACCAAGGCCAGCACGAAACCGACGACCTTGCCGCGCTCGTCCATCTGGTAGGCGACGTAGACTACGAAAAGCGCCACGGCGGCATAGCCGATCATCGCCAGCCAGGCCATGTTGACACAGCTCTGGTAGACACCTGGCCGGTCGCGATTGTATTCGTCGATATGCCGCTTGATCTCCGCGACGGCAGCCTGCCCTGGCATATAGGCGTTGGGATCTTTCAAGCTATCCATGCGAGGTCCCCATCAGTTCGGATCGCGGCAGCCACTGCCAAATTCTGTCATCAATGCTGACAGGAATTGTCAGCGTCACTGCCCGTTTCCGACGCTCGCGGCCTTTATTTTATTCGATTCCCTTGCCATATATCGGGGCATGGCAAAAGCACCGAAGAACGCCGGCTTCGAAGAAGCTCCCCAAGCCCCATTCGAAGGCGCGCCGGTTTCCGGCAGCGTTTCCGATTGGGTCAAGCAGCTCGAGCGCGACGCCGAGCAGCAGTCGCGCGCCGAGTCCATGCGCGAAATCCGCTCCAAGGCCGGCAAGCATCGCAAGGCGGTGGAAAATTCCGCGCGCCAGCACAGCGAAAGCCAGGTCGGCGACAAGCGCTCGGCGCGTGGCGGCTCGCTCGGCGGCTCCAACGATCCGCGCACCCGTGCGGCCGCCGGCCTCAACCCGGTCGCCGGCCTCGATATATCGCTGGAAGACGCCGAGCGTCTCAACAAGGAAAGTGCGACCCGCAACAAGCAGCGCGTCGCCGCCAATGACGAGGCCTCAAGCATTGACAACCTCGCCTCGGGCGCGGTCACCGCCACGGTCGATGCGCTCGCCAAGCTCATCGAATCCGGCAATCCGCTGTTCAAGGACGGCAAGATCTGGACGCCGCATCGGCCCGACCGGCCCGACAAGTCGGAAGGCGGCATCGCCTTCGAACTCGTCACCGATTACCAGCCCGCCGGCGACCAACCGACCGCCATCAAGGATCTCACCGACGGCCTGGAAGCCGGCGAGCGCAGCCAGGTCCTGCTCGGCGTCACCGGATCGGGCAAGACCTTCACAATGGCGCAGGTCATCGCCCGCACCGGGCGCCCGGCCGTGATCCTTGCGCCCAACAAGACGCTGGCCGCCCAGCTCTATTCCGAGTTCAAGAACTTCTTCCCCAACAATGCGGTCGAGTATTTCGTCTCCTACTACGACTACTACCAGCCCGAGGCCTATGTGCCGCGCACGGACACCTATATCGAGAAGGAATCGACGATCAACGAGCAGATCGACCGGATGCGCCACGCCGCCACCCGCGCGATCCTCGAACGCGACGATTGCATCATCGTCGCCTCGGTTTCCTGCATCTACGGTATCGGCTCGGTCGAGACCTATACCGCGATGACCTTCCAGATCTCGGTCGGCGACCGGCTCGACCAGCGCCAGTTGCTGGCCGACCTCGTGGCCCAGCAATACAAGCGCCGCGAGATGGATTTCCAGCGCGGCAGTTTCAGGGTTCGCGGCGACACGATCGAACTCTTCCCCGCCCACTTGGAGGATGCCGCCTGGCGCATCACCATGTTCGGTGACGAGGTCGAGGCGATCACCGAATTCGACCCGCTGACCGGCAAGAAGACCGGCGACATGAAGTCGGTCAAGATCTATGCCAACTCGCACTATGTGACACCGCGCCCTGCCCTCAATTCCGCGATCAAATCGATCAAGGAAGAGTTGAAGTTCCGGCTAGAAGAGCTTGAAAAGGCTGGGCGTCTGCTTGAAGCTCAGCGCCTGGAACAGCGCACCCGCTACGACCTGGAAATGCTGGAAGCCACAGGCTCATGCCAGTCGATCGAGAACTATTCGCGCTACCTCACCGGTCGCAAGCCCGGCGAGCCACCGCCGACGCTGTTCGAATATATCCCCGACAACGCCATCCTGTTTATCGACGAAAGCCATGTCAGCGTGCCGCAGATCGGCGGCATGTATCGCGGCGACTTCAGGCGCAAGGCGACGCTGGCCGAATTCGGCTTCCGCCTGCCCTCCTGCATGGACAACCGCCCGCTCCGCTTCGAGGAATGGGACGCGATGCGCCCAGATACGATCTCTGTCTCGGCGACCCCGAGCAAATGGGAAATGGAGCAATCCGGCGGCGTCTTCGCCGAACAGGTCATCCGCCCCACCGGCCTGATCGATCCACCGGTCGAGGTCCGCCCGGCCCGCAGCCAGGTCGACGATGTGCTCGGCGAAATCCGCGAGACCGCCCTCAAGGGCTATCGCACGCTGGTGACCGTGCTTACCAAGCGCATGGCCGAGGACCTCACCGAATACCTGCACGAACAGGGCGTCCGCGTGCGCTACATGCATTCCGACATCGACACTCTGGAGCGCATCGAGATTATCCGCGACCTGCGTCTCGGCGCGTTCGACGTGCTGGTCGGCATCAACCTGCTGCGCGAAGGCCTCGACATCCCGGAATGCGGCTTCGTCGCCATCCTCGATGCCGACAAGGAAGGTTTTCTCCGCTCCGAGACCTCGCTGGTCCAGACCATCGGCCGCGCCGCGCGCAACGTCGACGGCAAGGTCATCCTCTATGCCGACCATGTGACCGGCTCCATGGAGCGTGCCATGGACGAGACCTCGCGCCGCCGCGAAAAGCAGGTCGCCTACAATACCGAGCACGGCATCACGCCGGAAAGCGTCAAGGCCCGCATCTCCGATATCCTCGACAGCGTCTACGAACGCGACCACGTCCGCGCCGATATATCAGTCAAGGGTGTCAAGGGCGGCGCCAACGAGCTTGTCGGCGGCAATATGCAGGCCCATCTCAACGCGCTGGAAAAGCAGATGCGCGACACCGCCGCCAACCTCGATTTCGAGGCCGCCGCCCGCATCCGCGACGAAATCAAGCGCCTCAAGGCCGTCGAACTCGCGACAATGGATGATCCGCTGGCGCGGGATGAGGCAAGGTCGTTGGAAGGCAGCAGGAAGGGCGGCAAGGGCAGCCGCGAGTCGATCTCCCCCCTTGAGGGGGAGATGTCCGGCAGGACAGAGGGGGGTGCCACGGGCAAATCCCTCTTCGCCAAACCCTCGCTCGACGACATGGGTCCCGGCACCGACATGGCCAAGCCCCTGTTCCGCAAGCCGACGCTTGACGACATGGGCCGCGACATCGCCGAGCCCGCTCCGCGCGGCCAGTCGCTGTTCAAGAAGAACGACCTCGACGAAATGACCGTCCGCCGCACCGAAAAGCCGCTCGCCAGCGGCCCGCTGCCGGAAAAGCCCGAACAGCGCGGCGACGACGGCTACCGCCCCATCCTCCGCGCCAAGCCGGGCGTCGGCAGCTACGAAGATGCGAACGACCGCAAACGCGGCAAGGGGAAGTCGGGCAAGCCGGGGGCCTGAGCTTTCCTCGCAGCCCTGGGTTGACATGCCGCAGCCATGGCACGATAGTGCGTGGCATCGCTCCGCATACATGTGCTCTTGGTATTTCTATCCTTTTTGGCTGGAGAATACGCAATGGTCTGGAAGCTTTATGACATCACGGATGTCCCTCCCGAATCTACCGCGAACTACATTGAGGATGCGGTCGACGATGGCGACTGGATCCTTAACGACAGCAACGGCTTCGTCTACGCCATCACGGACCTGTCCTCCAACAATGACAGTGGCCAACCCACCCAGGCCTATGCCTCAGCGTTTACCGGCGGTCACAGCCGCCAGATGTACATCTTGGGCGCGATCGAAAATGTCCAGGGCAGCTTCTTCATCGACGTCATCAACGGCAACAATCTCGACAATAATCTGTTTGGCGACGACGATATTAACGATCATGGCTCGGATGGCATCGGCGGCACGGACACGATAACCGGCCTCGGCGGCGACGACTATATCTTCGGCGGCGCGGATGCGGACGAAATCGACGGCGGAACTGACAACGACACGCTGGAGGGCGGCCTCGGCGGCGACGCCATTCTCGGCGGCGCGGGCAAGGACATTTTCTTCTTTGCATCGGCGTTGGCCGCGAACGTCGATGTCATCGACGATTTCAAAGCCAAAGACGACACTTTCTATCTCGACAATGTGGTCTTCGCCAAACTGAAGGCCGGCAAACTCGCCGCATCCGCGTTCGAGTCCAACAAGTCCGGCAGGGCCGAAGACGGTACGGATCGCATCATCTACGAGACCGACACCGGCGAACTCTATTTCGATCGGGATGGCAAGGGTGGCAAGGCTGCCGTCGAATTCGCAACGATCGACAAGAACAGCAGATTGGGCCATGACGATTTCAAGGTTGTCCACGACTGGGAAATCAATGTCTTCGCGTGAAGCGATACGATGGTCGAGCTCCTCGCAGGCGACCGCATCATCCTCAGGGACGTGAGGCCGAGCGAACTCGACGGCACCGATTTCCTGCTCGTCTGAAGAGTGATTGCCCTGATAAACTCTTTGTTATCGGCGCCAGCCCTTCCGCCCCTTGCAACTTTCCGCCGCCGCCCTAAATCCCAGCCTCACGCGAAAAGCACGAGGGGACAATAGCTTATGCAGGACATCATGACA
This sequence comes from Rhizobium sp. LjRoot254, assembly GCF_964254105.1. Classification (NCBI taxonomy): domain Bacteria; kingdom Pseudomonadati; phylum Pseudomonadota; class Alphaproteobacteria; order Hyphomicrobiales; family Rhizobiaceae; genus Rhizobium; species Rhizobium sp. LjRoot254. The sequence goes on along the minus strand of NZ_CAXUSM020000001.1, from coordinate 1,679,135 downwards.
CTCCTACAGGATCCGGCTGCCTGGATAGCGCTGGTAACATTGGTGGTCATGGAGGTCGTGCTTGGCATCGACAATCTGATCTTCATCTCCATCCTCACCAACAAGCTTCCAGTCGAACACCGAGAGCGGGCGCGAAAAATCGGCATCGGGCTGGCGCTGGTGATGCGCCTCGGGCTGCTGGGCACCATCGCCTGGATCGTCAAGCTCACTACGCCGGTGTTCGAACTCTTCGGCCACGGCTTCTCGTGGAAGGACATGATCCTCATCGCCGGCGGCCTCTTCCTCGTGTGGAAGGCGACGAAGGAGATCCACCACAATGTCGATCCCGTCGACAAGAACGAGGATTTCATCGCCAGTTCCGTGACGACCACCTTCGCCGCGGCGATCGGCCAGATCCTGCTGCTCGACCTGGTGTTCTCGGTCGACAGCATCATCACCGCCGTCGGCATGACGCCGCACCTGCCGATCATGGTCGTGGCGGTCGTCGTCGCCGTCCTGGTCATGCTGCTGGCCGCGACCCCGCTCGCCAACTTCATCGAGCGCAACCCGTCGATCGTCATGCTGGCGCTCGCCTTCCTGCTGATGATCGGCACGACGCTGATCGCCGAAGGCATGGGCTTCCACGTGCCCAAGGGTTACGTCTACGCGGCGATGGCCTTCTCGGCGCTGGTCGAGGTGCTCAACATGGTCTCGCGCAACGCACGAAAGCGAAAAACCAACACGCAGGCGTAGAGCGACTTGCGCCCGGCGGCAAATGCGCTCCGGAATAAGACAGGTGACGGAACCGGATGCGAGTCGAGGCATTCTGCTGCCAAACTCTCAAACGGGAGATCGCCATGAAGACGATTGCAGCACTGATAGCCGGGTTGCTCCTGTCGATGACGACATTCGTTGCAGGCCTTGTCTTCGCGATGGTCTACGTGAATGTCGGCGAGGAGCCGCCCCGCACCCAAAACCTCGATACATCGGCGCTCTGGACGACGGAGCCCATGTCGGTTGAAAAACAAACCCTGTCCTTCCAGCGCGTGCCGGCCCGTTCCCGGCAACGCGAGCGTGACGTCGCAAGCCTGAACAAGGAGGCCACCGAGCCCAGGTCGAAAAACAACATCGTGCCGGATGCCGAACCGGTGGCGGACGATCCCATGGCCGTGGTCGATCCCCTAACCACGGGCGCCATCGATCCCGCGCAGACCGATGCAGATCCGACCCGGCGCGCGGAACAGACCGCCGCCCATGTCGAATGGTGCTCGCGCCGCTACCGCTCATATCGCGTCGAGGACAATTCCTATCGTCCCTATGGCGGCGGCCGGCGATCCTGCGAGTCGCCCTATTCCGATGCGGTCACTGCGGATCTCGACGCTGAAGACGCGTTTGCCGTGGACCCGGAAGCGCAAACAAGGCGCAGCGAAGACGAAGACAATGTCGCGCAGGTGATCTACGAGGACATGCCGGGTACCGAGTTCTCGGGCGACCATATCGAGTTCTGCATGAGCCGCTATCGCTCCTACCGGCCCGAGGACAACAGCTATCAGCCCTTCGACGGCGGACCGCGCCGGCAGTGTCGCTAGAGCCTCTTGCATGCCAGCGATCCGACTGCGTTGTCGGATCGTTGGCGAAAGCAGCCACGTCCGCCGGAGCCCCGGGCAAAATCCCTATAAAATCTTTATAAAGCCCCGTTGCTTGCCACATGGATTTCCTATGTGATCTCCGCTAACCGGATCGATGGACCGCCGAAAGGCCCGCTGAACGCGGGCAACCATGCCTCATTAGGAAGAACCCTTGACCGACACACCCTCGCACGACCACGGTCCATCCCGGCTGTCGATCTCGAAATTGCTGGCGCTTTCGCTTGGTTCGGTCGGCGTGGTCTATGGCGACATCGGCACCAGCCCGCTTTACGCCTTCAGGGAGGCACTGCGTCCGGTCTCGGCGGACGGCATCGCCGATGTCGAAGTCATTGGCCTGATTTCGCTCATGCTATGGACGCTGACCGTCATCGTCACGGTCAAATATGTCAGCTTCCTGCTGCGCGCCGACAACAATGGCGAGGGTGGAACGCTGGCGCTGCTGGCGCTTCTCTCGGGTCAGGTCAAGGAACGGCACCGCAAATTCCTGCTTCTGGCCGGCATGATCGGCGCCGCCCTGTTCATCGGCGATGCCATGATCACGCCGGCTTTGTCGGTCCTTTCGGCTGTCGAGGGCCTCAAGCTCGTCGCACCTGATCTCTCGCATTTCGTCCTTCCCATTTCGGTCGTCATTCTCGTGGCTTTGTTTGCCGTCCAGGCGAAGGGCACCGGAGCGGTCGCCAAGGCGTTCGGGCCTATCACGCTCATCTGGTTTGCCGTCATGGCGCTCGGCGGCATCGTCCATCTCGCCGACGACCCCAGGGTTTTCGCCGCAATCAATCCCTGGCACGCCGTATGGTTCGTCTTCAACAGCGGCTGGACCGGCTTCGTGGTTCTCGGCGCGGTGTTCCTGACGGTGACGGGCGCGGAGGCTCTCTACGCGGATCTCGGCCATTTCGGCCGGCGGCCGATCCAGTGGGCATGGTTCGCCGTCGTGTTCCCGTCGCTCGCATTGAATTATCTCGGCCAGGGCGCGCTCGTCCTCAAGGATCCGGCGGCGGCCAGCGATCCGTTCTTTCTGATGTTCCCGCAATGGGCGGTGCTGCCGGTGGTGATCCTTGCGACGGCGGCCACCATCATAGCGAGCCAGGCCGTGATAACCGGCGCCTTCTCGTTGACCCAGCAGGCCATGCATCTCGGCTTCCTGCCGCGCATGCGCGTTTTCATCACCTCGGCGTCCCATACCGGCCAGATCTTCCTGCCGGAGATCAACGCCATCCTGCTTTTCGGCGTCATGTTGCTGGTTCTGACGTTCCAGTCGTCGGAATCGCTGGCGACCGCCTATGGCATCTCCGTCACCGGCGCCATGGTCGTCACCACCGTCATGTTCTTCGATTTCCTGCGCCTGCATCGCAAATGGCCTGTCTGGCTCTCTGCCGCCATCGTCGGCCCGCTGGCGGCGCTGGAATTGATCTTCCTCGCGGCAAATCTCCTCAAGGTCCATGACGGCGGCTATGTTCCCATCCTGATTGCCGGGCTGGCCGTGCTGATGATGTGGACATGGCGCCGGGGCGCGGCGATCGTGGTGGAGAAGGCGGGCCGCGATTACATTCCGCTGCAGAGCTTCATTCAGTCCATTTCGCGCAAGAGCGCGCATTCGGCGCATCGGGTCGCAGGCACCGCGGTATTCCTCACATCCCAGCCCGACGCCACGCCCGCGGCCATGCTGCATAACCTCAAGCACAACCATGCGATCCATGAGACCAATGTCATCCTGACAGTGGAGACCGCCGCCACCCCGACGGTTCCCGCGGACCAACGCGGCACCTTCGAACATCTGGACCACGGCTTCTCCGTGGTCAGGCTGAGGTTCGGCTTCATGGAAGAACCCAATGTCAGCCAGGCACTGGCGCAACTGCGGAAAGAAGGCTTCAAGTTCGACATCATGACGACATCGTTCTTCGTCGGTCGCCGCAAGCTCGTTTCCGATCCGAATTCCGGTATGCCGGGCTGGCAGGACAGGCTGTTCATCTCCATGGCATCCGCAGCCGCCGATCCGTCGGACTATTTCAGATTGCCGATCAACCGCGTTGTCGAAATGGGCGCACAGATGTCGGTGTGATCGCTGCCAGTCTGGCACGCCCTCCAGGTCATTGCCCAAAATTTGTCGGCATTTGACGGCTTCCCTTTTTCGGTCGAACGGAGCAAATTCCGCGTCGACACTCATTCGACCGTATCGGGCGCCCGGCGCCTGAAGAGGAGGCTTGCATGGCAGAGATGACACCGCAGGAACAGTTGATGCTGGAATTGATCAACCGGGCGAGGATGGACCCGGCGGGCGAGGCGAAACGGCTCGGCATCAAGCTGAACGACGGCGTGCACAAGGGCGACAAGATCTCCGACAACCCCAAGCAGGTCCTGGCAGGCAATGACAGCCTGCACGAGGCCGCCGACGATCACAGCGCCTGGATGCTGGAGAACGACAAGTTCACCCACAACGAAGGCAGGAAGGATCCCGGCGACCGGATGACGGACGCCGGATACCAATTCACGGGCAACTGGACCTGGGGCGAGAATATCGCATCGCGCGACGGGTTGTCCGCCACCGATGCGATCATCCGGCAGCACAAGGACCTCTTCGTCGACAAGGGCGTCGACGGCCGCGGCCACCGCCTCAACATCCTCAATGCCGCTTTTCAGGAAGTCGGCATCGGCCAACACGCCCCGGGCAACACCTCCATGGTGACGCAGGATTTCGCCCGCACCGGGACCAATGTCTTCGTCACCGGCGTGATCTACGACGACCTCGACAACGACGACTTCTTCAGCGTCGGCGAGCAGACAGTGGGCAGTTCGGTCAGCGCGCCCGGCGCACCCAACGACACGACCGGCAGCGGCGGCGGTTACGAATTGCGCTTTGACGCGGGCGCCGGTGCGAAAACCGTCACATACGTCGTCGCAGGCATGAATGTGACCATCGACCTGACGCTCGGAGCCCGAAATGTGAAGGTCGATGTCGTCAACGGCAGCGAAATCTGGACCGACACCAGCATTGCCTCCACTTCGTCCACCATCATGGAGCTGCATGCGCTCGGCATCGGCAAGGTCAATCTCGACGGCGCGAGCCACGGTCAGGAGATTTACGGCAACAAGGCCGTCAACAGCCTCGAAGGCAACGGCGGCGCCGATACGCTGGTCGGCGGCCGCGGCAAGGACGAACTGGATGGCGGTGCCGACGCCGATACCTTCGTCTTTGCCAAAGGCGACACCGGCAACACCAATGCCAGGGCCGATGTGATTGTCGATTTCATACAAGGCGCCGACCTGATCGACCTTGTCGCCTGGGATGCCAACTCGAAACTGGCCAATGACCAGGCCTTCACCTTCATCGACGACCAGGCGTTCCATAAGGTCGCCGGCGAACTGCGCGCCGTCGACAACGGCGTCGATACCTTCGTCCAGGGCGACACCAACGGCGACGGCAAGGCCGATCTCGTCATTCGCCTCAACGGGGTCGTCGACCTCGCGGGCGGCGACTTCGCCCTCTGAGATGAGCCATGGCGCGTCGGGCGCGGTCTTGCGAGTGGGAAGGCACCGACAAGGACGGCCCGGTCTCGATCACCCGCGCCGCCCTCGTGGTCAATGCCAAGAAGGTGCCGGTCGTCACCTATTGGGGCACCAAGGGCGAGCAGGACAAGAATGCTGCCGCGATGAGCACTATCAAACCCGACTCGTAAACCACTGGTAATCCGGGCATCACGCTTTCCGTGAACGGCCGCGACGGGGCACAACCTGTCGCGGCTTGCGTGGCTTCACGCAGAAGAGCAAACTCCCGCGCGTCGATTATCGACCTGGATGGGAGGAACAGATCATGAACGATGCGAAGCTCACCACATTGCAGACCGAGCAGACGGTCATCAGCGCGGCCGTCCTCAGTGCGCTTGCCATGCAGGAACGTGGCCGCGTGCTTGAGCCTGGCGATCCGCTCTATGACGAGGCGCGCCAGATCTGGAACGCCATGATCGATCGCCGGCCCGCCCTGATCGTCCAGTGCTTCGGCGCCGCCGACGTGATCCACGCCGTCGAACTCGCCCGCGACAACAACCTGCTCGTCGCCGTGCGCGGCGGCGGCCACAACATCGCCGGCAGCGCGGTCTGCGATGGAGGTCTGATGATCGACCTGTCGCCGATGAATTCGGTGCGCATCGATGTCGAGGCCAAGCGCGCCTGGATCGGCCCCGGCGCCACGCTCGCCGATGTCGACAAGGAAACCGCCGCTTTCGGCATGGTCATCCCCACCGGGATCAATTCGACCACCGGCATCGCCGGCCTCACGCTCGGCGGCGGCTTCGGCTGGCTGACGCGCAAGTATGGGCTGACGCTCGATTGCCTTGCTTCCTGCGATGTCGTCACCGCCGACGGTCGCATGCTCCGCGCCAGCAGCACGGAAAACAGCGAGCTTTTCTGGGCGCTGCGTGGCGGCGGGGGCAATTTCGGCATCGTCACCAATTTCGAGTTCAGGCTTAATCCGCTTGGGCCGGAAGTCATGGCGGGTCTCGTCGTGCATCCCTTTGCTGATGCGAAACACGTCATCGCCGAGTATCGCAAGGCACTGGAAGCCGCGCCCGACGACCTCACCTGCTGGATTGTGATGCGCGAGGCGCCGCCCCTGCCCTTCCTGCCGGAGGAATGGCACGGCAAGAAGATACTGGCCATGGCGATGTGTTATGCCGGCGACATGGCCAATGCGGAGACGGCTTGCAGGCAGTTGCGCGCGATCGGCACGCCGATCGCCGACGTCGTCTCGCCGATGCCCTTCACCGCCTGGCAGCAGGCATTCGATCCGCTGCTGGAGAAAGGCGCCCGGAACTACTGGAAGAGCCATGATTTCATCGATCTTCCCGATGCCGCCGTCGCGACACTTCTCGATGCGGTCGCCAGCCTGCCCGGGCCGGAATGCGAGATCTTCATCGGCCATATCGGCGGCGCGGTGAAGAAGGTCGCTGCGGATGCAACGGCCTTCCCGCAGAGGAACGCGCATTTCGTGATGAACGTGCATGCGCGCTGGCGCGAACCCGCGATGGACAAGACCTGCATCGATTGGGCGCGCAAGCTCTTCGAGCAGGCAAAGCCGTACTCGGCCGGCACCGCCTATGTCAACTTCATGCCCGCCGATGAGACCGATCGGGTGGAGATGGCCTATGGCAGCAATTACCGGCGTCTTGCCGAGGCCAAGCGGGCCTATGACCCCGGCAACATGTTCCGCTTGAACCAGAACATCAGGCCGGCCGCGACGCATTGAGCCTTTTATCAAGACAGGGATGCCCCGCTGCCCAGAGGCAGCGGGGCGATGTCGTTTTTGCGCAACCCGCATGGCGATTTGCCATTCTGGCAAGCGCTCCCCTCCACATTGACTTGCATTGCAATTCGTCGGACCTTCGCGCCGGGACATAAGCAACAGCAAATCATCAGCGGAGGGCGCTATGCCCAAATTCACCACGATACAATTCTACGACGAGCTCTATTCGGGGACCCCAGACCTCAATACGCCGCTCTTTATCGAGAAGGCGACGCGGTCGAAGACCGTCTGCACGGACACGACATCCGGAGATCAAGTTATTTTCGAAGGCCGCAACTTCAAATATGAAGACGGCCGCATCAATTCGGGCACTATCGACAAGATGATCCTTGCCAACGAGAACGGCGATCCGCTTCAGTCGATCAGCGGCTTGAAACTGAATGTCGGCATCGTGGCCGGCACCAACATGTACGACTTCACCATCGATGTCGTCACCCGCGCCAGTCTAGGCAATATCAGGTTGATCGGCTCGAGTCTCGACGACACCCTCACATCGAACAAGGGCAATGACCGCTTATTCGGCCGTGGCGGCGACGATACGCTCGAGGGCGGCTTGGGCCGCGACCAGCTGACCGGTGGTGCGGGCCTCGATACCTTCACCTTCAAGGCCGGCCAGGGACGCGACACGATCATGGATTTCGATGCTGATGGCGGCGTTGGCTTTCAGGACCACATCGATGGGACATATCCCGGCGGCGCCAACGTCACGCAATCGGGCAAGGATACGATCGTCGATTTCGGCGGCGGCGACTTTTTCGTGCTGAAGAATGTGCTCGCCACGCATATCGACGTGACGGATTTCGTTTAAGGTCAGGGCATGGGCGACTGGCCGAAGGGCCATCTCGTCGCCCTACCCCTTCCTGCGGAAAATCCGCCGCTCCTCCGGCGGCATCTTCTCCGTCGCCATGCGGATCGCCTCCGCCGAAAGCCTGTCGCCATGTTCGCCAAGGAATGCCCTGAGCCGTTCCGGATCCTTCTCGCCCGCCGTCCGCACCCAGGAGCCGATCGCCTTCTGCACCATGACATGCCCGTCACCCGCCAGCATGGCGCAGATCGCGAATGTATCCTCCACCTGCCCTGCCCGAATGAAATACCAGGTTGCGACAATAGCGGTGCGCCGCCGCCAGGGATCTGTTGACTCCGCCAGTTCATAAAGCGGCAAACGCGGCCGCTCGAACAGATACTGCCCGACCACATGCGGAGCGGCGCGATCGACAAGGTCCCAGTTATCAAGCCGGTCGTGGCGGTCGAGATAGAGCCGGTAGAGCGCTTCGAGCCCGTTCGGGCTTTTCCTCGCACGCGCCTGGAAATCCATGATCGCCGCCGCCGCCATCCTGATCTCGTAGAACCGGCTGTCGAGCAGCCGCCCGATCTCGCCAAGCGGCAGGCCGGCATGCGCCTTGGCGACTGGAAAGACCTTGCCGATCCCGACGCCCAGCACCTCGGTCTCTCCGAGCCCGTCGAAAAAGAACCGCGCCACCTCGGCCTTCAAATCCGGCGAAGCAATAGTGCGGAGTGCGGCTTCCACGGCACTGGCAGTCTGTCCGGACATCAAGGCCTCCTGTCGTCGCTATCTCCGATGGTTTTCAGCCGAAAAGCAATCCCCATCCCCGACACAATGAGACATGCCGCACCCGGAGGCACGCCATGTCATCTCCTTCAACTTTCCTGGCCCTACTCCGCCGGCTGCGCCACAGCGCAATCCAGGCAGTCATCCGCTTCACCCGCAAGGCTCCTCTGGCCGAGCGCCACGATCGCCACCGTGATCGCGCCCGCCGCCACCGAGGCCCAGAAGCCGCTCGCCGGCCCATAGGTATCGACCACCCAGCCCGACACGAAGGCGCCGAGCGCCATGCCGATGCCGATGCCGGTCATCACCCAGGTCACGCCCTCGGTCAGCATCGCCTCCGGCACCCGCCGTTCGATCAGGCCGAAGGCGGTGATGAAGGTCGGCGAGATCGCGATGCCGCTGACGAAGACGGCCACCGCCAGCAGCGTCACCGAACTCGAGGCAAACAGCAGCGGCACCGAGGACAGCGCAATCGCCGCGACCGAGATCAGCAACTGCCGCTGCAGCGCCATCCCGGGATTGAGCGCGCCGAGGATCAGCCCGACGACGAAGGAACCGACGGCATAGACGCCGATCACCAGGCTCGCCATCTCGGGCTGGCCGAGTTCCTTGGTGATCGCCACCGCGCTTACCTCGGCGGTGGCGAAGATCGAGCCGACGAAGATCAGCGCCAGCGTGATGATCTGCACCGGCCGCTGCCGGATCGCCGAGCCGGCCCGGGGCGCGCCCGCGACATAGTATACCTTCGGCTCGGTGCCGCGCTGCAGGATGAACGCCGCCGTGCCAAGCGCCAGGAAGCCCGTGCTCACCAGCATGCCGGCCTCGGGAAACAGCGCCACCGCCAGCCCCACCGAGAGCGACGCGCCTGATATATAGACCAACTCGTCGGCCGCACTTTCGAAGGCAAACGCCGTGTTGAGTTCGGGCCGGTTGCGGAACATCTCGCTCCAGCGCGCCCGGAGCAGCGCCGGAATGCTCGGCATGGCGGCCGCGAGAAACGCCGAGACGAACAGCGTCCACATCGGCCAGCTCTGGTTGGCGGCGAGGATCAGCGCGATGAAGGCGAACACCGAAACGATGGTCGTCGGCACCACTACCCTACTCTGGCCGAGCCGGTCGACGGCGCGCGAAATCTGCGGCGAAATCAATGCATTGGTCAGCGCATAGGTCGCCGACACCGCCCCGGCGAGCCAGTATTCGCCGTGGGTCTGGCTGAGCATCGCGACAATGCCGATCGGCGCCATGGCGATGGGAAGGCGGGCGAAGAAGCCGGCAGCCGAGAAGCCCTTGGCCCCCGGCGCCGCGAATATCTCTCTATAGGGATTTGACATGGCACGCTCCTGTCATATATCGATTTCAATGACTACATACGCTGCGTATGTGAACGAGATAATGACATACGCGACGTATGTCAACGCCTCATATACGCCGCGTATGCAAAAAGGAGACACGATGGCCAAGCCGCGCACCGAGATGATCGCAGAGACCCGCGCCAAGCTTCTGGCAGCCGGCCGGCGCGCGTTCGGCACAACAGGCTATGCGGACGCGTCGATGGATGATTTCACCGGCGAGGCCGGGCTGACGCGCGGCGCGCTTTACCACCATTTCGGCGACAAGAAGGGCCTGCTCCAAGCCGTGATCGTAGAAATCGACGCCGAGATGACCGACCGCCTCAACCAGGTCTCGGCCGCCGCCCCCAGCCGCTGGCAGGGTTTCGTCGATGAATGCGCCGCCTATATCGAAATGGCGCTCGAGCCCGAGATCCAGCGCATCATGTTCCGCGATGGCCCCGCCGTGCTGGGCGACATCTCGCAATGGCAAAGCACCCCCGGCTGCATCGCCTCGCTCAGCCGCAGCATCGACCGGCTCAAGGCCGACGGCGAAATGACCGACATCGACACCGAAACCGCCGCCCGCCTCATCAATGGTGCCAGCAGCCACATGGCGCTGTGGATCGCCCACGCGGAAAACCCGGAGGCCGTGTCGAAGGTGGCCGTGGCCGGGTTCAGGGTGATGCTGGATGGCTTGCGGCGCGGTGGCCGAAGGCCAGAAATCGATTAAATATCGATTTCAGCGACGCAAGGCCTGAGCGCGGGCCGCGCGAAGGCGGGAGCAGCGCAGGCTGAGCGCGCCCGCACCATCATCTCGCTGTTAACACTGTCGGAACACCGGCCTAGCTATCCCTCGGGTTTTCATTTAGTATAGCCTAATATGTTTCTTGACTGAACGCATGCACCAGATGCCGGGAGCGTTCGATGAAAAAATTCCTGATCACGATCATCGCCCTCATATTCGCAGCAACCTCCTTCGTCACCGTGGCGGAGGCGCGCAGCGGGATGAAATGGCGTAACGGCGGCAACCATCACGGCTGGAACAATCGCGGCTGGCGCGGCCACAATCGCGGTTATCACAATGGCCATGGATACAACAATCGTCATGGTCGCTGGTACCGTCACCACCGCGGCCACCGCCATCACGGACGTTATTACGGCGGATGGTATGGCGGCTATTGGGGACCCGGCATCGTCATCGCGCCGGGCTATGACGGATATGACAGATACGACGGCTACGAGGACGATTACGGCGCCTATCAGGACGTCTGCTTCGTGAGGAAGGTCCGGCGCTACGATCGCAACGGCCGCGCCTATATCCGACGTGTCCGCGTCTGCGAATGACCGGCGGCCTCGAGTCTACCTCTCCCCTTGCGGGCTTCGAGAGCGGTGGCCGAAGGCCAGAAATCGATTGAGTATCGATTGAGCCGAACGAAGGCCTGAGCGCGGGCCGCGCGAAGGCGGGCCACGCGCTCCCCGCTTCTCCCCTTGGGGAGAAGTGCCGAGCGAACGCGAGGCGATGAGGGGTTCCAAGAGGCGTATTCGACGTTTGGGAACCCCTCATCCCCGGCGCACACGTGCGCCTGAACCCTTCGGGCCACCTTCTCCCCAAGGGGAGAAGCGGGAGCAAGCTGCTCGCGTCCATATGCAATAGCGCCCCTCACCCCATCCGCTCGATCCGCTCCGCCACCAGCCGCTGCAGCTTCCACAAATTCCTGTCGTGGATACCCTTCGCCTCGAGGTTGGCGACCGTATTGAGCAGATACTCCGCTCCGGTTCCCCAGTGGCCGCAGGCCCGCGCCAGCACATCGGCGACCGCCTCGGCGGGCAGACGCCCCGCATAGAGCGGAGACTGCCGGTTCATCACGAAGGTAAGCGCGTGGACCGGCCCCGACGCGGTTTCGACCACGATCCAGCGCGGCATGCTGTTGGCCGGCTTGGCGGTAAATTCCCGCCGGAACAGTTTGCCGAATAGCTCGTCCAGATTGCCGTCAGGCAGGTCGTAGAGCACGCCACGGCACTGTCCGCCACGATCGAGCGCCATCATCAGACCGGGATTGTCAGGGGTCCCGCGAAATCTCGGCATGTGAAAGCAGAAAGCGCGATGCCAGCCCCGCGCCGCGCCGACCGCCTCGCCGACATGCTCGATCTCGGGCTTCCATATCAGCGAGCCATAGGCGAACAGCCGCGTCCTGGCATCAGGCGCGGGATGCGTCCCGATCATCCGCGCCACCCACGCATCGTAATCGTCATCCGTATGCAACTGCATGCCGGGCGGCGCGCCACCGTCCTCCACGATGCGGTGGATTTTTGCGATGTGATCCGTGGTGAGGCTCAGTTTTCGCATGGGGGCACCGGGTGGTGATCAACATTGTGCCGCATCAGACCAATGCGGGCCCAGGAGCATCGTGGCGAAAGGGACGGCGGTGTCAAGTGCGCGGTAGCTCGCAACGGTGGAGTATCGCGTGATCGTTGTGATGGGCAGCGATAACGCCTATTCGTGGACATCGATTGTTTCTGCTCGTTCTTGCCATGTAGCGCGCGTTCCAAGCCTAGCGCTTGTTCCCAGGACGTCGGCGATGTTTTGCTTGGCCATTCTGTGGCGGCTGGCCTGTCTCCCATTTACCGTGCGTGATGTAGTGTGCAAGGCGCTCTCTTGCCCGATCAATCTGCGTATCGGTACGCCGCATCGCTTCGATGAGCCGGAAATACCGCTGAGCAGCTGACAATGCAGATTTCGCCTGCCCATGTCTAATTAATGCGGATACGTGCCTGTCGGCTAGCGTCACGATTGGATAAAAATCTGTATCAACGCTTTGCGCGGCGTGGAGACCTTCCAACGTCTCCACGGCGTCACCGATCAGTGCTACTGTAGTCGAATCGTAGATCTTTCGAGTGTGCGCAACTCTTAATTGCAAATCGGCCAAAGCATGGACTGCGAAAATGTTTTCGGGATAGGCCGCAATTGATTTCTCAAGCGCGCGCAATGCCGCTTCGAGTTCGCCGAACATAACAAGATATTGCCCGTACTGTAGCCAAAAATGACCATCCAGCTGAAACTCAATTTCAAAACTTTGAAATACTCGAAGACCTTCTTCGACCTCATTTCGGCGACGAGCCAACTCCCCGATAAAATTGTGATTAAGAATAAATTTGAACAACAGGCCATCTAGCCGATCTACATTCTTTACAACTGGCAAGGCATACTTTGTATAGGTTCGCAGCGTTTCAACTGCGGCATCCGCGACAGCGGAGAACTCAGCGACATTCTCTACGATGTGCCGAACATACAGCTCATGGCGTGCAACAAGACGCCCTATAGCATTCTCACTTACAATACCTTCGAGCTGCCGCATGGCACCCTCGAATGACAATCCAGTTCGAAGCCGATTATAAGCTTCGCGCGCTGTTGCGCGAGAAATGCCAGTTCGAGAGATTGTCGCGAGACCGACAATCAGGAACAATGCCTTGGTGTCATTGTCCGGAAGCCTTTCATACTCGTCAGTGATGACCTTTGTGAATTTCTCGGAAGCGGTTGTCTCCTTGAGAGCAATCAGAAGCTGCTCTTGTGAGGCCGCAAGCTTCTGCGTTCTCTCGCTCGGGCTCATCCTTAGGAACCTCGGCGAAGGGACATACTCAAGTAGCTTCTGAATAAGGGCTGGATAGTCTTTTTTGACAAATCGTTGAAATTCAAAGGATGTTGTAAAATCCCCCACGCGCCGTTCGATATGGTGGCGCCATTCATTTGAGCGGGCGCTAGTAATGAGAGTAAGTTTGCCTCGTGGAACGGCTAGTGCATCCTCGCTAAGTGCGTCGCCGTAAATGAAGGCATCGCCTACGTAGACGATAGCGTGATCGTCCTTGTGAAGCCGAGCGATCAGCTCGAGTGACGAGCGCAGCGATTTCACATCGCCCTTTAGCTCGTAGATAGCCCTACCATCATGCTCTCGAACATATCGTAGGAGCGCCTGAAGAAGCGCCGTGGTCTTGCCGCTACCCGATTGGCCATAAACAAGGAACATTCGGTCTCCAGCGTCAATGGAGGACGAAAGAGCCGTGTACAACTCATCCGTTGCACTCAGCCACACTGGTATGTCGCTCGCGGCGATTTTCCAGCTAGGAGGCTCACCCTCAAGGAAGGCTCGCGCAACTTGTTGGCGTTTCAACCCTTGAAGTTCATCGGCTTTGTTTTTGGCATCCTGCCAAGTATGGACAAGAATGGAATTGGCCGTGCTAATCTCTGCTCGTGTAGGAGATATTCTGGAGGCAATCGTCTCGGTGAACGAATTTTTTTCCTTGCTGATTTCCAACGGGCTCATACCGCGGCCTACGGTCTTGCCAAGCCAATCGATAAAATCAACCAACGTTGCCTGAATGACGACGATGTTTCGCGCTTGATAAGCCGCTTTTTGAAGTGGAGTGAACTCATCCGGTGTGATTAGAAAGGCCGTGCCCAACGATGCATTCGCATTCGGACGTGCGCGGTCAAGTTCGGCGGAAAGAACAGGCTCTTTAAGCGTACTGCCAATGAAGACTGGCACATGTGCCGCATAGTCGGCTGCGGCTTGCCTATACCAATCGTGCTTGTCGCTATTAAGCCTCCGATTGTATTCGGAAGGGCTAAATATAAAGCCGTGTTCCGGCTTGGAAGCCTCGCCGTGAAGATGAATAACATGGAGATATTCAATGCCTTCATCGATAGCTACCCTGTCATTCAATCCATTGTAGTAGCGCCGAAGCTGCACGGGCGATCGAACATTTTCAATCGCGTCATCTATGTTCCAGGTGTATAGTCTGTACCAACTGTACTGAAAAAGTTCGTTCAGCTCGGCGGCGGGAACTATCCGAGTAAACTCCTTTCGAAATAGCTGATGAAGCTGCGCCTCGCTTATTCTCGGGCCTACAGCTTGAATCACATCCGGCAAATCTTCGTCTGCGTAGGGAAACCCCGCCATCCCGGCGAGCTCGCCAGCAAGAGCCTTTCCCAACTTGACCTTCTGCCCCTGAGCATTCAACGACGTTGCGGACGTCCCGGCGCCGAGTAACAATACAACGTTACCGTCTTTGACAGCTTTTTGAAGCAGATTGCTGTCATGCTCTCCAATCTCGAACATTTGCCCTCCCAGATAGCCCGTGTGCGATAAGTGGTAACGACAATTTCAGCGTTTGCATATGGGATTGATAGTCTTGTCAGCAACATCCATTGGTAGTGAGACGTTGACTAGCAATTATCCCGGCGCCCGTGACACCGCATTAAGGAGGCGTCCCTTCTTGCCCCACGGCTGAATGCTTTGAATGCAATCTGGTCCACTAAAAGGGCCAAGCGCTGCTCCATTAATTGCTGCACCATTGTTCAAAATACAAAAAGTGTCCTGTGCAATTATCTTATCCGTTGTAATCGTTGGGAGAAATTTTTCTTCTCCACCCATCCCCGCCCCCAAAACCTGTGAGAGAATCACGCCGTCTCACCCTCGGCTACACCGCAGGGCGCTGCGGCGCAGGTGGGACCGGTGCCGGTTGCGGGAAGACGACGTAAAGTCCCGCATCAGGCGTCCGCGAGAAGGGGCCTCCCCCGGGTGACGCCGAAAGGCAAAGTACCCGTGGCGTGCGTTGTACCGCACACAGGCCCGTCCCCCCGGATCTGACAAATCCGGGATCGGGGTCGGGCGCAGACGGCCGAGTTCGCGGATGAAAATACACCGAACGGGGCACGGCGACGTGTCATACGGTTGCGAAAGCAGCCACTAAACCTCGGCACGGCGACGTGCCCCGGCCGATCCCTTATGTCCAAGACGGGGGATCGGGAGTGAAATGAGCCAAACCACGGAGCGAAACCGCCCGCGTGAACGCCAACCCATGCCCGAAGGGAAACCTCATGCAAGACCTCCCCCCGCC
The DNA here is from genome assembly GCF_964254105.1 of Rhizobium sp. LjRoot254. NCBI lineage: Bacteria > Pseudomonadati > Pseudomonadota > Alphaproteobacteria > Hyphomicrobiales > Rhizobiaceae > Rhizobium > Rhizobium sp. LjRoot254. Next base: position 1,663,415 of record NZ_CAXUSM020000001.1, on the reverse strand, counting down.
GATCGTGAAACTCAAGCAGCAGCATTTCCTGTTCTTCCACACCGCCACCCGTTTCGGCTTCTACCAGCACGTCTGCCCTGTCCGCGCCTGCCGCCGGTACCGCTTCTGCGCCAATCCGCTCGGGCTGCTCCACGCCCCGCCCTGCTTCAGCCGGGTGGAGGAGCCCGACCGTTCCCATATCTGGGCTGTCCTCAGAGCGATCGACGGCATCCACGAGGGCACGCTGCGCCCGCCGGCGCGCGACGATGCCGACCTGATATGGGCTCACGAGCAAGCCATCGCCATATTTCGAGACGCCCTGCGCATGATGCCGGAATTCACGGAGGCGTTCGAAGCATGGCACCGCGCCTATACCGCGCCGCCGCCCAAGCCGCTCGATCCCCGGCTCGCCAAGCTCGAACTCGACCGCATGCAGCACAATCTCGCCATCTGGGAAACCCTCTCGCGCACAGCAACCGGCCGCGCGCATCTGAAGGAAGCAGGCGGCTCGTGGGTACAAGGCGCAACATGAAAAGCGCCGCCCGTTCCGGAGAACGTGCGGCGCCCATGATGCCGATTTGGGTGGGATCAGTTGTAAACCTTGATCACCTTGCGGGTGCGCGGCTCGACGATCACCCGGCGCTTGTTGACGATCGCATAGGAATAGTCGTCATATTCGGGGACCTCGCGAATGATCACGTCCTCAGGCAGCGCCTCGCCCACCGTCACCTCGTCGTCATAGATCACGCTGTCGTCATAGGGCTGCTCGGTGACATAGCGATCAACCTCATCGGGCACGACATAGACGTCCTGCGCCCGCGCCTGTGTCACGGCGAAGGCGGAAAAAGCGACCATCGTCGCGGCAAAGAGCTTGGCTTTCATCATGTCTCTCCTTTTATCGGGGATAGTCCGATGACCGGCTAATGCCACGGGCAGCGAATGGTTCCGATAAAAGGATGCTTTCCCGGTTGCCAGCCGTTAAGTCCCGGGAAAAAATGGAAAAATGGCGAAATCTAGGCAGCAATAAGGGAGGGCTGCACCGCCTCGAAGGCCCGTGCGATCACCTCCGGCCCGGCACCCGGACGGGTCGCATCCGACGACAGGATCTGCCGGTAGCGGCGGGCACCTTCCACCCCCTGGAACAGGCCGATCATGTGGCGCGTGACATGGCCGAGCCGGCCGCCCGAGGCGATATGGCGCTCCGCATGCTCCATCATCGCATCACGGATGAAGCTCCAGTCCACGGCGGTTTCCGGGTCGCCATAGACCAGATGATCGGCATCGGCGAGAACAGATGTGTTGTGATAGGCCGCCCGCCCAAGCATCACCCCATCGACGTGATTCAAATGTTCAACGGTCTCGCTCAGATCGGCAACGCCACCGTTGATGCCGATGAAAACATTCGGATATTTCTGCTTCAGCCGATAGACCCTGGAATAATCGAGCGGCGGAATATCGCGGTTTTCCTTGGGGCTCAGCCCCTGCAGCCAGGCCTTGCGGGCATGGACCCAGATCGCGTCCGCCCCGGCGTCAAGCACCTTGGCCGCGAGATCATCAAGCGCGATTTCCGGATCCTGGTCATCGACGCCGATGCGGCATTTCACCGTCACCGGCACCGGCGACATGGCCTTCATCGCAGCGATGCAGCCTGCCACTAGATCGGGCTCGCGCATCAGGCAGGCGCCGAACGTGCCGGATTGCACCCGGTCCGAGGGACAGCCGACATTGAGATTGATCTCGTCATAACCGAAATCGACGCCGATCCGCGCAGCTTCCGCGAGCTTACCCGGATCCGAGCCGCCGAGCTGCAGTGCGACGGGATGTTCGCTCGCATCGTAACCAAGCAGCCGGTCGCGCTTGCCGTGGATCGCCGCATCCGCGACGACCATTTCGGTGTAGAGCAGGCTCTTACGCGTAAGCAGGCGATGGAGGAACCGGCAATGCCGGTCCGTCCAGTCCATCATCGGCGCGATCGCGAGGATCTTCGCACCGCTTTTCAACGCGTCTGCGTACATCCGGCCTCCTCAGTGAACCGCGGGCACCGCGCTCTTGAGCAGTGGGATCGCCGGCAGCGTATGGCCAAGCACCTGGTCCGCACCTTCATAGATCATGCGGATCGCGACATAGAGGATGATGACGAAACCGACCCAGGCGATCCAGCGGAAACGATGGAGAAGCTTGGCGATCACGGCCGACGCCGCGCCCATCAGCACCACAGACAGGCCGAGACCGAAGATAAGCGCCCAGAAATGATCCTTCGCGGCACCGGCGACGGCCAGCACATTGTCGAGCGACATCGAGACGTCGGCGATGATGATCTGCGTCACGGCCTGGCGCAGTGTCTTGGTGCCTGGCTTCGCGCCGATGACGCCGTTTGCATCGGTGTCGTGGCCGGCGAGTGCCTCTTCGGCCTCGTGGAGCTGGTGTTCGGTGGTAACCAGTTCGCGATACATCTTCCAGCAGACCCAGAGCAGCAGGATGCCGCCGACCAGGATGAGGCCGACGATTGCCAGCAGCCAGGTGGTCATCAACGCGAAGATAATGCGCAGGATCGTCGCAGCCAGGATGCCGATCAGGATCGCTTTCTTGCGCATGTCCGGCTGAAGGCCGGCGGCCGCCATGCCGATGACGATGGCATTATCGCCGGCAAGCACGAGGTCGATCATGATGACTTGCAGGAAGGCGGCGAGCGCCGCATAATCGAGACCGAACATGATTTTCAGAAATCTCCCGTTAAAACTGGGCTGTCGAAGGGTTATCCCGTGCCAATTGGACGGAATCGCCGGGCAAGTCAACCTTCGCTGGAAACACAAACACGTCAGGAACGCCCCTTTCTCGGTTCACGTTCCCAAGACGCGCATGAATGAATGAGAGGAGTATAAAATGCCGCTTTACGCACTCGGCAAGGATGAGCCGCGGCTACCCGCTGAAGACGATTACTGGCTGGCGCCGGACACCCATATCATCGGCAAGGTCCGGCTCGGACCCGGCGTCGGCATCTGGTTTGGCGCGGTGCTGCGCGGCGACAACGAGTTGATCGACATCGGTTCGGGCACCAATATCCAGGAAGGCACCATGATCCATACCGACATGGGCTATCCCGCCACGATCGGCGAGAATTGCACCATCGGCCACCATGCGATCATCCATGGCTGCACGATCGGCAACAATTCCCTCGTCGGCATGGGCGCGACGATCCTCAACGGCGCCTGGATCGGCAACAATTGCCTGGTCGGCGCCAATGCGCTGGTGACGGAGGGGAAGGAATTTCCCGACAATTCGCTCATCGTCGGCTCCCCTGCCCGTGTGATCCGCACACTGGATGAGAAGGCCGTGGAGAATATCAGGAAGTCGGCCGAATCCTACGTCGCGAACTGGAAGCGTTTCAAACGCGACATGCGGAAGCTATAAGCATCAGGCCGAAATTTTGACCGGCACGTCGAACAGCGCCAGCGTATCGGCCGCCCGCATCGGCCGGCCGAAATGATAGCCCTGCGCCGTCTCGCAGCCGATCCCGGTCAGGATCGCGGCATGTTCGGCTGTCTCGACGCCCTCGGCCACCGTCACCATGCCGAGATCCTTGCAAAGATTGGTCACGGCCCGGATGATCGCCATCGATTCCGGATTGTCGTTGAGGTCGCGGACGAAACTCTGGTCGATCTTGATCTTGTCGAAGCGGAACTTGCGGATATAGCTCAGCGATGAATAGCCCGTGCCGAAATCGTCCATCGCGATCTTCACGCCAAGCAGCTTCAGGTCGCCGAGGATGGCCATGGTCTGGTCGGTGTCGTTGAGGAACACGCCCTCGGTGATCTCGATCATCAGCCGCTCCGGTTCGAGGCCGGAATGGCTGAGCGCGCTGACGATCTTCAACTGCAGCTGGCCGGTTCGGAACTGCACCGGCGAGACATTGACCGCGACGGCAATGTCATCCGGCCATTGCAGCGCTTGCTTCGTAGCGGTGTCGAGCACCCAACGGCCGATCTCGTTGATCAGCCCGGTTTCCTCGGCAACGGGAATGAAGTCGGCCGGCGAGACGAAGCCGCGGCGCGGATGATGCCAGCGGATCAGCGCCTCGAAAGCGAGGATCCGGCGGTCGTCGAGCGACACCAGCGGCTGATAATAGAGTTCGAACTGCTGGCCCACAATCGCCTCGCGCAGGTCGCGTTCCATCTCGTGCCAGTCGCGCATCTTGCGGTCCATATCGGGCTCGAAGAAGCGGTAGCTGCCCTTGCCCTCCTGCTTGGCACGGTAAAGCGCCATGTCGGCATTCTTGAGCAGTTCGTCGGCATCGGCCCCGTCGCGCGGAGCAAGCGCGATGCCGATCGACGTGCCGATGATGATGTGATGGCCATCGATATCGAAGGGTTCGGAGATGCAGCGCGTCACATCGACGGCGAGCTTCTTGGCGCCGATCGGCTGGGTCGTATTCGTCTGGTAGAGCGCGAACTCATCGCCCCCCAGCCGGGCTGCGAAGCAATCGGCGCCGAGAATGGCGCGAATGCGGTTGGCGACCTCGACAAGCAGCGCGTCGCCGATCGGATGGCCGAGCGTGTCGTTGACGATCTTGAACCGGTCGAGATCGAGGAACAGCAGTGCTGCCTCCCGGTCCGCACCTTTTTCGATCTGCTGGTCGACATGCTTGCGAAACAGCGCGCGGTTGGCGAGGCCGGTCAATCCGTCATGCATCGCCATGTGCTCGATCTTTTCGCTGGCGACCTGCTTTTCGGTAATGTCCTCGTGGGTGACGACATGGCCGCCATCGGGCAACTGCATCACCTTCATGGTCATGATGCGGCCGTCGTCGAGTTCCACGAGCCGCTGCGATGTCTGGTATCTGCCTCGGATGTCGTGTTCCGTATCGTCGGAAATCACCCGCTTCACGCCGGCACCCTTGGCCCGGCAGAGTTCGATGAATTCCTTGACCGTCACGCCCCCGAGATCGCCGGTATCGCCGAGATTATAGATATGGGCGAGGCGCCGGTTGGCGACGATGATCCTGCCGTCGCTGTCCAGCATGTAGAGGCCTTGCGGCATGTTCTCGATGGCGCCATTCAACCGATCGCGCTGCAGGCTGATTTCGGCGCGCGAACTTTCCTGCAGTTCGCGGCGAGCCTGCGTCAGCAACTGGAAGGTCCGGGAGAACTGGATGGCAAGGTCGCCGATCTCGTCGCCGCGTTCGAGAAGCGAGATATCGACGGGATCGTCGTCGTCACGCAGGGCGCGGCCAAGGCGGCCGACATTGTTGGTCAGAAGTTCGAGCGGCCTGGTGACGGCATTCTTGAAATACCAGCCCACCAGCAAGGTGAAGAGTGCGGCGACCGCCATGGTTGCCGCGATTTCCCAGCTCGCCCGATTGGCATCTTCCTCGGTACGCGCCTGCGCATTGCGGTTGATGCGCTGGGCGACATCCATGATGTTGAGAAGTGCGACCGAATACTGCCCCTGTTCGCGTTGCAGGCGCAGGACCAGACCCTGCTTTGCCCGATCGATCTCGATCAGCGCTTGCGCCGATTTGAAGAGCGAGCGCGGGCCGTCGTCCAGCATCAGCCTGGTCTGCTTGACCATGGCATAGGTGCCGGCATAGTCGCCCGCCCGGCCGATGCTTTCGAAATATTGCTTCGACGCCTCGAAGACGCCTTCGAGCGACTGCATCTTGATCAGAAAGCTCTTGCGCTTGCGCTGGAATTCGAATGACTTGCTGGAATTGGTCACCAGCACACTGGCGCTGCCGATCTCGGCGACGAGAATCCTGACCTTGTAGAAATCCCTGATCTGGCGGCTGATCTCGCTGATCTCGGCCTCCATCCGCCGCTCCGAGATCTCGTACACGGAAAACGTACCGCGTGGCATGTGCGGTTTCTTGATCCGCCGCAGTTCGGCCAATCTCGCCTCGAGCGCGATGACGTTGGTGGACGCCTTCAGCCCCACGACATTGGTGGCGATCCGGATCGAATTCTCGGCCGAGGAGAAATGGCTCTTCGAAGTCGTGTAGTCATGACAGATGTCGAGCAACGCCTGGCGGGTGCGGAAGATCTTCTGGCCGGAGAATTCGTAGCGCTTGAGTTCCTTGAGCGCATTGGCCTCGCCGGCGAGTTTCTTGAGACTTTCCAGCTTCGTCGTCTGGTTGGCCTCGGAATTCGCGAGAAAGCGCGAGGCGCCTTCCAGGCTGGCGCAATTGCGCATCACCGGATCGAAGACGCTCTGCAGTTTCTGGTAGCTTTCCGACAGCGAAATGACGCCGATCAGCAACGGCGACGCGGCGTCGGAGGAAAAGTTCACGGAGGTTTCGACCTGCCGAACATTGAGGATGGCATTCGCGCCGGAAAACAGCGCGATCGCAAGCGACACCCCGACACCCAGCATCACCTTGTAGCGAAAGCGGAGATTCGATTCCTTGAACGTCTTGCCGCTCGTACGCCTTGACGGGTTGCCCATCCCTCACCCGGGTTTGTCGACCGTCATGAAACGCGGCCGTAATCCGGAGAACTCTAGCCGTTACTGCTTGAAAATGGATTAATACGATCGCATGAGACGTATCATTGCGTAATCGACTGCTTACGAGCAATCCTTGCAGTGACCGCGAATCTCGATCGTCGTCTTTTCCGGCTTGAAGTGCTTCGCGCTCTGCCAGGCATGCAACCGGCCCTCGATGCCCTGATCGTGGAATTCGGTGACGGTGCCGCAATCCTCGCAGATCGCAAAGGCCGTGATGCCATGCTCATGCGCCGCATGATCATGCGGGTCGGTACAGGCGACGAAGGCGTTGAGACTTTCGAGCCGGTGGACAAGTCCGAACTCGGTGAGCTTGTCCAGCGCCCGGTAGACCTGCAACGGCGCGCGAAAACCGTCGCCGCGCAGGTCGTCGAGAATGTCATAGGCGCTTTTGGGCGACGATGCCACCTTGAGGGCGCCGAGAACGAGCGCCTGGTTTTTTGTAAGTGCGCTTGCTTCGCTCATCGGCCTGCTCCTTCCTGTTCCGCGTTTCTCCAGCCCGATCCGAACGGCAGCAGGCTCAACACGAAAAGCGCGAGCGCCGCGACGACGATCGACGGGCCGGAAGGCGTATCGAATTTCAGCGACCCGAACAGGCCGCCGACCACCGCGATCGCGCCGACCGCAGATGAAACAATCGCCATGACCTCCGGGGTCGAGGCGAAGCGCCTCGCCGTCGCCGCCGGAATGATCAGCAGCGAGGTGATCAGCAATATGCCGACGATCTTCATGGCAATGGCGATCACCAGCGCCAGCAGCAGCATGAAATAGAGCCGTGCGCGCTTGGGGTTCAACCCCTCGGCTTCGGCGAGATCTTCCGAAACGGTGGAGGCGATCAGCGGGCGCCAGAGATAGACGAGCGCCATCAGCACAAGAATGCCGCCGCCCCAGATGATGTCGATATCGGCGCGGCCGACGGCCAGGATATCGCCGAACAGGAAGCTCACCAGATCGACCCGCACCCAGGTCATGAAGGCGAGCAGCACCAGACCCACCGAGAGCGACGCATGTGAGAGAATGCCGAGCAGCGTGTCGGCCGATAGCGAGCCCGCGCGCTGCAGGAAGAGCAGCAGCAGCGAGACGAGCGAGGCCACGACGAAGACCGCGACGATAAGGTTGAGGTCGAGTAGGAGTGACAAGGCGACGCCGAGCAGTGCCGAATGGGCCATCGTATCGCCGAAATAGGACATCCTCCGCCAGATGATGAAGCAGCCGAGCGGCCCTGCCGTGAGCGCAAGACCGATACCAGCGACCAGTGCCCTGGTAAAGAAATCATCGAGCATCGGTTTGCTCCTCGCTCAAGGATTTAGGCCGTACGAGCCGCGAATGATCATGCCCACAGCCGCAATCCGGGCCGTGTTCATGGTCATGATGATGGCCGTCTTCGGGATGGCAATTGTCCGTCACCGAACCGTCCTGATGTACGACCCGGCCATCGGGCAGATGCGTATGGTCATGATGATGGGTATAAAGCGCCAAGGCGCCAGCCCCGCGCGCGCCGAACAGGCGCTGGTATTCCTCGCTCTGGCTGACCATCTCAGGCGTGCCGCGGCAGCAGACATGGCCGTTCATGCAGATCACCGTGTCGGTGGCCGCCATGACGACATGCAGGTCGTGCGAGATCAGCAGCACGCCGCAGCCCGAGCGGGCGCGGATCGCGGAAATCAGTTCGTAGAGCGCAATCTCGCCGGCGAAATCCACGCCCTGTACGGGTTCGTCGAGCACGAGCAGATCCGGCTTGCGGGCGATGGCGCGGGCGAGCAACGCGCGCTGGAACTCGCCACCCGAGAGATGCTGGACCTCTGATTTGGCGAGATGGCGGACGCCGGTCTCGGACAGTGCCGCATCGATCTCCTTGCGCGGTAGCGGGCCGGTCAGCGTCATCAGGCGCTCGACCGTCAGCGGCATGGTCCGGTCGATCGCCATCTTCTGCGGCACGTAGCCGATGCGCAGGCCGGGCCGGGTCATGACCTCCCCTTCATCGGGGCGTAGAAGCCCGATCGCCATGCGCGCGCTCGTCGACTTGCCCGACCCGTTGGGGCCGATCATCGTGACGATCTCGCCCTGCCGGACATCGAAGCTCACGCCACGCACCAGCCAGCGTCCGCGCCGGCTGACGCCTGCGCCATCCAGGGACACGAGGTACCGATCGTCTGTGTTTCTCTGCAGCATGGGAATTTCCAGATAGGGGCTTGGCAGGTCTTATAGCGTACGTTATAGCATTACGCAATTCATGTAATAACATAACATTACAAAATGAGGTATGCAGCATGACCAAGCTTTCCGCTACTCTGGCCCTGATCGCCGGCACGGTGCTCTTCGCGCCCCATATGGCCCAGGCGGCACCCGATGTGGTCGTCTCGATCAAACCGATCCATTCGCTGGTTGCTTCGATCATGGAAGGCGTCGCCGAGCCGGGACTGATCCTCAAGGGCGCCGGTTCGCCGCACACCTACCAGATGAAGCCGTCGGACGCCGATGCGCTACAGAACGCAACGCTGATCTTCTGGGTCGGGCCGGAATTCGAACGCTTCATGGAAAAGCCCATGGAATCGCTGGGCGACAAGGCGAAAGTGATCGAACTCGAAAAGGCGGCCGGCCTCACCCTGCTGCCGACGCGTGAAAGCGGCACGTTCGAACCACATGCGGACGAGGCGGAACACGCGCATGCCGAAGGCGAAGGTCATGGCCACGAGGAAGAAGAGCACGATCTCCACATCTGGCTGAGCACGGCCAATGCCAAGGCGATGGCGGCCGAAATCGCCAGCTCGCTCGCGGCAGCCGATCCGGCGAATGCCTCCGCCTACCACCAGAACCTGGCAAAACTCGATGCCAGGCTCAATGCCCTTGCTGCAGAGATCAAGACGACCGTGGCGCCGGTGAAGGACAAGCCGTTCATCGTCTTCCACGATGCCTACCAGTATTTCGAGAAGGAATTCGGCGTGAATGTCGCAGGTTCGATCACCGTCTCGCCGGAGAACATGCCCGGCGCCGCCCGTATCTCGGAAATCCACGAGAAGCTGAAAACCCTCGGCGCTAGTTGCGTGTTCGCCGAACCGCAGTTCGAGCCGAAGCTGATCAACGTTGTGCTCGAAGGCACGCAATCCAAGACCGGCACGCTCGACCCGGAAGCGGCCACGCTGGCCGAAGGCCCGGAGCTTTACTTCAACCTGATGCGCGGCCTCGCCGGATCGCTGAAGGATTGCCTTTCCGCCGGTTGAATGAATGTGCGATCCGCCACCGCAGTCCATTCGCCGCGGCGGCGCAACGACTTTGCGCTTGCCCTCCACCCCAGGGCAAGCCTCATCGTGTCTTCTGGTCATGGATGATAGACCATAGCGGGATTCGACGATGCACGCCCTGAAACAACCCCTGCCTGCCGAACCGTCGGCTCTCCGGGAGCAGGCAATGGCAGCCTGGCTTGCAGGCGATGTGGCAGCCGTGTTTGCGGCCGTCAACGAAGCGATGGCCCTGCCCGGTGGCGCGACCCCTGCTTTGCTCGAACTTCTCGGACATGCTTTCCTGAAATCGGACCTGCCCGCCGAGGCGGCCGAAGCCTATGCGACGGCAGCGCAGCTGGCAGGTGACGGGTTTGCCTATCTCAAGCAGGCAAGTGCCGCCTGGGCTGCTGCGGGCATCGAGGAACAGGCTTTCCTCACCGCGCTTCAGGCACAGAAGCTGGTGCCCGATGACCCCGAGATCGTCTTCACGCTGGTCAAGGGTTTTCAGTTGCGCGGCGAGAGCGAACTGTTGGACCATTTCAAGAACCGCCTGACGTCGAACAGCAACCCGGAGCACCTGCTTCTTGCCGCGAACCTGATCAGCGCGGAGACGCGCAACCCCGCCAACCTCCCCCTGTTCAAGAAGCTGCTGGCCCAACACCCGGACGACCATTACACGCAATTCAAGCTGATGGCCGTGGCGCGCGAATTCTGCGACTACGAGACGGTTCTCGGTCAGGAGGCGTGGCTGGAGGGTGAACTTGCAGCTGGCCGCGAATGGATCTTCGAGGGCCAGACGCCTTTCGCCAACCTGCTCCATTGTGAAGACGAACGGCTCAATCGTCTCGCGACCAACAATATCGGCATCAAGGGCGACCCGGTACCGGCCGCGAGGCAGATCAGGCGCGCCATGCGCCACGAATGGGGCGGGAAGATCCGCATCGGTTACCTCTCGAACGATTTCGGCAGCACGCATGCGACGATGCGGCTGGCGCGGCGGGGGCTGGAACTGCACGACACCTCGCGCTTCGACGTGACGCTCTATTGCCACAGCGACGACAGCCTGATCGCCCGCGACGATGGCGGCCGCGCGCATTGGGGCCGGATCGTGCGGGTCGTCGACCTCGACGCCGCAGAGACCGCCGAGAGAGTCCGCGATGACGGCATCGACATCCTCGTCGATCTCAAGGGCCATACCGGCAATTCCCGCCGCCATGCGCTCAACCATCCCGCAGCACCGATCCACATCGGCTGGCTCGGCTTTCCCGGATCAACCACCGGCGTAGACCTCGATTACGTGATCGGCGACCGCTTCGTGCTTCCCGACAGCGCCGTGCCGCACTATCACGAGAAGTTCCTCAGAATGCCCGGGAGCTACCAGCCCAATGATGACACGCACCGGGCTCTCCCCGGAACTACCTCGCGAGCCGAGCTCGGGCTTCCCGAAGATGCCTTTGTCTTCGGAAGCTTCAATTCCAATCGCAAGATCACGCCGCAAACGCTTGATCTCTGGGCGGAAATTCTGTCACGCGTACCGGGCTCTGTTCTATGGGCGATGATCTATCACGAGACCAGCCGGGCGAATTTCGGGAACTATCTGGCGCGGAAGGGCATAGCGGCCGAGCGGGTGATCTTCGCTGACGCGGTCGGTTACGACGCCCATGTCACCCGCATCACCGCCGCCGATCTCGGGCTCGACACGTTCCCCTATAACGGACACACGACGACATCGGATATGCTTTGGGCCGGCCTGCCGGTGCTGACCAAGCGCGGCACGAACTTCGCCTCGCGCGTGTCGGAAAGCCTGCTCAACGCCGCCGGATTGCCGGAACTGGTCGCCGCGGACGACCGGGCCTTCGTGGAGACGGCCGTGGAACTCGCATCGAATCCGGGACGTCTGCTCCGTCATCGTCAACATCTCTGCAACCAGCGCGACAGGCTTGCGCTTTTCGACTCGCGAAAATTCTGCCACGATCTGGAGCGCGTCTACGAAATTGTGATCGCAAGGGCGCGAAGCGGGCTGGAGCCCGACCATGTTGATCTGTAGGCTCCAGATATTGAACGTCTATTCTGTTGCTATCATCGATTGAAAAACGGGAAGGGAACTCACATGACCAAGATCAAGACTCCGGCCATCGTTGCTATTTCCATGGCTATCGGCATCGTTGCCGGCGCAGGCGTCACCGCCATCGCAGCCCAGCCGAATATGAAATCGGCCCTCGACCATCTCGTCGCCGCCGACGCATTCCTCGCCAAGGCTGCCGACAACAAGGGCGGCCACAAGGCCAAGGCCCGTTCGCTGATCAGCCTCGCGATCAAGGAAGTGCGCGCCGGCATCCGGTTCGCCAACTGAGCATATCAGGGAGACCCGCCGGCAAAGTTCGGCGGGTCTTTTCACACAAGCCTAGAGCCGCTGGTAGCTGAAACTGTCGAAATCCGCGACCTTGCCGCCGCCGGTAATATCATAGGCGAACATGCCCACGAAGGCGCCTGTGAACGAGCCATGCTCGCCAACGCCACCCTCATCCGACACCACGCCGCCATCGAGCACCGGGCCGACCTTCTGCCAGTCGCTCTCGCCATCGGCATGCCAGTAAAATTGCAGGTCGTTGTCGATGACTTCGACAGCGAGATGTACGCGGCCACCCGGGATCGCGATGCCACTCTCGATCGGGAATATGAGCTTGCCTGAGGGATAGTCGCCCGGACAGGACTGGATGACCAGCACCCGGCCAAGCTTCTCATGCAGGGTGATGCCGACGGCGTGGAACTTGTAGCGATTGTAGTAATAGGTCAGGCCCGCTGTCTGCTGGTAGGTTTCGGGCGAGAATTCCGCCACCGTCTCGGCGCGGAATCGGTGATCCTCCTGCCGTCTCGCCACGAGCGAGAATTCGAACCACGAGCCGATGCTTTCGCGGGCGGTGAGCCGCAGATGCCCCGGCCTCGCGGTCGTCGAAAACAGGCGCTCGGGCTCCGGCGTGCGGAGCCATTGGAAATCGGCATGCAGCGCACTTTCGTTGAAGCCGTAGCTTACCGTCCTCGGCCGCTCCGAGGTCACGGCACCGTTCGGCGCAGGCACCTCGACCGCGGGCACCATGCTGCCATGGGCGAGCCGGGGCCAACCATCGTCATGCAAGGTGATCTTCTGGATGCCGGTCTCGCGGCCGAGCGTGCAACGGCGATGCGGCGGCAGCGGCCGGCCGCAGAGATGCGTCACATAGGCCTCTCCATCAGGCGTTTCGACATACTGCCCATGGCCCGCGCGTTGCAGCACCGCATCCTGCGCGTCCTTCGACGTGACCAGATATTTGTCCGGATGGAGTTCGTAAGGTCCGAGGACATTCTTCGACCGGCCCATGCTGATCGCATGGTCGTAACCCGTTCCGCCCTCGGCAGCCGTGATGTAATACCAGCCGTTCTTGCGGAAGATGTGCGTGCCCTCGACCAGGCCGAGCTCGGTGCCGCCGAAGATATTGTGGATCGGCCCGACGAGCTTCCTCGTCTTCGCATCCCATTCCTGGCAGAGGATGCCGTCGAAGGCGGGATGCCGGCCCGGCGTGTTGAACGCCTCCCGGCGATGGTTCCACTGCATCTGCATGAACCACTTGCGACCGTCCTCGTCATGGAACAGCGACGGATCGAAGCCCGACGAATTCACATAGACCGGGTCCGACCACGGCCCCTCGATCGCGGGCGCGGTGACGATGAAGTTATGCGCATCCTTGAACGAGCCGTCGAAACGCTTGACATCGGTATAGACCAGCCAGAACAGGCCGTCTGCGTAAGACAGGCACGGCGCCCAGACGCCGCAAGAGTCGGGATTGCCTCGCATATCGAGCTGGCTTTTGCGATTGAGCGGGCGGGTGACGAGCGTCCAGTTGGCGAGGTCCCGGGAATGATGGATCTGAACGCCCGGATACCATTCGAAGGTCGAGGTGGCGATGTAATAGTCGTCACCGACGCGGCAGATCGAGGGGTCGGGGTTGAAGCCCGGAAGGATAGGGTTGATGATCATTGCACGTTCTTCCCGCGTCTTTCAGCCACGTTGCACCCTTGTCACTTTTCGAACTCTCTCCGCGCTATCTGCCACTCCTCCCAGCAGTTTTCCGGATCAACGTCGATGTAGCCTCGTTGCTCCTCGATCGTCGGCACCATATCGCGAGGCACGGCAACGGATGGAGCGTTGTCGCGAATATGGATGACCTCTGCTTCGGTGAGCGGACTGCCCTTGGCCCGCTCCCTATTCAACAATGTGGCAATCAGACTCGGCATCGGCATGATGACGAGATTGTCTTGGTCGGTCATCCAAGTCTCCAACAAATCGTGGTCACGGCGAGACGACAGAAGCAGTTGTCTTTACTTCTTCTTCCGCGCCGGCCCCTTGCGTTCGGCGGACGCCGCCCACAGGTTGATGTCGGCCTCCTTCGCATACTTGTCGATCTCTTCGAGCTCCGACTTGCTGAAATCGGGCGTATCGATCGCCGCCACGCAATCCACCACCTGGCTCGGCTTGGATGCGCCGATCAGCGCCGAGGTGATGCGGCCGCCGCGCAGAACCCAGGCGAGCGCCATCTGCGCCAGCGTCTGGCCGCGTTTCTCGGCGATGCGGTTCAGCGCGCGGATATTCTCGACGTTCTTTTCGTTGAGGAAATCGGGGTTGAGCGACTTCTCCTGCACCGCGCGGCTCCCCTCGGGAATGCCACCGAGATATTTGGCCGTCAGCATGCCCTGGGCAAGCGGCGAAAAGACGATCGAGCCGAGGCCGAGGTCTTCCAGCGTGTCGATCAGGCCGTCCTCCTCGATCCAGCGGTTGATCATCGAATAGCTCGGCTGGTGGATGACGAAGGGCGTGCCGAGCTCCTTGAGGACCTTGTAGGCTTCCTTGGTGCGCTTGGAGTTGTAGGACGAGATGCCGACATAGAGTGCCCTGCCCGAGCGTACGATCTGGTCGAGCGCCATCATCGTCTCTTCGAGCGGCGTCTCGGGATCGAAGCGGTGCGAATAGAAGATATCGAAGTAGTCCAGGCCCGTGCGCTTCAGGCTCTGGTCGCATGAGGCGATCAGGTATTTGCGGCTGCCCCATTCGCCATAGGGCCCCTTCCACATATCGTAGCCGGCCTTGGACGAGACGATCAACTCGTCGCGATAGCCCTGGAAATCCGTGCGCAGAATCTCGCCGAACGCCGTCTCGGCGCTACCGGGAGGCGGGCCGTAATTGTTTGCGAGGTCGAAATGGGTGATGCCGAGGTCGAAGGCCGTGCGGCAGATCTCGCGCTTGAGTTCATGGCGGGTGTCGCCGCCGAAATTGTGCCAGAGACCCAGCGAGATAGCGGGAAGCTTGAGACCGCTCTTGCCCAGGCGATTGTACTTCATTTTCTCGTAGCGATTATCGGCGGGCTGCCAGGCCATGGTGGAATCTCCCAAAAGTATGATTTTCAGTATGTGGCTAATACCCCGCCCCGACCCCTCCCCACAAGGGGGAGGGGCTAAATCGTGGCACCCTCGGCAGAACGATCTCAACCATGCAACATGCAGCAACGATGCGATAAGTGAAGGAAGTGCAACGGGTTAAGCCCCTCCCCCTTGTGGGGAGGGGTTTGGGGCGGGGTCTTAATTCCTCACCGCAGCAGCGCCTTGGCATCCTCAATCCCGAACGCCGCCGGCTGGGTGCAGGTCGTCCGGATCTCGACCGCCTTGCCCTCGTCGGCCGAGCGCAGGATCGAAGTCAGCACGTCGATCGTGTGCAGCGACCGGTCGAGCGAGCAGCGATAATCGCCGCCCTCCGCCACGGCGCGCATCATGTCGGAGAGCCCGGCGCCGCGATAATTGGCCTGCGTACCCCAGGCGAACTCGTAATTATGCGCCGTCATCGGGTGATCCCAGACTTCGACCTCCTTCGGCTCCTTGTCGGTGCCCGCGACCTCGACCTTGCCGCCGAAGAAGTTCGGATCCGGCACGAAGATCGCACCCTCGGTGCCGTAGAGTTCCATGTTCTGGTGGCGATGCGCCCAGACGTCCCAGCTCGAGGTGAGTGCCACATGTGCGCCATTCACAAACTCGAGAATCGCATGGACGTTGGTGGCGACGATCACCGGCACCTTCTCGCCGGTGCGCGGGCCATTGCTGATGGTGCGTTCTTCCTTACCCTTGTTGGCAAGTGCAACCACGCGCTTGATCGGGCCGATCAGGTTGACGAGGTTGTTGATGTAATACGGCCCCATGTCGAGGATCGGACCGCCGCCCGGACGGAAGAAGAAATCCGGGTTCGGATGCCACATTTCCATGCCCGGCCCGAGCACATGCGCCGAACCCGACGTGACCTTGCCGATCTTGCCGGAATCGATCAGATGGCGGGCATATTGATGCGAACCACCGAGATAGGTGTCCGGCGCGGAGCCGACCTTCAGCCCCTTGGCATCGGCGATTTTCCGGAGGTCCTCGCCTTCCTCGATCGAAAGCACGAACGGCTTTTCCGAATAGACGTGCTTGCCCGCCTCGAGCGCTTTCTTCGAGACGGCATAATGCGCCTCGGGAATCGTCAGGTTGACGACCACGTCGATCGCGGGATTGGCGAGCAGTGCATCGATTTCCTGCGCCTCAACGCCGAACTCCTCGGCACGACCCTTGGCCGCCTCCATGTTGATGTCGGTGCAGGCCAACACTTTCAGGTTCTTGAACATCGGGATGAGCTTGAAGTAAGCCCCCGAAATATTGCCGCATCCAATGATGCCGACGCCGTATTCTCTAGTCATGGGAATATCCTCAGAATGCCTTGATGGATGCGATCGAACGCGATGCGCAGCGCTTGATGTCGTTGGGATTGTCATGCTCGACCACGAAATGGCGAGCCTTGGTGGCCTTCAATGCCTGCCAGAGCGTCTTCCAGTCGACGGTGCCATGGCCGACATCGGCCCAGCCGCCCTCGTCTTCGGCCTGGCCGGCCGGCGCGATATCCTTCACATGGACGGATGTGATCCTGTCCTTGTAGCGGTCGATGAACTTGAGCGGATCGGCGCCGCCACGGATGACCCAGGCGACATCGATTTCCCAGCTGAGGCCGGGGCCTGCTTCGAAGATGCGGTCATGCGGCAACGAGCCATCGGCGAGTGCGACAAATTCGAAGTCGTGGTTGTGCCAGCCGAAATCGAAGCCTGCGTCCTTGAAAGGCTTGCCGGCCTTTTCGAGCCGCGCGCCGAAAGCCGTCCAGCCTGCCGCATCGGTCGGACGCGCATCCGGCATGATATAGGGGCAATAGACGGCGTCCATGCCGAGCGTTTTCGCGATATTGAGCATCTTGGCGGTTTCGTTTTCGAGCTGGTCGATACCGAAATGGCCGGTCGCCATCTTGACGCCGGCCGCGTCGAGTTCGGCCTTCAGCGCCTTGACGCCGGCATCGTCGAGATCGCCATACATGCCGCCGAAGCCTTCGACTTCCTTATAGCCGAGCGAGCCGGCGAGCTTGATCACGTCGCTCATCGGGGGGAAGTTTCTGCCGCTGTAAAGCTGGAGCGAAATATCTGTCATCGGTCATATCCTCTTTGCAAATGGGCGCTGGGTACGCCCGGAATGGGCGATCAATCCGCCGTCTGGCAGGAATAGAGATCGCGGATGGTGAATTCGGCTTCCGCCGCGCTGTCGGCGGGAACGAAGGTTATGGTCTGGCTCTCGCCGGCTGTCAGGTCGAACACATTATCTGAGAACCGGCCTTCGATGCTGGCCTCGATCATCACGAAGAGCGCCAGCCCCTTGGACGACAGCGCGATTTCGTAACTGCCATCCGCGCGGCGCGTTGTGCGGGCGGAAAGCCCTGATGGCTCGAGTTCGAGCTGCTTGTAGGTGCCGGTGACATGATGCCCTCTGCCCGACGATCCGTCGGACGCCGTGAAGAACCAGGCGAGCAGGCTGCCATCGGGAATGCTGTCGGCCGGGATCGAAATCAGGGTCGAGGACGCATCTGGCCGGCAAGTGCCGCGTGCCGATGTCAGCGGCGTGCGCCGGCCATCCATTGACACGGTGAAGAATTCCGCGGTGACTTCGGTGAGCGTCGCACGATCATTGACCATGGCCATGTCGATCGCCGAACCATCCGGCGAAGGTATGGCGAAGATGTTGACCGGCTCGAAGAACCGCCGCGCCTGATAGTGCATGGCTTTCCAGTTGCCGCCGTAATCGAGGCTCGCCCATGAGGCCACCGGCCAGGTGTCGTTGAGCTGCCAGATGATGGTGCCCATGCAATGCGGCTTGAGTGAGCGCCAATATTCCACGGCGGTCTTGATCGCCAGCCCCTGCTGGATCTGGCTGAGATAGACAAAGTTCGGAAAATCCTTGGGGAAGCGGAAATAGCGGAACATCGTGCCCGCGATCCGCTCGTTGCCGCCGACATTCTTCTGGTGCACTTCCATGACGGGGGACGCGATATTCTGGTCCTTCTTGTCCGAGAACCCATCGACCAGCAGGTTCGACGTGTAGGACTGGAAGCCGAATTCCGAGCAGAAGCGCGGCTTGACGGTGCGGTAGTGGTCGAAGGATTCGTTCTCGTGCCAGACCGACCAGAAATGCATGTCGCCCGAGCCATCGGCATGCCAGGCATCGCCGAAGTTGAGATAGCCGCAGGACGGGCTCGAAGGCCACCAGAGGACGTCGGAATTGGCCTTCCTCGCCGCCACCTCGATCGTGCGGTTGAGCCGGTCGTAGGAAACCAGATAGCGGTCGCGATCCTTCTTCGAGCATTCGTACCAGTTGAGCGCGCCGACCAGTTCATTGTCGCCGCACCACACGACGATCGATGCATGATGCGACAGGCGCCGGACCTGGTAGTCCACCTCAACAGCGACATTGTCGAGATAATCGGGCAGCGAGGGATAGAGATTGCAGGCGAACATGAAATCCTGCCAGACCATCAGGCCGAGCCGGTCGCAGGCATCGTAGAACCAGTCCTGCTCATAGGTGCCGCCGCCCCAGATGCGGATCATGTTCATGTTGGCGTCGACGGCGGATTGGAGCAGCGCCTCGGTTTTCTCAGGACTGGTCCGGGAAAACAGCGCGTCGGCCGGAATCCAGTTTGCACCCTTGCAGAAAATCTCGCGGCCGTTGACGCGGAAAGCGAAGCGGCTGCCCGCCTCGTCTTTGTCGGTCAGCAGTTCGACCGTACGGATGCCGACCTGCCGCCTTGCATGATCGCCGGGAATCGTCACGTCGACGTTGTAGAGCGCCTGTTCGCCGCTACCGGCCGGCCACCAGAGCCGCGGCCGCTCGATCTCGAAGACCTGGTGGACGACGGTCTCGCCAGCGTTGGCGCCGCACTGAACCCGGACTTTCTCGCCATCCAGCTCGAAATCCACGGGCAACACACACGGATCCATCGAAAACAGCGTGACCGCGACATCCAATTCCACCGATCCGTTCGGGCGATGCATCTGTTTGACCAGGACATGTTCGATGCGTGCGAGATCGAGCTTGCGCAGCTTGACCGTGCCATAGAGCCCTGATGGAGCCAGCGCGATATTCCAGTCCCAGCCGAAATCACAGGCCGGCTTGCGCAGCATGTTGCCATAGGGAATCGGGCAGTTCCGACTCCACGGAATCTCGAAGGGCTGGCGGTCATAGACCGCCTTGCCTGCGCGAACAGGCGAATGCAGGATGACGTCGAGCGTGTTCTCGCCCGCGAGGAGAAAGTGCGACACATCCGGCCGGTAGCGCCGGAAGCAATTATCGCATTCCAGTACCATCTCGCCATTGACGCGAATGGTGGCGACCGTGTCGACGAAATCGAGATCGAGATACCAACTGCCAGCGAGATCGGCGATGTCGAGCTGGAAGGTGCGCGTAAGCTTCCAGTCCTGGTGCGCGACCCATTGGACGGCGGCTTCGTTCTTGCCGAAATACGGGTCGGGGATCACGCCCTGCGCCTGCAGCGCCGAGTGTACATCGCCGGGTATGGTGATCGAAAGGTCCGGGGATTGACCTTCGGAAGCAAGTGACCAAACGCCACCGAGGTCGATTTGGGTGGTTTCAGGCATTTCAAATTCTCCGGGACAAGACGGTGGGAAACGTCAGATCCGCAATTCTGTTTCCGCATCGAAGAGCGATGCAAGGCCTAGGTCGAACGAAAGCTTGATCTGTGCACCGGGGGCGTAGCGACGTGCGCCGGCGATGCGGACAGAAATCGTCTGGCCGGCGAATTTCAGCCAGAGAAGATTGTCGGCGCCCATCGGTTCCTCGATGTCGACGACGGCATCGAACGTCTTCGTCGCCGAGGGTTCATCGACGGCGACATGCTCCGGCCGCATGCCAAGCACGACTTTTCTACCGGGTTGGACCGGGCCATCCGCCTTGTAGCCGTTGAGCGGGATCTTCACGCCGTTGACTTTGACCACAAGGCCGCCCTCGCCGGCTTCCAGTTCGCCCTTGAGGAAGTTCATCGACGGCGAGCCGATAAAGCCGGCGACGAACAGGTTCTTCGGCTTGTTGTAGATGGTCGAGGGGTCGGCGAGCTGCTGGATGACGCCGCTCTTCATGATCGCGATGCGGTCGGCGAGCGTCAGCGCCTCGATCTGGTCATGCGTGACATAGATCATCGTGTTTTCGAGCGACTGGTGCAGGCGCTTGATTTCGACGCGCAGTTCCGCGCGCAGCTTGGCGTCGAGGTTCGAAAGCGGCTCGTCGAACAGGAACACATCGACGTCGCGCACGAGTGCACGGCCGATGGCGACACGCTGGCGCTGGCCGCCCGAGAGTTCCGACGGCTTGCGCTTGAGCAGCGGCCCTATCTGCAGGATGTCGGAGGCGCGCTTGACGCGCTTGTCAATCTCCGGCTTCGGCATCTTGGCGACCTGCAGGCCGAAGGAGAGGTTCTTCTCCACCGTCATCTGCGGATAAAGCGCGTAGGACTGGAACACCATGCCGATGCCCCGGTCCTTGGGCTCTTCCCAGGTGACGTTCTTGCCCTTGATGAAGATCTGGCCCTCGGTCGGCTCAAGCAGGCCGGCGATGCAATTGAGCAGCGTCGACTTCCCGCAGCCGGACGAGCCGAGCAGCACCAGGAACTCACCGTCCTGAATGTCGAGATTGAGGGTTTCCAGCACTTTGACGGCGCCAAAGCTCAGGGAAAGGTCCTTGATCGATACTGAAGTTCCCATAGTTTAACCCTTCACTGCGCCGGCGGCGATGCCGCGGACGAAGAGACGCCCCGACACGAAATAGACGATGAGCGGCACCGCGCCTGTGAGCAGCGTGGCGGCCATGTTGACATTGTATTCTTTCACGCCCTGCACCGAATTGACGATGTTGTTGAGCTGAACCGTCATCGGGTAATATTCCGGACGGGTGAAGACGACACCGAACAGGAAGTCGTTCCAGATGCCGGTGATCTGCAGGATCATCGCGACAACGAAGATCGGCAGTGACATCGGCAGCATGATGCGGAAATAGATCTGCCAGAAGCCCGCGCCATCGATGCGCGCCGCCTTGAACAGCTCCTCGGGCAGCGAGGTGAAGTAGTTGCGGAACAGGAGCGTCAGGATCGGCATGCCGAAGATCGAATGGACGAGGATCAGGCCGGTCAGCGTGCCGTAAATACCCATTTCCCGGAGCACGATGACGATCGGATAGATCATTACCTGGTAGGGAATGAAGGCGCCGACGATCAGGATCGTGAAGAAGATGTCCGCGCCCTTGAACTTCCAGTTCGCCAGCGCATAGCCATTGACCGATGCGATCAGGATCGAGATCAGCGTCGAGGGCACGGTGATGCGCACCGAGTTCCAGAAGCCGCGCGACAGTCCATCGCAGTTCAAGCCGGTGCAGGCCTGCGACCAGGCCTTGACCCAAGGCTCGAAGGTGATTTCCAGCGGCGGCGCAAAGATATTGCCGAGACGGATTTCCGGCATACCCTTCAGCGACGTCATGACCATGACGTAGAGCGGCAGCAGGTAATAGAGCGCTGCGAAGATCAGCGTGCCGTAGAGCATGATGTTGCGGCCGGAAAAGATACGGCGGGGCTTGGGGCCACGCGGGCCGCTGAATTCGGAAATCGCCGACGGCAGGTTGTTGTCGGATACGAGAGCGATGGTATCAGGCACGCTTGCGTCCTCCGAATTCCAGGTAAGCCCAGGGCACGATGATGATGGCGACGGTGAGGAGCATCATGGTCGAGGCGGCGAAGCCCTGGCCGAGATTCTGCGCCTGGAACATGTAGTCGTAGACGTATTTCGCCGGCACTTCCGACGCGATACCGGGACCGCCCGATGTCTGGGCGACGACGAGGTCGTAGACGCGCACGATGCCGCTGGCGATGATGACCAGCGTGGTGATGAAGACGGGCCGCATCATCGGGATGACGATGAAGAGATAGGTCTTCCACATCGGGATACCATCGATGCGCGACGCCTTCCAGATATCCTCGTCGATGCCGCGCAGGCCGGCGAGCAGCAGGCACATGACGAGCCCGGTTCCCTGCCAGAGTGCCGCGATCAGAATGCCGTAGATGACGATGTCGGCGGTATAGAGCGGGTCAAAATCGAAACTCGTCCAGCCAGCCGCGCGGATCACGGACTGGATGCCGTATTCCGGGTTCAGCACCCATTGCCAGACAAGGCCGGTGACGATGAAGGACAGTGCGAAAGGATAGAGGTAGATGGTGCGGAACGTGTTCTCGAAACGGATCTTCTGGTCCATCAAGGCCGCGAGAACGAAGCCGATCACCAGGCTGAAGATCAGCATCAGGATACCGTAGATCGCGAGATTCTGGATCGAGATGACCCAGCGCGGCGCGTCCCACAGCCGGTCGTACTGATCGAGACCAACGAATTTCAGGCGCGGCAGCAGCTTGGAATTGGTGAAGGAATAGGTAATCGTCCAGATCGTGCCACCAAGGAAAATCACCATTGAGGTGAGGATCATGGGGATCGAGGCAATCTTGGAATTGAGATTGCGGAAAAGCTTGTTCGGCCGGCCGGCATGGGTCTTTTGGCCCGTCATGGGTCAGTCTCCTCATTCACGATCGGAAGCCATGCGCCCCTGCCCCGTGGGACAGACAAGCGCCCGGCATAACCTTCGCCTTCAGCCCCGTCATAGGGGCGCGGAAAAACCGGCCGGCGGCAGATGCCGCCGGCCGGGATCGGGAATGATCTTAGTCAGCCGATGCGATGATCTCGGCGAAGCGCTTCTGCGCGTCTTCGGGAGTCATCGACGGGTTGGCGAAGAATTCGGAGAACAGGTCTTCCTTCTGCTTCTGACTATCAGGCGAAAGCAGCTGGTCGGTGCCTTCGATCACATTGCCCTTGGCAAGGATTTCGAGACCCTTCTTCATGCAATCGTTGGCGGCAGCCAGATCGACGTCGCCACGAACCGGCAGCGAGCCCTTCTTCAGGTTGAACGCAACCTGGGTGACCGGGTTCAGAAGCGTCGAGGCCAGCACGTCCTGTGCCTTGGACTTTTCCTCGTCCTTGAGCAGCGGGAAGTAGAAGGCGTCACCACCGGTCGAGATGATTTCGTTCACGCCCAGCCCGGGTAGGCAGGTATAGTCCTTGCCGGCAACCTGGTTTGCGACCTGGAATTCGCCCTGCGCCCAGTCGCCCATGATCTGGCCGGCAGCCTTGCCGGTGATCACGAGGTTGGTGGCCTGGTTCCAATCCTGCACATTGCTGCCCTTGGACATGCGGCGTGCGTCGTCGGCAGCCTTGAAGACCTTTGCGATCTCGGGGCCGGCAGCGACCGTCTCGTCCTTGTCCTTGAACACCTGGTGGAACACGTCCTTGCCCGCGATGGCGACCATCAGCACGTCGAACGCGCCTGCGGCCTGCCACGGCTGGCCACCGACTGCGAGCGGAATGATGCCCTTGGCTTCGAGCGCAGGCGCCGCTGCCACGAATTCATCCCAGTTCTTCGGCACGGCGACGCCGGCATCGGCGAATGCCTTGTTGGAAAGCCACAGCCACTGCCAGGAGTGGATGTTGACCGGCGCGCAATAGATCTTGCCGTCGATCGTGCAGCTGTCGAGCAGGCTTGCGGGGCGGATGAGTTCCTTCCACTTTTCCTTCTCGGCAATTGCGGTCAGGTCCTTCATCAGGCCGGCCTGCGCCAGTTCCTCGGCCTGGCGGCCATGGTTGAACTGGGTTGCTCCCATCGGATCGCCGCCGGTGATGCGGCTGATCATGATCGGACGGGCAGTGCCGCCCGAACCGGCGATAGCGCCGTCGATCCATTTGTTGCCGGTGGCATCGAATGCCTTGGCGAGTTCGGCCACGGCCGCGGCTTCACCACCAGATGTCCACCAATGCGTGACTTCGAGATCGGTCGCGTTCGCGATGCCGCCCCCCAGCGCCACGGAAGCCGCGAGCGCTGCTGCAAAATAACGAGCCTTCATGAGTTCTCCTCCCTCACTGAAACGTTGCCGGAAAAACTTATGCGAATTGCCTGTTGTCCGCAACAGGCACGATGAAATTTTCCGCCGATTTAATGAAATGCAATTTACAATTGCGGATAATCGGTTGAAAATTCTCTAAATCGTTTTAAATGGCCCAATTTATGCACAGCGCACAATGGCCTATATCAACATGAAATATAACATTAATTTGCAATTTTCATTTAATTTATAGGTCGAATTAATGTTCGCAAGCGCAAAATTTTTTCAGGCCGTGAATTTTTGCACCGCAAGATAGAAATCTGAAACAGAGCGAAAATATTGCTCGACATTTTACCTGTAACGTTACAGATTTTTACGGTCCCTGAGGAGGAGATGGTGTTTGTGGCCGATTTGAGCCATAGACAGCACGCATACGGGAATGGACGGAATGAGAAGCATGGTTCAGTCCGGCCAGGGGCCGGTACCGGGAGAGCGGCCGACTCTCAAGACGATCGCCTTCATGACGGGCCTCGGGGTCACCACTGTGTCGCGCGCGTTGAAGGACGCCCCCGACATCAGCCAGGAAACCAAGGAACGCGTGCGGCTGGTCGCCACCCAGATCGGTTATCATCCGAACCGCGCAGGCGTGCGCCTCCGCACCGGCAAGACCAATGTCATCAGCCTGATTCTGAACATCGACGAAGAACTGATGGGCCTGACCTCCCATATCGTCTACGGCATTTCGGAAGTTCTCGCCTCGACAAACTACCACCTTATCGTCACCCCGTACAGGAGCGACCGCGATCCGATGGCGCCGGTACGCTACATCGTCGAGACCGGTTCGGCGGATGGCGTCATCCTGTCCTCGATAGAGCCAGAGGACCCGCGCGTAAAACTGCTGCTGGAGCGCAACCTGCCCTTCGCCACCCATGGGCGCACCGAGCTCGGTGTGCCTCATCCCTATCATGACTTCGACAACGAGGCCTATGCATACGATGCGGTGCGCAAACTGGCGGAAAGGGGCCGCCGCCGGCTCGCCATCCTCGAACCCCTGCCCCGCTTCACTTTCTTCCACCACATGCATGCCGGCTATCTCGCTGGCCTCAGGGACTTCGGCTGCGAACGCGTGCCGTTCCGCGATGCCACGGTCCATGACCCGCTCCAGGTCGTCTATCGCGCAACCATGAACCTGCTCAGGGATCATCCGGAGACCGACGGCATCATTTCAGGATCGAGCGCGGGCGCGGTGGCGATTTCCTCGGCGCTTGCGGCGGCGGGCCGGCAGGTCGGACGCGATATCGACATGGTCTCCAAGCAGCCGGCCGATCTCCTCCGCTTCGTCCGGCCCGAGGTGATCACCGTCAACGAGGACATTCGGCTAGCCGGCCGCGAACTCGCCAAGGCCGTGCTGGGTCGCATCGAGGGTGTCGCGCCTGAACAGCTGCAGAGCATCTGCATGCCGGATGGACGGCTGATGTTTCCGAATTAGGGTGCGGTCAAATCACCAGTTGGGATCCCGGCCTTCGAGGTCATCGTCCGGCATGATCTGCTGCCGGCGAAGACTGTTGTAAGGGTCCACATAGGCCATACCGAACGCATCGCCGATCAAACGGGATATCGCCTTCATCGACGCGCCGATTGCAAGCCTGGGGACGCTTGGCTGGAGCAGCCTAAGGCGTCGGATGGTCGTCGGGGCAGTGGTGGAGATGTCGGTCATGATGTCCTCCTGTGACGGCGACAATGACATCACTTGCGACGCAGGTCCTTGGCTCGGACCTGAAGAGTCCTGAACAGAACTGAAGTTCGCCTTGAGGGTCGTCTTGAGTTATCCTGCTCGCCAGGAACGGGGTCTCGGCCAATGGACCTGGAATTTGGCAACTATCGTTTGAAGCGCGCCGAACGCCTACTGCTGGGGCCGCAAGGCCCGGTGGAGCTTTCGGCGCGTTCCTTCGACATCCTCACCGTGTTGCTTGACAAGCCGGATGAGGTGATCGGCAAGACCGAGCTTTTCGATGTGGTCTGGCCCGGCCTGGTGGTGGAGGAGAACACGCTGCAGGTCCACATTTCGGCGCTCCGCAAGCTGCTGTCTGCCGGGATGATCGCAACCGTGCATGGTCGCGGCTATAAATATGCCGGGCCTAAGCCCTTCATCGCTGCGGAAGAGCTGGTTGCAGCGTCCAGGCCGTCCATCGCCATACTGCCTTTCGAGAACATGAGCGGCGACCCCGAGCAGGACTATTTTAGCGATGGCATCACCGAGGACATCATCGCCGAGCTTGGCAAGTTCAAGGAGTTTCTGGTCATTGCCCGGAACTCGTCCTTTCAGTTCCGCGGCAAGGCGAACGACCTGGCCGAGGTGGCAAAAAGACTTGGCGTCCAGTACGTCGTCGAAGGCAGTGTGCGGAAGATCAACAACCGGGTGCGGGTCTCCGTGCAGCTGATCGATGTGTCTTCAATGGCGCATATCTGGGGTGAACATTACGACCGGGAACTCGATGACATTTTCGCGATCCAGGATGAAATCACCCACATGACCGCAACCCGCCTGGCCCGGCAGGCCAGAACCGCGATTACATCGCGCGCCAGGGCGCGGCCGACCGACAACATGTCGGCCTATGAGTTCTACTTGCGGGCGCTGCAGCTCGCAGCCGTCTATGAAACGGCGCACGAAGCCGAACCCTTTCTGCGCCAGGCGATAAAGCTCGACCCACGGTTTGCCGCCGCCCACGCCATGCTCAGCGTCGTGGAAACCCTCAAGCTCTACTGGGTCTTCTACGATCCCGATCTTTTCCGGCCGGCACTGGAGATCGCAAGAACCGCATTGCAGCTCGACCCCGACGAGGCCTACGGCCATCTCGCCTCCGGCTTTGCTCTTCTGTATCTTCGCCAATTCAAGCAAGCCGAGATCAGCCTTGACCGGGCGGTTGCGCTCAATCCGAACGACCCATTCATCCTCACTGTCCACGCGCTTCTCCTGAATTACACGAACAGGCCGGAGGAAGCGCTTGATGTCATAAACGAAGCCCAACGCCGCGACCCATACGCCGTGGGATGGTATGAAGACTTTCTCGGCATCATACTGACGACGGCTGGGCGATATCGCGAGGCAATCGCCTGCTACGCCAAAATGGCAACTATCCCGCCGTGGTCGCTCGTTCGCCTTATCGTCTGCCA
Source organism: Rhizobium sp. LjRoot254 (assembly GCF_964254105.1). Classification (NCBI taxonomy): domain Bacteria; kingdom Pseudomonadati; phylum Pseudomonadota; class Alphaproteobacteria; order Hyphomicrobiales; family Rhizobiaceae; genus Rhizobium; species Rhizobium sp. LjRoot254. The sequence continues at coordinate 1,636,202 of NZ_CAXUSM020000001.1, read as the reverse complement.
TTCCGAGTTGGGCGAAATCAGCCGAGCGCAAGACGCCCTGGCAAAGCTCAAGGCACATTGGCCCGGACGACACCTCGACGCGATCGTTATTTCGGAAGTGGATTGTTATGAAGATCCCGCCGTTTGCAAGCGCTATCGCGCGATCGTGCAGCGCGTTGACGGGCAAGGATAAGCCTCTCGCCTGAATCAAGAGAGCGGGCATGTGCCCGCTCCATGAGCTTGCCGCGACGAGAAACCAAAATTACGCGAAATCAGCCAAGCCGCTGCCCCATGGGCCGTGATGCTTGTCCACGCCATCGACGCGGTCGAAGCCATGCGCGCCGAAGAAATCGCGCTGGGCCTGGATGAGGTTGGCCGTACCGCGTCCCCGGCGATAACTGTCGAAATAGCCGAGTGCGGAGGCAAGTGCCGGAACCGCGAGCCCGTTGAGTGCCGCCGTCGAGACGACGCGGCGGAGCGCGCCATCGGTCTCCTTCACGAGTGCCGCGAACGTCGGCGTGATGACGAGGTTGTCGGCATCCGGCATGGCGCGGAACGCGGAGGTGATGTCATCGAGGAACTGCGAGCGGATGATGCAGCCGGCGCGCCAGATCTGCGCGATCGTCGGCATCGGCAGCGACCACCCGAATTCCTTGGAAGCCTCGGTCATCACGGCAAAACCCTGCGCATAGGCGCCGATCTTGCCGGCCAGCAGCGCCAGTTCGAGATCTGATATCAGCTGGTTGCGGTCGATGGATTTGATCTGCTCGGCACTCGGCAGGCCAAGCACCGTCTCGGCGTGCTCGCGCTGCTTCTTGAAAGACGACAGGCTGCGCGCCGCCACAGCCGCTTCGATGCCGGTGGCCGGCACGCCCATGTTCTGCGCCTCGATCGCCGACCACTTGCCCGTGCCCTTCTGGCCGGCCTTGTCGACAATCATGTCGACCATCGGCTTGCCTGATATCGGATCGTTCTTGCTGAGCACGAGTTCCGAGATTTCGATGAGGTAGGATTCGAGCCGCCCCTTGTTCCATTTGCCGAAGATATCGGAGCATTCCTTGGCGCTGAGGCCGAGCCCATCGCGCAGGATGCCGTAGATCTCGGCGATCATCTGCATGTCGGCATATTCGATGCCGTTGTGGATGGTCTTGACGAAATGGCCAGCGCCATTCTCGCCGAGCCATGCGCAGCAATCCTCGCCCTTGAACTTGGCCGAGATCGAGGTCAGCACCTTTTCGACGCGCTTGTAGCTCTCCTCGGTGCCGCCGACCATGATCGATGGTCCGTGACGTGCGCCCTCCTCGCCGCCGGAGACGCCCATGCCGATAAAGGTGAGGCCGGAATCCTTGAGGCTGTCGAAGCGGCGGATCGTATCGCGGAAATTCGCATTGCCGGCATCGATGATGATGTCGCCTGCCGAGAGATCCTTCTTGAGGCCCTCCATCACCTGATCGACCGGCGCGCCGGCCTGCACCATGATGATAACCGGACGCGGCGGACGAATCGATGCGACGAATTCCTCCATCGTCTTGCAGGGAATGATGCGGTCACGCAGGTCCCCGGCCTCGGCATAGAATGTGTCGGTCTTGTCGGGGCTGCGGTTGAATACCGCGATGCGATTGCCCTTCTCTGCGATGTTGAGCGCGAGGTTCGAGCCCATCACGGCAAGCCCGATCAAACCGATTTCCGCCTGTTCCACGCGTCATCTCCCTAGTCATTCAAGTTGCTGATTTTGGCCGGACTATAGGCGCGGCACGCGTGCCGAGGCAAGGCGTCATCGGGTACGTCGAAGGAGAAAATCAACGAATTGCTTGATCGTAGACCTCAGCCGAAAATAGACCACCCGGTGCGCCTGGCGAGGCTCTCCAGTGCCTTGGTCCCCGTCGCGGAATTGCCGTTGGCATTGAGGCCCGGCGACCAGACGGCGATCGCGGCCTTCCCCGGCGCGATCGCCAGGATACCGCCGCCGACGCCGCTCTTGCCCGGCAGGCCGACCCGGAAGGCGAAATCGCCCGAGGCATCGTAATGCCCGCAGGTCAGCATCAGCGCATTGATGCGGCGCGCCCGCTCCCATGAGACGACGCTGCGTCCCCCACGCGTCAGCAATCCGCGATTGGCGAGGAACAGCCCGGCTTTCGCTAGTTGCACGCAGTTCATCGATAGCGCGCATTGGTGAAAATAGACACCGAGCGTCTTCTCGACCGGGTTATGGATGTTGGAGAATGCGTGCATGTAATTGGCGAGCGCGGCATTGCGAAAGCCGGTCTGCTGCTCGGATCGCGCCACTTCCGCATCGATGATGATCGTATCGTCATCGGTGAGATAGCGCATGAAGCTCAATATCTCGCCCAGCGTTTCGCGCGGCTGGTGACCGGACAGCAGCGTATCGGCAACCACGATGGCGCCGGCATTGATGAAGGGATTGCGCGGTATACCCTGCTCCTGCTCGAGCTGGACGATGGAATTGAACGGCGTGCCCGAGGGTTCGCGGCCCACCCGCTTCCACAGCCCCTCGCCCACCCGGCCGAGCGCCAGGGTCAGCGTGAACACTTTCGAGATGCTCTGGATCGAGAAGGCTTCCTCGGCGTCGCCCGTCACATGGATGTCGCCATCCACCGTCACGACGGCCATGCCGAATTTCCTCGGATCGATCTTGGCGAGTGCGGGAATATAATTGGCGACCTTGCCCTCGCCGATATGGTCGGCGACATCGACAAGCACATCCTTGAGAACGTCTTCCAGCTGCATTCGAGTTCCCCTGCCGGTCAGCCTCCCCTTTACGGGTTAGCCTATTCCACGCAAGAGAAAAAGCGGCAACTCGTGTCTCAGCGAGTAATGATGACCTTGGTGTTCCTCAGGCCGTATTTCTGCGCCAGGCTGAAGAAGACGGCGGCATTGCTGGGATGCAGCCGGATGCAGCCATGCGAGGCCGGGCGACCAAGGCGCTTCAGGTCAAAGGTCGCATGCACGGCATAGCCGCCCTTGAAGAAGATCGCATAGGGCATCGGCGCATTGTCGTATTTGCGCGAGCGGTGATGGCGCGAAGCCCAATAGGCGCGATAGCTGCCCGTGGGCGTGACATAACCACGACGCGCCGTCGAAATCTTCCACTTGTGCCTGACGAACATGCCGTCCGTTACAGTCATCGTTTGTGAAGAAAGCGAAATGCGGGCAGTAATGGTTCCAGCCTGCGCGCTGGAGAGAAAGCCGAATGCAAGCAAGGCCAAAACGACCGCAAGAAATCTATGCATGATGATCTTCCCTAACAGCTGTTTGCTCACAACAAACCCCGCCCCGAGAAGACCTATTCTAGACACTTTTGTGCCACAATGGATTAAAGGGACTGGTTAACGGCGGGATAACGATCAGATAAGGTTAACTTGGAACTAGACAACCGCCCGGAAGCACGACGCCGTGCAAGCTGAATAGAGAGCGATCTCAAAGCACTAGAATGAAAAACAACGCCGTCATGGGCACGAGCGCGGTAAATATGCTGCACGCCGCCCAGAAGACCTCGATCGCAGAATCTATGTCAGTCGGGCCGATATTCTTGCGCCCGGCGGAATTCTGCATCGGCTCCATCACCTCTTCGCCGGCATAGGTTCGGGGACCTGCAAGTGCCACGTCGAGTGAGCCGGCCATGGCCGATTCCGGCCAGCCGGAATTGGGCGAGCGATGCAGGCCATGATCCCGCAAGGCCACGCTGATCGATTGCCGTGCCGAAGGTTTGCCGCGGCGGAACCACGTGCCGAGCGCGATCAGAACGGCCGAAAGCCGGGCCGCCGGCCAATTGGCGATATCGTCGAGCTTCGCCGATGCCCAGCCGAACTGCCGGTAGCGTGGTGTCATGTGGCCGATCATCGAATCGGCGGTGTTCAGCATCTTGTAGGCGAACAGGCCCGGCAGGCCGAACACGGCATAGAAAAGCGCCGGTGCGATCACGCCATCCGAGAAATTCTCGGCAAGAGTTTCAATTGCCGCACGGCAGACACCGGCGCGATCGAGCGTGTTCGGATCCCGCCCGACCACCATGGACACCGCCTTGCGCCCGCCGACAATACCGTCCTTGCGCAGCCCATTGGCCACGGCGCTGACATGGTCAACAAGGCTCTTCTGCGCCAACAGCACGGCGACGATGATGATCTCTGCGACAACACCGAAAAAGCCGGCATAGACGAACAACCGCGACATCAGCACGCCGGCCATGATGCTCGCGATCAGCAATGCCAGGATCGCCATGATGCCATAGGCGCGCCGGTCGCGTTCGCTGAGACCCTTGTGATTGAACTGCCACTCGCAGAAGCCCACGGCCTTGCCGAACAGGACGACGGGATGGGGAATGCGCGACCATGCACTTTCCGGATCGCCCACCGCCCGATCCACGAGCAGGGCAAGAAACAGCACATAAAGTGTGTACATTCAGTCCCTTGCGGAGGCCAGCGCTTGCGCGAGCCGCCGATCCCCCTGTTCATCCGGCGCCAGTCCGATCCTGAGCCAGTCCCCGGCATAATCGAACTTCCTCACCAATATATGCAAGCGCGCCAGATGTTCAAATAGGTCTTGCGCGCGATTCTGGCGAACAAGTGCGAAGAGTTCCGTGCCGCCGACGGTTTCCAACCCTGCCGCGTCGAGTATGGAGGCGAGTGCCGCCCGCCGTGCCAGGATCTCCGAGAGAATCCTCATCCGGTCGCCCTGCATCAGCTCGTGTGCGAGATAGAGCGCCGGACCCGATACCGCCCAAGGGCCGAGTTCGGCTTCGATGGTTTCCAGTGCCTCGGGAACCGCGAACACGAAGCCGAGCCGCAACCCGGCAAGACCAAAGAACTTGCCGAACGACCGGCTGACGGTGACGCCTGGCGTTTCGCCAGCCAGCGCAGCCAGCGACAATTCCGGCCGCGCATCGCCAAATGCCTCGTCGACATGCAGATGGCCGCCCTGCTGGCGCATCCGGGCCGCCAACCCGGTCAGTTCCTGCCGCAAGAACGTGCCACCGGTGGGATTGTTGGGATTGACGATGACCAGAGTGCCCTGCTCGTCGGTCAATTCATCGAGCGAGCCGATCGCATCGACCACCATCCCGGCCCGGCGGAAGCAATGGGCATATTCGCCATAGGTCGGCGAGAGGATCGCGACGGGGCGGTCGGCGGGTACGAGCTTGGGCAGTATCTGGATGAAGGACTGGGTGCCGGGGACTGGGAGGGGGAGGTTTCCCGTGGAATGTGCGGCATCACCCCCCTCTGCCCTGCCGGGCATCTCCCCCTCAAGGGGGGAGATTGTATGCGGCTCGCCCACTGCCCCAAGCCAGCCGAGGTTTGCCACATCTTCGATTTCCGCGTTGGAACGAGGTGCTGGCAACGAGTCGATCTCCCCCCTCGATGGGGAGATGTCCGGCAGGACAGAGGGGGATGTGCCGCGCTCAGGCAGATACCAATCCCGCGCTGCCTCCCGCGCCGCCAATTCCAGTGCCGCGTCGGGCAACCTGTTCCAGACCGCAGTGGGAATCTCCGGCAGCGCCACCATGTTGGGGTTGATTCCGGTCGAAAGATCCAGCCAATCGCCCGGCTCGCCGCCATAACGCGCGCAAGCAGCGGTCAGGCCGCCGCCATGGACGATACCAGCCATCAGGCTCCAGCCCCGGCGAGATCGATCAGGTGCATGTAGGAGCCCGACACATTCTCCCGCACCAGCCCCGCCAGTCCGACCGGTTCACCGGCGGCATCCACGGCATCGAAGAGCCGCTCGGCCTGGCCTTCATGCACGACGGTCGAATAGTGAAATTCGTGCGCCGAGAGCCGCGTCCCCGCATAGGGTCCGGCGAGCGCTGTGACCTTCCGATATCCGAGATGCCGCTTGCGCGTGGCAAAGCTGGTGGTCAGCGGCAACAGCCCCAGCATCGGCCATTCCACACCTGACGCATCGACAAGCGCCTCACCCAGAGTCATGTAGCCGCCGCACTCGCCATAGATCACGGCGCCGGAAGCCGCGCGTTCCAGCATCGATGCGCGGAAAGTCTCAGCAGCGCTCAGCCGGCCGGCATGCAGTTCCGGATAGCCACCGGGCAGGAAGACCGCATCGGCCGTTTCATCCGGGCCTTCGTCGGCTAGAGGCGAGAAAAACGAGATCTCGGCACCCTCCGCCCGCCAGCCATCGACGAGATGCGGATAGATGAAGGCGAAGGCCTCGTCGCGGGCCACTGCGACATGGCGCCCGAGAGCCGGCACCGTGCAATCCGGCCTCGCTCCTGATGCGACCTCTCGCGCGGCCAACGCCGCCAATGCATCGATATCGCAAGTCGCGGTAACCACTTCGGCCGCATGGTTCATGAAGGCTTCTATGCCCTCAATCTCCTGCGCCAGCACCAGGCCGAGATGCCGTTCGGGCAGGCCGAGCAGCTTGTCCTGGTAGATCACGCCGAGGATGGGCACCGCAAGCCCGGCAAGCCCGGCGCGCAGCATTGATTCGTGGCGCGCGCTGCCAACCTTGTTGAGGATGATCCCTGATATGTGCAAGTCGGCATCGTGCGAGACGAACCCGCGCACCATCGCACCCACCGAATGGGAAAGCCTGGCGCAATCGACCACCAGCACGACGGAGAGATCGAGAAGCTTGGCGAGGCTCGCCGGCGAACCGGTATGATCCGCCGCACCGTCATAGAGACCCATCATCGCCTCGATGACGAGCGGCCCTTCGCCCGACGCCTGAAAACCCAGCAGCTCGGGCCGCATCGCCCAGGGATCGTAGTTGAGGCAGGTCGCACCGCAGGCAATGGCATGGAATGCCGGATCGATATAATCGGGCCCGGCCTTGCCCGGCGTAACCGCAATGCCGCGCCGGCTCAATGCCCTGAGCAGCCCGAGCGTCACAGTCGTCTTGCCCGAACCGGAGGACGGAGCGGCGATCAGCAAGCCGCTCATGCTGGATCCCTGAGGCTCTCGGTGCCCAACGGGTCGCCTACCAATTGCTTGCCGCCGAGGGCGCCGAGCCAGTCGAGCCCATCGCGCAGTCGCACCACCTCGCCGACCACGACGATGGCAGGCGGTTCGAGCCTGGCTGCCTCACAATCGGCGACCGCCGTTCCAAGCGTGCTTTCGAGCACCGTCTGCTTCGCGGTCGATGCGTTGCAGACGAAGGCCACGGGCTCCTGCGGCGACCGTCCTGCCTCGATGAGATGCCGCGTGATTTCGCCGATATGCTTCATCGCCATATACATGACGATCACAGGCGAGCCCTTGGCGATCGACGGCCAATCGATGCGGTCGGGCACGAGGCCCGAGGAATCATGCCCTGTCAGGAAGGTCACCACATGGGTGATCGCCCGATGGGTCACTGGGATTCCGGCATAGGAGAGCCCGCCGATACCCGCCGTGACACCCGGTACGATGCGGAAGGCGATGCCATGATTGACCAGCATCAGCGCTTCTTCGCCGCCACGCCCGAAGACGAAGGGGTCGCCGCCTTTGAGCCTGAGCACCCGCTTGCCCGAGCGCGCAAGCTCGACAAGCCTGAGAGAAATATCACGCTGCTTGGGGGACGGTTTGCCGCCGCGCTTTCCCGCATATTCGAGCACGGCGCCGGACCGCGCGAGCCTGAGGCAGCCTTCATCGACCAGCGCGTCATAAACCACGTGATCGGCCTCGCGCAGCGCCTTGACGGCGAGCAGCGTCAGCAGCCCGGGATCGCCCGGTCCTGCGCCGGTCAGCCACACGGTACCGGGCTCGAAGGCCGGCAGGTCGGAAAAAAGCACGTCGTCCATCGTCATTTCCTATGCCGCGACAGGCATAAACGCAATCCGCCAATTCTTGCCGACGCTACGATGGGCGGCAAGCCGGCATGCGTCTGGAAACGTCAAGGGTTTTGCTTGGCGCGCGACACTACCGGAATCCGGATATCAACATCCGGATTCTATGTATCAACCCCCAGCGGCAAACCGTTGAATCGATTCGACCTTCACTGCCGGACCAGCGTCTCCTCGACGAGCTTCATTGCGCCGGCAGCATCGACATCCGTGCAAACCAGTTGGCTCGGCAGGTTGTCCCACTGGCTGGTGCCGAATGTCATGCCGTCGGGCTTCTGGACAGTCATGCCTTCGCCGATACCCGTGGTCAGCACGCGTACCACGCCCGAGCGGGTGGTGAACAGTTCGCGGGCAACGAGATAGACGCAGGCGCAGGTATCGTGCACCACCATGCTGTCGCGCACCTGGCCCTTGTAGAAATCGATGTAGAATTGCGACAGCCGGTCGAGCAATTCGACGTCCTTGCCGCCCTTTCGCGCAAGCGCGGCCATGGTCTGGCGCGTCATCGTCGTCTTGAGCGTCACATCGAGGCCGACGACGACCACCTTCCAGGGCGCGATCATCACGGCATCGGCGGCTTCCGGGTCGCCATGGATATTGGCTTCGGCGGCGGGTGTCACATTGCCGGGCACGTCGATCGCGCCACCCATGATGATGACTTCCTTCACAAGACCCGTGATCTCGGGCGCGGCCTTGAGCGCATTGGCGAGGTTGGTCATGCGGCCGACGGCGACGAGCACGATCTCGCCCGGATTGGCCTTGATGGAGTCGATGATGAACTGATGCGCCGGGCGCGGATCGAGCGGCACATCGACGACATCGGGAATGCCGATATTGCCGAGCCCGTCATCGCCGTGGATATAGGCCGGGAACGGATGCGTCGCCCTGCCCGGTTCGTACTGCTCGGCGGCACCCTTGGCGATCGGCGCCGAAATGCCCCATTGCTGCTTGAGATATTGCGCGTTGCGCGTCGTCGTCTCGATCGAGGCATTGCCGAAGGCGGTGGTGATGCCGATCAGGTCGATCTCGGGATGGCGCGCGAGAAACAGCAGCGCCATGGCGTCATCGACACCGGGATCGGTGTCAAAAATCACTTTGTGCATATGAGAGCCCGTCCAATTTTTCTTGTTGTTTGAGGTGCGCAGAGCTTTCGCAAAGCCCGCGCCAAATTTCCAGTCATTTTTAATGATTGGTCACGTGCTACGAGCGGCTTCCGCCACCGCGATCGTCACGCCGCCCGACTTGGTCTTCTCGATAACCAGCGCGCCAGCCGGCCCGGTCGCGGCAAGTGCGGCAGCCTCAGCCACACCATGACAGCCGATCCGCTCGAAAAGCCCATCCGAGGGGTTGGCAAGCCTCGGCGTCTCCTGCTCGAGACGTGTAGCATCGAAGACGATCACCGACACGCCGAAATAGGATGCGACGGCCTGCACCGCGGGATGCTCGGCGCGGCCGAAGATCGTTGCGATCGCCAGCACCGCCTCGTCCTGCAGACCGGCTGCGGAAAGCGCCTGCATCGCCGCATCGGCTGCCTCACGGCCCGAAGCGGTTTGCGAAACACCCAGGCCGATCACGAGCTCGCGCTTCACCTTCTATCCTCCCAAAGTCGGCGTCGGCGCCGCGGCCTTGATCGCCTCGATATCGGCCTTGTAGCGCGCCGTCATCCGCGCCGCGGTTTCGGCATCGAACCTGATCTTCTCGGACTTGGAAAACCGCTCGAACGGCAGCAGGACGTAGCGGCGCCCGATATGCTGGATCGACTTCCGCGACCCCGCCGACCAGCCTATTCTCGCCGCAATCCCGTTCCAGCGGCGGTAGGCATTCACCATGCCCCTGCCGATCGACATGTTCTTGTTGGGCGGCGAGCGCCCTGCCTCGCCGAGTGCCGTCATGATCTCGGGAAAGGCCCGGCTAAACAGACCGTGCGCATCCTTGACCAGATCGGCATGGTCATAGATTTCGACACGCTCGACACCGAAATGCTTGCGCAGCGAGGCAACGGCCGGCGCCCATGTCGCTTTTTCGAGGTTGTAGGCACGGACGAACTTCTCGAACTCCATGTCATTGCCCATCCTGACCTGCTGGACATACCAGGAGGGCAGGAAGCCGGCGAAATCGCGGATGAAGTAGCGCACTTCCACATCATAGCCTTCAAGCGCTTCGGCCATCAGCCGCGCCGATTCCTCCGCTTTCGGCAGAAAGGTCTTGTTGCCCTTGACTGCGGGCTTTCCAAGCAGGCCTTCATTCGAAATGATCAGCGTGTGCACACTGTTCTGCTCGAACAACGTTTCGATCAGCTTGCGGACCTGCTTGATCTCCTTCTTCCGCCCGCCCTCGCCCTTGAGGTTGGACAGCATGATGCGGATGTCGTCCGCCTCGCGCTTCTTTCTGGAAACGGCGGGGAAATAGAAGCCGGCCTTCAGCATGCGCTCGCGGTTGTCATAGAGCAGGTGCTGGAAGCTGGTGGAGCCCGTCTTCGGCGCGCCACAGTGGATAATGATCTTTCGGGCCATCGTTCGTCCATTGGAAATCCCGCGGAGGATTGACATTTGCCGAGCCTCGGCGTCAAGCCAAAAGCATGCCCGGCTTCCTATCGCACTTGAAGTGCGGAGCCGGCTTGGGCAATGTGCCCGCGCATTCAAATCGAGCCCGCCTTGCCTGAAATCACCCTTTATCTCCTCACCCTTCTCTTCCTCGCGGCCTTCCTCGCCGGCTTCGTCGATGCGATCGCCGGCGGCGGCGGCATGATCTCGGTGCCGGCCATGCTGCTGGCCGGCTTCTCGCCGATCGAGACGCTCGGCACCAACAAGCTGCAATCGCTGTTCGGCTCGGGCTCCGCGACGCTCGCCTATGCGCGGGCCGGCCATGTGAATGTCAGGTCGCAATTACCGATGGCGCTGATGTCGACGCTGGGTGGGGCGCTTGGTGCCGCCTTGACCACATTTGTGCCGGGCGACGTGCTGAGGGCGCTGATGCCGATTCTGTTGATCGCCATCGCTCTCTATTTCCTGCTCAAGCCCAATATCAGCGATGTCGATCAGCACCAGAAGATGACACCATTTCTCTTCGGCCTGACACTGGTGCCCCTCATCGGCTTCTACGACGGCATCTTCGGCCCCGGCACCGGCTCGTTCTTCATGCTCGCCTTCGTCACTCTGATCGGCTTCGGCCTGCTGAAGGCAACCGCGCATACCAAGATGCTGAATTTCGCATCGAATATCGGGGCGTTCGCGGTCTTTGCGTTTTCGGGCGTCATCCTCTGGAAAGCGGGTCTGGTCATGGGCATCGGCCAGTTCCTGGGCGCCCAGGCCGGCTCTCGGCTCGCCATGAAAAGCGGTGCGAAGATCATCCGCCCCCTGCTCGTCACCGCCTGTATCGCGCTGGCGATCCGGCTGCTCGCCGATCCATCCAACCCTGTGCGTAGCTGGATTGGCGTGTAAGGCGGGTGGATTGGCGTCCAGAGCGTTTCAAGGCCAGCCCCGCGCCAGCCGCCTGTGGTCATGTCCGGCTTCTTGGATAGGAGCACGCTATGGCCACCACCAATCTGGGTCTCGGGGATCACTGGGACCAGTTCGTCACCAAGCAGGTCGCAAGCGGCCGTTACGATACGGCCAACGAGGTCATTCGCGAGGCGCTGCGCGCGCTCGAAGCCCGTGAGGCGAAGCTTGCCACGTTGATCGCCCACCTCGAAGCGGGTGACGCTATGGACATCGAGGGATTCGAGAGTGACCTGTCGATCGAGCAACTGATCGAAGAGCTCGATGCCGAACTCGATTCCGGCACGCCAGACAAGGTCAGACATTGATTACGCCTTCGCGCCCGCCTGATCTGGCCGGCGCACCAGCTTTCAATGATCCGCCTCGCAATGGCTGTGATCGCTCAGCACCTCGATGATCCGGCAATCGGCGGCAATGCCCGAACGGTGACCCTCCAGCATCCGCTCCAACTCGCTTTTCAGTCGCGTCAGCCGCGCGATGCGACGCTCGACATCGGCGAGCCGGTCGGCCGCGATCCGGTCGGCGCCGTGGCACGGCTTTTCGGGATGGTCCGAGAGATCGATCAGGCTGCGGATCGCATCGAGCGAAAAGCCCATCTCGCGCGCATGGGCAATGAAACCCAGCCTGTCACGCGCTTTGGCCGAGTAACGCCGCTGCCCACCGCCGGTGCGCGGTGCCAAGGGCATCAGCCCGATATCCTCGTAATAGCGGATGGTCGGCACCTTGACGCCGGTCGCGCCGGCCAGTTCACCGATCGAAAATTCCTTCATGCCAAAACCTCCAGTCTCTGGAGATATGATGGGCATGTGCATTCGGAATTTCAATGACCATCGGACCGATCGACATTCAGCTCAGGCCGAGTCGAAAAGGGTGGTTTTCGAGAACCGGAGCGGAGCGTACTTAAGGTACGCGAGCACCGGCAGCGCAGAAAATCGCCATTTGCAGACCGGCATCAGCTGAATGGCGATCGGTCCTAGAATTCGACGCCCTTCTGGCCCTTGATGCCCGACCGGAACGGATGCTTGATCAATTCCATCTCGGTCACCAGGTCGGCGATCTCGATCAACTCGTCCTTGGCGTTGCGGCCCGTCATCACGACATGGCACATCGGCGGCTTTTCGTTCTGGAGAAATGCGATCACCTCCGCCACGTCGAGATAATCGTATCTTAGCGCGATATTGATCTCATCGAGCAACACCATGCTCTTCTCGCCGGATGAGATGAGTTCCTTGGCCTTGGCCCAGGCTGCCTGCGCCGCCGCCACGTCGCGGGCGCGGTCCTGCGTCTCCCAGGTGAAGCCCTCGCCCATTGTATGGAATTCGCAGAGATCGGCGAAATGCCGGTCGATCAGGTCGCGCTCGCCGGTCTCCATCGCGCCCTTGATGAACTGCACGACCGCGCAGGGCATGCCATGCGCGATATGCCGGAAGATCATCCCGAAGCCGGCTGTCGACTTGCCCTTGCCCTTGCCGGTATTGACGATGATCAGACCCTTCTCGCCGACCTTGGTCGCCATGATCTTGTCGCGCGCGGCCTTCTTCTTGGCCATCTTCTCGGCATGGCGGGCACCGTCATGGACGACGGTCTCGGTGGTTTCCTCGGTCAATTGCGTCGTTTCTTTCCAACGTTATCATAATGGAAGCGGCAGGCGAGTATGTGAAGTACCTGCTCGGGATTGCGGCCCTGAACCGAATACACAAATCTATGCTCAGCCGTTAGTCGCCTCGACCAAAGCCCTGACAACTCACCTCTCAACGGTTCTGGTTTGCCGATGCCAATGAAAGGTGTTCGCAGGCACTCCTTGATCATCAGGTTGATTTTATCGACGATAGCTAGGTCATTTTCCTGCCAATAAGCGTAGTCCGACCACGACTTCTCCGTCCACTGGATCAACTTCATTTATCAAGATCCGCCGGATCCATCTCAATGATCTGTCCTGCATTCATCTGTGCGATAGACTCGCGCAAATGGGCTGCGTTCACCGGATTCGAAAGCAAATGCAGCGTCTCCGCCATGCTCGCATATTCGTCTTCCGACATGATGACCACGGCCTTGCGCTTGCTGCGCGTCACGAACAATGGCGCGCCGCTATCTTCCATCGCATCCAGATGAGCCGCGAGATTCTGGCGAAAATCCGAAACGTTGACATAGGCCATGGCCATTCTCCTTTGTACGTGAATATGTACAAGCTTCAGGGCAATTTTTCAAGTCCCGCCGACGCCATCTCCCCCAGCCCGAAACGGGCGGAGTTGGATTTCGGCTTCCACATGCCGCGATCGATCGCATCGAGGAATCGCTTCGCGATGTCCCTCAGTGCCGCCTCGTTCTTCTCCTCGATGAACCCCCGCACTGCGTCGTCCATCAGGAACGCCTGGTAAGCCGCTTCGAAATGATGATCCTTCACCGCGCCCGTCGTTGCCGCGAAGGCGAACATGAAATCCACCGTCGCGGCGATCTCGGCCGCACCCTTGTAGCCATGCCGCATGACACCTGCGATCCACTTGGGATTGACCACGCGGCCGCGCATGACGCGCGAGATTTCCTCGTCGAGCGACCGCACGACCGGCTTTTCCGGCCGCGAATGGTCGTTGTGATAGATCGCCGGCCTATTGCCGGAGAGATGTTCGGCGGCGGCAGCCATGCCGCCTTCGAACTGGTAGTAGTCGTCGGAATCAAGCAGGTCGTGCTCGCGATTGTCCTGGTTCTGCACCACGGCCTGGATCGTCTTCATCCGCTCGGCAAAGAGTTCGCGCGCGGCCTCGCCCTCTTCCTGCGTGCCATAGGCATAGCCGCCCCAGTCGAGGAAACTTGTCGCCAGCTCAGCGCGATCGTCCCAGAGGTTCTCGTCCATCAGAGCCTGCAGGCCCGCGCCATACGTCCCCCGCTTCGAACCGAAGATTCGGTGGCCGGCCTGGCGTGTACCCGATATCTCCGCCTCACGCACCATCCGCGCGGCGATTGGGTTGTCGCCCTCGTCCTCGTCAAGCGCGCCGATCGCCCGCACCGCCCGATCGAACAGCGCGATCTGCTCGGGAAAGGCATCACGGAAGAAGCCCGATATTCTCAGCGTCACATCGACGCGGGGGCGGCCGAGCACCGCCATCGGAATGATCTCGTATCCGGTCACCCGCGCCGAACCCATGTCCCAGACCGGCTTGGCGCCGATCAGCGCGAGCGCCTGGGCAATGTCGTCGCCGCCAGTGCGCATGTTGGATGTGCCCCAGGCGGTGATGCCCATCGATGTCGGCCAGTCCCCGTGATCCTGCACATAGCGGGTGACGAGTAATTCGGCGGACTTGCGTCCGAGCTCCCAGGCGGTCGGCGTCGGGACCGAGCGGGTATCGACGGAATAGAAATTCCTGCCGGTCGGCAGCACATCCGGCCGGCCGCGCGTCGGCGCGCCGGAGGGGCCGGGTGCCACGAAGCGTCCCGAGAGGCCGGTCATCAGGGCGTCGATTTCGGCCGGACCGCAAGCCAAGATGGAGGGTTTGAGACGGGTTTCGATCTCATCCATGACCAACTGAGTCTGGAGCCAGTTCGACGGGCACTCAATGTCGCCGCAAACCAGATTTGCCGCCAGCATTTCGATCCGCTCGACGGTGTCGGCATTGGTGCGCCAGAGGCCATCGAAAAGTCCGGCCAGAACGTCTAGCTTCGGTCCGGTCCATAGTGCGGCCATCTCGCAATCGAGAGGGTCGAATGTGTATCCACCCAACAAATCCCCCGCAATCGCCCGCTGCAAGCTCTGCCCGGCCCCCTCGCCGCTCCCGCGCGGCGAACGCGCCAGAGCCACGGTGAGGTCCGTCAGCAATCGCCCCTCCGGCGACACGCCGAACACATGCAGCCCGTCCCTGATCTGCATCTCCTTCAGGTCGCAAAGCCAGGCATCGAGCTTCTGCAGCGCCATGTCCTCGTCGAGACCCGAAATGCCGACGTCCTGACCAAGTCCGGTATCGCCGGCAAGGTCGAGGATCTGCTTCTTGAGCAGCCTCAGCCGCCGTGGATCGGTACCCTGCGCCTGGTAATATTCATCCACGAGGGCCTCAAGATCCTTGAGATAACCGTAGCTCTCCGCCCGCGTCAGCGGCGGCGTCAGGTGGTCGATGATCACGGCTGAGGAGCGCCGCTTGGCCTGCGTCCCCTCGCCCGGATCGTTGACGATGAAGGGATAGAGGTGCGGGGTCGCGCCAAACACCGCCTCGGGATAGCAGGCCTCCGATAGCGCCATCGCCTTTCCCGGCAGCCACTCCATATTGCCGTGCTTGCCCATATGGATCACGGCATCGGCGCGGAACTCGCGCCGCAGGAAGGCATAGAAGGCGAGATAGCCATGCGGCGGCACGAGGTCGGCCGAATGGTACGTTTCCTTCGGATCGATATTATAGCCGCGCGCCGGCTGGATACCGGTCATGACATTGCCGAAACGTGCCAACGGCAGCGCGAACGCGCCATCGAGAAAGAAAGGATCGCTCTCCGGCGCACCCCAGCGGCTCGTCACCTCATCCTGAATCAGAGCGGGAAGCGTTGCGAAGAAGGTCTTGTAATGACTGAGCGAAAACGTCTCGCGGATCACCCGGCCGTCGGTCGCCGCATTGGTCGGTCCGGCCATCAGATGTGCGATCAGTGCATCGCCATCGGCTGGCAATTCGCCGGTTACATAGCCGGCCTCCCGCATGGCCTTCAGCACCTCGACCGAACCGGCCGGCGTATCGAGGCCCACGCCATTGCCGAGCCGGCCATCCCGGTTCGGGTAATTGGCGAGGATCAGCGCGATGTGCTTGTCGGCACTTTCGAGATGGCGAAGCCGCGCCCACGCCGCCGCCAGATCGGCAACGAAATCCACCCTGTCAGGCAGCGCCTCGGGCGTAACGATATTGACTTGCGCTTGTTCATCGAAACTCGCCGCACGCTTGAATGACACCGCCCGCGCCAGCACCCGCCCATCGACCTCCGGCAGCGCGACATTCATGGCCAGGTCGCGGGCCGAAAGCCCCATGCTGGAGCCCTCCCAGCTTTCCCTCGATGAACCCGAGAAGATCACTTGCAGCACCTGGGCGCCGGTCTCGTCCAGCACCGTTCCGGTTTTCTCGGCGCCAGGCGAGACGACGGCGAAGCTCGTCGAGTTGAGCACGACAGCGGGCGAGAAGCGCGCGAAGAGTTCACGGATCATGTTTGCCGAAAATGCGTCTTTCAGGCTGGAAACGAAGATCGGCAATACGCGAAGGCTACGCTTCGCCAGCGCCTCGATCAACGCCTCGACGGGCTGGGTCTGCCCGCTCTGGACCAGTGCGCGGTAGAAGGTGATGACGGCGAGCGGAGCGGTCTTGGCACCCCCCTCTGTCCTGCCGGACATCTCCCCCACAAGGGGGGAGAATGGATGGAGCGCGAACCGTGCCTCTTCCTCCAAGCTGGTACCTGTAGACTCGTCGGTCAATGAGACGCGGGACGATCCCCACGAGTCAATCTTCCCCCTTGAGGGGGAGATGTCCGGCAGGACAGAGGGGGGTGAAGCCACACGTTCCCACGCATCGACATCAATCACACCCCTGCCCGGCCACCAAATCCCCGCCTTGGCAAGCGTCTCGGCCTTCTCCGGCCTGTCACCACCCGAAACCAGCGCCTCGGCCATCCCGGCAAACCGCGACATGTTCGTCTCGCCGCCCTCGACCAGATAGGACCACAACCGCGCGCAGTCCTCGCCTGCCACCGTCGACCAGGGATCGAGCCCGGCATCCGGCCGATCGTCACCCGGTAGCGCCGCGAACTTGAAACCATGTGCCTTCGCAGCAGCCGTCAGCGCTTCGATCAGATAGGAAAAATAGCTCACGCCACCGAGTGCCCGCAACACCACAAGCTTGGCATGCCGGGCGGTCTTGTCGATCCACATGTCGATCGACATCGGATGCTTGAGGCTCGCCAGATTGACCAGCCGCCAGCTCGGCCCGCCTTTGTTGGCGAAGGCCGCAACGCTGGCAATTTCGGTATCGGCGGCAGATAGAAACAGGATATCGCCCGGCGACTGGCCAAGGTCGAACGCCTCGTCGCCTTCGGAAATCGAACCCTTCTGGGCAAGAAGTAGATGCATCAGCTGCCGTCCTGAATAGTACTCGGCCTACTATGCCACGACAGCGAGCGGAGCGGCAAACTCAACCCAGCGCCTTGATATCCCGCATTATAGCCTCGTCGTCCATCTCGTCATGCAGGCCGATCACCACCAGCCGCGTGCCGCGCTTCTCGCTTGCCGTCCATGGCCGGTCGAAATAGGTGTCGATGCGCGAGCCGACCGCCTGGATCACCAGCCGCATCGGCTTGCCCTTCACCTCGGCAAAGCCCTTGAGCCGCAGGATATCGTGGCGGTCGATCACCGGCTTGAGTGCGTCCACGAAGGCATTGGCATCGTCAAGTGCGCCGAGTTCGACGATGAAGCTCTCGAACTCGTCATGATCGTGGTCGTGCGGCGCGCCTTCATGCTCAAGTTCGTGATGCGACTTGCGCAGATCGATATGATCCTCTGTGCCGACGCCAAGGCCGAGCAAAACCGAAGCCGGCAGGTCGCCGTTGCGCGCCTCGATCATCCGCGGCTTGCGGGATATGGCGTTGGAGACAATATCGCGGACGGACTGCAGGCCCGCCGCGTCGAGCAGGTCGGCCTTGTTCAGCACGATCAGGTCGGCGGCGGTCAACTGGTCCTCGAACAGTTCCTCAATCGGGCTTTCGTGGTCGAGGCCCTGGTCCTCGACCCGCTGGGCATCGAGCGCATCGTGATCGTCCGCGAAGCGGCCGGCAGCGACGGCGGCGCTATCGACCACCGTCACGACCCCATCGACCGTTACGGCCGTCTTGATCCCCGGCCAGTTGAAGGCAGCGACCAGCGGCTGTGGCAGCGCAAGACCCGATGTCTCGATGATGATGTGGTCGGGCCGGACCTTGCGCGCCAGCAGCTTTTCCATCGTCGGAATGAAGTCGTCAGCAACCGTGCAGCAGATGCAGCCATTGTTGAGCTCGATGATATCGTCCTCGGTGCAGGCTTCCGCGCCGCAGCCCTTCAGCACGTCGCCATCGACGCCGAGATCACCGAATTCATTGATGATCAGCGCGATCTTCTTGCCATTGGCATTCATCAGCATGTTGCGGATCATCGTCGTCTTGCCCGCGCCGAGAAAGCCGGTGATCACCGTGGCCGGTATCTTCTGCATTGCTTCAACCCTTCATCTTGAGCGGCAGACCGGCCGCCACGAAATACACTTCGGCGGCAGCGGCCGCGATCGATTGGTGGAGCCGTCCGGCATGATCGCGGAATTCCCGCGCCATGCGGTTGTCAGGCACGATGCCGAGCCCCACCTCGTTGGAAACCAGAACGAGCTTCGCCTTGGCCCTCGGTATGAAATCCGCCAGCCGGGCGAATTCCCCGGCCATATCTAGCTCTTCCATCATCAGGTTGGTGACCCAGAGCGTCAGGCAGTCGACCAGGATCACGTTGCCGGGATCATCGAGCGCTTCGAGCCGCTCGACCAGCGCCAAGGGCTCCTCATGCGTCCGCCAGCCTTCGCCGCGATCGGACCTGTGTTTCGCGATGCGCTCGCGCATCTCGTCGTCCCAGGCCCGGCCGGTGGCGATGTAATGGCGTGAAAGGCCGGTCTCCGCGACCAGCCTTTCCGCAAAAGCCGATTTGCCGGATCGCGCCCCGCCCAGCACCAGGACGGCACTGCTCGGGGCGTTCATGGTCAGGCCGTCTTCAGCCAGCGATCGTTGATCGCGCCCATGAACAGGCCAAGCACGACCCAGAAGAACAGGCCCGCCGAGAGCGTCGCGACGGCGAATTCAGCCGCGAGGATCGCAGGGACATTGCTGCTGATATCGGTCGGCTGTGGCGCGCCGACGACGTGCGGTAACGCCAGCATCCCGATGCCCGCGACCTTGGCCCAGACTTCCTTGCGCAGAACCAGAAGATAGAGCGCGACGGCCGTGGCGACCACCGTACCGACCCACCATAGCTGGCGATCGAAGAGCTCAGCGGCCGGAAAGCCCGGAAGCTCTGGCGGCAGGCCGATCGAGGGCATCAGATGGAAGGTGAGCCATGCGGCCGAACCCCACAGAACGCCATTGCCGAGTGTGATGACCCTACCGGTGAGGAAGATCACCGCCATCAGGATCAGTGCAAAGCCGGCGCCCGACACCAGGTTTGCCATCAGCGTGCCGGTGATCCGGTTGACGCCGAACAGCATGCCGCCCTCTTCCTCTGCACCAGCCGCAGCCGTTGCTTCGTGCTCATGAGCATAGGCCTTGCTGACCAGCGTGAGATTCAGGCCGGTCGTATGGTCATGTTTCTCGGCGGGCGCGTTTTCGTATTTCTCCGCCTCGAGAATCAGCGGAACGACCTTCGCCTGCTGCGCCACCGTCTGGAGCGCACCAGCCAGCAGTCCGGCCACAAGCGCAGCCAGAAGATATTTGACGATCATTTTGATGGCCCTTTAGTGGCAGGGAAAGCCGTTGGCATGGCGAACGTCGTGTGCGGTGTCATGCAACACGGACGAATGCGCAAAGCCGGCGCCGAAGATCAGGAACGAGCCGAGAAGCAGGGCGAGCACGCCCGCGACGAGACGATCCGAAACCGGGATGGCCGAAACCGAAGTAGACCGGGTAGAAACTGCAGAATGCGCCATAACAACCTCCGTGCTGCTGGCAAGAATAAGCCTTTTTGGCGCGAATGCGCCCGTGTTGTCTGGCAGGTCTCCTGGCTCACGGGTCCAGGCCCATGCTTGAGCATGAGCCAACGCATCTTCCTCGCCTTCCCGAAGGTTTTGCCTTTGCGCGTGGGGGACAATTCGTAGATGGGAGGCGTCCCGCCCCGTGTTGCCGCATTGGCCCTTCAGTGGCTTTGAAGCACTCTCTCCGCCATCCGCCCCGGCACTATTGCCTTGGTCACGTCAGGCTTTGAAAACACCCCTGGAATTTGCTTGTCCGCTCTACAGTCGCGGGGTCGGCCGGGATGAAAACGCCCTGATTGGGTCCATTCTTCCCATTCCCTTTTGATCCCTTGGGCTTATGCCCGCTGGGAACCAAACAGGCTGGAATCTAGAGGGTCCACGGACCCAAGTCAATCGGCATATCGACATCTGCCTGTCGCGAATACGCCAGGCGCCCAAAATGAAAACGGGGCGCCGAAGCGCCCCGTTCAAAGCTAGTATTAATGCCGCTCAGCAACGGCGCCGCTTGCGGCAGCCGCCATTGAACCTGATCTTGACCTTTACGCGGTTGTTGTACCGAGCCCTGTTGCGGAAGGGCTTGACCACGACCACCGCGGCTGGGCGCCTGACCACATAGCGCGGCCGGACCACAACCCATTCGGTACGCGGGCGCACGCGGCGGATCACCACCGGAGCAGCGGTCGCCAGCCAGGTCGCATAGGACGCGGCCGAAGCAACGCGGATCGCGTCGATCTGGTCTTCCGAGAGATAGCCGGTCACCGGCGCGCCGTTGTCCTGCTGCCAGGAGGCGATGGCATCACGGGTGCGCGGACCGAAGGCGCCGTCGGTACCCAGCGTGTCGTAGCCGAGCGCGCTCAGGCGGCCCTGCAACTCGTGGCGCTGCTCGCGGTCGAGCACAGAGGCTTCGATGTCCTCGGAACCTTCGGTATACTGGGCCTGCTGCTGGTTCTGGTCTTGGTTCTGATCCTGCGCCTGGTCCGGCTGCTGGGTGAGCCCACCCTGCTTCTTCGCCATGCTGTTCTGCCGATCGGCGGCCGCCGAATCGTCATCCTGCGTGTTGTCCAGGTTGGCCGTGTCCTGCGCCTGATCGTCTGCCGGCTGGGACTGGTCGTCCTCGGCGGCCTGATCGTCGGGCTGCTGCTTGTTGTTCTTGCGGTTGCCGGCGACATTGGCCTTGTTGGTCGCATCGTTCTGCGTGTCGTCGCCCTCGGCAATCGTCGGATCGGGCTGTTCGGCGGCCGTCAGTTGCACGACGCGGGCCTGGGCGATGGCCGCGAACTTGCCGTTCGGATAGGTCCGGAGATAGGCTTCGTATTCGGTCACCGTGTTGCCGTCCGAGGCGGCCTTCCACAGCGCGTATTCCTGTTCCCAATCTGCGCCGGCAGCGGGCTTCTCTTCCGTCTGCGCGGTCTCTGTCGCGGCGTTGTCGTCCCCAGCATCGGTCTGGGCCTGGTCCTGGGCGACCGGCTGGGTGTCCGCCTGGTCCTGTACCTCGGCCTGCTGGTCGTCGGCCTGGACGTCCTGCGCGGGCTCGACCTTCTTGGAGGCGACCTCGACGGACTCTTCGGCCGGCGCATTGGTCTTGGCAACGAGGTTCTCGATACGGGTCTTGGCGACCTTGGCGAACTTGCCGTTCGGGAATTGCTTCAGGTATTTCTCGTAGTCCGCCTGCTTGCCTGTCTTGGAGACCTGGCGCCACAGTTCGACATCCTTGGCCGCATCGGCGGTCGATTGCGCATTGTCGGCGGGTACGTTCTTGGAGGCGTCGTTGACAGCTGCGGTCTCGTCGGCCGGGACAGCCGTCTGGGTCGCGGCATTCAGCTCTTCAATCCGGCGCTTGGCGACATTGGCGAACTTGCCGTTGGGATAGACGCGGAGATATTTCTGATAGTCAGCCGGCTTGCCGCCCTTGTTGGAGGTGCGCCACAGCTCGAATTCCTTCTGCCAGCCCGAATCGCCCGGCGCTTCCGCCGCGGGAGCACTCTGCGCATACGCGACCGAGATCTCGATCGGCGAAATAGCAACTGAAAACGTGACGACGGATGCCATCAGGATATTGATGTGTTTGGGCAAATTCATTTCTTCCCCCGTTTGCCTGAAATCTTTGTTTCAGCTCCACTATGTCAAGATATTCTAATCATAGCGCGGCTGAAAATAGAAAGCACGATAAAAGACGTACGCGACGCCTGTTCATCCTATGCACGGTTGGTGCGGTCCATTTATTCGAAACTTTATTGTCGGCAACATGAACTGTTGCTGAACATCTCGTTTCAACGGGCCATCAGCGCGTCGAGCCAGTGCGGATCGAGATGCCGCTCAAGCTCGGCGGCGACGCCGTCCAATGCATCGTCGACGGACGTCCGGTAATCCGACTGTCCGCCCTCGATCCCGAAGCTCGCCAGAAGCCGCGCGCGAAAACCATCGCTGTCGAACAGGCGGTGCAGATAGGTCCCCGCGATCCTGCCATCGACGGACATCGCTCCATCGGCCCGGCCCTCGATCTCGACATAGGGCCTGACATGATCCGGACCCTGTGTTTCGCCGAGATGGATTTCGTAGCCTGAAAGCGCCGTCTCGAACGGTATCGACCGCGCCGAGGAATTCGCGAGCCGCTTTTCGGGCGCCATCACGGTCTCGACATCGAGCAGGCCGAGTCCCTCGATCTCCGCAACACTGCCTTCGATCCCGAGCGGATCGCGCACGGTGCGCCCGAGCATCTGGTAGCCGCCGCAAATGCCGATCACGCGTCCGCCGCGCCGCGCATGCGCCAAGATGTCCTTGTCCCAACCTTCGGCCTTGAGCGAGATGAGGTCCGAGATCGTTGCCTTCGAACCGGCCAGCACCACCAGCCCCGCGTCTGCGGGCATCCGCTCGCCGGGCCTGACGAAAACGAGTTCGACCGAAGGCTCCGACCGCAGCGCGTCGAAATCGTCGAAATTGGCGATCCTCGGCGTGACCGGCACGGCGACTTTCAGCGCCCTCGCCTCGCCCTTCGCCAGCCGTTCGAGCGTGACAGAATCCTCGGCCGGCAGCCGTCCCGCATCCCGGAGCCAGGGGATGACGCCGAAACAGGGCCAGCCGGTAAAGCGCTCGATCGCACTGATGCCGTCATCGAAGAGCGTCACGTCGCCACGGAACTTGTTGATCAGATAGCCCGATATCATCGCACGGTCCTCGGGCGGCAGGATCAGGTGGGTGCCGGCGATTGATGCGATCACCCCGCCCCGGTCTATGTCGCCCACCAGCACGACCGGCACCCCGGCCGCGCGGGCAAACCCCATGTTGGCGATGTCGCCCGGTCGCAGATTGATCTCGGCAGGCGAACCGGCGCCCTCGACGATGACGAGATCGGCGCCAGCCGTGACTGTCTCATAGCTTTCGAGCACCCGGCCGAGCAGTTCCGGCTTCAGCCTCTGGTAATCGCGCGCCTTCGCCTGGCCGTAGACATGGCCTTGGACGACGATCTGGCTGCCATTGTCGGTTTGCGGCTTGAGCAATACAGGGTTCATATGGACCGAACTCGGCACCCGCGCGGCCATGGCCTGCAGCCATTGCGCCCGGCCGATCTCGCCGCCGTCGTCGCTGACCGCGGCGTTGTTCGACATGTTCTGCGGCTTGAACGGCCGCACCTTGAGGCCGCGATTGGCGGCAAGCCTGCAGAGGCCGGCGACAAGCACGGTCTTGCCCACATCCGATCCGGTTCCCTGCAGCATGATCGCCCTGGTCATCACATTCTCCTTGGCCCGCACTGCAAATGCCATCGCGCGGCGCCGCGCGCAAGCCGCCTTTCGCAGGGCTGTCCGCGACTATTAAATTTCGCCGGCTAAATTTAATAGTGCCCAAATGATTGCTTTAGAACCTGCTGAATTGTACAATTCTCTTCACGACCGGCGGGGGTCGAATCTTGATTCGCGGTGAAACCGCCGGCAAACGATGCCGGGGTTCACATGCGAAAAATTTCCATGATGCTCATGCCTCTGATGATGATCGCAGCGCCGCTCGCCGCGCAGCCGGTCTCTCCACACGAAAAGGTCTCCGAGATCTACAAGATCCTAGAACTCTGCCCCAGCCTGAAGATCAACCGGAAGGCACTGGACAGGTTCGCCATGCTCAACGGCATCGATCTCACGCCGGGCTCGCGCGACGAGCGCTGGTTTGTCCGGCGCGCCGCTTACGACATCCGCAAGATCAGACAACGCAACAATGCGTTCATATGCTCGCTCGGGATCACGAAATACGGCCCGGAGGGCGGCGTCGCCAAAGGGATGATGCTGACCAATTGAAGTTTGCCCGGCGCGACAAACGCCATCTCGCCATTGACGGTGGGCGACATGACCAGAAACACGGTCTGAAAATTAGGCTCCGGTACGCAATACCTGATCCGGAGACGGAGGGCTTTTGGCCTCCCGTGAGGAGACAATTAGCCCACACATCGTTACCGGATCGTTATCGGGGTCGAATTATGGGCGCATTTAAAATTTTTTTTGGGGCTAGGCCAAAAAAAATGCAGTCGTAATCCGACGACGCACATTGAACAGAAAGTGTCAAAGCTCGGCCATGACAGGTGTTTGGTTTTTTGCCGCAACCCCGTTTTCCGCCGCTTATGCGCTATGAGCACAAAGAATGCACAACCTGTAGTACACATCCGCCGAGGGCGTTTACCTGCCAAATGTCATCTATTGCCCACCGATCTGGCATTCGCCCGGCAAGGGGGTGTTGATTTCTCTGAGATAAGCCGTAAGTTCCATTCAGCAACATAAAAGCACGTGGTGACAGGGTTCCACGACGTGCGCGAAAAACAAGAATTGCATCGGGGGTCGGTCGGCTCCCGCCTGGATGAACTTGGACCCGTCAAAGAAAAAAATCAGGGAACGAGCCAAGCTCCGCCAGGCACCATGACAAGGCCCCGGCACGTATCATGCCATGCGCGCCGGCCATTGGGGAAAACTGGGAAATACGGACGCTTGCAATACTGGATAGTGCTCAATCCGTTCGGGAACGCCGTGGCGTCCCGTCTTCTTGACCCTCAGCTTTGTTATGACCGGCCAGCGCTTAACCACGCCGGCAGCGACACTATTTGTTTTGTTGACGCCGTCCGGGGATCATGAAATCTTCGATTTAAGCTCAGGGGAACAAGCTTGAGCACCGTCTTGACTAGGTAAAAACAGGGAGACTGAAATGAGTGAATTTGAACATAAATTGCGCGAAGCCGAACGGCGCGTGCGCAGTGGCCACATGACCCGCCGCGACTTCATGCAGTTCGCTGCTGCGGCAGGTATCGCCATTCCGCTGGCGTCCACCATGTTCTCGAAGGCCGAGGCGCAGGAACCCAAGAAGGGCGGCACTTTCCGCCTCGGCATGGAAGGCGGCTCAGCATCTGACTCGCTCGACCCGACGACCTATTCCGACTCCGTCATGATCGCGGCATCGCTCTGCATCATGAACAACCTCGTCGAATTCGACGCCGACGGCAACCCGACCGGCGAACTGTTCGAAACCTGGGACGTCCAGCCGGGCGCGCAGGATTGGGTCTTCAATGTCCGCCAGGGCATCAAGTTCTCGAACGGCAAGACGCTCGACGCCGACGACATCATCTACTCGATCGGCCTGCACCGCGGCGACAAGACGAAGTCCCCGGCCAAGGGCAATCTCGAGCAGATCGCCGAAATGAAGGCACTGTCGCCGACCCAGGTCGGCATCACGCTGAAATCCGGTAACGCCGACTTCCCGGCGATCCTCGGCGACTACCATCTCGTCATCGTTCCGAAGGATCACACCGACTGGGATATGCCGATCGGCACCGGCGCCTACACGCTCGAAAGCTTCGAGCCGGGTGTCCGCCTCGTCTTCAAGAACCGCGGCGACTACTGGAAGCCCGGCCGCGGCAACTTCGACACCGTCGAAATCCTCAACATCCAGGACCCGGCAGCACGTACCGCCGCTCTCCAGTCCGGCCAGGTCGATGCGGTCAACCGTCTCGATGCGCGTACCGTCGACCTTCTGATGAAGGATCCGAACCTCGCGATCGTCCGCACCAAGGGCACCGGCAACCGCTTCTGCTTCGTGTCCCGCGTCACCATGGATCCCTTCACCAACAAGGATCTGCGCCTTGCTCTCAAGTGGGGTATCGACCGCGAGAAGATCATCAAGCAGGTCTATAGCGGCTACGCAACGCCGGGCAACGACCATACGCTCGACGCGCTGAACCCCTACTACAACACCGAAATGCCGCAGCGTAAGTACGATCCGGACAAGGCTGCCTTCCACTTCAAGAAGGCAGGCCTCGCGCCCGGCACCAAGATCGAACTGCAGACGTCGGAAGGCGCCTGGGGCTCGGCTGTCGATTGCGCCCAGATCTACCAGGAATCGATCAAGGCAGCGGGCATCGACCTCGCCGTCAACAAGGTTTCCGGCGACGGTTACTGGGACAATGTCTGGCTGAAGGTTCCCTTCTGCGCCGTTTATTGGGGCCGCCGCCTGACCGCCGACGTCTATTTCACGGAAGTGTTCGGCTCCGGTTCGTCGTGGAACGACTCCGATTGGCGCGTTCCGGAATTCGATGCGCTGGTCGCCGAGGCCCGTATCGAACTCGACGATGCAAAGCGCAAGGAAATCTACTTCAAGTGCCAGGAAATGATCGCCGAAGACGGCGGCCAGATCTGCTTTGCGATCACCGACTACCTCGACGGCTACTCGCCGAAGGTCGCCGGCGTCAAGCAGCATGCCCGCTACGACCTCGACGACAACCGCGTGGCCGAGAAGGCCTGGTTCGCTTGATAGCTTGAAACAGGGACAGGCCGGTTCGCCGGCCTGTCCTGCCTTGAGCCTGCCCGACGGCGATCGATGGGGATGACTGAACTCGGCCCGCCAGACAGACTTCGAGGCGACTAGTGCAAAGACCCGACAATAAAAAAAGGGGACGGCTCGATGCTGCGTCTGCTGGTATCCCGGATCATTCTGGGATTGTTAACTCTCATTGCGGTGAGCATACTCATCTTCGCCGCCACTGAAATTCTGCCAGGTGACGTGGCAAGTGCGGTTCTCGGTCAGGGTGCAACCCCTGAAACGCTTGCAGCCTTCCGCTTGGAACTCGGTCTCGACCGTCCAGCCTATCTGCGCTATCTCGATTGGGCCTGGGGAGTGCTGCATGGCGACCTCGGCGCTTCCCTGACGAACAAGCGCCCTATCCTCAAGACAATCAGTCCAAAGTTCATCAACACGATGTTCCTGGCGGGTTTTGCCGCTGTCATCGCGGTGCCGTTGTCGGTCGGCCTCGGCATTCTGGCGGCAATCAACGAAGGCAAATGGCCTGACAAGGTCTCCAACATCGTCTCGCTGGCCTTTATCTCCGTGCCCGAGTTCTTCATCGCTTATCTCTTGATCCTCATCTTTGCGGTCAAGCTTGCCTGGTTTCCGTCGCTGGCGACGGTCTATAACACGATGGGCTTCACCGAACGGCTCTATGTGGCGGCGCTTCCCGCTGTCACATTGACCATGCTGGTGGCTGCTCACATGCTCCGCATGACGCGATCGTCGGTATTGTCCATCATGTCGCAGCCCTATATCGAAATGGCATTTCTCAAGGGCTTGCCCCGCACACGCGTTATCGTCCACCACGCACTGCCCAATGCCGCCGCCCCGATCATCGCCGTTATCGCACTCAACCTCGCCTACCTCATCGTTGGCGTGGTGGTCATCGAGGTGGTGTTCGTCTATCCCGGCATCGGCCAATTCATGATCGACGGCGTGACCAAGCGCGACCTGCCTGTGGTCCAGGCTTGCGGTCTGGTCTTCGCCTCCGCCTTCATCATCCTCAACACCATCGCGGACATATTGAGTATCCTTGTCAATCCGCGACTGCGCAGACCGAAGTGAGGGGGAGATCGAGATGAAGATTTTCGGACGCAAACCAACGATCACCGCCTGGATAGGCATCGTCATCATCGCGATATTCATCGTCATCGCGATCTTCGCGCCCTGGCTCGCGCCCTATGGCGAGGCACAGACCGTCGGCGACACCTGGGCGCCGGCTTCGGCCCAGTTCTGGTTCGGAACCGACAATATCGGCCGCGACATGCTCTCGCGCCTGATGTACGGCGCCCGCATGACCATCGGCGTCGCACTGATGACGACGATCCTGTCCTTCATCATCGGCACGATCGCCGGCCTGTTCGCTTCGATCGGCGGACCGGTGATCGACCAGGTCATGTCGCGCTTCGTCGATATCATGCTGTCGATCCCGCAGCTGGTCTTCGCGCTGATCATCCTGTCGATGTTCGGCTCCTCGATCCCGACGCTGGTGCTGACCATCGCCATCCTCGACTCGACCCGCGTCTTTCGCCTGGCGCGCGCCGTCTCGATGAACATCGTCGTGCTTGAATATGTCGAAGCCGCACGCCTCCGCGGCGAAGGCAACTGGTACATCATGCGCCGGGAGATCCTGCCGAACATGCTGCCGCCGATGATCTCGGAATTCGGCCTCCGGTTCTGCTTCAACTTCCTGTTCGTGGCGGGCCTTTCGTTCCTCGGCCTCGGCATCCAGCCGCCCTTCGCGGATTGGGGCGGCATGGTGCGCGAGAGCGGACGAGCCATCTCCTTCGGCCTTGCGGCTCCGCTCTGGCCGGCGATGATGATCGCCCTCATGACAATCGGCGTCAATCTCGTCGTCGACTGGATCCTGTCCATCAATGCCCGTCCGTCGGGCGCTTCGGCGGAGATGTAAGAGACATGGCTGACTCCATACTGAAGCTCGTCGACCTCCGGGTCGAGACCGTCAACGGCCTTGTCCTCGTCGACAACGTCTCGCTCGAACTCAAGCGCGGCGAAGTCGTCGGCCTGATCGGAGAATCCGGTGCGGGCAAGTCCACCATCGGGCTCTCATCGATGGTCTATGCACGCGCCGGCTGCCGCATCACCGGCGGCCGGGTCGAGATCGACGGCGTCAACGTCCGCGATCTTTCGCCCGATGGCCGCCGCGACATGCGCGGCCAGCGCATCGCCTATATCGCGCAATCCGCCGCCGCCTCCTTCAATCCGGCCCATACGATCATGCAGCAGGTCTGCGAAATGCCGATCGAGCATGGCCTCATGAAGAAGGACGAGGCGGAAAAGGCCGCCGTCGAGCTGTTCCGCTCGCTCGGCCTGCCCAATCCCGAAACCTTCGGCGACCGTTATCCGCACCAGGTCTCCGGCGGCCAGCTGCAGCGCGCGATGACCGCCATGGCGATCTCCTGCCGGCCCGACATCCTGGTCTTCGACGAGCCGACCACTGCGCTCGACGTGACGACCCAGATCGAAGTGCTGGCGCTGATCAAGAGGCTGATCCAGGAACTCAACACCGCGGCGCTCTACATCACCCATGACCTCGCCGTCGTCGCCCAGGTGACCGACCGCATCATGGTGCTGCGCGGCGGCAAGATGATCGAGCTCGACACAACCGAGAACATCCTCAACAAGCCGGAAAATGCTTATACCCAGGCGCTGGTCTCCGAACGCAAGGCGGCCGATCACTTCGGCGACATCATCGAGGACAATCGCGGCGAGACCGTGCTCAAAGTCGACAATGTCGTCGGCATGTACGGCGATTTCACCGTGCTGAAGAACGTATCGATCAACGTGGCCAAGGGCGAAACGGTCGCCGTCGTCGGCGAGTCCGGTTCGGGCAAGAGTTCGCTCGCGCGCCTCGTCGTCGGCCTGCTGCCGAGGGCGTCGGGTTCGGTCAAGTTCGACGGCAAGGAATTATCGACGAGGACCAAGGACCGCTCCAAGGACGACCTGCGCAAGATCCAGCTCATCTACCAGCTGCCCGACGTGGCGCTCAATCCGCGCCAGACGATCGGCGAGATCATCGGCCGGCCCTACGCCTTCTACTTCAACAAGTCGCAAGCGGAAGTGAATGCCCGGGTGGCCGAGCTTCTGCGCCAGGTCGGACTGCCCGAGGATTATGCCGGACGCCTGTCGACTGCGCTTTCGGGTGGCCAGAAGCAGCGCATCTGCATTGCACGAGCGCTGGCCGCCAATCCGGAGCTGATCATCTGCGACGAGCCGACATCGGCGCTGGACCAGCTGGTCGCCGAGGATATCCTCAAGCTCCTGAAGAAGCTGCAGGACGACCTCGGCCTCGCCTATCTGTTCATCACCCACGACCTCGGCATCGTCCGCCGCATCGCCCACCGCACGGCGGTCATGCTGCGCGGCGAAGTGGTGGCGGAAGGCCCGACCGAACAGATCTTCAACCCGCCTTTCCACCCCTATACGGAAAAGCTGATTTCCTCGGTTCCCGAGATGCGCACCGACTGGCTTACCGACGTGCTGGCCAAGCGCAAGATCGTGTAAGGTCGAAGCAGTATCGAACATCGAAGCCGCGCTATTCGCGCGGCTTTTTTGTTGTGTTAAGCTCAGACCATGACCTTCGAAGACCTCACCAAAATCCTGCTCACCTGGCCGCTGGTCGAGGCTTCGACGTCCTACGGCACGCCCTCCTTCAAGGTGAAGGGCAAGTTGCTGACCCGTCTCCGTGAAGACGGCGATTCCCTGCTCATCAAGGGCGTCGGGCCGGATGAGCGCGACATGCTCTGCGAAGCCTTTCCGGATCTCTACTATTTCACCGACCACTACCGCGACTATCCGATGGTGCTGATCCGCCTCTCCCGCGCCGATGCCGATACCGTCACCGGAATGCTCGATCGTACCTATCAGGCGCTGCTGCCGAAGAAGCGTGGGCCACGGCTTGACACCCCTCGCCCGGCCTGAAAAGTTCCGCGCGAAACGACGGGAGACGACATCATGAAATCGAGACAATTCAGCCGCACCCCCTGGTCGGTATCCGAAATCGGCTTCGGCGCCTGGGCCATCGGCGGTTCCTGGGGCGATGTCAGCGAGGCCGATGCCAAGGGCGCAGTCCACGCCGCGCTCGACGCCGGCATGACATTCATCGACACGGCCGACGTCTATGGCGACGGTCGGTCCGAACGAATCATCCGCGATGTGTTGAAGGATCGCGGTGGCACCCGCCCGATGGTCGCCACCAAGGCCGGCCGCCGCCTGCCCAGCCAAGTCGTCGAGGGTTACACGAAGGAAAATCTCGAAGGCTGGATCGACCGTTCGCTGACCAATCTCGGCGTCGAGACCCTCGACCTGCTACAGCTCCATTGCCCGCCGACCGATGTCTATTACCGTCCAGACATCTTCGACATGCTCGAGGACCTCGTCGCGCGCGGAAAAATCCGCTTCTATGGCGTTTCGGTCGAAAAGGTTGAGGAAGGCCTCAAGGCACTCGAATATCCCAACCTCGTCTCGGTCCAGGTCATCTACAACATCTTCCGCCAGCGCCCCGCTGACCTGTTCTTTGCCCAGGCCAAGGCGAAGAACGTCGCCACCATCATCCGCGTGCCGCTCTCCTCGGGCATGCTATCAGGCAAGATGAAGCCCGACAGCCAGTTCGCCAAGGACGACCACCGCGCCTTCAACCGCCACGGCGAAGCCTTCGACATGGGCGAGACCTTCTCCGGCGTCCCCTACGAGATCGGCCTCGAAGCCGTCGAACGCCTCCGCCCGCTGGTTCCAGGCGGCGCCACCATGGCCCAGTTCGCGCTCCGCTGGATTCTGATGCAGGACGCCGTCACCGTCATCATCCCCGGCGCCAAGAACAAACAACAGGCCGAGGACAATGCGGCATCGTCAAACTTGGCACCCCTGCCGGCGGATGGGATGAGTGAGGTCCGCAAGATCTACGAGGACCTGATCAAGGTGCATGTGCATCAACGCTGGTGAGGCGCCTTATTCATCTGCTTACCCCTCACCAACTTCGGCCAAGCGATCGGCTTCGCCTCTCGCGGCCTTCGTATCCTCTCCCGCAAGGGGAGAGGTAAAGTCTCGGCGCCGATCCGCCTTTTCCGCAACGTCGAGTTTGTGGCGAGGACGGCGCCGCAGGTTTTACTTCTCCCCTTGCGGGAGAGGATAGCAAGTCCGCGTGAGCCGAAGCCGATCGCATGGACGCGCTTGGTGAGGGGTTCAGCCAAGCGTGCAACTGTCCCTGCCATCACCATAAATCCGTGCTAACCTTTCGTAAGACAACCAAAGTCGCGAGGTTCACATGACCTACGAGCTATACTACTGGGACGGCATGCAGGGCCGCGGCGAGTTCGTCCGGCTGGCGCTGGAGGATGCCGGCGCCGATTACATCGACGTCGCACGCGAACCCGATCGCGGCACCAAAGAAATGATCAAGCTCATGAAGAGCACATCGGAGCCGCACATCCCCCTCGCCCCGCCCTTCCTGAAAGATGGCGACCTGATCATCTCGCACGTGGCCAACATCCTCTTCTACCTCGGCCCGAAGCTCGGACTGGCGCCTGCGGGCGAGCCGCTCCGCTGGTTCGCCAACGGCCTGCAACTCACCATCACCGACTTCGTCGCCGAGGCGCATGACACACACCATCCGATCGCAATATCCAAATATTTCGAGGAGCAGAAGCCGGAAGCCGAAGCCCGCACGTCGGAATTCCTCAAGAACCGCGTCCCCAAATTCCTCGGCTATTTCGAACGCGTTTTGCAGCAGAACCCTGATGGCAGCGGCCATGTCGTCGGCAATGGCATTACCTATGTCGATCTTTCGCTGTTCCAGGTGATGGAAGGCCTCGCTTACGCCTTCCCCAAGGCCATGAAGCACTATGCCGGGCACTATCCTGGCCTCGAAAAACTTCGGGACAAGGTAAAAGTCCGGCCCAACATCGCGGATTATCTCGCCTCTCCTCGCCGGGCAGGCTTCAACGAGCACTGCGTTTTCCGCCATTATCCCGAACTCGACATCGCGCTATAATCGCTGTTCCTTTACCCGGGAGAAGAGATATGGCTGGCAAGCAGGAAGCGGTTCAGGTCCGTGTTACGGGTCGCGTGCAAGGCGTCGGCTTCCGCGACTGGACGGCCCGCGAGGCGAGGCATCTCGGGCTGGCTGGATGGGTGCGCAACGAGCGGGATGGCAGTGTCACCGCCTTGTTGGTCGGCCCCGACGAGGCGGTCGCGGCGATGATCGAACGGCTGTGGAAAGGCCCAAGGCTCGCATCGGTGTCCGACGTGACGTCGCAAGCCGTTTCCATCGCGGAAATGCCCACCGGCTTTCGCATCACAGGCTGAATGCGGCCTCAATGCTCGGCGCGTGCTGACCCATGCGTCTTCACGATGGCATCGGCTTCCTTGCCATAGAGTTCCTCGAAATGATCGAAGCTCTTGGAGAAATAGCCGATGCCCTGCGTGGCCGAGCGTAGCGCGCGCGCCAGTTCATCAAGCGCGCCGCCGGGGATGAGAGCCCTGAAAATATCCCATCCCTTGGCGGTTTCGTCCCGGTCGAAGCCCAACACCTGGCCCTTGAGCGCCGAGACGATCTGCACGAGGCTGCCCGAATAGATCGATGGAATATGGATCTCGCCGCGGAAGACCGGCTGCATCAAGACGGCCGCGCCATCCGACAACGCCTGCCGCACGCCCATTTTCGACGCGGTCCGGAAGGCATGTTCGGAACTGTCGACGGCATGGTGCTGGCCGTCCGACAGCGTGACCGCGACATCGATGACCTGGAATCCAAGCGGCCCCTTGTCCATCGCGTCGCGCGCGCCGTTTTCGACGGCCGGGATATAGTTGCGCGGGACCACGCCGCCCTTGACGGTCTCGTTGAAGCTGAACCCCTCGCCGCGCCCATTGGGACGAATGCTGAGTTTCACATCCGCGAATTGCCCGGCGCCGCCGGTCTGTTTCCTGTGGCGGTAGTGAACCTCCGCCGGCTTGGAAATCGTCTCGCGATAGATCGGGTTGGGCGCCCGCTCGGTCGCGGCGATATGAAAGACATCGGCAAGCTGCCGGCAGAGATCGCGCAGGTGCAGCGGCCCCTGGGCGCAGACAAGCTGGGCGCCGGTGCTCTCCTCTTGCATGACCTTCAGCCCGCGATCCACTTCCGAGAGCTTCGCCAGCGTTTCCGAGAGCTTCGTTTCGTCGCGCTCGCTGCCGGGCACGAGAATTCGCTCCAGCATCGGCGTCGGCGGCTCGGTCCAGTCCGGTGGTGCGACGCTGGCATCAGCGGTCAGCAGCGATGGAACGGCCAGGTGGTCGGATTTGACCGCCGCAAAGACATCGCCCGCCGATGGCTGGAACGGTGTGCCGGCCTTTCCATTCGCAGGATCCTGCACCGCGCCGAGACCCGAGCCACCAAGCGAGGCGCCCTGTTTCAGTCCGTCACTCAGCGCGCGAACCAGCACCGTCTTGCCGACATTCTGGCGGTGATAGGCATGGAACCCCACCGCCTTGAGCTTGCCGGCGTCGACGTTATCGGCACCAGCGAGGCGTTGGCGAAGCGCACCGACATCCGGTGCCTCATGGCGCAACGCCTTCATCAGCCGCATCATGCCATTGCCGTGGCTCGCAGCCCCGATCAGCACCGGGATCATGCGGTTTTCCCTGAGAACGCGGGAGGATATGGCAAAAAGCGCATCGGATGGCGGCTCGCGGTCCTCGATCAATTCCTCGAGAAGCCAATCGTCGAATTCCGAGAGATGTTCGAGCAGTGCCGCCCGTGCCTCGTGCTCGCGCTCGGCCACGCTGTCGGGGATCGCGATCAGCGCCGAAGTCTGGCCCTCGCGGTAGCGCCAGGCGCGCTCGGAAATCAGGTCGCAACTGCCGACGATCTTGTCGCCTTCGCGGATCGGGATCTGCCGCAACAACAGCGTGTGACTGGCATAATCCTGCAGCGCCGCGATCACATCCCTGAGCCGCCCGCGCGGCTGGTCCATCCCGTTGACGAAGAGGATGCAGGGCGTTCCCGAGGCCTCGATGATCCTGAGATAGGGCGCGGCGAGCACCGCCTCTTCCGGCACTGGGGAAACACATAATATGCAGGCATCGCTGGCAAGCAGCGCATTCTGCACATGCGCCAGGGCCTCGCTCCCGCCGGGAGCATCGAGCGCGCACCAGGCTTCGTCGAGAAAACTGAATTCCGTGAGGTTCAATCCATAGGGCGAGTTGGATTTCCGAGGCGTTTCCTCGAGCGAGCCGAGCTTGTCGACCACGGTCGACTTTCCGGTCTGCGAGGGGCCGAGTACAGTAAAACAGCGCATAGGCGTTCCTCCGACTGCCAAAGCACGATCTCCACAGTCACAACATGCCCTGAACCGGTCCGGGATGCCAGAGGGGATTTTAGTTCTTGATCCTACAACTGGACTACGGTTGAATATCAGACATTGCGGACGGGCACTTTCCCTTGGAGTCAATCCATGAGCGAGCATGACACTGTCGTCATTGGCGGCGGCCAGGCTGGGCTTGCCATGAGCCACCATCTTTCGTCCCGAAACCGCGATCACGTGGTGCTGGAACGCGGCAGAACCGCGGAGCGCTGGCATGGCGAGCGCTGGGATTCACTGCGGTTCCAGTTTCCCAACTGGACGATGGCACTGCCCGGAATGGCCTATGACGGTCCGGAGCCGGATACCTTTGCGCATTATCGCGATGTCGCCAAATTCATCGAAAGCTACGCGCGGCACATCGAAGCTCCCGTCCGCACCGGCGTCGAAGTTATCAGGCTGCAGCGCACGGCGTCCGGCCGTTTTCAGATCGAAACCAATGCGGGTGACCTCACCTCACGTCATGTCGTCGTCGCGACCGGCCCCTTCCAGCGACCCTTGGTGCCCGGCATTGCAGCCCAGTTCCCTTCTCGCATTACCCAGTTCCATGCCGCCGGCTATCGTAATCCCGCGACACTGCCATCGGGCGCGGTACTCGTCGTTGGCAGCGGGGCATCAGGCTGCCAGATCGCCGAAGAATTGCTGTCGGCCGGGCGCACTGTCTATCTCAGCCTCGGCCGTCATCGCCGCGTGCCTCGCAGATATCGCGGCCGCGACTTCTTCTGGTGGCTCACCGAACTCGGCCGCTTCGACATCACCATCGACAGCTTCGCTGACCGGCGCCCTCCGGTCACCATCCTGATCACCGGCGTTGGCGGCGGCTACGATGTAGACTTGCGCCGCTTCGCGGCCGATGGCGGTCAAGTGCTGGGACGTCTTCGCGGCGCCGATGGCGAGCGGCTCCATTTCGACGGCAATGCCGAGCAATTCCTGTCCGAAGCGGACACCTTCTATTCCGATTTCGTGCAGGCGGCCGAGAATCATGTTGCGGCGAGAGAACTGGATCTCCCACCCGCCGAACCGCCGTCGTCCCGCCATACCCGTGATATTGGACCTATCGAGCCTGTGCTCGACCTCGACGCCGCAGCATCAGGCATTGAGACCGTCATCTGGGCCACCGGCTATGAATATGACTATCGCTGGATCGACATGGACCTTTTCGATGCCCAGGGCGCGCCGAAACAACAGCGCGGCGTCACCGCCTGCCCTGGCCTCTACTTTTTGGGTCTGCATTGGATGCACACATTAAAGTCGGGCCTGCTCTATGGCGTCGGCGAGGACGCCGCGTTCATCGCCGAACACATTTCGGCGCGAAGTTCCGGGTGATTGCCGTAAGCCCTGCTCACCCGGCCGAAATCGGTGAGTAGATTAACAGGCTCAGGGTCATTTTCTTCCAAGCCAAATCAATGTCTTATAAAAAATATAAGAATTTTTTCCTTACCCCTCATCCCCGCCTCCGAAACCTGTGAGAGAATCACCCCGTTCTGCCCTCGGCTACCCCGCATGGCGATGCGGGCGAGACAGAACCGGTGCCTGTTGCGGGGAAACGACGTAAAGTCCCGCATCAGGCGTCCGCGAGAAGGGGTCTCCCCCGGGTACCGCCTGCCAAAGGTGAGTACGCGTGGCGTGCGTTGTACCGCACACAAGCCCATCCCCCTGGAAATTTCAGGTCCGGGATCAGGATGGGTGCAGACGACCGAGTTCGCGGATGAAAAGACACCGAACGGGGCACGGATACGTGTCTTACCGGCTGCCGCAAGGCAGCCAACTAAACTCGGCACGGCGACGTGCCCCGGCCGATCCTTCATGCCAAGGCGAAGGGATCGGGGACATGCATGGTCAAACCACGGACGGAATCCCGCCGCGTGAACGAATAAACGCGCCCATCACTGGACATCACATAAAGATATCTTTATATCTTTCTCTCAAATCAATTCGAGGTAACACAATGTCCGCCAATCCGCTTTCCGACCTGCTCGCCGAGAAGGGCATCTTGCTCGCCGATGGCGCCACCGGTACCTCGCTCTTCGCCATGGGCCTAGAGGCGGGCGAAGCGCCGGAACTCTGGAACGAGGCCAAGCCCGAGAACATCACCAAGCTGCATCAGGATTTCGTCGATGCCGGCGCCGACATCATTCTCACCAATTCCTTCGGGGGCACTAGCCATCGCCTGAAGCTGCACCATGCCCAGCACCGTGTGCATGAACTCAATTCCAAGGCCGCCAGCATCGCCCGTGCCGTCGCCGACGCCGCACCGCGCAAGGTCATTGTCGCCGGCTCGGTCGGCCCGACCGGCGAATTGTTGATCCCGCTCGGCGCAATGTCCTATGAGGACGCGGTCGATTCCTTCGAGGAACAGATCAAGGGCCTCAAGGCCGGTGGCGCCGATGTTGCCTGGATCGAGACCATGTCCTCGCCGGATGAAATCCGTGCGGCCGCGGAAGCCGCCGTCAAGGTCGGCATGCCTTACGTCTATACCGGTTCCTTCGACACCGCCGGCAAGACGATGATGGGGCTGCCGCCGAAGGATATCCACGGCGTGGCGTCCGATATCGGCGACGGCCCGATCGCGGTCGGCGCCAATTGCGGCGTGGGGGCTTCCGATATCCTGGCAACGCTGCTTTCCATGTCGGAAGCCCAGCCCGATGCGACCATCATCGTGAAGGGCAATTGCGGCATCCCGGAATTCCGCGGCGAGAAGATCTACTATTCCGGCACCCCGCCGCTGATGGCCGAATATGCCCATCTGGCGATCGATGCAGGCGCCAGGATCATCGGCGGCTGCTGCGGCACCTCTTGCGAGCATCTGGCCGCCATCCGCGAAGCGGTAGACAGCCATGTCGCCGGCGCCCGCCCGACGCTCGAATTGATCGTCGAGAAGATCGGCCCGCTGCGCAACAAGACGGCCGAGGAGCAAGCTCCTCCCCGCGAGCGGCGCGGCCGCCGCGGCTGAGGCCGGAGAAACCTCCGAGATTTCACTCAGCCGGAACCAGCTAGGTTCCGGCCGATTTCGCTTCCGATCCTGCACGCTTCTTTAAATTGATCATTCAACCAACTTAAATTTGCGTTTGGACAAGCCCCGCTAAAGTTTCACCGCCTATCAAGACCCTGCATCAGAAGCGCCCCCAAGGCTGCAATCGATGCGAGTCGGCATGACGCCCGGCTCGCGAACGCGCAGGAGATCATGACGATGGCCAAATCCAGGACAGCCCCCAGAGCGAACTCCACGACAAGGACAGTCGGCGACATCGACAATGTCACGGGCACCAGGGGCATCGACTTCATCACGGTTTCCAATTCCATCCGCAACCAGGAACTCGACCTCGAAGGCGGCGTCGACCGCCTCAGAATGCAGGGCACCGGCAACACTGTCCGGGTCTCGAACATCGAATCGATCGGCGGCGCCAGCGGCATCGACCTCGTGACCTTCGAGACCAGGATCACCTTTGGCAAGATCGACCTGGGCGGCGACGACGACCGCGTGACCTTCTCGGACGACGGCGGCACGGCCACCATTTCCAACGTCGAAACCATCATCGGCGCCGGCGGCAAGGAATCGATCATCCTCGGCTCGAAGGCGCAAGGCATCTACATCGATCTCGGCGAGGACAGCGACAAGGTCGTGCTCGGCGCCTATGCCAATACGCTCACGCTGCTCAATGTCGAGACGATCATCGGATCGAGCTCGGGCGACATCGTCCACATCGCCAGCGAATACGAAGAAGGCAAGATCGACTTGGCCGGCGGCAAGGATTCGATCACATTCGCGATGTCGTCGACCGCGACACTGCTCAACATCGAAACCATCACCGGCAGCGATTTCGGCGACGAAATCACCATTTCCACCCTCTTCACCCGCGGCACCATCAATCTCGGCGCCGGAACCGATCGGCTGCGGCTCGGCAATTTCGCCAACAGCCTGACGGTAGCGGGCGCAGAGTCGATCGTCGCGGGCACCGGCATCGATATCATCACGCTGAGCGCCCGCGCCGACAATGCCGAGATCGACCTCGGCGGCAACAAGGACAAGCTGACCCTCGGCGATTTCGTCAACGTCGTTTCGGTCTTCAACGTCGAGACGGTGATGGGCGGCTCGGGCAGCGATACGGTCTATCTCGAGACGACGTCGGCCGGCATGCGGATCGAGCTTGGCGATGGCCTCGACCAGCTCGTGCTCTTCGAGGCCGGCAGCACGATGACGATCGGCAATGTCGAGACGATCCTCGGCCGCGACTCCGCCAACGACGTCATCACCCTGTCGACCCAGGCCAACGGCCTGACGATCGACCTCGGCGAAGGCGATGACAGGCTGACGCTTGGCGCATTCGACAACACGCTGACGCTGGGCAATGTCGAGACCATCACCGCATCCAGCAAGAGCGACGACATCACCATCACCAGCCAGCTCACCGGCGGCAAGATCGACCTCGACGCCGGCAGCGACAAGCTGACGCTCGGAAACTTCGAAAACACCATCACCATCGCCGGCGTCGAAACGCTGGTCGGCGGATCGAGCGACGACACGGTCACGGCGTCAGGACAATTGACCAAGGCGATGATCGACCTCGGCGCGGGCCAGGACATCCTGACGCTGGCGACGGCTACCAACTCGCTGACGATTTCCGGCACGGAAACCATCATCGGCGGCGGCGGCAGCGATCATATCACGCTCGGCGCGCAGCCTGCATCGGGAGAATTCACCATCGATCTCGGCAACGGTGCCGACACGCTCGTCCTTCATTCGGCCGGCAACACGCTGACCGTGGCCGGCGTCGAAAGCATCAAGGGCCAGGCCGGCGACGACTTCGTCCACATCTCCGGCGCCGCCGTGGGCCTGTCGATCGATCTCGGCGACGGCGTCGATACGCTCGATCTCTCCGATGGGGGCGGCACGCTGACCGTGCTCAATGTCGAAGTCATCACCTCGACCGGCAGCGACAGCGCGAGCGCCATCACCTTCGGTTCGGCACTGACCAACGGCGTCATCGCGCTCGGCGAGGGCAAGGACCGGATCACGCTCGGCGCCTTCGTCAACAACGTGACGATGAACGGCGTCGAGACCATCACCGGCGGACGCTCCGCCGACACGGTGACCATTCAGGGCATGCTTACCGAAGGCACGATCGACCTCGGGGCAGGCATCGATACGCTCGACATGAGCGCGGTGAACTCGGGCACGACGCTGACCGTCTTGAATGTCGAGACCATGACCGGCACCAACCAGTCGGATGTCGTCACCGTGACGGGCGACCAGGCCGGCATGCGCATCGATCTCGGCGGCGGAAGCGATTCACTGACGCTCGAGTCCAACATCACGATCACCGTCAGCAATACCGAAACCATCATCGGCAGCGCCGGCAATCAGAATGTGACGCTTGGCGGCACATTCAACGGCGAGATCGATCTCGGCGAAGGCAGCGATACACTCAAGCTCGGCAATGTCGGGATCAACCAGATCACCATCAAGGGTGTCGAGACGCTCATCGGCAACGGCCAGGACGATCTCATCACACTCGCAGCGGTTCCCGCCATGATGGTCGTCGATCTCGGCGGCGGCGCCGATCAGCTGACGCTCGACGCCGGCGGCGGCACCGTGTCGATCAGCAATGTCGAGACGGTCGTGGGCGGCGTGGGCGCCGACACGGTCTATGTCGCAAGCGGACTGACGGGCTCAACCATTCTGCTCGGCGACGGCCTCGATCTTCTCACGCTCGGCAATTTCAACAACACCGCGACGATCTCCGGCATCGAAAGCGTGGTCGGCGGCAGCTCGGCCGACATGATCACGCTGCAGGGCGAAGCAACGGCGGTCTATATCGATCTCAAGGGCGGCCTGGACCTGCTGACGCTGACCAGCGGCAACAACACCGTCACGGTCGCCAATGTCGAAACCGTGGCCGGCGGTACCGGCAACGACACGATCTATGTCGATCTGTCCCTGCCCTCGGGCAGCTATGATCTCGCCGGCGGCAACGACAGCCTAATATTCAGCGATCTCGGAGGCACGGTCATCGCGACCAATGTCGAATCCATTCTCGGCAAGCTTGGCAACGACAAGGTGACGCTTGCATCATCCACACCGGCGGAGATCGATCTCGGCGACGGCAACGATACGCTGATCCTGTCGTCCGGCGGCAATACGGTCACCATGATCAATGTCGAGACGGTGACCGGCGGTGCCGGCAACGATCTCGTCATCCTCGGCGCGACCTATACGGGCGGCACGATCGACCTCGGCGGCGGCAACGACATGCTGCAGATCGACGCCTCTGGCGCGACCATCACCGTCAACGGTATCGAATCGATCGCGGGCGGCTGGGGCTCGGATGTCATTACCTTCTCGCAGGCCTATATCTCAGGCGAAATCGACCTCAACGACGGCGACGACAAGGTCTCCTTCGCCAATTTCACCAACACGGCGACCATCGTCAACGCCGAGACGATCGTCGGTGGCACCCAGGATGACCGGATCATCCTGAAAAACGGCTGGGCGGGCGGCACGGTCAGCCTCGGCCTCGGCAACGACTATCTGAGCTTCACAGACGGCGGTACGCTGACCGTCACCGGGGCGGAAACCATCGTCGGTTCGGCCGACACGGACGTCTTGACGATCAGCGGCTCCGGCGCAATCGCCTCGCTCAATCTCGCCGGCGGCCACGACATTCTGTCATGGACCGGCAACACATCGGTCACTGCCAACGTGTCCGGCGTCGAGTCGATTTCGGGTGGCTCGGCGAGCGATTTCATCACCTTCATGTCAGCCATCACCGGCGCCCATATCAATCTTGGCGACGGCGGCGACCGGCTGGCGCTTTATGCGCTCGACAACAATACCCTGACCACAGCGGGCGTCGAAAGCATATCGGGCGGCATCAGCTCCGACGTCATCGTCATCAATTCCGCGACCTATACAGGCTATGTCAATCTCGATGCCGGGATCGACAGTATCGAACTGGCGACATCCGGAAACACCGTCACACTCGCCGGGATCGAGACCATCACCTCAGGCAGCGGCGATGACCGCATCACGATCTCCGGTTCGGCCCAGGCCACGACGATCAGTCTCGGCTCAGGCTCCGACACGCTGATATTGGGCGATGGCAACAACACCGTGACTGTCGGCGGTGCGGAATCCATCACCGGCGGCAACTTCACCGACGTGATTACCGTCAACACCGATTTCGTCGGCAGCATTTCGCTCGGCAACGGCACCGACACCCTTACCTTCATCGAAGGTGTCACGGCGACGTTGACCGGTGTCGAGGCCATCACGAGCGGCAGCGAGGCTGACACGATAACGCTCGCAACCAACTATGCCGGCGCCGTCATCGATCTCGGCGGCGGCGAGGATTTCATACTCTTCGCCGGCGCGGGCACCGCGACCTTCGCCAATGTCGAGAACATTAATGGCGGCAGCGGTATCAACAAGATCGTGCTGACCGGTTCCGCCAACACCAATACCTCGCTCGGCAACGGCGACGACACGATCTACATGGGCAACGGCGTCGACAGGGTGTCGGGCGATGCCGGCGTGGATTATTTCGTCTTCACGGCGACCGCCCAATCTAACGGTGGGAGCGTGACCGATACGATCAGCGATTTCGTGCCTTCGCAAGACAAGATCTCGTTCCAGGGGCTGCAGACCGGTACATTCGGCTACTCGACCACGGCAGGCTACTCGACTGCAGGCGCAAACTCCGAAGCGTGGTTCGACAATGCGAGCCGCATGCTGCATGTCGATATCGATGGCGACAATGTCGACGACATGATCATCATCCTCACCGGCGCGAACCGCGAGTCGCTTTCGACCAACGATTTCGTCTGGAGCTGAGGTTGCGGACATGACAGCTGCCCCCTTCCCCGACCGCGATGCCGTCGCCGACAGGCTCGCAAGCTTCGCCGAGGCCGATCAGTCATTCCTGAAGCTTCTGTTGGAAAATCCGGTGCAGGACGACAACCTGCTCGAGGGACTGCGGCTGTGGCTGGACAAGTCGGCCGAGGCCAAGTTTCTCAACTCGCTGAAGCTGGAACGCATCGGCGAATGGATCGGCGCCAATGCCCCGGCCCGGCTGCAGATCCGGCTCAACGAAGTGGGCAAATCCTCGCAGCACCCGGCTTTCCATGCCTTCCGCGATGGGCTGGATAAATCCGGCGGCATGGAAAAAGCGTTTCCGAAAGCGTGAAACGCAGTTCACCCCCTCCCCGCGAGGACAGGGAGAGGGCGTGACGAGCGAGTAACGGGGCCGGGAACGGACCGGCCCGCGTTGGGAACGGGGTTACTCGCCCTTCAAACTCTTGGACAGTTCGACCATCTTGAGGAATTCGGCGCGATAGCCGTAGCGGTCATCGCCCTTGGCGGCCAAGCCCAGTGCTTCGATCTGATCCCAGGAATAATCCGAAACCTGGGCTTCCTGCTTCAGCTTCTGGGCAAAGGCCGCCACCGCCACCGAGAACCGCACATCGGGCGCCGCCGCATCCACATTGGCCTTCTCCTCCGATGCCTTGACGGGCATGGTGATCAGGGTCGACTTGTCCTCATTGGGCTGCTTGTAGCGGATCTTGACGAAGGCGAGCTCGTCGGATGCGGAGGCATCGGTCACGACAGGAGCCTCGGGCTTTTCCTTCTTCTCGGCGTAGCGCAGGTCGTCGTTGAGCACCGACGGGCTGCCGACCGGCGTCACCTCATAGATCGCTGTCACCCGATGGCCGGAGCCGATTTCGCCGGCGTCGATCTTGTCGTTGTTGAAATCCTCGCGCTTCAGCGCACGGGTCTCATAACCGATCAGGCGATACTCGGCGATCCTGGCCGGGTTGAATTCGACCTGGATCTTGACGTCCTTGGCGATCGGGAAGAGCGAGCTTGTCGCCTCCTGCACCAAAGTCTTCTGGGCTTCCGACAGCGTGTCGATATAGGCCGCGACGCCATTGCCGTTCTGTGCCAGCACCTGCATCAGGCCGTCATTGTAGTTGCCGGTGCCGAAACCGAGGACGGAGAGGAAGATGCCCGTCTTGCGCTTCTTCTCGATCAGCGCCTTCAATTCGTCATCGCTCGACAAGCCGACATTGAAGTCGCCGTCGGTCGCCAACATGATGCGGTTGACGCCATTCTTTTGGAAGGCCTTTTCCGCTAGCCTGTAGGCCGCTTCGATGCCCTCCGCACCCGCGGTCGAGCCGCCCGGCGAGAGATTATCGATGGCATCGAGGATCTTCTGCTTCTCGGATGCCTTGGTCGGCTCGAGCACCGTGCCGGAATTGCCGGCATAGACGACGATCGATACCGTGTCCGATGGCTTCAGCGTATTGACCAGCAGACGAAACGCGCTCTTCAGCAGCGGCAGCTTGTTCGGCTCGTCCATCGAGCCCGATACGTCGATCAGGAACACGAGATTGGCCGGCGGCTGTTCGCCAAGCTGCACGTCGTAACCCTTGATGCCGATATGCATCAGCTTGGTATTGGCGTTCCACGGCGTCGGCATGACGGTGACATTGGCCTTGAAGGCCTCCTTCGCGCTTTCCGGCGGTTTCCAGTCATAGGGGAAATAGTTGATCATCTCCTCGACGCGGACGCTGTCGGGCTCCGGCAGATGGCCGCCA
This sequence comes from Rhizobium sp. LjRoot254, assembly GCF_964254105.1. Classification (NCBI taxonomy): domain Bacteria; kingdom Pseudomonadati; phylum Pseudomonadota; class Alphaproteobacteria; order Hyphomicrobiales; family Rhizobiaceae; genus Rhizobium; species Rhizobium sp. LjRoot254. The sequence continues at coordinate 1,591,462 of NZ_CAXUSM020000001.1, read as the reverse complement.
TTCATGATCGACTGGCGCACATAGGCGTAGGATGCCGTGTCGACATCGATCGAGAAGGTGGAGACCGGCTCCGAGACCACCGATTTCACCGGATTGACATCCTTTGACGTGAAACGGTCGCCGGTTTCCTCGGGCAGCAAGATCGGCGGCTGGGCGACGATACCTTCGTTCATCGTGGCACCGCCCAGCACCTTCTTGCGCATGAGCTGTCCAGTCGGCTGCACGGTCATCGGCTTTGCGGCAACCAGGGCATCGACCTCGGGTTCGGCCATCTCGCTTGTCGCGGCCGATGCGTCGTCGGCATCCTTGGGCGCGGCAGCGAGGCGTTGCTCCTCGCCGGGCACCATGGATTCGGTGTCGGCGCGCCCACCCGATGTGTCGGCCGTTTCCTCGGCGATGACGGGTTTGGGCTCGGACTTGGTGACCAGGTCGGCAATCTCTGGCTGTTCGACCGATTTATCGTCGGCTTGCACCTGGTTCTGAACCTCCTGCTTGCCGGCGGTCTGCTCGCTCTTGAGCTTCTCCTGGCGCAGGCGCCCCTCATCCTGCTTCTTGGTATCGAGAACGGGAACGTCGGTCAGCGTGATCGTCCTGTCGTTGATCATCTGATAGGTGACATACCCAGCGGTGGGCACGATCAGAATAGTTGCGAGCGCCGAGCTCGCGAGCATCAATTTGCGGGACATGAACAGGCTCCATAAAGCGGTTGCGATGGAGCTTTGACGACGTGACGTTTCACTTCCTTGGGGTGCTGTCGAAAAATTCTTCTCGGCCTCGAATGCGGCCATGCCAGCGTTCATCGCGCGGGCACGAGCTTCGTCCGAGGGCTTCGGGGTGGCGATGCGGCCGAGCTTCTTCAGGTCTTCTTCCATTGGCTCGCCTCCTTTCACGCGACTTCACGGCCGAGAATGATCTTCAGACGCTTGCGCGCCTCGTGCAGATGCCAGGACACCGTGGGTTCCGAGCAACCGAGTATTTCCGCCGCCTCACCGTGATCGAAGCCCTCGGAATAAACCAGCATGACGGCGTCGCGCTGTTTGGGCGAGAGCGTCTGCACGGCGGTCCAGATTTCCTGCATGTCGTCCTCTTGGGTCCCGTCGGCATGCATGGCCGGGTCCTGGCTCCATTCCTCGGTCTTGCGGCGCTCGCGCACCGCCTTGCGGGCGAGATCGCGAACCGCATTCAGCACCAGCGCATAAAGCCAGGTGCGAAAGCGGCCTTCGCCGCGAAACGATCTTATGGCACTGCCGAGTCGGACGCAGACGTCCTGCGCGATATCTTCGGCATCGGCACGGCTCCGCGTCCATTTCCACGCCGTGGCATGTATGAAATCATAATGTATTTCAATCAGTTGTCCAAAGGCTTGCGCGTCGCCGCCAATTGCCTTTCTGATCAGTTCGGGTTCCAACTGCCATCCCTCTCACACCGTTCCCGGGGTCAGCGGCGCCAAATCAATCCATTTCGGCATGTTCGGTAAACCCTGACCCTAGGTGTAAGACGTTTGCTCCTGACAAAAGCTTGGGGTCAGGCGTGAAATTATTTGGGCAAGGGGCCAAATTATTCAGTCAGCCCCTCCATCACCCTTATGTACAACCCTCGGGGTGGATTCTAACTCTCGGAATCGCCTCGCCCAAATCATCAGGTCCATCATGAACCCCCGCCGCGATTATCAACTCGGCCTGCTCTATGTCACGATTTCCGCCGTCGCCTGGAGCCTTGCCGGCTATTTCACCCGGCTGATCCCGCTCGACAGCTTCACGCTGCTCGCCTGGCGCGGCATTTTCGGGGCGGCGAGCCTGCTGATCGTCGTCGTCCTCTTCCGAGGTCGCCACTGGTGGCGGGAATTCGCCGGGATCGGCAAGCCTGAGCTCGCCTATATCGCGCTGACGGTCGCCGGGATGATCATGTTCATCACCTCGCTGGGACACACATCCGTCGCCCATGGTGCGGTGATCTACGCGACGATCCCTTTTCTCGCAGCCTTCCTCGGATGGATATTCCTCAAGGAGTATCCGAGCCGTAGCGCGATGATCTCGAGCATTTTCGCTGTTCTCGGCGTCATCCTGATGGTCGGCTTCGGATCGGATGGCGGATTGCTTGGCGACCTGCTGGCGTTCGGCATGACCTGCTGCATGGCCTGTTCGATCGTCCTGATGCGGCGCAATCCTGAGATGTCCGCCATGGCCTCGGCCTGCATCGGCGCCATTATCTCCGGCGCCATTTGCTGGCCGCTCGGCGCGCCGCTCGACGTGACCGGCATCCAGCTTTTCCAGCTCGCCCTTTTCGGCCTCACCAACTCGGCGGTGGGCCTTGCCTTCTTCGCGCTTGGTTCCAAGAAACTGCCGGCCGTCGAGACCGCCTTGATCGGAGCGCTCGACGCGCCCATGGCGCCGCTCTGGGTGTGGCTGGCTTTCAACGAAAAGCCGGACCTCAACACGATCATCGGCGGCGGCATGGTCTTCGCCGCGGTGATCGCCCATATCGTCGCGAGCCAGCGGAGGGCCGTGCCGGCGCACGCATGATGGATCCACGCCGCGAACATCTCTTCGGCATCATCTTCGTGACCGCAGGCGCGGTCACCTGGAGCAGCGCCGGCTTCTTCACGCGGCTGATCGCGCTCGACTATCCCACGATGATCGCCGGGCGCGGCATCTTCGGCGCGGTCGGCATGCTGGCGATCATCATCGCCTTTGCCCCGAAAACCTGGACCAGCCAGTTCCGCAACATGGGCTGGTCCGATGCGCTCTACATCGTCAACTACATATTCGGCACGATCTGCTACGTCTCGTCACTCGGCCAGACCTCGATTGCACACAACGCCGTGATCTTCGCCACCCTGCCCTTCATCGCGGCATTGCTCGGCTTCATCTTCGTGCGCGAACTGCCGTCGCGGGAAGCGATCTTCGCCAGTGCCATTGCGATGGTCGGCGTGGTGATCATGGTCGGATTCTCGAACGACGGCGCGCTGCTCGGCGACATACTATCCTTTCTCGGCACGGCCAGCATGGCGGCCTCGATCATCATCGTGCGGAAATATCGCTCGGTGAATATCGCGGCAGGTGCGGTGATTGCCTCGTTCACCAGCGGCGTCATCGTGCTGCCCTTCGCCGAACTCTCGGCGGTCACGCCGACGCATCTGGTCTATCTCGTGCTGTTCGGCCTGCTGAATGCCTCGGCCGGCCTGACGCTCTATTCGCTCGGCTCCAGGCGTTTGCCACCCATGGAAACGGCCCTGATCTCACTGATCGATACGCCGCTCTCGCCCTTCTGGGTCTGGCTGGCCTTCGGTGAGAAAGCCGGGCCGCAGACGCTCGCCGGCGGACTGATCGTGCTTTTCGCGGTGATCCTGCATATATTCATGAGCCAACGGCGTCAGCGGCTGGTGGTCAGGTTAGACCCAGGAAGATCATGATCGCGGTTTCGACGCGTTTGAGGTCGTCGACATCAAGGACGCCAATGCGTTTACCGAGGCGGCTTTTTGGCAGTGTGACGATCTTGTCGGCCATAACGTGTGATCGCAGCCGTAGGCCATTTTCATCACTCGGCAGTAGATCGATGCGGAAAAGCTCCAAATTGTCAGGGTCGGAGGTGATCGGGCATATCGTTATGGAATCCAGAAACGAGAAGGCATGATCTTGAATAATAAGAGCCGGCCTTGGCTTGCCGGCGTAGCCGGCACCTGAAACGGTCCAGACCTCACCTCTCGTCATTGGCCGGATCGTTGAACCAGGATACGGAATCAACCCACGCCTGGTCCTCGGCGGCATAGGGACTCGCCGCCGCGATCTTCGACTGCCGCGCAGCCTCTTCAAGAAACTCCTTGGACTTGGTATCGGGCAGCCAGCGTTGCACGAGCTTCAGGCCTTTCGCGCGCTGACGCTCGCGGTAGCTTGCGGCCTTTTGTCTATTCTGCTCGCGCTTGTTCGTCGCCGTCATCTTGAAAACTCCGGTTATATATAACCTGAGTTCGAAGTGGCGAAATGTCAAGTCAGCGGCTCAGTGTCGCCATGTGAAAACGCAACTGTTCCGCGGGATAGCGGTACTCAACCCCTACCGGGCAGGCATTGCGGGCGATGCAGCCGCCCTGCATGCAAGTGCCGTCGCCTTCTCCCGCGAGATAGGTGCGGCACGCTGGGACGTCGAAATGGTCCCCGGTCACCGCGTCAGCCGGACAGGTGGTCAGACACGGCTTGTCGGGACAGCGGTCGCAGGGATGCGACCTTGGCATCGGCTCGGGGAAATCGATCCGCTCCTCAAATCCGATCGCACTGCGATAACCGTGCCACAATCCATAATCCGGATGGATCAGCACGCCGAGCGGCGACGACCTCAATCCCTCGGCACGCATCGCCCATTGCTGGAACGGCTGCCAGGGTCTCTCCGAGGGAAACCATGCGGTCCCGCCCATGGCCTCGGCGACCGGCCGGATGACCTCGACGGACCACATGTCCAGTGGATCGGCCACATTCTCGTTCTTTTGCCGCCAAGCCGAGAATGCCGGCCAGATCGAGCCGCCGATATTGCCAAGCAGCACGACCGTCCGCGCCCTGCCCCCTGATATCTCCGGCCCGTCGGCGGCGAAATGCACGACACCGCGCAAAAAAATTCCGTGCGGCGAGAACGCCGCACGGATCTGTTCGATTATGGTCTCATCCTTGCCCATTATGTCCGGCCAGGCGGCTTGTAATGCGGGCGCCAAACGTCCCGCTGTATCCAGTCGGCCACCTGATACCGTCCGCCATTCTCCCTGGCTTCGGGACCCTTTCAGGTGAAGGCGTCGGGCATCGAGTCCTTCTTCTGCTTGATGTAAGCCAGAAGCGCTTCATCGATCGCGGGATCCAGCTCCGGCGCCTCGTACTGGTCGAGCCAGGACTTGCAAAGCGCATTGGCGCGTTCCTCGATCCGCTTGGCGCCTTCGACTTCCCATTGTTCGAAGGAATTGTTGTCGGCGAGCGCGGAGCGATAGAAGGCGGTCTGGAAGTTGGCCTGTGTATGGGCGCAGCCGAGATAATGGCTGCCGGGGCCGACTTCGCGGATGGCGTCGAGCGCCTGGGCATTTTCCGAGAGATCGACGCCTTCGGCCATCTTCTGCATCATGCCGAGCTGGTCCTGGTCGATCATGAACTTCTCGTAGGACGACACTAGGCCGCCTTCGAGCCAGCCCGCCGCATGCAGCGAGAAATTCGTGCCTGCCAGGAGCGTCATGTTCAGTGTGTTGGCCGATTCATGCGCTGCCTGCGCATCCGGCACCTTGGAAGCGCAGAGCGAGCCACCGGTACGGAACGGCAGACCGAGGCGGCGTGCCAATTGCGCAGCGCCGTAAGAGACCAGCGACGGTTCCGGAGTGCCAAAGGTCGGCGCACCCGACTGCATCGAGATCGAGGCTGCGAACGTGCCGAACAGTACGGGCGCGCCCTTGCGGATCAGCTGGGTGAACGATGCACCGGCCAGCACTTCAGCGAGGATCTGCGTCAGCGTACCGGTCACCGTCACCGGGCTCATAGCGCCCGAGAGAATGAACGGCGAGATCACTGTCGCCTGGTTGTGGCGGGCATAGACCTTGAGCGCGCCGACCATGGTTTCGTCGAACACCATCGGCGAATTGGCATTGATCAGGTTGAGCGTGACGCAATTGTTCTCGACGAAGTCATCGCCGAACACCAGCTTGGCCATGGCGATCGTGTCTTCCGCGCGTTCCGGCGCGGTGACCGAACCCATGAACGGCTTGTCCGAATATTTGATATGGCTGTAGACCATGTCGAGATGGCGCTTGTTCACCGGGATATCGACCGGTTCGCAGACCGTGCCGCCCGAGGAATGCATTGACGGCGCCATATAGGCGAGCTTCACGAAATTGCGGAAGTCCTCGATCGTGGCATAGCGGCGGTTGCCGTCTAGGTCGCGCACGAAGGGAGGGCCATAGACCGGCGCGAAGACGGTCGCCTTGCCGCCGATCTGTACGCTGCGCTCGGGATTGCGTGCATGCCAGGTGAAAACCGGTGGCGCGGTTTTCAGGAGTTCGCGGCAGAGGCCCTTGGGGAAATGCACCCGTTCGCCCCTGACATCGGCGCCAGCTTCCTTCCACAGCGCCAGTGCTTCCGCGTCTTCACGAAACTCGATGCCGATTTCCTCCAGGATGAGGTCGGCATTCCGTTCGATGAGCTCAAGGCCTTCTTCCTCCAGCACCTCGTATTCGCGGATCCTGCGGGTGATATAGGGAAGCGACGCGCCCGGACCGCCGCCCGTGCGTGCTGCGCGGCGGGCGGCAGCACCTCGTCCACGGCGGCCGCCGCCTTCTGCCTGGTCTGTCGTCTGGTCCATGGTTGCTTCCTCTTTGTGATTTTGGGCCTGAGGGGCCGAAATGTTCACGGCGATCCTAAACAATGCCGCAAAAGGAACATTCCTCAAAGCGCCAATGTGTGCGCTGGAAACGAAGTGACGCATTTGCCTGATTGCGGCATGGGCGGGCATGCTTCCAGATCCAACGCTGACATGTTATGCTTCCCGAATGAGAAACATCACGTTTGCCCTGGATGACGATACCTATCACCGCGTTGAAAAGACAGCGGAACGGAAGAATACGTCCGTCGCCGAACTTGCGAAATCTGCATTGATCGAAGCGAGCTCCCCTCCGTCGTCGCCGGTCTCGGCCGAGGAATTCGAGAGGCTGCGGCAGCTCGAGATGGAGGCGACCAAGAGGATCAAGTATTTCAGCGCAAGCGAGAACATACCGCGCGAGGATCTTTATGATCGAAAGCTGCGCTGAATCCCGCGCTTTCTCGATACCAACATTCTCATCTATGCGAAAAGTCTAGATCCGTCTGAACGTGGTAAGCGTGACGTTGCCGAGGCGTTGCTGAACAGAGACGATTGCGTCGTGTCGGTGCAAGTTCTGCAGGAATTTTATGTTCAGTCTACGCGTGCAACCCGGCCGCACCGCCTCGATCTGGATATCGCTCAGGAGATCGTGCGCGGTCTCCGGCGACTTCGTGTCGTCGATATGAGCGTGGATCTGTTCTTTGAGGCTCTCGAACTGTCTAACCGTTACCACTTCTCCTACTGGGACAGCGCCATCATCGCCGCGGCGCTTATCGCCAAATGCGATACACTCTTCACCGAAGACCTCCACCACGGCCAGATCATCGACGGCCTTAAAATCGTCAACCCTTTCAAAGACGATTGACGCATCGTCGTAAATCAGTCCAGCACGCGTCGTTTTCGAAAACGCTTTGCAAACCCCAGACGCTAACTGTAATGGTCGAATGCGGTTTACGGCAAACTGCGGATTCCCAAAACTCGACGAGGATCGCCATGGCAGACGACGACATCATTCTTTCCGAGCTCTCGGACGAAGAACTTGTGCAGCAGATGCACGACGACCTCTATGACGGCCTTAAAGAAGAGATCATCGAGGGCACCAATATCCTCATCGAGCGTGGCTGGGTACCATACGATGTTCTGACGCAAGCCCTCGTCGAAGGCATGCGCATCGTCGGCATCGACTTCCGCGACGGCATCCTCTTCGTTCCGGAAGTGCTGCTTTCGGCCAACGCGATGAAGGCCGGCATGTTCATCCTGCGTCCGCTTCTCGCCGCCACCGGCGCGCCGAAGCAGGGCAAGATGGTGATCGGTACCGTCAAGGGCGACATTCACGACATCGGCAAGAACCTCGTCGGCATGATGATGGAAGGCGCTGGCTTCGACGTCATCGACCTCGGCATCAACAATCCGGTCGAGAACTATCTCGACGCAATCGAGCGCGAAAAGCCAGATATCCTCGGCATGTCCGCGCTGCTGACCACGACCATGCCCTACATGAAGGTCGTGATCGACACGATGAAGGAAAAGGGCATCCGCGACGATTACGTCGTTCTCGTCGGCGGTGCGCCGCTCAACGAGGAATTCGGCAAGGCCGTCGGCGCCGACGCCTATTGCCGCGACGCGGCAATTGCCGTGGAAACGGCCAAGGAATACATCAAGCGCAAGCACAACGTGCATGCTGCCGGCGCCTGAGCGGTTTCAGCATTGAGAATAAAAGCCTGGCCGCTGCGGGTAACGCGCGGCCAGTTTTCGTTTCAGCCTAGTTGGTGACATCCTTCGCAGCGTCTTCCGTCGCATCGACGGTGTTCGATGCATCCTTGCCGAAGCCACGAATGGTGTTGCCGCATGAGGCGAGCGCCAGAACGAGAACAAGTGCAGCAGCGACACGTGTGGTGAGATTGATCATTTCATTTGCCTCCAGTTGAATCCAGCCTTCTCGTCATTCCGCGACGTCCTTGGCCGCGTCTTCCGTCGCATCGACCGCATTGGACGTATCGCGACCCACGCCACGGATGGTGTTGCCGCAAGATGCCAGCATCAGGACCGCCAGAAGGGCTGCCGCGATCTTGGTGGATGTCTTCATGACCGTGATCTCCAATCGTATTATAGATAGATCCGAAGCGCGGTCGCGCCCCGGCCAATGACTGGGCAACACGCTTACAAAACCCGGCAGTGATTGCACCGGGCACTAAACGCATGAAATGCGATTTGGTTCGCCTCAACCGATTGAAAACACGCCGCAACAACAACAATCCGTTCCTTTGACGCCAGCAAATGACGCGGACGACATTTTCAATGGCCTCAAGCGTGACTATATTGGCAAGGCAAGCTTGGGAAAGACCACCATGTCGACGGATGTCCAGAGCCACGAAACAGTACGAGTGATCGCCTGCGGCGCGATCGCCCGAGAGATCATCGCCATCAAGAACGCCAACGGGCTCGATCATCTCGAACTCGAATGTCTGCCGGCGCTCTGGCATGTGCATCCGGAAAAGATCGCTCCGGCCATGCGGACCAAGATCGCCGAGGCACGCGCCGAGGGCATCAAGCACATCTATATCGGCTATGCCGAATGCGGCACCCAGGGCGAATTGGACAAGATCTGCGCCGAGGAAGGCATCGAGCGCATTGCCGGGCCGCACTGTTACGCCTTCTTCACCGGCACGGAGAAGTTCCTCGCCGAATGCGACAAGGAATTCACGGCCTTCTACCTGACAGACCTGATCACCCGGCAGTTCGAGGCTTTCGTGATCGAACCGTTGAAGCTCGACAAGCACCCTGAACTGCGCGACATGGTGTTCGGCAACTATACAAAGATCGTCTATCTCGCCCAGACCGAGGACGAGGACCTGCAGCGCAAGGCCAAATGGGCTGCCGATTATCTCAAGCTCGACTATGAATACCGCTTTACCGGCTATGGCGACCTGACGCCTGCCCTGCTTGGCGCTGCGGCTTGATTATCACGGCCTGCGTGACAATATGACGGTGGCAATTGCCGCAAATAAAGACCATTCATGATCCGTTGTCGTATTGGCTTGATATACGTGACATAAATATATGCGCGATAAGCTGAACGGAAATGGAAGACGGGTGTGTTGTGTCGGAAGTAGAAATGGATCTCGGCTTGGGTCATAAGATTGCCGGTGAAAAGCCAGAGAAGCTTTCGGAATTGCTGCGCCACGTTTCCGCCAAGGCAGGCGACAAGATCAGCCTGGGCGAGATTGCCCATGCTATGGACGATCGGTCTTTCGGCGCCTTTCTCGTCGTCTTCTGTCTTCCCAATCTTGTGCCGCTGCCACCCGGTGCCACGTTCATCCTCGGCCTGCCGCTCATCTTCATCGCTTGCCAGATGGCGTTTTCGCGCCTGGACACGATCTGGCTACCCAGGCGCCTGCGCGAATACACCTTTGACAACAAGGCTTTTTCCGCAGTTCTCGACAAATTCATCCCTTGGATGAACAAGGCCGAACGCTTCATCAAGCCGCGTTTCTTCAGCGGCAACCGCATGGTTGAACGCGTGCTGGGAATCTTCGCTCTGGTGCTGGCGCTCATCGTCTTCCTCCCCATCCCACTCGGCAATATGGGACCGTCGCTGGCGCTCGCGCTCGTGGGCCTGGGACTGACTGAACGCGACGGGCTGTTGATGGGGGCGGGTGTCGTCGTCGGCGGCATCTTCGGTGTCATCGTGAGCTTCGTGGGCTACGAGATCATCACCAACATCCCCTTTTTCATCAGCCAGATTCCCCACTATTGGGACGGGTTTCGCAACTTCTTCATGTGAAAAGCGGCCGCGAAAGCGCTGCAATCCACAGCGAGAATCCCCCTGTCGCAATAAGGCGATTGCGACGTCGTGCCTAGCCGTGCAAACTCTACCTTTCCCGACCATTGTGCCGGAAAAGGGAGTACCGATTTTCATGGCAGACCGCATCATCGTCTATTGGCGCGATATTCCCGCGCAGGTCATCATCAAGAAGGGCCGCACCAACGCCAAGCGGGAGCTCTCGCTGCGCTTCACCGAGGCGATCGACATGTGTGCCATGCGGACCGGCGCCGCCGAGACCGATGACTATCTCGCCGAATGGCGCAAGGCCGAACCGACCCCGGTCTCCGACGACCTCGAAGCCGAAGCCGACAAGGCCATGGCCGAACTCGAAGCCGCCTATGACCGCGATCGCCTGATCGCACTGGTCAAGGCGGGAGGGCGGGACAATGGCTGACGCCAAACCCGGCAATGCGAGCCCCGGCGCCAAGGCCAAGGCCGGCGCCTACACGCCATCAGGCGTATCGGCCATCGGCCGCCGCAAGCGCAGCTATTCGATCCGGCTGTGGTCGGTTCGGCATTCGCGCATGCTCGAATGGTTCTACGGCAAGTTCGCCGACATGTTCCTGCTACTTCATCCGCTGTGGAACAAGATCGGCTACGGCCGCGTCGAAGCCCCGATCAAATTCGTCGAAAAGCGGGTCAAGGGCCTGATGTTCGACTGTCGCATGTGCGGCCAGTGCGTGCTGTCCTCGACCGGCATGAGCTGCCCGATGAACTGTCCCAAGCAACTCCGCAACGGCCCCTGCGGAGGCGTTCGGGCAAACGGAAACTGTGAGGTCGAACCCGACATGCCGTGTGTCTGGGTGAAGGCTTGGGAGGGATCACGCAATATGGTGCATGGCGACAAGATCATGGACGTGCAGAAGCCGGTCGACCAGTCGCTGCGCGAGACCTCGGCCTGGCTGCGCGTAACCGCGCTCGCCGCTTCCGCGCGCGAAGCGTCGAACAAGAAGGACGCCTGAGCGCCATGGTCCATATCGACGAAAACCCGCTTGGCCCACACCTGCCGCTCGACCCCCTGCCCGGCCATTCCTCCCTCGGTCGCCTGGAGCGCGTGCTTCGCCGGGGAGAATTCGCGGTCACCGCCGAACTCAACCCGCCGGACAGTGCCAATCCGGAGGATGTCTACGAGCGCGCCGCGATCTTCGAGGGCTGGGTGGATGGCATCAACGCCGTGGATGCCTCGGGCGCCAACTGCCACATGTCGTCGGTCGGCATCTGCGCGCTGCTGACGCGCATGGGACATGCGCCGATCATGCAGATCGCCTGCCGCGACAAGAACCGGATCGCCATCCAGGGCGACGTGCTGGGCGCGGCGGCGATGGGCGTCGCCAACATCATGTGCCTGACCGGCGATGGCGTACAGGCCGGCGACCAGCCGGGCGCCAAGCCGGTCTTCGACCTCGACAGCATGTCGCTGCTCGAGACCGTGCGGATCATGCGCGACAATTCGAAATTCCTGTCGGGCCGCAAGCTGACGACGCCGCCGAAGGTATTTCTGGGTGCGGCCGTCAACCCGTTCGCGCCGCCGTACGACTTCCGGGCACTACAGTTGGGCAAGAAGATCGAGGCAGGCGCACAATTCGTGCAGAGCCAGTATTGCTTCGACATTCCCATGTTCAGGGATTTCATGAAGAGGGTTGTCGATCTCGGACTGCACGAGAAATGCTTCATCCTGGTCGGCGTCGGCCCAATGGCATCGGCCAAGACCGCCAAATGGATACGCTCGAACGTGCCCGGCATCCACATTCCCGATTCCGTGATCGCGCGCCTCGAAGGCGCTCAGGATCAGAAGAAGGAAGGCAAGCAGCTCTGTATCGACATCATCAACGAGGTCAAGGAAATCGAGGGCGTTTCGGGCATCCACGTCATGGCGTATCGCCAGGAAGAGTACGTCTCCGAGATCGTCCATGAATCCGGTGTCTTGAAGGGCCGCACGCCCTGGAAACGGACGCCGCGCAGTGACATGCGCGAGATGCTGGAAGAAACCCCGGACACACTCGTCGATCACTCGATGGATTGAGCGCCCCCACCAAACTTGCCTTCAACAGAACAGCGACTTAAGAAGCCGCCATGTCCCGAGCCACCAAGGAAAACAAATGACCCGCACTATCGTCGCCTCCGCAACCCGGGAAATCATCATCGGCTTTGACCAGCCGTTCTGCGTGATCGGGGAGCGTATCAACCCGACCGGCCGCAAGAAGCTTGCCGCCGAAATGATCGAAGGCAATTTCGACACCGTGATCAGGGATGCGCTCGAACAGGTCGCCGCGGGCGCGACCATGCTCGACGTCAATGCCGGCGTCACCTCGGTCAACCCGAACGAAACCGAGCCGGGCCTGCTGGTCAAGACTCTCGAAATCGTCCAGGGATTGGTCGACGTGCCTCTCGCGATCGACTCCTCCGTGACAGCCGCCATCGAAGCCGCGCTCAAGGTCGCCAAGGGCCGCCCGCTGATCAATTCGGTAACCGGCGAGGAAGAAAAGCTCGAGGCCATCCTGCCGCTTTGCGCGAAATACAACGTGCCCGTCGTCGCGATCTCCAACGACGAGACCGGCATTTCGATGGATCCGGATGTCCGCTTCGCCGTCGCCAAGAAGATCGTCGAGCGTGCCATGGACTACGGCATCAAGCCGGAAGACGTCGTCGTCGATCCGCTCGTCATGCCGATCGGGGCACTCGGCGATGCCGGCCGCCAGGTGTTCGCGCTGCTCCGCCGCCTGCGCGAGGAACTCAAGGTCAACACGACCTGCGGCCTCTCCAACATTTCCTTCGGCCTTCCGCATCGCCACGGCATCAATGGCGGCTTCATCCCGATGGTCATCGGCGCCGGCATGACCTCGGCGATCATGAACCCCTGCCGCCCGCAGGAAATGGAAGCTGTCCGCGCCGCCAACGTGCTCAACGGCACTGACCCGAACTGCACCCACTGGATCAAGACCTATCGCGACTACAAGCCCGCCGAAGGCGGCGCCGCGCAGGCACCGACTCCGGCAGCGTCGTCGGCGGCTCCTGGCCGTCGTGGTGGACGCGCGGCTCGCGTATCGGCCTGATCGACGGGCGAAAAACTGGTTGAAATACGATATCACCCTGCACAAAAGCTGCAGGGTGATATTTGCATGTCGGGATTTGGACATTGTCCCCGGCGATGAGGGTGCAGTCTGCTGATGGACTGTATCCGGGAAAGAAGACTTAAAATGCGCACTGACGGCCCCGCCGAGAATGAGTTCAACATGACCGAAGGCACACACAAAGACCCCCTCGTCCTGTTCATGCCTTCGGGCAAGCGTGGCCGCTTCCCGGTTGGCACGCCAGTGCTCGAAGCGGCCCGCAAGCTCGGCGTCTATGTCGAAAGCGTTTGCGGCGGGCGCGCCACCTGTGGCCGCTGTCAGGTCGTGGTGCAGGAAGGCAATTTCGCCAAGCACAAGATCGTCTCGTCCAATGATCACATCACGGCGCGTGGCGCCAAGGAAGACCGCTACGACCGGGTGCGCGGGCTGCCCGAGGGCCGGCGCCTCTCCTGTTCGGCCGAAATCCTCGGCGACCTCGTCATCGACGTGCCGCAGGATACGGTCGTCAACGCCCAGGTCGTCCGAAAGGCCGCGACGGACCGCGTGATCGAGCGCAACGCCGCCGTCCAGCTTTGCTATGTCGAGATCGAAGAGCCCGACATGCACAAGCCGCTGGGCGATCTCGACCGACTCAAGCTCATGCTCGAAAAGGACTGGGGCTGGAAGGACCTGCTGATTGCGCCTCACCTTATTCCTCAAGTGCAGGGCATCCTGCGAAAGGGCAACTGGGGGGTGACCGCCGCCATCCATCGCGACATGGATTCCTCGCGGCCGTTCATCATAGCGCTATACCCCGGGCTGCAGAACGAAGCCTATGGCATCGCCTGCGATATCGGCTCGACGACCATTGCAATGCATCTGGTTTCGCTGCTGTCCGGCCGCATCGTCGGTTCCTCGGGTACATCCAATCCGCAGATCCGCTTCGGCGAAGACCTGATGAGCCGTGTCTCCTACGTGATGATGAACCCGGATGGACGCGAGGCGATGACCGTCGCCGTGCGCGAGGCGATCAACGGCCTGATCGGCAAGGTGTGCGAAGAAGGTGGCGTCGATCGCAACGACGTGCTCGACATGGTCTTCGTCGCCAATCCCATCATGCACCACCTGTTCCTCGGCATCGACCCGACCGAACTCGGCATGGCGCCGTTCGCGCTCGCCGTCTCAGGCGCGCTGCAATATTGGGCGCATGACATCGACATCAAGGTCAATCGCGGCGCGCGTGTCTACCTGCTGCCGTGCATCGCCGGCCATGTCGGCGCCGATGCGGCGGGCGCCACCCTTTCCGAAGGGCCGTACCGGCAGGACAAGATGATGCTGCTGGTCGATGTCGGCACCAATGCCGAAATCGTGCTGGGCAACCGCCAGCGCGTCGTCGCCGCCTCCTCGCCCACCGGTCCGGCGTTCGAAGGCGCCGAGATTTCATCGGGCCAGCGCGCCGCGCCCGGCGCGATCGAGCGCGTTCGCATCGATCCGGTGACGCTGGAGCCGAAATTCCGGGTGATCGGCGTCGACAAATGGTCGGATGAAGATGGCTTCGAGGAAGCAGCCGCCTCTGTCGGCGTGACCGGCATTTGCGGCTCGGCGATCATCGAGGTTGTGGCCGAAATGTATCTCTCGGGCATCATTTCCGAAGACGGCGTGGTCGATGGTGGAATGGCCGCGAAGAGCCCGCGCATCATCCCCAACGGCCGTACTTTCTCCTATCTCCTGCGTGGCGATGGTGAACAGCGCATAACCGTTACCCAGAACGACGTGCGCGCCATCCAGCTTGCCAAGGCGGCACTCTATGCCGGCATCAAACTGCTGATGGAAAAGCAGGGCGTCGAGAAGGTCGATATGATCCGCTTCGCCGGCGCCTTCGGCTCGTTCATCGATCCCAAATATGCCATGGTCCTCGGCCTGATCCCCGACTGCGACCTCGCCGAGGTCAAGGCCGTCGGCAACGCCGCCGGAACCGGCGCGCTGATGGCGCTGCTCAATCGCGAGCACCGCCGCGAGATCGAACAACAGGTCTCGAAGATCGAGAAGATCGAGACCGCGCTGGAACCGCATTTCCAGCAGCTCTTCATCGACGCCATGGCCATGCCCAACAAAGTGGACGCCTTCCCCGAACTTGCCAAGGTCGTGACGCTACCGGAGCGCAAGTTGATCACCACGGGTGGTGGCGAAGACGGCGGCGGGCGGAGACGGCGCCGGGAGCGTTAGTAGAACAACACGCGGCCCGATGGGATCATCTGAAGCATTATGTCGAAATCGGCGTAATTGCGGGTAAGCACTGTTGTGCCAAGCTTCTGCGATTGCAGGAAAAGCGTGCAGTCGTTGACGGCACGGGCGCGATGCTCCTTGCCATAGCCCTGCATACGAGCGAGCGTGCCGGCAAGCAGGCCAGCCCGCACAATCGTATCAGCATCAGGATGGAAGAGCCGCTGTGGCGTGATTGCCGCGATCACCTCCCTGATATCAGCAATATTTCGCTTCGTTCGGACGTCATCCGGGTTGAGTTGGCCAGCAGCAAGCAATAGTTCCTGGACCGCGCAGGTCGAATGATAGTGTGCGACCTCGTCGATGACGCGCTCCACCTCAAGCGCGAACCTATCGTGAAAGCTGTCGATATAGACGCAGGTGTCAAGAAGATAAATCCGATCGTCAGGCTCATCAGGTAACCGAGGCAACAATTCCGTTGGCCGTCTCGCCAGTGTCTTGCCGCGAAACCTGCTCACCCAGCGCAAGGCGCTGCCGACGTCGATATCGACCACGTCAGAATTCCAAGTCGACGTCGGGATCGATGCTGCCCCGCAACTCCTTGAAAACCTTCTTGAACGGATCTTCCGTCGCGATCTGCGCGATCGCGAATTTCACGAGTTCGGAATCGGACGTGATGCCGGTCTTAAGCTTCGCGGCGTCGACCATCTTGCGGCTTAGGCGTGCCGTGATCCGGCTCTCATTTGTATTCAGAAAACCCTGACGCTCGGCATCTCCCATGATGGCATTGACGCGCGGCGTTGGAGCCTTCTCGTCGAGGTGCTCCGGCAACTCTTTCCTATGGGCTGCGCTGTGAGCCATGACATTCCTCGTTAGCCAAAGTTCCTTGTTTGGCTAACATAGTCTCAATTGCAGAAGCTGACAAGTCAGGCAGACTCAAGCCGCCACCGCCGCCGGCTGCATATCCAGGTCGCCCAGCGCGCTACGGATATAGTCCGCCACCGCGAGCGCAGGCTGGGATGCGCCCTGGCGCACGGCGAGGCCGATGTCATATGACCCGAGGTCTGGCAGGCCGTCGCGTTCGCCGAGCACGACCATGTCGTCGCGCACCAGGAAGCGTGCGAGCGGCGCAATCGCGATATCGGCGCGGATTGCTGCGGTCTGGCCCATATGGCTGCCGCAGAAATAGGCGATGCGGAATTCGATCTCCGATTTGGTGAGTTCCTCCAGCGCCTTGGTGCGCCAGATGCAGCCGCTATCCCACACCGACACCGGCAACGGCGTCTTGAGGTGTGCCTGGCCGTGCTTCTTGCCGACCCAGACAAGCCGCTCCGTCATCACCCTCTCGGCGGGATCGGCGCGCACCGCATTGAGGAAATTATAGAGCGTGAGATCGAGCCGCCCCTCCTCCACACCGCGATGAAGATTGGCCGAGGATTCGATCGTCACGTCGATGGCAAGCTGCGGCCAAGTCTCCGAGAGATGCTTGAGAATGCCCGGCAACATCAGTTCGCCGATATCGTCAGGCGCACCGAGTTTCACGATGCCGTTCATCTCCGGCACGACGAATCGCGACACTGCTTCATTGTTGAGCGAGATCATCCGCTTGGCATAGGAGAGCAGTATCTCGCCATGATGGGTGAGCGTCACCGAGCGCGCGTCACGCCGGAAGAGCGGCACACGCAGCGTATCCTCCAGTTTCTTGATCTGCATCGAAACCGCCGACGGTGTGCGGAAAACGGCCTCGGCGGCGGTTGTGAAATTGCCGGTCTCCGAGATCGCGATGAACGTCTTCATAATGTCGAGTTCGAGTACGGGCAGAGCCGCCGGGAGAGAATTCGCCATCACATCCTCCATCAATTTTTCTGAATGACAACATCAGATCATTTCGTTTGATTGAACATCAAATAAAGGGCAAGGTCAAGACGTTCTCAGTCGGACGCTGAGAAAATTTGAAGGAGAAAACCAATGAAACTGCTCAAGATCACGCCGTCGGCCGTCGCCGACTTTTTCGAAACCAGGGCGAGGCATGCCCGCAAGGCACGTCAGGACGCCCTTCTGCGCCGGGAGCTTTCGCGCCTTCCGCGCTACGTCGCCGACGATATCCGCGAAGCCATCGACCAGCAACGTTCCGTCAATTTTCTTGATTGATTGCATAAGACATATTCGTTTGTCTTATGTAACGAAGAGCGTATCGTTCAGATCAGAGGCCGAGCCTCACCAACAAAGGAGACTTGAAATGCGTAGTACCACCTATGGGACCGGACAGTTTTCCGGCCACTCGAGCCACTTCACCGGATCCCGTTTCATCGCGGCGATGGTCGCAAAGTGGCAGGATTACCGGATGATGCGCGAGATCGAATCTGTGCCTTATACCGTCATGAAGGATATCGGTTTCCGGGCGACGGAGCGTACGAATGCGAAGTGACAAAGCCATCAGCCGGTTCCGGATATAGCCAACAGGCTGCACATCCGGAGCCGGCATCCTATTTCAGATTGCATCCATTTTATCTTTAGCCATTTCATATCCAGTTCGCGACGCCATTCGCACCTTCCCTGACGCAGCTATTTTAACCGTCTCGTCAGCGTGACGCAAAAAATCCATTTCATGTCGCTATTGCGCTATTGTTTCTTGGCGCATATAGACAAATTTGTCCTCATGCGACATTGAGAGGAAGACCATGCGGCCAGAAAGCTTTCCCCTGCCCAAGAAACCGGCGATCAAGCGGACGATCGTTTTCTTTCTGGTTCCCAACTTCACCATGCTTCCCTTCTCGGCGGCGGTGGAAACCCTCCGTATCGCCAACCGCATGCTCGGCTACGAGGCCTATCAGTGGCGCCTCGCTTCGGTGGATGGCCAGCAGGTCTATTCCTCCTCCGGCATCGGCCTTGCGGCAAAGACCTCGCTGACGGAGGAGCGCAAGTTCCTGTCGGGCGAGATGCGGCCCAACATGGTGCTGGTCTGTTCGGGCATCTATGTCGAGGAATTCCGCAACAAGTCGGTCAACGCCTATCTCCGCGAAGTCTATAATCGCGGCATCGCGGTCGGCAGCCTCTGCACCGGCGCCCATGTGCTCGCCCAGGCGGGTCTGCTCAACGGCAAGCGCTGCGCGATCCACTGGGAGAACCTGCCCGGTTTCGCCGAAGCCTTCCCGCAGGCCGATGTCCATGCCGATCTCTTCGAGATCGACGGCAACATCTATACCTGCGCCGGCGGCACGGCATCGCTCGACATGGTGCTGCACTTCATCCGCCAGGATTTCGGCGAGAACCTCGTAAACCGGGTCTGCGAGCAGCACCTCACCGACCGCGTGCGTTCGGCGTCCGATCGCCAGCGCCTGCCGCTCCGCGCCCGCCTCGGCGTCCAGAACTCCAAGGTGCTCTCGATCATCGAGATCATGGAGAACAATCTCGCCGAGCCTTTGTCGCTGGTCGATATCGCCGACAAGGCCGGCCTTTCGCGCCGCCAGATCGAGCGCCTGTTCCGCCAGGAAATGGGCCGGTCCCCTGCCCGCTACTATCTCGAGATTCGCCTCGACCGGGCGCGGCACCTGCTGGTGCAGTCCTCGATGCCGGTGGTGGAGGTCGCGGTCGCCTGTGGTTTCGTCTCGGCCTCGCATTTCTCCAAGTGTTATCGCGAACTCTATGGCCGCTCGCCGCAGCAGGAACGCGCCGACCGCAAGCACCTGTCGACGATGCCCAGCATCAACGGCGCCGTGATGTAATTTGAACGAAGGTTTCGAAGGCTGTCAGGACGCGGCGATGCGCGCGACCTGATAGTCGGAGAATACACGGTTGCGGCCGGAATGCTTCGCCAGGTAGAGATACTGGTCGGCGGCGTTGAGATAGTTGTCGAACGTCTCGGCGTCCGAAATGCTGGCAAGGCCCATCGAGATAGTCACCGAAATGTCTTCGTCATCGACGACGACCTTGATGGCGGCAATCTCAATCCTGATGCGTTCGCAGAACTCGTACGCCTCTTCGATATCGAGATTGGTGAACAGGATCGCGAATTCCTCGCCGCCGATACGGGCCGGCAAATGCTGCTTCTCACCCACCAGGGCAAGGATCTTGCGTGACACGGCCTTCAGCACCAGGTCGCCGATCTCATGGCCATGGGTGTCGTTGAGCCGCTTGAAGTGGTCGATATCGAGCAGCGCCGCGCAGACCGGCGCCTGCTGGCGCAGGCAGATATCCACCATTTTCGGGCCGCGATCGAAAAAATAGCGGCGATTGAGCAGGTCGGTCAGATAATCCCGCGATGCCATGCGCTGCAGCGATTGTATCCGCTTGTGGATCGTCAGCGTATGTGTGAGCCGGCTTTCGACATCCGCAGGGCTTATCGGCAGGTGAACGAAATCGTCGCCGCCCGCGCCCAGGAAGCGTGCGACATCGTCACGGCCCTTGTTCTGCGAGAAGCCAATGACACGAACCGCGTCATCTCCGAAACGCGTCTTGAGCAGTTCCAGAAAGCAATAGCCGTCCTTTTCGGCAAGATCGTTCCGCACGACGACCAGTTCGGTATTCTGCGACGCATCCAGGATAGAGAGTGCCTCGGTCGTAGAGGTGCAGACACTGACCGTGAAACAGCAGCTCGCAAGCGCTGCCACCATCGCGGAATCGTTCTCGGCCTGGGGATCGACAAGAAGCAGCTGCGGTCGGCTCAGCGACAACACCCGATCCACCGATGAGCCAAGGCTTTCGAGCGAGGACGGCGAGTTCTTGTAGACGATGTCCACGACGCCCTTGCTCATGATCTCTTCGCGCCGGCGCTCGCTGGTAAAGCCGGAGAATACGATCGATGGTATGGCGCACGCCTGCACCAGGTCCAGGGCTTCGCCATTGGCCGCATCGGCAAGACAGAGGTCGAGGATGGCAAGACTGAAGCCGCGCGTGTCCGAATCGAGTTCATGCCGAAGGGCGGCAAACGTGGCGCAGTGAATGACGATGAGCCCGAAATTGCCTTCGAGCAGGCTTCTTACGGCAAACGAGTAAAGCCTTGTGTCCTCAACGAGAAGCACGCGTTGGCCTTCGAATTTCTTCGGCCGTGTCGCCCTGCTTACAGTGTTGCGAAACCCCACGTCAGGCCGTCCCCTTGCACTCGTCCCCGTAACCGGTCTGACCGCGACCATTGCCGCGACATCCGGATAGACCGCCTTCAGCGTGACGCCCAGCAGCTTGATTTCAGACCCGCACGTTATTCCCGGCGTGCTTTCAAAACGGTTAACCCTTCCCGGATTTGATACCGTTTTCAAAATTTGAACGCGTTACAACTAACAATATTCAAATAGAAAGAACGAATTTACTGGGAACCCGGTAACTCCCGCTTCACGCCTTCTTCTGACGGGAGATCAGATACTTCATCTGCGAAAGCGTATCGAGGTTCTGGTTGACCCGACAGTAGAACTCTTCATCGATGAAGGGGCGCATCATGAAGTCGTTGCCGCCGGCTTTGAGGAACCGCGCCGAAAGCAGCCGGTCGGTGGAAGAAGAGACGCCAATGATCCTGAGCTGATGCGAGCCGATATGCGCGCGGACCCGGCGCGTGAGTTCGAAACCGTCGATATCGGGCATGTTGTAATCGGTGATCATCAGGGTGATGTCGCGATTGGCCTTGAGAATATCGAGCGCCTTCTGGCCGTTCTCGGCGACGCTGACCTTGAAATTGTAGCGCTTCAACCGTGTGGTCAGCAGCGCCCGCGCGGTCTGGCTGTCATCGACGATCAATACATGGTGATGATGGTTGGTCAGGAACCGGCAGACGGCCTCGGCCAGCATGTCGACGGCGAAGACGCTGTCCTTGATGATGTAATCGACGATCTGGTTGGAAAGCAGCTTGTCGCGGGTCGTATCCTGCAGCGTGCCGGTGAACACGATGGTCGGGATCGAGACATCGACGAGATAGTCGAGCGCCTCGCCCTGCTCCGCCCCGGGCAGATTCATGTTGGAGATTGCAAGGCGGATGGGCTGGTCCGACTTCTCATTGGCGACCTGCATCTCCTCGAAGGTGCGGCAGATCTCGACGTCGATCTGCAGGAGTTCCTTGAACCGCTGGCTGATCATCGAGGTGAAGACGTTGGAATCCTCGGCGACGAGGATCCGGTTGCCTTTCAGCGACTGACCGGAATAGTGCATTCCGGAAACACCCAAGAAATCCATGTCCACCCTTCTCAGAAATCGATTGTCACGGCAGCAATAGCAGCCGAGCTTTTTCGGAAGAGTTAAGATTCCACCATCGAAAATAGCAGGATTGTAAAGAGTCCGGCTTCCCGGCGATTTTCGAGGCGACGCATCCGGTGGATGACGCGCGAAGACGGCACGACAACGAAAATGCCGCCGGATGAATCATCCGGCGGCACAATTCAAATGCCAATGCTTGATCGGACGGACGCTGTCCGCATCACGTCCTGGGCTTGAGATTCTGCGGGTCGTAGAGCGGCTTGTAGCCGACTCCCGCGACCTCGACCGGATAGATCTCGTCGAAATAGGATACTTCTAGCTTGCGGCCTTCCTGGCAGTAGGACCAGGGGAGATAGGCGAGCGCGATGTTCTTGCCGATCGTCGGGCCATAGGCGACCGAGGTCGTGTAGGAACGGCGGCCGAGTTCGTCGATCAGCACTTCCTTGGTGTCGGGATCCATGACCGGCATGGTACCGACTGGGTACCGCTTGACGCCCTTGGAGTCGGTATTTTCGGTCATGACCAGCGTGCAGAGCATAGCCGGCTGGTGCTCGCGTGCCTTATATTCGAGGTGCTTGGCTTTGCCGCGGAAGTCGGACTCCTTGACCTTCGGACGGGCGAGATCGGCTTCGATAAGGTTATACTGGGTGAGCAGATCGGCGTTCTGCAGGCGCAGGCTCTTTTCCATGCGGCGCGAATTGGCATAGGTCTCGACGCCGAAGGCCATGACGCCGGTCGAGCGCAGGGCATCCCAGACGGCCAAGCCGTCCTCGTATTTCATGTGCAGTTCCCAGCCCTGCTCGCCGACATAGGAGATGCGGAAGGCGGTGACATTCTTTCCGCCGATTTCGATCTGCTTGATCTGGGCGAAGGCGAAGTTCTCCTGGTCCAGCCCAGCCGGGTCCTTGACCACCTTCTTCAGCGTGTCGCGGGCGTTCTGACCCCAGATGCCGATGGTGATGAACTTCTCGGTCACGTCGGTGATAGTAACGTCGAGGCCGCGATCCTCGGCAACGCGCTTCATGTAGTGGAAGTCGCGCGGGCCGGCATCGGCGCCGTTGATCAGGCGGCAACGGTCGGCCATGCGGATGACGGTGAAGTCGGCGCGGACCATACCCTCGTCATCGAGGAAGTGGGTGTAGATACCCTTGCCGATATTGCCGTCGCCGCCGATCTTGGCCGCGCACAGCCATTCCAGCAACTCGACATGGTCCGGGCCTTCGATATCGACCATATGGAAATGGCTGAGATTGACGATGCCGCAATCTTCGGTCATCGCCAGATGTTCGGCATTGGAGACGCGCCAGAAATGGCGGTTGTCCCACTCGTTTTCGCGCACCGGCACGCGGTTGCCGTATTTCTCCAGCAGGTGCTCGTTGGCGGCATAGCCATGGGCGCGTTCCCAGCCGCCGAGCTCCATGAAATAGCCGCCGAGTTCCTTCTCGCGCTCATGGAAGGGCGAGCGCTTGACGCCGCGGCCGGTGCCATACGGTTCGCGGGTGTGGACGGCCGGGAAATAAACCTTCTGGGCGGCTTCGAAGCAGCGGCCCTCGATGAATTTTTCTTCCAGCTGATGCGGGTAGAAGCGGGCGTAGTCGATCGAGTTGTGGTCGATCTCGGTGCGGCCGTCGGTCATCCAGTCGGCGATCAGCTTGCCGTAGCCCGGACCGTCCTTGACCCAGATTGCGACGCAGTACCAGAGGCCACGCACCTTCTGGCTCTCGCCGCAGGACGGGCCGCCGGCGGCGGAGACCTGCAGCAGGCCGTTGAAGGAATGGCTCTCGTTGTAGCCGAGTTCTCCGAGGATCGGCGTCAGTTCCATGGCCTTTTCGAGCGGTTCTAGGATCTGTTCCATCTCGAGGTCGCGCTGCGATGGCGACAGGCGCGCCTGGTTCTTTTCGAGGATGTCGCGCGGATGGCAGAGGCGCGGATTGGTCTGCTCGTAGTAGCCCCATTCGATCTGGCCGCCCTCCGTGGTCTTCGGGTCGCCGGTGTCGCGCATATAGGCCGAGTTGCCCTGGTCGCGCAGCAGCGGAAAGCCGATTTCCTTGCCGGTGCCCTCGAACTCATTGTAGGGGCCGAAGAAGGTCAGCGGATGGTCGACCGGCATAACAGGCAGGTCCTCGCCGACCATTTCGGCGATCAGGCGGCCCCAGATGCCGGCGCAAACGATGACATGATCGGCCATGATGGTGCCGCGGTGGGTGACGACGCCCTTGATATGGCCGTTCTCGACGATCAGCGACTTGGCCGGGGTGTTGGAGAAGGACTGGAGCTTACCTGACTTCTCGGCGGCATCGACGAGCTTGCCGGCGACGGTCTGCGAGCGCGGAATGACGAGGCCGGCATCGGGGTCGAACATGCCACCCATCACCTTGTCTTCCTCGATCAGCGGGAACATCGCCTTGATCTCGGCCGGGCCGACATAATGGGCGCGGGTGCCGAATGCCTTGGCTGAGGAGAGCTTACGCTTGATCTCTTCCATCCAGGTATCGTCGCCGGTGCGCGCCACTTCGAGGCCGCCGATGCGGGCGTAGTGGCCCATCTTCTCGTAGAAATCGATCGAATACTGGGTGGTCCAGACCGAGAGATAATCGTGGCTGGTCGTATAACAGAAGTCCGAGGCATGTGCCGTCGAGCCGATATCGGTCGGAATCCCTGACTTGTCGATGCCGACGATATCATCCCAGCCGCGTTCGATCAGATGATGGGCGATGGAGGCGCCGACAATGCCGCCCAAACCGATGATGACGACCTTAGCCTTTTGCGGAAACTCTGCCATTGATGCGACCCCGATTGATATTTGCGCGGATATTAGGGCGTGCGGGAATGTCGTTGCAGCCTGTCTGCGACATTCTTCAAATACTGCACGACCCGGACCAAATGTTCTAGGGAGCCGGAATGAGAATGACCAGTTTGTGGTCGGGCCGATCGGAGGGACGGAACGTGTGCTGCTCGTAAGAGAGCGCGCCGCGCGCGGGGTGCGAGAAGACGCGCAGCCCCCCTTCCCGGTCGAGCACTATCTGCTCGCTCCAGGCCTTTGCGAAGAACGGACTCTGCTGGCGGAGCGTCGTGAGAAGCGTGTTCATTTCAGGATCGTGCAGGCTGTGGCTGTAATCGGCCCGGAACTCGGCGAGCACCCGCCGCGCCCTGTCTTCCCAATCCGGGATCAGCACCCGCGACGCCGGATCGAGAAAGATGTAGCGTAGCAGGTTGCGCTGGTGGCCGGTGCCCAGCCAGCCGATGAACAGATCTTCCGCCGACGCATTCCAGGCGCAGGCATTCCAGAAACGGTCGAGACCATAGGCGGGATGATCGATGGCGGTGACCATGGCACGCAGGGAGGACGGAGCATCCTCGGCATCCGCATGCGCTGCCGCATCGGGATCGCGGCGGCCGGCGAGGTCGAACATATAGGCGCGCTCGGCGCGGGTGAGCTGCAGGGCCTTGGCCAGCCGGCCCAGCGCATGCGGCGAGGCCTGAACATCGCGCGCCTGCTCGATCCAGGCGCACCATGTGGCGCTGATGCCCGCGCGCGCCGCAAGCTCCTCCCGCCTGAGGCCCGGCGTTCGCCGCCGGCCTGCCGGCTGGTCGGGCGCCAGCCGTTCGCGATGGGCACGGACGAATTCGCCCAGCAGTCTCTTTTGATCATCTTCGAACATGGAAGCACTTATAACAGGATAAACTCTCATCTTGTAACAGAATAATTCTGTGACATGCTCCGCTCAAATCAGGGAGACAGAACATGCAAACCGTCCATGACAGGAACGTTACCAACCAGTTCGGCCCACGCGCCAACGCCTATGTGGAGAGCGCCGTCCATTCGCAGGGCGAGGATCTCGAGCGGCTGGGCAAGATCACCGAGGGCGTGGCGCCCGCCCACGCGCTCGATCTTGGCTGCGGCGGCGGCCATGTCGCCTATGCCATGGCGCGGCATGCCAAAAAAGTAACGGCGTCGGACCTGTCAGACGAGATGCTGGCCGCCGTCGCGACGACCGCGAAGTCGAAGGGCCTTGGCAACATCGAAACGGTCCAGACTTCGGCCGAAAAGCTTCCCTTCGCCGATGCCACATTCGACATGCTGGGCTGTCGCTATTCTGCGCATCACTGGCAGGATGTCGATGCCGGATTCCGCGAGGCCCGGCGCGTTTCGAAGCGCGGCGCGACCGCCGTCTTCATCGATGTCTATGCACCGGCCAAGCCTTTGCTCGACACGCATCTGCAGTCGATCGAATTGCTGCGCGACACCTCGCATGTGCGGGACTATTCGATCTCGGAATGGACCGACAAGCTGGATTGCGCCGGCTTTGCCGTGAACGCGCTCCGGACGTGGCGGCTGCGGATGGATTTCCCGGTCTGGATAGCCCGCATGGCCACACCCCAATTGCTGGCCGATGCCATACGCGCGCTTCAGCAGGCAGCACCCGCCGAGATCCGCGATCATTTCGCAATCGAGCCGGACGGTTCCTTCATGCTCGACATGGTGATGCTGGAGACAATGGCGGCCTAACGGTTGTCGTCAGCCTCGCCATCGTGATCGTCGCCATCCCTGGTATCATCCCGCTCGGCATGATGCATCCCGTCGAAAGGGCTGCCATCATTGTCGTCCGCAAGCTCGACGTCGCGCTTGCGGGCGCCCTGCATACGGCGGCGGTTTTCTGCCTGGGCCATGACGCGCCTTGCGATTTCGGGCGGCAGGCCCTCCTCCGCCAATGCGTTCGCGAGGTCTTTCTCGAGGGCGGCGCCCTCGCCATCGACCCGGATATTGATATTGCGCTCGGGCTTCGGAATGACGATTCCCTCCTGGCGGAAGCGTTCGATAATCGCGACACGGATGTCGTTTCTCACCGGTCCACCCTGGAACAGGTCCGACAGGTAGAACCGAAGTTCGAAGTTCAGGGCAAACTCGCCAAAACTCTGGAAGCCGACATTCGGCTCCGGCATGGTCAGCACCAGCGGGTGGTTGCGCGCCAATTCCAGAAGCAGATCCATCACTTGCTGCGGGTCGCTGTCATAAGACACCGATACCGGGATTTCACTGCGGGCCAACGTGTTGTGCAGCATCCAGTTGCCGACGGCGGCGTTGATCAGCTGCGAATTGGGCACGATGATCGACTGGTTCTGGAACGTCTCGATCTCGGTCGCGCGCACCGAAATCCGTCGGACGAAACCTTCGACAGGGCCGTTGACGATCCAGTCGCCGACCTTGAACGGGCGCTCGGCGAGCAGGATGAGGCCTGAGACGAAATTCTGCACGATCGTCTGGAGACCGAAGCCGATACCGAGGGAAAGCGCGCCGGCGACCAGCGCGAAGCTCGAGAGATCGACGCCCGCGGCCGAAATGCCGATCACCGCCGCAATAACAATGCCGGCGTAACCCAGTGCCGTGTTGACCGAGTTGCGCACGCCCGCATCGATCTGCGACCGGGCCATCACATTGCCGTCGAGCCAGCGCTGGAACCAGCGGGTCGCGAAAAATCCGCCGGTGAACAATAGGAGGCCGGCGAGGATTCCGAGCAGCGAGATATTGATGTTGCCGATATGGATCTCGGTGAAGAGCTTGACGAAGATCGAGGAAATATCCGCGCCGCGGAAGCCCCAGGTCAGCATGATGCTGGGAATGCCGAGCAGGAGCACGAGGGCATAGATGACCAGTCCCACGAGCAGGCCCAGCTGATCCAGCCTGATCTCATTGAGCTGGTAGGAAGCGCCGAGTTTGCGTCCAGGCGCAGACTTTGCGAATGCGTCATGCCGCGAAATCGCCTGGCCCGACAGGAAGCCGATATACATGGTGACGATGATCGCGCCGGTCACGACGAACTGCGACGAGGCAAAATGGGCAAGCCCGATATAGCCGGACATGGCGGTGGCGATGATGCCGACACCTGCTAGCAATACCAGCGTGCGCATGATCTTGAACCAGATAGGTGATGCCACCTCCGCCTGTTCGAGAGGCCGGAGGAACGAGAGTAAGATCAGTGCGAGGCCGGTTACGACCGATGTGACCAGGCCTTCGACGACCGTCAGCACCACGGGTGCATCCAGCGTCACATTGGCCTCGGCCAGCACATAGGAAAGACCGTTGATT
Organism: Rhizobium sp. LjRoot254; assembly: GCF_964254105.1. Taxonomy (NCBI): domain Bacteria; kingdom Pseudomonadati; phylum Pseudomonadota; class Alphaproteobacteria; order Hyphomicrobiales; family Rhizobiaceae; genus Rhizobium; species Rhizobium sp. LjRoot254. The sequence continues at coordinate 1,563,777 of NZ_CAXUSM020000001.1, read as the reverse complement.
GCCGCGAGAACGACGGCAAAGGTAACGAGCCATCCGGCGCCGCGATCCGAAACGCTGATCAGCCGCCACTGCGGCTTGTTCGGCGATACGATCCCGCGCGCCAACTTCCAGACAAAATAGACGCCCACCAGCGCCCACAGCGTCGCGCGGAGGACGTCGAAAAGCTCCTGGCGCAGGAGATTGAAAGTATAGAGGAACCCGAGCGCGCAGACGGTCACGAACGCGGCGGCCAGCGCCGGTATGGTCGCCGACCAGAAGGTGACCGAGAGCCTGTGGATATAATCCGGAGACTTCTCCGAGGGGTCCCGGACGATCAAGGTGCGGAAGACCCTACGGACCAGGAAAGCCAGGATCAGCGCGATGAGCACCGTGAGACCGAATGCAAGAAAGAGTCCCTGATGCTTGAACTTCCACATGAAATCCAGCGAACTGGACGTGATGTCGGAAAACTCCGCCCATTCCCGCTGCGCCGACCTGGCAGCATCGTCGAACAACTGGCTGCTGATTTCGGTGTAGCGAAACAGCGTCGCCGTAAAGAGCGACCTGCGCAGGTCGGTGATATGATCCGAGAGGTCATCCGCCTGGCCTCGAATCACCCCGCCATCGGCGACGATCGTGTTCATCTGGGCTTTTTCGCCCTGCAGGCGCTTGCGGTCGCTGGCGAGCGATTCTCCCTCCGGCGGCTGGCCTTCGGCGGGCGGCGTGCCCAGTTCCTCGATCCGCTTGACCACCAGGTTATAGCGGCTTTCAAGCTCCGCCATGGCCGTTGAAATCGAGGCGCCGACGCTATCGGTCTCTACCTTCAAATGAGCAAGGTCGGCGTCGGCATTGGCGGCTTCGTCCACCTTCTTGCGCAGGTCTTCGAGCGCCAGCGCCGCTTCTTCGAGCTCGGCCCGCACCTTTTTCTGCAGTGCCTCGACGGCAGCGACGACGGCATTGCTCTTCTGCAGGGATTGCATCGCGCCATCGGTCTGTTGCGCGAGGAGCCCGGAGGCCGGCATTGCCAGAAGCAAGGCGGCCAGCAGGCAACGGATGAAGAGGATCTGCAATATGTTCTCCCGGGATGTCGAAAGCCTGCGCTTTGCCCGTTCAATAAAGCATGGATATGGCCCGGCAAGCAAAAAGCGCCAAATTCATGCCCGTTGAAAAGGCCTGTTTACCGGCGTCGGTTAGGATTGCGCCCATCAACCGGACGGGATCGATGCTCAACTGGAACGAAATCTCGGGGAAGAAAGCCTATAGCGAAGAGCGCGCCGGACTTCTCGTCCTGCTCGAAGGTTCGACGCTAACCCCTTATGTCGATTCGGTGGGCGACCCGACGATCGGCATCGGCTTCAACCTCGTCTACAATCTCGAACCGGTGCTCCGCGTCATCGTCGGTGCCAGGAACTGGAGCGATACGCTGCTCAGGAGGCTGGAGGCGGAAGTCGACAAGAATTACGCACCGAACACCAATTCCACGCTCATCGCCAATCTCAACAAGGTGATGTCCGACTGGCACAACAAGCGCGACAGCGACGTGCCCAGCACATTCAGCTTCCGGAACGAGGCGCAGGTCGCCAAGGCATTGGACGCACTCGCGCCGACCTATGACTCCAAGGTCGACAAATGGCTTTCCGGCATTCCCGACTCCGAAGAGCGCACGGCGCTGTTCTCGCTCTGCTGGAACGGCCCCAGTCTGCTGGGACCCAAGCTGAAGGCGGCGATCGAAGGGGGTAATCGTGCCGAGGCCTGGTACGAGATCCGCTACAATTCCAACGGCAACGGCATAACAGGCCTCGCCAACCGCCGCTATGTCGAGGCCGAGACCTTCGGCCTGTTCGACACGGATAACCGGGCCAGTTTTCAGGAAGCCATCAAAACCGGCCAGATGTTGGCGAACCACCACCAGGCGATTCTCTCCTACGAGGATAGATACGACCCGCTCGCCGCCGGTGAAATCAAAGGTGTTGCCGGCATCGAGGCGATCGGCGAAGAGATCGCGCCGGCCATCAGGACTGCCCTCAGGACGATTGGTCTGGCAGTGAAGACCCATGTGGAGGAACTGCTCGCGGCCGACACGGGCAAGCTCAACATCGCCGGCGACGGCACCACTTATGACAGTGCGAAGAACGATGATGATCTTATCCTGGGCGGCAAGGGGCAAAACATGCTCTCCGGAAACGCGGGCGCCGACATTCTCGCAGGGCTTAAGGGCGCAGACATACTGACCGGTGGCGTGGGCGCCGATGTGTTCGCGTTCTCCACCATCAAGGACAGCGCGGCGAATGCCTGCGACGTGGTCGCCGATTTCGGCACCGGCGCCGACCGGATCGCGCTTGGCGGCTTGGGAGATCTCGATTTCCTCGGCAAGCGGAATGCCGGCTTTTCCGGCCACGGCCTCGAAGTCAGATGGTTCTGGGATGGCCAGGATACGGTGGTCGAAGCCGACATCGACGGCGACCGCGCGGCGGACCTCAAGATTGTTCTCACCGGACGGTTGACCTTGACGGAAACAGACTTTCTTCTGTGATCCGGTTCAACCGGAGCCCGCCATGACCACCGCGCAAGACATCATCACCGCCCTGAAGCTCGAACCCCACCCGGAAGGCGGATGGTATATCCAGACCTTCCGCGACAACGAGGGTATCGCCGGCCGGGCAAGTTCCACGGCGATCTATTACCTGCTCGAAGGCGGCGACCGCTCGCACTGGCACACGGTCGACGCGGTGGAGATCTGGCACTACCATGCCGGCGCCCCGCTCGAACTTCGCCTTTCCGACGACGGCAAGGCGGAGCGCAGTATCGTCATCGGCCCGGATATCCTTGCCGGGGAGCGGCCGCAGGGCATTGTTCGAAAAGGTGAGTGGCAGAGCGCGAAAAGCCTCGGCGATTGGACGCTGGTGGGCTGTACGGTGGCGCCGGGTTTCGAGTTTTCGGGGTTCAGGATGGCGCCGCCGGGCTGGGCGCCGGGTACCTCCTAGCGTCAGGAAAATGGACTATACCTGATACGAATTCGACGTCACAATCCAACTATAAACTTTACTTCTAAAGCTGAATAGTTCTGCTACGATTACACCACAGCTGAAGTACTATTAGGAGAGATTTACCATGGCCAAGTTCACAATCGGCAGCGGGATGCCCGAGTTCGGTTTCTTCGATGATTTCTTCGATGGGGAGACGCTGGCGATTTCATCACACGACGCCACTATCATTTTCTACGAGGATGCCAACGGCGCGCAGATCATTCTGACCGGAACCGACCTTACCTTCAGCGGCAATGTTGTGACCGGGGGTAAGATCAGCAACGTTTGGTTCGTCGATGAGAATGGCGGGACGCTCTTTGCCGTAAGCGATGGCAATTTCAACGCGGTGAATCTGGTCTCGACCCTGAACGGCGACGAAAGCATCTGGGAATTCGTATCTTTCCTGAGTGCGGGCAACGACACGATCATCGGCAACAGCATCGGCAATGATTTGAACTTCGGCGAAAATCACGGCAACGACACGATCATTGCCGGCGCGGGCGGCAGCTACATTGCCGGCTCAAAAGGCGACGACCTCCTGAAGGGCGGCAGCGGCTGGGATACGCTGAGCTATGAGGACACGTTTTATCGGGACGATGACACGAAGGGGATCAAGCTCGACGTCGAAAAGGGCATGGTCGCCGACAGTTGGGGGGACAAGGACAAAATCTCGAAGTTCGAGGAATTCCGGGGATCGGTTTACAAGGACAGCATGCTCGGAAGCAAGAAGGCGGATGCCTTTGCAGGCCTGGACGGCGCCGACCTGCTGGATGGCCGCGGGGGCCTTGACGAGGCGCGGTACTACCTTGACGACAAATATGGCGGAAGTGCCGGAATCTCCGTAAATCTCGCGCAACAAAAGATAATCGACGGATTTGGCGACACCGACAAGGTGATCAGCATCGAGCGTATTTTCGGTACGGAACACAGCGACACATTTATTGGCGACAAAGGCGACAATCACTTCATTGGCCTGGCTGGCGTCGACAGTTTCCAGGGCGGCAAGGGGTTCGATGTCCTGGAGTTCTACGTCTCGGATGATATGGGCCAGCAGGGCGCCGACGTTGACCTGTCGCTTTCCTCAGGTCAAATCAAAGACGACGGTTTCGGCAATGTTGAGGACGCCAATGGTTTCGAGGCAGCCGGCGGCGGCGATGAAGACGACACCATCAAGCTCGGCTCGGCGAAAGAGGGTTTCGCCTGGGGAGGCGGCGGTGATGACGTATTGACCGCCGGAATAGCGGGCAATTGGCTCGGTGGTGGCGTCGGCAGCGATAGATTTGTTTTCTTGACGACCGGGGCGATTGGGACGCTCGGCAAGAATAAGGTTCAGACCTTTATCTATGACTTCTCTCAGAACCAGGACGACGTCATCGACTTGACGGCGCTCGGTGACCTGACTTTCATCGGCAATTCGGCCTTCTCCGGTTCCGATGGCGAGTTGCGGTTCCATTTCAAGAACGGAAACACATTGCTTCAGGGCGACATGAACGGAAACGGCGTTGCTGATTTTACGCTCGAGCTCGGTGGGAAAATCACATTGGTCGGCGACGATCTGCTGCTGGTTTAGCCCCGTCGCTTGCGGCTTGACGAACAGCCTCGGCCGGCCGAGGCTGGCCGCAATTAGGGTTAACAATTACTTTCACTTGCACAATAAAATGCTTGTGCCATTCTGGATTCTCCGGGCGGGGCGGTTTACTGCCATGTTTTCCGTCAGTACCCACTCACAGAGATGTGCCGCCCGGAAGTTCAAATACAAGTAGTGTCTTGGTCCCACCTTCCGAAGCGCGGCGTGATGATGACGACGCCGAGCCCTGAACTGAGTTCGCAACAGCTATATACTTGACGTCGGCTCAGAGAATGAAATCCGACGCGTCCAGTTCACCCCATCCGGTCGACAGCAGAGCGAGCACTTCGCCGCTGCCGAACCTGATTTCGATATTGCCGCCGGTAACGCTCATCAGGCCCTGAAGCTCGGCGAAGCCGTCCAGGTTGAACCCGCTCAGATTGATGCGATCCTCGCCATTGGCGAAGTCGTCGATCGTGTCCGTGCCGTAGGATCTGCCGAAGACGAACACATCGTCGCCGATGCCGCCGTGATAGGTGTCCGTGCCCTTCAATCCGTTCAGTACGTCGTTTCCGGCATTGCCGTTCAGGTAATTGCCGCCATTGTTGCCGGTTAGCCTGTCGTCGCCGGAGCCGCCGACGGCGTTTTCGATCAGCGAGCGGTTGTTGCCCTTGAAAAGCATAGCGTTGTAGATATTGCCGCCGGCCCTGTGGCCGCCCGAGGCATCGAGGTCAGCAAGCTGCGCCTGGCTGAACACCGAGCTATTGCCCGGGCGCAGATCGATGACGACCCTGTCCGAGTAGGCGCTGAGATCGTAGGTGTCGTTGCCACCGCCGTCCCATATCGTTGCGAAAATGCGGTTTGCGCCGGGCTTCATGTCAATCGCGATGGCACCGTTCACGCGGGTGTCGCCGCTGTCTTCGTCCCAGCTATAGACCGTGTTGCCCGCATTGGTGGTGTAATCAGCGCCATACATGTGCTGGAGGGCGGAGATGTCGGCCATCATATAGGTCTGAGGATAGCCAAAATCCTCGTTGGTGTATCCCGTGCGCTTCTGGCCGGCATAGCTGTGATAGGTCATGACGGAATATTCGTGCGAGTCGTACCTGCCCTTCAAAACCGTCTGAATCCGGTCGAAATTGCTCGCATCGTGGCCGTGCTTCAGGCCGAGCGCATGGCCGGTCTCATGCAGTATCGTGGCATAGGCATAGTTGCCGGGCGAGGGATTTTGATACGCGCTGTAGTCGCCGAACCATACGTCGCCGCCCCGACCCGTAGCACCGGATGAGGGATAATATGCATAGGCGGTCGGATTGGCGGCATTGGAATCGGCATAACGGATCGTCGCATTGTTTTCCGATCCTTGTTTCACATCGAGCTTGGTGAAGCCTTCGACGGAGAATCCGTCATTGGCGGCCTGACCGTCCGCTTGGTCGAGGATCGACCGGACAATCTCTTTCTGAATGCTCGAAAACTGTCCGAAATCCTTCCTGGTCTCTTCGCCGTACCTCCTCGCATAGTCGGCGACTGCATCCGGAAACGCGTAGGTGATCGCGCCACCCCATGCGTATCCCGACATCACGCCGTCGGCCAATGGATTGTTGGATTTTGAAATTTTGGCTGTCGCAGCTCGCGCTGTGTCAACGGCCGCGAAGGCATCCTTATCGATGCGTGCGGTCATTCGGTTCTCCGTGTCTTGAAGCCCGCCCGTCCCGAATCGCTAAGAACGTCCCCGACGGTGCCCTGCGGGCGCTTCTGAATTCACATGGACGGAAGAGTACCCGCCAAATCCTGCGCGAATCTTTACCGCCGTGTGAAAGTCGGGAAATTGATCAATTTTTCGTAAAAAATAAGGCACCGACGAAACTCTGTTCCAAAGACGGAAATATGCTGGGGATATCAGTGTCGTTCGGCCAGCACGCATTGATGCGCCGCGTCATTCCATCAATGCGTGGTCTTCACGCCTGTGCGCCAACTGGAGAACGCCGAAGCAAAACGACTTTCCGACGACGGCAATGGCACCTCAAATCAGGCGCGAACCTCGATCTCCACCTTGTCGGCGTAGAAGGCGAGATGATCCTTGATGGGGCTCACGGCATCATAGGGTGACTCATAGGTCCAGACCGCATTCCTGCCTTCATCGCCGGTCGGCAGGCTGAAATAGGCGGCGTCGCCCTTGTAGGGGCAATAAGTCTGGTGATCCGTGCGGCTGAGCAGATCCATTTTGGCGTCTTCCCGAGGAATATAGAACACGCCGGGATAGGATGCCTCCTTGAGCGCAAGTGCCCTGTTGGTATCGGCGATGACCTGCCCGCCGGCCCGTACTATCACATGGGCCGTCTCCGGCGTGATCGTGATGGGATGATCGGGGCCAGGGATCTTGATCGGCTTGCCATTCATCGATTTTCTCCTACTTTGTTTCGGGACGCGCATTCCGCGCCGGCGATACCCGAAGGCTGCCACCGACATCATGTAGGTTCGACAAAGGGAGAGTGCCATGCACCCGAAGCTGAAATCTGTTTTTTCCATTACGCTTGCCCTCGCCCTGCTCGTTCTGCCCTCGCAGCAGGGATTTGCCTTCTCGCCGCGGCCTGTGGAAGCCGACAATGGCATGGTGGTGACCGCGCATCGTCTGGCGTCGGACGCCGGGGTCGAAGTGCTGAAGAATGGTGGCAATGCCGTCGATGCCGCTGTCGCGGTCGGCTATGTGCTGGCCGTAATCTATCCCTCGGCGGGCAATATCGGCGGCGGCGGCTTCATGACCATCCGGCTGAAAGACGGCAAGACGGCTTTCCTCGATTTCCGCGAGCGCGCACCGCTCGCCGCCACCAAGACCATGTATCAGGACAAGGACGGCAATGTCGTCAAGGGCCTTTCGACTGCTGGTTATCTGGCGGTCGGCGTGCCGGGGTCGGTGATGGGGCTGGAAACGGCGCGCGTCAAATACGGCACCAGGCCGCGCGAGGAACTGATGGTTACCGCCATCAGGCTTGCGAAGGACGGATTCACGCTCCAACAGGGTGACGTCGTCACGCTCAATTCCGGCGCCAAAAAGCTCGGCAAGGACAAGGCCGCAGCAGCAATCTTCATGAAGGCTGATGGCAAGCCCTTTGCTGTCGGCGATCAACTCAAACAGCCTGAACTCGCTGTGAGCCTCGAAAGCATATCGAAAGACGGACCCGATGCCTTCTACAAGGGCGCCATCGCCGATGCGATCGTCAAAGCCAGCACCGCGAAGGGCGGCATATTGGCAAGGGCCGATTTCGAGCAATATTCGGTGCGCGAACTGGCGCCCATCAAGTGCAATTATCGCGGCTATGAAATCGTCTCGTCGCCGCCGCCGAGTTCGGGCGGGGTGATCATCTGCGAAATCCTCAACATATTGGAGGCCTATCCGCTCGCCCATCTCGGCACGGAATCCTCGGAAACCGTCCACTATATGGTCGAGGCGATGCGCTACGCCTATGCCGACCGCAACGCTGCCCTCGGCGACCCAGATTTCATCGACAATCCGGTCGAGACGCTGACCGACAAGACCTATGCAGCGAAGATCCGCGCCGCGATCGATCCGTTCCGCGCCGGAAAATCCGACGACATCAAGCCACTCGGCCTCGCCGAGAGCAACGAGACGACGCACTATTCGATCGTCGACAAGGACGGCAATGCGGTGGCGGTCACCTATACGCTGAACGGCTCCTTCGGCGCAGGCGTCGTGGCCGACGGCACGGGCATCCTGCTCAACAACGAGATGGACGATTTCACTTCAAAACCCGGCGTCGCCAATCTCTACGGACTGGTGCAGGGCGAGGCCAATGCGATCGCGCCGAAGAAGACGCCGCTGTCATCGATGAGCCCGACCATCGTGACCAAGGACGGCAAGCTCTTCATGGTGATCGGCAGTCCCGGCGGCGCGCGCATCATCACCATCACGCTCGAAGCGATCATCAATGTCATCGACCATGGCATGAATATCCAGGAAGCGATCGATGCGCCACGTATCCATCATCAATGGCAGCCCGACAAGGTATTCATGGAGCCGTTCGCGCTGTCCAGGGATACGCGAAAGCTGCTCTCGGAGATGGGGCACGACGTGAACATCGACTTCGATTGGCCGATCTGGGGCCAGGCCGCCGGCATTCTGGTGGGTGGCAAGAGCATTGAGGAAATCGCGAGCGGCGACGGCGTTCGATTGAACGGTGCAATGGACAGCCGCTCGGTTTCCGGCAAGGCCGTGGGGTACTGAGATCGGTGGTACATCCGAAACAAGGCGCCAATCGGAAAGTCTGATAATCCGCCTCGCCATGAGGCGCCCCGTTCTGGTCAGAACCCAACACTGTTGACTGTAGCGCGCCGAAGACCCAAACTCCCGGCTTGCGGATGACGGCGCCAATGCGCGTCGAAACTGGAGGTCTCATTCGCGGGAGGAACAGATGACGGAATCGATAAGGCTCTTTCGGGGGCCGTTCGGACATGTCTCGCTTCTGAATGTCGGTGGCAATCTGGTCACCCATGCGCATTCGGAGGTTCATATCGTGATATGGCTGGCCGGATCGGCCGGAACGATGACGGTCGGCGGGCGGACTGTCGTGCCCGAGCGTGGCGTGGCGATCGGGATCAACTCCTTCGAACCGCACAATCACACCTTCGCCGAGAGTGAAATCCCCGGCCAGTTCCTGGCCTTCTATATCGATTGGGATTGGCTCGCATCGCGCCGTGGTCTCCGCGCCGGCACTTCAGCATTTGCCGAGCCCGTAATGCAACTCGAACGCTGGCTAGCCGAGGCGGCGCAATTCCTGCCCAATCGCCTTGCCGATGGCGACGACGAGTTCGCCGCTTACGAACTCGAACGCTTCATCGATCATGTCATGGATGTGGCCGATGCTGCCCGGCCGAAGGACGCCGCCCAGATGATCCGCGGCGGCCGCGATTTCCGCATCCGCAAGGCCTTGGCACTGATGGAAGCCAATGTCGGCGAGCGCATCTGTTTCGACGATGTGGCGCGCAGTGTCGGCCTTTCCCGTCCGCATTTCTTCGCGCTCTTCAAGGAGCAGATGAGTGTCACGCCGAACGTCTACTGGAACACGTTGCGTATCACCGAGGCCATGCGCTGTCTGCAGTCCTCGGACGAGTCGATGATCTCGGTCGCCTGCAATCTCGGCTTCACCACGCAAGGCAACTTCTCGCGCTTCTTCCGCGAGCATACCGGCGTGCCTCCGACGGTCTATCGCTCGGCGTCGAATGAAGGCCGGTTTGTCGCTACCGCCAGTGAACGCGGCGCGGAACTCTGTCGGTAGAAGAATGGCTGCGCGATTATCAGACTGAACGATCAGTCTGCCAGACGCATCGATAAGCGCCCATATAGCGCGTCCCTATGATGATCCCATCACGATCACGACAGGGAACCAGATCATGCCGACAGTCACCATTTCCTCCGTTATCGACGCGCCGATCGAGAAAGTATGGGCGCGCATCCGCGACTTCAACGGCCTGCCCACCTGGCATCCGCGCATGGTGGCCAGCAAGATCGAAGACGGACGCCCGGCCGACGAGATCGGCTGCATCCGGAATTTCCAGCTCGTTTCCGGCGCCACCGTCCGCGAGAAGCTGCTGGCTTTCTCCGATGCCGATCATTCGGTCAGCTACAGCATTATCGAAACACCGCAACCGATCAGCAATCACAAGGCGACCTTCACCCTGAAGCGCGTGACGGACGGCGACCGCACCTTCGCCGAATGGACCGCCACCTTCGATGCGCCGGCTGAAGAGGCCGACAAGGTGGCCGAAGGCATGGGCATCAATGTCTTCCAGGGCGGCTTCAACGCCCTGAAGACGCATTTCGCCGAAAACATCTGAGGAGGACGTCATGGCTCTGACGCTGCAGACTTTTCCGACGTCCGACGCCGCAGCGGCGGCACTCGCCGCGGATGGCGCGGCACGCTACCTCGGCGGCGGAACGCTCGTGGTGCGGGACGCGAATGAAGGTGACGTTACCTTCTCAAGCTATATCCGCGCCACCGATCCCGCACTTTCGGCGATTAGCGTCGATCGTGGCCGTGCGACACTCGGCGCCTCGGTCACGATGGGCCGCATCATCGCCGACACCAGGCTCGAATGTCTCGCCAAGGCTGCGCATTCGGTCGGTGGCCCGGCGATCCGCAACATGGCGACCGTCGGCGGCAACCTCTTCGCGCCGGCCCCCTATGGCGATCTCGGCGTTGCGCTTCTGGCGCTCGATGCGAATGTCGAGGTTGGCGGAGCGTCCATTCCACTTGAACGGTTTCTCAAGGAGCGCGACACCGCCTATGCCCGCTCCGTGGTGAGGAGCATCAGCTTCGCGCTGCCTGATGCCAACGCCTTCCGCTTCATAAAGGTCTCCCGCATCAAGCCGAAAGGCGTCTCCGTCATCACGATCGCCGCTGTCCTGGAGGAGAGCGGTGGCGCGATCACCAACGCCCGCATCGCCTATGGCTGCATGGCCGATCGCCCGATCCGCGCCAGCGCGGTCGAAGCCGCACTCGCCGGCAAACCACGGACCGCCGAGGGCATACGCGAGGCCCTGGAGGTCGCAAGCGAAGGCACCGACCCCATCACCGATGCCATCGCCAGCGCCTGGTACCGGACGCAGGTCCTGCCGGTGCATCTCGGCCGGCTGTTGCTGGCGTGAACGGATCAGGGAGGAAATGATGGCCAAGGTTCCAGTCCAGTTCACACTCAACGGCGAGGAAAAAGCGGAGTTCGTCGAGAGTGGCGCCACACTTTTGAAGGCATTGCGCGATAAGATGGGCGACATGTCGGTGAAATCGGGCTGTCAGCAGGGCACATGCGGAAGCTGTTCGGTGCTGATAGACGGCGAGATCAGGCTCTCCTGTCTCACCCTGGCCGAGACCTGCAGCGGCACGGTTATCGAGACCACGGCAGGCCTCGCCGAAAGCGGCGTGCTCCACCCACTGCAACGCGCCTTCAACGAGGGCTTCGCCACCCAATGCGGCTTCTGCACGCCGGGCATGCTGATGGCAGCCAAGGCGCTGCTCGACCGCAACCCGCAGCCGAGCCGTGAGGATGTCGTCGACGCAATTGCTGGCAATATCTGCCGCTGCACGGGCTATGAACCGATCGTGCAGGCGATTCTTGCCGCATCGCGTTCCAATTCCGTCAACGCGGCCTGAGGGGGGAGATCATGGAAGTCCGCAAATCCTACTTCGCCGACCAGCGCAAGGATGACCTGAACGAGATCGGCAAGCCGAGCCTCAGGGTCGATGCGCTGGGGCACGTAACCGGCACGACGACCTATTTCGCCGACCGAAATTTCCCCGGCCTGCTGCATCTGAAAATGGTGCGCAGCCCGCATCACCATGCCCGCATTCGAGGCATCGATTTTTCCGAAGCGGAGAAACATCCCGGCGTCGTCCGCATTCTGACCGCCGCCGACGTGCCGCACAATGTCTACACCATCCTCACCCTCATCCAGGTCGGCCCGGAGGACGAGACCGTACTGGCGACCGACAAGGTGCGCTGGAAGGGAGAAGCGATCGTCGCGATCCTCGCCGACAGCGAGCGTGCCGCCAACGAGGCGGTGGCCAAGGTCAGGGTAGACTACGAGGTGCTGCAACCGGTGCTGAGCATCGACGATGCGCTGAAGCCCGGCGCGCCTGTCGTCAACGAATATCACGGCCAGAATTACTATAACTACGACAGCGGCGAATGTCGCAAGGTGCGCTTCGGCGATGTCGATGCCGGCTTCGCCCAGGCCGATCACATTCTGGAACAGACCTATTCCTCCGGCCCGATCGAGCACGCGCCGACCGAGACAACGGGCTGCATCGTCATGCCCGAGGGCAATGGACGTTTCACCTGCTACACCAATACCCAAGCGATGTTCTTCACGCTCGACAACACATCGATCATCCTTGAGATGGATGGTGCCAAGTTGCACATGGTCGGCGGCACCGTCGGCGGCGGCTTCGGCGGCAAGGTGGACGTCACCGTCGAGCCGATCGCCATTCTCGGCGCCAAGCTCACCGGCCGGCCCGTCTCCTTCATCTATAGCCGCGAGGAGGAGATGCAGGTCTCCTCGCCGCGCGCAGCCGAAAAGCTCGTCATCAAGGACGGCGTGATGAACGATGGCCGGATCGTCGCCCGCTATGTGAAGGCCTTTATCGATGCCGGCGCCTATTCCCGCCATTCGCCCTATGGCGCGCAAAAATCCGCCGCGCACTTCCCTGGCCCCTATACGGTGCCGAATGTGTTCGTCGATAGCTATTGTGTCTACACCAACCGGACGCCATCGAGCGCCATGCGCGGCTTCGGCGTCACGATCGGCGATTTCGCCCTCGAAGTGCAGATGGACAAGCTGGCGCGGCTCGTCGGCATGGATCCGCTCGAATTCCGCTTCATCAATGCCTATCGCGACGGCGACATGAAGGCACATAGACAGCCGACCGAGGGGGCCGCGCTGATCGAATGCATGCAGGAAGCGGCACGCATTTCCAACTGGCCGCTCGCGGACAAATATTTCGCCATGTCGTCCATGAAGCGGGAGGGCTGAACAATGGTCATCAAGAAAGGCCGCGGTGTCTCGGCCGTCAATTATCCCACCGGCATGAATCTCGGTGGCGATCCGACCCAGGCACTGGTGCATTCGACACCGACGGGCAATTTCATGGTCTCGCTCTCCTCGGTCGATCTCGGCCAGGGCCTGAAGCAGATCATGAGCCAGATCTGTGCGGAGACGATCGGCGTGCCGGTCGATCGCGTCATCATCGACACCGCCGATACCGACACCGGCCCGCATTGCATGGGCACATTCGCCTCGCGCGGAACGCACCGCGCCGGCAATGCGGTGATCCAGGCAGCCAAGGAGGCGCGGCAGGTGATGCTGGAAGTCGCAGCCGAGGAACTGGAGACGGACGCTATCGACCTCGACACCGATGGCCTGGGCAACATCCATGTCAAGGGCGCTCCGCAGCGGTCGATCTCGATCTTCGACACCGCGCTTGTCGCGCATTTCAAGCGCGGCCGTTCGATCTCCGGACGCGGCATGTTCCTGGTCCCCCGCTCCTATCCCGATATGGAGACGGGCGCCATGAAGCCCTCGACCTGCTATGCGCATGCCTGCACCGTCGCCGACGTCGAGGTCGATGATGAGACCGGTGAAGTGACGGTTCTCTCGATCAAGAACGTCTTCGAGATCGGCCGGGCGCTGAACCCCAAGATGGTCGAACAGCAGCTGGTTGGCGGGTCCTGGATGGGCATGAGCCATGCGCTCTATGAAACGACCGAGCCCTATTATCCGAGCCGCGAGCATGGCGGGCGGGACTTCAACGAATATCTGATGCCCGGCCCCGGCGATCTGGCGGACACGGAAATTGTGGTACTGGAACGCCCGGCGGCGGACGGACCCTATGGCGCCAAAGGCCCCGGCGAGATGTGCGCCAACCCGCAGATTCCCGCCATTGCCAATGCGATATTCGATGCGGTGGGCGTGAGAGTCGATACCTTGCCGATCACGCCGGAGCGAATTCTGCGCGCGCTTCAGCAAAGCCGCGCAAGCCATTGAGAACGATAATGAATAAGCCATCGGCCTCCGATATCTTCGCCTCGCCCGAAACGTTGACCGAGCATTTCACGGCCTGCCGCTACATCGCCGACGAGCCGCTCGCAACTGCAGTCTTTCTGGCGATCAGGCTCGGCAAACCGCTACTGATCGAAGGCATGCCCGGCGTCGGAAAGACCGAAGCCGCCAAGGCTGTCGCCCAAATCCTTGGGCGCGACCTCATCCGTCTGCAATGCTATGAGGGCGTCGATGCCCAGCACGCGCTTTATGAGTGGAATTACCAGCGCCAGCTTCTGGCCATCCGCCAAGCCGACAAGGCGGATATCGATATCTACGACGACCGTTTCCTGATCGAACGCCCCCTGCTCCGTTCGCTCCGCAATCCCGAACACACAGTGCTTCTGGTTGACGAGATCGACCGCTCCGATCACGAATTCGAGGCGCTGCTCCTCGAATATCTCTCGGATTTCCAGATCTCGATCCCCGAGCGCGGCACGGTCAGCGCCAGCCAGCCGCCCGTGGTCATCCTCACGTCGAACCGCACCCGCGAACTCGCCGAGGCGCTCAGGCGGCGCTGCGTCTACCACTGGATTGCCTATCCGGATCCCGGCCGCGAAGCAGCTATCATCGCGGCCCGCGCGCCGGGCGTCGCCGCGGCAACGGCGGAGGCCGTCGCAAGGGCGGTCAGCGCCATCCGCGCGCGGCCGCTCGCCAAGCCACCCGGCATTTCGGAAACGGTCGAATGGGCCAATGCCGCCACGGTGCTGGAAAAAGGCGGCAGTCCATGGCCGGAAGCATTCCGCCGGGCCATCGGCGTACTGATCAAGGACGAAGAGGACCTGGCCCTGATGCGTGGCGAGTTGCCGCGCATTCTGGATGAGGTGCTGGCGTGATGACGGGCGGACGCGACGATCTCCCTCTTCTCCCCCTGGGGAGAAGTGCCGAGCGTATGCGAGGCGATGAGGGGTTCCCCTTGGCGCAGGGCGCTTCGCGCAACCCCTCATCCGGCGCATTCGCGCCACCTTCTCCCCCAGGGGAGAAGAGGGAGCAAGCCGCTTCGGCAACGACATCTCTGCCGCGCCAATGCACTCCCTTCCTCGATTTCGTCCATGCACTCCGCCGCCACGGCTTTGCCGTCTCGCCTGACCAAACCGAGACATTCCTCTCCGCCATCACCCTGCTCCGGCCTCGCGGCATGGAGCACATTCGCCATGCGGCTATCGCCACGCTGGCGCCGCCAATCGAGCGAATGGGCGCGTTCGAAGCCCTCTTCCGCGCCATCTTCTTCGGCGAAGTGAAGGCCGACGCTCTGGCGGATTCGTTGGAGGACGAGACCGCCGTCAACGACCGCGGTGGTAACGAGCCCCAGGGCGAAACTCCGCTTGAGCATGAACAAGGAGGCGCAAAGGCATCAGCGCTCGAACGCCTTTCGACCCGCGATTTCGATCAAAACGAGGTCGGCCTCGGCGCATTCCGGCGTGCCCTTGCCGATGCCCTGCCCCACCGGCATTCCTTCCGGCAGCTTCGCGTCCACTCGAATGGCGCGATCGATCTCCGCCGCTCGCTTCGCGATATCGTCCGTGCCGAAGGCGACCTCGCCGCACCGCGCCTGCGCCGCCGGCAGGAGGTGGTGCGCCGCCCGTTGATCTTCATCGACATATCCGGCTCGATGAGCGCCCACACCGACGAACTCCTGGCGCTTGCCCATGCCACGATACAGGCAATTCCCCGTACCGAGGTCTTCACCATCGGCACGCGGCTGAGCCGCATCACGACAGCGCTTCGGGTGCAGGACAAGACCGTCGCGCTTGCCCGTGCCGCAGCCGCCGTCGATGATTGGAACGGCGGTACGCGCATTGGCCCCGCCCTCAAGGCATTCCTCGCAATCCCTCGATTTGCGGCCATGGCGCGCGGCGCCCTCGTCATGATCGCTTCCGATGGCCTCGAACGCGGCGGGCATGCGGATTTCGAAAGCGCGGTACGCCGGCTGTCGCATCTTTCTCATCGGCTTTCGCTGGCGACGCCGCTTGCCGGCGATGCCAGGTTCCGGCCGGAAACTGCGGCGCTTGCCGCCGTGCTTCCCTGGCTCGACGATCTGGTCGATGGCTCCTCGGCTCATGCCATCGCCCGCTTCATGCTCACCCTCGACCGGCCGGCGCCCCGCGCCTCAGCCGTCTGGAAGGAGAAAGCCCATGCCCTCAGTCATTGACTCCCACTTCCACATCTGGCGCCGAGATGATCTTCCCTGGCTGAATGGGCCGATGGTGCCGCGCATCTTCGGACCCTACGAGCCGATCCGCCGCGATTACCCGGTCGCGGAATATCGTGGCGAACTCGAAGGACTTGATGTCGCCAAGGCCGTCTATGTGCAGACCAATTGGGCCAAGACCGATTTCGAGAAGGAGGTCGCCTGGGTGAGCGAGACAGCCGCCGAGACCGGCTGGCCGCATGCAATCGTCGGCTATGCTGATATGACGGTGGAAGATGTGCGCCCGCAACTCGACCGGCTCAAGGCCTACCCGCTGGTGCGCGGCGTGCGCATGCAGCTTCACTGGCACGACGCGCCGGAATATCGCTTCGCGCCGAACCCGGCCCAGGTGCTCGATCCGGCCGTCCGCCGTAACGTTTCACGCCTCAAGGACTACGGCTATTCCTTCGACCTGCAGCTTTTCCCGGCGCAAATGCAGGCGGGCGCCGAACTTGTCACCGAGAACCGGAAGACTGATTTCATCCTCACCCATTGCGGCATGCTGACCGACAACCGCCCCGAGACGGTAGCAGCGTGGAAAGAGGGCCTGGCTCATTTTGCCAATCTGCCAAACCTCTCCGCCAAGCTTTCAGGCCTCGGCACCTTCGGCCATAAGAACGACCCGGCGTTTATCGCACTTGTCGTCGATGGCGGCATTGAAATCCTCGGAAGCCACCGCCTGATGTTCGGCTCTAACTTCCCGATCGAGAAGCTCTGGACGACCTATGCCGCCGTCCTCTCGGCGCACACGGCAGCCGTCGAGAAGTACGGCCCGAAGGCGGTGGTGGACGTCTTCCACGACACGGCGAACCGGGTCTATCGGCCGGCGTGACGAGTGGTTGCGTGTCGTGCATTCATCACTTCATTCAAAAACCGCTTGCCATACAGAAGCAATTGGAAAGAGAATTATGCAAGGCTGGGCACCCTGCATGATCAGATTCGCAGCCAGAATGGTGCAGCTCCACGAAACGCGCCGACCGACGACAACGAGAATTATCGCGGACTGCCGGCAACGAACGGGGAAGACCATGCCCACCAGCCACGACCTCAAAGGCCTGATGAAGTTCCTCGCGCGTGACCAGTGGCGCGATTGCTTCGAAGAGGTTTTCGACGATCATTTCGGACCGGTTCTTGATCCGGACGAGATGGAGTTCGATGACCTTGCCGAACTGCTCGGCGATGATTGGGCGATGACGCTTTGGGGCTGCGCTTTCGAGGATTTCCTATCCCAGGATTTCGAGGTCGAGGGCAATATGGTCGACGAATATCTCAAGCGGCGCGGCTGGCGGGAGGGCGCACAGGCGAAAGCCTATATGAAGGCCCTCCGCTCCTCGGTCATGAGCCTCTATGAAGTCAGCGAGGTCGTGCCGGGAAAATCCCTGTTGGCCCGCGATCTCCTTCGTGGGGGCGCCCCCGTGCTCGTGAGCGAGGGAACCGCTACGAAGACGCTGAAACAATGGGACCGCGTTGCCGCACGCATCGTGCCCGTGCTGGGCAAGAATACCTTTGCCGGCGGCCTGTTGCCCTTTACCCTGCAGGCGTCGGAAAACCTGTTCGATGGCTTACGCGCCGTTTTCGCAAAGAAGAACTCGAAAAAGCTGCCGGTGCCGACCGATGAGGAACTGCGAGCCGCCGCGCCGATGTTCACGCTGTCATGGCTGTTCGATACCCTGGATCGGGCCATGAATGTGGATTTAGCGGCCCTCCAGAATGCCGACGGTGACGAGATCGTCTTCCATGAAGTCCGTTTTCCCCTGGCGTCTGGCGTCACGCAGAAAGACGTGGCTGGCCGGCTCGATGCAATACCGGCACTGCGCGCGGAAAACGCAAAGTTCTGGAACTGGCTGGAAGACGAGCAGAAAGGTGGCGGAAAGGCAAAACAGGCCTGCGGACTTTCCCTTGACAGCGTGATGGACGATGGCTTTCGTGTGCTGGGCAATATCGAATTGAACGGCCGTTTCCTGCATCTTTCGGTCAACTCTGCTGCTCGCGCGGAGAGGGGAACGGCCATTATTCAGCAGTCCCTCGCTGATCTGGTTCGCACGCCGCTCACCGAGATCCGTACGGTCGAGCAGATGATGGCCGATGGACCTGAGCAAGAGGCGGAACTGGCGACTTCCGTTGTCCCGCCAGAAGTCGCCGAGCAGATCGCCCGTGAGTTCATGGACCAGCACTATCGGGAAACGCTCGACCAGCAAGTCGGGATGCTCGGAAACAAGACGCCGCGCCAGGCCGTCAAGACGCCCAACGGCCGGAAAAAAGTCGTCGAATGGCTCAAATACCTCGAAAATCAGACTGCCAAGCGGCCGAATCCAAGCGATCCCATGGCGAGCTACAGCTTTCAATGGATGTGGGAAGAACTCGGCATTCAGGACCTGCGAGGATAATCTAGAGCCTCGGGGCTCTCAGCCGGCGACCTTATCGAGATCGGGGGGCATCTGTGGACAACGATTCCCTCCGGGGTTACATGGAGGCATGATTGATCCCTATGACACTCTAGGCGTAAGCCGCGATGCGGATGATGTGGCGATCAAGGCCGCCTACCGGCGCCTTGCGAAGTCGGCGCACCCCGATTCCGGTGGCGATGCCGATGCATTCGTGCTGGCCCGGAAGGCGCAGGACCTGTTGCTCGACCCGCTGCGCCGCAAGGTTTTCGATGCCACCGGCTATGATCCCGAACTCGCTGACCCCCGCGATCTCCAGGGCCTGATGGTGATTGAGAAACTGGTCAACGATATCGTGCTCGACGAGCGCGAGCCCGGCACCTTCGATCCGCTCGAGCGAATGCGCGCAACGCTTTTGAACGATATCCGCAAGGCCCGCTTCCATGCAGCGGAGATGGAGAGCCACGGTGCCCGGGTCGGCCGGCATCTCGACCGGTTGGGGACGCGACCGGCAACCGATATTCTGGGCTACATGCTCAAGGCGCGGATAGAAGCGATCGCCAAGGCCGTGCAGGAAGCCAAAAAGCAGGTCGAGGCGATCGAACGGGCGCTCGAAATGCTGGAAGACTATAGCTATGAGATGGACGAAGCTGAGGCTGTCCGGCGGCTGGCAACGACGTCCACCGCGCGATAACGCCCTGCATCAGGCCTTGATCGGAATATAATCCAGCCCGCCATCTATGCTTCTCGGCCGGCCGTCGAGGAAGAGTTCGCCGATGCGTGGCGCGGATCTGGCGATGACCTTACCAGCCTTGACGACCGCCAGCCGGGTCGGTTTCAACCTCAGCGCTTCGATCACATCGGACGCCTGGAGGATGACGAGATCGGCGTTGCAGCCCTTTTCCAGGCCGTAACCCTCAAGGCCCATGGTCTTGGCGGAATTGACCGTCAGCGCGTCGAAAATCTTCTTCTTGTCCTCGATGCCGGCCATTTGCGCGACATGGATCGCCATGTGGCCGACCTCCAGCATGTCGCCGGAGCCCATCGAATACCAGGGGTCCATCACGCAATCGTGCCCGAAGGACACATTGAGCCCGGCGTCCATCAGTTCACGCACCCGCGTCATGCCGCGCCGCTTGGGATAGGTGTCGTGCCGGCCCTGCAACATGATGTTGATCAGCGGATTGGGGATGACATTGATGCGCGCTTCCGCCATCAGCGGAATGAGCTTGGAGACATAATAATTGTCCATCGAATGCATCGAGGTGAGATGCGAGCCGGCCACCCGGCCCTGCAACCCAAAGCGGATGGTCTCGGTGGCAAGCGTCTCGATATGGCGCGACAGCGGATCGTCGGTCTCGTCGCAATGCATATCGACCGGCAGACCGCGCTCGGCGGCGATGCGGCAGAGTGCTTCGACCGAGGCAGTGCCCTCGCCCATCGTGCGCTCGAAATGCGGGATGCCACCGACGATATCGATGCCCATGTCGAGCGCTCGGTTAAGGGACGAGATACCGTCCGCCGCGCGATAGTAGCCATCCTGCGGAAAGGCCACGAGTTGCAGGTCGATATAGGGCTTCACCCGTTCGCGAACCTCGATCATCGCCTCGACCGTCACCAGTTTCGGATCAGAGGTATCGACATGGCTTCGGATGAAGAGCAGGCCTTGCGTGACGGCGAGATCGCAATAGCGCAGCGCGCGCTCGACCAGTTCCTCTTTCGTCACGATCGGCCGAAGTTCGCCCCATAGCGCGATGCCTTCCAGCAGCGTGCCCGAGACATTCATCCGCGGCAGGCCGAGCGACAAGGTCGCATCCATGTGGAAATGCGGATCGACGAAAGGCGGTGTGACGAGCCGGCCAGTGGCGCTGATTTCCTCGCCGGCGTCTGCTGCGATGGACTTCTCGATTGCTGCGATCTTGCCGCCTGATATGCCGATATCCATGCCCATCCGGCCATCGGGAAGATTTGCGTCGCGGATGATCAGGTCGAACATGGAAGTCTCCTCAGGATTATCGTTCGCCGCGCCGGTAGGGATGCATCAGCGCCTGTGGTACGCGGGCACGCCGCGCCATGACGGCGAGTGCTGCAATGGACAGGATGTAGGGCGTCATCAGGAATATCTGGTAGGGCACGCCTTCAACAGCCGTTTGCAGCCTGAGCTGGAAGGCGTCGAAGAAGGCGAAGAGCAGCGCTCCGAACAGCGCCCTGCCCGGCCGCCAGGATGCGAAGACGACAAGTGCGATGCAGATCCAGCCGCGCCCCTGCACCATGGTCGGGAAGAAGCTGTTGAAGGCCGAGAGCGTCAGGAATGCTCCGCCCACCGCCATCAGCGCGCTGCCCACAATCACCGCGCCATAGCGCACCTTCATCGGGTTGACGCCCTGTGCTTCCGCCGCATGCGGGTTCTCGCCGGTCATGCGGATGGCAAGTCCGATCGGTGTGCGAAAGATGATGTAGGCGAGGACCAGCGCCATCAGGATTGCCAGATAAGTTGGCGCGGTCTGGGTGAAGAGCGCCGGGCCGAGGAACGGCAGCGACGACAGGAACGGAATATCGATCGGCTGGAATGGCACGATCGTCGGCGGCGTGCCCGCGACCGGCACGATCAACCGGAAGACATAATAGCTGAAGCTTGAGGCAAACAGCGTCACGCCCAGCCCCGCCACGTGCTGGGAAAGACCGAGCGTCACGGTCAGCACCGAATGCAGCACGCCGAAAACGCCGCCGGCGATCGCCGCCACCAGCAGTCCGGTCCAGAGATCGGCGCCATGATACACCGAGAGCCAGCCGATCATCGCGCCAAAAGTCATGATCCCCTCGATGCCGAGATTGAGCACCCCGGCCCGTTCGCAGAGCAGCGCGCCGAGCGTGCCGAAGATCAGCGGCGTGGCAATCCTGAGGATCGCGGCCCAGAGCCCGGCGGATGCGAGAATGTCGAACAACACGCTCATCGGCGGATCCTGTATTGCGTGAAGAACAGCGCCACCAGCATGGTCAGCAACGAAAGCGCCACGGTGACGTCGGCGATATAGGTGGGGATGCCGAGGCTGCGGCTCATGCCATCGGCACCGACGAACATGATGGCGGTGAAGAGCGCGGCAAACACCACGCCGATCGGGTTGAGATTGGCGAGCATGGCAACGACGATGCCGGCATAGCCGAAGCCGGGCGAAAGATCGGTCGTGACATAGCCTTTGACGCCCATGACCTCGATGGCACCCGCGAGACCGGCAAGTCCGCCCGACAGGCAGGCAACCTTGACCAGCGTCGGTCCCAGCGGCACGCCGGCAAACACGGCACCCTGCGGATTGAGACCCGCCGCACGCGATTGCATGCCGAACACGGTCCGCGACTGGATCAGATAGACGACGACGGCCAGCACCACGGCGATGGCGAGGCCGATATGCAGGCGCGATCGCGCGATCAGCTTCGGCAGCATCGCGTGATCGGCCACCGGTTGCGATTGTGGCCAGCCGAAGGCCAGCGGGTCTTTCAGCACGCCATCGATCAGCATCGAGACGAAAAGCACGGCGATGAAGTTCATCAGCAGGCTGGTCACGACCTCATCGACCGAAAAACGCAGGCGCAGCCAGAGCGGGATCAGGATCAGCACCATGCCCGCCATTGCGCCGATCACCAGAAGCAGAGGGATCAGGATCGGCCCGGGCAAGCCAGCGAGCAACTTGGAACCGAAAGCAGCGACCGCGATCGCTCCGAGATAGAATTGGCCCTCGGCCCCGATATTCCACAGCCGCGCCCGGAAAGCGACCGCCGCCGCGAGGCCCGTGAGCATGAGCGGCGTGGCACGGGTCAGCGTCTCGGTCGCCGACAGCCGCGACCCGAAGGCGCCGGTCAGGATACGCCGATACGCTTCGAACACCGGCGCGCCGGCGATGGCGATCAATATGCCGGACAGTGCGAGAGCGGCAATGATGGCGAGGACCGGGGCGCCGATCATCAGCCAGAGCGGCCGCTGCTCGCGACGTTCAAGGCGCATGGGCGGCCTCCGTCGCGTGGCTCCAGTCGCCCGACATCATCAGGCCAAGCCGGCGGGCATCGGCGTGTTCGGCATAGACCGGCGGCGACAGCCTGCCGCCGACGATCGCCTGGATGCGGTCGGCGAGCGAGATCACCTCATCGAGATCCTCCGAGATCAGCAGCACGGCGGTGCCTTGCCGCCGTGCTTCGAGAATGCGCGCGTGGACCGCCGCAACCGCGCCTTCGTCGAGCCCACGCGCCGGCTGGGCGGCGATCAGGATGCGCGGACGCTGTGACAGGTTGCGACCAAGGATCAGCTTCTGCATGTTGCCGCCCGAGAGCAAACGCGTACGGCTCGCGGGATTGCCGCCGCGCACGTCGAACTGATCGATGATCTCCTTGGCAAAAGCCATGCCCGCTCTTCGATCCACCAGCCCGTTGCTGGAATAGGCGGCCAACCGTTCGAGCACGACATTCTCCCAGATCGCCATCTCGCCGATCGCGCCTTCGCCGTTGCGATCCTCGGGAATGCGGCCGATACCGGCCTCCACGACCTCCGCCACGTCGAGATTGCCGATGGGATTGCCGTAGAGCATCAGTTCGCCCGAACTCCGGGCCAACGTGCCCGACAACAGTTGCGCGAGCGGCGCCTGGCCATTTCCCGAAACGCCGATGATACCCAGCACTTCGCCCTCGCGAAGCTGGAAGCTGACATTCTTCAGCCGCTCCACGCCGCCGATCCGTAGGCCGACATCGGCTGCTTCCAGTACGACCGCACCTGGCGTCGACGGCTCCCGCACCGGGCGGGTTACCCGATGCCCGACCATCAGTTCAGCAAGCTCGGCCTTGCTGGTCTCGGCTGCCTTTCGCTCAGCCACCATCCTGCCGCCGCGCAGCACAACTATGCGATCGGCAGCGGCCATGACCTCGTCGAGCTTATGCGAGATGAAGATCAGCGACAGGCCCCGCCGCGCCATCTCCTTGAGCGTCGTAAACAGGCGCTCGGCTTCGATATTGGTCAGCACCGCCGTCGGCTCATCGAGGATCAGGATGCGGGCATCGTTGTAGAGCGCCTTCAGGATTTCGACGCGCTGCTGCTCGCCGACTGAGAGATCGCCGAGCCGTGTGTCCGGATCAACCTTGAGGCCGAAGCGTTCGGCAATGCCGGTGAGTTTCCTCCTGGCCGCCGAGGTGCCAGAGCGCAGTTTCCAGAGTTTTTCGGTGCCGGTCATCACATTCTCGAGCACAGTAAGATTGGGCGCCAGCGAGAAATGCTGGTGCACCATGCCGACGCCGGCGCCGATCGCCGCGCGCGGCCGGCCCGGCGGCAGTTCCTCACCGTCGACCAGGACACGCCCTGCATCCGGCACATAATGGCCGAACAGGATGCTCATCAGCGTCGTCTTGCCGGCACCGTTTTCGCCGAGCAGCGCGACGATCTCGCCCTTGGCAAGCGACATGGAAATATCATTGTTGGCAAGATTGTCGCCGAACCGCTTGCTGACGCCTGAAATTTCGAGAACCGGTGTGCTCATGCGGCAAGCCCCGCGACTGGGAACCTGTGCTGCCAGCGCCCTTCCGTCTCCAGCCTTTCGGCGAGCGCGATAAGCAACGGCTCGTGGCTCATGGGCGCCATGATCTGGATGGGCACCGGCAGCCCGTCCGCGTCCGATCCGAACGGCAGCGTGACAGCTGGAAATCCTGAAATATTGGCAAGCGCCGCGAGCGGCGCAAAGGCCGTCATGCGCTCGAGATGCAGGTCCACATCTCCGTGGTCGGATGGGAACGAGCCTATCGGCAGCGGCGCCGAGGACAGCATGGGCGTGAGGATGACGTCGACGCGATCGAACAACTGCCACAGGTCGCGGCTGACCAGCACGGCCGCATTCAGCGCGTCCCAGAGCGATGTGCCGGTCATATCTCGTCCGCGCATCACGAATGCCTGTGTGAGAGTCTCGGCCCGGACTATATCGAGCCCGAGCGAATCCACCAAGGCCGCGAGGTTGACCGAAACGATGTCGGCGAAGACCTTGCCGCTGGCCAGCACCACGCTTTCGAGATCCGCCCATGCCAGCGGCACGATCACGTGCCCCGCCATTTCGAAGCTCTTTGCAGCGGCCTCCACTGCTCCACTTCGCTCGCTCGATGTCGGATAGGCTGCACCAGTCTCGGTAAGCACGCCGATCCTCAGCTTTCGGCCATTCGGCGGCATCAACGCAACGTCGGCAAAGGGGCCGCGCACCTGTCCGCTCAGCGCGTCGAAAACGGCAGCCGTATCGCGAACCGATCGCGTCACCGCCAGTTCGCTGGCGATGCCGCCGAGATGATTGCCGAAGGATGGCCCCGCAGGCATCGCGCCACGGCTGGGCTTGAGACCTACCAACCCGCAGCAAGCCGCAGGCACGCGGATCGATCCGCCGGCATCCGTTGCATGTGCGATTGAGACGATACCTGCACCGACGGCCGCCGCTGCACCACCAGACGAGCCACCCGCCGTCAACGTGGGATCAAGCGGATTGCGGCAGATGGGACCGATTGCCGGCTCGCTCGCCAGCGACAGGCCGAATTCCGGGCTCGTCGTCAACCCGAACAGGCAGAAGCCGGCATCACGGAAGCGGCGCGCCAGATCGGAATCCTCCTCGCCGCCTGTCCGCTTGAACAACCGTGATCCCGCCGTGACCGGCAGACCCGTAAACGGCCCGCCGAGATCCTTCGCCAGCGTCGGCACGCCGCCGAAGGTCCGGCTGGCAAAACGCCCGGGATCGGCTTTGCGCTCGTCATCCATTGCCCGCGCGGTGGCTATGCCCATCCCGGAGTCGAGATGGGCAATCGCACCCAGGGCTTCATGCAGGGCAGCGGCATCGAGGGAGGCCTGCATCGCATCGGCTGCGCTTGAGGTTCCCCCTCTGATCGCCCCGGCAAGCGCAGTGGCATCTTGGATCATGACAGGGCCGAATTACTTCGGCTCTTCCATGTTCCTGGGAACCTCGAATGTACCGGCCTTGATTTCGGCGCGCTTGGCCTCCATCGCGGCTTCCGCATCGGCCGGTGCCACGCCCTTGACGTAAGCGATGTCGCTGCCGCCTTCCTTCATCAGGCCGAACGGCGTGTAATTCTTGCCGACCGGCTTGCCGGCCTGCGCGTCGGCGATGGCCGCGTTCAGGATCGGGCGGAAACCCCACAGCGCGTTCGCGAAAACGGTGTCCGGGTAACGCGGCGAATAATCGATCAGCGAACCGACCGACTTGATGCCGCGCTCCTTTGCGGCGTCCGCCGTGCCGATACGCTCGCCGAACAGAATGTCGGCGCCGGCATCGATCTGGGCAAGACCCGCTTCGCGCGCCTTGGGCGGATCGAAGAACGTACCGATGAAGGCGACGAGGTGCTTGGCATCCGGGTTGACGGCCTTCACACCCTCGGCGAAGGCGTTGATCAACATGTTGACCTCGGGGATCGGGATCGCACCGACCGAACCCACCACGTTCGATTTGGTCATCTTGCCCGCGAGCATGCCGGCGAGATAGGCGCCATCATGGTTCCAGGTGCCGAAGACACCGAAATTCGAGCCTTCCTCGTTGCCGCTGGAACCCAACACGAAGGATGTGTCGGGATAATCCGCCGCCACCTGGCGCGCTTCCTTTTCAACCGCATAGGATTCACCGATGATCAGCTTGTTGCCCTGCTCGGCATATTCGCGCATGGCACGCGGATAGTCGGTGCCGGAAACGCCCTCGGAGAAGACATACTCGATGACGCCTTCCTTGGCCGCATCTTGAAGCGCCGCATGAAGACAGGAATTCCAGGCATTTTCGACCGGTGACGCATGGATGCCGGCCACCTTGAGCGGCGTCGCCGCCCGCGCGAACGGTGCCAGCGTACTGACCCCGAGCGCGATGCCTGAAGCAATGACCGCACGGCGTGAAATCATGATTTCATTGGTCATGTGATTGATCCCCTGTTTTTTGACCATTTGGTTCAGAAACCATATGGAGGCGCCAAAACAGTGTCAAGGAAGGGGATCAATGCTGAGTGTCGGCTCGAGTTTGGGGGGCGACCTACAATCACTCCCGCAGCAGAATTCAATTCCGAAATCCATTGCTGACGGCAGAACCAGTCGACGCAAGATTAGCATATTTTTATCTTGCCTTATACTTATGAGAAGCAATAGGATAAACTTCTGATGTCTTGCTTCAAAGTCCACCTTTTGGAACAAGAAAGTGGGGGATTTGTCCAGGAGATCCAAATCACACAACCGTAAGTCGCTGTTTCGAGGGGAGAACTCGTCACGACGCGCCACCGAAGAGGTTTTGCCGTGACCTTCAAGGGAAACTTTGGAAAAGGTGGCCTGCATGACAACACTGTCGTGACCGCAGATTCATCGACATCTGTCGATTTCGGCAGCGCGCGCGGGTGGCGGTATGACGAGGCGACCAAATGAGATCGCTGGCGCTGGACGGTCTCAGAGCGCTGCCGGTTTTGGTGATCATCGCCGATCATAGCTGGCTGGACGCACTGGAACTGCCATTCGGCCATCTCGGAGTGCGTTTCTTTTTCGTTCTCAGCGGTTTCTTCATCACGGCGATGCTCATTCGCGCGCGGGACAAGGTCGATTTCAGACGGCAAACCGCCTTGTTTTCCTTCTACATCCGCAGAGTGTTGAGGACGTTTCCTCCCTATTTTTCGATGCTCGCGATAGTGCTGTATTTCAATGTTGCGGATGTCCGGGACACCTGGCTTTGGCATGTGACATTCACGACCAATTTTCTCTTTGCGTGGGTGAACAATTGGGAGCCGTGGATACTGGGGCATATGTGGTCGCTTTGCATCCAGGAGCAGTTTTATCTTCTATGGCCCCTGTTGATCTTTGTTGTGCCAAAGACCCATTACGGCACTCTCTGCTGGGGCTTCATAGCACTTTCATTGCTATATAGGATCGTGGTCATCGCCATGGGACCGTATGTGCTATGGGTCCATGTGCTGCCCCCCGCTTCCTGGGACGCACTCGCGGTCGGATCGCTGCTGGCGATTGCGAGAAGCCGGGACGCTCAAGGCCCCCGGATGAATTGGATGGTTTCGATTGGCTTGCTCGTGACGAGCCTCTGGCTCGCAGTGTTGGACATCCCCAACATGCATGTCTTCTGGTCCGTCTGGTCCCTGGGGGAGATTGCCGGGCTATATCCGCTGGTTCATCTGATCAACACCGTGGCCTCGGGGCGCGATTTTTATATATTGAAGTGGGCACCCATGGTTTTCCTGGGCCGGATCAGTTTCGGCCTCTATTTGTACCATGTCATGGCGATCGCGGCGCTCTACCGATACCTGCCTTCACAGTCGGAGCCAACAGCACTGCGCTTCTTGTGCGTGACGGCGGTCACCGTGACCATCGCAATTTTGTCCTGGTACTGCATGGAGCGCCCGATCATGAAGGCACGGGACAATCTCATGCGACCCCGCCCTGCCGTAGCTGGAAGTTCAGCATGAAAGCAGATCTCGCCTCGCCGGCGTCGGGGAAGGAGATGGCAAGCGATCGAACGGAACCATCGACAGTCGGCTGGCCGCAGAGTGGATGGGAAACTTAAATTCGCGTTTCCCGGAGCCTACAGACCGAGCTTGCGAACAAGAACATCGCCGGACCAGTCGAGTACCTGATAACGCGGCAGTGTCGAGCGATCCGAAGTTGTCGATATCGGCTCGGCGATAGTGGTGCAGGCTTGCATCAAACCGGCTTCAAGTACGAGACGAGCCGTCTCGGCGGTGTGACTGCCATAGGGATAGGCGAACGATACGACCGATCTCCCAATAATGCCTTCGCACGCAACTTTGCTGGCGGTGATCTCCTGGCGCTGCGCGTCCGACGGAATTTCGCCGAGCGCCGGATGTGTGACCGTGTGGGCGCCGATCTCGATCCCGGGCCGACCCGCCAGAACGCGAGCTTGGGTGAGGCTCATGGATCGCGCCGCAGCGGGCGCTTCTACGGAGACACCGGATTGCGCATGGAAGCTGATCATCGCCGCCTGGCGATCCGGTTCGCTCATGAACTTCAGGCGGGACCAGAGCGAAAGATAGGCGGCCTGGCGCGGCGTAGGCTGTGTAATGAATGCGCGCCACCGGCGACGAACCTCGGACGCATCGATAGGCCCGAGTTGCACTGGTTCGGTCTCGGCATCGAGTTGCAGGGTGCTGCCTGCATGGGTCATCACAATTTCCTCGAGCGCATCCCACCAGAACCAGCGCGACGCGTCGATCATGCCGGTGCAGAGAAACATCGTTGCGGGCAGCCCGGCCTCAACCAGCAAGGGCGCCGCGATCTCGGCATTGCAGGCATAACCGTCGTCGAAGGTAATGGCCACGGCGTTGCCGGGCAGGCTTCCGTCGGCGTGTCTCGCGGCAAACTCCGGTAGAGAAAGTACGCGCCGACGTCGTTTCAGCGCCTGCAGTTGTGCCGCGAAATTATCCGGCGAGACACAGAGGTCCCACGGGTCGCCACTGGCGATGGCGATACGGTGGTACATCAGGATCGCCGGACGCTGGCTCTGGGGCAGCCCCAATTTTCGCCATGCGCGACCGGCAAGGGCCTTGAGCTTTCCTGAAAGGTGGCTGTTCAAGGCGTTGAACTCCGCCGCGACGCAAGTCGCCTGACCCTCGAGGAAATAGCCGACTTCACGGTCATCGCGAGCCTTCGGCCGAAATGATCGTCGACCTCGAATCCGGACGTCAGGTCCTTGAGTCCAAGCCCCATGGTCGACGGTCGGGCAAGGCGACGGAGCGAGAGCCTGGCAAGTTCGCGGCCGTAAAAATCCTCGAAGAAATCCCAGCCAGTTCTCCACGCCTTCTCAAGCGTTGGATCGCCTCCGGCGGCTGGCCTGTGTTTTTGCAAAACCGCCTTTGCGTATCGCAGCATATGGGCTGGGTTTCCCGTCATGTTGCTTTCGTGACGTCGATACTTCGTCGAGATCGAGTCATAGGCGGCAATAGGGTATTGGCGGGAAAGGCGAAGGTAGACGTCGTAATCCTCGCATGCGCGCAGACTTTCGTCGAAGCCTCCGGCGTCCAGCAGCAATCGGCGCCTGTAGAGCACTGTCGCATGCATTGCGATATGATTGCCCGCCAGCAATCCCGCATATCCCTTCCGGTCAAGCCGAGTGGGAATGCGGGTCAACTCCACGCCCTTTGCATCGATCATCTGATGCCCGCCAGACACGAAGGCGGCTGTGGGATTTGCCTCAAGGCACGCGCGACTATCGGCGATCGCGTTCGGAAACAGCAGATCATCGGCATCGAGGAACAGAATATAGTCGGACCGCGCGTGACGAAGGCCCGTGTTGCGCGCACTCGAAAGCCCCTGATTGGCCTGCCACACATATGTGACCGTCGAATAATTCTTCGCGACCACCTCGGTTTCGTCTGCGGAACCATCATCGACGACAATGATCTCGCTTGCCGGACAGGTCTGGGCGAGCACACTCTCGATCGCCTCGGCCAGAAATCGCCCGTGATTGTAACAGGCGATGGCCACTGCGACGGTGCCCGCGCTCTCAGACGACATCGCCGCCGCTCTTTCGAACTGCCATAGTCACAACGATCGGATAGCTGGGATCGAACGGCTCCAGCTTGCGCCTGCTGACGTCTTTCTGGGCGAGACCGTAGAAGAATGTGGTCGCCGCGAAGCAGTTGCCGTGCGATTGCACGATGACATTCTCCTTGCCGAAAGTCGGCGCGAAGAGGTCGCCCAACGAGTTTGCGGTGAAAAGCCACTGCCACCGGTCGCGCCAGTGATCCGCCACGATGTGCGAGACCGCCGGCACGGTGATCAAAGCGGTGCCACCGGGCTTGAGCGCGTGGTGGATCGTTCGCACGGCGGTGGGAAGCTCGTGAATATATTGAATGACCTGGGTGAGGATCATACAATCGAAGGCCGCCTCTGGCAGTGTTTCGATACGGCTTAGATCACCGACGATCGTCACCTCTGCGGAAGCTGTGACATCGAGGACATCAGCTTGCTCCACCCTGTCGCCTCCGAACGTCCTGGTATAGGAGTCGTCGCCGACCTCCAGGGTGCGCCCTCGGACTCGATCCTTGTACTGCTCAAGAAATCTCTCGATATACAGCCGGTCGATCGGATTTCCGCGCTCAAAGCCACCACTGGCGCTCAGGGGCGAGACAGGTAGCACCGAGATGTAGCGCGCCCAGAATTCCCTGATCAATCGCCCCCGGATTCTTGCAAAAAGACTTCTTTTCGATCCGGTTGCCATCCACGTCTCCAGTTGCAAGTCTTCACGATTTTTCGTGACCAAACTGCTTTTCATCGTTGCGTTGCCGTCCCAACGTTTCAATAAGTAAGCACAGATCGTCAAGTCGAACCAGTTCGGAAAAGCTTGGGCGCGGCATTAAGGTAAACATTGATTATTTCAGTGTAAAATGCCTCTGCCTTTGACGGCCACCGGATTGCTTGGTACCTTCCAGTCAGGCGAATGCCATAGGAAAACAAATATGCCGTTCGGCAGGTCTTTTTTTGAGTCGTGGGTGCGACTGCCTTCCGACCCCGGCACGATTGTTATCACGCCCGCGGGCAAGTCCGCGGCGTTTGCAGTCACGGAACTTCTGGCTTCGCGGGAACTCGTTTTCTTCCTCGCATGGCGTGACCTCAAGGTCCGCTATAGCCAAACATTTCTCGGCGTCGCTTGGATTCTGCTTCAGCCTATCGTCTCGCTTGTGCTCTTCGCCGTCATTTTCGGCCGATTTGCCGGCCTTCCGTCCGACGGCCTGCCCTATCCCGCCTTCATCATATCCGGGCTCATTATCTGGACATTCTTTATCAATGGGGCGCTCAATGCCTCGACAAGCGTGGTCAATAACGCCGATCTTGTCTCAAAGACCTATTTTGCCCGTCTTGCAATTCCTTCGGCGATCATCCTGTCGAACCTCGTGGATCTCCTGGTTTCTTTCGTATTGATGCTGGTCATTCTTGCCTGGTACGGCGTCGAGCCGAACTGGAGAATACTCCTGCTCGTGCCCCTCACGTTGATTGCATTTGTCGCCGCGTGCGGCGCCGGCTTTTTCCTGGCCGCGGTAAATGTGGTCTACAGGGACGTAAAACACATCGTTCCTTTCCTGGCGCAGGCTTGGTTTTTTGCTTCGCCGGTAGTCTATCCTCTTAGTTTGTTCCCTGGTCCGGTTCATTGGCTGCTCGCACTCAATCCGATGACCGGTGTTCTCGAAGGCTTCCATTGGGCGGCGGGAGCAGCGACCGACCCATGGCAGGCAATTGCAATTTCCACAGTTTCGGCCTTTCTGATGCTCACAGTAGGGGTTCTTACATTTTGCCGCATGGAGAGTCGGTTTGCTGATGTCATCTAGGCCCGGACTTGGCGTGGACACGGCGATCGAGGTCGAGTCCGTGTCGAAGCAATATAGCAGGGGGTCCTGGAACACCCTGTCCGAGACTCTGACGAATGCGGGCAAAGCGCTTTTCCGCGGCCGGATGCCCGCACAGGCGGCTGAAAAAGGCATCTGGGCCCTCTCGGATGTGAGCGTTTCGATCAAACGCGGTGAAATCGTTGGCGTCGTCGGCAACAACGGCGCCGGAAAAAGCACCTTCCTCAAGATATTGTCTCGAATTACCACGCCCACCAAGGGACGCGTGTCGTTCACAGGCCGAGTTGGATCGCTCCTTGAAGTCGGCATGGGTTTTCATCCGGAACTGAACGGCCGCGACAACATATTCCTCAACGGCATCATCCTGGGCATGAGCAAGTCTGACATCGCGCGTCAGTTCGACGAGATCGTTGCCTTTGCGGGCATCGAGTCGTTCATCGATCTGCCCGTGAAACATTATTCGAGCGGCATGTATATGCGGCTCGCTTTTGCCGTTGCCGCTCACCTCGAAAGCGAGATCCTGCTGGTCGATGAGGTGCTCGCCGTCGGCGATGTGAATTTCCAGAAGAAATGCATCGAGCGCATGTCGACGGTGTCCAGAAGCGGGCGCACCGTGATCTTTGTCAGCCACAACCTCACGGCCGTGCAAGCTCTTTGCGAGAGAACGCTGTGGTTCGAAAACGGCAGGCTGACAAAAGACGGACCTACCGACGAGGTTCTCAATGCCTACCTGCGCCAATCGTCGTCCATGAAAGGATGGTCGGAGCGCATCTGGCATGATGCGCAGACAGCTCCCGGCGACGACCGCCTCCGTCTTCGGCGGGTGGCGATTACCCCACTTGGCGGCGACCCGAGCGAGCCTATCACCATCGGCGAACCTTTCGTCTTCGAAGTCGAGTACTGGAATGGAGTACCGTCAGCGGATCTCGATATCACCTGGCTGGTCCACAACGCCGAGGGACTATTGCTGTTTGATGTGGGAAGCTGGGAAAAGCGTTCGCTCCGCGACGTGGGTTTCTACAAGGAACGATGTGTGGTTCCTGCCGATCTGATGAACAATGGGCCAATCTATCTCACGCTCGAGGTACATGAAGGCGAGGAACTGGTTCACCAGTTCACACGGGTAATGGGCTGCGAACTACTCGATAGCGGGAACGGCCGACATGGCTGGTTCGAAGCGTGGCACGGCGCGATCCGCCCCCGGCTGGATTGGACGATAACGAAAACGGATGGCACGCACCTAGATTCACCGAGAGAAGGATAGCAATGCAATACGCTATCCGGGAATTCGACGTCGAAGCACCCATATCGCTCACGCTTCCAGAGAATTGCTCGGGCATTGCCATCGATGTCAGGCGGGGACCACGGCCGGTCGGGTTTCTGATGGGGCCGGTGGCGGCGGGTAGCACATTGACCGCCGATCAAATACAGGCCTGGGTCAACCGTGATATCGAAACGGCGTGTCTGGAACAGCCTGTCGTGAGCGCCCAGTCCGAGCGCTCCATGCCTTCGATCACCATCGTCATCTGCACCAAGGATCATCCGGATCTTCTGGCGCGGTGCCTGACGTCAATTTCCAGGCTCACCCTCCCCGAGGGATATGAACAGCCCGATGTACTTGTTGTGGACAATGCATCGCGCACGCAGGAAACGCGTGAGGTCGCCCTGTCCTTTCCTAATGTGCGCTACGTCCTGGAAGGGCAGATCGGACTGAATTTCGCGCGCAACCGGGCCCTTGCAGAATCCAGGGGCGAAATCCTGGCCTTCATCGATGATGACGCCGTGGTCGACGTCAATTGGTGGAACGGCCTGCGACAGGCCTGGGCCCTGGAGCCGGCTGCCGGCGCCTTTACCGGCCAGACGCTGCCCTACGCACTCGCGACCGAGGCACAGATCACGGTTGAGAAGATGGGCGGTTTCCGGAAGGGCTTTTTGCCCGTCGTCTTCCGCGAACGGCATCCGTCCGATCCACTCTATCCCTGCACTACTATTTTCGGCAACGGCTGCAACATGGCCTTCCGCGTGGACGTCATGCGCGACCTTGGCGGATTTGACATCGCGCTTGATATGGGCGCGCCCCTACCCGGCGGCGGTGATCTCGACGCGCTCTACAGCATTGTTCGAAGCGGCCACGCGCTTGTCTACGAGCCCCAGATGCTGATCAGGCACGAGCACAGGCCCGACATGGAAGGCCTTCGCCGGCAGATCAGACGCAGTTGGGGAACGGGCTGCATGGCCTTTCTCACCAAGATGCGGGACACCGATCCCATGATGCGGAACAAGGCGCGGCAGTTCATATACTGGTGGATCAGATCGATGCTCCGGCAACTGGTCGATCTGCGCCGCGAACCAGCAGACATGCCGAGACCCCTGCTGCTGCAACAGTTCGTGGGCGCGATGATCGGCCTGACAGGAACCTATGGCCGTTGCCGGCGCCTTGCCGAACGAATCCGAAGCCAGGCCGGCGGATAGCGCGATGATCAAGATGGCACCCGCTGAACAGCCCCTCGTTTCCTGCATCGTGATCTTCTATAACGCGGATCGCTATATCAGCGACGCTCTCGAAAGTGTCGCTGCGCAGACATGGTTGAATTGGGAGCTTGTGCTGGTAGACGATGGCTCCACCGACAACAGCCGGTCGATCACTGAAGCATTTGCCGCCAGATATCCGGAACGTGTTCACATTCTCGAACATCCCGGCCGCGTCAACCTAGGCAAAAGCGTCGCGCGCAATGTTGGCTTTTCGGCAGCGAAGGGCGAATTCATCGCAATGCTGGATGCCGACGATGTCTGGCTGCCGGAAAAACTCGCCGAGCAGGTCGCACTTATGGCCGCCTACCCGGAAGTCGATATTGTCTATGGCAAGGTCGAATTCTGGTACTCCTGGACCGGCAAGCCACGCGATGCATTGAAGAAATACACGTCAGCACTGGGAATTCCGGCTGATACACCGCAGGACGCGCGGCGCCTTCTCGAAGTGATCCTGCGCCAAACGGCGCGCGGCGTCGATGAGGTGACCCCCTATCCGTCGGCCATGATGTTCCGGAGAGCCCTGCTCGAGCGATCGGGAGCATGCGATCCGGATTTCAAGTTCCTCCACGATGACGTGGTCTTCTTCGTAAAGGCATTTCTTGTTGCCAAGATCTATGCGGCCGACCGGATCTGGGCAAAATATCGCGTCGCCCCCGATGATACGTATTCGCTGAGTTTCGAAGCAGCCTTCAAAGCCGGGGATTGGTCGGAGGGCGGCGAGCCGGAACGACGTTTGCTCGAACGCGCGGAACAGTATGTCGCATCGGCCAGCCCCCCTTCGAAGCGCCTAGTGCGGGCGCTGCGGCATGCACGCTTGCAATTCCAGTCTCCGCAATTTCATCGCCTATGGCGCCATCTGTGGGCATTTAAGCAGATGGTCAAGCAACCGATCCTGATTGCTGCTCAAGCCTGGAACTTCCACGTTCGCGACCGTGCGCCACGTGTGGGTTTCGTGCGCTGGGGTTATCTGCAACGTCGCGTTCCGCTGCAGGAGATCGAGTACGTTAACGGACAAGCCATCGATCGATACTTTGCAAGGGCCTTCTGCCAGCTTCAGGGGGATCACATTACCGGCGACGTTCTGGAATTCGGGGACTCCGCGCAGACCAGGCGTTTCGGGAAAGACACCAGGTCGGTGAGCGTTGCCCCCGGCGGCAGTGCGTTAGACAAGGACTTCGAGGCACCCGGCGGCGGGCTCTTCGATTGTGTGATCGCGATCGACGTCATTCAGTACCAGCGCGATGTCGCGGGCAGCCTGAGCGTCCTGCTATCACTGCTGCGGCCGGGCGGCTCCCTTATCATTTCCTTTCCGGCGCTGATACCAAGCCTGGATCAAGGGGATCTCTGGCGCTTCACCGAGGGCGGCGTCCGCGAACTTCTCTCGGCCAATCTTGCGAGCAGCACCATCGAAATTGTGCCCTACGGAAACACGGCTGCTGCAGTTGCCATGCTGCATGGCCTGGGCCTGCGTGACCTGAAGAGGGAGTTTCACAGCGGGCAGGACGCACGAAACGCAGTTCTCATCATGGCATGCGTGACTCGCTCAGGGACGTCCGACTGAATCAACAATTCGTTGAAACTAGGGAACCTCCGGGGTCCTGCCCCGCCGGAACACCCTTCCTACATGCAAAAGCTTTCCGCTCACTGTCGGCGCCAATGCGAGTGCGCGCTTTTCGAGTAGATGCCACGACAGATAGCCGAGCACCGCCGTCGTCGGCCAGGCGACGAGAAATAGCAGCAGTGGTGTCGAGTGGTTACCGAAGATCGCTCGTGTCGCCTGCAGCAATGGCCACCCGTAAAGATAGAGGCCGTAAGATATGTCACCAAACTTCTCCAAAGCCGGCAATTGAATCTTGTCCGTCGTTGCGAACCACAGCACCGGGTAGGCGGCGAAAAGAAAACCAAGCATGAAATAGCCTGCAAACCCCGAAATCAGGATCAGCGCGCATATCGCGATTGCCAGACGTCCGCTCAGTCCCCATCGTTCACGGATGAAGTAAACGACAGATCCAGCGAAGAAGTACGGGACGACGATCACGAATTCCGCGATCTGCAGCGGCAAATTCGCAGACCCGGTAAAGTGGGTGACCACACCCACCAACGCCAGGATTGCAGCAATCCCGGCAATGATCCTGAAATTCAGCCATCTCAGGAGAAGCAGGATTGCGACGATCAGATAGGCATAGAGTTCCTGGCTGATCGTCCAGAGCGATCCGTTCATCCCCTCATTAAGCGTATGCGGCCCAAAGGGCGGGAAGGATACAGTCGGCACTTGCCAGCCCGAGAAAGGCAAGATCACAGTTTTTGCAGTGTAGCGGAACGGCAGAAGCGAGCTCCAGTAGTCGCTGAAATTGAGCGACGTGAAGATCGATCCGAGAATGCCCGCCGAGAGCAGACAGCATACGATCAAGGCCGGATAGATCCGCAGGACGCGCTTGACGGCGAAAGACACGACGCTGCTGCCCGACGCTGCGCTGCGTGTGACGAGGAAGCCGCTGATGAAGAAGAATACGAACACACCGTAGATGCCAAGGATATTGGTTTCCCCGAGCAGCCTGACGAAGGGTTCGGCTTTCTCGTTTCCATCGGCGATCAGATAGGAATGGGAGAAAATGACGGTCGTGGCGGCCAGAACGCGCATCATCGCAAAATTCTGAAACTGTGGCTGCATTTCGTCCCGCCGTCACATCGTGCCTGGTGGCTGCATGATACTTGTCTTAGCGCGGCCTATCCGGCGGCACAATGATCGCCGTTCGCCGCCTGTTGCGTGATCCCTTGCCGGTTGGCTAGCGATCGCTGGCGTAATGAGAAAACAGTGAGGCTTCGAGACGCGCGTCCTCCTCGCCAAGCAATCGCATTCGCCGCCGATCCCAAAACTGCTCGCGAGGCGGCGGCACCGGTTCGGCGGCCATATCGCGGAAAAGTGGCCCCGGTGCCGAAGCTTGCTTCCTCTTGCGACGTTTGACGGAAACAAGTTTGGCGTAGCTAGCCAACCTGTACAGGAGGACCAGTGGTGCCTGCACTGTTAAAGTCAGCGCACATCGCGCCGCTGCGCCAAACCGACGAGATATCAGCATCTGGATCATCTTGTATCCGAGGACGAAGGCACGCGCGCTGACCTTGGCGTAGTCACTGAGCGCCGGGCCGAGTCGAATTCCGCGCTCCACAGCCTCCGTCATCGACCTGGCCATGCGGGAATGATCCGACGACATGTTACCATCATACATCCGATAGCCGACAAGGCGCTCGGCGACCGCCGCGACCTTGTACCGTGCGAACAATCTGAGTTCATAGTCCAGATCCTCGCATCCTCCGATTTTTGCGGCCGCATAGCCGGGGTCGTATCCGCCGACGCTGTCAATTGCCTCCCTTCTCAGCAGCAGGGTGCTTCCGTTGCCGATAAATTTATAGGACATGTGCCGGGCATAGATGTATCCGCCCGGCGCTCGCGAACCGCCACGCCCGATAATCCGATCTTCCAGATCAATGAAATGGTAGAGCGTATAGACCCCGCACCAATCCTCGGGCAACGAGCGAAGCAAGGCGAGTTGCTTCTGGATCTTGCTCGGGTGCCACAGATCGTCCGCATCGACAAAAGCGATATAGCTGCCGGCGGCTTCCGCCACGCCTTTGTTTCGAGCGGCGGCGACACCCTGGTTGGCGGTCGATATCACGCGAACGCGTGCATCAGCGATAGCTACCTTCAGGACCAGATCGCGCGTATTGTCCGTAGAGCCATCGTCGACAACGATGATTTCCAGACTGGCGTGGGTTTGGGCCTGCACGCTGTCCAACGTCCTGACGATGAACGCGGCTGCGTTGTAAGCCGGAATGATGATCGACACGAGCGGTTCGCCGAACGGCTCTTCAATCAGTTCTGCCAAACCCTACCCCCAACCGAACCGACAATTGTTTTCCAATAACGCGCATTCCCGCCAGTTCATAGCATCGTCCGAGCTCCTGCTACAGAGGCGTCAAAACCGAAGAGGGAACTATCCTGCACCGGAGCCGCCACTCGATGTGCGCGCTCGCGATGCTTGTGTAATTATCGATCTTTACCACGTTCGACGGGAATTACATCGGAACACTTTCAATATTTCGGAAACTCTTATATGCTACACCCAATATTAACCAAGTGGAGCCTGCTCTGAGTTGGATTAATACAAACGACTCCGGTTTCTTGACTAAAAGCAGTCGGTAGATGCGCCTAGTACGACGAATGCCAGCTGACATTAACGGGCGTCTTGATGCTCGGTCGCCAGCACATTGCGGAACGGTGAAAGAAAATCAGGCCTTCGAAGCCAGTATTTCGTTCAAGGGGTAGTTAGATGAAGAGAGTTCTGGTGTCCGGCGGCCTCGGTTTTCTTGGATCGCATCTCGTGAATTCGATGCTTAAGCGTCAGGATGTTGAGCAGATTGTCGTTGTCGACAATCTCTGGACCGGCTCCGCCGGCAACGAAAAGTATATCCGCGACCCGCGGGTGAAGATTTCGAACGCCGACGTCGAGAACTTCCGGAGCGATCGGTTGTTCGACGAAGTGCTCCATCTCGCCTCGCCGGCATCTCCGGTTTGGTATGCAAATGATCCAACGCGAACAATCTCCGCCAACATCATCGGTGCTTTTCGCCTGAAAGAACTGCTCAAGCCAAACGGCCGCTTCTGCTACACATCCACATCCGAGGTTTATGGCGATCCGCTGGTCACGCCGCAACCGGAATCGTATCGCGGTTCCGTGGACTGCACCGGCCCCCGCTCGTCTTACGACGAATCCAAGCGCTGTACCGAAGCTTTCTTGTTCGAGAACAACCGTGTTCATGGGCTGGACGTCCGTGTCGCGCGGCTTTTCAACGTCTACGGACCGAGAACTCGACCGGATGACGGTCGGGCAGTGTCGAACTTCGTTTCGCAAGCACTATCGGGTGAAGCGCTAACAATATACGGGGACGGCGAGCAGTCGCGGAGTTGGGGTTATGTCGATGATATCATCGAGGGTCTCTCTCGCCTCTTCTGGAAAGCCGACTTCGACTACGTCGGCCCGGTCAACATCGGCAATGGCCGCGAGATCTCGGTGATCGACGTGGCCCGATATATCGCCGATCTGGTTCCAGGCACACAATTGGTGCACTGTCCGCCGGCTCCACAGGATCCCACGAACCGTTGTCCCGACCTCACCGTTGCCGAACGCCTCCTCAAT
Source organism: Rhizobium sp. LjRoot254 (assembly GCF_964254105.1). Taxonomy (NCBI): domain Bacteria; kingdom Pseudomonadati; phylum Pseudomonadota; class Alphaproteobacteria; order Hyphomicrobiales; family Rhizobiaceae; genus Rhizobium; species Rhizobium sp. LjRoot254. Next base: position 1,523,937 of record NZ_CAXUSM020000001.1, on the reverse strand, counting down.
GGATGGCGGTGCCGGACGGACTATGAAACGGGGATTCGGCATACGCTCGACTGGTTCGCGGAGAACCATTTTCCCAGGCTTCGACGCAAGTTGAAAAGGGCATAAATCTCAGGACCGCAATTTGGAAGATATTTTCGAGCACAACTCGATAAACATTGGCGGATAGAGCAAAACCCCTATGGCAATGTAGAGCGCGCCTGAATACTGACCATGGCGGAACATCTTCACGCCTAGATAATAAACGTAGAGTTCAGAACGTACGTGTCTGCTCATGGACTTGGATGCTTTTTTCATCCAATCCAGTGTAGGCCTGGGCTTGTACGCCTTGCTGATCCGGCCTTCATATTCGGTGTCGTCGTAGATGACGTTCTCGTCCGCGCAATAGAGAAGGCGAACGTTATCAGCCCGCATTCGCAGCAGCAAATCGAAGTCCTGATGGCGTTTAAGGTGCTCATCGAAGGGGTATTTCTTGAACAATGCCAGCGGCGCGAGCAGCCCGCTGGTCTGCATGTAATTGCGCTCGACGACAAAGTAATATGCCAGGTCGTCCCGATCAGGATCGAAACCACGCAACGGGTTGGGAAAATCTCCCCAAAGCGTTCTGATCACGATCTTGTTGTAAACCAGCCAGTTGGTGTCAGACGTCGGCCGATCAGCGACCATCTTCAGTTGCATTTCGAGCTTTTTCGGCAGCCACCAGTCGTCAGAATCCAGTAGCGCGAGGAACCTGCCACGCGCTTCAGCCATGCCCCGGTTCCTCGCCTTGGCCGCGCCTCCGTTTTCCTCGAACCGCACAAAACGGAGCCGGCTGTCCTGTATTGCCGCAAGCGCACCTTGAACATCCTCAGTCGATCCATCATCGACAACGATAACCTCGACGTTGGTTTCGGTCTGGTGCAACACGGACTCAATGGCGCGTCGCAACTTGACAATACGATTGTAGCAAGGGACTACGACCGACACGAGTGGGGCGAAGTCAGGCTGTTCCGCTATCGTTGTGCTGGTCATATTCCAACCTTCTTGCGAAGAATATCTGGCTTCATCTAAGCAGGCGCCTAGCCCGCGCGAGCAACGCGGATTACCATTAAGTGTCGATCATTGCGTGAAGTGGGGCAAGAAGAAAACGCATCCGTTCATCTGCAATGCTGGGCCGGCTATAGGCGTGTTTCCAACTCGAAAAAGCCTAGGCCAATTCAATAGGATAGACAGAAACTCGCTTCGCTTCGGCAAGCCGCGGTCGCTTCAAGGCAATAGCCCCCCCCAAGGGAGACACAAGTGTACCAATCGACAACATCGCTAAAACTGTAAGCAAATCCAGCACTGTTTCTTTCCATCGCTTTCGTACGCTGCAAACAACCTGAAGAACCGGGAGCGTTACGGTGGCACTAATTACTTTGGATGGCGACGATGAGTGGATGCAGTCGGGGCTATACAGAATAAAGAACAACGTCTGGAACAAGGGCGATCTCGTCAACGGGACCGATTTCTTCCAGTCGATCAGCTTCAGCACCGACAGCTTCAATCAGAATATCGTCTGCACATGGGATTGGGGTCCGGACGGACCTGTCAGATCATATCCTTCCGTCATGGTCGGGTATTCGTCGAACCCCAATGCAACTGATGCCGTACGCGGCCTGATCTCAGACATCAAGTCCTTCGAAGTTTCCCATGATGTCGACTATTCCGGAGACACTGACAGGTTCAATGTCACCTACGACCTTTGGTTTCGGGACCAATATCTCGGAAACGATTCCACCGTCACGACTGAACTGATGGTCTGGACGCACAAAGGCGATCTCGGAGACGGAGAAAAGGTCGGCACTTATAGCGATGGCTCCTATCGCGCCGACATCGTCACCTACATGAACGAAGCTTCATTCAACGGCGGCGCACTCCAGACATGGCGGTACATCGCGCTCATTCCCACTGAAGACTACGACGAAGTCACGCTGGATATGAAGGACATCATCGATAACCTGGTGCGGAAAGGCCTGGTATCTGCTGATGACTATGTCAACGGGTATGAATTCGGTTCCGAGGTCGCGGGCGGCAAAGGGCAACTCGAGATCAACAGCATATCACACAGCTTTCAGACCTATGCCGATGGCGAGGGTAGGCTTGTAGAAGGCACACGCTTCGCTGATGACCTGTCAGGCCGCGATAATGATGACGTGATTATCGGCCGTCGCGGCCGGGACACCCTTGAAGGGCTGGGCGGCAACGATGTTCTGACCGGCGGTCGGGCGAGAGACATATTCGTCATAGACGGGATCGGCGACGGCGTGGATCACATCACCGATTTCAGGCATGGCAGGGACGTGATCGACCTCGGCAGCATCCTCGGAGATGACAGTAGCCTGGGCAAGGCAGCGTTTGCGGGATCACAGTTCACCGAGCTCGAGGATCGGCTGGCTTATGACCGGCAGACCGGAGAGCTCTATTATGATGCCGATGGAACCGGCAGCGCTTACGATGCCACCCTTGTGCTGGTCATCGACAATAAATCCGCAATCACCTGGAGCGATTTCGCCTGGTAGAAACGGGCTTCTTGAAGCCCATTTCTAACCTGAAGGCGCTCCTGACCCATCTGCGTGGTCAGGAAACCGTTTACATCGGCGCGTCCACCGCATCGCGCGTCGGATCCACGATCACCGAAATGACCCGGGCTGCGTCGTAATCCAACGGCCCCTTCTTGCAGCGTTCGGCGGAGACGCTTTGCAGGCACACGACATTGATCGCCCGAATGGTCGACTTTGTCAGTATGCCGTCCGTCTTGCCCTTGTAAATGCCTCTCTTCTTCAACTGTTTCTGTGTGAAGTAGACGAACGCATTGGGGTTCGAGTTCTTGATCGCCAGCAACGTTTCCAATTGGATGCTCGAAGGCGCGGTGTAGAGCAAATCCGACACCTCCGAATAGCCCGCCGTGTTCTCTGCCTTGGCCGAGGCAAGCAGAATTTTCTCCCGGATCAACTGCGTCGGCGTAAACTGATCGCGTCTGGCAGCGATGAGCTTTTCGGCAGCCGGTATGGATCGCTTCATCTTACCCCCGGGCGCATCTCTATAGAAGCTGATCAATTGGCGAGTGGCCTCGACATTCCCCTTGGCGGATTCACGCTCGAGCAGCTTGATTGCCCGGGGAGGATTATTCTTCGTTCCATTGGGACCCCAATATAGAATTGAGGCATGAGCGACAACGGCTTCAGGATTACCGTTGGATGCTAACCTTTCGATCTCCTTGAAACCCCATTCTGGCTTCGACAGCCGGCCGAAGCGCTTGCCGATGTGTCCCTGCGCCAAGGCTATCAGGGCATAGGGATTACCCTGCTTCGCCGCGTCTTTGAAATACTGGATTGCGAGTTCCGGATTTTTCTTGACGATCTGGCCATCCCGATAGATCTCGGCCAGTCGAAAATAGGCCCAGTTGTCACCGGCCTGCGCAGCCGCAAGATAAGTCTCGATTGCACTCTTTGCATCGGACTTGACGTAATCGCCCCGCGAAAGGAGATCACCCAGATATTTGAGCGCATAGGCCTCGGTCGAACCGGCCTGCTTGATGAGTTCAAGGGCCTTGGCAGTGTCGGCAGTCACGCCCTGCCCCTTGGCATAAGCGTCCCCCAGGCGCAGTTTGGCGACCGGAACACCAGCTGCGTCGGCTTTCTCAAAGCTCTCGAATGCCTTCTTAAAGTCGGCGGGAACAAGCAGCCCGTCGCGATAGATTTCACCGATCCGGACTAAGGCATAGCTGTTGCCTGCCGCCGCCGCCTTCTCGTAGTACGAAATCGCCTTGGAACCATCCGGAGCGATAGGGCCGCGCGAATAGAGATCGGCCAGCCGCATCAAAGCGTCACTGTCACCGGCTGCGGCGAGCGGCTCGATCAGCGCAAGACCCTTGGCTGGATCCGCATCCACGCCTTCACCGCGAACATAGGCTTCACCTAGTCGTATCTTGGCAGAAGGCACGTCTGCGGCGTCGGCCTTCTCGAAAAATCCGAAGGCTTCCTTCGCATTCTTGGGAACGAGAACGCCGTCGCGATAGATTTCGCCGACGCGGATCAGCGCATAACTATTGCCTGCCGCGGCCGCCTTCTCGTAATATCCGAGTGACTTCGGGCCATCCAGTGCCAGCGGACCGCGCGAGTAGAGATCGCCGAGCCGCATCAACGCATCCCTGTCGCCCCCTTCGGCCAGCGCTTCGATCAGGGCAACGCCCTTGGCTCGATCGGCCTTCACGCCTTGGCCAAGAATATATGCATCGCCTATGCGCAGTTTGGCGACGGAGACGTTTGCCTTATCTGCCTTTTCGAAATTCGCGAACGACTTTTCGTAGTCGGCCGGCACAAGCTGACCGTCACGATAGATTTCGCCCATTCGGACAAAGGCGTAGTCATTGCCAGCTGACGCAGCCTTTTCATAATACTCGAGTGCTTTTGTACCATCCAAAGTGAGCGGACCACGCGAATAGAGATCGCCGAGACGCATCAACGCATCCCTGTCGCCGGCATTAGCAAGCGGCTCAAGCAGCGCGAGACCCTTGGCGTGGTCGACAGCGACCCCTTGACCGCGAATATAGGCTTCAGCGAGCCGAATCTTGGCAAACGGAACCTTCGCGGCATCCGCCTGCTCGAAACTCTGGACTGCCTTCTTGTAATCTGCCGGAACGAGCGATCCGTCGCTATAGATCTCACCGATGCGGATGAAAGCATAGCTATTGAGCGCCGCGGCCGCCTTCGAGTAGTAGGCAAGCGCCTTGGTGCCATCCAAAGTCAGCGGTCCGCGCGAATAGAGATCGCCGAGTCGCATCAGCGCATCCTTGTCACCGGATGCCGCAAGTTGCTCGATCAGCGCGAGACCCTTGGCTTGATCGACATCGACGCCTTGGCCGCGAATATAGGCTTCACCGAGCCGAACCTTGGCTGCCGGCACCTTGGCGGCATCAGCCGTCTCGAAATAACCGAACGCTTTCTTGGCATCCGCCGGAACGAGCGTTCCATCGCGATAAATCTCACCGATCCGAATCAAAGCATAGCTGTTGCCGGCCATTGCGGCGTTCCCATAATATGCCAGGGCCTTGGGACCATTCGGCGTCAGCGGGCCGCGCGAATAGAGATCGCCGAGCCGCATCAGCGCGTCCCCGTCTCCGGATGCTGCAAGAGGCTCAATCAGCGCAAGGCCTTTCGCCTGATCCACGGCAACGCCTTCTCCACGAATATAGGCTTCACCGATCCGAATCTTCGCAGCAGGCACTTTGGCGGCGTCCGCCTTTTGGAAGTTCTCGATCGCCTTCTTGTAATCGGTAGTGACGAGCAATCCATCGCGATAGATCTCGCCGATACGAATGAAGGCATAACCATTGCCGGCTGTCGCGGCCTTTTCGTAGAAGGATAGAGCCTTGGCGCCATCCGGAGTCACAGGCCCACGCGAATAGAGATCGCCGAGCCGCATCAACGCGTCCTTGTTACCCGAGGCCGCATCGCTTTCTAATTTCTTCAGGTCCGGTGTCGGCTCCGCTGCCACCGTCGGATCAAAGCCGATAAAGAAGATTGAGGACAGCCCGATAAGGCCGACCGAGAGAAGGTGGGACGTCGAACGCATGAGTAAACTCCCTCATTCAGTGTGTCCGCATGACGCAAGTATGCGGCAGCGCATCAATTCTGTCCATAATCAAATATGGACATAGTGGAATTTTCTTCGTCCGCGTCTAACCTTTAATCGCGGCCGAGCGTCTATATCTTAGCATATCGAAGAATATCTTATTACGCGTCAGTAAGCAGATACCCGCGTATGCCACAAGACCGAAGCTTAGGACAATCACGGCGAGGGCTAAAGGCGGAAATCTGCTCTGCAGATATTGCCGTAACATTTCCGAGAGCAGGATAACGATGCCTGACTCAACAAGCGACGGAAGTAACAACAACAGTGTCTTGCGAAGGCTCAGTTCGATATACCCCATCGCAATCTTGAGATTCGCCACTGCCGAAATGGCTGCCCAAGCGGCGTAGGCGCTGGCGACACCAAGGATTCCGTAGTTCACACCGATAGCCATCGCAACGACGAAAACGACGGCCAGGAATATGCTGAGCTGAAACTGTTCCTTGGTCTTTCCGAGCCCCGTGAAAATCCAGCCGACCGGAAAGACGATCGACTGCATGAGTCCGACCAGGCTAAGGATTCTCAGCACCGGCGCCGCCCCGACCCAGGCTTCGCCAAACATCAGGACGATGATCTCTTCGGACAATACGAATACGGCACCCATCAACGGGAACAGCACGAAGGCGATGGCGCGCAGCGCATAGGTGTACGTGTCGCGAAAGCTTTCGATATCATCCTGCAGCCTCGAAAGGACGGGGAACATCACCTGCCCCACGATCAGTCCGATCATGTTGAGAGGCAGATACATGAGCGTATATGCGCGCCCATAAAGCCCGAGATCGACGGCTCCGAGTGCCTTGCCGATGACCAGATTGTCGCCGTTGCGAAGCCAGTAATTGAGGATCGTATGGCCGCTGAGATAGCCCCCGTAGCGGAACATGAAGCCCAGCGCGCTTCTCTCGAAGGCAAACGACGGCCGCCAGGGCGAGATGAACCATATCGCGACCGTGAACGTCGCCGCACTGATCACCGGCTGCCATGCAAGCGAATAGACACCCCATCCGGAGTAGGCCATCGAGATGCATCCAATCCCGGAGGCGATTGTTGCCATCACTGAGGCAATTCCGATCTGATCAAATCGGTACTCCCGCTGCCCCAACGCTGCTTGCGTCTGGCCGAGCGCCATAAAAATGAAGGTCAACGATATGATCTTCGTCAGCGGCTCCAATTCGGGCAACGCGTAGAAATGCGCAATCGTCGGCGCGAGCGACCAGAAGAGCAGGCTTATCGCTCCGCCCACCATGATCTGCAGCCAAAATCCGGTGGATATGTCTGAATTGGTCAAATCTTGGCGGTGCACGAGCGAGGCGCTGATCCCCATATCTGCCAATACTTGAGCAAAGCCCGAAAAGATGAGAATCATACCGACGAGTCCGAACTCCTCCGGCGAGAGCAATCTTGCTGTGATGACTGCAATGAATACCTGGAACAGCTGCGTCGTCATTCGTGATAGAAAGGACCACGAAATGCCTCGGACGATCACCTGTCCCTGCCCGTCTGAAGGGTTACTCATCGCCAGCCTTCCCTAGGAGCGTGAATTTCTCGGCCGAGATGTCCACGATCAGCAATCGACCATCGCGAAGCCGCATCTTTTCGATGTCTCCCAATTCGAAATTGCTCTTGCTCACGACAAACGGATCGTAACCAAGGATCGCCGCTGATGGGGGCACGCGGCGCCGGACCGCACAATACGTCTTCACCCAGGATCGGGGCGGCCTGAAACTTTCGTCCAAGGACAGCCGCAGGAGTATGGCCTCGCACACATATATGGCGCGGCCGGTCTCCTTGGTGCTCGCGATCAGTTCAATCGAATAGGGCGCACGGCAAGTGTAATCCAACGCGCTGTCTACTATGGCTATCCAGTCTTGGACGGGCCAAGTCCCATTGCGGAGATGGACATTGTCCCGCATTTCATAGATCACACGCAGCAAATCATAGATATTGACAATATGATACTCGAAGCCCGTACCCCAAAGGCTGATGTCGCGCTCAAGATAGCCATCGCGGAACTGGAACCCGAACACCTTGCTACGAATGTGTCTCCGCAATCGGACTACCGTTCGCCTCAAGGCTCCGCGCGCCTTCCTTTTCGGAAATTCTGGAAGGAAAGACAGCGAAAAGGTAAGTTCCCGGAACCTGCTGTCAAAGAAAGAGAAGATCTTCCAGCTGAGCGACCGGTTTTGCTCAAGCACAGCCTGCAGCGCATCAAGAGCCGACCTGACGCGGTCTAGGTAAGACGCTGCCTCGGCCTCGGGGATCACCCCTCTGTTCAGGCAATGAACAAGCGTCGCCAAAGTGTCCAGATGCGTGTTCAACACCATGCAGTTCTTGAGCGAGGAACCCCAGGCGTGGTTGGAGGTCGGACGTGATGGATCAAGTGCGCGGGTTTCGGCCAACTCCAGGGAATCATGCAGAAACCACAATCCGATAGGAAGCGTCTCCGAATAGCTGATATGCTTGTCGAGGACACTTCGAAGGTCCTCCAGCCGGCAGAGACCATCCTGCCATCCCTCGAGCAAAAGCCGAACGGCGGTGGCGGTAAACCTGAAATGGATTTCTTCCGGCGAACCCGTCCAGGCGCCGTGGCTGAAGAAACCGTCGCACTGGGACATTCTGGTAAGAAGCGCATCGATGATCTGCTTACGCTCACTGGCAAAGCCACCAGGACGCGTCCAGTCCAATGCCTTCAGTGCCAGATAGACGCTGTAGCCGTCCATTTCCATGGTGGTGTCGTTCCGGCGGTCATTCAGCACCCCGTCCAGATAAAGCTCTGACAGGCCGCCTGGGATCGAGATTGGCAGGAAGGTGCCGATCGGATTGACTGTGATCGAGGCATTCATCATCGGGCAGACCCATGATCCAATTTGCGCTCATCGCGCGGAAGCATCCCGCTCTTCGCCCATGGGTCACCGAATCGTTCCACCATGGCGGCTATCATCCGGTCATTTCCCGTCGCCAACTGATTGCTGTTCCAGAGCGCACTGTCCTCTGTTCCGTCCCACGCAACCAAGGGACGCACGGGTCCAACCTTGCGGAAGGACGCGCCCGTTCTGGCGGCCATGAAGAAGAACCAGATGTCATCGCCGGTCGGGCAATAGGTGAGAAAGTAATCCGGGTTTGTCACATCCGGGTGCAGGATTCCCGGCGGATAAAGTATTCCTCCCGCACCCGTCGGGAAGATCCTGGAAGAGGAACTGGTATCGGCAGTACCATGAACCCATTCGAGATAGGGATCCGGTTTCCCTCGTTCGTCGCTATAGATGATCTTATGAGCCCGATGGCACAACACTTCCCGACCCGCCGGCCGAATGCCATCGACCAACTCCTCTAGCCACGTCGGCGGATAATAGATGTCATCGTCTGTCGTGACGATCGCGGCATCTGGTGTCTCAAGGAGCTGTGGGATCAGCTTCTTATAAGGCCGCCAATCCTTGCATGTCTTGATCGAAAGCCCCGACGCTCGGAGATTCAACACGTCCGCCGGCAGACGAGCATGATCGTCGTCAGCGATCCAGAGCACCACTTCATCCGCTCGCATGGACTGCATGAGCAGGGATTTGAGCGAAAGTGCCAGTGTCGGATATCGGGGCGGATAGGACGTCATCGACACAACAAGCTTGTGTGGCAGCTTGTGTGAAGCCGGCTTGGCACCGAATCCACGTCCATGAAGCCACCAGCGAACTCTGACTTCGACGGCATGCCATCGAGCGCGCGCAAATACCCGGCGTTTTAAGCGACGCGCCAGTTCAATGAGAGATGCCAACAAGGAAGCCATCAAACAAGAGACCCCAGGATTTCACTTTCGCGTTTGGGAGCTGCAACGCGCGTGATTTCCTGGCCGGCGATCAGAGCCGACACGTAGAGGAAGAAGAAATCGCCCCGCGTGATGTCCGCCCAGCCCGTCGTCTCGACAAGGCAGAGCAGAATCGAAAATCCGCAGAATCCCAAATAGAGACTTCCGAACTTTGTATTCCGCGCCACGCCAATCGCGGAAAGCAAATTCGCCATCAACCATGCGCCAAAAAGACCCGTGCCCACCCACCCGATGTTGAGTGCAAGTCCAAGGAACGCGTTATGCGGCGATTGAACCGACGAAAAAAGCGCGTCCTGGGCATCGGCGGCGAATGCTTCACGAAGATAAGGCGTGCCGTATCCAGTGCCCCAAAATCCGTTCACCTCAATGAGGCGCAGAAAGTATGCCCAAACGCGATCCCTTCCTGAGAACGTTGCATCACGGCCAACCATTTCCAACACGCTGGCAAAGTATTCCCAAATTGCAAATACTACCGGGCCCGCAAACACCGCTATAAATAGCCACGTAAGGACTGCGTTTCTGGTCATAGATCTCAATGTCAGAACGCCCGTCACCAACGCAATCGCAGACGCCAGCGCAAGAACAGCGGTAGAGGAACTTGATTTCGCCAAAACCACCAACACAAGGGCGAGCATCAATGTCCTTGCAGCAAGGCCGTAGCCCAACTTGCCCGCAGCAAATACGACAAGCAGTGCATAAAATGCCGCAAACGCTCCGAACGGGTTCTTGTGAACGAAAAAGCCGCGCCAGAGCCCTTCATGAAAACCAGCCATCAATGCGATATTGACGTGGGCAATGGCTGCGGCAACGGACAGTAGAAGCACCAGCGTCGAGGCCACGATGAGTTGGTTGAGAACCACTGTGCTGCCATACTTGCGAACATAGTATTGAGCGAAAACGACAAGAGAAATCACGACAATGTCAGATTTGAAAGTCGTAGATTTGCCCGTCGACCAAAGTACGGATGCGACAATGAGCACGATGAAAGCGAATAGCAGATTTTGCGCACGAGTGGGTGTCCAATCCGACCACTTCGACATCAGCAAGGTCCAAAAAAGACCGAGGCAACACGCATATTGATGCAGACTGGCGAAGGGTTTCTGAAAGCCTACGCTCATCTGGGCGTCAGTCGGCCATACCCAGATCGAATTGCAATAAAGAAAAAGGCAAAAGAAAATTGAATAATCGATATATTGAGTAAGCCAGCCACTCTTTACAGGCTGGTATTCAACTAGCTCACGGGCACTTATACTATTCACCGCACGCCATCCGGTTTATACTTTATCATTTTTACGAAACCACTGAGCCACGACGGCAGACCCACGCCACCAAATATGACAGCCCGCGTGAAGCGGAGAAGAACTTCCGCTCTCAAACGCAAGCTTCCACGCGAGAACGCCCGAAGTGCCACTCTCGCCGATAACCATCGATCACCCAGTTCTCTCAAAATAATAGAAGAGAGATATATCTGATGCCAAGCATATAATTCATCTACATGGCTCTTTTCTACATCTTGGTAAATTCGCGAAAATACCTCTTCATGGCCGGACAAAAGATTGTCTGCGTTGGCGGATATTCTGTGACTTCCGTCGAAATTATAAATGAGGTCATGTTCTGCTGTGGTGACAAGGTTCCCATGCTTGGCCAGTTTCAGCCATACGTCCCAATCTTGACAGCTGCGCAGAGACCCATCGAATCCACCAATTTTTTTTAGCGTCGCTCGGTCCACCAGGGCAGTAGAACTACTGCCGAGTACATTTCCTCTTTGTAGCGAACTGATACTGACCAGTCCTGAGACCGGCGGGCTCAGAATTGTCCCTGCCGGCGAACGATATTCGATTCCGCAGAAACATCCCACGGTGTGAGGATAAGCCTCGAGGAGGGCCAGTTGATGCATAAGCTTGTTCGGCTTCCACTCATCATCGGAATCCAGGAAAGCAACGAGATCCCCACTGGTTTGATTGATCCCCGCATTCCGAGCAATCGAAGCGCCTTGACGGCTGGTTTTCTGAATAACGTGGACCTTAACGGGATCATTTTGTCGAAGCAGCAAACCTTCCACAGTGTTGTCGGTCGATGCGTCGTCCACCACCACAATTTCAAAAGGAAGTACGGTTTGCCTCATCACACTGTCGAGTGCACGATGCACGACGGTCGGGCGATTCCTGACAGGTATTACGACCGAAATTCGCGCGCGCTCAACCATCGCGAGCGCTTCCGGCAGCGTATGTTAGGACACCATCGGCCGGCTGCTGCATGAGCCGATAACGATTGAAGAACAGCGCCGTCGATGCCAGCAAAGTTTGCGGGCTCGACAAGACCGCCATCAGCAGCCGGCTCCAACTTATCGACGCGCCGTCCATAGTCTTGCGTTTCGCCCTCGACAGAACCCAGAGAGCCATGGCGCGAAGAGTACCTGTCTGGCTTGGGCTCTCGAGAACGCGAAGTGCATCGTTGATCAAGCCGCCGATTGAGGCCTTGGGACTGCAGTCTACGGCATAGTTGAGAGCGAGCAGTGCGAGAAGATCGCGCCATTTCACCGGCAGGCCGTCGAAATCCGCCATTTCGATCGGTTTGCTCCGGCCGAGAACGGGATCCTCCCCGCCCCGCCGCCGCACTTCGGTGCAGTAGAGCGCGTAGACGATCGACATGATCTGCTGTTGGATTTTCCTCTGTGTAACGCTCGACGAATGGATGCGATAATCGAGAACATAGCTCGGCAAATTCACGATCTTGCCATCATCACACACCCTCAGCCAGAGATCGTAGTCCTCGGCCGCCAGAAATGCCGCCCGGTATCCGCCAAGCTTCAGGATCGCGGATTTTCTCATCATTGCTGCAGGATGGACGACAGGGCACATATAATCCAACCAGAACTTGTTCGCAGTCGAACTCCTTGGAAGCATCCGCTCAAGAGTCTTACTCCCGTTCTCGTCGATGTGGCATACCTGTCCTCCGACGACGGCAACCTCGGGATTTTGCGAGAGATAGACCGCCTGCCGATGGAGCCGCATCGGCTGCGCGACATCGTCGGCATCCATTCGGGCGACAAATTCATGACTTGCGATGCTCAGGCCGAAGTTCAGCGCCGAAACGAGGCCGCTATCGGGATTGCCGGCCACAATCACCCTGTTGTCGGTTGCCGCCAATTCCTCAAGATATTCCAGCGTGCCATCGGTCGACCAGTCATCAATTGCGATCACTTCCAATTCCACCGCATCCTGCGAGAGGATGCTGGAAAGCGCCTCCTTAAGATATGGGAGACCGTTCTTTACGGGTAATAGAACCGAAACGTTCATGCTGGCGCCTGCATGTTTGCATTAAATGCAAGCGACTTCGGGTCCCGGGACCGGCGCTCTCCAAGAACGGATGCATAGATCTCCGACAGTGTCTCGAGGTTTTCCTCTTCAGTGTATTTCTTCTCGAATTCTTCCCGCGCATTCCTGGCCATCGCCAGGCGATCAAAATGTGGCGAAAAATACTCCCTGACGCGGCTACGAAGGTCGTCCGGATCGCCCGGCTCAAAATGCAGGCCGTTGTGCCCATGGGCAACGAGTTCCTTCAGGCTCCCAATCCTGGAAGCAATGGCAGGCACGCCATAGGCCATTGCCTCGATCACGGTCATGCCAAACATTTCGTTCCAGATGCTTGGCACAATTGTAACCTCTGACTGGGAGAGCATCTCGCCAACAGCTTTCGGCGAAACAAACCCTGTAAACTTGATCGCCGCGTTGTCCTTAGCCTGCTCCCTCAAATTGCTCTCTTCCGGTCCGGTGCCGACGATGGTCAGTGGCACGTCAATTCCTCGCCACGCCTCGATCAGCGACTTGACGCCCTTTTCGACGCTAAGTCTGCCGATGTATATGGCACCATTCCTGGGCTTCCCGAGAGGATAAGAAACCGGCCCCCGAACAAAATTGGGTTTCAGGCAAATACGCTCGGCAGGAATGCCGCCGTCGTGAAATTTCGTTCTGGCGAATTCACTTAGTACAATGAATCTGTCGACTTTTTTGGACCACGTACCAAGGTATTTGTTGACGCTTATGTTGGCACACGCCGTCAGGGAAGCGACGTAGGACGACCGATAACATTTATGCAGAACACCGTTGAGAGGAGATCCTGTTATACAGTCCTCGCATATTTTCCCGTCACGAAGCAGGAAGCTGTTGGCGCACAAAATTCGAAAATTATGCAATGTGTGCACGACGGGAACGCCTGCCGATGAGCATGCATAAAATATCGAGGGGGAAAGAATCGGGAACGTATTGTGGACATGCACAATGTCGGGCTTCGCCGCAGCGAGTGCCTCGACCATTCTGCGATGACCGGAAGGGCTGTAGGGTGTTTGCAGTGCGACGGCCACATTCGCCATCGTGCTTTGGAGGTCGTGATTGGAAACACAAAGCGTCTCCACATCATATCCCCCGCGTTCAAGCATCGACCGTTCCGCTTCAAAAACCGCGTCCTCGCCACCCCGTAGTTTATACTGGTTGTGCACGAGGAGTACTTTGATAGGCGTGGTCACATTGCCTCCGCGTTTTCTGGATGCCAGATCCGGCTCGAGGTCCTGCGTCATAACGCTGCCAACAGCGCTCCTGGAGTATTTTCCGCTCTTCTCGACTGACAAAATCACCTCCGACTCCGCTAGACCGCTGGCGGCCCGCTGACATTGTTGCTGGAGCGCCCCATAAGCAGGTCTCGCAAAGCAGTCTGCTGGTCGGAATTGCCGCGTCCGCGAAACCTTTGTGCGAAAGCCTTGATCGCGATGCTTATGTTTTTTGCCCTGCCGAAGCCTACAATGCACCGAAAGAGGTAGAATAAGGAGCGCTCCGTGCTGACACCGTTGCGGATACCTGACCATAGGAAGCGAACTGCGGAGAGCGGGTCGGCATAGAAGATCGAGTCGGATACAGCCAAAGCGCGGAAGTAGATCGGAGCGCGCCCAAATGATGAGTTGGAGAGATACTTCAACATATCCTGATGCTGTTCGATTGAGCGATTTTGAGAAGCCCGGGTCGGATCCGCGAGATCGAAGAAAACCGAGAGCGGCTCGTCCAAGAATTGAATATTTTTAGCGACCTGCGTGCACGACAGGATATACTGACTATCATCCCAAATTCCGTACCTCTTATCAAACCTCTTGGCCGCCGCGATTTCACGCTTTACGGTGTATGAGTTCGCTTGCACAAAGTCGCCTGTCCTGAACATGTTCTCGGCAAGATTCCCCACCTTCACCCTCTGTATATCAGGCAGTATTTCCACACAAAAAAAATCGTCCAACGACGAGAGCACACGATATTGAGAATTAATGACTATGTCGGCACCGGAGCTGTCTATGAAGTCGGCAACACGGTTGAATTTGTCCAAGGACAGCACATCGTCCGAGTCAAGAAAACTCACGTAGTCTCCGGTGCTTAAAGCCAATCCCAGATTGCGAGATTCCGAGAATCCGAGATTTACGCTGTTTCTGATACACTGTATTCTGTCGTCACCCAGACTCTTGCAAATGTCTTCGACAGGTATAGCCGAACAGTCGTCGATAACTATGATCTCGATGTTTTGATAACGCTGGTTTACGCACGACAGAAGTGCCCGTCGAAGCAAGACGGGTCTATTGTACACGGGTATGATCACCGAAAATTTCAGGTCCAAGATCTTCCCTCAGCGATCATTCATCAGGCTTGCCGCGCTCGCGATACGCTGCTTTTCAGATGGGACACCAAAACCAATGCAAGAAACCTGGGTGCCGTCAAGAGATACCGCCTCCATAACCGTCTGGGCTCCGATGCAAGCCGATACAGCCATTCAAATCCATATCGATGCACCCATGGCGCGGATGGCTTGACCGCGCCCGAAATGAAATCGAAAGCCGCGCCAAGACCGACCATCGTGGCGCTGACATGCGCGTGGTGCTTCGCCATCCAGCGCTCCTGTTTTGGGCAACCGAGACCTACAAAGATCAGCTGGGCACCGGATGCCCGGATCGCGTCCAATTGGGCATGATCCTCTTCCTCGGAAGTTGGACCGAATGGCGGCGATATCGCAATCACGATGTGAAGGCGTGGAAATCGGCGACATAGTTCACGACGTAGCGCCTCGAGGACATCGTCATCCTTGCCGCCGACCAATCCGATACTGAGACCTTTTGCTTCGGCGGTTCTGCAAAGTTCCAGCATTAGATCCGCACCTTTAATCGTCTCAGCCATGCGAACCCGGTAAAGCAGTGCCCTGCAACGTTGAAGGATAGTGCTATCCGACAAAACGAGAACCGAATTGTTAACGATCGTCAAATGCGCAGGATCATCATAGCACATTACGCATTCCCTTGCATCGGGGACGCAGCAATAGCCGGATTCTCCCGAGGCCGCACGGTCGATAATCAATTGCACCCCGTCGGGCCAGTCGATGTGGTCGAGCCGCATTCCGAGGACGGAATGCCACGGGGGCCGGACACCGCCGGTTCGCAGTTCCAGGCGGCCGCTCATGTAACCGCCCAGCAGTTTTTCTTAATGGATGGGCCTTGAAGTGCAGGGCGGGGTATTTCGGAATTGCGCCTACGTCCGCACGGGCAGTCAGTTCGAACTTTTCGCCGGGAAAAGCGCATCGCTGAACTCCCGTCGCTTCTAATTCGGAACTCCACTTTGGAAAACGGCAGCCGCTTCATATCGCCGCAGTCCTTCGCTGCACGGCGAGCGGATCGCGCAGCGTCTGTGCCACGGCATTCTTGCGGCCTATGCACCAATAGTCGAATCCCGCAGCGACGACCGCGTTTTCCGAAAACAGGTTACGGAGATCGACAAAGACGGATGAGGCCATCCTTGAGTACAGTGTATTCAAATTAATGTGCCGGAATTCATTCCACTCGGTCATAACCACGACAGCGTCGGCGCCAGCAGCCGCCTCGATCACTCCACCGCAGAAGGTGACATTCGAGAATATCTTCCGTGCGTTATCCATCGCTTCAGGATCGTAGGCACGGATATGCGCCCCGAAATCCTGCAGCGCCTGCACGAGCGGAATCGACGGCGCGTCACGCATATCATCCGTGTCGGCCTTAAAAGCCAGGCCGAGGATCGCAATCGTCTTATTTTGGACCGAACCGTTGCAGGCATCGAGAACGCGCAGCGCCATCGCACGCTTCCGGCTCTGGTTGACTTGTATTACGGTCTCGACCGTACGGAGTTCTACACGATAGTCGCGCGCAATCTTCGAGATGGCGAGGGTGTCCTTTGGGAAGCACGACCCGCCATAACCCGGACCGGCATTGAGGAACTTTCGCCCTATTCGACTGTCGAGGCCGATGCCATCAGCTACGTCGCGTATATCCCCGCCTGCCGCTTCGCAAAGGTCGGCGATTTCGTTGATGAACGTGATCTTCATCGCCAGAAAGGCGTTGGCGGCATATTTCAAGAGTTCAGCCGAGCGGCGAGAAGTGTGTAGCATTGACGCGCACTTGAAACTCTCGACATTGTAGATTTGTGAAACGATTTCGCTAGCCCATCCATCTTCTGCCCCGATGACAACGCGGTCCGGCCTGAGGAAATCGTCAATTGCAGCGCCCTCGCGCAAGAATTCGGGGTTGGAAACCACTGCGAAGCGGAACGGCCTGTTAGCGCTTTTGAGGATATGCTCGACTTCGTCACCGGTCCCGACGGGAACAGTCGATTTATCGACCACCACCAGGTCCCCGCTCGCCTTCTCGGCGATGGCGCGAGCCACTGCATACACAGACTTCATGTCGGCGTGGCCATCTGTGGGACGCGGCGGCGTCCCGACTGCGATGAAGGCGGCTCGCGCACCATTGAGTGCGCTCTCAAGGTCCTCTGTAAAGCTTAGGCGACCAACCGCCACGTTTGCCTTTACCATTTCCTTGAGACCCGGCTCGTAGATGGGAATGACTCCATTCCTGAGGGCCAGAACCCTGCGAGCATCATTGTCTACGCAGACTATGTGATGTCCAAGTTCAGCAAAACACGCGCCAGCGACCAAGCCGACATAACCTGATCCGATGATTACTACTTTCATCCTACGCTCCCTACGCGATCTTCACGCCCTGAACGGCTTGGATCGCTACTCGCTCACTAAAATACTCAACTGTAGCCACGAGCCCCTCACGAAGGGCGACCTTCGGCTCCCAACGAAGATACTCCCGGGCCCGAGATATATCGGGGCACCGTTGCATCGGGTCATCCTGAGGTTGCGGGACGAATATCAGTTTTGACCGCGATGACACGGTCTCAAGCACGATATTCGCCAAGTCACGGATGGTGAATTCCGCGGGATTTCCGATATTTACCGGAAAAGAGACACTGTCGGGTGCATTCATCAGCCGGATGATGCCTTCGAGGAGATCGTCGCGATAGCAGAACGACCGCGTCTGCCGGCCGTCACCATAGATCGTTATGTTCTCATCCCTCAGCGCCTGAACAATAAAGTTCGAGACAACACGACCGTCTCCCGGGTTCATGCCGGGGCCATAGGTATTGAAGATGCGCACGACGCGAACGTTGATCCCGTGATGCCTTTGAAAGTCGTAGATCAGGGTTTCGGCGCCACGCTTGCCCTCATCGTAGCAGGACCGGACGCCGATCGGATTGACGTTGCCCCAATAGGGTTCGTTCTGCGGATGGACGAGCGGATCGCCATAGACCTCCGAAGTGGATGCCTGGAGGATTTTTGCGCCCCATTTCTTGGCATGCTCGAGCATGTTCAGCGTGCCGAGAACGCTGGTCTTGAATGTGTATATCGGATCAGCCTGATAATGCGGCGGAGACGCCGGGCATGCAAAATTATAAATTTCATCATAGGTTCCGGCGACGGGATCACAGACCGATTGCTCGATGAGATTGAAGCCGCTGCGGCCGAGAAGATGGCCGATATTTGCTTTCGCGCCGGTGTAATAGTTGTCAAGGCAAGTAACCTGATGACCTTCAGCCAACAGTCGTTCGCACAGAAATGCGCCCAAGAAACCTGCGCCGCCTGTAACCAGAATTTTTTTCACGAGTCGACATTCCCCACTCTAGCTCCTGCGAGGAGCCATCAAATTAAAGACTAAAAGCCAGTCCCCCCAAACAGCTCGTTCTTAATCGTGCACGCGATGATCTTGACATCCAGCCAGAGCGAAAAGTGCTGGATATAGTAGAGATCGCAGGCTATCCTTTGGCGAGCCTTGCTCCCCTGCACAGTCGGCCCCCTGAGACCTCGCACTTGCGCAAGGCCTGTTATGCCTGGCCGCATCTTGTGACGCTGATGATAATTGCTCACCAATTCTTCATATGGCTTTCCGCAGGCGAGCATGCCGACCGGATGACAGCGCGGCCCAACCAATGACATGTCGCCCATTAGTACATTGAACAACTGGGGCAGTTCGTCGATGTTCGACTTGCGAAACCATGACCCGATGAGCGTCAACCTCGGATCGTTTTCCACGGTCTGAGCCACGCCGGACCTGTCGCACTCTTCGACTCGCATCGAGCGGAACTTGAGCACTTCAAAAGTTCGCTGGTCCAAGCCCCATCTGACTTGCCGGAAGAGCACGGGCCCGGGGCTGGTGAATTTAATCGCCAATGCGATAATCATGAAAAATGGCGACAGAACAAGCAGAGCGCCGAACGATACAACAATGTCCACTGCACGCTTGAATATAAGCTGGCTCGGATAAGCTCCATACTGGCGCGCGCCAATATTTTCCCGTTGTGGAACAGGTTGCAACAACATGGAGCCTACACCTGCATCCATCTCACTCATCTGGAAACACCCATCTGCGGCCCCTTACACCAAGAACTCTACCGTTAACAATTAGTTAACAATAGGAACTACAGTATTTCCGAGCTATTGTCACCCCCATAGTTAGTCAATAGTTAACTGCGAAAGCTTCGTGCAGTTGTCATAAAACTTTATTGATCAAATATTGAGCGCGTCGCCGACTAAACAGCAAATCATTTATGCCGTGATGCTCAAAAAAGAGACTCAACGCCCATAGTAACCAATCGCGGACTCACCAGAAGTATCGAAGAGCAGTGCAATTTTTAATATGAATATCCCGCTAAAGACTAACCCGTTCACCCTTTGCTCCGACCAATTGCTGCCTAGGCACACTTTTTGCCAAAATAGAATCTGGGCCGACCATGCGCACTTTAAACAGACAATCTGGACCAAGCGGACGCTTCTACTGAATATATTCATGGCGGCGGCATGAACACATGCTGCGAGCGGGCAGTTCATACGCTTTCGTACGTATTGATCTTGCTGTTGGGGTGAGAGCGCCCCAAAGGGCGTGGTAGGCAAGGATCTATGGCATCATGTCGCGTGCAAAAGTGTATCGTCCTAAGACTCTTCGGAGCCTGAACCGGGGAGATGAAGCGGTCGTTGACCGAAGGAAATGAGTTGCTCCGGGGTTGTAGGGGCCTACTCGTTAGAAAACGGAGCAGTGACAAGCAAGACGGCGAACAAATTCTCGATCGAACGCCACTCCGGCTCTGGGTCGAATCCGAACACCCACCGCGACCGGTGGGCGACGGTTTCCGCGACCGCCGCCGAGATCGTCCGGCGCCAGGGTCGAGCCAATCCGCAGATGTTGCCGATTGGCCCCGTCCGACCACTGCGAGACCATCATTAAACCGCTGGATGTTTATCGCCTGTCGATCCCGCACAGCAGGAGGCGTTTACGGCGACAGACGCACACAGATCCCGAATACGATATTATTTCGTATAATAGCCCGAGTACCTGTAGTATCCGGCAATCTTGGCTTGTTCTTTCTGATTGAGCACGGCCACCACTGGCGTTCCGGGCTGGGCGTTTTCGACCAATGCAGCAATTGATTTCTTCGCCAACGACTGCGAAGTGCTTGCCCAGCGAACGATGAACGCGATTACATCCGCATGGCGCGCAAGATACAAGGAATCGACAACGGGATCGACCGGCGGCGTATCGATGACGACGTAATCGAAATGTTTCTTCGCGGCAGCGAGGAGACGCGAAATTCTGTCACCCATCAGCAATTCGTCAGTTGCTTGATCACCTACCCTGCCGCCTACGATCGCAGTGAGGTTGCTCATGGGATCCTTCATCGTGATCTTGGTGAAAAGCTGCGGTATCTCATTGCCGCGAAGCAATTCAACCAACTCTGTGCTGGCCTCAAGTCCAAGCAGCTTGTGAATAGTCGGCTTGCGAAGGTCGCAGTCGATGAGAACAACTTTTTTTCCTGAAGCGGAGAGAGTTCTCGCAAGGGCCAGCGAAACGGTGGACTTGCCTTCACCAGGTTCGGTCGATGACACGAGGATAGTGATGCCATCGCGAGTTTCCAGCGCTTTCCCGCCATTGCGTTTGAAAAGCATTTGCTCGATCTTTACCCTGATCCGGCGAACGCCCTCCGAAAACATCGACAATGGCGCTGTCAAGGTAAGGTCGGCAATCGAATGCGTCACCTCTCCTGCCAATTGACGAGGCATAACCGAAGCCAAAGGAACTCTCAGCACAGATTCAATCTGCTCGTCGCTTACGAAACCCCCGATGAAATGCTCGCGCAAAATAGCAAAACCAAAGCCGAGCCCGAGCGCAACGACGAAGGCAGCGATGAGTATGATCCGCTTATCTGGAAACGACGGAATTGCCGGCACGAGGGCGGCCGAGACCACCCGGCTATCGGGAACCTGCAGGGTCGCTTGTGCATCAAGTTCTTGAATGCGTGCCAACATGTTCTGGTATTGGGTACGTGCGATCTCGGAAGTCTGCTGCATCGAATAGATGTTCGTCAGGACTTCTGGAGGCAAGTTGCTGGCAAGGATTGACGTGCGAAGTTGCTGGCGCACATCGCCGGCATTCTTCTCCGCTGTCGCGATCTCCTTTTTGATCGAGTTCACCTCAGCGGCAGCGCGATTTTTGAGCGACTTCTCTACCTTCTGAAGTTCTGCACGAAGGTCCAGGGCGTCAGCACTATTTTCCGCCGAAAGTGCCAGTTGGGAGCTGAGTTTTGCACGGCGCGACTCAAGCTGAGCGAATGCCTCGTCCTGCAACGCTCCAATTATCGCCGAATAGTCCCCGGACTTCATGCTGAGTTCGGCCAATTGGATGGCGCCCGACTGCTCATTGCGCTCTTTCTGAATTCTTTCGAGTTCAGCGCGCAAGCGAGAGATGTCGGTCGACCCAGTCTCCTTTTCGATGCGATCGAGATTCTCCGTCAAAAACTGATCGAACTGCCTCTCGCTGGCGACGAGTGCGCTGTTTGCCTCGTCAGCGCGTGTCTGCAGGCTTCGACGGCCGGCGACGACCTGAGAGATCTTTGACTGGATCTGCTGTTGAATGTACGCATCGACCACTGCGTTTGTCAGCTTCGCTGCCTTGGCAGGATCTTGGGACGTCACGGAGACCGAGATGAGGTACGTGAGGCCCTCGCGTGCAACATCGACTGATTTATTTACATTGCCTAGGACGAGCGCCAACGCCCGCGATCCGGTCATCGGAGTGGATCGTCTCAGGCCGAGGCGCGTCAATAGGTCGTTGGCGGGTTTGAAAGAGACGCCGAACTCGCTGTCATTCACGAGACCATATTCTTGAATGACCTGTAACATGACATTGTCGGTGGCAATCAGGGCGACTTCGCTATCGACCTTGAAGTTGTCCGTGTTCGAATATTGAGCGTCGGTCGCTGGCCTGAGCAAGTCCTTGTAACTAGGGTCGACCAGAACTTTGGCCGTTGCTGTATAACTCGGGGTAAGCGAGAGCGTAGCAAGTACAGTAAGCGCAAGGATGCCAATGACAACTGACACAATAATCCAGATTTGCCGCCTGACTAAACCCAGGATGCTCTTGATATCAATTTCATTTCCCATGCAGGTCTCGACGCTTTCCCTGGGCCAGCCTCTCGCGAAGGCGAGCAGTGTCTTGGTTACTAGAATATTTACGTATCAGAATTACTGCGAATGAAAAGCTGCATGAGGCATGTTGGTTAACTTACAAAGCATCGTCGTGTCGGGTCTGAGACGCTAATAATTCGGTCGAAGTCGGCGATAAAATTGATCGCCGTCGAGACGCCTTCTAGCGACTTGCCAATTGTGTCGTCGTTCTTGGATTCGCACATCCTAATCTGCGATTGTGCGTGAGGGAATGCGCGGCCCGGGTTCGAGATGCGGTTTGGAGAGGGCTGATTTCCCGTTGATGACAGGCGTCTGGCTCCGATGAAGTCAACGTGCGTTCCAGCGTTTCTTTGAGAAACCAATCCTCTTCATACGACGATACCAATCGCGGGCAGCATTAAATGCAAAGTACCAAAGACCGCCAGTGACCGCACAAACAAGCAAGGTAAACAAGCTCTTGTCGATTTGACCTCCCTGGAAGGCCTCGGCCGCCAGATATATTGGCACGAACACTCCGACAACGCCCCAAACAACAAGGAGTCCGGCACAGGCGAGAACGCGCAGCCAATAAAAGCTGACAACTACCCAAATCACAAGGCCACCAATCACGAGTGTGGCTACTTGCATTTCTACGCTCATACTACCTCTCCGGCCGTTTTTAGGAGAGTATCACGCGGTCCTTGGCAAAATGAAAGCATAATTTGACAATAGCGTTAAGCTGAGCCGCCTGCTTTTGCACAGTGTTCACCGAGATGATTGCTGTCCAAATACTATACGTGCATTTTAGATCCGCCCCGTCCAAATGAGATCGAAAGCAAAGCCTGTCTCGCTTTTGAGAACCCGCGATTGCGTTCTGCCGAGCTACGTCCGATCCTTCAACACAAACCTCAGATATTTCCCATAGTCGCTCTTGCCGAATTTCACAGCGAGCGCCTCGAACTCCGCTTCCGATATGAAACCTTGGCCCAAGGCAATCTCTTCTGGGCAGGCGATCTTGAAGCCCTGGCGCTTCTCCAATGTGCGCACGAATTCGCTTGCCTCGAGCAGGCTGTCAGGCGTTCCGGTGTCGAGCCAGGCATAACCCCGCCCCATAATCGAGACATCCAATTCGCCGCGTTCCAGGTAGATCCGGTTGACATCCGTGATCTCGAGCTCGCCGCGCGGCGACGGCTTGAGGCTGGCGGCAATGTCGATGACCTGCGCGTCGTAGAAATAGAGCCCCGTCACCGCCCAGTTGGATTTCGGCTTCATAGGCTTTTCCTCGATGGAGAGAGCCTTCATCTTGTCGTCGAATTCGACCACGCCGTAGCGCTCGGGATCGACGACATGGTAGGCGAAGACATTGCCGCCCCTGCCCTTTGCCCTTGCCGCATTCATCAATTCGGGCAGTCCGTGGCCGAAGAAGATATTGTCGCCGAGGATAAGGCATGAGGGCGATGAACCGATGAATTCCGCGCCGATGATGAAGGCCTGAGCCAGGCCGTCCGGGCTCGGCTGCACCGCGTAGGACAACGAGATACCCCACTGGCTGCCATCACCGAGCAGCTTCTGGAAATGCAACATGTCATGCGGCGTCGAAATGATCAGGATTTCGCGGATGCCGGCCAGCATCAACGTGGTCAGCGGATAATAGATCATCGGCTTGTCATAGACCGGCAGGATCTGCTTGCTGATCGCAATCGTCATCGGATGCAGCCGCGTTCCGCTGCCGCCGGCAAGTATGATGCCCTTCATGCACGTTCTCCCTTAGACATCCGACAACAACCGCCTGATGACACGATCCGCCGACCCTCGCCAGTCCGGCAATTGAATTTCATATCGTTGCTGCAGCTTCTCGCCAGACAGCCTCGAATTTGCCGGACGCCGGGCCGGCGTCGGATAATCCGCAGTCGTGATACGGTTCACCTTTACCGGCGTCCTGCCCGAGACTTCGGCTGACCTGAAGATATGCTCGGCGAAATCGGCCCAACTCGCCTGGCCCGATCCGGTGAGATGAAAGATACCGCGAAGGGCTGACGAGGGCTCCGCTGCAAGTTTCGCGGCTACGGCGATGATCGCTTCGGCGATGTCCAACGCGGACGTCGGACAGCCGATCTGGTCCGCGACCACACCGACCTCTCCCCGCGTCTCTCCAAGCCGGAGCATCGTCTTGACGAAATTGTTACCGAACGGGGAATAGACCCATGCCGTGCGGAAGATCACGTGATCTGGCGTTGCAGAAGCAACAAGCCGCTCTCCTTCGAGCTTGGATGCGCCATAGACCGACGCCGGCCCGACCTCGTCATCCTCGCGATAGGGCCGATCCAGCGAGCCGTCGAAGACGTAGTCCGTCGAGAGATGAATGATCGGCACACCCAGCCTTGCCGCCGCTGCGGCGACCGCCCCGGCGCCGGCGGCGTTGACCGCGAAAGCTAGGTCCCGTTCAGACTCTGCCTTGTCCACCGCCGTATAGGCAGCGGCGGAAACAACGATATCCGGCTTCGCCCGGGAGATTGCTTCATACACCGTCGAAGGGTCTTGCAGGTCGAATTCCGGACGTCCCACGAGAACGATCTCGACACCCTCGTCGGGTCCGATCTCGGCCAGCGATTGCGCCACCTGCCCCTGCTTGCCGGTCACCGCGATCCGCATCGGTCAATCCTTCTTCAAGACGCCCAGGCGCTCGCCAGAATAGACCTTGTCGCGCAGCGGCTTCCACCACCAGTCGTTCTCGATGTACCAGGCCACGGTTTTCTCTATGCCGGTATCGAAGGTCTCAAGGGCCTTCCAGCCCAATTCGGTTTCCAGACGCGTTGCATCGATCGCATAGCGTGCGTCATGACCGGGACGGTCGGTGACATAGTTGATCAAGCGCTCGTGCGGACCGCCGGATGGATTGTGCCGGTCCATGATTTCGCACACGCGGCTGACGACGTCGATATTGCGGCGCTCATTGCGGCCGCCGACATTATACTTTTCTCCCACCTGCCCCTTCGACGCGATCAGGTGCAGCGCGCGCGCGTGATCCTCGACAAAGAGCCAATCGCGGATGTTCACGCCCAGGCCATAGACCGGCAGCGGCTTGCCCTCGAGCGCATTGAGAATGATGAGCGGGATCAGTTTTTCCGGGAAATGATAGGGTCCATAATTGTTCGAGCAATTGGACACGACGACGGGCAATCCGTATGTCCGCTGCCAGGCGATTGCCAAGTGATCGCTAGCCGCCTTTGAGGCTGAATAGGGCGACGAGGGATCATAGGGTGTCGTCTCGTGAAACAGGCCTTCGTCTCCCAGCGAACCGTAGACCTCATCGGTTGAGACATGCAGGAAACGGAACGCGTCCTTCTCGGCGCCCTGCAAGCCGTTCCAGTAGCGCCGCGCGACTTCGAGCAACTGAAATGTCCCCATGACATTGGTCTGGACAAAATCGGCGGCACCCGTGATCGAGCGATCGACATGGCTTTCAGCCGCAAGGTGCATGACACGATCGGGCCGGAACTCAGTGAACGCGGCATGCATGGCCACGCCATCGCAGATGTCAGCCTTGAAAAAACGATGATTCGGGGCGTTCTCGATGGTCTTCAGCGATGCGAGATTGCCGGCATAGGTCAGCTTGTCGACGTTGAGCACCTCAGCGCCGACGTCTCTCACGAGATGGCGAACAAGCGCCGATCCGATAAAGCCCGCCCCGCCTGTCACCAATATACGCATGATATTCCCATCACATGGACGTTAGTCGAAAAGGTCCTGGAGATCCCTTAGCACAGGCAGTTTCCGATCCTTGTCCGAAAGCTGGGCCTCTCCTTCGCCGATCCGCCAATCGATGCCAAGTGCCGGATCGCTCCACAACAGCCCTCGGTCATGCGCGGGACTGTAGCGGGAGGTCACCAGATAAAAGACTTCCGTGTTCTCGACAAGCGTGACGAAGCCATGCGCAAAGCCGGGTGGCACCCAGAGTTGATGCCCATTCTCCGCAGTCAGTTCCGCTGAGACATGCTGCCCGAACGTCAGCGACGACCGGCGGATATCGACGGCGACATCGAGGATAGCGCCCTTCAGGCAGCGCACGAGCTTGCCCTGCGCCATGGGCTCCAGCTGAAAATGCATACCGCGAACCGTGCCCTTGGCTGCCGACATCGACTGATTGTGCTGGACGAACTCAACCGGTCCGGCGTTCTCCGTGAAAAGATCGGCACGAAATGTCTCGGCGAACCATCCGCGTGTGTCGCCGATACGCTTCGGCACGATCAACAAGGGGCCGGAAATGTCGAAGGTCTTGAATTCCATGATCTATCCCCCCTTGCGCCGCTATTGCAGGATCTCGGCACGATACCAATCGACGAAGGATTTAACACCCTCCTCCACATCAACCTTTGGCGTAAAGCCGGTTAGCGCATTGAGCAACCCTGACGACGCATCGGTACGTGGCACATCGCCTTGCTGCATCGGCAACAACTTGCGGATTGCCGGCTTGCCGATGGCCCGCTCGATCGTCTCGACGAAACGGATAAGCTCGACCGGGTGACCGTCGCCGATATTGACGACACGGAACGGCGCCTGGCGGGACAATGTATCCGACACACCGTCCCTGACGACGCGATTTTCTTCATTCGGAACGATCGCGATCAGCCGGACGATCCCTTCGACGAGATCATCGACATAGGTAAAGTCACGGCTCATCTTGCCTTCGCCATAGATCTCGATCTCGCGGTCATGCAGGATGGCATCGACGAACTTGAAAAGCGCCATATCCGGCCGGCCCCAGGGACCATAGACGGTGAAGAAGCGGAATGCCGTGGTCGGGATATCGTAGAGATGCGCATAGCTGTGCGCCATCAATTCCATCGACTTCTTGGTCGCGGCATAGAGCGTCATCGGCTCGTCGGCGCGGTCGTCCTCCGCAAACGGGATTTTCTCGTTCGCCCCGTAGACCGACGAAGAAGACGCGAGGAGAAGATGAGCCGGCTTCATGTGCTTGGCGACTTCCAGCAGGTTCCACGAGCCGATCAGGTTGGAATCGACATAGGCCTTGGGGTTTTCCAGGCTGTAGCGGACGCCGGCCTGTGCGGCGAGATGAATGATCGCGTCAGGCTCGGCATCCTGCGCGGCTGCCAGCAGCGCATCCTTATCCTCCAGCATGCCGATCACCGGCCGAAAGCGCTCGTAACCGCCAAGAATCGCGTGGCGCCGCGCCTTCAACGATACGTCGTAATAAGGGGTCATGCCGTCGAAGCCGGTGACGGCGTGACCATCATCCAGAAGCCGCTTGGCAAGGTGGAACCCGATGAAACCAGCGGTTCCCGTCACGAAATATCTCAATGCGAACTCCCTGTCGTCCAACCGACCGCCGGGTGCGCGTGACCGAGGCATCGCGGACCCGCCCGTTGTCCTACATAAAAAATCGCTGCGAACAACCTCTTCGCTGCAAGATTATCCGCGAAGGCTGTGAACCCGGGTTGAAATCCGTTCGACAACAGGTGCGATTTAGGACGTTTCAGTCATGCGATTTCCACAGCTTCACAAGAGCGCCATCTCGCCCTTCAATGGGATCGGTCCGCGGCAGCGCCACCCCTTTGATGGCTGCAAGCCCTGCCTCACCTGGATCAGCCGTACAAATGTCGGCATGCTGACCCGGTGGATAACCGCCTACAACCAGGAAATCGTCGCTCGCGCTCAACCGCATATGTCCGGTCCCCGCAGGCAGGACCAGGCAGTCGCCCGCACCGACTTCCATCTTGCGTCCGGCAGGTCCGCCGATCAGCAGGCGCGCGTGCCCGCGAGCAATACCCAGCACTTCGTGGGCATGTGTGTGATAATGCTGATACGAAAACACGCCGTTGCGCCACAGTCCCTGCCAGCCGTTCTGCCTGAAGCTTTCCTCAAACTCGGCCGCCATGTCGGCATGCAGGGGCAATGCCCGGCGATAGACAAGCACGGGCAAAGTCGGATTGTTGGGGACCCAATCACTTCGCTCGAACAGAGTGCTTTCGACGGTCATGCCTGATTTTCCGATAATGCGACACGGCTCTTCGCCATCAGCTCGCAATCTGCGGGCGACTACTCCCGTACCAGATTGATCTCACTGGTGACCACGCGCTTTCCGCTTTCCGGATCGACATCGACAGTCGTCAGCTTCATGCCATTGTCGCCGACCTTGCGCACTTTCAATTCCGCACGGCGGTCGCCATTGACCTCCTTGGCCCACCTGATCGTCAGGTTGATCTGGTTACCCTCGCGCGATCCCGCCAGATTGGCGGGGCCCGTTCCCGCGCCCAGGTATTGGCCGTGATACCGGCCGCCGTCCGTCTTCAGGTCGACGGAGATCGATCGGCTCACAATTAGCAGACCGCGGCATTTGCCGTCGAGAGAAAGCGCAGTTTCGATTCCGTTGGACTGGAAATTACAAGTCACGTTGATCGGGTCACGATTGGTCCTGATCTTGACCATGCCGCCTCCCGACCATTGTCCATCGAGCGAATTGAGGAATTCGGCTTCATTGGCCGCCTGAAGCGATGTTGCACCGCCAACAAGAACCGCAGCGGCAAGGCTGATAGAAAGAAACGTTCTCATGACTGTCTCCTTTTTGCCAAGCAACCGCCGAGTCGAGGCTTTGTTCCGGAAATCGGAACTTCCCTCGCTCGCACACGTTAAGGCGGCAACACAAAAGGAGGCCGTCATGGCAGCGAAAATCGGAGAAAAGGTACCCTTGGCCGTTGTCGGCAAGAATGGAACGAAAGTTGGCGATGATGGTCAGGAGAACATGATGACGAATGAAGAACGGCAGACCGCGATCCAGCACCTGAACGAGCAGCTCAAGGCGCTGCGCGAACAGGTCGAAACGCTGAGCGGCTCACTGGCCAGGATGGGCAACAAAGCGGGCCGGGCCGTCGCGCATTCCGCTGGCGCGGCCACGGATACGGTCACCACGACTGTGCGGACCTATCCGTTCTATGCGGTGCTCGCAGCATCCGCCGCAGCCTTCGTGCTTGGCAGGCTCAGCGTCCCGCCGGCGCAGAGTACCCCCGATCGCGCTTATGATCAGTTGCGGCATCGCCTGCGGGATCTTGCTTCCCATCTGCCCCCGAACGTGGTCGATAGCATTCGCTCGTCGATCCGGTAGCGAATGATCCAAGCAGACATTGTCCCGGTAATCTTGCCGGGACACTTCCATGTCTACTCTCGACGGCAGCGACGGTGTCGCCACCACCTCAACTGGGCTTGCGAACAGGGCTGATTGAAATCGCGGCACAGCCCGCCGACAGCAACGCAAGCAACGCTGCACCAATCATCACAATGGCATAAGCGGACTGCAGCGAGGCCGCATCGATCTCGGTAAGATCGGAGCCGCCGAATGCCAGCCCGATGGCTGCCACGGCCAGAAGACCGCCACCGCGCGCCGCCGCGTTGTTGATCCCCGAACTGGTGCCGCTCGCGTCTTCGGGCGTGCCGTCGAAGATCGCCGCCGTCAGGGGTGGAATGCTGATCGTCATGCCAAGACCGGAGAGGAGCAGGCCGGGAAATGCACCGATCCAGTAGTTCTCAATCTGCCCCGAGAGGGCGAGCATACCGAATCCGGTCGCGGCGAGCGCCGGTCCTGCGATCAGCGGCGTCCGCTTGCCTAGCTTGCCCGACAGGCCGCCTGCCCAGCGCGAGCCGAGCCCGATGATTACCGAGAACGGCAGCAGTGCGGCACCGGCGGCCGTCGCGCTATAGCCATGCGCCTTGACCAGCAGGAAGGGTAGAATGAAAAGCGCTCCACTGAGTGCGGCATAAAGCAGGACGGTGACCGCATTGGCGCCCGAAAAATTCGGGTTCTTGAACAGCGACAGAGGCATCATCGGCGCCTTTGACCGGCTCTCCACGACGACGAACAGGACGCCCGCGACGATTGACGCTGCGAGCGTGGCGACACCCGTCGTGGCCTTTCCGTCGCCGAGCGCCACGAGACCATAGCTCAGGAGCCCGAGCGTCAGGACAGCAAGCGCCGATCCCGCCCAATCCAGGCGTTTGGGATTTTCGGGCCGGCGATCGGCGGGCAGTTTCAATGCCAACGCCAGCGCAAGAAGCGCGATCGGCGGATTGATGAAGAATATAGAGCGCCAGCCTATCACATCCACGAGCCAGCCGCCGAGCGGAGGGCCCAGCGCAGTCAACAGGCCGGCGGACGCAGCCCATGTGCCAATCGCCCGGTCGCGTTCCGGTTCAGGATAAGCCGCACCGATGATCGCAAGGCTCGTGGGCATCAGAAGCGCCGCGCCCGCGCCCTGGGCCAGCCGCGCCCAGACCAGCATCGCGGCACTCGGCGCCACCCCGCACCAGAACGAGGCGGCGGCAAACAGGACAAGCCCGAGGATGAAGATCCGCCTCCGTCCATAACGATCGCCAAGCGAACCACCGAGCAGGATGAGGCTCGCGAGCGTCAGCATGTAGCCGTTGACGACCCATTGCATGGTTGCGAGATTCGATTGCAGCGACGACTGCATTGCCGGCAGCGCGACATTCACCACCGACCCGTCGATGAAACCCATGCTGGAGCCAAGGATCGTAACCGGCAGAACCCAGCGGAGAGCGGCAGGCGAAACAGTGGACGGCGGAGCAGAATCCGACGCTTCGCCAGGTGCAGATGCTGATTTATCCATGGATGTCTTTCAGGTGGGCCTGAGTCCCGCAGGTCTCGACCTCTAGCTATCATCCCGATCGTCGAGACGGCAAGCGGACTTGCTTCTGGGGCCGTGCTTTCGTTTCGCAGCGGGAGCCGAGGGCATCAGTGAAACCGGGTTCAAAACCAGGATCAACATTAATTGAGTGTGCCGGACCTGAATGCCGCCTTAGAGTTCAGGCAACGGTATCGAAAAGGAGACCGAATCCCGATGAAGCTTCGCACATTGCTGCCCCTGGTCGTTACCGCGGCCGCACTGATACTCACGCCGGCCTACGCCGAGAACGTGCGGGATGGCGCGTCGGCTTATGCCGGGACGGTGCGGGACAACACGCCGGCCGAGGGAATACTCGAACTGCTGCCGGCCGATGCCGAGACCAGCCATGTCCTGAAGACCGCAAATCGCGAAATCGGCTACACCGCGACTGCGGGCACGCTCGATCTCTTCGGGCAGGACGGCAAGATTTCGGCCAAGATTTTCTACACCGCCTATGTGGCGAAGGATTCCACCGGCAAGCGTCCCCTCACCTTCGCCTTCAATGGCGGGCCGGGTGCCGCCTCCGCCTACCTTCATCTCGGCCTGGTCGGACCGCGCGTTCTCGATTTCGGCCCCGGCAACGACGATGGCGCGACGCCTGAACTGAAGGATAATCCCGACAGCTGGCTCGATTTCACCGACCTCGTCCTGATCGACCCGGTCGGCACCGGCTGGAGCCGAGCCGCCAACAATTCCGACAGTTTCTACAGCGTCAAGCAGGATGCCGAGACGATCGCCAAGGTCATCGCTCTCTACACCCAGCACAACAACCGCACATCCGCGCCAAAATACCTGCTCGGCGAAAGCTATGGCGGCTTCCGTGCGGCCAAGGTCGGCATGGCGCTGAAAAACACCCAGGGCATGCTGATCTCGGGCATCATCATGGTCTCGCCGCTGATCGAAGCACGGCTGATTTTCGGTGCGACCGATTATCCGCTTGGCGCCGCATTGCAGCTTCCGTCCATCGCCGCGGCGGAACTCGAACGCACGAACACATTCAGCCCCGAAGCCGTCGCCAAAGCCGAACATTATGCGATGACCGACTACATCGTCTCGCTGGCCGGCGCGACACCGTTCGGACCGAAAGGCGATGCGTTCTATTCGAAACTCGCCGAAATGACCGGCATAGATCGCGACAAGATCGTCCGGACCGGCGGCTTCGTCGGCGACGTCTTCTCGAAAACCGACGGCGGCCGGATCGCAAGTCCTTATGACGCGGCCTATACGGCACCGGATGCCTATCCCGAGACGCCGCTCGACCGGTCCGACGATCCGGTGCTCGACGGCTTCACCCGCGCATACGGTTCGGTCTTTGCCGGTTATGCCCGCAACGAACTCAACTATGCCTGCGACATGACCTACAACCTGCTGTCGCTCGATGTGAACCGCCGCTGGAACTGGGGCGAAGGACGCGACAGTTCCCGCGCCGATGCCGGCGCCTCGAAAGACATCCGCGACCTCCTGTCCGCCATTCCGAGCTTCCGGCTGATGGTGATGCACGGCTACAGCGACGTGCTGACCCCCTACGGCGCCAGCCGCTACGTGCTCGATCACCTGCCGCCAACGCTCGCCAAGGGTCGGACGGAACTGACCAAATACCGCGGCGGGCATATGTTCTACACACGGGCGGATTCGCGGACCGGGGCGAGCCGGGATGCGCGGCGGTTCTATGCGAGTGGGGCTGGGACGGAGTAAGTCATCCAGCAGCCACCCGCTCGGCCACGACCTTCCAGTTCACGATATTGTTCATCACCGCCTTGATGTGCTCTGGCTTGCGATTCTCGTAGTCGAGATAATAGGCATGCTCCCATATATCGATACCGAGATAGGCGGGGCGGCCGGCGGCGATAGGATTGTTGCCGTCTTCGTATCCAACCAGCGCCAGCTTGCCGTCATCGTCACGGGTCAGCCAGACCCAGCCGGTGCCGAAGACCGTATCGGAAACCGAGACGACCTTGTCGACGAAGGCATCGTAGCCGCCGAATGTCTCGTCGATCATCCTGGCGAGATCGCCTTCCGGATTCTTAGGCCCGCCGGGAACGAACTGGGCCCAATACGCCACGTGGTTCCAGGCCTGTGCGGCATTGTTGAAGATCTTCTTGTCGGTGTCCTTGCCTGCGGACGCCTTTACGATGTCGACCAACTCCATGTCGCCATAAGGTGTGCCCTTTGCGGCCTCGTTGAGCGTATCGAAATATTTCTTGTGATGCTTACCGTAGTGAAGGCCGACGGTCCGCGCGGAAATGTGCGGCGCCAGCGCATCCTCGGCAAACGGCAGTGGCGGCTGTTTCAGCGGCAACGCGGCGCGCAAGACATGCGGCGTCCCGATGATTGCGGCACTGGCGGCGATGGTCGCAGCTGAAAGAACGGTGCGGCGGGTGACATGCATGGCGGATCTCCTCTTTTTCTGCACGATGATCCGCAAACTGCCAGAACCAGAAATGTTTCCATCAACACCGCTTGATAGCGTACGCGCCTCCCCCATATCTTTCTTCAAACAGGGAGATCGATTTTGACAGTACCCACGCTTTACGAATGGATCGGCGGCATCGATGCACTCAACCGTCTGACCGATGAATTCTACCGCCGCGTCCATCAGGACGAACTGCTCTCACCGGTCTTTGCCGGCATGGACGCCGGCCATCCCCGGCATGTAGCCATGTTTCTCGCCGAAGTGCTGGGCGGGCCACCGCTCTATTCCACGGAGCGTGGCGGCCATCCTGAAATGGTCCGCCATCACCTGGGCAAGCATCTGACCGAAGCGATGCGCCGGCGCTGGATCAACCTGTTGCTCGACACCTATACCGATCTCGAATTGCCGGCCGATCCGGAATTCGCCTCCGCCTTGGTCGGCTACCTCGAATGGGGCACGCGGCTGGCAGTAATCAATTCCGCTCCCGGCGCCAAGGTCTGGGAAAACGCACCCATGCCGAAATGGGGCTGGGGCGAGACCGGCGGGCCGTTTATTCCGAAGAAGAAAGCGTAGTTTTCAAACCTTCAAAACCAGTTGGTTCTTCCATCATTGGCTGTTGCCCGTGTTATGAACGAGTCTCTTTGGCGAGGGGGATTCGGAATTGACGGCGAGCGTATCGGAAACCGGCTTCTGGTGGGACGAGAAATGCTTCTGGCATTCGGGCGGGTCCTACGCCTTTATCATGCCTGTGGGCGGACTGGTGCAGCCACTCGCGGCAGGGGGTTTGCCTGAGAACCCCGAGACGAAGCGGCGTCTCAAGAATCTCATGGAAGTCACGGGATTAATTCGGCAATTGCAGGTCTCTTCGGCGGCCATGGCTACCGAAGAGGAACTGCGCCGCGTCCATCCGGCTTCCTATCTCGAAGCCTTCAAGCGGCTTTCCTCGGAAAAAGGTGGCGAACTGGGCGAGCGTACGCCGTTCGGGCCGGGCGGATATGATATAGCCGCCCTCTCGGCCGGTCTCGCAACCGAGGCGCTTCGCACCGTTCTCAAGGGCGAGCAGCGAAACGCTTATGCCCTGTCGCGTCCGCCGGGACACCATTGCCTGCCCGACAAGCCGATGGGCTTCTGCCTGCTTGCCAATATCGCCATCGCGATCGAGGCAGCGTTCGCCGAGAAGCGCGCGGCCCGTGTGGCCGTCATCGACTGGGACGTCCATCACGGCAACGGCACTGAAGGAATCTTCTACCAGCGCGACGACGCGCTGACGATCTCGCTGCATCAGGAAAACAACTATCCGCGTGACTCCGGCAAGGTGGAGGATCGCGGCGCCGGACGCGGCGAAGGCTACAATATCAACATCCCCATGGTGCCCGGTACCGGTCATCTCGGCTATCTCCACGCTTTCGAGCGGATCGTTCTGCCGGCGCTCCACGCGTATAAACCGGACGCCATCGTGGTTGCGTGCGGCTTTGATGCCTCGGGCGTCGATCCGCTCTCGCGCATGCTCGCCTCCTCCCGTACATTCCGCGATATGACACGACTGACAATGCAGGCGGCGGACGAGCTCTGCGGCGGCAGGTTGCTGCTGGTCCACGAAGGCGGCTACTCGGAAGCGCATGTGCCCTTTTGCGGCCACGCCGTGATCGCGACGCTTGCCGGCTCGTCGATCGACGCGCCGGACCCGCTGGAGGGCAGGCTCGATTTTCAGCAGCCGAATGCCGATTTCGTCGCTTATCAGAAGGCGCAGATCGACCGGATGGCGGACATATTTGCCGCGCGGAGGTTCTGAGCATGCGTTTCAAGGACAGGATCGTGCTGGTCACCGGCGGCAATTCCGGTATCGGCCGCGGCATTGTGCATCGCTTCGTTGAAGAAGGAGCGCGTGTCGCCTTCGCTGGACGCAACCTCGACAAGGGCGTCCAGGTCGAGGCGGAAGCGGCGGCGCTTGGAGGTCGCGCGACTTTCTTCCCGTGCGATCTGGCCGATGAAGCTGATGTGCGCGACCTGATCTCGAACATCGCCGGTTGGGGCGGCCTGCATGTCGTGGTCAATAATGCGGGCGCAGGCTCGCGCCGCTCCGGCATCGAAGACGGCGACGGCCCGGGCGCACGTTGGGACAAGATGCGCGGGCCGAACCTCGATTCCACCTATTTCGTCTCGTCGCATGCCCTGCCCCTGATGCGCGACAGCGGCGGCGGTGCGATCGTCAACATATCCTCGACAGCGACGCTGCACGGCAATTGGGGCCTCTATTGCGTGGTCAAGGCGGCGGTCGAGGCGCTGACCCGCTCGCTTGCGGTCGAAGGCGCGCCCTTCGGCATCAGGGCCAATTGCGTGAGCCCCGGCTGGATCGCCACCGATCTTGACGCCAGCGAAAACCCGGCGGGCACATCAAGTGGCCAATGGGAGCTTCCACCCGGGGTGCTGAACCGTATGGGCACACCGGCCGAGATCGCCAACGCGGTTGCATTTCTTGCCAGCGATGACGCGTCCTTCGTCACCGGCCAGACGCTGGTTGTCGATGGCGGACTATCGATCCTCGACTATACATCGCTGAAACTGTTGGAGACGCGTGGCGCCAGTCTGTTTTCCGGAACAGTGCGAAAGGATTGAGCGAATAACGCCGCGATGGGCCGGTACTAAACTATTGCTGGAACAAAATATCTCCCATCCGGTTGATCAGCCGAAGGAGAATGCAAATGCAGGAGATTCAGAACCCGCTGCAGCCCAAAATTCTGGTGATCCAGAATGAATTCGTCAGCGAGATGCGGCTGGCGCTTGAATATGCCGGCTTCGGCCTCAACGACCCATCGGCGATGAAGCAGCAGATCACCAGCATTCTCGAAAACCAGGCGATTTCAGCGGCAATCCTCGACACATCGCTGGATCGGCAGGCGGCGACCTCGATCGCCGACATCCTAGTCGAACTCGACATCCCGTTCGTCTTCGCAGGCAACGACAGCCAGTCAGAGCTTCCCGAGCGCGTGGCGGCTTACACGATGGCGCCCGATATGGCCAACCTCACTGTGATCGCGCACTCCCTGCTGGGAGCCCCGACATTGCATTAGTGAATGGCGAAACGCTCACGCGCCGCAGCGCGGCCCAGCGTTCTAAGTTCGAACGGATCGGTCAAACCGTTGCGATAGGCTTCCACCAGATAAGCGGCAAATTGCTCGCGGCGCTTGGAAGACGGCGTGAACCACTCTTCGGCGGTCACTGATTCATAGACATGCTTGATCGTTTCAAACTGCTCGGGTCTTATCACGCAGGACGCAGCGTCAAGTGGGAAAGACATGGCTCTCCTCCTGTTCAAGATCCTCAAGGCGACGCACATTGCGCGCATTATATGGCATTTGCAAGATGGCTAATAGAGCGAGCTAGCTCGTTAACTCCTCATTCACCCTGTTTTGAACGCTTCGCGCCGTTTTGGAACAGGTCGATCCAGTTGGCATTTTAGGGCCAGATAAGATCAGGGAGACCCAGAATGCGCAGCGAAGCTAAGACGAATTTCAATCTCATATTCGACCCGATTTCCAAATCGGCATTGATTCACAGCGGCGACCGGATGATATGGCTCGCCGGTCCCTTCGCCACCTACCGCGAGGCGATGTCGGCGGCACGATCGATGGCGAATTCTGCAACGAAAAGATGATTTAAAGCCAGACCGCGTCATGCATGTCGCGGTCGGGAATGCAATAATCTCCCGATAATGTAGAAGGGCGGCAGATCGGGGGACCAGCTTGCAGAATCGCGCCGCGCTTGGAATTGGCTATCTTTGC
Source organism: Rhizobium sp. LjRoot254 (assembly GCF_964254105.1). Classification (NCBI taxonomy): domain Bacteria; kingdom Pseudomonadati; phylum Pseudomonadota; class Alphaproteobacteria; order Hyphomicrobiales; family Rhizobiaceae; genus Rhizobium; species Rhizobium sp. LjRoot254. Next base: position 1,486,749 of record NZ_CAXUSM020000001.1, on the reverse strand, counting down.
CTGGGGATTCTGATTTTCTCCATTCAGGATGCGATCATCAAGTCCGTGTCGGGCGACTACGCCCTGACCCAGGTCGTGTCCATTCGCTGCCTTGTCTCTGCGCCCATTCTTCTCGTTATGGTGCATTTCGACGGCGGCCTGCGCTCCCTGATCGGCCGCGAATTCTGGAAGCTCGTGGCCCGCTCGGCCCTGATGCTTGTGGCCTACACCACCTACTACATGGCGTTTCCGGCCCTGCCATTGGCCGATGCCGTGGCGCTGTTCTTCACCGTGCCGCTGTTTGCGATGGCGCTCGCCGCACCTATTCTCGGTGAATCGATCGGCTGGCGCCGCATCACAGCTGTCATCGTCGGCTTTGTCGGTGTCATGGTGATGCTCAGGCCCGGCGCCGGATTGTTCGAACCGGCCGCCCTGCTGTCGCTCTTCTCGTCCGTGACCTATGCGCTGGCAATGCTGATGGCCCGCAAGATGGGCACAGAGACATCGGCCCCCGTCATGGCCTTCTACCAGAATGGCGTCTATCTCACCGGGGCCTTGATGATCGCAGGCTTCTTCGGTGCAATCGGCGTGCACGAGGCCGGTCATCCGTCGATCGATTTCCTGATCCGCGGATGGACGATGCCGAACACCCGGGATTTCCTGCTGATCGCTTCCTGTGGCGTCATCGCGGCGGTTGCCATGACCTTGCTCACCAACGCCTATCGCATCGCCAAGGCCAGCGTCGTCACGTCGTTCGAATATACCGGCATGCTCTGGGCGCCGCTCTGGGGCTACCTGTTCTTCGGCGAGATTCCGCATCTCACGACCCTTGCCGGCGCCGGCCTTATCATTGCCGCAGGCATGTTTGCCCTATCGTCGCCGAGTGCCCGGGAAAACAAACCTGCATAAGCAGCCGATGGACCGGCGATGACCCATGTGCCACAAAGGCCTGTCCCCTAATCGATGTGGATCGTGACATGCTCGAAGAAGACTATCCCGAAGCCTCGCTAGCCAACTGGCGCACGCATCCATTCAACGTTCGCGGTTTCCATAATGTCGATCGGCTCATCGCCACCCAACCGATCGAGTGCGCGCCGAGCACCGTCCCTCTGCCGCGCGGCAGGATACTGGACCTCGCGGCCGTCATGGTCGATGGATCGAGCGCATCAAGCGGGCTGCAGCAGAGCCATACAGATGGCTTCATGGTACTCCATCACGGTGCGGTGGTTGTCGAGCAATACGGGCCTACGGCCACCGCTTCGTCCCGTCACATCATCTTTTCCGTCAGCAAGTCGGTCACCGGCACGCTGGCAGGCGTGCTTGTGGATCGCGGCGAACTCGATCCGGATGCGCCAGTCTCGCGCTACGTGCCGGAGATCATCGGTTCCGCCTATGGTGATGCCACGGTACGCAACCTCCTCGACATGACCGTATCTGTCCGCTTCGTCGAGGATTATCTCGACCCGCTCGGCGACGTCGCCCGCTACCGTGTCGCGATGGACTGGAATCCGCCCGGCGCCTTTCCCTACCAGGGCGGGCTGCATTATTTCCTCGCAACGCTGCCGAGGGACGATGGCCCGCACGGCGAGCGCTTCCAATATGTCTCGCCGAATTCCGACCTGCTGGGCTGGGTTCTCGAAAACGCCGGCGGCTTGCCGATCGCGGAAATGCTATCACGTTATCTCTGGCAGCCGATGGGTGCGGAAAGCAGCGGTTTCATCACCGTGGATCGCAACGGCGCTGCCCGCACGGCCGGCGGCATCTGTGTCACGCTTTCCGATCTCGCGCGTTTCGGCGACATGATGCGGCTGGACGGCAAGGCCAATGGCCGCCAGGTCATTCCCAAGGCCTGGGTCGAGGACATCATGACATCAGGTGATCCCGAAGCGTGGCAGAAGGGTGATATGACCCACTTGCTGCCGGAGGCGCGCTACCGGTCGAAGTGGTATATCCCCACCGATCACCCCGGCACCTTTTGCGCCATCGGCATTCATGGCCAATGGATCTATGTCGATAAGGACGCCGGTGTCACGGCGGTGAAGTTTTCCTCGCAGCCCCTGCCCGTCGATGAAGGCCTTGACCGATCAACACTCGCGATGTTCCGCGCAATCGCGAATGCCTTGCGCTGATCAGGCCCGCAGACGGCGCGGTTCCGGCGCCCGGCGTGCGATCAGTTGCTCCGTCTCCGCTCTTGGCATCGGCTTGCCGAGCAGAAAGCCCTGCACTTCATCGAAACCCTCGGCTCTGAGGCGGTTCATCTGTTCGATCGTCTCGACGCCTTCGGCAAGCGCGATTGCCTTGAAGCCGGCGGCCATGCCGACAACCGCACGGACGATGGCGAGATCGCCCATATCAGTTGCCACGCCGGCCACGAAACTGCGGTCGAGCTTGATCTTGTCGAAAGCGAAGGACCGGAGATAGCTAAGCGATGAATAACCGGTGCCGAAGTCATCAATGGCGATGCGGACGCCGAGTTCCTTAAGCATCCTGAGAAGCGGCAGGCTGTGGGTGCTGTTGGACAGGAAGACAGATTCCGTGACCTCGATCTCCAGCCTGCATGGGTTCAACCCCGATTTGTTCAGGCAATCGACGAGATGCGGCAGCAGATTGGAGCTCTGGAACTGCGTCACGGAGAGATTGACGGCGACCTTCACGTCGTTGGGCCACTGGGCAGCTGTGCGGCAAGCTTCCATCATCACCCATTCGCCGATCGGAACGATGAGACCGGTATCCTCGGCAATGGTGATGAAATCGCCGGGAAGGACAATGCCCTGCTCCGGATGACGCCAGCGAAGAAGCGCCTCGAAGCCGGATAGTTCCTGCCCCACGAGCCGGTAGATGGGCTGGAAATAAAGCTCGAACTCATCGTTCTCCAGGGCGCGGCGAAGCTCCATCGTCAGTTGATGCCGCCGCTCCGCCTCGATCCGCATATGGCTCTCGTAAAAGCGAAAGGTAGAACGGCCGCCATCCTTCGCCGAATAGAGGGCAAGGTCGGCATTGCGCATGAGGACGTCGACATTGTCGCCGTCGTCGGGCGCCAGCGCGATGCCGATCGAGCAGCTTACATGCTCACGCATGCCATCGAGATCGAAGGGATCGGCCATGATCGCCAGCAGGCCATCCGCGAACTGCCGGGCGCGCACCATGCCGTCCGTCAGGTTGATCAGGATGGCAAATTCGTCGCCGCCGAGCCGCGCCACGATATCGCCGTCCTCGGTGAGCACGGAAAGGCGCGCCGCGATCTGGCAGAGCAATGCATCGCCTGCGGAATGCCCGATGCTGTCATTGATGTGCTTGAAGTGGTCGACATCGATATAAAGCAGCGCGAACGGTCCCTGCTGGGCGATCTGGAAGGCCCGCCGGCTAATCTCGCCCGAGAAGAAAGTGCGATTCCAGAGGCCTGTCAGCGAATCCCGCATCGCAAGCCGTGCGAGTTCCGCCTCCACGGCACGCTCCTCCGAAACGTCCTGGGAAATGCCCATCAGATAGCGCGGGCGCCCGCCATCCTGAGCGGGCAGCATCTTCTTGACGGTGCGGCGCGTACGCGCCCTGCCCTCGGCATCGACGAGCACGTCCTCGAACGATACCGGTCCTTCGGAATAAAAGGCGCGGAGGTCTTCGCGCCGAATCCTGTCCGCGCGTTCGCCGGCAAAGATGCCGGTATCGTTTTTCCCTACGACATCGCCCGGCCGCTGGCCGATCACCGAGGCGCATTCCTCATTGTAGATGACATAGCTTCCGTGATTTTCGAGGTCCTTGACGAAAACCCCGATCGGCAGATTATCGACGATCGTGTCGAGAAACGTCCGGGCCTCGCTGACCTGCCGGTGTGCCGCCGTAAGTTCCGTGCGGTCCTGGACGATGGCCAGGATGGCCACCTTGTCCTCAAGCCGGATCTCGCGACCATACGTCAGGACTTGGAAGACTTCGCCATCCGCCTTGAGATGAGCCCAGCGTTCTGCCTTCTCCATGTCGCTGCGATCCTCGACCGCCCGGACCATGCGCTCGCGCTCGTATTCAGGCCGGATATCGAGCACGGTCATAGATTGGAAATCGTCGCGCGAATAGCCGTAAAGCGCAATCGCCGCCTCATTGACGATCAGGAAGCGCAGCGTCGCGGCATCATAGACCCACATCGGCGAAGGATGCGTCTCGAACAACGAGCGGAAATCGCCGTCCATGAGCCCGTTATGTTCGTTATGAAGGCCATATTTGTGAAAAAGGATCATGAGCAATTCGACCGGAGGCGATGGCAACGGCCAGACGGTAATAGAAAAAAGTGAATAAAATCAAAATGTTGAGAAGCACAAAAAACGATCACTTGCACAAATTGTATGCGCCGCTAGCCGCCCGCAAACTCATTCCAGGCATCCTCGACGAGCGTGATATGCGCCCGCATGAAACTCTGGGCATCGATCCCGTTGCCCCTGAGGATCGCCTCGACGATCAGGCCGTGCTCGGCATGCGACTTGGAAAGGCGCCCGAGCGTCGAAAACTGCGCGCGGCGAAAGGGCTGTAGCCGCTGGCGCGTCAGCCGCGTCACATCCTCCAGATAGCTGTTATGCGAGCCGGTATAGATCGCATTGTGGAACAGCTCGTTGTAGCGGATATAGCTCAGCCGGTCGCCGTTGGAGACCACGCCCGCCATCTCGCCATGGAGTTGGTCCAGTGCACGACGTTCGGCGGAGGTCATGCGTTCGGCGCTGAGCGCCGCGCAAAGCGCCTCGAGATGACCCATCAGTTCAAACATGCCGGTCAAGGCATCGGTATCCGGCTTGGCGACGATTGTCCGGCTGTGCGGCTTCTGCTCGACAAGGCCGCTCGCCGCCAATTGCTTGAGCGCTTCGCGGATCGGCGTCCGCGAAACTGAAAACTCTGATGCAAGCTGGGTCTCGTCCAACACAGCGCCGGGCGCTAGGTCGCCACCAATGATCCGTTCGGAAAGCTGGCGGCGGATGTCCTCCGCCGATGTGCGCGGCACTCTCTTCAGCACGGTTCAATCCGCTTGGGGTCACGACCCATTAAGTTCATCCATCATGCTCACATGCGCGGCCGCGACCTTCCAGCCGGTCCCGGTCTTCACCCAGACCTGAGTCTGCCGGCCGATCTTGCCAGGCGCATCGTCACGAATGAACAGCGTCTGGGCGGTCGCGCAATCGGTGCCGTAACTGGTGATCACGGTTCGGTCAAGCTTACGCTCGAAAGGCGCCTGTGTCGCGCGGAAGGCGAGCACTTCCGCATATCCGTGCTGCACGTCATTGAGCCCGTAGCGCACCGTTTCCGGTCGCTCCAGGAACATGCGGGCAAGCGTATCGTTGTCGTTTCTGAGCAGAGCCGCCTCATAGGCCGCGAAGATCGCCTCGACCTCGGCAAGCGTGGCGGGATCGTTGATCACCATCATCCGGCCTTCCCACGTCTTTCTTCAGACATGAGCCCCTGCCTCCGCGACCGCTTTCTCCAGCGCCCCAAGCGGCGCCACCCAGCCGACGATGCCGCCCTGCGCCACGATCATCTCGATCGCCGCGGCCTTGAATTCGGCGAAATAACTCTCCGTCGCATCCTCGACCAGCAGACATTCGAAGCCACGATCGTTTGCTTCGCGCATTGAGGTCTGGACACAGACTTCCGTGGTGACGCCGGCAAAAACCAGATGCGTGATGCCGCGCTCGGCCAGCGGCCCGTCAAGCCCCGTCGCCCAGAACATGCCCTTGCCGGGCTTGTCGATGACAATCTCGCCGTCGATCGGCGCGAGGTCATCGACGATCTGGTTGCCGGGCTCGCCGCGCACCAGCAGCCGGCCCATGGCGCCGGCCTCGCCGATCTTCAACGATGGATTGCCGCGCCGGATTTTCGACGGTGGGCAATCCGATAGATCGGGCCTGTGGGCCTCGCGGGTGTGGATCACCAGCCAGCTCTGCTTGCGAAACAGCGCGATCAGACCGGCGACTGTAGGAATTATGGCTTCAAGCCGCGCAACGTCGTTGCCGAGGCTGTCGCCGAAGCCGCCCTTCTCGATGAAATCGCGCTGCATGTCGATCACCACCAGCGCAGTGTGCCTGGGGTCGAGCAGATAGGGATAGGGCCGTGCCGGAACGTCGATCATCTCAGTGTCCCGCCATGTGCTGGCCGATCGTATTGCGGTCGGTATCCTCGATCGGCGAGACATAAGTGATCGTGCCGCCCGACATCACCGCCACCCGGTCGGCCAGTTCGAGGATCTCGTCGAGGTCCTCGGAGACCAGCAGCACGGCGGCACCGCGATTGCGGGCCTCCATGATCTGCGAGCGGATATCGGCGACCGAGGCGAAGTCGAGACCGAAGCAGGGATTGGCAACGATCAGCACATCGACATCGCCCGAGAGTTCGCGTGCCAGGATCGCGCGCTGCACATTGCCGCCGGAAAGCGCCTCGATCGGCGCATCCGGCGAGGTGGTCTTGACGTTGTATTTCTTGATCAGGTCCTCGGCCTTGCGCTTCATCGGGCCGGGCTTCATCCACCAGCCGAAACTGGCAAGCGGCGGCTTGTCATAGGTCCGGAAGGCAATGTTTTCCGCCACGCTCATGCGTGGGACGGCGGCGTTCTTCAGCGGTTCCTCCTGCAGTCCGAAGACCTTGAAGCGATCGAAATTGCCGCGCGTTGGCGTGAAATCCTGACCGCGTACGAAGATCTGTCCCTGGCTCAGCTGGCGCTGGCCGGAGAGCGCCTCGACGAGCGCGGATTGCCCATTGCCGGATACGCCGGCGATGCCGACGATCTCGCCGGACCTGACCTTGAGATTGATCGCATGGATCGCCGGCAGGCCCAGCTCGTCCTCGGCGAAGAGGCCGGCGAGATCGAGCACGTCCTTCTTCTCAGCGATGGTCGCACGGACGGCTCGCTCCTTGACCTCGGTATCGCCGATCATCATCCGGCTCATGTCCTCGACTGTGGACGTCTTTGCATCGCCGTCGCCCGTCAGTCGCCCACGCCGCAGCACGGTGAAATGATCGCAGAACGTCTTCACCTCGCGGAACTTGTGGCTGATCATCAGCACGGTGATCTCGCCGCGCTCGGTCATGCCGCGCAACAGGCCCAGCATCTCGTCGGCCTCACCCGGCGTCAGCACCGAGGTCGGCTCGTCCAGGATCATGAAGCGCTGGTCGAGATAGAGCAGCTTGAGGATTTCCAGCTTCTGCTTTTCGCCGGCCGACAGCGACGACACCTGCGTGTCCATCGGCACCCGGAACGGCATGGTCTGCATGAAGGCGTCGAGCGCCTTGCGCTCCTTGGCCCAATCTATGATCGTGGGTGCGTCCGCGCGCGAGATGACGAGGTTCTCGGCCGCCGTCAGGCAGGGCACCAGCGTGAAGTGCTGGTAGACCATGCCGATGCCATTGGCGAGCGCGTCCTTCGGCGAGCGGACCACGACTTCCTTGCCGTCGAGCAACACCTGCCCCTTGTCGGCGGAGTAGAAACCCATGATGCATTTGACGAGCGTGGATTTGCCCGCGCCGTTCTCGCCGAGCAGTGCGTGGAAAGACCCCGCCTCGACGCGGAGCGATACATCGCCCAGGGCGGTGAAATGACCGAAGGTCTTGGTCATGCCGAGCGCTTCGAGCGATGGCGCGCGTTTGGCTGTCTCGGTCATGAGCTTGCCTCCGGCAGAGCGGCGACGAAATCCGTGGAATTGGAGACCGCGCCGAACACCCCGCCCTGCATCTTGATCATATCGACGGCGGCGAGATGGTTCTCCACCTTGGTCGCCGCGCAGCAATCCTCGAGCAGCAGGCACTCGTAACCTCGGTCGTTGGCATCGCGCATGGTCGTATGAACACAAACATCGGTGGTGACGCCCGCAAAGACGATGTTGCGGATGTTCCTCATCGACAGCACGAGCTGGAAATCAGTGGCCAGGAACGTCCCCTTTCCGGGCTTGTCGATGATCGCCTCGCCAGGCTCCGGTTGCAGTTCCGGGATGATTTCCCAACCCGGCTCGCCGCGCACGAGGATGCGTCCGCAGGGCCCCTGGTCGCCTATGCCCGCGCCGATGCGCTGCGAGCGCCAGCGCTTGTTGGCCGGCAGGTCCGAGAGATCGGGCTTGTGGCCCTCGCGGGTATGGATGATGAAGTAGCCCTTGGCGCGCATGGCCTTGAGCACATTCTGGATCGGCACGATCGGCCCGCGCGTCAGCGAAATGTCGTAACCCATTGAATCGACATAGCCGCCCGGAGCGCAGAAATCGGTCTGCATGTCGATCACAACGAGCGCGGTGTTGTGCGGACCCCAATTGCCGTCGAAGGGCCACGGATAGGGATCGGCGGCGAGCGTGACGCCGCCCTTGATGATTGCCGCCTCGATACGTTCGTCCATGGATGCCATGACCGTAACCTCACTTATTGATGGAAAGCTCGCCCGGCACTTCACGTGCAGCCGATTTCGACTGGGCCGAGGCGATCATGATGAAAAGCGTCAGGATGTAGGGCGCCGCATTGAAGAAATAGTAGCCCTGGCTGATCCCGATCGATTGCAGTGCCGGCCCGAGAGCACCCGCCGCGCCGAACAGCAGCGCCGCGAGCAGGCATCGCAGCGGCCCCCATCGAGCGAAGATCACCAGCGCTACCGCCATCAGCCCCTGCCCCGAAGACAGGCCCTGGTTCCACGAGCCGGGATAGTAGAGCGACAGGAAGGCGCCGCCGATACCGGCCATGAAGCCGCCGATCGAGGTGGCGATGAAGCGCACGAGATCGACCGAGACGCCCATCGCCTTGGCCGCCGGCGCACTGTCACCGGTCATCCGGACGATCAGGCCCCATTTGGTGTTCTTCAGCGCCCACCACAGGAAGACGCCGAGCGCGATGCCGACGAAGAACAGTGGATTGACTTCGAGCGCCTGCGCCAGCCGCGAATCGCCCGTCCAGCCGCCAAGCGGGATGGCTTCGAGACGCGGCGCGGTCGGCTGGATGTAGGGCTTGCCGAAGAAGAAGGCGAGACCCGTGCCGAAGCTCATGATGGCGATACCGATCGCCATGTCGTTCACCCTGGGCAGCTTGCAGATATAGCCGTGGATGGCACCGAGGAACATGCCGGCGAGGCCGGCCAGAACCACGCCGAACCAGGGATTGCCGGTCTGGTAGGAGCCGGCATAGGCAACCATGGCGCCCAGCACCAGCGAGCCCTCAAGACCGAGATTGACCCGTCCGGATTTCTCGGTCAGGCACTCCCCGAGTGCCACGAACATGAAGGGCGTCGAAACCCGGATCGCGCCGCCGAGCATGGCGATCAACGCCGTGACGAGCATGGAGTCTTCCATCAGCGTGCACTCCCCGATTTCGGCTGGAGGAAGGGTATACGGCCGTAAAGCGTGTCCGAAGTCAGCAGCACCACGAAGATCAGCCCCTGCAGCACCAGCACGGTGGCGTCAGGCAGGCCCATGCGCCGCTGGATGATGCCGCCCGCCGCCGCCAGCGCACCGAACAGTACTGCGACCGGGATGATCGCCAGCGGCACCTGGCGCGCGAGGAAGGCAACGAGAATGCCGGTGAAGCCATAGCCTGCGACCAGCGATGCATTGGCCTGGCCATGGATCGCCGCGACCTCGAAAAAGCCCGCGAGCCCGGCACAGGCACCGGCAATCGCGCAGGACGTCACCAGCAGGAAGCCGACCGGCAGACCCTGTGCCTGGGCAGCGCGCGGATTGCCGCCGGTCATCCGCGCGGCAAAGCCGAAGGTCGTGCGGGTCATCAGCAGATGCAGCAGGATGGCGAGAATGACGCCTGCGCCCAGCCCCCAATGCACATCGGTACCCGGCATGGCGCCAACACGGTAGGCATCGCCGATCGGCATGGTCGATGGCTTGTTGGCCGAGGCGGGATCACGCAGCGCACCCTCGACGAAGAAATTCATGATGGCGATCGCGATATAGGAAAGCAGCAGCGAGGCGATCGTCTCGTTGACGCCGCGATAGTGCCGCAGCCAACCCGTCAGACCGAGCCAGAACGCGCCTGCCAGCATGCCCGCCATCGCCATCAGCGGCAACGTGAGAAATACGGGTACGGTGTTCGAAACCAGCGGGATTGCGATGGCAGCCGAGAAGAAGCCTCCCAGTACCAGCGCGCCCTCCCCGCCGATCATGGTCAGGCCGATCCGCGCCGGAATGGCGAAAGCAAGGCCGGTCAGCACCAATGGAGCTGCCCGCTGCAGCGTGTTCTGGAAGGAGAAGCTGGACCCGAAGCCCCCGGTCCAGATCAGGCTGAAGAACATCAAAGGCGATTTGCCGAGCAGCAGCAGGAAGATCGAAAACAGCAGCGCCGATACGATGAGCGCCGCAACCGGAATGATGATGGCCTCGGCGAATTTCAGCCCTGCCACCGATTGGCTTCGCCCGACAGGCACCGCCACCGCCGCGTCTATGCTTATTGCCATGACCTTCTCCTGCCGCTCGTTTCGATGCCGGGCGACATTGGCCGCCCGGTATTTCCGCAGATGCGACGGGTCAGGTAATCGAGCCCTGCACGCCTTCGAGCAGCCAGCCCATGCCGTCGAGATAGGGATCGTAATTGTCGTAGGTCTTTTCGACGACAAGCTTGCCGGTATTGTCCTTGAGCGTGCCCTTGTAGATGGGCTCTCCCTTGGTCAGTGCCGCAATCGCCGCGTCGGCGGCCTTGATCGCTTCAGGCGTGGCGGCCGCGCCATAGGGCGTCGAGCGCAGCATGTCCTTGTCGTAACCACCGACGAGGAAGTTCGGCAGTTCCTTGGCGCCCGCGATATCGGCGGCGTAGGATTTGTAGATCGTTTCCCACTTGTATTCGGCGCCGGTGATGAAGCCCTTAGGCGCCAGCGAAGCCTGCGAGGCATTGTGGCCGCAGGTCTTGACGCCACGGCCCTCGGCCGTCTCGATCACCACTTTCGGGCTGTCCACATGGCAGGTAATGACTTCGCAACCCGCATCGACCAGCGCATTGGCGGCTTCCGCCTCGCGCACCGGCATCGACCACTCGCCGGTGAAGATCACGCGAACGGTCGCATTGGGATTGACGCTGCGCGCGCCGAGCAGCACGGAATTGATGTTGGAGAGAACCGACGGGATCGGCTTGGCGGCCACGAAGCCGATCTTGCCGCCCGGCGCCGAGAGCCCGGCCGCGACGCCGTTCACATAATGCGCCTGGTTGAGATAAGGGAAATAGGAACCGGCATTTTTCGGATCGGCATCCTTGTTCCACAGCGGTGCTGCGTGACGGAAGGCAACCGCCGGATATTTCGCCGCCATTTCGAGCACGAAGGGCTTATAATAGCCAAACGAGGTGGCGAGGATGAGGTTGGCGCCATCGATATTGATCATCGACTCCATGGATTTGGCGACCGCATCGGTCTCCGGCACGTTTTCTTCTTCCACGACGGTCACGCCCGGTACCTGCTTGAGCGCCTCCACCGCGACCGCATGGGCCTGGTTCCAGCCAAAATCGTCACGCGGGCCGACATAGACAATGCCGACGATGACGGGGGACTGTGCCCGGGCTAGGGAAAGCGGCATGGCCGATGCGGCAAGACCGGCCAGACCGGTTTTGATCAGCGAGCGGCGGGAAATTTCAAATGATGACATGGCAGGCTCCCTCTGAAACAGCGCGTCATGCGCCCTGTAAAGGGAAACGCAAATTGTATGCCAGACGGAATTCGGAAAATTCAGAAACGTAAGGGTTTGTTTTTATTAATTTTATAGTCCGCATCGATTCTGGCAGCGCGCCCTGCCGAGTGAGCGGATAGATCAATATTACATCATCAATATCTGTCCGCATATTTTTTAGGCAATATTTTATGTATTGCATACAATTCGAAAGATCGAGTCGTCGCCTTGCGCCCCGCGTCGGCACCGGATCGACCGGACCCGGGTGACAAAGACCCACCCGTGCCTATAATCCAAAAACCATATGCGGAGGGAACCATGGGCGATCACCACGACGACGAACACGACGATCACCATCAAGATGCCGATTACTGGAAGCACAATGGTGTCCGCGTGATCAAAGGCAACCAGCTCGACGACAACACGCCACAGACCCCGGGAATGTACCGCCAGGCGGCAATCACCACCGCACGCGTTGGCGCGCAGAAGATCTGGGCAGGCACCGTGACGATCCAGCCCAATGCCAAGACCGGCGTCCACCATCACGGCGCCCTTGAAAGCGTCATCTACGTGGTCAAGGGCAAGGCGCGGATGCGTTGGGGCGAGCGGCTGGAATATGTCGCCGAAGCCGATGCCGGCGACTTCATCTTCGTGCCGCCCTATGTGCCGCATCAGGAGATCAATGCCGACCCGGCCAATCCACTCGAATGCGTGCTGGTGCGCTCTGACGACACCGCGGTCGTGGTCAATATCACCGATGTCGATCCCGTGGAAAAGCCGGAGGAGGTCTATTGGGTAGACCCCATTCATACCCACCCGGATGCGAAATCCTGATCAATAGCCGAGCGCGCAGCCATCCTTGCGGTGATCCGAAGCGCCGGTCAGCGTGCCTTTGTCCCAATCGATCACGACCGCCTGGCCTCCGCCGAAGGGTTTTGCCGACCGCTTGACCCTATGTCCCTTTGCCGAAAGGCCGTCGATGACCGATTGCGCGACGCCGTTCTCCACCTCCACCAGACCGTCGCGGTGAAAGACGCGTGGCGCATCGAGCGCCTGCTGTGCATCCATGCCGAAATCGATAACGTTCGTCACGAGATGCACGTGGCCGAAGGGTTGATATGCACCGCCCATGACGCCGAAGGGCATGACGACACGCCCATCCTTCACCGCCATGCCCGGCATGATCGTATGGAGCGGGCGCTTGCCTGGCGCGATGACATTCGGATGATCCCGATCGAGCCGGAAGCCCGTTCCCCGGTTCTGCAATACCACGCCGGATTTCGGCCCCGTCACGGCAGCACCGAACGAATGATAGGTGGAGTTGATGAAGGACACTGCATTGCGATCGGTATCGACGATCGAAATGTAGACCGTGTCGCCCCGGGGCAGTTCGACATTGGGAAGCTCAGCCATCGCCTGGTCCGGATCGATTGCGGCCCGCAAGCCCGCGGCGTATTCGTTCGACAGCAGTTCCTTGACGGGCACGCGCACTTTTTCCGGATCGGCCAGATAGCGGTCGCGATCGCGATAGGCGAGCCGTCCCGCCTCGATCTCCAGATGCAGCCTTTCCGCGCTGTCTGGATTGAGGCCCTTGAGATCGAAGCCCGACAGGATGTTGAGCATCAGGAGCGCGGTCAGGCCCTGGTTGTTCGGCGGCATCTGGAAGATGTCATGGCCGTCGTAGTTCACGCTGATCGGCTCGACATAGTCACCTTTGGTCGCGGCAAAGTCTTCAAGCGTATGCAGGCCGCCGAGCGCCCTGAGCCGCGCCACCAGGTCGTCGGCCACCTCGTCTTCGTAGAAACCCGACCTACCCTTTTCGGCGATCAGTCGGAGACTTCGCGCAAGTTCCGGCTGGCGGTGGATGTCACCGGCTTTCAGCGGCTGCCCTTTGTTCAGAAAGATCCGGGCGCTATGTTCATCCTGGGCCAATACCGGCGCGATCTCCTCCCAGTCGAAGGCGACGCGATCATGCACCACGTAGCCTTTCTCAGCATATCGGATGGCGGGCGCCAGCGCCGCATCGATGCCCTTCTTCCCATGATCCGCGAGCAGCCGGCACCATGCGTCAATTGCGCCGGGAATCGTGACGGCATGGGCGCCAGTCTCCGGGATTTGGGCGAAACCCCGCTCCAGGTACCAATCGAGCTCCGCCGCAAGCGGCGAACGGCCCGAGCCATTGAAGGCCAGCACGTCGCCTTCACCCTTGGGCGAATAGAGCACGAAACAATCGCCGCCGATGCCCGTCGATTGCGGCTCGACCACGGCCTGCACCGCAGCCGCAGCGACCGCTGCATCCATCGCATTGCCGCCGGATCGCAGCATCTCGATGGCGGCAAGCGTTGAAAGCGGGTGGGACGTAGCGACCATCGCATCGGTAGCGCGCACCGGCGAACGTCCGGGAAGCTGGAAATCACGCATTCTCCTACTGTCCTCCATCAGCGCCCATCGGGCCGAATCTGGCACGGCAACGGCATGACTTTGCACGATATTCGGGATTGGGAAAGGGCGACGCGGGCGCTGATTATTTTTTGATCATATTTCTTCAAGTGTATTTTTTAGGCAAAGTCCTTGCAAGATTTGCTGCGCTGCGTCATGACTAGTCCATGTCCGCGCCCGAACTCACTATCCTCGTGATCGACGAGAACGCCATCCGCGCCTCCATCATCGAGGAAGGCCTGCGCGAGGCGGGGCACACCCGCGTCACGGTGATCCATGAAGTCCACGGCGTCGCCCGGATCATCGATTCGCTGGCGCCCGACGTCATCGTGATCGACATCGAGAACCCCGACCGCGACCAGATGGAGCATCTTTTCCAGCTGACGCGCACGCTTGAGCGGCCGATCGCCATGTTTGTCGATCGCTCCGACACCGCCTCCATCGAAGCTGCCGTCGAAGCCGGCGTCTCGGCCTATGTCGTCGATGGCCTGAAGAAGGAACGTGTCAAATCGATCCTCGACATGGCCGTCAGCCGGTTCAACGCCTTCAGCCGTCTGCAGCGCGAACTGGCGGATGCGAAATCCGCGCTCGAGGAGCGCAAGATCATCGAGCGCGCCAAGGGCATATTGATGAAGATGCGCGGGCTTTCCGAAGAGGATGCCTTCGCGCTGATGCGCCAGACGGCGATGAACGAGAAGAAGAAGATGTCCGAGATCGCGCAGAGCGTCGTCACCGCAGCCGGACTGCTGATGCGCTGATCTCTTGGGAGCATTGAACGTGAACATGATGACAATATCAGGAAATCCATTGTCCGGCAGGGGCGCCTCGGGCTTGACCGCACCGGGCAAAGTGTCCGGCGAAGGGTCGCGCACCCTGCGCGCCGGCTTCATCCCGTTGGTCGATGCCTCCGTATTGATCGCCGCGGCCGAATTCGGCTTTGCGGCAAAGGAAGGCATTACGCTCGATCTGGTCAAGGACGTTTCCTGGGCCAATGTGCGCGACCGTCTCGCTTTCCGCCAGTTCGATATCGCGCATATGCTGTCACCAATGCCGGTTGCGGCGATGCTCGGCCTCGGCTCGAACCCCTCGCCCACCATCACGCCCTTCTCGCTCGGCAAGGGCGGCAACGCGATCACGCTTTCGGTGCGGCTTTATGCGCGCATGCGCGACGAAGCAGATCTCGCGGTCGATGCGACAGCGCTCGAGAATGCCGAAGCGCTCGCAATCGTGCTCGCCAGCATGCGAGGGCGCGGTGAGCCGCAGCCGACCCTCGGCATGACCTACCCCTTCTCGTCGCACAATTACGAGTTTCGCTATTGGCTCGCTGCCGGCGGCATCGACCCCGATCGCGATGTGAAGCTCGTCGTCGTTCCACCGCCGATGACCTCGGATGCGCTGGCAGCCGGTGCGATCGACGGCTTCTGCGTCGGCGCGCCGTGGAACATGGTGGCCTCCGGGCGCGGCGTCGGCCGTATCGTTGCGGCCAAGCAGGACATCTGGCCGTCCGCGCCCGAGAAGGTCATCGGCATGCGGCCCGAATGGGCTGAGACCCACCCCGAAACGGTCTTCCGGCTGATTGTCGCGCTCGATGCCGCCGCCCGCTGGTGCGACCGGCCCGAAAACCATGATGCGCTGGCGCAAACGCTCGCCGACAACCGCTACATCGCGGCTCCGAACGATATCATCCGCAATGTGCTGGCCGGAGAGTTCAGTCTCGACGCCGAAGGCCGCCGGCGCATCATTCCGAACTATTTCTCGTTCCACGCCGGAGCGGCGAACTATCCGCGCCCCAGCCAGGCGCTCTGGATTTACAGCCAGATGATGCGCTGGGGCCAGGCACCGTTGCGGCAGGAAGACATCGCACTGGCTGCATCCGCCTACCGGCCCGACCTCTACCGGCTGGCACTTGGCCATGCCGCCGCACCATCCGATGGCGACATCAGGGTCGAGGGCGCCTCAGTCGGTGATCACTTCATGGACGGCCACGTTTTCGACCCCGCCCGCCTTGCCGAATACGTGGCCGCATTTGCCGTGAAAAGCCCTTCGCTGTCAGATCTCACGGCCGGCGAAGCGTAAGCCATCGCTTGCTGCCCTGCACAATTTATGACCCCGGATTGCCGCGGCGCACAAATTTTTGGCAGCAATTGCCTGCAGCTTAAAAATCAGGCAGTGAGCGATCATGAAATTTTCTAATTTAGTTTCAATTGGTTGGCTACATCATGTGAAACTGGCACGCCGTTTGCATCGCTCTAATTGCCCGGTCAATGGCGATCAGGGCGGATGAACGCGCGATAAGCGTTCAACAAAGACATCGACGTCGCAAGGTTTTTGCTCCGGGAAACTCCCATCCCATGGACGCAATCTCCAAGCGGCGTTTTTTATTTTCGGGTTCCGCCCAAACAAGGGGATGTGCGATGACCAAGATAATGATGACCGGCCTGACCCGCCGCAGCCTGCTCAAGACATCAGCCGCCGCCGCCCTGATCGGCGCCGTCAATACCGCCTTTCCATCAGGCGCCTTTGCTGCGTCGGCCGGCCCTGAAGTGACCGGCGCCAAACTGGGCTTCATCGCATTGACGGATTCGGCGGCACTCATCATCGCCAAGGAAAAGGGCCTGTTCGAAAAGCATGGCATGCCGGACGTCGAAGTCGCCAAGCAGGCAAGCTGGGGTGCGACCCGCGACAATCTGGTGCTCGGTGGCGAAGCGAACGGCATCGACGGCGCCCATATCCTCACCCCGATGCCGTATCTGATGCAGACCGGCAAGGTGACGCAGAACAACGTGCCGGTGCCGATGTCGATTCTCGCCCGCCTCAATCTCGACAGCCAGGCGATCTCGGTTTCCAAGGAATATGCGGCAACCGGCGCCGGCCTCGACTCCTCCAAGCTGAAAGAGGCCTTCGCTGCGAAGAAAGCGGCAGGCGGCGAGGTCAAGGTCGCGGTCACCTTCCCCGGCGGCACGCACGACCTCTGGATGCGCTACTGGCTCGCTGCCGGCGGCATCGACCCGGACAAGGACGTTTCGGTCATCGTCGTACCGCCCCCGCAGATGGTCGCCAACATGAAGGTTGGCAATATGGATGCCTTCTGCGTCGGCGAACCGTGGAACGAACAGCTCGTCAATCAAGGCATCGGTTTCACCGCCTGTTCGACCGGCGAAATCTGGAAGCGCCATCCCGAGAAGGCCTTCTCCATGCGCACGGAATGGGTGGAGAAGAACCCCAATGCCGCCAAAGCCATCATGATGGCCATCATGGAAGCCCAGCAATGGTGCGACAAGATGGAAAACAAGGAAGAGATGGCTGCGATCGTCGGCAAGCGCCAGTGGTTCAACGTGCCGCCGAAAGACATTCTCGGCCGCCTGAAGGGCGACATCAACTACGGCAACGGCCGGGTCGCCGAGGGCACCGACCTCTATATGAAATTCTGGCAGGACCACGCGTCCTACCCGTTCAAGAGCCACGACCTGTGGTTCCTCGCCGAGAACATCCGCTGGGGCAAGTTGGCGCCTGACACCGACATCAAGGGATTGGTCGACAAGGTCAACCGCGAGGACATCTGGCGCGGCGCGGCCAAGGATCTCGGCGTCGCTGCCGCCGACATTCCGGCCACCAGTTCGCGCGGCAAGGAGACCTTCTTCGACGGCAAGGTCTTCGATCCGGAAAACCCCACCGCCTACCTCGAGAGCCTCGCCATCAAGGCCTCTTCCTGATCCTTTCCGGCCGGCGCCGACAAGGCGCCGGCCGCTCCCAAACTATTGGAGTGACCGATGACTGCTCTGGCCCGCATGGAAAAGCCAATGAAGACGGCTAAGCCGCAAACAGAAGCCAAAGTCGTGGCGCTTGCGCCGCGCCCCTCGAAAAAGTTCGATCTGAAGGGTGCTGCCGCGTCGGTTGCCAAGAATGTGGTTCCGCCGATCATCGTGCTGGCGCTGCTGCTCGGCATCTGGCAGCTGCTCTGTTCCGCGCCGGGCTCGTCCCTGCCGCCGCCCTCGCAGGTCTGGCAGGAAAGCTATGATCTGATCGCCCATCCCTTCTTCGATTTCGGCTCGCAGGATATCGGGCTCGGCTGGCGCGTGCTGGTATCGCTTCAGCGCGTCGCCTATGGCTTCGGCCTTGCGGCAATCGTCGGCGTGCTGATCGGCGCCGTCATCGGCCAGTCGGTCTGGGTGATGCGCGGGCTCGACCCGATCTTCCAGGTTCTGCGCACCGTGCCGCCACTCGCCTGGCTGCCGCTGTCGCTCGCGGCCTTCCAGAATTCCAATCCGTCTGCGATCTTCGTGATTTTCATCACCTCGATCTGGCCGGTCATCATCAATACCGCCGTCGGTGTCCGCAACATCCCGCAGGATTACCGCAACGTCGCCCAGGTGCTGCGGCTGAACCATCTCGAGTTCTTCTGGAAGATCATGCTGCCCTCGGCCGCGCCCTACATCTTCACCGGCCTCAGGATCGGCATCGGCCTGTCCTGGCTCGCCATCGTCGCGGCCGAGATGCTGACCGGCGGTGTCGGCATCGGCTTCTTCATCTGGGATGCCTGGAACTCCTCGCGTCTGCCCGACATCATCGTGGCACTCGCCTATATCGGCGTTACCGGCTTCTTCCTCGACAAGCTGGTCTCGGCTGTCGGCAAGTTCATCACCCGCGGCGCGGCGACCAATTAAGGAGGCGATCATGCAGGCCTATCTCAAGCTCGACCATATCGCCAAGCATTTCGACCGCGGCGGCACCCGCTCGGACGTACTGCGCGACATCAACCTGACCATCGAAAAGGGCGAGTTCGTCTCGATCATCGGACATTCCGGCTGCGGCAAGTCGACATTGCTCAACCTGATCGCTGGCCTGACCCCGGTTTCGACCGGGGTGGTGCTGCTCGAAAACCGCGAAGTCAACGCGCCGGGGCCGGAGCGCGCCGTTGTGTTCCAGAACCACAGCCTGCTGCCCTGGCTGACGGTCTACGAGAACGTCAACATCGCCGTCACCAAAGTCTTCGGAAGCAGCAAGAGCAAGGCGGAACGGCATGACTGGATCATGGAGAATCTCGACCTCGTGCAGATGGGTCACGCCAAGGACAAGCGTCCCGCGGAAATCTCCGGCGGCATGAAGCAGCGCGTCGGCATCGCCCGCGCGCTTGCCATGGAGCCCAAGACCCTGCTGCTCGACGAGCCATTCGGCGCACTCGACGCACTGACCCGCGCCCACCTTCAGGACGCCGTCATGGAAATCCACCTCAGGCTCGGCAACACGATGGTCATGGTCACCCACGACGTGGACGAGGCCGTGCTGCTTTCGGACCGTATCGTCATGATGACCAACGGCCCGGCCGCCCATATCGGCGAAGTGCTGGATATCCCGCTTGCCCGTCCCCGCAACCGGATCGAGCTCGCGTCGGACCGGACCTATCTCAAATGCCGCGAAGCCGTGTTGAAGTTCCTCTACGAACGCCACCGCTTCGTCGAAGCCGCGGAGTAATGCTCATGACAGAAAAACTCGTCATCATTGGAAACGGCATGGCCCCGGGGCGCATGCTCGAAAACCTCTTCGAGAGGGCACCCGGTCAGTATCAGGTGACCATCTTCAACGCCGAGCCACGCGTCAATTACGACCGTATCATGCTCTCGCCGGTCCTCTCGGGCGAGAAGACCTACGAGGAAATCGTCATCCATGGCGACGGCTGGTACATCGAAAACAACGTGACGCTCTACAAGGGCCATAAGATCATCGAGATCGACCGCGACAAGCGGACCGTCACCTCCAATCACGGCGTCACCGAGAGTTACGATAAATTGGTGATCGCCACCGGCTCCGTACCCTTCATCATCCCGGTTCCCGGCAACGACCTGCCTGGCGTGCTGAGCTATCGCGATCTCGACGACGTCCAGGCCATGCTGCTCGCCGCGCAATCGCGCGCCAAGGCGGTCGTCATCGGCGGCGGGCTACTGGGCCTCGAAGCGGCGGCCGGTCTCAACCTTCGTGGCATGGACGTCACCGTCCTCCACGTCGCGCCCACTCTCATGGAACGTCAGCTCGATCCGGCGGCTGGCTACCTGCTGCAAAAGGCGGTCGAGGAACGCGGCATCAAGGTACTAACCAAAGCCAACACCAAGGCCATCATCGGCAATGGCAAGGTCGAGGGCGTGGAGCTCGCCGACGGCACGATCATTCCGGCCAGCCTCGTCGTCATGGCTGCCGGCATCCGTCCGAATGTCCAGCTTGCGCGCGACGCCGGCCTTGCCGTCAATCGCGGCATCGTCGTCGATCACGGCATGTCCACGTCAGACGGCCATATCCTCGCACTTGGCGAATGTGCCGAAGTCGGCGGACAGGTCTATGGTCTCGTCGCACCGCTCTACGAGATGGCCCGCGTCGCGGCATCTCACCTCGCAGGCGACACGTCAGCAGCCTTCGTGCATTCCGATACGCCGACCAAACTCAAGGTCACCGGCATCGATCTCTATTCGATCGGCGACTTCGCCGATGGCGACGACCGCGAGGAGATCGTGCTTCGCGATGCCACCGCGGGCGTCTACAAGCGCCTGATCATCAAGCAGGATCGGATCATCGGCACCGTGCTTTACGGTGAAACCTCCGATGGCGCCTGGTTCAACGACCTCAAGAAGAAGGCGACCGACATCTCTGAGATGCGCGAGACGCTGATCTTCGGCCAGGCCTATCAAGGGGGTGCCCCGCTGGACCCTATGGCGGCCGTTGCAGCCTTGCCGGATGATGCGGAAATCTGCGGCTGCAACGGCATTTGCAAGGGAAAAATCACTTCAACGATCACATCCAAGGGATTGACATCGCTTGATGATGTGCGTGCTCACACCAAGGCCTCCGCCTCCTGCGGCTCCTGCACGGGTCTCGTCGAGCAGCTGATGGCGATCACGCTGGGCGACAGCTACAACCCCGCTGCGGTCCAGCCGATGTGCGGCTGTACCGAACTCGGCCACGACGACGTGCGCCGCTTGATCAAGGCCAAGCACCTCAAGACAATTCCCGCCGTGATGCAGGAACTGGAATGGAAGACCTCCTGCGGCTGCGCCAAGTGCCGGCCGGCGCTCAATTACTACCTCGTCTGCGACTGGCCTGATGAATATGCCGACGACTATCAGTCGCGCTTCATCAATGAGCGCGTCCACGCCAATATCCAGAAGGACGGCACCTATTCGGTCGTGCCGCGCATGTGGGGCGGCGTTACCAATTCGGGTGAACTGCGCGCCATTGCCGATGTCGTCGACAAGTTCGAGATCCCGATGGTCAAGGTCACCGGCGGCCAACGCATCGACCTGCTCGGCATCGAGAAGGAAGACCTGCCGGCCGTGTGGGCCGATCTCGGCAAGGCGGGCTTCATCTCGGGCCAGGCCTATGCCAAGGGCCTGCGCACAGTGAAGACCTGCGTTGGTTCGGACTGGTGCCGCTTCGGCACCCAGGATTCGACCGGCCTCGGCATCCGCATCGAAAAGTTCATGTGGGGCTCATGGACGCCGGCCAAGCTCAAGATGGCCGTATCCGGCTGTCCCCGCAATTGCGCTGAAGCCACCTGCAAGGATATCGGCGTGATCTGCGTCGATTCCGGCTTCGAGATCCATTTCGCCGGCGCCGCGGGCCTCGACATCAAGGGCACCGAGGTTCTCGGCCTGGTGAAGACCGAGGACGAGGCGCTCGAGCACATCGTCGCGCTGACCCAGATGTATCGCGAACAGGGCCGTTATCTCGAGCGCATCTACAAATGGGCCAAGCGCATTGGACTGGACGAAATCCGCCGCCAGATCATGGCCGATCATGAGAAGCGCCAGGCCTATTATGACCGCTTCGTCTTCAGCCAGAAATTCGCCCAGGTCGATCCCTGGTCCGAGCGGGTCTCGGGCAAGGACAAGCATGAATTCCGGCCGATGGCGACGGTCGGCTATTCCCAGGCAGCGGAGTGAAGATGATTGACATGAACTGGATTGCCATAGGCGACATCAACGAGATCCCGCTGCGCGGCGCACGCTGCGTGAAGACCCCGCAGGGCAAGATTGCGGTATTCCGCACGGCCGACAACGAGGTCTTCGCCATAGAAGACCATTGCCCGCACAAAGGCGGGCCGCTCAGCCAGGGCATCGTTCACGCTGCTTCGGTGACCTGCCCGCTGCACAATTGGGTCATCTCGCTGGAAACCGGCAAGGCGCTCGGCGCGGACGAAGGCGCGGTGCGAACCATCCCCGTCCGCAACGAGAACGGCGCCCTGTTCATCGCGCTTGAGGAACAACTGATGGCGGCGGAATAGGAATGCTGGAGGTCAAGACCACCTGCCCCTATTGCGGAGTCGGATGCGGAGTCATCGCCACGACAGACGACGCGGGCACGGTCTCGGTCCAGGGTGATCCGGATCATCCCGCCAATCTGGGCCGGCTCTGCTCCAAGGGCTCGGCGCTCGCCGAAACCATCGACATGGACGGCAGGCTGTTGCATCCTGAGATATCCGGCGAGCGGGCCGACTGGAGCGCGGCGCTTGACCTCGTCGCCTCAAAATTCTCGGACGCGATCCGCGAACACGGCCCGGACTCCGTCGCCTTCTATGTGTCGGGACAGTTGCTCACCGAGGACTATTACGTCGCCAACAAGCTGATGAAGGGCTTCATCGGCTCAGCGAACATCGACACCAATTCGCGGCTCTGCATGTCGTCCTCCGTCGCCGGCCATCGCCGTGCATTCGGTTCGGACACCGTGCCCGGCATCTACGAGGATCTGGAACTCGCCGATCTCGTGATCCTCACCGGCTCCAACTTGGCCTGGTGCCATCCGGTGCTGTACCAGCGCCTTGCCGCCGCCAAGGCCGTCCGGCCGGGCCTGAAAGTGGTCGTCATCGATCCGCGCCGGACCATGACATCAGACATTGCCGACCTGCATCTGGCGATCAGGCCGGACGGCGACGTGGCATTGTTCATGGGCCTGCTCGCCCACCTCGCCAAGACGCCGGCGATCGACGAAAACTTCGTCGCCGAACATACGACCGGCTTCGGCGAAGCGTTCGCCGCAGCGGCGAGCCTTTCCTTCGAAGAATTGATGGATCGCACCGGGCTCCCGGCCATGCATCTGCGCCGCTTCTTCCAGATGTTCGAGGCCACCGAACGCGTCGTGACTTGCTACAGCCAGGGCGTCAACCAGTCCTCGTCGGGCACCGACAAGGTCAATGCGATCATCAACTGTCATCTCGCGACGGGGCGCATCGGCCGGCCCGGCATGGGTCCGTTCTCATTGACCGGACAGCCCAACGCGATGGGAGGCCGCGAGGTCGGCGGCCTTGCCAACATGCTCGCCGCTCATATGGCAATCGAGAATCCAGACCATCGCGATCGGGTGCAGCGCTTCTGGCAGTCACCCACCATTGCTGAAAAGCCCGGCCTCAAGGCCGTGGATATGTTCCGTGCCGTTGCCGATGGCCGCATCAAGGCGCTGTGGATCATGGCGACCAATCCGGTCGTATCGATGCCGGATGCCGATGTGGTCGAGGCCGCAATCAAAGCCTGTCCGTTCGTTGTCGTCTCCGACGTCCTCAAGACCACCGACACCGCCCGGCACGCCGACGTACTGCTACCTTCGCTCGGCTGGGGCGAGAAGGACGGCACGGTTACCAATTCAGAGCGGCGGATATCCCGCCAGAGACGTTTCCTGGACTTGCCGGAGGAGGCAAGGCCGGACTGGTGGCAGATGGCCGAGGTTGGGCGCCGCATGGGGTATGCGGCAGCCTTCGACTACCGGTCATCTGCCGACATATTCGCCGAACACGCAGCGCTCTCGGCCTTCGAGAACGAGGGCAGCCGCGACTTCGACATCGGCGCCCATGCCATGATCGAAGAGGATGCCTATGACAGGCTTCCACCGTTCCAATGGCCGCAGCCGCTGGGATCACCGCCAACCGTCAGCCGTTTTTTCGCGGACGGCCGCTTTTACCACCCAGACGGCAAAGCACGCTTCATCGCGGCCGATCTGCCGGAGACCGATCGAACGAGCGCGGACTATCCGCTCACCCTCAATACCGGCCGCATCCGCGACCAGTGGCATACCATGACGCGAACCGGCCGCAGCGCTCGCCTGTCGGCCCACATCGCCGAACCTTTCGCTGAAATCCATCCACAGGATGCTGCGGAACTCGGCATCAGAAGCGCCTCGCTCGTCGAGATCAACAGCCCCCACGGCAGTGCCGTCGTGCGTGCACTCATCACGGAACGCCAGATGCGCGGCAACATCTTCGCGCCCATGCACTGGAACGACCAGTTCGCCGCCAAGGCGCGCATCGACGCTCTCGTGCCCGGCGTCACCGACCCGCTCTCCGGCCAGCCCGCCTCCAAGAACGTCGCCGTGGCCGTCAAACCCTTCACCGCCGCCTATTATGGCTTCGCGGTTTCGACCACTCGCCCCAACCCCGCCAATGCCTCCTACTGGGCACGCGCGAAAGCGGATGGCGGGTGGCGTGTCGAGCTTGCTTTCGATCAGGTCATCGAGGACTGGACGTCATGGAGCCGGACAGCGTTTGCCCTGCCTTCTCATATCGAGCCGCTCGGCTATTCTGACCAGCAGACAGGCGACATCCGGATCGCCTTCTTCGATGGAGACCGGTTGCTGGCAGCACTCTTTCTTGCTCGATCGCCGGTCGCCGTTGCAC
Organism: Rhizobium sp. LjRoot254; assembly: GCF_964254105.1. NCBI lineage: Bacteria > Pseudomonadati > Pseudomonadota > Alphaproteobacteria > Hyphomicrobiales > Rhizobiaceae > Rhizobium > Rhizobium sp. LjRoot254. Next base: position 1,462,083 of record NZ_CAXUSM020000001.1, on the reverse strand, counting down.
GCAACTGGGCCGTCGCACAGCTCACCGAACGGCATGCCGACCTCAGGACGCGCTTCGCCCTCGTGGCCGGGCGCCCCGGAGCCGGCAGGCCCGATCCTGGCGCGACGGTCTGTTCGTGCAATTCGATTGGCGTCAATCAGATCATCGCGGCGATCCGTGGCGGCTGCTCGACCGTCGAAGCGGTCGGCAAGCAGACCAGCGCCGGCACCAATTGCGGCTCGTGCCGCGGCGAAATCAGGGGGATCATCGATGGATGTCTTGCGGCCGCAGCGGAATAGACGGGGATCGAGCATTGGCGCACTGGCCACCCTCCCCGTCTTCCTCGACCTCAAGGACAAGCCGGTACTCATCGCCGGCGGCGGAGACGGCGCTGCCTGGAAAGCCGAGCTTCTGGCCGCTTGCGGTGCGGAAGTGCACGTGTTTGCGCCAATCGGCGAGCTGTCCCCGGCTTTCCGCGATCTTCTCGATCAACCGGCTTTCGTCCACCATGACTGCCACTGGGAGGCCGCCTATTTCAAGCATTTCGCACTGGCTGTCGGGGAATGCGAACCGCACGAGGCCAAGGCCTTCCACGATCGCGCGCGTGAGGCCGGGGTGCCGGTCAACGTTATCGATCAACCGGAATTCTGCCAGTTCAAGTTCGGCAGCATCGTCAACCGTTCGCCGCTGGTGATCGGCATCTCGACCGACGGCGCGGCCCCTATTCTGGCGCAGGCGGTTCGCCGCCGCATCGAGGCGGCGCTGCCCCGGACACTCAGCGCTTGGGCAGGCCTCGCCCGCGATATCCGCGATCACGTCTCGGCAATGCTCGAGGCGCCCGCGCAACGGCGGACGTTCTGGGAAAGGTTTGTGGATCGCGCCTTCGGAGAGCGGACGCCCGGCGCCCAGGAGGCCTCGGAACTCGCATTCGAGGCACGTCAGATCGCGACCGCCGGAACGCCTCGTGCGACGTCCGTCGCGTTCATTGATGCCGGCCACGACGATCCCGAATTGCTGACCTTGAAGGCCATGCGCGCGCTTCAGTCGGCTGATGTGATCGTATTCGACGGCAGCATCCCCGGCGCGGTCCTTGAACTTGGCCGCCGCGAAGCCAAGCGCATGGAAGCGCCGGCCGATCTCTTGCAATTCACGGGCAGGCGCGTCGTGCGGCTGCATGACGGCTCCCTGGCAGCCCATCATCAGGTCGCGCGGGAACTTGCCACACTTGCCAGAAACGGCGTCGAAGCCACCGTGCTCCACTCCGTCTCCCGGATTGACCCGGTCGCGGCCGATCGCCGGTTCCATCTCGCTGCGGCCCGGTCTCGGGATCTCAACCAATTGCAGCATCGCGGTCACGCCTGACGCCTGCGTCAAAGCGCGCCGTCCTTCCATCCACTGGAACAAACGCCTATATCAGCGATTATGCGGGTACTGGATCGATGCTATGATTCTTCCGGTCCCCGCATGTTTTCGTTGGAGTTTTCATGGTTAAGTCAGAGGTACACCGTCGGACATTTCTTTGCGGTATTGGCAGTGTGGCGGTGGCAGGTCTCGCCGGCTGTTCGTCGACGGCAAATGAAACCGTACGGGAGGACGTGCGCAGCGAAACAGTCAGCGTCAGCCAGGCCAACGGGGCGCTGCTTTATGCGGCCAAGGCCGATGAGCAGTTCCCTCTGCCCGCCATTCCCTACCAGAAGATCGATCCGCGCTTCTACCGCCAGATGGTGTCCGACCCGACCGGCGAGGCGCCCGGAACACTCGTGGTCGATGTCGGAAACCATTACCTCTATTTCACCTACCCCAACGGGCAAGCCATGCGTTACGGCGTCGGTCTGGGTCGCGCGGGCTTCGCCTGGGCCGGGCGCGGCAAGATCCAGTACAAGCGGCAATGGCCGAGATGGACGCCGCCCGACGAGATGGTTGCCCGCCAGCCGGAACTCGCCAAATTCAGTTCCGACAATGGCGGCATGCCACCGGGGATCACCAATCCGCTTGGCGCCCGCGCGCTTTATATTTTTCAGGGCAAGGAAGACACGCTCTACCGTATTCACGGCTCGCCGGAATGGTGGACGATCGGCAAATCCGTCTCGTCAGGCTGCGTGCGCATGATCAACCAGGACGTCGCGGACCTTTATGGCAGGGTGCCCGACGGAACGGCGGTCGTCGTGACCAACCTCAGCAATCCCGGCGTCGAGATTGCCGACAATGTCCGCGAGCAGGAAATCTACGAACCCGTACGCGGTTATGACGACATTTATGGTGACGAACCCCGACGGCCGGCCAATGCCGATCGGGAAGTGTATCGCCGCCGCCGGATTTACCGCGACCCCGACGTCTATGACGACCCGGTCTACGACGATCCCTATTACGTTCCCGGTTACTGACCGCGTGCGGCCTTCGTGGCCGGCATGTCAGCCGTAAAGTCTCGCGAGATCACCACGCCGAAGAGGGCGCGAGCCTCTTCTGATGTGTAGCGCCCAAGCCGCACATCCTCGGCAACAGCAGCCGGATCGCGGGTCATCGGATCGCCATAACCACCGCCCCCCGGCGTGCCCACCCGCACCCGGTCGCCCGGCTTCAAGGGAATGTCCTGCGCCTTGGAGAGATGTTCCGGCACCATTTCCCTGCCGCTCTGGGTGACCAGAACCGAGTTCGGTCTGCCATCCCTACCGCCGAGCACACCCGGCGGACCGAAACGGCCATGGTCCATCACGAAGCTCGCCGTTGCCTCGCCGCGCCGCAGTTCGATCTCGTAATCGAGGCCAAATCCACCACGGTGATGCCCAGCTCCGCCCGAGCCTTCGCGCAACGCATAGCGATGATAGAGAACCGGGAATTGCTGCTCCATGATCTCGACCGGCGGCGCCTTTGATATGCCGATCGTGGAGCATCCATTGGCGAGCCCGTCATGATCGGCATTGCCGCCATAGCCGCCGCCGGAGATCTGGTACATGACGAAGCCGCGATTGCGCTCCGGATCATGGCCGCCGAGTGCGAAATTACCAGAACTGCCAGCCGGTGCCGCCGTCACGCGATCGGGCAAAGCTTCGACCAGTGCCAGGAACACGGCTTCGGCAATGCGCTGACTGACTTCCGCCGCGCAACCCGAGACCGGGCGCGGATATTGTGCATCGAGAAACGTGCCCTCCGGCGTCTTGACCCTCAGCGGCTCGAACGCACCCGCGCTGATCGGCACGTCGGGAAATATGTGCCGCATGCCGAGATAGACCGCCGACAGCGTGGTCGCCAGCACCGAGTTCATCGGCCCGGCACAGGGCTTTGACGAGCCGGTGAAATCGAAATCGAGAATGCCGTCCTTGGCCGTGATCGCCAGCCGGATTTCCAACGGCTCGTTGACGACGCCATCGCTATCGACATAGGCGACTGACCTATAGATGCCATCGGGAATCAGCCGGCAATTGGCGCGCATCTGGTCCGACGCCCGCTTGCGCAGTTCCTCGATCGCCTCTGTCACCGTATCATCGCCGTAGCGATCGAGAATGCGTGCAAGGCGCTTTTCGCCGACCAGCAGGGCTGCGGCCTGCGCCTTCACATCGCCGATGCGCTGGTCCGCCACACGGATGTTGGAGCAGATGATGGCGTAGATCTCGGTATCGAGCACGCCTTGCTTGAAGAGCCGCACCGGCGGCAGCCGCAAGCCTTCCTGTTCGACCGAGGTCGCCGACGCCGAAAATCCGCCAGGCACGGCGCCGCCCGTATCCGGCCAATGGCCCGTGTTGGAGAGCCAGCAAAATATCTCCCCGTTGCGGTACACGGGCATCGCAAAGCGCACATCCATCAGATGCGTGCCGCCGAGATATGGATCGTTGACGATATAGATGTCGCCCGGCTTCGGGGCGATCACTTTGCCGGATGCGATCATCTCGATCAGCACGCGCGTCGAATATTGCATCGTGCCGACGAAGACCGGCAGGCCGGCCGCACCCTGGGCGATCAGCGCGCCATCGATCGCCGAATAGATGCCATCGGAACGGTCGTTGGCCTCGGCGATAACGGGCGAAAACGCTGCACGGGAGAAGCTGAGATCCATCTCGTCGCAGACCTGCTGCAGACCGGACTGGATGACAGAGAGCGTGATCGGATCGATGCTCATGCCACGGCTCCCAATGTGATGATGATGTTACCATCTCGATCTTGTACGGCGTGATCGCCGGGCTCGATGATGATGGTCGTGTCCATCTGCTCAATGATCGCAGGACCGGCTATCTCGGCGTCGGCGGGAAGGTGATCGCGCCAGTAGACCGGCGTTTCGATCCACTTGGCGAACCACACCGAACGCGATCCGGTCTTGGCATCGGCCAAAGTCGCCTTGCGTCCGGCCGGATCGATCAGCATCGACAGGTCGATCTCGGCACGACGGCCGATAACCGAGGTGTTGACGTTGACGAGGTTGGCCCGGATCTCGTTGAGCTCGACATGGAAGCGGTTGAAATAGGCTTCCTCGAAGCGCGATTGCAATTCGTCGAGCGTCGGCGTCGGTCCTGGGAGTGGCACCCGAAGCAGATGCGTCTGGCCGATGAATTGCATATCGACCGAACAGATCTCGCGGATTTCGCGGATCGCCACCGCTTCCTTGCCGATCAGCCGCCTGCCCTCGTCGGATTGTTTGGCGAACAGCGCATGCACGGCGTGGATATCGACGCTCGCCACCGGCCGGTTGACCGTATTGACGAAATCATGACGCAGGTCTGCCACGACGCAGCCGAGCGCATTGGTGATGCCCGGCCGAGAGGGCGCCAGAACCTTGGGAATGCCGAGTTCGCGCGCGATGGCCGAAGCATGCAGTGGCCCCGCGCCACCGAAAGCAAAGAGCGCGAAATCGCGCGGGTCCTCGCCGAGGCTGACCGAGACCATACGCACCGCATCCGACATCCGGGCATTGGCGATGCGAATCACAGCATCGGCGGCGGCAGTCGCATCCAGCCCCAGCTTGTCGCCGAGTTCTTTCTGGAAGATCGCCCCGATATTATCGAGCGACATGCCGCCCGGCACAGAATTCAGCCGCGCCGGGTTGAGCCGGCCGAGCAGCAGATTGGCGTCGGAAATCGTCGGCCGCATGCCGCCGCGCCCATAGCAGATCGGGCCGGGAGAGGCGCCGGCGCTCTCCGGCCCCACCTGAAGCAGACCCGCGGCCGTCACCTGCGCGATCGAGCCGCCGCCGGCGCCGACGGTGCGGACATCGACCATCGGCACATGGATGGGCATCGCATATTCGATCTCGATCTCGTTTGAGACCGCGGGTTCCGCATCGCGGATCAGCGCCACGTCCGTAGAGGTGCCGCCCATGTCATAGGTGATGAGGTTGGGGATGCCCGCCCGGCGGCCGGTATAAGCCGCCGCCATCACACCCGAGGCCGGCCCCGACATCACCGTCTTCGCCGCTTCATTGGCCACGAAGCGTGCCGAAACCATTCCACCATTGCCGTTCATCACAAGCACATCATGCTTGTAGCCACGGCTGGCGAGTTGGTCGGCCAACTGTTCGACATAGCGCCGCAGCAGCGGTTGCACAGAGGCGTTGACCGCAGCGGTCACACCGCGTTCGAATTCCCGGCTCTCGGAGAGCAGCGCATGGCCCATGGTGATATTGCCGTTCGGCCAGACCTCACGGGCGATTTCGGCGGCGCGCAGTTCATGCGCCGGATTGGCATAGGCATGCAGGAAGTGGATGACCAGCGCCTCGCAATCCACCGCGATCAGCGCATTCAGGGCCGCGCGCAAGGCGTCCTCGTCCAGCACCGTCAGCACCCTGCCCGAGGCATCCATACGTTCCGGAACTTCGAGCCGCAGATCGCGCGGAATAATCGGCCGGAACTCGCCCTTCATGCCATAGGCATTGGGCCGGGTGCGGCGGCCGAGCTCCAGCACATCGCGAAAACCCATCGTGGTGATCAGGCCGGTCTTGCAGAGATTGCGCTCCAGCACCGCATTGGTCGTCGTCGTGGTGCCGTGGACGATCAGGTCGAGCGCGGCGACATCGGCTTCGGCCGCATCGAGTGCATTGAGCACGCCGAAAGCCTGGTTCTCGATTGTCGTCGGGGTCTTGGCGAGCCTCACCGTGCCATTCGCGGAGTCGAAAAGGACCAGATCCGTGAAGGTGCCGCCGACATCGATGCCCGCGACCTGTCTCTGTGCGGCTTTTTCCCCAGGAATTTCTGACAAGATGGCTCCCCGATTTTCATTCGTATACAAATGAATTTGGCGGCTATTCCGGCGCAAGTCAAGCTATCAGCGAAGCCCGTCCCTGCCTTCGATTTCATTCGTCTTCAAACCACCGACGCGCGCCAGCGGGCGGCCGCTGTCGGTCACTGCGACGGCCACCATGATCTCACCGGGCCGTGGTGAATCGTTGAGCCAGACCTCCACCCCGTCGAAATGCGAGCGCACATAGGCCGCATCCTTGTGACCGAGCGGAATGTCGAGCACTTGGCCCGGACCACCGCGTTTCTTCGAGGATGGCACCAGCGCCGCACCCCTCTCGACCGCCTCGCGCAACGGCTTACCCATCGTCGGGTGCAGGATCGCAGCCGCATGCTCGAGTTCGCCATCCTCGCCAACCATCGCGGCCTTGCCATAGCTCTCGGCTTGCGAAGGCGAAATACCCAGCGCCTCGACGCATTTGCGTCCGAGGAGCCCGCCGAGTTCAGCGCCGATATCAAACAGTGGTTGAAGATCAGCGACATAACGCCCGGCGAATGGATTGCGGATCACCGCCACGGCGGCGGCCTTGCGCGTGGGCGGCGAAACCGCCTGCCCCATCTCGCTATGGACCTCTTCGACGAAGACCGCGAGCTTGCGGATTTCCGCGCTCACCGCAGCCCGTCCTGTGCCTTGATGTCCTCGGCCTTCAGGCCGCCGACGCGGGCATGAATGCGCGACCCGGTGGTCATGACAAGCGCCAGCACGATCTCGTTGGCACGGGGTGCGTCAGGAATCCCGACCTCCATCGCATCGAAATGGCTGCGCACATAGGAGGCGTTGATATGGGTAACGGGTACGTCGAGCCGCGTTGCCGGCCCGCCGACCTTTTTGGTCGAGGGCACGATCGCCTTGGCATCGCCCAGTGCTTCGCGCATCGCGTAACCACCCGGCACATGCCACAATGCACCATGTTCGAGTTCGCCGGCCTGGCCAACAATGGCGCCCTTGCCATAGCCCTGGATATCGGCCTTGTCGCCGCCGAGCGCCACGATCAGCCGCTTTGCCATTTCCAGCCCGAGCGGTTCGAGATCCTTCATGAAACCGGAGATTTCCTCGTGGTAGGAGCCCGCAAACGGATTTTCGATCACCGCCAGCACCGCGCCACGCTTGAGCGGCTTATCCGCAACCGGCCCGCCCTCATGCATGATCTCTTCGACAGTGGTGAAGAACTTGCGGATCTTCGGTTCAGGCATAGCGTTTGGACTCCAATGCAGGCGTATCGTTCTGGCCCGGATCGACAATCCGGCCACGGTCCTTGAGAAAGAGTGCGGCACGATGAATCAGGCCGCCTGATATGAAGCGCTCGGCCTCGGCGGCCCCAGACTCCAGCGCCTGGCCGATCTCGTGATTGCCAAGTTCGCCACAGCCGGTGACCACCAGATGCTCGCCGAGATCGCTGTCATCGACCACATCGATCGCGCGGGCACGATTCACGGCGGGATGGTCGGGCAAATCGATAGCATTGGCGACCAGCGAGGCGGCGGCATCAGCCTCAGCCGCGTTGCGGGCGAGGATCGTCACGGAATCGGCGATACCCATGGAAAGGCTGCGTCCGCCCCGGCCGCTGGTGGCAACGCCGCGTGTCGGCTGGCTGGCATCCACGGCAAAGGCGCCAAGCTCCTGGCCATCCTCGCGGGACATTCCGACATGGAATTCCGCGCCGGGATCGAGATGCAGCGCGATATCGCCGCCATTGTTGACGTAGATCCGACGCGGCCGGTTCTCGGGTGTGAAGCCGGCCAGCATCGCTGCCAGAACTTCGTCGGCCACGGAACCCGCCACGGCCGCCATAGGGGTGATGAAATGGCTCTCGGCAAAAGGCCGGACAGCGGCCATCATACGCCGGGCAGTCGATCCTTCCGGCATTGGACTGTCAGCAAATGCCTGTCGTTTCAGCAGCGGCAATTCGCTGACCAGTTCTTTAAGCACCGTCTGGAATCGCCGGTTCGCCAGCGCATAAGCGTGGTGCCGAAAGTAGGCTTCGAGCTCGAGCGACACCGCGCCATCGACACCGATGATCAGGTCGATGGGGCCATGCTGCAGATGCAGCCGGCCATTACGATCGCCGTCGATGTAGTTGGCGGTGGGTCCGCTCATCACGCGCCCCACTTGAAATTGCGCTCGGAGGTCGGCCAGGACCCTTGCGCCACCGGTGCGATCTTGCGCTCGGCAAGCTCGATCGCCTGCTCGATCGGGATGATCGCTTCCATATGGCCGCCGAGCGCTTCGTAATCAGCCAGCCGCATGGTGAACTCTATCGGCGCGACGAGCGCCGGCGTCGGCACGTAACCGAAGGAATTCGACGGCATTTCGGTGACATCAGCCATGACGGTGATGCCGCCGCCCGGCCAGACATAAGCGGGCGCGCCGCCGCAGGATACATGGGTGAGCGCTTGCTTCACCGAACGCGTCAGCCGCACGGGATTGGTGGTGACACCGGCACGCAGGCTGCCGCCCGCGCCGCCCATGAACAGCACCGTCGCCAGCGCCGGCTCGCAGTTTTCGGCGATGATCTCCACGGATTCCTGGACCGGCGCCGGCAGCAGGGTTTGCAGCTCCGGCTTCAGCTGATCGTCGAGAATGTAGTAGCCGTATTGCTCGCCGGTGGTGGAGACCATCAGCATGCGCAAGCCGGGATAGGCAGTCTTCGGATCGAAGTCGCCGAGGATAATCAACGGATCGTCGATGTTGGTACCGCCCCAGCCGGTGCCGGGCTCGGCGACCTGGAAATAGCGGCCCGGCGTCGAGCGCCTGCCCTTGATCTTGATGCCGGTGGGCGGAATGTTGAGCAGCTTGCCGGCCTGATGCTCGGAGAGTACGCCTGTAATGTGGTCGTCCACGACGACGACCTCATCGACCATGTCCTTCCACTGCTTGGCGAACATGCCGATCGTCGCCGAGCCGCAGCCGACACGCATGCGATGCTCTTCCGCGCCGTTGATGACAGGTGCCTTGCCGGCCTGGACGATGATGCTTGCCCCGCCGTCGATCACCATCTCGACGGCTTCGCTGTTACAGAGCCGCAAGAGCGCATCGCAGGTGACGCGGCCCTCCTTCTTCGAGCCGCCGGTGAGATGATGCACGCCGCCGAGCGACAGCATCTGCGAGCCATATTCACCGGTCATCACATGGCCGACCGGCTCGCCATCGACGCGCACGGCGGCCGCTTCAGGACCGAGGAAACGGTCGGTGTCGATCTTCACCTTGGCGCCGCAATAGCTGAAAATGCCCTCGGTCACGACCGTGACCATGTCAACGCCGCGCTGCTTCTGCGACACGATGAAGGGCGCTGGCTTGTAATCGGGATATGTCGTGCCGGCGCCGACTGCCGTGATGAACGGCTTGCGGGCATTGACGAGATCGCCGTTCCACTCATCCTCGGGATGATCGGGCATGAAAGGCACGATCTTGCCACCCGCCGACACCGTGCCCTCGATGATGGTCAGCGGATCGACGCGGATCAGTTCGCCGCCCTCGTTGGCATAGCGGTCGCATGCGCCGGATCGACCGTCGGCGATGAAGCACATCACCGGACAGGCGTCACAGCGGATCTTGCCATTCTCGGCGGCTTCGACGATTTGCTTGACCATATCTCGCTCCAATGTTGGAGACAGGAAAACTCATTTGTATGCAAACAAGTATCGGACTCGAATTTCCGTCTGTCAAGCAAGTGCCGCGTTTGCAGGATGCTTCGTTGACAAATGAGTCTGGCTAGTTAAACCAAATTGAAGCGATGGCGCAATCCAGAACGATTGCGAGAGCAGGCAGCGAGAACCACATGGAACCTGAGGACGAACCCCCGGAAGAACGCTCCGAATACCGCGTCGATCAGCAGATCGGCTTCTTCCTCCGCCAGGCCAACCAGCGGCATGTCGCGATTTTCACCGGCCGGATGGGCGACCGGCTGACGACGACGCAATGGGCGGCACTGAGCAAGCTCAGAGAAATCCAGCCAAGCTCCCAGAACCAGCTCGGCCGAGAAACCGCGATGGATGTCGCCACGATCAAGGGCGTTATCGACCGGCTGGTCGCGCGAGATTTCGTTGAGACCGCGCCGGACCCCAATGACGGCCGCCGACTCATCCTGTCGCTGACCCCGGAGGGCCAATCCGTGATCGACCGCAATATCGCAACGGCTGCCGCGGTCACCGACGAAACTCTCGCCCCCCTCACCTCCGGCGAGCGCATGATACTGATCGAACTGCTGCGCAAGATCTGCTGAAGCGGTGCCTCATTCCGCGTTGGACAGGCGCAATATTCATTTGCATGCCAATGATTGGTGGCTAAGATATCCGCAATGGGTACGCAAGAAAATAACCCACAGGGGAATGCAGTTTTGTCCGGCCAGTGCGTTCATTCGACGCTGGAATCCGGTGGTTTGGGCGCGGGGTGGTGCGCGTGAAGACCCGGCCCCTTAGCCTGAACGTCAATGGCGAGATGAGAATCATCGACGCCGCACCCGAGACGCCGCTGCTCTACATCCTGCGCAACGACCTGGAGCTCAACGGGCCCAAATTCGGCTGCGGGCTGGGCGAATGCGGCGCCTGCGCTGTGCTGGTCGACGGCCGCGCGGTGCGATCCTGCACGCTGAGCTGCAATGCAGTGGAGAACCGCGAGATCGTGACGCTCGAGGGCCTCGGCACGGCGGCCGATCCACACCCCGTGCAGCAAGCCTTTATCGAAATGCAGGCAGCCCAGTGCGGTTACTGTCTCAACGGCATGATCATTGCCACGACAGGTCTTCTCAAGCGCAACGCCGATCCCAGCGAGACGGAGATCAGGGCGGCTCTCGCGCGCCAACTCTGTCGTTGCGGCACCCATGTCGAAATCCTGGCGGCCGCCCGCCGGGCGGCGGAACTGACGAGGGCCGCCCCATGACCGGCCCGCGCGAAAAGCCGCTCGAACACTATCTCGATGCATCAGATATCCTGCTGGTCATCCGGCCGGGCACATCCAACCGCCCGGAGATCCACCTCGCGCTGCATGCCGATGGCACGGTCACCGCCTTTTGCGGCCATGTCGATCTCGGCACCGGCATCCGCACCGCGCTGGCCCAGATCGTCGCCGAGGAACTGGATGTCGATTTCGACAGCGTCGCGATGGTTCTCGGAACCACTTCCGCAACGTCCGACCAGGGTCCGACCATTGCAAGCGAGACGATACAAGTGACGGCGATCCCGCTCCGGCAGGCCGCCGCCACGGCCCGGCAGCATCTGCTGGTCGCGGCGTCGAAGCTGCGTGATGTCGGCATCAGCCAGTTCAAGATCGAAGGCGGCGTCATCCGCCATGACGATTGGTCGATACACTTCGGCGAACTGATCACGGGCCGGCATGAACGGATAGAACTCGACAGCACGATCGGCTTGAAGCCCGTCGAGGCCTATCGCATCGTCGGCAAGCCGCAGCGCCGCAATGATATCGCCGCCAAGGCATCCGGCGACTGGACCTATGTGCATGACGTCCGCGTGCCCGACATGCTGCACGGCCGCGTCATCCGCCCGCCCTATGCAGGCTTCGACCACGGCGAGATGGTCGGCAACAGCCTGATTTCGGTCGATGAAAGCTCGGTGTCGGACATTCCGGGTCTAGTTTCTGTCGTGACCGAAGGCGATTTCGTCGGCATCGTCGCCACCCGCGAGGAAAACGCAATCGAGGCGATGAAGCGCCTCAAGGTGCTCTGGCGCGAACAGCCCGAGCGGCCGGACCTCAACGACGTCGAAGCCTCTTTGCGCGACGGCCCCAAGGAGAAAACTCGCCTCTTGAAAGAGACCGGCGACGTCGAAGGCGCTCTCGCCGGCGCGTCGCCTGCCATGACGCGCACCTATGTCTGGCCTTATCAGATGCATGGATCGATCGGCCCTTCCTGCGCGGTGGCCGATTGGGCCGACGGCGAACTCGTCGTCTGGTCGGGCACCCAGAACCCGCACTGGATGCGACGCGATCTCGCCCAGCTCCTCGACATGCCGGAGGAGCAAATCGTGGTCGAGCGGATGGAAGCGGCCGGTTGCTACGGCCGCAATTGCGCCGACGATGTCACCGCCGACGCGGCACTGCTGTCGCGCGCTGTCGGCCGTCCCGTCCGCGTCCAGCTCACCCGCGAGCAGGAGCATGGCTGGGAACCGAAGGGCGCGGGCCAGATCATTGACGTCAGAGGCGGGCTCGATCTCGAAGGCGGCCCGGCGGGCTATGATTTCGAGACGCGTTACCCCTCGAACCTCGCCCCGACGCTGGCTCTGGTCCTCACCGGCAAGGTAACCGGCAATGCGACCGCCGAAATGGGCGACCGCACCGCAATCCCGCCCTACGCCTTCGGCAACATGCGCGTGCAGGTCCACGACATGCCGCCGATCGCCCGCGCATCGTGGTTTCGCGGCGTCTCGGCCATGCCGAACTCCTTCGCGCATGAGAGCTTCATCGACGAACTGGCCGCAGCGGCCGGCGTCGACCCCGTCGAATATCGACTGCGCTACCTGACCGACAGCCGCGCGATCGACCTCGTCCGCGCCACGACCGAGCGCGCCAAATGGACGCCACGCACCCGCTGGAGCACCGAAGGGGGCGAAGGCGACCTGCTCTATGGGCGCGGCTTCGCCTATGCGCTCTATGTCCACGGCCGCTTTCCAGGCACACCCGCGGCATGGTCGGCCTGGGTGGCGGATGTCGCGGTCAACAAACGCACCGGCGAGATCGCCGTCACCCGCGTCACCGTCGGCCAGGATACCGGCATGATGGTCAATCCGGACGGCGTGCGCCATCAGATCCATGGCAATGTCATCCAGTCGATCAGCCGGGTGCTCAAAGAGAAGGTGGACTTTTCCAAAACCCAGGTCGAGAGCGTCGAATGGGGCGGCTACCCGATCATCACCTTTCCGGAAGTGCCGGAAATCGACGTATTGATGATGGAGCGGCAGCTCGAAGAACCGCGCGGCGCCGGGGAATCCGCCTCGGTGCCGAGTGCCGCCGCCATCGTCAACGCCGTCTATGACGCGACCGGCATCCGCTTTCGCGAACTGCCGCTGACGCCTGACCGGGTTCTCGAGGCACTCGAAGGCCGCAAGCGCGACAAGGCGATATCAGGACCGGCCAAGATGAAGCGCAGATGGCGTTGGCGCCTCGGCATTACAGGTCTCGCTGGCTTCGCAGCCGGTGGACTTGCCGTCATGTCGCCCATCCGGCCCGCCATTCCTGAGATCGCCCGGCCGGACCCGGCGGCGTTCAGCGCCGCCACGATCGAGCGTGGACGATTGGCCGCCGCTGCCGGCGCCTGCAATACCTGCCATGTCGGCGATGACGGCACACCGTTCGCCGGTGGCCGTGCGTTCGAGACACCATTCGGCACCGTTTACGCCACCAACATCTCGCCTGATGTGAAGACCGGCATCGGCGCATGGTCCTATCCCGCCTTCGAGCGCGCCATGCGCCAAGGCGTCCATCGCGATGGCAGCCACCTCTACCCCGTCCATCCCTATACGAGTTTCGTCAACGCCGACGAAGCCGATATCCAGGCGCTCTATGCCTACCTGATGGCCGAGACGCCCGCCGCCAATGCGCCGCCGAAGTCGAAACTCACCTTCCCCTTCAACATCCGTGGGCTGATGGCCGGCTGGAACACGCTGTTCCTGCGCCAGACATCCATCACTGATGCGACGAAGAGCGAGGCCTGGAACCGCGGCGCCTATCTGGTCGAGAGCCTCGGCCATTGCTCGGCCTGCCATACGGAGCGCAATGTTCTAGGCGCCGAACTCACCGGCGCCGCCCATCTGGCCGGCGGCTTCGCCGAGGGCTGGGAAGCGCCGGCGATCCTCGGAGCAACCAGGGGGCCAGTCGGCTGGACGGAACAGGCGCTCTACGACTATCTCAGGGACGGCCATTCCAGCGATCACGGCAGCGCCAATGGTCCTATGATGCATGTGGTGCAATCGCTTTCAGCGCTGCCTGACGACGACATTCGTGCGATGGCGACCTATCTCTCCGGCACGGTGCCCGAGGAAATGGCAACCCTGCAGAAGGCGGCTGCCATCATGACATCGAACGAGGCCGCATCCGCCGCTGCGATCGCCAACCCTGGAGGTGCCCGCATTTTCGACGGCGCCTGCAGCGCCTGCCACACCGATAGCACACCGCTTGCCAGCCTGGCGTTGAACAGCAACCTTCATAGTGATCGGCCGGATAACATCTTGCAGGTGATCCTGAACGGGGCAAATGCACCAGCACTTCTGGCGAGGCAAGTGAAGGCCGATGATTTGGAGATCATGTCGATGCCGGCGTTCAAGGATAGTTTCAGCGACAGGCAACTGGCTGATCTCGTGGGATATTTGCGAGCTAGATTTGCGCCTGATAAGGCGCAGTGGGGCGACCTGCAGGATGCTGCGGCGCGCGTGCGGGGTGTGGAGCATTGAGCGTCGAGGCCGGGGCATCACCCCCCTCTGTCCTGCCGGACATCTCCCCCTCAAGGGGGGAGATCGGATGGAGCGGGCGCCCCGCCCTTTCCTTTGACGCTGGCTACCCAGAACTCGACGCCAATCGGAAGGCGGGCGGTTGCAACGAGTCGATCTCCCCCCTTGAGGGGGAGATGTCCGGCAGGACAGAGGGGGGTGTGCGCAGGCTTCCAACGGCGGCCATTATCCTGCTCCTTCTGACCGCACCCACTCTCGCCCAAGCCCACGGCACCGAAGGCGGCCTCGTCCTGCTCCTGCCCACCGGCTACTATCTTCTCGGGGCCGGTCTTGCTGTTGCCGCTTCGTTCCTGCTGCTCGCCTTCGTCACGGCCCAGGAGACCGATCGCATCGCCGGCATGCGACTTAAGCTCTTCACCGTTCCTGATGTGCCGCGTGAAATCACCAGCGCCATCGGATTCTTTTTCCTCGCCTTTCTGGTCTTCGCCGGCATCGTCGGCAGCCGTGATCCCGTGGTCAATCCGTTGCCGACAATGATCTGGACGGTCTGGTGGGTCTGCTTCGCGCTGCTCCAGGCCATGGTCGGTCCGCTCTGGCAACACTTCAATCCCTGGACCGCTATCCTCGCGCTGTTCGGCCGCAACAACCGAGAGGGACTGCTGAAACTACCCGAGCGCGCGGGCTATCGCGTCGCCGTAATGCAATTCGCTGTCTTCGCCTGGTTCGAACTGATCTATATCGCTCCGAGCGACCCGCTGCGGCTGGCCATCGCCGTCATCGCCTTCTGGGCGTTCAACCTCGCAGGTGCATTCATTTTCGGGGAGAAAGACTGGATGGCGCGCGCCGAGCCATTTTCCATCTTCTTTAGCCTGATCGGTCGGCTCTCGCCCTTTCACCGCGAGCCGATCGGCGAAAAGCGCACTGCCGTGGCACTCACTTGGCCGGGAATGACCCTGATCTGCTCGGCCGCTCTGCCACTGACAGGCGTGTTCTTCATCCTCCTCACGCTCTCGACCGTATCCTTCGACGGCCTTTCGCGCACCTTCCTCTGGCTCGGATCGATCCACGTCAATCCGCTCGAATTTCCCGGTCGCAGCGATGTGGAAACATCAGGCACGCTGGGGCTGATCGGCATGTTCGCCGCGATGTCCGCGCTCTATCTGGGCGCGGTGGCGCTCGGCAGCCGGCTCGCCGGCCGCAGCGACATATGGCTTGCCGCATCAGGGCGCCTGATCTACTCGCTCGTGCCGATCGCGCTCGCCTTCCAGGCCGCGCATTACCTCACCAGCGTGCTGGTCGACGGCCAGAATGCGCTGATCGCGCTCTCCGACCCCTATGCGCTGGGCTGGAACCTGTTTGGCACAGTGGACTGGCACACAACTACCTCATTCCTCAACACGATGTCCGGCGTGAGCCTGATCTTCAACACGCAGACACTCGTCATCGCGCTCGGCCACATCACCGGCATCGTCATGGCTCATCTGATCGCGCTGAGGATTTTCGAAACGCCGCGCCAGGCGGTGATCAGCCAGATTCCGCTCGCAGCGCTGATGGTGTTCTACACGGCCTTCGGACTGTGGCTACTGGCGACGCCCAGGATTTGACTATCCATGCCCGACGCCGAGATATTTCTGCACCAGCGACGAATCCGCCCGCACCTCATCGACGTCGAATTCGGCCTGCACCACGCCTTGCTCCATGAAAGCAATTCGATCGGCGACGGGGAGTACCGCATCGATGCGCTGCTCGACAAGCAGCACCGCCACGCCGTCGTTGCGGAGCTTGGTCACCACGTCGCGGATCGCCTGGATCATCGAGGGCATCAGGCCTTCCGTCGGCTCGTCAAGCATGATGATCTTCGGCTCGACGCAGAGCGCTCGGGCGATCGCCACCATGCTCTGCTCGCCGCCGGAAAGCGTACCGGACTGTTGGCCTAGGCGCTCCTTGAGGGCGGGAAAGTAGCCAAGCGCCCGCTCCATCGCGGCGCTCCCGGATTTGCGGGTCATCAGTCCGACCTCGAGATTTTCCCGCACGGTCAGCTCCTTGAACAGCCGCCGGCCCTGCGGCACGTAACCGATGCCATGGCGCGGAATCTGCTCGGCCGGCAGGCCGCTGATATCCTCGCCGTCGATCACAAGCGTGCCGCTGCGCGGCGGCACCAGGCCGAGGATTGATTTCAGCGCGGTCGTCTTGCCGGCGCCATTGCGGCCAAGCAGGCAGAGGATTTCTCCCGCCGCGACCGATACCGAAAAATCGCGCAGAACCTGAAGCTCGCCGTAGAACGTATTGTAATTCCTGACCTCCAGCATCATGCCTCTGTCCCCAGATAGGCGGCCTGAACCTCGGCATTGGCGCTGATTTCGGCGGGCGTGCCCTCCGCCAGCGTGCGGCCACGATTGAGCACGGTGATCCGGTCAGCAAGCTGCATGACTACATCCATATTGTGCTCGATGAGGAGGATCGTCGTGCTCTTCGAAATCTCTTTCACCAGTCGGCAGAAGCCGGCGATCTCGGAATCCGAGAGCCCCTGCGTCGGCTCGTCGAGGATGAGCAAGGAGGGCTGCAGCGCCAGCCCCATCGCCACTTCGAGGAGGCGTTGATGCCCGTAGGCCATCTCGCCGGCGCGTGCGTTTGCCCGGTCGGCGATGCCGACGGCTTCGAGCGCAGCGCGGGTTTCCGTCTCGATATCGAGCCTCATGCCCTTCTCGCGCTGAGCCCTTCCGAGTGCTGCGATCCGCACATTCTCGGCGACCGAAAGCTTGGGATAGATATTGGTGATCTGGAACGTGTAGGCGATGCCGAGCCGCACCCGCTTGAACGCTGGCACCGTTGTGATGTCCTCGCCACGGAAGGAGATGCGCCCATCCGTCACCGAGGTGCGGCCCGAAAGCAGGCTGACGAAGGTGGTCTTGCCCGCGCCATTCGGCCCGATGATCGCCCGGATCTCGCCTTCGTTGAGCGAGAAATCGACCCCATCGACGGCCTTCAACCCACCGAAATAGCGCTTGAGGCCTTTGGTCGCGAGAATAGGGGTTGCGAGAATGGGCGTCACATCAGCCATGGCAACCACCTTTCGCGGATCGTGCCGAGGATGCCCTTGGGAAACCAGAGCACGAGGACGATCAGCACCACGCCGATCACCAGAAGGTAGGCGGTGGTCAATTCGCTCAACCGGTCGATCAGCGTCGTCATTAACAACACGCCGAGCAGCGGACCGAGCAATGTCCCCGCCCCGCCCAGTAGCGTGAACAGCAGCACTTCAATCGAATACTGGATCGAGGCGAAGGTCGAGCCGATATAGCCGAAGAGCAGGCCATAGGCCGCCCCCGCCGCGCCCGCGATGGTGCCGGAATAGAGGAAGGCCTCGAGCTTGGACGCGAAGACATTGAAGCCGAGCATCTCGGTGCGGCCCTCGTTCTCCCGGATCGCGGCGAAGATTCTGCCCCGACGGCTGGTGAGCACGACGAAGGAAACCGCAAGCGCAATCGCCAGCAGGCCGAAGGCCAGATTGAAACGGACCTGCTCATTGGCGAGGCTGAATGTCGTGCCGAAAAGATCGAACTGCCGCGCCGCATGCGGCAGCGACAACCCGTCCTGCCCGCCGGTGTACTGGGCGAAATAGAGCGTCGTCAGGAAACCAACCTGTGCGAACATCAGCGTCACGATCATGAAGGACACCCGCATCGTCGGCAGCGCCACGACACCGATGGCGAGCGCCAGCACGAGGGCCGCCGCAATGCCGATCAGGAAGGCCACCGGCACACTGATGCCGAGATGATAGGTCGAGAGCCCGGCGAAATAGAGCCCAGCGGCGAAGAAGATCGCGTGGCCGAGGCTGAGCAGGCCGACATAGCCAAGCAGCATGTTGTAGCCCACCGCGAACACCGCCAGCACCATCATCCGGGTGATCGTCAGCACGTAATATGTCGGCAGCACGAACTGCATCGCAAAGGCGATCGCCAGCACGGCGGCGAGCAGGATGAGGTTTCGGCTTATATGGCTGGCGCTCATCGCTCTGCCTTTCCGAACAGGCCGTTCGGCCGAAAGATCAGAACGAATGCGACGAGCAGCGTCGAGACCATTTTCGCCAGCGTTGGAGAGAAGAAGACCGAGAGAATACCGTCCGAGAGACCGATGATAATGGCGGCAATGATCGTGCCCTGGATGCTGCCCAGCCCGCCGATGATGACGACGATGAAGGACAGCAGCAGCGGATCGAGCCCCATCAGGTAATGCGCCTGCTGGATCGGCACGACAAGCACGGCAGCGACCGCCGCCAGCATGGCGCCGAGCGCAAAGACATAGGCCGAGACATTGTCGACATTGATGCCGAAGGCCTGCGCAGTCTCGCGGTCGAGCTGGGTCGCCCGCATCACTAGCCCCGCCTTGGTGTGCTTCATGAGATACCAGACCACGCCCATCAGCACGATTGCCGCCGCGATTATGAAGAGCTTGTAGCCATCGTAGCCGAACCAGGGAAAGCGGATGCGCCAGTAGAACGGCGGCTCGACGGCCTGCGCATTCGGTCCGAAGAAGATCAAAGCCGATTGCTGGAAGATATAGAGCAGCCCGATCGTCGCCACGATCGTCGCCTCCGGATCGTAGTTCAACCGCTTGAGCACCACCCGCTCGCTGGCGAAGGCGATGGCGCCGACAATCAGCGGGCTGATGATCAGTGCCGCGACAAAGCCGAGCGCCGGATGCCCGGTGATGAAACTGGTGACGAACCAGGCAAAAACCGCGCCCAGCATGTAGAACTCGCCATGCGCCACATTGACCACCCGCATCACGCCGAAGACCAGCGACAGGCCGACGGCGGTGACGGTCAGCACCGAGGCCTGGACCAGGCCTTCGAGGATCGCGAGGAAGAGATAGGGGCCGAAAGCCATGGGCGGCAAACCTTGAATGGCGGACGAATTTAGAACCCTCGCCGGAACCTTATCCGGCGAGGTGTCGAGATGCTAAACAAAGAACTCAGAGTTCCATCGTCGTATAGTCGACTTCCGGCTCGTACATGCCGTCCTCGATCGAGGTCGTGTGAACCACGTTGAGCTTGCCGCCCTCGACCTTGGAGATGTTCTGCTTGCCGAAGACCTGGTGGGTCTTGCCGTTGAACACCTTGTCGCCCTGCGGATGTTCGTTGCTCGCCGCGAACTTGTCGAACGATTCCAGCGCCAGAATGAAGTCTTTCTTCTGGTCCGGCCCTTCGTATTTGGCCGCCTCCATCGCCTGCTTGATCACGAACAGGGTCTCCCAGACGGAGAACATGTGCGAATAGGTCGACACGTCCTTGGGGTCGCTGGTGCTCGCGCCATTCGCATCGACGCCGACCTTCTCGCGGAAGAACTTGTCGAATTCGGTCTGGTCTTTCTGAGCATAGCGCGGATTGGCTTCCCAGAAATAGGTACCCTCGAGATATTCGAGCTGCGGTGTCGCGAGGTCCACAGCCTCGAGCGAATCGATGAAGCCGAAGATCTGCGGCCGCGTCGAGCCGAAATGGTCGCCGAGTTCCTTGACGAAGGTCAATACGGCGGGGCCGACCATGACGTGATAGATCACTTCGGTATCGGACGGGATCTGCGGGAAATAGCGGGTGAACGAGCTCTCTGTCGGCGGGATCGGGATCAGCGCCGAAATCGATCCACCCTGCGCCTTGATCGCCTCGGAGAAATAGTCGCGATGGTTATGGCCGAAGGCATAGTCCGGGAAAAGCATCGTGACCTTCTTGCCGAGGTTCTTCGAGATCCAAGGCGCCATGGAGGCGACCTGGCTCTTCACGTCGGTGATGCCGGGCTGGAACGTGTAGCGGTTGAGCCCGCCGCCGGCCAGTTGATGGCCTTCCGAACAGACGAGATAGGGCAACTTAAGCTCGCCGGCGCGCGGCCCGGCGGCCGCCACGACGTGTGAGAACAGATGGCCGAATACCGCGTCCACCTTGTGTTCGGTCGCAAATTTTTCGATCACTTCCGTACCGCGCTTGGGATCAGTGCCGTCGTCCTCGACGATCATCTCGATCATCTTGCCATTGATGCCGCCGCCCTCATTGATCAGTTTCACCGCCGCCTGGGCGGTGCGCTCGTACCAGCGGCCATAGGAGGCGCCGATGCCGGTGCGGTGGAACGGTGCGCCGAGCTTGATCGTGCCGCCGGACTGCGCGCGAAGCACATGCGGCGAGGCGAGCAGTGTCGCGCCCGCGGCGAAGCCTTTCAACGCCGTGCGGCGCGTGATTGTCGAACCCGCGGAAAAGATGGATTTGGTCATTTGGCGTTCCCCAGTTTTGTCGTTTGGCAACTTATGCCGATGAAAAATCGGACGCAAGCGAACATGGGCCGATCTCTGGCCTGCGGCGATGCCGCGCGCCGTTGAACTGCGCTTTGGTACTTCCCCACACAGGAGCTCTGCGGCTCCTTTTCATTTGTGTACGAAAGATTATGCGCGTTTCTCAAGGCCTGTCAATCATCAGTCTTTCCACAGGCCAAAAGCGGGCCGAAGCCCGTGCGCGCCGCGCGCTTGCACATAATTGGCGACCCCGTACCGAAAAGGGTTATTTCGGGCTTGACGATTTTCAGTTGCTTTTCCGGGCGCGCGAAATAGTCTCTGCACGCACCAGCGGGGAACTGGGGAAAAACACTAAAAGAAGGAGATACCCATGAGCATCCATCCACTTTTCAAAACACTGACGGGCGCAGCGCTGACAGGCGCGCTCTTCGCATCCCTCGCCTTTCCGGCGCTCGGTGAGACGGTGATCCGACGAGGTAATGGCGGCGAACCCCAAACGCTCGACCAGGCACAGATTTCGATCGACATCGAAGGCTTCATCCAGCGCGACCTGAACGAAGGCCTTATGGTCTATGACGTCGACGGCAAGGTCGTTCCCGGCACGGCGGAGAGCCATACCGTTTCCGATGACGGCAAGGTCTATACGTTCAAGATTCGTCAGAACGCCAAGTGGTCGGACGGCTCGCCGGTGACCGCGGGCGACTTCGTTTTTTCGATCACGCGCCTGCTCGATCCGGCAACGGCTGCCGGCTATGCGAACATCCTCTACCCGATCAAGGGCGCCGAAGCCTTCAACAAGAAGACCGGACAAGCTGAAGGCCTCGGGCTGAAGGCCGTGGACGACAAGACACTCGAGATCACGCTTGAGCGCCCGACGCCCTATTTCCTGCAATTGCTGGTCCATTACACGGCCATCCCGGTCAATCAGGCCAGCATCCAGAAGCATGGCAAGGAATTCACCAAGCCGGGCAATATGGTGACCAACGGCGCCTATATGCTCACCGAGTATGTCGCCAACGACCATATCACCGCCGTCAAGAACCCGAATTACTGGGATGCGGCGAATGTGAAGATCGACAAGGTGATCTACAACCCCTCCGAGGACCAGGCCGCGACCGAGCGCATGTTCGAAGCCGGCGAACTGGATATCGTCTATAACTTCCAGGCCGACCAGCGCGAGTTCCTGACCAAGAAGCACGGCGCCGACCAGGTGTTCGCGGCACCCGCGACCTCGACCTATTACTACGTCTTCGACAATCGCAAGGAGCCGTTCAACGACGTGCGCATCCGCAAGGCGCTTTCCATGGCGCTCGATCGCGAATTCCTCGCCGGCAAGATCTATGGCGGCGCGCAGCTGCCGTCCTTCACGCTCGTACCGGATGGCATGGAAGGCTACACACTGCCCAAGGTCGACATCGCCGATATGGACCAGCTCGACCGCGAGGATGCCGCCAAGGCATTGCTGAAGGAAGCGGGCTATGGCGAGGGCGGCAAGCCGCTCAACATCGACATCCGCTACAACACCAATGAAAACCACAAGAAGGTCGCCATCGCGGTGGCCGACATGTGGAAGGCGCTGGGCTCCAACATCAACGTCACCACGCAGAATCTCGACGTGAAGGCGCATTACGCCTACCTCCAGGAAGGCGGCTCGTTCGATGTCGCGCGCGCCGGCTGGTCGGCGGACTATGCGGATCCCGAAAACTTCCTCAACCTGATGATCTCCTCCAACACGGCCTTCAACTACGGCCATTGGGAAAATGCCAAGTTCGACGAACTGATGAAGGCGTCGTATGACGAACAGGACCCGGCCAAGCGCATGAAATTGCTGTCGGACGCCGAAGCAATGATGCTTGCCGAATACCCGATCGCCCCGATGATGAACTATGCCAGCCTCTGGCTCATCAACAAGAAGGTCAAGGGCTTCAACCAGAACCTCGTCAACGAGCATCTGACCAAGTACCTCTCCATCCAAGAGTGATCCATCCGGGCGCGTCCGATCTAGAATGATTGGACGCGCCCACGCTTCCGCACGGGAACCGCCGGCGGTAGCATTCGATTACTCAGACTGAGAGGAGGCGCGTCATGCTGCGTTTCATCCTGGTGCGATTGCTGTCATCGCTGCCAACGATTTTCATCGTCCTTACGATATCCTTTTTCATGATCCGGATCGCTCCCGGCGGTCCGTTCAATCTTGAAAGGCCGCTGGATCCGGCAACGCTTGCCAACATCAAGGCGGTCTATCACCTCGATCAGCCGGTCTGGCTGCAATATCTCTATTACATCGGCAATGTGTTCCAGGGTGATTTCGGCCCGAGCTTCATCTACAAGGACTACACGGTCGCCGAACTCATCCTCCAGGCACTGCCCTATTCCATCATCCTCGGCCTCTGGGCGCTGGCGATCGCGGTGTTCGGCGGCGTTGCGATGGGCATCTATGCGGCACTGCGGCAGAATTCCTGGGCAGACTATCTCCTGATGGGCATTGCCGCCCTCGGAAATACCGTACCGAATTTCGTCATCGGCCCGATCCTGTCGCTGATCTTCGCGCTGGGCTTGGGCCTGGTGCCGACGGGATCCTGGGGCAATGGCGGCTTCCGCAATCTCGTCCTGCCTGTCATCGTGCTGGCGCTGCCGCAGCTTGCGGTCTTCGCCCGCCTGACGCGCGGCTCGATGATCGAAGCGCTCCGCGCCGACCATGTCCGCACCGCCCGCGCCTATGGCCTGCCCTTCCGGAGCGTCGTCGGCGTGCATGCCCTTCGCGCAGGCCTGATGCCCGCGGTTTCCTATCTCGGGCCGACGGCGGCTTCGGTGCTGACCGGGTCGATCATCGTCGAGACCATCTTCTCGCTGCCCGGCGTCGGACGCTATTTCGTACTCGGCGCGCTCAACCGCGATTACACGCTGGTCATGGGCACGGTCGTGCTGATCTCGGTCTTCATCGTCGTTCTCAATCTGCTCGTCGACGTCATTTACGCCTTCATCGATCCGAGGGTTCGCTATGAGTGATATCGCTCCCCCTCTGCCCGTCGATACCGGCTTTTCCGATCAACTGGTGCAAGGCCGCAGCCTGGGCTCGATCGCCTTCGCCCGCCTCAAGCGCAACAAGGCCGCCGTGGTCAGCATTTTCGTCCTGCTCCTGGTGACGGCGTTCTGCTTCCTCGGCCCCTACGTCAATCCGCATACTTACTCTGCCGTCTATCCGAGCTACGTCGCCGTGCCGCCGAGCCTGTCTCCCTATCCGCACGAAGATACGCTCGAACCCGTCATGAAAGCAGCAGTCGAGCGCGGCCGCACCAAGCTCGATAGCTTCGAGGTCGATGGCACGACCTACACAGCGACGATCAGCGCCGAAAAAACCATCGATCCGCGCGTCGTCCGCTACCTCGACCGGCCCAACGAATTTGAAGGCGCCGTGATCGGCGAGACGAGGAATGACGGCAAGACAGCCGTCATCACCGGCCAGGTCAACGGCCAGTATTTCCTGCTCGGCACCGATCGCAACGGCCGCGATATGCTGGCTCGCATCATGGTGGGCGGCCAGATTTCGCTGATGGTCGGCGTGCTGGCGACCATCGTCTCATTGGTCATCGGCGTCATCTATGGCGCGATTTCCGGCTATATCGGCGGCCGCGTCGACAATGTGATGATGCGGCTGGTGGAAATCCTCTATTCCCTGCCCTTCATCTTCTTCGTCATCATGCTGGTCGTCTTTTTCGGCCGCCATTTCGTGCTGATCTTCATCGCCATCGGCGCGGTGGAATGGTTGGACATGGCCCGTATCGTCCGCGGCCAGACGCTCGCCATCAAGCGGCGGGAATTCGTCGGCGCGGCGGTCGCGATGGGGCTCACCGATGGACAGATCATTCGCCGTCACATCATCCCCAACACGGCCGGGCCGGTGGTGGTGTTCGTCACCTTGATGGTGCCCAAGGTCATTCTGCTTGAGAGCTTCCTGTCCTTCCTGGGTCTCGGCGTACAGGAGCCGCTGACAAGCTGGGGGCTTCTGATCGCGGAAGGCGCCGGCTCCATCGAATCCAGCACATGGCTGTTGCTCTATCCCGCGCTGATCTTTGTCCTGACCTTGAGCGCGCTCAATTTCGTCGGCGACGGCTTGCGCGATGCATTTGACCCGAAGGATCGCTGACATGGCGGAAACAATCCTCGACATCAACGACCTGAATGTCCGTTTCGATGCCGATGACGGTGCGGTTCACGCGGTGAAAAATCTCAGCCTGAAGGTCGCCAAGGGTGAGACGCTCGCTATCGTCGGCGAATCCGGCTCGGGCAAGAGCCAGACCATGATGGCCGTCATGGGCCTGCTCGCCGCCAATGGCCGCGTGACGGGTTCGGCGCGCTATCGCGGCCAGGAACTGGTTGGCCTGCCGGTCAAGCAACTCAACGACATCAGGGGCGCCAAGATCACCATGATCTTCCAGGAGCCGATGACCTCGCTCGACCCGCTCTACACGATCGGCGACCAGTTGGCGGAACCGATCCGCTATCACCGCAAGATTTCCAAAGCGAAGGCGCGCGAGCGTGCGCTCGAACTCCTGAAACTGGTCCACATTCCCGACCCGGAGCGACGGCTGAAATCCTATCCGCATGAAATGTCCGGCGGCCAGCGCCAGCGCGTTATGATCGCCATGGCACTCGCCAACGACCCGGAACTGCTGATCGCAGACGAGCCGACAACGGCGCTCGACGTGACGATCCAGGCCCAGATCCTCAACCTGCTCAAGGAACTCAAGGAGCGGATCGGGCTCGGCATCGTCTTCATCAGCCATGACCTTGGCATCGTCAAACGCTTCGCAGACCGGGTGGCAGTGATGCGGCGCGGCGAAGTGGTGGAAACCGGCACGGTCGAACAGATCTTCTCGTCACCCCAGCACGACTACACCAGGATGCTGCTGGCGGCCGAACCGACGGGACGCAAATCCCCCGTCGAACTGGACGCGCCGCGCCTGATCGAAGGCCGCAATGTCTCGATCACCTTCAAGCTCGGCGGCGGGTTTCTTGCGGGCAAGCCGATGGAACTCAAGGCCGTGGACAATGTCTCGCTGACACTGCGCGAAGGCCAGACGATCGGCGTTGTCGGTGAATCCGGCTCGGGCAAATCCACCCTCGGCCGTCTGCTCCTCAGGCTCATCGATGGCGAGGGCCGTGTCATCTTCATCGGCAAGGACATCTCGACATCAGATCGACAAGCCATGCGGCCGCTCCGCCGCCAGATGCAACTGGTGTTCCAGGATCCCTACGGCTCGCTGTCGCCGCGCATGACCGCCGGGCAGATTATCACCGAGGGACTGCTGGTCCACGAGCCGCATCTGACCACCGCTGAACGCGACCGCCGCGCCGTCGAGGCGCTGAAGGAAGTCGGGCTCGATCCGGCGACCCGCAACCGCTATCCGCACGAATTCTCGGGCGGCCAGCGCCAGCGCCTCGCCATCGCGCGCGCCATCATCCTCAAGCCGCAGCTCGTCGTGCTCGACGAGCCGACCTCGGCGCTCGATCGCTCGGTGCAGAAACAGATCGTCGATCTGCTCCGCGACTTGCAGGCGCGCCACAAGCTCGCCTATCTCTTCATCAGTCACGACCTCGCGGTGGTGCGGGCGCTGTCGGATTACATCATGGTGATGAAGAGCGGCCGCGTGGTCGAGGAAGGCTCGACGGATGAGATTTTCGACCGGCCGAGAGAGGATTATACGCGGGAGTTGATGGCGGCGGCGCTGGGGCAATAAGACTGGGGGTCGACGCCTCGGAAATTACCCCTCACCAACTTCGGCCAAGGATTCGCTTCGCTCACCCGGCCTTCGTATCCTCTCCCGCAGGGGGAGAGGTAGACTCGCGGCAATGCCTCGCCTCAATCGAAGCCGGCGAGCGTGGCACCCTACCTCTCCCCCTGCGGGAGAGGATAGCAAGCCCGCATGAGACATAGTCGAATGCCTGGGCGCGCTTGGTGAGGGGTGGGCTACCGCCCCGCAATCGCCAAGTGCTTCCCCGAAGGCTCCGGATAATCATCCATTGGCTGCTCGGCGATCGCCCGGATTCGCGCCTCCTCGGCAGCAATCTCATCGCTCCCCGAAACCACGCGGAACACCGTGTCGTACTGCCGCTCGTCGCCATGTTCGAGCCAGATCAATTCGCCGCGTTCCTTGGCAAAATCCCGGCCCTGAACATGATTGGTCGATGGCTCCAGGCCGACCGTGTACTGGCCGGAATGCAGGTTCTGCCATTGGTAATTGCAGGGAAACTGGTCCTTGCGATTGATGACTTCGAAACCGATACCGAGCGCATCGTTGACCAGCATCACCGGCACGGCGCCATTCGCATCCGCCGCCATTTCATGCTGCCAGACCTGCTCGTGAAAGCCCAGCTTCGGCGACGGCATGGTCCGGTAGCCGACGCCCTGCTTGCGGTAATTCTCGCCCGCATGCCCCGCCCAGACGACGTCCCGGATCGGCGCGACATAGCGCGAACCCTCGGCCAAAACGGGGTGGCCGACATTGATGTGGTAGAGATACATATGCGGCGTGCGATAGAAGCCGCGATTGACCACAAGGTCATGAATGCGGATGTCATTGGTGCCGGCCTTGATTTCGATGCGACGAACGAGCTCGAGATGCTCGCCGAACACCGCACCCTGAGTGACCGTGCCTTCGCACCAGAGCACGAGGTCGTCGCCATCCCAGCGCTCGCCATAACCGTTGAGCTTCGCCGGGATCATGCCGATGCGGCCGTGCAGTGGATGGTTCACGGTCTTGCGTGGACCGTAGACGTAATGATCGCCAGCCTCCTCGTTCATGAACAGGATCTGGTCGAGACCGCAGGTCACCAATAGCCCAGACGCCGAACGCAGCCAGCCGAGGCCGCCCTCGCCCTCGACATCATGCAGGCCCGGATGCTTGAACCCGGCCGGGGAATGCCAGCCGATCGCCATGCCGCGATATTCGCATTCGCCGATATCGAGGCAACGGTCGACCATCACGGTGAACCGGAGTCCAGTGCCGCTACGGAATTCCAGCATCCGGACGCCGCGTTCGACACCATCACCGAGCGTCACCAGCCGCACGCCTGCAAATTGGCTCAGGGCGCCGGCGTGGGCGGAAAGATCGCGTCTCGACCTCTGGCTTCCATATAGTTCGACCATGGCGGTATTCCCAAATGAACTGCGTGAGGTGACAGACGTAGGTCCACCGCTGGATTGTGGCAACCGTCCACCCACAGCCGCGACGTCATCCTCGGCCTTGTGCCGAGGATCTGCTGCCGCCTGACATGCAATCGACCTCAATTGCTATCTCTGGCGTGGTCAGATGCTCGGCACAAGGCCGAGCATGACGAGATTGGGCCTGTCACCACTCTCATGGCGGGCTGGTCCCACCATCGCGACCTTTGCCCTCAAAGACCCTGGGCGCGCAACTTGCCGTCGAGGAACTTCTTGGCGCGCGGCACGTCCGACTCTTCCAGATGTTCGATGATCATAGGAATATTCGGATGCTTGCGGGAGAGCAGCTTGAGATAAAGATCATAATTCAGCGAGCCGAGGCCCGGTGCCGGCAGTTCGATTTCGCCGACGCCACGGAACGTATGGCTCTCGGATGCATCCTCGTCACCGATATCGGCATGCTTTTCGGTCTTGTCGCCGCCCGAACGCTTGACGTCCTTGGCGTGGCCAATCTTGATCTTGTCCTGCAGCGTATCGAAGACCTGGTTGAGGATCTTGTCCATGTCGTCGATATTGTGGGATTCGAAATAGTTGGTCGGGTCCATCAGCAGGCCGAGGCCCGGATGATCGACCTGGGCGAACATCCTCACCGTCTCTTCGACCGAGCCGACGACGTTGTTGACATAGGTTTCGAGCAGGAACATCGCGCCGTGGTCATAGGCGAACTGCGCGAGATCGGCGACGACCTTGCGGCACTCCTCGAACCCTTCCTCGGTCTTGTTCTTCGGGTGATGAACCCAATCGGACTCGGTGTTGTAGGTGCCGGTCTCGGAGATCACGTACGGCGTGCCGAGATACTGCGCGTGCCGGATGATTTCCTTGAGGTAGCCGACGCGGCGGGCGCGTTCTTCCTTGTCCGGATGAATGATATTGGTATAGCCGGAAATGCAGCAGATCGGCAGGTTGTTGTCACGGAACGTGTTGCGGATCGTCGTGCACTTGTCCTTGGTGATCTGGCCGGCACTGAGGTCGATATCCCTAAAGTGCATGTCGAGCTGCACCGTGTTGAAGTCGAGCGAACGGATCTTCTTGGCGGTTTCCGCCAGCGTATAGGGGAAATAGGCGGTGAAAATACCTGTCTGCATCATGGTCGTGTTCCTCCGTTTGGGTATCGATTGAATTAGATTGCGATTTCGCTGAGCTTGATGGCCCGGCCTTCGTCCATCGACCGGTAGCCGGCTTCCACCAGCGCCATGGTCTTGACGTTGTCGGCGACGTTGAGCACCGGCTCCTGGCCTGATTTGACGGCATATTGAAGCTGCTCCATCACGCCGATGAAGGCATGCGGGAACCACATCGTGTCCCAGGTCGGCGTGACCCACTTTCCGCCGGTGGTCTTCCTCGAGGCATAGGTGAGCGTCGAGGCTTCGCCGTTCGGCCAGCCGATCGTGCCATGCGCCACGCCATCGGTGCCCTCGACGCGCCACTTGATGTAGAACTCGCTGTCGAAGCCTTCCTCGCGCGGGCCGGCCCAGACATCTTCCATCGAGACCGCCAGCACATTGCCGGGGAACTTGATGGTGGAGACGGTGATCCCGTCCTTGTGCTTGAACTTGGTGCGCGGATCGGACCGGGTCGCGGTATAGATTTCCTCGGGGTCGCCGAACAGGAAGCGCAGCACGTCGAGATGATGCACGCTCATGTTGGAAAGCGTCAGCCGGTCGAACCCCTCGAGGAAGGTCTGCCAATGCGGGATAGCGCGCATGTCGATTGTCGCCATCACGACGGCGCCGAGTTCGCCCTTGTCGAGAATCTGTTTCAGCACCTGCATCGACTGGTCGTAGCGCATGTTCTGGTTGACGGATAGGATCTTGCCGGCGGCCTTTGCCTCATCGCGCAGCGTCTTCGCCTCGTCGAGCGAGAGCGCTAAGGGCTTCTGCGCCAGGATCGCCTTGATATGCGGTTCCTTCAGCGCCGCGCGGATCAGCGCCGGCTGCTGGTCGGGCGGAAAGGCGAGATCGACGATATCGACATTCGTATCCTTGATCAGCGCTTCCGGCGTGTCGTACACCTTGAGGATACCCCAGCGCTCGGCCACCTTCTGGGCATTGGCCCTGGTGCGCGAAGCGATGGCCACGACGTTGAAGCCCGCCTCCTTGTAGGCCGCGAGATGGCACTCGGCCATGATCATGCCGGCGCCGATCGCACCGATCCTGTATTCCTTGACCCGGACGTCTGCATCCGGCTTGAAACCTTTGGCGTCAGCCATGACTTCCTCCCATTATATCCCGGCTTGATGAGACCCGAGCGCCTGCCCGTCCGGTTTGAAAAAATGCACGCGCTTCGGATCGCAGCTCAGCGCCACCGGGGAATCGACCTCGATCCTCGGCTGGCCGCGCATCAGCACCCGGAGCTTCTCCTCGCCCGCCGAAAGCGTCACGACAGTGTAACCGCCAAGCGGCTCGACCTCGAACACCTTGGCCGGAACCCCGGGCCGTTCGCCGGTCCACGGCTCCGCCTTGAGGTCCTCGGGGCGGATACCGATCCCGGCAGCACCATCCGGCACCCCGGAAAGGCTGATCGTGCCCGCTCCCGCCGTCCAGCCATTGGATTGCGTCAGCGACAGCAGGTTGATAGCGGGAGAACCCAGCAACCGCGCGACATACTGGCTCGCCGGATGATCGTAGATGTCTGACGGCTTGCCCATCTGGCGGATCTGCCCGTTTTCCAGGATCGCCATGCGGTCGGCGATCGACATCGCCTCTTCCTGGTCATGTGTGACGTAGATCAGAGTGTGGCCAAGCTCACGCTGGATGCGCTTGAGTTCAACGCGCGTCTCTTCGCGCAACCGCGCATCGAGCGCCGATATCGGATCGTCCATCAGATAGGCCGCCGGATCGCGCACCAGTGCCCGGGCAATCGCCACGCGCTGGCGCTCGCCGCCCGAAAGCTGCGCCGGCGGCTTGTGCAGGAGGTGGCCGATATGCAGCTTCTCCGACACGGCCGCGACACGCGCCTTGATCTTTTCCTCGGACACCTTGCGTTCGACGAGCGGGAAACGGACATTCTGCTCCGCCGTCATATGCGGAAACAGCGCCAGGTTCTGGAACACCATCGCCACGTTGCGATCGGCGGGCGACAGCGCATTGACCGGCTTTCCGCCGATCAGGATCTCGCCGTGATCGGGCGTCTCGAGGCCGAGTATGAGCTTGAGGATCGTCGACTTGCCCGACAGCGGCGGGCCGAACAGACAGAAGAACTCGTTGTCTTGCACATCGAACGAGACATTGTTGACGGCGACGGTATCGCCGTAGCGCTTGGAGACGTTGCGGAGGGAAATGCTCGCCATGCTCAGATCTCCCGCATCGCAGCGCCGTTTGCGGCATCGAACAGCCGCACGGCATCGGGGTTGACGGTGAGCCTGGCCTTCATGCCTGCTTCTAGCCCGTTGTCATTGTCCAGCACCACCTTGACCGACGCCTTGTCGCGGCCGAGATGGACGATGGTCCGGGCGCCGATACGCTCGACGAAGAATACCGGCAGGCCGGTCTCGTCGGCCGTCAGAGAAGCTTGTTCGGGCCGGAAGCCATAGAACACATCGCGGCGCGCCCCGGCATTGGCCGTCGTCGCAAGCGAGTCTGACAGGCCCGCGGACTTGCCGAACTCGCCCATATCAACGATCGTAGCGCCATTCTCATGCACGAGCGTGCCCTTGATCAGGTTCATGCCCGGCGAACCGAGGAAGCCGGCGACGAATGTATTGGCTGGATTGTTATAGACCTCGACCGGCGAGCCGGTCTGCAGCAGCACGCCGTGATCCATGACCGCGATCCTGTCGGCCATGGTCATGGCTTCGAGCTGGTCGTGCGTGACATAAACCATGGTCTGTTTGAACTGGCGCTGCAAGTGCTTGAGCTCGGTGCGCATGACAGCGCGGAAGGCTGCATCGACATTCGACAACGGCTCGTCGAGCAGAAAGATCGCGGGCTCAACGATAGCCGAGCGGCCGATGGCGAGACGCTGCAGAATATTCACCGACAGCTTGGCCGAGGGCTGGTTCAGCAAAGGTCCGAGTTGAAGAAACTCGGCGATCGCCTTGACGCGCCTGTCTATTTCGGCTTGCGGCAGTTTGCGCACCCGCAGGCCATAGGCGAGATTGTCGTAGACCGACATATGCGTGAAGATCGCATAATTCTGGAACACGAAGCCGACGCCACGCTTGCCCATGGACACACCAGCCATGTCGCGGTCGTCGAACAGGATGCGCCCGGCGGATGGGCTTTCCATGCCCGCGATCATGTTCATGGTCGTGGACTTGCCGCAGCCAGAAGGCCCGAGAAGTGCGACGAACTCACCGTCTTTGATGGTGAGCTCCATCGTCTTGAGCGCGGTGAAGGCTCCGAAATTCTTGACCAGGTTTTCGAGATGGATCGCGGTCATGCTGCTGCCCTCGCACGGTTCATGCGCGCAATGGCGAAATTGGCGAAGACCGACAGAAAGATCAGGATGGCGAGCGCGATGGCCGCGACATAGCCCCAGATCAGGTCGTTCTGCGTGACCTTGTAGATATAGACGGAGATCGTCTCGGTCGCGACGCCCGGCCCGCCGCCGGTCATGATGAACAGCGTGTCGAAGATCTTGAAGTTCTCGATTACCCGGATCGCCAGCGCGATGATGATGATCGTCTTCATCTTTGGCACGATGATCGTGCGGAAGCGCTGCGGCCAGGATGCGCCGAGCAGCGTCGCCGCCCGCAACTGGTCCTCGGGCACACCAGCGAGACCCGCGAGCAGGATCAGGAACATCAGCGGCGTCCATTGCCAAATATCCGCGATCATCACCGCTATCAGCGCCCAGGTCGGGCTCGACAACCAGGCGAGTGTGAACTGGGTTCCGGTGAGCGAAGAGATGATGTCATTGACTGGCCCGCCCGACTGAAACAGCATGAAGAACATGTAGCCGGCCACCGCAGGCACCACCATCATCGGCATCAGCAGGATCGAATAGAAGAAGCGCTTGCCCCGGAAATCGTCCATGAACAGCAGCGCCAGCGCAAAGCCGAGCAGGAATTCCACCGGTACGCAGACCAGCATGATCAGCGCCGTGCGGCCGAGCGCCGACCAGAAGCGGTCGTCCACGGCGAGATCGGTATAATTGGCGAATGTGTTCCACATCTGCCACGCCGACCACCACGGCACGCCATCGAGCGGCGACCAGTCGGTCAGCGAGATATAGAGCTGCATCAGCAGCGGAAACACCGAGATGAACAGCACGAGGATCTGCGCCGGCAGCGTCAGGCGAAAGCCGAGCCTGCGGCTTTCCTGGTCAGCCACCGGGGCCGCGACAGGAAGCATCGGGTTGGAAACGGCATCGGTCATTGCTTGAGCGCCCCGAAGGTCAGGCCGCGCACCAGATGCTTCTGGATCGCGATACCCATTATCACCGGAGGCACGGCGGCGATCAGGCCGAGCGCGGCCTTGGCGCCGTAAAGCTGGCCGGTCATCGAGGACGACAGGGATGCCATGTAGACCGGGATTGTCACCCAGTCGCGCGTCGTCAGCAGCAGGCCGATCAGGTAATCCGACCAGTTGAGGATGAAGACGAACAATGCGGAACTGGCGAGCGGCGCCCGCATCATCGGCAGCGTGATCTGGGTGAACACGCGAAAGCGCGAACAGCCCTCGACGCGCGCCGCATCCTCAATCTCGCGCGGCATGTCGTCGAAGAAGGTCTTCATCAGCCAGAAGGCGAAGGGCAGCGTGACGATGCCGTAGATCAGCGCCAGCCCCCACCATGTGTCGATCATGCCGAGGAACGACCACATGATCATGACAGGGATCATCACCGCCATCGGAGGGAAGAGCCGGAGCTGGATCAGCGCCAGGGGAAGGTTTTGCCCCGAGCCGAAGCGCGACAGGCCGTAGGCCGCCGACGTGCCCGCGATCATCGCGATCAGCGTGCCGAAGATCGCAGACAGCAGCGACGAGACGATCGGCCGCATCGCGGTCTTGTCGAGCGCAACGATGAGATTGGAACTCGATTCACCGAAGATGAAGCGGAAATTATCGAGTGTCGGCTCTTTGGGCCACCACGTCAGGTCGGCGCCGGTCGCGGTCCACTCGGCGATCGGCTTGAAGGCCATGGAGGCCATCCAGGCAATCGGCACAAGCGTCACCGCGACGGCCAGGATCACCGCCAGATAACGAAACACTTCAAAAAGGGGTGACCGGTTCATCGTCTCTTCTGCACTTCACTCACACAGGAAACGGAAGGCGGGTTGCCGCCTTCCGCTGGGTTAGCCTTGGGAGGCTTAGTCGGTGATGACAGGCCAGGCTGCCTTGTTGGCCTTGATGGCCGCAACCAGCTTTTCCTCGCCGGTTCGACGGGCAATGCGCTGCCATTGCTTTTCGGTGTCTTCCATCGCCTGCTCCGGCGTCTTGGTCTTGGTCAGAGCCGCCATCAGGTTCTCGTCGAGCGCATTGTGGAATGCGGTCGCACCGGGATAGTTGATCGTCGGCACGGTGCGCGCCACGTTTTCGCGGACGACGTCCATGTGGTAGGCGTGATAGGTCTCGCGCACCAGGGGATCGGAGAAGTCCGAGAGGCGGAACGGGTCGAAATAGCCGCCTGGGTTCGCCGTCATCCAGGCATAGATGCGGGCCGAGCCAAGCCATTGCAGAAGCAGATAGGCCGCTTCCGGGTTCTTGCTCTGCGAGGAGACCGAAGCCGAAAGATTGAGCCAGAGCACCGTGCGGCGGATAAGCTTGCCATCGACCTCATTGCCCGGCGGCAACATGGAGCCGATCTTGCCGGTGACCTTCGAGCCGGTATTGCCGGCATTGTCGAGGAACTTCGGCAGGTTGGAGAAGGCACAGGTCATCGCGGCGCCGGCGCCGGCGAAGTTGCCGTACTGCTCCGGCCAGCCCCATGAAATCGCGTCTGGCGAATGGTGCGAGAGCGAGTCCACGTAATCCTTCGTCGCGGACCAGCCGGCCTCGGAATTGATCAGTGCCTTGCCATTGTCATCGAACAGGAACTGGTTTGGATTGCCGAGCGAGACATAGCGCTGATACCAGTTGGTGTAGCCCCAGCCCTGGTTGCGCAGGTCGGTCGAGCCGAACAGGCCCTTATCAGGGCGATGGAAGAAGGCGGCGATTTCGCCGTGTTGCTTCCAGGTCTTCGGCGGCGCGAGTTCGTAGCCGTGCTTGTCGGAGAAGGCCTTCTTCTCGGCCTCGTCGTTGAAGAGATCGCTGCGATAATTCCAGATCTGGAAGTCGCCGTCGAGCGACACGCCATAGGTCGAACCATTGTACTGGTTGAGCAGCGACACACCTTGCGCGCCATTGACGTAACCGGTTTCGGGCGCATCCCATTGCGGCTTGTGGGTGACGACGAACTCGTCGAGATTGACGATGCCGCCGGTCTCCGCGAGGTCACCAAGGCGGTTCCATTCGACGGCGTAGATGTCGAAGGCACCGGCCTTGGTCGAGATGTCCTGCATCGTCTTGGTGAATTCCTGGCCGTTCGGCACACCGACGATTTCAAGCGTGATGCCGGTTTCCTTCTCCCAAAGCTGCTTGATCGAAGGCGCGCCCTTGGGGAATGGCTGGGTCAACTGACCGATCGAACCATCCGAGAGCCCTAGCACGATCTTGGTAACGCCCTTTGCCTTGAAGCTCTTGGCGGCTTCCACCGCCCTGCCCTCGGGCGTATCGGCGCCATACTGGTAGCGCTCGGCGCCATCGAAGCCCGTCGGGCCGCCGATCATGCCTGATGCCAGGGCGTCTGCCGCGAATGCGCGGCTCGGACGAATGAACTGGGGTGCGATGCCGACGGCGGCCGTCAGGCCGGCCATGCGGGTAGACGCCGACAGAAATCCACGGCGCGAGACATTGAGATTGAGTGACATATTTTCCTCCCTGGCGACCAGACCTCCATCTCGTCGTATGATGTATATTGATTTGTCAATCTATTGATGTCAACATCATATTTGATCAACGTACCTCAATAATTACATCGATCACGATCAAATGCAAAAAACACAGTGGAATCAAAGCCACTATATAAGACGACGCTGATGTTTTTTGATGCAATGCGGGAGGAAATGAGTGCCATGCTGCGCCGCGCGCATTTTTTAGATTGCAAGTCACAGCCCTTGGAATACATCAGTTTCCATCATCTCATGACGAGGGAATCACATTGCGCTCGACTCTGATCGACATCGCCAAGGGGTCGGGGGTCTCGACCGCAACGGTCGACCGCGTGCTCAACAACCGCTCCGGGGTAAGTGAGCGGACGCGCACGATCGTGATGGAGACCGCCGCTCGCCTTGGATATTTCGGCAGTTCCGAGGCGAGTGTGGGCAAGATACGCCTCGATTTCGTCCTGCCAGAAGGCACCAACACCTTCATCGCCAATCTCAAGGCCCAACTCGAGCGCCAATGCGGCGCCCAGGAGGGCATCGAATTCAACGTTCACTCGGTGGAAGGCTTCAATCCGGCCTCCCTCGCGCAGAAGCTCGCCGAGATCCGGCCTATGACGCAGGGCGTCGGGCTCGTCGCGCTCGATCACCCCACGGTGCGCGAGGAAATGCGTGCGCTGGCCGACGCCGGCGTCAAGGTCGTGACGCTTGTGTCCGATATCCTGCACGTCGCCCGCACCGGCTATGTCGGCATTGACAATCGCGCCGCCGGTCGGCTGGGCGGCTATCTGCTGGGTCGTCTGCTGCCGGCAACGCGAAGCAAGATCGCGCTGTTTGCCGGGTCGCTCTCCTATCGCGGCCATGAGGAGCGGGAGATGGGCTTCCGCCACATCATCTCCGAGGAATTCCCGCATCTCGAAATCGTCCAGATGCGCGAGATCAGGGATGATCGCCAGCGCGCCTATGAGGAGGCGTCTGCGCTTCTCGAACGCCAGCCCGATCTCGCCGGCATCTACAATATCGGCGGCGGAAGCTCCGGCATAGGTCGTGCGCTCGATGAAAAAAGCCGGGGCAAATCCGTGATCTTCATCGGCCACGAACTAACCGAGAACTCCAAACCACTGCTGCTTTCAGGTACAATGGACGCCGTGATCGACCAGAATCCGCGAGTCGAGGCGCGTGAAGCGATCTCCCTGCTGGTCAATTCGATCCGCGGCAAGGCGTTCGAATATCATCCGCCCCGGCTGCAGGTGATCTTCCGGGAGAATATTCCGGAGCATTGATGCGAAATGATGTGAATTGATGCCCGCAAGCGATATTGCGTGGCTAGAAGATGAAATAACGGGCGCTTTTCCACATTTTCACCCGTTTGGCGCTAGAAGATGATGTTGACTTCCTCATTTTGAGACGTCATTATACATCAAATCGCAATGCTCGCTTGCGCGGGCCGAAGGAGCGCGCGTCCTGGTGAGACCGGATGCAGTCGCCGAATATATATTGGGAGGTCGCAATGGCAATCACGGACGTTAGCCCGGCAACCACGACAAAGCGGGACTACAGCCTCGTGGGCGAAAGCACGCGCAGGGCGATCGAGACCGGACTTGCCTCTGCGGAATGGTATCACACCGATGTGCCCCGCAAGACCATGAAGGAACTGATGCAGCGTTCCGACGGTTCGGCGATCCGCGACACGATCATCTGGATCGGCGGCCTCATTCTCATGGCGGCCGGCGGCATCTATTTCTGGGGTTCCTGGTGGTGCGTGCCTTTCTTCTTCGTCTATGGCGTCCTCTACGGTTCGGCCTGTGACTCCCGCTGGCACGAATGCGGCCACGGCACGGCCTTCAAGACCCGCTGGATGAACGATGTCGTCTACGAGATCGCCAGCTTCCAGGTCATGCGCAATCCCGTCACCTGGCGGTGGAGCCATGCGCGCCACCATACCGACACGATCATCGTCGGCCGCGATGCCGAAATCGCCGTCATGCGCCCGCCGGATCTCCTGCGTGCCGGTCTCGCCTTCATCGGCATTCTCGATGCCTGGGGTTCGCTGAAGACGATCGCGCGCAACGCGCTGGGTAATCTCAGCGCGGATGAAAAGAGCTACATCCCCGAGATGGAACAGGGCAAGGCGATCACCGCCGCCCGCTGGCATATGGCGATCTATATCGCCACGATAGCGCTTGCACTCTACATGTGGTCATGGCTGCCGCTGATGATCATCGGCCTGCCGCGCCTCTATGGATGCTGGCACATGGTGATGACCGGCCTGCTGCAGCATATCGGCCTCGCGGACAACGTCATCGACCATCGGCTCAATAGCCGCACGGTGTATATGAACCCCATCAGCCGGTTCATCTACCTGAACATGAACTATCATGTCGAACACCACATGTTCCCGATGGTGCCCTATTATGCGCTGCCAAAGCTGCATGAACTGATCAAACACGACCTGCCAGCGGCAAATCCGTCGATCTGGCATGCCTACAAGGAAGCCTGGCCCGTCGTTAAGCGCCAGCTCAGATACGAAGATTATTATCTGAAGCGTGAACTGCCGCCGACGGCGCGACCGTATAAGGCAGAATTCCATGATATGCCCGTTGGGGCTGCCGCGGAATAAGTCTTCCAAAGCAATAGTTACAGGGCGTCATGAGGGCGCCCTCCTCTCCCGGAGAATTTCATGACTGACTGGGTAGCCGCCTGCGCGGAAGGCGATATCGATGAAGAAGACGTGATGCGCTTCGACCACGCCGGCCGGACCTTCGCGATCTACCGTTCGCCCGACGACGAGTATTTCGCCACCGACGGCCTCTGCACGCATGAGAAGGTTCATCTCGCCGACGGTCTGGTGATGGACGACATCATCGAATGTCCCAAGCACAACGGGCGCTTCGACTATAGGACGGGCGCGGCCAAGGGCGCGCCGGTCTGCGTCGACCTCGCCACCTATCCGGTGAAGGTCGAGGGCGGCCAGGTCTATATTGGCCTCTAAGCAAGCCCGGGAGGAGAGAATGAGCAACGACGCGCAGGACGGCATCGTCATCATCGGCGCGGGCGAATGTGGCGCGCGCACCGCCCTCGCCCTTCGTGACGAAGGGTTCGCCGGCACGATCACGCTTCTCGGCTCGGAAGCGCATCTTCCCTACGAGCGGCCGCCCCTCTCCAAGGATGTCTTGACCGGGGCCGACAGCCCGACCCTTCGCGAGATCGCCTCTCGTGAGCAGTTCGAGACATCAGGTATCACCTTTCTGCCAGGATCCAATGCCGTGGAGGTCGACCGCGCCGGCAAGCAGGTCCGCCTGTCCGATGGGCAGGCGCTCGGTTACAGCAAGCTGCTGCTTGCCACCGGTGCATCGCCGCGCCGCCTGCCGATGGCGGAAGGTTCGCACCACTGCGTCTACCTGCGCACCCATGACGACGCCATCGCTATCCGCGAGAAACTCGGTCGGGGTGGACATGTGGCGATCATCGGCGGTGGATTCATCGGCCTCGAGATCGCGGCATCGGCGCGCAAGCTTGGCTGCGCGGTGACGATCATCGAGGGCCTGGAACGCATCCTGATGCGTGGCGTGCCGGCGGAAATTGCCCGAGTGATCCATGACGAGCATGAGCGCCAGGGCGCGCGCATCATCACTGCGAAAAGCCTGGCATCGATTGAAGACAATGACGATCAAGCAACGGTCACCCTGACCGATGGCGAGGTGATCGCAGCCGATATGGCCGTGGTCGGCATCGGCGCCATCCCCAACGTGGCGCTGGCAGAGGCGGCTGGTCTCGAGATCAGCAACGGCATCGCGGTCGACCAGCATCTGCGCACAAGCGACCCGTCGATCTACGCCGCGGGCGACTGTGCTTCATTCCCTGTCGCCGTCTATGGCGGGCGCCGCGTGCGACTCGAATCCTGGCGCAACACCCACGACCAGGCGAAGGTCGCGGCGTCCAATATGCTGGGCGGTGATGCGATCATCGATGCCGTGCCGTGGTTCTGGTCGGATCAATATGACCTCGGCCTGCAGGTCGCTGGCTTGGCGGATGAAGGGATGACCACCGTTCGTCGTGACGTCGGCGATGGCGCCTTCATCCTGTTCAGCCTCGCAGACGATGGCCGGCTTGTTGCCGCGAGCGGCATCGGCCCGGGCAACAGCGTCGCGCGCGATATCCGCATCGCCGAAATGCTGATCGCCAAGCGCGCCCATCCCGATCCGGCGCTGCTCGCCGCATCTGACACCAAACTCAAGGCGCTTCTCGCCGCATAACTGATATCTGGGAGGAACAGGAATATGAGAAAGAACAGGCCGACGGTCGCCGATCTGCGCGCCATAAAGGGCAAGAAGCAGCTGACCATGCTGCGTGTGCTGACGCTGGAAGAGGCCGAAGCTGCCGAGAAAGCCGGCATCGACATCGTCTCCGTGCCGCCGGAACTCTGCCTCGATCCGCGCTACCGCGAGGTCGCCCCCACCCTCTTCACCATGCCCGGCGAGAATTTTTTCGAGATCGGCACATCAGACGACTTCGTCCGCTGGGCCTTCAAGATGTACAAGGGCGGCGCCGATGCCGTCTACTGCTCGGCGAGCTATGCCACGGTCAAGCGCATGGCCGACGAGGCCATTCCGGTGATCGGCCATGTCGGCCTTATCCCTTCGCGCAGGACCTGGACCGGCGGCTTCAAGGCCGTCGGCAAGACCGCACAATCCGCGCTGGAAATCTGGGAAGCCGTCAAGCAACTCGAGAAAGCAGGCGCTTTCGGTGCCGAAATCGAAGTCGTGCCGGTTGAGGTCGCCGAAGCGATCTCAAAGCGGACCAGCCTCGTCATGCTCTCGATGGGCGCCGGCACCGGCTGCGATGCGCAATATCTCTTCGCCGAAGATATTCTCGGCACCAATCGCGGCCACATGCCCCGCCACTCCAAGGTCTATCGCAACTTCGCCGCCGAATATGACCGGCTGCAACAGGAACGTATCGCCGCCTTCAAGGAATATGTGGCGGATGTCGAGAGCAACGCCTATCCCGAGGAAAAGCACATCGTGCGCATGGCCCCAGATGAGCTGAAAACGTTCATGGACAAGATCGACCGCGCCTGATGCTCAGACGATAGCCTATTATTTAGGCATTCTCCGCGCCAACGGTACAAAGTGCAGCTTAGGAAAGCTGGGAAATCGTTTCTTTTCAGCATAGTATCGGTTGGCATGCCGATTGCAACATTGCATACAATGATGGAGCGCGCGATTGGCCGCCCAATCGGAGACATTGTAATGCTGCCTGCCGTGCTCGATCTGACAAGCCTTCGCGCCGCCTATGCAGGCGGCATGAGGCCGCTGGATGTCATCGAAGAGGTAATCGCGCGCAGGCGGGCATGGGACGATCCGGCAGTCTTCATCACCGCCACGCCTGACTATGATCTCAGGGCGGCGGCCAGGGAACTGATGGATCGTGCCCCCGAACCCAACAGCCTGCCGCTCTGGGGCGTGCCGTTCGCAGTCAAGGACAATATCGACGTTGCCGGCCTGCCCACCACGGCCGCCTGCCCCGCCTACACCTACCTTCCCGAGAAGGACGCTACCGTCGTCGCCCGGCTGCGGGCCGCTGGCGCCATCGTCATCGGCAAGACCAATCTCGACCAGTTCGCCACCGGCCTCAATGGCACCCGCTCGCCCTATGGCGCACCTCGCTCCGTGTTCAACGCCGATTATATCTCGGGCGGTTCAAGCTCCGGCTCCAGCGTCACGGTTGCCGCCGGCATAGCCGTCTTCGCACTCGGCACGGATACTGCTGGCTCGGGCCGTGTGCCGGCTGCATTCAACAATCTCGTCGGCATCAAGCCGACACCGGGCCTGTTGCCGAATACGGGAGCGGTACCCGCCTGCCGGAGCATCGACTGCATCACGATCTTTTCGACGACCGTCGGCGATGGCGTTGCTGTCCGCAAGGTCGCCGAGGGCTTCGATTCCGGCGATCCCTTTTCACGTCACGCGGCGCCCGCATCCCTGCCTGTGTCCGGGTTTCGCATCGGCGTGCTCGAAGGTGCGGAGCGTGAATTCTTTGGCGACGCCGAGATGGAAACGCTCTACGACCAGGCCATCGAACGCGCCAGGGCGCTCGGCGCGACCATCGTGCCCTTCGACTATGCGCCGTTCCGCGAAGCCGCGGCACTCCTCTATGACGGGCCATGGGTCGCAGAGCGGCTCGCCGCCGTCGAAAGCTTTTTCGCTTCCAACGCCAACGACTTCGACCCCACCGTGCGCAAGATCATTGCGGGTGCCAAAGGGAAGACCGCTGTCGATGCGTTCAAGGGCCGCTACCGGCTGGAAGAACTGCGCCATCTGACGGATGCCGAATGGCAAAAGGCCGATGTGCTGCTGTTGCCGACCACGCCGACGACCTATTCCGTCGCCGACATGCTGGCAGATCCGATCACACTCAA
Organism: Rhizobium sp. LjRoot254; assembly: GCF_964254105.1. Classification (NCBI taxonomy): domain Bacteria; kingdom Pseudomonadati; phylum Pseudomonadota; class Alphaproteobacteria; order Hyphomicrobiales; family Rhizobiaceae; genus Rhizobium; species Rhizobium sp. LjRoot254. The sequence continues at coordinate 1,419,700 of NZ_CAXUSM020000001.1, read as the reverse complement.
CAGCCGGCTCGGTCGCTACACCAATTTCGTCAACCTTTTGGATTGCGCAGCCATCGCCGTGCCCGCCGGCTTCCGCAGCTCAGGCCTGCCGGGCGGCGTCACGCTGATCGCACCCGCATTCACCGACGACGCGCTGGCGCCGCTGGCCGATGCGCTCCATCGGGCCGCCGGCTCTGGAATGGGCAAGGCGCGAGCTGCGCGACTGCCTGAAGAAAGCCGCGTGGCGCCCGTTGATGACGGCTTCGTTCCGGTCGTGGTCGTCGGCGCGCATCTTGACGGCATGCCCCTCAATCATGAGCTTGCCGGTTCCGGCGGCCGCCTGGTCAAGTCTTGCCGCACCGTCCCGGAATACCGGCTGTTCGTACTACCAGGCGCTGTTCCGCCGAAGCCCGGCCTGATCTCGGAGCCCGGCTTCTCTGGCAAAGGCATCGCGGTCGAGGTCTGGGCATTGCCTCCTGCAGCTTTCGGGGCGTTTGTCCAGAAAATCCCCGCCCCGCTCGGCATCGGCAAGATCAGGCTCGAGGATGGAACGAGCGTTTCCGGATTTCTCTGCGAGGCGCATGCCGTGAAAGGCGCCGAGGAAATCACCCATCTCGGCGGCTGGCGGAATTACATCAATCTGAAGAAGGCGAGTTGAGCGACGCCAGCTGGAACGCTTCGAACCGGGTCAGGGCACTGTCGATCAGCGACTTGTATTCCGCGGGATCGGCATCGTTGAGCCATGTCCATTTCTGGATCAGCAGCTTGCCGGCCTTACGATCGGCCTTGAGATCGATCGCGGCGACGATCCTGTCACCCACCAGCACCGGCAGCGCGAAATAGCCGAGCACCCGTTTGTCGGCCGGCACATAGGCCTCGAAGCGATGGTCATGGCCGAACAGCATCGCCAGCCGCTTGCGTTGGATCACCAGCGGATCGAAGGGCGAAAGAATGTGCACCAATTGCGGCGCATGGTTCTCTTTCGCTGTCTCCAGAACCCCAGGCGCCACCCAATGCGCGACCGCGCCCGCACCTTCAATTTGGACTGGCAGAAGGTCCTTCTTGCGGACTGCCGTGCCGAGCAACGCAGCAACCCGCTTCTTCCATTTCAGGTCGCCATAGCAAATCGAATCCAGACTGACGATCCCCTGCGCCCTGAGCGCCCGCTCGAGCAGATACGCCGCATACTGGCCTTCCGTCGCGGGCTTCGGTCGCTCCCAGCCGAAATGGCGGTCGGACAGTTCATAAGTCTTGAGCATGCCGGCGCGCTTGGCGACAACGAGGTCGCCGCAATAGAAGGCGAGCTGCAGCGCGCGTTTCGAGGGCTTTTTGCTCGCCCAGGGATGATCCTTCTCGACCAGTTCGTCGTCGTCTATATCGCGTATGGAGAGAGGCCCTTCATTGCGGATGCGCCTGATGATGGCGAGATAATCCTTGTGGCTGACACTCGCAAACCAGGATGCAGGCGCGGTCTTGTCTGGTATCTTCTTTTGCTGCTTCATACTGGGTAGGAAGTACCGGAAATCGCGGGTCGGGACGTAAGACAGAGCATGCGTCCAATATTCGAAGACCGACTTGTCGATCGATTGCGCCTGGTCGAGATCGGCAGTCGAATAGCCGGGAATGCGCGTGAACAGGATGTGGTGATGACTGCGTTCGATCACATTGATCGTGTCGATCTGCACATAGCCGAGATGCTCGACCGCCGCACGCGTGGCGTCCGGCCCGGAGCCAAACGGAGCGTCCTCATCAAGCTTCTGCGCACGGAGCCAGATCGACCGCGCCCGGCCGGATGAAACTGAAATCGGCTTCTTGCTCAATGCGGCTCCATCCGGTTGAGAGACTCAACATATCAACAAAAGAATAGCGGACTGCCGAAGCAATCCGCTAGCTCAGATGCAGGAACATGCTGACAACGCATGGCAGCAGCCGTTCAATTCTGGACTGAAATGTCAGCCGATGCTCATCAGGCTGGCATTGCCGCCGGCCGCCGCCGTGTTGATCGAGGTCGAAACCTCCTCGAGTAGCCAGTTCAAGCTGTACGGCTCGCCGGCCTGGATATCCGCTGTCGAAGCGGACTGGACGAGCACCAGCGGGCCGGGGAGTGCCGCGATCGCCTGGTTGATGGTCCGGACGCGCTCGCCGTCACCCTCAACCAATGCACCGGCAAACGGGCTTGCCGCGGCCCAATCCGAGGCCCAGGTCACGCGCGACGCGACGGATTGCGGCACACCGGCGAGTGAAGCATCCAGACCGGATGACTTGTCGATCGTCACGCGGTTGCCGGTCGAAAGCGCCAGCGCCAATTGGCGGTACAGTCCCTCCTCGGACTGCGGCGCGAGCAGGATGTGGCCGCGCGGATGCAGCGCGTAGATGTTTCGCTCACCGACAGGGCCGGGAAGCTCCGAGGCCAAGCCCAGCGCCGAGATGCTGCCATAGTCGCGCGCCGCATTTGCCGCATCTTTCGCACCCCTGCCATCGAGCCAGAGCGCGAAATCGAGCAATGCCACGTCGGTATGGACGGAACTGTGGTGCGGCGGCACCGGCGGAACCTGCACCAGCCGCCCGAGATAGAGCGGCCCACCGGCCTTCGGACCCGTACCGGACAGCCCGCGCCCGCCGAACGGCTGCACGCCAACCACCGCGCCAATGACGTTGCGATTGACGTAGAGATTGCCTGCCTTGATGCGGCCGGTCACGTGCGCGATCGTCTCGTCCAGCCGCGTATGCAGGCCGAAGGTCAGGCCGTAGCCGGTGGCGTTGATATCGTCGATCAGCCGGTCGATATCCTCGCGCTTGTAGCGGATCACGTGCAGGACGGGACCGAACACCTCGCGCTTGAGGTCGGAGAGCCTGTCGAGTTCGATGATCGTCGGCGGCACGAACGTGCCTTCCTCCGTCTCACCCCTGAGTTCGACCTGTTCGACCGGACGACCGAGGCCACGCATGGCGTCGACATGTTTTTCGATAATGCCTTTGGCTTCGTCGGTGATAACAGGACCGACATCGACCGACAGCCGGTCGGTACGGCCGATGCTGAGTTCCTTGAGCGCACCCTTGAGCATGGCGAGCGTGCGATCGGCGACATCCTCCTGCAGGCAAAGAATACGCAGTGCCGAGCAGCGCTGGCCGGCGCTGTCGAAGGCCGAGGCGATGACATCTGCGACGACTTGTTCGGCCAAGGCTGACGAGTCAACGATCATGGCGTTCTGCCCGCCGGTCTCGGCGATCAGCGGGATCGGCCGACCGGATGCCGACAGCCGCGCGGCTAATTGGGCCTGGATCAACCGGGCAACTTCCGTCGAACCGGTGAACATCACGGCCGCCGTCTCGGCCGCGCCGACAAGGGCGGCACCCACCCGTCCATCGCCGGGCACGAATTGCAGAGCGCTGACCGGCACGCCGGCCTCATGCAGGATTCGAACAGATTCAGCCGCGATCAGCGGCGTTTCCTCGGCGGGCTTCGCCAGAACCGGGTTGCCTGCGACGAGCGCTGCGGCAACCTGGCCGGTGAAGATCGCCAACGGGAAATTCCACGGGCTGATGCAAACGACGGGGCCGACCGGCTTGTGACCGGGACCAAGCGTCCGGCGTGCCTGATCGGCATAGTAGCGCAGGAAATCCACCGCCTCACGCACTTCGGCAATGGCATTCGGCGCGGATTTGCCGGCCTCGCGCATGATCAGGCCGAGCAATTGCTGGGTCCGCGATTCCATCAGGTCGGCGGCGCGATCGAGGCAGGCGGCACGTTCGGTGGGCGAGACGGCGGCCCATTGCGCCGCATTACCCGATGCCAGTGCGACAGCCGTGCGCGCGTCCTCATCCGACGCTTCGGTCACCGTGCCGACCACATCATTGCGGTCGCCGGGATTGCGAACCGGCCGTGCCTCGCCGGGCATCGCGTCGGATGCCAACAGTGGACGCGCATCCCAATTCAACTCGGTCGAAGCCTGGAGCGCTGTGGAAAGGTCCGAAAGCAGATCTTCGTTCGAGAGATCGAGGCCTGCGGAATTACTCCTCGAGGCGCCGAAAATCCGACGTGGCAAGGCGATCTGGTCATGCCCGGCGCCGGGCACCGGGAGCGCGCAGGCGACATCGACCGGATCGGTTATCAGTTCGTCGATCGAGACCTTGGGATCGGCGATGCGGTTGACGAAGGAGGAGTTCGCGCCGTTTTCGAGCAGGCGCCGCACCAGATAGGCGAGCAGCGTCTCATGCGTGCCGACCGGCGCGTAGATGCGGCACGGTCGATCGAGATTGTCCTTGCCGACCACCTCGTCGTAGAGCGGCTCGCCCATGCCATGCAGGCATTGGAACTCGTAATTGCCGACCCGGAAATCGCCGCCGGCGAGATGATAGATCGTCGCCAGCGTCTGGGCATTGTGGCTGGCGAATTGCGGGAACACATAATCGGTGGCCGCCAGCAATTTCTTCGCGCAGGCGATATAGGAAATGTCGGTATGGATCTTGCGGGTGAAGACCGGGAAGCTTTCGAGCCCATCGAGCTGCGCGCGCTTGATCTCGGCGTCCCAATAAGCGCCCTTGACCAACCGCACCATGATGCGGCGATTGGCGCGGCGCGCGAGATCGATGATGAAATCAAGCACGTAGGGGCAGCGCTTGCCGTAGGCCTGCACCACGAAGCCCATGCCGTTCCAGCCTGCGAGCGACCGGTCAAGGCAAAGCTCTTCGAGAATATCGAGTGACAACTCCAGCCGATCGGCTTCCTCGGCATCGATATTGAGGCCGATGTCATAGCTCTTGGCGATCCGCGCGAGCGCCTTCACCTTGGGCACCAGTTCGCTCATCACGCGGGCCGATTGCGACCGCGAATAGCGCGGATGCAGCGCCGAGAGCTTGATCGAAATGCCGGGACCTTCATAGATGCCCCGCCCGGCCGAGGCCTTGCCGATGGCGTGGATCGCGTTCTCATAGTCCTTGTAGTATCGCTCGGCATCGGCGCCGGTCGTCGCGGCCTCGCCCAGCATGTCGTAGGAATAGCGGAAGCCCCTCTGTTCCAGCGCCTTGGAACGCTTGAGCGCTTCCTCGATCGTCTCGCCGGTGACGAACTGCTCGCCCATCATCCGCATCGCCATGTCGACGCCACGGCGGATCACGGGTTCGCCCGCACGCGCGATCAGCCGGGTCAGCGCCGCCGACAGGCTGCGGTCGTTGACCGTGGAGGTCAGCTTGCCGGTCACGACGAGGCCCCAGGTCGCGGCGTTGACGAACAGCGACTTGCCGCCGCCGATATGCGATTTCCAGTCGCCTTCCGAAATCTTGTCGCGGATCAGCGCGTCGCGCGTATCGGTGTCGGGAATGCGAAGCAGCGCTTCGGCCAGGCACATCAGCGCCACGCCTTCCTGGCTGGAGAGCGAATATTCGTGCACCAGCCCCTCGACGCCGGAACCGGAATGCTTGGCGCGGAGCGCGGTGATCAGCTTGCGGGCCGTTCCGCGTGATGCTTCCTTGAGGCGTGGTGAAAGCGTCGCGGCCTCGATCAGCGGCAGCACGCATTCGGCCTCGTCGCGCCGGTAGGCCGCGGTGATCGCCTGCCGGAGCGGGCTCTGCGGCCGGATGGGCGGTGCGAACTCGGCAAACAGGTTCTTGTTCTTATCGATCGTCTGAAGGTTCATTTCGGCAGTTCTCCACCAAGCCATCCCAACCGCATATCGGCATGCCGGCGGGCGGAGCTTAGCAGAATCAATTCTGCCGCGCTTTCGCGAATTTCGCCGGTCCTTGCCTTGCGGGATTGCCGGAAACCTACCAGTTTAGGCGAAGGATTTCAGACTTGAATTGCTCAGTATCCAGCGCTATTTCTCCATAAATCGAGGAGATATTGGGCGTTATGGCTACACAAGAGCAGCACGAAAGTGAATTGGACCAATTCGATCATCGCATCCTCGATGCACTGGCGAGTGACGGCAGAATGTCAATCACCGATCTCTCGTCGGTGGTCGGCCTGTCCAAGACACCATGCCAGGTGCGGCTCAGGAAACTCATCGACGAGGGCTATATCGAAGGCTTCCATGCCCGCATCAACCAGCGCAAGCTCGGCATGGATCATATCGCTTTTGCCGAGGTCAAGCTGTCGGACACCAAGGAACAGGCGCTCAGCGAGTTCAACGCCGCCGTGCGCAAGATCAAGGAGGTCGAGGAATGCCACATGATCGCGGGCCGCATCGACTATCTGCTCAAGGTCCGGACATCGGATATCAGGAAATACCGGCAGGTGCTGGGCGAGAAAATCTCCAGCCTTCCGCATGTCGCCAGCACCTCCACATCAGTCGCAATGGAATCCGTCAAGGAAGGCGGCATTTGACATAAGTCAATTGACGGCAAAGTGTCGCGACCGGGCTCAATTGGCTGATCGGGCATTCCCCCGCCGCGAGTTTTGAGATTAGTGTCGCTGAATGACGACTCTCAGCAACGACACAGATAGCAACAGCGGAGAAGCTTCCACCGCCGCGAATCGCTCACGGATCGTGGCGCTCGTAGTGGCTGTCTCCTTCTTCATGCAGATGCTGGATGGCACGATCGTCATTACGTCGCTCCCCCAGATGGGTCTGGATTTCGGCGTTCCGGCGGTGTCGATGAGCATCGGCCTGACGGTTTATATGCTCACCATGGCGGCCTTCATCCCGCTATCGGGCTGGCTGGGCGATCGCTTCGGCGCGCGCAACATCTTCATGGCGGCGATCGCCATCTTCACGCTCGCCTCGCTGTTCTGTGGCCTGGCGGAAAGTCTCGGCCAGTTCATCGCCGCCCGTGCCGTGCAAGGGTTTGGCGCCGCCCTGATGAACCCGATCGGCCGGGTCATCGTGCTCAAGAACGCGCCGAAATCGGAACTGGTCAACGCGGTGGCGTTGATAACCTGGCCCGCGCTGATCGCACCGGTCATCGGCCCAGTGCTCGGCAGCTTCATCACCACTTACTTCTCCTGGCAGTGGAATTTCCTCGTCAATATTCCGATCGGAATCCTGGGCCTCGTCCTTGTCTGGATGTTCGTGCCCGACCAGCGCGACGATGGCGCCGGCAAGCTCGACATACCCGGATTCCTGTTATCGGCGCTAGGGCTGACCCTGCTGCTAGCCGGGCTTGAAGCCTTCACCCATGGCAGCGCCGCACTCCCGTTGATCGGCCTTCTGCTGGCGGGTGGGGTCGTGTTCGGCGTTGTCGCGACCTGGCACTTCCAGCGGGTCGCCAATCCTCTGCTCGACCTTTCACCGTTCAAGATCCAGACCTTCGCGCTCTCGACGCTTTCCGCCGGAACCGCAGTCAGGCTTTCGATCAACGCCATGCCGTTCTTGATCCCACTCTCGCTTCAGGTGGGTTTCGGTCTCGATGCGATCGCCACTGGAACCTATCTTCTCGTCTATTTCGCAGGCAACCTGGCCATGAAATCCGTCACCACGCGGCTCCTGCGGCGCTACGGGTTCCGCACGGTGCTGGTGGTCAATGGCGTCCTCGCCTGCGGATCGATCGCAGCTTGTGCTGCGCTGTCACGCGAAACGCCGGAAGCGATCACGCTCGTCCTCTTCTTCTTCGCCGGCCTGACGCGCTCCATGCAGTTCACGGCGCTGAACACGATCGGCTTTGCCGACATCACGCCGGCGCAGCGCAGCTCGGCCTCGACGCTTTCGAGCATGCTGCAACAGATCTCCATGCTGCTCGGCGTCGCCGTTGCCGCTGCCGTGCTCAATATTTCGGAAACGGCCCGTGGCGCCCAAGGCATGTCGATTACCGATTTCCGCTGGGCTTTCCTCGTCATCGGCCTGCTCGGCGTGGCCGCATCGCTGCGCTTCCTGAGCCTGTCCCGAGATGCCGGTTCCGAAGTCTCCGGCCATCGGCTTGGCAACTGATTGGTCAGGGGTTGGTTCGTCTCTTCGTCCAATTTTTGATGGCATCCAGTACAAGACGGATAGCGTCCGGAACGAGAAAAAAGGCAAGCCTCATTCCGGCATGCATACATTTTCCGAGATAATTCGGGGCTGAATTCGCGCAGGCAAGCCATTTCCATGCGTTTTGGTAATATTTCGACAAAATCAGGAATACATTTCTTGACATAGCGTCGACAGACGCCGAAATTCGCAATGGCCGATGCTTGTCGAATGTCACACCGGATAACACGCATCTATAACTTGCGCTTATGGCCCATGAGAAGAACGAAATTGCCGGGATGACGGCTTTGCCATAGCCTCGATGGGATCGCGGATCAGCTTGCGTCATTCGGGAGGAATTGGCGACAAACAGACTGGATACGGCATGGGTGGAGTTCCACGCCGATAGAGACCGCACCGGAACAGAGTGACGGCAGGATTTCAATCAATCGGGAGGAATGCATATGATTACCAGAAGACTTTTTGTCGCCGGCACGATGACCGCGGCCCTTATCCGCTCCCCGGCCTTCGCCGCTGAAACGGTCAAGATCGGCCTGATCCTGCCGATGACCGGACCCTTCGCCTCAACCGGACGTCAAGTGCAGGCCGGTGTGAACGCCTATATGGCTCTCCACGGCAACACCGTTGCCGGCAAGACGATCGAGGTCGTGCTGCGTGACGATGCCGGCACGGCCGACCAGACCCGCCGTATCGCCCAGGAACTGATCACCGGCGAAGGCGCCAACATACTCGTGGGCTTCGGCCTGACGCCCCTCGCCCTGTCGGTCGCCCCCCTCCTCGCCCAGGCAAAGATTCCGGCCATCATCACCTCGGCCACGACGTCGATCATCACCAGCAAGTCCGAATATTATGCCCGCACCAGCATGGCCGGACCGCAATCCGCAGTGCCCGTGGCAACATGGGCCGTGGAAAACGGCATCAAGCGCGTCGTCACCCTGGTCACCGATTACGGCCCCGGCCACGACATCGAGAAGGGCTTCACCGACGAGTACAAGGCAAAGGGCGGTGAAATCGTCGAGGCCATTCGCGTGCCCTTGCAGAACCCGGATTTCGCACCGTTCCTGCAACGCGTCCGCGATGCGAAACCGGATGCGCTCTTCGTCTTCGTACCCTCGGGCGTCGGCGCGCTGTTCATGAAGCAGTTCATCGATCGCGGTCTCGCCGAAGCAGGTATCAAACTGATCGCCACCGGCGACGTCACCGACGACGACCTGCTGCAGAATATCGGCCCGGCCGCGAAGGGCGTCATCACCGGTCACTTCTACTCGGCCAATCACGACAGCCCGGAGAACAAGGCTTTCGTCGCCGAGGTCCGCAAGGCCAACAACAACATGCGGCCGAACTTCATGTGCGTCGGCGGCTACGACGCCATGCATCTGGCCTATGCCGCGCTTGAAAAGACCGGCGGTGATACCGATGGCACCAAGCTCATCGAGGCGATGAAGGGTCAATCCTGGGTCAGCCCGCGCGGCCCGATGTCGATCGATCCCGCCACCCGCGATCCCATCCAGGACATCTATATCCGCGAGGTCAAGGAAGTCGACGGCGAACTTTACAATGTCGAGTTCGCCAAATACGAAAAGATCAAGGATCCTTTCGTCAAGTAGCCCGATCAAAGGCAGGCGGCGGTAAATCCCGCTGCCTCAGGCGCCTCTGAAGGCCGAGGAAACATGCTGACAATCCTGTTCGACGGCATTGCTTATGGCATGCTTCTTTTCGTTCTCGCCTGCGGTCTCTCCATCACGCTTGGCCTGATGAATTTCATCAATCTCGCCCATGGTGCCTTCGCCATGGCGGGTGGCTATGTCACCGTTCTTCTCATGAACCGCTATGGCATCTCCTTCTACTTGTGCCTGCCGGCGGCCTTCATCGTCACCGCCCTCGCCGGCGCCATTCTCGAGCGCCTGCTCTACCGGCGGCTCTATTCGGCATCGCATCTCGATCAGGTTCTGTTCTCGATCGGCCTCGTCTTCATGGCGATCGCTGCGGTGGACTATTTCATGGGCGGCCAGCAGCAGATGATCAACCTGCCGCCATCACTCCAGGGCCGGTTCGACTTCCTGGGCGTGGGCATCGGCCGCTACAGGCTATTCATCATCGCCATCTGCGCGGTACTCGCGGTCGGCCTGCAGCTAGCGCTCACGAAGACCCGCTTCGGCAGCCAGTTGCGTGCAGCCGTGGATGACGGACGCGTGGCACGCGGGCTCGGCATCAACGTCTCGCTGATCTTCGCGCTGACCTTCGCGCTCGGCTCTGGTCTCGCCGGCCTGGGCGGTGCGCTGGGCACCGAGCTGCTCGGACTGGACCCGAATTTCCCGCTTAAATTCCTGATCTATTTCATGATCGTGGTGACCGTCGGCGGCACATCCTCGATCACCGGGCCCTTCATCGCAGCTTTGTTACTCGGCATCGCCGATGTCGCCGGCAAATATTACCTGCCGCAGTTCGGCGCTTTCATCATCTATGCAGTGATGATCCTCGTCCTGATCGTGCGTCCGCACGGCCTCTTCTCGCGGGAAGGCGGCCGATGAAGGAGAACGTGAGCAACGCCGCGCATCAGGCACTATCGCAGCTTCGAAGTGCAAGCCGCTGGCGGATCTGGGAAATCGCCATCTGGCTCATCGCGCTCGCGGCGATCTTCGTGCTGCCGTCGAAATCCCTCATCCTCACCGAAATCGCCATACTGGCGCTGTTCGCCATCTCGCTCGACCTGATCCTCGGCTATGCCGGCATCGTCTCGCTCGGACATACCGCCTTCTTCGGCCTCGGCGCCTATGCGGCCGGGTTGTTCTCGATCCATGTCGCCACCGAGCCGGTCACCGGGCTGATCGCAGCCGGCCTGATCAGCGGCGCCTTCGGTTTCGTGACGAGTTTTCTCGTGTTGCGCGGCTCCGATCTCACCCGGCTGATGACGACCTTCGGCGTCGCCATGCTGCTCGCCGAACTCGCCAATCAGGCCGCCTGGCTGACCGGCGGAGCGGACGGCCTGAACGGCATCACGATCACGCCCATCCTCGGCCTGTTCGAGTTCGATCTCTGGGGCCGCGCCGGCTATATCTATGCGCTTGTCGTGCTGATGTTGCTGATGTTCGTCGCCCGCCGCATCGTCAACTCACCTTTCGGCCTGTCGCTGAAGGCGATCAAACGCAACACGCGGCGCGCCGAGATGCTCGGCATCTCACCGACACGGCGGATCGTGGCTGTCTATACGATCTCCGCGATCTATGCCGGCATGTCAGGCGCGCTTCTCGCCCAGACAACCAGCTTCGTTTCGCTCGATGTGCTGGCCTTCAGCCGTTCCGCCGATGTGCTGCTGGTCTTGGTGATAGGCGGCGCCGGTTATCTCTATGGCGGGCTGATCGGAGCGGTGATCTTCTCGATCCTCCGTGACTGGCTCTCCATCATCACTCCGCAATACTGGATGTTCTGGATCGGCCTGATCTTGATCGTCATCGTGCTGATCGGCCGCGAGCGCATCACGCGCTGGCAGAATTTCCTGCCGGGCTCGGAAAGCCGTCGGCTGGCCAAGGCGAAGGCGGCGGCTGCGGCTGCGGCTGCGGAGGATCATCCATGACTTTCGCGCTCGAAACCCGCAATCTGACAAAACGCTTCGGCGGCTTCGTCGTGACCAGTGATGTGTCGCTCAAGATCGCCCAGGGCGCGCGCCATGCGCTGATCGGCCCGAACGGTGCCGGCAAGACGACGATCATAAACCTCCTGACCGGCGTGCTGACCGCAGACAGCGGACAGGTGCTTCTTGGCGGCGAGGAGATCACCACCCTGCCCGCCCATAAGCGTGTCGGTCGTGGATTGACCCGCACGTTCCAGATCAACCAGTTGTTCGGCGATTTTACGCCGCTCGAATCGGTGATGCTGGCCATATCCGAACGCGAAGGCCGCGGGCGTCTGGCATGGCAGGCACTGCCATCGGAACGCAAGATCATCGACGAGGCCGCCGCGATCATCGAGCGGTTCCGGCTCGCCGACGTCATGGGCTCGCCCACTACGCTCCTGCCCTATGGCAAGCAGCGCCTACTGGAGATCGCACTCGCGATAGCAGCCAAGCCGCGCGTGCTGCTGCTAGACGAGCCAGCCGCCGGCGTGCCCGAGGAGGAGCGGCACGAAGTGCTGGCGCTGGTCCGCGAACTTCCCGCCGATGTGACCGTCGTGCTGATCGAGCACGACATGGACCTCGTCTTCTCCTTCGCCGATCGTATCTCCGTGCTCGCTGCAGGCGCGCTCTTCGCCGAAGGCACGGTCGCTGAGATATCTAAGAACCCGCAAGTCAAGGCCATCTACCTCGGGGAGGATGCGTGATGGCCGAACTGCTCCGCGTGGATAAGCTCGTCGCCGGCTATGGCGATGCTAAGGTGCTGGCACAGGTCGAATTCTCGCTCGAAGAAGGCCGGTCGCTGGCACTCCTGGGTCGCAACGGCGCCGGCAAGACCACGCTCCTCAATTCGATCGTCGGCGTCACCACCCGGCATTCCGGCACGATCCACTTCGCCAGCCGCGACATCAGCCGGCTGCGCGCCGAAAACCGCGCGGCACTCGGCATCGGATGGGTGCCGCAGGAGCGCAATATTTTTCGATCGCTGACCGTTGAGGAAAACCTCACGGCCATCGCGCGGCGCGGACCATGGGATACGGCGCGCGTCTACGGCATGTTCCCGCGCCTCAAGGAGCGCAGCCGCAACCTCGGCAACCAGCTTTCGGGTGGCGAACAACAGATGTTGGCCGTCGGCCGCGCGTTGATGCTCAACCCCAAGATTCTACTGCTCGACGAGCCACTCGAAGGCCTCGCCCCGATCATCGTCGATGAACTCTTGGCAGCGCTCCGCAACATCGTCACCGGCGAAGGCATGTCGGCGATCATCGTCGAGCAGAAGGCACGCAAGGTGTTGCCGTTGACCGACGAGGTGATCGTGCTGGAACGCGGCGGCATCATCTATCGCGACACGTCTGCGGCGCTGCTTGCCTCGCCCGAGACGCTGGAAAAGCACCTGAGCGTCTGATCACTCCAGGTTTCACTGTGGCCTTTCTGCACTTCAAGAGATGAGCAACCTCTGCTATCTCTCATCATGAAAAGCTTGGCATCCTGAGGTTCTGCTTTGCCGTCGTAAACACCGGTCTCATCCAGATTCACCCGCATGGGGCAGGATAGCATCCGCTATTCTGGCTCGTGATCTGTTCGCGGGGTGGTGGTCTGAGACCGGTTTGGCATCGTTGAAATGTGCCATGCGCAGCGCACCTGCTGCCGCCAACTCTTCAGTCACCCGAAACCTCGCCATGCCGTGCCCGTAACGGGCTGTCCCTGCCGCCATCCTGGTGAACTTCCCAAGGGAAGACCAAGACGGCATGTCCAATATCCTCAATGTAAAATGGACCATCATTCCGACCAACGCACCGCAACCATGGATGACCTGCAGCGGATGCGGCGGGCCAAGACCCTTCAAATGCAGTGACAAGCCGAGGCTCAACGCCAACGGCAGGCGGCTCGACGCGTGGCTGATCTACAAATGCACCGGTTGCGACAAGACTTGGAACCGCACGCTGTTCGAACGCCGAAACGTGCGGGATATCGACCCCGCCACGCTCGAGGCACTGCAAAGCAACGACCCGAACTGGATTCGCGGCCATGCATTCGACATTGGCGCGCTCGGCCGTTTTGCCAAGCGCATCGATGCGTGCGCGGATTGCCTTATCGACAAGTCGGAGGCATGCGATATCGAAGGATGGAACATACTCCAGATCGATCTCTCGGCGCCGTTCACCACTAGTCTACGGCTCGACCGCATGCTGGCGAACGAACTCGGCCTGTCGCGCAGCCGACTTCAGGCATTGCATGAAGCTAAAGCTCTGAGGATCGAGGCGTGTCGAAAACAGGCACTGAGGCGGCCAGCCCAGAACGGATCGCGCATCACACTCGATCTGCCTGATGAGGCCGATCGTCGATCGATCGGCGAACGCGCAACTGGCTCGTCGACCACAGAATAATAGTGTCGCGAAAAATAGAAACGGCGCCCTACCCCATAGGACGCCGCTCCTTCGCTGATCGCAAATCCGAGAAAGCGCTACGAGGCCTTCTTTGTCCGCCAGCTATCGGCATAGTGCTCACGGGCTTCCGCCGCATAAGGTGTCGGCGACACGCGCACGCGGATTTCCTTCTGCTTGTGGCGCTCGGTCGAGGTCTTGCCGGAGCCGCCATTCGGCTCGCCCCAGACCAGCGTCAGCACCTCGCCGACCTCGATATCGTGATTGACGATGCCGAGCGACAGCATGCAGCGTTCGTTGTAGGAATAGCCGTTGAACATCGACATGCCGACCTTCTTGCCGCCCTTGAGGATCAGGTCGGCGCTGGTCGAGGCGTAATTCGGCTGCGGGAAATCGATCCACTTGTAGTGATCCTCGCCCGGCCGGAAGGCGGAGGCGATGACATCGACGACGTCCTCGGCGTTCCACTCGAATGTCACCTTCTTGCGGTGCGTCTGGCCCTTCATCTTCTCGAGCGCGGCCTTGCCGATGAAATCGTCCTTCTTCCAGCCGACATAGAAATCATAGCCGAGTTCGAACGGATTGACGTAGTAGTCCTCGATATTGTCGGACACGAAGCTGCCGCCGATCGCCCCCATCGCCTCGTAGCTGTCTGCGCCGAGCCAGTCGCGATAGGCCGCCAGCATGCCGTCGCCGGTATAGATGCCCGGCAGCGGCGACGGGATCCAGCCCGATTCCAGCGTATTGGTCGAATAGGCGCGGCTGCCGCAACGGACAATATCGACGCCCGCGGCCTTGGCCGCTTCGAGGATGCAGGACAGGATATAGCTCTTGTCCTCGTACGGACCCCAGATTTCCAGGCCCGGTGCACCGGACATGCCGTGGCGCAGCGCCTTCACCTTCTTGGAGCCGACATTGATCTGATCGACATGGAAGAACTTGATGTCGGGGATCGGCCCGCCATTCATCTTTTCGAAGATCTTCGGCGCGTCCGGACCCTGGATCTGGTAGCGGTAATGCGTGCGGATGACCCGCTCGCCCTCGGGCCGCGACGGCGAGCGCGGATCGTATTTGAGCCGCACATTCCACTTGCCATAAGCGGCGCAGAACATCAGCCAATTGGAGGTCGGCGCCCGGCCGACGAGAACGAATTTGTCCTGCCGCTCACGAAACACGATCTGGTCGCCGATCACATGCCCGTTCGGCGTCACCGGCACGAAATGCTTGGCGCGATTGAGGTCGAAATTCGAGAACGCGTTGATGCCGTGATAAGCGAGAAATTTCTCGGCATCAGGCCCTTCTACCGTGAGTTCATCCATGTGGTGCGATTGATCGAAAAGCACCGCCGAGTTCCGCCATGCGGCCTGTTCGTCACGCCAGTTGGTGAATTCGCCCGCGACCACCGGGTATACATACATGCCGATCTTGGAATTGCGTAGCATCTCCACGGCACTGGAATTCTTGTTCAAGACATCGGTCAAGCTTGACATTGCCATCTGAGTTCCTCCCTCTGGGCATTTCAATATGTATACATTGAACGCCGATTGCGGGCCAATTGCAAGTCAAAAATTCGCCTGCACCCGGATCGAGAAGGCAAGAAAAAGGGGTAGCCCGAGGCCACCCCATTGAAAACGCCGGCTTTGCCGCGTCAGTGGCGAATGAATGCCAGCCCGCGAACCTTGGAAATCAGCCCCGGATCTTCCGCCAGAATATATTCAAGATTGCGCCGCGCCGTGCGCGCATGCTCCCGGGCAATCGCTTCGGCGCGACTGCCTTCGCGGGCCGAAATCGCCGCCACCATTAGCCGGTGCTGCTCCTGTGCACCGCGCAACGAACGCCGAAAGCTGGCGATGTCGGCCTTGTCAGGCAGAAAGGCCGAGGGTGACGCGAAAGGCAGCGAACTCGCCCGCTCGACCTCGCGCCGGATCATCTCGCTACCGGAGAGCGCCGCAAGCTGGTGATGGAAGCGTTCGTTGAGTTCCGAATAGGCGTCGAAATCCACCTCATCGAGCTTTTCGCCAAAACAGTCATCCAGCAATCTTACAGTTTCGCTAATCTTCTCAATCGCTTCCGTCTCGACACCGCGCTCGGCCGCCAGCCGTGCAGCCATGCCCTCCATCACGCCACGTACCTCTATGGCATCAATCACGTCGGAAAAACCGAAGCGTCGCACCACGAACCCCCCGCTCGGCAAACGATCGAGCAGCCCCTCTTCGGTAAGCCGCGAAAGCGCCTCGCGAACCGGCGTGCGGGAAATGTCGAGAAGCTCGGCCAGCGGCACCTCGAAGAGACGGGTTCCGCCCTGCAATTCACCGCTGAGAATCTTCTCGCGCAACTCAATCACGGCCCTTCGGCCATGCGTCGCGGTTTCACTCTGTTTCACCAACACCTCCAGGCGAGTCCCCATGCGGCACCAGGATATCAACTCCGGACCAATGGGTCACGCACGCATCGACCACCCTGCACTTGCCGTAGGATTGTATGCACGACGCTCACAATATCAAGAAGATGCCGAGCCACGTCCCCACAAACGCACATCCAAGCTAGAATGTATACATTCTAGCGCTGCTCGCCCAACCGAGCTGCAAGCACACGCGCCACCGTTTCCTCAAGAGTGACGCTCTTCCAAACACCTGATGCACCAGTCCTATCGTGCACCTGCGCGATCTCGCGAGCGAGATTACCGTTGAGTCCCAGGGCATCGAGGGTGGCGGCGCTTTCCTGCATCTCCGCCGCGCGACGCTTGCCATGGATCGCGGTCCGCTCGAACTGGTATTCCGCGAATTTCGGCCAGTCGAGACCGGGAAAGGAGCCGGAAAGCGATGCAAGAATCTCGCCGAAACATCCGGCGGCCAGCGCAGCCAGCAACGCCTCCACGGTGATCGCCTCCAGCCCTTTGATGAAAAGCGAACGCACCATCTTGATCGCGGTGGCCGCGCCGGGCGCCGAACCCGCGATCGAAGCGGAAAAGCCGAGCGCTTCGAGCTCCGGCAGCAACCGCTCCGCCGCATCGCCTGCGATCAAGACGGGCGTCCGGTGCTTGCGCGGATGGACCGGCGCCATCACGGCCATATCGAGATAAGTTGCCCCCGCAGCTTCCACAGCGACAGCGGTCTGCCGCTTGCGATCGGGCGAGACCGAGTTGATATCGATCAGCACCTGGCCCTGCCTGAGATGCGGCAGCAGCGGCTCGACCGCGAGCAGGCTCTGGTCGGCGGTGACGGCGCTGAAGATCCAGTCGGCTTCGGCCAGACCGGCGATCGCGCTGGCGACAATGCCGCCGCGGCTTTCAATCGCCCGGCTCATCGTTTCGTCATCGCGGCCGAGAAGAATGTCATAGGCGATGAAAGCCAGCCCTTGCCGCGACAGGCTTTCATGGAAGGCGCGCGCCGCTTCACCATATCCGAGGAAGCCGATCTTCATCCCCTCACCTCACCCGAAAACGCGGCCGTCGAACAGCTTGCGCGCCGTCCGCAGCACGGCCGCGTTCGTGACCTCGCCGTTTTTCACTGTCACGATCACAGTCATTTCACCCGTGGGATGTTCTACCGAAATCAGTTTCTCCCCGCCCTTGGGAATGACCGCAATTTCGGCGGCCGGTCCCTCCGGCAACAGGCAGGCGGTGGCAACACTGACCGCCCCCAGCACGCCGATGGCGTCGTGGCATTTGTGCGGAATGAAGGTGCGGGTCGAGATCGCCCCGGCGGCTCGGGCGGGCGAGACCATCGTCATCTTCGGAACGCTCTTTTTGGTGACATCGCCGAGATTCATCATCGGCCCGGCCGTCAGGCGGATCGCCTCGAGTTTTTCGCGCAATGCGGCGTTCGCCTCCAGTGCCTCCGGCGTCTCCGTGCCTTCGATCCCGAGATCGGCAGCCCGCATCACCACACAAGGCATGCCGTTGTCGATCAGAGTGCATTCCACGCCGTCGATCACATCGATAGCGTTGCCTGTCGGCAGCAGCGCGCCGCAACTCGATCCGGCCGTGTCGGCGAAGGTGATTGGCACCGGTGCTGCTGTGCCCGGCACGCCATCTATCCGCGCCACTCCGGAGTAGCTCACCCGGCCATTCGGTGTGGAGACCCGGGCCGTCGCGATCTGCCCGGTATTCTCCATGAAAATCCGCACCTCGCTCTCGCCCTCCCTCGCTTTGATCAATCCGCGCTCGATCGCAAACGGGCCGACCCCGGCGAGGATATTGCCGCAGTTCTGCGCGTCGGTGACGATAGGCTGATCGACGAAAACCTGCAGGAAGAGATAATCGACATCGACACCCGGCCGCTCCGAGCGCGTGACCACGGCAATTTTCGAAGTCAGCGGATCGGCGCCACCCATGCCATCGATCTGCCGCGGATCGGGTGAACCCATGACGCGGAGAAGGAAGCTATCGCGATCCTCGGGCAGGTCGCCGGCGAGGAAATAGCCGCCCTTCGAAGTGCCACCTCGCATCCACATGCAAGGCACGCCATCGTCAGGACCGACCAGCCCGCCGTCAGACATATTTCAGCCCTTTCTCGGCGAGGCGTCCGCGCATGTCGTAGATGTCGAGGCCAAGCTCGCCAGCCGCGAGCCGCTTGCGCTTGCCTTCTTCCGCCGCCACGCGCGCCTCGGCCTTGTCAGCCACCCCAGCCGCTTCCTCGCGCCGCACGACGCAGACGCCGTCGTCATCGGCAACGATCACATCGCCCGGATTGACCAGTGCGCCGGCGCAGACGACGGGGACATTGACCGAGCCGAGGGTCTCCTTGACAGTTCCCTGGGCGAAAATTGCCTTGGACCAGACCGGGAACTTCATCGCCGTCAGATCCGCCACATCGCGGACGCCGGCATCGATGATCAAGCCCCGGCAGCCCCGCGCCATGGCCGAGGTCGCGAGCAGGTCACCGAAATAGCCGTCCTCGCACGGACTGGTCGGCGCTAGCAGAAGGATATCGCCCTGCTTCAATTGCTCGATCGCCACATGCACCATCCAGTTATCGCCCGGTGGCGCAGAGATGGTGACCGCGCTCGCCGCGATCCGCGCACCCGGATAGATCGGCCGCATGTAACTGGCGAGCAGCCCCTTGCGGCCCTGCGCCTCATGCACCGTCGCCACGCCGCAGGCGGCCAGGCGATCCACCACGGATTGGTCGGCACGCAAGACATTCTGCACAACGACACCCATCAGAGTTCATCCACCGTGCGCGGGAACACGGACTGAAAACCCTCGGCATGGGTAGATTTGCGCCCGCCCGACTGACCGCCGGAATTGCGCATGAAGTGATTGCCGCGGTTCTCGGCGACGTTCTTGTAATAATGCCAGAGGTGCTCCTGCCCTTCCATGCACTGGATGGCGGCCCATTTCTTCTCCCAGACGCCTGATATGTCGAGGAAGACATCCGGTTTCCATTCCATCTGCTCGGTCTGGTGTGGCTCGAAAAGATAGAGCTGCGGCGCGCCGAGAATTGTCTCGCCGGGGTTGTGGCCCCAGGCCTGGGCGATCATCCGCGCTTCAAGCGCCACCTGCGTCGCATACATGTGGTCGGTATTGTAGGAATCCCATTTCGAATGGGAGAGCATGAAATCAGGCTGCACTTTGCGGATGACGTCGACCAGCCGGTATTTCGCCTCGCGGTCGACTTCCAGCGGATAGTCTCCGAGATCGAAGAACTGGATGTCGTGCACGCCAAGCGCCTGGGCCGCATTTTCGGCCTCCTTGCGGCGCGAGGATTTCACCAGGTCCAGCGTCATGCCGGCATTCTTCCACAGTTTGGCACTCTCGCCGCGCTCGCCGTAGGAAAGGCAGACCACGATGACTTCATAGCCCTTCTCCGCATGCAGCGCGATCGCGCCGGCGCAGCGCCAGACGAAATCCGCCGAATGCGCGCTGATCACCAATGCCGATTTTGCCATGGTTTCAATCCTTGCTTGCGACTGGCGGCGTGCCATGGGTATGGAATGTCTCGATCGTCTTGAGGCCCCAAGCTTGGCCTCTCTTCCGCTCCGTCTCGGTCCAGGTCACGGTCGGCCAGTCGGGCCTGAGGATCAGCCGCGCGCCGGCATTGGCGAGTTCGACACGGTTGCCGGCCGGCTCCCAGACATAGAGGAAGAACGTGCCCTGGATCGCGTGCTTGTGCGGGCCGGTCTCGATATGGACGCCGTTTTCGAGGAAGATATCGGCGGCGCGGAGTATGTCCTCGCGCTGGTCCACGGCATAGGTCACGTGGTGGAAGCGCCCCGGCGTGCCGGTATGGTCCTCGGAATAGGCGATGTCGTAGGTCTTGTTGTTGACTGTGAACCAGCAGCCGCCGAGCCGGCCATTGTCGAGCTGGATCTGCTCCGTCACCCGGCTGCCGAGCGCCTTGGTCATGAAGTCGCGGATCGCGCTGACGTCCAAGGTGAGCAGGTTGAGGTGGTCGAGCCTGCGCGGGCTCGCTCCCCGCCCGTGATAGCGCTGGGCGATGTTCTTCAGCTTCGGCCGCTCCTCGGGCGGCGCTTCATAGACACGCGTGTCGTAATAAAGCTCGAAGATGTGCCCATCCGGGTCGGCGAAACGATAGGCGCGGCCGTGGCCCTCATCGCCTTCGACCCAGCCGAGGCCGCAGCCCATCTCCTCGATCACCTTGACCCGCCGCGCGAGCGCCTCTGGCGACGACGTCCGGTATGCTACATGGCCGACGCCGGTCGTATGGTGCCGCGTCAGTTTCAGCGTGTGGAATTCGTAGTCGTCGAAGGCCCTGAGATAAGCGACGCCGTCCTCGACCAGGCTCGCCGTCAGGCCATAGACACGGGTGAAGAAATCGAGGCTATCCTCGAAGCGATCGGTATGAAGCTCGACATGGCCGAGATGCGCGACATCGAAGCAAGGCTCAGCCATGCCGCCGCTCCACGAACCCTGAACTGCGCGTTGCTAATTCCGTCATCGTCGCCTCCCGCGATGGCGCAGCTTGGCCTGCGTCAGTGCGCCAATCTATGGCAATACGCGTTCACTCGGCAATTTCGTTCTCCTGACGGAGCATAAGCTCAGGTTACAGACGAACGAAAACTACCTATCCCGTCACCAGATCGAGCGCCTCCGACGCTTGGCAAGCCTGCGATAAAATGTATTCCTGCAGAGCCGCACAATTTGCGAATAGAGCGGAAAATGTCGCATATCTGCAATCGAGGCGTTGAAATTGCCTCCATAATGTATACATTATTTTGATGTCGTTCATGGAGGTAGGTCGTGGCCTGGTTGAATTTCGCCGATAAATCCGGGGCGGAAACGCCTGAACCATTGCTGTCCGACATGATCGACGGCTGGTCGATCGAAGTGATGCCGCGCACATCAGCCAAGATCGACAACTTCCGCGCCATTCTTCCCCAGGGAACCCGGGTCTATATCGCCCATATCGATGGCACACCGATCGAGGACATGGTCGCCACCGCCAGGCGCCTGCATGCCGAAGGCTTTTCCGTCATGCCGCACCTTCCGGCGCGCAGCATTGCCAGCCGCCACATTCTTGAGGATTGGCTGAAGCGCTACCAGGGCGAAGCTGACGTCAAGCAGGCGCTCCTGCTCGGCGGCGGCGTGACAACACCGGCCGGCGAATTCGACAGCTCGATCCAGATGATCGAGACCGGCCTGTTCGACAAGATGGGCTTCACGCGCCTGCACATCGCGGGCCACCCCGAAGGCAACAAGGATATAGATCGCGACGGTTCGAACCGCCTCGTCGATCAGGCGCTGCTCTGGAAGCAGGATTTCTCGACACGCACCGATGCGAAAATGGCAATCGCCACGCAATTCGCCTTCGATGCGAAATCCGTCACCGCCTGGGCAGACCGCATCCAGGCCGCTGGCGTGACAATCCCGATCCATGTCGGCATTGCCGGCCCGACCAGGCTGCAGACACTGATCAAGTTCGCCATTTCATGCGGTGTCGGCCCGTCCCTGAAGGTGCTGCAGAAGCGCGCCATGGACCTCAGCAAGCTGCTCGTGCCCTATGAACCGACCGAGGTCGTCGCCGGTCTTGCCGAACATAAGGCCGCCAATCCGCACAGCCTGATCGAGCAATTGCACGTCTTCCCGCTCGGCGGTATCAACGCTGCAACCGAATGGATGCGTAAGCACGGTTCCATTGAAGCCATGGCTGCGGTAGCCTGAGAGCGTCTTGCTTTCAGGAAAACCCGTGCCCCATCTGCCGAATCTGCGCCATTTACGGCTGTTCATAGCCTTCGCCGACGGCGGTTCACTGACCGCCGCGGCGGAGGCTTTGGCCGTGACACAACCTGCAGCGTCCCAGGCAATCCGAAGCCTTGAACAATCGCTGGATGCGACCCTGATCGACCGTGCCGGCATGGAAATGACCGGCGAAGGCAGAATGGTCCTCGAGCGCTTCCGGCGTATCTTCGATTTTCTCAGGCAGGCAGCCGGGACCTCGAAATCGGCGACCGCCCGGGTGGAAAGCCGGTTGGCATGGCCGCATGTCAGGTCGGTTGCGGCCTTTGCCGTGCATGGCAGTTTCAGCGCCGCCGCACGCTCGCTCGATCAATCCGAACCGGCCGTGCAGCGCGCCGCCCGCGAGGCAGAGGTGGTGGTCGGCACGCCGCTCTTCGAGGGTTCGGGTCGTGCCATCGATCTGACCCCGGCTGGCGCAGTTGCCGCGCGGCAGTTCAGCCTCGCCCTTGCCGAATTCGAGAGCGCCCGCATCCAGTTGATGGAAGCGCGCCACAGGTATGAAGGCCGGGTGTCGATCGGCACGTTGCCCCTCACCCGCACCTTCCTCGTGCCCGACGCCGTGGCAGTTCTTGCAGGCCGCTACCCGCAGGCACAGTTCGAGATACTGGAAGGCAGCTATGACGCGCTGATCGGCGACCTCGAACGCGGCCGCATCGACATGCTGGTCGGCGCGCTGCGTGACGGCTTTGCGTCCAAGACGCTGCATCAGGAGCGCCTGTTCGATTATGAACTGAAGGTGGTCGGACGCGCTGGGCATCCACTGATGGGAAAGGCGCTGATAACGCCAGGTGATCTCGCTGAATTCTCTTGGGTCGTCGCGCGGCACGGCACCCCTTCACGGCATGTCTTCGATACCATGGCGGCCAGCTTTCCCGACAATCACCCCGCGCGGCGAAGTGTCGAATCCGGATCACTGAATGCCATACGCGGTGTATTGCTGAAATCCGATCATCTCGCCCTGTTGTCGCTGCACCAGATGCGCTACGATCTCGAGGCTGGCTTTCTTGCCGCTCTCGATTGTCCGCTACCAACGTCACGGCGCTCTGTAGGCCTCACGCTCCGCCGTCATTTTCTACCGACGCGGCTGCAATCGGAATTTCTCACCACACTTCGCGAGGCGTCTGCTGGCCTCTCGGAATGACGCAGGTCCTGCTGAATCGAACACTCAGGCAATGGTGTTAAGCTGATACGATTCAGGAATTCGGCCGCGCTAACGTGCCCGTGTCTCCGACGGGCTTTCCTGGAACTGCGTACGGTAGGCGCGCGAAAAAGCCGACGCCGAATTGAAGCCCGTGCCCGCCGCGATATCGGCGAGAGATGCATCCGTCTCGATCACCCGCCGGCGGGCGGCGTTCAACCTGAGTGCCAGATAGTGCACATGCGGCGAAACGCCGAAGGATTTCTGGAACAGCGTCTGCAAATGACGAGCACTGATTCCGGTGCGGGCGGCGAGGTTTTCCAGGCTCAAGGGCTGGTCCACCGTGTCCTCCATCAACTTGACCGCCTGATAGAGCCGCCGGTCGAGCATGCCGACGCTGCTCGGCGCCGATGGCCGGATCTCGCCGCCACCGCCGCCCCGCTCATAGAGGAACGAGCGCGAGACTTCGAGCGCCATGGAATAACCCTGCCGTCGGCGGATGATCTCCAGCATCATGTCGAGCGTCGGCAGTGCGCCGCCTGATGTCATCCGCCTGCGATCGATGACGAAACGCTCCTTGACCACGTCGATCTCGGGATAACGGGTCGAAAAATCCTCCTGGTCTTCCCAGTGGACCGTGACCTTGTGATTGTCGAGAAGACTGGCCTCCGCCATCAGCCATGTGCCCGATTCGACGCCCACGATCATCGAACGGTGCCGGGCGGTTCGCGACAGCGCCATTTTCACGGCAGTCGTGTTGCTGCGCCGCCAGTTGTAGCTCGACACGACAAATAGAGGATTTTCCTCGTTTCCGGGCTTGAAGGCACCGTCCACCGGCATGGCGATGCCAGCCGTGGTTTCCACTGGCTTGCCATCGAGACTGAGCAACCGCCAGCCGTAAAGCGTGCGGCCCGCGATACGGTTTGCCGCGCGCAATGGCTCGATTACCGAGGCGAGCAGGATCACCGTCGTCTCGGGAAATGCCAATATATCGATCTGGACCGGCCGGTCGGGTGCGTCGAACATGCTCTCATCCAATGCTTCCGATAATGTATAGGATGTTGCCGATAATGCAAAGCACGTATGCGGCCGTTGGCACAGACTGCGCCAACATTTCCCGAGGGAGGGTCGATCCAATGCCGCTCAATATGAACCGCGACGTCTTCATCACCTGTGCCGTGACCGGCTCGGGCGACACTGCCGGCAAGTCACCGCATGTGCCGCGTTCACCCAAGGACATTGCGGCTTCCGCGATCGATGCCGCCAAGGCCGGCGCGGCCATCGTCCATTGCCACGTGCGCGATCCCGAAACCGGCGCGCCCTCGCGCCTCAATGCGCTTTACAAGGAAGTCACCGACCGCATCCGCCAAGCCGACACCGATGTCGTACTGAACCTGACCGCCGGCATGGGCGGCGACCTGATATTCGGCGATGTCGAGCAGCCGCTGCCGCTCAAGGAAATCGGCACCGACATGGCCGGCGCCACCGAGCGTGTCTCCCACGTCGCCGAATGCCTGCCCGAGATATGTACCCTCGATTGCGGCACGATGAACTTCTCCCTCGGCGACTATGTGATGACCAATACGCCATCGATGCTGCGTGCCATGGCCAAGAAAATGACCGACCTCGGCGTCCGCCCCGAAATCGAAGCCTTCGATACCGGCCATCTCTGGTTCGCCAAGCAGCTGGTCGAGGAAGGCCTGATCGAGGATCCGGTGCTTGTCCAGCTCTGCATGGGCGTGCCGTGGGGCGCTCCCGACGACCTCAACACCTATATGGCGATGGTCAACAACGTGCCCGCCAACTGGACCTATTCCGCCTTCTCGATCGGCCGCAACGCCATGGCCTATCCGGCGCTCGCCATCCTCGGCGGCGGCAATGTCCGCGTCGGCCTCGAAGACAATCTCTATGTCGGCAAGGGCCAGCTCGGCACCAATGCACAGCTCGTCGAAAAGGCCGTGCAGGTTGTTGAGGGCATGGGCGCCCGGATCATCGGGCCGGCGGAAGTGCGCGAGAAGCTGAAGCTCAAGAAGCGGTAAGGGGATCACCCCTCACCAACTTCGGCCAAGGGTTCGCAATGCTCACCCGGCCTTCGTATCCTCTCCCGCAAGGGGAGAGGTAGGGTGCCTCAAGCTCGGCCTCTCCATTGAGGCGAGGCGGTGCCACAAGTTTTACCTCTCCCCTTGCGGGAGAGGATAGCAAGCCCGAACGAGACGAAGTCGAGTTCCTGGGCGCGCTTGGTGAGGGGTTATCAAGCCGCGAGGTCGGCACAGGGATTTGAAGGTGGAACAATGACAAAAATCAACAAGGCAGCCTGCATCGGCGGTGGCGTGATCGGTGGAGCCTGGGCGGCACGTTTCGTGCTTGCAGGTATCGACACCAAAATGTTCGACCCGCATCCGGAAGCCGAGCGCATCGTCGGCGAAGTCATGGCCAATGCCGAGCGCGCCTATGGCCTGCTGACCACCGCGCCGCTGCCCAAGAAGGGCAAGCTGACCTTCGTCAAGACCATCGAGGAAGCCGTCGAAGGCGCTGATTGGATTCAGGAAAGCGTACCGGAACGCATCGATCTCAAGCGCAACGTGCTGACCCAGATCGACGCTGCCGCCGACCCCAAGGCCCTGATCGGCTCCTCGACCTCGGGCATTATGCCAACCGAACTGCAGCGCGACATGAAGCATCCAGAGCGCATGTTCGTCGCCCACCCTTATAATCCGGTATATCTGCTGCCGCTCGCCGAACTGGTCGGCGGCGAAAAGACCTCGCCCGAAACGCTCGAACTGGCCAAGGCCCGGCTCGCGCCGATCGGCATGAAGGGCGTCATCCTCAAGAAGGAAATCGAGGCCTTCGTTGGCGACCGCCTGCTCGAGGCAGTCTGGCGCGAAGGCCTATGGCTGATCAAGGACGACATCTGCGATACCGAGACGCTCGACGACGTCATCCGCTATTCCTTCGGCATGCGCTGGGCACAGATGGGCATGTTCGAGACCTACCGCATCGCCGGTGGCGAAGCGGGCATGCGCCACTTCATCGCCCAGTTCGGCCCCTGCCTCTCCTGGCCCTGGACCAAGCTGATGGACGTTGTCGATCTCGATGACGCGCTGGTCGAGAAGATCGCCAACCAGTCGGACGCCCAGTCCGGCGCCTATGGTTTCCGCGAGCTCGAGCGCATCCGCGACGAGAATCTCGTCGGCATCATGCAGACCCTCAAGACCTCGAATGGCGGCCAGGGCTGGGGTGCCGGCAAGCTGCTCACCGAGTTCGAAGCCCATCTCTGGAAGAGCGCGCCGAAGCCTGAAGCCAAGCCGAGCGCCGAGCCGATCAAGCTGCTGGAAACCAAGGTCCATCCGTCCTGGGTCGATTACAACGGCCACATGACCGAATTCCGCTACAACCAGTGCTTCGCCGACGCGGCCGACTCGCTGCTCCGGATGGTAGGCGCCGACCTCGATTACGTCGCCGCCGGCCACAGCTATTACACGGTCGAGGCGCATAATCAGTGGCTCGACGAAGCCAAGCTTGGCGATGCGCTCTACGTCAAGGCACAGATCCTGCCTACCGATGGCAAGAAGATCCACACCTTCATGTGGCTCCATCGCGCCGCCGACGACGCGCTGCTGGCAACCTGCGAGCACCTGATGCTGCATGTCTCCTCGAAAGAGGGCAAATCCGTGCCGCCGCTCGCTTCGGTGCTTGAGAAGCTGCAGCCGATGATCGCCGTCCATGCGAGTATGCCGCTTCCGGCGACCGCCGGCCGGGTGGTGGGGCAGAAGAAGGCCTGAGGTATTGGGGGTGAGAACCCCTCATCCGGCCTTCGGCCACCTTCTCCCCAAGGGGAGAAGCGGGAGCCCGTGGAAAGCGCCCGGATGGAATAGACGTTGAGAATAAGCCGAGGGGGCGCGGCGAACGCCCTCTTCTGCCCTTGGGGAGAAGGTGGCGCGCATGCGCCGGATGAGGGGTTCCAACCCTCCATTGACAACGCTTTTGGGAGGACCACTCCATGAATTTCGGATTGACCGAAGAACAGGACATGATCGTCAACACGGTGCGGAGCTTCGTGGAAACCGAACTCTACCCGCTGGAAGACGAGGTCGAACGTCAGGGCTTCGTGCCCAAGGAAGTGGGTCAGGAGATCGCCAGGAAGGTCAAGGATCTCGGCTTTTTCGGCTGCAACATGCCGGAAGATGTCGGCGGCGCCGGTCTTGATCACCTCACCTTCACGCTGGTCGAGCGTGAACTCGGCCGCGCCTCGATGGCGCTGACCGTGTTCTTCGGCCGCCCCTCCGGCATCCTGATGGGCTGCAATGAAGACCAGCGCGAGCGCTACCTGATCCCCGCCACCAAGGGCGAGAAGTTCGACGCGCTCGCCATGACCGAGCCGGGCGCTGGCTCCGACGTGCGCGGCATGAAGTGCTTCGCCAAGCAGGACGGTTCTGACTGGATCGTCAACGGCACCAAACACTTCATCAGCCATGCCAACATTGCCGATTTCGTCATCGTCTTCATCGCCACCGGCGAGGAAGAAACGCCGCGCGGGCCGAAGAAGCTGATCACCTGCTTCCTGGTCGACCGTGGCACGCCGGGCTTCGAGATCCGCGAAGGCTACAATTCCGTCTCCCATCGCGGCTACAAGAACTGCATCCTGAATTTCGACGATTGCCGCCTGTCCTCGGCCCAGATTCTCGGCGAGCCGCACAAGGGTTTCGACCTCGCAAACGACTGGCTCTACGGCACCCGCCTCACCGTCGCCGCCAATTGCGTCGGCCGCGCCCGCCGCGTCTTCGACATGGCCGTGCCCTACGCCGCCGAACGCAAGCAGTTCGGCAAGCCGATCGGCGCCAACCAGGGCGTATCCTTCAAGCTCGCCGACATGATCACCGAGATCGACGCCGCCGACTGGCTCACACTCGCCGGCGCCTGGCGCCTCGACCAGAAGCTTCCCGCCAACCGCGAGATCGCGTCCGCCAAGCTCTACGCGTCGGAAATGCTGGCCCGCGTCACCGACGAGGCGATCCAGATCTTCGGCGGCATGGGCCTGATGGACGACCTGCCGCTCGCCCGCTTCTGGCGTGACGCGCGTGTGGAACGCATCTGGGACGGCACATCGGAAATCCAGCGCCACATCATCAGCCGCGACCTGCTACGTCCGTTCGGAGCGTAATGGCATGGTGAAGCAGCTAGCTGAAGGCGCCCTCTCCCGCCTGATCCGCCCGAAATCGATCGCCACCTTCGGCGGCAAGGAAGCCGGCCGCGTCGTCGAACAGTGCAGGAAAATGGGCTATACCGGCGATATCTGGCCGGTCCATCCGACCAAGGACGAGGTGCATGGATACAAGTGCTATCGCTCCGTCGCCGACCTGCCGGCGGCGCCCGACGCGGCCTTCGTCGGCGTCAACCGCACGCTGACCATCGAGATCATGCGCCAGCTCCGTGAACGCGGCGCCGGAGGCGCGATCTGCTACGCCTCGGGTTTTTCCGAAGCCGTCGCGGAACTCGCGGACGGCCACGATCTGCAAGCGCAACTCGTCGAGGCCGCTGGCGACATGGCCGTGGTCGGCCCCAACTGCTACGGCTTCATCAACATGCTGGACGGCGCCCTGCTCTGGCCCGACCAGCATGGCATGATCCGCACCGAGCGCGGCGTCGCAGTGCTGACGCAGAGCTCCAACATCGCCTGCAACGTCTCCATGCAGATGCGCGGCCTGCCGCTCGCTTACCTGATGACCGCCGGCAACCAGGCGCAGACCGGCCTGTCAGCATTGGCCGTCGCAGCACTCGAAGACCCGCGCGTCACCGCCGTCGGCCTGCATATCGAAGGCTTCGACGATATCGAGACGCTGGAACTGCTCGGCCGCCGCGCCCGCGAACTCAAGAAGCCGGTCGTCGCGCTCAAGATGGGCAAATCCGAGGCCGCGCAGAAAGCGACTGTCTCCCACACCGCATCACTTGCCGGCAATGACAAGGTCTCGGGCGCCGTGCTCGAACGTCTCGGCATCGGCCGCGTCAACTCGCTGCCGGAACTACTTGAAACATTGAAGCTTTTTCATGTCGCAGGTCCGCTCGCCACCAACGAGATTTCATCGATGAGCTGCTCGGGCGGCGAAGCCTCGCTGATCGCTGACAGCGCCGTCGGCCGCAAGGTGAACTTCCGTGACCTCAAGCCAGAACAGCTCCCTGTTCTGCGCGAAACGCTCGGCCAGATGGTGACTTTGTCGAACCCGCTCGACTACCACACCTTCGTCTGGGGCAATGGCGAGAAGCAAACCACCGCCTTTACGACGATGATGCAGGGCGGCTATGCACTGAACCTCGTCATCCTCGATTTCCCACGTTCGGATCGCTGCGACCCTGCCGACTGGATGACAACGGTCAATGCCATTATCGCGTCCAAGAAGGCCACCGGCGCCAATGCCGGCGTCGTCGCCTCGATGGGCGAGAACCTGCCTGAGGATGTTGCCTTCACGCTGGTTGCCAACGGCGTCACGCCCTTTATGGGCATCGACGAGGCACTGGTGGCCGCCGAAACCGCTCATGCAATCCATCTGGCATGGTCGGCACCCACCATCGCGCCGTTGCTGAAGGCTGTTGCCTCCGAAGGTGAGGACGTGACGCTCAGCGAATACGAATCCAAGCAGGCGCTGAAACCGTTCGGCCTGCCGGTTCCCAAGGGCAGGCTCGCCGCAACACCCGAGGAAGCTGCCAAGGCCGCCGCCGAAATCGGATTTCCGGTTGCCCTCAAAGGCTCCGGCGTCGCCCACAAGACCGAAGCCGGCGCGGTCAAGCTGAACCTCAAGTCCGAGGCCGAAGTCATCGAAGCGGCGAAGGCGATGGCCAGTGTCGCCAAGGGTTTCCTCGTCGAGCAAATGGCAGCCAAACCCGTCGCGGAACTCATCATCGGCGCACTCCGCGATCCGGTCACCGGTCCGGTGCTCACCATCGGCGCCGGCGGCATCCTCGTCGAACTGATGGACGACTCCGCAATCATCACGCTCCCGACGACGAAGGCCGACATCGAAAAGGCGATTGCCGGATTGAAGATCACCAAGCTGCTGGCGGGTTATCGAGGTCAGGCCAAGGGCGACATGATGGCACTCGTGAGCGCGGTTTCCGCCGCCGCCGATTTCGTCATCGCCCATGCCGCCAACATAGAAGAACTGGACATCAACCCGTTGATGGTCCTGCCTGAAGGCCACGGCGTCGTTGCGGCCGATGCATTGGTGCGGATGCGGAAGAACTAAGGGATTAACCCCTCACCAAGCGCGTCCAGCATTCGGCTACGCCCAATGCGGACTTGCTATCCTCTCCCGCAGGGGGAGAGGTAGGGTGCCCACACGCGTTGCCTTTGCTGGCGGCAGCGTGGGTGCCGCGAGTTTACCTCTCCCCTTGCGGGAGAGGATACGAAGGCCGGGCGAGAGCAGTGAGCCCTTGGCCGAAGTTGGTGAGGGGTGAACCCCTCGAGTAAACAAGAACCGAGGGAGACCACCCATGACCGACGAACCCATAAAAACCCGCCGCGAGGGCGGTATTCTCGAAGTCACCATAGACCGGCCCAAGGCCAATGCGATCGACCTGATCACATCACGCATCATGGGTAGGATCTTCGCCGATTTCCGCGATGACGATACCTTGCGCGTCGCCATCATCACCGGCGCAGGCCCGAAATTCTTCTGCCCCGGCTGGGACCTGAAGGCGGCGGCGGCCGGTGATGCGGTCGACGGCGATTACGGCGTCGGCGGCTTCGGCGGCATGCAGGAACTGCGCGACCTCAACAAGCCTGTGATCGCAGCGATCAACGGCATCTGCTGCGGCGGCGGCCTCGAGATCGCGCTCTCGACCGATATGATCCTCGCGGCTGAACACGCAACCTTCGCGCTGCCCGAAATCCGTTCGGGCACGGTGGCCGATGCCGCTTCGATCAAGCTGCCCAAGCGCATCCCCTATCACATCGCCATGGACATGCTGTTCACCGGCCGCTGGCTGGATGCCACCGAGGCGCATCGCTGGGGCTTCGTCAACGAGATCCTGCCTGCCGACAAGCTGATGGACCGCGCCTGGGAACTCGCCCGCCTGCTCGAAAGCGGCCCGCCTCTCGTCTACGCCGCGATCAAGGAAGTCGTGCGCGAGGCCGAGGGCAACAAATTCCAGGACACGATGAACAAGATCACCCGCCGGCAGCTCAAGACGGTGGATGTGCTCTACGGCAGCGAGGACAATCTCGAAGGCGCTCGGGCGTTCGCCGAGAAGCGTGATCCGGTTTGGAAGGGGAAATGAGGCGTTGTCTGACTGGGTCGTTCGATGCCCAAACGCAGCGGGCGTTTGGGCCGCTCAATCAGTATAACGTCCTTCTGTAATCGTCTTCGAGTTGGTCATCCATTTTGCGCATCTCGTCATCGCTCGGCGCGCCTGTTGTCTGGTCCAGAATGATCTTCACCAGTGACGGCATTTCGCGGCGATCCTGAAAATGATCCGGGTTCCACAATTGAGAGCGCCGAAATGCCTTGGCGCAATGAAGGAATACCTCGTTCACCTTGACGATAACGGCAAGTTTGGGAATGCGGTCGTTGACTCTCATACGCCCGAGAACTTCCGGGTCATTCACCAGACTGGCCTGCCCGTTCACGCGCAAGGTGTCGTCGAAGCCGGGAATGATGAACAATAAACCGACGCTGGGGTTGGCAAGAATGTTGACCAGAGTGTCGAGCCGGTTGTTGCCGGGCCGGTCCGGTATTGCCAATGTATATGGGTCAAGAATCTCGACAAAACCAACGGGGTCGCCGCGAGGGCTGACATCGGCTTTTCCGTCCAAATTCTGTGTGCCGATGCATAGAAATGGCGAACGTTTGATGAAGGCTTGGGCGTGCTTGTCGAGCGAATTCTGGCACTTCACGATGGCCAGTTCATGTGTCGCATGAAAAAGACTTCGAAGAGACTTCTCGTCGGATATGACGAATTCTGGATTGGCCTTGAAGTCCTTCATTATATTGCCTTTCGACGACCTGTTTTGGTTGATCAGCCCCATCCAGACATTCGCAGTGACAGTCGCCACAAATGAGGTACGTACATCAGAAATAGCGATATACATTCGTTTGGGGGTGTAATCAAGGTAGCAGAATGGTTATTCCCGAACGCATCGCAGGGAAACTCGCGTCAATCAGTCAAACCTCGCCCCGTCATGCTCGCCGAGCTTCGGCGAGGACCGATCCAGCGACAGCGGCGTATCCGAAAACGTAATCGGCGTCCGTATTCCCGGCACGCCTTCCGGCGTGATCTTCATGCCGCGATGGATGAATTGCGGGTCCTCGAAAACATCGGCCACCGAATTGATCGGACCGGCGGGGACGCCCGCTTTTTCCAATGCCGCCAGCAGGTCGTCGCGCTGCCAGAGCTTTGTCTTTGCTTCCATCGTGTCGTTGAGCTGGTGCCGGTTGGCAACACGCGCAGCATTGGTCTTGAAGCGCTCATCCGAAGCCATCTCGCCAAGCCCGAGAATTTCCGCCAGCCGGCCGAACTGGCTGTCATTGCCACAGGCGACGATCAGGTGGCCATCCGCCACCGCGAACGTCTGGTACGGCGAAATATTGGGATGCGCATTGCCCAGCCGCTTCGGTACGTTGCCGGAGGCGAGGAAGTTCATCGCCTGATTGGCCAGAACGCCGGTCATGCAGTCCAAGAGCGCCATGTCGATATGCTGGCCCTGCCCGGATTTCTCGCGCGCGATCAACGCCGCCTGGATCGCTACCACTGAATAGACACCCGTGAAGATATCCGCGAAGGCAACGCCGATCTTCTGCGGTTCGCGCTCCGGTTCGCCGGTCAGGTCCATGATGCCGCTCATGCCCTGGATCATGAAATCGTAGCCCGCGCGCGGCGCATACGGTCCGTCCTGGCCGAAGCCGGTGATCGAGCAGTAGATCAAGCGCGGATTGACGGCCTTGAGGCTCTCATAGTCGAGGCCGTATTTCTTCAAGCCTCCGACCTTGAAGTTCTCGATCAGCACGTCGGCGTGGCGCGCAAGATCGAGCACCAGTGCCCTGCCCTCATCGGTCGTGAAATCGGCAGTGACCGAACGCTTGCCCCGGTTGGCGGCATGGAAATAGGCGGCCGTCTCCTCGCCTTCGCGCTCGATATAGGGTGGCCCCCAGCGGCGGGTATCGTCACCTTCGGGGCTCTCGACCTTGATCACGTCGGCGCCGAGATCGGCCAATGTTTGGCCGCACCACGGGCCTGCAAGAATGCGGGCCAGTTCCAGTACCTTGATGCCCTTGAGCGGCGCATCCATCAGAAGAATGCCTGGATGCCGGTCTGCGCGCGGCCGAGGATCAGCGCGTGGACGTCATGCGTGCCTTCATAAGTGTTGACCGTTTCGAGGTTTTGCGAATGGCGCATCACGTGGTAGCCGATCTGGATGCCGTTGCCGCCATGCATGTCGCGGGCCTGGCGGGCGATGTCGAGCGCCTTGCCGCAATTGTTGCGCTTGACCAGCGAGATCATCTCGGGCGCGAAGCGATGCTCGTCCATCAGCCGGCCGACGCGGAGCGAGCCCTGCAGGCCGAGCGCGATTTCGGTCTGCATGTCGGCGAGTTTCTTTTGGTAAAGCTGGGTACCGGCGAGCGGCTTGTTGAATTGCTTGCGATCGAGGCCATATTGACGCGCACGGTGCCAGCAATCCTCGGCCGCACCCATGACGCCCCAGGAAATGCCGTAGCGGGCCCGGTTGAGGCAGCCGAACGGACCCTTGAGGCCAGAGACGTTGGGAAGCAGCGCGTCCTCGCCGACTTCCACGCCTTCCATGACGATCTCGCCGGTAATCGAGGCGCGCAATGACAGCTTGCCGCCGATCTTCGGTGCGCTGAGACCCTTCATGCCCTTTTCCAGGATGAAGCCGCGGATCTCGTTGTTATGCGCCTCGGACTTGGCCCAGACGACGAAAACATCGGCGATCGGCGCATTCGAGATCCACATCTTGGAGCCGCGCAGACGGTAACCACCAGCGATCTTCTCGGCACGCGTCTTCATGCCGCCGGGATCGGAGCCGGCATCCGGCTCGGTCAGGCCGAAGCAGCCGATCAGGTCGCCCGAGACGAGGCCAGGCAGGTACTTCTTGTGTTGTTCCGGCGAGCCATAGGCATGGATGGGATGGATGACCAGCGACGACTGCACGCTCATCATCGAGCGATAACCGGAATCGACGCGCTCTACTTCCCGCGCCACGAGGCCATAGGCGACGTAGTTCGCATTGGCCGCGCCGAATTCCTCGGGCAGCGTCACGCCGAGCAGGCCAGCCTGCCCCATCAGCTTGAACATGGCGGGATCGGTTCTCTCTTCGAGATAGGCGTCCTCGATGCGCGGCATCAGTTCGGCCTTGGCAAAGGCCGCCGCCGAATCCCGGATCATGCGCTCGTCGTCGCTCAACTGGTCTTCGATAAGAAAGGGATCGTCCCAGACGAAGGATGCCGCGGCCATGATTTGCTCCTGAGTTTTTGTCGCCCGCAACATGCATCAGGATCGGCCGGAGTACAAACCATGTTTACTAATCCCGCTATGAGCTTTACTCATAGCGCATGAAGCCAACCCAGAGACGTCTCCTGCCCTCTACCTCAGCGCTCGCCGCCTTCGATGCGGTGGCGCGCACCGGCAGTTTCAGCGCCGCCGCCTCCATGCTGCACCTTACCCAGGGCGCGATAAGCCGCCATGTTTCGCTGCTCGAAGAGCAGCTTGGCGTGACGCTGCTTGAACGGACGGGTCGCGGCGCGCGCTTGACTGAAAAGGGCAAGGCCTACGCGGAAGGCGTCGCCGATGTACTGGCGAAGATCCGATCCCTGTCGCTGGCGGCGATGTCCGGATCGGAGGAAACTCGGCTGCGGCTCGCGATCCTCCCCACATTCGGCACGCGGTGGCTGATGCCCCGCATCCCGGATTTCGTGCAGAAGAACCCCGAGATCACCATCAGTTTCGCGACCCGTATCGGGCAATTCGATTTTCGCGCCGAGAATATCGATGCGGCCATCCATGTCGGCCGACCGAACTGGCCGGACGCCGATTGCAAATTCCTCATGGGCGAGACCGTCGTGCCGGTTTGCAGCCCGGATTTTCGGGATGATCACCCTGTCGAAGCGGCTGCCGATCTGCTGGGCATGCCGCTTCTCGAAATGGTATCTCGCCCCGGCGCCTGGCGCCACTGGTTCTCGACGCTCGGAATATCGAAACAGCACCGCGAAGGCATGGTCTTCGAACAGTTCTCGAACGTGACCCAGGCCTGCATAGCCGGCTTGGGTGTGGCATTGATGCCAATTTTCCTCATAGAGAGCGAGTTGGCGACTGGAAGGCTGGTGCGGGCCTTCGATTGGGCGATCGAGAGCGAGAGCGCCTATTACCTCGTCCGGCCCCATCACAAGCTGGATTTTCCGCCAGCGGTCAGGTTCGCCGGCTGGCTGGAAGACCAGGTTACCCGGTTCAAGCAGCCGTAATCCCCATCGACTTCCATAAGCCATCGAGCGGAACCAGATCCACCTCCCCACGTTATGCTGTGGTGCAGCATAAATGTCGGGGGTTAGAGTTAAGCATGGACGCAAAAGTGTCTCAGTTCTCCATTCACGCAGGCGAGCCGACGCCGCTCGGGGCCACTTTGGTGGACGGAGGTGTCAATTTCAGTGTTTTTTCCGCCCATGCCGAGCGCATCGAGGTTTGTATCTTCGATCCCTTGGGCACAATCGAACTCCAGCGGTTGACGCTTCCGGAAAACACCCACGAGCTTTTCCACGGTTTCATCCCCGGTCTGACCAAAGGGACGCTCTACGGACTCCGTGCGCATGGCCCCTTCGACCCCGAGAATGGTCATCGCTTCAACGCGAATAAACTGCTTGCCGATCCATTCGCCCGCAGCTTTTACGGCAAGCTCGAGAACTCGGATACCCATTTCGGCTACGATCTCAACGCCGAGGAAAAAGACCTCACCTTCGACGACCGCGACAACGCCCGCTTCATGCCGAAGTGCCGGGTCATAGCACCCCGCACGGCCAAGGAAATCCTGCGGCCATCCATCCCGTGGTCCCGGACCATGGTCTACGAGACCCATGTGAAGGGCTTCACCAAGCGCAATCCGCTGATCCCCGCGGATCTGCGCGGCACATTCGATGGCCTCGGCCACGAAGCGGCGGTGGACTACATCAAGAGCCTCGGCATCACATCGGTCGAACTGATGCCGGTGCATGAATTCTTCGACGACTTCCACCTCGCCGACAAGGGACTGACCAATTACTGGGGCTACAACACGTTCGGCTTCTTCGCGCCCGCATCACGCTATTTCGGCCCGTCGGGCCAGGATGGATTTCTGGCCATGGTGCGAGCCTATCACGATGCTGGAATCGAGGTGATCCTCGATGTCGTCTACAATCATACCGCCGAGGGCAACGAACTCGGCCCGACCTTGAGCTTCAAGGGCCTCGACAATTTCTCTTACTACCGCACGATGCCCGATAATCACCGCTACTATGTCAACGACACCGGCACCGGAAACACGGTCAACACCTCCCATCCCCGTGTGCTGCAGATGGTGATGGATTCGCTTCGCTATTGGGTCGAGGAGATGGAGGTCGATGGCTTCCGCTTCGATCTCGGCACCATCCTCGGCCGCGAGCCGGAAGGTTTTGACGAGCGCGGCGGTTTCTTCGATGCGGTGCTGCAGGATCCGGTCCTGGCGCGTGTAAAACTGATCGGCGAGCCTTGGGACATTGGACCGGGCGGCTACCAGGTCGGCGGTTTCCCGCCCGGCTGGGCCGAGTGGAACGACAAGTACCGCGACAGCGTCCGCGAATACTGGAAGGGTGATGAGCACACCGCGCCCGATTTCGCCGCCCGCATCCTGGGCTCGGGCGACTGCTACGACCAGCGCGGCCGCCGCCCGTGGTCATCAGTCAATTTCATCACCGCCCACGACGGCTTCACGCTCAATGACCTCGTCTCATATGACGGCAAGCACAATGAAGCGAACGGCGAGGACAACAAGGACGGCCACGACCACAATCGCAGCCATAACTATGGCGCTGAAGGCCCGACGGACGATCGGTCCATCAACGATATCCGCGAACGCCAGAAGCGGAATTTCCTCGCGACGCTGTTCTTCTCGCATGGCACGCCCATGCTGCTGGCCGGTGACGAATTCGGTCATGGGCAATCCGGCAACAACAATACCTATTGCCAAGACAACGAACTGACATGGCTCGACTGGGAAGGTATGTCCGGCGCCAATGAAGAGCTTCTGACGTTCACCAAGCGCGTGATCGCGCTCCGTGTGGCGCAGCCGCTGCTCCGTCGGGAAAACTGGCGCGATGGCATGATCGTCAACTGGTTCACATCCGAGGGCGGCGAGCAGCTTCCCGAGCACTGGCACGACGAGCCGACACTCTGCCTGCATCTGCAACGCCCCGATCTGAAGGACGATACGGAGCTATGGTCGGAAGTCCTGATCATTTTCAATCCACGCGCCGAGGACGTGTCCTTCACGCTGCCGGATTTCGGCGAGGACGACTGGAATTTCGCACTCGCGACATGCGACACGCCGCTGTCCGAGGGACCCGTGAAGGCCAAGAAGCCTGTGCTGGCCACAGCGCGCAGCCTCATGCTGTTCTACCGGTGAACCGCACGCGGCAGCCAATCATCCGCCTGCAATCATTCACTTTCTCACCAGCATGTGGAACTCCCGGCCACTCCCGGCAGTTTCCGCACATTGCCGCGACATAGGCGTCGGCATTTGAAACGCGACAGGGAATTCATGCTGCAAGCCGAAGATCGTTCCAGCATCATCAATATCGAGAGCAATGCCTGGCGCTCGGACCCGGCCGAGAAGGTCGGCTTCATCATTGATGCCGCCGAATATTACCGCAGCCTCCGGGAGATTCTGCCAAAAGCAAAAAGTGCGATCTGGATCATCGCCTGGGATTTCAATCCCGATATCTACCTCGATCCCGAGCGACCGGACGCCACGCTCGGCGCGTTTCTCCGAGCGCTCGTCGATGACAATGCAGATCTGGAGATCCGCATTCTGGTCTGGGCGATGGGGCCGATCTATTCTGGAAAATCGCTGCGCCTCTTCCGCGAGAACACATGGTCCAATCACCCGCGTATTCATCTGCGTTTCGATGGCAAGCACCCGCTTCGCGGATCGCACCACCAGAAGATCGTGGTCGTGGACGATACCATTTCATTTCTCGGCGGCATCGACCTCACGTCGAGGCGCTGGGACACCCAAGCCCATGATTTCGATAATCCGCTCAGGGTGTCGCCGGATGGCGAACCTTTCGACCCCGTGCATGACCTCCAGTCCGTCGTCACCGGATCGTCGGCAGTCTCCATCGGCGATCTCGCACGCAAGCGTTGGGAACGCGCCACGGGTGAAAAGCATGAGAGGGTAACCGCGGACAATGATCTCTGGCCCTCCAATATCGAGCCCGCTCTTGTAGGATGCGAGGTCGCACTGTCGCTGACAGAGCCCGGCCCCACCAAGCGAAAGAGCAAGAAGCAGGCGATGCAACTGACCATCGACGCACTTCGCTCGGCACGCCGGCATATCTATATGGAAACCCAGTATTTCGCTTTCTTCGGCATAGCCGATTGCATGAGTGAACGCCTTAGGGATCCGGATGGTCCGGATATCGTCGTCGTGCTCACCCGCGCGTCGCACGGCTTTCTCGAAAAAGTCGTCATGGGCGGCAATCGCGACCGTTTGATCCGCAGACTGAAGCGCGCCGACATCCACGGCCGGCTGCGGGTCGTGTATCCTGTCGTGCCCAAGCCGGATGGAACCGAGCAGGACGTGCTCATTCACTCCAAGCTGTTGGTCGTCGATGATAGCTTCGTCCGCCTCGGTTCATCGAATCTCAACAACCGCTCCGAGGGAATGGATACCGAGGCGGATATCGCTATTGAATCCACCTCCGAGGGGTGTGGCGCGTCGATCACCAGCCTTCGCAACCGCTTGATGGCCGAACATCTCGATGCGAGCGAAGAGGCTGTCGCGGAGGCGATCGCGCGGACGCACTCGCTCACGAAAACGATTGACGAACTCAACACCGGCCCTCGCGGACTCCGCGACATGCAGGTACGGGTGGACATGGGCGAGATCGAGCCGATCTGGGGTACTGACCTCGTTGACCCCGCAAAGCCTTTCCGACTGTTTCAGCGATTGAGAAAGGGCCTCGACGCGGCAGCCACGAGGCTATTTGGCATTTTCATTTAATTCAGGACCGGATTTTAGCACAAACTCGCTGCCAACCAGCAGCGAGAGGCCGATTGCGAGCGGGATGAAATAATAGATCACCCGAAAGGCGATCACAGCGGCGATCGATTCCGCGCCCGGCAGGATATGTACGATCGTTGCTTCGAGCACACCAAGCCCACCCGGAATGTGACTGACGATCGCCGCGATATTCGCCGTGATCGAAGCCGTCGCCACCTGGAGATAGGCAGCTTCTCCGAACGCGGTGAGCATTTGGTGCAAGCTCGCCGCGACAAGCGCGAAATTCACAGTTCCAACAACTGTCTGACCCACCGCGATCGGCAGCGACGGCATCTGGAAGCGCCAGTTGCGGATATGCAAGGGTGTACGCAGAAACGCGGAGAGAAGGAGATAGAGAACCGGAAACGTGAAGCAGCAGAGTGCTGCGACCGAAATTGCCTCGTCGTTCAGCCCTGCCATCCGGGCGACGTCATCCGGTCGCAGAAAAATCGCTGCCGCGCCAAGCGTCGCCAATCCCAGCCCCACCGTCATGCCGCAGAACAGGATGACCTTTGCGACCTCCTCCGTGGTCAGCCCCCAGCGCGAATAGAAGCGGTAGCGTATCGCCCCGCTGCTGAGTGCCGCGACACCGACATTGTGGCCGATCGACAGGCCGGTGAACGAGGCAAGCGCTGTCTGGTGGAACGGCAGCGGTTTGCCGGCATAGCGCACGGCAAGCGCATCATTGCAGGACAGGCAGAAATAAGACCCGGCAGCGAATGCCAGGCCGAGCATCAGGTTCGATGCGGGTATCGATCGCAGCGCCCGGCTGATTTCGTCGAAGCTATATTGCTGCAGGGTGTTGTAGAGCAGATAGAGGGCGCCGGCTACGGCGACGACAATGATGATCCTGAACAAGTATCGGAGAAACATTCGCTAATCCCGCAAATGGCTGCCCAGATGGGGAACGAATGGCCCCCTTGCGGGTTCCCCAGCCATGCAAATAACGCCAAACGAAATGCCAGGGGGCGGCCCGCTTCGCGTGCTGACCTACAATGTCCATAGCTGCCGTGGCCGCGACCGGCGGCACGATCCCGCCCGCATCGCCGAAGTGATCGCCTCGGCCAAGCCGCAGGTCATTGCACTTCAGGAGTTGGATGTCGGACGCCTCCGCACCGGCGGCATAGATCAGGCGTACATGATCGCCGAACATTTACGCATGGATTCTCATTTCCATCCTGCCTTGCATGTCGATGAGGAAAAATACGGCGATGCCATCCTCACCGCCTTGCCCTCGCGGGTGGTCCGGGCCGCCGCTCTGCCGTCGGTCGGCGAACCGCGCGGCGCGATCTGGGTGGAAGTGGATTATTTCGGCGCAAAGGTCCAGATCATCAACACGCATTTCGGCCTCTGGCGGCGCGAACGCATGCTTCAAGCCCGGACGCTTGCCGGCCACGAGTGGCTGGGAAGCACGGAGTGCCGTGCCTCGCCATCTTTGCTTGCCGGCGATTTCAACGCGGGTCCACGCTCCCGCGCATATTCAATTCTCGCGGAAGGACTATCGCGGCGGACGCTGACAATCCCGGCACGACCGACCTTCCCCGCGCGCTTTCCAGTGTTGCGGCTCGATCATATCTTCGCCAATCCCAACGCGCGGATCATAGGTTACGAAGTCGTGGACACGCCGCTTGCGCGCCAGGCGTCGGACCACCTGCCGCTGCTGGCGACGGTCGAATTTGTGCCGGAGGAACATACGGCTGCAACCAGAGACAAGCCGAAAAATGCGGAGACATTGATCATCCATGGTTAGCGCCCGCTCCGAAAATCTCGGCCTCACCACGCCGTCGTCGACCTACAGGCTGCAGTTCCGCAACGGCATGACATTCGACCGGGCGATCGGTCTCATCCCACATATCAAAAGCCTTGGCGCGAGCCATCTCTATGCATCCCCGATCTTCTCCGCCGTCTCCGGTTCGACCCATGGTTACGACGTGATTGATCCGAATGAAATGGATCCGGCGATCGGCGGCATGGAGGGCTTCGTGCGCCTTTCGGATGCCCTGCTTGGCGCAGGTCTGTGCCTGATCCTCGACATCGTGCCGAACCATATGGCCGCGTCGCTTGAAAACCGCTGGTGGGCCAGCGTGGTGAAATGGGGCCGTGCGAGCCCTTATGCCGCATTTTTTGACAACGATTGGGACCAGAAACTGACACTTCCCGTTCTTACCGGATCGATCGAGCGGGAGATTTCCGAAGGGCATGGCGGCATCGTGCTTGGAGGCTCCACTGGGACGGTTTCGTTCGACTACAGAGGCACTCATTATCCATTAAATCCAGCAACTTATTCATCCGTCTTCAAGTCGGAAGAGATACGGCATTTGCTCAAAACCATCTCGGCGATGGCTAATCCTGAAGACGAGGTTGCATTTCATGATGCTACCCGAAACATTCTGGCAACGCACGGTTCAGACCATGCGCTGGTCAGTGATATCGAGGACATTTGCCGGGTGCTGGACTTCCAGCCATGGAAACTCATCCACTGGCGAGAGGCGGCAAATGGTCTGAGCTATCGTCAGTTCTTTGAGGTCACCGGGCTGGTCGGCCTACGCGTTGAGGACGCCACCGTGTTCGACGCTGCCCACCAACTCACGCTCGATCTGGTGCGAAAGGGCCGCGTCCATGGATTGCGGATCGACCATGTCGATGGACTGGCCGACGCCGCAGCCTATCTCCAGCACCTTCGCGACAAAGTCGGACAGGACATCTACATCGTCGTCGAGAAAATCCTCGAAGGCGACGAGACTTTGCCGCCCGACTGGCCCGTCGCGGGCACGACCGGCTACGAATTCATCGCCGCGCTCGCAGGCGTGTTCACGGACCACGAGAGCCAGACACTGGACAAGGCCTGGGCCGAGGCGGCGCCGGGCTTCTCGGAGCCGGAGCAGGAACTGCAAAAGGCCAAGCGCTTGCTGGCGGATGTCAATTTCCGTGGTGAAACCAGTGCCCTGGAGAACTTGGCCGCCAGGATCGCCCTAGCCGATGGCCGAGAGAGCCTCGCAACGGATGGCAAGCTCTCCGAGGCTGTCCGCGAGCTGATAACGGGCTTCCCCGTCTACCGCACCTACGGAACCGAGGCAGGGTTGAGCGAGACGGACAGGCACCTGCTGGACCAGGTGTTCGAGACATTGGAAGCCCGAAACCCTCATCTTTGCGACGCCTTGTCTTTCCTCCATAACATATCGTCAGGCAAGGTCAGCGAAACTCCTCGTCCCGATGCCATCCGCTTCCGCACCCGCCTGCAGCAACTCACCGGACCAGTGCTCGCCAAGTCGCTAGAGGACACATTCTTCTACCGCCACAACAGGCTCGTCGCGCTCAACGAGGTCGGCGGCGATCCGATTGGCCGCGAAGGCGGCGTGACCCGCTTCCACGCCAGCATGCAGGAACGGCTGCACACACAGCCCTTCGCGCTGACGACGACATCGACCCATGATACCAAGCGTGGCGAGGATGCCCGCGCCCGGCTCTACACGCTGAGCGAGGCACCCGAGAACTGGATCGCTGCTGTCAGGCGATGGCGCGGTCTGCATCAGCTCTTGGTCACTCTGTTGCCCGATGGCCCGGCACCCGGACCCGCCGACGAATGGCTGATCTACCAGGCGCTTGCCGGCTTTATGCCGCTCGATTTCGACCCCAGCAAAGAAATACAGCTGGCAGAAATCAGGGAGCGTTTTCTGTCCTATCTCGAAAAGGCCCTCCGCGAGGCGAAGCTCCGGACGAATTGGTCCGACATCAACGAGCCATATGAGGCCGCAGTGAAATCCTACGCCGGCCATCTGCTTTCGCCATCTAACCACGCATTTCTCGACGATTTCCGCACGGTTCTGGCACCCTATGTCGCGGCCGGCATCGTCAACAGTCTCGCGCAGACGCTGCTCAAGCTGACCGTTCCCGGCGTGCCGGATATCTATCAGGGGTGCGAGGGCTTCGATTTCAGTCTCGTCGATCCCGACAACCGCCGCATTCCGGATTTTGTGGCTCTAGCTCCGTCCGAAGGGAAACCTTCAATCAATGCCCCCGTGGCGCTGAAGTCATGGCTGATAGCCCAGACACTCAAGCTGAGGACACGTCACCGTGAGCTCTTCACCTTTGGTGAGTATATTCCAATCGACGTTCGGGGTCTGAGAAGCGGCAAAATCCTTGCATTCGAACGACGCCACGCCGGCACCTCGGCAATCGTTGCCGTACCACGCCTGATCTTCGATGCCGTGGCCGGTGGCAAACACCTCTCCCGGGACTATTGGGGCGATACGTCGCTGACGATCCCTGGCGGCGTCCCGTATAGGGACGCATTCGGAGATGGCGGCGGGTCGTTCGGCCGCGACGTGCCGGTAGCAAGAATCTTCAGCCAGCGGCCGTTTGCGCTCCTCATGACGCCGGACCAATGAAAGGGAACTTTCTTCCGCCAGACTTGAATCGAGGAACTCCCGACCGCCCCGCCGGGTTAATCACGCACGAAATGGAGGGCTGCGCAATTGCAGAACTGGCGTCATCTTTGCATCGACATGCAACGTGTCTTCGCTGAGGACACACCTTGGCACGTCGAATGGATGGATCGAGTCTCACCGCAGGTCTCGGAAATCGCCGGACGTTTTGCCAATTCCACCATATTCACGAGATTCGTGCCACCAATCCACGCCAGCGACCTGCCCGGCAAATGGCAGGATTACTACACGAAATGGCGGATGATGACGGGTGAACACTTGTCGCCGGAACTCATAGATCTGATAGCCCCCCTCAAGCAATTCGTGCCGCCTGCCCGCATCTTCGACAAGTTCACCTATTCGCCTTGGCACGGCGGACATCTTCATCAGCGATTGACCGAGGAACACGTGACCCAACTGGTCATCAGCGGGGGAGAAACGGATGTCTGCGTGCTCGCCACGGTGCTGGGAGCGATCGACCATGGCTACGATGTCATTCTGCTGGAAGACGCCGTCTGCGGCGGCGCGGACGAAACCCACGAAGCGTCGCTCACGCTCCTGCGAAACCGGTTTTCGGTGCAGTTGTCCGTGGTGACGACGGGCGAGTTTCTGTCTCAGGCGACCGCGCCGGCCTGAGTGGCCGGCGCAACAACTATTGATCTTCCTTGGTCTTGAAGGCGTCCGAGACATTGCGCTTGCGAGGATCGCGGAGGTTTTCGCCGGCCGCATCCCGGTCATGCTCCGGGTCATCCTTGGCGGGCAGATAGCCGCGCGGTCTGCTGGCCTCGGGTCCTTCCCACCGCGGTGACTGCTCGGTGGTTCCGGGGGCGCCGTTCTTGGGACTGTTGATTGCCATGATTTGTCTCCTTTCGATCATGAA
The DNA here is from genome assembly GCF_964254105.1 of Rhizobium sp. LjRoot254. Classification (NCBI taxonomy): domain Bacteria; kingdom Pseudomonadati; phylum Pseudomonadota; class Alphaproteobacteria; order Hyphomicrobiales; family Rhizobiaceae; genus Rhizobium; species Rhizobium sp. LjRoot254. The sequence continues at coordinate 1,374,911 of NZ_CAXUSM020000001.1, read as the reverse complement.
GGAAATGACGGCGAATCCGGATGGTTCCATGCCGCACGCGTCAGGGCTCGGTGAACCAGATCATCGTCCAGGGCGACATCCACAATACGGAAACGCCATCTCGGGGGTAGAAGACGTTGGCCTTCGGCGGCACATCCATTTGCACGTCTCCATCGCCGAGATTTGCCATCAGCGTCAGCCTGCGCTCACCCTCGGCAAACCAGGTGACCCGGACGACGCCGTCGCCGACCCCATATTCCGCAGGACGCGTTCCGAGCGTGTCCAGCAAGGGCTGAACATGGATACGGCGAAGCTCAAGCAGGGATTTGTAGAATGCCAGCCGTGCGGCGCCTGCAGGCGTGTCGCGCTTTTCCCAGCGAAGCTTTGCCGACAGGAATGTCTCCAGCTGGGTCGGATCGGGGGCATCGTCGGCATCGCCCGCAAAACCCGGCATGCGCGCGAGCTCGCCCTTCCGACCTTCGCGCACAACGGCATTGAGTTCGTCATCGAAGTCGCAAAAGAAGGGAAAAGGCTCCAGTGCCCCCCATTCCTCGCCCATGAAAAGCATGGGGATCTGCGGAGCAAGCAGATAGATCGCCGCGAGCGCCCGCAGCCGGACGGAGTCGATCGAAGCGGATAACCGGTCGCCATAGGCCCGATTGCCGATCTGGTCATGGTTCTGGATGAAGGCGATGAAGGCCGTCGGCGGCAGATGCGCGCTCGGCTCGCCGCGTGGCGTTCCGCGGAACGGCATCACCTCACCCTGGAAGACGAAGCCCTCGGCCAGCGCCAGCGCCAGCTTTTTCAAGTCGCCGGCATAGTCCGCATAGTAGCCGACGCGTTCGCCAGTGGCCGCCACGTGCAGCACGTGATGCATGTCATCGTTCCATTGGGCGGTAAAATGCTTCGGCTTTCCGTCCGGAGCACGCTCGAGCAGCGATGCCTCGTTCTCCTCGTTCTCGAGGATCAGGTGGACATGCCGGCCCTTGATTTCCTCACGGATACGGCGCGACATTTCAAGCAGGATGTGTTCTTCACTATCGTCCTTGATGGCATGGACGGCATCGAAACGCAGGCCGTCCATTCTGAATTCATTGAGCCAGTAGAGCGCATTCTCGATGAAAAAATCCCGTACGGCGCGCGAACCATCCCCATCGAAATTGATGCCTGCGCCCCAAGGACTGCGGTGCCGTTCAGTGAAAATCGGCGCGTAGAGCGGAAGATAGTTTCCATCCGGGCCGAGGTGATTGTAGACGACATCGAGAAACACCGACATCGACCGCAGATGCGCTTCATCGATCAAGGCTCTCAGATCGCCAGGATGGCCATAGCTCGAATCCGGCGCATAGGGCAGCACGCCATCATAGCCCCAGTTCCGCCCACCCCGGAAATCCGCGAGCGGCATGATCTGGATCCCGGTGATGCCGAGTTCGTTGAGATGATCGAGTTTTTCAATCGCGGCCCGGAATGTGCCCACCTCTGTGAACGTGCCGATATGCAGTTCGTAGATCACCGTCTCGGCCCAAGGTCGGCCGGCCCAATCGGGGCATTTCCATTGATAGGCCAGTGGATCGATGACCTCGGATGGGCCGTGGACATCGTTCGGCTGATAGCGCGATGCAGGATCGGGGACCTCGGTTCCGTCCTCGAGGACAAAGTTGTATCGCGTGCTGGCGCCGGCATCGGCGAGATCAAGGATGTGCCAGCCGTTTTCGTCGCGGCGCATCGGCTCAGGGCTGCGACCTTCAATCAGAACGTCGATGCGACCCTGTTTCGGCGCCCAAAGCCGGAAAGTCGTGGAATGATCGCCGAGGACCGGTCCAAAGCTGTAGAATGCCAACGCTCGCCCTCGCTGCTGATCACCTGATCGAACGAGAAAAACCGTGTGTGCGTTCCAAATTTTCTTCGGCTAATCCGCGGGCCGCACGGCATCGGGATGGGCGGCGGCGAAAGCGGGAAGCGCTCGGCAGCGCTCGGCGATTTCAAGCAAGCGTTTGCAGCCCGACAAATCCGCGCGCCAGCGTTCGGCGTTGTAGACCTGCGGCACGAGGCAGAAGTCCGCCATTCCAGGTGAATCTCCATGGCAGAACGTTCCCGTCGCGGGATCATCGAGCATCGCCTCGAAGGCCTTCAGCCCCTGCCCGATGAACCTCCGCATCCATTCCGGCCGCGCTTCATCCCTGCCGGTCAGTTCGACGACATGCGCAGCTACATGGCTGTTGCAAATCGGATGGATATCCATCGCGATGGCGTAGGACAGCGCCCGGACGCGGTGCCGGCCGAGCGCGTCGGCCGGCAGGATATGCGCCTCTGGATGCATCTCGGCGAGATATTCGATGATCGCCAGCGACTGGGTCATCCTGTGCCCATCGAGCTCCAACGTCGGAAGGAGGCCCTGCGGATTGAGATCGAGATAGGCGCTTTGTCTCTGCTCGCCCTTCAGGATATCGACCGGCACGGACTCATGTTTCAGCCCAACCACATTGAGCGCGATGCGCACCCGATAACTGGCGGACGACCGCCAGTAGTCGTGGAGAACGACGTCGCTCATGCAGCGCTGGGTCCATTGGCTTCGGTGACCGTCTGCTCGATCGCACCGAATATCGAGTGCCCCGTGCGATCCTTCATCTCGATGCGGACGGTGTCGCCGAATTTCAGGAACGGCGTCTTGGGTGCGCCGGTTTCGATCTTCTCGATCGTCCGAATTTCGGCGATGCAGGAGTAGCCATCGCCGCCATCGGCAATGGATTTGCCATGGCCGCCGTCGCGCTTGTTGGACACCGTGCCCGAGCCGATGATCGATCCCGCGGAAAGACTGCGGGTCTTCGCGGCATGCGCGACCAGCTGGCCGAAATCGAAGATCATGTCGACGCCGGCATTCGCCTTGCCGAAAGCCTTGCCGTTGCAGCTGACCAGCAGCGGCAGATGCAGTTTACCGTCCTTCCAGGCGTCACCCAGTTCGTCGGGCGTTACTGCCGCCGGCGAGAAGGCGGAGGCGGGCTTGGCCTGGAAGAAGCCAAAGCCCTTTGCGAGTTCATTCGGAACGAGGTGCCTCAGCGACACGTCGTTGACCAGCATGACCAGCCGGATAGCATCCCGCGCCTGCTCCGGCGTGGCGCCCATCGGCACGTCGTCGACAATCACCGCCACCTCGCCTTCCATGTCGATGCCGTAGCCTTCGTCCGCGACGACGATGGGGTCACGTGGACCGATGAAGCTGTCGGAGCCGCCCTGATACATCAGCGGATCGGTCCAGAAGCTCTCCGGCATCTCGCCATCGCGTGCCTTTCGGACAAGTTCGACGTGATTGACATAGGCCGAGCCATCCGCCCACTGATAGGCACGCGGCAATGGTGACGCGGCATCATGCTCGTGAAACCGCATCGATGGCTGCGAACCGACCTCCAACCCCTCGGCGACCCGCTCCAGACGTGGACCGACATGGGCCCAGTCGTCGAGTGCCGCCTGCAGCGTGCGCGCGATATGCCCGACTTCCGAGCAGAGCGTCAGATCCTTGGACACGACCACCAGCCGGCCGTCGCGCGTGGAATCCTTCAGTGTCGCCAATTTCATGAGCAGTCTGCCTCCCGTTTTGATTCTTCTCCCGGATACAAGCCTACTTGATGCCGGGCGTCCCGTCGAATTTCCTTTCGAGCCCATCCCAGCACTCGAGATAGTCGTCCTGCAGCGTCTCCAGTTCGGCCGCATACCGGGTCAATTGCTGAGGGTAGCGGGTCTCGAACATGAAAGCCATCGTATGATCGAGCTTGACCGGCTTGAGTTCGGAATTCGATGCCTTCTCGAAGCCCATCGCGTCCGGCCCATGCGGCAGCATCATGTTGTGCAGGCTGATGCCGCCGGGTACGAAGCCCTCTTCCTTCGCATCGTACTGGCCATGGATCAGGCCCATGAATTCGCTCATGATGTTGCGATGGTACCAGGGCGGCCGGAAGGTGTGCTCGGCCACCAGCCAGCGCGGCGGGAAAATCACGAAGTCGACATTGGCCGTCCCCGCCTCCTCGGTCGGCGCGGTCAGCACCGTGAAGATCGAGGGATCGGGATGGTCGAACAGGATCGCGCCGACCGGCGAGAAAGTGCGCAGATCGTATTTGAACGGTGCGTAGTTGCCGTGCCAGGCGACGACATCGAGCGGCGAGTGGCCTATCTCGGTGATGTAGAACTTGCCGCACCACTTCACATGCACCCGGCACGGCGTTTCCTTGTCCTCGTAGGCTGCAACCGGCGTCTTGAAGTCACGCGGATTGGCGAGGCAATTGGCCCCGATCGGGCCGCGATCGGGCATGGAGAACTTGGCGCCGTAATTCTCGCAGATATAGCCCCGCCAGCCCTCGCCTTCGCCGAGCCGGCTGACCTTGAACATCATGCCGCGCGGCACGAGGCAAATCTCCAGCGGCTCGACATCCATGATCCCCATTTCGGTGAAAACCCGGATCGCCCCGACCTGAGGAACGATCAACAACTCGCCGTCGGCGTCGAAGAAATAGTCGTCCACCATATCGTCGTTGAGAACATAGACATGTGCGGCCATGCCGACCTGGGTCATGACGTCGCCGGCAGCCGTCATCGTGCGCATGCCCTGGAGAAAATTCGTCGGCTCGGACGGCATCGGAATCGGACCCCAGCGCAGTTGCCCGAGCGGCAGCGCGTGATCGTCGAGACATGGCGCGGATTTCCACCGGGGATAGCTGGAATTCGAGAAGCGCCGTGTGTGCCGAACGCTCGGCCGGATGCGGTAGAGCCACGAGCGCTCGTTGGTTCCGCGCGGCGCGGTGAAGGGCGAGCCGGAGAGCTGCTCGGCATAGAGGCCGTAATTGCATTTCTGCGGGCTGTTCTGGCCCTGCGGCAGCGCGCCGGGAAGCGATTCGGTCTCGAAGTCGTTGCCGAAGCCCGGCATATAGGCGGGCTGGTTGGCCCCCCTGGCGGAGGCGGCTGCAAGGCTCTCGGTGTTCGTGTCCATGACGGTTCCTCCCGTTGCAGGATCTCGCGATATTAGTTACAGACGTAACTATTGATTTTGTAACTATCAAGGCACCATGGCCGATCGCTTCGAACTCGAACACTTCCTGCCCTACCGGCTGAACCGTGCCGCTGAGTCAATCAGTCTCAATTTCTCCCGCATCTACAAATCGCGCTACGACATGACGCGGCCGGAATGGCGGACGCTCGCAGCGCTTGGTGCAGTAGGCCGTATGACGGCTACTGCGATTGGCGCCCATTCCAGCATGCACAAGACCAAGGTCAGCCGCGCGATCAGTGCACTTGAAGGGCGCCGCTGGATCAAGCGAACCGAGAATGAAGATGATCGCCGTGTCGAACATATCGAACTCACTCCGCTCGGCCGCAAGGCTTATGACGACCTTGCCGCGCATGCCGATGCCTATCAGGCCGAACTCGCTGCAATACTCGGCCGCAAGGGATTGAAATCATTCGAAGACGGATTGGATGCCGTAGAGTCAGCCATCCGGCTGGGAAAGCTGCCGGGTTAGGACCGATCGACATTCAGCTGAGGCTGAATCGAAAATGGTGGTTTTCGAGAACCGGAGCGGAGCGTACTTAAGGTACATGAGCACCGGAAGCGCAGAAAATCGCCATTTGCAGACCGGCATCAGCTGAATGGCGATCGGTCCTAACGGATCTCGGGAAGCGGCAGCGCCCCATCCCGCTTCAGCGTATTCAGCACGATCGAGGTCTTCACATGCTGTACCGATTCATGCGGCAGCAGCACATCGTTGACGAATTCCGATAGACCGCTCAGGTCTCGCGCAGCGATCTTGAGATGATAGTCCATCTCACCGGTGAGAGCGAAAGCTTCCAGCACCTCGGGCAACGAATTCACCAACTGCGCGAAGCGCCGTGCATTGTCCCTGTTATGGGTGGCAAGCGTAACCGAGATCACCACCAGCAGTCCAAGCCCGATCTTCGCCGGATCGAGGCTTGCGCGGTAGCCACTGATCACACCCTCCGCTTCCAGCCGCGCCCGCCGGCGTGAACACTGTGATGCCGATAGCGCGATCCGCTCCGACAGTTCGATGTTCGTAAGCCTGCCATCCGCCTGCAATGCGTGAAGAATCTTGAGATCAAATCCGTCGAGTTGCGTCATCACGCATCACGCCTCCTATCCATGCACGTTTCATGCATAGATTGGTGCCAACGACGTCCGAATGCAAGCACATTGCACCACAGAAGTGGCATTATGCGCATTACCATTCGAGACGAGGAGAAAACGATGGGTCCCTTTCCGCACGATGCACCGCCGGCAGAGATTTCGGCCGACAATCCCGCCGGCACCGACGGCTTCGAATTCGTCGAATTCGCCCATCCCGAGCCCGAGAAGCTGAGCGAACTTTTCACCCGCATGGGCTATTCGGCCGTTGCCAGGCACAAGACCAAGAACATCACCGTTTGGCGCCAGGGCGACATCAATTACGTCCTCAATGCCGAGCCTGGCAGCCATGCCATGCGCTTTGTCGATGCGCACGGCCCATGCGCCCCTTCGATGGCGTGGCGTGTGGTCGATGCGCAATACGCATTCGAGCACGCCGTATCCAAGGGTGCCACGCCCTATGCAGGCGATGACAAGGCTTTAGACGTCCCCGCTATCGTCGGCATCGGCGGCTCGCTGCTCTACTTCGTCGAGCGCTATGGTGAAAAGGGTTCGGCCTACGAGGTCGAATTCGATTGGCTCAGCGAAGCCGATCCCCGGCCGAGTGGTGTCGGCTTTTATTATCTCGATCACCTCACCCATAATGTGTTCCGCGGCAACATGGACAAGTGGTGGGATTTCTACCGCGACCTGTTCGGCTTCAAACAGATCCACTTCTTCGACATCGACGGCCGTATCACCGGCCTGACGAGCCGGGCGATCACCTCGCCTTGCGGCAAGATCCGCATTCCGCTCAACGAGTCCAAGGACGAGACCAGCCAGATCGAGGAATTCCTCAAGAAGTACAAGGGCGAAGGCATCCAGCACATCGCCGTCGGCACCGACGGCATCTATGACGCCACCGACCGTCTCGCCGCCAACGGTTTGAAATTCATGCCCGGTCCACCTGATACCTATTACGAGCGGTCGCGCGACCGGGTGCACGGCCACGATGAGCCGATCGAGCGGATGAAGCAGCACGGCATCCTCATCGATGGCGAGGGTGTGGTGAATGGCGGCACGACCAAGATCCTGTTGCAGATTTTCTCCAAGACCGTGATCGGGCCGATCTTCTTCGAGTTCATCCAGCGCAAGGGCGACGAAGGTTTCGGCGAGGGCAACTTCCGCGCACTCTTCGAATCGATCGAGGAAGACCAGATCCGCCGCGGCGTCATCAAGCCGGCCGAGGCCGCGGAATAACCAGCGGGGAAACCGGAGCGGTGCCTGCTAGTCAGGCCCGCTCCGGACAATTCAGCCGATGAAGCGTGCGCGGTCGGCCTGAATATAGCTCATCGCCTCACCCGCCCGCTATGCGCTTGAACACCGCATCAAGCGCCTTCTCAAGCGCGACATTGCCACCGTCGCGGGCGAAATCGCGATGCACCTGCTCGTTCAACCCGCCCTTGGTGGAATAGCTGTCGCGCAATTCGCCGAACCGCTTGCCGCCCGTATCACCCGCAGCCTGCCCGAGACCGGCGAAAAGCTGGCCGAGATAGGCACCACCCTTCTCATAGGGCAGCCCCTGCCGCTCCAGCCAGAGGGTCAGTGTGTCGAGCATGCCGAAATAGCTGCCCATGACGGCGCCAGCAGCGGCAAGCGCATCATATTCGTGCTTGTTGTCCACTTCGACCGCCTTGCCAAGCCGTGAGAAGATCGCCGAGGAGACTTCATCGTGTGGGTGGATCGCGGTTGCGCCATTCAAACCCGCCACGAAAGGCAGCGGGATCGCCTGGCTGAGCGTCACGGGCTGGCCGATCCAGTCTTTCAGGTTCTCGAGCGACGTCGCGGCGGCGAAGCTGATGACGTGATGATCCGGCCGGAACTTCAGCGCCTTCGTCACCTCCTCGATGATCTGCGGCAGCACCGCGAGCACGACGATATCGGAGCGATCGAGCACATCCTGATTATCGGCGCCGATGCTGACATTGCCATGCTTTTCGGCCAGACGCCCGGCGATCGTCGCATTGCGCGGCGAAACGACGATCGGCATATCGCCGAGGTCCGTCTTGCAGATGCCCGTGATCACAGCCTCGACAATATCGCCGGTACCCACGAAGCCCAGCCGCTTGCCTGTCAAATCCACCATGTCATGTCCTTTATGCTTTCCCGGCTTCCGCCCGATGGCTCCGGCATGCCAATATCGGCCCGATGAATCAATCATGCAATGAAGGGAAATGCTCATGTCGTCAGGCAAAGTCGCAATCGTCACCGCCGGAGGCAGCGGCATGGGCGCAGCCGCGGCCAAGAGGCTCGCAGCCGACGGCTATCACGTCGCCATCCTGTCGTCATCCGGCAAGGGCGAGGCACTGGCGAAAGAACTCGGCGGCCTCGGCGTCACCGGCTCCAACCAGTCCAACGACGACCTGAAGCGCCTGGTCGATGCCACTATGGAAAAATGGGGCCGCATCGATGTGCTGGTCAACAGCGCCGGCCACGGCCCACGTGCACAGATCATCGAGATATCAGACGAGGACTGGCGCAAGGGAATGGAAGTCTATCTGATGAACGTCATCCGACCGGTGCGGCTGGTGGCGCCGATCATGCAGGCGCAGAAATCCGGCTCGATCGTCAATATCTCGACAACCTGGGTGTTCGAACCTTCGGAGATGTTCCCCACCTCGGCCGTGTTCCGCGCCGGCCTCGCCTCCTACACCAAGATCTTCGCCGACACTTATGCGAAGCACAATGTGCGGATCAACAACGTGCTCCCCGGCTGGATCGACAGCCTGCCGGCGACGGATGCACGGCGCGACAGCGTGCCGATGGGACGCTACGGCACCAGCGAGGAGATCGCAGCGACGATCGCCTTCCTCGCCTCGGATGGCGCGGGCTATATCACCGGCCAGAGCATCAAGGTCGATGGCGGTCTCACTCGCCACGTGTGATAAGGAGCGTTCGGGGGTGCCACTGGCGCCCCACATTCCTTCCTTACTTAAACGCAGCCGGCAGCCAGAGCGACAGCGCCGGGATGTAGGTCACCAGCAGCAGCACCGCGATGCTGGCGCCGAAGAACGGCCAGATCGTCTTCATCGCTTCCCGGATTGTAATCTTGCCGACAGCGCAGCCGACGAAGAGCACGGTGCCCACCGGCGGCGTGTTGAGCCCGATGCCGGCATTCAGGATCATGATCACGCCGAAATGCACGGGATCGATGCCGAAGGCCTTGACCACCGGCAGCAGGACCGGCGTCGCGATGATCACCATCGGCGCCATGTCCATGAACGTGCCGAGCAGCAGCAGGATCACGTTGATCATCAGCAGCACGAGGATCGGATTTTCCGAGACCGAGCCGATGGCGGCGACAATATATTGCTGCACCTGCAGGAACGCCATAAGCCAGCCGAAGGAGGCCGCCGTGCCGATGACGAGCAGCACCATCGCCGTCGTGCGCACTGCCTGCAGCACCGCCTCGACAAAGCCGCTCCAGTTCAGTTCGCGATAGACGAAGAGCGCCACCACCAGGGCATAGAGCACCGCGATGCATGAGCTTTCGGTCGCGGTGAAGACACCGGAACGGACGCCACCGAAGATGATGGCGATCAGCAGCAACCCCGGCACGGACACCAGAAGGTAGTAGCCGAGCTTGCTGAAGCCCGGGAACGGCTCCGAGGGATAACCGCGCCGGCGCGCGACCACATAGGCCGTGACCATCAGCGCTGCCGCCAGCAACAGGCCGGGTACGATGCCGGCCGTAAACAGATCCGCCACCGACACCGTGCCACCCGCCGCGATCGAGTAAAGGATCATGTTGTGCGATGGCGGGATCATCAGGGCGATGATCGCCGCATTGACCGTGACGTTGACAGCATAGCTGCGGTCATAACCGCGCGCCGCCATTTGCGGGATCATCAGGCCGCCGACGGCGGAGGCATCGGCGACGGCCGAGCCTGATATGCCGCCGAACAGCGTCGATGCCACGACATTGACCTGTCCGAGGCCGCCGCGCATGTGGCCGACGAGGCCCGCCGCGAAGCGAATGAGCCGCTCGGCGATACCGCCGCGCACCATCAGGTCGCCTGCGAAGATGAAGAACGGGATCGCCATCATGGCGAAGACATTCATGCCGGAATTCATCTGCTGGAAGATAACGATCGGCGGCAGGCCCATATAGAGCACCGTGGCGACCGAGGCGATGCCGAGGCAGAACGCGATCGGCATGCCGATCAGCATCAGAAGGGTGAAGGCACCGAAGAGAATAAGATAAGCCATTTACGCCACTTCCTGCACGATCACGTCGGCTGCAATCTGTTCATCGAGCGCCACATCGACGAAGCGCTCGAACGCAAAAATCGTGATCATCACGCCACCCGCGATCATCGGGATGAAATCCACCCCGCCCGGCCAACCGAGCACGGGAATGGTCGCCGACCAGGTGCCGGCAGCGAGAAGCGTCGAGTAAAAGGCCATGGCCATGCCGAAGAGCACGATCAGCCCCAGGCTCACCAGGTCCATCAGCTTCTGGATCGAAGGCGGCATGGCGTAGCGGACGATATCGAGCCCGAGATGGACGCTCTCGCGCACCCCGACGGCCGCGCCGAGCAGGATGAACCAGAGCATGAGGAAGAGCGACAGCGGCTCGGACCAGCTTGGCGTGTCGTTGAGCACATAACGGGCGAAAACCTGCCAGCCGATGATCGCGGTCATCAACACCATGCCGATCCCGGCGATATAAAGCGAGATTAGGCTGAGCCATGTCAGCCCCGGCCGTATGGCCAGCATGAATTGCCGCATGTCGAAAAGTCCTCCAGACGTCCTGCCCGCGACTTGCGCGGGAGCGAAAAGAGCCGGCCCAGTGGACCGGCTCTCGTGGCAAATTTATTGTACCGCCTGCACGCGTGCCAGCAGGTCCTTCTGCTTGGGATCGGTGACGAACTTGTCGTAGACCGGCTTCATCGCGTCGGAGAATTCCTTCTTGTCAACCTCGATGATCTTGTTGCCGGCGGCGCGGACCTTCTCCTCGGATGCCTTTTCGCGGGCGACCCAGAGCTCACGCATCTTGACCGTCGATTCCTTGGCAGCCTGCCTCAGGATTTTCTGGTCATCGGGCGACAGCTTGTTCCAGGAGATCTTGGAGATAACAAGGATTTCCGGGTTCAGCGAATGCTGGGTCAGCGTGTAGTTCTTGGCGATCTCGTAGTGGCGGGCCGATTCATAGGACGGCCAGTTGTTCTCCGCGCCATCGACGACGCCGGTCTCCAGCGACGAATAGACTTCGCCCATCGGCATCGGCGTCGGGTTGGCGCCGAAGGCTTCCATCATGGCGATCCAGAGGTCGGACTGCTGGACGCGGATCTTCATGCCCTTGAGGTCGGCCAGTTTCTCGATCGGCTTCTTGGTCGTGTAGAAGGACCGCGCGCCGGAGTCATAGAAGGTGAGGCCAACAAGACCGTGCGGTTCGAAGGCTGCCAGCACTTCATCGCCGATCGGGCCATCCACCGTGTGATGCATGTGTTCGGTCGAGCGGAACAGGAACGGCAGGCCAAGCACGGTGGTTTCCGCCACGAGGTTGTTGAAGGGCGCCGCATTGACGCGGTTCATGTCGATGACGCCGAAGCGGGTCTGCTCGATCGTGTCCTTCTCATTGCCGAGAACGGCATTGTTCATGACCTCGATCTTAATGCGGCCATTGGTGCGCTCGGACACGAGCTGGCCCATGAATTTGACCGCTTCGACCGTCGGATAGCCATCCGGATGGATGTCGGCCGAGCGAAGGGTGATCTCCTGGGCCGAGACGGCGCCTGCGGCGAGCGTCAAGCCGAATGCCAGGGAAAATGCGGGTAGAATTCTCATAGTCTCCTCCTTGTTGAAATTTGCCGGGGTCTCCCGCCCCGGAGCATGCACTCAGTCTTCCACGCCCCCGAATGGGGGTAGTCCAAACAGCTTTTCCGGGTTTTCCACGAGCGCCAGATGGCGCGCGCGATCATCCGGAAGCCAGCCGAGTATCGTATCGGTCAGCGCGGTATCGTCGGGATAGTCCTCCGTGGTGCGCGCCAGGTTGTGCGGCCAGTTGGTGCCCCAGACGATCCGTTCGGGTGCATGCGAGGCGATTTCCCGCGAGACGGCGCCGACATCCTCATAAGCCGGACCACCCGATTTCGAGGATTCGTATGCGCCGGCGAACTTGAACCAGCAGTCGCCGCCGTCGATCAGCCGCTTGACCGCCGCGACTTCGGGACCGTCCGGCGCTACACCGCCGAAGAACTTGCCGTGATGGTCGAACACCCAGCGGGATTTGATCGCCCGCAACCGCGCCTCGTGGTCGAGAATCTTGGTGCCGGCGAACTGCACGGCGATCATCCAGCCACGAGCAGTGGTCTTGGCATCGATCGCCTCGAGTTCGCTCAGGCCCACTGCCCCGCCCGGAAGATCCATAATGCGGGCACCAACCACACCGGCATTGGACAGCCGGTCGAGTTCCGCATCACTGGTCGTGCCATCGATGACGCCCACGCCGCGCGCGACATTGCCCATTTCGCCGAGGCAGGCGATGAGATTGGAATTATCGCGCTGATGCGCATTGCCCTGGGTGATGATGACCCGGTCTATGCCCAGCCAACGAATGACGCTGCGATACTGATCCGCATCCGGCAAGGCGCCTGCCGGCAGGTCCGGTCCACCGGGCTGGGCCGGGAAACCGGGCAGATACATATGCATCTGCGCATCGACCGCACCGCGCGGTAATTTGATCCTGGGAGGTTGGCCGATGACGGGTCTGACGATCATCTCAATCGTCCTTCATGCGGAATTCGGCGAGCGCATCGCGGTTGATCTCGATGCCAAGCCCCGGGCCGTTGGGAATTTGCACCACCCCGCCCACATGCTCGATCGGCGATTTGACCACCGCCTGCCGGAAGGGATTTTCCGTCCGGTCGAATTCCAGGATCGGCTCGACAGGATTGACGCGAACCGGATTGGGCACCATCGCCGCCATGAACTGCAATGCAGCCGCCAGATGCACCGCCGTGCCCCATACATGTGGCACCAGGCGGATGCCGTGGAGCGCGGCCATGTCGGCAACGCGCTTGGCTTCGGTAAAGCCGCCCACGCCGGCAAGATCAGGCTGGATGATATCGACCGCGCGCGTTTCCAGCGGTTCCTTCATACCCCAGCGGCTATGCCAGGTCTCGCCGGCCGCGACCGGGATCGGCTGCGATGCCTTGATCTCGCGATAGGCGCCGAGTTGCTCAGGCACGGCGGGCTCCTCGAACCAGTCGATATCGAGCTCGGCGGCGGCCCGCCCGAAACGCACCGCCTCGATGACGTCGTAGCCGTGATTGGCATCGACCATCAGCCGCATATCCGGGCCGATCGCCTCGCGCACCGCGCGGGCGACGCGCAGGTCTTCCTCGACACCGAAGCCGATCTTGATCTTGCAGGCATGGAAGCCCTCGGCGCGGTAGCGCGCCGTCTCGGCGGCATTGTCCTCGACCCGATCGACGCCATCGCGCTTGAAGCTTCCGGTGGCGTATGCCCTGATGCTTTCGCGAAAACGGCCACCGAGGAGCGTCGAGATGGACGCGCCAAAATGCTTGCCCTTGATGTCCCAGAGCGCGATGTCGATACCCGACAATGCCGTCAGCGTCAGCCCGCGCTGGCCCTGGTCGCGCAACGCATTATAAAGCCGCGCCCAGATCTTCTCGTTTTCAAGCGGGTTCTCGCCGATCAGCCAGTTCCTGTAGGCCGCGACAACAGCCGCATTGGGTCGCGCAGGCCCCAGGCATTCGCCCCAGCCGATCGTGCCGTCATCGCACTCGATCTCGACCAGCACATGGGCGCGGCGATCGAAGCGCATCGATGCGCTTTCGAACGGCACGGCCAGCCGGTGTTCGAGCAGATGAGTGCGGACGGCTGATATTTTCATCTCAGCGTTTCCACTTGCCGATCAAGGCTTCCAGCATGCGCTCTTCTTCCCGCGTCAGGTCGTCGAGCGGCGGGCGCACGCCGCCGGCATCGAAGCCCTGCAGCCGTACGCCGGCCTTGATTGCTGCGACCGCATAGCCCTTGCGGCGATTGCGAATGGCCATGAACGGATAAAAGAAATCCTTGAGCAGCGTCTCGCAACGCGTGCGGTCACCGCCCCGCAGCGCCTTGTAGAAATCCACTGCAAGCGCCGGCACGAAGTTGAACACGGCCGAGGAATAGGTGGTGAAGCCGGCGCCGAGATAGGCTTCGGCGAACAGTTCCGCCGTCGGCATGCCGCCAAGATAAGTCAGCCGGTCGCCCATCGTGGCGGTGACCTGGCGTACGGCGCCGATGTCACCAGTGCCATCCTTGAAACCCACGAGATTGGGGCATTCGTTGCAGAGCCGCTTCAGCGTATCGACGGAAAGCACCGAATTGTCGCGATTATAGACCATGACGCCGATGCCCACGGACTGGCAGATCGCCTTGACATGTTTGTAGAGACCTTCCTGCGGCGCATCGATGAGGTAATGCGGCAGAAGCAGGATGCCATCGGCGCCCGCCTTTTCGACATTGCGCGCCAGTTCGACGCCGACTTCGGTGCCGAAGCCGCAGCCCGAGACGATGGCCGTCTTGCCGGCGGCTTCCTTGGCTGCTTTCACGATACCGGGGATTTCATTCGGAGAGAGCGAAAAGAACTCGCCCGTGCCGCCGGCCGCGAAAAGCACCGGCGCATCGAAGCCCGACAGCCATTCGATATGACGGCGATAGCTTTCGGCCTGGAATTTATCCTCACGGTCGAAATGCGTCACGGGGAATGACAGAAGCCCCGCACCCAGCGCGGCCTTGATTTCTTGCGGCGTCATCAATTCTTGATCCTCTCCATGCCTCCTCAGGCATACTTGTCCTACACATCGGCAAAACAAGTGTCAAGAAGTTATCATACAGGTTGGCGCTGCTCTCTGAGCAATGCTCGATAACGCGCTTGGCTGCCGCGCAGATGCCGGCGCATCGCCTCGCGAGCGGCCTCTTCGTCACCGTTGGAAATGGCCGCGACGATGGCGTCATGTTCCTGGTCGATCAGCTTGATATAGGCGGACTGGTCGCTGTCGCCATCATCGGCCCGAAGTGCCGCACGGGGAATCACATTCTTGCCGATCATGGCGAGGAATTCGCGGAAGCGCGGATTGTTGGTCGCGTCGGCGATCGCCAGATGCAGCGCGAAATCCGCATCCGCGGTCGAGGTGCCCGCTTCGAGACAGGCGCGGACGGCGTAATGCTGGTCGAGGATCGCCTCTTCCTGAGCGGGAGAACGACGCAAGGCCGCCAATCCCGCGGCTTCGACCTCCACTGCCGTGCGCAGTTCGAGCATCTCGATCATCGAGGAAACCCGGTCAGGATCGACATTCCGCACCGACAACAGGCCGGCAGGCGCCACACCGGGCGTTTCGAGCACGAAGACGCCCGCTCCCTGCCGCGCCTCCACAAGACGGTCGGCGCGCAGCGCGGCAATTGCCTCGCGCACCACCGTGCGGCTCACCCCGTGGGCCTCGCTCAATTGCGCTTCGCTCGGCAATTTGCTGCCGGGAGGAAACTGCCCGGATGAAAGTGAGCGCCGGAGATTGTCGGCAAGGCGCGCGGTCAACGTGCTGGAACCCTGATCCGGTCTCGGTTGCACGCGCATGAATGTCTCCTCATCCCACAACCAGCAGCACGACCATGCTCCAGCTTGCCTGTCAAGTTCCCGTAGTCGTGATAGACATATCCGACTTGTTGACGCAAATCCACCAACCTGTATGATAAGTTGAAAATATTTGCAGATGGAGGATTCCTTGAAACGATTGTTGATGACCGGCGCCGCTGGCGGTCTGGGCCGGGCGATGCGTCAGCGCATGGCGCGGCATGCCGATGTCGTGCGCCTTTCCGATATCGCAGACATGGGTGACGCGGCACCGCATGAAGAGATCGTGCAATGTGACTTGGGTAATGCCGATGCTGTGATGAAACTCGTCGAGGGCTGCGATGGCATCCTGCATCTCGGCGGCATCTCGGTGGAGGATAAATTCTCCAAGATCCTCAACGCCAATCTGCTGGGTCTCTACAATCTCTACGAGGCGGCGCGCGCCCACGGTCATCCCCGGATTCTCTTCGCCAGTTCGAACCACACGATCGGCTTTTACCGCCAGGACCAGCATATCGATGTCACCGCGCCGATGCGGCCGGACGGCCTCTACGGCGTCTCCAAATGCTTCGGCGAGGCCCTCGCCCGCATGTATTTCGAGAAGTTCGGGCAGGAGTCGGCGCTAGTCCGCATCGGCAGTTGCATGGAAAAGCCCAAGAACCACCGCATGCTCTCGACCTGGATGTCCTATGACGATTTCGATTCGATGATCGAATGCATCTTCCGGGCGCCGATGCTGGGCTGCCCTGTCATCTGGGGCGTCTCCGACAATGACAGCAAATGGTGGGACAATTCCCACGCCGCCTATCTCGGCTGGCGCCCCAAGGACAATGCCGAACGCTTTCGCGCCGAGCTTGACGCGGCGATGGAAAAGCCCGGCCCCAACGCTGCGCTATCGCTCTATCAGGGCGGCGCGTTCGCGGAAGATCCTATCTTCCCCGAGGATTAGCGAATTGCGCCGGCTCAGGCCGCTGCATCTCGTTCTCGAAAATCGTACGAAGGAAGGATTCGCTCGGACGCGGCGCAGTCTGCGCGCTCGGTGAGCCTGACACGTCCCATAGTTCAAGCAACTGGCGGCTGAAGCGGGCGATATGCGCCCGCATCGCCGCGCGCGCCGCATCGCCATCCCCTGCCGAGAGTGCGTCCACGATTCGGCGATGATCGTCGACGAGCGCCGACTTCATCTCGGCGATCGGCACCCGATGGTGCATGGATGTCCACATCGGCGTCCTCAGGCGCGGCGTCCAGAATTCGCGAAGCGCCCGTTCGAGTGCGAGATTGCCAGCGGCTTGCGCGATCGTCAGGTGAAACTGCTCATCCGCATTGTCGCCCCAGAATTCGTCCGGCGTCTCGCGCTCCATCGCATCGGTCAGCGCCCTCAGCTTGGAAATGACCTCAGGCGTCGCCCGTGTGGCTGCCATCGAGGCGATCTCGCCTTCTACTATCAGCCGCGCTTCGAGCAGTTCGAACGGTCCTGGCCCATCGACTTCCTCGATCAGCCCACGTCCCGGCGGCATGGCGGCGACCGTCATGCCGGCACCAAATCTGTTCTCGACGAAGCCGGTGATTTCAAGCACGATCATCGCTTCACGAATGGTGGCACGCGAGACATTCAAGCTTTCGCAAAGCTCGCGCTCCGGCGGCATCTTGCTCTCGGGCAGGAGCTTTCGTGTCGCGATCAGGTCGGCGATCTGGCGGGCCACGAGCTTGTAAAGAGGCGTCTGCTCCACCGACTGAAACATGAAAAGTCCTTTGCCATTGACAGATTGCCTGACAATAAGGCAAAGTTTGCGAAATCGCAAGGATGATGGGATGGACATCCAGACACTTCTCAACGAGATGTTCGCCGCGGCGCTCAAGGCCGCCGATCCGTTTCACGCCATTCCGCCAATGCTGCCGGAGCGTCCGCGCGGCAGGACGGTGGTACTTGGCGCCGGCAAGGCATCCGCACGCATGGCGCAGGCCGTCGAGGCGGCATGGGGGCCATGCGAGGGGCTGGTCATCGTGCCGCACGGCGCGGCACTGCCGACGGCAGGTATAGAGCTGATTGAAGCCAGTCACCCCGTGCCCGATATCGGATCGGAAACCGGCGCACGGCGTGTTCTCCAGATGGCCCAAGAACTTGGACCCGACGATCTCGCCCTCTTCCTGATCTCCGGCGGCGGCTCCTCTTTGATGGCATTGCCGGGCGAAGGCCTCACACTGGCCGACAAGCAGGCCTTGAACCGGGCGCTACTCGCCTCAGGCGCGCCGATCAGCGAGATGAACGTCCTCCGTAAACACCTGTCCGCCATCAAGGGCGGTCGGCTGGCACTTGCCGCCGCCCCCGCCCGCTGCGTCACGCTGGTAATCAGTGACGTACCCGGCGACGATCTTTCGCTTATCGCCTCCGGGCCAACCGTACCCGACGAAAGCACCGCTGCCGATGCGCGCGCCATCGTTGAACGCGCCGGCATATCGCTGGCGCCAGCGGCGTCGGCATTCCTGAATTCGCAAGCCGCGGACACACCGGGCGCCCACCATCCGGCTTTCGCCCGAACAGAAGCGCATATTGTCGCCGCACCACAGGCCTCGCTCGAAGCAGCCGCCGCAATCGCTCGTGCCAATGGTTTCACGCCGATGATCCTCGGTGACGCGATCGAAGGCGAAGCGCGTGAGGCTGGCCGCGTCATGGCCGGCATCGCGCGCCAGGTCCGCAACCATGGACAGCCCGGCGACGCACCTCTGGCAATCATCTCCGGCGGTGAAACGACGGTGACCCTGCGCGGCGCGCCCGGCAAGGGAGGACGCTGCAGCGAATTCCTGCTA
The DNA here is from genome assembly GCF_964254105.1 of Rhizobium sp. LjRoot254. Lineage (NCBI taxonomy): Bacteria > Pseudomonadati > Pseudomonadota > Alphaproteobacteria > Hyphomicrobiales > Rhizobiaceae > Rhizobium > Rhizobium sp. LjRoot254. The sequence goes on along the minus strand of NZ_CAXUSM020000001.1, from coordinate 1,356,378 downwards.
GGCTTCGCGCTCGCGGCGTGGGATCTGCCCGGCGTCAGCGCGCTCTGCTGCGACACCGACGGCCGCGATGGCTCCGAGCATAATGCAGGGGTTATCTGGGGCTCGGCCCAGCAAGCGAAGGCCGACCGGCGCAAGGCGTTCGATCATCTGTCGCGCAACGACGCCTACAGTTTCTTCGCCGAAATCGACGGACTGGTGATGACGGGACCGACGCATACCAATGTCAACGATTTCCGAGTGATCCTCGTGGAGGCATCGTCATGACAATTCATCTTCTCTACGGCCGCGATGGACTGGCACTCAACTTGCCGGCCGAGGCCCGTCCGCATTTGATCGAAAAGCCATCCTTCCCGCCCGCCGGCAGGCCGGAAGCACTGATCGCATCCGCCCTCGCCCAGCCGGTCGGCGGCAAGCCGTTGACGGAACTGGTGCGCGGACGTCGTTCGGCCTGCATCCTGATCTGCGACATCACGCGACCGGTGCCCAATCATCTCTTCCTGCGGCCGATGATCGAGACGATGATGGCCGCCGGCATTCCCGCCGACAGGATCACGGTCCTGATCGCCACCGGTCTGCATCGCCCGAATGAAGGCGCCGAACTGGAAGAGCTGGTCGGCGATCCCTGGGTGCTCGCCAATGTCAGGGTCGAGAACCATTTTGCCCAGCGCGACGAGGATCACGTCGATCTCGGCATCACCAAAGGTCGCGGCGTGCCGGTCAAGCTCGATCGCCGGCTGGTCGATGCCGATCTCAGGATCGCGACCGGGCTTGTGGAGCCGCATTTCATGGCCGGCTATTCGGGCGGCCGCAAGGTGGTGGCGCCCGGGGTCGCCGGCCACGAGACGATCCGCACCTTCCACTCCGCGCGCTTCATGGAGGACGTGGCGGCGCGCGAATGCAACCTCGCCGGCAACCCGCTGCATGAGGAACAGCTCGAAATCGTCCGCATGCTGGGCGAGGTCTATGCGCTCAACACCGTCATCGACGACAAGCGCCAACTCGTCTTCGCCTCCTTCGGCGAGATCATCGAGAGCCATCTCGCGGCCGTCGAATTCGTCCGCGGCTTCACCGAAATCCCCGTCGCGCGCAGGTTCAAGACCGTCGTGACGTCTGCGGCGGGCTATCCGCTCGACCAGACCTATTACCAGACCGTCAAGGGCATGGTGACACCGCTCGATATTCTCGAACCCGGCGGCACCCTGATCATCGCCTCGGGCTGCAAGGAAGGCATCGGCTCCCGGCATTTCCGCGAGGCGCAGGAGCGATTGATTGCCTTGGGTCCGGATGCTTTTCTCGCGACGCTTGTGGCGAAATCGCTCGCTGATGTCGATGAATGGCAGACAGAAAAACAGCTGAAGCCGATGCGCGCAGGCCGCGTCCAGCTCTTCACCGATGGGCTGAGCGAAGCGGACGCGGCGCTTACCGGCGTCGAACGCGTCGGCGACCTCACCTCGGCGATCTCTGCAGCGATAGCCTATCACGGCGACCCCGATATCGCCATCATTCCGGAAGGCCCTTACGTCGTGCCGATCTATCATTCCAATGGAGCGTCAGCATGAGCCTGCACGTCCATATGGATGCGCCGGGCGGCGTTGCGGGCGACATGTTTCTCGCCGCGATGCTCGATGCCTTTCCCGATCTTGAGGACGCGTTGCGCCAAGATCTCGCAGATGCCGGCATTTCAGAACACGCAAGACTTGAATGGAAGCCGATCCTCAAATCGGGCTTTGCCGCGCGCCATGTCCGGTTCGATATCGACAAGGCCGCGCCCCCGACACGGCACTGGCGCGACATCAGGGAAATGCTCACGCGCTCACGGCTCGAACCCGATATCCGCGACAAGGCGCTCGCCATGTTCGTGCATCTCGCGGAAGCCGAGGCCGCAAGCCATGCGATCCCCATCGACGACGTCCATTTCCACGAACTGGCCGACTGGGATTCGCTCGGCGATTTCGTCGGCGCCGCTTCGCTGATCGTCCGGAGCGGCGTGACGAGCTGGAGCTGCGGCGCCATCCCGCTGGGATCGGGCTTCGTCCAGACTGAACATGGGCGCCTGCCCGTTCCGGTGCCGGCCGTCACGGCCTTGCTCAAGGGCTTCCCGCTCGCACAGGATGATGCGGCGGGCGAGCGCGTGACGCCCACCGGCGCGGCCATCCTCAAGGAATTGATCGCCAAGCCCGGCGGACGCGCGCCGGCCGGCCGCCTGATCGCCAACGGCACCGGCGCCGGCACGCGGCAACTGGCCGGCGTTCCCAACATTTTTCGCGTGCTTGTCCTTGAGACAACCGACAACGCGCCGGAACTGATCTCGGACCAGGTGCAGCGGATCACCTTCGAGATCGATGACATGACACCCGAGGAGATGGGCGTCGCGCTCGACCTGATTCGCGCGGATGCCGCCGTGCTCGACGCCGGCTTTACGCTCGGTTTCGGCAAGAAGGGGCGACCGCGTTTTGCGGTGGATGTGATCGCGAAGGCCGGCAGCGCCGAAGACGTGGCGCTGGTCTGCTTCCGCGAAACCTCTACAATCGGATTGCGCTTCGCCGATATCGAGCGCCATATCCTGCCACGCGTGGAGACCGTCGGCGGCACGCTGCGCACCAAGCAATCCGACCGGCTCGGAGTCTTTACCGCGAAGGTCGAAAGCGATGATCTCGCCGGTATCTCCTCGCTTGCAGAGCGCCGCAGACTCGCGCGAAACGCGGAGCAGTGCGATGACTGACCCGGCCACGCGGCTCGAGCATGTGCTGGCGCGTTTTCCGCGCCTCGCGGTGGCGGTCAGCGGCGGTGTGGACAGCCTCACATTGGCAACCATCGCCGCACTCACCGTGCCGGATTTCGTTGCGGTCCATGCGGTCTCACCCGCGGTGCCGGTGCGCGCATCAGAGCGCGTGCGGGAAATAGCCCATCAACAGAACTGGCGCCTGATCGAGATCCGCGCCGGGGAATTCGCCGATGCGGACTATCTCAGCAATCCAGTCAACCGCTGCTATTTCTGCAAGAGCAATCTCTACAAGCGCATTGGGGAAGTAACCGACTTTCCGATCGCCGCCGGGACGAATCTTGATGACCTCTCGGATTTCAGGCCGGGACTGACGGCCGCAGGCGAAAACGGTGTCGTCCATCCCTTCGTCGAAGCCCAGATCGACAAGAAGACGCTCCGCGAGATCGCCGCCCGGGCCGGCCTCGGCAGCGTCGCCTCCCTGCCCGCGCAGCCGTGTCTCTCCAGCCGCGTCGAAACCGGTATCCGGATTTCGGAGCGCGACCTCGATTTCATCGACCGGGTCGAGCGGCTGGCTGAAGCGGCGCTGGGACCGGTCACACTGCGCTGCCGGATCACCAATGGCGGTGTCCGGATCGAAACCGATGTCAGGCTTCCACCAGCACTTGCCGACAATATCCGCGAACTCTGCGGCGCGGAAAGCCGCCCCTTCCTCGGCATTACGGCCTACAGCCGAGGCAGCGCCTTCTTGGGTGCGAAAACATGAAGGCGCATACGATGTTCGACTGGGAACGCGGTGAACGCACCGGCGTGCCGGAAGTGGTGCTCGCCGAGCACAAGAGTATTGAGCAGCTCTCCGACATCGCCACGGACGCGATCGATCGCGGGCGCCCGCTCCTCATGACGCGCCTGACGCCAGCGCAGATCGAGGGGCTCACACATCTGCCGCTGTCGTTCGATCCGCTCGCCAGAACGGCGACACTGAATGCCCCATCGCCCACGGCAGACGCCTGCGCGGTGGGGATCGTCACCGCTGGAACGTCCGATCTTCCCGTGGCCATGGAGGCCGCAAACAGCGCCGCTTTTCTCGGCCTCAAGCCAAGAGTGTTTGCCGATGTCGGGGTTGCCGGGCTTTGGCGGCTTCAGGGCGTCATCGATGAAATCCGGACATTCCCGATCTTGATTGCCGTGGCGGGCATGGAAGGCGCGTTGTTCTCTGTGCTTGCCGGGCTGGTCCGCGCGCCGGTAATCGCCGTGCCCACATCGGTCGGCTATGGCGTTGCCCAAGGCGGGCAAGCGGCGCTTCACTCTGCCCTCGCAAGCTGCTCGCCCGGTCTCGTTGTGGTCAATATCGACAACGGCTTTGGCGCCGCAGCGGCGGCGCGCAAGATCGCCCTGAGCTTCATGCAGTTCCAGACGCTGTCCGACGCGCCGGGGAGAGTCGGGTAGATCCCAGCGCTTGGCGTGCTCATATCCTGGCCAGGTTTTGGATTCGGCTGCGCCGTGAATCGGCTGGTCGCAAAACACCCAAAACAACCAATCCTGAAACAAGATTTCTCTTGATCGTCTGAAACGACGAAATTTTCGCCACCTCATACGCAACAAGAGAAATTTTATCCATCAGAATGTCTATTATTTTTATGTACTATATGTACGATATTAGGAGGAATTTGAAACCACTGGAGGGTGACATGCCGCAGACAGAATCCAATCCCATCGCCATCGGGACCAAGGCCGCCGATGTCCAACTGCCCGATTCCAGAGGGCGCGAACATCATCTCGTCGATTTCGAGAGCAAGCCCGCGCTGCTGGTCGCATTCATTTCCAACCGCTGCCCTTTTGTGATCCTTCTGCGTGAGGCGCTCGCCCAGTTCGGCCGCGAATATGGGGAAAAGGGCCTGCAGATCATCGCCATCAACAGCAATGATGCAGCCGCTCACCCCGAGGAAACGCTCGAACGGATCGGCCAAGAGGTCGATACCTACGGCTATACATTCCCCTACCTCAAGGATGAAGCGCAGGACGTCGCCAAGGCCTATGGCGCCGCCTGCACGCCGGATTTCTTCCTCTTCGGCGCCGACGGCACCCTCGTCTATCACGGCCAGTTCGACGATGCCCGCCCGGGCAACGGCAAGCCGGTGACGGGAGCGGATCTGCGCGCCGCCGTGGATGCCGTACTCGCCGGTTCGAAGCCCGCTGCGAGCCAGATCCCGTCGATCGGCTGCAACATCAAGTGGGAACCTGGCAACGAGCCCTCCTGGTTCTCGAAGGCCGCCTGAGGGCACGAGAGAACCAAGGGGCAGCGGCTCGCCATGGGCCGCTGCCTCCCCACCCCTGCGGCTGAGATGAGAGACGTGAGAATGACTTCAAGCCGAAAAAACCTCGACAAATCAGTCAATCTCCATCTCGAAGCCAATGTGCTGGTGATCGGCGGCGGCCCATCGGGCGCATGGTCCGCACTGTCCGCAGCCGAGAACGGCGCGAAGGTCGTATTGGTCGACAAGGGTTATCTCGGCACATCGGGGGCGACCGCGCCTTCCAACACAGGCACATGGTGCGTGGCACCGGGCGAGGACCGTGCCCAGATCGTCGAACGCCGCTGGCAGCGGACGGGCGGGCTTGCCGATCCACGCTGGATGCTGCGCTGCGTCGATCGCGCTTACGAAAATCTCCTCAAGCTCGTCGAGTGGGGCTATCCCTTTCCGAGCGAAGACGACGGCAAGCTCTATATCGCCAATCTGCGCGGCCCCGATTACATGGCCTTCATGCGCCGCCGGGTTCTACTCGCGGGCGTGACCGTGCTGGACCACCACCCGGCCCTCGAACTCTTCTCCGATGGCGAAGCGGTCACGGGTGCCGCGGGCGTCGATCGTCAGCGCGGCCGCGATTGGCGGGTCGATGCCAATGCCGTCGTGCTCGCCACCGGCGGCTGCGCCTTCCACGAGCGCATTCTCGGCGCCACCGGCCTGACCGGCGACGGCTACCTGATGGCGGCGGAAGCCGGCGCGATCCTCTCAGGCATGGAATTCACCGGCAAATACACGCTGGCGCCGTACGGCTCCTCGCTCAACAAGGGCCTGCCGTTCCGCTGGGCGACATTCCACCGCGAAGATGGCACGGCCATCATGAACAGCGATGGCGAGCCCTTGATGAACGGGATCGGCGAACGCGAACGCGATATCGCCAAGGCGATGATCGAGGCGCCTGTCTACGCCCGGCTCGACCAAGCCGAACCGGCCTTGCAGGATTGGTTGCGCCAGGGCCAGCCGAACTGTTTCGTGCCCTATGACAGGATGGGCATCGATCCCTTCAAGGATCTGTTCCGGGTGACATTTCGTGCCGAGGGCACGGTACGCGGCACTGGCGGCATTCGCGTCGCGGGTTCGGACTGTGCCACCGACGTGCCGGGCCTCTATGTCGCCGGTGATGCGGCTAGCCGGGAAAACATGACCGGCTCGACCTCCGGCGGCGGCGCGGTCAACTCGTCCTGGGCAATCGCCTCGGGCTGGTGGTCGGGCCACGGAGCCTCGCTTTATGCCAAGCGCCACGGCTCGCGCGGCGCCTTCCGTGCTGTCTCGAAGCCGCTCGGTGAAGCCGGCCTCCGCCCGGCCGGCAGCGTCAAAGCCGGACTGACCGCCAAGGATGTCATTTCCTCTGTGCAGGCCGAAGTCCTGCCGCTCGAAAAGAACTATTTCCGCGACGGCAGCCGACTTGAGGCCAGCCGCGAAAAGCTCGACGGGCTATGGAACGATGTGCGCCAGCATCTCTCGGGCGAAGGACCAGACCGGATCCGCGCGCGCGAAGCAGCATCGATCGCCGCCGCCGGGCGCTGGTCGCTCAAATCAGCGCTCGCCCGGCAGGAAAGCCGCGGCATGCATCGCCGTGCCGATTTCAAGGCCACGGACCAGGCCTTCACCCGCGCCGTGCTGGTCTCCGGCGTCGATGACATCCGCGTCGAGGCCACACCTGTCGAAAACCGCAAGGAGCGCGCCTGATGATTGAAGTCATCTCCGAAACCCGCTGCATCGAATGCGATATCTGCGTGAAGGTCTGCCCGGCCAATGTCTTCGACAAGACATCAGCCGTGCCCGTCATCGCCCGGCAGGATGATTGCCAGACCTGTTTCCTCTGCGAGATCTACTGCCCGACCGACGCGCTCTATGTCGCTGAATTCGCAGACGGGACGGTCGCGATCACCGAAGCCGAGGTCGAGAGCCGAAAGCTGTTTGGCAGCTATTCGCGCGCGCTGGGCTGGAAGCGCGGCAAGCCCAACGGCACCCAATTCGACCCGACGCACCGCATCCGCGTCGCACAGGTCTAGGCACGAGACAAGAAGGACCCATGATCATGGACCGCATCACCATATCAGACGTGCAGAAGACATTCCAACTGAAGCCCGGCCAGTTCATCAATGTCGACGGGCGGGACACCAACGCGATCACCGTGCTCAACGGCGTCGACCTGACCATCCGCAAGGGCGAGTTCATCACACTTGTCGGCCCGAGCGGCAGCGGAAAATCGGTGCTTCTCGACATCATCGGCGGCCTGACCGATGCCTCGCAGGGCGTGGTGAAGATCGACGGCAAGCACATCGTCAAGCCGGATTCCAAGACCGGCTATGTGTTCCAGCAATATGCGCTGTTTCCCTGGCGCACCGCGCTCGACAACATCGAATATGCACTCGAAGTGCGCGGCGTGCCGAAGAAGGAGCGCAGCGACAAGGCGCGCTATTTCCTGTCGCTCTTTGGGCTCTCCGGCTTCGAGGATCGCTACCCCAACCAGCTCTCGGGCGGCATGCAGCAGCGCGTGGCAATCGCCCGGGCGCTTTCGACCGATCCGGAAGTGCTGCTGATGGACGAGCCCTTCGCAGCGCTCGACGCCCAGACCCGTGAAATCCTCCAGACCGAACTCCTCCGCATCTGGGAGAAGATCAACACCACCGTAGTATTCGTGACCCACTCGATCGACGAGGCGATCTACCTCGCCGACCGCATCGTCGTCATGACGGCCCGTCCCGGCCGGGTGAAGGAGATCATCGATATCGACCTGCCGCGTCCGCGCGACGGCGACATCCGTTCCAGCACGGAATTCAACAATCACCGCGGCCGCGTCTGGGAGGCGCTCCGCGACGAAGTGAACAAGGCACAGAAGGACTGGGCGCTGTCGCCCGCCTACGCCGCCTGATCATCGAGGGAAACATCATGGCCTACGTCACCGACAAGACCGGCTTCGTGCCCGGCATCACTGCCCGCCCGCGAGAGAATTCGCGGACGTTGCCGTCAGCGCGGACAGCGCCCGTCGCCAAGCCCACAACACCAGCAAAATCCGCGCGCCGTCCCTTCCAGCTCGGTACGACCGGCTATGGCCTGCCTCTGCTGGCTCTGTTCTTCCTGCTCTGGGAGGTCGCGCCACGCCTCGGCTGGCTCAACTCGCTGTTCTTTCCGCCGCTCTCTGAAGTGATAGTCGCCTGGTGGGCGATGCTGCTCGATGGCACGCTGACGGCCAATATCGGCATCAGCCTGCAACGCGCCTTCATCGGCTTCGGCCTTGCGGTCATCGTCGCCATTCCGCTCGGCTTCCTGATGGGACGCTACAGCACTTTCGAGAAAGTGTCCGACCTACTCGTCCAGACACTGCGCAACACATCGCAATTCGCGCTTCTGCCGGTCTTCATCCTGCTGCTCGGCATCGGCGAGGAATCCAAGATCGCCATCACCTTCTATTCCTCGATCTTTTTCCTGCTGATCAACACGATCTCCGGCGTGAAATCCGTCGATCCGCTGCTGCTCAAGGCGGCGCGCTCCATGGGCACGTCCGACCTCGATCTCTTCCGCAAGGTGATCCTGCCGTCGAGTATTCCCCACATCGTCGCCGGCGCGCGTCTTGCCGTGAAGGCCTCGATCTTTGCCGTGATCGGCGCCGAGATGCTCGCCGCGAAATCCGGCCTCGGTTACCTGATCCAGCAGTCACAGCTGATGATGGAGACCGCCGACATGTATGCCGGCATCCTGACAATGACCATAATCGGCCTCTTCGTGAATTACCTGCTCGTCTGGTTCGAGCGCTGGGCCACGAGCTGGAAAGGCCCGTCCGACAGCGTGACCCACTGACACCCACGACGCTGCACATTAAGTTCAACAAAGGATCCCAACCCATGACAAAGACTCTCACATTGCTCCGCCGGAGCGTGATCAAGGGCATTGCCGCCGCAGCCCTCGGCATCGCCGCGTTCAGCGCTGTCGCTCACGCGGAGGACAAACCCGAAGTACTCCGCATCGGCACCACCGCGCCCGGCCACCTGAAGTTCGTCCTCGCTCGCCACAATGGCGCCTTCGAGAAAGAATTCGCCAAGGACGGCATCAAGGTCGAGCTCGTCGCCTTCACCAATGGCGGCGGCGAGGCACTGACCGCGCTGGCGACTGGCGCGATCGAAGTGACCTATACCGGCAATAATCCCGCCCTTCGCGCCGCCGCCAAGGGTGCCGATGTCAACGCCGTCGGCCTGTCGAGCTTCACCAAGAATTCCTCGACCACGATCATCGTGCTGAAGGATTCGCCGATCAAGACGCTTGTGGATCTCAAGGGCAAGAAGGTCGCCTACCTGCCCGGCACGGTGCGCCATTCGGTGTTTTCCAAGGCGCTCAAGCTGGTCAACCTGACGACCGATGACGTCGATTCGCTCAATCTCGATTTTGCCGCATCCGGCCCGGCACTGATCCGGGGCGATGTCGATGCCATTGTCGAATCCGACAGCTCGACCTCCAAGCTGATCGAAAGCGGCCAGGCGCGCGTCCTTCTCGACAGCAACAAATATCCCGAGTGGTCGGCGCCCTACATCATCTCGGTCAATGGCGAATATGCCAGGAAATATCCTGATATCATCAAGCGCCTGCTGAAGGTCGATATCCAGCTCGCGCGCTGGGCCGACGCCAATCCGGAAGACACGATCAAGATTTTCGTCGAGGAAACCAAGACATCGGAAAAATCCGTCCGCTCGACCTATGAAGGCGGCAAGTTCTATCAGGATCCCAGGATCACGCCCGAGGCGCTGAAGGCGCTGAAGGAAGAGGAAGCATTCATGAAGGAAGCCAAGCTGCTCAAGGGCGCGGTCGACTACGACACCTGGATCGATACCAGCTATCTCGACAAGGCCTACAAGGAAGTTGACGCCAACCAGTGAACGTTGAACACCTGCCCAAATGCCGCCGGGTTTGCGTCTGAGGACCAAACCCGGTGGTTATCGTTTTGCTGCGGGGTATCATCCTAGCCCCCGCGCAGGACAGTGGGGCACCATTCATATCGGATTTTCCGGTATTCAACTTATCCCCATTCTTCCAGATTATCGCTATCCGTGGATAAAGCACTTGACGGAGCGCATTTCCTCGCGCTTATAATGTCATACAAATGGATATGTACCGGAATATCAGGTACAAAGGCTTTCTGGGGAGGAACATGGAAGCTCGGGTCACGGCACACGCACGCTATACGATCGCCGACATCGATAAAAGGCTCTACGGTTCGTTTCTCGAGCATCTCGGGCGCGCCGTCTATACCGGCATATATGAACCCGGTCATTCGACCGCCGACGCAAACGGCATGCGCGGCGATGTTCTGGATCTGGTTCGGGAACTGAATACTCCTGTCTGCCGCTATCCCGGCGGCAACTTCGTGTCCGCCTACAATTGGGAAGATGGCATCGGGCCTAAGGATCAGCGCCCGACCCGCCTCGATCTCGCCTGGCGCACGTCGGAATCAAATCATGTCGGCATCCACGAATTCGCCACATGGGCCGAAGCGGCCAACACGGAAATGATGCTGGCGGTCAATCTCGGCTCGCGCGGCCTCGATTCGGCCCGCAGCTTCGTCGAATATACCAACCATCCCGGCGGGACCTACTGGTCGGACCTTCGCAAGAAGAACGGCCGTGCCGAGCCCTGGGATGTCAGGCTCTGGTGCCTCGGCAACGAGATGGACGGCCCCTGGCAGGTCGGCCACAAGACGGCCGCCGAATATGGACACCTCGCCAACGAGACCGCCAAGGCCATGCGTGCCTTCGACGACAAGCTCGAACTCATCGTATGCGGTTCGTCGCATTCGGAAATGCCGTCCTATCCGCAATGGGAAGCGACGGTTCTGGAGGAGACCTACGAACAGGTCGACTACATCTCGCTTCATATGTATTTCGAGAACTACGAGAAGAACACCGCCGAGTTCCTGGCTTTGCCCGAGAAGCTAGATCGCTACATCGGCACCGTCGGCGGCGTGATCGACTACGTCAAGGCGAAGAAGCGTTCCAAGAAGGACGTCAAGATCTCCTTCGACGAGTGGAACGTCTGGTATCACGAGCGCCGCAACGATTCCAAGCGCATGAAGGAATGGGACTGGCCGCATGCGCCAGTGCTGCTGGAAGACATCTACAATTTCGAGGATGTGCTGCAGGTCGGCTGCATTCTGAACACCTTCATCCGCCGGTCCGATGTCGTGCGCATTGCCTGCATCGCCCAGTTGGTCAACGTCATCGCCCCGATCATGACGGCGCCGGGGGGTGCTGCCTGGCGGCAGACGATCTATTATCCCTTCAAGTTCGCCTCGCTTTATGGCCGCGGCACTGCCCTTTCTCTCGACGTGACCTGCGCCGGCTACGCGTCGAACGTGGCGCCCAATGTCTCTTATCTCGACATATCGGGCGTGCATGATGGCGACGCCGGAACCCTCACCTTCTTCGCGATCAACCGGCACGGCAGCGAGCCGATGGCGGTCGACATCTCGCTCGAAGGGTTCGGGGCGGCCAAATCGGTCGAGCATACCTTGATCAAGCATCAGGACCTGGAGGCCAAAAACACCAAGGAGAACCCGGACAATGTGAAGCCTGTCAGCACGTCTGACGCGGTCCTCAGCAACAATGCGGTACAGGTAACCGTGCCGCCCTATTCCTACTCGATGATCAGAGTACGCTTGTAGATCAATATCCACGTTGCGGCGGGAGGCCGTATAACACATGGGAGGAGAATACAGATGCCGAGACTTATGACTTTGGCGAAGTGCATGGCTTTGGCTGCGGGGTTGTTCGCATCCTCCGCGCATGCCGAGGAAACCGTCGTGTGGTGGGACTTCCTCAGCGGCGGTGACGGCGTCCGGATGAAGCAGTTGCTTTCCGACTTCAACGCCCAACACCAGGGCAAGATCAAGATCGACGCGACGACGCTGGAATGGGGCACCCCCTTCTACGCCAAGGTGCAGACCTCGGCGGCTGTCGGCGAAGCTCCCGACATGATGACCTATCATGCCAGCCGGCTGCCGCTGGCGGTGAAGCAAGGCGTCGTGCAGGAAATCACGGCGGACGACTGGAAGACGATGGGCATCACCAAGGCCGATTATGCAACGGCCACCTGGGACGCAGTAACGGTCGATGGCAAGCAATATGCCGTGCCGTTCGATACCCATCCCATCGTGCTTTATTATAACAAGGACATCCTCAAGAAGGCCGGCCTGCTGACCGACGACGGCAAGCCGAAGGGCATGGAATCGCGCCAGGCCTTCACCGATACGCTCAAGGCTCTGAAAGCAGCCGGCGTAAAATTCCCGCTCGGCTCGGTGACCGCCGACGGCAACTTCATGTTCCGCACCGTCTATTCGCTGATGGGTCAGCAGGACGGGGAACTGATGACCGACGGCAAGTTCCTTGTCGGTGACAACGCCAAGAAGCTCGAAAACGCGCTTGCCGTGCTGCAGGAATGGACGAAGGAAGGGCTGCAGTCGACCTATACTGACTATCCTGCGACGGTGGCGCTGTTCACCTCGGGTGAAGCGGCGATGATGATCAACGGCGTCTGGGAAGTACCCACGATGACCGACCTCAAGAAGGACGGCAAGCTGTTCGAATGGGGCGCCGTGGAACTGCCCGTCATCTTCAACCATCCCTCAACGTACGCGGATAGCCACACCTTCGCCATTCCCGCCAACAAGGGCAAGGACATGACGCCGGAGAAGCGCGCGGCCGTGCTGGAGGTCATCAGCTGGATGGATAAGAACTCGCTCTTCTGGGCGACGGCAGGCCATATCCCTGCCTATGGGCCGGTCACTGCGACTGCCGAGTACAAGGCGATGCAACCGAATGCCACCTATTCGGTGCTGACATCCAACATGATCTTCGACCCCAAATCGCCTCTTGCAGGCATTGCCGGTCCGATGTTCGATGTGATGTCGAATTTCTTCGTCCCGACCCTGAACGGCGAAATGGAGCCGGCCAAGGCCGTTGAGGAAATCAAGGCCGGATTGGACGATCTTTGATCCGATCTGATTGCCGGGTCGTCGAGAGACGGCCCGGCCTACTTCTTGGATGCCGGGAGACCCATAGGCCATGCTCAGGAACAGACAGAGCGAAGCTCTTGTCGCATTCGTCCTCATCGCGCCCTTCGTCGCCATCTATGGGCTCGTCTTCATCTATCCGCTGGTCAAGCTTTTCATCATCAGCTTCACCGACGCTCCGCTTATCGGCGAGGGCTCCTTTGTCGGTGTCGAGAATTACACGCGTCTGATCGGTGACCGGAAGTTCAATACGTCGTTCTGGAACACCGCCTATTTCGTGCTGCTGACCGTCGTGCCCGGCACACTTGTCGCCTTTGGCATTGCGCTCGGCGTCAACCGCCTCGCGGGCAGGATACAGGCGCTGGTCTTGTCGCTGTTCTTCCTGCCCTATATCCTGCCGGTCTCCGTCGTCTATTACATCTGGGACTGGACGCTGAACCTTCAGTTCGGCGTTGCGATGCACGTCTTCGATCTGTTCGGCATTCCCCGCGTGCCGGTGTTCAAGTCGACGACCTGGTTCATGCCGGCCGTGGCGGTCGTGACGATCTGGTGGACGGCCGGCTTTTCCATTCTGCTTTTCCTGGCCGGCCTGCGCGCCATACCGGTCGAGATCTATGAGGCTGCGGCGCTCGACAATGCCGGCATCTGGCCGGCCTTCCGCCGCATCACCTGGCCCTTGATGTGGCCGATCACAGCGCTCGTTCTGACGATCCAGCTGATCCTGCAGCTCAAGATATTCGATCAGGTCTATCTGTTCTCGGTCGGGGGGCGGGTGAACGACAATCTCGTCCTCGTCTATTATATCTTCCAACGTGCGTTCCAGTCCGACCAGGGCGGACGCGCGGCGGCCATCGCGGTCGTGCTGTTCTTCATGGTGATCGTCGTCTCGGTCCTCAATTTCCAGCTGACCCGGCTCTCCGGAGGGCGCAACCGATGAACGCAGTCACCGCCCGCCGCCTCAACGTCGCCGGCCTGATCATCACGCTTCTCACGGTCATCTGCGCCGTGCTCTGGGCGTTTCCCCTCTATTGGGGCGTGGTCTCGTCGCTGAAGCCCGAGGATGAAGTGATCAGGCCCTATGTCGAACTCTGGCCGGATACGCTGACTTTCTCGCATTACATCTTCGCGCTGACCAAGACGGAAATCGGCCGCTGGTACATAAATTCGGTCGTGGTGGCCTTGGCCGTGACAGTCCTGACCGTCGGTTCGTCGCTCCTTTGCGGCTATGCGATCTCGCAGCTCCACTTCCCGTTCCGCAATGCGCTCTGGTGGCTGATCCTGGCGAGCTTCATGGTTCCGCTGCAAACCCTGATCGTCAACCATTTCGAACTGGTCGCCAGCCTTGGCCTGCTCAACACATGGGCCGGCATTGTGCTGCCGCAGCTCATCCATCCGGTCATCATCATCGTCTACAAGCAGTTCTTCGACAGTGTGCCGAAGGACTTCAGGGAGGCGGCCGTGATGGACAACGCGTCGGAATGGCGCATCCTGACGCGGGTCTACATTCCGATGAACTGGGGTGTGACGGCGGCGCTGTCGATCGTCTGCTTCATCTGGGCCTGGAACGCCTTCCTCTGGCCATTCCTGGCGGTCACCAAGACCAATATGATGACCATCACCGTCGGCATCACCCAGGTGAACGACGCCTTCGGCCTTTCCTACGCACGACAACTCGCCGCCGCGGTGCTGGCCGGCATGCCGGTCGCGCTCGCTTACCTGATCTTTCAGCGGCGCGTGACCCAGGCGATCACGCTCTCGGCGGGTATCAAAGGCTAGGGCGGGCGCCCTACCCTCAGTCCTTCGACTGGGCGTGATAGGCCTTGCCGTCGCTGTCGAAGAGATGGACCGCCGAGGTGTCGAAGCTGAGCGTCACCGTGTCGCCGGTCTGGACCGTCGAGCGGCCGTTATCCTGCGCGATCAATTCGGAGCCATCCTCCAGCGTGCAATACACCAGCGTCCGCTCGCCCAGCCGCTCGACCACGCCGGCCGTGGCCGTGGCGGTCGCCACTGCGGTGGCACCACCTGACACGACACGAACCGCCTCGGGCCGTATCCCGAGTTCATAGGTGCCGGGACCTGGGTTTGCGATATCGATCTCGAATGCATTGCTACCCGCCAGTTTCACGCTGGCTCTTCCGGTACCCGAGACTTCGGCCTTGGGGAAATTCATGCCGGGGCTGCCGACGAAACCCGCGACGAATCGGGAGGCGGGTCGGAGATATACCTCCATCGGCGTCCCAATCTGCTCGATCCTGCAATTGTTCAGCACCACGATGCGATCGGCCAGCGTCATTGCCTCGGTCTGGTCATGGGTGACATAGATCATCGTCGCCTTCATGCGCAAATGAAGCTGGGCGAGCTCAACACGCGTGCGCACGCGAAGCGCCGCATCGAGGTTGGACAAAGGCTCGTCGAACAGGAACGCCTTCGGTTCCTTGACGATAGCACGGCCGATCGCGACACGCTGGCGCTGGCCACCGGAAAGCTGGGCCGGGCGCCGCTTCAGCAATGCTTCCATTTCAAGCATGCGGGCAGCTTCGCTGACGCGGGCGTCGATATCCTTCTCCGCCATCCCGATATTGCGGAGGCCGAAGGCCATGTTCTCCTGCACGGTCATATGCGGATAGAGCGCGTAGTTCTGGAACACCATGGCAACGTTACGCTGGCCCGGCGCGAGATTTTCGCTGCGCTTGCCATCGATCGTCAGCGTGCCGCCATCGATCGTTTCAAGTCCGGCGATCATGCGCAGAAGCGTCGATTTTCCGGAACCCGACGGCCCGAGAAACACCATCAACTCGCCGGGATTCACGGCAAACGAAATGTCATCGATGACATTGACGCTGCCAAAACTCTTCGACACGTTGTTGAGCGTAATCTCCGCCATGCAATCCTCCCGGCTTTTGATCCATCATTCCCGGTATGTATCAGAAGTCAAGATATAGTTTGCCAGAAGCGACCTTCCCACAGGGTTCCGCGGACCTCAGACGCCGCCGCGATTCCAGCCGCGGCCGCGTTCGCCGAACATCTCGTAGCCGCCTTCCTTGATCGTCAGCGTATCCTCGAGCTTGATGAAGCCTCGCTTGGGATGCAGCATCGTTGTTTCCACCGAAATGACCATGCCGACCTCGAGCGGCCTGTCGCCGTCAATGCCCTCATAGGCAACGGGATGGTTGGTCATCAGGAACGGCGCTTCATGCGTAATGAGGCCCATGCCGTGGCAGAAGAAATCGGTGAAGGCGACCGAGGGCGACTTCTTCAGCAGCGTCTCCGCCGCCTCGATCATCTCTGTGCCGGGAGCACCGGCTTTGACTTTCGAAAACGCCGCCTGCTGGATCGCATCGACTTCCGCCAGCAGGTCCTGCAGCTCCGCGTCGGGTTCGCCCAGCACACCCATGCGGCAGAGATCGCCGATATAGCCGTGGTAATTGCCGCCGGAATCGATCGACAGGATCTCGCCCTTGGCCCAGGCCTGCGGCGACCGGGCACGGTTATGGCTCGAACCCAGCGTCAGCAGGCAATATTCGAAATGAAGACCGCGATTAGTCTCTTCCCGGCGCAGATGTTCGATGATCTCGCCCTTGGTCGTGCCTTCGCGCGCGACGGCGATCGTCGCCAGCATGGAATCGGTGATCAGCTCGGACGCGAGCCTCAGCTTCTCCAGCTCCGCCGGCGTTTTGATCGAACGAAGCCGCTCAAGCGCATGGGTCGCATCGACAAACCGTGCGCCGTCGAGATGCGAGCCGATGAAATCGCGCGCGTCGGATGGCAGGAAGCCCGGCTCTATGCCGATCCGCGCGCCTGATTTGCCGATCTTCTTGATGTGTTCGACCGCCAGCGCTGCGGCATCGAGCGTGCCCCAGGTCGCGGCATGGACATTGGGTGTCCAGAACGGGTTGTTGTGATGCTCGGAGCCCTCCATCTTGTTGCCGACATAGGCGGAATGATCCGGAGCACCCTTCTCATAGACCACGATCGGCAGGTAGCGGCTGTGCCCGATCGCATCCATCGCGGCAAAGAAGATGAACTTGTAGCCGCCGAGCAGATATTGCGTGTTGTGCTTGGAGGTCGCGAGCAGCACGTCGATGCCCGCCTCCTCCATCAGCCTGTCGAGCCGCGCGGCATCGAAGGGCGGCTCTATGGCTATCGTCTGTCCCGCGTTGATATTCATGTCGATCCTCCCAAATCGCGTCTCGACTATCGCCTCATTGACCCGCTGGAATGAGGCGGAAATCCGGCAGTTCGCGCAAGCCCAGTTCGGGGCCTGCCGGCGAATATACGACAAAAAGCTGCATCGGTCCCGCACCGGTATTCCTGGTCGAATGGAAACGGCTCTCGGGAACGTAGACGGTGCAGCCCGGACCCACCTTGCGGGTCATCGGATTGCCGCTCTCGTCCTCGACCATCTGCTCACCCTCGCCCGAAATGACGAAGATGATCTCTTCGGCGCCAGGATGATTATGGCGGGAATGGCCTTGCCCGCTCGGCAGATCGACCACGCCGCCGGAAAACCGCGACGCGCCATTCACCTCCGGCGCCACGGTCAGCGCCAGCCGACCCCAATCGAAACCGAAGCTGTCGACGTCTTTCGGATAGAGAAACAGATCCTTCATATCATCGCCTCCACGAATTCTTGATTGCCTCAAGCCATCTTGCCGATGGCCAATCCCTTGAAATCTTCGGTCTGCCTGCGGATCGCCGCCTCGGCCGGTAGGCGCTCCATGGAACTCGCGCCGTAGAACCCGTTGCAGTCGGCGCAGCGCTCGAGAATATAGCGTGCGTCGTCTGGCATCGAGATCGGGCCGCCGTGGCAGAGCACGATCACGTCGCGGCGCACCGAACGGGCCGCCGCCGCAATCGCCGCAATCTCACCGACGCAATCGTCGAGCGACTTGGCCGACGTGGCACCGATCGAGCCGCCGGTCGTAACACCCATGTGCGCGACGATAATGTCAGCGCCGGCCTTTGTCATCGCAACGGCTTCATCGGCATTGAACACATAGGGCGTGGTCAGCAGATCGAGCCGGTGCGCCTCGGCGATCATGTCGACTTCGAGACTATAGCTCATTCCGGTCTCTTCGAAACTTTGACGCATCTGGCCGTCGAACAGGCCGATGGTCGGGAAGTTCTGAACACCGGAAAAGCCCATCGCCCGCAGTTCGGCCAGGAATTGCGGCATCAACACGAAGGGATCGGTGCCGTTCACACCCGCCAGAACCGGCGTCTTCTTGACCACCGGAAGCACTTCCACCGCCATTTCCTTGACGATCTGGTTGGCATTGCCATAGGCGAGCAACCCCGCCGCCGAGCCGCGCCCCGCCATGCGATAGCGCCCGGAATTATAGATGATGATCAGGTCGATGCCTCCCGCTTCCTCTGCCTTGGCCGAGAGGCCGGTGCCCGCCCCGCCACCGACGATCGGCTTTCCCGCGGCGATCATGGCATGAAATTTTTCGAGAATGGCTTTGCGGGGGATCGCAGGCATGTCTGTTCATCTTTCTTGGGTGTTGGCGATTTCGCAATACGCGGCGACAAGACCGTCTGCGAATTCGGGATCGTTGATGTGATATGGCAGGCGCTGAATGCGGCGGTCGGCCGTGATCTCGACCGTTGCCTCAAGCGCTGAGAAAAGCGCCGCATCCGCCGCCGGGTCGAAAAACTGGCCACCCTCGCTATCCAGGGCGGAAACGCCCTTCTCCGGGATCAGCAGGCGGACCGGGCCACGGCACAGATTGAGCTTCGCGCCGATCCAGCGACCGATGGCATCGCATTCCTCTGGTGTCGTGCGCATCAGCGTGACGTTGGAATTGTGCCGGTAGAAAAGCCGGCCGGCATAGCGCTCCGGCACGGTTTCCGGCGCCCAGAAATTGACCATGTCGAGCGCGCCGACCGAAACGACACACGGCAGCCCCGTCCGCGCAATCGCGCCGAAACGATCCTCGGTCGCCGGCAGCACGCCGCCGAACAGCAGGTCGCAGACCTCTGTCGTCGTTACATCCAGCACGCCCTCAAGCAGGCCGCTGTCAACAAGCTTCTCCATGGAGCGGCCGCCCGTGCCCGTCGCATGGAACACCATGCAATCGTAGTCAGCCTTGAGATAATCGACGACCGTGGTGACGCATGTCGTGGTCACCCCGAACATGGTCAGACCCAAGGCTGGCTTGGACTCACTTGGCGTTGGCGGCTTGCTCGCCATCGCGGCAATCCCCTGCGCGGCATTGTGCAGGATGACGCGGCTGAGGCGGTTGAGCCCGGCCATATCGGTCACAGCAGGCATCATCATGATATCGGAGACATCGACATAGGGCGCGACATCACCTGAGGCGAGCGTCGAGACCATGATCTTCGGCACGCCCAGAGGAAGCTCGCGCATGCCGGATGTGATGATGGACGTGCCGCCCCCGCCGCCGATGCCAATCATGCCCGCTATATCGCCCTGCGCCAGCACGAAGCGGCGGAAGGCCTCTGCCATGGCAGCGACCGCGGTTCCGCGATCGTCCGTTCCGAGAACGGCGCCTGCCCCCAACGGATGAAATGCGGCGATCTCCGCTGCCGTCACATCGGTGGTGATCGTCGCCGCGCGTGTTCCGACATCAAGCACGCGAATGGAACCGCCAGCCGCCCTGATGCGGTCGGCGAGATAGGCAAGCTCCTCTCCCTTCGTGTCGGCGGTGCCAACGACGTAGACGTAACCCATGCCCCCTCCCGGAACCATGCATGCAAGGCGTTGATTTGGACCTTGAAAATTTTAGAGACGGCCGTATCATATCGATATGCAGGTCTCAGGTCAACAAATCGAAATGAAGCCGATCAGCGAGCGCGGCCCCCGGGCGCGAACACGGCGGCTAATGCTGGAAACAGCTATCCGCCTCATGCAATCCGGCATCACCCCATCGGTGACCGAGGTGGCAGAGGCGGCGGAAGTCTCGCGGGCGACAGCCTATCGCTATTTCCCGAGCCAGGCCGCACTCGTGCATGCGGTGGTGGATGAGGCGCTGGGACCTATATTGAAGTGGAAATCTGGCGAGACTGACGCCCGAGTACGCATCAAGGATTTGTTGGCCACTGCATTGCCGCGGATCGACGAATTCGAGGCCACCTTCAAGGCGGCGCTCAAGCTCTCCATCGAACAGTGGTCGCAGCGTCAGGCGGGCACACTGGGCAGCGAGCCGCAATTCACCCGCGGACATCGCATCGATCTCCTGCGCGATGCGACCTCGCCACTGGAAAACAAGCTTGCGGAACCGGCCCGAGAGCGTCTGGCACAAGCCCTGTCGCTCGTCTTCGGCGTCGAAACCCTGGTCGTCCTAAAGGATATTTGGGGGCTTTCGGGCGTGCAGGCGCAAGCCGTGGCAGAGTGGGCGGCAGTCGCCCTTGTAGATGCGGCAATCAACGAAACAGAGGGAATGGACACGGCCAAAGCCCCGAGATCTGGTTAGACCAGTTATGCCAGGACGGATTTCACTGGCCGTCACATCAGGACGCCAGTATGGGCCGTCATGGGCTCTACATGCCTTGCTACTGAGGCAATTAGGTAAGTATCGACTGAATTTCCGCGTTTGAAAACAGAGTCATAGAGTTCTTGACATTCTCTTGGTTTGGTAATACCAGACGATCACTGGTAGGTCGGTTGACTTGAACCCTCCAGCTGTGAGCGGAAGTCGAGGAGGGCTTCCGCTGGATATATCCGAAAGGATTGTCGAGTCGGACTTTTTGCCCGTGGGTAGGCGGGTGTTGTGCATATCTGGGAGGAAAAACTATGCGCAGAACGATAGCCGGCCTGTTGGCCGGGATGAGCATGCTGATCGCACAAGGCACGTACGCACAGGCGGCGGAATTGACGATCTTCTGGGCCGAATGGGACCCCGCCAACTATCTCCAGGAACTGGTCAACGAGTACGAGAAGGAAACAGGGGTCAAGGTCACTGTCGAGACCACGCCCTGGTCCGATTTCCAGACCAAGGCATTCACCGAATTCAACGCCAAGGGTTCCGCTTACGACATGGTCGTCGGCGACTCCCAGTGGATTGGCGCCGCCTCCGAGGCAGGCCACTATGTGGATCTGACCGATTTCTTCAACAAGCATAAGCTGACTGAAGTCATGGCTCCGGCCACCGTGAAATACTATTCCGAATATCCCTCGGCTTCCGGCAAGTACTGGTCGGTCCCGGCCGAGGGCGATGCGGTCGGCTGGTCCTATCGCAAGGACTGGTTCGAAGACCCCAAGGAAATGGAAGCCTTCAAGGCGAAGTACGGCTACGATCTCGCTCCGCCGAAGACCTGGAAAGAGCTGCGCGACGCCGCCGAATTCTTCCATCGTCCGGATCAGAAGCGCTACGGCGTCGCGATCTACACGGACAACTCCTATGACGCATTGGTCATGGGCGTCGAGAACGCGATCTTCTCCTACGGCGGCGAGCTTGGCGATTATGTCAGCTACAAGGTCGATGGCATCATCAACTCCGAGCAGAACGTGAAGGCGCTCGAAGCCTATCGTGAACTCTATGGCTTCACTCCTCCGGGCTGGGCAAAGAGCTTCTTCGTCGAAGACAACCAGGCGATCACCGAGAACCTGGCGGCGATGAGCATGAACTACTTCGCCTTCTTCCCCGCGCTGGTGAACGAAGCGTCCAATCCCAACGCCAAGAATACGGGCTTCTTCGCCAATCCGGCTGGTCCGGGCGGCGCCCAGTTCGCGGCGCTCGGCGGCCAGGGCATCTCGGTCGTCTCCTATTCCGAAAACCAGGAAGAGGCGATGAAATTCCTCGAATGGTTCGTGAAGGACTCGACCCAGAAGCGTTGGGCCGAGCTTGGTGGCTATACCGCCAGCGCCAAGGTGCTGGAGTCACCTGAGTTCCAGAACGCCACACCCTACAACAAGGCTTTCTACGAGACCATGTTCAAGGTGAAGGACTTCTGGGCGACCCCGGAATATGCCGAACTGCTGATCCAGATGAACCAGCGCGTCTATCCCTATGTAACAGCTGGTCAAGGTACGGCAAAGGAGGCACTCGATGCACTCGCTGCCGACTGGAATGCGACCTTCCAGAAGTACGGCCGCAACAAGTGACAGGAAGCCGGAGCGGGTCTTTCCGCTCCAGTTGACATCTGAAATACAAATGGCGCCGCGTCACAAAACGCGGCGCCGACCATGAAGAATGGGCGCAGAGGAAGCTTGAACGCTTCCGCAATGATGCGCCGGCTGTCGGAGGAATAGCGCTTTGGCCACCGCTGTCATGACGTCGCTCGACGCGAGCACCCGCGCTGCGGCGCGAGGGATGAGCGATATCAAAATTCGCAATCTTTTCATTATCCCTACAATCCTGTTTCTGATCATCTTCAACATTTTTCCGTTGATCTATTCGCTGGGATACTCGTTTACCGACTTCAGGGCATCATCGAACGCCCCGGCGAACTTCGTCGGACTGCAGAACTATCGGGAACTTCTGAGCGATCCCTTCATCTGGAACAATTTCGCGATCACGGCGAAGTACGTCATCGTATCGGTGACCGGACAAGTCATCGTGGGCTTCGGCACCGCCATGCTGCTCAACCGCGACATTCCGTTCAAGGGGCTTCTCACCACACTCCTGCTTCTGCCGATGATGCTCTCCATGGCGGTGGTGGGGCTGTTCTGGAAGCTGCTCTATGACCCGTCCTTCGGCATCATAAACTATGCGCTCGGCCTGGGAACCTTCGAATGGCTCTCCAATCCCGACATGGCGCTCTATGCCGTGGCGCTGACGGATATCTGGATGTGGTCCCCCTTCGTCATGCTCCTGTCGCTCGCCGGCCTGTCGGCGGTGCCGAAGCATCTCTATGAAGCCGCCGCGATCGACAGGGCCGGCCCCTTCTACACCTTCTTTCGGATAACGCTGCCGCTGGTGGCGCCGATCCTGATGATCGCGATCATCTTCCGAACCATGGAGGCGTTCAAGACCTTCGACCTCGCCTACATCCTGACCAGCCAGCCGACGACCGAGGTGATCTCGATCCGGCTCTACAAGATGGCCTTCCAGGAATGGCAGACCGGGCGCTCCTGTGCGCTGGCCTATATCGTGCTCATCATGGTGCTCGCCATCACCAACATCTACGTGAAGTATCTCAACAAGGTGAAGGAGCGCTGAAATGGCCCAAGTCACGACCCGCTCCGAACGCGCGCTGAACCGGGTGGCGATTGCATCGGTACTCGTCATCACGCTGATCTTCCTGGCGCCGATCTATTGGATCACTTCGACGGCATTCAAGCCACGCAACCTCTCGACCACCATTCCGCCGACGGTGATGTTCACGCCGGAGATTTCGCCCTTCGTGAAGCTGTTCACCAAACGGTCGCAGCTTCGCACGCAGCCCACATCAGAGGAATACGAGGCGGCGCCCTGGTGGGAACGGCTGGTCTTCGATGGCGGCGAGAAAGTCACCCGGTCCGGCAAGGGCGAGATCCAGCTTTCCGGCTATCCGAGCCGTTTCATGAACTCACTGATCGTGGCGATCACTTCGACTGTTCTCGCGGTCGGCATGGGAACGTTCACCGCCTATGGCTTCTCGCGCTTTCGCGTGAAAGGCGAGGCAGACCTGCTCTTCTTCATCTTATCGACGCGCATGCTGCCACCCGTCGTGGTGGCCATTCCGATGTTCCTCATGTACCGCGTCGTCGGCCTCAACGACACCCATTGGGGGCTTATCATCCTCTATACGGCATTCAACCTGTCCTTCTCGGTCTGGCTGATGAAAGGCTTCATCGATGAGATTCCGAAAGAATACGAGGAAGCGGCGCTGGTCGATGGCTATACCCGCATGCAGGCCTTCTTCAAGATCGTCATCCCGGAGGCCGCAACCGGCATCGCCGCCACCGCCGTGTTCTGCTTCATCACTGCGTGGAACGAATATGCCTTCGCGCTGATCATGACAAACCGCCGCGCGCAGACCGCGCCTCCCTTCATCCCGAGCCAGGTGGGATCCGGCCTGCAGGACTGGACAGTGATCGCATCCGGCACCTTCCTGTTCCTGCTGCCGGTCGCCATCTTCACCTTCCTGTTGCGCAACCACCTGCTCAGGGGCATGTCTTTCGGAGCCATTCGCAAATGACCTTCCGGGCCTTCAACCAGAAATATCTCGAGCCTTTCTTCGAACTCCTGATGATCTTCGGCATCATCGCGCTCTGCCAGCCGTGGATCGAACCCCTGCATCGCTACGGGTTGACGATCATCCTCATCGGATTGGTCGGCTTCTCGGTCGTCATCAAGATACCGCGCGAAGAAAGCCAGGCAGACGAGGGCAGCCAATGACGCAGATCGAACTTCGCGGCATCGAAAAGTATTTCGGCGCCGTCCAGGTCATCAAGGACCTCAATCTGTCAATTGCGGATGGCGAGTTCATCGTGCTTCTCGGCCAGTCCGGCTGCGGCAAGACCACGACGCTTCGTGCCATCGCGGGGCTCGAAACTATCGACGTGGGCGACATCCTCATCGACGGCCAGCCGGTACAGCATCTGAAGGCATCGGATCGCGATATCGCCTTCGTGTTCCAGTCCTTCTCGCTCTACCCGCACATGAGCGTCTACGAGAACATCGCTTTCCCGCTTCGTGCAACCCGGCGGGACCGCGCCGGCATGGACGAGGAGGTGCGAGCCGTCGCAAAGACCTTGCAGATCTCGCATCTTCTGTCGCGCAAACCATCGGCTCTCTCGGGTGGCGATATGCAGCGCGTTGCCATCGGCCGTGCGCTGGTGCGCCGTCCCAAGGCGATGCTGATGGACGAACCGATCGGTGCGCTCGATGCGAAGCTCCGCGAGGAGATGCGCGCCGAAATCAAGCGGCTGCACATCAAACAGGGCTCGACCACGATCTACGTCACGCACGACCAGGTCGAGGCGATGTCGCTCGCAGACCGTATCGTCATCATGCATGAGGGCGTGCTGCAGCAGATCGGCAGCCCGTCGGAAGTCTATAGTCATCCCTCGAATTTGTTCGTCGCACAGTTCGTCGGCAGCCCGGTCATGAACGTGGCGGAGACCACCGTCGCCGACGAGGGTGGACAACTGCGCGCCAAACTGCGTGGCGCCAGCCGCGGGTTCGAACTGCCGTCCGCACTTTCCGGCACGCTTTCAGCGGCCAGGGCCGAGAACGGTAATCTCACGCTCGGGGTCCGCCCCGAGGGCGTTCTCGTATCGCGCGAGGCTCGCGACGGCTTCATTCCCGTCGAGGCGCATATCATCGAGCCCCTCGGTTCCCATGACATCGTAGACCTCAAGCTGGGCGACCAGATGCTGCGCGCGCGCACCAAGAGCGGTTTCGTGCCGCAGGCGGGCACCGAGGTCTGGGCACGGATCGATCCGGCGCAGGCACATTTCTTCAATACGGCGACTGGCATGTCTCTGGGGATCAGACTCTGATGGCGCATATCGAACTCAAGGGCATTACCAAGACCTTCGGCAACCACACCGCGCTCAAGGACCTGAACCTGCAGATCGCGGACGGCGAATTCTTCGTGCTGCTCGGACAGACCGGCGCCGGCAAGACGACGACGTTGCGCCTGGTCGCCGGCCTGGAAAAGCCGACGGCTGGCACGGTGCTGATCGACGGCAAGGACATGGCCGACTGGGGTCCGGCCGAGCGTGACGTGGCACTCGTCCTGCAGCAATATTCGCTCTATCCACGCTATACGGTGCGTGAGAACCTCGAATTTCCGCTCAAGCCCGCAATCCGGCGCGTTCCGCCCGCCGAGATCAAGGAGCGGGTGGACCGCGTCGCCAAAACGCTCCGCATCGAGCATCTGCTCGACCGCAAGACCGACCGGCTCTCCGGTGGTGAGATGCAGCGCGTCTCGATCGGCCGCGCGATCGTCCGCAAGCCGCGCGTCTTCCTGATGGACGAGCCGCTATCGGCGCTCGATGCCAAGCTGCGCGAGGCGCTCAGGACCGAGCTCAAGAACCTGCAGATGAACCTCGGCGCAACCTTCCTCTTCGTCACCCACGACCAGATCGAAGCGATGTCGATGGGCGACAAGATCGGCGTACTGAACAACGGCCAGCTTGTGCAGACGGGCACGCCGCAGGAGATCTACACCAACCCGGTCAACACCTTCGTGGCACGGGCAGTCGGCTCGCCGCCGATGAACCTCATCAATGGTCTGCTGTCCGATGGCCTGGCGGTGACGAGCGAAGGACTGCGACTGCCGATCGGTTCTGGCCACGCAAAGCCGGTCGATGGCCGTCCCCTCACCTTCGGCATCCGGCCAGAAGATGTCGTGCTGGAGAGCGGCGGCGTTGGCGAGGCCAAGGTGCATGACATCGAAAACCACGGCGTCGAGAAGATCGTCACCCTGAAGACCGGCTCACAGCATCTGCATGCGACCGTGCCGGCGCAGGTGGACGTCAAGATCGACGATGCGGTGCGCTTTTCGTGGAACCCTGATAAGGTCGTGCTCTTCGATGGCGGCAATGGCGTCAGCCTGCGGCATGCCGGGTAAGAACGCAGGGAAATCGCATTTGAAAACACCGGCGGCGACGCTTGCGCCCTCTTCTCCCCAGCGGGGAGAAGTGCCGAGCGAATGCGAGGCGATGAGGGGGTTTCGGGCACAGCTTTGGCGCTTCGCGCACCCCCTCATCCGGCCTTCGGCCACCTTCTCCCCGCTGGGGAGAAGAGGAAGCAAGTCCTTTGCCGAGCAACAAATCCACAAGCGAATACCGTGGTAAGGCCGATATTCAGAATGAGGCGCGTCAACCAAATCGGCGGCGGTAGTGCTCGACGGCCTCGGGATTGCGGAGGTTAACGGGCAACCCGCCATTCAGGATGCGGATGACCTCTTGCGCCGCGCCCAGCCCCATGCGCTTCATGCTCTCCTCCGTGATGCCGGCGAGATGTGGCGTCACGATCACATTGTCGAGCTGCAGGTAGGGATGGTCGGGCGGCAGCGGCTGGGTGGAGAAGACATCCAGCGCCGCGCCACGGATCCGGCCCTCGGTGAGCGCCGCGATCAGTGCGTCGTCATCCACGACGGGCCCGCGTGACACGTTGACGAGGATCGCACCCAGCTTCATCCGGTCGATGCGATCTTTGTTCATCAGCCCGGTGGTTTCCGGCGTCAACGGGCAGCAGAGAACAACGATATCCGCCGTAGCAACCAGATCATCGACACTGAGGAAACGGACGTCGCTCGGAAGGCTTGCGGCCGTCCGGCTGTTGGCGACGACATCGAGGCCGAAGCCATGCTTGCCGATGCGGTAGATCGCCTGACCGACATTGCCCATGCCGATGATGCCGAGAACCCTGCCGCCGAGATCGATCGCCTGATCGCTATGGGCACGGCCCGCCGCCCAGCCCTTGGTCCTGAGGTCGTGGTCCATCGGCCGAAACTGCCTGAGCAGCGCGAGCGTCACCATGAAAACATGCTCGGCGACCGTCGGCGCGTTGACGCCGGGCACATTGGCGATCAGCACGCCAGCCGCCGTTGCGTCATTATAGGGGATCATATCCAGGCCGGCGCCATGGCGCACGGCGGCGCGCAACTGCGGGGCGTCGGAGAAGAAGGCCGTCGGAATCGGCGCCCGAACGATGACGATATCGGCACCCCGCCCCTCGCGCAACAAGGTCTCGCCATCGAGCGCAGTGGCGATGCGCAGGTCGCCCGCACCCTTCAGCTTGGACTCAGCGGCGGGATGAAGCGAATGGGTGGAAAAGATGATCGGCATGGCCCCTCCAGAAGCTGCTGTCGTCAACTACTCTGGCATCGGAGGCCCGCCGATAAGGCCCTTCCAGTAGCTTTCCGCTCCTTGAAGATGCGCGCTCATCAGCGCCTGGGCAAGATTTCCATCGCGCGCCACCAGGGCTTCATAAATGCGCAGGTGCTCCTCATGCGAGCGCCGGCTTCGAGCCAGATCGCCGAAGTAGATCGGCAGCCGCTGCTCGCCCATGACGTAATAGACGCTGCACACCCGGAAGAAAACGCTGTTCTTGGTGGCCCGCACGATCTCGAGATGGAAATCCCTGTCTTCGCGGGCAAGCCCCTCGCCCTGGGCAAGCTTCGCTTCCGAGAGATCAAGGATTTCCCGCAGGCGTGCATAATTCTCTTCAGTCGCGCGCGCGCAAGCAAGTTCGGCCGCCTTGATCTCGTGGATCTTCCGCAGTTCCACCGTCTCGTAAATCAGGATCGGATCGAGCGGCACGCCAGCCCGCGCAAAGAGCGCCATCGCATCGACGCTTGCCTCGGTGGTGGTGAGGTAGATGCCCGACTTGGCGCGCCGCTCGACGATGCGCATCGCTTCCAGGATAGCCAGCGCCTCGCGGATCAGGCCGCGGCTGACATTGAAATGCTCCGCCAGTTCCCGTTCCGAAGGCGTGCGCCCGTTGCCGCTCGAATTCGAGAAGAGGTATGCGGCCAAATCCGAGAGGAGACTGTTTTCTTTCATCGTCACTGTCTTTGCGCGTGGGCCTCCAGAACGCGTTCATTGATCGTAAAGCCCAGGCCAGGTTTATCAGGGATCTCTATCATACCATCCTTCACCGATACGGTTTCCTCGACGAGTTCATGGATCATCGGGTTCGCGCCGAGCGAATATTCGATGATGAAGCTTGCCGGGGAAGCCGCGCACAGGTGCAGGCCGGAGAAGAAACACGGCGCGCCGGCCCATAGATGCGGAGCGAAACGGAGATTGAAGGCGCTGGCGATCGTGCTGATGCGCATGGCTTCCGTTATGCCGCCGCAGAAGGCCGGATCGGGCTGGAATATATCGGCGGCGCGCAGCATGGCAAGGTCGCGGAAGGCGAAACGCGTCGCCTCACTCTCGCCCGCCGCGATCGGCACATTACCCGAGGCGCGGACTTCGGCCATGCCCGGCTTGTCGTCGGCGATCACAGGCTCCTCGAACCATGCGAGATCGCAATCATGGATCAGCTGGATAAACCGCTTGGCTTCGGCGACGGTATAGGTTCCATGCGCGTCGACCATGAGCTCAACGGACGGCCCGAGCGACTTGCGCGCCGCCTTGACACGTTCGGCCGAAACGAGAGGCGCGCCATCCATGGCACCGACCCGCATCTTGACGGATTTGAACCCGCCGGCGGCGATATAGCACTGCAGCTGGTCGCCGATCTTCTCCGCACTTTCCCAGCCGCCCGAGGCATAGGCCGGCAACCGGTCCGCCTTGCGTCCCCCGAGCAAGGTCCAGACCGGCACGCCGAGCGATTTTCCGAGAATGTCCCAGAGCGCAATATCGACAGCGCTGATCGCGGCCACCGAAAGCCCCCGCCGGGACAATTCCGGCATCGCATGCCCTGCCTTCGACGCCGATTCATGGCGGACGCCGTTATAGAGCATCTCCCAGATCGCGGTGATATTCGTGGGGTCGAGCCCGATCAACTTCGGCGCAACCTCATGATTGAGCAGGTGCACGAGACCGGCATAGGTTCCCGCGCTGCCGGCCGCATTCTTGCCCTCGCCCCAGCCGACGACACCGTCATCCGTCTCGATACGCAGGATCGCGGCATCGAAAGTCGTCAGCC
The DNA here is from genome assembly GCF_964254105.1 of Rhizobium sp. LjRoot254. Taxonomy (NCBI): domain Bacteria; kingdom Pseudomonadati; phylum Pseudomonadota; class Alphaproteobacteria; order Hyphomicrobiales; family Rhizobiaceae; genus Rhizobium; species Rhizobium sp. LjRoot254. The sequence continues at coordinate 1,326,849 of NZ_CAXUSM020000001.1, read as the reverse complement.
GCCCGAAATCGCTGCGATGTTGGCGACTTGCTTCGATGGGAATGCGAACCCACCAGGCTTGCACGGTCTTGATACGCATTTAGGATCCTCTTCCCTCGCAGCGCCTGCGAGGGCTCGCTCTCGGCGAAATTCACTTGATCAGCGGAAGGATGGTCTCGGCGGTGATCCGCATCTGATCGTCGTAGAATTTCTCGGTCAGCAGGCTCGATCCGTGGTCCTGGATGAACTTGAGCTGTTCCGGCGGAATATCGACCGGGTTGCGCTCGACCATGTCAGGGTATTTGGCCGCGGGCGTGCGATCCACAGGCGCCACGAACTCGTTGGTGACCGCGCCGTCGTAGCCGATCTCCTTGAGCGTGCCGATGATCTTCGGCCAGTCGAGATGCCCGAGACCCGCCGCGAACCGGTTGTTATCGGCGACATGAAAATCGAACAGCCGCTTGCCCGCCCGCCGGATGGCGTCATACATATTCTCCTCCTCGATATTGAGGTGGAAAGCATCGAGGCAGACGCCGCAATCCGGATGCACGGCTTCGGCGAGCGCCAACGCCTGGTCGCCGCGATTGAAGAAATAGGTCTCGAAGCGGTTGAGCGGCTCGATCGCGACCCGCACGCCCTTCTTCTGGGCATGGGCGAAGCATTCCTTGGTCGCATCGACGACCCACTTCCACTCTTCCTCCTCGGTGCCATCCGGCACGACCTTGCCCACGGTCGCCGGCACGAGCGTGATGATCTCGCCTTCCAGTTCACTCACCATGGTGATCACGCTCTTCACGTAATCCACCGATCGGGCGCGCTGGCCTTCGTCCTTGGCCGCGAGATTGCGTTCGCCGAGCGTCAACGTCACCGCGCCCCAGCAGCGGATGCCATGTTCCTTGAGCAGCGCGCGGGTTTCCTTGACATCATACTGCGTTGGCTCGCCCGAAATCTCGATGCTCTCATAGCCGTATTTCTTGATGCGCTTCAGCGTCACCGCGAGCGGCTCTGCCCGCATCCAATTGTGCGTAGAAAGATGCATGAAGTCCTCCCAGACTTTAAAAGCGTCGCGGACCTTCCAGCAACTCCGCGTCCTTGTCATCCAAGCCAAATCAGATCAATCTGGTTCGGCCACTTCATATTTTTTGAAGCTGTAGCTCAATTCTCTCCTCTCCGCAAGACCGAGCACAAATCGAAATTTATCCTTATCTTTCAGTAATTACGGCGAAACCGTCAGTGAAATCGTTTACATCGGCACCCAACCGACGTGTCATCTGGCTTGACCAGATTTTTCTATTTGGTATGACCAGACTGGCGATATCGCGCAGTCGGCTGTCGCCACTATCCATTCGCCTGGGAGGGGACTATGAAGATCGGCATGTGCATGTTCTTGTGGACGACATCAGTCACCAAGAAACATGAGAAGCTGCTCGTCGACATCAAGCAGACCGGCTTTGACGGGGTGGAAATACCGATTTTCGAGGGAAATCCGGATGACTATCGCCGGCTCGGCGCACTCCTTGACAGGATCGGGCTGGAACGCACCGCCGTCTCGGCGATGGGCGATCCATCGATGAACCTGATCTCACCGGATACCGCGACCCGCAAGCGCGGCGTGGAATACATGAAATGGGCGATCGATTGCGCCGAGGCGCTGGGCGCCAGGACGCTGAGCGGACCGCTGCATTCGACGCTCGGTCAATTCTCCGGCAATGGCCCGACTGCCGCCGAACTCAAGTGCTCCATCTCCTCACAGCGGGCAATCGGCGATCATGCCGGCAAGCATGGCGTGACGATCGGGCTTGAGGCGCTCAACCGTTTCGAATGCTATCTGGTCAATACGATGGCCGACCTCGCCGCCCATATCGACGCGATCGGGCACCCGAATATCAAGGCGATGTACGACACATTCCATTGCAATATCGAGGAAGCCGACCCGATCGCCGCTTATACCAAGTACCGCGACCGGATCGTCCATATCCATATTTCGGAGAACGATCGCGGCGTGCCGGGCCGGGGCAACATCCCCTGGGCCGAGACATTCAAGGCGATCCGCAGGAGCGGCTATGACGACTGGCTGACGATCGAAGCCTTCGGCCGCTCGCTCAAGGATCTGGCGGCGGCAACCAAGGTCTGGCGGGATTTCTCCGAGACCCCGGAGGAAGTCTATCGCGACGGCTTCAAGCATATCAAGAGCGGCTGGAAGAAGGCGGCCTGAGGGGCATGTCGTCTTCAAAGGAAATCCGGCGCGATCAGATCGCGCCGGATTTCTGTTTTCCACTCAGTTATGACGGATTTCCGTGCCGAGCACCTTCAGGCATTCGCGGATGAAGGCCGCCAGTGCCGTCCAGCCCTTGGCCGAAACCATGGTTCCATCGACATAGGCATCGGTCGGCGAAAGGTCGATATAGGTGCCGCCGGCGAGCGTCACTTCCGGCTCGCATGCGCCAAGTGCTCCGACCTTCTTGCCGCGCACCACGCCATCGACCGCGATCAAAATCTGCACGCCGTGGCAGATGGTGAAGATCGGCTTCTTCTCTTCGTGAAAATGCCGGACGATCGCCTGCACGCGCTTGTCGGTGCGGATATATTCCGGACCACGGCCGCCGGCGCAATAGACGGCGTCATAGCGGTCGAGCTTCTTTTCCGCGTCGGAGAACGTCTTGTTGATGACGAAATTATGGCCGAGTTTCTCGGTATAGGTCTGGTCGCCCTCGAAATCATGCAGCGAGGTGCGCAGGATGTCGCCGGCCTTCTTGTCGGGGCAGATGACATGCACCTTGTGGCCGACGGCTTCCATGGCCTGCTGGAAGACGAAGATCTCGTATTCCTCGGTGAAATCACCCGTGAGCATCAATATTTTCTTGCCTGGCATATGTGGTCTCCTCCTCATGCTTTCATGTCTGAAATCAGCTAGCTAGTCGAACGCCGGCAGCAACCGGTCGCGTGAATGCTCGATGTGATCGTGCATCGCCTTCTGCGCCGCGCTGACATCGCCTTTTTCGAACGCGGCAAGAAGCGCCGCATGCTCGTCGAGCGCCTCCTCCGTCACGCGCGAATGGAACATCAGGCGGAATATGTGGAAATGCGTGTGCTGGAACGAGACCGTCTCCCGGATCAGTTCGTTGCCGGCGAATTCCATGATCCTGTCGTGGAATATCGCATCCTGGCGAGCGAAGGTTGAATAGCGAATGCGCTCGTCCGTGCTCTCCTTGCGCAACATCACGCCTGCAGCTTCGCGCAGCACGGCGAGCTTTTCCTCATCCATGACGGCAGCCGCCCTTCCGGCGGCATCGGGCTCGAGCAGAAGACGCATCTGATAGAGTTCATCGAACCGCCGCCGGGTGATCTGCGGCGCGGCGCTGTAGCCGATGAGATGCTGCTTGACCACGAGGCCTTCGCCCTCGAGCCGGCCGAGCGCCTCGCGGATCGGGGTCTGCGAAACATTGAATTCCCGCACCAGGCCATCGACGGTGATCCGCGAGCCCGGTGGAATTTTCAGCGACATCAGCTGAGCGAAAATCGCATCGTAGACGTCGCCTGACAGGCTGTTCGCCCGCTGGATCTGCGAACTGCCAGCCACTGTCTCCCGGGGTATCGACGAAACCGGATGCTGCATATTTTTGCCTCTTGACATGACCCACCGCTAGCATGATGCTCCGGCCAATGCAATCATATATCCTATACGATTTTATTTCGAACGTCCAAAGGTATCGCAAATGACCCTGTTCGCTGCCCTGCGGCTCCCGCGTGAAATCCTGTTCGGCAAGGGACAACGCCACGCTTTGCCCGTCGTCGCCAGGAAGCTTGGATCGCGGGCCTTGATCTGCACGGACGAGCGGTTTGCCGCTACGGCGATCTTTGCCGAGATCATCGCGTCACTGCAGGCGGCAGACATCGATGTGCTGGTGCACGACCGGGTTCTGCCGGATGTGCCGCGCGACACGGTCGCGGCCTGCGTCGAGGAAGCATTGGCCTTCGAGCCCGACATGGTCATCGGCATCGGCGGCGGCAGTTGCCTCGACATGGCCAAATGCGCGGCGCTGCTGATCACCCATCGCGGCAAGCTTCAGGATTACTATGGCGAGTTCAAGGTGCCCGGCCCCACCCTGCCGCTGATCGCCGTGCCGACGACAGCCGGCACCGGCTCTGAAGCAACCCCCGTCGCCGTAATCTCAGATCCCGACCGGACCCTGAAAGTCGGCATTTCCAGCCCATACCTGATCGCCACGGCTGCGATCTGCGATCCCGAATTGACGATGACCTGCCCGTCCGGATTGACTGCCATTGCCGGTGCCGATGCCCTGACACATGCGATCGAGGCGTTCACGGCAGCACGGCGCGGCGGCGACCACAGCCTTGCCCAGAACCACGTGTTCATCGGCAAGAGCGACCTGACCGATCACTTCGCGCTGCTCGCCATCAAGCTGCTCGGCGGGAGCCTGGAAAAGGCCTGCAAGGACGGCTCGGACGAAGATGCCCGCGCGGATGTAATGATGGGTGCGCTCGCCGCAGGTTGCGCATTCGGCACGGCGGGAACGGCGGCAGCCCACGCGATCCAGTATCCCGCGGGCGCGCTGACCCATACGCCGCACGGTCTCGGCGTCGCGACCATGATGCCCTATGTCATGAACTACAATCGCTCCGTCTCGACCGACGAGATGGCCGAGATCGGCGTCGCACTCGGTCTCGACGCCAAGGCCCGCAATGCCGACGAGATGGCCGAGGCCACGATCCGGGAAATCTCACGCCTGTTCGCCGCGATCGGCATCACGCCGACGCTCGCCGCACTTGGCCTCGCCGCCGACAAGCTCGACTGGACCGCCGAACAGGCGATCGGCATCGAGCGGCTGATCAAGAACAACCCGCGTCCGTTCGACCTCACCGCCATGCGTCGCCTGATCCAGGCCGCCTATGACGGCGACCTCGCTGCCGCCGCCCTGTGACCCGATAGAAGCACACCGATGAACATGATCCAGCAGAGCATTGATCCCGAGGAGGATGACGAGGTGAACTTCCAGAGCTTTTCGCACGGTCTCCATATCGGCGGCAGATGGGTTCAGGCGAGCAATGGCCGACAGATCGAGGTCGTCGATCCCTCGACCGAGGCCGTGATCGCCGCGGTGCCGGATGCGACCCTCGAGGACGCGGCATCTGCCGTCGAAGCCGCCGCCCTTGCCGCGCCGGGCTGGCGCGAAACCGCGCCGCGCAAGCGGTCGGAAATCCTGCGCCGCTGTTATGAACTGATGGTCGAGCGCTCCGAAATGCTCGCCATGCTGATCTCGATGGAAAACGGCAAGGCACTGCGCGACGCCCGAGGCGAAGTCGCCTACGCCGCCGAGTTCTTCCGGTGGAATGCCGAGGAGGCCGTACGCATAACAGGCGAGTTCGGCATCGCCCCATCAGGCACCAACCGCATCGTGGTCGATTACCAGCCGATCGGCATCTGCGTGCTGATCACGCCGTGGAATTTTCCCGCCGCGATGGCGACGCGCAAGATCGCCCCGGCGCTCGCCGCCGGCTGCACGGTGATCCTGAAGCCCGCAACGGAAACACCGCTGACCGCCTACGCTCTGGCCGCGATCTATCAGGAGGCGGGCGTGCCGCCGGGCGTTGTCAACGTCCTGACCACGACCAGCCCAGGCCCGCTCACATCGGCCATGCTCGCCGATCCGCGCGTGCGAAAGCTGTCCTTCACCGGCTCGACCGGCGTCGGCCGCACGTTGCTTGCCGAGGCGGCCAAACACGTGATCTCCTGCTCGATGGAACTCGGCGGCAATGCCCCGCTGATCGTCTTCGATGACGCCGATCTCGATGTCGCGCTCGACGGCGCCATGGTCGCCAAGATGCGCAATGCGGGCGAAGCTTGCACCGCCGCCAACCGCCTCTATGTCCAGTCAGGCATCCATGATGCATTCGTCGAAGGGTTGACCAAACGCATGGCGGCCCTTGTCGTCGGAGCGGGCACCGACACTGCAACCGAATGCGGGCCGATGATCACGCGCAAGGCGGTCGCCAAGATCGGCCGGCTGGTTGAAGAAGCAACATTGCGCGGCGCCAAGGTGCAGTGCGGCGGCACGATACCGGATGGCAAGGGCTTCTTCTATCCGCCGACCGTGCTATCCGAAGTGCCTGATGATGTGGAAATGGCGCGCGAGGAGATTTTCGGACCGGTCGCGCCGGTCTTCCGTTTTGAGAGTGAGGAAGACGTGATCGCCCGCGCCAACGACACGGAATATGGCCTCGCCGCCTATATCTTCACGCGCGATCTCGCGCGGGGCATGCGCGTGGCATCGAAAGTCGAGGCGGGCATGATCGCCCTCAATCGTGGACTTGTCTCCGACCCAGCCGCCCCGTTCGGCGGCGTCAAGCAGAGCGGCCTCGGCCGCGAGGGCGGCCAGCATCACGGCATCGCCGAGTTCATGGAGGCGAAATACATCGCCGCCAGTTTCTGAGGACGGTTGATGGAGACTGATCCATTCCGCATTCGCGCCCATGTCGCGGATTTCGACGAGATTGTCAGCGAGATCGTCAGCCGCAGCGAAGTCACGCGCGCCACGCTGCCGATGGTCGCCGACATGGCCTATGGCACGGATGCGACCGAAACCGTGGACTTGTTCTTTCCCGACCGGCCGCGCGCTGGATTGCCTGTCCACATGTTCATCCATGGCGGTTATTGGCGGATGTTCTCCAAACGCGATTATTCCTATGTCGCGGACACCATCACCAGGGCCGGCGCGATTGCTGTGATCGTCGATTATGCTCTGATGCCCGCTGTCCGCATGGCGGATATCGTCGGGCAGGTCAGGCGCGCCAGGCGCTGGGTCGCCGATCACATCGCCAAACACGGAGGCGATCCCGTCCGGCTCACCGTCAGCGGTCACTCCGCCGGCGCGCATCTCTCGACGTTCCTGTTCAACGAACCCGGCATTCCATCCGGCATTCGCGCAGCTTTGCTGCTCGGGGGACTCTACGAACTCAAGCCGCTGCAATCGTCATTCCTGCAGCCGGAGATTGGGATCACCGACCGCGAAGCCGCCGACTTCACGCCGATGACCCATCGCCACGATCCGGCGACGCAGGTCGACATCCTTGTGGGGTCGGATGAGACCCCGCCATTTCACGATCAAGCGAACGCATTCGCCAGCCTGCTCAAGGAGCAAGGCCTGCCGGTCTCGACGCTGAGCCTCACCGGCCGAAACCACATGAACAGCGTCCGCGACCTCGGCCTGCCCGATTCCGAGGCCGGGGCGAGACTCACGAAACTGATCCGTAGCGGCTGAGGGAATCCAGCCCGACCTCGCCACCCCTTCTGTAGCGCTTCAGACGCCGGATGTTACGTCCTGTTACGTCCGGCGTAACTGTTACGTACTGTGAATTGGCGACACCTCGCGCCCTAATGCAAAACGACCGGAATGTCGGTCAAATGCTCGACTGTCTCGACGAACTCGGCATCGCAGACAATACGGTCCCCGCATGAACTCCTGGCCCGGCGCTGGCATGGGAAAAATGACTGAAGCGGCCAGCGGCGCCAATCAATGTCCTCCCAGGACCACGCGGCGGGCGTCCATCGCCCGCCGCACCCTGCCACGGAGCATGACCGATGTCCGTTCTACCCTCCTGGAATGACGGCCCGGCAAGATCCGCGGTCCTCGACTTCGTGACCCGAATTGCCGATGAGGAAGGACCGGATTACGTGGCCCCGTCGGAGCGCATCGCCACCTTCGACAATGATGGCACGCTGTGGTGCGAGCAGCCAATGCAGCCGCAGGTCTTCTTCCTCATCGACCGCGTAAAGCAGCTCGCCGAGAAGGATCCTGATATCCGCGAGCGCCAGCCGTTCAAGGCGCTTCTCGAGCACGATCATGCGACAATGCATCAATTGGGAAAGCAAGGGCTGATGGAACTCGCCTTTGCCACCCATGCCGGCATGACGGAGGAAGCGTTCGACGAGATCGCCGTCGCCTGGCTTACCACTGCAAAGCATCCCAGATACGACCGGCCTTTCACCCAATGCATCTACCAGCCGCAAGTCGAGCTGCTGGATTTTCTCCGCGGCAATCTCTTCACGACCTTCATCGTTTCGGGTGGCGGCATCGACCTGATCCGCGCCTTTGCCGAGGATGCCTATGGCATCCAGCGCCACAAGGTCATCGGCTCAAGCGCCCGTCTGCGCTATGAATTGCAAGGCGACCATGCCGTATTGATGAAGGCCGCGGAACTCACCAGTTTCAACGACCGCGACGTGAAACCCGTCAATATCGGCCTGCATATCGGCCGGAAGCCGATCCTCGCTTTCGGCAATTCCGACGGCGATCTCGCCATGCTGCGCTACACGAAATCGGGACCGGGCCAGCGCTTGGCGCTGCTGATCCACCATGACGACGGTGAGCGAGAGGTTGCGTATGATCGGGAGTTCAGGCTGAGCCCTCTTGCGGAAGCCCTCGACAAGGCCACCGACTACGGCATCACCGTAGTCAGCATGAAGCGGGACTGGAATACGGTGTTCGGCGACTGAACTGGAGGTGGCGAATGAGCAAGCCGCTTGCAACCACCAGCAAGCATGCGACGGTGCTCATCGATTTTCTCGTTCGCGGCGATTGCCCTGATCCGCACGTTCCTCAACTGTTTCCTCGGGCGCGATCTCGGGGAGGTGCGTGACAGGCGGCAGGTGAACAAAGTTGGCGGGACTTCGTTTCAGACGGCCGACCGGGCACCGTACGTAACAGTTACATGACGACAGCTGCTTGGAGAGCTGCGGCGGAGCGATAAATTGTTACCGTAACGTACTCGCTTTGCGACAAAGTTTCTGTCTACAATTCCCGAAACCTCCACCTGCAAGCCAATGTGCGAAAACTCAGGGAGGATCGCGAGCGCTGAGATGATTAGGGTCCCCGTCTCGAAAGGCCTTCTCCGTTTGATGGTCAGGCTGCCCGCAATAAGGGGCGAGCTTCAGATCATACACGGCCGGGATCAACTGATTCGGGATCTCACGGAAGCCTATGAGGATGCGATAGAGACACTCGCGGGCCTGCAATCGAACCCGGTTTCGCAGCGTGGCCTGATACACGAATACGAGACCATTTGCGCCGACATCGAGGAAGAGATCGTCCGCCGATGTGCGGCCTGGAGGCTCTGAAAAGCAGTGCCAAAACGGACCAGCTGAATAAAATCCGTTCACCATGCAAATTTTAGCCCTTCCGAACTATCGCAATAGTAGTATAGTCCTACACGCATACAAACTTGCGTGCGGGGGGTGCGCCTTGAACGGTGATGCTGAACAAGCACGTGCGGACATGGTCGCAGCGGACGAAGCGAGAGCCGAACTCGAGCGCCTGCTCGCCGACCCGCGTTTCAAGCTGACCGATCGGAACCGGGCCTTTCTGCGCTACATCGCCAACGAAAGCTTTACGGGCGAATCCAAGGGCGTGAAAGCCTATTCCATTGCCATCGACGTCTTTGGAAGATCTGCGGATTTCGACGCCAACATCGATCCGATCGTGCGGATAGAGGCCACGAGGCTCCGGGCGTCACTCGATCAATATTATGAGGCATATGGAGCCGATCTGCCGATCCGCATCCACCTGCCACGCGGGCACTACATCACCGAATTCACCAGGTCACATGCATACAGAGAGATCGCCAGCCCGATCGCATACGCGGACGTCTCCGCGCCTGAGATGGTAGAAGAGCCACCGCACCGGCCCGAACGACCGACTTTTTTAGCGAATATAGGGAAATTCGCCATCGGCATTGCGCTGTTGGCCGTCATTCTGGCGGCAGTCAATCAACTGGCCACATCCTCAAACACATCTGGACAATTGACACTCAAGCCGCTCGTGAAGCTCTCTGTCACGGCCCGCAATCCCGCGGACCAAGCCGAGGCGGAGCAGCTTGAGGATGATCTTCTTATCTCCCTGATACGCTTCGGCACGCTGCGGCTGGCCTCGATATCGAGCGCCGACGAGGCCAAGACGCGGACAGTTGACGCCGTGGCGACAACATCCAATCCGGATGATGAGGGATATCAGGTCAATCTGAAATATGGGTCCGACAAGGATTTCAGGTCGGTGTCTTGGCGCATTGTTGACACGTCGACCGGAGAGACCAGATCTTCAGGCGAGGAGCAGACTTCAGCGAACGCTTCTGCCGGAGCAGCGAACGACGCGTTGCTGTTCGCTCTCGCCCAGCATTTCGGCGCCCCAATCGGAGAGCTGAATTCGCTGGAACTGGCCAGGAACCAAGGTCAACCGCGACTCGGAAACAGCTGCGTGCTCGAGGCCGAGAGCGCCATAAGTTTCTATGACCGCATCAAGATCAACCAAGTGGTGGAATGCCTCGAACGAACGCTCAAACAAAATCCGGCCGACGCCGATGCCGCTGCCGTTCTGTCGCGCGTCCTCCTGTTCCAGGATGCCTTCACCGGGCAACAGATCAATGGCCAGCGCGCCTTGCTGCTCGCGGATGACGCTATCGCAGCATCGCCCTCGTCCGATCGAGCACAGATCGCAAGGATCTCCGCGCTCTACGCCGCTGGTCGTCGTGACGAGGCATTTGTCCTGGGCCGGGATGCCATTCAGCGTAGCCCCTACAACAAGGATCTGGCCGCCGTTGTCGGCGTCAGGATGTTTCTTGGGGGGGATGACCGTGAGGGCCTGGAACTCGTTCGGAAAGCCGGAATGATAGACGCGATCCGACCGAGAAGTGCTTTGATCGTTCTCGCGATGTCACAGTATTGCGACGGAAACGCCGATAAGACGATCGAGTTGCTGCGGGACGTCCCGGTCGATGGCGGACTGGTCGAGGCGACGCGAATCGCGGCATTTGTCCGTTTGAACATGCGACAGGAGGCCATCGCAGCGTTCGCCAATGCGCGCACTGTGAGGTCGGATTTCCCCAGAGGCATTGATGCGTTGTTGCGAGCTCCTTTTTTCAATTCTCACCTGGGAACCATGCTCAAAGCCGATCTCGCCGTCGCGGGCCGGTGGTATTCCGAAGCCACGATACCAGTGAGCAGCAACGTACATTAACAGTAATGTGAGACCCCGCTCGCGACACAGCTTAAAGTTTTCCACGAATTCACCGCTGTGAAGCGCGAGGAAGGTAACGCCATTTTGGCAACGATCACCATCCCGCTGTCGATCCCCAAGCCCGCGACGCCCTGAGGCTTCATGCCCGGGCCTCCCCACAATAGATCGTCGCGCTTGCGGCGGGATTTACGCTGTCTTGTTACAGTAACGTACTTGCCGAACCGGCCAATGCCGTCAGTCTATCCGGACACCCCATGTCGAGGGATGGAGAACGTCATGGCAATCGACGACCTTCTGGAACGTCCACTGGAAAGCGCAACCACCGACCGGCAGCCGGGCGGCATGGTCTGGATACCGGGCGGGCAATTCATGATGGGCTCGGATGACCATTATCCCGAGGAACGGCCCGCCCATCCCGTCAAGGTCGCCGGCTTCTGGATGGATCTGGCGCCGGTGACGAACCGTCGGTTTCGCGAATTTGTAGCCGCGACGGGTTACGTGACGGTCGCCGAAAAAACCCCCTACGCCGAAGACTATCCAGGCGCCCTGCCCGAAATGCTGCGCGCCGGTTCCCTCGTCTTCACGCCACCGAAGTCCGTCGATGGACCCGACATCACACAATGGTGGAATTTCAAGACCGGCGCCAATTGGCGGCGTCCTTATGGACCGCGCTCGGACGTGCGCGGCAAGTTGGATCACCCGGTCGTGCACGTCGCCTTTGCCGACGCGCTCGCCTATGCCGAATGGGCCGGCCTGCAACTGCCCACCGAGGCCCAGTGGGAATTCGCCGCCCGTGGCGGCCTCGAGGGCGAGGAATTCGCCTGGACCGATCGGCGGCCGATCACCGACATGGCCAACGTCTGGGACGGATCGTTCCCGATCTACAGTACCAAGCCCAGGGGCAAGGACCGGACGACGCCGGTGGGATCGTTCCCGCCCAACGGATACGGCCTTAGAGACATGATCGGTAATGTCTGGGAATGGACTTTGGATTATTGGTCGGATCAGCACCCCGAGCCGGCCGCCAGCCCGTGCTGCGTGCCGGTCGATCCGCGCGGCGGCCATATAGACCGCGCCTACGACCCAAGACAGCCGGAAATCCGTATCCCGAGGCGTGTATTGAAGGGCGGCTCGCATCTTTGCGCTCCCAATTACTGCCGCCGCTACCGGCCCGCGGCGCGGCATGCAGAGCCCGAAGATACCGGCACCAGCCATGTCGGTTTCCGTTGTATCAAGCCGGTGCCCTGACCGGGCAGCATAGTAACGAAGAGTCCATTCAGGCGCGGCGCAGGCGGGAAACGCGAGGGAGGTCGTTGGCGTCAGAGAAATCCAGAACCATCCGGGGCTTGTCGCTTCGATTGCTGTTGAGCGTCACGATGGTCACGCTTCTCGCTGTCGTCGCCGGCACGCTCATCGCGCTGGGCTTCTATCGTGCGCGCACTGTGGCGCTCGAGAATGTCCAGCAACAGATGGTCGCCTTTTCCGACCGGCTCACCTACCGCCTCGCGGCGATCTCCAACGACACATCGACGCTGGTCGGCATGATCGGTTCAGTGCCGAACTCGTTTCTGTCGCCGCCCCGTGAACGTCTTGATAACAAGGTTGCGGCTTTGCGCGAGGCTCTGCTGCGCTCGCGCCATATCGACGGTATCTATGTCGGCTATCCCGACGGCTCGTTCTTCCACACCGTCAGCCTCGCGGACAGTGCCTGGCGCCAGGTGTTGAAGGCGCCCGCCCAGGCAGCGCTCGCCATTCGCATCATCGATCGCAGCAAGGGCAATCCCCTGTCCAGCGTCATCTTCATCGACATCGGCGGGAAGCATATGAACGAGGTTCCAACCCAGCCCACCGGCTACGATCCCCGAACCCGCCCCTGGTATTTCACGGCACTGCAGCAGCGCGGCATGGTCGCCACCGGCCCCTATCAGATGGCGACCACGGGAGCGCTGGGGATGACGATTTCGCAGATCCATCGCGGCAATCCCGCGGTCGTCGTGGGCGCCGATGTGGTCCTGACGACGATCACGGATTTCCTCAAGGAAGAACTGCTGACGCCGGGCTCGATGGCCTTCATCGCCAACGAGCAAGGCGAGCCGATTGTCCATTCCGATCCCGTGATGATGCAGAACATCCTGTCAGCCCTCGAAAACCGCGACGTCGACGCTGCGCCTGACAACAGCGGCCTCAGCGCCAAACTGGCCAGCTTCTCCGGAAACGAGGGCCGTCCGATGCGGATCACCCTGCGCGGCCGCGACTACCTCATCCTTGCGACGAAGATCGACAACGCCGTCCTGTTCAAGGGCGACCGGATCGTCATCGCGGCTCCCTATGACGAACTCATGGCGCCGGCAAACCGCATGGCCGCGGAGGGGCTGGCGATCGCTGGGCTGATCGTGCTGCTCGGAATCGGAGGCGCGCTGCTGCTCGCTTCGATGATATCGAGTTCACTTCACCGGTTGAAGAACGGCGCCGATCAGCTCCAGGAATTCGACTTCCAGACCCCAATCGTCGTGCCGTCGAGCATCACGGAAATTTCCTCGCTGAGCCAGGCCATGAACCGCGCCCGCGATGCGATCTTCACCTTTGCGCTCTTCGTGCCCCGCGAGATCGTCCGTAAGGGCATGGAATCCGGCAGCTTTTCCAGCCGCACGGCGGCCCGCCAGCAGGTGACGGCAATCTTCACCGATATCTACGACTTCACAACCATCAGCGAGCGCTATCCGCCCGAGGACGTGGTGACCATGCTCTCGGTCTATTTCGATGTCCTCAACCAGGCAGTGAGTGCACACAAGGGCACGATCATCCAGTTCCTCGGCGATTCCATCTTCGCCATGTGGAACGCACCCGGCACCGACGACGACCACGCCGAGAACGCCTGCCTGAGCGCGCTCGCCATGCAGGCAGCCCTCGCTGAGTTCAACGAGGGCCAGCGCCTCAAGGGCCTGCCGGAATTCCAGACCAGGGTCGGCATCCATACCGGCGCGGCGGTGGTGGGCAATGTGGGTGCGGCGGACCGGCTTCAATACACGGCGATGGGCGACACGATCAACGTGGCATCCCGCCTCGAAGGCATGAACAAGACATATGGCACGAGTATTCTGGCGAGCGCCGAGGTCAAGGCGCGTTGCAGCGACCGCATCCTGTTTCGTCTGATCGGTTTTGGCCAGGCCAAGGGCCGACACACCGAGATCGAGCTTTTTGAAGTGACAGGCGTCCGCTCCCTGTAACCCGCATCTAACGCATCGCTGCGGATTCGACTGTCATCGGCTACAGCAGGATGGCCATAGGCCACGGTCGCATCGTTACTCTGCCGGGCCGGTTGAATTTCTAGACAATCAACCAGCCCGAAGCGCCGTCGTCAAAATTGTCGGCGCCGTGCCAGCTGATAGCCTGGTTATCCGCGAGATGGCGGCCGGCGTCGATTGCAGTGAGGTTGATCTGATCGTCACGATGATCAATGTCGGCGATGGGATTGCTTATACTCCTGCTAGTCCCTGGATCGCTGGTCGGCTTGAAGACGAAATTGTCGGAGCCAGCGTTGTCATCGCCAGCTCTTTGACGATGATCGTCGTTCTTGATCCTGGCGCCCAATCTGTCCCTGTCCGGATTTATGCTGCCGTCTCCGCTCGTTCCCGTCAGCTTCAACACGACGTTCTCGTCGTGTTCGAAATTCCTGTCCGGCGTGACCGAGATGTGGACCTTTGCGGTTTTCTGGCCCTCCGCAAAACTCACGATGCCGCTCGGAGCCGTATAGTCCGAACCTGGATGGGCTTTTCCGCCGACCGTATAGGTGACATCCTCGGCCTCCGATGTCGCGCTGCGCCGGATGGTGAAGACGAGGTCGCCTCCCGTGCCGGCCCTCGTTCCCTCATGATCCGACTTGGCCCTGGTCAGTGAATAATAGGATGCGGTGTTGATCAGGATCGACGTCGTGTTCGAACCGAAGTTCGCGCTCGAAATGTCGAGGTCGCCATCTTCGTCGAAGTCGCCCAGCGTGATACCGCCTGGGGAAACGCCGACAGGGAAAGGCGAGCCGTTCGCCGGCATGAAGACGCCGGAACCATCGTTGAGCAGCACCGTCAGCGAACTGCTGCCGGAATTGCTGACCACCATATCGAGGTCACGATCGCCATCGAGGTCCCCGAGTTTCACGTCGTAGGGATTGTTTGCGGTCGCGAAATGGGTCGCGGGATTGAAACCGCCCCTGCCCCTGTTAAGCATCACCGAGACGGTGTTGGCGCCGAAATCGGTCGCCACGAGATCCTGGTCGCCGTCGCCGTCCACATCGCCCGCGGCAATCCCGCGTGGCCCGGTTCCCGTAGCCACGGGCGCGCGTGCCGTAAAAACAGCATGGCCGTTGTTGATGAAGATACCGACAGTATTGGTGTTGTTGCTGGTGACGGCAAGGTCGCGGTCGCCGTCGCCATCAAGGTCCGTTATCACCATCTGTACCGGGCGCGTTCCCGTGGCAATTGGCGAACCGGCCTTCTGCGTGAAGGAGGCGTTCCCGTTGTTGATCATGACGGACAGATTGTTGGACTGGTAGTTGACCGAGATGAAGTCGATGTCACCATCGCCGTCAAGATCGGCCGCCCCGAGACCACGCGGAACGTTTCCCACCGGAACGGGCGTCCCTGGCGTGAATGTGCCATTGCCGTTGTTGAGTGCCACCGAAACGTTGTTGCCGCTATAATTGGTGGCAAGAAAATCAATATCGCCATCGCCGTCGAGGTCGCGGGCCTTGATCTGGCGTGGACCGTTGGTAACCGGAACCGGCGCGCCTGCCGTGAAGCCGCCATTGCCGTCGCCGAACAGCACCGAGACGTTATCGGAGATGTAGTTGACAAACAGAAGATCGAGATGGCCGTCGCCGTCCAGATCGGCGGTGGCATTGGAGACGGGGTTGGTGCCAACAGGAAAAGGCGAACCGGTGCCCGCACGAAACATCGCCATCGATACATCCTCCCATACGCTAAGAGATATGCTTTCGCCGGAATGCTATGCCCCGCCAGATTTAAGCAGATTGATCGGGAACCGGCAAATCAAGAATGATTTCAGCGATCTCCCTTCAGGGCGTTCGCCGCTCGATGGTAATCTCGCGCTGGATGTCATCGAATTTGAACCCGATCGCTTCGGCCGATCGCACGCCGGGCAGGACGGCGACATCATAGAGTTCATCGATCGTGTGCTCGAAGCGCAGCCATTCGACAACGTTGCCGGTGTCGAGGTCGACGATCACCAGGCCGCAGCGCGCCGCCGCATCCTTCTCGGTGAGACGCTGGTCAAGCGCGAGCCCGGCAAATGCACCACCGCGTCGCGGCCGTGAAAGCCCGATGACGGCATAGTGGCCGATGAAGGCGAGCCCGCGGGCGTAGCCCGGACAAAAACAGACCGGAGTGAAAATACCATCGGCGGGATCGACGGTTCCGAATTCGCCGGTGCCTGAGTTCAGCAGCCACAGTTTGCCACCATAGAGCCTTGGAGAATGCGGCATCGACAGGCCGCTGGCCACGATCTCGCTGGTCGCCACGTCGATCAAGACGCCGCCATCGTGGCGGCGATCGCGCCAGCCGTCGGCCACATCGGAGCGGCTCACCGCGGTGGCGAAGGCGGCACGGGCGCCATCCATCGCCAATCCGTTGAGATGGCACCGGTCTTCCCCCACCAGCGCGCTGATGAATTTTGGCCGCCAGAGCGGACGGAAACTCGCCGTATCACTGAAGGTCGCAAGACAATTGTAGAGCGTGTTGACGAAGACCGGTCGCCTGATGCCATCGACCTCGCCAAGCCCGATATCGTGCACATCGATCCGCCCGACCACGCGGCCTTCGACGGGCACGAACTTGCGGTCCGCTCCCGCCGGCGTGGTCTCGCCCTTGCGCAACATGTTCTCGAAACGCCACAGCATGTAGAGGCCGCTTGTCCAGAGCGACTGGCCGTCCGTCCAGAGGCCCTGGCACTGCTCGATCATGCGCTCATGCGCGCGCACCCCGCCGTCAACCTTGCGGCCGACAAAGAACAGCCGGCCGGCCTGGTAGGTCGTCAGCGATAGCGATGCGTCAACCGATGCGAGCCACTCCGCAAAGCGCGACGAAAGCGTTAGCAAGGGACCCTTGTCGCCCTGATTGTTGGCCGGCGTTTCGCTCACGTTGTCGTCATCCTTGCATCCCAGTGGCTCTATATCTAGCATGGCGACGCCGCTTTTCGCAGACCCAGCCTACGCCCATTCCACACCAAAACAGTTGCGATAGGCCAACCCGATACTTAACATCAGGCAAAACTGCAAAAGCAGAGATTCATGGATGGAGGCGACCGGTGAACATCGGAATCATGGGTGCCGGCGCGGTCGGATGCTATTACGGCGCGGTGCTCGCACGCGCAGGCCACAACGTGACCCTCGTGGGTCGCCAGGCCTTCGTCGATCGCGTTGCCGCCCATGGCCTTCGGCTGGAGACGGCGGGTTTCGACAATGTTGTGGCGGTCACGCCATCAACCGACGCGGCCTCTCTTGCTGAAGCCGATATCGTGCTGTTCTCCGTCAAGTCAGGTGACACCGAGGAAGCCGGCAGGTCCATGGCGCCCTATTTGAAACCGGACGCCACCGTCTTCACATTCCAGAACGGCGTCGACAATGCCGAGCGATTGCAGGCTATTCTCCAACGGCCCGTCATTGCCGCCGCAGTCTATGTGGCAGCCGAAATTGTTGGCCCGGGCCATGTCAAGCACAATGGGCGTGGCGATATCGTCATCGGCGTTTCGCCCGAGAGCAGCAACATTGCCGAGACGTTCCGCGCCGCCGGAGTTCCCGTAACGATATCGGACAATGTGAATGGGGCTCTATGGAGCAAGCTGATCCTGAACTGCGCCTATAACGCCCTTTCCGCCGCAGCACAGGTGCCATACGGCCCAATGATGGAAACCGGCGGCGTGCGGGAGGTCATGACAGATGTCGTGCGGGAATGCGTCACAGTCGGACGCGCGATGGGTCTCGACATAGCGAATCCAGATATGGAAACCCTCTTCGGTCTCGCCCGCTCCATGCCCAACCAGTATTCGTCCACGGCCCAGGACCTCGCAGCTGGCAAGCCGACGGAGATCGACTACCTGAACGGTTTCATTGTGCGCAACGGGCAAGAGCTTGGAATTGCAACGCCGGCAAATCGCGTGCTGCAAGTGATCGTGAAATTGCTGGAGTCAAGGAATGTCGCTCGGTCCGTCCGTTCGGCACACCGGCCTTAGAGCCTCTTGCATTGAAATACCTGATCCGGGATGCGATGAAGCAGGAGTTGGGTATCGAGGAGGCTAAGACCGCGTGAAGCAGCCCAGACCGGTGCGACCACGAGCACGATTTGGCTGCTCATGGTCACGCCGCCTAAGTCTGCAACATGCAGCCCATCCTCAGCCGGCCCGCAAGCACCAGCGGGCTGGTCACAAATACGCGGTTTTGTCTTTCAGGCAGCCTTGCTCATCACCGACAGCACGTCCGCAACCGTCTCGCCAAAGGATGACGGAGTGGGCACGATCGTGACGCCGGCGCCTTTGAGGATCTCGACCTTTTCCTGTGCCGATTCCCCGAAAGCCGAGATGATCGCGCCGGCATGACCCATGCGTCGCCCCTTGGGCGCGGACAGGCCGGCGATATAGGCGATCAGCGGTTTCTTCATGTTGCTCTGCGCCCAGAGCGCGGCTTCCGCTTCCTGTGGGCCGCCGATCTCACCGATCATCAAGACCGCATCAGTGCCCGGATCCTTCTCGAAGAGTTCCAGCATGTCCTTGAAGGACGAACCGTTGACCGGATCGCCGCCGATGCCGACCGAGGTAGACACACCGATGCCGAGCGCCTTCATCTGGCTCGCGGCTTCGTAACCCAGCGTGCCCGAGCGGCCGACGATGCCGATGCGGCCGGGCAGGTAGATCGAGCCCGGCATGATGCCCATCAGCGCCTGGCCGGGCGTGATCATGCCCGCGCAGTTCGGCCCGATCAGGGTCATGCGATCGTCGAAGCGGTAGCGCCTCATATATCGCTTGACCCTGATCATGTCCTGGGAGGGAATGCCGTCGGTAATGCAGACGCAGAGTCGGATACCGGCATCCGCCGCTTCCATGATCGAGTCGGCCGCAAACGGCGGCGGCACGAAGACGATCGATGCATCCGCGCCGGTTTCCTGTATCGCGCCCTTCACCGTGTTGAAGACCGGCATGTCGAGATGGCTCTGGCCGCCCTTGCCGGGCGTGACGCCGCCAACCACGTTGGTGCCGTAGCGCTTCATGTCCTCGGCGTGAAAGCTGCCGATCTTGCCGGTAAAGCCCTGGACGATGACCTTTGTATTTTTGTCGAGTAGAATGGACATGTCTCGATCTCCCTCAAGCAGCTTTGTTTGCGGTGAACGTACGCCACGCATCGACCGCCTTGGCGGCAGCCTCGGCCAGCGTTTCCGCGACGATGATGTCTTCGCCCGACTCGGCGAGGATGCGCCTGCCCTCTTCCATGTTGGTGCCGGAGAGACGCACGACGAGCGGCACCGGTACGCCCACTTCGCGAAGGGCCTTGATAACGCCCTCGGCCACCCAGTCGCAGCGGTTGATGCCGGCGAAGATATTGACGAGGATCGTTTCGACGTTCTTGTCGCGCAGCACGGCGCGGAACGACTTCGCCACGCGCTCGGGCGACGCGCCGCCGCCGATGTCGAGGAAGTTGGCCGGCTCACCGCCTGCGATCTTGATCATGTCCATCGTCGCCATGGCGAGGCCAGCACCGTTGATGATGCAGCCGATATTGCCCTCGAGGCCGACATAGGAAAGGCCGCGATCGGAGGCAAAGGTCTCGCGCTGGTCTTCCTGGCTCTTGTCGCGCATCTCCGAGATATGCGGACGGCGGAAGAGCGCGTTCTCGTCGAAGCTCATCTTGGCGTCGAGTGCCACGAGGTCACCCCGCTTGGTGACGACCAGCGGATTGATCTCCAGCATCGAGGCATCGTATTCGACGAAGGCGCGGTAGCAGCCGAGCAGCGTCTGCGTCGCGCGGCCGATCAGGGCATTGTCGATGCCGAGACCAAAGGCGATCTCGCGGGCCTGGAAATCCTGCATGCCGACGCCGGGATCGACGGTGGCGCGGATGATCGAGTCGGGCTCGGCCTCGGCGATCTCCTCGATCTCCATGCCGCCCGAGGACGAGGCGACGATCATGATGCGCTCGGACTTCCGGTCGAGCACGAAGCCGATATAGATCTCACGCTCGATGTCCATCGCCTCCTCGACATAGAGGCGGCTGACCAGCTTGCCCTGCGGACCCGTCTGGTGCGTCACCAGCTTGCGGCCGAGCATGCCGTCGGCGGCCTCGACGATCTCATCGTCGGACGAGCAGAGCTTGATGCCGCCCGCCTTACCGCGCGCGCCGGAGTGTATCTGCGCCTTGACCACCCAGCGGTCGCCGCCGATCTCGCTCGCGCGATAGGCCGCCTGTTCGGGGCTGTAGGCCAGACCGCCGCGCGGAATGTGGATCTGGTAACGGGAGAGGAGTTCCTTCGCCTGATATTCGTGGATGTCCATTGGTGTTCCTCCTACCTGCCGGCCGAGATGGCGTCATGCGTGGCGAGCACGTTGCGCGCCATGCGTTCGGATGCGGCGTCGATCATCTTGCCGTCGAGCGACGCGGCGCCCTTGCCCTGGCTTTCCGCGACCTTCAGCGCGTCGATGATACGGCGGGCGCGATCGACCTCCTTTTCGGGTGGCGAGAAAATCTCGTTGGCGAGTGCGATCTGGCTCGGATGGATCGCCCACTTTCCTTCGATGCCGAGTGCGGCAGCGCGGCGGGCACCGGCCCTGTAGCCGTCGGGATCGGAGAAATCGCCGAATGGTCCGTCGATGGCGCGCAGGCCATAGGCGCGGCAGGCGACCGTCATGCGCGACAGGCCGAAATGCCACTGGTCACCGGGATAATCCGGATTGAGGCCACCGATATTGACGGTGCGGGCCTTGAGGCTCGCGGCATAGTCGGCGACACCGAAATGCATCGCCTCGAGCCGTCCGCCGAACTGCGCGATCGCCTCGACGTTGGCCATCCCCAGTGCCGTCTCGATCAGGGCTTCCAGGCCGACGCGGGTCTTGTAGCCCTTGGCGATCTCGATCTGGTTGACCATGGCCTCGACCATGTAGAGGTCGGCGGGCACGCCGACCTTTGGCACCAGCAACGTGTCGATCCGATCGCCGGCTTGCTCCATCAGGTCGACGACGTCGCGATACATGTAGTGGGTGTCGAGACCGTTGATGCGGACGGAAATCGTCTTGCCCTTGGCGCGCCAGTCGATCTGGTTGAGCGCCTGGACGATATTGGCACGGGCGCGCTCCTTGTCCGGCGGCGCGACGGCATCCTCGATGTCGAGGAAGATGTAGTCGGCGTCCGAATTCGCCGCCTTCTCGATCATCTCGGGGTTCGAGCCCGGCACCGCGAGTTCGCTGCGCTGCAGCCGCAGCTTGCGAAGATGGTTGATCGTATGGCTCATGATGTCCTCCCTCTGGTCTTTTCTCAGGCCGCCTTGGCGGTCGTCGTCGCGTTGGCTGAGCGGAACTGGTTGATCGCAGCCCCCACACCCGAGCCCGGCTCGATCTTCACGCCGCAATCGAGCAGCGTCAGTTCAGCGGCGCCGAGCGCGCCGAGCACCATCACTTCGTTCAGCGAACCGAGATGGCCGATGCGGAACACCTTGCCCGCCACCTTCGAGAGACCGCTGCCGAACGAGGTATTGTAGGTGCGGTAGGAGTGCTTGATGACTTCGACGCCATCCACGCCCTCGGGGAGCCGGATCGCCGAGACCGTGTCGGAATGCCACTTCGGTTCCGTCGCGCAGAGTTTTAGGCCCCAGGCGGAGACCGCCGCGCGCACACCGTTCGCGAGGTGATGGTGCCGGGCGAAAATGTTCTCGAGGCCCTCTTCGAAGATCAGGTCGAGCGAAGCGCGCAGGCCGCGCAGCAGCTGCGTTGGCGGCGTATGGGGGAAATAGCCGGTGTCGTTGGTCTTGATCATATCCTCGAAGGAAAAATAGCAGCGCATGTGCCGGGCCGTCTTCGAGGCCTCCAGCGCCTTCTGGCTGACCGACAGGAAGCCGAGGCCGGCGGGCAGCATGAAACCCTTCTGCGAACCGGAGACGGCGCAATCGACGCCCCACTCATCCTGGCGGAAATCGATCGAGCCGATCGAAGAGACGCCATCGACGAAGAGCAGCGCCGGATGGCCGCAGGCATCGAGCGCCGCGCGGACGGCGGCGACATCAGAGGTCACGCCGGTCGCGGTCTCGTTATGCGTCACGAACACGGCCTTGATTGTGTGCGCCTTGTCGGCGGCGAGACGTTCCGCATAGAGCTCGACCGGCACGCCCGTTCCCCATTCCATGTCGAGGCAATCGACCTCGAAGCCGAAGCGCTCCGCCATATCGACCCAGAGATGCGAGAACTGCCCGAAGCGGCTCATCAGCACCTTGTCACCGGGCGAAAGCACATTGGTCATCGCCGCTTCCCAGGCACCCGTACCGGACGACGGATAGATGAAGACGCGGCCGTTCTGGTTCTTGAACACCTTTTTGACATCGGCGAACAGCGGCAGGATCAAATCCGGAAATCTGGGCGAGCGCTGGTCTTCCATCGGCAGGTTCATCGCCTGGCGAACCTGTTCGGGGATGTTGGTGGGGCCGGGAATGAAGAGATGATTGTAGCCTGGCATGTGTTCCTCCGATGCATGCAGCGTCCGCGAGCGGACTGTTCCTCGACATAAAGATTGCCTTTTGCCGGATCGCTCCGCCACACTCTCCCGGGCAGAAAAGAATAGCGGATGGGCAGCGCGAAACGTCGCGGTCGGGTAGTGGCTTTGGGGAGATCGGGTAGGTTTGACCTACCCGTAAGACTTAGAGCCCCTTGCATTGAAATGGAATCGATTCTGTTGGCTCAAACGGAGTCGGATATTCGATCGGCTGGCGCGCGGCGTAGCCAAGCTCTACGGCCAAGCCAGCCGATCGAGGAGCCGGCCCGTTTCAGCCAACCCGGAGGGCCGGGCATCTTTCCGCCAGGATCAGAGGCGATCGGCTCGGCCGTACATCTGGGTATGCCCTTCGCCAATCGCCTCTGCCCTGAACGAAAACCTGCTCCGGCAGAACCGGTTCCATTTCAATGCAAGGGGCTCTAAACCAGCTTGCGCCGGCGCTCCTTGGCGTAGAGTGCTACGGCCATGGCGCGATTGCGCACCTCGAGCTTGTCGTAGAGATTCTTGAGGTGGTATTTCACCGTATTCTCGGAAATTCCGGTGCGACTGGCGATCTGGGTGTTCGACCAGCCGTTGGCGAGCATGCCGAGCAGTTCCGCTTCGCGCGAGGTGAGGTGCTGGAAAGGGGTATTGGTGACCTTCGACAACACGGTGTAGGGAATGCAGATGCGCCCCTTCATGACCGCCGTCAGCGTTGCGAAGAGGATCTCCGGATCCTCGAACTGGTAGCAGAGCCCGTTGACGCCCATGCGGATCGTCTCGGTGACCACGGCGGAATTCTGCGTATCGGCGAAAAGAACGATCCGCGGATCGAAACCGTGCCGCCCCAGATCGGCCATCACATCGGGCGCCTCCGCATCGGCGAGTTGCCAGCCGAGCAGCACGCAATCAGCCTCGACATAGGCCAGCTTCTCGCAGAGTTCGACCGATGACCGCGCCGTGTCGGCAACGGTAAAGCGCGCATTTTCGGCGAACAATCCGCGCAGCGCGGCAATGACGAGGGGATTGCGTTCCGCGATCAGAACGCGCCCTGCCACTTCCTGCGATGCGGATGATGCCATGCGTCGCTCCTCCCAAGCGCCGACACTTTCGACTAAAGAGGAATCTAACATCGAGGAATAGTCTCATGCACCCGTGCTGCGACGGATGTTATTCTAAAATACCCGATAATGCGACGCGCGATCAGCCAGCGCACGATCAATGCGGCTCGATCGGCATCTGGTGGAAGACATCGCCGGCGGGAGGGATGACCTGGCGCTCGATCATGCGGTGCACGTCGGGCAATCCACCACCCTGGTGCAACTGGCGCAGCCGGTCCAGATTTTCCGCATCGGCTTTGGTCCGTCTGATATTGTGACGGACGTAATCGACCCAGGTCGGCGTGTGATAGGTTTCCGTCCAGCGCTGGGGATTTTGCAGATCCCGCATCAAGGCCCATGCCTGGGCTCCATCGCGAATGCGGATGCGCCGTCGTTCGACCATCAAATCGAGAAACTCGGTCTGGTCTTCGTCGCGGATTTCGTAGACCACTTGAATGGCGATCGGACCACTGCGCGGCAGGATATCCAGCTGTAGTTCAGGCTCCCTGAATATGTTCAACGGATCAAGATCGAGGGATGCCAGAAGTGGCATCGGCAGAGCGAAGCCAATCAGCAACCCGCCCGCAGTGACGATGGCGGCAATCGAAAACGAATTGCCGACGCCATAATTTTCGGCAAGGCTACCCCATAGCCAGGCGCCGGCTGCCATGCCGCCGAACGTCGCCATCTGGTAAAAGGACAAGGCCCGGCCCACGACCCAACGCGGCGTCGAAAGCTGAACGATCGTGTTGAACAGCGAGAGCGCCATGACCCAGCACCCGCCCGCGATAACGACTGCGATCCCGATCAGGACGATATTGCCGGTCGCGCCCATGATGGCTTCACTCAGCGCAAAGCCGGCAAAGGAGCAGCGGACGATCGTCTCGCTTGTCATCCGCTCACGCAGACCCGTGTTGAAATAAGCGCCCGCCACGGCGCCCAGGCCGAAGCCTCCGAGCATGAGACCATAGGTCAGCGGACCGCCGCCGATGATGTTGCGCGCAACGACTGGCAACAGCGCCAGGATCGCCACCGCCGAGAAGCCGAACACGAAGCCGCGCGTAAACACCTTGAGCAGGTTCGGCGACATCGACACATAGCGCAGCCCGGCCGCGATCGCCTGGCCGATCTCCTCACGCGGCAGCGTCCTGGCCTCCCTTGGCGGCGTCCATCGCAGAAGGACGGCGACAAGCGCCACGTAGCTCGCCGCGTTGACCAGGAATGCCGCCGCCGCCCCGCCGATGGCAACAATGGCGCCGCCAATCGCCGGCCCGACACTGCGGGTAAGGTTGAAGCCCATCGAGTTCAGCGACACCGCCCCCGCCACGTCGTCGCGCGGAACCATGTCGCCGACCGACGCCTGCCATGCCGGATTGTTGAGCGCTGTGCCGCAGCCGAGGAGAAACGTGAATGTCAGCAGGAGCCAGGGCGAAATCCAGCCGAGATAGGCAGCGGCGGCAAGCAGAGCGGACACCGAGAACAGGAAGGCCTGCGCTATCAGCATCACACGCTTACGATCGAAGTTATCGGCAACCGCGCCCGCGACGAGCGAGAACATCATGATCGGCAACGTCGTCGAGGCCTGTACCAGTGCGACCATGTTTTCGGATGATGTAATCGAGGTCATCATCCACGCAGCGCCCACGCCCTGGATCAGCCCACCAAGGTTCGACACGATGCTCGCTAGCCAGATATTGCGAAACGTGTCGTTCGAAAGGGGCGCAAGAAAGGGTCTTCTATCGGGCATGGCATGTTTCCGGCGAACTGGCTTCGCCCGTGGGGTCGCTGTACTCGCCCATGTAGCATAATCCCGTCTCGATTCGCTTGCTACGTCGGCCGCCGCGGATATCGAACACATCGTTGGCGAACCTCACCCCAGGCAAGGATTTTGTGGATGCCAGTCCGCGCAGGTTTGACAGGTGACGCCGGGAGGCAGGCCCGCATTCAGTTCATCGAGTGGAACGTCTCGAAAATCAACGCCCTCAGCCAGCGATGAATGGGATCCGCGTCCATCCGGGGATGCCACGCCTGAACGATATTGAAAACCGGCACGGCGACTGGCAACTCGAAGGTCCTGATCTCCCCCATCGGTGCGGCTTTGCAATAGGACTTCGGAACCGATCCGATCAGATCGGATGCCGCGGCAACGGCGATCACCGCTGGGAAGCTTGGTACGATCAGTCTGACGTCACGGGAAAGGTTCAATTCGGCGAGCGCCCTGTCGACCGGACCGGCAAAGTCCGCATACGGCGAGAAGAGCACGTGCCCCAAGGCGGCATAGCGCAGGGCCGTTATGGGCTCTCTGTCGAAAATCGGGTGCCCCGTCCGTGCGACGCCGATATAGCGATCCTCAAAAAGGGTCTGGCAACGCAGTTCCCCGCTGTCCCGCGGAAGGACCCCGATATCCAGATCCACGACCGCATCCCTCAAGGACTGAACGTCCTTATCCGATCGCGGTGCGAAGCGTAGCCTTATCCCCGGCGCAGCGGTGGCCACGGCGGCGCTAAGAACCGCGGCGAAGAGCAGCACGAATGCTTCATTGGCACGGATCGTGACATCACGCCGCACCTCCCTGATATCCACGGTCGACGGCGGACTGAGCACCGTTTTCACGGCGTCTTTCAACGAATGCACCTCCTCGGCAATTGCCAGGGCATGGGGTGTCGCAACCATGCCGCGTCCGGCCGGAACGAGGATCGGATCACCCAGCGCGGTCCTCAACCGCGACAGCGTCCGGCTCATCGCTGATGTGCTGAGGCCAAGACGGCGGGCGGCCGCCGTGACGCTCCGCTCGCTGAGCAACGCGTCAAGTGCCACCAGGAGGTTGAGATCGAGATCAGACATGGCTCAATTCTATGACCGCATGGCGTTCCACGCAATGGTCAATTGATTCTGTTGCGTCTGGCGCGAGCCATTGGCAAAGTCTAGGTAATGGGGCGTCCGATAATGCCTGGAGTTTTTCCATGTCCCTCACCGATACCGCACCGGTTTTTCAAGACGGTCTCGCTTCGCCTCGGCGATACCTCGCTGTCGCCATGTTGCTTCTGTCCATCGTTCTCGTCGTCTTGGACGGTGCCATTGCCAATGTCGCCCTGCCCGCGATCGCGCGCTCCTTGCATGCAGAGGCCGGTAGCACGGTGTGGGTCGTCTCGGCCTACCAGCTGGCCGTGCTCGTCGCCATTCTTCCATGTGGTGCGCTGGGTGAAATCTACGGCGCGCGGCGGGTCTTCCTCATCGGCGTCGCGTTGTTCACCGTCACGTCCGCAGCCTGCGCCTTCGCGGGCAACCTTCCACTGCTGATCCTTGCGCGTTTCGCGCAGGGCCTTGGCGCAGGCGCGATCATGGCACTTGCGATGATGAACCTGCGCTCGGCCTTGCCGCAGCACATGCTGGGTCCCATCATCGGCGTCAACGCCATGGTCATCGCAATCTCGGCCGCTGCCGGCCCGGGCATTGCCGGCGTCATTCTTTCCGTCACGACCTGGCCCTGGCTGTTCGCGGTGAACATACCGCTCGGCGCCATCATTCTTCTGGGCGGCGGCCTGCTGGGTCAAACCCAGGGCGTGAAGCGAAAGCTCAACGCCAGGGCGCTACTGGCCAACACGCTGATGTTCATCCTTTTCTTCTGCGGCGCCGACCGGATAGCGACAGCGCCACTGAGCGGCGCGGCCCTCATCGCCGCCGCCTTGGCCTGTCTCTTTGTCCTGCTGCGCCTCGAACGGAACAGCGAGGCCCCGATCATTCCCACGGACCTCTTGTCGATGCCAGCGTTCCGCGTTTCGGTCATCGCCTCGATATTCTGCTTCTGCGGACAGATGCTGAGCTATATCGCGCTGCCCTTCTATCTCGTGCACACTTTGCACATGACGCCGGTTCAGGCCGGTCTCTACATGATGCCCTGGCCGGCCGCGACCGCAATCATCGCACCCATTTCGGGACGCCTGGCGAACCGCGTCAAGACCGCGTGGCTTTGCGCCATCGGTGGGGCACTGCTCGCCGTTGGCTTGATGGTCGCGGCTCTCAGCCCTCCCGATCCGAGAGCCATCGCGTTTGTCGTCGGTACGGTGATCTCCGGCCTCGGCTTCGGACTGTTCCAGACGCCGAACAACCGCATTCTGCTTCTGTCGGCACCGAAAGCCCGAAGCGGCGCGGCAGGCGCCATGCAAGGTACCGCGCGGCTTCTCGGCCAAACCCTGGGCGGGATTTCCATGTCGATCATCTTCGCGACGCTGCCGCTCTCGGTCGCGCTCGAATTTGCGGTCATCATGTCGGCTGGCTGCGCGGCAATTGCCAGCCTGGTGAGCCTGAGTCGGGCACGCTACGAATTAGTAGCACAGCCCGGAACAGCCTGAGAGAACAGTAAAAAAGCCCCGCAGCGACGCTCCGGGGCTAGTTGGGAGACAGAGGTGCGTTCTCAGAACTTGTAGGCTACGCCGATCGTCGCCGTATGCTGGTCGAGATCTACTTTGACGCCTCCAAAGTTCCTATCGCTGTAGTCCGTATAGCGATACTCAGCGCGAACGAAGACGTTGTCGGTCACGGCGTAATCGATGCCTTTTCCAATTGTCCAGCCATTGAAGTTCCGGTCCCAATTCTTACCGGGTGTCTGGTCGACGTGGGCATTCGTCATCGCCCAGCCGCCTGTGACATAAATGAGGACACGATCGAACGAATAGCCCAGGCGAGCGCGCAGAGATCCAGACCAATCGGTGCCTACGTCGCCTCGCACTCCGCCTACGCGGTAGTTGTTGTCATTCCAGTTGTAGTTGATATCGCCCTCGGCGCCAATGACGAAATTATCGAACGTGAAATTGTAGCCGATAAATTTGCCGACGAATCCACCGTTGAAGTCCTGGTCCGCGCTGTCGCCGTCGGCACTGAATTCACCATTGAGCCATGAGCCGCCAGCCTGGATACCGATATAGGCACCCGACCAATCGAACGCGGTCACTACCTCGGTTGCAACGGGCTCGGGGGGAGCCTCGACCATGTCAGCAGCGAATGCCGGAATTGCAAGGGCGGATAGCAGTGCAGTCAAAACCAAGGTCTTCATTTTTGTGCTCCTATTGCTAGATTAAGAATATTAGCAAATACACAGAAAGGCTATGACAGAAATGTCACACCTGTCTCGTAGATTGCAGCATGACTCAGATTTCGTCGTTTCCATTGCCTCGTTCCCAGCGTGGGGTAGCCGGACAAAACCCAACGAAGGGCCTGAATTTCAGCAGGTACAGCGCGTTTCTCAGACCATCGCCTGCCACACAACCCGAAGCCGGATTGTACGAAACCGCACCAAATACAAAGCAGTTGGAACAGTCGATCGGCCCTGTCGTTTAGGCGAAATCATGTGGAGGGCTTTCGATGCAAGATGATCGGATCGCAATGGAATTGCGTGCCGTGGTTGCGCAGCTTGATACGGTGCGGCGCGGACTGATGGCCGACGAACCGCGTCGCCGGACCTACCTGCGGGCGGTCAAGGCACAACAGGACGCCCAGAGCCTGCTTGAGCAAATCGAGGAAAAGAAGACCTACTTCCGTTTCGCCGCTGCATGATGCCTCACGCGGAGCATCATTGGCGGGAAGACGTCAGCGTCCGATCACGCAAGTGCTTTCCAATGCCTCGAGGCTCTCTGCCGTCAACGCAGCGAACAGGGCCTGGAGTGGCTACTGTTCGAGCAACATTACAGCGATCAGAACTCGCGCTGAAAGCGCAGCATGCCAGCCTTGGTGTCGGAGCCCTTGTCCGGGTTGAAGTAGATGCCTTCGGCGAGAACCGAGAAGCCCGAGGCAACCTGCCAGTTGACGTCGCCGACCAGGCGCCAGTCGCCATTGTCGAACCACTGGATGTCCTTCGCGACATAGACGCTTTCGGTAACCTGGGCCGAGAAGCTGGCGATGGCGCTGAAGCCGTCATAGGCGAAGTAGATGTTTTCCGAGCTGGTCGAATAAAGGCCGTAGAACGTGAAGCCGTATTTATCGATGTCGGCCTTGAACACCTTCTTGAAGGCGAAGGATTCATCGGATTCGTCATAGGCAATCGCCGCACCGGCCTGATAATTGCCCCACGTGCCCATGAAACCACCGGAGATATCCGGCAGGTACTGGCGACCACGCTTGCCGGCGACGCCGTCGCCGTCATGATCTTCCGGCTTGTAGAACTCGTCGGCATCGTTATCGAGCGAGATGAAGGCCTTGATGCTGCCGAAGTCGGCCGTGTAGCTCACATACTGGCGCGAATCCGGATAGTTGAAATCGGTCGAATAGATGCTGCCGTCGTCGGTGCGGCTGCCGTCGCCCATGAACTTCGCCCACAGGCTGTCGTAATTGCCGAATTCGAGACCGCCGATGCCGAAATAGAAGTAGTAGGTCAGGTAGCTGTTATTGCCGTCGCCATAGATGTTTTCGCCGTTGTTGACGGAGTCACTCTGGATACGAAACCAGCTGAAGGCGGTGCCCCATTCGGTATCGTTCTTGGCTTCGGTATCGAGCCGGAGGCGCGTGTGGTTGTCATAGGAATCCTTCGTCGTGACGGGGGTGATGCCGTCGCGCTTGAACATCAACGCACCGTTGCGGTCATACTTTTCAGTGCCGTCGGAGGAGAAGCGCTTTTCATAGCGCAACTCGCCACGAATCTTCAGGCAGGTCTCTGTGCCTGGGATGTAGAAGAAGCCGGTGCCGTAGGCATCGCAGACGCGGACATATTCCATCGGTTCCGGCTCGGCGGCAACGACCGCGTCGGCGGCCTGGGCGCCGGAGACAACTGCCAGAGCAGCGGCGGAGCCGAGAAGCAGGCTCTTGATGTTCATGGTATTGGTCCCCCTCGATTGAGCATTCAGAACAGGCTGGAACAGAGAGGCCTCCCGCAGGCCTGGAATCTCACTCCGCGTTCAAGAATCTACTGCCCGAACGGCGCGGTAGCCAAACGGAATTGAGTCACCCTCCGCTCACGGGCTCTAATATACGATGTAACAGTTGCGCTTGTGCAACTAACCCCACGTTAGCCGACCTGCACCAAGGCAAGACGCTGCCCGCCACCGTCGCAACACCAGACCCATCCGGCATTGCCCCCTCGAACGGAATTACCGATCGCTTTCAACCGCAAACAGATTTGTGTTACAACAACACAGGCGGGGTTGAGGTGCGTGCGCGCACCGGGGGACTGGACATTTCAAATACGCTCACTCGGAACCTGAGGAGTCTTTCCGGCTCCATGATCAAGCAGTCGATCAGGAGGCGGATCGTTGCAATCGCGGCCGGGCTGATTGTCCTCATGATGGCGACTTCGGTACTGTCGATGGTGATGGTCGGTCGCGTCGGCAACCTGCTCGACGAACTGACCGCCAGGTATAATCCGGCCAACGAACATCTGATACGGATTGATACCCTCTCGTTGGAAAGAGCGCTGGCGCTCAGGCGCATGGTGATCGCCAGGATGCAGGAACCTCCCGATGAGGCCGGATACAAGGCGCGCAAGCAACTGTACGAATCCAAAGGCGCCGAAGTCGACGCGCAAGCCCGCGCGGCGCGCGATCTGATCAACGCAATCATTGCAGATACGAATACGCCCTCGAACAATGCAGCGCTGGCACGCATCGAGAGTCGGATCGACAGCTTGATGACCGACGGCCGCAGCCTCCTCATGCGGGAAACTGCCGAACTGCTTGCGGCCCTCGACACACGCGATTTCGCCGTTGTGAGAGACCGCCTTGCTCGCGTCGACGTGCTGCGCGACGAACTATCCCGAAAAATCGAAGTGCTTCGCAACGAGATGGTGCAGGAAAGCTATGCCGCGATCGCGACGATCAGGGCTGAGCAGTCCCGGGCGGTCGTGATCTCTGCGCTCGCTACCGTGCTTGCCGCGGTCGTCGGGTTGATCTTCGCCAATCTCGTCAGCGGCGGCATCATTCGCTCGGTCCGGCAATTGCTGGAAGGCACGCGCGCGGTGGAAGCCGGCCATCTCGATCAATCCATCGATATCAGGACGCGCGACGAAATCGGCGAACTGGCTGGCGCGTTCAACCGGATGGTCGTGCAGTTGCGCGACAACCAGCGCGTCCGGGAGACGTTCGGCAAATACATCGATCCGCGCGTGGTCGAAGGTCTGATCGACCGCCCCAACCTGACCGCCGCCGAAGGTCAGCGCCGATTGATGACGGTGCTGTTCTGCGATCTCAAGGGATTTACCAGCTTGAGCGAAGGCCTTGTCCCGCAGGGTCTGGTCAAAATCATGAACCGCTATTTTTCATTGATGTCGGAGCCGATCCGGTCCAATCGTGGCATCATCGACAAATATATCGGCGACGGCATCATGGCCTATTGGGGCCCTCCTTTCGTCGACGAGGCCGATCACGCGCGCCTTGCAAGCCTGGCTACGCTGGAAATGATCGAGCATATAGAAACCCTGCGCCGGGAAATCCCGGATCTGCTGGGTGTTCGCGGCACGCCGATGGAAAGATGCGATCTCAGGATTGGTGTTGCGACGGGTGAGGCGCTCGTCGGGAGCATCGGCTCCGATGTCATGATGAGCTACACCGTCATGGGCGATGTCGTCAATCTCGCCTCGCGGCTGGAGGGCGCCAACAAGGCTTACGGCACGCGCAATCTGGTATCCGCCAACACGATCGCTGCTGCGGGCGCCGCGGTCGAGTTTCGCGAGATTGACCGCATCGTCGTCGAGGGCCAGACGCGTCCGGAGGTCATATTCGAGATCCTTGGACGTTCGGGCGAAGTGACCCCTGAAAGACTGGCGTCACGGGATCAATACGGACGAGCACTCGCAGCATACCGCGAACGCCAATGGGACGATGCTCTCGGCGCCCTCGGGTCGTCACTGAAGGCCGTTCCCGGTGACGGGCCGTCGCTCTGTCTGCTGGCTCGCGTCGAAAGCATGAAGACGAACGGCGTGCCCGCAGGCTGGGACGGCTCGTGGCACGTACAAAAATAAGAGTGGGGCGCCGGCAATCACAAAGACGGAGATCGACGAGGCGCTCCCGGCGCGCAAATTGGCTTTCCATAGCCGGCTAATATATGCTACCATTGATCGTTGAATAAGGCTGTCACAATTGAACTGCTCTTGAATTGACACCCCTGCCTGCCCCCCTGAGACAAACCTGCGAAGTGCTGTGCGACGGCTGAAGCAGGCATGATACAGCTGATGCGATATTCGTGTAGGGATCACACGGGATGTCGTCCTTCGTTTATTCGCGGAACGCGACCGTCATGCCTTCAAGTCATTTGAGATGGCTCCTTGGTGCCTTCCCACCAACATGGATGAACGCCCCATGCTAACCCTTCCGTTCATTTCCAGCATGCGAGGATATCGCGCCGAATGGTTTCGGTTGGATGTGACTTCCGGATTGGCGATCGCGGCAGTCGGCCTCCCAAGTGCAATCGCCTATCCGGCCCTCGCCGGCCTGCCGCCGGAAATCGGCATATATGCCAGCATCATAGCGGTTCTCGGCTATGCCCTGCTCGGCTCGTCGCGGCAACTGGTCGTCGGTCCGGATGCGGGAACGATGACCGTGCTTGCTGCGGTTCTGGCTTCATACAGCCTCGCCTCGACGTCCGAAGCCGTCGTAGCCTCGGCGGCGATCGCTGTGATCGTCGGACTTCTATGCTTCCTGGCAAGCTTTCTCCGGCTCGGCTTCATCGCCAACCTCCTTTCCCGTCCGATCCTGACGGGCTTCATGACCGGCATTTCACTGTCGATCCTCATCGGCCAGATCGGCCGCTTCACCGGCGTCAAGATCGAGAGCGACGGCCTGTTCGCCCCGATCGCCGAAATCATTTCCAAGGTGGGCCAAATTCACTGGCCTTCGCTGATCCTCGGTCTCGCACTATTCCTCCTGCTCCGGCTGCTTGGCAGGTGGCGGCCGTCCATTCCGGGTCCTTTGGTCGCTGTGGTGCTGGCAACCGTTTTGTCGTACCTGCTTGATTTCAAGGCAATGGGAATCCGGGTCGTCGGCACCATTCCGTCCGAATTGCCATGGCCGTCGATACCGCTTCCGAATGGCGTGCCTATCACCGATCTCGTCGTTGGCGCAGTCGCCATCCTGATCGTCAGTTTTGGATCCGGCATTGTGACGGCGCGAAGCTTCGGCGCGAAGAACAAATACCTGGTGGATGCAAATCGCGAGCTTCTCGGATTTGGCGGTGCAAATCTCGCCTCGGGCCTGTTTGGCGGCTTTGCCGTGACCGCCTCGGACTCGCGTACGGCGGTCAACGACATGATGGGCGGCAAAACGCAGCTGGCTGCCGTGGCCTCGGCAATAGCGCTTATCCTCACCGTCCTGTTCCTGACCGAGGCACTGGCTATCCTGCCCACGCCGGCGCTGGGCGCCGTTCTCGCCTCCGCCGCGATAAGTCTGATGGATTTCAAGGCCCTGCGGGAACTCTGGAAAGTCAGCAGGACAGAGTTCCTGTTCGCCCTCATCAGCATTGCCGGCGCGGTGGGCTTCGGTGTGCTGAAGGGGGTAATCGTCGCGGTCTGTGCCACGCTGCTCTACATACTCATGAAAGGGATGCAGCCACGCGACGCGCAATTGGGCCGCATTTCGGGACGGGAAGGCTTCTACAAACTTCATCGTTACGAACAGGCCAAACCCGTTCCCGGCATGGTTATCTACCTGCTCCAGGGCAACTTGCTGTTCTTCAACGTCGAACATGTCAGGTCCAGCATCGAGAACATCTTTGCTACGCTGGCACCCGGCACCAGGACTTTCATCTTCGATGCCGGCGCCGTCTCCTATATCGACAGCACCGCATCGGTGATGCTCGATGACATCAGAACTCTCGCCGCCGAGCGCGGCATGGGATTTGCGATCGTGGAACTCCACAGCGAACCTCTCGAGATGCTGGAGCGCACCGGTGTCGTCGCAAGAGTCGGAGAAGCCATGATATTCGACGATCTTGAGGCAGCCGTGAAAGCGCTCTCGTCAGCTCCGCAGCCGCCGGCAAGTGTACCAGCTTGACATAGATTGGCTGAAACAAAGGGGCATCGGCACGCTACGTGCGACAAGCCGCAATTCAGGCATGACTTGATCAACCGAAAACAGGGCAGTGTGGCGCTATGCAGCTTAACATCGCAGATGGTTTCGACGGCCCGAAAAAGGGTAAGAACCACGGTCTCAGGCTGGCGAAGGATGCCCATGTGCTCCGGCCGATGCCCGATCTTCGCCCGCATCAGTGCCACTGGCCGGTCAACGAGGACTGGTCGCAGATCGGCAAGTTTCTGTTTGCTGCCGACCCATTGACGGCGCATCGCCCTATTGCGCCCATCACCACAGCATCGCCGTCAAGCACCCTATTCACGAGAGCCGGCGCCCGACGACTTCGCCATTCGCGTTGAGGCACCTCGCTCGCGCCCGAAGATGAGCTGCGATGCCAATCCCAGCCCAAAACCCCGCATTCCAGCATTTGCGAGGTTCCTTCAACCTGAACCCACCTGTCGGGGATAGAGTGTGAAGTCGAAGCGGCCAGTCACCTGCAGTGGATCTCAGCGACAATTCAATTTGCTGTCGCGTGACGATCGACCCAGAGCATTTTTACCATCTCGACCTTAGACGGTCTTTGCTGCTTCTCCCTTCCAATTTGAACCAGGGTGTAACAGGCATGATACGTCGATGTAACCGTAACGTACTTCCATCCCGCTACTGTTTGCGCAACGTGTGGGCCTTAATGCAGGACGCGATCTGGCGGCCAACCACACGATGCGACGCGAAGGTGGGTCACCCAATCGTCACTCCGTTATGGGTGTAGGCGTTCGCGTCTGCGGGCCGAAGTCTCAGCGATCGCACAGATTGTCCAGGAGCATCAGATGGTGATTGCCCATTGCAACAGCGCCCAGATGGGCCTGCTCACCCTGCAGGCGCGGCCTGATCGCAACCGGCATTGCGCATTCGTGGACGGAATGAACAGTCAATTCTTGGGAGATACCGAAATGTCTTCACGTTGGAACCTCAATCTCGACCCTTGGCGGATTATCGCCTTCATTTTCATGATGGCGCTCATCGTAGCGCCAACGTTTCCGGCCCGGGCGCAGACCGCGACTGACCAACAGGCCACAGCCGAGTCCGAGGCCCCCGTACTGCTCGAAGAGGACGAGCTCGAGGTTCTGGTGGCGCGCATCGCGCTCTATCCGGACGATCTCCTGGCGCTGGTCACTTCGGCATCGCTCTATCCCGTCGATATTATCGATGCCCAGCGATACCTGGAGAAAAAGAAGTCCAAGCCCTCACTGACACCGAAGACGAGCTGGGACGGTAGCGTGATCTCGCTGCTGAACTACCCCGACATCGTCAAGATGATGAGCGACGATCTCGACTGGACCCAGTCGCTCGGTCAGGCAATCGCCAACCAGCAGAAGGACGTGCTCGACGCCATCCAGCAGCTGCGCGACGAGGCGGTGGCGAAGAACATCATCAAGACCGACGACAAGATCAAGGTCGTATATGAAGAGAGCAACGTGGTGATCCAGCCGGCAAGCCCGGAAAAGATCTACGTGCCGCAATACGAACCGCAGATGCTCTACGAGCCGGACTATGTGGCCGCCCCCATCTCCTACTACCCGGAACCCTATCCCTATTACTATTACCCCGATGCCCCCTATTTCACGGGCTTCGTGACCGGTGCGATCTGGGGTGCAGCGGTGAACTGGGGCTACAATGGCGGCATCTGGGGCGGCAATTGGGATGGCAACAAGGTCAAGGTCGATTGCAACAAGTGCTTCAACAACATCAATGGCAAGGTCAACTGGAACGATGTCGACTGGAAGAACGTCGATCGTAACAATATCAAATTCGACCGAAACGAGTTCAACCGGAACAACCACCGGGACTTCAATGACCGTCGTCGCGACAACGCCCGCAACGATGTCGCCAACCGGGCCAATTCGATCCGCAACAATGGCAACCGGGTCAACAATCGTTCCAACCGCGTCTCGACCAACGACATCCGCGCATCGAAGAACAGGGTGAACGTCAACAACAATATCAACGTCAACAACAGCCGCAACGACAACAGGAAAGTCAACGCGAACAACAATAACAATCGTGTCAATGCGAACAACAACCGCAATAGGCAGGATAACATCCGGAACAATACGTCCAATAGAGGCAAGAACAACACCAACATCAATCGCACGAAGAAACAGAACACGGCAGCCAACCGCCAGAACGTCAATCGCAACAAGGCCAATACGAACCGCAACGTCAGCCGCCCGGGCCACTACAAGGACCAGCGTCGCAGGCCCTCGGCCTATGGCGACGTCCGCAGCGGCCGCAAGAGCAATTCGTACTCGAACCGCGGCCGGAATTCCATGAGTTCGCATAGAGGTGGTGGCCGACAGCAGATCCGGCGCGGCGGCGGCGGTCGCCGGCGCTAGGCACGTAGCAAGTTAGGAGAACGAACATGACCTCGAAAATCCTGAAAACAATCCTGCTCGCCACGGCCGTATATGCGTTCGGCGCTGGTGGAGCGATGATCCCACAGGCAATCGCCGCGGAAAAGGCACCGATGATGGAGATGGTTTCGGAGGAGGCACCGCCTTCTTTCGCCACACCGGAGGAAGCCGTTGCCGCGTTCAAGGCGGCGGTCACGGCGAAGGACAAGGACAAGCTGGCCAACCTGCTCGGGCTCGATCCCGCCAGGGCCAAGGCCTCCGACGATGCCGACGAAACGGTCGACCTCATCGCCGAGGGTGTCGCCAAGAGCCTCATTGTACGCGATGTCGACGGCGCCAAGATCCTCGTCATCGGCGAGAAGCTCTGGCCAATGCCATTCCCCCTGTCGAAAGAGGAAAACGGCAAATGGTCCTTCGACACGTTCGAGGGGCTGCACGAGATCGTCGCACGCCGGGTCGGCGAGAACGAACTCAATACCATCGCGACCATGCTCGAATATGTCGATGCGCAAAACACATACGAATCCGAGGATCGCGATGGCGACGCCGTGCGCGAATATGCCCAGAAGCTGATCTCGAGTGATGGCGCACACGATGGCCTCTACTGGGAAACCGAACAGGGCGATATCGATGAAGTCAGCCCCGGTGGCGCGGCCCTTGCCGATGCCGAATTTCAGAAGGCAAAGGCCGGCGACGGCTATTTCGGCTACAGGTTCCGGATTCTGACCGCGCAGGGTGCCAACATCGCCGGCGGCCAGTTCAACTACATCATCAACGGCAACATGATCGCCGGTTTCGGGCTTGTCGCCTGGCCGGTGAAGTATGGCGAGACCGGCATCCATACGTTCGTCGTCAACAAGGAAGGCATCGTCTACCAGGCGGACCTCGGCGCGGACACTGAGAAGCTGGCGAGCAATATCAAGACCTTCAATCCGGGGGATGCCTGGGAAATAGCCGAGGAGGAGTAGCGGCCGTCACCATCTGGCGTCCGATATTTCGAATCTGGCGACAGGCAAGCTGCCCACACCAGGCCATGAACGGCCAATACGTTGCGCCGTTCAAGAACCGCGTCGGCTTGCTGCGCGTTTGCTTACGAGAACAATGGCAAGAAATGCGAGGATTCCAAGTGCACCAAGTCCGGCGTTGATGGCGAGCGTTCCGCCCATCCCAATGCCGGACGCGAGGAACGAGAAGGTAAAGGGCGCCGCCGCGCCGGCGATCAGCCTGACCGCCGCCATCCGGCCCGTCAGCGCGCCATAGCCTTCCGAACCGAACAGCCAAAGCGGCAGAGATCCCAGCGCAATGCTGTTGATGCCCGACCCCAATCCCAGCATCAGCGCGAACGCCACGGCACCCGGGAACCAGGTTCCGGAGAGCTGTAATACAACGACCGCGCCGACGATCAGCACTGCCGACAGCATCGCCAACGCTGGCGGCATAAGGCCGCTGCCGAACAGCATGTTGATGAGGCGGCTGGCGACCTGCGCCGGGCCGAACAACGCCCCGACCATCACGGCGGTAGCTCCGAAGCCAATGGAGGTAAGCATGGGCACCATGTGCACCAGAACCGCCGACAGCGTGAAACCCTGCAGCGCGAAGGCGGCCGCAACGAGATAAAAGCCGCGCCGCCGCTGTGGGGGTGTAAGCGCACCGATAACCGGGGCCGGTGCAAGGGCCGGATCCATGTCCCGCGCGGTGCGGCGATGGCGTGTCATCCAGGCATGCAGCGGCAGGCAGAGGGCGAGGTTCAAGCCGGCATAGATGAGATAGATTTCCCTCCAGTTGAAATAAGCATGCAGGCCCGTGGTAATGGGCCAGAACAGAGTCGAGGCAAACCCCGCAAGCAGCGTCAGGTAGGTGATGCTGCGGGCGGCCGAGCGCGGGCGGATCTCCACCAGGGCCGCAAACGCGGCCTGATATTGCACCATACCCGAGGCGATCTCGAGCAGCACGAGGCCCAGGGTGAAGACGATCATGGACGGCGACCAGGCGCACAAGGCAAGCGTCAGCGCGGCGATCGCCGAGCCGATCGCCATCAGCGTGGCGGCGCCGAAACGGTCCATCCAGCGGCCGAGCCAGGGAGCGGCGATGCCACCCACCAGCAGCGATGCGGAGAATACCGCGAACACATGCTCGAGCGACCAGCCGAGATCGCGCGCGATGTCCGGTGCCAGGATGCTGAAACTGTAATAAAGGGTGCCGTAGCCTATGATCTGGGTCAGGCCCAGCGCCAGGACCACCGCGACCGGAACGCCATCGCGCTGTTCACGCAATACGCCGGCCCTGATCGTCAAGCACCCGCTC
This sequence comes from Rhizobium sp. LjRoot254, assembly GCF_964254105.1. Taxonomy (NCBI): domain Bacteria; kingdom Pseudomonadati; phylum Pseudomonadota; class Alphaproteobacteria; order Hyphomicrobiales; family Rhizobiaceae; genus Rhizobium; species Rhizobium sp. LjRoot254. The sequence continues at coordinate 1,287,309 of NZ_CAXUSM020000001.1, read as the reverse complement.
GCCGTCTTCCTTCACAAAGCCCCTGGTGAAGGCATCGGCCGGAACGATGTCCAGCACGAGTTCGGAGGGCCGCGCCAGGCGCGTGCCCATCGGTGTCACGACGAAGGGCCGGTTGATCAGGATGGGATGCTTGAGCATCGCATCGAGCAACTGCGCATCCGCCAGGTCCGGATTATCGAGGCCCAGTTCCGCGTAGGGCGTGCCCTTTTCGCGGATTGCCTCTCGCACGGTCAGGCCGGCAGCGGCAATCATCGTCGCCAGTTGCTCGCGGGTGGGCGGCGCCTGCAGGTATTCGATGACGACGGGCTCGAGGCCGGCATGGCGGATCAGCGCCAAGGTGTTGCGGGACGTGCCGCAGTCGGGATTGTGGTAGATGGTGACGGGGAAGTCTCTCATGGTGGGTGTTCCGAAGGTTGAGCCGAAGACGATTCCGCAAGCAGCCAACCGGCCAACACCATCGCCAATAACGCACCGGCGCTTTCGGCGACGATGAAGCCTGGTACGTCGATCGGCCGGATCCCGGCGAAGGTATCGGAAAGCGCGCGCGCAATGGCAACGGCGGGATTGGCGAAAGAGGTGGAGGCAGTGAACCAGTAGGCGGCCGTGATATAGAGCCCCACCAGCCAGGGAATGGCCTCCCCGCGCATCTTGAGACCGAGCAGGATGGTGAGCAGCAGGCCGAAGGTGGCGATCGCTTCCGCGAGCCATTGCCCCAAGCCGGTACGCACCGTCGTGGCGACCTGAAACAGCGGCAGATCGAACATCGCATGCGCGATGAGCGTTCCAGCGACGCCGCCCAGGACCTGCATGGCAATATATGCGCCGGCATCGGCGACGGTCAGCTGGCGCCGCAGCGCGAACACCAGAGACACGACGGGATTGAAATGGGCACCCGAAATCGGCCCAAGCAGCGTGATCAGCACCACGAGCATCGCGCCGGTGGGGATGGTGTTCCCGAGCAGGGAGACGGCTGTGTCGTCGGAGAGCCTGTCGGCCATGATGCCCGATCCCACCACAGTGGCGACAAGCATCGCGGTGCCAAGGCCTTCCGCGACCAGCCGGCGCGACCGATCGTAGGTCATGCAGACAGCTCCCGGTGCAGCAACGCGGCCGAGGCCGGGCGGAGGCAGGCGGCTTGGCGGGTTGCCAGGATCGCGCCATCGGTGGGCAGGCCTTCCTCCATCGGTGCAGCATGGAAATCCGGCCCGGCGCCGGTCATGGGTTCGAGCCAGAGCGTCGTCGTCATTGCATCTGTCCTTTTGCAGAGGGTGAGCAACAGGCGGCGACGTCGCGGGCCGGCGCGCAGATTTCGGGATTTCCGGCGCAGCAATCCTCCATCAGGAAGCGAACCAAGGCGCCCAAGGCTTCGTAGCTGGCGGTGTAGACAATCGAGCGGGATTCCCGCTGTTGGCTGATCAGGCCGGCCCGTTCCAGTTCCTTCAGATGAAAGGAGACATTGGAGGGCGACACCTCCATTTTCTCGGCGATCGCGCCGGCCGCCATGCCGTCCGGTCCCGCGACCACCAACGTGCGGATGATCCGCAGCCGGGTTTCCTGGGAAAGTGCGCCGAAAGACATGAGGGCTTGACGTTCGTCCATATTTCAATAATCCTTGAAGTGTTGAAGCAAGGAGTAGCGCAGATGAACGCGATAGACAATACCCAGTTTGCCGTCACCGACATCACGCTCGGCACCCTGCTGGACGCCCTTGCCGGCCAGGCCCAGCTGCCGCTCATCTTCCACCATGACGGCGAGCCGATACGCGGCGGCTATCACGTCACCGAAGTGAAAGCGGGCGCGTTTTCTGCCCTGGATTGCGGCGCCAACCCCGAGGCCTGGTCGGAAATCTTCATCCAGCTGTGGGACATCGACGAAGACGAACGCACCCACATGAAATCAGGCAAGTTCGCGGCGATCGTGCGCAAGGTCTCCGAGCACGTCGCCCTGGACGGCACCGCCAAACTCACCTTCGAGGTCAGTGACGGCGTCCGGCCGATGCAGCTTTATTGCGCCGGCACCCCTGCCCTCAGCGATGGCGCATTGCATGTCGATCTGACGCCCCGCCCCGCCAGCTGCAAGCCGCGCGACCGTTGGCTCGCCGGCCAGGTTGAAACAGTGCCGGCCGCGTGCTGCGCACCCTTCGCCGAGGGGTCGTCGGGCAAATGCTGCGGTTGACATGATTCCATGGTATCTGCCTTTGAAATCATCGACGGGCCGACCATGGACATAGAGATTTTCGACGCCGAGCGTGCTGCCCGGCATCTGGAGCACTTCGCCGACATCCTGCGGAACGCGGTCCATGGCGGCGCCCTGGTCGGCTACATCCTGCCATTCGAGCTTGATGCTGCCCGCGCCTATTGGCGCGGTGTCATCCAATCCGTTGCCGATGGCGAACGGGTCCTGATTTGCGCGCTGGTCGGCGGTGACCTCGCGGGCACGGTCCAGCTCTATCTGTCGCCCGAGCCGAATGCGCCGCACCGTGCCGAGATCTACAAGCTGCTGGTACATCCAGCGCACCAGCGCAAGGGCCTCGGCGAGGCGCTGATGCGCGCGGCCGAAAAGGAAGCCCTGCGCCACGCCCGCACGGTGCTGCTGCTCGATACCGCGCAGGACAGCGCCAGCGAGCGTATTTATCGCCGCTTGGGCTGGCAGGAGATCGGCGTCGTGCCCCGGCACTTCGTGGATCCACACGGCGAGCCGCGAAGCTCGGTCTACATGATGCGTTTCCTGGATTGAGAGCGCCCGCCAAACGCCGGCTCTGGAAAATCTCTTCAGCGAAGATGGGGCCTGCGATCGATATTTAGACGAGCAAGCGAGGGCGTTGCCAGCGTTAGCCTTCGAAGGGTCGATAACCCTTTGAATTTCCGCCAACTTACTGAGACATGAGAGAATCTGGGCCCGAAGGCCAGACTGTTTGGTGGGTGCTGTAGGGTTCGAACCTACGACCCGCTGATTAAGAGTCAGCTGCTCTACCAACTGAGCTAAGCACCCGCCGGACGGCGATATCTGCCGTCTGACGGGGCGTATAGCCGGGATGGATTGGCTTGGCAACCCCGCTCGTTCAAAAAAATCCGGAAAACACCAGCACCCGGAAAATTCGTGATTTAGGCAAGCAAATCAAAGGAAAAGGCTTCCCGAGGCGATCTTCACCGCGCGACCGCCTATTCGCGCGCGCTGGACCTGTTGGTTCTTGATTTCGAGATGCAGGTCGATATGCGAGGGCCTGCCCATTTCCACGCCTTGCTCGATGACGAGCGCGTGGTGGCCGTCGGCGAGCGCGTCGAAATGCAGGATGGCACCGCTCATGGCCGCCACGGCCCCGCCGGTCGCCGGATCCTCGGCAGTGCCCATGTCGGGTGCGAACATCCTGGCATGAAAGCTCGCCCGGTGGTCCACGCCGCCCCGGCAATAGACATAGGCCGCCGATGTCTTGCCGAGTGCCGCCGTCCAGCGGCCGGGATCGAATGCGATACTGCCGGCGGCGGCCATGTCCCTCACCGGCACCATGACGAAGGGCACGCCGGCGCTCCACACCGAAGAGCGGTGGTTTTCGAAGCCGAGATCCGAGACGCTGAGGCAGAGAGCATCGGCGACCTTCTGCGGATCGATCGTCGATGACAACTGCTCGGATCGTTTCGGCAGGTCGAACTCGGCGAAGCCCGCCTGACCCGACAGAAGCTTCACCGCACAACGCACGGGCCCGACATTTTCCTCGAGCACGCTGACCAGGTCCGCCTCGCCGCCGTTATGGTTCAGTTCCGCGAGCGCTACGGCGGTGCCGACGGTCGGATGGCCGGCGAAGGGCAGTTCGCGGCCGGGCGTAAAGATCCGCAGACGCGCGCTGTGGGCGGGGTTCTCGGGCGGCGTCACGAACACCGTCTCGGACAGGTTGAATTCCCGCGCGATCGCCTGCATCCGGCTGTCGGAAAGCCCCTTGCCGTCGAACACGACGGCGAGCGGATTGCCCACCAGCCTGTCCGATGTGAAGACGTCATAGATGGCATAGGGGCGGGACATCATCGGTTCCTCTCGGTAAACAGCCATTTCAGGATCGGCGGCATGAAGGGCGAATAGTTCTCGGCCGTAGGGTCGGCATTGCGGATTGCGATCGCCGCGGCAATCTCGGGCTCCGGGTCGGCGTCGATATGCGCCTGGATATCGTCAAGTAACTCCATTTCGTTGCGGGCATCGTGGAAAATGCGGAAAACCGCCACGCTGTTGAGGAGATGCACAGCCCAATATTCCGGTTCGGCTCTCATTGCCGCAAGGTCAAGGCCGGTTTCCTCGAGTGTCTCACGCCGCATATTGCCATCCAGATCGCAAAACCCGTCCGCAATATCGTGCTCGTCGATCGAGCCGGCCGGCGCGTAGACCCGACCCGGATTGGCAGTGGTTTCGGCCATGCGGATCGCGATCAGGGCGCCATCGCTCGAAAAGATCATCGGCATGCCGAAAAGATGATGGCCGCCGTCGCTCCGCCCCGCCGCACGCCAGTGCAAGAAAGCCGAATAAGGCACGATGTGGCCGCGGCCATCGACATGGCCGTCGGAGAAGCCGAGTTCGCGCTGAAACACCATTTTTCCATCGAAGAGATTGGGATTGGCGGCAACCTCCTGCTGCCAGTGCCGGGCAATCGCCGGCCCATTGGCGGAGAGCCAGGGATGCGCGCCTTCGAGGACCTCCAGCCTGAGCGACGACACTGGGAAGACAGAGAATTCCGGCGGAAAGCCCGCCGATGTCAAAACCGACGAACTCATGGAATTTCCAGCTCGATGACGACAGGGCAATGGTCGGAGGCCTTCGGCCGGTCCCAGCCGATACGCGGGAAACGTTCCACGTCCTGGCCTGGTGGAAATGGCGTGCGGTAGGGCTGGCCGTTGCGGATGATGTCGGGCACCGCTTTCGGATTGGCCGCCGCCAGACCGCGCGACAGCCAGATGTAATCGAGCTGGCAGAGATGGCGCTCGATCAGCCCGCGCGCATGAAAGAGTGTCCAGCGGTCGTTTTCCGGCCGGCGCGCCACCGCGTTCTCGGCAAATCCATCCGCCGAGAAGACATCGAGCGCCGATTGCTCCCCCCGCATCGGGGTAAAGGTAAAACCCTCGCGCTTCGAGCCGGAGATCACCAGCTTCTCCTGGTAGTCGTTCATGTCGCCGCAGATCACGAAGTTCTTGGCTGCGGCGTGCTCGCCGCCGAACCGCGCCTCGATAATGTGGCGCACCGCGCGCGCCTCCGCCGTCCTGAGCGGCATGGTCGCCACACGTCCGTCGAGACCGTCGCGCGGCGAATTCATCGATTTGAGATGCAGCGCATAGATGGTCAGCGGCCTTCCGCCGATCCGCACATCGATCTCGAGGCAATCGCGACGGAAGATCTTGTCATCCGGCTTTTCCGTGTCCGCGAGACTCGGGTCGAACAGTCCGAACTCCTGGAACGTGGTCGTGGCATGGGTGCGTATGCCGACGAACTCGATCGGCTCGCCGTCGCGAGTCGTCTCGCGCATCATCACGGCCACATCGATTCCGCGCGAATCATTACCTTCAATCAGGTATTTCTGGCGATAGCCCTCGCCCATCATCCGGTAAAGATAGCCGAATTCGAAGGCATTGAGCGCCTCCAGGCTCTCGACTTCCTGCAGGCAGATTATGTCGGCATCGGCTTCCGCGATGGCGAGAGCCGTCAACTGGCGCGTGTCGTCGGTCAGCGAAATCATCCGCGCCTCTTCCATGCGCTGATAGGCTGCCTCATTGCCGATTGCATAGAGCCTGAGCACGCGGTCGCCACGAAGCTGGTTGCGAAAACCGGTGAAATCGAAGCGTGTCAGCAGGTTTTCTATGTTGAACGTCCCGATCCTGACCGCCATGCTGTCTCCCGTATCTGCGATGCGCAGTCTCTATAGCACGACCGCGTGCCGAGGCCAGCGGCGCGGCACCCTGCCCGGCAATTTGACGTCTCGACTGGTGTTTGCACCCAGCGGGCGAGCCCAACAAGTATTGTTCCGCTCATGGGTTGAATAAACGTGCCGGAACGCATGGAATTCGTGACGCAACGCAATAGACAATCGACCGAAAGTCACTTTTCCGCCAGCAACGCCGCAAATTAAAAAAAAGTGCTGGACTCGCGAATATTCCCAAAACATATTCCGTTAGAGTTTGTGAGTTCAGTAGCTCCAACCAGGGGGAATAAGATGAAAACGTTCAGCAAATTCGCAACAGTCACGGCAGCGCTGGCCATGCTTGCCGTACCGGCAATCGCCTCCGCCGCCGACTATTATGGTGCCTTCGCTTTCTCGCAGAAGACAGGCGCTAGTGGCTGGTCGAAGAACTACGGCTCGCAGGGCGAAGCCGAGGGCGCGGCCCTGCAGGTCTGCTTCCAGACTCAGGGCGCTTCGGATTGCAAAGTGTCCTACTCTTTCGTCAACTCCTGCGCCGCTCTTGCGGTGGGCGGCGACAACGGCTGGGGCGCCGATTGGGGCACGAACGTCCAGGCAGCAGAAAACAAGGCTATGCACACCTGCTCGGGCTATTCCTACAATTGCAAGGTCATCACGAGCCAGTGCTCGAACGGCAGCTAAGCATTATTGCCAACGGGCGCGTTGCCGGATAGCAGTAACGCCACCTAGAGTTTTAGAAAATGAAGTGCCCGCAAGCTAATTCTTGCGGGCTTTTTATTTCAACTTCTGGTAAAATGATGTTTTCCGCGTCTTTGCTGTTTCAATGCATGGTGTAAATTCCGCTAGCTACATGACCGTCCAGATTGTTTGACTTGTAATATATTTTACATTTCAATGCCAAAACCGATGGGATGGGACCGGTGCCTGGATATTCACTATGAAAGCTCTTGTTACGGGAGCGAATGGCCACATAGGCTCTAATCTGGTGCGCGCCCTGGCGGAGCGAGGCTATGAGATATGCGCAACCGTCCGGTCCCTTGGCGATAGCCGCAACGCCGTGCTCGGGGCAATCCCTGGTGTAGAGATTGCCGAACTGGATGTCCGCGACGCGGACAGGTTTCGCTCCCTCTGCGAAAACGTTGATACGCTGTTCCATCTCGCCGCCACCTATGCCTATGTGACCGGCGACAGAACCACCGACGAGGACATCGTCGCCGACAGCGTCGCCGGCGCCGAGGCTGCCGTTCGGGCCGCCGCCCGCCAGGTCCGCAAGATGGTCATGACCTCTTCCGTCGTCACCCTGCCGATGGCAAAACCGGGCGATCCCCCAGCAACGGAAGCCGACTGGCGCACGGATCTCACCGTCCCCTATTTCCAGGCGAAGACCATAGCCGAGCGTCGGGCATGGGAGCTCGCCGATCAATATTCCGTCAAATTGGTCACCGTCTTGCCGGGTGGGACTGCCGGCCCGGGCTTCACGCGCCGCACGCCGACAACCGACCTGATCGAAGGCATCATGCTCGGTACGCTCCGCTTCGGAGCGCCAAAGGGCAACTTCCCCTATGTCGATATCCGCGATGTCGTATCGGGCCATATCCTGGCTGCGGAGCGCGACGTGGCGGGGCGGTTCATCATCTGCAACGATACCTTCCCCACGATTCGCGAACTGACCGAGCTGATGCACGGGATTGATCCATCAATACCGAGATCGCTGTGGTACCTGCCGGATTTCCTCTCCCCTATCCTGCCCTATCTGGATCAATTGAACAGCCGGACATTGGGAAGCCCCCGCGCGCTGACCCCGGAATTCGTGGAATCGATCCACGGCAGACTGTTTTCAGCCAGCAACGCCCGCGCCAAGGCAGAACTCGGATGGTCGCCGCAAATTCCCATCAGGCAAAGCCTCGGTGACACGATAGAGGCGATCCGCGCAATGCGCCGAGCCGAGGGCAAGAAAGCGTAATCTCCGCGCGTTCAAGGCTTGGAACTCCCCGGGAATTGTCATACCAATCGCTCCTGGCAAACCCGAGGAGGAAATGATGGAATATCGTCTGCTTGGCCGTTCGGGCCTCAAAATCTCCACCTTGACCATGGGCACCATGACCTTCGGCGGCAAGGGCTGGGCGAAGATGGTCGGCGACCTCGGGGTCAAGGAAGCGACCCGCCTGGTCGACATGTGCCTGGATGCCGGCGTCAATCTGCTCGATACGGCGGATGCCTATTCCAGCGGCGTCTGCGAGGAAATCATCGGCGAGATTCTAGCCGGTCGCGACCGCTCGAACACGCTGATCGCGACCAAGGCGCGCTTTCCCATGGGCAATGGCCCAAACGATGCCGGCCTGTCGCGCCACCACCTGATCCGCGCCTGCGAGGCGAGCCTCAGGCGGCTCCGGACGGATGTCATCGACCTCTACCAGGTCCATGAATGGGACGGGCAGACGCCGCTCGAAGAGACGATGGAGGCGCTGGACACACTCGTGCGCTCAGGCAAGGTCCGCTATATCGGCTGCTCGAACTTCTCGGGCTGGCATATGATGAAAGCGCTCGGCGTCAGTGTTGCGGAGCATCGCCAGCGCTTCGTCAGCCAGCAGATCCACTACACGCTGGAAGCCCGCGAGGCCGAATACGAGCTCATCCCTGTTACCATCGACCAGGGCCTCGGCGTGCTCGTCTGGAGCCCACTCGCGGCCGGACTGCTTTCAGGCAAGCACCGCCGCAACCAGAAGACACCCGAGGGTTCACGGCAGTTCGGCGGCTGGACCGAACCGCCGATCCGTGATGAGAACCGCTTGTGGGACATTATCGATGTGCTGGTCGATATCGCAGATAGCAGAGGCGTCTCGGCAGCACAGGTGGCGCTTGCCTGGACGCTCGGCCGTCCCGGCATCACCTCGCTGATCATCGGTGGCCGTACCGAGGCCCAGTTCGCCGACAATTTGAAGTCGGCCGATCTCAAGCTTTCGGATGAAGAGCGTGCGCGGCTGGACAAAGTCAGCGCATTGCCGATCATCTATCCCTACTGGCATCAGCTCAACACAGCGAAAGACCGGCTGGGACCAGCCGATCTCTCACTGTTAGGGCCGCATCTCTGAGCCGGGATCGGTTTGATGAGCACAAGCCCGGCCGTGTCGGGCTTGGTTCCAACAGTCAGGCCGCGGCCTTGACCAGTTCGGTCTTCAGCAACTGGCCGAGCCGCGACATGCCTTCGTCGATCATCTCGTCGGAGGCGCAGGAGAACGAAAGCCGCAATGTGTTGGCACCGCTGCCATCGGCGTGGAACGCCCTGCCCGGCACGAAGGCGATGCGGTATTTTTCGATCGCCCGCGCGAGAAGTGCCGCCCCATCCATGCCATCGGGCAGCGTCACCCAGACGAACATGCCGCCTTCGGGTTTCGTCCATTCCACGCCGGCGGGCATGTTCTTTTCCAGTGCGGCCAGCATGCGGTCGCGGCGCGCCGAATAGGTTGCCTTGACCTTCTCGACCTGCGGCGCAAATACGGTCGACGCGACCTCGCCGATCACCATCTGGTTGATGGTCGACGAATGCAGGTCAGCCGCCTGCTTGACCAGGACGAGCTTCTTGATGACGTGGTCGGCTGCCACCACCCAGCCCACGCGCAGGCCCGGCGCCAGCGTCTTGGAGAAGCTGCCGCAATAGAGCGTGCGGGTCTTGTTGATGTCGCCGCCATTGCGGGCAAGATCAAGCGACAGCACCGGCGGCACGCTTTCACCATCATAGCGCAGCGCCTGATAGGCGGCGTCCTCGATGATAGCGATGTCGAGTTCGGTGGCGAGATCCAGCAGCCACTCGCGCGCCTGGCGGGTCATCGTCTCGCCGGTCGGGTTGGAGAATTCCGGCACGCAATAGGCGAACTTGACCCTGCCACCGGCGGCACTTGCTGCCTCGGCATAGGTCGAGATGGCGCGGTTGGAGAGCGGCGTCAAACGGTCATAGGTCGGCTCATAGGCATTGAACGCACCGAGCGCACCGAGATAGGTCGGCCAGGTGACGAGAGCGGTGTCCTTCGGCGACAGGAAAAGCTTGCCGAGATAATCGAGCACCTGCTGCGAGCCGGATGTGATCAGCACGTTCTCAGCCGTGCAGACAATGCCGATCTTCTTCATCTCGCCGACGATCCAGTCGCGCAACGGTTTGTAGCCCTCACTCACCGAGTATTGAAGCGCGGCATTGGCCAGGGGGCCGGACAGCACCTTGGCATAGGCCTCGGTCACCGCCTCTTTCGGAAACAGCGCCGCATCTGGAATGCCGCCGGCGAAAGAGATGATATCAGGCTGCTCCAGAAGTTTGAGCAGTTCGCGGATTTCCGACGCCTTCATGCGGCCCGCGCGCGTGGCGAAAACCTGTTCCCAATCCATGATGTTTCCTCAAGTGTTCTGATTTGCCGGCATGACACCATAGAACAAGAAAAACGTCAATATTGCTGACCTATATTTCGGTACGCAAGGATTGCAATTTTTACGTCTTGAGCCAATCCCTCACAGACGTGTCACTCTGCTTGTTTTAAGCGTCGCCACAAGCGCTGGCCCCAGCATCTTTTCGGTGTACTCGGTAAGAAGCAGCTTGGCCTCGTCGAGCCACATGTCCGTTTCCGAATGACCGCGCCGCAACCAAAGACCGTCCAGCAGCGCAGCGAACCCTCGCACGAAGTGATCGATATCGTCACGCGACATCAACGGAACCAGCGCCGAAGCTATGTTCGAATGAAGCCGTTTATAGAATGGCCGCTGAAGCCGGGCGTAACTGGCATTGTGTGCTGCCTCCGCGTAGAGCGAAATCCACGCATTGGCTGTACTGCGATCATAGCGAAGCGCAGGAAAATTGCCGTCTATGATGGCGAGCAGCCGCTCCCACCGCGTATTCGCGTGCCGGAGATTTGCTACGACCTCCTCCATCAGCACACGGTTCGCAACGCGCACCATCTCGAACAGGACCTCTTCCTTGTCCTTGAAATAGTAGGTGAGAATGCCTTGCGACATGCCCGCCTCGTTGCATATTTTCGTTGTCGTCAAGCCCTTCAGTCCCTCCTTCAGGAAGATGCGATGCGCCGCCTCGATCAATTCGACGCGCCTGATATCCTCGATTTTCCGCTTCTTTCTCGCCTGCTTGGTCATGAATTTTCTATACCCGCTGAATTTTTTGTACGCACTAACAAATTTCTGAATTGACAAAAAATGATCTCGTCATATCTTCGACATCGATCATAACAAAAGGGGAATTCGCCATGAAGAGCATGATGCTTTCGACGGTCGCCGCAATCGCTGTCCTCGTCTCCACCACCGCAGTCGCGGCGGACAAGGAAGAGTGCAAGCTCGTCCGCATGTCCGATCTCGGATGGACCGACATCGCACTGACCAATACCACCGCAGAGATCCTGCTCAAGGCCCTGGGCTACGAACCCACCCAGACCTTGCTCGCGCTCAACGTCACCTACGATTCGCTAAAGCGCCACGACATCGATGCTTTCCTCGGCAACTGGCGCCCAGTCCAGGATATCGATTACAAGCCCTATTTCGACGACGGCTCGGTCATTCCGGTCGCGACCAATCTCGAAGGCGCAAAATTTACGCTCGCCGTGCCGAAATATGTCTCCGACGAAGGCGTGAAAAGTTTCGACGACCTCGCCGCCCACGGTGAAAAATTCGGTCACAAGATCTACGGCATCGAGCCCGGATCCAACAAACCGCTGGTCGATATGCTCGCCGCCAAGGCGCATGGCTTCAACGAGGATTGGGAACTCGTCGAGTCGAGCGAAGCGGCGATGCTCGCTCAGGTCCGCCGCGCCGTCGGCAACAAGGAATGGATCATCTTCCTCGGCTGGCAGCCGCATCCGATGAACGTCAACATGGAGATGACCTATCTCTCGGGTGGCGACACAGAGTTCGGCCCAAATTTCGGCGGGGCCACAGTCCGCACCATCGTCCGCAAAGGTTACCCCGAGGATTGCCCCAACGCGACCAGGTTCTTCACCAACCTGAAGTTCGACATCACCTACGAGAACACCGGCATGAACATGATCATGACCGACGGCATGGAAACCGCCGATGTCGCCAAGAAGATGATGCAGGAGCACCCGGAAAAAGTCGCCGAATGGCTCGATGGTGTGACCACCATCGACGGCAAATCGGGGCTTGATGCCGTCAAGGCAGAACTCGGGATCGGCCAGTGAACTCAGAGCATGACATGACGATGCGGGCGGCGGTCCTAAAACTCTTTGGACAGCCGCTCGAAACCACCCGCGTGCCGATACCCCAGCCGGGTCCGGGCCAGATCCTCGTCCGGCTCGCGGCCTGCGGGGTCTGCCATTCCGATGCCCACATCTGGAAGGGTGATATGGCGCACGTCGAGGCGCCCTCGCCTTTCATCCTCGGCCACGAGGGCATCGGTGAAGTCGCGGCGGTCGGCCCCGGCGTGGAAGGCTGGGCGATCGGCGACGCGGCCGGTGTGCCGTGGCTGCACGATACCTGCTGCCATTGCGATGAATGCCGGGATGGCGAGGAACCCTTCTGCCAGCACCAACGCGCCCATGGCCTGAATGTCCCCGGCGCCTTTGCCGAATATGTGATCGCCGACGCACGCTTCGCCGTGGCACTCGCGGCCGGCATGGACCCGGTGAAGACTGCGCCCGTCATGTGCGCCGGCGTCACCGCCTATGGGGCGATCCGACGCGCGGGCCTGAAATCAGGCGAGACGTGCGCGATCTTCGGCTGTGGTGGCCTGGGCCTTTATGCGATCCAGATCGCCAGCCGGCTTGGCATCAAGGTGCTGGCGATCGACCGGGATCCTGCAAAACTCGAACTCGCCCTACGTTATGGCGTCGAGTCGATCGAGGTCGCCGATGCAGGGTTGATTGCAAGGCTGGCAAGCCGCGATCCGAAATTCCATGCCTGCATCAACTTCGCACCCACGGCGGCCACATGGGATGCGATGATCGCCGCCATCCGCCCACGCGGCCGCATCGTCGCTGCGGCACTGGTGTCGAAACCCGTCGCCCTGAGCCAGGAATGGCTGACCTCGACGGGCGTCACGATCACCGGCACCAGTGTGGGAAACCGCGAGGAAATGCGCGCGGTCGTCGCCATGCACCAGGCAAAGCCCTTCGAAACGGAGATCGAGGAGATCAGGCTCGAAGACGCGTCGCTGGCCTTGTCAGCACTCGACGCCGGCACAGCGAAAGGCCGCTTCGTGATCCGTTTCTGAGTGCTTCGAACGAACCTCTATCGCGAAGCCAGCATCGCCTCGATTGCTTGCGCCGCGGCCTTCCGGTTGCGCTCGTCGATGCCGGTCGGGCCTGCCGATTTCGCATGGGCCACAAGCGCTGCGAGCGTCGTGTCGTCACAGCCTTCCTCGCCGAGTCCCTTGATCTTCGCCCGGTTGCCGGCGTCGAGCACCGCTTCGCAGGCGCCTGGCGCGAAGATGAACTGCTTGAGAAGACCGCCCAGCGTCAGCGGGTCCTGCATACGCTTGTCGTCGCGGATGGTGGCGATTACCGCCTGGCCGAACTCCCGGCTCTTGCCGTCCTGATAAATCTGCGTGGTGTTGAAGATGAACTCGAACTCCACCTTCTCCGCCTGCGGCGGCTTGGTCACCATCAGGTCGAGGCCATAGCGGGTGATTTCCGTGGCCGAGACGACCCGGCGCACCATCGCGGATTGATGATAGTTCGGCAGCAGTGCCCAGCGCGCGTCGATATTTCCATATTGCGCCAGGGTATTGACCTTACCGAGCGCCGCCCGCTTCTGCCTGTCGTTCTTGGCGGCGTTGAACTGCGCCCGGATGTTATCCCATGCGCGGCCGACCGTTTCCTTGGAAAGCAGGCCGGCGGTTTCCTGCGCCGGCTGATCCGAGTCGGTTGGTGCTTCCACCGATGCTTCCTGCACGGCCGGCGCCTGGCCCTCGACCCAATCGGCGAGCGCCTTGCGCACGTCGGGACCCCAGAAGCCTTCGGCTTGGCCCTTCAGGAAACCATCCTTCGAAAGCCGCTTCTCGATGGCGACCTTGATTTCCGGCGGGAATGCCTTGCCGAGCCCGACCAGATTGTTTTCATCCAGCCCGGCCGGCGCTTCTCGGAAGGCGTTCATGATTGCCTCGGCCACGGCATCGGTTCCGGCCTCCATCGCCCTGCCCATGAACAGGCCCATGAACTCCATCTCGGCCGCGTTCTCGGACGCGATGCCAAGCCCATCCCACCGGCGGTCGTACCCATCGTTGTAGAGTGCGATGCGCCAGGTAATGCCCTCTTCGAGAGTCATCAGGCGGTCGAACGTATCGAAGGTGAAAGCGTCGGTGATCCGCTTCTTGGCTGCCAGCGAGCCAAGCTTTGCGGCCTTGCGCCAGGTTTCGAGGCGCTGCCGCTTGTCCTTCCTGACACCCTTTCCATCGCCATACGCGTCACCCAGCAACAGCAGCGCCTTGACATTGTCGCGCTCCGCCGCCTGGATCAGCATGTCGGTCGCGCCACGATCGTCCTGCGGATAGAGCGCGCCGGCGCGCAGGAATTTCGACTTGAGCAGGAATGCCTCGGCCTCACCCTTGTTGATGCCGTCCTCGATCAGCGCCATGAGTTCCGCATCGGAAAGCCCATCCTCCCGCCGCATCGGCCGGTAGCTGGTCGAGCCGAGATTCGAATATTGCGTCGAGGCATAGAGCCAGAGCGCCTCGCGGTTGCCCTCGTCCGCAAGCGGCTTCACCAGCGCGCGCGCACCGGGTTCGTCGGAGAATTGCGAATTGTCGGAGAGTTTGAGCTTGGCGAGCGCTATCGCCGCCTCGCCATCGCCCGCACTGATCTGCCTCTCCAGCCCGTCGATGAGTTGTTCCGGCCGGTCGAGCCGCGGATGATAATCGAGCAGAAGCGTCGCGAGACGAACACGATCCTCGGGGAGGTAGGATTTCGTCAGCGCCTGGATGGCCTCTTGCGGCCTGTATCCAACAATCTTGCCTGACAGCAGGATGTTCCCCAGCACGCTCATCGCCGCGCTGTTGTTGTTCATCTCAGGCGCGCGAACCATTTCAAGCGCCCGCTTGCCGTCCTCCGGCCCGCCCTCGCCCTTGGCGAGCATGTCGGCCAGAATGGGAATCATGCGCTTGTCGGTCTTGGCGCTGGCTTCAAGGATTTCGCGCGCCCGCACCGGGTCCTTGCGCGTGCCGCGACCAGCGCGAAGCGATTTGACGACGACCTCGGTAGACCAGCCGGCATCCTCGCCGCCTGACTTCATGTCGGCTTCGACGGTGCGAAACGCCATGCGATTCTCCGTGGCCGTGAAGCCATCCTCCTCCAGCGTCGTCCAGGCGATCATCAAAGGCATGCGCGCCCGTGTCTTGACGTCGTAGCCGGTCATCTCGATGCCTTGTGGCGGGGCGCCTTCCAGCCGACGCGCCCATTTGACCACCTGCTTGAGGTCGCGCCTAGCCATGGTGGAACCGCGATAGGCAATCATCATGTCCTGGATCGCCGCCATGTGGCCCTGCTCGGCCGCCTTGTTCAGCGCTGTCCAGGCCTCATCGCGCGAAATCTCCATCATCGAGCTTTCGGCGCTGCCGGGATTGAGACGGAATAGCTGGTAGAGCAGGTATTGCGCCTCGGCACTGCCATCGTCGGCCATCTTGCGCACCTGCGGCGTCAGCAGTTGCAGATTGGATTCGCCGAGCGCCATCGTCGTCCGGAGCCATTGCAGGTGCAGCCGCTTCTCCTTTGGCGCGCCGACCCAGGCCTCTTGGCATTCTTCCTGTAGCGCCTTGAGCCTGGTCTTGTCGAAATCCGCCGGGAACAGCTCGATATATTGCATCGGCGGCGCCTTGGCGGTGAAGTCGAGCGGTGCTGTGGCGCCCTTGTCACAAGCCTCGACCGCGATGGCGATCTCCCGGCCCTCACGCTCCTTGCGGATGGCATCGTCATTGGCCGTCTGGGCGAAGGCCGATGGCAAGCAGGAAAGCGACACCGCGGAAGCGAGTGAAAGTGCTGCAATGCGAACCAGATGTGACATGACCGTTCCTTCCATGGACGCGGCCGCCACGCCGCCGTCAAAGACTACATGTTCTGCATTCGACCATTCGCCGACCGGACAGCCCGGCCTCTCGATGAAAAGACGACGTATCTTTCGCGCCAATTATTCGGCGGCGATTGTAACACGAGGAAGTCGGCGGGTTGAATCCACGTGCTCGATTCCGGCTCAGGTGTTGCCAACGGAAACTGCCAATCGCCAATCAGTATTATTTATTGCCAGGGAAATTCTTCTTCCGGACGACAAGCGCCGGATTAACAAAGCTAAAACGAGTCTTCGTTATCATTGGTATCCTCGATTATACCGGAAGGCTTATGAACCGCGATGAATGGCGTTTGGGCACAATTTGCCGGCAATCTTGCCTTCGTGGGTCTGGCGATTTCGCTCTGGGCGCATGTGTCCATCTGGTTTCAGCGCGAATTGGGCAACTACAGCAGGATAGCGTTCGGGGTAGCGGCAGGCGCAACTTCGATCGGTTCCATCCTGCTCGCCGTCCAATTCAGTCCCGGCGTCTATATTGACCTGCGTTTTCCGCCCATTGCAATCGCCGGCCTGTTCGGTGGACCGATCACGGCAATCGTCGCTGCCTTGATGGCGGTGACGTTCCGCATCGCCATTGGCGGCGCTGCGATGGCCGAAGGCGTCATGGCGATTGCGATCGTTGCCGGCATCGGTGTGGCGATCAATTTCTACAGCAGGAAAAGATCGCCGGTTTTCTCCGATGTCGCGATCCTGACCGGAGCGATCGGTGTCTCATTGGTCGTGATGCTGATCGTGTTTCCCACCCTCGCCAAGGTGCATGCCCTTCAGCTCATCGGCCAGCCGATGATCGGTTTCAATTGCCTGGCGACCGCTCTTTGTGGTTTCATCATACTGAAAACCGAGCACCTGGAACTCGAGCGGAGCATGCTCGGGACATCCTTTTCGCAAGCCCCCGACTTTCTCTACATCAAGGACCGTGACAGCCGGTTCATCATCGTCAACGAGAACATGGCGAAGCTCTACCGGCACCGAACGTCCTCGGGATTGACGGGACTGACAGATTTCGATCTTCACGCGACGCTGCTCGCCGAGGAACTCTACCATAATGAACAGGAACTGATGCGAACCGGCGTGCCCATGATCGACGCGCTCGAACACATCGGCGATCGGTACATGCTGGCCTCCAAGGTTCCGGTCCGCAACAAGGACGGTCGCGTGATTGGCCTCGCGGGTGTTACCCGCGACATCACCGAACGCACCGCCCTCGAACACGAACTGCGCGAAAGCAGGAACCTGCTGTCGCATGCCATGGCCGGTATGTCCGACGGTTTTGCCATGTTCGACAAGAAGGGCTTCCTGATCTTCTGCAACGAGCAGTATCGCGAGGCCTTCCCGCTTTCGAGAGATGCCCGCGTGGTTGGCGCCCATATCAGCGACATCCTGCGCCGGATCGCCGAGACCCGCGAACGGTTGGACGTACCGACGGAGAACATCGAAGACTGGATCAAGGCCGCCGCCGCCACTCTGCATCGCAACAAGGACGAAGAGATCCAGCTCCACAACGGCGACTGGCGCAGCATCCGCACGCGGCTCGCCGACAATGGCATGGCCATGGTCGCCGTCTCGGATATCACCGCGACGAAGCAGGCCGAGATCGCCCTGAGGATATCGGCCGAACAGTTGAAGAACCTCGCCGAAACGGACGGACTGACAGGTATCGTCAACCGCCGGGCTTTCGACGAAGCATTCATGCGTGAACTGGCGCGGAGCGCCCGCAACCGGAAGCCCCTCAGCCTGCTGATGATCGATATCGACCGCTTCAAGGCCTATAACGACACTTACGGCCATCTCGCGGGCGACCAATGCCTGCGCGTCATCAGCAAATGCCTCCTCCAGTCCGCGCGGCGTCCCGTGGATATCGTCGCGCGCTACGGCGGCGAGGAATTCGTGGTCCTGCTTCCCGAAATCGATGAGGAAGGCGCGATGGTGGTAGCGGAGCTATTCGCGCACTATCTGAGCGAGGAAAACATCGCTCACACCAAGAGCGAATTCGGAAAGGTCACCGCGAGCATCGGCATTTCCTCCGAGACCGGGCTTGTCCTACGAACCGAGCCCAGCCGCCTTCTATCGATCGCAGATGCCGCGCTCTATGATGCCAAGGCACGGGGGCGAAACCGCATCATCTATCGCGCGCGGGAAGAGGCAGAGGACAAGAAGACCGGCTAGGTCAATAAAAAGCCGGGCCAGTTACCCACCCCGGCTTCGAACTATTCGCTAACAGCTACTCGCTCAATTCACAGCCTTGTCGACGAGCTTGTTCTTGCCGATCCAGGGCATCATGCCGCGCAGCTTGGCGCCGACTTCCTCGATCTGGTGGCTGTCGTTGTTGCGGCGGATACCCTTGAAGCGCGATGCGCCGGCGCGGTATTCCTGCATCCATTCCGAGGTGAACTTGCCGGTCTGGATGTCCTTGAGCACGCGCTTCATTTCGGCCTTGGTCTCGGCGGTGATGATGCGCGGACCGGAGACATATTCGCCCCACTCGGCCGTGTTGGAGATCGAGTAGTTCATGTTGGCGATGCCGCCTTCATAGATCAGGTCGACGATCAGCTTCACTTCATGCAGGCATTCGAAATAGGCCATTTCCGGTGCGTAGCCGGCTTCGGTCAGCGTTTCGAAACCGGCGCGGATCAGCTCTACGAGGCCGCCGCAGAGAACCACCTGCTCGCCGAACAGGTCGGTTTCGCACTCCTCGCGGAAATTGGTCTCGATGATGCCGGAACGACCGCCGCCAACGCCACAGGCGTAGGAAAGCGCGAGTTCAAGCGCATTACCCGAAGCGTTCTGGTGAACGGCGACCAGGCACGGCACGCCGCCGCCCTTCTGGTATTCGCCACGCACGGTATGGCCCGGGCCCTTCGGCGCGATCATCACGATGTCGACGGAGCTCTTCGGCTCGATCAGGCCGAAATGGATATTGAGGCCGTGGGCAAATGCGATCGCGGCGCCATCACGCAGGTTAGGAGCAATGTCAGCCTTGTAGATGTCGGCCTGGAGTTCATCCGGGGTCGCCATCATCAAGAGGTCGCCCCACTTGGCGGCATCGGCGACGGTCATGACCTTGAAGCCGTCGGCTTCGGCCTTCTTGATGGTCGGCGAGCCGGCCTTCAGCGCGATGACGACGTTGTTGGCGCCGGAATCCTTCAGGTTCAGCGCGTGCGCGCGACCCTGCGAACCATAGCCGACGATGACGACGTTCTTCGATTTGATGAGGTTGAGATCGGCATCACGATCGTAATAGACGCGCATTTGAATGTCCTTCCCTGTGCTGTCTTTTAAATGAGTTGAGGCGGTGTCAGGCCGCCATCCCCTTGCCCGTTCCGTAGAGCGAAAGGAAGGCATTGACCCCCCTCTCCGCCCGCCGGCCGAATTCCTTCCTGATCCCGGAGACATCCTCCCCGAGCATCATGCGAACGTGCAGGTCCCGCACGATCAGCCCGTATAGCGTCTCGTATGCCTCGTTGGCATCATCGAATGCAACGAGCCCGGCGCGCTTGGCGGATATCAGCAATGCGGTGGCGCGTCTACCGATCTGGCGGCGTCCGCGCTGCAAAAGCATCTCGCCGAGTTGCGAGGAATCCCTACTCGCCTGGCCGATCGCGAGACGGTTGAGCGCCAGCGACACATCGCCCGACAGCACGTCGAGCAGCCCGGTGGCAAAATCGTTGAGCAGCTTCTCCAGGCCCGGCCGCGTGAGGTTGGCCTGGGCGCCGTCGCCGGTCCGCACCTTCGAGGCCTGATAGGCGATCATCGCCTCCATCAGGCCGTCGCGGTCGCCGAACCATTTGTAGAGGCTTTCCTTCGAGCAATTGGCGGCACGCGCCACGCCGGCGGTGGTCAGTGCCTTCTCGCCACCCGATACAAGCAGACGCAAGGCCTCTTCCAGCACCGCGTTCTGGCGCGGCGAAAAGCTTTCAGGTCCTGATGTGTCGGTCGTGTTCAGCATGGCAAATCCATCAGTACCGTACGGTACGGTTCGTGATCGATGTACATCCCGATGGCTGATGTGTCAAGCGACAAAGATTCAGATGCCGACGGTCTTCGATTGTCTTTGGGCTTGCTGAAGCAGCGTGAAAACCGCCCACGCGTTTTCGATCTTCAACAGCCGCGCGCCCTTGGCCAAAGCTGGCGTCCAAGCTCCGAAGTTACGATTGAACGAACTACCGTCAGTGAAATCCAGCGTACCGCTTCCCGCCGGTGAGCCACTGAAATTTGCCGCGGGCAACTGGCTCAACTGAAAGGCTTGCACGCCGCCAAAAACACCCTCCCGCAGGATTAACAGGCGGCCGTCTGTGATAGCATAGAAAATCTTGCTGCGTAAATATGCATCAACGAAAAACCGCCCAACGATCATATAGACGCCGATAAGAATGAACGGGATGCCCCAAAGGACAAAGAAAAACGGTGCCTTTCCCTGTGTCTTGGTCAGCACCTGGTATTCCCAGAAGATTGCGAAGCCGCCCCAGAACAAACTGAACGGAATGAGCATAAGATCCATCTTCGTGAGCAGCAGGCCTGTGCCCGGTTTGCCGGTCCAAAGCAATTTTTCGCCCGGCAGCAGAATACGATTGAACTTTTCGATATGCAGCAAAATGCGCTCCGATGGTTTGCCCGATCCGACGCAATGCTAACGCGTAGCATTGCTTCATTCAACTAATACGCAAATCGATCGGTGAACGAAAATTTCTGGCACAGACCTAAAATGAACGCCATTGGGTTCATGTTAAAGACGCTTCACCCAATCCACGAACGCCCTGAGCGGCGCCGGCATGTGACGCCGGCTCGGGTAGTAGAGATACGGCCCCGAAAACGGCTGCTGCCAATCCGGCAACACCTCCACCAGCGCACCGCTTTCGAGATGCGGCCGGATGAAATCCTCGAATGTGGCGATAATGCCGAGCCCGCCCCGGGCCGCCGCGAGTTCGAGTTCAATCGTATTGGCAATCAGCGTCTCGGGCGGACTGACCCGGATCACGGCCCCGTCGCGCTCGAACTCCCAGCTATTCAGCCGGCCACTTTCGAAGCGGTGCCGTATGCAAGTATGTTCGGCTAGGTCGCGCGGGTGGCTCGGCTTGCCCCGCCGCGCGAGATAATCCGGTGATGCCGCCACGCAGAAGCGCTGTATTCTCGGTCCGATCGGGATCGCGATCATGTCGAGATCGAGGCTCTCGTCATAACGGATGCCCGCATCGAAGCCCGCCGCGAAGACATCGATGAATGTATCCCGTGCTTCGATCTCCAGGATGATGCCCGGATACACCTTGAGGAACGGGATGACGATATCAGGCAGCATCTGCTTGGCGACTACCGTCGGAACATTGAGCCTGAGACGCCCGGCGGGGCTTGAATCCGAGCTCCGGACCTCCTCCAGCGCACCGGATATATCCAAGAGCATCGGCGTGAGACGCTCCAGCAGCCGCCGTCCCGCTTCGGTCAGCGTCACGCTCCGCGTCGTGCGGTTCAGCAGTCGCGTGTCGAGCTTGGCCTCCAGTCGCCGCACAGCTTCACTTAATGCGGACGCCGAAACGCCGCGCAAGCTCGCAGCCTTGCGGAAATTGCGCTGCTCCGCAACACCAGCGAACGCCTCCAGGTCGGCGAGCGGCAAGTTCTTCATTGTACTAAATTCCGCACAGGCTGTTCAATCTGAAACGGATTATCGCACAAACAACAGAGGAGTAGAAGACGTTCATCCAGCAGCCAGTGAGCAAGGAGAACTACCCATGAAATACGTTCAACTCGGAAAGACCGGCCCGCAAACCTCCGCCTTCGGTCTCGGCTGCATGGGCATGTCGGGCATGTATGGCCCGTCCGATCGCACTGAGAGCCTGGCCACCCTGCATGCAGCCGTGGATGCCGGCATCACGATGCTCGATACCGGCGATTTCTATGGCATGGGCCACAACGAGATGCTGATCGGCGAGGCATTGCGCGACATCCCCCGCGAAAAAGTTCAGCTCAGCGTCAAGTTCGGTGCCCAGCGAGACCCGGCCGCCGGATGGATCGGTTTCGACGCCCGCCCGGCGGCGGTCAAGACGGCGCTGGCCTATACGCTGACCCGCCTCGGCGTGGATTACATCGACATCTACCGCCCCGCCCGCCTCGATCCCAGCGTCCCGGTCGAGGACACGATCGGCGCGATCGCCGATATGGTGAAGGCCGGTTATGTCCGCTACGTCGGGCTCTCGGAAGTTGGTTCCGAGACGATCCGGCGCGCGGCGGCCGTCCATCCCATCGTCGATCTCCAGATCGAATACTCGTTGATGTCGCGCGGTATCGAGGAGGACATCCTGCCGACAGTTCGCGAACTCGGCATCAGCGTCACCGCCTATGGCGTACTGTCGCGTGGCCTGCTCAGCGGCAGCGCCTTGATGGGTGCCGGCGATTTTCGAGCCCACTCCCCACGCTTCCAGGGCGACAACGCCGAGCGCAACGCCGCCCTCGCCGCAGCCCTGCAGAAAGTCGCAGAGTCCAAGGGCATGACGGCCTCGCAAGCGGCAATCGCTTGGGTGGCGGCGCAGGGATCGGATATCGTGCCGGTCGTCGGGGCCAGAAAGCGTCACCAACTCGAGGAATCGCTGAAGGCGCTGGATTTCTCGCTGACACGAGAAGACATCGCAACGCTCGAAGCAGCAATCCCCAAGGGTGCCGCGGCCGGCGGCCGTTATGCCGAAGCGCAGCTCGCCCATCTCGACAGTGAAAAGCGCAAGGCCGGCTGATCCGTCAAACGATCACTTGGCATAATCCACCGGTATGCCCTGGTCGGCCTTCATCACCTCCATGGAGATGGAGGCCGACACATCGAACAGCTCCACCTTGCGGATGATCCGTTTATAGACCCGGTCATATTCCTCGACCCGTGGCAGCAGGATCTTCAGCAGATAGTCGAAATTGCCCGTCAGGCGGTGCGCTTCCACCACCTCGGGAATATCGGCGATCGATTGCCGGAATGTCTCAACCCAATCATCCGAATGCCGCGTCGTCTTGATCAGTGCGAAGACCGTCGTCGGCACGCCCATCTTCTCGCGATCGAGCAGTGCCACGCGCTTGACGACATAGCCCTCGTCTTCGAGCCGTGAGATGCGCCGCGAACAGGCGGAAATCGAAAGCGACACCTTGGCCGCGATCTCCGTGACCGGCAAAGCCGCGTCGCGCTGCAGCAGTTGAAGAATCTTCCGGTCCCGTTCGTCGAGCATGGCTCCTCCATGGACATCAAAAACTCAGCGTCATTCATCAATATGGCGCGCTTCAATTGCTTAATTTATGCATCGTAAGCAATTATTGCAAACAAATGCGATGTTTTTCATGCGAGATTGGAACCATCAAATTCGCACCGGGAAAACACATATGAAAACGATCGGCTTGATCGGCGGCATGAGCTTCGAGAGCACCGCTGTCTATTACGACCTCATCAACAACATGGCGCGCGACCGCTTCGGTGGCCTGGCCTCGGCGGAGATCCTGCTGCATTCGGTGAACTTCGCCGACATCGTCGCGCTCCAGCAGTCCGGCCGATGGGACGAAGCCGGCAAGCGCCTGGCATCGATCGCAGCGAACCTTGAGAAGGCCGGCGCCGATTGCGTCCTGACCTGTACCAACACCATGCACAAGATCGCCGATCAGGTGCAAGACGCCATATCGGTGCCGCTGGTCGACATTATCGACGAGACAGCGATGTCGCTGAAGGCGCGCGGCTGCAAGCGGCCGCTCCTGCTTGCCACCCGCTATACGATGGAAGACGGCTTCTATCACGCGCAGATGGCCAGCTATGGCATCGAGGTCATGACATCGGAGAAGGCGGGCCGCGACCGCATCCATTCGATCATCTTCGACGAACTCTGCAAGGGCAAGGTGCTCGACAGCTCGCGTGTAGAGATGCTCGCGATCATCGACGCGGCAAGATCGACGGGCGCCGATAGCATCATCCTCGGCTGCACCGAGATCTGCCTGCTGCTTGATCCCGATCACCTGCCGCTCCCCGGCGTGGATTCGACGCTCGTCCATTGCCAGGCCGCCAGCGAGTTTGCGTTCAGTGCTGACACGGCATTGGACGGCGTCAGGAAATATGCATAATCCCCGCAAACGGGGAGAAATGCATGAAACGAGTTGGGCTGATTTCCGCCTGCGCGCTGATCGCGCTGGCGCCGCTCGCCGCTACGGCTGCCGAGAACCGCTGCGGCTGGATCCAGAACCCGACGCCCGGCAACTGGTGGCTGACCGATGGTGACGGTCAATGGACGATCATGACGCAGGGAAGCTACGAGGCTCCGGGCATGGAGCATATCGGCGACATCTCTGCCGGAGACTATATCGCCACCAATGGCAATTACGGCTATGCCTGCGGCTGCATGCAGGTCGATACCGACGGACAGGGCACGATCGCGCAGATCTATTCGTTCCGTCAGTTGTCCATCGGCAAATGCGAGAACGACGAGGCGCTGCCGGCCCCGAACTGAGCCGGCTCGTCGGCGGCATGTTGCTCCGCTACGGATCGTACCATGATGGCGACCTCGGTACGGAACTGTTCGGGACTGGACACATGCCGCGGAGTCACATGATAGATCTCGATCCGGCAACCATAGCCCACGCCATCAGGCGTCTCGACCGTATCCCACTCGACGCCGTTGTGGTCGGCCCAGCCGTTGAGCATCGCATTGACCTCCCTAAGCTTTTCGAAGGGACCGGTCCATTCCATCGACATGA
The DNA here is from genome assembly GCF_964254105.1 of Rhizobium sp. LjRoot254. Classification (NCBI taxonomy): domain Bacteria; kingdom Pseudomonadati; phylum Pseudomonadota; class Alphaproteobacteria; order Hyphomicrobiales; family Rhizobiaceae; genus Rhizobium; species Rhizobium sp. LjRoot254. Next base: position 1,262,654 of record NZ_CAXUSM020000001.1, on the reverse strand, counting down.
AGGTGCCGGAGGGCAGCATGCTCGCGCGCACAGGGCCACCGCCGGTATGGAGACGATCGGTGAAATAGCCGAACTCCATGTCCAACCCACCATTACGATCGACCGCCATGTATCGCATGAAGCCGGGGCCCACGCCGGTGATCCCCCGCGCTGCAACGAAATCCCTGAGTTCGCCATAGAACAGGATTGCCTGCTTGGCTAGGTTCCGGCGCGAAAGCCGGGACCGGATGTAAAGATACGGTTGTTTCTTGCGACGCACTTTCGCAGGCAAAGTCAGCATAACGGCGCCCCATTCGCGATCTAATCAGTCTATGGTAATCAGAAAATTGTGATCTTTGATCATATTTATGTACTATCGCACTCAAGAAAAGAAAAGACCCAAAGATGGACTTATCCAAGGGCTAATTTATCGCTTGATCCAATCGCGTTCCTTAAGGCCGGTGGCCGAGAAAGGATCGAGCATCGTACCTGAAACAAGTGATGCAAGAAAGCGCGGCGCCGGCGGTATCCGGGCGACAGTGGAGACCACCTGGTCGCGGATAAATGACAGCGCGCGTGAATCGCCCTGGTAGAACGGCGTGAACATGCGCGAGAAAAGCTGGAACAGCCGCACATGGTTACGCCGGCCACGGCAATAGCGGTCGATGGCCTGGTCGATATTGGCCGTCGTTGCCAGCCCATGTGCAAGCGCCGCGGCATCGAGCAGGGCCATATTGGCGCCTTGCCCCAATTGCGGGCTGGTGCAATGGGCCGCATCGCCGATGAAGACCACTCTGCCCCGCGCCGGTCGGGCGAGTGTGCGGTGCTGGTAGCGCGCGAGCGTCAGTTGTTCCCAACCGGTAATCTCCTCCAGCATGACGGACGCCTCCGGCCAGTAGCCGCGAAGCCGGGCCTTCCATGCGTCAATCCCGTCGGCCTTGGTCCGATCCGCCTCGGCGATCTTCTGGCTCCAGAAGAAAGCGACCTTCTCGCGGCCGTCAGGCGTCAGCCTTCCCACGGGCAGCACGCCGATCATGACGCTTGCATGCTCATAGCGCTGGACAAGCGCGTTCGGTTCGCAGGGCATGTCAGCCGCATCGAGCGTCGCCCAGAAGGCTCCATAGGCAAGATCGACCGAGACGTCATCGGGACAACGCGCATTCATCAGCTGCGAACGGGAGCCAGTGGCGTCGATCGCCAGCCGATAAGGCCCGAGCGCGCTACCATCCGAGAGCACCAGCACCGGCTCGCTCTCGATGTCGCGAACACCGACGACCTGCCGGCCGGTCAGGATTGGGATGCCTTCGCGGACAAACGCGTCATGCAGGGTCTCGAACAGGGCCGCGCGCTGTACGGCAAGCCCAAACCGCCCGAAAGGTCCGGCTCCATAGTGAACGTCGAGCACCGGCCGGCCGGTTTTCGCATCCGTGCCCCAGAGTCGGTCGATCCGGTGCCCCAGCGACATGATGCGGTCATAGAGGCCGAGGTGATGGAGGACAGTCAGGCCAGTCGGCTGCAGGATGAGCCCCGAACCGACGGGCGCCGGCTCCGAAAACCGCTCGATGACCTCCACCTCATGGCCGGCGCGTGTCAGCATCAGTGCCATGGCGAGACCGGCCGGTCCCGCACCGCATATCGCAATCTTGTTCATGTTGCCCGCACAATCCTTTAGCCGGGCAACGCGACAGCCCGGCTAGATATTCTCCCCCAATGCGCGGCGATAGCGGCGCACCGTCTCGGCCATGCCATATTCCAGCGCGTCCGCTGTCAAGCCGTGGCCGATGGAAACTTCGGCGAGCGCGGGGATGTGCCGGCAAAGCAGCGGCAGATTGGCGACGGTGAGATCATGGCCCGCATTGACCGCGAGCCCGAGCGAAATGGCATGTGCGGCTGTCTTGCCGAGCGTGTCGGCCCAGAGCGCGGCGCCTGCCGGATCATCGTAATGGCTGCCATAGGGGCCGGTATAGAGTTCGATCCGGTCCGCACCCACCGCCTTGGCGGTATCGATCTGCTCGGCACTGCTGTCGCCGTCGGCAAACAACGAAACGCGCATGCCGGCCTTCTTGAGCCGCGCCGAGATGACGGTGAGATGCTCGCGATTGGCGATGAAATCCCAGCCGTGATCGGACGTCGCCTGCGCCGGGTCGTCGGGCACCAAGGTCACCTGATCGGGCTTGTGGGTCTCGACCAGTTCAAGGAAATCCTCGGACGGATAACCCTCGATATTGAATTCGCGGCCGGGGAAATCCTCGGAGATCAACGCCCGCAACTCAGGCACGTCGGTGAAGCGCACATGCCGCTCGTCCGGCCTCGGATGCACCGTCAGTCCCGCCGCCCCCGCTTCGAGCGCGATACGCCCGAAACCCACCACACTTGGCCATGGCAATTCACGGCGGTTTCTGAGCATCGCGATGGCATTGAGGTTCACGGAGAGATGGGCAGTCATGGGCGGGTCCGGTCCTGAAGTGTGGTACGATCAGTACCGCATCGAATTCATGGCCGCCACCGACATTTCGTGAAGCATCGATTGAATTGATTGATGGTTTCCGTAAACAATGCCGCAACCGCCGCATGAAACTGATGTCAGGCTTTCCCTGACCCTGACTTAATCGGCTCAAGCCGGACAAGAATTAAGGATTTCGCGATTTCTGAATTCGCGTATAAGGTTCACTATGCCCGAAGCCGGGAGGCCCGCCGCATTCCTCAGGGATTGCAGGTGGTTCGGATCGGGCAGCCGAAAATGCCGGTCAACGGCTTAGGGATATCTCAACGAGCGTCGGCAATACGGCGCCAAAGTCAACAGCAGCAGTGTCACTCGGGTTCTCCGAGAACCCTCTTGCATGTCCCTGGGTGCGCGGCGTTAGGCGGAGACTGCAGGTTGGAGCGATTTGAGGGGCGCGACTGGCATGCAAGCACACTACAGGCCTTATAGTAACGAAGGCGAAAAACCGGGAAGCATGCAATTCTTCCCCGCTATTCCATTACCGCAAAAACTTCCCAGCAAGCCAGTTGCGATCGCCGATATGGCGAACATATTCGGAGTTACGCACCGTACGTTGCATTTCTACGAGGAAAAGAAGCTGCTGCAGGCCGATCGTATCGGGGCGATGCGCATCTACGGCCCGCATCAGATCATGGTCATGGCGCTGATCAACCTCTGCCGCGAAACCGGCATGGCGATCGTCCAGATCCAGGAACTGCTGTCCGAACTGGCCGAGACGACCTCACAGCACGAAGCCGACAAACTGTTCCGCGACGCGATGCTGGCCCAGAGGCGCGAACTGATCAGCAGTGAATCCCTGATCCGCCGGCAGATGCAGCAGATCAGCGAAATCCTCGATCACGAAACCCCCGATAACGACGATGGCAGCGACAACCTCGCCTCGCGGACGCCCTTCCTCACAGAGTTCGAACTGCATTGTCTCCGCCTGATGTCCGAGGGCTACACGCCGCTCAGGATCAGCAGCGCCACCGGCCGTGGCATCGACGACATCCTCACCGTCGAAAACGCCATCATCCGCAAATTCGGTTCCACCAACCGCTTCCAGGCGGTGGCAAAGGCCGTGCTGCTGGGGCTGATCGGGGATTGATCGCGGCGTCACCTTGGTGATCGTCACTTCACGATCGTGATCGTCTCCGCCGCCCGCGTGATCGCGGTGTAAAGCCAGCGCTCGCGCGTCTCACGAAAAGCCCAGCCCTCGTCGAACAGTACGACATTGTTCCACTGCGAACCCTGCGCCTTGTGCACGGTCAGCGCATAGCCGTAGTCGAACTCGTCGTAGCGCTTGCGCATGTTCCACGGGATCTCGCCGTCGATCTCCTCGAAGGCCGCCTTGAGCAGCTTGATCTTGGCGGCCCCGCGATCCATGTCGTCGTCCTCCGGCCGAACCAGCAGGTTGATGCCAGGCTTGGTCGTTTCTCTCGAAGCGGACATCACCTGCCAGAGCGAGCCATTGAGCAGGCCCTTGACCTGGTCGTTCCTGAGGCAGACCAGCTTGTCGCCGGCGGCCGGATAGCTGTTGGGGAAACCCTTGAGCTCGCGGAGCCGCTGATTGTAGCGCTTGCGCGTCTTGTTGGTGCCGACGAGAACCTGGTCGGCACCGAGCACCAGTTCCTGGCTCACGCCGTCGCGGCCGATGATCTGCGCCGTGCCATAGTCGCCATGCATGATCTCCTTGCCCTCACGGACCTGCATCGCAAGCTGAATGATCGGGTTGTCGCGCGCCTGGCGGTGGATTTCGGTCAGGAGATAGTCGGGCTCATGCTCGGTGAAGAAACCGCCGCCCGACACCGGCGGCAACTGGCCGGGATCGCCGAGCACCAGCACCTTGGTGCCGAAGCTCAGCAGGTCCTTGCCGAGCGCTTCATCGACCATCGAGCATTCGTCGATGACGATCAGCTTGGCCTTGGCGACCGGGCTCTGCCGGTTGATCGAGAACATCGGCGAGATCGAGGTCTTGCCGGTCACCTCGTCCTCCACCTCTTCCTCGCCCTTCGGCCGGTAGATCAGAGAGTGGATGGTCCTCGCATTGGATGCGCCCCGCGAGCGCAGAACCTGCGCCGCCTTGCCAGTGAAGGCCGCGAACAGCACATCGCCATCGACCTCGTCGGCAAAGTGTTTCGCGAGCGTCGTCTTGCCGGTGCCCGCATAGCCGAACAGCCTGAAGACCTGGCTGCGCGGCTCCTTGAGCCATCGCGAGACAGCTTTCAGCGCCTCATCCTGCTGGGTGGAAAATTGCATGGCGGGACTTGGCAGGATTCGGGTTCAAAAGGCAATGCGAAATCGGGCGCCTGTTCCTCATGGTTTTTCCAGCACCGTGAACACCGCCACCTTGTTTCCCACTGGATCGCGGAGATAGGCGACGTAGAACGTGTCGCTGTAGTAACTGCGCGTGCCCGGCCCACCCTCATCGGTTCCTCCTGCCGCGATGCCAGCCGCATATAGTGCCTGGACCGCCTCCGGTCCCGCCGCCCGAAAGGCTGGCATCATGCCGTTACCAGCCGTCGCGACGCCACCGTCGAATGGCTTCATGACGTAGACTGTCCCCGGCCCATTGTCTGGGTCCGCCACAGCTTCCAGTGAATACCGGAGGTAGGTACCGTTGGTCTCCTTCTGATAGCCCAAGGGCAACAGCAGGGCGTCGTAGAAGGAGCCGGATGTTTCCAGGTCGTTCGCGCCGATCGTCACGTAGCCGAGCATTTCATTCTCCTTTCGGAGAACAAATTAAGAACATTTCTGCGCGAATTGCAAGAGGCGGTAAATACACTCACTTCAGCATCGGCCACAGGCTCACCACCAGCAACACCGCCATGCTGACATTGAACCATTTCAGCCGCACGGGATGCGATAGCCAATCCCGCAGCAGCGCACCGAACGCCGCCCAACCGCCCTGGCAAGGCAGTGCCAGCGCGACGAAGGTGAACGACACGACGAGCACGCTGAACAAGGGATCGGTGGGATTGGCGAAGGCTGCCATGGAAGACACCGCCATGACCCATGCCTTCGGATTGACCCACTGGAAGGCCGCCGCCGCCCACAGGGTCATCGGCGCACCGCTCGTCTTGCCGTCGCCGAGCGCACGCGACATCCCGATCGACCACGCGATCCAGAGCAGATACAGACCGCCTGCGACCTTCAGCACGAGATAAAGCGCCGGCAAGGACTGGAACAGCGCACCAAGCCCGAGGCCGACCGCGATCAAGAGACTCGCGAACCCCAGTTCGATGCCGATCATGTGCGGAATCGTCCGCCGCATGCCGAAATTCACGCCCGAGGCCAGCAGCATCATGTTGTTCGGCCCCGGCGTAATGGAGGTCGTGAAAGCGAACAGGATCAGCGACAGCAAGACTTCGGGCGACATGGTTTCCTCCATTAGGTCAACATAGCTGACCCAACCTCCGCCGGTCCAATGAATAGGGGTGAAACCTCCACCACCGACTTTGATAGGATGCCGCTGACACCAGTAAATCGAGGCAGGAAATTTCATTTTTGGCCCGGTTCTTGGGAATAAACCGCCGCCTTCATGTTTCTCATCGTGAGGCCGGACGAGAATCCCTCGCCGCCGCCGAACATCGGGAGATCATCATGCGCATCAGAACAATCCTGCCGCTCATCTTCCTGGCCAGCGCCAGTTTCGCATTCGCGGCTCCGGCCGTTACCACGGTCAAATCGGAGAAGGGCGACGTGCTTGCCGGCGAAAACGGCATGACGCTCTACACGTTCAAGAAGGACGAGAAGGGCGAGTCCTACTGCAACGACGACTGCGCCAAGGCCTGGCCGCCCTTCATGGCCAAATCCGACGACAAACCGGATGGCGCCTACACGATCATCAAACGCGAGGATGGTTCCATGCAGTGGGCCAAAGATGGTATGCCGCTCTACTACTGGGTGAAGGACACCAAGAGCGGCGACGTGACAGGTGACGGTTTCAAGGGCGTTTGGGATGCCGCAAGGCCATAGACCTGACGATGGCAACGGGGTTGGCGGACCGCCGGCCCCGCAGAGTTTCGAAGGCAGGATCATGGCGCTCCTGCCCGATCTCAGGCGCTATTCGCGCAGCCTGACCCGCACCGATGCCGATGGCGAGGATCTGCTCCACGACAGTGTCGAGCGGATACTCTTGGCGCGCGCGACGTGGTCGGGGACCAATCTGCGCGCATGGGTGCTGACCATCATGACCAATCTCTACCGCAACGGCACGCGCCGCGAGCGGCGCTTCCCCTCGGTGGACATCGAAAATGCCGAGGCGCTGCAGGCAGCCGATGCGTTCGGCGACCCACAGGAGCGCAACCGGCTCGCCCGCGCGCTTGATGCGCTGTCGCCCGAATTCCGGGCCGTCCTGATGCTGGTGGTCATTGAGGGCTATTCCTACACCGAGGTCGCCGACATCATGAACACGCCTGTTGGTACCGTCATGTCGCGCCTTTCGCGCGCCCGCGCCGAGCTTTCCCGGCTCCTCACCGCCGACAATATCATTCCGCTCCGGAGGTCCGAATGACTGACGCTGCCACCCCCGTTACCGAAGGCGACCTCCATGCCTATGCCGACGCGCAATTGTCGAACGGAGAGCTGGCCCGCGTCGAAACCTGGCTGAAGGATCACCCGGACGACGCAGAAAAGGTCCGGCAGTGGCAGGCGCAGAATTGCATGATCCAGACCATGTTCGAACCCTATCGCGCGGCAAGACCCGGCGACGCCGAGCTTTTTGCATCAGCCGCCGATAGTGGCGCTACCCCGGGTTCTAGCCCATGGCGCACCCGCGGACTGCAGGTCGGCGCCGGCATCTGCCTTTTTGCGCTCGGGGCAGTCGCGGGGCATTATGCGCCCTTCGGTACGCCCACCGGAACAGACGAAGCCGGCCTGCACCAGGAGGCAAGCTCGGCCTTCCTCATCTATGCAAGCGAGGTCCGCCACCCGGTCGAGGTCAAGGCCGATGAGAAGGATCATCTCGTCAAGTGGCTGAGCAAGAAACTCGGCCATCAGCTCGCCGCACCCGATCTTTCGGCGCGCGGCTTCAGCCTCGTCGGCGGCCGGCTGGTGCCGGTCAATGGCAAGGCCGGCGCGCTCATGATGTATGAGGATGCCGCCGGCAAGCGGCTGACCATCCTCGTCGGCCAGAGCGAGGCCGATGCGATCACCAGCTTCCGCTTTGCCTCGGAGGGACCCGTCGAAACGTTCTACTGGATCGACGAGAAGCTGTCCTATGCCGTTACCGGAGAGATCCCGCGCGACGTGCTTCGCCGCGTGGCGGATGATTGCTACCGGCAGTTCGAGACGCTGTGACGCATCACTACTCTTGCGCCCCATGACAACCTGGCCCTATCCTGATGCATCACTTTCGCATCAGGACACATGCCATGACCGCCCTTCCCACCGTCACCTTCCCCAATGGCGTCAAAGTGCCGGCACTCGGTCAGGGCACATGGATGATGGGCGAGAAACCGTCGGAGGCACAACACGAGATCGACAGCCTGAAAGCCGGCATCGACCTCGGCATGACGCTGATCGATACAGCCGAAATGTATGCCGAGGGCGGCGCGGAGCGCATCGTCGGACAGGCGATCAAGGGCCGGCGGGATGAAGTCTTCCTGGTCTCGAAGGTCTATCCGTGGAACGCCAGCCGGCAGGGCACGATCGACGCCTGCGAACGCAGCCTGAAGCGCATGGGCGTGGACAGGATCGATCTCTATCTCCTGCACTGGCGTGGCGAGCATCCGCTTGCAGCGACTGTCGAAGCGTTCGAAACTCTCAAGGCATCTGGCAAGATCGGCGCCTGGGGCGTCTCCAATTTCGATACATCCGATATGGAAGAGCTTGCCGCCGTGCCGGGCGGCGGGAACGTCGCGACCAACCAGATCCTCTACAATCTCGCCCGGCGCGGCCCCGAATTCGACCTCCTGCCCTGGTGCCGGAGCCGCAACATCCCTGTCATGGCCTATTCGCCGATCGAACAGGGTGCACTGGCCCGCAACCATGATCTGATCCGCATCGCCAAGGCCTATCAGGCGACGCCCGCGCAACTGGCGCTCGCCTTCCTCATCCGCCAAGGCAACGTCATCGCCATTCCGAAAACGTCGAGTGTCCATCGTGCGACGGAGAATCGCGAGGCCATCGCCCTTCAAGTAACGGATGAGGATTGGGCCGCACTCGATGCCGCTTTCCCGCCGCCGAACAGAAAAAAGCCGCTGGAGATGATCTAGAATCCCCAGCGGCCTCAAAGGCTTGCAAGCCCGACTTGAATCACATTCCCTGCGGACCGCGGTTCATCGCGGCGATGCCGGTGCGGCAGACTTCATTCAGGCCGAGCGGCTGCATGATGGCGATGAACTGGTCGATCTTGGTGGACTTACCGGTGATCTCGAACACGAAGTGACCCACCGTGGCGTCGATCACCTTGGCATGGAACGCCTCCGCCAACCGCAGTGCCTCCACGCGCTGTTCGCCATTGCCCGCAACCTTGATCAGCGCCAGCTCGCGCTCGATTGGCCGCTCCTGGCCGAATTCGCGCGCGCGGACGGTGAGGTCCACGACGCGGTGTACCGGCACGATGCGTTCGAGCTGCGACTTGATCTGCTCGAGCACATGCGGCGTGCCACGCGTCACGATCGTGATGCGCGACAGATGCGACGAGTGCTCGGTCTCGGAAACCGTCAGGCTCTCGATATTGTAGCCGCGGCCCGAGAAAAGCCCGATCACGCGGGCGAGTACGCCGGGCTCGTTGTCGACGAGCACCGAGAGCGTGTGGCCCTCGGCAGTCTCCGTTTCCTTTGCGATAAAGTAGGCCGAACCGCTCGGCTGTAGGTGCTTGTTCATTTCGTTTCCTGCCCCGTATTTTCTATTGCGCCAGTTCGACGCTGATTTCATTCATATGGCGATTGGCGAGTTTCACGAGATCACGGTCGAAGGTAACGAAGTGGTCGGCATCGCTTGCGCTCGCGACATGAAGCGCGTCTCCGAAATCCATGCCCCGCCGAAAAGCCTCGATCGCTACAGCCACTTGTGCAACGCATTCGAGGTCGATCCTGTCGATCTCCAGCATCGACGACAGCATTCGTACCACGTCCTCCCGTTTGATCTTCAGCACCGCCCTGAGAACCCATTCCGTCTCAAGCAAGACACTTTTGCTGACATAAATCCGGCCGGACGACAGCAAAGCCTCCGCGTAGCGTGACTCCGCACCGGGTTCCTCCGCGAGAAGACGCGCAAGAATATTGGTATCAACGGCTGTTTTTCTCATTCCACCGCCGCACAGCTTCTCTTGAAATCGCCTCGTTTATCATTTCGTCCGTAAGCGGTGGACCGTCATATTTAGGTCGCCGAGCCAGAAACTCTTCCACGGTGAGCGTCTTCTTCGGCTCAGCCGCCTTCTGGGCATCCACCAGCTTCAGCACGATCTGCTTTTGCCCGCCAGAAACTTCAAGTTCCGCCTCGCCGGTAATGCCGTGTGCCTCGAGCAGTTCCTTCGACAGAACCAGTTCGCCTTTTGCTGTTGCCTTGATCGTAGTCATCTGGATCTCCTGAAGCCGGGCGGCCATGAAGTGATCATACCCGCCCGCCCAGTCTTTATCAAACCAACTGCCTGCCCTTGGCGTCGATCGCGTTGGCGACTGCTTCGTCGGTGGCTTCATCCGGCAGCAGCATCTCGTTATGTGCCTTGCCCGATGGAATCATCGGGAAGCAATTGGCGAGGTTGGCGACGCGGCAATCGAACAGCACCGGCTTCTTGACGTCGATCATCTCCATGATGGCGTCATCGAGATCATCAGGCTTTTCGCAACGGATGCCATGACCGCCATAGGCCTCGGCGAGCTTGACGAAATCGGGCATCGCCTCGGTATAGGAGTTCGACAACCGGTTGCCGTGCAACAGCTGCTGCCATTGGCGCACCATGCCCATATACTGGTTGTTGAGGATGAAGATCTTGATCGGCGCATTGTACTGCACCGCGCAGCTCATCTCCTGCATCGTCATCTGCACCGAGGCATCGCCCGCGATGTCGATGACGAGGCTGTCGGGATGGGCGATCTGCACGCCCAGCGCCGCCGGCAGGCCGTAACCCATCGTGCCAAGGCCGCCCGAGGTCATCCAGCGGTTCGGCTCGTCGAAATGATAGAGCTGTGCGGCCCACATCTGGTGCTGGCCGACTTCGGTCGTGATGTAGGTGTCGCGATCCTTGGTGAGCTCGTATAGCCGCTCGACCGCGTATTGCGGCATGATAACGTCCTTGCTGTGCTTATAGGCAAAGGAGTTGCGCGCGCGCCACTTGTTGATCTGCGTCCACCAGTCGCCGAGACGCGATTTGTCCGCCGTCCGGGCGTTGGCACGCCAGACCCGCAGCATGTCCTCGAGCACGGAAGCGCTGTCGCCGACGATTTTGACATCGACGCGGACCGTCTTGTTGATCGAGGACGGATCGATATCGATATGGATTTTTCGTGAGTTCGGCGAAAACGCATTGATACGGCCGGTGATGCGGTCGTCGAAGCGCGCCCCGACACAGAGCATGACGTCGCAATCATGCATCGCCATATTGGCTTCATAGGAACCGTGCATGCCGAGCATGCCCAGCCAGGCCGGCCCGGATGCCGGATAGGCACCCAAGCCCATCAGCGTCGAGGTGATCGGAAAGCCGGTGAGTTCGACCAGTTCGCGCAGCAGCTTGGCCGCAACCGGGCCGGAATTGACGACGCCGCCGCCGGAATAGATGATGCCGCGTTTGGCGCCGGCCATCATCGCGATGGCCTTCTCGATCTCGCCGGGATCGCCCTGGATCCTGGGCTGGTAATGCGCTTCCATCGGCACGTTGTCGGGCGCCTGATAGGTGCCGGTCGCGAACTGCACGTCCTTCGGGATATCGATGAGCACGGGGCCTGGCCGGCCGGATTGGGCAATCCGGAAGGCTTCATGGATGATCTTGGCAAGCTGGTTGACGTCCTTCACCAGCCAATTGTGCTTGGTGCAGGGCCGGGTGATGCCGACGGTATCGCATTCCTGGAAGGCGTCGGAACCGATCAGCGACGACGGAACCTGGCCGGTGATGCAGACGAGCGGGATCGAATCCATCAGCGCGTCCTGCAGCGGCGTCACCGCATTGGTCGCACCGGGGCCTGACGTGACGAGCATGACACCCACTTTGCCAGTCGATCTCGCATAGCCTTCGGCCGCGTGGCCGGCGCCCTGCTCATGGCGGACAAGGATGTGCTCGATATCGTCCTGCTGGAAAATCTCGTCGTAGATCGGCAGAACCGCTCCACCCGGATAGCCGAACAGATGCTTGACGCCATTGTCCCTGAGCGCCCTGAGAACGATCTCCGCTCCCGTCATCTGGTTATCGTCTTTGCCCGTCATGTCTGTATTCCTTCCCGTTGGCCGTCGCGATATCAAGTTTCAAGGCATAAAAAAAGGCCCCCGGAGGAGCCTCGTCTAGCGCATGGGAGCTTTCGCCGGATGGTTACACCATCCTGCCCATGCGCCTACCCACTACAAGAATCTTTGCAAAAGTTTTCATGGCGCGCAGAATTAGTCAGAAACCCGTGATCCGTCAATCGAAAAATGCGCGCAGGCAAGCCTTTGGAAAAACTGTCTTCCAAGTTTGACAATTATCATGGAACCCTAGGATGTAGTATTGACTTTATTAGTACATGGATGAATTACCGGCTGGGAACGGAGCCAGCATGAACGCAAGCGACAGTATTATCGACCAGATATACGAAGCAGCACTGGTTCCGGAAATGTGGAGTTCAGTCCTTGAGAGTCTGTCCGAGGTGGCAGGTTGCACAGGCGGACTTCTTCTGTCGGCGCGCGACCACAAGGCGAACCGGACTATTCTTACCGACTCGTTGAGGGAATTCTATGACCGCGCCACCAATGAGGGCTGGTGGGCGCGCAACACACGCGGCAAGCTCCTCCTCACACTGCCCGCCAATGAATTCCATTCCGACGCGGACTACTACTCACTCGAAGATATGAAGCGCGAACCGCTCTACGCCGACCTGCTCTGGCCGATGGGATTGGGCTATGCCACCGCCACGCATATCCAGGTGCCGAATGGCGATACGCTGATCCTTTCGCTCGAACGCCCGCTTGAGCGCGGACCGGTCGAGCGCCAGGCCGTGGAAAGCCTCACGGCACTCCGGCCGCATATCGCCCGCTCCGCGCTGCTCGCGTCGCGCCTCGCTTTCGAACGCATCCAGAGCGCCAATGAAGCATTCGGCATGACCGGGCTTCCCTCCGCCGCGATCGATGCCCAGGGCAAGCTTATCGACTGCAACAAGCTCTTCGAAGGCCGTCGCGACCAGGCACTGATCGACGCCGGCAACAAAGTGCGGCTGGCCAATGACGATGCCAACCGGGTGCTCGAGCAATGTCTTGCCGCCATCCGCGCCGGCGGCCCCGGCCTGCCCTTCGCCAGCCGCTCGATCGCGCTTCCGCGCACGGAGGGCGGCGACGCGTCGGTGCTTCACCTCGTGCCGGTGCGCGGCTATGCGCGCGACATCTTCACGGCAGCAGCCTATTTCATCATCCTGACACCGCTTGACGGCGACCGGCTTGCCCCGATCGAACTCATCCAGGGACTGTTCGATCTGACGACGATGGAAGCCAGGGTGGCCCGCGCGCTTGCCACGGGAAAGGACATCGACAACACCGCCCAAAGCTTCGGCATTTCGCGCGAAACCGTGCGCGCCCACCTGAAAAACATCTTTTCGAAGACCGGTTTCTCCCGCCAGACCGATCTTGCCGCTGCAATATCGCTTGTCAGGACGATCGAGTGACACCATCTATGGCTGACGGCTGAACTTGCACGCTGCGTCGCGTGCGCTCGAAGAGATTGAATGGCGAAGATCAACGAACACCTGCCCGGCGACTGCCGCCCGATCGCGCATATCCTCTCGCGCGTCGGCGACAAGTGGACGATCCTGCTCCTCAACGTCCTTGGTGACAACACCATGCGATTCAAGGATCTGCATCGAGCGGTGCCGGGTATTTCCCAACGCATGCTGACGGTGACACTGCGCAACCTCGAACGCGACGGCCTTGTGCGCCGCACGATCTATCCGACGATTCCGCCGAAGGTCGAGTATGCACTGTCCGATCGCGGCCGGTCCCTGCGTTGCGCCCTCGTTCCCATTGCCGATTGGGTCACGCAGAACCGGGACGGCATCGAAGAGTCCCAGCAACTGTTCGACAATTCCCTCAATGGAAATTCTCAAAGCCCTGAACCCGCACGATATTCGATGCTTACCTCAAAGTAAGTCACATCTGAAAAAGTGCCGTCTTGTCCCGGATTGCAGTTACACATAGTTCTTTGCTTACCATTCGTAAGCAAAGGAAAATGCAATGGGACAGAAGCCTAAAATCGGTATCATCGTCGGAACCACCCGCCAGGGGCGCTTCGCGGACGGCCCAACCAATTGGATCGCCGCGATCGCCGCCAGGCGCACCGACGCCGAGTTCGAAGTGGTGGACCTGCGCGACTACCCGATGCCCTTCTTCGAGGAAATGGGCTCGCCGTTCTACGTTCCGCCGCAGAACGACGTCGCCCTGAAGTGGGCCGCCAAGATGGACAGCCTCGATGGCTACATCTTCATCACCGCAGAATATAATCATTCAGTCAGCGGCGTACTCAAGAATGCGCTCGACTATGCCTACAAGGAATTCAATCGCAAACCGGCAACCTTCGTCGCCTATGGCGGCACCGGTGGCGCGCGCGCCGTCGAGCATCTGCGCCATATTCTCGCGGAACTCCAGGTAGCCTCGCTGAAATTCCCCGTCCATATCGGCATGAACGAAATGCTCGGCATCATGCGTGAGGGCAAAACGATGGCCGACTATCCCTATCTCGACGACACCGCCGAAAAGATGCTCGACGAGCTTCTCTGGTGGACCAGCGCGCTCAAGACCGCGCGCGAATCCGCCGAAGTCCGCGCAGCGGCATAACAAAACGGCCAGGGCGCGATGGCGGATCGCGTCCCGGCCGCGTCACGATGCGGAAGTCAGGCCGGCATCATTTTCTTCATGTTCTCTCGAATTTCCTCCGGGCTAAGCTGCCTTTTGCTTGGCGTGGCAAGCGACCAGCTATGGCCGAACGGATCCTCGAGCACGCCGTAGCGATCCCCCCAGAACTGGTCGGCGACCGGCATGATTTCCTTGGCACCGGCCGTGATCGCCTGGGCGAAGGCCGCATCGACGTCATCGACGATCATATGAATGGTGACCGGCGTGCCGCCAATCAGCTTCGGCCCCTTGGCGCCCCATTCGGGTGCCTCGTCCATCAGCATCAGCACGGAATCGCCGAATTTCATGGACGCGTGCATGATCTTGCCGCTTTCACCATCCATCCGCATGCCTTCCTCGGCGCCGAAAGCTTTCTTGTAGAACGCGATCGCGTCAGCGCAATTGGCGCAGACAAGGTGTGGGGTAAGCGTATGCATGTCCTGCGGTAGGGACTTTGTCGAGATAGTCATGGCTCTCCTCCTTTTGAGCTATCAAAACATACCAACTGGTTGGTATAGGTGCAATCGCTTTTTTGGATTATGCTTATGACCACGGACAAAAGATGGCAGCACCCCTTTGCGCCATTCCGGCACACTTGTCCCGAAACAGCTTGTTAACTCGCGATTGTTAAATTGCACTTTGCCTGCGCCCACGGAGTACCGCGTTGTTCAGCAGAGATTTGCAAAACTCCCCGTCCGCGGGGATTCAGGAGAGGCGCGACGCAGTCCAGCAGACACACCGCTTCATCGGCAATGTGATCGCCTGCGATGGGGCGCATGCGACCGTCGCGGCCTCGATCGGCTCGATCGAGGAAGCCGAAGCGGATCTCTGGTCGGTCGGTCGCCTCGTCACCATTCTGGTCGGAAAGAACCGCGTGATCGCGCTGACGCGCGCCATGCAGACATCCGCCGCGCAATGGACGGAAGACTCTTCCAACGCCTTCAAGGTCGAACTCGAACTGCTCGGCGAAGTCCGGGCGCTCCCCGATGGACGCGAACAGTTCTCCACCGGCATCACGACCTATCCCTATCTCGGCGCCCGCGCGCATCAGATCCGTTCGTCCGACCTTGTGAAAATCTATGATCGCGGCGCGCTCGAAACCAGCGTCATCGGCAGGCTCAGCCAGGACGACAGCATCGACGCCGCCGTACACGTTCCTTCCATGCTCTCGAAGCATTTCGCGCTGGTCGGCTCGACCGGCTCCGGCAAATCCACCGCCGTCTCGCTTCTCATGAACAAGGCGATTGAAAGCGACCCCAAGCTTCGAATCCTTATCCTCGATCCACACAACGAGTTCGCGGCGGCCTTTCCCGGCAAGGCCATGGTCATAGACACCGACAGCCTCGACCTGCCGTTCTGGCTCTTTCGGCTCGAGGAACTCGCCGAAGTCCTCTATCGCGGCCGGCCGCCGATCGTCGATGAACTCGACGTGCTGCGTGATCTCATTCCGGAAGCCAAGCGCGCCTTCCGCGGCACCGAAGGCATGTCCAGCCGCCGGCTCAGCGAGCGCAACGGTGTCACGGCCGACACGCCCGTACCCTATCGTTTCGCCGACCTCATGGCCTTGATCGACGAGCGCATCGGCAAGCTCGATGGCCGCTCGGAAAAGCCCTATCTGCGCGCGCTGAAGCTGCGTCTTGCCGCCGCGATCAACGACCCGCGCTATCGCTTCATGTTCTCCTCGAACACGATAAGCGACACGATCAACGAGACGATCTCCCAGGTTTTCCGGATTCCCGGCGACGGCAAGCCGATCGCGACGCTGCAACTCGCCGGCATTCCGTCCGAAGTCGTCAATTCGGTCGCCTCCGTCCTCTGCCGCATGGCCTTCGAAATCTCGCTCTGGTCCAACGGTGCCGTCCACATCCTCGTGGTCTGCGAGGAAGCCCATCGCTACGTGCCCTCCGACCCCACGCTCGGCTTCTTCCCGACTCGCCAGGCCATTGCCCGTATCGCCAAGGAAGGCCGCAAATACGGCTGCTCGCTGGGCATCATCACCCAGCGCCCCGGAGAACTCGACCAGACCATCCTGTCGCAGTGCTCGACCATCTTCTCGATGCGGCTCTCCAACGAGATCGACCAGGACATCATCCGCAAGGCCATTCCCGGCTCGTCGATATCGGCGATGAATTTCATCTCGTCGCTCGCCAATGGCGAAGCCATCGCATTCGGCGAAGCGCTTCCCGTGCCGATGCGGCTGAAGTTCGAGCGCGTCAAGGAAAGCGTCCTCCCCCGCGCCCATGGCGCCGAGGTGAAGGAAGTGATCGACGATCCCTCGACCATCAATCTCGGCAATGTCATCGAGCGGATGCGCCAGAGTGCCGGTCCCGATATCTCGGATTTCCAGTCGCGCGTCTCCGCAGCCGAGGCAACCGTGCAGGAAGCAGTAATGGGCAGCATGCAATTCGGCACGCCGATAGATGACGCACCGCCACTTCAACCACAGGCCGAATTCTCCGCTGACCTCGAACCCTATAATCCCGGCATGCTTCCAGGCTCGGCGCGCACCGCGCCTCTAGGCGAAAGCATGCGGCAGGACACCCGTATCGATCGCTACAGCGCGCTTTTCAAGAACTCGTCGGCAGACAACGGTGCCCGTTCAGCGAGCGAGGATGCCGCGCTCTACCAGCCAAGCCAGACCCTGCGCGAGCGCCTTCTCTCCAAGTCGGGCAGCAGCCTCCTCAAGAAGTGACACTCGAGGCTTGCAGGTGCTTGTACATGAAGGTCGCGCCGTCCATCCGCTCTGACACAGTGTCGCGGCAATAGGCCGGTATCACGCCTGCAGTGAGATAGCCGAGCGAGGCATAAAGCGGTTCGGCCTTGTCGCCCGTGCGGGTGTCGAGCGTGATCAGGCTGCGTCCCAGCGCTTCGGCAATCGTCTCGATCTCCGCCATCAATGCGCGGGCGATGCCGCGATTGCGGAAATCCGGATGCACCATCAGCTTGCGCAACTCGGCGCGATGCCGCTGGTTCGGCGGCATGTCATGATCAAGCTGAACCGTCCCCGCGATCCGGCCGTCAAGCCAGGCGACGAGCATGACCAGCTTGCCGCCTTCGAGCGCAGGCAAAACTTTCCGCGCCCAGAAATCCTCGGCGTCGTTCATGTCGTAGGGCAGGATGAAGTTGATGCTGGCACCGGCCTCGACGCTGGCATGCAGAATGCCGGCGAGGCCGGCGAGATTGTTCTTTAGATCCTCCGCCCCGAACCGCACGATTTCGATGGATGGTTTGGTATCCATGTGTTCCTCACACCATAAAGAGAAGGTATTTCGCGCCGCTGTCATCGGGGGTCGCGAATTCCGTTGCGCCGTAAAGCTGGTAGCGCAGGCAATCCCCTGCCCTGAGCTCATAGGCGCGGTCGGCGATCGTAAGCGTGAGCTTCCCATCAAGCAGGACGAGATGATGTTCGAGCCCCGGCTTCGACGCTTCCGGATAGATGATGCTGGCGCCCGGCGGCAGGGTGCCTTGGATCACCTCGCCCGCAAGCGCCGCGTTGGGCGGCGACACGGAGCGGCGCTCGAAGCCATTCTGCGGATCGCTCCAGACCCATTGCTCATCGTGCCGTACGATGGGCGCGAACGCATCCTCCACCATCCGCATCAGCCGCGACATCGTCATGCCATAGGCCGCGCACAGACGGCCAAGAACGGCCGCCGTCGGGCTCACTTCGGCGTTTTCGAGACGCGATAAAGTCGCCCGGCTGACGCCGCTGAGACGCGCCAGTTCGTCGAGCGACCAGTTGCGCTCCGCGCGAAGGCTTCTCAGCCGCGTGGCAATCTGGTTGTCAAAAGTGCTGTCATCGCTTGAAGAAAATCCCATATGCGGAATATATTTCCAAATATGAGAAATACAAGTGCGATGTGAAATTTCGTGGGAATTATTTCGCCGGGCAAAGCACCGGCAGCCCATCACGTGACGTCGCCTGGGAAAACTCATCGAATCGGAAGCGTAGCGTCCCCGGCACGCTCGAACGATAGATACCGAATTTGAAGTAAGGCCCTATGAGTTTTTCGTCGCCGCCCTGCTTTAGCGTTGCGCCGATATTGCCGCGCACGGACACGATCTTCTTGCCATTCGCCCAGATATCGATCTCGCCCCGGCCCCGGGGTCCGCGTTCGTTGTCGGTACGACCCGGCTTGATGCGATAGACCATATCGACCCAACCCTTCCGGGGATCCGGTAGGACGGCGTCCTTCTCGGGAATGACCTCGATTTGTGAGAAGAACTTGGGGTCGACCACACCGGGAGACTTGGCGATCTCTGAACTTTGCGCAAAGGATCCCTTGTCCACCGGCGCACCAGCGACATCGTCGGAGCGCGTTTTACCCGCGATATCCGGCACGCTCCCATCGGCGAGTTCCGATTGAAGGCCCAGGACCACGCTAATGTCCTTTTCGTGTTTGTCGCCCGGCTTGGCGGCACTCGCTTCGACGGTCTGGACGTCATCGTAATTGCCTTCGGCCGACGCGACCACGCGCCGGTTGTCGTTGTCCTGCACGGTGATATGGAACACGCCATTGTCGAAGCGCTGCGCCAGCATCGGACTTCCGTCGCCCGGCCCCTTCCATTGGCCGATGACAGTGCGGGCGCTGCCGATGGTGGGTATGTCGCCATCGATCCGGAAGCTGAACCGATACCACACCTCCTGCCCGAATGACGGCCAGGACGACTTGGCGGTTCTGAGTTCGGCGCGCTCGCACGCATTGCCACATTGCTGGCCGCCATCGCCTTCGCGCGCCGTGATCTCAATCGCCGAGAGCCCGCACCGGCTGTCCGGCACAAACGATATCTGGGCATCCGTGATCTGCTTCTTCGTCCACTTCGTCGGATCGAGCGAGCCCTTATCGAAATCATCCTTCAGCGATTGCGCGCCGGCACTGTCCGCGCACAAGACTGCAATCGCGACTGCCGCGAGCGCAAGAATACGCATTTCTCCTCCCCCGATCCGATGCACGAGGATGCTGGCAATTCTCCCGTGCGCAGTATACCCGATCGGCGGCCTTGGGATAGTCATTCATCGCCGATCAGGCGGATCCGATCCGCTTCCAGCTCTCATCCATCTGGTTGCGGAACCATGTCATCTGCCGCTTGGCATATTGTCGTGTCGCGGCCGACGCCTGGGATATGACCTCAACGCGGGTCATCTCGCCGCGCAACATGGCTGATATCTGCGGCACGCCGATGGCCTTCATGACGGGCAGCGCCTTGGGCAGATCGAGGGCCACCAACGCGCGAACTTCCTCGATCGCGCCACGATCCAGCATGGTCTCGAACCGCCGGTTGATCCTGTCATGCAGCACCGGCCGCTCAGGCTCGACAATGATCTTCATCGCCCCGCCCGGATCGATGATTGCCGCACCGGGTTTCTCCTGGAAAGCGGAAATCGAACGGCCGGTCGCCTCCTTCACCTCGAGCGCCCTGAGGATCCGCTGACCGTCCGAAGGGTTCAACTGGTCGGCCATATCAGGATCGCACGCGCCGAGTTCGGCATGCAATGCCCATGGCCCATCCTCGGCAAGCCGCGCCCGCCATTTGGCACGGATGGCCGCCGGGATTTCCGGCATGTCGGAGAGCCCGCCTGTCAGCGCCTTGAAATAGAGTCCCGTGCCGCCGACGAAGACCGGAACCTTGCCCCGCGCCCGGAAATCCTCGATCAGTGGCGTAACGGCCCGCATCCACTCGCCTGTGGAATATGCAGTTGCCGCTGGGACCACGCCATAGAGATGATGCGAAATACCACCCATGTCGTCGGCGTCGGGCCGGGCCGTCAGGACATGCAGTGTATCGTAGACCTGCATCGAGTCAGCATTGATCACCTCGCCGCCATGCTCTCGCGCCAGTTCCACGGCCAGAGCGGACTTGCCGCTGGCGGTTGGCCCGGTTATCAGGATCGCGTCCATTCCAGTCGAAGGAATCTTGTTCATGGCCTTGGTTGCCACGCTTATCGCCAATCCGTCAAATCCCCTGCTCACGCCGGCGCTCGCCGACAAGGCGGCCGCGTCCGTCAATGCCTCGGGCGTCTACTGGCTGGCGGACGGTGTCGCCTGCGACCTGCCTCTCCGGGACGAACCCGCCGCGGCAGAACAATTGGCACTCCTGCGCGAGACAATCCATGGTGAACCGATCGATGTCGTGGTTCAGGACGCCGAAACCCGCCGCAAGAAAATGCTGATCGCCGATATGGATTCCACCATGATCGGCCAGGAATGCATCGACGAACTCGCCGCCGAAGTCGGCCTCAAGGATCTGGTCTCGGCAATCACCGCCCGCGCGATGAACGGCGAAATCGCCTTCGAGCCGGCGCTGCGCGAGCGCGTCGCGCTGCTCAAGGGCCTCCATGTGTCGGTGATCGCAAGCGTCATCGAAAAGCGCATCACGCTCACCCCGGGCGGTATCGAGCTCGTCCGCACGATGAAATCGAAGGGCTATTATACCGCTCTCGTCTCGGGCGGCTTCACCAGTTTCACCCACCGCATCGCCGCCATGATCGGCTTCGACGAGAACCGCGCCAATGTGCTGATCGAGAAGGAGGGCAAGCTCATTGGTAAAGTCACCGAGCCCATCCTCGGCAAGCAGGCCAAGGTCGATGCGCTGAACGAAATCACCGCTCGCCTCGGCATCACTCCTGATGAGGCAATCGCGGTCGGCGACGGCGCCAACGATCTCGGCATGCTGCATCTCGCCGGCTCTGGCGTCGCCATCCACGCCAAGCCATCGGTTGCAGCGGAAGCGAAGATCCGCATCGACCATGGCGACCTGACGGCGCTGCTTTATTTGCAGGGCTACCGGAAGAGTGATTTCGTCAGCTAAGCGCGTGCTTTTCGACTGCGGAAATTCTCGCAATGTGATAGGTTGACATGCGTTTTGAATGGGATGAGACAAAAAACCGGAGCAATACAGCCAAGCATGGCATCAGCTTTGAATATGCCAAGCGCATATGGGACGATGTTAATCTTGTAACGGTTCTCGACATCCACAGCATCGAAGAAGAACGATGGCTAGCGATAGGAATGATTGGCATCTCATCACTGCTTGTCGCGGTTCATACCGACAGGCACAGGGATGGCGAGGACATAATACGGATCATAAGCGCGCGAAAGGCGACGAGACATGAGCGATCGCTCTACGAAAAGGCTGTCGGCCGAAGAACTTGATGCCGAGCTCGCGCGGCTCGAGGCAATGCGCGACGAGGACATCGACACGAGCGACATCCCGGAGATCACCGACGCGCAATGGAAGACCGCCATTCGCGGACGCGATCGGACGATCGAAGTGACGCTGCCCGTCTATGCCACCACGATTGAGTGGTTCAAGAACAATTCGGAAAACGCCGATTTCAAATCAGAAATCAATCGGGTCCTTCGTCAATACGTAATTGATGCCGTCCGAAAGGCCGGTTGACTACTCTATCGGCACCGCTACCAGCCTCAACTCGCCCTTCTGGTTCGCCACCATGAGATAGGCATTGCGCCGGTCGTCGGCCTTCAGTTCGGTGATCTTCCCGGCCACGTCCTCGGGCGACTCCATGAAATCCTGGGCGATCTCGACGATCACGTCGCCCTTGCGGATGCCCTTTTCGTGCGCCGCGGTATTGGCGGGCACGTCGAGTACCAGCACGCCCTCGACGCTTTCCGGAATGGAGAACTCCTTGCGGTTCTCCGCCGTCAGCGGCGACAGCGTCAGGCCAAGGGTCTCGGCCGGGGTAATCGGCGCGGATTTCGGCTTGGCATCGTTTGGATCGACGGGATCGGCACCTTCGGGCTTGGCAAGCCCGTTATTGTCTAATTGCTCGGCGAGCTTCTCGGCATCGCTCTTCTTGTCCTCGGCCGGCTGGCGCGACAGCGTCACCTTCAGCGTCACCTGCTCGCCGTTGCGGATCACCACCACGTCGAGCGGCTGGTCGAGCGGACTGTCGGCCACGACGCGCGGCAGGTCGCGCATCTCGAGAATATCCTGGCCGTTGAATTTCACGATCACGTCGCCGGCAACGATCGGCCCCTTCTCCACCGGCCCGCCCTTGACGATGCCCGAGATCAGCGCGCCGCGCGGCGTCTCGATCTTGAGGCCGGCAAGCATCTCGTCGGTGACCGGCTGGATACGCACGCCGAGCCAGCCGCGATGGACATCGCCGAACTCCCTGAGCTGGGCGACGACATGCGTGGCGATCTCGGTCGGCACGGCAAAGCCGATGCCCACGGAACCGCCGCCGGATGGCGAATAGATCGCCGTGTTGATGCCGATCACATCACCGAACATGTTGAACAGCGGCCCGCCGGAATTGCCGCGATTGATCGCCGCATCCGTCTGCAGGAAGTTGTCATATGGCCCGGCGTTGAGATTGCGGTTGCGGGCCGACACGATGCCGACCGACACCGATCCGCCGAGGCCGAAGGGATTGCCGATCGCCATCACCCAGTCGCCGATCCGCATCTTGCGGGAATCGCCGAACTTGACTGATTTCAGCGGCTTCTTCGGCTCCACCTTGAGCAGTGCGATATCGGTCTTGGTATCGGTGCCGACCAGCTTTGCGGTGAGCTTGCCGCCATTGGCGAAATTCACCACGATCTCGGACGCGCCCTCGATGACGTGATTGTTGGTGACGATGAAGCCGGTCGGATCGATGACGAAGCCGGAGCCCAGCGACGTTACCTTGCGCGCCGTATTGGAGCCCTCGTCGTTGCGCTTCTTGAAGTAGTCGTCGAACAGATCCTGGAACGGCGCGTCCTTGGGCAGGTTGGGCGTCGGCACGCCCTCGTCGCCTTCAGCCTTGGTGTTCTGCGTGATCGATATGTTGACCACCGCATCCATCAGGGATTCCGCGAGATTGGCCACCGATTCCGGCCCATGTTGGGTCTGGTGCGCCGCCGCCGGAGGCGTCTCCTGCGCAATGGCGTGTGACAGAGCCCCTGAAACCAGGGCCACGCCAAGCGCGATCGCTCCAAAACGGCTAGTCACCTTCGTCATATCTGTGCCTTTCAGCTTCAGAATCCACGGATCAGCCATATACCGAACACACCGATTCCCACGGCGATGATACCGCCAATCCTCAACTGGCTCTCAGCAAATTCAGGCAGCACCGCGGCGAGGCTCTTCACAAAACCGGGAGCGGCTGCATAGAGCAGCCCCTCGATGATGAGAAAGAAGGCGAGCCCCGCCAGCAGGTCATTCATTGCGCCTGCGCTGCCGGAACATCCGTCGCCGTCTTCGGCACTTCACTGTTGAAGTACTGGAAGAACTCCGAGGTCGGCGAAAGCACCAGCGTCGCGTCACCTTTGCCGAGTGCTGCGGCATAGGCCGTCATCGAGCGATAGAACGCATAGAATTCCGGATCACTGGCGAAGGCTTCGCCGAAAATGCGGTTGCGTTCGGCTTCGCCCTGACCACGCAGGATCTGCCCTTCCTTGCTGGCCGCGGCGAGAATCTCGATGCGGCCACGATCGGCGATGGCGGTGCGGCGCTGGGCGCCTTCGTTGCCCCGCGCCCGGATTGCTTCGGCCTCGGCGAGACGCTCGGCCTTCATGCGGTCGAAGGTCTGCTGCGAAACTTCCTTGGTCAGGTCCGTGCGGCGGATGCGCACGTCGGTGAGCGTCAGGCCCAGCGACTCCGCATCCTTAGTCAGGTCGCTGCGCACTTCCTTCATCATCGAGCCGCGCTCCTTGGAGAGTGCTGCTTCGAAGCCACGCAGACCATAGACCCGGCGGAGTGCCGAATCGAGGCGGGTGCGAAGGCGCGATTCCGCCTGCGCCACATCGCCGGCCGCGACTTCGCGGAACAGGCGCGCATTGGAAATGCGATAAACCACGAAAGCATCGACCTCATAGAATTTGCCGCCGGAAACCTGGACACGCATATTGTCGAGATCGAGCCTGAGTTCCTGGTTCGAGATATATTGAACCCGGTCGGCGTCGAGGAAGGCGAAGGGCAGCTTGAAATAGATGCCCGGATCCTTCTTGACGTCGGTGATCTGGCCGAAGCGGATCACGATCGCCTGCTGCCGCTGGTTGACCACGAAGAAGGACGAGTAGATCAGAAGCAGGATGGCGAGCACCACTGCGCCTGTTATGGCGATACGGTTGCTGGTCATTTCTGCGCTCCCTTCGTGTCGACGGGCTTTGTAAGCTCATTCAGCGGCAGGAACGGAAGCACGCCGTTGGTCGACTTGTCCGAATCCAGGATGATCTTCCTCGACGAGGACAGCACCTTCTCCATCGTTTCGATATAGACGCGCTTGCGGGTGATCTCGGGCGCCTTCTTGTATTCCTGATAGACGCTCAGGAACCGCTGCGATTCACCGAGCGCTTCCTGCACGATCTGGTTCTTGTAGGCAGCCGCTTCTTCACGCAGCTTCGCTGCCTCACCATTGGCCTGGCCGCGCACCTTGTTGGCGTACTGGTTGGCCTGTTCGATCATCTTGTCCTCGTCCTGCTCGGCACGCTGGACTTCATCGAAGGCGCTCGACACTTCACGCGGCGGCGACACGTCCTCGATCGAGACGGTGTTGACCGAGATGCCGGCATTGTAGCGGTCGATCGTGATCTGCATCGCATCCTTGACCTCCGCCGCAATCGCCTGGCGGTTGTCGCGGAAAATGTCCTGCGCAGGACGCCGCCCGACAACTTCGCGCATCACGGAATCGGCGACCTGCGACAGCGTCTTGCCGGGTTCGGCGACGTTGTAGAGATAGGCGCGCGGATTGGTGACGGAGAACAGCACCGAGAATTCGACATTGACGATGTTCTGGTCGCCGGTCAGCATCAGGCCCTCGGCCTGCTGGCCGCCGGTCGATGTGCCGATCTTCTGCTGCTGTTCGTTGACGTTGACGATTTCGACGGTCTCGACCGGCCAAAGCATGAAATGCAGGCCCGGGCCGGAAATATCGTCCTTCGGCTTGCCGAAGACAGATTCCACGCCGCGTTCATCCGGCTGGACAGTGTACACGGCCTGCGTCGCCCAGAAAGCGGCGACAAGCAGAAGCACGATGACGACAACGCCGCCATTGAACCCGCCGGGCAGGATTGTCTTCAGTCGGTCCTGGCTGCGCCGGATGATTTCATCGAGGTCGGGCGGGCCGCCATTGTTTCGCGGACGGTTCGGTCCCTGGCCCCACGGACCCTGGTTTTTTCCACCGCCGCCGCCACCCCAAGGGCCGCCGCCGCCATTCTGATTACTCCAGGGCATCCATACCTCTTATTTGATAAACTTCGAGCGGAAGGGAACCTCCCGCAGTTTCCCGAGACCGTTATAAGTATCCCGTTAGACGGTTTCAACGTAAGCCGCCAGAGATCAGCGCTTTTTGATCAAAATATGTTGAAGCAATTCAAACCCCGGCGGTTTTACGCCTGTAAGTAACGAAACGGGTCGGAAAGTCGTCCTTTTCGCCGGCCGGCACATCCTCCGCCTCACCGGCCTGCCAGACCGCCGGATCGATCTCGGGAAAGAACGTATCGCCTTCGATCCATGCCTTGATATGCGTGACATGCAGGATCGTCGCACGATCCAGTGCCTCGCGATAAACCACTCCGCCGCCAATGACGCAGATTTCATCGACGCCGAGCCTTTCGGCCTCGATCACCGCCCTCGCCAGCCCATCCTCGAGCGAATGGACGACGATCACGCCCTCGGGCTTGAAATCGGGATTGCGGGTGATGACGATATTCGGGCGGCCCGGCAGCGGCTTGCCGATCGAATCGTAGCAAACCCGGCCCATGACCACGGGCTTGCCGAAGGTCAGCGCCTTGAACCGCTTGAGATCGGTCGACAGCCGCCATGGCAGGCCGCCATCCCGGCCGATCACATTGTTTTCGGTGATCGCGACAACGAAGGAGATTTCGATGGTCATACCGCCACGGGCGCCTTGATATTCTGGTCGGCCTCGTATCCCACGAGTTCGAAATCCTCGAACCTGAAGGCGAAGATGTCCTTCACATCGGGATTGATCCGCATGACAGGCAACTTCTTCGGCGTGCGGGACAATTGCAGCTTCGCCTGCTCGAAATGATTGGAATAGAGATGCGCGTCGCCGAGCGTATGGACGAAGTCGCCGGGCTTGAGGCCCACGACCTGCGCCACCATCATCGTAAGTAGCGCGTAGGCCGGAATGTTGAAGGGCACGCCCAAAAATATGTCGCCCGAGCGCTGGTAAAGCTGGCACGAAAGCCGGCCATCGGCGACATAGAACTGGAACAGGCAATGGCAGGGCGGCAGCGCCATCTCGTCGACCAGTGCGGGGTTCCAGGCTGAGACGATATGCCGGCGCGACATTGGATTGGTCTTCAAGCCCTCGATCAGGTTCTTGATCTGGTCGACCGGCGCGCCATCACCCGGCGCGGGCCATGACCGCCATTGCGCACCGTAGACCGGCCCGAGATCACCGTTCTCGTCGGCCCATTCGTCCCAGATCGAGACCCCGTGCTCCTTGAGATAACGGATATTGGTCTCGCCTTTCAGGAACCAGAGCAACTCATAGATGATCGACCGAAGATGCAGCTTCTTCGTCGTGGTGACGGGAAACCCTTCCCCGAGGTTGAAGCGCATCTGGTAGCCGAAGACCGAGCGCGTGCCCGTGCCCGTACGGTCGCCCCGGTCCGAACCGGTCTCCATCACATGCCTGAGTAGGTCGAGATACTGTTTCATGGTCTGCCGCCGCCGGATTCGCTTTGCCGCATTATGCACCGCATGCAAACGCAATTGAACGGGGTCGAAGAAATTTCCCGTGTTTTATCCGCAGCACCGGCCAACGCGTTCCGCTCAGCCATGTGCCGACTTGTCGTCTTTGCCGAATTCCTTCCGCAACGCTTTCTTGGCACGCTCGAGCGTGGCCTGCCGGCGCTTCGAGAGGTTTTTGCCAGCTCTGTTGATGTAGAAAGTGAGCATCGACATGGCGGATTGGAAGGGGCTCGACTTGCGCCGATGCGACTCCTCCGCCGAGTGCTTCAGGGATTTCGCGATTTCATCCGCATTTCCCGATTTGAAGACGCCGTTTTCGAGGTCGAGCGCGTCGCTTTTCTCGGTCACTTCATGAGACCATTTCCGTTTCGATGCCATCTGACTGTCTCCTTGTTCGGCCCGCCATTCCCTAGTGTCTCTTAACGATCGCCAATGCCTTCCGATCCATTTCAGCCGCGATTGAAAATGAAGGCGGACCAGGGGAACCTGAGGCTCTCCCGCCGGTTTAGTTGGATTGAACCTCGGACATAGGAGACGACAATGAAAGTGAGCGAAATCATGACGCGGGATGTTCGCCTTGCCAGCCCCCATCAGTCAATTCGGGAAGCGGCTGCGATCATGGCGGATATCGATGCCGGCGCAATTCCCGTCGGCGACCACGACCGGCTTGTCGGCATGATAACCGATCGTGACATTGCGGTCCGCGCGGTCGCAAAAGGCAAGGGTACCGAAACGCCCGTCGGCGATATCATGACGGCTGATGTCAGATACTGCTTCGATGATGAAGACACCGACTATGTGCTCGACAATCTCGGCGACCAGCAAATCCGCCGGCTGCCGGTGGTCAACCGCGACAAGCGCCTCGTCGGCATCCTGTCGCTCGGCGACCTCGCCAACCATGGCGGCAACAGCCACGCGGGTGCGGCCCTTGCCGAAATCTCGCGCCCCGGCGGCCAGCACAGCCAGACCCGCATGTAGGCCGCGAGCCCGTCAGAGCGAATGGAAACGTTCTGTCGGTTCCAGCAAACCGCCGCCAATGAGAAATGCATCTCGTTCGGCGGCGGAGCAGGAAGTCCGCTCGATCACTGCAGATCGAAACTCGCCGCCGTCAGTTCCGGTGGCGTGCCGATGAACGTCGCGATCAACCGCGAGCCGCCATTTGCAGATCCGTTTACATCGAGGAAGAGCTTTCCCGTCTCGGTATTGTAGATCAGCCGGTCTTCCGCGCTCTCGGCCAGGCCGGTCGTGTTGGCAACAAAGAGTGCCGCATCCAACTCTCCTCCCCATACAGCCGCTTTGTCATCGGCCCCGAAGCCGGGGCCGAAGAGGCGCGCTTCGATAACCAGGATATCGTCGGAAAAATCGCTTATGACGTCCCGGTCTGCCTTGTCAGGAGATAGGTAAAAACGATCCAGGTCGGCGCCGCCTGTCAGTTTGTCGATGCCCTTGCCGCCGATAAGACGATTGAAGCCATCTCCGCCGATCAGGATATCATTGCCTGCGCCACCATCCAGGTCGTTGTCGCCATCGTCGCCAGTGATGACATCGTCGAACCTGCTTCCAATGACGTTCTCGAAATCTGTGAACTGATCGCCCTTGGCGTCTCCACCGCCGGCAACACCGCTTTTGAGGTTGATGGTCACGCCCTTCAAGGAACTCGCATAGGAAAGCGTGTCGCTGCCAAGGCCACCCGCCAACGTGTCACCACCAATACCGCCCTCGAAGGTGTTCGAAACGTCGTCGCCCGTCAGGATGTCGGCAAAGCGCGAGCCGATCGCATTCTCGAACGACAGGATGACGTCGCCGGTTGCGTGACCGCCCTGGACCGCGCTGGCCGACAGGTCGATTACGACGGCGGCGTTCGACGCCGCATAGGAAAGCGTATCGCGTCCCTCGCCTCCGGCGAGCACATCGGCGCCCGCTCCACCGGCGACCGTATCATTGCCGGTGCCGCCATCGAGATCGTCCACACCGTTCCCACCGTCGATCACGTCATTTGCCTCAGCACCGGTGATCGTATCGCTACCGGCGCCGCCGCTCAGCGTGTCGCTGCCGGTTTCCCCCAAGAGAGTATCGTTGCCATCACCCCCTGCGATCCTGTCGTTGCCGTTTCCGCCCGAAAGCGTGTCGTTTCCGCTCGCTCCCGAAATCGTGTCGAAACCCAATCCGCCTTCGAACGTGTCCTTCTTCGAAGTCCCCTCGAACTTCTTGCGGGCGAGCGCGCCGTAATAATCGTCCGAAACGTCGAGCAAAGCCTCGGTGAAGCCTTGCTCCCCGGGTTGACCAAAAAACCGGCTTACAATCTCACCCGTCTTCTGGTCGATGATCAGGTAGGTGGGATAGCCTTTGAGATCGACACCACGGATCAGGTCCACGGCCGTTTGCGCATCCCCGTTTGGAGTAACGACCGGGTCGGTAAGATCATATTTCACGCGCCACTGGTTTGCGTTGGCCGTCGTCGTAATTCCACTGTTGGCGTTCTCGAGAATGATCTCGACGAAGGTAAACCCGTCCCCGACATTTGTCATGACCTCCGGGAGTTCCGTGGCGGCAAACTGGCACGGTCCACACCATTGGGCGCAGAAGGTTAGGACCATCAGGCCCTTGCCCTCGCCCCGCAATGAGAAGGCTTCGCCATCCGCGTCCGTAAACGTCAGTTCAGGAACCACTTCACCGACCTCGTTGAACGCGCCGACGGCGGTAAAATCACCGGCGACCGGAGTCACGAACTCAGTGAGGTCTATTGCCGCGCCCGTCCCGGCCAGCGCCGCTTCCAGCGGTGTCGCGAGCACCTTCTGCTGGTAGAAGCCGGCGCCGATATGTACCGTCTGTTCCGTCGAAGCAACGATGTCGATGTCGGTCGTACCGGGCAGCCGATGCAGAGCCTTGAACGGCATGGTGGAGGCGTCGAGGCCGGACACGAGGGCATACGCGACTCTCAGGTCGTACGCCGCCGCTTGAGCCTCCTCGGAATCATGATCCACCAGATGAAACAGACTCACGCCCTCTGACAGCCCCTCCAGCGGACCATCATATCCATCGAGGCAGACGATGCGTATGTCGAGGTCGTGCCCGCTCGTCTCCGCCGCGGCCAGCAGGGCATTGGCCTGGGCGATCGTCGCCTGGGTCTGCGGCGGCACGTTGTCGCCATAGCCGGCATGTTCGAGCACGAAGACGATGGTTTCATTATTGCCGTCGAAGAGATCGTTCGCGGCAACCGCATTCCCGTTCTGGTCCGCAAGCGACAGTGCCAGAAGCCCGGCATGGAGATCGTAGTCGATACCCTGCCGGAATTCGGCTGCCCCGATATCGACCGTGCCATTGTTGATCCTGTCATGGCCGCGCGCATCGTAAGGCAAGGGATCGATCGACGAAAGGTCGCCGTCGAGATCAAGAAAATCCTGGGGAATCGCCGCGTTGCTTCCGGCATCGATCAGCACGCTACCCGGGAGGATGCCAAGGGTCTGAACCGTTCCGCCATTGTCCGCGAGATTGGGGTCGAGCCCCGGATCCCCGATATTGAGCAGGTTCGATTGGCTGGTGGTGATGTTGGGACTCGTCGAGAATGCGCTGTTGATCGCCGAAAAGAGCGTGCCCTCCACGTCATCCGGGGTTGAGAAATCGGGTCCGCTAATATTAAGGGCAATTACCGAATTCGCGACCGTGATGGTCGAGCCCAGATCGCGAATACCGCCACCACCGCCGTCCAGGGCAGACCAGTTGTTGTAAATGGTGCTGTTGTAGATATCCAGGTTGGAGGTCCAGGTGCTTATTCCTCCGCCCCCGTTCGTCGCATCGTTGTAATAGAATGTCGAATTGACGATCGTCGTGTCGCTGTCCGACATGAACAGGCCGCCGCCCTCCTCGCCGGAGAAATTGTGATGGAGGAGCGAGTTGACGATCTCCACCTCCGCGCCATAGGCCCTGATCGCGCCGCCGTATGAATCGGATTTGCTATTCTGGATCGTGGTGTCGAGAATAGTCAGCTTGCCGATATCCCAGGCGCGCACCGCGCCACCATGATCGGCCGAATATCCGTTGGTCAGGGTCAGGCTCTTCAGCGCCACATCCGTCGTGGCACCGGTTATGTTGACGATGCGGCTGGCGTCGTTTCCCGAGATCGTGATGTCGGCCTCGTTGTCGCCATCGATATCACCGTCGATCGTCAGGTCGTCGGTGATCGCCAGTTCGGAAGACAGCACGATGGTCCCGCCGCTCACTCCCGCAGCAAACGTGATATTATCTGGAAGACTATCGGCATTGGCGAGCGCGACAGCCTCGCGCAGCGACAGTACGCCGTCATTCTCGTCGACCACGTCATCTGTCGTGGTTACAGTATGTGTCGCCATGATATTCTCCCGCTCAGGAATACCGGCGCTCAGTCCCCCAGCGCGGGTGCGTTAAATTTCATTGAATCCTTCTGCCGGCGAAAATCTGCCGGAAGATTATTTGTGTTAATGAAGTAATCGAGATTTTTTTGTTTGAGCGCACAATATACGAACCCGTTGTGGTTGCAAGCCGGCAAGATTGAGCGATCGGCATCGAAAAGCCCTGCGTCCCACTTTGCAAACCACTCGATAATCCCTATATAGGGAATGCCGGCTTGCCGGATATGGTGATAAACAAGCGGTGAAATAAACCCATTGGACCCGGGGGCGGTACCCGGCGCCTCCACCAGAAACCGTTGCAACGGAACGGCTTCTGATGGGGGCGAAATAGGATCGACAAGGGCGTAAAGATCGTCTTTTTACTCGGCATTGTACCACCGTTATCGGGCTAACATTATAGTTGCAAACGACAACTATGCTGAAGCACGTCTCGCTGCTTAATCGCAGTGTGACACTTCAAATCAAGTCCTTGCGGGTAGCACTGTAAGGCGGGGTTCGAAGGCACCTGGCAACAGAAGCCTTCACTTTCTCTCGCTCTTGTTTACGGTTTTTGACGCCTTCTGGCCCTGTGGCGGCGCATGAAAGGCTTTGCCAAGTCATCATAAAATGGCATAGTTAGCCCCAACTCACAGACGAAAATACGGGAATCATCATGGGGCAGGACCATATCCGCTACGACATCTTGGCACAGGACGCGCTGCGTGGCGTGATCCGCAAGGTCCTGTCGGAAGTGGCCGCCACCGGTTCCTTGCCTGCCGATCATCACTTCTTCATCACCTTCCTCACCGAGGCACCGGGCGTGCGCATCTCGCAGCACCTGAAGTCGAAATATCCCGAGCAGATGACGATCGTCGTCCAGCACCAGTTCTGGGATCTGAAGGTCTATGACGGTTATTTCGAGATCGGCCTGTCCTTCTCCGACAAGCCCGAAAAGCTCACTGTCCCGTTCAGCGCGGTGCGCGGCTTCTATGACCCGTCGGTGAATTTCGAACTCGAATTCGACGTCTCCCTCGCCGAAGAGACCGAAGGCGGCGCCGAGATCACCGCCTATCCTGAACAGCAGGCGACGGAAATCCAGATCGTCTCCGTCGAAAAGACCGAGGGCGAGGCCGAGGCAAAACCAGCCGGCGGTTCCGTCGTATCGCTCGATTCCTTCCGCAAGAAGAACTGAGGCACCTCAGTGGCGGCCGATGTCATCAACCTGAGACAGGCCCGCAAGCAGAAAGCCCGCGCGGAAAAAGAACAGTCCGCCGCGGAAAACCGCGCCCAGTTCGGCCGCGCCAAGCATGAAAAAGCCGTGACCCGCGCGCTCAAGGCCAAGGTCGAGAAAGCGCTCGACCAAGGCAAGCTGGAAAAGCCGGAATAGGCGTTGCACACGTCCGCGCGGCACATTCGCGTTAAATACAGAGGCCCCCGGAAGCTGCAGAAATTGACGAATGTCAATTACTTGGCACGATTACCT
Organism: Rhizobium sp. LjRoot254; assembly: GCF_964254105.1. NCBI lineage: Bacteria > Pseudomonadati > Pseudomonadota > Alphaproteobacteria > Hyphomicrobiales > Rhizobiaceae > Rhizobium > Rhizobium sp. LjRoot254. The sequence goes on along the minus strand of NZ_CAXUSM020000001.1, from coordinate 1,229,665 downwards.
GAATCTGATTCAATACATGAAGCCGCCTGAATCTGTTTTGCAGCAGGGGCCGCAAACCCACCGACCCTCACCGCCGCTGAATGCCGATCACTCGGCCAATATGCTTGGTCCGCGGCAGCGTGCGGTGGTAGCGCAGCATGGTCTGGATGTCGCCGGTGACTTGCTCGGAAAAGCGCACCACCCTTGGCGTATCGCGCGCGGCCGTGAGGTCGACATGCAGCAGCAGGCTTTCCGATGTCGCCGAAAGCCAGCCGTCGGAATGAAAGAGTTCCTGGTAGATATGCAGGCTCTTCGCATCGGCATCGAGCAGCCGGAAGCTGGCCCGCACCTCTGCCCCTGCTTTCAGTTCCCTGAGATAGGTCACATGCGCCTCGGCTGTCACCAGCGTCCTGTCCTCGGCCCGCCTATAGGCCTCGCCGAGCTTCAGGATCTCGATCGCCGCTTCGGACGCGCGGTCGAACAGCACGTTGTAATAAGCCATGTTGAGATGGTCGTTATAGTCGATCCAGGCATCCTCCACCGTCATGAGTTGGCTGATGATGGGGGTATCGAAATGCACGGGTTCGGACATTGCGGGATCAATTCTCCGGCTGGACAAGGTAGCCTATCTGGCACATTACTTCGCACGAATCCAAATACAAAGCGTTGAAAATTCAAGGACAGGCACATGGGCATTTCGGGCATCCGTCTGGGCGAGCGCAATGAGGAAGGGCTGAAATCGGCCACCTCCGTCCTCAAGCAGATGTATGGCGAGCGTTTCCAGACCGGCGAGGCGATCCGCGCCCAGCACGCCCATACCACGACCTGGGTACCGCCCCAGCTTCCCGATGGCGTGCTTTTCATTGAATCGAAAGATGATGTCCTGAGCGCCGTCCGCATCGCCAGCGAGTATCGCGTGCCGCTTATTCCATTCGGCACCGGCTCCTCGCTCGAAGGCCAGGTCAACGCGCCCTCCGGCGGCTTCTCGCTGGATTTCTCCCGCATGAACCGGCTTTTGGAGGTCAATGTCGAGGATCTCGACTGCACCGTCGAGCCGGGCATCACACGCGAGGAACTCAATATCCAGCTTCGCGATACCGGCTTGTTCTTCCCAATCGACCCCGGCGCCAATGCCTCCATCGGCGGCATGACGGCGACCCGCGCCTCCGGCACCAATGCCGTCCGCTACGGCACGATGAAGGACAATGTGCTGGCCGTCACAGCCGTCACATCGGATGGCGAGGAAATCCGCACCGCGCGGCGCGCCCGTAAATCGTCGGCCGGCTACGATCTCACCCGGCTCTTCGTCGGTTCCGAAGGCTCGCTCGGCATCCTCACATCCATCACACTGAGGCTCCAGGGCATTCCCGAACAGATCGCCGGTGGCTACTGCAATTTCCCGACCGTCCGTGAAGCCTGCGAAGCGGTGATCATGACCATCCAGCTCGGCATTCCCGTGGCCCGTATCGAACTGATGAACGCGCTGCAGGTCCGCGCCTGCAATACCTATTCGGGCCTGTCCCTGCCCGAGGCGCCGTCCCTCTTCCTCGAATTCCACGGCTCGCCCGCCTCGGTGAAGCTTCAGTCCGAAGCCTTCGGCGAGGTCGCCCACGAAAATGGCGCGAGCGGCTTCGTCTGGTCAACCAATCCCGAAGAGCGGGCGAGGATCTGGAAAGCCCGCCACAATGTCTACTGGTCTGCAAAGGCGCTGAAGCCCGGTGCCAATGCCATCGCCACCGATGTCTGCGTGCCGATTTCGCGGCTCGCCGAATGCGTCTCCGCCACCGAGGCCGATATCGACGCACACGGCCTGATCGCCCCCATAGTGGGACACGCCGGCGACGGCAATTTCCACGTCTCGCTGGTCATCAACGACCAAGACCCTACGGAGGTCGCGGGCGCCGAAGCCTTCATCGCCCGCCTCAATGCCCGCGCGCTCGAAATGGACGGCACCTGCACCGGCGAACACGGTATCGGCCAGGGCAAGCAGGAATTCCTCGAGGGTGAACTCGGCGGCTCGGTCGAGATCATGCGCCGCATCAAGAAGAGCCTCGACCCGCTCAACATCTTCAACCCGGGAAAAATCTTCGCCCTCGACTGAGGCGCATTGGTGCTTGCACGACGGGGGAAATTCCCTAAACCTAGCGCGGACCAGTATGGGAGTTGAATCGTGCTCGGGCGCATTTTCGTAGTCATCGGCGGGCTCATCGCGATCGTTCTGTTCGCGGCCCTCCTTGCGCCCTTGTTCATCGACTGGACCGATTTCCGTCGCGATTTCGAACAGCAGGCGAGCCGCATCATCGGCAAGAAGGTCGTGGTCCACGGCACAGTCGATGCCCGCCTCCTGCCCTTCCCTTCGGTCACCATGAACGATGTCCGCGTCGGTGAGGATTCGAGCGGCGAGGCGCTCGTCACCGCCGAGCGCTTCTCGATGGAATCCGAGCTGGCGCCGTATCTCTCTGGCGAAGCGCTGATCTACAACATGCGCATCGAGAACCCCAAGATCCGCCTCAAGCTCACGGACGACGGTACCTTCGATTGGGTCAAGACCGGCACGCCGGAGATCCCCGCCTCTAATGTCGTGCTCGAACATGTCACGGTGGTGGACGGCGACGTCCTGTTCATCGACGAGCAGACCGGCCGCAACCGTCACCTGACCGGCCTCGACATGGAACTCTCGGCCAAGACCCTGGCCGGCCCCTGGAAGGTCGCCGGCAAAGGCGCGATCGACGGCCAGACCGGCAGTTTCGTGATCAACACGTCGACCCCCGACAAGGGCAGGATCCCGCTCAAAGTCCGGCTGTTGCCGGACAATCCCTCGCTGGTGGCCGAGATGGAAGGCGTGATCGGGCTCAGGGATTTCAGGCCGGAATACAAGGGCGTCTTCAACATCCGCGAGAAGTTCCGCACCGAGACCAATGCCGAGAACGCCAACAATCCGGATTTGAAATCGGCGGCACCCCGCATCGCGGGCGAATTCGAGCTGCTCAACGACCGCCTGCGCATACCCAAATACGAATTCAAGATGGGCGACCCCGTCGATCCCTATATCGTCAACGGCGAGGCGACGATCGATGCCGGCCGCAACCCCGAATTCCTGGTCAAGGCCGAGGGCCACCAGATCGACATGAGCCGCTTCGGCGGCAATAGTGAAGGCACGACCGATGCCACCGCGATCCCCCTCTCCGACCGCATCCGCGCCTTCCTGACGCTCGCCGCCGACATCCCGGTCCCCAACCTGCCCGGCAAGGCCAGCATCCGGCTGCCGGGCCTGGTGGCGGGCGACACGACCATCCGCGACATCAGGCTGGAAATGCAGCCGGCCGAAGATGGCTGGCAGATCGATGAGGCGGAGGCGCAGCTGCCCGGCCGCACCACGCTCTCGGCCAAGGGCAAGCTGACGCTGATCGGCGGCCAATCCTTCGAAGGCGACCTGCTGCTGGCCTCCAACCAGCCCTCCGGCTTTGCTGAATGGGTCACCGGCTCGGTGCCGGATGCCATCCGCAAGCTCAAATCGGCCGGGTTTTCGGCCGATGTCAGCCTGACGCCTGAACTCCAGCGTTTCGAAAAGCTTGAGATCGGCTTCGGTGCCGCCAGGCTCAAAGGCCGGCTCGAGCATGAATCGAAGGGTGACGAGACGCCGTCGCTGTCGCTCGACTTGGCGGGCAACGCCTTCGACCTCGACACGATGCTGGCGCTCGGCGGCCTGCTGACGGGCGAAGCCAATACCGGGTCGCTCTTCGATCACCGCATCGCGGCGCGGCTGAAGGTCGATGAGTTCCGCGCCTTCGCACTCGATGCGACGGGGCTCGACGCAACCTTCACCATCGCCAATGGCGCGCTCGGCGATGTCCGCGCCTCGGTCAAGGATTTCTACGGCACGGCGCTCGATATCCAGGGCGGCGTCGCCGACCTCACCGGCTCACCGAAGGGTGGGGCCAAAATATCGCTGAAGGCGACCGATCCCTCCACCTTCTTCCGCCTGCTCGCCGACCGGCTGCCCAGGCATCCCGCACTCGACCGCCTCGCGGCCAATGCACAATATTACGAAGGCAGCGATTTCCTGCTCGACCTCAAGCTCGGCCTCGGTGACTGGCCGGTCGAGGCTAAGCTCACCGGCATCGCGCATGGCAGCCGCCTCACTGCCAATCTCGCCAGCCAGACACTCAATCTCGCTGACCCCCAGGGCCTGACCTTCGACGCGTCGATCGAGAACCCCGACGCCTGGGTCATGCTCGGCCAGGCGGGATTTTCGACCATGCAGTTCGATGCCGACCAGGATGGCCTGCTCAGCCTGAAGGTCGAGCAATCCGCGGATGCCGATCCCCAGATCGGACTGAAATATTCCTCGGCCACCACCACGATCGAGGTCGATGGCTCCGCCCGCCTCGACGCTGCCAATTTCCTCGACGGCTCCTACGCACTGACCATCGACAGTGGCGACATCGCCCCCTACTTCATCATGACGGGCATATCGCTGCCGCAACTGGCCGACGGCCTCTCGCTCAATGCCAGCGCCAGCCTCTACTCCACGCCGGACGGCATCAGCATCGACGGCCTCAAGGGCAGCGCCGACAACAACACCTTCGCCGGCGTGCTCAGCCTCGACCGCAAGGCCGCCGAGACCCGCTTCGGCGGCGAGCTGACGCTGTCGATGATCGATTTCGGCTGGCTTGCCGAGGCGGTCTATGGGCCGATCACCGAACCGCTCACCAGCCAGCTTTCCCGCATCGACGTGCCCAGGGTTGCGGGCCTTCCGGTCAATGTCGATCTCTCGCTCGCCACAGGTGAATTCCATCTCGGCGCACTCGGCGACATCAAGAATTTCAACGGCAAGCTCAAGTCCGACCGCGGCAAGATCGAACTGAGCGACGCCACCGGCAAGCTCGCCGACGGCAATTTCTCCGGCCATGCCGAGCTCGGCAATCTCGACGGCAATGCCTATCTCCGCACCCAGATGAAATTGACCGGCGCGACGCTCGCAACCGCCTTCTGGCAATACGGCAACAAGCCTGCCGCCTCCGCGCGCTCGAACCTCACCTTCGCGCTCGACACGACAGGCACCAGCGCGGTCAAGATGCTGGAAAGCGCCACCGGCTCGGGCACGCTCGGCCTTACCGATCTCGCCATTCGTGGCCTCGACGGCAAGGTCTTCCCAGCATTCCTCAAGGCAGCGGACGCCGTGGATGGTGAACTCACCGAGGCGGCGGTGAAGCCCGCCATCGAGGCAAGCCTTCTCAATGGCAGCACCAGCATCGGCAAGCTGGACATCCCCTTCAACATCGCCGGCGGCAGGCTGCGCGCCGCCAATATCGCCGGCAGCAATGCCGAGCTTGGTTTCGAGGGCGAGGCCGATATCGGCCTTCTCGATGGCAATATCGCAGCCAGCATCGGGCTCGTCTTCAAGCCGGGCGAAGACGCGCTCGCCGGCGCCGATCCCTCGGTCCGGCTTGGCTGGGAAGGTCCGCTCGCGGCCCCGCACCGCGCGGTGGATATCACCGCGCTGACAAGCTTTCTGTCACTGCGCAAGTTCGAGCAGGAACGACGCCGGGTGGAGATCCTTCAGGCCAACATCGCCGAAAAGCAGCGCCTGCGCCGGGAAGCCTCGCTCTATCGCTATCTCGACGCCGAGCGCGAACGAATCGAGCAGAGGCGCATCGACGACGCGCGCCTTCTCGATCAGGCGCAGGAGGCGCTGAAGGCCAAGGCGCAAGCCGATGAAGAGGCCCGGCAGAAGGCCGAACTGGAGAAGCAGGAGAAGCTGGAAAAGCAGGAGAAACCTGCCGACGACAACACGAGCGACACCACGCCGAGGCTCGATCTGTCTCCTGATATCCTCAACCAGTGAAGCATAGTCCGCGTCTGCCGGCGCTGTCCCTGTTTTCCTCTTGCGCCGAATTGGTTATCATCACTGCTCTCACGGGGAGCGTCCCATGTCAGGTTACTTCGGCACCGAGTTGCAGCAACGACTACAGGCACAGGCGGAATCGAGCGCCGATTTCATCCGTGCGACACCCGGCGCGTGCCAGAATGGCCGGATGATGGGTTGCGATGATCTCGACAAAATCGGCTGGGAAAGGATCACGGCCTTCCTCGATCGCGATGGCGTGTGTGGCTTTCGCCTGTTCTCTCCGTCCAAAGCAGACGAAGCGAGAGCCCTTCTCGCGGAACGGGACTTTCGCCTCGATACCTGGGATGTCTTCGTCGCCGACCGCGCGACGGGGCTTGCCGCCTCGGAGGCGATCGTGGCGCGCGGCCTGCCGGACGGTCTGGTCGACCTCGAGGCGCCGACCGATCCCACCGGCGAACACACGGCCCGCATCCAGTCGCTGATCGGTGGAGCCGGCGTTGTGCCCTTTTCGGGCTCACTGCTCGTCGGTGAGTTCGACCCGGCGACGACCGTGGCGGTCGGTGATCAACAGGGAAACGTCGTAGCGGCGGCGCACGGCTACATGCCCCACAATGCCGACAGCGTCTTTCACAAGTATGCCTGGGGCGGATTGGTTGCCGTGGCGGAATCGGCTCGGGGCAAGGGTCTGGGCAACTACATCAATGCCCGCATGGTCACAAGCGTGTTTCGGGACCTCGGCGCGGCTTATGTCTACGAGCTGGTGTCTGCGTCCAATGCAACGTCGCGGCGCATGGTCGAGGCATGCGGTCTCCGTCATCGACCGGATCTCATTAGCGGCGCTGCCGCGAGGAACGACGCGGCGCGCCACACACGTTAGGACACCTCGGCCGTCATCGTCTTCAACACATACACCCTCAGCGCCGAGGACAGATTGTAACTGTCCGGCCGGCCGTCATCCACTTCGGCGATCAGCGCTGCCAGCGATCGCCCGCGTCGGGCGGCAATTTCCTTGAGGGCGGTGAAGAACTCCTCCTCCAGCGAGAAGCTCGTGCGGTGGCCGTGGAGAGAGACGGAGTATTTGCGTACCATCACTGCGCGGCGGTCGGGATGAGCTCTTCCTCGAGGCTCATCCGGTTGCTGTTGGCGGCTTCCATCTCGCGTGTCAGCCGCTCCTCCTCGTGGGCATGCGGCTTGGCGAGCCCGGCGAACATCTGATAGGCGACGGGCGTGATATAGAGCGTCACCAGCGTCGCGAGGCCAAGACCGCCGACGATAACCCAGCCGAGCGCCACGCGCGCTTCGGCGCCGGCGCCGGCGGCAAGCGTCAACGGCAGGCCGCCGAGGATGGTCGCAATCATCGTCATCATGACCGGCCTGAGGCGGATACGGCAGGCATTGCGGATCGCCTCGCGCACGCTCTGGCCGTCATCGCGCAACTGGTTGGCGAATTCGACGATCAGGATGCCGTTCTTGGCCATGATGCCGACCAGCATAACGAGTCCGATCTGGCTGTAGATATTGATCGTCTGCCCTGTCAGCATCAGCGCGAAGACCGCGCAAGCGAGCCCAAGCGGCACCGTCGTCATGATGATGACTGCCGAGACGAAGCTCTCGAACTGCGCCGCCAGCACCAGGAAGATGATGACGATGGCAAAGCCGAAGACGATCATCATGCCAGAGGAGTTCTGGTTGAGCGTGGCAGCCTCCGAAAGCGGCAGGACATTGACACCATCGGGCAGGATTTCGCGCGCCGTCTGCTGCGTGAAGGCCAGCGCGTCGCCCAATCCCGTCCCCTCCTTCAGCGACGCCGTGATACCGACGGACCGCTGCTGGTTCTCGCGCGACAGTTGCGGCGGGATCGACCGCTCCTTCAGCGTCGCCACCGCCGACATCGGCACGAACCGGCCGTCCCGCGTCTTGAGGAATATGCTCTCGAGATCTTTCGGATCGTTGATCGGATTGTCCGACGAGACGAGCGTGATATCGATGCGGCGGCCATCGACGAAGACATCGCCGATGCTGGTGCCGGCAAGCAGCGCCTGCATCGCCTGCGCGAGCCCCGTGATATCGACCCCGATATCAGCCGCCTTCTCGCGGTCGATATCGACGGAGATCTGGGCCTGCGTCGGGTCGTTGTCGAGGCGCACGAGATCGAAACGTCCACTCGCGTTCAGCGCATCGATCATCTTGTCCGCCTGCGCGTAGAGCTGGTCGTAGTCGTTGCCCGTCAGCGCGAAATTGAGGCCGGAGCCCGCACCGCGAATGCCGAGGCTGTTAGGCTGAATGATGTTGGCCTGCAGCGCAGGTGCTACGCGCAGTGCCTTGCGCACATCCTCGGTGATCGCGATCTGGTTGCGCTCGCGCCTTTCCCAGGGCGCCAGCGTCAGCACCATGAAGCCGGAATTGGACGAGCCACCCTGGCCGCTGATGGTGAAGACGTTGAGCACCTCGCCGGAATTCACCAGCGGCTGCAGCGCGTCCTCGACCTTGCGCAGTTGCGATTCGGTATAGGCGAGGCTCACGCCCTGCTGCGCACGGGCGCGCACGAGAATGGTCGAGCGGTCCTCCTTCGGCGTCAGCTCCTGGCCGAGCGAGAAATAGGCCGCCACCGAGGCAAACAGCATCAATACCGAAACGGCCACCACGATGCCGGGCACGGCAAGCACCGCGGCCAGCGTCTTCTCGTAAACCTTGGCGAAGATGTTGCCGAGGAAGCTCATGATGCCGTGATGTTCCTCGACATCGTGGGCGCCCAGCATACGCGACGCGAGCATCGGGCAGAGCGTCAGCGCCACCACGCCCGACAGCATAACCGCGATCGCCAGCGTGAAGCCGAATTCGCGGAACAGCCCACCGGCCTCGCCGGGCAGGAAGGCGAGCGGCACGAACACCGCGGCGAGCGTAATGGTCGTGGCGACGACGGCGAAGAACACCTGCGTCGTGCCGACCACGGCGGCCGCGCGCGCGCCCATGCCCTGGGCGCGATAGCGCACGATATTCTCGAGCACAACAATGGCGTCATCGACAACGAGGCCGGTCGCCAGAACGATGGCGAGCAGCGTCAGGATATTGACCGAGAAGCCGGCGAGATAGATCGCGGCCAGCGTGCCGACCAGCGCCACCGGCATGGTGACGGTCGGGATCAGCGTGGCGCGCAGATTGCGCAGGAAGAGATAGATGACGCCGACGACGATGACGACGGACAGCACCAGCGACAGCACCACTTCGTGGATCGCGCCGCGAATGAAGCTCGCATCGTCGCTGGTCACACGCATCTCCATGCCCTTGGGCAGGGTCTTGGAGAGCTCGTCCACGACCTTCCTTATGCCATCGGAAATGTCGAGCGTGTTCGACTGCGCCTGGCGGATGATGCCGAGGCCGACGCCTGATATGCCGTTCGAGCGCATGGTCGAGGTGCCGTCTTCGGCGCCGAGCGTCACGTTGGCCACGTCACCGAGGCGAACCTTGCCGTTGATGATGAGGGATTCGAACTCCTGCGGCGTCGTGATGTCGGAACTCGCACGCACCACGATATTGGTCGAACTGCTTTCGATCGTGCCCGCCGGCACATCGAAGGCGGCGGTCGATAGCGCGGTGCGGATGTCGGCTACCGTCATCCCGCGGCTGGCGAGCTTGGCCTGGTCGAGATCGATGCGGAAGCTCTTCTGCTTGTCGCCGAAATACTGCACGTCGGCGACGCCCTCGACGGAGGCGAGCCGGTTCTCGATCACGTCCTCGATATAGACGGTCAGGTCCTCCGCCTTCATGGTCGAGGAAGTCACCGCAATGCGCAGCACCGGCTGGGAATCGGCATCCGCCTTGATCACGCGCGGCGCGATCGTGCCGTCAGGCAGGTCGTCGGTCACGCGGGCCAGCGCGTCGCGCACGTCGGCGGCGGCCACTGCGAGATCGGTCGTGTCGGAGAATTCCAGCGTCACCCGGCTGTTGCCGAAGGCCGAGACCGAGGACACCGATTTCAGGCCGGTCACGCGCGCCACCGCACCCTCGATCGTATCGGTCACCTCGCGGTCCATCGTTTCGGGCGAGGCGCCGTCGAGGTCGGTCCGCACGGTGATCACTGGCCGGTCGACCGAGGGCAGTTCGCGCACTTCGATGCCGTTGAAGGCCGCCAGCCCCGCCACCACGATCAGCGTATTGAGAACCAGCGCCAGGATCGGCCGCCGCACGAAAAGCGAGGCCGAGAAGGCTTCCTTGATACGGCCGCCCGGGCTCAAGGTTTCACCGTCCCGGCGGCATCCGCCACCTTGTCGTTCTTCTTGTCCTCACCGAAAATCTTCACCGTCGCGCCGGCCTTCAATTGCTGCAGGCCCTCGATGATAATCTTATCGCCCGGCTTGACGTCGCCATCCACGAGCACGTCGTCCTGATTGCGCTGGATGATCGCCGCCGAAACGCGCTCGACCTTCTTGTCCGCATTCACCCGCCAGACATAGGAGCCGGTGCTGTCCCACTGGATGGCGAGCGGGCTCACCGACGGCCACATATCACCGGGAAGGTTGACGACCACCTCGAAGGATTGGCCTGCACGCAGTTCGTCGCCCTGGTTCTCGATCACGGCACGCACATGCAATGTGCGGCTCGCGGGGTCGATGCGGTTGTCGATCGCCTCGATCTTGCCCGGAAAGCTCTTGCCCGGCCGCGCGATCGGTCGCGCCGCGACCTCCTGGCCTTCCTTGATCAGGCCCGTGAAGCGCTCCGGCACCCAGAAATCGACCAGCAGCTTCGAGCGGTCGTCCAGCGTCACCAGCGGCGTGCTCACGGTCACATAGTCGCCGACTTCGACATTGACGATGCCGGCGATACCGTCGATCGGCGCGCGCACGATGCGCCGTTGCAGCGCAAGCTCGGCCGCCGAGGCGACCAGCCGTGCGGTCTCCACCGCCGTCTGCGTGTCCTGGTAATCGGCCTGCGAGATGATCTTCTTGAGGTCTTCGTTGCGTGTCATCTTGTTGGTGGCGGCCTGCAGTGCGACTTTCGCAGTTTGCGTCGCGATCTTCTCGACATCGTCGTCGAGCGTGGCGATGACATCGCCGGCTTTCACCCGCTGTCCGGATTTCACCATCAGTTCGGCGATCTGGCCGGATACGAGCGGCGTCACCGCAACAGAACGCACCGCATCACCATCGCCGATGGCGCGCAGGCTGTCGTTGATCTTGCCTTTTTCGGCCGCCTTCACCACCACGGTCTGGTCGCGGTTGCCTCCGCGGCGATTGCCTTCTTCAGGCGCCTTGGCCGTCGGCGTCTCGCGGGCCACGAGACGGATCATCGTTTCCGGCACGCCGACCTGGCGCGCAAGCGTCGCCGATCCCGGCATGAAATGCATCAGGATCAATGCACCCACGACGAGAAAAACAAGTCCTGTCAGCAGTTGGGTTACGATTCTCATACAATTCTCCGGCCCAAACCAGTGTATCTCGCTCCCCCATTTCTTATCTTTCATTACGTATCGGCGGGCAAGATTGATTTGCCAGATGGACGAAATGTAATGTAATCGTGAACCTGAAAAGCGAACAAATCGTGACCAGGCTTTGCCAAGACCAGCCGAATCATGCATGGGAAACCCGATGATATCTGGCTTTGACGACATTCCCTTCTTCGATGAAGAGCCGACACCCCGGCAGCAGAAGCAGGACCCGAAGCCGGCGGCCGAGCGCCCCGCCGGCCCGAGCGGTCTTGCCGCGCGCGCCATGGCCGCCCGCAACGGCGCCCGCCCTCGCCCGTCCTATCTCGAAGGATTGAACCCCGAACAGCTGCGCGCCGTCGAAACGTTGGATGGTCCTGTTCTCGTTCTCGCCGGCGCCGGCACCGGCAAGACGCGCGTTCTGACCACCCGCATCGCCCATATCCTGGAGATGGGCCGCGCCTTCCCAAGCCAGATCCTGGCCGTCACCTTCACCAACAAGGCGGCGCGCGAAATGCGCGAGCGCATCTCGCATCTTGCTGGCGAAGCCGTCGAAGGCATGCCCTGGCTTGGCACGTTCCATTCGATCGGCGTGAAATTCCTGCGCCGCCATGCCGAACTCGTGTCACTGAAATCCGATTTCACCATCCTCGACACCGACGACGTCATCCGCCTGCTCAAGCAGTTGATCGTGGCCGAGGGGCTGGACGACAAGCGCTGGCCGGCCAAGCAGTTCGCGCTGATGATCGACGGCTGGAAGAACAAGGGCCTCGATCCCGACCAGATCCCGGAAGGCGATTCCCGCGCCTTCGCCAACGGCAAGGGCCGCGCCCTCTACACCGCCTACCAGAACCGGCTGAGGACGCTCAACGCCTGCGATTTCGGCGACCTGCTGATGCACCCGATCCGCATCCTCAAGACCAACCCCGATATCCTTGCCGACTACCAGAACCGCTTCCGGTATATTCTGGTCGACGAGTACCAGGACACGAATACGGCGCAGTATATGTGGCTGAGGCTCTTGGCGCAGAAGCCAAGAAAGAAAGACCCCGCCCCAACCCCTCCCCACAAGGGGGAGGGGCTCGGAGCCCGTGGCGCCGGCTTCGCTGAGAATGCTGGCCCCGCATACGCGGACGCCGATGATTTCCCGGGTAGCGATCCGCAGGCTAGCCCCTCCCCCTTGTGGGGAGGGGTTGGGGCGGGGTCTTCGTCTTCTTCTTCCGTCAACATCTGCTGCGTCGGCGACGACGACCAGGCGATCTATGGCTGGCGCGGTGCCGATGTCGATAACATCCTCCGCTTCGAGAAGGATTTCCCCGGCGCCACCGTCATCCGCCTTGAGCGCAACTACCGCTCCACCGCCCATATCCTCGGCGCATCCGGACACCTGATCGCGCACAACGAAGGCCGGCTCGGCAAGACGCTGTTCACCGAACAGGACGATCCCGACCATGAGAAGGTCCAGGTCCACGCCTCCTGGGATTCGGAGGAGGAAGCCCGCGCCATCGGCGAGACGATCGAGCAGTTGCAGCGCCAGAAGCACAATCTCAACGACATGGCGATCCTCGTCCGCGCCTCGTTCCAGATGCGCGAATTCGAAGACCGCTTCGTGACACTCGGCCTCAACTACCGCGTCATCGGCGGCCCGCGCTTCTACGAGCGGCTCGAAATCCGCGATGCCATGGCCTATTTCCGCCTCGTCTGCCAGCCCGCCGACGACCTCGCCTTCGAGCGCATCGTCAATACGCCGAAGCGCGGCCTCGGCGACACGACGCTCCGCTTCCTGCACGATTACGCCCGTTCGCGCGACATCCCGATCCTCCAGGCATCCGCCGACATCGTCGAGACAGAGGAACTGAAGCCCAAGCCGCGCAAGGCGCTCTTTGACGTGGTGCAGAATTTCCAGCGCTGGCAGAAGGCACTGGAGACCATTCCGCACACCGAACTCGCCGAGCAGATCCTTGAGGAAAGCGGCTATACCGACATGTGGAAGGCCGACAAGACGGCCGAAGCGCCGGGCCGGCTGGAAAACCTCAAGGAACTCGTCCGCTCAATGGAAAGCTTCGAATCCATGCGCGGCTTCCTCGAACACGTCTCGCTGGTCATGGATGTCGAGCAGAACGCATCGCTCGATGCCGTCTCGATCATGACGCTGCATTCCGCCAAGGGCCTGGAATTCGACACCGTCTTCCTGCCCGGCTGGGAGGAAGGCCTGTTCCCGCACCAGCGCGCGCTCGACGAAGGCGGCCGCTCGGGCTTGGAGGAAGAACGCCGCCTCGCCTATGTCGGTATCACGCGTGCCAAGAAGCGGCTGCACATCTGGTTCGTCTCCAACCGCCGCATCCACGGCCTCTGGCAATCGACGATCCCGTCGCGCTTCCTCGATGAACTCCCGGCCGATCACGTCGAAGTCGCCGAGGTCGAGCAGAGCTACGGCGGCTACGGCCGGGCCAACCCCTACGGCCAATCCCGCTTCGACCGCCAGGAACCCTTCTCCTCCGGCTACACCTCACCCGGCTGGCAGCGCGCGCAAGCCAACAAGACCGACGCCACCCGCAACAACTGGGGCAACCGCTCCGGCCACCAGGTCGAGCGCATCGGCTACGGCGAAGCCGGCCCCACCGGCAAGGTCATCACGGGCGAACTGGTGGCCAAATCCAAGATCGACACCCCGAGCGATTTCTCGGTCGGCGACCGCGTGTTCCACATCAAGTTCGGCAACGGCAATGTGGCGGGGATCGAGGGCAACAAGCTGACGATCGATTTTGACCGCGCCGGGCAGAAAAGGGTACTGGACGGGTTTGTGGAGCGGGTGTGATTAAGATGTTTGACCCTTCAGGCTCAGCGACACGTTTCCCAGGCCACATTGTAGCCTTCAGAGGGTTCTTCGACTTCTAACAACAGCTATTTTGCTATAAAAGCAGCGTAACCATCTCGTGATTGTTTCTGCAATCAAGGACAAATCGTGAACTCTTCAATTAAGGGCGATAGGCTCGAAGATGCGTTCCACCAATATCTTCTCGACCAGCAAAATCGAGGAGACCTCGTCTTTGGAACTTATCCACCCAGCAACTGTAAAATCTTCAAAAAGAAGAAATATTATTGCAAAGAGCGCGAAGCTGACGTCGAATTTGATGTTGTCCTAGAGGTGTATCGCCAAGGTGGTCTTTCACCTCACCTCTATGTGATTTTCGAGTGTAAAAACCACAATGGAAGTATTCAAGAGATATATGTAAACGATTTTTCACAGAAAATTGGCCGGATATTCGAGCACAGCTCCAAAGGCGTCATTGTCGTATCTTCACGACTACAATCTGGAGCCGAGAAAGTCGCCAGAAATAGCGGAATGGGGATCGTAAAGTACGACAAACACGGGCTTGACATTGTTGCTGATCGTAGAGGTCGTTCTTACGCAGAAAATAGCTTTGTCGAGTCACAAATATTCCGAAGTGAATCGTCAGCTAAGTCCCTGAAATTCTCTGCTTATTACGACGGAAGCTTCTTCGGAACGATGGATGAATTTTTGAGAAGCCTTGATCCACACCTCCATGCCGAAATCAAAAATGAAAAAGCCCCGACGTCTATTCCTTACGTTCCGGCCGAAACGATTAAGAACTCGGTTCGAGAGATTCTAAATCAAATCGATTACGTGGGTGGCCCCGTCAATCTCGAAAAAATTTGCTCGACCTTGTCGATAGATTTGCAATTTTCTGCCCAGAAAATACGAGACGTAGACGGCACCCCTATATTGGGATCCGCAAACTTTAATCACAATTTAATTCGCATAAATGCCAACGAAAACAGGAATCGAGAACGGTTTACTATCGGCCATGAGATCGGCCATTTCTGCTTGAAGCATCAATTGTATCTAAGCTCGGAGACCATTATTGAAAGAGACCTCCTGATAAACAATGAGACGGAAAAGAGCTTCAATTATGAGCGCCTTGAAATTCAAGCGAATGCATTTTCCTCTAATCTAATTCTTCCCGATGACTTCTTTAAGGATAAAACCGCCGAATGCCGGCGGCTTCTCGATATTAGAGACAGGGGGCATGGCTACATATTTGTTGACGACCAACCATGCAATTATACTGTATATGACCAGCTATTATTGAATTTATCATCGCACTTTGAGGTATCGAAACAAGCAATTCAAATAAAACTCAAGAGTTTGAGAATGCTTACCGATCAAAGAAAGCGTCACGAAGTTTCGCCTATTTCGCAAATGTTAGAAAATCTAACTTCATCGCGAAGATGATCAAATTCGTTGACACGCATGCCGAATATGCCCGCGTGGATGCGAGGACCGTCTGATGCAGAACATTCGAGTTTCTGAAAACCGAAGCCGATTACGGCTGGTCGAGACATGCAGAAACACTGGTAAAGCCATACATCACGCACAAGCCGGCTACGGAATAATAGCCCCGCCCCCTCGCCCGTCTAGACGATCAGGAAGTCCGCTTCAGTGAGCGACAGGCCGCGATCCAGTTTCGCAAAACGCACTGCATCATTGCCGCCGACGCCGTCGCTGTCGAAGAACAACCCGCCACTCGACTCATTGTAGATGATCCGGTGCGCGGCATCGGTGGCGGCACTGCCAATGTGGAAAGCGCCGGCGGCAAGCGCGCCCGGTGCGCCGATGCCAACGAAAACGCTGTCTTCCAGAAGGATCAGATCGTGTGCTGCGGAAAAGCGGCGGATGATATCGACATTTGCATTTGCATCGAGCGTTGTGGAGAAAAGGAACTGATCGTCCGCTGATCCGGCCTTCAGCACATCATTGCCGAGCCCGCCGTCGATGCGGATTCCAGGGCCGGCGCCCAGGCCCTCGAGGTCGATGGTGTCATCGCCGGCTCCCGCTGAAAACAGCACAGCGTCACCCGTCTCCCTGGCTGCGATTTTCACCTCCCAGGGCATGCCCTTGATCGCGACGGTCGAACCGCTGCCCGACACCGAAACCTTGTCGTCGATAGCGCGACCCAGGATCGAGATCGTGTCGGCCTGTCCATCGCCTGTCCCCGTCCCGGCCACGCCGGCAAGATCGAGACTGATAAGCTGCGCGCTGCTTGCCGAGAGATCGCCGATGGCAATGGTGTCGCTGCCGCCGCCCGCATGGAATTGAAACCGCTCCACCATGTTCGTGGTGATCTGCACGGCGGCGACATTGCGCAACAGGTTGAGTTGCTGTCCATTCGAAAATATGTCCACGCTCTCGCTCACGGCGCTTCCGGAGAAGTCCAGAAGGTCCTTGCCGGCGCGGCCATTGATCGTATCGTTGTCGTCTCCCGGGTTCCAGACAAAGCGATCACGGCCGCCCGAGCCGAGCAGAAGATCGTTGCCGTCACTGCCGCGAAACTCGAGCTGCATCTTCACTGCCGGCAAGCTGCTGGCATCGATCAAGTCTGCTCCGATGTTGCCATTGACCACCAGCCGATCTCGGGCATCGGCGTTACGGATGGCCGTGGTGGCTGGCAGTCCCCCCACCGAAATGACGCCATTGGCGACCGACAGCACAACGACGTCGGCGGCGGCCGTGCCCGCTACGGTGACGGTATCGGCCGATCCTGCACCGCGCTTCTCGACCAGATCGACGTCTACGCTCTCGACGTCCGTGCCCGTCAGGTCGCCAATGCTCAAATTGTCGATGCCGGCGCCAGCGCGAAGGGACAGGCTTTCGACATCGTCTATGTCGAGCACGGTCGCGTCGATGCTGCCGGAGATGATGACCCGCCCGCCATTGGCGGCAACGCCGAAGCTTTCGCCCGCGCTCGCGCCGCTGAGTTCCAGCCTGTCCGCACCGTCCTGACCTTCAATGACATCGTTGCCGTCGCCGCTCTTCCAGGCATAAAGGTCGGCATCGCTGCCGAGTAGCGCGACATCGTTCCCCCTGCCGCCCCGGACGCGATCTCGCCCGTCGCCGCCAAGGAGCACATCCCCGTTGACGCTGCCGGTTATCCTGTCATTGCCATCTCCTCCGTCGAGCAGGAGCTGATGGGCGCCGGCTATTACGCCACTGGCATTAATCAGGTCCCCGCCACCGTCGCCGAAGATCCGAAGCGTATCCGTTGCCTCCAGGACGTTGACCCTGACGAACCACGGCAAGCCGGTGACTCTAGCCATGGTGCCCACGCCGTTGATGGATATGCGATCGGCCGACCCGGTGCCGTGTACCTCGACGGCGTCGGCCTGGGCGTCGCCAACCCCGCTGCCGAGGACACCTTCAAGATTGATGAAGATGCTCTCGGCGTCCGTGCCGGCCAGCGTATTCACGACGACGTTATCAGCGCCACCCAGAGCATGGTAGAGCAGGGTCTCCATCCCGTGCAGGTCCATGGTGACATTGGCAATATTCCGGAAGAAGCTGATCCGGGAGCCGTTCGCGGATATGGTGATGTTTTCCGCGACGTTGGCGCCCGAGAAGTCGAGCGTGTCGATGCCGCCTTGCCCTTCAACAATATCGTTGTCATCGCCCGGAGACCAGGCGAAGAGGTCGTTTCCGCTTCCCAGCCGCGCAAGATCATTGCCATCACCGCCGCGGATGACGTCGTTCCCGCCGCCGCCTGCGAGCGTATCGTCGCCGAGCCCGCCTGTGATCGTGTCGCGGCCGCCGCCGGGAAAACTTGCACCGTC
The DNA here is from genome assembly GCF_964254105.1 of Rhizobium sp. LjRoot254. Lineage (NCBI taxonomy): Bacteria > Pseudomonadati > Pseudomonadota > Alphaproteobacteria > Hyphomicrobiales > Rhizobiaceae > Rhizobium > Rhizobium sp. LjRoot254. The sequence goes on along the minus strand of NZ_CAXUSM020000001.1, from coordinate 1,211,783 downwards.
GGTCACGACAGAGGGAGAGACTTCACCAGGTGTGATGATGTCGGGTGAAGATGAACCAGTGAATGTCGCCATGAGCGGAATTCCATGTGCAGACTGATCTGGCAAGGACGCTAACCTGAAAGCTTAGGGGTGTCACTTCAAATGTCGCGATGACATAACCACTCGATCGCCGCTCCCCGCCCGTGCGCCTATGGCGAAAGGTCCCCGGAACCAACCCGACCCACAGCGCATTTAAACCGCTCTACGTCACTGTGGTCACCACCCGCGGGGAGAAGGCTATGGCATCCGTCCGATATATCGTCACCGACATCGACAAATCCGTTGCATTCTATCGAGACAATCTCGATTTCAAGGTGGACATGCACAATCCCGGCAAGTTCGCAGCACTTCTTCGCGACGACCTGACGCTCTATCTCAGTGCCCCGGGTGCGGGAAGTGGCGGCCAGGCGGGCGGCGACCCGGAGCCCGGAGGGTGGAACCGGTTCATGGTTGTCACCAAGGAGCTCGATGCGCTGATCGACCGGTTGCGCCGAGCCGATGCCAGCTTCCGCGGCGGCATCAGCGATGGCGGCGCCGGCCGGGCCATCCTGCTTGTAGACCCATCAGGCAACGTCATCGAACTGTTCGAGTTCAAGAAGGACTGAGCTTTCGGCTCGTCCGTACGCATCTACCTTTCGTCGTGACCAGATTACCCTCGTATTCATTAGTCCCCACCCAAAGCCCGTGCTATACTCCTCCCACTAGCCGGGCTGCGAGAATTGTCGAAAGCGCACAATAGGACTGTGGATTCTGGCGCACCGCACAGCTTTGTAGCATAAGCTCTTCATTACCTTCGATCCTTGTCGGCCTCGGGTATGAGATCGGGCTCCTTCCCCGGAGGGAGCATACCGTGCCCGAATCCGTCACCAGAAACCGATTGCTCAGCGCGCTGCCCGAATCCGTGCTGGCGCGCTTTCAGCCGCATCTTGAGCGTGTAGAGCTCCCCATTCGCCACCCACTGGTCGAGGCCAACAAGCGGCCGGAGCATGTCCATTTCATCACCAGCGGCCTTGCCTCGGTCGTGACGTCGAACCATGACCACGAGAGCATTGAGGTGGGCCATATCGGGTTTGAAGGCATGACCGGCGCGCATCTGCTGCTACATACGGACACGACGCCGGCCAGCACCTTCATCCAGATCGAAGGCACGGCGCTGAGGATGCCGTCGGATGTCTTCCTCGACCTCGCCGAAAGCGACGGCCCGACCCGCGAGCTCTTTTTGCGATACGTGCACTGCAACGAGTTGCAGCTGGCCTATTCCGCCCTCGCAAATGCCCGTTACAGCGTCAACGAGCGCCTGGCGCGCTGGCTGCTGATGTGCCACGACCGGATGCGAGGCAACGATGTCGTGCTGACCCATGAATTTCTTGCCCTGATGCTGGGCGTCCGGCGATCCGGGGTCACGGTCGCCATACACATCCTGGAAGGCGTCAAGGCGATCCGGGCACGGCGCGGCATTATCAAGATCACCGACCGGCCGCTGCTGGTCAATCTCGCCGGCGGCAGCTATGGCGTGCCGGAAGCAGAGTATGACCGCCTGATCGGACCGCTTAGTCCCGTTGCCTGACCGCCTCGCGGAACGCAAGGTTGAGAACGAGGGCGCCCTCCTCCGTGCGAATGGCGATCGAGCGTCCCGAGATATCCCAGCCGTCGAGCATGGCCGCGCTCATCAGCGCCCGCGCGTCCTTCAACGCCTCCTCCTTTGCAGCTTCGATATCGGGGAGATTCGTCCCTTCCAGATCCGCTATGACTTTGCTGCCCGCGATGACATTGAAGAAGTATCTCGGCATCAAAGTGCGTCCCGGAGGCTCAAGCGTTTTCGACGAGCATCGAGACAGCGCTCAGCATGTCCTCGACGGCAAAGGGCTTTGCCAGCATCTGGCTGTTGGGAACCGCGCGATCCGGCCAATCCGCAGCACTATCCGCACTCATGTAGAGAACCGGCAGCCGGGGCTGCAATTCCCTGGCCCATTCACTGACCTGCCAACCGCTCGGGCCATCGCCCAGCCTGATGTCGGTGATGACCCCGGCCAGTTGCGGTGCCTTCGCGTCCAGCGCCGCAATCGCATCGATGCCGTCGATCGCAACAATCACGTCGAACCCTTCTTCCCTCAGCGCGTCTTCAAGCACCATGGAGATGAGGGGTTCGTCTTCAACCAGGAGAATGGTCTTTGTCACGGGACGCTCCTTCGGCGGGAGCGGTTAGTCAAACGCGACTATTCTCTCGGACGCTGGAAGCCAACAAATGCCAGCGTTCCTAGGAAAATATCAGCAAATTCAGTGTGAAGGAAGAGTTTTGTGCGTTTTAGACATTTGATCCTTCCAGAGGCCGCCTCAGTCTAGGCATTCGCCCCCAGCGCCTGGTCCAGATCCGCAATCAAATCCGCCGGCGTCTCCAGCCCCACCGACAGCCTGAGCAGATCACTCGGGCACGGCGTCCCCGGTCCCTCGATCGACGCCCGGTGCTCGATCAGCGACTCCACCCCGCCGAGCGATGTCGCCCGCTTCCAGAGCTTCACATTCGCAGCCGTCCGGATCGCCGCCTCCTCGCCGGCCCGCACCCGCACCGACAGCATGCCGCCAAAACCGCCCTGCATCTGCCGCGCTGCCACCGCGTGCCCGGCATGCGTGGGCAATCCGGGGTAAAGCACCTCCAGCACGCGCGGATCGGCTTCGAAATGCTGGGCAACCGTAAGCGCCGAGGCACTCATCGCCCGCACCCGCAGATCCAGCGTCCGCATGCCGCGCATCAGCAGGAAGGCCTCGAACGGCCCGAGGATCTGGCCGAGCATCGACCGCACCCGCCTGATCCGCGCCCAGAATTCATCCTCGCGTGCGGTGCACAACGCACCGGCGATCGCATCTGAATGGCCGTTGAGATATTTGGTCGCCGAATGCATGACGATGTCGGCGCCGAGCGCTAAGGGCTGGGTCAGGATCGGCGTTGCGACAGTCGAATCCACGGCCAGCCGCGCGCCCGCCGCATGCGCGATCCCGGCCACAGCGGCGATATCCGTCACCGTCCACATCGGGTTGGCCGGCGTCTCGATCCACACGAGCTTCGTCTCGCCTGATTTCACCGCCCCACGCACCGCGTCGAGGTCGCTTGTATCGACAAAATCGACCTTCAGCCCCCAGGCCGTGGCATCGTTCTTCAGCCAGTTGCGCAGCGCCCAGTACATCACCGTGGGCGCCACGACATGGTCGCCGGGTTGAAGCGCCAGGAACACCGCCGTCGCCGCCGACATGCCGGAACCCAGCACCATCGAGGCCGCGGCACCTTCCAGCATGGTCAGCACGCTCTCGACCTCGCGCACGGTCTCATTGTCGGCCCGGCCATAGATATTGCCGGACCGGTATTGATTGTCGGGATCGCGGATGAAGGTCGAGGTGATGTGGATCGGCGGCGTCACCGCGCGCGTCGCCTCGTCGATCTTGCCCAGTGCCTGCGCCAGCAGGCTCGCCTTCGACCATTCCATCCCGTCGCTCCTTGTTTGACGGGATGTCCTTAGCCAACCGGCAAGCCATAGTCAAAACGGGTCAAGCGGCCTTCCGGTCTGCCATCCGGGCGGCCAGCACACCCCCGTGCCTATCGACGAATGCCAGCAGCCGCTCGGCATAATCAGGCACCACGGCCTCCTTCACGCTTCTGTGCGCCGCGAGCGCCTTGCGCCACGCTCCCAGCTTCGGCTTGCCGGCGAACACGCCGAGATCGATCCGCCGCTCGAACCCGTCGAAATAGCGGAGCACCGGCGCGAACACCGCATCGACGACGCTGAACGTCTCGCCCGAGAAGAACGGCCCCGCGCCGAGCACGCCTTCCAGCCGCGCGAATTTCTCGCTCACCTGGGCCACACCCTGCTCGAACGCCGCCTCGTCGCCTGATGTCTCGATCGTCCAGATATGGCCAAGGATCGACGAGCCGAACTCCATCCAAGCCCGATGCTGCGCCTTGGTCAGCGGATCGGCGGGATGCAGCCTCGGCTCCACCGTCTCATCGAGATATTCGACGATCACCGAACTCTCGAACAGCACCTCGTCGCCGACCATCAACAGCGGCACCTTGCCGAGCGGCGAGATTTTCCTGAACCAGTCCGGCTTGTTGGCGAGATCGATATTGATCCGCTCAAACGGCACGTTCTTTTCAGCCAGCGCGATCGCGGCGCGCTGCACATAGGGGCAGAGATCGAAGGATACGAGTTTCAATGTCATGGCGTTTTTCCATATGAATGCAGATGCATCTTTTGTCAAGCTTGATGCATCTGCATGAATCTGGATAAATGAAAGGATGACAGCGAAAATGCCCTCCGACCCCACGACCGACGCCTGGATCGCCCTCGTCCGTGCGCAGCAGAAAGTGCTCGGCGCCGTCGAGACCGACCTCAAGGCATCGGGCTTCCCGCCGCTGTCGTGGTACGACATCCTGCTCGAACTCCGCCGCGCCCGGCCCGATGGCCTGCGGCCGATGGATTTCGAACCGCGCCTGCTGCTCGCCCAGCACAATGTCTCCCGCCTGCTCGACCGCCTGGAAAAAGCCGGCCTGATCCGCCGCGAGGCCCACGAACGCGATGGCCGCGGCCAGCAGATCCACATCACCGATGCAGGGCTCGACCTGCAGCAACGCATGTGGCCGGTCTATGGCGCGGCGATCGAGCGGCATGTCGGTTCGAAGCTCGCCGGGGATGGGGAAGCGGGAGATTTGGCGGGATTGCTGGGGAAGTTATTGGTTTGAAGATGAACCCCTCACCAACTACGGCCAAGCATTCGACCTTTGGTCTCATGCGGCCTTCGTATCCTCTCCCGCAGGGGGAGAGGTAGGGTTAGTGCCTCACGCTCGGCCCCGAGTTTGGGTAAGGCGGTGCCGCGGGTTTTACCTCTCCCCTTGCGGGAGAGGATAGTAAGTCCGCGTGAGCTTCAGCGAACGCATGGACGCACTTGGTGAGGGGTGTTTTCAACAGAAAACGCATTTTCTTCCCAACCAAATCAATCTCTTATCAAAAACATAAGAAAAAATTCCTCACCCCTCATCCCCGCTCTCCAAACCTGTGAGAGAATCATCTCCGTTCTGCCCTCGGCTACCCCGCATGGCGATGCGGGCGAGACAGGACCGGTGCCTGTTGCGGGAAGACGACGTAAAGTCCCGCATCAGGCGTCCGCGAGAAGGGGTCTCCCCCGGGTACCGCCTGCAAAGGCCAAGTACGCGTGGCGTGCGTTGTACCGCACACAAGCCCGTCCCCCTGGAAATTTCAGGTCCGGGATCAGGATTGGTGCAGACGACCGAGTTCGCGGATGAAAAGACACCGAACGGGGCACGGATACGTGTCTTACCGGCTGTCGCAAGGCAGCCACTAAACCTCGGCACGGAAACGTGCCCCGGCCGATCTCTCATGCGAAGTGCAAGGGGATCGGGAGCCAGAATGCCTCAAACCACGGACGGAACCCGCCGCGTGAACAAGAACCCGCGCCTACTCCACCACGGCCGTCGACCGCCGAATCCTTCGATCAACCGCCGCTCGGCACGCGGCCCCTTGGCGCGCGCACCGAACCGCATTACATCTCCCGTCGTGATTTGATCCGGAGTAGACCACTTGCCATTTTCCAAATTCCTGCCGACCCCTCCCCTCGCCCCCAAGAAGCCCGTCACCGATACCCGCCACGGCATGACCCGCACGGACGATTACGCCTGGCTGAGGGCCGATAACTGGCAGGCGATGTTCAAGGATCCTTCGATCCTCGATCCCGAGATCCGCAAGCATCTGGAGGCCGAGAACGCCTATCAGGAAGCGGCGATGGCTGACACCGAGGACCTGCGCAAGACGCTGTTTACGGAGATGAAGGGCCGCATCAAGGAAGACGATTCCTCGGTGCCGATGAAGGACGGCCCCTACGCCTATGGCACGCTCTACGTCACCGGCGGCGAGCAGGCACATTATTTCCGCACCCGCCGCGAGGGCGATGGCCTCAAGGAAGTGCTGCTCAATGGCGACCGCGAAGCCGAAGGCAAGGATTACTGCCGCATCTCGGGCATCGATCACGCGCCCCGGCATGACAAGGGCCTCTGGGGCTATGACGACAAGGGCTCGGAATATTTCACCCTGAAGATCCGCGACTTTACATCAGGCAAGGACCTCGACGATGTGGTCGAGAATACCGGTGGCGGCGGCGTCTGGACGCCCGGCGGCCAGAGCTTCTTCTATTCGATGCTCGACGAGAACCACCGCCCCTCGAAGATCTACCATCACATACTCGGCACGCCGCAATCGGCGGATCGGCTGGTTTTCGAGGAAGAGGACCCCGGCTTCTTCATGGGCGTCGGCGGTTCGCTGCTCGACGACTATATCTTCATCGATATCCACGACCACGAGACATCGGAGAACTGGATCATCCCGGCCAGGACGCCTGATGCCGAGCCGAAGCTTGTCGCGGAGCGCGAGACCGGCATCGAATACGAACTGGTGTCCGGCGGCAACGTTTTCTACATCCTGACCAATGACGGCGGCGCCAAGGATTTCAAGATCATGCAAGCGCCGGTTGAATCGCCTGGTAAAGAGAACTGGACCGAAGTCGTGCCGCACCGGCCGGGCACGCTTATCCTGTCGCACGGCGCCTTTGCCAGCCATCTCGTCTGGATGGAGCGCCATGAGGGCCTGCCGCGCATCCAGATCCGCGACCGCGAGACGGGCGAGGATCACGCCATCGATTTCGACGAGGAAGCCTATTCGCTCGGCCTCGGCGGCGCGCTGGAATATGACACGGACTGGATCCGCTTTTCCTATTCCTCGATGACCACGCCGACCCAGCTCTACGACTACAATATGCGGACCCGCGAACGCGTGCTGCTCAAGACGCAGGAAGTCCCCTCGGGCCATACGATTTCGGACTATGAGACGCGCCGCGTCTTCGCGACCGCTCCCGATGGCGAGAAAGTGCCGGTGTCGCTGCTCTACCGTAAGAATACGCGGCTCGACGGCTCCGCACCCTGCCTGCTCTACGGCTATGGCGCCTACGGCATTTCTATCCCCGCATCCTTCTCGACCAACGCGCTGTCGCTGGTCGATCGCGGCTTCGTCTATGCAATCGCCCATGTCAGGGGCGGCAAGGACAAGGGCTTTGCCTGGTATGAGAACGGCAAGATGGTCCACAAGACCAACACGTTCACCGACTTCATCGCTGCCGCCGATCATCTGGTGGCGGAGAAGTTCACCGCGTATGACCGCATCGTCGCCGAAGGCGGCTCGGCGGGCGGCATGCTGATGGGCGCGATCGCCAACATGGCGCCCGAAAAATTCGGCGGCATCATCGCCGCGGTGCCCTTCGTCGATGTGCTCAACACCATGCTCGACGACACCCTGCCGCTGACACCGCCGGAATGGCCGGAATGGGGCAATCCGATCGAATCCGAAGCCGACTATCGCAACATCGTGTCCTATTCGCCTTACGACAACGTCGGCGCCAAGGCCTATCCGCCGATCCTCGTTTTGTCAGGCCTGACCGATCCGCGCGTCACCTATTGGGAACCGACCAAGTGGGTGGCAAGGCTGCGCGAACATTCCACAAGCACCAGCCCGATCCTCCTCAAGACCAATATGGGTGCCGGCCATGGCGGCGCATCGGGCCGCTTCCAGCGGCTCGAGGAAATCGCTTACGAATATGCCTTCGCGCTGAAGGTTGCCGAAAACTAACATAGCGAAGTCCCGTGCCAAAATGGCACGGGACTTCGGCGGGCCATGTAATTTTTCGGCAAAAGCTTGATATGCATTAGTAATATAAATGCCCTGTTAACGGTGTTCTATTGTCATACCAACGTAAATGCCCAATTTTTGGTCAAGTCGTTGGCATGAATGCTGTTGTTTTACAGATCGTTAGCCTTTTTGGCTCCTAATCGCCGCCATCGGGATTCAAGGAGCCAGCAATGTTCGCTCGTGCTGCAGACGCATTCAAAAATGGAATAAAAACCATCGGCCGCCGGTTCGTCACGGATCGCGCCGGAAATCTCGCCATGTCCTTCGCCATCGTCAGCATCCCGCTGCTCGGTGCGATGGGGGCCAGCTTCGATTATGTGCGGGCGCTCAACCTGCATCGTGAGATCGAGTCCAACCTTGATGCCGCGCTGGTCGCGGCAGTCACGGATATCGATGCCAAGGACGACACGGCAATCAAGGCACAGCTCGCCAATTGGCTTGCTGCTGAAGCCCAGATTACGGACTCCTACGAACTGGATACGGCCAGCATCGTGATCGACAGGACCAGCCAGGGCATCACCGCCAAGGTGAATGGCAACGTTGCAACCACCTTCCTTCGTGTGCTCGGCTGGGACAACGTCCCGGTCTCGGTGCAGGCATCGGTTATCGGCGGCGGCGTCAGCTCAGAAGAGGAGAACAAGGCGCAGAGCTCATTCTCTATGTACTTCGTTCTAGACCGGTCAGGCTCGATGGATGAATATACCACCACGAGTTACACAACCACGTGCTACAGGACCAATAAGGCTAAGACACCTTATACCTGCACGAAACTGTACAAGAAGATGGAGGCACTTAAACTCGCCAGCGCCTCGCTTCTCTCTCAGATCCTTTTGGCTGATCCCGAGTCGCAATATTCACGCACCGGCGGTGTATCCTACAACAACGTGATGCAGTCGCCGACCCCGCTCGCCTGGGGCACAAGCGCCGTTTCAAGCTACATCACCAATCTCACTTCCACAGGCACGACCAACTCGGGTGAAGCGTTCCAGAAGGCTTATGAGAGCCTGATGGTGGAGGGTACAGACAGCGAAGAGAAGGCCCACGAGATGAAAAACGGCAACAAAACGCCGACCAAATTCATCTTGTTCATGACCGATGGCGAAAACAATGTGAGCGGCGCCGATGCCAAGACGAAGAAATACTGCGACAACGCCCGAACTGACGGCATCAGGGTCTTTTCAATCGCTTTCATGGCTCCCGTCGCCGGGCAAAATCTGTTGAGATACTGCGCCACTAACCCTGCTGACTACTTCAACGCAGATAGCACGGCGGAACTGGTTGCCGCGTTCACATCCATCGGCAAGTCGGCATCGAAGACGTTGATCCGGCTCACCAACTGATCATTTCGGATTGGAATGCCCGGGGATCGCCTTGAGATAGACCGCGATCGCTTCGCGGTCTGTGTCCGGCAGCTTGGCGATGTTCTTCTGCACCTCGGCCATCGCGCCGCCGACGAAATCGAAATCCGGCGTATTGCCGTCCTTAAGATAGGTCACGATATCGGCCTCGCTCCATGAGGCGATCGAACCCTCCGGCGTGATATTGGGAATGCGCCCCTTGCCCTCGGGATTGGGCGCGCCCGCCAGCCACATATCAGCCTGAAACCCACCCAGTCGGTCGCGCGGCGAATGACATTCGCCGCAATGGCCGGGACCTTCGACGATATATTGCCCGCGCTTGACCTTGCCGTCGGCGTTGGCAAGCGCCACGCGCGGCGCCTCATCGAGATAGAGGAATTTCCAGCCACCGAGCGCCAGCCTTATGTTGAAGGGAAAGCCGAGTTCGTGCGGCGGCGTGGCATTATCGCTCTTCGGCAGCGTCTTGATATAGGCGAAGAGATCGCCCACATCCTTCGCCGTCATCCTCGAATAGGAGCCATAGGGCAGCGACGGATAGAGATGCTCGCCATCGGGGCCGACGCCGCGTGTCAGCGCATTGCCGAACTGGGCCAGCGTCCAGGCGCCGATACCGGCCTTCTCATCCGGCGAGATGTTGGGAACGTGGAATATGCCGAAGGGGCTGTTGAGCGCAAGTCCACCCGCCAGCACCAGTTGCTGAGCGCCTTCGGCCTTCGGCGCCTTGTGACAGCTGACACAGCCGCCCATGGAGAAGACCAGTTCGCCGTTCTTGACATCCGGCGTGCCCGCAGAGGCCCAGAAATCGTCGGGATGCGGCTGCGGCCGGGTGATCCAGAGAAAGGCACCGGCACCGACTGCACCGAGAACCACCAAAGCCGCGAGAGTCTTGACGATCTTTCCAGCCATGCAGCGCCCTCCGGTTCTATCAATAAGCATTCTGGCAGGACTTGGCCGGCCCGAATAGCCCGTCCATGGAACGGCCGCCATATTCCTTTCCAAGGGAACTACAGCGGCCGGATATGTGGATGGATCAGAACGCGTCGTCAGCTCTTCTTGATGCGGTAAGCTTCATGGCAGCCACCGCAATTCTTGCCGAGCGTGCCCATCGCGGCACCGACGGCAGCCTTGTCGGCCGGAAGCTGGGCGAGAAGCGCATCCGCATCAGCCGCAAGCTTGGCTGCCTTGGCCTCGAAGTCGGCCTTGTTCTCCCAGATCTTCGGGCTGGCTTCGTCGCTGTCCTTCTCGGAGCCATCAGGGAAATAGGTCGGGAAGACCGTGATCACTTCCTTGATCGACGTCAGCGAAGTCTTGACCACCTCGGCGTCGTAGTCCTTTTCGCCCTTGGCGATGGCGGCCAGCGCGCCCATGGCGCCGCCATTCTTCTTCATGGCGGCTTCCCGGTTATCAGCTTGGTTTTCGGCGGAGACGACCGCGGTCGCCCCGATAAGACAGAGTGCGGCCACCGCCAGAATGCGTTTGATCATCGTACTTGTTCTCCCATTCGCAAGACGCCGCCACAAGCCGGCGTCTGGTTTTCCTGAACGTCGGCACCATCCCACAGAGAACGGCAAATCAAAATAACAATTCGGTGATCGGCACTTAGACGGAAAACCGGAATCATTCTCGGAATTTCAGCAGAAGCCGCAAATGCCGCCAGCATCCGCAGCCTCTCGCCATCGTTCACAATTCTCGAACGGATCGTTCACTGTTCAGGCATAGGAGGACTGCACCCAGCCCTGCCAGCCGGTGAAGAGTGCCGCCAGAATAATCAGAAGCCCCGCGACCCTGCCGGTCCAGATCGTCGCACTCGCATTGCCGGTGAGAAAGGCACGGGCGCGGCCGGCGCCGAGTGCGGCGGCGCCATAGATCAGGAACTGCATGATGATGGTCAGCAGCCCCATGATCATCGCCTGCTGCGTGATGGAACCATATTGCGGCTTCATGAACTGCGGATAGACGGCGAGGATGAACAGCCAGGCCTTGGGGTTGAGCATGCAGGTGAGAAACCCCCGCCAGAAAGTGGTGAACAGCGACGGCGCAGTCGCGCCCTCCACCCTATCGACGGTGATCGAACTGCGGATCAGCCCGATGCCGACCCAGACCATATAGGCCGCACCCAGCAGAAGCATCGGCAGGAAAAGCTGCGGGATCAGCACCGCCAGAACCGTGACGCCCAGCGTGCCGGTGATCGTGTGGACGATCCCTCCACCCATGATGCCCAGAATGGCGGCCAGTCCGGCGCGTGTTCCGCCGGCCAGCGCATTGGCGAGCACGAAGACCATATCCATGCCGGGCACGATGATGATGCCGAACAGAAGGGTTGCGAAGATCCAGAGATTGTCGGAATATTCCATGTCAATTGCTCGTTCCAATCAGGGATGAAAAATTGCTTGCATCCCTTGTTTTCAATGTGTTGGAGAGACTTATAGAGAAACGCAATTGACACCATTGTGTCAGTAGTGATGGAAACCCTGCCAGAAAACGGCAGCATGGGAGACGTTTTTGCGCAAGGCCTCACGCCTGTTCGAGATCATCCAGATACTGCGCCTGGCGACGCGGCCGGTCACCGCCGCGCAGATCGCCGGGCGGCTGGAGGTCACGCCGCGTTCGATCTACCGCGATATCGTGGCGCTGCAGGCGATGCGGGTGCCGATCGAGGGCGGGCGCGGCATCGGCTATATCCTGAGGCCGGGTTTCGACCTGCCGCCGCTGATGTTCTCGATCGAGGAGACCGAGGCGATCGTGCTGGCACTGGCGCTCCTGCAGCGAACCGGCGACAGCGCGCTGAGGAAGGCGGCCGAGACCGTCAGCGACAAGATCGCCGGCGCCATGCCCGCGCCACTGCGGCAGGTACTTTCCACCGACGCGATCTATGCCTGGGGCTCGGTGATGCCGGAACCCGACGGCATCGACCTCGCCATGGTCCGCGCCGCAATCCGTGACGAGCAGAAACTCCACATCACCTATACCGACGAGCAGAACCGCGCGACCGAGAGAACGGTGCGCCCGATCGCGCTGATCTACTATTCCGCCCATTCGGTGATGGTAGCGTGGTGCGAACTGCGCCATGGCCTGCGCAATTTCCGCGCCGACCGTGTCACGCGCGGAACGGCGACGGGCGAGCACTTCACCGGCGAAGGCGACGGCTTGCGAAAGCTCTGGGTGGATGGCTGGGAGATCAATAAGAATAAATTCATGCAATAAAATCAATAAAGATTTTCAAGTTAATGAAACCATGCGCTGAGGTGCAGGTAGTTTTGAGCCCGGTCGCAAAAACCATTCGACTGCTATTGGCCCAAACCGGTCATGGACAATCCAGATGTGGAGCATCCCTTTGGGGCATTCCGCCGAGGCCAGTGTGTCGCGAGATTTTGTTCCCGCGACACACAACTCCAGGTCTGTCTCACGGCATTCCCTGAATGCCGTGTTCCTTTTAGTTCAATGACCTACCCGGTATACGCGACCGCTTTGCACGCCTTCGATGCTGCGTCGATAGGCCATGGCTACACGGGTTCCCGGCACGCTCTCATAGCCTGGAAAGAACGGACCGAAGCGGTCTATCGATTCCGTCAATACCGTCGGGCTTACTGCGTTGATGCGGATGCCCCGCGAGAAGTCGCAGGCAGCAGCACGCACAAACCCTTCAATCCCGGCATTGGACGTTGCGGCGTTGGAGCCCTGCGCAATCGGATCATCAACAGCGATGCCGGATGTCAGCGTTATCGACCCTCGGTCATTCAGGTAATGCTGTCCAATCAATGCAACGCGCACCTGACTTAGCAACTTGTCCTGCAAGCCTTTGTGAAAGTCGGCCGTTGTCATCTTTTCGATTGGAGCCAGGATGACATTGCCTGCAGCAACAATGATGGCGTCAATCAGTCCAGTTTTCTTGAACAGCGCATCGACACTTTCATCACTGGCGATGTCAGCCTGATAATCACCCTGGGTGCGAGCGACGTGAATTACCTCGTGCCGGCTATCACGCGCAAGTTCTTCCGCCACTGGGCGGCCTACGTCCCCACTGGCGCCAATTAGAACGATCTTCATAGACTACTCCTAGCAAAACTGGTTCTGAACGGCGCTACTGTTAAACGAACTTTTGAGGTGATAAATATGATATCAATTCGTAGTTTACGAACTCAGGGTTAGTAATATGGATAAGTTGCGTGCCATGGAAACCTTCGTTGCCGTTGTGGAAGGGGGCAACTTCACCGAGGCCGCACAGCGGCTTGAAATGTCGGCGGTCATGGTTGGAAAGTACGTGCGCCAGCTCGAAGATCGCCTGGGCGCGCGCTTACTTGAGCGCACGACGCGGCGCCAAGGGCTGACCGATGCTGGCCGCGTTTATTACGAAGACGCAAAACGTGCACTTGAATATGTGCGGTTGGCCGAGACGTCGCTTGAACGGTTGCGCGCATCTCCATCCGGCACGTTGCGGATCAGTGCTCCAATGACGTTTGGCTCGTGTGTCATCGCTCCTCTGGTCGCGACGTTCCAGCAGGAGTATCCGCTCGTGCATATTGAACTGGAATTGAGCAATCGAAATGTCGATCTAATCGACGAGGGATTTGATATGGCTATTCGCATTGGCGAACTGGGCGATGTCGATCTGATAGCAAAACCTCTGACAATGTATCGGATGGTGATCTGCGCGTCGCCGGACTACCTAGTCAGGAACGGTCGTCCAGAGACGCCGCATGATTTGAACGCGCATCATTGCCTTTCTCACACAGTCTGGAGCAGTCGTGACGCCTGGAAAATGAAAGGTGCGGATGAGGCACAGATAGCAATCAAACCATCTTTTACATGCAACGACGGTAACGGACTGCGCAGGGCCGCAATTGCAGGCGCGGGGTTGTTGCTGCAGCCCGAAGTCCTGGTGGCCAACGATCTGGCGACCGGCACGCTGGTGCCAGTCCTTCAAAATTACGTGCCCGACCCGCGTACAGTCTATATAGTACGTCGACAGGATCGACGACCGCTGCCAAAGCTCACTCGTTTCATTGGGCATCTGCTCGCGCATGTGAAGACGCAGGAAGCTTCCTGATTATTTACGTCGAGTGGATATGAAGTCCGCTTCTGATGCTGTGGACGGCTCCTCCGCCGGCGTCGCGATGTGCGATATTTGCGGTGTTGTTAGGAACCGCATGGGAGGAGCCATCCATGGAAGAGATTACCACGATTGGACTCGACATTGCTAAGTCGGTGTTCCAGGTGCACGCCGTTTCCGCAACCGGTGCGATCGTCGTTCGCCGACAACTGAAGCGCCGGTACGTTGTTCAGTTCTTTGCAGGACTTAAACCGTGTCTGATTGGCATCGAAGCCTGTGCGACTGCCCATCATTGGGGGCGGGAGCTGGTAAAACTCGGACACGAAGTCCGGCTGATGCCGCCACGTTATGTGAAGCCTTACGTGAAGCGCAACAAGAACGATGCGGCTGATGCCGAAGCCATATGCGAAGCCGTGACGCGACCCAACATGCGCTTTGTCCCGATCAAGACAGTGGATCAGCAGTCGATCCTGATGCTTCATCGTACTCGTATGTTGTTCATTCGCCAGCGCACAATGACGATCAATGCTGTCCGCGCCCATCTTGCCGAATTTGGCATTGTCGCGGGCATCGGGCGCAACGGGTTGCAGGCGCTTCTCAATCTCATCCGGAAGGGTGAAAGAGATGATATTCCGGCAGAGGCATGCCTATGTCTCGCAGCATTGGCTGATCAAATCGATTTGTTGAAGCAACGCATTCTGGAAATGGATCGTCGAATTTTGAAATGGCACCGTGTCAATGATCTCAGCCGCAGGCTTGAAGGAATTCCAGGCGTTGGTCCGCTGGTGGCAACAGCGTTGGCAGCCAGCATACCCGATCCGACGGCCTTTCGCTCGGGCCGCGATCTCAGTGCCTGGATCGGGTTGGTACCCAAGCAAAACTCGAGCGGTGGCAAAGAAAAGCTCGGAGGCATCAGCAAGGCCGGAAACCGATATCTTCGGCAATTATTGGTCGTCGGCGCGTTGGCGGTTATCAAGCAGGCCAAGCTATCAGGTCAAACCCGCCATCCCTGGCTTGTCGGCCTCATGGAGCGTCGCTCGGTGAAAGTCGCAGCGGTCGCGCTCGCCAACAAGATGGCGCGGGTTGCATGGGCGATGATGAGCCGTAACGAACCCTACCGAGTAATGCCGGTCGCAGCCGGAACCTGATACACGACGCATGTGTCGTGAACGTCGTTGGTAAAGAGCAGGAGACTTATAACGCACCTACGCCAGTCGGCCCAAGGAGACGGACAACCCACTATGCGCCAGGCGCTTCGAGCGCGGGCTTTTGACCGGGACCCGATCCGCGGAGAGCATTATGGCCAGCGGCCTCTCTGTGCCGCGTCGAAAGGCCGGACACATGGCAGCTCCGACCAGCAGTGTGCAAAAAGTCAAAAAACCTCTTGCCAACCCGGAGCCGTCCACACATGGCGCAAAGCACACCACCCCAGACGCAAAAGCCCGCAAGCCAAAGCTCTGCGAGGGTCAATGGAGATCAATTCATCCAAAAAATGAGGAACAAACAAAAACTCCGCAAGACCAGGGCCTTGCGGAGTTGACAGGAATCAATTTCTGAAGCGCTTACTTGGTCGCGGCTTCGTACATTTCGAGCACGTAATCCCAGTTGATGAGATTGTCGACGAAGGCTTCGAGGTATTTCGGGCGCAGGTTGCGGTAGTCGATATAGTAGGAGTGTTCCCACACATCGACGCCGAGAATCGGTTTGGCGCCATGGACCAGGGGGTTCTCGCCGTTCGGGGTCTTGGAGATGGCGAGCTTGCCATCCTTGACCGAAAGCCAGGCCCAGCCGGAGCCGAACTGCGTGGTGCCGGCAGCGACGAAATCGGCCTTGAACTTGTCATAGCCGCCGAGATCGGAATCGATTGCCTTGGAAAGCGCGCCCGGCAGGCTGGTGCCGCCGCCGCCCTTCTTCATCCACTTCCAGAAATGGATGTGGTTGTAATGCTGGCCGGCATTGTTGAAGAGACCCGCATTCTTGCCGAACGACTGAACGACGACCTCTTCGAGCGAGAGGCCACCCATGCCGGCTTCCTCGGCCAGCTTGTTGCCGTTGGTCACATAGGCCTGATGATGCTTGTCGTGGTGATATTCGAGCGTTTCGCGCGACATGTAGGGCGCAAGAGCATCATAGTCATAGGGAAGTGGTGGCAGTTCGAAAGCCATGGCGGTGTCTCCTTCTAGTGATTATCATCAGATTTGGATTGACTGGAACATAGGTTTGCGCGGGCTTCAAGGCAACGGGTTTAGGTGAATAAATTCCGCCACATCGCGTCTATAGACAGGATCAAGGCCATATGCGATTGGCCATACCGACCGAATTCCGATGAACTGGAGGATCGACCATGAGATCAGGCCTTGTTTTGTTTGCGGCAACGCTCGCCGGCATTTCCGTTCCCACTTTCGCCCAGGCATCCAGCCCCGACGCCTGGAAGGAATTCAACGCCCAGGTCGAGCAGAAATGCGCGGAGGCAGCAGCCGACATGTTCCGCAAGCCGCAGGTCGCCGTCGATCCGGTCGGCAGCGAGAATTTCGGCCTGGCGATCGTCTTCGGCCGCTCGAAGGACGTGAAGGGCCGCGCGGCCGTGATCTGCGTTGTCAACAAGAAGACCGGTGTGCTCGAGCTCGGCACCGAGATGAGCAACGACATCGTCCGCGTCCGCAAGCCGAAGGACGACGACAAGGATGACAAGGACGACGGCGGCCAGAGCGGGGCCGACTGAGCCAGCCTTCGGCCACGAGAACTTGCAGATCACTGTCAACCATTGAAGACCGCAGCGGACACAAAGTGAAGGGTGTTCGCGCGGTCGCAACCGTGTCATGACGCCTTATATAAGGCCCATGAAACATCGCATTGGATGACTATGAAAAAGATCGGTTTCCTCTCGTTCGGGCACTGGACGCCCTCGCCGCAATCCGGAACGCGCTCGGCGGGCGATGCACTGCTGCAATCCATCGACCTCGCGGTTGCCGCCGAGGAACTGGGCGCCGATGGCGCCTATGTCCGGGTCCACCATTTCGCGCGCCAGCTGTCTTCTCCATTCCCGCTTCTGGCGGCGATCGGCGCTAGGACAAGCAAGATCGAGATCGGCACCGCCGTCATCGACATGCGCTACGAGAACCCGCTCTACATGGCCGAGGACGCCGGTGCCGCCGATCTCATCGCCGGCGGTCGCCTGCAGCTCGGCATCAGCCGTGGCTCGCCCGAGCAGGTGATCGACGGCTGGAGCTATTTCGGCTACCAGCCGCCGGAAGGCCAGACCGATGCCGACATGGGCCGGCGTCATGCCGAAGTCCTGCTCGACGTGCTGCGCGGCGAAGGTTTCGGCCAGCCCAATCCGCGACCGATGTTCCCCAACCCTCCCGGCCTGCTGCGCCTCGAGCCCTATTCCGAGGGCCTGCGCGAGCGCATCTGGTGGGGCGCCAGTTCCAATGCAACGGCCGTCTGGGCCGCTAAACTCGGCATGAATCTGCAAAGCTCGACGCTGAAGAACGACGAGACCGGCGAGCCCTTCCACATCCAGCAGGCCGCCCAGATCCGCGCCTATCGTGAAGCCTGGAAGGAAGCGGGACACACCCGCGAGCCGCGTGTCTCCGTAAGCCGCAGCATCTTCGCACTGGTCGACCAGCGCGACCGCGCCTATTTCGGCCATGGCAACAAGGAAGAAGACCAGATCGGCTTCATCGACCCGCAAACCCGCGCCATCTTCGGCCGCAGCTACGCCGCCGAGCCCGACGCCCTGATCGAGGAGCTGAAGAAGGACGAGGCGATTGCGGAGGCCGACACGTTGCTCCTCACTGTGCCGAACCAGTTGGGCGTGGATTACAATGCCCATGTGATCGAGGCGATATTGAAGCATGTGGCGCCGGGGATGGGGTGGCGGTGACGGCTGGCTTGCGGCCAAGGCAACAATCGGCCAATCTGCGAACGATCCCCCGCTTGCGATAGCGCGCGGGGCGTCGTGTTTTCGCCACCGTCCGATTAACTCAATCGTTGGACCCGAGCCTTTGTCCAGGATTCAGACCAGTCGCAGGCTTGCCGCAATTCTGGCCGCGGATGTCGTCGGCTATTCGCGCATGATGGCCAGCGACGAGGTCGGCACGTTGACGGCATTGAAACGTCACCGGGAATTGGTTTTCAATCCGGCGGTGGCGCAACACAATGGCCGGGTGATCAAGCTGATCGGCGATGGCACGCTGGTCGAATTCGGCAGCGTGGTAGATGCTGTCAATTGCGCGATTGCGGTGCAAACAGCAGTGCCATCGGACGCTACCTCTGTTGGAAAGATCGTGCTTCGCGTCGGTGTTAATCTCGGCGACGTCATCATTGACGGCGATGACATCTATGGTGTTGGCGTCAATGTCGCCGCACGTCTGGAAGCGCTGGCTGCGCCGGGCGGAATCTGCATTTCCGGCATCGTCAACGAGAATGTCGAGAACCGGATCGACGTCGTCTTCGAGGATGGCGGCGACGTCACGGTCAAGAACATCGATCGTCCGATCCGTGTCTGGAAATGGCCCTCGACCGCACTGGTCAAACCTTTGTCTGCCACTCCGGACAATGCACCGAGAACGGTTTTACGCGACATGCTACCCTCGCTCGCCGTGCTGCCGTTTCAGAACATGAGTGGCGACCCCGAGCAGAACTATTTCGCCGATGGCATTGTCCAGGACCTGATTACCGCATTGAGCCGTTTTCGCTCCTTTGCCGTGACCGCGCGGAATTCCTCCTTCGTTTACAAGGGCCGTGCCACGGATATACGCCAGGTCGCCCGCGAACTGGGCGTCCGCTATGTGCTCGAAGGAAGTGTACGTTTTTCCGGCAGCCGGCTTCGTGTCACCGTGGAACTCGTCGAAGGCACGACCGGAACGCACCTTTGGGCAACGAAGTTCGACGCCGACATCGTTGGTATATTTGACATACAGGACCGTATTACCGAAAGCGTCGTGGCAATCGTTCAGCCTCGGATTCAGCGCGCCGAACTCGATTATTCCAGGAGTACGCGGCCCGAAAGTGTCGACGCCTACGATCTCTACCTTCAAGCCCTGCAAAAATTGAACACGGAGTCCGGCGACGAAAACGAGGTCGGCATTGCACTGCTCGAACGCGCAATTGAACTGGAACCGGACTATGCCACGGCGCTTGCATTGGCTGCGGCGAGCTATCAGCATCCGGTCGCCATGGGATTGCCCACGTTGAGCGCCGACGATGCGGAGAGGAGCCTGGAACTGGCGAGGCGGGCCCTGGCCAGCGCGCCCGACGATCCGATAGTGCTCGCCGAATGCGGAATGGTCAGACATTCGACTGGTCGCGATTACGATCAGGGGCTATTGATGCTGCTGCGCGCCCTGGAGACCAATCCCCACGACGCAACAATCGTGTGGCGTGCGGGCATAGCGCATCTGAAGGGTGGCAGTCTTGATGAGGCGCAGGCACTTTTCGAGCGCGCCGTTCGGCTGAGTCCTGGTGACGCTTTCATAGGGCTGACGGGTATCGCGCATATTCACATGGCGCGCGGTAACTTCGAGGAGGCGCTGGATTTCGCCCGGCGCTCACTTGCACACAATTCGCGCTTCCCTGCGACCCACTGGATGCTGATCGCAGGCAACGCACATCTCGGTCGGCTCGATGATGCCAGGCGCGCGCTGGAAGCGCTGCAGAAGCTATCGCCTGACGTAAGCCTCGCAGGGATACGCCGCGGCCAGCACTCCAAGGACCCTCACCGGACCCAGGTGCTGATCGACGGCATGCGGCTGGCCGGCATGCCGGAAGTATGATTCGTGATGTTTGGGACGTAGCGTGGGCCTGACTGCCCCGGACGGCGCTTCGGCGTGGGATGTCAAATTAACTGCCCGAGCCCGGAATGCTCGCCACGACCTGATCGACCGTCTCCTCCCCGGCACATTGGGAGGCGTTGTCAGCGACCCCACACGGCAGATGTTTCCCGCACTACGATTTCATCTCGACGCGGATACCGTGCAGGGTCTTGCCGGAGGCGTTCAGGACGCGACCTGCCGGCTGCGGCGCCATGTGGACGACTAGGCAGCCCTTGCCATCCCAGGCTTGGATCGCTTGAATGACATCTCGATTGGGCGGCGCAATTGACCCGTCGGGTGCCATATCGTGAATGGGTCCCTCGACCTGGTCGAACACGAACACGGACGGCCAGCGATGGTGGTGCGTCGGCTCTTCTTCGTCTGGTTCGAGGATCACTTCGAGAACGCGTAGCCGCTCGTTCTCGAAGACGATCTTGTGGTTGGCGGGAGCCGCAAGCACCGCGTCAAGATTGGGATCCCACTGTGCAGGGTCATTGTGATCCATAATGTTGGCTGCCATGATGATCTGCCTCCTCCATTGGGTTGCCGCCGACCGCGCAAGTCGATGCCCCGGTCGCGTTACTTCAAAGTAATGACGTCTAAATCAATGCCACCGGTTCAATCACACCCTGTGCGCAGAACAATTGTCCATCGGCCAGCCGCGCATAGTTATGAACGAGACCGTTTTGGTGGTCCTGAACCTGGACGATGAAATTGCCGCTTTGCTCGGTCCAACTCATTATGACGACGCCCGGACGAACGTCCTTGACGTCACCCCTAACGATTTCATCGACATCGGTGACACCGATTGTTGCCTGTACGCGCAGTTCCGTCGGCGAGAGAACCGTGAGCCGGGGTACAAAATTGCCGAATGCGCAGTCGAAGCTCTTCCCGACGAGCGAAGTCGAGGTTTCAATGATCGTGGTCATTCTATCCTCCTTGGTGATCTATGAAATTGCCCTGCGCTCTAACACACAACAGCCCAGAAACTGCAATTATTACCAACTTGGAGCGCTCCAAGTGTAAAATTCACTTTTCCCGATAAAGAGTCAAGAAAAAACTTGGAGCGCTCCAAAAAATGGCTTAACTGGAAGAATGAATCGTCCCAAGATGCCAACCCTCGCCGACGTTGGACGAGTCGCCGGTGTCTCCCGCGGCACGGTCTCCAACGTTTTCAATCATCCCGACCTCGTGCGGTCCGATTTGCGGGAGCGCGTCCAAGCTGCCGCGCGGCAGCTTGGATATGATGGACCCGACCCGCGAGGAAGGGTATTGCGTGATGGCAAATTCAACGCCATCGGCTTCATGCCGCCGGGTGCCTTCGCGATTGCAGAGGTCATCAGGAGCCCATACGGGCGAGAATTGGTGCTTGGCGCGTCGCTTGCATGCGACGAAGCCGGAGCCACATTGAGCTTGGTCAACGGAACCGACGAAACTCGCGCCTCCACCATCAGGGAAGCGCTGGTCGATGGCTTCATCTTGGGCCACAGCATAGACATCGACCTGATCAGATCAGCCCAGCGTCGACGCCTGCCTTTTGTAATTCTCGAAAGCGACGCCGGGCCGGACATCAATTCGATCCGGATCGACGGCAGACACGGCGCCCTGATGGCGGTCCGGCATCTTGCTGCGCTTGGGCATCGGCAATTTGCGATCCTCTCCATCCGTCGCACCCCGGGGCCACCGATCGTCCACCTGCCCGGTAAGGGCGCGCGCGGGATCACTGCGGGCTTCCAGCTCGACCATGAAAGACTTGAAGGCTTTGCCCACGGTCTTCAGGAAATCGGGCAGTCGGTCGACAATGTCCCGATCATCGAGACCACCCCTGGTGATCCTTCCGCGGGGGCCATAGTTTTCGATCGGGTTCCGGAAGCGACGGCGATCATGACGATGTCGGACTGGCAGGCCATTACCGTGCTGGACGAAGCGATCCGGCGCGGGATAAACATCCCCGAGCACGTGTCGGTTGTGGGCTTCGACGGCACTCAGGAATCGGCACGCACCATCCCCCCTCTCACGACCGTGGCACATGACATCGTCGGAAAAGCGCGACTTGCCGCAGCGCTGATATTCGCCAACGATCCCCCAAAGCAAATCGTAATGCCGGTCGAATTGGTGGTTCGGGGCTCGACCGCCCGGCCGCACAACTGAACATTCAGCGACAGCTGGCGCTCTTGCGAATGATGAACTGGCTCAGCATCTCGAGATGGAGGGCGGCGAAGCGCTCGCTCAAATAAACTGCCCGAGCCCCGGAATGCTCGCCACAACCTGATCGACGGTCTCCTCGCCCGCATATTGCTTGGCGACCGCGATCGTCTGCCTTGCGAGCGCGGTGATTTCGCCCATGCCGAGGCCGGCGCCCATCAGTTGCTGGCCGAGGCCCATGATGCCGCCGCCGGCGAGGGCCCCGAGGAAACCGCCGCCGCCATCGCCGGCATGTTCGGAGATCAGTTCGGCGGCACCCGGGATCGCGGCGATCATCTTCTGGACGGCCGCGTCATCGCCTTCCTTTTCGAGAAAGCCGAGCATCATGCCGAGCGCCTTTTCGGCGAGTTCCGGGTCGATGCCGGTGGCGTCAGCGATCTGATTGACGATTTCACTCATATGGGTCTCCATCCGTTGTTCTCTTTTGGGTAGAGAATGCGCGTGACGTTGGCAACCCGAAGCTTCCAAGCCCCGGAAAAAATTGCGGCACACGCGGAGGTAACCACGGTTGTCGGGCGGATATCCTCGCCCTATAAGTCAAGGGTCGCATTCAATGAGGCCTGAGCCGACGAGGCTGAGGTACGGGAGACATGAGCATGCTGGAACAGGGCAAGATCTATATCGGCACCAGCCGCAAGCCGGACGACTCGATCAACAAGCCGGAATATCTGGAGCTGAAATACGGCAACCGCCATGGCCTGATCACCGGCGCCACCGGCACCGGCAAGACGGTGACGCTGCAGATCCTGGCCGAAAGCTTCTCAAATGCCGGCGTGCCCGTCTTCGCCGCCGACGTGAAGGGGGACCTCTCCGGCATCGGCGCCATGGGCGAATTCAAGGACTTTCTCGACAAACGCGCCAAGGAGATCGGGTTCAGCGATTATGAGTTCCAGGAATTCCCGGTGATCTTCTGGGACCTGTTCGGCGAGAAGGGCCATCGGGTCCGTACCACGCTGACCGAAATGGGTCCCCTGCTGCTGTCGCGGCTGATCAATGCCTCGGACGCGCAGGAGGGCGTGATCAACATCGCCTTCAAGATCGCCGACGAAGGTGGGCTGCCGCTGCTCGACCTCAAGGATTTCCAGGCGCTGCTCAACTATATGGGCGAAAATGCCACCGAATTCTCCAACAAGTTCGGCTTCATCTCCAAGGCCTCGGTCGGCTCGATCCAGCGCGAATTGCTGATCCTCGAGCAGCAGGGCGCGACGAAGTTCTTCTCCGAGCCGGCGCTGAAAATCACCGACATCATGCGCACCACCAATGACGGCCGCGGCGCGATCTCGGTGCTTGCCGCCGACAAACTGATGATGAATCCCAGGCTCTATGCGACCTTCCTGCTGTGGCTGCTGTCGGAACTCTTCGAGGAGCTTCCCGAGGTGGGTGATCCGGAAAAGCCGAAGCTGGTCTTCTTCTTCGACGAAGCGCATCTCCTGTTCAACGATGCGCCGCGCGTGCTGGTCGAGCGCGTTGAGCAGGTCGTGAGGCTCATCCGTTCCAAGGGCGTCGGCGTCTATTTCGTCACCCAGAACCCGATGGACGTGCCGCCCACCGTGCTTGCCCAGCTCGGCAACCGCGTGCAGCATGCACTGCGCGCCTATACGCCGAACGAACAGAAGGCGGTGAAGACCGCCGCCGATACGTTCCGGCCCAATCCGGATTTCGATTGCGCTGACGTCATCACCAATCTTGGCACCGGCGAGGCACTGGTCTCGACCATCGAGGCCAAGGGCGCACCGTCGATCGTCCAGCGCACGCTCGTCCGCCCGCCCTCCTCGCGGCTCGGGCCGATCACCGATGCCGAGCGCCAGCAGGTGATGTCGGTGAGCCCGGTCAAGGGCCTCTACGACGAGGATTTCGACCGCGAATCCGCCTTCGAGATTCTGACCAGGAAGGCAGAACAGGCCGCCCAGCAAAGCCAGGCGCCGGCACCGGAGGAGCAGAAGACCACCGGCACGATCGGCGGCTGGACACTGCCGGGCTTCGGCACCGAGGATGCGCCGCAGCCCGAGGTCAAGCAGCAGAAACGCTCGGGCTACCAGCGCGAGACAGTGGTGGAAGCGGCGATGAAATCGGCCGCCCGCTCCGTGGCGACGGCCGTGGGGGCCGCGATCGTGCGCGGCATTCTCGGCAGCCTGACCGGCCGCCGACGCTGAACGGCGGGCGTTGCGCCAAGGCGCGCGCAATGATAGAAACCACGCAGGAAAGGAGCGCTGCGCATGTTGACATTCTCAAGGCACCATCGCCAGCGTGGCCCCGTCCAGGCCCTGCAAATGCGTTTGCAGGGCTGATCAGACATCTCTGGTCTGCCCCTTGTGGCTGCGGCTCGATGTGAGCCGTGATCTTTTCTCCGAGCTTTGCCTTGTGTGCCAGATACGCGGCGGCAGGCTCGACAGTCCAGAGACCTCACATGACACTGATCAACATCCGCAATCTCGGCATCACGCTTGGCATGCCGCTCTTTTCCAGCCTCAATCTCACAATCAATGCCGGCGACCGGATCGGCGTCGTCGCAGCCAATGGCCGTGGCAAGTCCACATTGCTGCGCGCCATCGCCGGCCTGACCGAGTCGACATCCGGCGACATCACCCGCGCTCGTGGCCTGACGCTCGGTTTCGTCGAGCAGAACATGCCTGAGAAACTGGTCAGCGAGCCGTTCTACCGGGCCGTCCAGCTCGCTCTGCCGCATGACCAGGCCGAGCATGAAAGCTGGCGCGTCGATATCGTGCTCGATCAGCTCGGCGTGGCCGAGGAACTGCGCCAAAGGCCGTTGTCTCAACTGAGCGGCGGCTGGCAACGCCTGGCATTGCTGGCGCGGGTCGTCGTCACCGAGCCGGATGTGCTGCTGCTTGACGAGCCCACCAACCATCTCGACCTCGCCAAGATCGCCCAGGTCGAGAATTGGCTCGCCTCGCTGCCGCGCGACATGCCCGTGATGATCGCGAGCCACGACCGCGCCTTTCTTGACGCGGTCACCAACCGAACGCTGTTCCTCCGCGCGGACAGGTCGCCGGTCTTCGCCCTGCCCTACAGCCGCGCGCGCGCCGCGCTCGACGAGGCCGATGCCGCCGACGAGAAGCGCTTCGAGAAGGAAATGAAAACGGCCCAGCAATTGCGCCAGCAGGCCGCCAAGCTCAACAATATCGGCATCAATTCCGGCAGTGATCTGCTGGTGGTTAAAACCAAGCAGCTCAAGGAACGCGCCGAGAAGCTGGAGGCGCAGGCAAAACCTGCCCACAAGGAGCGGTCGGCCGGCGCGATCCGGCTCGCCAATCGCGGCACCCATGCCAAGGTGCTGGTGTCGTTCGAAGATACTGAAGTCACCACGCCGGACGGTACCATGCTTTTCCGCACCGGCAAGCAGGCGATCTGCCAGGGCGACCGCATCGTGCTTCTTGCGCCGAACGGTGCCGGCAAGACGCGGCTCGTCGCCATGCTGAAGGCAGCGATCGAAGCGCCGGACCGGGCCGCGCAGGCGATCAAGGTGACGCCGTCGGTCGTGCTCGGCTACGGCGACCAGGCGCTGGCGGATCTCGATGACGGGGCGACACCCTTTGCGGTGCTGGGCCACCGTTTCGAGCTTGGCGACCAGCGGGCACGCACGCTGCTTGCCGGGGCCGGCATCAATCTCGACATGCAAAGCAAGGCGATCCGCAGCCTCTCAGGCGGTCAGAAGGCGCGGCTCGGCATGCTGGTGCTGAGGCTGACCAACCCGAATTTCTACCTGCTCGACGAGCCGACCAACCATCTCGACATCGAGGGCCAAGAGGCGTTGGAGGACGAGTTGCTGGAGAACGAGGCGAGCTGCGTGCTCGTCTCGCACGACCGCAGCTTCATCCGCACCGTCGGCAACCGCTTCTGGCAGATCGAGCGGAAGAAGCTGGTCGAGGTCGACGACGCGGAGGCCTTCTTCGCGGCGCAGGCAGCGGAAGGCTAGGCTGAAACGATCCGGCGGCGCGTTGCAAACGGCCGCCGGCGTAGGGTTTCACACCGGTATGATACCCATGGTGCCGGCGATCTGGTAGGTATCCGCGAATTGCAGATATTCGACAATCAGGCCATTTTTGAAGGTAATTTTATCCATCATTTCGGCCGGCATCGTCTCACCGGTCTCTTTGTAGGTGACGGTGCCTACCCTGTGCACAAAGGCCGTATCGCCATCGACGTGAATGCTGACATTGCGCAAACCGCTGAGGTCCCAAGCATCGATGAGTATCTTTGCCGCTGCCTTCACCTTTTCCGGCGTATCATTGACCTTCGTCAAATCGCCGAGCCTGTCCGTTCCAACAACACGAAACGTGCACGACTGATCTGTACAAGCCAAGGTCTGATCGACACTCTGCGTGTCGCGGGCTGCAAAAAGTCTCGATACCAGGCCTTCGATTTCTTCTCTGCTGCTCATAGTCGCTCCCCCTCTGACTGGGCAAATCTGCGCGCAAAGCTTGGGTGTTGCAACCGGAATCTTGCGATGGCCGTCTCGCCTGTCGCGGGCTGGAAACTAATCCGGCGGCACGTCTTGGACGGCCGCCGGAGGTCCCCGCTCGCATTCAACGAATCAGATCATAGAGTCGGCAATCGAATTCCGCTTCCCCCAAATGGGTTAGGCCGCTTCTGCCGTTGTCTGGGCGAGCGTCACCTGCACCTCGGTCGAGGTGCGCATGGCGTGGCTGTAGGGGCAGACGATGTGGGCCTTGGCGACCAGGTCTTCAGCCACGGCACGCTCTACACCGGGGATATCAGCGGTCAGCGAGACTTCGATGCCGAAGCCGCCACCGTCTTCGCGCGGCCCGAGACCGACATTGGCGGTGACCGTGGTCTCAGGGGAAAGCTTCACCTTGGCCTGGCCGGCGACGAATTTCAGTGCGCCGAGGAAGCAGGCCGAATAGCCGGCTGCGAAAAGCTGTTCGGGATTGGTGCCGGGGGCGCCATCACCGCCGAGTTCCTTCGGCGAGGTCAGCGTGACACTGAGATTTCCGTCATTCGATTTGGACGAGCCGACGCGGCCGCCGGTGGAGGTTGCGTTGGTGCGATAGAGGATAGGCATGGGAGGGTCTCCTTTCGTGTTGACAGCATTTGTATTTCACACAATTATATTTGACACAATATTATTTTACAAATTTTTTCTCCGAGCTATAATGCGCTTCAGGATTTCAGGGACAAGACGATGACCACGAACGCCCTTGCGCTCGACAACCAGCTTTGCTTCGCGATCTATTCGGCCTCGCATGCCTTCACCAAGGTCTACAAGCCGCTGCTCGCGGAGATGGACGTGACCTATCCGCAATATCTCGTGCTGCTCTTCCTGTGGGAGAAGCGGGAGGCGCGGGTGACCGACATCTGCGCGGCACTCGGGCTGGATACCGGCACGCTCTCGCCGCTGCTCAAGCGGCTGGAAAAGACCGGTTACATCAAGCGGGAACGCAGCATGGAAGACGAACGGCAGGTGGTCGTGGTGCTGACGCCGCTTGGGCAATCCAGGCGAAAGGTCGCCGAAGGCATTCTGCAGGAGATCGGCAAGGCGATCGGCTGTTCGTTCGAGGAAGCCGCGGTCCTGACCAACAGCATCAAGGATCTGAAGCGGAAGCTGTCGGCCGCGTGATCAACGCACGATGATCTCGGCGCCGTTTTCGACCCTGTTATAGAGATCGATCACATCCTGATTGAACATCCGGATGCAGCCGGATGACACCTGCTTGCCGACCGACTTCCAGTCCGGCGTGCCATGGACGCGATAGAGCGTGTCCTGGCCGTCCTGGAAGATATAGAGAGCGCGGGCGCCCAGCGGATTGTTGGTGCCGCCGACCAGCCCGCCATAGGAGGCCGAGAACATCTTCATGTCGGGGCGATCGGCGACGTAGTTCTCGGATGGTGTCCAGCGCGGCCAGGTCTTCTTGAACTTGATCGTGCCCCTGCCCTTCCAGGCATAACCCATCCGGCCGATACCGACGCCGTAGCGGATGGCGCGGTGGCCTTCCAGCACGAGATAGAGATGACGCGACTTCGTATCGACCACGACAGTGCCGGGAACTTCGATGCCGTTATAGGACACTTCACGCCTGAGATATTGCCCCGGCACGTCGCTGACCGGGATGGCCGGTAGCCAGTGCCCGGCATCGTCGAGCTTGCCATAGACATTTGCCGGCCGCGGCACGGTATTGGTGGTGAACGGATCGGGCTTCATCCGGGTGTCGGTGGGCACCTCGGCCAGCGGAAATTCGGCTTGCACATCCCCGGTCAACGCCGTCGTGGATGTCTCCTCGACATCGCCTTCGTACCATACGATACGGCGTTTTTTGCTCGGCGGCGGACGGTCCCAGACCGGTCGTGTCTGTTGCACGAAGCGGTCTGGATTGACGGTGCTCGAGTCGTAGATATCGAGGTCGTTGACGCTGTTGATCACGCATCCCGAGAGCAGCATGGGCGCTGCGAGCAAGGATATCAGGCTGAGGGCAGTGCGCGTCTTCATGGCGGAAGTCCCGTTTTCCTAGTCTTCGTCATGGCATAAAGGTCTGGCGCGGGGCTTGCGGACGTTAACGAATGGCAAACGACAATCTGTGCCAATCTGATACAAAATTCGTGGCACGGCGCTTGCAACGCGCGTTTCATGACAAGCACCGCACTCACCAGACGCTCCCTGCTCGCAGGCCTCTTGGCCGCTCCTTCGCTCGGCTACGCGGCACCGAAGGCGTTGCTTTCCAACGCTGATTTCCGTGGCGGGCTTGACGCGTCGCAATTCGGCGTCCGGCCGGGCGATCTCGACCGGGGCGCCAAGGCGTTCAACCGGATGCTCAAGGAGGCCGCGAGCCGCAACCTTCCCGTCTTCCTGCCGCCCGGCCGCTATCAGGTCAGCAACATCGAACTGCCTGAAAATATTCAGATAATGGGCGTTCCCGGCGCGACCCGGCTGATCTATTCCGGCGACGGTTCATTCATCCGTTCAATTGGTGCCAAGCGGGTCACGCTCTCCAATCTGGTGATCGACGGCGCCAATCGCTGGCTGGCGGATGACCAGCCGGGCCTGATGACATTCCAGCAGACCGGCAAGCTTTCGATCGAAAACTGCGAGATCCTCGGCGCCCAGAAGTTCGCCATATGGGCAGAGCGCTGCAAGGGCCACATCAATGACAACGCGATTTCCGGCGCCGCTGAAAGCGCTGTCTTCGCCGTCGAGTGCAATGATTTTTCGATTCGGGACAACGAGGTCAGTGATTGCGGCAATGGCGGCATCCTTGTCCATCGCTGGGCGAAGGGTTTTGACGGCACAATTGTCACCGGCAATCGCGTCTCGCGCATCCGCGCCAATGCCGGCGGCACCGGCGAATGCGGCAATGGCATCAACGTTTACCGCGCCGATGGCGTGCAGATCGCCAACAACTATGTGACCGACTGCGCCTTCACCGCGATCCGCTCGAATGCGGGTTCGAACGTGCAGATCACATCCAACCAGTGCCTGAGGTCGGGCGAGACGGCGATCTATTCGGAATTCGGCTTCGATGGCGCAATGATATCCAGCAATCTCATCGATGGCGCGGCGAACGGCATTCTTTCGGTCAACTTCAACGAAGGCGGCAGGCTGGCGGTCATCAACGGCAACATCATCCGTAACCTCAAGCTCGCCGCGCCCTATGAACAGGACGGCGCCTTCTTCGGCATCGGCATCGAGGCGGAATCGGATGCGGTCGTCTCGGCGAACCTGATCGAGGACGCACCGCGCTGGGGCATGCTGATCGGCTGGGGTCCCTATCTCCGCGACGTCAGCGTGACAGGCAACGTCATCCGCAAGGCGCCGGTCGGCATTGCCGCGACGGTTGTCGAAGGCGCGGGACACGCCGTGATCCGCCAGAACCTGTTCTCTGATATCTCGGAAGCGGCCGTCGCCGGCTATCGCTGGAGCGACAAGGTGACGGACGACCTTACCAAGGCGGGCGCCGAAAGCTTCAGCCACCTCGACGTTGGCGAAAACCGGATTTCTTGACGCGACCGATTGAAACTAGGGGCCGAACTCTCCAATTTCCTCACATCGAAATAGGAGACCGTTTCATGAAGAAGGTCGCTCTTTCCGCGCTTGCGGGCATCGTCTTGTCGCTTGGAGCCGTGTCCGGTCTTGCCGCCGACCGGGTCGGCGAGGTCGGCGTCGACTGGACCGGCAACGATATCGTCATCGACGCCGTGCCCGACCCGAAGGTGCAGGGCGTGACCTGCCATGTCACCTATTTCGACCGCGGCGTCATCGACCGGCTGCGGAAGGGCAACTGGTTCGAGGATCCATCGAATTCCTCCATCGCCTGCCGCCAGACCGGGCCGATCACCATCGGCGACATCGATCTCGACCAGAGCGGCGAGGAAGTGTTCAAGGCCGGCCTGTCGCTGATCTGGAAGAGCCTTCTGGTCCAGCGCATTTACGACAAGAAGAACGATACGCTGATCTACCTCATCCATTCCAGAGAAGTGGTGGATGGCTCGGCCAAGATGGCGATTTCCACCGTGCCGCTCTACAATCAGCAGGTCACCTGGACCGAAGGCAAGCCGGCCGCCGAATAGACGCGCAAAACCCGGCCGCGAGATTGTCGCAGCCAGGCGCTCCGGGAAGAGGATTTACTTGGCTTAAGCGGCCTGCTTGAGCTCGTCGGCGATGACAGTGTCGAGGTTGAGGAAACAGACCATCGAACGCTCGAGCGCCACGATACCGCGGCAGAAGGCGCGCTGGGTTTCCGGAATGATTTCCGGTGCCGGCTGCAGGTCCTCGTTCTTGATCGTCATCATGTCGGACACCTGCTCGACTAGCAGGCCGACCAGCTTGCCGCCGATATCGGTGACGATGATCGCCGAACGCTCCGACGGTTCGGTCATCTTCATGCCGAGACGGCAGGCCATGTCGATGACCGGGATCACCGCGCCGCGCAGGTTGATCAGACCCAGCACGTAGGGCGGCGTGTGCGGCATCGGAGTCACCGGCGCCCAGCCGCGGATTTCGCGGATCGCCATGATGTCGATACAGAACTCCTGGTCACCGAGGTGGAAGGAGACGATTTCGAGCTGCGATGCAGACTGCTTGATATTCATGCTCATTGGAATTCTTCCCAGATGCTGTCGTTGGTGCCGCGATCGCCCGCAGGTGTCCTGATCCTGAAGATTGTCAAATACGCGTTAAGGATTCGCTAAACTTAAGTGCAAACTCTTGGAACACAGGTCGTGTAATCCGCAAATTGTCCGGTCCGAGTTCCCGGGCAACGAGGCCAAAACCAAAGCGCTTTGAAAACCTCGCGGGGATGGAGTATTATCAGCACTATGCAAACGTTATCGCAATCCAGGCTTCCCCTTCTTGCTGCACTTGCCTTTCTGGTGGTGCTGGCCGCAGCTCTCGCGGGCTGGAGCATGTTCGGGACGTCAATCCTCTTCACCTATGCCGAAAACGGTCTCGCCTGGTGCTTCTGACGCGCGCTTCTTTCGGCGGATTGTCGCAGCCGGCCCAGCACAGGCCATTTTGATCTCGCCGGCATTTGCCTGATATGCGGGCCGCATGTAAGAGGTCGGTCCGACCGGTGAACCGAGACCCTTGAAATGAGAACTTTCCGCATCGTCATATCGATACTGGCCGTCATCATGGCGGCTTTGTTTTTCTGGCTCTGGAATACCGTCGGCAATCAATCGACGCTGATCGCCGAAAAGCCGTGGGGCGTGCCCTTCACGCTGACCAGCCAGGACGGCCAGCCGATCACGGAAAAGGCCTTCCGGAACGGCAAGCCGACGGCGCTGTTCTTCGGTTTCACCAACTGCCCCGAGATTTGCCCGACCACGGTCTATGAACTCACCGGCTGGATGAAGGAAGTGGATCCCGACAAATCGAAGATGCAGGCTTACTTCATCTCGATCGATCCCCGGCGCGACACGCCTGAAGTGCTCAACAAATACCTTTCCAACGCGACCGACCGGATCACTGGAATTTCCGGCGATCCCGCGAAGGTCGAGGCCATGGCCCGCGGCTTCAAGGTCTCGTTCCAGAAAGTGCCCACCGATGCCAAGAATCCGGATGGACCGGAATACACGATGAACCATTCCGCGTCCGTGTTTCTGCTTGACGGAGAGGGCCGCTTCATCGGCACGATCGATTACAAGGAGAGCCCCGATGTCGCCGTCCAGAAGCTCAAGAACCTGATAGCGAGATCCTCGTGAGTGAAATCCGCCTCTTTGTCTCGACCACCGAAGCCATGGCCGAACAAGTGATGCACGCGTTGTCGGACCTCTTCGGCGAAGAGGACTACGCGATCGCCACGCAGGAGATGGACGAATCCAAGGGTATCTGGGAGGCCTCGATCTACGGCCCGGCGGAACAGGAACCGGAAATCGCCGGCCGCTTCGGCGGCCTGGTCGAGAAAAGCTTCCCCGCGCTCAAGGTCGAGCGGGAGGTCCTGCCCGATATCGACTGGATCGCCAAATCGCTGGAAGGGCTGAAGCCCGTCCGCGCCGGCCGGTTCCTCGTCCATGGCAGCCATGACCGCGACAAAGTCCGCGCCAACGATATCGGCATATTGATCGAGGCCGGCCAGGCCTTCGGCACCGGCCATCACGGTACGACAGCCGGCTGCCTCAACATGATCGGCGATGTGCTGAAGTCACGCAGAGTCAGCAACGCGCTTGACCTTGGGACAGGTTCCGGCGTGCTGGCGATCGCCACCCGGCTGATGTCGAGAATCCCTGTCGTCGCCACCGATATCGATCCGGTCGCCACGCGGGTCGCCACTCAGAATGCCCGCCTCAACGGCGTGAACGATGGCATCCATCTCGCCACCGCGCCGGGCTTTCATCACGCGATCTTCCGCGAGCATGGTCCTTTCGATCTCATTATCGCCAACATCCTGGCGCGCCCGCTGATGAAACTCGCGCCCGATCTGGTGCGCCACCTCTCGGATGACGGCACGGTGATCCTCTCCGGCATTCTCGCCGGGCAGCGCTGGAAGGTCATATCGGCCTACAACGGCGCCGGCCTCAAGCACCGCCGCACGACCTGGATGAATGGCTGGGTGACGATCGAACTGGTGCGGTAGTCAACCCTGCTTCGACCTGTAAAGAGATCTGAGAAGCCGTTCATAGTCACGACCGCCGTAGAATATGTGGCCGATGCGCACGATGTCACCGCTAACCTCAAAGACAATCAAAACCCTGCGTTCGAAGCCGACTACTCGAAGCCCGTGCCGAATATCATCGCGTTGCGTACCCCGCTCCGGAAATTGCGAAAAGCCCTCGCAATAGACCTTGATGCGTGTGACGTAGTTCAGCGCCAGCAACGGGCTCTTCTCGCGGTCACGAATATATTCGTAGAGACCTTCGAGATCGGCGATCGCCTTCTTGCGGAAGACAACCTTGTAAATCATCCGGGCTTCTTGCCGGTGTCGCGCGCATAGAGTTCGTGCACGCCGCGAAGTGCGGCCTCGATGGGAATATCGTCCGAACCGTCGTCAAAAGACTCGTTGATGTTGGTCTTCAAGGCCCCGAATTCGTCGGTTCCGATCTCTTCGAACCCGGCAAGCAGCGTCAATCCCGCCTCGATCACATCGGCAGCGCTCTCATAACGGCCGGAATCCATCTGCTGCTTGATGATCGCTTCGAAATGCTCGCTTAGCTTTATCTCGCCCATGATCGGATCTCCATCGACTTAGAAATAACAACGGATGGAAAAATCGCAAATAAAAAAGGCGGCGCCGGGAGGAGGATGGCGCCGCCTTTGATCAGCAAGGCTGACCGGTCCTCGAAGAGCTGGGAGGAGGAGTGCTCTTCAAGGACGATATCATGTTTCAAATCCCGACGGCTGGGAGGAGGAGTGCCGATCGCGACCTATGCGAAACATGAAACTTTCATTCTCTGGCGATCCGATCTCTCGTTCGCCGTTGGTATTCTAAATAGGTCAACCGACCTGACTTAACCAGTGGAATGTCAGCATGGGAGCTATGCGCCAGATGCATGATTTTACCAGTTGGTCAATTTCTCGCCATTTGAGATAATAATTGGGCAGAGATCATTCAAGGCGGCCTGCCTCGGGGCGCCCGGATATTGTTATTTTGCATTGCAATATGTAAGAGTCGTGTCGATTGCTGTCCGGGAGGAGCGAGGAGGACGAATGCAAATCATTTCAACGGTTTCGGGCCTGCGCGCAGCGCTCGCTCCGGCGAAGCGCGCCGGCCGGAAAGTCGGGCTCGTGCCGACGATGGGCTATCTGCATGAGGGCCATATGACGCTGGTGGCCCGCGCACGCGCCGAGAACGATATCGTCGTCACCTCCATCTTCGTCAATCCACTGCAATTCGGTGCCAACGAGGATCTCGCCAAGTATCCTCGCGATCTCGCCCGCGACAGCGCGATGCTGGAACAAGGCGGCGTAGATTTCATCTTCGCCCCCTCGGTCGAGGACATGTATCCGCACAAGATCGAAACCGTTGTCGATGTTCCCTCGCTCGGGCGGCAACTCGAGGGGGAGGTCCGGCCCGGCCATTTCGCGGGCGTCTGCACCGTGGTGACCAAGCTGTTCAACATCGTCGGCGCCGAGCGCGCCTATTTCGGCGAGAAAGACTACCAGCAGCTCCAGATTATCCGCCAGATGGCGGAAGACCTCAACCAGCCGGTCGAGGTGGTCGGCGTGCCGACGGTACGCGATCACGACGGTCTCGCCCTCTCCTCCCGCAATGTTTACCTGACGCCCGACGAACGCCGAGCCGCGGCTATCGTGCCCAAAGCGCTGGACGAAGCTCAACGCCTGATCGACGCCGGCCTGCGTGATCCCACGCAACTGGAGGCGCAGATTACTGATTTCATCGCGGCAGAGCCCCTCGCCCAGCCCGAGGTCGTGGCGTTGCGAGATCCGCAAACGCTGGAAAA
This sequence comes from Rhizobium sp. LjRoot254, assembly GCF_964254105.1. Classification (NCBI taxonomy): domain Bacteria; kingdom Pseudomonadati; phylum Pseudomonadota; class Alphaproteobacteria; order Hyphomicrobiales; family Rhizobiaceae; genus Rhizobium; species Rhizobium sp. LjRoot254. Next base: position 1,176,706 of record NZ_CAXUSM020000001.1, on the reverse strand, counting down.
GCTCGAGACGATCGAGACCGGCGCATTGCTGCTGCTTTTTGTGCGTTTCGGAACAACCAAGCTTCTTGATAACCGCATACTGACTGTCCACATGCGCCAGACGGCTTGAAAGCGCGTCAGACGTCGAGAATCGGAGAATGCCATGAGTGCCCAAACCAATATCAAGCGCCGGACTGCGGCCTCGATCCAGGCGCTGAAGGGCGAACGCCCGGTCGTCTGTCTCACAGCCTATACCGCGCCGATCGCCAAACTGCTCGACCCGCATTGCGACCTGCTTCTCGTCGGCGACAGCATGGGCGTGGTCATCTACGGCTTCGAATCGAGCGTCTATGTGACGATGGAAATGATGATCGCTCATGGCCAGGCGGTGATGCGCGGCACCAGGGAAGCCTGCGTCGTTGTCGACATGCCCTTCGGCTCGTATCAGGAATCCAAGGAGCAGGCGTTCCGCGGTGCCGCGCGCATCATGAAGGAATCCGGCTGCTCCGCGATCAAGCTCGAGGGCGGCGAGGAAATGGCTGAAACCGTGCATTTCCTCAGCCAGCGCGGCATCCCGGTCATGGGTCATGTCGGGCTGATGCCGCAGCAGGTCAATGCGACCGGCGGCTACCGCTCGCTCGGCCGCTCGGACGAGGAAGCTGCAAAAATCCGCCGCGACGCCAAGGCGATCGACGATGCCGGCGCCTTCTCGATCGTCATCGAAGGCACGATCGAGCCTCTGGCACGTGAAATCTCCGCCGGCATCAGGGCCGTCACCATCGGCATCGGCGCATCCGCCGCCTGCGATGGGCAGGTGCTGGTGACCGACGACATGCTCGGCATCTTCACCGATTTCAAGCCGCGCTTCGTCAAGCACTTCGCCAATCTGGCACCGCAGATTTCCAGGGCGGCCGAGGATTATGCTGCCGAGGTCAATGCCCGGACCTTCCCGGCGGACGAGCACACCTACCAGATGAAACGGCAGAAGCTCTGAGCGACCGCCGCATCGTTTCTGAAATCAGACGAACAGGAAGTCCTTCGCATCGAGCTCGGCAAGCGCGCTGCCTTGGATGACCAACCGGTCGTGATGACCGGTTTCGATGATGACATTTCCACCGGTTTCGCGCATCAGAGGCTTGAGGTCGTCGAAATCATCGATGCCATTGATGTCGATCTGGATCAGATCCTCGCCGTCGGTGAAATCCGTGATCCGATCGACACCGGAACCGGTGAAGCCGAAGGTATCGATGCCGGCGCCGCCGGTCAGCCAATCGTTGCCGCCGAGACCTAGCAGCAGATCATTGCCGCCGAGGCCTGAAAGGCGGTTGCGCCCGGAATTGCCGTAGATCGCATTGTCGCCGTCGTTGCCCGTCCCGTTGATCCATGCGCCGCCATCGAGGATGAGCTGTTCGAAATTCGTGTCCAGCACAAAGCTGACGGTGGCATGCACGTAGTCGGTGCCTTCGCCGACATTCTCATGCAGATCGAGGCTGCTTCTATCGACGATATAGGTGTCATCGCCGCGCCCGCCATTGATGGCGCCCTTGACCCAGCCGCCGTCATTGACGAACACATCCGTACCATCGCCAAGCCGGACCTCGCCGATGATATCGCCCTTGTTGGTCACGACATCGTCGCCGAAATTGGCGAATATGGCGATGTCGCCCTGGATGACGCCCTTGTTGGTCAGCCACTGGACGTCGCCGGCGGATGAATTGAGGAAGACCGCGGCCCAGTTGCCATCGGCCTGGAAAACTTCGCCCTTGTTGAGCATGCCGCTATCATCGCCCTTGAGCTCGACACTCCAGCCGTGCTCTCCCTGGATGAAGCCGTCGCGCCCATTGATCACGGTCGCGTCTTCCCCGGTCACGAAGATGCCGGAATGCGCGCCTGCAATGATCCCAGTATTCTCGATGAACGCGTTATCGCCCGTGCCCGCTACGCCGAATTCGCCGGCGATCTTGCCGTGATTGACCAGAGTGAACCGATCCGCGTTGAACGCGACGCCGGCCTCCAAGCCGAAAATGTTGCCGGTGCGGCCCACGACCATCACATTGTCCAGCGAGAGCGCTTCCTGCCCTGCCCGGCCGATCAGCACGCCATCCCCATGGAGGCCGTTGACAAGTCCGTCGATGATGAATGTCCGGTCGAGCGCCGGGGTGGAAGCGTCAATCGCCGTTACATCGACAGTGATGTCGGCGCGCTTCTTGACGATCCAGGTATCTCCGGCGGTCGAGGCGACGATCACCTGATCCCGGTATCCACTGAAAGAAAATGTATCGTTCATATCAGGTTCTCCCGTACGAGATTTTGCGCATCGCATTATGCAATCTGCGGATGATTTATCATCGATCGGAGGTGCCTGCTTCTTAATCAAAAATTTACCTTAATATCTCCAAGTTGAACTATCAGCGTAATTGATCACTCATTCAAAAAAACGCGGTTGTGTGATGAGCGGTTTTTGCTAGATTCCCGGAAAATCCAGGAACTCCCGATGAACCGCGAAGAAATCTGGGCCGGCATGCGCGCGGCCGTACCGACACTATTGTCTTCCCTGCCCTTCGGCGTTCTGCTTGGCGCTGTCTCGGCCAATATGGGCCTGTCGCTGGCCGAGATCGTGATGATGAACATGACGATCTATGCCGGCGCAAGCCAGCTTGTCGGGCTCGAACTGTTCAAGCACAATGTCGCGCCGTGGCTGGTCGTGGCCTCGATCTTTGCCGTCAATTTCCGCCATATCCTTTATTCGGCGGCTATTACCAAACACATCGATCATTTCTCCTTTGGACAGAAGGCCCTTGCATTCTTCCTGCTCGTCGATCCGCAATTTGCCGAAAGCGTCAAGCGCTCGGAGAGCTGCAAGAAGCTGACCATGACCTGGTACCTGGCCTTCGGCCTGACCTTCTACGCCGTCTGGCAGATAACCTGTGTTCTGGGCGCGGTCTTCGGCAAGCTGGTCGGCGACCCGCGCGCCCTTGGCCTCGACGTGCTGCTCACCGTCTATTTCCTCGGCCTGGTGCTCGGCTTCCGCGCCAAGGACAAGTGGCTGCCGACGGTGATCGCAAGTGCCGTCGCATCGACCACAGCCTGGCATTTCGTCGGCTCGCCCTGGCATGTCTCGATCGGCGCGCTCGCCGGCATCGTGGTCGCCGCCGGCCTGCCGCTTGGCCCGGCGCCCGAACGACTGCCCAGCCCGGAAGCCGCATGATGGATATCACCTTCACGCTCACCATTCTCGCGGCAGCGCTCGCCACCTATGCTACGCGCACGGCGGGCTATGTGCTGATCAAATCGATGGACACGATACCGCCACGCATGGAGGCCGCGCTTAACGCCGTACCCGCAGCAGTGCTGGCGGCACTCGTAGCACCGTCATTCGTCTATGGCGGCATCGACGTCACGATCACCATGATCGTGGCACTGCTGATCGGCCTCCGCGCGCCCTCGCTCGTCATGCTCGGCTGCGCCTGGGCCTTCCTGGTGGCATTCCGGCATTTCGTGATGTGATCATGCCAGCGGCGCTGTCGCCCGCTTGAGCCAGGTCCTAACCTCGGCATCGTCGATCAGCGGCAGCAATTTGTCGCGCGTTTCGGCGTGGTAGTCGTTGAGCCAGCGGAGTTCCTCATCATTGAGCAAGGCGGTGAGGATCAGTCGCCGGTCGATCGGGCAATATGTCAGCGTCTCGAAACCGAGCATCGGCCGGTCGCCGCCTTCGATCATCTCGGCTTCCTCGACATAGACGAGGTTCTCGATGCGGATGCCGAAGCTGCCGGGGCGGTAGTAGCCCGGTTCGTTGGAGAGGATCATGCCCGGCAGCAATTCCTGCATGGCGGCGCGGGATATGCGCTGCGGCCCCTCATGCACCGAGAGATAGGAGCCAACGCCATGCCCGGTTCCGTGGCCGTAATCGGCGCCGGATTTCCACAGCGCGATACGGGCGAGCGGATCGAGATCGACGCCGCGCGTCCCCTTGGGAAAGCGCGCGAGCGAAATCGCGATCATGCCCTTGAGCACCAGGGTGAAGAAGCGCTTCTGCTCGTCGGGCACCTCGCCGATCGCCACCGTCCGGGTGATGTCTGTCGTGCCGTTGATATATTGGCCGCCTGAATCGACCAGGAACATCTCGCCCGGCCTGAAACGGCGGTTGGTCGCGGTTGTCACGCGGTAATGGATAATGGCGGCATTCTCGCCTGCGCCCGAGATCGTGTCGAATGACACATCCTTGAGCGGGTTCTGCATGCGCTCGCCGACGCGGATGCGGGCGGCCTCCAGAGCCTTGACCGCCTCGACCTCGGCGATTGTCGCGGGGTCCTGACTGTCGAGCCAATGGAGATATTCGACCATCGCCGCGCCATCCTGCAGATGCGCCTTGGCGGAACCTTCCAGTTCGGTCCGGTTCTTGGTGGCGCGCGGGATCTTGACCGGATCGTCGCCGGAGATCACCTTGCCGCCAGCTTCCTCGATCAGCCCGGAGAGCACGTAAGGCGCCAGATCCGGATCGAGCAGGATCGCGCCGTCATCCGATGCCGCGATCTTCAGCCGGCCGATAAAGTCCGACGGCGGCACCTGTTCGGCCATCTGCCCGAGATAGGCGCGTTGCTCGATGCCGGTCTTCTTCTCGTCGAGGAAAATCTCGGCGCGCCCATCGGCATGGATGATCGCGCGGGCCAGCGGATGCGGCGTATGCGGCACGTCGGCGCCGCGGATATTGAACGCCCAGGCGACCGACGAGGGGTCGGTGAGCACCACGGACGTGGCACCGGCAGCGGGCAGGCCCTCGGCAATGGTCTTGATCTTGTCGGTCGCTAAGACACCCGCCTGGGCATCATACTGGATTGTAACCTTGCCCATTGGTTCAGCCGGCCGATCGGCCCAGATCTCATCGAGCGGATTGGATGCGAGGAAGACGACGCTGCCGTTCTTCGGGGCCAGCGCCTTCTGCAGCTTCGCAACCTCCGCGCTGGTATGCAGCCACGGATCGATGCCGAGCCGGAAACCATCGGGCGCATGTGCCGCAAGCCACTTGGGCGGTGGCTCGCCGATCAGATCGCCACCAATAAAGACATTACCATCGACCTGCTCCTTGAGCTGGGTCGTGTAGCGCCCATCGACGAAAACCACCGCCTGGTCGGCCATGACAAGCACGACGCCAGCCGATCCCGTGAAGCCGGTGAGCCAGGACATGCGTTCGGCCGATGCCGGCACATATTCGCCCTGATATTCATCGGCGCGCGGCACGAGGAAGCCGTCGATCCCGAGATCAGTCATTTTCTCGCGCAGTTTCGCGACACGTTCGCCGCCGAATTGCGGCTCGGCGGTGGTTTCGAAGGACTGGAACATGAGGCACTCCGGGGAATGGAAACTGATTCCTATGTCTACCCCTCGTCTTCGGGAAATAGAAGCCGGAGGCCGACATCATATTGGGCAGCGCAAACGCTATTGATCGTCGTCCTCATCAAACTCTGGAACACCGTCTGCAAACCACATCTCTTCATATATGTGGGCTTTCAGAACATCCTCATTCCACCGATAGAGGTAGCCGTCTCGCTCCATGAAGCCTGCATCATGAAACAGTTCGGCAATATTGACCTGATCCCCTCTAGGTCTGAAATACAGAGGCGCTAGCATGTTCCGATTATAAATAAATTTCGAAATACGCGCCGACTAGATCTTCGAGCGACAGCTCTGACCATGCCTGCTTGCTGACAACAAAATCGGCTATGTCTTCATAACTAATCAGAAACTTCGACACATGCGAAGGACGCCCCTTAAAGGGACCGCTGCCGTTAGTGGGACGCTCGGTCAACCCAATCCGCGGAAGAAGATTGCTTATGTGTTCGCTAGGAGACGAATAGCAATGGCTAAAGAGATCGCCCACAGCCGGTAAAATCGTTTGCCTCAGCTCTTTCAATTCTATGATGATTGTTCCCTCTTCTATAAAATCCGGCAAGGGTGTTTTGGGCAACATTAGCTCAAAGCCAACGCGATATGCATGAAGAACGATGGCCTTGACCAGCCCGACATAGAGGCGCTGAAACTCGGGGGCAGTGTCCATACCTATCCTATCCCCCAATCAACGCCAGCCACTCGTCCTCGGTCATCACCGTGACCCCCAACTCCGTGGCCTTGTCGAGCTTCGACCCCGCCCCCGGTCCCGCGACCACATAGTCCGTTTTCTTCGACACCGATCCGGCCACCTTGGCGCCGAGGCTTTCGGCGCGCGCCTTGGCTTCGTCGCGGGTGAATTTTTCGAGCGAGCCGGTGAAGACGACGGTTTTGCCGGCGACCGGGCTGCCTGACGTGGAGGGCCCCTCGACTGCCTGGGGCGTTACCTGTCTGAGTAATTGGGCGATCACGCCGAGGTTGCGCGGCTCCTTGAAGAACTCGACCAGCGCGCGGGCGACGATCTCGCCGATGCCTTCGATGGCGTTCAGTTCGTTCCACGCTTCGCTGCCGGGTTCGGCGGCGTCCTTCACGCCGGTCTCGAAGGCTTCATACGTGCCATAGGCCCGCGCCAGCAGCTTTGCATTGGTCTCGCCGATATGGCGGATACCGAGAGCATAGATGAAGCGGTTGAGCGAGACTTCGCGGCGATCGTTGATCGCTGCGAAGAGCTTGCCGACGCTCGTCTTGCCGAAGCCATCGATATTCTCGAGCTTGTTGAGGGACTCACGCTGCCGCTCCTCGAGCGTGAATATCTCCGGCGCGGTGCGGGCCATCAGCGCAGGGTCTTCACTGGCAAAGAAGAACTCGATCTGCTTCGAGCCAAGTCCCTCGATATCGAAGGCGTCGCGGCTGACGAAATGCTTGAGATGCTCGATCGCCTGCGCCTGGCAGACAAAGCCGCCCGTGCAGCGCGTGACCGAATCGAGCTTGCCAGTCTTTTCGTTGCGCTCCCGCACCGCATGGCTGCCGCAGACCGGACAAATCCTGGGGAACTCGTAAGGCACTGCGTCCGCCGGCCGCTGGTCGAGCACGACATCGACGATCTGCGGAATGACGTCGCCCGCCCGCTGGACGATAACCGTGTCGCCGATTCGGATGTCGCGGCCTTCGCGCAGCGGCTCACCGGAATTGCCGATGCCCTTGATGTAGTCCTCGTTGTGCAGCGTGGCATTGGTCACCACCACGCCGCCGACGGTGAGCGGCACGAGGCGCGCGACGGGCGTCAGCGCGCCGGTGCGGCCGACCTGGATGTCGATTGCAGTCAGCGTCGTCGTCGCCTGTTCGGCCGGGAATTTGTGCGCGGTTGCCCAGCGCGGGGACCGCGAGCGGAAGCCGAGACGGCCCTGAAGATCGAGCCGGTCGACCTTGTAGACCACGCCGTCGATATCATAATCAAGCGAGGCACGCTTCAGCCCGATCTCGTTGTAATGCGCGATGATCTCCTCGACCGACGACAGCCGCTTCGTCAGCGGGTTGACCGGAAAGCCCCATTCGCGAAACTTTTCCACCATGCCCGACTGGGTATCGGCCGGCATTTCGGAAATCTCGCCCCAGGCATAAGCGAAGAAGCGCAGCTTACGCGCCGCCGTCTGTTTTGGATCGAGCTGACGGAGCGAACCCGCCGCCGTGTTGCGCGGGTTCACATAGGTCTGCTTGCCCTCGGCCTCCATCTGGGCATTCAGCGCCTGGAAGTCACTTTTGGCCATGTAGACCTCGCCGCGCACCTCGACCACCTCAGGTACACCAGCCGGAAGCTCCTGCGGGATTTCCTTGATCGTGCGGATATTGGGCGTGACATTCTCACCGACAGTGCCGTCGCCGCGCGTGGCGGCCGTCACCAGCTTGCCTCCCTCGTAGCGCAGCGACATGGACAGGCCGTCGATCTTCGGTTCGGCGGTGAAGGCGATGGAATTGTCGGGAAGCACACCGAGGAAACGGTAGACCGAGCTGACGAAATCGCGGACGTCGGCATCCGAAAAAGCGTTGTCGAGCGATAGCATCGGCCGGGCATGGGTGACCAGCTTGAAGCCCGCAGCCGGCGCAGCACCCACCCGTTTCGAGATGCTGTCAGCGCGCACAAGATCGGGGAACGCCTGTTCCAGCGCTTCGTTGCGGCGCTTCAACGCATCGTAATCGGCGTCGGAAATCTCGGGCGCGTCCTTGCCGTGATAGAGCACATCATGCCGGGCAAGTTCCTTGGCAAGGGAATCGAGTTCGACCCCCGCTTCCTCGACGCTGAGTTCGGTGACTGGCTTTTCGGACGTCGTCATGGCTCTCCCCGGAATGCTTGGCCCGGCTTTTCTAGACCGCCAAAACACGGATGGAAAGAGGAACCTATCCCTCACCCTTGAGCAGTTTTCCGGCAGCAGCGCGTGCTTCGGCGGTGATCGAGGCGCCAGCCAGCATGCGGGCGATTTCTTCCTGGCGGGCGTCGTCGTCCATGGTGGCGACGCGGGTCGAGACACGACCGCTTTCCTCGCCGGTGACGCCCTTGGAGATCAGGAGATGGGTATCGGCGCGGGCCGCGACTTGGGGCGCATGGGTGACCGACAGGACCTGGACCCGCGAGGACAGCCGCTTCAGCCGCTGGCCGATCGCATCCGCCACGGCGCCGCCGACACCGGTATCGATTTCATCGAAAACAAGCGTCGGCGCCGAACCCCGATCGGCGAGCGCGACCTTGAGCGCCAGCAGGAAGCGGGACAGTTCACCGCCCGAGGCGACTTTGGTGATCGGGCCGGGACGCGTGCCCGGATTGGTCTGGACGTGGAATTCGACGCGGTCGATGCCGGATGCACTGGCGGCTTCCTCGTCGGTTTCGATCTCCGCCATGAAGCGCGCGCGATCGAGCTTCAACGCGGGAAGTTCCGCCATCACAGCCTCGGAAAGCGCCTTGCCGGCATTTTGGCGTTTGGCAGAGAGATTACGAGCGGCGGCGAAATAGATCGCTTCTGCTTCCTTCTCGCGTGCATCGAGCTGCTTGAGCCGCTCCTCGCCATGGTCGAGATCGGCGAGATCGGCGACCATTTTTGCCGCGAGCGCCGGCAGGCCCGTGACGGGCACGGCATATTTGCGGGAGGCGGCGCGGAGCGCAAACAGCCGCTCCTCGACGCGTTCCAGTTCCCTAGGATCGAACTCGGTGCGGCGGAGTGCGGCCTCGACCTGATTCTGTGCCTCGGAGAGATGATTGAGCGCTTCGTCCAGCGCCTGCACCGTCTCCTCGAGCAGGCCGGGCGCTTCGGCCGCCTTGCGCTCGAGCCGGCGCACCAGCGAGGCGAGATGCGGCACCGGCGACGCATTGCCGTTGAGATATTCGGATGCTTCGGAGATGTCTCCGGCGATCCGTTCGGATTTCATCATCCGCGAGCGCTGTTCGGCGAGTTCTTCCTCCTCGCCATCGACGGGCGAGAGCTTTTCCAGTTCATCGACCGACGAGCGGATGTAATCGGCCTCGCGCTGCGCCGCCTCGACCTTGGCGCGATGTGTCCGCGCCTCGCGGCCGGCATCCTTCCAGGTGCGGAAGTGGGCGCCAACTGCGTTGGCCTCATCGGTCAGGCCGGCGAATGCATCGAGCAGCGTCCGATGCGCTTCGGTATCGACCAGGGCCCGATCGTCATGCTGGCCATGGATCTCGACCAACAGCGAGCCTGCCTGACGCAGAAGCTGGGCGCTGACGGGCTGGTCGTTGACATAGGCACGCGTGCGACCGTCGGCCGATTGCACGCGGCGGAAGATGATGTTCTCGCCATCCTCGTCGATGGCGTTTTCCTGGAGAAGTCCACGCAACGGGTGCGCAAGCGCGACATCGAAGACCGCAGTCACCTGGCCCTTGTCCTCGCCGTGGCGCACGAGTCCGCCATCGCCTCTGCCCCCGAGGGCGAGCGACAGCGAATCTAGCAGGATCGATTTACCGGCACCGGTCTCGCCGGTCAGGACGGACAGGCCCGGCTCGAAGGCAAGATCAAGCCGATCGATCAGGACGATATCGCGGATCGATAGCTGTATCAGCATTGAGAGTGAGCGCCCCGATCAGGACTCGCCGAGAATGAGCTTCTTGCCGGCGCGGGAAATCCACGAGCCCTGGTTTTCCTGCGGCGCAAGCCCCTTGGATTGCAGAAGCGCGAAGCTGTCCTTGTACCAGACGCTGTCCGGATAGTTGTGACCCAGCACGGCAGCTGCCGTCTGTGCCTCGTCCACCAGGCCAAGCGAATAATAGGTCTCGACGAGACGGGCCAGCGCTTCTTCCACCTGGTTGGTGTTGCCGAACTGCTCGACAACGGTCCGGTAGCGCGAGATCGCGGCAAGGTATTCCTTGCGCTCCTGATAGTACCGGCCGATCTGCATTTCCTTGCCGGCGAGATTATCGCGCGCCATGCGGATCTTGGTCTGCGCGTCATCGACATATTCCGATGTCGGATACTCGTTGACCACCTTCATCATGGCTTCGATCGTGCGGGCCGATGCGCGCTGGTCCTGCGTCACGACGGGGATCTGCTTGGCGTAGCTGAGACCGATGAGATACTGCACGTAGGCCGCATCCTTGGTCTGCGGATAGAGCTTCATGTAGCGGTCGCCGGACTGGATCGCGCCTTCATTGTCGCCCTGGCGGTACTTGATGAAAGTGCTCATCACCAACGCGCGGCGCGAATATTCCGAGAAGGGATGCTGGCGGTCGACGGCGTCGAACTTCCGCTGCGCTTCGGAAATCTTGCCCGCATTGAGGTTGGCAAGACCCTCGTCATAGAGCTTGTCGGCCGGCTCGGCCTGGGCGGACAGCTTGGTGATGTCGAGGTCCGGATCGTTCGAGCAGCCCGCGACCATCACGGCGCTCGTGCCAAGCACGAGCGACAGAAGCACGGTGCGTGCGGAAAGTTTCATCATCGATATGTCCTGCATTTCCCCAACCGGGTCACTCAATCGGTGGCCACAAAGCAAATCCCGACCGTCAGATTAAGCGGCTAATAGCCATAAAACGCTCGGAACCGCAACGTCATGGCCTTCAAATCATGCAAATTTGTGGCAGAACCGATGCACCGGGGACACGGCCAACAAGAAAATGCCGGCCGTGAACAGTTAAGTGCTGGACTCGCAGCGGATCACGCCGTCCAGGGCGCATATTCCGGTTGCGAGATCGCGATCAGTTCCGGCACCGCGACCCGATGGCGCGCGCCAGCCGACTCGACGATCTCATAGGCCGAACGGTCGGAAAGCAGCGCCTTCAGCGCCATGGCATTGACCTTGTGGCCGCCGCGATAGGAGCGATAAAGGCCCAGGAACGGCGCACCGGCAAGGGCCAGGTCGCCCACGGCGTCCAGCGTCTTGTGGCGGACGAATTCGTCGGACCAGCGCAGGCCCTCCATATTGATGACGCGGTTGTCGTCGCCGATCACCACTGAGTTTTCGAGCGACGAACCGAGCGCCAGGCCCATGGCCCAGAGACGCTCGACATCGCGCATGAAGCCGAAGGTGCGGGCGCGGGCCAGCTCGTTCTTGAAGGATACGGAGTTGAGATCACCCTTCCAGACCTGGCGGCCGATGAGCGGGCTCTCGAAATCGATTTCGACTTCGAATCGCGTGCCGTCATAGGGCTGGAATTCCGCCCAGGATGCGCCATGGTCGATACGGACAGGCTTCTTGACGCGGATATAGCGGCGTTTGACGCCAAGCGGGCGGATGCCGGCCTGTTCCATCGCCTCGATGAATGTGGCGGAGCTGCCATCCATGACAGGCATTTCGGCGCCGTCGATCTCGACGATCGCATTGTCGATCCCGAGCGCGTAGAACGCGGCCATGACATGCTCGACCGTGGCGACCGAGCGCGCCGGGGAAAAGCCGAGAACCGTGCAGAGATCGGTCGAACCGACGGAAGCGGAAACGGCCTTGAGTTCCGTCACTTCGTCATGCTGGCCAATGCGCTGGAAAATAATGCCTGTGCCGGCTTCCGCCGGATTGAAAATTGCGGTGACCTCGGCTCCTGAATGGACGCCGATACCGCGAATCGTGAACGGGTTTTCAAATGTTGTTTCAAAACCCAAAAGACCTAAAGACATATTACCCCGCTTTTGATGTGGCCCGTTCAAACCACCCGCCCGGATCCATCCGGACAATCATGTGACATGCTGCAGAAACTGCGATTTTCAGACGGGTTTCCAATCCCCCAAATGGACCCATCGTGAAAATATCGTCACGGCACCGGCAAACCAAATCAATGTTTCTTTCCAATTGTAACGTTCCGCAGGCGGCCATCACCGAATGCATGAAGGGCCCGGATTTCAAGTCCGGGCCCCTCCTCTGATTTTGACTGTTCCAGCCTTTAGTTCGACTGGCGGCGCAGGAAGGCCGGGATGTCGAATTCCTCGGTTTCCTGGGCGCGCGGCTGGGCCGGAACCTGGCGGCCTTGGTCGTCGAGATTGCCGCGACGCGGTGCGTAGAGGCTCGCCTCCGGCGACAGCGCCCGGCGCTGCTGGGAAGCGGCGTTGGGTGCGGCGGCCGTCATGTCGGATGGAGCCGGTGCTTCTTCTTCCCTGCGGCCGAGCGACGAGGTCAGGCGCTTGAGCAGGCCCATCGGACCACGCTCTTCGGCATGTGCGGTGGATGCCACACCTGCGCGGTGCTCGATCTCGGCCTTCAAGACCGGCGGGAAGTCCTCGACCTTGGGCATGCGCATCTGATCGGCTTCCATGCGAACCGACGCCATCAGCGAAGGCTCGGAATGGACGTCCTGGTGATACTGCATGCCAGCCGGTTGATGCGCGACCGACGGCTCGCGATACTGCATCTGCGGTTCCGGCTGAGCAACGACACGGTTGACGACCGGTGCTTGTTTCGCGACTTCCTCGGCCGGCATCGCGAAGAGCTTGCTCGCCGGACGGAAGTCGTCCTGCGGGGCAGCGGCCAGTTCGTTCATCAGCGGATTGGCGATCGCGATCTCAAGTTCCATGTCCATCTCGGCGGCACGGATCGTTTCGGCCACCGGATCGGCTGCGAAGGTCATCGGCTGCGGCGCGGGGACCGGCTGAGCCTGGGCCTGCATGACGGGAGCCGAAATCGGAGCCTGGCTGACCTGTGGGCGGACAACCGGCCGCGAGATCGGCTTTACTTCAAAAGGGCGCTGATCACCCGCTCCCATTGTGCGATCGATACCGGTCGCGACAACAGAAACGCGGATGATGCCTTCCAATGCTTCGTCGAACGTGGCGCCGAGGATGATGTTGGCGTCGGGATCGACTTCTTCGCGGATACGGGTCGCAGCCTCGTCGACTTCGAAGAGGGTCATGTCACGGCCGCCGGTGATCGAGATCAGGAGGCCCTGGGCACCCTTCATCGAGGTCTCGTCGAGCAGCGGGTTGGCGATCGCAGCTTCCGCTGCGGCCAGTGCGCGGCCTTCGCCGGAGGACTCGCCGGTGCCCATCATCGCGCGGCCCATTTCCCGCATGATCGAGCGGACGTCGGCGAAGTCGAGGTTGATAAGACCTTCCTTCACCATGAGATCCGTGATGCAGGCAACGCCCGAATAGAGCACCTGGTCGGCCATGGCAAAGGCATCGGCGAAGGTGGTCTTGTCGTTGGCGATACGGAAGAGGTTCTGGTTCGGGATCACGATCAGCGTATCGACCGACTTCTGCAGGTCGGTGATGCCCTGGTCGGCGAGCCGCATGCGGCGCTGGCCTTCGAACTGGAACGGCTTGGTGACGACGCCAACCGTGAGGATGCCTTTGGATCGGGCAGCCTGCGCGACGATCGGAGCAGCGCCCGTACCCGTGCCGCCGCCCATGCCGGCGGTGACGAAGCACATATGGGTGCCGTTGAGATGATCGATGATCTCATCGAGGCACTCCTCGGCCGCCGCACGTCCAACCTCCGGCTGTGAACCGGCACCGAGGCCTTCGGTGACCTGCACACCCATCTGGATGACGCGGTCGGCCTTGGTCATGGCGAGCGCCTGGGCGTCCGTATTGGCAACGACGAAGTCCACGCCCTGCAAACCGGCCGTGATCATGTTGTTGACGGCGTTCCCGCCGCCGCCGCCGACGCCGAACACCGTGATGCGCGGCTTAAGCTCGGTGATGTCCGGCTTGTTCAATTTGATGGTCATGTTGTCCGTCCTTCTTTTAGTCGAGCCGGTTGCCATACCGGCCGTCATTCCTGAATTTGTTAGAAACTGCTCTTGAGCCACTGGCTGACGCGGGCGATCCTGCCATTGCCCCCGCCGAGATTGGACAGAACGCCCTTCTCCTCGGCGTGGATTTCGAGATCTGCAAACTGCGGATAGATCAGCAGACCGACCGCGGTCGAGAATGCTGGACCCTTCGCCGCAGGCGGAAGGCCCTTGACGCCCATCGGCCGGCCGATGCGGACGTTGCGGGCGAGAATCTGGCGCGCGAGATCCGGCAGGCCGGTCAACTGGCTGGCGCCGCCCGTGAGAACGACGCGTTTGCCGACGATCGGCGAGAAGCCCGAGCCGCGAATACGGTCGCGGATCATTTCCAGCGTCTCCTCGACGCGGGCGCGCACGATCTTGCCGATCAGTCCGCGCGGAACCTGCGTCGGCTGCTCGTGATCGTCCTCGCTGATCGGCGGGACCGAGACCAGTTCGCGATCGTCTCCGCCATTGGAGAGTGCCGAGGCATGCATGACCTTGATCCGCTCGGCCTCTTCGATCCGGGTCGAGAGGCCGCGTGCGAGGTCGGTCGTAACGTGATGACCGCCGAGGCCGATCGCATCGGCGTGAACCAGCTTTCCCTCGGCAAAGACCGAAATCGTCGTCGTGCCGCCGCCCATGTCGATGGCAGCGCAGCCGAGTTCCAGTTCATCATCCACAAGGGCTGCGAGACCCGAGGCGTATGGCGTCGCCACCATGCCCTCGACAGAAAGGTGGGCGCGGTTGACGCAGAGCTCGATATTCTTGATCGCCATGCGTTCGGCGGTCAGCACATGCATGTCGACGCCCAGCGTATCGCCGAACATCGAGACCGGATCGCCGATGCCGCGCTCACCATCGAGCGAGAAGCCGGTCGGCAGCGAATGCAGTACGGCGCGGTCGTTGCGCAGCGATTGCTGGCAGGCGGCGACCAGCACCTTGTTGACATCGTCCTGGTCGACTTCCTGGCCGCCGAGATCGATCGAGGCGGTGTAGATGTCGCTGTGCAGGCGGCCGGCCGAGACGTTGACGATCAGGCTGTCCACGGTGAGGTTGGCCTGGCGTTCGGCGGTATCGACAGCGTGGCGGATCACGCCTTCGAGCGCGTCGAGGTCGGAAATGACGCCTGATTTGATGCCGCGCGACTTCTGGTGGCCGATGCCGATGATCTCGACTTTGTGGGTACGACCCGGAAGAACCTCCGATGCCTCGCGCGGCGTCAGCCGGGCGATCATGCAGACAACCTTGGTCGAGCCGATATCGAGCACGGAAACGACATGCGACCGCTTCGAGGGAAGCGGCTTCAGGCGTGGCGTGGACCCATTGGAGGAGCCGAAGATATTCATATCGCCTCCTTCATCTTCTTGAATTCCTTGGCGCGCGCCTCGACCGCCTTCTTGCGGCGGGCGCTCGCATCCTCCGTCAGTTGCACCGTGGTGCGATCCTCGAGCCGGAAGTCGATGGCGAGAATGTCCCGTTCCAGCACTTGCTGATCCCTGTTGAATTCGGCGAGCTCGGCCATGGCGCGCTCCATGCCGTGCTCAGGCAATTTGATGATGACGCCATTGTCGAGCTTGAGATCCCAACGACGTCCGGCAACCCGCATGAAGGCCTTGACCCGCGTCTTGACGGCGGGCCACTGGTCGAAATCCTTCATGATCTCTTCGGCGCCGGCGCCGGCATCCCGACCGACGAAGAGCGGCAGGTGAGCGAACTTGTTGTCGCGCAGCGATGCGATGACCTTGCCGCTCTGTTCGATCAGCGAAAGGTCCTGGCCGTGCTGCCAGATGCCGAAGGCGACCTTTTCCTTGAGCTTGATCTCGATCGTATCGGGATAGACCTTGCGGACCTCGGCGTCGAAAATCCATGGCAGCGTCTTGAGCGCGTCGCGCGTGGCGGCCACATCGAGCGCCATCAGCGAGGTCGTGCCGTCGAGGCCGATCTTTTCGAGGATATCGATTTCCGAGGTCTCGGCATTGCCGGAGACCTTGACATTGTTGATCGCAAAGCCCGCAGCCGAAGTGACCGCCTGGGTCACATCACGGGTCTCGCCGGTCAGCGCGAAGATATAGCCGGCGGTGGCGGCATAGAAGGCAAGCACCGCAACGGAGCCGGCATGGCGGGGAATGTCGATCCGGCCCGACGCTAAGCTCCCGAGGAAGCGCACCGCGCGACGCATCGGCTTGGGCAGGACCATGCGCTCGCCGCCCTGGGCGACCACATCGGCCTCGGCATGACTGCCCGGAGATTTACGGGACCTCAACGCAAACACGACGCGTCCTCCACCATCCAACGAAGAAACTCACCAAAGGAATGGCCAGCATGCTGGGCCATTTCGGGCACCAGGGAGGTTGGAGTCATGCCGGGCTGAGTATTGATTTCCAGCCAGATCAGTTCGCCTTCTTCCGAGAAGCGGTCGTCGTAGCGGAAGTCGGATCGTGTGACCCCGCGGCAACCCATCGCCTTGTGCGCCTTCAAAGCCAGTGTTTGTACTTTTTGGTAAATTTTCGGTGAAATTTGCGCGGGAATGACATGTTTTGAGCCGCCATCCACATACTTCGAATCATAATCGTAGAAGGCGTGTCCTTGCGGCACTATTTCGGTCACCCCGAGAGCCACGTCGCCCATCACGCCGCAGGTCAGTTCGCGGCCATGGATATAGCGTTCGACCATGACGATATCGCCGTAACGCCATTCTGAGGAGGTGATCATCTGCGGCGGATGCGTCTGGTCTTCCTTGACGATGACGACGCCGAAGCTCGAGCCTTCGCGCACCGGCTTGACCACATAGGGCGGCTTCATCGGATGGACCGAGGTGAAATCGTGGCGGTTCATGACCTTGGCTTCAGCCACCGGCATGCCATGGGACTTGGCAACCCGCTTGGCCTGCTCCTTGTCCATCGACAGCGCCGAGGAGAGCACGCCGGAATGCGTATAGGGAATTTCGAGATATTCGAGGATGCCCTGGATCGTGCCATCCTCACCGAATGGGCCATGCAGCGCATTGAAGGCGACGTCCGGCTTGAGTTCGGCAAGCACCGTCGCCACGTCACGGCCGACATCGATACGCGTCACCTGGTAGCCCTCGCCTTCGAGCGCTTCGGCGCAGGCGGCACCCGAGGACAGGCTCACCGGCCTCTCGGAGGAAATTCCACCCATCAATACCGCAACGTGCTTTGCGCTCATCACAAAAGAACCCCAGACTCAAACACGGATATTAGCAACCGGCCCTTGCTTGGAACTTTCGCTGGTCGCGCGCCCAAACATCGGCCGTCGCAAATCACTAAAACCGATTAAGGTTAATGAAGCGTTTACCTGTGTTAATTTTTGGGTCGGGAAATGCGCCCGGGTGTTAACAGACGCTAGCTGGCCGGACGGGCCAGGCTGTGGACTCATAAACGCGGAGCCATAGACATACTGAAGCAAGTTGGACCATGATGATCACCTTGAATCACCGATACTTGCCATCTAAAAGTGACTTCCTGCATAACCCAATAGTCAAGGTTCCCACCAATGCTCTACCTATCAACAGTAGAAGACACGTTCGAACTCTCTGGCCGAAGCTCCATCATCATCGCGCCTGGCATCCCGAAACATGGCGAGCACGAATGGAAGGTCAGGGTCGGCGAGCCTGTCATGCTTGAAGCACCTGACGGGACTACCCTTCACACCATTATCGGCGGTATCGAGATGCTTTCACCGCCACATCCGGACTTCATTCCACTCATGCTGGGGCCGGGTGTGTCCAAACAGATGGTTCCAATCGGCACCAAAATCTGGGTGAACGAAACCGCCGCTTGCTGAATCATTCATGGGTTCACGACCTAATCGCGCACCTGGATACCCGCCTCAGCGGCTGCAAAGAGGAAAGCGCGGCGCGCCTCTTCGGCGGACTTCTTGCCTTCCGCCACGGCGGCACAGACCAGCAGCGCACGATCGAGCGCGACGCCATCTTCGAGCGGCCAGTCCTCGATCAGCGCCCAACTCGCCTCGGTGGCGTTGGAGATGGTCGTGAACTTGCCTGGCCCTTCAAGGGCGATAACGACCGGCTTGCTCCAGCGATTTTCCATCTTGGCCTTCCTGGTTCAATGTCCGGAACGCGCGTAGCATATGCAGAGACAGAAGTCTGCCCGCCTTCGCCTCAGGCCAGCAGCACCGCAGCACTATCCTTGATCACCGTGCCCAGCGCTTCGAAATCCCGTCGCTTGCCCGAGGCGCTCGTCCGCCAGACAAGGCCGATCCTGCGCGATGGCTGGGGATCCGCAAAGGGCACCACCCGCACCCTGTTACGCGACGATTCGTCCCTCAGCGCGATTTCTGGAATGAGCGTGATGCCCATGCCATGGCTGACCATCTGCAGCAGCGTCGTCATCGAAGTCGCGCCGTAATTGGCGACGCGGCGGCCCGCCGAGGTGCCGCATACGGCCAGCGCCTGGTCGCGCAGGCAATGGCCCTCTTCCAGCAGAAGCAGCCGTTCGACGTCGACATTGTCCTCGGTCATCGGCGACATCAGGATGGTGTTTTCATCCTCGGCGCTGGCGATGAAGAACCGGTCCTCGAACAGGAAGGCGCTTTCGATCGACTCGTTGCCGGCCGGCAGTGCCACGATGGCGCAATCAAGCTTGCCTTGCCGAAGCTCTTCCAGGCAGCCTGAGGTCAGCAGTTCCTTGAGTTCGACGCCGAGTTCCGGATAGAGGCCGCGCAGCCGGGGGATCAGCTCCGGCACCAGATAGGGCGCCACCGTGGGGATGATACCCAGCTTGAGCCTGCCCTTGAGCGGCCCCTGCCCCGCTTTGGCGCGCGCTTCGAGTCGCCCGGTCCGATCGAGAATGTCACGGATCTCCGGCAGCAGGTCCTCGCCCTCACGGGTGAGGATGGCGCCCGAACGATTGCGCTCGACGAGCTTGACGTCGAGCAGCCGCTCCATTTCGGCGATCTGCGCCGAAAGAGCCGGCTGGCTGACCGACACCATTTCCGCCGCCTTTCCGAAATGGCGGGCATTGGCAAGCGCATCGAAATAGCGCATTTGTCTCAGTGTGATCATGATAGTTTTTTCTTATCGAAAATTGCAGCAAATGCAATTGGAAACTATCGCCATGGAAGCGATAGAGTAGGTTAGAAGAATTCCAATTAGGGAGAATCAAGATGGACGCCAAAGTCGAAAACGGGGGCAAATGTCCCGTCGCTCATACAGCCGGCAGCATCCGGAAAAACCGGGACTGGTGGCCGAGCCATCTCGATGTCAACAGTCTGCACGGGCACTTTTCGAAGTCCGACCCGATGGGCGAGGCATTCGATTACGCCAAGGAATTCGCCAAGCTCGATCTCGCGGCCGTCAAGCAGGACCTCACTGCCTTGATGACCGATTCGCAGGATTGGTGGCCGGCCGACTTCGGTCACTATGGCGGCCTGTTCATCCGCATGGCCTGGCATAGCGCCGGCACCTATCGCATCACCGATGGCCGCGGCGGTGCGGGCGCCGGACAGCAGCGCTTCGCGCCGCTCAACAGCTGGCCGGACAACGTCAACCTCGACAAGGCCCGCCGCCTGCTCTGGCCGATCAAGCAGAAATACGGCAACCAGATTTCCTGGGCCGACCTCTATATCCTCACCGGCAATGTCGCGCTCGAATCCATGGGCTTCAGGACCTTCGGTTTCGCGGGCGGCCGCGCCGATGTGTGGGAACCGGAAGAGCTCTATTGGGGTCCGGAAGGCACCTGGCTGGGTGACGAGCGCTACAGCGGCGAGCGTGAACTGGCAGAACCGCTCGGCGCCGTGCAGATGGGCCTGATCTACGTCAATCCGGAAGGCCCGAACGGCACTCCCGACCCGCTTGCCTCGGCGCGCGATATCCGCGAAACCTTCGCGCGCATGGCGATGAACGACGAAGAAACCGTGGCACTGATCGCCGGCGGTCACACCTTCGGCAAGACCCATGGCGCGGGCGACCCGTCGTTCGTTGGTGTCGATCCGGAAGGTGGCGAGCTCGAACAGCAGGGCCTCGGCTGGAACAGCAAGTTCAACACCGGTGTCGGTCGCGATGCCATCGGCAGCGGTCTGGAAGTGACATGGACCCAGACGCCGACCCAATGGAGCAACTACTTCTTCGAAAACCTGTTCGGCTTCGAATGGGAGCTGACCAAGAGCCCGGGTGGTGCGAATCAGTGGGTCGCGAAGAACGCCGATGCTTCCATCCCGGACGCCTATGACCCGTCGAAGAAACAGCTTCCGACGATGCTGACCTCCGACCTGGCGCTGCGCATCGATCCGGCCTACGAGAAAATCTCGCGCCGGTTCCTCGAAAATCCCGACCAGTTCGCCGATGCCTTCGCCCGCGCGTGGTTCAAGCTGACCCATCGCGACATGGGGCCGAAGGTGCGTTATCTGGGCCCGGAAGTGCCGGCTGAGGACCTGATCTGGCAGGATGTGATCCCAGCCGTCGATCACAAGCTGGTCGATGACCGGGACATCGCCGAACTGAAGGCCAAGGTGCTCGCATCGGGCCTGTCGGTGCAGGAACTGGTCTCGACCGCCTGGGCGTCCGCCTCGACGTTCCGCGGTTCCGACAAGCGCGGCGGCGCCAATGGCGCCCGCATCCGCCTTGCCCCGCAGAAGGACTGGGAAGCCAACCAGCCGGCGCAGCTTTCCAAGGTGCTGGGCGTTCTCGAAGCCATCCAGAAGGACTTCAACGCGGCGCACAGCGACGGCAAGAAAATCTCGTTGGCCGACCTGATCGTGCTCGCTGGCGCCGCCGGCGTCGAAAAGGCGGCACAGGCTGGTGGACACAATGTCACCGTGCCGTTCACACCGGGCCGCATGGATGCCTCGCAGGAACAGACAGACGCGGCGTCTTTCGCGCCTCTCGAACCTCGTGCCGATGCCTTCCGCAACTATATCAACAGCCGCAAGCAGCAGTTCATGAAGGCCGAGGAAGCGCTCGTCGATGGCGCCCAGTTGCTGCAGCTCACTGCGCCTGAAATGACCGTGCTCGTCGGCGGCCTGCGTACACTCAACGCCGGCAATCCGGAACATGGCGTGTTCACTTCCCGTCCCGGCACGCTGAGCAACGACTTCTTCGTCAACCTGCTCGACATGGGTACGGTGTGGGCACCCCTCGCCGGCAAGGAGGGCGTCTATGAAGGCCGCGACCGCAAGACAAATGCCGTCAAGTGGACCGGCACCCGCGTCGATCTGATCTTCGGCTCGCATTCGCAGCTTCGCGCGCTGGCCGAAGTCTATGGGCAATCGGATGCCGGCGAGAAGTTTGTCAAGGACTTCGTGGCGGCCTGGAACAAGGTGATGAACGCGGATCGTTTCGATCTGGCTTAATCACAAGAAGTCTCTCCCAGGACTGCAAAAGCCCGCGGCGAGCAATCGCCGCGGGCTTTTCGTTGGACCGGATAAGGCCGTTCAATGCTTCGCCAACCAGTCCTTCATGAACGCGATCTCGCTCTCCTGCGCCTTTACGACGCCCTCGGAAAGCTTCCGCAGTTCGGGATCCTTGCCGTATTCAAGCTGGACCTTCGCCATGTCGATCGCACCCTGGTGATGCGGGATCATCATCGTCACGAAATCGCGATCCGGATCGCCGGTCATGGCGGCGTTCATGTCCTTGTTCATCTTTGCCATGCCATCCATGTAGGCCTTGCCGGCGGGATCGTCATGGCCGGCATGAGACGCGGCGGGCTTTGCGTTCTTCGCCAGCCAACCGTTCATGAAGGCGATCTCGCTCTCCTGCGCCTTGATGATGTCGCCTGAAAGCGTCTTGAGGTCGGCGTCCTTGCCGTATTGCAGCTGCACCCTGGCCATGTCGATGGCGCCCTGGTGATGGGGCACCATCATCTGGGCGAAATCTGTATCGGCATCGCCGGTCATCGGCGCGGCCATAGCCTTGTTCATCTTCGACATGCCGTCCATGTACGCCTTGCCGCCGGCATCAGCCGGAGCGCTCATTTCCGTGCCAGACATGTCGTGGCCGGGCATATCCATTTCCTGGGCAACGGTAATGGTGCCCGTCGTCATCAGGATCATCCAGATCGCCATCAGAACCATCATCACATTCTCCGTTAGTGATACAAAACCGAGGGGCACATTGCTGCCGCCGCCGACACAGGCGCATTTCAGTTCGCGCCGGTCGATATAGACGGCCTTGAACACCGAGACCGCACCGATCGTTCCGATGAACAGCGCGACGGGAACCGAAAGCCAGACCAGTGCGCCCGCCACCATCAATATGCCGGCGAAAGCCTCAGCGAAGGGGTAAACATAGCCATAGGGCACCCAACGCTTGGCGAGCAGATCGTAGTTCAGGAACATGGTCGAGAAGGTCTCGATGTTCTGCAGCTTGAGGATCGCGAGCACGCACATCGAAAATGCGATGAACCATTCCGCCGCACGGATCGTCAGTGCATCGCCATAGGCGGCATAGCTCGCGGCCAGCGCCATCAGCGCCGTCATCGCGAAGACGGCGATCACCGGCTTGTAGGTCGTCGCGTTGGGATCAGCGACCGGCTTGCCGAAATGACGGCGGAGATCGTCGTAACCGCCGATCCGCTTGCCATCGATGAAGGTCTGCGGTGTGGTCTTAACGTCATGTTCGGCCTTGAACGCGTCGGTCTCCTCGCGTGTCTTCAGCCAATGGTCATCGACTTCGTAGCCCTGGCTCTCGAGCAAATACTTGGATTTGAGCCCCCATGGGCATGTATGCGTCTCCATGACCATGCGATAGAGCGTAGCCTGTTTGGCCATTTCATTGATTCCCTATTGTGTCCTTACCGGATACGCCTCATATAGGTTCCGTACCATAGTACGGAGTCAAGGGATGAAATCGACGACAATCGCAGGGCTTGCGCGCGAGGGCGGCGTGGGTGTGGAAACGATCAGATATTACCAGCGCCGGGGGTTGCTCGACACGCCTGAGCGCGCCAATACATATGGCCTACGCGGCGGCGTGCGCCGCTACGGCGACGAAGATGTGCGAAAACTCCGCTTCATCCGTTCGGCGCAGGCGGCAGGCTTCACACTGGAAGAGATTTCCGAACTGATCACGCTCGACGCGACCGACGACCGCGCCCGGGCACTGGAGATCGCCAACGAACGGATCACCGCGCTCGACATGAAGATCGCCGAACTGGAAGCCGCGCGGACGTCGTTGAAACGGCTCGCCCATCATTGCAGCCATACACATGAAGGCCCCTGCCCGATCCTGACGGCATTCGAGCATTGAAACAACGAATTGGCGGCCGGACGAATTAGACAGCAATTTTCCCGGCATCACTATCCGCGCTGGAAACGAAAGCCAGAATATCGTCGCTGTGAACGACACGGTTCCTGCCCGATGCCTTGGCAAGGTAAAGCGCCTTGTCCGCATGGGTAAGCAGGATCGAATATCCGGTTTTGCCGTCTCCCCGAGATACACCGGCAGAGAAGGTCACCGATATTTCGGAGCCATCCACATCGAATGTGCGGGTGGCGAGCGCAGCGCGGACCAGATCCATGACGGCGATGGTTTCGTCCTTTGCGCGGTCGCGAAGAATGACGCCGAATTCCTCTCCGCCGAGCCGCGCGACGGCGGCGTCGCGGCCAAGCACACGCCGCAACTCCCTGGCGACTTCGACCAGCACGGCATCGCCTGCTGCATGGCCATAGGTATCGTTGATCACCTTGAACCGGTCGATATCGAGGATCGCCACGACGTAGGGGGCGTTCAGCGCCGAGATGACGTCGACGAAGGCACGCCGGTTCATCAATCCCGTGAGCGGATCGGTCCTTGAAAGCCGTTCGAACGCGTCGCGTGATACGGAGAGATCGCGGATCGCCTTGCCGATGAGATAATAGGCGAGAAAACAGATCGGCCCTGCCACGAAGGCTGTGACAACCGTGTCGGCCCAAGGATCCGGCGGAAGAGTGACGTTGAGAAATCCGAGACGCCCGAACAGCTGGTAGACGCCGAAGTTCAGGCCGACTGCGGCAATCGTCGTCCAGAATGAGCGCGTCAGCGCAAAGCGCAGCACATCACGACGCTTTGAGAATGCGCCGACCGCAATTCTCCTGATGATCCAGTTCTTGATTTGGGCAACCATGGTTAGCGCTTTCGAGTCCGCGCATATAATGGCCCACTAAATCTTAAGAACGTATTTCAGCGAAAACAGACAATCCGAGCGATCGGCCGAAAATCTCGTATCAGGAAGCAAAACGTGCTACTTCCGCACCCTGGATGAACTGGCCGATGCGCTTGATTTCCCATTCAAGCAAAATGCCGGAATGCTCGAACACGCGGCGCCGCACCGTTTCGCCGAGGCTTTCGAGATCGTAGCCGGTGGCGTGGCCAATATTGATCATGAAATTGCAATGGAGCGGCGACATCTGGGCGCCACCGATCTGCAGGCCACGGCAGCCGGCCTCGTCGATGAGCTTCCAGGCGGAGTGGTCGGGCGGGTTCTTGAAGGTCGAGCCGCCGGTCTTTTCCTTCACCGGCTGCACGGTTTCGCGGTGATGTCGCACGGCGTCCATCTCGGTACGAATCTTGGCCTTGTCGTCGGCATAGCCTTGGAAGATGCCATGAGTGAAGATCAGGCCCTCAGGCACCACTGATTTGCGGTAGCTGTATTTCATCTGGGCATTCGAAAGCGTGACGCGATTGCCCTTGCGATCGACCGCCTCGACTGAAACGACGCGCTCCCTCGTCTCGGTACCATTGGCACCGGCATTCATCTTCAGTGCGCCACCGATCGAGCCGGGGATGCCGTAATAGAAGGCAAAGCCGCCGATGCCGTGATCGAGCGCCATGGCAGCAATGTTCTTGTCCGGGCAGATGGCGCCGGCGCGGATGCGGTTCTCGCCCGCAAGTTCGACATCGCCGAACCCCTTGGCGGAAAGACGTAAGACCACACCCCTGATGCCGCCATCTCGGACCAGGAGGTTCGAGCCGACGCCGATTACCGTCAGCGGCACGTCTTCCGGCAACACTTTGAGGAAGGCCGCGAGATCGTCGACGTCATGCGGCTGGAACATCAGCTCTGCAAGTCCACCGGCGCGGAACCATGTCACACGATCCATCGGCGCATCCGGCGTCAACCTGCCTCTGATATCCTTCATGCTGTCGCCGAGCTCGGCGAGCAGCGCTGCTCCATCGACCTGTTTCATTGTTTTTTTCCTGACAGCGCAGCCAGATCCTTCGGCAGCGCCGCAGCCCAATTCGTGATGTTTCCTGCGCCCAAGAGAACCACATAATCGCCCGGTTGCGCAATGGCGGCGACAAAGGGCGGCAGCGCATCGGGGGTGGCCAGGAACCGCACGTCGCGATGGCCGCCGGACTTGATGCGCGAGACCAGTTCCTCGGATGTGACGCCCTCGATCGGATCTTCGCCGGCCGAATAGATCGGCGCGATGAATACCGTGTCGGCATCGTTGAAGCAGGAGGCAAATTCCTCGAACAGGCTGGCGACGCGGGTGTAGCGATGCGGCTGGTGGATGGCGACGATGCGGCCATCGCCGCAGCTATCGCGCGCGGCCTTGAGGACAGCCTTGATCTCGACAGGATGATGGCCGTAATCGTCGAATATCTGCACGCCGTTCCATTCGCCGGTGTTGGTGAAGCGGCGCTTGACGCCGGCAAAACCTGCGAGACCCTTCTTGATGTCCTCCGGCGAAATACCGAGCCGCTGCGCCACCGCGATAGCCGCCGTAGCGTTGGCGACGTTGTGGCGTCCCGGCATCGGCATGCGGAGTTCGTCCAGATGAATGACCTCGCCCGTGCGGCGGCGACGGATTTCCACGTCGAAGATCGAGACCGGGCCTTCGAAGCGGACGTTCTTGAAGCGGACGTCGGCCTGCGGGTTCTCGCCATAGGTGATGACCTTGCGATCCTCGATCTTGGAGACCATGGCCTGCACTTCGGGATGGTCGAGGCACATCACGCCGAAGCCGTAGAAGGGGACGTTCTCGACGAACTGCCGGAAGGCGGCGCGGGCATTGTCGAACGTGCCGTAGTGATCGAGATGCTCGGGATCGATATTGGTGATCACCGCGATTTCGGCCGGCAGCTTGAGGAAGGTGCCGTCGGATTCGTCGGCCTCGACCACCATCCACTCGCCCTCGCCCATGCGGGCATTGGTGCCATAGGCGTTGATGATGCCGCCATTGATCACGGTCGGGTCGAGCCCGCCGGCCTCGAGCAGCGTGCCGACCAGAGAGGTCGTCGTCGTCTTGCCATGCGTACCGCCGATGGCGATGGCATTGCGGAAGCGCATCAGTTCGGCAAGCATTTCGGCGCGGCGCACCACCGGCAGCAGCTTTTCGCGCGCGGCGATAAGTTCCGGATTGGTCTTCTTGATCGCAGTGGATACGACGACGACTTCGGCCTCGCCGAGATTTTCGGCCTTGTGACCAACATGGACCTCGATGCCCTTGGCGCGCAGGCGCTGCACATTGGCGCTGTCAGCCTGGTCGGAGCCCTGCACCTTGTGGCCGAGATTATGCAGCACTTCGGCGATGCCGCTCATGCCGATACCGCCGATGCCGATGAAATGGACGAGCCCGATGCTCCTGGGCATTTTCATGCTGCTACCTCTTTGAATTCGGACACCGGCTTGCCAGCCGCAATCGCCTCGACCAGATCGGCGAGGCGGCGGGCGGCATCCGGCTTGCCCGTCGCCTTTGCGGCCCGAGCGGTGTCTGCGAGCTTAGCCGGCTCGTCCATGGAATGACGAAGGATATTGGCCAGCTTTTCCGGTGAGAGATGCGATTGCGCGATGACCTTGGCACCGCCTTCGGCCTGCAATGCGGCAGCATTGGCAGCCTGATCGTGATCGAGCGCATAGGGATAGGGAACGAGAATCGACGGGCGGCCGATCACGGCAAGTTCGGAAACGGTCGATGCGCCCGAGCGGCTGATCACCAGATTGGCGTCGGCGATGCGCCGCGGCATGTCGCCGAAGAAAGGCGAGACATCGGCGGCCAGACCCAGCTTGTCATAGCTCGCATTGACCGCGTCCTGGTCCTCGGTCCGCGCCTGCTGCGTGACCCGGAGCCGCTTGCGGTATTGGTCCTCAAGCAGGCAGATGGCCGACGGAATGGCGCTGGAGAAGAACTGCGCGCCCTGGCTGCCGCCGAAGACAACGAGGTTGAACGGATCGTTCTCGCCCGATGCCGTGTAGGATTTCTCGGCAGCGGCGACGACATCCGGTCGAACCGGATTGCCCGTTACCACCGTCTTGCCAGAATGCGTTCCCGATCCTTCGGGCAGGAAGCCGCCGGCGATGGCTTGCACGCGCGAGGCCATGAGCTTGTTGGCGCGGCCCATGACTGCGTTCTGTTCGTGGATCAGCGATGGTATCTTCATGCCCGTCGCGGCGAGAAGCGGCGGTACGGTCGGGTAACCGCCAAAGCCGATCACGGCCTTCGGCTTCAGCCGGCTGAAAAGCTTGCGCGCCATGCGCATGCCGCGCCACAGCGTCAGCAGCGATTTCGCCAGCGCAATCGGGTTCTTCGATCCGATGGTGGCTGAGGGAATGACGTGAATCTCGTCGGCGGGAAATTTGCCCGCAAAGCGCTCGGCGCGGCTGTCGGTCACCAGATGGACCGCGTAGCCCCGGGCTTTCAGTTCATGTCCCAGCGCTTCGGCCGGAAACAGATGGCCGCCGGTTCCACCGGCGGCGAGGACAATCAAGCCCTTTTCCATTCAATCACTCCGCGGCCGGAGCACCGTAGCCGGTGCGGAAGAAGCTGCGCTCCTGGGCGCGCTTTTCCGGCCTGTGCCGTGTCAATGCCAGTATGAATCCGGCCGTGACACATATGGCAATCTGCGACGAACCGCCATAGGAAATCAGCGGCAAAGTCATGCCTTTTGCCGGCAAAAGCTGCAAATTCACACCAATATTGATGATCGACTGGAAGCCGATCTGCAATACGAGGCCCGCAACGGCAAAGCGGGTGAAGTGGCTGCGGTCGCGAAAAGCGTGCGACAGGCCGCGCATGACGACGAAAATGTATAGGCCGAGCAGCGCCATGCAGAAGATCACGCCGAACTCCTCGGCCGCGACCGAGAAGACGAAGTCCGTGTGGCTGTCGGGCAGGATACGCTTGACGATGCCCTCTCCCGGGCCGGAACCGAACCAGCTTCCGCGCACGATCGCCTCATGGGCGGTATCGACCTGGTAGGTATTGCCCTCGCCGGTCAGGAATTGATTGATGCGCAATGCGACATGCGGGAAAAAGCCATAGGCAAAGAACAGACCGCCTGCCGCACCACCCGCCATCAGCACGATCCAGATCCACGGCATGCCGGCCATGAAGAACATCGAGCCCCAGACGGCAGTCGTCAGGATCGTCTGGCCAAGGTCCGGCTCGGCGACCAGCAGGGCCGCGACGATGACGAACAGAATCATGGCAAAGAGATTGCCGGGAATATCCGGCTGGCGTTGATGTTCGGCAAACAGCCAGGCGCAGACCACGACGAACGCTGGCTTCATGAATTCCGAAGGCTGGATCGAGAGGAACGAAATGGTGATCCAGCGCCGCGAACCCTTCACTTCCATGCCGATGAAGAGAACCAGAACCATCATCGCCAGTGAAACCACGAGCATGATCATCGCCGCACGGCGCACCTGGCGCGGAGAGAGAAAGGAGAGGCCGACCATCACGATGATCGACGGCAGCAGGAACAGCGCATGCCGCTCGACGAAGTGGAAGCTATCGAGGCCGATTCGCTCGGCGACAGCAGGCGAAGCCGCGAAGGACAGCATGAAGCCGGTGCCGATAAGAAGAACGAAAACCGCCAGGAAATACCGGTCGATCGTCCAGAACCACTCCGCCAGTGGCCCCCTTTCCGCTCTGCTTACCATACGCAAATCCTCTTTTTTGCCATGATGCAGGCAACCTCTTAATTTGCTGTTAACCACGTCCGCCGCGACGCGATTTTCCAGCCGGAATCAAGACACTACCGGGCCAAGCATGAGGCAGGCTTGCCGCCGTCACACCAGCATTGTGACGCCGTCGAGCTTGGCGACGAGTGCAACGAAATGATCGCCGCGTACTTCGAAATTCTTGAACTGGTCAAAGCTCGCGCAGGCTGGCGACAGCATCACCACCGCCCCTGCGCGATCGTCCTTCTCTGCATCCCTGGACGCGTGCAGGACGGCATTTTCCAGCATGCCGGAAATTTCGTATTCGACATCGGTGCCGAGGGTGGCAGCGAATTGCGGAGCCGCCTCGCCGATCAGATAGGCCTTGGCGATGCGGTTGTAGAGCGGCTTGAGCGACGCGATGCCGCCCTCCTTGGGCAGTCCACCGGCGATCCAGTAGATGCGATCGTAGGAGGAGAGCGCCGGTGCCGCGGCTTCCGCGTTCGTCGCCTTGGAGTCGTTGACGAAGGTCACCGAGCCGCGCTTGCCAACGGGCTGCATGCGGTGCTTGAGACCGGGAAAGGATTTGAGCCCTGCGCGGATTTCCTCTGCGGTGACGCCAACGGCGAGGCAGGCCGCGATGGCCGCGGACGCATTCTGGGCGTTGTGCGAGCCGCGCAGGGTCTGGATTCCGTCAAGGTCAGCGACCAGTTCACCCTTGCCGGCAACTGCCTGGAATATCTTCTGGCCGTCGGCAAAGAGCCCGTTCGCCAGCACATGCCGGCGCGAGATGCGGGTCACGTTGACGCCTGCATGTTCCAACCGGTCGGCGATCAGGCTGCAATAGCTGTCGCCGTCGCCGACAATGGCCGTGTCAGAGCCGGCAACCAGCCGCTCCTTGACATCGGCATAGTGCTGCATCGTGCCGTGGCGATCGAGATGGTCGGGCGTGAGATTGAGCAGGATGCCGGCGGTGGGGTTGATCGTCGGCGCGAGATCGATCTGGTAGGACGAACATTCGACGACGTAGAAGCGATCCTTGGCCGGCGGATCGAGCGTCAGCACCGCCGTGCCGATATTGCCGCCGAGCTGCGTATCGCGACCAGCGGATTTCAGGATATGGGCGATCAGCGCCGTTGTCGTCGATTTGCCGTTGGTGCCGGTGATCGCAATGAATGGGCAATCGGGCGCCAGCGCCCGGCGCTCGCGGCAGAACAGTTCGACATCGCCGATGATCTCGACGCCCGCGGCATGGGCCAGATCAACCGTCCAATGCGGCTTCGGATGGGTCAGCGGCACGCCGGGCGAGAGAACGAAGGCCTGGAATGCCGACCAGTCGGCATGATGGAGATCGGCCGTGCCGATGCCCTTGTCTGCGGCTTTCTGCACCGAATCCGGATTGTCGTCCCAGGCGGTGACGTCGGCGTCGCCTGCAGCAAGAGCCTCAGCTGTCGCGAGTCCTGAACCACCCAGGCCGAACAACGCGACCTTTTTCCCCTTGAAGGACGTAACAATCATGGCAGCCTCACCGGATCTTGAGCGTGGCGAGGCCAATCAGGGCGAGGATGACGGAAATGATCCAGAAGCGGATCACGACCTGGCTTTCGGTCCAGCCCTTCTTTTCGAAATGGTGGTGGATCGGCGCCATCAGGAAGACGCGTTTTCCCGTGAGCTTGAAGCTGCCGACCTGGATGATGACCGAAAGTGTCTCCATCACGAAGACGCCGCCGATGATCGCCATGACGATCTCATGCTTGGTGGCAACCGCGACCGAACCGATCAGGCCGCCGAGCGAGAGCGAACCCGTATCGCCCATGAAGATGGCGGCGGGTGGCGCGTTGAACCACAGGAAGCCGAGGCCTGCCCCGATCACCGTCGCGACGATCACCGTCAACTCGCCTGTACCGGGCACGAAATTGATCTGCAGGTAATTCGAAAACACGGCGTTGCCGGCGAGATAGGCGATCACGCCAAACGACGCGGATGCGATCATTACGGGCACGATGGCGAGGCCATCCAGTCCATCGGTGAAGTTCACGGCATTGCCAGCCGCCACGATGACGAAAGCGCCGAAAATCACGAAGAAATAGCCGAGATTGAGCAACAGGTCCTTGAAGAACGGAAAGGCGACGGAAGTGCCGATTGTCGAGCCCGGCTGGCCGGCAGCCATTGCCGTTCTCATCATGAAATAGACCGCAACGGCTGCGATCACGGCTTCCACGAGCAGTCGCCATTTACCCCCAAACCCGGCCGTGGTCTGCTTGGTCACCTTGAGATAATCGTCATAAAAGCCGATCAGGCCGAAGCCGAGCATCACCAGAAGGCAGGAGACGACGTAGACATTGCCGAGATCGGCCCAGAGCAGCGACGAAATCACCACCGCGACGAGGATCATCAGCCCGCCCATCGTCGGCGTGCCCGCTTTCTTGAGATGCGTCTGGGGGCCATCGGCACGGATCGGCTGGCCCTTGCCCTGCCGGACCCTGAGCGAGTCGATCATACGCGGGCCGAAGAAGAAGACGATGAGGGCGGAGGTGAAAAGGGCGGCACCGGCCCGGAAGGTGATGTACCGGAACAGATTGAAGATCTGCAGATGATCCGAGAATTCCACCAGCCACAAAAACATCAATCGTCCCCTAAAGTCCCGTTAGGCCGCGCCAGCAGCCGGAAAATTCGTCGTCAGCGCCGAGACGATCCGGCCGAAGCCCGTTCCCTTCGAAGACTTGACCATCAGCACGTCGCCCGGCCTGATATTCTCGAGTATGTAGGCCGCAAGCTCGTCCGTGTTCTGGCGATACACTGTCTGAGGGGCCTCGCCAAGCGCATCGCGCAAATAGGCCATATCGGTGCCCGCGAGCCAGATGTCGGTGATCCCTGCTGCCTGCAGGGGTGCCGCGAGCCCGGCATGGACTTCGGCGGAATGCTCGCCCATCTCCAGCATGTCGCCGAGGACGGCGATCCTGCGCCCGCCCTCGCCCGGCCGCGCCGCCTCCAGAAGCGCGATTGCCGCACGCATGGAGGCCGGATTGGCGTTATAGCTTTCGTCGATCAGCGTGAAGGTCCCGCCCGGCGCTCTGAGATGAATGCGCTGGCCGCGCCCCTTGGCGGCAGCAACATCGCTGAAGGCCGCAACGACCGTGTCGAGATCAGCGCCGGCGAGATAGCTCGCGGCCAGCACCGCCACCGCATTCTCCGCGATGTGCTTGCCCGGTGCCTTGAGGCTAACCTCGACGGTGCGACCGCCGATCACGGCCCAGAATGTCGCGCTGTCGCCCTCGGATTGATAATCGACCAGCCGGAAATCGGCCTTGGCGCTGACGCCGAAGGAATGGATATTGGCGATGCGGCAGGCCGCTGCGACGGTTTCGAGATAATCGAACTGGCTGTTGTCGCGGTTGAGCAGCACATGGCCATCCGCCACGACGCCCTCGAATATCTCGGCCTTCGCAGCGGCGATTTCCTCGATATTGCGGAAATTGCCGAGATGGGCGGCGGCGATCGTGGTGACGATGGCGATATGCGGCTCGACCATCCTGACCAGCGGCCGGATCTCGTCGGGATGGTTCATGCCGATCTCGAAGACGCCGAAATCGGCATTCTCCGGCAGCCGCGACAATGTCAGCGGCACGCCCCAATGATTGTTGAAGGACGCGGGGGAGTAATGCACGCCGCCGCATGCCGACAGAACCTGGCGCAGCATCTCCTTGGTCGTGGTCTTGCCGACCGAGCCCGTAACCGCGATGATCTTGGCGCTCGTCCGCTGCCGCGCGGCATGGCCGAGCTTCTCCATCGCATCGAGCACATCGGCGACGACGATCAACGGCGTGGTGATCCGGCCGAGCGCCGGCAGCTTGGCCTCGGAAACCACCAATAGCGCTGCACCATTGGCGGCCGCCACATTGGCGAAGTCGTGCCCGTCGACACGGTCGCCCTTGATCGCGAAGAACGCTTCACCGCCCTTGAGGTCGCGGCTGTCTATGGAAATGCCCGTGATACCTTGCGGCATCGAGCCGATGGGGCGGCCGGCCATGGCCGCGATCATATCGACCGTTTTCCAGAGATACTCCGTCATGCCGCAAGCGCCTTCCTGATTTCCTCATGGTCGGAGAATGGCAGGACCTTGTCGCCGATGATCTGGCCCTCTTCATGGCCCTTGCCCGCGACGATCAACGTGTCTCCCGCACCAAGCATATGTACAGCCTGGCGGATGGCATCGGCGCGGTCACCGATCTCGATCGCACCCTTGGCTGCGGCGATGATCTCGGAACGGATCTGCGTTGGGACCTCGCTCCTCGGATTGTCGTCCGTGACAATCGTCACATCGGCAAGCCGCGTCGCGACCTCGCCCATAATGGGGCGCTTGCCCTTGTCGCGATCGCCGCCACAGCCGAACACCACGACCACACGGCCCGTGGTGAAGGGGCGGACGGAAGTCAGCACCTTTTCCAGCGCATCCGGCTTGTGGGCATAATCGACATAGCAGAGCGCGCCATCTTTCGTATGGCCCACCAGTTCCAGCCGGCCCGGCGCGCCGTGTATATGATGCAAGGCCTGCAGTGCCTTCGCCGCTGGCACGCCGGTGACGATGGCGAGGCCTGCCGAGACGATGGCATTGGCAATCTGGAAATCACCGGCCAGCGGCAGATGGACCTCGAAAATCTCGCCGCCATGATGGATCTCGGCGACCTGCTTGTCGCGGAAATGCTCGACGCGCTTGAGCGACAGGAAATCACCCTTGCGGCCCACGCTGCAGACGTCGAGGCTCGCGGATTTCGCCGCCGTGATCGCCTTGCCTGACCATTCGTCGTCCGAATAGATGATCGCCGGCGCACCGTTCGGCAGCAGCGTATCGAACAGCCGCATCTTGCTCTGGAAATAATGTTCGACCGTCGGATGGTAATCCATGTGGTCGCGGCCGAGATTGGTGAAGGCGCCGGCGGCGAGCTTGACGCCATCGAGGCGGCGCTGGTCGAGGCCGTGGCTGGACGCTTCCATCGCGGCATGGCTGACGCCTTCATTGGCGAGGTCGGCCAGCAGTCGGTGCAGCGTCACCGGATCAGGCGTCGTCAGCGAACCGTAATCGTTGCGGTCGGGCGCGATAACGCCTGTCGTGCCGATCTGCGCTGCCGCGAGCCCGGCCTGCGCCCATATCTGCCGGACGAAAGATGCTACGGACGTCTTGCCGGCCGTGCCGGTCACCGCGACCATCGTCCTGGGCTGTGCTTTGAAAAGATTCGCAGCGGATATCGCAAGCAGCCGACGCGGATCGTCGACTTTCAGGACGGGAACAGCCGCATCAGACATAGCTGTGGATAGACCTGTCACGACGGCGGCTGCACCTCGCGCCATCGCATCCTGCGCATAGGCCGCGCCATCCGCCTTGATACCGGCGAGCGCAAAGAAAAGATCGCCCGGCTTCACCGAACGGCTGTCCGAGGAAATACCTGAAATCTCGACGCCTTCAGCCTGCGTTGCGACCCCGGCATAAGCGCCGCCCATCACGTCCCCGAGCTTCATACGCGCCTTGCCCCTCGTCCTGTTCGAATCAGGATTTCGTTTTTACCTGTCAATAAGACTCAAGCAAGGCAGTTCCGTCCGCTCCGAAGCGTGGCTTGATGCCGAGCAGGGCCGCCGAGCGGCGAATGATCTCGCCGGCCATGAGGCCGGCATTGCAGCCTGCCGTCACACCGCAACCAGGATGCGCGACCTTTGGCTCGTCGATGACCACCATCACGACGTATTTCGGATCGTTGATCGGAAAAGCGGCCAGGAAAGCGTTGAAACGCACGGAGTTCGAGTAGCGGCCATGCACCACCTTTTCGGCGGTGCCGGTCTTGCCGCCAACCAGCAGGCCGGGCGTGTCGGCGCGGCGGCCCGAACCATCGACGACATTGGCGCGGAACAGCGTGCGCATGTTCTCGACGGTCTGGGGCTTGAGCACCATGACGGCGTTTTCGTCGGCCTCTTCCACGGTGCGCGGCAGGAAGGACGGCTGGATAAGCTTGCCGCCATTCATCAATGCCGCGGCCGCCATCGCTGTCTGCAATGGCGTTGTCGATACGCCGTGGCCGAAGGCGACGGTCATCGAGGTGATCTTCTTCCACACCTTGGGCTGTGAGGGCGAGGCGACTTCAGGCAACTCGGTGTCGAGCCGGGTCAGCAGGCCGAGCCGGGTCAGGAATTCCTTGTGTCCCTCGATGCCGACGACATCGGCCATCTTCGCCGAGCCGATATTGGAGGAATGGACGAACACGTCGGTGACCGAGAGAACACGCCGCGTGGCGTGGAAATCGTGGATGGTGAAGCCGCCGATATAGAGCGGCCGGCGGGCATCGAATGTATCGTTCATCGACACCTTGCCGGAATCGAGCGCCATGGCGCTGGTGAAGGCCTTGAAGGTCGAGCCCATTTCGAACAGGCCGCCCGATACCCGGTTCATGTCGCTCTTGGTCGCGCGGTCGATCGTGTCGGCGGGATTGTTGGGGTCGAAATCCGGCATCGAGCCAAGCGCCAGCACTTCGCCGGTATTGGCATCGAGCACCACAGCACCGGCGCCGATCGCCTTGTAGCTGGTCATGCCGGTCACCAGCACGTCGTGCACGATGTTCTGGACCCGCAGATCGACGGAGAGCTTCACCGGCTCGAGCTTGGCGTTCGCCGTCGTCATGCCGAGTTCGGCCAGATCGGCGAGCCCCTGCATGTCGAGATAGCGCTCCATGCCGGCGACGCCGCGATTGTCGATATTGACATAGCCGACGAGATGCGCGGCGACAGGGCCGCTGGGATAGAAGCGACGCTTGGCCGGGCGGAAGCCGATGCCGGGAATGCCGAGCGCCAGGATTTCGCTCTGCTGCTTCGGCGTCAGCTGACGGCGCAGCCACTGGAAATGCGATTTATGCGTCAGCTTGCGGTAGATATCCTTGGTGTCGATATCCGGCAGCACGGTCGAGAGCAGTTCGACGGCTTCGTCCGGATCGACGATCTTGTGCGGTTCGGCAAACAGCGAGACAGTCCTGACATCGGTCGCCAGGATCTCGCCGTTGCGGTCGAGAATATCCGGCCGCGAGGCGACGGTGTTATCCGCCCGCATGATGGAGGCGACGGTCTGCGGCGCCGTCATGCCATATTGCACCAGCCGACCGCCAATGATG
Source organism: Rhizobium sp. LjRoot254 (assembly GCF_964254105.1). Taxonomy (NCBI): domain Bacteria; kingdom Pseudomonadati; phylum Pseudomonadota; class Alphaproteobacteria; order Hyphomicrobiales; family Rhizobiaceae; genus Rhizobium; species Rhizobium sp. LjRoot254. The sequence goes on along the minus strand of NZ_CAXUSM020000001.1, from coordinate 1,140,647 downwards.
CAGTAAACGACCGTAAACGCGCCGATCATGATGGCGATGCGATTGCGCGCCTGGCCGCCCGTGGCCTTGCGTGTGCCCTCGAAGATCATCGGATCGGGCGCGCCCGGAAGCCGCCCGCCGGCGCCGGTGTTGAAATGGGCCTTGCTCTTCAAGACCATGATGCGAGAGAGAAAGCTCATTCTGGTTTCACCGATCCAGTCTTGATCTTGTCGGCAACATCATCAGTGTCGGCAACGATCTTCTTGGCATAGGCCTTGGCCTCCTTCTCGGACACCTTGCCGTCCTTGTCCTTGTCGGCTGGATCGAAGACCGGCAGATCGGCCTTCAGCATCGGCAACTCCGACGCCTGGGTGAGTTGGGTCGATTCGGTCGGCACCAGTTGCAACTCGCCCTGATAGGAGGTGATCAGCTTCTGCAGCCGCGACGGCTGGGTGAGCAGCGCCCAGTCGGCCCTAAGCAGGTCGATCGTGTCGCGCTCCAGCTTGATCTCAGCCTCGAGCTTCCTGACCTCTTCGAGCTTCAGCTCCGCCTGATGCTTGATCGTGTAGGTGACCGCAGCGACCGCGGTCATGATGACGATCAGGATGATGTCGAGCGTACGCAGCATTCAGCCACCCATTCTTTCAATATCAGCCAGTTGAGGCAGGTCGAATATCGTCTGGTCCGCCTTGCCGGGTTTGGCTGTCGTGCGGATGCCCGCGCGCAGCTTGGCGGAACGGGCGCGCGGATTGAGCTCCGCTTCCGCCTCTGTCGCGGAGACCGCCTGGCGGGTGACAAGCTCGAATATCTGGGGAGCCTGGCTCACTTCAGGCAGATACCGAGAGCCAGAGGCGCGGCCGGAGCGGTCGGCGAAGAAGCGCTTGACGATCCGGTCTTCCAGCGAATGAAAGGCGACGACGACAAGCCGCCCGCCCGGCTTGAGCGAGCGCTCGGCGGCAAACAGCGCATCGACCAGTTCGCCGAGTTCGTTGTTCACATAGACGCGCAGCGCCTGGAAGACGCGTGTCGCCGGATGGATCTTGTCGGTGGCGCGGCGCGGGTTGACCTTCTCGATCACGCTGACCAGATCGCGCGTGGTGACGAACTTCCTGTCGGCACGGCGCTTTTCGATCGCACGCGCGATGCGGCCGGCGTGACGCTCTTCGCCAAGCAGGCCGAAAATCCGGATCAGGTCGTTGACACGGGCGCGGTTGACGACATCGGCGGCACTCACGCCCTCCGACGACATCCGCATGTCGAGCGGCCCGTTGCGCTGGAAGGAGAAGCCGCGTTCGGCCTCGTCGATCTGCATCGAGGAGACGCCGATATCGAGCACGACGCCATCCAGCCCGCCCTCGGGTGCGAAGCTGTCGAGCCTGCCGAAATTCGTGTGATGAAGAGAAAGCCTGGGCGAGAATTCCGCGACCATGGCCTGGCCGCCTGATATCGCGTTCGGATCACGGTCGAGCGCAATGACGTCGGCGCCCTGTTCGAGGATACCCCGCGTGTACCCGCCTGCCCCAAAAGTGCCGTCGAGGATGATCTTTCCGGGTGCAGGCGCGAGGTGCTCGAGCACCTCGGCCAGCATTACCGGAATATGCCGGATCGATCCGCCGATGGCATCGCTTTCGCTGCCATGATCCGTCATACCGCCGCTACCCCGCACTATGAAGGGTTGAGGCCTCGTTTCCTCAACACTTCTCTTGCCGCCATTTGAGCCGCCGAGAAATCTTCCGGCCGCCACAACTGAAAATAATCCGACCGTCCCGCGAAGGTCACTTCTCCGGCTATCCCCGTATGGCTCCGGATGAAATCCGTCACCGATAACCGCCCCTCCTGGTCGAGCCGCATGAAGACCCCGCCGCCGTGAACGACCAGCGAGATCCTGTTTGCCTCCAGCGAGAACGGGTCCAGATTTTCGAGCTGACGCTCGAAACGCATGAGCAAATCCGGGCCGCCGATATTGATCGCCGGAAAATGAAAGTCCTGGAAGCAGTACAGCTCCTCGACACCCAGCGAGACCAGAACGGCGCGAAAGGAAGCAGGCACCGAGACCCGGCCCTTCGCATCGATCTTGTTCGTTGCGCTCGACAGGAACCGGGACATAACGCGAGACTTCCGCTTCCGTGACGACGACCCCGACACACGGGATCGCTACGCACTCGAAAAAACCCAAATACCTATCGCTTCCCCATGCGATTGCGTGGGGTCCGGCCAGTCGATCTGACTGGCTTTCACCTGATGGGAAGCGGGCTTCACATTGCCCTTGAACAGTACGTATTTGGGATAACATGGGCAATTTTGGGCGTCAATGGGAGAAAGCTCAATTCACAGGTCGGACCTGTGGAATATTCATAAGCTGTTAAGTTTAACGAAAGGTTCACGGACATGCGCCACCCTACTTGGCCACACGCCTGAAATATTGCTGATATCAAGGGAAGAAAATCGCCAGTTGGCCTGTAAGCCGGGTTCTGTATGGCTCCGGTTGCCCGGAACGTGGCAGCCATTCATCTGGGACGACGCTCGCACGCCGCCTCACGCAACCCACCCGGATGACGAGGCCGGAAACGGCCCTGGCGCTTGCGCGCACGTGTCATCCCTATTCGGTCTTGCTCCCGGCGGGGTTTGCCATGCCGTTTCCGTTGCCGGATCCGCGGTGGGCTCTTACCCCACCTTTTCACCCTTACCCGGAAAACCGGGTGGAATATTTTCTGTGGCACTTTCCCTGGGGTCGCCCCCGCCGGATGTTATCCGGCGCCGTATTTCCGTGGAGCCCGGACTTTCCTCACCTCACAGCCTTTCGGCATTTGCAAAGCGCGGCTGCCCAGCCAACTGGCAGGGCTCATGTAATGCAGCCTGACCTGGAAGGGAAGCCGAGGCGGCCAAAATAAACAATCAGAGGAACTGCGGCGTGAAATCCGCGCGATAGGCCTGGTCGATGATGCGGCCATGGAGCAGCAATTCCGCGCCCAGCCTGCCGATCTCGTCTGAACTCTTGGCCGCAGCACCGCAGCCGCCCGCCATGACGGCAATCGATGGCGCCGACGTCCAGCCGATCGCCGGATATCCAGTCGGGGTATAGGAGGTGACGCAGGAGCTCGTATGGATCGATGCGACCTTCAGGTCAGGCACCAGCGCGTTCATGTTGGCGATGAGATGCCCACGCGTATCGGCATCGCCCTCGGTCCGGAACCAGGCACGGACGTCGCTCTCCTCGAGCAAGGGAATATCGACCGGATCGCCACCGATCTTGAGATAGAACCTGCCATCGGGATAGCGGATCGGCGGCAGCATATAGATGCCTAGCATCACGTCCTCGCGCTTGGAAATCAGCGCCGGCATGGCAGCGAGGCGCGCGGCCTCCTCCGCATCGACCTCGAAGAACGCGACGGTCCGGCCATAGACGGTCAGGTCGAGCCGTTCCGGCAGCAATCCCGGCCGGTTGGTGAAGCCGCCGGTGGCGACCAGCACCTTTGCCGCCGTCATCGTGGCGCCGCCCACCGTGACGATCTCGACATGACCGTCGCGCTGATGGATCGCCGCGACCTCCTCGCGGATCACGGCACCACCGGCAAGTTCCGTCAACTTGGTTTGCGCGGCAACGAGGTTCCTGGCGCTGATATGGCCCGCATGCGTGGCCTCGAACACCGCATCCGAACCAGCGGGGAAATTGAAATAGGGAAATGTCGCCCTCAACCCCTCGTCATCGAAATCGACAGTCGCGACGCCTAGCTTGGCCGCACTCTGCCTGACATCGGCCATATGTTCCTGGGCACGACCGGTCGTTAGGCCGGCCACCAGGCAGCCTTTCTCACCGAAGAAGGTCACGCCACTCCGCGCCTCGATGTCGCGATAGCGCGCGATCGAGCGATTGGCGAGCCGCGCCCAGTTCTCGTCGGGATCGATGGTCCGGGTAATGCGGCCCTCGTCGTAATGGCTGCCGAAGACGCCGGGATGCGGCGCCTTGACCTCCGGCTCATCAGGCCCGATCAGCGCCATGCCCGGCACCTGCTCAGCCAGATGGCGGGCGGCAGCCGATCCGGTCATGCCCCGTCCGACGATGGCGAATTGGAATTGGGGGGTCATTGAGGCTCCAGCGGAAATGATTCAAAGATTTGCCCGAAGAACATGACGGATACAAACAATATGACAACCACCAATGGAGGCGTCAGCCAATTCCAGTTAGGTCGACCCCATGCTGCGATATTGGTTTGCAACCACGCCGAACTGCGCCCTTGGTGGCGTGCGTTTTCCGCCAGGTTGCGTAGCTGGAGCAGTCGAAGCCTTCGCCACGTGAAAACCAGACCGATGGCGACCATGCCATACAAGTAGATGAACAGCAGCGGGCTGAGGTGATGTATCACACCATTGACGCTCAAGGCGCGCGCGACGACGAACCCTATCATCGACCCCCCGGCTACATAGGCGAAAATGTTCAACCGGTGATGGATCGCGAAGATAACCGGCGCCACGAGCGCCAAGAGCGAGAAATTCATCTGATAGTGCCCCTCACGACGACATTCGTCGTAGTAGGACAACATCCTCTTGTCGTGACCAAATGCCATATGTACCAGCACTTCGGATGGAAAATCCGGATCGTCTGGCCACTTCTGTGTAGCGAAAGCCGAATCTCGGCCGCTCGCAAGCGTCAGTGCGTTCACGATATCCCTAAGGTCATCGTGACCGAGATATTCGAGCAACACCCTGTCGTTCTCAAGAAAATTAAACCGGCGCTCGAATTCGCCCAGAATTGAATGATATCGGCCGAGCGGACTGCCAACTTTTGATGCCGGATTTATCTGCCACGTAGCAAGGTCGGGAATCGACGCGCCGCTGCGCCTGAGGTCGGACAGAAGGCGTTTCAGCGTTTCGCGCATCAGGTGCCGATATTGTTCGAAGCTGGATCCTTCGATGGCATCGAAAACGGTGAACCAGTTACTGCTAAGGCCGTCGTCGGTGGAGGCGTGATCGACATTTCGGAAGAGCGCTTCGATCGAGACCGCCCTCTCCTCGCCGTCGATCCCCAACTCGGGCACTGGTGTCAAGAGCACTACGGAATCCGACGTCACTTGCTTGCCGCCTGCACGCAATCCGACCGCCCCATCCTTCTCGGCGCTCTTAACGTCGAGGGAGCCGGATGAGGTCGATGTCGCGTTGGGTTTCGGACGCTTGCTTGAACTACGAACACGACCTTGTTTGCCCAAGCGCAGCGCCAGATCACGCGCTTCGAGCAGTTCCTGGAACGCCGCAGCATCCTCATCCGGCCGCGTAATCTTGAGCCTTGCCGCATAGGCCTGTCGAATTGCCCGCTCATCATCCGAGGGCTCCATCCCAAGCACTGTCCACGGATACCCGCTCACCGGAAATACGCCCTCGCCGCAGCCATCAAGATCATCACGGCCACACCGGCCGCGATACCGGCGCGACTCGGCTGCCCCCAGATACGCAACTTCTCCACGATCTCGCTCGAACCGAAGCCCTTCGCCGTCAGCTTCCTTGCCTGCTGCCCCAGCGCATGCAGCCTGATCCGCCGCCAGTTGAATGCGAACGCAAAGGCAACGATCAGGTAGACCGGCAGCGCCAGCTTCCCGACCGCGACCTCGCCGCCTCGTTTCCAGATGACGTGAACAAGGTCATTCGCGGCCGACAGGATGACGACAAGCGCGGCCCCCCCGTAGAGACGGTAATAGAGAGCGAAAGGCAGTGGGAAGAGCAATCCCAGCCAGGAGAACGCCCTCGGAAAGCTGTCCTTCTCACGCGCGGCCTGATAATAGGCGCGCATCTTCTCGTCCCACGCCCAGGCGGCCTGCACATAAGCGGAATTGACGGTCTCGACGTTGATCTCACGCAAATTCAACGGCTTCTCGATGCGGGCACGCCCGACCGCCAAGGTCAACGCCTTGATGAATTCGTGCGCATCCGCGTCATCGAGATAGTCGAACAGCACGGTGTCGTGACGCAGAAAATCGAAGCGGGACTCGAAATCCGCGAGAATGTCGCGATAGGAGCCGAGAAATCGCTTGCCGTCGATGCTGGGATCGACCTCCCAGTTAGAGATGTCGGGCAGTTCGCCGACCGCACGGGCAAGATCCGCGGAGAACTTGTTGACAACCCGCCACATCGCCTCGGGATAATCGGCAAGCCTGGCACGTTCGAGAGCGTCGAAGACATCCACCCACTGCGCCTTGAGGTCACGCCAGGGATGAGACTTGCCGACCGCATCGAGGAGATCCTCGATATCAGGCTCGGGCTCCTCCTCCGCAATTCCACTCGGCAGAGGCAATTCGGATGCATCCACATAGCCGATGTCCTCATCCGATCCGCCGGAGCGCGTTTCGCGAAGCTCCGGGTTCCCCGCGTGCGCCTCGACCAGCACAGGTGGCGTGTCGGGAGCCAAGCGCTCGGGCACTGCAGGGGCCGTGACCGCCTCAGTCGTTTGCTCGTGAAGCTGCTGCTCCACGTCGGCACGCTGCGGCATGAAACGGCTGCGATCCAGCGCAAGATCGCGTGCCTCCACCAGTGCCTGGAAGCCGGTGGCATCCTCGTCCGGCCGTGTGACCTTCAGCCTCGCCGCATAGGCGCGGCGGATCGCCTTGCCGTCGCCGGTCGGGGCGATGCCGAGGATGGACCAGGGATAATCGAGGTCCATCGTGCTCAACTCTGCGTGAAGACGAATCTGTCGAATCGGTCGAGAAACTCGCGGAACTCCCGGCGCGCGCGGTCGAGATTGGCCTCGCGTTGATCGTCGATGACCGCATTGAATTGCAAGAGACCATCGGCGATCGTCTCACGCTCCTCATCGAGCGCTTCCGCATAGAGCCGTTCGGCGCGTGCGATCAACGCCTTGTTCTCGGCCTGGTCGCGTGGGGCGAGCTTGATCGCGGCGAGTTCGGCGAACCGCTTCGAAAGCTCGACTTCGCTCATGCCGGAACTGTTGGCAAAAACCGCCTTGAAGACCTGCATGGTGGAGGTCACGGTTGCCTCGACCTCAAGCGCGCCGTTGAGGTCGTAGGTAAAGCGCACATCGACCGATTGCTTGCCGGCCGGCCCCGGCGGCACCTTCACCATCAGGCTGCCGATCATCACATTGTGTTCGGGCTTCAGGTTTTCGCCCTGAAACACGCGCAGATCGATCATCGACTGATTGTTCTCGACGGTGGTGTAGCTCTCGACACGGCTGATCGGCACCGTGGCGTTACGCTGGATGATCGGCGACACGACATCCTCGCGCCGACCATCCGGACGCTCGCGGCTGATGCCGATACCGAGCGTGAACGGGCAGACATCGGTCAGCAGCACATCCTCGACCGCTGCGGAGCGCGCCTTGAGCGCGGCCCGGATCACCGCGCCCTGGGCGACCACCTCGTCGGGGTTGATGTTGACGAAGGGCAACTTGCCGAAGAGGCGCGCCACCATCTGGCGGATCGCGGGCATCCGCGTGGCGCCGCCGACGAGCACCACGGCATCGAGTTCATCCGGCGCGATCGTCGAATCCCTCAGCGCCCGTTCAAGCGGCTGACGTAGGCGGCGGAAGAGATCGACGCATTCGGTCTCGAACTCCTCGCGCGTGACGTTGCCCTCAAGCGTGCTGCTCGAAAGCGCAATACGATAATCGACGCCCGGCCGCGCCGAAAGTTCGGCCTTCACTGCCTCGGCGGCACGGATCAGCCGCGCGAGATCGATGTTCGACAGCGTAGCGGTATCGACCTTGCTCTTGCGGCAGAGAAGCCGCGCGAGCGTGTCGGTGAAATCGTCACCGCCGAGGAAATTGTCACCGGCCGAAGCGCGGATCTCGAAGACGCCGTCATATTTGTGCATGACCGAAACGTCGAACGTGCCGCCGCCGAGGTCGAAGACGAGGAACTGTCCCTCCTCCTGTGCCTCCAGTCCATAGGCAAGGACGGCGGCCGTGGGCTCGTTGACGAGACGTTCGACCTTCAATCCGGCGAGTTGCGCGGCGTGGATCGTGGCCTTGCGCTGCATGTCGTTGAAATAGGCGGGGCACGAGATGACGACCTCCTCCACCGTGCCGCCGTGCCGGGCCTGGAAATCATCCACCAGCGAGCGCAGGACGAAGGACGAAAGGTCTTCGGCGCGATAACTCTTTGTGCCAAGTTTGACGACGCGATCGCTGCCCATCCAGCGCTTGAAGGACATTACGGCATTGTCGGGATCGACGAGTGCCATTTCGCGCGCGCCGGCGCCGACGACGATCTCGCCCGCCTTGTTCACGGCGACCGCCGACGGTGTCAGGAAACTGTCATGGGCATTCCTGACAAGGCGCGCCTTGCCATCTTCGAATACGCCGATAAGGGAATTTGTAGTGCCAAGATCTATGCCGAGAATTGCCATTCTAAATCCGGAAACGCCTGCCAATCTGCAAAGGATACGGCAGATCACTACCGGCATTCGCAGTCGGCGACAATAACAACTTGGACTATCAGGACGAAGGCAAAGCCTTCAGCAATCGGTGCAGCGTATCGATCGTCGAAAAGTCGGCGATCCCGTCGACCCGTTCGGGGCGGAAATGGCGTTGGAAGGCGTCGACGTCGCCGTGTGTCCGGTCGCAGAATTCGCCGCTGACCGGCGTGTTGTAGCCGTAGAGTGCCAGCATGGCCTGCAGCGCCTCGACGGGTGGGCCGCTGTCACCGCGCTGGAAGAACCTGCCGCCGGTGACCGCGGCGGGCTCCACCCAGTGGCCGACGCCAGCCTCAGCCAGTCTGTTCCATGGGAACTTCTCGCCCGGGTCGACCTTGCGTATCGGCGCAACGTCGGAATGACCGAGCACACGTTCCGGCGGGATGCTCCAGCGCTGAATGATGCCGCGACAGAGCCTTATCACCGCTGCGATCTGCACATCGGGGAAATCCGGCAACCCGCCGGGATGGCCGGCATTGGCGATCTCGATGCCGATCGAGGCGGAGTTGATGTCGCTCTCGCCTTTCCAGAAGCTCCTGCCGGCGTGCCACGCGCGGCCGGTCTCCGGCACAAGCTGCACGATACGGCCATCCTCGAAGACGAAGTAATGCGAGGAGACCTGGCTCTCTTCCCGCGTCAGCCAGTCGAGCGCGCCTTGCGCGCTTTCCATCCCGGTATAGTGGAGCAGCAGGATATCAGGACTGCGCCCGTCTCTGCGCTCGCTATGGTTCGGCGAGATGATGACTTCGGCGCCTGGATGATCCGGCTCAAATGCGCTCATGCGGCGCGGAGCTCTCTTTCGATCGCGGCATAGGCATCGTTGAAGCGTGCCATCCGGTCGTTGGCGATCACGTGGAAGCCCGCAGGGAGGCCACGCGCCGTCAGCCGGTCGGGATGATGCTCGCGCACCAGGCTGATATAATGCTGGCGGATGGTCGGGAAGTCGTCGTGCCTGGAAACGCCGAGCACCTTATAGGGGTCGCGGCCGCCGACATGGACATGGCGCGCCGTGATGCGCTCGAAATGTTCCTCGGAAACGCGGAAGATCGATGCGATCGCGGCGAGGAAGACCATCTCGTTCTCATGCACCGCGCCATCGGCCTTGGCGATATGGAACAGGCCGTCGAGCACGTTTTCCAGCATCGGGCAATTCTCGCCGCCCATGCTGCAAAGCCCTGACAGCTTCTCCGCGTAGGCCTGGTAGCCCGCAACATCCTGCTTTGCGAGATTATAAAGCCGCGCAACATTGCGCGCCTCGGACTCGGGAAAGCGGAAGATTTCCCGGAAGGCGTCGATCTCGTGTTCGGTGACGATGCCGTCGGCCTTCGCCATCTTGGCGGAGAGCGCGATGATGGCAACCGAAAACGCCACCTTGCGGCGGGTTTCAGGATCACCTTCGAATATAGTTCGGATAGCCTCGACCAGACCAGAGAGGACATTCGTGGCGGTCTCGGTCACGGCATTGAGCAGTTTTTCCCAGAAGGACATATGGACCGGCTTTCGTATCATTCCGGTTTCAAGGACCGGAACGGTATGAGGTTGAACAATTATGCCGGTAAATGCAAGGCAAGGCGAGCATGAAATTTTCGTAATGCGGCATCGCCGGAGGATTGGTTTCCGCCGACACGCCGTTAGCCGGAATAGGAATGGGCCCGGGAGCGTCGGCTTCCGGGCCCTTCACAAAATTCAGCCACTCACCGGATCAGGGGCAGATGCGCTTCTTGGTGATCACGGTCTTGTTGGCCTTGTAGACCTTGACGGTCTTGTAATAGCACGGCTGGCGGATCACGACCTTCTTCACCACGGGAACCCGCGGCTTCACGACGATCTTGAGGGTATCCGCAGATGCCGGGCCGAAAGAGAATGCTGCTGCACAGACGACGGCGACAGCGATAATCGTCTTCTTCATTTGTATCTCCTGGTTCAGGCGCTCGGCCTAATGGGGGTATCTGAACGCAAAACAGATTTGTCGGTCGAGAAGTTCCCTCAAAAACGAATCTCCCGCCTTTGCTCTTAGAAAAACGCCGACCGAGGTGCAAGCGTTGCGACTGCCTAGCGCCGATCGGTTAACAGTCGGTTAACCATAACCTCGCCGTGCCCTGGTTAAGCTTTTCTCGGTCCGAATCCGCAACCCGATGATGGAGAGTTTCATGATTTCTTCACTTTACTAATGCGATCGGCTATTTCATCCATTCGCCCGCGAATGGGTTCACAGCGCCTGGAGGATTTTCGATCATGGCAAAACAAAAAGCCGCCCTGCTGACCGCCGGGGGTCTCGCCCCGTGTCTCTCTTCCGCCGTCGGCGGTCTGATCGGACGATACAGCGACGTCGCGCCGGATGTGGAGATCATCGCCTACCGATCGGGCTATCAGGGCGTGCTGCTCGGCGACTCGATTTCGATCACCAGGGACATGCGCGAAAAGTCCCACCTCCTCCACAGGCATGGCGGCTCGCCGATCGGCAACAGCCGCGTTAAGCTGACCAATGTCGCCGATTGCATCAAGCGCGGACTGGTCAAGGAAGGCCAGAACCCGCTGCGCGTCGCTGCCGAGCAGTTGACCAAGGATGGCGTCACCATTCTCCATACGATCGGCGGTGACGACACCAATACGACGGCGGCGGATCTCGCGGCCTATCTCGGCGCCAATGGCTACAGCCTCACGGTCGTCGGCCTGCCGAAGACAGTGGACAACGACATCGTGCCGATCAAGCAATCGCTCGGCGCCTGGACTGCGGCGGAGGTCGGCGCAAACTTCTTCGACAATGTGTCGAACGAACAGAGCGCCGCGCCGAAGACGCTTGTCGTGCATGAAGTCATGGGCCGACATTGCGGTTGGCTGACGGCGGCAACCGCCAAGGCCTATATGGAGAAGACCCGCGGCAACCAGTATGTCGACGGCTTGATGATGAATGCGGACCTCAAGAGCATCGACGGCATCTACCTTCCCGAGATCGACTTCAATTTCGAGGAAGAAGGCGAGCGCCTGAAGAAGGTCATGAAGGACCACAGCTTCGTCACCGTCTTCGTGTCGGAAGGTGCCGGTCTCGATGCGATCGTCGCCGAGCGCGAGGCTTCGGGCGAACAGGTCAAGCGCGATGCCTTCGGCCATGTGAAGATCGACACGATCAATGTCGGCAACTGGTTCTCGAAGAATCTCGGCGGACTGATCGGCGCCGAACGCGCCATGGTGCAGAAGTCGGGCTACTATGCCCGCTCGGCGCCCGCCAATTCCGACGACCTCAGACTCATCCAGGGCATGGTCGATCTGGCGGTCGATAGCGCGCTCAATCGGGTTTCCGGCGTCACCGGCCATGACGAGGACAAGGGCGGCAAACTCAGGACGATAGAATTCGAACGCATCGCCGGCGGCAAGCATTTCGACACCTCGGCCGCCTGGTTCGGCGAGGTCATGGCCAATGTGGGACAGAGCTGGAAGCCCCTCTGAAGGCCACTCGATCGCCGTGCAATGCCGCATTTCCAACGGATTCTTACCGGAAGTACAGCTTCCGGTAAGCTTTCATTAACCAACTGTATTCATAAAGTTTAAACTATTGGCGGCCGCCATGCCGCCAATACCCTGCCTCGCAATGCCACATTTTGCGCCCACCACGGGTTGTAAAATGACTTTTTCTGGGTTGCCGCATAAAAGTTAATGAGGTATCAGGGCGTAACGATTTGTGAAGACATACCTGCGCGGTTGGCGGACTGCAGGCAAACACGGACGGAAAAATGCGGCAAAAACTGAAGCTGGCTACGCGGGTAGGTCTGGTCACCGGAGCCATGGTTCTGGTTGCCTCCTGTAGCACGGCTCCCGTTTATTCCGTTGTGCCCCAGTCCAAGCCTTCGCAAGAAGAGATCGCCATGCTGACGCAGTTGCAGGCAACCGATACCACCGCACTCGCCAGCGCGGACAGTGCTCCCCTTCAGGTTCAGCCAGCCGATATGGCAACCGACCGCTCGGTGGCGATGGCCTATGCGATCCCGCAGCAGAAGCCGCTGGTCGCCAATGATGCCGCCGCTGCGATCGAGAATAACGTCGTGGCGCTTGACCAGACCAAGAAGCCGAAAACCCGCAACATCGAGCTTGCTTCCGCCGATCCGGCGCTGCTGCAGATGCAGCCGGTCGCCCAGGAACCGGCAGTCCTCAATTCCACCACCACGGCCATGGTCGAAGTGCAGCCCAAGACGCGCAGCCTCGATCCCTTCGTGACCTCGACCAAGAATGCCAATCTCAATCAGCTGATCACGAAATACGCCGCACTTTATGAAGTGCCCGAATACCTCGTGCATCACGTCGTCCGCCGCGAGAGCAACTACAATCCGGCAGCCGTCCATAGCGGCAACTGGGGCCTGATGCAGATCCGCTACAACACGGCCAAGGGCATGGGCTACGTAGGCACACCGAACGGCCTGCTGGACGCGGAAACCAACTTGAAATACGCCGTGAAATATCTGCGCGGCGCGTGGATCGTTGCCGGCAAGGACGGGAAGAAGGCCGACTGGCTCTATCGCACCGGCTACTACTACCAGGCCAAGGCCAAGGGCCTGCTCGACGAAGCCGGGCTGTAGTAAGTCTCCCCTTTCCCTATTGAGGAATGACGCCCGGATCTGGCTCCGGGTCCGGCACCGGGATTCTCGCTGCCTCCACGATCTTTTCCAAGAGCGCCTGCGGCCGGTATTTCAGCTTGGACGGTGTCAGGCCCAGCCGTACCACCACCAGATTTTCCGACGGCACGATTGCGAGCGATTGACCGTCATGACCGACCGCCCAATAGGTGTCAGCCGGGATGTTGAACGTCTCGCCCTGGCGATCGCCGGATGCGAGTTTCCAGGCCAACGCGCCGGTATAGACGCCGCCCGAGACATTCGTGGCCGTGCCGACGCGATCGGCAAAATCGGCGGGCAACACCTGCTGGCCGTTCCAGTCACCCTTGTTGGCGAGTAGCAATCCGAACCGTGCCCAGTCGCGCGCGGTCGCATACATCAGCGAGCCGCCTGAGAACGTGCCGGCTTCGTCGGCCTCCATGATTGCACTCGTCATGCCGATCGGCCCGAACAGCGCCTTGCGCGGATAGGCGAGCGCTTCCCTTTGATCTGTAAAGGTGCTCATCCAGAGCCGCGTGAGGAGCACCGCCGACCCGGTCGTGTATTCGAATTTGGTGCCCGGCTGCATTTCCAGCGGCTTGGATTCGACGAACTTTGCCTGGTCTGGCTCGAGGAAAAGCATCCGCGTGACGTCGTTGACGTCGCCATAGGTCTCTTCCAGATCGAGCCCGCTCTGCATGGCCAGGAGATCGCTCACCTTGATCTTCGCCCGATCGTCGGTCCATCCGGCAAAGAGCTTGTCCTGATCGTAGGCAAGCTTGCCCTCGGCGATTCGGGACGCGACCAGAGCCGCCGTTACGGTCTTGGTCATAGACCAGCCCATCAGCGGCGTATCGGCATCGAAACCCTCGCCATAGCGCTCGGCGATGATCCGGCCATCCTTGACCACGACGATCGCCCGCATGTCAGGCCCGGCCAGTGTCTCATCAGCGATGATGGCTTTGACCCCATCGCTCGTCGGACGGCTGACCTGGTCGCCGAGCGGCCATTCGAGATCGGAGAGATCCGTCGACGGCACTTCGGCAAGCGCTACCTTTCGCGCGGCGTCGATGTTACCATCGGCCACCACGGCGCATCCGAGACCCGGTCGGCTGAGCGCGGTCTGTTCAGCGACGAAGCCGAAGACCTTGGCCGTGACGTGATCGTCCTCGCGCGCCACCGACACATATTTGAGCAGCGGATGACCGGGCGCCTGCACATCGTCAGCGAGAACTTCTTGCGGGTCACGGCTGGCGATGAAGACGTTGGAACAGACGATCTTGGCGGCATAGGCCGTGCCGACGCGAAGCAGTTCCGGCGGCAGGAAATAGAGCCAGCCCAGGGCAACGACCACCGCGGCGGCGACAAGAAGCCCGAGCCATTTCAAGATCCTGCCGATAATGCGCATGCCGCCGCTCCTTCTTGTTTTTGTTTTTATTAGCTGACGGGACGTAGAAATGCGACGAGGAGGAAGTGCAAAAAGCACTTCCTCCCCTGATCTTTGGGGATATTAGGGATCAGGCACTGATGCGTAGGGGCCCGCTCAGGTCGTCGTTACCTGGCCTTGCGACCATGGCAATCACAGTATTGGCCGGAACCGGCCGGGAGATCAGATAGCCCTGGACATCGCCCGCGCCGAGCGCGCGGACGAGTTCGAGCTGGTCTTCGTTTTCGATGCCCTCTATCGTCGTCCGGACGTTGAAGATCCGGCCAAGCTTGAGGATGATATCCACCAGTTCGGTCTCGCGCCCGCCGCTAAGCACGTCCTTGGTGAAAGACCGGTCGACCTTGAGACGATCGACGGGGAATTCCTTGAGATGATTGATCGAGGAGAAGCCGACACCGAAATCGTCGATTGCCACCAGCACGCCGATATCGCGCAGTTCGGCAAGGCCCTTGCGGACAATGGCGATATCGACGGTGAAAATCGACTCGGTGATCTCGATCGTCAGCCGGGACGGCTCAAAGGCATGGATTTCCAGTGCCGTGCGGATATGGTCCGTGAAATGCGGATCCCGGAATTCGTCGCCGGTAACATTGACCGCGACGCCGATGGTCTGCGGCCAGCGGCTCGCATCCTCGATGGCGCGACCGACGACGAACTTGCCGAGCGCCATGATATGACCCGACCGTTCGGCGATCGACAGGAAATCCTCAGGCGTCAGCACGCCGCGAACAGGGTGCTTCCAGCGCACAAGCGCTTCGAAGGCCCTCAGCTCACGCGACGAGGCGCTGACGATGGGCTGGTATTCCAGGAAGAATTCGCCACGGACCAGGCCGCCAGCGATCTCCTGCTCCACCCGCATGCGCTCCAGCATGTCCTCGGCGAGCGGTGCGCTGTGGAAGATGTGGGAAGAACCGGAGATTTCCTTGGCGGCGTAGAGTGCCAGATCGGCACGCTTCATGACGTCGGCCATGGCAAGATCACTGTCTTCCATGAACGAGATGCCGACGGAGACGCCGATGATGGCCTTGCCTGACTTCAGCTCGAATGGAGCGCTGACCTCGGTGTGGATCGACCGGCACAACCTCTCGACGTCGGCTTCGTCAGGCGAACCGGCAATACTGATGACGAATTCGTCGCCACCAAGGCGGAAGAGCCGCGCCAGGGGGCCGAGGGAACTGACAATCCGTTGCGAGAATATGCAGAGCAGCTCGTCGCCCGCGTCGTGCCCGAGCGTATCGTTGACATGCTTGAACTTGTCGAGGTCGAGCAGCATCACGGCGGGCCGCAAACGGCCCTTGGCGCGGGCAGAGACGTAGTCGAGTATCTCTTTCTCGAGTGCCATCCGGTTGGGCAGGCCGGTCAGCCTGTCATGCAGCGACAGATGCAGCAGGCGCCGCTCAACCTTCTCACGTACCCTGAGCTTCTCGAGGAGATCCGCCTTGACGAAACCGAACCAGTAAAACGCAATGCTCGCGAAAAGGGGCGTCACGAACAAAAGCGCATGAAACGGATCGTCAAGGCGGAATTGGACCTGTAGACTCCGGTCCGCGAGTACGGTTTCGGACAGCAGTCCGAAAATGGGTAAAAGAGTTCCCAGTGCCAGGCCAACGATTGCATATCGTTGGGCGATTCCTGGCAGAAAAGCTCGTAACATCATGTTAGCCGCTCCTGCGATATGACTTCACGCTAATCGGCAATCCTTAATTTTTCCTTGTTCGATTCTGGATCAGTTGCGGAACTTCCGGTTTACTCCACAGGAACTGTCATCAAAGCTTCGTTGAATCATAATATTGCCCGCTCGAACGCAATTTTCGGGAGACTGGCATGGCTGAGACGGTGCGCAGGAAGAGATTCGGTCTGGACGAGCGGCTCAAGGGCGCGCTTCTGCAGCACAAGCCACTCAGCTTCGACGGCGTTTCGGAACGGCTTTTCGGCCTGATGTTCTCGGGCCTCGTCTACCCCCAGATCTGGGAAGATCCGGAGGTCGATCTCACGGCCATGCAGTTGGAGGCTCATCATCGGGTTGCGACGATCGCATCGGGCGGCTGCAACATGCTGACCTACCTCGCCGAGGGGCCCGCATCGATCGACGTGGCCGATCTCAATGCCAGCCACATCGCGCTCAACCGGCTGAAGATCGCGGCCTTCGCGCATCTGCCGAGCCATCCTGACGTGATGCGCTTCTTCGGCATCGCCAACGAGCCGGCCAACAGCAAGGCCTATTTCAAGTTCATCGCGCCGCATCTCGATTTTGCCAGCCGCCGCTATTGGGAAAAACGCCGCCTGAACGGCAAGAAGCGCATCGATGTGTTCAACGGCAATTTCTACCGCACGGGGTTGCTGGGCCGCTTCATCGGCGCGAGCCACATGGCCGCCCGCTTCTACGGCATCGATCTGGCCGAATTGATGGAAGCGCGGACGCTGGAAGAGCAGCGGGAATTCTTCGACCGCAAGATCGCACCGGTCTTCGATCGCAAGGTCGTCCGTTGGATCACGGCGCGCAAAAGCTCGCTCTTCGGCCTCGGCATTCCGCCGCGCCAGTTCGATGAACTCGCGAGCCTGACCGAAGAGAAGACGCTGGCCGGCGTGCTGCGCGAGCGGGTGGAAAAGCTCGCCTGCCACTTCCCGCTCAACGACAACTACTTTGCCTGGCAGGCATTCGCCCGCCGCTATCCGACGCCGGAGGAAGGCAAGCTTCCGCCCTATCTCGCGCTCGCCAATTACCAGCCGATCAGGCAGAATGTCGATCGCGTCACGATGCATCACGCCGATTTCGGTGCCATGCTCGGCGCCAAGGCGGACCAGTCGATGGACCGTTACGTGCTGCTCGACGCCCAGGATTGGATGACCGACGACCAACTGAACAATCTCTGGCGCGAGATCACCCGGACGGCGCGCACAGGCGCACGCGTGATCTTCCGCACCGCCGCCGAAAAAAGCATCATCGCGGGCCGGCTCGCACCCGACATCGAGGGGCGCTGGACCTATCTGCGCGATCGCTCGGTCGAACTCAACCGGATGGACCGCTCGGCGATCTATGGCGGCTTCCACATCTATGAGCTCGCGCCATGAATGACGCCTCGCTTCTGGACGGCAACGGGCATTCACGGCTGATGGACCGGGTCTACCGTCGTCAGCGGCATTTCTACGATGTCACCCGAAAATACTATCTTCTCGGCCGCGACCGGCTGATCCTCGGGCTCGACCTCTCGAACGGCCAGAGCCTGCTCGAAGTCGGCTGCGGCACGGGCCGCAATCTGGCGGTCGCCGCAAATCATTATCCCGACGCGCGGCTTTTCGGTCTCGACATATCCGCCGAAATGCTCGCAACGGCGCGCAAGAATCTCTCCGGCCAACCGACCGAACCGGTATTGAAACGTCTCGATGCCACGAACTTCTCACCCGCCGATCTGGGCGTGCAGGGCTTCGACTGCATCATGATTTCCTATGCGCTGTCGATGATCCCGGAATGGGAAAAAACGGTGGCCGCATCGCTCACGGCACTCAACCCCGGCGGCTCGCTCCACATCGCCGATTTCGGCCAGCAGGAGCGCCTGCCGCGATGGTTCGGCGGGTTGCTGCGTGGCTGGCTGAAGCAATTCCACGTCACGCCGCGCGCCGATTTCGAATCGGTATTGCGCGCGGCAATCGAGGGTGGTCCCTACTCGCTCACCTTCATCCAGCACGCTCGCGGCTATGCCTGGTTGGCGATAATCCGGCGCAATTGATCGAAAATTGCCATCCGGGAGCGTCACGCAAGGCTTCTGTGCCAAATTCCGCTTGAAACTAACCCATTTTTTACGATGATATGGAACAACGGAGGTTCAGGCTTCCGAAAACAGGCATTGCGACAGGTGCGCGGGCTCAGGAGGCAATGTTTGTTGCGTATCCCAGGGGGAACAATGCGGTTCATCGCACTGGCTGTCCTGCCTCTGCTTTTGGCGTTGGCATCATGCTCGACCACGGAATATGACCTGGTCGAGACCTCATCCATTTCCCCCAAATTCAAAGACGGCGATCCCCAAGATTTCGGCAAGGTCACACCGCAGCATCATCCGATCCATGGCGTCGACGTTTCGAAATGGAATGGCGACATCGACTGGGTGGCAGCGCGCGATTCCGGCGTTTCCTTCGTCTTCATCAAGGCGACCGAGGGCAAGGACCGCGTCGACAACAAGTTCGGCGACAACTGGCGCGGCGCCAAGGCGGCCAGAATGCCCTATGCACCCTATCACTTCTATTATTTCTGCTCGACGGCCGACCAACAGGCCGACTGGTTCATCCAGAACGTGCCGAAGAGCGCGGTCTATCTGCCTCCCGTCCTGGACGTCGAGTGGAACGGCACGTCCAAGACCTGCAAATATCGTCCGTCGAAGGTCACGGCCGTCTACGAACTCAAGAAGTTCATGGACCGCCTCGAGGCGTATTACGGCAAGCGGCCGATCATCTATACATCGGTGGATTTCCACCGCGATATCCTGGTCGGCGAGTTCAACGATTACCATTTCTGGCTCCGCGCGGTGGCGGAGCATCCCTCGAAAGTCTATGATCGTGACCGCTGGGCCTTCTGGCAATACACATCGACCGGCAACATTCCCGGGATCAAGGGCGACACGGATATCAACGTCTTTGCCGGCTCGCGCAAGAATTGGCAGAACTGGTTGAAGTCCTCATCTGCGGGTAGCTGAGCGCGCATGAATATGTGCGCCCAAACCCTGACATAAGGCGCAACGAAGACTTGCATCTGCCGCAATCTTCTGGAAAAGCTTGCTCGCCCGTAAAGCCAATTCCGGAAGGTCTTCCATGCTGCGATCGACAGCCGCTACCGCCCTGTTCGCCCTTGCTCTTCTTGCCTCCCCCGCAGCTCATGCCCGGACCCAGCCCCCGGCTGAAAAACCCGCCTGCGGAGGCGATCTCGGTGCGTTTCTGGAAGGCGTCAAGGCCGAGGCCATGGCGCTAGGCGTTCCGGCATCCGCCGCCGACGAGGCGCTTGCCGGCGCCCGGATCGACAAGAAGGTTCTCAGCCGCGATCGCGGCCAGGGCGTGTTCCGCCAGACCTTCCTCGAATTCTCCAAGCGCACCGTCAGTCAGGCGCGGCTCGACATCGGCCGGCAGAAAATCAAGGAATATGCGGATACCTTCGCCAGGGCGGAAGCCGAATATGGCGTGCCCGCACCCGTGATCACCGCCTTCTGGGCCATGGAAACCGATTTCGGCGCCGTGCAGGGCGATTTCAGCACCCGCGACGCACTTGTTTCGCTGGCGCATGATTGTCGCCGGCCGGAATTGTTCCGCCCGCAGCTGATCGCACTCATCGAAATGGTGCAGCATGGCGACCTCAATCCCCAGGCCAGCGTGGGCGCTTGGGCCGGCGAGATCGGTCAGGTGCAGATGCAGCCGAAGGACATCATCAAGTTCGGCACCGATGGCAATGGCGACGGGCACGTGAACCTGAAGGACAGCGAAGAGGACGTGATCCTCACCGCCGCCCGCTTCATCCAGAACCTCGGCTTCAATCGCGGCGAACCATGGATCCAGGAAGTGACGATACCCGACGGCTTGCCCTACGAGAAAACCGGCTTGGGCGGCCCCCTCACCGCAGCGGAATGGTTTGCCCTCGGCGTGGCCCCACGCGACGGCAATACCAGCTTCGGCCATCTCAAGGCATCGCTCACACTGCCGCAGGGCCGCAAGGGTCCGGCCTTCCTCACATATCCGAATTTCGGCATCTACCTCGAATGGAACCAGTCGTTCATCTACACGACATCGGCTGCCTATTTCGCTACCCGGCTCGCCGGCGCTGCGCCCTACGACAAGGGCAATCCCGAGGCTGGGCTTTCCCCCGATGAAATGAAGGTGCTGCAGGAAAAGCTGCAGGCGCTGGGTCATGATGTCGGCAAGATCGACGGCATCCTGGGTGGCGGGACACGCGTCGCGATCCAGAAGGAACAGCAGCGGCTCGGCCTGCCGGCCGACGGCTGGGCGACGCAAGCGCTACTCGGCGCGCTCTGAGTCGTGAATTTGGATTTCGCATGCGGCCGCGACTAACTGACGGCAGGCGCGTCGCCAGAATCAAGAAATTGCGCCCGGGTTCAAAAACTTGATCTATGTCAGGTCGACTGCCGTTAAGTGAGGCGGCAAAACATTAACCACGGAGCCCTCGTGGTAAAAAAACATCTATCGGGCAAAAGCGCAAAAAATTCATGCCATTGGGCTGTCGCCTGTCATCATTTTTCCACAATCGCGCTGCGGCGCAGCATAGAAACCGCTTTTCATTGGTTAAGAAATGTCCCTAATATCCCTCGTCAACACTGAACGAGGAGGCCATCATGGGGCTTACAAATTCCTTCAATGCCGTGTTGGTGGGCGCAGCCTTCGCCTTTGTGGCGCTGATGTTATTCATCTGATGGCTGCATGATCCGGAGCGTTCAGCGTCCGGAAACGAATTCAAGAAAAGGGCGTCGGCCACTCCCGGCGCCCTTTTTGTTTGTCTCCACTAATATTCTCTTCAAGCCGCCTGGCTAGCTACCCGTGCCGAATTGCGGGAAAAGCCAGAAAGCTCCAACACGGACGAGACCAGCGGCGAGCGGTTCATCGTGTAGAAGTGGAACTCATTGATCCCCATGGCCTTAAGGCCCTCGACCTGGCGGGCGGCGAGCTCGGCGGCGCGCTTTGCCCTTTCCTCGGGCTGCTCTTCGAACGCCGCAAGGGCGTCGTCGACGAAGCCCGGCACAGTCGCACCACAAAGCCTTGCGAAGCGCTTGACCTGCGCCAGATTCTGGATCGGCAGGATGCCCGGCACGACAGGAATGGTGATGCCGGCGGCGCCCACACGATCGAGATAGCGCGCAAAATCGTCATTATCGAAGAAGAACTGCGTCAGCGCCCTCGTTGCGCCGTTATCGGCCTTCTGCTTGAGCATGTCGATATCGGCAGCATTATCCCGGCTTTCGGGATGTTTTTCAGGATAGGCCGAAACCGAAATCTCCAGACCGCCCAGCGCGCTGAGACCAGCGGTCAACTCGGCGCCATTGGCATAGCCGCCGGGAAACGGCGTATAGGCCGTGCCGATGCCGCCATGCGGATCGCCGCGTAGCGCCACGAAATGGCGGACACCGGCGGCACGGAACTCCGCCACCGTCGCATGCACCTCTTCCCGCGTCGCCCCGACGCAGGTCAGGTGCGACGCCGCGGCCAGCCCCGCCTCGTTGATCATCCGCGACACGGCGTCGAGCGTGGTATCACGGGTGCTGCCCCCTGCCCCATAGGTCACCGACACGAAATCCGGATTCCAGATCTTCAATTCCTCCACGGCCTTCCAAAGTTGGACTTCCATCTCGTCGCTCTTGGGCGGGAAGAACTCGAACGAGAGCCGGGGACGGTTTGCCTTGGTGTCTTGTCCCTGCATCTCAGACTCTCCTGCTGGCAATTTTCGGCGCCGGCTGCTCGTCGGCCATCTCGATACGGCGATCACGCGCCAGCCAGATTGTCACTGTCAGTGCCTCCGCTCCGCTTTCCGGTTCGAGGTCCCGCGTCTTGACGACCTCGAGCCCGGCCTGTTCGAGCCAGTCGGCCATCATCTGATGTGAAAACCCAAGGCGCGCATGCAAGTGCTCACCGCGCAGTGAATCGATGCCGTGTGGGGCGAAATCGACAATCACCAGCCTGCCGCCCGGCCGGACCATGCGGGCTGCTTCCGATATGGCGAGGTGCGGATCCTCGAGGTAATGCAGCACCTGGTGGATGGTGACGAGGTCATAGCCGCCGTTTTCCAGCGGCAGGTTGAAAATGTCACCCTGCCGGATCGAAGCCTTGGAAATGCCGGATTTCTCCAGATTGGCGCGCGCCACGGCCAGCATTTCACGGCTGGCATCGATACCCATGCCGTGGCGGTAGATGCCCTCGAAAAGCTGCAGCAGGCGCCCGGTGCCGGTGCCGAGATCGAGGAGCGAATCCACCGGTTGGTCGCCGACCATGTCGCGCAGCGCCGTCTCGACCTTTTCCTCGCTGATATGCAGCTTGCGGATATTGTCCCAGCCCACCGCGTTGCGGCTGAAATAGGCCATCGCCTTTTCGGCGCGCGCAGCGCGAACCTGGGCGAGGCGGCCCTGATCGCGGGTGATGACCGCGTCGGCATGCGACGCTTCCTCGACGAGCTTACGCGCAAGACCGGCAGCTTCGCCCTCGCGCCTCAGGCGGAACCAGGCCCAGGCACCCTCCTGATAGCGCTCGATGAGACCGGCTTCCGAGAGAAGCTTGAGATGGCGGGAAATGCGCGGCTGCGACTGGCTCAGAATTTCCGTGAGGTCGCTGACGGTCAGGTCGCCGGAGGAGAGAAGCACGAGGAGCCGCATCCGGGTCGGCTCGGCCGATGCCTTGAGGATATCGACCAGTTTGTTCAACGAGAAACCCGGCTTTACCATTACGTCTCATCCAATCAAGATATAAAGATATCTTTATATGACGAAGGGTGAAGACGCAAGCGGAAAATAGATTGCCGCTTTCAGTACAGGAGTAAAGGGCGCGGAAGTCCTGTTCCCGTGGAAACAGCGGCGTCGGCGGGGATGTGGGAAAACATCATCAACGGATGAGAGACATCATCCACAAAGAAACGAAGAAGACTGCACCCAGCACTTCAACCCAACAGAACCCACAAGGACAACCATCATGAAAAAGTTCATCATCGGCGGCCTCGCCGCCCTCGTCGCCACCGTCTCGCTCGCTGCCACCGCTGAAGCCGGCTGGCGTCATCGTCATCACGGCTGGCACAACCGCCATCATTGGGGCGTGGTCGTCGTATCCCCGCGCTACCACGACTATGACGACTACTGCTTCGTCAAGAAGATCAAGCGCTACGACGATTGGGGCAATGTCTACATCAAGAAGGTCCGCATCTGCGATTGATCTGATGACCTGATCCGATGACATCAGGTGCCTGAGGTTCTCCTCCCGCCCAGGCACCGAACACGGGCCGCCCGACCCCTGCAACACGGCGCTCCAAAGTCAGACGATCAAAGACAACTGATCCCCTCCCTGCGCCAAGCCCGGTGTCCTCCAGCACCGGGTTTGTCGTTCTTGGTGCAAAAAAAGCGCCCGCCGGTCCAGACCAGCGGGCGCCTGCATGCAAAGGGTGCGAGCGATGTCGTCAGCGCGTCAGGCGCCTGTGCGCCACACGCTTCTGGCTGTTGAGCGATCCGTTTTCCTCGCGGCGCGCCTTGTCATTCTCATAGTCCTCGAAATTGCCCTCGAACCATTCGACATGGCCATCGCCCTCGAAGGCGAGCATATGGGTGGCGAGACGGTCGAGGAACATGCGATCGTGGCTGATGATGACGGCGCAACCGGCGTAGTTCTCGAGTGCATCCTCCAGCGCCCCCAGCGTCTCGGTATCGAGGTCGTTGGTCGGTTCGTCGAGCAGCAGGACATTGCCGCCCGACTTCAGCATCTTGGCGAGATGGACGCGGTTGCGCTGACCGCCCGACAGCGTTCCCACCTTCTGCTGCTGGTCCGCGCCCTTGAAATTGAAGGCGCCACAATAGGCGCGCGAGTTCATTTCGAACTTGCCGAGCTTGACGATGTCGGTGCCGCCGGAAATCTCTTCCCAGACATTCTTGTCGGCGGCCAGCGCATCGCGGCTCTGATCGACATAGGAGAGCTTCACCGTGTCGCCGATGCGGATGCTGCCCGAATCGGGAGTTTCCTGGCCGGTAATCATGCGAAACAGCGTCGATTTGCCGGCGCCGTTCGGTCCGATGACGCCGACAATGCCGCCAGGCGGCAGCTTGAAGCTCAGGTCATCGATCAAGGTCGTACCATCATATCCCTTGCTGATGCCCTCGATTTCGATAACCACGCCGCCGAGCCGTTCCGCGATCGGAATGACGATCTGCGCGTCACTAGGACGACGACCGGCCGCTGCCTCCACCAACTCGTCATACGCCTTGATACGCGCCTTGGACTTCGTCTGGCGGGCCTTGGGGCTGGACTTGATCCAGTCCTTTTCGCGTGAAACCGCCTTCTCGCGCGAGGCCTCTTCGCGGCCTTCCTGTGCCAGGCGTTTGGCCTTCTTCTCAAGATAGGCCGTGTAGTTGCCCTCATAGGGAATGCCGCGGCCACGGTCGAGTTCAAGGATCCAGCCGGTAACATTGTCAAGGAAGTAGCGATCGTGGGTGATCATCACGACCGAACCCTGATAGTCGCGCAGATGCTTTTCCAGCCAGACGATGGTCTCGGCGTCGAGATGGTTGGTCGGTTCGTCGAGCAGCAACAGGTCGGGCTTGGACAGCAGCAGCTTGCAGAGTGCGACGCGGCGCTTTTCACCACCCGATAGGCTGGTCACCTCGCTATCGGCAGGCGGGCATCCGAGTGCCGCCATGGCCATCTCGACCTGTGAATCCAGATCCCAGAGATTCTGGCTGTCGATGACATCTTGGAGTTTGGCGCCCTCGTCGGCGGTCTCGTCGGAATAGTTCATCATCAATTCGTTGTAGCGCTCGAGGATGGCGGTCTTGTCGGCCACGCCTTCCATGACGTTTTCGCGAACAGTCTTGGTTCCATCGAGCTGCGGCTCCTGCGGCAGATAGCCGAGCGTCGCGCCTTCCGACAGCCAGGCCTCACCCTGCCACTCCTTGTCGAGACCGGCCATGATCTTGAGCACGGTCGACTTACCGGCGCCGTTCGGGCCGAGGATACCGATCTTGGCATCCGGGTAGAAGGAGAGGTTGACATTCTCCAGAATTTTCTTGGCGCCGTAAGCTTTGGTGAGCTCCGACATGTGATAGATATATTGGCGAGCCATATGCTTGGATTCCTCGAAAGACGGATCTGATGGAGATTTTGTCCGTCTTTATGCGATTAATCCCCGGGGAGCAATCACGTTGAAGGCCCGCGAACGGGCCTTCGCGTAATTTACTGCAGTCCCGCTTCGTCTACCACGCCCTCGGCACAGCCGAACTTGGTCTTGCCGGCAGCAGTGATCAAAGATGCGAGATCATCCGTTCCGTCGCCCAGTTCGCCGAGACCGATGGTCAACCCCGTGATGATCCGGCGATCGCCATCCTTGCGGCACCGCATCTTCACCTTGTCGCCGGCACCCGCGCCGAACGCAGCCTCGAAGGCCGCCTTCACCTTGACTTCATCAAGCGCAGCCCCAAGGTTGTCCTCGAACAACGACTGAACTTCCGACCTATTGAGCGCCGCGAGCAGCTTGAGTGCCTTGCCGTAATATTCGTCCGCCACGTAGCCCGAGCAGGTGCCATGTTTGATCCACTGGTGGCGGTCGAAACCAGAGGCAACGCCTGGCATCGCCTTCGCGAGTTCAAGCTGGACGCCTTCATCAAGGGAAAGCTCCGGCATGTCGAGCCAGTTCTTCTTCTTGTCCTGTTCCTTGACCGCACCATCGACACCACAATAGGTCTTGCGCGATTTCCAAAGGCCGTTGAGCGAAAAAAGCCGCGCGTCCACGCGGTCGGCGGTCTGGCCGGTACACTCAGGGGTTTTGGGGCTCGTTTCGCAGAAGCCCGGCTGCCATGAGACACCGAGGATCAGCTTGGTTTTCGCCCTCTCGGGGTCGCTCGATTTCCGCTCTTTGCTCACTGGCGACACCATTTCCGCCGATTTCGCCGCAAAAGGCAAGGAAAGTATACATAAAATCGTCAAAAACATGCCAAATCTAGTCAAGAATGCGCCATTCCCTGCCCTTGTAAACATCGCAATCTCCTAATGCGAACGTGAACATAACGCGTACATTCTAAATACATATAGGGGATAAATTCAAGCCGGATTCTGCTTGCAACCGAATCTTTCTGCAACCGAAGTGCAACCTATTGACGAAGCTTGCTTTTTTCGATGCCTGCATTCAGATAGCGAGCCAGTATATTCGAAAGGCGTATTCGACGCATGACTTATCAACATGCATTCACGCTGGATAGCCCGACCGGGGCGAAGATCGGTGCGCGCCACGAGCCGGCGCACGGCGCCGCCAGGGCGATCTTCCTGCTCAGCCACGGCCTCGCAGAGCATTCCCTCCGCTATATCGAGTTGGCCGAATTCCTAGCCGCGCGCGGCTACCATGTCTACGGCTTCGACCATCGCGGCCACGGCCTGACCAACGCGCCGGACGCCGAACTGGGGCGGTTTGCCAAACGCGACGGTGAGGCAAAAGTACTCGCCGATCTGAAGACCGTGAGAGAACATGCCGAGGCCCGGCATTCCGATTTGCCGGTCATTCTCTTCGGCCATTCGATGGGTGGCGTGATTGCAGCGCGGGCCGCCGAGGTTGAGCCGCAGGCGTATCGGGGCCTCTGTGTCTGGAATTCCCAGCTCAATCCGGGGCTTGCCGGGCAAGCGGGCCTGCTGCTCGTCAAAGCCGAGCAGTTCTTCAAGGGGTCGGATGTGCCGAGCTTCTTCGGCCAGCGGCTGGTGCTCGATCCATGGGCGAAGGCGATCGCTGGCGCACAGACTGAGTTCGATTGGCTGAGCCATGACGAACGGGAAGTGGACAAATATATCGCCGATCCACTCTGCGGCTTTGCCTGTTCGGTCTCACTTTGGATCGATCTTCTCGATATGTCGATCAGCGCCGGCCGGGATCGGAATCTCGCGCGGCTGCCGAAAACGCTCGCGATAAATCTGGTCGGAGGCGGCGAGGATCCGGCCACTGAAAACGGTCGTGCGATGGAATGGCTGTCGGCGCGGTTGAAGCGCTCTGGCATCACAAATGTTCATTTGACCATCTATCCCGGCATGCGGCACGAGACGCTGAACGAACATGGCCGCGACGATGCGATGAAGGCGCTCGCGGACTGGGCGGATGGTGTGGTGGCGGCATAGAGTGTGATGGAATGACCATGGATACGGCGCCCCGCGCCTGGCACGACTGGCTGACGGGATCGGGCATCGCGCTGATGGTCGCCTCCGTTCTCATCGCGCCGATGATCGACATCTTTTCCAAGCTGGCGACCGCGACGGCACCGGTGGCGGAGATCACCGCGGGCCGTTTCGTCGTCCAGGCGGCACTGATGCTGCCCTTTGCACTCGCGCGTGGCCGGTTGTTCAGCCGGTCACTGAAGCATGCGATGTTTCATGTCCTGCGCGGCGTGATCCTCACCATCGGCATGATCGCTTTCGTGCTGGCGCTCAAGAGCATGCCGGTGGCAGATGCGATCGCGATCTTCTTTGTCGAGCCAGCCATCCTCACCCTGATGAGCGGCATTTTCTTGGCGGAGCACATCGGCTGGCAGAAGGTCGCCGCCTGCGCGGCAGGCTTTGCCGGATCGCTGCTGGTCATCCAGCCGAGCTTTGCCGAATTCGGCCTCATCTCGCTGCTCCCCGTCATCACCGCCATCACGGTTGCCACGTTCATCCTCCTCACGCGCATGCTGTCGCAAGTGGAAGATCCATGGTCGATGCAGTTCCAGTCGAGTTTCTGGGCGCTCTGCACCTGCATCGTCATTCTTGTGCTGGGCGAAGGCAGCGGGTCCGACATCTTCGATCCTGTCGTGCCGAATCTCACGACGACGATCTATATCGCCGGCGTCGGCGTGGCAGCCACGGTTTCCGGCATTCTCGGCGCCTATGCCTATCGCGCCGCGCCGGCCTCGGTCCTGGCGCCGCTGCAATATCTGGAAATCGTCTCCGCCGCGACCGCCGCCTATCTGGTTTTCGGAGATTTCCCGGATGCGCTGAAGTGGCTCGGCATCTTCATCATCATCGGTTCGGGCGTGTTCATCATCTTCAGGGGTGTGGACAAGACGCCGCCTGGCCCGGAAACAGCGATCTGAGCCGGAATTCCGACATGGCCGCTTGCGCGCCGACGGGCTGAAACGCTATCAGCGAGAAGACAAGTCGGGCGAGCGAGCGCTCAGCCCTTAGAATCCGCCAGAACCAGACGGAGACACCATGTTCGAAAGTCTTTTCACAGTCGATGCGCTCGTTACCTTCCTCATATTGACCGCGCTCGAAACCGTGCTCGGTTTCGACAATCTGCTCTATATCTCGATCGAAGCGAAAAAGGTCGATCCGGCGCGGGAAGCCTGGGTCCGCCGCACCGGCATCGTGCTGGCGATCGGGTTGCGTGTCGTGCTGCTCTTCGTCGTGCTGCAACTGATCTCGCTGTTCCAGGCGCCTTTCCTCGCATTCCATCATGACTGGTTCAACATTTCGATGAGCGGCCACGCGCTGATCGTGCTGCTCGGCGGCGTGTTCCTGATCTATACGGCGATCAAGGAAATCTTCCACATGATCGGCAGCCATGATCTCGAACATGGCGCGAATGCCGCGCCCCGGCGCACCGTCGCGACCGCGATCATCTGGATCCTGATCATGAACATCGTCTTCTCTTTCGATACGGTGCTGTCAGCCGTCGCGCTGACCAAGAACTTCATCGTCATGACGGCAGCGATCCTGGTGTCGGGCGTGCTGATGGTGGTGATGGCCGATACGGTCGCCAACTTCCTCAAGAAGAACCGCATGTATGAGGTTCTCGGCCTCTTCGTGCTGCTGCTGGTCGGCTATATGCTGATGTCGGAAGGCGGCCATCTCGCCCACCTCACCTTCTTCGGCTTCCCAGTCGAGCCGATGGCCAAGTCCACTTTCTACTTCGTGCTGTTCACGCTGGTGATCGTCGAAGTCATCCAGAGCCGCTATCAGAAGAAGATTCTTCAGGAAAACGACAAGCAGCTTTGACGCTGCGACAACGAAAGGGTGCGCGGGTAAGCGCGCCTCAAGAAAAGAAGACGGGATATGACAGACACGAATCTAAGAACCGGCGGTCAGTTGATCGTCGAGGCGCTTGCTGCAAACGGCGTCAAACGCGTTTCCTGTGTGCCGGGCGAGAGCTTCCTCGCCGTGCTCGACGCGCTGCATGACAGCGATATCGAAGTGATGGTCTGCCGCCAGGAAGGCGGCGCGGCGATGATGGCGGATTGCTGGGGCAGGCTCACCGGCGAGCCCGGCATCTGTTTCGTCACCCGAGGTCCTGGCGCGACAAATGCCAGCGCCGGTCTTCACATCGCCCGACAGGATTCGGTGCCGATGATCCTGTTCATCGGCCAGGTGCAGCGCGATGCGCGGGAGCGCGAAGCGTTCCAGGAGGTCGAATATCGCCGTGCCTTCACCGAATTCGCCAAATGGGTCGTGGATGTCGACGACGCGGCCCGCCTCCCCGAGATCATGAGCCGCGCTTTCGCCGTCGCCACATCCGGCCGGCCGGGTCCGGTCGTCATCGCGCTGCCGGAGGACATGCTGCGAGACCAAGTTCCGGCACCCGCCGCCCGGCCCTACATGCCGGTCGCGACCCATCCGGGTCCGTCGCAGATCGCCGAGCTCGGCGCTCTGCTGGAAAAGGCGAAAAAGCCGCTGGTCATTCTCGGCGGCACCCGCTGGACGGAACAATCCGTGGCGGATTTCACCGCCTTCGCCGAGCGCTGGAAGCTGCCCGTCACCTGCTCCTTCCGTCGCCAGATGCTGTTCGACCACCTGCACCCGAATTATGCTGGCGATGTCGGCATCGGCATCAACCCGGCGCTGGCGAAGGAAGTGACGGACGCCGACCTTCTGATCCTTCTCGGTGCCCGCCTCGGCGAAATGCCGTCTTCGGGCTACACGCTGCTCGACATTCCCTATCCCAGCCAGACGCTGGTGCATGTCCATGCCGATGCCTCCGAACTCGGCCGCGTCTACCGTCCGGACCTGGCGATCAATGCGGATTCGACGAGCCTGGTGGCCGCACTCGCGGACCTCAGCCCCAAAGCAGAACCCGCCTGGGCCGGTCGCGCCGAAGCCTTGCACAAGGCCTATATCGACTGGTCGACCCCGCCGTCGTCGGGACCCGGCAATGTCCATATGGGCCCAATCATGGAATGGCTCGAGGCCAACCTGCCCGACACCGCGATCATGACCAACGGCGCCGGCAACTACGCCACCTGGCTGCACCGCTTCCACCGCTTCCGCAAGTTCGCGACCCAGGCGGCACCGACATCGGGTTCGATGGGCTACGGCCTGCCGGCGGCCGTGGCGGCCAAAGCGCTGCACCCCGATCGCGAGGTCGTCTGCTTTGCCGGCGACGGCTGCTTCATGATGCACGGCCAGGAATTCGCCACCGCCGTGCGTTATAACCTGCCGATCATCACGCTGGTGATCAACAACGGCATCTACGGCACGATCCGCATGCACCAGGAGCGCGACTATCCCGGCCGGGTCAGCGGCACAGGACTCACAAATCCTGATTTCGCCGAATATGCCCGTGCCTTCGGTGGCCATGGCGAGACGGTCGAAAAGACAGAGGATTTCGCCGAAGCCTATCTGCGCGCCCGCGCCAGCGGCAAACCATCGATCATCGAGATCACGCTTGACCCTGAAGCGATCACGCCGACACGGACACTGACCCAGATCCGGGAAGCCGCGCAAAAGTAACGGCAAAGGCGATGGATGCTGTTTGAGCATCCATCGCCGCTGTCGTTAGCGGGTTGTTCAGAGCTGGAAATCACTTTCCTGCAAGCTGGTCATCGTCTCGTCGTTGAACCTGACCATGATGTCGAGGTCAGCAGCCCCGCCATCGGTGTTCATGAACACGCGTTGAAAGCCGTTGTTGACCGAGCCGAGCCAGAGCGT
This sequence comes from Rhizobium sp. LjRoot254, assembly GCF_964254105.1. Taxonomy (NCBI): domain Bacteria; kingdom Pseudomonadati; phylum Pseudomonadota; class Alphaproteobacteria; order Hyphomicrobiales; family Rhizobiaceae; genus Rhizobium; species Rhizobium sp. LjRoot254. The sequence continues at coordinate 1,109,606 of NZ_CAXUSM020000001.1, read as the reverse complement.
TCCGGCCTGCTGGCTCGGACCATCGACGAAATCGAAGTTCTGGTTGCCGCTCTGGGTTGACTTGGCATCAACCGGCGTCAGCACGATCAGGTCGCCCTCCGTCCGGCTGAAATCGGCGATCAGGTCGGCGTGGCCGAAGACGAAATCGTTGACGTGGTCGAAGACGAAGGTGTCGGCGCCGCTGTTGCCATACATCTTGTCGGACCGGCCGCCGCCATGGATTTCGTCATTGCCGGAGCCGCCATAGAGGTAGTCGCCACCCTGTTGGCTGGTGGGGCTGCCATCATGATCGCCAAACAGTTTGTCGTTGCCGACACCACCGAAGATGATGTCGAGGCCAGCGCTGCCGAATAGATCGTCGTTGCCGCTGCCGCCCGAGATCTCGTCGGTACCGAAGCCACCCTCGATCGTATCGTTGCCCGAACCGCCCGAAAGCTTGTCGTTGCCGTCGAAGCCGATCAGATTGTCGCTGCCGGACCCACCGGTGACAGTATCATCGCCGCGGCCAGCGAAAACGAAGTCGTCGCCCGAACCGGTGAATATCCTGTCATTTCCAGTGCCGAACAGTTGAATCGTGTCGTCACCACCCTGCGCATTGATGCGAAGCGAAGTACTGGTGTTCTGGGCGAGGTTGTTGGATGAAGATCCAAGATTAGAGTAGCCTGTTCGCGCCACGTCCTGAAGCAACTCCGATTGAAACTCGCGAAAAAGCTCGAGATTTGGCGCCTGTATGATTTCCAAGTTGATGCTGCGCATTGCCGTATCCTCTGGTTTGATTGGACTCTAGGCGTTATGCCTAAGATGAATTCACCAGAAATAGGACGGGACGGCTGTTCCCGTGGATACAGGCCGCAAAAAACTTGCGAATAAATCGCGCGGCTCATCCGTTCTCGCCGCTTCAAATGAAACGCCCGCGGTTTCCCGCGGGCGCTTGCCTGAAAATCCTGCCGGATCACGCGGCGCGGCGAACCGCCGTGCCGTTGTGAACCTCGCCCAGTTCGAAGCGGGCGATGAGGTCGACCAATCGGTCGGCTTCGGTTGCGAGCTTCAACGTCGCGGCCGAGGTCTCCTCGACCATCGCCGCGTTCTGCTGCGTGACCTGGTCGATCTGGTTGACCGCCTGGTTGATCTCGTTGAGGCTGATTGCCTGTTCCTTCGCGGAATCCGCGATCGAATGGATGTGGCTGTTGATGGTGAAGACGCGGGTTTCGATATCCGAAAGCGCCGAGCCCGTCGCCTGAACCAGTTTCACGCCGGCCTGCACCTCAACGCCTGATTTGGTGATCAACGCCTTGATGTCCTTCGCGGCATTGGCCGAGCGCTGCGCGAGTTCGCGGACTTCCTGGGCGACAACCGCAAAGCCCTTCCCCGCGTCGCCTGCGCGGGCCGCTTCGACGCCGGCGTTGAGCGCCAGGAGATTGGTCTGGAAGGCGATCTCGTCGATGACGTTGATGATCTGGCTGATTTCCTGCGAAGCCTGTTCGATCCGTCCCATCGCGGAGATCGCATCGCCCACCACCTTGCCGGCCTGGCTGGCATTGTCCTTGGCATCCGTCACCATCTTGGCGGCTTCCTGCGCCTTCTGCGTGGCATTGCGCACCACGCCGGTGATTTCCTGCAGTGCGGCCGAAGTCTCTTCGAGTGCCGCTGCCTGCTGTTCAGTGCGGCGCGACAGGTCGTTGGTCGAGTTGCCGAGTTCGTTGATATTGCCGTTGATCGAGTCCGAGGTGTTGAGCACTTCCTTGATCGTGAGCTTCAGGCTGTCCATCGTACCGTTCACATTGACCTGAAGTTCGGCAAAGGCACCCTGATAGTTGCCTTCCATCGAACGTGTCAGCTTGCTCTCGGCGAGGTGCGCCATGACGGCACGCATCTCGTTGATGCCGGCATCGACGCTGGCGAGCAGCTGGTCGACATTGTTGGCGAAGCGATTGAGATTGGCATCGCCGAAATCCCTCGATATGCGCTTGGAGAAATCTCCGCCCGCTGCCGCCCCGACGACAACGGCCATGCGTGCCTGAAGATCGTCGCTGCGCGCGCGGCCCTCGGCTTCCTTTTCGTTCAACTGCTGCACGGCGAGACCGTTTTCCTTGAACACGCCGACCGCCTCGGCCATCTGGCCGATCTCATCCTTGCGTCCCATGAAGGGCACGTCGATATCGAACCTGCCCTCGGCGACATTGCGGATCGTCTCGGTGATACGCAGGATCGGCCGAGACAGATGCGACCGCGCGATATAGACGCCAAACCCGGCGCCGGCAGCCAGACCGAAGGCTGTCATCGCGGTGACGAGCAGGAAGATCGACTGCTTGAAGGCGGCGAGATCAGTCTCGACTGCGGTCAGCTGCGCCTGGTCCTCCGCGACCACTGCGTCGATCTCCTTCTGGAAAGCCTTGCGGTTGGCGCGGTTCGCATCGTTATTGCCCTGTTCGCTGGCGGCGGCGGGGTTCACTTCGGTGCCAAGACGCGCCGTCTCGGTGCGGAACGTCTTGAATTCGGCGGAACGGGCGAGAAGGTTGTCGAAGCTCGCCTTCTGTTCGCTTGCCACGAGCGGCGTCCAGGCCGCGAGCACCTTGTCCATTTCGCCCAGATTCTCAACCAGGCCGCCTGCGAATTTCTTCGCGCCTTCAACGTTCTTCGCGCCGTAGATGCCACGCGATTCCATCACGACAGCGGTGACATAGCGGTTCAGGCGCTCGCCGAGATAGGCGCGGTCGGCGGCCAGTTTGTATTCGGTGAGGCGCGCGCTGTACTCGCTGACCGCGTAGAGCGCGGTCGCCCCGATAAAGAGCGCCGAGAGGCACATAATGCCGACCAGGCTGTAGATTTTACCGCTAATTTTCAAGGGGATGCACTCCGGTGGGGTCAGATGCCGGAACAGGCATCAGCTTCCCCCAAGGATAGGCAACCAGGGTTAACGAAAACCTGCTTAGAAACCCCTAATATTTATAAATTTTGCGGGAAAATCGGTTGATTTACGGAGATTTCGCTCTTCAAACGAGCAATTCTGAAAAATCAGCGGAGATGCAGCGTCTGCTGATAGATAATCGTCGAACGATTGCCGGACCGGCAATAACCCAGCATCGGCTTGGGCATTTCGTCCAGCGCATCGACCATGGCATGCACGGCGTCGGGCGTGGGCGGCCCGCTGACGGGAATATGGCGGGTCTCCAGCCCGAGAGATGTGGCCTTTGCAGCGATCTCCGCGAAATCAGGCTGGCCGGGATCTTCGTCATCGGGCCGATGGCAGACAACCGACTTGAAGCCCATCTCCTTGATCCTGTCGAGATCCTCGAGCGCAATCTGCGCGGTGACGGCGTATTCGTCGTTGATAGGCCGGATGTCCATGGCAAAATCCATATTGTCGAGAAGAATAATCTACTAAATACGCACGCGCCCGCCGTCAATCACTGGAACGCGAAACTGAGCCGGTATGTCATGAACTCACCGGGCGCCAGCGTCGGCATGAGGCCTTCGCTTTCCAGTTCGGCCCGCGTCTTCCACGGATGCGAGACCGGCTCGATGCCGAGAACATGAGCAGGCGAGGCCTGGTTGCGCCACATCTGGAGATAGGGGATCGTGTCGGTAGCGAAACGCACATTGAGATATTTGCCGCCGATGGCCTCGATCGGCCCCAGCACGAGGCGGGCGAACTCGTCCCCGGCCTCCGCTTCCGCGGGAACGCAAAACACGTGCATGTCCTCGTCGCCGAACATCCAGCCGATCTCGCCATTCTCGAACATGCTGCCCTTGAGCTTGGTGTCGTCGTCGAAAAGATGGGCGCCGATATTCATGTGATACATCAGCATGGGCGGAAACGGCTGGCTGCCGATATTGGTGAGCCGGTCGACCAGCATGACCTCACCCGTCGCGCCATCCATCCGCCATGTGCGCAGGATTTCGGCTTCGCCCCCTTGCGCCATGCGAACCGTCACCCGCGCGATGATCTCCTCGCTCTTTTCGACGATATTGTGTGCGATGACCTCGGCCTTGGTCGCCGCCATCGAGCCATGCAGGGGATATTTCCGGCCGCCCGAGCCTGCGATCGGTTCGGGATGGCGGATATGGTCGGGTCCGCAGGTAAACAGGAAGCCGCCGACGGCATGCAGGATGCGGGGATCCCCGTCATCGGGCACGGCCCTGCCCGGCGACAGCTCGATTCCATCGATCCGGCAGGAGCCGATGTCCAATGCCGATCCCAGATCGAGCTGCAATTCGGGGCCGGCGCCCACGTGAAATCTCATTTTTGCCCCCGTTTACGGATTCGGAATGGGAACATAACGCAGAAGAATCTGTTCGTCTCTCGACTGCGTGGCAAAATTCTTGGCCTGACCGATTTTTTACCGGTTGTTCACCATGGGTTTAGAAATTCCACAATAGAGTCAAAATTGACGTGCTTGGCTCACCCCAAGAAACCAACCCTGTTCCGATTGCGTCCGATGATGAAAAAGAAACTGCTGATCACCTCCCTGCTTGCGGCCACGCTGATGGCCACGGCAGCCTATGGCCAGGATTATTCGGGTGACGACCCCAACAACACCGTGCTGGTGACGCCGGAAGGCGACCTGCTGGAATATGTGCCCGATGCCGCCGACGTCATCGTCAAACGCAACGGCAAGGGCCAGAAGGTCCTCATCGACCACTATGGGAACATCGTCGCCACGGAAATCCCGGCCGGCCGCTACATCAATCGCCTGGAGCGCCGCGCTGACAATTTCGGCAGCGGAGACGCGCCGCGCTACAACGACACGCTTCCCGGGTTCGAAGACTACGGCACCAATGATGCACGTTCGACGCAGGAATCGATGAACGATCCGGACTTCTTCCCGCAGCGTCCGGGGGATGATGACGGCGCTGGCAACATCACGGGCGCGGTTCCCGAGGACGAACTCCAGAAGCAGCAACCGTTCGACGACCAGGCGCTTCCGAGCGACGGCATCCAGAACGACAATATGAACCAGCAGGATCTCGCGGCGATCGATCCCAACCAAGACATCATCGAGGAAAAGCCTCAGATCGAGCCGGACATCACACTGACCGGCAAAAAGTCCAAGTTCGAGATCACGGCGCTGCAGGTGTTCCTCGATCGCGAAGGCGCCTCACCGGGCGTCATCGACGGCAAGATGGGATCGAATGTCTCCAAGGCGATCCGTTCATATGAGAAGATCACCGGCGAGACGCTCGACCCGAACGACAGCGAAGACATCCTGACCCGGCTCGGCTTCAACGGCGGGCTGCCGGTCATGACCTACGAGATCACCTCGGCCGATGCCGCCGGCCCCTATGTCGCGTCGATCCCCGAGGATTATGCGAACAAGGCCGCCCTGCCCTCCATGGCCTTTACCTCGGTCACCGAAGCGCTGGCCGAGAAGTTCCACATGGACGAGGCCTATCTCAAGGAACTCAATCCCGGCGTCGATTTCACCATGCCGGGCACGCAGATCAAGGTCATCAACCCGGGCACCAACCGGAGTGGCGCCGTCGCCCGCATCGTGGCCGACAAGGCGCGCAAACAGCTCTTCGCCTATGACGAAGCGGGACAGTTGATTGCCTCCTACCCCGCCTCGATCGGCTCGAACGACACGCCTTCGCCGTCGGGAATCCACACCGTGGCCCGGGTCGCCTTCGACCCGAACTATACTTACAATCCCAAGATCAATTTCCAGCAGGGCAACAATACAAAAGTCCTGACAATTCCGCCCGGACCGAACGGTCCGGTGGGCACTGTTTGGATCGCGCTGGACAAACCAACCTATGGTATACATGGGACACCCGATCCATCGCGCATCGGTCGTTCACAGAGTCATGGTTGCGTACGCCTGACCAATTGGGACGCAAGAGAACTCGCCAAGATGGTGAAGTCGGGTGTGACCGTCGAATTTATCGACTAAACCCTACCGTTAATTGTCTCACTGAGCAAAATATATCGCAACCAATGCAACTTGCGGGAATCATTGAAAAGTTTCCGCAAAGCGCGTTTCCGTGCGTGCATCGTCGTTAACCAGTTGTTAAGGTTAATTCTAAGCTAACGCGTGTTTCACCGCGACACATTGATTCAATTGGTTGACTAAAATTTATCCTTTGTTAATCTTTTTAAACGCTTAGGGCCGTTTGTTCAGAAACGAAGAAAATAGGGGATCTTCGGAATTCGCAAATAGGCTTCAAGCGGATCATGCAATTCATGCGGCGGATAAAATTCATGGCAATGTTTGAAGACATACCCGACCAGTTAAGGACTAGTCTTCCTGCGGTTGAAAAACATACCTATCCTGTCAATCTACTTGAACGCTGGGAGCAGGCGGGTGTTTGGTGGCAGGAACGCGTGCAACATAAGATCGATCCCTACCAGAAATACTCAACAACACGCGTCGGAAATTTTATCGAGGGCGCCCACCGGGACGGAACACCCTTTCAGGGTCACAACTTCGCAAGCCAGGATTATCTCTCGCTTGCATCCCATCCTGATCTCATTAAGGCCGCGATCAAGGCGATCGAGACCTACGGCCTTCACAGTGCAGGTTCGGCGGCCCTGATGGGCAACACTGCCCTCTCGGTGGAGCTCGAACAGCGGCTCCAGAAGTTCCTCGGCTATGACGACGTCGTGGTCTTCCCGATCGGCTGGGCGGCCGGCTACGGCGCCGTCAAGACGCTGGTGAAGCCGCAGGATCATGTCGTCATCGACATTCTGGCACATGCCTGCCTGCAGGAAGCGGCGCGCGACGCGACTGAGAACGTGCATGTCCATTCACATATGAATGTGAAGGCAGTCGAGAGCCGTCTGGCTCGCATCCGGCGCGAGGATGAGACCTGCGGCATCCTCGTCGTCACAGAGACGCTCTTCTCGATGGATAGCGACGTCCCCGATCTCGCTGCCCTGCAGGCGATCTGCACCCAATACAATGCCACGCTCCTCGTCGACTGCGCCCATGACCTCGGCTCATCAGGCCCGACAGGCCGCGGCAAGCTCGAAGACTTCGATCTCGTCGGCAAGGTCGACGTCCTTGTCGGTGCCTTCTCGAAGAGCTTCGCCTCGATGGGCGGCTTCGTCGCCACCAACAACAAGGGCTTCCGCTTCGGCCTGCGTGGTCAGTGCGGCCCCTCCACCTTCACCAATGCTATGTCGCCGATCCAGGCTGCGACGATCCTGGCCGCGCTCGATATCGTCGAGGGTGAGGAAGGCAAACAGCGTCGCGACAAGCTCATGGCGAATTCACTGCGCCTTCGGGCAGGCCTTGAAGAGGCCGGCTTCGAAGTTCTCGGCAAGCCGAGTGCCGTGGTGCCCATGCTGATCGGCGATGTTCTGCTGGCACGGCTGATGACGCGCTATGCGGTGGATTTCGGTGGCATCGTCAACCTCGTCGAACATCCGGCGGTGGCGCGCAACGCCTGCCGTTGGCGCCTGCAGGTCATGGCGGACCATACCGAAGAACAGATCGACGCCATGGTGGTCATCGCCGAAAAGGCACGTGAAATGGCCGAAATGCATGTCGAATGGCTTTCCGCCAACGACAATCTGGGCGTCGACCGTACGGCCGTTCCCGATGTGGCCACCGGCAAGCTCGCCGCAGCAGCGGAATAGGGTCTGAGAATATCTGCTGACTTTGGCCGGAAACAGGTGCCACCCTGTTTCCGGCCTTATTTCTGCATGCTACACGAGCCAATCGAAGCATCCAAGACTGTGCAGGCCCATGTGGAACGACGACACGAACAAGAATCTCTGGAACCATTCCGCCGCGCCTGCCCCTGAAACATCCGCACTTTCGAGCGACATAAGCTGCGACACGGCGATCATCGGAGGCGGCTTCACCGGCCTATCCGCGGCACTGCATCTCGCCGAGGCCGGCGTCGATGCCGTCGTGCTCGAAGCCAAGGCGATCGGCTTCGGCGGTTCGGGCCGCAATGTCGGCCTCGTCAATGCCGGCATGTGGATGCGGCCGGACGATATCATCGCGGCAGTCGGCGAGACCACGGGCGAAAGGCTGGTCAAGGACCTTGGCGATGGCCCGGCCTATGTTTTCGAACTCATCGGCAAGCACGGCATCGATTGCGAAGCGATCCACACTGGCACCCTGCACCTTGCGGTCGGCAGGGAAGGGGTGAAGGAAATCGAAACGCGCGCCGCCCAGTGGCAGCGCCGGGGTGCTCCCGTTGAAGCGCTGTCCGCAGACATCGCCGGAAAGCTGACGGGAGCGAGCGGCTTTGCCGGAGCACTTCTCGACCGTCGCGCCGGCACGGTGCAGCCGCTCGGCTATGCCCGGGGACTGGCGAGGGCCGCAATGAGCGCCGGCGCTAAACTATTCACCGACACGCCTGTCGTCAGCGCCACCCGTGACGGCGGGACGATCGTGCTCAAGACCGCGCGCGGCCAGGTGCGCGCGAAGAAGCTCATCATTGCCAGCAACGCCTATTCCGGCGTCGTACCCTCGATGAACTGGAGCGATCACGGCCAGGAACTGGTGCCGATGTATTATTTCCAGTTCGCCACCAACCCCCTGCCCCCAGAGATCATCGGCCGTATAATGCCTGAGGGCCACGGCTGCTGGGACACCGGCCTCGTCATGACCTCGTTCCGCACCGACAAATCTGGACGGCTGATCTTCGGCTCGATCGGATCGTTGGACGCGTTCGGCAAGGCCACGCATCGCGCGTTCGCACGGCGTGCGGTGAACGCGCTTTACCCCTTCATCGGCGATTTTGAGTTCGAATACTGGTGGGACGGCCAGATCGGCATGACGCGCAACAACCTGCCCTCTTTCCACCAGCCCGAGAAGAACGTTTGGTCGATCGCGGGTTACAACGGCCGCGGCATATCCCCCGGCACGGTTTTCGGACGCGCTCTTGCCGCCGTGTCGATGGGCAATGAAAGCGCCATGATGCTGCCGGTCACACCGGTAGTGGGCGATGCTCTGCGCGGCGCCAAGTCGGCGTTCTACAATATTGGATCAGTGGCGAAGCATTTCATTGACCACAGGCTGAATTAGATATTTTCCCCGGTAGTAGAGCGGCGTTACCGGGGACGGTCCCTTGCACGCCAGATACTCCGCACCCGATTCCATCTCCGGGATCATCGACTCCAGGGATTGATGATCGGCGATCGTCCGGCTGATCGCTGCCGGCTTCGGCATCATCCTCGCGTGACGCGACCACTCCACTCACCATCGCAGGCAGGCAAAACGCCTGCGGACAACCAATCCGGCTGTGGCCCGCCTATATTTTCCACTATGGATCATACAACCATATAACGAGGCTCGATTACTAACAGAACGACTGATTATTTCTTCGCACGACCATTTTCATACATGCCGCATACCATACGTGCGTGTATATAAATACTACACGCAACCTTTTATTAAGTGTTCATATTCTAAAATGCCAACAGCTAATGTTTAGACAGGAGCAGAAAGTGGCCTTCAGGAAACTATTTCGTGAAAAAGGAGGCGCTTCCGCAATCGAGTTTGCAATCGTAGCGCCTGTTTTTATTCTCATTGTTCTCACTCTGGTTGCTTTCGGCATTTATCTGTCTGTCGCCAGTTCCATCCAGCAGATCGCGGCGGATGCCGCGCGCACCGCCATTGCCGGGTTGAATGCCTCCGAACGCAACGTGTTGGCACGCAACTTCATCGCGCAATCTACGCTGACATACTACCTTATCGATCCAACCAAACTCGTGGTTTCCGTAACCGACGATCAGCTCAACGAACAGCAATTCACGGTCAGGCTGGAATATGATGCCAGCGACTTGCCGATCTGGAGTCTCTACTCGTTCGCGCTGCCGGACAAGACGATCAAGCGCTTCACAACCATCCGTATCGGAGGGATTTGACATGTTTCGCAGACTTCGATCAATCACGGCTCTTGGACCGGACCGCGCGGGCAACATCGGCATCATGGCCGCCGCATCCACGGCCATCGTCATCGGCGCAATGGCGCTGGGCGTTGATTATGGACATTTGACCCTCGAACGCAGGTCGCTGCAGGACACATCGGATCTCGCGGCCATCGTGGCCGCGTCCAATATCGATCAGGCGGAACCCGCCGTGTTGTCGTTCTTCAAGCTCAACGGCAAGCGGCTAGCCATCAAGCGCGACGGAAAGCTGATTACATCGGACGGTGAGTTTCCCGCGACCGCCCTTGCCGGCATGGAAGACATCGACGGCTATTCGGTACTCACCAAGGGGCGCTATACCGCCGACCTGTCGGTCGCGGTGGAAAACCGCTTTGTTGCCGGCGCCATGCCCTACGACGCGGTATCGGTGACCACGACATCCGCCGGCGAGCTCTTCTTCGCCAAGGCAATCTCAACGGAACCCCAGATCGCTGTGAAGAGTTTGGCCTCACAACAGCGTACCGCTGCCTTTTCGGTGGGTTCCCGGCTCGCGAGCTTGAACGGCGGCATCCTCAATCAGGTGCTCGGTGCGCTGCTCGGGACGAACGTCACGCTGAGCGTCATGGATTACAACGCGTTGCTCGACGCCGATGTGGAACTCTTTTCCTTCACGCAAGCGCTGGCAACGGAATTGAAGCTTACCGGCGTGACATATGAGGAACTCCTGCAATCCGACATAAGCCTCGGGAGCTACCTCTCGGCACTGGCAAGCGCCGGTGGCGGCTCGCCGTCAGCTTCCGCGATCCTTTCCGGCCTTTCGCGCACGCTAGGCACGACGCAAGCCAATATTCCGCTGGAGAAGATCCTGAGCCTCGAGCCCTATAACGCATTGACCGTCGGCAAGGCGACGGGCCTGACAGCGAAGGCCTCTGCCTTCGATCTCCTCAATGCGGCTGCCGCGGTCGCCAACGGCGGCAAACAGATATCGCTCGACCTCGGGGCAACCGTACCGGGCCTCGCCTCGGTCAAGCTCGATCTGGCAATTGGCGAACCACCGGTCGGCACGCCTTTCCTTGCGGTAGGCGAGAAGGGCACGATCGTCCGGACCGCGCAGACACGGGTCAAGATCACGGCATCGGTATCGGGTCTGTCGGCGCTTGCCGGCACCAAGATTTCCGTGCCGATCTACATCGAAGTCGCCAATGCCGAGGCCGCCCTTTCGGACATTATATGCCAGGGTGGCGATCCATCGAACGCCACCGTCAAGGTCAAGGCGGTGCCCGGAGTAGCGGAAATCGCGATCGGCGATGTCGATATGGCGGCGTTCAATCATTTCGCCAGCCCTCCCCGCGTGACCAAGGCCACGATCGTCGATACCGCGCTCCTCAAGGTCGCCGCCCTGGGTCACACCTATGCCAGCAACATCAGCCCGGACACGCTCGCTTTCAGCCCTCAGGACATCCGCGATGGCAAGATACAATCGGTCTCGACGCGCGACACGCTGACGACGTTGACGACCACCCTTCTCGGCAATCTCGAAGTCGAAATCAAGGTCTTGATACTCACCCTCGGCACACCGAAGGCGGTGCAGATGGCGCTCGCCGACACGCTCGCCACACTCACGACGCCGCTTGATGCAGTGCTCTACAACACCTTGCTGACACTCGGCATCCGCATCGGGGAAGCCGACGTCAGGGTGACCGGCGTGACCTGCCGACGTCCTGTCCTGGTGCAGTGACGTTCATCGAGGAAAGATCGTGGTGAGGAGCCGGTACGAATCCCGGCTCCCTCTTTTCAATGCTTGATCAGATGCATTCGTGGTAAAGTTTCTTCGCCGCCTCCAGCGTCAATTCCACCGGGTTGGAACCCGCCGTGGGATCGATGATCGCCATCTCCGACATCTCGTCGATACGATCGGTTCCGACGCCGAGACCAGACAGCTTATCAGGCACGCCGAGCTCCTCGCGAAGCTTCTGAACGTAATCATAGAAGCCATTGAAACCGCCTGATATGCCGAGATAGGCGGCGATAAGCGCGATCTTGTCCTCAATAGCAGGGCGATTGAAGCGCAGAACAGGCGGCATCACCACCGCATTGGTCATGCCGTGATGGGTATGGTAGATCGCGCCGACGGGGTGGCTGAGCGAATGGATCGCCCCGAGCCCCTTCTGGAACGCGACCGCGCCCATGGCGGCGGCCGACATCATGTGCGTGCGGGCTTCGATATCCGCGCCATCCTTGTAGGCGCGCGGCAGATATTCCTTCACCAGCCGCATGCCTTCGAGCGCGATGCCCTGGCTCATCGGATGATAGAAGGGCGCGCAATACGCTTCCAGGCAATGCGCGAACGCGTCCATGCCGGTGCCGGCGGTGATCACCTTCGGCATGCCGACGGTCAATTCCGGATCGCAGATCGTCACACCGGGCAGAAATTTTGGATGGAAGATGATCTTCTTGGTATGCGTCGCGGAATTGGTGATGACCGAGGCGCGGCCCACTTCCGAACCCGTGCCGGCCGTCGTCGGCACCGCAACGATCGGGGCGATGCCCTCGACCGAGGCGCGCGTCCACCAGTCGCCGATATCCTCGAAATCCCAGACCGGACGGGTCTGGCCGACCATGAAGGCGACGCACTTGCCGAGATCCAGCCCCGAGCCGCCGCCGAAAGCCACGACACCGTCATGTCCGCCATCCCTGAACGCCTTTACGCCGGCCTCGAGATTCGTGTCGTTCGGGTTCGGATCGACATCGGCGAATATCGCGCGGCCAAGACCACCGGCTTCGAGGATATCTAGCGCGTTCTGCGTGATCGGCATCGGCGCCAGGCCGCGATCGGTGATCAGCAGCGGCTTCTTCATGCCGAGCGACTTGCAATGGTCGGCCAGTTCCTTAATCCGCCCTGCCCCCATCTTGATGAGGGTCGGATAGCTCCAGTTTGCGGTGATCGACATCAGAATTGCTTTCTCAGGTGATAGGATTTCGGGCGGGTCAGGTTGTGGAAGCCGAGGACCGACAGCGAGCCACCGCGGCCGGTTTCCTTGACCCCGGTCCAGCACAGTGCCGGATCGAGATAATCGGCACGGTTCATGAAGATCGTGCCGCTCTCGAGATCATCGCCGATGCGGGCAGCGCGCTCAGCGTCCTGGGTCCAGAGCGAGGCAGTAAGGCCGTATTTGCAATCGTTCATCAGTTCGAGTGCTTCCGCGTCGTTCCTGACTTTCATGATGCCGACCGCCGGGCCGAAGGTCTCCTCGTTCATGATGGACATAGAATGATCGACATCGACCAGGATCTGCGGCGCGATATAGGCACCGCCATCGTCCTGCGGAAAGAGCTTTGGATCGACCAGTGCCTTCGCGCCACGCGACACCGCCTCATCGACTTGGGCACGCACCGTCGCGGCAAAACGCTTGTTGGCCATCGGCCCGAGCGAGGTCTCCGGATCGAGCGGATTGCCCAGCTTGTAGTTGGAGACCCAGGCGACTGACTTCTCGACGAAGGCATCGTAGAGGTTCTCGTTGACATAGATGCGTTCGATGCCGCAGCAGCACTGGCCGGAATTGTAGGTGGCTCCATCCATCAGCGTATCGACGGCGGCATCGAGATCGGCATCCTGCATCACATAACCCGGATCCTTGCCGCCGAGTTCGAGGCCGACGCCGGTGAAGGTGCCGGCCGCGGCACGCTCGATGGAGCGGCCACCTTCGACCGAACCCGTGAAGTTAATGAAATTGAACTGGCCATCGGCGATCAGCTGCGAGGTCGTGCCGTGATCGAGGAAGATGTTCATGAACACATCTTCCGGCACACCAGCCTCGTTGAAGGCACGGACCATGCGCTCGCCGACCAGGATCGTCTGGCTCGCATGCTTGAGGACCACCGTGTTGCCCGCCATCAGTGCCGGCGCCACCGTGTTGATCGCCGTCATATAGGGGTAGTTCCAAGGCGCGATGACGAAGACGACGCCATGCGGCTCGCGGGAAATGTAGCGCTCGAACTTGTCGCTCTTTTCGACCACCATTGGCGCAAGTGCGTCATGCGCGATCGAGGCAACGTAATTGGAGCGCTCGTTGAAACCCTTGAATTCGCCGCCATATTTCACCGGCCGGCCCATCTGCCAGGCGAGTTCCTTGACGATATCCTCGGCCATTTCGTTGACGCGCGCCACACCCTTCAGCACAAGCGATACCCGCTCTTCGAGCGGCCTTCTGGCCCAGGCCTTCTGCGCCTTGCGCACGCGTGCGATCGCCGCCTTGGCATCGTCGAAGCTCATGGCCGGACGTTCGGCGTAAACCGAGCCGTCGACCGGGGATATGCATTGGATCATTGTCATTTTCTCTTCGGTCTCCCTTCAACAGGCCAGGGTTCTCACATGGCCCACCGCGCCATAGGCAAGGATCGCCCGGTCGCGGGTTATGATTGTCAGATCGTGTTCACGTGCAGTGGCGATGATGATGCGATCGGTTGGGTCATTGTGGATCGGTGATGGCAAATAAGAGGATGCGATCAATATCTCTGGAGTCGCAGCCTCTACCGAAACGCGTCCAATCGTGACGAAGTCCTCGAACCAAGTCGGGGCCGTCTTGGTCGTTGGCAGTCTTCCCCGTGCGACAAGCATTCCTATCTCCCATGCCGACATTGCGGAAACAGCGATAATGCCGCCGGACTTCCGAACCCTAACCAGTTCCCTTCTTGCCTCGACTGCGATCGGTTCATCATGAGCCATCCAGATCATGGCGCATGTGTCAAGAAGCAGCCGATCAGTCATTCTCGTAAACCTTACCCCATTCAGGATCGGCAGGCGCAGTAAGGTCCAGATCGGCCGGGATAGTCATCGTTCCTTTCATGCATCCGAAAATGGGATCACGAAGTTCATTATCTCCATCTCCTTCGCTTCCCTGTAAATCCGTCGCCGCTGGTGCACGCTCAACACGACGAAACACCAGCTTCTCGGCTGCAATATCCACAGACTCGGTCTCGTATCCGGCATCCAGCCATTGCTGTGTCATCACGTTATTTGTTGGATTGTTGCTCCACCATGCACGATGCTCCTTTGACGGAGGCAGAGGACGACCAACTATCCGCTCAATCTCTCGAAAGCTCATCGGCAGATAAGCACGACTCTGCTGACTCAGAAACTTTCCCAATGGTTCATACTTGCTCATTGACAGTCCTCCTGTTTCATCGATAGTCACAATGAAACACAAAAAACCACTTTCGTCAAACGAGCATATAGTGTGTGTTTGTAAGTGTAATTACGCCCTCTCGAACCCCCGCGCAACCTCCCAATCCGTAACGCGGCGATCGTATTCCTCCTGCTCCCAGCGGGCGGCGCGAACGTAGTGATCCACCACGTCATCCCCAAATGCGGCGCGCAGCAGCTTGGACTTGTCGAGTTCGGCGGTCGCATCACGCAAGGTTTTCGGGATTTCGCGCACTTTCTTGGCGCCGTAGGCGTCACCCTCGAACGGCTCTTCGAGCTTCATTTTCTTCTCGATGCCGTCGATGCCGGCCGCAAGCAGCGCCGCAAACGCAAGGTAAGGATTGAGGTCGGAGCCGCCTACGCGGCATTCGATGCGGATGCCTTTGGTCTCCTCGCCGCAGAGGCGATAGCCGGCGGTGCGGTTGTCCTTCGACCAGATCGCCTTGGTCGGGGCAAAGGTGCCAGCTACGAAGCGCTTGTAGGAATTGATGTAGGGCGCCAGAAAATAGGTGATCTCGCCGGCATGGGCGAGCAGGCCCGCCACATAATGCTCCATCAGTTCCGACATACCGTAGCGGCCCTTTTTGTCGAAGAACAGCGGCTTGCCGTCGAGCGACCACAGCGACTGGTGGATATGCGACGAGGAACCCGCGGCGGTGTAGCTCCACTTGGCGAGGAATGTGATGGCCTTGCCCTTGGACCAGGCGATCTCCTTGCAGCCGTTCTTGATGATCGAATGCCGGTCAGCCATGGTCACGGCCTCGGCATAGCGGACATTGATTTCTTCCTGGCCGGCCGAAGCCTCGCCCTTGGAATTCTCGACCGGAATGCCGGCACCCTGCAGGCCGTTGCGGATCGCCCGCATCACATCCTCTTCCTTGGTGGTCTGGAAGATGTGGTAATCCTCGTTGTAGCCCGAGACCAGTTGCAGGTCGCGATAGCCGCTCAGTCGCGCGTCGTCATAGGTCTGGTCGAACAGGAAGAATTCAAGCTCCGAGGCCATGAAGGCCTTCATGCCCATCGCTTCGAGCCGCTTGACCTGCTTCTTGAGAATGGCGCGCGGCGAATGCGGCACCTCTTCGTGCGTGTGATGGTCAAGCACATCGCAGAGCACCAGCGCTGTGCCTTCGAGCCAGGGAATGCGTCGAAGCGTCGCCATGTCGGGCTTCATCGTATAGTCGCCATAGCCCTTTTCCCAGCTCGTCGACTTGTAGCCGGAAACGGTTTCCATCTCCATGTCGGTCGCGAGCAGATAGTTACAGCTATGGGTTTCCTCATGCGCGCTGTCGATGAAGTACTGCGCATGAAAACGCTTGCCCATCAGGCGGCCCTGCATATCGACGAGTACCGCGAGCACCGTGTCGATCGTGCCTGCTGACACGTCCTTTTTCAACTGTTCGAATGTGTAGTTGGCGCTCATGACAAACCGTCCCTGTGCATGCAACGGACCGGCAGGTCCGCAGCGCTGAATATATCTTGAGGAGGCTCCCCGGCCGACGGCCGGGGAGTGAAGCTACCAGGCCCGTCAGGCTGCGCTAAGCGCGGTTTCGGCGGCTTTGATCTCGGCCTGGCGCGCCTTGACCGCGTCTTCGGTGAGCGGCGGACCGGTGAAGCGGTTGCGCTCGAAGGCGAACCAGACAATCACCAGGACCGCGATCAGAGCGGCAAGGAAGAAGCCGACAAGCTGGTATGGCGGTTGAAAGCCGACGAACGCAAGGATCGCGGCGCCGATGATTGCGAGAACCGCAATCGGCTTGGACCAGATGCCGAGATCGAACGGGCCCTTCTTCGTCCAAGTCTTGCCTTCAGCGAGCAGGCCCGCCGCAATTGGCATCATGTAGGAGACGTAGAGGAATACCGCGCAGCCGGATGCCAGAATGATATAAGCGTTGGCGTCGCTGCCGGCCAGCAGCCCAAGCAGGAAGCAAAGCGCCGCGCCGGTGAAGATCGCCGGGCCTGGCGTACGGTACTTCGGATTAATCTTCCTAAGCACACCTGATACGCCGGGAATGCCGCCGTCGCGAGCAAATGCGAAGATCATGCGCGACAGCGAGGTCATACCGGCAAGTGCGCAAAGGAAGTTTGCGACGACAATACCGACCGAGATTACACTCTTGAGCCACTGCGGCATGCCGCTGGCTTCAAGCGTATAGTAGAAGACCGACCATCCCTTGGCGGCGCCCTCGTCGACGCTCGGCATGGCGAGCAGGATGACGGCCACGAGAACCCAACCGAAAACGCCGGACCAGAATACCGCGTTGATCATACCTTTCGGCACAGCGCGCTGGGCGTCACGTGTTTCTTCAGATGTGTGCGCCGAGGCGTCGAAGCCGGTAATAGTGTAGCAAACATGCAGGAGGCCTAGCACAAAGGCGAACATGAGGCTGCTCGTTGCGGGCCACGTGTTGGCGCCGGCTTCGCCAGTGTAGTTCTTGAATGTTACCAGTCGCGAGAAGTCCAATTCCACAGGCGAGCCAAGCAGCAGGCCAAGGATGATCGCGATCGTCACGGCGAAGATAAGATAGCCGGAGAAATCGGTCAGCAATGTCGTCACCTTGATGCCGACATAATTCATGATCGCCTGGGCCAGAGTGATCACGGCAACCCAGATGATCAGGTCGGTGCCGGTGAAACCGGCCGCGTCCATGCCGAACATGCCGACTAGGATCAAGTCCTTGAGCAGCAGGTAGACGCCATAATTGACTGAGGCAACGACGAAGAGCAGACCGAAGACGTTGATCCAGGCCGTGCCCCAGCCCCAACCTTTGCCGCCCAGAATCGACGACCAGTGGTAAAGTCCCCCGGCGGTCGGATACGCCGAGGCGATCTGCCCCATCGCGGCGGCCACGACCAGCGCGAAGACCGAGCCCACGATCCAGCCAATACCGATTGAAGCGCCGCCCGCCGCGCCAAGCGCGACCGTATAAGCGCCTATGCCACCGGCCAGAATGCAGATGATCGAGAATGAAATGGCAAAATTCGAAAACCCGCTCATGCGGCGGGCGAGTTCCTGGGCATAGCCCATGGAGTGCAGGACCTGCATATCCTGCTTGCTTTGTTCATCGGAGTGATCAGTCATCTTGTAACCCCTGTTCCCCTGCTGGCCGCACCATTGCAACCGGCAACCATGCTATGCTCGGGCGGTCTTGGCGCCGCCTCGTTGGAGTCTTTTTCAGGCGGGAACAGTCAGGCTTTCGCTGATCAGTCCCGCCAGAAAACCGGCCATGACCCCTTGGCCGGTCTCATCCTTTATGAGGTCGTTCCTGACCTCAATCATGACATTCATCAAGCCGTTTGCAAGCCCGTGCTCCTTGAGCGTGTGGGTCACGCCGTCCTCGGGGCCATAGGGCTGATTGCGGCCCATGACGAATTCCTGGCGCTCCCCGGCCAACGCCAGCATCTGGTCGGCGAGGCGTGTGTCGCGATCATGAAGGATACCCACTTCCACGCGCCGGCTCACACCCTTGTAGACCGGCGTAAAGGAATGGATGGTGACGATCACGGTGTCGCGACCCGCATCGGTGCGCGCCTTGATTGTCTTGGCAAGCATCTGCTGGAAAGGCCGATATATCTCGTCCACCCGCGCCTGCCGCTCGGCGGACGACATGCCGCGATTGCCGGGAATCTCGAAGATCTCGCTGACCTCGGGCATGGCATCCGCAGCCTCCGGCGGCCGGTTGCAGTCATAGGCGAGACGGGAAAAATTCTGGAAGATCAGCGTCGCGTCGAGCAGGCTGGCCATCCGCCGTGCCACAGCAAGCGCCCCCGGATCCCAGGCGATATGGGCATCGAGCGCTTCGGTGGAAAGACCAAGCGTGCCAAGTGCCGCCGGCAGCGTCCGCGATGCATGCTCGCATACGAGCAATACCGAGGAACGCCCCTTCGCGTTCTCGACGGTCACTGGCCCTCCATCGGCCGGCGACAACAATTGGAATTGTTCTGACATCGCCCCATGCCTTATGCTTTTCTGTAAAGAATTCTCCAGAATCTAAAAACTGTCAACGGGGATGCCGGAAAATTTGATCCAAAAAAGCTGTTGACAGTACCAGATGTTTTAATTTCTTATTCAATCCAGCATCCGGCGAAGACTGGAGCGGGGAATAGAAGGTGTCGCCAGGGGTGTCGCACGTCATAAAGACCGTTTCGGACATGATCACCGCGGGCTATGAGTCCATGACGCGGGCCGAGAAGCAATTGGCCAACAGCCTGCTCGACAGCTATCCCGTCTCCGGCCTGGGCTCGATCACGACGGTGGCGGAAGCTGCCAGCGTCTCAACGCCCACCGTGGTCCGTATGGTGCAGAAGCTCGGCTTCAAGGGTTTCACGGAATTTCAGGGCCGCCTCCACCAGGAACTCGAAGCGACGATTTCGAACCCGATCACCAAGCATGAGCGGATGGCGCCGAACGCGCCGGGCGCCCATATCCTCAACCGCTTCGCCGACGCGGTCACCAACAACATGCGCCAGTCGCTCGGCGCGATCGATCCGGCCGAGTTCGATGCAACGGCCAAGCTGATCGGCGACCGCAAGCGCAACGTGTATCTGACCGGGGGCCGTATCACCGGCGCGCTTGCCGAGTATTTCTTCACCCATTTGCAGGTCATCCGCTCTGGCGTCACCCGCATGTCCACCAGCCCTTCGAGCTGGCCGCATTATGTGCTCGACATGAACAAGGGCGACGTGCTGATCCTGTTCGATATCCGCCGCTACGAGCGGGAGCTCGAGGCGCTGGCACGAACAGCGGCCGATAACGGCGTCGAGATCATCCTTTTCACCGACACCTGGGGCTCGCCGATCGGGAAATATGCCCGGCACAGCTTCCGCCTCAGCATCGAGGTGCCGTCGGCCTGGGATAGTTCCGTCGTCACCCTTCTTCTCGTCGAAGCGCTGATTGAGGGCGTGCAGAGCGCCCATTGGGACAAGACCCGCGAGCGCATGTCGATGCTGGAAAACCTCTTCGAATCCACCCCGCTTTTCCGCAGGCCGGGTTCGTAGGCAATAAACAGAGGGAAGGTCTGCCCTTAGTTTAGAAAAGTATAAAAGACCGAATATCAGCTGGCATGAAAGTGTCACACAGGCGTCATCAAACAAAACTAACTCCATCGCCAAGCTGAAACCCAACAGAGGAGAAACTCAGTGATCAACAAGCTCTATTCTATCGTGGCCCTGTCTTGCTCGGCCCTGATGGCGACCACCGCCATCGCCAGCGCCCAGAGCATGGACGACCTCGTCAAGGCGGCACAGGCCGAAGGCGAACTCACGGTCATCGCGCTGCCGCACTCCTGGTGCAATTACGGCGAGGTCGTCGAGACCTTCAAGACGAAGTACGGCATCAAGGTCAACGAACTGAACCCGGATGCGGGCTCGGGCGATGAAATCGAAGCCATCAAGGCCAACAAGGACAACAAAGGCCCGCAGGCACCTGACGTCATCGACGTCGGCCTTTCCTTTGGCCCGTCCGCTAAGGACGAAAAGCTGATCCAGCCCTACAAGGTCGCGACCTGGGATACGATCCCTGACTCGGCCAAGGATGCCGACGGCTACTGGTACGGCGACTATTACGGCGTCATGGCCTTTCTCGTGAACAAGGACCTGGTCAAGGAAAGCCCGAAGGATTGGGCCGACTTGCTGAAGCCGGAATATGCCAACATGGTGTCGCTCGCCGGCGATCCGCGCTCGGCCAACCAGGCCGTCTCGGCCGTCTTCGCAGCTGGCCTCTCGGCCGCTGGCGGCGATGTCGCCAAGGCTGCCGACGAAGGTCTCAACTTCTTCAAGGAGCTGAACGCCAAGGGCAATTTCGTCCCCGTCGTCGGCAAGTCCGCCCCGTTCGCGCAGGGCACGACCCCGATCATCGCTGCCTGGGACTATAACGGCCTGAGCTGGGGCAACGACCTCAAGGGCAACCCGCCCTACGAAGTCATCGTTCCGGCATCCGGCGTTGTCGCCGGTGTCTACGTGCAGGCGATCTCGGCTTACGCTCCGCATCCCAGTGCAGCCAAGCTCTGGATGGAACACCTCTATTCGGACGAAGGCCAGTTGCTGTGGCTGAAGGGCTATTGCCACCCGATCCGCTTCAACGATCTCGCCAAGAGCGGCAAGATTCCGCAGGATCTGCTCGACAAGCTGCCGCCGCCCGAGGGCTATGCGAAGGCCATCTTCCCGACTCTCGAAGAACAGGGCGCCTACAAGAAGGCGATCACTGAAAAGTGGGACAGCGTCGTCGGCGCCAACGTGAAGTAATCGAACTGCGACGCCTCCCCGGCCATGCCGGGGAGGCACTTATTTTGTAGATTCCCCTATCCCGGTAGTAGGTGCATGGCGCAGCCGCAAAGCTTGGTGAACCGCCGAATGGTGATGGATTGGCTCGGTATCGTGCCATTCATGCTGTTTGCGGTGCTTTTTCTGATCCTTCCGACGCTTTACCTCGTCACCGGCGCCTTCTTCAATCCAGCCGGTGAGTTCACATTCCAGAACTTCCGCGATCTGTTCCAGCCGACGATTATGGCGGCCTATTGGATCTCCATCAAGGTCAGCACGGCGTCAGCCATTGGCGGGCTGCTGATCGGATTTTTTCTCGCCTGGGCGATCACCCAGGGCGGACTGCCTGGCTGGATTCGCTCCTTCGTGCTGACATTTTCCGGCGTCGCATCGAATTTCGCGGGCGTTCCTCTGGCGTTCGCTTTCCTAGCCACGCTCGGCCGCACCGGTCTGCTGACGTTCATCCTGACGACCTATTTCGGCTTCAATATCTATAGCCACGGCTTCAACCTGCTCTCGTTCCTCGGGCTGACGCTGACCTATATGTACTTCCAGATTCCGCTGATGGTGCTGATCATCACGCCGGCGCTGGATGGCCTCAAGAAAGAATGGCGAGAAGCCGCCTCTATCCTCGGCGCAACCTCGTTCCAGTATTGGACCATGGTCGCCTTCCCGATCCTCTGGCCAAGCCTGTTGGGAACGTTCCTGCTGCTCTTCGCCAACGCCTTCGGTGCCATCGCCACGGCTTATGCGCTGACCGGATCGTCGCTCAACATCGTGCCGATCGTGCTTTACGCACAGATCCGCGGCGACGTGCTGCACAATGCCAATCTCGGCTACGCCATCGCGCTCGGCATGGTCATCATCACCGGCGTGTCGAATTTCCTCTATATCTGGCTGCGCATGCGTGCCGAACGGTGGCAGAAATGAACGGCAAGAAGATCCTCGCCTGGTTTGCCTTCGCCATCGGCGCAACGTATTTCATAATTCCACTCATCGGCACCTTCGTCTTTTCAATGCGTATGCGTCGAGGAGAACTTTCCTTCGATGCTTATCGTTCGGTCTTTGAAGACATCCAGTTTCGTGAGACATTCAGCTACTCGATCCTCATGGCGGTTCTCACGATCATCGTTGGGATGTTGCTGGTTGTTCCTACAGCCTACTGGGTCCGGCTCCGGCTGCCACAAATGCGCCCGGTGGTGGAGTTCATTACGCTTCTGCCCCTGGTGATCCCGGCTATCGTCATCGTCTTCGGCTATCTCAGACTCTACAATTCCTCGTCCTTCCTGCCCTTCACCGGCAGCGCGCGAGGCACCGACATGCTGCTCGTCTTCTCCTTCATGACCCTATCGCTGCCGTATATGTATCGTTCGGTCGATACATCAATGCGGGCGATCGACGTGCGGGTGCTGACCGAAGCCGCCGAGAGTCTCGGTGCGAAGTGGACGACGATCATGGCCCGATGCATTTTCCCGAATGTGATGAGCGGCGTACTCTCCGGTGCTTTCATCACCTTCGCAATCGTTATCGGCGAATTCACCATGCCATCGCTTCTCAACAGACCGGCATTTGGACCTTATTTGCAGTTGATTGGCGCCAACAAGGCTTACGAGCCTTCTGCTCTGGCCGTCATAGCATTCGCGATGACCTGGGCCTCGATGGGCCTGATCAATCTCGTTTCCCGTTTCCAGAAAGTCGCCCGCGCGCGGACCTGAGGTATCAATGTCGTTTCTCGAGCTCAATAATATCAACAAGACCTATGCCGGCAGCATGCAAGTCGTAAAAGACTTCAACATGCATATCGAGAAAGGCGAATTCATCTCCTTTCTCGGCCCGTCCGGTTGCGGCAAGACGACGACACTGCGTATGGTCGCGGGCTTCGAAAGTCCGACATCCGGCTCCATCAGGATCGATGGCGTCGAGCAGAACAATCTCAAGACCAACCAACGCAATATCGGCATGGTGTTCCAGGCCTATGCACTGTTCCCGAACATGACGGCTGCGCAGAACGTCGCCTTCGGATTGAGGGTCAAGAATAAAAGCAAGGGGGAGACCACGAGGACCGTGGGCGAAATGCTCAAGCTCGTCGGCTTGGACCACCTCGCCGACCGCTATCCGTTCCAGCTCTCGGGCGGCCAGCAGCAGCGCGTGGCGCTCGCTCGCGCGCTCGCCATCAAGCCGCAGGTGCTGCTGCTCGACGAGCCACTCTCGGCGCTCGACGCCAAGATCCGCGTGTCGCTGCGCGAAGAAATCCGCGACATCCAGCGCAAGCTCGGCATTACCACGATCTTCGTCACGCACGACCAGGAAGAGGCGCTGTCGATCTCCGACCGTATCGTCGTCATGCATCAGGGTCGCGCCGACCAGATCGGCACGCCGTTCGAGATCTATAACCGGCCGACGACCAAGTTCGTCGCCAATTTCGTCGGGACGCTTTCGACAATCGAAGCCAAGGTTGCCGATCCCGCTGCCAACACGGTCAGCATCGGCAACAGCATCATCACCCTGCCCGAGCCGATCGGCACCGCCAAGGCTGGCGACACGATCACGCTTGCACTCCGTCCGGAAGCGCTCGCCCTCAATGGCGCGGAAGGCCGTGATTATTCGTTGAGCGGCAAGGTCGAGGCGGTCAGCTTCCTGGGCTCGGTCATCCGCACAAGACTGAATGTCGACGGCCAGCCGCTGTCCTTCGATATTTTCAACAACCCATCGGTCAAGCCACCGGTTGCGGGCGATGTGATCGAGGCGCGGTTCTCGCCGGCGGATCTGCTGGTGATCCGGGACTGAGCGCCGTCAGGTCAATTTTTCTTGGTGACGAGAAAGGGCAGATAGCTCTGCGGCAAGAAGGCGATGCCCGCCGGTGAACCGAAGCGGCCGGCGGCAATGTGCAGGCAGAACGCGATGTCCCAGGTTTTCGAGGTCGAGATCTTGGCTGGTTCCTGCGGTTTGATCACGTCATCTGCGGTGGTCGCTGCCATGTCGAGTTTCCCCTTCTCAAGACTGTGCATCGTAACCAGAGCAATTTTCATGCCATGGCCGACCACATTGATCGCAAAGGAAAATTCTGGACAGATCGAGGTTCGATTTCTCATCTACAGCCCTGGCCGGCTATAATTTGTGCAGCGCGCTGCCGGGCTTCAAATCCATGCACGGCATTTCAGATCGTCACTCGTCTGAATAGGCGTGCATCCGGCCGAGCCGGTCCTCGATGGCATAGCAGCCGTCGGCGGCTTCGCTGACCGGGCTCTCCGTTAACGGCACCTTGCCGTGGCCGCCCGGAATGTCGAGCATGTAATGCGGCATGCAGAGGCCGGAGACTTTCGATCGCAGCGCCGAGACGATAGTCCTACCCTCTTCGATCGACAGGCGGAAATGACTGGTGCCGGGCGCCAGGTCGGGATGATGCAGATAGTAAGGTTTGACACGCATCTCGACGAAGCCGCGCATCAGCGCCGCCAGCACATCAGCATCGTCATTCACGCCGCGCAGCAGTACCGACTGGCTGACCATCACGACGCCGCTTGCGATGAGCCGATCGACCGCCGCGCGCGCGTCATCTGTCAGTTCGCGCGGATGATTGGCATGGAGAGCGACATAAACCGTCTTTCCTGACGAGCGGAGCGCTTCAAGCAACGCGCCGGTAATGCGCTCCGGATCGGTCACCGGCACTCGGCTGTGGAATCGGACGACTTTCACATGCTCGATCGTTCCAAGCGCCGCCATCAATTCCCCGAGCCGCCGGGGCGACAGGATCAGCGGATCACCGCCGGTGACAATGACCTCCCAGATCTCAGTGTGACCGGCAATATAGGCAACGGCGCGTGACAACTCCTCGCTGCCCATCGTCCCCTCGCCCGCCGGCCCCACCATTTCGCGCCGGAAGCAGAAGCGGCAGTAGACCGGGCAGACATGCACCGCCTTGAGCAACACGCGATCCGCATAGCGGTGAACGACGCCCGGCACCGGGCTATGCGGGCCATCACCGATCGGATCGTCCCGCTCCTCGGGCAGCCGGATTAGCTCGGCCGCGCTGGGAAGATATTGCCGGGCGATCGGGTCATCCGGATTGCCGGCGTCGATCAGCGCTGCGATGGTCGGCGTGATGGAAATCGCGTAGCGGGAAGCGACCTCGGCAAAAGCATCGACCGAAGTTTCATCGATCAATCCGGCATCCCCGAGATGGCGTGGCGTGGTAAGAGCCGTCATCGCCCGTTCCACTTCACCGGCGCCCACATCACCTGCTCGATCCGCGATGCGCCCGACGCCAGCATCACCAGCCGGTCGAAACCGAGGGCAGCACCGCTCGCCTGAGGCATGATTTCGAGTGCCGCAAGGAAATCCTCGTCCAGCGGATAGCGCTCGCCGTATATGCGCGCCTTCTCGTCCATCTCGATCTCGAAGCGGCGGCGCTGCTCCTTCGCGTCGGTAAGTTCACCGAAGGCATTGGCGAGTTCCACGCCGCAGGCATAGAGCTCGAAACGCTCGGCGACCTTGGAGGATCGCGGCGTCTTCCGCGCAAGTGCCGCTTCCGAGATCGGGTATTCATAGAGGATGGTCGCGCGACCGATGCCGAGCCTAGGCTCGATCTTCTCGACCAGAACGCGGGAGAAAATGTCGGACCAGCCATCATCCGGCGCAATCCTGATGCCAGCCTTCCCGGCCTGGCCGCCAAGCTTCTGCGCGTCGGTCTCGCCCTTGCGGTTGATCGTCGCGAGCAAATCCATGCCGGCAAAACGGCTGAAAGCCTCCGCCACGGTCAATCGTTCCGGCTCGACGAAGGGATCGCATTCGAGCCCGCGATAGGAGAATTTCGAGATCCGGCCGGCTTCGGCGGCACAGGCGATGATCTCGCGGCAGTCGCGCATCAGGGCGTCGTAATTCTCGCCCGTCCGGTACCATTCCAGCATGGTGAATTCGGGCTGGTGGGTCGGCGAACCCTCGCGATTGCGGTAGACATGGGCGAAGGTGAAGATGCGCCGCTCGCCCGCCGCCAGCAGCTTCTTGCAGGCGAATTCCGGCGATGTATGCAGATAGAGCATCTCCTTGACGCCGTCAGACCCGATCATCTCGGTGGCGAAGGCGTGGAGATGCGCCTCGTTTCCGGGCGACACCTGCAAGGCCGGCGTATCGACCTCCATGAAGTCGTCGGCTGAGAAAAACGCACGCAGCGCCGCCTGCACTCTGTTGCGGGCGAGCAGGAAGGGCCGACGATCGGCATGGACATGCGGCCGCCACCATTCGGAGGGCGCAGTCGTCTCGGTCAAAGATGAAATGTTTCTCATCAATCAGGTCGATTCCGGCTGGCAATTTGCAGGGTTTCAGGTTAGTAGCGCGCCACAAATCCAATCCTGTGCGCCCGTGGACTGCCGTCCTTTAAAGCGCGATCCAACAAGATACAAGGAAGTCTTATGGCAAAGGTCATCGCTTCTCAGCTGCGCAAGGGCAACGTCCTCGATATCGATGGCAAGCTCTACGTGGTCCTGACGGCGCAGAATTTTCACCCCGGCAAGGGCACGCCGGTGACGCAGATCGACATGCGCCGCATCTCCGACGGCAACAAGGTTTCCGAACGCTGGAAGACCACCGAACAGGTCGAGCGCGCCGTCGTCGAGGATCTCAATTTCCAGTATCTCTATGAAGATGGCGAAGGCTTCCACTTCATGAACCCTGAGAATTACGACCAGGTCGCGGTACATCCCGATGTCGTCGGCTCCGACAAGGCCTATCTCGAAGAGGGCATGACGGTCGTTCTGTCGATCCATGAAGGCATCGCGATTGCCTTGCAGCTGCCGCGGTACGCGACGCTCGAAGTCGTCGAGACCGAACCCGTCGTCAAGGGCCAGACCGCCTCGTCCTCCTACAAGCCAGCCATCCTGTCGAACGGCGTCCGCTCGGGCGTACCGCCCCATATCGATGTCGGTACCAGGATCGTGGTGCTGACCGAAGACGGTTCATACGTCGAGCGCGCCAAGAGCTAAGCTCGGTTCATCTCTCAGTTCTTCGAACGGCTCGCGGTGAACGCGGGCCGTTTTTCGTTGTGCTTGCCTCTGAATCACCAACAAACAGAACACCACTCTCAAAATTCACGCAAACAGCGCAAATTTATTTCTGACTATAATCTATAATTTTTATGTATATTATGCTCATTGATTGCCGATAACGGAAATCGAAGAGAGGGAGAAACATCATGTCCATTACCCGCCGCAGCCTGATCGCGTTCGCATCCGCGACCGCTGCCCTCCTGTCGGTCGCGGGCTTTCAAGCCCATGCAGCCGACGTGACCGTCAACATCGCCTACCAGCCGATCGTCGAACCGTCGCGCGTGCCGCAGGCCGATGGCGCCTACGAGAAGGCGTTCGATGCCCAGGTCAACTGGCAGAAGTTTGATAGCGGCGCCGATGTCATCGCGGCACTCGCCTCCGGCTCGGTCGATATCGGCTATGTCGGGTCGTCCCCGCTCGCCGCAGGTGCCAGCCGCGAACTGCAATTCGAGACCGTCTTCGTCGTCGGCCTGATCAGCGAGGCCGAAGCGCTCGCGGTCAAAGGCATCGCAAAGCCCGAGGAACTGGTCGGCAAGAAGATCGCGACGCCTTTCGTTTCCACGGCGCATTACAGCCTGCTGACAGCACTCAAGCATTGGAACATCGATCCGAAGTCGGTCGAGATCCTGAATCTCCGGCCACCGGAAATTGCAGCCGCCTGGGAACGCGGTGACCTCGATGGCGCCTATGTCTGGGATCCGGTCCTGAGCCAGATCAAGAAATCCGCTACCGTTCTCGCCGACTCCAAGAATGTCGCCGATTGGGGTGGCCCGACATTCGACGCCTGGATCGTCTCCAAGAAATTCGCCAGCGAGCACCCCGATCTCGTGGCAAAGTTCGTGAAGGTCACCGGCGACGCCTATGCCAGCTATCGCGCCAAGCCCGAGGCCTGGGATGCCGCATCGCCCGAAGCACAGAAGATCGCCAAGCTGACCGGCGCCAAGGTGGAAGAAGTACCGGCCCTCCTCAAGGGCTATTACTTCCCGACGCTCGAGGAGCAGGCATCCGCTGACTTCCTCGGCGGCAAGACGATTGACGCCGTCACCAAGACATCCGCCTTCTTGCTCGAACAGGGCAAGATCCCGGCCGTCCTGAGCGATTACTCGCCCTACATATCCGCCAAGTGGGCCGAACAGGCTCTCAAGGTCAGCCAGTAACCCTGCCAGCCCTGCGTACCGGACCGCCAGAAAACTCCTGACCCCTGGCGGTTCTCGCAGGAAACTCATCCGGTGCAGGTTTGGACACCTGCGCCGGACTTTTCCAATCAAAGGAAGCGGCGATGAGCCACCTGACAATCAAGGATGTTTCGCTCGCCTATCCCCAGGCCAAGGGCGAAGGCCGCCCGGCGGACATTCTTCAAAACATCAACCTGTCCTTCGACGACAACCAGTTTATCGTGGTGATCGGACGCTCGGGCTCCGGCAAGACCAGCCTGCTCAACCTCGTCGCCGGCTTCCTGCAGCCATCGCGCGGCGGCATCTCCGTCGATAGCAAACCTGTCGCCGGCCCCGGCAGCGACCGCGCCGTCGTCTTTCAGGACGATGCGCTTTATCCGTGGCTCAACGCGCGCGAAAATATCGGCTTTCCGCTCAAGCTCCGCAATGTCCCGAAAGCCGTGCGGGACGCCCGCGCCGAGGAACTGCTCGATCTTGTCGGCCTCTCGGGTTCGGGAGGAAGGAAAATCTGGGAACTCTCCGGCGGCATGCGCCAGCGCGTTGGCATTGCCCGGGCGCTTGCTTCGAACCCGAAATTCCTGCTGATGGACGAACCTCTCGGCGCGCTCGACGCGCTGACCCGAAGCCGCATGCAGGGCCTGCTGCTCAAGGTCTGGCAGGCGAGCCGAACCGGCGTCCTGCTGATTACCCACAGCATCGACGAGGCGCTATTCCTGGCGACCCGGATCATCGTGCTTGCGCCCACGCCGGGCCGCATCGTAGCGGATATCTCGGCCGATTTCGGCCGACGGCATCTCTGGGGCGAGGACGCCAAGGAAATCCGCGCCGGAGACGCGTTCAAGGCTGCCCACGAAAAGCTGCTGGGCCTCATCCACGAGGAAGACGAGGAATTGGCAGCATGACACTGGTGACCGAACTGGAACAGGACGCGCGTGCCACGAAGGAGACCGAGCGCCCCGCTCGCCGGCCTCTAGATCCGACGCTTATCGTGTCAGCCATCACGATCCTGGCGATATTGGTGCTCTGGACCCTCGCATCGAACGCCGGACTTGTCTCGAAGGTATTCCTGCCCTCGCCTCTCACCGTTCTCAAATCGGCCGGCAACCTCATCACATCAGGCTTCGTCGACAGCACGCTGGCCCAGCACACACTAGCAAGCCTCG
Source organism: Rhizobium sp. LjRoot254 (assembly GCF_964254105.1). Lineage (NCBI taxonomy): Bacteria > Pseudomonadati > Pseudomonadota > Alphaproteobacteria > Hyphomicrobiales > Rhizobiaceae > Rhizobium > Rhizobium sp. LjRoot254. The sequence goes on along the minus strand of NZ_CAXUSM020000001.1, from coordinate 1,079,940 downwards.
GCCGCATTTTCGGTGCGCTGGCAGCAGCGATCGTAATCGGCGTACCGGCTGGGCTGGCGATCGCCACAAGCCGCATCGGCAAAGGTATCCTCGACCCGATCGTCGAGTTCCTGCGTCCGCTGCCGCCGCTCGCCTACCTGCCGCTGATCATCATCTGGCTCGGCATCGGCGAGGCCTCGAAGGTCACGGTCATCGCGCTCGCCATGCTGCCGCCGATCATCATCTCCACGGCCTCAGGCGTCAAATCGGCCTCGAAGGATCACATCAATGCCGCGCGTTCCTTCGGCGCCACGCGGCTCCAGCTTCTGCGCCACGTCATCTTGCCCGGCGCCGTGCCGTCGATCTTGACCGGCATCAGGATCGCGCTCGGCGCGGGATGGTCGACACTCGTTGCTGCCGAGCTAATCGCCGCCTCCCGTGGTCTCGGTTTCATGATCCAGTCGGCGGCACAGTTCCTGGTGACCGATATCGTGATCGCGGGCATCTTCGTGATCGCGATCATCGCCTTCCTGTTCGAGCTTGTGGCTCGACTGGTGGAGCGCCTGCTGGTGCCTTGGGCGGCGCATCGCTGAGACCATTCAGCTATGCGCCCAGTCCCAATAGAGCGAACGGGCCTTCCGAGCGATCGGGCCGAACTGGAAATTCCGGTCGTCGAAGGCGATGACGGGCATGACCTTGTTCATGTTGCCGGTGGAGAAGATCTCGTCGGCCTCGCGGAAATCCTGCACCGAAAGCGTCGTCTCGTGAATGGTCACGCTGGCATGGCGCAGCAGGCCCATGACCCGCTGGCGGGTAATGCCGTTGAGGAACGTGCCGTTCGGCACCGGCGTGAACACCTCGCCGCCACGCGCCATGAAGACATTCGCGGTCGCGAGTTCCGCGACATTGCCCAGCATGTCGGTGACCAGTGCGTTCTGGAAGCCCTTGGACTTCGCCTCGCGCAGCATACGGGCATTGTTGGGATAGAGGCAGGCGGCTTTCGCATTAACAGGCATGACCTCCATCGTCGGCCGCCGGAAGCTGGTCGTGGTGATGGTCGAGCCCTTGGGCTCGGACATCGGGATGGCTTCCAGGCAAAGCGCGAACTCCGTCGATTCCGGCAATGGCAGGATCAGGCTGCCCTCGCCTTCCTCCGCCCAATACATCGGGCGAATGTAGACAGCGGTACCCGGCGAGAATTTCTTCAGCCCCTCGACCGCAAGTGTCTCGATCTCGCCGCCCGAAAGCATCGGCGCGAGACCCAACGCACGCGCGGAATCATTGGCCCGTGCGGCATGCCGGTCGAGGTCGGGCGTCACGCCCTCGAACAGCCGCGCACCGTCGAAGATCACCGATCCGAGCCAGGTGCCATGCGAAGCAGCACCGAGAATCTTCACGTTGCCTTCGTGCCATTCGCCCTTGAAAAAGGTCCACATCTCTCTCGCCACGGCATCCTCCCATCATTTCGAGTTAAGACAATTGGCCGTTTCGCATGACGGGTCAAGCCATCCGTATGATGGTTTTCAATCCTTTTGCATCGCCCACGATGAGCCGCTGATAGGCATGCGGAATACCGTCGATGGTGATCTCCCGGTCGATGAAGCGGGCAAGCTCCGACGCCAGTCCGGGCAGCATCGCCACCGCTTCCGGCAGTTCATCGCGATAGGCGTGACAGCCGATCAACGAGAGTTCGCGCTCGACGAGGATATTCGGATCAAGCGCGATCTCGCCATGCGAAATGCCAGCAATCGCGAGCGAGCCGCCGCCATCGACGCGGTCGATCAATTGCCGGATGACATGAATATTGCCAGTCGCATCGAGCGCATAGCGTATGTCGGCATCCTTGATGTCGACGACCTGCGCGCCCGTCACCTCGGCAACGAGCGACGCCCGGTCAGCATTGCGATCCGCGACGAGCACCTCGACGCCCATCTTCGACAGGACCAGCGCGGCAAGCCCACCGATCGGCCCGCAGCCGGCGACCAGCACAGCCTCGCCACTCGGAACCGCGAGCCGATTGACAGCATGCAGCGCCACGGCGAGCGGCTCGGCCATCGCGGCAATCGCCGGATCGAGCGAAGGCGCGTGCTTCACCAGCAGCCTTTCCGGCAAACATGTGAACTCGGCAAAACCTCCATCGCAGACTTCACCGACAAAGCCGAGCGACTTGCAGACATTGGTCCGACCGGCCATGCAAGCCGAACATTCGCCGCACCAGAACCGTGAATCGGCGACGACAGTATCGCCCGGCGATAACGCGCCGACGCCCTCGCCGCATTCCAGCACGACACAAGCAAATTCATGTCCGGCGACCGACGGGCTGCGCGAGATCCATTGGCCGGTGCGGAAATTGTGGATATCCGAGCCGCAAATCCCGGCCGCGGTTACCCGCAGCTTGACCCAGCCGGGCAATGGCGTGCCCGGTGCCTCGATTTCCTCGGCGCGTATATCGCCCGCCGCATAGAGCCGCGCGGCCCTCATTTGCCGGCCAGATACTGGTCGCGCACGCTGGATACCGCCTGCTCATGCGACGAGAAGCCCTCGTAGCGGGCGAGCGTTCGGGCGTGCTTCGCAAATTCGGGATAGGCCGAGGCCGTGACATAGCCGATCGACGAGCGCTTGATGAAATCATGCACCGAGAGCGGCCCCCAACTGCGGGCGTTGCGGCTGGTCGGCAGCACACAATTGGGGCCGAGGCCGAAATTGCCGATCGACACCGGCGTATGCGGCCCCATCAGCACTTCGGCCGCCTCGGTGATCCGGCCGAGATAGGAAAATGGATCGGTGGAGAGAATTTCCAGATGCTCCGGCGCATAATCGTTGACGAAGTCGATGCTCTCGTCCGCACTGGATGTCAGGATAATGCCGCCATACCTGCCGGTCAGCACGGCCTTGGAGAATTCTACCCGCTGCTCGGTCATCCGGCCCCAATGTTCGGGCAGCGCCGCGAGCGCCTCTGCCACCACGCGGCGGCTGTGCGTCACCAGATAGGCCGACGAATCCGGCCCATGCTCGGCCTCGATCAGCAGGTCCAGCGCCGCGAGGCCGCCATGCACCGTGTCATCGGCAAAGATCAGCGCTTCGGATGGCCCCGCAGGCAAGCCCGGATCGATGATGCCTGACAGCAACCGCTTGGCGGCAACCACCCACGGACTGCCGGGGCCGACGATCTTGATCGCCGGCTTCACGGTCTCCGTGCCATAGGCGACCGCGGCCACGGCCTGTGCCCCACCGCATTTGTAAACCGTGCCGACACCGGCAAGCCGCGCCGCCACCAGCGTCGCTGCATCCACCGATCCATCCGGCGTCGGCGGCGTCACTATGGCGATATCGGGCACGCCGGCGACCACTGCAGGCACGGCCGTCATCATGGTCACCGAGGGAAACGCACCCTTGCCGCGCGGGACATAGAGCGCCACTGATTTGATCGGCGTATAGCGGTCGCCGGCAAAGGCGCCGGGCCGCATCTCCTTCAGCCACATCGCCTCCGGCTTCTGCTCCTCGTGAAAATGCCGGATGTTGGTGATGCCGAATTCGATCGCCTCGATCACGTCCCTGTCGACCATCCCGAACGCCGCATCGAACTCGGCTTCCGTGACCTTCAGCGCGCCGGGCTTCACATCGGACTTGTCGAACTCGCGCGCAAAACGGATCAGCGCCGCATCGCCCTCGGTCTTCACCGCATCGATGATCGGCTGTGCCCTCTCGAGGAAGGACGACAGGTCGGCCTCGGACCGATGGATCAAAGCCGCCTTGCCCGCCGCGTCGAGCTTCGAATAATCGTGGAAGGACACTTCGGACATAAGGCAGCCTTTTCATTCAGATGGAAGCGAGGAAGCCGCCATCGACGGGGATCGAAACGCCGGTAACATAGAGCGAGGCATCGCTGGCGAGGAACACGGCCGCGCCGCCGAGATCATCCATCGTACCAAAACGTTTCTGCGGAATTTTGGCCAGCATGGCCTGTTGCCAGTCCTCGTTCTCATAGAACACATCAGTCATCGCGGTGCGGAAATAGCCGGGCGCGATTGCGTTGACTCGGATACCCTCGCCCGCCCATTCCGCCGCCAGCGCGCGCGTCATGCCCAGCACACCGGATTTCGATGAACCATAGGGTACCGCCGTCGGGATACCTACATAGGACGTCAGCGAGCAGAGATTGATGATCGAGCCGCCGCTGCCGCCCGCGATCATTGCCTTCGCCGCCGCCTGCGCGACGAAGAAAGCGCCCTTGAGATTGGTGTCGACGATCCGGTCCCACAGCGCCTCGTCGACCTTGATCGACGGGCGGACTTCCTCGTAGCCGGCATTGTTGATGAGGATGTCGAGCCCGCTCATCTGCGCCGCGGTCTGTGAGATGATGCCGTTTATGGCCCCGGTCTTGGTCACATCGAGAGCGACAGGCAAAGCGTTGCGACCCAGCGCTTCGATCTTGCCCGCCGTCTCCTTGAGATCATCCGTCTTGCGCGCCGCGATCGCCACATCGGCACCAGCCTCGGCGAGTGCCACCGCGATCGCCTGGCCGATGCCACGGCTCGCGCCGGTGACCAGCGCTACTTTTCCCGTCAGGTCGAATCTGGAAGTCATTGCCGCCGCCCGCTCATCTCACGAAGGCACAATCAAACAGTCCGCGCTGTGACTGTCCAGTTCGAATTGCCGCGCAGCAGTTCGGCAATTCCGATGTTTTGATTAGCTCTGCGCCTAACTCTGAGATGGAGCGAAATTCGCCACGAGTTCGTAGGCCTGACCTGGATAGGTAAGCTTGACCAGTGTCACATAGGCGCCGTTCATGCGCGTGCGCCGCTCGATCTGCAGGCAGGCGGTGCCTTCGGCGACATGAAGCACCTCGGCGATCTTGGCATCGGCGCCAATCGCGAGAATCCTGTGCTCGGCCGCACTCCACGGCACCTTGTCGAGCAGCCACGGCCCCGGCGCATTCCTGTCGAAACTCTCCTTGGCGGCCTCCGGCACGGCCGAAAGATTGATCAGGCGCTCCTCGAAGGTGAAGGGCGTCTTCCCCGAGAAATGCCGGCATTGCAGCGCCAGCACCAGCGAGCCGGCCTTGAGATCGAGCCTTTCACGCTCCTCGCCTGTGGCGCGGCGCTGATCGCGGCGAAGCAGCTCGTAGTCATAGGCGAGGCCGAGCGACTGGACCTCCGCCTTGATGTCGCGGATCTCGAGCACGGCGGATTGCGCATGCGGCTGGGTGACAAAGCTGCCGGATTTCTTGCGCCGCTCGATCAGCCCGCTCTTGGCAAGCTGCGAGAGCGCCTTGTTCACCGTCATCCGCGAGCAATCGTAAACCGTCGCCAATTCCATTTCGAAAGGGATGCGATAGCCGGGCGGCCATTCGCCCGACAGGATCCGCCCCTCGATATCGCTGAGGATCCGCTGGTGTAGCGAAGGCGTGGAATCATTGCGGGCAAGTGCTGATACGGGCGTCATGTCCCGATGTTCAGTGTCTCAGGACATAAGTCAAGAGACACCGGTTTTCTCCTACTTCAATGTTGCGAAAGCAGTGCCTTCATCACGCCGCCGAAGCGCTCGCCTATGCGCTCGCGCGCGGGGTGCCTGCCCTCGCTTACCAGCTTGCGCCCGTGCACCCAGACGCCATCGACCGACATGCCTTCGCCGAATATCCAGTTGTCGAGCACCTGGTCGGCCTTGTAGCCGGCATCGAAGACAGGTTTGAGGCTGACGAAATCCGCCGGCTTGCCGGCGGTGATGCCCGACTCGTGCGAGAGCGCCTTTGCGCCGCCCGTAGCGGCTTCGTCGAACAGGGTTCGTCCCGTCGAACGGCCATGGGTGGCGATGACGTTGCGGGCGCGATGCAGCGGGCGCTGCGAATATTCCAGCTGCCGCAATTCGTCGCTGACGCCGATCTGCACATTGGAATCCGAACCCACGGATATCGCCCCGCCATGTTCGAGGAACAGCGGCGCCTGGAAGAAACCATCGCCGAGATTGGCTTCCGTGATCGGGCAGAGACCTGCGACCACGCCGCGCTTGGCCATGCCGATCGTTTCCGCGTCCGTCATGTGGGTGGCGTGAATGAAACACCAGCGCGAATCGGCATCCGAATTGGCGAGCAGATATTCCACCGGCCGCTGGCCGGAGAAGGCAATCGAATCCTCCACCTCCTTCACCTGCTCAGCGATATGGATGTGGATTGGCCCGTCGAAATCCAACCTCTGGAGTTCCCTGATCTCTTCGATCGTCGCAGCCCGAAGGCTGTGCGGCGCGATACCAACCTTTGATTGATTCAAAGTCTGAACAGCCTTCCGAGCGCCTTCAAGCAGACGGCCGAAACTGTCGATATCGTTGATAAATCGGCGCTGGCCTTCGCCCGGCGCCTGCCCACCGAACTGCGAATGCGCATAGAATACCGGGAGCAGTGTCAGGCCGATGCCAGTAGCGTGGGCCGCTGCCGCAATGCGAGCGGAATGCTCAGCAATATCAGCATAATGCCCGCCATTCTTGTCATGATGCAGGTAGTGAAATTCGCCGACGCGCGTGAAGCCGGCTTCCAGCATCTCGACATAAAGCTGGCTGGCGACCGCCTCGATCTGGTCAGGGCTGAAGCTCAGCGCGAAGCGATACATCAGATCGCGCCAGCTCCAGAAATTATCGCTCCCCGGCCCCGGCATTTCGGTGAGCCCGGCCATGGCGCGCTGGAAGGCGTGGCTATGGACATTGGCCATGCCCGGGACGATGATGGCGTGGCGCTCATCGCCAGCCCCAGCCGTGGAATTTGGTTCGACGCTGGCGATGCGGCCGGCGTCCACGACGATCCGCACATTCTCCGCCCAGCCGTCTGGTGTCAGCACCTGCTCGCCAAAAATCGCCATCATGCTCCCCGAAATTACTTGCATCTGATTTTATTATGTCTATACATATTCCTCAGGAATGGGAAGGGAAATTTCAATGGCGGCGCAACAATCGAGCACGATAAAGGTCTGGCGCAATGCGCGGCTTGCGACGCTCGATGCCTCGCGTCCCGGCCTCGGCGAGATCGAACATGGCGCCGTTGCAGCAGAGGATGGCAGGATTGTCTTTGCCGGTCCAGAGCGTGAGATGCCCGGCCTGGCGAATGCCGAAATCGTGGATTGCGAAGGCCGCTGGATCACGCCGGGTCTCATCGATTGCCATACCCATCTCGTCCATGCGGGCAACCGCGCACATGAATTCGAATTGCGCCTCAATGGGGCGACCTATGAAGAAGTCGCCCGCGCCGGCGGCGGCATCGTCTCCTCCGTCAAGGCCCTGCGCAAGGCAACCGAGGCTGATCTCGTCCGCGAGACGCTACCGCGCCTCGACGCGCTGATCGCCGAGGGCGTCACCACGGTCGAGGTGAAATCCGGCTACGGCCTCGACCTCGAAAACGAGATGAAATCGCTGAAGGCTGCCCGCGCACTGGGCGACGCACGTCCCGTCACCATCCGCACGACCTTCCTCGGCGCACACGCACTGCCGCCGGAAGCCAATGGCGACAAGACCGCCTACATCGCCAAGGTCGTCGATGAAATTCTGCCCGCCGTGCACGCGGCCGGACTGGCCGATGCGGTGGATGGCTTCTGCGAAGGCATCGCCTTCTCGCCCGCCGAAATCGCCCTCGTCTTCGACGCCGCAACCAAGCTCGGCCTGCCGGTCAAGCTGCACGCCGACCAGCTTTCGGATCTCGATGGCGCGGCACTTGCGGCAAGCTATGGCGCCCTCTCCGCCGATCATCTCGAATATACCAGCGACGCCAGTGCTGCAGCCATGGCCACATCCGGCACAACAGCGGTCATCCTGCCTGGCGCCTACTACTTCATCCGCGAGACCAAGAAGCCACCGATCGACGCCTTCCGCAAGCATGGCACCGCGATGGCCATCGCCACCGACAACAATCCCGGCACCTCGCCGCTGACCTCACTACTGCTGACCATGAACATGGCCGCCACCTTCTTCCACATGACCGTCGAGGAATGCATCACAGGCATCACGCGTAATGCCGCCAAGGCGCTCGGGCTTCAAGATCAGACCGGCACATTGACCGTTGGCAAGTGGGCCGACCTCGCCATCTGGGACATCGATCGTCCGGCAGAACTCGTCTACCGCATGGGTTTCAACCCGCTGTGGAAGCGTGTCTGGCACGGCCAGTAAGAACGACAGGGAAACATAGAGATGACCATTACCCTCCACCCCGGCTCCGTCACGCTGGCCGAGCTCCAGGCGATCTACTGGAACGGCGAGAACGTAAAGCTGGACCCGAGCTTCGATGCCGCGATCAGGAAATCCGCTGCCCGCATCGCCGAGATCGCTAGCGGCACCGAGCCGGTCTATGGCGTCAATACCGGCTTCGGCAAACTCGCCTCGATCAAGATCGCCGCCGAGGATACGGCCACTCTGCAGCGCAATCTCATCCTGTCGCATTGCTGCGGCCTGGGCGATCCGCTCGCCTCCGAGATTGTCCGTCTGATCATGGCACTGAAGCTGATCTCGCTCGGCCGTGGCGCATCGGGCGTCCGCATCGAACTGGTGCGGCTGATCGAAGGTATGCTGGAAGAAGGGGTCGTGCCGATGATCCCGGAAAAGGGTTCCGTCGGCGCATCCGGCGATCTCGCACCGCTGGCCCATATGGCCGCCGTAATGATCGGCGAAGGCGAAGCCTTCCTGGACGGCGCGCGCATGCCCGGCAAGGAAGCTCTCGCCAAGGCCGGGCTGACGCCGGTTGAGCTCTCGGCCAAGGAAGGCCTGGCACTGATCAACGGCACCCAGGTTTCGACGGCCCTCGCCCTGGCGGGCCTCTTCCGCGCCCACCGCGCCTCGCAATCGGCACTGATCACCGGAGCGCTTTCGACCGATGCCGCGATGGGTTCGTCCGCGCCGTTCCACCCTGACATTCACGCCTTGCGCGGCCATAAGGGCCAGATCGATTCCGCCTCCGCCCTTCGCGCCCTGCTCGAAGGCTCTGTGATCCGCGAAAGCCACATCACCGGTGACGAGCGCGTACAGGATCCCTATTGCATCCGCTGCCAGCCGCAAGTCGATGGCGCCTGCCTCGATATCCTGCGCCAGGCCGCCCGCACGCTTGAGATCGAAGCCAATGCCGTCACCGACAATCCGCTGGTGCTGGCTGACAACTCCGTCGTTTCAGGCGGCAATTTCCACGCAGAACCCGTAGCCTTTGCCGCCGACCAGATCGCGCTCGCCGTTTGCGAGATCGGCGCCATCGCCCAGCGCCGCATCGCGCTGCTGGTCGATCCCGCGCTTTCCTACGGCCTGCCGGCCTTCCTCGCCAAGAAGCCGGGCCTGAATTCCGGCCTGATGATCGCCGAAGTCACCTCCGCCGCATTGATGAGCGAGAACAAGCAGATGTCGCATCCGGCATCCGTCGATTCCACGCCGACCTCGGCCAACCAGGAAGACCACGTCTCCATGGCCTGCCACGGCGCGCGCCGCCTGCTGCAGATGACCACGAACCTCTTCGGCATTATCGGCATCGAAGCGCTGACCGCCGGCCAGGGCATCGATTTCCGCGCGCCGCTGATCACCAGCCCGGAACTGATCAAGGCGGTATCGGCGCTCCGCAAGGTCGTCGATACGCTCGAGGTCGACCGCTACATGGCCAATGATCTGGCCGCCGCCGCCGAGCTCATCGCATCCAATGCGCTCAATGAATCCGTTTCGCCGGGCATCCTGCCCGCACTCGCCGATTAATCCAGATTTCGTCCTACGGGAGTCCGACCATGAACAATCCCCGCCACAACATCCGCGACGTCCGCGCGCCGCGCGGCAACACGCTCAACGCCAAGAGCTGGATGACCGAAGCGCCGCTCCGGATGCTGATGAACAACCTCGATGCCGAGGTTGCCGAGAACCCGCATGAGCTGGTCGTCTATGGCGGCATCGGCCGCGCCGCCCGCACCTGGGAGGATTTCGACCGTATCGTCGCCTCGCTGAAGGACCTCGAGGAAAACGAGACGCTGCTGGTGCAATCCGGCAAGCCGGTCGGCATCTTCCGCACCCACAAGGACGCGCCGCGCGTACTGATCGCCAATTCCAACCTCGTGCCGCATTGGGCGACCTGGGATCATTTCAACGAACTCGACAAGAAAGGCCTGGCCATGTACGGCCAGATGACGGCGGGTTCATGGATCTACATCGGCACCCAGGGCATCGTGCAGGGCACCTACGAGACCTTTGTTGAGGCCGGCCGCCAGCATTACAACGGCAATCTCACCGGCAAATGGATCCTCACCGGCGGCCTCGGCGGCATGGGTGGCGCCCAGCCGCTTGCCGCCGTCATGGCGGGCGCCTGCTGCCTGGCGATCGAGTGCAATCCGGATTCGATCGATTTCCGCCTGCGCACCCGCTACGTCGACGAGAAGGCCGAGACGCTCGACGAAGCGCTCGCCATGATCGACAAATGGACCAAGGCCGGCGAAGCAAAATCCGTCGGCCTGCTCGGCAATGCCGCCGAGATCCTGCCTGAAATGGTCAGGCGCGGCATCCGCCCCGACATGGTCACCGACCAGACGTCGGCGCATGATCCGATCAACGGCTACCTGCCCGCCGGCTGGACAATGGGTGAATGGAAGGCCAAGCGTGAAAGTGATCCCAAGGCAGTGGAAAAAGCAGCCCGCGCGTCGATGAAGGTGCATGTACAGGCGATGCTGGATTTCTGGAACGCCGGCGTGCCGACGCTCGATTACGGCAACAATATCCGCCAGGTCGCCAAGGACGAAGGGCTGGAAAATGCCTTCGATTTCCCCGGCTTCGTGCCGGCCTATATCCGCCCGCTGTTCTGCCGTGGCGTCGGCCCCTTCCGCTGGGCCGCCCTGTCGGGCAATCCCGAGGACATCTACAAGACCGACGCGAAAGTGAAGGAACTGACACCTGGCAATACCCATCTGCACAACTGGCTCGACATGGCGCGCGAGCGCATTTCCTTCCAGGGCCTGCCGGCGCGCATTTGCTGGGTCGGTCTCGGCGACCGCGAACGGCTCGGCCTCGCGTTCAACGAGATGGTCAGGAACGGCGAACTTTCCGCCCCGATCGTCATCGGCCGCGACCACCTCGATTCCGGCTCCGTCGCCTCGCCGAACCGCGAGACCGAAGCGATGAAGGATGGCTCGGATGCCGTCTCGGATTGGCCATTGCTCAATGCCTTGCTCAACACCGCCTCGGGTGCGACCTGGGTGTCGCTGCACCACGGCGGCGGCGTCGGCATGGGCTTCTCCCAGCATTCCGGCATGGTGATCTGCGTAGACGGCACCGACGATGCCGCCGAGCGCATCGGCCGCGTGCTGTGGAACGACCCGGCGACTGGCGTCATGCGTCATGCCGATGCGGGCTATGAGATCGCCATCGACTGTGCCAAAGAAAAAGGCCTGCGCCTGCCCGGCATTCTCGGCAACTAAAGATGCGAATCCTAAGGGCAAGCGATTACAAGGTCATGCCGTGGAAGAACGGCGGCGGCGAGACGACGGAAATCGCCGTCTCGCCCGATGGCGCCGGATTGGCGGATTTCGACTGGCGCGTCTCGATGGCCAAGGTCGCAGGTGATGGACCGTTCTCGGCCTTCCCCGGCATTGATCGCACCCTGGCCATCCTCGAAGGCGCGGGCATCGTGCTCTCGGTCACGGGCGCCAAGCCGAAGCGATTGACGCTTGAGACTACGCCGCACGCCTTCCCGGCGGACGCCGCAACCTCAGCGACGCTGATCGGCGGCGCCGTCCTCGACTTCAATGCGATGAGCCGGCGGGGAAAGATCGACCATGGTGTCGAAAGACTGGCGAACGAAAAGGATTCCCCAACGGGCTCGACGCGCCTGCTCCTTTGCAGCCGGGGCATCCTTGATATCACGGTTGAGGGGAAGACGGAGCGCCTTGATAAGCTTGATACCGCCCTGCTGGACGAGACCGAAAATGCCTTGCTAACGCCCGGCCCGGATTCCCAGTTCTATCTGGTGGAATTCCGCCCTGCCTGAGCGCGTATCTCGACACCGACACAATATTCCAGTATCGGCGATTTACCCTTCATTAACCATGTCTGACAACTATGGGCCGCATGAACCCAATGCGTCGCGAACCGTTTTGCCGCGACGACCAGTGAGGCGACCATGCCGGTTATCACATTTGCCAATACCAAGGGCGGCGCCGGAAAGACGACGGCGGTGCTGCTGCTTTCGACCGAACTGGCGCGCCTAGGCTACAGGGTCACCATCCTGGACAGCGACCCGCAGCGCTGGATCACGCGCTGGTACGAGACGTCGGATGCGCCCGATAATCTCAAGGTCATTCCCTATATCAACGCCTCCAACATCCAGACACATCTGCGCGACAACAAGCCGGATACGGACTATTTCATCGTCGATCTTCCCGGCGCGTCCTCACCTCTGATGGCCGTCGCGATCGGTCTCTCCGATCATATCCTCGTTCCGATCCAGGGCTGCGCGATGGATGCCAAGGGCGGCGCCCAGGTGCTCGAATTGCTCCGCTATCTCGAAGACAAGGGCGGCATCCGCATCGACCACTCGGTCGTCCTGTCCCGCGTCAACTCGATGGTGACCACCCGCGCGCTGTCTGCCGTCAAGGCGCTGCTTGCCGAGCGGCGCGTCCGCGTGCTCGACACCCCGATTATCGAGCGTTCGGCCTATCGCGATATTTTCGATTACGGCGGCTCGCTCTACGGCATGGATCCGGAGCGCGTCAGCAATCTCGACAAGGCCAAGGAAAACGCCGAGATGTTCGCGCAGGAAGTGCTTCGGCTGGTGCCGATGCGCAAGGCGGCCAATGCAGCAGCATCGGCGGGTGGCGCGGTTCGATCCGCGGCCTGATCACTAGAACAAGGCGTCCTCGAAGAGATCCTCGTCCGACGTCGCAGCCGACGTGGTCGGCGTCGCTGCGACAGCGCCAGCAGCAGCCGGCAGGAAGCCGGAGTGAATCTCGCGCTCCTGCGCCATCGTGTAGAGCTTGAGGATGCGAGCGCCGAGGCCGGCGACGCTATCGGCGAGATCGGATATGTCGATCATATGCGGGCTCGCTATGCCGGCGGAATGGGAGACGCAATCCTCGATCACATCACCGAGCTCGCTTTCGAAATCGAGCGTCGAGATAGCCGCGCTGACCTTGGTGAACACCTCCTGGCCTTCCCGAGCCAGTTCCTCGATGCCCGCATCCATGCGGCCGCTTACGCCGCGAATGGCGGACAGCGCCTCGCTCAGCGGGCCGGCAATGTCGCCGGAACCCGAACCACGATCGGATGAGAAAGCACCGGCGGCGGCTTCCAGCCGCTGCAATTCGTTCATCACCGCATCGGCGGGCACTTCGAGCTTGCCCGCATAGATGCGCAATTCTGCGCTCACCACGTTGACCGAACGGCCCTCGTCACCCAGTTTCGAGCAGCGCAGATTGGAATTGAGCGCCATGTAATGAATGTCGGTCTTGATCGTGCGGATGACCTCAATGCCGCGCAGCAGGCTTTGCGCGGTCTCCGACGTCGATTGCGCGACCGCATCCGCCTGACTGCTTGTCTCCTGAACGCCCGAGACCAGCCCGACTGCGGCGGTGACGCCGGTTTCGAGCGCTTTGAGCACGTTTTCGCCGCCACCATTCTGCCTGTCGGTCATGCCGTCGCGAAGACGCAGGATCTCCCTTGTGTCATCGATAAAGCGCGTCATGTTGGTATGGATGTTGCGGCATTCCCGCTGGAAATCCGTGGCAGTCTCTTCCATCTGCGCTGCAGCGAGCTGCCTGATCACCTCGCCGATCCGAACTCTGTCAGATTCCGTCAGCGATGCGCCCTCGCCCGCGACGAATTCATCGAACAGCTGGAATATCGACTGGATATGCTCGATGCGCTGGCGGGTTATGTCGCCGATCTGCAGCGCGGAGAGGACGGAGGTGATCTTGCCCTGCACACCGCGGGCGAGCTGCTTCACCTGATTTGCCATCTCAGCGAGCCTGCCGTGATGCCCGGAAATCCTGGCTGCGTTGCCGCTCAGGTCGGCGACAGTGCGGGGCACGACGTCCGAATATTCCTGCAGGATCTTTCTTGAGAATTCCTGAGCCTTCTCGAGCTGCCCGTGCATGTCGTGCACCTGCTTGGCAAACCGGTTGACCTCGCTCTCGCCGGATTGGATGCGCTCGCGGATTTCATCGGCAAACCCTACGAAATCATCGAGCCCCGCGGCGGTAATCTTCACGCTGATGGCAAAGGTGCGGAGATAGCGCATGATCTCGCGCATCTCGCTGATGCTTCCCTGCATCGCGCGGCAAACGGAAGCAAGTTCGACGAAACCCTTCTGGCGGCCATCCTCGAAAGCGGGCAGCGTTCCGAGTTCCTTCGCTGTCGCCTCAATGCCGCCCATCGTCTCGCTGGTCGTGTTCTCGTCGAGCGAGCCGGTCAGCCGGTCAAGCGATCCGATCAGGCGGTTGAGGATCTCCATGATCGAGATCAAGACGGCGCCGCCATCGAGAAACTTCTTCTCGATCTGCCCATGCGCGGAGGTCAGTTTCGCCTCCAGGCCAGCCCTGACGGCCATATAATCGATCTCAATCCGCTGGGCATTCATCAACATGGGTTGTCCTACGCAAATACATGAAGGCGCTGGAGTATTTGAATAGCAGCAAGATACGAATGTCCGGTAAACCTGGGTTGTAACGGGACATCGGTCTCCTAGCCGGCATATCGTGAAAGAGGCTTAAGGGAGATATAATACGAAAATCACGGACATTGGCCAAAGTTACTGAATTTGCAGCAAAATCAACGATCTCTAGAATTCCAAAAAGTATGACTATGAATTGTCATCGATAGTTTCTCATACAACTTCCACTACATTTCTCGCCCTGTTGCGTTCACACATTGTTAGCCATTAAATGTGAATCCTAGTCAGAATAGCAAGGGGCGCCTAACAACTATTGGAGCAGTATTATCGTGACCTTTTCATTTCCAGAAACGGTCAACATAAGAACTATTGGCGATTTGAAAGAAGAAATAACCGCCAATATTTCCGGTGTCGATCCGATTGAACTTGATCTCGGCAAATGTAGCGACATCGACTTGTCGGCGTTGCAACTCGTCGAGTCCATCCGGATCTATGCAGCGAGCGCCGGCAAGCAAATCAAGCTTTCCAGTCCGGCCAATGCAACGGTGGCATCCACCCTGACCCGCGCCGGCTTTACCGAACGAATGTCTCCAGAAGACCGCCTCTTCTGGCTCCACAAAGAGGATTGATCATGAGCGCGCGCATTCTCACCGTCGACGATTCCGCGAGCATCCGACTGACCACGAATGTGGCTTTGTCGAACGCCGGCTATAGCGTCACCGAAGCCATCAATGGCGCCGAGGGCATCCAGAAGGCGACATCAGGCAGCTATGACCTGATCGTCACCGATCTCAACATGCCCGTCATGGATGGCCTGACGATGATCCGTGAACTGCGCAAGATCCCCAGCCAGATGGGCATCCCGATCATCTTCCTGACCACCGAATCCGATGGCAGCATCAAGGAACAGGCCAAGGCCGCCGGCGCCACCGGCTGGCTGACCAAGCCGTTCGATCCGGATAATCTCGTCAAGATCGTACGCAAGGTGCTCGGCAAATGAGTTTTCCCGATCCGGTTGCCGTATTCAGGACCGAAGCGGCCGAACTTCTGGAACAGATCGAGGCGGGACTGCTCGACCTGACCCATGATCTCGGCGACAAGGAGCAGGTCGATGCTGTTTTCCGCAGCCTTCATACGCTCAAGGGATCGGGGGCGATGTTCGGCTTCGAAGCGCTCGCGGCCTTCACCCATCATTGCGAAACAGCCTTCGACAGGGTGCGCAAGGGCGATGTTCCGGCAACCCGCGAACTGATCGATGCGGTTCTCGAAGCCAAGGACCACATGCGCACGCTCGTGCAATCACCATCCGGCGACCATGAAGCGACGGGCGAAGCGCTACTCGCCGGCCTCCGCCACGCGGTCGAAGCCGCCGGCAATCCGGATTTCAAGCCGGCTCCTGCCGCTCCGGCTCTCACGCACTACAAGATTCGCTTCTCGCTGCCCGTCAATGCGATGTCGAACGGCACCAACCCACTGCCGCTGCTCGACGAGTTGCGCGACCTTGGTGAATGCGTGATCGCCGCCGATCGCTCGAAAATTCCCTCAGTGGATGCGCTCGTCGCAACAGACCTTCATATCGCCTGGGATGTCGAACTCACCACCGCGCAGCCGAAAGCGGCGATCGAGGACGTGTTCATCTTCGTGATGGACGACATGCAGCTCGATATCCAGGTCGTCGGCGCGGCCGATGTTCAGCCCGAGGCGCCCGCTGGAACCATACCGGCCGAGCCGGCCGCAAGTCCTGTCGCCGCGCCGGCGCGCAGGCCGGTTGCCGCGCCCTCCCTGGTGCCTGCGATCGCCGAAGCAAAACCCAACAAGGCGGCGGAAAACGTCCGTGTTCCCGCCGAACGGCTGGACGAACTGATGGACCGCGTCGGCGAGCTTGTTATCGCCCAGTCGCGGCTCAACCAGTTGTCGAGCCGCAGCGTTGATCTGGGCCTGCGCGCCGTCTCCGAGGACATTGAACGTCTCTCCGGCGAATTGCGCGACACGATGATGGTGCTGCGCATGGTGCCCGTCGCGACCCTTTTCAGCCGTTTCCGCCGCTTGGTCCACGATCTCGCCCATGAGACGGGCAAGGTGATCGAACTGGTCACCGAGGGAGAATCCACCGAGGTCGACAAAACAGTCATCGAACGCCTCGCCGATCCGCTGGTCCACCTCGTGCGCAATTCCTGCGACCATGGGCTGGAAACGCCGGACGATCGCCGCGCCGCCGGCAAGACGGACAGTGGTCGCGTGACGCTTTCCGCCCGCCAGGCGAGCGGCGAAGTCATCATCACCATCAAGGACGATGGTCGCGGCATCGACCGCGACCGCGTGCGGGCCAAGGCGGAGCAGTCCGGCATCATCGTGCCGAACGCCCAACTCTCGGACCAGGAAGTGCTGCAACTGATCTTCCAGCCCGGCTTCTCCACCGCAACCCAGGTCACAAACCTGTCGGGCCGTGGCGTCGGCATGGATGTCGTCAAGCGCACGATCGAAGCGCTGCGCGGCTCGATCAACATCACCAGCAATCCGGGCGAAGGTTCCGAAATTTCTCTGATGATACCCCTGACGCTCGCCATTATCGACGGCCTGCTCGTACGCGTCGGCTCCGGCCGCTACGTCATTCCGCTGACTGCGGTCGAGGAATGCCTGGAACTCTCCGTCGAAGACGACATGCGCTCGCGCGGCCGCAGCTTCATCTCGCTGCGCGACAGCCTGGTGCCGTTCATCCGGCTGCGGGATCTCTTCAACACCGGCACCAAGCCCGATCCGTTCCAGAAGGTCGTGGTGATCTCCACCGGTTCCGAACGTGTGGGCCTCGTGGTCGACCAGATCATCGGCGACCACCAGACCGTGATCAAGTCCATGTCCAAGCTGCATCACGACGTCGCGACCTTCTCGGGCGCGACCATTCTCGGCGACGGCAGCGTGGCCCTCATTCTCGACGTCGCCCATCTGGTGGCGGCCGGACAACAACAGGAGGCGCATCTGCGCAAGGCCGGATGACCCAAGCACTCCGCAAACTGCCCAACGAGTTCTGGAACGAGGACGGCGAACTCGAAGTCCTGACATTCGACATCGCCGGTGAAACCTTCGCCATCGAAGCCGTCATGGTCCAGGAAATTCTCGACCTGCTTCCCGAAACGCCAGTGCCGGGCGCCCGACCCTTTGTCGGCAGCGTGCTGAATTTCCGTGGCCGGGTCATCCCGCTCGCCGACATCAAGCTCGCCTTCGGCATGGAAGCGACCACGACTACGATCGATAGCCGCATCATCGTCATCGCGCTCGAACTCGGCAATGAAACCGTGCTGATCGGCGTGCGCACCGACAAGGTGAATGAAGTCACCACGCTTGCACGCACCGCCAGCGAGCCGCCGCCCAGCGTCGGCATGAAGTGGCGGCCGGATTTCATCAACTGCCTCGTCAGGCGGGGAAGCGATTTCATTATCGTCCCTAACCTGCTGGCGATTTTTTCATCGAAGCACGAAGGCAGCACAAGCGCCTCGAGCACGTACTGAACTAGGGGACCGACATGCGATTCACGATCAAGCTCAAGCTCACGCTCGCCTTCGGCTTTCTCATCGTGCTGCTCGTCGGCATGGCGTATTATGGTGTCAACAGCCTTGGCAACATGAACAACATGATGAGCGATCTCATCGATGGTCCCGCCCATCGGCTCGAACTCGCCCAGAAGATCAGCATTGCCCAGCTCCAGGCTATCCGCCAGCAGAAGAATTTGCTCGCGGCCAACACGCCGACGGAAGTCGCAGCGGCGCGTGAAAAGGGCGACGAGGCGCGCACGGTGCTCGCGACCAACCTGGAAAAGGCCCTGACGCTGGCCACCGAGCAAGGTAGACCGCGCTGGATCAAGGTCGGCGAGCTTGCGCAGAAATTCAATGCCGCCGATGACCGCATCCGCGAACTCGCCGCTGCCGGCAATGCTGAAGGGGCCGAGCGCGTTTCGGTGACTGAGGCCCGCGCCGTAGCCAACGAACTCGGCGAAGTGACCGATGAATTGATCACGCTTTCCAAGAAATTCATGGAAGAAGCCGACGCTGCTACCGACGCCCACTACGAATCAACCCGCAACACCATGATCGGCGCCGCAGCAGCCGCACTGCTGATTGCCGCCGGCACCGCCGCATGGATCGCGCTGTCGATCAGCCGCGGTCTTGGCCGGGCAAACCAGGTCGTCCAGGATGTCGCCAACGGCGACCTCACCAAGTTCGCGGCCGTCGCCGGCCGCGACGAGATCGCCGAGCTCCTGGGCAATGTCAACGTCATGATCGAGCGCCTGCGTGGCGTCGTCGGCGATGCCCTGTCCGCTTCGAACAATGTCTCGTCCGGCAGCCAGGAACTTTCGGCCAGTTCCGAACAGGTCAGCCACGGCGCCACCGAACAGGCCGCCGCTGCCGAAGAGGCTTCCGCCTCGATGGAACAGATGGCCGCCAACATCAAGCAGAATGCCGATAATGCCGCACAGACCGAGAAGATCGCCCGCCAGTCCGCCAAGGATGCCGAACTTAGCGGCGACGCTGTCAACCGCGCCGTCACCGCCATGCGCACGATCGCCGAGAAAATCTCCATCGTCCAGGAAATCGCCCGCCAGACCGACCTGCTCGCACTGAACGCGGCGGTGGAAGCTGCCCGCGCCGGCGAGCACGGCAAGGGTTTCGCGGTCGTCGCGTCTGAAGTGCGCAAGCTCGCCGAACGCAGCCAGTCGGCAGCCGGTGAGATCGGCGCCATGTCTTCGGACACGGTCAAGGCGGCGCAGGACGCCGGCGAAATGCTAGCGCGCCTGGTACCGGACATCCGCAAGACCGCCGAACTGGTCTCGGAAATCACCGCCGCCTGCCGTGAACAGGATATCGGTGCGGCCCAGATCAACGAAGCCATCCAGCAGCTCGACAAGGTGACCCAGCAGAACGCCGGCGCATCCGAGGAAATGGCATCCACTTCGGAAGAGCTTGCGGCGCAGGCCGAGGAATTGCAGACCTCGATCGCCTTCTTCCGGGTTGACGACAACGTCTCCCGTGCCGCGATCAAATCCAAAGCCCGCCCGGCGGCGGCAAAACGCCCTGCAGCAACCGCATTCCGCAAGACGACGACGGCGCGCCCGGAGAACACGGTTTCGGCCCAGCAGGCACGGGTCAAGGGCTTTGCCCTCGACCTCAGCCAGGGCGGTCCGGACACCGACGATCGCGACTTCCGCGAGAGCGCGTGACAATCAGAGGCCGGGCGCCAGCACGACCTCAGGCACACATATTGGCTTTGCCGCGATGCGGTCGGGCAACGGGAAGTGAATGACCCTCGCTTCTATCGACTGAGCATTCCAGGACGAACCGACTGGCCGAAACGGCTGGAACGGGTTCGCCACCAATCAAATCGCGCGACAGCGCGTCGGTCGCAAGCAAGCGGCAAGCGCTTGCCAGTACATCAAGTCGGGGGTCTATCTTCATGCGTTTCACGATCAAGCTCAAGCTGGCCATGGTCTTCACCGCCATCATTCTTCTGGCGGGCGGCATGTCAACGCTCGCCATCTTCAATCTCTCGTCACTCAACAGCGCGATTACGGAGATGGTCGAACATCCTGTCACCGACATGAACAACGTTACGGCTCTGTCGAACCAGTTCAACGGCACCGTTCGTGCCGAGAAGAACGCGATCCTGAACACCAATCCGGCCGAGATCGGGGAGTTTGTCAAATCCCTGGAAGAGCGTCAGATCAAGGTGAAGGAATATATCGAGATCATATCGAAGTCGTCCGACGCCGAGGTTCGGCAAAAGATCGCCGAGTTCAAGGATATCTACGACGTCTACGTACCGCTTCAGAAGCGGATGGCCGAACTGGCGACGATCAATACGACCGAGTCGAACACGCAGGCTGCCGCCATTTCCATGGGCACCGGACGCGATGCAATGAACAAGGCCCTCAAGATCCTTGACCAGATCACCGAGGTCGGCGTCGGCAACGTCAAGGAAACCGATGCTGCCACCAACGAGCAATACGCCAATTCCCGTATGATGCTCATTTCCGCGACACTTGCGCTCGCGCTTTTCTCCCTGGCGGCAGCAGTATGGATCTCGCTCTACATTTCCAAGGCACTGCGCAAGGCAGGCTCGCTCGCCGACGCCGTCGCCATCGGCGACCTCGATCAGGAGATCGACCATAAGGCAAACGACGAGATCAAGGATCTCGTCGCCTCCATGCAGACGATGACCGGCAACCTCCGCAACACGGCGCGCCTCGCCGACCTGATCGCCAATGGCGACCTGACCGTGTCGCCGAAGCCTCTCTCGAACAAGGATACGTTGGGCATCGCGCTCGAGAGCATGGTCGAGCGCCTGCGCGGCGTGGTGAGCGACGCACTCTCCGCCTCCGACAACGTCTCGTCGGGCAGCCAGGAACTCTCGGCCAGCTCCGAGCAGGTTTCCCACGGCGCGACCGAACAGGCCGCTGCAGCTGAAGAGGCTTCCGCCGCCATGGAACAGATGGCAGCCAACATCAAGCAGAACGCCGATAACGCCGCCCAGACCGAGAAGATCGCCCGTCAATCCGCCAAGGACGCGGAAGTTTCCGGCGAGGCCGTCAATCGCGCCGTCGTGGCCATGCGCACGATCGCCCAGAAGATCTCGATCGTCCAGGAAATCGCCCGCCAGACCGACCTGCTCGCATTGAACGCTGCGGTGGAGGCCGCCCGCGCCGGCGAGCATGGCAAGGGTTTCGCCGTCGTCGCGTCTGAAGTGCGCAAGCTCGCCGAGCGCAGCCAGTCCGCCGCCGCGGAGATTGGGTCGATGTCGTCGGAGACCGTGCAAGCTGCACAGGATGCCGGCGAGATGCTCTCGAAGCTGGTGCCGGATATCCGCAAGACCGCCGAACTGGTCTCCGAGATCACCGCTGCCTGCCGCGAACAGGATATCGGGGCCGCCCAGATCAACGAGGCCATCCAGCAGCTCGACAAGGTGACGCAGCAGAACTCGTCCGCATCAGAGGAAATGGCATCGACCTCGGAAGAGCTCGCGGCTCAGTCCGAAGAACTGCAGACCTCGATCGCCTTCTTCAAGGTCGATACGGCAAACACCGCATCGAAGGCCAGAAACCCTGCCCATGCCAAGGCCAAGGTTCAGCCGCGCGCGGCTCCGACAGCACCAGCACGCCGGGAACACACCGTCGCCCACCAGCAGGCCCGCGCGAGCGGCTTCGCACTTGATCTCAGCCATGGCGGACCGGATGAAGGCGACGCCAATTTCCGGGAGAGCGCATAATGGTATCGAAAGAGAGCGAGTCCCAATACGTGACCTTTGCGCTCGGCGAAGAGGTCTTCGCCGTCGAGGTGGAGATCGTCAGGGAAATCCTCGACTATGAGGACGCCTTCAAGATCCCCAATGGTCCCGATTATCTGCTCGGCCTGCGCGACGTGCGCGGGCACGGGGTACCGACGATCGACCTCAGGCTCAAGCTCGGCCTCTCGCGCACCGTGCCGACGCCGCATACCAGAGTGCTTGTGCTGGATATTCCGCTGTCCGACCGGCTCCTGACGCTGGGCATGGTCGCCGACCGGGTCTTCGAGGTCGTGCCGTTCCGGCGCGACCAGATCGAGAAGGCGCCCGATATCGGCACCCGCTGGCGATCCGACTATATCCACGGCGTTGTGCGCCGAGACACCGGCTTCGTCGTCATCATCGACCTCGCGAGCCTGCTTTCCGCCTCTGACACCGCCATGTTCTCCTCCGCCGCCTGATCCCAGCAACGGAATCCGACAATGCAATCCGTACAGCGTTCATTGCCGTCCATTCAGGATGGCATCAGTCCCCGCGATTTCGACCGCCTGGCCAAATTCATCTACAGCTACAGCGGCATCAAGATGCCGCCAACCAAGGTGACGATGCTCGAGGGGCGCCTGCGCAAACGCCTCCGCGTCACCGGCCATTCGAACTTCGACGACTACTGCAATTTCCTCTTCAAGGCGGACGGCCTCGAGGCCGAGACCATTCACCTGATCGATGCGGTCACCACCAACAAGACGGATTTCTTCCGCGAGCCCAACCACTTCCAGTACATGGTGGACAAGGTCCTGCCGGAACTCGTCAGTCAACGGCATCGCGAAATCCGGACATGGAGTTCCGCCTGCTCGATCGGCGCCGAACCCTACACGATCGCCATGGTGCTCGACGCCTACTTCCAGGAAATGGCGCCGGATACCCGGTACCAGATCCTCGCCACCGATCTCTCCACCGACGTGCTCCGAACCGCACACAAGGGCATCTATACGCCTGAAATGGTCGCTCCGGTCCCGCCGGTCCTGCGCCAGCGCTATGTGATGCAGGCACGGGAAAAGAACCGCAACGAGGTCCGCATCCACCCCCGCCTGCGCACGCGGGTGGGCTTCGGACGTCTCAACCTGATGGACGAGAAATATCCGGTGGGCGAGGCCATGCACATGATCTTCTGCCGCAATGTGATGATCTATTTCGACAAGCAGACCCAGGCCGGTGTGCTTTCGCGCCTGTGCGACTGCCTGCGCCCGGGCGGCTACCTCTTCATCGGCCATTCCGAAACGATTGCCGGCTTCGACCTTCCGCTCGTGACCGTCGCCAACACCGTTTTCCAGCGCGTCTGAGGCCGCCAATGACCAAGAAGATCCGGGCCATGATCATCGATGACTCGGCGAGCGTGCGCCAGACGCTGCGGGCCGTGCTCGAGCAGGACCCCGATATCGAGGTGATCGCGGTCGCAACCGATCCCTTCATGGCGGCGCGCAAGATCATGGAAGAAGTGCCCGACGTCATCACGCTCGATGTCGAGATGCCGCAGATGGACGGCATCACCTTCCTGCGCAAGCTGATGAGCCAGCATCCGGTCCCGGTTGTCATGTGCTCGTCGCTGACCGAGGCCGGGTCGGAAACGCTGATGCAGGCGCTCGAGGCCGGTGCCGTCGATGTCATCCTGAAGCCCAAGATCGGAGCAGCCGACCATCTCGCCGAGGCCGGCGACCATATCCGCCACGTGGTGAAAGCTGCGGCACGCGCCCGGATGGGCAATCTCGGGCGCAACCGTCCGGTGTCGCCCCAGAGCAGACTGATGAACCCGGTTGAGAAGCTTACCGCCGATGCCGTGCTCCCTCCCCCGAGCGGCCGGGCGATGGCGAAGACGACAGAAATGGTGGTCTGCGTCGGCGCCTCGACCGGCGGCACCGAAGCGCTGCGCGAAATGCTGGAAGCGCTACCGGCCAATGCGCCCGGCATGGTCATCGTCCAGCATATGCCGGAAAAGTTCACCGCAGCCTTCGCCAAGCGTCTCAACAGCCTGTGCGAGGTCGAGGTCAAGGAAGCAGCCGATGGCGATCCCGTGCTACGCGGCCACGTGCTGATCGCGCCGGGCGGCGACAAGCATACGATGCTGGAGCGCCAGGGCGCGCGCTACCACGTCTCGGTGCGCCCCGGCCCGCTCGTGTCCCGTCACCGGCCGTCCGTCGATGTGCTCTTCCGCTCGGCGGCGCGGTCAGCCGGTTCCAATGCCATGGGCGTGATCATGACCGGCATGGGCGACGATGGCGCACGCGGCATGGCCGAGATGTTGAAAGCGGGCGCCTTCAACGTTGCCCAGGATGAGGCGACATCGGTCGTCTTCGGCATGCCCAAGGAAGCCATCGCCCATGGCGGCGTGTCGAAAGTGGTGTCGCTCGAACAGATCGCACGCGAGATCATGCTGGCGCAGGCCAGATTTTAGAGTAGCGTCCCGTCGGTGGAAGCCTTCGCCTTTTTCGCCTTGGGCGCGGCCTTGGCTGTGGGCTTTTCAGCTACGGGAGCAGCGTCCGTCGCAGTGGTCTCGGCTTTAGCCTTGGCGGGCTTTGCTTCCGGCGTCTCTGACTTCGGCCCAAATCTTATCACGGCACTCTCACAACTGATCAAAATGGCTCCGCCGCACCGGCATCATGCCGGCCGGCAGCCATGACTCGTCATCTATCACGAAAGGCATGTGGGCGGGGCAATATTCTTGCCGCCAATCCGATGGGGCAAGCTGGCAATCTTGTGATCCGCGACTACTTCACTCATCGTCGTTCTCAAGGCGCGATTGGCCAAGCCGCCCTAACCGGACACTTTCACCAACACCGGGTCCTTGCGATAGATGTCAGGGAAGATCGTCTTCAGGTTTTCGATCTTCGGGAGGTCGTTGTAGACGATGTAGGGATAATCCGGGTTCAGCGTCAGGAAATTCTGGTGATAGCCTTCGGCGGCATAGAACGTCTCCTCCGGCTCGATCGTGGTGGCGATCTTCTTGCTAAAGACCTTGGCCGCATCCAACTGATCGATATAGGCTTTGGCAATCTTCGCCTGCTCCGCGCCGATCGGAAACACCGTCGAGCGGTATTGCGTGCCACGGTCCGGACCCTGCCGGTTGAGCTGCGTCGGATCGTGTGCGACCGAGAAATAGACCTGCAGCAGCTTGCCGTAGCTCACCTTCCTCGGATCGAACGTCACTTTCACCGCCTCGGCATGGCCGGTCTGGCCGCCGCCGACCACTTCGTAGATCGCGGTCTTTTCCTCGCCGCCGGCATAACCGGAGGTCGCATCGAGCACGCCCTCGACATGCTGGAACACGCCCTGCACGCCCCAGAAACAACCGCCTGCGAAGATCGCGGTCTCAGTTGCCGCGGTGGATTTCTCATCCAGTGCCGGTGGCGGAATGGCGATCCCCTCCTTCGCTGAAGCAAATGGCGAATAGAGGATGGCACCGGCAGCCACCAGCATCGCGCAGGCGATGCCACGGCTGAACCATTTTGAAGACTTCATCATTGTCTTGTCCTTTCGACTGTCGCCGACCGTCAAGCGGTCGCGGCGACGAATTTCAATGCGACACCATTCATGCAGTAGCGCAGACCCGTGGGCTGCGGACCATCCTCGAAGAGATGGCCGAGATGGCCGTCGCATCGGGCGCATTCGCTGGCGGTGCGGACCATGCCGAAGCTCTCGTCCTTCTTGTCCTTCACCGCGCCGTCAAGCGCCTGCCAGAAGCTCGGCCAACCGGTTCCGCTGTCGAACTTGGTCTTGGAGGAGAACAGCGGCAGGTCGCAACCCGCGCAGGTGAATGTGCCGGTGCGGTGCTCCTCGAGCAGTGGGCTGGTGAACGGCCGCTCGGTCGCCTCGTGGCGCAGCACCTGGTATTGTTCCTCGCTGAGCAGCTTGCGCCACTCGTCGTCGGTATGCGTGACCTTCTGGATGCTGGCGGCAAATGCCCGGTCGAGCAATGCCAGCGGCCCGCCAGCCAGCATGGCTGCCGCCGACGCGAGCACGGTCGATTTCAGGAAACTCCTGCGTGAAAACATATCCAAATCCTCCCTGGCTTTAACGAGCGTCTACTCACCAGTACGTAGCGTTTAATCCCATTGTTTCACATCAGCTGTAAAATCACTTGCTCTTGATGGCGCCGCGAGAACGTCTTGACACCGGAGGGGTGCGGATGTCCTATCGCCGCGATGCGAAGGAGATGCCGCATGAGCGAAGAGCAGACACAAGCCGACAGCAAGCTCACCACATCGAAACGCCGCTGGGCCGCCGAGGGCAAGTTCCTGACCGGAAAGATCTCGCGCCCGGAGACCGAACGTCTCCCGCCCGGCCAGCACCTCGTCAAGAATTGGCCCGTCCTCGATCTCGGCCAGCAGCCGCACGTGCCGCTCGACAGCTGGCGGCTCGATGTGCGCGGGCTGGTCGAAAATCAGACGACCTGGAGCTGGAAGACGTTCCAGCGGCTGGAACAGAGCAAGAAGGTGAGCGACATCCACTGCGTCACCACCTGGTCGCGCTATGACAACGAGTGGCAGGGCGTCGCCACGCGCGACCTGCTGGACCTGGTGATGCCGAAGCCCGAGGCGCATTTCGTATTGCTCACCAGCTACGACGGCTACACGACCAATGTACCCCTTGTGGATTTCGCCGCCGAGGACGCGATCCTCGCCACGCATTGGGAAGGCCAGCCGATCACACGCGAGCACGGTGGCCCCATGCGGCTGGTCATACCGCATCTCTATTTCTGGAAGAGCGCCAAATGGCTCAACCGGATCGAGTTCATCGCCAGCGATCAGGCCGGCTTCTGGGAGCGCAACGGCTATAGCATGTATGGCGATCCCTGGATCGAACAGCGTTATTCGGACGATTGATTTGACCACGCGCCTGACATTGATCTGCCACGGCCGGACCACGGCCAGGCCATCCGCCTTCCCGGCTGACGAGCCACTTGCCCCGGACGAAATCCTCAAGATCAAGGAGCTCGTGCCGCTGCTCGGCAAGCCGGACCGGGTGCTGAGTTCGCCGGCCCATGCGGCATGGCAGACGGCCGAATTGATCTCGGAAAACTTCCTGGTCGATCGCGCGCTTGCCGATATCAATTACGGCAGATGGAGCGGTGCGCGCATATCGGATGTGCAGGCGAGCGAACCCGAAAGCCTCGCCGAATGGATGGACAACCCGGATTTCGTGCCCCATGGCGGTGAATCGCATGCCGACCTGCTCGCGCGTATAGGCGCATGGCTAGAACCCCGCCTCGGCGAGCGCGGTCATACGGTTGCGGTCACCCACCCCAATGTCGCGCGCGCCGCCATCATCGCTGTGCTCGGTGCCCCACCGCAAGCTTTCCGAAGTATCGACGTCGAGCATCTCTCGATTGCCGATCTGCGCAGCGATGGCCGCCGCTGGGCGTTGAGGTCATTGGGTCGGCTGGGATTGCCGTGACGCGAGAAAGGCTCTTGCCGCCTGGACAATCTCAGCAATCGGCTTTTCGGCGCTGATCGAAAGCGCGTTCTCATCCGCGCCCGGCAGTTCGAGCGCTTCGAACTGGCTATCGACCAGGCTCGCCGGCATGAAATGGCCGCGTCTCCTGGCGACCCGTTTACGGGCCGTCTCGGGACTGATCGCGAGATAGATGAATGCGACGCCTGGCTCGCTCGCCCTCAGCTTGTCCCGATAGATGCGCTTCAGGGCCGAGCAAGCCGCCACTGCGCCCTCTCCTCCTTCGATGGCAGCATGGACTTGTTCTCCGACTGCTTGGAGCCAGCCTTCCCGCAAGGCATCGGTCAAGGGCTCGCTTCGCGCCATGCGGGCTACATTCTCGGGAGGATGGAGCTTGTCACCCTCGATGTAACGGACGTTGAGAGCCTTGGCCAAGGCTGTTCCCACGGCACTCTTGCCGCAGCCGGTCACACCCATCACCACGACCGCAGTTGCCGTCCACGCGCTGTCTTTTTGCTGCGCTCGATCACCGCCGACTTTCATGGCATTCACCGGGTCGCCGGGCTGCGGCCGTAAAGCAGCAGCATGGCGACGATCACCACGCCATAAATGATCTGGCGCCCCGCTTCCGGCATCTGCATGACCGAGAGGATCGATTGCAGGAGCGTGATCAGGATCACGCCGGCGATGGTTCCGAGATAGGAGCCCTTGCCGCCGAGGATCGAGGTGCCGCCCAGCACCACCGCCGCGATCGACGGCAGCAGGTAGGCATCACCCATCGACTGCGCCGCCTTGGATGCATAGCCCGCGACGAGTACGCCTGAGAAGGCCGACAGCGCGCCCGATATGACGAAGGCCGTCATCACGATCCACCTGGTATTGACGCCAGAGAGATAGGCGGCGCGTTCGCTGTTGCCGATGCCGTAGACCGACCGGCCGAAGGCGGTTCGGGCAAACAGGAAAACCATCAGCGCGCTGACAGCCGCCCAGACCAAGATCGCATTCGGCACGCCTGGTATGATGAAGCCGGTGGCAAGCCAGCGCACGGCGGGCGGTGCGGAATCCTGCGGCGAGAATCCGCCGGTGTAGAGCACCATGAGCCCCTGCGCCACGACATTGGTGGCCAGCGTGATGATCATCGACGGGATGCGCAGATAGGCCACGCCGAACCCGTTGATCAGCCCGAACAAGGCGCCGCAGAACACGCCGAACGGGATCGCCAGCACATGGCCGGTCGTGCCGTATCCGGCCATGGCGCAGGCCATCATCGCGCCCATGGTCATCACCCACGGCACGGAAAGATCGATATGACCGAGCAGGATCACCAGCATCATACCAGCGGCGGTGATGCCGAGGAACGACGCCACCTTCAACTGCTGCACCAAGTAATCCGGCGACAGGAAATTGCTGGAATAGATACTGCCGACGATCAGTAGCAGGATGATACAGCCGAAGGCGGTCGCCACGGCCGGATCGACCTTGCGCAGAAAGGCAGGCAGACGTGCACGTTGGGCCGTCGGGTTGTCGGAAATCTCGCTCATTGAAACCATTCCAGGCGATTGCGGACGCGAAACAGCGCGATCGCGCCGATGCTGACTGCAAGAAGAAGGACGACACCCTGCAGCAACGGCTGCCAGAGCGGATCGACATCGAAGACGAACAACATGTCGCCCGTGGTACGCGCCGCGAAGGCGCCGAAGATCGCGCCGATCGCACTGCCGCGCCCGCCGAACAGCGATATGCCACCGAGCACCACGGCCGCGATCGACCACAGTGTATAGCCGCTGCCGCTCTGGTATGCGGCGTCCCCGGTATAGGTGAAGAAGGTGAGGAACAGCCCGCCCATGCCGGCGAAGAGCCCACCAAGGCAATAGGCCGCGAACTTGCCGCGCTTGATCGGCACGCCGGACATGAAGGCCGCCGGTTCCGATGAACCGGCTGCATAGGCAGCCCGGCCGAGCACCGATTTTCGGAACGGTATCCAGACGATAAGCACGACGGCGAACAGTAGGACAAGGCTCGCCGGGATGACACCGAACAGACGCCCTGTCAACGCATCGGCAAGCGCCTCGTTGACGCCGCCCCCCGGGAAAGGCCGGAGGGTCAGGGCGACGCCGAAATAAATCGCGCCGGTCGAGATCGTCGCCACGATCGGCTGCAAGCGGCCATAGATGACCAGCAATCCGTTGATCGCCCCGCAGGCCGTGCCCGCGAGCAGGGTGCCGACCACGCCGAGCGTGGTCATGCCGATCGAGCCGACGACGATGTAGGAGGCGATGCAATTGGTAAGAATGAAGATCATGCCGACCGAGAGATCGATGCCCGCCGTCAGTACCACCAGTGCCTGCGCCATGGCGACGAAGGCCAGCAACACGCCCTTGTTGGCCGCCGTCTGGGCGACATTCGCGGTCAGGCCCACGGGATGATTGAGGATATAGACCGCAAACATCGCGATGAAGATCGCCAGACCCATCAGCGTGCCGCGCTGTTCGTTCAGCCAGTAACGCCACTCGCTCATTCGGCAACCTCCAATACCTGGGGCTTGTCGACATTGAGAGCGCTGGCAATCAACGCGCGCTCGGTCAGGCCGCCACCTTCGAGTTGGCTGACCACCTTGCCGTCATAAAGCACCAGCACCCTGTCGCAGCAGCCGATCAGCTCATCGTAGTCGGTGGAATAGAAGATGATCGCGGCACCCGCATCGGCCAGCCGGCGCAGCAGCTGGTAGATCTCCTGCTTGGTGCCGACATCGATGCCGCGTGTCGGATCGTTGAGCAGGATGATCCGGGGATGGCGCATCAGCCATTTGGCGATCACGACCTTCTGCTGGTTGCCTCCCGAGAGCGAGCCGACCGTGATGTCGATACCGGCGGTCTTGATCGCCAACAGCTTGACCATCTCGTCGATCTTCTGCTCTTCCCTGGTCCGGTCGATAACTCCGCCATTGGAGAGATGATCGAGGCTGGCGAAGGAGAGATTCTCGCGCACGGTCATCGGCAGCATCAACCCTTCGGTCTTGCGATCCTCGGGTATCAGCGCCATCCCGATATTTGGCGAACGCGCAATCGAAGGACTGTTGAGCGACACAGGCTTGCCGTCGATCAACACCGAACCGGTCGTGCCGCGCAAGACGCCGAATAATGCCAGCAGCAGTTCGCGCTGGCCCTGTCCATCCAGCCCCCCGAGACCTATGACCTCGCCCTTGCCGGCAGCAAACGAAATATCCTTCAGCCGGTCGGTCCAGCCGAGGTTGCGGCACTCCAGCACCGGCTGTGCATCTGTGGCGGTGCGCATCGGCTTGGGCGGAAAGACGCTGTGATATTCGCGGCCGATCATCATCTCGACCACTTCATTGTCTGTTTTCGTGCCAGCCTTGTAGCTCCCGACCTTCTGGCCGTTGCGGAACACGGTGCATTCGTCGGCGAGTTCCGCGATCTCGTGCATGCGGTGCGAGATATAGAGAATGGCAAGGCCTTCCGACCGCAACCGCTTGAGCACCGCAAAAACCTTGGTCACATCACTCGCCGTCAGCGCCGAGGTCGCTTCGTCGAGGATCAGGATACGCGGCTTGCCGACCAGCGCCTTGGCGATCTCGACCATCTGGCGGCGGGAAAGCGGCAGGTCGCGCACCATAGCGCGCGGATGGATATCCTCCGCACCTGCGCGTGCCAGCGCCTCGAGCGTGATCGCGCGCTGCGCCTTCTTGTCGATCATGCCGAATTTCAATGGCGGATTGGCGATGGTAATATTATCGGCGACGCTGAGATCGGGAATGAGCGACAATTCCTGGAACACACAGGCAATGCCATGCAATCCCGCATCCGCCGGCGAACGGAACGACACCGTGTTGCCGTCCATCAGCATCGTGCCCTCGTCGGGCGCTACGACGCCTGTCATCACCTTGATAAGCGTTGATTTGCCTGCGCCGTTCTCGCCGAGAATGGCGTGAACCCGACCCGCATGGACCGCAAGATCGGCATTCTCCAGCGCCCGAACGCCGCCATAACGCTTGGAAACCCCGTTCACGCGGAAGAATGGCTCCACCGCCTTGTCGTCTTGCAATGTCATCAAAAACCCCGGCTGCCTGCGGAATGCACGCCGCGAGGGCTCGCGGCATGCACTGTTTCGTTGGACCCCTGAGGCGGTCTAGAGGTCTTCCTTCGTCTGGCCCATGATTTCCTGGGCCGAGAAGTTGATGCCGCAGGTCGGGAAGGAATTGCCGACGAAGAAGTTATCGGACTGGTCAGGATAGAAATCCGTGCCTTCCTTGAAGTTCGGATCCTCGACGATCGCCAGCGGCAGCTTCACCGACTGCGGCACGACCTGGCCTTCGAGAGCCGCAATCGCGGTCTTGATGGCAACCGCCACCTGCGCCGGGCCGGTACCGGCTGACGAGCATTTCAGGCCGTCGGCGGCATGCTTGGCGCAGAACTTCCTGAAACCGTTCTCCGTCTCGCCGCCGAAAGGCACGAACTTGTGTCCGGCATCGATCATCGCCTGCACTACGCCGGTGTCGCCACCCTGCGCGGTGATGCCGTCGAACGACTTGTGGACCGCGATAGCATCAGCCGTCGCCTTCTGGGCTGTCGGGTCGTCCCACTTGCCGAGCACTTCCACCACTTCCCACTTCTTGCCCGATGCATCGAGCGTTTCATGGATGCCGTTATGGCGGTCGGTATCGACGGATGTGCCGGGCACGCCGCGCACTTCGAGGATCTTGCCGCCGTTTGGCACGTGGCTGACCAGCCAGTTTGCCCAGAGAATGCCGAGGCCCTTCTGGTCGACATTGACGTTGATCGCATCCTGCGTGTCGAGAATGTTGTCGAACGCCACGAGGACGACGCCGGCTTCCTTGGCGCGCTTGATCACCGGGCCGAAGGCTGTCGGGTTCTGCGCGTTGACGACAATCGCGTCATAGCCGGAATCGATGAAGTTGTTGATCGCCGAGATCTGCGCCGGGACGTCCTCGCCGGTCGAAACGACCTTGAATTCCTTGAGCTTTGCAGCGACGTCAGGCTGCGCGGCATAGGCCTTGGCCGTCTGGATCATCTGGATGCGCCAGGTATTGGCGATATAGCCGTTGGCGAGCGCGATGCGATACGGACCGTCCTTCTTCGGGAACTTGAAGAATTTGGTATCCGCCGACCAAGGCGCGAAACACTCCGGCTCGGCTGCGGGGCCGCTGACGATTTCGGGGTCCGCGGATGCGACAGAGCACATGAGCGCGAGTGTACCAGCAGCCAGAATGCCGCTGACGATAGATCTGAACATTGAATTCCTCCCAATGGTTTCCATGGCAGGACGGGCGGGACGAGCAGGCATCCGCACGGGCAGGACTTGCGCATCGATGTCACGCAAGTATCCGCCAAACGGTTTTGCCATGCGATCCGCCAAGTCCATGACACCTAGAAGGCTCCTCCCGACAGGCGTCATTTAGAGATGGTAGCGCTACCAAAGACGCTTGTAAAGCGTCATGTCCCGCAGCTGAAAATGTTTTTTATGCGGGCAAACGTGCAGTGCTGTCGCGTGTCATGAGCTGGAAACCGAGATCGATGACGCGTTCCCGCACGGTGTCGCCATTGATCTCGGCGAGCGCCATGGCAATCGCCTGCTTGCCGATCTCGTAGCGCGGCGTGCGGATGGAGGTTATCGGCGGCCAAGCTGCCGCCATCATCTCGTGATCGTTGAAACCGGCGATGCTGACGCGGCCTGGAACATCGATGCCGGCGCGATGACAAGCGAACAACACGCCCAACGCCAGGTCATCATTGTTACAGACGATGGCATCAAGTTCAGGCATCCGTTCCAATGCATCACTGAAGAGCTTCGATCCCATCGTGACACTCGAGGGTAAGGTCGTGGTGGTCACCAGCCGTTCGTCGAACAATCCGGCTTCGCGCATCGCCTCGGAATAACCAGCCAGGCGCCGGCCCGAACGGGGATCCATGCGCGCGCCAATAAAGCCGATATGCCGGCAGCCCTGATCGAGCAGATGCCTGGTCACGACCTTGCCACCATCGAAATGCGAAAACCCGATCATCATGTCGATCGGGTCCGGCCCCGTTTCCATGATCTGCACCACGGGGCAGCCAGCGGTTTCGAGGAGCTTGCGGGACTCGTCCGACTGGTCGATGCCGGAGACGATCAGCGCCGAGGGATGCTGGCTGAGGAATACCCGCAGCAGGCGCTCCTCCTCGCGCACCGAATAGTGCGTATTGCCGAACTGGATCTGCATCGAGGAATCGCCGAGCCCGTCATGGATGCCGCGCAGCACGTCGGAGAACACGTTGTTGGTCACCGACGGGATGAGCACGCCGATCACGTCGGCACGGACCGACGCCAGCGCCCGGGCATTGGGGTTGAGCACATAGCCGAGATTCTTGACCGCAGCATCGATCCGCTCGCGGAGTTCAGGCGACACGCGCGAGGGTTCACGCAGCGCGCGTGACACAGTGATCGGGCCGACGCCAGCGAGGTCGGCGACATCCGAAAGCGTCGGACGCCCGCTGCCGCGACGCGATCTCGGCTTGGTTTTTGTCCCGTCCGGTCCTGAAGTCATCGTATTCCTGTCCGCAGCCACACACGACAATGCGAGCCGGCCCCTTTTGCGGATACATATCCCCCGACCCTTCCCGGCGTCAATCTGCGATAAATCGCTCGCTCATGGCCAGTGACGCGTCGCCGCTGTCAGCCGTCATGCAGCTTGCGCGCGATCGGCGGCCCCACCGAGATGTCCTCGAATCGAGCCGAGAAGCCTTTTCGTTCCGGCGAACAAGCCGTCACCCCGACAATCGCATCATCGGCCGGAAACGGGCAAAGCCGCGCCATTTGCCAGCGGCCATCACCGAGGTGAAACTGAACCCGAACGGCATCGGCATGCCGCGTAAGCCGCACGAAAACCGCCGTCTCCGTCGAGGCGGAGTGGAGCGGTATGACCGACCAGTCGGACACGCCCCGCGTGACCACGACGCTGAAATGCATGAGGCCGTCGGTGAACTCGATGCCGGTCTTGATCCAATGCGTCTCGTCGATCCTCAGCATCATTCCGGCCTGATCGTAGAGCGCCTGATAGTCACCCCGGATCGTGACCGTGGCCGAGAAATCGCCCGACACCGGTGTCAGCCAGGCATGCCCGCTGTCGCGGATGAAGCCGTAGAAGGTCTCGCGCCAGAAATCGGTCTTGTCGCCTGTCACGAGGGAAAGTGACCCGGCATCGCCTTGCCAGAACGGGGGCTCGTTAAGCCATTGAAAAGTATCCGTCATATCACTTCCCCACTCGCGCCTGCGATGCTATCGACCCTTGAAATTCGGCGGCCGCTTTTCGACGAAAGCGGCCATGCCTTCCTTCTGGTCCTCGGTGGCGAACAAGGCGTGGAATACGCGGCGTTCAAACAGCAGGCCTTCGCGCAATGACACTTCATCGGCCCTGTCGACGGCTTCGCGCGCCGCAACCGTCGAAGCCTTGCCGTAGGAGGAGATCGTTTTGGCAGCTTTCATGGATTCTTCGATCAGCTTGTCGTTTTCGAAGACGCGGGCGACAAGGCCGCTGCGTTCGGCTTCCTCGGCATCCATCATCCGGCCGGTGAGGATCATGTCCATAGCCTTGGCGCGGCCGATGAGCCGCGTCAAACGCTGCGAGCCGCCCATGCCGGGAATGACGCCGAGCTTGATTTCGGGCTGACCGAACTTCGCGGATTTCGAGGCGTAGATGATATCGCACATCATCGCCAGTTCGCAGCCGCCGCCGAGGGCAAAGCCGGAAACGGCGGCGATCTTCGGCGTGCGCAGGCTGTAGAACTTTTCCCAGCCCGCGAAGAAATCCTCATGGAACATGTCCATATAGGGCTTGTCAGCCATCTCCTTGATATCGGCACCGGCGGCGAATGCCTTCTCGGTGCCGGTCAGCACGAAGCAGCCGACGGTGGGATCGCGATCGAGCGGCTTCAGCGTCTCGGCCAATTCGTTCATCACCCTGGAACTCAGCGCATTCAGCACTTCCGGCCGGTTCATCTGGACCAGCACGACGCCGCCGTCGCGGGTGATAACAAGGGGTTCGCTCATGGCTGGTCTCCACGCTTCATTTCGCTCAGTCGCGGCAGCACGGCCGAGAAATCCTTGCCGCGCCCGCCATGCTCGACGAACGCTTGATAGAACGCCGTGGCGGCCGCGCCAAGGGGCGTGGCGGCATTGGTCGCATCGGCCGCAGCCTGGCTGAGCATCAGGTCCTTCAACATCAGTTCGGCCGCAAAGCCGGGCTTGTAGTCATTGTCGGCGGGGCTTTTCGGGCCGACGCCCGGCGCCGGGCAGTAATTGTTGAGCGACCAGCAGAAGCCCGACGACGTCGAGACGACATCGAACATCTTCTGCCGGTCGAGCCCGAGCTTGTCGGCCAGTGAAAAAGCCTCGCAGACGCCGATCATCGAAATGCCGAGGATCATGTTGTTGCAGATTTTCGCCGACTGACCGGCTCCCGCCGTCCCGCAATGCACGGCCTTCTGTCCCATGATCTCGAACAGTGGCGCAGCGCGCTGGAAAGCGTCGTCTTCACCGCCGGCCATGAACGTTAGCGTGCCTGCGGCGGCACCCGTTACGCCGCCCGAGACAGGCGCATCGACGCTTGCCAGACCATTGGCCTTCGCCTTGGCATGGGCATATTGCGCGCTTTCGACATCCACCGTCGAGCAATCCACGAACAGCGCGTCCTTGGTGCCATAGGCGACGATCTCGTCATAGACATCGCGCAGGATCTTGCCGTTCGGCAGCATGGTGATGACGACATCCTGCCCGGATGCTGCCTCCTTCGCCGAGGCGACGCTCGTCACCCCCTCCGCCGTGGTGCCGGCGACATCATAACCCGTGATTTCGTGGCCCGCCCTGGCGAGGTTGGCGGCCATCGGCCCGCCCATATTGCCCAGTCCGAAAAAGCCGATCTTCATTTCAATAGCTCCTCAATTCAAGAAATCCGGGTCGCCGCCTTCGGCCTCGCTTCTCATCAGAGCGATAATTTCAGCGGGAACGGCGTCGATGTCCTTGTACCGCCAGGTCGGATTTCGATCCTTGTCGATGACGATGGCCCGGATGCCCTCGACGAAATCGCCGTGTTCGAGGACACGGGAGACGAAACGGTATTCATTCCTCAGCGCGCGCTCCAATGAGCTGGCATCGCGCACCGCCGACAGGATCATGATCGCCGAGAGCGGCGAGCCTTTTTCGATCGCACCGAGTGCCTTCAGCGCCCATTCCGAGCCATCGATCCGCAACGCATCCATGATGTCGGGCACCGACGCGCCAGCGAAGAGCCGATCGACAATCTGTTGATCCCTGGCGAGCGCCGATGGCGGCGGCGCCTCCTCGAACCGGGCGAGAGCCGACACATCGCCTTCTGCGACCAGCGCGGCCTTGGCATCCTCAAGGCGCGCGCGATGCACGTAAACATCGGCGAAACCGGCATAGATCGCATCCTCGCCCTTCATCCGCGCGCCGGTCAGACCGAGATATTCGCCCATATGGCCGGGTGCCCGCGTCAGCAGGTAGCTGCCGCCGACATCGGTGATCAGGCCGATTGCGCATTCGGGCATGGCGACCATGGAATTGTCCGTGACGATGCGGTGCGAGCCATGACCCGAAACACCGACGCCACCACCCATGACGATGCCATCCATCACAGCGACATAGGGCTTGGGATACCGATCGATATAGGCGTTGAGGCGATATTCGCCGCGCCAGAAGCTATTGGCGGACGCGATCTCGCCTGATTTGGCTGCGTTGTAGATCGACGCGAGATCGCCACCCGCACTGAACGCCTTCTCGCCCTCCGCATCGACGAGCACGAGCGCGATATCCGGGTCCATTTCCCAGCGTTTCAACGCCGCGTACATGCCGTCCACGATCGCCTGGTTGACGGCATTCAGCGCCTTCGGCCGGGTCAGCGTGATGCGCCCGACACGGCCCTCGACCCGGATGGAGATATCTTCGCTGGAATTCATGCCGGCCTCAATTCGCAAACATCTGGCGAGCCACGATCACGCGCATGATCTCGTTGGTGCCTTCGAGGATCTGATGGACGCGCAGATCGCGGACGATCTTCTCGATGCCATAATCGGCGAGATAACCGTATCCGCCATGCAGTTGCAGCGCGCTATTGGCGACATCGAAGGCGACATCGGTCACGAAGCGCTTGGCCATGGCGCAGAATTTCGTAGCATCCGGCGTCTTGTTGTCGAGCTTCCACGCCGCCTGATGCAGGAAGATTCGAGCCGCCTGCAGTTCGGTCTCCATGTCGGCGACCTTGAACTGCAGTGCCTGGAAATCGGCGAGCCTGCCGCCGAACGCCTTGCGTTCCTTCATGTAGGCAATCGTCTTGTCGAGGGCCGATTGAGCGCCGCCCAGCGCACAGGCCGCGATATTGAGCCGCCCGCCATCGAGACCGGCCATCGCATACTTGAACCCCTGCCCCTCCTCGCCGACGAGATTATCGAGCGGCACGCCGCAATGGTCGAACTGCACCTGCGTGGTAGGCTGCGCCTTCCAGCCCATCTTCTTCTCGAAGGCGCCGAAACTCAGTCCCTCGCTCGGGCTCGGCACCACCACGGTCGAGATGCCCTTTGGGCCATCGACGCCGGTGCGGCACATCACGACATAGAGATCGGAATAATTGCCGCCCGAGATGAAGGCCTTGGAGCCGTTCAGCACATAACTGTCGTTTGTCTTGGTCGCTTTGGTGCGAAGTGCGGCGGCATCCGAGCCCGAACCCGGCTCGGTCAGGCAATAGGAGGCGATGGTCTTCATCGTACACATATCAGGCAGCAGCCGTGCCTTGATTTCCCTAGAACCATAGCGGTCGATCATCCAGGCGCACATATTGTGGATCGAGACGAAAGCCGCCACCGCCGGGCAGGCCATGGAGAGCGCCTCGAAGATCAGCGCCGCATCGAGCCGCTTGAGGCCGGAACCGCCAACCTCTTCCGAGACATAGATACCGCCAAGGCCGAGCGCGCCGATATCCTCGAGCAATTGGCGCGGGATCGTGCCGTCCTCTTCCCACTGCGCGGCGAACGGCGCGATGCGCTCCTGCCCGAAGGCGAAGGCCATGTCCCAGATCGCCTGCTGTTCCTCGGAACGTTCAAAATCCATGCTTCTCTCCCGGCTGCCTGACGCCTGCCCGATCCCGCTGTCCTCGGCTGGCAATCTCTTTCACGAATGCGGTCCTTTGGCGTCCTCGAGGATCATTGCCGCCCCCTTCATCGCAATCATCGATGTCGGCGTATTGGTGTTGCCCGAAGTGATCGTCGGCATGATGGAGGCATCAACCACGCGCAGGCCGGAGAGACCATGCACCCGAAGCCGCTCATCCACAACGGCAAAGGGGCCGCTGGCGAGCCCCATCTTGGCGGTACCCACGGGATGGAAGATCGTGGTGCCGATATCGCCTGCCGCCTTGGCCAGCGCCGCGTCATCGTCGCCAACAGCAAGCCCCGGCAGATATTCCTCCGGCGAGAAGACCGCCAGCGCCTTCTGCTTCATCAGCCGACGGGTGACACGGATCGCATCGGCGGCAACCTGCCGGTCTTCGTCCGTGGTGAGGTAATGCGGCGCGATCATCGGCGGCGCATCGAGATCCCTGCTCTTCAGCATGACAACGCCGCGCGAGGTGGGCCTCAAATTGCAGGCGCTGACGGTGATCGCCGGGAACCGGTGTAGCGGATCGCCGAACTTGTCGAGCGACAGCGGCTGGACGTGAAACTGGATATTCGGCCGTTCCTGATGCGGATCGGACCGGGTGAATATGCCGAGCTGCGACGGCGCCATGGTCAGCGGCCCACGGCGAAGCAAGGCGTATTCCGCGCCCATCAGCCCGCGTTTGAAGAGATTATGATAGGTCTCGTTCAGGGTCTTCACGCCGCGGACCTTGTAGATTGCCCGCTGCTGCAGATGATCCTGCAGATTGCCACCGACACCCTTAAGTTCATGGACGGTATCGATGCCGAGCGGCGACAGCCAATCCGACGGGCCGACGCCGGAGCGCTGCAATATCTGTGTCGAGCCAATCGAACCAGCCGAGAGAACGACTTCACCTCTCGCCTTTGCCGTCACGGTCTGGCCGCCCTGACGGAAGCGAACGCCGGTCACGCGCCGGCCATCGAAAATCAACTGCTCGACCGTCACACCTGTTTCGAGCCTGAGATTGGGGCGGTTCAGCACCGGCTTGAGGAAGCCTCGCGCCGAGGACCAGCGGCGGCCCATCTTCTGGTTCACATGGAAATAGCCCGAGCCCTCATTGTTGCCGGTATTGAAGTCGGTACTGCGGGGAATGCCCATCTCGGCGGCCGCGTCCTGCACGGCTGAAAGCACTTGCCAGGACAGGCGCGGCGGCTCAACACGCCAGCCGCCACCGATGCCGTGATGCTCGCTCTCGCCAAGGAAATGGTCTTCCATTTTCCGGAACACCGGCAGCACATCACCCCAACCCCAGCCGGTCATGCCGAGCTGCCGCCAATGATCGTAATCGGCCGCCTGCCCGCGCATGGCGATCATCGCATTGATGGACGACGACCCGCCGATGACCTTCCCACGGGGATAGGCCAGCGAACGGCCATTGAGCCCCGCTTCCGGCTCGGTGCGGAACATCCAGTCGGCGCGCGGATTGCCGATCGCGAAGAGATAGCCGACCGGAATGTGGAACCAGATCCAGTTGTCGCGCCCGCCGGCTTCGAGCAGCAGCACGCGGTTTTTCGGATCGGCCGAAAGCTGGTTGGCGACGATGCAGCCCGCCGTGCCGGCGCCGACAACGATATAGTCATAATCGCCCTCGAGCTGCTGAGCCACCTTTTCCTCCATGCGCATGCTTGTCTCCTCGGCGCAATCGTTCTACCAAACGGGCTTACGAGCAACGCCGAAATTTGCACATAGCTTGTGCGGAAAGATAGATATGGACTGGGATGATCTCCGGGTGTTTCTGTCAGTGGCGCGTGCGGGCACCGTTTCCGAGGCGTCGCGGGTGCTGGAGATAGATCATTCCACCGTATCCCGGCGACTCGCCAATCTCGAATCCCGCATCGGCATACGTCTCTTCGATCGTGCCGGCCGGCGCCTCCGGATCAATGCTGCAGGCGAACAACTGATGCGGACCGCCGAGCGGCTGGAATCGGGCCTGTTGTCCGATCTCGCAGTGCTCGAATCGATGCAGGGCTCGCGCGTCGGAACCGTCCGCATCGGCGTTCCAGAGGGGCTCGGCGTAGGCTATCTCGCTGGCCGGATCGGGGCGCTGGCGGCTTCCTTCCCGGAGATCTCGCTGGAACTCGTCGCCCTGCCGCAGAACTATTCGCTGGCTGCGCGCGAGGTGGATATCGCCATCACGCTCGACCGGCCGCAATTCGGCAATATCGCCGTCCGCAAGCTGACCGACTATGTGCTGCAGTTCTTCGGCACATCAGATTATTTCAAGGCCTTCGGCCGGCCGGCCAGCCTGGAGGACATGGCGGGACACGCGCTTTGCGGCTACATATCCCAGCTACTCTTCACGCCACTGCTCGATTACCTTGTTTTCGACGGCGTCCGGCTCAACCCGACGATCCGCAGCACCAGCATCGTCGCCCAGCTTGAAATGGTGAAAAGCGGTTCGGCACTCGGCATGCTGCCGGTGTTTATGTGCGCGGATCAGTCAACCTTGCAGCCTATCCTGAAGGCTCACAGCGTCATCCGCAGCTATTGGCTGACGGTGCATGACGACCTGCGCGGGGTCGAGCGCATAAGGATCATTTCGGAGGCATTGGTTCAGCTTGCGCGGCAGGATCGGGCGCGCTTCGTCCCGGAAATAGGGTCAGCGCCTTGACGGAATTTAGGCGGCCGTCGCGCTAGCGAAAGCCGGATTGATCCGCGCCATCTGTGTACTATGCGTAAACTTGCCGGCGCGGAAATTGTCAAAACGCGCCTCGCCTTCCACGACGAAACCGTGCTTGAGATAGAGGCCCATCGCACGCTGATTTTCGGACGCGACGGTCAGTTCCATCCGCACGATATTCAGCCAGTTGTCCGAAAGCTTCAGCATCTCAGCAACCAACGCACTGCCGACACCGCGTCCCTGGAAATCGGGATGTACTGCAATGCCGAAGCTCGCGACATGCTTGCGGCGATGCGAGGCACTTGTGATGATGCCCAGATGGCCAACGGCCCTGCCCTCGATCTCGCAGACGAGTTCGACGCCGTTCGGATCCTTGGCTTTCCAGAAACTCGTCCAGAACTGGCCGTCCCGGAGCGGAATCTGGCCGGTATTGGCGATCACGGACTCGAACGTGTAAATCGCGGCGATTTCGGCGGCATCGGCCTGCTTGATCGCGCGGACGAGAAGATCACTCAAAACCGGCCTCCCTGACGTCTGAACCTGTACGGGGGATGGGCTGCCCGGGGGTAGATCGGGCAGCCCGTTTCGCCGTGAAGGCTTTTACTTCTTCACGAGGCGATAGTAGACGAAGTCCGACGTCGCGCCATTGACATAGCCCGACACGTTCTTCGCCATGGCGA
Organism: Rhizobium sp. LjRoot254; assembly: GCF_964254105.1. Classification (NCBI taxonomy): domain Bacteria; kingdom Pseudomonadati; phylum Pseudomonadota; class Alphaproteobacteria; order Hyphomicrobiales; family Rhizobiaceae; genus Rhizobium; species Rhizobium sp. LjRoot254. Next base: position 1,038,134 of record NZ_CAXUSM020000001.1, on the reverse strand, counting down.
CCTGGGTCGCGGCCTGGAACATGATGACGATCGGCGACTTGGCCTGCACCTTCTTCTGGAGGTCGATATACATCGCGTCACGCTTTGCCGGATCGGCTTCCTTCTTGGCGGCAAGCGTTTCCTTGTTCATCTCTTCAGGCACGGCCCAACCATTGCGCCATGTCGTGGTCGATGCGTATTTGTCGTCCGAATTGTCGGCATTGTAGGCGAATGCGCTGGCGTTGGAATCCGGATCCATAAAATCCGGGCCCCAATAGAGCAGCATGGCTTCATGCGTACGCGCACGATACTTGGTGATCACCTGGCTGCCGGTGCCGGGAATGATCTCGAAGTTGATGCCGGCTTCTGCAAAGCCCGCCTGCAACGACTGCGCCATATCGGTGAACGGCGTGGAGTTGATCACGTCGAGCGTCACCTTGATAGGTGTCTTCACACCGCCATCGGCAAGGATCTTCTTGGCCTTTTCCACGTCATAGGTGAACGGCGTATCGTCGAGCGAGCCTGGGAAGCCCTTCGGCCAGAAGGCCTGGTGGATTTCCATCTGGCCCTTGAGGAACGAGTCCGTCATGCCCTTGTAGTTGACGAGATAGCGCGCGGCTTCCCAGATCGCCGGGTTGGTCAGCGACTCGGTCTTCTGGTTGAAGCTCAGGAAGTGGACGGCCGCCTGCGGATAGGTCTCGACGGTGAAATTGCCCTTGGTGGTGATGCTGGCGATCTGGTCCGGCGTCAGGTTCTTGGCAAGATCGACGTCACCGGATTCGAGCAGCAGCTGCTGGGTTGCCGATTCCGCGACATGGCGGATGATCAGCGACTTCATGGCTGGCGCGCCACCGAAATAATCCGGGTTGGCGGCAAGGTTGAGAATTTCGCCGGGGCGGAAGGCCTTGAGCACGAAGGGACCGGTGCCGGCGGAATTGGCCTTCAGCCAGGCATTGCCCATGTCGCCACTGGCTTCGTTGGCCTGCACGGTGACTGCATCGACGACCGATGCCGGGCGCGATGCCAGCACGTTGAGCACGAAGGCCGAGGAGAAGTCACCGGAATAGGTGGCGACGACGCGGTTGCCGTCGGCGCGGACCATCGAATCGAAATTCTCGGGCGTCCAGCCGAGCTGGGTCAGCACGAATGCGGGCGCCTTGTTGAGCACCACGACGCGCTTCCAGGAATAGACGACGTCTTCGGCGCGAACGGAATTGCCAGATGAGAATTTCGCGCCTTCGCGAAGTTCGAACGTAATGGTCTTGGCTGCATCGTCCACGGTCCACTTGCTGGCAAGGCCCGGCACCATCTTCTTCACGTCGGGCGCATCATATTGCACCAGGCGATCATAGGTCTGCGTCACATATTCGCCGGACGAGAATTCATACGCTTCGGCCGGATCGATCGAGACGATGTCGTCAATATTCGCGGCAACGACAAGCGCATCCGCAGGCGTCGCGGCAAAGGCGGTTGTCGCGGCGGCGGGCACCAGCATGGATGCCGCGACCAGCGCGGCGGTGAGCATTTTCATCGGTCGTTCTCCTCTTTCCCAGGTTTCTTAGGTGTCTTGTTTTTGGTCTTGGTGGTCAAATCCGCCGTGGCCGTCCGGCCGCGGAAGAGTGGAAGCGTGCCGGTCCACAGAACCTTGGCCGGCTTGCCGGAATCATTCCACCAGGCATGCGGGCGATTGCCGCGAAAATGCAGGCTGTCGCCGACATTCATCACGATAACTTCCTCGTCGAGGCGCTGGTTGATCGTGCCTTCCAGCACGTAGAGTATCTCCTCGCCCTCATGGCTGACCGTCTCGGACTTGTAGCCGGGCGGAATGTTGAGGACGAAGGAGGACAGGATGTTGCCGGCGAAATCCGCGGCGATGCGTTCGTAGAGAATCGACGAACCGTCGACCGAGAATTTCTGCCTTTCCTCGGCGCGGGTCAGCGAATCCTCGATGCTTGGCGTCGAGATGAAATAATCCATGCCGACATCGAGGCTGCGGGCAATCTGTGCCAATGTGCCGAGCGACGGCGTCGCCTGGTCGCGCTCGACCTGGCTGAGATAACCCATGGAAATGCCGGCGGCCTCGCAGATTTCCTGCAAGGTCATATGCAACTGCCGGCGGCGCGCACGGATCAGCGCACCCACTTTGGGCTGCGTGAAATCCATTGCTGTTGCGGTTTGATTGGCCATTCCCCGTCCAAAGCCAGTAAAATTTATTTGATACAAGCAAAATTTTTTGTATGTTCGCAAGTGAAATTTTTTGAAAGCCCGGATAAGCCTCCGGAAAAACAATCGGACCTGACGATGACGACACGACGAGATCACGGAAGGGATCGCGGACTTGGCATTTGAACCAGAAGCGATGCCGGCAGCCACGTCAGCAATCAAGCTGCCGCGTGAAAGCGGCCGGACCGGACGTTTCGCGGTGAGCCTCGCTGGCTTCCTGATATCGGTCGCGCTCACCTTCCTCGGATTGCTCGCCATCACTTTCTTCATCGGCCGCGTCGTGCCGATCGATCCCGTGCTTGCCGTCGTGGGCGACCGCGCGCCGCGAGCGGTCTATGAGGCCGCCAAACTGCAACTAGGCCTCGACAAGCCGCTCTATCTCCAGTTCGTCAATTATGTCGTCTCGGTATTGCGGGGCGATTTCGGCATGTCGGTCTCGACAGGCAAGCCGGTGATCGACGACCTCAAGCGCGTCTTCCCCGCCACACTCGAAATGGCGACGATCGGCATCATCATCGGCATGGTGCTCGGCATCCCGATGGGCGTCTATGCCGCCAGCCATCGCGGCACCGCCAGGGATCAGGTCATCCGCGTGATCGGCCTGTTCGGCTATTCCGTCCCGGCATTCTGGCTCGGCCTCGTGGGGCTCGCGGTCTTCTATGCGAGGCTCAAATGGGTGGGCGGACCCGGCCGCGTCGATATCTTCTATGATGGGCTGGTGACGCCCGTGACCGGCATCATGCTGATCGACAGCCTGATCGCGGGCGAGACCGACATTTTCTTCAACGCGATCTCGCATCTCCTGCTGCCGGCGAGCGTGCTGGGCTTCTTCAGCCTCGCCTATATCGCCCGCATGACGCGCTCGTTCATGCTCGACCAGCTGGCGCAGGAATATGTGACAACCGCTCGCGTCAAGGGCGTGCCCGAACGGCTGGTGATCTGGCGTCATGCGTTCAGGCCGATCCTCGTGCCGCTGATCACGGTCTGCGGTCTTTCCTATGCCGGCCTGCTCGAGGGCTCCGTGATGATCGAGACGATCTTCTCCTGGCCCGGCATCGGCAATTACCTAACAGTGGCGCTGCTCAATGCCGACATGTCGGCGGTGCTGGGCGCGACACTGGTCATCGGCGCCGTCTTCATAGCCATCAACAAGATCTCGGATGCGCTCTATCGCATCCTCGACCCACGCGCACGGTAGGAGTTTCGCATGGCTTTTGCCGATGTCCAGAACTGGCTGACCGCCGACAGCCCCGGGTCGCGCATGCAGGCGCGGCTAAGCCGCTTCTACCGCATATCAGGCGCGCTTTCGCGCAACACGCTCGCCATGGTCGGCTTCGTTATCATCCTCGTGCTGATCCTGACCGCGATCTTTGCGCCCTGGATCGCCACGCACGATCCCCTGACGCAGGATCTCACGGCCCGACTGCTGCCGCCATCGGCCACGAACTGGATGGGCACCGACGAACTCGGCCGCGATATCTGGTCGCGCGTGGTTTTCGGCGCGCGGATCACATTGGCTATCGTCATCATCGTCGCAGTGCTGGCCGCGCCCGCCGGGCTGATCATCGGCGCGGTCTCCGGTTATTTCGGGGGCTGGGTCGATCGCATCCTGATGGGCATCACCGACATCTTCCTGTCGATGCCGAAGCTGATCCTGGCGCTGGCATTGGTCGCCGCATTGGGTCCCGGCATCGAAAATGCCATCATCGCCATCGCCATCACCTCCTGGCCGGGCTATGCCCGCATCGCGCGTGCCGAGACGATGACCTTCAAAAATTCGGAATTCATTGCTGCCGTGCGCCTGCAAGGCGCTTCGGCGCTGCGGGTCATCCTCGGCCATGTGCTACCGCTCTGCACCTCTTCGATGATCATCCGCGTCACCCTCGACATGGCCGGCATCATCCTCACTGCTGCGGGCCTCGGCTTCATCGGACTGGGCGCCCAGCCGCCGCTGCCCGAATGGGGCGCGATGATCGCCCGTGGCCGCTCCTTCATTCTCGACCAGTGGTGGGTCGCCACCATGCCGGGCTTCGCCATCATCATCGTCAGCCTCGGCTTCTGCTTCCTGGGCGACGGCTTGCGCGATGTGCTGGACCCGAAAAGCGGAGAAGGTCATTGAGCGCGCCGCTTCTCACCGTCGAAGGCCTGCATGTGACCTTCCCGACGCCCCGCGGACCGATCGATGTCGTGCGCGACATCTCTTTCTCGCTCAGCCGCGAGCGGCTCGGCATTGTCGGCGAAAGCGGATCGGGAAAGTCGATGACCGGCCGCTCGATCCTCAAGCTGATCCGCGCCCCCGGCAAGGTCACCGCGAAGAAACTCGAATTCGACGGCATCGACCTGCTCAAGCAGTCCGAACGCCAGATGCGCGCCATCAGGGGCGCCCGCATCTCCATGGTCATGCAGGATCCGAAATTCTCGCTCAACCCTGTCATGACCGTGAAAGAGCAGATCGCCGAAGCGCTGCGGACGCACCAGAAGCTCGCCGCGCGCGACATCCATGCCCGCGTGCTCTCGATGCTGGAAGCGGTGCGGATTGACGATCCCGAGCGGGTGGCGCGGCTCTATCCACATGAACTCTCCGGCGGCATGGGCCAGCGCGTGATGATCGCCATGATGCTGATCCCCGAACCGGATATCCTGATCGCCGACGAGCCGACCTCGGCGCTCGACGTGTCGGTGCAGGCGCAAGTCCTCGACATCATCGACGAACTGGTGCGCCGCAAGGGCATGGGCCTGATCTTCATCAGCCACGACCTCAACCTCGTCTCCAGCTATTGCGACCGCATCGTGGTGATGAATTCCGGCCGCATCGTGGAGGAATGCAAGGCCGGCGAACTGATGAACGCGACCCATCCCTATACCAGGGCGCTGATCTCCGCCGTCCCCCGTCTCGATGAAACCCGCGAGGAACTTCCCGTCCTCGACCGCAGCGCGTGGGCCGGAACATGAGTGCACTCACCCTCAAGAATCTCGATGTCTTCTACGGCCGCACGCAGATCACGCATGGGGTCAATCTCGATATCCTCGAAGGCGAGAGTTTTGCGCTGGTCGGCGAGAGCGGTTCCGGCAAATCCACCGTGCTGAAGGCGATCGCCGGCCTTGCGCCCGAATGGCAGGGCTCGATCGCCGCCTATGGCGAGCAACGCAGCCATGGCATCGACCGCGCCTTTTCGCGCACCTGCCAGATGGTGTTCCAGGATCCCTACGGCTCGCTGCATCCGCGCAAGACGGTCGATGCGATCCTGTCCGAGCCGCTGTCCATCCATGGCATCGGTAACCAGGATGCCAAGGTCGAGGACGTCCTGACCTCCGTCGGTCTGGACCGCCGCTTCCGTTTCCGCTTTCCCCATCAGCTCTCCGGCGGCCAGCGCCAGCGCGTGGCGATCGCCCGCGCGCTGATCCTCGAACCGAAATTGATGCTGCTCGACGAGCCGACCTCGGCGCTCGATGTCTCGGTGCAGGCCGAAATCCTCAATCTCCTCAAGCGGATCCGCCGCGAGCGCAATCTCACCTACCTCATGGTCACCCACAACCTGCCGGTCGTCTCGTTCCTCTGCGACCGGCTGGCGGTGATGCGGCATGGCCGCATCGTCGAGGTGGCCGATGTCGCCCAACTCAAGCGGGCCGAGCTGGTCGACCCCTATTCCCGCGAACTGATCGATACCGCCGTCACGCACTAATGATGGCCAGCATGAAGGACCAACAAATAATGACCAACGAGGATTTTGCCGCGGCACTGGCTGCGTTCGACGATGCGATCGCCAACGATACGCGCGCCGACGCGCCCTGGATCGCGCTCGAGACGCTCGCGCGAAAAGTGATCGGCGCAAAGCTCTTCACCACCATGACCGTCGATATGAAGAACGAAGTCGCGCGCCGCGCCTATACCTCCGATCCGGTCAGCTACCCCTCGTCCGGCACCAAGCCGATCCGCTACGACAGCTGGTTCGATATCGTCCACAAGGAACGCAAGTCCTTCGTCGCCAATACGATCGAAGACATTGCCAAGGTGTTTCCGGACTACGAGCTGATCGATTCACTCGGCTGCCAGTCCGTCGTCAATATCCCGGTCGTGGTGGGTGGCGAATTGCTCGGCACGGTCAATTGCCTGGATGTCGCGCATCACTACACGCCGGAGCGCGTCGCGGCATCGGAACTGCTGAAGATGCCGGCGCGGTTGGCCTTTCTCGCGGCCGGCCGTTCGGCCTGAGGGTTCAGGCCACCACTGCCACGGAAGGAGTCGCAAGGGCGGCTGAAATATCGGTCGCCTTCAAAACGACCCATGTCTCGAGCTTGGCGGCACGGCCACGGATTTCCAGTTCCTCGACCTCGTGGCCGGGGAACGTCACGCCGGCGAGCTTGACCAGATCGGCAGACACGACCAGTTCGACATTCTTCTGCTTGGCGAGGCCTTCGAGCCGGCTCGCCGTGTTGATCGTGTCGCCGATCGCGGTCAGCGACGTTGCCTTGCCGTGACCCATCCGGCCGACAATGGCGGGTCCGGCATGCAGGCCCATAGCGATCCTCAGCGGCGCATCGAGCTCGGCACTGAAAGAGGCATTGAGTTTCTCGATCCCTTCCGCCAGCTTCACCGCCGCCTGCAGCGCCTGGCGGCAAGCCTGAGCATAGGACGTCTCGATGCCGAAAAGCGCGATGGCACCGTCGCCGATGAACTTGTCGACCATACCGCCCGATGACTCCACCGCCTGATCGACGACCGTAAAATATCGGTTGAGCAGGAACACCACGTCGTAGGGCAGTTTTTTCTCGGACAGCTGGGTGAAGGACCGCAGGTCGCAGAACAGTGCCGCCACCATGCGTTCCTGCCCAGCAACCGCGTTCGGCGCCTGCCGGGCGGCGAGCAACGTTGAGCCGACATCGACGAGCGGCAGCACCGTGAGATCATGGGTCGGCCGCAATTGGCAGGCGAGCCGCACATTGCCACCCGCGCCAATGCTCTTCAGCGTCGCCACCTCCCTCGCCTCAATCGCCGGCTGCCCATCCAGCCCGTCGAGGATTTGCACGCGACACGTCGAGCAGCGCCCGCGCCCGCCGCAGACCGAGACGTGCGGAATGCCCGCCGACCGGCTGGCTTCCAGGATGCTCAAGCCCGGATTGACCGATACGATCCTGCCCCCGGCATAACGGATGCGGATCTTGTTCCGCTGCGGGATGAACTTGACGAGAATCACGCCTGCGATAACCAGCAGGAAGACCGCGTAGAAACTGTAGATGATGCGATAAAGCGTTCGCAGCGGCAGCCCCGCTTCCGTGTTCGGGGTCGGCGCTGCGAGTGCAGAGGCATGCATGCCCGAATAGAAGCCGATGATCGCCAGCACCGGCACAACAACGGCGATCATGTGGAAGATGGGCGCCACGCGCTGGAACCATACCTTTCCGCGCAGCCAGAACCACATGCCGAGACAGCCATGCGCCCAGGCGATCACCAAGGCCGCAGTATAGAACGCCACCGTGCCGTTCGATATCCACATCGACCGGAGGACTTCCGTATAGCCCCTGACATAACCGGTCAGCGAGAATTCAAGCCTGGTGGCAATCACGTGCTCGGCGAGCAGGAAAGGAAGCGCCAGGCCGAACAGGATCTTCAGCGCTTCGCCAACCGGCATGCGCAGATTGCCGCGCCGCCAGAGCGCATCAAGCGCCAGCGCAAAATGGCTGAGCAGCGCGCCATAGAGCAGGATCGTGCCGGGTATGCTGCGCCAGAAAATGTTGAAGCCCGCGCGACCCGCCTCCATCAACTCGATCGAACTGATACCAAGTGCGTGATTGATGAAATGACCAGCGACGAAGAAAGCAAGCACCAGCCCCGATGCGATATGCACCCTGGACTTGGTGATGGTGCTCATGATGGACACTGCGGACGCCCTGCTTTCTCGCGATCGAACCTATTCGATCGGTTGTCCTGTAGCAATATTCCTGCAATTTGCTAAATGCGAACGGTGATTAGAGCCTTTCATTGTTAAATGAAATCAGTTCTGTTGGCTCAAACGGAGTCGGATGGTCGACCGGCCGGCGCGCGTCGTAGCCACGATCTACGGCCAAGCCGGCCGGTCGATCAGCCGGCCCGTTTCAGCCAACCCGAAGGGCCGGGCATCTTTCCGCCAGGCTCAGAGGCGATCGTCTCGGACATACATCTGGGTATGTCCTTCGCCAATCGCCTCTGCCCTGACGAAAACCTGCTCCGGCAGAACTGCTTTCATTTAACAATGAAAGGCTCTAACCGAATGGATAACAGTTTGGCCCGGATGTTCCGCCGATTGCGCGACAGGCTCGCCAGCCGCTTTTTCGACACACGCTACGGCCGCGATCTGCTCATCAAGGCAATTGGCAGCCGAACCCGCTTCATCACGGTGGACAATGGCGATCACCTGATCACCTTCTCCCCCGCCGATTATCTCGGCCGCAGCGTCTTCGTGAAGGGCCATTTCGATCGCGATCATGTCGACCGGCTGATGCGGCATCTGAAAGCGCTGGGCTTGGGTATCGAGGGCAAGACGCTTCTGGAGATCGGCGGCAATATCGGCACCCACACGATCTATTTCGCGCTGACTGGCGCCTTCGGCCGCATCGTCACCGTCGAGCCGGATCCGCGCAATTTTGAGCTTCTCGTTGAGAATATCACCCAGAACGGTTTTGATGAACTCGTTGTGCCAATCAATTGCGCGGCAAGCGACATCGAAGGCCAGATCGACTTCTTCCTGCATCCTGATAATCACGGCAAGAGCAGCCCGAATTCTCGCAGTGCGGCCGACATCAAGATCGCGGTCCCGGCAAGACCTGTGCCGGCAATTCTGGCTGACGCCGGCATTGCGGAAGCGGATGTTGGCCTCGTCTGGATGGATATCGAGGGCTACGAGCCCATCGCCTGCCGGTCCATGACGTCACTTTTCGAGCGCCGGGTCTCGGTGCATTGCGAATTCACGTCGGAATTTTACGGCGCTGAAAAGGCTGCCGAATTCGTCGGCTTCCTTGCCCGCTATTACGAGGATTGCCTTGTCTTCTTCAACGACGACAGCATGGCACGGATGAAAGTCGCCGACATCCCCCTAGATCGCGAACAGTTCGACATCCTTCTCATTCCCTGATGAAAAGAAGCCTTCTGCGCCACGCAACTGTGATCGCATAGCGTCCATGATCATGCTAGATTGCCTGCATGGTGGAGAGCGACAGCAACAGATTTTTCAGCCAGATACCGGTCTTCGAGGAATTCGGAGGCGTAACCGATCTCGGCAATTATCGACCATTGCCCGATGATTGGGCGCTGGTGACCGGCGACATCGTCGATTCCACCGGTGCGATCAAGGCCGGCAGCTACAAGTCGGTCAACATGGCCGGCGCCAGCATCATTTCCGCCGTGCTCAATGCTGTCGGAAGCCAGGATCTCCCCTTCGTCTTTGGTGGTGACGGCGCGACCGTCGCTGTGCCGCCATCCGGCATCGAGAAGGCGCGCGCTGCAATCGCTGCCGTCCGAACCTGGGCCGACGAGGAGCTTGCACTCAGCCTCCGTGGCGCCGTCGTGCCCCTGAAGGATATCCGCGCGGAGGGTCTTGACGTCCTCGTCGCCCGGTTCAAGGCTAGCGAACATGCCTCCTACGCGATGTTCGCGGGTGGCGGGGCAAGCTGGGCCGAGGCGCGCATGAAGGAAGGCAAGTTCAGCGTGCCCGCAGCCCCGGCAACGTTGCGACCGGACCTGAACGGGCTATCGTGCCGCTGGAGCCCGATCCCATCGCGCCATGGCGAGATCGTCTCGATCATCGCGGTTCCCGGCCCGGCGCAGGACGCTGCTGCATTTCGCGATCTGATCAACGGCATCGTCGCCATCGCTGCAAGCGAGGAACGCGGCGGTCACCCGGTTCCCGCCGAGGGCCCGACACCAGGCCTGACCAGCGCGGGCCTGGAACTCGAGGCACGCGTACGCGCGCCCAAAGGCCAGCGGCTGAAAGCCAAGCTGAGGGCGATGATGGAATACGCCCTCGGCAACGGCCTCGCATACTTCAACATGAAACTCGGTGATTTCGACGGACGCCGCTACAAGAGCGACGTCTCCGCCAACAGCGATTTCCGCAAGTTCGACGACGGGCTGAAGATGACCGTCGATGTCGACAAGGCCCGGCTCGCCATGATCGAGCAGCGGCTGGAAGACGCGGCGCGATCGGCGGTCTGCCGCTACGGCATCCACCGTCAGGACGCGGCCCTGATGACTTGCTTCGTGGTCAACCCCATGCAGCGCGATCACATGCATTTCATCGACGGCGCAGCCGGTGGCTACGCGCTTGCGGCAGCCCAACTCAAGGGCAAGGCGCCCGTTCTGGTCAAGGCCGCCGCTACGCCTTGACGATGTTGTCGCCGCTGATCTTGCGGCGGCCGAAGGCATTGCGCGTATCGACCACGATCTGCGCCCACTCGGCGAGCGCGGCGTAATCTATGTCATCGTGGTCGGTGGCGATCAGCACCGCGTCGAAACCTGAAACAATTTCCTGCGTCAACGCCACGGATGGCCGATCCTTGAGGTGGCCGTACTCACGCGTCGAAGGCACTTTCGGCACATGCGGATCGTGATAGCTCGCCCGCCCACCCCGCGCCTCGATCAACTCGATCAGCTTGAGCGACGGGCTTTCACGAATATCAGGCACGTTCTTCTTGTAGGCGAGCCCGATCACCAGCACATGCGAACGGCTGAGTGCCTTGCCGGCGCGGATGTCGAGCGCTTCGGCAAGCCGATCCACCACATGCCTCGGCATGGCGGAGTTGATCTCCCCCGCCAACTCGATGAAGCGTGTCGGTAGCTCATACTCGCGCGATTTCCAGGTCAGGTAGAAGGGATCGATCGGGATGCAGTGCCCACCGAGCCCCGGACCTGGGTAAAAGGGCATATAGCCGAAGGGCTTGGTCTTGGCCGCGTCGATCACTTCCCAGATATCGATGCCCATCGCCTCGTAGACGACCTTGAGTTCGTTGACGAGCGCGATGTTGACCGCGCGGAAGATGTTCTCTGTGAGCTTCACAGCTTCCGCCGTGGCCGTGGTGGAAACCGGCACGACGGTAGTCACCGCCGCGCCATAGAAAGCCTCCATCAGGGCTGCGGCCTCTGCGCCGTCACCGGCGACCACTTTGGGGATCGTCGAGGTCTCGAAATCCTTGTTGCCCGGATCTTCGCGCTCAGGCGAAAAGCCAAGGAAGAAATCGCGGCCGGATTTGAGCCCGGTTTCCTCCAGTATCGGCCGGACCACACCGTCCGTCGTGCCGGGATAAGTCGTCGATTCGAGCACGATCAGTTGGCCTGGACGCAGGGCGGCGGCGATGGCCTCGCTCGTCTTGGTGACAAAGGAGAGGTCCGGATCGCGGTGCTTGGTCAGCGGCGTCGGCACGCAGATGACGATGACATCGCAGGTTCCAAGCTCGGCGAATTCCGTAGTTGCCCGGAACCGGCCCGACGACGTCTGCGCCGAAAGCACCTGATGCGAAACCGCATCGATATAGGACTGCCCCGCTTCGATCATGGTGATCTTGCCGGGGTCGATATCGAAGCCGGTCACCGGAAATCCGCTTCGCGCCACGGTCATCGCCAGCGGCAGCCCGACATAGCCGAGACCGATCACGCCGACGCGCGCCAGACGTCCGGAAATGCTCGCGAGGAGGGTATCGAAAGAAGAATGGGCGTCCGTCAATGTCATGGCTCTCGGCGTGGGATTTGCCGTTCAGTTGCGGCTTCGCCTGCACCATGTCAAGGGTGCCGGCTCCAATGCCGGAGAATTGATTTTTGTAAATCTACGTAAAGTTTAGGCCTCGCAACTGGCTTTGCCTCGGACGCGTACTTATATTGCAGCGCGACGCGATCGATCGGTTGCGCCGGGTGACATGTTCCAGCATCGATGCGCGACGCTTGACGCTGGTTGGCAGAAAGACCAGATAAAACAATGATTATTCCCCGTGCAAATATTTCCGAATCCCTCATCGAGCGTGTATCGCACTGGCTCCAGCAATCGGCCCTCGGCGGCAGCGACCTCGAAGGGTTGGTGCATGGTCTCTGCGAGCGGCTGGCGGCCGCCGGCATCCCCCTGCTCAGGGTACATTTGAGCTTCTCCATGCTCCATCCGCTCTATGACGCGCTGGGCTTCACCTGGATCAAGGGCAAGGGTGTGAGTGTCGAAGGGTTCCGCCCGACGGGCAGCGACGGCGAGAAAGACCGGTTCCTCAGGAGCCCCTATTTCTATCTGCTAAGCAACGGTCTGCCGCATCTGAGACGCCGGATCGATCCGATGACGTCTTCGGAATTCGGCATTTTCGACGATCTCAAGGAAATGGGCGGCACGGATTATCTCGCCTTCGTCGAATCCTTTGGTGAAGATACGACGCGCGGCATGGTCGGCTCATGGACCACCGACGCAGCGGGCGGCTTCGGCGACGAGGTGATCGACGCGCTGCTGCATATCCAGAACGACCTCGCGGTTGCCGCCAAGATGGCCGTGCTCAGCAAGCTCGCCGACAACATGGTCACCACCTATCTCGGCGGCAATGCCGGCCAGCGGGTGCTGTCAGGCCAGGTTCGTCGCGGCGATGGCGAAACTATTCGTGCGGCGCTCGTCATGGGCGACATGCGCCAATCGACCGTGCTCGCCGAGAAGTCTGGCCGACAGGTTTATATCGACACCCTCAACGTCTTCTTCGACGCGATCGCCGCTCCTTTCAACAAGAACGGCGGCGAGATCCTGAGCTTCATGGGCGACGGCTTCCTCGCCGTTTACCCCTGTGACAGGCATCGCGAACCATCCGAGGTCGCTACCCAGGCGGCTATGGCTGCCGTGCGGGAGGCCAATGCCCGCATGGCCGAACTCAATGCCGACCGCAAGCAGAACCGCCTTGGCGAAATCCGCTACGGCATCGGCCTACATGTCGGCAACGTGATGTACGGCAATGTCGGGCTCAAGGACCGCTTGACCTTCTCCGCTTTCGGCGGCGCGGTCAACGAGGTGCAGCGTCTGCAGGGTCTGACCAAGACACTTGGCCAGACGGTGATCGCCAGCCAGGCCTTCGCCACCTATTGCGGCGGCGACTGGGTGACGCTCGGCGAGAAGCGCCTGCGCGGCGTCGAGGAAAAGGTCACGGTGTTGATGCCGAGCGAAAGCAACATGACGATGTCCGGCATCGAGCTTGCAGAAAGTAATGGACACGATGTGCGCTCTGAAGCAGAACATGTGATGCTGCTCTACCGCAACACGCGCCAGCAGAAACCAACACTGCCGGGACCGAATTTCTTGCAATGAAGAAGGCAATCGCGATCGCCATGTTTCTAGCGTCCGTACTTTCAAGCGCCGAGGCGATCGCAGACGATACCAGTGCAAGGCTTTTCGACAGTTTCGACGGCGCCGATTTCTCGGCCGCCGGCGGCCTATATTACAAGAACAATGCCGAGCAGCGCTCCGGCCAGGTCGAGTTCCAGAAGGACGTGACGCTTGACGGCGGCGGAGCGCTGAAGCTCACCGTTCGCCCGGGCTGTGGTATCAATCGCGAAGATTGCTCCGAGCGGGCGGAAATCTGGGAAAAACCGCAGCTGCGCGTGCCCTATGACGAGGCTGTCTGGTATGGCTTCGCGGTAAAATTCGCCGATCCGATCCCTAGGGATGACCACCGTTATCTGATTGCCCAGTGGAAGCGCGAGATCGATCCCGGCGCGCCGGGCGATTTCAGCCCCTTCCTGGCGTTGAGGCTGCGCAAAGGCAAGCTCTTCGCCACGGTCGAAGCCAATCACTTCGCGCCGGTCTCGATCCAGCCGAAAGGCACGACGGCACGATGCGGCGACGGCCAGACGCCGGTCTGGCTTCGTCCCGAAACCAACCAGATGCGCGCGCTGGTGGCGACAGACGGCAATTGGGAAAGCGAAGACGGCGGGCTATTCAATGCCTGCACGGACAAGATCACGATCATCGATCGCGGCAACAAGCTGCCGTCACCGGATTCGGGCTGGATCGATTTTGCCATCATGACCAAGCCCGGCCCCGATGGCACCGGCCATATCGAGATTTTCGCCAACAACAAATGGGTGGTCACGATCAAGGGCTATATCGGCCACAACGACCCGCCCCTGGGCGACAATCAGTATTTCAAATTCGGTCCATACAGGGCCGCGAACTCGACCGAATGGACACTCTATTACGACGATTTCCGCCGCAGCCCTGACTGCGCCGATGTGCTGCGCGACCAGGCTGCCTGCGCTCTGGTCCGCTAGCGGATCCCGTTTCCAACGCTTCTTGTCCCCTCGACCATCACGCCTTGTCGCGGACCGCAGCAAAAAATTGCCGTGGCCGGACAATGGACTCCGCCTCTTTAGTGAGCTAGCATTTTTTCGGGGAACACAGAATTCACGTGAAATGATGGAAGGCCAGCAACCATGGCGTCGGCAACCGACCTCCTGAGGGTCGAGAACCTTAGTATCTCGTTCGCCCTGCTTGGTGGCAAGGTCGATGCCGTGAAGCGGGCGGACTTGCGCGTCCTGCCGGGCAAGGTCACCGCCCTGGTTGGAGAGTCCGGCTCGGGGAAATCCGTTATCAGCCAAGCGGTTATGGGCATTCTGCCGAATACCGCCAGCGCCGGCGGCAAAATCCTGTTCAACGATCCAGCATCGTCCTCCGGAGCTGTGGACCTGTTGACATTGCCGCGTGACGGCCGCGAAATTCGCGCCATTCGCGGCGACAGGATGGGCATGATCTTCCAGGAGCCGATGACCTCGCTGTCACCACTCCACACGATCGGCAACCAGATATCCGAAGTCCTCAAGATTCACACCGAGGACACGAGCGCCCAGCGCCGCGCGGCCACCGAAGAGATGCTCGGGCTCGTCGGTTTCAAGGACCCGAAGCGTGCTTACGACATGTATCCGTTCGAACTCTCGGGCGGCATGCGCCAGCGCGCGATGATCGCGATGGCGCTCATCTGCCGTCCCGCGCTGCTCATCGCCGACGAGCCGACGACCGCGCTTGACGTGACGATCCAGGCGCAAATCCTGCAGCTTCTTCGTGAATTGCAGACCAAGCTCAACATGGCGATGCTGCTGATCACCCATGATCTCGGTGTCGTGGCCAATGTCGCCGACGAGGTCGTCGTCATCTATCACGGCGAGATCATGGAAGCGGGACCGGTCGAGCAGATTTTCCGCAATCCCACACACCCCTATCTCAAAGGGCTGCTGGCAGCCGTGCCGCATTTCGATATGGGACCGGGCGAGCGCCTGAAACCGCTCCGCGAAGTGCCGGTCGATACCAGTCGCCTGATGAACCTGGAAAAGCCGAGAGCCGCGCAAAAGGATGGCGTGCTGCTTTCTGTCCGCGATATCGTCAAGACCTACGGCACGCGCAAGTCCAACTGGTTCGCCAAGGACACGACGCCGCCGCTCCGTGCCGTGGATGGCGTCAGCTTCGATGTGATGCGCGGCGAATGTCTCGGCCTGGTCGGCGAAAGTGGCTGCGGCAAGACGACTTTGAGCAAGATCCTGATGCGCGCGCTGACGCCCGATTCAGGCTCGGTCATTTTCAATGGCGAAGGCAGCCCCATCGACGTCATCAAGGCCGAGGGCAGCGCACTCAAGACGCTACGGGCGGATATCCAGATGGTGTTCCAGGATCCGGTCGCCTCGTTGTCACCTCGCATGACGATCCAGAACATCGTCAGCGAACCGCTTGAGATTCATGATCGCGGCAATGCCCGGACCCGCCAGGACAAGGTTGCCGAACTGCTCGAAGCGGTGGGGCTCAGCCGGCGCCATCTCAACCGCTATCCGCATGGTCTCTCCGGCGGCCAGAGGCAGCGCGTCGGCATCGCGCGTGCGCTTGCGCTCAACCCGGACCTGTTGATCTGCGACGAACCCGTTTCTGCGCTCGATGTCTCAGTCCAAGCTCAGATCCTAAACCTTCTCAAGGACCTGCAGAGCGAACTCGGCCTCACCTACATCTTCATCTCCCACAATCTTGCGGTCGTGGACTACATGGCCGACCGGATCGCAGTGATGTGCGCCGGCCGCATCGTCGAGATCGCCCCACGTCATTCGCTGATGCAGACGCCGATACATCCCTATACCAAGTCGCTTCTTGCAGCGGTGCCCTTCCCCGACCTCGACCGACCACTGGATTTTACGGCTCTCAAGACCAACGGCGCCCGCGACATTCGCAACTGGGGCGCGCAGTTCCGCAACGAAGGCGAACAGGATGCCTTGTCCTTTGCCGATCTCGGCGAAGGACATCTCGTGCTCGCACGGCGAAGCGCCGACGTGAAGGAGTTGCAGCATTGATCAAGCGGCGCACCTTCCTCGGCCTGATGGCATCAAGCTGCCTGCCTGCCCTTGCGCAGGCGCAGGTACCCGACGTCGCACGGGAACCGACTTTCCTCTGGCCGCGCCTCAGGGCGGCGGCCTTACCCGACATCATCGACCGCCTGCCCAAGAAGCCCCGCCTCATCAACATGGCGAAAACCGGTCGCAAGCCGGGCGGCTATGGCGGCGAAATTCGTGTTCTGGTCGGCAGCCAGCGCGATACGCGCCTGATGACGATCAACGGTTACGCACGGCTCGTCGGCTATGATGAAAAGCTGGGGTTGCATGCCGATGTCCTGGAGAGCTTCGAGGTCGTCGAGGACCGGATCTTCACGTTCAAGATCAGGGAAGGCCATCGCTGGTCCGACGGCAGCTATCTGACGTCGGAAGACTTCCGTTATGCCTGGGAGGATGTGATCCTCAACGAGGACCTGCGACGCGGCGGACTGCCGCGCGAACTCCTCGCCCAAGACAAGCCGCCGGTCTTCGAAGTGCTCGACAAATACTCGGTGCGCTACACATGGCCGTCACCGAATCCGGATTTTCTGCCAAAGCTCGCAGCACCGCAGCCGATCGTCGTGGTCATGCCGGCGACTTATCTCAAGCAATTCCACAAGAAGTACCAGGACGAGTTCCGTCTTGCCGCGCTGGTCAAGCAATATCGCGCCAAGCATTGGAAGGAACTCCACACCAAGATGTCGCGCAGCTACCGGCCGGAAAATCCGGAACTGCCGACGCTCGACCCGTGGCGCAACACCACCGCGCCGCCGGCAGAGCAGTTCGTCTTTGAGCGTAATCCCTTCTTCCACCGGATCGACGAGAACGGCCTGCAGCTGCCTTATATCGACCGCGTGCTACTTAACGTCAGTTCCTCGGAAATCATCGCCGCCAAGACCGGCGCCGGCGAGAGCGACCTGCAATTCACCGGCATCGACTTCACGGATTACGCATTCCTGAAGGACTCGGAAAAGCGCTATCCGGTCAAGGTCAGCCTGTGGACCAAGACGCAAGGCGCGC
This sequence comes from Rhizobium sp. LjRoot254, assembly GCF_964254105.1. Classification (NCBI taxonomy): domain Bacteria; kingdom Pseudomonadati; phylum Pseudomonadota; class Alphaproteobacteria; order Hyphomicrobiales; family Rhizobiaceae; genus Rhizobium; species Rhizobium sp. LjRoot254. The sequence goes on along the minus strand of NZ_CAXUSM020000001.1, from coordinate 1,020,589 downwards.
TGATCGCCATGCTGCCGAACCTCAACAGTGCCGACGACGTCTGGCGCAAGTTGTTTCAGGATGTCAGGGTGAGGCGCGCATTGTCGCTGGCGATCGACCGCACCGAGATCAACAAGGCCGTTTTCTATGGCCTGGCGGCTGAAAGCGCCGATACGATCCTGCCCGAAAGCCCGCTCTTCAAGCCCGAATACAAGACCGCCTGGGCAAGCCACGATCCGGACAAGGCCAACGCGCTCCTTGATGAAGCGGGTCTCGACAAGCGCGATGAAGACGGCTTCCGCCTGCTGCCCGACGGCCGGCTGGCGCAGATCATCGTCGAGACGGCCGGCGAGAGCACGCTCGAAACCGACGTGCTGGAACTGGTTACCGATCACTGGAAAAAGATCGGCATCTCGCTGTTCATCAAGACCTCGCAGCGCGACATCTTCCGCAACCGCGCCATGGCCGGCCAGATCATGGTCTCGATGTGGTCGGGTCTCGACAACGGCGTGCCGACGGCTGATATGAATCCCGCCCAACTCGCGCCGACGGCCGACGAGCAACTGCAATGGCCGGTCTGGGGCATGTACTATCTGTCGAACGGGAAGAAGGGCAAGGCGCCCGACATGCCCGAAGCGGTGGAACTGATCGAGCTCTTGGGCAAGTGGAAGCAGGCCACCGATATTGCCGAACGCACGGCCATCTGGTCTAAAATGCTGGACATCTATTCCGAACAGGTTTTCTCGATCGGCATCGTCAACGCGTCACGCCAGCCCATACTCCGCTCGGCGCGCCTCCAGAACGTGCCTGAGGAAGGGCTCTTCGGTTTCGATCCCACCTGCTATCTCGGCGTCTATATGCCGGATAGCTTCTGGCTTGGCGTGGAGAGCTGACGATGCTGCGATACATCCTTTGGCGCATCGCCGTCATGATCCCGACCCTGCTGATCATCTCGGCACTGGTCTTCACCATCATCGAACTGCCGCCCGGCGATTATTTCGAAAGCTACATCGCCGACCTCGCCGCCCAGGGCGAGGACGTCGACATGGCCGAGATTGCGGAACTGCGCGCCGAATACGGTTTCGACAAGCCCCCGGTCATTCGCTACTTTTATTGGGTGGCGGGCATGCTGCAGGGCGATTTCGGCTATTCGTTCGAATTTCAGCTACCGGTGAGCGAAGTGGTGGGCGACCGATTGTGGCTGACCATGCTGGTGTCCTTCTTCACCATTATCTTTACCTGGATCATCGCCTTCCCGATCGGCATCTATTCGGCGACGCATCAATATAGCTGGACGGATTTCGGCCTGACATTCGTGGGCCTGATCGGCATAGCCATACCCAATTTCATGTTCGCGCTGATCCTGATGTATTTCGCCAATATCTGGTTCGGAACCTCGATCGGCCATCTGATGGACCAGAAATATCTCGCCGAGCCGATGAGCTGGGCCAAGGCGAGTTCGATCCTGGAACATATCTGGATACCGGTGGTCATCGTCGGCACCGCCGGTACGGCGAGCATGATCAGGAAGCTGCGCGCCAACCTGCTTGACGAATTGCAGAAGCAATATGTCGTCACGGCCCGCGCCAAAGGCCTTCACCCCTTCAAGACACTGGTCAAATATCCGCTCAGGATGTCGCTGAATTTCTTCATATCGGATATCGGCTCGATCCTGCCGGCGATCATATCGGGTGCTGAAATCACGGCGATCGTGCTCTCGCTCGAAACGACAGGCCCGATGCTGATCAAGGCGTTGCAGAGCCAGGACATGTACCTGGCCGGCTCGTTCCTGATGTTCCTGGCATTCCTGACCGTCATCGGCGTGCTGATATCGGATATTGCGCTGGCCTTCCTCGACCCACGTATCAGGCTGCAGGGCGGGAGCACCAAATGACAGCGACCACGCCACTGCCAAACGCCGGCGAGCCCATGATGCATTACGTGTCGGATGCGCCGTTCGATCCCTATTCCATCGAGGGCATGACGGAAGAGCAGGAGCGCGTCTTCAAGGCGTCGCAACTGAAGCTCATGTGGTGGAAGTTCAAGCGCCACAGGCTGGCGGTCGTCTCCGGGATCTTCCTCCTCCTGCTTTATTTCGTGGTCGCCATCGTTGAATTCCTGGCGCCTTATAACCTTCACACACGCAACGTAGACTTCATCCATGCGCCGCCGCAGGCAATCCATCTCTTCGACAAGGGCGAGTTTATCGGCCCCTTTGTCTATGGCCGGGATATGACTCTAGATATGGACACTCTGAAGCGCGTCTACAGGGACAACCCGGAGAAGGTCGAACCGTTGCGCTTCTTCTGCTCGGGTGATTCCTACAAGTTCTGGGGCATGGTAGATGCCAGTTTCCACGTCGTCTGCCCGGCTAAGGACGGCCAGTTCTTCCTGCTTGGCAGCGACCGGCTGGGGCGCGACGTTTTTTCCCGAATCCTCTACGGCGCCCGGATTTCGCTGACCATCGGCCTGATCGGCATCATCGTCAGCTTCACTCTTGGGATTGTCATTGGCGGGCTCGCGGGTTACCACGGCGGCATATTCGACATGATCGTACAGCGGATCATAGAAGTTCTGCAGTCGATCCCGAGCATACCCCTCTGGATGGCGTTAGCCGCCATCATGCCCGTCACATGGAGCCCCATGCTGATCTATCTCGGCATCACCGCGATCCTCGGACTGCTTGACTGGACGGGCCTGGCCCGTGCGGTCCGCTCCAAGCTGCTCTCGCTGCGCGAAGAGGATTACGTGCTGGCGGCCCAGCTGATGGGCGCCAAATCGAGCCGCATCATCGGCCGCCATCTGGTGCCCGGCTTCATGTCGCACCTGATCGCCACGGCAACGCTCGCCGTTCCCGGCATGATCCTCGGCGAGACGGCGCTCAGCTTCCTCGGCCTCGGATTGCGGGCGCCGATCACCAGCTGGGGTATCCTGCTGACGGAGGCCCGCAGCGTCAGCGTCATCGCCTTCTATCCATGGCTGCTGTTCCCGATCATTCCGGTCATCCTGGTCATCCTGGCCTTCAACTTCCTCGGTGACGGGCTGCGCGACGCCGCCGATCCGTATAAGTGAAAGTGGAGTTCGACATGCTCGCGAAGACTGTGACCGCACGCTTTCCGGAGCACCTGAAATGAGCCGGCGTGTCGAAGACGCCCGTATCCTGATGTACAGCCACGATACGTTCGGCCTCGGCCACCTCAGGCGTTGCCGCACGATCGCGCATGCGCTGGTCGAGGATTATCGCGGGCTTGAGATTCTCATCATTTCCGGCGCCACCATCGCCGGCGCCTTCGACTATCGTGCCCGCGTCGATTTCGTGAAAATCCCGAGCGTTATCAAGCTGCGCAACGGCGAATATGAATCGATGGAGCGCCACAGGGATCTCGACGAGACGCTGAAGATGCGCGAGGCGATCATCCGCCATACCGCCGAGACCTTCCAGCCGGACATCTTCATCGTCGACAAGGAACCGCTCGGCATGAAGGGCGAGGTCGAGTCGACGCTGACCTACCTCAAGACACGCGGCACCACGCTCGTCCTCGGTCTGAGGGAGGTGATGGACGCGCCGCACCTGCTGGACGCGGAGTGGAAGCGCAAGAACGTGATGCCGAAGATCGCGCAGTTCTACGATCATGTCTGGGTCTACGGCCCGCCGGATTTCTATGACCCGCTGATCGGCCTCGAAGTGCCGGACAATGTGCGCGCCAAGATGAACTTCGTCGGCTTCCTGCAGCGCAGCGTGCCAAACGAGGAACGGATCGCGCGGGTTTCGCATGGTGACTATATCCTCGTCACAACAGGCGGCGGCGGCGATGGTGCGGACCTGGTTCGTGACGTGCTCAACGCCTATAAGGAAGACAGGAGCCTTCAGCAAAGGGCGTTGGTGGTTCTCGGTCCTTACATGCCGGCGAGGAAACGTATCAAGCTTTCGCGCAAAGCCTCATCCCTGCCCTATGTCGAGGTCATCGAGTTCGACAATCGCATGGAGGAACTGGTGGCCGGCGCCAAGGCCGTCGTTGCCATGGGCGGCTACAACACCTATTGCGAGATCCTCTCCTTCGACAAGCCGGCGCTGATCGTGCCGCGCGTACAGCCGCGCGAGGAACAGTTGATCAGGGCGATGCGTGCCACCGAACTCGGCCTGATCGATATGCTGAGGCCGGAGGAATCCGAGGATCCCAAGCTGCTGGCAGGAGCACTGCGCAAGCTTTTGGAGCGGAAGCCGCCATCGATCACCGCACACGAGAGCATCCGGCTCGAAGGACTGCCGCATATATCGCAGATCGTCGGCGGACTGTTCGACCGGCGTCATCCGGACCATCTGTCGATCGCCAAGGGATGATGCGGTTTGCCTGAAAAACGCAAGATCGTGATCGTGCTGAAAGGCTATCCGCGCCTTTCGGAAACCTTCATCGCGCAGGAAATCCTTGGGCTCGAACGGGCCGGTTTCGACCTGTCGCTGGTCGCACTCCGCCGACCCACCGACACCAAGCGTCACCCGGTGCATGACGAGATCCAGGCGCCGGTGCTCTACCTGCCGGAATATCTGCACGAAGAACGGGGCCGCGTGCTCAAGGCCGTTCTGAAGACCCTGCCGAAGCCGGGCTTCTGGAAGGCGCTCGGTGCACTTGCACGCGACTTCGCCAAGGACCGCACCCGGAACCGCATCCGCCGCTTCGGCCAGGCCGCGGTGCTGGCTGCCGAATGGCCGGAGGGCGCCGGCTGGCTGCATGCCCATTTCATCCACACACCGGCATCGGCCACCGCCTATGCCAGCATGATGACCGGCATTCCCTGGACTTGCTCGGCTCATGCCAAGGACATCTGGACCTCGCCCGATTGGGAGCTCGCCGGCAAACTCTCCAGCAATCGCTGGACCGTGACCTGCACCAAGACCGGCTACGAACATCTCAAGCAACTCGGCGGCCCGCGCGCCAATGTCCATCTGAGCTATCACGGGCTGGATCTGGCCCGCTTCGGCCATTTCGACGGCGAGCGCCCTGCGCGTGACGGCAGCGATCCCGCAGATCCCGCCCGCATCATCAGTGTCGGCCGTGCCGTGCCGAAGAAGGGCTACGACATCCTGCTCAAAGCGCTGAGCCTGCTCCCCGCTGAACTCCATTGGCGGTTCGAACATATCGGCGACGGCGACATCATCAAGACGTTGAAGGCGCAAGCCACCGAGCTCGGCATCGCCGACAGGCTCGAATGGCGCGGCGCGATGGACCAGAAGGATGTGCTCGCCAGCTATCGCGCGAGCGATCTCTTCGCGCTTGCTTGCCGGATCACGCCAGACGGCGACCGCGACGGCCTGCCGAATGTCATCGTCGAGGCCTGCAGCCAGGGACTGGTCTGCCTGTCCACCGACATTTCAGGTGTGCCCGAACTGCTGACCGATGGCGAAAACGGCCTTCTGGTTCCATCCGAGAGCGCCGAAGCATTGGCCGAAGCGCTGGAGCGCGCGATCCGCGATCCGGCCTTGCGCCATCGTCTGGGTCAGGCCGCCGAGCAAAGGGTGCGGGCGGATTTCGACTTCCATACCAGCATCAGCCAGCTCAAGTCGCTCTTTGAAGCGGAATGGCGGAAGACGCCATGAGCGGCGAACGCAGACCGCGCCGGGTGCTGTTCTACGTCCAGCATCTCCTGGGCATCGGCCATCTGGCGCGCGCGAGCCGCATCGGTCGTGCGATGGCAGAGGCGGGACTTGATGTGACGATGGTCACCGGCGGCACCCCAGTCGAGGGGTTCCCTGGGCCCGAGGTCAAGCATGTCGCGCTACCACCGATCGCATCCGGTGACGCGGGATTTTCCGGTCTCGTCGATACCGACGGCAAGCCCGTCGATGCCGCATTCCAGGCAATGCGCCGCGACCTGCTATTGAAAGCTCTGCGCGACACCAAGCCTGATATCGTGATGATCGAGGCATTTCCCTTTGGACGCCGGCAGGTGCGGTTCGAGCTGATACCGCTCCTGGACGAGATCAAATCCATGCAGAACCGGCCACTCGTCGCCTGCTCACTACGCGACATCCTGCAGGAACGCGCCAAACCCGGACGCGACGAGGAAAGCGTCGATCTGGTGAGCCGCTATTTCGACCTTGTGCTGGTGCACGGCGATCCGGCATTCGTGCGCCTCGAAGAGACATTTCCACTGGCAAGCGGCATCGTGGACAAGATCGTCTATACCGGCCTGGTCAGCGCCCCGCCCCCCACGCCACCTTCCGAGAAGTTCGACGTCGTCGTCTCCGCCGGCGGCGGCGCGGTGGGCAATGGCTTGCTGCAGGCTGCAGTTGGGGCGGCTTCTCGCCTGCCCGAGGAACTGACGTGGTGCGTGATCGCCGGCCCAAACCTGCCGCAGGCGGACTACGATGCCGTCGAAACGATGTTGCCCGCCAACGCCGCGCTAGTCCGTTTCCGCAGGGATTTCGCGAGCCTTCTGACCACAGCGCGCGTCTCGGTCTCGCAGGCCGGCTACAACACCGTCTGCGATATCCTCCGTGCCGGCTGCGGTTCGGTGCTGATCCCGTTTACGGCGGGCGGCGAAACCGAACAGCGCGTCCGCGCCGAACGGCTGGAAAAGCTCGGGCTTGCAGCTGTTGTGGTGGAAGAAACCCTTTCCGTCGAAGGAATGACGGCCGCCATCGGGACGATGCTGGCATCCCGAGACAAAGCACGCCATTCACTGGATCTCGAAGGCGCGAGACGCACAGCGGAAATCCTGGGCGAAATGCCGCTCCGCTAAATCGTGCCGATCAGCATGAAACGGGTGTATTTCTTCATCGGCAGTGAGCCGGAAAACGCCACATCACTCAGCCCGGCCTGATCGACGAAGGCATCGAGCGTCGGCACGCAATTGATATGGGTCGGCTCGCTGAAATAGTCGTTCGATTGCAGCAGCACCCGTGAGCCCTTCGGCAGTAGCGTCAGCCATGCCCTGAGATCGGCAATGTGTTCGCAGCTCGTATTGATGACCAGATCGGCACCGAGTGCGCCATAGGGCAATTGATACATGTCGGCGGTGATCGCCCGAAACCTGTCGGCCCAGGCGGCGTTCAGGGTCTCCGCGACGCTGCCGACGTCGGGGTCAATGTCGTAGCTGTCGACCGCACCGATCTCGAAGCGATCGTCATCGAAAAACATCGCGGCGAGAATGCCGTACCAGCCCCCGAGTATGACAATCCGCCCGTATCGTCCACCCAACGTGTCGAACAGCGAGTCCCTGCCCCAGAGCTTGCACCCGACCTGCTTGTGATTGAAGGCATTGCCGACATCGGCTTCGGGATGCCGGGCAATGACCTTGGACAATCCTTTGAGAAGCGGGCTGCCGGTGTAAGCGGCGACCCCCCGCATCAGGTCGAAAGCGTTTTCATGCCAATCGGTTGTCTCGTTCATGCTGCTTTGGATAGCGTTCGTCATTAGGTTGTTGTAGGCTGGCGGGACAGGGAGTGCAAGCAATGCGGACAGCACTGACGAACGAGAGGGCCAACCTCCTGCCGGGGCAGGATTTGCCGCATCTCGATGGCATCGGTGCGAGCATGCGTCAGGTCATCGCCGCGCATTTTCTCACCGGCTGCGAGCATGTTCTTGAGATCGGCGGGCATGTCAGACCGATCACCGATTACCTGACTCACCACCCGAAGTCGGTCACATCGATCGACCCGAAGACAGGACCCTACGATTCATATCTGCTGAACGGGCACATCTGCAGGGTGCGGCACATCGCGAGCAAGTTTCAGGATGTGGAATATGATCGGCCGCGGCACAGCTACGGCCTCGTTCTCCTCGGCTATTCCTTGACACCGCTTGGGAAAAATAACCCCCTCGGTGACCGGCTCTTCTCGCTGGTGGACAATGCCAAGGTTATCGTGCTTGAATATTCTCCGGCACTTGAGCGGGCAACGTCGCAGGTGCCCGAAATCATCGGCCGCAAGACCGTGAAAATCCGTACCACCCTTGATCTTCGCCTCAACGATCCCGAGATTGTCGATACGCCCTATGCCGATAGGCGCCTCGTTGTTCTCGATCCAGCCGATATAATCTAAGAGTGCTTGATGGAAAATCGTCTTTCCCGCTACATCTGGAAACACACGAGCAAGCAGCAGCTTTATATCCTGCTGGTCGTCGCTATTTCGATGATCCCCTATTTCATGTCGTTCGACCTGCCCAAGCAGATCGTCAACGGTCCCATCCAGGGCAAGGGATTTGAGGGCGGCGGCGCGACCCAGACCTTCATGCAGATCGCGTTCGATCTGCCCTGGATCGGCAATGTCGAACTTTTCTCGGGCTTTGAGCTCGGCCGGTTCGGCATGCTCTATGCCCTGAGCGGCGTTTTCCTGGTTCTCGTCGTCATCAACGGCCTCTTCAAATTCTATATCAACACCTACAAGGGCCGGCTCGGCGAACGGCTGCTCAGGCGCATCCGTTTCGAACTCGTGGATCGGGTGCTGCGCTTTCCGCCCAGCCAGTTCAAGCGTACCAAGGGCGCCGAAGTCGCCAGCATGGTCAAGGACGAGGTCGAGCCGCTAGGCGGCTTCACCGGTGACGCTTTCGTCTCCCCCGCATTGCTAGGCGGGCAGGCTCTGACCGCCCTGTTCTTCATCTTCGTGCAGAATCTCTGGCTCGGCATGATCGCGGCCTTCATGGTCGGCATCCAGGGTTTTATCATCCCCCGCATGCGCCGCAGGCTGCTAGTGCTCGGCCGCGAGCGGCAGTTGACGGCGCGCGAACTCTCGGGCCGCGTCAGCGAGATTTTCGACGGCATAGGCACCATCCGCGGCTACGATACGACCAACTACGAACGCGCCGATATTGCCGCACGCCTGGGGCGGATTTTCAAGATTCGCTACGACCTGTACCAGTGGAAGTTCCTGGTCAAGTTCATCAACAACTTCCTCGCCTCGGTGACACCCTTCCTGTTCTACGTCGTCGGCGGCTATCTGGCGCTCAACGGCCAGCTCGATATCGGCCAGTTGGTCGCCGTCATCACGGCCTACAAGGATCTGCCCGGCCCGCTCAAGGAACTCATCGATTGGGACCAGACGCGGCAGGACGTGCAGGTCAAATATGTCCAGGTCGTCGAGCAGTTCAGCGTCGAGAAGATGATCGACAAGGCGATGCAGGAGGTCGCCTATGACGACGTACCGCCGCGCGAGGAACCGCTCTCTGCCGTCAATCTTTCCCTGGTCGACGACAGTGGCGCGAGACTGCTCTCCGGCGTGTCGATGCAGATCATGCCGGGCGAGACCGTCGCGGTCGTCGGCACGGCGGCGGCGGGCGGCGAAGCGCTGGCCGATGCGTTTGCCCGGCTCATCTGGCCGGAGACCGGCAAGGTCACGTTCGGCAAGGACGATATCATGGCGTTGCCCGACTCGGTGACCGGGCGCCAGCTGACCTACGCGTCCGCGGAAATCTATCTTTTCCAGGGATCGCTCCGGGACAACCTGCTCTACGGCCTGAAGCACGCGCCGCTCAAGCCCGCTCTTTACGAAGGGGCTGCGGAAACCCAAAGGAAGTGGGACCTGCATGAAGCACACCTCGCGGGCAATCCCGATTATGACATCAAGGGCGACTGGATCGACTATAAGGCCGCCGGCGCGGAGGGTCCGGACGATCTGCCGAAATCCGTGCGCGCTGCACTCGATGCCGTGCAGCTTTCGAAGGATGTCCTCGATCTCTCCATGCGTTCGATCGTCAATCCCGCCGATTATCCAGGGCTCGCCGAACGAGTGGTCACGATGCGGCAGGCGCTTCGCGACGAACTCGAGAAGGAAGACCTGAGCAGCCTTGTCGTGCCCTTCGACCCGGAAGCCTACAATCCCGAAGCGACCGTCGGTGAAAACCTGTTGTTCGGCTCCGCCGTCGGCCCGCAGCTGATGGGTCCCGCGATCGGCAAGAATCCTTACTTCCGGTCGGTGGTCGCCAGAACCGGGCTCGACGTGATCCTGTATGACATGGGCATTGAAATCGCCGAGAACGCGGTCGATCTCTTCAGCGACCTGCCGCCGGATCACCCGTTCTTCCAGCAGCTCACCTTCATGACTGCAGATGATATTCCACAATATCAGGTGTTGCTGCAGAGGCTCAAGGGCAAGCGCTTCGAGGAAGTCGTGCCGGAAGATCAGGTCAAGATCATCCGGCTGAGCTTCCTCTACATTGAGCCTCGGCATCGTTTCGGCCTGCTCACCCGTGAGCTCATGGAAAAGATCGTCGAGGTCCGCAAGGCGTTCCATGCCGGCCTTCCCGAGGATCTCAAGGACGCCATCGAGCCCTATGATCCTTCCCGATATACGCCATCCGCCAGCCTGCTGGATAATGTGCTCTTCGGCCGGATCAGCCACAAACACACCGATGGCTCCGAGCGTATCCGCACCATTATTGGCGAACTGCTACAAGCCCGCGGTCTTTATGACGACGCGCTGACCATCGGCATGGAGTACAATGTCGGCGCAGGCGGCCGCCGCCTCACATCGGTCCAGCGGCAAAAGCTCGGCATGGCACGCGCGATCATCCGGCAGTCGACCCACTACGTCTTCAATCGCCCGCTGCCGGGTCTCGATCATCGGGTGCAGTTGCAGATCGTCCGCGATACTCTGGATCTCATCCAGAAGAGAGAACAGAACGCGTCCATTATCTGGGTGCTCAGCGACAATGCGCTGGCAGAACTTTTCGACCGCGTGCTCGTCTTCGACAAGGGCAAGCTTGCCGAGGATGGCCCGCATGCGAAACTTGTTGAAAAAGGCGGTATATTCAGGGAACTTGTGTCATGATAGTCACATTGAGCCCTGAAAGACTGTCAAGACATATGGGAGTTTGGATGTCATCATGATGCTCAAGGACGAAGTACAGACATTGCGGCAGGTGCCGTTGTTTTCCCGGGTCGCGCCGGCGAAGCTCAAGCTCCTCGCCTTCGCCTCGGACCGCGTGAGCTACCGTACCGGCGAAACCCTGTTCCGTCAGGGCGATCCCGGCGACGCTGCCTATGTGATACTCTCCGGAAGAGCCGATATCCTGGCGGACTCCCCGAATGGCCAGATCAAGGTCGCCGAGCTCGACGGCAACGCGATTGTCGGCGAAATCGCCATTCTCTGTGATATCTCCCGGACCGCGACCGTCAAGGCGGCCATGCCGCTCGAAGCGCTACGCATCCGCAAGGATGATTTCCTCAAGCTCCTCGCCGACGATCCCGACGTGATGTTCGAGATCCTGCGCTCGCTCGCCGACAGGCTGACCCGCACGACGACGGAACTGACCGAGGCCCGCGCCCAGGCCAAGACCGCCGGCTGAACCGGACTTAGCGCTCCGTTATTGCGCCGGTCTCGAGATCGATCGCAAAATCACGCGATGGCAGCCCCGACAGGTAGCGATCGTACATGCTGAACAGTAACCGGAACGATTCCACGGGCCCGGGCTGCACGCTTTCCCCGAGGGATCGGTAGCGACTGGCAACCTGTTCATAGGCAGCAAGCCGGACAGCCTCGATCGCTTCGACGCCAAACGCACTGCCCATCCTCGCGCGATAGCAATCACGCAGAAAATCGAGCGCGGTGATGCCATCGAGATTTTCAAGCACAGCATCGCTCCCGGTTCCCGCCTGACCCGCAAGGTCCGCAAGACTCATCGCCCGCATCGATCTCGCGAGTGCCTCCGGCCATTCGCGCTTGAGGTGACGCCGGCTGACGAGATGACCGAGATGCGCATGCAGGAACTGGTTGTAGTTTTCCGCCTCGAGCATCCCGCCGGTTTCCACGCCGGCGCGCATGGCCTGCCGTCGGTATTCCGCCATCAGGTCGGCATCGAGTGCCATCTCACCGATGCTGACACTCTCGACCTCGATCAATCGGTTTCGCACAGTCACGATCTTGAAAGCCGCCGGGAATGCGACCAGCGAAGGGACAGAGACGTTGACGAGAAAGCCGCTCGCGGTCTGCCGGCGCGCGGTGTCGTTGACATGCACATGCCCGCTGAAATGGACCTGGATTCCCGTATCGATCAGCGTATCGCCAACCTCCGCGTCCGGCACGCGCCGCACCATGCCGGTTTCGCCGAGCAGAGCCAGTTCATCGTCCCGCGTACCGTCGAGCGGGTCAAGCGCGGGGTAATGCGAAAAGGCAAGCAGCGTCCTGCCCTGTTCGCGAGCGCGGCGGGAAACGTCCTTCATCCAATCCAGGATGAAAGCCTTGTGGCGCAGCATGCCGTTCCATCCCGCATCGGTGCTGTCGGCGAAGGCGTGTCCATCGCGTGGCTCGTCGAGCGGCGCGAAGACATTGGCATCGATCATCAGCATCCAGACCCCTTCGAAGGGTTCGACGAGATACGAGCCATCTATGAGTTCGCGGATCGCTCCGTCAGCTGAGCGAACCCGATAGCGCCGGGCCGCAGGATCGCTGTCGGTACCGAACGGTGTTTCCCACAGGATCGCACCGGGCACGCCGAAAAACCCGATATCCGGAAGCGCCAGCAACCCCTCGGGATAACCCATGCAGCGCATGCCGGACCAGACGATGACAGAATCGTCGTCCTCACCTTGTCGCCGCTCGGGATCGCTGGTCACAAGGTCGTGGCCGCCGCTGGCATTGGCGAAACCCTTGGCACGGTGGCGCCCATGGTCGGCGAAGATGTCGTGGTTTCCTGGCGTCGCGTAGAACCGCATGCCGTAGCGGGCCGAATATCCGTCGAGCAACTTACGTAGGCCGGCAAGCGTCGTCACCTGCCCATCGTCCGAATAGTCGCCGAGCAGCACGACGTCATGGATGCCGCGCGCGGCGATATCATCGAGTGTGGTCCGCAGCGCCGCGGCGCTCTCGTTGAACACCCGCGTCGATCGGGCGACTTGGGAGAAGGGCCGCATGGCAAGCTTTCGGCCCGCCGCTTGAATACCCATAATGCCATAATCGCCTTCGAGATCGTGGAAATGCGCATCCGCGATGATGGCGATGGGCGGATGGCTCGGAGGCTTCATGCTTTGATTTTCCCGGGTCCGGCAGTCAAACCGGCCGCGCTGCGTTCATCATATTCGAAGACGCCACCGATTCCATACTCGCTTATGTGTCGCACTTTGGCTAACATGGCAAAATTCCGGCGGAAATCGAAAACTAATGTTATGAATTCGATAAATCGGCATACTTGAAGGATTGAGCGCGACAAACCGGGGCAATTTGGGTTTGTCGGGCAGACAGGAGAGCGACGGGGTGTTTCGAGTGCGTTTTTGGGGAGTGCGTGGCAGCCTGCCCGTCTCCGGTCCGGAATTCCACCGCTATGGCGGAAACACATTCTGCGTTGAGATTCAATGCGGTGAACAGCGGCTGCTCTTCGATGCCGGCTCCGGCCTGCTGCCGGCGTCAAAGGCCCTGCTGGCCGAAGGCATCACGAACTATAATTTGTTCTTCTCCCATTGCCATTACGACCACATCATCGGCCTGCCCTATTTCATCCCGATCTACAGCCCGGACGCCGATGTGACGATGTGGTCTGGGCATATGACGAATGGCATGACGACACGCCAGATGGTCAGCGAGTTCATCCAGCCGCCGTGGTTTCCCATCAGGATCGATGCCTGTCGCGCCAATATGAAATTCATGGATTTCAAGATGGGGGACAAGATCGATGCATTGCCCGGCATCGGCATCCGCACTGGAAAGCTCGACCATCCCGGCAATGCCGTTGGCTACCGCATCGAATATCAGGGCCGTACGATCGCCATCATCACGGATACCGAGCATGAACCCGGTGGCAGCCTCGACCCCAACGTCATGGCGCTGATCGAGGGCGTCGATATTTTTCTCTATGACAGCATGTACACAGATGATGAGATGGCGCGACATCGCGGCTTCGGCCATTCGAGCTGGCAGCATGCATTAAAGCTCGCGAAGGCGTCCGGGGCGAAGAAGGTCGGCTTTGTTCATCACTCACCATACCGGACCGATGCGGAACTTGATATGATCGATCGGAGCGCCCGAGCAATCTTCCCCGGCGCATTTGCCGTCCGCGAAGGCGATCAGTTCGACCTCATTTAGCGCGCGGACAGTATCTCGGGAAGCGAAACCCATCGGCAGGCGGGGTGCTGAAGTGTGAAGGCGAGCAGCCTGTCGATGAAGCTCCAGGCCGCTTCGTCATGAACGAGATGATGGGTCAATAATCCCATTGTGCCGCCGGAGACCGACATTTCGCCGAGACGCTTGACGATGTCAGCCAGGATCGCCTCGTCCGCCCGGCCTCCTCTCGTTCCATGCCAATCCATGACATCGGCATGCGTGTTGACGAGCCGGATCGGACCCTGTTTCTCCGGGCCGAACACAGAGAGAGCACGGAAGCCGATGCCTTCGAGTTCCGATATCAGCGATGCGGTGATGCGGTTCCAGGGCGGCACCAGTACGGGGGAGAAGGCTGCTCGATAAAGTGTGCCGAGCTTTTCGAACCCGGCCTTCAATTCCGAGAGCACGTCGCTGGCGGCGCGGTTGGGGCCAAGTTCCTGCTTCTTCTCGCCTTCGCCGGCAAAATTCCTGTGCGACCAGCCGTGAACCGCGACATTGACGGACGGGCAGGCATCGAGGCGCCGGGCCAGAGCCTCTCCAGTGTGCTGCGGTATGACCGCCAGGGTCAGTGGCGCGCCGTGCTTTTTCGCCAGCACCAGCAGTCGTTCAAGCTTGGGCGTCGGCTCAACCGCGTCATCGTCGCGCAGCCAGAACCGGGCCGTTTTCCCAGCCTGTTGCCAGCGATCCAGTTCCGCCCGCAGCTCCGCCCATGGATCATTCGTCATTTCGGCAATCCCGTGAATTCCTTGAGAATGATCGCGAGCCTTGCCGCTGCCCTATCGAGCGATCTCTCTTGCTCGACGAATTGCCGGGCATTCGCAGCAAGCATCGCCCGGCGTCCACCGTCAACAAGAAGCGTCCTGATGGCGTCAGCATAGGCGGCAACGTCACCCGGCGCGGTCAGCAACCCGGTGCGGTCATCAATCACGACCTCGGGCACACCGGCGATTGCCTGCGCCACAACAGGCAGACCGGCCGCCTGCGCTTCGAGATAGGCAAGCCCATAGGCCTCGCCACAACCCGGCCAGACATAGATCCCGGCCCGCGACAGGATCGCGGCGATCTCGCGCTGGTCCCGCTCGCCGTGCCAGACGATGCGGCCCGGCGCAAAGCCGGCGAAGAGCGCCTCAACCTCGGGTCGGCTTGGTCCGTCGCCGACGATCTCAAGTGTCCAGTCGAGATCGCCGATCAACGCAAGCGATGCGGCCAACATGCGGTAGCTGTCCATCTTGTCGCCCGGCCGCATCATGGCGACGGTCACAAGCCGCGTGGGATCAGGTGACGGCGCCAGCGAAAGAAAGGCCGAGGCATCAAGGAAGGGCGGCAGCACCGCCATCCTGGCCCGTGGCACCATCTCCATAAGCCCGATCCGGTCCCGCGCCGTCATGCAGATATTGACCGCCGCCATCGCCACTGCATCAATGACCGGCGCCTGCATTCCACCCCAGCCGGTCCTGTCGCGACGCGCCGAAAGCGAAGCCTCGGCAGTGACATAGGGAATGGAGAATTCGCGGACAAGCGCAGGTCCCAGCAGATCCGGCGCCTTATAATAGGAGTGATATGTGAACCAGAGATCGGGCAGCGCCTCGTGCCGCCAAGCCCTCGCGATCCGGCTGGTCTCCGCCGCCGCCTCTTCCTTCAGCGCCGCCAGCCTCTCCTCGGATGGCTCCTTCGAGAAGCTGCGCAATTCCGACGCGATGTCGACTGTTGCGCCGGCGCGTTCGAGCGCCACGATCAGCAGTCTCGCCATCAGCCTGTCGCCCGACGGAACGGGGTGACGGGGCGACTTCAGCGGCGAATAGAATGCAACCCTCATGTCTGTGCCTGATTGTGTTTTCGCGCCGAGGCCCATGAGGCCGAGAGGACTTCCTGCATGTTTGCCGAGGTGAAGGGCTTCATCAAAACCGGCAATTCGATACGCTGGCCCTGTTCCAGTGCCTCGCTGAATCCGGTCATCAGAACGATGGCGATCTCGGGATTGAGCGCCTTGATATAATCGGCGAGCTCCAGGCCGGACATGCCGGGCATACGGATATCGGTGAGCACGGCGTCGATATCGGCTTCGCCCCGAAGGGCTGCGAGCGCCGCGCGGCCGCTGGGCACGGCAATCACGTCCACCCCCGCATCTTCAAGGGCCATCTTGGCGACCGCAAGCGATGACGGCGTGTCATCGACGACGAGCATCTTGCGGGGCAAATTTGTGTGGCCGAAAACTGGCGCCGGAGCCGATGTTATTCTGGAAGCACTTCGCTGCAAGTAGAGGGTGAAGACAGAGCCGCGCCCTTCGGCGCTTGTCACCGCCACAGCACCGCCGGAGCGCTCCGTGAAGGCATGGACCTGGCTGAGCCCAAGCCCGGATGAGCCGTCCTGCTTGGTCGTGTAGAAGGGTTCGAATATGCGGGCAACGTCGTCGGCGCGCATGCCGCGCCCCTCGTCGGAGACGGTGACGGCAACGCCCGGCCCCTCCAGCCTTTGGTTTTCAGCACGAAGGTCACTCACATTGCGTGCCTTTATCTCTACCAAGCCGCCTTCGGGCATCGCCTCGCGGGCGTTGGTGACCAGGTTGATCAATGCGGTTTCGAGCGCCTGCGGGTCTGCCCTGACCGGCCACAGGTCATTGCCGAATTCGATCCTGACCTCAACGGCACTTTGCGCCGCCTGATCAAGCGTTTCTCTGAGCGTGCCAATACTGTCCTGAAGTCTTGTCGTCCCAGTGCTTTCGTTCGATTTCCGGGAAAACGACAGAAGCCGCTGGGTCAAAGTCCTGCCGCGCGTCACCGCGTCGAACATCCCATCCAGAATGCGTCCAGCCCGCACCTCGTCGTCCCGCCGGCGCTTGAGACTCTCCGCACCCGACTGGAAAACCATGAGGAGATTGTTGAAGTCGTGCGCGACGCCGCCGGTGAGCTTGCCCAGCGCGTCCATCCGCTGCCAGCTCGCAAGCGCCACTTCATTGCGCCGCCGCGCGTCCAATTCACGAAGAAACAGGAACACCGCGAGCGCCGACAAAAGAAGCGTCACGCCGCCCGTTGCCATCAGAACATAAAGACCCTGCGCCGAAATCCGCTGATATTCCGCAAGCGGCATGCCGACGCTGACAGTCCAGTCGCTGCCTTCGACGGGCATGGTGGCGACCCGCACCTCTTCGCCTGAGTGAAGACGGCCAAGCGGCAGGCTGTCCTCGGACGAGGGATGCATCTGCACCAGTTGATCGGCCGGAAGCGTAATGAATTCGGTGCCGGCCGTGGTGGCCACCACCCGTCCCTTGCCATCCCTGATCCAGCCGATCCAGCTTTGCGGCAACCCGTTCGCTCGAAGGATTTCGGTTAGCGCGTGCGGCCGGATAACCGCGGCCAGCCCGTAGACGACCTTATCCTGCCGGATGACAGGCACGCGAATTGGAAAGGCGGGCAGGCGCCGTGGCCCGAGCGTCACATTGCCGATCACGGCCCGCTTCGTCTCGACCAGCCGCTTATGGCTCTCAATATCGACCACGGCTTGCAACGGCCGCACAAGCTTGGACTCCGGTACGGCAAGAACCACCCGGCCTTCGAGGTCGGTGACGCGAAACATCTCCCATTCGGGAACGCGGACTCTTAGCCTGTTGCCCAGTTCGGTGAACTCCTTGGCCTGGACCGGAGGATCAAGCCGCGGCGACTCTGACAGGATCGACAAAAGCTGCACATGCGTTTCCAGTTCGTGCGAAAGCGCTGAGCCAAGCCGTTGGGCGCGTTCGCCGATCACTTCGTTCAGGGCGGTCTTCTGCGATTGGGTGAGGTAGTAGCCGATCACGCCGCAAATCAGCACGATAGGGATCGAGGCGCTCAGAAGCAGCAGGACGGCGGGACGGGCATTTGTCCAGCCATTGCCTTTGAAAACCTGCATTCTGGAGGCCTGTCGCACCTTGATTCGTCACCTGTCCGCTGTACCCTAGCTGTAATCTTGCGGGCGGAATAGGCAACCCGTGTGATGGTGAGGCATGCTCATGATAGGCCGGTCGAGTTTATGATGACGGGAGTGGCTTCCGGCAGATGGTTCATGGCAGGTTCATGAGGACGGCTGTAGAATTCGGCCCTTGTTTCCCTTCGTGGAAGGTAGGCCACACCGTCAACGGAGCCTCAAATGCAAGTCCAGCCGTTTACAGGAATGATGCCGTCGCAGTTTGCGATCGTTCAACTGGTGTTCGACGAAATCATCCGCGCACCCTGGTTTCAAGACACGCAGGAAACGCGCGAGGGTTGCTCGGTCATGGTTCTGCAGCAGTACCGACGAGGCCACTCCGAGCAGGATGACTTGTTGCGAGAGTGCCTCGCCATTGCCAAGCAGCGATACGCCACTTGAGTTGGCAGTCGGCGCTCCGGTGCTGATTTTGAATACCGCCGGAACATTGCTCATATCCAGGCAGTTTGACTGTGGTGGCAAAAGCAGAGCAAGACAGGCTTGATGCGCTGATCGAGCGCTTTTTGTGGGTGATCGTCGCCCTGATCCTGTTCGTCGCGCTGGCCTTCCGCCTGCCGGGGCTTGATAGCAGGTCGCTGTGGATCGATGAGCTCTATAGCGAATGGTTCTCCTCCAGATCCTTCACCGAGCTTTGGCGCGATGTGCCGCTCTATGAGACGCACCCGCCGATCTATTACATATTGCTCAAGCTCTGGACCCTGATCTTCGGCAATTCCGAGCTTGGTCTCAGAAGCCTGTCACTCGTCGCGAGCCTGGCAACGATCCTCCTCGTCGCGGTTTCCGGCCGGTTGGTGAAGGCGGATTGGCTCGGGAACATGGTGAGCCTCCTCGGCGCTGCCCTCCTCGCGGTGAACTACGCCAACATTCGCGAAGCACAGAATGCACGTCCCTATTCGCTGCTGACCCTGCTTTTCATGGTCGCCATCGTCGCGGCGCTGGTGCTCGTTGCACGTGTGCAGCGCGATCCGAAAGCGGCTGGGAAGACGGGCGGATGGATGGCGCCCGGACTGATCCTCGGCCTGACGGTCGGCTGCACCCTCTGGTTCCACAATACCAGCCTGTTCGTCGCCGTGGGCATCTGGTCCGGCCTGGCCCTGTCGCTCATCGTGACGCCGGCCGAATTGCGGCTGAGGAATTTCGCCATCTTCTTTGGCGCCGGAGTGTTGACGCTCCTCGCCTGGGCGCCCTATGCCCCGATCTTCATCCAGCAATCGCGCACGTTCATGGGCCTGGGCTTCTGGCTGGAGCCGAAGACACGGGATCTCTACAGCGCCTGGATGCTGTTTATCGGAGACAGCTGGCCGGCTCTGCTGCTGAGCATAGCACTCCTGGCACTTGGCCTTTTTCGCCTCGCCCGAAGCGGGCCTGCAATCGCCCTACTGGTCGCAGCGATCCTGCTGATCCCGCTTTATGCCGTACTGGCCGTCAGTTTTTCGCTAAAGCCGGTCTACCTACAGCGCCTGTTCGTGTGGATGATCCCCTTGGGGCTGCTGGTGATCGCGCTCGGCATCGTGACGGCGACACGCTGGCAATGGCCAAGGCTGTTGCTCGCACTTATTGTCATCGCGCTCGCTGTGACTCGCTCGGTCGACGAGAACGGCAAGCCGATCGATGACTGGAAGGGGATCGTGGCCGAGATCGCCAGGAATGCCCGACCGGGCGACGTTGTCATCGCCGCTCCGGCCGAGGGCATCATCGCCGTGGACTACTATGCAAGACGCCAACCGAATTTCCCGCCGGTCGTCTGCGTTCCAGGCTGCTATCCCCAACGCAACCTCCCCCGGCCCTATGGCAGCAATTTCGGCGCTCCGAAACTGATCTTGGCCGACGGAGAGATTGTCGAGCAGGCGCTCAAGACGCACGGCCGCGTCTGGCTCGTCCAGGTCTCCGTGACGCTCTACGATCCCAAGAGCATCGTAAGATCAAGGATCGCGGCCGCCAGAACCTTCGTTCGATACCACGGCAATGCGCTGGCCAAGGTGGAACTTTTCGAGTGAATTCTCCGTTATCCGGGCTAGCGGCAATTGGGCGAACCCACGATGCAGACCGACGATGAGATCAGGGCTTCAGACAGTCGCGGCACCGCCGCTGAAGATGTGTTGGACCCCGCTCTGCGGGATACGGAATTCAACCCCTCGCGCCGACAGCCCGAACCACAACCCGGGGCGCTTCGGCGAAAAGCCGCCGAACTGACCGTCGTGGTTCCCACCTATTCCGAACATGACAACGTCACCGAACTGGTCCGGCGGCTGACGAACGTGCTTGCCGGCGTGGATTGGGAAGTCGTCTTCGTCGACGACGACAGCCCTGATGGCACGTACAAGCTCGCGAAATCGATCGGCGCAACCGATCCGCACATCAGGTGCATTCGAAGGGTGGGTCGGCGTGGCCTCTCAGGTGCCTGTATCGAGGGCATCCTCTCTTCCTCCGCCCCCGTCGTCGCAGTCATGGATGCGGACCTCCAGCACGACGAATCGCTGCTGCCACAGATGCTGCAGGAAATCCGCCAGGGCGCCGACCTCGTGATTGCGAGCCGCTACACCGCCGGCGGCTCAGTGGAACAGGGCTTTTCCGGCATACGGCGCTGGGGCAGCGAAATGGCGACGCGCATGGCACAGACCCTGATGGGCACCCAGGTGTCCGACCCGATGTCCGGCTTCTTCATGATCCGCCGCGAAGCGATCGAGGACCATGCAAAGGCGCTGGCCGGCGAAGGCTACAAGCTGCTGATGGATATTCTCTGGACCGCGGGCAAGTCGCTGAAGATCGTCGAGCTTTCCTACCGCTTCCGCGAAAGGCGCAGCGGCGAGAGCAAGCTCGATGCGCTTGTAACCGTCGATTATCTCGGGCTCATGTTCTCGAAACTGTTCGGCGGCGTGCTGCCCGTCCGGTTCCTGATGTTCGGCGCGGTCGGCGTCTCGGGCATCGCCGTGCATCTTCTCGTGCTCAGCTTCGCGCACTCGACCCTGCATCTCAACTTCGCATGGTCGCAATTCTCGGCCGTGATGGTCGCCATGACCTGGAACTTCGTGATCAACAACCAACTGACCTACCGCGACGCCCGCCTGACAGGCTGGCCCTTCGTCGGCGGCCTGTTGATGTTCTACCTGGCCTGTTCCATCGGCTCGGTCGGCAATGTCGGCGTGGCAAGCTGGATTTATTCCTTCCACGCCACCGCCTGGCTCGCCGGCCTCGCCGGCGCCATCATCGGCTCGGTCTTCAACTATGCCATAAGCTCAGCGCTGATATGGAAGCGCAAGTGAATTGATGGTGGAGCCTGGGGGAAGGTCAGCAACAATTTATGAAATAAAAACAATGGTATTTTATTGAATGTTGGAACCAATTCTGGAAACGGGACCCAGCGATTGCTCAACAGACCGCGAGCGTTGTTGGCGGCGCGATCGATGACATTTTCAATATGGGGTTCAAATTGCAATGCATCATCGATGGCTGGAAGGAAAAGGGGTAACGCTTATCAGCGACGAGGCTTGAACGAGCCGAGCAAATGTCATACCCACTCTGCAAATCGAGTGGGAGATTCATGCCGTGCGACTGTTGCTACACCCAGGATGGTCGAAGACCGGGACAAGCGCGCTTCAAACCTATTTCGCGACGTTTTATGACCGCTATCTGAAGGAAGGAGTCCTCTACCCAAAGGCGGGGCGGTTCATAGACAATGCTCATCACGGGCTTGCATTGGCCGCGGCGCCTAGGGCGGGCCTGGACTTTTCCAGTCCTCTCGACCAGGTTTTAAACGAGATCCTCGCGGAGGTAAGCAGCAGCGGCGCCCAGACCGTGGTGATATCGAGCGAGCTTTCGCCAAACTACTTCGAGATTCCGGCCTTTGATCGACTGTTCGACGCGTTTGATGAGATCGGCGTAATCTTCACCCTGCGTCCCCAGAGCGAGATATTGGTCTCACTCTATAAGCAGCTACTTAAGGATGCGAGCCTAGATTTCAATTCCAGCATTCTGGACCTGTTTCTCGAGAACATCCGGTGGCTGGACTTTGAAACCTCCATATCTCAATGGAAGAACGCTGCGGTGCTGCATCGGCCGAAGCTGGACGTGGTCTTGTATTCTGCCGACGCCTTGATCAAGGAATTCGCTTCAGTCGCTCAACTGCCGGTTTTCGAGTTCCAGCAGCGGCCAAACACATCGCCATCCGATCTGGCGACCGCGGCGCTGGCGAAAACCTTCGATTTTCGCAACTCTGTCGAAAGGCTTGGGATAAGAGAGCAATTTGTAGCGCATGTCATGGAGAATGCCAAAGGCGTTGGGATTGAAGGGTTTCCCCTTACTCGTGACGAACGGGCTTTCATAGACAGGGTCTTTGACCGGTCCAACATGAGGATCGCAAGAGAGTATCTCGGTCGCGAAGTGCTATTCGAGGGGACCGCACGCGATCATGACCATGCAATCATGAATGACGCAACGTTTCAGGCCTTCGCGCGCCTCCTCGTTCAGTCGTTCGACGCGGGAGGTCAGCCATGATCCTTCCCGGGTATTCGAAATTCCATTCGCTCGGGTATCGACTGTTCGGCCCGATTATCTCGCCGGCGCTTGACTGGATCGTAACAGAGGCGGAGCAAAACCCAACCGGGCCTCTCTTGTTCATCGGCCGGGAGGGCTACTTCCTCCGGGCTCTCGCCGATCATCTGCGGGCCGAGCGGCAGATAAGGTCCGAGCAGAACTATCTCTATCTGAACGCTTCACGGAGCTTCCTTTTCAAGTTGCTGCTCAACACGGAGCATGTCAATCTCACCCTGGCCCATTGGTATCGCGGGACAGTCGCCAGCTTCTTTTCGGATCGCTATTTTCTCAACAAGTCGGACTCAGACCGGCTGAGCGGCAGCTTCGGCTATGCCAGCATCGAGTTGCCGCGAGATGCTGACCTCGTCATGGGGCTCATCGAGAAGAACGCAAAGATCATCGGCGAGCAGACGGCAAAGAAGCGCGGCGCCTATCTTGCCTACCTCAATGGGCTTGTGGGTGACGGGGAACAGCGCTTTGTCGACGTCGGGTTTTCCGGCACCATACAGAAGTGCATCGGTGCTCTAACGGGGGCGCCTACGATCGGGTATTATTTTTACAAATCCAAGAGCTTCAACCAGCATGCGCCGCCCGGGTCCCATATCGGCAATGGGTATTGGTCTAACGAAGCGGAGTTCGGGAAGCAGGATCCTCTCATCGATTTCTCGATGGTGCTGGAAAGCCTGCTGACGGCACCTTGGGGAACTCTAAGGGATATTAAGCCCTACGGCGCCAGGAGCGAATGCTTCGTCTATGACGATTTCGTGCCCAATCGGGAACAATTCTATGTTCTCGAGGCGATAATCGCCGGCGTCCGTCAACACATCACGGACTTCGTCCGGGCGGGAATGTCGGGAGAGGCGTGGAGCGATCTCGTCGACGTAAGGATGCTCTATGACCTCATCCTTCGTTTTGATGGGTCGGAGGAGATGACTGCGCTTCGCAACCTGTTCGAAATTGATGACTCGATCAGTGGCTTCGGGAAGGTCAAACCATTCGAATTCTTACCGGGGCTTTGACATGAAGGTCGTGAAGGGAGCGCAATCCGAGCGCACAAAGATCATCCGTGGGCTGGTGAAGCACAAGGCTTTTGATCACCAGTTCTATTCGACATCGTACATGAAAGGCGCCGCAGACCGCCAGACCGCCGCTGAGCATTTCGTGGCCCACTCGGCCTTGGATTACCGGACACCGAACCCAAGGTTCGATGCCTGGGCGTATGCCGCGAGCAATCCGGACGTGAGGGAAAGCGGATACCATCCGTTTGTGCATTTCCTCGCCCATGGAGCGAAAGAGGGCAGGAAGGTGGCGCCGCTCTCCGCCCCGAGCTACCAGGACGCCGTGACCATCAGTGAACTCTGCGCCAGCAAACAGCGTGTTCGTAATGTGCGCATCGCCATTATGGTCCACCTGTTCTACGAAGATTATCTACCGCTCCTGGTGAAGCGCCTAGACGCGTTCCCTTATCCGTTCGACCTCTTCATCAGTTGCAGGAGCGATGCTGCCAAAGAGGAGGCATTGGAAGCGCTCGCGACGTCGAAACAGGGACATCTGTCGGTTGAAGTTGTCCCGAACCGGGGTCGCAACATCGCGCCTCTGCTGGTCACGTTTGGACGCCAATTGGCCGACTACGATCTGGTCGGCCACGTGCACACAAAGAAGTCGCTGTACACCGGCAGCGAAAAGCGAGAGTGGAGCAACCACCTGTTTTCCGGCGTGCTGGGAACTCCGGATTACGCCGAGGGTGTGATTAAGGCGTTCCTCTCGGACGAAAAACTGAACATAGTTTCATCTGAGATCTTTTACGATTTGCCTTTTTGGGCGCTCCACGAACTGAGTAATTCGGACAAATTGAGAAGCCTAGCCCAGCGTTTGGAGGTTTCGACCGGGGGAGAGTTCATCGACTATCCCGTTGGGGGGATGTTCTGGACCCGGGGTAGCGTCCTGAAGCGATTGCTGGGCCTCAATCTGGATTTTGAGAGTTTCGACAAGGAAGCCGGGCAAATCGACGGGACGATCCATCACGCGATTGAGCGGCTCCTTGGCCTGGTCGCCGCTGAAAATGGCGGTCGCTTTCTCAAATATTCTCCGCGCCATGGGCTGCTTTATGCCGACAATAACCAGTGGCTCCGGCTCTACGAAAAGCTGAAGAGAAGCGACCTCAACAACGCGATGACTGACGCCGAGGTGTGCTCGTTCGACTTCTTCGATACGCTCATAGCGAGGAATGCGGCTGAGGTTGAGGAGGCCAAGATCCTCATCTCCGAGCGCCTATCGGATCGCTCGTTCGGCGAACATGCCGACTACCGGGCGTATCGCAATGCGTCCGAACTGGCGGCGCGCGAGCGAAAGAACTGGCAAGGGGATGTGGGATTCCTCGAAATAGCGAGAGAAATGACCCGGTTCGATGGGGTTTCTCTTGATGACGCCCTTGAATGGCTTCACGAAGAAGCGCGCGCAGACATATCGATATTCGAGCGACGCGAGGCCTTGGTTCGGCTGTACGACGGTCTCTTGGCCGAAGGGAAGCGTGTGATCATCGTGTCCGACACCTTCTACAATCGGGCCTTTATCAAGGATGTGATGACCGCGCTCAAGATTCAGGGGCCTAGCGAGTTTTACCTTTCGTCTGAGCTCGGGAAGCGCAAGGATCGCGGAGATCTTTGGGCGCACGTCGTGAAGTCTGAAGGCGCCGGCATTTGTCACGTGGGAGACAACGTTGTGAGCGACGTCCAAAATCCAACGAATTTCGGCGTTACGTCCTTCTTCGCAGCTAAGATGTATGACAAGGCGAGATGGATGGGTGTTCTTAAGGGCCGTCCCGACCGGAACAACTGGAAACTCGTAGCGCCAATCGTCCGCTCGCTCGGCGATGAGCCATATTTTTCATGATCGTGCCAAGGTAGCAAAAAAGGATCACGGTGTTAGACCACTCCAGCAATGCAATTTAAGGATGCTATGAATGGTTGCTATGTTTTCGGTTCCTGTTAGCGAGGTCGTGGACGTTCCAAGTCGGGCCGATTGGAATATCTTCAGGTCCAGCCCGTTCATGAGGACGCGCGTCGACGCCGAAAACGGTCTCGTCAAATATCCATTTCCATGCTCGGTCCACGCCTATTGCGGCTGCTGCAACCGATTTCAGCAGATGGAGATCAGCGGAAAACACGGGAGGATAACGCCGGAAGGCTACGTGGCCATCGCGTTCAGCGAAAGCGTTGTCTGCCCCGTCTGCCGCATCAATGCACGCATGCGGTTCGCCTGTGAGCAGTTGCGTGGGTACACGGAAAAGACCGCGAATCCGAAAATCTATCTGACCGAGAAGAAGACGCACCTTTTCCAGTCGTTGCTTGCCAACGGCTTCGACTGTGTGGGGAGCGAGTGGCTCGGGGCGGACAAGGTGCCAGGCGAGACATACGACGGCATCGAGCATCAGGACGTGCATGCGCTGACATTCCCGGATAACACCTTCGATGTCGTAATGTCGCTCGATGTCCTGGAGCATGTGAACACTCCCGGCGAGGCGATATCAGAATTGTTGAGAGTGCTGAAACCGGACGGTTTGGGAATAGTCACTTTTCCGTTTTTCGCTGAGACGGACAAGAGCGTCGTCAGGTCGAGGATCGCTCCGGACGGAACCATTCAGCATGTCAAGCCGGCAGAGTTTCACGGCAATCCCCTGGGCGGGGGCTCGCTCGTATTCACCGAGCTGTCGTGGGACTTCATCGCTGGACTGCAAAACAAGTTCGGCAGCGCCATCAGGTTCGTAAATTATTGGTCGATCCACAGCGCTCAGTTGGGTTTGCATCGCTTCGCGTTGCTGCTGAGTAAATAGGTCACCGCGCGTCGAATACCTCCACAAAGGCTCGCTTCAGCGGGCCTTTTCTTTTCAAGGATCATCATCATGACAAGCAAATGGCTCGGCCTTGGGGCGACCCAGGGATGCCGGCTGCCGCGCTGACTCTCCCGCGCTAAACGAAGGGACAAATCGAAATCAGGTTGAAGTCTCAGCCATGAAATGCGACCTGCGGCGTGCGACAGCAGCGGAACTATGAGCGAGGCGGCGGGCGACGCCAGAAGATCAATCTACGCTAAAGCCTAAGCCGCCCAGCAGAAAACGCCAATGTTGGAACAAAGGCGACTAAAAGCGCGATGGTGGGCCCGGAGGGACTCGAACCCCCAACCAAGCGGTTATGAGGCGGACGGCGCGTCGGTAACATGGTGTTGCATGTTGTATCATTCGGTATCGAACCGTCTGACAGCATTGACCTTTTCCCGTCCACGCGCTTCCATCAGCCTCAATCCCGCTAAGGAGACCGCCGCGGCAGTTTGTTGACCACCCTGTTGCCCACGAAAGGCCGTTCCATGACCCGCCCACGCCCGCTTTCCGAGGAGAAGATAGAGTCGCTGACGCTCGCGCCCAAAGGCCGCCGCTACGAAGTTCCGGACGTGGCCGTCCCGCACCTGTTCGTGCGGGTCGGCGCCCGAAGCAAGAAATACGTCGTTCTGGCCCGGTTCGCCGGCGCGAAAAATCCCACCCGCAAGACCCTCGGCGACTTTCCGAAAATGCCACTCGAGGCCGCCCGCGCCAAAGCGCGGAAATGGAAGGAGGACCTCGACAGGGGTCTAGACCCCAGGGCGCAGGAACTGCTGGCGAAGCGGGAGATCGCGATCGAAAGACGGCGCACCCTCCGGTCGGTCCTGGAAGACTACATCGTCTACATCCCGACGAGGCCCCGCAACCGCCACGCGGCGGCCGATATCGCGACGCTGCAGCACAACGTCCTCTGTTCCGCGCACCGCGCGATACTCGACAAGCCGATCATCAAGGTCACGGACGAAGACCTGGGAAACATCGTCATCGCAGTGCGCGACAGACCCGCGCCCGCCGTGGCGCGCAACGTGCTTTCGTTGCTGCGGGGCTTCTATTCCTGGGCTATGTCCCCGCAACGGCGGAGAGGCTACGGCCTGTCGACAAAAAATCCCCTCGCGGCTGCGACGCCGAAGCATCTTGAGGTGACAGGGAAACACCGCACCGCGATGCTCCGCGGCAACGAGTTGCGCGCGTACTGGCGCGCGGCCGACGACACGCCGTATCCTTACGGCCCGTTCTTTAAAGCGGTCCTGCTGAGCGGCGTGCGACGCGAAGAGATGGTGGGCGCGCGCTGGTCGGAAATCGACTGGGAACGGAGGCTGTGGACCGTACCGGAAGTACGCGTCAAGAGCACCGACGCCGGTGTCTTCATACATCTCGTGCCGCTGGGCAAGCGTTTGCTCGCGCTGTTCAGGAGCATTCGGCAGGCCCAGGAGGAGAAGCACGGCGACTGCATCTTCAGTACGACGAACGGGCAGATGCCCATCAACGGTCTGTCCAATGCGACGGAAATCTTCCGCGAGCGGATGCAGATTAGGCTGTGGGAGATCGATCCCGACGCGACTGTCTCGTCGTGGGTCATACACGACGATCGCCGTATCGTGCGATCGGCGCTGTCGGCGCTCGAAGTTCCCAAACCCGTGGCGGAAGCGATTCTCGCCCATCGTAAGAAAGGCATCGACGCGATCTACAACCAGTACACCTACCTGCCCCAGTCCCGACAAGCGCTCAACCGCTATGCCGAGCGCCTCGCGGCGATCGTCGACGGGTCGGTGGACGACTTCGTGGACGACCCGCTGGAAGAAGACTGAGACGGGGATCGTCGATCGGGCGGAGGAACAGCTATGATCAGCCGGGAAGACCTTTACGAACTCTTATGGAGCAAACCGGCATCGAGAGCCGCCAGTACGCTGGGCGTCTCCGGCAGCTATCTCGTACGTGTCTGCAGGAGCCTGGCCGTCCCGCGACCTCCAAGGGGGTACTGGCAGAAGCTGGAAGTCGGACGGGCGCCGCCGCGCGCCGCTTTGCCTCAAGCCCCTCCGGGGACCCCGCGTTGCTGGCGCAAAGGAGAACCGATCGTGCGGCAGCCGGGCGCTCTCCGCAAAAGCACCACGCGCCCGCCTGCGCCCGCGCCGGCGCCCCCCGTCCTTCGAAAGAGGCGGATCGTCCATCCGCTCGCGAGGGACGCCGAAGAACAATTGAGGCTGGCGGTGGAGCACGCCGGTTATCCCCTGATTCCACGCCGGAAGCTCGTAGCCGATGTCACAGTCTCGTCAGGGGCGCTCACCAGAGCCGTCCGGCTCGCCGACGACCTCTACCGCGGCCTCGAGGCACGTGGCCACCGGGTGACGATCGCCGCCGCGTTCGAGGGATTCATCCGGATACCGACCGATGGCACCGGGCCCGGCGGAGCGGACGGGAGGAAACGAGCCTGGTCGCCCCTCCGTCCGACAGTCGCCTACATCTTCGGCGTGCCCGTTGGTCTAGCGATCACCGAGACGTACGACACGGCCCGAATGCGATACGTCGGGCATGGCCGGTTCATCCGCGAGCGAGACTACCGGGAAAAGGACCATGTCGGACCGACATGGTGGGTTGACAGAAGAGTTCCCACCGGCCGCCTGAGCCTCATCGCTTACAGTCCCGTTCATCGGGTGCCATGGTCATGGCGCTGGACCGAAACAACCGAGCGCCCAATGGGCAAAATGCTCGAGGAAATCCTGTTGAGACTGGAGAGCGGTGCCCTTGATTTCGGCTCAAGGCTCGATAGCGTCGAAACGTGACGCGAAGTTCGGCACGCTGGTTTCGGTACGGTCCCCGTGCGTTTTCTCGTCTTGCTCCTTCCCCCGGTCCTACGGGCGTTCTTCATCCGGTTTTTCGTGCGGCCGTGCGGCCTTGTCAGCCAGCCACCTGTGCACCGCGGGAATCGAGAAGCCGATGCGCCCCCGCCCCTCGGTCAGCTCGACAGGCGGGGGGAAGCGCCCGTCCTCGACCATCCGCCAGATCGTCTGGCGGGACAGCGTGGTAAGCTTGCAAACTTCGCGAACGGTATAGTAGCCTCTCAAGTCGACCGTCATCGCCGTCTCCGTTCCAGTCCTTTTAGCGGATGGATTCCGCACCGGACAGGGATCGTGGCCGGTCGACGGGGCGGCGTCAAACACGTGCACGGCGCACAAAAACAGTATCGAGAATGCTTAGAAGTCTTGGAAAAACGGTTTATGCCGGCTTTTTCTGTCAGGTTTTGGCGGTATTTCCGCCGCTTTGACGCGGAGCTTTTTCGAGTGGGTCCAGACGCATTCGCGGCCCCTGTCGCCCAGGACCAAGATGCACCGTGGCTGCCGGCCGGGAGAAGCCCGCCCCGAAACGTCAGCGTTCATGGCTTGGGGGAGCGCGGTTCTCCCGCAGCGCCCTCTCTTCGTCCTCCACCGTCATGAACCGCACACCCGCGCCTTGGGTCCCCTCGCGAGGGAAAATCCGGACGCCGGCGGCCTCCAACGCCTCCGCGACCTTCTGACGAGACGAATAGTTCCGCGCCTGCTCGTTGCGCTCCATCAGTCCGATTGTGTTACGGGAAACGTTCGCCCTCGCGGCCAGTTCAGAGATGCTCCACCCGAGAAGCGCCCGGGCGGCCCTGATCTGCGATGACAGAGCGTACATTCTCATAGACACGACAAATCAAGCAATGGCGACCCTTGTCAAACTTGTGCATGGTGCACGCTTTTAGATACGGAAGTGATCAGAATTGGTGGACGCCGAGTGTTCTGCCGGCTACGAACGGGAAGTGCAAGCGCGAATGATTCGGGAACCACGAGGCCGGAAGGTCAGCCGTCATTGCCTGCGTTCAAGCACCCGACACGTCATCACCGTTGAGGAGGCGGCTACACGAGCCCAGCAATCCAATGAAGCGACCGCATCCAAGTTTTCGGAACCAGCCGCCGACCTACGTCGCTTGCAGCATCCACGGCTTCCTGAAAGCCTGGTTCCGGAGTGAGTGGTTCCGCACGCCGTCGTGCATCCTTGTTCGAACGTCGTACGACACCCAATGCCAAAAGCCGACCCTTTCGAGTCCTCGGTGCTCGGGTACCTCAGGTGCCGCATTCACGGCCGGGACGAGATCAGTCGCAGCGGGAAAACAATGCCAACAACGTCAACCGGTAAACGCCATGAAATACGATCCAGACCCTGACCACACCGCCGCGCGGCTTCAAAGGCTTTCGGACGACTTCCGGAAATTCCGGACCCCGGAGTATTTCCAGTCGCTTACCCCGGAAACGACCCTTTCGAAATGGGCACTCACCCCAGTCGTCACTTTCGGTCTCCGGGGGGAAGTTGCTGGTCACCCTGAACTGCGAGATGGCCCGATCGAGACATCGCAGCTGTTCTTCATCGATCAGAAGCTCGGCCTCGCGCGGACGCTTTCGCGCTGGTACCGACTTGGGGCGCCTTTGGACATTGGGCCGAACAGGACGAGGCAATGACATGAAACGAGGTCCCATCGAGTTCCGGTCGATCATCGCGGCATACGCATGGTGTGCGCTCCGGCGGTGTTTGCGACCCTTGCATAGGCGGGACGTCGGCTCGATGGCCTGTGTCGTCCTGAATGACCAGTCTCTCACCGGCTATTTCGAGAACGCCGCGAACCTCCTCATGTCCGGGACGACGCGCACTGTGCGTTTCGGAGACGACGAAGCGGTCGCGCAGAAAGTCCGCAAGGGCAAGCCGAACCCGACGGCGATGATGGTGGACCTCGAATTCAGGAAGTCCCTGTTCCTGTTCGAATCCGAAGACGACGTGCCGCGAGTGTTCAGGGCCTCGGCAAATGTATTCGCGACGATTGGCGCCCCGGACAGCCGGTTGATCACCGCGGCCGTGTATCATTTCCGCTCGGTGCGGATCAGTCGCGGCGATGCCGAGTTCCTGACGACCATCCCCTTACATGAGGTCGCCGTCGCCCTGCGCAAGGGAGTGCCAGTCCAGCGGGGAATCGCCAGCCTACGCGCGAACAATCGCGGTGAGAGCGTGACCACTCCGTCTGTGATCGAGCCGACACCTGCGATCCGCAAGCTTGAAAGCCTGCATGGCTACGGCGGCGCGATCGATTGGGGTCTGCAATTCTGCAGGGACATCGCCGATTTCAAGGCCGGCAAAATCGGGTGGGACTCGGTCGATCGTGGCCTGCTGCTGTTCGGGCCGCCTGGCTCCGGCAAGACCCAATTCGCCCGGGAACTTGCGTATGCCGCCGACCTGCCTCTCTTCGTTGCTTCCTACGCCCAATGGCAATCTCAAGGCCATCAGGGCGACATGCTCAAAGCCATGCGCCAGTCGTTCAAGGAGGCAATCGAAAACGCTCCGTCGATCTTGCTCATCGACGGGCTCGACTCCATGATGAGTCGTGAAACGCGACTGTCTGATAATTCCAACTACAATCGCGGGGTTGTGAATGGTTTCCTCGAGTGCCTCGATGGTCTGAATCGACGTGATGGGGTCTTGGTAATAGCAACGACCAACGAGGTCGTAGTCGTCGATCCCGCCATCCTTCGGTCAGGCCGCATCGACACGCACATCGAAATCACTTTGCCGGACGCGGAAGCCCGTTTCGGAATTCTGGAGCGTTATCTCGGCTTCCCTGTCGCTGAGGATCACAAACCGACCATCGAAAGGGCGACCGAACACAATTCCGGGGCAGACCTGGAAGTGCTCGCTCGGAAGGCGCACCGTTTCGCAAGGGCCGTCGGCGTGAACACGTCCATTGATCATCTCATGCATGCGTTGCCCAGCGTCAGGACATTGCCCGTCGAGACATACCGCGCGAACGCTCTTCACGAAGCCGGCCACGCCGTCACAGGTCTCGCGGTGGGTCGTACCATCGTCGATGCGAGGATAAGCGACACGTACTACGAGGGCCGCCAAGTCCAGTCGATGGGCATGGTCCGGTTTGAAACCCTGACGCAACACCGTAGGACTCGCGACGTGATTTTCGGCGAATTGCTGATTGCGCTGGCGGGTATTGCCGCGGAAATCGTCGTCTTAGGCCGTCATGACGAAGGCGCCGCGGGTGCGGTCGGCTCGGACCTCGAGATGGCGACACGCCTCGCGACGACGCTGGAAGCGGTCAATGGGATGGGTGACACCCTCGTATCCGAACCTTATCGGGGTGAATCCGAGCTCCGACGCGTACGGGAGACAAATTCCATCGTCTGGCAGCGTGTCGAAAAGACGCTTCATGTGGCGCTCGATCAAGCGAAGGATTTGATCAAGGAAAATCTGGACCCCGTCCACGCGATAGCCCAGGAGCTGCCGCGGGCCAAGTCTCTTACAGGAGATGAAATCCAGACGCTGCTGTCGGACAAGTCGCTTACGATAGCGATGTTCGAAGTCTCCGCCCGCGACGGTCTACGGAGGTCGGCATGAAGCTCTGGATTTTCTCCGATCTTCACCTTGAGTTCGGCTGGATGGGTCTGGAATTCGAGGTCCCGGAAGCCGACATCTGCATTGTGGCTGGCGACATCGACGTCGGAGGATCGTCTCGCAGCATAGAGTTCCTGGCGGAACACATTCCTCCCGACATGCCTATAGTATTCGTCGCTGGAAACCACGAGTACTATCGGTCGTTCTTGTCCGACGGACTTGTCGCGGGCATTTCGCGCGCAGCCGTCCACCCAAACATTCATTTCCTCGAAAACGGCGCCGTGGACTTCGGCGAGGTCTCGATCGCCGGGGCAACGCTTTGGACGGACTTCGAGCTCATGGGGTCGCGCGACCTGGCAATGCAGGAGTGCAACAGACTGATGAACGACTATCACGCGATCAACTGGTCGAAGCGGCCGTTTTCCAGTTTGAGACCCATGCATACCGTCAGGAAGCACGTGGAGAGCCGGAGGTATCTGGGCGGGTTTCTCGACGCGAATAGGGACCGGAAAACCGTGGTGGTCACACACCACGCCCCGAGCATGAAATCCATCGCTTCCAGATTCTCCGAGAGCATTTATTCTGCTGCATTCGCGTCCGATCTCGAGACGATGATCCTCGATCGAGGGCCGGACTTTTGGATACACGGACACGTCCATCACAAGCTGGACTACTGGATCGGCGAAACCCGGGTCATCTGTAACCCGCGGGGATATTACGGCGACCCCAACTTCGCGGACTTTGAAATTGGCATGGTGATCGAATTATGACCGGCAAACAAGGGTTGCAACCGATAAGTGATGACGAGCGCCTGATATTCGACGAGTTGCTCCGCGACGTCGGGGACGTCGAATTTGAGGCGACATACCCGCTCGACGGAGAGTTCTTCACCGTGTGCGATGGGGGTCGAGAGTATTGGTATCATCGGGGACCCCAAACGAACTTCGCCCTTCCTGGTGGTCGTAGTCGTCCGCGCTACGCAGGACAGTGCCGCGATCCAGAGATCGAGGATCGAATTAATCGGGCAAGGGGTGCAAATGTCGACACGTTCCGCCTGCGCAATGGCGCCGAGACGCTGCGCCAACGGGGGTGGACGAGTCCCACGCATATGGAGGGTCGCGTTCTGAAGGCGCTTTCCGAGGCTGGTGTGTTTCGCCTTCGATCGGTTCTCGTCGGTTCGGTTGCCTATCAGGCTTATAGCGGGCTACTCGGGTTCCGGCTTCCTTGCGCGTCACTCCGCACAGATGACGTAGACATCGCTGTGGACTTCGGTATTTCCAATTCCATCGATGATACTTGTGACGACATTCCGGCAGCTCTGCGAGCTGTCGATCCTTCATTTTCCCCAAAACCTCACCTAAATGACCATACGATGATGGCGTCGTTCAAATCCTCGACCGATTTTCAAGTCGAGTTTCTCGCGACGCATAGGGGGTCGGACGAACATACAGGGCGTTTGTCGCCTCTCCGCTCGCTCGGGCCGCACATGGCCGGTGTTCCGCTGCGATATCTAGATTTCCTTATCAAGCATCCCGTGAGATCAATGGTCCTCTTCGATTCCGGAATTGGCGTGACAGTCCCAGCCCCAGAACGCTTCGCTGTCCATAAACTGATCGTCGCCGCGAGTCGGAGAGCCGGAAATCCCAAGATTTTAAAAGACTTGGCGCAGGCATCTGAGCTGATCAATGCCCATGCTGAAAAAGGGTGGATCGGAAGGCTAGAGTTGGCTTGGGTGGAAGCATGGGCGCGAGGAGGTTCATGGCGAGCCAAACTCGCAAATTCGTTGAAAAAACTGGACAAAACAACGCAGATGCTTCTCCCCCATTGATCCGGTTGATCTGAACGCGGTTCTACATTCAATGCCGAGGATATCCGGGACGGCAACTATGAGCAAACGGCAGTCAATGCGGCTGCCGCAGAACTAGGTATTTTGCTAAGTCGCCAAAATTGGCTACCAAACAAAGACAACCTCCTGAGGCTCCTGCGGGACATCCACTATGCTTGACTTTGATCCACTATATTCGACCTCCCAGATTAGGTCGATCGAACGGTTCATTGATGAGCATTATGCTCTGGGAGCACCGGTTTCTTGCCGACTAATTCAACGCGGTTTGAATGATGTCTATCTTGCCAGCGCGGGCAGCAGCGAGCGTTATGTTTTCCGACTTTCCCACCGACGTGCGCGTGGGCCAGCCGACGTCAAGAGCGAAACGGCATTCCTCACCCATCTGTCAAAGTCAGGAGTTCCGGTCGCCGTGCCCATTGCGACACGCGATGGCACTTTCTTCCTTCAGGGGCAAGCGTCGGAAGGTGCGCGCGACAGTGTGCTCTTCAGGGCGATTGATGGCCGAGAACCGCAAGCGAGCGACGTCGGCGATGCTTGGGCGAATGGAAAGACTCTCGCTCTGCTACACAATGCGGCCGAGACATTTCCTTCTGACGGGGCGATGTATCGGCTCGACCTCGAACACTTGCTGCATCGACCGATCGCGCGAATACGCGATAGCGGAATCGTGGACGAAGCGCAGGTCTTCAGCGATCTTGAAGACATTGCCGAACGGACTGGAAGGGCGATCCAGGCGTTCAGCAACTTGACTTGGATATATTGTCATGGGGACTGCCATGGCTTCAATTCGCGCATCAATGAGGCTGGTGAAGCGGTGTTTTTCGACTTCGATGACGGAGGACCGGGATACCTCGCCTATGATCTTGCGGTTTTCCTGTGGGCAAAAATCTCCTTTGGTCGGAGTTTGACCGCTGTGTGGCATGCCTTCTTGGACGGATATCGGGCGATCCGGCCGATAACTCCGGACGACTTCGAAGCAGCCGTTCGGCTTGTGACAGTTCGCCACTTTTGGCTGATGGGCGAGTACGCAACCCGAGCGCAAGAGTGGGGAAGCAACAGTGTCGGTTGGATTGAACGGGAGGCAGGTTTTCTCAGGGCGTGGGAGACCGAGCAATTTAACGATCGTCTATTCTGAACTCGGCTTTCCGGGTAGGCATGAAATGAAGGATGGCGGTTTCGGCCAAAACGCGCCGAGACGTGAGGTCTCTGACGCGCCACAAGCGGTCGTCATCTTTGAGATCAAGAGTGGCCGCCTTTGGGGTCGGGAGAGGACCGTCTGTTTCAGGCCACACATTATGTTTGCAAATCACTTCGTTTTCGCGCGGAGGGTAATTCTGGTCAGTTCCGATGGCGCACCGAGCCTTAACGCGAACCCAGGCCATATCGCCGTTCCGTTGTTTACGTACAATGTCATGGCTCCGACTTGGTATCGACCCGAAACAAAGCCTCCATTGGCGCGCGCGATCAAGCGGTCGAGGCCGAAAACCATGCCACCATGTGTGTGCCCCGACAGCTGAAGCGCCACACCAGAGGCGGCCGCTTTTTTGGCCATCATCGGCTGGTGATCGAGCAATAAGATGGGAGTGTTCGCCGGAACTCCCTTGATCGCCGCCGCGAGGTCAGGCGGTGGAGTGCCGTGCCCACGGGCCGACACGTCGGTCAAACCCGCCAGTACGATCTCGGCATTGCCTCTCTTGAGGACGACGTGGCTGTTGGACAGCATCCGCATGCCCAACATCTCGAGGTGGCGCATCCATTCTTGGTAATCGAAGAAATATTCGTGGTTCCCCGGAATTGCGTAGACACCGTCACGCGCCCTCAATCCCGAAAGCGGCGCGACATCGTCTTTGCGGTGAGCCACGTCACCGTCGATGAAGTCCCCGGTGATGACGATCAGCTCCGCATCGAGCGCATTGGTCCTCGCTACGACCTCTTTGGTCCATGCGGCTGGGAACAGACGGCTGATGTGAAGGTCGGTCAGCTGAACCATCCGATAGCCATCAAATTCGGCAGGCAATCCAGCGATGGGAATTTCTATGTCTTTTAGCGGTGGCAATCTCATTGCCTGGCTGACCCCGTAGGCTGAAAGGCCAACAGCCAAAGCTCCGATCGCATATCGCAGGCCTGTCGGAGCAGATGCGAAGCCTCCCTTGAACGGGATGATCGCGAGTGAGGCCACATCCAGTGCGATCTGAAACACCGCGAGCAACACGATCGCGCCGAAGAGGACATTGAAAGCAATGACCAAAGGGCGCGAAAACTCCGGATCGAAGACCGACCCTGAAGAGAGGCGACTAACCAGATGAAATTGCGAGGCTACCAACAGAAGCATCGCCAGGGATGCCTTCGCCGACCAGTTCCATGGCAGTGGTTGGATGAAGCGAATGACTACGACCAGCCAGGGAATTCCGAAAATGAGGTGGAACATCAGATGCTTTCATTTGGCTGTGCTGTAGCCACACCTTATAAGGCACTGTCAGCCCTATGGGCTGACAGGCCACGCGTTTCATCGCAATGCTCACGCCCGATCAGCGTGGGCGATACTGCTGCATAAGCTTGCCAAATTTCCGCAGACCCATCGCGTCGGCAATGGACGGCGATATGGCGTTCGCGATCGTAAGCATTTTGAGCGTCCCGCCGCCCATGACGTGGACTTGACGACGTTTGCGGATGGTGGCGAGAATCTCGCGCGCGACCTGGTCGGGTTCGCAGAGGTCGACGCCCAGCTTGCTCCACATGTCGAAGAAAGGCGACTCGGCCTCGGTGTTGGAGGGAACGGGCCCGAAGAAGGAAAGCATTACGTTGGTCCCGGCAAGCTCGCGGTTGGCGCTTTGCACATAGCTCGCCAGCGCGCCGCGGCTCGCGGCATAGGAGCTCATAAATGGCAGCGCCACCCGGCCGTCCATGGCACCGCCGACGTGGACAACCACTGCGTTACCGGCTTGCTTGCGCAGTCCAGGCAGGAAGGCCCGGGTCACGAACATGGGCCCCTTGACGTTGATCGCGAACAGATCGTCGATGTCGGCCAAAGTGTATTCCTCAATAGCTTTGCGCGGCGAGATGCCCGCAAGGTTCACCACCGCATCGACCCGGCCGAGGTGCTCGAAGGCCGCTGCCGCCAGCTTCTCCATGCTCGCCGGATCAGTGACGTCCGCGCGCTGGTAAATCGCCGAACCGTCGTTGCGGCCGGTCAGCTTAGCGGCGTCGTTCTCGCTCCGGGCCGCGAGCACCAACCGGAAGCCCTCGGCCGCCAGGAGCCTGGCCAGCGCGTGACCAAGTCCTCCGGTCACTCCGATGAGAACGGCGGTGGGCGCATCCTTACCCAGCTTTGTAGCGGCTGGCCCGTTTCCGGTAGCCACAGGAGACTTCTCGTTCAGTTGCGTCATTTTCGTGTTCCTTTTGATTGGTATTGGTTACTATGAAAGTATCTATTATGGGCAAAAAAATCAGGGCAAAAAGGCTAACTGGCCCTGGCTCTGATTTTGGACACCACATCCGCCAACGTCGTCTGTCTCAGATGCCCATGGACGGCCTCCTCAGTGCCAACCAGCACGTCGCTCATGACTTCCTTGATGTTCGAACTCACGATACACTCCTTGCTCACGGGATAAGTATGGATGGCAAAAGCATCTGGAGGGTTGACCGCCGAGTAGATGTCTAAGAGCGAAATCCTATTGGGGCTTCTTGCCAGGCCATAACCACCCGACTTACCAACAGTGGTCTTAGCCAGCTTCGCCTTCGAGAGTTTAACGAGGACTCTTTTAACGAAAACCGGGTTCGCATTCACGCTGCGCGCGAGAACTTCCGACGCGAAAACTCCGTCGTGATGTGCGATTGCCGCCATCACGTGGACGGCAATCGAAAATTGAGTGTTTACTGAAGCCATTTGCAGATACTATATTAGTATCCATATAAACGCAAGAGCCGCGCGACGGCAAGGCACAGGAAGGCGAGGAGAGAGCTGGCAGTGCGCGCACGACCACTGCATTGGTCGAATTCTTTCGCAAGCTTCCGCAAAACGTTGCGATATTCAAAGGTCTGGTCATCTTTCAGTCCTTGTTGGCTGGGTAATCGGCGAATTCGCGCTGCCGTTGGGAAAAAGGTACATGCGCCAGCAACGGCAGCGCGCCGGTGTGGTCACGCGCCGGGCCGGGTCCGCCCCTTCGGCCCTGCGCCGGTCGGTAGCTCGCCGTCACACTCGTTCGAGAGCGACCGCGATGCCCTGACCGACACCCACACACATGGTCGACAGCGAATACCGACCGCCGTTCACCGCCAATTCAAGCGCCGCGGTCCCCGTGATCCGTACGCCAGACATTCCGAGGGGATGACCCAGCGCGATCGCGCCACCGTTCCGGTTCACCCGTTCGTCCTCATCAGCGATGCCTAGCTGCCGCAAAGACGCGAGGCCTTGGCTCGCAAAGGCCTCGTTGAGCTCGATGACGTCAAGGTCCTCTTGCTTGAGGCCGAGCATCGCCAGGAGCTTCTTCGAAGCGGGTGCTGGACCGATACCCATAATCCTAGGAGGGACTCCCGCCGTCGCCCCGCCGAGGATGCGTGCTATCGGCGTCAAGCCATGTTTGGTGGCCGCTTTCTCGGAAGCAATGATCAAGGCCGCCGCGCCGTCATTGACACCCGAAGCATTGCCGGCGGTCACGGTGCCGTCCGCGCGGACGATCGGCTTCAGCTTCGCCAGGGTTTCCATCGACGTTGCGCGCGGCGGCTCGTCGCGATCGACGACGATGGCATCGCCTTTTCGCTGTGGGATTGTGACGGGGGTGATTTCCCGGCCAAGCCGACCATTGGCCTGGGCGGCGGAAGCCTTTGCCTGCGACCGGACCGCGAAGGCGTCTTGGTCTTCGCGGTTGACCTGATAGTCGTCGGCGACGTTCTCGGCCGTTTCGGGCATGGAGTCGACACCGTACTGTTTCTTCATAAGCGGGTTGACGAAGCGCCACCCGACCGTGGTGTCATGGATTTCCGCTTGCCGGGAAAAGGCGATGTCGGCCTTAGGCATCACGAACGGCGCTCGGCTCATGCTCTCGACGCCGCCGGCTATCGCCAACTCGATCTCGCCAGTTTTGATCGCGCGGGCTGCGGTGATGACAGCGTCCATCCCGGAGCCGCAAAGTCGGTTCATGGTGGTCCCTGGAACGGTGTGCGGAAGACCCGCGAGTAGGAGCGACATCCGTGCGACGTCGCGGTTGTCCTCCCCGGCCTGGTTAGCGGAGCCATAGATGACCTCGTCGACCGCCGCCCAGTCCAGCGCTGGATGGCATGCCATCAGCGCCTTCAATGGCACCGCACCAAGGTCGTCAGCGCGCACCGCGGAGAGCGCGCCACCAAACCTTCCAATCGGCGTACGCACATAGGCGCAGATAAATGCTTCAGCCATCCTTCGAGCTCCTTGATGCAGCGGTGCTGGACTCGCCCTTGTGGGCAGCGTCGGTTCTGGCTTTAAGATCGCGCAGGGTCTTCAGCTCCAGTTCGCTTGGAGCCGGCGTGACATCCAGGTCCTCCGCGAACTTGACCCTCCAGCCGCAAGTCTCCTGCACCTTCTCTCTCGTCACACCGGGATGAAGCGACATGACGGTGAACTCCTTGGTCACCGGGTCGGGCCTCCAGATCGCTAAGTCTGTAATCAGCAGCGTGCGTCCTTTGGTCGCGATACCGAGGCGTGCGCGATGATCGCCACCTTCGCCGTGTCCGAAAGAGGTGACGAAGTCGATTTTCTCGACCATGCCGCGGGTCGACTGCGCCATGGTGATGTAGATTTCACCGCACGAGCTCGCGATCTCTGGAGCTCCGCCGCCGCCGGGCAATCTCGTCTTCGGCTTTTCGTAGCTGCCGATGACAGTGGTGTTGATGTTTCCGAATTTGTCGAGCTGCGCTGCGCCCAGGAAACCGATCGTGATGCGACCGCCTTGGAGCCAATAGCGAAACATTTCTGGCACGGAGACCGTCGTCACCGACGTCTCGCAAAGCTCGCCGTCGCCGATGGATAGCGGAAGTACGGTCGGTGCTGTGCCGATCGTCCCGGATTCATAGATGAGCGTGATGTCGGGAGCGTGGGTGAGACGGGCTACATTGCATGCCGCGGAAGGCGCTCCGATCCCGACAAAGCAGACGTCGGAATTGGACAGCGCCCGGGCGGCTGTGATGGTCATGATTTCGTTGGGAGTGAATGGCTGGCTCATTTTGCGGCCCTCAAATGTGCGACGCGTCGTTCGAAGTCTTCGGGTGCCGCCGACAAGACTTCGTCCTTGATCCAGTTCTCGAACAGGGTCCGGTCAGACGATATCTTGTCCCACTCGAGATAAGCGGCGTTGTCGCGCGCATAGTAGCCTTGCGCGTAGGAAGGATGGGCTCCGCCCGGCACCACTGCGATGTTGGTAATCGTCCAGGAGGGAATGATGCAGGCGTTTACGGATACGCCCTCGAAATCTTCGACAACTTCCTCGACTGTGACGACGGCCCGTTTAGCCGCGAGAACAGCCTCCTTCTGAATGCCGATAATACCCTCGACGAGAACGTCACCCTTCTTGTTGGCTTTCTGAGCATGGATGAATGTGACATTCGGTCGAACGGCAGGAACAGCCGCCAGCGTCTCTCCGGTAAACGGGCAGACGACGGACTTGATGTTCGAATTAACCCTGGTGAGTTCCGCTCCGAGATATCCACGGAAGATGGCGCAGGGTAACCCGGCCGCGCCTGCCTCGTAAGCGTTCGCCATGGCGGCGTGGCTATGTTCCTCAATCTCGATCCGATGCGGGTAGTCGTTCTCGACCGCATCGCGGAACCTGCGCAACAGACCGACTCCGGGATTGCCGGCGTAGGAGAAAATCACCTTCTTGACCATGCCATGGCCGATCATCTGGTCATAGATGCCGTCCGGCGTCATGCGTATCAGCGTCAGGTCCTTGAAACCCTGGCGGATGGCCTCATGGGCGGCGGCATGGGGTATAAGGTGGGTAAAACCTTCGAACGCGACGGCGTCGCCATTGTGGAGATTGTTTGCAACTGCCTCCTGCAGAGAGCATATTTTCGGCACTTCAGAGTCCTCGTCTACTCGATCCGCTCGGGACCGCGGATTTTCTTGTCGGCATCGCCTTCACCTGACACGCGAGCCAGTGGCGTCATCGAAGACGAAGAGGCGGTCTCGGCTCAAGGCGACCCCGACGACGTCGTTGGATTTGCCCGCGAAGTCTTTCGAGGCCTTGATCGTCAACATGTCGGAGCCAAGATTGACGGTGACCAACGTGTGGTCGCCGATGAGCTCGATCGTGTAGATGCTGGCCTTGAGGTCCGCGGCGTCTGGCGAGACGATTGCGCAGTCCTCGGGGCGGACACCGAGCACGACCTTGGAAAGGTTGCCGGATACGGGTGTCGCGACTTCAACCCCGGCCGTCTTGAAGGTCGATCTGTCCAGTGATCCGTGGATCACGTTCATGGGTGGAGAACCAATGAACCGGGCGACGAAGAGGTTCGCCGGGTCGTTGTAGATGTTGGCAGGCGTGTCCAGCTGTTGAAGCCGCCCACCTTCCAGGAGGGCCACTCGATGGGCCAGGGTCATCGCTTCGATTTGATCATGAGTTACGTAGATCGTCGTAATACCGAGCTCCTGCTGCATGTGCTTGAGTTCGGCCCGCATGTGACCACGGAGTTTCGCGTCCAGGTTCGACAACGGCTCGTCCATGAGGAAGACCTTGGGTCGCCGCACCATTGCCCGCGCGAGCGCCACGCGCTGTCTCTGGCCTCCTGACAACTGCCGCGGAAATCGGTCGAGGTATGGCAGGAGCTCGACCTGCCCGGCTACGTCCTTTACCTGCGTCGCGATGTCTTCGCGCGGCGTCCCTCTCACCTTGAGCGGGTAGCCGATGTTTTCGGCCACCGTCTTGTGCGGGTAGAGCGCGTAGGATTGGAAAACCATTGCCACGTCGCGGTTCTTGGGCAGGACGTTCGTGACGTCGCGGCTGCCGATCGTGATCGTGCCCGAGCTTGTCGTCTCAAGACCCGCGATCATTCTGAGCGCCGTCGACTTCCCCGAGCCAGACGCCCCCAGAAGAACGAGGAACTCGCCTTCCTTCACGTCGAGGTCCAGCTCGTGAAGCACCTTCACCGCGCCGAAATTCTTGGCGACTTTGTCTAGTTTTACCGTCATGTCAGTTAGCCTTTGACCGCACCGAGCAGCATGCCCTTTGCAATGAAACGTTGGAGAAAGAGGGTCATGAGCATGACAGGCAGCACCATGATGATGATGAGGACGCACATGTACCACCACTGCGGACCACGGGTGGCGTTCTGCGCCGACACCAAGAGGGTGATAGTCTGCGAATGGGCGCTCGAGAGGAAAAGCGCGAGCAAGTACTCGTTCCAAGCGAAGATGAACATCAGGAGCGCCGTCGCGACCAGGCCAGGCTTAGCGAGCGGCAGAATGATCTCGAAGAAGATTCGAAACTTCGTTGCTCCATCCAACTCGGCCGATTCCTCGAGGTCCTTCGGGATCGTGACGAAGAAGTCGTACATGAGCCAAACTACGATCGGCAGATTCACCGTCGTGTAGGTGATGATCAGCGCAAAGTGCGTGTCGAGAAGACCTATCTGCTGGAACATCACATAGATCGGAAGCGCTGCGATGACGGGCGGCATGATCCGCTGCGATATCATCCAGAAGAGGATGTCCGAGTTGCCAAGATGAGGCGACGGCACCCTTCGAAAAGCGCGGGCCGCCAGGAAGGCCAACGCGATGCCCGCCGCGACCGAAATCTGCCAGCTAACGCCGAGTGCGAGGACCAGGACAATGACGCAGACCAGCGACACGATGAATATGCCGATGGTCAGGAGCCTAGGGCGGAATGTGAAGCGCGCGAGCGAATAGGCGGCAAGCGAACCAACGATCATGACCAGCACGGTGGCCAACACCGACACGATCACCGAGTTCAAATAGGGCCGGAGCGTGTCATTTCCCAGGTCGACGAAGATGTAGTGCCAGGCGTGCATCGAGGGTTGGAAGTCGACGAAGGGAATGTAAGCGGGTCCGGCGGTGACTTGTATCGGCAGTTTGAAGCTTGTGATCACCACCCAGTAAAGCGGGAAGAGTACAATGACCGTCCAAATCGCGAGGAGCGAATAGACGATTATCTTCATACCGGGCGACATTTCGCCAAGACGGCGGGGTTCGAAAATACTCATCTGCTTGTCCTCCTCGCTGGACTGACGACGAAGTTGAAGAACGACACGCAAATGACGGTCGATACGAACAAGAGGACGTACGCCACGGCCGATGAGGCCCCGAGGTCAAGCGAGCGCCACTGAATGAATGAGTGCAGAGTGAGGGACTCGGACGCGATGCCCGGTCCGCCGTTCGTCAGGATATTGGGGAGGTCGATGATCTTGAAGGCTTCGATGACGCGGATCAGAACGACCGTCGCCGCCACAGGCGCGACCGAAGGCCACGTGATGTCGCGGAATATCTGGAGACCGGAAGCACCGTCGATGGAAGCTGCTTCCAACTCATCCTTAGGCTGGCTCTCGAAGGCAGCGAGCATGACCAGGAAAATGAAGGGAATCCACTGCCAGCTATCGCCGACGATGACGACCATTCGGGCTGACCACGGATTTGACGACCAGGAAAACTGACCGAGGCCAAGCGCCTGCCAGATCGGCGAAATCGGTCCAACGTTCATGTCGACCATCATGCGGAACGTGTAGGCGATGCCTACAGGAGTCACCATCAGCGGAATGAAGAAGACAAGCCTAAAGAAGCTCCGCGCGGTGATGTTCTGCGAGCACAGCCAGGCGAGACCAGTTCCGATGACGAACTGAATCAAGACGCCGAGCGTCACATAGAAGATGGTGGTCGAGAGCGAACCCATCTGACCGCCGGTGCCGATCGTAGATACGATGAGCCAGGCTAGGAAAAGGACGAGGCCAAACGAGATCGCGCGCCCTACGATTCCCAGAACCGTGATCGGACTGTCCTTGGCATATCTGTAGACCCCAAGGCCGACCAGTGCCGCCACGGCCAGCAGGATTATCCACCCGATGACCGGAATGGCCGCAAACGTGCCGAGGAGATGGAACTGCTCCGAACCGACGAACAATTTCTTGAAGTTGAGCCAGCCGACGAAGCGGAATTGGTATCCGCCGCCGATGAGCTTGAAACGGCTTACCGCCATCCATGCGGAAACCAGCAGTGGGAAAATGGAGAAGCCCAGGATCAAAAGGACGGCGGGCAGAACGAAGACGACGGGCGTCCGGCTGTCCAACCAATCCGATGCCGTGTGGCTTT
The DNA here is from genome assembly GCF_964254105.1 of Rhizobium sp. LjRoot254. Classification (NCBI taxonomy): domain Bacteria; kingdom Pseudomonadati; phylum Pseudomonadota; class Alphaproteobacteria; order Hyphomicrobiales; family Rhizobiaceae; genus Rhizobium; species Rhizobium sp. LjRoot254. The sequence continues at coordinate 975,672 of NZ_CAXUSM020000001.1, read as the reverse complement.
TGTAATTCGACACGTTGAACCCCTGTAAGGAAAGCCCCCGCCATTAAGCTGGCGGGGGCGACAATGATCACTCAGCTCCGAGTGTCGCCTTGTAGGCTGACAATTGCTCTTCGCGGCCGAGCTCGTCGGTGATCTCGTTCCAGCCGTTTTCGATCGTGGTCATGGTCGCGGGGATATCGATTTCGCCGGCCAGATAGCGGGCGATCGCCGTGTCGAGAACGACCTGGAAGTATTTCTGGTTGCTCGGAATGCGCAGATCGAGACCCATGTTCGGCGAGTTCAGCGAATCTTCGATGGCGGTGAGATAGTTCTTAGCCGCCTCGGCCGAGAAGCCGCCCTTGACCCAGAGGTCGGTGGAGACGAACTGCGAGAGCCGATACGGATTGAAACCGGACTTGCCGATCGTGACGTCCACATTCGATTGCGCGGGCTGGCTCATGTAGCTGAAGAAGGCGTAGGCCGCGTCCTTCACCTTTTGGTCCGCCTTGGCGTTGACGGAGGCCGAGTGTCCGCCGTAAGCCGCGAATGGGGTGTGATTGACCCCATCCACTGCATAGGGGCAAATATCGGCGTTGCAGTCGACGAGCTTTCCCGTTTCGCGATCGAGTACCTTCTTCGAACCCGGCAGGATCGCAGCGCCGACCTTGTCAATGACCTTGGATTTTTCGGCGTCGATCGCGAGAGCACCGATATCGCCCCAGTCGAGCGAGAGTGCGCACTGGCCGGAAATGAACATGTTTCGGGTGTCGCCGACGTCCATGTTGAGTTCGTCCGGCGGGCCATACTGAGTTGTTTCCTTGAAGATTCGCAGGGCTTCTGCGAACGCCTCGTTGTTCACGAGAGGTTTGAAGTCCTTGAGATCGAAGAAAATGCCCTGTGACGTACCCTTCGATTGCAGCAACGAAGCCGCGACGTCGTTGATGAACCAGAAGCTCTGTGCGCCGCGCTTCTTGGAGATGCACGAACCGTAGTCCGGTTTGCCGTCGCCATTCAGGTCTTTGCCGTTCGCCGCCTTGGCGAATGCCAGATAGTCATCCCAGGTCTTGGGAGCTTCGAGGCCGAGGTCCTTCGCAACGTCCGTCCGGTAGTACATCATATGGAAGTCGCCATCGAGAACGAGGGCGACGCGCTTGCCATCAAGCATCTGGTCGGACTGGTCGAAGAATGGCGCGATGTCGTCGAGCTGCAGCGCGGTGTCTTTTGAGATGCGCTCGTCCAAATCCTCAAGTAGGCCGGAGAAGTCGACTAGCCAGGAGGAAGGGTAGACGGCGGCGTCGATCGAGTTCGTGCCAGCCGTCCAGTCCGTTAGCATCTTCTGATAGAGCTCCGAGAACGGCACGGTGACCACGTTGATATGCGCGCCCGTGAGCTTTTCGAAGTCGGGCGCGCGGCGCTGCAGCGGCTCGGCGATCTGCGGCCCGGTGAATGTAATGACGTTCACGGTAACGCCGTCGAACTCCCCGGCACGGGCGGCTGATCCCAGACCCCATCCCAGGACGGTGGCGGCGAGCGCCCCCGTCAGATATTTCTTGATTGACATTTCTTCCTCCGATTTTGGGGAGCACTCCCAGCTCCCGGTTGAAAACTTTCGAAACTCAGGGCAGCCGACATCCACGCGAGGATTCCCTCTCGCGGAATTTCGATCTTTCCTTTGAACAGAAGTGCGTTGACCGCTCAGGCGGACTGCATCGACACCAGTATCTTCATTTTGCTCCCGTTCGGGTTCAGGAGTTCCCGGAAGCCCTTGTCGACGACGTCATCCATGGCGATTTCGTCATCGACGATCTTCTCAGCTGGATAGAGGCCGGTCCTCATCATCTCGAAAATTCGCGGCCAGATGGTCAGCGGGTAATTCAGCGATCCCCGCAGAGCGATGTCCCGCATCGTCAGGTCGAACGGGCTGATCTCGGCGGGGCCGCCCATTAATCCGACCTGGACGACGGTGCCCTGAGCGCGGACGGCCTGAAGGCAAGTCTGCAGGGCGCGGGGATGGCCCGCGCACTCAATCGCGGCGTCGACCCCGACGCCCTCCTCGGTCCCGTCCTTGATCGTGGACATGAAGTCGGAGGAACCGGGATCGAGTACCGTCACGTCGCTCGAGAGAGCGGCTATGCGTGCCCGACGGTTGGCGTTAGGCTCGCTGACAAAAATGCGAGTCACGCCAGCGGCGCGAGCTGCAAACACTACGAGTGCGCCGATCGGGCCTGCACCCGTAATCAAAAGCGTTCCGCCCGGCGTCAATCCGGATCGGTCGACAGCATGTACGGCAACCGCCGCGGGTTCGACCAGCGCTCCCTGTTGGTCCGTCACGTCGTCCGGCATGAGAACGGCGTTGTATTCCTGAACGATCGCTCGTTTCGCCATTCCGCCCCATGGCCAGCTCAGACCGACGACGGATGCGTTCGGTCCCAAGAACGATAGATTGCGGCTCCCGAAATAGTCTAAGCGTGGGCCGATCTGCGGCTGGATGGACACGCGGTCGCCGGGCTTGAGCGTTTCCACTCCCTCACCGACCGCGACGACGCGCCCCGCAAACTCGTGGCCCAGGATTTGTGGGAGGATGGCCCCGCTGTAAGTGTTTGGTTTTTTCGGCGTGAAGATCGGACCGGATTCATATTCGTGAAGATCGGTGCCGCAGATGCCACAAAAGGAGGGCTCAACCATAACCTGGCCATGTCGGAGTGGCCCTGGCTCGGGAGCGTCCTCGATGCGAACGTCATGTTTGCCGTAGTAGCGGATTGCTTTCAACGCGAACTCCTCTCCATCCTCCTGGCTTGGGGCGGCGTACAGTTGCGCGCCAAGCACCGGTCAACCCGCGAAACACTCTGAGCCGGAAACTTTACGGCGGTGGTCGGCAAGCAAGCTTGAGAGCTCCGCAATCCGGCCTCCATTCCGGTGGCTTTGGATAATACTGATGCTAATTCCGCAAGTAAGAGCCGAAATCGGAAAACACTTTCCCGATGCGCGCAAGAATTCCGCCTAAGTCAACTTCTGACCAATCTGGCGAAACTCTGCCATCAAGCGCTCCGAGGACCCGGCCAATTCTCGAGCCAGTTTATCCAGGTCCGTATTCAAAATGCGCCCGTCACGTTTCACGAACTGGCCCGCGACCATGACGGCTTCCACGTTGCCGCCGTTGGCGTTCATGACCACCGTATTCGCGGGGTCGAGCAACGGGATCATGTTGAGGTCAGTAGCTCTGAGCATTGTGAGATCAAAGTCGCCCAGATTGGCGTTGAAGGAGCAGCTACACCAGTCCAACGTCGCGCGATGCCAAGGCATTGCCCCGACGCTTGCTCAGTCAAGGGCTCCTTGTCGCCCTTTCTCCGCCAGGAAATCCACGACGGTTCGAACACGCGGCAGCAGATGGCGCGTAACCGGCCAGACGGCATAGACGGACACTGGAACGTCTGCGACTTGCTCCAGAACCGACGTCAAGGTTCCTTTCTCCAAATGCGCCCTCACGAGCGAACGCGGCATTTGACAGAGTCCCAAACCAGCCAACGCCGCCTGCACGATCGCCTCTCCGTCGCCGAATTGGTGCCTAACAGGGGGCAAATATCGAACCGCAGCGCCGTCTGAACCCTTGATCCGCCAACTTGCTGAATTGCCCCCGAAACCGCAGATGCAATCGTGGTGGTGAAGATCGGCGACGCTTTGAGGCGTTCCGCGTGCTGTCAAGTATGAGGGCGACGCTACCACGACGGCCGGCTGTTCTGTGAGTTTCTTGGATATCAGCCCGGTGCAGTCGCGAGTTTCGCCAAACCGGATTGTGAGGTCGACACCCTCTTCGACGGGATCGACGATCTTGTCGGTGAACGAGAGCGACAATGTCAGACTCGAATAGGCTCTTGAAAAGTCCAGCAGCAAAGGCATGAGAATCTGCCGTCCGAACGCTGCCGGAGCGTCGATCCGCAATCGCCCTGAAATCACCTGGCTTTTCGAGAGCAGCGTTGTCTCCGCCGCAGTTATTTCGCCAAGCGCGTGTCGCACGTTCGCGAAATAGGCTTCACCATCGGGAGTTAGACTCAATCGCCGAGTGCTCCGGTGCAGCAGTTTGATACCCAAGCGCTCTTCAAGCTTCGTGACGCTTTTGCCGACCGCAGACTTAGTGATGCCCAACTTGGCGGCCGCCGCCGTGAAGCTGAGCGCTTCTGCGGAGTGCACAAATGCGATGACTCCATTCAGCTGGTCGATCTGGGTCATTGTAAACTATCGCTCCACACACTGGAGAAATTGAAGCTCTTCTGTTCCACTAGGGTTACATTAAGCTGTGGCGTACGCGCAAGCAAAGTTTGAACATCGGCAATAGTCTTCGCGCTCAACGCAAGAATGTCCGGGCCATGGATCGTCTCACAGAGATCGAAGTATTCATACAAATCGCGGATCACGGCAGTATCACCAAAGCCGCCGACGCGATGGACATGTCCGTCTCGGCCACGAGCAGAAACTTGCAATCTCTCGAGGACCGTCTAAATGCCCGGCTGGTACAGCGCACAACTCGGCATTTAAGCCTCACGAGCGAGGGCGAGATGTTCTACCACCGTGGAAAGGAACTCATCGCGGGAATGCTCGACGCCGAAGCTAGTGTCAACGAGGGCGCGATGAGCCCGAGCGGGCTCCTACGCATCAGCGCCTCCCTCTCGTTTTGCCTTCTGCATCTCAGTCCTCTTATCCCGTCATTTACGCAGCGCTATCCGAACGTGAGGGTCGAGGTCGTGGTTTCCAATCGCTACTATGACCTGATTGAAAACGGCGTCGATCTGGCGATCCGCACTCGCCGAGTAGAGGCGGACTCTTCGATCACCATTCGCCGCCTCGCCGAGACCCGGCGGCTCCTTGCGGCTTCTCCCGAATACCTAGCGAGACGTGGCACGCCAAGTAATCCCGCCGAGCTCGCGGAGCACGATTTGCTCCTCTACACGCTTGCCGACAATTGGAATCACCTGACCTTCAGAAGGAATGGCGAGGCGATCTCGGTTCCGGTGACGGGCCTCCTGAACTCGAACGACGGCCAGATTATTCGCAAGGCCGCGTTGGATGGTCTCGGAATCTTGGCGCAACCGACCTACATCATCAATGACGATCTGGAGTCTGGTCGGTTGGTGCGGGTGATGGATGACTGGGATTTGCCACGCCTGACGATGAACATAGCATATCCGACGCGACATCACCTTCCGGCCAAGACGCGCTTGTTCATCGACTACCTCGTCAAAGAATTCAAGGACAGAAACTACGAAGCCAAGTGGACCGAGTAAGTCGGGACAAGAGTCAAAAATTTGGTAGGCGGGGATTGCGCTTGCCTATCCAGGGGCCTCAGCGCCGGGGCAACCTTCGTTGCGAGGAGCTCAATTCCGCGCATAACATCCCCAAAAGGCTGCGCTCCAATGTCGATCTGTCCGACGAAGAGCGAGCATCCCGTTGCCGAATGACGTGTGGCACCTGTTAGGGCTTCAGGAATCGACAGGCTAGGCGATCGGTCGCGCCCTTGAGCCCGCGCATCCCTGGACTTCATAACGCGGAGTTAAAGGCAATTCCGACGCCTTAATCAGTAATCCAAGCACGCCAAAACCGGGTCGAGCGCCGGTTTGTTTTTGCTCGAAGTGGGAAAGTGTTTCCCTACGCGGGGTCTTTTTCCCGAAGTTCAGGAAGTTAAGTTTTGACCCACGGCGGAGGAAACTGCCGTTGGGAGGATTTCATGAGCTTCAATTTGGTTTGTCGGGTCAGCCACGTACCGCCTGCCCAAGCAGGCGTCGAACGCCCTTACAGACGGGAAACGTGATTTTCCCAAGACCTCAACCGAGCCGGCCCTCCGGCGGTCCGAAACTCAAAAATCAAGAAGTAGATCGATGATCAAACATATCGTCATGTGGGACGTCCGTGGAGAAAGCGTCGAGGAAAAACAGGCTGCTGCCCTCGACCTCAAATCCAAGTTCGAGAGTCTACTGGGGGAAATCCCCGGTCTGGTGTTCCTCGAGGTCGGCATCGATTTCTCGCGCGTCGATTATGCCTGCGATGTCGTGCTTTATTCCGAGTTCAAGGACGAAGCTTCCCTGGAGGGGTACGCCACGCATCCCGCGCATCTGCGAGTCCGGGACTCCCTGAAGGACATCCGGATTGCCAGACACCAGGTCGACTACTCCCCCCGGAAAAGCGCCGGCGCGCATTTAAGCGCCGACTGAGGACTGAAGGCGGAGGAACCGATGACCAAAATTATCCCACAGCGCCAAGACCCCACGCTCGCGCCGGTCCTGAACGTGCGAGGCCTCCGCAAGACCTACGGCGGTGTCGTCGCTCTGAAAAATGTCGATTTCGACCTGATGCCGGGCGAAATTCACGGGCTTTGCGGGGAAAACGGCGCTGGGAAATCCACGTTGGTCAAAATCCTGGGAGGCCTTGTCGCCCCGACGGAGGGAGAGATCACAGTCGATGGCGTCGCCCTCAAGGCGGGTCGGAGAACTGATCCCCGGCTGATCTCCATCGTCCACCAGGAGCTGTCGATCGTTCCGGACCTGTCGGTGCTCGACAACGTTCTTATGGGCGACCAGTCCATCGGCGAGTTCCTCTTCCGTCGCCGCTACCGCGCCGCCATTCGTCGTCAACTTGACGACATCGGGCTCTCCCACGTCGATCTCGATCAGCCCGCTCGCGAGCTTGGCCTCGCTGAGCAGCAACTGATCGAGATCGCACGGGGGGTGTCGCGGGGAGCCCGCATCCTCATCCTCGACGAACCGACCGCGACTTTGTCCGATAACGAGATACACCGCGTATTCACGGCCGTCAGATGGCTGCGGGACCAGGGCTCGACGATCGTCTTCATCAGCCACAGGCTTCCAGAGGTCTTCGAGTTCACCGACCGGATCACCGTGTTCCGCAACGGTGAGCGTATCGTAACCAAGGCGACTGCCGCTTTCACGACGGACGAATTAGTGCAGTCCATGATCGGGCGCGAAGTCGCCAGCAGACATGCCCTCGCAGAGAGCCCTGCGGCCTCCTCGGGCGAGGTCCGGCTCGCCACCAAGGCCTTCTCGGTCGCGGGTCGGTTCGATCCCATCGATCTGGCTCTCGAGAAGGGTGAGGTCCTGGCAGTCGTCGGTCAATTGGGCTCCGGCGCTGACGCAGTCATCGAGGCGATAGCCGGACTCCGGAAAATATATCTGGGAAAGATTGAAGTGGATGGCCGGCTCGTCGAAGTCCGCTCGGTGGCCGACGCGATGAACGCCCGCATTGCCTACGTCTCAGAGGATCGGGCGGGCAAGGGTGTGTTCCTCGACGCTCCAATAGAAATCAACATCACGTCCTCAATCCTAGACCGTGTGACGAAGCTCGGCTTCATCAGGACCGGACTGGCAAAGGCGAAGGCAAGGGAACTTGCGGGGCGATTCCAGATCGACATCAGGCGGCTTCCCCATGAAGTCTCCACCTTGAGCGGCGGCAACCAACAGAAGGTTTCCCTGGCCAAGGCAGTTGCTCTCGAACCGAAAATACTCGTGCTGAACGAGCCCACTCGCGGCGTGGACATCGGGGCGCGCACCGAAATCTACAGGCAGCTCCGGGAGCTAGCGTCCTCGGGAATGTCGATCCTCTTCTTCACCACCGACATCGAAGAAGTCCACGAACTGGCCGACAGGGTGATCACGGTTTTCCGCGGAGCCATTGTGTCCGACCGGGCGACCGCCGGGGCGAGCATCGACGACGTGCTCACCGACATCCTCCATGGCCCTCGGGCTGAAGCGAACGAAGAAGCGGCATGACCACGATGACGACCCCGCTCTCCAATCCATCCAATGTAAGCAACACCCGCCCAGCGGCGGAATGGCTTCAAGCGCCGTTCCGGGCCGACCGGGTCCAGGCGACCACAGTGAAGCTGGTGACGCTCGCTCTTCTTCTTTGGGGTTGGGCGACCATTCCCAACTTCCTCTCGATGACGAACGTCAACGCCATGATGTTCTCAGTCGCCGCAGTTGGCGTCGCCGCCATCGGCATGGCCTTCGTCACAATGAGCGGCAATCTGTTCATGCTGTCGATGGGTGCCATCGCGGCGGTGTCCACCGTGATCTTTGCGTCGGTTCTCCATTTGGGTATGTTCCCGACGCTCTTGATCGTAGTTTTGGTCGGCGCTGGCATCGGCCTTATCCAGGGTGTCGCCGTCGGCGTGACGGGCGCGAACCCGATCATCGCGACCATTGCGATGTCCTCGATCATCATGGGCGTCGGCGCTTATTTTTCCGGCGGCCTGACGATCGTTGGCCAGGGCGACGCGTCCTGGCTCGGCATCGGCCGGTTCGTTGGCGTCCTGCCCAACCAGATGATGTTCTTCATCGTCCTCGCGGTGGCGGCCGAGGTCGTCGTGGAGCGCACCCGCTTTGGCAGGGAGCTCCGCCTCATCGGAATGAACAGGGACGCCGCGTCCATCGCGGGGCTGCGGATCGCGAGGACGCTGCTGATCGCTTTCCTGGTGGCGTCTGTCGCCGCGTCGCTTTCGGGTTCGATGTTCGCTTCGCAGGCGGCCCAAGGAAATCTCAAGCTCGGCGCAGGCCTGGATTTCGACGCCATCGCCGCGGTTTTGGTCGGGGGGGTGTCGATCAAGGGTGGCCGGGGCAAAATCCTGGACGCCGCATGGGGCGCAGTCTTCCTTTCAGTCGTCAGCAACATCCTGTTGGTGAAGGGGCTGCCGTTCGAAGTTCAACTCGCGGTGAAGGGCCTGGTCGTGATCGCGGCCGTGATCTTCGGCGCGCTCGTCGGAGGAAAATCCCGATGACCATCGTCACAAACTCCCGGGATCGGATTCTGCGCCGCTTCGGCGGTCTCCCACTGATCGGACGCGCGCTCCTCATGATCGTCATCATGCTCGCGTTCGCCATCACGACGCCAAACTTCACAAGCCCGCAGAATCTCTACGCTCTGCTCCAGTCTTTCGCGCTCCTCGGTCTCGTGACCTTGGGTCTGTCGCTCACCATGATCGCCGGAGAGTTCGACCTGAGCGTCGGTTCGATGGTGGCGGTGGGCGGCCTTATCACCCTGAAGACGGGAGAATCGAGTGTTCTGGTAGGCGTCGGCTGCGCTGTCGCGTTCGGCGCGTTGGTCGGCCTGATCAACTCCGTGATCTTCACATGGCTCCGCATTTCGTCCCTTGTCGTCACAGTGGGGACGATGATGGCGCTGGCCGGGATGGCGTTTTGGATCGCCGACGGACGCGTCGTCAGCACCGACAACTTCGACTCGGGCGCGTTTCTCGACGATCCCTTCCTGGCAATGATGTCGGTTCGCAGCGCCATCACGTTCCTGGCCTTCCTTCTCGCCTTCGCCATCATGCGCTACACCCGCGTCGGACGCGACATCATCGCGACCGGAAGCAAGCGCCACGTCGCGACCGCCAGCGGCGCTCGCCTTGGCGTCTCCCTTGTCGTCGTGTTCTGCCTTTCCGGCGTCTGCGCCGCACTGGCCGGATCGCTTCTGTCATTGAGCCTCGCGACCGCTTCCGCCCAGATGGGCGCGAACATCACGCTCCAGGCGGCCTCTGCGGCGATCATCGGCGGCGTCGCCTTAGCAGGTGGCATCGGGGGACCAATCGGCGTGATGGTTGGGGTCTTCATACTCTGCGTCCTGAACAACGGCCTAAGCCTGCTCGGGTCCAACGCGTCCGGCATCCTGTTCACCAACGGCCTGGTCCTTCTGACGGTGGTCCTCCTGGATGGACGGCTGGCACGGGAATTGGCCGTCACATACCGGGCAGCTCGGGCGCGGCGTCACCAACATTCATCGATCGGTCCTGCGGCATGACCGCCCGACCTGAGGGAAACCGCTCCATCACCAGCGGCTAACAGGTGAAACTACCCTATGGGAGGAATGCACATGAAAAAGCTGATGTCAAAACTGTTCGCCGCGACCGTGTTGGCGACGATGGCCGCGCCGCTCCTTGGAGCCGTCGATGCGAACGCCGCCGCGAAAGGTTCCAAGATCATTCTTCTGACGGTCTCGCAAGAGTGCTCTTACTGCTCGCTTCACCAGACCGCGTTCAAGGAGGAGGCCAAGAAGCTCGGTATCGAGGTGGAAGTGAAGATCAACAACTTCGACGCCGCCGAACAGGCCTCGCAAGTCGACCAGGCGATCGGCCAGAAGCCGGACGCGATCGTCCTCTGGCCCGCTGACGCGAGTGCCATCGTGCCCTCGCTCCGCAAGATCAAGAACGCGGGCATTCCGCTTGTCGTGACCAACTCCCTGCCGGACCAGAAGTATTCGGAATATTGGAACGTGTTCACGGGCCCGAACGATATCGGCAACGGCGAGTCCGCTGGCAAAGCCATGATCCAGGGCTTCAAGGACAAGGGTTACGGCAGCAGCGACGAGGTGTTCGTCGTCTTCGGCGTTCCGGGCACCCCTCCGCAGATTCAGCGTCTCGACGGCTTCACCAAGGTCCTCGAAGGCGACGCGACGGGGATCAAGATCGCCAGCGCGCAGCCGGGCAACTGGGACCAGACCAAGGCGACCGAGGCCGCCGCGGCGCTCTTCACCCAGTATGGCGACAAGATCAAGGGCGTCTACGCCCAGGCCGACAACATGCTCGCGGGCGTTATCGTCGCCGCCCAGCGTGCTGGCATGGACCCGGCCAAGCTCGTGCTCGTCGGCTCCAATTGCAGCATCGAAGGCATCACCGCCATCGAGAACGGCACGCAGTACGCAAGCGTGCTCCAGTCGCCAGTCGACGACGGCGTCTACGCCGCCCAGGCCGTCGCCGACGTACTTGATGGCAAGACGGTCGAAAGCACCCGCTTCCTGCCGCATGAGATCATTACGAAGGACAACGTGAAGGATTGCTACCCGGCCAACGGGAAGTAATCGAAGCAACTCGGTGGCGGAATTCGAGCCGCCACCACTCCCTTCGAGGGAGAGCGACGACGATGAAAGGAAAAGTCCATGCTATTTGCGGTTCATTGCCTCGACCATGATGATGGCCTGCCGCGGCGACTGGCGAACTACGACGCCCACAAGGCCTACCTCTCCGCAGGCGCGGTAAAGACCGTCATCTCCGGGCCGCTTGTCGCCGACGACGGCGAGACCATGATCGGCTCGCTCTTCGTCTTCGAGGCCGACCAGATCGACGACGTGATCGCGTTCAACAACGACGACCCGTTCGCCCATGCCAACGTCTGGCGGCAGGTGGACATCAACCCGTTCCTGAAGCGTGTCGACAATCGCTAGGAACGCAGGGGGTCCGGTCCGATCGAGGCCCGGAATTCGAGGAACCGACATGCACCATTTTGTCTACAATGGCCAGCCGGCCAGAGTGATTTTCGGGTCGGGAACGCTGGCCCAGCTTCCTGCGGAAGTCGATCGTCTCGGGGTGAAGCGGGTCTTAGTGCTGGCGACACCGCCGCAGGCCGAGGATGCGGAGAAGCTTTCCGCGATGCTTGGCGCGCGTTCGGTCGGGGTCTATTCCCGCGCGACCATGCACACGCCGGTCGACGTGACCGAGGACGCGATGAGGGTCGTGGCCGAGAAGAAGGTCGACGGCCTGATCGCGGTCGGCGGTGGATCGACCACTGGGCTGGCCAAGGCGATCGCGCTGCGGACCGACCTGCCTCAGATCGTCGCCCCGACCACATACGCGGGATCGGAAATGACGCCGATCCTGGGCGAGACCAAGGACGGGCAGAAGGTCACGCAGAGCAGCCCGAAGATTCTTCCTGAGGTCGTCATCTATGACGTGGACCTCACGCTCACGCTCCCCGTCGGCATGTCTGGCACCAGCGGCATGAACGCCATCGCCCATGCGGTCGAGGCGCTCTACGCCAAGGAACGGAACCCCGTTGTCTCCCTGATGGCGCTGGAGGCGATCCGGGCCCTGGCGCGCTCGCTGCCGCTGATACATGACGATCCGTCCGATCGCTCCGCGCGCAGCGACGCTCTCTACGGCGCGTGGCTCTGCGGCATCTGCCTGGGTTCGGTCGGCATGGCCCTTCATCACAAGCTCTGCCACACGCTGGGCGGCTCGTTCGATTTGCCACATGCGGAGACCCACACGGTAGTCCTGCCGCACGCGCTCGCCTACAACGCGCCCGCTATCCCCGAAGTGATCGAAAAGCTTCGGGACGTGCTTGGTCATCAGGACCCGGCCACGGCGCTTTTCGAACTCGCCGGACGGATCGGAGCACCGAGGTCCCTGCGAGAGATCGGGATGCCGGAACACGGTGTCGAAGTGGCGACCGAACGCGCCCTGGCCAACCCGTACTGGAACCCCCAACCATTGGAGCGCGACGGCATCCGCGCGCTGATCGCCCGCGCCTATGCGGGCGACGCTCCGGCCATTTGATGCCGAGCAATTCGAGCCGAGGAGGATAGAGAATGTCTGAGATGAGCAAAGCCGAAGGCTCGAAGCCAAAATATCCGTATTTCGCGGAGGAGACCTCGGTCGACGTCGTGAACGCAAGAATGGGGCCGGACGTCGATCCGCGCCTTCGCGAGGTAATGTCCGTCCTGGTAAAGCACCTCCACGCCGCGATCAAGGAAATCGAGCCCTCGCACGAGGAATGGCTTCAGGGCATCAAATTCCTCACCGAGGTCGGGCAGATGTGTTCGGATTGGCGTCAGGAGTTCATCCTGCTCTCCGACACTCTTGGCGTCTCGATGTTGGTCGATTCCATCAACCACCGTCGCCCCAGCGGTGCGACGGAGAACACGATCCTCGGACCGTTCTATGTACCAGCTGCTCCGCGCTACGCCAACGGGACCAACATTTGCCTGGACGGAAAGGGAGAGCCGATGGTCGTGCGCGGACATGTCCTCGACACAGATGGCAAGCCGATCGCCGGCGCGCTCGTCGACGTCTGGCAGACCAACGACGACGGGTTCTATGACGTGCAGCAGAAGGACGTTCAGCCCGACTGGAATCTTCGCGGCGTCTTCACCACAGAAAGCGACGGCTCTTACTGGTACCGGGCGGTCAAACCCCGTTACTACCCAATCCCAGACGATGGTCCGGTGGGTAAACTACTGGGTCACCTTGGCAGACATCCCAACCGAGCCGCGCATATCCACTTCATCGTGACCGCCCCCGGCTATGACCCGGTCATCACCCACATCTTCACCCCCGACTGCCAATACCTGGCCGAGGACTCGGTTTTCGGCGTGAAGGACTCGCTGATAGCGGACTTCGAGAAGGTGACCGATCCCGCACGGGCGTACGAACTCGGCTTTGAAGGCTCGTTCTGGTCGGTCGACTGGAACTTCGTGCTCGCCGCCAAAAATGACGCCGCCAAGGAGAAATGACGATGCCGCAACTCACCTTCGAGCTTCCCGACACCGTCGTGGTGACAGGGGCATCGTCCGGCCTCGGCCATGAACTTTGCAGCCTTCTCGTCGAGGCGGGTGTGGCCACGGTCGGCGTCGATATCGCAGCCGCTCAGGACGACCTGGCCGCGCTCGCGGGGTATCACCATGTTGCTGGGGATGTCGCTGGAGAGACGACCTGGGAGAAGGTCGTCGCCGATCTGAGGTCTTCTGGCGCGAAGCGCATCGGCCTTGTGACATCTGCAGCCATCCTAGACGTCGGCACGATCTTGGACGCCACACCTGCGATCATCTCCCGGGCGCTTAACGTAAACGTCGTGGGCACTGCCCTGGCGATCAAATCCCTACTGCCGCTGATGATCGAGGCCCATGATGGCGCGATCGTGGCTGTGGCCAGTGTCAACGCCACTTTGGCGGAACAGCAACTTGGCATCTACAACGCCACGAAAGCAGCGGTGCGACAGTTGGCCCGGACGGTCGCGGTAGACCATTCGCGCAGCGGCGTCCGTGTCAACGTCCTCAGCCCGGGTCCGATGATGGCAGGTCTTTTCAAACGCCACCTCGAATCCGCCACCGATAGCGACAAGTTCCTGGCAACCCGATCGGCACGCCAGCCCGGCGGCCGCATCCTGGAGGCACGCGAAGTCGCCCAGGCCGCGATGTTCCTGTTGTCGAGTGGCTCGACGGCGGTCCTTGGCGCTGACCTCGTCGCCGATGGGGGACTGACCACGAGCTTTGATTTCCGAACTGGGGAGGAAGGCGCTTCGATCTGACGCACCCGCGATATTGAAACGTTCCTATGGGAGAGAGAAATGGAAACTGGACTCAAGGGTAAAATTGTCTTCATCACGGGTGCCGCCAACGGCATCGGTCGTGCGACAGCGGTGGCGTTCGCACGGGAAGGCGCAACGTTGGGCCTCGTAGACATCGACGAGAAGGCCATGGCCGAGGTCAAGGTCGAAGTCGCCGCGGTGGGCGGAACGGCCCATACTGCAAGGGCAGACCTGTCCACCGGAGCCGGAGTATCGGGGGGCCTGGACGAATTGCTCAAGGCGACGGGCGGTGCCGTCGACGTGCTCGTGAACAATGTCGGCTCGGGCGCGATCCGCACCTTTGACCAGCTCACCGACGAGGAATGGGAAAAGACCTTCTCCCTCAATTTCATGAGCTACGTTCGCGCGACCCGGAAGCTGCTTCCGATCCTCCGCGAGCGCAAAGGGGTCATCGTCAACAACGCTTCCGATCTCGCCCGTCAGCCCGAACCCGTGCCGATCGACTACTCGGCGTCGAAGGCCGCCGTGCTCGCCCTGACCAAGGGCCTCGCGCGCGCCGAGGGCAAGGCAGTGCGGGTCAACGCTGTCGCGCCGGGACCAATCTGGACTCCGTTCTGGACCAAGCCGGGCGGCTTCGCCGAGACGATGGGCGCGTTCCACAAGATGGAGCCGCAGGCGGCTGTCGAGCACGAGATGAAGCTGCGGCAGCTTCCCCTCGAACGTCTCGGCACGCCCGAAGAGGTCGCCAACGTGGTGGTCTTCCTAGCGTCCGACCTCGCCAGCTTCGTCACGTCTTCGGTTTGGGGCGTGGACGGCGGCAGCATCCGCTCTATCTAAACCCACTCATTGTATAACTCTAGGCTACAATGTTGATCTCTGCGGCGTAATTTATCGCGCCAGAGCTTCAGTGTAGAAAAGGTCATCTAAAACGAAGGCGGCGCGATGTCGTCAGGAGATTAATGGAAATGACTGGGAAAAACGGCATCGAGTTGCTGGCGGCGTTCTTCACACTCGGAGGCGACGTCTATCCGTTCGGTCCGACCGAAATCAGCCCGATCCCCTTCAAGGAGCGCGTCGAGGCGGCCGCCAAGGTTGGCTACAAGGGCATGGGCCTTATCCACGCCGATGTCCAAGCCACGGCCGCCCAGATCGGCCTCAAGGAAATGAAGCGGATCGTCAATGACAACGACATCAAATACCTCGAGTACGAGTTTCTCTCCGGCTGGTATTTGGACGGTGAGCGCCGGGAGAAGTCGGACGTCATGCGGACGGAGATGCTCGAGGTGGCCCAGGGTCTCGGCGTCCGCAATCTCAAGATAGCGCCCGGCCTCGGAAGCGATCTATACGCTCCGACCGAAGCGGAAATGACGCCCGACGTCGACCGCATGCGCGACGCGTTCGCCGGAGTCTGCAGTGACGCCGCCGAGTACGGCGTCAGGGTCGTCATGGAGATCATGCCGTTCTCCAACGTCCGGACGCTGGAAGTGGCGCGCGCGATCGTAGAAGGTGCCGACCAGCCCAACGGCGGCTTGCTCATCGACATCTGGCACATGGCCAGGGGCGGCATTCCCTACAAGGACATCGAGGAGATTCCGTCCAGGTTCATCGGCTCGATCGAGCTGGACGACGCCGACGCCGATGTGAAGGGCCTCCTGTGGGAAGACACCATCTATCATCGCCGCCTGCCGGGCGAAGGCGTGCTCAAGCCGAAGGAATTCATCAAGGCCGTCCAGAACGCCGGCTACGAAGGTCCCTGGGGTGTCGAGATCATCAGCGAGACCTATCGCAAACTTCCGCTCGCCGAACAGGCGAAGCGCTCGTTCGAAACCACCATGGCCCAGTTCAAGTGACGTCCGAGGAAAGCACGATGAAATACTCCACCGAAAAGCGGATGCTGTGGCTGTCCCAGGTCCGCAGCGTGCCCTATCGGAAGCGCGTCGAACTCGCCGCCAAGAACGGCTTCGGCTGGCTCAGTACCTCGCCGATGGACTACAAAAACTCGCGCGCGGGCGGGCTGTCGGATCAGGACATCCGTTCGATAGCCGCCGACAACGGCGTCAAGCTGAGCTACCTTGACCCTCTCACGAGCTGGGTTCCCGATGGCCTTACTCCCGGCGAAGACCCCGACATCAAGCCCTATCTCGATACGACGCCAGACGAGTTCTTCCGGATCGCCGAGGCCCTGCAGGTCGACCGCATCCACCTGATCGGAAGCTTTCCGGAGGGTCGTTACACCCTCGACGAGCTGACCGGCCACTACGCGGTGATGTGCGACCGCGCTGCGGAGAACGGTCTAAAGTGCCTGATCGAAGCCATGCCGCTGTGGGGTCTGAAGACCGTGGACGAGGTCTGGACGATCGTCAGAGACGCGGGACGGAAGAACAGCGGCATCATCTTCGACACTTGGCACTATGTCCGCGGCGGCCGCAACGATGCGCTCCTCAAAGAAATTCCGGTCGGAACCTTCGACACCGTTCAGATCGCCGATGGTCCCCTTGTTTGCCCGCCGAGTCGTTCGATGAAGCGCGACTGCCTCTCCTATCGGGTGCCGATCGGTCAGGGAGAAATCCCGAACCTCGAAATCCTGAAAATTCTCAAAGACGCCGGGCATATCGAAAACGTCGGTCCCGAAATCTTCTCCGACGAGCTCGACAAGCTCGAGGGCGACGAAATCATGTCGCGACTAATGCCGGGCTTCGAAGCCCTTCTCGAAGAACTCGACAAGGCATGAACCAAAAACCGTGACTGACCATGTGAGGCTGGACGCTGCAGCCACCGAAGAATTCGAGGAACTCACCAAGATGGGAAACGACCATCCGAAGATGCTCATCCGGATGGCCGATGTTTACCTCGACGACCAGACCTGGCGCTCCGGCGCTCAAAGGACACATCACTGAGGAGGAAGAACATGAGTAGGCTTCAAGGTAAGGTAGCGATCGTCACAGGAGCGGCACAGGGCATCGGTCGCGCCGTCGCCGAACTGTTCGCCACGGAGGGCGCGCAGGTAATCGCCGGAGACGTCAAGCAGCAGCCAGTGGCCCTCGCCGGCATTGTGAACCAAGACCTGGATGTCTCCGACGAAGCCAATTGGAAGGCCGTGATCGACTTCACGCTCCATGCCCATGGACGGATCGACATCCTCGTGAACAACGCCGGCATCGTCTTCAATTACGGGCAGGTACTCGACACCAGCCTTGCCGATTGGAACAAGGTGATCGGCGTCAATCTGACCGGATCGTTCCTGGGAATGCAGGCGGTGCTTCCGGCGATGCGCAAGGCCCGCTCGGGATCGATCATCAATTTCTCCTCGATCTGGGGGAACGTCGGCGTGCCGGGTGCCGCCGCCTACAACGCTGCCAAGGGCGGCGTCCGCAACATGACCAAGAACGCCGCTGTGTCTTATGCATCCGACAATGTCCGCGTGAACTCCGTGCATCCCGGTCTCATCCGTACCCCATTGGTCACAGCCCAGTCTGAGGAGATGAACAACGGCATCATCGCGAATACGCCGATGGGCCGTATGGGCACCCCGGAGGAAGTCGCGCAATGCTGCCTCTTCCTGGCGAGCGATGACTCTTCGTTCGTCACGGGAAGCGAGCTGGTCGTCGACGGCGGCTATCTCGCGCAGTAATCACCGAACCCAAGGATACCAAATGGACGGGATGAAGAGCCAGCCCTATCGAAACGACGATCGAGCACGGCGGACGCTGTAAGACCTATCTCATCGTCCCCAAGCAGTAGATGCGGGCGTTGAGCGAGGGCTCGTATCTCGAACACTCGAATCCGTCTCCGAGTTCGACATCGCGGCTGGCACCCTCTGGAGCCCCAACGGCACAACACCCATGAGTACAATTGCATACTCACGAGAAAGGGAAAGCGCATGCCTCAAGACCGCAGTGGGCCAACTCGAGCCATGGCCTTAGGTCTCTGAAGCGCCAAAAGCAGTCATCGTCACGGAATTGCTTGGGGCTGGAAGCACCTGGTTCGTATCTGCTCAATCAGAGTCGACTTGTCCGACTGACAGACTCGGCGGTAAAGCCGAGAGGTGCCCACTTTGGCGTCGTTCCGACGCGGCGCTCGCCCAAGGCATCGGTCAGCTCGTTTTTGGGAATGGCTGTCGGTTGCATCGCAGGAGCTGGTCACGCGTAGTCTTTGACGGCCAACGCGCCACGTCGGCCAGGTTTAAGAGGCCGATGGAAAACCCAAGCTGCCACTAAGGCAGACTGAGCTTCGCCATCCGGCCACCATCAACGGTCCACACCTGTCCCGTGACGAACGACGACTCCGCTGATGCCAACCACGCAACAAGGCTTGCCACCTCCTCGGGCTTGCCTGTTCGCCCGACAGGGTGGATTTTCCCGATGTTTTTTCGAAAGGCGTCGGGATCGGGCATGCTCTCGATAAACTCGACGTTCAAGTCCGTGTCGATCCAGCCAGGCGCGACGGCGTTGCAACGGACACCCTCGGCGCTGTGATCGATCGCGATGGCCCGGGTCAAGCCGTGTACGCCCGCCTTGGACGCACAATAGGCGGCATGTTTCGGATTGGAGCCCAAACCTTCGATCGATCCGATGTTGACGATCGTCCCACCCGCGGCACGGAGGTGCGGGAGCGCCGCCTTGATCAGCATGAAGGGCGTCGTGAGGTTGACAGCGATCGTCCGCTCCCAATCGGCGAGGCTCATGTCCTCGGCGAGCGCCTCTTGCATGACCCCTGCATTGTTGACCAGTACGTCGAGCTGTCCAGCCGAAGCGATCACCGAATTGATCGCGTTTCCGGCGTCGGCGGGGACAGTGAAGTCCACCGCGATAGACTCGAACTCGTTGTCATCGCCACGCTGCGCGGTGAAAACGCGGGCACCTTCGTCACGAAGTCTCCGCGCGATGGCTTGTCCGATGCCGCTCCGTCCGCCCGTCACCAGAGCAACTTTTCCTACAAACCTGTTCATCCGACTGGCTTTCCACCATTAACTTCGACCAGCGATCCGCACATGTAGCGCGCTGCATCAGATGCGAGGAAGACCACGACTTCGGCGATGTCCTCGGGTTCCGCAATCCGACCCAGCGGGACGGTCTTGCCGAGTTCGGCGACAGCCGTGTCCGGATCGAAACCGCGCTTTGCGAAACCTGTGCGCAGCATCGGCGTATTGACCTCGTTCGGGCAGACCGCATTCACCCGGATGTTCTGATGAGCATGGTCCATGCCCATGCATTGGGTCAACGAGGCGATGGCGGCCTTCGTCATGCAATAGACGGCATGGTTGGGGCCCGGCCGCACGCCCCAGCACGAGGACACGTTGACGATCGCGCCGCCGCCGCGGTCGGCCATGATGGGGATTGCCGCCCGGCAGACCCTGAAAGGCGCTTGGACGTTGACGCCGATCGACAGGTCCCAGTCGGCATCGGTCGTTGCGGTCACCGAGCCACGCGTGATGACGCCCGCATTGTTGATGACGATATCGAGGCCGCCGAGGGCTTCGAATGCCGCTTGCGGCAGGCCGTCCGCATAAGCGGCCTCAAGCAGATTTCCTTGTATGTGAGCCTCGGCGTCGATGCCCGCGACATCGCGGTCGGCGACGGCGACACGTGCACCCGCCGCGCGCAGTTGCTTGACGATCGCCGCGCCGATTCCACCCGCCGCGCCCGTTACGAGCGCCGTCTTTCCTCGGAAATAGGTCATTTCTTCCTTCTTGGGGTTCAATTGAGTATCGACCGTTGGCTTCCGGGTGTGTTGCCGAAATGGTCGCGATAGACTTTCGAAAAATGCGACGTGGACACAAAGCCACACGCCATTGCGATGTCGGTGAGAGCCTGGTCCGATTGAACGATCAGGTTTCTCGCCCGATGCAGACGGAGCTCCATGATGTACCGTTTAGGCGTCGTGTTGAGATACCGTTCGAACATGCGTTCCAACTGCCGTGCCGAGATGCCCAGCCTGCGCGCCAGCTCGGCACTGCTCAATGGAGATTCGATATGTTCCTCCATGAGACGGATCGCTTCGCCAACACGGCTGTTTCGCAGACCATACCTGGATCGGATCGAGACCTTTTGTGTAGCGCTACCGTCCCGTACTGCGTTGTAGACCATCTGGTCAGCCACGGCCGCGGCGAGATCGCGCCCATGGTCTCGCGCGATCATGTGGAGCATGAGATCGGCAACGGCCGCGCCGCCGGACGCGGTCACGAATTTCTCGTCCGCGACGAAGACGGACTTGATGAGATTGACCGATGGAAACCGCTCGGCGAAGATATCGTGATACTCCCAATGCACGGCCGCCCGACGATCGTCCAGGAAACCAGCCTCGGCGAGCACATACGCACCGGAGCAGATAGCTCCGATCTGGGTTCCATGTGCCCTCTCGCCGCGGAGGTAGCAAAGAAGCTCCGGCGTCGCATGGTTCTGCACGTTTATCCCAGAAACGATCATGAGCCTGTCGGCTCGACCCAACGGTGCGAGACCATGATCGACGAGCGTGACCGCTCCGTTCGAGCATTTGGCGGCGCGTCCATCGACCGACGCAAGCCGCCAGCGATAGAGATCGCGGTCGGCCATCAGATTGGCTATGCGGAGCGATTCCACCGCGTTGGAGAAGGCCAGATGGGTGAAGTCTTCGACGAGTAGAAAGACAAAGTTGGTGGTTTGGCTCATGACCGTCATCCTATGCGGGGCGCTCGATGCGGAGCGCCCCGGCGGTTGACGATTACTTGGCGGCGGCGCGGGCGGCGGCAAGCCAGCTGTCATAGAGGTCCTGGTGGGCCTTGATCCAGTCATCGACATGGCGGTCGATGTCGGCCGAGGTCTTCTCACCATCAGTGATCAGCTTGTTCTCGATCGAGATGTCGTTGATGTCGAGCTTGGCAACTTCGAACAGCTTTTTGGCGGCTGGATTGGCGGCGAGGAAGTCGTTGCGGGCGACGACGCCGATATTGTCGACGGCAAAGCCCAGGTTCTTGCCGTTGAATTCGGTATTCGCCTTGGCGTTGTCAGGTAGCGAGGTGTAAGGCACGCTCAACCATTCGACATCTCTGCCGGGGACGAGGACGCCGGAGACCCAATAGGGTGTCCAGGTGTAGTAGAGGATCGGCTTGCCAGTCTTGAAGCGGGCGATTTGGTCGGCAATCATGGCCTGATATGCGCCCTGATTGTGAGTGACCATGTCGCGGAGCTTGTATTCATCGAGTTCATGCTCGATCACGCGCTCGCAGCCCCAGCCCGGAATGCAGCCCGCAAGATCGGCCTTGCCGTCGCCATCGGAGTCGAACGAGGCCGCCACTTTCGGGTCCTTGAGCTGGCTCAGGTCGTGGACGCCGGAGTCATAGGTCTTCTTGTCGATCAGGTAGCCCTGAAGCGCGCCGGCGATATAGTTGCCGACACGGCTCATCACCTTCTCGCCACCAGCCTCCTCAAAGAACGGTTTGTGCAGGGTCTCCCAGCTGACAGCCGTGAAATCGGCGTCGCCCGAACCGATCGCGACGTGGATTGTCTGGTATTCCGCTTCATTCGGCGTCGCGATTGTGTAGCCGAGGTCTTGGAGCGCGCGGAACAGAATCCGGTGCTGGAAGAATTCCTCGATCTGCGTCGGCATCATTGGACGTACGGTGACGCCTTCGCCCGGCTTGTCATTGGCCAGGACAGGCTGTGCCATGAGTGCCAGCGCCATTGCCCCTGCAGTGAATAGTTTTCTCATTGTCTTACTCCCAGTTGAAGTTCATTCCCGAGAACGACCTAGTTCTTTCGGTCGATCAGTTGCGCGACCAGGCCGATCGGGCCTGTCCGCCACCAATTTCTGTGCCCTCGCTCACGGCCGGAGCGGCCGAGGCCTTGGGTAATGCGGTCTAGGACGATGGCCAGCATTACTATGCCGAGGCCGCCGACGATCGCCTTGCCTGCATCAAGACGGCCCATCGCGCGCAAGACCTCGTTGCCGAGGCCGCGCACCGAGATCATCGATGCGATGACCACCATTGAGAGGCTGAGCATGATTGTCTGGTTGAGCCCGGCGAAGATCGTCGGCGTCGCCATGGGCAGCTCGACCTTGAACATGATCTGAGAGGGCGTAGCGCCGAACGCGCGCGCGGCCTCTACGACGCTCTGGTTCACAGATCGGATGCCAAGCGATGTCAGGCGGATCAGCGGTGCCAACGCGAAGATAATGGTGACGATGACGCCCGCGACGTTGCCGATGCCGATCAGCATGACAACGGGGACGAGATAGACGAAGGCCGGAATCGTCTGCATTGTGTCCAGGATAGGACGCAGGACGGCTTCAAACCGGTCGCTCTTCCCGGCCAAGATGCCAAGGGGCAACCCGATCACGACGGCAAGGACTACCGAAGCCACGACGATCGCCAAAGTCGTCATGGCGAGCGGCCACGCGTCGGGCGACAGCAAGCCGAGGACCGTGAGGGCAACGGCGACATAGATCGCCGTCCGGCGACCCGCAGCTTGCCAGGCAATGAGCACGACGATGAAAATCATGACCAACGGCGGCACGGCGATAAAAGCACGCTCGATGCCCTGGATCAGACCGTCGAAAAAGAACTTGAATGGCTGAATCGCTTCACGATGTTCGATCGCCCATTGCTTGATGCCGTCGGAGTGCTCGGCGATGCCGAGGTCGATGCTTGAGAATGGGTCAAGCCAGTTGAATCCCTGTCCATCGGCCATCAATGAGCCCCCCGCTTGTCGGATCGTCTTTCACCGTTTCCTTGAATTCCCCGCAACAAGGCGTCCTTGGTGACGACGCCGATGTCCTGTTCGCCGTCTCTGACCAGGATCGGATGATTGGTGCCGATCGATAGGTCGACAAGGGTGTTCAGTTTGTCCTCGGGACGAGCAACTGGCCAAAGTGCGACATCCTGACTAGGATTGCTCTGGCGATACTGCTCCAAGCTCTGCATGACCTTCGCCGCGGTAACGAGGTCGAGTTTCGAAATGCCGCCCACGAAGTCGGCGACATAGTCGTCCACAGGGTTGGTGACGATCTCTTCCGGCGTTCCGATCTGAACCAGAACGCCATCCTTCATGATGGCGATGCGGTCGCCGATGCGGATCGCCTCGTCCAGATCGTGGGTTATGAAGAGCGTTGTCTTGTGGAGTTCGGCCGAGAGCTGCATGAACGTTCCTTGCAACTGGTGGCGGATGAGGGGATCGAGGGCAGAAAACGGCTCGTCCATGAGAAGGATCGATGGGTTGGCGGCGATGGCGCGCGCCAGGCCGACACGCTGTTGCATGCCACCGGAGAGTTCGTCAGGATATTTCAGGTCCCAGCCAGTCAGCTCGACGGATTCGATGGCTTCCCTTGCCACCTTGTGGCGCTTCTCCTCCGGGACACCGCGAACTTCGAGCGCGAACCCGACATTGTCGCGAACATTGCGATGCGGCATCAGCGCCATGCTCTGGAAGACCATGCCGATCTTCTCGGCTCGGAGCTGCCGCAGCTCCCTGGCACCCATGGCGTTGACGTTCCGGCCCTCGATATAGACCGCACCGTCTGTCGGCTCGATGAGGCGGTTGATGTGGCGAATCAGTGTGCTTTTGCCCGAGCCAGACAGGCCCATGATGCAGAAGATTTCGCCGCGGCGGACGCTAAAGCTAGCGTCGCGGACGCCAACAACGCAATCAAGCTTGTCGCGAACATCCGTCTTGGAGAGCTGCCCGCTCTTGACGGCCTTGATGGCTTCTTTCGCCCGCGCGCCGAAAACCTTCCAGATTCCCTCGCATCGGATGACGGCTTCCTGAGACTCACCACCCATTCGCCAGTTCCCCATCGTTAAGTAGCTTTTCGTCTTACAACATAAATTTTCATTGTAGACAACATGTATTATGATCGGCTACAAAGAATCTAGTAAAGGGCACAGGAACGAAACCCTGTGGAGGAAACCCCGATGAATCGCGAACCCAAGCGCAACAAGTTGAACTGCCTCGAAGACCTTCGCCGCCGCATCCTCACGGAGGCGCTGGAGCCCGGCAGCTATCTCGACGAGACGGAAATTGCCGAAGCCTACGGCCTCTCACGCCCGCCCATCCGCGAGCTTCTTCGCCAGCTCGCTGGCGAAGGTTATGTGATCCTGCACGAGAATCGCGGTGCGCAAGTCGCGCCGATGACGCACAAGACCCTGCGCAACTTTTTCATCGCCGCGCCGATGATCTATGCCGCGATCGGTCGGCTCGCCGCGCAGAACGCCACCAACGCGCAGATCATGCGCCTCAAGGACACGCAGCTGCTTTTTCGTGCCGCGATCCGGGAAAAGAACACCGAGCAGCGCGCGCTTACGAATGAGCGCTTTCACTCCATCATGGGCGAGATGGCCGACAACGAATTCCTGATGCCAAGTCTTCGACGTCTTTTGATCGACCACACCCGCATCGGCATGACGTTCTACAGCCCGCGCAACCCCGGGCTGGCGGACCAGCGGGTCACCGCGGTCGAGCAACACGATCAGTTCATCGAGCTGATCGAAGCGGGCGACACCGAAGCGTGTGCCGACCTCGCCGTCGCGCATTGGGAGCTGTCACGCGCCCAAATCGAAAGTTTCGTGACACCCGCAAGCGTCTTCGCACCGCTGGGGCGTGTGCCTGACAGCATAGCCTAAGGAGAATGAAATGAAGTTCGAGGGCATATATACGCCTGTCATCACGCCCTACCGGGATGACGGCTCTATTGATCGCGATGCTTTTGCAAAGATGGTCGAATACCTGATTGCGTCCGGCGTCCAAGGCATCATCAATGGCGGATCGACAGGCGAGTATTATGCCCAGTCCATGGAGGAAAGAGTCGAGCTCGCGACGCTCGCCAAGGAGATCATCGGTGATCGTGTTTCCCTCATCATTGGTACAGGGGCCATCCGGCTGCCCGACTCCGTCGCCATGGCAGAGACGGCCGCGAAAATCGGCGCATCGGCCATTCTTGTTGGATCGCCGCCATATTCCGTTCCGACGGAACGTGAGAATGCGCTGAACGCGCTGGCGATCGACCGCGCCGCAGACCTGCCGATCATGCTCTACAATTATCCCGGCCGCATGGGCATCAACATGGGCGAGGAGTTTCTCGACCGTGTCGGCCGCAGCCGGAACTTCTGCGCCATCAAGGAGAGCTCGGGCGACATCAACCGCGTCCACCTGCTAGCCCGCGACTACCCCCACATCCAGATGTCGTGCGGCATGGACGACCAGGCACTGGAATTCTTTGCCTGGGGCGCGCGCAGCTGGGTCTGCGGCGGTTCCAACTTCCTACCCAAGGAGCACATCGCGCTCTACAAGGCCTGCGCCGTAGAGGGCAACTTCACCAAGGGCCGACGGATCATGTCGGCGTTGATGCCTTTGATGCGAGTCCTCGAACAGGGCGGCAAATTCATCCAATGCATCAAGTACGGGTGCGAAATGGGAGGCCTCTACGCTGGGCCTCCGCGGCCTCCTTTGAAGGCCCTGAATAAGGACGACATGCGCCAGCTTGAGCAGGTGGTGCGTGTCCTCAAACGCACGATCGCCGAAATTGAAGCGGAGGCATGACAATGGCCACTCTACTGACCCACGACGAGTACAAGGCCATTGCCGCCAAGCTCGAATTCCCCACCCAGGCGTTCATCGACGGCAGTTTCCGTCCAGCCATGTCGGGAAAGACATTCGAAACGACCAATCCCGCCACCGGAAAAGTGCTCGCGAAGGTCGCCGCGTGCGGAGCGGAAGACGTCAATTTCGCCGTCGAGAAAGCGCGTGACGCCTTCGAGGACGGTCGCTGGTCGCGTCTGCATCCAGGCGAACGCAAGGAGGTCTTGCTTCGCCTCGCCAAGCTCATCAAGCGCAACGCGCGCGAGCTGGCCGTGCTCGAAAGCCTTGACAGCGGCAAGACCATCTATGACTGCGAAAACGTCGATGTCCCGGAAACCGTTCACTGCATCAAGTGGCATGCGGAACTGATAGACAAAATCTACGACCAGGTTTCCCCGGCCTCCGACAACCACATCGCCGTGATCGTCCGGGAACCGGTCGGCGTCGTCGGCCTCGTGTTGCCGTGGAATTTCCCGCTCCTGATGCTCGCCTGGAAGATCGGCCCCGCTCTGGCTGCGGGGAACTCCGTCATCGTCAAGCCGGCCAAGGAAACCACGCTGACGGCTCTGCGTGTCGCTGAACTCGCCATGGAAGCCGGAGTGCCCGCTGGCGTGTTCAACGTCCTCCCCGGCGGTGGGGCTGATGTCGGTGAGCCGCTTGGTCTGCACATGGACGTCGATATGGTGTCCTTCACGGGCTCGACCGACACGGGTCGTCGCTTCCCGAAATATTCGGCCGACTCCAATCTCAAGGAAATCACCCTTGAGATGGGCGGCAAGAACCCGGCCGTCGTCCTTAACGACGCCGAGAACCTCGATCGTGTCGCGGCCCATATCGTCAACGGTGCCTTCTGGAACATGGGCGAGAACTGCTCCGCGTCGTCACGCCTTATCGTCCAGCGCGGCATCAAGGACGCGTTGATCAAGCGTATCGTGGCCCATGCCCGCGAGTGGCCGATGGGTGATCCCCTCGATCCGGTCAACCGCGTCGGCGCGCTCGTTTCCAAAGCGCATTTTGAGAAGGTGTCTTCCTATCTCGAAAAGGGCCAGAAGGTCCTGCTTGGCGGCAAAGCCAAAAACGGCTTCGTTGAGCCGACGATCATCGATGTCGCCGACCGTGACGCCAAGATCGTGCGCGAGGAGGTCTTTGGCCCGGTTCTCGTCGTCCTAACGGTCGAGAGCTTCGAGGAAGCCATCGCACTCGCCAATGCCACCGAGTACGGTTTGGCGGCTTCGATCTACACGGCCAACGCCAAGCGGGCGATCCGCGGCGCGCGCGCCATCCGGGCGGGGACGGTCACAGTCAACTCGTTCGGTGAAGGCGATATCTCGACGCCCTTCGGCGGCTACAAGTCCTCGGGCTTCGGCGGCCGCGACAACGGTATCCACGCCCACGACCAGTACACCCAGATCAAGACGATCTGGCTCGATCTCACCGACGATGCAGACGAGGCAGTCGCGTGACAATTCACAAGGCCGAGAGGCTGCCGATCCAAAGAGGACCAGCTGCCTGGAACGCGATCCTTTCGCGCCAGGCAGGGTCTGCCTCCATTGAAGGCGACATCACCGTTGATGTCGCCATTGTCGGCGGTGGATTTGCAGGCCTCTCGGCCGCGCGGCGCTTGCGCCAGCTCGATCCTACGATCCGCGTCGCCGTGCTTGAAGCGAGCGGTTTGGCGGAAGGCGCTTCCGGACGCAATTCCGGCTTCATGATCGACCTGCCGCATGACTTGCAATCCGACGACTACGCCGGGAAAGGTGTCGCCGCCGACAGGGCGATGACCCAACTGAATCGCTCGGCCATCTCCTTCGCAAAAGACGCGGTCGACGACTACGCCATCAACCCGGCCTATTTCGATCCCGCTGGGAAGATCAATGGCGCGGCGACCGAGACCGGCCGCAAACTCAACATCAGTTATGCCGAACACCTCACCGAGCTCGGCGAGGCTAACGAAATGCTCGACGCGAAAGCGATGCACGATGTTACGGGTAGTCGTTACTACACGGCTGGTCTCTATACGCCCGGAACAGTGATGCTGCAGCCTGCCGGATATATCCGCGGTCTTGGGGCTGGGCTTCGCCGTGACGGTGTTTGGGTACTTGAGGACACGCCCGTCACCGCGGTCAAGAGAGCGGGATCGGCCTGGGAGCTTTCGACGGCGAAGGGCAAGGTAACCGCCGCGAAGGTCATCATGGCGAACAATGGCCACCTCGAAAGCTTTGGCTTTGCGCGCCGCCGGCTGATGCACGTATTCCTTTATGCGTCGATGACAGTGGAGCTCGACAAGACGACGCTTTCGAAGCTTGGTGGGCAACCGCGGTGGGGGGTCACCCCGTCCGATCCAATGGGCACGACCATGCGCCGGATCGACAATGCGCAGGGTGGTAATCGAATCGTCACGCGTACCTGCGCCAGCTTCATTCCCGACATGATCCCCTCGAACGCGGGAGTCGCCCGGGCTGCCAAGGTCCATCGCCGCAAGTTCGCCGACCGCTTTCCCACCATCTCCGACGTGCCCATGGAATATAGCTGGGCAGGTCATCTCTGCATGAGCTGGAATGGTGTCGCGGTGATGCGCGAGCTGGAGCCAGGCCTTTTTTCGGCCTGCGTGGACAACGGTCTGGGCACTGTGCGGAGCACCCTAACTGGCATCGGGGCCGCCGACCTTGTCATGAATCGGCCGTCGGAGATTTCGGCGCACTTCCTCACCGAGGCTGAGCCTTCCAAGATCGTTCCTTCGCCCTTCGCGAAGATCGGCGCGAACCTTTACTTCCGCTGGAAAGAGTGGTTGGCGCGAAAAGAGTGATTGCGTGTTCACGACCTGTTTTGACGTCGCTTTTCGACGTGGACAGTTCGGAAAATCGACTGCCGGACTTCGAGGATCGCCGCACAACTCTACTTCATTTTTTTGGAGACAAGCCGATGAGCGAACTAGCAGTCCGAACTCGCGCCGGGGGCCGCGATGCCCGCCGCACGCTCCGCAACGCGCCCGACTTCGCCATGCTCCCGGCGCTCCACCGCAGACTCCCCGTCACCGAGCTCATGGATGAAGAGCACGTCGTGAAGATCGACGACGCGTCTATGTCCATCCTTGAAGAGGTTGGCGTCGTTTTCCGTGACCCCATTGCCCTGCAGCAATGGAAGGAAGCTGGTGCCGACGTTCGGGGCGATCGTGTCCACCTGGACCGTGCCTTGGTGCGGCAACTGATCTCAACCATACCGTCCGGCTGGACGTATGCCGCCCGAAACCCGGAGAGGAGCCTACCCTTCGGAGGCAAGAACTCGATCTTTGTGCCGATGACCGGAGCTCCATTTATCCGCGACCTGGAAGACAAGCGCCGCTGGCCGACGATCGCCGACCTCAACACGTTCCACAAGCTGGCCCACATGTCTCCGGCGCTGCATTCGACCGCGCATCACATCGTCGAGCCGATGGACATGGTGGTGAGCCACCGCCACCTGGCGATCACCTATTCGTCGATGAAATATTCCGATAAGACCTTCATGGGCATGACGACGTCGGGCAAGAACGCCGAAGACGTCATGGACATGTGCGAAATCCTGTTCGGCAAGGAGATGATGGAAACGACGCCTGTGGTCACTGGCAACTGTAACGGCAACTCGCCGCTGGTGTGGGACGAGACCATGCTGTCGGCGATGCGCGCCTTCTGTGTCCGCAACCAGCCCGTCCTTTGCTCGCCGTTTGTGCTTGGGGGAGCCAACACCCCGGCTTCGGTCGCCCCAGCGGTGGCGCAGCTGAACGCCGAAGCTCTGTCGGCGCTCGCCTATACCCAGGTCATCCGCAAGGGTTGCCCCGCGATCTACGGCCACTATCTCTCGACGGTCTCCATGAAATCAGGTGCGCCGATGGCGGGCACGCCGGAAATCTCGCTGATGAACTTCATGATCGGCCAAATGGCGCGGTACTACAATGTTCCTTGGCGGACATCAAACCTGCTCGGCGGCGCAAAGACCTTTGACGCTCAGGCTGGATACGAAAGCGCCATGACCATGAACGCCGTGTTGCACGCTGGCGCGAACTATATCTGGCATTCCGCCGGCTGGAACGAAGCGGGCATGCACTGCTCGATCGCCAAGTTCGTCGTCGACGCCGAGATGTGCGCCATGGGCTACCGCATGGCCGAAGGCGTCCGTTGGGACGATTTCGACGAGGCAATGGCGGCCGTCCGCGATGTCGGCCCCGGAGGACATTATCTCGGCCACCCCCATACCCAGGCGAACTTCCAGCGAGCCTTCTTCATGCCGAAGATGTTCAACAACGACTCTATCGAGCAATGGCAGGCCGAGGGTAGCGTCGAGATCACCGAGCGCGCACTCCAGCATGCGAAACGTCTGCTAGACGATTACGTCGAACCGAAACTGGACGAAGGCATCGACGAGGCACTGCGCGACTACATGGAGCGCCGCAAACGGGAAATCCCGGCCGTCGATGAGCTCAACACCGAACACTGATTCACGATGTTCCCCTGACTTGGCCGTCTTCTCCTGGGCGGCCTCTTTTTTTGAGAAACTCCATGAGGATCAAAGAGATTCACGTCTACAGCCACAACATGCCCGTGAAGAACGGTCCGTACCGAATCGCGAGCAGCACGGTCCATGCGCTCGACACGACGTTGGTGAAGATCGTCGCCGATAACGGACTGTTCGGTTGGGGGGAGACTTGCCCCGTCGGCCCGACCTATCAGCCGCAGCATGCGAAGGGGGCCGTCGCGGCGATACAGGAGATGGCGCAGGGTCTCATCGGAACCAGTCCGCTTCATCTGCTTCAGCTCCGTAGGAACATGGACAGTCTCTTGAACGGACATCGCTACGCCAAGGCCGCGATAGACATCGCCGCCTACGATCTGTTGGGCAAGCGCACTGGCATGCGCGTTGCCGACCTGCTCGGCGGCGCAGTCACCGAGCGCGTTCCGTCCTACTACGCCTCCGGTATCGGCGAACCTGAAGAGATCGCTCGCATCGCCGAGGAACGCGCCAACGAAGGCTATCCCCGCATGCAGATCAAGGTGGGTGGAGGTCGCCCCATCGAGGTAGACATCGCCGTTGCCCGCAAGGTCTGGGAGCGTGTCGGCACCCGCATGCGCCTTGCTGTCGACGGCAACCGCTCTCTGACCATGCGTGACACGCTTCGGCTGAGCAGGGAATGCCTGGACATCCCCTTCATCCTGGAACAGCCGTGCAACACGATCGAAGAGATCAAGGCGATCCGAAGCCAGCTTCATCATGCCGTCTACCTGGATGAGAACGGCGAAGACCTCAACACAGTCCTGCGCGCGGTTGGAGATGGCGTTTGCGACGGGTTTGGAATGAAGGTGACCCGCATCGGCGGCCTCCATGCGATGGCGACATTCCGCGACATCTGCGAAACGAGGTCCATGCCGCATACCTGCGACGACGCCTGGGGTGGGGATATCATCCATGCAGCGTGCACCCACATCGGCGCGACCGTGCAGCCTCGACTGCTGGAAGGCGTCTGGCTCGCCCAGCCCTATGTCGAGGGCAACTACGATCCGGAGAACGGCGTCAACATTGAAGGCGGCCATATCAAGCTGCCGACGGGCCCCGGTCTTGGCGTCATTCCCGACGAGAGTCTTTTTGGTCCGCCAACTTCTTCATACGGTTGAGGCAGTCGCCATCGAAAGGATTGACCCGGTGCCCTTTTCATGAGTGGCGTGGGTATGGCCGCTTAGGGCCACGAACCGCCGACTGTGATATCGTTCCGACGCTCGTGGGGAGCGACGTGGTGGGAGGCGCGGCGGAGGAACCGTTATGGAGTCCGATGTCTTGCGTACCCGCCGTCCGTGGAACAAGGGTATTCTCGTAGGTCAGAAGCGACCGCTGCAGCCCAAGAACGTCTGGTCAATCCGAGTGCGCCTTGAGATGAGTGGCGCGACACGGGAGCTGGCCCTCTTCAATTTGGCCATCGATAGCAAGCTCCGTGCTTGTGACCTCGTGAGACTTCGCGTCGACGACCTGTGGTCTGGGAGTTCTATTAGAGATCGCGCGACGATCATTCAGAAGAAGACGAAGCGCCCGGTCCAGTTTGAAGTGACGGAGCAGACGAAAATTGCGCTCGCGGCATGGCTGCCGTCGGTCAAGCGAACCGGAGGGAGTTATTTGTTCCCCGGCAGACGTCCTCAGTCAACCCATCTCTCCACACGACAGTATGCCCGCATCGTTCATCGTTGGGTCCGCAGCATTGGCCTCGAAGCGAGCGCCTATGGTACGCATTCGATGCGCCGGACGAAAGCCGCCTTGATCTACAAGAAGACGGGCAACCTGCGCGCTGCGCAAATCCTACTTGGCCACAGCAAGCTGGAGAGCACAGTCCGATATCTTGGCATCGAAATCGACGACGCACTGCGGATCGCGGAGCAGATCGAACTCTGACAGCGACGACCATCGACGAAAGCCGGTGGTCGTCAACGCGCCAATTGCGGTCATCGGATGTCGCTATACGTTTTTGGGTCTGACGAGTACGCTCACCGCTATCGTCGACGGCCACAAGCAGAGCCAGATCGATGATCTGCTGCCCTGGAGTTTAAGCAGGCAAGATTTATAGAAACCTACTCAAGTTTATCAATGCACTAACCAAGATTGTAAATGTGCGGCCAAACGGCAAGCTCGATAAATGACTGTCATGGAGCAAGCCTTTATACTGGTCCCACTAAAACCAATGCAGTGACCAGCTTGAATAACTGCTATCGAGGTCGAGTGGGCTCTTCAATCGAAACATTTATTGCCGGAATCAGGGCAAAACCGCGCACAGCGCTAGCATTGGTCACGGTAATCGGTGCCGGTCTGACCTTCTGGCATCTCCCTCCCAACACGTTGAATCCGTTCTGCACGTACCGGGCGCAGTACCGTTTGGATGCCGCACTTCAGGTCGGGGATGAACTTCTGACCTCGTCTGTTGTGCGACAGTCTTCGCAGTCACGGCAATGGATTTACGTCATGAACTCGGGTGGATGCGGGCAGCGCTACGGCACAGCGCTGGCCTTCCGAGCGAAGGACGACCGTGTTTTCCTGATCCACGCCGATATTTGCCGAAGCGCAGAAAAATTTCCGGAGAATCCAGTAGATGTAATCGAACATTGCTCTCAGAACTGGCCATATAGACCTATCGGTTTCATTGTCGATAGCGCCAGCAAGCCAACAACTTGGAAACC
Organism: Rhizobium sp. LjRoot254; assembly: GCF_964254105.1. Taxonomy (NCBI): domain Bacteria; kingdom Pseudomonadati; phylum Pseudomonadota; class Alphaproteobacteria; order Hyphomicrobiales; family Rhizobiaceae; genus Rhizobium; species Rhizobium sp. LjRoot254. The sequence continues at coordinate 942,870 of NZ_CAXUSM020000001.1, read as the reverse complement.
CTTCAATTTCTTGATTGGCGACCAGGACGCAAAGCTAATCTCTATGAAAGCGACCCCAACGTGGCACGATCCTTCCGATGATCTGGAAAAGTCCGCGCCAAACATTCTGAAGTCGGTCTTCGAGACGGACAACGTGAACGGCTGGTCGAATAGTCCTGAAAGAATACTTAGCTTCGAGCGACGCCACGGCAACACAGAATTTAATGTGCGAATTTTGCAAACTCGTCCCTCGGGTATCGACGATGGTGGTGAGCGTGCTCGTCAGGTCAGCCACCGTGCTATCGTCCCTCAGCCATAGGATCAAATGATAGGTCACGGCAAATGAGACGACGTGGAGACGAAACACCGGTTACGCAGATCGCCCGCGGACACCCAAGGTCCGGCAGGAAGCCGGGAACGGCGGCGGGGTTGGGGATGGCCATTGACGATAAGCGTGGGCTGCTGCATTGGGCCAGCAGGAGCCAAGACCTCAAGTCTCTGATGCGCCATGTGTGGACGGCTCCGGGTTGGCAAGAGGTTTTTTGACTTTTTGCACACTGCTGGTCGGAGCTGCCATGTGTCCGGCCTTTCGACGCGGCACAGAGAGGCCGCTGGCCATAATGCTCTCCGCGGATCGGGTCCCGGTCAAAAGCCCGCGCTCGAAGCGCCTGGCGCATAGTGGGTTGTCCGTCTCCTTGGGCCGACTGGCGTAGGTGCGTTATAAGTCTCCTGCTCTTTACCAACGACGTTCACGACACATGCGTCGTGTATCAGGTTCCGGCTGCGACCGGCATTACTCGGTAGGGTTCGTTACGGCTCATCATCGCCCATGCAACCCGCGCCATCTTGTTGGCGAGCGCGACCGCTGCGACTTTCACCGAGCGACGCTCCATGAGGCCGACAAGCCAGGGATGGCGGGTTTGACCTGATAGCTTGGCCTGCTTGATAACCGCCAACGCGCCGACGACCAATAATTGCCGAAGATATCGGTTTCCGGCCTTGCTGATGCCTCCGAGCTTTTCTTTGCCACCGCTCGAGTTTTGCTTGGGTACCAACCCGATCCAGGCACTGAGATCGCGGCCCGAGCGAAAGGCCGTCGGATCGGGTATGCTGGCTGCCAACGCTGTTGCCACCAGCGGACCAACGCCTGGAATTCCTTCAAGCCTGCGGCTGAGATCATTGACACGGTGCCATTTCAAAATTCGACGATCCATTTCCAGAATGCGTTGCTTCAACAAATCGATTTGATCAGCCAATGCTGCGAGACATAGGCATGCCTCTGCCGGAATATCATCTCTTTCACCCTTCCGGATGAGATTGAGAAGCGCCTGCAACCCGTTGCGCCCGATGCCCGCGACAATGCCAAATTCGGCAAGATGGGCGCGGACAGCATTGATCGTCATTGTGCGCTGGCGAATGAACAACATACGAGTACGATGAAGCATCAGGATCGACTGCTGATCCACTGTCTTGATCGGGACAAAGCGCATGTTGGGTCGCGTCACGGCTTCGCATATGGCTTCGGCATCAGCCGCATCGTTCTTGTTGCGCTTCACGTAAGGCTTCACATAACGTGGCGGCATCAGCCGGACTTCGTGTCCGAGTTTTACCAGCTCCCGCCCCCAATGATGGGCAGTCGCACAGGCTTCGATGCCAATCAGACACGGTTTAAGTCCTGCAAAGAACTGAACAACGTACCGGCGCTTCAGTTGTCGGCGAACGACGATCGCACCGGTTGCGGAAACGGCGTGCACCTGGAACACCGACTTAGCAATGTCGAGTCCAATCGTGGTAATCTCTTCCATGGATGGCTCCTCCCATGCGGTTCCTAACAACACCGCAAATATCGCACATCGCGACGCCGGCGGAGGAGCCGTCCACAGCATCAATTGCGGTCATCCCTTCACGACCCACGTCATACAATGACCGGCCGTGATGAGCCTCCTGGAACCGAGAATCAGGCCTAAAGTCAAGCGAGCAATCCCGGCGATCCTATTTGCCGAACCGCGATTCAATGCTTGCAAATTTCCGTGAGGCCCTTCCCAACGTCCCCGCCCCATGGCAATCATGGGGTCGATGAAACACCTATCCACCCTCGTGCGCCTTCTGTCGCTGTTCGCTCTTCTCGGGTTGCTGATCGCGCCCGTGAGTACGGTGGCGGCCGAGTATGCGATGGCGGACATTTCGGTGAAGGCCTCCTTGCAAATGGAGGAGATGGCCGGAATGGCGCGCGACATGCCTTGTTGCCCGGACGAGCAACCCGTCAAGCCCAACTGCGACAAGAGCTGCCCCTTTGTCATCATCTGCTCCACCTCGGCACCGCTCGCGCTACTGAAAGCCGATTGGACGTCTGCGTCGCCCTCATGGATCGACCATGTCTACGGCGCGCGGAATTTCGGCCGCCTCGTTTCGCTTGCCGCCGAACCGCCCGCGCGGCCTCCCAAAGCCTGATTTCACATCATCTCAACGAACGCTGCCCGTGGCCTCCGCCTTGGGTGCGCAATCGATATCTACACGGTCGGACTCCGTCCGCCAGCATGAAGATGTGAAACCATGAAATCCATTCCCTCGACCGCGGGGATCGCCCTCGCCACCCTTCTCCTCTCCGCAACCGCCCTCCCGGTCTTCGCCGGAGCCGCCGACTACGAGTTCCAGCCCGTCAAGACCGAGCTGCCGACCGGGCCGGAATCCGAGTTTGCCGTGAAGATCATCGACAAGCGCTCGGGCAAGCCCGTCCCGGACGCGGTGATCTTCTCGACGCGCCTCGACATGGCTCCAGACGGGATGGAGATGATGAGGTCGACCCTCGACCCGTTGCCGTCCTCGGAACCCGGCGTCTACAGGTTCAAGCTCAATCTCAACATGGCGGGGGGCTGGCGCTTTCTGATAGCCGCCAAAATCCAGGGCGAGGAAGAGACGGCCAAGGGCGAGATCATCCTCAAGGCGACCGAGTGATCCGATGATCAGGACGCTGTTGATCATCCTCTCGCTCGCCGCCGCGAGCGGCGGAGGATACATCGCGGGTTCAGGCGAACTGCCATTCGACTCTGCTGTCGTCGCCTCGTGGCTGCCCTCCGAATGGTCGGAGGCGGCGGAGAAGCCGGAGGGCACGGGTCCGATCGTCTACTACAGACACCCGGACCGCAAACCTGAGTATTCGGGAACGCCCAAGAAGACCGCGGACGGGCGCGACTTCGCGCCTGTCCGCGCAAGCGAGGACATCGGCTTCGAAGACCTCGGCAAGCCCAAGCAAAAGGCCGTCGCCGGTGCCTCTCTCGGCGACCGTAAGGTCCTCTATTACCGGAACCCGATGGGCCTACCCGACACGTCGCCCATGCCCAAGAAGGATTCCATGGGGATGGACTACATCCCGGTGTTCGAAGGCGAGGTCGACGACAGCGGCACCGTGAGGGTGTCGCCGGGCAAGTTGCAACGGACGGGTGTCCGATCAGTCAATGCCACTCTCTCTTCGATCGTCCGCCGGCTGCGCGTTCCAGGAACTGTGACCCTCGACGAGCGCCGCGTCCGCATGGTCGCGATGCGCACCGACGCCTTCGTGGAGTCGGTCGCGAACGTGACCACAGGCGACAGGGTCCTGGAGGGCCAGCCGCTCTTCCAGTTCTTCTCGAAGGACATCGCCGCGGCGGCCGCCGAGCTGGTCACGCAGCAAGAGACATCGGCCAAGGGCGGCGCTCTCAAGCTCCGCAACTTCGGCCTCTCCGACGACGTGATCGAAGGCATCCGGCGCAGCCGGAAGGTACCGGACAGGCTCGACTTCGACGCGCCCGTCTCCGGCGTGGTCCTCGAGAGGCTCGCGATGCCGGGCATGATGGCCGAGACGGGCCAGACACTGTTCCGGATCGCCGACACCTCCAGAATCTGGGTCCTGGCGGAGGTGCCGGAGAGCCAGCTCGACGCCATCGCCAACGGCGCAAAGGCGACCGTCACTGTCCGCAGCCTGCCGGGCAGGACGTTCGCCGGAACGGTGGCGGTGGTCTACCCGGAAATCCGAACGGAGACCAGGACCGCCAAGGTGCGCGTCGAACTCGACAACAAGGACGGCGCGCTGCTCGCCAACATGTTCGCCGACGTCGCCATCGAAGGCGGCAAGGCCCAGCCCGTCGTCACGGTGCCAGACACAGCCGTCATCGACACGGGCGAGCGGCAGGTGGTGTTCCTCGACCTTGGCGACGGGCGGTTCGAACCGAGGAACGTGAAGACGGGTCTGCGCGGCGACGGCCGCGTGGAGATCGCGGAGGGCGTGAAGGCGGGAGACCGCGTCGTGGTCGCCGCCAACTTCCTCCTCGACGCTGAGAGCAACCTGACATCGGCCATCAACGCCATGACGGCTGAGGAGGCCAAGCCATGATCGCCAACCTCATCTCCTGGTCGGCGCGCAACCTGCTCCTCGTCATCGTCGCCGCGGCGCTGGCCGTCGCCGCCGGGCTCTATTCCCTTCGAAGCCTCCCCCTCGACGCGATTCCCGACCTTTCCGACGTCCAGGTGATCGTTTTCACGAACTATCCCGGCCAGGCCCCGCAGGTCGTCGAAGACCAGGTCACCTACCCCCTGACCACGTCGATGTTGACAGTGCCCAACTCCAAAGTCGTCCGGGGGTTCTCCTTCTTCGGCGTCTCCTTCGTCTACGTGATATTCGAGGACGGAACCGATCCCTACTGGGCGCGCAGCCGGGTGCTCGAATATCTCAACGCGGCGGCGAGCAGGCTGCCGCAGGGCGTGACGCCGACACTCGGGCCGGACGCGACGGGCGTCGGCTGGGTCTACCAATACGCCGTCGTCGCCAAGGAGCTGTCGCTCGCGGAGCTCAGATCGCTCCAGGATTGGGTCGTGCGCTTCGCCGTCTCGAAGACGGAGGGCGTCGCCGAAGTCGCGAGCGTGGGCGGTTTCGTGAAGCAGTATTCCGTCGTCGTCGATCCAGTCCGCCTCAAGGCGCAAGGCGTCTCGCTCACGGACATCGCCGACGCGGTCCGTTCGAGCAACCGCGACGTCGGCGGCCGCACCGTCGAACTCTCGGAATTCGAGTTCATGGTGCGTGGCCGAGGCTACCTCAAGGGCGTCGAGGACATCGAGAGCATCGGCCTCAGGAGCCAGGACGGCGTTCCGCTCCGGCTGTCGGACGTGGCTAAGGTGGAGGTCGTCGGCGACGAACGCCGGGGCATCGCCGAACTGAACGGCGACGGCGAGGTGGCGGGCGGCATCGTACTCCAGCGCTTCGGAGAAAACGCGCTGACGGTCATCGAGAATGCCAAGAAGAATCTCGTGATCGCCGAAAAGAGCCTGCCCGGCGACGCGAAGATCGTCCCGGTCTATGACCGCTCTCGGCTCATCGAAGCCGCGATCGAAACCCTCAAGTCGACGCTCGTCGAGGAGTCGATCGTCGTCGCGCTGGTCACGGTGGTCTTCCTGTTGCATGTCCGCAGCGCGCTCGTCGCGGTCATCATGTTGCCTGTCGGCATCCTGATCGCCTTCATGGCGATGCGGCTGCTCGGCCTCGGCTCCAACATCATGAGCCTCGGCGGCATCGCCATCGCCATCGGCGCGATGATCGACGCGGCGATCGTCATGATCGAGAACGCCCACAAACATCTCGAACGCGCGCCGCCCGACAAGCCGAGGACCGAGGTGCTGGTGGAAGCGGCCTCCGAGGTCGGCCCGGCCCTCTTCTTCAGCCTGCTCATCATCACCGTGTCGTTCCTGCCCATCTTCACGCTGGAATCCCAGGAGGGGCGGCTGTTCGGGCCACTCGCCTTCACGAAGACCTTCGCAATGGCCGCCGCCGCGCTGCTTTCGGTGACGCTCGTCCCAGCGCTGATGGTGATCTTCGTCCGTGGCCGGATCGTCCCCGAACATCGGAACCCTGTGAACCGCATCCTCATCTGGCTCTACCATCCGATCATCTCCGGGGTGCTCAAGGCCAAGACGCTCACAATCCTTCTGGCGCTAGTCATCCTTGCCGCCACCGCCTGGCCCGCGCGTCAGATCGGCAGCGAGTTCATGCCGGCCCTGAACGAGGGCACGCTGATGTACATGCCAACGACGCTGCCCGGCCTGTCCGTCACCAAGGCGGCCGAGCTTCTGCAGATGCAGGACCGCATCATCAAGTCGTTCCCCGAAGTTGAGACCGTCTTCGGCAAGGCCGGCCGCGCGCTGACGGCGACCGATCCTGCGCCGACCGAGATGTTCGAAACCATCATCACCCTCAAGCCGAAGGAACAGTGGCGGCCCGGCGTCACCGCCGACAGCCTCAAGCAGGAGATGGACGCGGCGCTCCAGTTCCCCGGCGTATCCAATGCCTGGACCATGCCGATCCGGGCACGCATCGACATGCTCTCGACGGGTATCCGCACTCCTGTCGGAGTCAAGGTGTTCGGTACTGATCTCAAGGAGATGGAAAAGATCGCCCGCGAGATCGAGACGACCCTCACGTCGGTGCCGGGCACCTCGTCGGCCTATGCCGAGCGCGTCATCGGCGGATACTACCTCGACATCGTGCCCGACCGTGTCGCGCTTGCCAGATACGGCCTGAGCCTCGACTCCGTCCAGGACGTCATCGCGATGGCGTTGGGCTCCGAGAGTATCACCTCTACGGTCGAAGGGCGTCAACGGTACAGCGTTGCTGTCCGCTATCCACGCGCCTACCGCAGCGACCCGAGTTCGATTGCCGAGAATGTCCACGTCTCGCTCCCCGGAGGCGGCACGGTTCCGCTCGGCGAGGTCGCCAGGATCGACCTCACCCGCGGCGCTACGTCGATCCGGACCGAGAACGGACAGCTGGCGGTTTACGTCTTCGTCGACATCGCCGGCCGCGATCTCGGCGGCTACGTTGCCGATGCGCAGCGGGCCGTCGCTGAGCGGGTGTCTATGCCGCCGGGCTACTCCGTCGCCTGGAGCGGCCAGTTCGAATATCTCGAGCGGGCCAAGGCGCGGCTGGCGATGGTCGTGCCGCTGACGCTCGCGCTCATCTTCCTGTTGCTCTACCTCAACTTCGGCAGGCTGACGGAGACGCTGATTGTGATGCTGTCATTGCCCTTCGCGCTGGTCGGCGGCATCTGGCTGATGTGGTGGCTCGGGTTCAACGCCTCGGTCGCGGTCGCCGTCGGCTTCATTGCGTTGGCGGGGGTGGCGGCCGAGACGGGCGTGATCATGCTGATCTATCTCGACCAGGCGCTCCGGGCGCAGAGGGAGACCTGCGAGCGCGAGGATCGCCAGTTCGGTCGAGCCGATCTGAACCGCGCGATCATGGTCGGCGCGGTCGAGCGCGTGCGGCCAAAGATGATGACCGTCGTCGCCATCATGGCGGGTCTCCTTCCCATCCTCTGGAGCACGGGCGCGGGATCGGAGATCATGCAGAGGATCGCCGTGCCGATGATCGGCGGCATGGTCTCGTCGACCCTGCTCACCCTGATCGTCATCCCTGCCGTCTACGGTCTCGTCAAAGGCCACGGCCTCGGGAAAATCGGAAACCATCAACCAACCGCGCCGGAAATCGTTTCGGTGCAAGCACTGAAAGGAGCATGAACATGAAGCGTAGAGAGTTCATCGCGGCATTGGCCGCCACCGCCGCGCTTCCCGCCACTTCCGCATTCGCGGCAGCCGACGCCCATGTCTTAGCGGTCTACAAGGACCCCGATTGCGGCTGCTGCTCGCTCTGGGCAGACGCGTACAGACATGCGGGGTATCGGGTCGAGATCATCGATGAGCGCGACCTCATTTCCCTCAAGCAGAAGCTCGGCGTGCCGCTCGATATCCAGGGCTGCCACACGGCCGTCTACCGCGGCCAGTTCCTCGAAGGCCATGTGCCGATCGAGGCCGCCCGCATGCTGGAAAACAGGAACGACCTCGCCGGACTGGTCGTGCCCGGCATGCCCGCCGGATCGCTCGGCATGGGCGACGACCCGTCGGCGTCATACGATGTGATCGCAGTCGGCAAGGATGGCAAGACCGCTGTATTCCTCGAGATCAGGCCCAAGGCATCACCATAATAAAAGGCTTCGTTGACGAAACATTGACTTTGCGGTCGATCTGCGGGCCACATTGAGCCCCATCGTCATGAAACATCCGCACACGACTTCGCCATGCAATGAGGAGACCATCGTAGATGACGGCAGACATCTCGCAAGTCGGAGGCCCAAGGCGCGTATGCGTCGTCACGGCCGGAGGACAAGCGCCTGCGATCATGATCAATGCCTTGGGAGCGGCATTCGGTGCGATCGATGTGGTCATGGAACGTCCGGAACCAGCGTGGTCTTTCCTCAAGCGCCGGGCCAGGAACGTCGGATGGACGAACTTGGCAGGACAATACCTGACGATAAAGCTCATTGTCCAGATGAAGCGGCTTTCGCGACGATCGGTCCGGCAGATCATTCGCGAAGAGGGCCTCCAGGTCGAGATCGGCGCGCAGCACCGGATACATAACGTCGAATCCGTCAACTCCCCCGATTTCATCGAAAAGATCGATGCTCTGGGGCCGGAGGTTGTTTTCCTTTGTGGATGCAGGATCGTTAAGCCGGACATTTTGGCACGTGTCCGGGTTCCCATACTCAACTGCCACGCGGGGATAACGCCGCAATACCGCGGCATGAACGGCGGTTATTGGGCGCTTGCCAATGGAGACGTCGCCAATTTCGGGACAACTGTCCACTTTGTTGATGTTGGCGTGGACACAGGAGCGGTTATCGCACAGATTCGCAGCACGCCCGGCAAAGGAGACACGATCTGGACCTATCCTCTCCGACAGGCCGCGATGTCGCGGACGATGTGCGTCATGAGTATCCAGGCTGCACTCGAAGGCAGCGCCGAGCCGATCGAAACTATCAGCCCATCCGTTCAACGCTATCATCCGGAAATCTGGAAGTACCTTTGGGTCGGAATCACCAAGGGCGTCTGGTAGTCAGAACGAAACCGGGGGCGCACACCCTTGTGCCTCAGACCCGCGCTGAACCGAAAGCGTCTTGTTACTGAGGGATGCTACATCGAGGAGAAGTCTTTTTGTTTTGCTCCAGCAGCTTAATCTCAAGCCAAAATACAGTGCGTCCGACTTTCGTCAAAACGTGATCTGCATCCCCAGTCCGGTCATCGAGCTTTTCAGTGCAAGTTGGAGGCGAAGACGCATAAGTTGCCTTGGTATCACGTGAGGAACAGGACGTTATCACCACCATAGCGAGCCCTGCGCAGACATGTTTCCGTAGTAACATTGCGACCTCCATTGGATCAAAGCGTTTCTATCGACCACGACGTTTTCCGGGACGCAGTTTTGATCTTGTGATTTGAGGCCGCCTTGTGAATTGCGTTCGTTCGCATTTGCAGGCGCGCCATGCTCGTTTTGGCCATACGGAGACCCACTCTCTCCGGATTGGTATTCCGGCGACCTTCCATGTCATCTTTCGAGGCCACGAGAACCTCCTCCTGCGTAGTCCATCTTCCAAGAATGCCGGAAGGTGCGACATGCACCTCCCACGGCGTGATTTGGTTTCAAAGGCGTTCGAGTTCTGGTATGATTTACCACCATACAAGGGAGGCTTCGATGATCACGATCAAGCTCCTGACGGTTACGGCGCTGACACTCGGTGGAGTAACGGCCGCGCACTGCCAGCCGCCTGCATTTTACTCCGCGCGACTCTCCGACGACCAGACCGTCGCCTTGTTTCTCGAGCGTACGATCGCCGCCGCGCAGGCAGGCTTCGATTACGATGTCATGATCGGGGTCGGAAGCGTAAGGCCCGCCGGGAGCGATCAATATGTCGACCCGTCCGCGCACCCTGCCGCAGTGCGGTGCCACGAGCCCGCGCTCGTGATGGTGGCGGGGCGCGAGTACGCCATCGACATGCTCGATCCTTCCGACTGGAAGACCGCCCTCTGGAATACGGTCTGCCACGCTCCAATATCTTGATTTTGGGCGGCAACAGGCGTTCATCCTTCACTCCGCGGCCACGATGCGTTGATTATCGACCGCCTGGGGGAGATAGGCTACGTCGAGAGAAAGCGAGCGACCGGGAATTTCGACGCGGGCTACATGTTTCCAAGGAACGTCCGGCGGCGTCGACGACAATCTTGTAAAGACGTCGGAGGAAACCACGAGAGACGCCTCAAAAGTCTTGGCCACGGTTTGAAGTCTTTGGGCGACGTTGACGGCGTCGCCGACCACCGTGAATTCGCTGTGGCCGCCGGCGTCCAGGATTCCGCCCATGACCGTTCCGACGTGCAGGCCGATCCCGGCCTTGAGCGCGGGGAGCCCCTTCGCGTCGCTGGTCCGCTTCCAGCCCGCCAATGCGTCGACAAGATCGAGCGCGCAGGCTAGCGCCTTCTCAGCGTCATCGGGACCTGGAGCGACATGCCCGAATACTGCCATCACGCCGTCGCCGATGAACTTGTCCACGGTTCCCCCGTGCCGCGTGATGATGGCGGAGGTGATCGCCCTATAGCGGGAAAGCACGTATGTGAGTTCCTTGGACGTCGCGGACTCGGCGAATGACGTGAACCCGCGGAGGTCAACGAACATGATCGCCGCGCGCCGCCGTTCCATCCGCAGTGCCGGACTGGCGTCCTCTATCTGGGAAACGACGTGCGGAGAGAGGAACCGGGCCAGGTTGTTGCGTCGGCGCGCCGACGTCTGCGCATGTTCACGTGTATGTCCGTGGTCACGAGCGACCACATAGACGGCGAACGCCGTGAACGCGAAGCTGGCCGCGAGTCCGAGGTCGCGATTGAGAAAGGCTCCGATCACGGCACGGGGTTCCGTACCTTCATGGCGGATCGCCATCGCCGCCAAAAATCCGATCCACGACACGATCACGATCGACGAGAAGACGAGAACGAGTTTGCGATCCGAGGAAAGGCCAACATGGTTGAGCAGAATGAACGCCACCACGAGCCCTGTCGTGGTGAGGTTATGGGTGTGATCGACGGGGGCCTGGAGCAACTGCGCATAAAGCACGAGGGCGACCGCCAACGCGTCGAGCGCGACGAACCCGGTTCGCATCCAGCGAGAGGCCACTCCGAACAGGACCGTCAGCGCGGAAGCCGCGCTGACGGCGAGATAGGCGACGATCACGGCGGTCTGAATGGACGCGCCGTGATCCGCCCCGAGCACGAGGTTGCCGATCAGGATCGCGAGCGCGACGAAGCGGAGCAGTTCGACCCGTAGCCCTCCAGCCGGCCGTTGCCCTGCCTCATCAGCGATATCCGTCACCGCACGCCTCCCGTCACTTCACGTAATAGACCGTGGTGCCGGACATCGTGCTCCTGGAACCGATGACGCTCTTGATGGAGACGTGATGGGATCGCAACTCATCGACGACTGTGGAGTCGGCGGCGATCTGGACATGCAATTGCCGAAGGTATTCGTCGCTGGCCCTCCTCACGATCTCTGAGCGCTCGCCGAACTTGAGGCTCGAGATGTAGCGTATTTTGAACCCTTCCGGGGGATGGTACGCTCCATTGCCCGAAAGATCGTTGGCTAGTAGGGGCGTAGCGACCATGGCAATGGCCATGCTTACAACGGTTATGACAGTCTTGTTCATGATGAGGTTCCTTTCTTAATGCGATCAGTGCCAGCTGAGGATGCCCGGAAGATATGATGTCTTCCGGGCAACAAGCGCGCAGGGGGGCCAACGGATTTCGCCGCCAGTTGGTCGGCTTCTCCCAAAGCCGCCGCTCACACGGCCCCGCGCTCTCCTCCTCCCGGTTCGACTGGAACCCGGGAAGCTTCTGACGCTCTGATGTAAGTTACTTGACTTCGGTGACGGTGATCTTGCCCTTGACGCGGTCGGCGACGAACTCGATGTCCGCGCCTTCCTTGAGCTTGGCCGCGTCGACGCCCTTGCCGATGCGGAACACCATGGTCATAGCTGGCATTTCAAGGTTCTTGAGTTCCTCGTGGATGATGGTGACCTTCCCGGCCTTCTCATCGAGCTTCTTGATCTTGCCTTTGGTGAACTCGGCCGCGAACGAGGTTCCGGCCAGGGCCAGCATGAGGGTGGTGGCGACCGCCATTTTGATAATCTTGCGCATTTCAATGCTCCTTGCTTCGGGGTTATTTCTTGGCAGTGACGCTGACGTCGCCGCGCATGCCGGCTTCGTAATGGCCGGGGATCAGGCAGGCGAAGGTGAGTGTTCCGGATTTCGTGAACTTCCAGATGATCTCGCCCGTCTTGCCAGGCGCGAGGCGCACCGAATTCGGGTCGTCGTGCTCCATCTCGGGGAACTTCTCCATGACCTTCTTGTGCTCCATGATCTCGTCCTGGGTATCGAGGACAAACTCGTGGTCGGTCTCGCCGCCGTTTCGGATCGCGAAGCGGACGGTCTGGCCCTCCTTCACCTGGACGGAAGCGGGCATGTAGAGCATCTTGCCGTCTTCCGTTTCCTTCATCGTGACCTGGATGGTCTGGGTGACCTTGGACTTCTTGCCCGGCTCCCCGGCCAGCGACACCTTGTCGTGACCGCCTTCGTGGGTGCCGGAGGCCAGAGCCGTCGTTGCGAGAGCGGCGAGCGCCATTGCCATGAGATACTTCTTCATCGTGTTTCCTTTCACTGATGGTTTTCGTGAGATTGCTTGACGGTGTCCTTGGGAGTCACCTGGGTCTTGGCGTCTGTCGCCTTGGAATGGTCGGGAAGCGAGCCCGTCCATTCCCAGGCCTGCGTTCCGGGCGGGTTCTCGTACCAGCCCGGATCGCTGTAATCGTCCGCGGAGATTCCCTCCCGGACCTTCACGACCGAGAACATGCCGCCCATCTCGATGGGGCCGTGCGGTCCCCAGCCGGTCATCATCGGAACGGTGTTCTCGGGGATTTCCATCTCCATCTCGCCCATGTCGGCCATGCCCTTGGTACCCATCGGCATGTATTCGGGCTGGAGCTTCCTGATCTTCTCGGCGACCTTGGATTTGTCGACGCCAATGAAGGTCGGCACGTCGTGGCCCATCGCGTTCATCGTATGATGCGACTTGTGGCAGTGGATCGCCCAGTCGCCGAGATACTTGGCATCGAACTCGTAAGCCCGCATCGCGCCGACCGGGATGTCGATGGAGACTTCCGGCCAGCGAGCCTCGGGCCGAACCCAGCCGCCATCCGTGCAGGTGACCTCGAAGTCGTAGCCGTGCATGTGGATCGGATGGTTGGTCATGGTGAGGTTGCCGACGCGGACCCGGACCTTGTCGTTCTTCGAAACCACGAGTGGATCGATGCCCGGAAACACCCGGCTGTTCCAGGTCCAGAGATTGAAGTCCGTCATCTCCATCACCCTCGGCACATAGGTGCCGGGATCGATATCGAAAGCGCTGAGCAGGAAGGCGAAGTCCCGGTCCACCGGCATGAACTTCGGGTCCTTGGGATGGATGATGAAAAGGCCCATCATGCCCATCGCCATCTGCACCATCTCGTCGGAATGCGGGTGGTACATGAAGGTGCCCGACTTCACGAGATCGAACTCGTAGACGAAGGTCTTACCGACCGGGATATGCGGCTGGCTAACGCCGCCCACCCCGTCCATGCCCGACGGCACGAGCATGCCATGCCAGTGGACGGTGGTGTGCTCCGGCAGCTTGTTGGTGACGAAGATGCGAACCCGGTCGCCTTCGACTGCCTCTATGGTTGGGCCGGGGGACTGGCCGTTATAGCCCCAGAGGTTCGCCGTCATGCCCTCCGCCATCTCACGCTGAACAGGCTCGGCGACGAGGTGGAACTCCTTGACGCCGTTGTTCATACGGAAGGGCAGCGTCCAGCCATTGAGCGTCACGATGGGTTGATAGTCGGGCCCCGATTTCGGGTGTAGCGGACCTTGTGTGGAGGCCTTGTCCATGATGGCAGCTTCCGGAAGGCCCATATTGGTCGTGGCAGCCCAGGCGGAACTGGAAACCAGTGCCGCGCCCGCGCCCAGGATTTGTCTTCTGCTAAACATTGTTAGGTTCCTTTCTCAGTGCCCGCCGCCTTCGTTCGAAGGTGCGGACGACGTGGCCTCGGCAGGGGCGGAACCCGCGCCGCCGCCATAGACGGCCGCCGTCAGGTTCGCCGCCGCGAGCCAGAAGTCGCGCTCGGCGTTGATGGAGAGCTGTTGGGCGTTCACTTTCTCGCGGCTGTCCGTCAGAAGCTCGAACGTGTTGGTGATCATGCCGTTGTAGGTGAGCAGCGACTGCTGCTCGATCGTGTTCCTCAGCGGCACAAGACTGTTGCGGTAGTGGCGGGCGATGTCGTAGCTCGATCGATAGGCCTCATAGGCCGATCGTGATTCCGAGCGGACGTTGACCGCCTTCTCGGCGAGCTGGTTGGCCGCCCGCATATAGGCGAGTTCCGCCTTGCGCATCCGCGCCTTGCCGCTGTCGAAGATCGGAATGACGAATTCCAACTCCTTGGAGTAGCCGGTATCCTTCTTGACCTTGCCATCTTCTTTCTCACGTTCGGTTTCGAACCCGGAAATGATTTCGAGATCGGTCACGAAGCGCGTCGCTTCCGTCAAACCGTAGGATTTGGCGTTCGCCTCGAGTTCGAGCTTCGCGACCTGAAGATCGACACGGTGGGCAAGCGCCTGGGCCTCAACGATCTCGTTGGCGATCAGCTTTTTGGGGAGCGAAGGCAGGCGGTTCGGGAGCTTGTAGGCGACATCGTCACCCCAAAGACCCATCAACCGTGTGAGTTCCTCCTTGGCGAGCCTTTCCGCCAACCGCGCCTGCGCCGCCTGGCCAGCGAGTTCGGCGTTGAAGGCGTGCTCGCGTGCCTGCGAGCCCTTGGTCATTGAACCCGCTTTGCCCAACTCAAATGCTAACTGCGACGCCGCGTCGGCGGCGATCTGCGCTTGACCAAGCTGGACCACGCCTTCGCGGGCGGCGACCGCGTTGACCCAGGCCCGCCTCGTATTGGCGGCCAGTTCCAGCGTCTTGAGTGCGGCGTTTAGCTGCGCCTGCTCGAAGCGAACCTTGGCCACCTTGATCGTCTTCTCGCGGGTGGCGAGAGCCAGAACGTTGACCGCGAGCGTGCCTTCGATCGCTCGATAGGCTTCGAGGCCGGGCGTGCCGATGCCCGTCAGGCCGACCGCCATGGTCGGGTTGACGAGGAGCGTCGACTGCCAGACGTCGGTTCCGGCGTCGCCGAGGTCGGCGTAGGCGGCCTGAAGCCCCTTGTTGTTGAGCAGCGCGATTTGCACCGCTGTTTCCGCGTCCACCGCCTTGGACTGAGCGAGCAGCGTCTTGACGCGCGCCTCCACGCGTTCGGCCTCGGCCCGGCTCTGTATCCACACGGTTTCCTTGGACAAGACCGCGCTCTTACCCTGGGCCGAAGAGAACCCGGCATCCGTGGCGGTGAATTCGTTCGACGCGCAGCCGGCCAGAAGAAGTGCTGCGCCGAGTGCCCCTGATATCGCAAGTCCCTTCATGATGCGTCGCTCCCTTCGGAAGCGGCGTCGTCATTCAGCTTGCGCCACGGCCTGGGATCGACGGGGTCGCGGTGCTGGTAGCCCGCGATCGGGTTATGGTGGTGCGTGGAGAAGACTTCGGCGCTTGGGTCCGAAGGGTCTCTGGAGGCCGTGACCTTCGATGGATAGGTGGACGCGCATCCGCCGAGGATCAACGGCAGGATGGCCACCGACAACAGGTGTCTCATTGTGGAATCCGAGCATGGGTCTGAACAGGGCGAATTCGGAAGACGAATTACGCCCGGCGAGCCGCACAGCGGCGTTCGTTCATGCGCGGATACTGGGGGGACGGTGCAGGGATTGCAGTTGGCCGAAGACGAAGCCGTCGTTCAGGAAGTGGCGGACGGTGGCACGACTCGGCAGGCTGAACTCGGGCGCGTCGGCCATGATGGCGAGGCTGATGCAGAAGTCGGTGC
This sequence comes from Rhizobium sp. LjRoot254, assembly GCF_964254105.1. Taxonomy (NCBI): domain Bacteria; kingdom Pseudomonadati; phylum Pseudomonadota; class Alphaproteobacteria; order Hyphomicrobiales; family Rhizobiaceae; genus Rhizobium; species Rhizobium sp. LjRoot254. The sequence goes on along the minus strand of NZ_CAXUSM020000001.1, from coordinate 927,055 downwards.
AGCAATTCTGCTGGTCCTGCTTCTGATCTTTCTTCGCGAAATCCTCGGAAACCCCGTGATCATGGTGATCGGCAGATGCATCCATCGAGGCATGTTCGGCTTGAGCCACATCCATCGTCATTGCGACGGCCTGCACCTCTTCACCGTGCATCGCGAAGGTGGCATTGGGCAACGTATAAAGCGCCAGCGATGCCACGATCGCCAGCCGCAAAAGAACCAGCATTTTCAAGAATGCGATTCGAACCACGTTTCCCATTTCCTCTGGATAGCACACCGAGTTAGCCTGTCAATTGAGACCGAATGTTGGCGGCCGGCCCGAAGCGTCTGTTTCCATCCACGGTTAATACGCTGCCCAGCCTGCTCATGCCCTGACGTCGATCACGAGCATCAGGCCGCCGCCGCCCTTCTCCTCGACGTTGTTGTTCGTCGTATGGTGAGGGATGTGGCAGTGAACGAGCCACTTGCCCGGCCTCTCCGCCTTCCAGACCACGTCATAGCGCTGGCCGGGGCCGACGTTGACCGTGTCCGCTTTGTACCGCGCCGAGGGCTGCAGCGTCTCGCCGTCGACAGCCACCACTTCGAACGGGCCACCATGGATGTGCATCGGGTGGATGGCCATCGTGTGCGAACCGATGAAGCGCACCTTGATGGTTTGACCGACCTTCATGGGAATCGTCTCGGTCGCCGGGTAGGATTTGCCGTTGATGGTGAAGTAGTTCGGCATGGCCCCTTCCATCGGCATGGCCGGGAAGGTCAGCCATTGCCGCTTGAGCCACTCCTGGAGCTGGATCGAGTATTCGAGGTCGGCACTGACCTCGGTCGTGGGGTCCTTGGGATCGATGATGAGGGCACCGTAGAGACCTAGCGCCTGCTGGCGATCGACATGGTCGTGGGTGTGATAGAAATAGGTCCCATGCTGGCCGACCGTGTATTCGTAGATGAAGGTCTGGCCCGGCTCGATCGGCTCCTGCGTGATGTGGGCCGGGCCGTCCATTTCGTTCGGCAGGATCAGGCCGTGCCAATGCACGGTGGTGCTTTCCGGCAGGTTGTTGGTGACATTGATGCGGACGCGGTCGCCCTCGGTGACACGCAGCGTGGGACCCGGGACCTGGTTGTTGAAGGCATAGGCCTCGACCGTCTGCCCGGCGAGGATCGGCCATCGGATGACCGAGGCAGTTAGGTCGAACACCTTCACGCCGTTCTCGACCCGTGGCGCGAGAACCTGACCGCCCTTTGCGTCCGCCGGAGCCTGAAACGCGACGTCGCGCGGATCGACGGCGGCCATGTCGCGCATCGCGTCGCCGGGCGTGTCGAAACCCATGATCATTCCGGGGGCCATGATCTTGCAGCCGACCTCATGGGCGCTCAGTCCCATGTTCACCTGCGTAAACGGATAGGCGAAGCCGGCAAGAAGCAGAACCGTGGTGAACCCCGCCATCGAGGCGACCTGCGTCCTCGTCGGCGCGCGTGCCGGACCGAGCTTCGCCGCCATCGAGGCGTGGTCATGTTTCGCTTGCGATGCGCCGTGGCCGTGCCCCTCGTGACCTTGGGAGGCCTGCATGCCGTGATGGGCATGCGTATCGTATCCGGACGACTTTTCTTCGTCCCGTTCAGTCATGAGACCGTGCTTCATGCCCTTGGCGACCAGCCAGACGTTGAAAGGATAGGCGAGCACGAAGCCTGTGCCGATACCGAGCGCCATCACGGCCCAGAACAGCATTTCGCCCGGCCACATCGCCCGCATGTCGCGGCCCATCATCAAGAGCGACATCACCGGGATCATGCCCGCCATCATGGCGTTCATGCTGATGAACTCCGGCATGAAGGACGAGCGGACGTTCTCCCAGTACGTGCCACCCATCATATTCCGCATGAACAGCGCCTGGAAGATGAAGAGCCCCACGGCGAAACCCGTGACATACTCGACGATGATGTCGAGCCACATCGGCAAGCCAAGCACCGCCGTGATCACGGCGGCGATGATGATGCCCGTCGCGTCGCCCGCGACGCAGTGGATCGTGCTGCCGATGCCCTGCTTCGAGAGTGGTTTGATAAACTCCTCATGGGTGTCTGGGCGCGGCTCCTTGTCGGCCAGCACGTAAAGCAGCAGGCCGACCGGACCGAGGTAGAGCGTCACCAGGATGAAGCCCCACTTCATCACCGCCGGCTCGGGATTGTTCCGGTACTGGTCGACGGCGACATAGACCGTGCTTAGGGCGGCGAGGACGAACCATGCGGCAAGCAGGTAGTCGATCGGTTGAATGAACATCTCGGCTCCTCCGCGTCAGGGCGATTCGCGCCGACGCGTCGATGCGGCGGCTCTGGAGGCGGGAAACCTAGACCTTGCCAGCGTGGCAAGGTCAACACCACGCATCCGATTTTATCCGGTCAGCGCGGCGGCAACGCTTCCTCGTTTCCGCTCCTCGCGGGCAGCATCCTGTCCAGGACGTCATCCCTTTTCACTAGCGCGTGCCAAAAGGCGGCGGCAACGTGCAGTACGACCATGCAGAGGATGATCCAGGCTCCCGCGACATGCAACGGGGCGACACCGAACCACAAATAGCTCGCGACGAAGCCAAGCGAAGCCTGACCAATTATCGCCGCGTAGAACGCCCAGTGCAGAGCACGTGCCGCGAGGCCCATCATGCACCTTTGCGGAACCGCCTTCGGACGTCGGAGTCGTACGATCAACCTCAGACCCATCAGCGTGCCTATCGCCATCCCACAGTAGTTGTGGACCTTGTGCTGCACGATGTCCCAGAACGCGGGATCGACGCCCATGTGAACCGCGTGGTGGGTGCGCTCGATGCTTCCGCCCGTGAGGTACTGGATCGGGATCATCAGGACGATGACCCAATGGAGCGCGATCTGGAGCTTGGTATAGACATCCGGCATGCTGACCTATGTAGCTTTGGAACCTAGCGGTCCAGCTTCGGTGGCAGGAGTTAAGAAATAGCGAGCGAGCTGTCGGAAAATCGAGCAAGCCCGCTTCTCGGCCGTCGCGAGCGACGTCTCAAACATAGGCGATGTCCAGAGGCAGCCTTCTTCCCGGTATGGCCACCGACTTGGCGTCACGCCAGGGCGCAGCCGCGCCGGCCGTCTTCGCAGCGGACTTGAGGTCTTCGGAGACTACGAGGGTCGCGCCGACGGACTTCGACACGGCCTGAAGTCGCTGCGCGACGTTCACGACATCGCCGAGCACCGTGTGCTCGCTGTGGCATCCCGCCTTCAGGACGCCAGCCATGGCGGTTCCCGCGTGCAGACCTATCCCCGCCTTCAAGGCCGGGCGGCCCGCGGAGGCTTCGCGTGCGCGCCAATCGTCGAGCGCCGCGACCAATTCGAGCGCGCAAGCGAGCGCCCGATCGGCGTCGTCCTCGCGAGGAGCGGGATGTCCGAACACCGCCATCACCCCGTCGCCAAGGTATTTGTCCACCGCGCCGCCGTGCCGTACGACGACCTCTGAGACGATGTCCCTGAATTCGGCCAGCATGTGTCGCAACTCGTCCGACGAAGCGGACTCGGCGAAGCTGGTGACCCCCCTGAGATCGACGAACATGACCGCGATGTTCCGACGCTCGAGCCGCAGGTCGTCGCCGTCGGCGAGCTGGTCGACCACAGTCGGCGAGAAGAAGCGCGCGAGGTTGCTCCCCCGTCTCCGCGCGGCCGCGGCCTCGTCGGCTCTTTGGACGTTGTCCCGCACAATCGCGTAGACGGCGAGCGCCGTGACGCCGAAGCTCACAGCCAGCCCGAGTTCGCGCTGCACGTCCGCATCCAGAAGCGCTTCCGAGATTCCGAGTCCGGAGTCGGCCGTGGCGACCGCGATGATGGAGACCCAACCTGCGAAGACCAGGCCGGAAAACCACCCGACCAGTTTCTCGTCGAACGAGAGGGCTGCGTTGATGAGGAGGATGAACGTGACGACCAGCCCGGGCGGAGTCAGGGCATTCTCGTGGTCGAGCGGCCCCTGCCCGACGTGCATGTAGAGCATGTGAAGGATGGCCACGGCGTCCAGGAGCACGAACAGGGGTCGCCGCCAACCCGCGGCCGGAAGCCTGATCGTGAGGAACAGCGACAACAGCGTCACCGCCAGATAGCCGCCGATGAGGGCCGTGTGGACGGGGCTTCTTTCGTAGGTCCCGAGAACGAAATTGCCTGCTAGAACCGCGACGGCGGCCATACGCAGAAGCTCGCTTCTGACGGCACCCATGCGAGCCGCGGGGCGCGACTGAAACAATTCGGGAGGATGATGGGGCGTTGAATGGGCGGACATGGATTCCCTGCCTACGTGATGATGGAGCTGAGATACCTTAGAGCGCCGCGACTCCGAACTTGCGTCCTTCCTTGGCGGGTGTGGCGTCGACTTTGCCTTTCCCCTCGGCGAAGCCCTCGATGATCGGACAGTCGGGTCTATGATCGCCATGGCAGTTGTTGACGAGGTGCTTGAGGGTGCTGGTCATCTCGGCGATTGCCGCGGCCTTCCGCTCGAGTTCGGCGACTTGCTCCAGTGCTATCGCCTTGACGTCGGCGCTGGCCCGCGAGCGGTCGCGCCAAAGGGCGAGCAAGGTCTTCATCTGCTCGACCGAGAAACCGAGGTCCCGCGCCCGGCGCACGAAGCGCAGCGTATGGATGTCGTTATCGGTATAGGTCCGGTAGCTCGAACCGGTTCGGTGGGCGGGCTTGATGAGCCCGATCTGCTCGTAGTACCGGATCATCTTCGACGAGACCCCGCTCGCCTTGCTTGCTTCTCCGATGTTCATCTTCGTCTCCTTGGATGTGGCGGCCCGCGCCGATCTGTGGCGCGGGCGTGAGAATTTCAAACGGTCCTGAAGGTCCGCAATCTGAGCGCGTTCGCAAGGACGAAGACGCTCGACATGCCCATCGCCGCTGCCGCCAGGACGGGCGACAGCAAGGTGCCGTTCAAGGGATAGAGCACGCCCGCGGCCACGGGGATCAGGACCACGTTGTAGGCGAACGCCCAGAACAGGTTCTGCTTTATGTTGCGGATCGTCGCGTGGCTGAGCGCGATGGCGCGCGGCACCCCGGTCAACTCCCCGGACATCAGGACGACATCGGCGCTCTCGATCGCGATGTCGGTTCCGGTTCCGACGGCGAGACCCACATCCGCTTCGGTCAGCGCCGGCGCGTCGTTGATGCCGTCGCCGATGAAGGCGACCTTCCTGCCGCCTTCGCGGAGCCGCTTGACGGCGTCGACCTTGCCGTCAGGCAGCACCTCGGCGACGACCTCGTCGATGCCGAGCTGTGCTGCGACAGCGCTGGCGGTGTGGCCGTTGTCGCCCGTGATCATCGCCACCTTCAAGCCGAGGGCATGGAGGGCTTTGATCGCCTCGGGAGTCGATTCCTTGATCGGGTCCGCGACCGCAATCACTGCGGCGAGCCTGCCGTCGACGGCCGCGTAGAGAGGCGAGCGTCCGAGACGCCCCAGTTCTTCGGCGCGAGCCGCGAAGCCGGAGACGTCGATGCCCGCCGCAGTCATCGCCCGGTCGGCACCAACTAAGACTTTGTGGCCTCCAACGGTTCCGCTGACGCCGAAGCCCGGCTCGGCCTCGAACCCGGTGACGGTCGCCGTACCGATGTCCTGGTCCTTGGCCCCTGCGACGATGGCTTCGGCGATCGGGTGCTCTGAATGAGCTTCGACACTCGCGACCAGGCGCAGGACCTCGGTCTTGTCGAAACCCTCGGCGACGTCGAAGTCGGTCAGCTCGGGCCTGCCCTTGGTCAGGGTCCCCGTCTTATCCAGTGCCACGACGTCTACTTCACGCAGGCTCTGCAGCGCCTCGCCCTTGCGGAACAGGATGCCGAACTCGGCGGCGCGCCCAGTGCCGACCATGATCGAAGTCGGGGTGGCGAGACCCATGGCGCATGGGCAGGCGATGATCAGAACCGCGACGGCGTTGACGAGCGCATAGGTCAGCGCGTGGTCCGGACCGAACGTCAGCCATGCGACGAAGGTAACGGCAGCAGCCGCCATGACAGCGGGGAGGAACCATCCCGTCACCTTGTCGACCAGCGCCTGAATCGGCAGCTTAGACCCCTGCGCCGCCTCGACCATGCGGATGATCTGGGCGAGCAGCGTGTCGCCGCCGATCTTGGTCGCCCGGAAGGTGAACGATCCCGTCTTGTTGATCGTACCGCCCACCACTTCTGAACCGACCGCCTTCTTCACCGGAACGGGTTCGCCCGTGATCATGGACTCGTCGACATAGGATTCACCATCGAGAACCGTGCCGTCGACGGGGACCTTCTCGCCCGGCCGAATGCGGACGATGTCGTTGCGGCGGACGTTCGCCACGGGGACCTCGACGAACCCTCCGTCACGCTCGACGTAGGCCGTCTTGGGCTGCAATCCGACCAGGTGCTTGATCGCCTGGCTGGTCTTGCCCTTCGCGCGCGCCTCGAGGAAGCGCCCGAGCAGGATCAGCGTCACGATGACGGCCGCCGCCTCGTAATAGACGTTCTCTGTGCCTTCCGGCAGCAGGTCGGGGAAGAAGGTCGTGATGACCGAATATCCCCACGCGGCCGTCGTGCCCAGAACCACCAGCGAATTCATATCAGGCGTCCAGCGCAGGAGGTTCGGCACGCCTTTCTGGAAGAAGCGCAGGCCCGGTCCGAAGAGGACGAGCGAGGCGAGCGCGAACTGGAGGTAGCGGTTCTCCTCCATGCCGATATGCTCCATCACCCAGACATCGATGGCGGGAACGAAGTGCGATCCCATCTCCAACACGAACAATGGCAGCGTGAACACGGCGGCGAACGCCAACGCAAGGCCGAGCTTCTTCAACTCCTCGGCCTTGCGGTCAGGTTCGGCCGTCGCCCCCGCCTCGTCGCGCGGATGGATGACCTCGTATCCGCCCTTGCGGACCGCGTCTTCGAGCGCGGCGACGTCGCCGCCGGTGAAACGAACGGTGGCCTTCTCGGTCGCGAGGTTGACGGAGGCGTCCAGCACGCCAGGGACGGCGGCAAGCGCCTTCTCGACACGGCGAACACAGGATGCGCAGGTCATGCCTTCGATCCGAAGTTCGCGGGTCTCGATCCTCGGCTCGTAGCCCGCTTTCGTAATCGCCTTGAGCACCGCGTCGGCAGCCGCCGGGTCGCTGAAGCTGACCGTGGCCCGCTCCGTGGCGAGGTTCACGTTGGCGGCCTGGACCCCGGGAGCGGCGGCGATCGCCTTCTCGACCCGGCGAACGCAAGAGGCGCAGGTCATGCCGTCGATGCCGAACTCAGCCCAGGAGGTGTCGAAGTCTCGTTCTTCAGTTTTCTTGAGTGCAGTCATGGGAGGTCCCTTTCACTAACTGCACATGTAGATAATCCTTCCAACAATGGTAAGGTCAAGCGGCACGTCGAAGATTTTTCAGGTCCTCTGTCGAGGGTTCGACGCCCGCCTCCCGCGAGCCGAGATTTCCCGGTAGAGCGCCTCCGGCGACACGCCCATCTCCTCGGCAGCGTCCTTCCACGATCCCTTCTTCGGCATGCCGACTTCATTCCAGACGAGCCAGAAGTCGAGCCGCTCGGACACAGTCCGGAGTGACATGAGTTCGGCCCTGCGTCTGGCGACTTGAAGCTGGTTCGACATGCTTGCGGCCCAGGCGCGGCAGAAACCGATGTCGGTATCGAGGAGCCGACGGATGTCCGGGACGGCGAAGGCTTCGGTTACTGCTTCCGTCAAAGCGATGGCGTCGCAGTGGTAGTGTGCGGAGACTACGGACGCTTCGGCTAGGATGTCGCCTCGGGAAGCCCGCTGGAGGACGACCGGATGCCCGTCTTCCTGATGACGCAGGAGCCTGATGGTTCCGCTTCTAACGACGTAAAGTCGCTCGACCGGGTCGCCGCGGTGGAAAACGACGGCACCCGGCGCGAAGACCCGCACCGCGCGAGGAAGGTTGGTGAACAGTTTAGACGACATGACAGCTATCATGTCACAGGGCTGCCATGGCGTTCAATATGCGGTTGAAACGGAGACCTTCGATGCCAAAGCCCTTAATTCTGATCATGGCCGCCATCCTCTCGAGCGATCCGGCGCTGGCCGGGGAAAGCCATCATGAGCATATCCACTCCCCGCCTTACGCCGGGGAGCAGACGCGCGAGATCAAGGCGCTTTCAAAGGAGGATATCGACGAGTTGCTGCGCGGCGGGGGTTGGGGACTTGCCAAGTCCGCTGAATTGAATGGGATGCCTGGACCGACCCATGTCCTGGACATGGCGGCCGAGCTGGACCTGTCCGCCGAGCAGATCGAGCGGACGCGAAAGATGCGCAATGCCATGCGGCGCGAAGCGAAGCAGATCGGCGAACGGGTCGTCGTGAAGGAGGCGGAGCTTGAATCAAGGTTCCGGGTTGGCGACATCGTGGAGGCGGAACTCATGGCTCGGGTTTCGGAGATCGAGGCCCTGAGGGCGAAGCTCAGGACCGCGCACTTGTTGGCGCATATCGAGATGGCCCGCGTCCTGTCGGCCGACCAGATCGAACGCTATGCGGTTCTCCGCGGATACAGGTAAGCGGGCCGGGAACGGCCCGCCCTCAACCCGCAATCACGCGGCCTTGTAGGTCGCCGGGTAGCCTGCTTCGTCAAGCGCCGCGCCGATGATGCCGGGATCGGCTTTGGTCTCTACGGTCGCCTTACGCTTGCTCAGGTCGATATTGGCGACAGCCGTCGGGTCGATCGACTTGATCGCTTGGGTGACTGTGCCTACGCAATGACCGCAGCTCATGTCGGGGATGTCGAATTCGTACACGGTCAAATCTCCTGTCGTTGGGACATGAGAAGATATGGTGTTTCCAACGCTGGTAAGGTCAAGAGTTGATCTGAAATCCCGACAGGTTCCCGACGGCGATGGCAGCTTTGGGCCATTATGCGTCAACACCTCAACTCTCTGATGGGCAGGGGCGGCCAATTCGGCAACCCGTCGATGAATGGTCTATATGCAACGTCACCGCCCTACCCCACCCGATTTCCCGGGCAATTCGAGACCTGCAATCGTGCCCCAGTTGCTCGCAACAGGGGAATGCCAATTTATGCACTCCCCCACGTAATGATATTGCGCGGACAGGCGGCTCTGTGATTGCACTTTTGCCGCCATTTGTCTCGCCGTCTAACTTGAAGCGCTCATCTTCTGGCACGTTCATCTAATCTCGACAGGCGCTGCGGTACGGCGAACAGCCTCTTTTCGGAACCCCTGGGGACAATGCCAGTTATCGTGACATGGAGATTGTCATGGCCACTTCTGATATCCGAAACGAGATCACCGAAGACTACCTAGTCAGAAAATACTGTGTTACTCACCACCAGGCCAGAAGGCTTTTGAGACAGTACGGCCGCGACAAGGTCGAGATTGACATCTTGCTCGGAGCCAAAGGAAGAACTCACAGACATCGCCGTCAGGATGTCCGACGGACCGCTTCAGAGGTGGCGTTCGGTTAGGTCTTGACCTCATCGCTTCCCGTCGCCGGATTCACCAACAATTACCGTGACAACGCACGTGGCGTCGATGTCAGGACGCGGGGCGAGGTGGGCCAGAACTTGCACTCTGGCCCAACGCAGCGCTTACTTCAGGTCGCCGGAAAAGGAGTTGCCGCTGGCAGTCGTTGCAGGCACGGCCTGCATCACATCCCAGTGCTCTGCAATCATGCCGTCTTGGACGCGGAAGATGTCGATAACCGCCATGTCGCCCTGGCCAAAATTTGACGTCGAATAAAGCCAGACCAAGTCTCCATCAGCTGCGGTCCTTAGAAACGTCAACGTGGTTTTCGGGCCTTTCTCAATGCCGATGTCAGTCAGGAATTTTTTCAATCCTGCGCGGCTAGTTGGAGCCATCGGGTTGTGCTGGATGTAATCCTCGCGGAAGTATTTCTCGAGCGCCGTCATGTCATGGTCGCCAAATAGTGTCTGATAGGCAGTGGTGACGAGTTGCAGGTTTGCGGCCTCTGTCGCTTCGTCGGCCAAGGCGGGCAGGGTCGATAATGCGGTGGCAACAGCTACGGCGCTTGCGAAAAGTCTGAGTTTCATTTGGTTTCTCCGGTTAGTTGTGAAGGTGTTTGTAGGCTTGCGTGGGTAAAAGGTGCGCCCTGACAGCCGCCTCGGCACGGGACAGTTTAGTGACTAGATTCTTATCGCCGAATATCCCGCTGGATGTGATCAGACGCCGGCCCTGCCCATCGTCCACCACCAAGCCCGGGACACCGTCCGCGCCAAAGCGGCGCATCAAGGTTTAGGCCGACTCCACCTGCGCACGATTGGTTTCAAGCAATTCTGGTCCGGCGGCCTGCAACAGGCTGGCGGGCCTCAATCAGCGACGGTTCTTGAAGCACTTGCACCAGTGTAGCGGTAGCGGTTATGTCGCGGCCTTGGATGTAACGGGCGCTTTGAATTGCCCGCAACGCATCAATCTCACGCTAGGGTGCGGTTTCGGCAACCGCAGTCAGGGCTAGCGTCGCTGCGCCGGAATTCAGCCGTGCCGTGCGGTCTGCCAAAACCTTGTTGCGGTAATCCTCGGTGAAAGTTTGACCGGTCAGTTTGGCAATGCGCTGGTCATTTGCCCAGGTGTAGGCTGCAAAATTGTCGTCCATCGTAGCGCATCGTGGTTGGCAAACAGGCCCGTCGGCATCAACTCAACAGTCAGGTCTGGCTGGTCGGATAGTGTTTTGATGGCCGTTGAGGCACCGTAGCACCAACCGCAATGAGGATCGAACAGATAGGTGATGCATGTGGTTCCTTTCATGGCGCATTCCATGTGAGTTCGCTACGCAGAATTGGTTGATCACACAAGACATACGATTTAGACAGTGTGTATGGTATTGACTTACAATAGGTGCGCCTGTGGGGCATCGTCAACTTAACGGAATGTGGAATTTGATGTGCGATGGCGGGCGGATGACAGACCGTGATCCCTGTATCGCTGCCGTCGCTTTCCCGCTGGAATCATTGCTCACGCCGTTTGGCTCTATTTCCGGTTTCCTCTCAGCCTTCGGATGGTCGAGGACTTGCTGGCGGCTCGGGGAATCATTGTCTCTCCCCAGGCGGTCCGGCTTTGGGCGGAAAAGTTCGGCCGGCATTTCGCCAAAGACATCCGTCGTCGCTCATCCGCCCAGCTTGGAGACACGTGGCACCTCGATGAGGCCGTCATTTCGATTCGAGGCGAGAAGCACTCTGGCTGTGGCGCGCCGTTGACCAGGACGGATTTGTTCTGGAGGTGCTGGTGCAAAGTCGCCGAAATGCCAAAGGCGGCCAATCGCCTGATGCGCAAGCTTTTGAAGAGCCAGGGGCGAGCGCCGCGGGTGATGATCACCGATAAACTTCGATCCTACGACGCTGCAAAGCTTTAGGAGAAGTCGCGAACCAGCTCGCCTATGTAGGTCTGGAGCGAAATCGATCCTCGAATTGAATTCTCAGGATATTCCGGACCATCGGCAGTGAGAGCCGTCATCCTTGCATATGAGCGAGCCGCAGCGTCGGAGAAGCCCAAACAGCGATATGCGTCATCCCAGTTTTCGCGCGGGATCACATTGACGCGAACAGCTCGGCCGAGGGCAGCGGCGAAGGCTGCGGCGACATCGTTGGGGGAATACCGTTTTGGCCCCTCGACAGGGCGTGTGCCGGCCTGTTCGATCGGCTCCTGCAGGAGCCGGGCTGCCACCCGTCCCAAATCCTCCGGTGCGACCATCGGGAGCGTGAGGTCAGCAGGAAGCATGGTCGATAGCACCCCATCCTTCATGACAGGTCCCACCATCGTATCCCAGTTGCTGTAGTAGTATGCTGCACGGATGACACTGGCAGGAATCGGCTGGTTCGTCAGGCCCACTTCGAGTTCGTAAAGGACGTTGAGATCGCCGAGTTCCTCGCCCGGCTGCGCGCCCATGGTGGATTCCGCCACCACCTTCTCCAGCCCGGACCCTTCGATCGCCGCGAGCAGGCAGCGCACGGTCTCACGCTCCTCCCGATCCGTATCCCTCGACACGTCAGCGTTCGGGTTCAGTAGGAAGGCTCGCTTTCCATGGCGGAATACCTCACGCAGCGACGTCACGTCGTGGACGTCGGCGAGGGCGACCTCCGCGCCCCGCCGTCGCCATGCATCGGCCTTCTCAGAGTTTCGCGTGACGACGGTGACGGCTTCGCCTTCGTCGAGCAATGTCTGCGCCACGGCGGAGCCGACGTGGCCCGTCCCGCCAACAACGATGTACATCGCTAATGTCTCCTGCAACGGTGTGGCGGATAACCCTTCGCCCTTTTCAAAGGTTCCGTTTCCATCGCAGACGCAGTTCGCCGAGGCAGGCACTTCTTCGCTTGGATCAGCGAAAACCGGGGCTGTGGAAAGGCCCGGACAGAAAATGAGCAGCAAATGTTGTGGCAATTTCGACGGACTTCCCTCAAAGCGTCTGTGAACTCATGTCGATCTTGCCCTATGCAGAACGCCCCAATTACCCACGGCATTCAAAACTGGGACCAACGTTCGACCATAATCGGTGTATTGATATTCGACGAATTCGACTGACCCTTCCTTGAAGGGCGTACGCGATATCAGGCCGTCGCGCTGCAAGGCACGGAGGTTCTCATGCAGCACCTTCTCGGAGATTCCCACGGCACGACTTAGTTCGCCGAATGTGGCCGCTCCGTTTCGTAGATGCCATAAATGCGCGGTTTCCATTTGCCCCCGATCGCATGAATCGTGTCCATGACAGGGCAGTCGTGCAGCTTGTCAAATTCCATCGATGTTTCCTCATTACGGTCCTCCGTAGCACAGCCAAGGTATGGAGACGTGATCTGGTGGCACACCCCTTACGTCGAGGTAAGCCATTGCAGTGACTAGAGAATTGTTCATGATTATGGTGTTTCAACTGGGGAACTTCAATGACAGTCGAATACATTCGTTACCAGATGAAAGAACATACGCCTGACGAGCTGATCGAGGCATATAGCGCTGCGACGGAGCATCTGCGCGCCGCGCCACAATGTTTGGGATATGATCTTACCCGCTGTGTGGAAGAACCGCTCAGCTTAATCTTGCGAATCCATTGGACATCAACGGAGGATCATCTGGAAGGCTTTCGCAAAGGGCCCCACTTCCCGCCATTCTTGGCCCTCATTCGCCCCTTCATCAGTGAGATCACCGAAATGCGCCATTACGAGCATGTCAATGTCCAGTGGCAGCGATAACGACGGCAGCGACTTCACCGCGCCAATCCGCGAGTAACAGCCAAAACGAAATCAACTCGATGCGGCGCTTGATCCCTTAGGTCGACGGCATACCGAGGTCTTATCACTTCCCGCAGCCTGCGGCGGTCAATCTCTTGATCGAGGGGGCACCCGTTCCGGCATGTAAGTTGCATTCCTGAAGTCGATCTCGGCGGCGGCAGAGGTGATCGATCAACCGCAACGTGCCTGAGCGGGACACCGCTCCGCAGCCTTGCCCGAGTTCACAACAACATCCGACGTCAATTTCCGGTCGTTGACACGACATTCGATAACGTCACACCTTCAAAGCCGCGATCAGCATGTCGACAAACACGGACACTTTGGGCGGACGAAATCGCGCCGCAGGGTAGACTGTGTAAACGCCGCCGGATGGCAGTTGCCATTCAGGCAGGACGGGGATGAGGTCCCCGGCCAATAGGCCAGAGGTCGCGAGAAAATCTGGAAGGACCGATAGACCTGCGCCTTGCCGGACCGCCTCCATGACCGCTGGCGTGGTATTGATCGAGATGTCCGCGTTAAAGCGGACGCTCCTGACGTCTCCATCGCTCCGAGTGAATGTCCATGTAAGCGGCTCTCTCAAAGCGTTGTTGGCTACGAAGGGCAGAGGCGTGCAGTCAAACGGTTCGCTCAGTGCCGCTATCTCCTCGGCGAAGGATTGCGATCCCACCAGGAGTTGGCGGAACGAGCCGATCCGTCGTGCCTGCATGCTGGAATCAGCCAGCCAGCCGACGCGAATGGCAAGGTCCATGTTATCGGCAACCAGATCAACCATCTTGTCGCTGAGGTTCAGCTCCACCTTGCAATCGTTATAGCGTCGGCTGAAGGCGGCGACCAAGGGTACGACGACCGAGGTGCCGTAGTCGTAGGGGGCGGTGATCCTCAGAAGGCCCTTGGGTTCCGTCCTGCCTTGCGCCAACTCTCCCAGGGCATCCTCCGCCTCGCGCAGGATCGAGACGCACCGGGCGTGAAACAACCGCCCGGCTTCGGTTGCCTGCACCCGCCGTGTCGTGCGCATCAGCAAGGTGGTGCCGACCTCTTGCTCAAGCTTCGCGACCTGCTGGCTGACAACCGCCTTGGTGATGCCCAAGTATTCCGCAGCTTTGGTGAACGATCCCGCGTCGACGACGGCCACGAAATAGGCCAGCCGATTGAGATTGGTCGCTTCCTGCATGGTACCCTCCGATTTTATTGTCAGTCTCTAGCATACATTCTGTCATTTTTATCGGTCTTCTCGTTCCAATCGGCTCATGTCATCTATGGCTCAAGAAGGAGCCGACATGACTGGCAAGACCCACATCATCTATCTCTTCGATCCCCTTTGCGGCTGGTGCTATGGCGCATCTCCGCTGCTCGCGCAGCTCGCCGCCGCACCTGATCTGGCAATCACGCTCGCCCCGACCGGTCTGTTTTCCGATTCCGGCGCTAGGGCGATGGACGAACAGTTCGCCGCCTTCGCCTGGTCAAACGACCAGCGCATTGGGAGCCTGACGGGGCAGCGGTTTACCGATGCCTACCGGAGCCAGGTTCTGGCAAAAGGCGGCATGCTGGATTCTGGTCCCGCCACACTGGCACTGACTGCCGTTGCCCTGACCGCCGGGCAACACGAACTCGATGCGCTCCGGTTCTTCCAGGAGGCGCGCTATGTTTCGGGCCGCGATGTGACGGATATTTCCGAACTGCAGAGCGTGCTGGGCAGTGTCGGACTTGGATCGGCAGCCTCTCGCCTCGCTTCTCCAGATGCCGAACTGCTGGCCGCCAACCGAGAGCGCGTGGCCTCGGCGCGCGCCCTGATGCGGGAGTTCGCAGTCAATGGCGTACCGGGATTGATCGCGGACGACGGCGCGCGCCGGACTTTGCTCAAGGCGCAGGACCTGTTCGGCGGCGGCGATCTCCTCGCCAGGCTGTCCAACGCAAGCGCTTCATCCGCGGGCTTCGTTCGCAATAGCCATCCGATCAAAGCATAACCCGATGATAAACCAAGACAGGGCACCAGGACCATGTTCACCAGGAGAACCATCATGAAAACCACCCTCGCCGCTGGCGCGACTGCCGTATTTGCACCCGCAGGCCTCGGCCACGCAGCAGGCAGCCTCACTTGGAAGCATTTCCCTGCAGGGCAGAATGGCTTCTTCCGCGCGCCCGTGCTGGTTTCCGGCGCGAACGAAGCCGTGCTGATTGATGGCGGCTTCACGCTGCCCGATGGCAAGGCGCTTGCCGACGCTATCAAGGCCACGGACAAAAAGCTGACCACGATTTACATCAGCCAGTCCGATCCGGACTATTACTTCGGCCTCGGCCCGATCAAGGCAGCTTTCCCCGATGCCAAGGTGATCGCCGCATCGGCGACGGTCGATGCGATCAAGGCGAGCGTCGAAAAGAAACTGGCCGTCTGGGGCCCGCAGCTCAAGGAAAACGGTCCCCAGACCCTGGCTGACATCGTCATGCCGGAAGCCTTTGACGGAAAGACGTTGACGGTTGATGGCGAGACCATCGAGATTGTCGATGCGGAAGGCCTGGCCAATCGTCGCTATCTCTTCGTTCCTTCGCTGAATGCCGTGTTCGGCGGCGTGATGATCTTCAACGGCGTCCACGTCTGGACAGCAGACACCAAAAGCGCGGAACTGCGCGCCGCCTGGGTTGCCAATCTCGAAAAGCTCGCCGCGCGCATGCCGGCTGTCGTTGTCGCCGGACACATGACACCCGACGCCAAGACCGACCTTTCGGGTGTGGAACATACTATCGCCTACCTGAAGGCCTTCGAGGAAGAACTGGCCAAGGCCAAGGACTCTGCAGCTCTGAAGGCCGCCATGGAGACACGTTTCCCCGGCCTCGGCATGGGCGTCGCGCTCGATATCGGCTCGAAGGTCGCCACTGGCGAAATGAAGTGGGGCTGATCGCCATGGGCGCTAATCTCGAAATCATCCGGGCCACCTATGAGGGCTCGTCGGAAGACAACGGCCGCAATCTGCTTGCGGCCCTGGCACCCGATGCGACGTGGACGGAAGCCGAAGGCTTCCCCTATGCTGGTACCTATGTGGGACCCAAATCGATCGTCGCCGGCGTGTTTCACCGGCTTGGTACCGAGTGGATCGGCTATCGCGCCGACGTTCACACCTACATGGAGGATGGTGACCGTGTTGCTGCCTTCGGCGTCTATTCCGGCACCTACAAGGCGACCGGAAAGTCGATGACGGCAAGCTTCGCTCACCTGTACGAAGTTCGGGACGGCAAGATTGCCAGCATGGTCCAATATGTCGATAGCCATATGGTCATGAAGGCGCTGAATACCGACTGACCATCTCTGTCGCTCCCGTGGAATCCTGGCAGTACCGTTACTGATTTGGACTTCAGGCTTCCACCCCGCGTCAACGACGTCTCGTACGTTGGGGCCAACAGGAGCCAAGACCTCATGGCTCCGATGCGTCAATAGCTGCCATGGCGTTGTAACCTGCTTCAGAGCTCGATGGCATCGTCGATCCAGCCTTGAGGGACCGAGCCGTAACCGTGACCAAGACTGATCGAACGCTGGAGTTGGCCGGAGGGTCGGCAATCTACCAAACGAATGAATACAAGGACTGCGTCGCGAACAACCTCTTCGCCTCCATTTGACCTGGACGGACAATATTACGTCAAAACGGAATAATTTCGTAATTCTGCTGTTTTGCTGTCATAAGCCGTGATAAGGGTGGTCGCACGTTCGAGGTGGCCACACGTTGCCGACAGTACGAGGTTGGAGGACCCATGATTGACTCGATAAAGCCCAGAGGCGAGACGCGCGCAGGAGACGTCCTTCAGCGGCTTCGCGAGGATATTTTGGGCTGCGCGCTCCAGCCCGGAGAGAGGCTACGATTCGAAGCATTGAGAGACCGCTACGAAGTGAGCTTTTCGACTCTTCGTGAGGCGCTCTCCAGGCTTGCGGCCGAACAGTTGGTCGTAGCTGAAGGGCAGCGAGGGTTCGTCGTCGCGCCTGTTTCGATCGCCGACCTCCAAGACCTCACCAACGCACGCGTGCTTCTTGAGCGCGAGGTTCTGCGACACTCGATTGACAAGGGAGACGATGCCTGGGAGGCCGGAATTCTCGCCAGTTATCACCGCATGGACCGCCTCCAGACTCGCTTGGGAGATCAATACTATCTTGACCCCACGTGGAGTGGGCTGCATGAAGACTTCCATTATGCCCTCGTCAGCGCCTGCGGTTCGCCGGTCCTCCTTGGAATCCGGCAGAAGCTCTTCGAGCGCGCCCATCGCTACCGGCGGATGTCCTCCCAATTCCGGACTCAATGGCGTCCGAAGGATGTTGAGCACAAGGCAATCATGGACGCCGCGTTGGACCGCCTGCCCGAGGCGCTCGATCTGATCGAGGCCCACATACGCGAGACGACAGCCAATGTCGTCGAATTCGCCGGTCACTTGTTCGAAGACCATGTGCCCGCCAAACGCCGAGCCAGCGCGAAAGAATGACGGATCGCGCCACTCAAGACTCCGGTCGCACAGGACGCCGACTGCGATGGCGTTCGTTCAGCCCTTGGCTTCGAGTTCACGCCGGGCGGACATGAAGCCCCGCGCATCGTTAACGCAATCGACCGAGACAAGTTCGTCGCGCTGGAAATAGTGGACCGTGAGATTGCCCAGCGCGCCGGAATTCGATGTTTCCACGCGATCGAATCCCCGGTTCAACCCAGCGATCTGAAGCTTCGACCCATACTGATCCGACCAGAACCATGGCCGGGGTTGATACGGCCGCCGTGCTCCAAGAATATTGAGCGCCACATGTTCTGCCTGGTCGATTGCATGCGGCACCGACTCGATGCGGAGCGTCTCGCCCCGGTATTCGAAGCAGGCACAATCACCTGCCGCCCAAACACATGGGTCGGAGGTCTGGCCGAGGGGGTTGACCGCGATTCCGTTGACTGTCGTCAATCCCGCCTCTTCGGCAATCTCGGTGTTCGGACGCACACCAACGCCCACGACAACGGCGTCGACGAGAAGTTCCGTGCCATCGGTCAGTTCGGCCGCCACCGCGCCGCCTGTGTTCAATAGGCTCACCAAGCCAGCGCCTTCGAACAACCGCACACCGTGGGATCGATGCAGCGTCCGGAAAAACGCCGCAGTCGGCTCCGCCGCTACACGGTTTAATATGCGTGGAGCCGCCTCCACCAGTGCGACATCGGCACCCGATTGCCGCGCGGCCGCAGCCACCTCAAGTCCCACGTAGCCGCCCCCTATGACAAGCAGCCGAGTGGACCCGCGAAGAATCGGACGCAGGTGATCGGCATCTTCCTTTGTGCGCAGATGGAAGACGTTGTCGATGCCGTCCGTCATCCGCGCCGGAAGCCGCGCGGGACGCGCGCCTGTGGCGAGGATCAGTTGATCGTAAGGCAGGCCGCGCGTATCCGTGCGGGCGATTTTCGCGGCCCGGTCGATGGCAACCACCCGTTCGCCAGTCAGGACTTCAATATTGTTGTTGAGATAGAAGACCTCGTCGCGCAGCAACAGACGCTCCGGCTCAATCTTGCCCAGCAAATATGCCTTGCTCAGTGGCGGCCGCTGATAGGGCATCGTCGACTCCATACCCACAAGCGTGACAGCCCCGGCAAAGCCCTCCTTGCGCAGTTTCGCCGCGGCGGCGAAGCCTGCCTGCCCCGCTCCGACGATGACGATCCGCCTGTCCATGAGCGTCATGTCGCGGCCGGCACCCGGACGGTCGCGCCGTCGAGGCGAGCGTCCACCATAATCTGACAGCTCAGGCGGCTGCCAGGTTCGCGCGGGGCGGCCGTGAAGTCGAGCATGTCGTTCTCGTGGTCGGAAACTGGATCGAGCGCGCCAGCGGGGTCTTCGATTATGACGTGGCAGGTCGCGCAAGCTGCCGAGCCGTTGCACTCGGCGATGATGCCGGGGATGGAGTTTTTCAGTGCCACCTCCATGAGGTTCATGGTTTCAGCGGCCGCGCAGCTGCGCCTCCTCCCGTCCGGGAGGATGAAGTCGATACTTGGCATTTTCTTCATTCCTCAAATATCCCAGGCTACCGGGAGCGTGGTGGGGCCGCGGAAGACCCAGCCACGGATTTGCACCGCATCGCGGTCATTCAAGCGAAGGTTCGGCAGCCGCTCAAACAGCTTGGGGACCACAAGTCTGCCGACCATGTGGCGAGCCACCCATGTCCCCGCGCAGAAATGCGAGCCTGCACCGAAAGCAAGATGAGACTTCTTTTCGCGGAACACATCGAAACGGTCCGGGTCGTCGAAGCGGGCCGCATCGCGGTTCGCGGCGCTCACGCAGAGACCGATCTGTTGCCCTTCCCTCAGTTGGACACCGGAAAAGACGGTGTCCTTGGCCACCCGTCGCGGATACATCCCGATAGGAGAAATCCACCTCACCGCCTCTTCGAACGCCGCGGGCCACAGATTGGGGTCCGACTTAACCCGTTCGAGCTGGTCCGGATTTTCCAGAAGGCCCAGCACCATGGTCAGGATGGAGTCGCGAGGTTCGTTTACCCCACCTCCGATCGCGACCTTTATGTTCGCGTACATCTGCGCCTTGTCATGCGGCTGCTCGGCGTGGATCATCGACGAGAGGACCGAGCTATTCGGGTTTTTCTCGTGATACGGCAAAACACGGTCAATCGCCTCCTCCACCTCGCCCGCGGCCTCCATGGCAAGTCGCGAGATTTCAGGATCGTTGGAGTAGTTGCCAGCGCCGTCGATCAGGGCCTGCGACCAACGGGCCATGTCCTTCCACCCGACGCCTTGAAAGCCAAGCACTTCGACGAGCGCCCGTCCCGCCATGGGTTCGGCGAGCGCCGTGAACAGGTCTGCCTCTCCGTTCCCCTCGAAATCGCGCATGATTTCTTCAAACAAAGCTTCGAAGCGAGGTCCCCAGCAGGACTTGACCACGCCCGGCCGCAGCGCTGGATCGACGGCCTTGCGCTCGACAGCGTGGGCCGCGCCGTCCTTTCTCATCATCGTATGCCCCATCACTTTGTTGACCAGGGATTGGGGATTTTCGGAAGAGAAGGTATCAGGGTCCCGCTCGATCGCCATGATGTCTTCGAAACGGGTGGCGATGAGGATGTTGGCTGCGTCGAGCCGAACGATCGGAGCGATCTCGCGCGCACGTCGGAACGCAGGGTATGGGTCGGTAAGCAGGTCGCCGAAGGATACATCGGAAATCACACGAATTGCGTCGATGTCGTGATCTTGAACGAGTTCTGCTCCCATTCTGCCCTCCCAAGCGCTGTATAGTTCTCTTTCTTTAGCAACTGACTTACCTTGCGCCAATTAGATGGATACGATGTAGGTCATCGAATAGTTAGATGGGGGTTTCGTCGTGCTGAACGAAGAGTTGGCTCAGGTTGACTTGAGATCGCTGGAGGTCCTCGTGACGGTCTCCGATACTGGATCGTTCTCGAAAACGTCACTTGCGATGGAAGTCAGCCAATCGACGATCAGCTATACGGTCGATCGGCTCCGCCGTGCGTTTTCCGACCCGCTTTTCGTGCGCCAGGGAAACCAACTCACCGAAACTGAGAAATGCCGCGATCTGGTTTCGAGCGCCCGCGAAATCGTGAACCGCATGCGCGCTATGGCGATCCCTGAGGAATTCGATCCAACAACGGCAGAAGGAAGAGTCATTGTTTCGTGCAATCATCACGAACGGTTTCTCCTCATGCCGAGATACCTCCACGCCCTGCGAGCGTCTGCGCCACATGTCGCATTGGTTCTCCTTGAATCCGCTGTCAACGGAAAGCAGCAGCTGAGGGAAAATGCAGCCGACCTCGTCCTCGGCCCGGTGAAGATTCTTGGTGACGGATACTTCCGGCGACGCATGTTCACGGACCACTACGCGTGCCTGATGGACAGATCGAACCCGTTGTCCGAGGGCGAACTGACACTGGAGAGATACGCCGTAGCGTCTCACGTCACGGTGACCCACAATGGACAATGGCAGGCGCTCTATCTCGACGCCCTTCGTGTCAACGGCATCGAACTGCGGCCGCACCTGATCGTCCCAAGCCACGACAGTTTGGAGCTCATGCTTGAAGACACCGATCTCGTGGCGACGATCCCCCACCGTTTGGCGAGCGTGTACGCCGACTGCCTCGCCGTCCGGCCATTTCCAATCCATATCCCAATTGAAATCGACATGTACTGGACCGAAAGGACCCATCGGTCGGGGCTACACAAGTGGGCGCGACAGCTGCTTGTCGAGGTGGCCAGGGACCTCGCCGGAAGTGACGATACAGGTTCCTTGATCCGAGCCGATCATCCGGCCCGTCTGGCTCCGGCCCCATGAAAGCTGGAGTGGCCACTCCATTCCGCAAGCTGATCGAGGAGGAACGTCAACTCGTCGGCTCCCGACGCACATCCAAAGGCGACGCGATCAGGACGGACGAGTACCGATCGAGCGTCACGCTCCAATAGCCAGTCTTCAAGTACGTGATCCTCCTCCTCATAGCCATACTGGCCACCGAACTCGAAGAGCGTCACGCCGAGCTGCTTTGCCCGGTCACGTAGCGAAGCGTTCACCTCCATCTGCCTGAAGAGAAGCGCGAAATCGTGCCCCAGCAGGTCATCCAACAGGACGAGCCTGCCATCAACCAAGACACGGGGCTGCGGGCACGCTTCTCCGGCTCCCTTCGCGGGCTGACCGTTCGCAAGACGCCCGATCATGCCGTCCGAGATCGGGGGAAAGAGGCTCTGCCTTACGACGGTGCCCTTCCCTTCAGCGACGAGAGCCATCATCGCCGTGTTCCTCGTGCGCGCGCGCTCCTCGTCGATTTCGCATATCACTTCGCCCAATCCTTTGGTGATCGAGATGACTTTGTGGACCAACGGCCTGCGCTCGTCTTCGTAGGTGTCGAGAAGCTTCGAGGGTCCGCCTTTCAGCGCACGGGCGATCTTCCAGCCAAGATTTGAAGCATCCTTGATGCCCTGAACCATTCCCTGCGCGAGAAACGGCGGCGTCATGTGGCATGCGTCGCCCGCAAGAAACACGTTTCCGGACCGCCACGACTCTGCGACCAACGCATGGAATCGGTAGGTGGCGGAGCGCCAGATTTCGGCTTGCCCGGGCTTGAGCCAAGGCGACAACAATTCCCAGATTCGTTCTGGGTGATTGACCTCTTCCGCAGTCTCGCCGGGGAGCAGCATGAACTCCCATCTGCGCAAATTTCCGGGCAGCACCACGAAGGTATGAGGTCTTGCCGGATTGCAGAATTGCACGTTCGTTTGCGGAAGATCGACATCTTCCTCGCCCAGGACCACGTCGATCACCAGCCAGGGCTGGTCGAAGACAAGGTCTTCGAACCCTATGTCGAGCGTCCTCCGGATGAAGCTGTTGCCGCCATCGCAACCGACGACGTAAGTCGCGCTCACCGAAGTGGTCTCCCCAGTGCTCATCTCGCGAAGCGACAGGCGCGGTTCATCAGGCTCGTCGAGCGCGGCGACCTCAACACCGGTCAATATGGTGACCGTGGGCAAGCTGCTCGCTTTCTCTCGCAGGATTCGCTCCAGTGGAGGCTGCACAAAGGTCAGGTAGGCCGGCCATCCCTGCCGATGAGGAGCGGATGGCGAGATGAATTTCCGGAGCAAGGTGCCGTCAGCGGCGCGGTACTCAGAGTCTTTGTACTCGCCGACCACGTTAACGAGTTCGTCAGCGACACCGATACCCTGGAAGACCCTCATCACCTCGTGATCCATCCCGATCGCGCGCGGCAGAGCAAAGACGTCATCGCGCGCGTCGATTCCCAAGACGGAAACGCCCATGCCGCCGAGCAGATTGCAGAGGGTGATGCCGACCGGACCTAATCCGACGACCACCACCTGGAAATCACCATCTGCGAGCTGCTTGAAATCAATTTTCTTCATGCTCTCATTCCACTATCTGGTCATCGGCATATCGCATGTCTCGACGTCTCTGAACTCTCCACTCAGTGGCCGAGGAAGGCCTTTCTGACACCGGGATCATCCATAAGCGTGTTCGCTGCCCCCTCTCCGACGATGCGACCCGCCTCCAAAAGATAACCACGGCTCGCGATCGACAGACTGGCGCGCACGTTCTGTTCGACCACCAGCATTGACATGCCGCTGTCACGGACGCGCTTCAACGCCTGGAAGAGTTCGCCGACGACGATGGGGGCAAGACCGAGACTGGGCTCGTCGAGCAAAAGGAGGTCCGGCTTCGACATCAGCGCGCGCGCGACCGCCACCATCTGTTGTTCACCGCCTGACATGGTACCGACACGCTGACGCTGGCGCTCGGCCAAACGGGGGAAGAGAGCCAGCACCTCCTTGCGCCGTCCCTCCGCGCCCTCACGCGCGCGCCTCGGATTCGCACCGAGCCTCAGGTTTTCGTCGACCGTCATTTCCGTGAACACGCCTCGTCCCTCCGGGACGTGCGCGATGCCGATTTCCACGACCTTCTGGGGTGCAATCCCGCCAATGTGTCGGTCGAGGAAGAGGACGTCTCCTTCACTTGCGATCGGCACCATGGATGTCAGCCCGCGCAGCAGAGTACTTTTCCCGGCTCCGTTGGCTCCGAGGATAACCACGCATTCGCCGTGGCCAACTTTGATCGACACGTCATTGAGCGCGAGGTGCTTGCCGTAGCGGACCGAAAGGTTCCTCGCGTCAAGCATAGTCGAAATCTCCCAGATAAGCAGCGACCACCTGTGGGTCAGTCAGCACCTCCGAAGTCAAGCCGTCGGCGATCTTGACGCCAGCGCTCATCACAACGCACCGAGGGCAAATTTCCCGAACCGCCTCCATGATATGTTCGACAAGGATGATCGTCATGCCCTGCTCCTTCAATGAACATATGAGATCGATACCCGTTCGCAACTCGGTCGGGTTCAGCCCGGCGAGCCATTCATCCAGAAGCAGGATGTCGGGTTTGGCGGCGATCGCCCGCGCCAGTTCAAGCCGTTTCTGGTCGATATAGTTGAAGCTGCCGACCTCGACGTCGCCCCTTCCCGGCAAGCCGACCAGCGCAAGCGCTGCCTCGGCACGGTGACGCGCGGGTGCACCCCACTGAGGATCGCGTCCGAACGCCAGCGACAGGACTATGTTGTCTCTCGCGTTCAATGATGGCGCCAGCCGAACTAGCTGGAAGGTGCGGGCAATCCCAAGACGAGCCCTCCGGTGCGCGGCCAATTTCTGGATGGGTTCTCCGCGCAGTCGCACCTCTCCGCCAGTCGGCGTCAGCGCTCCCGAGATCAGATTCATTACCGTGGTCTTGCCGGAGCCATTCGGTCCGAGCAACCCGAGAACCTCACCCTTTGAGACGGCAAGGTCGACATTGTTGACTGCGACTAGCCCACCAAACTCCTTGCGGAGCCCCCGAAGCTCAAGCGAGACGTTCATTGGACACCTCCCTGGCCACGGTCACGGATTTCTTTCCATGTCCGAAATGCTTCCAAAGCTGCTCGAGTCGAGCGAGCACGCCCTCGGGGAACAGGAAGACGATCCCGATAAACAACAGGCCCAGGATGATCGAATAATGGTCGGGGAACCTCCCGGACAGCCATTCGAACAAGAAGAACAGCGGGACGGCCCCGCAGGCTGGTCCCCAAAGTCGGGACGCGCCGCCCAGAAGGGCCATGATCAGTGTGAGGAACGATATGGTCGGGTTGAAGACGATGCTCGGCTCGACATAGGTCCACCGCGGCGCTTGGACGGCACCGACGAGCGTGATGAGCACCGAACTGACGGAGAAGAGGATCAACTTGACCCTGGTGACGTCCACCCCGGCGTGTCGGGCCACGACCTCGTCGTCTCCGATCGCCCGGACCGCCAATCCAAGCCGCCCGCGATCGATCCACCAACGTACACCCAGCGCTACAACCGCAATGGCGACGAGGAGATAGAAGATTTGGTACGGTTCGATCTCAATGAATATGTATCGCCCCAAGGTGCCCGTGATGTTCACTTCGTACCAGGTGAGCAACTGACGCACCATTTCTGCCAACCCGAACGTGAAGATCACGAAATAGATGCCGGCGAGCCGCAACGTCGCGAAGCCGACGACAATCGAGGCCACAAGCCCCACGAGGGCCGCTATGATCAAAATCGCGAAGAACGGCAGGAAATCGGCAAGGACCGCGACTGTGTACGCCCCTGTCCCGAAAAAGGCGACGGTGGCCAGCGAAACGTATCGCGTAGGGCCAGAGAACAAAGCCCAGCTGGAGCACAACGCGACGTAGCTCATGACGCCGATGGCAAGCCCCATGCCGTAGTCGTCGACCAACATCGGAACGAAAGCGAGCGCCGCCAGAATGAGCAGGAGAGCGATGGGGGAGACAAGGTTTTTCATGGCGGCTCTCAACTGAACAGTCCGTTTGGCCGCCACAGCAGCACGACCAGGAAGATCGCGTAAGTCGCCGCGAGCGTCAGGCCGGGATCAACGGCGGCAGACACTCCGGCCTCCACAAGTCCCAGAATGAATCCCGCGGCCATCGCGCCCGCTAGATTGCCCACCCCGCCCATAATGACGACCACGAGCGCCTTCATCGTCAGGAAGACGCCGTCGGTCGGAGTGAACGGTTGATACATCGAAAGGACCACGCCTCCCGCGGCCGCGAGCGCGCCGCCGACCGCGAACGCGGAGCGTGCCTGGCGCTCATTGTCGATGCCAACGAGGGGTGCGAAGCCCGGCCGCGTCGCCACCGCCCTCATCGCCATGCCCCATCGAGTCTTCTGGATCGCCAAGTAGAGGCCACCGCCGATCGCCACCGCAAGAAGCGCGCCGACGAGACGTCCTGTGGCGATCTTCGTGCCCAGGATGTCCACGGGGGCTTCGAGCCAATTGTAGCCCGTGAAACCGCTGCCGAACGAAGAAAGGTAGATGCCCTGGAGAAGAAACATCAGACCGAAGGTGACAAGAATGGAATCGACCTCCAGCCTGCCCGTTCCCCGCGACCGTCTCTCAAGCGGCCGCATGATGACGGCGTAGCAGACATAAGAGGCGAGATAGCCCAAGGGGACGACGAGCAGGAACGCCAAGAATGGGTTCAGCCCGGCGGCCGACACGGCCAGGTATGTCAGGAAAGAACCGCCGATCACGAATTCGCCATAGGCGAGGTTCATGATGCGAGCGACTCCATACTGAATGGTCAGACCCAGCGCCATCAGCGCGAATGTGCCACCTAGCACCAGTCCAACGACGAGGGTCGTGACCATCAAAGCGTCCTTCGGTTACGCCCAGGCGGGCTTGGGAATTACGGCCTTCACCGCTCCTGGGCGATCTGCCGGACCCACGCCGACGAACTTCCCGCCCTGCCATTGGCCCAGCAGCCAGAGGTTCGTCATGCGATTGTCCTTGAGCTGGACGTCGCCGATGATGGTCTCGAAGCTGCCTGTCGCGATCTCTTCCGTCACGGCCTCCCGATCCAAACCCCGTCGCTCGATCGCCTGCTGCAGTATCTGGAGGCTGGTATAGATGACCGAACTCGCCCAGTAGTCCGGCGGAGTGCCGAGAAGCTTCTTGTGGCGTTCGACATAGGCCTGCATCTCGGGACGCGAGTTGTCGATCCCGCCGAGGCTCATCACGCCTTCGACTTTGCCCTCGTTGATGTCGGAGTAGATCGGGAAACTGGTGCCGACCCCGGTATAAAAGACTTTTGGATTGAACGAGTTCAGGCGAGCCTGCTTAGCGATCGCGAAGCTGTCCGGCGGATAGGAAAGCGCCATGAACACATCAGCGCCCGACGCCGCGACCTCGTTCAGCAGCCCGGCAAAGTCCTGGGTGCCGATCGGATACGACTTGTCCATTACGATTTCGAGCCCGGCTTCCGGCAGTTTCAGGCGAGCCTCCTTGACCAACTCGATACCGAAGCCGTCGGCGACGGAGATGATCGCCACCTTCTTGTTCGTGGTGTCGCCGGCCGCGGTCACCGCCGTCGCCAGGGACGATGCGTAATCGCTCGCGGCACCGAGGAACCAGAAGCTCCGTTTCCACTTCGAATGAACATCGATCTCGTCCGGAATGAGCGAAGTCCCGATGAGCTGCGGATAACCGAAACGGTCCATGAGCGGAGCGACCGCGAGATTGAATGCGGTTCCCCAA
The DNA here is from genome assembly GCF_964254105.1 of Rhizobium sp. LjRoot254. Lineage (NCBI taxonomy): Bacteria > Pseudomonadati > Pseudomonadota > Alphaproteobacteria > Hyphomicrobiales > Rhizobiaceae > Rhizobium > Rhizobium sp. LjRoot254. The sequence continues at coordinate 899,792 of NZ_CAXUSM020000001.1, read as the reverse complement.
GGCGGAAGTATGAAGTCGACCTTGTCCTGGCGCGCCAAACGTTCGATGCCGCGAACGACTTCCTCAGTAGTGGAGCGGTCGTCGTAGGCGACGACCTCGATCGGCAGGCGGCTGCCGTCCGGGAGCTTCAAACCTCCGGCCGCGGCGACGTCGGCCGCCCAGAGCTCGTAGTTCGGAATGGTGGTCGAACCTGCGCCGGGCGCGTTCACGCCCGTCTTGGAAACGATGTAGCCGATCTTGACGGACTTTCGATCATCGGCGGCGCGGGCTCCTAACCCTGTCGCCAAGACGGCTGCTGATCCAAGTCCGGCAAGTACTCTGCGTCTAGTCACTCTCATGATGGAATTCCTCCCCTTGGGTTTTGAGCTGAATGCGGACATGCCTCTGCCGTTCGCGGTGGCCGTGTTGGCCAACCGCGTCGTGTTATGGAGTCTTCCGCCCTCAGTGAGCGCCGAGCAGGACCACGGCGATGGTGGCGGGCTTGTCGTTCGGATTGCGCCAAGCGTGCCGGGCACCATGCTGAACGAAGGTGTCACCCGCTTTGAGGTCCACAATCACGCCGTCGTCGAGTTCAAGGCTGATCCGGCCGTCAAGCACGACGCCATAGTCCAGCGTCGGTGTCTTGTGCATGCCGGGATTCTCCATTTCGAACGTCTCGGCGATCCCCGGCGCGGCTTTCGCATGCTCGGGGCCCGCCAGTTCGGGCTTGAAGTCTGGCGACATGAAGACCGCGTCCGGCGGGAAGGTGATCAACATGAAGGTCGACCCCCCTGGCGGCTGCAGCAATGTCCCATCTGAAGCCATCGGGTCGGTGCCATTGTGTGGCATGGAGGGCACCTTGGACGTGGTCCAGATGGGAGCCGATACGAAGCCTGGCGTGTATTGCATCGCCATCTCGCGCGGCGACGCCCCATCGCTGATGACCACGGCTTTTCCGGCGGAATTCTCGCCGAGGACGATACGTCTGACTGTCATGAAAACCTCCCGCATGACTTTGAGTTCGCAAAGGCTGGCCGAGCGACGGCTGGACCTATCTTCAAGGATGTATCACGTAGTTGGAGAAGCCCCCGTGACGCTGGGCAATACCGGAGATCGCCCTGTTGACATCGGACAACGGATAACCTTGGGTCTCCAAAATGGAGAAGTCCGCCACACCGGTGGCAACCATGTCGGCCATCTCCTGCCCCTCCTGGGCGGTGAACCAAGCCGAACCATATAGCCGTTGGTTATGATCCATAAGCCAATGAACATCTAGCGCGACAGGACCGGCCACTGCACCGCAGTCTACTCCGATGCCACCGCGGCGCAGGCCGCGAAGCCCCTGCAGGAAAGTCTCATGTTTTGCGCCGGGGCCGAGGCAGTCGATAAATGCATCCACCCCTTCGCCGTCTGTGTGGGCTAAAGCGAAGTCTGTCACACTTCCATCGTCAATTGAGAACACCTCGATGCGATTTGGGGCCAACGCCTTGATTTCTTCGAGAAGCTTCTTGTCGCGGCCAGTGCCGAGAATTTTGCTTACGCCCATGGCCAGACCAAAGACCGCCCCGCCGATGCCGAGCGTGCCGCTGATGCCGTTCACGAGGATGGTGTCACCAGGCCCCGCCTTGACTTTCTTGAGCGCTGAATAAGCAGTTCCCATGTAGCCCAGCCGTGCGGCTTGATCGAATGTCATGTTCTCGGGAATGGTCACCACGGCGGAAGCCGGGGCGACCATGTATTCGCTGAGTCCACCAATCGGGTAGTCGTCGAAGGTCTGCAGCGCCTCGGTGCTGAAGCCAAAGTAGCCCTGGAATGCGTAGTGGCGGCAGGAAATCTGGTCGCCGTGTCGGCAATGTCGGCACGTTCCGCAGCTTCTCCCGGGATTTACGTACACACGGTCACCGGCCTTTAGGCTCCGGACCCCCTTGCCCACAGCGGCGATCTCACCAGCGGGGTCCAGGCCGAACACTGCCGGAAGCGGCGGCAGCGGCATGTGCGGAAACCAGGTCGTCCAGTTGGCGAGAATGTTGCCCAGGTTTGGAACTATGCCGCACGACTTGACCCTCACCAGCACGTCCATATCGCCCGGCGTCGGTGTTGGCAGCGTCTCGATCTTCAACTCGCCACCGACCGTGTGCATACGCGCCGCCGTCATCGTCTTAGGAATACTCATGATGATCCTCCGCTTGTTTCCAGCCCGACTTTGTGGGCCGGGTCCTCCTGGCTGACAGAGCTACTCTCGTATTTTCGAAATTTCAAGTGTTTTCGTAAAAATCATTCATCCTCTGAGTACAAAGTTACAAAATTCGCCTGTCCTGAGTCATTGAACAAGGTGGAAACCTCGGCGTCTCTTGCGGCTCTTTTCGAGTCTGGGCTGGTCTTGACGCGCGCCAAAGGGTTCAATGGAGGCGGTCGGCTCTGATGGCAAGTCCCTCCGTTAAGCGATACGCGGGCACATACCGCGGGTTTTGCAGGGGAACATCGATATCTCTGCCTCTGACCGCTTGCGGTAATGTTTGCGATAATATACGGATTTTCGAAATTATTAGGAGGAGCGAAATGCGCTATGTCAGCTTCAGTCGTCAAGGATCGAGTCGATATGGCTGCATGGTCGATGACGAATCTATCTGCGACCTCGGTCGCCTGACGGGACTGCCCGACCTCAAAACCCACATCTCCGCCCACTGGAACGCGCTGGACAACTTGCCTGGGCTGCAGGCGGACTTCCGACTTGAAGAGGTGGACCTGCTCCCGGTGATTCCCAATGCCGACAAGATTATCTGCGTCGCAGTCAACTATCGTGAGACAGACGCGCGCGGCGAAAACGAGCCGGCCTATCCGGTGGTGTTCACACGCTTCGCGAATGCGCAGACCGGACATGGGACGCCGATCCTGAAGCCTGACGTCTCTGAGAAATTCGACTATGAAGGCGAACTCGCGGTCATCATAGGGCAACCGGGACACAAGATTGCCGAATCCGAGGCGCTCGATCATGTCGCCGGATACAGCTGCTTCAACGACGGCAGCGCACGCGACTGGCAAAAGCATTCCACGCAGTTCACTCCGGGTAAGAACTTCTTGCGATCCGCTGGATTCGGCCCTTGGATGGTGTCCTCGGACGAGCTAACGGACCCTTTCGAGTTGGAATTGACCACCCGGGTGAACGGCGAGCTGAGGCAATCCGCTAACACGAGACGGATGATGTTCCCGGTTCCTTGGCTCATCAGCTACCTCAGCCAGTTCACCCGCCTCGAGCCGGGCGACGTGATCGTGACGGGTACCCCAAAAGGATTCGGCTCGAGCATGCATCCGCCGCGTTTTCTCGCAGTAGGAGATGTGGTCGAGGTCGAAATCACTCGCGTGGGAACACTACTCAACACAGTGGGCGTCGCGTAATATTTTCGACATTTACGGTATTTTCGAAATTATGTTTGCGTTCGAGCGATCGATCGTCTATCTAGGCTCAAACGGTAAGCAGGTAGGTTCGGAGGAAGAAATGACGCACATCGTTCACGCGGTTGGCCACATGAAGGTCAACGTCATCGATCCGGAGGCGGTGGTTCGTGATGCGACGGACATCTTGGGCCTTGGCGTGACCCATAGGTCCGGCGGCGAGACTTGGCTAAGTTCGAACGGACGCGCTGCGGAGCTTGTGCTGGTGCATTCAAACGAGAATTCGGCGCATACGATCGGCTTGGAGGCACTGACCGCGGACCTCGTTGAAGAGGCGGCGTCTCTCGTGGAGGCGTCGGGCTGCACCATACTCTCGAGAAACCCGAGCTTGGACTGCATGGCCGCGGGTGTCACCTTCTCGACACCGGAGGGACTTCGCTTCGAGATTCATTCGCCGATCCGCCATAAGACCTACGGTCGCCGATACGATACGCTCGGCGTCGGCCCCAATCGGATCGACCATATCAACCTCATCACGCCGAACCCTGCCGCCACCCGCAAGCAGCTCGAGCAGATCGCCGGCATGCGCCTGTCGGAGCGACTGGTCAACGACAGTCTGAGCTGGATGTATGGCGGCAACAGGCAGCACCATCTGCTTGGACTGGTGGAGGGGACGGGTCCGGGCCTGCATCACGTCTCGTTCGAATTCCTGGAGTTCAACCAGTATCTGCGGCTTGGCGACATTCTCGACAGGCACGGGAAACAGATGATGTGGGGACCGGGCCGCCATAGGCCGGGCGACAACACATACGCCTACTATACCGACGCCAGCGGCATGATGATCGAATGCTCGGGCGTCATGGCGCATATCGCAGACGACGCGGACTTCGTGGCGAACGTCATCACCAATCTGGAGCGCCCCGGGAACGTCCGCGACATGAACGTCTGGGGCACTCCCGCGCCCCTCGAATGGCGCGAGTACTTCCACCCATTCGCCAAAATCGCCTGATCCAGACCGAGGAAGCCGCAATGCAGGAAAAACTCGAATTTATGTCCGACGGCTTGAGGCTGTCAGCCGTGTTGCATGTCCCCGATGGCCGCAAACCCGGCGAGAGGCTGCCCGCCTTCATCGTGTGCCATGGTTTCGTTGGCTCGAAAGACGAGAGTCACGCGCAGATACAAGCTGAGATGATGGAGTCGTTCGGATACGTGGCTCTGCGCTTCGACTTCCGCAGCTGCGGAGAGAGCGAGGGTGAGCGCGGTCAGGTGCGGTGCCTCGACCAGGTGGCGGACGCCAAGAACGCACTGACCTTCCTCGCTTCGCGCGAGGAGGTCGATCCCAAACGGATCGGCATTACCGGACACAGCTTCGGGGCTGCGGTGTCGGTCTACGCGACTGGCGCGGATGAGAGGTTCGCTTGCTGTGTCTCTTCGTGCGGTTGGGGCGACGGGGAAAGGAAATTCCGCGGGCAGCACCCGACGCCGGAAGCGTGGGAGAAGTTCACCGGGATTCTCAAGCGAGGACGTCTGCATAAACGCGACACGGGTGAAAGTGCCTGGATGTCACGGTTCGACGCGGTGCCGATTCCGGAGCACCTGCGCAAGAACCTATCCCCCAAGGCGATCATGGAAATCCCCGTCGAGACCGCCTGGTCCATGTACAACTTCAGGGCCGACGACGTCGTCGCCAACATCGCCCCGCGTCCTCTTCTTCTTTTCCATACCGCCAACGACACTATCACGCCGACATCGGAATCTATCAGGATGTTCGAGAAGGCGGGACAGCCCACCGAACTCATGCTCATTGACACCACGGCTCATTTCCCGCTGGCACCGAGTGACGCGCCCCGGACGAAGGCCATGATGAAGGGCTGGCTGGACAAGTTCTTTCCGTCGCCACTCGGGGGCGCGACATGAGCGGCGGCAAAACGATCGTCTCCCGGGTCGCGCTAGAGGACTTTGCGCGGGCGCTTCTCGAAGCGGGCGGTTTTAGCGCCGAGTACGCGAAAACATCCGCTGAGCTCCTCGTCTGGGCGAATCTGCGCGGCGCGGATTCCCACGGCGTTCTCCGCATCCCGCGTTACGTTGAGATGGTCGAGAGGGGAATTGTGCACGGCCACGCCGAGCCTCGATATCTGACGGAGAGAGGTGCGACGGCTGTCATCGACGGAGACAAGGTGCCAGGTGCCTCTGGCATGGCAATGGCGACGGACAAGGCACTTGAACTCGCAGAGAAGTTCGGCATTGGCCTATGCTCGATCATGCGAACGAGCCATGCCGGGGCGATCGGTTATTTTGCCGAGCGCGCGACGTTCTCGGGCAAGATCGGCATCGTCATGTCCGCGTCCAAGCCCTTGATGGTCTACCACGGCTCCAAGAAGGAAGGCGTCTCGACTAACCCGATAGCGATAGGGGTCCCAACCTCGGACCCGGCACGGCCCATCGTACTCGACATGTCGACCGCCGCCGTTGCTCTCGGCAAGATCATGGCCGCCAAGGATTCTGGAAAGACAATCCCGGAAGGCTGGGGTGTCGATGAAGATGGCTCTAGCACGACCGATCCCGCAAAGGTCAAGGCGGTCTTGCCAATGTCAGGTCCAAAGGGTTCCGGACTCTCCTTGATGATCGAGATGTTGGTAAGCATTCTGGGTTCAAATCCTATCATCGCTCCTGCACTGACACAGAACCGCGATGCCGGCTTCAATGGAATGGTGATCGTGATCAATCCAGGATTCTTTCCGGTCGCCGACTTCGCCAAGGTCGCGACTGAGCTGGGTACGGCCATCACTGCTCTTCCGCCAGCGAATGGGACGGAGAAGGTCCATTTACCTGGCGAACGCGGTTCCGATTTGGCCGTTGGAAGGAAGGTAGACGGCATACCGCTCTCAACTGGCACGGCCTCTCGATTGCGCGATCTGGCATCGAAGTTGAACGTTGCTGTGCCCGACGCATTTGCCTGAAACTCGACGCAAGCGATCCCAGCGAGGTAGCGAACATCGGTGGGACCGCGGGGTTCGGCTACAGTTGTGCCACCTTGAATCGGCGCTTGTGACAGCCGTCCTCGCAGGGTGCTCTTGAGAGCTGGCCTAAATCGACTTGTCGACGACAGTGGCCTGAGTGTTCTGCCGATGATAATATAGAGCATCGCCAGGGGAGCTCCGAGTCCGCTTTGGGCCACGAACCGCCCAGTCGTGGTATTCTGTCGACGCTCATAGGGAGCGACGTGGTGGGAGGCGCGGCGGAGGAACCGTCATGGAGTCCGATGTACCGCGTGCCCGTCATCCATGGAACAAGGGTATTCTCGTAGGTCAGAAGCGACCGCTTCAGCCCAAGAACGTGTGGTCAATTCGCGTCCGACTCGAGATGAGCGGCGCAACCAGGGAACTGGCCCTGTTCAATCTCGCGATCGACAGCAAGCTCCGCGCGTGTGACCTCGTCAGACTGAGAGTTGAGGACCTTTGGTCCGGAAGCGCGATCAGGGACCGGGCTACGATCATCCAGAAGAAGACAAGACGCCCTGTCCAGTTCGAAGTCACAGAACAGACGAAGGCGGCCCTCGCCGCATGGCTGCCGTCGGTGAAGAGAACCGGAGGGAGCTATCTGTTCCCGGGCAGACGTCGACAATCAACTCATTTGTCGACACGGCAATATGCGCGCATCGTTCACCGATGGGTCCGGAGCATTGGGCTCGAAGCGAGCGCCTATGGAACTCATTCGATGCGGCGAACGAAGGCAGCCTTGATTTACAAGAAGACGGGCAACCTGCGCGCCGTCCAAATCCTCCTCGGGCACACGAAACTGGAAAGCACAGTTCGCTACCTCGGCATAGAGATCGACGACGCGCTGCGGATCGCCGAGCAGATCGAACTCTGAGATCGGCGGCCATCAGCGAACGCTGGTGGTCGCCATCGCGCCAATTGCAGACAATTCGACTCACTTTATAGTGTCGTTCATGGATCACGCCACACCCAACCTCCCGTCGCGCGACTATGAAGCGACTTTCCAATTTTTCGCCAGTCTGGGGTTCCAGGAAAGCTGGCGCGATGGAGGCTGGATGATCCTCACACGAGGCAGCATCCATCTTGAGTTCTTCCCTCACCCCGATTTGGACCCCGCAACGAGCTGGTTCAGCTGCTGCCTCCGGCTTGATGACCTTGATGATTTTTACGCCGTCTGTCTCGCTGCAAACATCCCAGAAGCCACCCTGGGCGCACCCCGTGTCCATAAACCTGTACTGGAAAATAGCGGGTTGCGCATAGGCGCGTTGATCGATCCCGACGGCACACTCATCCGGCTCATCCAAAACTGATGTAGCAGAACGAATAAATCCGGAACCTTCTGCTAAATCGTTGGCGAGTTAGATTCCTCAAATCGGGAGCTAGCGACGTCTTCCCGTGGCAGCTTCGGGCCAACGGGAGCCAAGACTTCAGGTCTCTGAAGCGCCAATAAGAGACATTGGGCTGCGCGGCCTGACACTATTTCCGCTGTCTATGTCGGAAAGCATCGACGAATGCCGAGAAGGCTGGCGAGGAATTTCGACGGCTCGGATAATAGAGGTGGTAGCCCTGGAAGGTCGGGCACCAGTCCGAAAGTACCTGCCGCAGCCGCCCACGCTCGACATGCTGCAAGACGAGGTCCGTGGGCACGTAGGCAAGACCGATGCCGTCCAATGCAGCGTCGATCGCGGGAGCGATGTTGCTCAGGGTGAGCTGGCCCTCGACCCGCACGCTGAACTCACGGCCGTCCCGCTCGAACTCCCAGGCATAAAGTCCCCCCGACGTTGGAAGTCGAAGGTTGACGCAGTTGTGGCCTGTCAGGTCCTGCGGGATTGACAGCGGCTCGTGACGCTTCAGGTAGTCGGGCGACGCGACGACGGAATAGGACACGTCAGGTCCGATACGCACGGCCACCATATCACGGGCGACGGCCTCGCCGAGCCGCACACCAGCGTCGAACTGCCGCTCGACGATGTTGGTGAAGCCGTTGTCGACAATGATCTCCACCGTGACATCAGGGAAGTCCCGCAGGAAGGTCGAGAGCTTTGGACGGAACACGAGTTCGACCGCATCGTCCGGGCAGACGACCCTTACTTGACCCGATGGCTTGTCGCGCAGCGCACTGATCGCGTTAAGACCCGCGGCGATACTTTCAAAGTGCGGTTGGATGCTCACAATGAGACGTTCGCCGGCCGCCGTGGGGGCGACATCCCGGGTGGTGCGGGAAAGAAGCCGAATACCGAGGCGCTCCTCCAGCGCACTGACCGTGTGACTGAGCGCCGAGCGTGTGAGCCCGAGCTTGGCGGCGGCACGGGTGAAGCTCCGTTCCCTGGCCACTTCGAGGAAAGCCCTCATCTCGGTGAACTCGTCCCGCCGCATTGTTGAATCTCCCTCACCTCGACATGCAGATTATACCTTCTAGTCCATCTAACCCCGTTTGGCTATTTGTTGCGGCAACCGCACAGGAGAGCCCGGAATGGCCATTGAGCTGACAGCGAATGACGTAGTCTCGACGGAAACCGCAGAAACGCCGTGGGCGGCCGTGACCTGCCTGTCGCTCCTGACCTTTCTTCTGGTCGGATTGGAGTTCCTCCCGGTCAGCCTCCTGACCCCGATCGCCGCAGAACTGTCGGTTTCGGAAGGACAGGCGGGATTGGCCATCACCATCTCGGGCGTCTTCGCGGTCATCACCAGCCTCTTCGGCAATGGCCTCTTGTCGAAGATCGATCGGAAGGCGGTCGTCCTGCTCTACACCGCGGTCCTGGTCCTCTCCAGTCTGGCCGTCGCTCTCGCTCCCAACTTCGCGGTCTTTCTCATGGGCCGGGCGCTCGTCGGCGTCGCGATCGGCGGCTTCTGGTCGCTCTCGACGGCCATCCTCGCGCGCTTGGCTTCGAAGTCGGACCTGCCCAAGGCCATTGCTCTGCTCCAGGGCGGCACCGCATTCGCCATCGTCATCGCCGCCCCTCTCGGCAGCTTTCTCGGCGGGCTGATCGGCTGGCGCGGCACCTTCCTGATCACGGTTCCGATCGGTCTCGTCGCCCTTGTCTGGCAGTTTGCAGTCCTGCCGAAGATGCCCGCGACTGAGACCGTATCGGTCCGCCGGATGTTGCGCCTCTTGCGCAATCGCGCCTTCCTGATCGGAATGGCGGCGACGGGTCTCGTCTTCATGGGAATGAACGCCCTTTCGATCTATCTGCGTCCGTTTCTCGAAGGTGTCACCGGGGTCGGCGTCAACACGCTCTCGCTGATGCTTCTGGGTGTCGGACTCGGCGGTTTGGCTGGAACGTCCCTGATTGGCTTCGTTTTGCGCCGACACCTGATCGCCGCGCTGATTGGCCTGCCCGGCACGGTCGCCGTGATCGCACTCCTGCTGATCGGCTTCGGGCCTTCACCGTGGGCCACTGCGGTCCTTCTCGTGCTCTGGGGATTCTTCTCGACCCCGACCCCGGTGGCCTGGAACACCTGGATGGCGAGGTTGGTCCCCGGTGAGTTGGAAGCAGCGGGCGGTGTCCAGGTCGCTTTGATCCAGTTGGCCATTGCAGGCGGAGCGTTTGCAGGTGGCGTTCTCTTCGACATCGCAGGCTGGTGGAGCGCTTTCCTTCTCGCCGCCCTCCTTCTTGCGAGCTCCGCCGCGTTCGGAGCACTCGCCGGCCGCCGCGTTTGACCTCTCAACAATCTCGAACAGGAGAACATCATGTCTCAAGGAATCGAAAACAAAGTCGTCGTCATCACCGGGGCAAGCAGCGGACTTGGAGCAGCTACGGCACGCCATCTCGCCCAGCGAGGTGCCGCCGTGGTACTTGGTGCGCGGCGGCGTGAACGCATCGATGCGCTGGCGGAGGAACTCACCGCAAATGGCCACAAGGCAAGGGCGATTCAGACCGATGTCACGGACCGACAGCAGGTCAAGAACCTGGTGGACACGGCGGTACAGGAATTCGGCCGCATCGATGTCATGTTGAACAATGCCGGACTAATGCCGCTTGCCCCGCTCGAACGCCTCAAGGTGGACGAGTGGGACCGCATGATCGACGTCAACATCAAGGGCGTGCTCTATGGCATCGCCGCCGCGCTGCCTCACATGAAGGCGCGGAAGTCCGGCCACATCATCAATGTCTCGTCGGTCTACGGCCATGTCGTCGATCCGGGTGCCGCCGTCTACTGCGCCACCAAGTTCGCCGTCCGCGCGCTCTCCGAAGGGCTGCGCAAGGAGGTGAAGCCCTACAACATCCGCACCACCATCATCTCGCCCGGCGCGGTCAGCACCGAGCTTCTCGAGCATATCAGCGAGAAGGACATCCAGGCAGGTACGAAGGAGTTTGTCAGCCAGATCGCCGTCGGCGCGGACACCTTCGCCCGGACAGTCGCGTTTGCGGTGAGCGAGCCTGACGATGTCGACATCAACGAAATCCTGTTCCGGCCCACGGCGCAAGCTGTTTGACAGGCCCCGAACCATGACGACGAACACCTTGGCTATAACCCGACGAAGGATCGTGGGTGGAGCCCTTGCAGCCGCGACTTTCCCCTTCGCAGTGCGCGGGCAGCAAGGTCGCGATCCAGCCAGCCAGGAGCCGAGCGACGTGAGGATCAGGTTCACGTTCAACGACCTGTCGATTACGGCCACGCTCTACGACAATCCGTCGGCACGTGATCTGGCATCGATGCTTCCTTTGGACCTCCAGATCGAGGACTTCGGTGGGAACGAGAAGATCGTCCATCTGCCTCGCAAGCTGACCGAGGAAGGCAGCGGTCCGTTCGGAAACGAGCGGCCCGGCGACCTCTGCTACTTTAAGCCATGGGGCAATCTCGCCCTGTTCTACGACGACTACCGCTGGGACGGGCTGATCCGTCTCGGCCGTTTCGACGGGGACTTCGAGCCTCTGCTCGTTCGCGGCGCATACCCCGTGCGCATCGAACGGATTTGAACCATCCACGCCATCATCCAAGAAGGAACAACTGAATGAAAAACCTCAAGATCGCACTTATGGCACTGACGATGACCATATCCTCACCCGCCTTCGCCGACGACGGAAAGTCCGAGATAATGGGGGCGTGGCGCATGACGTCGCTGCAGGTCACCGACGCGAGCGGCAAGCAGACCGAAATCCCCTATTCCGGCCAGGTCATCTTCTCGCAAGGCGGAACTCTCTCCGTCCAGGCGATGAACCCGGACGCCGCCGCAAAACCGACGCCCTACACGGCAAATGGCTACGAGGCATACTATGGCCCAGTCGAAGTCGACGAAACCAAAAGGACCTTCGCCATCACGGTGGAATCGTCGCTTGTCCGAAATCTCATCGGTCAGCGCATGGAGCGCAAGTTCGAGGTCGATGACGATCAGCTCACGATCACGCCCGCCGATCCCAAGGAAGGCTGGCGTGTGACCTACGAACGGCTCTGAGGAGAAGGGCCTACTGAGAGGGGGCTGGAAACGGAAGGAGGCGCTCGACCCGAACGGGGAGCGCCTCCTTCGTTAACCCGGAGGACGTCTAGCGTGCCAGCTATGCAGACTGTGTGACTCAACACACTCGATAAACAAGTTGCTCGATCAGCTCACATCTAGCGGTCCATCTCGATGGATGACTGCAATGGGCCACTGGCGTCAAGACCTCAGGTCTCTGAAGCGCTAATGGCCGACCTCGCCGGCGAATGCGAACTTGGGAGCTAGTACGAGCCCAGATGTGCGGCCGCGCGAGACCTCCCGAACCGGATGGGCGATGTCGCGAGGCATGAGCCTTAACGTGTCCTGCCCCACAGATAGCCGACCAACGCGGCGATGCCGACGGAGGCGAAGACGTTTCGCTTTAAAGCCTCCTCGACATCGGCGACTGTCAGGTCCACCTTTTCAGTCGCCACTCCCCGCGCCGTGGTGGCGATCGTCGCGACCGAATGCTTGAGGTTCTCGAGTTCAGCCTTCAATGCTTTAAGTTGGTCGTCCGCCGCATTTGTCTTGTCTCGCTTCAGCGCACTGCCGTTACCATCGACCAGCGGCGGGGTCTTGGTCGTGGTTCCGGAAGACGAGCCATCGGAAGCCGCACTGCGCGCGATCGAACGCTCGAATTCGGTGTTTGGAGCTCCGCCGTTTGCGTTTTCGAATTTCTCTGCCACATGAACCTCCCATTGAACTCATCGGCCTCGTTTCTCGGGCAACAGAGGACAGCATGTTGAACTCGCAGGAATCCTGTTGGTTCCTCGACAACCGATCTGGGCCACCCGCCGGAAGACTCTGTCTTGAAGGGATTTCGGGAAACGGGTAGGCTAGTAGTGCTGGATTTTGTGAGCAACAATTCTTCACGTGAGAGCTCAAAGGGCCAGAATCACAATTGTTGACCAGACCGTTGCCCAGAAACGGGTGGCAGGCAAATCGGGTTGGCGCGAGAGAAAGCGAAAGCCGTGGAAAGCGCCAGCCTCTCCCAAAAATCATTTAATGGTTATCGAGCGTTGGACGCCGTTTATCAACCGTCGAACGCCGTTTATCGCGCGCAAATTCCCCATGTGAAAACAAGTCATTCTCATCAGTTGCCCAAAGATTCTTTGGTAACCGGTTGAAAACAAAGTCTGTTTGCGGTAATGTCAGGTCGCCAAATTAGATTTGGCATGTAGCCCGGGGACCGTCGTCAGACGGGCATGGACGATGCGATCCCTAGGAAGCGGTGGTGGGCCCGGAGGGACTCGAACCCCCAACCAAGCGGTTATGAGCCGCCGGCTCTAACCATTGAGCTACAGGCCCACTCTGCCCTCGTGCGGGCGCGATGCAATGGTCATTGACGTGGCGAAGGCTCTAGCGGAAAAATCGGAGGCCGGCAAGCCGCTGCCGCAAAAGGCGCACAATCGATTGCGAGGACGTATGTTCATGCAACTCAAGGGGAAAACCATGCCCGCCTACCCGCTTCGTCTCGCTCTCGCCGCCCTCGCCGTCGTGGCGGTGCCGCTATCGATGGCTTCCGCCCATGATTCCGACAAGAAGGAGCCGGTGATCGTGGTTTCCGGCCAGGGCGATGCCTCGGTCGTGCCCGATCTCGCCATCGTCACGCTGAGCGTGGCCGAGACGGCCAGGACCGCGCGCGAGGCGCTCGATATCAACAATGGCGCCATGACATCGGTCATGAAGGCCCTGAAGGACCAGGGGATTGCCGACCGAGATCTGCAGACGTCCGGCCTCGCCATCCAGCCGCAATACAGCTATCCGCAGAACGAGGACGGCACGCCGAAGCTGCCCATTCTCAACGGCTACACCGTCACCAACGGCCTGACCGTCCGGGTGCGTGACCTCGCCAAGCTCGGCGCGATCCTCGATCAATCGGTCACATCGGGCGTCAACCAGGGTGGCGATATCCGCTTCACCAACGACGATCCGGAAAAGGCGCTCGAAGAGGCCCGGACCGAGGCCGTCAAGAACGCCGCCGTCAAGGCCAAGACGCTCGCCGACGCCGCGGGCGTAAAACTCGGCCGCGCCGTCGAGATCAGCGAAGGCGCCGGTGGTGCCGATCCGCAGCCGATGATGCGGATGCAGATGGCCAAGGAAGCGGCCGATGCGGTGCCGATCGCGGCCGGTGAGAATACCTACGTCGTCAATGTCAGCGTCACCTTCGCGATCGCCGAATAGACAGTAAAAGAGCCGGTTCGCTTTTCAGCAAACCGGCTCTCGGACATGGCCAGACACCACTCACAGGCCCTGTCCTAACTTCTTGGTCCGCCCGCTGCTTCCTCCATGGCAGCAAGCCATGGAGGAAGACGGTCCATCGCGAATTGGGGGCGACAGATGGACCGGAGCGTGCCGGCCGTTACAGGCGCGGGCAGCCGCGGACGTTGGCGAAGGAGATCTTCGCCCAGGCGCCATGGATCTTGCCGGAAACCGTCACGCGGTTCGGGCCGATACGGCTGATCGCCACCTTGTTGAGGCCGTTACGCGACGCCTTGGCAAGCGCCAGGCCAGGCTGGCAGCGGCCATATCCCGGCTTGACCACGACAACAGGCGCCGGCTTGACGACAACCACACGGCGCGGCGCGGGCTTGATGACGACACGGGGGTTCACGACCACGTGCGGGTTCTTGACGATGACATCGACGCTGCCGGCATTGGCCTGGGACGTGGCGCCGAATGCGCCAAGGGTAACCGCTGCAGCGACTGCAATCTTTGTGAATATAGAGGTCATTTTGCTCTCCTGAAATCCTGTTGTTTCGTACGTTCCAGGGGCTGGTTTTCGTCCCGCTCTGAAGCGTTGAGGTGACAATAGGATGAGGAGGCTGAATGGATTCGGAACTGGCTGTTCAGAATCGGTTCAGAATGGTGAATGCGCGTTAACACCATAACGAGTTGATTTCGCAAGTAATTTCAGGCGCGGCGCGGCAACTCCGCTCAGTTGATCGTCCCGATCAGCTCGCGATAGGCGGATTCCGGAAACGCCTTCATCGTCCGGCTCCTGACGTTACCCGCTAGGCTGAGAGTCAGGCAGAACCGGGCCATGACCGCGTCATCGGGCGCCTCGCAGATCGCCACCATGTCGCTTTCGCCCATGGTCAGGTAAAAATCCCGGATCGCACCCCCCATCGCTTCGAGCGATTTCTTGGCGGCATCCAGGCGCTTGGGCGATTCGCGCAGGTTGCGCGCGCCCTGATCGGTCCAGTTGAGCAACAGGATATAGGTGGTCATGGCGATCCTCCCATCAAGCCACCCGCAGGGCGGCGCAGGGATTTTACGCCGCCTGTGCCTGTTCGGCAAATCACACATGAAAAAAGCGGCCCGGAGGCCGCTTTCGTCGATGTCGTAGTGGATTGCTCAGCTATCCAGGAAGCTTCTGAGCTTGCGGCTCCGGCTGGGGTGCTTGAGCTTGCGGAGCGCCTTTGCCTCGATCTGGCGGATACGTTCGCGGGTGACCGAGAACTGCTGGCCGACTTCTTCCAGCGTGTGGTCGGTGTTCATGCCGATGCCGAAGCGCATGCGCAGCACGCGTTCCTCGCGCGGCGTGAGCGAAGCGAGCACGCGCGTGGTCGTCTCGCGCAGGTTCGCCTGGATTGCCGCGTCGATCGGCAGAAGCGCGTTCTTGTCCTCGATGAAATCGCCGAGATGCGAATCCTCTTCGTCGCCCACGGGGGTTTCGAGGCTGATCGGCTCCTTGGCGATCTTCAGCACCTTGCGCACCTTTTCGAGCGGCATGGCGAGCTTTTCGGCCAGTTCTTCCGGGGTCGGCTCGCGGCCGATCTCGTGCAGCATCTGGCGCGACGTGCGGACGATCTTGTTGATCGTCTCGATCATATGCACCGGAATGCGGATGGTGCGGGCCTGGTCGGCGATCGAGCGGGTGATCGCCTGCCGGATCCACCATGTGGCATAAGTCGAAAACTTGTAGCCGCGGCGATACTCGAACTTGTCGACAGCCTTCATCAGGCCGATATTGCCTTCCTGGATCAGGTCGAGGAACTGCAGGCCACGGTTCGTGTACTTCTTGGCGATCGAGATGACGAGACGAAGGTTGGCTTCCACCATTTCCTTCTTGGCGATGCGGGCTTCGCGCTCGCCCTTCTGCACCATCTGCACGATGCGGCGGAATTCCGAGATCGAGATACCGGTTTCGGTCGCCAGATTCTGGATTTCCAGGCGGAGATCCTTGATCGTCTGGTTCTCGCTACGGGAGAATTCCTTCCAGCCGCGTGCCGAGAGATTGCCGATCGACTTCATCCAGTTCGGATCGAGTTCGGCGCCCATATACTGGTTGAGGAACTCGTCGCGGGCGACGCCGAAGCTCTCGGCGAGACGCAGCAGCTTGCCTTCGTTCTGCACGAGGCGCTTGTTGATCTCGTAGAGCTGCTCGACAAGGCTGTCGATGCGGTTCTGGTTGAGAGACAGCGACTTGACCGCGGTGATCAGTTCGTCCTTGAGCTCCTTGTAGCGGCGCTCCTGGGCTGGCGAGAGCGTGGCGGAGGCGGAGAGGCGCGCTTCCACCTGCTGGTCCTGCAGCTTGCGCAGTTTCTTGTAGGTTTCGGCGATCTGGTCGAGGGTTTCCATGACCTGCGGACGCAGTTCCGCTTCCATCGCGGCGAGCGACAGGTTGCTCTCGTCCTCGTCTTCTTCCTCTTCCTCGAGGTTCATGCCCTCGCCGCCGACATTGGTGACGTCGTCGTCCTCGCCGCCACCGAAGCGGGCGCGGCGAACCTTTTCCTTCTCTTCGGCAGCCTTGCGGTCGGCCTCGATCTTTTCAGGCGACTGGAACTGCGGTGCGGCCTTGGCTTCCGGACCGGAATAGGTGGTTTCGAGATCAATGATCTCGCGCAGCAGCGTCGTGCCTTCGTTCAGTTCGTCGCGCCAGATGATCAGCGCCTGGAAGGTCAGCGGGCTCTCACAGAGGCCCTGGATCATTGTTTCGCGGCCGGCCTCGATGCGCTTGGCGATGGCGATTTCGCCTTCGCGCGACAAGAGCTCGACAGAACCCATTTCGCGCAGATACATGCGCACGGGATCGTCGGTACGGTCGGTCGGTTCTTTCTTCTTGGTGGTCGCAAGCTGCGTGCCCTGCGACGGGGCAACCTCGCCGCCTTCGCTCTCGCCTTCGGAATCGCCGTCGCTGTCGGGCTCTTCCTGCGTCTGCTCCTCGGCTTCCTCGTCCTCGACGACGTTGATGCCCATGTCGGACAGCATCGCCATCGTATCTTCGATCTGTTCCGAGGTCACTTCTTCCGAGGGAAGCACGGCGTTGAGCTCGTCCATGGTGACGTAACCGCGCTTCTTGGCGGTCTTGATCATCTTCTTGACGGCGTCATCAGAAAGGTCCAGAAGCGGGCCGTCCGGAGCGCCTTCGCGTTCGGTTTCCGCCTCTTCGTTTTCTTTGACTTTTGTTGCCATAGTGTGTGACTTTCTCTACGCCAATAACGATATACGAAGCTGTGGATGTGACCTGCCGCCTGACGGCACGCGAATCAACAGCGACGAACTAACAGGATGACGGATTAAGAGCCGATTAATCGCGGCGCCGTTTCATCAGTCGAAACCGGCGCTTGCCGAAGCGAGCGATAGATCGTCCCGTACCCTACCCAACCTGCAATGAATTTATTCTCGAGTGTTGCCTGAATTGGTGATTCCCGCAATTTTATGTCTCGTCAAGCAAATAAGCTCAAAAACCGACAATTAGCCTGATTCCTGCGGGTTACCATTCACTTCTGCGGCTTGCCTCCTATTTAGGGTGCGAATCGCAAAAGACAAGGTCGTGAGCGGATACGCCGACGAAAGCTTGCGGCAAACTTCCCATGCGAGAACGAATTTCGCACGCCCGTATGGTGAAGACCTCGCGCGGCGGAAAGTTCCAACCCGCATGATCGAAGGCCCAGGATGAAAACGAAGCGAGGCACCGCCGGCATCGACGATTTGAACGGCACCCGTCTTGCGGACCAGATTCTTGGGTTGGAGGGCGCCGACATCATTTCCGGCAAGGGCGGAAACGACAAGCTGCGTGGCGGCGAGGGATCCGATGAAATTCGCGGCGGCGGCGGCGGCGACAAGATATTTGGCGACGGGAACGACGATTTTCTGTTCGGTGACAGCGGCAGTGATGTCATCAGCGGCGGCGATGGCAACGATATCATCATCGGCGGATCGGGCAGCGATGGCCTGAACGGCGGCGACGGCAACGACAGGATGTTCTCCAACACCGGCAACGACCGGATGAATGGCGGCGAAGGCGACGATTATTATGAGATCGGACGCGGCACGGTTGAGACCGTCGACAAGATCGGCAATGACGAATACAAGATCACGGCCGACAGCTCAGTCAAGATCGACGACATGGATGGGCACGACAAGCTTCGCTTCGCCGATACCGAGAAGAGCTGGACCATCACCATGCGCGATCTCATGTTCCAGCGGTCGGGCGACGACCTGGTGATTACGGTCGACGGCTACAAGGGCGAAACCACCATCACCTTCTTCTACGCCGAGGAAGAGACCTATCGCGTCGAGCGGATCTACGACGAGGATCCCGATCACGTCACGGGCTACAACCTCGAGATCGAGAACATCCTCAATCTCTCGAATGGCGACGAGCCGATCCGCGGCATAGACCTCTGGGAACTCTGACCGCTGAAGGCAGCGTCAGTTCCAGTCCATCACCACCTTGCCGGAATTGCCGGATCGCATGGCCTCGAAACCATCGCGGAACTCGTCGATCTTGATCCTGTGCGTGATGATCTGGCTGACGTCGAGCCCACCTTGGACGAAGGCGATCATCTTGTACCAGGTCTCGAACATCTCGCGACCATAGATGCCCTTGAGCGTCAGCATCTTGAAGATCACCTTGTTCCAGTCGATGCCGAAACCATCCGGCGCGATGCCGAGAATGGCGATCTTGCCGCCATTGTTCATCGTGTCGATCATCGAACGGAAGGCAGGCGGCGCACCGGACATTTCCAGCCCGACGTCGAAACCTTCCTTCATGCCGATCGAGGTCATCACGTCCTTCAAGTCCTCTTTCGAGGGATCGACGACATAATCGATGCCGCACTTGCGGGCGAGTTCGAGCCGGAGTGGATTGATGTCGGTGATCACCACCTTGCGGGCGCCCGAGCGCTTGGCGACCATGGCGCCCATGATGCCGATCGGGCCTGCGCCGGTGACCAGCACATCCTCGCCGACGAGATCGAAAGACAGCGCGGTATGCACCGCATTGCCGAACGGGTCGAAAATCGCGGCGACCTCGTCGGGCACGTCGTCAGGGATCGCCACGACATTATGCTCCGGAATGCAGACGAACTCGCCGAATGAACCCGGCCGGTTGACGCCGACGCCCTTGGTGTAATGGCAGAGGTGGCCCCTGCCCGCACGGCAGTTGCGGCACTTGCCGCAGACGATATGACCCTCGCCCGAAACCCGCTCGCCGACCTGGTACTTGGTGACGGACGAACCGATCTCGGCCACCTCGCCGACGAATTCATGACCAACGACCATCGGCACTGGAATGGTCTTCTGTGCCCAAGAATCCCAGTTCCAGATATGCACATCGGTGCCGCAGATCGCCGATCTCTTCACTTTGATCAGCACATCGTTCGGACCCGGTTCCGGCACCGGCACGTTTTCCATCCAGAGACCGACTTCCGGCTTCGCCTTGACCAGCGCTCGCATCATACTCGACATTTCAATTTCCCTATCGAATTCTGCCGGGGTTTCACCCCTCACCAACTTCGGCCAGGGGTTCGCGTCGCTCACCCGGCCTTCGTATCCTCTCCCGCAAGGGGAGAGGTAAACTCGTTGCACCACCTCGCCTCAAGCAAGGCCGAGCGTGAAGGGCACCCTACCTCTCCCCCTGCGGGAGAGGATAGCAAGCCCGCATGAGACATAGTCGAATGCTTGGGCGCGCTTGGTGAGGGGTTCTCCCATCAAGCCCGACATCAAATCACACCCAATTCCTTGCCAACCTCGGCAAACACGGAAATCACCTTCTCGACATCGGCCCGCGAATGCGCCGCCGACATCTGCGTCCTGATACGCGCCTGACCCTTCGGCACGACGGGGAAGGAAAAGCCGACGACATAGACCCCGCGCTCCAGCATCCGGGACGCCATCTCCTGCGCCAGCGACGCATCGCCCAGCATGACCGGAATGATCGGGTGCCCCTCGCCGGCCAGCGTGAAGCCAAGCTTGGTCATCTCGGTGCGGAAGAGCGCCGCATTGTCATCAAGCCGCTCGCGCAACGCGTCGCCATGCTCGATCAGATCGAACACTTTCAGCGAGGCCGCTGCGATCACCGGCGCCAGCGTGTTGGAAAACAGGTAGGGCCGCGAGCGCTGGCGCAGCCAATCCACCACCTCGCGCTTGGCCGAGGTATAGCCACCCGAAGCCCCGCCCAGCGCCTTGCCGAGCGTGCCGGTCATGATGTCAATCCGCCCTTCGACACCGCAATGCTCCGGCGAACCGCGCCCATGCCTGCCGACGAAACCCACCGCATGGCTGTCATCGACCATAACCATCGCATCGTATTTCTCAGCGAGATCGCAGACGCCGCCGAGATTGGCAATGATGCCGTCCATCGAGAACACGCCGTCGGTGGCGATCAGTTTGAAACGGCTGCCCTCGGCCTTCTTGAGCTCCTCCTCCAGCGCCTTCATGTCGTTGTTGGCATAGCGGAAGCGCTTGGCCTTCGAGAGCCGGACGCCATCGATGATCGAGGCATGGTTGAGCGCATCGGAAATGATCGCGTCCTCTTCGCCAAGCAGCGTTTCGAACAGGCCGCCATTGGCATCGAAGCACGAGGAGTAAAGGATCGTGTCCTCATAGCCGAGAAACTGCGAGATCCGCGCCTCGAGCTGCTTGTGTTCCTCTTGCGTGCCGCAAATGAAGCGCACAGAGGCCATGCCGTAGCCGTAGCGATCGAGCGCCTTCTTTCCCGCCTCGGCAAGTTCCTCGTTATCGGCGAGGCCGAGATAGTTGTTGGCGCAGAAATTCAGCACCTTGGCACCGGATGCGACCTGGATCTCACCAGCCTGCTTGGAGGTGATCACACGCTCGGATTTGTAAAGCCCGGCGGATTTCAATCCATCGAGTTCGGTTCTCATATGCTGGAGAAAGGGTGAGGTCATCGGGGTCTGCTTTCATGGCCTGTCAGGTCGAAGCGGTATAGCAGAAGCCGGCGCCCAATGCTGCATTTGCGACGCCGGATTTCTGCCGTTTGAAGGATATCGTTTTCAGTAGCGCTCGGGCCGGAAAGGCCGGATATCGACATCGGGCGTGCCGCCATCCATCATCGTTGCGAGCACATCGGCACTCGCCGGACCGAGGGTAAAGCCTTGGTGCCCGTGCCCGAAATTCATCCACAAGCCTCGCTCGTGCTGGGACTGGCCGATGACAGGCAGCATGTCGGGCATGCACGGCCGCGTGCCCTGCCAGGGCTTGTCCTCGATGCGCGGGCCGAGATCGAACAGGTCCCTCGCCGACTCTTCGGCGTGTTGAAGCTGGTTATAGGCCGGGCCGGCATGGAATCGTGCGAGATGCGCTCCCGTGGTAATGCGCGTGCCAGCCAGCATCGGCAGCAGAAGATAGCCATTCTCGCTATCCATGACCGGCGCGTTGAGCTGCTCCGGCGAGCGGTAGTGCGCATGATAGCCGCGCTTGTAGACCATGGGAAAATGATGGCCGAATTTCTTCAGCGTGTCGGATGACCAAGGCCCGAGCGAGAAGACGGCATGTTCGGCCTCGATCGATCCTTCCTCCGTCATCACAGTCCAGCCCGCGCCGACGCGTCGCAGCGTTGCCGCATCGCCATGAACAAACCTGCCACCCGATCGCTGGAAGAGATCGGCGTAGGACTCGACCAGCCCGCCAGGATCACTGACCGTCCAGGAATCGAGCCAATGGACCGCGCCCGCGCCGCCGGTCTTGAGCGCTGGCTCGGCTGCCGCCATCTCGCTTGCCGAGAGCGCGGTATAGCCGATGCCATAGGCCTCCTTCTTACGCTCGGCATCCTTCAAGGCAGCTTCGAGTTCAGCTGCGGTACGATGAAGCACACGAAAGCCGGATTTCCGGACGAGATTGCCGGCGCCGGCGCGTTCGATCAGCTTTTCATGCGTCGAAGTCGCCTGCGCGATCAGGCTCGCCCAGGCAATGGCGGCCGCGCGGTGGCGACCTTCCTCGGAATGCCACCAGTAGCGAAATAACGCGCCTATATGGAACGGCAGTTCGCGGAAGGCGTAGAAGACGTCATTGGTCTGGCCGAACGCGATATCCACGAGTTCGCGGATCGAGCGCGGCATCGCATAGGGCTCGACGGCCTCTGATTGTATGATGCCGGCATTCCCGAAGCTGGTTTCCCGCCCCGGCGCCTTGCGATCGACCAGCGTGACCGCCCAGCCGCGGTCCTGAAGCGCCAAAGCAGTGGAAACGCCTGATATGCCGGCTCCCAGGACGATTGCGCTCTTCATCGACGGCTTCCCTGCCCAAAGTCTCTTGTTTGAGCTTCTCAGTAGGTTCGGACGCCCTGCCGTTCAAGCTCTCTTTGAACCGAAGGCATATCGACACGGTCGAAATCGCTGCCATCCTTCACCGAGATCGCCGCAGCGACACCCGCGCCCTGCCCCGCGACCGCGCAGCAGGCCATGTTGCGGGTGGCGGCGTGCGCGATACGGTCGCCCCCGATGGCCCGGCCGGCGACCAGCAGGTTCTTCACGCCCTTTGGCAGCATGCAGCTATAGGGAACATGCATGTAGCGGCCCGTCGTCGGCAGGATCAGTACGCCATAGCCATCGATGAACTCGGGGTAGATGCCGATCGTATCCTCGAACCGGCCCTCGTTGCGCACGTCATTCTCGGTCATGTTGTAGACTGCATCGAGCTTGCGTGTGTCGCGGATGCCGATGGACATGCCGAAATTCCTCAACCGCGCGCCCTCGCAGCCCGGTGTATAGAGGCGCAGTGCCTCGATCGCCAGCATCGCCTGCTTGCGGCCCTCGATCTCGAAGATGGTCATGCTGTCGGGGTCCGTGCCGTCGCATCCCGCCAGATGGACGAGGTTCATATAGGTCAGTTCGCCGCTGTCGTGCATCGCGCCCCAGGTGCCGGCGATCGTGTTGAGATGCTTGGGGATCACACCATCCTTGATGGCCTGGGCAAAGGGTTTTGCCAGGAAGGGCGAGAACATCTCGTCTTCCTTGCCCGAGGTCTCGATCTGCCACTCGCCGGTCGACCAACTCGAATAGGTCTGCGGATCGGCGCGGATACCCTCCATGAATTTCTTCTTGTCGACGCCCGCGAGATGAAACATCACCGAGGCGGCCTGCATCTGTTCGACCGGCGTCTTGAACGTGGCGGCACCCGCGCGCGTCGCGACATCGGCGTCACCCGTGGCATCGATGACGCGCCTGGCCAGGATCGCCTCCCGGCCTGCCTTGGATTCGACAACGATGCCGATGATCGTATCGCCCTCCATCAGCGGCGCCACGAACTGCCGGTGGAGCATCGGATGGATGCCGGCTTCCTCGACCAGACGGTCGGCCACCAGCTTGAAGCCCTCGGAATCCAGTTCGTAGGACAGCGACTGGCTCTCGGGCACCGCAGCTCCCATCGCCTTGGCGCGTTCCTCGAACTCCCGGCCGATGCCGTTCGCCTCGACCGTCGCTTCATGCCGGTACCAGGCAAAGCCCTCGACGCCGACGACGGTGATATTGCCGCCGAAGCAGCCGAAACGCTCGACCAGCGTGACCTCGACGCCGGCTCGCGCCGCAGCCAGTGCGGCCGCCAGCCCCCCGGGACCCGAGCCTACGACCAGCACATCCGTCTGGCGGATAACCTCTATCTGGCGGGCGGGTTCGGTGATGAAGGTCGGCGTGATGGGCATCGGGAATCTCATGAAAACGATGAATCTCGGGAGAGTAGCCGGATGCGGCGGCTTGCACCATGTCAGGCGCGACAGGCCAGCGGCGGCTTCTGACAAGGACCGTCAACTGGCTTGTTTACAGGCTGTCCAGAGCCATAGCATTCAATTTCCTGAAGAAAATACAGCCGCCCAAAAACTAGCGGTTGCTTTCGAGGGTCATAGCGCCTACATATGGAGCACCGATATTTGCTTGCTGAGCTTTTGTTATCGCACCCTGGCAGGTGCAGTTGCCGAACCCTCTTCAAACATCGCTACACAATCTGTCGCGCATTCCCGCGTGCCGGAAATTCAATCTGCTATGAAAGGGTTCATTATGGCCACTGGCACAGTTAAATGGTTCAATTCCACCAAGGGCTTCGGCTTCATCCAGCCGGATAACGGCGGCGAAGACGCATTCGTCCACATCTCCGCCGTAGAGCGTGCTGGCATGCGCGAAATCGTGGAAGGCCAGAAGCTTTCCTACGAACTCGAGCGTGACAACAAGTCGGGCAAGATGTCCGCCACTCAGCTTCGCGCTGCTTGATCAAGATCCGATCTCGCCTCTGACCACGAATGTACTGGCATTGCGTGGGATCGATCTAAAGACAAAGCCAGGCACCATGCCTGGCTTTTTGCAATTTCCGACAGGATAAGATATTGACCGAATCCACCAGCAAAGCCCGCGAACGGGCCGAGTCTGCGTTCGGCAAGACACAATCGCAATTCATGGCACGTAGCCGGATCGTCTCCGAAGACGACGCGATTGTTCAAGCCCGCGACGAGAAGACGATGCGCCTGCGCGAATTGCGCAAGGCAAAGGAAGCCAGCGATCTGGCGGCAGCGGCCGAAGCGCCCAAGCCGACCAAAGGCGGCCGCAAACCCTGACCATGATGCAGCAAGGCCAAAGGCCCGTGGCTGCTGAACGCCTCCAATGGAACCGAGATTTGAAAAAGCGCGACAATGAACTGAATGACCGCCGCAAGGCAGCGACCGACACCAAGGCAGCGCTGCTGGAGAAATTCCGCGCGGCGCAGAGCGATCCCGAGCGTGAAGCCAAGCTGGCCGAGCGAGTTGCGCTGGCCGCCGCACGCGAAGAGCGCCAGGCCGAACGCGATCGCCTCAAGGCCGAAGAACAGGAACGCCTCAAGCGCGAGGAAGCCGAACGCTTGGCAGCGCTGGAAGCTGCGGCCCGTGCCGAAGCCGAAGAGCGCGAAGCTGCTGACAAATTGCGCATCTCCCGCGTGATCGAAGACGAAGCCGCCCGCAAGGCCGAACGCGACCGGCGCTACGCCGCCCGCAAGGCACGCCAGGGCTGATCAGCATTCATTGTTGAGAACGGCGGGATCAATGCCCGCCGCCGGCCGGCCCCTTGACGCGGCCCGACATCACGCCGAAGCCATCGACCAGCGCCTCCTGGTTTTCCAGGCGCGTGACTTCGAGTTGCACTTCCTTCAGAGTGCGCATCAAGCGCTCAACATACTCACTCTGGTTATGCTCCGTCGCCTCAGCGAGTTCACGTTCGATTTCGCGCTGTTGGCGAATGAGCGCGCGCGCACGAATGTTAAGAGAGAGTGCTTGTCCAAAGCCCTCTCGCGCATCCTCAATTGCAGCATGCTCACTTGCGGTCCACAAACGGGCGTAACGTATTTGCTGATCAATTTTCGCCAGCAGACTATCCAGATTGCGCACTTCCAATGCCGTTATTAACTCTTCCCGGGTCAGTTCATCGCCACTTGCCGCAGCGATGGAAAGTATCGCTTGCCAGAATTTTTGAGATTCTGGATTCTCAAACTCAATCTGAGAGAGTTCGTCATAGGCCTCAAAAAAGAGTTGCGGATGATTGACGACAGTTAAGATCAATACGCTCTCGCGAAGCTTCGGCAGTGAGCGATATCCAACCACCACTCCGGATCGAGCAAGCTTTTCAGTAACTTGAACGGACTGCGACGGCGCATTACTTTCTGCGCGGGTCTCTCGTGATCTCTTTTGTGAATTACCTCGACGATCGTCTTTGCCGGGTCGCGCGGCATTTTGGAAGAACGCATAGAGCCGGTCGCGCATATCTTGCTGGTAATGCCGGCGCACGCTTTCGTCGCCGATCACCTGCGTCACCTGCTTCAGCCGCGCCTCGAGTTCGGCGCGCTTCTCCGGCGTTTCAAAGGTCGCGCCCGATGTCTCGCGCAGCCAGACCATGTCGGCCAGCGCCCGTGCCTCGGCAATAACCTTGTCGAACGGTGCACGGCCCTCGATCTTCACCAGATCGTCCGGATCCTTGCCATCGGGCAGAAGCGCGATACGGAGCGACTGGCCGGGCTTCAGATGCGGCAGTGCCAGATCGACCGCACGCGAGGCCGCGCGCATGCCCGCCCCATCGCCATCGAAGCAGAGCACCGGCACCGGCGTCATCTTCCAGAGCAGCGCCAGCTGGTTCTCGGTCAGCGCGGTGCCGAGCGGGGCCACCGCGTTCTCGACGCCGGCCTGTGCCAGCCCGATCACGTCCATATAGCCTTCGACCGCGATGATGGTGCCAGCACCATCGGCACCTTGCGATGCGCGGCGGGCGCGGGAGAAATTGTAGAGAACCTGCCCCTTGGAAAAGAGTTCTGTCTCGTTCGAATTGAGATATTTCGCCGGCGCATCCGATGACAGCGCCCGGCCGCCGAACGCAATGACCTTCTCGCGTGACGACAGGATCGGGAACATGATGCGGTCGCGGAACCGGTCATAGGAGACCGGAACATCCGGCCCATGCACGACCAGACCACAAGCCTCGATCTGTTCCCTGGCGACACCCTTGGACGCCAGGAATGCCTTCAGCGCATTGCGGCTGTCCGAGGAATAGCCGAGCCGGAAAGTCTCGATCGTCCGGCCGGTCAGCCCGCGATCGCGAAGATAGGCCCGCGCCTTCGCACCCGCCGCCGTCTGCAACTGGTCCTGGAAGAAGCGTGTCGCAAGCTCCATCACATCGAAGAGATTGTGCCGCTCGCGTTCGCGGCGCTCGGTCTCGGGATCGGGCGCGGGAAGCGCCACGCCCGCCATGTCGGCAATCTGCTGCACCGCTTCGTTGAACGGAAGGCCATCCAATTCCATCAGGAACCGGAAGTGATCGCCCGACACGCCGCAGCCGAAGCAATGGTAGCGGCCCTTGCGGTCCTCGCAGTGGAAGCTCGGTGATTTCTCGCCATGGAACGGGCAGCAGGCCCAGTAGTCGCCCTTGCCGGTATTGGTCTTGCGCCGGTCCCAGGTCACGCGACGGCCAATCACGTCCGAGATCGTGACGCGGTCGCGAAGCTCATCCAGAAACTGGTTCGAAAAGCGCATGGATATTTTGGAGCCTTGTTAGGGAGAAGATATAACCACGTCCCCAACCGATTGCCAATCGATCAGCGCCGATATCAGCTAAGCAAGCCCTTGATCTGCCCCGAAGCCTTGCCGAAATCGAGCTGGCCGGGATAGCGTTCCTTGAGAGCGCTCATCACCTTGCCCATGTCCTTCATGCTGGTGGCACCGGTCTCGGCGATGATGCCCTTGATGATCTCGATGACTTCGGTTTCCGAAAGCTGCTTCGGCATGAATTCGCCGATGATCGCGATCTCCTCGCGCTCCTTGGCGGCGAGTTCCGGCCGGCCACCTTCGTCATAGATCTTGGCAGACTCTTCGCGTTGCTTGACCAGCTTTGAAAGCAGCGACGCGATGTCGCCGTCCGAGGTCGTTGGATCCGCCTTGGTGCGGTTGGCGATCTCGAGATCCTTGATGGCAGACTGCATCATGCGGATCGTTGAAATCCGGTGCGGCTGCTTGGCCTTCATGGCCTCTTTGACGGCATCCATCAGTTTGTCGCGCATCGCGGGATTCTCCTAATTGTGACGCGCTTATGACCCCGGCCTACAAAAAATGCAACGCGGATTCAATAATCGATTGAAATTGCTCGTCTTTTAATAAGTGAGAAAAGTGCTCCACACATTGACCGCGAAAGCGTCATTCACTATTTTCCGGCCTCAACCAGAACAATGGGGAAAATTGGCAACGCCGGATGATGATCCGTGCGCCTTTTTTCGCGAGCAAATGGCGCCCGCAATATCGCGAGCCGCGCCGGAATGGAGAACCATGACCCAAGGATGGACCCGGGAAAAGCCCACTGCCCTACTCGTACTCGCCGATGGCACCGTCATCGAAGGCAAGGGAATTGGTGCTACGGGACGAACCCAGGCCGAGGTCTGTTTCAACACGGCGCTCACCGGCTACCAGGAAATCCTGACCGACCCGTCCTATCTCGGCCAGATCGTCACCTTCACCTTTCCGCATATCGGCAATATCGGCACCAATGACGAGGACATCGAGGACCTGACGCCGGCGGCCCGCCGCGGCGCGGTCGGCGTGATCTTCAAGGCCGACATCACCGACCCGTCGAACTACCGCGCCGCCAAGCATCTCGATACCTGGCTGAAGGCACGCGGCATTATCGGTCTCTGCGGCATCGATACGCGCGCGCTGACATCGTGGATCCGCGAAAACGGCATGCCCAACGCGGTGATCGCACATGATCCCAGCGGCGTCTTCGATATCGAGGTGCTGAAGCAGGAAGCCAAGGCGTGGAGCGGGCTCGAAGGCCTCGACCTGGCCAAGGAAGCAACCTCGGGCCAGTCCTCGCGCTGGAGTGAGAAGCCCTGGGTGTGGAACGAGGGCTATTCGGAGCTTTCGGAAACCGAGGCTAAGTATCACGTCGTCTGCCTCGATTTCGGCGTCAAGCGTAACATCCTGCGGCTGTTTGCTGGCCTCGATTGCAAGGTTACCGTCATGCCGGCCACCGCCTCGACCGAGGAAGTGCTGGCGCAGAAGCCGGACGGCATCTTCCTGTCGAACGGCCCCGGCGACCCGGCAGCGACCGGCATCTATGCCGTCCCTGTCATCAGGGACCTGATCGGCACCGACATCCCTCTCTTCGGCATCTGCCTCGGCCACCAGATGCTCGGCCTGGCGCTCGGCGCCAGGACCGAGAAGATGCATCAGGGCCATCACGGCGCCAACCATCCGGTCAAGGACTATACGACGGGCAAGGTCGAGATCGTCTCGATGAACCACGGTTTTGCCGTCTCGTCGAAGTCGCTGCCATCAGGCGTAGAGGAAACCCATGTCTCGCTGTTCGACGGCACCAATTGCGGCCTGCGCGTATCAGGCAAACCGGTCTTCTCGGTACAGCACCACCCCGAAGCATCGCCCGGCCCGCAGGACAGCCACTACCTGTTCCGCAGGTTCCTCAACCTGATCAAGGAAAAGAAGGGCGAACCGGCATTGGCCGAGCGCTGACAGACGAAAGGGAGGCTCAGGCCTCCCTTCTCTTTATGTGGCTCGGGATGGAAGTCCATCGACCAGAAGCCGCGCGCCGAGTGCGCCGAGAACGGCGCCGGCCACCCGATCCACCCAGGTCTTGGACCTGAGATACGCCGCGCGCGGACCGCTGGAGGAAAAGGCCAGCGCCACGATCGCATACCAGCCGGTCTCGATCAGGAAGATCAGTGGCGGCAATGCGAACATCAACCATGGCGCAGGCTTCGCCGGCAGGAGCGCCGCGAAAATACTCGCATAATAGATCGCGGTCTTCGGATTGCTGAGTTGGGTGACCAGTCCGAGCCAGAACGAACGAGCGGCCGATCTCTTCCTGCCCGCCCCCATTTCATCCATGACAAGTGGCGTCGTAGCGCTCCGCCAGATGCGGATGCCGAGATAGACGAGATAGAGCCCGCCGACGATCTTGAGTGCGAGATGAAGCCACTCGACCTGCTGGAGCAGGGCGCTCAGCCCCGCGAGCGCCAGCATGCCGAACGTGGCACCGCCGACCCCCATCCCGAGCGCAGCCGCAAGCCCATTGGGTCTGGAAGCGGTAACCGCCACGCGCGAGACGAGAACGAAGCTCGGACCCGGGCTCATCGCACCGATGGCGAGCGCCCCGGCAATGGTCAGGAGAATGACAATATCGGGCATCGCGAATTCCTCCATATGACGCTGGCTGTCACGGCGCCAGCCACGCCGACGTCACACTTCCATCCGGCGAACGAGAATAACGAATCTTCCGAGCAGCAAGAACGACGCGGCCAGCAGGCCGAATACGAAGCCCAGCCAGATGCCGATGCCGCCCCAACCCAGCGGAAATGCCAGGACATAAGCCAGCACAAAGCCGATCCCCCAATAGGAAATCAGGGCGAGGATCATCGGTATGCTTGTGTCCTTGATGCCGCGCAGCAACCCCGCGCCGATCGCCTGCAGGCCATCGACCAGCTGGAAGACACCGGCGACGATGACGAAGGTCGTGGCGAACCCGAGCACTGTCGTCGCATCGTCCTTCGTCCGGTCGAGGAAAAGCCCTGCAAAGAAAGCCGGGAAGATGGAGAAAGCCAGCCCGCCGATCACCGCGATTCCAGCGGAGATCGTCACGACGACCCAGGACGCCCGGATCAGCGCCTCGCGATCGTTGGCACCCGCGGCAACGCCGACCCGCACGGTCGCGGCTTGCGCCAGGCCGAGCGGGATCATGAAGGCGAGCGACGCGCATTGAAGCGCAATGCCATGGGCGGCGAGCTCGGCGGTGCCGATCCATCCCATGAGGAGCGACGCAACGGTGAAGAGGCTGACCTCGGCGAGAATGGTGAAGCTGATCGGCAGGCCGAGATTGAAGACCTCCTTCAGCACATGCCAATCCGGACGCCAGAAACGCACGAAGATCTCGAAGCGCTGAAGATCGGCCTTGGTGTGGATGTACCAGATCGTCAGCACAAGGCTCAGGATGTTGACGCCGAGCGCCACCATCGCCGCGCCGCGCAGCCCCAGCGCCGGCATGCCGAAATGACCGAGAACCAGCGCATAGGCGAAGGCGGCATTCACCACGAGGATGATCAGCGTCACATAAAGCACAAAGCCGGCGCGGCCCACCGCGCTCAGGAAGGACCGCAGCACCATGAAGCCGAGGGCGGGGAACATGCTCCATCCGGCGATTTGCAGATAGCTCGCCGCAAGCTGCGCCACATGTGGATCCTGGCCGAGCGCAAGCAGCACGGGTTCCGAAAGAAGAACGATCGGCATGGTCAGCGCCGAGAAGGCCATCACGACCCACAGGCCCATGCGCGTCGCGCGGCGAACCTGTTGTATGTCGCCACGCGCAAAGGCCTGCGCCGCAAGCGGCACCACGGCGGCCGCAAAGCCGGAACCGAAGATGAAGATGGTGAAATAGAACTGCGCCGCGAGCACCATTGCCGCAAGCTCGTTGGTGCCGATGCGGCCGATGATCACGATGTCGGTGACATGAATGCCGTTCTGCGCCAGCTGCGCGCCGATCAGCGGCAGGCCGAGCGCGAGCGTCTCGACGAAATGGCTTTTCCAGCCACTGCCTTTCGCTACGAGAACATTTCTTTCGGCAATCTCGGCCATCACGGCACCTGTCTCCTCACAAAGGCGACCTGATAAGGGAGAACATCCCGTAACGCCACCTGTGGAAGCCCACTCAACTCAAACATTCATAACCACCATCACCTTCAGTGATGGGTTGCAGCCGCCATTTCGCCCGTGCCGCGCCAATGCGGCACCTTGAGCACGAAGATCGCGAGGCCCGCCGCAGTCATCAGGGCGGCGACGAAATAGGGCGCTCCGGGAAAGTGGACCGAGGCACCGGGGCCGGAGAAGGTCGCGAAGATATAGGAGAACATCAAAGGCCCGACGATCGAGGTGACGCTCGAAAGGCTCGTCAGCGTGCCCTGCAGGTCGCCCTGCTCCGACGACGGCACGCCGGCCGAGGTGATCGCCCTGAGCGCCGGGTCGGAAATACCTTCGAGACAGGCGACCAGGATGACGACGAACACCATCCAGCCTTCCCAGGCGAAGGTATAGCCGAGGAAGCCGACGGCACAGAAGACCAGGCCGATCACCGATGTGTTCCACTCTCCATAGCGCTTGACGATCTGCGGCAAAGCCAGGCCCATCACCACGGCGCTCATGACGCCGAAGGCACCGAGCGACAGACTGATCATCAGCGGACCCCAGCCATAACGGTAGTCCGAAACGAATGGCCAGACGACTGGATAGACCACATGCGCCAACCAGAACAGGAACATGACGGTCACGATCCAGCCGATGCCGTGATACTTCCTAAGCTGCAGCAGCCCGCCGAGCGGATTGGCACGCTTCCATTCGAACTTGCGGCGCTGATGCCGCTCAAGCGTCTCGGGCAGCAGGAAAGCAGCAACGACGAAATTGAGGAAGGCCAGTCCCGCCGCCACATAGAAGGGCACACGCGGGCCGAACTCGCCGAGCAGGCCGCCGATCACAGGCCCAAGCGTGAAGCCGACGCCGAAGGAAATGCCGACAAGCCCGAAATTCTTCGCACGCGTCTCGTCAGTCGAGATGTCGGCGACATAGGCCGAGGCCGTCGCGTAGCTGGCGCCCGAAATGCCCGCCAGCACGCGGCCGACGAATAATATCCAGTAGCTGCCGGCCATGGCGCAGATCAGATTGTCGATGGCGAAAGTCAGCACCGAGGCGAGGAGGATCGGGCGGCGACCGAAACGATCGGAGAGATTGCCGATGAACGTGCCGAACAACAGCTGCATCAGCGAATAGACGATGAACAGCCAGCTGCCTTCCATCACGCCCTGGGTCGCGTCGGCGCCGGTCAGTTCCTTCAGATAGGCCGGCATGACGGGCATGATCAGCGCGATGCCCATCATGTCCAAAAGCAGAATAAAGAATACCAGCGCGAGCCCGCGGCGGGCGCGTTTTTCATCGATCATGGCAAACGTCCGAATTACCCGCGCGTAGAATTGCGGAACATAAAATGAACAGACCGCCTTCTAATGGAAAAATTGCCGCGGTTCAAGGAGTAGAGAGCGTTCTGTCGCGGCACACGCACCAGCTTTGAGGGCGATGAGGCTTTTCCGCAACCCCGATCAAATCCGGTGGTTGAACCCATCTCCAGAATTGATGAAAAATAAGTTGACTCTTTTTATCATGTAAAATAGTTGACATGCATGGGTTGAGCCAGCCGCTCGAAGCACTCGCTTCTGAAGCCATATTGCCAGCGAAATCCGATCCAACGATCGACAGCGAGATGTGAGAACGCCTGCCTCGGGATGCCTTGTCCGGGGCCGCTTGGGCGCGCCCGCATGCCAGCCATCCATTCGCTTCGCGACCCCACCCCAGCGAACAGGACTGAACGATGGCCATCCATCCCGACCGCCGACCTTGCGAACGCCTCCCACTGTGTCCGGCACCCGGCCAAGGGTGCTTGGGGGCAATCATCAAGGAGGCACAATCATGACAATTACGATTTCGGTCAACTCCACTGCCGGCGTCAACGTCAATTACGGCGCTACGAACTATCTCGACACGGTCAACGACAATTTCAACTCGATGACCGGCAGGTTCGGCTACTTCTACAACTCCTTCACCAACGCCTCCCAATACGGCATCGCGACATCAGACGATGCCGATCTCGATGCGTATGTCGATGACGGCAACGCCTTCGTCGCCGGCGGCAACATGACCTACAATCTGATGACCAACACGCTTTCGGGCTCCATCGATACGCTCGCCTTTGGCGACGGTATCAATGGCGTATCGTCGGTGGCGCCGGGCCTGACGACCGGCTCTATCTCTGTTGGCACCTCGGCTTTCACCATCACAAGCCTTGGCATCACGGGAACGGCGCAGACCGACGACACCCACGAAATCCTCTACAACCTGATGAACGGCGACGAGTCCTACCTCGAAGCCTATCTCAATTCGCAATCGGTCATCTTCCAGGGCAACAGCGGCAACGATCTCTATCAGGCCGGAAACTCGGCCGATACGCTTCACGGCAATGCCGGCAACGACACGCTGGCCGGCGGCGGCGGCGCCGACACCATCAACGGCAATGATGGCAACGACACGGTGCTCGGTGAAGCCGGCAATGATACGATCGACGCCGGCAAGGGTACCGATATCCTCAATGGCGGCGCGGGCGTCGATACACTCATCGGTGGCGACGATGCCGACATCTTCGTGTTCTCGGCGGCAGGCGACAGTGCTGTTGGTGCAAACGACACGATCGCCGTCTTCGATGCCGGTGGCATTTCGACCTCGGTCGACAAGTTGGATCTGGATGCACTCAACTTGACTGGTTTCTCAGCTGGAGGCGTCGCGGCCGCCAACAAGGCCTGGGTTTCGGGTGGCTTTGTCTATGCCGACACGACGGGGGACACCACGGCCGACTTCGCCGTGAATATCACGACGCTCAACGGCACGCTGAACGCCGGCGACTTCATCTTCTAACGCGCTCGGCCGCCCGCCCGTTGGGCGGCCGGCCATTCACTCGAAACGGCCTTCCGGCCACGCACCATTTCATCAGCAGGAACCGAGATGACCACGACGACCTTCACCAGCGAGAACGGCACGACCGTCACGATCGAATATGCGGAACTAGCCGACGAAACGCCCGCGGGAACCGTCCTGGCGAGCGTCACTGTCACCAGCGTCGGCCACACTCTCGCGGACGTATATCTCTCGATTCCTCTCAATATCGTCGATCAGAACGGCAACTATCTCGAAGACCTTATCGCCTACAGCACTGATAACGGCGCGACGTCCTCAAGCTACAATCTGGGTCTCTATGCGGCAGGAGCCACCAGCTTCACCTTCCAGCTTGTCTCGATCGCGGCGATAGATTTCTCCGATTTCGATCTCGGCGGCGATCTCGACCTCTCCTTCGACGCTGGCCTCGACGATTCCTCGATCTACGACTTCTTCGAAGCGGTCGACGTGCCGGTGGAGGAAGACCTCAACCAGGCCCCTGTCGACCTCGGCATATCCAATGCCATCGTCTCGGAAGCTGCTCGCGCAGGCTCAGTGGTCGGCACGCTCTCGGCGACCGATCCTGACGGCGACGCTATCACCTGGTCTCTGGTGGCCGGTCAAGGTGACAATGACGACTTCTTCAGCCTGAAGACCAATGACGACGGCACGGTCAGCGTCGTGCTGAAACAGCCCCTTAACTTCGAGGGCAATGCGGCGGTCAACGGCGTTTACGATCTGGTGGTCAAGGCAACGGATTCGGCGGGCAACGAGACGACCGAAACCATCAACGTGCAGTCTACCGACGAACTGATGCTGATGGCCGCTTCGCCCACCGGCAAGAACTATGTCAGCGTCATGGAAAACGTTGACGCAGGCACCGAGATCGGCTTCTTCGTCAATTTCGACGATAGAGCCACGCCTCTTACAGCCACGCTGCTCGACGATGCGGATGGCATGTTCGAGATCAAGACCCGCACGGTGGACGGCGTCACGCGCTATTATCTGACGACGAAGGGCGAACTGGATCACGAGACCGAGGACCTGCATTCGGTCACGGTCCGGGCGACCGATGCAAATGGCAATACTCAGGACAAGACCTACGAGGTGCATGTCCTGGACGCGGCCGAAACCGGCGATACGGCACGCGGCCGCATCACCATCGATGCCGCGACCGCGCTTGCCAAGTCCAATGGCGGAGTCAACTGGAACACCTACATCCAAGCCGCCTATGAAAAGGTCACCGCCAACCTGCCGAACGGCGTGACATTCGCACCGGATACGTCGTCGGAATATCTCTATACCTATGACGATGGCGACGGCCTGATCTCGCTCAAGGGTTCGGACCTCGCCTATTGGTGGACCGATCCCGAAAGCGGCGAGGACGTGCATGTCGTCGGCGGCACCGTCAATTCGCTGGCCTTCGGCAACAACGATAACGGCGAGATGACCGAGACCGAACTTTCGATCACCGGCCTCGACCTGAGCAACGGCTCGAACCTGCTCGACCGCATCTATGGCGAAACCAACGCCATGGCGTCGGCCTGGATGCATGGCTCGGATGGCAACTCGCCGTCTGAAATCGAATTCGTCAAGGCGTTGCTCTCATCCTACGCCCAGGACTTCATCGGCTCGGGCGGTAAGGACAGCTTTACCGGCACGATCTTCGACGACACGGCCGACGGTGGCAGGGACAAGGACACCCTCAAGGGCGGCGAAGGTGCCGACACCATCGACGGCGGCCAGGGCGCCGACAAGCTCTATGGCGGCGCGGATGCCGACATCTTCGTCTTCGCCAAGGGCGATACCGGCAAGACGAAAACCGAAGCCGACACGATCTATGATTTCGTGGTCGCGGACGGCGACACCATCGATCTCTCCGCCATCGACGCCAATGGCAGGAAGGCCAACGACCAGGCGTTCAGCTTCATCGGCGGCCAGGGCTTCCATGACAAGGCGGGCGAACTGCGCGTCGTCAAGGAAAAATCCGACACCTGGATCCAGGGCGATACCAATGGCGACGGCAGGGCCGATTTCATCATTCATCTCGATGACGCGATGAAGCTCGAGGCCGAACATTTCGACCTTTGATGACCTGACGAAATCGGCGCGGGCGGGTGTTGCAGTCCGCCCGCACGATCGCGCGTGCAAAACAAGGAATCCGGGATGACAATCAAGATCACCATGCAGTCGGCCGAGGGCGTCAACGTCAATTCGGGCAATGGCAGCTATCTCGACCAGATGCCTTCGACATTCGATACCGGCGCGGGCAATTTCGGCTATTTCCGCGACACGTTCAACAAGTCCAAACAGTATGGCGTCGCCGAGGACAAGCAGAGCGGAACCATGATCTATAGCGAAGGAGCAGCACTCCTGGCAGGCGGCGCCCTCACCTATGATCTCTCCAGCCACACGCTGACCGGCAAGCTGGACACATTGTCGTTCGGCACGGGATTGGGCGGCGTCACATCGTCAAGCGGCGTCACCCGTTCCAAAATGAGCCTGGACGAGACGGATCTCAGCTTTTCGGGCCTGGGCCTGAACAGCGCACAGAACGACAAGGTGCACGACATTCTCTACGGCATGATGACCGGTGATGCCGGTGCGTTCCTGAATTATCTCGCCAAAAACGCCGTAACATTCAGCGGAGGCGATGGCGCCGATGCGTTCGCCGGCGGGCGCAAGGCCGATAGGCTGAATGGCCTCGCTGGCGACGACAAACTGTCGGGGGGTAATGGTAACGACCAGATCAACGGCGGCTTGGGAGCGGATATACTATCTGGCAACCAAGGCAGGGATATTTTTGTGTACAAGTCCGTGGAGGCCTCGACTTTGAGTGATATGGATACCATATCTGCCTTTGATGGTGCTGCCGGTGATCGGATCAATCTGAAGAGGATCGATGCCGAAATCGGCTCAAGCACCAACGATGCATTCGATTTCATTGGTGAAGCTGCGTTTTCAGGCAAGGCGGGCGAGCTTCGCTTCGAGGTCTCCTTGGATACGACGATGCTCTACGGCGACGTCGACGGAGACGGCAATGCAGACTTTGCCATTCAGTTCGACAGCCTCTTGTCACTGCACGAAAGAGATTTCGTACTGTGACTGAACCGGGTCGACCGCTGCGTTTCCAGCCATGTTTTCGCAGCGGCCGGCCCGGGCCCGGCTCAAATCGGGCCGGACAATGTGTTGCAGGCGTCTACCCTACCCGTGTCGAAACCGCGACGGAACCACTTGGCGCGCTGGGCAGCCGTTCCGTGCGTGAAGGAATCCGGCACGACATAGCCCTGTGAACGCTTCTGCAGTGTATCGTCGCCAATCTGGTTGGCGGCATTGAGGGCCTCTTCGAGGTCACCCTTCTCTAGAATGCCTTTCTGGTCGGTATAGCGGCCCCAGATTCCGGCATAGCAATCCGCCTGAAGCTCGACCCGAACCGACATTTCATTGGCCTGCGATTCACTCATCGACTGCCGCGCGCGGTTGAACTGCGGCAGCACGCCGGTGAGGTTCTGTACGTGGTGCCCCACCTCGTGCGCGATCACATAGGCCTGGGCGAAGTCGCCTTCCGCCTGGAATTGGCTGCGCATTTCATCGAAGAACGCCGTATCGAGATAGACCTTCTGATCGCTGGGGCAATAGAACGGACCGGTCGCCGCACTCGCCATGCCGCAGGCAGAAGGAACCTGGCCGCTGAACATCACCAGCCTGGGCTCGACATATTTTTCGCCGCTCGCGGCGAAAATGCCCCTCCAGGCATCTTCAGTCTCGCCGAGGATCTTGCGGATGAACACCGCCGACTCGTCGTTGGAATTCTGCGTTTGCACGGTCTGGCTGTCGCCCGGACGCGAAGTCGTCGTATCGGAACCGCCGCCGAGCAGCGAACTCACATCCACGCCCATGAATTGCAGCACGATGATGACGATGATGATCAGCACGATGGAACCGATGCTGCCGCCGCGCATGTTGCCGATGGGAATATTCATCCCACGCCGGCCGAAGGGGTCACTGCCCGGCCCAGGGCCACGTCCCATTCCGCGCACGTCTTCGACGTTGTCGGATTCCCTGCTGTCCTTCAGATCCATGGGCGGTTTTCCTCTCCGTATGCCAGCCGGTTATAGACCCGGAGCCGTGGGCGAGGCAAGCTTGTAAAGCCCGACCATGGCTAGGGTGTGAAGGAACGGCGAAGGGGCCGTGTGAGTTCCGGTGGGCCTTCGCAAAACGCAAGATAACGGCGCCTGAGAGCGCTGGATGCCACGCCTGGTTGCGGTGAGGTCCGACTTGAGCTGAACCCACGAGAATTCCCGCATTTACACGTCAAAAACCATAGAACTATTTCAATCTTTCATTAATTCTCACCGATTAGCCTCACGGCAGCAGAATGAGTCTGCCGGATTGCCGACGCTTCGCGTCGTTTCATTTCCCACATTCCCAAAAACGCACGCCATACCGATCTCCTGGGGGACATCTCATGCTTTTCAAATCTGCAACCGGTCGGAACATCTTTGCGATCGCAGCTTCCGGCCTGGTTGCGACGCTGGCAACGGCGGGCGTGCTTTTCACCATTGCCTACAAGGATTCCGAGGAAGCAAGCCTGGAGCAGATGCGCCAGATCGCCAGCAACAACGCGCTCGGCATCGAAAAATCCATGGCGCAGGGGATGCAGACCGTCGACAACCTCAAGAGCACGCTCACCGCGATGAAGCTTGGCGGCAACGCCGATCGCGCCAGCGCCGACCGGCTTCTGGAGACGTTGCTCAAGGACAACAAGATGGCGCTCGGCGTATGGACGGGCTGGGATCCGAATGCCTTCGACGGCAAGGATGCAGAATTCGTCGGCAAGAAGGGCCACGACAAGACCGGCCGCTACGTCCCCTATTGGGTGAAGAGCGGCGATAAAATCATTGTCGAGGCGCTGGTTGACTATACCGTGCCCGGCGCCGGCGATTACTATATTCTCGCCCACAGCCAGAAGAAGGCTGTCGTCATCGAACCATACATCTATCCGATCAATGGCAAGCCGGAACTCATTACGACGCTTGTGACGGCCATCCTCCTGGACGGCAAGTCGGCGGGCGTTGCAGGCATGGACATTTCGCTCGCCAGCGCCAATGAGGCGCTGTCTGCGATCCGGCCTATGGGTGACGGCTTTCTGAGCCTGGTCACTGGCGCTGGGAATATCGTCGCCCATCCCGTGAAGGAGCTAGCAGGCAAGCCCATCAAGGATGCCGGCGAGATGGCCATGGGCTGGGATAAGCTGATGGCCAATCCCGGCGTAGTCGAGGAAACCACGCTTGCGAATGGCGAGACTTACCTCTCCGTCGCCTACGCCGTAAAACTCACAGCCGACAACAACTGGTACGCTGTAGTTTCCATCCCGAAGAACACGGTTTTCGCCGGCCTCTATCACATGGCCTGGATGGCTGCAGCCGTCACCGCCATTGCGGCAATCCTGCTCGCGGGCCTCGGCCTGCTGATTTCGCGCCGCTTCATTGGCCGCATTTCAAACGTCATCGGCCAGACCGACCGGATCGCCAAGGGCGACCTCGACGTCGTGCTGTCCGACGCCGACAAGAAGGACGAAATCGGCGATCTCTCCCGCTCGCTCGCGATGCTTCTCGAAAACAACCGCCACAAGGTCGAACTCGAGGCACAGGCGCATGCCAATCAGGCCCAGCAGGAAAAGGAGCGCGAGGATCGCGCCCGCATCACATCCGCCCAGGAGGAGGAAGTCCGCTTCGCCGTCACCGAACTCGCCGGCGGCCTGAAGCAGCTCTCCGATGGTGATATGACGATCCGCCTCGAAAAGCCGTTCACCGGTGCGCTCGAGCAGATCCGCAACGACTTCAACGGCTCGATCGAAAAGCTGCGGGAAGCGCTCGTCTCCTTCTCGGAAAATGCCGCGACGATCGAATCGGGCTCGAAGGAAATCCGCTCCGCCGCCGACGACCTGTCACGCCGGACCGAGCAGCAGGCCGCCTCAGTGGAAGAAACCGCAGCCGCGCTCGAACAGATCACGACCTCGGTCAAGGATTCGACCACGCGCGCCGAGGAAGCCGGTTCGCTGGTTGCCAAGACCAAGGACGGCGCCGAAAAATCCGGCGAAGTCGTTCGCAATGCCGTTGCTGCAATGAGCGAGATCGAGCGTTCCTCGCAGTCGATCTCCAATATCATCGGCGTCATCGACGAGATCGCATTCCAGACCAACCTGCTGGCGCTGAACGCGGGTGTCGAGGCGGCACGCGCGGGTGAGGCCGGCAAGGGTTTTGCCGTCGTCGCCCAGGAAGTCCGCGAACTTGCCCAGCGCTCCGCCAACGCGGCGAAGGAGATCAAGGGCTTGATCACCTCGTCGGGTGACCACGTCAAGCGCGGCGTCAGCCTCGTCGGCGAGACGGGCCAGGCACTGGAAATGATCGTTGTCGAGGTCCAGCAGATCAACAGCAACGTCCAGGCCATCGTCCAGGCCGCACGCGAGCAGTCCATCGGGCTCCAGGAAATCAACACGGCCGTCAACCAGATGGATCAGGGAACCCAGCAGAACGCCGCCATGGTCGAGGAAACCAATGCCGCGGCACACACACTGGCGACCGAAGTGTCCTCGCTGTCGAACCGCCTCGGCCAGTTCAATCTCGGCGGCCGCACCGCGAACTCCCGTGTGGAACCTGTCCGGCATTCGCAGCCTGTTGCAGCAAGACCGGCTGCCATCAGGCCGGCCTCGGCCCCGGTGCGCATCGCGCCGGCAGCCGTCTCCCGCGCAGTGCCTGCCGCCTCCCCTGCCCGCGCGCTCGGCAACAAGCTGGCAGCCGCTTTCCCTGCCGCCTCCGCCCCAAGCGGCGGCGAG
Organism: Rhizobium sp. LjRoot254; assembly: GCF_964254105.1. Taxonomy (NCBI): domain Bacteria; kingdom Pseudomonadati; phylum Pseudomonadota; class Alphaproteobacteria; order Hyphomicrobiales; family Rhizobiaceae; genus Rhizobium; species Rhizobium sp. LjRoot254. The sequence continues at coordinate 858,939 of NZ_CAXUSM020000001.1, read as the reverse complement.
TGGGAAGAATTCTAGGATCGCTCCAAATATTCGCACATATGAGCGGCGGGATTTTCCCGCCGCTTTTCATTTGTGGCGACCTTCCAACGCGGCTTGACCCTTGGCAGCTTTCCCGCTCCAATCAGAGCTGAGCATATTGGGAGGAACGTTCATGAAGGCCATGCGGCTGGAATCCGTCGGAAATCTCTTCGTGCGGGACGTGGAGAAGCCGCAGCCCGGTCCGGATGATCTGCTGGTTCGGGTTGAGGCCTGCGGCGTCTGCGGCACGGACCGTCACCTACTCCTTGGCGAGTTTCCGTCCAAGCCGCCCGTGACCATCGGACACGAGTTCGCCGGCATCATCGAGGCCATCGGCACCGATGTGACCGGCTTCAAGATCGGCGACCGCGTTACCGGCGACCCGAACATTTCCTGCGGCCGCTGCCCACAATGCACGGCCGGCCGCGTCAACCTGTGCCGCAACCTCCAGGCCATCGGCATCCACCGGGATGGCGGCTTTGCCGAATATGTGATCGTGCCGCAGAAACAGGCTTTCTCCATTCCGCTCGACCTCGACCCGATGCATGGTGCCTTCTGCGAGCCGCTCGCCTGCTGCCTTCACGGCGTGGATATGGCCGAGATCAGGACGAGCTCATCCGTGGTCGTGCTCGGCGGCGGCGTCATCGGTCTGCTGGTCGTCCAGCTTGCACGGCTGGCCGGTGCGACGACCGTCATCCTCTCGACCCGGCAGGAATCAAAACGCCGTCTCGCCGAGGAACTGGGTGCGACCGCAAGCGTCGATCCCTCCTCTTCCGACATCATCGAGGAGATCACCGGCCCGAACGGCCTCGTGCCGGGCGGTGTCGATGTCGTCATCGAATGCGCCGGCGTGGCTGAGACCGTGGAGCAGACGACGCGGTTGGCCAAGGCCGGTGGCACGGTAGTGATCCTCGGCGTCATGCCGCAGGGCGCCAAGGTCCAGATCGAGCCGTTCGATATCCTGTTCCGCGAGCTTCGCGTACTCGGCTCCTTCATCAATCCCTTCGTCCACCGCCGCGCCGCCGACCTCGTCGCATCCGGTGCGATCAATGTGGAGAAGCTGATCTCCCGCCGGGTGTCGCTCGATGAAGCGCCGGAAGTCGTCCGCAACCCGGCTCGGGCGGGAGAGGTGAAGGTGCTGGTCGTGCCAGCCTAGCTCTCTTGCAGTTGTTTCGCGTGCAGTTTCTATCTCTGGATGATATGATTGCGCAGAAACATCCTTTGACCAATGTTTGGAGGAAAAATTGAAGGAACCAGCCAAGGCGAGAAAAGCAGTTGCGGTCGTGCGGTTCCACCCGAAACCCGGCCATGAAGAAGAGTTCGAACAGCTGTACAAAAAAAGCGACACGTGAATTCGAAGGGCTTCGACGGGTACGTCTCGTCGAGGCCCCGAACGGCGGGTACTTCGCCATTGGAGAGTGGGATAGTTTTGACGATATCGTGGCCGCCCGACCCTTGATGGCCGGGAATCTGAGCAAGTTCCGGCATACTCTGAAGGAACTGGATGGAAAGCAGGAAGGCGTCACCGATCCGATTTCGGGAGAGGTGATCTTCAGCAAGCGGTACGACGGAAAAGTCGAGACCGGGCGCAAGCGAAAAGAAGAGCAATAGGATCAAGCCGTGTAGTTCGTCTGCGCCACATCATTTTCCTGTCCATTGTCGCATTTGCGGGGTTCCGTTCTGCGAAACATTTCCCTATAAGCCGCTTCTAGCCTTGACACACCCGCAGTCTGCGCCCGGCCGGTTCCCAGAACCGAATGCCGGCTCTTGCCGCAGGCCATTGAGATGGAAGCATAGATGCCGAAGCGCCAGGATATCAAATCGATCCTCATCATTGGTGCCGGCCCGATCGTGATCGGTCAGGCCTGCGAATTCGATTATTCCGGCACACAGGCCTGCAAGGCGCTCAGGGAGGAAGGCTACAGGGTCATCCTGGTCAATTCCAACCCCGCCACGATCATGACCGACCCCGATCTCGCCGACGTCACCTATGTCGAGCCGATCACCCCTGAAGTGGTCGCCAAGATCATCGCCAAGGAACGCCCCGACGCGCTGCTGCCGACCATGGGCGGCCAGACCGCGCTCAACACCGCGCTCTCGCTCCGCCGCATGGGCGTGCTCGACCGCTACAATGTCGAGATGATCGGCGCCAAGCCCGATGCGATCGACATGGCCGAAGACCGCGCGCTGTTCCGCGAAGCGATGAAGCGCATCGGCCTCGAAACCCCGAAATCCATGCTGGCCAACGCCACCGATATCAAGGATCTGGACCGCAAGACCCATGAGGCCGAACGCGCCAAGCTGAAATCGGAATTGTTCGGTGCCGAACTAGATGTCGCCCTCGACGCGCTGGAAAACCGCTGGAACCTCGGCGAGAGCGACCGCAAGCAGCGCTATATGAGCCATGCCCAGGCGATTGCCGCCCAGGCAATGGATTTCGTCGGCCTGCCGGCCATCATCCGTCCGTCCTTCACGCTCGGCGGCACCGGCGGCGGCATTGCCTATAACCGCTCGGAATTCTTCGAGATCGTCGGCTCGGGCCTCGATGCCTCCCCGACGACAGAGGTACTGATCGAAGAATCGGTGCTGGGCTGGAAGGAATATGAGATGGAAGTGGTCCGCGACAAGGCGGACAATTGCATCATCATCTGCTCGATCGAGAACATCGATCCGATGGGCGTCCATACGGGCGATTCCATCACCGTCGCGCCGGCGCTGACGCTGACCGACAAGGAATACCAGATCATGCGCAACGCCTCGATCGCGGTGCTTCGCGAGATCGGCGTCGAGACCGGCGGCTCGAACGTGCAGTTCGCCGTCAATCCGGCCGATGGCCGTCTGGTCGTCATCGAAATGAACCCGCGCGTCTCGCGCTCCTCGGCACTCGCCTCCAAGGCCACCGGCTTCCCGATCGCCAAGATCGCGGCGAAGCTCGCGATCGGCTACACGCTCGACGAACTCGACAACGACATTACCGGCGGCGCGACGCCTGCCTCGTTCGAGCCTTCGATCGACTATGTCGTGACCAAGATCCCGCGCTTCGCCTTCGAGAAATTCCCCGGCGCCTCGCCGATGCTGACCACCGCCATGAAGTCGGTCGGCGAAGTCATGGCCATCGGCCGTACCTTCCAGGAAAGCCTGCAGAAGGCGCTGCGTGGCCTGGAAACCGGCCTCACCGGCCTCGACGAAATCGAAATCCCCGGCCTCGGCGACAGCGACGACCACAATGCGATCCGCGCCGCGATCGGCACGCCGACACCGGACCGGTTGCGGCAGGTCGCACAGGCGCTCCGCATGGGCATGGGCGAAGACGAAGTCCACGGCGCCTGCAAGATTGACCCGTGGTTCATCTCCCAGATCAAGTCGATCGTCGATATGGAAGCCCGCATCCGTGAGCACGGCCTGCCCGACGACGCCGAGAACCTGCGCATGCTGAAAGCCATGGGCTTCTCCGACGCGCGCCTCGCGACACTGACCAACAAGCGGCCAAAGGAAGTGGCGGAGATCCGCAACCGTCTCAACGTCCGCCCGGTCTACAAGCGCATCGACACTTGCGCCGCCGAGTTCGCCTCACCCACCGCTTATATGTATTCGACCTACGAGACGCCCTTCGTCGGCGCCGCGCGTTCGGAAGCCCAGGTCTCCGATCGCAAGAAGGTTGTCATCCTCGGCGGCGGCCCGAACCGCATCGGCCAGGGCATCGAGTTCGACTATTGCTGCTGCCACGCCGCCTTCGCGCTGAAGGATGCGGGCTTCGAAGCGATCATGGTCAACTGCAACCCGGAAACCGTCTCCACCGACTACGACACCTCCGACCGCCTCTATTTCGAGCCGCTGACGGCCGAAGACGTCATCGAGATCCTCAAGATCGAGCAGGAACGCGGCGAGCTTCTCGGCGTCATCGTCCAGTTCGGAGGCCAGACGCCGCTCAAGCTCGCCGATGCGCTGGAACGCGCCGGCATCCCGATTCTCGGCACCGCGCCCGATATGATCGACCTCGCCGAAGACCGCGACCGCTTCCAGAAGCTTTTGATGAAGCTCGACCTCACGCAGCCGCTGAACGGCATCGCCTATTCGGTCGAACAGTCGCGTTTGGTCGCCACCGAGATCGGGTTCCCGCTCGTCGTGCGTCCGTCCTACGTGCTCGGCGGCCGCGCCATGCAGATCATCCATTCGGAAGGCCAGCTCCAGACCTACCTGCTCGACACGGTGCCGGAATTGGTGCCCGAGGATATCAAGGCCCGCTACCCCAACGACAAGACCGGCCAGATCAACACCCTGCTCGGCAAGAACCCGCTGCTGTTCGACAGCTATCTGACCAACGCGATCGAAGTCGACGTCGACTGCCTCTCCGATGGCAAGGACGTCTATATCTGCGGCATCATGGAGCATATCGAGGAAGCAGGCATCCATTCGGGCGACAGCGCCTGCTCGCTGCCGCCCCGCACGCTCGCTACCAACATTCTCGACGAACTCGAACATCAGACCAAGATGCTGGCCAAGGCGCTCAATGTCGGCGGCTTCATGAATGTCCAGTATGCCATCAAGGATGGCGTGATCTACATCCTCGAAGTCAATCCGCGTGCCTCCCGCACGGTGCCCTTCGTTGCCAAGACCATCGGCGCGCCGATCGCCAAGATCGCCGCCCGCGTGATGGCTGGCGAAACGCTCAACACCGCCTTCCATGCCTATGTGCCGGAGCGGCCCGACCCGCGCGCGCTGAAGCACATCGCGGTCAAGGAAGCCGTGTTCCCCTTCGCAAAATTCCCGGGCGTCGATACGCTGCTTGGGCCGGAAATGCGCTCGACCGGCGAAGTCATCGGCCTCGATACCGATTTCGCTTTGGCCTTCGCCAAGGCCCAGCTCGGCGCCGGCGTCGAGCTGCCGCGTTCCGGAACGGTCTTCGTTTCGGTCCGCGATGACGACAAGCAACGTGTGCTGCCGGCGATCCGCCTGCTCGACGAGATCGGCTTCAAGGTCCTCGCGACGGCAGGCACGCAGCGCTTCCTGATCGAGAACGGCATCCAGTCCGCCAAGATCAACAAGGTGCTGGAAGGCCGTCCGCATATCGAGGACGCGATCCGCAACCGCCAGGTCCAGCTCGTCATCAACACCACCGACGGCAACAAGGCGATCTCGGATTCGAAATCGCTCCGCCGCGCAGCGCTGATGCAACGGGTGCCTTACTACACCACGATGGCCGGGGCGCTTTCCGCCGCCGAGGCGATCAAGGCACTCAAGGCCGGCAGCCTGGACATCAAGCCGCTGCAGGCTTATTTCGCATAAGCAATGACCTGATAGCTTCGCATGATGCTGTCATTTTTTGACAGCATCATGCAGTAAGGTTCTTCCATCAAACGAACAGGAGGACGCCATGCTGAAGACCTACCGCGGAAGCTGCCATTGCGGCCGAGTGAAATACGAAGTCGATGTCGATCTCGCCTCCGGCACTGGCCGCTGCAACTGCACCTTCTGCTCCAAGTCCCGCTCGTGGGTCGCCAATGTCAAGCCGGAGGCCTTCCGCCTGCTCTGCGAAGAATCCGACACGACCGACTACCAGTTCGGCACGATGAGCGGTCATCACCGCTTCTGCAAGACCTGCGGCCTGCACGCCTATGGCGACGGCTATGTCGAACAGATCGGCGGCGCCTTCGTCTCCGTCAATGTTGCCTGCCTCGACGATGTCGCACCGGAGGAACTCGCGAGCCTTCCTATCCACTATGCCGACGGGTTGAACTACAACTGGCAGAACTCTCCCAAGATCACATCCTATCTCTAGGGGTTCTTGGCCCTGGATGGCTTGAGGAATGGCGATTTGATGTCGATGCGCGAGGGTGGCACGGAATCCCGGATTCCCATCCGCCCCGCACCGACCGTCTTGTCGCCTTCCCATTCATGGGCGGAGCCGCGCCGTTTCGATCACGGACCGTCAATTCAGCTCGCGTAATTCATCCTCAGGCAGGGTGGCGTCCTTGGGCATGACGATATGCGACACGCCGGGAATATAGGGCCGTCCTCGTATCATGCGCTGCCACGGCTTGAAGCCCTCGCCCGTCACGTCGTATTCCGGCCGGTCGAATGCGGTCGCAATGTCGAGCCGCTTCAGGATGGTCCAATCGATCTGGTCCGTCTGGTAAGGACGCTGTTCCAATTCGCTCTTTTTTGCCAGTAGGGCGGGGTTATCCTTCAGCCATAGGATCACTGGCACGGTAAATCCGGATTCCAGAAAGAGCTGGTGGCCCCAGACATCCGTTAACTGGCCAACTTCCTGCCCGTGGTCGGAGAGAAAAAGCATTTCGCTGTTTTTCACCTTGTCAGCCTTGAGCCTTGATATCACCGAGGACAGGATGAAGTCGGTATAGCGGATGGTGTCGTCGTAATGGTTGCGAGCAACCGCAAGCCCGCTCCATTTGGCGGCCATTTCGTGCGCGACCTCGTCGTCGGCATTGTCATAGACCGCGAAATTCTCCGGATAGCGCAATTGGTAATGCTGATGCGAGCCGATCGTGTGCAGCACGATGAATTTGCGTTCGGCAGGGTCTGCCAAGGCCTTGTCGAGTTCCGGCAGCAGTTTCTCGTCAAGGCTGGTATCGCTGCGCTGGCCGAGACCATTATTGACGATTGTGAACTGATCCGCCTGTTGGGCGAAAACGGTATTGATCAGAAAACCATTCTGGTTGGTGAGCCAGAAGGTCTTATAGCCCGCGGCCTTGGCAAGGCCCAGGACATCTGGCTCCGCGCGCCAACTGTTATCGTTTTCATGGTCGGCAATGGTGAAGATGCGGGTGACTTCGCGGTTGGTACTGCCCCAGGAAGAGACAGCATCGCGGAAAACCAGCGTTTCGCCGGCCAGCGCGTCGAGTTTCGGCGTCGTTTTGCGCTTGTAGCCGTAAAGCGACCAATCGGAGCGATTGGAGCTTTCCCCAATGACCAACACGAAGGTTTTCGGATCCTTGGCGGCAATGTGCGGGCTCCAGGCGGGAAGACGCTTCTCGGCATCCTTGCGCGAGGCGACCAGCAGAACGCGATAGTTCTGCTCGTTCTGATACTTCTGGTAAAACTTGATCCAGCGCCACGCGGGGTCGGCGCGCGCGACGACCGGATTGCCGTGATAGGCGAGCGGCAGCACGATCAGGATCAGACCCGCCAGCATTACGAAAGCCCGATGCCAGCGAACGGGGCCGAAGCTCCTCGCGGATATCCGGACCAAAGCTGTCAGCAGCCAGGCCAAAAGTGGCGTGAGCAGCAGAATGACGACGATCAGCATCCAGGAGTCGTCGAAATATTCCCTGACATCGAGCAGGCTTGTATTGGAGAGCGCCTCGATAACCACCGGCGACTCGAGGCTCAGGCTGTAGCGCGCCATGACGAAACCGGCGGAAAAGAAATCGGCGACCCAGAGCATCGCCCAAAGAAAATAGAGCCCATATCCGATGAAGGCCCAGCGCGGAAAGAGGATCGCAAATCCCCAAGCCGGCATCGCCATAACAGGAATGGCAAGGCCAGCGACGGCGGCGATGCGCGTCGGGGCGCCGCAAAGGTAGAGAATGCCGGTAGCAAGCCCGTAAAGGCTCAGGAAAATTGCCGCGTCGCGCAGCAATTTCGAGGTCGAGATTTGCATGGGTACTTCCGAGGGGTCTTGCGACATCGCGCTCTTGTTTTCCGCTGTTAACAGCAAACATCAGGAGCAACAAGACAATTTTGTGACACTCTAATGGAGGAAGCGGCTTCGCTCAGATGCCGACCTCTCCCTCTCGAAGCCGGTCAACAATCCAGGAATGCTGGCGCTTTAGTTATCAGGATTCCGTCAACAGGCCACGCTCGGCTTCGGCCTTCATCGCGGCGAGGCCGCGTTCGAAATCGCCGCCCACCATTTTGTCCATGCTCATGAACATGCCCATGATCTTGAACATGAGATTGTTGGTGCCGGTCATTTCCCACAACACCTGCGATGCACCGCCGACGGGCGTGATGGTAAATACCGTACGGTTCTCCGCTTTGAATGGCTTGAGGAATGACAGTTTGATATCCACGCGCGAGGGTGGCACGGAATCCAGGATTTCCATCCGCCCCGCGCCGACCTTCTTGTCGCCCTCCCATTCATAGACCGAGCCGCGTCCAGCCTCCGCGCCGGAAAGCGTCCGCTTGAGATGGGGATCGAGCTTTTCCCAGGGCGACCATTTCGGCCATTGCCGGAAATCGTTGATCAGCGCGAAGACCGTGTCGGCGGGAGCCTTGATCTCGGCCGTGCGCTTGACCGAGAACTCGTTGGGCCGCGTCGATGCGAATGTCAGCACCACGACGGCGACGGCCAGCAGGATTACGACGATATAGAGGAGGACTGTGAGCATATCTTTTCCCCATCGCTGCCAAGGCTATCAATTTACGAACAATGCGCCGGCAAGCAAGCAAATCCTTGGCAAAACAGCCGTTGTTCCAGTCGAAGGAGAGTCTTAAGGCGTATGCGGTAGGGTAAGCGAATGCGCATCGGGAACTTCAGGGCATGCAGCAATCGATTGCCATCAAACGACCCGTGACGATTCTTTCGCGTCTTCGACGCTTCGCTGGGTTGAGCGCCGCGACGATCCTAGTCGTGATTGGTGCAGCGCTCGCCTGGTATTCGCTCGCGGCTTTCCTTCGCGAGACGGTCGAGCCGGGACGTCATGGGCATCCGGGCACCTACATCGAGGCAGCCGGGCTCGACATCCATTACAAGAGCTGGGGGCCGCCCACCGGCACGCCGATCCTGCTCATCCACGGCACGCTCGCGTGGTCCGACACTTGGTACGAGATCGCCGACAGGCTGGCCAAGCGCGGCTTTTACGTCATCGCGCCTGACCTGCCGCCATTCGGTTTTTCCGAGCGGCCTGGGGATGGTGACTATTCGCGCAAGGCGCAGGCCGGTCTTATCCTTGGCTTTGCCGATTCACTCGGCCTCAGGACCTTCGTTCTTGCGGGCCATTCCTTCGGCGCCGGCGCAACGCTTGAGGCTGCATTTGCCGCCCCGGACCGGATCGAACGCCTGCTGCTGCTCGATGCAGCGTTAGGACTCGACAATCCAGCCGGCTCAAGCATGATCGCCAGCCTGTTCGGTGCGCCCGTCCTGGGCCGCGCGCTAACGGCCTCGCCCTTCACCAATCCGCTGATGACCAGCAAGGGTCTGCGCGACTTCATCTATGACGACCGGATCGTCGATGCCAAGCGCATCGCGCTCTACCAGCAGCCCTTCGTGTTGACGAACACCAGTAGCGAAACCGCCAAATGGCTGGCCGGAGCGCTCTACGCCGACGAAAGCCGGTCGCTGGCTGCCGATCCAGCCAATTACGCAAAGTTCGATCGGCCTGTCGTGCTGGTCTGGGGCCGGCAAGACAGCGTCACCCCGCTTGCCCAGGGCGAGCACATCCGGTCGCTCTTGCCGCGCGCAACGCTTGTCGTGCTCGATCATGTGAACCACATTCCGCATGTCGAGAAACCGGAAGAAGTCGCCGATATAATCGCCGAGTTCGCAGGGTCTCTCGGCGGACAGGAAACGCCCCTACCCCAGGCGCTGCTGCGCCGGACACATTGATCCACGGGCGGCACGCAGCAAAAAATGCTCGCATTTTCCACCCGGACTCTGCTATATAAACAAAACACGAATTTTATTGACGGTTCAGAAGTTCGCGCTTCTGGGGCCGTTTTCTTTTTGTGCCCGGTTGGATGGGGCACGAATGCCAAGGAAGAATGAAATGGTCGAAAAGGTACCGATGACACAGAGCGGCTTTGTGAAGCTGAACGAGGAACTGAGGTGGCGCCAACAGGAAGAGCGTCCGCGGATCATCGAGGCGATTTCCGAAGCCCGTGCGCATGGCGACCTCTCTGAAAATGCTGAATATCACGCCGCCAAGGAAGCCCAGAGCCACAATGAGGGCCGCGTCGGCGAGCTTGAGGACTATATCGCTCGCGCAGAGGTGATCGATCTCTCCAAGATGTCTGGCTCCAAGATCAAGTTCGGCGCCAAGGTCAAGCTGATCGACGAGGATACCGAAGAGGAAAAGACCTATCAGATCGTCGGCGACCAGGAAGCCGATGTGAAGGAAGGCCGCATTTCGATTTCCTCGCCGATCGCACGCGCGCTGATCGGCAAGGAAGCCGGCGATTCCGTCGAGGTGAATGCACCCGGCGGCTCCAAGGCCTATGAAATCGTGGCGGTCAACTGGGGCTGATCGCCCTTGTCTGGAATTGACGACATCGAGGTCATCGCGCCGCATTTCAAGCAACGCTTGTCCGGCGTGACCTCGACGATCATCCAGCTCATTCCCCGGCAGATCGAGGCGGGCGTCAAGATCGCAGCGCTCGGTCCCGGCCTGCCCCATGATCTTCCCAGGATGCAGTATCGCCAGCTTGCCGGGCTGTGGAAGCTGTTGGCAAACGGCCGCCCGCGCATCTGGCATGCGCGCCGCAATGTCGAAATGCTGGCGGGCATCGCGCTGCGCGACGTGCTGGGCATGAAGCTGAAGCTGATCTTCACCTCCGCCTCGCAGCGGCACCATACGCGCTATACGAAATGGCTGATCTCAAGGATGGATCACGTCATCGCCACCAGCGCGCGCGGAGGCTCCTATCTCGATGTGCCACACACCGTAGTGATGCATGGCATCGATACGGAGAGGTTTCATCCAGCGCCCGAAGGCCAGGCGGACGCCGGATTGGTGATCGGCTGCGCGGGCCGCGTGCGGCATCAGAAGGGCACCGACCTGTTCATCGATGCGCTGATCGCGCTATTGCCAAAGTATCCCGAATGGCGCGGCGTATCCGTGGGCCGGGTGACACCGGAACATCAAGGATTCGCCGACGACCTGAAAGAGCGGATCGAGGCAGCCGGTCTTTCGAACAGGCTCGTGCTGGCCGACGAGAACCACGACATGCCGGCCTGGTACCAGCAACTTGCCCTCTACGTCGCGCCGTCGCGCACCGAAGGCTTTGGCCTCACGCCGCTCGAGGCAATGGCATCCGGCGTGCCGGCGATTGCAGGCGACGTCGGCGCCTATCCGGAATTGATCGTGAACGGCGTGACCGGTGCGGTCGTCCCCACCGGCGATCTCGATGCCTACAAGGCCGCAATCGAACCCTATCTTGCCGATCCCAGCCTGGCCCGCGCGCACGGCGCCAATGCGCTTGCCCATGTGCATGAGAAATTCGCGATCGCCAACGAGGTCCAGGCACTCTCGAACGTCTATGAAACAGTCTGGTCCAACGGCCGGTAGTCGAAGCCGATCGATCTGAGCGCCGATACCTGGGAATGGTTGGAAAGCCGCACGCCCCTCCTTGCGGCCACATCCCGCGCCAGTGCGATATGGGCAAGGATGCGTGCTTCCGCTCCGGCTATCCCGGAATAGGCAACATCGCCCTCCTTCTCGTAGAAACGCGGCGCATTGGCATTGGCGATGTCGACGCCGAGAAACCCGATCTCGCGGGCGCCCGCCGCGAGCGCGAATTGCAGCGCGGAGATGGCCACCGAGCCACCCTGGAAAACACCCCGGTCTGGATCGGCTGAGAATCCTGCCTCGCCTTCGAGTACCACGAAATCGAAACCCGCAAGCGCCGCCTTGTCGCGGCGAGGCAGGCCATAGGGTTTGCGGATATCGTCGATCAGGATGATCGGCCTGTCGCGAAGAAATGTTGGGTCCAGTTCGCAGGTCGCGCGGATCACGCCGGGCGACAGAAGCAATGGCACCTCCCGTCGAGTCATCCTTTCTCGCATTAGGCCGAAATGACGCCAGACGAAGCGCTCGTCCTCGATCGCCACCGCCAGCGGCTCACGAATTTCCGAGCCGATCAGGCTGATGGCGCCGTTCAATAGCAATGCGCTGCGATCCGGCAACGAGGACAGGTCCGCACCCTTTACCGAAGGACCGGAGCCGATGATGACGATCCTCTCACCTGCACGCTCCGACAGGCTGCGAATGTCGCGCAAGGGAAAGTCGATCCCACCACGAAACTTCACTTTTCCAGGATGGCCTTCGCTCCGTCCCTTGATCACGAGCGACGGCAGCCAGGAATGATAATGCGCCCGCCGGTTCCCGAGCAGGACGCGTGCAAGAAGCTTTATCGCCTGGCGGCGAAGTGGCCGGTCGGATGCCAAAATATACTATCCCTGCCTTCAGGTTGTCCAGGGCGCTCGTGACAGCAAGCGGCCTTATGTTCCAGGCAAATCCCACATCACTTTGCCTAGGGATGGCCCTATTTCGCAGGCTCCGGCATCGTGAGGCCGGGCAGGCCTCCGGGGTCAGCACCGAGCGACGGCAGGTCGATCTTGATATCGATCGTGCTCGGATCAACCGTCGGCCCGCTGTCGAGCCAGTAGGTGACCGATTCCGGCCAGAAGATCACGATGGCCACGAGAATGATCTGCAGCCCCACCCACGGCAGCGCCCCGAGATAGATATCCGAACTCTTCACCGAAGGTGGCGCGATGCCACGCAGGTAAAACAGCGCGAACCCGAACGGCGGGTGCATGAAGCTGGTCTGCATGTTGACGCAGATCAGCACGCCGAACCAGACGAGATCGATCCCCAGCGAATGGGCCACCGGCGCCAGCATCGGAACGATGATGAAGGCGATCTCGAAGAAATCGAGAAAGAACGCCAGGATGAAGATGAAGATGTTGACGAAGATCAGGAAGCCGATCGCGCCGCCCGGCAGACCCGACAGCATGTGTTCGATCCAGCGGCCACCGCTCATGCCCTGGAACACCAGGCTGAAGACGGTGGCACCGATCAGGATGAACACCACCATGGCAGTGATCCGCATCGTGGATTCCATGCCCTGGCGGATCAGCGGCAGTGTGAACCTGCCGTTGATGGCGGCGAGGATCATCGCGCCCACCACGCCAAGCGCACCGGCTTCTGTCGGCGTGGCGATGCCCATGAAGATCGTGCCCAGCACCAGGAAGATCAGCACGATCGACGGGATCATGCCCAACAGCACCCTGAAGATCAGCTTGGCATCGAGGTCACCGCGCGCCTCTTTAGGCAGCGGCGGCATCATCTTGGGGCGGAAAATGGCAATGACGGTGATGTAGAGGATGAAGATGCCGATCTGCAGCAGCGACGGGCCGATCGCGCCGGCATACATGTCGCCGACCGAACGGCCGAGCTGGTCGGCGAGAACGACCAGCACCAGCGACGGCGGGATCAACTGCGTGATCGTGCCCGAGGCTGCAATCACACCGGTCGCTAGCTTCATGTCGTAGCCGTAGCGCTGCATGATCGGCAGCGAAATCATGCCCATAGTGATGACCGAGGCCGCAACGGTGCCGGTGATGGCACCGAGAATAGCGCCCACGAGGATCACCGCGAAGGCCAGGCCGCCGGGGATGCCGCCGAAGAGCTTTCCTGTGCCCTCCAGCAGGTCCTCCGCCAACCCGCATCGTTCGAGTATGGCGCCCATGAAGGTGAAGAACGGAATGGCGAGCAGCAGTTCATTGGAAATGATGCCGTAAAAGCGGAACGGCAGGTTTTCGAGGAAGGCCTCGGTGAAATGCCCGGTGCTGATGCCGATAATGCCGAAGAACAGGCCAACGGCGGCAAGCGAGAATGCCACCGGAAAGCCGTACAGCATGAAGATGATCATGCCGAGGAACATCAGCGGCGGTATGATACCGAAATCAAACATATGGCGTGTCCCCAGTCCGGCTTACTGCAGCGGTTTTTCGTAGTGCGTGTCGATCTTGACGACGCCGATCAGCGCGGCGACGCGCTTGATCAGTTCCGATATTCCCTGCAGGAACAGGAAGCCAAATCCGACCACGAGAAGCAGTTTCACCGGCCAGCGGATCAGACCGCTGGCATTGGACGACATCTCGTTGCCGACGAAAGAGCTGTAGAAGAATGGCCAGCATGCATAGGTGAAGTAAGCCGCCACCGGCAGCAGGAAGACGATGATGCCCACGATGTCGATCCACAGCCGTGTGCGGTCGCTGACCCAGCCGTAAACCAGGTCGACCCGGACATGCTCGTTCATTTTCAGTGTATAGGATGCGCCGAGCAGGACCATGCCCGCGAACATGTACCACTGGATTTCCAGCCAGCCGTTCGAACTGTAGTCGAACAGGTAGCGCACGATGGCATTGCCGGCGCTGATCAGCGCGCAAAACAGAACCAGGTAATCCGCGATTTGGCCAAGCTTTTTCGATACGGCATCGATGGCGCTGCTCAAGGATAAGAGAGCCTGCATTTCTCCTCCAGTCGGCCCCGCTCAAGGCTGTTGTTTTTCCGCGGGGGTTCCCCGGTCAAATCGTTTAAACGAGAAAGCCGGGCATGGAAAGTGCCGGAGTGTCACGTAACCCGGGGAAAAGGTCGTACTTGACAGGTCACGAATACGTGCTGCACTTGAATATCCATGCGCTCCGATCATAGATAAGCATCACATCGGCGCATGGCTTGCGCGACTGGAATCACAGGGATCTACGAAATGTCTGCTCGTCATACCAAAGTCCTGATCATCGGATCGGGACCGGCCGGATACACGGCGGCGATCTATGCCGCGCGCGCCATGCTCAACCCCGTGCTGATTGCAGGCATGGAACAGGGCGGGCAGTTGATGATCACCACCGATGTGGAGAACTATCCCGGCTACGCCGATCCGATCCAGGGGCCGTGGCTGATGGAGCAGATGCTCGGCCAGGCCAAGCATGTCGGCGCCGAGATCGTCAGCGACCTCGTGACCAATGTCGACCTCTCCAGCCGCCCCTTTCACGTAAAGACCGATTCGGGCCAGGACTGGATCGCCGATGTGATCGTCATCGCGACCGGCGCCAAGGCCAAGTGGCTCGGCATCGAGTCCGAGAAGGCCTATCAGGGCTTCGGCGTTTCCGCCTGCGCGACCTGTGACGGCTTCTTCTATCGCAACAAGGACGTGATCGTGGTCGGCGGCGGTAATTCCGCCGTCGAGGAAGCGCTCTACCTCTCCAATATCGCCAAATCAGTGACAGTCGTGCATCGCCGTGACTCGTTCCGTTCGGAAAAGATCCTGCAGGAGCGTCTCTTCGCCAAGGAGAACATCAAGGTCGAGTGGAACAGCGAGATCGCCGAGATCACCGGCGAACAGCTCTATCCGCCGGTTCCGGCCGCCGTCAACGCCGTCAAGATCCGCAATACCAAGACCGGCGAAGTGACTGCGCGCCCGATCGATGGCATCTTCGTCGCGATCGGCCATGCGCCAGCGACCGAGCTCTTCGCGAACCAGCTCCGCATGAAGCCGAACGGCTATATCTGGACCGCGCCGGATTCGACTGCGACCAATATCGAAGGCGTGTTTGCGGCCGGCGACGTGACCGACGACACGTTCCGCCAGGCGGTCACGGCCGCCGGCATGGGCTGCATGGCGGCGCTCGAAGCCGAGCGCTTCCTGGCCGGCGTTTTGCATGTGGCACAAGCCGCGGAGTAACCGCGGCACAAAAGGGGGAACTGGAACAAGATGGCGCTCGACTGGGACAAACTGCGGATATTCCATGCCGCGGCGGAGGCGGGCTCGTTCACGCATGCCGCCGACAAGCTGCACCTGTCGCAGTCAGCCATCAGCCGCCAGGTTTCGGCACTTGAAGCCGACATCAACACCAAGCTGTTCCACCGCCACGCCCGCGGCCTGATCCTGACCGAGCAGGGCGAGCTTCTCTATCGCACGGCGCACGACGTGCTGATGAAGCTCGAAATGGTCAAGATGCAGTTGACCGAGACGACCGAAAAACCGACCGGCCGCCTGAGGATCACCACGACGGTCGGCCTCGGCCAGGGCTGGCTGACCGACAAGGTGCAGGAGTTCCTGTCGCTCTACCCCGAAATGCAGATCCAGTTGATCCTCGACAACGAGGAGATCGACGTCAACATGCGCCACGCGGACTGTGCCATCCGCCTGCGCGAGCCGCAGCAGTCCGACCTCATCCAGCGCAAGCTGTTCACGGTGCATATGCATGTCTATGCGGCGCCCTCCTATCTCAGCCGCTATGGCGAGCCGCAGACGCTCGAGGACCTCGACAATCATCGGATCATCAGTTTCGGCGAGCCCGCGCCCAACTACCTGCTCGACGTGAACTGGCTGGAGACGGCCGCCCGCCCGGACGATGATCCACGCGTGCCGGTCCTGCAGATCAACAGCCTCACCTCGATCAAGCGCGCCGCCCTGTTGGGCATTGGCATCGCCATGCTGCCGGATTACATCGTCGGCCGCGATCCCGGCCTCGTGCAGCTCGTGACGGGTGCCGATGTGCCATCCTTCGACACCTATTTCTGCTACCCGGCGGAAATGAAGAATGCCGCCAAGCTGAAGGTCTTTCGTGACTTCATAGTAGCCAAGGCGCGCAACTGGAATTTCTGAGTATTTTCCGATCTCCGCAAATGCAGCGAAACATCCGGCATATTTCCGCCGGTTTTTCTGCTTCGACTCATTCATCCGGTCAATGAAACAGTACTATTATTGATGCTTGCCAATTCTGGATTTTGAAGCTTCCCAAAATTCTCAAGTATTATAAGTGCTTAGGTTGAATATTAGGAGTTCATGCACCCACTGCATATCAGTCATGCGTCAGCGTACATTGTGCCCTGCACAAAAAACACCCATATCGCACTCAGTTGATGCACATGGCGGTTTTCCTCCCAGTGCCGCCGCATCAGCTGTTCCCCTCTGGAGGTTTAAATCACCTTCAAAACTATAAGGGCCCGGCACTTGCCGTGGCCCTTTTTTTTGCCTTCAAATCCCCGAACGTTCGCCGTGCGCAGATGATTGAAACTCAGCTGCTTTCATTTTCCATCAAATTTGCATCTTTTATTCTACTTGTCCGGAATAATCGCGGCTGTGTCCACGTATTTCCAATATGAAGGCGGCTTGGGCCGCAATTCACGCGGAATGATCGGAGATCGTCATGGCCTACACCGGTGGTAAGGAAAGAAGGATCAATTCCTATACGACAGGCAACCAGTCCGACCCGGAAGTGACGGGCCTAGACGATGGCGGCTGGCTCGTGAGTTGGTCATCCTATGGGCAGGACGGCTCCGGCAACGGCATCTACCAGCAACGCTACAACGCAAACGGAACCAAGTTCGGCGCGCAGGAGAGCAAGGTTCCCACGACCACAACAGGCGTTCAGGACGCCTCCGATGTCGCGGCTCTCGATGACGGCGGCTGGGTTGTTACCTGGTCGTCCAGGCCGGCGCTGAACCCCGCAAATTTCGAGATTCGCTTCCAGGCCTACAATGCCGATGGCTCCACGCAAGGTGTAGAGACGCAGGCGAATACGACCTCGCTCAACGAACAAACCAGATCCAATGTCATCGGCCTCGACAATGGCGGCTGGGTCGTGACGTGGCAGAGCCAGAATGCCGACGGCGTCTTCGACGTCCATCAACAGGCCTACAATTCGTCGGGCACAAAGGTCGGCGTCGAGGCGCTGGTCAACACCGTAACCTCATCGGACCAGTTCGATCCTGCCATCACCGCGCTGGACAACGGCCGTTGGGTGGTCGCCTGGTCGTCCTACGGCCACAACAGCGATTTCAGCGGCATCTACCAGCAGGTCTACAATGCGAACGGTACGAAGTCCGGCACCGAGGTCCACGTCAACACCTATACGACGGGCAATCAGTACGATCCGGAAGTGACGACGCTCGACAACGGCGACTTTGTCGTGACCTGGGAAAGCCAGGGCCAGGATGGCAATGGCTTCGGCATCTACCAGCAACGCTTTAACGACAACGGCACGAAGGATGGCGGCGAGGTGCGCGTCAACACCATCACGGCCAAGGACCAGACCCATGCGGACGTGACGGCACTCTCGACCGGCGGCTATGTCGTCACCTGGGAAACCGTCGGGAAGGCCAATGCGGCCGGCGACATTCACGCCCGGGTCTTCAATGCCGCCGGCCACAAGGTCGGCAAGGAACTGCTGGTCAACACGCATACCAACAGCGAGCAGCTCGACCCGTCGGTCGCGGCGCTGGACAACGGCAGGTTCGTCATCACTTGGCAATCCTATGGCAAGGACGGAGACGGCGGCGCCATCTGCCAGCGCGTCTTCACCGACAAGGGCCTGAATATGGCCGACCAGAAGTTCACCCTCGACTTCCGCCCTGTCATCGAGGGCAATGGCAAGGACAACTCGCTGATTGGCAAGGACATCGGCGAGAAGTTCTACGGCAAGGGCGGTGACGACACGATCAACGCCAAGGGCGGCAACGATTTGCTCGACGGCGGCAAAGGCCGTGACCTGCTCATCGGCGGCGATGGCAAGGACGTCTTCGTGTTCAAGACCGGCTACGGCAACGATACGATCCGCGGCTTCTTCGACGGCGACCGCGTCGATCTATCCAAGCTCGGTAGCATCGCGGATTTCGATGATCTCACCGAGAACCACATGACCCAGGTCGGTGCGGATGTGCTGATCGACGGTCTGAACGGCGATCATATCTGGATCCGCCACGCACTCGGCGGCCAGCTGACCCAGGAAGATTTCATCTTCGCTTGACGGATGCGGCGGAGGTCTAGCCTCCGCCCATCTCAACTTATTTGCAATTGTTGCAAAAGCGCTGGATGCGTCGGCAGGACTCTTCCAGCAGTTCCTCCGAAGTCGCATAGGAAATGCGGAAATTCGGGCCAAGTCCGAACGCCGATCCATGCACCACGGCCACGCCCTCCGTCTCCAAAAGTTCGGAGACGAAATCCTCGTCGGTCTCGATGACCTTGCCCGACGGCGCCGTCTTGCCGATCAGTTCAGCGCAGGACGGATAGACATAGAAGGCGCCTTCCGGCGTCGGGCACTTGATGCCCTTGGCCTGGTTGAGCATCGAGACGACGAGATCGCGCCGGCCCTGGAACACCGCCTTGTTCTTGACGATGAAATCCTGCGGCCCTTCCAGCGCTTCGAGCGCCGCCCACTGGGCGATGGAATTGGTGCCCGAGGTCTGCTGACCCTGGATCATGTCCATCGCCTTGATCAGCTGTAACGGACCCGCGGCATAGCCGATGCGCCATCCGGTCATCGCATAGGCTTTCGACACGCCATTCATCGTCAGCGTACGCTCATAGAGGCCCGGCTCGACCTCGGCGGGCGTCGCGAACTTGAAGTCGTCGAAGGTCAGGTGCTCGTACATGTCGTCGGTCAGCACCCAGACATGCGGATGCTTCATCAGGACATCGGTCAGCGCCTTCAACTCGTCGCGTGAATAGGCGGCGCCCGAGGGATTGGACGGCGAGTTGAACATGAACCACTTGGTCTTCGGCGTGATCGCCTTGTCGAGATCGGCAGGCTGAAGCTTGAACTTGTTGTCGATCGTCGTCGGCACGAAGACCGGCGTTCCGCCGCAAAGCGCCACCATTTCAGGGTAGGACACCCAGTAGGGCGCCGGAATGACGACTTCGTCACCGGGATTGAGCGTCGCCATGAAGGCGTTGAACAGGATCTGCTTGCCGCCGGTGCCGACGATCACCTGGTTTGCCGTATAATCGAGATTGTTCTCACGCTTGTATTTCTTGGCGATCGCCTCGCGCAGTTCGACAATGCCGGCAACAGCCGTGTACTTGGTCTCGCCGCGGTTCATCGCGTCGATCGCCGCCTTCTTGATATTGTCGGGCGTATCGAAATCCGGCTCGCCCGCACCGAGGCTGATGACATCCCTGCCCTTGGCTTTCAGTTCGCGCGCCTTCTGCGAAACAGCAATGGTTGCAGAGGGCTTCACGCGGGAAAGGGCATCGGCAAGAAAGGCCATCTAAAGGTTTCCTTGGTAAGGGTGGGTGGGCGGTGGTTTTATAAGAGATGGCGTTGATGCGATCAAGGAAGGAATGCCCTTCAACGCCCTCGCTTTCATGAAGAATCTTGATGCCTGCTTAAGCCAACGGTAATGATTCACCCCCTATGATTGTGCCTTGGGCAGGGTTTGTCTGCGGAAGGACACATGAGCAGCATCTTTTCCAATCTCCGGCGTGACGAAGACGATGCGTGGGTCGCCGATTACGGCGTATACACCCTGCATTCCGCGCTCCAGCCGATTTTCAGCCAGGACCACGAGGGCGTGCTGACGCTCCAGGCGTTCGAGGGCCTTATCCGCCCGATGCGCAATGGCGAATTCGTTCGTCCCGGCGAGTTCTTCGCGAGTGTGGCGAGAGAAGACAGTGCGATGATCGACAGCCTCTGCCGCTCGCTGCATATTTTCAACACCGGCGCACTCAACCGCCGCCGTGCCAAGCTCTTTCTCAATTTCAATCCTGGCGTCTTCGTCACCAATGCCGATATCCGGCGCGAGGTCGAACTCATCAAGCTCGCGACGCTCGAATCCGGCATGAGCCCCGACCGCGTGGTCTGCGAGATCACCCAGAAGGAAAACGATTCCGAGGACATGCTGTCCCGCTTCGTACAGGAACTGCGCCACCACGGCTTCCGCATTGCCATCGACGAATACGGCGCCGAAGAGCGCGACATCGCCCGCCTCAACCTCCTGAAGCCCGATTATGTGAAGTTCGAGGCTGACTGGGTGAAGGAGTTCCTCGAGAATTCCGCCGGTTCCGCGCTGTTGCGCGTGATGGTCAACCAGTTCCGCGAACAGGGCATCCTCGCCATCTTCGAGGGCCTCGAGGACATCCGCCAGGTCGATATCTGCAACAATCTCGATGTTCCGCTTTTGCAGGGCTACGCCCTGGCGCGGCCGGAACTCGCCCCCACGCATTTCAACGCCGACTTCCCCGAGACCGGCGAACTGCCGCGCGAGGATGTGAGGCCCAGGGTCGACCTCGAACCTTACGACCCATCGGTCCACATGCCGAAACCTGCCCCCATCGCCTACACCGCGGCTCCGAAGCGCACAGCCACATTCGGCAAGCGCATGCGCTGATCTTCGGATTTAGAAACGGCACGACGCGATAACGGATTGTTGATCCGGATATCGCCGATGGTGAGGCCGTTCCGTCGCTCGCGCGAATCCCTGACATGTTCTGGCCGCAGTTCGCCGGGAACCTGCGTTGGTTCAACGTAGGAGGAAGACAATGTCGTCCACTCTATTGAAACTAGCGCTCCCGGCTCTTGCCGTGGTCTTGGCTGGCGCGGTGCAAGCCGAAGAATTCACGACGAAGGACGTCAAGATCAAGGTCGATGTCGTGGCCTCCGGTCTGGAGAATCCCTGGGCCGTCGAAGTGCTGCCGGATGGTGCCTATATCGTCACAGAGCGGCCGGGAAGGCTTCGGATCATCCGCGACGGCCAACTCTCCGAACCCATTTCGGGCCTGCCGAAGGTCGCCGTGCGCGGCCAGGGCGGGTTGCTCGATGTCGCACTCAGCCCGGATTTCGCGCAGGACCGGACGATTTTCCTGACCGCCGCGCTCGCCTATGACGGCGGCGCGGGCACCGGCGTGATACGAGCCAAGTTGTCCAAGGACGAACGCGCGCTCACCGACGTGAAGACGATCTTCCGGATGAAGAAGGTCGGCAGAACCGGCCGGCACTTCGGCTCCCGCATCGCCTTCGGCACCGATGGCACGCTCTATTTCGCCATCGGCGACCGCGGCGACATGAAGCGCGGCCAGGATTTCTTCGATCATGCGGCAGCCATCATGCGGATCAATACCGATGGCTCGGTGCCCAAGGACAATCCCTTCGCCGATGGCAGCAAGGCGCTGCCGGAGATCTTTTCCAAGGGCCATCGCAATGCCCAAGGCCTCGTCTTTGATCCCATGACATCGGGCATGATCACCGCCGAGCACGGTGCGCGCGGCGGCGACGAGATCAACCTGCCGAAAGCCGGGTTGAATTACGGCTGGGCGAAGATCACCTATGGCAAGAATTATAACGGCCGCAAAATCGGTGTCGGCGTCTCGGCACCCGGCCTCGAGCAGCCGGCGCACTACTGGGATCCGTCGATCGCGCCGGGGGCGCTGGTGGTCTATAGCGGCAAGATGTTTCCCGAATGGAAGAACGACATCCTCGTCACCTCGCTGAAATTCGGCCTGATCTCCCGCCTCGACCGGGATGCTACGGGCAAGGTGACAAGCGAGGAGCGCTTCATCGACGAAGAGTTCGGCAGGCTGCGCGACATCATCATGGCACCGGACGGGTCGCTGCTGGTGACCACGGATGAGGCTGACGGCCAGTTGCTCAGGATCAGCCGCGCGGGCGACGCCTCATAGCGTCGCCTTACGGCTGCCCACCGACCGGCCATTCCAGGGGAAAACTCTCCGGCCCGTCGCGGCTGCCGTCACATTCTTCCCAGGAGCGTTTTTCCAACAGCACCAGATGGCCCTCCAACGTCAGTTCCCATTTGTGCCATAGGCCGCAGATGCCCATGCCGTTGTCCTTTAGAAAAGCCGTCATGATCCTGGTCGCCGGATCGAAATCGACATTGTATTCGACTTCCGAGACACTTGGCTTGCCCTCCGCGATGTCGGGAAAGGATATCCGTGAGAGCGTGCCGTTGTAATAGCCCCGATAGAGAGCATATCCCTGATTATGAGCCCCGCCCTCACTACAGGGCACCAGCACGAGACGGATTCCCGACATGGAGATATCGAAGCCGTTGTATCGTTTGAGATCATCAGACATGAAAGATTCGGTGCAACTGCCGCCCGGAGCGATGAAATCGTCGCGGATCGAAGCCGGAATGTCGTCGATCGATTCAATGTCCTTTGAATCCGGTCCCTCCGGCACATTCTGCCCCACGGCCAGAAGCGCATCGTTGCGGCCCCGCCGGCCCTGGACATCGTCGATGAAGAACAGCGAACCCCGAAAGCCGGCAAGGTTCATATCCGTGGAAAATTTACCGGTCACGCCCTCATAGGACAGCTGCAATGCCGCACCAGTCTTCAGCGCTTCAAGCAATATCTGCACGGAAGCCCGATCCGTGAGCACGAACTTCCCCCACTCCACATCGAACTTCAGTTGCTGAAGGGTAAGCCGCAGCACCTCCTTGCCATCAACGGCGAGGTGAAAGATGCCGCCCGGGTCGAGATTGCGACTGACGCCCGGTGGCTTGGGCAGCCAGAGGGTGACATCGGAACTGAGGGCGCCCGAACGCCGGAATTCGAAGGCACCGAACTGTTCATAGAAATCCTCATAGCGCAATGAGCAGGTCAATCCGCTGGTACACGACGTGCTCCATTTGTCGATGTCTTTCCCCGTCCATGCCTGCACGCCAGCGGGGACAAGCAGGGCAGACAGAAGGCAAGCGGCGGCAAACGATCTTCGTACTGTCATGTCCTCCTTCTCCAATTCTCCAAGCGTACAATTTGGCGATTGCCAAGGCGCGGCGAACTGCCTATGCCTTTGCCATCATCCTCGTCTTTCCGAGAAGCTCGATACTATGACGCGCATACAGGCCAATCTTATTCTCCTGCTCACCGCTGCGATCTGGGGCGCGGCTTTCGTCAGCCAGAATCTGGCGATGAAGAGCATGGGGCCGCTCTGGTTCGTCGGCATCCGCTTCATGATCGGCTTCCTTGTCGTGCTGCCGTTCGCCCTGCGCGAGGATCGCAGGTCCGCAAAGCCGCTGTCGTTGAAGACCGGCCTGACCTTCGGGCTCTGTGGCATCGCACTGCTCGCAGGCGCTGTAACCCAGCAGATCGGCATGCTCACCACGACAGTGACCAATGCAAGCTTCCTGACCGGCCTCTACGTCATCATCGTACCGGTGCTGAGCGTGCTCATCCTGAGAAAGCTGCCGCATTGGGTGATCTGGCCAGCGGCGGCACTCGCGCTGACGGGTATTTTCTACCTCAGCGGCGGCGAGCTTTCGCGGCTGGTGGTCGGCGATTTCTGGATCATCCTCTGCGCGTTCTGCTTCGGCATGCAGGTGCTGCTCGTGGGGATCTTCGTGTCCGGCAGCGACCGTCCGCTCGGGCTTTCGGCGATCCAGTTCCTGGTCACCGGCGCCGGCGCTCTGGTTGTCGCGGCGTTCGTGGAGCCGATCACCTGGGAGGGGCTGAAAGAGGCCGCCCCGCATATCCTTTATTCGGGTGTCGTCTCGTCCGGCGTCGCATATACATTGCAGGTGGTCGGCCAGCGCTGGACCACGGCACCGCAGGCCGCGATCTTTCTCGCCAGTGAATCCTTGTTCGGCGCGTTCTTCGGGACACTGTTTCTCCACGAACGGATCCCGCCGCTCGGGTACTTCGGTTGCGCCTTGATCTTCATTGCAATGTTACTGGTTGAGTTCGTACCAGAGTTTACGAAAAAACGCAGCGTAGTTCGCTAATCTGAAATAAAGATTACATTTCCGAAGAAACCCTGCCTGCATATAATTGCGGCAGATTGCTTTTGCGCGCCATGACATCACAAAATTGGGCGCCGAAAGAAAGTTTCGCTTGCCAAAACCCCTTAAAACCATCACCTTACCTCTGTTCGGGCAATTGCGAACAACGGGAAGAACCTTGAGAATAGCGCGCCGGAGGCGCAATAAGCTCCGGGTGGCAGACAGACGGGAAACCGCCGGCCTGGCACGATATACAGGACTTTCCTTATCGACATCTGCCTGCTTACGCCCTTCGAGGGCTTTGATGACGATGCCTTCCTGCGTCGGAAGGCGATGATAAGGGAACAGTAAAATGGACACCGGCACCGTTAAGTTCTTCAATGCCGATAAAGGCTTCGGGTTCATCAAACCTGACAAGGGCGGCTCCGACATTTTCGTGCACATTACCGCAGTCCAGGCCTCCGGCCTGACGGGCCTGACCGAAAATCAGAAAGTCACCTACGACACCGAGCCGGATCGCCGCGGCAAGGGTCCGAAGGCCGTGAACCTCAAGGTCACCGGCTGATATCAATTCCTCCTGAAGGAGAAAAACGCCGCCCCGGCTTTTGCCGGCGGGCGGCGTTTTTGCTTTCGAACCCTGGAAATCCGCTGCCACAAAGAGGTCATTTTCCGTTCAGCCGTCATTCATGCTCGCGGCAATAGCGTCCGATCCCAAGAGGCCGAGCGTCTCCCCAAGCAGGGAAGAAGACCATGAACAAATTTTCAAAGACCCTTATCCTGTCGGTCGCGGCACTGGCCACGGTTGCCGGCACCGTCGAATTCGCATCCGCCGGCGATCGTTACTGGCGCAAGCATCATCGCGGCCACTGGCGTGGCAATGCGGTGATTGCCGGTGTCACGGCGGGCGTCGTCGTCGGCGGCCTGATCGCCGCCTCGCGGCCGCGTGTCGTCTACCGGGATGCGCCCGTCGTCGTCGAAGAGGAGCCGATCTATGAGGAGCGCGAGACCGTCTATGTCGATCCGGATGAAGATTACGAACGCCCCGTCTATCGCGAGCGGGCGCCGGTCGATGACGAATATGCGGCCCCGGATGACCGCTATGTCGAGCCGCAGGGCGACGGCTATGAGGACGACCAGCAAGCCGACCGTAGCGATTACTTTCCTGATAAGCCCGCGAAGCGTCAAAGCCAGCGCCGTGACGATAACAGCCGCGACTACGCCGATGCCGGCAACCTGAAACCCTGGACCTCCGAATGGCGCCGCTACTGCGCCGATCGTTACGCGTCGTTCAATTCGTCGAACGGCACCTATCTCGGCTACGACCAGAAGCGGCATTTCTGCAAGGCCGGCTGATCACGCCAAACTGACCGATACGAATGCCGGGGTTCTCGCCCCGGCATTTTCATATGCCAGCGAGGAATGGGTTCGACCGGCGCTCGTCACCGATGCGGCTCCCCGGCCCATGACCACAGATGAAGCCCACATCGTCGCCCAGCGGCAGGACCTTGGTGCGGATCGATTCCAGAAGCTGCTCGTGATTGCCGCCCGGCAGGTCCGTCCGTCCGATCGACCCGTTGAACAGCACGTCGCCGAGATGGGCGAAATTCTGCTCGCGGTTGAAGTAGATCACATGCCCCGGTGCATGGCCCGGCGTGTGGTAGACCTCGAATATATGATCGCCGAACGAGACCGTCTCCCCGTCTTCGAGGAACCTGTCCGGCACCATGTTGCGGATATTCATGTCGGCGCCGAAGCGCGCGGCGCTGGCCTCCATGCTCTGCAGCAGTGGCAGGTCGTCCCTGTGCGGCCCGATCACCTCGATGCCTAAGGCCTCCTTGAGGTCGAGGGCTCCACCTGCGTGATCCAGGTGACCGTGAGTCAGCCAGATCTCCTTGAGTCTGATGTCGTTCTCTTTGATCGTCTGGAGGATGACCTCAACGTCGCCGCCTGGATCGACAATCACGCCCTCCATCGTATCGGGATCGAAGAGCACCGTGCAGTTCTGCTGGAACGGAGTGACGGGAATGATCCCGGCTTGAAGCTTGGCCATGGCGTGTCCTGATGTCTGTCTCAGGCGGATATAGGCCGGGGTCTTCGCTTTGTCATTACCTCACAGGTAATTGAGATCATTCCCTCCAGTCATGATGATGGTCACGTCAACAGAGACAAAGAGGAAAAGACAATGACCAACGCTCAGGAAATCGCCACCAACTACATCGCAACCTGGAACGCGGCCGATGCCGCATCGCGCGACGCTTTGCTGGCCAGCCATTGGGTTGAAGAGCCGACCTATCACGATCCGCTGATGGCGGCGACGAATGCCAATGAATTAATCGGGCTGGTCGGCGCGGTCCAGGATCGCTTCCCGGGCTTCCGCTTCAAGCTCACCAATACGCCCGACGGACATGGCGACTTCATCCGCTTTTCATGGGGGCTCGGCCCGGATGGTGCGGAACCGGTGATCGAAGGCAGCGATGTGATCATGCTGGAAAATGGCCGGATGAAACACGTCGTCGGTTTTCTCGACAAGGTTCCAGCCACAGCCTGACGCACTTGGGCAGCGGCGCGTGCAATGCGCGCCGCGCTATCAATTTTGGTCGAGACTTGCGATTTCCATCGAGTTGATCGGCGATGCGCCAAGGGTCGCGGTCGTTACCAGCAGCGCCGTGACGGCAAAGCTAAAGGCAGCGACCATCATGACGAGCGGGCGAAGCTGGTGGGCGACGGATGCGGTTTCGGTGGCGGCGTTCATTGTCTTGTCCCTTGGTTGGCGACACATGGGCCGCTCTGCAAATTTAACGTTCTTATCCGCCAATTTGTTCGCCAACGCTGTTACCAAGGATACAGTTTCATGCCCGCCCAAAAAAAAGGCGGCCCGAAGGCCGCTCTGATGCATTCCTGTGCCGAAAATATCACTCGGCCGCCTGTGCGGCCGCCGGATAGACTTCCTTCATATAATCGTTCATCAGCGTCTCGCTGATCGTCGCCGGCGTGAACTTGTATTTGCCGCCGATCTCCGAAACCGGGGTCACCTCGGCCGCCGAACCGGTCAGGAAGCATTCGCTGAATTCAGGCAGTTCTTCCGGCATGATCGCGCGCTCGATAACCTGGATGCCGCGACGCTTGGCAAGCTCGATCACCGTCTGGCGCGTAATGCCGTTGAGGAAACAATCCGGATCCGGTGTATGGATCACACCATCCTTGACGAAAAAGATGTTGGCGCCCGTGGCTTCCGCAACGCGGCCGCGATAGTCGAGCATCATCGCATCGGCATATCCTTTGGCTTCTGCCGCGTGCTTGGAGATGGTGCAGATCATGTAGAGGCCGGCAGCCTTCGCCTTCGAGGGCGCGGTCATCGGATCGGGACGGCGGTATTCGGCAAGATCAAGCTTGATGCCCTTGAGCTTCTCCGCCGGATTGAAGTAGCTGCCCCATTGCCAGATGGCGATCGCGACATTGATCTTGTTGTTCTGCGCCGAGACGCCCATCATTTCCGACCCGCGCCAGGCGATCGGGCGGACATAAGCGTCGGCGAAACCCTGGCGCTTCAGAAGCTCGATCGTCGCTGCGTCGAGTTCTTCCACCGTATAGGGAATCTTGAAGCCCATCAGGTTGGCCGATGTGTGCAGGCGCTCGTTGTGCTCGGTCAGCTTGAACACCCGGCCGCCATAGGCCCGCTCGCCTTCGAACACCGCGCTGGCATAGTGCAGGCCATGGGTCAGCACATGGATCTTGGCGTCCTTCCACGGCACGAACTCGCCATTCATCCAGATCTGGCCGTCTAGCTGGTCAAAAGGAACTGCCATAGTGTAACCTCCGCGGCGCCTGAAGAAGCGTCTTTTTGAAATGGTTTTGCTTCCGTCCGGCCGGTCCGCGAGCTGTTGGCGAAGAGGGGAACGGCGCCTGGGGACGAAGTGGCGATCGGTGGATCGTATCTGTCCTCAAGATTGAAATTAGGCTATCAGGGGCATTAAATTATGTCAACGAAGCTGACTTATCGCATGTCGGCGGAACAGGAATGCGCGTGACCGCAAGGCATGAAAAGAAGACCGATTACAGCGACATCGTCCGCACGCCGATGACGGGCGATGGCGCCATCGATTTCGAAATCATCGAACTCCTGTTCTTCGCCTATCGCGACTTCATTTCCGATCCGGACGCGATACTGGCGAAGAAGGAGTTCGGCCGCGCCCATCACCGCGTCGTCCACTTCGTCAATCGCAATCCGGGCATGACGGTGGCCGACTTGCTCGATACGCTGAAGATAACCAAGCAATCGCTCGCGAGAGTGCTCAAGCAATTGATCGACTCGGGCTATATTGCCCAGGTCGAGGGAACCGAGGACCGCAGGCAGCGTCACCTCTACCCGACCGAGGCCGGACGAGAACTGGCGCTCGATCTGGCAAGGCCGCAATCGCGCCGCATTGGCCATGCATTCGGCGAAGCGAGGGCTGATATGCGGGAGGATGTCGTGCGGTTCCTCGCGGGCATGCGCGACAATGGAGGAAGGAAATGACCGAGCTCGAGCCGATGCCGGACGATGCACCGCATCTTCTCATTGTCGATGACGACACCCGTATCCGCGAACTGCTGCAGAAGTTTCTCAGCGGCAAAGGCTTTCGCGTCACCGTGGCGGCCGATGCCGCCGAAGCGCGCCGCAAGCTCGAGGGCCTCGATTTCGACCTTCTCGTGCTCGACGTGATGATGCCCGGCGAAACGGGTCTGGCTCTGACAAAATCGTTGCGCGAAATCCGCGACGTGCCGGTCATTCTGCTGACTGCGCGCGCCGAGGCGGAATCCCGCATTGCAGGCCTCGAAGCCGGCGCCGACGATTATCTGCCGAAACCCTTCGAGCCGCGCGAACTGGTGCTGCGCATCAACAATATCCTGAAACGCTCCGTCAATCCGTCGAAACCCAAGATCGATCAGCTCATCTTCGGCCCCTTCACCTTCTCCCTGGTCAAGAAGGAATTGCGCCGGGGCGCCAGCCTCGTCGGCCTGACCGGCCGCGAGCAGGACATCATGATGATTTTCGCCGCAAATGCCGGCCAGACCATCGCACGCCACGAACTCGCGGGTACCGGCGCCGATGTCGGCGAGCGGACGATCGACGTGCAGATCAATCGCCTGCGCCGCAAGATCGAGGAAGATCCCGGCAATCCGGTCTGGCTCCAGACCGTGCGCGGGATCGGCTACAAGCTGTCGCTGGACCAGAACGGATGACCGACACGGAACTGCCGCCGATCGTACTGGAAGAACCGAAGCCGAAAGCTCCGCTCTTCGAGGTCGGTCGGTTTTTCCGCCGCAACCTGCCGCGCGGCCTGTTCGCGCGCTCGCTGCTGATCATCGTGCTGCCGATGCTGATCCTGCAGACCGTGCTGGTTTTCGTCTTCATGGAACGCCATTGGCAGATGGTGACCAACCGCCTCTCCGCAGCCGTGACGCGCGACATCGCCGCCATCATCGACATGCTCGACACGACGCCCGGCAACGAAGCGCAGATCATCCATATTGCCGAGGAGCGCATGGGCTTGACGATCAAGCTCATGCCGGGCGGCAAGCTTCCGCCGCGCAAGCCCATCCCGCTGTTCTCGATCCTTGATAAAACGCTGTCACGGCAGATCAACAACCAGATCGATCGTCCTTTCTGGCTGAACACCAGTTTCGCCGAGAAAGAGGTCGAAATCCGGGTTGTCATCGACAATAATCGCATATTGAGAGTGGTGACGCGCCGCGATCGCACATCCGCATCCAATACTCATATCTTCCTGATATGGATGTTCGGCACCTCGCTGGTGCTGATCGTCATCTCCGTCCTCTTCCTGCGCGGACAGATCCGGCCGATCCTGGCGCTCGCCAGCGCGGCGGAAAGCTTCGGCAAGGGACAGAAGATCGCAGAGAACTATTATCCACGCGGCGCGGTCGAGGTCCGGCGCGCCGGCATTGCCTTCCTGCAGATGCGTGAGCGCATCGAGCGCCAGATCGAACAGCGCACGGCGATGCTCTCGGGCGTCAGTCATGATTTGCGAACGATCCTCACCCGATTCCGGCTGCAACTCGCCATCGCCGAGGACGTGAAGGATCTCGAAAGCCTCAATCGCGACGTCGACGACATGAACGCGATGCTCGACGGCTATCTCGATTTCGCACGCGGCCAGTCCGAGGAGGCAGAGGGCGATCTCGATCTTGAAAGCTTGCTAAGCCAGCTCGAACAGACCGCAGGGCTGCACGGCAAGACGCTCACCTCGTCGATCGAAGGCCCATCCCAAGTCCGGGTCCGGCCGAATGCATTCACGCGGCTCGTGACCAATCTGGCCGCCAACGCCTGGCGCCATGCGGCCACTGTCAGGATCGGGGCTAGGAATTCCGCCCGCTTCCTGACGATCATAATCGACGACGACGGCCCCGGAATTCCCGAAGCCATGCGCGAGGAGGTCTTCAAACCCTTCTTCCGGCTCGACGAGGCGCGCAATATCGACGCCTCCGGCACCGGTCTCGGGCTTGCCATCGCCCGCGACATCGCACGCGGCCACGGAGGTAATGTCACGCTCTCGGAAAGCCCGATGGGTGGATTAAGGGCGACGGTGCGCGTGCCGGTCTAACTCTACCGCCCGTAAACCTCATGCGGCACAAGCTCGAAAAAGCGCCGCTTGATGTTGTAACGATCCCAGGCCCTGATCCTGTTGGGATACCGTTCGCGCATCGCATCGAGCGGCCTGAGCAACGCCCCGTCGCACTGCCATTTCCGGTCGAGGATCTCGATGATGCGGCGGTTCGGCCAGGGCTTGTTGACGATGGAGAGGAAAGCACCGAAGGCTTCGTTTTCCATGCCGCGCCCTGCCCGATACGCAATCATGGCGTAGCAAAAGGCCGTCGAGCGGGAAACGCCCGCATGGCAATGGACGAGAATGCGCGAATGCGGGCTCTCCACCGCAGGACGGATGGTTTCGAACAGGCTCTCGACAATCTCGGGAAAATGATCGGTGAACTCAAGCGTTTCCTGGTCGCGCAGGCGCGCGACGATATGCTCGGCATTCCTGATGACGGGCACGTGCTCGGCGGCGAGTGCCGGGTCGATCAGTGACACGACATGCGTAGCGCCCCATTCCTCGGCAACCAGCGCAGCCTTCGGCAGGCATGACACGCGGAAGCGTTCATGGATCCCGTTGAGCGGCATTGTCCCCTTCTCCCCGATCATGTGACTTGATCCGAGATTGAGACCGAAACTGGGAGAAAATGAGTCAAAGCAGCTTCCGTCCATTGGGAATCTGTTGGCCGGGTCCGGCCAGCACGATCGCGCCGCTCTCGTCCTCGAAACCCAACGTCAGCACCTCCGACCGGAACGGACCGATCTGGCGCGGCGGAAAGTTGACGACGCCGAGCACCTGGCGGCCGACAAGGCTCTCCGGCGTATAGTGGATTGTGATCTGCGCCGAGGACTTCTTGAGGCCGATTTCCGGCCCGAAATCGATCACCAGCTTGATCGCCGGCTTGCGCGCTTCGGGAAAGGGCGACGCTTCCACCACGGTGCCGACACGGATATCGACGCGCTCGAAATCGGCGTAGCTGATCTGGTCCGACATGGATTTACCTTGCGAGTTCTTCCGCCCGGTCGCGGGCAGCCTTGATGGCGGCATCGAAAAGCGGCTGCATGCCACCCTCTGCCATCAGCACTTCGAGCGCCGCTGCAGTCGTGCCACCGGGAGACGTGACATTCTTGCGCAGGACGGCAGCGTCGTCGGGCGACTGGTGAACGAGTTCACCAGCGCCCGACACTGTTGCCCGTGCGAGACGCATGGCGAGGTCCGCCGGCAGACCGAGCTTTCGGCCTGCCTCCGCCATGCACTCGACGAGGTAGAACACATAGGCCGGCCCCGAGCCCGAAAGCGCGGTGACGGCATCGATGAGGGCTTCGCTCCCGACCCATTCGACGGGACCGGAGACTTCGAGAAGCGAGTGGACAAGTTTGCGCTGGGCCTCGCTGACGCGCCCGTTCGCGAATGCGCCCGTCACGCCGCGGCCGATCATGGCGGGTGTATTGGGCATGGCGCGCACCATGGGAGCGTCCCCAAGCTGCGCTTCGAGAAAGGCCAACGGCTTGCCGGCGGCAATGGAAATGACGATTGTGTCCGGGCCGATCAGCTTGCGATAGGCCGGAAGCACGGCTTCCATGACCTGCGGCTTGACTGCCACGAAGATCACGCCAGCCTTGAGGTTTTCAGGCGCGGCGGAAACGATATTGAGGCCCGCCTCACCGAAGCGCGCCTTCATCGCCTCGGGCGGATTGGGATCGGCGGCAATGATCGAGGATGCGGCAATGCCGCTCTTGATCCAGCCCAACGCCATGGCACCGCCCATATTCCCAGCACCGATAAGGACGATGGGTCCGGGTAGTGGAAGACTCATGCTTCCCCCACGGTTTCAAACATCACGGCGCTGACGGCGGACTGTGCGTCCATGCCGGACCAGACGACGAACTGGAATGCCTGATAGTAAGCTTCGCAGGCATCGAGCGCAGACGAAAGCAGGACTTCGACCTGCCGGCCGGTTGGCTCGACGCCGCCGGAGAGCAGAAGCGATTGCCGGAAGATGACGATATCGGCGCGCTGCCAGACATCGAAATGACCAAGCAGAACCTCGCCGTTGATATGGGCAATCAGCTTGATCACCTCGTTCATCCGGCTGTCGGGAATTTTGAGATCGAAGGCGCAGGAGAGATGCAGCGCCTCGAATTCCTCCATCCAGGCGAAAGAGACCTGATAGTCGGCCCACTTTCCCTCGACCGTCATGGCGATCTCGTCATCCGCGGGACGCTCGAACGACCAGTCATTGGTGTCCGCGACGAATTCGATCATGTCCACGGGATGGGACTGGCGTTCTGCTTTCAAGTCAAAAAGGCTCATGCGGCACCTAAAAACGGAATCATAGCCTCATCGCGCCCGGAAACAGACCAAACGCGACCGGAAGATTACCGGAAACTCAATGGAATGATCCGCGAACCGATATGGGCATAGTAGGCGTCCTAGCCTGCCCGGAACTTACGCATCCGCTTCGAATCATCTTGTAAAATCAGTGTATAACGGCGGATTCACGAAACCAGTCCCGTCACGCCAAAAAGCTGGTGATAGTTCGCCAGCCGGATTCATAAATTGATTCAATTTTGAATGGTAACCGACTCTCGCATATGGCTTTTCAGGCCTTTGGAGTGGCGGAAACTTTTGTCTTCCGCCGCTCTTCGCAGCTGTGGATAACCCTCCAGAGCGCGGGATCAGGGCTTCAAAGCGGCGAGTTTGGCTTCGAGTTCTGCGAGGCGGGCGGCAAGTGCGTCGTTTTCTTCGCGTGCCTTGACGGCCATTTCGCGCACAGCCTCGAACTCCTCGCGCTTGACGAGGTCCATGCCGTTGAGCCAGCGCTCGGCCTGCGCCTTGAATGCGCCTTCGACCTCGCGGCCCACGCCCTGCACGGCGCCGGCGGCATCGGTCATCAGCTTGGCGAAATCGTCAAGAATGCGGTTCGGTCCATCGGCCATGGCGTGTCTCCCTGGAGATTGTTGGTCGTGGAATTGAGGTAGGACGCGCCTCCGGCCGTTGCAAGGAAAAATCGGAACGCGCGGCATTTTGCGTGACGGGCTGCCTTTGAATGCGCTGTCCGCCGAACCATATCGTGCTATAAGCCGCCGAAAGTTCAGCCCGAATCCGGACATGCCGTTGGACCCCTTCATCCAGACCCTCGCCCTCACGCCCTTCCCTGATGTCGATCCGATCGCCTTTTCTGTAGGACCGGTCGATATCCGCTGGTACGGCATCTCCTACGTCGTCAGCATCCTGCTCGGTTGGTTCTACGCGCGAAAGATCGTGTCGGCGCCGAGGCTGTGGAAGAACGACATACCGCCGATGACGCTGCTCGACATCGATGATTTCGTGCTTTGGGCCGCGATCGGCATCGTGGTCGGCGGCCGCATCGGCTTCATCCTGTTCTATGACCTTCCGGTCTATCTCGCCGATCCCTTGCGCGTCTTCCAAGTGTGGCATGGCGGTATGTCCTTCCATGGCGGTATTACGGGCACGGCAATCGCCATGATCCTGTTCGCTCGCAAGCGCGGCATCAGCATGTGGTCGCTGTTCGATGTGGTCAGCACGGTCTGCGTCACCGGGCTGTTTCTGGTCAGGCTCGCCAATTTCATCAATGGTGAACTCTGGGGCAGTCAGAGCTTCCTGCCATGGGCCGTGATCTTCCCCGGCGAGATGTTCCCGCGTCATCCGAGCCAACTCTATGAGGCCGGTCTCGAGGGCCTGTTGACCGGCGTCGTGCTCGCGATCATGGTCTTCCGGTTCGGCGCCCTCAAGCGACCCGGCCTCGTCGCCGGAACCTTCGTCAGCCTCTATGCCATCAGCCGCATCGCCGTCGAGTTCGTCCGCGTGCCGGATGAGCAGGTCGGCTACCTCCTCGGCACAAGCTGGCTGACCATGGGCATGGTTCTATCCGTGCCGATGCTGCTGCTCGGCCTGTGGGCGATCTGGCGCGCCAACCGGATGGCCATCGCTGCATGACCACGCCGCTTGCGGAGAAGATCAAGGCGATCATATCGGTCAATGGCCCGATCAGCGTCACCGATTATTTCGCGCTCTGTCTGGCCGATCCGGAACATGGCTACTACAGGACGCGCGATCCGTTCGGCCGCGGTGGCGACTTCGTCACCGCGCCCGAAGTCAGCCAGTTGTTCGGGGAAATGATCGGCGTCTTCCTGGTCGAAGCGTGGCAGAAACATCTCAGGCCGACCCGCAACCTGCGCATCGCCGAGATCGGCCCCGGTCGCGGCACGATGATGGCGGATATCCTGCGCACCATCCGCCAACTGGCGCCGGAACTCCATGACGCGGCAACCGTGCATCTGGTCGAGACCAGCCCGGCTCTTCGCAGGATCCAGCAGACCACGCTGGCATCTCACTCGGAAAAGCTGGCATGGCACGAGAGCTTCGACACGATTCCACCCGGCTTCCTCCTGTTCGTGGCCAACGAGTTTTTTGACGCGGTGCCGATCCGGCAATTCGTCAAAACCGCGAACGGTTTTCGTGAGCGGTTGGTTGGCGCCGATGAGAAAGAAAATCTCGCCTTTGCCGCCGGGGTGACGGGCGTCGATCCGGCCCTCCTGCCGGCAGGGCACCAGGCTGCCGCACCCGGTACGATCGCCGAAGTCGCACCGGCCCGCATGGCAATCATGCAACTGCTGTCGGACAGGCTTTTCGACGGCGGCGGCACGGCATTGATTATCGACTACGGCCACTTGGCCACGGGGCTCGGCGATACGCTGCAGGCCGTCTTCAAACACACTTTCGACCCGCCGCTCGCTCATCCTGGCGAGGCGGACCTGACGAGCCATGTGGATTTCCAGTCGCTGGCGGAGATCGCCCGGAGCCGCTCCATCGCAGTCAACGGCCTGATGACACAGG
This sequence comes from Rhizobium sp. LjRoot254, assembly GCF_964254105.1. Lineage (NCBI taxonomy): Bacteria > Pseudomonadati > Pseudomonadota > Alphaproteobacteria > Hyphomicrobiales > Rhizobiaceae > Rhizobium > Rhizobium sp. LjRoot254. Next base: position 823,268 of record NZ_CAXUSM020000001.1, on the reverse strand, counting down.
GCGAATTCCTGCTGAAGCTTGGCCTCCTCGAACGCGCGGGCGCGCTTGGTCGCGGCAAGAGCCCGAAGCAACAGGCGGAAATTCAGGCCGCCGTTGAAAGGCTCGCCGGAACCGCCCCGAACCAGATGGGTGAACTTTTCAAGGTCATGTCGGTTTCAAGCCCGGATGTGCAGTTGGCACCGTTTATCGATTGAGTTGACACCTTCCATATGCTTCTGCAACATCCCGCCGCAATGACCGCTTCGCCGCGTGCCCAGCGCCAGACTTCGAAAGGCCGATCCTCGATGATATCAGCCGCGCGACCCTCCCCGATCCAGAGTCCCCTGCTGAGCGAGAATGCTGGAACCGGCATTGCGCATGGCTTCTTCACGCGGGCGGGTGGCGTATCGGAAGGTCTTTACGCCGGTCTCAATGTCGGCCTGGGCTCGCATGACGAACCCGAGCGTATCCGCGAAAATCGAGCGCGTGTCGCCGGCTGGTTCGGCGCCGGCGCTGGCGATCTTGCCACGCTCTACCAGATCCATTCGCCTGACGTCGTCACCGTGGACAAGGTCGGCGACGGCGAGCGGCCAAAGGCCGATAGTCATGTAACGGCCACGCCGGGCGTCGTACTCGGTGTGCTGACCGCCGATTGCGGGCCGATCCTTTTTGCCGACCCGGTTGCCCGCGTCATCGGTGCCGCCCATGCCGGCTGGAAGGGCGCATTCGACGGCGTGCTCGAGAACACAATCGCCGCGATGGAGACACTTGGCGCGAGACGCAAAAACATCGCGGCCAGTCTCGGCCCATCGATCTCCAAAGCCAATTACGAAGTCGGCCCCGAGTTTCATGCCAGGTTCATCGAGCGCAACGCCGATTGGGCGCGGTTCTTCACGCCATCCGAAAAACCGGGACACTTCATGTTCGACCTGCCGGGCCTGACGATCAGCCGGCTTGAACAGGCTGGCGTCCGGGCGGAAAATGTCGATGTCTGCACCTATGCGGACGAAGAGAGATTTTTCTCATATCGCCGCACGACACATAGAAACGAGCCGGACTACGGACGGCAGGTTTCAGCAATAATGATACGGGAGGACTAAATGGCGCTACATTTTTCGAGAGACGAATTCGCCTCCCGCCTGGAATTGGTCAAGGCGCGGATGAAGGAAGAAAAGCTCGATGCCCTGCTGATCTTCGCCCAGGAAAGCATGTACTGGCTGACCGGCTACGACACATTCGGCTACTGTTTCTTCCAATGCTTGGTGGTGAAAGTCGACGGCCAGATGGTGCTGATGACGCGTTCCGCCGACCTCAGGCAGGCTCGACATACATCCATCATCGAGGACATCCGCATCTGGGTCGATCGGACCAATGCCGACCCGGCGCAGGACCTCAAGAACCTCTTGATGGATCTCGACCTGCTCGGGACGAAGATCGGCGTGGAATACGACACCCACGGCCTGACCGGTCTCAACGCCCGCAGGCTCGATCATCAGCTGACGTCCTTCGGCACCTCGACCGATGCCTCCTACATCATCTCAAAACTTCGGCTGGTGAAGAGTGCGGCCGAAATTGAATATGCAGAGAAAGCCGCGGCACTTTCCGACGACGCCCTCGATGCAGCCCTGAGGCTCGCCAAATCAGGCGCCAACGAGGCCGATATTCTCGCCGCAATGCAAGGCGCGATCTTCGCCGGCGGCGGCGACTATCCGGCCAACGAGTTCATCCTTGGCTCAGGCGCTGATGCCCTGCTGTGCCGTTACAAGGCCGGCCGCCGCAATCTTGATGCCGTCGACCAGCTGACGCTCGAATGGGCCGGCGTCTTCGCGCATTATCACGCGCCGATGATGCGGACAGTCATCGTCGGCACGCCCAACGACCGGCAGAAGGAACTCTATGCCGCCTCGCGCGATGCCATCGAGGCGATCGAAACCGTCCTGATCACCGGCAACACATTCGGCACCGTCTTCGACACCCATGCGCGGATCATGGACGAGCGTGGCCTCGCCAAGCACAGGCTGAACGCCTGCGGCTATTCGGTCGGCGCGCGCTTCTCGCCGTCATGGATGGAGCACCAGATGTTCCATGCCGGCAATCCCGAACCGATCCTGCCCGGCATGACGCTCTTCGTGCACATGATCATCATGGATTCCGAAACCGGCACCGCCATGACCCTCGGCCAGACCTACCTCGTGACCGATGGTCCGGTGAAAAGCCTGTCGCGCCATAGTCTCGACCTGATTTCGGTATGAGTTAGGCCGGTCATTCCACCCCGGCCCCGGAACGATTGACTCGCGCAAGGATAACGAACGATACTTCCGGGCCGTCGGGGGTATCGGGCGGGGTTGGAGCCTTTCATGATGCGCAGGGTTTATCACGCATTGGCGGCGGCTGTTTTCATGGCTCTGCTCGCCGGCTGCAACACCGACGGTCTCACGCCGCAGGCGGAAATTCCCGGCGCCAGCCAGACGACCCAGCCAACCCAAGTGGATCAGCAGACCAAGGTCGCCGAGGTTCCGCAGGACCGGAAGCCAATGATCGATTCCGAGCCGGACCAGACGTCGACCGTGCGCTCGCCGCAGAATACGCTCGAGGCCCAGGCCCAGGCGATCGAGGGCGGCCAGGACAATCCATCCGAGACAAAGGTCAAGCAAACCGGCAATCTCGGCGCCAATCTCTACAAGACGGATGCCGACACCACGAAGGTCGCCAGCCTCTATTCGGCGAAGGCCACCGAAGGCTCGATCCGCTTCCTGCCGATCATCGGCGCGCCCGTGCAGGCCGTTACGCCCTTGTCCAAGGAACTCGGCGTCTCGGCACGCGGCAACGGGCTGACGATCAAGAGTTCGAGCGACCAGACCGCGCAACATGTCTTGAAGGGCTATCTCAGCGCCTTCAGTGATGGCAACAAGGTGACGGTCGTCTATGTCTGGGATGTGCTCGACAATGCCGGTGGACGGTTGCATCGCATCCAGGGGCAGGCAAGCGTGCCCGGTGGGGGCGGAGACGCCTGGGCTTCGGTCCCCGCGAGCGTCATGCAGGAAATCGGCGTCAACACGATCGCCGAATACATGAAATGGAAGCAGTCGCTGGGATAGAGACCGCAAACTGCGACCATTCGCACCTCATCGACGTTTCCCAACAGGAAAATCCGGCTATCCCCTTGCAATCACGGTGCAGCGCGGTATTAGAGCGCCATCCTGCATGAAATCAGGCGGACCCACATGAAGGTATTTTCTGGTAATTCCAACCGGCAGTTGGCCGAGGCCATCTGTGCGTACCTGAAGGTACCGCTTGGAAAGGCCAGCGTCCGGCGCTTCGCCGATCAGGAAATCTTCGTCGAAATCCAGGAGAACGTGCGCGGTGAGGATATCTTCCTCATCCAGTCGACGTCCTACCCGGCCAACGACAACCTGATGGAACTGCTGATCATGATCGACGCGATGCGTCGGTCCTCGGCAAAGCGCATCACTGCGGTCATCCCCTATTTCGGCTACGCCCGACAGGACCGCCGCGCGTCCGGCCGCACGCCGATCTCGGCCAAGCTGGTCGCCAACCTCATCACCGAAGCCGGTGCCGACCGCGTGCTCACGCTCGATTTGCATGCAGGTCAGATCCAGGGCTTCTTCGATATTCCTACCGACAACCTCTTCGCCGTGCCGATCCTGACCCGTGACATCAAGTCCACCTATGACCTTGATAACGTCGTGGTTGTTTCACCGGATGTCGGCGGCGTGGTGCGCGCCCGCGCGCTTGCCAAGCGCCTTAACGACCGCAACTTGGCCATCGTCGACAAACGTCGCGAACGCGCCGGAGAGTCCGAAGTCATGAACATCGTCGGCGACGTCGAAGGCAAGGACTGTCTGCTGATCGACGATATCGTCGACTCCGGCGGCACGCTCTGCAACGCCGCCGACGCGCTACTGGCACAAGGTGCTGCCAGCGTCACGGCCTACATCACGCATGGCGTTCTCTCGGGCGGCGCTGTCGATCGGGTCGCCTCGTCGCAGCTGCGCGAACTCGTCACCACCGACTCCATTCAGCCCCCGACCCGGGTTCTCTCCGCGCGCAACATACGTGTCATCAGCACCGCGCCTCTCATCGGCGAGGCAATCAATCGCACAAGCCTTGAAGAATCGGTCTCGAGCCTGTTTGATTGATCCTGGCGTCGATGACAGCGCCGGGAGGTACCTTTGGCGCTCAGCAGAGACGAAATCTTCCTTCACCCTGAACTGCATGCCCATATCAAAGTTCAGTCCGCGTCTCTGGTGGGAATGTTCCAGCAGGATGCCCGGCTGGCGGCGGTGTTTGCCACCCAGCAGCGCTGGCTGATGTCCCATGTCGGGCTTGCACTCTATTTCCGGGGCATGACAGCGGGCGGCCGCACAGGCCTTCACATCACAACCTTCCTGCAGACAGTCGATAACGCGCGCATCGCGAGCCGGAATACGGCCGATTCCTACCTCAAGGAAATGATCAAGTACAAATATGTGGAGATGCTTCCCTCGCCGGAGGACAAGCGCGTCCGCCCGCTGGCACCGGCTCCGCATGTCCTGATGGCGATCAGCGGCTGGCTGCGCATTCACCTGGCGAGCCTCGACAGCCTTGTGGGCGGTGAGCGTCTTGCAAATTTCGACCGTGATCCGTCGGTGATCTCGGAAATGCAGCCGATCATCTCCGACGGTCTCGTCACCGCGCGTGCGGTTCGCCATCCCGAGAAGACGTTTTCGCTCTTCACCTGGCTCGACAATGGCGGTCTCGTGATGGATTGGGTGATCACCAATATGGAGAACGCCCCGATGTCAGCGGAACGCGTCGCTGTCGGAAACGTGTCCACGGTGGAGATGGCGCACCGGCTCAATCTCTCCCGCACCCATCTCGCCCGCAAGCTGCGCGAGGCGGAAAGCATGGGCTCGATAGGCTGGGAAGGCCGCCGCGGAGATTCCGTCATGTGGGTCTCCCGCGGCTTTCGCGAGGAATATGCCGGCGCCCAGGCCGCCAAGCTTTCGATCGTCGACCACGCCTGCGAGGCCATGTTCGGCACGAGAGCCTGATCACCCGTGCATGCCGAGCCGGTTGATCTTCCGGTGCAGCGTGGCGCGGCTGATGCCGAGCATCTGCGCCGTCAGCGACACATTGTTGTTGTTGCGTGAGAGCGCCCGGCGAAGTGCCGCCCGTTCCGCCTCCAGCAGATCCCTGCCCTCGGCATCGAGATGCTCATGCAGAAGATCGGCCGCCGGCATGCCGCTGTCGATCATGTGGTCGTCGAGCTTGAGCGCCAGCCGTGCCGCCCGGGTCGCACCGAGCACCATGTCGTCGCGATCCACAGCCAGCAGAGCAGAGCCCGCATGCGACGAGGACTGGACGAGCACGATGCGCGCATCCTTGTAGGCGCGCCGGAAGAGATTGATCTCGATGCGGGCGGCCGAATCCCTCACCGCCTGGGCGAGCATGGGCATGACCATCTCGGTCGCATCGCGGCGTGCGGTGGAAATATCGATCGCCGCCACGATCCGGCCCTTGTGGTCGCGCACGGGCGCAGACGCGCAGGACAGGCCGATATTGGCGGAAAGGAAATGCTGGTCGCGGAACACCGTTACCATCCGGCCCTCGGCGAGTGCGGTGCCGATGCCGTTGGTGCCAACGCTCGCTTCGCTCCAGAGCGCGCCCATCCACAGGCCGAGATCCCTGAATTCCTTGTCTTCGGAGGCCACGCCGCGGCGGTCGAGCACCACGCCTTCGCTATCGGTGAAGACAAGACAGCAGCCGGCCTTGCCGACCATGCCGAACAGCCAGTCGAGTTCCGGCGACGCCTCTTCGACGACATGGCCGGAGCGGCCGAGTACCTCCTGGAATTCGGCATCCATTAACCGCACGGGCGGATGCGCCACCTCTGGCGCAAGCCCATGCCTGGTCAGACATCGCCGCCAGGATGCCGTAATCGGCGAGGCAGCAGGTCCGGATTTCTCGTTGGCCAGGGCATAGACCCTGTCCGCATGCTGGTTCTCTTCAAGCATTCGCTCCTCCCAAAGCATCGTGCTCGCATTCCACACCACGACCATAACACGGCGCGCCCGCATTGTTAGCAGGCATTTGGTCGAATTCACCCTGCATATATTAGCCAATCCGCCTTGAGGCACGAGAGCCCTCCGGGCCTTGCGACATCGGGTGCCACGACGTGTGATGCATTATTGAGACAGGTGCCGGTTCACACCGGCAGCGGCTGGCCATTGATGGTGATCTTGCCGCGCCCGTCCACCTTCACGTTCCAGAGCATCGAGCCGTCGGCCTGGGTCTTGCCGAGGCCCTTCGCCATCAGCGCGAAGAACGACGCCTGGCCGAAGATCGGCACCGTCTTGGAATTGTCCTGCAGGAACTTCACCGTTTTGTCGAAGTCCTTCGCGGTGATCGTCAGATCGGCCTCCGACTGAGCGTCGTCGCGGCCCGGTCGCATGAACAGCGAGCCCTCAAGGCTGAGGTCATAAACGTCGGAACGGGCATAGGTGTTGGAGAACTGCATGGTCACGCGCCCATCCGGCAGCATCACTTTGCGTATGTCGGTATCATGCGCTGCCATGTCTGGCTTCGAAAACGCCTCCCAGACCGGCTCGAATTTGAAGCCGAAGTAGCGCGCGTGAACCGCCATCTCCTTGGGCAGCGCCTTTTCCAGACCCGCCGGCCAGAAGCCCGGCGTGACGGAGGGATTGTAGGCGGTCGCGCCGAACACGAGGGCGCCATCCTTGGCCATGTCCTCGAACGACCAGTCGTAGGCCAGTTTTTCAACCATGAAGGCCTTGCCGGAAGAGTTTATCCTGACACCGGAAATCGCTGTCTTTCCGCCGAAACCATCGACGAACGGCTTGTGCATGCCGACGATCGACGAAAGCTCCTTCAGTTCTTCCGGCTTGAGAGACTTGATGTCCTGCGCCCTGCCCTCGGTGCGCCAAAAGGCCATCAGCTTGGCGATGCCTGCAATGTCGAAGCTCCTGGCGCTCAACTGGCCTTCGAGCGTTTCGCCAGTGATCTTGACCTCAGGATTGGGGAATGTGCCGAATGTCTGCGAAAGCCCGCTGCCGTTGTAATCGGACACGACATCCAGGACACCTGCCTTCACGTCGGTGGACCGTATCTTGGCCGAAAAGTCCTTGATGCCGGCCTTGATCGTGTCCTGGCTCGAACGCATCGTGGAGGTGACGTCATTCACCGAAATATCGGCTTCGCGAATAAAGGGAATGCTTGGGTCGAACTTGCCCTTGTCCTTGAGTTCACCGATTGAAAGCTGGAAGGCGCTTGTCCGGTTGGCAGCGAGAAGTTCGGTCGCCAGCCTGAAGCTGCCCTGCGTGGAAAAATCCCATAGCCCATCAGTGCCTAACGTGAGCGCGTGGATGACCGGCGTCACTTCCTTGACGGTCCACGGCGCGGTGCTCTTCGCCAGCAGTCCGGCGAGATCAAGCGTCACATTGAAATGATCGGTCGAAGGCGCCACCGTCACCGCGCCGGCCTTTCTCATCGCCGCCGGCAGCGACGAGGAGATCGCTCCCTCGATCCGCTTGGCCTCCGATTCATTGATCTCGGCGGCCAGCGAAGCCAGCGGCACAAACGCGACAGTGAGGACGAGGACGTTGCGAAGGGCTGCGTTCATACGAAAGACTCTCCTGTGAAACCCGCGATCACTAGTGGTGCTATTTGCGGGCAAGTTAAGGCAGCGTCAACGGTCGCTATGGCGCAAACAAAAACGCCGAACGCGAGGTCCGGCGTTTTCCAGATCAGTTGGTCGTGAAAATCAGATCTTCATTTCCTGGCCATTGATCATCACCTTGCCCGTTTCGTCCAGCTTGACATTCCAGACAATTGTGTCGCCCTCGGCCTTGCCGAAGCCCTTCATCATCAGCACCATGAACGACGCCTGGCCGAATTCCGGCACCTTGGCCGCATTGTCCTGGAGATACTTGATCGTCTTGTCGAGATCGCGCGCGGTGATCGTCACATCGACGATCGGCTTGTCGCTGTCATCAGGATTGACCTGCATGTTGCCGGCGAGCGAGAGGTCATAGACGGCGTTTTTCGCAAACACATCCGTGAACTCGATATGCATCTTGCCGTCCGGCAGGACGATCTTGCCGATTGCGGCGTTTTGTTCCGGCGTCAATGGCTCCGGTTTGGTGAAATCGGCATGCTCGACCATGTAGTTCACGACGCCTTCGAGATCGAGATTGCTGATCGCCACGGCGAAATTGGCGGATTCGGGCACCGCGCCTTCCGTTCCCGGCGGCAAGAGGCTCGCCGGAATGACCGGCTTGGTCATGCCCATGTTGAACCGGGCGCTCGCATCCTTCTTCAGCCCGGTGAAGCCAATGCCGTAGGTGAAGCTTTCCAGCGACACGTCCATGCCCTGGGCGCTGACCTTGACGCCGTCGAACTTCAGCTGCTCGTCGAACTTGTCGGTGAAGGGAACGTTGGCCTTGATCAGCGTCTTGAGCTTGTCAGCCTGGGCCTGGTCGAGCTTCTGAACGTCGGCTTTGACAAGGTCGAGCCCGAAGACGAGCAGGTCGCGCAAGGCATTGATGCCGAGGCGCTTGGCCTCGATCGTGCCGGTCATGGAGTTGGCGGAGATGACGACGTTGTTGGTCTTGTCGACGATCGTCTCGGTCAGATTGGCCATGGCCATCGTGCCGGAGAGATCGACGATACCATCTGCGACCTTGTCGCCCTTCATGTCGGCGGACATCGTGTCCATCGACATGTCGATATTGGCCTCACCGCCCGTCGTGGTCATCTTGACCTTGTCGATGCTGTACTTGCCCGTCGTGAAATAGCTGATCGACGGGTCGAACATGCCGTCGAACACCATCCTGTCGATCTTGTAGGTGAAGTCCTGCTTCTTGCCCTCGGCGGTGAAGCTGCCATTGACGTCGAAATTGTCGTTGACCTCGACCTTCCACATGCCACCGTCCTGCGGCGTCAGGTAATGCACGAACGGCTTGAGGCCGTTGATCGTGAACACATCCTTCTTGACGTCCTTCAGGAGCGGCATCAGGTCGACGGAAAGTTCGTAGCGATTGGCGGCAGGCGTGACCTTGAGGAAGCCCGTGTCGACCACATCCTTCGGCAGATAGTAGGTCAGCTTTTCCTTGATCTGGTCAGCGCCGGCCTGGTCGATTTCCGCTGCCTGCGCATGAATAGGTAGAATGATCGCGAGCGCCGCGACGGTGGAAAGAAGCGCCTTGCGCATGATTGGACCTCCAGGTGCCTGTATGCATATGATGTGTTCGACGGGAGATTGCCCCGATGCTTAGAGCCTTTCATTGTTAAATGGAAGGCTCTTGGGTCCCGTCAATGCCGCATCTGGGTGAGGCGGATACTACAGGAACGGTTGACCCGGTCGGGAAATTCGCCGACATGGCGCCTTGCAATCCCGGAACTTCTGGTCTATGAGCCCGCATCCGCCCAGACACCCTTGGAGGCACGGCGGAGGTATGCCTATGGCATGCCGGTTCCCGGTTTCATCTGATGCTTGGAACTCTCCATAACACTTGAAAGGAATAGCCATGAGCCACGATACTTACGAGCTCAAGGCCGAGCTGCGCGAACGGGTTGGTAAGGGGTCCTCCCGTGAACTTCGCCGCAAAGGCCTTATTCCTGCGGTCATCTATGGTGACAAGCAGGAACCTGTTGCCATTTCCCTGCCCAGCAAGGAAGTGACACTGAAGATCCACTCCGGCGGTTTCATGACCACCGTTGCCACCATCGATGTCGGTGGCAAGAAGATTTCGGTTCTGCCGAAGGATTACCAGCTGGATCCCGTCCGCGACTTCACGATGCATGTCGATTTCCTGCGCGTGGGTGCCAACACCCAGGTGAACGTCGAAGTGCCCGTGCATTTCATCAACGAAGCGAAGTCGCCCGGCATCAAGATCGGCGGCGTTCTCAACATCGTTCGCCACGAAGTCGAGCTGCATTGCCCGGCCGATTCCATCCCCGAATTCCTCACGGCCGACCTCTCGGGCCTGAAGATCGGCGACGGCATCCATATCTCGCACATCAAGCTGCCGCAGGGCGTTACGCCCGTGATCGGCGACCGCGACTTCACCATCGCAACGATCGTCTCGCCGGCTGGCGGCACGACGGGCGAAGAAGAAGCGACCCCGGCAGCCGAAGGCTGATCCGCGGCTGGACATTGTCCGGCCACATCGCATGCATTCTCAGCCGCTCGGCCCCTGGGCCGGGCGGCTTTGCCGTTTTAGCGGTTCGAGATTTAGCGACATCTTAAGACTCGTACGCCTATAGTCACTGCCGCGAAACCCGCAGACCGTAGCGCGAGCATCGACATTCCGGTGCTCGGCGAGCGGTGGTAGAGAGTGAGACGGCGCCTAGATGTTGGCCCATTCTGTCGAGAAGCGGTTCATCGCCATCATCTTTGCCGTTCTCGTCCTTCTGGTCGCCCCGCTCTTCGTGTTGTTTTTTCAGCTCTCAGCGAGCCGGTATGAGAAAGACGCTCTCGACCGCGGCGCGATTATCCTCGAAGCCAATGCGAAGGCGCTTGGCAAGCCGCTCTGGGATTTCGATACCGAAAGCGTGAAGCAGATCGCCCGCGCTATTGCGACGGGTCGCTCCGTGATCGAGGTGCATGTTCGCGACGTCTCGGGCGAGATCGATATATCCGTACCGGAAAAGCCGACCGGCGAATTTGAAGGCGAGCTTTTGACCGCCGAAGTAACCTACCAGTCCATCAGCGGCCTCAGGACCGTCGGCACGCTGGAAATGCGCCTCGCGCCGCAGTCCATGTTCACCGGCGACCATCGCGGCGACTTCGCCTTCATCGCCATATTCGTAATCGCGGTGCTTGCGATTTTCGTCACCGCAATCATCGGCAACCGCCAGATGGTCATCAAGCCGCTGCTGAAGCTGACGGCGGCGATAGAGGCGACCCGCAGGCTCGGCTTCCGCCACCATGTGGACTGGGTGGCGGATGACGAAATGGGCGCTCTTGCCGCCAATTTCAACGAAATGCAGGAGCGTCTTTCGCGCGAGGAGAACGAGCTCAAGCGGGCACATGCGCGGACCACGGAAATATACAACCGCACGCCGGCCATGCTCTACTCGGTCGATGCCGACGACAATCTCATTGCCGTCAGCGATTACTGGCTGCTGGCAACGGGCCATACTCGCCTGGCGGTCATTGGCCGGCCATTCGCCAGCCTGCTGGAACCGGAATGCCGCATCCTCTATGGCGCGCGCAGGCGCATTTCGCTCGATGGCCATCTCGATCAAGGCGTTACGCTCAAGTTCCGCTGCGCCGACGGCCGCGTCATCGACGTGCTGATCATGGAAGCGGCAATGGAGCAAGCCGCCAGCGAGACATCGCTCGCCCTATCCGTGATGACCGATGTAACGGAACTCAAGGCTGCCGAGCGCCAGAACCATCTCCAGGCGATCACCGATCACCTGACCGGCCTCCTCAACCGGCAGGGTTTCGAGATGGCGATCGAGGACAAGATCCGCATCGCCGACCTCGAGAAATCCGAACTGGCCTGCCTCTTCGTCGATCTCGACCGTTTCAAGTGGATCAACGACAATCTGGGGCATGCGGCCGGTGACGAGGTTCTCAAGAACGTGGTCGCGGCCATCGGCACGCAGCTCAGGACCACCGACACGATCGCTCGTCTCGGCGGCGACGAATTCGCCATTCTCGTCAGCGCCAGATCGGCGAAGACGGCCGCGCTCGAAATTGCCGCCCGCATCAGCACGGCCGTCGAACGGCAGATGGACGTCGCCGGCAGCATCGTGAAGCTCAGCGCCAGCATCGGCATCGCGCTCTATCCCGAACATGCGCCCAACGCCGCCGAACTGCTGCAGAAATCCGATCTCGCCATGTATGCGCGCAAGAAGGCGGGCAAGAACGGCACGCGCTTCTTCGATCCCGATCTGGCAAATGCGGCGCGAAACCGCGCCTTCATGGAAAAGAATATCGAAGCCGGGCTCCGGGAAGACTGGTTCGACGCTTATCTGCAGCCGATCTTGAACCTTCAGACCGGCCGCGTTGCCGGCTTCGAAGCGCTGATGCGCCTCGTCCACCCGATCGAAGGCATCATTCCGCCGGCGGGCATCATCCAGATCGCCGAAGAGACCGGCTCGATCGGCCGTGTCGGCGAACGGATTTTCGAGAAGGCCGTCAGCCGTCTTGCCAGCTTTTCGAAGCATGCAGCGCTCAGCGACGCCTATGTCTCTGTCAACATCTCGCCGCTGCAATTCGAGCCCGCCATGCTCGACCGGATGATGGCTGTCCTGATGAAATGGGGCGTCCTGCCCTCCCAGATCGTCGTCGAGATCACCGAAGCCGTGCTGATGCACCACAATCCGGTGATCCAGCAGGTGCTCGAAGCGTTGTGCAAATCGGGCTTCCGCATCGCACTCGACGATTTCGGCACGGGTTATTCGTCGCTGAGCTACCTCAACCGCTTCCCCGTCGATATCGTCAAGATCGACCAGTCCTTCATCCGCTCCATGACCGAGGACGACGAGACCTCGCGCCGGAAGAGCCGCATGCTGGTCGAAGGCATCAAGACGATCTCGCACCAGATGAACTGCATCGTCGTTGCAGAAGGCATCGAAAAGCAGGAGCAGCACGACGCGCTTGCCGCCATGGGCGTCGATGCCGGCCAGGGGTATTTCTTCAGCCGCCCGCTGCCGGCACTGGAAATCATCGCCAAATATGCCACGCTCGGGGACGCGTCCCTGCCGGCCGCCAAATCCGCATAACAACAGCCTTTGGGGACACCATGAGATACTTGATCGTGACTGCCTGTCTCCTGTTCGGCTCCGTCGCACAAGCCGAGGACATCCATCTGGTGACCGAGGAATATCCGCCCTTCGCCTTCCGCGAAGACGGCAAGTACAAGGGCTCCTCGGTCGACCAGGTGGAAATCCTGATGAAAGATGCAGGCCTCGATTACTCGATGGACATGATGCCATGGGCGCGCGCGCTGGCGCTGGCCGAGAGGCAACCCATGCACTGCGTCTTTACCGCCGCCCACAACGAGGAGCGCGACCCGCATTTCAAATGGGTCGAGCCGCTGCTGGCCGGCCGGACGCTTCTGATCCGCAAGGCCGGTTCCAAGATCGCGCCGAAGACCATCGACGAGGCCAAGGACTATCTCGTCGGCACCCAGCGGGACGACTTCACGGCTGACCTCCTGAAGAAACACGGCTTCGACAAGCTCGATCTAGCCACCGATTTCAATCTGACCCTCAAGAAGCTGATGCTCGGCCGCATCGACCTGATGCCGATCTCCGAGGACAATTATGGAAAACTCCGGAGCGAGGGCGCCAAGATCGAATCGACCCTGGTGCTCTCCGAACAGATCTATTCGATCGCCTGCAACAAGTCCGTGCCCGACGCCGATATTGCCAGAATGCAGGCGGGTCTGGACAAGCTGATCGCCGACGGAACGCAAGCCGCTCTGCTCAAGAAATACGGTCTCGTATCCCACAGCCAGTAAGCGCGCTGTTGACACCAACGTCATTCTGCGTTTTTGAAAGCGTCAAACAGACGAGGCGCTTTCGTGTTCATCATCGCAGGGCTCGGCAATCCCGGCCGGCAATATCAGGATAACCGCCACAACATCGGCTTCATGGCGGTCGATGCGATCAAGCACGCACATTCCTTTTCGCCCTGGTCGAAGAAGTTCAAGTCGGAAATCTCCGAGGGCACGATCGGGACTGAAAAGGTCCTGCTGATGAAGCCGCAGACTTTCATGAACCTCTCCGGCGACGCCATCGGCGAGGCGATGCGCTTCTACAAGCTCGCGCCTGCCGACGTCATCGTCTTCCACGACGAGCTCGACCTGCCCGCCGCAAAGGTGCGGGTCAAGGTCGGCGGCGGCAATGGCGGGCACAACGGCCTGAGGTCGATGGACGCCCATGTCGGCCGCGACTACAAGCGTGTCCGGCTCGGCATCGGCCATCCCGGCGTCAAGGACATGGTGAGTGGCCATGTGCTGGGTGACTTCCACAAGGTCGATCAGGAGTGGCTGGAGCCCCTGCTGGAGGATATCGCCCGCAATGTCGAACTCCTGTTCACCGGCGACGGCAGCCAGTTCATGAACAAGCTTGTCGGCCAGTCCCCCGCCCCGAAGGCCGAGAAGCCTGCTCCCAAGGCGCAGTCGCATATCCGGCAAGCGCGTGAGCCCGGCCGCCCAGTTGTCGAACCGACGGGACCGATGGCCGCCATGCTCAAGAAGCTGCTGGGCAAGGGCGATTGAGCCTGCAGCCGCTCGCCTTACCGTTGCAGTTCGGCAACAACCGACCGCCTAGCGCCGTTTTTGAATAAAACGGGTTTGCATTTCGTCAAATCGGGACTAAGTACGCCACATCCGGGCCATTCGGCCCCTGATTTACGAGACAGGAGCGCGCAATGAGCACTATTGCTAGCCGCCCTACGGGGCTTTGTGGCTGATCAGCGTTTGATACGCTGAGCACCGTTTTGTTCTGAACTGGCCGCCACGGCCGGACGTCAATCCGTATTCGGAAATCAAAATCATGAGCAATCCTTCAGGGGGCGAAATCCCCTTTGACGCGTCTTCGCGCGACCGCGCGATTTCACGTTTCTACTCCTCCGCGACCTGGATCGAAGGCGCGGCCGAGAAACAGCTCCACGATGTCGCGGCCTTGGCGGGCATGATGTCGGTCGCTGCGTTCCCCGACCTCCACCCGGGCAAATACGGCCCGGTGGGCATGGCGGCACGCAGTGACCGGCTCTATCCCCAGCTTGTCGGCAACGATATCGGCTGCGGCATGTCCTTCTTCGAACTCGATCTTCCCCTCAGGAAGCTCAAGATCGAAAAGGCTGCCAACCAGTTGCGCGGGCTCGAGGACATCGAACTCGACGACCCCGCCGAACGCCTCGAGGCGCTTGGTATGGCGGGCGATTACTTCGCGAGCGCGCTCGGGACGATCGGCGGCGGCAATCACTTCTGTGAACTGCAGGCCGTTGAGGATGCCGTGGACGGCGCAGGCGTGGACCGGCAGCGGCTCTATCTGCTCGTCCATTCCGGCTCGCGCGCGCTCGGCGCGTCCGTCTTCGGCGATGTGATCGCCGCCAACTGCTCCATGCCCGAAGGGCTGGAAATCGGCACGGAAGCAGCCGTGGCCTACATGCTGGATCATCAGTCGGCGCTCGCCTGGGCGAGCCTCAACCGGCAGATGATTGCCGAGCGTGCCGCCACGACGCTCCGCGCCGACCTCAGGCTGGTGGCCGATGTGCCGCACAATCTCGTGCGGCTCACCGACAACGGCGTGGTGCACTACAAGGGCGCGGCGCATGTCGCGCCCGGTGCGCTGGCGCCGGTCGCGGGTTCACGCGCGACGCTCAGCCATCTGGTGCGGGCGCTCGATGGCGTGGAGGCGTCACTCGAAGCCATCTCGCACGGCGCCGGCCGCAAGTATGACCGCAAGTCGATGCACGGTCGCGCCGGCGCCAACCGGTCGGAGCGCGAGGCGCTGATAACCAACGAATGGGGTGGCATCGCAATCTGCGACGACCGCGACCTGGTCATCGAGGAAGCCGCCGGCGCCTACAAGGATGCCGGCAAGGTGGTCGCCGATCTCGAAAGCTTCGGGCTGGTCGAGCCGGTCGCCACCATGCGGCCGCTGGTGACCTACAAGGCCGCAAGATTGGAAGACGCGCCGCGCGCGCTCGATTGGAAGCGCGAACGGACATTCGCAAGGAGGCGTAACAATGGATGAGACGTCACTTTTTCTGACCTCGGGAAACGGCCCGGTGGAATGCCGGGCCGCCCTTTCCGAACTGATCGAAATCCTCAAGGTCGAAGCCTGGAACGGCGGGCTTCGAGCCGAGATCGCGCTCGGGCCCCAGCCGGATGCACACGGCCCGAAATCGGCGATCGTCACGCTCACCGGCGATGGCGCGCAGGCCTTTGCCCGGCGTTACCACGGCACGGTCCAGTTCATCTTCAAGAGCCGGATCCGGCCGGGCCACAAGCGCCAGAACTGGTTCGTCGGCGTCAAGCCGATCAATCTTTCGACACTGGAACCGGAGACGGAGGATATCCGCATCGAGGACCTGCGCTTCGAGACACTGCGCGCCGGTGGTCCCGGCGGCCAGCACCGAACACGACCGACAGCGCTGTGCGGGCAACCCACATGCCGACCGGCATCACGGTCGTTTGCCGGGACGAGCGCTCCCAGCACCGCAACAAGGCGCTCGCCATCAGGCGGCTCGCCGGCATGCTGAACCTGCTCGCCATCCGCCGGGAGCAGGATGCCAAGGCGTCGCTGTTCATGGCGAGCAAGGATCTGGAACGCGGCAATGCGGTCAGGGTGTTCAGGCTTGGATAAGGGTATCGCGGATTTCCGCGCTACCCAATCTCACCACCAACTCGCCTCGGCGAGCCGTTGGACGAAGAGCCCCCCGACCCATGCGAAAAGCGCATCCGCCGCTGTGACGAAGGCAAGCGCGATCTCCGTCGAAAGCAGCATCGCGCCCCAGCCAAGCGCGAGCGTCGACAGCACCGCGATCTTGAGGTTCCTGCCGCTGTCGAGCTTGTAGAAACCGGCCTCGTCATATTCGGTGCCGAACAGCCAATCGTCTGCATCGTATCCGTCGCTGATCGCCATATCCATCAAAGGCTTGTCGGAAAGCCTGTCGGGATAGACGTTGAACACCGCGCGCGACACATGGGCCACCGTACCGAAAAGCACGAAGCACATACCGGCCAGGAGATAGTACCAGAGGCCAATCACGGTCTGCATGGTTGGAACCTAACAGGCCAATGGCAAATTTGCGTTAAGACCCCGGTTTCAATTTTCACGATCCGCATGTATCGATGGCCTTGCCCAGATGGAGGAACCCATGCCCGAGATTTCGATCGCCGATGAACTTTTCACCGTCCGCGACTTCTGGCGCCATGCGATCAGCCGGTTCCAGGCCGCGAAGCTCAGCTTCGGCCATGGCACCACGACGGCGACCGATGACGCAGCCTTCCTGGTGCTCGATTCGCTCGACCTGCCGATCGATACGCTCGACCCGTTCCTCGATGCCCGGCTGACCACGGCAGAGCGCAAATTGCTCGCCGAACGGATTGATGCCCGCGTGACGACCCGCAAGCCATCCGCCTATCTCACCGGCCGCTCCTATATCCAGGGCATCCGCTTCTATGTCGACGAGCGGGTCATCGTGCCGCGCTCGTTCATCGGCGAGATCCTGTTTTCGGAATACGGCGGCCAGGAGGATTCGCTCTACCTGCCGGACCGGTTCGGCGTCGAAAGCGTGGTCGATATCTGCACCGGCTCAGGCTGCCTAGCGGTCATCGCAGCGGGCCTGTTTCCAAATGCCGAAGTCGACGCGGTTGACTTGTCGTCCGACGCGTTGGAAGTGGCAAGGATCAATGTCACTGACCACGAATTCTCAGAGCGGCTGACGCTTTATCGGGGAAATCTGTTCGCACCGCTCAAAGGCAAGACCTACGACCTCATCATCACCAACCCACCTTATGTCGATCACGACGAAATGGCGGTGCTGCCGGAGGAATACCAGCGCGAGCCGGCCATGGCGCTCGACGGTGGCCCTGACGGGCTCGACCTCGTCCGCAGCATCCTCTCGCAGGCGCCAAAGCATCTCAATCCGGGCGGCGGGATGATCTGCGAAATCGGCACCGGCCGCGAGATGCTGGAAGAGGAATATCCCGACCTCGACTTCTTCTGGCTGGATACGGCGGAGAGCCAGGGCGAGGTGTTCTGGATCACGGCCGAGGCATTGGGCGCGGGTGACAGGAAGAAGCGGAAATGACACCAAGACCCGTCACCATAGAAGAATGGCGCGGAGCGTTGGGCGTCGCGATTCAACGGTTAAGCTCGATAAGCGGTCAGCAATTTTTTCACGAGGAAACCCTGCAGTATGACTCCGACTGTGGGGCACTCGATTGGATTGGTGGCGCTTTCGAGTGGGATATCGACCACTGGAAGCTGTTTATGGCGGCAAACAAGCCCGGCAGAGGACCTTGGCTTCCGCCGAACTCCGATGCATTGGACAGCATGAGCACAACCGAGATCTATTACCGCCTGCGTGAAAACATTGCCGGCGAAAACTGGGTTGATGGCGCGCTTGTCGAGGCTTTCGAAAGCGGCGTGCTGGTCCGGGCGCTCGAGAGGCTGCTTCTCGGAATCGACGATTTCATATTGACTCGATAGTCCGCCCTACTCCTCCGGCTCAGCCGTGAGCATCAGCGGAAAACCCGCATCCTTCGCATAGTCCATCGCTTCCTTGACCTTGGTCTCGGCGATGTCCCTGGCATAGACCGCCACCACGCAGGAACCCTTCTGGTGGGCCGTGATCATGATGTGGTAACCGACGGATTCGCCGGTCTTGAACACCGCCTGCAGGATCATGATGACGAATTCGCGCGGCGTATAGTCGTCGTTGAATAAAATGACCTTATAGAGCTTGGGCTTGTCGACCTTGGGAATGACCTCGGTCTTCGGTGTGATGACAATGTCGTCTTGGCTCATCGGCGTCGGTCCCGCGATGACAATGGAAGTAAGGTTTTGAAAGAGCTGGCGCGGAGCCACGTCTGGAGGCCCACGCCAACCAATATATTGCACCGCAAACACGGATTTTTCAAGTGACTTCCGCTCGGGCCTCGTCAGAGCCAGCCGCGCTTCTTGAAATACAGGAACGGCATGACCGCCGAGAGCAGCATCAGCAAGATGGCCCATGGATAGCCCAGCGCCCATTTGAGCTCCGGCATGACATCGAAATTCATGCCGTAGATCGAGGCGACGAGCGTCGGCGGCAGGAAGACCACCGAGGCCACCGTGAAGATCTTGATGATCTGGTTCTGTTCGAGGTTGATCAGGCCGAGCGTCGCGTCGAGCAGGAAGTTGATCTTGGCCGACAGCGAGGTCGCATGCTCGGCGAGCGAACCGACATCGCGCTGGATCAGCTTTATGCGTTGCCGCGACTCTTTCGACATCTTGCGCGCATCGGTTTCAAGCGCCAGATGATAGGCGGTCAGGCGCGCGATGCTGACAAGGCTTTCGCGCACCATCGACAGGAAATCGCCCTTCCGCCCGATCTGCTCGATCAGCGACTGGAGATCGCGCGTCTTCTTGGTGGCATTGGACGCCTTGTTACGGAACACGTCGCGCGAAATGCCATCGATCTCGTTGGCGAGCCGCTCGAGCGTATCGGCCATCCGGTCGATCAGGGCTTCAAGCAATCCGATCATCACGGATTCGCCGGCAGCGGAAGATGCCCCAACGCCATTGGACCGCTGCACCCGGCTTGCGAAGATGTCGAACGGCTTGTGCTCGGCATAACGAATAGTCACGAGGCACGCGTCCTTCAACACGAAGGTAATCGGCGTCTTGCGGGGGTCATCGCCTTCCAGCCCGGCCAGCGCCGTGATGGTCATGAAGTCCGCGCCATCCTCGTAGTAAAGTCGTGCGGATAGCTCGATCTCTTCCATCTCGTCGCGGGTCGGGATGGAGATCGCCAGCCGTGCCTCCACCGTCCCGCTTTCGGCGGCAAGCGGATTGACGAGGTCGCACCAGACCGGCAGTTGTGGCCGGCTCAGTACCTGGGTGTCAGCCTGGGCGTCGGGTTTGGAAAACGAAGCCATAGCTTCGACGACGGCAAGATGATCGGCCTCGCGTGCGTAGATGCGCAGCATGTTACTCTCCTTGACAGCTCTGTGGCCTGTCCGGAGAGCGACCCCTCAAAGATCACATTGCCGGAACAGGCGTGATTATTGACGTCGAACTTCGACTGTCGGGGTTCATCTGGGTTGTCCTTTTTGAAGGGCGGCACGGAAACTGTGCCGCTGGAGGCGGCTATGCGCCTCGCATCCGGGCTTGTCAACAGCGAGCGAAAACCGCGACAAACCGTAACAATCCGAGGTCATGCGGCGCGCGATTCGACCTCGATCGTCACATGCGAGAGGTCATCGATATGGGCCAGTTTTTCCCGATAGAAGGCAGGCGGCTGCGGCCTCTCCGACTCCAATGAAACGATCGCCGCATGGTGCCCGGGGCCGACCTGCCAGACGTGCAGGTCGGTGATGCGATCAGCCTCGCCCTCGATCGCCTCACGTATTTCGGCGGGTAGGTTTTCGCCCGCCGGCACATAGTCGATCAGCACCGCGCCGGATTGCCGGATGAGGCCCCACGACCAGCGCGCGATCACCAGAGCACCCACGACACCCATTGCGGGGTCGAGCCAGAGCCAGCCATAAAGGCTGCCGAGCAGCAGCGCGGCTATGGCCAGCACTGACGTCAGCGCGTCGGCGAGCACGTGCAGATAGGCCGCCCTGAGATTGTTGTCCGTGGCGTGGCCGTGGTGATGGGCGTGATCATGCCCGCCATCGTGCTGGTGACCGTGATGATGGTGCGAATGATCTTCCCGCAGCAACCAGGCGCTCGCGAGATTGACCACCAGCCCAATGACCGCGACGCCGATCGCCTGCGAAAAGTCGATCGTCACGGGATTGTACAGCCGCACGAGGCTCTCCCAGCCGATCAGCAGCGCCACGAGCGCCAGTACGACGGCACTCGCAAAGCCGGCGAGGTCGCCCACCTTGCCGGTGCCGAAGGTGAAGCGCGGGTCGCGCGCATGACGGCGGGCGTAAAGATAGGCAAGCGCCGCAATCAGCATGGCGGCGGCATGCGTCGACATGTGCCAGCCATCGGCCGTCAGCGCCATCGACCCATAGAGGCTGCCGGCAACGATTTCCGCCACCATCATCGTCGCGGTCAGCGCGATCGCAAGCCAGGTCCGGCGCTCGTTGCGCGCGTGGCTTTTGCCGAGGAAGACGTGTTCGTGCGGATTGCCAAGACGGCCGATGTTCTCGTTCATTTCATGTATCTCCTGACGACCTCGATCAGATCCGCCGCACCCTGCGCCCGGACCGGGTCCGGATCGCGCACGGGATCTGCGATATGCTCGCGGATATGGTCCTCGATCAGTTCGCCTGTCAGCCCGGTCATGGCGCCACGGACCGAGGCGACGAGATTGAGAACGTCGCCGCAGGGCGTGTCGGTTTCGATCGCCCTCTCAATGGCCTCGACCTGCCCCTTGAGGCGGCGAACACGCGCCAGCAACTTTGCCTTGTTCTTCGAAATGTGGCTCATAGCATAGCCCCCTACCCTATATTTGCGACGTTGGCAACGCATCCTGTCCAGCTTCCGCGCAGGGCCGCCAAGTTTGCGCATCACGATCCGGCAGGTTTATCCCGGCATTTTGCCATCGTCTCTTGACCTTGCCGGGACCATTGCCCATAGGCAGGGGCAACAACGAGATCAATAGAACCGGGCATCACTCCCATGGGCTTCAAATGCGGAATCGTCGGGCTGCCGAATGTCGGCAAGTCCACCCTCTTCAACGCGCTGACCAGGACGGCGGCGGCACAGGCCGCCAACTATCCGTTCTGCACCATCGAGCCGAATACCGGCGAGGTGGCGGTGCCCGATCCGCGCATGCAGAAGCTCGCTTCGATCGCCGGTTCCAAGGAAATCATCCCCACCCGCATCTCCTTCGTCGATATCGCCGGCCTCGTGCGCGGCGCCTCGAAGGGTGAAGGACTGGGCAACAAGTTCCTCGCCAATATCCGCGAAGTCGATGCCGTGGTCCATGTGCTGCGCTGCTTCGAGGATGACGACATCACCCATGTCGAAGGCCGCATCAATCCGGTCGGCGATGCCGACACGATCGAGACCGAGCTGATGCTCGCCGACTTGGAAAGCCTGGAGCGCCGCGTCGATCAGACCCGCAAGCGTGCATCCAGCAAGGACAAGGAGTCGCTGGCGCAGCTCCCGATCATGGAAGCCGTGGTCAAGCTGCTCAACGACGGCAAGCCCGCGCGCCTGCTGCTCAAGACACTCGCCGCCGACGAGATCGAGATCCTCAAGGGCCTCAACCTGCTCACCTCGCATCCGGTCCTTTATGTCTGCAACGTCGCCGAAGCCGACGCGGCCACCGGCAACGAGCACACCAAGGCCGTCGAAAAGATGGCTGCGGAACAGGGCGCGGAATGCGTCACCATCTCGGCCGCGATCGAAGCCGAAGTCGCCCAGCTTCCGGACGATGAGTCCAAGGAATTCCTCGAAGCGCTAGGGCTGCACGAAGCCGGCCTCGACCGCCTGATCCGCGCTGGCTATCACCTGCTCGACCTGATCACCTATTTTACCGTCGGCCCCAAGGAAACCCGCGCCTGGACGATTCCGCGCGGCACCAAGGCTCCGGCTGCGGCGGGCGTCATCCATACTGATTTCGAACGCGGCTTCATCCGCGCCTTCACCATCGCCTATGACGATTTCGTCAACCTCGGCGGCGAAGTGCCAGCCAAGGAAGCCGGCAAGGCGCGCGACGAAGGCAAGGAATATGTCGTCCAAGACGGCGACGTGATCCACTTCCGGTTCAATACGTAAATCGCCACGGGTGATAGGGCTCGACAGCAAAAGTGGACTCCGCCCCCAACCATTCCAAATCTGGGGTGACCCTGATATCTAAGCCATTCTGCAACGACCCTGGCTTAGAACACAGTCCTTCGTTCAAAGTGGAGGTTCCGGAAGCGTAGGCAAATGGAAATAGGGGTTTGCCGGATCGTAGTGATTGGGCTTTGCAACCCCAATCTTGAAGAGGCCGGGACCCATGACGCCGTTCTTGCCGAAGAGATATTCTATTCCGGAGCACAGATGTGCAATCTCTCGGTCTGTCGTTCCGCGAAGACTGTTTCTTGCCTGAAACTCGGCGTCAGACCACCTTTTCCCCTTCAGCGCGAAAAAGCCATTTTCCGCAAGAAACCGCTGCTGCGCTTTTTGATCTATCGTAATGCCGTCGCATCCGCGAACGGCAAGTACCGATACCAGAAGGGCGCGCACCAACTCAGCATCTTTGTTTACCAGCGGCGACGTTATCTGTGCCAGAAAGTAGTTGGTTGAGGGATCGTTTGTCATGGTCTTCATCCAGCTTTTTGGGATTTCCGGAGTGCCGCCCGACGCCGACCACGGCAAAGCTGCCAACACCAAGACAGGAACCATCAAACGCCAAGACATAGAGCTACCTCTCAATCCACTCAAGATCCGGTCGTTATAGACGCAGGCTGTTTATAGAATCCACTGCAAAAGCTCGGTCGCGCTTCCTCCGCTGAAGCCTCAGGAGCGGGGGTGGCGCCAGGGGTCGTCGCACCGCATAAAGCTCCGCGAAAGGATTGTCCGCTAGGCTTTGCTGAAACGAGAGCCTGATGCCCCAACCCACCCTTTCCATCTGTGTGCCTTCGCGCAACCGGCAGATCTATTTCCAGCAAACCATCACGTCGCTGATGGCGTCGCTGCGCACGGATGTCGAGTTCGTCTTTGCCGACAATTCCGACGACGCGTCTGTCATGGATGAGTTCATGGCCGAACGGATGCGTGATCCGCGCGTGCGCTATCTTGCCTCCACCGGCCGTGCATTGCCGATGATGGAAAACTGGGAGCGCTCGATATCGGCCGCATCAGGGCGCTTCGTGGCCTTCATCGGCGACGACGACTATATCGATCCGGATCTCGCGGCGTTCATCATCAATCTCGAAAAGACCACCAAAGCCGACGCGATCGCCTGGACCGGCCCGAATTTTGTCTGGCCGGTGGAAGGCGCCCCGGTCCGTTCGGTCAGGGTGTCCCTCGGCAAGGAGGTGACCCGTTTTTCCAAGGCATCGCTCATGCGCAAGGCTTTCCTCTGGGAGGGCGCCAGCCACGTGCCGCTGAGTGGCTTCTCGATCTATCATGGCGCGCTATCGCGTGGGCTACTCGACAAGGTCAAGCTTATGGGCAACGGCCGCTTTTTCGAGTTTCCGATCGTCGACTACGAAATGGCCTTCAAGGCGATCCTGCTCGGCGAGAACTTCATCCATTCCGCTCGGCCATTCTCCATTCTCGGCGCCTGCCCACTGTCGAATTCCGTCGTGATCGGCAATGTCGCAGCCGAGCGCGAAGCCCAGCGTGTGTTCTTCGAAGAGCATGGCTGGAACATAAATGATGCGGAATGGATGGAAGGCACGCCCTTCCGGACATGGCATGGCGTCACCGCCTGCATCTACCTGATCCAGCATTGGCTCTCCCGCAAAACAGGCATGCAGCATCACGGCTTCGAAGAAAACCTGGTCCGCGCCTTCGCCGCCAATTGCGGCCTTTACCGCAAGCGCGCCGATTTCGACCAGATCACCGGCGAATTCCGCGAGGCTTTGGCCGGCTGGCACGATGGAAAATATCTCGAGCTTTTCACCCCCCGGTTTTTCGAGCCGCCTGCCGCCCAGGGACAGCGGCCTCCGGCTTTCACGGGACTTGGCGACAATTCAGTCCTGCATTTCCCCGACAATATCGGTGATATCAGCACGCCAGGCGAATTGTTCAAGCTGTTTGCCGATGTCATCGTGCGAGCGGACGAGATCCCTATCGACGCTGAAAAGCTGGTCTGTCAGCCGCCAAGCGCCACGATCGCCGCCTAGCGGACGGCCGGCAACAGTTTCTGCAGGCCATCAGGCAGATTGCCGACGATCACCCGCCGTAGCGGCTGCCACCCGATGCCGAGCGCCAGCACGACCACGCCGATCGTCAGCAGGGTCAGGAACGCCAGCGTATCGGTCGCCGCGAAAACCTTGGTGAAGCCGCCCTCTGTGAGCAGCACCTTGAAGGCATAACCGAAGGACAGCAGCCCCGATGTGACGAAGGCCCGCCGGTCCAGCACGATGCCGATCAGCATCAGCAGTAGCACCGCCCCGACGACCATTGCCGCCTGCCCGGCGGTTGTTTCCGCCGAGAACCACCCCTGTTTGTCGCCGAGATAGACATGCGCCATGATGGTGTAGAGGATCGCCGGCGCCGCTGCGAGATGCATCCAGAAGGCGACATCCGAGCGCCGTGTCAGGCGGTTCCGATCGGCGAAATCGAACTTCAGCGCCGCGCCAAAGACGACGAGCGCGAACAATCCGAGGAAGAATACCAGTATCAGTGGATGACGATCATAGAGCGTCGCATCGCCGGAGAAAACTCGCGTCGCGAGCGCCGCGCAATAGATGACCGATGCGAACAGGGTCACCAGTCCCGCCGCCAGCGCCAGCGGTATCTTGTAGCGCCAATAGAAGAGAAAGGTGACGACCGAGATCGTCGCCGCGATGCCGACGGGAGTCCATTCGTCGAGTTGAGGAGACATATCCTCCCAGATCGGAAAAGTTCCGATCGCCGACGCGATGCCGATGGCGATCGTCAGTGTCACCGCCGGAAGTGCCAACCGCTGGCGCCGGACCAGCACCTCGCCGAGAATAATCGCAGCCGGGATCACGGCATGGACGGTCGCGAGCCCGCCCAGACCAAGCAGCCCGACAATGATGCCGATCGTGATGAGGATATCGTGGAAGCCACGGATGAAGCGAGGCGCCTCGCTCTCCTCCACAGTCGAAGCAGGTTCGCTGGCGCGCAACGTATCGAGGCCCGAACCATCCACCACCGGAGCAGAAACCGGCGCACCGACACTGACTCCCCGGCCGAGCAAAAACTCCCCGAGCCGGGCTGTCGCATCGCCCTGCACGAGGCCTTCGCGGGCGGCGTCATCGAGCACCGGCAGCAGCAATCTCTTGCGGTTTTCCCAATCGCTTAGGTCAAATTTCACTTGCGCGAACTCCCCGAAACATCTTTTCTCCGCCAGATCATTCCTGAATTGAAGTTGCGATCAAAAATGCCCGAAATCCATTACGCGTTCGAAGATTTCACGCCCGGTCGCGCGTTTCATCACGCGACCCGGACTATAACGGCGGATGAAATCGTCCTATTCGCCGCGGACTTCGATCCGCAGCCTTTTCACCTCTCGGAAGAGGCCGGCAAGGCGAGCATTCTTGGCGGCCTATCTGCCTCCGGCTGGCATACCTGTTCGATCGCCATGCGCCAGTTCTTCGATACGATTCTGCAGTTCACCGCTGGCGAAGGCTCCCCCGGCGTGGACTTCGTGGAATGGCGCAAGCCTGTGCTGGCCGGCGACACACTGGGCGGCACGATCACGGTGCTTGAATCCCGCGCCCTCAAGTCTAGGCCCGGCCTCGGCATGATCCGCCTCCGGCATGAAACGACAAACCAGCGTGGCGAACTGGTCATGACCATGGAGCATCCGTTCATGGTCCGCTTGTGGGAAGGGGTTTCCGCATGATGCTGAAGGACTTGATGAAGCCCGGCGAGCCCATCGAGATGGGCACTTACGAATTCACCGCCGAAAGGATCGTCGAATTCGCCTCGCAGTTCGATCCGCAATTCTTCCATCTCGATGCGGAAAAGGCGAAGAACTCGGTGCTGGGCGGCCTCTGCGCGTCCGGCTGGCACATCTCGGCGGCGATGATGAGATGCAATGTCGAGGCCATCAAGCGTCAGGCCAAGGCGGTGATCGAGGCCGGCGGCGCGCCTCCGAGAATCGGCCCCTCGCCGGGGTTCAAGAACATGAAGTGGCTCAAGCCCGTCTATGCCGGCGATACCGTGACCTATTCCATGCGCTTCACAGGTAGCCGCCCGATACCCAGCCGGCCGGGCCGCAACATCGTAGAGATCAACTACGAAGGCCGCAACCAGAAGGGCGACCTCGTCTTCACGGTGGACGCCAGCGTGGTGGAGTTTGACTGAGCAATAGTGTCAGCCGTTCCCCTGCTGCCGCCACGCACCGGGCGACAGGCCATAGGCCCGTGTGAAGGCCCGGTTGAACGCGGCCTCCGAACCATAATTGGATTCGATCGCCACGCGTGTGATGGAATCGGATGTGTTTCGCAGCCGGACGCTTGCGAGGTAAAGCCGCCAATCCCGGAGATAGCGCATCGGCGACGTATCCAGCGCCGTCTGGAAGCGCTCGATCAGGCCGCTGCGGGACACCGCCGAGATCGAGGCCAATTCCCGCAATGTCCATTCACGCTCGGGATTGCGGTGAATGGCATTGAGGCAGCGCGACAGGACCGCATCCGACATCACGGGAAGCGTTTGCACTACGTTCTTCTCGGCATCCGACATCTGGTGACGCAGCACTTCGATCAGGGTCAGCTCGGTCATCCGCTCGATCATCGACTGGCTGCCATGCCGTGGCTCGTCCACCTCGCGAACGATCTGCCGAACCATGCTGGAAAGCCATGCCAGTTCCGCCTGGCCTGTCGTCCTGATGTGGACGAGTTTCGGCAGGACGCGCTGCAGCGGCGCGAAGTCCAGCACCTCGCAATGCAGGTATCCGCAGAGCAGCCGCACCAGATCCGGCCCATCCCCATAATGCAGCACCGGCGTTCGCGCCCACGGCTTCTGCGGCAGATCTCCAGTCGGGATGATGAGCCGTCCATCCTTGCCGGCACCGAGCTGGTGGCCAGTTCCGAACGGAAACACGACAATGTCGCCAGCATGGAGAACGACTTCGTCGCCCTCGATCCTCAACCAGCATGTGCCCTCAGCCATGATGTGGAAGGGCATCACGCCGGTGTTCGAAGCAGAGAGATTGGCGAGCGATGGCTTGGCATCGGTCTGCCAGTCACCTGATGGCATGAAGCAGAATTGCAGCGATCCGGACAGCCGGACCGATTCCAGCACGCTCGAAAGAAGATCGACGTAGGTCCCCTCACCCACATTTGGAATTTCGGTCAACACTCATGGACCTCCGGCCAACGACTTTCCCTCACGGCTCTCCTACCCTTCCCTCATAGCATGAACACACGGAAGGATAGAACCATGCAGAACACCACCGAAAACCTCGTCGTGCTCCTCACCAAGGGCATCGATTCCGAACTCTCCTCGGTCGCGCTGACCATTGCCAATGGCGGCATCACCGCGGGCCTCAAGGTCTCGCTGTTCCTCACCAGCACGGCGATCGACCTCGTCCGCAAGGGCGGCAACCGGATGACCCACGTTTCCCCGCTGGAGCCGCTCGCGGCGCTGATCGACGACTTCATGAAACGCGGCGGCACCATCTGGGCCTGCCCGCCCTGCGTGAAGTCGCGCGGCTACGAGCAGTCCGACCTCATCGACGGCGTGATCATCATCGGCGCGAGCGCCATGCATGCCGAGATCAAGGCCGGCGCGGCGACGCTGTCGTTCTGAGCATCTCCACCACAAATTCCTATGAGATTGGTCGGTATTTCGCGCAAACGACTCCGCAACCGAGCTTGCGGGGTCGCCCCTTGCGCGCAGGGAACCGTTTCATTTAACAATGAGACGCCTTGGGACCGTCGCATGAATGTCTTCGAAAGCCTCTTGCTGTTGCTGTTGAGCGCGGTTCTGCTGCTGCAGGTCGCGCGCAAGCTTTCCATGCCCTATCCCTCGATGCTGGCGATGGCCGGGGTCCTGTTCGCGCTGATCCCCGGCGCACCCCACTTCACCTTCGATCCGCACATCGCGCTCGCGCTGTTCATCGCGCCCGCGCTGATGGATGCGGCTTTCGACTTTCCGCTCGGCACAGCGCGGCGGCTCTGGCTGCCGCTGGTGGTCTTCGCAATCGGCGGCGTGCTGATGACGACTGCCGTGGTGGCCTATGCCGGATGGGCGTTCGCCGGCCTGCCGCTCGCGGCGGCGGTCGTGCTGGGGGCCATCGTCGCCCCGCCGGATGCGGCCGCCTCGACGGCGATCCTCTCGACCATGGCAATTCCCCGCACCACCGATACCGTGCTGCGCGGCGAAAGCCTGTTCAACGACGCGGCCGCATTGCTGATCTTCGGCGCGGCTCTCGCCGTGCAGTCCGCCGGCAGCGTCGATTCGTCGGTCGCGCTTCACCTTACGGCCGCAGTTCCGGGCGGCATTCTGCTCGGCGTGGCGGCGGCCTATGTCCTGGGCTGGCTCAATCGATACATCGCCGATTCGCTCGGCGGCAATCTGATGCAATTCGTCCAGACCTTCCTGCTCTGGATCGTCGCGGAGAGGCTGGAACTATCGGCCGTCCTCGCCATCGTCGCGTTCGCCATGACGATCGCCAGCCGCAGTACGGTGGTATCCTCGGCCCGCATGCGGGTGCAATCCTATGCCGTCTGGACGGTCGTGGTCTTCGTGCTCAATGTCGTCGCCTTCCTGATGATGGGCATGCAGGCACGCGACATCGTCACCGCCATGAGCGGCACGCATCTTCGCGATGCGATCTTCTTCGCCGCTCTCGTCGTTGTGATCGTGATCGTCGCCCGCTTCATCCTCTGCATCGGCTTCAACCGCGCCCGTGCCCTCTATGCCAGGCGCCACGGGCAGCCGGAGCCCGCCGGCATCAAGCAGGCAATCCTCGCAGGCTGGTGCGGCATGCGCGGCCTGGTGACGCTGGCGACCGCCTTTGCGCTGCCCGCGGATTTTCCCGAGCGGGAAACCGTCGTGCTCGCGGCCTTCGCCGTGGTGCTGGCAACGCTGGTCATCCAGGGGCTGACGCTTTCGTATCTGGTCCGAGCCCTCGGCCTCGATTTCCGCGACAAGGGCATCAGCGAACTGGCTGGCCTCAGGGGCGAACTCGCTTCCGTCGCGCTATCGAAGCTCGACGGCATCGACGTGCCGGAAGCCGAGTTGCTGCGTTCCGTCTTCCGGCTTGAGCAGGACGCCACCAACGATCCGGAGCGCACATTGCCGTTCGAGAAGTATCGCAAGCTGGCGCTCAAGGCCGTGATGGCCCAGCGGCAGTTGCTTGAGCAATTGCGTGCGGAAAACCGGGTCAATATCGACGAATACAATCTCCTGCTCGAGGAGATCGACTGGCGGGAACTTTCAGTGCTTCCCGCCGAAGCACGGCATATCGAGGAAACGTCCTGAGCGACAAGATACCCTTGCGGATCAATGCCCTTCGAATTCGATCAGCGTGCGCACGGTTACGCCAAGCGCCTCGAGCTTCTTGCGCCCGCCGAGTTCCGGCAGGTCGATTACGAAACATGCCGCGACGATATCCGCGCCCATCTGGGTGAGCAGCTTGACGGCGCCCTCCGCGGTCCCGCCCGTTGCGATCAGGTCGTCGACCAGGATCACCTTCTCGCCGGGCTTCACCGCATCCCTGTGCATCTCCATCTCATCGATGCCGTATTCCAGGCTGTAGGCGATGCGCACTGTGTCGTGCGGCAGCTTGCCCTTCTTGCGGATGGGAATGAAGCCGGCCGACAGTTGATGCGCCATGGCGCCGCCGAGAATGAAGCCGCGCGCCTCGATGCCTGCGATCTTGTGGATGTTCCGGCCGGCATAGGGATGAACGAGTTCATCGATCGCACGCCTGAAAGCCTGCGGATTGCCGAGCAGCGTCGTGATGTCGCGAAACAGGATGCCCGGTTTGGGATAATCCGGAATGGTCCGGATGGCGGCAAGCAGGCTTTCGCTAACAGTGCTCATATGCAAGTTCCCGGTTGAGGCGGCGCGAGCATAACAACATGCCCAACGCCTGACAGCAAAAAAGGCGGCACGAGGCCGCCTTTCCCAAATCGATCAAGACCGATCAGTGATCCTTGCCTGCGTAGATCGCGCGCTTGGTCATCCAGACCAGGGCGGTGAGGCCGAGGAGGAAGATCAGCACCATGAAGCCGGTGCGCTTGCGGTCTTCGAGCTTCGGCTCCGCCGCCCACATCATGAAGGATGCGACATCGTGCGAATACTGCTGCACCGTCTGCGGAGCGCCATCGTCGTAAGTGACCTGGTCATCCGAAATCGGCTTGGCCATCTTCAGCGCAATGCCGCCAGAGAAGTGCGGATTGAAATGCGTGCCCTCGGGAACTGTGATGCCGGCTGGCGGCTCCACATAGCCATTGAGCAGCGCATGGATATAATCCGGGCCGCCTTCCTGGTAGCCGCCGACCACGGGGATCATGTCGATCAGGAACTGCGGGAAGCCACGTTCGACACCGCGTGCCTTGGCGAGCAGCGAGAAGTCGGGCGGAGCAGCGCCGCCATTGGCGGCAGCGGCGGCCTGCTCGTTGGCGAACGGCGACGGGAAGTAATCGGAGGGAACGGCCTTGCGGGTGAACATCTCGCCCGCGTCGTTCGGTCCGTCCTGCACTTCATATTCGGCGGCGAAGGCCTTCACCTGCGCCTCGGTGTAGCCGAGGTCGTGCAGATTGCGGAACGCGACCCGCTGCATGGCATGGCAGGCCGAACAGACCTCCTTGTAGACTTTCAGGCCGCGCTGAAGCTGACCCTTGTCATACTTGCCGAACACGCCGGCAAAGGACCACTTTTCTTCCTCGGGCTTGAGCACGGGAAAATGCCCTAGCTCCACCGCATGCTTTACTTCGGCCGCGAGGTCATGTGCCTCTTCCGCCGCGTGGAGAGCGTCGACACCGGCGCCCGTGAGGGCCAGGGCGAGGACGAAGCCAGTCAAAAGTTTCTTCATCGGTCTTCTCCCCTCAAGCCCTGGCGTTCTTTTCAAGAACCGCTTCCGTAATCGAATTCGGAAGCCGCCTTGGCGTTTCGATCAGACCAAGTACCGGCATGATGACCAGGAAGAAGCCGAAGTAGTAGAGCGTGCCGAGCTGCGACATGGCAGTGAAGAGCGGGGTCGGCGTGCGCGAACCCAGCCAGCCCAGCATGATGGCATTCGCCACGAACAGCCAGAAGAACAGCTTGTACCAGGGACGATAGACCGCCGAACGAACCTTCGACGTATCGAGCCAGGGCAGGAAGAACAGGATGATGATCGAGCCGAACATCACCAGCACGCCGCCAAGCTTGGAGTCGATCGGGCCGACATTGAAGGTGATCGCACGCAGCATCGCGTAGAACGGCAGGTAGTACCATTCAGGCACGATATGCGCCGGGGTCTTCAGCGGGTTGGCCTCGATATAGTTGTCCGGATGGCCGAGGAAGTTCGGCATGTAGAAGACGAACCAGGCATAGACCAGCAGGAAGATCATCACGCCGAGCGCATCCTTCATCGTCGCATAAGGCGTGAAGGCCACGGTGTCGGTCTTGGATTTGACCTCGACGCCGGTCGGGTTGGTCTGGCCGACCACATGCAACGCCCAGATATGCAGCACGACGACGCCGGCGATCATGAAGGGCAGCAGGTAATGCAGCGAGAAGAAGCGGTTGAGCGTCGGATTGTCGACCGCGAAGCCGCCGAGCAGGAACTGCTGGATCCACTCGCCGACTAATGGGAAGGCAGAGAAGAAGCCGGTGATGACCGTCGCACCCCAGAAGGACATCTGACCCCAGGGAAGCACGTAGCCCATGAAGCCCGTTGCCATCATCAGGAGATAGATGACCACGCCGAGGATCCACAGGATTTCGCGCGGCGCCTTGTACGAACCGTAGTAGAGGCCGCGGGCGATGTGCAGGTAGACCGCAATGAAGAAGAACGATGCGCCATTGGCATGCAGGTAGCGCAACAGCCAACCTTGATTGACGTCGCGCATGATCTTTTCGACGGAGCCGAAGGCGAGCGTCGCTTCGGACGAATAATGCATCGCCAGCACGATGCCGGTCAGGATCTGCACGCCCAGCATTACGGAGAGCATGGCGCCGAACGTATAGGCGAAATTCAGATTGCGCGGCACCGGATAGGCGACGAAGGAATCGTACATCATCCGTGGAAGCGGCAGACGCGAGTCCACCCATTTCTCGATGCCCGTCCGCGCCTCGTAGGTTGATTGATGATCAACACTCATAATAAATTGTCCCCTCTATCAACCGATGCGGATGACGGTGTCCGAAATAAAGCTCGATACCGGAATGATCATGTTCTCAGGTGCCGGACCCGAACGGATGCGCCCAGCGGTATCGTAGACAGAGCCGTGGCAGGGACAGAACCATCCGCCGAATTCGCCGGACTCGCCGAGCGGTACGCAGCCGAGATGGGTGCAGACGCCGATCATCACCAGCCAGTTTTCCTTGCCCTTGCCGGCAGAACGGTCGGCACCGGTCGCGGGCGCGTCGGCAGCGACGTTGGCGTTGCGCGCCAAGGGATCCTTGAGTTCAGAGACGTCGATCTTGTTGGCGTCCTCGACTTCCTTCGGCGTGCGATTGCGGATGAAAACCGGCTTGCCGCGCCACTTGACGGTCAGCGACATGCCCGGCTCGAGCGCCGAGACATCGACTTCGATGGAAGCCATCGCGAGCGTGGATGCATCCGGGCGCATCTGGTCGATGAACGGCCAAGCGACTGCAGCCGCGCCCACGACGCTCGCCATACCCGTTGTCAGATAGAGAAAATCGCGGCGGGTCGGACCGCCCCCTGCCCCACTTGTCGTGTCGTGTCCGCTCACGGCATTACCATCCTTTGCGCGAATTAACGTAAGTCCCTCAAGCTCAGTTCGCCTGAAGCCATATTCAGGCCACAGATTCCCCTACTTTCGGGCGCGTTCTAAGCTTGATCGCAGATTATGTCCAGCCTTGGCAAGGGGATGTGGGCACAATGTCGCGGGAAAACAGCGAGGAGCGCGCGGGTCGCGCGATCCAGCCGCCCGCCGGACCGGAAGGCCTGTAATCGCGCCGTTCTTCCGATGCTCCGATCAGGCGAATTCAACCGATCATTTCAAATCGGCCGCTCGCGTTTGCATGCCCTCTTCGGGCGTGTTAGCCGGTTTGTGCCTCAACCATGGACATTGCCGAAATGAAGAACCTGTCGACCATCATCGGCACCTGCGCCTTCCTCCTCATCCTGGCGCTTTCGGGCCGCTATGTCAGCGGGCACTGGATCTTCGCGACATTTGCAAGCTTCCAGATCCAGGGCGCGGCAATTGCTGCAGTGGTCGCGGCGCTCGCCTGGCTTCTTCATCGCAATGCAGTGGCCAGTCTCCTCGTTATCGCAGCGCTTGCGATCGGCATTCACGGCTACGCGATGCTCGGTGACTTCCGCCAGGACCAGCCATTGCCGCCGCAAAGCTGGCCGCCGCAGCTGAAGGTGCTCTCGATGAACGTCATGGGCGACAATTCCTTCGACAACGGCGGCAAGGTCGCCGACTACATGATCGCCTCGGGCGCCGATGTGATCTTCATCCAGGAGTCGGCACCGCTCGGCCCGCATATCGATCGCATCAAGGTCGCATATCCCTATCGGCTCGGCTGCGGCGCGCAGACGATCACCTGTGACTCGTCGCTCTGGTCCAAGCGGCCGCTGGTCGCCGGAGAGGTGAAGACGGCAAGCCCGATCTATCGCGACAGGCTGTTGCTCGCTTCGATCGATATCGACGGAAAGCGCATCAACTTCGCCAATGTGCATCTGACGAAACCCTATTTCGACAATATCGTCGCCATCGAATTGAAGAAGGTACGGGAATTCATCTCCGATTTCGCTGGCGTGCATGCAGGCCCGACAATCGTCGCAGGCGATTTCAACGCCTCGATCCTGACGCGCGACGTCAGACGCTTCGTGTCGGAAACTCAGTTGATGACAGCCAATAAGGAACCCGTAACCTGGCCGGTCGATGCAGCGACGGTCGGCATGGCGATCGACCATATCTTCGTCGCCGATCCGCTGCGGTTCCGGAAGCTCGAGAGGCTGCCGGAAACCTTCGGCTCGAACCACTACGGGTTGATGGCCGAAATCTGGTGGCAGGACATCACCCTCAGCTATCCGCCGCAATGAACCCATCTGACTGGCATTTTCATTTCCTCGCTTATCTTTTATGATCGTTGCATGCTCAACGAGAAACTGAAGACCAAGCTTGAACACGTGAGGCCTGCGCTGTCTAACGCGGGCGTATCTCATTTGGCGGTTTTTGGTTCCCAGGCACGTGGGCAGGCCAGCCCCGAGAGCGATCTCGACATATTGATCGACGTCGAGCCAAAGGCGTCGTTCAGCCTTATCGACCTGATCGGCGTCGAGCACATCCTGACCCAGGCGACAGGGATCAAGGTGAATGCGTTGATGCGAAGAAGCCTCGATGAGCAGTTCAACAAGGAGATCCGCCAAGATATCGTCGAGATATTTTGATGGATCAGCGGACACGTCTTCGGCTCGAAGATATTCAGGATGCAATCGAGCAGTTGAACTTCATTTTTGGCGGCACGAGTTATTCCGATTTTGTAACTGACAAGATCAAACGTGCTGCGTGCGAGCGCTTCCTTGAGATCGTCAGCGAAGCCACTCGACACATTCCTGATGATTACAAGGCCCAGTTTCCGGAAATTCCCTGGAAGCAGATCGCGGATATCGGGAACCATCTACGACATGCGTATCACCGCATCGATGCAGAGATCCTTTGGCAGATACACGCAAGCGGACAGCTTGCCGATTTGCGGAGTGCTATCGAAGCGATGTTGAACGGCTCCGAGCCCCGATAATAACTCTAGCTATCCGCCGCAATGAACCCGCCGGATTGACGCGCCCAGAGCTCGGCATAAAGACCGCCGTTCGCAAGCAGTCCGGCATGTGTGCCCTGTTCGATGATCGCACCCCTGTCCATCACCACAAGCCGGTCGAGGCTCGCGATAGTCGATAGCCGGTGGGCGATGGCGATCACCGTTTTGCCCTTCATCAGCTTTGCCAGGTTCTGCTGGATTGCGGCCTCGACCTCCGAGTCCAGCGCCGAGGTCGCCTCGTCGAGCACGAGTATCGGCGCATTCTTGAGCAGCATGCGGGCAATCGCGATGCGCTGGCGCTGGCCTCCTGAAAGCTTCACCCCGCGCTCGCCGACATGGGCGTCATAGCCCGTCCGGCCACGATAATCCTGCTGTGCAAGAATGAACTCATGCGCCTCCGCTTCCTGCGCCGCCTCCACCAGTTCCGCCTCGGTGGCATCCGGCTTGCCGAACAGGATATTGTCGCGGATCGAGCGGTGCAGAAGTGCGGTATCCTGCGTCACCATACCGATCCGGCCGCGCAGCGATTCCTGGCGCACATCGCGAATATCCTTGCCGCCGACAAGGATCCGGCCGCCCTCGACATCGTAAAAGCGCAGCAGAAGATTGACCAGCGTAGATTTTCCCGCACCGGACCGGCCGATGATCCCGACCTTTTCGCCCGGTGCGATATCGAGCGTCAGGTTCTCGATGAGGCCTGTACCGCGTCCGTAATTGAACGTGACATTGTCGAACTTGACCGACGGTTCCTCGAACACCAGTTCACCTACGCCCGGCCTGTCCGCCAGCCCGACCGGCAGCGAAATCATGTCGGCGGAGTTCTGGATGGTGCCGACATTGCGCATGATGCTGTTGAACTGTGTCATCATCCGGCCGAGCAGCATGTTCATGCGCAGCACGAGCGCCAGCGTGAACGCCACCGCGCCCGTGCTGATTTCGCCATCCAGCCAGAGCTTCACAGTGAGCACGGCCACGGTCGCGATCATCAGGCCCGACAGCATGGCAAGCGCGGTACGGACGCCGGTCAGATAGCGTGTGAATGGTACGACGGAAGCATAGAATCGCTCGAAGCCGTCCCTGATATAACGGTCATTATCCTCTTCGCGGCCAAACAGCTTCAGCGTCTGGATATTGGCGTAGGAGTCATTGAGCCGGCCGTTGAGCATCGATGACACCTCGGCAGTCTCGCGCGCATGCTTGCGGATGCGCGGCACGAAGTAGCGGGCGAGGAAGGCGAATGACACAAACCAGGCAAGGATGACGAGTCCCAAGCGCCAGTCGAGGCTGGTGACCAGCGACAGCGTCGTGATCGCATAGACCAGGATGAACCAGGCGACCTGCAGCAGCGATACCATCAGATCGCCGGACGCCTGCCCGGCCGCCCAGACCTTGGCGACGATGCGGCCGGAGAAATCGTTCTGGAAGAACGTCATCGACTGGCGCGAAATCTGCGCATGCGACTGCCACCGGACGAGATTGAAGAAACCCGGCACCACGGTCTGCTCTTCAAGCAGCGCCGTCAGCGCGACGACAATAAAGCGGCCGACTGCGACCGCCAGGATCATGACCAGCAGTTCGGGACCGTGCTCGCGGATCAGGCCGGCCCAACCATCCGTTCGCGGGGTCGCGTCGAGGATATCGACAAGCCGTCCCGTGAACCAGAACAGCGACGCTTCGAGCATGGCGACGAACCCGCCGACGACAAGCATCGCGAGAAATATCCATTTGGCCTGGGAGACATAGAACCAAAGGAAGCCCAGCGCGCTTGCCGGCGGCTGAAATCCTGATGTCTTGCGGTAGGGATCGATCCAGGTTTCGAAGCGTCTGAGGATGCGGGTAAAAAACATGACCACTTCACTAAACGGATTCCCGCCCGAGGCAAAGTGCGACAGAAGCATGACCGCCTTTTCGGCGCACAAATGCACTTGCCCACTGGGCGAACTTCCCCCATCACTTTGGCGACAATCTGACGGGAGGTCCTATGCGTATTGCCATTATCGGAGCCGCCGGCATGGTCGGCCGCAAGCTCACTCAACGACTGGTCGGGGATGGCAGCCTGCGTGGCGGCACCATCGAACAGATGATCCTCGCCGACGTTTTCCCGGCCGACGCCCCGGCTGACTTCGAGGGCGATGTACAAATTCTCTCAGGTGATTTTTCATCGCGAGAAGAGATCGACAAGCTGGTCGCGGCTCGGCCCGACATCATCTTCCACCTGGCGGCGATCGTATCCGGCGAGGCGGAACTCGATTTCGACAAGGGCTACCGCATCAACATGGACGGCATGCGCCACCTGCTCGAATCGATCCGCGCGGCGAATACGGCCGAGGGCTATCTGCCGCGGCTGGTCTTCACCTCATCGATCGCAGTCTTCGGCGCGCCCTTCCCGGAGACGATCCCCGAGGAATTCTACCATACACCACTCACGAGCTATGGCACTCAAAAGGAAATCTCCGAACTGCTGCTGGCGGACTACAGCCGCAAAGGCTTCGTCGACGGCATCGGCATCCGCCTGCCGACGATCTGCGTGCGCCCCGGCAAACCCAACAAGGCAGCCTCCGGCTTCTTCTCCAACATCATCCGAGAACCGCTGAACGGCGAAGAGGCAATCCTGCCCGTCTCCGATACTGTCCGCCATTGGCATGCGTCACCGCGCTCCGCCGTCGGCTTCCTGGTCCACGCCGCCGAACTCGACACGGCGCGCCTCGGCCCGCGCCGCAACGTCACCCTCCCCGGCGTTTCCTGCACCGTGGAGGAACAGATCGAGGCACTGCGCAACATCGCCGGCGAGGACGCCGTGAAACTCATCCGCCGCGAACCCGACGAGATGATCATGCGCATCGTGGGAGGATGGGCGACGCGGTTTGATGCCTCGCGGGCGGAGAGTCTTGGATTTACGGCGGACAAGTCGTTCGAGGATATTGTGAGGGTACATATCGAGGATGAGTTGACGCCCGCCAAGCAGTAACGGGCGTTCATCCCGCCAAAGCTAAAACGCCGGGGTTCTCACCCCGGCGCCCTCATTCACTCAGCGGCCACATCGGCCTCTTCCTCATCATCCTCTCGCCTGGCCTTAGGTGCCAGCACCACCTGTTCGCCTTCCTCCGCATCGTCGGAGATGAAGCCGCCGGATTGGCGCGCCCAGAGGTCGGCATAGATGCCGCCGCTCGCAACCAGCGCATCATGCGTGCCCTGCTCGTGGATCTCGCCCTTGTCGAGCACGATCAGCCGGTCCATCTCCGTCAGCGTCGACAGGCGATGGGCGATGGCGATCACCGTCTTGCCCTCCATCAGCTTGAAGAGGTTTTCCTGGATCGCCGCTTCCACTTCGGAATCGAGCGCCGAGGTCGCCTCGTCGAGCACCAGGATCGGCGCGTTCTTGAGGAAGACGCGCGCGATTGCCACGCGCTGCCGCTGGCCGCCCGAGAGCTTCACGCCGCGCTCGCCGACTTGCGCATCGAGACCCTTGCGGCCGTTCGGATCGACCAGCGTCTCGATGAACTCCCAGGCATTGGCGCGCTTGGCGGCCTCGATCACCTCGGCGTCCGTCGCATCGGGCTTGCCATAGGCGATGTTGTCGCGGATCGAACGGTGCAGCAGCGACGTATCCTGCGTCACCACGCCGATCTTGCCGCGCAGGCTATCCTGCTCGACCTTGCTGATATCCTGCCCGTCGATGCGGATCTCGCCCGACTCCAGGTCGTAGAACCTGAGCAGCACATTCATCAGCGTGGTCTTGCCGGCACCCGACCGTCCCACCAGACCGACCTTCTCGCCAGGCTGGATCGAAAGCGAGATCGAGTCGATGACGCTCTTGCCCGACTTGCCGTAGTGAAAGCCGATCTTGTCGAACTCGATACGGCCTTCCCTGGCCGCCAGAGGAGTGGCGCCCGAAACATCGCGGATGTCCTGCTTCTTCACCAGCATCGCCATGCCGTCGTACACCGTGCCGATATTCTCGAACAGCGCCGAGACTTCCCACATGATCCACTGCGACATGCCATTGACGCGGAGCGAAAGCGCAATCGCGATGGCAATGGCACCGGTCGAGATCGAACCGGACATCCAGAACCAGATCGAAAGCGACGTGACCGTGAAGGTCAGCACCGCATTGTTGGCATAGACCAGCCCGTGGAAGGTCGTGACCAGTCGCATCTGCCGGTGCACCGTTTGCAGGAACGCGTCCAGGCCTTCCTTCGCGTAGATCTCCTCGCGGCCGGCATGCGAAAACAGCTTCACCGTTGCGATATTCGTGTAGCTGTCCACGATGCGGCCCGTCATCATCGAGCGGGTGTCGGCCTGTTGCTGGGAGATCGTCCGCATTTTCGGAATGAAGTACCAGAGCAGGCACGAATAAAATGCCACCCAGGCGCCGAGCGGCAGCATCAGCCGCCAGTCGGAGGTGCCGATCACCACGAACATCGTGATGAAATAGCTCAGCACATAGACGAAGACATCGAGTACTTTCATCGCCACTTCGCGCACAGCAAGCGAGGTCTGCATCACCTTGGTGGCGACGCGACCCGCGAATTCGTTGGCGAAGAAGGTCATGCTCTGGCGCAGCAGATAGCGATGCATCTGCCAGCGGCCGATCATCGGATAATTGCCGAGCAGCACCTGATGGATGACCATCGACTGGAAAAAGACCAGCAGAGGCAGCGCCAGCAGCGTGAACAGCGCCATGACCCACAGCCGGGCGGACTCGTCCTGCAGAAAGGTCTTCGGATCGGCCTTCGAGAGCCAATCGACGATCTGGCCAAGGAAGTTGAACAACATCACTTCGCCGACGCCGATCCCGGCTGTCATCACTGTCAACAGCGCAAGCCAGCCCACGACCGGGCGCGAATAATGATAGATGAATGCGAACAGTCCTTCCGGAGGCCGCTGGGGCTCTTCGGAGGGATAGGGATTCACACGATTCTCGAACCAGGCGAACATAAGGAATTCTCCGGATAAGAGCCGCCAATGCTGCTCTTGAGGAAATTGGCCGGTAGAATGCAGGCGGCGAGGGCAAATGCCGTCAGGATAAAACCGGTAAATCTAGGAAAGGCGAAGGATCCGTAGGATTTAGGACGCTCGTTGCATCATCCGGCGGAGGAAGCGAATAGCTGCAATGTTATCCATCTTTTACCCTCCTTGATCTTCGCGTTAGAGATGGCCTTGGATAGACCCGTTTTCAACCAAACGCCAGACCCGTTTCTGATCTTTATCGAGAGAAAACAGCTTGAGGCTGCAAATGTTGCGAATTGAGCACAGATGCGGTAGCGGCCTCCATCACCACGGAACCAGCCAATGCCCGAACTCTCCATCGCCCTTTACCAGCCCGACATTGCCGGCAATACCGGCACGATCCTGCGGCTCGCCGCCTGCCTGGGGCTCACGGTCGAGATCATCGAGCCGGCCGGTTTCGACCTCTCGGATCGCAATCTCAAGCGCGCGGGCATGGACTATCTCGCGTCGGTCGCACTGACGCGACATCTTGATTGGCGGCATTTCGAGGAGTGGCGGCACGGCACCGGCCGCCGGCTGATACTGGCTTCGACCAGGGCCGCTGATATCTATACGGAGTTCCGGTACGAGAGGAACGACATCCTGCTGTTCGGCCGGGAAAGTGCGGGCGTTCCCGGCGCAGTCCATGAGCACGCCGATGGCTGTGTGCTCATCCCGATGGTCGCCGGCCAACGATCGATCAACGTCGCGATGTCGGCGGCGATGATTGCTGGAGAGGCGCTGCGACAGACCGGCTTTGCCGCTTAAGCGGACATTGCCTTGCCGTCCTTGAACGTGTCGATATAACCGATGAAATTATCGATCGGCAGCGGCTTGGACCAGTAGTAGCCCTGGCCGGAATCGACGCCGAACAGCGACAGCATCGAAGCGGCACGCTGGGTCTCGACGCCCTCGGCAACGATCCTCAATCCGAGGGCCTTGGCCATGCGGACGATGGCTTCCACCAGCGCCAGATCCTGTGCGCTGTCGAACATGGCGAAGACGAAGGACTGGTCGATCTTCAGCGTCGCGACATCGAACTTGCCGAGATTGCCGAGGTTGGAATAGCCCTTGCCGAAATCGTCGACCGAGAAGGAAATGCCCTTGGCGGAAAGACGGCTGATCTGCCCCTTGATATCGAATTCGTCCTCGAGCAGCAGCGACTCGGTCAGTTCGAGTTCCAGCGATTCCGGCGAAAGACCGCAGACCTCGAGCGCGTCAAGCACGACGGCTTCCAGATTGCCTCGCTTGAACTGGACGGCGGAGATATTGACGGCGACCGCGAAATCCTTGTGGCCGAGATCCTGCATGCGTCTGCACTCGCGGCATGCCTCCTGGATCACCCATGCGCCAATCTCGATGATGATGCCGGTATCCTCGGCAACCGGAATGAAGACATCCGGCGGTATCGGCTTGTCGCCATCGGGGAACCAGCGCAGCAGCGCTTCGGCGCCCCTGATTCGGCCGGTTTCCAATTCGATCTTCGGCTGGAAGTAGAGCTTGAATTGCTGTTTCTCGATCGCGGTGCGGAGCTGGGCCGCAAGCGAAGCCGAGGCCATGACCTTGTTGTTCATGGTTTCGTCGAAAAGCTTGAACGTGTTCGCCGCCACGCCCTTGGCGCGGTACATCGCGATATCCGCCTCGCGCCTGAGGTGCTCGAAGGTCACCGAACCGTCGAGCCTGATCGCGCCGCCGATAGAGCAGGTCATCATGATCACATGCCCGCCAGCTTCCAGAGGTGCGGACACCCGCTTTTGAACGGTGTCTGCGAGCGCCTCGACCTGCTCGGGCGTGATTGCCGACAGGCTCATCATGCCGAAGACATCGCCGCCGATGCGGAAAAGGAAGGCGTCGCTCGCCACATCGGCAAGACGCGCCGCGATCGCCTTCAGCACGCCGTCGCCGAAGACATGGCCGAGTGAGTCGTTGACCGCCTTGAAATTATCAAGGCCGATCATCAGCACGGTAGCCTTCGGACCGTCGCGGCCGGAAATCTCGTCGCGGTATTTCTTCTCTGCCATGAAAAGGTTCGGCAGGCCGGTCAACGTGTCGTGGTTGGCAAGCCGGAAGATCTCATCCTCGGAGGCCTTCGCCTTGCGGTATTCCTTGTTGTAGCGCGACAGCAGCTGGCGCATGTCGTAGGCCAGGATGAAGACCGTGACCGCGGTGACCGAGTAAAGCATCACGGCGTCACCGACATTGGACCAGTCGAACGCAAAGCCGGAATAGTCGACCCAGCCAAATTCGTTGGCGAGACCGAGCGCGATCGTATTGAGCAGCACGGCCGCATACATTACGACAAAGTGGCGCGGCGTGGCCAGGATCGCGGCAAAGACCAACGAGACCGAATTTCCGAGGATGATCTGGTCGCGCAGGCCGTCGCCGGCCCATGTTATATAGCTGACGGCGCCGAAAATCGTCCATAGGAAGATGAACTGCGCGGCGGACGGGCGATCGGTGTCGTAATAGCGGCGTGCCACGAAGAGGACGCAGAAAACGGCGCCGGCCGCGAGGCTGAGCCACAGGCCGCGATCAAAGAGAACGTTGTTGATGATGGAAAGCACGATCAGCGCATTGATCGCGAGGATCATCTGCTTCACACGGCGCGCATTATAGCTGGCGAGCGCCTGGATCACATCGATCTTGTCGGAAGTCGACAGCAGCAGGTCGTCGGGCGAGGACGAACGGCCGGCAGCATGGCTGCTGCCCTGGTCCGGTCTGAATCTCGCGAATAAATCAAACAACATCACATTTCCGCTCAGTTGGCGCTATTTTGCCTTGTATGGCTTCTGCGTTCAACCTGTCGCATATGGGCGACACATAACTTCCTCAGGTTTGCCGGGAAAAACGTTGTGGTACCGGCACATGCCCGGTCTAGACCCGATCTTTTAGTAAACTTTTAATGCGGCGTGCAAAATCCGACATCTCCTCGACTGTTTGCCATCATGGTTGATTTTCTCTTTCGCTGCCGGGGCTGAGTTGCTAACAGGCGTCACCTGCAATTCGACGGAATAAAGACGTAATGGAAAGACCGGAACTGCCGAAAGGCCTGCCCGCTGACATAGAAACGAAGAAGGAGCAGGCCCGGCATTGGTTCGAAAGCTTGCGCGACGCGATCTGCGCGGAATTCGAAATGCTGGAGAACGAGCTCTCTGGCCCGCTCTCGCATTTCCAGCCGGGAAAATTCGTCAAGAAACCATGGCTTCGGGATGATGGTCGCGGTGGCGGCGGCACCATGTCCACACTGGAAGGCCGCGTGTTCGAAAAAGCGGCGATCCATACGTCCACCGTCCATGGCGAATTCTCACCGGAATTCCGCGGCCAGATGCCCGGCGCGAACGAAGATCCGCGCTTCTGGGCGTCCGGCATCTCGCTGATCGCCCACCCCGTCAATCCCAACGTGCCTGCCGTTCATATGAACACGCGCATGGTGGTCACGTCCTCGCACTGGTTCGGTGGCGGCGCCGACCTTACCCCCGTGCTCGACAGGCGTCGCACCCAGCAGGATCCGGATACGCTACTGTTTCATCGCGCTCTGGAGATCGCCTGCTCGCGCCATCCGGTTGCCGACTACCCGAAATTCAAGGCGTGGTGCGACGAGTATTTCTTCCTCAAGCACCGCAATGAGCCGCGCGGCGTCGGCGGCATTTTCTACGAT
Source organism: Rhizobium sp. LjRoot254 (assembly GCF_964254105.1). Classification (NCBI taxonomy): domain Bacteria; kingdom Pseudomonadati; phylum Pseudomonadota; class Alphaproteobacteria; order Hyphomicrobiales; family Rhizobiaceae; genus Rhizobium; species Rhizobium sp. LjRoot254. The sequence continues at coordinate 779,398 of NZ_CAXUSM020000001.1, read as the reverse complement.
TGGCAGCACTCGCCTGCCGAACAGGGCGGTTGGGATGCCGACTTCGCCTTCACGCGTGATGTCGGCCGCGCCTTCGCGCTGGTCTATCCCAAGATCGTGCGCGGCAGCTTTAACCAGCCGTGGACCGAGGCCGAACGCGATGAGCAACTGGTTCGCCGCGGCCGCTATGTCGAGTTTAATCTTCTCTACGACCGGGGCACGACATTCGGTTTGAAGACGGGAGGCAATGTCGAGGCGATCCTGTCTTCCTTGCCCCCGGTGGTGCGCTGGCCCTGAGGCACGTACCGCAGTACGATGGCGTTCAAAATGGTGTGAAACCAAGCTCCATCGTGTCTTTCTAATGCAAACCGTGTTATGATTCTTCAGTTCCTGAGAAACTGGAGGAGTTGATCATGGAAAGATTTGATGACGGTGCCCCATCCGCTTCGGATACGGGCAATGCCGTCGATCCCTCGACTTTGAGTTTCATCGATCGCATCTCCTGGTTCGAGCGGCAGAAGCCGGTCGAAGCCGACAATGACAATCATTCACCCCATGCGCGCGACGAACAAGGCTCTGCCTGCTTCGACAGCTGGGCACTGCCCGATTTCATGAGGAATTGAACGTTTTCCTGGCGGGGCTAATGCTTGAGCTTCGCCAGAAGTTCATCCTTCGATAGCTTGAAATTCGAGGAGACCCACAGGTTTTCGAGAGTCGTGAGCTTTTCGCCGATCTGTGGACCGGGCTCGAATCCCAATTCGACAAGATCCGCCCCTTTCACGGGCATCACTGGCTTTTGCCACTTCATGGCCTGGGCGAGAAGAGAATTGAGCCGCGCCACGCGCGGTAACTCCTCGGCATTTCCTTCAGCCTTGGCGGTCGCATTGGCAAGGGCGATCTTCAAATTCACCTCTGCACCGAGCGCTCCATGCGCATAGAGCATCGCGTCGAATTGCGGCCCGGATATCGGGTCAGGTATCGTGGGATGATCCGCAAACGCCGTCAGATAGGCGCGTTCCACCGTGGAGAGCTTCAGCCGATCCGCCATCGCCATCAGCCGCTCACCATCCGGCGGCACGATTGCGGCGAGCCTCAGCATCGGATCAGGCGCCCAGCCGAACTTGCCTTCCGCTGCCACGAGCGCTGGGACAGCGTCGATCCCCCATTTCTCGGTTTCGGGCAGGACCACGGTGAGCACACCTGATGTCCGCATCCACAGCAGCGCCCGGAACGGATCGGAAGCCGACAACAGCTTCTTCATCTCGGACCAGACCCGCTCGGACGAAAGCGTCCTGATCTTCTCCTTGGCGACAGCACTCGCCTTGATGCCCTGGGCATCCGGTCGGCCACGGCCATAATGGGCGAAGAACCGGAAGAATCGCAGAATCCTGAGATGATCCTCTTCGATCCGCTCGGCAGCATCGCCGATGAATCGGATATTCGCTTTTTCGATGTCTTCCAGCCCGCCGGCATAATCATGCACCAACCCCGACTGATCGGCATAGAGCGCGTTGATAGTGAGGTCGCGCCGTTCCGCATCCGCCCGCCAGTCCGTTGTGAATTCGACCTGCGCGTGACGGCCATCCGTCTCCACATCACGGCGCAGCGTCGTCACCTCGAACGGATGGCCATCGACCACCAGCGTGACGGTGCCATGCTTCATGCCGGTCGGCACGCATTTGACGCCTGCTTTTTCGGCCCGCGCCTGCACATCCTGCGGCAGCAGGCTGGTTGCGATATCCATGTCGGATACGGGAATGCCCATCAGGCTGTTGCGCACGGCGCCGCCCACGACACGCGCTTCGCCGCCATCCCGGTTGAGCAGTGCGAGTACACGCTGGAGCCCGGGGTCCTGGAACCAGCCCTCGCCGGCGACCGATGTCATTCATATAGCCTTTCGTAAACCGAACGGATGATGCCCGCGGTAATGCCCCAAATGCGCCAGCCGTCATAGGGCATCACATAGAATTTGTGGCTGAGGCCTCGCGTCTTCCACACGTCTTCCTCATGATTGCCGGGGTTCATCAGGAAGGCCAGCGGGACCTGGAACACATGCTCGACCTCATCTGGATTGGGGTTCAGCGTGAAGCCGGTGCGGATCGTCGCGAGAACGGGCGTGATGCGAAAGCCGGACAATACAGGTATCGCCGGCAGGGCGCCGATCACATCGACGAAATGCCTCGCGAGCCCGATCTCCTCCTCCGCCTCGCGAACTGCCGCCACTTCGGCACTCTCGCCGGGATCGAGCTGGCCGCCGGGAAAGGCGATCTGGCCGGAATGCTTTCTGAGCGCGTCGGTGCACTTGGTGAGGATGACATGCGCCGCATCATCCTCGACAATGCCGACCAGCACGGCGGCATCTTTCAGCTTCATGCCCTCGAGGCCGAGATGCAGGCGGTCGTTCAGGCGATAGTCACCATATCCAAGAAAATCCTCGGCATTACCGCCGGCATGCCTCTCCGCACGGAGGCGAAAATCTGTCGCTGTGAATATGCTCATATCGAAAGGGCTTCCAACTCGTCAGCGGGCATGACGGGGAACAGCTTGCCGCCCGAGCGTATGCAGAACATCATCACGCCGTCCAGTTCGACCTGCTCGCCAAGCTCCACCAGGTCATACATGACTGGCCGCGACACCAGCGCCTCCAGATTGCCCCGGATATGCAAATAGGGCTTCAGTTCGTGGTTTTCGCCATAAATCTCGAACCGCAATGCGTGATCCGGCCCGGCCTCTGCGACATCACCAACATTTGTTCGGAACGTGAGAACCTGGCCGGCGCCCTCGCCGCTCACCGCCATTTCAACAGCAAGAAACGGCGCGTCCTGCACGCGTATCCCCACCTTTTCCACCGGCGTGACGAGATAGGTCTTGCCGTCGTCGTCCTTCCTGAGCACGGTCGAAAACAGGCGGACCAGCGGCTGGCGGCCGATCGGCGTGCCCATATAGAACCATGTTCCGTCGGCACGGATTTCCATGTCGATATCGCCGCAAAAGGGTGGGTTCCAGCGATCCACGGGCGGCAGGCCGGTCTTGTTGTTGGTGTCATCAGCCGCCCGCGTGATCAACGCCGCCAGCTGTCCGGCATCCCTTAGGGCACTTATTTCGCCGTCTGCCATTGTTCTGTCCTCATCACCACCATTATGGGTGACGCAATCTTGATTGGAAAGCCGCTTGTCTGTTGTGGATACCCCTGTAAGGTTGAGAAGAGGCTTTAGACAAGCTGAAATTCCGATTCGTTCGGCGGCTTATTATTTCCGGAGGTTTTCATGGGTGCAATGACACCGGCGGAAGGCACGATCGACGAGGCAGCTGTCGCAGCCGAAGCCGAGCAGGCACTTGAGGATATCGCGCGCATCAAGACCGAGACCGCAAAGGCGATCTTCGGTCAGGAGGCCGTGGTCGAGCAGACGCTCCTGGCGGTGCTCTCGGGTGGCCACGCGCTTCTGGTGGGCGTGCCGGGTCTGGCAAAGACCAAGCTCGTCGCCACATTGGCCACCGTCCTCGGCCTCGCGACCAGCCGCATCCAGTTCACACCCGACCTGATGCCATCGGATATCCTCGGCTCGGAAGTCATGGACCAGGACGCAGCCGGCAAGCGCAGCTTCCGTTTCGTCAAGGGCCCGGTCTTCACCGAACTGCTAATGGCCGACGAGATCAATCGCGCCAGCCCACGCACCCAGTCGGCGCTGCTGCAGGCGATGCAGGAATATCATGTGACGATCACCGGCCAGCCCTATGCGCTGCCGCAGCCGTTCCATGTTCTGGCAACCCAGAACCCGCTGGAACAGGAAGGCACCTACCCGCTTCCCGAAGCGCAGCTCGACCGTTTTCTTCTCGAAATCGACGTCGAGTATCCGGATCTCGTAGCGGAAAAGCGCATCCTGCTTGAAACGACCGGCGTCCGCGAGCAATCCGTGCAGGGCATGATCGACGCCAAGCGCCTGCAGCAGATCCAGACCCTGATCCGCCGTATGCCGGTGTCCGAAAGCGTGCTCGAAGCGATCCTCAAGCTCGTACGCTCGGCGCGACCCGGCAATGGCAACGAATTCGCCGACCAGAAGGTCGCCTGGGGACCGGGACCGCGCGCCGGCCAGGCCCTGATGCTGACCGCCCGCGCCCGCGCCCTCTACGAAGGCCGCTTCGCTCCCTCCGTCGATGACGTCATCGCGCTGGCAGGCCCTGTGCTCCAGCACCGCATGGCACTGACCTTCGCCGCGCGCGCCGATGGCGTGACGATGAAGGAAGTGATCGCAAAACTCGTGGCTCCCCTCAGGGCCGGCTAACAGGCCGGATAAAGGAAAGACAAGCCCGACATTGGCACCCATTGGCCAGACCGTCCCTGCCACGACACCGGACGCCGCTCTTTTCCGGGCGCGTGAACGCGCGCGCCTGCTGCCCGATTGCCTGGTGGAGGCCAAACGCATCGCCAATACTGTGATATCAGGCTGGCACGGGCGCAAGAAGAAGGGCATCGGCGAAAACTTCTGGCAGTTCCGGCCCTTCGTCGATGGCGACAGCCTGTCGCGCATCGACTGGCGCCGCTCGGCGCGCGACGATCATACCTATATCCGCGACCGCGAATGGGAAGCCGCGCATACGATCTGGCTCTGGGCCAGCCTTTCGCCGTCGATGATGTACAAGTCGCAACTGGGCCTCGTCTCCAAGGAAAGCCGCGCATTGGTGCTGATGCTCGCCATCGCCGAGATCATGGCGCGCTCCGGCGAACGAATCGGCTGCCCCGGCGTTATGGAGCCGGTGGCCGCTCGCAACGCGGCGGAACGACTGGCGACGGCGCTGATGCATGCTGATATTTCCTCAAGCCTGCCGCCCACCGGCATGATCCGTGGTTCGAGCGACGTGGTGCTGTTCGGGGATTTCCTTGAGCCGCCCGATGAGGTCATCGCGACGCTGCAGCCCCTCTCCCGGCGCGGCCTACGCGGCCATGTGGTGGAGGTCTCCGACCCCGCGGAGGAAGGCTTCCCCTATGCCGGCCGCGTGGAATTCTCCGACCCGGCGACCGGCCGGAAATTCCTCTCCGGCCGGTCCGAGCTGCTCAAGGACGAATATCGCCAGCTCTATTTCGCCCGGCGCGAGTCGCTACGCGATGGATTGCGGCATCTCGGCTGGAATTTCGTATCACACAATACTGGAAGGCCTGCTTCCGAAGCGCTCGTCTCCGTCCATATGTATCTCTCGGGCCAGCCGGGCCGCACCGAGGGGAGCCGCTGATGGGAGCGCTCGCCTTCACCGCGCCGCTGATCCTGACCGCGCTCATCGCCCTGCCGCTGATCTGGTGGCTGCTGCGGCTGACGCCGCCGCGCCCGGAAAAGGAAGTGTTTCCGCCCTTCCGCATCCTGCTGGCGCTGGGAAAGCGCGAGGAAACACCGGCGACGACGCCATGGTGGCTGCTTCTGCTGCGGCTCGTGCTCGCCGGCCTGATTATCATCGCGCTTGCCGGCCCACTGCTCAATCCGAATGCCGCGACGCTATCGTCCGGCGGTCCGCTGGCGATCGTCTTCGACAATAGCTGGGCATCGGCACCGGCCTTCGACCGCCGCCGCGCGACCGCCGAATTCCTCATCGAGGAAGCGCGCGACAAGGACCTGCCGGTCAGCCTCGTCTTCACCGCTGATGAAACCCATGACGCCACCTTCGGAAGTGCCTCCGACGCGCTGACGCGGCTCGCGGCATCTGTGCCGAGACCCCTTCCCGCCGTCCGCGGTTCGGTGATTGCAGCCCTCAACACAGCCTTCACCGATGCGAAGCCCTCGACCCTCGCCTTCATCACCGATGGCGTCGCCGCAGCGCAGGACCAGCCGTTCCTCGACGGCCTCTCGGCGCTCGGCGCGAGCGATTTCCGCGTCATCGGCCGCGACAATCCCGATGCCGTCGCACTGACGGCGGCGGCCAACACCTCGGACCAGATGAGCGTCACCGCCGCCCGGCTCGACCCGGCTGGCGAGCAGACCCTGACCGTTTCGGCGCGCGACATGCAGGGCCATATCCTCGCCAACACCAACATCGTCTTCAAACCGGGCGAGCGCTCCGCAGAGGGCCTGATCGACGCGCCATTTGAACTGCGCAATGATTTCGCCCGGCTGACGATCGACGGCTATGAAACCGGCGGCGCGGTGCGGCTGCTCGACGACAGCTTCAAGCGCCGCAGCGTCGGCCTGATCTCGGGCGAAGTGGGCGACCGCAGCCAGCCGCTGCTCTCGCCGCTCTATTACATCACCCGCGCGCTGTCGCCCTATGCCAACCTTTCGCAGCCGGAGAGCAACGACCTCGCGACCTCGATCCCGGCGATGATCCAGACCGGGCCGTCCCTCATCATGCTCGCCGATATCGGGCGCATGCCGGGCGCCGCCGAACAGGCGCTCACGCAATGGATCGAACGCGGCGGCACGCTCGTGCGGTTCGCCGGACCGAGGCTCGCCACCGCGCCGGGTGACGATCCCCTGATTCCCGTGACACTGCGCCAAGGCGAACGCGCGCTTGGCGGCTCGATGTCCTGGGCTACGCCGCAGCCGCTCGATGTCTATCCCGAGACGAGCCCGTTTTATGGCCTGAAGGCGCCTGAAGGTGTACTGGTCAACCGCCAGGTTCTGGCCGAGCCCTCAAGCGAATTGCAGAGCATGACATGGGCCAACCTGCGCGACGGCACGCCGCTGGTGACCGCCAAGAAGCTCGGCAACGGCCGCATCGTGCTCTTCCATGTCAGCGCCGAATCCTCGTGGTCAAACCTGCCTCTATCCGGTGATTTCGTCGAAATGCTGCGCCGGATCGTGCAGATTTCCTCGACTGCGGCGCAGGCCACCACCACTGCCGAGGGCAAGATGGTGCTTCCCCCCTTCAGGATGCTGACCGCCAAGGGCACGATGACCACCGAAAAGGGACTCGCAAAGCCGATCGAGGCGATCGGCCAGACACGCGTCAGCTTCGCCAATCCGCCCGGCCTCTATGGCAGCGAGGATGGCTTCCAGGCGCTCAATCTGGTCAATAGCCAGCAGGCGCTGGCACCGATCCGCCTGCCTGATAATCTGGCCTACACCGAATCCGGCTTCATCGGCGATGGCAGCATGTCGCTCAAGCCATGGCTGCTCTCCGCCGCCGTGCTGCTCGCGCTGGCCGACACATTCGCCATGCTGCTGCTCGGCGGTGCCTTCGCCCGCCGGCTGGGTGCTACCGCCGCTGCCGCGATCATCGCTCTTGGTTTCGCGGGCATCGCCCCTGACTACGCACGCGCTGACGACACAAAGCCCGGCGACGAACAATTGATGGCCCGCCTCGACAAGACCCATCTCGGCTACGTGATCACCGGCGAGGCCGAGGTCGATCGCATATCCGAGCGCGGCCTCGCGGGCCTCACCGACTATCTCTATTACCGCACGACGCTCGAACCGGGCGACCCGGTCGGCGTCGATATCGCCAAGGACGAACTCTCCGTTTTCCCGATCCTCTACTGGCCGATTTCGTCGACCGCCAGCATGCCGAGCGAGAAGGCGATCAGCCGTATCGATGCCTATATGCGCGCCGGCGGTACCGTGCTGTTCGACACCCGTGATCAGTTCTCCGCGATCTCGGCGACCGGTTCGGTGAGCCCCAATACGGAGCGCCTGCGCGCCATCCTCGCCAATATCGACATTCCGCCGCTCGAAGCCGTGCCGACCGATCACGTTCTGACCAAGAGCTTCTACCTGCTCAAATCCTATCCCGGCCGTTATTCCGGCAGCCCGCTCTGGGTCGAGGCTTCGACCAGCAAGGCCGACCCGAACCGTCCGGCGCGTGCGGGTGATGGCGTGACGCCAATCATGATCACCGGCAATGATTTTGCCGGCGCCTGGGCGATCGACGATGCCGGCGCGCCGCTGCTGCCATTGGTGCCGCCGGATGAGAACCAGCGCGAGATGGCCTACCGCACCGGCGTCAATATCATGATGTATATGCTAACCGGCAACTACAAGGCCGACCAGGTGCATGTGCCGGCTCTGCTCGAAAGACTGGGGCAGTAAGAGATGAGCATCACCTTCGATCCGCTTCTGTCACTGTCCCTCATTGCCTTGCTGGCGCTTGCCGCCGTGGCTTTTGCCGGCCTCGGCCTTTATCGCCGCCAGCGCGGCATGGTCCTGCGCACCATCGCACTGGCGCTGCTCGTCGGCGCGCTGATCAACCCCGTCATCCTCAATGAGGAACGCGAGCCCCTCTCGACAATTGTCGCGATCGCCGCCGACCGCAGCCAAAGTCAGGACGTGGGCGACCGCAAGGCACAAACGGACTCCGCGATCGACCAGCTGAAGACCGCGCTCGGCCGCTTCAGCGGCATCGAAACGCGCGTCATAGATGCCGGCCGCGACACCGGTTCAGACACGCCCTCGACCATGCTGTTCTCCAATCTCGCCAGTGAGTTGGAGGACGTACCGCCGAGCCGCATCGGCGCCGTGATTTCAATCACCGACGGCCAGGTGCATGACATTCCGCGCGACAACAAGCTGTCGGGCATAGATGCGCCGGTGCACGGCCTGATCACCGGCAAGCCCGACGAGTTCGACCGCCGCATCGAAATCGTCAAGGCGCCGCGCTTCGGCCTGGTCGACCAGGAGCAGGAGCTGACGCTTCGGGTGATCGATGACGGCGTCGCGCAATCCGCGCCCGCCGAGGTCACAGTCCGCGTCAATGGCGAGGTGACCAACCGCATGGAGGCAACGCCGGGCGAGAACCGCGTTGCGCGCTTCAGGCTGCCCCGAGCCGGCAACAACATCCTCGAAATATCAGTGGCCGAGATTCCCGGCGAAGTGACCCCGATCAACAATCGCGTGGTTCAGAATATCGACGGCATTCGTGAGAACCTGCGCGTGCTGCTGGTCTCGGGCGAACCCCATGCCGGCGAGCGCGCCTGGCGCAATCTCTTGAAATCCGATGCCTCCGTGGACCTGATCCACTTCACCATTCTGCGGCCGCCCGAGAAGCAGGACGGCACGCCGATCAACGAACTGTCGCTGATCGCCTTCCCCACCCGCGAACTCTTCGTCGACAAGATCAAGGATTTCGACCTGATCATTTTCGACCGCTACCAGCATCGCGGTGTGCTGCCGATCCTCTACTACGACAACATCGCCCAGTACGTGAAGGAAGGCGGCGCGCTGCTGCTGGTCTCCGGCCCCGAACATGCCGGCGCGGAATCGATCGCCTATACCCCGCTCTCAACCGTCCTGCCCGCCATGCCGACCGGCAGCATGAACGAGAAGGCCTTTTTCCCGCGCCTCTCGGACCTCGGCAACCGGCATCCGGTCACGCGCGGCCTGACGGGTGCCAATACCGAGCCGCCGCATTGGGGCCGCTGGTTCCGCTCGGTAACGGTCAATCCGCCCGAAGGCAACATCCTCATGGATGGACCCGACAAGTCACCGCTGCTGGTGCTCAACCGCAATGGCGAGGGCCGCGTTGCGATGTTGCTCTCCGACCAGGGCTGGCTCTGGGCGCGCGGCTTCGAAGGTGGTGGCCCGCATGTCGATCTCTATCGGCGCATCGCCCACTGGCTGATGAAGGAGCCGGCGCTCGAGGAAGAAGCGTTGACCGCCAGTTCGCGCGGACGCGATATAGAGATCAACCGCCAGACGCTCGGCAAACAAGTTCCACCGGCAAGCGTGAGAGCCCCGGACGGCAAGACGAGCGAGGTGACCCTTACCGAGACTGAGCCGGGCCGCTTCACCGGGACTTTCAAGACCGCCGCGACCGGGCTCTACGAAGTCAGGAACGGCAACTTCACGACGCTTGTCCATGTCGGCGCCGTGGATGCTCCGGAATTCCGCCAGATGGTTTCGACCACCGAGAAACTGGCACCGATGGCCAGGGATAGCCGCGGCATCGTCCGCCGGCTCGACCAGGGCAACGGCACGGTAGAGCTGCCACAGATCCTCACCGTACGCGGCCAGGTCCGCGTCAGCGATCCAGACCGGATGGTGATCCGCATGACGGATGAAACGGAATTGAAGGGCGTCACCTCGCTGCCACTCTTCGCCGGCTTCATGGGCCTGGGCCTGCTGGCGCTGGCGATCGGCTCGACCTGGTGGCGTGAGGGGCGCTGAGCCTCTTCACTTGAAGGAAGGGCCGCCTGAGAGGCCCCTCCTCCTCACGGCCGCGAAGTTACATCATGTTCTTGTGCGCATTTTCCATGTGCATCATGCAGTCGTCCGTCTTGTTCATCTTCATCGCCTCCTTGGCCATGGTCAGCTCCTTCATGGCCTTGTCCTTCATTGCCGCGTCCTTGATGCCGTCGGCGTCCTTGTCCATTTTCATCAAGGTTGCCTCGTCGCATTTCATGGTCATGGCGTAAGCCGCTGGGGACATGGCGAGTGCGCCGGCGAAAACGGCGGCGGCGAGCGTCAATTTCAACATGGTTATCTCCTCGGTGTTTCGGGCGACATTGCCCCTTGGACACAGTCTCTCCATTGGCCGGCAAGTGATTGCCGGACCCCAGGATTCCTGGATCTGGATACGTGTCGAAGACCGTCTCGCGAGCCGGCCTTCATGCTGACTACGAGGCGGAGATGGAGATTGTTACAAGCATCGTCAAACGATTATGCCGGGTCTTTGTATCGAAGGCGGTCGCATAGCCGAGCCGGAGTTTTTGAGCTATCACATCCGGCAAGGCCTGCGGACGTTACTTTGCACCAGCCATTTCACCCGCGTTTCACGGAGATGTAACAAAGTCGTGTATCGCATCGTAGAGGATAATGTCGGGTGAACAGTTCGGCGCGTGAAGAGCAATGGGCGGCGTGGATGCGCGCGGCGATCGATGGCGACAAGCAGGCCTACCAGCGCTTTCTTGAAGCCGTCGTGCCCCATCTGCGCGGCCTGGCAAAACGGCGATGCGAGCAGTTTCGCGCGCCGGCCAGCGAAGCCGAGGATGTCGTGCAGGAAGTGTTGCTGGCAGTGCATCTGAAGCGCGGAACCTGGGATAGCTCGCGCCCGATCGGACCATGGCTTTCGACCATCGTGCGCAACAAGATGATCGACAGCCTTCGACGCCGCGGCAGGCATATCAACGTACCGATCGAGGATGTGATCGAGACGTTGGAAGCCGCAGAGCAGACCGACGCCATGGACCTTCTCGACGCCGAGCGCCTGCTCGAACGTCTCGGCGATCCGCAGCGCGACATCGTCCGTTCGATCTCGCTGAATGGCGCGGGCATTCGCGAAACGGCCGAGAGGTTGAAAATGACGGAAGGTGCGGTGCGCGTGGCGCTGCATCGTGCTTTGAAGACCCTTGCGGCCCTATACCGGAGTAACGAGCGTGAAAACTGATGATCTGATCAGTCTGTTGGCGGAAGACGCGACCGTTCGCACGAAGCTCGGCCGTATGCTTACCTATGCCCTGGTGGCCGGGATTGCGATATCCGCGATCATGCTCATCTCGACGATCGGCATGCGCCGCGACATGGCGGATGCGATGGAAACAGCACGTGTCCTGTTCAAGATCGGCGCAACGCTCGTGCTTGCGGTTGCCGCCTCAAGCCTGGTCTTCCAGATCGGCCGTCCTGCGGCACCGTTGAAGACACGCGGTCTGCTTCTGCTGGTGCCCCTGGCGCTGGTCGTGGCAGCCGTCATCGCCGAAATGAGCGTGATGCCGGCCGATAGCTGGCGGACCCGGATGATGGGCAACAATGCCCGCTTCTGCGTGATGTTCATTCCCGTACTGGCGCTTGCTCCGCTCGCCGCCTTCATGATCGCGCTACGCAATGGCGCGCCGGATAATCCCGGGCTTTCGGGCGCTGTGGCCGGTCTGGCGTCCGGTGGCATAGCCGCCGCCATCTATGCCTGGCATTGCCCTGATGACAGTCCGCTTTTCCTCGCCACCTGGTACACGCTGGGAATCGCCGTGGTCACGACAGCAGGCTACTTCACCGGCCGCCGTCTTCTTCGCTGGTGAGCGATCAGGCCACCGCCCGCACCGGCATCGTCGCTTCCTGATCGGGGTTCCACCACCGGATTTCGCCCTTCAGCCGCTCATGAACGCCATCGGCCATCGGCACGACGAGGATACGGCCGGGATCGACCGGCGCCGGAAACTTCAGCGCGTTATAGGCGACCTTCTCGAAGCCGAGCGGCATGTAATAGGGCGGGTCGCCCACAAGGATGACGCCCTCGGAGCCATGGCGCCGCGCGGCTTCCACGGCAATCCGCACAAGCTCGCGGCCGATGCCCATGTTCTTGTGCGAAGGCCGGACGGCCAGCGGCCCGAGCAGATGGCCCTTCACGCCTCCGGCCAGCACCGGCGTCATCCGCACCGAGGCGATCGTCTCGCCGAGATCGGCGCAGACGAAGGACAGCGACAGGTCATGCGGCCCCTGCTCCCGGATGCGAGCGGCAGCGCGCGCGAACCGGCCGGGGCCGAAAGCTTCTTCGTTGATATGTTCGATGGCGTCATGATGCGACGCATCTTCGGTCAGATAGACAAGATCATGCTTTTTCATGGAAAGGACAGTTCCCGGAGACGACAATGTGCGATGAGGGCTCGCGCGGTTCACGCACGGGCAGTAACGAGGTTCATCGCGGTCGTCGCAGCTGGGTCATCCGTCGGTCTATCTCTAGAGGAGTACGAAAGCGCCGATAGCAGGAAATTTTCAATCCGCCAAGAGCCAAAACGCAGCGTTCATAGTTTTGCCTCTCGTCATCGTGCATTTTGATTGCCACATTGGCGGGACGACACGATCAAGAACATGGAGAGACCCGATGGGACTGCTGGTCAACGGCGAATGGACGGATGCCTGGTACGACACCAAGGATACGGGTGGCCAGTTCGTGCGCTCCGCTTCCAGTTTCCGCAATTTCGTTACTGCCGACGGCAGCGCCGGCCCCACGGGCAAGGCAGGCTTCAGGGCCGAAAGTGGCCGCTACCATCTCTATGTCTCGCTGGCCTGCCCCTGGGCGCATCGTACGCTGATCTTCCGTAAGCTGAAGGGCCTCGAAGACCACATCTCCGTCTCGGTCGTGCACTTCCTGATGCTGGAGAACGGTTGGGAGTTCAAGGAAACCGACGGCGCAACGGGCGACCAGCTGTTCGGCCTGGATTACCTGTACCAGGTCTACACCAAGGCCGATCCCAACTATTCCGGCCGCGTCACCGTGCCGGTCCTGTGGGACAAGCAGACCGGTACCGTCGTCTCCAACGAATCCTCCGAAATCATCCGCATGTTCAATTCCGCTTTCGACGGCATCACGGGCAACAACCAGAATTTCTATCCGGAGAGCCTCCGCGCCGAAATCGACGAACTCAACGCGCTGGTCTACGACACCGTCAACAACGGCGTCTACAAATGCGGTTTCGCCACCAGCCAGGCGGCTTACGAAGAGAATTTCGACAAGCTGTTCGCCACTCTCGACCTGCTCGAAGCGCGGCTGGCCGGCAAGAAATTCCTGTTCGGTGACCGGCTGACTGAAGCGGATTGGCGGCTATTCACTACGCTCGTCCGCTTCGACCCCGTCTATGTCGGCCACTTCAAGTGCAACAGGAAGCGCATCGTGGATTACCCCCACCTGCAGGCCTACCTCAAGACGCTCTACAATGTCCCCGGCGTCGCCGAGACGGTGAGCTTCGACCACATCAAGAACCACTATTACCGGAGTCACAAGACGATCAACCCGAACGGCATCGTGCCGGTCGGGCCGATCATTGATCTCTCCGTCTGAGGTCGCTAGAACCCGGGCTCGATAAGCAGGGAGCATGGGCATGACGGTAACGATTCTCGATGGCGGCATGGGCCGTGAACTCGAACGCAGCGGCGCACCCTTCCGCCAGCCGGAATGGTCGGCGCTGGCGCTGATGGAAGCGCCTGATCATGTCGGGATGGCACATGCCGCCTTCGCCCGGAACGGCGCGGACGTCATCACCACCAATTCCTATGCCGTGGTGCCCTTCCATATCGGCCAGGAGCGCTTCGAGGCGGAGGGCCTGCGCCTTGCCGATCTCGCCGGCCGCATCGCGCGCACGACCGCCGACGAATTCGGCATCCGGGTCGCCGGCTCGCTCCCGCCGGTGATGGGGTCCTACCGGCCGGACCTCTTCGATGCCGAACTGGCGCGGCCGATTCTGGAAACGCTGATCGAAGGCCTCTCGCCCCATGCCGATATCTGGCTGGCGGAAACGCAAAGCTCGCTGGCCGAGGTTACGCTGGTCAGGCAATTGCTGGGCGATGATCCTCGTCCGCTGTGGCTGTCCTTCACGCTGGACGATCATCACTCTCATGACGTGCTGAAAGGCACGGAAAAGCCGGCGTTACGTTCAGGCGAAACCATCGCCGATGCGACACGCCACGCCATGACGCTTGGGGCGTCGGCCCTGCTGTTCAACTGCAGCCAGCCGGAAGTGATGGAAGCCGCCGTTCGGGAGGCTCGCGCAGCAGCCGGCGATGTCGATCTTGCGATCGGCGTCTATGCCAATGCCTTCGCCTCGGAAGCCGATGACGCGGCTGCCAACGAAACGCTGCACGGCATCCGCGCCGATCTTACCCCTCCCCTCTATCTGGGCTGGGCGCAAAAGTGGGTCGATGCCGGCGCCAACATGGTCGGCGGCTGCTGCGGCATTTCGCCGGAACATATCGGGGAACTCGCCAGGGCCTTGAAATAGTCTCACCAGACGTCGTCGAACTCGGCCTCGCCGGCCAATTCCTTGAGCCGGCGATAGGTTGCCGACGTAGTGCCAGTCGGAAGCGCATCGAGCGGAAAGAAGCCGGCCTCGACGATCTCGCGATCCCTCAGCCTCGGCGTGGTCTGCCTGACATCGCAACGGTAGAACACGACATGGTCGCGCTTCGAGGTGCGCCGGTTGAAGTAGACATGCACCAGCTGCGGCGGGGCGGTGAGTTCGAGATTGCCTTCCTCGCGCAGTTCCTTGGCAAGCGCCTCCCGCACCGTCTCGCGGCGCTCGACGCCGCCGCCCGGCATATGCCAGCCGGGAATGTAGGAATGGCGCACGAGGAAAATCCTGCCCTGGTCGTCGAAACAGGCGGCACGCACCCCCATCGTCATGCCCTTGATGAAGAAATAAACGAAATGCGCGACACGCGTGAGCACGCGGTAGCGGAACGCGCTCATCTCCGGCGGCGTTACATCCTGCATGCCACTTGCTCCTTCATCACGGCCACCATACAACGAGACAATGTTCACACTCGCGCATATCTCCGACGTTCATCTCGGACCATTACCTGACCTGACTTTCCTCGAACTGCTGTCGAAGCGCATTACGGGTTATGTGAACTGGCATCGCAACAGGGGCAAGAACCTTTTCGGCAACACGCTGGAACTGCTTCTCCTCGAAATCGTCAAGGCCAAGCCCAACCATCTCGCGATCACCGGCGATCTCGTCAACCTCGCGGCCGATATCGAATTCGATGCCGCCACGACGTGGCTGCGTGCTTTCCCAAGGGCGACCGAGGTTTCCGTGGTACCCGGCAATCATGACGCTTATGTGCCGGGTGCGCTCGACGACGCGGCGCGACTTTGGAAGCCGTGGATGAGCGGTGATGCACCGCGCGACGATGGTCACATCTTCCCCTATCTCAGGCTCCGCGACAAGGTTGCACTGATCGGCCTCTCCACCGCCACCGCCACGCCGCCATTCATGGCCTCGGGCTTCTTCGGACCCAACCAGGCGCGTCGCTTCGAAAGGGTACTCAAGGAAACCGGAGATGCGGGCTATTTCCGCGTCGTGATGATCCATCACCCGCCAATCCGGGGCGCAACCCCCAATTATAAACGCATGATGGGCATACGGCGCTTTGCTGCGGCCGTTCACATGGATGGCGCCGAACTCGTTCTGCACGGCCACACCCATCTCAACACCACCTATTGGCTCGATGGCCGCACCGGCAAGATCCCGGTCGTCGGCATCGCCTCCGGCAGCCAGATGTTCGGCGGGCGCAAACCCCCATCAGCCTACAATCTCTTCCATATCGATGGCGAGAGGGGCAACTGGTCGCTGCGCAAGGAACGCTTCAGCCTTATCGAGGACAAGACGAGCTTCGTGCGCGACGACGACGTCATGCTGATCAATCCAGCGTCCGCTTGAAGCGCATCAGCGCCAGCCCGGCATAGACGAGAATGAACACGCCGAGCATCGAGACCTCGAAGGCGATGATGTGCCAGTCGGCACCCTTGAGCATCACCGCGCGGATGACGCGGAGGAAATGCGTGAGCGGAAACAGTTCGCCAAGCCACTGCGCCCACTCCGGCATGCCGCGGAACGGAAACATGAAGCCCGACAGCAGGATCGACGGCAGGAAGAAGAAGAATGTCAGCTGCATCGCCTGCATCTGCGACTTGGCGACGCTCGATATCGTATAGCCGAGCAGCACCAACGACAGCACGAAGATCAGCACCGCCGCCAGCAACAGCGGCAACGAGCCCATGAAGGGCACGTCGAACAGCAGTTTCGCGGCGACCAGCACCACCACGACCTGCACGCCGCCGACCACCAGATAGGGAACGATCTTGCCGATCATGATCTCGAACGGGCTCGCCGGCATCGCCAGCAGGTTTTCCATCGTGCCGCGCTCGGTTTCCCGCGTCAGCGCCATCGATGTCATCATCACCATGGTCATCTGCAGAATGACGCCGAGCAGGCCGGGGACAATGTTATACTGCGTGATGCCCTCGGGATTGTAGCGGCGTTGGACGACGACTTCGAGGGCGTGCTTCTGCGCATCGTTCGCCTCGATTTCCTGGCCCTGTTCGCGGAGCAGCGCCTGCGCCGCCACGGTCGAGAGCGTCGATATCGCACCCGATGCGACCGACGGATCGGTGGCATCGGCCTCGATCAGGATCTGCGGCCGGTCGCCCCGGTCGACGCGCCGCGCGAAATCGGAGGGAATGGTCACGACGAAGGACACATGCCCGCCCTGGATCAGGTCCTCGGCATTTTCGGCACTTTCGCCGACCGAGACGAAACGGTAGTAGCCGGTAAGTTCGAGCGCCGACACCATGGCCCGGACATAGTGATCCGACGACGATGTCACGAGTGCGGCGGGCAGCCCCTTCGGATCGCTGTTGATGGCAAAGCCGAACAGGATCAGTTGCATCAGCGGCACGCCGAGCATCATGGCAAATGTGATGCGGTCGCGCCGCATCTGGATGAATTCCTTGATCAGCAGCGCCCTGAGCCGGGAGAACGAGAAGAGCCTGTTCATCCCATATTGTCCCTGGAGCCGGCCATGAACTGGATGAACACATCTTCGAGGCTGGTCTCGCCCGGTGTGACCTTGAACTCCGCCGTCTCGCGATAAGGCGCGAGTGTCGCTTCCAGCGCCTGGCGGTCCTTGCCGACGACATGCAGAGCCGTACCGAAGGCAGCAACCTGATCGACACCGGGCTTGCCCGCCAGTTCCTCGACCAGCGTTTCCAGCCCCTCACCTTCGATGACGAATGTCGTGAGCCCGGCACTGGCCACGACCTCGGGCACCGTGCCGCTTGCCAGCAGCTTGCCGTAGGAGATGTAGTGGATGCGGTGGCAGCGCTCGGCCTCGTCCATGTAATGCGTCGATACCAGCACGGTGAGGCCGCGCGCGGCAAGCCGGTGGATTTCGTCCCAGAACTCGCGCCGCGCCTTGGGGTCGACGCCTGCAGTAGGCTCATCGAGCAGCAGCAGTTTCGGATTGTGCATGATGCAGGCGGCGAGTGCCAACCTCTGCTTCCAGCCGCCCGAGAGCTTGCCGGCGAGCTGCTCCCTCCGCGTCGCGAGCCCAAGATCCTCAAGCGTCCGGTCGACATGTTCCTTGGCCGGCTTCAGCCCGTAGAGCCGGGCGACGAACATCAGGTTCTCCTCGATCGAGAGATCCTCGTAGAAGGAGAACTTCTGCGTCATGTAGCCGACTTCGCGCTTGATCCTGAGGCTGTCCTTCAGGAGATCGAAGCCGAGCACATTTCCCGAACCGGCATCCGGCGTCAGCAGCCCGCACATGATGCGGATCGTCGTGGTCTTGCCCGACCCGTTGGGACCGAGGAAGCCGGCGATCTCGCCGGTCGCAACCGTCATGGACACGTTGTCGACGACGGTCTTGTCGCCGAAGCGCTTGACCAGTCCATGCACCTCGATGGCGTTCATTTGCCAAGCACCGCATCGACGATCAGGCCGGGCTTCAGCACGCTTTGCTCGCTCTCCGGCCGCGCCTCGATGAGGTAGACGAGCTTCTGCCGGTTTTCGAGCGAGTAGATGACCGGCGGCGTGAACTCCGGACTGTTCGAGATATAGGTGATCGAGGCCTTCAGCCCCGGCGCGCAGCCATCACAGCGGATTTCCAGCGAGGTGCCCAGCTTGAGCGTCGAGACATACTGCTCGGCCGCATAGAGCCGGACCTTCACCGCGCCATCGGGCAGGATCGACAGGACCGGCTGCGACGGCCCCGCGACTTCGCCGACGCGCCGCACGACATCCTCGACCACGCCATCTTCGGGAACGGTAAGGCGCCTGTGTTCGAGCCGCCATTTCGCGTCGGCCAGCTTCGCCTCGGCCTGCTTGACCAGCGCATCCGCCGCGTCGATTTCCATTGGTCGCGCCGCCAATCGTGCCACCGACAGGTTGGCGGTCATTTCGCTGACTTTCGCATCCGCCTGCAGCAGCCCTGTCGACGCCTGGTCGAGGTCGGCCTTGGCATTGATCCCGCGCTTGGCGAGAGCCGTCTCGCGGTCGAAGACCCGCTTGGCTTCCGCGGCCTGCGCCCGGGCCGACTGCAGCGACGCTTCGATCACATCGATCTCCTCGCGGCGCTTGCCCTCCTTCAGGTTTGCCAACTGTGCTTGGGCGTGTTCGAGCGCCGCCTGCGCCTCATGGACGGCGATATCGGCATCGGCGCCCTCCATCTGGACGAGGGTCTCCCCCTTCGCCACGCGGTCGCCGCGCTTCTTGGATAGAGCCTCGATACGGCCGACCTCGACGGGCGCCAACAGCACATATTCGCCCTCGACATAACCGGTCGCCAGCGGCGGCGCCGGCGCGCAGGAAGCAAACAGGCCCGCGATCAGGGGCAATCCGCAAATCAGGTCCATCATGGGAAACTCCGATAGGCCAGAACGATGGCGCGTGTATTCTTGACCAGGCCCTCGACCACGTGCTCGGCCTCCCTGTCGCCGAGTTCGTCCCAATCCAGCCGGCGCATGATGAGCGGCTGCCCGACCCGGAAATGGAACACCTGGCCGATAAAGGAGAACACCGCGATCTTGACCTCGTGCGACTCCGGATCGCGGCCGGTCGCGATGCCGAAAAGCTCGCAGAACCGTTTATGCATCGGCTTCATCCAGGTGCAGTAGAACAGTTCCGAGACCTCGCCCTTGACCAGCAGTTCGCGCAGGATGAAGTTCACGAACGTCTGGCTGTTGGGATTGACCAGCCAGAAATTGCAGAACACCTTCATCATCCGCTCGATCATGTCGAGCGCTTCATCCGGCCTGAGCGGCGGCAGCGGCTTGAGGAAGGCCGGGCCTACAGTGGCCGAGATATTGCCGATGACATGTTGCGCGCAGGTCAGCCTGAGCCCCGGCTTGCCGCCGAAATGATAGGCGATCGACCCGATATTGGCGGCAGCGAGATCGGCAATCTCCCGGGTCGAGACGGCGTCATAGCCGCGCTCGCCGAAAAGCCGGATGGCGGCTTCGATCAGGGCAACGCGTGTGACTTCGGCACCGGATATTGGCTTGTCCATGCTGTTCTCCCGATATCAATTTAATCGCTTGATTAACTCAAGGCAAGCGCTGCCTGAAATAAACCGGCCAAAGTTGGAACGGTCATCACGAACATTTAGGTTGCGCATTTCAGGATTTCGTATGACCCTCGCATCAACCTCTCGGCCACGACAGGCCCAGGTTCATAACACTCAAGGACTAAGGAGCTCCCCCATGACCACCTTGACGATGAAGAACACCCTGCTGGCACTCGCAGCCACCGCCTCGCTGGCTTTTGCCGCACCCGTCTTCGCCGCCGGCGGCGGCAGCGATGGCGATAGCAGCGGCGGCGGCGACGCCAACAAATGCCCTGCAGGCCAGGTCTATGACAACGCGGCGAAGAAATGCGTCAAGAAGTCCAGCCAACTCAATGACAACCAGATCTATCTGTTTGCGCGTCAGTACGCCTATGCCGGAAAGTACGATGAGGCGCTCGATATGCTCAAGCGCGCCAAGAACCAGAACGATCCGCGCATCCTGAACTATTACGGCTACACCAACCGCAAGCTCGGCAATGTCGATGTCGCCATGACCTACTACAAGAAGGCCATCGCGCTCGACGGCAATTACCTCCTCGCACGCTCCTATATGGGCCAGGGCCTGGTGCTTCAGGGCGACATCGAAGGCGCGCGTGTGCAGCTCGTCGAGATCCGCGATCGCGGCGGCAAGGACACCTACGCCTACAAGGCGCTCTACGAAGCGCTGAAGACCGGCAGCACCTACTGACCCGGCACTTTACTCGCAGGCAAACCTGTGGGAAAAGGACAACAAGAGACAAGTGGACGCGAGCTTTCGCGTCCATTTTCTTTTATGCCCTTGCGAAATAAAGCCAAAATGTTTCATACCATGGGCCGCTCGAAGCCCCTTCCGGGACCTGGGGAATTTTCGACAGCAAATGAATAAACACGCCACAAACCACGTCATCATGTGTGAGGGTCATGAATAGCCAAGGCAAGGCAGATCAAATTAGCCGTGAACTGGTGACTTTGCTGCCAAAGCTGAGACGCTTTTCCATGACACTCACGCGCAATGCATCGGATGCAGACGATCTGGTGCAGGAAGCTTGCGAACGGGCCATCACCAGGAGCCACCTTTGGAACGGGGAAGGACGACTGGAAAGCTGGATCTACGCCATGACGAGGAATTTGTGGGTTGACGAAATAAGGAAACGGAAAGTGCGTACCGGTGGCGGTACGGTCGATGCGGCGGAGCAGGACGAGTTGATCGTCGAGGCCAATGCCGAGAAAGCCATTTATGCCGGCCAGTTGCACCAGATGATCCTGTCCATGCCGGAGGGCTTGTCCTCCGTATTTCTCCTCGTCAATGTCGAAGGGCACTCCTACAGGGAAGCCGCCGACATCCTTGGCATTCCGATTGGCACCGTGATGAGCAGGCTTTCGACCGCGCGTTTGAGGTTGGCCGCCATGGTCAACGGCACACAGGAAGCGAGGGCATGAGCATGGAGAATTTCAAGGAACTTCCTTTGGAAGTCAGGCTGTCTGCCTTTATCGACGGGCAGGTCGGCGAAGACGATGCACGCGAGCTCGAAGCGCTGATCGCTTCGAATGACGATGCGCGTGGCATCTACGAAACATTGAAGATGGGCTCGGATTTCGGCAACAAGGCATTCGAAGAAATGCTGCGTGAGCCGGTGCCGCTCGACCTCGTCCGCAAGATCAAGGCCATCGAGGCCAAGCCGGCGCCTGTGCGCCAGGCAGCGAACAACAACGTTGCGTCCTTCATGCGGTTCATTCCGCAGGCGATCGCCGCATCCGTGATGCTGCTCTTCGCCGGCGCCTATGCCGGCTACTACGTAGCCGAGAACCGCGTTCCCGGCGATCTTCCGGAACTGGTATCCGAGACATCGAATATCGAAGCGCCCGGCGGCGAAGTCAAAACCCGCGGCATGGGCAACCTGACTTTCGAACTGCCGGCTCCCGAAGCCGATAGCGAGATAAAGCCGGTTTCGACGCGCAGCATTACCAAGGCCGACGTCGCACTGGCGGAAGTCGCCAGCGCCCACAAGGTCTATGCGGCCGACAAGGTCCATGCCGACGAGGTTCCCGCGGCGCAGGAAAGCGAGTTGGTCGGTTATCTCGAAGCGGTCACGTCGGTGAAATTCGCCGTGCCGGATCTCTCCGCCGAAGGCTACAAGCTGCGTGGCGGCAAGTTCGTCGAAGTCGTGGGCCAGCCCACCGGCGCGCTGTTCTACGAAGACGGCGCGGGCAAATCCGTGGCGGTCTACTTCATGAAGAACGAGAACATCTCTGGCGCGGCACCCGCACAGGACGGCTTTACGGTGATCGGCGGCCAGAAGGATGCGACGAGCTATTTCATCGCCGCAGCCGACGAGGCGCTCGCCAAGAAGCTTGAGGGCAATGTCCGCTCCGTCTTCTAAGGCAGAGTATCAGCACACTCATTCAAGGCCGGGCCATCGCCCGGCCTTTTGCTTATGCCGTTTGCATCACCGCCTTGCCGTGCTAACCCTGCACAAATGCGAGTGATCCGGCGGAGCGTGCGTACATGCCGAAGGAAATCGAACGGAAGTTTCTCATCGCCGATGATACGTGGCGCGATCAGGCCGGCCGGGGCAAGGCCTTCCGCCAGGCGATTATCTTTTCCGAAAACAACCGCTCGATCCGCATCCGCACGATAGATGACGAAGAGGCCCGGCTGACGCTGAAGATCGGTATCGACGAAATGGCGCGCCACGAGTTCGAATACGAGGTGCCGATCGAAGATGCCAGGGAACTGCTCGACCTCGCCAGGGGCGGGCGTATCGCCAAGACCCGCTACAAAGTCGAGCATCAAGGACATATCTGGGAGATCGACGTCTATGAAGGCGACCTCAAGGGCCTCGTGGTCGCCGAGGTCGAACTCGAAAGCGAAGATGAAAAAGCCGCCCTGCCCCCGTGGCTCGGTCGCGAAGTGACCGGCGAGCGGCGCTTTTCCAATCAGGCACTCGCCGAAGGCAGCCTGGGAAAGGACTGGCGCGATGGAATATGACATCGACTTCGCCGAATCCCTCGAAAGCCAGGTCCGCCGCATTGCGCGCCACAGGCTGGAAGACGCCGCATCGCTTCTCGACGACATGCCCGATGGCCCCGACCATGCGATCCACGGCGCCCGCAAGCACATCAAGCAGTGCCGCGCGCTTTACCGGCTGGTCGCCGACTCCGCGAAGGAATTCCAGCGGGCCGAGAACCAGCGGCTCGGCGATATCGCCCGCGAACTTTCGCACCTTCGCGACGCAGCGGCACTGATGCAAGTGACCCAGTATCTCAAGCACGAGATCAACTCGAAATCCAACGCCATGCTGATGGACCGGCTCGCCAAACGGCTCGAACGCCGCCATCGGCGCTTGACCGGAGAATCAGAGGAGGCTTCGGAGATATTGCACAAGGCGTCAGGCGATCTCAGGCAGGCTGCATCGGATGTCAATCGGCTCGACCTGCCGAACGGCCCGCAAAAGGGCGCCGACTGCGTGGTGACCGGTTGGGAGAAGGTCGGCAAGAAGGCACGGCGTGCAATCGCTGCAGCCGCTTCCGGGCATCACGAGGAAGCCTTCCATGACCTGAGAAAACGCAGCCAGGACCGCTGGATGCACGCGGCCCTGATAAGCGATCTCTGGCCCACCGCGATGATCTCGATCCAGCGCCAGGCAAAAAGCCTTTCGGACCTGCTGGGCCACATGCAGGACCTCTCGGTGCTCGACGAAGCCATCACCACCGCGCCGGAGCTCGTCCAGGACAATGTGGAAAACGAAGCCGTTCGTGATGCCATCCGCACCCAGCAGGCAAAGCTCCGCGAAGAGAGCCTCGATCAGGCGGGCGATCTGTTCCGCAAATCCAAGCCGCGCGACGGCAAGGTAATCGGCCGCCTGATCCGCAAGCGCGCGGGAGAATAAGGGCCGGATTGCTCCGGCCCACGCAGCCTCAGCCGCGCTCTTCCAGCATCCGGTTGATCGCCGAGACGATGGCTTCAAGCGACGCCGCCACGATGTTGGTGTTGATGCCGGCGCCGAAAAGCTTGCCTTTCGGCGTGTTCATCTCGACATAGGCAATGGCCGCGGCGTTCGAGCCATGCTGTAGCGAATGCTCCGAATAATCCTCGACCGAAATCTCCACCCCGAGATAGATCGACATCGCGTTGACGAAGCCATCTATGGGACCGGTGCCCTTGCCTTCGATCCGCTTGGTCTCGCCCTTGTCGGTTATTTCGGCCGCGAGAACCCGCACCCCCTTCTGCCCGACATCGGGATAGGTGTGGTGGTCGATGAACTTGAAGCGGCCGTTCGGCTGATCGACATAGCGCTGGAGGAACCGCGCATGGATCGCCTTCGAGGGCATTTCCTTGCCTTCCTCGTCGGTGATGCGCTGGATATCGTTGCGGAACTCGACCTGCAGGTTGCGCGGCAGGTTGATGCCGTAATCCTCCTGCATGATGTAGGCGATGCCGCCCTTGCCGGACTGCGAGTTGATGCGGATGATCGCCTCGTATGTGCGGCCGACATCCTGCGGGTCGATCGGCAGGTAAGGCACTTCCCACAGCGGCTTGTTGGCCACTTTCAGCGCCTTCATACCCTTGTTGATCGCATCCTGGTGCGAGCCGGAGAAGGCCGTGTAGACCAGTTCGCCGACATAAGGGTGCCGCTCGCCGATTTTCATCTGGTTGGAATATTCGTAGACATCCTTCATCCGCTCGATGTTGGAGCAATCCAGCTTCGGATCGACGCCCTGGGTATAGAGATTCAGCGCCAGCGTCACGATATCGACATTGCCGGTACGCTCGCCATTGCCGAACAACGTACCCTCGACGCGATCGGCGCCGGCCATCAGCGCCAATTCCGTCGCCGCGATCGCTGTGCCCCGGTCATTGTGGGGATGCAGCGAGATCACCAGGTTCTCGCGGTTGTCGAGGTTGCGGCACATCCATTCGATCTGGTCGGCATAGACGTTTGGTGTCGCCATCTCCACCGTCGAGGGCAGGTTGATGATCAGCTTGTTATCCGGCGTCGGCCGCATTTCGGCGATCACCGCATTGCAGATCTCCAGCGCGACATCCAGTTCGGTGCCGGTAAAGCTTTCAGGCGAATATTCGAAGCGGAAGCCACCGCCGGCCTTCTCGGCCATGTCGGTGATCATCTTGGCGGCATCGACGGCGATCTGCTTGATGCCGCGAACGTCCTTGGCAAACACCACGCGGCGCTGCAATTCGGACGTCGAATTGTAGAAATGCACGATCGGCCGGTGGGCGCCCTGCAATGCCTCGAACGTCCGCGTGATCAGTTCCGGCCGGCACTGCACCAGCACCTGCAACGAGACATCCTCCGGCACGCCGCCTTCTTCGACGCACCAGCGCGCGAAGTCAAAATCGGTCTGCGAGGCGGAGGGAAAACCAATCTCGATTTCCTTGAAGCCCATGTCGAGCAACAGCTTGAACATGCGCTCCTTGCGGTCGTGACCCATCGGGTCGATGAGCGCCTGGTTGCCGTCGCGCAAGTCGACCGAGCACCAGACCGGCGGCGTCGAGATGACGTTTCCGGGCCAAGTCCGGTCCCTCAGGCCGATCTGCGGATAGGGTTGGTATTTGATCGCGGCATCGGGCATGCCGTTGTTTACGGAGTGGGTCTTGATGATCATGGTCGCGTCTTCGCTCTTCAGGCAGTCGGCTTCGCTGATACTGTCTCTGGATCGTTTTGACGACAGCAAATCGCGGGCAACCGAACAATTTCAGAAAATTCGGGTGATGGAGAAGGAGCGATTTTGCGCCTGCGGCGGTTTCGGCCGCCGGGCGCTCCTCAGTGGACCCGGCAACCGCGAGTAAGCTTGAGGAGAAGCAGCGACGACAGCGCACGGCAATGGGCGGCGGAAGCCGTCATCGTATGCCTGGAAATGTCCGCGCCGGAAATATTCATGCGGCTTCTATAGCGGGATGAACGCTGACAGGCAATAAGCCTCATGCTTTACCACGGTATTTTCTGCTCAATGCGCCAAGAGCCATAACCGCCCCACCTGCAAGCAATCCCCAGAACGCACCGGAAATCCCCGCAAACGCAATTCCCGAGGCCGTGACGAGAAAGGTCACCACAGCCGCTTCGCGTGTCTCCGGCTCCTTGAACGCCGCCATGGCCGAGCCCGAGAATGCGCCGATCAATGCGAGGCCGCCGACTGCCTCGATCAGGATCGCTGGCGACAGCGCCACGAATGCAGTCACCGCGCCCGCCGCGAGGCCGAGGATCACCTGGCAGGTGCCGTTGATGACCGCTGCCGTGTAGCGCCGCCTGGGGTCGCGATGGGCGTCCTCGCCGGCGCACATGGCGGCCGTGATCGCAGCAAGGTTGACCGCATGCCCGCCGAACGGCGCCGCGAGCAGCGAGAAGATGCCGGTTGTCGTAAACAGCGGCCCCGGCGCCGGCTCGTAGCCATTGACCCGTAGCACCGTGATGCCGGGAATATTTTGCCCGGCCATGGTGATGATGAACAGCGGCAGCGCGATCGACATGATCGCTTCCCGGCTGAACTGCGGGACCACCAATTCCGGCGCCGGCCAGATCGCGTGGCCGACATTGGCGAATGCGCCGTCGGGGATATCGACTCCGAAGGCGATGACAAACACGAAAGCCACCAGAGCCAGAGGAATCGCAGCAAGACGGTTGATCGCGCCGCCGATGAAGTAGGCGATCACAACAGGCAACCCGAACCAGGGATTGAAAGCAACCGCCTTGACCGGTGCGAAACAAAGCCCGATCAGTACGCCCGCCAGCATCGCATTGGCGAGCGGAGCGGGTATCGACGATACCGCCCGGTTCAGCGGCTTGAACAGCCCCGCCGCGATAATCAGCACAGCAGTGACGAGAAAGGCGCCGACCGCAACCGCGAACCCGCCCTGCAGCGGACCCGACGTCGCGAGAAAGGCCGCTCCGGGCGTCGACCAGGCGATGGAAATGGGCATCTTCGTTTTCAGGCTGAGCAGGATGCCGCAAAGCCCCATCGCGACCGACAACGCCATCAGCCCCGAGGCCGCCTGGGCATCGCTGGCGCCCATGCCTTTCAGCCCCTGCAGGACAACCGCAAAGGATGACGCGAAGCCGACGAACGCGGTGAGCGCGCCCATGACGAGGCTCTGCATCGAAAGGTCTTTGAACATGGTGGCGATCCGGCGGCGGGAATGCTGAATGAGAAACGGCGGCACACATGCCGCCGTCTGGAAATACGAGAATGATGCCTTCAAGTCAAAGCGTGGCTGCGAACCACTCGGCCGTCTTCATGATCACGCTGTCGGCCATGGTCTGGTCGGCGCCGAGAACGCCGAAGATGTGATCACCCTCCGGGATGATCATGGCTTCCTTGGTCGGGTTCTTAACGAGACCGACGAAACGATCTGCATACTGCGCCGAGAAATCCTTGGAGCCCGTGATCGTCAGATAGGGGCCGGGATAGGTCGCGATGGCGTCGTCGAGCTTGAAAGCCGAGAGGCTGTCGAAGAAGCTCTGTTTCAGGGCGATGGTGCGGAAGCCGAGATCGAGACCGACGATTCCATCTTCCTTGGCGCGGTCGAAGGCCTTCTGGCCCAGCGCGCCCAGCATGTCGGCCTGGAAATCGCCGACGGACGACCATGTCACGAGCGATTTCACATCCATCGGCTGACCCGACGCGACGAGCAGCGCGATGCCACCGCCGAGGCTGAAACCGAGCACGCCCACGCGGTTGGGATCGACACCCTTGGTGCCCTTGAGCACGGCAAGCGCGGCCTTCGCCTGATCGAGCTGCGCGTCGACTGTTGTTGAACCCGTGTCGCCATCGCTCTTGCCGAAGCCGGCGAAATCGATGCGGAGCGACGCAATGCCCTTCTGCGCCAGCGCCGTGGCGACGCGCGCATACATGCCGCCGACCTCGTCCTTCGAGCTTCCGAAACCGTGCAGCAGCAGCACCGCAGGTACCGGCTGCGTGGCATCTGGCATATTGAGTGTTGCCGAAATTCCGCCATCGAGCGTCAAGGGAACATCCGTGGCATGGGCATTGAGAGGCAAGAGGAAAAGCGCGAAAAGACAGGCGGCGAACCAGACCCTGAGGCCTGCGATGGATACCGGGTTTCCCCGACGGCACGCGCCGGCCTGGAAGCCCTCTGAACTTAGCATGAAAAGTCTCCCAGCATGCTGCAATGGAACGGGCGGGATGCTAAGCGGTTTCCGCCGCCCGTGCAAGGCGTGCAGTGCACAATCGCAGAGCTTTGAAAACAAAAAAGAAATACCCCGGCTTGATGGCCGGGGCAGTACCGAAATGTGGCGATTTTTGCCTTGTCTCAGATATCGGCTTGCGAGTTGATGATGCGCGAAACCAGGCCGTAATCGATAGCCTCCTGAGCGGAGAGCCAATAGTCGCGATCCGTATCCTTGGCGATCTTCTCGACCGGCTGGCCGGTCGCCGCTGCGTAAATCCGGTTCAGCCGCTCGTTCATGCGAATGATCTCGCGAGCCTGGATTTCGATGTCCGAGGCCATGCCACGGGTGCCGCCTGAGGGCTGGTGCAGCAGGAAGCGCGTATTGGGCAGGCAGAGGCGCCGCTCCTTGGGAACCGCGACAAAGATCAACGAGCCAGCCGACGCCGCCCAGCCCGTCGCAATCATCCAGACCTTCGGCTTGATGAATCGGACCATGTCATGGATGGCATCGCCGGATTCGACGTGGCCGCCCGGTGAGCTGACGAAAATCCTGATATCATCATCACTGGCCGCCGCAAGCGCGATCAGTTGTGCGCAGACCTTGTTGGCCAGCTCCTGCGTGATCGTGCCATAGATGAAAATGGAACGCGACTTGAAGAGATTGGACTCCATGTCCTTGCCCAGCGGTGCTTCGCTCTTCTTCTGCTTGTCGTCGTCATCGTCTTCGTCGTCGAGCATCCAATTCTCCAAACTTCCATTCGAATGCCCATGAGATAGGGCGACTCGGCTGCAAAAACAATGCAACATTCTCCGATTAAGGGAAACCGCTGAATTCAGGGTAAATGCCGCGATCCTCGGCGGGCGGCGGAACTGGTTGAAAGAGCGCGATATGGCGTTGCGTCAAACGACGTATCGACACATATTGACGCCTGACCATAAGATAAAGGTTCCTGCCCGGGAACCGCAAGCGACATGCCAGGGGAACAGAATGCTCAAGCGCCTTTCGATATCAGCCGCCATCCTTGCCACCATGACCGCGCCGGCCTTCGCCCATCTCAACCCCGCTGAACACGGCTCCTTCATGTCGGGCCTGACGCATCCTCTGTCAGGCGCCGATCACATGCTGGCGATGATCGCGGTCGGCCTCTGGGCCGCGCAGATCGGCGGCAAGGCGCGCTGGACACTTCCAGCAGCTTTCATATCGGTCATGGCAATCGGCTTCATACTCGCGCTTGTCGGCACCCCCCTGCCCTTCGTCGAGCCCGGCACCCTGGCCTCGGTCATCGGCCTCGGCCTGCTCGTGGCGCTCGCCGTCCGGGTGCCCGTGGCGGCAAGTGCGGCAATCGTCGGCGTCTTCGCGCTGTTCCACGGCCATGCCCATGGCGGCGAGCTGGGCATGGCAACGGCGACGTCATTCGGCCTTGGTTTCGTTGTGGCGACCGCCCTGCTCCACGCGTTCGGCGTCGGCATCGGGATGTTTGTTGGCGGGCGCAACCAAATCGTCACGCGCCTGCTTGGTGCCGCGACCGCGCTCGGCGGCACGGCGCTGATCGTCGGCTAGGACCGGTCGATATTCAGATCAGGCCGAGTCGAAAATGGTGGTTTTCGAGAACCGGAGCGGAGCGTACTTAAGGTACGTGAGCACCGGAAGCGCAGAAAACCGCCATTTGCAGACCGGCATCAGCTGAATGGCGGTCGGTCCTCAACCCCGCCCGCGATAGGGCGCCACACCCTGATCTGGCACCCAGACATGTTCCGGCGGCTTGCCGGATTGCCAGAACACATCGATCGGAATGCCGCCGCGCGGATACCAGT
Source organism: Rhizobium sp. LjRoot254 (assembly GCF_964254105.1). Taxonomy (NCBI): domain Bacteria; kingdom Pseudomonadati; phylum Pseudomonadota; class Alphaproteobacteria; order Hyphomicrobiales; family Rhizobiaceae; genus Rhizobium; species Rhizobium sp. LjRoot254. The sequence goes on along the minus strand of NZ_CAXUSM020000001.1, from coordinate 749,731 downwards.
AGGCGCCGATCCTCAGCCATTTCGGCGACAGCAGGTCGACCAGCCGCTTGGCGATATCCATGGTGCAATCCTCGTGGAAGGCGCCGTGGTTGCGGAAGGAATGCATGAACAGCTTGAGCGATTTCGACTCCACCAGCCAGTCGCCCGGCACATAGTCGATCACGATATGGGCAAAGTCCGGCTGGCCGGTCATCGGACAGAGCGAAGTGAATTCGGGGCACACGAACCGCACCAGGTAATCCATGGCGCCATTTTGGGTCGGCACGCGTTCGAGGATCGCTTCATCCGGACCCTTCGCCGTGTGGGTGGTCGAACCGAGCATGGTCAGCCCGGAAACATCAGTCGTCGACATCAAAAGCTTCCTTACATCTGCATTTGAACGCGCACTCCATGCGCCTTTTCGCTTTCCGGCTCAACATGGATTTCGCATTGCGCAGTCGGGAGTACCACCTGGATCGCGTCTTCCAGCCGGTCGCAAATATCATGCGCTTGCGCCACCGTCATTGCGGCCGGCACCACCATGTCGAAATCGATGAAGATCGCCCGCCCCGCCTTGCGCGACCGGAGATGATGGACGTTGAGCGCACCTTCCGCATTGGCCGCGATCGCCGATTTGATCGCGTCTTCCTCATCCGCATCGACGGCATGATCCATCAATCCGCTGACGGAGTGCGAGATCACCTTCCAGCCCTGGTAGAGAATATTGACCGCGACGATCAGCGCCATGACAGGATCGAGAATGGCATATCCCGTACCGAGCACCAGCAGCAATCCGACCAGCACGCCGGCGGACGTGATGACATCCGACAAAATGTGCTCGCCATCCGCCGACAGCGCCGGCGAACGATGGCGCTTGCCCGCGGTGATCAGAACGTAGGCCCAGACTGCGTTGATCGCAGCCGCCACTGCATTGATGCCGAGCCCGAGCACCGGCGCCTCTGGCAGAGCAGGATTATCGAGACTTCCGATCGCCTCACGCGCGATCAGCAACGCGGCAACGACAATCAGCACACCTTCGATAACCGCCGACAGATATTCCGCCTTGTGATGCCCGAAGGGATGGCTTTTATCAGCGGGCCGCGATGCATAGCCGATCGCCAGCCAAGCGATCACGGCAGCAATCACGTTGACGGTCGATTCCAGTCCGTCCGAAAGCAGCGCTACCGACCCGGTCACATGCCAGGCAAGCATCTTCAGCGCCATCACCGCGAGCGAAAGCGGAATCCCCCAGAAGGCAAGTCGCTTCACCACGCTATCCGACTTTTCCATCAAAGCACCTTTGGCCCCGGCCACATTCGCAAATGCGAATGAATAGCAAGTGCATGTTTCAAAACGACAAACCGCGCGCAGGGTTTGCCCTGCGCGCGGTTTTGTCTATTGATGGTGATATGGTCTAATCAGGTGCGTTGGTCAAGCCATGACTTGCTTGTACACACCGCTCGCGATTGGGTGTCAGCTTGGCTTATGCACCAACGCCATCTGGAATTGCGCTATCTTCACCGCTTTGTTCCAACTGATGCCGTCACGTTGATCCACATACAGTGGATGGTCGCTTTCATGCAGCGTGATCAAGGGACGGAGCCCCTCCGCTTGCCAATGCACATCACACGCAAGGTGCTCCGATGGCTCATTAGCTCCGGTTCTTGTATATGAGGCGAGCGTTACCGGCATCCATCCGAAAGTACAGATGCCTCTCTGATCGGTTCCAGCGGCATCGACATAGCGGATAAAACTTTCTCTGGATTGCGTTACCCAAACACCCCACGAAAACGGCTCGGCGATGCTCTGGATAGGAATTTTCAGCATCACACGGATGGCAAATATGTCTTCGTCGGAGATCTCTTCAGCCGTGTTGCGGACGTGGCAAAGATCGTAGTCTTGATAGACTCGCTCAGCCAATTCCTCATCCGGAACGTCAGGAATGAATGGCGGCCCACCCATCGCAAAGGATGGCGACCCGGTCATTTTCTCACCGCAGCAGCTACAGGTGTAGGAAAAGGTTTTCCGTCGCTTCCAGAACAAAGTGACCCCGCCGCAATCTCCCCGGGAACCGAAGCGCACCACTCTTAAACGGCGCGCTCCGAAATGATGTTCCTAAGCCGCCTTCACCTTCACCCGCTTCGCCAGGTGCGCGACCACGTTCTCGATCATCCGCATGCCGGCATCGGAGCCCAGCGTCATGATCGATTCCGGGTGGAACTGCACGGCGGCCACCGGCTCCTTGGTGTGCTCGATGCCCATGATCGTGCCGTCTTCGGCCTCTGCGGTAATGATGAATTCACGCGCCAGCGTCGTGGGATCGGCGAAGATCGAGTGGTAGCGACCCACCGTCACTTCCTTGCCGAGGCCGGAGAAGACGATGCCCGGCTCCAGTACGCGGATGCGCGACGGTTTGCCGTGCATGGGGATAGCGAGATGCCGCAGCTCGCCGCCATAGGCTTCGGCCAGCGCCTGCAAGCCCAGGCACACACCGAAGATCGGCAGCTTGCGGGCACGCGCCTTCTTGATCGTCGCCTTGCAATCGAAATCCGACGGCGAACCCGGTCCGGGCGACAGCACGACGAGATCCGGCTTCATCCGGTCGAATACTTCCTCCGGCACCGGCGTGCGCACGGTCGTCACATTGGCGCCGGTCTGGCGGAAATAGTTGGCGAGCGTGTGGACGAAGGAGTCCTCGTGGTCGACGAGCAGGATGTTGACGCCCGTGCCGACCTTGGCGACATCGCGTTTGTTCATGGCGGAATTTCCCGATTTTGCGTCCCGGATGGCGGAGATCATGGCCGAGGCCTTGAGTTCGGTCTCGGCCTCTTCCTCTTCCGGAATGGAGTCGTAAAGCAGCGTCGCACCGGCGCGCACCTCGGCAATGCCGTCCTTGATGCGGACGGTGCGCAGCGTCAGCCCGGTATTCATGTCGCCATTGAAGCCGACGAAACCGATCGCGCCACCATACCAGACACGCGGGCTCTTCTCGTGCGCCTCGATGAAACGCATCGCCCAGAGTTTTGGCGCGCCGGTGACGGTGACCGCCCAGGCGTGGCTCAAAAATCCGTCGAAGGCGTCCATGTCGTCGCGCAGCCGGCCCTCGATATGGTCCACCGTATGGATCAGCCGCGAATACATCTCGATCTGCCGGCGGCCGATGACCTTCACCGAACCCGGCTCGCAGACGCGGCTCTTGTCGTTGCGGTCGACATCCGAGCACATGGTCAGCTCGGATTCGTCCTTCTTGGAATTCAAGAGCTTCAGGATCTGTTCACTGTCGGAAATTGCATCGTCGCCACGGCGGATCGTGCCCGAGATCGGGCACGTCTCGATGCGGCGGCCATTGACCCGCACGAACATCTCAGGCGACGCGCCGACCAGATATTCCTGGTTGCCGAGATTGATGAAGAAGGAATAGGGCGACGGATTGATCGCCTTCAGCCGCTTGGAAATGTCCGAGGGCTTGCTGTCGCAGCGCTCCATGAATTTCTGCCCCGGCACGACTTCAAAGAGATCGCCGCGGCGAAAGCTTTCCTTGGCCTTGGTCACCAGGCTGGCATATTCGCCGGGCCGATGGTCGCCACGCGGCGGGATTGCGTCGGTATGCTGGAAGGGCTCGGCAGGAATGTCGCCGGCCTTGCCTGATGTCGTACGCCCGCCCTTCTCATACTCGTAGCGGTCGATCCACGCCTTGGCCGAATAGTTGTCCACGACGAGGATTTCATCCGGCAGGAACAGCACCATGTCGCGCTGGTCGTCCGGCCGCTTGAGCTTGAGGTCGATCGCATCGAACTGGAAGCAGAGATCATATCCGAACGCGCCATAAAGCCCGATCGAGGAGTCTTCCGCTGAATGAAAGAGATCGGTAATCGCGCGCAGGACCGTGAACACGGTCGGCATCCGCGAGCGCTCTTCCTCGGTATAGATCCGGCTCGGCTGGTTGATTGTCAGATCCAGACGGCGCGCCGTGCGGGCACCAAGCGTGATCTCATCGACGCCCTCGAAGTGCTCGGCGATGATCTCGAGCAGCACTTCGCCGCGCTCGTTATAGGCATCGAGCCACATCGCCCGACCGAACGAGGAAATCCCGACCGGCGGATCGGCTACGGCGACGTCCCAGCGTGTATAGCGCCCCGGATACTCGTAGTTGGAGGAGAGCACCGCGCCGCGCCGCTCGTCGAGCTTCTCGACATAAGAGGTTATCGCATCGCCATATTGTATTTCGCGGCGGGCGCGGGTGATGACCACGCCGCCCTTGGTCGTATATTGTTCCGAGCCGTCTTCCAGTACGCGCGTTCCCATTCGTCTTCTCCTTGGTAGTCCGGTCTTCGCGCGGCTCCGGATATAGAAAAAGCCGCCTCAGGTCTCCGGGCGGCTTCGTGTCTTGTCGTTTCACATGACTGTTCGAGGCCGCGTTTTCAGCGAGCCCACCACCAGACAGTCTTGATCGACGACGTTTTCATGAAAATACAAATACCAGCGTTTTTCAGATTCACAAGGGGGATCGGACATTCCGCGTCCCGCCCTGTTCCCCGCGAAACATTCAGATCAGGAAATCGGCCTTCACCACAAGCACCTCGGCCTTCGTCACGTCTTCGATGGTCAGGATATCAGTACCGATCTGGATGACGACATTGCCGTCGTCATCCACCATATGATTGTCGAAGAGATCCTTGAAGTTGGAAAATCCCTTGAGGCGAGTGAGATCGATCTGATCGTCGCCTTCTGCGAAATCCTTGATCGCATCCTCACCGTAGCCGGTGGAGAATACGAAGCGGTCGGCGCCGATCTCACCGTAAAGTTCATCATTGCCGCGCCCTCCGTCGATCCGATCGTTGCCTTCGTCACCATGCAGAATGTCCGCACCGCTGCCGCCAAGCATGGTGTCATTGCCTGCAAAGCCGTACAGCGTGTTGCCGCCCTCGTTGCCGATCAGCAGATCACCCTTGTCGCCGCCATTGGCGTCTTCGATCTCGGCGCCATGCGCGATCGAAAAGCCGCCTGATGTGCCCCTGTAATCAGCGCCGTTGGTCGCAAGCACGCGCGAGAGGAACCCGCCCGCGTGATGCCAGGCATCCGTGATCTCATCTTGCAGCCTGGACGACAGGTGATCGAAAAACGCCGTGATCTTCAGCTGGGAAATAAGCGCCTTGAGATCGCCGGTCGGCTTGTTCGTATCGAGCGTCGCGTCATTGAGATTGATAAGGACCGAATTGTCCTCACCGGCATAGTTGATCTGGTCGTTTCCGGCGGAATCCCAGATGCAGTAATAGGCCCGGCCGATATGTACCTCGCCTTCCTCCAGGCTCAGCGCGCCACCGCCAGCATCGAACAGCGTGTAGGTCGAGCCCGTGACAGCATAATCCTCCGCCCCGTAGAGCGCCTGGAGCGAGGCAATATCGAGCGCCATGAAGCTGACGGCGTGCCCGTACTCGTTGGCCTTGGCCGAACCATTATATGACATCACCGAGTAACGCTCATTGTCCATGAACTTGCCGACCGTCGAAAGCGGCGGCGTTCCCCTGCGCTCCTGATGCGTATGCTTGAGCTCCAGCCCATGGCCGATCTCGTGCAGAACGGTCCAGTTGGCATATTCGCCATCGCCGGCGAGTTCCGGCGTCGCTGTCATCACCTCGATCCCGCTGTTGAGGGCACCGAGCGAAAGGCTGTTATCAGGATCGTCAAACTTACTGTCGCCGTCTCGATAGAGCCATCCGGGGAACTCGAAATAGCCCTCGAGCGGCGCTTTCGGGCCGTTGAAACTGACCAGGACATGATCGGCTTCGGTCAGATTGCTCGTTGCATCGAAATTGAGAGAGGAGACCGCGTCGATCATGGCGTATGCTTGTTCGGCCAGCTCGGCGAAATAGAATTCCGAGTCCGGGTCCCTGTGCAGCATGCTGTCATAGCTTTCCTGCAACTGTTCATAGCCCGGCGTGGCGAGGGTATCGGCGTTGCCGAAATAATATTGCAGATCGCTATCGTCCCAGATCGTCCTGGCTGTCAGCGAATTGAGCAGCTTCAGTCCCTTGGCCGAGAGATCACTCAAGTTGTCGGGCAGTGTTTCCGAAAAAACCGGCCTTGGTGTCGTGGCTGCCATTTCCCCTCCGGCGGCGCCCGAAGCGCCTCATCGCATTCCCGTTTCACGGGCAATACCATGATTCACCTCGCTCGCATCACCCCAACTTATGGCGATGGGCGCAAACGAAAAATGCCGGACTCTCCACTCGGAAGAGCCCGACCGCGACCACGCACCACGCTGCGGTCAGATCACGAAATCACCGGCGTTGACTTCGGTTACGCCCTTGATAACGAACTGGTCCGCACCGACAGTTATCACCACGTCACCATCGATGACTTCCATATGGTTGTCGAACAGGTCCTGCATGTTCTCGAAACCGAGCAGGGCGCGTAGATCGATCACATCGTCGGCGTCGAAATCCATGATCGTGTCGGTGCCGTAGCCGTCCGAGAACACGAAAATGTCCCGGCCCGCGCCACCCCACAGAAAATCGTCGTCCGTGCCCCCGTCGATCCAGTCGATCCCGGCATCGCCGCTGATGCGCTCCTCGCCGGCACCGCCGAGGATCGTGTCGTCGCCGTTGCCGCCGACCAGGCTGTTGTCCTGCTCGTTGCCGATCAGCAGATCGGCCCTGTTGCCGCCGATGGCATTCTCGATCTCGGCGCCATGCGCGATCGAAAAGCCGCCATCAATGCCATCGTACTTGTTCTTCTTGATGTCGAGCACCTGGGAGAAGAAGCCGCCGGCATTGTGCCAGGCGTCGAGCACCTCCTGTTTGAGCGACTTCGACATGAAATCGAAGAAATTCGTCGCCTTGAGCTGTTCGAACAGGGCCAGGAGTTCCGCGCTGCTGCCCGATGTATCGAGGGTCGCGTCGTTGAGATTGATCAGTACGGATTTTCCGGCGCTCTTGTAATCGATCGAGTCCGTGCCGCCCGAATCCCAGACACAGTAATAGGCCCGACCGATCTCGACCGCGCCCTCGGCGAGCGAAAGCTTGCCGCCCTTGGCATTCATCAGCGAATAGCTCGAACCATCGTCCGCGTAGGTCTCGGCACCGTAGAGCGCCTGCAGCGCCGCCACGTCGAGCGCCATCATCGAGACGGCATGGCCATATTTGATGCCGTCGGACGCGCCATTGTAGGACATCACCGAATAGCGCTCATTGTTCATGAATTTGCCGACGGTATCGAGCGCCGGCAGGCCTGAGACCTCCTGATGTGTATGCTTGAGGCCCAGGCTGTGGCCTATCTCGTGCAGGATGGTCCAACTGCCATATTGACCGCCGCCCGCCTCCGGCCTCGCGGTCAGCGCCTTCATGCCGCTGTTGAAGGCACCGATCGACCAGTTCTCGAAGGTCCCGTCTTTGTTCATGTTGCCGGGAAACTCGAAGAAACCTTCGAGCGAACTCCTCGGCTTGTCATTGGTGCTGGCGAGCACGAGATCGACTTCTTCCAGGCTGTCGGTCGCCTCGAAATCGAGGTTCGTCACCGAATCGATCATCGTGAAAGACTGTACGGCCTGCTTGAGGAAGGCGAAATTCGCATCCGGCTTGGCATTGCCGAACATCGAACGGAAGATCTGCCTGAACTCGTTATCGAAGGTCAGTACATCGTTGCCACCGAAGCCATATTGAATGGTGGCATCATCCCAGATGACCGATGCGGTGATGTCGTCGAGCAACGCGATGCCGCTGAATGAAACGTCGGGCATGGTCTCGGTAAAGTCGGGCTTGAATGTCGTAAAAGCCATAATTTCCCCTTACAAATGAGCCGGCACGAATACCGGCGGACTGACGCCGGTCACCTGAAACTGGGGCCGGCGATTGTATCAACGGTTCCGAATTTCGATTCATTCGCGGCTGCAAAGAATTATTTGTTACGGCGGACAAGAACGGTGCAGTCTTTGCTGCCGGTTTCGGAATACCGGTCCGTGGCACGGCTCTATCGTCGAAAACGGGTGTACAATCTTGGTCGAGAACGAACTGAATGGGCTCCCGCGCGTTCTCACCCTGCCGATCCGATCCGGAGGACAGCCCATTTCCCGCCGCTTGCCGCTTTTGCTCCCAGCCATCCTGCTGCTGACCGCCGCCGCTTTGCCGGAAGAGATCCCGGTGCCCGAACCGCGGCCGGATATTGCTGCACCCGGTGATACCAAGCCTGCCGACGAGAGGACGGAACCCGTCGAGGACAAGGCCAAACCTGCAACCGATGTTCAGAAAAAGAAACCCGCGACCGAGAGCGAGGACGAGAAGCCCGAGGCCTATGTCCCACCGCCCATCGAGACGGAAAACCCCAAGGTCTACGCCTTCTGCATCGCGGAGATGAAGGCGATGGGCGCTGAATTCACCGAGGCGAAGCGGATCGACGAGCACAATGGCTGCGGCATCGACAAGCCGTTGAAGGTCAAGTCCATCGGCGGCGGCGTCGAGCTTTCCCCACCCGGCACGATGCGTTGCCAGGCAGCCGTCAACCTCGCCCGCTGGACGCGCGATGTCGTCACGCCGATGCTGAAGAAATCGCAACCCAAGGAAACGCTCGCCGAGGTCAACCAGGCCTCGGCCTATGTCTGCCGCAAGCGCAACAATGCCGGGACCGGCAAGATTTCCGAACACGCCCATGGTAGCGCCGTCGACATCGCCGGCTTCACCTTCCGGTCGGGCAAGACCTTCACAATCTCACCCCGCCAGGAGGATTCGACGCTCAACGGCGCCTTCCAGCGAGCCATCGCCACCGCCGCCTGCTTGTATTTCTCGACCGTGCTCGACCCCGGCAGCGATCAGGCGCACGAGACGCATCTCCATCTCGACACATTGAAACGGAAGGGTGGCTTCCGCTATTGCTGGTAGCGGACAGGTCAGCGCAGGGCAGAGGTGTATCCACGCACTTCAGAAACGGGATTGGAACGTCTTGATCGCCCAGTCACCCTTCCCCTCGTTCATCGTTGCCATCAAGATGGTTTCGCCGTCGGTCCTGAGATTGACCAGCCCGTAGATCAGTCCCGCGACAACCTTGGTGCGCGACAGCGGCTTCTCCTTGTTCGCCGTGAAGCCGCCGGCTTTGGTCTCGGTGTAATGCACATCGACATGTTGTATGTCGGCGGGCGCCACCGCCGCCGCCGCGGTCATGCCGGGAAACGCCCCCTGATTGAGCGTGAGGCTCTTGACGTGGCCGATCGAAACCGATCGTGCGAGCTCGGTGGAATAGACGAGCGGCGTGATGATCTCGTCTCGCTTGATCGTCAGATAGCCCGTGGCACCGCTGGCCGCGACGATGCGCGGGCGCGGATGGTCGTGGCCCTCGCCGTCGCCCGAGCTGATCACCGTGGCGCCGGGCTCCATCGCCTGCAGGAACGAGTAGGACACGTCCTCGCTGCCGTGATGGCATGCCTTGGCAACATCGCATTTGAACTCAAGCCGCCGCCCGGCATACGCTTCCATCAGCGATGTCTGGCTGGATTTGTTGAGGTCTCCGGTCAGGAGAATCCGCGAGCGGCCATAGTCGAGCCGGAGCAGGATGCTGTTGCCGTTCGTGGTCTTGGAGTCGCCGCCGAGTTCCTCCAGGGCCGGCTTGCCGCCCACGGTGAATTCCACCGGCCCCAGGACGCGAATGGATGCCTGGCCGCCGTTCGGGACAAAACCCGGCAGGTAGTCGGTCTGGTCGCTCATGCGGGTTATCGGTGTCGGCTGCCCATCGGCGCGTCTCGCCTCCACCACCTTCTCGATGAATTTGCCCCATTCGCCCTGCAACTGTGGCCCCGCACCGCCGGACGTCGCGGCCACCGCCGATGGGCGGTCCCCCAGCAATTGAACGTGGAAATCCTTGGCTCCGTTGCTTTCGACGGCACCCAGAGTTCGTCCAGACCCGCTCATCCACCAGGAAATGCCGGCGTGATAGAAAGCCTCCACCGAGATTTCCTGGGCGTCGAGTTCTTGCTCCTGGCTTGCATCGAGCAGGTCGGCAAGCCCGCCATAGTGGTCGAAATCGTTGTGCGAGGTGATCATTGCGTCGAGGACGATCGCAGTCAGTCCGTAGTCCTTGGCGAACTTCCAATCGACGAAGTCAGCGCCACTTTTTCCGGTGTTCTGCTTTGCGCGGGGATGCCCGCCATCGATCATGATATGGCGGAAATCAGGCAGCTTGATCAGAATGCCGTCGCCCTGTCCGACATCAATGAAATAGACTTCCAGCAGCGACTTGCCGCCATGGAGCGCTTCCTCCTTGATCCAACCGTCCCGGCCACGAGCATGAACCTTGACGTGGCCGCCGGCGGGCGGGGAAAGAATGCGAACGCCGTCCCCCCAGAGCAGGGCTCCTTTTGATGGTTCGTCCGGTCCATCGGGATAAAAAGGAGTTGTCTGAACGCCAACAAATCCGTCGAAGTTTGGATTCACCATGCCACTCGCTCCCGTTTCCGCGAGGATCGCATGGTCTCATGACAGAGTAAAGACGGTTGCAGAAATCAGCCATAGACTCTTAAGATTGAATTCGTTCAATCTTAAGTGCCGGCCTCAGGGATGCCCGATGGTCGCCGCCAAACTTTGCGGACAGTCGCTCTCGGCCTGCCCATCAGATGAAAATGCCCGCCGCCGGAGCGGCAGGCAGATGTCTTCCTGCAGCGATCAGAACAGACCTTCGATCTGCCCCATCTCATTGAGGAAAATCCGTTCCGAAGACGGTGACTTCGGCAGGCCCGGCATGGTCATGATCTCGCCGGTGATGACGACGATGAAGCCGGCGCCGGCCGAGAGCCGCACTTCGCGGACCGGGACGGTGTGGCCCTCGGGCGCGCCGCGCAGGTTCGGGTCGGTCGAGAACGAATACTGGGTCTTGGCCATGCAGATCGGCAGGTGGCCGTAGCCCTGGTCTTCCCAGGCGCGCAACTGGTCGCGCACCGACTTGTCGGCGATCACTTCGCCGGCATGGTAGATGTCCTTGGCGATCGTCTCGATCTTGTGGAACAGCGGCATGTCGTCGGGATAGAGCGGCGCGAACTGCGACTGGCCGGATTCGGCGAGCTGCACGACCTTGTTGGCGAGGTCTTCGATACCGGCTGAGCCCCTGGCCCAATGCTTGCAGAGGATGGCCTCGGCGCCGAGCGTCGCGACATAATCCTTGATCGCCTGGATTTCGCCTTCGGTATCGGAGATGAAGTGGTTGATACCGACGACGACAGGCACGCCGAACTTCTTGACGTTCTGGATGTGGCGGCCGAGATTGGCGCAGCCCTTGCGGACGGCCTCGATGTTCTCCTTGCCGAGATCGTCCTTCTTGACGCCGCCATTCATCTTCATGGCGCGAGCGGTCGCAACGATCACGGCCGCATCAGGCTTCAGGCCGGCCTTGCGGCACTTGATGTCGAAGAACTTTTCCGCACCCAGGTCGGCGCCGAAACCGGCTTCGGTCACGACATAGTCGGCAAGCTTCAGCGCCGTCGTGGTGGCGACGACCGAGTTGCAGCCATGCGCGATATTGGCGAACGGACCGCCATGCACGAAAGCCGGATTGTTTTCCAGCGTCTGTACCAGGTTCGGCTGCATCGCATCCTTGAGCAGCACGGTCATCGCGCCGTCGGCCTTGATGTCGCGGGCGAAGACGGGGCTCTTGTCGCGGCGATAGGCGATGATGATGTTGCCGAGGCGCTTCTCGAGATCCTTGAGGTCCATCGACAGGCAGAGGATCGCCATGACTTCCGAGGCGACCGTGATGTCGAAGCCGGTCTCGCGCGGATAGCCGTTGGGCACGCCGCCGAGCGAGGCGGTGATCTGGCGGAGCGCCCGGTCGTTCATGTCCATCACCCGGCGCCATGCGACGCGGCGGATGTCGATATTCTGCTCATTGCCCCAGTAGATGTGGTTGTCGATCAGCGCGGAGAGCAGGTTGTGCGCCGAGGTGATGGCGTGGAAGTCACCCGTGAAATGCAGGTTCATGTCTTCCATCGGCACGACCTGTGCGTAACCGCCGCCGGCAGCACCGCCCTTGACGCCGAAGCAGGGGCCGAGCGAGGCTTCGCGGATACAGACGATCGCCTTCTTGCCGATGCGGTTGAGGCCGTCGCCGAGGCCGACCGTCGTCGTGGTCTTGCCTTCGCCGGCAGGCGTCGGGTTGATAGCGGTGACCAGGATCAGCTTGCCGCTCTTCTTTTCGCGCTGGGCGGCGATGAATTCTGCGGAAATCTTGGCCTTGTCGTGGCCGTAGGGCAGAAGATGCTCGGAGGGGATGTTCAGCTTGGCGCCGATCTCCATGATGTTCTTCTTATTCGCGGCGCGCGCGATTTCGATGTCGGATTTAACTTCGGCCATGGCCTGTGAGCCTCCCTGGTGTCACTCTTAAAGTTGGCTGGAATAGAGCGCGAACGCGCCCTTTATGGTCTATCGAAATCTGTCGCGGAATAGACAGAATGCGACATTGGCGACATTTCGTACGGCACTTTGCAATAGCCCTCGACTTCCGGCTCTATTTTGCCATCCGCTCCAGCATATGTTGCAGCACCACTGCGCCATAGGCGCCGTTCATATGCAGGAGCTCATCGTCCTCATGCTCGCCGAGCTCCTCATCAAGGCGTGCAGCTCCGGTCGAGTAGATACTGTCGGTCAGCAGGCCCTCCACGAGCAGATTCTCAGGCGGCCTGATGACATCGGCCATTCCGCGCACCGCGCTCTCGGCCGCGTCCCAGAGAATGTCCGAAAAGAGCGGCCCATATCCCATGCCGACAAGTCTGGAAATCGCGCTCTTGGGCTTGAGCGCGAGTGTCGTCGATGACGGAAAGGGGGCAGGCAGATGATATACGGGGATGCTGGAAGAAGCCGCGATCTGCCGGATCAACGCGGCAGCCGGCGTTTTGGCGGACCTGGCGATCATGGTCTGGCGCATCAGCGCGCTCGACACCAGCGAAGGCTCTTGCCCCCGATAGAAGCGGGCAAGCTTTTGCACCGGCTTGCGGTCGCCACCTTCACTTCCCCTGAGAAGATCGGCATTCATGAATGGCGGACACAGGGTCTTGAGGACGTTCGCCATGGTGAATATCCGGGCGCCCGCCCCCACCACGACGATCCGATCATAGGCATCGAGCGCGATCTCCGTGCTGCCGCCGGTCAGCTTGAAATAGGCGACGCTCGTCTCGCTGTCGGCGATGATTTTCCCGTCCGAGACCGATAGATCCAGGAACGATGTGCCATATGTGCCGAACATGTCGATGGTGGTGTCGGGATATTTCTCCCGCACCGCGGGCCAGCCCCGCTTCAAAGCAGCAACATGCGAGTTTCCGACGATGCAGATACGCAAGCTCATCGCGCAAAGGCCTCGAGCAGTTCCTCTTCGCACACGACATCGCCGCGGCGCTCCTCCTTGGCCTTCCGCCGGCTGGCGCGGGCCGCCTTTGCTTCCATCGCCTCGGCGGTAGCCGGCGCAGAGATCGACGCCCCCTCGGCCGCATGCGCTTTCAGGAACTGGCTCATGACCAGCGCCACGCCGTTGCGATTGATCGAACGGAGGTTCGGCTCGTAGAAAAATCCACGCGCGGCCGGCGAGGCAATCAACTCATAGGACGGGAAGTAGTCGACATCGTCGAACATGCCGCTCAGCGAGCCGCAAACGGCCCTCAACACCGATTTCGAATAGGTCGTTGCCACGAGAACATGCCGGCCCGACGCCGTCGCGGTCAACGGCACGGGCGACACAGTCAGAAGCAGTTTCATGTCAGGATTGATCGCCTTCAGCAGCGCACGCACCTCCACCATGTCGGCAAGCACCGCATTGAAGTCGTAATTCACGAACCTGCATTTGCTCTGGTCGAACGCGCCTGCGATCACGCCGGGACATGTCGGATAGGCGATTCCGGACTCGACGCTCTCCCAGGCTTCCGTCAGGCCGAGCGTGAAGATCATCACATCGGTCTCGCCGAAGAGCGCCTGGACCTTCGAGAGGTGCTGTCTGCGATGAAGAACCGCTTCCTCGACGCTTTCGAGACCATCCGGTTCGACATTCGGCCTCAGCGCATCGAACACGCGCTCACCGCGCCACCAGAAATCCTCTTCGCGCGTCACGCCGTCCGCGCTGTCCTTGATCAACTGCACGAGTTGTCGCGCTGTATAGATATTACCGTAGCGGCCGGAATAGATCCCGTAGCCGAATGTCCTGGCAACATCCTCGCTGAGGAACTCGGGCGGCGGCTCCTTGTCGAGCACGTCGAAGCCTTGCGCCTTCAGGTTCCGGCCGACATGCTGAGCAAAACAGCTCCCCGCAACCGTGATCCGGTCGCTCGGACGAAGCACGAATTTGGGCTGATAGAGGTCTTCGAGTTCGGTGACATGACGCTCCGCGACTGCACTCTTCCAGTACCGCGACGCCGGAAGACTGGAATACGGATTGTCTTTTTTCATCCAGGTATCCTGTCCCATTCCACCTTGATCGTCGTCGTGCCGACATTTCGGCGACCATAGAAGGCCGGGTTGCGAAAATCAAATTCTCCTGTCGCGAGGTTCTTCGGCTTACATCAGCAAAAAATCCTTCGGCTGCGGCAATGGCGGCAGATCCGTTTCTCCCAGCGCCTCGCGCAGGTTGATCTCGATCGTCTCGCTCATCGCCGCCAGCGCGAGTCCGTTGGGGTTGTCCTCGAAGGGTTCCTCCAGATGCATCGAAAGCGCATCGAGCCCGAAAAAAGCATAAGCCGTCAAAGCTGCCGCAAAGGGCGTACCCCAGCCGAGCGACTCCGCGAAACCGAACGGCAACAGGAAGCAGAAGATGTAGGCCGTCCGGTGCAGCAGCAGCGTATAGGCGAAAGGCACCGGCGTGTTATGGATGCGCTCGCAGGCCGCCTGCACCAGCGCCAGCCGTCCCGCACTCTGGTCGAGCACCTGGAACAGGATGTCGCTGATTGCACCGCGTGACCGAAGCGCGGCAAGCTCACGCCCCATCAGCCGGAGAATGGCGTCCGGCCTGCTGCGGCTCGCCTCCACCGAGGCAATGTCATCAGGATCGAGGAAGGCTGCGACACCGGAGAAGTCCCCGGCCGAGCGGCGAAGACTGCGCGCCAGCGAGCGCGCAAAGGCGATCTGCAGATGGAGGATGCGCATCCGGCTCGGTGCATCCGGTGTGCCATCGAGCACGATCGTCTGGCGTGCGAGATTTCTCGCCACCGCGATCATCTCGCCCCACTGCCGGCGCGCCTCCCACCAGCGGTCGTAGCAGGCATTGTTGCGGAAGCCGAGGAAGATCGAAAGCGCGATGCCGACCAGTGCGAAGGGTGCGCCGTTGAACACCGGCACGACATGCGGCCAGTTCTTGTGCGCCAGCACGACCAGCGCTGCCACCACTGCGGCCGCAATAATCTGCCCGATGATATCGGGCACGATCGAGCCGCGTGTGATGAAGAGCAGTTGCAGGAAACTCGGGCGCGGACGGACGATCAAGGCACTTACTCCGGAGTGGCTGGAGCGGAACGTAACCGTGATCGGACCCACTGGCTATGCCAGCCGCGACGCGGCTTATCCCGGACCAATCAGGCCGGCTTGCCGGGCTCGCCCTGCGGCTTGATATCCGTCAGCGGCTCCGGATTGCGCATGATGCAGTTTTCCGGCACCGCGCGTGCCGCGCAGATGCTGGGATTGGCAAGCACATCCGATGGCGACATCTCGGTGATCAGCTTGAGACCCAGCATTTCCACCGGCTCCAGCCGGCGGATCTGGTCGGGTGGCGTCGAGAGCATCGCGTCGAGGATCCGGTTTTCGATCCCCATTTCCTTGAAATAGGCGAGCAGCGCCTTGCGGGTCTTCTTCGGCAGCTTGGTGCTGCTCTGGGTTCCCGCTTTCTTGCGGCTGACGACCTTGCGGCTGATCACCTTCTTCTTGCCGTTGACGACGCGATACTTCTCCTTGAAATACACGCGCTCGCGGGCATAGACCGTGGTGATCTGGTGTACGCCGGTATGCGACCACTGGCTGGAAATGCGGCGTTCGCCGGCCGCGAGTATCAGCGGACAGGCCGACCAGCAGAACGCGCCGGCTGAAAATGCCATGCCCCGATACTCGCCTTTCAGCGGGCCGTCCGGCGTGCATTTGTCGTCACGCGGCGAGCAGGAAATGAACCGGGTTGCGCTCACCTCGACATTCATGCCGCGCTTGCGGATGATGCGGCCCATCTCGAGCGCCGCCGTCACATTGCCGCCGGGCGAGACGATGAGCAGCGGCAGCTTCCGGTCGCCGGCCTTCTTGAGGATTTTCTTGAATGCCGCGGGCGACGCGCCGACGATCTGGCCTTCGGCATAGATCCATTCGGGGCAACTCGGCTCGCAGAAACCAGCGGCCGAGCGCACGATCGAGAAAACCATCGGCTGATCGAGCGGATTGACGGCCTTTTCCACGGTCTGCTTGCGGCTCGCCGCGTCCGTCGGCACAGCAAGCGCCAAGGCAAGCGTCATCGCGGCGATAGTCACCGCCATCGCCAGGATAGACCGACGTCCTGCCCCTGTCATTGCCAAACTTTGCCGCACCACCGCGTTTCGAACCGTTTTAAAGGATTAGAGTCACCTGAAATTGGCCGCAAGTGCGGGAACGCAACACTCGTCGAGAACATGATGAAAAGAAGGAATCCATGCAAAAAAGCGCCGGTTTCATCCGACGCTTTTCATATCAGGCGCAACATTGTCGATCAGCGGCCGATCAAGCGGCCGACTTGTTCTCGGCAGCACCAACATAGATGCTTTCCAAGGCATCGAGCAGCGTCAGCACCTGGCTGGCATTGCTGGAATAATAGATGGTCTGCGCATCGCGGCGCGTCTTGACCAGCTTCTGCGCACGCAGCTTGGAAAGATGCTGCGACAGAGCGGACTGGCTGAGACCGACCTGCGTGGCCAGCACGCCGACCGGCACTTCGCCGTTGACGAGATTGCAGAGAATCAAAAGCCGCTTCGGGTTTGCCATGGCGGACAGCAGAGCAGCCGCGGAACCCGAATGCTCTGAAAGCTTTCTCATTTTCATAACAAGGTACTTTCGTTTTTATATTGAGTAACCGCTCAGTCAAAAGCAGCAAGCGGTTTGAAATCGAACGGAAAAAACATATAAATCAGGATTTGAATTTGTACATCGCTAATTTTTAGTCGGTTCTATTAGTAATTTTGAATATTCTGCAATCAAGCCGTTTGAATCGGTAACGCGATTTACAAACTCCAACCGGTGAATCGTCTCTTTCCGCGCGAGATCGACCCCATCCGCGTCGATGCCGCTGATATACCAATTGCCTGTTTTTTCTCTAAAATAATGCTTCGCCAGCAAATCGGGAACATTGCAACCGAGTTTTTCGATTATCGCAACAAAGTGCCCTTCCTGCGTGCATAACTCGAGATTGAACGGTGAATCAATTATTAATTCGTCCCCCGAAATATTATAGGCCCGGCCGAAGCCGGCATTCAGACTGACCCGTTTTGGCACAAGCCTGAAGAAGGAGAAGTCCCGAAATGAGGCATAGAGCTTTGCTTTGGGATGCCGCTTGAGGAAACGCGCGCGGATGCGCTCGTCCGATTCGCCGTCCAGCTCGATCCGTTCGGCTATGCAAAGAAGGGTCACGCGCGGCCAGGCCAGCGGGTCTCCCCTGCCCGGCTCGCCAAGGAGCAGCGAGCAACGCGGATCGGCAATGATCGCCTTCATATGCGTGGTCAGCATCGAGGCCAGTATGACGGGCACGCCGTCGAAATCCGTGCCGACGAGCACGCGGCTCGCGAAGGGATGACCCGTCTCCGGTTCCAGCACGCCGATCGCGCCGAAGCGCGCCTCGCGGACGAGCCTCCGGGCCAGCTTTATGGAATCGGCGTCGGTCGGCCGGATGACGGACGGCTTCTCCGCCTCGGAGCCGCCAGCCGCCACGTCCCCGGCCATCGCGCTCAGACCCTGCGGTGACGCGTCAGTCCGGTCACCACATCCTGCGCCGAGATCACGCCGACGATCGCGCCATTGTCGACGACGCCGACCACGCCCGGCTGCCGCGTCATGGCGTCGAGCACATCGACGAGGCGCGCGGTCGGGGTCGCCGTCCCGGAAACCGTCTCGCTCGGCGATGCCGTCTTGCGCATCACGTCCTGAGCCGTCAGCATGTTGATCGGGTTCATGTTCTGCACGAAATCGGCGACATATTGATTAATCGGATTGCGGACGATCTCCTGTGGCGTGCCGCACTGAATGATATGCCCGCCTTCCATGATGGCGATGCGGTTGCCGATGCGGAACGCTTCGTCGAGATCGTGACTGACGAACAGGATCGTCTTCTTCAGTCGGCGCTGGAATTCAAGCAGCTCGTCCTGCAGACGGGTACGGATCAGCGGATCGAGTGCCGAGAACGGCTCGTCCATCAACAGGATTGGCGCCCCGGTCGCAAACGCACGCGCCAGGCCCACGCGCTGCTGCATGCCGCCCGAGAGTTCCTGCACCTTGCGGCTCGACCATTTCGCCAGATTGACCAGTTCTAGCTGCTCGCCGACCCGCCTCTTGCGCTCGTCCTCCGGCACGCCGGCAAGCTCGAGGCCGAAGCCGACATTCTCCTCCACAGTCCGCCACGGCAGCAGCGCGAACTGCTGGAATACCATGGAGACCGTGTGCATGCGGAGATCCCGCAGCTTCTGCGGCGGGCATTTGTAGGGATTGGTGGTGCCGCCACCGGAGAACACCTTCACCTCGCCGCGCACGACGGGCGCCAGCGCGTTGACCGCACGCAGCAGCGTCGATTTGCCGGAGCCCGAAAGCCCCATGAGGACGAGGATTTCGCCTTCCTCGATATCGAGCGTGGCATTGGCCACGCCGAGCACGAGGCCCGTCGCGGCACTGATCTCGTCGCGCGTCTTGCCCTCGTCGGCCATCTTGAGCGCGCGCTCGGGCGCGTTGCCGAAGACGATGGAAACGTTGTCGAAGTGAACCGCGGTCATCAGGACACCTTCTCGTCGGAGGAGCGGAAGACGCGGTCGAGGATGATCGCGAGGATGACGATGCAGAAGCCGGAATCGAAGCCCTTGGCGATCTGCACCGAGTTCAGCGCGCGCAGCACTGGAACACCGAGCCCCGGCGCGCCGACGAGCGCCGCAATGACCACCATCGACAGCGACAGCATGATACACTGGGTCAAGCCGGCCATGATCTGCGGCTGGGCGAAGGGCAGTTCCACCTTGGTCAGCACCTGGGTTTTTGTGGCGCCGAAGGCTTCCGCCGCCTCCACCAGCGAGGGCGGTGTCGAGATGATGCCGAGCCGGGTGAGCCGGATTGGCGCGGGGATGGCGAAGATCACCGTCGCAATCAGGCCCGGCACCATGCCGAGGCCGAAGAGAATGAGCGCCGGGATCAGGTAGACGAAGGTCGGGATCGTCTGCATCAGGTCGAGAATGGGGCGCAGGATGGCGTAGAGCCAGGGCCGGCGCGCGGCGGCGATGCCGATCGGAACGCCCACGGCCATGGAGACGGCGGTCGCCGCCAGCACCAGCGCCAGCGTCTCCATCGTTTCCTTCCAGTAGCCCTGGTTATAGATCAGCAGAAGGCCAAGCAGCGTGAAGACCGTGACACCCGCCGAACGCCGCATGAACCAGGCAATGGCGGTGAAGACGAGGATCATCAAACCCGGATAAAAGGTTTCGAGACCGGTGCCTTTCAAGAACGGCCCCTGCAATACATAGAGCATCGCGCTGATGATGGCGCTCAGCACGGTTGCGATGAAGTCGAACATCACCGCGAGATTGGCGGTCAGCCAGTCGACCACCGCCTTCGCTCCATTGCCGATCGGTATCTTGTATTGTGTCAGCCAGTTCATGCATTCCCCCGAGGCCCTAGCGGCATCCGCCAAGAAAGAAGGAGCGGCTCTTTGGCCGCTCCTTTATCTGCTATCAGAGGCCCAAGGCGCTCTTGACCGCGGCGGTGGCGTCGCCACCATCCTTGGTGGTCACGCCTGCGAGCCAGGGCTCGAATGCACCCGGATTGGCGGTCAGCCACTCGGTAGCCGCAGCTTCCGGCTCCATGCCGCCATCGAGGATCTTCGCCATGATCTCGTTTTCCATCGGAAGCGTGAACTTCAGGTTCTTGAGGAATGTGCCGACATTGCTGCATTCGGACGTGTAGCCCGCCCGCACATTGGTATAGACGGTAGCACCTCCGAAGTTCGGGCCGAACACGTCGTCGCCGCCCGTGAGGTAGGTCAGCTTGAAGTTGGCGTTCATCGGATGCGGCGCCCAGCCGAGGAAGACGATCGGCTTGCCGTCCTTGTCGAGCTTGGCGACCTGCGACAGCATGCCCTGCTCGGAGGATTCGACCAGTTCAGTGCCCTTGAGGCCGAACTTGTCGCCCTCGATCATGCCGAGGATCAGGCGGTTGCCGTCGTTGCCGGGCTCGATGCCGTAGACTTTGTTTTCCAGCGCATCCTTGTTCTTGGCGATGTCGGCGAAATCCTTGATGCCAAGCTTGGCGCCGGCTTCGTTGGTAGCGAGCGTGTATTTCGCGCCTTCGAGATTGGCGCCGAGCACTTCCACCGACTTGTCGTCGCGGTATGGCTTGAGGTCGGCTTCCATCGTCGGCATCCAGTTGCCGAGGAAGACGTCGATGTCCTTGTTCTTCATCGACTGCATGGTGACGGGAATGGAGAGGACCTTGATGTCGGTCTCGTAGCCGAGCGCCTTGAGGACGACGGATGTGGTGCCGGTCGTCGCGGCAATGTCGGACCAGCCCACATCGGCGAAACGCACCGTGCCGCAGCTTTCGGGCTCGGCAGCGAACGACGCGCCGGCCAATGCGGTCACCGAAAAGCCGAAGGCGAGGATAGTCGTGGAAAGCAGTTTGTTCATATTTGTTCTCCCGGTTGTTTTTATGTCGTTAGCCAATCACCATTGAAAGTTAAATTCAAGCGGATAGACGCCGCCAATCTGCGCATTAGCGACCTTGATGTGACGTTTTGGGATTTGCAGCGGAGATGGAAAGACAAAACCGTGGCCTGAACAACCGGCCAATTATGCCAGCCAGAACTGTATCCCTTGCCGGCTAAGTATCGATGATGTGGAACATCCAGGCTGCATTCCGCAAAATAATCTTGTCTTTTCAGCCGTCTTTTGATCTCGATCACGAGAGAGCAAGAGCGACCATTCCGAGGATCCGACAATGAAATTGCAAGCCATCCTGTTGAGCGCCGCAATCATCTCCGCGGCAGGCGCCGCCCAGGCAGGCGATGCGAGCGCGGGCGCCGTGGTGTTCCGCAAATGCCAGAGCTGTCATAGCGCGACGAACCCCGGCAACCGGGTCGGCCCGTCGCTGATGAACCTCATCGGACGTCCGGTCGCAACATCAGAGAACTTCCGCTATTCCGAGGCCATGACGGCATTCGGCGCCGGCAAGGTATGGGACGAAGCGACGCTCACGGAATATCTCGCGGCACCCCGCGACTTGGTGCCCGGAACAAGAATGGCCTTTCCCGGCCTGAAGACGCCGGAAGACATCGCCAATGTCATCGCCTACATCAAGGATCCTGCTGCGGCGCAGTAAACGTGCAAATAGTCTCGAATATTATCCGCCACTTGTGCGTCAGACAGCCGACACCAATCTATTGTATTGGCAGGTCGGGACCGCGCCGCGCTTTAAGGTTTCAAAGCAACCAAAAAAAGGTAATGTCGCGCTCGACCAATTTATCTCAACCGTTCCGCCCGCCAGCGGACACAAGGGGGACACCATGGCCACACTTCAATCCTTCGATGCGGAAATCCAGAAAACCCAGACGATCGTCAACGACATGCGCGGCAAGCTCGATGCTTCGACCGGCGTGCTCGACCAGTTCGCCAAGGCGGACGCCAAGATCGGCGACGTCAATTTCGATATCGAGAACGCCCGCATCCAGGATGTGATCAACCAGCAGAAGGTCATGGAAGGCAATATCGCCGACCTGATCATCGGCCTGGAAGACGCGACCAACGTCTTCGGCTCCGAATTCGAGAGCATGAAGAGCCAGACCGGCTGGGAAAGCTTCATCGGCATCTTCTCCAAGCAGTCGGCCCAGCGCATGCGCACCGAGCGCGTCCGCAACATGTCGCTCGCCGGCAACCTGCAGGAACTGCTTGCCAAATCCGATTCGATCGTCGGCATGCTGAAGGAGCAAAAATCCGTCCTCGAACAGCGCTATAAGTCCTCCGAGACCAACCTCGTGCAGGTCATCCAGCGCCGCAAGAACACCATCACCAATCTCGAAGCCGTGCAGAAGCGGATCGAGGAAATCAACCCGCTATTGATGGATATCGAAAACAAGATCGCGGCCACCACCGATCAGGTCGCCCGTCAGGATCTCGAGGCCGAGCGCTCGAAGCTCGCCACCGAATACAACCAGATGCAGGCCAAGGAGCAGGAACTGCTCGCCGAGAGCCAGACGCTGGAACGCTACACCTCGATGTTCCAGACCTTCGTCGATTCGCTCAACAACCAGTTGGCGGCCCAGAACACGCTGATCAACAAGCTGACGATCGATACCGAGCAGCGCATCGTGCTCTACAAGGCGCTCGAGGATTCGTTGAAGACCGCCGCCCAGCAGGATGTCGCCCACAAGATCAACACGCTCGGCAGCCAAGTCGATACCGCCGCGGAGGAAACCATGGCCGGCATCGGCGCGGCAGCCCAGAAGCACATCGGCGACCTGCTCGAAATGCACGAGAAGAACATGTTGTCGACCCAGGACATCCAGCGCCGCAAGAAGCTCGCCGACGATGCTTTCGCCCGCCGCTTCCAGACGGTGCTCGACAAGCACAATTCCGCGAACTACGTGAAGCAGTAACGAAAAACAGTTTGGTTCCTTGCCTGGTGGCCGGTCATGCCGGCCGCCAGCGGACCTGTGGGAGAGATTTGAATGGCTGAAGCAGCGGCACCGGCACCCAGGCGAGGCTTCCTGAGAACGGCGGCAATCGCAATCGTCATCGGCATCGTGGCGCTGATCATCTTCGGCGGCAGCTTCTACACGATCGACCAGGGCGAGCGCGGCGTGATCCTGCGCTACGGCGCGGTCGTCGGCACGGCCGAGCCCGGCCTCGGCTTCAAGCTGCCGATGATCGACAGCGTCGTGAAGATCTCCGTCCAGAGCCGCGCCAAGGTCTATGACGACGTCAATACCTATTCCCGCGACCAGCAGCCCGCGAACATCACGATCTCGGTGAACTATCGCCTGCCGGCTGACCAGGTCGACAAGATCTATGCCGAATATGGTGGCGAGGAGGGCATCGTCAACCGCCTCATCGACCGCCGCCTGTTCGAGCAGTTGAAGAACGTCTTCGGCCGCTTCAACGCCGTGACCGCGATACAGGACCGCGCCAAGCTGAACGCCGAGACGGAGGACGCAATCCGCAAGTTCATCGTCGGCCCGGTGGTGATCGAAAGCGTGCAGATCGAGAATATCGATTTCTCCGACGCTTACGAGCAGTCGATCGAAAACCGCATGCTGGCGGAAGTCGAGGTCCAGAAGCTGCAGCAGAACGCCGAGCGCGAAAAGGTGCAGGCGCAGATCACCGTCACCCAGGCCAATGCCCGCGCCGACGCCGTTCGCGCCGAAGCCGAAGCCAACGCCGCCGCCACTCGCCTCGCAGGTGACGCTGAAGCCGACGCGATCCGCGCCAAGGGCGCGGCACTCCGCGACAACCCCTCGCTCATCAACCTGACGGCCGCCGAAAAATGGAACGGCGCGCTTCCCTCGACCATGGTGCCGGGATCGGCCCTGCCCTTCATCGGCGTCAAGTAAAGAGAGCCGGTCGATGCGCCCAGTGGAACCCGCAGTCCAGCAATATTTCTCGACCGTCCGCGCGGCCTTCCAGGGCATGGAGATCTATCTCGATGACCTGAACCGCGGCCAGGCGATCAAGGACCTGACGGCGACGCTGATCATGAAATATGTCGAGCGGCTCAAGACCTCGCTCGGATGCTGGGAAAACAAGACCGGCTTCATGGATCGCTTCAAGATCTCGCGCGCCGAATCCGGCTTTCCGATCTACCAGAACGTGCTCGAACTCGAAAACGACCGCAAGACCGCGCCGGAACGCCTGTCGGGCATCCCCGACGGCAACAAGCTGCGCGCCGAGATGGTCGATTTCATCCTGCGCAACAAGGCTTTCCCTGAGGCACTCCAAGGTCGCATGGCCGAGCGGCTCTATCTCGAGGAAGTGGTCAAGGGCGAGGTGTTCTCCCCCGTCATCCTGCCAGAGACATCGGGTATATCGGTCAGTCCCGATAGTGGCCGCCCCTCGATCGTCGTCAACTGGGCGGCTTTCGACGGCAGCCAGACGTTGCCGATGATCTACATCGCCAAGATCGAGGATTCCTCCGAGAACATGGGCCGCATGCTGGTCACCCGCGACGGCAAGCTCAATAGCGATCTCGATATCCCGCTGCCGGTCGGCGGCCTGCTCAATCCCGAACTCGCCGCCCGCTTCGACGATTTCGTGATCCGCAATTCGGGCTTCGCACTGTCGCCGGTGACGATCGTCACCAACATGGACAAGGATTTCGAAACACTGCATCCCAAGCAGATGCGCCGCATCGTCATCGGCCCCTTCTATTCCGCCGGCATCACCGAGAACAACGCGGTGATCAACGGCATCCTGTCGCGCGTGAAGAGACAAGAGAATGCCTGGCTGCTCACCTGGACCGTGCAGGAAGTCTTCTCGACGCGCGAAAAGCCTGAAGTGAAGGGCTTCTTCTCCTCGACCAAGGCGAGCCAGGAATTCCATATCGACACCACCAACATGGAAGCCTCCCGCATGGGCGTCTCGGCCTTCGAGAAACACGCGCTGGTGCCGCACGAAGCCTATACCGCGCTTTACGCCTCCAACGAAGCCGACACGATTTTCGCCGGTTATAAAGTGCATGTGATCTCGGGCAACCAGGTGACGAGCGAGGTGTAATTTTGGTGTGGGATTCACCCCTCACCAACTTCGGCCAAGGGCTCGCAAGCTCGCCCGGCCTGCGTATCCTCTCCCACAAGGGGAGAGGTAGAGTGCCACAAGCCCGACCTTCACTTTGGGCGGAACGGTGCCACGGATTTTACCTCTCCCCTTGTGGGAGAGGATAGCAAGCCCGCACGAGACCAAAGGTCGAGTGTCTGGGCGCGCTTGGTGAGGGGTTAACCTCCCCACGCGAAGAGCCAGTTTGACTGCCGAAAAGGAAGACCCCCATGTCCCTGAACACCGGCCTGACCGCCATCCCCGAAGACGACATCACCAAGCACCTCGCCATCGCCCAGAGCTTCGTCACCAAGGTGGTGATGCTGGAAAACGATTCCGGCACGTCGGGCACGGCGCTTGCCGGCACCAACCGCCGCTTCGTCTCCACCGTCTCGACCGGCGGCACCCGCCGCACCCGCGAGGTCGAACTCGCCCGCGCCATCCAGTCGGTCCGCGCGGCCGACCAGATGCTCTCGCCGAACCAGCACACGCTGCTCTTCCGCGCCCGGCGTGGCGTGATGGTGGGCCTGGCCGTCGCCGATGTCTTCTCGCGCCAGACCAATCTCGAAGGCCTCCAGGCCCGCAACACAACCGCGCCGCTACAAGGCCCCGACGCAGATAATTTCAAAGCGCTGCTCTCGGCCGCCGCCTACATCACCGCGTTCACCTTCGCGGCCTACCTCACCACCACGCTCCCCGGCGAGGGCGAACCTGCCGAGGATGTTGCGGAACCCGATTTTCTCTTCGATACCCCGCAGGATGCCGCCAAATCCATGGTCGCCGGCCTCGAACGCGCGATCGCGGGCTCCCCGGACGATACTGCCATGATCAGCCGCGCCCGCGCTTTCGCCCGCGTTGCCACCGAGGGGCTTATTTCGCGTAAGGCGCGCTTCACCGGCCTCGCGGCCTTCGAAAACGTCCATATCCGTATCGAGCAGGACGATTTCGACCTAAACGGCTTCGACGTGACGCCGGGTACGAAGCGTAAACCCCTGGTCATGACCTTCAAGAAGCCTGAAGAGGTCGTCGGCAACCACATCGCCAAATACCAGTCCATGAAGCTCGCCAAGATGATCATGGCCTACGACTTCCAGAGACAGATGAACCCCTTCGTCGAACTCGGCGGTTTCCTGTTCACCTTCATCGGCGACGGCATGCCCGGCACCGGCAAGACCACGCTGATCCAGATGATTGCCGGCCTGATGAACAACTATTGCGAAATCGCCGGCTACGCCTTCCACTACGAGAATTTCGGCGTCGACCAGATTTCCTCCTACCAGGGCAAGTCGGGCCAGAACTGCAAGGACTTCATCAACAACGTGATGAACCCCAAGGCGATCGGCTTCGGCACGATCGACGACGTCGACCAGGTCGCCGCCAAACGCTCCGACGACCGCGCCTCCGCCGGCCAACAGGAAGTCACGGCCGTGCTGATGGAGAGCTTCGCCGGCGCCTCGACCGTGGTGCGCGGCAATTGCACGTTCGGCATGCTCTCCAACTACCCGGAAAATGTCGACGATGCGCTCCGCCAGCGTGCCGGCGCCCGCTGGCTTGTCGACGGTCCGCAGACCCGCGAGGACTATATCGATATCTTCGCCCTGCTCGCCGGCAAGAACCACACGATCCCGCTCGGCGAGCACCAGCTCTATGCCAACCAGGAGATCAAGAAGGCCGTCTCCGAAACCTACCAGGCGCATGCCAAGCCGCACGAGGAAGGCCTCGCCGCCGTCTGGGAGAAGTTCGAGAAGGAAAAAGGGGGTCTGAAAACCATCGCCGATGTCGGCACCTACCTCCACATGATCCGCCTCGCCGAACCCCGCTTCACCGGCCGCGCTGTCAAGAACATCACCGACGCGGTCAAGATGCGCGCCATGGATGTCGAGCTCCCTGACCAGTGGTTCGAGAAGCCGGAAAACTTCATGCACAAGTCCTATGACGAGAAAAAAGCCATGATCGAGCATCTGCGCGGCCCGATCACGCTTCCCATGATCCTCCAGGAAATCAACCGCTACGCCGATAGCGAATTCCGCTACACCGACAAATCCGACGACGCCGCGATCAACGACATCATCCGCCGCGAACGCCAGCGCGAGAAGGCGATCAAGGAGATCGAGGAGATGCGCAAGGATGGAAGGTGGAGCGCCACTTGATTTACGAGGATCTTCGTACTAGATGAAGAGGGCGGATGGCTTCAAGGAAGCGAGGTTGAAGGTGCTCAAGGCGCTTGCCGAGGGCAATTTTCAGCATGCCGAGCGAAAGGCCATTGACGTAAAGAACTTATTGCAACTGGGTCACGTGTCCGTCGAGGAAGTCGCTGCGGTGATCCAGCGCTGTAACGGAACGCATCATTCCTGCTCGCCGCATCATTCAGCGCCGCAGGTAATGGTTCACGTCCTGAAACGAGATGGTTGGTACATCAAATTCTACTTCGTTGATCCGCACACCATGTTCGTCAGCGTCCACAGATAGGAAACTCATATGAAACTGTACCGCGCGGGCGAAAAGAGCAAAGCCATTTGCGACCACTGCCACGGTGTTGTCGATGCCACTTTTCAATACCGGGACGTGCCTTTCAGTGATGGCAAGGGTGTTGTGAAGAATATACTTGCGCTCGTCTGCGACACTTGCGACGAGGTGGTCGCCACGCCTGCTCAATCCACGCCAGCAATCAAGGCGGCACGAGAAACGGCTGTAAAATCCGTAGAGGTCAGCCTGCCCGCTTCCTTCATCGAGGCGCTCGACCTTGCCGCCTTCCGGATCGATCCCGAAGCCACGACAGAGTTCCGCAAGCGGCTGCTCGCTTATTACATTCATCGCGCCGCGGAAACCGACCAGTCCAGCGAGCACTTTCAGGACAAGTTTAGAAAGAGTGCTCAGCGCTTCGATGGCAAGGCACCGAAGCGTCGGCTGTCCCTCAAGGTTACGCCACGCCTGATCGGCGAGATCGACCGGATGGTCGAAAAGTCGAAACTGACGAAGTCCGATCTCATTCGAAGCCTTGTCATGCAGATCGACGAGGACATTCTCCAACCGAAATCGCCACAGAATATGAAGGAACTGCGGCGTCTCGCGGCAGTTGCGGCGGCATGAGCCATTTGCGGCCTCCAGGACAATAGGCTAGTGGTTCTCGTGATCGAGATTGGACACAGCAGTGAAATCTACAGGTAGAATATCGGCCGCCGCATGAAACGCCTCCTCGAAGCAGAACTGATTTACGGACGGCTCCTGTCGGTGGGCGAGCCGCATCTGATCGCCCGTTACAACAAGGCGCTCAAGGGTTTCGGCCTGCCCGAGACCCAGCTCACCGAATTCGACATCGACATGACCGGCTTTTCGCCGCAGATCGCGGCCGAGCTCGGCGACAGGGATTATCTCGACCCCAACCGCGTCAACCGCCGCTTCATCATCCTGACACCCGGCCAGGAGCAATTGCCCGTCGTCCATACGAGCTTCTCCAACACCGCCGCCTTGATGCACGAATTCTTCAATGCCAATGCGCGCGCCATCAACGCCGTCACCATCAAGGACGCGCTCTATGGCGAGATCGAGGATTCCGTCGCGACCGTCGACCACATCGAGGACCTGCTCTCGATCAACGAAGTGCATTTCAAGGTCTATTCGGCGGAGGACATTCTCGGCAAGGCCGCCGAGCTCCGCGAGCTATCCGACATGCTGGTCTCCAAGCCCGATGCCTGGCGCGACAACGACATGCTCAACCGCATGGTCGAACTGACGAGAACCACCGGCGACATCCGCCAGAACACGCTCGTTCCCGACCAGCTCGTCTTCCGCCACGATGCGTTCTGGGCCAATCATTTCGGCGGCGTCTTCGTCTTCCACGATGACCGCAGCACGACGGTCATCTGCAAATCCGATGTTCCAGGCTTCCGCAAGGCACGGCCGTGGCAGGTTTCCTATATCGACATCGAGGATTACGAGACGATCTATGGCTTCCTCGCCCGCACCAAGCGGCTCGAACTGCCGCAAGGCTCCTGGATCCGCGAATCCGGTCTGCTCGAACACCGCATGGAGATGGCTCTCCTCAGCCTCGCGGGCCAGCAGGATCCCGCCTTCGATCCCGCCAAGGCGGATCGCGTCTGGCTGCAGACCTGGGCGCATATGAACGCCAGGACGGTCGCCGAGGATGGCGTCTATCCTTTCCTGGCCGAGATGCAGCGCCAGATCGTCTCGACCGGCCAGGTCCGCATGCCCGATGTCGCGGCCCGCTTCCGCTTCCTGCTCGTCCGCGCCAACCCCGACCATCCCGACAAATGGCTGGTCAACCAGTTGATCTCGCAGATGCAGACGTTCGATTTCGTCTCGCTATACGTCTTCGACAAGCAGGGTTTCTACGAAGCATACCAGCGCTACCCGGACAAATTCCAGGAACACGTTGTGCAGGCGCTGCAGGATACATATCTCACTGACAAGGCCGCCTTCCGCCGCCGCCTGTACGGCATCAAAGAGGATTGACCATATGCTCGACCCGATCATCCAGTTCTTCCAGAACATCTTCAGCGCGATCGGACGCGGCATCGGATATGTCATTGCCTGGATCCTATTCCCCTTCCTGAGCGCCGGCCGCTGGTATGCCTCGCGCGGCATGATCATAAAGGCCGTGGTGGGGTTGATCGTCGTCCTGCTTTTCATCGCCTACGCGCATTTCATCTACCAGACGCAGGTCTGGTACGGCTTCAACCCCGATCGCGTCGCCGATTACAAGCTCGCGGCCCGCACCCTGCCCGCCGGCGCGCCGCTGCCGGGCGAAGACGCCGCCGCGCCGAAGAAGTGCCAGCCATCGGCGATCGTCGAGGTGACCGCGGATCTGATCGACATGGAAGTCAACCAGAACAGCTGGATCACCCAGGCGCCGCTCTACAAGATGGGCCTTTTCGGCATCGATTGGGACAATACGCCCTGGCTCGACAACAAGGCATCGTTTCAGCGCGGCGTGAACCAGGCAGTCCGCCGAACCACGGTGGAGCTTGTCGATCGGCTCGCCCGCGTGCGCGGTACGTCGGGCATCAACGCGAAACTGCAGGTCGCTCGTTCCGCCACGCTTTACGATGAGACGGCCTGGTACTTCAACTTCCCCTTCAGCATCAGGGATCCCGCGTCCAAGCAGTTCAACATTGCGATGAACAACCTGAGGGATTTCAATACGGAGTTGGGCAACTGCCAATCGATCTTCGATGGCCGCACCGACAATCTGCTGCAGTTCATGGACAACATTGCCAATGACCTCGGCAATACGTCGAGCATCCTGACCCAGCGCTCGCAGAACTACAATGCAGGCTGGTTCGACACGCGCGCGGATGACCGGTTCTGGTTCACCTTCGGCCAGATCTACGGCTATTACTCCATCCTTTCGGCCGCCCGTGCCGATTTCGCACCCGTGGTCAAAGAGAAGAACCTCGGCGCACTCTGGCAGCAAATGCTCGATCGCCTCCGCGCTTCGCTCAAGATCCAGCCGGTGATTATCTCGAATGGCGCCGAAGATGGCTGGATCATGCCCACACATCTGGCGACGCAGGGCTTCTATCTGCTGAACGCGCGCAACACGATCGTTGACATCCGCGACGTGCTCGACCGCTGACGCGACGAGCTCCAAAAGAAAAAACTCCGTTTCCACGGTCATTTGGAAACGGAGTTATTCTGGCTTGCCGCCGATATTGCAGAGTACAGCCGATGAATTCGCCCTGAATCGAGGCTGCGCTCCGAAGCCATAAGTTGCACCGAAACCTTGCCTCGGCCTTGTCCGATTGCGCGATATGGATCAATTCCGGTGATCTCTTATGAAATTCGTTTGCCTCCCTTGACCCGGCAAGCGCGCTTGGTAGTTTGCGCGGTGATGACGACGGCGCCTAACGCCTGCCCAAACCCTTGAATTTCCGGGCAGCGAGCGAAACCAAGGCGCCCTTTCCGGAGAACGAAATGTCAAACCGCCTGAACACGACGCCCAATGACATGCGGGCGTTCTGGATGCCCTTCACCGCCAACCGCCAGTTCAAGAAGGAGCCCAGGCTCTTCGTCAGCGCGAAGGACATGTATTACAAGACCCATGACGGCCGCACCGTGCTCGATGGCACCGCCGGCCTCTGGTGCGTGAACGCCGGCCACTGCCGCCCGAAGATCACCGAAGCCATCCAGCAGCAGGCCGGCGAACTCGATTACGCCCCCGCCTTCCAGCTCGGCCACCCCAAGGCCTTCGAGCTTGCCAACCGCCTGATCGATATCGCACCCGAGGGCATGAGCCACGTCCTCTACACCAATTCCGGATCGGAATCGGTGGAGACCGCCCTCAAGGTCGCGCTCGCCTATCACCGGGTGAAGGGCAACGGCTCGCGCTTCCGCCTGATCGGCCGCGAACGCGGCTATCACGGCGTCAATTTCGGCGGCATCTCGGTCGGCGGCATCGTCGCCAACAGAAAAATGTTCGGCACGCTTCTCACCGGCGTCGACCACATGCCGCACACCCATTTCCCCGACAAGAACGCCTTCACCAAGGGCGAGCCCGAGCATGGCGGCGATATCGCGTCGGAACTCGAACGCATCGTAACCCTGCATGACGCATCGACCATCGCGGCCGTCATCGTCGAGCCGGTCGCCGGCTCCACCGGCGTCATCCTGCCGCCCAAGGGCTACCTCAAGAAGCTGCGCGAAATCTGCACCAAGCACGGCATCCTGCTGATCTTCGACGAAGTCATCACTGGCTTCGGCCGCCTCGGCACTCCCTTCGCCGCCGATTATTTCGGCGTCAAGCCCGACATGATCACCATGGCCAAGGGCCTCACCAACGGCGTGATCCCGATGGGCGCCGTCTTCGTGACCGACGAGATTCATGACGCCTTCATGCAAGGCCCCGAGCACATGATCGAGTTCTTCCACGGCTACACCTATTCGGGCAACCCGATCGCCTGTGCCGCAGCCCTCGGTACGCTCGACACCTACAAGGACGAAGGCCTGCTTACCCGCGGCGCCGAAATGGCCCCCTACTGGGAAGAGGCCCTGCATTCGCTGAAGGATTGCCCGCATGTCATCGACATCCGCAACATCGGCCTGATCGGCGCGATCGAGCTGAAGCCGATCGACGGCGAGCCCACCAAGCGCGCTTTCTCGGCCTTCCTCAAGGCCTATGAGAAGGGCCTGCTGATCCGCACCACGGGCGACATCATCGCGCTGTCGCCGCCGCTGATCATCGAGAAGAGCCATATCGACGAACTCGTTGGCAAGCTGCGCGACGTGCTGGTGGCGAACGCCTGAGGGCGGGCGCACATAATGGAATAAAAAAGGCGACCGAGAGGCCGCCTTTTTGTTACTCTGCAGAGCAGCTATTTCGCTAAAACAGCATCGGGGGATTTTCACATGGACCAATTGAGCCTGACAAACCCTGTATTCGCGACATACGTCATCGCCGCGACATTGATGATCTTGAAGGGCGTTGCGATGTCCTGGCTGACGGTTATCCGCATGATGGGTGAAAACGGCGGCTTCAGAAATCCCGAGGACCTGAAAAAGACAATGGCCAACCCAAGGCCGAACGACACCCAATTGGCGCCCAACGAGCGCGTCGAACGTATCCGGCGCATTCAGCTCAACGATCTCGAGAATCTTCCCTATTTCCTTGTTGCAGGGCTGTTGTATGTCACGACAGCGCCACCGCTGCTCCTCGCGCAGTTTCTCTTCTATGGCTATGTCGTGACGCGTCTGCTGCACTTCGTTGCCTACTACACCGCCCAGATTCATGACATTCGCGCGGCATTGTGGACACCGGGCTCACTCATCATCATCTTCATGGCGGGCAGCACGTTCGTGAGCGCTGTTTGGTGAGCGGCCCTTTCGGCAACGGCGCAACGTGAACGCTCCCCCGGTGCCCACCGAGGCTCCGATGAGCAACCCATTACGCGGCCAATCATCGTCACACCGCCCGCCGCAACGCATGTCACAATGAAAGTGTTGGATACTGCTGCTGCCGCCACTACATGAGTGTATGAAGACAGCCGGAACCGGGAGAAGGCGATGAAGGCATTTATGAAATCCACTCTCTCCGTGTCCCTCGTGATATCAGGGCTTCTGGGCTTCTCATGGACCAATGCCCTGGCCGATGATTGCCGCGAGGCCCCGACGCCGGGCATTAACTGGCAGGAGTGCGACAAGAAGCTCCTGATGCTGGGCGGCAGCAATCTCGAAGGCGCCAAGCTGGTAGGCACCGATTTCACCACCACCGATCTCGGCAATGCCAATCTGCTCGGAGCAAATCTTGAGAAGGCCAAGCTCTTGCGGGCGAGCCTTGCCGGTTCCACCGCCAAGGGCGCGCGCTTCGTACGTGCCGAGGCCTACCGCACCGACTTCACCGGCATAGGCGCCGACGACGCGAATTTCGAAAGCGCCGAACTTCAGCGCTCCAATTTCAAGGACGCCAAGCTTTCCAACGTCAACTTCACAAAGGCCGAACTGGGCCGGTCGCAGTTCGATGGCGCGGAAGTCGGCGGCAGCCACTTCTCGCTTACCAATCTCGCACGCGCAGATTTCCGCGGCGCGCATTTCTCGGGTCCGGTCGATTTCGATCGCGCCTTTTTCTACCTCACCCGTATCGAAGGCGTCGATTTCTCGGCCGCGACCGGGCTGAGCCAATGGCAGCTCGACATGGCCTGCGGCGACGACAAGACCGTGCTGCCGAGTGGATTGAAGAAACCCGACCAATGGCCCTGCAAATTCCAGCAGGAGTGACAAGCAGTCATTGCACTGGCGGTCTGGCCCCTTCCCTGCGGCATCCGTCTCACGAAAACGGCACCCGCGGGTCCTGCACCAGATAGAATTCGCCGACCGGCGTGACGTCGGTGATGAGAAAGCCGAAGAGCGGCCGGTCCCGGGGATCGACATGACCCTCGCTGAAGCGCAGCCGGTCGAAGCTCTCGAAATTGCTCTTGAAATGGGCGAACCGGTTGGACGAGATAAGGTCCGGATTGGGACTGATCTGAGAAAATGACAAGCCGTCGTAAAAGTCGCTCGGCTTGCCACGGATCTCCTGAAGTTCGAATTCGAACTCGATCCAGGCCAGTCCGCTGTTGTTCGCGGGAACGACGCGCAGGTAGAGGGCGCCGTCGCGCGCCGTGTGCTTTACGGCCCTGATCACCAGTGTCACGGGATTGGCCGAGTCGAGCTGCTCGCTGATCTCGATCGGGTCGGCCTTCGTCCCCGAGCCGGTCACCGAGAGGATGCTGAAGCCGCCAAGCTCGTCGGAAAAGGAATAATCCCCGGCATACCAGCGCCCGTCGTCGGCCGGCCCGGCACTGATGGTCAGCAGTGACAGTGTCAGCAATGCAGCCAGAATTCGCAAATGACGCATCATCGCCTTGGCTCCCAAGGCGGAGTATCGCAGCGATGCGGCGAATTTCAAGCGCGCAATGAAGACGATGCCTTCGGCGCCGGAACCGGCGCGCCTGCCCGGCGATTATAGTGGGCAACCGAGGATCGACGAATGCCCAAATACATCACCATCGGCTATGGCGACCAGGCCGGATATGACAGGACGCCGCATGATGTCAGGCAGGCGGCACATGACCACGATGCGTCGCTCAAGGAGCGCGGCGTGGTGATGGGCATCGCCGAAACGCCGGTACAGGTGAGGAACCCCGATGGCACAGGCGTCGCCACCAAAACCGGCCCCTACATGTCGTCAAACCTGCCCATCACCGGCTTTTCGATCATGGAGGCCAAGGACATCGACGAGGCAATCGCGCTGGCATCGAAATCGCCATGCGCCGTCGCCCATGGCGTGATCGAAATCTGGCCGCTCATGGAATAGCGAAGCTCACTCATCCCGGACTTCATCGGGTTTGTCCGGCGATCGCGGCAACCGGCGTCGCGTCGGGACAGTCCGTTGACGGCGGCTTGCGGAATGATGCAACCTGTCGAAACGAAGGAGAGCGTTATTGTCCATGCACCGCGATCGCCATGAATAGCGCGCAACCCTCCAGCGGCCTTCTCGTCGCCGTCATGATCGCCTGCGTCGCCACATGCTATGGCTTCGGCATCGCCCTGTTTTCCCAGATCATTCCCGATATGCGCCACGACCTCGGCTTCGGCTATGCCTATGTCGGCGCCGTCACCGGGCTGGTCCAGCTTTCCTCGGTGGCGTTCGCTTTGCTTGGAACCTGGCTCGTCCACCGCATAGGCGCGGCCCGGACGGTGGTGGCGTCGGTCTCGCTATGCGGGCTTTGCCTCACGAGCGTCCCCCTTACCGGCAATCTCTACGTGGTCGCGATTCTCCTGATGATATCAGGCGGAACCGGCGCATCGACCTTCGTGCCGATGATCGATCTTGCCGCGCGCGTGGTGAGCACCGAGCGGCGCGGCTTTGCCATGAGCCTGATTTCCAGCGCGCCGGCCTATGGCGTGCTCGCCAATAGCGCGCTCGTGCCGGCCTTCGCCGGCAATGGCCACTGGCAGATGGTCTGGTACGTCACCGGCGCCGCCACCATCGCACTGGCGGTCGCCGCTCATGTGCTGTTCGGACGGGCAGGCCTCTTCGACCATGGGACGCGCCATGACACGCCCGCATCCTCGGCTGGCGGCTCCGTCAGCCTGCGCTCGACGATGCCCTGGGTAGCGCTGATCTTCGCGCTCGGCTTCGTCAACGGCATGATGCCCTATCCCTATCTCACCTATCTCTCGCCGTTCCTGCGCGAGGAACTGGGCTATTCGGTCGGCTTTGCCTCATGGCTCTGGGCAACCATCGGCGCAGTGGGCATCGGCGCGGGCTTCATTATGGGCACGATCTCATCACGCCTCGGCTCCCGCCATGCCATGCTGTTCTGTTATCTGGTCTTCCTCGCCGCGGGCGCGCTGATGGTGCTCGATCCATCGAGAGAACTGTCGATCCTCGCCGGCATCCTGTTTTCCCTCGGCTTCTATCCGATCTACGGCCTGCTGCCGGCCTATGTCTCGCATCGCGCCGTCTCGAGCGTCGCCGTGACGATATTCGGCATCTGCACCGTGCTCCAGGGCATCGGCGGCACAACGGGCAATTTTTTCGGCGGCGTGATCAAGACCTGGACCGGGAGTTTCAGCGGCATCTACCTCGCCGTCGCGATCATATCAGCCATAGCCGTGGCGATGACAATCGCGCTGCCGAAGGACCACCGCACCCGCTGAAACGGTAAAAGGAAATTCTATCGCCATCCCTGTCGCGCACGGAAAACAGCAAGGGCGCCGCAACGCCGGTGAAGAGGTCGCTCGGTTGATGTGAATAATGCACTCTCGCTGCCCGCGAGATTGTCACGACAGGTGTTCCGACGCCCGCTGGCCTGTCGTGACGACGAGCAGTTGACTGACTTGGCGGAAATTTGCAATACTTCGCTACATGGCGAAGTATCAGATATCGAGCATAGACCGAACATTCTCCGCGCTTGCCGATCCTACCCGTCGAGGCGTGCTCCTGCGTCTGAAGGAAGAACCCGGACTGTCGGTGAGCGAACTCGCCCGTCCGTTTTCGCTAAAGCTTCCTGGAATGATGAAGCATCTGGATGTTCTGTCCGATGCGGGATTGATCACCCGAACCAAAACCGGCCGCACCGTATCGGTCAACCTGTCGGTAGGCCCGATGCAAGAGGCGATGGCGTGGCTCGAACGGTACGAAAGCTTGTGGACGGTTAGCCTCGATCGACTTGTTGCGCTCGTGGAAAAGGATGCCGATTGATGGTCGGGAGCCTTCCAAGCGTGACAATCGTGCGCCGGATCAAGGCTCCGGCAGCCAAGGTTTATGCGGCGATTACGGAGCCCACGCAAATGCTGCTGTGGTGGGGTCCCGATGCCGGACCGACGCT
Source organism: Rhizobium sp. LjRoot254 (assembly GCF_964254105.1). NCBI lineage: Bacteria > Pseudomonadati > Pseudomonadota > Alphaproteobacteria > Hyphomicrobiales > Rhizobiaceae > Rhizobium > Rhizobium sp. LjRoot254. The sequence goes on along the minus strand of NZ_CAXUSM020000001.1, from coordinate 712,978 downwards.
CCGCGCCGAGGCGGACGTGCGGCCGGGAGGTCGCTTCAGTATCGTATTCCGGCTGCTGAATGGCGACGAGCACAATCCGACCGGTGTTTACCGGGAAGTGGTTCCCGACAGGAAGCTTGTTTTCACCTGGGAGTGGCCCGGGATGCCCGAACGGGAGTCGCTGGTCACGTTCTTGCTGGAGCCGTTTGACGGCGGCACCAAACTGACACTGATCCACGAAAACCTCCCCGACGAAGAGGCGCGCGAAAGCCACGAGGCAGGCTGGAGCGGCCTCATAGAGAAACTGATAGCTTTCCTTGGAGATGCCAAATGGGCGAGTTGATACTTACCACCTATGACTGGGTTCCCGAGACGCCGCGCGGCTATGTGCGCGACATACGGTTGCGCTGGGCGCTGGAAGAGGCCGGCTTGCCATATCGCGTCGAGAGCACGCCGTTCCACGATCGGGGTGCCGAGCATTTCTGGCATCAGCCTTTCGGCCAAACGCCGTGGTTGACCGACGGCGAGATATCGATCTTCGAGAGCGGCGCGATCCTGCTGTATCTGGGCGAGCTGAGCGACAAGCTGATGCCCACCGACCCACGCGGCCGCAGCGAGGCGGTGGAATGGGTTTTCGCGGCGCTCAATTCGGTTGAGATGGCGAGCCTGCCGTGGTCCCTGTTCATGTTCTCCGGCAACAACAATGATACGCCAGCCTGGAAGCTCTTTGACGGGTTCCTTAATCAGCACCGGCTCAAGCATCTGGAGCCGGTGCTGGCGGGACGCGAATGGCTGGCGGGGAGCTTTTCCATCGCCGACATCGTCATGGCGGATGTGCTGCGCCTTGTGGATCGGTTTGACGGGCTTGCAAATTATTCGTCCTGCCGGGACTACGTTGCCCGCGCGACGGCGCGTCCGTCTTTTGGAAAGGCACATGCGGACCAGTTGGCGCATTTCGAGGCGGCGGACTGAGCATCAATGTGCGGGTGCGCGATGGTCGATCTCGCACCAAACCGGCGCGTTGAAATGTATCTCACAGAAAAGCCCGGGGCGAACCGGGCTTCTTTTCTGTACAAGTTACCTGCACACACGCACGCGCTTGATCACGACGTTGCCCCAGTTGTTCACTCTGCGAACCTTTTTGGTGTAGCAGTCGGAACGATAGACGACGCGCGGCGCCACGTAGACGCGGGCACGGGGCCGCACCACGACGGTGGCATTGTTGCGATGATGATAGCCGTTCTTGTATTTCAGGACGACCTCTGCGTTTGCAGAAGACGCGAACGACGTTGCAGCGATTAAGGCGGCAATGCCGCCGATGATGAACTTACGCATTGGCGTTTCCTCCTTATTCTGGTGTCGTCAATATAAGTCCCCACAAACATAAACGTTCCCAAAATAGGCCCACAAAGAACCGCGGGCCGCACAGTGTTCGAACGCAAAGGCCATAGCGCAACTCGACATGGCGGAGACGCGACCGCATGAGATTTCCGGGGGCGGCACCGCCCAACATCGCCTCTTCACCTTCCCCCGCTTCGCGCCTATCATGGCGGCGAAGTGGGCAGGCAGCAGGAAGATTGAGAGATGCTGGAACAGGTCAAACCAGTCATCCGCTATGGCGACGAGCCCGGCCTGCGTTTCGCGCTGTTGCTCGACGGCAAGGGCGGCTGCACGCCGCTGACGATGGAAGGTGTTTGCGCCTGGAAGCCCGGCGATGGCGTGGTCTGGCTGCATTTCGAGCGCGATCATCCGGCCGCTGCCGACTGGATCACCAACAAGGGCGGCTTTGATCCGCTCGTCACCGAAGCACTGCTGGCCGAGGACTCCCGTCCGCGCGTCGAGCCGATCGAAGACGGCCTGCTCATCATCCTGAGAGCCGTTTGCGCCACTCCTCCCGAGGAGGTGCAGGTCACGCTTCCTGATATCGACCTAGTGCCGGTGCATATCTGGGTCGAGGAACACCGGCTGGTCAGCCTGCGCGACAGTGGCCATTACATCACGGCGCTGCGGGACATCAGAAAGGCGCTCGAAACGGGCAAGGGGCCGAAGCAGACGGGCGAACTGCTCGCCATGGTCAGCGACAAGCTGGTCCGCGATCTCGAACCGGTGCTCGACGGCATGGACGAGGAGGTCGACGATCTCGACGATCTGATGTTCCAGGGCGAGGAAGGCGAGGTGCGTGGACGCCTCAAGCAGCTCCGCCGCCGCTCGGTCCAACTCCGCCGCTACCTCGCGCCGCAACGTGACGCGCTCAACCGCATCGAGCACGACGACGCGCCGTGGCTGAAGGAGCGCGACAAGCTGCGCTTCCGCGAGGTGATCGACAAGCTGATGCGCTTCATCGAATATCTCGACGCCATCCGCGACCGCACCGGCATCCTGCATGACGACCTGTCGACCATGATCAGCGAACGGATCGCCCGCAATTCCAACCGCTTCGCAGCCCTCGCAGCGCTCCTGCTGCCGCCGAGCCTGGTGGCCGGCCTGTTCGGCATGAATGTCGGCGGCATACCCGGCGTCCACGAAACCTGGGCCTTCATCGCGATCGTCGGCGCGGTGGCAATCACCTCCATCGCCACGCTGATGGTCCTGAAGCGGATCAACTGGCTCTGAGCGTTTTCAATTTGCTTCCCGCGCCCTCGCCGCTACACTGAATTGCATCGTGAATCGGAGCCGCGTATGCAAAATCTCGAACGGATGATCGACCAGGGCACCGGCCGCGAGTCGGCCGATATCGTGCTGAAGGGCGGGTGCTTCTTGGATCTCGTCACCGGCGAACTGGTGGCATCCGACATCGCCATATCGGGCGACCGCATCGTCGGCACCTGCGGCGACTATACCGGCAAGACGGAGATCGACGTCTCGGGCAAGATCGTCGTCCCGGGCTTCATCGACACCCATCTGCACATCGAATCCTCGCTGGTCACGCCGCTGGAATTCGACCGCTGCGTCCTGCCCTACGGCGTGACGACGGTGATCTGTGATCCGCACGAGATCGCCAATGTGCTGGGCACCGAAGGCCTGCAGTTCTTCCTCGACTCGGCGCTCGAAACGATCATGGATGTCCGCGTGCAGCTATCGTCCTGCGTGCCGGCGACGCATCTGGAAACCTCCGGCGCCGACCTGCCCATCGAGCGGCTGATGCCGTTCCGCAAGCATCCGAAAGTCATCGGGCTGGCCGAGATGATGAATTTCCCGGGCGTGATCCACAAGGACCCGATCCCGCTCGCCAAGCTCGCGGCCTTCCAGGACGGCCACATCGACGGCCACGCGCCACTGCTTTCGGGCTACGACCTCAACGGCTATCTTGCCACCGGCATTCGTACCGATCACGAATGCACCAGTGCCATGGAGGCGATGGAAAAAATCCGCAAGGGCGTGCATATCCTCATCCGCGAAGGCTCTGTCTCCAAGGACCTGCATGCCCTCATGCCCATCATCACCGAGCGGCTGTCGCCGTTCATCGCGCTCTGCACCGACGACCGCAATCCGCTCGATATCGCCGAGCAGGGCCATCTCGATTATATGATCCGTACCGCGATCGCCAATGGCGCCGAACCCCTCGCCGTCTATCGTGCCGCCTCGATTTCAGCCGCCCGCGCCTTCGGCCTGCGAGACCGAGGCCTCGTGGCGCCAGGCTGGCGCGCCGATCTCGTGGTCATCGACAGTCTCGAAAGCTGCAAAGCCGACATGGTCTTCTCCGCCGGCAGGCGGGTGACATCAGAGCTGTTCGAAACCCGCAATTTCGTCGAACCGGTGGGCCTCGATAGCGTCAGGGCGCGCCAGGTGACATCGGCGGACTTCGCCGTACCGGCGCGCAATGGCGAAACCTCGGTTCTCGGCGTCATCCCCGGCAAGATCATCACCGAACACCGCCGCTATCAGCTACCCAATTCAGGAAATCAGGCGACCGTCGATCTCACCAACGATATCCTCAAGATCACCGTCATCGAACGCCACGGCAAGAACGGCAACATCGCCACCGGCTTCGTCCAGGGCTTCGGCCTGAAGAAGGGCGCGATCGCCTCGACCGTCGGCCATGACAGCCACAATATCTGCGTCGTCGGCGCCAGCGACGAGGACATGGCGCTCGCCGCCAACCGGCTCTCCGTGATCAAGGGCGGCTTCGTCGTCGTCGAGGACGGCAACGTGACCGGCGAGATCGCGCTCCCGGTTGCGGGCCTGATGAGCCTGGAGCCCTACGAAAGCGTGCGCGACACCCTGCATCACCTGCGCCAGGCAGCCTTCGCGCTGGGCTCGACGCTACAGGAACCCTTCCTGCAACTCGCCTTCCTGCCGCTGCCGGTGATCCCGCATCTCAAGATCTCGGACAAGGGTTTGGTGGATGTCGACAGGTTCGAGCTGATCCCATGATGATCTTGAAATGCACGCCGAGTTGTGCGATATATTGTACAAATCAAGAGGTATGGAAATGGATACGATATTCTTCTCGAAAGCACGCGCAGAGTTCGCCAGCCTGTTGGATAAGGTCAACGACGATGCAGCGCCGGTAGAGATTGTCCGCAGGGATAAGCCATCAGCGATTCTTATCAGCAAGGACGATTACGAGGGAATGGTTGAAACGCTTTACCTGCTATCGACACCAGCCAATGCTGACCGTCTCCGTCGGGGTCGAGAGGATGTTGAAGCTGGCAGATATTTTACACCCGTCATTCCCGGCGTGACCGACGAATAGGATGCGTGTTTCATTCAACGCCGATGGCTGGGAAGACTATGTCTATTGGCAAGGGGCAGACCCGAAACTGGCCTCACGCATCAATGAAATACTGAAAGATATTAGACGCCATCCCTTCGAGGGGCTTGGCAAGCCGGAACCGCTGAGGGGCGATCAAAAGGGCTATTGGTCGAGGCGTATAAACCAGGAACACCGGATCGTCTATACCGTGACGGGAAAGGGTGACGATCAAGCCGTGATCGTCACCCAATGCCGGTTTCATTATTGAGGACGATGTTTCAGCTATCGCGGCGATAGAGGACCATCCCGGCATGGTAAAGGATACCATCCTTGAAGTCCCCGTCGGCGATGAAGCCGGTGTCGTCCTGGTATTCGATGTGATCGCCGACGAGGCGGTACTGGCCCTGATAGGCCTGCTCGCGTTCGCCGCGATCTTCGACATAACGGCCGCCGGGCAGCAGCCGGTGCTGGATGTAACCGTCGGCGGTCACCCAGAGCCCGGTATAGGATTGTGTCGTCATCCCAACCTCCTGTTCATCATTCTTCTTGCGGGCCGCGTCGCCCGGTGTGAACCCGAATGAAGCGAGCGCCGCGACGAGCGAGAGCGAAAAGGTCAGCGCACTGAGCAGAATTCCATTTCTAGCCATTGAGCCACCTCGCATCGTCGTCGTTGCGATCCGCGACAAATTTCGCGATTTTTTCGCGGATGATATTGAAAAGCGTCACAGGGAAATCCCACATCACCTGGAGCAGCGAATTTACGGTCATGGTCTTTCCTTTCTTCATCGGTCTTCGTTCCATCCGACGAGTACCGATATAGGCGATGAAACGGAAAATACGGTAGACCATTTCTCCGCAAAGATTGCACATTTCTCCAAACATAGAATTTTCGCCTTTGCCAATTTGGAGTTTTGTTCTATCGATATAGCCACAATCTCCATTCAACGGCCACAAATTGAGATGTAACAATGGAACGCTTCGAGGAACTAAAAAGCCTTATTGCACGATGCGCCAAGACGGACGGTCTCCACGAGACTGCGGTTCCGCGCCTCACTGTGATCCGCAAATCCGCGCCCAGCGAGCCCATGCACGGCGTGCACAAGGCCGCGATCTGCATCATCGCGCAGGGTCGGAAACAGGTGATCGTCGGCGACGAAGTCTTCCAGTATGGCCCGTCGCAGCATCTTCTCGTTTCGGTCGACCTTCCGGTGATCGGCCAGGTGATCGAGGCGAGCGAAGCCGAACCCTATCTCTGTGTCCGCCTCGAACTCGATCTCGATCTCTGTGCCGAGATGCTGCTCAAATCGCCGCCGACACAGGCCGAAACCTGCCTCGGCATGGCAATCAGCCAGACCTCGCCCGATCTGCTCGACGCGGCGATCCGCTTGTTGAAGCTGCACGAGACGCCGGAAGATGCTGCCGAGCTTGCGCCGCTGATCGAGCGCGAAATCCTCTACCGCCTGCTGAAGGGCGACCAGGCCGCCTTCATCCGCCGCATGCTGGAGCCGCAGAACCGCAACCGTCACGTCGGCCGCGCCATCACCTGGATCAAGGAGAATTACACGCGGTCGTTCACGATCGAGGAAGTCGCCTCGCTGTCGGGCATGAGCACGTCTTCGCTGCACCAGCATTTTCGCGATGCCACCGCGATGAGCCCGCTGCAATACCAGAAGCAGCTCCGGCTGCAGGAAGCGCGGCGGTTGATCCTCACACGTTCGCTCGACGCGGCAAGCGCCGGCCATACGGTCGGCTATGACAGTCCCTCGCAGTTCAGCCGCGAATATAAGCGCCTGTTCGGCGCGCCGCCACAACGTGACATCGAACGGCTGCGGACTGAGCCACAGAGATATGCGGATGCGTGAGGGTTAAAGCTGGCGCAGTCCTAGATGCTCCACCATGGGGATGAAGTCGCGGTCGCTGTGAAGAAGAGGCACATCGCTTTCGATGCACCAAGTACCGATAATAAGATCCGGAGTTGTACGGATTGTGACGCCCATCGCGCGCAAATGACGATAGTTAGACGCGGCCTTTATCGCAATTCGATTGTCCAGCATGGTCACTGGTCGATAGCGTGCCAATGTGTCTTGCAGCCTCTTGGCATGCAGATCGTCGCGCGCACCCTGCAGCACCTCAAGAAGAACTATGTCGCCAAGGGCGATAATGTCCTTGTTAATTAGCAATTCCAGTTTGGTGGCGCCGTCCGTCTGCCGGCGCCAAATCCAATCAATCCAGACTGAAGTATCAACGACGATCACTTCGAATCTTCGGTCGGCCAGCGCGACCTGATTTCTTCAAGATCACCGTCCCAACCGATTTCGCGAAGCTTGTAGAGCGACTTCCTTTGTTCCTCCAAGCGGATCAGATGTCTCAACGCTTCTTCGACCGCGCCTTTTTTTGTTGTTTGGCCGGTCACCTTCATTGCACTCTTCAAAAGTTTCTCGTCAATATCGATATTGGTCCGCATCGCTTGCTCCGATGTGTATGAATTCAGGAATCATACACATTGATTGCGACGTATTCAAGCCACGTCAACCCAGCCCCAATTTCACCGCCACCCGCGCCACATCGGTCTCGTCAATCGTCTCGTCCCCCCAACCGTCTGCATCAGGAACAACTCTTCCGGCAGCGTTGTGACCATCTCCATCTTCAGCACCATGGCCGGCGTGGCTCTGCATCTGTGGAAAGTGCCGATGAGGATCGCTAAAGCCCGGCATGATCAGGTGCGGCCGGTGGTCGTTTCGCTGTTATTGCACGACACCGCCGGCGATCGCGCTCTCATACCAGGCCGCCAGCAATTTCCGCTCCTCCGGCGTGATGTCGGTGATGTTGCCTGGCGGCATGGCGTGGCTCCGCCCGGCCTGCAGATAGATTTCCCTGGCATGCATGGCAATCGCATTGTCGCTATCGAGCATCACGCCTTTCGGCGCCGAAATGATGCCTTCCCAGACGGGCTCTGCGGCATGGCACATCGAACAGCGCGTCGAGATCGTCTCAGATGCCTTGGCGAAATGGGTGTCGGACTTGAAGCGCTCGAAGGCGGGCGCGAGCGCCGCATCCTGTTCGCCGGTCAGCACCCTGGGCACTGTGGAGAGCCACATGATGAGGATGAACAGGATCACGGTGACCAGCCATGTCCAGTGCGGCTCGCCCTTGCGCGCATGCACGGTGTTGAACCAATGGCGTATGGTGACGCCCATCAGGAAGACCAGCGCCGCGATGATCCAGTTGAACTGGGTGGCGAAGGCCAGCGGGTAATGGTTCGACAGCATGAAGAAGATGACGGGCAGCGTCAGGTAGTTGTTGTGCAGCGAACGCTGCTTGGCGATCTGGCCGTATTTCGGATCAGGTGTTCGCCCGGCGATCAGGTCGGCGACGACGATCTTCTGGTTGGGGATGATAATCATGAAGACATTGGCCGACATGATGGTTGCGGTGAAGGCGCCGAGGTGGAGGAAGGCGGCGCGGCCGGTGAAGACCTGCGAATAGCCCCAGGCCATGGCGACCAGCACGATGTAGAGCAGGATCATCAGTCCCCAGGTGTTCTTTCCCAAGGGCGACTTGCAGAGCAGATCGTAGAGAATCCAGCCCACGGCAAGCGAGGCGATCGAGATCAGGATCGCGACTGGCGCCGAGACATCCAGCACGTGGCGATCGATCAGGAAAAGATCGGCGCCACCGTAATAGACCACGGCGAGCATGGCGAAACCGGAGAGCCAGGTCGCATAGCTCTCCCATTTGAACCAGGTGAGATGCTCGGGCATGTTGGCGGGTGCGACGAGATATTTCTGGATATGGTAGAAGCCGCCGCCATGCACCTGCCATTCCTCGCCATAGGCGCCTTCCGGAAGGCCTAGGCGCTTCACCAAGCCGAGGTCGAGCGCGATGAAATAGAAGCTCGAGCCGATCCAGGCGATTGCCGTGATCACATGCAGCCAGCGCACGGCAAAGGATAGCCACTCCCAGGCTACGGCATATTCATACATCGGCGTCCCCAGTTTGTTTTTCGCGGATTATGACCATATTTCGCGAGTGCTTGCAAAGCTTTCCCGGAATTCAGAGCAAGGCGCCGAGCAGTTCCGCCGCCACCAGCGCCGCGATCACTTCCGGCCGCTTGTCCCTCAGTTTGCGGCCGCCGATCGGCAGGACGAGACCATTGATCATGTCGTCGTCATAGCCCTCGCGGACGAGCCAGTTGGAAAACACACCGCGCTTGGTCTTCGAACCGATCATGCCGACATAGGCGAGATCGTCGCGCTTCAACGCTTCCGCGCCGACCAGGAAATCCAGCGCGTGATCATGGGTGAGGATGACGACGGCACCGCCCGTCCGGATTTCTCCGACTAGGCTTTCCGGCATGGCGACCAGGCGGGTTTCGATTTCGGGATGGAGGTCCGCGAGTTCCTCCCGTCGCGTCTCGATGACGACAGTGTGAAGCGGCAGAGGCTTCAGCGCGATCGCCAATGCACGGCCGACATGACCGGCGCCAAACAGATAGACATCGGGAAAGGTAAGCTTTTCCCTGGCGAGCCTCGCCTTGAGGTTTGACGTGGCGGCTTCGTCGGCGACCGACAGTTCGAGATCGACCACGCCTCCACAGCACTGGCCGCTGTCGGGGCCGAGCGTGATGCGCATGGCCTCGGATTGGGCTCCGGAGGCGAGCATGCCACGCGCCTCGTCGATGGCGGCGAATTCGAGATTGCCGCCGCCGATCGTGCCCCACATGCCTGTCGCGGAGACGAGCATGAAGGTGCCGGTTTCGCGTGGCACCGAACCCTTGGTGGCGATAACTTCGACGAGGATGGATGGGCCGGAATGGGCGAGGAAGGATTCGAAGGTCATGGTTGTGACCACCGCCGTCAAACCGCCCGCATCCGCTCGACCGCCATCAACACCCGCTCGGGCGTCGCGGGCGCATCCAGCCTCGGGCAGACGCAATAGTCGGCCACCGACGCCACCGCCATCGACAGCGCTTCGAGCACCGAGACGCCGAGCATGAAGGGCGGTTCGCCGACGGCTTTCGAGCGGCCGATCGTCATCTCCTTGTTTTCAGACCACTCGGCGAGATCGACTTTGAAGATCTTCGGCCGATCCGACGCGAGCGGGATCTTGTAGGTCGAGGGCGCATGGGTCCGAAGCCTGCCCTTGTCGTCCCACCAGAGTTCCTCCGTCGTCAGCCAACCCGTGCCCTGCACGAAGGCGCCCTCGACCTGGCCTTTGTCGATGGCCGGATTGAGCGATTTGCCGACATCGTGGAGGATATCGGTCCGATCCAGCAGGTATTCGCCCGTGAGCGTATCGATCGACACTTCGGAAACCGAGGCGCCATAGGCATAATACAGGAACGGCCGGCCCTGCCCGCGTGCGCGATCCCAATGGATCTTCGGCGTCTTGTAGAAGCCGGCGGCGGAGAGATGCACGCGGGCCATATAGGCCTGCTTGATGAAATGCGGGAACGGGATTTCCTCGGTTCCGATTCGCACCCGGTTCGGCAGGAAATGCACATCCGCCACCGGCACCTGCCAGCGCTCGGCAGCGAAGGAATAAAGCCGGTCCTTGATCTGCCGGGCGGCATCATAGGCCGCCATGCCGTTGAGATCGGAGCCGGAAGAGGCGGCGGTCGCCGAGGTGTTGGGCACCTTGGCGGTCGTTGTCGCGGTGATCATCACCTGGTCGATATCGATCTGGAACTCGTCGGCCAGCACCTGGGCGACCTTGGTATAAAGCCCCTGCCCCATCTCGGTGCCGCCATGGTTGAGGTGCACCGAGCCATCCTGATAGATATGCACCAGCGCGCCGGCCTGGTTGAAGGGCGTGAAGGTGAAGGAGATGCCGAATTTCACCGGCGTCAGCGCGATGCCCTTGCGGATGACTTTCGAGCTCTTGTTGAACGCGATGATAGCCTTCCGCCGCGCCTGATAGTCGGAACTCGCTTCGAGTTCCTCGACGATCCGGTGGATGATGCTGTCCTCGACCTTCTGGTGGTACGGCGTCAGGCAACGCTCGTCGCCCTCGCTGGCATAGAAGTTCCGCTTGCGGATTTCGAGCGGATCGACGCCAACGGCATAGCCGATCTCCTCGATGATGCGCTCGGCGCCGATCAGTCCCTGTGGACCGCCAAAACCCCGGAAGGCGGTGTTGGAGACGGTGTTGGTCTTGATCGGCTCGGAGGTCAGCAGGACATTGGGATAGTAATAGGCATTGTCGGCATGGAAGAGCGCGCGGTCGGTGACCGGGCCGGAGAGATCCGACGAGAAGCCGCAGCGCGCCGCGTAATTGGTCTTCACCGCCAGGATATGGCCCTCATCGTCGAAGCCGACGTCGTATTCGGCAAGAAAATCATGCCGCTTGCCCGTCATCATCATGTCTTCGTCGCGGTCGGGGCGGAATTTCACCGCGCGTTTCAGCCGTTTGGCGGCAAGCGCCGAGAGCGCCGCGAACTGGTTTCCCTGGGTTTCCTTACCGCCGAAGCCGCCGCCCATGCGTCTCGTGTTCACGGTCACGGCATGAACCGGGATTTGCAGTATATTGGCGACCATGTGCTGGATTTCGCTCGGATGCTGTGTCGAGGACCAGACGATGACCTCGTTGTCCTCGCCGGGAATGGCGAGCGCGATATGGCTTTCGAGATAGAAATGCTCCTGGCCGCCGATGCGCATCTCGCCCCTGATCCGGCGCGGCGCCAGTTCGAGCGCGGTGATGGCATCGCCCCGCTTTAGCGTCAGCGGATCGGTGACGTTCTTGTAGCCGAGCGCGCGGGCGTCGAGGATGTCGGTCGCATGCGGCAGGTCGTGATAGGTGAACTTTGCTTTCCGCGCGGCGGCGCGGGCGATCTCGCGCGTCTCGGCCACCACCACGAACACCATCTGGCCGTGGAATTCGATGCGCTTTTCCGCCAGCAATGGCTCATCGTCGCGATGGTTGGGGCCGATATCGTTGTGGCCGGGAATGTCCTTGTGGGTCATGACCAGCACGACGCCTGATGTGGCTTCGACTTCCGAAAGGTCCAGCGAGAGAATATCGGCATGCGCCCGGTCCGACAGGCCGGCGGCCATGTGCAGCGTGCCCTCGGGAAGCGGCATATCGTCAATATAGTCGGCCTCGCCGGTCACGTGCTTGTGCGCGGAGTCATGCCGGAGATCGCGGTGCATGCCGCCGGTCACTTCTTCCTTGTGCATGCGGATATCGATATCGATTTCGTTCATGCCCGGCCTCCTGCAGCAAAGCGCTGGAGTTCGGCCTGTTCGCCCTGGCTCTCGAGATAGAACCTTAGGATCAGGTTCTTCGCTGACATGAGGCGATAATCGGCGGAGGCACGCCAGTCGGTTAGCGGCGAGAAATCCTCGCCGAGCAAATCCATTGCCGCCCGGACATTGGTCTCGGTCCAGGGCTTGCCCGTAAGTGCCGCTTCGACAGTCGCCGCCCGCTTCGGCGTGCCGGCCATGCCACCATAGGCGAGCCGGATTTCCGATACAGTGTCGCCGTCAAGCATGAGATAGAAAGCACCAAGCACGGCGGTGATATCCTCGTCGCGGCGCTTGGAAATCTTATGGGCGGCGAATTGGGCGTTTGCCGGCAAAGCCGGAATGAAGATGCTTTCGACGAATTCATGACGCTGCCGGTCCTGCTTACCGTATTCGATGAAATACTCTTCGAGCAGCACCGTCCGGGCACCTTCGCGCGAGCGCAGGCGGACCTCGGCGCCCAGCGCAATGAATGCCGGGGGCATGTCGCCGATCGGCGAGCCATTGGCGATATTGCCGCCGATCGTGCCCATGTTGCGTATCTGCGCGCCACCGATGCGCGGGATCAGCTTGCCCATCGCCGGATAAGCCTCGGCAAGCGCTTCCAGCGCCTGGCTATAGGTCACCCCGGCGCCGATCGTGATGCCATGCCGGGTGACGCTGATTGTCTGAAGTGCAGTAAGACCGTTGATGAAAATAACCGGATTGATCGGCCGCATCTGCTTCGTCACCCAGAGGCCGACATCGGTCGAGCCTGCAACGACCGTCCCGTGCGGATGGGCTGCCAGAATCTCGACGAGGTCCGGCACGCTTGCCAGCACGAAAAGCTCGTCGCTGCCGTGGGAGATATGCACGGAGCCCTGTGCGGCGATCTCGCCCAATCTTGCCATGACCCGTTCGCGCATCGCCTCGATCGGATCGAACGCATCGGCGGGTCTGGTCTTTGCAGCCATTTCCGCTGCCTTGACGATCGGCTCGTAGCCCGTGCAGCGACAGAGATTGCCTTGCAGCGCGACTTCGATCTCTTCTCGGCTGGGATCGGAATTGGCGAGCCACAGGCCATAGAGCGACATCACGAAGCCGGGCGTGCAGAAACCGCATTGCGAACCGTGACAGTCAACCATCGCCTGCTGCACCGGATGCAGCTTGCCGTCCTCACCCTTCAAATGTTCGACGGTAACAACGTGGCAGGCGTTCAGCGAGCCCATGAAACGAATGCAGGCATTGACGGATTCATAGACCAGCCTGCCCTCGATGAGGCGCCCAACGAGCACCGAACAGGCGCCGCAGTCACCCTCCGCACACCCCTCCTTGGTGCCGGTCAATCGCCGATCCAGCCGAAGCCAGTCCAGCAGCGTCTGCCGGGGCGGCACGGAGGCCAACGAGACCTCTTGCCCGTTCAGGATGAATTCGATGCTGTCCCTGTATGCGATAGCCATCATGTTCCACTTTATTGTTATCTCTAGCCAGCCTGTGCGCAGACGCCAAAAATCGCAAGAGGCGATTTTTACCCGATGGTCAAAAAATTTGCAAAAATAATGCCAGATGCGCCGGAACCAAACCGGGACGTTGGGAATTGTTCGGTTTGGCCGTTTTGCGGCCATAGGCAACCCACGAAACAGCATGGAGTTGACATGATAGTCCAGACACCAACGGCAGAGGATCTGCCGGAAATTCAGGCACTATTACGCCAATCATTCCCGGGAGAGGAGGAATCCGTACTGGTCGAGCGTTTGCATGAGGAGGGTGACGCAGAGATAGCCCTGATTGCAAAACATGAAGGCAATATCTGCGGATATGTCGTCTTTTCAAAAATGTCGGCGCCCTTCCGGGCGCTGGGCTTGGGGCCCGTCGCGGTCCGCGAGGATTTGCGCCGAAGGGGCATCGCCGCCAAACTCATCCACGAAGGCCTGCTGAAGGCCGGAGAGATGGAGTTCGAGGGCGTCTTCGTGCTCGGCGAGCCGAACTATTATCAGCGTTTCGGCTTCCGTCCGGATCACGCCGCAAGTTTCGAGTCGGCGTTTGCGGGACCGTACCTGATGGCCGTGCCGCTCAAGCCCGATGGCTTGCCGGCGCAATCCGGAAAGGTCGAGTACGCACCGGCCTTCACCATGTTCCAGTAGCCGGAACCGGCCTACATTGATGAAAGCCGCGGGGCCCTGTGCTCCGCGGCTTTTCTCATATGGCTCCAGAGCTCGAGGCGCGTTTATTTTCCTTTGACTTTCGTTTGAAGTTCAGATTGAAAATCTCTGTGAGGAATTGGGATGGGGAGGATCCGATGAGCGGCTATATCTTGGCGATCGATCAGGGCACGACTTCGAGCCGTGCGATCGTTTTCGATTCCAGCATGAAAGCCGCTGGCTCCGCCCAGAAGGAATTCACCCAGATCTTTCCGCAATCGGGCTGGGTCGAGCACGATCCCGAGGAAATCTGGAGTTCGGTGGTTTCGGTCGTCAAGTCGGCGATCAAGAAGGCCGGCATCACGGCATCGGACATATCCGCCATCGGCATCACCAACCAGCGCGAGACGGTCGTGGTCTGGGACCGGGCGACGGGCCAACCCATTCACAACGCCATCGTCTGGCAGGACCGCCGCACGGCACGCCTCTGCGATGCGCTCAAGATCAAGGGGCTGGAGAAAAAGTTCACCAGGAAGACGGGACTGCTGCTCGACCCCTATTTCTCGGGTACCAAACTTTCCTGGCTGTTGTCCAAGATCAAGGGCGCCCGCGCCCGCGCGGCCAAGGGCGAACTCTGCTTCGGCACGATCGACACCTTCCTGCTCTGGCGCCTCACGGGTGGCAAGAGCTTCCTGACCGACGCAACCAACGCCTCGCGCACCTTGATCTACAACATCGCCGAGAACAAATGGGACGAGGAATTGCTCGGCATACTCGACATCCCCGCCGCGATGCTGCCTGAAGTGCGAGACTGCGCCAGCGATTTCGGCGTCACGGAAAAGTCCCTGTTCGGCGCGGAAATCCCGATCCTCGGCATTGCCGGCGACCAGCATGCGGCAACCATCGGCCAAGCCTGCTTCAAGCCCGGCATGCTGAAATCGACCTATGGCACCGGCTGCTTTGCGTTGCTCAACACCGGCGAAGACATGGTGCTTTCGAAGAACCGCCTGCTCACCACCATCGCCTATCGCCTCGACGGTAAGACCACTTACGCGCTCGAAGGCTCGATCTTCATCGCTGGCGCGGCCGTGCAGTGGCTCCGCGACGGCCTGCGCGTCATCAAGGCCGCGCATCACTCCGCCGAACTGGCCGAGAAGGCCGATCCCAGCCAGAACGTCTATCTCGTCCCCGCCTTCGTCGGCCTCGGCGCGCCTTGGTGGGATGCCGACGCGCGTGGCGCGATCTATGGCCTGACCCGTAATTCCGGGCCGGAGGAAATCACCAAGGCGGCGCTCGAAAGCGTCTGCTACCAGACCCGCGACCTGGCGGACGCAATGCACAAGGACTGGAAGATCGAAGGCGAACGCGAAACGGTGCTCCGCGTCGATGGCGGCATGGTGGCATCAGACTGGACCATGCAATGCCTCGCAGACATTCTCGATGCGCCCGTCGACCGTCCGCAGGTGCTGGAAACGACCGCACTCGGCGCCGCCTGGCTCGCCGGCTCCCGCGCCGGCGTGTGGCCCGACCAGAAGGGCTTTGCCAAGAAATGGGCACTGGAACGCAAGTTCGAGCCCAGGATGGATGAGAAGACCCGCAACGCCAAGCTCAGGGGCTGGAAGGATGCCGTCCGGCGGACCCTGACGACAGGGTAGCTGTCTGTCTTGACATTGTCATGGCACCTTATTAGGCTGAAGGCAGCAAAGGATCGATCCATGGCTACGGCTTCCCAACGCACCGACAAGCTCGACATTCGCATCTCGCCATCGGCAAAGCGCATCCTGCAAGAGGCGGCGCGGGAGCGTCATACGACGATCAGCCAGTTCGTGATCGATAGCGCGCTCAGCACCGCACAGGAAATCCTGACGGAGCGCACGCGCATCGGGCTTGACGCCGAACAATGGGCAGCATTCACGGCGGCACTCGATGCGCCGGCCGAACGGCATCCCCGCATGGAACGGCTTCTCAAAGAACCGACCATTCTCGACTGAGCGCCATGCAAGAGAAGCTGCAAGTCGCCAAGCTGGCTGCGGTGCATGACACAGCATCGTTCGATTGCGGCAACGATGCGCTCAATCGCTTCATTCAAATGCATGCACGGCAAGGACAACAGGCCGGCATCTCGCAGACGTACGTGGCCACGGAGGGCACACGTATTGCCGGGTTTCACACGCTCGTCGTCGGCCAGGTCATGCACGATGAAGCGCCGGAGCGGTTGGCAAAAGGCCTGCCGCGATTTCCCGTTCCTGTGGTGATCCTCGCACGGCTTGCCGTCGATAATGCGTGGAAGGGAAAAGGTCTCGGCGCGGCCCTCGTCACCGACGCAATGCGTCGCGTACTGCAAGCAGCAGACATCGCCGGCGTCCGTGCGATGGTGGTCCATGCGAAGGATGAGACAGCCCAGAAGTTCTATGAACATCTTGGCTTTTTGCCTTTCCCCGGCAAGCCGCTCACGCTCTATCGTCTGCTGAAAGACATCCGCGCGATGCGCGACAGCTGACCGAAAAAATCTATCGCCACCTGTCGGCACGCGCGCTATCCATGCGTCCTCCGTTTCGAGAAAAGGGTTACCCATGCTTTACGCCATCCTTTGCTACAATGAAGAAGACGTGATCCAGGCCTGGTCCAAGGAAGAGGACGAGGCCACCATGGAGCGGCTGTTCACCGTCACCAACCGGCTGACATCGGAGAACAAGCTCGGCCCTGTCGCACGGCTGCTGCCGACCACCGCAGCCACGACATTGCGCAAGAACGGCAAGGAGAAGTTCGTCATGGACGGCCCCTTCGCCGAAACCAAGGAGCAGTTCCTGGGCTTCTACGTCGTGGATGTCGAGACGCTCGACGATGCGATCGCCATCTCGCATGAACTCGCCGATGCCAATCCTGGCACCGGTTCCTATGAAATCAGGCCGCTTGCGGTCTATGTACCTGACGGACGGACGAAATGACTGAGTTAGCCTGGATCGACGCAGCCTTCAAAGCAGCACGGCCCCAGGCACTCGGCGCTTTGTTGCGCTATTTCCGCACGCTGGATCTCGCCGAAGAGGCATTCCAGGAAGCCTGCCTCCGGGCCTTGAAAAGCTGGCCGAAGAACGGCCCGCCGGGCGACCCCGCCGCTTGGCTGATCTTCGTCGGCCGCAATGCCGGCGTCGATCAGATCCGCAAGCGCGCGAAGCTCGAGGCACTGCCCGACGAAGACCAGATCTCCGACAAGGAAGATGTCGAGGCCGATATGGCCGAACGGCTCGATGGCGCGCATTATCGCGACGACATCCTGCGCCTTCTCTTCATCTGCTGCCATCCCGACCTGCCGGCGACCCAGCAGATCGCGCTGGCGCTCCGCATCGTCTCGGGGCTTTCAGTGAAACAGATCGCCCGGGCTTTTCTCGTCAGCGAGGCGGCGATGGAGCAGCGCATCACCCGCGCCAAGGGCCGCGTTGCCGCCGCCGGCGTGCCCTTCGAGGCGCCGGGGCCGGCCGAGCGCGCCGAGCGGCTGGGACTGGTGGCCTCGATGGTCTACCTCGTGTTCAACGAAGGCTACTCGACGGCCAATCCCAATAACACCAATGCCACGCTTTGCGACGAGGCGATCCGGCTGACACGCCTGCTGATCAAGCTCTTCCCCGGCGAGCCGGAACTGATGGGCCTGCTGGCATTGATGCTGCTGCAGCATTCCCGCCTCAAGGCGCGCTTCGACGCACAGAATGCCATCGTGCTGCTCGAAAAGCAGGACCGGACGTTGTGGGACCGTGTGTTGATCACCGAGGCACTCGCACTGATCGACAAGGCCATGCGCCATCGCGAGCCGGGCATGTATCAGGTACAGGCGGCGATAGCCGCGCTCCATGCCCGCGCTGCAACGCCGGAAGACACGGACTGGGCCGAGATCGAACTGCTCTACCGCATGCTGGAGAAGCTGCAGCCCTCGCCCGTGGTCACGCTCAACCGCGCCGTCGCCGTCTCGAAGGCAAGGGGTGCCGAAGCGGCGCTCGCAATCGTCGAACCGCTCGCAGATGAACTCTCGGGATACTTCTATTTCCATGGCGTTCGCGGCGGGTTGCTGAAAGAACTCGGCCGCGCCGCCGAAGCCCGCGAAAGTTTCGACCGCGCCATCGCGCTCGCCAATTCGCCGGCCGAGGCGGCGCATATCCGCGACCATCTCGATTCTCTCGCGGATATCAGCGCCAGCAAGGCCAAGGTTGTGGTCGACGGATAAGTTTTTCTCAGCTGCTGTCGGCGATCGGAGTTGCCTTACGTCCTTGGAGCATAAGCCAACCAACTCTCAGGGACCACGCCATGACCACGATCGAACAGATTCAAGCTCCCGAAGCAGCGATTATTGCAACACCCGGCAAGGCCGCCAAGATCACCGGCTGGGTGCTGAGCGGATTGCTCATCGCCTTCCTGATCTTCGACGGCGCCATCAAGCTCGTGCCGTTGCAGGTGGTGCTCGATACGAGCGCCCAACTCGGCATACCCAATGACGTGACTTCGGCACGTATCCTCGGCGTCCTGACCTTGCTCTGCGCAGCCCTATACGCGATCCCGCGAACCTCGATCCTCGGCGCGATCCTGATGACGGGATACCTCGGCGGCGCGATGGCCACGCATTTCAACGCCGGCAGCCCGCTGTTCAGCCACCTGCTGTTCGGGCTCTATCTCGGCCTGTTCGCCTGGGGTGGGCTGTGGTTCCGCGATCCGCTGGTGAGAAGGATGATTCCGTTCAGAGGTTGACAACAAGAGAGCCGGCGGCAAATCGGCCGGCTCCATTGTTCTGATTGCATTCTCCACCAAATAATGTATAAACGTTCCTACAATTTCGGAGATTGCGATGACATTGATGTCCAGCCGGGAATTCAATCAAGACACGGGCACCGCAAAAAAGCTGGCCGAAAAAGAGCCGCTTATCATCACCGATCGCGGCGAACCTTCTTTTGTCCTGCTTTCATATAAGCAGTATCAAAGGCTTTCAGGCTTGAAGCCCAGTCTCAGTGATATGCTTTCGATGAAGGAAGATATCGAATTCGAGCCCGTCATTCTTGACGATTCATTCCTGCGGCCCGCGGAATTTGATTAATGTATGTGCTTGATACGAATGTTATTTCCGAGCTTCGAAAAAAGGATCTTGGTAAAGCAGCCTTGCCGGTCGTCAAATGGGCAGACAGCGCACCTCCAGAGACACGTTATATATCGTCGATAACCATCATGGAAATCGAGATGGGAATCTTGTCGCTGGAGCGCCGTACAAATCAGCAATCCGACAATCTGCGCAATTGGCTCAGGAATCAGGTTTTGGTAGCCTTTCGCGATCGCATCCTGCCAGTTGACGAGGGTGTTGCGCTCCGCTGCGCACAAATCATGACACCGAGAACTCGACCGCTTCGCGACGCACTTATCGCGGCAACGGCACAGCATCACGGCTACACCGTTGTTACCCGCAATGTGAAAGACTTCATTGAATTGCCAGTGCGGCTTCTCAATCCCTGGGAAGCCTAAACCACCGCCCGCTTCCACCCAACTGCCAGCACCCCCGCCCCGATCATCAGCGAACCGCCGGTGCGGTTGACGATGCGCTGGACGCGCGGCTTGCGGATCTGGCCACGCGCCATCCCGGCGAGCAGTGCGTAGAGGCTGGCATTGGTGATTGCCAGAACCAGGAATGTCGCCTCGAAGATGACGAGCTGCAGCGGCACCGAACCAGACGCATCCAGGAACTGCGGCAGGAAAGCCACGAAGAAGATGATGCTTTTCGGGTTGAGCGCGGTGACCAGATAGGTATGGGCGAAGATGCGGAACGGCTTCTCCCTTGGGAGGGCGGCCGTATCGCCTTCGATGGAAGGCTCAGCTACCGGCGCGCGCCAGAGCTTGATGCCGAGATAGACGAGGTAGGCCGCACCGATCCATTTGAGCACCGTGAAGATCGTTGCGGATGCCGCGAGCAGGGCGCCAAGGCCCAGCATCGATGCGGTCATCGCCGTGAAATCGCCGAGCGCGACGCCTGCGACCGTCGCGAAGGCGGTTCTTCGCTCATGGCCGAGCGCGTAGGATATGACGAGAAGGACGGTAGGGCCGGGGATGGCGAGCAGGATGGCGGACGCAGCGCAGAATGCGAGCCAGTGTTCGATAGACATGGATTCCTCCGCTTAAAAACCAGACTAATCCATAAGGCCCCCAGCTTGGCAAGTGAGAAATTTCGCCTGGAAAGAGAGAAAATTGGACGGCAACGAACACAGTGTTCGTTCGGCTGCCCTTTTCATTTCCAGTGCAGATCGCCATGTTCGCAGAAAGCAAATCCCGGAGTCCGACATGGAACTTGGCCTATACACCTTCGCCGACGTCAATCCTGAAGCCGCCAGCGGCGATCGCGGCCGGGATGCGGCGCAGCGGGTGAAGAACCTGCTTGAAGAGATCGAACTCGCCGATCAGGTCGGTCTCGATGTCTTCGGCCTCGGCGAACATCACAGGCCGGATTACATGGCGTCTGCCCCTGCCGTCATCCTCGCCGCCGCCGCCGCGCGAACGAAGAATATCCGGCTGACCAGCGCAGTGACCGTGCTCAGTTCGGATGATCCGGTGCGGGTCTACCAGCAATATGCGACGCTCGACCTGATCTCCAACGGCCGCGCCGAAGTCATGGCCGGGCGCGGTTCCTTCATCGAGAGCTTTCCGCTGTTCGGCTATAATCTTGACGACTACGACCAGTTGTTCTCTGAAAAGCTGGAACTGCTGCTCGCCATCCGCGACGAGGAGAAGGTGACGTGGTCGGGCGAGACACGTGCCCCGATCGATAGCCGTGGCGTCTATCCGCGTTCGCTGCAGGAGAAGCTTCCGGTCTGGATCGCGGTCGGCGGCACGCCAGCCTCGGTGGCGCGGGCGGGCTATCTCGGCCTGCCCCTGGCGCTCGCCATTATCGGCGGCGAGCCGGCCCGTTTTGCACCGCTCTTCGATCTCTATCGTGAGGCGGCGAAGAAGGGCGGCCATGATCCAGAAGCGCTGCAGACTTCGATCAATGTCCACGGTTTCATCGCCGATACGACCGAAGCGGCGCTCGACCAGTTCTATGGCCCCTCGACTTCGGTGATGAATCGGATCGGCCGCGAGCGCGGCTGGGGTCCATCGAGCCGGGCGCAATTCGACCAATCGGCTTCATCCCGGGGCGCCCTGTTCATCGGCGACCCCGAGCGCGTGGCGGAGAAGATCGTCGCGCAGCACAAGAATTTCGGCAATACGCGCTTCCTGCTGCAGATGGCGATCGGCCTGATGCCGCATGACCAGATCCTGCGCGGCATCGAGCTTTATGGCACCAAGGTCGCGCCTATGGTGCGGCAGATGCTGGCCGACCAGAAAGTTGACGCGGTCGCCGAATGACCGCATAGAACGGCATCGAAAACCGGACGGACTGGCATGGTTGTCTCCAACGACACGGAACTTCAGGCGCTGAAGGAAATCGGGCGCATCTGCGCGACGACGCTCAACCGGATGGCGGCAGCGATGGAGCCCGGCATGACCACCCGAGAGCTCGACCAGATCGGCCGGAAGCTTCTCGATGATGCCGGCGCGCAATCGGCGCCCGAGACCTGCTACCAGTTCCCCGGCGCCACCTGCATCAGCGTCAACGAGGAAGTCGCGCACGGCATTCCGGGTGACCGCGTGCTGCAGCCGGGCGATCTCGTCAATATCGACGTCTCGGCGGTCAAGGACGGCTATTTCAGCGACACCGGCGCATCCTTCGTGATCCCGCCGGCCAAAGGCAAGGCCGACAAGCTGTGCCGCGATGGCAAACGGGCGCTGTGGGTGGGGCTCAACCAGGTAAAGACCGGCCGGCCCTATGCCAAGATCGGTGAGGCAATCGGCGCATTCGCCGCCAAGAACCGCTACACGCTGATCGAAAATCTCGCGAGCCACGGCGTCGGCCGCTCGCTGCACGAGGAGCCGACCGAGCTTTCCACATGGCCGGATGCAACCGAGAAACGGATCATCGAGGACGGCCAGGTCTTCACCATCGAGCCCTTCCTGTCGCTCGGCGCGCATTGGGCCGAAGGCAGCAAGGACCCCTGGACGCTGCTCGCCGAGCCGAAGGCACTGACCGTGCAATACGAGCACACTGTTGTCGCGACCCGGAATGGGCCGATTGTGCTGACGCTGGCGGAGTAGGCGGCATTGCCGAGGAATTCCCGGCATAAGGCTCACCTTCCCGTTACATTTTCTCCATCTTGGCCGCGCGCCATTGAAGCGCCCGATTTTCTGAACTACGGTCCCGGCAAATTCAGTGCTTCGCGGGCGATCGCGGGGCTCAGTGGAGATGTCAGTTGTTCAAGTCTTTCTTTCCCTCCCCCAAACTCTTTTTTGCCTCAGCTGCGGTCTGGTGCCTTTTGGCTGGTGCACTCTGGTTTGGTGTCCTGGATTCCTGGAAGCCAGCTCTGGATTTCTTCCAAAGCCTCGCGCCGACAGGTGTAGGGGCGGACGGCAAGCCTCCGTTCATCACGCCGGACAGGCTTTACATCTATGCCTTTCTGCTTATCACCGGCTTTAGTTTTGCTGCCATATGGGAGCTCGCCAGTGACCATCCCTGGCGCCGATGGTCAGTTTGGGGCTCGGTTATCATTGGGCTGTCCTCGTACTTCAACGTTCAGTTCGATCTTTATATAAACGACTGGTACGGAAGCTTTTTCGACCTTATCCAGGACGCCCTTTCAAAGACAAGACCTGTAAGTGGCGGGGAATACTACGGCCTGCTTTTCTCAATTACCTGGGTTCTAGTCCTCAACATCACAGGACTCGTCCTGCTTGCATTCTACACCCAGCACTATGTCTTTCGCTGGCGCACCGCGATGAATGACTACTATGTCGACCACTGGACAAAAGTCCGGAAAATCGAAGGCGCCTCGCAGCGTGTGCAAGACGACACGATGCGCTTTGCGAGAGGCATTCAGGGCTTGGGCATGCAGTTCATCAGCTCTATTATGACTCTGATCGCGTTTCTGCCTCTGCTCTGGGTTCTGTCGCGGCAAGTGACGGAGCTGCCGCTCATCGGCAAGATTGATGGTTCGATGGTCTTTGTCGCCTTGCTGTCTGCAAGTTTCGGCACCATTCTTTTGGCGTTGGTGGGCATTCGACTGCCCGGTCTCGAATTCCGGAACCAGCGTGTGGAGGCCGCCTATCGAAAGGAACTGGTCTATGGAGAGGATCATGAAGACCGCGCTGAACCGGCCACGCTGAAGGAACTCTTCGACGGTGTCCGCAAGAATTATTTCCGGCTCTATTTCAACTATATGTACTTTAACGTGGCGAAATACGCCTACCTACAGAGTACCACCTTCGTTCCATGGTTCGCGCTGGGCCCCACCGTTATCACAGGCGCGATCACACTCGGCTTCTTCCAGCAGATCAATCAGGCTTTCGACAACGTCGATCGGTCGTTCCGATTCTTCGCGAGCTCGTGGACTGACATCGTGGAATTGATTTCGATCTATAAGCGTCTGCGGGCGTTTGAGGCCGCAATCGAGGGCGACGAACTGCCTTCCATAGAGAAGCCTTTTGTCGATAGCTCGACAACGGAAATCGCCCAGGCGGAAATGTAGCAAACCTCAAAAGGCCGAACCCTCGGCCTTCTTCCCCTTCATCATCCCCATCGCCTGCGCGTAGTTCACGCAGGCGACCTCGGGTTTGCCGCAGGTCTCGGTGAGAAACACATCCAACGCATCCCAATAGGCGCCACCGTTCATCTCGACGAAATGGAAACCCAGCTGCAGCGGCACGCGGCGGCCGTCATACTGTTCCTTGAAGGCATGCCGGAAGGCGTCCAGCGTGCGTGCCTCGAACTGCTTCGCGCGACCCGGTGAGTTCAGCCCTGCGGAGTGCCTGACATAAAGATTGTAATCCATGCCAATCACCAGCCGGCCCTTGGGGCCTTCGGGAATACGCGGCAGCGCGAAGCGGGTGATGCCTGAGGTCTTCTCGACCTCTGCCGGTCCCTTCGAGATCGAGCTCGCATCATAGATGAAGCCTTTGGCCTTCAACGCCGGCAGCAGTCCCGGGCCGGTGGAGAGGTAAGGCGCCCGAAAACCCTTGATATCGTTCTCGACGAAATCCGCCCATTCCTTTGGCTCGAACTCGGCGAAGTCGTTGTTCTTCCATGCTCCGAGCAACGCCTTGTCGAAGTCGTTGAATTCCTGTCTCCACTCAGCCTTGGTCCAGGTCTTGCCGTCGAAATGGCCGCAGGCATGTGAGCCGATCTCGTGGCCTTCGAGATGCGCCTGCCAGATATTGCCGAGCCGTGTCTGGATCTCAGGCACGCTCTGCGCCCAACCGGTATTGGAGCGACCCGGTTTCTGGTGCGGCGCGCGATAGGCGTGCCGATCCCTCGGATTGACCAGATATGTGCAGGACAGAAAATACGTGAAATGCGCGCCGGTCTTCTTTGCGAGCTTGCGCGAACGATCCCAGAGCTTGTTGTCGTGGGCGCCATCGAAGGAGATGATCACCAACTGCCTGGGTTTTTCCTGTGCCTCCGCGATTGAATGTGTCGCTGAGAGAAGAGCGAGCGAAGCAGACAGGAAAAGGCGCATGGAAAATCCGGGAAGCGATGGCGGGAAGCCATCCATCCCGGAACATTGCGGAGATTTCGTGAAGAAGTCTTAAAGTTTCCCGCAGAATGCGTCCATGCCCGCGAGGCTCACCACCTTGCCGTCAAAATCCGGATTGAAGCCCGGAATAGCGAAAGCAGAGATCCCATCGAGGCCGGATGGAACGGCAAACTGCACGGTTTCGCGCGTCAGGTTGAAAACGAAGAGGAACGTGTCCTTGCCCTTCGTCCGGGTGAACGCGAGAAGGTCCTGGTTGGTCGCCAGGAATGCGATGTCGCCATCGATCAGCGCACCATGCGCCTTTCTCAGCTTCAGCATCTGCCGATAGTGCGAGAGCACCGATCCCGCTTGCTTGTCCTGCCTGTCGACGGCAACCGCGGCATGGGCGGGCGGCACGGGCAGCCACGGCTTGACGGTCGAAAAACCGGCAAACGGCATGCCGGCATCCCAGACCATCGGCGTGCGGCATCCGTCGCGGCCTTTGAACGCCGGCCAGAAGCGGATGCCATAAGGATCTCTGAGGTCCTCGAAGGCGAGATCGGCTTCGAACAAGCCGAGTTCCTCGCCCTGGTAGAGGCAGATCGAACCACGCAATGTCGAAAGCACCGTCAGCGCCAGCTTGGCGATGCGCGCCGGATCATCGCCATCGGCCGTGAAACGGCTCGCATGGCGCATCACGTCATGGTTGGAGAACGCCCAGCAGATCCATCCATCTACGCACTGGGTTTCCACTGCCGTGACGCAGTTGCGGATGTGGTCGGCGGTGAAATTCGGCGACAGAAGATCGAACGTGTAGCACATGTTGAGCTTGTCGCCGCCGGTCGTATAGGCTGCGACGGTGGAGAGCGAACGGTAGCCGTCGCCCACCTCGCCGACGGTTGCGCGGGCCTCGTATCTGTCGAGCAGGCTCCGGAGACGCTTCAGGAATGCGACATTCTCCGGCTGGGTCTTGTCATGGAGATGGTGCTGCATGCCGTAGGGATTGGTGTCCGGCGCATCCGCGGTGCCGCCCTTCAAACTGCCATCGAGCGGCGGATTGTCCCGCAGGTGCTTGTCGTGGAAATAGAAGTTCACGGTGTCCAGGCGGAAGCCGTCGACGCCGCGCTCGAGCCAGAATTTCACCGTGTCCAGCACCGCGTCCTGAACGTCGGGATTGTGAAAATTGAGATCCGGCTGCGAGGTCAGGAAGTTATGCATGTAGTATTGCCGGCGCACGCCATCCCATTCCCATCCCGGCCCGCCGAAGATCGAGAGCCAGTTGTTGGGCGCCGTGCCATCCGGCTTCGGGTCCGCCCAGACATACCAGTCGGCCTTCGGATTTTCGCGGCTGACGCGGCTCTCCTTGAACCACGGATGCTGGTCCGATGTGTGCGATATGACCTGGTCGATGATCACCTTCAGGCCGAGCCGATGCGCCTTGTCGACCAGGGTGTCGAAATCAGCGAGCGTGCCGAACATCGGATCGACATCGCAATAATCCGACACGTCGTAGCCCATATCGGCCATCGGCGACTTGAAGAAGGGCGACAGCCATATGGCATCGACGCCGAGCGAGGCGGCATGTTCGAGTCGCCCCGTGATGCCGTTCAGGTCGCCGCTGCCATCGCCGGTCGAATCCTGGAAGGATCTGGGATAGATTTGATAGATTACGGCGCCGCGCCACCAATCCTTGCCCCCTGAAATGGCGGTCGTCTTAACGCTCATGCGGAAATCTCCATCAATGGTCTATCCCCTTTACCGGCTGCCCGCGATTCCGTAAACGGGCATCAGCTTCAACATCCGGATTTCAATGGAGTTTCCATGCCCAGATTCCTGTCGATCGGCGAATGCATGATCGAACTCGCAAGCCTCGGCGGCGACATGATGCGAAAAGGGTTCGCGGGCGACACGTTCAACACCGCCTGGTATGCCCGCGCATTTCTCCCCGAGAGCTGGGCCGTCGAGTATTTCACAGCGCTCGGCGACGATCGTGCCTCGGGCGAAATGCTGGAATTCATGGCATCGGCCGGCGTCGAGACCGGCCGTATCCGCCGTCTGCCTGGAAAGGCGCCGGGCCTCTACATGATCCATCTCGACCAGGGCGAGCGCAGCTTCAGCTATTGGCGCAGCGTATCAGCCGCCCGGCAACTGGCGGATGACAGGGAAACGCTGCGAGCAGCGATCGATGCGGCTGATGTGATCTACTTCTCCGGCATCACGCTTGCGATCCTGGTACCGGAGGCACGCAAGACGCTGCTTGAACTGATGCAGGCTGCGCGCGACGGCGGCAAGACAGTTGCATTCGACCCCAACATCCGGCCGCGCCTGTGGGCGGACAAGCAGGAAATGCTGTCGTCGATTTCAGCCGCTGCCGCGACGGCGTCGATCGTTCTGCCCGGCTTCGACGACGAGGCCGCCCATTTCGGCGACGGCTCGGTCGAAAAGACCATCGAGCGATATCATCGACTTGGCGTAGCTTCCGTTATCGTCAAGGATGGCGCCAAGGGTGCCACGATCTCCGACCAGAAAACCGTCATCCACATCCCCGCCCATCCACCCGCCGCGGTGGTCGATACGACATCCGCCGGCGACAGCTTCAATGGCGGTTATCTTGCTCGGCTCGCGGCGGATGACAGCCCATCGGACTCCGCCCGGTTCGCCGCCCGCTTGGCATCGGCGGTGATCGGCCAGCCCGGCGCGCTGATATCCAGGGAAAAGCTCGGCCTTTGACCGTCATAAGCCTGTAACAAAATCGTAAGAAAAGCCTCCTCGACGGGGTGTTCCGCGAGTGAGTCGGGACAGTTGACACGGGGCGCAGCCATCGCATGGCGAGAATCACTGTAGTCACGGATGCCTGGCATCCTCAGGTGAATGGCGTTGTCCGGTCGCTTGAAAATACGATCGAAGAGATGCGCCGCATGGGCCACGAGATCATGCTCGTGACGCCGGATAAGTTCCGCAACATTCCCCTGCCCTCCTATCCCGAGATACGTATCGCGCTGACGCGTTACAAAACGGTCGCTGCCGCGATCGATCGCTTCCAGCCGTCCTTCGTGCATATCGCCACGGAAGGACCGCTCGGCTTCTACGCCCGCCGCTGGTGCCTGTCGCACAAGATGCCCTTCTCGACCAGCTATCACACGCGCTTTCCGGAATATGTCTCGGCGCGCCTGCCGCTACCGCAGAGCCTGCTCTATTCGATGGTCCGCTGGTTCCACAATGCCGGCAATGTCTGCATGGTGGCGACGCAAAGCCTGGAAACCGAGCTCTCGGGCCGGGGCTTCCGCAACCTCATGCGGTGGACGCGCGGTATCGATCCTACGCTTTATGCGCCCAGGCCCCTCGAGGAAAAGCCGTTCGGGCTGACCCGCCCGATCTTCATGCAGGTGGGCCGCGTCTCGGTGGAAAAGAACATACCCGCCTTCCTCGAACTCGATCTGCCCGGCTCCAAGATCGTCATCGGCGACGGCCCCGATCGAGAAAAGCTCGAAAGGCTCTATCCGGACACACTGTTCATCGGCTCCAAATTCGGCGCGGAACTTGCCGAAGCCTATGCCCAGGCGGATGTCTTCGTCTTTCCATCCAAGACCGACACGTTCGGCAATGTCATTCTTGAAGCGCTCGCCTGCGGCGTGCCGGTCGCAGCCTACCCGGTCACCGGCCCCGCCGATATCCTCGGCAGCCATCCGGAAGCGGGCGCGCTGGACGAGGATCTGCGCACGGCCTGCCTGCGGGCGCTGACTGCATCGCGGCCCGCGGCGCGCACGTTAGCCGAGAGCTTCACCTGGGAGGCGGCGACACGCCAGTTCCTAACCAACGTGATGCGGGCGAACGGGATCACATTGCCGGCGGAGTGAAGATATTGCAATTTCCATTGCCATGTATTATCCTTAGTCAGAATTAGCTAAGGATAATAGCGATGCCTGTCGTCAACATGCTGGATGCAAAGACAAACCTTTCTAAGCTCGTCGATGCTGTGGAAAGCGGCGCCGAACGCGAGGTGATCATCGCGCGCAATGGGAGGCCGGCGGCGAAGCTGGTGGCCGTGTCTAGCGAGAAGCCGCCGCGCAAACGCATGGGTTTTCTGGAGGGCAAATATCCTCCGATGTCCCTTGAGGATTTCAATGCTTCGAACGAAGAAATCGCTAAGGCATTCTATGGAGAGGATGAGTGAGGCTGCTTTTGGACACCCATGTCGCGATCTGGGTTCTTACCAAGCCATCATTGATCCCCGCGCATATAAGGAAAGAAATCGATGAGACGCCTGAGGACGTCTTCATATCTTCGATCTCAATCTTCGAGATCGCAACAAAATTCAAGTTGAAGCGGAATGACTCACCGCCGTTTAACGGTGCCGAAGCAGCTGGTTATTTCGAAGAAATGCATTTTCAGTTTCTATCTGTGACGCCGCAGCACGCCGCCACGGTCGATCAGTTGGAGCCTTTTCACAGCGATCCGTTCGACCGCTTGCTCATCGCCCAGGCAATCGCCGAGCCGATGTACCTGATCTCAAACGACGCTATGATCGCGCTCTACGATTGCCCACGCATCCCGTGGCAGTGATCACTTCCGCTTGTTGGCTCTGCCCTCAAACGGGTTCACCGTGCCGCGGTAGGATATGCGGATCGGCACGCCGGTCAGGCCGAAATCGTCGCGCAACCCGTTGATCAGGTAACGCGTGTAGCTCTCGGGCAAGGCTTCCGGCCGCGACGAGGAGATGATGAAGCCCGGTGGGCGGGACTTGATCTGCGTCATGTATTTGAGCTTGATGCGGCGGCCCGATACGGCCGGAGGCGGATGGCCCTGGGTCTGGAACTCGAGCCAGCGATTGAGCTTCGCGGTCGAGACGCGCTTGTTCCAGATCTTGTCGGCCTCGATCACCGCCTGCATCAGCCGATCGAGCCCCTCTCCGGTCTCGCCCGAAACGGTGACGGCGCGGATGCCGCGCACCTGCGGCAGCAGGCGGTCGGTCTTTTCGCGGAGATCCGCGAGCACCTTCTGGCGATCTTCGATGAGGTCCCATTTGTTGAAGGCGAGGACACAGGCGCGGCCTTCCCGGACCACGAAATCGACGATATGCAGATCCTGCTTCTCGAACGGGATCGTCGCGTCGAAGACGATGATGACGGTCTCGGCGAACCGCACGGCGCGCAGCGCGTCGGCGACCGACAGCTTTTCGAGCTTCTCTACCACCCTTGCCCGCTTGCGCATGCCAGCTGTGTCGAACATCTTGATCGTGCGTTCCTTCCACTTCCATTCGACGGAAATGGAATCACGCGTGATGCCGGCTTCGGGGCCGGTCAGCAGCCGGTCTTCACCCAGGAAGCGGTTGATCAACGTGGATTTGCCGGCGTTCGGGCGACCGACGACGGCGATGCGAAGCGGCTTAGTCTCGTCATAGACCGGCTCGTAATTCTCGTCGTCGAGTTCTTCTTCGGTCGGACGGACATCGACATCGGTCTCGGCGATATCCTCGTCGCCAAAGGCTTTCTCCTCGCCGATGGCGGCGACGATGGCATCGCGAAGATCGATCATGCCTTGGCCGTGCTCGGCTGAGATCGGGCAGGGTTCGCCGAGCCCGAGCGTATAGGCATCGTAAAAACCGGAGTCGGAACCCTTCGCCTCGGACTTGTTGGCGACCAGCACGACAGGTTTTCCCCGACGGCGCAGCATCTCGGCCAGAGTATTGTCGAGGGGCGTCAGGCCGTGCTTGGCGTCGACGAGAAACAGCGACAGGTCGGCCTCATCGATCGCGGCTTCCGTCTGGGCGCGCATGCGGCCTTCCAGCGAGTCCTCATGCGCTTCTTCGAGACCGGCCGTGTCGATGATGCGGAACCTGAGGTCGACAAGGCGCGCATCGCCCGGCCGGCGGTCACGGGTGACACCCGGCAGGTCGTCAACCAGCGCCAGCTTCTTGCCGACCAGCCGGTTGAACAGGGTGGATTTGCCGACATTCGGCCGCCCGACGATCGCCACTGTAAAAGTCATGCCGCTCTCCGGGACAGGGTTCTTGGCATTCAGGACAGTTTGCCGCTGGCAGTGATCAGTGCCAGCACCGTCCGGGCACGCGTCTTGGCGCCTCCAGAGGCATCGGCATCATTGAGCACCAGTTGGAGCCATTCGCGCGACTTGGCATAGTTGCCGGCCTTGAACGCGGACAGGCCGAGCACTTCGCGGGCGCTGTTGCGCACCGGCGACGACGCGGCAGCGAGTTCTTCCACGGCGCTGGCAAGTTCTCCATAGGAACTGTTGTCGACCATCAGCCACGCGGCGCGAAGCTTGGCGGCATTGCGCACAGGGCCCGGCACGGCCGCATCCTGGCCAAGCGCGTTGAAATCGGCGATGGCGCCCTTTGCGTCACCCTTGTCGGCCTTCAATGTCGCAAGCCGCATGCGCGCCAGCACCGGATAGGCGCCGAAGCCATCCTTGCTCAGCGCTTCGAGTTCCTTCATCGCCTGGTCGGACTTGTCGGCGCTTGCATTCTTGACCGCATTGATGAACCGGTCGCCGGATGCGGAGGATTCCCGCGCCTGCCACCATTCGAACAGCGCACCACCGGCCACGCCCAGCACGATCAGCACGGCGACGCCGATGATCAGCGGCCGGAAACGCTTCCAGACATTCTGTATCTGCTCGGAGCGCAGTTCCTCATTCACTTCGCGAATGAAGCTGTCATCACTGTTATTCATTACCATGGCATAGTCCGTTCATGCGGCCGATCGACTTGAAAGGCGCTTCTAACCTATTTTCCCGGCAAAGTAAGGGGGGAAGCTGAGATTCTGGCGGTGGCCGTGACGTGGGGTCAGCCGGCTGACGAAGCGGTCGCCTTACTGTCCGATCCCACCCAGAGGCGGATCTTTTCCTCAAGCCGCTCGGGGCTGATCGGCTTGGTAATGTAATCGTCCATGCCGGCGGCGACGCACATTTCCCTGTCGCCATCGAGCGCATGTGCGGTCACGCCGATGATCGGTATGTGCTCGCCGGAGCCGGTCTCGATGCGGCGGATTTCCTTGGATGCGTCCAACCCGTTCATCACGGGCATGGAAATGTCCATCAGGATGAGGGATGGACGCTCAGCGCTCCAGGCCTCGACCGCTTCCGCGCCATTGGTGACGATGCGATAGGCAACGCCTGCCGCATCCAGAATCTGGCTGAAGACGATGCGGTTGACCTCGTTATCCTCCGCGACCAGCACATCGACGCCACCGAGCGTCGCCGCAGGCACTGCCGGGGTCGGGATGGCCGCCGGTGGCAAATATTGCGGCGCGACCGCTTCGAACCTCGGTGTCGCGCGCATACGTGCCACGGGAGCAACAGTAGTCCCCAACTTTATGCGGTTGCCGCGGATCACGTCGATCACCGTCTCGCGCAGGATCGCCGAACGCGCCGGCTTCATCAGATGGGCCTGTACGCGGAGATCGGAGAGGTTGTCCTCGCTGTCCATGATATCGACCGAGGTCAGGAAGATGATAGCGGTCGCGTCGTTTGCGGGGTTGGCCCGTATCCGGCGGGCGACTTCCATGCCGTTCATTTCCGGCATCTGGCAATCGAGGATGATGACATCGAGACACAGGCCGTGGTCGCGCGCGGCATCGATGATGGAGAGACCCGTGGCGCCATCGGGCGCGGCCACGCCTTCGAAGCCCCATTCCGTCACCTGTTCCAGGAGAATGGTGCGATTGACCTCGTTGTCGTCGATGACGAGGATGCGCGCACCTTCCACATTGATCGGCAGCGGCTTCCTGCGGCCATGGCCGGCGGCAACCGTGAGCGGCAGCGACAGGGTGAAGGTCGAACCTTGACCTTCGATGCTTGCAACGGAAATCGTGCCGCCTTGAATGCGGGCAAGCCTCTCGGAAATCGCCAGGCCAAGCCCGGTGCCCTCGTGACGGCGCGTGGATGAGCCATCGACCTGGGAGAATTGCTGGAAGATCGTTTCCAGCTTGTCGGCGGGAATGCCGATGCCGGTGTCTTCCACCACGACATCCAACGTCACTGTGCCATCGTCAGCTGCGCATGCCGCAATGGTCGCTACCACATGGCCGCTCTCGGTGAACTTCACGGCATTGCCGATGAGGTTGGTAACGATCTGCCGGAAACGCCCCGCATCGCCGCTGACCATCGCCGGCACATCACCCTTGCGGCGGATGATGAGTTCGATGTCCTTCTCGGCCGCGCGCGAGGCAAGCAGCGTTGCGACGTCCTCGACCGCCTCGATAGGATCGAAGGACGAGAGCTTCAACTGCATCTGCCCGGCGTCGAGACGGGAGAAATCCAGGATGTCGTTGATAATGGTGAGCAGCGCCGAGCCCGACTTCATGATGATGTCGGTGAAGGTCTTCTGGCGCGTATCGAGCGCGGACTTCGACAGGAGTTCCGTCATGCCGAGAATACCGTTCATCGGCGTCCGGATCTCGTGGCTCATATTGGCGAGAAACTCCGACTTGGCCCGATCGGCCGCCTCGGCCTTGGAGACCAGGCGCTTGAGTTCCGCCTCGCGCTGGAAGACCTTGGTCTCGTCGCTGCAGATGATCACCGTCTGGTCATTGTCCTTGGCGCGCATTTCGAGATGGATCCACCGACCATCATTGAGCGGAAAATCGTATGAAGGACTCTTGCGACCGATGACGGCTTCACGGAAGCGCGCGGCATTCTCCTCTTCCATAACAGGGTCGTAATCGCGGTTTTGCCTGAGCGTCGCCCGATAGCAGGCCTCCCATGTCTGGCCGGGCTCGAGCATCTCCTCCGGCACATTGAGCAATTGGGCAAGGCTGCGATTGGTCAGCACGATCTCGTCGCCTTCGAGCACCATGAGGCCCTCGGGCATCGTATCGGTCGCGCTCAGCACGAGCTTGTAGGCGCGGTCGGCCTCCTCATGCGCTGCGATCACCTCGCGATCCCTCGCGCGGAGTTCGGTGAGATCAACATAGCACAGCAGGTGCTTGCCGTCGGTGAGCGGAATGCCCGAATAGAGAATGACATTGCCGCTGTCGAAAGCCTTTTCGCGATAGTGCGGACCGCCGCGTATCTCATCCACCCGCTTGTTGTAATAGGTGTCGATATCCTCGCCTTCCGGCTGCTGCCCCGTCTCGAACATGTTGACGACGAGATCGCGGAACGGCCGGCCGATGACATCGCCTTCCCAGGCCTCCTGACCTATGGCGCCCCAGATTCTGGACTTGTAGGCGTCATTCATCAATTGGATGTTGAGGTCCCTGTCGAGAACGATCAAACCGACATCAATGGACGAGACGATGTTCTCGAGGTCACGCGTGATAAGTTCGGCCCGTTCGTTGGCCTGCTGCAGCAGAATCTCGCGCTGACGGATCGCTGAGATATCGATCACCGTGCCCACGACATATGGTTTTTTGTTCTCGCTGATCATGCGTCCGGTCTTGACGATGGTGGCGGCGATGCGCCCGCCCGCGACCGGTGTCTCTTCTTCCTGCTCGTATTCCACGCCATGTTCGAGCGTGTTGCGATTGGCTTCCCAGACTTCCTGCGCATAGTCGCCCAGAAGCGAAAACTCGTCGCTGCCCACCAGTTCGTCGTAGCTGCGACCGAAAAGATCGGCATAGGCTTGATTGATGAAATGCAGCCGCTGGTCCGGTCCGCGCGCGAAAGCCGCGACCGGCAGCCGGTTGAGCAATTCGCGATAAAGGCCTGCCTCTTCGATATGGTTCTTGAGCAGTTGCTCCTGGTCCTTCATCTCGGTCACGTCGACCCTCAGGCCGATGAACGTGCCGTCCGGCAGCCGCCGGTTGACGCATTGCAGCCACTTGCCGTTCGACAGCGGCATCAGGTCCGTGCTCTCGGGCACGCGCTGAAGAGCAATTCTTTGCGCGACCCATCGATCGCGGGTCGAGGCGTTGAGTTCGGGGTCGTCAGGATGCGCGCGGATATTGTCGT
This sequence comes from Rhizobium sp. LjRoot254, assembly GCF_964254105.1. Classification (NCBI taxonomy): domain Bacteria; kingdom Pseudomonadati; phylum Pseudomonadota; class Alphaproteobacteria; order Hyphomicrobiales; family Rhizobiaceae; genus Rhizobium; species Rhizobium sp. LjRoot254. Next base: position 678,468 of record NZ_CAXUSM020000001.1, on the reverse strand, counting down.
CGGCCAGTCGCGAGAGCACATCCCGCAATGTCGCGCCGAGCTTCAATTCGCCGATCAGCGGCGCATAAAAATCCTGGAGCTTCTGGTTGAAATAGACCAGCCGGTCGTCCCGGTCGTAGATGCAGATGCCGGCCACCAGGCCGTCGACAATATGTTCGGCGAGTTCACCCGTCAGTCCGCCCATGGCCGCTACCGGCGCCAGCGGCGGCGGAACGACATGCAGCTTCACGGGGGCCGGCTTGTCGCCGTCGCCGGGCATCGTGATCGACCCTTGCGGGTTAAACACGCAATACAGCAAGCTCTGGCCATCGGCGAGGGTGAAGCGTTCGATCTCGATGATGAACCGGCCCTTGCCGAACGGGTCGGAATGCAGCGCCCGCTGGTCTTCACCGAAGACGATGCAGCTGCGTTCCTTGTCCTCGAGATCGATCAGCGCCTCGATTTCCGAATATTCGCCCGGGCCTGTGCCGACGAGATCGCTCACATTGAGGTTGAAGAGTTGTGCCAGGGCCTGGTTGGCGGCGACGAAGACGCGTTCGCTGTTCTTCACATAGGCCGGGCGGTCCAAATCCGAGATTCGGTCGCAGATCGTATCCAGCAATGGATCCCGGTAATAAATCAACTGACACCCCGAACCCTCGGATCCCCGAGCCTGAGAGCATTAGCATTCCGGGCTTGAACATTTGGTTAACCATGACGGGTAAAACCTCGCCGTAACCGACCTTGCCGCGCAGAGAACAAGGCCTTTTCTCCCAGCGTCACCTGATTGTGCAAATTGTCGTTTTGGCAGGTGCTTTCCTGCGCCCGATTTGCTACTATTATGTATATACAAATCCATTCCAATCAGACAGGCATCAGATGAGCGTCGAGGGCACACAGGCTGCAATCATTCACGAGGAAAATGCCGGCGACGGCACGCGGCGCAGGCGCCCGGGCGGACGCGGTGGCGATCGTGTCCGCAAGGCCAGCGGCTCCTCCTATCTCAACCTGACGAACACCCGCCCGCACACCGAACTGCTATCCGCCGACCAGATCGAGGCCATCCACAATGCTTCGCTCACCGTGCTCGAGGAAATCGGCATGGACATCATGCTGCCGGAGGCGCGCGAGCGCATGAAGGCCGCAGGCGCGCAGGTGACACCCGGCAGCGACCGCGTCCGTTTCGACCGTGGCCTCATCCTCGACATGATCGCTTCGGTGCCCAAGCAATTCACGCTGCATTCCCGAAATCCCATCCGGAGCGTCGAGATGGGCGGCAACAACCTGGTCTTCGCCCAGGTTGCCTCCGCGCCATTCTGCTCAGACCTGCAAGGCGGCCGTCGCACCGGCAACCAGAAGGACTATCGCGATTTCCTGCGTCTCGCCCAGTCCTACGACATCATCCACGCCACAGGCGGCTACCCCGTCGAGCCGGTCGACATCCACGCCTCGGTGCGTCATCTCGATTGCATTTCCGATCTCATCAAGCTGACCGACAAACCGTTCCATGCCTATTCGCTCGGCCAGCAGCGCAACACCGACGCCATCGAGATGGCCCGCATCGGCCGTGGCATATCCCACGAGCAGCTGGAACTCGAGTGCTCGCTCTTCACCATCATTAATTCCTCCTCTCCGCTTCGTCTCGATGGACCGATGCTGCAGGGCATCATCGAAATGTCCTCGCGCAACCAGGCGGTCATCCTGACGCCGTTCACGCTCGCTGGCGCCATGGCCCCGGTGACGGTCGCGGGCGCGCTGGTACAGCAGAATGCCGAGGCGCTCTGCGGCATTGCCTTTACCCAGATGGTGCGACGTGGCGCCCCGGCCGGCTATGGCGGCTTCACTTCCAATGTCGACATGAAGACCGGCGCCCCCGCCTTCGGAACGCCGGAATACATGAAGGCCGTGATTGCCGGCGGCCAGCTCGCCCGCCGCTACGGCTTCCCCTACCGCACTTCCAACACCAATGCCGCCAACACGATCGACGCGCAGGCAGCCTATGAGTCGGTCTTCTCGCTCTGGGGCGTGGTCGAGGGCGGCGGTAATTTCGTCATGCATTCGGCCGGCTGGACCGAAGGCGGCCTGACCGCGTCCTTCGAGAAATTCATCCTCGATGTGGACCTCCTGCAGATGGTCGCCGAATTCCTCAAGCCTCTCGATGTGTCGGATGAGGCGCTAGCGCTTGACGCCATCCGTGATGTCGGCCCCGGCGGCCATTTCTTCGGCACGCCGCACACACTCGCCCGCTACGAGACCGCCTTCTATTCGCCGCTGATCTCCGACTGGCGCAACAACGAGACCTGGGTCGAGGCCGGCAGCCCGACGGCCTTCGAACGCGCCAACAAGATCTACAAGGAAACGCTTTCGCATTACGAGCGCCCGCCGCTGGATCCGTCGATCGAGGAAGAACTCGACGCCTTCGTCGCCAAGCGCAAGGAAGAAGGGGGCGTGGCGACGGATTTCTGATCACCGAGTGACAAAGGTGCTAAGGCGAGACAGCCGATCGGGCTGCTCTGGCGTCACCTTAGCTTGATGACGCCAGCCTCCGTCGACCGAAACCCGCACTTTCGGTAGAGCCCCGCAAAATCTGGTTCGAAGTCGACGTGGAGCCACTCCGCTCCACGGTCTCGTGCGAGCTCAGTTGCCTTCTCGACAAGCTGCGTTGCAATTCCCCGCCGCCGCATGGCGGGCGCAACGCATGTATCCAATATGAAGGCATGAATGCCGCCGTCCCAGGCGATATTGATGAAGCCGACGAGTTGGTCGCCCGCAAAGGCCCCGATATGTCCCAGGCTTCTCGACAGAATGGCCGAGAAATCCCGATCCTCACGCAAACTCCAAGCTGCCCGCCACAGCCCGTTCAGCGCATCGTTGGACGGAAATGGATCGACGCGCAGTGTTACATTTGCAGTATTCAATTCCGTATTCCGCAAGGATTTGCGACGACGTAAGCGCCAGCAGACCATGGTCTCTGTAAGCACAGCGCAGTCACTCGTCGATTGCGTTCCAATGCTGACAAAATCTGGCACCATCTCGCTGTACATTCATTGTCACGAGATGGGGAGGTGACATGAAGCTCACGGGAAGTTGTCATTGCGGTGCCACGAAGTTCGAAGTCAACATGGCACCGACAAGCGTCAAACGTTGCACATGCTCCATCTGTTCCAAGCTGGGTGTTCTCTGGGCCTATTACAAGCCGGAGAACTTCAAGCTGCAGGAGCGGCCGAGATGTGAAACGACCTATCGCTGGAATACCAAGGCCGTCGCGTTCAAGTTCTGCTCTGCCTGCGGCTGCAGTACATACGCTGAGACGTTCGGCTGGGCGACCGGCGATGGCGCCAGGCCGATGATCTCCGTAAACGCCCGGCTGTTCGACGATTTCGACCTCGACGCGGTGCCCATCGACGTGATCGACGGCAAGAACCTCTGGTAGTGCATTTCGCATATGCAAAAGCAACCCCTTGACTTTCCCCGCCAAATACACGACATGAGCCGCAGCTTTCCCCTCAAGGGCGCCGCGTGAGCTGCCCGGGCGATCTCCAAAGATCGCAAGTAACAGGTGAAGCGCCGTTAGTTGGTACCCTCGCCGAGGGTCGAATGCGCCGGAAAGCATAATCCAGAAACTAGCAAGTTCCCAAATCACGCGGGGTTCTTGGGCCAGACGAACCGGGAAGCAATCGTGCTTTTCCGGCCTAGCCGTTTGGTACCCCGAAAGGCATATATAAATTGACCAGCTTTGATACGCTCGGACTTTCCAAGCATACTTTGCCCACACTCGAAGCCAACAACTTCACAGTCGCCACGCCGATCCAGGCGCAGGCCATTCCGCATCTTCTTCTCGGCCGCGACCTCGTCGGCCTCGCCCAGACCGGCACCGGCAAGACGCTGGCCTTCGGCCTGCCGATCATCGAGATGCTGCTGAAGGAAGGCCTCCGCGCCGAGCCGAAATCGGCCCGCGCCCTGATCCTCGCCCCCACACGCGAACTGGTGAACCAGATCTGCGACAGCCTCAACATGTTCACCCGCAAGACCCCGCTCAAGATCACATCGGTGGTCGGCGGCCAGTCGATCAACAAGCAGATGCAGATCGTCGGCCGCGGCGTCGATATCCTCGTCGCCACACCGGGCCGCCTGCTCGACCTTTGCGACCGCCGTGCACTTACGCTGACCGCGACCCGCGTCCTGGTGCTCGACGAAGCCGACCAGATGCTCGACCTCGGTTTCATCCACGATCTCAAGAAGATCGTGAAGATGGTGCCGAAGCGCCGCCAGACCATGCTGTTCTCCGCCACCATGCCGGCCGCAATTGCCGACATTGCCGAGAACTACATGGAAAGCCCGGTCGAGGTCTCCGTGACCCCTCCCGGCAAGGCCGCCGACAAGGTCGATCAGCAGGTTCACTTCGTGCTCGGCCGCGACCACAAGGCCCAGCTTCTCAAGGAACTGCTGCGCGCTAGCCCCGACAGCCTGTCGCTGGTCTTCGCCAAGACCAAGCATGGTGCCGAAAAGCTGATGACGCATCTCGCCCATTCGGGTTTCAAGGCCTCCTCCATCCACGGCAACAAGAGTCAGGGCCAGCGCGATCGTGCGCTCAAGGGCTTCCGTGACGGTGAAGTCCGCGTGCTCGTAGCGACCGACGTTGCCGCCCGCGGCATCGACGTCCCCGGCGTCAGCCACGTCTTCAACTTCGATCTGCCGACCGTGGCGGAATCCTATGTCCACCGCATCGGTCGCACGGCGCGTGCCGGCCGCGAAGGCATTGCCATCGCGTTCTGCGGGCCGGAAGACGTCAAGATGCTCTATGACATCGAAAAACTGCTTGGCACCGCGATCCCCGTTGCCGGCGGCGAGCGTCCCGAATACCAGGGAAAGAAGAAGGCAGGCGGCGGCGAAGGCCATCGCGGCCGTCGTCCGACCGGACACGAACAGCCGAGAGCACCGCGCGAAAACCGCGAGCCCCGCGGTGACCGTCCGGCTCGCGGCGAGCGTCAAACCCGTCCGCAGTCGGCTTTCGCCGAGGTCGAAGAACTGAATGGCGGCGAATTCCGCCCGGTTCGCGAGAGCGCCGGCGAGCATCGCGGCAATCGCGGTGATCAGGGCCGTCGTGATGGCAATCCAGGTGGACGCTACCCCGGCGATACCCGCAACGAGCGCGGCGAACGCCCAGTGCGTGCGGAGCATGCCGACGGCGCCAAGCGTCCGGCCCAGGCTCCCAAGCAGGCCCAGAACCGCCATTCGCCAGCCCGCCATGCAGGCTTCGCTGGGGATGGTAATATTGCCACCAATGGCGAGCGCACACCGGCCGCTGGTCCGGACAATCGCAATCATGGCAAGCCCGCCAACGGCAAGAAGCGCTTCCATGGCGGCGGCAACCGCAGCAACAATGGCGGTGGCCAGGGCGGCGAACGCCGCGCCCAGTCCGGCAATCGCCGCGGCTGATTGATCTTAGACATCAAATCGAATGGGGCGGCCGATCGGCCGCCCCTTTTTGTTGTTGCTGAAACGGCGGTCAGCCCATGGCCACATCATAGGGCAGCTTCACATTGAGCGCCGCAATGAAGACGGCGATAATGACGGAAAATAGCGCGAACCGATAGGAAGCTCTTCGTGAGATCGGAAAAGCGGCCATATTGTCCTTGCAAAAGCGCGCCAACACCCCGACGTTGTGATTGAGGCGTGGGAGAAGGTTGCAAGCAAGGCGCAGATGATTGAATTCCTTTCCACTTATTGGCCGCATTTCCTGGCGGCACTGTCGATTGTGATCGGCACCATCGCTGCATCTCACGCGGCAATGACCAAGGAGGATGTGCGCGCGGCCACCGGCTGGGTCGGTATCATCCTGCTGTCGCCGATTGTCGGCGCGATCTTTTATTCCGTAGCCGGCGTCAACCGCATCCGGCATACGGCGCTCGCCACGCGGCGGTCGGCGCGGCATGCGCTGTGGCGGGAATTCTACGGTCCCGCCGTGCCGCGCCAAACGATCGCCGACTGTTTCTCGACGCAATTCCTGCCGATGAAAATGCTGGGCGATACCGTCACCCGTTTTCCGCTCACATCAGGCAACAACATCCAGATGCTGCATGACGGGGATGAGGCCTATGCGCAGATTTGCGAAGCGATCGAAAAGGCGCGGCATAGCATCGTCTTGGAAACCTATATTTTCGACCGCGACCGCATCGGCAGGCGCATTGCCGACCTGCTGATCGCGGCAAAGGAACGGGGAGTCGCGGTCCGCGTGCTGATCGATTCCGTCGGCGCCCGCTATTCGGTGCCGAGCATCGTGCGTCATCTGCGTGTGGGCGGCGTCAACACACTCACCTTCAACGGCAAGGTCATCACAGGCCTGCGCCTGCCTTATGCCAATCTGCGCACGCACCGGAAGATCATCGTCATCGACGACGAAGTCGCATTCACCGGCGGGATGAACATCCGCGAGGCGTTCACGCGTGAATTCCATGGCGATAACCGCAGCCTGGATACCCATTTCCGCGTCACCGGCCCGGTTGTGGGAGACCTTTTCGCCGTCGCGGCAGAAGACTGGCATTTTGCATCGGGCGAGAAACTCGCGGCCGCCAGCGATCCGCAAGTAACTGTTGCCGCCACTGACCCGATCTTTGCCCGCGTCGTCTCCTCCGGTCCGGATGGCAGCATCGAGACGAACCACAAGATGCTGATCGGCGCCTTTTCGGTGGCGCAGAAGACGATCCGCATCATGTCGCCCTATTTCCTGCCTGATCGCGAACTGATCAGCGCCTTGGTGACAGCGGCCCGGCGCGGAGTGGAGATCGATATCCTGCTGCCGTCGCAGAACAATCTCAAGCTCGTCGATCATGCCATGACCGCGCAATTCGACCAGGTGCTGAAGGGCGGCTGCCGCATCTGGCGCGTCAACGGCGCCTTCGATCACTCCAAGCTTTTGACGATTGATGGCCAGTGGTCCTATGTCGGCTCATCCAATCTCGATCCACGCTCGCTGCGGCTCAACTTCGAGGTCGATCTCGAAGTGCTCGATTCAGGCTTTGCATCCATGCTCGAGGACCGGTTCGCGCTGGCCATGCGCGATGTGACCGAGGTCACGCTGCACGGCCTTCGCAGGCGGCCCTTCCTGCTGCGCCTGGTGGAAAAAATTCTGTGGCTCGGCTCGCCATATCTGTGATCTGATGCGTTGATACTGCATTGCAAACGAGGTTGCTGAACACATGATCCTATCGGCGATCCACGCCATCAGAAGCAGGGGCAGGCAGCAATACCAGCAGTCGGAAGTCCCTGACGGCGCTCTTGTCGTAGCATCCTACAACATCCACAAATGCGTCGGCACCGACGGCAAGCGCGATCCCGGCCGCATCGTGGATGTGATCGGCGAGATCAACCCCGATATCATCGCGCTGCAGGAGGTCGATACCCGCTTCGGCGAGCGCAAGGGCCTGCTCAATCTCGAACGGCTGGAGCACGAATACGGCCTGGTGCCGGTGCCGCTGTCGAAGCCATCCGCCGCGCATGGCTGGCATGGCAATATCGTGCTCTATCGCAAGGGCCTGGTCAGCCATGTCCACGAATTGACTTTGCCGGGGCTCGAGCCGCGTGGCGCATTGGTGACGGAACTCGATCTCGACGAACAACGCGGCGTTCGCATCATCGCAGCCCATTTCGGGCTGCTGAGGCGCTCGCGCGAACAACAGGCACGCGCCATCGTCGACCTGATGCGCCGCGACCGGCAGCGGCCGACTCTGGTGCTGGGCGATCTCAACGAATGGCGCGTCGGGGTTAAATCCGCGCTCAACAGCTTCAGCCCGGCTTTCGGCCCGTTGCAGCCATCGGCAGCGAGCTTCCCCTCGCGCCTGCCGTTCCTGGCGCTCGACCGGATCATTCCCAACCAGCCGGGATTGATTTCCGAGGTCTTGGCCCACGAGACACCGCTGTCCCGCGTCGCTTCCGACCATCTGCCGATCCGAACGACACTGCTTTACGACGCGCTTTGAGATTTCTTTCCGGCAAGCCAGACGCCGAACACGACGACCACGGTGCCGAGAATCATGGCCGGCCCCAAGGGCTCGCCCAGGAAGATGAAGGACTCGATCGCCACGGTCGGCGGCATGAGATAGATAAGTGATGCCGCACGCGACACCTGCCCTCGCCCGATCAGATAGAGCAGCAGCGCCACCGCGCCCATCGACAGCACGAACACCGACCACAGCAGCACGAGCATCAGCGGCAGGCTGAAATCGAAGCGCGGCGGTTCGCCCAGCAGGGTAGCCGGCACGACGAGGCACAATGCGCCGACATATTGCCAGACGGCGGTCGTCCGCATGTCGCCGGATGTGACGAAGCGCTTCTGATAGAGCGTTCCGAGCACCACGCCACTCATCGCCACCACATTGACGGCGACCGGCAAAGCAGTCTTGGCGAAGAGATCACCGCTGATGCCTTCGAATGTGGGAATGAGGCAGATGATGATGCCGGCAAAGCCGAGCAGCAGGCCGGCGATCTGCACGACAGACAGCCTTTCGCGCACGATGATCGGCGCCAGTGCCGCTGTCATCAAGGGCTGCAGCGCGGCGATGACGCCGGAGACAGATGCCGGTACGCCATGAAAGATCGCCCACCAGACGCCGCCGAGATAGACGCCATGCATCAGGAGACCTGAAACGAGCGCGTGAAAGATGGCGCGCGGATCGCGCGGCCAAGGCGCACGGAGAACCAGACTGAGCACGCCAAAGGCCACGGCCGCGCCTGCAAACCGCACGGAGAGGAACAGTTCGGCGCTGGAATGCGAGGCGGCTATGGCCGGCGCGATCCAGCCGGACGACCATAGAAGCACGAACAGGACTGGCGCGATGCGCTCGAGAGACAATGAAAGCTCCGGGGAACGGGCGACGCAGAGTCGCGGGTAAGGTGCGCCAGAACTAACGCAGCCGCCAGGCAACGTCAAAGCGCATTCGCGACGTCTGCTCCACTAAATTGGTCAGGTGTTCAGAGGCCGATAAAGGGCTGTGCAAGGCGGCCGAGCCAGCTCTTGATCCGCATCGGTCCCTCGATGGACGCGAGACAGATGCATTCCCCGCCTTCATCCACGACGGGCGTGTGGTCGGTTTCCTCGTCTTCGCCGATCAGATCGCCAACCATGTAACGGCCGGTTTCGTCATGGAAAGAGCCCTTGACGACGAGAGTGAATTCCTCGCCGGAATGGCTGTGCTCCGGCAGCGCGCGGCCGGAAGGCACGCGCAGAAGAACCAGATTGTGATCGGGATCCTCGGGCATCTCGATCCTGGCAAAGCGCATGCCCGGGCCAAGCCACTTCCACGGACCGATCTTCCGCCTGGTGAGCGGCTCCGGCAAGGTAACCCCCATGGCGAGATGGCTGTAGTCATATGTTTTCGCGATGGATTGCTGGGGCACGCTGTCGCCGATCCGCGCAAGGGTCTGCTCGAAGAGACCGGCCGAGAGCTCCGCCATCGGCTGTTCCTCGATGAGCGCGCCGCCAACATTTTCGAACTGGGTAAGAATCGCGCGGCTCGACTGCGACATCGCAATATGGCTGGCGACCACCAGGGCCGGGGCTGGACGCAACTGCCCGGCTGCGTAGCGCAGCAGCAGGTCCTCGCTGGTCTGGTGAACGGTCGTCATAGATTGTCTTCCATAGTCTGGCGCAGGCGCTGGAGAGCAAGCCGTACGCGTGATTTCACTGTGCCGAGCGGTATTCCCAGCACTTTGGCGATTTCCGCCTGGGGATTTTCGGCGAAGAACGACATGCGAATGACGGCGGCCTGCTCAGCCGGCAGCAGCGTCAGCGCCTGCCTCACCCTCACCTCGCTCTGGCGTGCGATCATGATCGCTTCAGCGGTCGGATCGGGATCGACCTCTTCGAAGGTCTCGAGTTCTCGCCGAGTTCCGCCCCGCCCATCGCGGCGGCGGCGATCGATGCCGAGATTGCGGGCAATGGTGAAAATCCAGGTCGAGACACCTGCCTTCACGGGATCGAAACTGGCGGCCTTGCGCCAGATATTGACCATCGTCTCCTGCACGAGATCCTCGCACTCGTTCTCGGCATAGCCCTGCCTGATCAGGAACGACTTCAGCCGGGGTGCGTAAAAACGGAAGATCGCCGCGAATGCCTGCTTGTCCTCATGCAATGCGACGCGTGTGAGGAGGCCGGCGATTTCATCCGGCGAGGGCATCAGTTCGCGATCGCCGGCAAGCGTCATATAGGACGCTCGCGGCTTCTTTGGTCGCCGTCCACTGGCACCGTGAAGGATGTCGCTATCTGCATTCATGCCCTCATTTACGCGGATGCAGGCAAGTAAGATCACCATTACTCGAGATTAATGGCGGCCTTCTCGCTCGGGACTTGATAGCGCAGGCGGCCGGCAGTTGCCAACCCCGGTCGGCTGTAGCACGCGGCTGGGTGGCGCAAGAGACCGGCCATATCCGCAGGCCCATCGACACACCAAAAATTCGCCTTCCCCGATCCTGCATGGTTCTTGCATTGCAAACAACATTGGTTTCAAATGCCTGCATAAAAATGGGGAACGACAATTTGGCCTTCGACGAAATGATCTGCGCGGATGGGAGTCCGCGCGAACCCTACAAAAAATACTTCGAATGGTTTCAAGCGCAGGATCCAGGGCACTTGCAGGCAAAAGCCCAGGATGCCGAAGGCATTTTCCGAAAGACGGGCATCACCTTCGCCGTCTACGGCCATGAAGACGCCGCCGAAAAGATCATTCCCTTCGACCTTATCCCCCGCATCATCTCAGGTTCCGAATGGCGCAAGCTGGCGCTGGGCATCGAACAGCGGGTGCTCGCCCTCAACGCTTTCCTCGAGGACATCTATCACAAGCAGGAAATCATCCGCGCCGGCCGCGTTCCACGCGAACTGATCGAAAGGAATGTAGCCTTCCTGCCTGAGATGATCGGCATGAAGCCGCCGGGCGGTGTCTATACCCACATTATCGGCACCGACATCGTGCGTACCGGCGAAGACCAGTTCTATGTGCTGGAGGACAATGCCCGCACGCCATCCGGGGTGTCCTACATGCTGGAAGACCGCGAAACCATGATGCAGATGTTTCCGGAGCTATTCCAGAAGGTGCGGGTGCGCCCTGTCGAGGACTATCCGACCAAGCTTCGCCAGAGCCTCGACAGCTTGGCGCCTCCCGGCTGCAAGGGTAAGCCACGCGTCGCCGTGCTGACACCCGGCATTTTCAACTCCGCCTTCTATGAACACGCCTTCCTCGCCGACCAGATGGGCGCGGAACTGGTGGAAGGCTCGGATCTTCGCGTCATCAACGGCAAGGTCTGCATGCGCACCACGCTCGGCTACGAGCCGGTCGACGTGATCTATCGCCGCGTCGATGACGACTTCCTCGACCCCCTCACCTTCCGGCCGGATTCGGCATTGGGCGTCGCCGGCATCATGGACGTCTACCGCGCCGGCAATGTCACCATCGCCAACGCGCCGGGCACCGGCATATCCGACGACAAGGCGATCTATTCCTACATGCCCGAGATCGTCGAATTCTACATGGGCCGCAAGGCGATCCTAGAAAACGTGCCGACCTGGCGGTGCTCCGAAGCCGATAGCCTCAACTACGTGCTCGACAATCTCGCCGACCTCGTCGTCAAGGAAGTGCATGGTTCCGGCGGCTATGGCATGCTCGTCGGCCCGACCGCGAGCAAGAAGGAAATCGCCAGTTTCGGCGAGAAGCTCCGGGCGAAGCCCGGCAACTACATCGCCCAGCCGACGCTGGCGCTGTCAACCGTTCCAATCATGGTCAAGAAGGGTATCGCACCCCGGCATGTCGATCTTCGTCCCTATGTCCTGGTCTCCGACAAGGTGCATATCATTCCCGGCGGTCTGACCCGCGTGGCGCTGAAGGAGGGGTCGCTGGTGGTTAATTCAAGCCAAGGGGGCGGCACCAAGGACACCTGGGTGCTGGAGGACTGATCATGCTCGGAAGAACAGCAAACGGACTATTCTGGATGTCGCGCTATCTCGAGCGCGCTGAAAACATCGCCCGGCTCATCGATGCCGGGTTCCGCATGTCCCTGATCCGCCAGGCCAATGCCGAGGACGATTGGGGCGGCGTGCTCGAAAGCGCCGGCGTGCGCGAAGTCTATGGCGAAAAATCCGATCGCGTGCTCGGCGCGGACGCGATCAATTTCCTGCTGCGCGACAAGACCAACCCGTCTTCCGTGATCAATTGCATGGAAAATGGGCGCAACAATGCCCGAATGGTGCGCACGGCGCTGACCCGCGAGACCTGGGAGAGCATCAACGAGAGCTGGCTGCAGCTCAGCCAGTTGCTCTCCAAGAAGGTGGCGCATTCGAACCTGCCCGACGTGATCGATGTCATCAAGCGGCGCATTGCGTTGATGCGCGGCATGTTCTCCGGCACGCAGCTGCGCGACGAGATCCACAATTTCGCGATGCTCGGCGCCTTTGCCGAACGTGCCGACAACACGGCGCGTATCCTCGACGTCAAATATTACGTGCTGCTGCCGTCGCTGATGCATGTCGGCGGCTCGATCGACAATTTCCACTGGCAGTCGATCCTGCGCTCGGTCTCGGCGCACAAATCCTATTCATGGGTCTACGAGTCCGAATACAAGCCGGCCAACATCGCCCACTTCCTGATCCTCAACCGCCGCATGCCGAGATCGCTCGCCTTCTGCTACGAAGCGATCAACAGCAATCTCGCCCATCTGGCACGCGATTATAAGGGCCAGGTGGCGGCGCACGAGACGGCCGCAAAAACCCGCAACATGCTGCTGACCGCCTCCATCGACCAGATCATGGAGACCGGGCTGCATGAATTCCTCGAGGATTTCATCCTGTCGAACGACAAGCTCGCCACCGAGATCAACGAAGGCTACCGCTTCTACAAGTGACAAGTGAGTTGAGACATGCGCCTGAAGATCAGCCACATGACGGAATATACCTATGCCGAGCCGGTCGAATTCGCGCTCCAGCGGCTGCGGCTGACCCCGCAGGATGGGCCGGGCCAGCATGTGCTGAACTGGCAGACATCGGTCACCGGCGCCGGCCGCGAAGCCGTCTATCGCGACCATTTCGGCAACCGCGTCGAACTGGTCAGCGTCAATGACGGCGCCTCGTCGATCAGCGTCATGGCAATGGGCGAGGTCGAGACCGAGGAACGCAACGGCGTGTTCGGCCCGCATATCGGCTATGTGCCGCTCTGGCTCTTCCGCCGCGAGACGGCGCTGACCAAGCCGGGCAAGCTGGTGCGGGAACTGGTCAAATTGGTAGATGGCGATGGCGAACTCGCCAGGATGCACGCCCTCATGGCGGCGATCACCGATGCTGTCGAGTACAAGAAAGACGTGACCGGCCCCGAGACAACGGCCGAACAGGCGCTCGAACTCAAGGCCGGCGTCTGCCAGGATCACGCGCACATCTTCATTTCAGCCGCCCGACTGATGGGCCTGCCAGCGCGCTATGTCTCGGGCTACATGCTCGACGAAAGCGCGATGGACGCCGCAAGCCACGCCTGGGCCGAAGCCCATGTTCCGGGCCTCGGCTGGGTTGGCTTCGACCCCGCCAACCTCATCTGCCCCGACGAGCGCTATGTCCGCATCGCCTCCGGCCTCGACTACGCCGATACCGCACCGGTCTCTGGCATGGTTGTCGGCAGCTCGCCGGAGATGATCGCGGTGACGGTGAGCGTGGAGCAGTAACGAGCCGGAAGGCCCAGCGAACTCACCCCGCTGTCGATGCCTCCACCACCGCCAGCGCCGCCATGTTGACCACGCCGCGCGAGGTGACCGATGGCGACAGGATATGCGCGGGCTGGGCGGCACCCAGCAGGATCGGGCCGACATGCAGCGCGTCCATCATCGAGCGCACGATGCCGAGCGAGATGTTCGCGGCATCGAGGCTGGGAAATACCAGCAGGTTCGCTTCCCCGGTCAGCGTCGAATTGGGTAGCGCCCGCTTGCGCAGCATTTCATTGAGCGCGGAGCCACCCTGCATTTCGCCATCGATCTCGAGGCTAGGCTTGCTCTCGCGCACAAGGGCCAGGGCATCGCGCATCTTCCGGCCACTTTCGGTATCGCGCGAGCCGAAATTCGAATGTGCAAGCAGGGCCACTTTCGGTTCGATATCGAAGCGGCGCATCTCCTCGGCGGCAAGCATCGTCATCTCCGCAATTTCGGCAGCGGTCGGGTTATCGGTCACGAACGTATCGGCGAAGAAAATGGCGCCCCGTTGCGAAATCAGCAGGCTCAGGCCCGAGAAGGCGCAGACACCAGGCCGCTTGCCGATTATCTGGCCGACATCGCGCAAATGCCGGTCGTACTGACCCTCCACCCCGCAGATCAGCGCATCGGCATCGCCGCGCTTGACCGCAAGTGCGCCGATCACCGTGGCATTGGTGCGCACGACGGTGCGGGCGGCTTCCGGATTGACGCCCTGGCGCCCGGCGAGCTGGAAATAAAGGTCTGCATACTCCCGGAAACGCGGGTCTGCCTCGGGATTGACGATCTCGAAATCTTCCTCCGGCCGGATCCGCAATCCGTAGCGCTTGAGGCGCGTCTCGATCACCTGTGGCCGGCCGATCAGGATGGCGCGGCCGATATCCTCTTCCTTGAGCACCTGTGCTGCGCGCAGCACACGCTCGTCCTCACCCTCGGCGAAGATCACCCGCTTGCTCCGCGCGGCCTTTGCTGCGGCGAAAATCGGCTTCATGATGAAGCCCGAGCGGAAGACGAAGCGATTGAGCCGGTCGAAATAGGCATCGTAGTCGGCGATCGGACGCGAGGCGATGCCGCTTTCCTCTGCTGCTCGCGCAACGGCGGGCGCGATGCGGAGGATCAGCCGCTGGTCGAAGGGCGACGGAATCAGGTAATCGGGGCCGAACACCGGCGTCTCGCCGCCGATCGCCTTGGCGGCAACCTCGTTGACCTCCTCCCGCGCCAACGCAGCGATCGCCTTGACCGCCGCCATCTTCATCTGTTCGTTGATCTCGCGCGCGCCGCAATCGAGCGCGCCCCGGAAGATATAGGGAAAGCAGAGGACATTGTTGACCTGGTTGGGGAAATCCGACCGGCCGGTGCATATCATAGCATCGGGGCGCACGGCGCGCGCCAGTTCAGGCATGATCTCGGGCGTCGGATTGGCGAGCGCCATGATCAGTGGCTTCTCGGCCATCGATTCCAGGAGCTCCGGCTTGAGCACGCCGGCTGCCGACAGCCCGAGAAACACATCGGCGCCACCGATGGAATCGGCTAGCACCCGCTTGTCGCTCGGTTGCGCATAGACATCCTTCCACGGATCCATCAGCACCGGCCGGCCGACATAGACCAGTCCTTCCAGATCGTGCACCCAGATATTCTCGCGCTTGGCGCCGAGCTCGACGAGAAGATTGAGGCAGGCGAGCGCCGCGGCACCCGCGCCCGATGCAACGATCTTGACGTTGGAGAGCGTCTTGCCCGCGAGCTCGAGCCCGTTGAGGATCGCGGCGGCCACGATGATCGCGGTGCCATGCTGGTCGTCGTGGAAAACAGGGATGTTCATCTTCTCGCGGAGCTGCCGCTCGACCTCAAAGCACTCCGGCGCCTTGATATCCTCGAGATTGATGCCGCCGAATGTCGGCTCAAGCGCCGAGATCGTGTTGACCATGGCTTCGATGCCGGATGCATCGATTTCGATGTCGAACACATCGATGCCGGCAAATTTCTTGAACAGGACGGCCTTGCCTTCCATCACCGGCTTGGAGGCGAGCGGACCGATATTGCCGAGACCGAGCACCGCGGTGCCGTTGGAAACCACGCCCACGAGGTTGGCGCGCGACGTATATTCGGCGGCCATGTCGGGGTTGTCGCGGATCGCAAGGCAGGGTGCCGCCACGCCGGGCGAGTAGGCCAGCGCCAGGTCGCGCTGATTGCCCAGCGGCTTGGTCGCCATGATTTCAAGTTTGCCGGGCCTTGGGTGACGATGGTAGAACAGCGCCTGCTCGTCGAGATCCCCGCTCGCTGGCGCGGATTTCACCTTGTCTTCATCCATGACCGACTCCCTGAATATCGGGCGAGAGGTTTAACCGATTTCTCCGGCAAATCCAGTTCGTTCTCCGATTAAAAGTCATACTAATACCAGCACTGAACGAAACAGCCGTCCGTTGGCAGGAATTCGGCCATTCACTTGAGTTGCCAAACCATAACTGAAAGTCATTTGCCTCACACGGCGCCGCCTTCTATCCCCTAGCAGCCCAGCCCTCTGACGCCCAAAGGACCGCAGCAATTTCTGAAATTCTCCAGAGCCTGATCATAGAAGCCCAAGCGCCGATGATGCTCGCGGCATTGACCGGGGCTTTCCTGGCCGGCCTTGCGCGCGGCTTTTCGGGCTTCGGCAGCGGGCTCATCTTCATGCCGATCGCCTCGGCGGCGCTGGGTCCAAAGGTGGCCGTGGCTTCTCTTCTGGTTTTCGATTTCATCGTCGCAGGCCTCCCTGTCATCCGCAATTTCGATGTCGAGCGCGCCAGGCGCCTGCTACCGATCGCCTTGAGTGTCTCCGCAATTATTCCGATCGGCGGATGGGTCGCCGCCAACGGCGATCCCGACGTGATCAGATGGAGCCTGTCCTTCGTGGTGTTTGCCGCGCTGGCAATGATCACCGCCGGCCTCAAATGGCATGGAAGGGAAACGTTGCTGATCGCGATGATGGTGGGCGCGCTGTCCGGCTTCCTCGGCGGGCTGGCCGCACTGTCAGGTATCGTCGTCGTGATCTACTGGCTGGCGCGGGACATCACGCCCTCGGACCTGCGTGCCAACATGTTCACGCTGGCCCTCCTCACGACACTGGTGACGGCCGCGACCTATGCGCTGAACGGCATGCTGACTGCACACGTGTTTCGCGTCGCGGTGCTGATGCTCGTACCTTATCTTGCCGGAGCCTGGATTGGCACCTCTGTCTTCCATCTCGCCTCGCCGCAGACTTTCCGCAAGATCGTCTACGTGATGATCCTGATGTCGGGCGTGATCGGGTTGCCGGTCTTCGACAGTTTGCTCGGCCGCTGAAAAGGCAACGCCATCGGCGACGAATCCATTCAGCCTTGCTAAAGCCCGAATACCAGGCGTTCGCCCTCTTCCGAGAACGGGATGGTCGCGCCGATTGCCTTGAAATGAGCTGCCAGTTTCTCTTTCCTTTCGTTTTCATTTTTGGAAGCCATGGCAAAGGTGGCGATCCATTCGCGTTTCTGCTGGCACGCCACAGCCACGGTTGGCGTGGCACCGCTGACCGAAAACGAGCGGCACTGCTTGCCACGCTTACTGCGGACGGTTGCCAGGAGACGCACGGTAAGGGTTCCGGCGCTCGCCTCATGTCCGGACAGCGTTGTTTCCATCAAGGCTTCGATCTTCGATGGCAGCGGCTTGCCTATGGCAATCTCATCGGACCATTGCCGTGTTGAGAGGAAGATTGCCAACCCCAACACCGCGGCGACGACGACCGCCATGCCTGCGCGCCTGTCGTAACGAAGTTGCCACAGCCAACTTGCAGCTTTGCTGAACACGGATGGTTCGATCGTCGAGGCGCTGCCAATTCCGGCATTCTCGCGACCTTTGAAGAACCCCAGTTGAACATACATCACCAAGGTGGCCAGAGTGACCAGATAAGAGAAGTACTGCAGAACCACGCCGGGTCTGGGCACGATCAAGCTGGCAATCTTGGGGTGCTCCGTCCATATGAAGCCAACCCCGCCGACGTTGATCACCCATTGGTTCCCGAAGGCATAACTGGCCAGGGTAGCGAAATTGAGCAGGAGGCAGAGTTGGAGGTCCCATCCATTGCTTCCACGATCGCGGCGACGCTTTATGGATATGACGTAGAACGGATAGACCAGCAGCAGGAAAAGCAAAAAATGCATCCAGCCCGCGAAGCGATAGAAGGCGATGATATTTCGAGCGCTGACCTCGGAGAGGACATCGAGGGCAATGGTCGTGGAGACATACACCAGCGCGACAATCACGACCGCAATGCAGCCGAATCCAAGCCACCAACCCTTCCTCGACAGAATTCCCGAGGGATTGAAAAGCAGATCGCCAGCACGGATCAAAAGCGTCACAGTCTATCTCCCACAGTCAACCGCCTTGTTGACTACATCAGAGAAGTATATTTCACATTAAGAGAGCTTCTCAAGGTTGAGCAATGTGTTCTCGCGCCGAACTTTGGCGGTGCATGGCCGAGCGCCGGCAACGATTTCCGGATGTCCGGATTGTCTGTGCGGACAAAAAAGCCGCCTCAAAGGGCGGCTTTCATAAATTTGTGGGTCTTCAGCAATCCTAGTCAGCGTGCGGAAGGGCCAACTCAGCCTACCCTGACGCGCTTGCCCGTCGTGGCACTTTCGAGCGCCGCATCGGCCAACTCTAGCGCAATCAGCCCGTCCGTGCCCGAGGGGCTGATCGCCGTGCCCTTTTCGATCGCCGAGATGAAGGAGGCGATCTCGTTGGCATAGGCTTCGGTGTAGCGGGTCATGAAGAAATCATGCAGCGGCGGGCGGGTGTAACCGTCGCCGTTGGCGATCTCGATCGACACCGGACGCTGGTTCTCAGCCGACACGACGCCCTTCGAGCCATGCACTTCGATACGCTGGTCGTAGCCATAGGTGGCACGGCGGGAATTGGAGATCACCGCCTGCTTGCCCTTCGCGGTTTCCAGGATCACCGTGACGGAATCGAAATCGCCCGCCTCGCCGATCTCGGGATCGACCAGCACGGCCGCGTGGGCAGACACCGAAGCGACCTCTTCACCGAGCAGGAAGCGCGCCATGTCGAAATCATGGATCGTCATGTCGCGGAAGATGCCGCCGGAACGCTTGATGTAGTCGACCGGCGGCGCGCCCGGGTCGCGTGATGTGATGGTGACCATCTCCACGGTGCCGATCTTGCCGTCATCGATGGCAGCGCGAACCGCCATGAAATGCGGATCGAAGCGGCGGTTGAAGCCGACCATCAGCTTGGCGCCGGTCTCTTCCACCACCTTGAGGCAGGTTCTCACCCGCTCGGAATCGAGATCGATCGGCTTTTCGCAGAAGATCGCCTTGCCGGCGCGGCTGAAGCGCTCGATGAGATCGGCGTGTGTGTCGGTCGGCGTGCAGATCACGACGGCGTCGATGTCGTTGGCTGCCTCGATCTGGCTGATCGAGCGCACTTCCGCGCCATATTGCGTGGAAAGCGCATTGGCGGCATCCGCGAAGGCATCGGCGACGGCCACGAGCTTCGCATTGGGATTGGCACTGACAGCCTTCGCATGCACCTTGCCGATGCGTCCCGCACCGAGAACGCCAAATCTTACCGTCATCTTGCTCTCCCTAGGATTTGATTTGCGCTGGTCTAGCAAAACGGAACAACCGGATCAATCTCTCACTTTTGGAATATTCATTCTAATCCATGGTTTTTGAATATGGTGTTTCATTCACGCCGCAGTGACTTGAACGCCGCGCATCAAAGTGTCATTGGCTGATATCGCAGCGCCCGGAGGATCGATGACCGACAAGAAAAACAAGCAGCCCTTCTATCTCATCGATACGGATGCCGATTTCTATCGTCCGCTCGGCGTGCGGCTGGCGATCTGCATATCGGTCGCGTGCTGGGCGGCAATCGAGATTTACAATGGCGACGGCTTCTGGGGCGTTCTTTCGGGTGCGGCGGCAGCCTACTGCGTCTATGCGCTTTTCCTGAGCTATAATCCCCCGCCCAAGGTCGAGGTGCCCGTCCGTCCCGCTGATGACGAAGAGGAGGAAGAGGACGTTGTAACGGAAGCGGCCAAGGACGACGAGCCACCCAAGGCCTAGCCCAGCGCAGAAATCGCGTCGTCGATCAGGCGGTTGGCGATCGTCATGCGGATCGTTGCAGGACCGCGATAATCGGGATGCACCACATCGGGATGATTGTTGCGGGCGAATGAGCGGCGGCGTTCCCGCAGGTCGGTATCCGATTTGCAACTCGAGAGGTCGAGATCCTGAGTGATCTCTTCCTTGGATAGCCGCACAAGCCATGCCGGCGGCTGCGCATCCACGGGAAAGACCGGCAAGCCTTCACCGTAATCGGAATAGAGATCGGCGAAATCACCGCGATCCGGCTCACCGCCATTGGACAGGCTTGCAAGAAGCGTGGCGCCGAGGCCCGTCATCCGCCGCGCGGGGCCCGCATCTTCCTCTTCCCGTTCCTCCGGTTCCAGTCCGTCGAGCACGGTTTCGAAGAGCGATTTTCCAAAGACCGGCATCGGCATCCTTTCCTCGCGGGCAACGTGCTATAGCGATCGGAACTGGTCCCGGCCATTCCGAGAGCCTTTCATTGATAAATGGAAGGCTCTGGGGCCTCACAGGCGATTCTACTGTAGTTTGCCTACCGGAATCGTGCTCGGAAGGCCGCCGAACGGGGTTTTCCCCGGTCTCATTAACGTTTTTTTTGAAAAGTAATACTTTTTGAAGATTCCATTTGACAGTCACCGGCATTTGAATGCAGTTTGCCGACCGGCGCGTGGGAGGAAAACCTAGCTCGTTTGAGATCGCAACCGCATAAACCTTAGAAAAGGTGTGCGGTGCGCAATCGATGATCCTGACGACCTCCGGTGCTGCCGGACAGGGGCCGCGCCGCTGACTACAACCTAGGGAGAGAACCTAATGAAACTCATCACATCGCTGCTCGCAGCTGCAGCTATGTCCGTGGCGGCGTTTGTCGCTCCGGCATTCGCGCAGGACAAGGGCACCGTCGGCATTTCCATGCCGACCAAGACCTCCACTCGCTGGATTTCCGACGGCGAAACCATGGAGAAGCTGTTCAAGGACGCCGGCTACACGCCTGACCTCCAGTTCGCCGACGACGATATTCCGAACCAGCTCGCCCAGATCGAGAACATGGTCACCAAGGGTGCCAAGGTTCTCATCGTCGCTGCGATCGACGGCACCACGCTGTCGGACATCCTGCAGAAGGCCCATGATGCTGGCGTCAAGGTCATCGCTTACGACCGCCTGATCCGCGATTCCGGCAATGTCGACTACTACGCGACGTTCGACAACTTCCAGGTCGGCGTGCTCCAGGCAACCTCGCTCGTCGAAGGCCTGAAGGCGAAGTTCCCGGGCGTGAAGCCTTACAATGTCGAACTCTTCGGCGGTTCGCCGGACGACAACAACGCCTTCTTCTTCTATGACGGCGCGATGAGCGTTCTTCAGCCTCTGATCGACTCCGGCGATATCGCCATCAAGTCGGGCCAGATGGGCATGGACCAGGTCGGCACGCTGCGTTGGGACGGTGCTGTTGCACAGGCCCGCATGGAAAACCTGCTGTCCTCGACCTACACCGATGCGAAGGTCAACGGCGTTCTGTCGCCTTATGACGGTCTCTCGATCGGTATCCTGTCGGCTCTCAAGGGCGTCGGCTACGGTTCGGGCGACATGGTCATGCCTGTTGTCACCGGCCAGGACGCCGAACTGCCGTCGGTCAAGTCGATCCTTGCCGATGAACAGTATTCGACCGTCTTCAAGGACACCCGCGAACTCGCCAAGGTCGCCGTGGGCATGGTCGATGCGATCATGAACGGCAAGGAGCCCGAGATCAACGACACCAAGACTTACGACAATGGTGTCAAGGTTGTTCCGTCCTACCTCCTGAAGCCGGTTTCAGCCGACAAGTCCAACGTCAAGGACATCCTGGTCGGTGCCGGTTACTACACCGAAGACCAGATCAACAACTGATCGGTTGATCGATCTTCTGGGGCCTGCATTCAACTGCAGGCCCCTTCTCACTTCCGGAGTGAAATCCTATAGTCCCCGGCCGATCCATGCAGGATCATCCGTGGTGGAACAGCAGGTTATGACTGATATAATTCTAGAAATGCGGAACATTACGAAGGCCTTTCCGGGCGTCAAGGCCCTGGATGATGTGAGCTTCAAGGTCCGCGAAGGCGAAATTCACGCCCTGGTCGGCGAGAATGGCGCCGGAAAATCCACCCTCATGAAGGTGCTGAGCGGCGTCTATCCCGCCGGGACCTACGAGGGTGAGATCATCTATGACGGTGAAGCCCGGCGTTTCTCGACGATCTCCGACAGCGAGCATCTCGGCATCATCATCATCCACCAGGAACTCGCGCTGGTGCCGCTGCTGTCGATCGCGGAGAACATCTTCCTCGGCAACGAGATCGCCACCAATGGCGTCATCGACTGGCCGCAGACCTTCGCCCGCACCAAGGAACTGCTGACCAAGGTCGGCCTCAAGGAACCGCCTGCCACACTCATTACCGACATCGGCGTCGGCAAGCAGCAGCTGGTGGAAATCGCCAAGGCGCTTTCCAAGAAAGTGCGGCTGCTGATCCTCGACGAACCGACCGCATCGCTCAACGAAACGGATTCCGACGCGCTGCTCAAGCTGCTGATGGAATTCCGCAAGCAGGGCATGACCTCGATCATCATTTCCCACAAGCTCAACGAGATCCGCAAGGTCGCCGACCAGATCACCATTCTGCGCGATGGCGGCACGGTCGAGACGCTCGATGCCTATACCGGTGACGTCAGCGAAGACCGGATCATTAAGGGCATGGTCGGCCGCGACATGGAAGACCGCTATCCACCGCGCGACGTGCCGATCGGCGACATGCTGCTCGAAGTGAAGAACTGGAACGTCTTCCACCAGAACCACCGCGACCGGCAGTTCCTGCATAATGTGAACCTCAACGTCCGGGCGGGCGAAGTGGTGGGCATTGCCGGACTGATGGGCGCCGGACGCACCGAGACCGCGATGAGCATCTTCGGCAAGGCTTGGGGTCACAAGATCACCGGCGAGGTGCTGATGCACGGCAAGCCGGTCGATGTCAGCACCATTCCGCGCGCCATCGACGCCGGCCTTGCCTATGTGACCGAGGACCGCAAGCAGCTCGGCCTCGTGCTGATCAACAACATCATGCACAACACGACGCTCGCCAACCTCAACAAGGTCGCGAATGTCGGCGTGATCGACGAGCACGCCGAGCGAAAGGTCGCGAGCGATTATCGCAACCGGCTACGCATCCGCTCGCACTCGATCATGCAGGAGGCCGTCAACCTCTCGGGCGGCAACCAGCAGAAAGTGGTGCTGTCGAAATGGCTGTTCACCAATCCCGAAGTGCTGATCCTCGACGAGCCGACTCGCGGCATCGATGTCGGCGCGAAATATGAAATCTACACCATCATCAACCAGCTTGCCGCTGAGGGAAAAGGCATTCTGATGATATCATCGGAAATGCCGGAACTGCTCGGAACCTGCGACCGCATCTATGTGATGAACGACGGTCGCATCGTCGCCGAACTGTCCAAAGAAGAAGCAAGCCAGGAATCAATCATGCGCGCCATCATGCGCTCCGGGGAGAAGCACTAATGGTCTCCGATACCATCACCGAAAAATCACAGCCGGGCTTCGGAGAATATTTCCGCAAGAACATACGCGAATACGGCCTGCTGATCGCGCTCGTGGTCATCATGCTGTTCTTCCAGATCATCACCGGCGGCGTGCTGTTCCGGCCGGTCAACCTCACCAACCTGATCCTGCAGAACTCGTTCATCGTCATCATGGCGCTGGGCATGCTGCTGATCATCGTCGCAGGGCACATCGATCTCTCCGTGGGTTCGATCGCAGCCTTCGTCGGCGGCATATCGGCGATCATGCTGGTGAAATTCGGCTGGCATTTCTCGATCGTCGTGCCGCTATGTCTCATTATCGGCGGCCTTGCCGGCGCCGCACAGGGCTACTGGATCGCATATCAGAAGATTCCGGCCTTCATCGTGACGCTGGCCGGCATGCTCGTCTTCCGCGGCCTGACTTACCTGGTGCTGTCGAACCGTCCTCTCGGTCCTTTCCCGAAGGACTTCCAGATGCTTTCGACCGGATTCATTCCTGACTTCCTGTCGTTCACGGATCCTTCGACCAGCCTGATCAAGAACTATCTGGCGCTTATCGTCGTACTGGTCCTGGTCGGCCTTGCCATTTATTACGGCTTCCGCGGCCGCAGCCGGAACGAGGCGCACGGCACGGAAAACGAACCCTTCCTGTTTTTCGCGCTGCAGATGGGCATCATCAGCGTCGTCGCGGTGTTCCTCGGCTTCCAGCTTTCGACCTATCGCGGCCTGCCCAACGTGCTGGTCATCATGGGCGTATTGATCGCGCTCTACACATTCGTGACCAACCGCTCGACGATCGGCCGCCGCATCTACGCCATGGGCGGCAACGAGAAGGCGGCCAAGCTTTCCGGCATCAATACCGAGCGGCTGACATTCCTGACCTTCATCAACATGGGCGTGCTTGCGGCGCTCGCCGGCATGATCATCGCGGCCCGCCTGAACTCGGCAACGCCGAAGGCCGGCGTCGGCATCGAACTCGACGTCATCGCCGCCTGCTTCATCGGCGGTGCTTCGGCATCCGGCGGCGTCGGCAAGATCACCGGCGCGGTGATCGGCGCATTCATCATGGGCGTCATGAACAACGGCATGTCGATCATGGGTCTCTCGATCGATTACCAGCAGCTGGTCAAAGGGCTGGTCCTGCTGCTTGCCGTCTATTTCGACGTCTATAACAAGAGAAAAGGCTGAGGAACCACGCGGGCCCAACCGCTCCACCTCACGAATGCTCCTGCCATGAAATTCGGGATCTCGTATCCCGTCTCGGGCCGGGCATGCCATCGAAAGGAATAAGAAAGTGCTGATTTCGCAGATCAGGGATAACTCGGGCGCCATCACCGTCGCCGTCCGCGAACAGGGCGGAGAAGCCCGCGCCGTCAAGAACGCACCGAGCGTCTACGCGCTCGCCATGGAAGCCGCCGACAGCGGCAAGTCGCTGGCCGATATCATTGCTGCCCATGGTCTCGGCGATGTCGTCGACCTCACCAAGGCGCGCGACGAGGGCCGCTTCCTGCCGCCGATCACCCACCCGGATCCGGCGCATGTGCACCTGACCGGCACCGGCCTGACCCATCTCGGCTCGGCCGCGACGCGCGATTCCATGCACAAGAAGACGACGGAAGCCGCTGAAGAGACGCTGACCGACTCGATGAAGATGTTCCGCATGGGCCTCGAAAACGGCAAGCCGAAGCCGGGCGAAAAGGGTGTGCAACCCGAATGGTTCTACAAGGGCAACGGCACGCAGGCCGTCGCCGGCGAGCAGCCGCTGACCTCCCCCTCCTTCGCGCTCGATGGCGGCGAAGAGCCCGAAATGGCGGGTATCTACGTGATCAGCAAGGGCGGCGCGCCGTTCCGCGTTGGATTTGCCGTGTCGAATGAATTCTCGGACCATGTAACAGAGCGGATCAACTACCTCTACCTCGCCCATTCCAAGCTGCGCCAGGCAAGCTTCGGCCCGGAAATCCGCATCGGCGCACCTCCCGAGGATATCAGGGGCACATCACGCATCCGCCGCGGCGACAAGGTGATTTTCGAGAAGCCCTTCCTGTCGGGCGAGGCGAACATGAGCCACACCTTCGCCAATCTCGAATACCATCATTTCAAGTACGGCTTGTTCCGCCAGCCGGGCGACATACATGTCCATATGTTCGGCACCGCAACGCTTTCCTTCGCCGACGGCATCAAGCCGGAAGCCGGCGACGTCTTCGAAATCGAGGTCCCCGAATTCGGCATGGCGTTGCGCAATCCGCTTGCGATCGCGTCCGAAGAAGACGTCACCGTCCGCACACTTTAAGGGCTCCCACCCTTCAATCCTGACCAGGAGATACAAATGGCACTTCACCAGAACCTGATCGCCGGCGAATGGACCGGTGGTGATGCTATCCCGAACATCAATCCGTCCGACACCAATGAAATCGTCGGCGAATATGCCCGCGGCACCGCCGACGACATGAAGAACGCGATCGCGGCCGCCAAGGCCGCCTTCCCCGCTTGGTCACGCTCGGGCATTCTCGAGCGCCATGCGATCCTCAGGAAGACCTCCGACGAGATTCTCGCCCGCAAGGACGAACTCGGCGCGCTTCTGTCGCGTGAAGAAGGCAAGACGCTGCCCGAGGGCATCGGCGAGGTCATCCGCGCCGCCCAGATTTTCGATTTCTTCGCTGGAGAAACGCTGCGCCTGACCGGCGAACTCGTGCCGTCGGCACGCCCGAATATCGGCGTGGAGATGACCCGCGAACCGATCGGCGTCGTCGGCATCATCACGCCGTGGAATTTCCCGATCGCCATTCCTGCCTGGAAGATCGCGCCGGCGCTCTGCTACGGCAACACGGTCGTCTTCAAGCCCGCCGAACTGGTGCCGGGTTCCGCCTGGGCGATCGTCGATATCCTTAATCGCGCCGGCCTGCCCAAGGGCGTGCTCAACCTCGTCATGGGCAAGGGCTCGGTCGTCGGCCAGGCGATGCTCGACAGCCCCGATCTCGCGGGTCTCACCTTCACCGGCTCTCAAGGCACGGGCAAGCGCGTCGCCCTCGCCTCCATCGAGCATAACCGCAAGTTCCAGCTCGAAATGGGCGGCAAGAACCCCTTCGTCGTGCTCGACGATGCCGACCTTACCGTTGCCGTCGAAGCTGCCGCGAACTCCGCCTTCTTCGCCACCGGCCAGCGCTGCACGGCATCCTCGCGCATCATCGTCACCGAAGGCATTCATGATCGTTTCGTCGAAGCGCTGACGGCGCGGCTCTCGGGCCTCAATATCGACAACGCGATGAAGCAGGGCACCCATATCGGCCCGGTCGTCGATCCGTCCCAACTCAAGCAGGACGAAGACTATATCGAGATCGGAAAGCAAGAAGGCGCCAAACTGGTCATCGGCGGCAATCGCGTCGAACGCGAAACGCCCGGCTACTATCTGGCCCCTGCCCTGTTCACCGAGGCGACCAACCAGATGCGCATCTCCCGCGAGGAGATCTTCGGGCCAGTGGCGTCAGTTATCCGCGTCAAGGATTACGACGAGGCGCTCGCCACAGCCAACGACACGCCCTTCGGCCTGTCCTCCGGCATCGCCACGACCAGCCTGAAATATGCGACGCATTTCAAGCGCAATGCCGAGGCCGGCATGGTGATGGTCAACCTGCCGACCGCAGGCGTCGATTTCCATGTGCCGTTCGGCGGCCGCAAGGGCTCGTCCTTCGGTTCCCGCGAACAGGGCAAATACGCAAACGAGTTCTTCACCACGGTGAAGACCGCTTACACGCTGGCATGATCAAAGTGCCCTGGTGCTGGCACCGGGGCCACTCTATCAAGGACGACGACGCATGAAAAAGAAGGCGGAATGGCCGCGCAAGCTGAGATCGCAGGAATGGTATGGCGGCACGAGCCGTGATGTCATCTATCACCGCGGCTGGATGAAGAACCAGGGCTATCCCCACGACCTGTTCGACGGGCGTCCGGTGATCGGCATCCTCAACACCTGGTCGGACATGACGCCGTGCAACGGCCATCTTCGCGATCTCGCTGAGAAGGTGAAGGCAGGCGTTTGGGAGGCCGGCGGCTTCCCGATGGAAGTGCCGGTGTTTTCGGCATCGGAAAATACTTTCCGTCCGACGGCGATGATGTATCGCAACCTGGCCGCCCTCGCGGTCGAGGAGGCGATCCGTGGCCAGCCGATGGACGGTTGCGTGCTACTGGTCGGCTGCGACAAGACCACGCCGTCGCTGATCATGGGTGCCGCGTCCGTCGACCTGCCGTCGATCGTCGTCACCGGCGGGCCGATGCTGAACGGTTATTTCCGCGGTGAACGGGTCGGCTCGGGCACGCATCTGTGGAAGTTCTCCGAAATGGTCAAGGCCGGCGAGATGACACAGGCCGAGTTCCTCGAAGCGGAAGCCTCGATGAGCCGTTCGTCGGGCACCTGCAATACGATGGGCACCGCCTCCACCATGGCATCGATGGCCGAGGCACTCGGCATGGCACTGTCGGGCAATGCGGCGATTCCGGGTGTCGATTCCCGCCGCAAGGTCATGGCGCAGCTCACCGGCCGCCGGATCGTCCAGATGGTCAAGGATGACCTGACGCCATCGGACATCATGACGAAGCACGCCTTCGAAAACGCCATCCGCACCAATGCGGCCATCGGCGGTTCGACCAATGCCGTCATCCACCTGCTCGCCATGGCGGGCCGCGTCGGCATCGATCTGACGCTGGACGACTGGGACCGTTGTGGCCGCGATGTGCCGACCATCGTCAACCTGATGCCGTCGGGCAAATACCTGATGGAAGAGTTCTTCTACGCCGGCGGCCTTCCCGTGGTGCTGAAGCGCCTCGGCGAAGCAGGTCTTCTGCACAAGGACGCAATCACGGTCTCGGGCGAAACCGTCTGGGACGAGGTCAAGGACGTCGTCAACTGGAACGAGGACGTCATCCTGCCGGCCGAAAAGGCGCTGACGCAATCCGGCGGCATCGTGGTGCTGCGCGGCAACCTCGCGCCCAAGGGTGCGGTGCTGAAGCCATCGGCCGCGTCGCCGCATCTGCTGACCCATCGCGGACGGGCCGTGGTGTTCGAGGATATCGACGACTACAAGGCCAAGATCAACGACGACAATCTCGACATCGACGAGACCTGCATCATGGTCATGAAGAACTGTGGTCCGAAGGGCTATCCCGGCATGGCCGAGGTCGGCAATATGGGGCTTCCCCCGAAAGTGCTGAAGAAGGGCATCCTCGACATGGTGCGCATTTCCGACGCGCGCATGTCCGGCACCGCCTACGGCACCGTCATCCTGCACACCTCGCCGGAAGCCGCCGTCGGCGGACCGCTCGCGGTTGTTCGGAACGGTGACTTCATCGAGGTGGATGTGCCCAACCGTCGCATTCATCTCGACATCTCGGAAGAGGAAATGGCGCGCCGGCTGGCCGCCTGGGAGCCGAACCACGATCTGCCGACATCGGGCTATGCCTGGCTGCATCAACAGCACGTCCAGGGCGCCGATACCGGTGCGGACCTCGACTTCCTCAAGGGATGTCGCGGAAACGCAGTCGGCAAGGATAGTCATTGACCTGACGAGGGGCCTACCTTAAAGTGGTCATAAGTGACCACTTTAAGGTGTCGGGATGTCGCAGGTTAGTTTGAAAGACGCGAAGGCCGGATTTTCCGCCCTTGTTGACGAGGCGGTGAAGGGCGAATTCGTGACAATCACCCGCCACGGCAAACCCGTGGCGGCACTGGTCAGTATCGAAGCCGCGGAGGCAGCCAAGAAGGCGCTCAACAAGACCCGTCCCAACTTCGGCGAATATCTCCTGCAATTTCCCGGTGGCATCGAGTTCGAGCGAAACAAATCGAAAATGCGGGACGTCGAGTTTTGAGCGGCTTTCTGCTCGACACCAACGTCGTTTCCAAATTTGCGCCCGGCCGACCGGACGTACCGGCAGAATTGCAGGACTGGATGCGTTCGCAAGGCGCCCTTGGCCGCCTCTTCATATCTTCGATGACCGTAGCCGAGATCAGCAGCGGGCTCAGGCGGCTGCAGCGGAAGGGCGCCACGGCGAAGGCGGCTGCCCTTTCAGCCTGGCTCGATGGGATAATATCGACCTTCGAGGATCAGATACTTGCCATGGATTTGAATGTCGCCTTGCTGGTGGGCCAAATGGAAGACGAGGTCATTGCGAAAGGTTTCGACCCGGGTCTCGCCGACATCATCATTGCCGCGACTGCCAAGGCGCATGGTCTGACGGTCGTAACCGAGAATATCAGGCATTTCGCGCCATTCGATACTGCATGCGAACAGCCCCTCGGATCCCACCCCTTGAAATAATTCCTATCCGCACCATATACGGTCCAGCGATGTCATAATTCCTTAACCATATCGGTTTATGAACATCAGTATTCGATTTTCCAGTGACCACGGATGTACTGGCACTGTAGAGGATCGGATGTCGGAGAGGTCAGGCTGAAATCGCCTGGCCTTTTTGTTTTTCTCCGCCCAGATCAACCGCCCTTCGAAGCGATATATTCGCGCGCAACGCGCTGCATCTGTGCGCAATCCATCACCTCACCATGTCCGGCATAGACCGTGCTCACATCAAGCGATGCCAGCCTGTGCATCGTGCGGAGATAGGTCTCCACATCCGCCCCGGGAATATCGTCCACCAGCCCCTCGTCATAGATCGCATCGGCGCTGAAGAAGTCGCCATTATGCTCGTCGAACAGCGCGATCGAGCCCGGGGAATGTCCCGGCAGGTGAAGTACGATGAACTTGCGGTTCCCCAGATCGACGACATCACCTTCATCGAGGAATTCAGTAAGCGGCGCCGGCGTCAGCGCGTAATTCGTGATCATCCAATCCGGCGATGGCAATGCCGTGACCGGCGACTTGATTCCGACAAATGCCGATGCCAGCGTGCCGGCGTCGTCCATCTCGGCAAAAGTGTGCGCCTCGATCCGGTGCCCGGCACGACGTTCATATTCGTGAAACGACCCGACATGGTCGACATGGGCATGCGAGGCGATCGCCAGCACCGGACGACCAGTCACCGGAGAGACCTCCGTCAGGCTCCTGACACCCACACCGAAATCGAGCTGGATGTCGAAATCGCGGCCCTCTATCCGGTAGAGATTGGCGCGGAAGAATCCATGCACATACGGCTCGGTGAACCGCGTGATGCCGGGGGCAAGGACGGTGGCTTCGAACCAGGGCGTGACGACCATCACCCGACTCTCAGGGGCATTTCCCCCACGCCGGGAATATTGCCATCGAGGAAAATCAGCGCGCTCATCAGGTTGCCGGCTTTTGTCAGCGCCACATGATCCGGCTCCACGTCGATGACGCTGATGGGGACCGGCAGGCCATAGCTCGGATTGTCGAGTGTCCTCGCGATACTGTCCTTCATCAAGTCCATGAATTGAACGCCCGGCCCGGCGAACACCAGGGGGATCGGGTCGAACATGCTGAAGAGATTGGAGAGCCCAGTGCCGATCGCCCGGCCGGCTTCATGAAACGCTTCGCGCTCGGGACCATCCGCGGCACGCGCCTTGTTGGCGAGCGCCTCCAGTTGGGCAGGTGTAGGCTCTTCGGCCAGCATCTTGCCGGTATCTTCGCCCATCGCCGCGCGCCAGATCGAATGCTGGCCGGCATAGGCTTCGATGCAGCCGTGCCGGCCGCAGCGGCAAAGTGCGCCGTCCGGCTTGTAGCACATATGGCCGAATTCGACCGCCGACGAGGCGATGCCGGAGAACAGGCGGCCGTTGAGATAGAGCCCCATGCCGATGCCGATAGTCATCAGCACGGCGGCGAAATTCGGGCCGTAGCGTTCGGGCGCGCGCCAGCGCAGCGCCTCGGCGATCATGTTGCATTCATTGGCAAGCTCGGTCGGCGCGCCGAATTCGCGTTCCAGCGCAGCCCCGATCGGAATGTCGCCCACATCGATAACCGGCGAAGACAGGAAGATCCTGCCATCGCCATCGACAATGCCTTCCGCGCCGACGCTGATCCGCGCCAGCGGGCCGATCTCATTGCATTGCTCGTCGAGTAAGGAGCGCAACGTGCCGATCATCGAATGGATAAGCTCGTCTGAGGTCATCGCCTTTGTCTTCACCGCCTCCGTACGTGAACCGAGGAGATTGCCCGAATAGTCGTGGATATCGGCGCTGATCATGTTCAGCGCCAGCCGCATGATGGCGATCGATGCATAGCGCGGGTTGGGAAGCAGCCGCACCTGCGGGCGCCCGCGGCGCTGGCCGATGGGCTCGCCGACCTGTTCGGCCGTCAACACGTCGCGCTCCATCAGGCTGTTGGTGATCACCGTCACGGTGGAAGCCGACAAGCCCGTCGCTGCACTGAGTTCGGTACGCGACAGGTTTCCATTGCGGCGCAGGGCCATCAGAATACCGAACTGGTTCTGGCGGCGCACGTCATCGGGACGCACGATAATGCTCACAGGCAGGCTCCTCCGCGAAGGCCCGCTGCAGTGCAAAATAATCTTTGCAGCGCAACAGCTTAGGCCTCCATCAAAATCCATCTTGACACAGGTTGCATTGTGCGTCACTACTTTTTTCGAACCTCGAAAAAAAGAGGCTCAGGAGCGGCCAGACGAGCCTGATGCGTAGGTAAGAGGACAGCATCCGGGCCACGCGGCCAAATTTTGTTGATGCGATTCCGCATCGGGAGGACAAGATGAAGAAATTAGCAATCGCGCTCGCCAGCGCCGTATTCGTGATGTCTGCCGCGGGCACTGCGCTCGCCAAGGACAAGACCATCGCCGTATCCTGGAAGATCTTCCAGGAAGAGCGCTGGAAGACCGATGAAGCCGTCATCAAGAAGATCGTCGAAGCCAATGGCGACAAGTATATTTCCGCTGACGCCCAGGGTTCCGCGGCCAAGCAGCTGACCGATATCGAATCGCTGATGTCGCAGGGCGCGGACGTGCTGCTGATCGTCCCCTACGACTCCGAAGCAATTCTGCCTGCCGTCGAGAAGGCGGCTGCCGAAGGCATTCCGATGATCGCCTATGACGTTCAGATCGAGCATCCCTCCGTTCTCTACATGACCTTCGACAATGTCGGCGTCGGCCGCTTGATGGCGCAGGAAATGCTGAAGGCGAAGGATTCCGGCAACTTCGCGATCATTAAGGGCGACCCGGGCGATCCGAACGCCACCTTCCTCTATAACGGCATCATGGAAGTGCTGAAGCCGAACATCGATGCCGGCAAGATCAAGATCGTCGGCGAAGCCTCTTCGGATGGCTGGAAGCCGGAAAATGCCCAGAAGAACATGGAGCAGATTCTGACTGCCAACGACAACAAGGTTGACGCGGTCCTCTCCGAGAATGACGGCATGGCCGGCGGTGTCGTGGCCGCTCTCCAGGCCCAGGGTCTCCAGGGCGCGGTTCCTGTCACCGGCCAGGACGGCGACAAGGCCGCTCTGAACCGCGTTGCTCTCGGCACCCAACTCGTGTCGGTCTGGAAGGATTCCCGCGCGCTCGGCAAGATCGCTGCTGAAGCAGCCCTCATGCTTTCCGACGGCAAGTCCATGGAAGAAGTGCCGAATGTCGGCAAGTTCAAGGACGGCGCGCGCAAGGTCGAGGTCAACGCAGTTCTGCTGACGCCGACCGCGATCCTCAAGGACAACCTGAACCTCGTGATCGACGCCGGTTGGGTCGACAAGGCCACCGTCTGCGCTGGCGTTGCCGCCGGCACAGTCGCTGCCTGCAACTGATCCACGCTTGACAGCGAACGATTTGCGCCGTCCTTTGCAAGAAGGGCGGCGCATTTTACAGATGGACTAGGGACGCTGCACTTCGGGGAGTGCGGCATGGGTGACAACAAGGAACAGGGATCGGCAAGATCCCGTCGGGGAGGCAAGCCATGAGCAACGCGCAAACATTGAGTGGTCCGGCGATGGTCCAGGAAGGACCGATCAAGACATTCTTGCGAGCGACCGAGATCGATTCGCGCATGCTGGGTATGATCGGCGCGCTCGTCGTCATTTGGCTTGGCTTCAATTATTACGGCTACTTCGTCAACGGCAACGCCGCTTTCCTGACCTACCGCAACCTCTGGACGCTTTCGGTGCAGACCGCGTCGATCACCGTGATGGCGACGGGCATGGTTCTGGTCATCGTCACCCGGAACATCGACCTTTCCGTCGGCTCGATGCTCGGCGTCACCGCAATGTTCATGGGCATTTTTCAAGTATGGGTGCTGCCGCAATGGCTGGGCCTGGGGCATCCCGCGATCTGGATCATCACTGTCTTGGCCGGTCTGCTGGTCGGCACCCTGATCGGGACATTCCACGGCTATCTTATCGCCTATCTTGAAATCCCGTCATTCATTGTAACGCTAGGCGGCCTGCTGGTCTGGCGCGGGGCTGCCTGGCTGATGGCACGCGGCGAAACCATTGCACCGCTTGATGCCACCTTTGCGCTCATCGGCGGCGGTCCATACGGATCGATTGGAACAACCGCCAGCTGGATCGTCGCGGTTATCGCCTGCGTCGGGATCGTGCTTCTGCAGGTTTCCGCGCGCCGGCAAAGAATGCGCTTCGGCTTTCCGATGCGTCCGGTCTGGGCCGAGTACCTGATCGGCTTCATAAGCATGATCATCGTGCTTGGGGCCACGTATGTGATGAACAGCTATTTCTGGCCCAAGGGCATCGTTCGCGAATATGCCATAGCCCATAACATCGATCCCGCCACGCTGGTCAATGTAGGCCATGGCTGGGCCATACCGGTGCTGATCGCCCTGTTCGTCGTCATGGCAATGACTTTCGTTGCCACGCGCACTAAATTCGGGCGGTATGTCTTCGCCATGGGTGGAAATCCCGAAGCTGCGGAACTCGCCGGCATCAATACCAAGCGCATGACGATGCTGATCTTCTCCCTCATGGGTTTTCTCGTTGCGATCTCGGCCAGCATATCGTCCGCGCGCCTGAGAGCGTCGACAGCGGATCTCGGTCGTATCGATGAGCTCTACGTTATTGCGGCGGCCGTCATCGGCGGCACCTCGCTGGCAGGCGGCTCCGGCACCATCTACGGCGCCATGATCGGCGCGCTGGTCATGCAGTCGCTCTATTCGGGCATGTCGCTCGTCGGGTTCGACGTGTCGATCCAGAGCATGGTCGTCGGTGCGGTCCTTGTACTGGCCGTCTATATCGACACCGTCTACCGCAAGCACGCGAGCTAAAGGAGGGAAACGAAATGGAAACAGTCGCAACATACCAGAAGCCCTCCGGCACCCCGCTTGTCGAAATGCGTGACGTCTCGATCGCCTTCGGCGGCATCAAGGCGGTCGACCATGCCTCGGTCGATCTCTTCCCCGGCGAAGTGGTGGCACTTCTCGGCCATAACGGCGCCGGCAAATCGACCTTGATCAAGGTTCTCTCCGGCGCCTACCAGCGCGACCACGGCGATATCCTGATCAATGGCGAGACGGTCGAGATCAACAATCCGCGTCATGCCAAGCGCCACGGCATCGAAACCATCTACCAGACGCTCGGTCTTGCCGATAACGTCGATGCCGCCGCCAACCTTTTCCTCGGCCGCGAGATCCTCACCAAGTGGGGCACGCTCGACGACGTGGCGATGGAAGCCGAAGCCCGCAGGGTGATGGGGCGCCTCAACCCGAACTTCCGTCGCTTCAAGGAGCCGGTAAAGGCTCTCTCCGGCGGTCAGCGGCAATCGGTGGCGATCGCCCGCGCGATCATGTTCAACGCGCGCATCCTGATCATGGACGAGCCGACGGCAGCGCTCGGACCGCAGGAGACGGCCCAGGTCGGAGAACTGATCAAGCAACTCAAGGCGGACGGCATCGGCATCTTCCTGATCAGCCACGATATCCATGACGTCTTCGACCTCGCCGATCGCGTGTCGGTGATGAAGAATGGCAAGGTCGTCGGCTATGCGCGGACCCAGGATGTGACCAAGGACGAGGTGCTCGGCATGATCATCCTCGGCAAGGTGCCGCCGGGCGCCGTGCCCGGTCCGGGCGCCATGGTCTGAGTGACACGGAAATCCAGCAGATAGGGCGCGGCATTCCTGCCG
Source organism: Rhizobium sp. LjRoot254 (assembly GCF_964254105.1). Taxonomy (NCBI): domain Bacteria; kingdom Pseudomonadati; phylum Pseudomonadota; class Alphaproteobacteria; order Hyphomicrobiales; family Rhizobiaceae; genus Rhizobium; species Rhizobium sp. LjRoot254. The sequence continues at coordinate 643,078 of NZ_CAXUSM020000001.1, read as the reverse complement.
CGCCCTTTTTGCTTTTCAAGAGCCGCGAATCACCCGGCGAATATTCATACTTTCTTAACCAAGGGCGTCCTTGGGCGGCGCGATTTCATATCGCGCTATGCAACTGAATCGATTTTATCCCGCACTACACCGCTATATTACCGCCTACGGGTTGCATTAGCGGCACGATCGGTCATCCTGTTCCCTGGAGGAAAGTCGTATGACTCATACGCTGGGGGAAAATGGCAAATCCGGTAGATCATTAAATTGCATCATATCGGCACAAAGATTTCTTAGAAGGTTTCAGGCAATCTCCCGATAGTAAGGTTTGCTCTGGAGGGCACGATGATCTTCATGACCGCGCTTGCCACGGGTCTGTTTACTGCGATGCTGCGATCGGCTTTTGCCGTCATCGCCGTATCGTTCATGATCGCGCTCGCCTTCTTCGCGGCGTTTCTGATCTCCGGCGCGGGGATTTACACCTTTCTCGTATCGGTCGCAGGTTTCAACGCCGGGCTCATCGCCCTCGGCGCGGGCTACATGATCAATTCGGCAGTCACGTCGAACTGAACATGGGCGGCGCCTCCGGCGCCAAATTTGAACATCCTGATTTTGCTAAACGATTGAAACTGCGCGATGCCATTGACCGCGCCCGAAGTTGCGGCAATATCGCTAGCTGCGGCCCTCAAGGGCACGCATCGGTGCCGAACCTGCCTTCAAGGCGGGAACGAAAAAGGGAAGGAATTCGGATGGCGCGTATCACTCTCAGGCAATTGCTCGATCACGCCGCGGAACACAGCTATGGCGTTCCTGCATTCAATATCAACAACATGGAACAGGGCCTCGCGATCATGGAGGCCGCGGCCGCGACCCGCTCGCCGGTGATCCTGCAGGCGAGCCGCGGCGCCCGCGCCTATGCCAACGACATCGTGCTCGCCAAGCTGATCGACGCGCTGGTTGAGCTGCATCCCGACATTCCGGTCTGCATGCATCTCGACCATGGCAACAACGAAGCCACCTGTGCGACCGCCATGCAGCACGGCTTCACCTCCGTGATGATGGACGGTTCTCTGAAGGAAGACGGCAAGACGCCGGCCGATTATGGCTATAACGCCGGCATCACCCGCCGCGTTGTCGACATGGCCCATTGGGGCGGTGTTTCAGTCGAGGGTGAAATCGGCGTGCTCGGCTCGCTCGAGTCGGGCGAAGGCGAGCAGGAAGACGGCCATGGTGCCGAAGGCGTGCTGAGCCATGACCAGTTGCTGACCGACCCCGAACAGGCCTCGCAATTTGTGCGCGAGACCCAGGTCGATGCGCTGGCCGTCGCCATGGGCACCAGCCACGGCGCCTACAAGTTTTCCCGCAAGCCGGATGGCGCGGTGCTCGCCATGAACGTCATCGAGGAAATCCACCGTCGCCTGCCGGATACCCATCTCGTCATGCATGGCTCGTCCTCCGTGCCCGAGGATCTGCAGGAGATCATCAACAAGTATGGCGGCCAGATGAAGCCGACCTGGGGCGTACCGGTTGAGGAGATCCAGCGCGGCATCAAGCACGGCGTGCGCAAGATCAACATCGATACCGACAACCGCATGGCAATGACCGGCGCGATCCGCAAGGTGCTGACCGAGAACCCCTCGGAATTCGATCCGCGCAAATACCTGACGCCTGCCATGGCGGCGATGCGGAAGCTCTGCGCCGAAAGGTTCGAAGCCTTTGGCACGGCAGGCAATGCGGAGAAGATCAAGGTGCTGCCGCTCTCCGAAATGGCCAAGCGCTACAAATCGGGCAGCCTGGCGCCAAAGATCGCCTGATTTATCCCGGACGGATGAACATTGCGCGGCTGCCTCGGCGGCCGCGCTTACGTCAGTGCACCGTGCCACTCTTCTCGAGATCGCGCTCCAGCGCTTCGGCTTGGTGCCTGTGGCCCAGAAATTCGTACCCCACGACGGTGACGATCGGCGCAAACATCAGGATAATCAACGCATAGGTGAGATTGATACCAGCCGCAGCAGCCGCGACCGAGGCCGCGATGACCAACAAAGTTGCGGCAATAAGCCAGACGTGGAAACGATCGCCTTCCTGCACCATGTAGGTATAGAGTGCGTAGATCGATCCGACATAGACCAGCACCGGCAGGGCGACAGTCAATAGCGTCGCCACCGCCCCGATATGGGCCTTGTGATCGATGTAATACGCCGCGACATGCAGGCCCGCGCCCGTCGCCACGATCGCCGCGAAGATGATCATGTGGCTATAGCCCCAGACGAATGAGCGCTCGCGATGCACATGCAGCACATGGGCACTCGGGATGGTGTAATACATCCACCACATGGCGAAGGTCAGCCCCACGCCTGATATGCAGACGAGTCCCGCATCCATGGTCCAGCCCTGGCCATCGACCACCGCCGACAGGCTCGCCACGGTGCCGACCACGCCCTCGCCCAGCGCGATGATGGCCAGCAGGCCATAACGCTCGGCGATGTGATGCGCATGCCACGGCGTGCCGCCGAACTTTCTTTCGGCGATGTAGGGACCGGTCATCTCGATGACCACGAGGACCGCCGCCATGACGAAGGTCACCAGCAGCGAGAAATCGATGAAGATCAGCACGATCCAGCCGATCTGTGCGATGGTGATTGCCACCACATAGGCCATGCAGGCCTGACGGCGCGCCGGATCCTGCCTCGCGGCCCGCAGCCACTGGAAGATCAGCGCCACCCGCATGATGACATAGCCCAGCACCATGATGCCGTTGTCGAACTTGTCTCCATGTTCGATCGAGGCGAACATGCGCGGCAGGCCGATGGCGAGCACGATGACCCCTATCATCTGCACCATGGTGACGACACGGAATATCCAGTCGTCGGTATCGTAGGCCGAGGCGAACCAGGAGAAATTGATCCAGGCCCAGCATATGGCGAAGCAGGCGAAGCCGAAGCCGATGAGCGCGGTGAAATAGTGTGCCTCGGCCAGGGCATGGGCAAATTGCGAGGCAGCCAGCCCGAAGGCGATGACGAATGTCAGGTCGAAGAGCAGTTCGAGCGAGGTCGCCGTCCGGTGCTCCTCATGCGGGTCGCGGCCGCCCATCTGGGTGACATGGTGATGAAGCTCTTCCGGTGTCGGCGGCTTTGGGCTGGACGGCATTGCGCTCCCCTCGTGTCTCTGGCGCGACTTAACGAGGACGCGACGAAAACGTCAAGCCGGTCAGGCGCTTGCCTTTTCCCGTATCGACTGGTGGCCATAGGTGCCGAAGCTTTTGGCGACACCCGCGATCTCGTCATCGGCCAGGAGGACCGGCCCGCCGATCAGCAGTGCATGATAATATTGCTTGGCGATGGTCTCCAGTTCCACGGCCGCCCACATGGCCTTTTCGAGGCTCGAACCGGTGGTGAGCATGCCGTGATTGGCCATCAGGCAGGCGCTGCGCCCTTCGAGCGCCTTCAAGACGTTGACCGACAGTTCCTGGGTTCCATAGCGCGCATAATTGCACACCCGGACATCGTTGCCGCCGAAGGCCGCGATCATGTAGTGGCAGGCGGGGATGGGCTTGCGCGCCATGGCGAGGATGGTGGCGAAGGTCGAATGCGTATGCACCACCGAATTGACCTCCGGCCGCGCGCGCATGATATCGAGGTGGAACCGCCATTCCACGGAGGGCTTCTTCGGCCCATCCCAGGCACCGTCAGTGCTGGCGAGCGAAAGTGACGCGATCATGTCAGGCGCCATCTCGTCATAGGGAATAGAACTCGGCGTGATCAGCATCCGGTCGCCATGCCGCACGCTGATATTGCCCGATGTGCCCTGGTTTAGCCCTGTCGCGTTCATCTGGCGGCAATGATCAATGATGGATCGGCGGATTTCCAGTTCGGACATGATGCTTCCTCGGCGCATGATTTTGAGATCGTTTCCGGCAACATAGGACAGTTGTCCGATCACGGCATCTCAATTTTCGCGAGTCACGTCGGGATTCCAACAAGTTACCGTAATGACTCTATTTTCCTGGATTCGAGTCTTGCTAATGTTCTTCTTTTGTTCTAGTTTTTCCACATGTCTCATTCTTTCGATCCAGTGGCGTTGCGTTTGGTGCGGGTGACCGAAAAGGCCCCGCCCGATACGACATTCGAAGGGTTGAGAGCCTCGATCGCCCCGGCGCCGCTGGTCGAGGTGATGCCGGCGGCCTATGGCGACCATGTCTCGGCACTCGGCTTTTCGCTCGCCTGGGCGTTGATGGCATCCGAGGGCGGGCTGATTTTCTGGGCCGCGCCCGAGCAGGATTTCTTCGAGGACGGCCTGCCCAATGCCGAGGGCTTGGCGCAGTTCGGCATGCCGCTCGACCGGTTGCTGCTGGTCCGGGCGCAATCGCAGAAAGAGGCTCTCTGGGCCACCGAACAGGCACTTTCGACGCCGGGCATCATCGCGCTCTGCGCCATCACACCCTCGAAAAGGGGCGTCGGCCTGACCGAAACACGCCGGCTGCTGCTGATGGCCGAGCATTACCGAACCCGATGTCTGCTGCTCAGGCTCGATGCGGCCGGATCGAGCGCCGCCCGCGCTCGCTGGCGGGTTGCGGCGGCACCGAGCGAAGCGGAGGAGGAGGAACTTGGTGCCCCCAGCTTTTCCGTTCACCTGGCCCGCAATCGCACCGGGCCTCACAATCTTGATTTCAATCTTCGCTGGAGCATTCACGATCATGCTTTCCACCTCATGGAAAAACGGCACGAGCTCACGCTGGATGGCGGTGTGGCTCCCGAGGCTCCCCTGCGACCGGCTGATCCGATCCCGCAAAGTGCCTGACGGCATCCCGCTCGTCGTCTATGCCAAGCAGGGCAACGCCTACACCATCACCTCGCTCGACCGCCGGGCCTCCGCCGCCGGCCTCAAGGTCGGCATGCCGCTCGCAGATGCGCGCTCGATCCGGCCGGACCTCACGGCATGCGAGGCCGACGAAGAGGCCGATGCACTCCTCCTCGACCAGATCGCGGCCTGGTGCGACCGCTATTCGCCTATCGTCGTCAAGGACCCGCCGCATGGCCTGCTGATCGACATAACCGGCTGCGCGCATCTCTTCGGCGGCGAGACAGCCGTGCTGTCCGATATCGGCAAGCGGCTTTCGCGACAGGGTTTCATATCCAGGACCGCGATTGCGCCGACATCCGGCGCCGCATGGGCGCTGTCGCGTGCCGGCCATTGCCACCCGGTGGAAGGGGAGAACCTGCGCGAGGCCCTCTCGCCGCTTCCCGTCACCGCGCTCCGGCTGGTGCCGGAAGCCGTCTCGCTGCTGCGACGGCTCGGCTTGGAGACGATCGGCCAGATCATCGATGCGCCGCGCAAGCCTTTCTCGGCGCGGGCAGGCAAGAATGCCATGCTGCGGCTCGATCAGGCACTCGGCCTGGCGCGGGAAGCACTCTCCCCTCGCCGCCCGCCGCCGGAACAATTTGCGCTCAGACGCCTCGTCGAACCGATCCTCAGCATGGAAGCCGTGATGACGGTGACCGGGGCGCTGTGCAGCGAGCTTTGCGGCAGGCTTTCAGAAAACGGCGCTGGCGCAGGGCTCTTCCGTCTCAATCTATTCGGTGTCGATAACCGGACGCGGGAACTGGAACTCGGCCTCAGCCGGGCGGAAAACGATCCCACGATCGTCACGAGGCTGCTGGGCGAACGGCTAGCCCTGACGCCGGAGGCGCTAAATGCGGAATTCGGCTTCGATGCGCTCCGGCTCGAAGCCTATGAAATCATGCCGATCGTGTTGCGGCCGATCGATCTCGCGCCCGTATCCTTGCGCGATGCGGAAGCCGAAACACGACTGATCGATCGCCTCGGGATCCGGCTCGGTGATACCAGCATCGGCCGCCCCTCGATCCGGCTCGTCCATGCGCCCGAACGGGCCAACCGGTGGGTCAAGATGCCCGTTGCCGCAAACCAGATTCGTCTCGCGGAAGACGGCGTGGTCCGCCGGCCCCTCACCCTGTTTCGCAAGGCCCAGCCGGTCGATGCCATTTCCCCCATGCCGGATGGGCCGCCCAAGCGCTTCACCTGGCGGCGCATTCCTCATGACATCGTGCGCGCCGAAGGTCCTGAACGCGTCGCACCCAATTGGCTGCGCGCGCCGGACGATCGCGCGCGCGATTATTACCGGGTCGAGGACAAGGAAGGGCGTCGCTTCTGGCTCTACAGCGAAGGCCCCCGAAACGGCGTCACGCCGCAATGGTACCTGCACGGGCTTTTCCCATGAGCCGGTTTTTCGAACTCTGCACGACCACCAATTTTTCTTTTCTCCGGGCTGCATCGCATCCCGAAGAATTCGTCGAGCGCGCCTGGGAGTTCGAATATGCAGGCATTGGCATAGCCGACCGCAACACGCTTGCCGGCGTGGTACGGGCCCATGCCAAAGCCAAGGAAATGTATGCCGAGGCGAAGAAGGAAGGAAAGAGCCACAGCGTCAAGCTCGCGATCGGCGCAAGGCTGGTTTTCCGCGACGGCACGCCGGATATCGTCGTCTATCCCAAGGACCGGGAGGCTTATGGGCGGCTGACCCGGTTGCTCACGATCGGCAATCGCCGTGCGCCGAAGGGTGAATGCTTTCTGGATTTCTCCGATTTCCTCGACCATGCCGAAGGCCAGCGCGCCATCGTCATCCCCGACATGCAAACCGGTGCTCTGCCCGACGAAACGCTGCGCGCGACGCTCCAGGCCGTTCAGGCGAAATGTCGCATAGTCTGGCTTGCCGCGCGCTTCATATTCGACGGCGAGGATCACCGCCGTCTCAGGCTTCTGAGCGATCTCGCATTTTCGACCGGCGCCCGCCTCATCGCCACCACGGAACCGCATTGCCATGTGCCGGAACGCCGCGCACTGCTCGATGTCATGACCTGCATCCGGGAAGGAACCACGCTCGATGAAGCGGGACGGCTGCTCGCCGCCAATGCAGAACGGCATCTGAAGCCGGCAGAGGAAATGGAACGGCTCTACAAAATGGCACCGGGAGCCGTGGCCGAGACTGTCAGGTTCGCGAGCAGGCTTGGATTCTCGCTGGATGACCTGAAGTTCAATTATCCGCTGGAACTGGTGGAAGGCTATCCGAATGCCCAGGCAGCACTCGAGGACATGACCTGGAAGGGTGCGGCAAAGCGCTATCCCGACGGTATTCCGGATGGCGTGCGGACATCCCTCGAACGCGAACTCGAAATTGTCAGAGACCTCAAATACGCGGCATATTTTCTCACTGTTGCCGATATCGTGCGGTTTGCCCGATATGAAAAGAATATCCTTTGCCAGGGGCGTGGCTCCGCCGCCAATTCGTCGATCTGCTATTGCCTTGAAGTCACTGAAGTGAACCCCGCGAAAAACACTCTTCTCTTCGACCGCTTCATTTCGACCGAGCGAAATGAACCGCCAGACATCGACATCGATTTCGAACACGAAGAGCGTGAGGAAGTAATCCAATATGTTTTCAAGAAGTATGGCGCCAGACGGTCTGCCCTAACCTCGACCTTGATCTGCTATCGTCAGCGCAGTGCGCTGAGAGATGTCGCCAAGGCCTTCGGCTATTCCGAGGATCGGATCATGGCGATCTCGCGCACGCTGCATTGGTGGTCGAAAGGCATCAAGAAGGAAGATCTCAAAGCGCTCGGCCTCGATCTCGACGACAAGAAGCTGGTGACCTGCCTGCGACTGGTGGAGGAACTCAAGGATTTCCCGCGCCATCTCTCTCAGCATGTCGGTGGTATTGTCATCACAAATGACAATCTCGACGAGATCGTCCCAATCCAGAATGCCCGCATGGATGATCGCATTGTCGTCGAATGGAACAAGGACGACCTGCAGGTCCTCAATATCCTGAAGGTCGATATGCTGGCGCTCGGCATGCTCACTTGCCTGCGCAAGGCCTTCGATATGGTCAATGCGACCTATCCGGATTGGTCGCCGGAGAAGAAGACACTCGACCTTGCCACTCTGCCGAAAGAGGATCCGGCAGTCTATGGAATGCTTTGCCGTGCGGATTCGATCGGCGTCTTTCAGGTGGAAAGCCGGGCTCAGATGTCGATGCTGCCTCGGCTAAGGCCGGAAAAATTCTATGATCTCGTTATCGAAGTGGCGATCGTCCGGCCTGGGCCGATCCAAGGGGGCATGGTGCATCCCTATCTCAAGCGCAGACAGGGTATTGAGGAGGTCACATATCCTTCTAAAGCTCTCGAAGCCGTTCTCGAACGCACACTCGGCGTGCCGCTGTTCCAAGAGCAGGCCATGCAGATCGCCATCGTCGGAGCAGGCTTTTCGCCGCCGGAAGCCGATAAGCTTAGGCGTGCCATGGCCACCTTCCGGCGGGTCGGAACGATCAATCAATTGAAGGATAAGTTCATCGAAGGCATGATATCCAATAAATATGAGCGCGAATTCGCAGAAGCCTGTTTCAAACAGATCGAAGGTTTTGGCGAATACGGCTTCCCAGAGAGTCATGCCGCAAGTTTCGCGCTGCTGGTCTATGCCTCGTCCTGGTTGAAATGCCATTACCCGGACATCTTCGCGGCAGCACTCCTCAACGCCCAGCCGATGGGCTTTTATGCGCCAGCCGAAATCGTCCGCGATGCGGTCGAGCACGGGGTCGAGACCCGGCCTCCAGATGTTAATCACTCAACGTGGGACAATAGTCTTGAAGAAGGACAGGTCGCGGCTGAGAACCTGCATAAACGCCACATCTCCATGACCTATATGATCCAGTCCCATCATGCCCTCCGGCTCGGTTTCCGGCAGATCAAAGGTCTACGAGAGGAGGAGATCAACACCTTTGTCGCCAATCGCGGCGCGGGCTATGATTCCGTGCGTGACGTCTGGCTGCGGGGCGGGCTCGATGCCTCGACAATCGAGCGGCTCGCCGATGCCGATTGTTTCCGCTCCTTGGGGCTACAGCGCCGCGATGCACTCTGGGCTGCCCGGGGCCTGAACCAGGTCGGCGGCCAGGAGGATCTGCCGCTGCTTTCCAGGCCCAAAGCATACAATCTGGAACCCGATTTTATGCTGCCGTCTATGCTTATCGGCGAACATGTCGTGGAGGATTACCGTACGCTCGGACTTTCATTGAAGAACCATCCGGTGGCTCTGCTGCGGGATGAATTCAGGGCGCGGGGCGCAATCGCTGCCGAGGAGCTCGTAAACATTCCAAACGGAAAACGTGTCCGCGTCGCGGGTCTTGTTCTCGTGCGTCAGAGACCGGGCACGGCCTCCGGCGTCATTTTCATGACGCTGCAGGACGAGACGCATGTTGCCAATATCGTTGTCTGGACGAGGATCTTTGAACGCTTCCGGCCGGAAGTGCTGGGCGCGCGGCTCTGCGCCGTCGATGGTATTGTCCAGAAAGAAGGGGAAGTGGTTCACGTCGTCGCGGAACGGCTGCATGATTATAGCCCCATGCTGGCGAAACTGTCGGGCAGCGAATTCGAAATAGCCGCCATCAATGCCGATGAAGTCCGCCGCCCGGTCGAGGCGGACAGTCGATCACACCCACGTAATGTCAGGCACGATCTCAGCTACAAGCCTGCGGCAAAGGTCATGCCGAAAGGCCGGAACTTCCATTAGGGAAGAGCGAATTCAGTGCTTGGGCTGGTTCGTGGTCTCGCGCATCGCGTCCACGTGATACCAAGCCGGCTCGAGCGCCTCGATCATTCTGTTATCGAGTTGCGCGGCCATCTGATCGCGTCGCGCGGCCATGCGCGCATTGGTGGGAAACTGTATGATCTGGGCGCTTTCACGCTTCTTATTCATCATCATTTTCAAATCGCCTCCGGGCAATGGTGACATCCGTTTTGTGCCGCCCAACGAATACATACACTATTTCGTTTCCAATTGCACAAAAAAAATTCATATTGCCTAAAATATAGGCAGTATTTTTATCCGCTTATGCAGCCAGCGTTTGCAGCGGCAACGAGCAGGCGAGGAAACTGCCTCGAAATCACGCAATTCCCGAAAATGCCCGGACAGAATGCCGCACCCGGGCCAACTGGCACGCCACATGCATCATCTTATGCGGCCCATGGAAGCCGGCTTGTCCGGCGGCTCGAATGTGATCCCGGCACCGGTTTTCGGAAGAGATCATGTTCAACAAGAAATAGATGGGGAGCCAGGGAGGCTTCCACTATACCTATGAGAGGTCTGAAATGACGAAATACAAGCTCGAGTACATCTGGCTCGATGGCTATACCCCGGTACCGAACCTGCGCGGCAAGACGCAGATCAAGGAATTCGATGCCTTCCCGACACTCGAGCAGCTTCCCTTCTGGGGCTTCGACGGCTCCTCGACCATGCAGGCCGAAGGCCGCAGCTCGGATTGCGTGCTGAAGCCGGTTGCGCTTTATCCCGATCCGGCCCGCACCAATGGCGTCCTCGTCATGTGCGAAGTCATGATGCCCGATGGCGTCACGCCGCACGCCTCCAACGCCCGCGCGACCATCCTCGATGACGAAGGCACATGGTTCGGCTTCGAGCAGGAATACTTCTTCTATAAGGACGGCCGTCCGCTCGGCTTCCCCGAGCATGGCTATCCCGCACCGCAGGGCCCCTACTACACCGGCGTCGGCTATTCCAACGTTGGCGACATCGCCCGCGAGATCGTCGAAGAGCATCTCGACCTCTGCCTCGAAGCCGGCATCAACCACGAAGGCATCAATGCCGAAGTGGCCAAGGGCCAGTGGGAATTCCAGGTATTCGGCAAGGGCTCCAAGAAAGCCGCCGACGAAATCTGGATGGCGCGCTACCTGCTGCAGCGCCTGACCGAGAAGTACGGCATCGACATCGAGTATCATTGCAAGCCGCTCGGCGACACCGACTGGAACGGCTCGGGCATGCATTGCAACTTCTCGACCGAATATATGCGCACCGTCGGCGGCAAGGCCTATTTCGAAGCGTTGATGGCCCAGTTCGACAAGAACCTGATGGAGCACATCGCCGTCTACGGTCCGGACAACGACAAGCGCCTGACCGGCAAGCACGAAACCGCCCCGTGGAACAAGTTCTCCTATGGCGTTGCCGACCGTGGCGCTTCGATCCGCGTGCCGCACTCGTTCATCAAGAACGACTATAAGGGCTATTTGGAAGATCGCCGCCCGAACTCCCAAGGCGACCCCTACCAGATCGCTTCTGCTGTTCTGAAAACCATTTCGGAAGTTCCGTTGTCGGGCTCCGCTTCGGCCGCAGCATAAGACCTTTCTTTCGTGGCGCGGTCAGCAATGTCCGCGCCACGATTCCGTTCGGGCCCTGCTTCGGACGAGCTCTTGCTCAGACGCCCCGCGGTCGCAAGTGATAAGCCAGCGCCATCGCCAGCATGAATTCGAGCGGCGCCCGGTCGATATCGCCTGTCACCGGCAGCAGCACAGCGCGATTGGTCTCGTATTCGAACATGCCGCCAAATCTCTCGCGGAATGAATCCACCAGCGTCGTGTGACAGATGAAATAGATCGCCGCGCGATCCGGCCTCTTCCGCGGCCAGCCGAGGCGGATCGTGCTGCCGCTTCCGGTCGCCTCCGTCAGATAGGCCGGCTCGCCCCACTTCAGCGTCTCGGTGACGGTCCCAATACGCGGATCGTCGGCGGCAACGTCTGATATCATCGCGCGTATTTCGGCGAGCCGATGCCGCACCTCTGGCGGAAAGGCCTGGAATGCGGCTTCGACATTCTCCGGCATCGGCTGCATCTCAAACCTCGATCGGCAGGAAGATATCGGTGCGCAGGTCCGGCGGCGCCACTTCAGCCGGGCTGTTGAGATATTCCTCCAGCATCGGCCCATCAGCCGCCTCGTGTCCGGATGCCGGCAGCCAGACGCCCATCAGCCAGCGATAGGCGTCGCGCATGTCGGCGTAGGGGCCTTTGTATGAGAGCTTCGCATAGGCGCCGCCCCTCGTCTTGATCACCTCGAAATCGTTGGGCACCGCCCTGCCTTCATCGAGCGGCAGGCAGGCAGCCGAGCGCAGTTCATCTTCGCCCACAGCATAGGGATCGTCATAATAGACGCCGATCATGCGTGACTGGCGCGTGACGAGACCTGCCGGGCCGGCGGCAGCGAAAAGCTGCTCGAAGGCGCGGCTGATCTGCATGTACGAGCCCTTGTGTGGCACGGCAACGCAGCGCTCGGCCGGCAGGATCACGATCTCGACGGGGAAACCGGATGCGTCGCTCGCCCGGTTGGCGGCCTTGAACAGTGCGTGGCTGCCGCCCTCGCGATAGGCGCCCGGCGTCATGCCGTAGGATTGCTTGAATGCCCGCCCGAATGCTTCCGCCGTCGTGTATCCCGCCCGCTTTGCGATATCGCCAAGATCGGCGTCGGAATTGGCCAGCCGGTCGGCGGCGCGCGACAGCCTCAGCCGTCGCACCGTCGCCGCCACGGTCTCGCCCTGCATCGCGGTATAGACCCGGTGCCAGTGCCAGCGCGACATCGCCGCGACATCGGCCAACAGGTCGAGATTGAGCTCGTCCTCCAGGTGGTCGTGCAGGTAATCCACCACGCGGCCGATCCGCGCGGTGTAACTATGCCGGTTGTCGTTGGTCTTCATAAGCATTGGATGATCTCCCTTTTGGCGAAAGGCAACATCCCACAAACCGGGCTGACAAATATTGCTGACTTTCCGCGTTATCAGGGGGCGGAGCGCAGTCATACGCCCGACACAAAACTGTAATCGGCGCGTCACACTCACTTCGCATAAGTCCCGCTCGCCGGCGCTCAACTGTCCGGCTTTTACTTAATTCATTTCCACCCGCCGCCCAGCCACCCAGGAGGACGCCATGCCGACAATTACCACTCCGATCATCCTTACCGGAAACGATAATATCACGCTCGCAGCGGGCGATATTCTCGACGTCTCCACCGGTCCCGCCGTCACCTGGACCGGCACCGGCACCGCGGTCACTTTTACCAACAATGGCTTCATCACCGATGGCGACGACCAGGCCTTCGAACTCGGCAACACACTGCCGACAGGCACGCTGATCTTCAACAATTCGCTCGGCGCCACAGTCGATGCCGAAGTGAAGTTCGAGGATCTCGCAGCCGGCTCGACGGTCACCATCAACAATGATGGTCTGATGACGGGCCGCGACAAGAACGCGCTCGAACTCTCGACCGCTGGTGCGACCTTCATCGTCAACAACCACGCCACCGGCGTGATGACCCAGGACGATCCTGGCTCGGATATCATCAAGGATGCCTCCAACCTCACGCTCAACAATGCCGGCAAGATCATTTCCGCCGGCGACATCGTAGGCCCGGACGGCGAACCCGTGGAAACCGGCGGAGACGCGATCGATCTCGGCGAAGGCACCAACAACGTCATCAACAACCTCGCGGGCGGCATCATCGAAGGCTCGCGCCACGGCATCACCGGCGATATCGGTGCGACCGTTAACAATGCCGTCGGCGGCGTCATCTCGGCCCGCAACGGCGCCGGCCTGAACTTCGACAACAACCCCGACGATCCGGCCGACCTCGAGGACGCAATCCTGACCGTGGTCAATCGCGGCGTCATCCTGGGCAATTCCCGCACCTATGAAGACTCGGACGGCGATGCCATCGACGCCGATGGCCTGCTGATGCTGGACAATTACGGCTTCGTCGGCGGCATGGGCGCGGCGGGCGAGCATGACGGCGGCACCAACCACGCCGAGGGCATCGCGGCCGGCGGCGGCACGATCAACAACCATCTCGGCGGTGTGATCTTCTCCGTGCAGCGCGCCATCCAGATCGATGACAGCTCGGAAGGCGCCGCACCTGGCGCGGTGACGATCAACAACCAGGGCATCATCCAGGGCCTCGATGGCGGCGCGATCGTCATCGTCGGCGAACAGAACGACACGCTGACCAATTCCGGCACCATCCTCGGCGATATCACCATGGGTGGCGGCGATGACACCGTGACCTTCTCCAAGGGCTCGAATGTCGTGGGCGACATCATGCTGGGTGCCGGCGACGACACCTTCACCGGTTGGTCGGGCGACGACATGATCTTCGGTGGCGCGGGCGTGGATGAGATGACCGGCGGACGCGGCGCGGACACCTTCCTCTTCGCAACCGGCGATACCGGCGGCACCAAGGCGACCGCGGATACGATCTTCGATTTCAAAGCCAGGGAAGGCGACCTGCTCGATCTCACGGACGTCGATGCCAACTCGGTTCTGGTCGACGACCAGGCCTTCAAGTTCATCGGCACCAAGGACTTCCACGACAAGGCCGGCGAGCTTCGCTATGTCACCGACAAGAACGGCACATGGATCCAGGGTGACACGGATGGCAACGGCAAGGCCGATTTCTTGATCCATCTCGACGACAAGATGGCCATGAAGGCGGACTACTTCGACCTCTGATATTGAAGAAGCCGTGCGGTCCGATGACCGCATGGCCCTCACTCCAAAAAGAAATGCCCCGCCGGGAAATCCGCAGCGGGGCATTACTCAACAAGCAAATCTGAACCGTTCAGTAGACGTCAGGAACATACATCTCATCGGGCACTTCATGGCGCTGATAGTCCGAATGCCGGATGCGTTCGGGAAGCTCGACCGGCGACTTGGGCACATCCTGGTACGGAATCTGCGCCAGGAGATGGGCAATGCAGTTCAGCCGTGCCTTCTTCTTGTCGACAGCCTCGACCACCCACCACGGCGCTTCCGGGGTATGGGTGCGGGCCAGCATCTCTTCCTTGGCCTTGGTATAGTCTTCCCAGTGCTTGCGGCTCTCCATATCCATCGGCGAGAGCTTCCACTGCTTGAGCGGATCATGGATGCGCATCTGGAAGCGGAATTCCTGCTCCTCGTCGGTGATCGAGAACCAGTATTTGATCAGGATGATGCCGGAGCGCACCAGCATGCGCTCGAATTCGGGTACCGAGCGGAAGAATTCCTCGAGTTCGTCCTGGGTGCAGAAGCCCATGACGCGTTCGACGCCGGCGCGATTGTACCAGCTGCGGTCGAACAGCACCATTTCACCGGCAGTCGGCAGGTGGGCGGCATAGCGCTGGAAATACCATTGGTCCCGCTCGCGCTCGGTCGGCGCGGGCAGCGCGACGACGCGGCAGACGCGCGGATTGAGCCGCTGGGTGACGCGCTTGATGGCGCCGCCCTTGCCGGCGGAATCGCGGCCTTCGAAGATCACCACGACCTTGAGCTTCTGGTGCTGGACCCAATCCTGCAGCTTTACCAGTTCATGCTGCAGCCGGAACAGTTCGCGGAAATAGACCTTGCGCTCCAGCGTCGGCTCGGCCGGTTCGGTCATCCCCTCGACGACGAGTTCGTCAAGACGATCCTCGTCAAGCTGCATTTCCAGCTCTTCATCGAAGCTGTCGGCGATCTCGGCCTTGATGCGCTCGAGCTGGTCGTGTTGGTCCATCGGCATGGTCATGAGTCCTTATGGTTTTCGGCCACAGAAACAGGTGCATGCGACAGAGATGTGACAGAGCAGTCCACGAGCATATCAAGGGTGCCGGAACAAATCTGACGATATGCGTCGACGGACAGTATCAACGCAGACCGAAGAAGGAAAGAACGGCCAGAACGATGACAACCGCGCCGACAAGCCAAACAATGTTATACATTGCAAATCTCCATATTCATGATCGTGCCGGGATAATTCGTAACCCCGCTTCCGAGTTCCCTCGGCCATGTCCCGCATGAAATGATGTATGGAGATCAGGCGTGCCCGACGAGCGCGCCGCATAGTTCTTTTATCGGTCTGAAACGTCTTGAGTTCAGACCGCAGCGCCTGCGCCGACCTTTTCCCCAAAGCTCGAAAAGAACTGGCCGGCCAGCTTCTTGGCGGTGGAATCGATCAGCCGCGCGCCGAGCTGCGCGATCTTGCCGCCGACATCCGCCTTGACGACATAGGTGAGGACCGTCTCTGACCCTTGTGCTTCAAGCGAGACGTCCGCGCCGCCCTTGGCAAAGCCCACCACCCCGCCCTTGCCTTCACCCGATATCGTATAAGAGTTCGGCGGATTGAGATTGGAAAGCTGCACCGCACCCTCGAAACGAGCCTTGACCGGCCCGATCTTCAGCACCACCACCGCCGTCATTTCGGTGTCGGACAGCTTCTGCAATTCCTCGCAGCCGGGAATGCACTGGCGCAGGATTTCCGGATCGTTCAGCGCCGCCCATACCACGTCGATCGGCGCGTTGATCGTTTCGCTGCCCTTCATGTCCATGAGTAGTTCTCCCGTATTTGCAGTTCGGCCGGTGTCGTGTCCTTGCCACCGTTGCCGCAGAAACCATAGTAGTTCATCGGCTACGAGAGCGACGAGCGCAAGCCCTGGCCCGGCAAGATGCGCGCTGACTGATCCAGATCTGCGTCAGTGGCTGCGCGTTTTCCACTGCCCTGACAATCCGTTTTACCTGCTGAACTACGGACGAGTGTCACTCCGGCGTGCCCACAAAGGGCGCCCGGGCGCGGATCAACGTACGTGCGGTATGTTGCGGTTCCGGCATGGGATCGCTCTCGAGTGCTGAAAACAGCCAGTCGATAAAGACCTTGACGATCGGCGCGGCGCGGACGTCATTGCGGCAGGCGACGTAGAAGGCATTGTTGGCGGGAACCGTCAGGTCGAACGGCGCAATCAACTCGCCTTTGGCGATCAGGCCGCCGACGGTGATCGTATCGCCCAGCGCGACCCCCTGATTGTGCAGCGCCGCTTCGGTCGAAAGACGCGCGTCGCTCATGAAATGCTGGCGCCGGCGCGGTATCACCTCGCTGTCGGCAGCGGCAAGCCACGTGTTCCATTCCCGCCCGTCATCCGCATGCAGGATGACGTGATCGCTGAGATCGCGGATTGTGCGAAGCGGCTGCATGTTCAACAGCGCTGGGCTGACGACGGGAAACAGCACCAGCTGACTCCAGAGCCGCGACCAGTGGTCCGGCCAGTCGCCATTGCCATAAAGCAGGCAGAGATCGATATCGGGCGAATGGAGCTGTGCCAGGTCATTCGAGGCGACCAGCGTCAGGCTGATATCGGGATACTGGTCGGTGAACTCATGCAAGCGCGGGATCATCCAGAACGACAGCAGCGCCGGCACGCAGGCAAATCGCAACTGCCCGCTGGTCGTCGGCCGCGTCATCGCCGCCGTCGCTGCCGCGATTTCTCCGAATGCATGCGTGACGGCCGGCAGCAGAAGAGCGCCCTGCGGGGTCAGTTTCAGGCGTTTGCCGCCGCGAACGAACAGCGAGACATTGAAGGAGAGTTCCAGCGCCCGGATCTGATGGCTGACCGCGCCGTGCGTCACGTTGAGTTCGCGCGCGGCGGCCGAAACCGATCCGCGCCGCGCGGTCGCCTCGAAGGCTCTCAATGGGTTGAGCGGCGGCAGACGGTTTGACAAAGGCGGCTCTCCGAATGGAACGACGTGTGAGTTTTTCTCACATCATAGCCAACAACATTGTCAATTGATTTTCAATTCGATTTACCACCTAATATGCAGAACAGGGAAAAAAGCTGGGAAATGCCTCAAAGTGTGAACTTCCGCTGCCCTTCGCAGGGCTCGAAGCACGATCTTTGAAGCTTGGCCAAATGCGATCCGGTAATGCGTATCGCAGCTGACGCGAAGCCCAACTTCTAAACAACTCAAAAAGGGGAATAAGATGACAACGAAATCCACATTGAAATCATCGCTCGCGGCAATCGTCGTACTCGGCGGTGCAATTCTTGCCATGGCAACGAACGGCGCGAAGGCTGATGCGCTGGACGATATCGCCAAGGCCGGCGTCCTGAATGTCGGCGTTTTCTCCGACTTCCCACCATTCTCGTCCGCCAGCGCCGACATGAGCCTCAAGGGCTATGACATGGATGTCGCCCAGGCGATTGCCGATGCGCTGAAGGTCAAGCTCGTTCCGGTCAGCGTCACCGGCCAGAACCGTATTCCCTACCTCACGGAACGCCGCGTCGACCTGCTGATGAGCGTCGGCTATAGCAAGGAACGTGCCGAGGTTCTCGATTATGCCGCGGCCTACGCACCCTACTATATCGCCGTAATCGGTCCTGCTGCCCTCGAGGTCAAGGCTGCGGCAGATCTCGCCGGCAAGAGCGTCGCGGTCAATCGCGGCACACTGGAAGACACGTCGCTGACCGCGGCGGCTCCGGCGGACGTCGATATCAAGCGATTCGACAACTACAATTCCGTCATCCAGGCTTTCATATCGGGCCAGACGCAGTTGATGGTCGTCGGCAACGACGTCGGTGCCCAGGTGCTGGCAAAGCAGGACGCATTGAAGCCCGAGCAGAAGTTCCAGCTGATGACGTCGCCCTCGCATATGGCCGTCAACAAGGGCGAGGATCGCCTCAAGAAGCTTGTCGATGACACGGTGGCCAAGATGCTGGCCGACGGTTCTCTCAGCAAAAGCTCCGAGGCCTGGTTGAAGGTGCCGCTCAATCCTGACAACCTCAAGGATTGAGGATGGGCTATGCGCTCGATTTCGGCTGGCTAGAAGCAGCGGTCGGAGCAATTGCCAACGGCGCGGTCATGACGATCTTCCTGATCGCGGTGACCTCAGTGCTCGGCATTGTGTTGAGCATTCTCGGGGCGGCTGCCAGGCGCAGCCGCTACCGGATATTGCGTAGTGCGATTTCGGCCTATGTCGAAGTGATCCGCAACACGCCTTTTCTCGTCCAGTTGTTCTTCATCTTCTTCGGCCTGCCGCGCTTCGGCATCCGGCTCGATCCGGTCGTTGCCTCGATGCTCGCCATGACGCTCAACATGACCGCCTACACGACGGAGATCGTCGGGGCCGGTCTCGATGCGGTTCCATCGGGCCAGAAGGAAGCCGCGACTGCACTCGGCCTGAGGCCGGTGCAGGTCTTCATCAAGGTCGTCCTGCCGCAGGCGCTGAAGGTCATCTTCCCGGCGCTGACCAGCCAGATCGTCATCATGATGCTGGAATCCTCCGTGGTCTCGCAGATCGCAGTGCGGGAATTGACCTACGAGGCGGATATGCTGCAGGCCCGCACGTTCCGTGCCTTCGAGACCTATTTCATCATCACGCTGGTCTATCTCGGCTTGAGCATCGCTCTGCGCAGACTGCTGTTTGCCGCTGGCCGGAAGGTGATACCGGGGGGCATGGCGTGATCGAGTTTACCCTCTGGGACATCGTCCGCAATCTGTTGCTTGCCGCGCGCTGGACCATCCTGTTGTCGATCGTGGCCTTCGCGGGTGGGGCGATCGTCGGTATTCTCATCCTGTTGCTGCGCATATCCAAGCGCCCATGGCTGCGCCGATGCGGCGAATACTATATCGGCCTGTTTCAGGGCACGCCGCTGTTGATGCAGCTTTTCCTGCTGTTCTTCGGCCTGCCGTTGCTCGGCTTTCGCATCGAGGCATGGACGGCGGCGGCGCTCGGACTGACGCTCTGCGCCAGCGCCTATCTGGCGGAAATCTGGCGGGGTGGTGTGCAGTCCCTGCCGACAGGCCAATGGGACGCCGCCCAAAGCCTCGGCCTGCATTACATATCGCAGCTCCGCCTGATCATCCTGCCCCAGGCCTTCACGATCACGCGCGCCCCGATCGTCGGCTTTCTGGTGCAATTGATCAAGAGCACTGCGCTGACCTCGATCATCGGCTTTGACGAGCTGGTCAAGACATCCAACGCCATCAACAACGCGACCTTCGAACCGTTCACGGTCTATGGCCTCGTCGCGGTGATCTATTTCTGCCTCTGCTATCCCTTGACGCGTTACGCCAGATTTCTGGAACTTCGGACGGCCGGCCGAAGTTAAGCCGCGCCATACGCACGAGCTTAGAATCATCGATTTTCAGCAGCTTGAACCGAACTGGCGCACCCGACAGGATTCGAACCTGTGACCTTTGGAATCGGAATCCAACACTCTATCCAGCTGAGCTACGGGTGCTTCGAGGTGGAAATTTCAGGAGATTCCACCTTGCCGGTATCGGTCTCATAGCCTGTTCGCGGGCGTTCTTCAATGCCTAATTGGCATCATGCGAAAGCCTTCAGGCCGAGGCGCCGAGAAGCGGCATGGCTTCGATCTGGATCGGTGCGGCCTGCCTGAGATGGAACGACAGGAGCGAGGGGATATCCACGTCGTAGCGCACCGCGAGATCCCGCCACCATTGATCGCGCTCGAAGATTTCGATCGCGGTCGCAGCGTGTTCCTGCGCCAATTCCAGCTCGCCCATGCCCTGGTAGCAGCGCGACATGTAGAGATGGCCGAAGGCATGGTCGGGATATTTCGACACCACGTTCTTCATATAATGGACCGCGACGCCGTAATTGCCGATCTTCATATTGTAGTTTTCGATGAAATTGACGCGCAGCTGCGTCTCGTAGGCGTAGGCTTCCAGTTTGACCGGATCAACGCCGGGGGCGCGGATGACCGATTTGGTCGCCACGAAATTGTCGTTGTCGGTATTCTCGATATAGCCGTTCTCGACGCAGATATCGTAGAGCCGGCTGCCGAAGATCGGGATCGCCAGATAGACATGCACCCAGTCGAAACCGTTCTCGATCAGCATCTCAAGAGTTTCGGCCCGGTGCTCGTCCTGCTCGCCGGGCAGGCCGGTGACGATGAAGACATGGCTGCGGACATTGAACTTGCGCAGCGCCTCGACGGCCGGGCGGATCAGCTTTTTCTTGAGCGGCTTCTTGATGATGTTGTTGAGCACGTGGTCGGAACCGGATTCGACGGCAAGCGCCACAGCCGACACGCCAGCCTTGGCAAAAAGGTCGGCGACCTCCTCGTCGATCGCGTAGACCGCCACGCCATTGGGAAACTCCAGCCGGATACCGAGCAAGGCCAGTTCCCGCAGCAGCGTTTTGGCGCGTTCCTTGTCGTGGAAGAAATGGTCGTCCTCAACCAGCAGCACCGTCATGCCGAACTCGTCGCGCATACGGATGACATCCTTGATGATCCGCTCGATGGTCATGAAGCGCACGTCGCGGCCATGCAGCGACGGGTTGGAGCAGAAGACGCAAAGGAAGGGACAGCCGCGCGAGGTGTGGATCGCCATTTCCCGCTTCGGCATATCGACATAGCGCTTGTCGATGCCGCGGTTGTTGTAGTCATTGAGATCGACCATGCCGTAGTTCATCTCAGGGATGTCATCGAGATTGTCGATGAAGCTGTGGCCCGGTTGCTTGCCCTTGGCAGCGGACTCCCGGTTGACCCAGGAACGATGTGTCCGGATCACCGTTTCCGGATCGTCGGAATCGATCAGTTCCTTGAGCGGCAACTCGCCCTCGCCCTTGCAGATGGCATCGAGGTCGGGGCACTTTTCCAGCATCAGCTTGAAGGCCGCCGACGGCAGGCCGCCGCCGCCGATCGTCAGCATGTTGGGGTCGAAATCCTTGACCGCCTTGGCAAGCGACTGGATGTAACCGAAGGACGAATTGAACAGTGCCGAGATGCCGACGATATCGGGCTGGAAGTCCTTCAGGATCTCGACAAGTTCGGCATTGAACACCCGCTCGTAATTATCGACCGAGCGCTCCTCGACCAGCCGCTTGAGCGTGAGGTTGAAATCGACAAGCCGGATTTCCTCGAGATTGGTGCAGTAGCGGGTGAGATAGGCCTCCATCGAAAGGATGCCATAAGGAATGGTGAAGGCCGGCAGGACGGATGCGCGCGACTTGTCGAGATAATCCGCCGCATTGAAATAGGGCGGGATCACAAACAGCACTTTTTTCATATCGAAACGTCCCCGGCCGCTCCCGGCATGAGGTGGGAGGGCAAAACCGGGGTAAGGTTCGCAAATCGAGCTTTAGCGAGGCTGGTCGAAGCCGCTCAGAGGGCCATCTCCCGGCGCTCCTTGTCGGTGAGGAACGCGAGGTCGAGCGCCTTTTGCAGTGTCGCGGCATGGCGGAAATCCGGTTCGCCGTTGACGCCTGATCTCACGGCGTCGGCAAAGCGCATATAGTTGGTCGGCACGGTGCCGGCGTCGATCTCGTCCCATTCGGCGCTCTCGGCGTCCTCGCCGATGCAGGCCCGCAGCGCCGAACCCTTCGGCGTGTGCTGCACCTCGATGCCGCCCTTGTCGCCGTAGATCCTTAGACGCAGGTCGTTGTAATGGCCGGCGGCCCAGCGGGTGGCGTGGATGACGCCGAGAGCGCCGTTCGAATAATCCACCGACATGACGAAGCTGTCATTGGCGTCGAGCGTATATTCGCCGATCTTGCCGCCATCGGCCTTGTCGTAGGTCTTGAGCCGGCCAAAGATGTGGCCGATCTCGAGGCCTGCGCCGTAGGACGCGAAATCGAGGATGTGGATGCCGATATCGCCCAGCACACCGTTCGAACCATGGGCGGTGGAGAGCCGCCACAGCCACTGACTCTCGGTGCGCCAGTCGCCCCATTGCTTGGAAACGAGCCAGCTCTGCAGATAGGAGGCCTCGACATGCTTGACGAAGCCGATATCGCCCGATCGCACCATTTCACGTGCCCGCTGTAGCGGCGCAACATTGCGATAGGTGAGATTGACCATGTTGACGATACCGGCGGCCTCCGCGGCCTCGGTCATTTCCAGGGCCTGGATATAGTTTTCCGCCAGAGGCTTCTCGCAGAACTGATGCTTGCCGGCTTCGATGAGCCGCATCGTGGTGGGGTAGTGCGCGCGGTCGGGCGTGACATTGGTCACCGCGTCGAACTCGCCCCATGCGATGGCATCATCAAGCGAGGTGAAGGTGCGGCCGATGCCGTGCTTCTCCGCAAACATTGCCGCACGCGCGGGGTCGACGTCGACCGCCGCGACCATCTCCACGCCCTCGATATATTTGAAGTTTTCGGCATGGTTGTTGGCCATGCCGCCGGTGCCCAGAACAAGAAGGCGCATGTCAGCTCTCCCGTCCCTGGCTCACTTGTAGCCTTCTTCGCCCGCGGCATGCAGCTTGGGGCCGCGTTCGACGATCGGCTCCAGCGCCTTTTCGACCGGCACGTTCGGCGCGTCGTGAACGGCCTTGTAAGTATTGAGCGGATTATAGGCCCATTTTACCGCGTTCTGGAGCACGCGTTGCACCGGCGCCTGATGATAGGTCGGATAGGTCTCGTGGCCGGGGCGGAAATAGAAGATATTGCCGAGCCCGCGGCGCCAGGTCATGCCCGAGCGAAACACTTCACCGCCCTGAAACCAGGAGATGAACACGGTTTCGAGCGGTTCAGGCACGGAGAAGTGCTCGCCATACATTTCCTCGTATTCGATGACGAAATGATCGCCTACGCCTTGCGCAATGGGATGGCCGGGATTGACAACCCATAGCCGCTCGCGCTCGCCGGCTTCGCGCCATTTCAGGGCGCAGGGCGTACCCATAAGGCGCTTGAAGATTTTCGAGAAATGGCCGGAATGAAGAACAATCAGGCCCATGCCTTCCTGCACGCGCCTGGCGACACGCTCGACGATCTCGTCATTGACGGCACCATGGTCCTTGTGGCCCCACCAGATCAATACATCGGTCTCATCGAGCCGCGCCTGCGGTAGACCGTGCTCGTCTTGCTCAAGAGTCGCCGTGGTGGCGGAAATCGCGCTGTCGGTGTTGAGCGCATCGGCGATCGTCGTATGCATCCCCTTGGGATAGATCTCGGCGACCACCGCGTTTATACGCTCGTGGATATTCTCGCCCCAAACCACTGTCCGGATGGCCATGTCCTGTCTCCTGCTGTCTTTGCTGAAACGCCTTCGAGAATTTGAAAGCGCTTTCAATTTTTGATACAATAAAACCTTGCTGAGCGACTCGCAAGGCCTGCTCTCACTGGAAAACCATTCACGCGCGGAAATGTTCGATCAGATCCGTTTTCCGGTCTCGGGATCGAAGAGATGCACAAGCGCCGGACGGATTTCCACACGCAGCTTATCGCCCGGCCTCACCCGTTCGCGGCCCTGTTCGACCAGCGTCAGTTCGGGGTCATTTCCCATGACGATATAGGTGAGCGATCCCGTCGATTCGATCATCGTCACCGGCAGTTCGAAACCACCCTCGCCCTGGTGAACGACCGTGAGGTGCTCGGGGCGCAAGCCCGCCACGACCTTGCGTCTGGCTTCGACGGCCTGCCCTGCCGTAATCCTCGGCTTACCTGATATCTCGAGCTCGATCATCTCGCCGCCAAGCCCGATGCCATTGACGAAGTTCATCGCCGGTGAGCCGATGAATCCGGCCACGAAGCGATTGGCGGGACGGTCATAAAGTTCCAGCGGCGCGCCCTGCTGTTCGATCACCCCCTCGCGCATGACGACGACATGGTCGGCCATGGTCATCGCCTCGATCTGGTCATGCGTGACATAGACCGAGGTCGCGCCCAGCCGGTCATGCAGCGAGCGGATTTCCTTGCGCATCGAGACGCGCAGCGCCGCATCGAGGTTGGAGAGCGGCTCGTCGAACAGGAAGGCCTTGGGGTTTCGGATGATGGCGCGACCCATCGCGACGCGCTGGCGCTGGCCGCCGGAGAGCTGGCGCGGATAGCGATCGAGAAGCCCCGTCAAGCCGGCGATTGCCGCGACCTCCTCGGCCTTGCGCCTGGCCTCGGGTTTCGGGACTTTCCGCATCCTCAGCGAATAGGTGAGGTTCTGCTCGACGGTCATATGGGGATAGAGCGCGTAGGACTGGAACACCATGGCAATGTCGCGCATGCGCGGCGGCACGTCGTTCATCACGTCGCCGGCGATCTTCATCGTGCCGCCGGTGATCTGTTCGAGCCCGGCAAGCGAGCGCAGAAGGGTCGATTTCCCGCAGCCCGAGGGGCCGACCAGCGCCACGAACTGGCCCTTCGGGATCGTCAGGTTGATGTTCTTCAGCGCGTGATAGGCGCCGTAATGTTTCTCGATCCCGGAGAGTTCAATCTGGATATCCTGGTTCATACGCGGCGACCTTTGCTGCGGGAGAAGAGAGCATGCGGGGCATGAAAGAAAGACCCCGCCCCAACCCCTCCCCACAAGGGGGAGGGGCTAACCTGCGGCCCCGTCGACGCCCCAAGCAGCGTTGTACCGCGCTTCACGGCCGAAGATTGTAGAGGGCGATGCCGCGGGTTAAGCCCCTCCCCCTTGTGGGGAGGGGTTTGGGGCGGGGTCTTTTTCATCGCGAGTACCATCACTTCACCGCCCCCACCGCGATGCCGCGCGTCAGCGTGCGCTGGAAGATGAGGAAGAAGATCAGGGTCGGTGCGATGCCGAGGAGGGCCGCCGCAGCTGTTGTCGTCGGCGTCTGTACGAACTGTCCGTTGAGCACGCCCATCGAAACCGAGACGGTCTGGTTGAAGTTCGACACCAGCAGCACCAGCGGCAGCAGGAACTCGTTCCACGTCCAGATGAAGAAGAAGGTCGCGAGCACGGCGAGCGTCGGCATCAGCATCGGCACGACGATGGTCCAGAGGATTTTCCACGGCGTCGCGCCGTCCATCTCGGCCGCCTCGATGATCTCGCGCGGAAATGCAGTCATGACCGACGAGAGCAGATAGGTGCCGAAGGCGCTTTGCAGCACCGAGAAGACGATGATGACCGACCAGATCGTGTCGAACAGGCCGATCGCCTTGGAGAGATAGTAGATCGGATAGATCAGCGATTCATGCGGGATCATGATGCCGATCAGCAGGATCGTCAGCATCCATCTGTTGCCTTTAACCCGGCCGATCCCGAAGGCATAAGCGTTGAGCAGGCTGATCAGCACGGCGATGACCGCCGTCGATGCGCTGATGATCGTGCTGTTGATCAGCTTCTGGGTGAATTCGACATTGTTCCAGAAGGTGCGGAGCGCCGTGAGGTCGAAGCTGCGCGGAAAGGCCAGCGGGCCATAGGTGCCGTAGTCCTCCGGCGTCCGGATCGCGTTGGTGAAGGCCAGCACGAAGGGGCAGAGGAACAGGATCAGTCCGAAGCTGACGGCCGCCAGCACCCACCAGCGAGAATATCCATGCATCGTGCCTGACGAAGCGGGCGCGCGGCTGATCTTGCTTGAGACGCCGAGTGATATGGTCGCGTCGCTCATCGATCATTCTCCGTGTGGCGTGCCTGGATGCGGATGAAGATGAAGCAGATCACCAGCGTCATCAGCATCTGGGCGGTGGTGATGGCGGCACCGTAGCCGACGCGATTGGTGGCGAAAAACTGGTGGTAGGACATCTGCGACGGGACCATGGTGGCATTGTCCGGACCGCCCGTCGTGAGCACGAAGACCGGCGCGAAGACCTTGAGCGCGGCGATGGTCGTCGTCAGTCCGACCACGAATATCTCAGGTTTCAGCAACGGCACGGTGATCGTCCAGAACCGCTGCAACCACGTTGCGCCGTCGAGCTCAGCCGCCTCCTGCAGCGACGGGTCGACACGGGCGAGACCCGACATGAAGACAACGAGGCAATAACCAAGCTGCAGCCAGATCATGACGACCATGAGGGAGAGCAGCGCGAAATTGGGATCGCCCAGCCAGTTCTGCTTCATGCCGCCAAGCCCGACCGCATCGAGAATGGCATTGACGGTGCCGAATGGGTTCAGCATCCAGCCCCAGAGGATACCGGCTGCCGAAACCGGCAGGATCTGCGGCAGGTAGAAACCGGCCCTGAAGAAGCTGGCGAGCGCGCTGGAGAAGCGCGAACTGATGTAATCGAAAAGCAGTGCCGCGAGCAGCACACCGATCGCGGTCGGGATGATCGCCATGGCGAAGACGAAGGCGACCGTGTTGAGAAGCGAATGCCAGAACGTGTCATCCGTGAGCAGCCGTTCGTAGTTGCGCAATCCGGCGAATTTCGGAATGCCGATGCCCTTCCACGTGGTGAAGCTGATCACCAGATTCATGACGAAGGGTATGAGAATGATGGCGATGAAACCCATCATTCCGGGGATCAGGTAGAGCCAGTAGACCCTGCTTGGCTGTGCGCCGACGGCTGTATCGGACATGATTTCTCCCGCTTCGCTTGCTCCGCTTCTCCCCTTGGGGAGAAGGTGGCCCGCAGGGCCGGATGAGGGGTTGCGCGAAGCGCCGAATACGCCTCTGGGAACCCCTCATCGCCTCGCTTATGCTCCCACTTCTCCCCAAGGGGAGAAGTGGGAGCAAGATGCATGCTCCGATGTCATCTTCTATGACCTCGGTCCTTTTCTCGGTAGACCGGCGGGACGTTTTCGCCCGCCGACCAAATCAATCAGGACTTACTGGTCGCCCTGCACTTCGTCATAGGGCTCCTTCAGGCGCTCGGCGAATTCCTCCGGCGTCACGGAGCCGCCGATAACCGCCTGGGTCGCCTTCAGCATGACGTCGTAGTAGCCGGGGACCGGCCAGTCGGGATAGAAGCCGAGACCGTTCTGCGCGACGAGCTTGTTGAACAGCTCGACCTCGATCTTGCCGACCGGATCGGTGACGTCGGCCGGATCGGCCGCGATCGGCAGGCCGCCGGAATTGCCGAACAGCGCCTGGTTTTCCTTCGACAGCGTGATGTCGATGAATTCGTAGGCGAGGTCCTTGTTCTTGGCGTTCTTCGGCACGACCCAGATATTGCCGGTCGAGGCGGGCGAAATCACATTGCCCGGGAACAGGAACTGGTTGGCCTTGAAGTTCTTGATCTTGCCGAACTGAGCACCGTACCAGGTGCCCGTCACCACCATCGGCGACTTGCCGGTTTCGAAGAGGTTCGCCATGTCAGGCGCCTTGAGGCCGGTCGAGTCCTTCGAGATATAGCCCTTCGAGACCCATTCCTGCAGCTTCTGGCCGGCATAGACGAACGGCGCCGTATCGAGCGGAGCACGCACTGCCTGGAAATCGCTGACCCACTTCGCATCGGCCTTGGACAGCGCGAACAGATACATCAGGTGCTGTGCCGGATAGTCGTTGGCGGCTTCGGCAATCGGGGTGATGCCCTTCTTGACGAAGACATCCATCACCTTTTCCATCTCTTCGAGGGTCGTCGGCACGGCGACGCCTTCGGCCTTGAACATGTCTTCGTTGTAGAAGACCGAGACGAACTCACCATAGTTGGCGACGCCGATCAGCGGGCCGTTGCCGTAGATGCCCTTCTCGTCATAACGGCTGAGCTGGTTGCTGGCATCGGTCAGGACCTTGTCCCAGCCGCGCTCCTTGGCGACGGCGTCGAGTTCCGTCAGCAGGCCCTGCGAGGCGGCGAGGCCGGCGACCGCATTGCCCTTGTTATATTCCATCAGATCCGGCGCTTCGGCCGAATTCAGGATCATCGTTCCGGACTTGGTGATCTGGTCGAACGTCTTCAGCTCGAACTGCACTTTGACGTCGGGATGCTTTGCCTGGAATGTTTCGAGTGCCTTCTTCCAGGTGATGCCGGCTGCGCTATCGGCCGCTTCGTACCACCAGATCTTGAAGGTCTTCTCCTGGGCATAAACGGCCGTGCTCATCAGCATGGACGCGCCAAGGGCCAGTGCAAGTCTTGACAAGGCTTTCATACTCTCCTCCCAAAAATGCGGCAGCGCCGCCCAAAAAACTTTTGTTCGGCCTCTGCGCACGGGTCTCCTCCCTGGCGCCTGGGCACGATAGGTCACTCAACCCGGATCGGCAACAAAATCCCCACCCCGGCAATGCTTCAGATAGTTCAGCGCATGGACCTGACCGGTCATTTCAAGCGCATCGCGATAGACCGGATCGTGCCAGCCCTCGATGTCGATGGAACCGGACCAGCCGGCGAGCCGGAGCTCGGAAATCACATCGGTCCAGTTGGTATCGCCAAAGCCCGGCGTCCGCATGAAGACGAACTTTTCCTTGCCGAAAATCCCGTGTTCCTTGATCACATCCCAGCGGATCGTCGCGTCCTTGCCGTGAACGTGGAAGATCTTCGAGGCCCATTTGCGGATCTGCGGGATCGGCTCGATCAGATAGACCATCTGGTGGCAGGGCTCCCATTCGAGCCCGATATTGTCGAACGGCGTCTCGTTGAACATCAGCTCCCAGGCATCCGGATTATGCGCGATGTTCCAGTCGCCGGTCTGCCAGTTGCCATCCATGGCGCAATTCTCGAAGGCGATCTTGATGCCCTTGTCGGCGGCACGCTTGGCGAGATCGGTCCAGACCTGCTTGTAGCGCGGCAGGCTGTCAGTCAGCACCTTGCCGCGGATACGGCCGGTAAAGCCAGCGACGCAGGCGGCGCCAAAGTGATGCGCGTTGTCGATGCAATCCTTCCAGCCCTGCAAAGTATCGAGGTCGATCGCGGTCTCCTCGAGCGGATTGCCGAACATGCCGAGCGTCGAAATGGTGATATCGCGATCGCCGATCGCTTCAACGCAACGCTTTCCCAGTTCGGCGAGATTCTGACCATTGGTCGTCTGCCAGAAGAACGGCTCGAAACTCTCGAAGCCCAGATCGGCGATCTCTCGGATGCGCGCCGCCGCCTGCCCGCCACTGGCGCTGACCATCGTGCCCACGCGGATTGCCTTTGCCGGATTGCTCATCGTCCTCAACTTTCCCTGATCGTGACGCGCTGACCGGTACGGGCGCTTTCGATCGCTCCCATCACCATGCCCAGACTGCGGATATTGTCTTCGGCCCGCGTTTCGGGCGCGGTGCCGTTGTCGATTGCATCGAGGAAGGCCGCGATGACGCTGGCATGTCCCTCGGTCTCGGAAGCGTTCGCGGCTTCGGGTACGGAAATCTCCTCCTGCTCCCGCAGGAAGCCTTCGTCGGAGGCGACGCGATGCGCCTCGAACGCATCCTTGCCATCCCATAGCACCGTGCCCTTGGTGCCGGTGATGCGCCACTGGCTCTCCCAGCTCGTATTGCCGCCCTCGGCGCACCATGAGCCGCGATAGGTGAAGGGCACGCCGTCGCTCATCTCGAAGATCGCGAAGGCCGACGCGCCGGTCCGGTACCAGGAACCAGCCGGATTGGTCTCATTGCAATAGACAGCCTCGGGCACCTTGCCGGACATGAAGCGCGCCGCGTCGAATGTATGGATCGCCATGTCGAGCAGCAGCACATTGTCCATGTCTTCGCGGAAGCCGCCGAAATGCGCGCCGATGAAGAAATCGGCATGCAGTCCTGTCAGTTCGCCGATCGCACCGCTCTCGATGAAAGCACGCAGTCGGCGGACGCCGGGGATGTAACGGCGGTTCTGGACCACGGCGTGGATACGGCCGGCTTCGCTGGCCTTGGCAATGAGATGACGCGCATCCTCGATCGAATTCGCCATCGGCTTCTCGGACAGCACGTGGCAGCCATGCTTCAAGCCAGCCTCGACCACGGCGCGGCGCGCAATGGGAATGACGATGTCGAATAGCAGATCAGGCTTGAGTTGGGTGAGCGCGACATCGAGATCGGTGAACAGCGGAACATCGCCGAGTTCACATTCCTCGGCAAGCTTGCGTGCCGTCTCGAGGTCGAGATCGACAAGGCCGACAATCTTCACGCGCTCTGAAATGTTCTCGTTCGAGGCTATCGCCTTCAGCCAACCCTTGGCCATGGCGCCGCAGCCGCAAATAACCGCAGTATTTTGCACGGAACCCCTCCCTTGGTTGTGCGAAGCCCGGAAAACATCTTCCGTAAACGTTTACGAAACTATGCGGAACATGCTATCCATGTCAAGAGAGGAAATCGGGGAGGAGGTCTTTTGCGCATGGGACGTGGAAAATGAAGGGCATAAAACACCTCGCCCGCCATCTCGATATCTCCATCGGTACGGTCTCGCGTGCGCTCAACGGCAAGCCGGATGTCAACCCGGATACCCGCAAACGCGTGCTGGAGGCGGCCGACGAACTGGGCTATGTCGCCAACCAGTCCGGCCGCGCGTTGCGCCAGGGCCGCACCGGTGTCATCGGTTTCATGATGCAGACCGGTTCCGAGATCACCGGCCAGGGCGATATCTTTTTCATGAGCGTGTTCGATGGCGTCCAGACCGTCTTCGCCCGTCACAAGCTCGATCTCGTCGCCCTTCTCTGCTCCTCGGACGAAGACCCGCACGACTATCTTCGCCGCATGGTGTCGCGTGGTTTTGCCGATGGCGTCATCATCTCGGCGACCCGCCGGCATGA
This sequence comes from Rhizobium sp. LjRoot254, assembly GCF_964254105.1. Taxonomy (NCBI): domain Bacteria; kingdom Pseudomonadati; phylum Pseudomonadota; class Alphaproteobacteria; order Hyphomicrobiales; family Rhizobiaceae; genus Rhizobium; species Rhizobium sp. LjRoot254. Next base: position 612,183 of record NZ_CAXUSM020000001.1, on the reverse strand, counting down.
CCCGCGCATCGAGTTCCTCGCCAAGCGCAAAATCCCTTTTGTGACGCTCGGGCGCAGCCTGACCGAAGCCGGGCAGTCCTGGCTGGACCTCGACTTCGAAGGCATGGCGGAAGCGTCGATCGACCGGCTCGTCTCCCACGGCCATCGCCGGATCGCGGTGACGCGGCCGCAGGACGACATGAACCTCGGTTACGTCTTCGTCGATAGATGCCGCGAGGCGATGGCGCGCCACGGACTGTCGCTGGCTGACGAGTGCGTCTTCCGCTCGACGCCCAGTGAAGCCGGCGGCTATCAGATCGCGCGAGACCTTCTGGCGCTGAAGGAACGACCCACGGCAATCGTTCTGGTCAACGAATCCATCGCCATCGGCCTCTATCGCGGCCTGCAGGAGGCCGGCGTCATGCCCGGGCGCGACATTGCCGTGATCGGGCGCCACAGTCCGAACTCCAACTTTCTCTCCCCGCGACTGACCAGCTTCCGGCTCTCGCTCCACGATCTCGGCGAAGCACTGGCGGAGGCCCTGCTGGCCACGATGCCAGATTACATCAGCCTCTATCCGCACGGCACGACCCGGAAAATGTGGCCAATGGAACTGGTGGCCGGCGAAAGCGATGCCTTCACGCTTCCCTAGAGCATGTCGCAGACACGCTCGGGATGAACGCCATGTCGCATTGACCGGCGCCGTTCATCACCGCATATGAAACCCATGACCGAAGAGACAATCACCCTTTATCAAGCCATCGGCGGCGATGCGACCGTGCGGAAGCTGACCCATCGCTTCTACGAACTGATGGACACGCTGCCGGAGGCGAAAAACTGCCGCGCCATCCATCCGGCGAGCCTCTCGGGCTCGGAGGCCAAGCTCTACGATTACCTCACCGGTTATCTCGGCGGTCCTCCCCTTTATGTCGAGAAATACGGCCATCCGCGCCTGCGTTCCCGACATTTCGGCGCCGCCATCGGCCCTGCCGAGCGCGACGAATGGATGCTGTGCTTCCGCCGTGCGATGGAGGAAACCATCGAAAATCCAAAGCTTCGCGACATCATCTGGCCGCCGATCGAACGGCTCGCCTTCCACATGCAGAACAAGGATGAAGGCCAAGGATGAGCACTTCGAACAATCCGATCTTCCCACGGCTGACGCTTTTCCTCGCCGGCCTGGTCGGCGCCTGTGGCGTGATCTTTTCCGCTCTGGCCGCGCATGGCGGCGACACGCATCTCTTTAGCGCCGCAGCCACGGCCTGCATGGCGCAGGCCCCTGCTTTGCTTGGCATCTATATCGGCTGGGAAAAGGTCCGCACCGCGCTGATCGCCAGTGCATTGATCGGCATCGGCTGCCTGCTGTTCGCCGGCGACCTCATCTTCCGCACCCGATTCGGCCACGGCCTGTTTCCGATGTCGGCGCCTACGGGCGGTACGATGATGATATTGGGCTGGGTGGCTGTTGCGGCTGGTGCGCTCTTCAGGCGATAAAACCCCTCATCCGGCCCTTTGGGCCACCTTCTCCCCAAGGGGAGAAGCGGGAGCGAGGGGCGCCCGGCTCAATCCATTTTAAACCGCGATGGTTTAAGATAGTCCCATGCCGATGCCGCAGGCGACCGCTTCTCCCCTTGGGGAGAAGGTGGCGCGCAGCGCCGGATGAGGGGTTCCAATATCTAAGCGTTCCGGCCGAATTTCAGCAGGTTTCCGTGCGGATCCCAGACATAGAATTCCTCCATGTTCCACGACCGCACCTTCATCTCCGAAAGCTTCGGTGCCTTCCGCTTGGTGAATTCAGCATGCAGCGCATCGATGCCACCGCCGCGGATATAGACCGCTGAAACCTCACATATCTTCCGATCGTCCGTCAGCCAGAAATGCAGTTCCATCCGTTCGCCGACGAATTCCCGGCGGATGATCAGGTAATCGCTGGCCTCATAGACGATCTCGTTAAAGCCGAGATGGTGGCGATAGAAATCCCGCGTCTCCGGTATCGAGAGCGAGGGCAGCATCGGCAGCACCTCGACGCGATCGTCATGGGTAAGTATGCGGCTCATGCGTCCCCCATTCGCGGCAAAATCAGCGGCTGATTGTCCCGCGTCGCACATTCGGAAAGGCGATGACATTGTTCTCGTTCGAGGCGGATCTGAGCATCATGGGAGAAACTGGCTCGATATCGCGCTCGGGAAAATGCATGACATTGGCGCTCGCGTCAAAACCTTCCCGGCTGCGCTTCAGGATCTCCAGCATTTCCGGCACTAGGCCGTCGCCGCGTTCGGCGGCCATCTTGTGCAGTCCCACCAGCATGAAATCGTCACCCGTAATTCTCGTCACCGCGTCGCCCTTTCGCTCAATTCATGCATGGCCCGCTCGAAGCTGGATTTCGACCCGTTGCGCAGCGGAATGAAACTCGTCCCGGTCTTCTTGCAGCCGGTCTTCACCCGCAGACACGCGTCATGGCTGATACAGTCGATGGGGCAGAAGACACATTCGACCGACGGCAGAACGGTGTCGATCCGTGAGACCGCCTCGCGCAATCCGCCGTCGTGGTGGATCAGTTCCGCACCGTAGTTTGATGCAATCTGCCGGAGATGCGCGACCTGGCAATCGCGCCCGCCGACATAAAGAATGGAGCGACCGCTGAGGCCAACCCTGCCCGGCGGCTCGGCCGGGGTCGGGGCAACCACAGCACGATCGTTGCCATGCCGGTTCCTATTGAATTTCTTCGCCATCAGCCGCCCTCACAGGAGTTTCATCCTCGTGAATCGACTGATACATAACTTGATAAAACGAGTAAAGATTAAAGTTGACTATTTAAGTCATAATTATCGAAAGCGCGAAATCGGCGTCAATACGGCAACCCCACATAGTTCTCGGCCATCGCTTCCTGCGCGGCATGCGAGGTCGTGAGGTAATCCAATTCGGCTTCCTGGATGCGCTGCCCGAAATCGCCGCTGTCGGGGAATCGATGCAGCAATTGCGTCATCGACCAGGAGAAGCGCACCGCCTTCCAGATCCGGGCGAGCGCACGCGACGAATAGGCATCGAGGGCTGCGTCCGTTTTGTCGAGATAGAAATCCCGCAAACCCTCGAACAGATAATGCACATCCGACGCCGCAAGATTGAGCCCCTTGGCGCCGGTCGGCGGCACGACATGGCCGGCATCGCCGACCAGGAAAAGCGAACCGTAGCGCAACGGCTCGGCCACAAAGGACCGAAGCGGCGCAATGGATTTTTCGAGCGACTGACCCGTCACCAGCGCCTGCGCGACGTCATCCGGCAGGCGGCGACGAAGCTCGTCCCAGAACGCATCGTCCGACCAGTTCTCGACCTTTTCCTCTAGCCCCACCTGCACATAGTAGCGGCTACGGCTCAGCGATCGCTGCGAACAGAGCGCAAAACCCCTGATATGGTTGGCGTAGATCAGTTCATGATCGACCGGCGGCACATCGGCCAGCACGCCGAGCCAGCCGAAGGGATAGACGCGCTCGAATGCCTTCATCCCTTTGTCGGCGACCGCCGCACGCGACGCACCGTGAGCGCCGTCGCATCCCGCGATGAAATCGCAATCGATCCGATGCGTCACGCCGTCCTTTTCGTAGGTGACATAAGGCGCACCACCGAAATCATGCGGCGTCACATTCCGCGCATTGTAGATTGCCTTGCCGCCCGTGGCCTCGCGCCGGTCCATCAGGTCATGCGTGAGTTCCGTCTGGCCGTAAACGGTCACGGATTGGCCCGTCAGTCGCTTCAGGTCGATCCGGTGACGCCGTCCCGAGAACGACAGGCTGAAGCCGTCATGAATGAGCCCTTCTGCATGCATCCGCGCGCCGGCGCCCGCCTCGTCCAGAAGCCGCGTCGTGCCGCTTTCCAGCACGCCTGCCCGGATACGCCCGAGGATATAGTCGCGATCCACCCGGTCGAGAATGACATTGTCGATTCCCGCATTGGTCAGCAACTGGCCGAGCAGCAGGCCCGATGGACCCGAGCCGATGATGGCGACCTGGACGCGCATGCTTCCTCCCATTGAACGCATTCCAGCACCGCTGGAGCTTGCCAAAAGGTAATCCCGCAGGCACAGTCCTTGAATGCAATTTCCGGCCAAGGAATTGCACTTTTCGAACATGGACGACCCGATGCGGACATCGACGGCACGCGTGCCCACCTACGGCCTCTATGGCGAAGCGCAGCAGTCCGCTCCGGATTTCTGGATTCATTCCGAGACCATCGCCTCACGCAGCCGCCTCCACAATTGGGAGATCAAGCAGCACCGGCATGAAAGCTTCTTCCAGATCCTGCAAATTCGCAGCGGCGAAGGCGATGCCCTGTTCGATGCCGAAAAATTCCGGCTGACCCCTGGCACACTGGTCTTCGTACCGCCGGGTTTCATCCATGGCTTCCGCTTTTCGCGCGATCTCGATGGCCAGGTGATCACCATGCTCGCCGAACGCGTCGCCGCGCGACCCATCGAAAGCCGCGACATGTTCGCCCGGCCCCGCGTTGTACATCTCGCCCAAAACAGCGACAGCGCCTTTCTCAGCACCACGCTCGACCGCATGGAAGGCGAACTTGCATCCGGCTTTTCGCCCCGCGGCGCGCTTCTTGAAGCCTGCCTCGACATTGTCCTGACGATCGCCGCAACGCTTGCCGATCCCGGCGCCGACGCACAGCAAATAGCAGCACGCGACCGCATCTCTCGCCTCAATGCCCTGATCGGCAGCCACTACCGCGAACACCGGCCGACGGCCTTCTATGCGGATAAGCTCGGCGTCTCCGTCACCCATCTCAACCGCATCGCCCGCGCTGGGACTGGCAGGAGCATGAACGCTCTCCTGACCGAACGCCTGATATCGGAGGCACAACGCAACCTCGTCTTCAGCCTGCTGAGCATCCAGCAGATCGCCTACGATCTCGGCTTCTCCGATCCCGCCTACTTCATCCGTGTATTCACCCGTGTCACCGGCGAGACACCCGGCGCGTTCCGCGAACGCGAGCGCGGCAAGCCTCCAAGCTTTAAGACTTGACTTGACGACCGTTGACCCGAATATCCCCGCCGCGCACGCAGCATCAAAGAGGATGGCGCGGACGCGGAAAAGGACACGATATGAGTTACGGCAGTACCATTCTTCTCGTTGTTATCCTGGTGATCATGGGCATTGTGCTGGTGGTCGCCATCCGCGGCATCACCTGGGCACAGAATGCGCGCGACGAACTCAATACCGAGGAAGAACAGCGGCTGATGATCAAGAGCATCGGCGACGGCCAGCGCAGCATCGCGGCCGCCCTCATCTCGATCCAGTCGGAACTCGCCGATATCCGCAACCGCATCTCGGCCATCGAGAACCATATCAAGGACGGCAAATGACCAGTTCCGAAGAAGATCGCCGCCAGCTGCGCCGCATGCGGCTTGCCTCGGTCCTCGAGGCCACGACGCTCGCGGTCCTCGTCTTCATTGCCGTGCCGCTCAAGCATGTCTTCGGCATGCCGCAGTTCGTGTCTGCCATCGGTCCGATCCACGGCCTCGCCTTCCTCTTCTATATCTGGATGTTGATCCAGTCTCACTTCCAGCTCAAATGGACTGGCAGGGAATGGCTGCGCGTGGTGGCATTCGCCTTCATCCCGCTTGCCGGTTTCGTCAATGAACGCCTTCTCAAACGCCGCGAAGACAGCCACGCTTACGCATGAAAGGGACTGCGCAATGGACTATTATCTCTGGGTCAAGGCCATACATCTGATCGCGATCATGATCCTGATCGGCGGCATGCTGATGAATGGTTTCCTTTTCCGAAATGTCGCGCCGGGTACGCCGGATGCCGATCGCGTGCTGGGTGCCGCGGTGTCCTTCAACCGCGCCTTCGTCGGCACGGCCCTCGGTGTGGTCTGGATCGCCGGCCTCTACCTGGTCTGGGACAGCGGCTTTTATCGCGACGGCTGGTTCATGGTGAAGTTCGTGCTCGTGCTCGCCCTATCCGGCATCCACGGCGCCCAGACCGGCCGGCTGAGCAAGATGCGGCAGTCGCCGGCAGATCCGGTACCGGCTTTTTTCAGGAATTCCGGCCAGATCACATTGGCCCTCGTCATTATTGTTGTCTGTCTCGTGGCCGTAAAACCGTTCTGAAACGTTATGCCTGGCAGGTAACTATGAGGCCAGGCTAATGTTGATGATCGATACACCCTTCCGGATGCGCCGCCTGGGCGAAAGCACAGTGCTGTTCTACGAGCCAGATGGCGGCAAAATCGCCATGGGTTACCTGCTCAACGAGTTGATCGCCGAGGCATGGTCGGTCAAGGCCGACACGCTGGCGATACCGATCTCCTGCCTCAATCCCAGCTTCTTCGATCTCAGCACCGGCGTTGCGCATGCCGTCGTCCGGCCGCTCGTCAACTACCGCATCACCATCGCCTTCCTCGGCCGCATCCCGCGGGAATATCTCGAAGACGCAGCACTGCGCGATTTCATCCGCGACACCAACCGCGGCCGCTCCGCCTGGTTCCTCGATGATCTGGCGGCGCTGGAGAAGAGGCTCGGCTAGGCGAAATTTGAGCTCGCCCGCTCCAAAAAATTTACCGTTTGATAAAAATTTCAAGTTTTGTTAGCCTCACGCAAGCAAAATATAAAAAGAGGGGTTAACATGGGCAATCTTGCTCCCGGCATTCATAGCGGGCGGCTCGCGCCGCAGGAATATGACGCCAACTTTTCGGACCTGCATCCGGCCTATGACAAGCACGAAGCGCTGGTCGCCGCCGATCGCTGTTACTTCTGTTATGACGCGCCGTGCATGACGGCCTGTCCCACCGCCATCGATATCCCGATGTTCATTCGCGAGATATCGACTGGCAACACGCTCGGTGCCGCGAAGACCATCTTCGACCAGAACATCCTGGGTGGCATGTGCGCCCGCGTCTGTCCCACCGAGACGCTTTGCGAACAAGCCTGCGTGCGCAACACCGCCGAGGAAAAGCCCGTCGAGATCGGCCGCCTGCAGCGCTATGCGACCGATGCCGCCATGGCGATCGAGAAGCAGTTCTACAATCGCGCACCGGCGACCGGAAAGAAGGTCGCCGTGATCGGTGCGGGCCCGGCTGGCCTCGCCGCCGCCCATCGCCTCGCCCTGCGCGGGCATAGCGTCACCATCTACGATGCGCGTGAAAAATCCGGTGGCCTCAATGAATTCGGCATTGCCGCCTATAAGACCCCCGGCGATTTCGCCCAGCAGGAGGTCGAGTACATCATCGGCATCGGCGGCATCGAGATCCAGAACGGCAAGGCGCTCGGCCGCGATTTCTCGCTCGACGACCTCAAGGCCAGCCATGACGCCGTCTTCCTCGGCGTCGGTCTCGCCGCCGTCAACGCGCTCGCCACCAAGGGAGAGGAAGTCCAGGGCGTCGAGGATGCCGTCGATTTCATCGCCAACCTCCGCTCCTCGGTGAAGGCCACCGTCCCGGTCGGCCGCCGCGTGGTGGTGATTGGCGGTGGCATGACCGCTGTCGATGCCGCGATCCAGTCCAAGCTCCTCGGTGCCGAGGAAGTGACCATGGTCTATCGCCGCGGCAAGGAGAACATGAACGCCTCCGAATACGAGCAGGATCTCGCCGCCTCCAAGGGCGTGCTGATCCGTCATTGGCTCAAGCCCCGCGAGATCATCGCCCAGGACGGACGCGTCACCGCCATCGAACTCGAATACACCCATATCGAGAACGGCGCTCTCACCGGCACCGGCCAGACCGTCACGATCGCCTGTGATCAGGTGCTGACCGCGATCGGCCAGAAGCTCGATCTCTCCGGCATCAATGCGCTGAAGATCGAGGGTGGCAAGATCACTGTCGATCCGGAAGGCCGCACGACGGTCACAGGCGTCTGGGCCGGCGGCGATTGCGCGCTCGGCGGAGACGATCTCACAGTATCGGCCGCCGCGATGGGTCGCGACGCCGCTGAATCCATCAACCGCGCGCTTATGGCGTAAAGGGGAGAATGCGAAATGGCTGATATCCGCAACAATTTCGTCGGCATCAAATCCCCCAACCCGTTCTGGCTGGCCTCCGCGCCGCCGACCGACAAGGCCTACAATGTCGAGCGCGCCTTCAAGGCGGGCTGGGGCGGCGTGGTCTGGAAGACGCTGGGCGAGGAAGGCCCGCCGGTCGTCAACGTCAACGGCCCGCGCTACGGCGCGATCTGGGGTGCCGATCGCCGCCTGCTCGGCCTCAACAATATCGAACTGATCACCGACCGGCCGCTGCAGATCAATCTTCAGGAAATGAAGCAGGTCAAGAAGAACTGGCCCGACCGCGCGCTGATCGCCTCGATCATGGTGCCCTGCGAGGAGAATGCCTGGAAGGCCATCCTGCCGCTGGTCGAGGAGACTGAGGCCGATGGCATCGAGCTCAATTTCGGCTGTCCGCACGGCATGTCCGAGCGCGGCATGGGCGCCGCCGTCGGCCAGGTGCCGGAATATATCGAAATGGTGGTGCGCTGGTGCAAGCAATATACCCGCATGCCGGTCATCACCAAGCTCACCCCCAACGTCACCGACGTACGCCGCCCGGCGCGTGCCGCGAAAGCCGGTGGCACGGATGCCGTGTCGCTGATCAACACGATCAATTCGATCGTCTCCGTCGATCTCGACAATTTCGCCCCCAACCCGACGGTCGGCGGCAAGGGCACGCACGGCGGCTATTGCGGCCCGGCGGTCAAGCCGATCGCGCTCAACATGGTGGCCGAAATCGCCCGCGATCCCGAGACCTACGGCCTGCCGATCTCGGGCATCGGCGGCATCACCACCTGGCGTGACGCGGCCGAGTTCCTCGCACTTGGGGCCGGCAACGTGCAGGTCTGCACTGCCGCCATGACCTATGGCTTCAAGATCGTGCAGGAAATGATCTCCGGCCTCTCCAACTGGATGGACGAGAAGGGCCATCGGACGCTGGACGACGTCATCAGCCGCGCCGTGCCCAACGTCACCGACTGGCAATATCTCAACCTCAACTACGTCGCCAAGGCCCGCATCGACCAGGATTCCTGCATCAAATGCGGCCGCTGCCACATCGTCTGCGAAGACACGTCGCATCAGGCGATCACTGCGACCAAGAATGGCGTCCGCTATTTCGAGGTCATGGACGACGAATGCGTCGGCTGCAATCTCTGCGTCAGCGTCTGCCCGGTCGATAGCTGCATCACCATGGTCGGCCTCGAAGCCGGCATGATGGACGAGCGCACCGGCCTGCCGGTCAGCCCGGTCTATGCCAACTGGACCACGCATCCGAACAACCCGATGGCGAAGCCGGTCGCGGGACAGGCTGCGGAGTAATACTTCGCCTCATGGGCGACTTGGGCCCGTGCTGAGCAATCCGCGCGGGCCTTCATTTTCGCTCAATGCCGCTGCCCACTCGCCACCATGTTCGATGCATCGGGCAGTTTCGGCTTCACCTTCGTGTCCTCGGCAAGCGCTTCCACCGGCACCGCCGGCTCCTGCACCTTCTCGAAGGATATCTTCGCCGACTTGCTCAGCGCACGCGCGGTCGGGCCATAATCCGACGTGTTGACCCATGCCTCCAGCTTGATGCTCACGGTGTCCTTGGTGATGTCGGAAACCTGCGTCACCGGAGCAGGCTTGCCGTTGACCCGCGTGTCGCGCTCGGCGATCGCGAGCAGCATCGACTCCGCCTTCCTGATGTCGCTGTCGGCAGGCAATACCACCGTCAGGTCGTATCGGCGCGTCCTGAGACGGCTGAAATTCTTGACCGGCGTGTTCCAGAGCAGCGCATTCGGTACCAGTTGAAAGAGCCCGTCGCCGGTTCGGAGTTCGGTGGCGAAGAGTCCAATTTCCTGCACGCTTCCATTCACGTCCTTGGTCTCGATAGATTCGCCGACGCGGAAGGGCCTCAGGATCAGCAGCATGATACCGGCGGCGATATTCTGCAGCGTGCCCTGAAGGGCAAGACCAATCGCCAGACCTGCGGCACCCATGGCAGCAATGATGGAGGCGGTCTGCACGCCGAACTGCCCGAGCACCGTGACCATCACCAGAAGCAGGATGACATAGCGAAGGAGGTTGGCGAGGAAGTGCGCCAGCGTCACGTCGAAGCCGCGTATCTGCTGCATGCCATAGAGCGCCCATTTGTGCAGGTAGCGCGACGCCAGCCAGCCGACGAACAGCAGCACGAACGCGCCGACGATGGAGAAGGAATACTGCACCAGCAGCGCGCCGGCCTGGGTGACCGCCGCGCGCGTGGCGACAATAAAGTCGAGATTCTGGGGTTCCACGGTCCGCTCCCTTGCATCCACATAAGGAGCCGGAACGCCGGTCATCCGTGTTGGTTCCGCATTGCAGCATGGGCCGGATGGGCATCGAGGCGGTGCCGGATGCTCCAGTCGAAAATGGCCGCGGCGATCGCCTCCGGCTGGTCCTCGGGCACCAGATGCTTGGCCGGGCCGCAGCCGACGACATCGAGCACCGCAATATTGGCTCGGCACCAAGCCACCATATCAGGCCCGATCAGCAGCGTTTCCGGCGAGCCGTCGAAGGTCAGCAGCAGCTTCGGAACATCGTGGCTTGCGGCGAGCCAGCGGTCATACGCCTCGACCCGCTCGACCACATCGCGCGGCTCACCCTCGATCGGCATCGCACGCGGCCATTGCAACAAGGGAATGCGGCTCTCTCGGGTCGGATAGGGTTCACGGTAGATGTCGAGATCGGCGTCGCTGAGCCCGTTCAACGTGGTCGCCCTGAGCGCCTGTTCAATAAAGAAATTCTCGTCCAGCACCTTGGCCTCGCCCGTGCCCGCACCCCGCAGCACATCGTAGCGCGGCCGCGCCCCGGCGGGCATATCGGTCCAGCGGTATGGCCTGATGATCGTCTCCATCAGCACCAGGCCGCGCACACGGCCGCTATTCCGCGCCGCCCAATCCATCGCAAGCGCCCCGCCCCAGTCGAAGCCGACCAGGACAACATCGTCGAGCCCGAGTGCTTCCATCCAGGCTGCGAAATAGCGGGTCTGGTCATCGAATGTGTAGGCGATGGCAGGCTTGCCCGATTTTCCCATGCCGATCAGATCCGGCGCCAGAAGCCGACCGGCATCAGAGAGTGCAGGCAACACATTCCGCCAGACATAGGACGAGGTGGGATTGCCGTGGAGGAAGACATAGATCGGCCCCTCGCCCCGCTCTTCATGGAAAATGGTGGAATCGAGAACCTTGGTGACCGGCATGGCCCTAGCCTTTCCATTGGAAACATAGTAAGGTACCTGTCTAATATGTAGTTTAGTCAGGCACCTGTCAATATCCTATGGCGAAAGATTCCACACATCACTACTCCCTCGGTCTCCTCCTCCGCCTCACCCATCAGCAATGGACGCTGGCCGTGGACACCAAATTGGCCGAGGAAGGCTTCGACGACATCAAGCCGCATTACGCCAATATCTTCACCTTCGTTCCGCCGGAGGGCATGCAGGTGAGCCAGCTCACCGAGCTCGCCCATGTCCGAAAGCAGAGCATGACACAGACCATCGAGGAGCTGGAACAACTCGGCTATGTCGAGCGCCGCCCCGACCCTGGCGACAAGCGCGGCAAGCTGGTCTTCCTCACCGAGCGCGGCAAGAAGGTGAGCCCGATCGCGCGGGCGGCCGGCAGGCTGGTCGACCAGCATTGGGCGGAGATGACGAGCGCAGAAGAGATCGAAGGGTTGCGCAAGGCGTTAAGGTCAGTGCTGGCGGCAACGACCCGGCAGACCCAGGGATAGAACTTGATATCAAATCAATTTCTATGATATCATATTGACGACTGGAGATATCGATGGCCGCTGTTACGATCCGGAATTTACCTGATGAAACGCACCGTGCGCTGAAGCAGCGGGCTACCGCGCACGGTCGCAGCACCGAGGCGGAGATTCGATCCATACTCGAGGCAGCCGTTCACCCGAAGGAGCGACTGAAGCTGGGCTCGGCCATTGTCGCGCGCGTCCGTGAGATTGGTGGCGTGGATTTGGATATTGAGCGCGACCGCTCTCCCATCGAGCCACCCAGCTTCGAATGATCGTACTCGATACCAATGTCGTTTCAGAACTCATGAAGCCGCTCCCGGATGCGCGAGTGGTTGAGTGGCTGGATAGCCAATCAGCCGACATATTTTGGCTAACTTCGGTTGTTCTCGCGGAGCTTCTGAACGGTCTTGAGTTACTGCTGGACGGCAAACGAAAGCGCGATCTCATTCAACTATTGGACGATATTGTGGAAGAAATGATTGAAGATCGTGTCGTTTCCTTCGATGTCATGATGGCGAGGAAATTCGCAACGATCTACAGCGCTGCGCGATCAAAAGGCGTGAGTGTCGGATTTGCAGACTGCCAGATCGCCGCAGCGGCGCTTGTGCATGGATATTCTGTTGCGACGCGTGACGAGCTTCCGTTTCGGGCGATGGGCGTCACCGTCATTAATCCTTGGACGGCCTAACCTCAGCTTACCACCCCATCCAGCAGCTTCTCCAAATTCTCCAACGTATCAGCCTCCGCCGGCGGCTTGTCCCACCTGAGCCGTGAGATGCGAGGAAAGCGCATCGCCACGCCCGATTTATGTCGCGTCGAACGGCTCAGCCCTTCGAAAGCCACCTCGAACACCAGCCCCTCGTTCTCCGTCGCCTTCACCGAGCGCACCGGGCCGAAGCGCTCCGTCGTATGGTCGCGGACATATTTGTCGATCAGTACCAGTTCCTCGTCGGAAAAGCCGAAATAGGCCTTGCCGACCGGCACCAGTTCCAGCACTCCGCCCTCCTCGCGCCAGACGCCGAACGTATAGTCGGAATAGAAGCTCGACCGCTTGCCGTGGCCGCGCTGGGCATACATCAGCACCGCGTCGATCGTGTGCGGATCGCGCTTCCACTTGAACCACGGCCCCTTCTTGCGGCCCGGCAGATAGGGCGAATCCTTGTGCTTGAGCATGACGCCTTCGATGATGGGATGGATGGGTGTCTTCCGGAGTTCGTCGAGCTTCTCCCAGCTATCGAACTCCACCTGCGGCGAGAGGTCGAAGCGGGCAGGATCAATCGTCTTCAGCAACTCTATGAGCCGCGCCCGGCGTTCGTCATACCCGAGCGTCCGTGTGTCCTCGCCATCCAGCATCAGCAAGTCATAGGCCCGCACGAAAACCGGATATTGCTGGATTGTCTTCTGCGTTACTGTCTTGCGATTAAGCCGCTGCTGCAGGTCGGAAAAGGTGCCGGTGTAATCCGCAGGCACGCCGACCAGCAATTCGCCGTCGATCACCGCCTCGAAGATAAGCGCGTCCATCAGATCAGGGAACGCCCCGGATATCTCGTCGCCGCTGCGTGAATAGAGTCGCCGGACGCCGCCTTCGGAACTCACCTGCACGCGGATGCCGTCCCATTTCCATTCGGCGCGATAGTCGGCGATGTCGAGGGTCGCAAGATCACCATCCTCCACGGGATTGGCCAGCATTACCGGTCGGAACAGCGCCTTGGCCAGATTGTCCGGCTTGCCGGTCGTGCCCTCCAGCCAGCTGAACAATTCCGTGTAGGGCACTTTCAGCCCGTGCCAGAGTTCCTCGATCTCGACCACATCCTTGTGCCCGAAATCCGCCAGTGCCTGCTTGGCGAGCCGCGCAGAGACGCCGATGCGAAGGCCGCCGGTCACCAGCTTGATCACCGCATAGCGGCCGGGCGGATCGAGCCGGTCGAGCAGGCTGGCAAACTTCGCCGGCGCCTCGCTGCGTGAAGCCCGCGACAAGGCTTCAACCACATAGGCTAGGCTTGGATCGTCATCGTTGGATATCTGGTTTTCCGGTTCCGGCCAGATCAGCGAGATCGTTTCCGCGAGATCGCCGACATAGTCGTAGGAATAGGAGAACAACACCTCGTCCATGCGCTCGGTGGCGAGCGCCCGGATCACCGCCGGCTTGATCGCCGGAATATCGAGGCCGCCATCGGTCAGCGCCGCCAGCGCGTAGCCGCGATCCGGGTCGGGCGTCTCGGCGAAATAATCCCGAAGCAGCTTCAGCTTGCCGTTGCGCGAGGGCGTCAGCACCAGCCGGTCGAGAAGATCTGAGAACGCCTTCATTCGTTTTCGTCCTCATAACCGACGAGATGCAGCGGCCGCGCCTTGAGGCCGTTGAGTTCGCACCAGCGCACCAGCGCCTCCTCGCGCCCGTGCGTCACCCAGATCTCGCCCGCCTTCACATCCCGGATCGTGTCGGTCAGTTCATCCCAGTCGGAATGGTCCGACAGGATCAGCGGCAGTTCCACACCGCGCTGCTTGACCCGCTGGCGGATGCGCATCCAGCCCGACGCAAAACACGTCACCGGATCGGCAAAGCGCCGCGCCCAGCGATCCTGGAACGCCGATGGCGTGCAGACGATGATCTCGCCGGCGAAATCCTTCGCCTTGCCCTTCTCCAGTGTCGCCGGCGCAAGCGTGCCGAGGTCGATGCCTTGACTCTGGTAGTAGCTGGAGATCCGTTCCAGCGCGCCGTGAATATAGATGGTCTTGTCGTAGCCGGCTTCGCGTAGCAGCCTGATCACCCGCTGCGCCTTGCCGAGCGCATAGGCGCCGACAAGGTGCGTCCTCTCCGGGAACTGCGCCACCGAGTGGATCAGCCGCTCGATTTCCTCGCGATCATCGGGATGCCGGAATACCGGCAGTGCAAACGTCGCCTCGGTGATGAAGATATCGCATTCCACCGGCTCGAACGGCGCGCAGGTCGAATCCCGCCGACGCTTGTAATCGCCCGAGGCGACGATCCGCATCCCTGATTTCTCGACCACGATCTGCGCTGAGCCAAGCACATGACCGGCCGGCACGAAACGCACCTTGACCCCGTTGAAATCGAAGCTCTCCTCATGTCGCGCAACCTGCTGCGACCCGCTGAACGCCCCGCCATAGCGGATCGCCATGATGTCGAGCGTCTCCTTGGTCGCCAGCACCTTGCCGTGACCGGAGCGCGCATGGTCGGAATGGCCATGGGTGATCAGCGCCTGGTCAACCGGCAGTACCGGGTCGATGTAAAAATCCCCGGGCGGGCAATAGAGCCCCTGTGGCATGGGAAGCAGAAGGTCGGAGGCGCGCATGGAGGCCCAACTTGATACTGTGGCGCTGAAAATCAAGACGGAAGCATAATGGAACGACAGTGGACGAAGTTCCGGCAGCATGAAAATCAAAAGGGCCGCTCCAAGAGCGGCCCCCATGAGATTTGGCCTCTAACGGGCCGGATCGCATTTCTACGATCCTAGGAAGGTAGGCTCAGAGCGAGGGCTGCCCCGCTGTCTTCACCTGAACTCCCATGCCGGTCACGAGTACCGAAAACTCATTAGACATCGGATCACCTTCCTTTCTGTTCGTTGACGTTGATTCGAATGTAATCCTGTTCGCCCCGATTGCAAGGTCCCTGCCTCCCAATTAAATTTACATCCTGAGGAGAAACGTGATGGAAAAAATTCTTGGGCTCGGCGGCTTCTTTTTCAGGGCGAAAAACCCCGAAGCCTTGACGGATTGGTACGAAACCCATTTCGGCATCAACCGCGTCGGCCAGAATTATGGCGACCCCGCCTGGCAGCAGAAGGCAGGCACCACGGTGTTCGCGCCCTTCAAGCAGGACACCGACTATTTCGGCGCGGCGGATAAGACCTGGGCAATCAATTTCCGGGTCGCCGATCTCGACAGGATGGTGGAACAGCTTCGCGCGGCCGGCATCGAAGTGACGATCGATCCGGAAACCTACCCCAACGGCCGCTTCGCAACGCTCCACGATCCCGAGCAGAACCGAATTGAACTCTGGCAGCCGATGCCGGCGGAATAAGGCTCACACATGCCCATCCGACGGAATCTTCAGCACTGCACCGCAATGCTTGCAGTGCGCGGCATCGGCCTCGTGCAGGAACAACCCGCAATCCGTGGATAGTGCGCTCGCCCACGCCGCGGCATGCCGGTTCCGGGCCAGCGGACACTTGCGGCATCCTCTACCAGCGGCGTATGATCTACATCTATCTTTTTATCGCGATCGTCGCCGAAGTCATCGCCACATCGGCGATGGCGAAATCGGACGGTTTCACGCGGTTATGGCCGACGCTGATCTCAGCTGTGGGATACGGCCTCGCCTTCTATCTGCTTTCCGTGGTGACCCGCACCGTGCCGGTGGGCATCGTCTATGCGGTCTGGTCCGGCGCCGGCATCGTGCTAGTCGCGGCCGCCGGCTGGCTGCTCTTCGGCCAGAAACTCGATTTGCCGGCGATCATCGGCCTCGTCATGATCGTGGCCGGCGTGCTGATCATCAATCTCGTCTCGAAATCCGTCAGTCACTGAGCGCATTGCATTCAGCGCGCTGCCGGGGCATGTATCCCGCCATGTCCGATGCCCCCACCATAGCCAATCCCCACACCGTCCACGCCACAGGCCACGAGAAGCTCAAGGCGCATTTCGCGATGATGCTGTTTGCCGTGCTCATCGCCGGCTCGTTCTCGCTTGGCGGGCTGGCGGCCACACGCATGCCGGGCTTTGCCGTCAATCTCATGCGTTATGCGGTAGCGATCGGCGCGATGGCGGCATTCGGCATCTGGTTTCTGAAAGTGGAACTGCGCTTTCCCTCGGCACCCTGGCGCTTCCTGCTGCTCGGCGGGCTGATGGCGGTCTACATGTCCACCATGTTCAAGGCGCTCGAATTCACCAGTCCCGTCTCGACCGGCGCGGTTTTCACGCTGATGCCGCTGATCAGCGCGGGGTTTGCCTGGCTCTTCATACGGCAGGTCACGCGCCCCGCCGTGATGGCATCGCTCATCATCGCTGCCGCCGGCGCCATCTGGGTTATCTTCCGCGGGGATATCGACGCGATCCTCTCCTTCGATGTCGGAGCAGGCGAGGTGATTTTTTTCGTGGGAGTCGTTTGCCACGCGGCCTATGCCCCGCTTCTGCGCAAGTTCAACCGAGGAGAACAGCCGTTCAATTTCGCTTTCTGGGCCGTAGCCGCAACGCTCCTCTGGCTGATCCTGCCCGGCGTGCCGACAATCCGAGCGGTCGAACTTGCGCAAGTGCCGGGGATTGTCTGGTTCGCGGTCGCCTATCTCGCCATCGTCACGACAGTGATCACCTTCCTGCTGCTGCAATATGCTTCGATGAGGCTACCGGCGCCCAAGGTGCTTGCCTATGGATATCTGACGCCGAGCTTCATCATCGTTCTCGAAGGACTGCTCGGCCATGGCTGGGTGCATCTGTCGGTCGTTGCCGGCGCGCTTGTGACCGCCTGCGGCCTGCTGGTCATGGCACTGCTGCCGGACTGAGCACTCACTCCGGCAGCAGCGAATATCCGATCTCGGCCGGATGAAGACCAATCCGGCCGATCGATTGATTTGGCTGACCGCTTAGCGGGCCAGCATCTTGTTCTTGATCAGGCCGATGACGATCTGCAGGATCGCGCCGCCGACGCCGCCGCCGACCAACTGGGTCACGATTGCGCCGATATCCATCGAGGCCGCCGCCGGAGCGGCTGCCGTGGCGGTGGCTGCGCCTCCCATGAGGGTACCGAGCAACGTGCCGCCGCCGAGACCGCCGATCGCGCCCACGATCAGGTTGACGATTGGCCCGAGATCGGAATCCTTGATGATCTTGCCGCCGCCGAGACCACCGATCGCGCCGCCGATAAGCTGTGTAATAATTGCCGTAAGATCCATATTACCCTCCACCATAGGTCCCCACTGCTGTGAGACCACACCCTTTGTACTCCATACCGGTGAGTCTGGATAGTAGCCCCAATCGCTGCGCAGGATGCTGTGAAAAGTCAGGCCGGCAGCCGCCGCGCCGCGAACTCCGCCAGCAGCGCCCTGCCGTCCGGCCAACTGCCAATTCCGCTCTTGCCATTGATATGACCGCGATCGCCGATTTCGACGATTGCGCTGCCCCATTGGCGGGCGCGCATCCGCGAATAGTCCGGCGTTCCGAAGGGATCGTTGCCGCTCGCCACGATCAGGGATTCGAAATGGAAGCGATCCGCCGGCGGATCGGCGAATCCCGCAGCGGCGGCCGGAAATGCAGGAGACGCCGGATCGGGCACGGCCACCAGCATCGCGCCCGCAATTCTGGACCTCGTCGCGGCCCGCCAGTGGGCCACCAGCAGGCACGCCAGACTATGTGCGACAAGCACCGGCGGCTCGTGCGATTGCGCTATTTCCGCGTCGAGCGCATGGATCCAATCCGCGAGGTCCGGCCGATCCCAATCGGACGGCCTGAAGCGTCTGAACGCGCCGCCTTCGCGCTCCCAGTGACTCTGCCAATGGTCGCTACCCGAGCCGCCGATACCCGGAAGCAGGATGATATCAGGCATGAATTTCCCTTTCGTGACGTGGTTGACAGGACCCGGGATACTGTCTTCTATGGCCGCGTTCCATGGCAAACCCATGGAAAAACTCGTGAGTTTCCGTTGAATCGAAGGCAACGAATGATTGACCCGCTCAATGGCAGATACGGGCTGGATCCGACCGATGTCGCCATTCTGGAACAGCTTCAGAACGACGGCCGGATAGCCATTGCCGAGCTTGGACGGCGGGTAGGCCTCTCGCAGCCGGCGACAGCCGAACGCATGAAGCGGCTCGAGGAACGAGGCATCGTTTCCGGATACGGCGCCCGCATCGATCCCGCCGCCCTCGGCCTCACCATGACGGCCATCGTCAGGTTGCGCACGACGCACGAGCATATCGCCGCATGCCTTGCGCTTTTTGCGACCATCCCGAATGTCATCGAAGTTTATAGATTGACCGGCGAGGACTGCTTCTTTCTCAAGGTGCTCGTGCCGCGGCCGGAGGAACTGGAGCCGATCGTCGATTCCATCGCGCGCTACGGTGCTGTCACCACCTCGCTCGTGCTTCGCCAGGAAAAGCCGAAGCCGATCTCGCGCAGCCTCATTCCCCGGCCGTGACGGCTATTTGCTGATCGCCAGCCCGCCCATGAACAACTGTTCGAGATAGCGCGCCGCATCTTCGAAACGCCCGTCGCCGGATTTTTCCTGGCCCAGCACGGCGCGCACCTGCACGTCGAAGTCGGCATAGTGCTGTGTCGTCGACCAGATCGAGAAGATCAGGTGGTAAGGGTCGCATTTGGCGATCTTGCCCGCCTTCGCCCAGGCGCGGATCACCTCCGCCTTCTCATCGACGAGCTGCTTGAGCGGACCCTTCAGCTCGTCCTCGATCAAGGGCGCGCCGCGCAGTACTTCATTGGCGAACAGCCGGCTCTCGCGCGGGAAGTCGCGCGCCATTTCCAGTTTGCGCCGGATATAGCTGCGGATCTCGGCTTCCGGATTGCCCTCGGCATCGAATTCCCGGAGCGGATCGAGCCAGGTATCGAGCACGCGCTCGATCAGCGCCTTGTGCATCGTCTCCTTGGTGCGGAAATAATAGAGCAAGTTCGGCTTCGACATGCCGGCGACTTCGGCGATCTGGTCGATCGTCGCGCCACGAAAGCCATGCATGGAGAAAACCTCCAGCGCGGCTTCGAGGATCTGCTCCTCCTTCGCCTCCTGGATGCGTGTCCGGCGCTGGGTCCGTGCTGCCCTCGGTATCGGCATGTGATCGATGTCTCCCGCCCTCGCCCGTCACCGAAAAATGTCTGCTGGCACCTGCTTTTTCGGCTTGAGTGCGGCGCCAGAAATTGTAATGTTTACCAAACGGTCAAATTATTGGACAAATCGTTTCTCAAACGCAAGTCCAATTCGGGAAACAGATGAAAATCATCGGCCCTGACCACGGGAACATCGGCGCGGAACTAACCGCGCCCAAGGCATGAATGCCAGACAGGGAGAAGATCGTGACCGCACGCGGCGAGAACATGCGCATCAACAGCGACCGGCTGTGGGATTCGCTGATGGACATGGCCAGGATCGGCCCGGGCATCGCAGGTGGCAACAACCGCCAGACGCTGACCGATTCCGACAATGAAGGCCGCCACCTCTTCAAACAGTGGTGCGACGAGGCCGGCATGACCATGGCGGTGGACAAGATGGGCACGATGTTCGCCACTCGCCCCGGCACCGATCCCGATGCGCTGCCCATCTATGTCGGCAGCCATCTCGATACCCAGCCGACCGGCGGCAAATATGACGGCGTGCTCGGCGTGCTCGCCGGCCTCGAAGTCGTCCGCTCGATGAACGATCTCGATATCAAGACCAAGCACCCCATCGTCGTCACCAACTGGACCAATGAGGAAGGCGCCCGCTTCGCGCCGGCCATGCTGGCCTCCGGCGTCTTCGCGGGCGTCCACACGATGGACTATGCCTATGATCGCAAGGACCCCGAGGGTAAAAGCTTCGGCGATGAGCTCAAGCGCATCGGCTGGGTCGGCGAGGAAGAGGTCGGCGCGCGCAAGATGCACGCCTATTTCGAATATCACATCGAGCAAGGCCCGATCCTCGAAGCCGAGAACAAGCAGATCGGTGTCGTCACCCATGGCCAGGGGCTCTGGTGGCTGGAATTCACGCTCGCCGGCCGCGAGGCCCATACCGGCTCGACACCGATGAATCTCCGCGTCAATGCCGGTCTCGCGATGGCGCGGATCATGGAAATGGTGCAGGGCGTGGCGATGCAGAACCAGCCGGGCTGCGTCGGCGGCGTCGGCCAGGTGTTCTTCTCGCCCAATTCGCGCAACGTGCTGCCGGGCAAGGTCGTGTTCACGGTCGATATCCGTTCGCCGATTCAAGCCAAGCTCGACCGCATGCGCGCGGAAATCGAGACGAACGCAGCCGAAATCTGCGCCGCCCTCGGCGTCGGCTGTTCCGTCGAAGCCGTCGGCCATTTCGACCCCGTGACCTTCGACCCGGCCCTCGTCTCCGCCGTCCGCAAGGCAGCCGAGGACCTCGGCTACAGCCACATGGACATCATCTCCGGCGCCGGCCACGACGCCTGCTGGACCGCCAGGGTGGCCCCCTCGACCATGATCATGTGCCCCTGCGTCGGCGGCCTTTCCCACAACGAAGCCGAGGACATCTCCAAGGAATGGGCCGCCGCCGGCGCCGACGTGCTGCTGCGCGCGGTGATCGAGACGGCGGGGATCGTGGAGTGAGCGGATGCGCCCTGGCGGGGAACCCCTCATCCGCCCTTCGGGCACCTTCTCCCCAAGGGGAGAAGCGATACCTGTTGCACCGCGGTGCCCCTTCGCTAGCCTTGAGTTGGAGCGCGGTCATAAGTGCCGACAGCGCAACAATCTCCCGCTTCTCCCCTTGGGGAGAAGGTGCCCGAAGGGCGGATGAGGGGTTCCCACTATGACCCAGAAGACCACGGCATGGATGCGGAAGTCCGGAGCAACCGGCCGCGCTCGTGAGCTGAGGAAAAACGAAACCGATGCGGAATACTGCCTCTGGACCGAACTCAGGAACCGCCGCCTCAACGGCCACAAATTCTCCCGCCAAATCCCGCTCGGCCCCTACATCGCTGATTTCGTCTGCCGTGAGAAGAACCTGGTCATCGAACTCGATGGCTCCCAACACGCAGACAGCCAACACGACGTCATCCGAACCCAATGGCTGAACGCCAACGGCTATTCCGTGCTCCGTTTCTGGAACACGGCGGTCCTTCAAGAAAGACGCTCCGTTCTCGAAACAATTGTCGCTGCACTCGACGGCCGGCTGACCACCCGAGACGACAACAACCAATTCTATCCTTCTTGTTCACTGGAGGAGATCATCTGATGACCTCCGACCCCGACGCCGACCTCGACACCCTCCCCCACGCCGACCTCCTCGCCGCAGCCCGCGCCATGCGCCAAGCCATCCGCGCCCACCGCGACACGACCGAACACGAGCTCTGTTGGCATCACCCCGATATGTGGGCGCTCCTGCCCGATCCGCCGCAGGTCAAGCCCATCGTTCCCGAATGGCCGCAATTCATGCGCGGCTGCATCCGCTATCGCCAATCCCTCGATCAACAGCTTGCTGGCGCGCCGCGCACCAATAAGGAGTTTGGACAATGAGCACCAAAGTCATCAAAGGCGGAACCATCGTCACCGCCGATCTCACCTACAAGGCAGACGTCAAGATCGACGGCGGCAGGATCGTCGAGATCGGCCCAAATCTCTCCGGCGACGAGACGCTCGACGCCACCGGCTGCTATGTCATGCCCGGCGGCATCGATCCGCATGTCCATCTCGAAATGCCCTTCATGGGCACCTATTCCACCGATGATTTCGAGAGCGGCACGCGCGCGGGCCTTGCCGGCGGCACGACCATGGTGGTCGATTTCTGCCTGCCCGGACCGCAGCAGTCCCTGCTCGAGGCGCTGCAGATGTGGGACAACAAGACATCCCGCGCCAATGCCGACTATTCCTTCCACATGGCGATCACCGGCTGGAACGAGCGCGTCTTCAACGAGATGGAGACCGTGGTCAAGGATCGCGGCATCAACACGTTCAAGCACTTCATGGCGTATAAGGGCGCCCTGATGGTGAACGACGACGAGATGTTCGCCTCCTTCCAGCGCTGCGCCGAGCTCGGAGCGCTCCCGCTCGTTCATGCCGAGAACGGCGATGTGGTCGCCTCGATGACCGCCAAGCTTCTCGCCGAAGGCAACACCGGCCCCGAGGCCCACGCCTATTCCCGCCCGCCCGAAGTCGAGGGCGAAGCCACCAATCGTGCCATCATGCTGGCCGACATGGCCGGCGTGCCGCTCTATGTCGTGCACACATCCTGCGAACAGGCGCATGAAGCCATCCGCCGCGCCCGCCAGAAGGGCATGCGCGTCTATGGCGAGCCGCTGATCCAGCACCTGACGCTGGACGAGAGCGAGTATTTCGACAAGGATTGGGACCATGCCGCCCGCCGCGTCATGTCGCCGCCCTTCCGTTCGAAGCAGCACCAGGATAGCCTGTGGGCCGGCCTGCAATCGGGCTCGCTCTCGGTCGTTGCCACCGACCACTGCGCCTTCACCACCAAGCAGAAGCGCTCCGGCATCGACAATTTTTCCCTGATCCCGAACGGCACGGGCGGCCTCGAAGACCGCATGCCGATGCTCTGGACCTACGGCGTCGCCACCGGCCGGCTGACGATGAACGAATTCGTCGCCGTGACCTCCACCAACATCGCCAAGATCCTCAACATCTATCCCAGGAAGGGCGCGATCCTTGTCGGCGCCGATGCCGATATCGTC
This sequence comes from Rhizobium sp. LjRoot254, assembly GCF_964254105.1. Lineage (NCBI taxonomy): Bacteria > Pseudomonadati > Pseudomonadota > Alphaproteobacteria > Hyphomicrobiales > Rhizobiaceae > Rhizobium > Rhizobium sp. LjRoot254. Next base: position 589,088 of record NZ_CAXUSM020000001.1, on the reverse strand, counting down.
GTCTGGGATCCGAAGCGGTCAAAAACCATCTCGGCCAAGACCCAACAATCGGCGATCGATTACAACGTCTTCGAAGGCAAGCAGGTCACCGGCCTGCCGCGCTTCACGCTGACCCGCGGCGAAGTCGCCATCGAGGAGACGACCGTCAAGACCAGGGAAGGCCACGGCCAGTTCATCAAGCGCGAGCCATTCCAGGCGGTCAACAAGGCGCTCTCGACCTGGAAGGAACTGGTTGCGCCGCGCAAAGTGGAACGAACCGGCATTCCGGCGACGGGGGTATGATCGTTTGAGATTGGAAATCCCGGGCGCTGCTTCCCAACTATCGCTCGGGGAGCGCATCAAGACGGCAGTCCGCTTCATGCTCGGCTACTTAATCGCCGTTGCCGCTGGAGCCGTGCTGTTGTCGGCCGTGAGGTACTTCGAAGATGCGGGTGCTCTAACTGTCGATCTCAAAGCGGCGGGTGCGGCGATCTGGAATACCGCGTCCGTGATCTTTTTCATGGGCTTGGTCTTTGGGCTACCCTACACGATCTTCGGCGCACTCCTGTTCAGGTTTGTCCTGCCGCGCAACTGGATCACTTTCATGGTGGTTGGCACGCTCTGCCCCACCTTCGCGATCTTCACCTTGGATTTGGCCTCCGGAAATTTCTTGTGGGAGGCAGGGAAGCTCGAATTACTATTGATGACGCTGCCTGCGGGCCTCGTCGCCACTTATCTCTTCGGCGCCATCGGCTTCGGTCAAGGCTTTCGCCGCTGGAGGTTCGCATGACCTCAATCCGCAAACCTCTCCAGTTCCGGCAACAACACCACGCTCTCCTGCTCGTTGGGATCGGTGCGCGCGATCACCGCCGTCGCCGGCTCTGTCTTCGACCGGTTGACCGGCAGGTGCGGCACCCCGGCGGGGATGTAGAACATGTCGCCGGCTTTGGTCATGATACGGTGTTCGAGATTGGCGCCGTAGAAGGTTTCCACCTCGCCCGAAATGATGAAGATCGCCGTCTCGTGCCCCTCGTGCATATGCGCCTTGGCGCGGCCGCCGGGCGGCACGGTCAGCAACATCATCGCGATGCCGTGCGAGCCGGAGGATTCCTTCGAAATGCCTTCGAGATAGGAAAATCCCTGCTTGCCGTCATAGGGGATTGCCGGGCGGATCAGCTTGCATTCGGGAAGCGGTGATGATGACATAGCAGAAACGTCCTCTTCAAAAAATTACAGGCGGAGAACCGCCGCGGGAACAGAATATGAAACTGGGTGAACATGTCCAACACTAATGAAACCGTCGTCGCAGCGAGCGATCTGGGTCTCACATTCGACACCAATGACGGGCCCGTGACGGCGCTGACATCAGTCAATCTGGATATCAGGAAGGGTGACTTCGTCTCCTTTATCGGGCCATCCGGCTGCGGCAAGACCACGTTCCTACGCGTGATCGCGGATCTCGAAAAGCCCACATCAGGAACCATCTCGGTCAACGGCATGACGCCCGAACAGGCGCGCCACAAGCGCGCCTACGGCTATGTCTTCCAGGCCTCGGCGCTTTATCCCTGGCGCACGATCGAGAAGAACATCGCGCTGCCGCTGGAGATCATGGGCTATCCCCGGGGCGAGCAGATCGCCCGTATCCATCGCACGCTCGATCTTGTCAACCTCACCGGCTTCGAGAAGAAGTACCCCTGGCAGCTCTCAGGCGGCATGCAGCAGCGCGCCTCGATCGCCCGCGCCCTCGCCTTCGATGCCGACCTGCTCTTGATGGACGAACCCTTCGGCGCGCTCGATGAGATCGTCCGCGACCACCTGAACGAGGAGCTTCTCAAGCTCTGGTCCGCTACCCAAAAGACCATCTGTTTCGTCACCCACTCCATCCCCGAGGCGGTCTATCTCTCGACCCGAATCGTGGTGATGAGCCCGCGGCCCGGCCGAGTCACCGACGTCATCGAATCGACGCTGCCCAAGGAGCGCCCGCTGGATATCCGCGAAACGCCGGAATTCCTCGAAATCGCCCATCGCGTCCGCGAGGGCCTGCGGGCCGGGCACTCCTATGAACTCTAGCCATACACATTGCCCTGGAAAGACACTTCAGACATGAGCGGAACCTTCGTCTTCCTCCTCACCGGCGCCTCGGTTATTTTCATCGCGGCAGCGACGGCGACGCGAGCCTATATCTCTTCGGACAACTGGCTTTGGGTGGCGCTTTCGCTGGCGCTTTATGTTGCAGGCAACCTCGTCATGATCCGCATCATGCGCGAGGGCGGGCTGGGTCTTGCGATCTCCGTTTCGGCGATCGCCCAGCTCATTCTTGTCAATGTCATTGCCTTGACTGTCTTCGGCGAGCGTTTGACCAACATCCAGATCGGCGGCGTTGCGCTCGGAATCCTGGCAATGGCGCTGATGATATGGCCGCAAAAGGTTGGAGCGTAGCATGAGCAGTCCGGCCAAGGCGCGCGACAAGATCTTTCCGGTCCTGACCATCACGGCGATCATCATCGTCGCGTGGTACCTCGCCGCGATCCTCATGAACGCACCATTCCAGCGCGACCAGGACAAGCGCGACGGCGTCACGTCGACCATGTCCGAACTGGTGGCGAAAACGCTCTCGCAGCCGAAGCCCACCATGCCCGCACCACACCAGGTGGTCGAGAACCTCTACAAGAACATCTTCACCGTAAAGCCCTGGTCGGCGCGCAGCCTCGTCTACCATGCATGGGTGACGCTCTCGTCGACCTTGCTGGGATTTGCCATGGGTACGATCCTCGGCGTGGTGATCGCGGTCGGCATCGTGCACGTGCCGGCGCTCGACAAATCCTTCCTGCCCTGGATCATCGCGTCGCAGACCATACCCATCCTCGCCATCGCGCCGATGATCGTGGTGGTGCTGGCGGCGGTCAACATAACAGGTATCTTGCCCAAGGCGCTGATATCGACCTACCTCTCCTTCTTCCCCGTCGCCGTTGGCATGGTGAAGGGGTTGAGATCGCCGGAGGTCATGCATCTCGATCTCGTGCATACCTACAATGCCACGAAATGGCAGACCTTCTGGAAGCTGCGCGTGCCGGCTTCGATCCCCTTCTTCTTCACCTCGATCAAGGTGGCCGTGGCGGCAAGCCTGGTCGGCGCGATCGTCGGTGAACTCCCGACCGGCGCTGTCGCCGGCATCGGCTCCAAGCTGCTCGCGGGCTCCTACTACAGCCAGACCATCGATGTCTGGGCGGCGCTGATCGCCGGCTCCATCGTCGCGGTGCTGCTGGTCACGATCGTCGATATCGCCGCCAAGCTTGTCGGCATGAGCATGGGAGCGCGACCGGAATGATTTCTTTCAAGCCGAATTGGCAATCCATACTTGCCGCGATCGCACTGATCGTCGGCCTGATAACCCTGCCGCTGACAAGCACGGCCTCGGTACTGGTCACTGCGCTCGTCCTCCTCTTGATCGCCGCCTCGGTCGCTTTTGCCTCGTCAGGTGCCGACCGCAATATCACGGCAATCGGCCTCGGCATCATGGTGCACCTCGCGGTGCTCATGCTGATCGGCACGGTCGCCGGCGCCGAGGGAACCGCGGGCTGGAGCTTCTTTGCAGCACTTGCCGCCTGCTGGCTGCTGGCCTGGCGACTGGTTACGATCCTGTCGGGCGGCGGCCGCAGGAACGCCGGCGGCGCCATTGTTGGCCGTGTCATCGTGCCCGCGATCTTCGGGGTCTGGATCCTTATCCTGTGGGAAGCCATCACCCGTGGTGCGGGCGTGCCCTTCGTTCTGCTGCCGCCGCCGTCGGCCATCGGCGTCCGCATCGTCTCGTCGATACCGATCCTCGCCGCGGACTTCCGTCAGACGGTGCTGAAGGCCGTGCTGTTCGGCTTCTTCGTCGGCTCCGGCGCCGGCTTCCTCGTCGCGGTGCTGGCCGATCGGTTCCGTTTCCTCTCCAATGGCCTGCTGCCGATCGGCAATCTCGTCTCCGCGCTGCCGATCATCGGCGTGGCGCCGATCATGGTCATCTGGTTCGGCTTCGACTGGCAGTCCAAGGCAGCGGTGGTGATCGTGATGACCTTCTTCCCGATGCTGGTCAACACGATCGAGGGCCTCAAGACTGCCGGCCGCATGGAACGCGACCTGATGCAAACCTACAACGCCGGCCACTGGCAGACGCTGGTCAAGTTGCGCCTGCCCGCCGCCATGCCTTTCATCTTCAATGCATTGAAGATCAATTCCACGCTTGCCCTGATCGGCGCGCTGGTGTCCGAATTTTTCGGCACGCCGGTGGTCGGCATGGGCTTTAGAATCTCGACCGAAGTGGGTCGGATGAACCTCGACATGGTCTGGGCTGAAATAGCTCTTGCAGCCCTTGTCGGGTCGTTGTTCTATGGCGCTATCGCACTTCTCGAGCGCGCCACAACCTTCTGGCATCCATCATACCGCTCTTGATGGCCGCCTTAACAACAGGGGAATAAAAAATGAGGAAAACAATGAAAGTCACTCTCGCTCTGGCCATGTCGCTGATGGCTGGTTCGGCGCTCGCCGCCGACAAGGTCGTGCTGCAGCTGAAATGGGTCGCACAGGCGCAGTTCGCCGGCTACTTCGTCGCCAAGGACAAGGGGCTTTACGAGAAGGCCGGCCTCGATGTCGAGATCAAGCCGGGTGGCCCGGATATCGCGCCCGAGCAGGTCATCGCCGGCGGTGGCGCCGATGTGATCGTCGACTGGGCCGGTGGCGCGCTCGCCGCCCGCGAAAAGGGCGTCGGCCTCGTCAACATCGCCCAGCCTTTCAAGAAGGCCGGCATGGAACTCGTCTGCCCCAAGGATGGCCCGGTCAAGACCGAAGCCGATTTCAAGGGCAAGACGCTCGGCGTCTGGTTCTTCGGCAACGAATATCCCTTCTACGCCTGGATGAACAAGCTCGGCCTCAAGACCGAAGGCGGCGCCGATGGCGTAACCGTCCTCAAGCAGTCCTTCGACGTTCAGCCGCTGATCCAGAAGCAGGCCGACTGCATCTCGGTCATGACCTATAACGAATACTGGCAGCTGATCGACGCCGGCTACAAGGCCGAAGACCTCGTCGTCTTCAACTATTCGGCCATGGGCAACGACCTGATGGAAGACGGCCTCTACGCCATGGAAGACAAGCTCAAGGACGCGGCCTTCAAGGAAAAGATGGTCAAGTTCGTCAAGGCTTCGATGGAAGGCTGGAAATACGCTATCGACAATCCCGATGAGGCAGCCGCGATCGTCATGGACAATGGCGGCCAGGACGAGAACCACCAGAAGCGCATGATGGGCGAAGTCGCCAAGCTGATCGGCGAGCCCGACGGCAAGCTCGACATCGCGCTTTATGAACGGACGGAGAAGGCGCTGCTCGACCAGAAGATCATCGCCAAGAAGCCGGAAGGCGCCTACACGACCGAAATCACCGACGCGGCGAGCAAGTAAGCTTCGGGATTAGTCGGATAAAGGAGGCGGGTCGCGAGGCCCGCCTTTCTTTTGCACCGAAAATGCTTGGCATGCCTGCCGTCTGGTCGCAGCATCGCGAACGAGAGCGTTAACTTTAGATAGCTCATGAATGCACTATATAGTTGCGCAGGGCAGCTGAGCCCGTATATTCAATTCCATGTCCAAAACCAGTGTTCGAAACGCCCCAGTCGCCGCCCTGATCTACGAATTCCTTTACGACGTCTACGTAATGATAGAAGTGGATCGATCATTTTTAAGTTGGCTTGCGAACGAAGAGACGACACCACTCGGAGTGTTTGATCACAGATTCACGAGCAAGTGGGAATGGAGCGCCAGCATCCTCAAGGAGGTCGGGGCGATTACTCCCATTGAGCCCCCTCGCTTGGCGGCACAAGAGATCGATACGCAGCGTCGGATTGTTCAAACCCCATTTTACACGCCGGCCATGACGTTGGAAGCATGTCAAGCGACCGATTTTTCGGCCTTTGAGAGCTTCGATAACTATTGCTACGCGATGTTCACTTTCGATCAGCACGTGGATCATGATAATCAACTCAGGTTCATATCTCCCCGATTTTCCAATGCAGTCGCTGCCAGGGACGATATTTTCGAAATCGACGAATTTTCTCGCGTGACTTACAACAGCGGCCGTTTCAATGAAAAGGTAATGTCCCGTTGGGAGGAAATGCAAATTCGGGCATTTAAGGCTGCTTGATTGCCTTGGCGGCCAAGGTCAATGAGGCTGCACATTGGTTATGCTCGGATCGATTTGCCAGCGGGGCAAGGCAACTTCTGGCGCAATGTGCTTTCGCAGACATAACACAAGTATCCCAAGCGGTATTGGGCATCATAGTCATGGTGCGAGCATGACAGCGCTTACTGCTGAGGGATAATATTCTAGCCAACACAAAAAAAGCCCGGCGCTTGCGCACCGAGCTCCATTTCATCTATTCAAATTCGGCTTACTTCAGGCCGATTTCGAAATAGTTGTACTTGCCGTCTTCGCCCTTCTTCCACTCATACATGGTGTAGTCGGGACGGGTGATGTCGCCCTTGGTGTCGAAGCCGATGTCGCCGATAACGGTCTTGAACGGACCCTTGGCCTTGGCAGCTTCAGCAACCTTCATCGGATCGATGTCGCCAGCAGCCTTGGCGGCTTCGGCAATGATCTGAACGGCAGCGTAGGAGTAGAGCGTGTAGGCTTCCGGCTCGAAGCCCGCGTCGCGGAACTTCTTGACGGCGTCTGCAGCGTTCGGGTTGTTACGCGGATCCGGCGGGAAGGTCATCAGCGTGCCGTTGACGGCGTCGCCGGCGATCGAAGCCAGTTCGTTGGAGGTGATGCCGTCGCCGGACATCAGGGTAGCCTTGAGGCCCTGGTCGGCCATCTGGCGCATGATGAGACCAGCTTCGGTGTGCAGGCCGCCGAAATAGACGACCGAGACGCCTGCGTCCTTCATCTTGGCGATGAGAGCCGAGTAGTCCTTTTCACCCGGGGTGATGCCTTCATAGATGACTTCGGTGATGCCGAGGCCGTTCATTGCCTTCTTGGTTTCGTCGGCAAGGCCCTGACCATACGGGGTCTTGTCGTGAACGACGGCTACTTTGGCGTCCTTGAACTTGTCGGCGATGTACTGACCGGCAACAGCGCCCTGCTGGTCGTCACGGCCGCAGGTACGGAACGTGTTCCACAGGCCGCGCTCGGTGAAGTTCGGGTTGGTCGAAGCCGGTGTGATCTGGAAGATGCCGTTTTCGGCGTAGACTTCCGAAGCCGGGATCGAAACGCCCGAGTTGAAGTGGCCGACCACGAACTTCACGCCGTCACCGACGAACTTGTTGGCGACCGAGATACCCTGCTTCGGGTCGGAGACGTCGTCGCCGAGCACGATCTTGACCTGCTCGCCATTGATGCCGCCAGCGGCATTGAGGTCTGCGGCGGCCTGTTCGGCACCCTTCTGGAGCTGAGCGCCGAAAGCGGCGTTCGGGCCAGTCAACGGACCCGCGACGCCGATCAGAATGTCGGCCCAGGCGGAACCGCCAAACGCAACCATGGCGGTAAGAGCCACGGCTGAGAGAAGCATCTTCTTCATTTTTTAACTCCCAAATTGAGGCGGGCTTGTTCCCTTTCCTCCCCTGGTCCGCCCGCCTGTTGGACCAGGGAGTATTCCCCTTGCGCCTATCTGTTCATAGGCGATGGAAACTTGTCAAACACTCTTTTTCTTCCATGAGAAGGGACCCGCCTTCTCATAAAGCCAGTAGTACTTCGTCGACATCTGCTTGGCGCGCGTATAGCGGAAGCCAAGTAGTGCGAAGACCATCAGTATGACGGTGTCGATTATATAGTATTGTAGCGAGAACATCGTGCCGTTGAACAGCGCATGATGGATGAAGCGGATACCGATGCCGAGCAGCAGGACGTAGATCACGACATGCGGGACGATTTCGCCCCAGCCGTCGGCCACGCTCTTGCCGGTCCGCCACGCCGTCCAGCCCCCGATCAGGATGGAGATCATGACGAAGGCCCCGAAACTTGGCTCCTCATGCAGAATTCCCTGCAACATTTCAAAGCTCCTTCGCGCGGAAATCTATTCCTTTGCGCCTCAAGCGCAAGCGGTTCCGCGAAATAATCTTAATGGTGGGCGCCTTCGAGATAGGCGGCGCGCACTTCCGGATTGGCGAGCAGTTCCTGGCCGGTTCCGCTCATCGTCACCAACCCGTTGACCATCACGTAGCCACGGTGCGCGAGGCGAAGTGCCGCGAATGCGTTCTGCTCGACGAGGAAGACGGTCAGCCCCTCGGTCTTGTTGAGCCTGCCGATCGCCTCGAAGATCTGCTTGGAAATCAGCGGCGCGAGACCCAGCGACGGCTCGTCCAGCATCAGCAGCTTGGGACGCGCCATCAGCGCGCGGCCGATCGACAGCATCTGCTGTTCGCCGCCCGAAAGTGTGCCGCCGCGCTGCGCCTGGCGTTCCTTCAGACGGGGAAAGAGCGTGAAGATCTTTTCCACGTCCTCGTCGAAATGCTTCTGGTTGTCGAGAGACGCGCCCATCTGCAGGTTTTCGTGTACCGTCATGCGCGGGAAGATGCGACGTCCCTCCGGCGACTGCGCGATCCGGAGCCGGGCAATCTCGTGGGTCGGCATGCGGGTGATGTCGCGGCCCTGGAAGGTTACGCTCCCCGTGCGCGCCTGCGGGCTGCCGCAGATCGTCATCATCAGCGTCGATTTGCCGGCGCCATTGGCGCCGATCAGGCAAACGATCTCGCCTTCGTTGACGTCGACATCGACGCCGCCGAGTGCGCGGATATTGCCGTAAAAGGCTTCGACACCCTGTACCTTGAGGAGAGGCTGGGACATCAGATATTGCCTTCCACGATCTTGAGTGCTTCTTGTTCGTCGTCGACGCCGAGATAGGCGGCGATGACCTTGGGATCGTTCTTCACGTGGTCCGGGTTGCCATCGGAAATCTTCTGGCCGTATTCGAGCACCACGATATGGTCGGAGATTTCCATGACCACCGACATGTCGTGCTCAATGAGCAGGATGGATGTACCTGTCTCCTGGCGGATCGCGCGAAGCAGGGTGTTCAGAACCTGGGATTCGCGCGGGTTGAGGCCGGCGGCGGGCTCATCGAGGCAGAGCATCTTCGGCCCCGTGCACATGGCACGCGCGATCTCAAGCCGGCGCTGGGCGCCATAGGGCAGGTCACCGGCCGGATCGTCTGCGCGGTCGATAAGATCGGCCTTTTCGAGCCAGAAGCGCGCGGTCTCGATCGCCTCGCGGCTTTCCTTGTAATAGGTGCCGATGCCGAGCAGGCCGAGAACCGTGAAGCCCGAAGCCTTCATCAGCTTGTTGTGCTGCGCGACGAGCAGATTTTCGAGCACCGTCATGCCGGAGAACAACCGGATGTTCTGGAACGTGCGCGCCACCTTGGCATGCGCCGTGATCTTGAAATCCGGCATCTGTTCGAGCTGGAAGATCTTGCCCTCGTTCTCGAAGCGGATCATGCCCATCGTCGGCTTGTAAAAGCCGGTGATGCAATTGAAGACCGTGGTCTTGCCGGCGCCGTTCGGGCCGATCAGCGCCGTGATGTCACCTTCATAGGCCTCGAAGGTCAGATCGTTGATCGCCATCAGGCCGCCGAACTTCATCGACAGGTGCTCCACCTGGAGCATGGGTTTCTTGTTCATTGTCGTCATTGTCCCTTGCCCGTCAGCCATGGCCTTCCTTGGTGAAACTGCCCGACACGTTCTTGCGTGCGAACAGGAACGCCGTCGGTTCTCGGCTGCCCACGAAGCCGCGGGGCTTCCAGACCATGATGATGACCATGGCAGCGCCGAAGATCAGCATGCGGTAGAGTTCCGGGGTGAAATTCTGGCCGAATATCTGCTTGAGGAACGACATCTCGCGCAACAGTTCGGTGCCGCCGATCATCGCGATCGCTGCGACCGCGATACCGACCAGCGAACCCATGCCGCCGAGAACCACGATGGCGAGGATGATCGCCGATTCCAGGAAGACGAAGGATTCGGGCGACACGAAGCCCTGGCGCGCCGCGAAGAAGGAGCCCGCGAAGCCACCAAACATCGCGCCGATCGCGAAGGCCGTCAGCTTGGTGTTGGTCGTATTGATGCCGAGCGAGCGGCACGCGATCTCATCCTCGCGCAACGCTTCCCAGGCGCGCCCAACAGGCATGCGGCGCAACCGGATCGTCACGAAGGCCGTCAGCAGGCAGAGCAGCAGGATCACATAGAACAGGAAGATCTTGTAGTATGCCGAGGACATCGGCAGATCCCACATTTTGGCGAAGTTGTTCGGCGCACCCACGTCGAAGCTCCAGATACCGAAGATCGACGCCTTGGCAACGCCGGAAATACCGGCCGCGCCACGGGTCACCTCTCGCCAGTTGACCAGCACGAGACGAATGATTTCACCGAACGCAAGCGTCACGATCGCGAGGTAGTCGCCCTTGAGCCGCAGCACGGGGAAGCCGAGGATGACGCCCCAGAAGGCCGACAGGATGCCGGCGAGCGGCAGCAGGATCCAGAAGGAGAAGCCGAAATGAAGTGACAGCAGCGAGTAGGAATAGGCGCCCACCGCGTAGAAGGCGACGTAACCCAGGTCCAGCAAGCCGGCAAGTCCGACGACGATGTTGAGACCCCAGGCCAGCATCACGTAGATCAGGATCTGGATGCCGAAATTATCGACGTACTTCAATGAGCCCTGGACGCCCGCGAGCCAAACGCAGAGTATAGGATATAGGAACAGCACCACGATCATTAGCGCGGTAAAGTATTTCTTGAAGAAGCCGGGCTCGGAAACGACTTGCGGTCCGGCAGCTTTCGCCGCCTTCTGCCGCTCGAAATACGGCCGGATCGTCGTGATCATCAGGAAGCGGACGACCATCACCGCCACGACGACAAGCGCCAGCTTCAGCCAGTGCGGAACGATGATCAGCTCGTTGCGGATGTTCTGCGTGGTTTCGAGGCCGATGAAGAAGAAGAAGAGGCCGAAGGCGATGACGCCGGCGAAAATCGATTCGCGGATGGCGTAGGCGGTCAGGTTGGAATTGGCCGCCCGGTCGGGGTTCACATTGTTCTGCATTGGATTAGACCTTTTCGACTTCGGGGCGTCCGAGGATGCCTGAAGGCTTGAAGATGAGCGCGATCGCCAGGATCGAGAAGGTCGCGACATCCTTGTAGTCGATGCTGAAATAGGCCGACCACAGCGCCTCGATCAGGCCGATCAGCAACCCACCGAGCACTGCGCCCGGCAGCGAGCCGATACCGCCCATGACGGCTGCGGTGAACGCCTTGACGCCCGGCACGAAACCGTCGGTGAACGAAATGACGCCATAGTACATCATGTACATCGTGCCGGCGACGGCGGCCAGTGCCGCACCCATGACGAAGGTGATGGAAATCGTCCGGTCGACATTGACGCCGAGCAGTGCCGCCATCTTGCGATCCTGCTCCGTCGCCCTTTGCGCGCGTCCCAGTGAGGTGTGGTTGACCAGATACCAGAAGCCGGTCAGCAGCACGGCGGTGATCAGGACGATGATGATCTGCTTGAGCGAAATCGAGATCCCGCCGACGTCATAGACCGAGGTGACCATGCCGGGAATCGACTTGTTGCGCGGCCCTTGCGTGACCTGCACGAAGTTCGAAAGCAGGATCGACATGCCGATCGCGGTGATCAGCGGTGCGAGCCGGAACGAACCGCGCAGCGGCCGGTAGGCCATTCGCTCGATTGTCCAGTTCCACAGGCTGGTGACCGCCATCGCGACGACCATCATGATCAGCAGCGCGAGCGCCACCGGAAAGCCCGCAATCGCCGCAGTGAGCAGCAAGTACACAACCAGCGCCGTGAAGCCGCCCAGCATGAAGATATCGCCATGGGCAAAATTGACCATGCCGATAATGCCGTAGACCATTGTGTAACCGATTGCGATCAGGCCATAAATCGAGCCAAGCGTCAGCCCATTGACGAGCTGCTGGATAAAATACTCCATCCGTTTTCCCCTGCGCGCAGTTTTTCCCGTTCTGCGCCTATTCTTCTTGAAGCAACTGTTACTCGTCGCCTTGTCGTGTTGGGGATTCCATAACGCTTTCATCAAAAATGTGAAGCTAAATTTTAAGCAATCCCGAAAAACTTTCGCCGAACGGTTAAAAGCGGCACTTTTTCCCTCACATTGCGCTAAAATTCGCCAAATCATGCCGCGAAACTAGACAGATTGAGATCATTTTTCCGAAAACCGCGATCCGGACCCATTCCGGTTATTCTGAATTTCAACCTCATGAAACAACTTTTCCCGGCAGGACATAATGCGCAGCCGCCCCGTCGCTCGCGGATTTTCGCACCCACGAGTCCCTTAAAGAGGCGCGCTGATGCTGGGAAATATTTTCCTGCCGGATGATTGAAATCGCTTCGCTCAAACGTTTCGGCAAAGTTGCCGAAGCCTCACGGAATGTTTCAACACGAACAAGATTTCACACCCTCAAAACGCCGCATATCCAGCAAAGAGGTTGCCTTGGCGGGACAAAGACACTAAACGCACACCAAATTTCATGCCTGAGCCTACAAAGCGGAGCATATCCCAATCATGTCGTTGACACATCTTCAGCGTCTCGAAGCTGAATCGATTCACATTTTCCGCGAAGTGGCGGCGAGCTTCTCCAACCCGGTCATGCTCTATTCGATCGGCAAGGATTCGTCGGTCATGCTTCACTTGGCGATGAAGGCCTTCTACCCCGCCAAGCCCCCCTTCCCTTTCCTGCATGTCGATACGACCTGGAAATTCAAGGAGATGACCAAGTTCCGCGACGACATGGCAAAGAAGCTCGGCATCGATCTTCTCGTCCATGTCAATCCGGACGGCATCGCCCAGGGCATCGGCCCGTTCACCCACGGATCGAACACCCACACCCATGTGATGAAGACGCTCGGCCTGCGCCAGGCGCTGGAAAAATACGGCTTCGACGCAGCTTTCGGCGGCGCCCGCCGCGACGAGGAAAAGAGCCGCGCCAAGGAGCGAATCTTCTCCTTCCGCAATGCTCAGCACACATGGGACCCGAAGAACCAGCGTCCCGAGATGTGGAAAACTTATAATACCCGCGTCGGCCAGGGCGAATCCATCCGCGTCTTCCCGCTGTCGAACTGGACCGAACTCGACATCTGGCAGTACATCATGAAGGAAGACATCCCGATCGTGCCGCTCTATTTCGCGGCCAAGCGCCCGGTTGTCGAGCGCGACGGAATGCTGATCATGGTCGATGACGAGCGCATGCCGATCGGCCCCGAGGATACGATCGAGAACAAGCTCGTGCGTTTCCGCACGCTCGGCTGTTACCCGCTGACTGGCGCGATCGAATCCGATGCCGCCAACCTCCAGGACATCGTGCGCGAAATGCTGACGGCGCGCACCTCCGAACGCCAGGGCCGCCTGATCGACAAGGACGAGGCCGGGTCGATGGAGAAGAAGAAGCGCGAGGGTTATTTCTGATGAACGTGACAGTTCCGGCCGACGTTACCGGCGATATGATCGAATATCTCCGCGAGCAGGAAAAGAAGTCCCTGCTGCGCTTCCTGACCTGTGGCTCGGTGGACGACGGCAAGTCGACACTGATCGGTCGCCTGCTCTACGACACCAAGCTGATCTTCGAGGATCAGCTCGCGACGCTGGAGCGCGACAGCATCAAGCACGGCACCGATGGCGAGAACATCGATTTCGCACTGCTGGTCGATGGCCTCGAGGCCGAGCGCGAACAGGGCATCACCATCGATGTCGCCTACCGCTTCTTCGCCACCTCCAAGCGCAAGTTCATTGTCGCCGACACACCCGGCCATGAGCAATATACCCGCAACATGGCAACCGGCGCCTCGACCGCTGATCTCGCCGTCGTGCTGGTCGACTCCCGCCAGGGCATCCTGCGCCAGACGCGCCGCCATTCCTATATCGCCTCGCTCCTCGGCATCCGCCACATCGTGCTGGCGGTCAACAAGATCGACCTGATGGACCATTCCCAGGAGGTCTTCGACACGATCGTTGCCGACTATATGGAATTCGCCAAGGATCTCGGCTTCGCCACCATCCAGCCGATCCCGATGTCGGCCCGCTTCGGCGACAATGTCACCATGGCCTCCCCGAAAATGCCCTGGTATAGCGGCCCGACCCTGCTCGGCCATCTCGAAACCATTCCGATCGAGAACGACTATGCCGGCCGTGCCTTCCGCTTCCCGGTCCAGTATGTCGTCCGCCCGAACCTCGATTTCCGCGGCTTCGCGGGCCAGATCGCTTCGGGTTCGATCAAGGCGGGCGACAGGATCACCGTCGCGAAATCCGGCCAGCAGTCCAGGGTCAAGGATATCGTCACGCCGGACGGCAACCTGAAAAGCGCCTCCGAGGGCCAGGCCGTCACCATCGTTCTCGAGGACCAGATCGATATTTCGCGCGGCGACATGCTGGTCGATCCGGAAAACCGCCCCCACGTGGCCGACCAGTTCCAGGCGCACGTGATCTGGTTCGATGCACAGCCGATGATTCCCGGCCGCAGCTATATCCTGCGCACCGAGGTCGACAGCGTCAGCGCCACGATCACGACGCTCAAGCACCACATCAACATCAACACGTTCTCGCATGAGGCCGCCAAGCACCTCAACATGAACGAGGTCGGCGAGTGCAACATCTCCACGCAGTCGCCGATCGCATTCGATTCATACAAATCGAACCGCGTCACCGGCAACTTCGTGCTGATCGACCGCTTCACCAACGCCACCGTCGGCGCCGGTATGATCGATCATCCGCTGCGCCGAGCATCCAACGTCCATTGGCAGGCGATGGAGGTCAACAAGACCGCGCGCGCCGAACTCAAGCACCAGCAGCCGACCGTGCTCTGGTTCACCGGCTATTCCGGCTCGGGCAAATCGACCATCGCCAACACTCTGGAAAAGCTGCTGCACGCCCAGGGCAAACACACCTTCATGCTCGATGGCGACAATGTCCGCCACGGCCTGAATCGCGACCTCGGCTTCACCGACGACGACCGCGTGGAAAACATCCGCCGCGTCTCGGAAGTCGCCAAGCTGATGACCGATGCCGGCCTGATCGTCATCGTCTCCTTCATCTCGCCGTTCCGTTCGGAGCGCCGGATGGCGCGCGACCTGTTCCCCGAAGGCGATTTCGTCGAGGTGTTTGTCGATACCCCGCTCGAAGAGTGCATCAAGCGCGATCCGAAGGGCCTCTACAAGAAGGCGCAGGCAGGCGAGATCGAGAACTTCACCGGCATCAGTTCCGGCTACGAAGCGCCGGAGAACGCCGAAGTGCATCTGCACACGCTCGGCCATGATCCCGAGGCTCTCGCGATCATGATCGAAACCTACCTCAAGAAGCGGTGAGATGATGCTCAAGATTCTCGAAGACGTGGCGATCTCCGCCGGCAAGGCCATTCTCGAAGTCTATCACGCCGGCCCCAATGTAACGCTGAAGCAGGATGCCTCGCCGGTGACGGAAGCCGACGAGCGCGCCGAGGCGATCATCCTCGCGGGCCTCGCCAAGGCCTTTCCGGATATCCCTGTTATTGCCGAGGAATCCGTCGCCGCCGGCCGCATCCCGAGTGTCGAAGGCGGACGCTTCTTCCTCGTCGATCCGCTCGATGGCACCAAGGAGTTCATCAACAAGCGCGACGATTTCACGGTCAACATCGCGCTCATCGAGAATGGCACGCCGGTCGCCGGCATCGTCTATGCACCCGCCAAGGGCGTCGCCTGGGCTGGCGAAAAGGACAACGTCGAGAAGCTGCTGGTCGATGAGAATTTCGCGGTCACATCGCGCACCAGGATCGGCTGCCGCATGCCGTCCTCGGATCTGACCGCCGTCGCCAGCCGCTCGCACAATTCGCCCGAGACCGAGGCCTTCCTCACCGAGAAGGGCATCAAGTCCACCAAATCCGTCGGCTCGTCGCTGAAATTCTGCCTCGTGGCGGAAGGCGACGCGGACGTCTACCCCCGCTTCGGCCGCACCATGGAATGGGACACGGCAGCTGGCGATGCCGTCCTCCGCGCCGCCGGCGGCATGACCGTCGATCTCGACGGCAAGCCCTTCCGCTACGGCAAGACCAAGCAGGCCACCGACAGCGATTTCGCCAACGGGCATTTCATTGCGTGGGGTCGGCGCGGCTGACGTCGCCGGAGCAGTCGCTCCATCCGCCGCTACTGCTTCCGGGAATTGCCGATAAGCAGCGGGTTCGTCAGTCCCGGCGGGAAGATCCGCAAGCGTCCGGGCGTCGTTCGGCTGACGGCCGGGCGTTGAGTTGGAACAGCGTGCCGCGCTTACAGGATAAAATCCCCCGCCGACATGCTGGCGAGTTTAGTATCCTCCAAGCGGATTGCAAAATCGGCGTCGCGACCGCCTCGCGTGTTGACTTCCACCAGCACGTCCGGCCCGGCGATGTCGTTGATGCGTACCTGTCCGGCTCCCGTGAAAGCACCGTTGTGGCGATAAACCAGTACACCGCCAAAGACGGCTGAAAGGTCGATCTTGTCGTTGCCACCGGAATCATCGAAGTCGGTGATGATGTCGGGATTGCCAACCGACGAATCCGCCCGGGCGTCGAAGATGAAGGTGTCGTTGTTTTCCTTGCCTGCCATGATGTCCCTGCCGCGACCGCCATTGAGTTGGTCGGCGCCGCGCGCGCCGAACAGGAAGTCTTTGCCGTCTTGTCCAAATAGGACGTCATTGTCCGGACCTCCAATCAATCGGTCGTTGCCGGCTCCGCCCGACAGACGATCGGCGCCCAACCCGCCGATCAGGCGATCATCCCCCCCTTGTCCAATCAGTGTGTCGTCTCCGCCGTTACCGTCTACCGTCGCACCATCGATGCGCGACGTGATCGTCTCGCTGCCGTCATCGCCGTTTATGACATTGTCGCGTGGGTCCAGCATCACCTGCGAGATCTCGCCCGTCGTGTTGTTGAACGTCACCAGAATGCGGCCGTCGTCCGTAAGGCCGAGTTCGTGATCCGTGATGGCGCTGCCAGTGGCGATCGTAAACGTTGTTCCGATGACGGTGCCGGTCGCGCTGAAGCGCTGGCCGCGCAACTCGCCTAAAGTGTCATCGTCCCAGGCGACGAAGAAGCCGCCATCCTTGAGTGCGACGAGCTCGGGCTCGTTTTCGGCGTTCGCGCTCCCCTGCACGAGTAAAGCCGGCGTCACCACCCCGCCGGCGTCGCTGCGAATCTCGGCGCGTATGTCTCCATTGTTCGCAGCATCCTGCCAGACGACGACGAACCCGCCGCCTGCGAGCGCCGCAGCATGGGGGTCGGTGCCTGCATTGGCCACCTGGACGTTGGTGACAACCGCTCCGGTGGTCGTGGTGATAAAGCCCTCTATTCCGACACCGCTATCAGTTTCCTCGTAGACGGTGAGGAAGTTGCCGCTCGACAGGACGATAGTGTCTGGGTTCGCATCGACGTCCGCGCTATTCTGTGCGGCTGTCAGCGCGGAACCTACGACATTCGATGCGCCGTTGACGATCTTGGCGAACACGTTGGTGTTGCCAGCTGAAAGCACTTGATAGCTCACCACGAAATCGCCGTTGGCGAATACTGCAATCGACGGATTGGAGTTGACCACGCCGCCGATGCTTCCCGAGACGATCGTCCCACTAGTTATCGGTGTTCCGCTCGCGTCAAAGCGCTGAAAGCGGATGGCGGCGTCGCCACCGGTCCCCGTACCGTTGTCCTCATAGACAACGACGAAGCCGCCATCGGGTAGCGCGGCGATCGCAGGGTCGTTCTCGTTATCCAGGAAATTGGCTAAATTGAGCTGAAAGGCGCCCCCCACGGCATTGCCTTGGGCATCGTAAATCTGGCCGATGATATCGGTCCCCGCATCGTCGTCGATATTATTTGTGTCGTCGACCCAGATTGTGAGGAATCGGTTATCGATAAGGCCGATCGTGACGGGGGAAAACTGTGCCCCCGCGATGTTGCCGGCATTTGCGGTGAATTCTGCCTGCCATACGGTTGGCGTCGTCGTCATGATGACCTCCACGTGGCTTCCTGATCTCATCGGTGCTATGCACACTATGCGACAGTCCAGAGACTAGGCATCCGCTTTACAGGGTCGCCATCACCACAACTGTGTGCGGAGAAGCAACGTCTGCCTGCCATTTATTCTAACATAAAAAATGTGAAGGCACTGCCCGTCATCGAATGATTTGAGACTTTTGGGTCTTTGGAGGATTGGAGTTTCCGGCTCTGTTCACGGGTTGATTTAAGCAGCTTTGGCGTTGTGGTTCAAGCGGCTCTGTCGAAGGGTCTCGTTTGATCCTCTCGCGTTCGAGCCGGATGGTCTGGCCGCGCCCGAAGTAGACGTCGGCCGGGGTGAGATTGTCGAGGCTCTCGTGATATCGGCGGTGGCTGTAATGCTCGATGAAGGCCGCGATCTGCGCTTCAAGATCCTCCTGGAAGAATTAGTTTTCCAAGAGCCGTCGGAAAAGTCTGCGAACTCTTCACGCGACGGGATTGCAGGAACTACTTCGGGCAAACCTCATGTGTCGCAGATTAATCGCCCGATGCTCTGGATCTCACTCCGCCGCGTCGGGCTTTTCCTGATCGAACACGCCGCCGACGATTTCTGCCGATGTTTCGCTGAGCATCATCGCCTTGTCGGCGAGAACCTGCTCGATCTTGACCTTGAGTGTTGCGACCGCGGCCTCCATGCCGTCCTTGGCGTAGAAATCGCCGCCGGCGAGGCATTGGTGGTGGATCCAGCTCAGGTAGCGGTGCCGCATCTTCTCCGGGGCCACGAAGGCCTCGGACCAGAAGCGGTCCATGTCGATGCCGCGCTCGACGCAGAAGGCGAGGTCCGGATGGCGATAGAGCGCCTGGCCGAGAACCGCGAGCGGCACGCCATGGTGGATCGCGGAGAGACCCGAGGTCGAATTGATGGTGATCATGCCGGCGGAATGGCGCGTCAGCAGGCTGAGCGAGCCGCCGTCGAGCACATGTACACGATCCTTGACGTCGTTCAGCGCGCTGACCTGGCGGATGAAGTGCCAGTCGCGGGTATGGCCACGCTCCATCGGATGGATCTTGAACACCAGCTGATGATCGGACGGCGCATTGCGCGCGAAGGAAACGATGGTCTTGAGAATGAGCTTCTGGTTGTTCCAGGCGTTCGCGGCGCGACCGAGCTGGGTATCGTCATGCACCTGCAGCGGCACGATATAAAAGCGCTTATCGTGATGTTCGAGCAGGCGCTCCGAGATGTGATAGTTGCGGCCGACATGGGAGAACTTGCGATAGTAGTTCTTGACCCAGTAGAAGCCCTCGGACAGCAGCGTCCGCTTCTGCTTGTGGAACAGCTTGCGCTCGCCGGGCGTGGAGATCATCGCGCGAACGGTGAAATACTGCAGCGCGGCCCAGGCCATGGCGCTGAAGGAGCCCGATGTGGTGACCGGCTTCGGCCCTTCCCGGCGCGGCGATGTGAATTCAGGTGGCGGCAGCTGGCCCGCGATCGGCGAACGCCAATTGTTTCCGCCGATCTCCATCGTCACAAAACCTGGACGAATATAGCCCTCTTCGAGGCAGATGACGGGAATGCCCATCTGCTCGGCGCATTCGACGGCCACGCGATGCACGATGCGTTCGGAGCCGAACAGCACCACGGCATCAAAACCGTTCTCGCGCAGGATTTCATTGAACCAGGTGCGCCAGGTATCGACATTGCCCGAGAAGTCGAGCGTCTTCTGGCCGCGCGAAAAAAGCCGGTCGCCGGCATTGAAGCTGATGCGCCAGGCATCGAAGCCATTGGCGTTCATATGCTCCTGCGCGCGGCGGAAAAAGCTGCCGACCGGACCCTGCAGCAGCACGACGCGCGGGCAATCCTTGTTCGGAAAACGGTGACGCACCCGGCGCATGAACGGAAAGCTGATCAGCCCGGCCGAATTCCCGTTACCGGGCTTCGCCTTCTTGCGGGCTTTGTCGCCGTTGCGGCCGTTTGAATCAATGGGTGCGTTCATGTTTAAGTTGCTTCAATCATCATGAGGTCGGCAAACCACCTGGGAATGCTCATTACACATATCGGCGGTCACTTTTCAACCGGCGGAGCCGAACCCTCTGCGGCACTGATGCTGCAATATCACACAGGTACCGTGCAGGCCCCAACGTATCGGCACTCTGTTACATGATATTGAATAAAATGCGACCGATTGGAGTTCTGCTAATCTATTGGCAAACATGGTTAATCCGCGCCAGCGCACGGCGATGAACTTAGACGCGGGGCAACCGTCGCCGCCAGCGAAGGTTAGCCGCGACCATCACGTATTCTGACGGCTGAACGATTAATTGATTGCGAAATCCACAGCATCAGCCGCGCGGGCAGCGAGGCCTTCACCTTTCGCTTCAGGGCAATCTCGTCGACCAGTTCCTCCGGCGTGCAGGGCATGGCACTCAGGGGGTGGACATAGAAGGGATAGAGAATCAGCGCCGCCGCCGCCAGCATCTCGATCGTGATCGCCCGCGATCGTCGCGGCACCGGCATCCGGTCGTCGGTGAGGCCCCAGCCGGCATAGAAGGGAATGCCGTGCACGCCGACCGGCTTGTTGCGGATCAGCGCCTCGAAGCCGGCAAGCGAGGTCATGGTTTCCAGCCTGTCGCACCAGGCGATCCAGTGCTTGATGTCACCCTCGCGCACGATGATATCGGCCTGATCAGGAATCTCGCCGCCCGAGCGCAGCCCGGATGTGACATCCGGATGTTCCTTGTAGGCGAGGTAAGCATCGGGATAGAGCCTGCGCACCGCAGCTACCAGCCCGCGATTGGTTTTCACATCGGGCGAACCGAACTTGATCGACGCATCCTTCTCGACCTGGCCCGGCACCAGTATCTTCAGCCGGCCCTCGGCGACATCGGGAAAACGCACATCGGTGCCGACATTGTATTTGGAAACGCCCTTTTCCACGATCGAGGCGACCAGCCGCGCCGCCCGGTCAGTGAGCTCCTGCGGGAACGGATGGCCGGCGATGATATGCTCCAGCCGGCTTTCCCCGCGCGCGTCGTAATAGACGTGATCCCCATCCATGGCCAATGACGACGGCAGCGCAAGATTGGCACCCAGCCCCCGCGACCGGATGAAGCCATCCTCGAACCTGAGCGCCGCGACATCCCGGGGAAACGGCTTGCTCGAACCCCAGAGCGCCACCTGCCCGTTGTTTTCTCGGGCAAGATGCACGGCCTCGCGCAGCCTGCGGCAATGGACCGCCCCGCCCTCAGGCCCGACGACGAACGGATCGAGCGCCCGCTTCTTCCAGGGCGACAATCCACCGGTATAGACGCGCCTGGCGATCTGCCCGCGCTGGTCGCGCACGGTCAGTATCTGGTCCAGCGCATGTTCGATCTCGACCGGCCGACGGTCGTGGAGGTCGAGATAGTGCGAATAGTCGATATAGGCGGCATGGAAAATCTGTTCGAGCGTCGCCGGATTTCGCAGCGCCGGCGCCCTGCAATGGTCCTCGGTCAGCCCCCGGTGGGAATAGTAGGTGACGCCGAACATGTGCACGGTCTTCCGCGCCATCAGCGCTTCGAAGCCAAGCTGGCTCGACACGGTGTAGACAGCCTCGGCACCCTCCAGCAGTGGCCAGGGATTCATGCGGCCGGGGATCGTGACTTCGATGCCAAGCGCGCGCGCAACATTCAGAATCGGACTGCGGTCGCCTGCGGCCGGATGCGTGCGCGCCGCCAGTATGGCATCCGGATATTGCGCCCGGGCATGCTCGACCATGGCAGCGAAGCTCGATTCGTCCGCGAGCGCCCCTGATATCGACGCATCGCCCGCCACCTGATCGACAAGCAGCACATACGGTCTGCCCGAGGGAAGCCCGCTCTCGGACAGTTCTTTCAATGGCGAATTGTTGTATTTGGAAATCCGGTTCCGCCGGATGAAATCCATCGCCGTTTGCGCCCGCGTCGCGGCCTCAGGCGTGATCGGCCTGTCGATCAAGGCCGCGAGATCGCTCGCGCTCGTGGCATCGAAATAGATGCCGCCGTGATCGACGATATAGGAATGTGCCGGCTCGATCTTTCCCGGCGCGTAGCTCTTCAGAAAGCCGTCCTCCAGAATGACCGCCGGCTTGCTGAAGCGCCGCGCGAGCCGCCGCGCCCTTATGCCGGATGCACGACCGCCCCAGCCGACGAATCCATCGACCGCAAAGGGCAGCACTGCCGGAAAGAACCGGATCGTGGCGTCGAGAACGGTGGCAATGTCGATCCGCTGCGCCCAGAGCCCAGGCGACGTCACCGCATAGACCGGCTTGTTGCCGGATCGCGAAGCACTCATCGTGAACGACCCTGGTTCGGACCAGAAAGCTGCTTCAAGGAAACATGCTAATTAGACGCGTTGTTGATCAACTGCACATCCCTGGCGACGGCCAGCGGCCCGCGGATAATCTGGACGAACTTGATGAAATCGGTCGCCGGATGCCGCGAGAGATATAGCACGTCCTTGTTGCGAACCGGGAAGTTCTGCGTCACGAGAAAGGACTGCGGGTCGGTCATGTCGATCTTGTAGACGATCGGATAGCGGCCTTCCCTGTCAGGGACCATGCCCTGCTGTATCAGATCGCGGAAGCGGTTGTCCCCGACGACCTGACGATAGACGACTTCATATTCATAACGGAAGACGAAATAGCCCTTCGGGTCGGCCAGGTCGGCACGGGCGCCGCCGGAAAGAGCGGCCGCCTCGACCAGCGTCAGCGTGCTCGTCTCGAACGGAATCTTGCCGTTCTTGAGAACGTTGCCGAGCGCCGTGAAGGTCTGCGGATCGTAGGTCAGGAAGATCTTGTCGTCCGGGCGGATCATGATGTCTTCTTTCGGACGATCGATCACGCTCTGGAGTAGGACGGTGGAAGACTTCCTGCCGCGCGTCAGCGTGACATAAGTATCGTATGATGCCTTGGTCGGGCCGCCGGCTGCAGCAATCACGCTGGTCAGCGGCTGCGGCGACAGGCCCAGCACGACCATTTCAGGCCGGTTCACGGCGCCTTGCACCGACACCATGCGCGAATAATTCTTGCTGATGTTGACGACGACATCCGGCTCGACGGCCTTGGCCTTGAGCGCCTGGGCAATCTCCTGCCGGGCGCCTTCGAGCGTCTTGCCGGCGAACATGATCGAACCCGCATAGGGGATCTGGCCATGGCCGTTCGGCTGGACAACGACTGGAATCGTAGTGGATTTGCGTTCGACGGTCGAGAACAGCCCGTCCGGACCAGCTTCGAAAATAAGAACACTGAGCTCGTCGCCGACACCGATCACGGGTGTACCGGGCGCGCTGCCGAAACCAAACGTGCTCACCAGCGATGGCTGCCCGAGCGTTGTGACCGAATTGGCAACGCGCTGATCGACATTGATGACATCGAACACCACATTGGTCTGCTCGATCGTCGTCGTCTTTTCGGCACCGGACTCGACGACCTTCGAGCTGAGCGGGCCGTTATTGGGCACGCATCCCGCCAGCAGCGCCAGCGAGGCAGCCGCGAGAGCCAAGGTTGCTCTATTCTTCAATCCCGCCGCCCGTTTCCCGATCACTGCCGTTTGACGCATGTCACCAATATTCCCTCCGGCGATGCTCTTGAGCATCAGCCCCATTTCCGGCAGGCAATGACAGCCCGAACGGCTCTCCTGTCGGAGAAACCCATCCAGACCGCTTACCTGTGCGAGCGGTTTCCCACCCATGTCCGAATTTGCAACATTTCTCTTGCACATTCGTTAAGCCAAAGGAAGTCGCTCGCGGCAATTATCCATTCCCGCGACGCTTCTTATAGCGGGAAATGGCAGAGGTGCTGCAAAAAAATCGCATTGCAGCACCTTACAAATTCTTACAGACCGTCGCTTATCTTGAATAGCCTTGTACAAACAGGCCGTCCGGACGACGCCGGTTTTCGTATCCCAGCGCGGTGAGCTGTTCGTTGGCCGGAAAGGCCTTACGGTTGAAGTGGGCTTCGCGGCCGGGTCTGTCGCGGCGGAGCCTCAGGGTTTCGTAGCCCGAATGAACGGGGCGATGAATTTCACGCATGGCGTTGGTCCTTGAATAAAAGTCCTCCCAAGCCGAGTCATATATTGCGATGCAACGCGAATTTTTGCAACGCAGCAAAGGCTGAACTGCCATGCATCCTGCGCATGGATGTTGACCCATTTGTGGTCGACACAGAGATTTCAGGAAAATCGAGATAATAAATTTTATCGTTAAAAATCAGCACTATGTGGCACGCATTCTCCGACACATTTCCGTCACAGTTATGAATTTTTGGTAGGAATGACGGCGTTTTTGTGGTTTTCCGCACCTGCCCTGTCCGGCGGCATATGTTTGCAAATGCGCCAACGTGATTAAAATGCCACAGGCCAAGGCACTAACCTCGCTGCGGCGGCGCGTCCATCTCGGCGCGAAACCGCAAAATATCCTGCCATGCCAGCCCTTTGCATGTCGGCGCGGTGATCATCTCCTGCGGATGAAAGGTCGCCAAACCGGGCACATCAGCGATGTCGAACCATTTGCCCCTGAGCGAATGGATACTGCCCTTGGCCGCCTTGGAAAGCACCCGCACCGGAAGATTGCCAAGCACGAGCACAGCCTGCGGCCGAACAAGTTCGAGCAGCCGCATGCCGAACGGCAGGCAGATCTCGACCTCCCGCACGGTCGGCGCACGATCGCCGGGCGTTCTCCACGGAATGAGGTTGAAGGACAGCACGCTGGCCGAATCGAGCCCGATGCCGGCCAGCATGCGCGACAACATGACGCCAGCGGGGCCGGAGAACGGAGCACCCTCGCGGTCGTCATCGGCGCTGGGCACGCCTCCAATGACGGCGATGCGAGCAGAGAGGTCTCCCCCCGCAAACACCGTATTGCGCGCGCTGTTGCGAAGATTGCAGCCGCCAAAGCCATTGACGGCTTCGATAAGCGCTTCCGGCGACTCTGCAGCCGCAGCCAGCCTTACCGCCGCTTCGACCGCTTCCGCATCTGGAATCGCCACGGCGGGTGGCGCAGCAGGTCGCGCCTCGGCCCGCTCCGGCCTGCGGCTCGGCCGTTCCGCGGAGGCCTGCTGCGGCTGTTCCAGCGCGGCGGGAGCGGTGCGAGCCTCTTTCTTCGCGCTGCTGAGAGCCACGAATTCGGCAAACCGGTCGATCGGCTCGTCCTCGCCAAGCCAGCCGACACCCGCCTCGGCATAGAAATGCATGAGGGCGGCGAGTTCGTCCGGCAGAAGCTGATCGGCAGGGATTTGGTCCATGCGGGTCAGGATAGCGGCTCCCGGCTGGAATGGAAACGTCCGTTTGCCGACATTTACTAAATGGCGTTTCCAAGTTAGACCGGCCCCACCTTTTCGGCAGATCCAGGGAGTTTTCGATGGCAGTATTGGTGACGGGCGGCGCGGGCTATATCGGCAGCCACATGGTCTGGGCGCTGCTGGATGCAGGGCAGGATGTCGTTGTCATCGACCGGCTTTCGACCGGTTTCCGTTGGGCCATCGCGCCCGAGGCGCGCTTCTACGAAGGCGACATCGCCGACGAGACGCTGCACGAAAAGGTCTTCACCGAGAACAATATCGACGCCATCATCCATTTCGCCGGCTCGATCATCGTGCCGGAATCGGTGGCCAATCCGCTGATGTATTACGAAAACAACACGGTCAAATCCCGTGCGCTGATCGCCGCGGCCGTGAAATACAAGGTGCCGCATTTCGTCTTCTCCTCGACCGCCGCCGTCTATGGCACGCCCCGGGGCACCGAGCCGGTCACCGAGAGCGAGCCGCTCAATCCCGAATCGCCGTATGGCTCATCGAAACTGATGACCGAGATCATGCTGCGCGATACGGCGCTTGCCCACGATTTCACCTATACGGCGCTGCGTTACTTCAACGTCGCCGGCGCCGACCCGCGCAGCCGCACGGGCCAGTCCACCGTCGGCGCGACGCATCTGATCAAGGTCGCCGGCGAAGCCGCACTCGGCAAACGCGGCCATATCGATGTCTTCGGCACCGACTACCCTACACCCGACGGCACCTGCATTCGCGACTACATCCATGTCAGCGACCTCGCGAATGCCCATCTCAAGGCGCTCGAGCGCATGCGTGCCGGCGGCGGCTCGCTGGTCGCCAATTGCGGCTATGGAACCGGCTTCTCGGTGCTCGAAGTGCTGGAAACCGTCAAGAAGGTCCACGGCAAGCCCTTCGAAGTCAGGCTCGCCGGCCGCCGGCCGGGCGATGCCGTCATGATCGTTGCCAATCCGTCGGTCGCCAAGCGCGAACTGAACTGGCAGCCGCAATACGACAACCTCGAATTCATCATCGAGACGGCTCTGGCCTGGGAAGATCACCTCGGCAAGCGCAACGACCGGTGAGGCTCACAGCCTTCCCCTCTCCGCGATCGCGATCCCGACCAGAACCAGCGCCATGGCAAGGAAATGATAGCCAAGAAAGGCTTCACGCAGGAAAATCACCGACAACAGCGTTCCGAAAACCGGAATCGTGTTGATGAAAATGCCGGCACGATTCGGTCCAATCAGTTCGACGCCCCTGACATAGAGGATCTGCGATACCAGCGACGGCGCGAGCGCCGTGAACAGGATGGCACCCCATCCGATCAGGTCGGGCGTGATGAAATCAGCCGAGGATGCTTCCCAGGCGAAAAGCGGAACTGCCGCGACCATCGCTCCGAACGCCGATGCGGCGAACAGGCTTTTCCAATGGATGCTGGGCTTGTAGCGCAGGCTGATCGTGTAGGACGCATAGACCACGCCCGCCAGCAGCATCATGAGGTCGCCCAGATTGAAGCCGAGATCGAGGATGGTCTGCAGTGAACCATTCGACGCCGTCACGGCAACGCCAAGCAGCGTGATCAGATAGCCCGCGATCTGCCCCGCCCCGAGCTTGGTTCGGAAAAGCAGGTAGTTGCCGAGAAAAATAAGGCCCGGAATGCCGGCCTGCTCGATCACCACGTTGATTGCCGACGTGTGCTGCAGGGCCGAATAAAGCAGCGCGTTGAACCCGGTGAAACCCAACCCCGCAGACACGAAGCACACCAGCCAGTTCTTCCTGATCTCCGGCCAGTCGACCTTGATCTGCGGCAGGGAGATAATGACGATGATTGCCAGCGCGATCGACCAGCGCCCGAGCGTGAGCGTCATCGGCCCGACATGGCCGACGGCGAATTTGCCGACGACGGCATTGGCTGCCCAGCCGAGTCCGGTGATGACGAGGAAAAGGTAGGCTTTTGCTGTAGGCGACATGAATGAACTGCATGCATTAAGGAGGAAAAGTCGAGGCTTAGCCTCGCACCGATGTCCTGTCACGCAAAAAGCCCCGCCCGCGCCATTTACCGGGTCGCTTTCCCGATCGTAAAGATTTATATGTGCGCCGGTTTGAAAGGGCGCTGAGACGCCGATCCAAAGGCAGGAAACACAAGATATGGCGAATGTGGTTGTCGTGGGCACCCAGTGGGGCGACGAGGGCAAGGGCAAGATTGTCGATTGGCTCTCCGAACGCGCGGACATCGTGGTCCGCTTCCAGGGGGGACACAATGCCGGCCATACGCTGGTCATCGATGGCACCAGTTACAAGCTCTCGCTGCTGCCCTCGGGCGTGGTGCGTCCGGGCAAGCTCGCGATCATCGGCAATGGCGTGGTGATCGATCCGCACGCGCTGCTGACCGAAATCGACAAGCTGGCCGGTCAGGGCGTGATCATCACGCCGGAGAACCTCCGCATTGCCGACAATGCGACACTCATCCTGTCGCTCCACCGCGAACTCGACGGCATCCGCGAGGATGCGGCCTCCAATTCCGGCACCAAGATCGGTACCACCCGCCGCGGTATCGGCCCGGCCTATGAGGACAAAGTCGGCCGCCGCGCCATACGCGTCACCGATCTCGCCGACCCGTCCTCGCTCGGCCTCAAGGTCGATCGCCTGCTCACCCATCACAATGCGCTCCGCCGCGGCCTTGGCGAAGCGGAAGTCAGCCATGCCGCGATCATGGCGGAACTGGCAGCCATCACCGAGCGCGTGCTGCCCTATTCCGAAACCGTCTGGGCGCTGCTCGACCGCGAGCGCCGCAAGGGTTCGCGCATCCTTTTCGAAGGCGCGCAAGGCACGCTTCTCGACATCGACCACGGCACCTACCCCTTCGTGACCTCCTCCAACACGGTTGCGGGACAGGCTGCGGCGGGCTCCGGCATGGGTCCGTCAGCGCTCTCTTACGTGCTCGGAATCACCAAGGCCTACACAACGAGGGTGGGCGAAGGCCCCTTCCCGACCGAGCTTTTTGACGAGGTCGGCGTATTTTTAGGTGAGCGCGGCCATGAATTTGGCACAGTTACCGGTAGAAAGAGACGGTGTGGCTGGTTTGATGCAGCACTTGTGCGGCAATCCGTTGCCACCAATGGCGTCACCGGCATCGCGCTGACCAAGCTCGATGTGCTCGATGGCCTCGAGGAGTTGAAGATCTGCACCGGCTACAGGCTGGATGGCCAGGAGATCGATCATCTCCCGGCAGGTCAGGCGGCTCAGGCCAGGGTCGAGCCGATCTATGTCACGCTCGAAGGGTGGAAGGAATCCACCGTGGGCGCGCGGAAATGGGCCGATCTGCCCGCGCAGGCGATCAAATATGTGAGGCAGGTGGAAGAGCTGATCGGGGCCCCGGTCTCGCTTCTGTCGACCAGCCCCGAACGGGATGATACTATCCTCGTCACGGACCCGTTCGAAGACTGAACCGAAAGTTCCGGGCATGGATAGTGCACTATCCTGCCCGGCTTATTGAGTTGAGAAGGATCCTATGGCGGATTTTGTAGCAGTTATCCGACGCGCTGTTGACGGCCTCACCGACAACACGCCCGAGATGCGCGCGAAGGTCTATGACAAGGCCAAGAGCGCCGTCGTACGCCAGCTCGAGAACATGAAGCCCCGGCCGCCTGAAGTCATGTTCAAGCGCCAGCTCGACAAGCTCGACGATGCGATCCGCCAGGTCGAGGGGGAACATTCCGAGGCCGCTCCCGCCGAACAGGATGCGCAGCCGGCAGCCGCGGACGAGCCAGCCGCCCAGCCGGTCGTCGCCGATGCCGCGGACGAAGAGGCCGTCGAAACCCGCCACTCCGAAGCCGAACCCGTCGAAGCGGCCTATCACGAACCTGCACCGGTCGAGCCGGAAGCCGTTCGCCATGAAGAACCCGCCTTCATAGACACCGCCCCGTTTGTAAACCGCGAAGAGCCTGTGGCTGCGGTGCAGGACGAGCCCGTCGCGGAAACTGCCCACGTCCAATCCGTCGCCCACGCCGACGATCACGACGATCCGATTCTCGCCCATGCCGAGCCTGCGCGCCGCCATGTCGCCAATCGCGTCATGGAACAGCCGTTCGTCGAGGCCGAATCGGAAGTGCCCGGCGGCGATGACGACGCCACAGCCGAACCGCGCCGTGAAGACCAGGAACCTGCCTGGATGACGGCCATGCAGCAGGAACCCGAGCAGCCCGTGCGCGCCGAGGCCACCACGCCCGATTGGGCGGTGGACATCGACCAGGAGCCGGAAGTCGCCCCGCCGGAGCCTGTCCAGGACGAGCCGCAGATGCCGCGCGCCGCCCTCACCGAGACCGACGTCGCGACAGGCTTCAACGATTTCCTGAAGCAGGAATTCGCGACCCCCGCCGTTTCGCCGCCACCGTCGAAAAAAGGCCAGGACGGCGATTTCTCCTGGGACGCACCGTTCGACGATCTTCCCGATCTGCCCAAGCCCGTCGCCTTCGAGGAGGCTCTCGAGGCCAAGCAGAAGGAAATCGACGCCACCCCTGCGAAGGAACAGCAGCGCCAGAAGAATGCGCGTACCGAGCTCGAGGATCTGATCGGCTACGACAGCCAGGCTGACGGCGACAAGGCAGGCAACGGCGAGAAGCTTCCACCCGAGGTGTCGCGCGCCATGTCGAAGCTCGAAGGCAAGAGCTTCCGGGTTCAGAAACGCAAGAAAAAGAACCGCTTCAACCCGCTCCCGATCGCCATCGGCGTCGGCGCCGCCCTGATCGTCGCAGGCGGAGCGTACGGCCTCTATCATTACCGCGCCGATGTCAGCACGCTGGTTGCCAGCTATATGCCTTCCGGCGAGAGCAAGGACGCCTCGGAAACACGTGCCGTCGATGAAAAGGCCGCCACTGACGCCAAGGGTGTCGAGGACAAGGCAGCCGCAACCGACACGAAGCCGGCGGATGCCGATGCCAAGCCGACCGAGGTGGCCTCGCTCGATCCCAGCATGCCGACGAAATTCACCCAGCGCCTGTTGGCCGATGGTACCGAGGCTGAAACCGATGCCGCCAAGATTCCGGTCGACCAGACCCTGAAGGAAGGCAAGACCATTGCCGGCCAGACGGATGCCGGCGAACAGGTCGCTTCCACCGACGCGGCCGTCCCCGCCGACAACAAGGCCAATGCCGAGACGCCGGCGCTCGCGGTCACCCAGAAGATGTTCCTTTACGAGGAGCAGCTCGGTGGCTCGCCGGTCGCCGTCCCCGGCACTGTGACATGGTCGGTCAAATCGGACACGACCAGCGCAGGCGACAAGAAGCAGCCGATGATCGAGGCGAATATCGACATTCCCGGCCGCAAGATGAAGGTGCTGATCTCCTTCAAGCGCAACAGCGACGTCTCGCTGCCCGCAAGCCATATCATCGAGGTCGTCTTCGACCTGCCCGAGAATTTCCCGGAAGGCAATGTCGAGAAGGTCGAACGCGTCGCCTTCAAGCAGACCGAGCAGGATCGTGGCAACAGCCTGATCGCCGTGCCCGCCAAGATCACCGACGATTTCCACATGGTGGCGCTCAACGACGACGCCGATGCCCGCAAGTCCAACACCGAACTGATGAAGACACGGTCCTGGATCGACATCCCGATCACCTACCGCAACAACCGCCGCGCACTGATCACGATCGAAAAGGGCGCATCCGGCACGGATGCCTTCGACAAGGTGATGGCCGAATGGGCGGCACTCGGCGCGCAGGTCAACAACGACTGATCGGCCGAACTGTTCTCAAAATGAAAGCGCCGGGCAATTGGCTTGCCCGGCGTCTTGGTTTGTATTGGCCCACGATCACCCACGGCAGCGCAACACCCACAGCCGTCATCCTCGGGCTTGTCCCGAGGATCTGGTGAGGGAAGATAGACCCACCATCGTCGATTGCTTGATGAGCGTCACCAGATCCTAGGGACAAGCAACCGTGGTTTTCAGGTTGCGAAAGCTGGATCGGTCCTTGCGATGGCGTTGAGGATTGTGATGAGCTTGCGGATGGTGGCGACCATGGCGAGTTTGAAGGGCTTTCCGTTCTGCCTGAGGCGCTTATAGAAGCCGCCTAGGATTGGGTCGCCTGCCTTGATGGCGCTCAAGACCGCCATGTAGGCAATATCGCGCAGATGTTTACGACCGCCCGAACACCGTCCCGGCCGGTTGGCTTTTCCTGATTGGCGTGCATGCGGTGCGACGCCGAGAAGAGCGGCGACGGTCTTACCCGAGACCTGGCCTAGTTCCGGCAGGTCGGCGAGCAGCGTGGTGGCGAGCACTGGTCCGACACCGCTGACCGCCGGATTGTCGGCGACAAGCGCATGCACCGCGTCCTTGATGCGCACGATCGCTCGCTCGATCGCGGCGAGGCGCTCTTCGATCAAGCTGAGCACCAGGGGTTCGGTCTCGGTATCGCACTGGCTGAGCAACCCACTGCGCTCGGCGACCAGCCGCCGCCTGTGGCCGAGCAGCGCCCCAAGGCTGCCAAGCGCCGGATCCCGACGGTAGGGTGCAAGCGCCTGATGGGCGGTCGCGAGATAGCGGGCAATCACGGCGGCATCGATCGCATCGGTCTTGGCGAGCTGTCCGATCGAGCGGGCAAAGCCGCGCACGCGCGATGGCTGCAGGATACGGACATCGATGCCCGCGGCATGGAGCGCGTCGGCAAGCGGCCGTTCATAGCCACCCGATGCCTCAAGACCGACGACAGATGCCCCCAGAACACGCAGGCGTGCGATGAGATCACTGAAATGCTCTGAAATATTGGCGAGCACCAGGACGTGACCCGCAGGATGGATGTGGACATCGAGGCGGGCTTTGGAAACGTCGATGCCGACAAAGGAAAGTTCAGATATCATGGCCTTGCTCCCAGGCTTGTGGTGCGGGCGAAAGCCCGATCAACCGTTCGGGGTCTAAGGGAGCAGGCAGGGCCAAGCTTGTCCTCGGCTATTCAAAGCCAGCCCAAGTGAACGGCCTCCTGCCTGCACCGGCCGGAAGTTCAGTCCGGCCGGTGCATCAAGTTAAACACACTTCGTCCACACAAGCCCGAGGATGACGACCGGAAGGCCTGTCCAAAAACAGAAGCGCCGGGCAACACAGTTGCCCGGCGCTATCAATTCATGTGTCTCACGACACCGGCCTTTACGCGGGCTCAACCATCCTGAGCGCCTTGGCCTGGGCAAGCGCCGCGTCACGCACGGCATCCTGCACCTTTTCAAAGGCACGCACTTCGATCTGGCGCACGCGTTCTCGGCTGATGTCGAATTCGGCGGACAGCTCTTCCAGCGTCACCGGATCTTCGCGGAGGCGGCGGGCTTCGAAGATGCGCTTTTCGCGATCGTTCAGGACCTTCAAGGCGCCGGCAAGCATCGAACGGCGGTTTTCCAGCTCGTCCTGCTCGATCAGCATGTCTTCCTGGCTTTCATGGTCGTCGACCAGCCAATCCTGCCATTGACCCGAATCGCCCTCGGACGCCTTGATCGGCGCATTGAGCGACGCGTCGCCGCCGAGACGGCGGTTCATCGAGATCACTTCCTCCTCGCTGACCTTCAGCTTGGTGGCGATCTCGGCGACCTGTTCCGGCTTCAGATCGCCGTCATCGATGGCCTGGATGCGGCCCTTGAGACGGCGCAGGTTGAAGAACAGGCGCTTCTGGTTGGCGGTGGTGCC
This sequence comes from Rhizobium sp. LjRoot254, assembly GCF_964254105.1. Classification (NCBI taxonomy): domain Bacteria; kingdom Pseudomonadati; phylum Pseudomonadota; class Alphaproteobacteria; order Hyphomicrobiales; family Rhizobiaceae; genus Rhizobium; species Rhizobium sp. LjRoot254. The sequence goes on along the minus strand of NZ_CAXUSM020000001.1, from coordinate 556,185 downwards.
CATCTTCACGAGCGACCACGAGCGCAGGATATATTCCTGGATCGCAGCCTTGATCCACCACATGGCATAGGTCGCCAGGCGAAAGCCGCGATCCGGCTCGAACTTCTTGACAGCCTGCATCAGGCCGACATTGCCTTCGGAGACGACTTCGCCGATCGGCAGGCCGTAGCCGCGATAGCCCATGGCAATCTTGGCGACCAAGCGCAGATGGCTGGTCACGAGCCTGTGGGCGGCATTTCTGTCCTGATGTTCGGCAAAGCGCTTGGCGAGCATGTACTCTTCCTGCGGCTCAAGCATCGGGAACTTGCGGATTTCATCGAGATAACGGTTGAGGCCGCCTTCAGCGGTCAACATGGGCATTGTATTACGGGCCATAGAGCACCCCTCTCTTTCGGCTTCCTTTGCGGCAAGCCTCGCAGGGCAAGTCACGGACTCCGCCCTTGCTATAATTTAGGTGTTGTTGCGGCTGTTTCAAGGCGACAGCCATCACGCTCGCGTGAAAATAAGGTAACCTTATCAATCACGGCGCTAGAGAGTGCGATGCGTCTAAATGCGCAACGAAGATATAAGTTCCCGCATGTCTTCAGGCAAATCCGCCTCGAATCGCATCACTTCGCCGCTCCTGGGATGCACGATCTGCAGCAGGTAGGCATGCAGCGCCTGGCGGTGGAACCCTGACACGACCGAACGCGCCGGTTCGGGCAGCAGGTTGACTTTGGTGCGGAACGCAGCCCCGTATTCGGGATCGCCGAGCAGGGGGTGGCCGATATGGGCCATGTGGACGCGGATCTGGTGGGTCCGCCCCGTTTCCAGCCGGCAGACGACCATTGAAGCGATCGCCGTGGCGTCCGGCCGCTCGTGATATCGCGCGGTCACCTCGTAGTGGGTGACGGCATGGCGCGCATCGGCCGCGTCGTCGTTGCGCACCGCGCGCCGGGTCCGGTCCGACGAACGACCCAAGGCCGCATCGATCGTGCCCTTGTGCGGCCGCGGCAGGCCCCAGACCACGGCCTGGTAGGCCCGTTCGAGCTGCATGGTCTTGCCGTGGTCGGCGAATTGCTCCGACAGGCTGCGATGGGCGAGATCGGTTTTCGCCGCCACCATCACCCCGCTCGTCTCCTTGTCGAGGCGATGCACGATGCCCGGCCGCTTGACGCCGCCGATGCCCGAGAGGCTCTCGCCGCAATGATGGATCAGCGCATTGACCAGGGTGCCGGTCCAGTTGCCCGCACCGGGATGGACGACAAGCCCGGCGGGCTTGACCAGCACGATCAGGTCGTCGTCCTCGTAGAGCACGTCGAGCGGGATATCCTCGCCCTGCGGTTCGGCGTCTTCCGGTTCGGGCATGACGATCTCGATCCGGTCGCCCGGATGGATCTTCTGCTTGGCCTCCTTGGCGGGCACGCCGTTGATGCTGATATCGCCACCCTCGATCAGCGCCTTGATCCGGCTCCGCGACAGCTCGCCCGCCAGCGCGCCTGCAAGCCATGCGTCCAGCCGCCCTGCGGCATGCTGGTCCGCAATGAGGACTTTCCCTGCATCGTCATCTTGGTTAAAGGATTGTGACATCAACGACTAACCAATGCTGGAGCGCAAATGACCAACCCGAACTTCACCGACGAGGAAGAAAAACCGCTTGATCCGGCGATGGAAAAAATCCGCCGCAAGATGGTTCGTCTTCTGGTGATTTCGAGTTCGGTGATCATTATCGGTCTTATGGCGGTCGTCTTCTCGATTGTCTACAAGATCGACAGGAATAAGCCCGATCAAAGCCGGCTGCCGGCAACCACCACGGCGACCATGACGGACGTCGTGCCTGCCGCGAAGCAGACCATCACGCTTCCCGAAGGCTTCGTGCTCGAAAGCTCGTCGCTCAGCGGCAACCGCATATTGATGTTCGGCGCCGATCCCGAAGGCCGCCAGCGCATGTTCGTCTACGATATCGGCACCGGCAAGCAGGTGACCGAGATCGAAGTCAAGTAATCCGTGCCGGCGAGAGCGCTGATCCGCATCGAGGACGCCGATGATCCCCGGATCGCGGGCTTCCGCGAAATCCGCGAGCGCGACCTGACGCGCCGCGAGGGCCGCTTCATCGCAGAAGGCACCGTCGTCCTCAACCTGCTGGTCGATTCGCGCGACGGCGCGGGCGCCTTCGCCGCCGAATCTCTGCTGCTGCTCGAAAACCGCGTCGAGGGCCTTGCGTCCTTGATCGAACGGTTGCCTGATGACGTGCCGGTCCACATCGCCTCGAAGACGGTGATGAACGCCATTGCTGGCTTCGACATCCATCGCGGCGTCCTTGCGCTGGGCGTTCGGAAGAACTCGCCCACCGCACAGGCGCTTCTCGCTTCGCTGCCGGAGAATGCCCTTGTCGTCGCGGCCTGCGGCATCGCCAACCACGACAATATCGGCGCCATCTTCCGCAATGCGGCAGCCTTCGGCGCCGATGCAGTGCTCCTCGACGAAACCTGCTGCGACCCGCTCTATCGAAAGGCGTTGCGCGTATCGGTGGGCTCGGTTCTGCGCATTCCCTATGCCAGGGAGGGATCGATCGCCGATCTGCTGACGGCGCTGCGGGAGGATGGTTTCTCGCTCTGGGGCCTGTCTCCACGCGGCTCGATCGACATCAGGCAGATCACACCCGGCAATCGGGCTGCCCTGTTGACCGGAACCGAGGGGGAAGGCCTGCCGCAGGAGGTTCTCGCCTCGATCCAGACGGCACGCATACCGCAGGCGCCAGGCCTCGATAGCCTCAACGCCGGCACGGCAACCGGCGTGGCACTGTTCGCCATCGCCTCGGCGATGGGGCGGATTTGAAGGGTCAACTCGAGCCCCGCTTCTCCCCTTGGGGAGAAGATGCCGGCAGGCAGATGAGGGGTTGCGCGAAGCGCGGAATGTGGATGGGAACCCCTCATCGCCTCGCTGCGCTCGGCACTTCTCCCCAAGGGGAGAAGTGGGTGCCACGCGTTAGCGCCCCACCTTACTCCTGGTGCATCAGCGATGAAGCCCGGTTCGAAAGCGAGACCCGCGCCGAAGCACTTTCCTGCGGCCGCCCGGACAGCATGGACCGGATCGGCGACGACATGCCTTCCTTCTGCGCGACGATCGCCATCATTTTGGCGGCGATGTCGGCGATGTCGATGCGCAGTGCGTCGTCGCGATCCTCGTTCTCCAGATTGAGCAGCATGTCGGACACCGCATTGGCCTGGCTGCGGGCTTCATCGGAAAGTTCCGAAGCACGCTTCTCGTCGATCAGCCTGGTGGGCAACATCGCAAGCGGCGCGGATTCCGGCGACAGCGCCGGCGGCGTGGCTTCGACCAGCTTCGCGGGCTCGTCCGACTTCAGGTCCTCAAGCGTGGCGCGCCTCACACTGCTGGGCAGCGTCTTGATGCGTTCCGGCGGCGGCAGCTTGGTGATCGCAGGCTTGCGCGCCGTCTCGCGGACCTCGGCATTGGCCGCCTTCAGCCGCTCCTTCAACCGGTTGACCTCGGATAGCCGGCGCTCGATGATCGTATCCTTGTCGACGCTGCCCGAAATCTCGCTGTTGAGGCGATCCTCGAGCCGGGCCGACTTGTTCTCCTCGCGGGCGAGCCGGAGTTCGGCATCCTTGGCGCGCTGGGTCGTCAGCCTCAGGTCGTTGCGTAGCGTCTCGCGTTCGTCGCGCAGCGCATTGATGCGCGACCGGAAGCTTTCCGCCTCGGTGTCGCGCGTGGCGATATCGATCTTGAGGTTGCCGACATCCTGGTCGAGTTGCTGGATCTTGCCGAGAAGCTGCGAAATGCGCTCCTCCTTGGCGCGATCCCGGATCGCGCCTTCCGAGAGCTGCTCGCGCAGGCTCACCACGTGCATTTCCTCCTGGCGCAGCGCCGCACGGATTTCGCCCGCTTCATGGTCAAGCGCTTCCATTGAGGTCCGGAGGTCGAAATTCTCGCTGGCAAGTCCACCGGCTTGGCTGATCAGATGATCGTTTTGGATACCAAGCGTCGCGGCCTTGCCGCGCTCAAGCTTCAGGTCATGACCCGTCCGGGCGACACTGGCCGCCATTTCGGCCCGCACCATGTCCTTCTGCGCGCGCAGTTCGCCGGGGCTGACCGGCATGGTGGCGATGATGCGGTTCTCGGTGAATTTGACGATACGGCGGTGGATGGCGGGTGCCAGCAGAAGGCCTGCCAGCATCGCGGTCACAAAGCCCAGTACGAAAAGCAAAGCATATTCTATCACGGCCGTCGCGCCCGATGTTGAAACAACTTGGGCCGTTTAAAGCATGCGACCATGGCACCTGCAAGTTACGTAGGTAACAGGGCCGGTAATTTTGGCAGATGTTGTTAACGTGGGCGGGAGGAGGATGCCGTCGGGGGCGGCTGGCTCGACTCCGCTTCTCCCCTTGGGGAGAAGATGCCCGCAGGGCAGATGAGGGGTTGCGCGAAGCGCCGACGACTGGATGAGAACCCCTCATCCGGCGCATTCGCGCCACCTTCTCCCCAAGGGGAGAAGCGGGGGCCGTCATTCCGGCAGATCTTCCCTAAAATGTCATATACTGCCCCCAAAACGAGAGCGGCGCCCCGAACCCGGAGCGCCGCCCGTCATCCCCGCCCGATGGGAAAGCTCAAAACGGATTCCACGTAGCCCGCTTGGTCATCTTCAAATACCCGACGTTCACGCCCAGCCGTGCGCCGATGCCCGTGCGGATCGGTACGATCAGCACATTCTTGTTCTTGAGCACCGTCATGCCGAAGCCGGCGACCACATAGGCCTGGCCGGACACGCCGCCGAAGCGGGTATAGATCGAGTTCACGCTCGGCAGCTCATAGACCAGCATCATCACGCGGCTGCCCTGGCCGCCGTAATCCAGCCCGATCGACGGCCCCTGCCAGAAGGTCGTGTGCTGGCCGGCATTCTTGGTATAGAGCTCGCCCTCGCCATACGTGGCGCCCAACACCAGCGAACCGGCGGCTTCCTGGCCGAGAATATAGCCGTTCGGTAGGCCATACTGCTTGAAGGCGGCTTCGATCACCTTCGCCAGCCCGCCGGTGGTGGAACCGAAGAAACCGTGGCCGGCGTCGACGATTTCCTGCATCGTATATTGCGAATTGTCCGCGCGTGCCGGCGCGCCTGCCGCCAGCATCACTCCGAAAACCAGCGCGACAATTGCCGCAGCCCTGCCGAATAAACCCATCATTCCCCGCATTGTCAGCTCCATCGCCTCGTGCTCCCAGCGCCCTCTCGAAAAAAGGCAACTATGGTGAATTATCTGCATTTTGAACCGATGGTCTTAACAATCGGTTTACCAAATGTGGTGTCTTTATGGCAGAGGCACGCGGGCCACCTTGACTCGCCCCATACCCGTTGACTCTCCCGGCTTTGCGTATTGCGGGGAATGCTCGAATTACGTTATGTGACGATCTGCCCGGTTTCGAACGACGAACCGGACGGACCAGGAGAAATCGAATGGCGAAAAACCCGAACCTGACGCTCACCGGTGCCGATCTGGCCTCACTCCTGTGCAGCCGGGTCTGCCATGACGTCATCTCCCCGGTCGGCGCCATCAACAACGGCCTCGAACTGCTCGACGAAGGCGGCTCTGACGCCGACGCGCTCGACCTGATCCGCACCTCGGCGCTCAATGCCTCGGTCCGCCTCAAGCTCGCCCGCCTGGCATTCGGCGCATCCGGCTCCGTCGGCGCCTCGATCGATACCGGCGAGGCCGAGAAGGCCGCCCGCGAATTCGCCGCCGCCGAAAAGAAGACCGAGATCACCTGGAACGGACCCCGCGTCATCATCCCCAAGAACCGGGTGAAGCTGCTGCTCAATCTCTTTCTCGTTGCTTACGGCTCTATCCCGCGTGGCGGCACCGTCGATGTGACGCTCGAAAATCCCGAGACGGACCCGAAATTCACCATGACCGCCAAGGGCCGGATGATGCGTCTGCCGCCGAAGTTCATGGAAATCAATTCGGGCCAGGTGGAAGAGGCGATCGACGCCCACACCATCCAGCCCTATTACACCGTCATGCTCGCCGATGAAGCCGGCATGCAGCTCCACGCCGTGCAGAATCCCGAGGAAATCGTCTTCACGGCGGAGATGGCCAAGGCCGACTAGTCGACGAAACGGTGCGGCTCCGCTTCTCCCCTTGGGGAGAAGGTGGCGCGTAGCGCCGGATGAGGGGTTGCGCGAAGCGCCGAGCAATTAGCTTAGAACCCCTCATCGCCTCGCGTTGCTCGGCACTTCTCCCCAAGGGGAGAAGGGGGAGCAAGCGTCAGCCATCCGCCTCAATCAATCCCCCTGCCGTCCCCCAGGGAACAGCCGGTAAGGTTCCGTTATGCTTTTCTATTTAAATTGAATTGTCCATAACGCGCCAAAACGAGACGGCGCCCAGGGGTCCTGTTCCATGTTGCGTCTGTTGATATCAGATGAATCCGAATCCGTGCGGGAGGCCGCCGACGGTATTCTTTCCGAACTCGGCTTTGCCGTGACCGGTTGCGCCAGTGCCCTCGATGCCATGGCGAAATGCGACAGCGCGCTCCCCGACGTCATCATCGTCGATTCCAATCTCGAAGGCGCCCTGGACCTCATTGCCAATATCCGCCTGATGCCATCAGGCAATTCCACCCGCATCCTCTACGGCGTCGAAACCGCCGACCTCCGCCACCTGATGGCCGCAAAACGCGCCGGCGCCGACGATTTCCTGCTCAAGCCCTATGAGAGCAAGGTCCTGCACGCGCTGTTCGACGAGATGCTCGCCAAATCGGCTGCTGCGGCCTGAAGTTTGCAATACAACTCTTGAGTTTCCATCTGGCGCGAGGCACAATTGACGGGAACGCCACGACGGGTTGCATTTCATTGGATTCAGCATCCATTCCCAGCATCTATCGAACAGCCTGGACTTCAACGAAGTTCAATCTTGGCTTCGCCTCAGCCGGCACGATTATCAATCTCATGCTTCTCGATAGCTATGAGCCAGTACTTGCCGCCTTGCCATTGGTATTGGGGGCTTTGTTTTCAGCGATCGTCGGCCTGACTCGGCACAGGACAATTCGGGAGATCGCGGCTGCCGCAGGGCTGATAATTTTTTCCGAAGCGATCGTGCTGCTTCTACAGCTATCGCTGGCTGACGTGTTGCTGGGGGCGCCGAAAAGCGTTCACGACACCATCTACAATGCCTTTCCCGGCTTGTTGCTGGTCTACTCTCTAGCTCTCATCGGCATTCGACTTACGATGGCCCTGCATGAAAGATTGGTAGGAGACCAATAAATCAGGCGAGACCCACGCCTCGCGATATCCGAACCACCGTCTCGCAATAAACAATTTCACAACCCGCCTCATCACTGGAACACTGCGGTCTTCGCTTAGGCAAGATCGGAGAACTGGGATGATCGCATTCAAGATCGGCACATCAGCTGCGGCACTCGATGTCTGGGGGCCGCCGGAGCGATTGTCCGCCGTCACGCTCGAAGGCGAGCCGATCATGCACGGCACCAATCTCTATACATCGGCCAATGGGCAGGTGCTGAGCGGCATCTACGAAGTCACCAAGGGCAAGTTCAAGGTGATCTATCCCTTCCACGAGCACGCGACCGTGCTCGATGGCGAGGTGACCCTCACCGACGAAGCGGGAAACAGCGTCACATACGGCCCCGGCGACAGTTGGTTCTGCCATCAGGGCGAGGTCGTGACCTGGGACGTTAAGGAAAAACTGCGCAAGACGTTCTTTGTCGTCAACGCCAACCAGTTCGTCACGGTGTCGCCCTTGCCGGTCGAACCCTCCGAATATCGGATGGCGGGTTAAGCGACACAACCCTGCCCCAAAACGCAAATGCCCGCCCCAAACCGGGACGGGCATTGCGAATCGGGTTAACACTTGACGATTGTCAGGCGCTTTCCATCAGTTCGACACCCTCGGGCTCGCGCAGCACGTAGCCGCGGCCCCAGACGGTCTCGATATAGTTGGCGCCGCCGGCAGCTGCCGCGAGCTTCTTGCGCAGCTTGCAGATGAAGACGTCGATGATCTTCAGTTCCGGCTCGTCCATGCCGCCATAGAGGTGGTTGAGGAACATTTCCTTGGTGAGCGTGGTGCCCTTGCGGAGCGAGAGAAGCTCCAGCATCTGGTATTCCTTGCCCGTGAGATGCACCCGCTGGCCGCCGATTTCCACCGTCTTGGCGTCGAGATTGACGATCAGGTCGCCGGTGATGATGATCGACTGGGCGTGGCCCTTGGAGCGGCGCACGATCGCATGAATGCGCGCAACCAGTTCATCCTTGTGGAAAGGCTTGGTCATGTAGTCGTCGGCACCGAAACCAAGGCCTCGTACCTTGTCTTCGATCCCGGCCATACCAGAGAGAATGAGGATCGGGGTCTTGACCTTCGACAGGCGTAAAGTGCGCAGCACTTCGTAGCCGGACATGTCGGGCAAGTTCAGATCCAGGAGAATGATATCGTAATCGTAGAGCTTGCCGAGATCGACGCCCTCTTCACCGAGATCGGTGGTGTAAACATTGAAACTCTCGGATTTGAGCATAAGCTCAATACTTTGCGCTGTCGCGCTGTCATCTTCTATGAGTAGAACCCGCATATTCTTCCCCTTTTCCGCCGCCTTGAAAGGTTCACAACCTCACCTTCAGGGCTGGGATCCAGCTAATTGCCTGATTTGGAGGCTGCCATTAAATGGTTAACAAATTCTGATTCCATCTGGCAAGATGTATCGACTTTGTTAAATATTTTCCCCAGCCACCTGATTTACCACATGAATCCCCAAATGACGACTCTTAACCAATACATTAAGAATTCGCGCTAAGCGATTCAGCCGACTCATTCTTCGCCAAAAAAGTGAAACATCCTTCCGGCATTTACCGAGCCTTAAACCATGGCCGTTATCATTAACGATGCCCGTAAACGAATGGTTACCGTCGTTAGGAATTATTAACGTCCGTGAACATTTTTTTGAGATGTGTCCTTTGGGACTCTTTCAAGCCGGGTTTTGTAAGTTAACCGGGATCACGCTATCCACGGAGTATTGCGTATGAAGTCGCGTGAAAGCCTAGTGCGTCTGAAGGAATTCCAGCTGAAGGAGAAACGCCGTCAGCTGAGACAACTGCAGATGATGATGGCCGAGTTTGAACGCATGGCGAAGGAGCTGGAGAACCAGATCCAGTACGAAGAGAAGAAGTCCGGCATCACCGATCCGAATCACTTCGCCTATTCGACCTTCGCCAAGGCCGCCCGCCAGCGGTCCGACAATCTGGGGGTCTCGATCCGGGAATTGAAGGTCCAGCAGGACGCGGCCGAAACGGCCGTCGAGGAACTTCAGTCCGAATTCGACAAGGCCTCGGCCATCGAGGAGCGGGATCTCAGACTGCGCGCCTGACGCGCGGTCCGGATTTCTCCGACTGACTCTTCCGAACCCTCGCTTGCGGGGGTCCAATGCCGTTGCTCGCAATTCATGCGAAGCTTGAAGGATGGCCCCTGTTCGCATCGGGGCTATTTTTCGTGGTCAGACACACGCTTACGCCGCCCCATCCCCCGACACAGCGTTGTGCGGGAATGGGGCGGCGTGCGCAATTGGTCTTCGCTTGCCTCAGGCGCCGATTGCGCCGCCGTCGGCCTTGCGGATCGCGATCACCGAAGGACGCGGCAGTTCACCCTTGAAATCCGGCCAGAGGGTCTCGACCTTGTCGAGCGTCTCGGCGTTTTCGGCGGGATGCTGGACGGAGATGAACAGCGTCGTGCCATCTGGCGTGAAGCAGGGGCCGGTGGCCTCGGCGCCGGTCGGGCAGGTAAACAACAGTTTCGGCAGGCCGCGGCCCGGGCCTTCGGTATCGACCGCATAGATGCCGTCCGGCAGATCGAAATCGTTGGCGCCGTCGGTCGCGACCCAGAGACGGCCGGCCGGGTCGAAGCTGATATTGTCGGGACAGACGAACCAGCCATTGCTGGATGTCTCGGGATGGAAACTCGCCTTGATCGCCGGATCCGAGGGATTGCCGGCGAGCACGAAAATGTCCCAGGTGTATTTCGCGGCGGTGTGATCGGCATCCGTGCCGCGGCCACCGGGCGGGATCATCTCGACAATATGGCCCCAGAGGTTTTCCGGCCGCGTGTTGGCCGGGTTGAGCTTGTCCTGCTTGCGCTTCTTGTTCTTGGTCATGACGGCATAGACGCGGCCGGTGACCGGGTTGGTCTCGATATCCTCGGGACGGTCCATCGGCGTGGCACCGAGCGCATCGGCCGCAAGCCGCGTCTTCAGCAGCACATCCGCCTGCGAGGCAAAACCCTTCTCCGTCGTCAGCGGCCCTTCGCCATGCACCACGGGCAGCCAATCGAGCGTTCCATCCTCGTTGTAGCGCGCGACCGAGAGCACGCCTTCGTCGAGCAGATCCTTGCCGGATTCGGGCTTGGCCGGGTCATAGGCGTTCTTGCTGACGAAGCGATAGACATATTCGAAATAGTCGTCGTCGCCCATATAGACGACCACGCGGCCATCCTTGTTGAGCACGACGGTCGAGGCCTCATGGCTCATGCGGCCAAGCGCGGTGCGCTTTTTCGGCACGGAATCGGGCGCATAGGGATCGATCTCGACCACCCAGTCGAACCGGTTCGGCTCATTGGGTTCCTTGGTCATGTCGAACCGGTCGTGGAAGCGGGCGCGGCCGTAGAAATCGGAGCCGTCGAAGCCATAGCGCTCGAGCAGGGCCTTGGCCGGAAGCCCTTCTATGGAGCCGCCGAACGTGTCGGAAGCGCCTTCCTCGCAGGTCAGCACCGTGCCCCAGGGGGTCACGCCGCCGCCGCAATTGTAGTTGGTTCCCTTGACCATCCGGCCCTCGGGATCGTCCTTGGTCTTGACCAGGTCATGGCCGACCACGGGACCGGTGAGTTCCATCGGCGTTTCCAATGTCAGGCGGCGATTGTAGGCGCTGTCCTGCACGACCTGCCAGCCCTCGGTCCCGAGCTTGATCTCGACGATCGAATGGCCCATGGCGGCCATGCCGAAATCGACCTGTTCCTTGGTCATCTTCTTGCCCGCGTCATCCTCGGTCATGCCGGGGAAGATCACGTTCGGCGAGATATATTCGTTGTTGACGCAGAGCAGGCCGTGATCGGAGCTCTGCGAGCCCTTGGGCAGCGACATGAAGGCGATATAGTCGCAATTGTAGCCGAAGGACACGGCCTGTTCGGCGGCGGTCGGAACACCTGCGAAAGCCTTGCCGGCTGAGGTCATCGGGTCGCCCCACTTGGCGACGACATGGGCGGAATAACCGTCCGCGACAGCCATGTCCTTGTCATAGACGCGCTTGAGCTCGGTAAAGCCGAGGCTCGACGTGCTCGCGGCGGCAAAGCCCTCGCCGGCGAAGAGCGAGCCGACGAAGCCGCCGGCGGCAATGGTCCCGACGCTCGCGGCACCTTGCAGGAATGCCCGCCGCGACGATCTGAGCGCAATCAGATCGCGAATGACGGGCGACGAATTCTTAGGACAGTCTGTCATGGCCTTTTCCCCCTGAATATGGCGTCGATATCAACCCACGCCAACTATCAGCGGCAGGTGACAGGCGCATGATGCGCCGGAGGTGGCTCAGGCCGGCCGCTGTAGCGGCGCCAGCCCTCTCATCCCGCAAACCTGCTCGGATAGACCCAAAAATAGTCAGGCGCGCACACCAGCGACTTGCTAGAACCCTGCTGTTCACGCCCTGGATAAGGCTCCGCGGTTGAACCCCCTTTATGACAAGCGGAGCAAACATGACATCCAATGCGACAGCCGGCGACGAAACTCGCGTCAACACGTTCACGACGGGCATCCAGGCGCACTCGTCCGTGATCGGGCTTGCCGATGGCGGCTGGCTGGTTGCGTGGCAGTCCAACGGGCAGGATGGCGACGATGGGGGCATCTACCAGCAGCGCTACGACGCCGATGGCGTGGTCGCAGGCGCGGAAATACATGTCAGCACTCACACGACCGGCGCGCAGGAGGACGCGAATGTCACGGCATTGGCTGACGGCGGCTGGGTGGTGACGTGGGCGTCCGATGGCCAGGATAGCGACCTCTCCGGCATCTATCAGCAGCGCTATGACGCCGATGGCATCGCATCCGGGGTGGAGACGCTTGTCAACACCTACACCACGGGTTATCAATGGGAGCCGTCGACCACGGCCCTGTCCGATGGCGGCTGGGTCGTGACGTGGTCGTCTGACGAAGTCGATGGTGACCGCGTTGGCATCAGCCAGCAACGCTATGATGCCGATGGCGTCGCGGTCGGCACGGAGACCGTCGTCAATTCCTATACGACGTTCAGTCAGAGCGAACCGTCGATCGCAGCGCTCTCCGGCGGCGGCTGGGTGGTGACATGGCACTCATACAAGATCGGGAGTGGCGAAGACATCTATCAACAGCGCTACAACGAAGCGGGTGCTGCGGTGGGTTCCGAGACGCGCGTCAACTCCTTCACGACCTCGGATCAAAAATTCTCATCCGTGACCGCTTTGGCCGATGGCGGCTGGGTCGTGGCGTGGGAATCATCGAACCAGGACGGCGGCAGCCGGGGCATCTACCAACAGCGTTACGATGCTTCGGGCGCGACGGACGGCGTCGAGACGCAGGTCAACACCTATACCACCGGCTTACAGTATTTACCTTCGATCACCGCGCTTGGCGACGGCGGCTGGCTGGTCGTTTGGAACTCAAATGACCAGGACGGCAACGACGGTGGCGTCTACCAGCAGCGCTATGACGCCGATGGCGAGGCATCGGGCAGCGAAACGCTGGTCAACCTCTATACGACAGGCGAGCAATATTCCACGTTGGTCGCCGCACTCGAAGATGGCAGCTGGGTGGTGACCTGGTTTTCCGACGATCAGGACGGTAGCAGCCTCGGCGTCTACCAGCGCCACTATGCGCCCGACCGCATCGGCACATCAGCCGCCGAGACGCTTTCCGGCACCAGCTGGAGCGAGACGCTCTCAGGCGCCAGCGGCGCCGATACGCTCAAGGGCTTCGGCGGCATCGACATCGTCGATGGCGGCAAGGGCCGCGACAGGCTCTTTGGCGGCGCCGCCGGCGACATCTTCCTCTTCGAGTCCGGCGACAGCGGCAAGACCAACGCCAAGGCCGACACGATCTTCGACATGACCCACGCCGACCAGATCGACCTGCACCTGATTGACGCCCGCGAAACCCCTGATAACGACCAGGCCTTCAAGTTCATCGGCACCAAGGATTTCACCGGCCATGAAGGCGAGTTGCGCTACGAGAAGCTGAAGAGCGACACCTACATCTACGGCGACACCGACGGCGACAAACGCGCCGATTTCGCCACCCATCTCGATGATGCGATGAAGCTGAAGGCGGACGATTTCGCGCTGTAGCCGTGCCGGGAAAAGCCATCCGCGCCCGCAAATATGCCGGATAGACCCAAAAAAGGTCAGGTGCAAACGCGCCGAACCTGCTAGAACGCATGCGTTCACGCCTTGGATAAGGCTCCGCGGTCGAACCCAACCTATGCGACAAGCGGAGCGAACATGTCATCCAATGCCACAGCCGGCGACGAGACACGCGTCAACACCTACACGACCAGCTACCAAGCCCTGCCATCACTGGCAGCGCTTGCCGACGGCGGCTGGATCGCGACCTGGTACTCCTCCGGGCAGGACGGTGAAGGCGGCGGCATCTATCAGCAGCGATACGACGCTGACGGCACGATGGTGGGGGTCGAAACAGCAGTCAATACCTTCACGACGGGCGAACAAGGATTGCCGGAGGTTACGGCCCTTTCCGACGGTGGCTGGCTGGTTGCATGGACCTCGTACGACGGACAGGATGGCGACGGTTCTGGCATCTACCAGCAACGGTATCATGCCGATGGCTCGGTGTTCGGCGGGGAGATGAAGGTCAACACATATACGACAAACACGCAAGAATTCGCGCAGACGGCGGCGTTTGCCGATGGCGGCTGGATCGTGACCTGGTCTTCCGACGGTCAGGACGGCGACAACAAAGGTATTTACCAGCGGCGTTACAACGCCGCTGGTGAAACCGTGGGTACGGAGACGCAGGTTAACAGCATAACGACAGGTATCCAGGAGCAGCAGGCCGTGGCTGTGCTTGCCGATGGCGGCTGGATCGTCACCTGGCACAGCTTAGACCAGCCGGAGCAAGGGCATAATGTTATCCAGCAGCGCTACAATGCAGCCGGCGAAACAGTCGAAACCGATGCGCTGGTCAATACCACGACGGCGGGACTTCAGGGAGAACCGTCCGTTGCCGCGCTCGTCGATGGCGGCTGGGTGGTGGCATGGCGCTCGGACGGTCAGGATGGTTCAGGCGCAGGCATCTATCTGCAGCGCTATGGCGCCGATGGCGCAACCGTCGGGGTCGAGACACAGGTCAACACCTACACCACGGGCGAGCAGGAAGGGCCTTCAATCGCCGCGCTTGCCGATGGCGGCTGGGTGGTCACGTGGGATTCCGACGGTCAGGACGGCAGCGAGACTGGCGTCTACCAGCAGCGCTATGACGCCGATGGCGCCGCCGCCGGCACGGAGACGCTGGTCAACCTCTTTACCACCGATTATCAATTCAGCCGGGGGCTCACAGCGCACGATGACGGCAGCTGGGTGGTCAGTTGGACTTCCGAGGACCAGGACGGCAGCAACCGCGGCGTCTACCAGCGGCACTATGCACCCGACCGCATCGGCACGGTGGATGCCGAGACCCTCTCCGGCACCAACTGGAGCGAGACCATTTCCGGCGAGGATGGCGACGACACGCTCAAGGGCCTCAATGGCGGCGACATCATCGATGGCGGCATCGGCCGCGACCGGATGACCGGCGGCAAGGGCGCCGACACATTCCTGTTCCTGACCGACGAAACCGGAAAGACCAAAGCCAGGGCCGACATAATCCTCGACATGACCCACGCCGACCAGATCGACCTGCACCTGATCGACGCCCGCGAGACCCCTGATAACGACCAGGCCTTCAAGTTCATCAACACCAGGGCCTTCACCGGCCACGAGGGCGAACTGCGCTACGAGAAGCTCAAAAGCGACACCTACATCTACGGCGACACCGACGGCGACAAACGCGCCGATTTCGCCATCCATCTCGATGACGCGATGAAGCTGACGGCGGGGGATTTCGCGCTGTAGCAGCGGCGGGAGATCGCGGCATCTCCTCGCAAATTGATCAGGTCCGTTGCAAGCTGGGATGGATTGCCCAAGAGGCGGATATCACCCCCGCGCCAGCAACGCCTCGACCTCGGCGAGATCCGGCATCGACGGCGCCGTCCCCGCCCGCGTCACCGAAATCCCCGCCACGGCCGAACCGAAGCGCACTGCCTCCAGCGGCGTCATGCCCTTCGACAGCGCCGCCGCGAAGCCGCCGTTGAAGGCATCGCCCGCGCCCGTGGTTTCCTTCACCGGCCCGGCGTTGAACGGCGCCACCAGCACGCTCTCGGTGGCGCTGTGATAGAGCGCGCCCTTTTCGCCGAGCGTGATGATCGCGGTCTTGACGCCGAGTTCCAGCAGCCGCGCTGCCGCGACCCTGGCTTCCTCGACATTGGTCACCGGCAGGCCGGTCAATATCTCGGTCTCGGTCTCGTTCGGGGTCACGTAGTCGCAGAGCGCGAACACTTGACTGTCGAGTTTCTGTGCGGGCGCCGGATTGAGGACCGTCGCGGCCCCTCCAGCCCGCGCGATCTCCAGCGCCCGCACGGCCGCATCAAGCGGTTGTTCCAACTGTGTGACGAAGACTTTGGCGCCACCGATAAGGTCGGCCTGCGCATCCATGTCGGCGGGCGAGATGGTCGCGGCCGCACCCGGCGAAACGATGATCGCGTTGTTGCCGGTGCCTTCCTCGACGAAGATATAGGCGGCACCCGTATAGCTCGATTTGTCGCGGCTGACGACGGGATGCACGCCCGCCTCGTCCCATGTCTTCATCGCCATGTCGGCGAAAGCATCGTCGCCGAGCTTGGAGAGGAACGCCGTGTCGCCGCCGGCCTTGGCCGCCGCAACCGCCTGGTTGGAGCCCTTGCCGCCCGGGCCGAGCGCAAAGCCGTTGCCGAGCAGGGTCTCGCCCATCTTCGGCTGGCGGGCGGCGCGATAGGCGGTGTCGGCAACGAAGACGCCGAGAATGACGATGTCGTGGCTCATCGCATCAACCTCACTTCATTTCACTTCACTGGGCATCCGGCGGGATCACGCCCTTTGTCAGCACGAAGCAGCCATAGAAGCGGCGCTCGCCGGTCTGGATCACGCAATAGGCCTTCTTCGCCTTCTCGTAGAAGGCGAAGCGCTCAATCGATTTCAGCGGCCAGGACTTACCCTCGGCCTTGTCGATGGCAGCCTGCACCTCCTGCTGCACGGCGGGCAGTTCATCGGGCGAGCCGACGATTTCCATCCGCTCGGCGGCATTGTCGATGAACGTATCGAGCGGCATTAGCGACAGAATCGCAGCGGCCGCCTCGGCCGATGTCGTGTTCTCCATCCTCAGCAGCTCGCCGAGCACAGTCTGGCGGGCGATGGAATCGGCGGGGAAATTGGTGTCCGACAGGATCAAATAGTCGCCATGCCCCATGGCCTTCAGTGCATAGAGCACATCGGCGTTGAGCAGCGGCGAGATGTTCTTGAGCATAGTGTCCTCCCAAGCAGGTTTCGGAAAAGTGTAACGCGGTTCTCCGCTTAAAAACCTGCGACAAACAAAGTGCTATCGAATGTCAGATCCGCTTACCGGTCGCGGTGTCGAAAATATGCGCCGCATCCTTGCGCGGCTTGAGCTTGATCGTCTGGCCGGTGGTAAAGGTGTGCCGCTCGCGGAACAGCACCAGCAAGTCATTGCCGCCGGCATGGACGAACACCATGGTTTCCGAGCCGGTCGGCTCGATCACGCCCACCTTTGCCTCGAAGCCATCCTCGGCGAGTTCGATATGCTCGGGGCGGATGCCGTAGGTGACATCCTGGCCCTCGGCAACCTGATGCTTGGTGCCCGCAGGCAGCAGCGTGCCGCCCGCATCGACGAAAACCTCGCCGTTGATAATCTTCGCCTTGCCCTTGATCAGGTTCATCGAGGGCGAACCGATGAAGGTCGCGACGAACAGGTTCGCCGGGTTGTCGTAGAGATCGAGCGGCGCGCCGACCTGCTCGACATTGCCGTCCTGCAGCACCACGATGCGGTCGGCCATGGTCATGGCTTCCACCTGGTCATGCGTCACATAGACGGTCGTCGTCTTCAGCCGCTGGTGCAGTTCCTTGATTTCCGTTCGCATCTGCACGCGCAGTTTGGCGTCGAGATTGGAGAGCGGTTCGTCGAACAGGAAGACCTGTGGATTGCGCACGATGGCGCGGCCCATGGCCACGCGCTGGCGCTGGCCGCCGGACAATTGGCGCGGGTAACGATCGAGATAGGGCGTCAGGCCGAGGATGTTGGCCGCCGATTTGACGCGTTCTTCCACCACAGCGGGATCGGTCTTCTTCAGCTTAAGCGAGAAGGCCATGTTGTCCTTCACCTTCATATGCGGGTAGAGCGCATAGGACTGGAAGACCATGGCAATGTCGCGGTCTGAGGGCGGCACATTGTTGACGACCTTGTCGCCGATCAGGATCTTGCCGCCGGTAATGCTCTCAAGCCCGGCTATCATGCGCAAAAGCGTGGATTTTCCGCATCCGGACGGGCCGACCAGCACCACGAACTCGCCATCCGCGATATCGATATTGACACCATGGATGATCTCCAAGGCGCCATACGCCTTGCGCACATCGCGCACCAGAACCTGTGACATCCCCTCTCCCCCGGACCTTTGCGTCCGTGTCTGAACCTCAAGATTGCCATTCGCAATTGCTACATATGGTTGTAGCTTGATCGCGCGGCGGCCTCGTTCTTCCTGCCCGGTTTGCCGGTTCTCCCGCCGGGCCTCCCAATGTCCTCTAACCGAGGGGAGAAAGCTTGTCCACTGGTTTTGAAGTCCGCCATTGCCGCGACGCAACGCAAATGCTGCAATGCGGTGAGGCGCTTGGGAAAAATCGCCATTGACGCATTTTGGTAAAAGGGTTTACTTTGTTTCTTACCAGGGCATGAAGACAGCCATTGGAGACGCGTAAGAAATTGCTTCGGTTGTCCTTTTCTAGGACGATAAAATACAATTTGCGCGAGGCAGGATTGCTGTGCAAGACTGCCGGCGACAGGTGGGGTGCGCGGGAGAATGTGCCCTGTCTTGACAACCTTAACGGGAGGATAAGGCGTGAAAGTCGATCTTTATGAACTTCTAGCGATGCAATCCATCAGCCGTCGCGGCTTGATGAAGGGCGCAGCAGGCATTGCCGCAACGGCGGCGATGAGCTCGTCGATGGTAGGCCTCGCCGGCCCGGCCTATGCACAGGCCGTGGACCGCGCGGCACTGCTCAAGGTTCCGGGCGTCGGCGCTGGTTCGCCGACGGATGCCGACTGGCAGAAGGTCGGTGAAATGTGCCTCGGCGCGACCAAGGCAAGCATCAAGGAAGGTGAATTCAAGGGCGTCGAGCTCTCGTTCATGGGCCTCAACAACCAGAACCTTCACAACGTTCTGTTCCGCGGCCTGCTTTATGCGTGGGAGCAGTATACCGGCGCCAAGATCAACTGGATCGACCTGGCACAGGCGGACTATAACGCCCGCCTGCAGCAATCGATCGCCACCGGCACCGTCGATTTCGACATTGCCGAAATGGGCGCGCCTTTCGAAGGCGACGTCTGCGGCAAGGGCCTTGCATCGGTCATGCCGGATTGGGTCAAGACCCAGATCGACATGGACGACTATGTCGGCTACCTCAAGGCGCCGGTCGGCACCTGGGACGGTAAGACCTACCGCATCTCGGTTGACGGCGATTGCCACAACTTCAACTACCGCACCGACGTGTTCGCTTCTGCCGACCTCGCGAAAGCCTGGAAGGACGAAGGCCACGAGGGCGATTTCGGCGTTCCCAACACCTGGCAGAAGGTGCAGGAAGTCACCAAGTTCCTCAAGGGCAAGCAGCTCGATGGCCAGGATCTCTACGGCTATCTCGATGCACCCAAGGGCTGGGGCGGCTTCGGCTTCTACTTCCTCGCCTCGCGGGCTTCGGCCTATGCCAAGCATCCGGACGACAAGGCATGGCTGTTCGACGCCGACACGATGAAGCCGCGCATCAACAACCCGGCCTGGGTTCGCACCATCCAGGACGTCATCGACGCGCTGCCGTCCGAACCGGCCGACCAGCTCAATGCCGATCCGGGCACGACTGCCTTCCAGCAGTTCCTGGCCGGCACCGGCTCGATGGTCGCATGGTGGGGTGACGTCGGCTCGATGTCCAAGACGTCCGACAGCTCGGTCGTCGGCGAAACCGTCGGCTTCTCGATCCTTCCGGGTTCGGACGATGTCTACAACGCCAAGACCGGCCAGTGGGACAAGCTCGCATCGGGCCCCAACTACGCACCGAACATGGCCTATATCGGCTGGGGCGTTTACGTCATGGCCCGCGTCGATTCCGATCCGGTCAAGCAGAAGGCCGCATGGTCGGCTGCAGCGCACCTCGGCGGCAAGGACATCTCGCTCTGGACGGCTGCCTACCCCTCAGGCATGCAGCCTTACCGCAACTCGCATTTCAACATTCCGGAATGGGTCGCGGCAGGTTACGACGAAGCCTTCATCACGTCCTACCTGAACTCGGAAAAGGATTCCTACAACCATCCGAATGCTGCGATCGAGCCCCGTATCCCGGGTATCTTCCAGTATTACTCGATCGCGGAAGACGAACTGGCGAAGATCTTCGCCGGCCAGATGTCCGCCCAGCAGGGCGCCGACAATATCGCCGCCGCGTGGGAAAAGCTGACCGACCAGATCGGCCGCGAAAAGCAGGTCGCGCTCTACAAGGCCTCGCTTGGCCTGTAAGGCGTGACGGTTCAAATTGGAGGCCGGCGGCAGGAGTCGCCGGCCTCTTGGTTGCCGGCAAAGCTCTCCAACGTCATGCTCGGGCTTGTCCCGAGCATCTGGTAACGCTCGATCCGGATGCTTCGTGAGTGGCATACGGGACCGGCACCAGATCCTCGGGACAAGCCCGAGGATGACGTCGCGGGTTTGGGGCGGCCTGTGCCACCAATACGCAGGAAGGCGGCCCCGACCGCGGCAGCCTTCTTGTTGTCTTAAGCGAGAATGCTAATATCCTCCGGCGCTAACAGCCGGAACCAACGGGACTTAAAATACATGGCAGACAAGGACCTGTTGATCGATAGGCTCTACACCGTCAACACCGACGAGGAGATCCCGGCCAGCCGCAAGCGGCTCGGCAAGCTGATCTTCTGGGGCGCTACGGTCCTTCTGCTCGGCACCTTCCTCATCCAGTCGCTGCATGTCGCCGGCAAGCTGGAATTCGGTTTCGCCAACTGGCAGCCCGCGCTCTATGCGATCGTCATCTGGTGTCTCGGCCTTTGCGTTTCGCAAGTGATCATCCGTGGCGAAGCCGGCAAGAAGCTGCTGTTCATCCTGCCTGCCTTTCTCTTCACCGTCTTCATGGTGATATTCCCGACCCTGTTCGGGCTCTACATCGCATTCACCGACTGGAACCTCTCGGCCTTCGAGGGCCAGCATTTCAACGGCACCGACAACCTCGTCCAGATGTGGCACGATCCCTATTTCTGGAACGCGCTGATCAACATGTTCTATTACTCGGCCGCGGTGATCGTCGAATATGCGATCGCCTTCGGCCTGGCGCTGCTGCTCAATGCCGAGATCCGGGCGCGCAAATTCTTCCGGGTCGCCTTCCTCCTGCCCTTCATGCTGTCGCCGGTCGCGGTGTCATGGATGATCGGCAAGTCGCTCGGCGAGTATCGTTTCGGGCCGCTCGCGACGCTTGCCCGCGAACTCGGCTGGTCGCAGCCCGCCTTCTTCACCAATCCGGTCATCGCCCGCATCTCGATCATGATGATGGATGCCTGGACCTACATTCCCTTCATGATGATCATGCTGCTCGCCGGCCTCCAGGCCATGCCGAAGGAAGTGCAGGAGGCCGCCCGCGTCGATGGCGCGAACCCCTGGCAGGCGTTCTGGAAGATCACCTTCCCCCTGATGCTGCCGGTCTCCATCACCGCCATCATCCTCCGCATCATCTTCAAGCTGAAGCTCGCCGATATCGTCATCAACGTCACCTCGGGCGGACCTGGCGGCGCGACCGACACCGTCACCAGCTTCATCTACCGCGAATATCGCGAGCGATCGAATGTCGGCTACGGCACCATGCTCGCCTTCGTCTATCTCGTGATCATCATCCTGTTCATCACCGGGCTCCTGAAGCTCGCGAGCAGGTGGACCATCGCGAACAGCAATGAATAGGAAGTTCGAACCGTGACCGTCACCGCCGAGACACTGCCCAACGTGAGCATCGACGACCAGATCGGGAACCCACCCGCCAGGTTCGATTTTTCCCGCATCTTCATCTATGGCGCGCTGTCGCTATGGGCCATCGTCTGCCTGTTTCCGATCTACTGGACGGTCACCACCTCGTTCAAGGTCGCCAAGGACGTGCAGAAGGGCGCCATCGTGCCTTGGGTCGGCTACAATCCCAACTGGCTCGGCTGGCGCTCGCTCGGCCTGTCGCCGGATACGATCGGGCGGCCTTCCACCGTCCGCAGCGAATTCATCGGCCGCTTCTTCAACAGCGTCATCACCTCGGTCAGCGCCTCGTTGCTCGCGGTGCTGATCGGTTCGCTCGCGGCCTATGGCCTCTCCCGCTTCGCCTACAAGATCGGCTGGATGCGCAACAAGGACATTTCGTTCTTCTTCCTGTCGCAGCTCATCCTGCCGCCGGTCGTATTGGCCCTGCCCTTCCTCGTCCTCTACAAGGAACTCGCACTGCTCGACACCACGGTCGGATTGATCCTGCTCTATACGCTGATGGTGCTGCCGATCGTCATCTGGATCATGCGCGACCAGTTCGGCGGTATCCCGATCGAGCTCGAGGAAGCAGCTCTCGTCGACGGCCTCTCCATCTGGGGCGCCTTCTTCCGCATCGTCTTCCCGCTCGCCGCCCCCGGCATGGTCGCGGCCTTCATCCTGGCGCTGGTGCTCTGCTGGAACGAGTATTTCTTCGCGGCGCTGCTCACCGCCACCCACGGCAAGACGCTGCCCGTCATGGTCGCAAGCCAGACCGGCTCGCAGGGCATCAACTGGTGGTCGATGGCAGCACTTTCGGCCGCAGCCATCGCGCCGCTGGTGGTGATCGGCATCGTGCTCGAACGCTACATCATCAAGGGCATGACGGCCGGCAGCGTGAAATAGGGGCGTTTGCCGGCGCCCCAAAATCCAACGCGGTCGTCGGCACGGCATGCCTACAGGATTATGAAGTCACCCGCATCGAGGTCGGCAAGATCGACATTCCTGAGAAGAATCCTGTCGCCATGCAATCCGTTGATGACAACACCGAGGGCGCCCTCGGTGACGTGATGGGCCATCAGGTCGTCGAATGACTTGATCGTATTGACGCCCGAAAGGTTGAGCGTATCGTGGTCGGCATCCGTCGCGTCGAAATCGGCGATGGTGTCACGGTCATGGCCCTTCTTGAACAGGAAGATGTCCTCGCCAAGCCCGCCCCTCAGCTTGTCATTGCCCGCTTTGCCGTTGAGAATGTCGTCTCCATCGGTGCCGACGAGTTTGTTGTTGCGTCTGTTCCCGTTAATCCGGTCGACGACCTCGGTGACGTCGAAGGTTATCGTGTCCGGGTCGGCATCGGTGTTCTCGCCGCCGTTCGCCTCACCACCGTCATCGACGACCTGGAAGGTGAACGCCGCATAATCGTCGCCGTTCGCGTCCTTGGCAGCCTTCCAGGTGAGTTCGTCGATATCGCCGGCCGCAATGACCTGTCCCGCGACCACATTGACCCCGTCCAGCTTCAGCGTTCCCGCAGTTGAAAGCGTCGTTATCACGACCGCCGACAATTCATCGCCTTCGCCGTCGCCAAATCCGAAGTCCGCCTGCGAGAACGTATAGGATGTGTCCTCGTTGACCGTGACCGTCTTGTCGGTGCCGGTTGGGGCATCGTTGACTGCGGTGACCGCGAAATTGAAGGTCGATGCGACGGGCGTCGAACCATCCTCGTCGCCGTCTTCGACCACGACGTCGAATGACCCCATCGCCGTCTCCGAGCCGTCGTGGTTGAATGCCACCAATCCCGAGGCAAGCTGTGCGCCCGTGAAGCTTGTCGCGGTGGCGCCATCGACCAGCAGCGTGCCATTGATCAGACTGGAGACCGTGAAGGTCACTCCAGCATCTGTATCTTCAGCATCGGTATAACCAAGATCAGCGGCGACAAGTATATAGCTGCCGCCTTCCAGCACGGTGGCCGCAAGATCGCCGGTCAGGACTGGAGGGGTGTTCGGCGGTGCCACCGTGAAATTGAACGTCTGCGCGACAGGCGCCGAACCGTCCTCGTTGCCGTCTTCGACGCTGACATTGAATGACCCGGTCGTGGTTTGGCTGCCGTCGTGCAGGAAAGTCACCAATCCTGCCGCAAGCTGGGCGCCGGTGAAGCTGGTGAGCGCGGAACCGCTGACCAGTATCGTGCCGTTGACGAGGCTGGAGACTGTGAAGGTGACACCGCCCGCACTGTCGTCCGAGTCGGTATAGCCCAGGTCGGCCGTCGTCAGCTGATAGCCCCCGCCCTCCGGAACGCTCGCCGCGAGATCGCCGGTCAGGACAGGCGCGTCGTTGACGGGCGTCACTGTGAAATTGAAAGTCGAGGCAACGGGCGTCGAGCCATCCTCATCGCCGTCTTCAACCACGACGTCGAAAGAACCGGTCACGGTCTCGCCGCCGTCATGGACAAATTTCACCAGCCCGCCCGCAAGCTGCGCCCCGGTGAAGCCGGAGGCCTCAACGTCGTTGACCAGCAGTGTCCCGTTGGCAATGCCGGACACCGTGAAGGTGATCCCAGCCGCGACGTCATCGGTGTCGGTATAGCCAAGATCGGCAGCGCCCAGCGTATAGCCGTCGCCCTCCAGAACCGTCGCCGCCAGGTCTCCCGTCAGGATTGGGGCGTCGTTGACCGCATCGATCGTGATCGTGTGCTGGCCGGAATTGACACCAGTGGGATTGCCTGCCGCTCCGTCATTGACCTGCCAAGTCACCGTCCGGGTCGCGTTGGCGCCATGGTTGGTGGGATTGTCGCCGTTGGGATTGTATCGGATATCGCCCAGCACCTGCTGATAATGGGCGACTGTATCATAGCCGGTGAGCGTCAGCGTCTGGTTGCCGCTGCCGTCGGTGGTAATCGTCACCGTGATATTGGTGCCGCCGATCAGGCCGCTGGTGGTTCCGGCGACGGACAGTTGGTCCCCGCTGCCGAGAAAACTGCCGCCGAGCTTGACGGTCGCGCTCGCAAGATGATCGCCGTCGATATCGGTGATGGTAGGATCGGCAATCAGAACCTGGTGATTGGTCTGCTCCACCGCATTCGCCGTGTTCGACGAAATCGCAAGCTCCGGCAGGTTGTCGTAGAAGATGCCGCCGATGTTGGCGCCCGCCCCGGTCAGGCCGGGCGAGATCGTCTTGACATAGCTGGCGGCCGTGCCGGCGGCATCGAGCTGGAAAACATAGATGACATCGTCGGTTTCGACACCACCGCCCTGTTCGGACTCGACATAGATCTGGCGGGTCGCGGGATCGAAAGTCATGTCGCCCGGATAGAAGAGCGCGGCGTCGGCGAAGCCGGTCAAGGTTACCTTCGCGGCTGTTCCGTTGGCGGCATCGCCGGCAATCCACCAGATTGCATTCTGGCTGGCATTGAAGGTCGCGCCAGGAGATGGATTCTGCGACTCGGTCGTAAAGTAGACCTTGTTGTTGGACGCATCGACTTCGACATCGACGATAAAGCCATTGCTGCCATTGTCGGGAAACTGCGCCTGGCTGACGAGTTGCACCGTGGTGTTGGGGCTGGCAAGATCCAGTCTGAAGAGCCCGATCGAGTTGGCGCCACCGTTCAGCAATTCCGTGTAGTAAAGCGTGTTGGTTGAGCTGTTCAGCGCGAAATCGCGGGGATCAAGAAGATCGAACCCGCCTTCCTGCCCGCGCGTGTCCGTCGCTGATGTCGTGATGAACCCGCCATCGGTCGTAGCGCCCGTCGTCGGATTGTAGTTGTAGACCTTGATGCCCGTGTTCGCCGGCACCGATCCGCTGCCATCCTGATAGCCGACATAAATCTTGTTCGTATAAGGATCGATCTGCATCGTGTTGACGATGACGCTATCGGGGAAATCGACCACCAGCGTGGGTGCGGCGCCGCTGTTGATATTGCCGCGCAACAGAACCGCGGTGTCTCCGAGCACACCACCACTGTTGGAGAGCACGAAGTAATATCCGGTGGCGGGGTCGAGCACGATCTCCTGCGGAAACGAGGTACCGAGATTTGCGGCGCCACTGACGACGATCGTGCTTTCAGTTCCATCGTCATTGATGCGAACCAGCGCCGTTTCGCCGCCATTGCCCTGTGTCAGATACCAAAGCTGCCCACTGACTGCCATTTTGAACTCTCCCGAGACGAACTGAAAATTGCTGCAAGCACGTCCTGTGCCCGGCCGCCGTCAACCGGAGCGAGCATATCCACAGGTTGCGGAAAGGCAAGCACGAAACGCCGCATACATTTGAGCCCTTAGAGCGCTTCATTGTGAAATAGGGACCCGACCTATGAAACAAAAACGGCGCCGGAACGCTTCCGGCGCCGCTATTCGTGACGGTTACATCAACCCGCCGCGCGCGCCGTCTTCAACGCATTGGCCCACCAGACGAGCTCGTCCAGCAAGGTCTTGATGCCGGCCTCGATATGGGCGAGTTCGCGCAGGTTCTTGCCCTGCTGCCAGACCGCCATGAAATCGCCGCCGCCGATATGGACGCCGCTGCGAGTCGGCGCCATCTGCAGTTCAATGGCGATCGTCCGGAGATGCTCGGCGGCACGGGCCGCGCCCACGCTGCCGTAGCCGACGACTGCAGCGGGCTTCTTGTTCCATTCGGGATAGGCGAAATCGAAGGCGTTCTTCATCGGCGCCGTGATCGAACGATTGTATTCCGCGATGACGAAAATATAGCCATCGAACTCGGCAACCTTCTTCTGCCAGCGCTGACCGACCTCGTTCTGGGTCGGCGCCCAGGCGTTCGAAGCGACCTCGTCGAAGAACGGCAACGGCCATTCCTTGAGATCGACGATCTCGGTATCGATATCGTCCCGTGCCGAGGCGATGTCATGCACCCATGCCGCCGGTTTGTCACCGAAGCGGTTGCCGCGTATGCTGCTGATTATAATTGCAATTTTAGGCTTGGCCATATCAGTCTCCCCTGGGTTGAATGGCCGCACCGTATGCCCTGTCACCGGCGTCCTCAATCGACGGAATCAGAACGCTGTGTTCAACTGGTGTTGACAGGCTCAAGGGAGATTTCGCCGGCGGCATCGGGAGGAGACACCGCCGGCGCGACCGCTCAATGCAGCCCGAACTCCGCAAGAAGCTCCTGGCGGAACCTGACGAAGCGGGCTTCGCTCCGGTCTCTCGGCCGTGGCAGGTCGATCTCGATTTCCCGCGGGCGCCCGTCCCGCTCCTTGGGCAGGATGAGTACGCGATCCGCCAGATAGATCGCCTCTTCCAGGTCATGCGTCACCAGGATCATCGTCACCTTTTCCTCCCGCCAGATGCGCGACAGTTCTTCCTGCATGGTGATCTTGGTCATCGCATCGAGCGCGCCGAACGGCTCGTCGAGCAGCAGGATCTCAGGCTGCACGGCAAGCGCCCGGGCGATGCCGACGCGCTGGGCCATGCCGCCCGAGAGTTGCGAGGGCAGAGCGGTCGAGAATTCGCCAAGCCCCACCAGCCTTATATAGCGGTCCGCCAGGCTGCGGGCCTCCCTGCCATGAATGCCGCGAACTTCAAGCGGAAACGCGACATTGTCCTCGACGCTCAACCAGGGCAGCAGCCTCGGTTCCTGGAAGATCACCGCGCGTTCGGTGCCCACCCCGTCGATCGGCCTTCCGTCGATCGAGACATGGCCGCTGTCGGCCTCTTCCAGTCCAGCGAGAATGCGGAGAAGCGTCGTCTTGCCCGAACCGCTGGCACCGACGATAGCGAGGCTTTCGCCACCCTCGATCCTAAGGTTGAGGTCGCGCAGCACGTTGAGGCTGCGGCCGTTGATCGCGAAGGTCTTGGAGAGGTTGCTGATCGCGACATCGCCGCGTTGTGCCAGATGGGCGTCCGTCATGTCGGGCCTCAATTGACCGCGCCGGCCAGCTTGGCCGGATCGAACAGCACGTCGGCGACCTTGATCTGGCCTTCCTTCAACGTGCCGCCGCGCACCAGCACATCGATCCAGAACTGCAGGTCGCGCTCTACCGGCAAGCCGCCGGCGCGGACGCCATAACCAGCGAAATACTGGGCGATGTCAGGGTTCTCGCCCCGTGTCGCCAGCACCTCGGCGATCAGCTTCTTGGTCTCATCCGGGTTCTCGCGGGCATAATCCAGCGCCTTTGCCGATTGCTCCACGAATGTCTTGGCAGCCTGCGGATGCTCGCCGATCCAGTCGCGACGCAGCACCACGAAGCCGCCGGCGATCTCGCCGAGCACCTCGGTATCGCTGAACACCTTGCGCAAACCGCCGTTCTTGCGGGCGACGCCCTCGAAGGTCGATTGCCAGTATCCGAAGGCTGCGACATCCACCTGTTCCGAGCGCAACACCTGTTCGAGCTGCGGTCCGGGCACGACGACGAGCTTGGCCGCATCCTCGGGCAGGCCTGCGGCATGCAGCGCCTCGCGCACGGTATAATCGAGATGCGCGCCGAGCGTATTGACCGCAATCGTCTTGCCGACAAGATCCTTGATCGATTTGATCGGGCTGCCCTCCAGCACGTAGAAAATGCTCTCGACATCCTTGGTGATGCCGTTGCTCGGATAGGCCGCGACGAAATCATTGCCGCCCGCGATCGAATTGAGCACCGCAGCCGTCGCGGCACTGCCGATCTCGATATCGCCGGATGCGAGCGCAAAGAGCGAGGCCGGCCCGCCCGCGGCATAGCCCTTGTTCTCGAGCTTGATGCCGGTATTGTCGAAATAGCCGAGCGCATCGGCAAGTTCATGCGCGGCGAGCCCACCCTGGCTCGCGAGATAGCGCAGCGTCACCGGTTCGGGCTGGCTTGCATGTACCAGGCCAGCGGAGCCGACCAGCGGAAGCAGGCTTGCGGACGCCAGGAGTTTCGAAAAACCGCGTCGGGAAATGTTCATATCGTCACCTCTGTGAGAGTGTTGAGAGAATTGGTCAGCCCTTGATGTCGCTCCACCGGCAAAGCCGCTTCTGGAGCGTGACGAGCGCATAGTTCGCCGTCAGCCCCAGCCCGGCGAGCAGCAGGATCGCGGCGAACATCAGGGGAATCTGGAAATTGTACTGCGCATTCATCACCTGGAAACCGACGCCCTTGTTGGCGCCGATCATCTCGGCCGCGATCAGCAGCAGGAGCGATGTGGTGGCGCTCAGGCGCAGGCCGACGAAGATTGAGGGAAGCGCACCGGGCAGCACGACCCGCCGGAACACGGTCAGCCGGTTGGCGCCATAGACCCGCGCCATCTCGATCAGCTTGCCATCGACCTGCTTGACGCCGCCGGTGGTCGCCAGCAGCACCGGAAACAGCGTCGCCCAGAAGATCACGAACACCTTCGATGTCTCGCCCAGCCCGAGGAGCAGGATGAACACGGGATAAAGTGCCAGTGCCGAGGTCTGCCGGAACAGTTGCAGGATCGGATCGAGGCTGCGCTCGACCCCGCGCATCTGCCCCATCAGCAGTCCGAGCGGCACGCCGATCACGACCGCCGTACCAAACGCGATGCCGGCCCGTTGCAGGCTGATGGCGATATCGCCGAGCAGCGGACCGCCGAACACGCCCTTGAAGAGCGCCGTCACGATCTGGTCGAGCGGCGGCAGCACCGCGGGATTGGTCCAGCCGAGCGCCGGTGCTACCTGCCAGAGCACGAGAAAGCCGACCAGAAGTGCGTAGCGCGAGAAGAACTGGCTCGATGCACCGGCCACCAGCCGCGACGCGGCTTGGCCCCAGTCCGTTCGCTGGCGTGAGAGCCCCAGCGCGCCCGCATGTTCTGTATCCAGGGAAGACATGGCTTGTCCTTTCCAGAATTGCCTTATTCGGCGGCCTGTCGCGCGGTCGCACGCGTCCAGCGGTTTGCGGGAAATGGCAGGCCGAGATTTTCCCTCAGCGTCCGGCCTTCATAGGCCGTGCGGAACAGCCCGCGCCGCTGCAATTCCGGAATGACCAGTTCGACGAAATCGTCCAGCCCCGCCGGCAGCCACGGCGGTAGGATGTTGAAGCCGTCGGCGCCCTCGTTCTCGAACCATTCCTCAAGCGTATCGGCAATCTGCACCGGCGTTCCGACAATGGTGAAATGCCCGCGTGCCGAGGCGATCCACTGGTAGAGCTGGCGGATCGTGAAATTGCGCTCGTCTGCGATCCGGCGGATCAGCGCCTGGCGGCTCTTCATGCCCTCCGTGGGCGGGGTCGGCGGCAGCGGACCGTCGAGATCATGGCCGCTGAGGTCGAGCGTGCCGCCGGTCAGTCCATTGAGAAGCGCCAGGCCATCCTCTTCCAGGATCAGCGCGGTCAGCTTCTCGTATTTCTCGCGCGCTTCCGCCTCGGTCCGGCCGATGAAAGGCGAAACACCGGGCATGACCAAGACATGGCCGGGATCGCGGCCGACGCCGATCGCCCGGGCCTTGATATCGCGATAGAATTCCTGCGCCGTTTCAAGATGCTGGTGGGCGGTGAAGATCACCTCCGCGGTGGCGGCGGCAAGCCCCCGCCCATCCTCGGATTGCCCCGCCTGCACGATGACCGGATGACCCTGCGGCGAACGCGAGACGTTGAGCGGCCCCTTGACCTTGAAATGCTCGCCGCGATGGTTGGTGTAATGCAGCTTGTCCGTATCGAAGAACTGCCCGGTCCGCTTGTCGCGGATGAAGGCGTCGTCCTCGAAACTGTCCCACAGCTTCTTGACCACCTCGACATGCTCGGCGGCGCGGCGGTAGCGCACAGCATGCGGATGCTGCTGGTCGAGGCTGAAATTATAGGCCGCAGCCTCCGTTCCGGTCGTCACCACGTTCCACCCGGCGCGACCCTGCGAGATCAGGTCGAGAGACGCGAATTTGCGCGCCAGATTGTACGGCTCCTCATAGGTGGTCGAGGCGGTGGCGATGAAGCCGAGATGCGTCGTCAGCGGCGCAAGCGCCGAAAACAGCGTCACCGGCTCGAAGCCCGCGACCTTCGCATTGCCCCCTTCCGTGCCGCCGCCGAATGAAACTGCAAGACCATCGGCCAGGAAATAGGCATCGAACAGACCCCGCTCGGCGGTCTGGGCCAACTGCTTGTGAAACTCGAAATCCGTCGCCCCGTCCGCCGGCTGCCCCGGATGCCGCCACGCCGCAACATGTTGTCCACCGCCGGGAAGAAAGGCACCAAGTTTGATCTGTCTGGGCTTGATCTGTGTGGCCATCACGAACCTCCATGTTGATATTGTCTATATTATTTATAGACTATCAGAATGGGGAGCGAGATTTTGCTAAATATGAGCATTCGGAGCGAATGTGGTTCCTCAAAAGCGCCCATTGTCGGAATGAGAACTGCCAAGAGGCTGGCATACTGCACTGCTCGGCGGCGCGATCCCTCGTAGAGAGACGCTTCATGCCCAAGCCCCATAGTCCTCAACGCGTGATCAAAACCATACGCGAAATGGTTTCGCCGGCCTGAAATCGACAAATCCGAGCTAAGCCACGTTCGGCAGGCCCGATGTGAACGTCGCACGCGTCACCGAAATTTCCATTCCATTTTCGTCGATCACGCTCTCCCTGACCGCCTCCAGCTGGCTCACCAGAGCCTGGACGATCGCGGTGCCCAGGCCCGTACCCGTACCCTTGACGTCGCTGGCGGTTTGGCCGACCCCGTTATCGGAAACCGTCAGTTTCCAATCCAACTCATTGGTCTCATATGTCACATATATGTGGGCATCGGCCTTGGATTCTGGGAACGCGTATTTGATTGCATTGATCACCAGTTCCGTGACGATCAACCCGATGCTGACGGCCTTGTCGGAGCCGATCGCGCCCGAGTCGGCACGGACCTTGATCTCGATGGGCTGGCTTTCGCCGATCATCGACGATCCCAGGCTGCTGCAGAGTTTAGTGAGATAGGAGCGGACATCCACCGTGTCGAGCCCGGCCGAGGTGTGCAGATGACGCTGCACCTCCGCGACCGACATCACCCGCTGATGGGCGTCCTTCAAATGCTTGCGCGTCTCCTCCGATGAGACCGCGCGGGCCTTGATAAGCAGGATACTGGCGATGATTTGCAGGGAATTGGCGACCCGGTGTTCCATTTCCTGGAGCAGGACATCCTTCTGCCGAAGCAGTTCCTGCGTTTGCCTTTGAAGCTCGTCCTTCTCGCGCTCGATCGTCCTGCTGACGGTGGCATCGCGGATCGCAAGCAGGATCGTCGATTTGGAGTGATCTTCGTAGACCACCTGCCGGGCATTCAGAAACATTGTCTTGCGGCCGATCCGCGGAAAATCATGTTCGACTTCGAAGCCATCCATTGCGGTCCGCTCCGGAATGATCGTCTCCAGAAGCACCCTGAGACTTGGAATATCCCATTGGCCATCCCCCAATGCGTAAAGCAAACACCCTATCGTTTGCTCGGGATCGACCTCAAAGGTCCGGTAGAATGCCGCGCTTGCCGCGAGCACGCGAAACTGATCGTCGAGCACGAGAAACGGCTCGGGCAGCGTGTTCATGATGGCCTGTGCCAGCGTCTGCGCATGCTCTGTGGTTTGGAAACTGATCATGGGAAAAGTGGACTATCCGATCTGGAACGCGGTTCCGTTCCCCAGGCGGTCTCGGCCGTGTGGATAGACCATATAGATACCGCACGCCCGCGTCCGAATTAAAACGCGGGCGACGACGGCGACCAACGGCGCGCCAGCAGAGTCGACAAATCGCAAACGCCTTCCGCCACGCACTTCACGTCCGCAGCGGCCTTGGTCGCCTACACCTTCTCCTTTTTCCGCACCGGCGCCTTGGGCTTCTCCTCCGGAGGAGCATCGGGGCTTGGCGCGAGAAGCTTTCTCAGCGAGCCTATCCTGTCTTTCACCAGCGGCCTGAACCGCGATGCCCGATACGGCATGTCGGCCGCGCCATAACCCTCGGGGCCATCGTCATTGCCGCGATGGATTTCCTCGAGCTTGACCCCGAGAAACTCGCCATCGACATAGTGCGAATACATGCCGACCCAGCGGATCGTGTAGATCTGCCCCTTTCGGATCACCTGGTCTATCGAGACATGCTTGAACTTGTCATCGATGCACACGACCTGCTGGCCGACGTAGAAATCATTCATGGCAATCTCCGGTCCGCATAGCCGCTTCGTTCGAAACATGGCGCTGGTCTCACCGCCATATCCGTCTTTGCCGCTAAATAATGATTAAAACGCGACCCGGCAACGGTTCACGCGAATGAAGTACCGTGACATCCTGAGAGGTCACACCTTCGGACAGAGCGCGCCCGTATCGACCCAGGCCCGGATGAGCTTGCCGAACTCCTCCTGCGTACCCGGAACCGGCTCGCGTCCGTCTCCCGGTTTCCATCCCCAGCCGACGAGATCATCATGCGCCATGTGCTCGACCATTTCCTCCATGGTCATGTCGCCGTTGCGCTTGCGGTCCTTGAGCTGCTCGCAGATCTTGCCGAGCGACTTGCCCTCCCAGGCCATTTCGATCGGCGCGAGATGCCAGGCGGGATTGCCTGGAATGCTCTTCAGCGTATCGGATTGGCCGACCACCTTGATGTTCTCGGCGCCGTGGCAGGTGTTGCACTGCATGCCCACCAGGCCCATGCCGCCATCGCCGCGAAACACCGGCGGCTGGTGCAGATGCATGTTCATGCCCTGAAGCGGCTGGTCGGCCGCCGGATGACAGTTGACGCACCGGGGATGCTGGATGACTTTCCCCGCCTCCTCGAAGAGCGCGACCGACCGCGCCTGCTCGTCGGCGATCGACTTGAAGGACTCGGCGGAACGAAGCGCGTTGGCATCCTGCGCGACCGAGACGGAGGTGAGCGCCAATCCGGCGCCCGCGATGAGACAGAGCGCTGCAGCGCCCGAAAACAAGAGCTTGATGTTCATGTGTCACGATCCCTCAGGAGGATATGAGATTGACGATGGGAAGCTGGCGTACCGGGGCACCGGTCAGTTTTCGCCATGCATTGGCGACCGCCGGTCCCACCGGCGGCACGCCGGGCTCGCCGACACCAGTCGGCTTCTCGGTGGACTTGATGATTTCCACCGCGACATCGGGCATCTCGTTGATGCGGATGGACCGGTAGTCGTGGAAGTTCGACTGCATGATCTTTCCGCCCTTTCCGAGCGTCACCGCATCGAAGAGGACAGCACCGAGCCCGTAGCCGATGCCGCCTTCCATCTGCGCCTTGATGATGTTGGGGTTGACGGCAACGCCGCAATCCACCGCGCACCACACCTTGTGGACACGCGGCGCGCCATCGGCACCGACTGAAACTTCCGCCACCTGAGCGACGAAGGAGCCGAAGCTCTCGACGACAGCGACCCCGCGCGCACGGCCTTCCGGTACCGTCGCACCCCAGTTCGCCATCTCGGCCGCCTTGCGCAGCACGCCGGCATGACGCGAGGTTTTAGCGAGCAGCGCCAGCCGCCCCTCGACCGGATCCTTGCCGACGCGGATCAGCAGTTCATCGACAAAGGTCTCGACCGCAAACCCGGTATGGGTATGGCCGACCGACCGCCACCAGAGCGGCGGGATCACCAGCTTGGTATTGTGCGAGGTCACCTTGAGGTTGGGGACGTGGTAGGGAAGGTTCGATGCACCCTCCACCGAGGTGGAATCGAGGTCGGCCTTCGCCATGATCGACTGGCCGACGATCACCTGTTCCCACGCCGTGATCTCACCATCCTTGTTGATCGCGCCGCGCATCTTGTGGGCATACATCGGCCGGTAGAAACCGCCCTGGATGTCATCCTCGCGGGTCCACATATGCTTGAGCGGCCGGTCGCCGCCGGTCGCGGCATAGACTGCCGCGGCTTCCTGCATGTAGGGCGACCCGAACTGAGCCTTGCGGCCGAAGCTGCCGCCGGCGAGCTGGGTGTTCACCCGCACCTTCGACTCGTCGAGCTTCAGAATCTGGGCGGCCACCTGCTGGTCGAAACCGGGAAACTGTGCACCGGTATAGACATCGACCGATCCATCCGCTGCCTTGATGAAGACCGCGTCGAGCGGCTCCATCGGGGCATGGGCGAGGAACGGAAAGACGATCTCGGCCTCGATCGTCTCGATACCCGGCTGCTTGAATGCCTCGGCGACATTGCCGGTATTCGTTGCCTCGAGACCCGGCTGGTTGAAATGCTTGGCATAGTCATCGGCCAGTTCCTGCGACGAACGGGTTTCGGCCTTGCTCAGGTCCCATTCGATCTTGAGCGCGTCACGACCCTTCAGCGCCGCAAATGTGTTGTCGGCATAGACCGCGACACCCTGCGGCATCTGCTTGACGTCGACAACGCCCTTTACCTTTCGCGCCTCATTGTCGTCGAAGGATTTGACCGTCGCGCCGAAATGCTTGGGATGCGCGACCACCGCGATCAGCAGATTGTCCGGCGCAATGTCGAGCGTGAAGATCGCCGTGCCATCGGTCTTGCCTTGGGTGTCGAGCTTCGGAAGCTCCTGCCCGATCAGCACGAAGTCCTTGGGGTCCTTGAGCTTCGGATTGTCTGGCGGCGTCTGCTTCGCCGCCTTGTCGGCGAGTGCGCCGAAACCGCTCTCCTTGTTGGAGGCAGCGTGTTTGATGCGGCCCTTCTCGACCGTGATCTCGCTCGCCGGCACCTTCCATTCCTCGGCGGCTGCGGCCACCAGCATGGCGCGGGCCGTGGCGCCTGCCGTGCGCATCTGCTCATAGGCATTGGCGATCGAACTCGAACCGCCCGTGCCCTGCAAGCCGAACAGCAGGTTGGCATAGATCTTGTTGTCGGTCGGCGAATGGACCGCGCGCATCTGGCCCCAATCGGCGTCGAGTTCCTCGGCGACAAGCGTCGCGAGACCGGTAAACGGCCCCTGTCCGAACTCGATATGCTTGGAGAG
The DNA here is from genome assembly GCF_964254105.1 of Rhizobium sp. LjRoot254. Taxonomy (NCBI): domain Bacteria; kingdom Pseudomonadati; phylum Pseudomonadota; class Alphaproteobacteria; order Hyphomicrobiales; family Rhizobiaceae; genus Rhizobium; species Rhizobium sp. LjRoot254. Next base: position 521,016 of record NZ_CAXUSM020000001.1, on the reverse strand, counting down.
CACGGTGACCGTATCGTCCGTGCCGATCTTGACGAAGGCGTTGAGCGGCATGAGTTCAGGTGCGCCGCCGCCCGGCACGCCGGTTGGCGCCGCCGAGAGATATTTCGGCGCAATCGCCACGCCGATAACGAGGCCAGCGCCGGCGAGAAAACCGCGGCGGGTCGTATTGATATCATGGATCGACATGGCTCAGCCCTCCATCGAGTTGGCGGCATTGTGGATCGCCACTCGAATGCGATGATAGGTGGCGCATCGACAAATATTGCCCGCCATGGCGCCATCGATCTCTTCGTCGGTCGGCTTCGGCACCATTTGCAGCAGCGCCACGGCGGACATGATCTGCCCGGATTGACAGTAGCCGCATTGCGGCACGTCGAGCCCCGTCCATGCCGTCTGGATCGCCTCGGCTTCTTTGCCCTCGATCCCCTCGATCGTCACCACATCGGAGCCGTCGATCGTCGAGATCGGCGTTATGCAGGACCGTCGCGGCATGCCGTCGAGATGCACGGTGCAGGCGCCGCATTGCGCGACGCCGCAGCCATATTTGGTACCCATCAGCTTTTCGAAGTCCCGGATAACCCACAGCAGGGGCGTGTCGGGGTCGCCGTCGAAGGTTCGTTCTTTTCCGTTGAGCGTGAAAGTTACCATGTCCCTGCTTCCTTCCAAAATTGGTGGGTAGCTTGTTCGAGCCGGGTCAGCGGCCCGGCGCGGTAAAAATTAGACCTGGAAATTCGACCGAGACCGTGGGTGAACCCATCGCCCGCATGCAATTCCAATTGCAGTGAAGGGGCCATTCAACAAACTCCGCCAAAAACGCTTGAATGCGGTTGGCCGGCGTTGGTTCCATGGGTCGACAACTCGCATGTCGAATCTGGCAAGAAGCCAAAATAGGAAAATATTCATAAAATCTCTTCCCATCCGCAAAATCCCGTGCTACATTCCTTGTCGTTCCGTCGTCGGATACGCGGGTGGCCTCACCCGGCGAGACGGATCATGTGCCTTCGGGTTTGCTCAAGAGGCGGAGCGGCGCGCGGGGCTCATGCAGAGAATGGTTCTCCTCCGGGCTGAAAAAGGCCCGGGCGTGCCTGTGAGGCATTGGAGGCCCGAGCGGAATGTGGGGGTGATGGTCCCGCGAACGCCATGCCAGCGATGGATGGCGGGATACGTACATCGGAGGCGATCGGAGACTGACAATCTCCGGCCAAACCCAGGCCGTTCGGTGACGCAGAGGAACCGGAGTTGCATGGGATAAATGCATAACGGGGCGCCTTGTGGCGCATTATAAATCAAACAAATAGAGAGGCTCTACGAGGCGCCCCGTCCGACATTTCTACCAACCCCACGGACCGAAAACCGGCCGCGTGAACGAGGACTTATGTCTTGTCGAGTTCAGCCATCAGATGCTTCGTGCTCAGGTAGAGTTCCTTGAAAATCCGGTAGTTCCTGGCATAGGCGGCATCGGCCACCGGCACGACCTCGCTTTCGACCGGATTCCAGCGCGTGATGGTCGATCGATCCGCATCGCCCACGCCGATCGCCGCAAGGCAGGCATCGCCATAGGAAGCCCCGATCGTCTTCCGCGCCAGGATCTGCTTCAGCCCCGAAATATTCGACGTCGCCTCCAGCCAGAGCTTGTTCCTGGTGCCGCCGCCCACCGCCATCAGCCGCTTCGGCGGGCTGCCCACCTCGGCATAGGTTTCGAAAATATGGTTGGTGCCATAGGCGATGCCCTCGATCAGCGCCCGGTAGATATCACCGCGCTTGTGGGTGAGGTTCAGCCCGAACAGCGTGCCCTTGGCACTGACATCGTGGATCGGCGTCCGCTCGCCGGAGAAATAGGGCAGGAAAATCAAGCCATTGGCGCCCGCCGGCGACAGGGCGGCCTCCCTGGCAAGCTCGCCGAACGCCCTGGCCGGATCGAGCTCCTTGGCCAGTTCGTCGCGGAACCAGTGGGTCAGCGTCCCCGACGTCGCAAGCCCCGACATCGAGGCATGCTGGCCTTCAAACATCCAGGGCGCATACCACAATCGCGCATCCCGCACTCGCTCATCGGTCAGCTGGATGATGAAGATCGTCGAGCCATACATCACCATCATATCGCCACCATCGAGCACGCCCACCGAAAAGGCCTCGGCGCTCGCATCGATCGTGCCGCAGATCACCGGCGTGCCTTCGGCCAAGCCGGTCGCCTCGGCTGCCTTGGCCGTCACATCCCCCGCGACATCCGTGCTCCACATCAGCTCCGGCAGCTTGTCGAGATCGATGATCCCGGGCGCCAGATCGCTGGTATAGCCGAGCTTGCTGACATCATAGAGCGGCGAGAAATTCGCCGCCGTATAGTGATCGATGACGCAATTGCCAGTCAGCCGCTGCACGATGAACGTGGTGGACGTCACGATCTTCGCCGCCCTGGCATAGACATCCGGCCGCTTGTTCCTGAGCCACAATATCTTCGGCCCGACCGATTGCGAGGTCAGCGCATTGCCGCAGACATCGAGCACGCGGTCTTCGCCGATCTCGCCATTGAGCGCCGCGATCTCATCGACCGACCGCGTATCGACACCATAGAGCACGCCGTTCATCAGCGGATTGCCCTCGGCATCGACCGGCAGCATGCACGGCCCGATCGCCGACGTCCCGACCGAACGGATCGACGTGGGATCGATACCGCTCTCGGCGATCAGCTTATTGGAAATAAAGCAGAAATCGCCCCACCAATCCTGCTCCGGATCATGCTCCGCCCAGCCCGGCTGCGGCACCAGCATGCGGTGCGGCCGCGACGCCTGCGCCACGATCCCGCCCGCCTCGTCGACCAGCACACCCTTGGATTCGAAGGTCCCGATATCGATGCCGAGATAGTGTTTCATTGCTCGAAATCATCCCGATCCAGACTGAAATCCGGACCGATATTGGCGATCGCCGAAACCAGCAGCCGCGACAATTCCTCAAGATCGGAGAGATCGCAGACCTCGAGCGCCGAATGCGAGTAGCGCATCGGAAAACCCATATCGATCGAGGCAACACCTTGGCCCACAAGCTGGACATAGGACGAATCCGTAAGGCAGCCGATATGCGCGCTTTTCTGCAGCCGCACGCCGGCGGCCTTCGCGGTGTCTTCGAAGAGACCGACAAGCGCCGGATGCGGGATCGTGCCATTGAGCGTGCCTCGCCCATGAAACGAGAACATCGCCATCCCAGGCCCGCCGCCGAGCACGACATCGCCACGGCTGGTCATATCGGGCGTGTCGGATGTCAGGATCAGGTCGATTTGAACAGCAATATCAGGCTGCAGCACTTGAGCCGCCGTCACCGCGCCGCGCAGGTTGAATTCCTCCTGCGTCGAGAACACGATATGTATGGTCGGTCGCGGCACCGTCGCCATCAGCTGCCGAGCAACTTCCAGCACCACCGCACAGCCGGCGCGATCATCAACCGAGGTGCCGGCAATGCGCCCGTCCGCCAATTCCATGACATGCGGCTTGTAGACCACAGGTGTCCCGATATCGATCCCGGCTTCCCGCACCGCTTCGGCACTCGAAAAGCCGGCGTCGATATAGATGTCCTGATAGGGCACGACCTTGTATTTTTCGTCCTGCCCCGTTGCATGGTGCGATTTGTGCGCGATGACACCAGGCACATCGTGCCCCTCGCCGATCGAAAAGATCACCGCCTGCGCCGCCAGCGCCCGCTCCGGCACGCCGCCCAACCGCTCGACCCGGACAAGCCCGTTCTTCTCGATCTTGCGAACGATGAGGCCGAGCTGGTCCATATGGGTGAACAGCATCACCGATGGCGCGCCTTCCCGGCCCGCGATCGTCGCGATCAGGTTGCCCATCCGGTCGGTTTTCGTCTTGAGCCCGAAGCCCTGCAATTCCGTCTTGAGGTAGCGCCGCACGCGACCCTCGTAGCCCGAAAGACCGGGGATCATCATCAGGTCCGTGAGCCAGGTTTTCAACCGTTCACGCATCGCTCACCTGTCCTGCCTGACGAGCGCCATGAATTCCTTGGCCCGCTCGGGATCGACCGCGTTCCAGGTATGCCCATCGACCTTCAGCGACGAGCCGACGATCACACCATCGGCGATCTTCAAGGTGTCGCGCACGGTCGCATGTTTCACGCCTGTATTGGCGAAGACATAGGTGTCGGGCAGAACCTTCTTGACCGCTTCGAGGTCGACCATCTCAGCCGCCTCGCCGGTGATCGTGCCGGACACCAGCACCGCGTCGGGGATCGACGAGAACACCGCCGAACGCGCACGGTCGGCGACACTGCGCTGGTCGAGCGAATGGGCGAATTCGGCGGAGACATTATAGAGCAGCGCCAGATCCTTGCGGCCCAGCCGGTCGCGGTAGCGCATCGCGCGGCCGGCATCCGGCGTCCACGGCCCCATGTCCGAGGCATAGGTGCCGGTGAAGATTTCGCGCACGAAGGCCGCACCCGTGGCCGCGGCAAGCGCAATGGAGCTCTCGGGATCCCACAGAACATTGACGCCGAAGGGAATGCGGATCTCGCCGGCGAGCCGGCCTATCACATAGGCCATGGTCGCGGTGGAGGCGGTATCGACCTTGAATTCATATGGCCGGTCGTTCTCGTTGCCGAACATCACGGCGTCGAAGCCGGCGTCCTGGAGTGCGGCCAAATCCTTGCGCGCGCCCTCGACCAGCGCCTCCAATCCGCCTTCCTGATCATGCAGCGGCGAGCCCGGCAGCGCGCCGAGATGCACCATCGCGATCACGGGCTTTACGTCGCCGAATATGGCTTTCAACTTATCGCTCAAAATATGATTTCCTCCCATAGAGACGGCGGGAACTTTGCCATTTCGAATCCGGGATGTCATCAACTGATGTTTGAAACACGATTAAAAACAATTGCTTTCGGCCAGCCGACTGTCTTTAATCCGGCCAAAATCAGAGCAGCATTCGGGAGGAATTGGCGATGAAGATCAGGCATTGGGACCGGCTCGGCAATGGCGGCATCAAGTTCAGCGAACTCGGCTTCGGCTGCGCGCCGCTCGGCAATCTCTACCGCGCCATCACCGACGAGGAGGCGCACAATGTGCTGCAGGCGGCCTGGGACGACGGCTGCCGCTATTTCGATACCGCGCCGCTTTACGGCCTCGGCCTTTCGGAGGTCCGCGTTGGCAATTTCCTGCGCGGCAAGCCCCGCGATCAATACGTGATTTCCACCAAGGCCGGGCGCCTGATGAAGGTCAGCCCACCGGACCAGCGAACCGGCATCGGCAAATTCTTCGAAGTGCCCAACCGCCGGGAAGTCTACGATTATTCCTACGACGGCGTGATGCGCTCCTTCGACGCCTCCTTCGAACGCACCGGGCTCGACCGTTTCGACATTCTTTACGTCCACGACCTCGACGTCTGGACGCACGGATCGAAGGAGATCAACGACGCCTATACGGAAACCTTCATGAAGAGCGGCTATTACGCCATGCTGTCCCTGCGCGACCAGGGGGTGATCAAAGCCTTCGGCGGCGGCGTCAACGAATGGCAGGCCTGCGAGGCGCTCGCCCGCCGCGGCGATTTCGACCTGTTCCTGCTGGCCGGCCGCTATACGCTGCTCGAACAGGAGGCGCTCACGAGCTTCCTGCCGCTCTGCACCGAGCGTGGCATCGGCATCGTGCTCGGCGGTCCCTACAACTCCGGCATCCTGGCGCGCGGCCCCTCGGACGACGCGCAGTACAACTATGCCGATGCGCCGAAGGCGGTCATCGATCGGGTCCGCCGGATCAATGCGACATGCGAAAAGCACGGCGTGAAGATGATCGAGGCGGCGCTGAACTTTCCGCTCCATCACCCCGCCGTGGTCAGCGTCATACCCGGCGGCCAAAGCGTCGCGGAGGTCAATTCCAACCGCGCGATGCTGGGCCGAGACATCCCCGCGGCACTCTGGGCGGACCTCAAGTCCGAGGGCCTGATGCGGCAGGATGCACCGGTCTGAGCCATGCCGGAGCCCGTGTTAACGGTTGGGGAACCGTATAGCCTGCGGCTAAAAAATATATCATTTTAACAGCTTGTAAAAATGGGTGACTTCTGGCACACAATCCCGGTCGATTTTTTGAAGGCCGAATGGCTTGGCTCCGTTCCCTGAGTTTTGCTTCCGGACGCGGCCGACCAACTTCCCAGACGAATTTATCGATACGAACGCCAGCTTTCGGCCGGCAAAACTAACGTGTGAAATACAAGGATACCCCAGATGAACACTGGCACCGTAAAGTGGTTCAACGCAACCAAGGGCTTCGGCTTCATCCAGCCTGACAATGGCGGCCCGGACGTTTTCGTTCACATCTCCGCCGTCGAGCGCGCTGGCATGACCACGCTCAATGAAGGCCAGAAGATTTCCTACGAAGTGCTGGCCGACCGCCGCACCGGCAAGTCCGCCGCCGGCAATCTCCGCGCTGCTTGATTTGGATTGCGCCGGCCGCCACCGGCAGATCCCAGAATAAGAAAACCGTCCGGGCCAACCAGGGCGGTTTTTTCGTTTCTACTGCCGAAAAATGAATTCCGGCTGCACGCTCTCGGTCTTGACCAGCCGCCCGTTCGGCAGGTCGTTAACATCCATCTTGTAGGCGAAGGTCTCCGGGTCGAGATCCTTCCAGCGATCGGTCAGCCGCCGGCGCAATTCCTCCTCCGCCACATCGATCAGCACCGTCGTGTCGTAATGCTGGTGCAGCGTGCGCCAGTCGCCTTTGTTGAGCAGGATGTAGTTGCCCTCGACAACAAGGTGCCGCACCGTCTGCGGGATCATCCGCGCGCCGGCGCGGGCGATCTCGATCGAGCGGTCGAAGACCGGCACGGCAATCTCGGTCTCCTGGTTCTGTTTGAGGCGGCCCAGCATCGTGGCAAACCCCGACACGTCGAACGTCTCCGGCGAACCCTTTCGAGGACGCAGGCCGCGTGGCACCAGCACCATGTCGTCATAGTGATAGCCATCCATCGGAAACACTGCTGCCGAACCGGGTTCAGCGGCGTTCAGCGCATCGGCGAGGTCATCGGCCAGGGTCGATTTTCCCGCACCCGGCGGCCCGGCGATCGCGGTGATCGAGCGGCCGGCCTTGCCGCGTTCGGCAACGATTGAAAGAAGGGTCGGAAGATCGATCGGCTTCATGTGATCCTCGAGTGCTGGGAGAAGCTTGCACTATCGGAAATCGGCAACCGCTCCGCAAGTGGCGAGTTACCCTTTGCGGGCATAGCTGACCCGCGCCAACGAGACTGTTCTTTGCGCGCGGCGGGATTATGACTGTCGGTCATACTATTTTGGGAGGATGCAATGCGCGTACTTTTCGATCCGGAACCCCGTGCGGCCAAGGACATTTTCTCCGACGCCGACTATCAGAAATTCCTGTCGACCTATGACGTGATCGCCTGGAACGGCGAGGACCGCGAAAGCTTCTACCGCACCCACCTGCCGACCACCGAAGTGCTGATGAGCCAGCAGCCGATGGAGAAGGCACAGCTCGACTTGGCGCCGAAGCTCCGCTGCATCATCAACGTCGAAACCAACTTCCTGCCCAATGTCGATTACGAGACCTGTTTCCAGCGCGGTATCCATGTCATTGCGCCGAGCTCGGTCTTCGCGGCACCCGTTGCCGAGATCGGATTGGGCATGGCGCTGTCGCTGGCGCGCGGCATCCATACCGGACACGGCGATTTCGTCGCGGGCAAAGAACTCTACGGCCTCGATGGCAATCATGAAGCCGAGCTGCTGGCCGGCGCCGATGTCGGCTTCGTCGGCTTCGGTGATCTCGGCCGCGCGGTCCACAAGCTGCTGGCCGGCTTCCAGCCGAAAATCCGCGCCTTCGATCCCTGGCTTCCGGATGGTGTGTTGGAACGGATGGGCGTCAACCCTGCCCCGCTCGACGAGGTGCTGGCGAAGAGCCGCTTCGTCTTCGTCGTCGCGACGATCACCACCGACAACGCCCATCTGCTCAACGCCGACAAGCTGAAGCTGATCCAGAAGGGCGGCAAGCTGATCCTGCTCAGCCGCGCCGCAGTAGCGGATTTCGATGCGCTGAAGGAATTCGCCGAATCCGGCCGCATCCAGGTCGCCACCGACGTGTTTCCCGAAGAGCCGGTCGCCGCCGACGATCCGATCCGGAAAGTGCCGAACATCCTGTTTTCCGCCCACCGGGCCGGCGCGCTGACCTCGGCGCTCGAGAATATCGGCAAGCTGGCGCTGGAGGACCTCGGCCAGATCGCCAAGGGCCTGCCGCCTGTCGCCTGCAAGCGCGCAGAGCGCGAGACGGTGATGCGGCTGAGGTCGAAGCCTATTGATAAGTCTTAAGTAAGACCCCGCCCCAAACCCCTCCCCACAAGGGGGAGGGGCTTAACCTGCCGCACGGCCTCGAGAGCCTTCAAAGCTTTCGACGATTGGCGACGTTAAAGATGAGCAATGCCAGCGCCACAGGTTGGCCCCTCCCCCTTGTGGGGAGGGGTTTCGGGGCGGGGTCTAATGCCGACGCTTTACTTTCGTTTTTTTCGTTCTATCGTGAAGACGAAATCAACGACGGCTGAAACGAATGTTCCTGATACCGCGCCACAAGGAAATCCTCGACATCGCCCGCGTGCAGGGCAAGGTCTTGGTGGAGGAACTGGCGAGCCGGTTCGAAATCACCCCGCAGACCATCCGCAAGGATCTCAACGACCTCTGCGAGAAGAAGCTGCTCAACCGCATCCATGGCGGCGCGGTCTTCCCCTCCGGCACAGAGAATATGCAATACGAGCAGCGCCGGCTGATCGCGGCGACCGAGAAGGACGCGATCGGCCGGGCGGCGGCGGCGCTCATTCCGGACAATGCCTCGCTATTCGTCAATATCGGCACCACGACCGAGGCCGTCGGGCAGGCACTGCTCGATCATGGCCGGCTGATGATCATCACCAATAATATCAACGTTGCCAACAAGTTACGCGTCTATCCGCAGTTCGAAGTGGTGATCGCCGGCGGCGTCGTGCGCGGCACGGATGGCGGCATCGTCGGCGAAGCGGCGGTCGATTTCATCCGCCAGTTCAAGGTCGATTACGCCGTGATCGGGGCCTCGGCGATCGACGACGACGGCGCGCTTCTCGATTTCGATTTCCGCGAAGTGAAGGTCGCGCAGGCGATCATCGCCAATGCGCGGCACGTGATTCTCGTGTCGGATTCGACGAAATTCGAGCGCACCGCACCCGTTCGGATCGGCCATATTTCGCAGGTCCACACCTTCGTGACCGACAATTGCTTTCCCGAAAATCTCAGGAAAATCTGTCGCGAGAACGATGTGCAGCTGATCGAAACCGCGAAAGTGCGTTAATATTTCCGACTATAAGGTCCTCCGACGTCTTGCTCGGGCTTTTCCCGAGCATCTAGGACGCCCAATAAGTATGCTTCCTCAACGACTTACAGCGCGCTCACCAGATCCTCGGGACAAGCCCGAGGATGACGTCGCGGGTGGGGCACGCCGTCTCGCAGCCGTTGGGCAAATTCATCATCCATATTCGATTGACATTCGTTTTGATTTCGTTTTGAATGCTTTCAGTTTCGCAAATGCAATAAAATGCTGCATTGCGAAAGGGGATGGAAGCATATGACGGACGGAGTCTACGACATCTTTATCGCGGGCGGCGGCATCAATGGCTGCGGCATTGCACGCGATGCGGTTGGACGGGGCTTTTCCGTGTTCCTCGCCGAAATGAAAGACCTTGCCTCGGGCACCTCTTCCGGCTCCACCAAGCTCATCCATGGCGGACTGCGTTACCTGGAACACTACGAGTTCCGGCTGGTGCGGGAGGCGCTGATGGAGCGGGAAGTGCTCTGGGGCATGGCACCGCACATCATCTGGCCGCTCAGGTTCGTGCTGCCGCTGCACAAGGCGATGCGCCCGGCCTGGCTGATCCGGCTCGGCCTGTTCCTCTACGATTACCTTGGCGGTCGCAAGGCGCTACCGCCGACCCGGACACTCAACCTTGAGACCGACCCCGCCGGTGGGCCGCTCAAACCGGGCTTCCGCAAGGCGTTCGAGTATTCCGACTGCTGGGTCAATGATGCCCGCCTCGTAGCGCTCAATGCCCGCGACGCGGCCGATCGCGGCGCCGTCATCAAGACCCGCACGAAAGTGGTCTCGGCCCGCCGCGAAGGCGGCTTCTGGTCTGTTGTCACCGAGGATGTCCACACCGGCCACACCGAAACCATCAGCGCCCGCCTGTTCGTCAACGCGGCCGGCCCCTGGGTCGACAAGCTCCTGCAGAATGCCGCCGGCTCGAATGCCAGCAATGTCCGCCTCGTCCAAGGCAGCCATATCGTCATCCGCAAGAAGTTCTCCGATTCCCGCGCCTATTTCTTCCAGAACAATGACGGCCGGATTTTCTTCGCCATCCCCTATGAGGAAGATTTCACGCTGATTGGTACTACCGACCAGGACTACAAGGGCGACCCGCAGGACGTGAAGATTACCGATGCCGAGATCGACTATCTCTGCGCCGGCGCCAGCGAATATTTCGCCGAACCGGTGACGCGGGCCGACATGGTCTGGTCCTATTCCGGTGTCCGCCCGCTCTACGACGACGGCGCCTCCAAGGCGCAGGAAGCCACCCGCGATTATGTACTGAAGGCCGATGGCGCTGCCGGCGAGCCGCAATTGCTCAATGTCTTCGGCGGCAAGATCACCACATACCGGCGGCTCGCCGAATCCATGCTGGAAAAGATCGAGGACGTGCTCGGCAGCCGCGGCAAGCCGTGGACAGCGGGCGCGACGCTGCCGGGCGGCGATTTCGACAAGCAGGGCTTCGAGGGCCTGGTGGCAAAATTCCGCCGCGAGTTTCCGTTCCTGAGCGAAGCGCATTCGCGGCGTCTGGTGCGGCTTTACGGTACGCGGGCGTGGCGGATCGTGGGGAAGGCAAAGAGTTTTACCGATCTCGGCCAGCTCTTCGGCGGCGACCTGACGGAAGCCGAGGTCGCTTATCTCATGGCAAATGAATGGGCGCTGGAGGCCGAAGACGTGCTCTGGCGCCGGACAAAGCTTGGCCTGAAGCTCGAAGCGAATGGCAGGCAGGCACTTGAGGAATTCATGAAAGGCCGGCCGGGCGCGGATGCCCGGCTCGCCGCCCAGTAAGCGGGCGACAATCGTCGCCTGCCTGGGGAGGAGGATGGAATGCTGGAACTGAAAAGCGTAACCAAGCAATCGGGCGCTGATATTCATATCAACGACGTCTCGATCCGCCTTGAGCGCGGTTCGCTGAACGTGCTGCTCGGCCCGACGTTATCGGGCAAGACATCGTTGATGCGGCTGATGGCCGGGCTGGACAAGCCGACCAAGGGTTCGGTCTGGTTCGAGGGCAAGGATGTCACCGGCGTTGCCGTGCAAAGCCGCAACGTCGCGATGGTCTACCAGCAGTTCATCAATTATCCCGCCATGACGGTCTATGAAAACATCGCCTCGCCGCTGCGCGTGACCGGCAAGAGCCGCGACGAGATCGACAAAGCGGTGCACAAGGCGGCCGATCTGCTGCGCCTGACGCCCTATCTCAAGCGCCTGCCGCTTGAACTCTCAGGCGGCCAGCAGCAGCGCACGGCGCTCGCCCGCGCCATGGTCAAGAATGCCGGCCTCGTCCTGCTCGACGAACCGCTCGCCAATCTCGATTACAAGCTGCGCGAGGAACTGCGCGCCGAACTGCCGAAGATCTTCGCCGAGACCGGCGCGATCTTTGTCTATGCCACGACCGAGCCATCCGAGGCATTGCTGCTCGGCGGCAATACCGCGACGCTGAGCCAAGGCCGCATCACCCAGTTCGGCTCAACGGTAGATGTGTTCCGCAGGCCGGCCGATCTCGTCACCGCTCAGACATTCTCCGACCCGCCGCTCAACACCGTCGGCGCGGTCAAGCAAGGCTCTGTAATCAAGCTCGACACCGGCACTGAAATGCCGGTTCCCGCTTACCTCTCAGGCATTGCCGACGGCCGGGTCGTGATCGGTTTTCGCCCGCATCATCTCTCACCCGTGCCGGTGAGCGCAGCGAGCGTCGCCATTCCGGCCAAGGTCACGGTCACCGAGATCACCGGCTCGGAGAGTTTCGTCCACGTTTCGAACGGTTTCGGCAAATGGGTCATGCTGGCGCGCGGCGTCCATGACCTCACGCCCGATACCGACATCACCGTCAATCTCGACACGCGCCACCTGCTCGCCTTCCGCGAGGATGGGACGAGCGCGGCGCAAGCCCGGCCGCTCGCGGCTTGAGGAGGAACGCTTAACTTGGCCCGCATCAACCTTGATCATATCCGTCATTCCTACATGGAGAAGCCTCAGGCGCCGTCCGACTATGCGCTGAAGGAAGTCGACCATGTGTTCGAGGATGGCGGCGCCTATGCCCTGCTCGGACCGTCCGGCTGCGGCAAGACCACGCTTCTGAATATCATTTCGGGCCTGCTGACGCCGTCGCATGGCCGCATCCTGCTCGGCGAGCGCGACGTGACGAGGCTGCGCACGGAAGACCGCAACATCGCCCAGGTGTTCCAGTTCCCGGTTATCTACGACACGATGACGGTGTTCGACAATCTCGCCTTCCCCTTGCGCAACCGGCATGTGCCCGAGGCCGAGGTGACGCGCAAGGTCAACGAGATCCTCGACGTGATCGACTTGAAATCCATGGCCAAGCGCAAGGCCCAAGGCCTGACCGCCGACCTCAAGCAGAAGGTGTCGCTCGGCCGCGGCCTCGTCCGTTCGGACGTCAACGCGATCCTGTTCGACGAGCCGCTGACTGTCATCGATCCGCATATGAAGTGGCTGCTTCGTGCGCAGCTCAAGCTCCTGCACCGCCAGTTCGGCTATACAATGGTCTATGTCACGCATGACCAGACCGAGGCGCTGACCTTCGCCGACAAGGTGGTCGTCATGTACGACGGCGGCGTCGTGCAGATCGGCACCCCGGCCGAGCTTTTTGAGCGACCGAGCCACACTTTCGTCGGCTATTTCATCGGCTCGCCAGGGATGAACGTGCTGCCTGCGAAGATCGAGGGCGCCAATGCCTTGATCGGCGACCAGACCGTGGAGCTGAGTGCGGCCCCGGTGATCGCGCCGGGCGCCAAGACCGAACTCGGCATCCGCCCGGAATTCGTCCGCCTCGGCCGGGAGGGCATGCCGATCACCATTTCGAAGGTCGAGGATATCGGCCGGACCAAGATCGTCCGCGCCATGCTTGCCGGCCTGCCGATCACCATCGTGGCGCAGGAGGACGACGAGATTCCCGCCGACCCGCGCATCACGTTCGACCCTGCTGCAATGAGCATCTACGCCGATTCCTGGCGCGTGAAGACGGAGGGCTGAGCCATGAACAAGACCGTCAACAACAAGGCCTGGTTCCTCGTTCTCCCCATGCTGGTTCTGGTCGCCTTTTCGGCCGTCATCCCGCTGATGACCGTCGTGAACTATTCGGTGCAGGATACGTTCGGCAACAACGAATTCTTCTGGGCCGGCACCGACTGGTTCATCCAGACCCTGGAATCCGATCGCTTCTGGGATGCGCTCGGGCGCAACCTGCTGTTCTCTTTCATCATCCTCGCCATCGAAGTGCCGCTCGGCATTTTCATCGCGCTCAACATGCCGAAAAAGGGCCTTGGCGTGCCCGTCTGCCTCGTGCTGATGTCGTTGCCGCTGCTCATTCCGTGGAATGTCGTCGGGACGATCTGGCAGATCTTCGGCCGCGTCGATATCGGCCTCCTCGGCTACACGCTCGAAGCGATCGGCATCGATTACAACTATGTCCGCGATCCCTTGGACGCCTGGGTGACGCTCGTCGTCATGGATGTCTGGCACTGGACGAGCCTGGTCGTGCTGCTCTGCTATGCAGGCCTCGTCTCGATCCCGGAAGCCTATTACCAGGCCGCCAAGATCGACGGCGCGTCGCGCTGGTCGGTGTTCCGCTATATCGAACTGCCGAAGATGAAGCGCGTGCTGCTGATCGCGGTGCTGCTGAGATTCATGGACTCATTCATGGTCTATACCGAGCCCTTCGTCGTCACCGGTGGCGGGCCCGGCAACTCGACCACCTTCTTGTCGATCGACCTCGTCAAGATGGCCGTCGGACAGTTCGATCTCGGCCCGGCCGCGGCCATGTCGATCATCTACTTCCTGATCATCCTGCTGCTGTCATGGATCTTCTACACGGTCATGACTTCAAGCGACGCGCAGAATTGAGGGAGGCAAAACAATGAACACCGACAGCAAGAAATTCACCTCCTTCACCGTCTCGACGCTCTACATCCTGTTCCTGCTGGCGCCGATCTACTGGCTGATCAACATGAGCTTCAAGACAAACAGCGAGATCGTCGGCACCTTCACGCTGTGGCCGGCCAACCCGACGCTCGGGAACTACGCCGTTATCTTCACCGATCCGTCATGGTATAACGGCTATATCAACTCGATCACCTATGTGGCGATGAACACCGTCATCTCGCTGCTGGTGGCGCTGCCGGCGGCCTATGCCTTCTCGCGCTACAGGTTCCTCGGCGACAAGCATCTGTTCTTCTGGCTGCTGACCAACCGCATGGCGCCGCCCGCCGTCTTCGCCCTGCCCTTCTTCCAGCTCTATTCGGCATTCGGCCTGATCGACACGCATGTCGCGGTTGCCTTGGCGCACTGCCTGTTCAATGTTCCCTTGGCGATCTGGATCCTGGAAGGCTTCATGTCCGGCGTGCCGAAGGAAATCGACGAGACCGCCTATATCGACGGCTATTCCTTCCCGCGCTTCTTCGTGAAGATCTTCATGCCGCTGATCGCATCCGGCATCGGTGTCGCGGCCTTCTTCTGCTTCATGTTCTCATGGGTGGAACTGCTGCTGGCCCGGACGCTGACCACGACTGACGCGAAGCCGATCGCCGCGACCATGACCCGTACCGTCTCGGCTTCCGGCATGGACTGGGGCGTGCTGGCCGCCGCCGGCGTGCTGACGCTCATACCGGGCGCGCTGGTGATCTACTTCGTCCGCAATTACATCGCCAAGGGCTTTGCCCTGGGGAGGGTTTGATGACCTCTACACGTCGCTGGCCGCTCGCTCTCGGTCTCGTTCTTTTTGCCTATCTCGCGGCTGTCTTCGCGCTCTACAGCGTGCTGCCGGTCAAGGATGGCGCGGTCGATTGGTTCGCTCCGCTGATCCGTGGCGGTTGGATGGCCTGGTCGTTCCCGGGCGGTCTCTTCTTCCTCACCATCGCCCTGCTGATCTCGCTGATGGCGGTGTGGGAATATGCCTCGCCGGGTGGCAATCCGCGCGTCGGCATCCTTCGTTTCGAGACGACCCGGGGGGATCGTCTCTTCATATCGCTGCTCGGCAGCGCATTCATTCATCTCGCATGGTTGGGGCTGGTAGGCGCCAACCTGTGGTGGGCTCTTGTCTTGTCGGTTGTCTACGCCATCGGCGTATTCAAACTGGTCTAGGCAAGGATAGGGAGTGGACGGGACGGCTGCCACCGGACCGTTTTTAGACGTGAATCGCAAAACCCCAGGGAGGATCTTATGCGAAAGCACTTACTGACGACGACTGCGGCAGTGCTGCTTGCCTTTGCCGGCACGGCATTTGCAGGAATGGACGAAGCCAAGACGTTCCTTGACACGGAAGTCAAGGACATGTCGGCGCTTTCCCGCGCCGACCAGGAAAAGGAAATGCAGTGGTTCATCGACGCCGCCAAGCCTTTTGATGGCATGGAAATCAAGGTTGTCTCCGAAACCATTGACACCCATGTCTATGAATCCAAGGTGCTCGCACCGGCTTTCACGGCTATCACCGGCATCAAGATCACCCATGACCTGATCGGCGAAGGCGACGTCGTCGAAAAGCTGCAGACCCAGATGCAGTCTGGCGAGAACGTCTATGACGCCTATGTCAACGACTCCGACCTGATCGGCACCCATTGGCGCTACCAGCAGGCTCGTTCGCTGACCAAGTGGATGGCAAACGAAGGCAAGGACGTGACCAATCCCGGCCTCGACCTCGCCGACTTCATCGGCACCAAGTTCACGACCGCTCCGGATGGCGACCTCTACCAGCTGCCCGACCAGCAGTTCGCGAACCTCTACTGGTTCCGTTACGATTGGTTCAACGACGAGAAGAACAAGGCCGACTTCAAGGCGAAGTACGGCTACGACCTCGGCGTGCCGGTCAACTGGTCTGCCTACGAGGACATCGCCGAGTTCTTCACCGGTCGCGAAATCGACGGCAAGAAGGTCTATGGTCACATGGACTACGGCAAGAAGGACCCATCGCTCGGCTGGCGGTTCACCGACGCCTGGCTCTCGATGGCCGGCAACGGCGACAAGGGCCTGCCAAACGGCCTTCCGGTCGACGAATGGGGCATCAAGGTCAACGAGAAGTCCCAGCCGGTCGGCTCGTGCGTTGCACGTGGCGGCGACACCAACGGCCCGGCTTCGGTCTATGCCATCCAGAAGTATCTCGATTGGTTGAAGGCCTATGCACCGGCTGCGGCCCAGGGCATGACCTTCTCCGAATCCGGACCGGTGCCTGCGCAGGGTGAGGTCGCTCAGCAGATGTTCACCTACACGGCGTTCACGGCGAGCTTCGTCAAGGAAGGCCTGCCGGTGGTCAACGCCGACGGTACGCCGAAGTGGCGCTTCGCACCGTCGCCGCATGGCGTCTACTGGAAGGACGGCATGAAGCTCGGCTATCAGGACGTGGGTTCCTGGACGCTTCTGAAGTCCACGCCTGACGATCGCGCCAAGGCCGCATGGCTCTATGCGCAGTTCGTCGTCTCCAAGACCGTCGACGTCAAGAAGAGCCATGTCGGCCTGACGCTGATCCGCGAAAGCTCGATCCAGCACCAGAGCTTCACGGACCGTGCGCCGAAGCTCGGCGGCCTGATCGAGTTCTACCGCTCGCCGGCCCGCGTGCAATGGTCGCCGACCGGCACCAACATCCCTGACTATCCGAAGCTGGCTCAGCTTTGGTGGCAGGCGATCGGTGACGCATCCTCGGGTGCGAAGACCGCGCAGGAAGCCATGGACTCGCTGTGCGCCGAGCAGGAAAAGGTGCTCTCGCGCCTCGAACGCGCCGGCATCCAGGGTGATATCGGTCCGAAGCTCGCCGAGGAAACCTCGCTCGAGGACCAGAACGCCAAGGCAGTCGCCGCCGGCAATCTCGCGCCTCAGTTGAAGATCGAGAACGAGAAGGACAAGCCGATGACCATCAACTACGACGAACTGGTCAAGAGCTGGCAGAAATAAGAAGAAGTATTACAGCTTCTCTCCCAGGCCGGGGCAGCAATGCCCCGGCTTTTTTTGTGAGTTGATGTAGCCGTAGCGGGACAGCAACGCCATCATCGTACAAACCGCATGCGGTATTCCCGCGGCGTGACCCCGCGCAGGCGCTTGAACTGGCGATTGAAGTTGGCGAGCGAGCCATAGCCCACCTCGCCCGCGACATGGGCGATGGGCAGACTGGTCGCCGACAGCAGCGAGCACGCCTCGCCGATCCGCATGCGGATCAGGTATTCCGAGGCGGTCGTGCCGGTATGCCGGCGGAACAGGCGGTGCAGGCCGGAGACACTGAGCGCGGCGATATCGGCCAGGTCTTCCATGCCGATATCCGTTCGGTGGTGGCCGTGGATGTGGTGCAGCACGCGGTCGATGCGGTCGCGCCCCTCCTGTTTTGGAACAGTGCTGGCGCTCGTGCAAAGCGTGGTGGCCGTACGGTCCGCCGCGAGCCGACCAAGTATCGACAGAAGGCCGAGCAACTGATCGGCGGGTGGCAGATCAAAAAGCGCGCTGTAATCGGCACGAATGGCTTCGGACGCGGCCCGGCTGAAATGGAGGCCACGGCCGGCACGCTCGATCATTGACCGGATCGGCCGGAACTCCACAGAGGATTCCACGATTCTGTCGATCCATTCCTGCCGGAACCAGAAGACCAGCGCGACGTGCGGCGCGGTGTCGTCCAGGCGATCGACCGACGACCAGCTATGCGGCAGGTTCGGCCCGATCAGCACCAGGTCGAGATCGTCATAGGTGCCGACGTGATCGCCGATGAAGCGCTGGCCGCGCGAATTCAGCGTGAGCGTCAGTTCGAATTCCGGATGATGATGCCATTGGAAGGGAATGCCGCCCTCGAGCCGCCGGTTGAGGCTGTTGAGCGATGAGTGTTCGCTGGGCGCGAGCTTTTCCAGATAGGGCTTCATGCGGCCTCGATCGCATCATGGACGCCAGAATAGTATCAGTATTTGCCTTTGCCGTACAACATGGCTTTTCAGTCGTCGCTATGCTGTCTGTCATCGTTAAGCAAACCTGGGAGGGCACCATGCAGCAAGCGACTTTACGCGACCACCACCCCACAACCAGCGCCACCACGCAACTGGCCGAGATCGAAAAGACACTGCCCTTGCGCGTCCTGTCCAGCGCCGATTGGCAGCACTGGATCACCAAGGGCTATGTCATCATCCGCCAGGCCGTGCCGGCCGCCAATGTCGAGCGGCTGGTCGACCTGCTGTGGCAGTTCGACGAGAAGGATCCGGCCGACGCCTCGACCTGGTACGCGCCGCAGCGGCGTGAGCACAAGATGAAGGAGCTCAACAACACCGGCATGCTGGAAATCTATAATCATCAGTATCTGTGGGACAATCGCATGGAGAGCCGCATTTACGATGCCTTCGTCGATATCTGGGATCGCGAGGACCTGTGGGTGACCATCGACCGCGCCAATCTCAATCCACCGAAGAAGGTCAAGGGCAATCCGCACGGCTTCATCCACTGGGATGTCGATACCTCCATCCGTCCGCTGCCGATCGGCGTGCAGGGCGTGCTGAGCCTGAAGAAGCAGGACGGCGATGTCGGCGGCTTTCAATGCGTGCCCGGCCTGTTCTCCGGTTTCGAGGAATGGGAAAAGACCCAGCCGGCCGACCGCGACCCGATGCACCCCGATATGACCGGCCAGACCGTCGTCAATATCGACATGGAGCCGGGCGACCTGCTGATCTTCAATTCGCTGCTGGCCCACGGCGTGCGACCGAACCATTCGGGAGACCGCGTGCGCATGGCGCAATACATTTCCATGCATCCCGCCGAATGGGAAAACCGCGCCGAACGCGAGGAGCGCATAAGGCTGTGGCGCGAACTCGACCACCCGCAGCGCGATGCGTTTCCGGGCGATCCGCGCGACTGGGAGAAGAAGAATGCCACGACTGCGGAACTGACGCCGCTGGGCGAGAGGTTGCTGGGGCTGAAGCGGTGGTGATCTCACGCTCGGCGGACGGTCGGGGCAGGAAAGACCCCGCCCCAAACCCCTCCCCACAAGGGGGAGGGGCTTAACGCGCTTCACCGCTTCGATAAAAAAGCAACCTCCCAACTTGCTGTGAGGTTGCTTTTGGTGCTCGGGGTGCGGCTGGGTTAGCCCCTCCCCCTTGTGGGGAGGGGGTTGGGGCGGGGTCTTTCTCAAATCAACTGTCGCCGTGCTTGTCCGACCACGTTGCCGTCGTGAATTCGAACTACCCCCGAAACAGATACTCTTCCCGCGAAGCTTCCTTCATCTCGATCGAGAAGCCCGGCATGACAGGCGGCATATAGGCTGCGTTCTGGATGTTGCAGGGGTCGAGGAAGTGCTCGTGCAGGTGATCGACGAATTCGATCACCCGGCCATCCATGGTGCCCGACACGGCGACATAATCGATCATCGAGAGATGCTGGACATATTCGCAGAGGCCCACGCCGCCGGCGTGCGGCCAAACGGGCAGGCCGTATTTCGCCGCCATCAGCAGCACGGCGAGAACCTCGTTCAGCCCGCCCATGCGGCAGGCGTCGATCTGGACGATGTCGATGGCGCCACCGGCGATCATCTGCTTGAAGATGATGCGGTTCTGGCACATCTCGCCGGTCGCGACCTTCACCGGTGCGATCTGCTCGCGGATCGCCTTGTGACCGAAGACGTCGTCGGGGCTGGTCGGCTCCTCGATGAAGAACGGCTTGGAGAATGCGAGTTGCTTCACCCAATCCACCGCCTGGCCGACTTCCCAGACCTGGTTGGCGTCGATCATCAGGTAGCGATCCGGGCCGATCACCTCGCGGGCGATGCGGAGGCGGCGAATATCATCTTCGAGATCGCGGCCGACCTTCATCTTGATATGGTTGAAGCCGGCATCGATCGCCTCGTGGCACAGGCGCCGCAGCTTGTCGTCGTCATAGCCGAGCCAGCCGGCCGAGGTCGTGTAGCAGGGATAGCCCTTGGCCTCGAGTTTCGCGATGCGCTCGGCCTTGCCGGGCTCGGCTTGTCTGAGGATCGCGAGCGCCTCGTCGCGAGTGATGGCATCGGTGAGATAGCGGAAATCGACGATATCGACGATCTCCTCCGGGCTCATGTCGGCGACCAGCCGCCAGACGGGCTTGCCGGATTGTTTCGCCAGCAGGTCCCAAACCGCGTTGACCACCGCGCCGGTGGCGAGATGAATGGCACCCTTGTCCGGTCCGATCCAGCGCAATTGGCTGTCGCCGGTGACATGGCGCCAGAAGCGGGCCGGGCTTTCGCGGATCCAATCGAGATCGAGGCCGACGACGAGATGGCGCATCGCCTCGATCGCGGCGCAGCAGATCTCGTTGCCACGGCCGATGGTGAAGGTCAGCCCGTGACCCTCCAGCCCGGATTTATCCGTGCCGAGAATGACATAGGCAGCGGAATAATCCGGATCCGGGTTCATCGCGTCCGAACCGTCGAGGCTCTGGGACGTGGGGAAGCGGAGGTCGAGAGTCTGGAGACTGGTTATCTGGGTCACGGTCGCCTCTTTCATTTGAGGTAGTCGTCTTCATGCTTGTCAGCGTTCGCGGCACCCCCCTCTGTCCTGCCGGACATCTCCCCCTCAAGGGGGGAGATCGGATGGGGGCGTGCTCACCGCATCAAATGAACGTCATGCGGATGATCGACCTTCGTTTGGGGCGATGCCCGAGTCTCCGGCCAATCTCCCCCCTTGAGGGGGAGATGCCCGGCAGGGCAGAAGGGGGGTAAACCCACTCTGCCAACGCCAGCTTACTACTTATCCTGCACGAACGTCTGCTTCTGCGTACCAAGCCCCTCGATGCCGAGCTCGACCACGTCGCCGTCTTTGAGGAAGCGTGGCGGCTTGAGGCCCATGCCGACGCCCGGCGGCGTGCCGGTCGAGATCACATCGCCCGGATGCAGGCTCATGAACTGGCTGAGATAAGAGACGAGGTATTTCACGCCATAGACCATGGTGTTGGTCGAGCCGTCCTGCATCTTCTGGCCGTTGACGGTGAGCCACATGCCGAGATTCTGCGGATCGGGGATCTCATCCCTGGTCACCAGCCAGGGGCCGATGGGGCCGAACGTGTCGCAGGACTTGCCCTTGGTCCACTGGCCGGAGCGCTCGGTCTGGAAGGCGCGTTCGGAGACGTCGTCGCAGACGGCATAGCCCGCGACGTAATCCATCGCCTCCTCCTCGGAGACATATTTCGCTGTCTTGCCGATGATGACGGCGAGTTCGACTTCCCAGTCGGTCTTCTCGGAACCGCGCGGGATCAGCACATTGTCGTTGGGGCCCGATATCGCCGACGTGGCCTTCATGAAGATGATCGGCTCGGGCGGCACCGTGGCGCCCGTCTCGGCGGCATGGTCGGAATAGTTGAGCCCGATGCAGATGAACTTGCCGGTGCCGGCGACGCAGGCGCCGATGCGGGTCGAGGCATCCACCACGGGCAGCGAATTGACGTCGATCGCGGCGATCTTCTTGAGCCCCTCGGGAGAAATCGCTGGCCCGCCGATGTCGGCGACATGGGCCGAGAGATCACGGATCGTGCCATCGGCCGCCTGGATTGCAGGCTTTTCGGCGCCGGGTGCGCCAACTCGCATCAATTTCATTTTATGTCCTCTCCTGGGATTGTCTGATCAGATCGTCCAGCCGCCGTCGATGGCATAGGCCTGGCCGCTCGTGTAGGTGGCGCCGGCGAGATAGAGCGCGAGGTCGGCGATCTCTTCCGGCGTGCCGAGCCGGCCCATCGGCTGGCGGGCGATGAAGGCGGCGCGGGCGGCATCGTAATCGCCCTGCGCACGCATGCGCTCCTGCAGCGACGGGCTCTCGACCGTGCCGGGGCAGATGGCGTTGACGCGGATGCCGCGCGTGACGTAATCGG
Organism: Rhizobium sp. LjRoot254; assembly: GCF_964254105.1. Lineage (NCBI taxonomy): Bacteria > Pseudomonadati > Pseudomonadota > Alphaproteobacteria > Hyphomicrobiales > Rhizobiaceae > Rhizobium > Rhizobium sp. LjRoot254. The sequence continues at coordinate 498,899 of NZ_CAXUSM020000001.1, read as the reverse complement.
CGGCGACGGACTTGGTGAGACCGATGACGGCCGCCTTGGAAACGCCATATGCGAAGCGGTTCGGCACGCCCTTGATCGAGGATGCGACCGAGGCGATGTTGACGATGGCGCCATCGTTGCGTTCCAGCATGCCGGGCAGCACGGCGCGGATGGTGCGGATCATCGACTTGAGATTGAGATCAAGCGCGAAATCGAGGTCCTCGTCCTTCATTTCGAGGATCGAACCATTGTGGACGACGCCGGCGGAATTGACCAGCACATCGACCTGCCCGACTTCGGCGACCAGTGCCTTGACGGCGGCGTCGTCGAGCACGTTGAGCTTGGCCGTGGCGATGCCGTCCTGGCCGTCGATCTCGCGCAGCACCGTTTCGTTGATGTCAGTCGCCGTGACTTTCGCGCCGGCGGCGGCGAAGGCCAAAGCGACCGCGCGGCCGATGCCCTGCGCGGCGGCGGTGACCAGTACCGATTTGCCCGTGAAATCCATTGTCGTTCCTTCCTATTCAATTCTGCCGGCTTCACCTTGGGAAGCCGCAGCTTACCTTTTCCGGATCAGTCGGCGTGGAAGACTTCTTCCATCCCGGCCCACCATTCGCCTTCTTTTCGCGTCTCGAACGGCTTCTGGAGGGGACCGCAAACAGCCCACCATTCCTGTGTCCTGGGGTGTGCCGCCATCTTCTTCTGGTCGGCTGCGAAATCGTCGCCGACATATTCGAAATAGGAGAACATCAGGTTCTCCGGCTCCTTGAGATAGATCGAGTAATTGCGGATGCCGCACTTTGTGATCATCTCGAGTACCTCGGGCCAGACGGCCGCGTGCAGCCGCTTGTATTCCTCGATCTTGTCGGCCTTGATGCCGATCACCGATCCCATCCGCTGCATGGTCTACTCCTTGACGATCACGGTGTCGAATTCGGGGATCGAGCGGCGTTTGACCTCGTCCCAGTCCCAATCGATGCCGATGCCGGGTGCATCCGGCGCCAGTGCATGGCCGTTTTCGATCCGCATCCTGGCGCCGGTGATCTCGTCGAGCTGGGGAATATATTCGACATATTTGCCGTTTTGAACCGCGCATGCGAGGCTGACATGCAGTTCCATGAGAAAGTGCGGGCAGACCGGGATGTCGAAGGCTTCCGCCGCATGCGCAACTTTCAGCCATGGCGTGATGCCGCCGATGCGGCCGACATCGACTTGCACGATCGAGCAGGCGCCCTTCTGCATATATTCGCGGAAATGGCGGATGGAATAGAGCGATTCACCGACGGCGATCGGTGTGGCGGTGCTGGCCGACAGCCTTGTGTGTCCGTCGATATCATCGGCGGCGAGCGGCTCCTCGATCCAGGCGAGATCGACATCGCGGAGACGATCCGCGCGGCGGATCGCTTCATCGAGACGAAAGCCCTGGTTGGCGTCGGTCATGATCTCGTAGCCCGGACCGACCGCTTTGCGCACGGCCTCAAGGCGCCCGAGATCCTCGGAGCCATGCGGCTTGCCGATCTTGACCTTGGAGCCGGTGAACCCCTGGGCCTGGGCGGCAAGCGCGTCATCGACCAGCGCCTGCGTCTCGATATGCAGCCAGCCGCCCTCGGTCGTGTAGAGCGGGCAGCGATCCCTGGCGCCGCCGGCAAGCTTCCAGAGCGGTAGGCCCTGCTTCTTGGCGCGCAAATCCCACAGCGCGGTGTCGATCGCGGCGATGGCGATCGCGGTGATCGCGCCGATCGTCGTGGCATGGGTGAAGAATTCGAGATCGTGCCAGATCGCCTCGATGCGATCGGCATCCTGGCCGATGATCCGTGGCGCGAGATGATCCCTGAGCAGCCGCATGACCGACGAGCCGCCGGTGCCGATCGTGTAGGAATAGCCGGTGCCGGTGGCGCCGTCGCTATCAGTGATGGTGACGATGGGCGTTTCCTGGCTGACGAAACTCTGAATGGCATCCGTGCGCTTCACTTTCGGCACGAGATCGACCATCCGGAGCTCGATTTTTTCGATCTTCGCCATTTCTCACTCCCAGGCGCGCCGCTCCATCCACGGCAAGACGAAGTCTTAGTCAGCTTACAACGCCAGCGCAACGGCGGCGGCATTGTTTTCAATTGCCAATTAATGATACATTCATATATAAAGCATTTATTCAAATATAGTCAAGCGTCGTCTTGCCTGCCGTAGACTTTGCGTATATGAATTTGGGAATTCATTAGGGGGATGAAGCGTGACGCCGGACGACGACAAATATCGGGCGCCCGCGCTCGACAAGGGCCTCGACATCCTCGAGCTTCTCGCCGGCATCGACGGCGGCCTGACCCAGGCGGAAATCGCCAAGCGCATGGGCCGCAATGCCAACGAGTTCTATCGCATGCTCGACCGCCTGGTCCGGCGCGGCTACGTCACAAGACTAGAGGGCGACCGCTATTCATTGACGCTGAAGCTGTTCGGCCTGGCGCAACTGCATGCGCCGGTGCGGCGGCTTGCCTCCTATGCCACGCCGCTGATGCGTGGATTGGCCGAAGAGAGCCGGCAGGCCAACCATGTCGTGGTGTTCGACCGGGGCGCGGCGGTGGTCGTCGCCCAGCAGGAAGCACCCGGTTATTTCGGCATTTCACTGCGCGTCGGCGCGCATATGGCGCTGTTCAACACCGGCTCCGGCCATGTGCTGCTCGCCTTCCGCCCTCGGGATGAGCGAGCGATGATGATCCGCGAATATGAGGGCGCAAACGAAGGGCCTGCGGGGCAAACGCCGGAATTCTTCGCGCGGCTCGACCAGATCCGGGATCGGGGTTACGAGATGATGCCGAGCGCCCAGACAGCCGGCGTCGTCAACCTCTCGGTGCCGATCATGGGTGCGGATGGCAATGCCATCGCCGCGCTTACCATTCCCTATATCACGCTGATCAATCTGCCGGCTGCGCCCGATATTTCCGCGACGATCCAGTTGCTGCAGAAGACCGGCCGGCAATTGTCGGAACTGGCGGGCCATGAACTCGCGGCCTGAAATTTCCATCTGAAGATTGCATTTTTATTTGAATGACCGGCTGCCGCATGCCAGCATCAGGTCACCAGGAATAGGAGGAATACCGATGATCGTCGATACACATCTGCATATCGTGGACCAGAACGCGCTCAGCTATCCATGGCTGGCCGGCGCCGGCGCGCTCAACCGCAATTCCTCCTATGATGAATATGCGAGCGAGGCGAAGAAGCTGGGCTTTATCGCATCGATGCATATGGAAGTGGATGTAGCCGAGAGCGATATCGAGAAAGAAACGGCTTACGTGATCGGGATCGCCGCGCGGCCAGGCAGCATGCTCGTCGGCGCCATCGCCGCCTGCCGGCCGGAAAACAAGGACTTCCCAGCATACCTCGAACGCACCCTGGATAAGAAGCGCGTCAAGGGCTTCCGCCGCATCCTGCACGAAATGCCGGACGAGCTCTCCACGCAACCGCTGTTCCGCGAAAACCTTTCCCGCCTGGCCGGTACGGGCCTGACCTTCGACCTCTGCGTCCTTCCCCGCCAGCACGAAAAGGCGATGGCGCTGATCGACCTCAATCCCGACATCCAGTTCATTCTCGACCATTGCGGCGTGCCCAACATCAAGAGCGATGAATATGCCGGCTGGGCGAAGACCATGACCGAGATCGCCAAACGCCCCAATGTGGTGGGAAAACTCTCCGGCATCGTCGCCTATACCGACACCGCAAACTGGACGCTCGACACCATCCGCCCCTATGCGGAACACACGATCGCAAGCTTCGGCTTCGACCGCATGGTCTGGGGCAGCGACTGGCCCGTCTGCACGCTGGCCGGCACGCTTTCCACCTGGGTCGGCGCGACCTATGCGCTGCTCGAGGGCGTGAGCAAGGATGAGAAGGCGAAGCTGTTGGGTGGGAATGCGGTTAGGCTGTGGGGATTAGATCAATTGCGTTGACACCGTATTTGCACGACGCCACTTGACCTATTCTTCCTGCCCTTCCCCTTCACCAAGATTGAGGTTCTTAATCCGTAGAGCGAAGGCTGCACGGAATTTTTGCATTTTGTCCAGCATCCAAGCATGAACGACATCGAAACCGCCTTCGTCAGCGGGGTCGGTGTCGATCCGATAAAGTGCAATGCGGCTCGCTTTCTTACCAGGCAACTCTTGCCATTCAAGTTGAGATCCGATTTGCTGTTCGATCAGTAGGCGATCCTTCTCCAGCGTCTTTATTGCGGTCTTGAACGGGTCACGGTGCATATAAAGCTCCACGCCAACACGCCTTTTCTTTGTATTGATTGTTGCGCTTATCGCAAAACCGGAACGCCCGATTTTGAATTCATGCCAATGGTCTCGATTATCTGCTCGGACGGCAAAGGAAGGATCATGTTGTTTGAGGTACGCCGAAAATGAGTTCCAGTACTTCATACGAATAATATGCCGATCGGCATTGTCGGAATCGGCAGTTACCTTCGCCGCAACGGCGCGCGTCCAGTTATTAGGCTGTGCCACAACACGAAAGAAAGGCGCGGGATCGCTGTCTCCAATCTGCAAAGCCTCCACTTCCACGGCAAAGAAGTCGAAGCCATCTTTGGTCGTAGCATTTAGCCAATCAATCGCGGCGCGATGATCTTCCCTGATCGTTTCGGCAATCCAGATGGCTGTCGCGTCTTTTCTTTGGCTTGCCATATAGGTTATCAATTGACCCAAATGCCCATGGTCGGTTTTCCCAAACTGATTCTCGATTAAAACAGGGTTACCGCCGTCATCTTCGGCGAGTATATCTAGCCTAAACTCGCCTGCGGGCACTTCTGTACTCTTGAGTTCAAGCTCGCCAATACCGAGAGCTTCACCAAGAAGATCCAGATTCTGAGCTAACCATGGCGTAAAGGTTTGGGCCTCGTACAGCCAAACGCTCTTTGCACTAAGAGTTATTAACTTGCCCAACTTCGGAAAATTCAAGTGTCCCCTCCCCCCAAGTGACTGCCTGCGGCTATCATTTAACAACTAACGAGCATAACAGCCAAGATTCAGCAACTAAAGAAAGTACCGCCTTGGGCACGAAATAACCAATATTCGATCGCGTCTGCTACTCCGCTCCCCCATAAATCGCCGCCGCATATAGCTCGTCTTGACTGCGAGCCCGCCGGATCATCTGCTGCACGGCCGGGTCGCGAAGCTGGCGGGAAATGGCGGCCAGGCATGTCAGCTTCTCGGTGGTCTTCTCAGGCGGATTGAAGAGCAGGCAGACGATATCCACCGGCAGGTCGTCGATCGCTTCGAAGTTCACGGGCTGGGACAGACTCGCGAGCAATATGAAGGGCGCATCGATCTCCGTGAGCGAGGCATGCGGCATGGCGATGCCGCCGCCGATTCCGGTGGAACCCAGCCCCTCGCGGGCAAGCAGCCGGGAGAGCAGCATATCAGGGTCAAGCTGCAGCGCTTCTCCCGCCCGGTTGCAGAGCGCTTTCAGAAGCTGCTGCTTCGTCCTTGCCGAAAGCCCCGCCAACATGTGCTCGGGGCGGAATAGAGTGTCGATCTTCATGAGTATTCTCTTGGATTATGCCTGTTCGCCTTCGCGCAGCCGGTAGCCGACACCGGTCTCGGTCAGCAGGTATTCCGGCTGGTCGGGATGCTTCTCGATCTTCTGGCGCAGCTGGCGCATGTAGACGCGCAGATATTGAACATCGGTGGAGCCGTTCCAGACCTGGTCGAGCAGGTGACGGTGGGTCAAGACCTTGCCGGCATGCTGGACCAGCACGCGGAGAATGTCGTACTCCTTGGGTGACAGCTTGATGTCCCTGTCGCCGACCCGGACGATCCTCTTCACCAGATCGACCGAGAGTTCGCCGGTGCGGAATACAGGCCGCTCGCCCTGCTGCGCGAGCCTATGGCGGAGTGCCACGCGGATGCGGGCGCCAAGCTCGTTCATGCCGAACGGCTTTGTGACATAGTCGTCGGCACCAAGTTCCAACGCTTCCACAATTCCCCTCTCGTCGGTGCGGCTGGAGAGGATGATGATCGGCAGTTCCAGCGCTTCGCTTCGCCATGTCCGTAACGCGTCATGGCCGCTGATGCCGGGCAGCCCGAGGTCCAGCAGGATGAGATCCGGCATGTCCTTTGCCATTTCCTCGATCGCGAATTTCACACTCGGCGCTTCAGTTACCGCATAGCCCTGTGCGGTCAGGCCGACGCGCAGCAGCTTGCGGATCGGCGGCTCGTCATCGACCACCAGGATTTTCACTGACGTCGTCGTCATTCGAGGTCTCCAATATCGGTCTCGCCGGTCGGTAGCGGCAGCGTGATCCTGAAGACCGCCCCTCGCCCGCCGGGCCTGTTGCCTGCCGCGATCCTGCCGCCCATCGCCTCGGTGAAGCCGCGCGATATCGACAGGCCAAGCCCAGTGCCGGCGCGCACGGTGTCGCCCTTGCGGACCCGGTAGAAACTGTCGAAGACGCGCTCCAGGTCCTCGGGTGGAATGCCGGGCCCCTCGTCCGTGATTTCCAGTATCACGGATTGGCCCTGCCGCCGCGCCTCGATGCGGATGATCGTATCCTCGGGCGCATATTTCGCGGCATTGTCGATGAGGTTGAACAGCACCTGCTCGAACAGCACCGGGTCGACCCTCACCATGGGCAGGTCGGATGGCACATCCATCTCGGTGCGATGGTGTGCGGTGATCTTGGCGGCGCGGCCGAGCGCGGTTCCGACAATGTCGCCGACATAATGCAGCGCGAAGTTCGGCTGCATGGCGCCGGATTCGATGCGGGTCATATCCAGCAGATTGACGATGAACCGGTTGAGCCGCTCGGATTCATCGACAACGGTGCCGATCAGTTCCAGTTGGGCATTCTTGTCGAGTATGTCGGCATATTCGCGCATGGTTCCGGCCGCGCCGAGGATCGCCGCAAGCGGCGTCTTGAGGTCGTGCGAGATCGAGGTCAGAAGCGCGGTGCGCAGCCGGTCGGTCTCGACCGCGAGCTTGGCCTTGTCCTCGTCGGCAACAAGCTGGATGCGCTCGATGGCGATCGCCGCCTGGTCGGCCAGTGCTTCGAACAGCCGCTGCTGGTCGGTGTTGAGCAGCGGTCCCTGCCGGTCATTGTCGAGGCCGATCACGCCCACGGCCTTGCGGCTGGTGCGGAGCGGCAGATAGAGCCGCTTCGCGCCTGGCAAGGTATCCGCCGCGCGGCCGGCGGGACGATTGTGCTCCCAAGCCCAGCGCGCCGCGGCGATATCGGCATCGACCAGCGTATCATCCGGCGGATAGCCGGCGCGTACCACGATCGTATCCTCCTGCGGCAGCAGGATCACAACCCGCAGCTTCAGCATCGAAGCGATCTGGAAGGCTGTCGCCCAGAGTACGTCGTCCAGCGTGCCGGTGCCGGCAAGTTTCTTGGAGAAGAGATAGAGATCCTCCGCCGTCCGCGCCCGCTGCCGCGCGGCCGCCGCCTGCCTTTGCACCGCGGCAGTGAGATTGCTGGCGATCACCGCGACAAGGAGGTAAAACAGCAACGCGATAATGCTCTCGGGATCGCGCACGGTGAACGTATAGCGTGGCTCGAGGAAGAAAAAATTGAAGCACAGCGCGCCTGCGACACTGGCAAAGAGCCCTGGCCAAAGCCCGGCCCTGACGGCCGTCACCAGCACCGCCATCAGAAAGACAAGCGCCAGATTCTGCACGTCGAGAACCTCGTCGAGCAGCACGCCGGCCAAGAGCGCCAACGCCACCGACCCGGCGCCGATCGCGAACGGCATGATCTGGAACTGGCTCGGCAGCGGGGCCGCCTCGACGCCGCGCCGCGGCTCGTTCTCCTCGCGCCGGGCGGAAATAACATGCACGCTGATATCGCCGGCAAGGCGGATCAGCGCATGCGTGACCGAACCCTGCACCAGTTCGCGCCACAGCGGCTTCCTGGGCTTGCCGACGATGATCTGGGTGTAGTTGTTGGCAGTCGCATATTGAATGATGTCAGCCGCCACATTCTGGCCCGGGAGCGTGACCGCCTCGCCGCCCAGTTGCTCCGCCAACCGCATGCTCGCAGCCAGCCGGTCCTTGTCGGCCTCGCCAATGACGGCAAGCCTGGGCGTCTCGATGGACAGCGCCGCCCATGGCGCGCGCAGGCGGTCGGCGAGCCGCTTGGCCTGCCGTACCAGCGCCGAACCATTCTCTCCGTGATCTATGCAGACCAGCACGCGATCTCCCGCCGGCCATGGCCCTGATATGGCATGCGCCTGCATGTGGTTGAGAAGCTGGTCGTCGACGCGCTGGGCTGTGCGGCGCAGCGCCAGTTCGCGCAGCGCCGTCAGGTTGCCGGGAGAGAAGTAGTTTTCGACGGCGCGCTCGGCGGTTTTCGGGATATAGACCTTGCCGTCCCTGAGGCGCTTGATCAGGTCATCCGGCGTGATGTCGATGATCTCGATGTCGTCGGCCCGGTCGATGATCGAATCGGGGACCGTCTCGCGGACGGTGATGCGGGTGATCTGCGCCACGACATCGTTGAGGCTCTCGACATGCTGGATGTTGAGCGTCGAATAGACATCGATGCCTTGGGCCAGCAGTTCCTGCACATCGAGATAGCGCTTCGGATGACGGCTTCCCGGCGCATTGGTGTGCGCCAGTTCATCGACCAGCACGAGGCCAGGGCGGCGGGCGAGAATGGCGTCGATATCCATCTCCTCGAGGCCATGCCCCCTGTAATCCATGATCCGGCGTGGAATCACCTCCAGCCCTTCGACCAGTGCCTGGGTTTCACGCCGGCCATGTGTCTCGACAACGCCGACCACGACATCCACGCCATCGGCCTTGCGGGCATGGCCCGACAGCAGCATTTCATAGGTCTTGCCGACGCCCGGCGCCGCTCCAAGAAAGATCTTGAAGCGGCCGCGCGTTTCCCGTTCGGCGTGTTCGAGCAAGGCATCCGGATTGGGCCGGGTCCCCTGCTCACTTCTATCGTCAGGCATGCGTCAATTCCCGTCGCCCATGCACTTCCATCAGCTGGACACCAATGAATCCAGCGCGATGTTGAGCTTGAGCACGTTTACCACAGATTCCCCGAACAGGCCGAGTTCCCGGCCATCGACATGCTGCTCGACCAGCGCGCGGAGCTTTGCCTCGTCCACGCCGCGCGCCATGGCAATGCGCGGCAGTTGGAAATAAGCGGCTTCTGGCGAGATATGCGGGTCGAGGCCGCTGCCGGATGTGGTCACCAGGTCCATCGGCACCGGCACGGTTGGGTTCTCGGCCTTCAGCTTCTCGACGTCGGCTTTCATCCGGTCGAGCAATTTCGGGTTGGTCGGGGCGAGGTTGCTGCCGCTTGAGCTTGCTGCATTGTAGCCGTCGCCGGCGGCCGAGGGACGACCGTGGAAATACTTGTCCGAAGTGAACATCTGGCCGATCAGGTCGGAGCCGATCACCTTGCCGTCCTTCTCGATCAGGCTTCCGTTGGCCTGAATGGGGAAGATCGCCTGCGACAGGCCGGTCATGGCGAGCGGATAGGCGAGCCCGAGAAAGGCAGTGAAGAAGACAATCATCACGATCGCGGGTCTGAGTTGTTTCAACATTGTTTGATTTCCTTATGCGAGACCGATTGTGGTGATCACGAGGTCGATCGCCTTGATGCCGATGAACGGGACGACGACGCCGCCGAGGCCGTAGATCAGCAGGTTGCGGCGGAGCAGCGCACCTGCGCCGACCGCCCGGTAGCGGACGCCCTTCAGCGACAGCGGGATGAGTGCCACGATGATCAGCGCGTTGAAGATGATCGCCGAGAGGATGGCGCTTTGCGGCGTGGCGAGGCCCATGACATTGAGCGCGCCAAGCTGCGGATAGAAGGCCAGGAACATCGCCGGGATGATCGCGAAATATTTGGCGATGTCGTTGGCGATCGAGAAGGTCGTCAACGCACCACGTGTCATCAGCAACTGCTTGCCGATTTCCACGATCTCGATGAGCTTGGTCGGATCGGAATCGAGGTCGACCATGTTGCCAGCTTCGCGCGCGGCCACCGTGCCGGTGTTCATCGCCACGCCGACATCGGCCTGGGCGAGTGCCGGCGCGTCGTTGGTGCCGTCGCCGCACATGGCAACCAGCTTGCCCTTGGCCTGTTCCTCGCGGATCAGCGTGAGCTTGTTCTCGGGCGTCGCCTGGGCCAGGAAATCATCCACGCCGGCTTCGGCGGCGATCGCGGCGGCCGTCATCGGATTGTCGCCGGTGATCATCACCGTGCGGATGCCCATGCGGCGGAGTTCGGCGAAACGCTCGCGGATGCCGCCCTTGACGATGTCCTTGAGCTGGACGATGCCGAGCAGGCGTCCGTCGCGGGCGACCGCCAGCGGCGTGCCGCCGGATTTCGCGATCTCGTCGGTGATCGACTGCGCCTCGCGGATCGTCTGCGGATCGCTCGAGTTCGGATGCGTCGTGGCGAGATAGTTGAGCACCGCATCCACGGCACCCTTGCGGACCGAGGACCCCTCGAGATCGACGCCGCTCATCCGGCTCTGCGCCGTGAACGGCACGAAGGTCGCCTGCAGCGCAGCCATATCGCGGGCGCGAATGCCGTACTTTTCCTTGGCGAGCACGACGATCGAACGGCCTTCTGGAGTTTCGTCGGCGAGCGAGGCAAGCTGCGACGCATCGGCGAGTTCCTGCTCGGTCACGCCGCGCACCGGCCGGAAGCTGGTCGCCTGGCGGTTGCCGAGCGTGATCGTGCCCGTCTTGTCGAGCAGCAGCGTGTCGACGTCGCCGGCGGCTTCCACTGCGCGGCCGGACATGGCGAGCACGTTGAAGCGAACCAGGCGGTCCATGCCGGCAATGCCGATGGCCGAGAGGAGCGCGCCGATGGTGGTCGGGATCAGCGTCACGAACAGCGCGACGAGCACGATGATCGGGATCGAACCGCCGGCATAACTGGCGAAGCTCGGTATGGTGGCGACGGCGAGCACGAAGATCAGCGTCATGCCGGCGAGCAGGATGTTGAGCGCGATCTCGTTCGGCGTCTTCTGGCGTTCGGCGCCTTCGACGAGCGCGATCATCCGGTCGATGAAGGTCGAGCCGGCAGCGGCCGTGATGCGCACGCGGATCCAGTCGGACAGCACCTGCGTGCCGCCGGTGACGGCCGAACGGTCGCCGCCCGATTCACGGATCACGGGAGCGGATTCGCCGGTGATCGCCGCTTCGTTGACCGACGCGATGCCTTCGATCACCTCGCCGTCGGACGGGATGATATCGCCGGCTTCGACGATCACGACATCGCCGACCTTGAGGCCAGTGCCGGGCACGGTTCTGTACTGCGTGCGATCATGGCCGGTGAGCAGCTTGGCCTGGGTATCGGTGCGTGCGCGACGAAGTGAATCCGCCTGCGCCTTGCCGCGTCCCTCGGCCACCGCCTCGGCGAAATTCGCGAAGAGTACCGTGAACCACAGCCAGATGTTGATCTGCAACGAAAATGCGAGATCAGGTCCACCTGTCACGAGGTCCTTGAGGAAGAGAACCGTGGTCAGCGTGGAGACGACGGCCACCACGAACATGACGGGATTTTTCGCCAATGTGCGCGGGTCTAATTTCTTGAATGCACCACCTATGGCGGGCACGAGGATGCGGGCATCGAAAATGCTCGCGGATTTGAGATTGCTCATAATCTTGAGACTCCGGAATTAAAATGTCTGCCCGAGCGCCGTGGCGAGATGCTCGACAACAGGACCGACGGCGAGCGCCGGGAAGAAGGTGAGGCCGCCGACGATCAGGATCACGCCGACGAGGAGGCCTACGAACAGCGTGCCGTCGGTCGGGAAGGTGCCTGATGAAGCGGGCACGGTCTTCTTGGCGGCGAGCGAGCCTGCGATGGCGAGCGCTGGAATAATCACCAGGAACCGGCCCATGAACATGACGATGCCGAGCGTGATGTTGTACCAGGGCGTATTGCCGGTCAGGCCGCCGAAGGCAGAGCCGTTATTGGCCGCGGCCGACGTATAGGCGTAGAGGATTTCCGAGAATCCGCGCGGGCCGGCATTGGCGATCGATGCGACAGCCGATGGCATGACGACACTGATCGCGGTGAAGGTGAGCATGCCGAGCGGCAGGCAGAGCACCGCGAGCATGGCCATCTTCACTTCCTTGGCCTCGATCTTCTTGCCGAGATATTCCGGCGTACGGCCGACCATCAGGCCGGCCACGAAGACCGTGATCACCACGAACATTACGATGCCGTAGAAGCCCGCGCCGACGCCGCCGATGATCACTTCGCCGAGTTGCATGTTGATCAGCGGGATCATGCCGCCGAGTGCGGTGAAGCTGTCATGCATGGCATTGACCGCGCCGCAGGATGCGGCCGTGGTGATGACGGCGAACAGCGACGAGAGCACGATGCCGAAGCGGACTTCCTTGCCTTCCATATTGCCGCCCTCGATGCCGAGCGCATGAACCAGCGGATTGCCCGCGGCCTCGGCCCAGTAGGTGACGACGACACCAGCGGCGAAGAGAAGGCCCATCGTGGCGAATATCGCCCAGCCCTGCTTCTGGTTTCCGACCATCCGGCCGAAGACGTTGGTCAATGCCGCACCGATCGCGAAGATCGAAACCATCTGGATGAGGTTCGAGATCGCATCGGGATTTTCGAACGGATGGGCCGAGTTGACGTTGAAGAAGCCGCCGCCATTGGTACCCAGCATCTTGATGGCAAGCTGCGAGGCGACCGGGCCGACCGCGATCGTCTGCTGCGCGCCTTCGAGCGTGGTGGCATTGATGTAAGCGCCGAGGGTCTGGGGCACGCCGAGATAGACATATGCCAGCGTCAGCACGATGCAGAGCGGCAGCAGGATATAGAGGTTGGCGCGGGTCATATCGACCCAGAAATTGCCCACCGACTTGCCCGATGCCCGCGAGAAGCCGCGGATGATCGCGATCGAGATCGCGATGCCCGTGGCGGCGGACAGGAAGTTCTGCACACCAAGGCCCGTCATCTGCACCAGGTAGGACACGGTGCTCTCGCCGCCGTAGTTCTGCCAGTTGGTGTTGGTGACGAAACTGATCGCCGTGTTGAATGTCAGTTCAGGCGGCACCGCCGTCATGCCGGCCGGGTTGTAGGGAAGCGATCCCTGCAGCCGCATGAGGAAATAGAGCACGATGAAGCCGGCGAGATTGAAGAGCAGCATCGCCACGGCATAGGCCGTCCAATGCTGCTCGTCTTTCTGGTTTGTCCCGGCAAGCCTGTAGATAAGCCTCTCGAAGGGCGAGAGGATGGGCGACAGGAATGTCCGTTCGCCCGTGAAGACGCGCGTCATGTAGCCGCCGAGCGGTTTGACGAGCAGAGTAACGATCCCGCAGAAAAGCAGGATCTGGATCCATCCGTTGAGGGTCATGTTGGTTGCTTTCGGAATTTGAAAGGCGGCAAGATTTGAACGCTGCTCAGAAGCGTTCGGGACGCACGAGCGCATAGGTCAGGTAAACGAGCAGGAAGAGCGTCGTCGCGCCTGCGAGCATGTAGTCGATCAGCATGGCTGGCTCCCTCAAATGTCGTTGCAGATTCTGGTGTAGGCGAAGGCCAGCGCGAAAAGCGCGATTGCGCCGCCCACAAGTACGATGTCCATATCGGTCACTCCTGTTGAAAGCCGAGTTCTGGTGTTGCCCGTGAAGGCCGCGTCTTTATTAAGGAGATCAGGTGTGCCTGACGGCAAAGCGAGATGACCCGCGGTTTCCCGGTATCGGAATTTATATGCTCCCGAACCGCATTAAGGTTCGAGATTGCCGGCCTCGAAAAGATATAAAAATCCTATAGGTGAAATGCCGGTGGGCGTTCGCGGAGCCAAGGGTGCATAAAGAAATCCTGATGGTTTCTTTACATCTTTGCACCGGCATCCCAATCGAAACCCTATGCGATAGGGTCTACCTTTCTCATGACATCAACTGCGATGAGTGAGTGCCATGCACAATCCGCGAAACGCCAGCCTGCCGTTGACCACGGCCCGGCTCGCCTTTGTCTATCACCTGATCAGCCGCAGCCCGGGCAGGCAGCAACAGCCCGGCAAGCGGCAGGCAACCAACGGGCATTCGTTGTTTTCTGCCATCCTGATCGTCGGCTTCATGACGGTGGGAACGATCTTCGTGATCAGCCTGCTGCAATTGCTCTTCGCGGCGGCGAATTGAGGCAGTCAAGTCGCAGACTATGACCGGTCAAAGAAAACGTCTCTTCAGATAGCGGGCCAACTGACGCACCCGACTTCCTTGCCCGTCGTTGTGGGTTGTTTCAAACGGGATGTAGTGATCCCAAAGCCTATCATCGTCGGCAATCTTTCTGAACACAGCCATGGTGCTCGCGCGCTGAGGGACCAATTCATAGTGCCTGTTCAATGCAACGAATGAAGCCACGCTCTTGACGGAATCCATCCACAGGTCATCAAACGCCACAATGCCGCCGACTCTGAGAACCTGATCGGCAAGATAGAAATCGACGACCACATCATCAAAGCGATGATTTCCATCGATGAACACCGCGTCAAAGGTCTCGCCGGATCGAATGAAATCACTCAAAGCGTGAATTGAAAACGCCTCATGCCACTTGAACAATTTGTCAAAGCCGGTTGTCTGGTTGACCTGGTGTAGACCGACACCACCCCATCTTCGCTTTTCAAATGGATCGATCGCGTTGTGAGTACCGCCATGCATCGCAACAGCATCCAACAGCCAAATGGTCGAGAACCCATATGCAAAGCCGATCTCAAGGGTTTTCGCGGCTTTGATATCCTTGAGGATCCTGTTCAGTTCAGACCCTTGAAGGATGTTTATTTTTTCCTGCCCAATGGATCTTGCTTTTTCCTCGGTTCCATCAAGAACACTGGATGAGTACATCCGACTGAGAGTTTCACGAGCGGCGCCGGAGATTTGCGGCGCAAGGTCGCCGAGTTCTGTTTCTACTTCTCTCGCGCTATACATCTATCCCCACTGTTGCAGATTGTAGTCTGGAACTGCAACGTTATACGTGAAGGTGGGTTTGATGTAAGCGTTGTTTTCAGAAGAGCATTACCGAGGCGCAGATCAACGTCGTTCAGCCGCGTGAAGAATACCGCTGTGATCTCAAAGGATGGCTCAGCGCCATCGCTGGGCCGGAACTTTCGGCTGATTTTGGTAGCGGGAGGCAGAGTTGAACTGCCGACCTTGGGGTTATGAGTCCCACGCTCTAACCAACTGAGCTATCCCGCCATGGCCGATCCGGGAACGGTGCCCGGCCAGACGGGCGGCTTATAAGTCGGGGCTTCCCGTTCTGTCAAGCGATATCCGGCAAATTCCCGGGGTGAAAACGCTTGCCCGGTCTACGCCGCGACATGGGTCGAAAGCAGTTCCTTGAGCAGCCGTTCGGCCGTCACATCCTTTTCCGAACGCGCGATGAAGCCGCCGCCATAGACGCGGGCATCCTCGCCGGGCGCGGAATAGAGCGCGCAGGCCTGGCCGGGCGCGACACCCGCCTCGCCTTCCTCGAGTTCGACATAGATGCCGGTGGCGTCGGCGAACAGGCGTGCCTCCTTCGGCGGGCGTGTCGAGCGCACCTTGGCGAAGCAATCCATGCCGTCCTCGGCCATCGCGCGGAGATCGCCGTCGCCCAGCCAGTTCACGTCGCGGAGATAGAGCCGATGCGTATCGAGTGCTTCCTTCGGACCGACGATCACGCGCTTCGAGCGGGCATCGAGATGTACGACATAGAGCGGCTCGCCGACGGCGACGCCGATGCCGCGGCGCTGGCCGATGGTGAAATGCAGGATGCCATCGTGGCGCCCGAGCACGCGGCCATCGAGATGCACGATCTCGCCGCCCAGCGCCGCATCCGGCCGAAGCTTGTTGATGACGTCGGAATATTTGCCATGCGGCACGAAACAGATGTCCTGGCTGTCGGCCTTTTCGGCGACGACAAGGCCCATCTCGGCCGCATGCGCGCGAACCTCGGCCTTGGACATGCTGCCGAGCGGGAACCGCAGGTAATCGATCTGCTCCTGCGTGGTGGCAAACAGGAAATAGCTCTGGTCGCGCTCGGCATCGACGGGACGGAACAGCGCCCGGCGTTCCGGATGGCCGGCGGTCGGCGCGGGCTTGGAGCGGATATAGTGGCCGGTCGCGAGAGCATCGGCACCGAGTTCCTTGGCGGTGATCAGCAGGTCGGCGAACTTGACGGTCTGGTTGCAGGCGACGCAGGGGATCGGCGTTTCGCCGGCGACATAGCTTTCCATGAACGGATTGATCACCGCGTCACGGAAGCGGCGTTCGTAATCGAGCACGTAATGGGGAATGCCGAGCGTCTCGCAGACGCGACGGGCGTCATCGATATCCTGGCCGGCACAGCAGGAGCCTGCGCGGTGCACGGCCGCGCCGTGATCGTAAAGCTGCAGCGTGATGCCGATGACATCATAGCCCTCTTGTTTCAGAAGACCGGCGACGACGGAAGAATCGACACCTCCCGACATGGCGACAACCACGCGGGTATCTTCTGGACGCTTGTCGAAATCGAGGCTGTTCACGGGCAGTTTTCTTATTGCACTACAGGGATCGGGCCATGCTTAGCATGAAATTCAGGGCGGATATAGGTCGTTATGTCAGGCAGGACAAGCCAAGGTTTTCAACGGATTGGCGAGTCGATTCCGGCAGAATTTTGTTTTCAAAAGGCTTTTCGTAAAATTCTTTCCCAGTGTTTAGGCAATTTTTAAATGTGACACCGTAAAGTCGCTGCATATGGTCTTTGTTTGTGTAGAGAGTCCAAATGACCGAAGCAATTCGTCCACGTGTTAAATATGTCATCGGCCCCGATGGCAGTCCACTAACTATCGCCGATCTGCCCCCGGCAAACACCAGGCGCTGGGTGATCCGCCGCAAGGCTGAAGTTGTCGCGGCGGTGCGTGGCGGTCTCTTGAGCCTCGAAGAGGCATGCGATCGCTATACGCTGACAGTGGAGGAATTCCTGTCCTGGCAAAGCTCAATTTCCGACCATGGCCTGGCGGGCCTGCGCACCACGCGAATCCAGCAATACCGCCACTAAAGCTTATTTCCGAGATCATATCGAGGGCCGGGTTTTACCCGGCCTTTTTCGTTTTAAATCATAGACTTATAGAAAATTTTCCACACGCTCCAAACAGGCCCGATAATGATCGATGGCGACCCAAGCCTTTTCATTATCCATTTTCCAAGGAGCACTTCATGTCGGAACAAACGGTCAATCTTTCCCTTCCCTATATCCTGTCTTCCCAGGCCCAGAAGCATGTAACCCACAATGAGGCGCTGCGCCGCCTCGACGGGCTGGTGCAATTGGTCGTGCAATCCGAAACCAACACGCCGCCATCGTCGCCGGCCGAGGGCGCATGCCACGCGATCGGCAGCGCGCCGACAGGCGCATGGACCGGAAAGGCGGGCAAGATCGCGCTGTTCGAGGACGGCGCATGGATCTACTTGACCCCCCGCACGGGCTGGGTTGGATGGTTTGTAAACGCATCGCGGCAGAGGATCTGGACCGGAACTGCCTGGGCAGACCTGCTGACCGAGAGCGAAATTTCCCAAATCGGGATTAATGCCTCGGCGGATGCGACCAACCGGCTCGTTGTCTCCGCCGCCGCGACGCTGCTCAATCACGCGGGCGCCGGTCATCAGTTGAAGATCAACAAGGCCGACGACGGCGATACCGGATCGCTGATGTTCCAGACCGGCTTTTCCGGCCGCGCCGAGATGGGGCTTTCCGGCTCGGACGATTTCGAGATCAAGGTATCGGCCGATGGCTCGGCATGGGCTACCGCGTTGAAGACCAGCGCCAGCGGTGCGGTGCTGATGCCCGGCCGGCCGCTGGTGCGCGCCTCCTATGGCGAAACCGCACTGACGCCGGCCAACAACACCCGCACCGGCTTCGGCACGCTGCATCTCAACCAGGGCGGATTTGCGCTCGGGGCGACAGTGACGTCAGGCGTCGGCAGCCGGCTGACGGTGCCGGCGACGGGGTTCTACATGATCACGCTCAACGTATCCTCGCTCGCGGCGGCGAGCTATTCGGTGGCGGTCCAGCAGAACGGCTCAACCAACCTGCTGGCCGTGCGCGACAGCGATACGGGGTCTGAGAGCTACAGCCAGTCGGCGATATCGCTCGCCTATCTCACGGCGGGAGACTGGATCGCGCTGCACCATACGGGGACCGCGGAATTCCAGTTCGGCTATGGCAAGACGGAGTTGGTGATGGCGCTGATGTAAGAAAATTCCCCGCCCCAACCCCTCCCCACAAGGGGGAGGGGCTTAACCCGTTGACGCGCCTTCACCTCTACTCAATATCGAGCGAGACCTACCCGTCGGCGCGACATGCGCGAGAATGAGTGGGGCAATGTGAGCGCCACCAGTTGGCCCCTCCCCCTTGTGGGGAGGGGTTCGGGGCGGGGTCTTCTCAGCCATCCTCAATCGACGTTGAACACCAGCGGCTTGGCCTGGCGGATGGCGTTGTGTGCGGTCAGCTTGTCGAGCACCTCCTGCTTCACCGGCTCATCGACATAGAGCAGCGCGATGGCATCGCCGCCCTGCTTGTCGCGGCCGAGCTGGAAGTTGGCGATGTTGACGCCGCCCTCGCCCAGCGTCATTCCCATGAAGCCGATCATCCCCGGCACGTCGGTGTTGGAGATGTAGATCATGTTGGCGCCGACATCGGCATCCATGTTGATGCCCTTGATCTGGATGAAGCGCGGCTTGCCATCCGAGAACACAGTGCCGGCGATCGAACGGGTCTGGTTCTCGGTGGTGACCGTGAGCTTCACATAGCCCTCGTAGACGCCCGACTTGTCGCGCTTGACCTCCGACAGCATGATGCCCTTTTCCTTGATCATCACGGGTGCAGAGACCATGTTGACGTCTGCGACCTGGCTGCGGATGAGGCCGGCCAGGAGCGCCGAGGTCAGCGCCTTGGTGTTCATCTCGGCGACGACGCCGTCATAGAGGATCTCGATCGCCTTGATCGGGCTCTCCGTGACCTGGCCGACAAAGGCGCCGAGGCAATCGGCGAGCTTGATATAGGGCTTGAGGATCGGCGCCTCTTCGGCGGTGATCGAGGGCATGTTGATGGCGTTGGAGACCGCCCCCTTGATCAGGTAATCCGACATCTGCTCGGCGACCTGTAGAGCAACATTCTCCTGTGCTTCCGTGGTCGAGGCGCCAAGATGAGGCGTGCAGACAACGTTGGGCAGGCCGAAGAGCGGGCTGGCTTCGGCGGGCTCGACCTCGAAGACGTCAAAACCGGCACCGGCGACCTTGCCCGACTTGATGGCTTCGGCGAGATCGGCCTCGACGACGAGACCGCCACGGGCGCAGTTGATGATGCGGACGCCGTCCTTCATCTTGGCCAGTGCCGCATGATCGATGATGTTGCGGGTCTTGTCGGTCAGCGGCACATGCAATGTGATGAAATCGGCCTTCTCGAACAGTTCGTCGAGCTCGACCTTCTGGATGCCCATCTCAAGTGCGCGCTCGTGGCTCAGGAACGGGTCGTAGCCGATGACATGCATCTTGAGCCCAATGGCACGCTGGCAGACGATGCCGCCGATATTGCCGCAGCCGATCACGCCGAGCGTCTTGCCGGTGATCTCGACGCCCATGAACTTGGACTTCTCCCACTTGCCGGCCTGGGTCGAGGCGTCGGCGGCGGGAAGCTGGCGGGCAACGGCGAACATCATCGCCACCGCATGTTCCGCCGTGGTGATCGAATTGCCGAACGGCGTGTTCATAACGATGATGCCGCGGCGCGAGGCGGCCGGGATATCGACATTGTCGACGCCGATGCCGGCACGGCCGATGACCTTGAGATTGGACGCGGCGGCGATCAGTTTTTCGGTCGCCTTGGTGGCGGAACGGATCGCAAGTCCGTCATAATTGCCGATGATCTCGGCGAGCTTGTCCTTGTCCTTGCCGAGCTTCGGCTGGAAATCGACGTCGACGCCGCGATCGCGAAAGATCTGGACGGCGGTTTCCGAGAGTTCGTCGGATACGAGTACGCGCGGTGCCATGATGGCCTCCTCAAAAAGGATATGAAATCTGGAATGACAGCCTTCTCCGATGGCCGGAGGAGGCAAGAAATCAGGCCGCCTTGGCGGAAAGCGTTGCCTTCTGCTTTTCGAAAGCGAAGGAGAGCCACGGCATCAGACGTTCGAGATCGGAGGTCTCGATGGTCGCGCCGCACCAGATGCGCAGGCCGGACGGCGCATCGCGATAGGCGCCGATATCGACCGCAACACCCTCCTTCTCGAGCGTGGCGACCACGCCCTTGGCGAAGGCGTCCTGCGCATCGGCATCGAGCGCCGTCACGGTGGGATCGACGATCTTCAGGCACACCGAAGTATTGGAACGTGTGGCCGGAACTTCGGCGAGATTGGCGAGCCAGGGGTTCTTGTCGCAGAAGTCGAAGATCACTTGGGCATTCGCATCGGCCCGCGCCATCAGAGCCTTGAGGCCGCCGAGCGACTTCGCCCAGTTGAGCGCATCGATATAATCCTCGACGCACAGCATCGAAGGCGTGTTGATCGTCTCGCCCTGGAAGATGCCCTCGATGAGCTTGCCTGATTTGGTCATGCGGAAGATCTTCGGCAGTGGCCAGGAAGGCTCATAGGATTCGAGGCGTTCGACGGCGCGTGGGCTGAGGATGAGAACGCCATGCGCGCCCTCCCCGCCCAGCACCTTCTGCCAGGAGAAGGTGACGACATCGAGCTTGGAAAAATCGAGGTTCTGCGCAAACGCCGCAGAGGTCGCATCGCAGATGGTCAGGCCTTTCCGGTCGGCGGGAATGAAGTCGCCATTCTCGACGCGGACACCCGACGTCGTGCCGTTCCAGGTGAAGACCACGTCACGGTCGAAATCAACCTTCGTGAAATCCACCAGCTTGCCGTAATCGGCGTTGAACTTGCGGACATCGGGAAGCTTGAGTTCCTTGACCACGTCGGACACCCAGCCGGCGCCGAAACTTTCCCAGGCCACCATGTCGACGCCCCGCGCGCCGAGCAGCGACCACAACGCCATTTCGACGGCGCCGGTATCCGAAGCGGGCACGATACCGATGCGATAATCGGCCGGCACGTCGAGAATCTCGCGCGTCAGGTCGATCGCCTGCTTGAGCTTGTTCTTGCCGAGTTTCGAGCGGTGGGAGCGGCCGAGCGCTGCATCCTTGAGCGCGTCGAGCGACCAGTTCGGACGCTTCGAGCAGGGGCCGGAAGAAAAATGCGTGTTAGCCGGACGCAGGTCCGGTGCGGCGAGTTCTACCATGATAAACTACCCTTCCAGGTATATGGCCTCTCGTTGGGGAGAGGTGTCCCGCCGTTGGGAATATGGGAAGGGCAATTCCAAGTCAAGCGCGTTATGGCGCAAACAGAAGATAAATTGACGCATCAAAAAGGCGGGGTCGTGTGCCCCGCCTTGCTGCATCAATTCTGTTGCCGGGTGGCTAATACCAAGGATCGATGATAGGATCCCATAGGATCGGCTCGATCTTCGTTTCCGGCCAGGAGAGGTTCGCAGCCACGATGCCTTCGCATCGTGCAAGAGCCTCGACGCCGCCGGAGACGAAGAGAAGCCGACCGGAGGTGGTTCATACAGGCCTTTCGGCGTTGTTGCGATCCTCGACCGATGCGAAGCATCGCTCTTCGAACCGCGCCTAGCCGAAAGGCCTGTATGAACCATCCTATGGGTTCCTATCATCGATCCTTGGTATTACCAGGTGGTCAGGCGCAGACCGGCGCGGAACTCGTGGCGGCCGATGCCGTCATCCTGGGCCTTGGGGTTCTTGGCGCCCTTCTTCTGCTCGTTCTCGCTGTAGTCCGTCATGTCACCGCCGGCGATATTGGCATAGCGGTAGCCCAGATCGAGCTTGGTGCGGGGAGCAATGTCATAGCTGACACCGGCCATCAGCGCATAGGTGAAACGCCAGCTTTCGATGCCGGACGTCTCCTGGTCCTCGTATTTGATCCCATTGTCGCAGTCCTTGCTGCCGGTGCAATATTTCGAGGTCGTCATGCCCTTCCAGTCGACACTGGCCACACCGGCGCCGGCGCCGACATAGGGCGTCAGCCCCCAGACCGTGCCGAGATCGACATAGGCGTTGGCGAGAAGACCGAGCGAGGCGAGGCTGTCAGTATGGCTGAAGCCGCATTTGGTGCTGGCCAATTGCCCGGCGGAACATGATGTGTTCCGAATCGACTTGCCGTCGAAATCGGTCTTGAAATAATCGAGCGTCAGGTCGGTACGGAAATAGTCGTTGAACTGGTAGCCGGCGCCGGTGCTGAGGTTGAAATTGCCGTCGAGCCGCGCCGAATCGAATGTCACATTGTCGTAGCTGTTGTCTTTGGAACTGTAGCTCTCCCAGCTCGGCTTGCCGGCATCGAGGGAGGCGTTGTAGCCGAGGTCGCCGCGGATATACCAGCCGCTAACGCCCGAGATCGTGCCAGTATATTCCGGCGCTTCGACCGGCGGCGGCAGGTCGAAGGCGAGTGCCGGTGTCGCGACGGCTAAAGCCAGAACGGCAAACAGGCTATGGCGGATTTTCATGGCATTTTCCTCGCGACGCGGCCGGCGCAAACCAGCCGGAATTCGATTTGGAAAAACTATGCCAAGGAGAGGTTAACCCTGAGTTAAGCATACCTGGAGAGGGTTCGTTTACCTCGTTTGTTAACCACAGTCCGCTCTTTAAGATTGTTTGTCACCCGGATCGGGGTCGGGTTCGCCGTTGCTATTTTCAAGGAATTTCACCGCGACGTAAGCGAGCAAACAAATCAATCCGATTCCGACATATTTGTTGATGAAGACCGCCGCGACAAAACAAGACGTAATGGCGGTACTGACGATCAATCCGAAGCGAAAGGAATGGGGTCGTCCCCGTCCGCCCCATCCGACAGTAAGCGTCATGACGATCCAGAAGATCAGGAGAAACGTCGGCATGCCCCATGCAGAATGCCAGAAAGGCCGAAAATACACGGCTACGACGGCACAGGCTGCAAAGGCCACGCCAATCGCACAGCCTAGGGCGAACTGAGCCAGTTTGGTCATCGGCGGACTCCATCGCGCGAATTTCCCTGCCACATTAAAGAATGGCGCTTGAGAAAATCAAAATACTAAAAGTAGAATACAACGGAATTGTCCCGGCATCATCGCTCGCGCAACCGTCAGGTGATCGGTGTCAGGCTTGCGCTGCGTTCGACCAGCGCCTCCACCAGCAGGGCCGCCTCCTTCGCGATCCCCGGAACGATGCCGGAATTCCGCGTCGACGCGAAATCGAGGCCGTAGAAATAGAGACCGGGCACAGTGGCGACGCCATCCACGTGGATTGGCTGGCCGTCGGCGTCGAGGGCGCCCGGGAGCTGGATCCAGGAGAAATCGCCGGTGAAGCCCGTGCACCAGATCACCGTTCCGAGGTCGCTTGCCCGCCAGTCGAGCGCACGGATCGGGGGATGGGGCAGGCGCGGCTCGACGGTCTCGCCGGGGTCGTCCTCGGCCGGCGGCGCATCGGGACCGGCGCGCTCGATATACTCATCGACCAAGCGCTTCGTGTTTGCGGAGACCTCGTCGCCAAATCTCAGATGCTCGTGGAGCTCGTCGCCGAAAATCAGGCAGCCGTCCTCCACGCCCCTGAAGCGGCCGAGCAGCACCACGCCTTGCGCGCTCAGTGATTGCAGGCTGATCGTATGCGTCGCGCCGATAAGCGCGCGGGTTGGCACCCTGCCGGCCAGGCGGATCACCTCGGCACGCGTGACGTCCATGAAGCCGGAAAGCGTCAGCCAGTGGAGCATATTGCCGCCGCGATAGTGCCGCACCCAGCGCCCGGTGCGGCTGGTCGCGAGATACACCTTGCGCCCGGCCAATACCAGATCCTCGGTAATCTGGGCGCCCGACTGCCCGCTGCCGACGACCAGGACCGCGCCGGGCGCAAGTGAATCGGCACTGCGGTATGCGGGACAATCGACCTGGGCAATCGTCGACGGCAGATCCGCCGACATGGGCGGCCGGACGGGTCGGTTCTGGTCGCCGGTGGCGATCACCACATTGCGCGCCAGCAGCACGTCATCCGATGTGGTGACCCGAAACATCCCTTGGTCCGCTACCAGTTCCGTCACGCGGGTCCGGGTGCTGACCGGCAGATGGTGCCGTTCCGCATAGTTTTCGAGATAGGAGACGAAATCCTGGCAGGTCATCGCACCCCAGGGGTCCGTGCCCTCATAGGTATCGCCCGGCAGCAGGGAACGGATGGTGGGCGAGTTCAGTAGAAACGAATCCCACCGCTGGGTCCGCCATGTCTCGGCGATGCGGCCTCCATCGAGCACTCGGTGCGCGAGGCCCTGCTGGCTCAGGAAATAGCTTACGCCGAGCCCCGCCGAGCCGGCGCCTATCACGATGACGTCGAGAATGTCGCCCATGCTGATCCCCAGAGCGATGGTCTGATGCATCCTACGCCTACGTTTCGGCCTCGGGCAAGACCAGCCTGGATGTAGAGCGACGCCATCCTGCCGCTACGCCCCGGCGCGATGGGCGCGACAATACGGATCTCGTCGCCATGCGCCGTTCCCCCTGAGTTGTGAACCCCCTGTTACGCAACGCGACTCGCTGGTAGTCTCTTGCACCCGAGCCCAGCTTGCCGCACCACTGGCGGCCATGGCTCGATCGCCGAAAAGTTGACGGGAAATTACCGATGGCGCTGAGAGACGAACGGACGTGCCCATGGCGCCTGTGAAAGTCGATCCTGAAAAGGTTCATGAATTCGTCGATGAGCAGAGCTTCTACAACTGGCTCGAACAGCACCATGACAGCGAGGACGAGGTGTGGATAAAGGTCCACAAGGTCGGCTCCGGGCTGAAATCGATCACGCCGAAGGAGGCGATCGACGCGGTGCTCTGCTGGGGCTGGATCGACGCCGTGCGCAAGGGTCTCGACGACAAGAGCTACCTGCAGCGCTACACACGGCGCACCCGAAAGAGCATCTGGAGCAAGATCAATGTCGAGAATGTCGCCCGGCTGATCAAGGCGGGCCGCATGACCGAACACGGATTGAAAGAAGTCGAGGCGGCCAAGGCGGATGGCCGCTGGGATCGCGCCTATGGCAGCGGCAAGGACATGAAAATCCCCGACGATCTTCAGGCCGCGATCGATGCCGAGCCGAAGGCGAAGGAGATGCTCGGCAAGTTGAGCGCGCAGAACCGCTTCGCGCTGGCCTTCCGCACCCATCACATGAAGACCGAGGCGGGGCGGAAGAAAAAGATCGAGACTCTGGTGGACATGCTCAAGCGTGGCGAGACGATCTATCCGCAAAACCGGAAATAGCATTCCGACGGAGAGACAGAGAATCCAGCGCCTTCGAAAAGTCCCAATGGAAAGTGAAGGATTGGCCTGTGTCGGCGGCATCTCGAGATGCGCGAGCCCGATCTTTGAGTGGCGTTCACCTCCGGGTGCGGCGGCCAACGGCAATTGAGAAGGACAGTTCAATGGACAAGACAATTATCACGGCCCTCGCCGCAACCGCGCTGGCAATCATGGGCGGTATAGTCGCCCGCGCCGCGGACACGCTCATCGTCGAGGAACCCCCGGTCGCGGTGGAACAGGACGTCGAAGGCGGCGTGAAGATCGGAACCCTCACCTGCGATATCGGCAATGGCGGTGGTTATGTCCTGGGTTCCGCCAAGGAACTCGATTGCGTCTTCCATTCGAGCTTCCGCGGCGATCCACCGGACCTATACACCGGCTCGGTCAAGAAGCTCGGCATCGATCTGGGCTATACCGCGCGGGGCAAGCTCGTCTGGGCGGTGTTCGCGCCCACGGCGGGATATCATCGCGGTTCGCTGGGCGGCGTCTATTACGGCGCGTCGGCGGAGGCCACGCTCGGCGCCGGCATCGGTGCCAACGTGCTGTTGGGCGGCACGAAGGGCTCGATCCAGTTGCAACCGATCAGCGTTGCGGGCCAGTTGGGCCTTAACGTCGCCGCGTCGAAGACGACCGTTACCCTCGTCTCCGTCAGGTAACCGGCCGACGTCGCCTTGACAAAAAAGAAGCCGCCCGTCACCAGGCGGTTTCTTATTTCAGGACCTGCATTCTGCCTTATTTGAAGACCGGCTGCTCGGCAGGAAGTTCAGCTGGCGGCATGTAGGCTACCGGGCACGCGTCGCCGAACTGGTAGCGGATACCGGAGCGGACTTCGTGGATGTCAAAGCCCTTATCGGAGCCTGGGCCGCCGTTAAACTTGCGGCCGAACATGCTGCCGCCGTCCACATGGCGGTAACGATAGCCGACATCGGCCTTCCATTGGCAATTGATGTCGATCGAGGTGCCGGCCATCAGGGCGTAGGTGAAGCGCCAGCTGTCCCTACCCTTGTGCGTCACCGTATCGTCGCAGCCGCTGCCATCGGTAGCGCAGGAAGTGTTCTTCAAATCACCCCAGTTGATGTAGGTGGTACCGAGGCCGGCGCCGACATAAGGCGTGAACACGCCCCAGCGGTAGATGTCGACATAAGCGTTCGCCATCAGGCTGAAGGCCTTGAACGAAGAGGCATCGGTCGAGGTGCACTTGACGTCGCATGCGCCGAAGTCAGACTGGCCGCCCTTCGTCGTTCCACGGAACTTGGTCGAGAACATATAGTCGAAAGTCTTGTCGACGCGGAAGTAGTCGTTGATCTGGTAACCGACACCAAAGCCAAGGTTCCCGGTATCGTCGAGGTCGACGTCGCTAAAATTCGCCATCTCGTTCCCGCGTTTGTATTCGACGCCATCCGAGTTCATGAAATCGTAGGAGATGTCCTTGCGAAGGTACCAGCCGCCGGTGGGCAGCGGTTCGACGGCTTCCGGAGCGGGTGCGGGTTCGACAAAGTCAGCCGCGTAGGCCGGTGCCGACAGCACCGCCAGGACGGATGCGAATGCCAGAATTCTCTTCATGATCAATACTCCACCTAACCGTGCCAGGCTGAAGAGCCGGCTCTTGAATTTCGGATCAGGTTGAATCATGAACGAGAATGGTTAAGGCACGCTTAAACTGGCCCATCATGGTGCAAAAATTGCTAACCGGCTTGGTTAAGGATGTAAAAATTCCGGCATTGCCTTAACCATACTTATGCGTTCGAACACAACTACAGCATCGTGAACTGGAGTTCTGGATTTACCGGCCTCGGCCGCCGAAGGCGCGATTCATCGCTGCAGGCCGGATCACGGTTTCCTGGCGAAGGCTTTCGTCGCGCTTGTCCTCGAGTTCCTCCAGCATGACCGGCCGGGAGAAATAGTAGCCCTGGACATAGCGAATGCTGGTGCAGGCCTTGAGATAGGCCAGTTCCTCGAACGTCTCCAGGCCCTCGACGATGACATCCATGCCGAGCGAGCGGCTGAGCGCTTCCACTGCTTTCAGGATATTCTGGCTGCGCGGCCTCTGGTGCAGGTTGGTGATGAACGAGCGGTCGATCTTCACTTCGTCGGCCGTGATATCGGCGAGCGCCGAGAGCGACGAATAGCCGACGCCGAAATCATCGATCGAGACGCGCGCACCGATCTCGCGGATCAGCGGCAGCACGCTCTCCTGGAAGGTGCTCTTCGACACGAAGGCCTCCTCGGTGATCTCGAGAATGAAACGCGTGGCGAATTCCGTTGCCGCGATGCGGTCGAGCAACGCGCGCATGAACTTTATATCGCCCGCCTGCTTGGCCGCCACATTGAGGCTGATCGACGCCGTCTCCCCGAATGCTTCGTTGATGCGGTCGATCGATCGGACCGTCTTGTCGAGCACGAGGTAGGTCAGGTCATCCATTAATCCAAGTTCGATGGCGAGCGCGATGAAATCGCCCGGCGGCTGGATCACACCATCCTCGTCGATCCAGCGCAGAAGCACCTCGACGCCGCATACATTGCCGGTCAGGATATCCATCTTGGGCTGGTAGGCGCAGCTCACACGGCGATCGCGGATCGCCAGCCTGAGGCGCTGCTCAAGCCGGCTCTTTTCGATCGCCGCGTGCTCGATCGTGGCATCGAAGAACTGGACGGAGCCGGTGCCGACCGCCTTGCCGCGATACATTGCCCTGTCGGCATTCGCCGTCAGCGCGTCGTAGCTCGCTCCGTCATCAGGGAAAACGCTGACGCCGATCGACGCCGACGACAGGATCTCGTTGCCCTCGATGTAGAATGGCAGCTTCAGGCGATTGGTGATCGTGCCGACCTCGTGGTTCACCTGATCGCGGTCGCCGACAGGCGAAAGCAGGAGAAGGAACTCGTCGCCGCTCAGCCGCGCCAGCATGTCGGACGGACGCAATCCGGACGCCACCCGCTCGGCGATCTGGACCAGCAGCGCATCGCCGACATTGTGGCCATAGAAATCGTTGACATGCTTGAAGCCGTCGACATCGATGAAGGCCAGCGCGAACGCCGCCGCACCCGGGCCGACGAGAGCATTGACGCTCTGCTCGATGACACGGCGGTTCGGCAGACCGGTCAGTTCGTCGAAATAGGCGCGCCTGATCAGCGCCTGCTCGCGGGTCATCTGCTCGGTTTCGTCGACCAGCAGCGACACCGTGTACGGCTTGCCGCCGAGGGTGAAATCGAAGCACCGGGTCTTGAGCACGCCGTCCGCTCCCTGACCGGCAACCGCGGCGGAAAGCCACGCAAAGCTCTCGTTGGCATAGGCGACCTCGCCCGCCGGGCCCGCGATCTGCATGCCGAAGGGCAGCACGTCGAGCATATGCCCGAGATCAGGCGCGGACGCGACAACGCCGACCGCATCCAGCTGCGGCCCGAGCGGATCGTCCATCCATTCCGTGTCGGGATTGCGCATACCGAACCCTCGATTGGCGATCGTCGCCTTCGACTAGAATTTGTTCCGTCGCGAAAGCAGGCCCTCGCCGGCAAGTGCTGCCTGCAACCCGCGCGTCAGGGCATTCTGCCCCCCCGCCGTGTCCGGCTGCACCGATGGCTCCTGCGGAATGGGAGCAATGGGTTCACCGGGAACGCCCGCCGGCGTGCTGGTCGCACGGCGCCAGCGGTCGATGGCTTTTTCCACATTGGCGGCGCGCTCGGCGTCTGTCAGATGCATGCCGTTGGTCAGCTGGTCGCTCGACGGGAGACGCTCGCGCGGCAGGCGCCGGAAGGAGAAGCGCATCGGCAGGGGCATTGCTTCGCCCACGCCCACGACTTCGCCGGTACCAAGCGAGGGCACCAGCAGGAGCAGGTTGCTCGCCGCATCGGCCACCGCCGAGCGCAGCAGGCTGTGATCCCGCTCGTTGGACATGCGCATCATGAAGAGGGTCGAGCATTGCGACACGATGGTCGGATCGAGTTCGGCCGGACGCTGGGTGACGAGGCCCAGATGCACGCCGTATTTGCGGCCTTCCTTTGCGATGCGCGACAGCGCGCGGCGCGCCGGTGCGAAACCGATCGAGTGATCGGCGGCGGCAAAGCGGTGCGCTTCCTCGCAGACGATCAGCAGCGGCGTGCCGCCATCGCTCCACAGGCCGAATTCGAAGGCCAGGCGCAACACAACGCAGACGACGGCATCGATCACCTCGCCCGGGAATTCCGCGAGCTTGAGCAGCGTGACACCGGTACGGTTGGTGTTGACCGCAAAGAGCTGGCCGAGCACCGAGGCCATCGTATCGCCGCCGACATTGGCGTTTTCGAACATGAAGGCATAGCGCGGATCGTTGCGGATCGTCTCGATGCGCGCCATCAGGCGATGATGCACCATACGCGTCGCGCGGTTTTCCAGCTTGCCCATGCGATCATCGATCAACGAAACCAGGTCCTGGATCATGTAGGGCGCGGGCGTATCGACGGTGAAGCCGCTCTGGCGCGGATGGCGCCGGGCGAGAAGCGACCGTTCAGCACCGCTCTTGATGCTGGAATAGCTGCTCTTGGCGAGAGGGATCAGTTCGGCCAGGATATCGAGTTCCTCGAGCACCGCCGGCTTGCCGCCGTAGATGGCATCGGTCAGTTCCTCGAAGTTGAACAGCCAGAAGGGAAGCTTGAGGCTGTCCGGATCGACCACGGTGGATCTGGCGCCGAAGCTGTTGGAATATTCGTTGTGCACATCGAGCAGCAGGACGCGGACATCCGGACGCGCGTTGACCAGTTCGTTCAGGATGACGGCGGTGCCCGAGGACTTGCCTACGCCGGTCGAGCCCAGTACCGCGAAATGCTTGGTGAACAGGCCTTCGGCATCGATATAGGCGGGAACGCCGCCATCTTCCTGCACTTCACCGATCTTCAGCGGCTGGCCGGAGAAGGAGGAATAGATCAGGTGGAGATTGTCCCGCCCGAGCAGTTCGACTTCGTCGCCGATTGCCGGATATTCGCGCACGCCGCGATCGAACTTGATCGACCCATCCGTTGCGAAGGTGATCTCGCCCATGAGATCGACCTGGGCCACTGCATGGCAATTTGCCATGCTCCCGGTGGAAGCTGCGGCCGAAATCTCGCTGATCATGCCGACCGAGGCGCCCTTGCCGTGCTTGAGCGCCACGAACTTGCCGACAGTGGCGCGCGGCATTTCCGCCGCCGAGCGCCGGATGAGACCGACATGGGCCTGCGATCCACGACAGGACAGAACACTACCAAGCAGGCTGCCCCGCAATGGGTTTCCAGACGACGACGGCCCGTTGTCTTCGAGGTTCATAAGTCTCTCCAGCGTAAAATCTGCTGGAGAGTAGGCCTGCGACTGCTAAAGAATTGCTACGATAGACGGGCGGCTTAAATCGCAGTTAACGCTTTATCTCGAAAGACCAGTCCCGGTTGCCCTCATGCTGCCGTCTTCACCTTGCCGATGAGATCGATCAGGCCATCGACGATCCGTTCGAGCTGGCCGGGATCGTCGCCTTCCGCCATGACGCGGATCAGGGGCTCGGTGCCCGAAGGCCGGATGACGAGACGACCGCGATTGGAAAGCTGGCTTTCGGCGTCGGCAATCGCGCTCTTGACCTGCTTGTCTTCCAACGGCTTGCCGCCCGAAAAGCGGACATTCTTCAGAAGCTGCGGCACCGGCTCGAAACGGTGGCAGACCTCGCTCACTGTCTTGCCCAGGCGCTTGACGGCAGCGAGCACCTGGAGTGCCGCGACGAGGCCATCGCCCGTAGTGCCGAAATCGGACAGCACGATATGGCCGGATTGCTCGCCACCGACATTGAAGTCGTGTCTCCGCATATGCTCGACCACGTAGCGGTCGCCGACCGATGTGCGCGCCAGCGTCATGCCACGCTCGATCATGAAGCGCTCCAACCCGAGATTCGACATGATGGTCGCAACGATGCCCTGCCCGCGCAGCGTGCCGTCATTGGCCCAGGTTTCGCCGATCAGCGCCATCAGCTGGTCGCCGTCTACGATATTGCCCTTCTCGTCGACGATGATCACCCGGTCGGCATCGCCATCGAGCGCGATGCCGATATCGGCGCGCACTTCGTGCACCTTGGCGATCAGCGATTCCGGATGCATAGAGCCGCAATTGAGATTGATGTTGGTGCCGTTCGGCTCGGTCCCGATCGCCACGACTTCGGCGCCGAGTTCCCAGAGTACGGCGGGGGCAACCTTGTAGGCGGCGCCATTGGCGCAATCGATGACGACCCTCAGACCGTGCAGTGTGACATCGCGCGGCAGCGTCCGCTTGGCGAATTCGATATAGCGGTCATGCACGCCGTCGATGCGCTTGGCGCGGCCGATGGCGTCGGACTTGGCGAGCTGCGCAGTTATATCCTGATCGACCATGGCTTCGATCTGGGACTCGATCTCGTCCGAAAGCTTGTAGCCATCCGGGCCAAAGAGCTTGATGCCGTTGTCCTGATAGGGATTGTGGGAGGCGGAGATCATCACGCCGATATCGCAACGGAGCGAACGCGTGAGCATGGCAACGGCCGGCGTCGGGATGGGGCCGAGCACGAAGGCATCGACACCGGCAGCGGTGAAGCCCGCGACGAGCGCGTTTTCCAGCATGTAGCCGGAGAGGCGCGTGTCCTTGCCGATCACCACGCGATGGCGATGGCCGCCGCGCCGGAAGATCGTGCCGGCCGCGATACCGACCCGCATGGCCAGATCCGGCGTCATCGGGAACTTGTTGGATTGGCCGCGAATGCCATCCGTGCCGAAGTAACGTCTTTTCATGTTTCCACCCGCTCGATCCCTGGGGCGCATTCGGCCCCGTTCTTGATCAATCTGAATGCCATATCCCACGAATTTTGCCACATCAAATTGGGCAAAGCGTCAACACATAGCGTTAACGTGAAAAAGGCCCGGGAAGAGCCCAGGCCTGATTTTCATGCATGTCGGCCGATTATTGAGGCTGAGGCTCGAAACCGCCTTCAGGCTCTTCCTTGCCATGCGAACCATCCTTCTTGTTGCCGGTGGTCGGCACCGACGAATGGCGATGGGAGGGCGTCGTGTCGTCGAAGGGATCGCGTGACGGAGGCTTGCCGTTCATCAGTTCACGCAATTCGTCACCGGTCAATGTCTCGAATTCGAGCAGAGCCTCGGCAACCGCGATGAACTGCTCCCGGTTCTCCGTAATGATATTCCGCGCGGACTGCTCACCCTGTTCAATCAGGCGGCGAACTTCCTCATCGATGATCTTGGCGGTCTCGTCCGATATGTTGGTGGACTGGCTGACGGAATGGCCAAGGAACACTTCCTGCTCGTTGGAACGGTAACGCACGCGGCCGAGCTTTTCGCTCATGCCCCATTCCATCACCATGGAGCGGGCAAGCGAGGTCGCCATCTGGATATCGCCGGATGCGCCAGTGGTCACCTTTTCCTGGCCGAAAGTCAGGATCTCCGCTTCACGGCCGCCGAACAGCATGGTCAGGCGCGAAACGGCCTTCTCATAGGTCCAGTTGTAGCGATCGCTTTCCGGCAGGGTCATGACCATGCCCAGCGCGCGACCGCGCGGGATGATCGTCGCCTTGTGGATCGGGTCTATCGTTCCTGCGAGCTTCAGCGCGATGATCGCATGACCGGCCTCATGATAGGCGGTGTTGCGCTTTTCTTCCTGGGTCATGGCCATCGACCGGCGCTCGGCGCCCATCATGACCTTGTCCTTTGCGTCCTCGAACTCGCTCTGGGTAACGACGCGCTTGTTGCGCCGTGCGGCAAGCAATGCAGCCTCGTTGACGAGGTTCATCAGATCGGCGCCGGAAAATCCGGGGGTGCCGCGGGCCAGCACCTTGAGATCGACATTCGGAGCCATGGGCACGTTGCGCACATGAACCTTGAGAATCTTCTCGCGGCCGATGACATCGGGATTCGGAACCGTGATCTGGCGATCGAAACGGCCGGGACGCAGAAGCGCCGGGTCGAGTACATCGGGCCGGTTGGTGGCGGCGATGATGATGATGCCTTCATTCTGCTCGAAACCGTCCATCTCGACCAGCAACTGGTTGAGCGTCTGTTCGCGCTCGTCATTGCCGCCGCCGAGACCGGCGCCGCGATGACGGCCGACTGCGTCGATTTCGTCGATGAAGATGATGCAGGGTGCGTTCTTCTTGGCCTGGTCGAACATGTCTCGAACACGGGACGCGCCCACGCCGACGAACATTTCGACAAAGTCGGAACCGGATATGGTGAAGAAGGGCACATTGGCCTCGCCGGCGACGGCACGCGCCGTCAGCGTCTTGCCGGTGCCCGGAGGACCGACGAGAAGCACGCCGCGCGGAATACGACCGCCGAGACGCTGGAACTTCTGCGGATCGCGAAGGAATTCCACGACTTCCTCGAGGTCCTGCTTGGCCTCGTCGATACCCGCGACATCGTCAAATGTGACACGGCCATGCGCTTCGGTCAGCAGCTTTGCCTTGGACTTGCCAAAGCCCATCGCGCCGCGCGAACCGCCCTGCATCTGCCGCATCAGGAAGAGCCAGACGCCGATGATCAGCAGGATCGGCAGGAGATTGATCAGGAAGCCGAACAGGCCCGAAGAAGAGTCGGCCTCGGGACGCACGGTCACCGTGACGTTCTTGCTTTGCAGCTTGTTCATTAGGCCGTCATCGACCTGCGGTGCATAGGTCTGGAACACGGAGTTCGTGTCGGCATAGACGCCGCGGGCGCGGTTGCCAGTAAACTCGACCTGCCGGACACGTCCGCCGTCAACTGCCTTGATGAAATCGGAATAGGGAATTTCGCTGGAATTGACGCGATCGCCCTGGCTTTGGAACATGCTGAAAAGCGCTACCAGCAAGACAGCGATGATGGCCCAAAGGGCGATATTTCTGAAATTGGGGTTCATTTCCCTCACCGGAACTATTGGGCTGCCGGATTAAACCGAGAAGCAGGCCTTTTCAAGGTGTAACATAGGCATGCATACCGGGCTTGCCAAGCCGAGATACGTGGAAAACGCGCCGTCAACCAAGAGATAGTGAAGGAAAGTGTTCCAAACCGGCCACAAAAGCAAGACTATTGGCAAGCTCCAACCTGCCCGACGGCAGGAAATGTTCGCACTGTGGAATGATGATACGAACGCGCATGGCTCCGGGATCACCCGAGATCAGCCGGGGAATCGTGATCCTCGCGCGATGATAGACACTTTTGGGCAAGCGGTCGGCCTGCGGCAAATCAATGATCGGATAGGCCTCCAGATCGCCCGCAGCGATCTGCGCAACGGCCTTGCCGCGATTGATGATGTGGAAGCGATTGTCCCAATAGGCCGCCTCGCCCGGCGCGATCGTCACACGCGGCAGACCCCTCGCCTCTCGACCGATGAAAAGCGACCGGCCACGCCTGTCCAGAATCACCCGCTCGGCGGCGAGCCGCATCCCTTCGCCGCGTGCCAGGAAATCGAAGACGCGCGTTGCCGTCTCCTTGCCCGCAAGGTGATCGCGCCCGCCGAAAAAGGCCACAAGCGAGAGCATGGCGAGACGATGCGTCGGATCGTCCGGCGAAAGACGCTCCAAGTCGACCTCCGCGACATGCCCCGGATGGAGCTGCACTGCTGCATGGATAAAGCGGGCTGCCTCGTCCGAGATCGCGGCAGAGTCGCCGCCGGAGTCTGGCTCCGGGGTCGCGGCCGCCGATCGCTGCCTGACCCGTACACGCTCGAAGGCCGGATTGTCGTTGCTGGGATCCTCGATCCAGCCGATGCCCTTGTGCCTCAGATAGCCCCGGATTTCATCGCGACGGACATCGAGGAAGGGCCGAACAACCCACACCGTCCGCTCCACCAGGACCGCGTCCGAAATGCCGCCTATGGCGTCGGGGCTGCGGGCGCGCCGCATGGCGAGCGTTTCCCTCTGGTCTTCCAGATTATGAGCCGTCACGACAAGATCGATCTGGTTACGGATGGCGTGTTCCGCCAACAGACGATAGCGCGCCGACCGGGCCGCAGCCTGGATGCCGGTCTTCGGCTTGTCGCCCACCCATGTCAGCACCGTATGCGGGATATCGAGCGCGCGGCAGAGCGCGCCGACCTTCAGCGCCTCTTCGGCTGAGCCCGGGCGCAGACCATGATCGACCGTCGCGGCCATGATCGCAAGGCCGGGGCAATCCGCACGCAACGCCGCAAGCGCGACCAACAGCCCGGTCGAATCGCCGCCGCCGGAATAGGCGACAAGCAGCCGGCATGGCCGCTTCAGTCGCTTGAGGAAATGGAATGCCGCCGCTTCAGGCTGGGTCCGGCTCGACGCGAGATGCGGAGCATGGCCCTGCGGCTCGGAGATCATCCGCAGGAAAGCCGCTTCTGTTCGCTGGCAACCTTGGTGACGATCGAGCGCGAGGCTTTCGGATAGGCCTTGGCGACCTCGCGCAGCGTCGCGCAGGCGGTATCCTTGCTGTCGAGCGCCGCCAGCGACATGGCGAGCTTCAGGAGCATTTCGGGTGCCTTTTCCGACTTGCCGTATGTCTTGTAGGCATTGAGGAAGGTCTTGGCGGATTCGTTGAACTTGCCCTGCGAATATTGTGCTTCGCCGAGCCAGAAATTCGCGTCGGCGATCTTCTTGCTGTCGGGGTGCGTGGCGATGAAATCGGCAAATCCCGATTCCGCCGAGGCATAATCGCCGGATAGAACCTGCTCGTAGGCCGACTGGTATTGATCGCCGTCGGAACTGTTGTCCTTGTTGAGTGAGGCAGTCTGGTCCACCGTGGTCGTGTCCACCGTGCTCGTGTCGGGCGGCGGCAGATCCTGGGTGGCTACCGCATTGGGATCGGCTTCCTCGGCGCCGAGCACATTACCGCCCTCATCCACCTTCAACTTGCCGAGATCGATCGGCGGCGTGCCGGTGTCGTCCAGCGTATTGCCGGAACTGTCCATCGGCTGGTCGAGCGCCGCCGTGTCGTCCTGCCGGGTCACTTCCGGCGTTTGATCGCCGGAAGTGTTTGCTGCTGTGTCCTTGTCGGCGGGCTGTTCGAGCGAGCTCTTCTTCTTGGCCTTGCCGCCTTCGAGCTCCTGGAAGCGGAACTCATTGTCTTCCTGGGCCTTGCGGAGCGTTTCCTGCATCTGCAGGATCTGGAAACTCATCTCCTCGACCCGGCCGTTCAACTGCCTGAGCTGTTCCTCCAGTTGCTGCACCCTGAGCTCGGCATCCACACCCTGTGCGGAAGCGGAGAGCGGGGCGATCGCAAAAAATGCCGTGGCCGCGATGGCGAGCATGCCGGCCAGAAGCTTCTTCCTCATATGTCCTCGATCCTAGTGTTTCGGTATTCCGCGCGAAGCAGCGCGAACAACTGGAGTTGTTTCAATTCCGGGACAAAAAAGCAACGGAGTCAGGCGGAAGTATGGACGGCGTCACAACAAAATGATGCCGGATCGGCTGATTTGACGCCGACTACACTTCGCGGTCCAGTATTTTGTGCATGCGGAAATTGATGAACGTCTCACCCTCCTTGGTCACCTGCTGCTGCGCATCAACGACAAATCCCCGCTTCTCGAAGAAAGGCCGTGCCGTGATGCTGGCCTCTGTGAAAATTCTGGAGAGGCCCTCCTGCCTGGCAGCGCCTTCGACGGTCGCCAGCAACATGGAGGCCACGCCGATGCCTTGATGTGCAGGATGCACGAACATCATATCGAGATGTCCATCGGCTTCGAGGTCGCTGAAGCCTATGATCTTCTCGTCCAGAACGGCAACCCAGGTAGGCCGAGTGAGCCGCCAGGGCTCCCATTCGTCGCGATCGACTTTCGACCATGCCGCCACCTGCGCCGGATCATAATCGCGGCAGGCGACCTCGCGGATCGCGCGCTGGAAGACCTCGATGACAGCGTCGAGATCGGTCGTCACATACCGCCGTCGGACAATCCGGTCTGTCGATCGCATCCGCTTCACTCCCTCATGGGAAACAAACTGCCATCAAATCCACAAAACGAAAACCGCCCGCAGCGATGCACTGCGGGCGGTTTCGTGTCCAATATTGCCGGTTGCCCGGACCTTATCAGCCGTTCGGGCCGCCCTTGAGGGCTGTCACCGCGCGGCGGTTCTGCGACCAGCAGGAAATGTCGTCGCAGACCGCGACCGGCTGTTCCTTGCCGTAGGAGATCGTCTTCATGCGGCCGCCATCGACGCCTTGCGCGACGAGATAGTCGCGGGTGGCTTCGGCACGGCGGGCGCCGAGCGCCAGATTGTATTCGCGGGTGCCGCGTTCGTCGGCATGGCCTTCGACCACGATGCGATAGCTCGAATACTGGTTCAGCCACTGTGCCTGCTTGCGCAGCGTCTGCTGGGCGTCGGCACGGATCGAGGTCGAATCCGTATCGAAGAAGATGCGATCACCGACATTGACGGTGAAGTCCTGCTGCGAGCCCGGCGTTGAGGCATTGTTGGTGTTCAGGCCGAGATCGTCGGCGCTGTTGAGCTTGTCTTTCTTGGCGCAGCTTGCAAGTGCGATGCCGCAGACAAGGGCGATGACGAAGGGATTGCGTGCGAGCGTCGCCATCTTGCCGGGTTTGTATGTTTCAGAATGGCTCATGGCCTGCTCCTAAGTCTTAATAATCACGGTTTCCAGACTCTAACCCGGTGAGGTTAACCTCGTTTCAACGATCGTGGTTAACAAACCGGAAATTGGCAGCTATTTCATAAAATTCTAATGAACAGCCGCCGGCATTCTCCTCATGAAAGCGCTCACTCAAGGAGCGGCGACCATGCCGGGTCGGATGCGAAAGCCGGGGTCGGCACGCGCAATTCGTTGTAGCCCGACAGGTCGATCGAAAAGAGCGTCGGACCACCAGCGCCGGCGCCCTGACGGAAGAACATCAGGACACGGCCATTCGGCGCCCAGGTCGGGCCTTCGTTATGGAAGCCCGTGGTGAGGATGCGCTCGCCGGAACCATCCGGACGCATGACACCGATCGAGAACTTGCCGCCAGACTGCTTGGTGAAGGCGATCAGATCACCCTTTGGCGACCAGACCGGTGTCGAATAGGCGCCGTCGCCGAACGAGATGCGGTTCTGGCCCGAGCCGTCGGCATTCATCACGTAAAGCTGCTGGCGGCCGCCACGATCGCTTTCGAATACGATCTTCTGGCCATCCGGCGAATAGGACGGGCCGGTATCGATCGCGGCCGTCGAGGTCAGGCGCGTCGTGGTGCGCGAGCGCAGGTCCATGGTGAAGATATTGGCATTGCCCTTTTCCTGCAGGCTCATGATCACCCGCGAGCCATCCGGCGAGAAGCGCGGCGAGAAGGTCATGCCGGGGAAATTGCCGACCACTTCGCGTTGTCCGGTCTCAAGCTGCAGCAGGTAGACCTTCGGCTGCTCGCCCTCGAAGGACATGTAGGTGACTTCCTGCTGGTTCGGCGAGAAACGCGGCGTCAGAACGATCGACTTGGACTTGGTCAGGATGCGCATATTGGCGCCGTCCTGGTCCATGATCGCAAGCTGGCGGACGCGGGCAGTCTTAGGTCCGGTTTCGGACACGAACACGATGCGGGTATCGAAATAGCCCTTCTCGCCGGTCAACTTCTCATAGACGGCGTCGGCGATGATATGCGCCACGCGGCGCCAGTTCTCCGGCCGCGTATAGAACTGCTGGCCGATCAGCTGGGTGCCGCCATAGACGTCCCACAGCCGGAATTCGGCGCGCAGGCGGCCATCGGCCTCCTTGGTCACGCGGCCCGAGACCATGGCCTGGGCACTGATCGTCTGCCAATCCTGGAAACGGGGCGCAGCATCCGGGTTGGTGATCTTCTGGATAAAGGCCTGCTTGCTGATGGGAGCGAAAAAGCCAGAGCGCTTTAGGTCCGCAGCGATCACGTCGCTGATCTGAACTCCAAGTTCATCGTTGGAAATCATGTCGGTGATGGCAATGGGCATGGGCTCGACCGTACCCTTGCGGATGTCGAGCTTGACCTCCGCCTGCGCTGGCATTGCACAGAGTGCGAGCAGCCCAGCGATAACGAGGAGAGCTTTGATCATCTGGTGTTTCATCATCCTATATAAGCCTTTCAGCCATGTATTATGGTTTGCGGCGCGGAAACCCTTTCCGCCGATTGCCGTTCACGTCACATCAATTCGCTCGGATAGAAGCTGAGCTCGACGACTTTCCAGGTCTCGTACTTTTCCTTGGGCAGTATATCGAAGGGTGCGGACTTCATGACCGCACGCTTGGCACCACCCTCAAGCGCGCTCAGCGATGAACCATCGCCGCCGGAACTTGTGATTTCGGGTTCGCCAATAACTTCGCCGTTCTCATCGAGTTCGAACCGAACCACGATTTTGACATCGCTCGAAGACACTTGGCCCGGCATCACGGTCCAGTTCTTTTCGATGAGACCCATCAGCGCGGCATTCTCATCTTGAGAAAGCTTTTCGCCGCCTGTCGCCTTCTTGGCGCCAAGCGATGCTTCCTGCTTGCTGCGCTTGGTGCCGCCGGCCTTGCTGTCGACCTTGCTCAATTCC
The DNA here is from genome assembly GCF_964254105.1 of Rhizobium sp. LjRoot254. Taxonomy (NCBI): domain Bacteria; kingdom Pseudomonadati; phylum Pseudomonadota; class Alphaproteobacteria; order Hyphomicrobiales; family Rhizobiaceae; genus Rhizobium; species Rhizobium sp. LjRoot254. The sequence goes on along the minus strand of NZ_CAXUSM020000001.1, from coordinate 459,150 downwards.
TTGGCGATATCGTCGGTGTTGAAATCGGTTTCCTTGGTGGTCGTGGATTTGGCCGATTTGGTGTTCTTGTCGGACTTCTTGCGATCCGGCTGCTTTTCGGGCTTCGCCTCGGCGACCTTCACCTCTTTCGGCTCGACTTTCTTTTCCTCGACCTTCTTCGGCTCGACCTTTGGCCGCATCACGGGGACCGGGACATTGTCCGGGATCGGCTCCTCGACCGCTTGCTCGACGGGCTCCGTCTTGGCCTCTTCGACCGGCTTAACCTCCGGCTTGACTTCGACCTTGGGCTGCTCGATCGCAGCGACCTTTTCCTGTGTCGGCTCGATGGCGGTGTCTTCCCTCAGAATATCCTCGACATTCTCCGCCTGGGTAATCTTCTGATCGGGAATGACCTTCTCGGATGCCTTCTCCGCGCCGGCTTCCTGCACGTTGGACGGCTTCTCGGCTGGGGTCGGCACGGCCTTCAGGTCGAAATCATTGTCGCCGGTATTCTCGGCGTTTTCCTTGGTGTCTTCGCGCTTGGTCTTTGCAGAAGCGGATTTCTCCTTCTTCGGCGCTTCCTTGTCGCCTTCCTGAAGCTGTGCCACGTCCTCGAAGGGCACCAGATCAACCGGCAGCGATTCGGACATCGCCACCTCGAGAGGCGCGGGCGAGAACGAGAACAGCAGCCACGCTGCGAGCAGCGCGTGCAAACCGACAGATGTGATGAGGCTGCCCTTCATCGTCGTCCTGCTACTTCGGCGTTTCCGGCTGCGTCACAAGACCGATATTTTTGTAACCTGCGGCCTGGATGCGGCCCATGACACCCATGATCGCGCCATATTCGGTGCCGCCATCGCCGCGCACGAAGATGCGCTCTTCGGCGCCGGTCTTGGCGATCGCCTGGAGCTTCGGCACGACCTCATCGATCGCAATCGCAACTTCGGTTTCGTCGCCGAAGAAGATCTGGCCGTCCTTGTTGATCGAGATGGTGATCGGCTTGGTGTCCGAATTCATTTCCTTCGCCTGCGTTTCCGGCAGGTCGATCGGCACGCCCGTCGTCATCAGGGGCGCGGCGACCATGAAGATGATCAGCAGCACCAGCATGACGTCGACCATCGGCGTCACGTTGATTTCACTCATCGGCGCCTTGCGGCCACCACTGCCGCGGCGGCGGCCACGGCCGCCCGATCCACCTGTCTGCGCTCCAGCCGACATTGCCATAGGAAGCTCCCCTTACTGCGCCGCGGCGCGCGGCTGCAGCCGCTCGTCGATCTGGCGCGACAGGATGGCGGAGAATTCGTCCGCGAAGGCTTCCATGCGTGCCACCAGCTTGTTGGCGTCGCCCGAGAACTTGTTGTAGGCGATAACCGCCGGGATAGCGGCAACCAGGCCTATCGCGGTGGCGAGCAGCGCTTCTGCGATACCCGGTGCCACGACGGCTAGATTGGTGGATTTCGAAGCCGCGATGCCCTGGAACGAAGTCATGATACCGACGACAGTACCGAACAGACCGACGAAGGGCGCAGCCGAGCCGATGGTCGCAAGCGAAGAAAGCCGGGCTTCGAGCGTTTCGGTCTCACGCGACAGCGTGACATCCATGGCGCGATCGATGCGCATCTGTAGGCCGATCGGCGACCGGGCGCCGCGTTCGAAGCTCTTCTTCCATTCACGCATGGCGGACACGAATATCGTCGCCATCCCGGACGTCTGACGTTCGGACAGGGTACGATAAAGCTCTTCCAGCGATTGACCGGACCAGAAGACCTGCTCGAAGCTGTCGAACTGGCGGCGCGCCCTGTTGTAGTTGACCAGCTTGTCGACGACCATTGCCCAGGTCCAGACCGAAGCGCCAAGGAGGCCGATCATCACGAGCTTGACGACCCAGCTTGCCTGCATGAAGAGCGCCCACAAGCTTACATCTGCGTGTACGGCTGCCAGAGGTGCAGTTTCCATATGTTTTCAAATCCCCGAATCGAGACGCCCGGCCATGAGAGAATTCCCAGCCAGGCGGCCATTCACGTCCATCCATCGCTAATCGGCTGGTTCTGCAGCCTTTGGCATCGCCCTATCTGCATCCCAGCCTTCTTTACGCCAAATTTGGTCAAAGGAAGGCGTGCGATGCACAAATTTAACTGAAGTCAGTAAGACTCCATTATAGTTAAAAGAAGGTTATCAAAACCGGGGCAATGCCATGCGGCAATGGCGCGCAGGCCGCTGAAAGCAACCTGCGCGTCAGAGCGAATTGATTCTATTTATTTGCTCCGGCTTACCGGGCGCCAGATTTGCATGATCGCGCCAGACGCAAACAACCTCTGCTGCGCCAGCTTGAAATCGGTCTTGACCTGCGTGTCGGGGAAAAAGCGGAAACCGCTGCCGACAGCGACCGGGAAGACGAGCATCCTGACTTCGTCGATCAGGTCGTGCTTGAACAGCTGATGCACCACCGAATGGCTGCCCGGCACGAGGAGCGGCCCGCCATCGCCCTGTTTGAGCGCTGTCACTTCCTCCACTAAGTCACCCGCGATCACCTTGGAATTATTCCATTCGAGCGATTTCAGGGTGCGTGAGAAGACGTGCTTCGGCATCGCGTTGAGCCGCTGCGACAAGGGATCGGTGCCTTGTGCAAAGCCACCGCAGAACGATTCGTAGGTGACGCGGCCAAGGAGAAGCGCGCTTGCCTCACGCGCTTCATCGATCTTCAGCTGGAACTCATCATCGCCGATGAACGGAGCAGCCCAGCCGGTATGCTTGTGGCCGGGCTCGCCACCTGGTGCTTCCATGACGCCGTCGAGGGTGACGAGCGGGGCGACGACCAGCTTTCTCATTTTGATTCCCACGCCTTGAGGTCCTCGACCACATCGCCGAGCTGGTCGAAGCCCGACTGCATGCCTTCGGCCATGCCGAGGCCAAGATATTCGTCCTTCATGGCGATACTCTCGAAGACGGTTGTCACGGCGAGCGTCGTGCGGCCTTCGAACTCCTCGAAAAGCACGGTGACGTGAAACCTGCCGCTGCCGGGTGCTTCGAAGCCATTGTCATAGACGATCTTCCGGTTTGGCACGATTTCGAGATAGGTACCGCCGAAGGGCGGGCCGACCTCACCTTCGTCGCTGGTCATCTGGAAATGGAACTCACCACCCTCGCGGAAATCCATCTCGCATTTGCTGATCGGCCAACCCTTGGGGCCGAACCAGCGGCTGATATGTTCGGGCTTCGAATGGGCGAGGAACAGAAGCCGTGCCGGTGCATCGTAGACGCGTTCGATCGTAAATTGGCGATCGGCTACAGGCTCTGCGGTCTTGGCAAGGATATCCATGATCATTCTCCCTTTTCGATGAGTTCTTTGACGTAAGCATCGAGATGCTCCAGGCTTTCCTCCCAGCAGCGCTTGTAATTTCCGATCCACATGGAAGCCTCCTTCAGTGGAGTTGCATTAAGTCTCACCGGCCGGAACTGCGCCTCCCGCCCCCGCGAGACGAGGCCCGCACCTTCCAGCACCTTGATATGCTTGGTGATCGTCGGCTGGGCGAGCTTGAAGGGCTCGACCAGCTCATTGACCGTAGCCTCACCATCGGAGAGGCGAGCAAGGATTGCGCGCCGGGTCGGATCGGCGAGCGCCCCAAAGACGAGGTCGAGATGATGACTGTCAATCTGCTGCATTTTGCCTTCCGCGTCATATATATTGATATATAGCAATGTAGCTATATACAGGGTCCGACGTGGAGTCAATCGCAAAGCGCATGTGTCGCCGGCGCCTGGAGGTTTTCCGAAGGCTGGCATTGCCAAGCCATGCCCAGGCAACTAGGAATTCAGCCATGGCTACAGCGTCCTACATCATCTGCGCGACACCGAGATCCGGCAGTACCCTGCTTTGTGATTTGCTGACGGGGACTGGCAGGGCCGGAAAGCCGGCGTCCTATTACAGGCAGCAATCGATACCGTACTGGGCGGAGCACCTCGCCGTGCCTCTACCGCACAAGCCCGGTAAGCTTGAATTCGAGCGGGCCTATCTTTCGGCGGTCATCCGCGAGGGAAATGGCGAAAGTGAAATCTTTGGCCTCCGTCTGATGTGGGAAGGCGGTCGGGAACTCGCGGCTGACCTGGCGATTCTCTATCCAGAGCTTGAGAGCGACCAATGCCGGTTCGCAAAAGCCTTCGGGCAGGTCAGCTTCCTGCATCTGTCGCGCGAGGACAAAGTCGCGCAGGCCGTATCCCGGCTCAAAGCGGAGCAGTCCGGTCTGTGGCACATGGCAGCCGATGGCTCCGAGCGGGAGCGCACGGCCGCGCATCGAGCCCCGGTCTACGACGCGGAACGCATTGCGGCTTTTGTCGATGAAGCGGAGACGCATGACGCCGCCTGGCGGCATTGGTTCGTGGAGCAGGGCATCGAGCCGCTTCACCTGACCTATGAAGGTCTCACCGCCGATCCCGGCAGGGCATTGGCGGCAGTACTGCACCACCTTGGGCTGGATGCGGAGGCGGCGGATGTGAAGACCAGAAAGATGGCCGATCAGCAGAGTCTCGAATGGGCGGCGCGTTTCCGGGCCGAAGCTTCGAGTACGGTGCGATAGCTAACCCTGCATCAATATATTCGCTGCCTTCACCGCCGCCGAGGCACGGTTCTCGACGCCGAGCTTCACATAGATCTGCTCGAGATGCTTGTTGACCGTGCGCGCCGACAGCCCGAGGATTTCGCCGATGTCGCGGTTGGATTTGCCCTTGGCAATCCAGGCCAGCACCTCTGATTCGCGAGCGGTCAGCGCGAAATGCTGCTTGAGGCGTTCGTTGTCGCTGCCCTGCGTCTGGCCGGTCAGCCTGAAAAGATGCTCGTCCTGGCCGATCGAACCGAGGAAGGACAGCGCCAGCGACGCTTCCCCACCGGTTTCCATGACAAAGCCGGGATCTTTCTGGACACCGACCTGCCGGCGCTCTTCCATCCATGTGAGGATACGCGCGGCCACGAGATCGATGCCCTCGTCGCTGCCGGTCGCGGCATTGACCAGCCTGATCGCCTGCGGCGTCGACCATAGGATCTTACCATTGCCTCGCACGGCAAGCAGATGGCGGCCGGCGGCATCGAGCGCCACGCGGGCACTTTGTGCCGAGCGGGCATTGGCGAGATGGACTCGGATGCGGGCGCGCAACTCGTCCACATTGATCGGCTTGGTGAGGTAGTCGACGCCCCCTGCCCCCAACGCCCGAACCACATGCTCGGTCTCGGTGAGGCCGGTCATGAAAATCACCGGCACCTGCGCGGCGGCGCCATGCGACTTGAGCCGCTGGCAGGTCTCGAACCCATCCATTCCTGGCATGACAGCATCGAGCAGGATGAGGTCGGGCGTGATGCGGTCGGCAATGTTGAGCGCCGAGGCGCCCGACGTTGCGATCAGCACCGAATAGCCGGATTCCTCCAGCGCCTCGGTGAGGAAGCTCAGCGATTCCGGGCTGTCGTCGACCAGGAGCACGATGTCGCGCGGGCTCTCCACGGCATTCATGGCCCGGCCTCCTCGCGTTCGAGCTTGCGGAGATCGGCGAGATAGGCATCGATATTGAAGGCCTTGATATGTGCGGTCATGACCTCCGCGAAATGCCTGAGATCACCATGCTTTGCAAGGTCGTTCAGCTTGGCTTCGATGCCCCTGACATAGCCGATCTCGCCCAATCGGATGAGTTCCTGCACGTGGTCGGGTCCCGGGCTGCGGAAAGCCGGCTCGTGATGTCCGTTGATCGCCGCCACGGGAATCGCGGCATAAACCCATTCGAGCCCCATCCAGGTCGCAAGCTTGTCGTGCAACTGGCGGAAATCCACGGGTTTGGCCAGCGTATCGCTGTGGTCGCTGCCAGGCAATGTGCCCGCCGCACCATCGCCGATATTGGCCGACAGCATGATGACGGGCGCGCCGAACCCGCCCGCCCGCAGCTTCGCCGCGAGCTCCCAGCCGTTCATGCCGGGCATGGAAATATCGACGAGGAAAATATCCGGTCGGGCGGCTTCAATCAGCATCAGGCAATCCGGCCCCGAGATCGCCGTCAGCACCACGAAATCGAGTGGCACCAGCGCCTCGCGCATCAGTTCGCGGTGCTCTTCATTGTCATCGACGACCATGATCGTCCGTCGCGGCCCCGTATAGGTGAGGATCTTGCGATCGGGCGCCGGCGCGCTCGGTTTGTTGAGACCATAGAGCATCAGCCGCACCTTGAAGGTCGTGCCGTGACCATGTTCGCTTTCGACCGTGATCTCGCCGCCAAGTGTCTGGGTGAGCAGCCTTGTGATCGTCAGCCCCAGACCGAGGCCGGGTGCGAGTTTCGCCTGATCGCCCGTGCCGCGCTGGAACGGCTCGAAGATCACCGGCAGGTCGCTCGCGGGAATGCCCGGACCGGTGTCAGTGATCGTCAGTGTCGCCACCTGGCCGCGATAGGCGAGTTCAAGCGAGACCGAGCCGTCACTGGTATATTTCACCGCATTGGAGAGCAGATTGACGAGAATCTGCCTCAGCCGCTTCTCATCGGTGCGGACATATTGCGGCAGCTTGTCGTCGATCGTCACGTTGAAGACGAGCCCCTTGGCCTCGGCCTGCGGCCGCATCATGCCGGTGACCTGATCGAGGAAATCGCGGATGTTGATCTCGTTGGAATAGACCTGCAGCCGGCCGGCCTCGATCTTGGAAATATCGAGGAGCCCGTCGATCAGCCCAGAGAGATGGTCGGCACTTCGCTTGATGACCTTGATCGCCGAGCGTTTCGTGTCCGGGATGGATTCGTCGCGTTCCAGCAACTGGGCATAGCCGAGCACCGCGTTCAACGGCGTGCGCAGTTCATGTGTCAGGCCCACCACATAACGGCTCTTGGCGCGGTTGGCGGATTCCGCGGTTTCCTTGGCATATTGGAGCGCCGCATCGGTTTTCTTGTGGGCCGCGATTTCCTTGAGCAGCAGTGTGTTCTGGCGCGAGGATTCCTCTTCCGCCACCACCCGGCTGTCATGCGCCAGCACGAAGAACCATGTGGCGATGCCGGTGAGGATCGCAAAGACAAGAAAGACGATCCACACCGTCCCATTGACCACCCCCGCCGCCTCTGGCAGCACGCTCCCGGCCCGCTCGGCGATCATCCAAAGCACCGCACCGATCAATGTCAGCGCCAATATAGTGATCATCGAATAACGGCCAAGGCGGGTTCCGAGCTTTTCGACCACGCTTTCGGGCAGGATCGCACGCGCCACTTCTGTTGCCTGGTATTGCAGCCGCGCTTTCGGTTTGCAGAGATCGTGGCACCGGCTGTCGAGCGAGCAGCAAAGCGAACAGATCGGCGCTGCATAGGCCGGGCACCAGGCCATGTCCTCGGGCTCGAACGGGTGCTCGCAGATCGAGCAGGTGATCGTTGCAAGATTCTTCCACTGGTGGCGCGGCTTGCGGGCCAGATAGTATTTGCCCTTGGTCGCCCATGCGATGGACGGCACCGAAATGAACGCCACGACGGGCGTGATGTAGATGGCAAGCGAGCCCACATAGGTGCCGAACAGGCCGAAATGCGCGGCGAGTGCGATCGCTACCGTGATCGCCATGCCGCCGACGCCAACCGGGTTGATGTCGTAGAGATGCGCCCGCTTGAACTCGATGCCCTCGGGCGACAGGCCGAGCGGCTTGTTGATGAAGAGATCGGCCGAGATTGAGCAGAGCCACGCCGCCGAGATGATCGAGAAGACGCCGAGCGTTTCCTCAAGCAGCTTGTAGATGCCGAGTTCCATCAGCAGCAGCGCGATGGCGACATTGAAGAACAGCCAAACCACGCGGCCGGGATGGCTATGCGTCAGACGCGAGAAGAAGTTCGACCACGCCAGCGACCCGGCATAGGCATTCATCACGTTGATCTTGAGCTGCGAGACGACGACGAAGGCCGCCGTTAGGATCAGAGCAAGCGTATGGTTCGGCACCATATAGCCAAAGGCCGTGACATACATATGCGCCGGATCGGCCGCTTCGCTCGCGGGTATGCCGGAACTCAGCGCCAGCACGACGAGGAACGAGCCGGCGAGAAGTTTGGGCGCTCCCACGACAACCCAGCCCGGACCGGCCAGGAACCGCATGATCCTCTGCATGATCGACGGCGGTTTGTGGTCCGCCGGCAGGAAGCGCAGGAAGTCGACCTGCTCGCCGATCTGCGCCATCAGCGACAGGATGACAGCGGATGCCGCCCCAAACATCGCGAGGTCGAACGGCGCAATCGTGCCGATCTCACCCGATTCATGGCCGCGCCCGGCAAAGCCGAGCCAGATATCGAACTTCTGCCAGTCCGACATGGCGATGAAGATAAAGGGCAGGATGTTGAGCACGATCCACACCGGCTGGGTGAGCAGCTGGAAGCGCGAGATCATCCGCACGCCATGCGTCACCAGCGGGATCACCGCGAGCGCCGAGATGATATATCCGAGCCAGAGCGGAATGCCGAAGACGAGTTCCAGCGCCCCGGTCATGATCGAGGCTTCGATCGCGAACAGGATGAAGGTGAAGCTCGCATAGATCAGCGAGGTGACCGTCGAGCCGATATAGCCGAAGCCCGCGCCACGGGTCAGCAGGTCGATATCGACGCCGTGTCTGATCGCATATTTGCTGATCGGAATGCCGATCAAGAGCAGCAGAACCGAGGCGACGAGGATCGCGAAAATCGCGTTGGTCGTGCCGTAGGACAGCGTGATCGCACCGCCCACAGCCTCCAGCGCGAGGAACGAAATCGCGCCGATGGCGGTCTGGGAAATCCGCGACGGCGAATATTGCCGCGCGCTCTTCGCCGTGAAGCGGAGCGCATAGTCTTCCAGGGTCTGGTTGGCGACCCAGCGATTATAGTCGCGACGCACCGGAATGATACGCTGCCGGGCCGTCTGATGCGTCGTCCGGACGCCGTTATTGCCTATTTCTGAGGCAGATTTCAGATTTGCGGAATTTTCGTTCATTCCGCATCAAAAGCATGATGCGGCGAGCGCTGCAAGTCTGTTGAGTGCGTGCCATCCTTGCAAATCTTCCACGCCGTGGACAATTTGCAAGGTTGACACAAAAGCGCTCAGCGCTTGAACGGCCATTTCTGGGCGGCGTGCAGGACCGTGATGATATGCACGCGATCACCGATCACGCGGTAGGGGATGACATAGGGGAAGTCCGCAAGAACGAGTTCGCGTGTATTGTTGAGCCGTCCAGGACGGCCGGATTGCGGATAATCGGCCAGCCGCTCCGTTACCGCCATCAGTCGCCCAACGACCTTGGCGGCCGCAGCGGGATTTTCATGGGCAATGTAGGTGCCGATCTCGTCAAGTCTTCTGAGTGCACGGCGGGTCCAAATGACTTCGTGGCTCATCCCGTGGACAATCATGAACCACGCTTGATGTATTTCGCCGCGACCGCCGCAACTTCCTCCGCCGTCGCAAAGTCGCCTGCATCGGCCTCTGCAAGTCCTGCCTCGATCTCGGCGATCTGCCACTCCTCGCGAGCAAGGAAATCCTCAATGGCCTGCTCGGCCATTGTCGATTGCGAGCGATCGAGCTTTCTCGCCAACTGATCTAGGCGGTCGGCGGTGTCATCGGATATACGAATGGTAATCGCGTTCATGGATGGGCTCCAAAATCCCGCCCGATTATCCAGCGCCGGCGCCACATCGTCAACCATGACCGATTCTTCCCTCTTTGCCCCCTGCCGGTACGTCAAATGACGTATGTCGCGGTGCACAATTCGGACGGATAGTTCCCTCAAGACGGCGGATGTTAAGCACGCGTTAATCCGCTGCTCGATGCTCAACAGAGGGGAAATCCAATGAAAATCAAGAACCTGATGACAGGTGCGGCGCTGGCTGGCATGCTTTCCGCGACCATGTTCCAGAGCGCTTACGCAGCCGAAGACACGATCAAGATCGGTATCCTGCACTCGCTGTCGGGCACGATGGCGATTTCCGAGACCACGCTGAAAGACGCCATGCTGATGCTCGTCGAAGAGCAGAACAAGAAGGGTGGCGTTCTCGGCAAGAAAATCGAAGCTGTCGTCGTCGATCCGGCTTCGGACTGGCCGCTGTTCGCTGAAAAAGCACGCGACCTGATCGAGAAGGACAAGGTTGCCGCCGTGTTCGGTTGCTGGACCTCGTCGTCGCGCAAATCCGTCCTGCCGGTCTTCGAAGAGCTCAATTCCATCCTCTTCTACCCGGTGCAGTATGAAGGCGAAGAGTCTTCGCGCAACATCTTCTACACCGGTGCCGCTCCCAACCAGCAGGCAATCCCGGCCGTCGATTACCTGATGGCAACGGAAGGCGTCGAACGCTGGGTTCTCGCCGGCACCGACTACGTCTATCCGCAGACGACCAACAAGATCCTCAAGGCTTATCTCGAAGCCAAGGGCGTGAAGCCCGAGGACATCATGGTCAACTACACGCCGTTCGGTCATTCGGATTGGCAGACCATCGTCTCCGATATCAAGAAGTTCGGCTCGTCGGGCAAGAAGACTGCCGTGGTTTCCACCATCAACGGCGACGCCAACGTTCCGTTCTACAAGGAACTCGGTAACCAGGGTATCAAGGCTGAAGACATCCCGGTCGTCGCCTTCTCGGTCGGCGAAGAAGAACTGGCCGGCCTCGACACCGCCCCGCTCGTCGGCCACCTAGCTGCCTGGAACTACTTCCAGTCCGTCGATGCGCCGGTCAATGCCGAGTTCATCAAGACCTGGAAAGCCTATACCAAGAACGACAAGCGCGTGACCAACGACCCGATGGAAGCCGCCTATATCGGCTTCAACGCCTGGGTGAAGGCCGTCGAGGCCGCCGGCACCACCGACACCGATCCGGTTCTCGATGCCATCATCGGCGTCTCGGTTCCGAACCTCTCGGGCGGCACCTCCACCGTCATGCCGAACCACCACATCACCAAGCCCGTGCTGATCGGCGAAATCCAGGCCGACGGCCAGTTCGAGATCGTCCAGCAGACCCCGGCCGTCGTCGGCGACGAATGGTCCGACTACCTGGCCGACTCCAAGGACCTGATCTCCGATTGGCGCAAGCCCATGTCATGCGGCAACTTCAACGTTGCCACCGGCAAGTGCGGCGGCAAGGGCTCCTGATCATCCTGTTACCCCAAGGATGAGATCCGGAGCGGGCAGTGACGAACTGCCCGCTCTGTTTTCCAAGACCCAAGAAATTTTCAAGACACAAGAAATCTCCAAGACCAGAGAAAAGTTGGACCCGAGATGTCGCGCGCGCTGCAAACCGTCCTTCTGGCTTTATGCCTCGTGATACTGGTGTTCGGCCGGATCGGCTTTGCAGCCGATGACCTGAAAACCCAGATCAACGAACTGGCGACCATTAAGCTTCCGCAGATGGCGGAAAAGGTCCAGGCGCTGGCCTCGACCGGCGATCCCAAGGTGGTTCCCGCGCTCGACGCGCTCGGCGAAGGCGATCTCTATTTCCGCAAATCCGACAACACCGTTTTCCTGACCAAGCCGGCCGGCGCCAATTTCACCTTGATCGATCCGCTCACGGGCGAGGTCGTCGGCGAGGAAGCCAAGGGCGCGCTGACCAAGATCCGCGTCAACAACAGTCTGCGCCGCACCATCCGCTCCGCGCTCGGCGGCCTGACATTGTTGAGCGATGACCGCAACGTGCGCCTCCAGGCGGCCGACGCCGTCCTCAAGTCCCCGAGCGCCGAAAATCTCGGCCTGCTCGAAACAGCCATCGCCAAGGAAACCGATGCCGCCGTCAAGACCCGCATGGAGACCGCGCGCGCCGTTTCCATCCTGACCTCCGATCGTGGTGACGACGAGAAGCGCGCGGCAATCGCGATGATCGGCGAAAAGGTCGGCGGGCGCGATGCAGTCGGCATTCTGATGTCCGCGGCACCGTCACTCGACGCCGCACTGAAACCTGATCTCGACACGGCAATCGCCAAAATTCAGAGCACGCTGGCCTTCTGGGACCTCGGCCAAAATGTCTGGTACGGCATCTCGCTCGGCTCGGTGCTGCTGCTTGCCGCGATCGGGCTCGCGATAACCTTCGGCGTCATGGGCATTATCAACATGGCGCATGGCGAAATGGTTATGCTCGGCGCCTACTCGACATTCGTGGTGCAGGACATCGTCCGTGACAATTTCCCCGGTCTGTTCGACTGGTCGCTCGCGATCGCCCTTCCCGTCGCCTTCATCGTTACCGGTGCCGTCGGATTAATCCTCGAGCGCGGCGTCATTCGCTTCCTCTATGGCCGTCCGCTGGAAACGCTGCTCGCCACCTGGGGCATCTCGCTCATCCTGCAGCAACTGATCCGCTCGATCTTCGGCCCGACCAACCAGGAAGTCGGCAATCCCTCATGGATGTCCGGTTCCTTCCCGCTCGGCGGCATGACCATCACCTGGAACCGGATGTGGATCGTGTTGTTCTCGCTTTCGGTCTTCTTCGCGCTCTTGGCGCTGATGAAGCGCTCGCCTTTTGGCCTGCAGATGCGGGCAGTGACCCAGAACCGGCGCATGGCCTCGTCGATGGGCATCCGCACACCATGGGTCGATGCCTTCACCTTCGCACTCGGCTCGGGTATCGCCGGCATCGCGGGCGTTGCACTCAGCCAGATCGACAATGTGTCGCCCAATCTCGGCCAGTCCTACATCATCGACAGCTTCATGGTCGTGGTGTTCGGCGGCGTCGGCAATCTCTGGGGCACGCTGGTCGGCGCGCTGTCGCTCGGCATCCTCAACAAGTTCCTCGAACCGACGGTCGGCGCCGTGCTCGGCAAGATCCTTGTCCTCGTCCTCATCATCCTTTTCATCCAGAAGCGGCCGCGCGGTCTCTTCGCACTCAAGGGAAGGGCGATTGAAGCATGATTACCGGCTTTCTTCTCCGCGCACTCGACCAGCGTATCATCATCGCGATCGCCATCATCCTGGCCGTTGCCGTGCTGGTGCCCGCCTCCAACCTGCTGCTGCCGGTCGATAGCCCGTTCCGCATCCCGACTTATGTCATGAGCCTGATGGGCAAATACCTGACCTATGCGCTCTTGGCGCTGACGCTCGATCTGGTCTGGGGCTATTGCGGCATCCTCTCGCTCGGCCATGCGGCGTTCTTCTCGCTCGGCGGCTATGCCATGGGCATGTATTTGATGCGCCAGATCGGACCGCGCGGCGTTTATGGCAACCCCATCCTGCCCGACTTCATGGTGTTCCTGAACTGGAAGGAACTGCCGTGGTTCTGGCACGGCTTCGACATGTTCTGGTTTGCGGCGCTGATGGTGGTCGTGGTGCCCGGCCTGCTGGCTTTCATCTTCGGCTGGTTCGCCTTCCGCTCCCGCGTCAACGGCGTCTATCTCTCGATCATCACACAAGCCATGACCTACGCCCTGCTGCTCGCCTTCTTCCGCAACGACATGGGTTTCGGCGGCAATAACGGCCTGACAGATTTCAAGGAAATCCTGGGCTATTCGGTGCAGGCCGACGGCACCCGCGCCTCGCTCTTCGCGGCCACCGCCATCATGCTGGCGGTCTGCCTGTTGATCTCCTCGGCGATTGTGCGGTCGAAATACGGCAAGGTGCTGATCGGCGTCCGCGATGCCGAAAGCCGCACAAGGTTCCTCGGTTACCGCGTCGAGAACATCAAGCTCTTCACCTTCGTCGTCTCGGCCATGATGGCTGGCATTGCCGGGGCACTGTTCGTGCCGCAGGTCGGCATCATCAATCCCGGCGAATTCGAGCCGGGCAATTCGATCGAGGTCGTCATCTGGACGGCGGTCGGCGGGCGCGGCACGTTGATCGGACCGATTATCGGCGCGGTGCTGGTCAATGCCGGCAAGACCTTCTTCACCGGCGCCTTCCCCGAAGTATGGCTGTTCGCGTTGGGCGCGCTCTTCGTGCTGGTCACGCTGTTCCTGCCCAAGGGCATCGTCGGCACATACCAGCAGTTCATGGCACGCCGGAAGGAATATTCCGCCGCCGCAGCCAAGGAAAAATCCCGCGTGGTTGATATGCCAGCCGCCATCGCCGAACCGGGAGCCGCAGAATGAACGCCGTCAACAAGGAAATGAAGCCCAAGAGCATCCTCTATCTCGATGGCGTGTCGGTGTCCTTCGATGGCTTCAAGGCGCTCAATTCGCTTTCCTTCGTCGTCGAGCCGGGCGAGTTGCGCGCCATCATCGGCCCTAACGGCGCCGGCAAAACGACGATGATGGACATCATCACCGGCAAGACGCGGCCCGATTCCGGCGAGGTGTATTTCAACGGTGATGTCGACCTGACCAAGATGGACGAGGCGGCGATTGCCCAGCTCGGTATCGGCCGCAAGTTCCAGAAGCCGACGGTGTTCGAAAGCCACACCGTCTGGGACAATCTCGAACTGGCGCTCAACCGCAGCCGCGGCGTCTTCGGCACGCTCTTCTACACACTCTCGGCGGCCGACAAGGAGCGTATCGAGGAAATCCTCGAGATCGTCCGCATGACCCATCGCAAGGATGACTACGGCGCCAATCTCAGCCACGGCCAGAAACAATGGCTGGAGATCGGCATGCTGCTGGCGCAGGAGCCCAAGCTTCTGTTGGTTGACGAGCCGGTTGCCGGCATGACGGACGCGGAGACGGCCGAAACCGCGATCCTGCTGAAAGACATCGCCAAGACGCGGTCGGTGGTGGTGGTCGAGCACGACATGGGCTTCATCCGCGATCTCGGCGTCAAGGTCACATGCCTGGCGGAAGGTTCGGTTCTGGCGGAAGGCTCGATCGACTTCGTCAGCGCCGATCCGAAGGTGATCGAGAATTATCTTGGACGGTGAGCGGAAATAGAAAACGGCAATTGAACGTCAATGAGAAATAGGCTTCAAACTGATGCAACCTTTCCTCATTGGAGTTTCAACATGCCTTTTCTTGGTGTCCTCTTGATGGTGGCCGCTGGTGCGGCCGTGTGGTGGTGGCGATTGAAGATGGTGAAGGAAGCGGGAAGCGAGATCATCGACTCGGTCGAGCGGATACGCGGCGCCTTCAACCGCCGGCAGTTCCGCAAGAAGGCCGAGGCGGCGCCGCTCGCCTCGATCCAGAACCCGGCGATCGCGGCCGTGGTGTTCCTGCTGACGCTGGCAAATGAAAAGCCGATGCAGAAGGATATCGCGAAGGCGATCATCCGCGAGCGGATGAAGGATATCATCGACGCCAAGGACATGGACGAGGTGCTGATCTTCGCCGACTGGACGGCCAATAGCGTGGTCAATATCGACGATCCGCTTCGCCGCTTCCGGGACCTGTGGCTCAATGCACTCGATGACCGCGAACGCCGGCAGTTGATCTCGATGGCAGAGGACATCGCCGATGTCGGCGGCGAGCGAACCATACAGCAGGCCGACGTCCTCCAGAAACTGAAGAGGGCTTTGCTCAATTGACTTGTAAAGGGGAATGAGATGCTAGCGGTCGAAAACGCCAACCTGCACTATGGTGCCGCCCAGGCGCTACGCGGAATCACCATCAAGGCCGAGATGGCCAAGATCACCTGCGTTCTCGGCCGCAACGGCGTCGGCAAATCCTCCCTCCTCCGCGCCGTCACCGGCCAGCATCCGCTGTCATCAGGCAAGGTGAGCTTCGAGGGCAAGGAACTCAACGGCATGGCGCCTTACAATCGTGCCAAGCTCGGCATCGGATATGTGCCGCAGGGACGGGAGATCTTCCCGCTGCTGACCGTGAAGGAAAATCTCGAATCCGGCTATGCGCCTCTCAAGCGCGCCGATCGCAGCATTCCCGACGACATATTCAGCCTCTTTCCGATCCTCAACAGCATGCTGGGCCGGCGTGGCGGCGATCTGTCGGGCGGCCAGCAGCAGCAGCTCGCCATCGGACGGGCGCTGGTGACACGGCCGCGCATCCTCGTGCTCGACGAGCCGACGGAGGGTATCCAGCCATCGATCATCAAGGATATCGGCCGGGCGATCAAATATCTGCGTGACTCTACGGGCATGGCGATCCTGTTGGTCGAGCAATATCTTGATTTCTGCCGCGAACTCGCCGACCATGTCTACATCATGGACCGCGGCGAGATCGTGCATGAAGGTCCCGCCGAGACGCTGGACACGGCTGAAGCGCGACGGCATTTGACGGTGTAGTTTGGAACTGAGCATGTTGCTTACCCCCCTCTGCCCTGCCGGGCATCTCCCCCTCAAGGGGGGAGATCGGATGTGGCGCCGCCTTGCCCTCCAAACAATCTCCCCCCTTGAGGGGGAGATGTCACGAAGTGACAGAGGGGGGTGCTCTTGATGCTCGCTCCCAACCTCGACGTCCTCCCCCAGCGCACCAAGGGCATCGCCCGGCTCGCCACCAAAAACGTAGACGGCCGCACCCGCCTCGACGTCTTTTATCAGGAGAGCGCCGCCAAGATCCGCATTCCAGAATCCTATGACGGCAGGATGGAAGCGGTGCTGATTAACACGTCGGGTGGCCTGACCGGCGGCGACCGTATCGCATGGGAGGTCGCGGCGGGCGAGAACACCTCGGTCACCGTCACGACCCAAGCCTGCGAACGCATCTATAAGTCCTCGGGCGGCGAGGCCCACATCGCGTCGCGACTGTCTGCGGCATCGGGCGCCAGACTGCACTGGCTGCCGCAGGAGACGATCCTGTTCAACCAGAGCGCTTTGAGCCGCACACTCGATGTCGATCTCGCCGAGGACGCCGAATTGATCGCGCTGGAAGCCGTTCTCATCGGTCGCAAGGCGATGGGCGAGATGGTGCGGAGCGGAAGCTTCCGCGATCGCTGGCGCATACGCCGCGCAGGCAAGCTGATCCACGCCGAGGATGTGCATTTCGCCGGCGATATCCAGAACCTTCTGGGAGGCCGCGCATCGCTGTCCGGTCATCAGGCATTCGCGACATTGCTCTATGTCGGTGACCATGCGG
Organism: Rhizobium sp. LjRoot254; assembly: GCF_964254105.1. Classification (NCBI taxonomy): domain Bacteria; kingdom Pseudomonadati; phylum Pseudomonadota; class Alphaproteobacteria; order Hyphomicrobiales; family Rhizobiaceae; genus Rhizobium; species Rhizobium sp. LjRoot254. Next base: position 442,298 of record NZ_CAXUSM020000001.1, on the reverse strand, counting down.
AAGCCCTGCTGCCGAAGCTGCGCGCACTGCTCGGAGACCATCTCGCAGGCGTCAGCCATTGGAGCGGCAAGCTCATCGTGCGCCTCGTCGCATCGGAGGGTTTCGAGCTGAGAAAAATACTGATCCCGGCCATTTCGCTCTTGCGAAATGGTGAGCCCGCGCCGAAAGTGTGGAACCTCTGACGTCGGTGCACACACCGTCATTTGGCGTATTGCGCTGTGTTGCCCAAGCCCTTGAATATGATGCCTGATCATTGCGGAGCCATTCATGAACCTCACTCCCCGTGAAAAAGACAAGCTGCTGATTTCAATGGCCGCCATGGTGGCCCGCCGGCGGCTCGAGCGCGGCGTCAAGCTCAACTATCCCGAGGCGATCGCGCTGATCTCCGACTTTGTCGTCGAAGGCGCCCGCGATGGTCGTTCAGTGGCCGATCTCATGGAGGCTGGCGCGCATGTCGTCACCCGCGCGCAGGTCATGGAGGGCATCGCCGAAATGATCCATGACGTGCAGGTGGAAGCCACATTCCCCGACGGCACCAAGCTGGTGACCGTCCATGAACCGATCCGCTGAGGTTGCGCCATGCTCGACCTGCGACCCAATTGCGAATGCTGCGACAAGGATCTTCCGCCGGATGCCACCGATGCGATGATCTGCACCTTCGAGTGCACATTCTGCGCCGATTGCGCGGAAACCGCGCTCGGGGGCACCTGCCCGAACTGCGGCGGTAATTTCACTAGCAGGCCGATCCGCCCGGCCGCCATGCTCGCCAAATATCCCGCCTCCACCAAACGTATCCTGAAGGCCGAAGGCTGCGCGCCGCAAAAAGCCGCTTGAAGAGGAACAACCATGATCCCCGGTGAACTGATAGCCGCCCCAGGCGAAATCGAACTCAATGTCGGCGCCCCGACCACCACGATCGACGTCGCCAATACCGGCGACCGTCCGATCCAGGTCGGCTCGCATTATCATTTCTTCGAGACCAACAAGGGCCTCGATTTCGACCGCAACAAGGCGCGCGGCATGCGGCTCGACATCCCCTCGGGCACGGCCGTGCGCTTCGAGCCCGGCCAGAAGCGGACGGTTCAGTTGATCCCGCTCGCAGGCAAGCGCGAAGTCTACGGCTTCCGCCAGCAGGTGATGGGGAAGCTCTAAAACAAGAAAATCAACGGGAGATCTGGAATGAAGAGGCTTGTCATTTTGGCACTGCTGCTAACCGGCGCGACATGCGCCCTGGCCCAGGAAGATCCGCCTGTCGACTGCGCCAATGCCGTGACGCAGGCGGATATGAACCAGTGCGCCTACCAGGATTTCGAGAAGGCCGACAAGGAACTCAACGCGGTCTACAAGCAGGCGCTCAAGAGTCAGGAAGAGGCGGATAAGGAAGCGGCCGAAATAAACCCAGTCTATGTCGGCGCGGTCAAGGCGCTCAAGAAAGCCCAGCGCGCCTGGATCGACTATCGCGACGGCCATTGCGATGGCGTCGGCTACGAAGCCGTTGGAGGTTCCATGCAAGGCATGCTCATCAGCGGCTGCCAGGCAACCATGACCACCGCCCGTACCAAGGAACTGCGCGAACTCATTCAAGGCATGGGGAACTGATGGCACGTCGGATCGTGATCGTCGGCAATGGAGAGATCGGCGAAGGTCTTGCCGACGTCATAGATTCCGCCGATCTAGTGATCCGCTTCAACGACTGCCGTTCGGTGGGCGCCGGTGGCGGCAGGACCGACATCGTCGCGGTCTGCAATACCGGCCGCCCCGGAAAGGCCATGCTCGAAGGTGCCGGCTGGTCATGCAACAAGGCTGTCTGGCTCGCCTCATCCATCTGGTGCGTCCGTGACCCACAGAAATTTGCAGCCATGCGCGCACCCCTTGCGCAAACCCATCCCGAACTCGACGATTTCTGCGACGACTACACCGACGGCTTTGCCGACTATGCCCGCCAGAACGGCAAGGATTTCCATATCATTCCGGCCTCCACTCATGAGGCAGTCGACCACGATCTCGCGGCCTTCGACCCGGCGCCTTATGTCGTGCCTTCAAGCGGCGCGATCGTGATCGCCGAATTCCTCGCCCATTATCGCCGGCCCGGCGATGAACTGTTTCTCGCCGGCTTCGGCCACCAGGGCTGGGAATGGCACCCCTGGGATGCCGAGCGGCAATGGGTGGATCACCTGATCGCCGTTAACAAACTCGTCCGCCTCATCGCCAATCCCTCCAGACATTTCGCTTCAGGAGCCTGAACCATGTCCTACAAGATGTCCCGCGCCGCCTATGCCTCGATGTTCGGGCCGACGACCGGCGACAAGCTCAGGCTCGCCGATACCGAACTCTTCGTCGAGGTCGAAAAGGATTTCACCACCTATGGCGAAGAGGTGAAGTTCGGCGGCGGCAAGGTCATCCGCGACGGCATGGGCCAGAGCCAGGCGACGCGCGCCGAGGGCGCCGTCGATACGGTCATCACCAATGTGCTGATCATCGACCACTGGGGCATAGTGAAGGCTGACGTCGGTCTGAAGGACGGCCGGATCGCCGCGATCGGCAAGGCGGGCAATCCCGATACCCAGCCGGGCATCACCATCATCATCGGTCCCTCAACGGAAGCCATAGCAGGCGAAGGCAAGATCCTGACGGCTGGCGGCATGGATGCGCATATCCACTACATCTGCCCGCAGCAGATCGAGGAAGCGCTGATGAGCGGCGTCACCACCATGCTCGGCGGTGGCACCGGTCCGGCGCATGGCACGCTGGCCACCACCTGCACCGGCGCCTGGCATATCGAGCGGATGATCGAGAGTTTCGATGCTTTCCCGATGAATCTGGCGCTCGCCGGCAAGGGCAATGCGTCGCTACCCGCGCCATTGGTGGAAATGGTGCTTGCCGGCGCATCGAGCCTGAAGCTGCATGAGGATTGGGGCACGACGCCGGCGGCGATCGATAACTGCTTGACGGTCGCCGACGAACTGGACATCCAGGTGATGATCCACACCGATACGCTCAACGAGAGCGGCTTCGTCGAGGACACAATCGACGCGATCCGGGGGCGCACGATCCACGCATTCCACACCGAAGGCGCCGGCGGCGGCCACGCGCCCGATATCATCAAGGTCTGCGGCTCGCTGAACGTCATCCCCTCCTCGACCAATCCGACCCGGCCTTACACCGTCAACACATTGGCCGAGCATCTCGACATGCTGATGGTCTGCCACCACCTGTCGCCCTCGATCCCGGAAGACATCGCCTTCGCCGAAAGCCGCATCCGTAAGGAGACCATCGCAGCCGAGGATATCCTGCACGACATGGGCGCCTTTTCGATCGTCTCCTCAGACAGCCAGGCCATGGGCCGGGTCGGCGAAGTAGCGATCCGTACATGGCAGACCGCAGACAAGATGAAGCGCCAGCGCGGGCCGCTGAAGGAAGAAACCGGCGACAACGACAATGCCCGCGTCAAGCGCTACATCGCCAAATACACGATCAATCCGGCGATCGCCCAGGGTCTCAGCCACGAAATTGGTTCCATCGAGGTGGGAAAACGCGCCGATCTCGTGCTCTGGTCGCCAGCCTTCTTCGGCGTGAAACCTGATATGGTACTACTCGGCGGCTCGATCGCCGCAGCCCCGATGGGCGATCCGAACGCCTCGATCCCGACACCGCAGCCGATGCACTACCGGCCTATGTTCGCCGCCTACGGCAAGCTGCGCACCAATTCCTCGGTGACTTTCGTGTCGCAGGCGTCGCTCGATGCCGGGATCGTCAGCCGGCTCGGGGTCGCCAAGAAGCTGCTGGCGGTGAAGAACACCCGCAGCGGCATCAACAAGAAGTCGATGATCCACAACGACCTGACACCGCATGTCGAGGTCGATCCCGAAACCTATGAAGTCCGTGCGGATGGCGTGCTGCTGACATGCGAACCGGCGACGGTACTGCCGATGGCGCAGCGGTACTTTTTGTTCTGAGCAAGGCGACCGAGACCGGCTCGGTCGCCAGACTTCAGATCACTCAGTCTCGCCAAGCGCTTTCCAGACAATCCCGGCGATCGCGGCGCCGAGGATTGGTGCCACCCAGAATAACCAGAGCTGCGGCAGCGCCCATCCACCTTCGGCAAAGAACGCCACGCCGGTCGAGCGCGCCGGGTTGACCGACGTATTGGTCAGCGGGATCGAGATCAGGTGGATCAGCGTCAATCCGAGACCGATGGAGATCGGGGCGAAGCCGGTCGGCGCGCGGCCGTGCGTCGAGCCGAGGATGATCAGCAGGAACATGAAGGTCAGCAGCGCCTCGGCAATGAATGCCGACAGCATCGAATAGCCACCCGGCGAATGTTCGCCATAGCCGTTCGAGGCAAATCCGCCCGGCACCCAGCCGGCCTTGCCGCTGGCGATCAGATAGAGCATCAGCGCCGCGACCACGGCGCCGACCACCTGCGCGATGATGTAGCCCGGCAGGCTCGCTGCGGGGAACCGCCCGGCCGCCGTCAGCCCGATCGATACGGCGGGATTGAAATGGCCGCCTGATATGCCGCCTACGGCATAGGCCATGGTCAAGACCGTGAGGCCGAAGGCGAAGGAGACGCCGACGAAGCCTATCCCGAGTTCGGGAAAACCCGCCGCGATGACGGCGCTGCCGCATCCCCCGAAAACGAGCCAGAACGTACCGATGAATTCGGCGAAGAGTTTCTTGAGCATGAAGTCCCCCGACGGTTGCCTATTTACAAGGCAATGATATTCATCAGGTCTTGATATCAGTCAACAAAAAGCTGCACTAGCGCATGGTTCAACCACCGGATTTTTGCAACCGTGTACTCGGCTTATGCGAAGTCTTGTTCCAGGAGAATGGATTACGCCGCAGTTCGATCACCGCCTTCCAGGCGGCAAAGGACATGAGCATCCAGTAGGCCGGCACGTAGCGCCATTTGATGCCGACACGCATGCGCTCGTTCCAGCCCATGGCTTCCCAGCCCAGTCGCATGAAGATCGTATAGGCCGCGATCACGTTGAACCAATCGAGGCACAACATGCCGATCTCGAACGATGTCGCATGCGGTGCAAAGACAAGGCTCCACATCGTCACCGCGATGAAGAACAGGATCAGTGGGTGGCCAAGCGCGGAAACCAGCATGCCGGTAACCAGGACATGAAACATGATGGTTGCTCGCAAGCCGAGTTCACCGCTCAACTTCACTGGCGTGCGCATGAGGACCAGCCATGTCTGCATCCAACCTTTAAACCAGCGGGTCCTCTGGCCAAGCCAGGCGGCGCGGTCGGTCGGGGCGTCCTCTACCGTATAGCGCGTCAGCATCTCGGCGTGATAGCCGAGGCGATAAAGGCGCATGCCGAGATCGGCGTCTTCCGTCACGTTATACGGATCCCAAGCGCCGACCGCCCTAAGCACATCGGTACGGAAGTGCGGTCTTATGTAGCAAAAGCACCAAGAAAGCAGAGGCTTTAATGGCCACAGAAGGGTACGATCCCCGCCAAGATAATCAGTTGGATGCAGGGATAAAGCCGCATGTCGAATTGCTGCTATCAGTGGGGATTGAGACGTTTGAATCGTGCGAGGGTGGCGAGGGTCACGCGTTCCATGAACCCACAGTGCGGTTTCATGGCGACCGCAGCGTGGGCTTCAAGGCGCTCGCTGCGGCAATGCAAAACGACCTGCATCCGTCAGAGCTTCGGCGCATATGGCCGATCAATGACGGGGAGCCAACCGGCCCGTGGTGGGAAATTACTTTCCGGCCTGATTGAGTTTCGAACATTCGGAACAAATGGGCTTCCCGCCGTCACCTGTTCGGAGGTTCTCTTTCTCGATGTTGTTGCCAGTGTTGCAGTTCGTGTTGTTGTGGTGAACGCTCTGCTTGATGGAGTGCCACGGCGATTTCTTCGGCATGCTATTCCTCCCCTGAATGCGCGTCATGCGCGAAATAATACTATCACAAAATCATAGAGAGTCTATCGTGAGAGTTGCGAGAACTGACACGTACGACCATACGATTAGTGGATTGCTTGCCAAGAGAGCCGAGCTATTCAACGAAGCCGAGCGCATCCGCGACAGGCTTGCCGAGATCAAGAACGATATCGGGGCAGTGGACAGGGTTTTGGGCACGCTTGGCTATACGGGCGATCTGGACGCCGCCATGCCCCGCCAGAAGCGGGAAGTGATCTTCGGCAGGGGCGAGCTATCCAAGGCCATCATGGGCGAGCTACGGCACGCTACAGAGCCTGTAAGCAGTCGGGATATCGCGCGGGAGATTGTTACCATGCAAGGTAACGACGCGAGAGATCGCAAGTACCTATCTGAGTTGACCAAGCGGGTAAGCAAAGCCCTCCGGTCAATGAAGGCCGAAGGGCTGGTTAGATCGGTTGCCGATACAAAGGGCAACCTGAGTTGGGAACGAAGAACTTAAATCGCGTTCACGGTAGCATACCTAGCTATGCGCTGCGGAGTATCATCGGACGAGTAAATCCCCGCCGTTATTCGAGCGAAAGTATCGTTTGGGAAGTTGTCTTTCGGTATGTAGTAGTTGTTGCCAACCAATCGCGAAATCTTTCCCGCGTTCAAAGTTTCTGCCATGCGGTACAGAAGATAACTTGGGCGATCTATGAACGGGTGATCCCCGACATTCAGGACGCACGCCGGATCGTGATATTTTCCCTCTTTTATGCTGGTTATCATGATCGTAAGACAGAGGTTGCCAGAACATTTGTTGTTCATCACCGCAAATAGATGATGGACCTCGTTGAACGGGATTAAAATACCAGCCTTTCGATAGGGCTCGTAGCTCATTTCTCAGCAGCTAGTTCAGCGGTCAAACGACGCTCCGCCTGTAAGTCTTCGGCTAAAGAAACCGGATCGCTCTTACCCAGCTTTGCGAAGATTGTGGCGTAATCGATAGGGATAGAACTTCCGTGCGGGAAAACCCATTCTGGGCAAAATTCATGCGTCCATTCCGCTAGATCAAAGCGGTCTATATCCTCGAATTTCTCCCATACCTCATAAAGGATTTTGACCTCGGATCGGCTCAATTCATCCAAGTCGTCGCCGATTGATATCTCACGCGAAAGAGGGAGATCGTTGCCGTTCCTGATGCCGATAAACTCATGCCATTCGTCTTGCCCGTGGTCGGCAAGACCTTTCATGTAGTTGTACGTTGACGAATTGACCGGACCAAAATCCATGGAGACATATTGGTCATTTGTAATGGGCGCATCCCTGCGCTCCATGCTCAATCTGTCGGACAGATAGATAAGCTTCACTACCTTAAGAATATTAATTTTGCCGCCAGACATCGCAGCAAAAAAGGCTGCGACTTGCGCAGCTTTTCGCGTTTTGAACCAGTCTGGAATGGACGGAATATAATTCATGAAGGAACATATAGCGCGAATTGCGCCAGAAGTGAATCCATCAGTTGGCACGCTGCCAATAGCCCTTCCAAGTGCGGCTAACCGGGTGGTCAAGCGCAGCACCAAGGATGCCAGCGGCATTGCCACCGTTCGAACGGCGGCGATGATCCTCGCACCATGCAGCGTGATTGGCGTACTGATATAGGTACTTGTGCGATACGTGGTGATGCTGGCCAGAAACCATGCGACGAAGGCGTGAGAAGTAGCTTTCAACCCAATTGGTGTGCTTGCCGTTGCGGTCGCTGTAGGCTTCGCTGTGATTGATGCGGCCCGTATCGAAGTTCATATCGAGGATATCCCAATGCGTGGCTTCGTCGGCGTACACGATGGAGTCGGCGTCAATGCGTTCCTTGGCGATATCGACGCCATCGGCTTCCGAGTTGCGGACGAATGTAAGTGTGCGGCCATCACGTTCACGCAACGCCACCACGACGCGGCGCTTGTCTGACTGGTTCTTCTTCAGGCGACGGTCCTTACGGTCTTCCTTGCGGTTCTCAGGGCGAACGTGGCCACCGAAATAGGCACCATCAATCTCGACTTCGCCGTCAAGGGTTGCGAACTCGGTTTCGGCGGCAAGAGCTTCGCGGAGCTTGTGGGCGAGAACCCAAGCTGTCTTGTATTGAACGCAAAGGTCACGCGAGAACTGGAGGGCGGAAAGGCCCTTCACCGCGTTGACGAAGATGCAGATCGCGGCCAGCAGATCGGTGAAGGCCATCTTGCGGCTGGCGAAAATCGTGCCGGATGTAACCGAGAACTGAGCGGAGCATGCAGCGCACTTGAACTTGCGGCGGGTGCTGATGATGTAGCTATCCAGGCAGCCGCACTTGGGGCAAACGGGCTCGCCTTGCGTGTCTTCCCAGCGCAGCTTGCAGAACGTTGCATAGGCCTTGTCTTCTCCACCCTTGTAGATTTCCTTCAGGGAGAGGGAGCGGGCTTCTGCCGAGAGTAGAAAGTGCTGCGCCATTGTCATCATATCCGTTACGTATGTATCGGATATAGTGCGTTGACCGGGCTTTGTAAAGTGCTTATATCATCATATGCGATACATTTTGCATCACAGGTGATACATGGCAGAAAAGACGGACTATGAAATGCTCGCCGCCAACCTCCTGAAGGCGGAATTGAAGCGCAAGGGCGTCACCTACGCCGCGCTAGTTGAGAAGCTGGCACAAATAGGAGTTGACGAGAAGGAAGTGAACGTGCGGAATAAGCTTTCTAGGGGCAAATTCACAGCGGCGTTCTTACTCCAATGCTTAAGCGCTATAGGGTCATCATCCTTGCACTTGGATTGATCTCTGTTTGCTCGTTAGGGCAAGCACAGGATCAGGCCACCCAGCCCGAGCGGAGCGCAGACGCAAAGCAGGCACCATCCTACCAGCTTCCGTTTTCTGTTCCGGTCAACGTGATCGAGAATAAGGCCGCCGCCGATACCCGCGAACGGCAAGAGGAAGAAGCTCGCCAGCGCGAGAAAGAAGACCTGATCGCCCAACAGGGCATGAATTCTGCCACGCAGGCCATGAATGAAGCCACCCAGAGAATGGCTGATTACGCTCTCTGGTCTACCCTCTTGGTCGGCGCCGGCACCATCCTCTTGTTGGTCACTTTGTGGCTCACTCGACAAGCCAATAGGGCCGCTCAGGATGCTGTAGAGGTCACCCGTGACATAGGCCAAGCGCAGATCAGGGCTTACATGAGCCTTAAGGCCTTCCTCTTTGATAGCGACGGTGTGGGTCCAGCGTTCAAAGGCATTAAGATAAACTCCAGATGGGAGAATAGTGGTCAAACACCCGCCCGCGCCGTAAGTCCAGGTATCCACCTTCAAATTGGCCCAGCCGCCGAGAACTTGGCGGGTAAATCGATTGTTGGCGCTGACAAAGGGAACGTTTCGACAGGAACACTCGGGCCAGGTCAAACGAGCCTCAGTGAATTCCGAATTTTGAGCCCTGGCACGCTCGTAGGCATTGAACAGGGAACGCTTAGGGTCTTTCTGATCGGTCGATGCGAATATCGTGACGTCTTCAACGTCCCGCATTTTACGGAAATCTGCTCCGAGATTGTGCTTTATAAAACCGTCGCTCAGATCGTCGCCGGAGATGTTGATAATTGCCTTCGATTCCGCACCGAAGGCGAGATAAACCAGTCCGATTAAAAGCGCAGCGGCGGAAACGAACAAAGCCTTACCCATCAGCGGTCTCCCGCCTTGGTGCTTTTGCTACATAAGACCGCGGAAGTGGTTCGACGTGCCGCCGAGCGGCATCGGCTGGTGGTGAGCACCGAGGAACGGCAAAAGCCGGCGGAAGAGACCGGAATATTCCAGCGCGAATAGAGCGGATAGCCAACTCTCGCCGGCATTGGAAATGATGAGTGGCGCCTGCAGGCAGGCGAGATCGGGCGAGCCATCCTTGAAATGGCGGTATGCTTCAAGCAACTGATCGGCATGCGGGCGATCCTCCGCGTCAAAGATCACGACGAATTCGCCTCTCGCACCAGCAAGTCCGTAGTTGAGCGCCTTCGGCTTGGTGCGCGGCATGCGATCCGGCACTTCGACGATCTCGAAATGTGGCGGCAGTTCCATCGTCTCCAACGCGTCTATCGTCTCGCGGTCGCCGGCCTCACAGATCAGTTTGATATCCAGTCTCGACGTCGGCCAGTCGAGGCGCAGCAACGAATTGACGAGTTGCGGCACGACCTCTTTTTCCCGGTAGAGGGCCGCAAGCACGGTGTAGACCGGCAGGTTCGAGTCCTCGGCCAGCGATGCGAGCGGCTTAGGCTTGGGCGCACGCTTGATCGCGAGCGCCCGCAACACGATCAGGATGCAGAACGCCGATGACAGCGCGACGTGCGAAACATGCAGTGTTGCCAAGGGAAACAATAGGAGACAGCAGAGATATGCCATCAGCATGAAGCCGGCGAGGAAACCCTGCCCGCCCGTCAGGACCGAGCGCGCGCTGAGTTCAGGGCTGGCATCAAACAACTGATCCGCCGCGGTATCGACCCGGCGGGTGGCACCTGCCCGCCAGACAGCATGCCGAAGCACGGACGGCGTCGTGATGGCGAGTGCCGAACGCAACGTCTCCGAAGACTTTAACCGGCTGAGCCAGGTCGCAAGATCTCTCGCTTCAGGAACGACAAGCGTCAACGGGCTGCCCATTGGCGGGCTCAAGCGAAGAATGGAAGGCTTGAGGAGTTGGCTGTCGAGGCCCGGGCTATCGACCACCGATCCCGCATCGATCTCCTGGACGAAACGCAAGCCGAGCACCTTGGCTAGCGCGCCGTAATAGGCATCCTCGCGCACCTGGCCGCTGGCAAGCAGTTCAGTTTCAATTGTTGTGCCGTTTTGGAATGCCCGTGCCTTCATCGCCGCAACGAAGGGCTTGGAAAAGCCGAGCTTCAGGAGAAAACGCTCTTCATCGGTTTTCTCTTCTTGTATAAAGCTTAGGGAAGAGGTGACCTTGCCCTCAAGCCGGAGATCCCGGGAAGGTCCTTCACGCGCTGAATTGTAGTCGACACGCCCCCGGTCGCCCATGTAGTTTCACAGACCAACGCACAACAAGTTTTAATAAAACCGGAAACAATATTCATGAAGCCAGCGGTTGTGTCACGTTGTTTTTGGGTTTTGGCTCTGGCTCTCGGTATTTTTTCGCAATTGCCGGCAGCGCAACCGGCAAAAGCGCAGGAAAACGACGCGATTTCATTGCCGCTGATGTTCGACCCGCGGGAAAGATTGCAGAAACCAGACCTCGCCTCTGTTCCGCGCATCCGGTTTCTCACGACGGTCGATTTTCCGCCTTTCAACTTCATCGATCAATCCGGCAAGCTCTCGGGATTTCATGTCGATCTGGCGCGCGAAATTTGCCGCGAACTGGAGGTGCTGGAGCGCTGCCAGATCGAGGCCGTGCCCTACAAGGACCTGAGATCCGCGTTGGAGAAGGGCGACGGCGAAGTGATCGCGGCGGGCGTCCGCATCACGCCCGAACTACGCCGCGATCTCGGACTCTCCCGGGTGTTCATGCAGCTTCCCGCGCGTTTCATCATTCGCTCGGATGCGGCTGCCGGAGTGAAGACGCCATCCGCCCTGAAACCGGGCGAAACAGGCATCGTCGCGGGCACGGCGCATGAGGCAATGCTGGCATCCTATTTCCCCGATCTCAAACCAAAGACTTTCCCGAAGCGGGAGGAAATGCTGGCGGCACTCAAGAAGGGCGAGATCAAGGCTGCCTTCGGCGATGGCCTGCAGCTATCCTTCTGGCAGGAATCGCCGGATGCCAACAATTGCTGCGACTTCCTCGGCGATCATTATTACTCGTCGATCTTCTTCGGCGATGGATTGGCGCTGGTCACAAGCAAGGATACGCCGCTGATCACACGCGCGATGGACGCGGCGCTTCTCGCGCTTGCGCGCAACGGCCGGCTCAATGAGATCTATCTCCGCTATTTCCCCAACGGGCTGTAAATCCAACTTCCGCTTTTACGCATTGCAAGCCGTGGCGAAATGCGGTGAAGATGACCGCTGAATTCAAGGCGAGGAATGCGCATGCCCTACCGCTCGACACGCATCGAAAAACCCGGCCACACCGACAAGCCGCCGATCGACGTCGTGGTCCTGACCCACGACGAGCGCCATCTGCGCCGCAAGCTCCTGCACATGGTCCACGACGATGTCGTGATGCTCGACCTCAAGGAACCGGTCGTGCTTGAACATGGCGACCTGCTGGCGCTGGAGGGTGGCGGCCACGTCGAAGTCATCGCCGCCGACGAGAAACTGTTGGAAATCAAGGCGCGCAACCTCGTCCACCAGATGGAACTCGCCTGGCATCTCGGCAACCGCCATCTCGCGACCCAGATCGAGGAAGGCCGCATCCTGATCGAGCGCGATCACGTGATCCAGTCCATGCTCGCCGGCCTCGGCGCCGTCGTGACCGAAGTCGTCGAACCGTTTCATCCGGTGCATGGCGCCTATCACAGTCACGCGTCCCACGGACACGGGTCGCACGACCATGGATCGCACGATCACCACGATCATGACCATTGAGCACGACACGCAATCGCTGTTGCGGCTGATGACCTGGCTGTCGCCGGCATTCCCGGTGGGTGCGTTTGCCTATTCGGGCGGTCTGGAAGCGGCCGTGCGCGAAGGGATCGTCACGGATGCCGGCGAGCTTCAGCAGTGGCTCGAAACCTTGCTCCGGAATGGCGCGATCTGGAACGATGCCGTGCTTCTGTCGGAAGCGTGGCAGGCCTACGAAGACCTGCCACGTCTTGCAGCGACTGCCGAGCTGGCGACCGCACTTGCAGGTTCGGCCGAACGGCATCTCGAAATCACCGCCCAGGGCGGAGCGTTCCTGGAGGCAGCTGGTGCCTGGCCGCACCCGGTGCTCGCCGTGCTGGATCATATGACGCCCTATTGCATTGCTGTAGGCGCCGTTGCCGCCGCAAACGGCGTGCCTCTCGAAGGGACACTCGCCGCCTATCTCCACGCGCTGACATCCCAGTTCGTTTCATCAGGCATCCGCCTGAGCGTGCTCGGCCAACGGCAGGGCGTGGCCATGCTCGCCGCACTGGAGCCTGATATTCTCGACGTCGCGGCATGTGCGAGCCGCTCGACGCTTGATGATCTCGGAAGTGCCACCATGATGGCGGACCTGATGGCGATCAAGCATGAGACCATCCACACGAGGCTGTTCCGCTCATGACCTTGATCGCGGCCCTCACCTTCCTGATCCTTGCCGTGATCGCCGCGTTGCATTTTGCCTGGGCGATGGGTTTGACCTTCCCTGCGGCGGATGCGGCGGAATTGTCGCGGATGGTGACTGGCTTCAAGCGCCGTGACCTGATGCCGGGAAAGCCAGCAACACTGCTAGTTTCCGTTGCGGCGCTGCTCGCCGGGTTCTGGGCGCTGATGCTCGCCGAATGGGCATGGCTGCCGGTGCCGAACTGGTTCGTCGGGCTCGGTGGCATCGTGCTGACGGCCGTCTTCCTCGCACGCGGCATCGCCGGCTACACCGATCGCTGGCGCCGGTTGACGCCCGAACAGCCCTTCGCCCGCCTCGATCGCAAATACTATTCGCCGCTTTGCCTCGTGCTTGGCCTGTTCTTCATCATCTTGACCCTGGGATATTTGCTATGACTTCGCGCAACGGACCTCTTCGCATCGGAATCGGCGGGCCTGTCGGCTCCGGCAAGACGGCGCTGACGGAAAAGCTCTGCAAGGCCATGCGGGAGAATTTCTCCGTCGCCGTGGTGACCAACGATATCTACACCAAGGAAGACGCCGAGGCGCTGGTGCGCATGCAGGCGCTGACCTCGGATCGCATCGTCGGCGTGGAAACCGGCGGCTGCCCGCATACCGCCATCCGCGAGGACGCCTCGATCAATCTCGCGGCCATCGCCGATCTCAACCGGAAATTCCCGGACCTCGACATAGTGTTCATCGAATCCGGCGGCGACAATCTCGCGGCCACCTTCTCGCCGGATCTCGCGGACCTGACCATCTATGTCATCTCGGTCTGCCAGGGTGAGGAGATCCCCCGCAAGGGCGGACCGGGCATCACGCGCTCAGACCTGCTTGTTATCAACAAGAAGGATCTGGCACCGCATGTGGGTGCCGATCTCGATGTGATGGAGCGCGATGCGACGCGGATGCGTTCGGGAAAGCCATTCCTGTTCTCCGATATGAAGCGCGGGGATGGCGTCGGTGAAATCGTCGATTATCTGAAAAGTTACGGCGGGCTCGCCGCCTGACTAGAGCCTTTCATTGCTAAATGGAGGCAGTTCTGTTGGCTCAAACGGAGTCGGATGGTCGACCGGCCGGCGCGTGTCGTAGCCAAATCTACGGCCAAGCCGGCCGGTCGATCAGCCGGCCCGTTTCAGCCAACCCGAAGGGCCGGGCATCTTTCCACCAGGGCAGAGGCGATCGTCTCGGACGTATATCTGGATATGCCCGTCGCCAATCGCCTCTGCCCTGACGAAAACCTGCTCCGGCAGAACTGTGTCCATTTAACAATGAAAGGCTCTAGCTTATTCGTGCCAGTCGTCGTGAAGGATGCTCTGCATCAGCTCTTCCTTCCGGCGCGCGGAAAGCGGCGTGTAGTTTGCGTCCTTGCGCTTCGCAAGCTTCTTTGCCTTGCGCGGCGTGCTGAGCTTGAAAGCTTCCTTCGACAATGCGGACATGCCGCTATTCGAAGCCACGGCGGACACCAAAAACAGGCCGGAATTCAATGCACTCATTTCGGCCTCCTTTTTTATTGAGCCCTTGTTTGCTGCTGTGTAATGCTCTGGATATAAAACGGTTCCACAGGACCATCTATTCTCCAGGTAACAGCCTGATGATTGAAATGTGGTGCCGATCGCGGCTTTTCCAAGATAGACGCGGAGGATTCGGCATCACCGGGCTTCACATCTCGGTGAGCGGATAGAGTTTCTTGAGCACCAGATAGAGTATCGCCCCGAAGAACAAGCTGCCGGACGCGACTTCAAGCGACAGCGCGAACCCTGCCGCATGCGTCGCGGCATGGCTCAATATGCCGGAGACGACCAGCGGACCGACGATCTGCCCGATGCCATAGGATGCCGTCATGAGACCGATGAACACGGTGGCGCCCTTCGGCTTCAGCCGTCGCGCCTCCTGCATGCCGAACAGTGTTATCGTCGTGAACGGCAGGCCAAGCAAAACACTACCGATCACGAAGCCCACGATATTGGGCAGCATGAGCGGAAAGAGAACGCCCAGGCCCTGCATGACATAGAGGATGGCAAGTAGAATGCGCCGGTCGATCGTCATCGGCACGAAGCGCGTGACCAGCGCACCCACCGCGACGAATATGCCGACCACCGGCCAGAAGAGATCGACCCAACCGGAGCCCGGAAGAGCCTCGCGTGCGATGACGGGCAGAAACGTCGCCGTGACGATGTAGCCGAAGCCCGCAAGGCCGTAGGCGAGCGTGAGCAGCGCATCCTCGAATGTCCAGTGCTCGGGCGCGGCCTCGGCCGGAGCGCTCGCTTTCTGCGCCACGCGCCGTGTCGGGGTGAAGAACGGCCAGATCGCTGCGGTCAACGCCGACGCGACAGCGCCGAAAACCGCCCAGCCGAGCATCGAGGAGCCACCGGCCGAGGAAAGCGCGAGTGCGGCAAGCCCCGAAAGCGTGATGCCGATACCGGGACCGACATAGATGATGCCGCTGAGATGCGGCTCGCCCAGTTCGGCAAGCCGCGCAAGGCACCAGCCCGACGTGTAGACGAAGGCGACGCCGCTGATCACTCCAGAGAGAAACCGCAGCAGGGGCCATAGGAGCGGACTATCGATCGCCATGGCAAGCGTCAGCACAGCAGTGCTAACGAGCGCAAACCGCACCAGAAGCGCACTATCCGGCATGCCGAACCCGAACCGCCTGAGCAAGCCGGGCAGAACCATGCAGAGCAGCGCACCAGCGAGATAGCCGAGATAATTCGCCGTGGCGAGCCGGCTGCCGGCATTGATGTCGATCAAACCGTCATGCAGCATCATTGGCAGCAGCGGTGTGAAAGCGAAACGACCAATCCCCATGGCGATGGCGAGCGACAGCGCACCGGCAATTGCCACGACAAGCGCGGACGAGCCTTTGCGTTCGCCGGCAAGCGGCGTCATGTTGAGTGTCATGGGAAGGCCTTCTGTTTCCTGCCGGCCAATATATGGGTTGGCCCGACGTTCAATCAATTTGAAACTTTGAATGCTTTGCATCAATTCTGGTGAAGCATGCGCAAGCGATAAAGAGCGACGCAGCCTGCCGCAGCAATGCATTGTCAGCGGTGCCGACTTCTGCTCTGTTCGGACTGCTCCGAAGCGGAGGCCGATATGCCTGACGATGAAGATATCCAAGCCGAATATGCCTCACCTGCCTGTCTCCTGCATGAGATCGATCCGGTCTACGCCGGACTTGCACCGCCCACGCCGCCCGAAGGCGTCTCGGCATGGCGCAAGGCGCGCCGCGAGGCGCTGATCGCCAAACGTCTGGCGCTATCGGCCGATACCCGCAGCGCCCATTCCCAAGCGATTGCCGATGCACTCGATGATCTTCTTGGCGATATCGCGGGAAAAACCGTCAGCCTCTACTGGCCATTCCGAGGCGAGCCCGACCTGCGCGGCTGGATGGAGACTGCGACCGCGCGCGATGCCACCTGTCTTCTGCCCATCGTCGTCGCCAAGGGCCAGCCGCTGATCTTCAAATCGTGGAAACAGGGCGAGAAGCTCGATCGCGGTATCTGGAATATTCCGATCCCCGCCGAGGGCAAGGAAATGCTGCCCGATATCGTGATCTCGCCGCTGGTCGGCTTCGACCCCTCGCGCTATCGGCTTGGCTATGGCGGCGGCTTCTTCGACCGCACGCTTGCCGCCCATCCCGGCAAGCCGCTGGTGGTCGGCGTCGGCTATTCCAGCCAGCACATCCCGACCATCCACCCGCAATGGCACGACATACCGATGCAGGCGATCATCACGGAGCGCGGACTTTGGCGCTAATGCTTGAAGACCGCGATCATGCCATGCTCAATGGCGAGGCAGGCAAGGCCGCGGCCTTCGCTTTCGAGATCCTGGTAGGCTTCGCCGGCTCGGTCGGCGCCAAGGGCTTTCTCGACATCGCGGGATCGCATATCGACGGCTGTCTCTATCACGGCCAGGTCAGTCTCGATTTCGTCGAGCGGCTCGTCGATCTCGGCGGCAAGGTGAAAGTGCCGACGACGCTCAATGTCGGCTCGATCGACCTGATCCATCCCGAAATCATGCTGATGACCCGCGAGGAGACCGAGCCCCTCGCCCGGCTGATGAAGGCGCATGAGGAACTCGGCTGCATGCCGAGCTTCACTTGCGCGCCCTATCAGACCATGTTCCGGCCGCGCTTCGGCGAACAGATCGCCTGGGGCGAATCCAACGCCATCGTCTTCGCCAATTCGGTGATCGGCGCTCGCACCAACCGCTATGGCGATTTCATCGATCTCTGTTGCGCCATATCAGGCCGCGCGCCCGCCTATGGCCTGCATCTCGACGAGAACCGCAGGGGCCGCATCCTGTTTCGACTCCAGGGCTTCAAGGACAATGAATTCGATCTGGATTCGCTCTATGTCGCGATCGGCCTGATCATTGGCCTGAAATCGGGCGAGCGCGTGCCCGTCATCGAAGGCCTGCCGTCGCCGCACGACGAGGATCAGTTGAAGGCACTGGGTGCCGCTTCAGCATCATCCGGCGCAGTCGGCCTGTTCCATGCCGTCGGCATCACGCCCGAGGCGCCGACGCTTCGCGATGCGCTGCATGGATACGAGCCGGACGAGACGATTATTGTTACGCCCGATGGTATCAAGGATGTGCTGGCGCATCTCTCCACCGCACCCGATGGCAAGGAGATCACGGCAGTCTGTCTCGGCACACCGCATTTCTCCCGGGCCGAATGGGACCGGCTGATCCCGCTTCTGCGCGCCACTGAACCGCGCGCCGGCATCCCCATCTACGTCAATACCGGCCGCGAGACTTATGATGGACTGTTGCGTGATGGAATGCTGGGCGGTTGCGAAGGTTACGGCCTCAAGGTCGTCACGGACACCTGCACCTATCTCACCGCGATCCTCGAACGCCTCGACGGCACCGTCATGACCAATTCCGGCAAATGGGCACATTACGCGCCGGGCAATATCGGCGTCCAGGTGGGCTTCGGCTCGATGGAGGACTGCGTCGCGTCGGCCGCCGCCGGCCGGATCGTGAGGCTGGCGTGAGGGGCATCTTTTATCTGAGGGGCACCGCCGAGGGGCTGGTGATCCGATTGGCGACACCATTAAGTTTCTGGGGCGGGGTCGAGGCCGAGACCGGCAGGATCATCGATCAGTCCCAGACCCATCGCGGCGCGCTCCTCAAGGCTAAGGTGCTGGTCATGCCCTCGGGACGCGGCTCGTCATCCGCCTCGTCGGTGCTCGCGGAAACCATCCGGAACGGCACCGGCCCGATCGCTATCGTCATGCAACGGCCGGACCCGATCATTACGGCGGGTGCGATGGTTGCCCACTCGCTCTATGGCATCGTCTGCCCAGTTGTCGTTTGCACGATCGACGGGATCGCAGACGGTCAGACGGTCCGTATCCATGAAGACGGTGAGGCCGCCCTAATCGAAATCAACTGAGTTTAGGCCAAGTATCCGACAGCTTGTAGCCGCCCGGCCACGGGTCAGCCGGATCGAGCATCAGTTGCGATGTGCCGGTGATCCACGCGCGGCCTGAAATTGATGGCACGATGGCTTTCTGGCCGGCGACGGTGGTTTCGCGCACCACCGTGCCGGTGAACCGGGAGTCGATGATCGAGATGCCGGTGAGTGTCTCGCCGACATTGAGCTGGCCGCGCGCATTGAGGATCGCCATGCGCGCCGAGATCGCTGTGCCTGTCGGTGAGCGGTCGATCTTGCCCGGCTGGATTGCCACGGCGGAGCGCGACATCAACCTGCCCTCCTCGCGGTAAAGCGGACCGGCAAAGGCGCAGAACGAGATGTGATCCCAGCCCGTATCTTCCGGATGGGTGAAACCAAGCTGCTCGTTCGCTGCCTTGGTGATCGCAATGCCGGTCTCGGCGAGTTGCCGCGCTTCATCTGCCACCAGTTTGAAGCCCAGCTTTTCGGCATCGACCACCACGAAACTGTCGCCGCCATAGGCCGTATCCACGGTCAGAGTTCCAAGTCCCGGCACTTCAAGTACAGCATCGAGCTTTGCGGCAAAGCTTGGCACATTGGTCACCGTAATCCGCTCGGCCTTGCCATTACGGCATTCGGCGACGACTTCGACCAGCCCTGCCGGCGCTTCCAAAATGATCCGCGTCTTCGGCTCTGTCATCGGCAGGATGCCACTGTCGAGCAGCACAGTCGCGACGCAGATCGAGTTCGAGCCGGACATCGGCGGCGTATCCTCGGGCTCCATGATAATCCAACCCATCTGCGCCTTCGGGTTCTTCGGCGGCACCAGCAGGTTCACATGCCGGAAGACACCGCCGCGCGGTTCGTTGAGCACGAAGTTCCTCAAGCTCTGGTCCTTCGCGATAAAGCGGCTCTGCTCCCAGATCGTATCGCCCGGCGGCGGCGCGACCCCACCCACGATCACATCCCCGACCTCACCCTCTGCGTGGCAGGTGACGACATGGATGACTTTGGAAGAACGCATGAGGAGTACCCGGATGATGACGATATCGTGATCCATAGCATGGAAGCGAGGTCCCGAAAGAGGCCAAGTCTTGCTCCACAAGCCCGTTTGCTCCAAGCTTGCAGCAGGAACGGGAACCGACGCATGTTTCTACGAGCCGTCGTCATGGCAATGGCACTGCTTTTTTCTCTGCCGGCGGTGGCGGAGGAAGAGAAGTCGCCTTCGCTCTCTGCCATTCTGGCGAAAGCCGGGGCGCTGAAACCGCTCCGGACGGTGGTTGTCGCGCGCCGGGGCGAGATCATCGCCGAACACGGCTATCGCGGCTACACGTCGAAGGACCCGACCAGCATCATGTCGGCGTCGAAATCCATCATGTCGGCGCTCGTCGGCATCGCCATCGAAGAGGGCATCCTCCAAGGCACGGACCAGCGCATCGAACCAATCCTGTCCGATGATATGCCCGAGAACGCCGATCCACGCCTATCCCAGATCACCATCGGCAACCTGCTCTCCATGCAGGCGGGGCTCCGCTCGACCTCCGGCGAGGAATACGGCGCATGGATCGAGAGCTCCAACTGGGTGCGGACTGTCCTGTCGCAGCCCTTTGAGGACAATCCCGGCGGAGGCATGATCTATTCCACCGGTTCCACACATCTGCTTTCGGCCATCCTGACCAAGAAAGCCGGCCGTTCGACGCGCGCGCTCGCCAACGAATGGCTCGGCCCGCTCGAAGGGTTCCGGATCTCCTGGTGGAGCCGCGATCCGCAGGGCATCTATGTCGGCGGCAACATGATGGCGATGAGCCCAAGGTCGCTTCTGGCTTTCGGCGAACTCTATCGCACGGGCGGGATCACGCCTGAAGGCAAGCGGCTGATTTCGAAGGACTGGATCGACAAATCCTGGCAACCGCGCACCACCTCCCGCTACACCGGCGACAGCTATGGCTACGGCTGGTTCATGCGGCGGATCGCCGGCGAGGAGGTTCATTTCGGCTGGGGCTACGGCGGGCAGATGCTCTACATCGTGCCGCGTCTGGAACTGACGGTCGTGATGACATCAGACGAAGGTTCGTCCGCCGCGCGCTCCGGCCACCGCGACGATCTTCATGCGCTGCTTGCCCAGATCATCGATGCGACACGCGCTGCAGAAGGCAAGCAGACCAAGACGAACTAGCTAAAGTCCACGATAGAAAAGGGGCGCCGGAAGGTTCCTCCCGGCGCCCTTGATGCATGCCGTTGGGCTTGTCAGTGGGTGATTTCTTCGAGATCGAAGGTGCGCGGTTCGCCGTCGAAGGCAACCAGCACGGCGGCGTTCTCTTCGCGCTTCAGAAGCTGCAGGATCGCGTCTTCGCTCGGATTGCCGGGCGTGTCGTCCATGGCTTCGAAGAATTCGCCGACAGTCATGTTGTCGCTCGGCTGGAATTTCAGCGTCTCGCCGGTCTTGCCACCGACCAGCATGATGAAGCGGAACTCGACATCGTCATGCTCCTCCCCGACCACGACCGCGATATCGTCATCGCTGCCCCCGTATAACAAGACTCCGATGGGTTCGATCATTGCGGTTTACCTTTCTGCGTGGCGGGAACCGGCGACATTGCAAGTTCTCTCATCCGCTCTGAGCACATAAACGGCGACTTTGCAAAACCTGTGAACGCTGGCCGCGAAATAAACGCCATACAGGAACACATGCGGCCGGCACGCGTTCTCAGACAAAATCAGGAGAGGATTTCGTCATGGCGTTCCGCAACAAGATCAACAAGCCCACCCATGCCAGCACCCCGGAAGAGGAGAGTGCACCCTTGGTCGATGAAGCACTGGATGCGGTGAACAACCGCGAGCGTGAGGCCGCCGAGCAGGCGTTCGAGGCGACAAGTGACGAGGAACTGTCGGCGATTGGCGCGGAGATTGAACGCATCAAGGAATCCATAGCGCTGATCACCCAGGCGAGTTCGCACTACGTCAAGCGCCGCGTGGCCGAGAACTCCACCGACATGATCGCGGAAAACCCGGTTCGTGCAGCGCTATGGGCCGCCTTCATAGGCTTCTGCATCGGCCGGCTGTCGCGCTGAATCCGAATGCTTGAGGATGGGTGCCAAGCCCATCCGATCGGACCTCCAGCCTGCGACCGGTCGCCGCATCACCTTTTTGCCGCCATGGAATGACCTCGATTTTTGCCCATATGAAAGGGAACCAAAGGAACTCGGCAAGGTTTGAGTTTCGCGGTTTACCTCGAATTCGCGTGGGTAAAGAGTCGAAGGAGCATACTATGATCAGGACAATTCTCGTTTCTGCCTTGCTGGCGGGTTCGGCCACCGTAGCGATGGCTGCGGACCTCGTCGAACAGGTGCCGACAGCACCGGAAACGGTTGTCGAAGAGGCTCAGGTTTACTCCTGGGACGGCGCTTATCTCGGCGCCTATGGTGGCGCCAGCTGGCTGAGAGGCCGACTGGACGATGGCGTCAATGAATCATCCCGCAACAACATGGGCGGGACGCTCGGCGGCTTTGCGGGCTGGAACAGGCAGCTCGATAACAATATCGTCCTCGGCGTCGAAGGCGATTTCAGCTACGACTGGAACAACAAGAAATTCGACAATGGCGTCGAAGCCGGCACCGATTGGGGCGGCAGCGCCCGTGCCCGCGTCGGTTACGCGTTCGACAACGCGTTGATCTTCGGTACCGGCGGCTGGACTGCAGCCAACGGCTATGTAGATCCCGCGGGCGGCAACAACTCCAAGGAAAAAGTCCTTCAGGGCTACACCCTTGGCGCCGGCGTGGACTACAAGTTCACCGACAGCATGTTCGCCCGTGCCGAATATCGCTTCAACGATTTCGGCGAAGAGAAGATCGGCGGAACGAAGGTCGATTTCCAGCAGCACAAGGCTTTGCTGGGCCTCGGCTTCAAGTTCTGATTTCCATCTCGGGACGGTTTGAAGAGGGCGTCCCTTGCGGGCGCCCTTTTCATTTTGCGCTCTTGCTCGCAGCGGAACATTTCCAACATCCGTCCGTTGAATCCGGACCTTTCACGGAGTGCGGATCATGGTAGATTTCAAGCCTCGCGAGGATCATCGCGGTCAAGACGAACCGCATATCGGCCAGAGCCACTTTGAAAAGGATCAGGTCGAGAAGGCGGCCAAGGCGATCGACCAGGGACCCAATTTCGGGACGCCCGGCGACCCGCCCGGTCTCGATCCGAATGCGGAGAAGAAACTCGACGAGGCCTATGAGGATATCGATCGCGAAGAAGGCGTACCGCGCTCGGGATGATCGGTTTCTCCAATGATCCGCATCACCTCTTCATCAGGCACCTGGCCGAAATCGTCGTAATGGCCGCCCACCGACATGAAGGTCCGTGGCGTCGATAGGCAGTTGACCCGATCGACCTCGCGGGCGAGCCGTTCAATCGTCTCCGGTGGAGCGACGGGAACAGCAAGCAGCACATAAGCCGCCTGCATCTGCCTCAGCCCCTTGATCGCGGCGAGCACGGTATTTCCCGTCGCTATGCCGTCATCGACAAGGATCACGTTGCGTCCCGCCAGCGGAATGGGTGCACGACCGCCGAGATAACGCGCGCGGCGCTCGGCGATGACGGCCAGTTCACGCGTGGTTTCCTCTTCCACATATTCGTCCGTGGCACCGGCATAGCGCATCGCATTCCGATCCAGGACGCGTTCGGGCGGATCGCCGTCGATCACGGCGCCTACGCCATATTCCTTGTTCGCAGGCGCTCCGATCTTGCGCACGAAGAGGAGATCGAGCGGAGCGTCGAGGAAGCGTGCGATCTCATAAGCCACCGGCGCTCCACCGCGCGGCAGGGCGAGCACCACAGGGTCCTCGATCGCAGTGCCGCCGAGTGCCTCGGCAAGCTGCCTGCCGGCGTCTGTTCGATCTCGAAATTCAGCCGATCCAAACATGGTCACAGTCCGAATGGATAGGTTTCGGGCACCCTGCCACCCGATCCGCGTCGTTGGGCTTTAGGTCTGCCATGCTCATGACGTTCACCTTGGCGTGCTATTTGTTGGTGCGTCCTCGTTGTTTTGGATCGATGCCGCCTTGCGGCGTCGTGTCGTTGGCAACGTCGCCTTCCACCGTGTTGTCCGCCTGCAGCGACTCATCCTCCTCGGGCAGGATAATGCCGCGCGAACGGCCGATGCCGGGGTCTTGCTTGAGATCCTTGTCGCTTGGTTTTCGTGTCTTGAAATGTGCAGCCGAAGTCATGATCGGTTCCTTTCCAACCTAGTGTACTTCGAAAGTGCCGGTCAGTTCCGCCTCGGCGAGCGCGTGTTTCCTCGCCTCTTTCCATAGATGCTCCACCCCTGCCGACCCTGGCACAGCCAGATGCGGAACATCGAGCGCCGCTAATCGGAAGTGGTAATGGTGCGTACCGTGACCCTTCGGCGGCTGCGGGCCATCGTAGCGAGCATCGCCGAAATCGTTCTTGGCAAAGCGCGGACCATTGCCGGGCTTGGTGTCGATGCTTTCCGGCAAGCCATCCCAATCGGCGGGAATGTTGAAAATGCCGCAATGACGGAACGTGCCGCGCGGCGCATCCGGATCCTCGACGATCAATACGAAGCTTTTGGTATTTTCCGGCGGACCGCTCCATTTCACCGGTGGAAAAAGGTTCTCGCCGTCGCGTGCATATTTCGTCGGGATTTGCTGCCCATCGGCGAAAGCCGGGCTCATGAGTGTCAGGGACATCTGATCCTCCTATCACTCTCGAATGATGACAGATTCAGTGCGGTTTGCCGGAGCCTTTGTGATGCGCGCTTTCCTGGTTGCCACCGCGGATCACACCACGGTTCTCGGCGAGGCCGTCGGGACCGGGCTTCAGGTTCTCACCTTGCTGGAAAGCTCTCTTGGCCCCATCGGAGCGCTTGAGGTCGGTTTCGATATCGAAATCCGGGCCGGCATTGGCCGTATTGACGCGCTTCTCGATGATGCGCATCTGCTGCTCGTGCGTCTTCTTGGATTGCATCACGAAGCTCCTCTTCATTTTCATGACAGGAGCAGAACAATCGGGAAATGGAAGTGTTCCCGAATTTATCGCGACGTGATCTTGCGGAACGCATATGACATGGGCTGGGCGCCGAAGGTCAAGACAGCGATGAATGCGAGAACGAACAGGTGCGACATTTGAAATGCCTCCATTGGCTTGATTGCCGTTGGAGGGTTTCTTGCATGGCTGGGTCGATTTGGCTGTTCCGAATGTAACAGGCCGTTACTTGCTGAGACGGCGATGGTTGGCGCGGACTTGTCTGCGATAATGCGCGACCGTGCTCTTGCCGACCGATTCCATGGATTTGCCCGAGGCGAGGGCAAACGCGCCATCTATCATAACCGAAGAGGCCGCCTGAAGTTTCTCCGAGGTCATGAGGCTCGCTTCGCTGATTGCCTTGGGTCCGCCCGCTGCGAGTTTCATCATCCTGAGGCCAATCACCATGTTGGATTCGAAGGCGAGTCGCGAGAGATCGAAGAACATCTGGTATGGCGAGTGCCGCATGGCGAGCCCCTTTGCATGTGTGGACCTTCAACGGTCTCTGTTCCTACCGTGTTCCAGCCAGTCAATAATCCCCCGGGCCGCAGCACGCCCCGTGGCAAAGCAGGCTGTCAGGAGATAGCCGCCGGTGGGCGCTTCCCAGTCGAGCATTTCGCCCGCAACAAACGTGCCCGGCAACATATCTAGCATGTAATTGGCATCGATAGTGTCAAAAGTGACGCCGCCGGCCGATGAAATCGCCTCCTCGATCGGGCGCGGCCCGAGCAGCGGAATCGGCAGTGTCTTGATATGCCGCGCCAGCCGCTCGGGATCGGCGAGATCGGCTGGTGGGACGAGTTCGCGGATCAGTGCAAGCTTGACGCCTTCGATTCCGGCGCCCTTGCGGAGCCGGGTGGAGAAGCTGGCCTTGCGATCCTGCCGGGCGAGATCCTTGGCAATGCGCTCCAGGTGTCTTCCCGGCATCAGGTCGACGACCAGTTCGGCATGGCCCTCTTTTTCCAATCTATCGCGCAGGGCGGCAGAATGCGCGTAGACCAGGCTGCCTTCGATGCCATGATGGCTGATGACGAACTCGCCCGAAAACGTGCCTGCGGCCGATGTGGCGGTGACCGATTTAAGCGGGGCACCGGCGAAGCCTTCGCGCATGATATCGCTCCAGCGGACATCGAAGCCGCAGTTTGCCGGCCGGAGCTGCGCGATCCGGATACCCTTGTCCGCGAGCCAGCCAGTCCAGGCGGCATCCGAGCCGAGCTTCGGCCAGCTGGCGCCACCCAGCGCGAGCAGGACGGCGTCAGGTGTGATGGCAAACCGGCCGGCGGGCGCCTCAATCAGCAGGCTCTGGCCGTCGAACCCGATCCACCGATGGCGCGTCAGTATCTTCACGCCCTGCGTTTCCAGGCGTTTCAGCCAGGCGCGCAGGAGTGGCGACGCTTTCATCGTGGTTGGAAACACGCGATTGGATGAGCCGACGAATGTCTCCGTGCCAAGGCCAGCAGCCCAGTCTCGCACGTCCTGCGGCGTGAAGGCATCGAGCGCCGGCCGCAATATCGCGGATGTCTTGCCAAACCGGGTGCGAAACGCGGAATAATCCTCGGCATGGGTGATGTTGAGACCCGACTTTCCGGCCAGCAGGAATTTACGGCCGATCGTCGGCATGGCTTCATAGATGGACACGGCATGCCCGGCGGACGACAGCACCTCCGCCGCCATCAGCCCTGCGGGTCCGCCACCGATGATCGCAATTTCTCTATCAGGCATTCAGCCACCCGAATCCTCTCCCGCCACTGATGACCCAGCCCGGCCGCCGGCGCAAGAATATCAGCGAAATACAAGAAACGGGCTGCCTCGCGCGAATGACCCCGCTAACCTGATCCCTTCTCTCGAATGACATGGAAGGATCGACCGATGAACACGCATTTCCAAAACCCCACCAGCGCCGATGCTGCAAGCCGGGTCGCCGCTTATGATTGGCCGGCGCTACGTGCCGAACTGGATTTACACGGCGCCGCCATCCTCCCGAGACTGCTCACGCCTGAAGAGTGTGCCGATATCGCAGCGCTTTACCCGGACGAATCCTATTTCCGCAGCCATATCATCATGGCCCGCCACGGCTTCGGTCGTGGCGAATACCGCTATTTCCGATATCCCTTGCCATCGCTTCTGTCAGGCCTGCGCGGCGCACTCTATGCGCAGCTTGTCCCGACCGCCAATGCGTGGAACGAGCGGATGGGCGACGAGACCAGATATCCGACCGATCATGCGGAATATCTCGAGTTCTGCCACAAAGCCGGCCAGACAAGACCGACGCCGCTTCTGCTGCAATATGTCGAAGGCGACTTCAACGCGCTGCATCAGGATCTCTATGGCGATCTCGCCTTTCCCCTGCAGGTGGCGGTCCTGCTCTCCGACCCCGGCCGCGATTTCACCGGCGGTGAATTCGTGCTGACCGAACAGCGGCCGCGCATGCAGAGCCGCGCCGAAGTCGTGCCGTTGAGGCAGGGCGATGCTGTAGCCTTTGCCGTACATAACCGGCCGGTGCGCGGTTCGAAAGGCTATTATCGCGTCAACCTGCGGCACGGCGTCAGTCGCCTGCGCTCCGGCAAGCGCCACACACTGGGTCTCATTTTCCACGATGCGAAATAACACGCGATAACGGAGGAAATTCACGCCGTTCTTGAAGGGAAGCGATTTTGACGGGCTGCTATTACCTGACCTGAACGAGATATGGCAGCCTGAGCGCCTCCGGCAGCGCTTCGAGCCGGTTCAGAATTTCGAGGTTGGGATTGAGCGCCCGCCGCAGATGCGCCTCCAATATCGAGCACGCCAGATCGATATCGTCATTCAGCAATGCCTTGTACACCATGACATGTTCTTCCGACATCTGTGTGATTTCACCGCCATGCTGGTAGTTCTCGAAGGCCGAGTGCGTCGCGATCAGTATCCGCTGGCTGCGACGGACGGCGTGAAGGAGCAGTGAATTCGGACATGGCGCGAGCGTATGTATATGCAGGTCCGCTTCCAGTTGCTCACGATCAAGCGGCAGCATCTCATGCTTCCGCGCTGTCTCGATCCGATCGAGCCGGGCGCTGATCTCGTTCTTGTCCAACCACCGATATGCGTGACGCAGTGCCTGCGGTTCGAGTATCCACCGCATTTCGAAATGGTGCTCGAGATCGTCCGATGTCATCGGGCCGGCATACCATCTGTTATTGCTATCCTGTTCGATGATGCCAAGCCGTTCGAGTTGCGTCAGCACTTCATGGGCGATCGTGCGGCTGACATCGAAATGCTGGGCAAGCGCGGTTTCATTGAGCATGAAGCGGCCATAGGCAAGGCAGGCCGCGACCGCATGCTCGACGTCCGAATAGATCTGCTCGCGCCGCGTCACGGACGGATTGACGACCTCGGGCGGAACCACGAGGCCGGCCTCGAAGAGCTCGGTCCTGAACGGCTTCGCGCCTGGCACGACATAGCCCCGGCCCTCGAATGTACTCACCAGGCCATCGTCGCGAAGTCTGGAGAGCGCGATCCCGGCAGGCACGCGACTGACATTGAACGCGCGCGCGACATTGGCCTGGCCGAGCACGAGGCCGGGCGGTAGCTTGCCGCGTTCGATGTGATCGCGCAGCACCGCGTGGATCGTCGCGTAAATGGGCTCGTCGCGGCCACCATTCAGCGTTGCGATTTCGCGCTCCGGTTCCAAAAAACTGTCCTCCCCAAACGGCGCATCCACCGAACAACTCCAATAGAGCCCGATCGGCAAAAAAGTCAATAAACGAATATTGCATGCGATATTCGTTCATGTTACCGATAGCTCCAGAGGCACCCTGCGGGAGGAAATCCAGGCTGCACTCACAAGGAGGAAATCATGCGCACTCGTTTTTCCCGCGGCTTTGCTGTCGCGACACTTGCCTGCTCCGTCGCCCTTTTTCCGCTCGTCGCGTCCGCGTCCGATAACAAGATCGTTCTCGTGCCCGGCGGCCCGCATCCCTATTTCGCGCCTTGGGAACAGGCTGCCGCCGACGCCCAGAAGGACTTCTCGATCGCTTCGGTCGAATACAAGGTGCCTTCCGAATGGAAGCTCGAACTGCAGACCGAGCTGCTCGAAAGCCTCGCGGCACAGGGCACCACTGCATTCGGCATTTTCCCCGGTGACGCCGTCGGCATCAATTCGACGATCGGCGAGTTCAAGGCCAACAACATCCCTGCCGTCGCACTCGGCGGCTGCGCCCAGGACCCGACCGACATGAACTTCTGCATGGCGACCGACGTCTACCAGTCGGCCTATATCGGCACCAAGGCGCTGATCGAAGCCATGGGCGGCAAGGGTGCCGTCGTGCACATGGCGGGCCTGCTCATCGATCCAAATACCGTGCTCCGTGTCCAGGCCGTCGAGAAGGCCGTGGCGGAAACCAATGGCGCGGTCACCCTGCTCCAGACGATCGGCGATACCGACAGCCAGGAAGCCGGCGACCAGAAGGTCAACGCGCTGCTCGCCTCCTCGAAGGACAAGGTCGGCGGCATCATCGCCACCGGCTATGTCTCGTCGGTCGTCACCGCGACCGCGCTGAAAAACCTCGGCGACAAGCGCATCAAGATGATCGGCATCGACGACGACAAGATCGTGCTCGATGGCATCAAGGATGGTTTCGTCTCCGGCACCATGGCGCAGAACCCCTATGGCCAGGGCTATATCGGCGCCTATGCGCTCGACCTGATCGCCGGCGGCTGCACGCTGAAGGCCGACGCGCCTTGGGTGAAGACCCCGCAGACGGCACACTTCATCGATTCCGGCACGCTGCTGATCTCCTCGGCCAATGCCGAGACCTACAAGGACGACCTGAAGGCCCTAACCAAGAAGATCCAGGGCTCCTTCAAGGACACCTACCTGACCTGCCCATAAGGCCGGGTCTCTCGCCTATAAACAGCGGGCGGAAACAAGAGAGGTTTCCGCCCATTGGTTTTTGCGGCACACTATCAGCCGACTTCCGCAAACCGGATTTGCTTTCGCCATGACATCCACGGATCAAGTCAGTACACCCCGACGGCCCGGCATGGCCGCGGGTCTCCTCACGCGCGGCTCGACCCAGTTCGGCCTCTTCGTGATCCTCTTCATCATGTGGGTCGTGTTCTCCAGCCTAGCGCCCGGCTTTCTCTCGCGCTTCAATCTCAATTCGGTCGGCCGGTCGGTCGCCATCGATATCGTCGTCGGCTTCGCTCAGATGGTGGTGCTGGCAACCGGCGGCATGAACCTCTCGGTCGGCGCGATCGGCGTGTGCTCGGTCATGACGCTGGGCTACCTCCTGCAGATGTGGGGCCTGCCCATATCCGTCGCGATCCTGCTGACGCTCGGCCTCGGCGGCGTTTTGGGATGGCTGAACGGCTTCGCGATCACCCGTACCGGCGTCAATTCCTTCGTCGTCACGCTTGCGACGGCGAGCCTGTTCACCGGCGCGATGCTGATCTTCTCCAAGGGCGTGCCATTGAATGGCCTGCCGCCCGAGCTCGGCGCATTCGCCAAATCCTCGGTGGGCCGCGTGCCAACGCTGGCAATCGTCGCGATCGGCATCGGCATCGCGCTCTATGTCCTGTTCAAGCATTCCGTCCTCGGCCGGCAGATTCTCGCCGCCGGCGCAAATCCGCGTACGGCGGAAATGTCCGGTGTGCCTGTCGATCGCGTCATCGTCTTCGTCCATGTGCTCTCCGGTGTTCTTGCCGCAGCAGCCGCCATCATGCTGACCGCCAAGAATGGCGCCGCACTGCCCGGCGCTGCCGGCGATGACTGGCTGCTGCCGTCGTTTCTCGCCCCGGTCATCGGTGGCACATCGCTTGCCGGCGGATTGATCTCCGTGGTCGGCACGATTTTCGGCGCGCTGCTGGTCTCGACCATAAGAAGCGGGCTGCTGGTGCTGCAGATCGGCAATTTCTGGCTCCAGCTTTTCCTCGGCATCTTCCTGCTCTGCGCAATCCTGCTTGAACGTTACCGCTCCGCACTCAGCGTCCGCGCACAGACGAGGGCCGCATGAACCGCATCCTTTCCTTTGCTATCCGCCAGCAATGGTCGGGCATCCTCGCGGGCGTCATCGTCGGCGGCATTGCGCTGTCCTTCGCCACACCGCAATTCCTCAGCGAGTTCAACTGGTTCGTGATGCTGCGCAGCATCTGCGTGTCGCTGCTCGTGGCGTTCAGCCAAATGGTCATGCTCGGCGTCGGCCAGATGAATCTCTCAGTCGGTGCGCTCGGCGGCTTGGTCGCGATCATCGTCGGCGGACTGATGGATGCCTGGGGCATGCCACCGCTGCCTGCCATCCTGATCGCCGTGGCCGCTGGCGGTGCGGCCGGCTTCATCAATGGCTGGCTGACGGTCCGAACCGGCATCAATGGCTTCATCGTGACGCTCGCGACTGCCTCCGCCTTCGCGGGCATCAATACCGGCATCACCCGCGCTATCCCCTTCTACAATCTGCCACCGGAATTCGTGGCCTTCGGCAATGGCCGTCTCGGACCGTTTCCCTATCTGCTCATCGTCCCGCTGATCGTCACGGTATTGCTCGCCGTCTTCTTCTCCCGCGTGAAGACCGGCCGCTACATGCTGGCCGTGGGCGGCAATGCCCATGCGGCGCAACTTTCGGGCATTTCGGCGCCGCGCGCGATCATCACAGCGCACGTCATTTCCGGATTGACCGCGGCGGCTGCCGGCGTGCTCGCCGTCGCTCAGCTCGGGTCTGCGCAACCCAGCATCGGCGCGGAATGGCTGGTGATCTCGTTTGCCGCGCCGATCATCGGCGGTGCAAGCCTGGCGGGCGGATCGATCTCGATCCTGGGCACAGTCATTGCCGTGATGCTGATCGGCCTGATCCAGAACGCCATGGTGCTGCTCGCGGTCGATCCCTACTGGGTTACCTTCCTGCTCGGCGCGTTGATCCTCACCGCGGTCTGGATCAACCGCTACCGCGCCTACCGGCTGGGAGAAGACTGATGGTCATGCTTCTCGACAAGATTACCAAGTCGTTCCCGGGCGTCCGCGCGCTGAACAACGCCTCGATCAGCTTGGCGGCGGGCGAAATCCACGCCCTGATGGGCGAAAACGGCGCCGGCAAATCCACGCTGATCAAGATCATCACCGGCATTCACAAGCAGGATTCCGGCTCGATGACGCTCGATGGCCAGGAAATCTCGCTCGCCTCGCCCCGCGAGGCGATCCGGCTTGGCATCACCGCCGTCCACCAGGAGCGCAATCTCATCCCGCGCTTTTCGATCGCCGAGAACATCTTGCTCGAACAACTACCGACCAAAAATGGCCTCGTCGATTTCAGCCGCGCCAATAGAGAGGCGCGCGAACACCTCGCCAAGATCGGCCTCGATGTCGATCCCGCGATCGAGGTCCGGCATCTCTCGGTGGCGCAGATGCAGATGGTCGAAATCGCCAAGGCGCTGAGCCACAAGGCCAAGGTCCTGCTGCTCGATGAGCCCACCGCGTCGCTGACATCGGCGGAGACCGAGACCCTCTTCAAGCTCGTCCGGCAATTGAAGACGGAGGGAACGGCGATCGTCTTCGTCAGCCACAAGCTGGAAGAGGTTCTCTCGCTCTGCGATCGCGTGACCGTACTCCGCGATGGCGAGACGACGCTGGAAGGCGCTGATATGGCCGGCATGACCCGCCAAACACTGATCGAAGCGATGATCGGCCGCGCCGAGCGCATTGTCGCCCATCGCGATCCACGGGTAAGCCAGGGCGACGCCAAGCTCGAAGTGCGCGGACTATCGACTGCCGTCGGCCATCGCGACATATCGTTCACGCTCGGCCGGGGCGAGATTCTCGGTCTCTATGGACTGGTCGGCGCCGGCCGAACAGAACTCGCCCGCGCCCTGCTCGGCAAGGATAGGATCACCGGCGGCGAGGTCATCATCGATGGCAAGCCGGCCCGCATCCGCTCGGTCGAGGATGCCGTCAAGCGGCACCGCATCGGCTATGTCAGCGAGGATCGCAAGCATGAAGGCGTGATCCTCGAACACCCGATCCGCTCGAACATCGCCATCACCGTCTGGAGCCGGATCGCCAAGGCGCTCGGCTTCCTTACCGCGCGCGACGAGACCACGGTCGCGACGCCGCTATCGAAGCAGCTCGAAATCCGCACGCCGAGCCTCGAACAGCTGGTCGGCAATCTCTCCGGCGGCAACCAGCAGAAGGTCTCGCTGTCGAAATGGCTGGCGGCGAATGCCGACATCCTCATCATCGACGAGCCGACCGTCGGCATCGACATCAAGGCCAAGGCCTATTTCCATGAGTTGATCAACGATCTCGCCGACAAGGGCATGTCGATCCTGCTGATCTCGAGCGACATGCCCGAAATGGTGACACTGGCCGACCGCATCCTTGTCATGCATGAATTCGCGATCGTCTCGGAATATGCGAACGACCGGCGCTACGAGAATGCGAGCCGCGCTATCATGTCCGCTATCCACGCCGGACGCGAGCATTCACAAGCGGCGGCTCACTGAGCCTTTTCAGCGAGCCTGGCTTGCAGCCGGCCGGTCAGATGATCGAGCGAAAACGGCTTCTGGAAGAATTCGGCGCCGGGCGGAAGTTCGCCCATCTCCGTTTCGCTGCGGCCCGAAATCAGGAAAACAATGACGTCGGGCCAACGCGACGAGACGATATGGGACAGGTCGATCCCCGACAGCGTTCCCGGCATCCTGATATCCGCCAACAGCACATCGATCGGGAAATAGGCGAGATGCTGCATCGCCTGGCTGGCATCTTCGACGGCGATGACTTCATACGACGCGTCTTCCAACGCATCGGTCATCGTCGCCCGGACGAGCGGGTCGTCTTCCACCAGGAGAACTTTAGACATGATAGCCCCTTCTCGGGCCGCAATAAATCAAACCTGCGGGCCGAGCGCCATCGCAATTTATTGGGATTGACGGCCGGTTTCCCGAATGGCCCTGCCGGCGCCCTGGAGCAGTTCGAAAGCCTTGAACCGCCTGTCATGCCAATCGGCAACCGCCGGCTGCGGTCGGTAGATTTCACCGAGTTCGGACATCGCCGACATGGCTTCAGCCGTGTCCCTGTAGCGCCCGGCGGCAACCGCGCCGAGAATGGCCGAGCCGAGCAGCACCGGTTCCGGCGAGGTCGAGGCAGCGACCGTCAAGCCCGTCGCGTCGGCCAATAATTGGCGCACGAGCGGGCTCTGCCCTGCTCCGCCGCTGACGACGATCGTGTCGGTTGGGATGCCTTTGCTCTGTTGCGCACGAACGATCTGCTTCGCACCGTAGCCCAGACCGCAAACACCCGCGACATAGAGGCCGATCAGGTTCTCGATGCCGGTCTCCATGCCGATGCCAGCGACGAGCGCACGTGCGTCCGGATCGGCGAAAGGCGCGCGATTGCCGAGAAATTCCGGCACGACATGCAGATCACCCACAAGCTTCGCTGCGGACGCGGCACCGCCGCGCTTCTCGGCCTCCTGCGAAAGCCATGCGCTGAGACTGAGATTGTCCTGGTCGGCAAGGACGCTGGCGCCTGAAGCAGCCGGATGCATCCGCACAAGATGGTCGATTGCGGCGCCCGCCGCCGACTGGCCGCCTTCATTGAGCCAGAGCCCCGGCACCATAGCTTGGTAATACGGACCCCATACACCCGGCACGAAAGCCGGTTCCGATGTCGTCGACATGGTGCAGGCGGATGTGCCGAACACATAGGCCATTCGGGTCAGCACCGTGCCGACATTTCCGCGCGCGCCGACCGTGCCGATGCCGCCGGCGTGGGCATCGATCAGGCCGGCGGCGACGGGTGTTCCCAGAGCAAGGCCGAGATCGTCCGCAGCGTGTTTGCTAAGCCCCGATCCAAGAGATGTGCCACCGGGCACGATTTCCGTACCGATGCGCTCGAATCCTTCATCGGCCAGTGCACCGAGCCCGACCTTCCGGAAATAGCCCTCATCCCACCGCGCTTCGTGCGCCAGATAGGTCCATTTGCAGGTGACGGTGCAGACCGAACGCGCAACGCTGCCCGTGCAGCGCCAGGTCAGGTAGTCGGTCAGATCGAAGAACTGCCAGGCCTTGCCGAACGTCTCGGGCATGTTCTCCGCGAGCCAGAGCAGCTTCGGCGTTTCCATCTCCGGCGAGATCGTGCCGCCGACATAGTCCAGCACCTTTTCGCCGGACTGGTTGATCCGGCGTGTCTGGTCCATGGCACGATGGTCCATCCAGACGATGATGTTGCGATCCGCGTCGCCCGATGGCGAGACCGAGAGCGGCTTGCCGCCCTCGCCCAGCACGACCAGCGAGCATGTGGCATCGAAGCCGATCCCGCCGATCGAAGCGGGCTCGACGCCAGCTTCCGCCACGGCGCGTTTCACGCAATCGCAGACAGCCCGCCAGATATCCTCGCTCGACTGTTCGACGACATCGCCCGCTTCGCGCCATACCTGGATATCGCGCTTTGCCGAGGCCAGCATGTTGCCGGTCGCGTCGAAGACCCCCGCTCGCGCGCTGCCGGTGCCGACATCGATACCGAGGAAATGCTCACTCATGATCCGTTCCGTGTCCTTAGAGGTCGTTGCTCTGCGGCAAGATGACGATGTCACGGATCGTCACGTTCCTCGGACGCGATAGCATGAAGAGCACGGCGTCCGCCACTTCCTTGGGCTCCATCAGTCCGCCCGCCGCCAGTTCCTGTTCGAGCTTGTCCTTCGGCCAATCGCTGATCAGTGCTGTCACCACCGGCCCCGGCGCCACGGCGCCGACGCGGATGCCGTGCTTGGCGACCTGTCGTCGGACCGTATGTGTGAACGCCTGCACCGCGAATTTCGACGCAGTGTAGATCGGCTCCCAAACCACTGGCACCAGACCGGCGATCGAGCTGGTGAGGATGATGTCGCCCGTCTTGCGCTCCACCATATGCGGCAGCACGGCACGCACTGAGCGGAAGACCGCATTGATGTTGAGATTGAGCATGCGATCCCAGACGTCCGGGTCGCCATCGACGATCTCGCCGCCGACATAGGTGCCGGCATTGGCATGGAAGATGTCGAGATGCCCAGCCTTTTCCAGAATCTGCGGTAACATGGTGCTGACGCTTTGCGGATCCGTCAGGTTGACGACCACCGGGATCGCCTTCGGCCCGAGCTCGGCGCAAAGCGTCCTCAAGGCTTCTTCAGCCCGGTCCACGAGCGCCACCGTCGCACCTTCCGCCAGAAGGCTTCTTGCGCATTCGAGGCCGATGCCGGAGGCAGCTCCGGTGATCGCCGCGACTTTTCCCTGGAATTGCTGGCTCATCTTTTGTCTCTGCTTCTTGAAGGTTTCAGGCGCGGCCATGCGACATGCGCGAGCGGCGGGCCAGCGAGTCGACGATGACGGCGATTGCGAGCACGGCACCGGTGATCATGTACCGGAGCGATGATGACAGATCGAGCAGCGTCAGCCCGCTGGCGATCGACTGGATGACGATGATGCCGAGCAGTGCCGAATAGGCACTGCCCCGCCCGCCGAACAGGCTGGTTCCGCCGATCACGGCCGCCGCGATTGCGTTGAGATTGACGTCGCCGGTGCCGGCCTGCTGGCTGGCCGAGGCGAGCCGCGATGCGGCCAGTACGCCACCGGTGGCGGCGAAGATCGAGCACAGTACGAAGGCCGATGTGTAGATGAAGCGGACATTAATGCCGGCGCGGCGCGCGGCTTCGCGATTGCCGCCGACGGCGTGCATCATGCGGCCCCATTGGGTGCGCGTCAGCGCATAGTTCATCGCCATCGCAAGACCGACGAAGAGGCCGAACATCCAGGGAATACCCCGGTCACCGCGATTGATGTAGAAGGCAATGGCTTCCAGCAGCACAGTGATCGCTATGGCCTTGAAGGCCAGCCCGCCAAGCGACGGCGAAGACAGCCCCGCCTCCCTCCGGCGCGCAGCGGTGCGGTATCCCGTGACGAAGATCGACAGGCCGGCAATCGCGGCGAGCGCGTAGGCGACGATGTCGGGCATGACCATTGTCTGACCGAAATCGACCAGCATCGAGCCATAGGGAAGATTGATCGAACCGGTCGAGCCGAGCAGGTAGAGTTGCAACCCGAGCACCGCGAGCAGGCCGGCCAGCGTCGAGACGAAACTCGGCATGCCGAACCTGTTGAAGAGAGTGGCATAGAGCATGCCGATCACCGCGCCGAAGAACATAGCGGTGATGATCGCAAAGCCGACCGGCCAACCCTGGTTGACCCAGAGCACGCCGACGATCGCGGAAGCAAATCCGCTAACCGAGCCCACCGAAAGGTCGATCTCGCCGACCATCAAGATGCAGACGATGCCGAGCGAAATGATACCCACGGTCGAGCAGTCGAACAGCAGGTTGACGAGATTGTTGGGCGCGAGGAATACCGGATTGAGGGTCTGGAATACCGTCCAGATGATCACCAGCCCGACGATGACAGGCAGCGAGCCGAGATCGCCTGACCGCACGCGGTCCCAAAAGGCCTCTATCGATCCGCTGATGCCCTGCCTATGCTTCACGCGCTCGTCGCTACGATCGAGCAGCGGTGTGGGTGCGGCGCCATTGTCCGTCGTGTTGATCATGGCTGCGTCTCCTGGGATTGTTCGCGCTGGGCGCCGCGCCGGCTGGCACGCCGGGAAACGGAATTGTTATCGGCGCCGGTGATTGCGCTGACCAGTTCCTGGTTCGATGCGTCGGGGTCGAAGATGCCGTTATTTTTTCCGAGCCTGAGCACCACGATGCGGTCGGCGACAGCGCGGACATCTTCCATGTTATGGCTGATCATGATCACGCCGAGCCCACGGTCGCGGACGCGCTCGATGAGATCGAGCACTTCGGCCGTCTGCGCGACACCGAGTGCTGCGGTCGGTTCATCGAGCATGATCAGTTTGGGGTCGAGCAGTAGCGAGCGCACGATAGCGACCGTCTGGCGCTGGCCGCCGGAGAGCGACGCGATCGGTTCGCGGACGCTCGGGATTCGCGCGGAGAGTTCGTTGAGCAGCTTCCAGGCCTTGATCTCCATCGAGACCTCATCGAGCCGCCACGGATTCATCTCCTTGCCGAGAAAGATATTGGCGACGACATCGAGGTTCTCGCAGAGCGCCAGATCCTGGAACACCGTGGCGATGCCGAGGCCAAGCGCCGCACTGGGATCGGCGAGCGTGACCGTGTCGCCACGGAACTTGATTGTGCCCGACGACGGCTGATGCACGCCGGCGAGGATCTTGACCAGCGTCGATTTGCCGGCGCCGTTGTCGCCGACCAGCGCCACGACCTCGCCCGCATGGACGTCGAGATCGATATTGGTCAGCGCCGAGACCGCGCCGAAATTCTTCGAAACACCGCGCAGACTGAGCACGATTTCGCGCGGCGAGGGCCGTCCTTGTTGTATGTCCGTCATGAGGCAGGCCCTTCTCGTGGCAGGCGTTGCAGGCTGCCCGGCCACCCTAGGGATGGCGACCGGACAGCGGTCCTGGGAGGATATTACTGGATAATGCCGAGCTTCTTGCAACCCTCGACGTAACGATCGACACAAAGCTGTTCGGCCGTGTTGATCTTCTTGTCGATGATTTCAGCCTTGAGGTTCTCGGCGGTGACGACGGCCGGCACGAAGAGTTCCGACGGCGTGTTGTAGAGCGTCGTCTTGGCCTCGGGTGTCTCGCCCGACAGGAACTTGATGGCGACATTTGCTGCGGCGGCCGCAACGATCTCGGAAGGCTTGGAGATCGTGTTGTACTGGTCGCCTGATATGATCAGCTGGAGTGCCGCGATCGTCGCATCGTTGCCGGTGACCGGCGGAACCGGGTCGAGGCCGGCTGCCTTGAAGGCAGCGATCGCGCCACCACCGGTGCCGTCATTGGCGGCCACGACACCGAGGATGTTCTTGCCGAAGCGGGTCACCTGGCCGCTTGCCCATTGCTGAGCCTTCGGCGGCGCCCAATCCGGCGTGTCGAACTCTGCGAGCAACGGATAGCCGCTGTTGTCGACACCTTCATGGATGCCCTTCTTGATCAGGCCGGCGGCAGCATCGGTTGGCGAGCCGTTGATCTGCAGGATACCCTGACCTTCACCGGCGGTGACGCCCGAAGCCTTCAGATGCGCAACCAGCGAATCCGCAATGGCCTTGCCGATGCCCTGGTTGTCGAACGACACGTAGTAATCGGCGACCGCGTCCGGAATCGGCCGGTCATAGGCAATGACCCTGATGCCCTGCGCCTGGGCCTGCTTGACCAGCGAGGCGGCAGCCGTGGAATCGACAGGGTCGAGCACGATCACCTTGGCGCCCTGAGAGATCACCGAGTTGAACTGCTGCTGCTGGCGCGACATGTCGGCATCGGCATTCTGGTAGAGCACGGTGCAGGTCGGGCAAAGCTTCGCCATCTCGGCCTTGAAGCCCGGATAGTCATGTTCTTCGTAGCGGGTCGAGCCCTGGTCGGGCATCAGGAATGCCACGGTGGCATTCTCGACATTGGCGGCCTGCGCCAGCGTCGATGCGCTTCCGAGTAGAGCCAAAGCCAGCGTTGCGATACCGGCGGATTTGATCAGAAAATTCGTCATTTCGTCTTCTCCCTTTGACGATGCGATTGTCAGTCAGTGGTTGCGTTGTTATGAAGCGCGAAACCCGTGCGGCATGGCCCACAGCTCCTCCGCTGCATCGGCCATGTCGGGAATTCAGGACAAGCGCTTCCCATCACGGGCCGCCTGTCGCGCGCCCGCGTTCGTGAATTTCATCGATTTGGTTTCCTCCCGGTCTCCTCCCGTCTATGCGGCCTTCGCCGCGCTGATATTCTCGACCAGCAGCCTGCGGAACTGCGAGGGCGGCATGCCCTTCTCAGCCAGGAACTGCCGGTTGAAATTCGAAAGATTGTTGAACCCGACCTCGAAACAGATTTCGGTGATCGCCGCCTGCTCGTCGCTCATCAGGATCTGACAGGCGAGGTTGATGCGCAGGCGCTTCACGTATTGCACCAGCGACATGCCGGTATGGCGGCGGAAGGCGCGCGAAAAGGCACTCGTCGATTGTCCCGCGATCTCGGCGAGATCGGCCTCGCTGAACGGTGTCGTCAGGTGTTCGCGGATATAGGCGAGCGCCTTGTTCATGCCGGCCGACATGTAACCCGACGGGTCCGGCAGATAATTTGCACTGGCCAACATTTCCGCACCCTGCGCCCGGCTCAGCATGCCCGCGATGATCATGAAAAGCTCGATGCGACGTACGCCCTGCGCGGTCATCATCTCTTCCATCACGGGCGCCACGAGCCGGCTCGTCTCTTCCGTGAAGCGCAGACCACGGCGCGAGGATTCGAGCAGCGGCCCGAGCGCCGCGAGTTCCGGAAACACGCCCATGACGCCGCCGATGAAGTCCTCGCTGAATTGGATGATCCGGCAGCGGAGCGGAACGCTGGTATCCCTAGGGATGTCGCTGACCCAGTTGTGCGGAAGGTTCGGGCCGGTGAGGATCAGATTGCCCGGCTCGAACTCGCCGATGAAATCGCCGACAAAGTAACGGCCATTGGTCGCCGCGATGATGTGAAGTTCGTATTCGGGATGAAAGTGCCAGCGGACCGTATGGAACGGATAGCCATGCGACCAGGCCTTGAAGGATTCGCCTTCGCGTATCTGTACGACTTCCAGATCCGGCTTCATCTTTATTCCTCCCGGGCCCATGGCGATTGCGCGCCATCTGCCGTCTTCCTCCTCCGACCGGCCGGTTATCCGGCTCTGACCTTGATCCAAAGGTACGCCTCGCGGGAAAGCCGCGCCACCACGATTCACATCCAACGCTGATATTTTTTTGACATTTCGGTGAGGAATATTAGTGAAATCCGAGCCATGGCCGCCTGTGCGGCTTGGCGCAAACGTAAAACGCCGACCGGCGCAGGCCCGGTCGGCGTTCTCCAGCGCGCTACCGCCTACCCTACTCGGCGGCCTGCGGCAGGTGCCTGACATTGTCGGGCAATTCGATCATCGGCTCATCCGCCGGTTCCGGCTGCTCGCCCTTCCGCTTCGGCTCGCGGCCGAAGAACAGGGCGTAGCCGGCCGGCAGGACGAGGATGGTCAGCACCGTGGCAACCAGGATGCCGCCCATCATCGAATAGGCAAGTGGACCCCAGAACACGCCGCGCGAGATCGGGATAAGAGCTAGTACCGCGGTCATCGCTGTCAGCACGATAGGCCGGAAACGACGGACCGCGGCACCGATAATCGCCTCGGATCTCTCCATACCCGCTGCGATATCCTGATCGATCTGGTCAACGAGGATGATGGAATTGCGCATGATGATGCCGAGCAGTGCGATAACGCCGAGGATGGCGACGAAGCCAAACGGCGCGCCCGATATCAGCAGCGCCGCTGCTGCACCGATAATGCCGAGCGGACCGGTGGCGAGCACCAGCATCGCCTTGCCGAAATGCTGCAGCTGGATCATCAGCAGGATGACGATGACCGCCAGCATGACAGGCGCCTTGGCGGCGATCGACATCTGGCTTTCAGCGGCATCTTCGGCGCCGCCCTGGATCTCGACCTTGTAGCCGGCCGGCAGCGCGGCACGCAGGCCCGCCATATCGCCATACATCTTCATAGCGACGTCGTTCGGCTGCACGCCATCCGGCAGCGTTGCCCGGACGGTGATCGTCGGCAGGCGGTCACGGCGCCATTCGATGCCCTGTTCGAGCACCGGCACGACCTTGGCGACCTGCGAGAGCGGAACGAAACCGCCGAGATCGGTCGGGATATAGACCGAGTCCACCGCCGACAGTAGCTTCCGGCTCTCTTCCGGCTCCCGGGCGACGATGGAGACTGTCTCCTCGCCATCGCGGAAGTTGTCGAGCGGCGCGCCGGACATCGTTGCCTGCAGCATCTGGCGGATGCGCTGCGAAGTGACGCCGAGGGCGCGGGCACGGTCCTGGTCAACGACCAGCTTCATCGACGTCACCGGCTCAAGCCAGTCGTCATGAATGGCGCCGAGCTGCGGATTGGCCTGGAACTTCGCCTTCACCTCGTCGGCGATGCGGCGGACCTCGACGCGATCGGGACCCATGACGCGCATCTGTACCGGCCAGCCCGTGGGCGGGCCGAGGAACAGGCGGTCGACCTTGCCGCGCACGTCGGGGAAATCCTGGGCGAGAATGGTCCTGAGCTTGATGATCAGCCTCTCGCGCGCCGGTTCGTCATTCGCCATGATCAGCAGCTGGGCGTAGTTCGGATTGCGCAGCTGCTGGTCGAGCGGCAGGAAGAAGCGCGGCGCGCCTTCGCCGATATAGGTGGCGATGAACTTCTTGTCCTTGTCGTCCATCATCTTGGCTTCCAGCGCCTTGGCCTGGCTCTCGACCTCCTTGATGCTGGTACCCTCGGGCAGCCAGAGGTCGACGAGGATTTCCGGCCGCGACGATTGCGGGAAGAAATTCTGCGGGATGAACTGGAAGGCCCACAGGCTGGTGACGAAGGTCATCAGCGTCAGGGCCAGCACAATGATGCGATGACGTACCGCCCAGCCGACCGTACCGCGCAGGCCGCGATAGAATCGCGTATCGAACGCATCGTGGTGATCGCCGGCATGCGCCCGCTGCTTGAGGATCATATTGCCGAGCCATGGCGTGAAATAGACCGCCACGAACCAAGAGACCACCAGCGCGATGCCGACCACGTAGAACAGCGAGCGGACATATTCGCCGGCCGTCGAGGCCGCGAAGCCGACCGGGATGAAGCCGGCCGTGGTGATCAATGTGCCGGTCAGCATCGGGAAGGCGGTGGAGGAATAGGCGAAGCTCGCCGCATCGACCTTGTGCAGGCCCTCCTCGAGTTTCCGCTCCATCATTTCGACGACGATCATGGCATCATCGACCAACAGGCCGAGCGCGATGATCAGGGCGCCGAGCGAGATACGCTGCAGGTCGATGCCGAGCTCGTACATGATGGCGAATGTGGCCGCCAGAACCAGCGGAATGGTGATGGCGATGATGATGCCGGAGCGCCAGCCAATCGACAGGAAGGAGACGATCAGCACGATGACCAGCGCTTCGCCAAGCGCCTTCATGAATTCGCCGACGGCTTCGGTGACGACTTCAGGCTGGTTGGAGATCTGGCTGACCTCCATGCCATAGGGAAGTGCCGCTTCGAACCGCTTGTAAGTGTCCTCGACCGACGCGCCGACATCGATGACGTTAAAACCCTTGGCCATGACAACGCCGATCTGGACGCTGTCGGCGCCATTGAAACGGAACTTGCGCTGGTAGGGGTCTTCAAGGCCGGTGCTGACATGGGCGATATCGCCGAGCCGCGTCACCTGGCCGCCCGCAGTCAGGCGCAGGTTGCGGATATCCTCGACCCGATCGACGGCACCCTCGACGGAGATGCGCACCGAGCGCGTGCCGGTATCGACCGTGCCCGCCGGATCGACATTGTTCTGGCCACGGATGGCATTCTGCAGATCGGTGAGTGTCAATCCACGCTCGGCGAGCGCCTTGGAGGATACGTCGATATAGATCTTCTCCGGCTGGTCGCCGAGGATAACCGCCTTCTCGACACCCGGGGTCGTCAGCAGCATGTCGCGGGCCTGGATCGCGTATTTCTTCAATTCCGGATAGGAATAGCCCTCACCCGACAGCGAATTCAGGGTGATATAGGTGTCGCCGAACTCGTCGTTGAAGTAGGGGCCGAGCAGGCCCGACGGCAGGTCGCCGGAGATGTCGCCGACCTTCTTGCGCGCCTGGTAGAAGGCATCGGCGACGTCCCGACCATCGGTATCGCCCTTGACCTGCAGCGTGATAATGGCGCTGCCGGCGCGGGTATAGGAGCGCACGAAATCGAGATGCGGCACTTCCTGCAGCTTGCGCTCGATCTTGTTGACGACCTGGTCCTCCATCTCCTGGATCGAGGCGCCGGGCCAGACAGCCTGCACGACCATGACGCGGAAGGTGAAATCCGGGTCTTCCTTCTGGCCCATATTCATCAGGCCGAACACGCCGGTCAGGATGATCAGGCCAAAGAGGAAGCGCGCGATGGAGGGATGCCCGATCGCCCAGCGCGACAGGTTGAAGGATTGCTTACCTGCGTTCGATGTAGACATCGGCTTCTTCCACTTTTGGAACTTGGAAACGCGTTTACCGGCGCGTTGAAGCCCCGCTCCAACGCTCTCGATCTGCTGTCATGCACTGTGGAGTTCGCCGCTCGATGGCGGCGACGCCTACTTCAAGAGGTCGGCTGTCACTTGCCCGATAATGTCGGGCAGCTTGACCTTGAGGTTTTCGGTCATGAACTGCGTGCCGGCCGAGACGACGATGTCGCCGGGCTTGAGGCCTTGGGTCACATCAACCCCCTCGCCGGTAAAATCGGACACTTGGACCGCGCGAGAGTGGACGGTCGCTTGCCTGCGATCGACGGTCCAGACGATCTTGCTGCCGTCCCTTTCCGCCAGCGCGCTGAGCGGCACGGTGATATCGCCGCCATCCCGGGCCGCATCAGCCTCGACGGTTGCCGTCATGCCCAGAAGGACACGAGGATCATCAGGCAGGCTGACGCGGACCGAGAAGGTGCGCGACTGCGGATCGGCGCTGCCGGAGACTTCACGGACCTTGCCTGATAGCACCAGCTTGTCGTCGGACCAGAAGCGCGCCTTGACCGCCTTGCCCGGCTTGAACTCGGAAATATCGTTCTCGGGAACGGCGATCTGCACTTCCTTCTCGTCATCGGCGACGACGGTGAGAACAGGCGTTCCGGGGCTGACCACCTGGCCGCGATCGGCAGCGATGGCGGTGACGATGCCATCGCGGTCGGATTTCAGCTCCGCATAGCTCAGCTGGTTCTTCTCCTGGTCGAGCGAGGAGGCAACGGCGACGCGGGTCGAAACGGCCTGGTCATAGGCAAGCTGCGCCTGCTCGACCTGCGCCTTTGGCACGGCATTCTTCTTGTAGAGGATCTTGGCGCGGTCGATGGCCAGCTTTGCCGTCTCGACCGCCTTGTCGGCGGCCGCGAGATTGGCCCCGGCGGAAGCCACGGCAAGCCTGTAGTCGGTCGGATCGATGCGCGAGAGAACATCGCCCGGCTTCACCCGGTCGC
The DNA here is from genome assembly GCF_964254105.1 of Rhizobium sp. LjRoot254. Lineage (NCBI taxonomy): Bacteria > Pseudomonadati > Pseudomonadota > Alphaproteobacteria > Hyphomicrobiales > Rhizobiaceae > Rhizobium > Rhizobium sp. LjRoot254. Next base: position 397,715 of record NZ_CAXUSM020000001.1, on the reverse strand, counting down.
CGATATCGACGAGCCGCTCGGTCACCTTGCCGGCAACGCGAAAGCCGAGGTTCATCTCGGTGCGCGACTTGACCGAGCCGGAAAATTCCAGCGTGCGCGTCTTGGTCGCCTTGGCGATCTCCACCACCTTCACCGGCCGGATGACCGGGGCGGTCTCCGCCTTCTCCTCGGTGCAGGACGAAAGGGCGAGTGCCGCCGCGAGGACAGCCCCGCCGACCGATAGATTTCTGACTGTGCGATTGAGCGAGAGCATATCTGTCTCCGGTCTAGTTCTTGAGGGCGCGGATCGCGAATTCGACCAGCTCCCCGGGTGTTGCGCGATTGGGCTTGGCAAGGCATTGCGCCACCATCTGCGGATGGCACAGAAGCGCGGTCGCTGCGCCGAAGCAGCGCGCCGCCGAATCCGGGTCCTGCTCGGGGAATTCGCCAAAGTCGATGCCCTCGCGGATCACGTCGGCGACGATGACATTGATGCGGTCGATATGGGCATCGACGACGTGCCAGTCACGCTCCATGGCGATAATCACCATTTCGTGGACCTTTTCCTGGTCCATCATCGTCTCGACGGTGATCTTGTGCATGGCATGCACCCACTGCCGCAGGCGATCTTCGGCGCTCACGTCGTCCTGGCTGAGGATCAGCTCTGCGAGCTGCCTCACGGTCGATAGCAGGCGCGCGCAGATCGCCTGATGGATTTCCACTTTCGATGCGAAGAAACGGTAGATATTCGCCGGCGACATGCCCAGATCCTTGGCGATGTCGGCGACATTCGTCTTGGCATAGCCATAGTGGCGGAACAGGCGCTCGGCGCTATCTAGGATGCGCGTGACGCTCTCCTGACGCTGGGTTTCCGCTGGCGTTTCTAGGACTTCGATCATCGACTCAGTGCTTTCGATTTACGAGTGACGAATTTTGAATTTCGTCACTCGTAAATCGAAAGCCGAGTTTTGTCAAGTTCCGCAACGCACAAAATTACATATATCGGCGTAGCCATAATCACGAATTGCATGATAACGATCGGGATGGAGACGCCCGCGTTACGACGTTGGCAGGTGGAATTGCAGGAGGAATGCATATGCGTGAAGCACTGATCGTCTGGGGCGGCTGGAGCGGCCATGAGCCGGAACAATGCGCTGATGTGATCAAGGACATACTCGAGGAAGACGGCTTCACGGTCCGCGTCGAGAGCTCGACCGCAGCCTTCGCCGATCCCTCGATCCACGATCTTTCCCTGGTCGTGCCGATCGTGACGATGTCGAAGATCGAGAAGGAAGAGGCCAACAATCTCGCGTCGGCGATCGAAAGCGGCGTCGGTATTGCTGGCTATCACGGCGGCGCCGGCGACAGTTTCCGCGATTGCGTGGAATACCAATTCATCATCGGCGGCCAGTGGGTGGCTCATCCCGGCAATATCATCGATTACCGCGTCAATATCACGCGGCCGGACGATCCAATCATGCAGGGCATCTCGGATTTCCCCTACACGTCGGAACAGTATTACATGCATGTAGACCCCTCAAACGAGGTGCTGGCGACGACGACATTCACCGGCGACCACGCCTACTGGATCGACGGCGTCGTCATGCCTGTTGTGTGGAAGCGCAAATACGGCAAGGGCCGCGTCTTCTATTCCTCGCTCGGCCATCAGGCCAAGGAATTCGATGTTCCCGAGATGCGGACGATCTTCCGTCGTGGCGCCAATTGGGCCGCACGCTGATCGCATCGGCACCCACTCCGGCTGAAGGCCTTGCGATTAAGCCAGGGCCTTCTGCATCGCTGCAATCACCACGACCGCCGAGGCAGCACCGGGATCCATGTGACCCAGCACGCGGTCACCGAGGCGCGACGCCCGGCCCTTCGACGCCAGCATGGCCTTGGTTGCTTCAGCCCCGACCTCTGCGGCGGTGAGAGCCGCCGCGAGGCATTCGGACAGGGTCCGGCCGGTCGATAGCGCCGCCTCACACGCATCCGCGGCAGGCAACCAGGCGTCGATCATCGTCTTCTCGCCGATCTCCGCCTTGCCGCGCTCCTGGATTCCCCGCGCCATGGCGATGAAGGCCTGCGCGAAGTCACCATCGTCGAGCACGGGCTTGCCTTTGACCGTGGCTCCGGCCCGCATGAACGCGGTTGCATAGAGCGGCCCGGAAGAGGCGCCGACGGCATTGAGAAACGACTTTGCGGCAGTGTTGAACACCAGCGTCGGCTCGGCGCTGGCGAGATCGAGCGCCTGCACCGCCTTCGCGGCCGCGCTAAAACCCAGCTCCATGGCAATGCCATGATCGGCATCACCGATCACACCATCGAGTTCGCAGAGCCGATCCTTCTCACGCGCCATCGCTTCGGCGATCTGCGCAAACATGTTCGAAAGTGTCGTGGAGGTGATTTCCATTCGATGTGCCTCAGCCGGAGCGGAACATGGCGCAGTCGCAGGGATGATCGATCAGCGCTTGAAGCTCGTCGTCAAGATGCATCAGCGTCACCGAAGCGCCCGCCATTTCGAGTGACGTGCAATAATTGCCGACAAGCGATGTGTGGATGACCAGCCCTGCCTGATCCAGCCGCGTCTTGACGTGCCGCATCATGATGTAGAGTTCCATCAGCGGCGTCGATCCCAGCCCGTTGACCAGCACCGCCACGCGATCGCCAGCCTTGCCACCCATCTCATCGAGAATGCGATCCATCAATTGGTCGGTGATCGCATCGGCCGTCTGCAATTCCCCGCGCGCGACGCCGGGCTCGCCATGGATGCCCATGCCGATTTCCATCTCGTTCTCGCCGATCTCGAAATTCGGCTTGCGGGTCTGCGGCAGCGAACAGGGTGAAAGCGCGACACCCATCGTATAGGTGCGATCATTGGCGTGGCGGGCGACGCGCACGCATTCGTCGAGGCTCATCATCCGGTCGCAGGCCGCACCCGCAGCCTTGAAGATGAAGACATTGCCGGCGACGCCCCGGCGTTTCTGCCGCTGATCGCGCGGTGCCGATGCCACATCATCAGTCGTCAGCACCGTGCGGGCCCCGATGTCGTCCATCTCGAGCAATTCTGCCGCCATGTCGAAATTCATCACGTCGCCGGCATAGTTGCCGTACATGAAGAGCACGCCGGCGCCGCCACTGACGGCCTTGGCGCATTCCACGATCGGATCGGGTGGCGGCGAGGCAAAGACATTGCCCACGGCTGCCGCATCCGCCAACCCCTTGCCGACATAACCGAGAAACGTCGGCTCATGGCCCGAACCACCGCCGATCACCAGACCGACCTTTCCCGGCCGTGGACCGTTCACCGCCACGATCGATCGCGGCGAACCATCGACCGCCCTGAGATGTCCGGGATGCGCGGCGAGAATACCTTCCAGCATCTCATCGACGGCATTGGCTCCGTCATTGATGATCTTCTTGGTCGTCACGAACGCCCTCCCACGACATATCGATTTGGCAGGGAAACTAGCAATAATTCCCTCGGCATGTCACCTGAATTGCGGACATTCCAAGGGAACGGACTCTAGTCATCCCATCAGCGCGCGTTGTACTTCGCGTCGACGTCGTTGATCGCATTGACATTGCCGGCCGAGCGGCCGTTTTCGTCGAAGGTCTGGGCCAGGAAGGCGTCGGCCACGGCCTTTGCCAGTTCCGGGCCGATCACCCGCGAGCCCATAGTGATGATCTGGGCGTTGTTGGAAAGCGCCGCGCGCTCCGCCGAATAGGTGTCGTGGGTCAAGGCTGCGCGGATACCCGGCACCTTGTTAGCGGCGATCGACACACCGATGCCGGTGCCGCAGACGAGGATCGCCTTGTCATAGGTGCCATCGAGCACGCCCGAGGCCACGCGATCCGAGAGATTGGCGTAGAAGGCATCGGGACCTGCATCGGTCCGCGACACTTCGGAAACTTCAAAGCGATCCTTGAGATGATCGGCGAGGATCTTGGCGAGGCCTTCGCCCGCGCTGTCTCCGGCAATAGCAAGTTTCATGGTCGTACTCCTAAGGTCTGTATAGGTTAGATTTTGGCCGCGCACTTTGCCAGGATGTCGAGATAGAACTCGACACTCCAGGCCGAGCGGCCGATGAACAGCCCGTCGATATGCGGGCAGGATATCAGTTCTTCGCAATTGCCTGGATTGACCGACCCGCCATAGAGGCAGGGGACCCGTCGCCCGAGCACGTCCTCCGCCACCGCTATGATTTCGGCCTGGCGGGCATCGGCATAGTCCGACGTGGCGGGGATGCCATTCACGCCGATCGCCCAGACCGGCTCATAAGCGAGAAGGATTTCCGCCGATTTCTGTGCGCCCGACAGCTTGCCGAGCGCACCGCGTACCTGACGTTCCAGCACTTCCCTCGCCCGGCCATCCTCGCGTTCGGCAAGTGTTTCGCCAATGCAGATCAGCGGGATCAGCCCATGGCGCACGGCAGCCTCGGTCTTCAATCCGACGGTCTCATCGGTCTCGCCAAAATGCTCGCGGCGTTCGGAATGACCGAGTTCGACGATGTCGAGATTGCAGTCCTTCAGCATCACCGGCGAGACCTCGCCGGTCCAGGCGCCCTCATCGGCCCAATGCATGTTCTGCGCACCAACCTTCACGGATGTCTCCGCCAGCATTGCCTTGACCTCGCGCACGGCGGTGAAAGGCGGAATGACGAAGCGCTGGATGCGCGGATCACGCGCCTTGTCCGCCGCGACCAGACCTGTCGCAAAGACCTGCGCCTCGGCAAGCGTCTTGTTCATCTTCCAACTGGTTCCAACCCAGAACCGGGGCGCTTCAGTCATGTCGTCTCCAAACCATTCTTATCCGCAATTTGCATCCGTCAGCCCTCGCGCAGGATTGCATGCGCCGTACGGTCGTCGGTGATCAAGCCGGTCAGATGGCGGCTCGCCAGCACGGCCTTGATCGCCGCGACCTTGTCCGGACCGCCAGCTACGGCGACGATGTTGTCCTTCTCCCTGCCGTGGAACGACACCGCCAATGTCCGGGCGGTCAGCGTCGTCTCCAGAAGCCGGCCATGATCATCGAAGAAATGACCCAGCAGTTCGCCGACGCCGCCGCCTGCGGAGATCGCCTTGATCTCCTTCGGCTCGATCATGCCGGACGAGACGAGCTGCGCATCGGCCTCCACCGTGCCGATGCCGACCACCTTGAGATCGGCATTGTTGGCCATTTCGAACACTTCCTTCACGCCGCGTTGCGCGAGCAGCACCTGCCGGTCCTCCGCCGTATTGGCGAAAAACGGCACCGGCATCACATGCGCCTGCGCGCCGGTCTTCTCGGCGATGCGATGCATGACGTCATGCGGGTTGGCTGTGTAGTTGCGGGTCAATCCGCCCAGCAGCGAGACGAAACGAAGGCCATTCGACACGATGCGCGGCAATTGCTGCACGGCAGCGGCAAGCGTACGCCCGTGCCCAAGGCCGATCACGGAGTGCTCACCGCGCTCGATCTCACGCCTGAGATAACGCGCACCGGCATAGCCAAGCGCCCGCAGCGGCAGACCCTCCTCACCGAGATCGGGCGCCACCTCGCAATGTTCCAGCCCGAAACGGCTGGCGAGTTCGGCTTCGAGCTTGACGCATTCGACGATGTCGCCCTCGATCGTCACCTTCACCACGCCATCCGCAACAGCGCGCGAGATCAGCCGATGCGCCTTGACCGAGGGCAGGCCGAGCCGCTTGGCAACCGCCGACTGCGTCAGGCCGCCGACATAATGGAGCCAAGCCGCCCTGATGGCGAGAGAATCGTCTTCGTTGTGCATTCAGACACTCATCACATCAGTGTACCAGCTAGATCAAGCCGCTTTATCTCGTTATCGTCACGACGTTGCAATCGCCAACGTCAAATATTCAGGTCTCGCGCGCCAGTATCGATATGTGGCGCCCAGAAGGCGACGCTTTCGGCGATTTGGGCAACGACCTGGCGATCGTTGGGCTCGCGCTCCTTGAAAGAAAGTTCGAGGCATATCTCGTTGTTATCGGCGCCACCCTCGGCGAAGGCCTTTAGCAGCGGTTCGGGCTGGATGCGGCCCCGGGCGTTGAATTCGGCAGTGAACGGGCGATGCCCGCCCTTGTCCATCAGGCTCTGCTTGATGTGGATAATGGGCGAAACATCGGGCACCGCGCGCGCCCAGGCATAGGGATCGAAATCATCAGGATTAGCGGAGGTTACGTCGCCGTGGTCGATATCGGCCATCATCCACATCGGGATTGCCATGTGAGTGGAGGCCAGGCGATCTTGCAGCCGCATGCACTCGGAAATCGTCTCGCCGAATTCGCGGCCCACGCTCATCGGTTCCCAGAAAAGGTATAAGAGGCCCGCCGCCTTCGCATGTTCCGCAACCTCCGCCCAACAGTCGATAGCGATCTGCATCAGCGCCTCGCGCCGCTTGACGTCGTCATAATCCTTGTAGGTGAAGATCGCAAACTGCGTGCCGACCGAGGTGCCGCCGAGATCGGCCGTGATGTCGGCAAAGGTCTTGAACCAGTCGACATAGTAGCGCCGCACCTCCGCATCCGGATGGCCGAAATGGTTTAGGCGTCCATAGGGACCAGTCATGCCCGACGTCACCCGCACCCCTGTCCGGCCGAGCGCCGCCGCCATGTCGCGCGTCAGCCGCCGGATGACATTGGCCGGCCAGCTCGGATTGATGAATTCGTGGGTCAGTTGAAGGTCGCGGATCTTGATATCCCGCGCAACGGTCTCGATCAGGTCGGCCGGTTCGGCGAAGCGGTTCACCAGCGGGTTGGTGTTGAGCGACAGGGTCAGCGGCATCGGTTCGTTTCCTCAGGCCGCCTGGGCCAGTTCATTGTTGAACCACGCCTCGAACGCCGACTTCTGTTCGGCGCTCAGGTGCAGCCCCTGCTTCGTCCTGCGCCGCAGGACATCCTCTGATGTCTGCGCCCATTCATTCGCCACGAGATAGCGCACCTCGGCCTCATAAAGCTCGGCGCCGAAATGGCGGCCTAGCCCTGCAAGCGAACTTGCACCGGCAACGAGCCGCACGGTCCGCGCGCCATAGAGCCGGCCGTAGTGATGGACCAATGCGCGCGGCATCCAGGGATAATCGCGCCGGAGCTTTTCGGTGAACTGCACATAGTCGGCATTCTCGATCTCGCCTCCCGGAAGCGTGGCGCCTCGCGTCCAGTCGCCGCCCATGCCGGGAAAGAACTTCGCGATCCGCTGGATCGCATGCTCGGAGAGCTTGCGGAAGGTCGTGATCTTGCCGCCGAACACGTTGAGCAGCGGCGCGCCGCCGGTCTCGTCGAGATCGAAGACATAGTCGCGCGTCACCGCCGACGGATTGCCCTTGCCATCGTCGAACAGCGGACGCACGCCGGAAAAGCTTTCGAGCACATCGCTGCGCCGCAGCTTTTCCTTGAAGTAGCGATTGACGGCCGCGATCAGATATTCGATCTCGCTCTCGTCCGCCTTCACCTCTTCGGGCCGGCCTTCATAGGGAATATCGGTGGTGCCGATCAGCGCCTTGTCGCCTTCGTAAGGGTTGATGAAGATCACCCGCTTGTCGTGGTTCTGCACGAGATAGGCCTGCTGGCCCTCCCAGAACTTTGGCACGATGATGTGACTGCCCTTCACCAAACGCACATTGCGGCGGCTGTTGGAACCCGCCACCCGGCCGACGATATCATTGACCCACGGCCCACCGGCATTGACCACCACCTTGGCACGCACCGAGCGGATTTCGCCAGTCCGCTCGTCGCGTATCTGCACGGTCCAGCCGCCGTCCTCACGCCGCGCGCTTGTGCAGGCCGTCCGCGTCAGCACGGTGGCGCCCTTTTCCCTGGCGTCGAGCGCATTGAGCAGCACAAGCCGCGCGTCATCGACCCAGCAATCGGAATATTCGAAACCCTTGGCATATTTGTCCAGGATCGGCGCGCCTTCGGGATCGCGGCGCAGGTCGAGCGTACGGGTGCCGGGCAGCCGCTTGCGGCCGCCGAGATGGTCGTAGAGAAACAGGCCGAGCCGCACCAGCCAGGCCGGGCGATCCTCAGGGCTGTGCGGCAGCACAAACCGCATCGGCCAGATGATGTGGCTTGCCGAGTTGAGCAGCACTTCGCGCTCGATCAGCGCCTCGCGCACCAGCCGGAATTCGTAATATTCGAGATAGCGAAGGCCGCCGTGAACGAGCTTGCCGGAACGCGACGACGTGCCCTCGGCGAGATCGCCCTTCTCGCAAAGGATCACCGAAAGCCCGCGGCCCGCAGCATCGCGCGCAATGCCCGCGCCGTTGATACCGCCGCCGATCACAAGGAGATCGATCATCTCGGTTTCACTCATCTCATACTCCCCGGAGCGCTGACATCGCGCCGCTTGTCACGTCGCCGTCCGGCTGTTTTGTAATCGTTGCGGAATTCTGCCGGGCGAGATCATCCCACACCGGCGCAAGCGCCTTGCGGGCCTTCACATAGGCCGGGAACATCGCGTCATAGCGGCGGGCCAGTTCCGCATCCGGCGCCTCGGCCTCGCCGAGCAGCGGCGTTACCCAGTCCTTGATGCAGTCATCCATCGACTTGTAGGCGCCGATCGCCACCGCCGCCATCATCGCGGCACCACTGGCGCCCGCCTCCTCGCGGCTGGAAACGCGGATCGGCGCATTGACCGATGCACCAAGCACGGCACGTAACGACCTCGAACGAGCCGCCCCGCCGGTCAGGCGAAGCTCGGCCGGCAGCGGACCCATGGCCGCGTAGCAATCGCGCGTCGCCATGCCGAGCCCTTCGACGACGGCACGCACCATGTCGGCGAAACCATGCCGGCCTGAAAGCCCGATGAAACCAGCGCGCGCATCGGCATTGACGAAGGGACCGCGCTCGCCCGCTTCCGATATATAGGGATGGTAAAGCAGCGCGCCGGGCCGGCTCTTCGCCAGCCAGCCATCGATGCGCGCGACGAGATCGGCATGGCCGACCTCTTGACCGAGCTCGGACATCAGGTCGCCGGCAATCTTCAGTATCCAGTCGATATTGAGCGTCGCGCTCATATTGGTCTGGACCTGGGTCACCATGTCAGGGACAGGCAGCGCGATCACGTAGCCCGTACTCTCCTTGTTGAGATGCACGTCCCCGGCACGTTTGGCCACCATATGCACGCCGGTCGAGCCGACGGTCGAACAGGCCGCATTGCCCGAACCGGTCCAGACGCCGGCGCCGAGCGCGGTCATCACCATGTCTACATAGCCGAGACAGACCGGCGTGCCAGCGAGAAGCCCGGTGGCGTCGGCAGCGGCTGGCGAGAGCGGATGCGTGACCTCCGTACCTTCGACGATTGTCGGCAACAAATGACGGCGATGGCTGAGGCCCAGCGCCTCGATTACCGTATCGTCGTACTGACGCGTTCTGAAATTGCCGAAGGTGAAGCTTGCCTCCGAGGGATCGGTCGCCCGCACCCCAGTGAGGTTGAGATAGAGCCAGTCCTTGCAATGTAGCGCCACCTCGGCGCTGTCGAGCAATGCCGGGTTCGTGCCATCCATATGCGCCATCTGCGCGCCTTGCTGGCAGGTGTTGAGGCCGGTGCCGGTCGCCTCGAACCGCGGCCGGTCGCTCGATTGCGCGCTGAGGCGCCGCACTGTGGGTGCCGCGCGCGCATCGAGCCACAGCCAGGCATCGCCTACCGGCTTATCGTCTTTACCAACCAGCCAGGTGCCGTCGCCCTGTCCGGTAACTGCGATAGCAGCGGTGCGAGCGGCCAGCCCTTCAACCCGTGAACCCAGCTTCTGCAAAGCGAAAACGCAATCCAGCCAGGTCTGGTCGAGCGATTGAGAGGCCGAGCCGTCGTCGCCCGTCACGTAATTGTTGCGAGCAGAGGCACAGGCGATCTGCCGGCCGGAAAGATCAAAGGCCACGGCCTTGATCACTGATGTGCCGGCATCGATACCAATGATAATATGACCGCGGTCAACCATGACGGCACGGTCCCGATGCTGGGCAAACAGCGATGCCTGTTTCCAATCTCATCCTCTCCTCCCAGTCTCTTCTCGCCCGTGTTCCTCAGACGCATCAAGGGTAAGCAATGCGCTATCGCCGCGCGTATGTCCAACCGCAAGCCGCGCCATATCCAGATGGAACGGCGCTCAAGATATCATCATGGGATATCCTAACCTAGTTTATCTCACAAAGATATCACCTCTGCCGAAAGATTTTTCTGCAAAAGAATTTTTTTTCACCAAAAATTGGTACTCTGAATGGGCGAGAGAACATGTGGAGGCACCTTTGATCGTTGCGACAGTCGAAGGCTCACCCGAAAGCCAGCAGCGGTCTCCCACCGGAGTGATTTGAAGTTGTCATCACCTCAATAACGCGCTCATTGCCAAACAAAAACTCGAATAAGTTCTCATGATTTCAATATAATGTGGAAGCGCGTCGGATCTTCACGCCGTTCGACAAAAACCCATCAAACTCCTTGACGCCAACGACGATCTTGCACCCGAACGGTATGTCAAATCGACCATCTACGGCTTATAAACGCGCCAGTTTTTGGTCCGGGCCAGATCGCTCCAGCCAAAACCGACCGATTGACAGGCCAGAGCTTTTATATCATGCTTCGGGAAATTGATAACATAGTGCTATCACAAAGCGGATACCTCTTTGTGAGACAACAAGTGCGCAGAGCTAGCGGGAGGAAACGGCCGGCTCAAGCGAACACGGACGATGGAGGAGACCATGATCAAGCTTTTTATGGCACACGCTGGCGCGCAATCGCGGCTGCCGGCGCCATCGCGTTCATGGCAACACCTCGAGCCCTCCATCACCTGCTCTCAGATCGCCAGCCTCCCAAGCGGTGACATTGCACTGGCCCGTTCCTGAGGGAGCGGGCCGGTGTCCCCTGATGCTTGTTTTCGAAACCAAATGCCTCGCTGCAACGATCACGTCCAAGGCCGCCCAACATGAGCACAGTGACCGAACCGAAACCGCAAGCGCCCGCCATGTTCACCCGGCGGACGATGATCATTGGCGCCATCGCCGTGGTGCTGGTTGCCGCCATCGCGCTTGACACCAAGGTGGTCCAGATCGGCTCCGAGCATGACGTCCGCAAGGCGGCGTTCTCGCCCGAGACATATGGCGTCGCGGAATATCCGAAGGCGAAGGCCAGCATCGAGGAACGGGCTGTGCCCGCCGCCGAACTCGCCACCGCAATCACCGCCAGCAAGGCCGAAGCGGGCAAGAAATACGGCATCGCCACCAGCACCGGCCCGGTCATCCCCGTCACCTTCAAGGGCGTCGTCGGCGAGAAAAAGGCCAATACTCACACGATCGCCGTGGAGGGCCTTCCCGAGGGGCTGCTGGTGCGGGTGCAGACCGGCCCCGCGATCAACGGCACCGATCTTCGCGACGCGACGGGCACCATCGAGTTCGGCCAGTTCAAGAACCAGATCGAGTATCAGGATGCGGGATCGGCGCTCAACAACGAAGTGAAGAAGCAGGTTCTGGCGCCCGTCGACGTGGCGACCCTGACCGGCAAGACCGTAACCGTCGTCGGCGTGTTCAAGCTCATCAATCCCAAGAGCTGGCTGGTGACGCCGGTAAGGCTGGAAGTCCAATGACGGCGGCGCCATCCAGCGGGGAAGTCGTGCTGGCCGCGCGCAACATCGCCAAATTATACGGCAGCATCCATGCCCTCAAGGGCGTCAATTTCGACATTCATCGCGGGCAGGTGACGACGCTGTTCGGCGAGAACGGCGCCGGTAAATCGACGCTGATGAAGATCCTGTCGGGCGTGGTGCAGCCGACATCGGGCGAAATCCTCCTCGATGGCGAACCGGTGAGTTTCTCCTCGTCCTCCCATGCCCGAGATCGCGGCATCTCGATCATCCACCAGGAACTCAGCCTCGCGCCCAATCTCAGTGTACGTGACAATATCTTCATGGGACGCGAGATCATGACCGCGACCGGGGTCAACTTCGCCGAGGAGGAGCGCCAGACCCGCGCGCTGATGCAGGAACTCGAAGAGGATATCGACCCGCTCACGCCGGTCGAGGAGCTTCGCCTCGGCCAGCAGCAGATCGTCGAGATTGCCCGCGCGCTGTCGGTCAATTCCCGCATCCTGATCATGGATGAGCCGACATCGGCGCTGAGCGCGTCGGAAGTCGAGGTGCTGTTCAAGGTGATCCGCGACCTGACGAGCCGCGGCGTCTCGATCGTCTATATCTCGCACCATCTGGAAGAAGCGCTGCAGATCACCAATCACGCCGTCGTGCTGCGCGACGGCGCGATGACAGCCTATGCCGAGCGTAGGGATATCGATCTCGAATGGATCGTCCGCAACATGGTGGGTGACAATTTCGACCTCGGCTCGCCGCCGACGGACCACAAGATCGGCGAGACCGTGCTTGCGATCGAAAACCTCAGCATCGCCGATCCCGCCGGTGCCGGATATTCCCTGGTCGACCGCATGTCGATCAATCTCAAGGCCGGCGAGATCGTCTGCATCTACGGGCTGATGGGCGCCGGCCGGACCGAACTGCTCGAATGCGTCGCGGGCCGCCTCGCCTCGTCGGGCGGTCGGGTCCTGCTGTACGGAGACGACGTCTCGAACCTCAGCATCGCCGATCGCATCGCCCTAGGCCTGGTTCTTGTGCCCGAAGATCGCCAGCGCGACGGCCTGGTGCAGACCATGACCGTCGGCAACAACCTGTCACTTGCCAGCATCGGCGCCTTCACCAAGGGCCTGTTCACCTCGCGAAGCGCGGAGCAATCGATCGTCACGGATTCCATCCGCAAGGTTCACATCAAGACTGATGGCGGAGCTGCCACGATCGGCTCGCTCTCCGGCGGCAACCAGCAAAAGGTCGTGATCGGCAAGATGCTGGCAACCGATCCGAAGGTCATCCTGCTCGACGAACCGAGCCGCGGCATCGATGTCGGCGCCAAGGCCGAGGTCTTTAGGCTTCTTGCCGAGCGCGCCAAGCAGGGCCTTGGGGTGATCTACTCGACCTCCGAGGTCGGCGAATGCCTGAGCATCGCGCACCGGATCATCGTCATGCGGCGCGGCAAGATTTCCGCGGAATTCGGTTCGGATGTCACCAAGGAAAAGATCATGGCCGCCTCGGGCGAAGCAGTGGTCGCCCACTAAAGGTTCTATGGAGCACTTGTTATGTCGGTCACGAACACGTCGGCGAAAGCAGCGGCAGCGGGGGCAAAGCGCAACCTCAATATCGTGCATCTCTTGCTGGAGGGCCGTGCCTTCTTCGCGCTGATCGCGATCATCATCGTGTTCTCGTTCCTGTCGCCCTACTATCTCAGCATCGACAACTTCCTGATCATGGCCTCGCATGTGGCGATCTACGGCCTGCTCGCCATCGGCATGCTGCTCGTCATCCTCAATGGCGGTATCGACCTGTCGGTCGGCTCGACGCTTGGGCTTTGCGGCGTGGTCGCCGGCTTCCTGATGAAGGGCGTCACGCTCGATTATTTCGGCGTCGTGCTTTATCCGCCGGTCTGGGCGGTGGTGGTGATCACCTGCGCGCTCGGCGCCCTGGTCGGCGCGGTCAACGGCGTGCTCATCGCTTACTTAAGGGTTCCGGCCTTCGTGGCAACCTTGGGCGTGCTCTATGTGGCGCGCGGCGTGGCGCTGCTGATGACCAACGGCCTGACCTACAACAATCTCGAAGGCCGGCCCGAACTCGGCAATACCGGCTTCGACTGGCTCGGCTTCAACCGCCTGTTCGGCGTGCCGATCGGCGTGCTGGTTCTCGGCGTGCTCGCCATCGCCTGCGGCCTGATGCTCAGCCGCTCGGCATTCGGCCGCTGGCTCTATGCCTCTGGCGGCAACGAGCGCGCGGCGGAGCTCTCGGGCGTCCCCGTCAAGCGCGTCAAGATCACCGTCTATGTCCTCTCCGGCATCTCAGCCGCAATCGCTGGCCTCGTCCTGTCCTCCCAGTTGACGTCGGCCGGTCCGACGGCCGGCACCACCTATGAACTGACGGCCATTGCGGCCGTGGTCATCGGTGGTGCCGCGCTGACGGGCGGACGCGGCACGATCGGCGGCACCATGCTCGGCGCCTTCGTCATCGGCTTCCTGTCGGATGGCCTCGTTATAATCGGCGTGTCTTCCTACTGGCAGACCGTCTTCACCGGCGCGGTCATCGTGCTCGCCGTCCTCCTCAACTCCATTCAGTACGGCCGCCCCAGGAAAGCGTGAGCGGCCGGCGTTCGAACTTCTCCGCCAACGCGGAAAGCACCGCCGGGCGTCCGGCACCACCAAACTCATCAAGGGAGAGCAGAGAAATGTTTAAGAGAGGTTTGCGTGTTCTGATGGCCGCCGCGGCTGCCACGACACTGTTCGCCAGCGCTGCCTGGGCCGATGGCCTGATCACCATCATCGTCACCGATCCGGCGAACCCCTACTGGTTCACCGAAGGCGAAGTCGCCAAGGCGACGGCCGAGAAGCTCGGCTATACCGCGACCGTCGGCGCCCACAAGGGCGACACGAATACCGAAAGCAACATGATCGATACCGCGATCACCAACAAATCGGTGGCGATCATCCTCGACCCGGCCAATGCCGATGGCTCGATCGGCGCCGTCAAGAAGGCCGTCGCAGCCAACATCCCGGTCTTCCTCGTCAATGCCGAGATCAATCAGGAAGGCCTCGCCAAGGCGCAGCTCGTCTCCAACAACGCCCAGGGTGCAGCCCTCGGCGCAACCCAGTGGGTCGAAAGCGTCGGCGACAAGGGCAAGTATGCGGAACTGTTTGGCAACCCCGCCGACAATAACGCCGCAACGCGTTCGAACGGCTATGAAACGGTGCTCACGCAGTATCCGGATCTCGTGAAGGCCGCCAAGGAAGTCGCCGATTGGGACCGTACCAAGGGCCACGACAAGATGCAGTCCATGCTGCAGGCCAATCCCGATATCATCGGCGTGATCTCCGGCAATGACGAAATGGCGCTCGGCGCGATCGCAGCTCTCAAGGAAGCCGGCAAGCTCGAAGGCATCAAGGTCGGCGGGTTCGATGGTTCCCCGGATGCGGTGGAAGCGATCAAGGCTGGCGAAATGCAGTACACGGTTCTGCAGCCGGTGGCCGTGTTCTCGGCTGAAGCCGTCCGCCAGGCGGATAACTTCATCAAGACGGGCAAGACAGGTGCCGACAGTGAGAAGCAGCTCTTCGATTGCTTGCTGATCACCAAGGACAATATCGACAAGTACACGGCTCCGTTCGTTCTTTCGGAGTAAGCCAGACGTGAAGGCGCCGGCAACGGCGCCTTCGCCACTTTCCACAGTCTCATTTCCGGAAACGCTCTTGTCCTGTATCGGCCTTTTGCTACAGAGGCTTAGGCGACCAAACATTGGATGGCAGAGACGTGACGAACAAGGCAGCAGTCGGCCAGCTCATGTCGGAGCAGCTTCCCAGCGACAGCAGGCATGCGCGCCAGCTGGTGCGCCGGCAGTTGATCGCCGAAGCCGTGATGTCCGAGGGCTCGATGCGGATCGAGGATCTGACCGCCCGTTTCGGCATCAGCCTGATGACCGCGCACCGGGATGTCGATGAACTCGTCAGCCGAGGGCTGTTCCGCAAGACGCGCGGCATCGTCACCGCCGCCCCCACCAGCCTGATCGAATCCAGCGACGTCTACCGCTCCACCCGCCAATCCGCCGAAAAACGCGCCATCGCCGAGGCCGCGATGCAGTTCATCGAGCCGGGACAGGCGATCTTCTTCGACGACTCCACAACCGTGCTGCAGATGGCAGCGCTGCTGCCCGCCAAGGTGCCGCTGACGGCGATCACCAATTCGCTCAACCTCATGAACGCGCTGCGTGAAATCCGCGACCTGACCATCCTCGGGCTCGGCGGGCATTTCTACAATTGGTGCAATGCCTTCATGGGTCGCATGACGACCAACGAGATCATGCGGCTGCGCGCCGACACGGTGTTCATGTCGATGTCCGCGATCATCGACGACACGGTGTTTCACCAGTCGCCGGAGATGGTGGAGACCAAGCGCGCGATGTTCGATTGCGCCGCCAGGCGCATCCTGCTCGCCGATCACACCAAGTTCGAACGCCGGGCGCTTCACAGCTTCGCGGCTCTCACGGAATTCGACATCGTGATCGTCGATGACGGCACGCCGATTGTGCATCTCGAGCGGATGCGCTCCAAGGGCATCAAGGTCGTCGTCGCCCGCACGGAACGGCAGAACGGCCTAGTTTGACCGTAAGACCTTATCGGCGACAAATTTTTTTGTAACACACATTGCCGTTAATATCACATTTTGATATGTGCATTTCATATCGATCGCTCATATCTGGACATTCTCCGTGCCAAGCCTTCTCGGCATCGACAACGGGTTGACCGTCACCAAGGCGGTGGTCTTCGACATCGATGGCACACCGCTCTCCGTCGCTCGGCGGCGGGTGCCGCAATTGATGCCGCAGCCGCGCCATGTCGAGCGCGATATGGACGGCCTATGGCTGGCAACCGCCGAGGCCATTGGGGAAGCCGTTTCCAGTAGTGGTCGACCAGCCGCCGATATCGTTGCAATCGCCGCCACCGCACACGGCGACGGGATCTATCTACTCGACGCTGGCGAACGACCGCTTGGCCCCGGCATCCTCTCGCTCGACAGCCGCGCGGGCACGATCGCCGACGATTGGGCTGCCGGGCTCGTTGCCCAACAGGCGCTCGTGCTGACCGGCCAGATGCCGCATGCCTCGGCGCCGGCGGCCCTGCTCGCCTGGATCAAGATCCATGAACCCGAGCGCTACCGCCGCATCGCCCATATCCTGAGTTGCAAGGACTGGCTCCGCTATTGCCTCACGGGCACGATCGGAACCGACCGGACCGAAGCCAGCACCTCTTTCACCTCGGTCACCGACCAGACCTTTTCCATCGACGCGATGCGGCTGTTCGGACTGGATGAACTCTATCGCGCGCTCCCTGCCGTCGCTGGCTCGGCGGAGATCGTCGGGCATGTCAGCGCCGCCGCAGCGAAACTGACCGGCCTCACCGAAGGCACGCCGGTCGCGGCCGGCTTGCATGATGTCACAGCATCCGCGCTCGGCATCGGCGGCCACAGGCAGGGCGTCGTGGCGATCGTGGCCGGCACCTATTCGATCAACGAGGTTGTCTCCGCCCAGCCCAAAGTCGATCCCCGATGGTTCTGCCGCAACGCCATCGCACCCGGCAGGTGGAACAACATGGCGATCTCGCCCGCATCGGCCGCAAACTATGACTGGTTCCTCGACACACTCTGCCAGGCCGAACACCAGAAGGCGGAAGCAACCGGCCAGTCCGTCCATGCCTTGCTTGGCCCCGAGATCGACGCCGCATTGGCCCGGCCATCGACCGCCATCTTCCATCCCTATCTGTTCGGTTCGCCTTACGGTTCAGCCGCCAGCGCCAGCTTCCTCGGGCTGCGCGGCTGGCAGGACAGGGGTGATATGCTGCGCGCCGTGCTGGAAGGCATCGCCTTCAATCATCGCGTCCATATCGATGCGCTGCGCGACGGCTTCGCGGTGACCGAGGCGCGGCTGACCGGCGGCGCCTCGCGCAACCCGGCCTTCGCGCAGATGTTTGCCGACATATTGGGAATGCCGGTCACGGTCACCGCCACCGACGAGGCGGCGGCTTGGGGCGCGGCGCTCTGTGCCGGGTCCGGTGCCGGTGTCTTCGCGAGCCCAAACGACGATCCGCGCAATCTGGATGAAATGCAGCAGACCTATAGGCCGGATAGCGGCCGCAGCGCCACCTATCAAACGCGCTACGCACTCTTCCGCGATATCGCCGATGCCCTTCAACCGCTCTGGCCCAGGATCGACGGACTGGCATCAGGGGGAGACACTCCATGAAAGTCGACAATCGCCTCGATGAAATCGCCAACTATGTAATCGAGAAGGGTGAAGTGCGCATCGACGAGCTCGTCACGCGTTTCAACGTTTCCCGCATGACCATCCACCGCCATATCGATCGCCTCGCGCAGCAGGGCGTGATCCGCAAGCTGCACGGAGCGGTCAGCGCCCAGCCGTCCGGCATTTATGAAAGCCTGTTCCGCTACCGCGAGACTGTTGCGACAGCCGAGAAAGCAGCATTGGCCCAAGCGGCACTCGACTATATCTCGGGCGGCGAGGTGATCGTGCTCGACGATTCCTCGACGGTCAATGCACTCGCGCCGCTTCTGCCGGAAGCCGCGCCGCTGACCGTTGTAACCAATTCGGTACCCGCACTCGCGACGTTGCGAGATGTCGATGGCATCGACCTGATCTGCACCGGGGGCCAGTATCACCGCACCTACAATGCCTATATCGGGCACAATTGCCTCAATACGATCGCTCGGCTGCGGGCCGACGTGTTCATCTGCTCCGCCTCCGCCGTCGATGGCACGACGGCCTTCATCCAAGACCAGCAGGTGGTGAGCGTCAAGCAGGCGATGATGGCCTCGGCGAGCAAACGCATCCTGTTGGTCGACCACACCAAGTTCGGCAAGGTCGCGCTGCATGTGTTTGACGATTTGACGTCATTCGATGCGGTTCTCGTCGATGACCGCCTACCCCCGGCGGAAGCCCAGCGGCTGAGGGATGCCGGCGTGCGGCTGCAGGTCATCAGGACTGTAAGGAAATGACCGGCGCAATGGCTGAAGACATGAACACCCGCATCGCCCGAATCTCGCAGGAGGACGTCGATGTCCTTATTATCGGCGCCGGCATCAATGGCGCCGGCCTCTTCCGCGATCTCTGCGAGCAGGGCGTCAATTGCCTGATAGTGGACAAGGCGGATTTCGGCTCCGGCACCAGCGCCGCCCCGTCGCGGCTGATCCATGGCGGGCTCAAATATCTCGAAACCGGCGAATTCGGGCTGGTGGCGCAATCGACGCTGGAGCGGAACCTGCTGCTCCGCAACGCGCCGCATTGTGTCGAGCCACTGCCGACGTTGATCCCAATCTTCTCCTGGACGCGCGGCATATGGGCTGCACTCCGCACCCTGATGGGCTCCACGCGCGCGCCGCGCAGCCGCGGCGCCGTGCT
The DNA here is from genome assembly GCF_964254105.1 of Rhizobium sp. LjRoot254. Taxonomy (NCBI): domain Bacteria; kingdom Pseudomonadati; phylum Pseudomonadota; class Alphaproteobacteria; order Hyphomicrobiales; family Rhizobiaceae; genus Rhizobium; species Rhizobium sp. LjRoot254. The sequence continues at coordinate 378,752 of NZ_CAXUSM020000001.1, read as the reverse complement.
GATCAAGATCGGCCTGGCCCTCTATGATTTCTACGGATCACGCAGCCGGGTGATGCCGCGCCACAGCCTCGTCGGCAAGACCCGCGCCCTGCGCGACCTGCCAGCACTGACCAAGAAGATCGTGGCTGCCGGTACTTATTACGATGCCAAGATCAGCCGCCCGGAGCGACTTGTCTACGAACTGGTGCGCGATGGTCTCGATGCGAACCCCCGGTCGGCCGCCTCCAATTTCACCATGCTTGCGTCTGCCTCGGAGGGTGCGGTGACATTCCAGCAACCAGGCGGAACGTTCTTCTCTGTACGGCCGAAGATCGTCATCAATGCCGCCGGCCCCTGGATCGATCGCGTCAATGCGTCTCTAGGCGTCGAGACGCACCTGATCGGCGGCACGAAGGGATCGCACATCCTTCTCGATCACGACGAACTGATCCGCAGCCTGAACGGCCGGATGATCTATTTCGAGGCCGATGACGGGCGGATCTGCCTTGTTTTCGATTATCTCGGCCGCGCGCTGGTCGGCTCGACCGATATCCCCGCCGGCGACCCCGAGAATGTCCGCTGCGAGGATTGGGAGATCGAATATTTCCTCGACAGCCTGCGCTCGCTGCTGCCGGGGCTTCAATTCAGCCGCGACCAGATCGTCTACACCTATAGCGGCATCCGCCCCTTGCCCGCATCGAATGCCGCCGAGCCCGGGCTGATCAGCCGCGACCACAGCGCGCCTGCGATCGAACCGGTTCAGAACCGCCCCTTCCCCATCATCTCGCTGGTCGGCGGCAAGTGGACGACCTTCCGGGGCTTTGCGGAAGAGGTCGCCGATACCGTATTGGCACGGCTGAAGCGCGCACGGGCGATCTCGACCCGCGACCTCGCCATCGGCGGTGGCAGAGATTTTCCGAAGGACGCATCCGCACGGGCGTTGTGGATCAAAGGGATGGTCGCCCAGGCCAGTATTTCCGAGACTCGGACTGACCAGCTTCTCTCCCGCTACGGCACCACCGCACGCCAGATAATCGCCCACCAGTCTGAATGGACGGATGCCGACCGCCTGCCGGATGCCAGCGACTACAGCCTCGCGGAAATCGACTGGGTCGCCCGCAACGACATGGTGGTCCATCTCGCGGATATCGTCATGCGCCGGACGACGCTCGCAATGTCAAGCAAGCTGACGCTGCGCGACCTCGAAATCATCGCCGGCGTCGCCGCTCAAGGGCTTGGATGGGATGACGCCCGCCAGGATCACGAAATCTCATCGCTCAAGGCCATGCTGGTGCGGGATCACGGCGTTGCAGCCGCGCCGGAGGCGTAGCGCCGGCGAAGCCGTCCGTCCGGAACCTTGCGCCCTGTTTGCTCTCATTTTAGCGCCAGCTTAAATTACAGCTTAAATGCAACTTCCTGCATATAAATGGCCTGCATATCATGCTATTGATTCGCGGTCGCTGTTCATGAGGTGGGGCAAGTTCCATACATCCTTTGGAGGGGGCAATGCAGGCTACACGTGCGTCCAGGTCGTTTTCGCCGCGTCATGCGACCAGCGATCGACAACCGGACACCGTTTCGGGACCAGGGCATTTTCACGTAGTTCAGGAACAATCCTCGCATGGGATTTGTGGCGCGCTTCGACACCTACGGCCATCAGGAACCATATTCGTCGGCATGGCGATCACCTCGCTATACTTTATGGCAAGCGCTAGCGAAGCATTCGCCGGGAACTGCGATTCGCGCGGTGGCCTGGCCTATCTTGGCAACGTAAAGGATGGAACGCGCTCGGTGTGGCTATCCGGAACCACTGCCGGTGTCTTTGGCCTTGAATCGGCCCAGGGCGGCCAAACCGTCGACAACTGGACCAAGGATACGCGTGGCCTACACCTTTCGCTTTCCCCATTCGTTTCGAACGGAAATGGCGGAACACACAAGCTTTACGATCTCTCGGGCAAAAAACCTTGCCTGCTCGATACGCAAAACCAGAAGCGTGCGCTTATTCCACCGGACTTCACGTTTCCCGAGGGGCGTCCGGATAACCACCTGCCGCGCGTCTTTCCCGACTTCGCGTTGCCAGAGGGTCGTCCCGACAACGACTTGCCGCACGTCATCGACCTGCCCGAAGGACGTCCAGACAACGATCTGCCACACGTCATCAATCTGCCCGAGGGACGTCCAGACAACGACCTGCCGATCATCCCGCCGGGTTGGCGCGATGGAACTCCCGATACGGATGATACCTCCCAGCCCGATCGCTCGGCGATCAAAGGAGCGCGCGTGAGGCCTGTTCGCACGACGCGGGATTGTGTCGATCCGCGCTCAGTGGATGAAAATCAAAAGCGCGAACAGCCGATATGCCGGGAACTTGTTCCCGAGGAGGCCGCAAGCCAGCTCTCGCAAGTGCCGCTGACACCTGGCCGTGATCTGCCTGCGCCGTCACCGTGGAATTTCTGGTGGGATACGCAATTCACCGACATATCCGACGACCGTCACGGACGCGACAGCGACACGCTTGCCCGCTCGCTGACCCTAGGCCTCGATCGCCGGATAACCGACAATTTCGTCCTCGGCATGTCCCTTGCATTGGAAGACAGCTCGACAGGCTCGTTCAACGAAACGCTGAATATCGATACCGAGGGATTCAGCGTCGGGCCGTATGCGGCCTACCGCCTTACCAAGCACTGGGCCGTCGACGCATCCCTGACCTACGGAAGGTACAGCAACGACGTGAACCTGAGCGTACTCGACGGCAATTACGATTCGGAGAAGTTTTCCGGATCAGTCACGCTCCAAGGGCAATACCAGTATGGCGAATATTTCTTCCGCCCCAGGACAACCGTCAACTTCTCCCACGTCGAGAGCGACAGCTACGACCTTTCGGGCCGCCTGCTCAATCTGCCGGTCAGCCTGTCACTTGCGGGAGATAGCTTTAACTATGGTGTCCTTGATCTGGCCACCGAGGTCAGCCGGTACGTCCGCTTGCCGGGCGGCAAGCCGATTGTCGTGTTTGGGGAGCTTGGCGCTCATTACGAATTCGAACGCCCGGGTGGCGGCAAGATCCTGACTGCCGATCTCTCCGAGGTAACGACTTCTCCCTGGACGTTTTCAGCCCGCTCGGGATTCAGGACCCTGCTCAAGGACAACCTCCAGGTCGAGGCAACAGTCGGATACCTGAGCCTCGGCCAAACAAACCTTGATGTCTGGGAAGGAAAACTGCGCGTCTCGTGGGCTTTCTGAGGCGGGTGACAAACTGGCAAACTGGCAGCCGGCCGAGCCGGAGCGCTACCAGGGTTAAACCGGATCGCCAGCCCGGCCTGATCAGTCGCGATCACGGCGCGCCTGCAATCGAGCCGGAGCGGCGGACGCCTCTTCCCGATCATCCCGCTTGTCGGCGGCAAGTGGACGACCTTCCGGGGCTTTGCGGAAGAGGTCGCCGATACCGTACTGGGCGGGCTGAAGCGCGCACGGGCCATCTCGACCCTCGCCATCGATCTCGGCCATGCTTCTTAGAGATCATGGTGTCAGGTTTTAGCACGTCGCATCATTTCAGACGGGCCCTGCGGAAAATTCGGTCTTGATAGTCAGGCGTCGCGGCAGCATCTTATTAAAGGCACTCCTGCCTGTCATGTTGCCGCGCCAAGGCGTCTCGCGACAAACGGGACAGGCTCGACTATCCTCCGCCTCCGCCGAGGCTCGCCAAAAGCAACCGTGGGAGAGACCGATGCAAGAAGCCCTCTTGGTACACCGTGAAGCACACATTCCGGCGCCGCCCGCCTCGGTATTTGCCCTCCTGACCGATCCTGAGAAGATTCTGCGCTGGATGGGGACAGAGGCACAGCTCGAGCCGCAGCCCGGCGGACTCTATCTGGTCAACGTCACCGGCGCGCGCTTTGCCCGGGGCTCGTTTCGGGAAGTGGTGCCCGTGCATCGTCTGGCCTACAGCTTCGGTTGGGATGGCAGCGAGGTCGTGCCGCCGGGATCGAGCCTGGTCGAAATCGATCTGGCCGACGAGGCGCCGAACGGAACGCTGCTGCGCCTGACCCACACCGGCCTGCCCAATGCCGAGCAATGCGCGGGTCATAACGAAGGCTGGGCGCATTACATCGGCCGGCTGGCCGTGGCTGCTGCCGGCAAGGACCCAGGCCCGGACCCGATGGCCGGCAGGACCGGCTGAGACGCTGGTTCACCGGGCGGCCGGCGACACATGGCGGGCGGGTGCAATTTCGCGGTCGAACGGATGACAGCCCGTGACTGTCATGCCATGATCCCGGCATGAACCTCTCCGCCCCCCTCGCCTGGCTGGTGGACCATGCCGGCGCATCACCGAGCCCCGAATCGTTCCTGGCCGAACTTGGCCGCAGGCTGCTGGCCGACGGCCTTCCATTGGCCGGCGGGGCGCTTACGCTCGCCGTGCCGCATCCGATCATCGCCAGCCGAACCTGGCTGTGGCGGGCGGAGACCGGCGCCGTGATCGAGGCATTGGATTTCCCCGGCAGCCCGCCCACGAAAGCCGGACACGACTGGCTGGCCGGACTTGGCCCGGTGCAGGCGGACGTGGCGGGCCGTGCTTCCAACAGCCCTTTGCTGGGCTGGGCTTGGGCCGGCGAATTCAGCCCCGATGAGGCCGAGCGCCTGCGCCAGGTCACCCGCTTCGCAGCAGCGCCCTTGGCCGCCCTGGCAGCGAAGGCGGCGCAGACGGCGCTCCTCGAAGCCTATCTCGGCCGGCGCACCGCCGCCCGTGTGCAGGCCGGGGGCATGCATCGCGGCACCGGCGAGACAATCCGGGCAGCGCTTCTGTGCACCGATCTGCGCGATTTCACCGCCCTCTCCGAGGTGACCGAACCCGCGGCGATGATCGCTGCCCTCGACGCCTGGTTCGACCGCGTCGCTGGCGCAGTGCATGCTTTCGGCGGCGAGGTGCTGAAATTCATCGGCGACGGCGTGCTGGCTATTTTTCCGGTCACCAGCCCATCGGCGGCTGAAGCCTGTGACGCGGGGTTGCGCGCAATCGTTGCCGCGCGCGCCGGCATGACCCATCTGGACAAGACCCGCCAGGCCCAGGGACTGCCGCCCTTGCCATTCGGCGCCGCACTGCATTTCGGCGAGATACTATGGGGCAATATCGGTTCGGCCGACCGGCTCGATTTCACCGCGATCGGCCCCGCGGTCAACCTTGTCAGCCGGCTCGAAGGCTTGTGCCGGCCGCTTGGCCGCAGCGTACTCATATCAGGCGCGGTCGCGGCTGAGACGACCACAGCCTTGGTCCCGCTGGGCGAACACACATTGCGCGGCATCGCAGCTCCGTGCGCGGTCTTCACGCTTCCCGGAGACTGAGCCCGAGCGAACGTTCGATCAGCAACTCGAAGTCAGAGGCGATTGCTCACCTCGACGAGGTTCAAGTCCGGATCTCGAAAGTACACCGAAAGTATCCTGCCGACCGCCCCTGCCTTCTCGGCCGGACCTTCGACAATCTCGACATTCATCGATCGAAGCTGCTCGACCACCTCGGCGATCGGCGTGTTCGTCAACACGCAGAAATTGCCACTCCCCGGCACGGTGCGTTTCGCAAGATCCGGAGACGACTGCACATCCTGAAGGCTGATCTTGTTTGATCCAAAATGCAGGGACCATTTACCCGGCCGCTCCTCACGGCGCTGCATTCCGAGGACGCGCTCGTAGAATTCGAGCGTTTCCTCGACGTTTTTGACGCAGAGAACAATATGGTCGAAGCCGAGTATGTTCATGTCTCGACATTACGTTCATGATCGGGCTGCTTCAAGGCGGGAACAGTTGCACTCACGCCCTGAGTCTAAGGCCATCCGCATCGAATGGCGGCCTTTCCAATATGGTTGCTTCATGCGGCCGGCCGAGGATGGCGACGCTGACCTTGTCGCCGGGCTTGGCGGTGCCAGCCTTGATGTAGCAAAGCGCCAGCGACATATCGACGGAATAGCCATAGGCGCCTGAGGATACCTGGCCGATCGGTGTGCCATCGGGAAGGAAGATCGGCTCACCGCCGGTCGCGTCCGCATCCACGGCATCGATTGATACGATGGCGAGCTTTTGGCGCGGCGCCTCCGACGCAACTTTCAGATAAGCGTCCTTGTTGAGGAACTCACCTTTCTCCAGTTTGATCAAGCGATCGAGCCCGCTCTCCTGCGGCCAGTATTCCGGCGAATATTCGCGGCTCCAGCTGCCGTAACCCTTCTCGATGCGCAACGACATCAACGCGCGTGAGCCAACCGGGCCGGCGCCGAGTTCATTGCCGGCATTGAGCAGGGCATCATAAAGCTCCTCCTGTTTGGTGGCATAGCAATAGAGTTCCCAACCGAGATCGCCGGTGAACGAGACGCGAAGCGCCACGACGTCGATGCCCGCAACCACCATCCGCCGCGAGCGCATGAACGGGAACGCCACGTTCGACAGGTCCTCGTTGGTGAGCCGCGACAGCAGTTCCCTCGATTTCGGCCCGGCGACATTGAAGGCACACATGCTCTCCGTGAGCGATTTGAACATGGTATTTTCCGGCAGCGGCACGGCCTTGAAGAAACGCTGATGGAAACGCTCGGCAATGCCCGATCCGAAGATCATGAAATCACCTTCACCGAGCTTCGTCACCGTGAAATCGCCGGCAATGCCACCGCGTTTGCCGATCAGCGGCGTGAGGCAGGAGCGCCCCACTTCCGTTGGCATGCGATTGGCGAAGATGGCGTCCAGCCAGGCCCCTGCGCCTTCGCCCGCCACCGAATATTTCGCGAAGTTCGAGATGTCGATGATACCGGCATGCTCGCGCAGCATGCGCGCTTCGCGGCCGACCGGACCCCACCAGTTCTGCCTGGTGAAGCCGATCGATTCTTCGCGTGGCTCTTCGCCTCGCGCGAACCACAGGGGATGTTCCCAGCCGAAATTGAGGCCGAAAAGTGCGCCCATCGCCTTCTGTTTCTCATAAGCCGGGCGCACGCGCGCCGGCCGGCCGGCCGAACGCTCCTCGTTGGGGAAATGTATCTTGAAGCGATGGCTGTACTGGTCCTGCACCCGCGCCTTTGTGAAGGCCTTGCTGGCCCAATGGCCGAAGCGCGCGACATCCCAGCCGAACATGTCCAGCGACGGCTCGCCCTCGATCATCCATTCGGCGGCGAGCTTGCCCATGCCGCCCGATTGCGAGAAGCCGGGAATGATGCCGTTGCAGCAGAAGTAATTGTTAAGCTCCGGCACTGGCCCGAACAGGACAGCGCTGTCCGGCGACCAGATCATCGGGCCGTTGATGACGCGCTTGATGCCGGCGGTGCCGACAGCGGGCACGCGGTCGATCGCCCGCATCATGTTTTCCTCGATACGTTCGAGATCGTCCGGAAAGAGTTCATGCCCGAAATTCTGCGGCGTGCCACCCTCCGCCCAGAATTTCATGTTGCGCTCATAGGCGCCGATGAGGAGGCCGAGCCCTTCCTGGCGGAGATAATATTCCCCATCGCGATCCGCGACTGACGGCAGGCGACGATCAAGTGCTGCGATCTCGGGAATGGTTTCGGTGACGAAATACTGATGTTCGGTTGGTATCAACGGCAGTTCCAACCCGGCCATGGCCGCGACTTCACGGCCCCAGAGCCCGGCTGCGTTGACCACCCACTGCGTGCGAATGTCACCCTTGGTGGTCCGCACGATCCAGCTGCCGTCCGGCTGCGCCTCGGTGCCGATCACTGGCGTGAAGCGATGGATCTCGGCGCCCCGCTGGCGCGCGCCAGCAGCATAGGCCATGGTAACGCCCGACGGATCGACATTGCCGCCCTCCGGCTCGTACATGATGCAGCGAATGCCATCGAAATCGACGAGCGGATGCAGGCGTTCTGCCTCGTCGCGCTGGATCTCGTAGAAATTCATGTTGTAGCGGCGGGCCTTGGCTTCCTGGAGCCGGAGCTGATGCTCGCGCGCCTCGGTCTGCGCCAGATAGAGCGAACCCGGCTGGAATATGCCGCAACCCTGCGCGGTCTCCACTTCCAGCTCCTTGTAGAGCGACATGGTGTAGTGCTGCAGCAGGCTGATATTGGTGGAGTCGTGCAGGCCGTGGATATTCGCCGCCGCGTGCCATGTCGAACCCGAGGTCAGTTCATCGCGCTCCAGCAACACGACATCGGTCCAGCCCAGCTTTGCCAGATGATAGAGAATCGAACAGCCGATGAGTCCGCCGCCGATGATGACGGCTTGAGCATGAGTGCGCATTGCGTTGCAGCCCCAGGAATGATGACCAAGTTTCAGATCGGCAATCCAGGCCGCCGACTGATGTCATCTTAGAGACAGGTCAAATCCGGGGAAAGCACCGGCACGCACGGTTCTCGCTTCGAATGGCCAAATAAAACGATGCCATTGAGCCTTCAAAAATCAACGGTCGAATTCGTCCGGTCCGGCTGCGACGACTGCGGCATGAACCGTTCCGCTTCCGCCAATATCCATTCCCGGACCTTTTTGACCACCGCACCCTTGGACACCTGGCTCTCCGAGAGATAGTAGTTCCACGGGCTGGCGACATGGTTCGGAAACGGCTCGACCAAAAGCCCCCGTTCCATATAAATGCGCGCGAGCGAGAGCGTGGTCACCAAGCATCCGGCACCGTTGGCGGCGAGTTCGAGCGCGATGTTGGTCGAGTTGGTCGACAGTCGCTTGTCGTTCACCGCGGCATCGATGCCGAGTGCAGTCGTCATGTCCTGCCAGAGTTCCTGGCGGCCATGCACCGCGATCCAGTTGGCCTTGAGAATGTCCTGGGGGGCCTTGAAAGCATCGGGCCCGGCGGCGAACTGCGGTGCGCAAAGCAGTGCCAAACGGTCCTCCCACAGCTGCAACGCGCCCTCCGGCTTGTTGTCGTAGCGGCGGATAGAGATCACGAAATCCGCGATCTGCTCGGTCCGCTCTTCCCAGATCGTTCCGTGCAGCAGGATTTCGACTTCGGGATTCTGCTTGCTGAAATTGGCGATGCAGCGGGAGAGCCAGTTCTCGGCGAGACTGGTCGGGCAGGAGATCACCACGGTCCTGTTGCGCACCGCCGCCAGCACCGACTCGGTGGCGAAATCGATCTGGTTGAGCCCTTGCCGCAGGGTGGGGAGAAAAGCCTCTCCCATTTCGGTGAGTTCCAGGCTCCTCGGATAGCGGATGAAAAGCTGTCGCCCGAGATACTGCTCCAGCGCACGCACGTGGTTGCTAATCGCGGCCTGCGTATAGCCGAGTTCGTTGGCGGCCTCGGTGAAACTCAAATGCCGGGCTGAGCATTCGAACGAGCGGATGTAGTTGAGTGGCGGAGGTGGCTTCATGATATCCCTCTTTGCGAGACAGCCTAAATCCACCCACTCCACCGCCGCAATAGTCATTTGCGCCATGACCTCGTTTTTCTTGGTCATTGCCGACGTTCTTATCGTGTGAAGAGCGCCCGCACTTTGGTCATAGTTCGACCGTGGAGGAAGCGATGCAGTCAGCATTCGTCAGGAAGGGCATTCGGCAATGAGTCAGGACCGGCGCGGCGGCGGACGGCGATCACGGATCGCGCGGGGCGGCAGCGGCATACCGCAAATGCCCTGGCAGGAGGTGCTCAATCCCTATGCGCCCATGCAGATCATGGACGAGGAGCGGATGGAGACGCTGCATCGCACCTCGATGCGCATCCTGTCCGAACTCGGCATCCGCGTGCTGAGCGAAAAGGCCATGGACATTTTCGAGAAGGCGGGCGCCATCGTCGATCGCGAGAACCTGATCATCAAGATCGACGAATCGCTGGTCAATGCCGCGCTGGCAACCGTGCCTTCGAGATTCACGCTGACCAGCCGCAATCCCGAAAAGCGCCTGACCATCGGCGGAAACGCCATGGCTTTCGGTCTCGTGGCCGGCCCGCCCAATGTCCATGATCGGATCAACGGCCGCCGCGCCGGCAATCTCAAGGACTACGAGAATTTTACTCGCCTCGCGCACCATTTCAACGCCATCCACATTCTCGGCAATCAGGTCTGCGCGCCCGTCGAGCTACCCGCCAATTCCCGGCATCTCGATGCCTATAACGCCAACCTGACATTGAGCGACCTGTGCTATCACTGCACGGCCATCGGCGCAGGCCGTGCCATCGATGGCATCAAGATGATGGCGATTGCCCGGGGCGCCAGCCTTGAGGACATGAAGGCGTCGCCCGGCGTGATCACCATCATCTCGGTCAACTCGCCGCGCATGCTCGACGACGCGATGACGGACGGCCTGATCGCCATGGCCGAACATGGCCAGCCCGTGACGATCACCCCGTTCACGCTGATGGGCGCCATGACGCCGGTGACGCTCGCCGCGGCCCTCTGCCAGCAGAATGCCGAGGCGCTGTTCGGGGTGACGCTCACCCAGCTCGTCAATCCCGGCACGCCGGTCATGTATGGCGCGTTCACCTCGAATGTCGACATGCGCTCCGGCGCCCCGGCATTCGGCACGCCTGAAAATACCAAGGCCAATGTGATCGCCGGCCAGCTCGCGCGCCGCTATGGCCTGCCCTACCGTTCCTCGAACGCCAACGCCTCCAATGCCGTCGATCTTCAGGCGGCATATGAGACCGGGATGGCGACCTGGGGGGCGGTGCTCGGCGGCGCCAACCTGATCTACCACGCTGCCGGCTGGCTGGAAGGCGGGCTCACCGCCTCCTACGAGAAGCTCGTCCTCGACGTCGAAATTCTGCAGAACATGATGGGCTTCCTGCGGCCCCTGCCCTTCACGGAGGATGACCTTGGCTTCGAGGCGATCAAGGCCGTACCGGCTGGCGGCCACTTCTTCGGCTCGGAACATACGATGTCCCGCTACGAGACCGCCTTTTACCAGCCGATGCTGTCCAATTGGCAGAACCATGGCGCATGGCAGGAAGCCGGCGCAAAGGACGCGTCGGAACGCGCAACCGATATCTGGCAGCAGGCCCTCCGCGAATACGAGCAGCCCGAGATGGATCCGGCAATCCGCGAGGAGCTCGATGCCTACATCGCGCACCGCAAGGAGGAAATCGGCGCGGGCGAACCCTGACCGGCACGGGAGAGCCGACAGGATTCGCCTCGTAGGAATGAAAGCTGCACATAAATTCAGGATTCTGAGCAATGAGCGCTCGGCGGCTTCGCCCATGGTGAAGCATCAGGACAACGGCGAAAGCCGACGATAACAAAGCCACAAAGGCAGGTTGGGAACGAATGGAGACAGTGGCGTTCATCGCTGACAATATCGACGTGATCGGCACGCGGGCCATCGAGCATATCTCGATCGTCTTTGCGGCTGTCGGCATCGCGATCGCGACGGCTGTGCCGATCGGCATCGCCATCACCCAGTCGAAGAGCGCGGCGGACACTGTTCTCTATCTCGCATCAATGATGATCACCGTACCTTCGATCGCGCTGTTCGGGCTGATGATCCCGCTTCTGTCGCCGATTGGCCATGGTATCGGTTATATGCCGGCCGTCATCGCGGTCATCCTCTATTCGCAGCTCCCGATCATCCGCAACACCTATACGGCGATCGCCAATGTCGACCCGGCGCTGCGCGAGGCGGCACAAGGCATGGGTATGAGCACCTGGCAGCGGCTTCGCCAGGTCGAACTGCCGCTGGCGGTACCGGTCATCATGGCGGGCGTCCGCACCGCCGTCGTCATGAACATCGGCGTCACCGCCATCGCCACCTATATCGGCGCGGGCGGCCTCGGCACGTTCATCTCGCGCGGCATCAGCCAGTCCGATCCACGGCAGCTGATAACGGGCGCATTGGCGGTCTCCTTGCTGGCGATCACCGCCGATCTGTTCCTCGGGTTCCTGCAATCACTGCTGACTTCGCGCGGCATCAAGGTCGAGGTCGCACAATGATCAGGCTCGAAAATCTCACCAAGACCTTCGGCCCGGCAACCAACCCCATCGTGGCCGTCGACAATGTCAACCTCGACCTGCCGACGGGTGAGATCTGCGTCCTGCTCGGGCCTTCGGGATGCGGCAAAACGACGACGATGAAGATGATCAATCGTCTCATCCAGCCGACCAGCGGCAAGGTCTTCATCGACGGCAAGGATACGAGTTCGGTGAACCCCATCGAACTGCGCCGATCCATCGGCTATGTGATCCAGCAGATCGGCCTCTTCCCGAACAAGACGGTGGAAGACAATATCTGCATCGTGCCCGACCTGCTCGGCTGGGACAGGGCCAAGTCGCGCTCGCGCGCCAAGGAACTGCTCGAACTCGTCGGCCTGCAACCAGACCTTTTCCTCAGGCGCTTTCCCAAGGAACTCTCGGGCGGACAGCAACAGCGCGTCGGCGTGCTGCGTGCGCTGGCTGCCGATCCGCCCGTCATGCTGATGGACGAACCCTTCGGCGCGATCGACCCGATCAACCGCGAGGTCATTCAGGAAGAGTTCCTGAAGATGCAGAAGGCGATCCGCAAGACGATCATCTTCGTCTCGCACGACCTCGACGAAGCGGTGAAGATGGCCGACAAGATCGCCATCTTCCGCTCAGGCAAGCTCGAGCAATTCGCAAGCCCAGACGAGCTTCTTGCCAGGCCGGCGAACAGCTTCATCGAGAACTTCCTCGGCACCGACCGGGCGCTGAAGCGGCTGCGGATCGTTCCGGTCAGCAAGGCCATGGTGCCAAACTTCGTGCAGGCCGCTCGGCAAATGCCGATCGCCGAACTCTGTCATCGGCTGAACGCGTCAGTGGTGCCGGCTGCCCTCGTCGTCAACGGCGACGGAATCGCTGAAGCGATCGTCGATGGCGAACTCATCCGGACCGCCGGCGGCACTGTCGCCGATCATGCCAGGCCTGTCCGTGCCACGGTTCCCATAACCGCCGATCTGCGCCAGGCGGTCTCGCTGATGTTCGCACACGATATGCCGGTCCTGCCCTGTGTGGATGAGGCCGGGAAGGTTCGCGGCGTCATGACCTTCCGCTCCATCGTCGACAATCTCGCCAGCGGGGACGAGCCATGAGCCTGCCGGTCACCACAAGCGGCACAGTCGAGGCGCGGCCGGGCGGCATCGCGCCCTATATCGCGCTCGCCGTTCTGCTCCTGGTGATCTACTGGCTCTGGGCCAGCGGCATGGCCGGGGAAATCCTGATCTACTGGGATGACATCGTCTATCTCAGCATCCAGCATATCGAACTCGTGGCCTGGGCCGGCGGCCTTGCGATCATCGTCGCCGTGCCTGTCGGCATCATCCTGTCGCGGCCGTTCATGCAATCGTTTTCCGAAGCGTTCATGCAGGTGTTCAACATCGGCAGCACCGTGCCGACGCTGGCGATCCTCGCGCTGTCGATGAGCTTTCTCGGCATCGGCACCGTGCCGGCGGTCTTCGGCCTCTGGGCCGCGACGCTGCTGCCGATCGTGCGCAACACTTATGCCGGAATCCGTGCCGTCTCGCCGCATCTGATCGAGGCGGCCCACGGCATGGGCATGACGCCGCTGCAACTGCTCTGGCGCGTCGAGCTGCCCAACGCGCTGTTCGTGATCTTCGGCGGGATCCGCACCGCGCTCGCTGTCTGCGTCGGCTCGGCACCGCTGGTTTTCCTCATCGGCGCCGGCGGTCTCGGCGAACTCATCTTCACGGGAATTTCGCTCGACGAGCTGCCGATGATGCTGGCGGGCGCCATTCCCACGGCATTACTCGCGGTCCTGGTCGATTTCCTGGTCGGTCAGCTCCAGTACCACCTCGTTCCACGAGGCATCAATCCACTACGCTAGTTCAACAAGAGAGGAGAAGGGGAATATGTCTATCATTTCGAAATTTGCAAAGGCATTGGCAACGGCTGCGGCACTCGTCATCGCAGGCGGAACCGCCTGGGCGGCGGACACGATCACTGTCGGCGGCAAGAACTTCACGGAGCAGCTCGTCATCGCCGAGATCACCAAGCAGCTTCTGGAAAGCAAGGGCTATACGGTCGACAAAAAGGACGGGATGGGCACCAAGATCGTCCGCGCCGCGCTGGAAAACGGCGAGGTCGATGTCTATTGGGAATATACCGGCACCTCGCTGATCACGTTCAACAAGATCAAGGACCGCCTGTCGCCCGAAGACACCTACAATAAGGTCAAGGAACTTGATGGCGAGAAGGGGCTCGTCTGGCTCGCACCGTCCAAGGCCAACAACACCTATGCCTATGTGGTTCGCGGCGACAACCCGAAGACCGACAAACTGCAGACGCTGTCGGATCTCGCGGCCGCCTATAATGCCGGCACGGCGATCGTCATGGGCACGACCGCGGAATTCCCCAAGCGTCCCGATGGCCTGCTCGGCCTTCAGGAAACCTACGGCTTCGAAGCGGGCCGCGAGAACGTCCGTCCGATGGATCTCGGCCTTGCCTATAACGCACTGGCCAATGGCGACCTCGACACGATCGCCGCGCAGGCAACCGACGGCCAGATCGCAGCGCTCAAGCTGCGCCTTTTGAAGGACGACAAGGGCTTCTTCCCGAACTACGCGCTGACGCCCGTCGTCCGCAAGGAAGTGCTCGACGCGCATCCCGATCTCAAGGAAACGCTGGAAGCCGTTTCGACCAAGCTCGATGATGCCACCATGCAGCGGCTGAACAGCGAAGTCGATGTGGACAAGAAGACCATCGAGACCGTCGCTGCCGGCTACCTGAAGTCGATCGGCATGTAATCGATCGTCCACACGAGGCCTTTGCCCCTCACCCTAGCCCTCTCCACGCAAGAACGGGGAGAGGGACGCTGGAAGCACCAACGCTACCACGTGTCCCTTCTCCCCGCCTGCGGGGAGAAGATGCCGGCAGGCAGATGAGGGGCAAACCTGAAATACAATTGCAGCCTTACGAGGAAATGAGAATGGTCAAGATTACCAAGGTGCGGGTCCGTCCACTGGTCCTGCCTTTGAAGCAGCCCTATCACTGGTCCTACGGCATCCGCGAATCCTTCGCGGTCAACCTGATCGAGATCGAGACCGACGACGGCACTGTGGGCATCGGCGAATGCACCGTGGCGCCGGATCAGACGGGGACTGCCGCCATCCTCAAGCGGCTCGCGGGCCATCTCGTCGGCCATTCGCCCTATGATGTGGCGCCGCTGATCGACCGCATTTTTCGCCAAGAGTATCTCGGCCACGGCGCCAATGTCATGCGCGCCGCAAACCAGATATTCTCCGGCATCGACATGGCCATGTGGGACCTCCAGGGCAAGCTTGCGGGATTGCCGGTGCACCGCCTGCTCGGCGGCGCCCACCGCAAGGCAGTCGGCTATTTCTATTTCCTCCAGGGCGAAACGGCCGAGGAACTGGGGCGCGATGCCGCCGCCGGCTATGCCAATGGCGAACGTGTCTTCTATCTCAAGGTCGGGCGCGGCGAGAAGATCGACCTCGAAATCACCGCGGCCGTGCGGCGGGAAATCGGCAATGCCCGGCTGCGGCTCGATGCCAATGAAGGCTGGAGCGTGGTTGATGCGGTCAACATGTGCCGCAAGCTCGAGAAGTACGACATCGAATTCATCGAGCAGCCGACCAACAGTTTCAGCATTGCGGCCATGGCACAGGTCCGCCAGGCGGTCGGCATACCCATCGTCGCCGACCAGTCGGCGTTCACGCTCTACGATGTCTACGAAATCTGCCGCCAGCAGGCCGCCGACATGATCTGCATCGGCCCGCGCGAGATCGGCGGCATACAGCCGATGATGAAGGTGGCCGCGGTGGCGGAGTCGGCAGGCCTGAAAATCTGCATCCATTCCTCCTTCACGACGGGCATCACCACCTGCGCCGAGCATCATATCGCGCTCGCCATCCCCAATCTCGACGATGGCAACCAGATCATGTGGCAGCTGGTGCAGAAGGACATCGTGTCCTCGCCGAACCTCGCTCCGGTCAATGGCTGGATCGATGCGTTCCAAGGGCCCGGCCTCGGCTTCTCGCTTGCCGAGGATCTCATTGCCGAAGGCGAGGCGCGCTACGCGGCCAAGATCTCGGCGTGACAAGACAACGCCGGGGAGATCACCACCCGGGCGTCCGCACAGCCTATTGAAGCGGCGAAGCCTCACAACGCTGCAATCAAAATCCCGGTATAGGTCAGGTGATGCAGTAGCTGGTCGAAGCCGTGTGAGGCCCAGAATGCGCGGGTCGTCACGTCAGCCGGATGGGTGCGCGAGTAAACTGCCTTGAAATGGTCGATCAGGTAGTGGATCACAAATTCGACCAACGCCGCCACGGCAACTGTCGCCGCGTCCACCCCGAACACCACGAGACCCGGAATAGTGCCCGCGACATGGATCGCGGCATGGGCATATCCGCCGGGATGGCGAAAATCGCCCTTGCCCCGGAGAATCCAGGCCGGCTGCAGCAGATAGTCGGCGACGAAGTGCTTGACCTGCAACCAGGCAAGCAGGCCGATAAGGGGAAGTGCGTTCTCCATGCTGCCTCTCCCTTACACCGAGGCCGATTGCCTGTCCAAGGTAAAGATTTGCACCGATTTCAAACTGCCGCGCCACGACGTCTTTCCAACCAGTGCACGACCATTGGATCATCCGTGCTCCATTTCATTCCAGAAAATCGATTGACAACCGAACAAGCGCCGTTCTATTGATACGTATCACTAATACGTATAAGCGGAACAACAAGTGGCCGGACGGGCAACACAGAAAGACGTGGCGAAGGCGGCCGGGGTCTCCCAGGCCACCGTCTCGATGGTGCTCAGCGGCGGTGGCGCGCCGTCAATCCCCGCCGAGACGTGGCAGCGCATCACCAAGGCCGCCAAGGACCTCGGCTATGTGCCGAACCGCTTCGCCCAGGCGCTGAAGACCAGCCGCTCGATGACCATCGCCTGCATCGTCCCAGATATCTCGAACCCGTTTTATCCATCGCTGATCCGCGGCATCCAGACCGTCACCGACGGCCTCAACTACGATGTGATCGCCGTCAACACGGACGGTTCGTCCGAGCGGGAGAGGCATTTCCTGGATTGGGCGCGGCAGGGTCGTGTCGATGGCGTCATCGGCGTGTTCTTCACCCTGCGTGCCAGCGATTTCGGCCCGCTGGTCGAGGCCGGCGTTCCCGTTGTCCGCATCGAATCCTCGAAAAAGCGCGGCGGCGATCTCGCGATCGACGATATCTTTGTCGATAGCCACGCGGCCGCTTTCGGCGTGACCGAATATCTGATCGGAGAGGGCCATTCCCGCATCGCCATGGTCGCTGGCAAAGGCGGTCCGCAGGGCACGCGCATCATGGGCTATCGTGCCGCCTTGGCCGAGAAGGGTTATGCCGACCATGTCGTCATCGATGAAGAATTCAACGAGGTCGGCGGCATCCGCGCCGCTGAAGCCATCCTCGCAAGTGGCTTCCAGCCGACCGCAATCTTTGCCGCCAACGACCTGATGGCGATCGGCGTCATGCAGGCGCTTCGCGATCGCGGCATCAAGATCCCAGAACAGATCGCCGTGGCGGGTTTCGACGATATCTCGGCCGCCAAACTGGTCACCCCGTCGCTGACGACGGTTGCTCAATTCCAGTCGGACATGGGCAAGACAGCCGCCCTGACGCTGATGGAACGCCTGCAGGGCCGGAAAACCGGCGCAGGCACTGCACTCGAAATGCCATTCGAACTGATCCAAAGGGGTTCGACCCGAACCACTTGAGGCAAAACCTGGAGGAGGAACTCATGGAACGCCGCACACTACTCAAGGCCGGGCTCGGTCTTGCAACCCTGCCATTCATGTCTCGTCTGGCCTATGGCCAGGACGCCAAGCCGGTCGGATTCTGGTACGAATCCGCCTCGCCAGAGAACCAGGAGAACCTGCAGAAGTTTCTTGTGGACGCCTTCAATACCAAGCATCCCGAGAATGCCTTGAGCATCGATTTCCGTGGCTCGGACCTCGACAAGCAGTTGCGCGTGGCGATGTTGTCGGGCACCGGCCCGGATGTCGTCTATACCGCAGGTCCCAGCTATGTCGCGGCGATGGCGCAGGCCGGCCAGCTGCTTCCCCTGGATGATTATGCGAAGAAGTTCGGTTGGAATGAACGCTTGCTGCCGATGTTCCTCGACATGGGGAAATATGAAGGCAAGCTCTACGCGCTGGCCAAGACTTACGAGACACTTGGACTTTTCTACAACAAGACACTGTTCGCCACGAACAATTGGAAAGCGCCGACCACGATACCCGAACTGGAAGCGCTGGCCGACGAGATGAAGGCCAAGGGTCTTGTGCCCTTCGGTGCCGGCAACGCCGACTGGCGCGGGGCCAACGAATGGCACGTCTCGATCGCCTTCAACTCGATCGCCGGCCCGGACAACGTCTACAAGGCGCTTACCGGCGCGATCCCCTGGACGGATCCGGCTTTCGCCACTGCGATCGACAAGCTCGCCGAGTGGTGGGACAAGGGCTATTACGGCGAAAACTATTTCTCGCTGACGCTCGAACAATCCTTCGCCCAGATCGCCACGGGCCAGGCCGGCATGGCGCCGACCGGCACCTGGAGTTTCACCAACATACCGGCCTACTTCCCGCCAAACAACGTCGAGCCCGGCTTCGTTGGCTTCCCCAGCATGAAGGGTGATCCGGTCTTCGCCCTCGGCGTCGGCTCGACGCTCTCAGTCAATGCGAAGTCGGAAAATCCGGATGGCGCCGCCGCCGTGCTCGACTACATGTTCTCGGACGAGTTCTACAGCGCGATGAATTCGGTCTGGCAGGGCGAGTGGAACCTGCCGCTGGTCGACCTCTCCAAGGTCAAGCTGTCCGACAAGGTTCTGCCGCTCTACGCCGAGGTGATGAAGGAATTGTCCAGCGCCGTCGGTGCCGGCAATTACGGCTACACGAGCTGGACCTTCCTGCCGCCCGCGACCGATACCTATCTGGTCAGCGGCATGGAGGAAGTCTGGCTCAAGAAGACATCCACGGCGGATTTCCTCAAGAAACTCGACGAGACGTTCAAGGGCGAGAAGGAAGCCGGCAAGGCTCCCGCCATTCCGCCCCGCGCCTGATATCACGACATGAAGGACCGGAGGCGATGGTGAGCCCATCGCCTCCACCTGGAGGAAAATTCCATGCACTGGCTCTACGTCGTTCCGACGATGATCATCAATTTCGTCATCGTGCTCATCCCGGCATTGCTGACCGTGGTGCTTGCCTTCTGCAATTTCGACGGCCTCGGCATGCCGACATATGCAGGTCTGGCGAACTTTCAATCGCTCGCCGCCGATCGCGTCTTCTGGGTGGCGCTCGGAAACAACATTATCTGGACGGTGATCTTCCTTGTTGTTCCCATGGCGATGGGCCTGCTTGCCGCATCCATGCTGTTGATCGCGCGGCGCGGCAGCAGTTTCTTCCAGATCGTCTACTTCCTGCCGGTGGTGATCGCGACGGTCATCACGGCCCGCGTCTGGCAGGGCATGATCTATAGTCCCGTAACCGGCGTTTTCGGCCTCCTGAAACAGTATGGGATCCCGATCACCAATCCGCTGAGCCAGCCATCCATGGCGTTGTTCGGCGTTGCGACCGTCGATCTCTGGCATTGGTGGGGTTTCCTCTGCGTCATCTTCTTCGCAGCACTCAGACAGGTGCCGCAGGAGCAGATCGAGGCGGCCCGCATCGAGGGCGCCACCTATTTCCAGATGATGCGTTATGTGATGCTGCCAGCCATTCGCCCGACGATCATGCTTCTCATGATCATGACCGTGATCTGGTCGTTCCTCGCCTTCGATTTCGTCTACATCCTGACGCAGGGCGGACCCGCCCTTTCGAGCGAATTGCTTTCGACACTCGCCTATCGCAACGCCTTCTATGATCTCAATGTCGGCCGCGCGGCCGCGGCTGCGCTGGTGATCAGCCTGTTCGGCCTTGTCGGCACCTTCTTCTATGTCCGCATCCAGACGCGGGAGGGCGAGCAATGAGATTGGTCGAAAGCCGCGGCACGCTGTTCATCGCCTATCTGGCGCTCTCGATCTTCGCCTTCATCGCGCTTTTCCCGATCGCGCTTCTGGTGCTCAATTCGCTGAAGCCGGCAGCCCAGATCGTGCAAAATCCGCTCGGCCTGCCTGAGACGATCCGTTGGGAGAATTTCGTCAATGCCTGGAAACACGCGAAATTCTCGCGGACATTCATCAACTCGCTTCTGGTCAGCGGAACGACGATCCTTATCGTCTGCAGCACGTCCTCTCTGACCGCCTATGTCATTGCGCGCAAGAAGATCGAGTCCTGGAAGATCCTGACCTTCTATCTCCTGGCGACCACGACGGCGCCGATCCAGCTCTATATCTTCCCGCTCTATTTCGGCTTCGCCAAGCTCGGCATGATCAACAACATCTTCGGCGTGGCGCTGATCTATTCGGCGATCTTCAGCCCCTTCGCGGTGATGCTGATGCGGACCTATTTCATCGCCGTGCCAAAGGAGCTCGAAGAGGCCGCGATCGTCGATGGCGCGACATCCTGGCAGGTCTTCTGGCGGGTGATGCTGCCGATCGTCTCGCCCGGCATTCTCACCGTGGCGCTGATCATCGGGCTCAATTCCTGGAACGAGTTCCTGATCGCCACGACCTTCCTGCAGAAGCAGGAGAATACCACGGCCGTCATCGCCTTCTTCCTGCTGTCCGGCCAGTACAGCTCGGACTGGGGTGAGATCATGGCTGCCGCCCTGATCATCGTGCTGCCCGTCGTCGCGCTTTTCGTCTTCATGCAGCGGCGTTTCATCGAGGGCATGGCCGGCGGTGCCGTCAAAGGTTGAGCCCCCAACAATCAAGACCTGAACGATTTGAATATTTTGATGGAGAATATGATGCAGCTTCCCAATGACTATCTCGAACGCGTCTATGCCGGTGTTCTCGGCAAGCTGGTCGGTGTTTATCTCGGCCGGCCGTTCGAAGGCTGGACTTACCAGAAGATCATGGAAGAGCTCGGGCCGATCGAATACTACGTGCATGAGCGCCTGAACCAGCCGCTCGTCGTCACCGACGACGATGTCGCCGGTACTTTCACCTTCGTCCGGGCGCTTGAGGATTACGGCATCAAGAAAGATCTCTCGGCCAAGGAGATCGGCAAGGCCTGGCTTAACTACATCGTCGAGGAACGCGCCATTCTCTGGTGGGGCGGCAACGGCAATTCCACCGAGCACACGGCGTGGCTCAATCTCAAGAAGGGCGTTCCTGCTCCTGCATCCGGCTCGATCGCCACCAACGGCCAAGCTGTCGCCGAACAGATCGGCGCGCAGATCTTCATCGATGGCTGGGCGATGGTCGCACCGAACCAGCCGGAACTAGCGGCAAAGCTCGCCGAACAGGCCGGCAAAGTCAGCCATGATGGTGAATCCGTCTATGCCGCCATGCTATGGGCGGCGATGGAAGCCGAGGCTTTTGGTTCCGCTGATATCGACCATCTGCTCGACACCGGACTTGCCCAGATCCCGCGCAACAGCCTGATTGCCAAGCTGATCGCCGATGTCCGCGCATGGCACAAGGCCCATCCCGACTGGCGCGACACGCGACAGAAGATCCAGGACAATTACGGCTACGACAAATATCCCGGAAATTGCCATGTCGTGCCCAATCATGCCCTGATGATCATGTCGGTCCTCTATGCACCGCATGACTTCCAGAAGGCGCAGATGATCGTCAACACGTCGGGATGGGACACCGATTGCAATGCCGGCAATGTCGGCTGCCTGCTCGGCATCATGAACGGTCTTGAAGGACTGGAGGAAGGGCCGGACTGGCGCGGCCCGATCGCCGACCGCATGTTGATCTCGTCGGCCGATGGCGGCAACTCGATCAACGACGCGGTGCGTCAGGCCTATTTCCTCACCAATCTCGGGCTCGAACTCTCGGGCGGCCAGGCGCTCGACGCGCCCAAGAGCGGCGCGCAGTTCCATTTCTCTCTGCCGGGCAGCCAGCAAGGTTTTCGCCCGCAGCCGTCGATCGATGCCAGCAAGACCGTGCGCATCGGCAATGCCGAATTCGAAGGCAGCTGGGCACTGGCGATCGACTATGAAGCACTCGGTCCCGGACAGGTCGCGGGCGTAACCACGCCGACATTCTCGCCGCGCGAAATGCTCGACATGCGCACCTATGACCTGATGGCGACGCCGCTGGTCTATCCCGGCCAGGTTGTCAAGGCGCGCGTGAGCGCCGACGGGAGCAACAAGGGATCGGTTGACGTCCGCCTGCGCATCCGGGTCTATAACGAGCGCGACGAACTCACCGATATCGATGGCGAGATCGTCAACATCGCGGCCGGTAGCGAGGCCGTGCTCGAATGGACGTTGCCCGACACCGGCGGCCAGCCGATTGCCGAGATCGGCATCGCCATCACCGGCAGCGGCAAGCGCGCCGATGGCCGGCTGCTGGTCGACTATCTTCGCTGGGATGGCGCGCCCGACCTGATACTCCGTCGCCCCACCGGGGATTGCGATTTCTGGCGCATGTCCTGGGTCAACGGCGCGAGCTTCTTCTCCAAGCGCTTCCCGCAGGCGTTCCGCATCGCGCAGAACCGTGGCGAAGGCATCATCATCCACGGCACCCGCCAATGGACCGACTACGAGGCGTCGGGAGACGTGATGATGCATCTCGGCAATTACGGCGGCATGGCCGTCCGTGCCCAGGGCCTGCGCCGCTTCTACGGCGCCCGCGTCACCCGCGACGGCAAAATGCAGATCGTCCGCGTCCGTGACGAGGAGACGCAGGTGCTAGCCGAAACCGCCTTCGCGACCGAATTCGAAAAGCCGATCTCGATGAGGGTCTCGGCCAAGGGCAATCGCATCTCCTTCAAGGCCAATGGCACATCGCTCTCGGTCGAGGACGACAGCCGGGAAGCCTTCGCAGATGGCGGCGTCGGCCTGCTGGTGCATGAAGGCGCTCTATCGTCGAACGAAATACGGATCGGAGCGGTTTGATGGCGAACGTCACCATCGACAAGGCCCGCAAGGCCTATGGCGCGATCGAGGTGCTGCACGGCGTCTCGGTCGATATCGCGGATGGCGAATTCGTCGTTCTGGTTGGCCCGTCCGGCTGTGGAAAATCGACGCTGCTGCGGATGATCGCGGGGCTCGAAAACATCACCGATGGTACGATCAGCATCGGCGGACGGGTGGTCAACAACCTCCCGCCGAAGGAGCGCGACATCTCCATGGTGTTCCAGAGCTACGCGCTCTACCCGCACATGACGGTTGCCGAGAACATGGCATTCTCGATGACCCTCGCCGGCGCGCCGAAAGCCGAGAAAGAGCGCCGAGTCGCCGAAGCCGCTCAGATCCTGGGCCTCACGCCTTTGCTAGACCGCTATCCGCGCCAACTCTCGGGCGGCCAGCGCCAACGCGTTGCCATGGGCCGCTCGATCGTGCGCGACCCGAAGGTCTTCCTGTTCGACGAGCCGCTCAGCAATCTCGATGCCAAGCTGCGCGTCGCCATGCGCGCCGAGATCAAGAGCCTGCACCGGCGGCTCGCCACGACGACGGTCTATGTCACGCATGACCAGGTCGAGGCGATGACCATGGCCGACCGCATCGTCGTCATGAATGCCGGCAATATCGAGCAGATCGGCCGCCCCCTCGATCTCTACGACAATCCGCAAAGCGTGTTCGTCGCCGAGTTCATCGGCTCGCCCTCGATGAACCTCCTCAAGGGGAGGATCGAAAATGCTGCCGGATCCGCCGTGTTCTGGTTGAGCCCGGATGTAGTGCTGCCGTTGCCTCAGGCGTTTGCCGCATCCAAAGACTCCGAAGTGATATTCGGCATCCGGCCCGAATATGTCGCCATCACGGAACCTGGAACGGGCTTTCCTGCAAAGGTCGTCGTTATCGAGCCGCTCGGTTCGGAAACCCAGATTGTTTTATCCGCCGGCGACCATACGATCGTCGTCGTCACCAGGGCGCGAACCACGCTGGAGCCCGACGAGGTCATATGGATCAGTCCGGAGGTGGAGCATGTCCGCTTGTTCGGTTCCGATGGCCGGCGTCTGAACGGATAGTCCATCGCGATCCGGATGCGCAATTCGGCGCATAAATCCTTATCGATGAAGATTCATGTCCGCGCTGCGCGGGAGCGGTCATTGCCAACAACTCAAGTTGAATTATTGTCTAAAGCGTGTCGCAGGTAATCAGATTCGGGATTCCGTTATTTTGTGATTTGTGATTCAATTTGCCCACGGAAGGAGAACGACCATGGGCAAGCCGCATCCGATAGCGTTGCGTGCGCGTGTTGTTGCGTTTGTGGAAGAGGGTCATAGTCATCGTGAGGCTGCCCGGCATTTTCGGGTATCTCCTCGGTTCGTCAACAACATGATGATCCTGCAACGATCGTCGGGCTCACTTGCGCCTGCCCGGCAGGGCCAGCCGCCCGGCAGCAAGCTGTCGGCTCACGGCGAATGGATCAACCAACGTGTGTCAGGCCATGGCGAAGTGACACTGGACGAATTGTGTGTCGAGCTCGCCGAGCGCGGTGTCGAAGTCCATCGCGCGACCGTCGGCCGGTTCCTGCATCGGCTGGGGCTCAGCAATAAAAAAAAGCCTCAGGGCAAGCGAACAGTGCAGGCCGCAGATCGCCAAGGCGCGTGACCTGTGGATTAGGCGTCGAAAGCGGTTCTTCAACAAGGCATTGGCGCGGCTGATCTTCGTCGATGAGACATCGACAAACACGCGGCTGACCAAGCGCACCGGATGGTCCCGCAAAGGGCGGCGCTTTGTCGCCTATGCTCCCTTCGGAAAATGGAAGACGCAGACATTCATTGCTGGACTTCGCTGCCACGGCCTCACTGCCCCCTTCATCGTCGATGCACCCATGAATAGCCGCATCTTTGATACCTGGGTTGAAACACAGCTTGCCCCGACGCTATCGCCAGGTGACGTCGTCATTCTCGACAATGTCGGCTTCCACAAGAGCGAGCGCGCAGAGCAGCTCGTCAAGGCCAAGGGTGCCTGGCTCCTCTTCCTCCCGCCTTACTCGCCGGACCTGAACCCGATCGAGATGGCATTCTCCAAGCTCAAGTCCCTATTGCGAAAACGAGCCGCTCGAAGCTTCGACGCCATCACTCAGGCGCTCGGCGACATTGTCGCACTCTTCTCCGTGTCAGAATGCAGAAACTTCTTCAGAGCAGCCGGCTATGAGGCTGAATAAATGCGACACGCTTTAGGCTTTGCAGCCAAGCTTGATGGTGACCATGCCGGCAGTGACGCGACATCTAATCGACCGGGAAGACGGAGCCATGGTCGAGCTTTTTCAAGCTCAGGCTTCGACCAACACGCCCTCGGGAGCAATCCTGTTCGTCCACGGCAACCAGGGTGGTCGTCTCCTTGGCGCGATAGAGACAGTCAATAATGGCGTGCTGCTTCGGTTCTGTTCTGCTTTGAATATTACCGCAGCGGCAGTCTCGCAGCCCGGTTTCGGGGCTTCGGGCGGCCCTCCGGATTTCTGCGGCCCAGGCACCCAGCAAGCGATCGCAACCGCCCTCGCCTTCCTGCGCAAACAGCCGTCCGTCGATCCTGACCGTATCGTTCTCTATGGCAACAGTCGCGGGGCTGTTGCAGCGGCAATGGTCGCCACCCGGGTCTCCGATCTGCGGGCGGTCATTCTATCCAGCGGCGTCTACGATCTCCAGGCGGCCTTTCAAGCCAGTTCGCAAGGTTTGCGATGGGCAATCGAGAAAGAGGCGGGCGTATCGAGTGAAGCCTTTCTGGCTCGCTCGGCGTTACATCATGCGCATAAAATCCAGTCGGAAACGATGTTGTTACATGGAAGGCATGACGACCGCGCTCCTCTCGCCCAGGCCGAACGGTTCTCGAATGCTCTTTCGGATGCCGGACTTCCGGTTACGCTCAGCGTGTTCGAATGCGGACATCGAATTCCAAGGGAATACGCGCAGGCAGTTCTCCGCCCATTCCTGCAAAAGATATTCAGCCCCAATGTAACCTACCACTAAGCCAGCATGCCCGTGATCACGCATCATTGCCCTTTCGCTCATGAATTTCCGCGCTATGCTGTTGCCATGATATCAAACGCGAGACTCTCATGACGGAGCGACGTCAAAACCATTTCGACGAGCGGATGACCATTCGCGGCGCCCTCGAGCCTGCGTCCTTCGTGCCGTGGATCAATCGCCATGCCGCCAAGCTCGGCCTTGTGCAGCACATCGCCCACATGAGTTCAGACCGGATAGAACTCGAGCTTTCCGGTTCGGTGGAACTGATCGACATGATGGAAATGGGCTGCTCGCTCGGACCTATAGAGGTCTGGGTCGAGACGATCGACCGTGCGCCGGCCGATCGGGAATCCAGCTAGTTTTGCGTGCGTTCGCCATTGATTGCACTCGATTTAATCAATGTTGCAAATGCGAAATTATTATGCAAACGTCGCCGGGTCGAGCATTCAGCCATCTTCTTCCGCTGACGCCTCAAGCTCGGCGAATATTGAGTAAAATACGGAAAGTAAGATCATGCTGTCCGACAAGACGGACACCTGGGTCCCAGTCGCCCTTGCCCAGGATTTGCCGCCGGCAACTGCCATGCCGGCACGGATTCCCGCCGGGTCCATTGCCCTTTGGCGCAGCCAATCAGGGCGCGTCGCGGCATCGGCGGATCGCTGTCCGCATCGCGGCATGCGCCTCTCCCACGGCTTCGTGCGCGGCGAGCAGCTCTCCTGCATCTATCACGGCTGGAGTTATTCGCAGGCCGGGAACTGCGTCCGCATCCCCGCCCATCCCGGCCTCGTGCCACCGGATACGATTCGCGCCGTGACGCACGCGACCGATGAGGCGGGTGGCATTATCTGGGTCGCCAACGGGGAGCCGGCTGGCGGGCCACCGCTGTTTGAAGGTTTCGTCCCCCTCCGTTCCCTGCTGGCTCATGCCGGACGCGCGGCGCTCGCCGCCGCCGGCGCGAAGGTTGCGACAGACGGTATCTCCTGGGAGGTGCCAAGCACGCCGGCAATCCGCCTGCTGCCCGTTCCGCAGGAGGATGGCGAGACGTTGATCCATGTCCTCGTGCCTGAAGGCTGCACAGCCTCGGACCGTATCGCCGCCTCGCGGGCAGTCGAGAGTCTTCGGCGCATGGCGGAACGAATCGAAGCGAAAGGGGGCGTGTCATGACCGAGGGTGCGATGCGCGACGAATGGTATCCCGTCGGGATTTTCGGCCAACTCGATAGCGAAGGTCGCGAGACAGCCTTGATGGACGAGCCGATCAAGGTTGCGCTCGACGCCGACGGTACCGCGCGCGTCACAGGCAGCGACGGGCGCACCCTGCCCGTCTGCGTGCGATACGGCCATGTCTGGTCCTCGCTTGGCGATCCGAAGAAGCCGTTATTTCCGATTCCCGAGGCGGACCAACCCGGCCGCCGCTTCGTCGATGTCGGCGTGGTGCGCGTGCGCTGTTCGCCACTGCGCGCCGTCGAGAATTTCCTCGATATCGCGCACTTCCCCTTCGTCCATACCGACATCCTCGGCGCCGAGCCGCATACGGAAGTCCAGAACTACAAGGTCGAAATCCGCGAGGAGGAAGACGAGGTCTGGGCAACCCAGGTGAAATTCTACCAGCCGCAGGCCGCGAAGTCGGCCGCCGGAGGCATCACGACCGAGTACATGTACCGAGTGCCGGCCCCGACCTGCTCGGTCCTCTACAAGACCTGTCCGCCACGCCCCGGCGAATGGGACGTCATCACGCTCTTCGTCCAGCCGCTCGCGGAGGATCTCTGCGATGTCTGGCCGTGGATGGCGTTGTTCGACGACGAAACGTCATTGACAGACCTCATCCATTTCCAGCAGACGATCTTCCTGCAGGATCGTTCGATCCTCGAAAACCAGATTCCGCGTCTGCTACCGCTCGATCCCGGCATGGAAATCCCCACCCGGGCGGACCTCACCTCGGTCGCCTATCGCCGCTGGCTGAAACGCCACAACTATACCTATGGCGCGCAGCTGGTGGCGGCATGAAACTCTACGACTACATCCTCTCGCCAAGTTGCTACAAGGTGCGCCTGATGGCGGCGCTCGTTGACGTGAAGCTCGAACTCCGCCCGGTCGATTTTCATCCCGGCGCCGAACATCGCGGCCCGGAACTTCTGGCGCTCAATCCGGGCGGCTCCATTCCGATCCTCGAAGACGGCGACCTGATCCTCACCGAGTCCTCCGCGATGCTCGCCTATCTCGCCGCGAAGGCCGCGCCCGAGTGGCTGGGCAGCGGCGGGGCGGAAGAGACAGCCCGCATCCAGCAATGGCTGTCCTTCTCTCACCGGCTGACCGCCAATCTCGGCGGCGCGCGCCTGCATGAAATGCTGCTCCGCCCCGGCGACATCGGCGCACTTCAGGCCAATGGCATGGCGGCGCTGCGCGAACTGGAAGCCGGCCTCTTCGAACAGAAAACGCGCGGCATGCGGTTCCTCGCATCCGACCAGCCGACGATTGCCGATATCGCCTGCTTCCCCTATGTCGCGCTGGCGCCCGACGGCGGTGTCTCCCTCGACCCATACCCGACAATTAGACTCTGGTCGCGCGCGCTCCGCAGCCTCGACGGTTTCATCGAGATGCCCGGCATCCACCGGCTGCACGAGCTAAAGCCCGAACCGCAACTCGAACCGGGCGAGGCCTGAGTTGGCGGGCTATCTCCTGAAAAACTGTGCAGCGGTTATTGTCGATGAGGGCAAAGGTCTCAGCGTCCGGCGCAATGTCGATGTGCTGACCAGCGGTCCGGCGATATCAGCGATTGGCGAAGGCCTGCACCGGGGCGAACTGCCGGCCGGCACGACCGTGCAGGATGCCGATGGCTGGTTCGTCTATCCCGGCCTCGTCAACACGCACCATCACTTCTTCCAGTGCTTCGTGCGTAATCGCGCCGAGCTCGACTGGACCAAGCTCTCGGTCATCGAATGGCTCGACCGCATCTATCCGATCTTTTCGGCGTTGAATGAGGATTGCTTCTACCACTCCTCGGTCACCGCTATGGCCGAGTTGATCAAGCACGGATGCACGACGGCCTTCGACCACCAGTATAATTTCCCGCGCCATGCCGGAAAGCGCCTCATCGACCGGCAATTCGAGGCGGCTGAACTTCTCGGCATGCGTTTTCACGCAGGGCGCGGCGGCAATACGCTGCCGAAATCCGAAGGATCGACTATCCCCGACGAGATGCTGGAGACGACCGACGAATTCATCACCGATTGTGCCCGGCTGATCGACACCTATCACGACACCAGCCAATTCAGCATGCGGCAGGTCGTGGTCGCGCCCTGCCAGCCGGTCAATTGCTACCGCGAGACGTTCGTAGAGTCGGTTTTGCTGGCGCGCGATCGCGGCGTGCAGATGCACACTCATGTTGGCGAGGGCGAAAGCCCGGTCATCCTGGCCCGCCACGGCATGCGTACGGTGGACTACCTCGAGGAGATCGGTTTTGCTGGCCCCGATGCCTTCTACGCCCATTGCTGGGAACTGACCCACGACGAGCTTCGCACTATGGCAAAGAGCGGCACCGCCGTGTCGCATTGCCCGGAGCCTGTCTATCTCGTCGGTGCCGAGGTGACCGATATTCCTACCATGTCCGCTTTTGGCGTGCGCGTGGGCCTCGGCTGCGACGGCGCTGCCTCGAACGACAATTCCAACCTGATGCACTGCATCCATTCCGCCTATATGCTGCAATGCCTGGCGGCCTCGACGCGCGCCCATCCGGTACCGCCGCCAGCCGATTTCCTCGGGTATGCGACATCAGGCGGGGCCGCGCTGCTGGGCCGCAAGGACATCGGGCGGCTGGCATCAGGCATGGCCGCCGATCTCTTCGCGATCGACACGCGCCGCATGGATTATGTCGGCACGCGCCATGATCCGCTCAGCCTGATCGCCAAGGTCGGCATCGGCATGGCGACCGACATGACGATGATCAACGGCCGCATCGTCTGGGAGAAAGGTGCGTTCGTTGGTCTGGACGAGGCCAAGCTTGCCGCGGACGCTGAAGCCGCACTTGCCACGGTGGAATTCTAGAAACTCAAAACAGGGGAACTGACATGTTTGATTATCTCACTCGCAGAAACTTGATGAAAGGCCTTGCCGCGACCGGCCTGGCCGGCGCGTTTGGCGGCAAGGCCGCCTTTGCCGCCGACGAACCACTCGGCATTACGCTCGTGGTTCCGTCTCCGATCGGCGATGTCGGCTGGGGCCATGCGCTGGCCGCCGGCCTCGAGCCCATCAAGGCCGCGTACGGCGACAAGGTGAAGGTCACCATCCTCGAAAACATCGCCGAGGGCCCTGATGCCGACCGCATCATGACCAAGACCGTCGCCGACGGTAACAAATTCCTGATCGCCGGCTCCTTCGGCTACCAGAACGGCGCGCTGCAGATCGCCCGCCGCGATCCCAGCGTCACCGTCCTGCATGCCTCCGGCTTCCAGGTCGCACCGAACTTCTCGCCCTTCGCGGCGCAGTATTTCCAGGGCACCTATCTCCTGGGCATGGCCGCCGCTGCCCTGTCAAAGACAGGCAAGCTCGGCTCGGTCTCGGCCTTCGCCATTCCAGAACTCATCACTTCGATCAACGCGTTCGCGCTCGGCGCGCAGGCTGTGAAGCCTGATATCGAAGTGTCGGTCGTCTGGGTAAACTCCTGGTTCGACCCCGCTAAGGAACAAGAGGCCGCCAAGGCATTGATGGCGCAGAATTGCGATGTGATCTTCTCCAACGCGCAGGATACGCCCTCCGTCATCTCCGCCTGCGAAGAGGCCGGCGTCTACGCCTTCAACCTCAATTCGTCGATGAAGAAATATGCCGAGAAGAAGTATCTCGGCTGCGTGGCCACCGACTGGTCGCCCTTCTTCAAGGCCTCGGTCGACGCCCATCTCGCCGGAACCTTCAAGGGCGCCAACGCCTTCCTCGGCGTCGCCGACAAGGTGGTCCAGGTCGTCGATTGGAACCCGGATGTCCCGGCCGACACGATGACGAAGATCAAGGAACTGGAAGCAAAGATCGCCGATGGCAGCTTCTCGCCCTTCACCGGCCCGATCACCAAGGCTGATGGCAGCGAAGGCGTCGCGAGCGGTGTGACAATGACGAATCCGGAGATCATCGCGATGAACTGGCACGTCAAGGGTGTCACCACCCCGCTGCCGCAATAAGTCATGACCCCGCCCCTTCTGTCGCTTCGCGGCATATCGAAGAGCTACGGCCAGATCCAAGCCAACCAGGCTGTGGATCTGGACGTGGCTCCGCGATCGATCCATGCGATCCTCGGAGAGAATGGGGCGGGCAAATCGACCCTGATGAAGCTCATCTATGGCGTCGAGCAACCGGACGACGGCACTGTCGTCTGGAATGGAGAGCCCCTCACCCTCGCCTCGCCAGCCGAGGCACGGCGCAAGGGCATCGGCATGGTCTTCCAGCATTTTTCGCTGTTCGAGACGCTGACGGTCGTCGAGAATATCCAGCTCGTCGTGCCCGGCAGCAAGCCGGAGCTGACGAAACGCATCCGCGCCCTCGGCCAGGATTTCGGCCTCGAGGTCGACCCGCTAGCGGAGGTGCATGCGCTCTCGGTCGGCGAGCGGCAGCGGGTGGAGATTATCCGCTGCCTGATGACCGACCCGAAGCTCCTCATCCTCGACGAGCCGACGTCGGTACTGCCGCCTCAGGCCGTGGGGAAACTGTTCGACACGCTCCGGCGCCTCCGCGACCGCGGCGTCTCGATCCTGTTCATCTCGCACAAGCTGGAGGAAATCCGCGCCATCTGCGACCATGCGACCATCCTCCGTGGCGGCCGCGTTACCGGCAATGTCGATCCGCGCGACCATGACGCGCATGACCTCGCCCGCATGATGATCGGCCGCGACATGCCCGAAGTGATGCCGGCGCTTGCCATGCCGGAGGGCGAGAAGCGGCTGGAAATCATCGGCATGGATTACACGCCGGATGACCCATTCGCCACGCCGCTCGCGGGCATCAGCCTCACGGTGCGCGCCGGTGAGATCCTCGGCATTGCGGGAATATCGGGCAACGGGCAGACCGAGCTTGCCGCACTCATATCAGGCGAGACGCGACTGCCGAAGGAGCAGCGAGACCGGATTTTCATGATGGGCAGCGACGTCGGCAGACTCGACGCGGCCACCCGCAGAACACTCGGTTTCGCCTTCGTACCCGAAGACCGGCTCGGGCGCGGCGCGGTCCCTGAAATGTCGCTCGTCCTCAACACTGTCCTGACCGCCCACCCGTTCGATCTCGTGAAGAACGGCCTGATCGACAGTGCCGGGGCGACGGCGTTCGCCAATGAATGTATCCGCCAATACGACGTCCGCACATCAGGACCGGCTGCCGAGGCCGGCTCGCTGTCCGGCGGCAACTTGCAGAAATTCATCGTCGGTCGCGAGATCATGCTCGCGCCGAAGCTGCTGTTCGTGGCGCAGCCGACATGGGGCGTCGATATCGGCGCCGCATCCGCCATCCGCCAGCGCCTCATCGCGCTCCGCAACGCGGGCATAGCAATCCTCGTCATATCGGAGGAACTCGAGGAGCTTTTCGAACTCTGCGATTTCATCCAGGTCCTGCATCACGGGACCCTCAGTCCACCACTGGTTACGCGCGACACGCGCCCTGAGGAGATCGGTCGGTACATGATCGGAGCCCATTCGTCGCAAGAGAAGGTCCCCGCATGAGTATTCTGGCCGGGACTTTCCTGCCCACGCTCGTCCGCCGCGAGCGTGCATCGCTCACTGCGGCCATGCTGGCTCCGCTGGCCGCCCTCGGCATCGCGATCATCCTCAACTTCAGCGTCTACGTGCTGATGGGTCGCGACCCGGCGGCCGTGCTCTATGCGATGCTGCTCGAACCGTTCCTCTCCTGGGCGTCGTTTTCCGAGGTACTGCTTAAAGCCGGCCCGCTTCTTCTCATCGCACAGGGGCTGGCGATCGGTTTCCGCGCCAAGGTGTTCAATATTGGCGCGGAGGGTCAGTTCATCCTTGGCGCCATCTTCGCCTCGTCGATTCCGATCTGGTTTCCCTTGGCGACGGGCCAGTGGATCTGGCCGCTGATGCTGATCCTCGGCGCCATCGGGGGTGCGCTCTGGGCCTCGATCACCGCCTTCTGGCGCGTCAGGCTGAATGCAAACGAAATCCTCGTCTCCCTGATGCTGAGCCTCGTCGCGGCGCAGTTCCTGAACTACCTCTTGCTCGGACCCTGGAAGGACCCAGCTGGCTTCAATTTCCCGCAATCCGTCATGTTTCAATACGATGCCATGATCCCGACCTTGATATCAGGCACCCGCGTCAACGTTTCGCTGTTTATCACGCTTGCACTCTCGCTCATGGCCTGGGTCTTCATGCAGCGGAGTTTCATGGGCTACAAGCTCAAGGTCGGCGGCCTCGCGCCGCGCGCAGCGGGCTATGCCGGCTTCAGCGAAGGACGCGCGATCTGGCTGTCGCTGCTGATCGGCGGATTTGCGGCCGGGTTGGCGGGTGCGGCGGAGGTCGCAGGGCCGATTGGCCAGCTACAGCGCTCGATCTCGACCGGCTACGGCTATGCCGCGATCATCGTCGCCTATCTCGGCGGCCTGCACCCAATCGGCATCATCTTCTCGGCGCTCTTCATGGCTGTCCTTTATATCGGTGGCGACAACGCGATGGTATCGGCAAACCTGCCGATCGCCGCCGTGCGCGTCTTCCAGGGCAGCCTGCTGCTCGCTTACCTCATCGCCGTAGCCTTCGTGCGCTATCGCCTCGAATGGCCCCACGCCCATCACCGGAGCAGCCAGCCATGAACGCCGTCGAGTTCATCATCGCAGGCATGCTGGCGGCGGCGACGCCCTTTCTGCTCGCTGCATTGGGCGAGCTTGTGGTCGAACGTGCGGGCGTCCTCAATCTCGGTGTCGAAGGGCTGATGGCCTTGGGCGCCGTGCTCGCCTTCATCGTGGTCTATCACGGCGGCGGACATCTGCTGGGCTTCATTGTCGCAGGCCTCGGCGGTGCTGCGCTTTCGCTCGTCTTTGCAGTCGTGGCGCTCGGCTTCCGGGCAAACCAGGTGGCGACGGGCCTGGCGATCGGCATCCTCGGCCAGGGCCTTTCGGCGCTGTTCGGCAAGACCTACGAGAGCCTGACGATCAGGGGAATTCCGAAACTTGCCTTTCCGGGGCTCTCGGAAATCCCCGTCATTGGCCGGCTGTTCGTCCAGGACATCGTCGTCTGGATTTCCCTTTTGGCGACCCTCGCGATCTGGGCGGTGTTTGCCTATACGAGGGTCGGTCTTGTCGTGCGGGCAATCGGCGAGAACCCAAAGGCCGCGCACGCCATCGGCTATCCCGTCATCGCGATCCGTGTCGCGGCAATCGCCTTCGGCGGCATGATGGCGGGCTTTGCCGGCGCCTATGCGGCGGCGGTCTACACGCCGCTCTGGGCGGATGGCATGATTGCAGGTCGTGGCTGGATCGCCATCGCGCTGGTTGTCTTCGGCACATGGCTCACCGGCCGCATCTTCCTCGGGGCCTGCCTTTTCGGAGCCGTCTCGCTGATGAGCCTCGCCGCTCAGGCGACAGGCCTCGACCTGCCGTCGCAACTGCTGTCCAGCCTGCCCTATCTCGTCACGATCATCGTGCTCGGCATCATCTCCGCCGATCGCCGCCTGCTCAAGCTGAACGGCGTCGCCTCGCTCGGTGAGCCTTTCGAACGTTAGGCAGATGCGATCACGGCGGCAGCAGCCTGAAATCCGCACCTTCCGGTAATAGCTGTCCGCCATCGACGATAACAGTCGTGCCGGTGATATAGCTCGCGTCCTCCGAAGCCAGGAACAGGAAGGCATTGGCGACATCGCGCGGTGACCCAAGGCGGCCGAGCGGAATGGCATTTTCCATATTCTTGATGAAGGCGTCGCCGCGATGGAGCTGGATGGCCTCGGTCAGGATATTGCCCGGCTCGACGCCGTTGACGTTGATCCCATAGGAAGAGAATTCCAGCGCCGCCGAGCGGATGAAGCCATTGATGCCGGCCTTCGTCGCCGAATAGTGGCCGTGGCCCGGACTTGTCACATGCGGACCGGTGATCGATGAGGTGAAGAGGATACGGCCTTGGCCCTGCTTCTTCATCTGCGGCAGGGCCGCGCGGGCGGCATTGAAGGCGCCGCGCAGGTTGACCCCCATGACATGATCCCAGTCCTCGGGGCTGGTATTTTCGATGAGCTGCCAGGGATAGATACCGGCATTTTGCACGATGATGTCGAGCCGGCCATAGCGCTCGATGGTGAAGGCGACCGCAGCGATGGTATCGTCCATTTTGGCAATATCGGTCTGGATGAAGGGCACACCGATTTCATCCGCCGTGGCCTTGCCGCCCTCGGCGTCGAAATCTGCGAGGACTACTTTCGCGCCTTCCTCGGCGAAGCGTTCGACAATCGCCCGGCCGATGCCGCGCGAGGCGCCGATCACCAGCGCCACCTTGTTTTCCAGTCTTCCTGTCATGCCAATCTTCCCATCAGGCGAGCCTCTGGCGCAGTCTCTGCTTGAACGTATCGAGAAGCACCGCCGCGAGCACCAGGAAGCCATGGATGACCTGGGTGAAATTGGCGGGTAGTCCCATCAGGTTGATTGCGGTATTGATCGAGGAGAGCAGCAGCACGCCGGCATAGACGCCCGGCAGTGCGCCCACCCCACCTTTGAGGCTGACGCCGCCGATCACCACGGCCGCAAACGCGTTGAACAGCAGGCCGACACCGAGATTGGCGGTGGCCCCCGAGGTGCGGATGACGAGCAGCCAGCCCGCGAGGCCGGCAATGGCGCCCGCCAGCACGAAGGCGATGATCAGGTTGCGGTTGACGCGGATGCCGGCGCGAAAGGTCGCGGTCTCATTGCCGCCGATCATCACCAGATGCCGGCCGAAGGGCGTCTTTGTCATGATGATCGAAAAGATCAGAAAGCAGGCGATGGCGATCCAGGCAGTCAGCGGGATGCCAAGAAAGCGCTCGATCGCGAACCAGCGGATTGCCGGCGCGAGATCCTGCGCCGACCGGCCGCCGGAGACGGCGAGCACGATGCCGCGCACCCAGATGAAGGACGCAAGCGTGATGATGAAGGCGCTCATCTTCAGCTTGACGATAAGCACGCCGTTGAACAGGCCGATCAATCCGCCGACGGCACAGGCGACCAGCAGCGATGCCGGCACCATCAGCCATTCGGGCGAGAGCTTGATGCCGAGCCCGATACCGGCCGAGCAGAACAAGATCCCGACCGCCATGGCCGAAAGCGCGGCCACGGATTCCACCGAGAGGTCCATATGCCCCGCGATGATCACCAGGGCCAGCCCGATCGACATCACGCCGAGCACGCTCGATGCCTCGATGATGTTGACGAAAATGCCGAGCTGGAAATAGTGCGGGATCAGCGCCGAAAACACCGCCAACACCAGGATGAGCATGAACCAGACGAGATTGTCGAGGATGAATTCAAGAGTCTTGCGCGTGCGTGGCGTCATGCGGTTGGTCCGGGTTGGATGGTGTTTGAATGTCGTGCCGGTGTTAAAGCCCCCCAACCCTCCCCACAAAGGGGAGGGGCTCAATCTGCCGCACCCTTGCTGCCCAATCACCGTTGCAGAAAGCCGCAGCGTTGGCTTGGGGCATCGTGGGTGCCGCGGGTTGGCCCCTCCCCCTTGTGGGGAGGGGTTTCGGGGCGGGGCCTTGTCAAGATGCAGTCAGCCCTACTCGACCGACTTCACCGTCGATGTCGGCGGCTTCAGGTTGCCCCAGAAGGCCGGGTCATCGACATTCTCCTTGGTGATCGCAGCGCCGGGGATCTTGATATTCGGACCCCACGCTTCGATCGTCACGGTGCTCTTGAGGCCGAGCACATCATATTCGCCGGCCTTGATTTCCTTCTTGCCGGCGATCTTGTCCATGAACATCGCGACGGCGGCGGCCTGGGCATAGAGCGGCTGCTCGACTTCGGTGTTCAGCCAGCCCTTGCGGATCAGGTCGAGGCCGACGGGCGCGCCGTTCGAGCTCATCATCTTCACGTCGCCCGGCTTCTTGCCGGCAGCCTCGAGCGAAGCGACAGCGGCGACCGAGAGATGGGCGGCATGCAGGAAGATCAGGTCGATGTCAGGATTGGCGAGCATCTGGTCGGAGACGATCGTCCCGGCGTTGCTGGCTTCCCACTGCATGGCGGGCACCGAAATGATGGTGACGCCTGGGAAGGCCTTCATCTTCTCCTCGAAACCCTTCTGGATATCGAGCGTATAGGGATCGCCGGGATCGCCCAACACCTGCAGGATCTTGCCCTTCACGTCGCCGTTCTTGGCCTTGAGCATCATCTCGGCCTGGTCGGCGGCGACATGGCCGATCTCGATCGTGCCGGCCACCGAAGTGAAGTCCGACATGGTCGATGTGATCTGGCGGTCGAACTCGACCACAGGGATGCCGGCGGCACGCGCCGCCTCGATCGAAGGCTTGAGCGCGTTGAAATCGACGGCGGCAAGGATGATCGCCGCGGGCTTCAGCGCAATCACGTCGTTCATCTGCGATTGCTGCGCGTCCGTCTTGTTGTCGGCATTGAGCGTTTTCATCTCGTAGCCGGTCTGCTTGAGAAACATTTCGAGCGCGCTGACGGAGCCGGTCTGGAATTCGTCGAGCAGCGTCGGCACGAGATAATAGACCGTGCCCTTGGATTGGGCAGCGGCCGTGGTGAGCATCGCGAGGCCGAGCACCAGAACGCTCAGCAGGGCTAACGTTATTCGCTTCATGATCGTTCTCTCCAGTTTGCCGGACCCCTTTTCATTAGTTCCCCACCGGTCCGGCGCCAGCGAGGGTTTGCCCTGTGATCATTTCGATCACTGCATCCGGGCTTGTCTTGGCTCTCTCCACGTCGCCTGCCACCACGCCGTGGCGAATGACGACGATGCGGTCAGCGACCTGAAAGGCCTGCTGCATGATGTGGGTGATGATGACGACGCCGATCCCCTGGCTCGCGACATGACGGATCATGTCCAGCCCGCGCCGCGTCTGTTCGACACCCAGCGCCGCGAAGGGCTCGTCGAGCAGCACCAGCTTGCCGCCCCAATGGACGAAGCGATTGAGTTCGATCGCCTGCCGTTGCCCGCCCGAGAGATGCTCGACCTTGGCGCGGAGCGAGGGAATGCGGGTGCCGGCATTGGCCAGCGCCTTCTCCACCACCGTTTCCATGGCATGCTCGTCGAGAAAGGGAATGCCGGCGATCTTGCGGACGATCTCGCGACCCATGAAGAAATTGGCGACGACATCGACATTGGTGCACAGCGAGAGGTCCTGATACACTGTCTCGATCCCGGCGGCCTTGGCCTCGGCAGGGGTCCTGGCCTGATAGTCCTGGCCTTCGAACAGCATGCGGCCGGATGTCGGCGTCAGTCCGCCCGAGATGATCTTGACGAGCGTCGACTTGCCGGCGCCATTGTCACCAAGGAGCGCCACGACCTCTCCCTTGCCGATCGAGAAACTGATGCCTTTCAGCGCTTCGATGGCGCCGAAATTCTTGCGAATATTGTCGAGGACCAGCAGTTTCTCGCTCATGCTGCAGCATCTTTCTCTGTGGTTTCGAACATCTGCCCGAAGCGCGGCGAGAGCACGCCGAACACGGCGAGTGCTGCCGCACCCCTGAGCGCCGAATGCTGACAGTCGCTCGCCACGACCAGGCGCGGATGGCTGCGGTTGGTGCGGGCGGCGATCGAATTGGTGAGCCCCTCGCCGAGCGTGGCGAGCTGCTCGATCAGCGCCTGCGGCGCCAGCCCGCCAAGCACGACGGTCTCGGGATCGAACAGGTTTTCGATGGTTCGCACCGCGTTCCTGAAAATAGGTGCAATCTCGGCCACCCAGTCGGCTTCCGGCAGCCCGCGACGATTGAAGGCGTCGAGCGACAGGTAGCGCTCGAGACAGCCGCGATTGCCGCACGGGCAAGGCTCACCATCGAGCACAACAGGGATATGGCCGATCTCACCGGCATTGCCCCAGGCGCCTCGGATCACGGATCCGTCATGCACCATGACGCCGCCGAGCCCGACGCTGAAGAAGAGATAGTAATAATCGGAAAACTGCTGGCCCAGACCGTAGAGCTGTTCGCCGAGCGCTGCTGCTGCCATGTCGTTTTCCATGAAGGCCGGAAGCCCGGTCGCATCGGCCAGCCGCTCGCGGATATCGACATTCTTCCAGCCGCTCATCGTGGTCGGCCCGACGAAGCTCATGGCATCGACATCGAACGGGCCTGGCAGGGCAATGCCGGCGCCGAGCAGGCGGCCGTGTTTGCCGCTGGCCTTGAGCTCAGTCACCATCTCGCCGATCAGTGCGAAGGCCTCGTCCGGCATTGCATTGGGCGCATCCCGGTGCCGGCTTTCGACGACCTCGCCGCGCAGATTGACCAGTGCCGCCTCGATGCCGAGCGGCGTGAGGTGGATGCCGACGGCATGGCCACCTTCGGGATCGATCGTCAGCGCCGACGGCGGGATGCCCCTGCCCTTGGGCTTCTCCCGCACCGACAGGATCAGGCCTTGTTCCTCGAGTTCGCGGACGATGGTCGATACTGTCTGGACGGTGAGACCGACGCGTTCGGCAATCTCGCCACGCGTCGTCGGGCCTTTCAGGCGGATCGATTCGAGCACGATCCGCCGGTTGTACGGCCTGCCAGATTCCTGATTGGTACCACGCAACGTCATGTCAACGGTCCTCGGAATTGAGGACAGATTGGCACCAGCGCTGTATTTAGTCAAATGGTTTTCAAAAATAGTTGCAAACAGCCATCAGCCATGTTTTGACTTGACGTGCGAGGCAATGGCTCGCCAGATCAGATACCAATATCCGCCGGAACAAAAATCATGCTGCACGCCCGTCCGTATGAAATGCTGCCGAAGCCCGGCGATGCCGTAGCCGACATTTCGACACCACGTCCGATCGTGGATGAGATCAGGATGCGGGCGAATATCGCGCGGGTCCAGGCCTATGCGGACCAGCACGGCCTCGCCTTCCGGCCACACATCAAGACCCACAAACTGCCTGTTATCGCCAAGCTGCAGGTGGCGGCGGGTGCGAAAGGCATCAACTGCCAGAAAATCACCGAAGCCGAAGTCTTCGCCGATGCCGGCTTCGAGGACATCCTGATCACCTTCAACATCCTCGGAATGGACAAGCTTGAGCGCCTCGCCGCACTGAACGAGCGGATTTCGAGTTTGAAGGTCACCGCCGACAGCCGGACGACCGTCGAGGGGCTCTCAAAGCATTTTGCGAAGTTGAAACCGATCGCGGTTATAGTCGAATGCGATACCGGCGCCGGGCGCTGCGGCGTACAGACGCCGCAGGAAGCCTTCGATCTCGCTAGCCTGATCCAGGACATGCCCGGCCTTACCTTCGGCGGTCTACTGACCTATCCGAAGCCGAACGCGGCGGCGGCCGTGCAAGCCTATTTCTCGGAGGCGCTGTCGCTACTTGATGGCGCCGGCATCCCCTGCCCTGTTGTCAGCCATGCGGGCACGCCGAGTCTCTTCGAGGGCCATCAGGTCCCCGCTGCGACGGAGTACCGGGCGGGCACCTACATCTATAACGACCGTTCGATGATCCGCGCCGGCCATTGCACGGAAGCGGATTGCGCAATGACCATCCTGGCGACCGTGGTTTCCCGCCCCACCCCCGGTCGCGCGGTCATCGATGCCGGCGTCAAGACGCTGACCAGCGACCTGCTGGGTTTCTCGGACTACGGCCTCGTCGTCGGCTTCCCTGACGCCGTGATCAAGGCGCTGTCGGAGGAACATGGCGTCCTCGACATCTCGGCTTGCAACGACACATTCCCCGCGATCGGCGAGAAAATCCGCATCATTCCAAATCACACCTGCGTTGTCACCAATATGTTCGACACGATGGTCTTCCATCGCGACGGTGTCGTGACACGTGTCGAGGACATCGCCGCCCGCGGACTCGTCTGGTAAATACACGAGCAACGCCCAAAAAAGCAAAAAGCCCCGGGGGTCCCGAGGCTTGGCGTCTTGGAGAAACTGGAGCGGGCGAAGGGGTTCGAA
Organism: Rhizobium sp. LjRoot254; assembly: GCF_964254105.1. Lineage (NCBI taxonomy): Bacteria > Pseudomonadati > Pseudomonadota > Alphaproteobacteria > Hyphomicrobiales > Rhizobiaceae > Rhizobium > Rhizobium sp. LjRoot254. Next base: position 337,861 of record NZ_CAXUSM020000001.1, on the reverse strand, counting down.
CCCTCGACCCCGACCTTGGCAAGGTCGTGCTCTACCACTGAGCTACACCCGCTCACTATCGCTGGTCCGTGGTAGATCGCTAGACCGCGATGCCGCCCTTCGGCAACGGGGGCTATATGGCCCAAGGCATTTTGAAATGCAACAGAGAAATGACATTTTGGCCGAGAAATTTTCGAACCATCCTCTATCAGATTGATTTCGCGGCGTATTTGGCGCCGGCGGCGACGCGCGCAGGCCATTGCGGCGAGAATGGAACCATACTATCACGGGCATCATTTCAGACGATATGCGGAGCGTGAGCGAATATGAGTGAGAATGCGGCAAAGACCCCGGCGGAACTGTTCGAGTATCTCGATTCGCTCGGAATCGCCCATAAAACCAAGCATCATCCGCCCGTCTTCACCGTCGCCGAGTCCGAATCGTTGCGCGACGAAATTCCCGGCGGCCATACCAAGAACCTCTTCCTCAAGGACAAGAAGGACCAGTTCTTTCTGCTGACCGTGGACGAACATGCGAGCGTCGACCTCAAGACCGTGCACACGATCGTCGGCGGCGCCTCGAAATTCTCCTTCGGTAAGCCCGAAAAACTGATGGAATATCTCGGCGTCATACCGGGCGCGGTCACCGCATTCGGCATTGTCAACGACACCAGCCGCAACGTGACCATTGTGCTCGACGCTGATTTGATGAAGAATGACATCATCAACTGCCACCCGCTTTCAAACGATGCCACCACCTCGGTCTCGAGCGCCGACCTCATCCGCTTCGTGGAGGCCACAGGACATACCGCGCATGTCTTGAAAGTGACCGCCTGACATACGACATTCAGCGCGAGTTTCGGCCCTCGCAGGCCCTCAGGAATTTGGAGAGAGAATCAGGATGACGGGCAATACATCAGGCGCAAGCTTCGCCACGCAGATGACCGCCAGTGCCAATACCACGAATGGTGCGGCCCCGCCGGTTGGCCTCGTCAAGGACACGACGACGGCGACCTTCCAAAGAGACGTGCTTGAGGAATCCACGCGCCAGCCGGTGCTGGTCGATTTCTGGGCACCTTGGTGCGGCCCCTGCAAGCAATTGCAGCCGATCATCGAACGCGTCGTTGCCGAGAGCAATGGCCGCGTCAAGCTCGTCAAGCTCAACATCGACGACCACCCTTCCATTCCCGGCCAGCTCGGCATCCAGTCGATCCCTGCGGTCATCGCCTTTGTCGGCGGCCGTCCGGTCGATGGCTTCATGGGCGCGGTTCCCGAAAGCCAGGTTCGCGCCTTCATCGACAAGGTCGCCGGCCCTGCGGTCGATGATGCCGAAGTGCAGATCGAGGCAGCACTCGAAGACGCCAAGACCCAGTTCGATGCCGGCGACCTGGCAGCCGCCGCCGATATCTATGGCGCCGTGCTGCAGGCCGATCCGGAAAACACCAAGGCGCTTGCCGGCATGGCGGAATGCATGCTGGCGGCAGGCCAGTGGGAACGGTCGCGAGACCTGATCGCCAGCCTTTCCGACGAGCAGAAGGCTGACCCGGCAATTGCGGCACTCTCGGCCAAGCTCGCGCATATCGAGGAAGCCCGCAAGCTGGGCGATCCGCGCGCACTCGAACAGGAACTCGCTGCTGACCCGGATAATCATGAAGCACGCGTCAAGCTCGCCAAGATCCTCAATGTCGAAGGCGACCGCGAGGCGGCGACCGATCATCTGATAAGCATCATGAAGCGCGACCGGACATGGGATGAAGACGGCGCGCGCCGGCAACTGCTCCAGTTCCTCGATGTCTGGGGCTTCAAGGACCCGGCGAGCGTTGCAGCCCGCCGCAAGATGTCGGCCATCTTGTTTTCGTGAAGCCGGTGTACACCTGAGGTAATAGGTCAAGCGTCCACGCAAGCGGAGATCGATTGATGCATGTTGGAAATGCGCGATATCTGACCGAAAGCGACCTGCCGGAGACGCTCGCCGTCTTCCCGCTCTCGGGCGTGTTGCTGCTTTCGGGCGGCCACCTGCCGCTCAATGTCTATGAACCCCGCTACCTGTCTCTGATCGATGATGCGCTGAAAGGCAATCGCCTGATCGGTATCATCCAGCCCGACCTTGCGGAAACCGAAGAGAGCCCGTCAGGACATCCCGAACTCTGCAAAGTGGGCACGATCGGCCGCATCACCACCTTCGGCGAAACGGGCGACGGCCGCTATGTGGTCGATCTCTCCGGTGTCTGCCGCTTTCGCCTGATCAACGAACTCCAGACGACGCAGGCCTATCGCAAGGTCAAGATCGCACCGTTCGTCTCCGACCTGCACGAGCCGGAAGACGATCCCGCCGTCAACCGCGACAACCTGCTGCACGCCTTCCGCTCCTATCTCGACGCCAACAAGTTGGAAGTCGACTGGGAGGCGGTGACCAAGACGTCCAACCGCACGCTGGTCAATTCGCTCGCCATGATGGCCCCCTTCGGCGCGCCGGAAAAACAGGCGCTGCTCGAAGCACCAGACCTCAAGACCCGCGCCGAGACGCTCGTTGCCATGACCGAAATGGTGCTCGCCCGCGCATTCGGCGACGTCGCCAAGACGCTGCAGTGAGGCCCGGCCATGGATCTCAATATTTCCCGCCCCGACCCAAAGATGCTGGAATTGCTGGTCTGCCCGGTCACCAAGGGCCGGCTGGTCTATAGTCGCGATACAAGCGAACTGATCTCCGAAAAGGCCAAGCTCGCCTATCCGATCAAGGACGGCGTGCCGATCATGCTCGAATCCGAGGCTCGCCGGATCGAGGACTGATCAGTTCCCGTTCTGCTTCCTGATCTGCGTCGAACTCAGTGTCGAACGCGGACCATGGATGAAGGTCCAGGCGGGAGCCGGCAAGCGCGCAAGCAGTCCGGCGTCATGCTCATCCACTCGCGCGAAATCAAATGTGCGGGCCATTTTCGAGGACAGGAAGGACAGAGTCGATCCCGGACGATCGATGACCGCGATCGGAAAGGTCTCGGCGATCGCATACCAATTCTGCCAGAGATGGAAATTCCTCAGATTGTCCGCTCCCATGATCCAGACGAAATCGACATCGCGGTTCCTGGCCTTCACATGCGCCAGCACCTGCGCGGTATAGCTCGATCCCAACGCCTTCTCAAACGCCGTGACCCGGATTTTCGGATTGGGGAACAGCGCCTCGGATTGCGCGATACGCTCGGCGAGCGGCGCCAGAACGCGCTTCGATTTCAAGGGATTACCTGGCGTCACCATCCACCAAAGCTGATCGAGATCGAGTGCGCGTAGTGCAATCTCGGCGACCAGTCGGTGACCATCATGCGGCGGGTTGAACGACCCGCCGAACAGCCCGACCTTCATGCCGGCTTCGACATGCGGCATGACGAGGTATTTGCGATCCAACTCCCCCGGCTTCAAGTCTCACGGCCTTGTCTGGCCGTCACCGCGGACCCTGTACTTGAAGGATGTGAGCTGTTCGACGCCGACCGGTCCGCGCGCATGCATCTTGCCGGTGGCGATGCCGATCTCCGCACCCATGCCGAACTCGCCGCCATCGGCGAACTGCGTCGAGGCATTGTGCAACAGGATGGCTGAATCGATCTCGTTGAAGAACCGTGCGACCGAGGCAGGATCCTCCGAGATGATCGCCTCGGTGTGATGCGAGGAGTATCTGTTGATATGCGCGATCGCCCCACCGATGCCGTCCACGATCGCCACTGAGATAATCGCATCGAGATATTCCGTCGACCAGTCCTCGTCGACCGCTGGCTTGAAACCGGGAAACACCTTGAGCACAGTCGCCGAGGCGCGGATTTCGCAGCCGGCTTCGGTGAGCGCTTCGAGCAAGGGCATCAGATGCGTGCCGAGTGCGGCACTGTCGACCAGCAGCGTCTCGGCCGCGCCACAGATGCCGGTGCGGCGCATCTTGGAATTGACGACGAGCCTCTTCGCCATGTCGAGATCGGTGGTGGCATCGACGTAGATGTGGCAGATGCCTTCGAGATGGGCGAAGACCGGCACCCGCGCATCGTTTTGTACCCGGGCGACGAGGCTTTTGCCGCCGCGTGGAACGATGACGTCAATGGCGCCATCGAGGCCGGTCAGCATCTCGCCGACGGCGGCGCGGTCGGACACCGGCACCATCTGGATCGCATGTTCCGGCAGGCCGGCGTCGCGCAGGCCCTTGACCAGGCATTCGTGAATGGCTTGCGACGAATGGAGCGAATCCGAGCCGCCGCGCAGGATCACGGCATTGCCCGCCTTCAGGCAGAGCGCACCTGCATCGGCCGTGACGTTCGGGCGGCTCTCGTAGATCACGCCGATGACGCCGAGTGGCGTGCGCACGCGCTCAATATGCAGCCCGTTCGGCCGGTCCCATTCGGCAATGACCTCGCCGACGGGATCCTTGAGCTCCGCGATCGCGCTTATGCCATCGGCCATGGCGCGAATGCGCGCCTCGTTGAGCGTCAGGCGGTCGATGAAAGACGGCGCCATATCCGAAGCGCGGGCATTTTCAAGATCGATCGCATTGGCGCCCAGAATGACGTCCTTGCGCGCGATGATCTCGCGCGCCATCGAGACAAGCGCGGCGTGCTTGCGTTCCGCCGAGGCGATGGCGAGCGGGTGCGCGGCGGCGCGCGCATTGCGGCCGATCTGCAGCATCAGTGCTCTTACATCGTCCTTGGCAACATCAAGCATCGGCGCTTTCCTTCTTGGCCTTGGCCTTGCGCGCCGCGGTCATCACCATATCGTCGCGATGCACCATGGCCGCCCGGCCGGAATAGCCGAGAATAGCCTCGATGTCAGCGGATTTCTTGCCTGATATCAGCCTGGCCTCCTGCCCGTCATAGCTCGACAAGCCGCGCGCGATCTCGCGTCCGTCGAGAGACATGACAGCGATCGTATCGCCGCGCGCGAAATCCCCATCGACCGCGCGAACACCGGCAGGCAGCAGGCTCTTGCCGCTCATCAATGCGCGCTCGGCGCCGTCGTCGATCGTCAATCGGCCCGCAGGCGCCAGCTTGCCGGCAATCCAGGTCTTCCAGGCGGTCACCGGCTTCGAGGACGGTGCGAACCAGCTGTGCCGGGCGCCATCCACGATCGCGCGCAGGGGGTGATCGACCTTGCCCGAGGCGATGATCATCGCGCATCCAGCGGAGGTCGCGATCTTGCCGGCATCGATCTTGGTGCGCATGCCGCCGCGCGAGAGTTCGGAAGCCGCACCACCCGCCATCGCCTCGATCTCGGGCGTGATCGCCTGAACCACGGGCAGGAACTCGGCTTTGGGGTCGAGATGCGGCGGGGCGGTGTAGAGCCCGTCGATGTCGGAGAGCAGCACCAGCAAGTCGGCGCCGACCATGGTCGCCACGCGGGCGGCGAGCCGGTCATTATCGCCGTAGCGGATCTCCGATGTTGCGACCGTATCGTTCTCGTTGATCACGGGCACGGCCTTGAGCCGCATCAGTTGCGAGATCGTGGCGCGCGCATTGAGATAACGACGGCGTTCCTCGGTATCGCCCAGCGTCAGCAGGATCTGGCCCGCAACGATATCATGCCGGGAAAGTCCTTCCGACCAGGCACGCGCCAGCGCGATCTGGCCCACGGCCGCAGCCGCCTGGCTCTCTTCGAGCCTCAGCGCCCCTGCCCCGATATCGAGCACCGTGCGGCCCATGGCAATCGCGCCCGACGAGACAACCAGCACTTCCGTGCCCTTGGCGGTGAGAGCCGCGATATCCTCGCACATCGCGTCGAGCCATGCCTTTTTCAGGCCCGATGCGCGATCGACCAGCAGCGCCGAGCCGATCTTGATGACAATGCGGCGGCAGGACGAGAGGGTCATGCGGTCAATCGTCATCGCCCCAATCGTCCTCGTCGTCGCCCATCGGCGCCATTTTGACTTTTTGGTTGAGCATCACGCCGCTCTCGGCCTTGGGCAGGTTCGGATCCTGGGCCTTGCTCGCCTCGATGATGCCGGCAAGTTCGCGCAGCACCTCCGGCATGCCCTTGCCGCCCGTGGCGGCCGAGATCGCGAAGGGCGTCTGGCCACAGGCGCGCTTCAGCGCGGCCTTCTTCTTTTTCAACGTTTCGGCATCGACCGTATCGGTCTGCGAAAGTGCGACGATCTCGGCCTTGTCTTCAAGCCCCGCGCCATAGGCGTCGAGTTCGGCGCGCACGGTCTTGTAGGCCTGGCCGACATTCTCTTCCTGCGCCGAGACCAGATGCAGCAGTACGCGGGTGCGCTCGACATGGCCGAGGAACCGGTCGCCGAGGCCGATGCCCTCATGGGCACCCTCGATCAGGCCCGGAATATCGGCCAGCACATATTCCTTGCCGTCCACCGTCGCCACGCCGAGATTGGGATGCAGTGTCGTGAACGGATAGTTGGCAATCTTCGGCCGCGCGCGGGTACAGGTAGCGAGGAAGGTGGATTTTCCGGCGTTCGGCAGGCCGACGAGGCCGGCATCGGCGATCAGTTTCAGCCGCAGCCAGACCGTCTTTTCCTCACCGTCCTGGCCGGGATTGGCCCAATCGGGCGCCTGGTTGGTGGAACTGCGGAAATAGGCATTGCCGAAGCCGCCATTGCCGCCCTTGGCGATGCGGTATTTCTGCCCGACCTCGGTCATGTCGCAGATCAGCGTCTCGCCGTCTTCCTCGAAAATCTGGGTGCCGGCCGGCACCTTCATGACGACGCTTCCACCCTTGGCGCCATGCCGGTTGCGGCCCATGCCGTGGACGCCCGTCTCGGCCTTGAAATGCTGCTGGTAGCGATAGTCGATCAGCGTGTTGAGACCGTTCACCGTCTCGACCCAGACGTCGCCGCCACGGCCGCCGTCGCCGCCATCAGGACCGCCGAATTCGATGAATTTCTCGCGCCGGAACGACACCGATCCGGCACCGCCGTCACCGGCCTTCACATACACTTTGGTCTGGTCGAGGAACTTCATCTTAGCTTACGGGGCCTTGCCATCTCTAGAGTTGCGTGTTCGATATAGTGGCAGCCGTGAAAGGTCAAAGAATAACATGAAATTCGTGAGCTTTAACATCCAATACGGCTTCGGATCGGATGGAAAGTACGATCCCGAGCGCATCGCGGATGCCATCAAGGGGGCCGATGTCATCGCTTTGCAGGAGGTCACCCGAAATCTCCCCAAAAATAGTCGGGCCGATCTGCCTGATGTATTTGCCGGGCTTTTGCCGGAATTTTATCACTTTTTCGGCGCCGGAACCGTTGCTGATTCGGGCTCCGGAATCGTCGATGGCAAGGCTCAAATGCGGCAGGTTGAATTCGGCAATATGATCCTGTCGCGCCATCCGATCCTGGCCACCCGCAACATCCTTTTGCCCCGCACGCGCACCTTCGATCGCCTCAACCTGCAACGCTCCGCGCTCGAGGCGCTGATCGGCACGCCGACCGGTGCGATCCGGGTCTATTCGGTGCATCTCGATCATCGCAGTCCCGAAGAGAGGATCAGCCAGATCGCCTTCCTCAAGGAGCGGATCGTCAACTATTCGCTCGAGGGCGGCGCGGTCAGCGGCGGCGCCGAATTCGGCTTCCCGGAACTGCCAAGCCCCGAGGATTATGTGATCATGGGCGATTTCAACATGCAGCCCGAACAGCCGGAATATATAGCGATGGCCGGCGCCAGCGACCTCTATTACGGCCGCACGCCGAACTCCTCCAACCCGACCGACGCGCTGGACCGGCTCGGCAAGCGGGGCGAAGCTTCCTACACGTGGGAAGAACCGGGAAAGCCCGACATACGCCAATATCTCGATTACTGCTTCCTGAGCGCATCGCTCCTGCCGCGCCTGAGGGATGGCTGGATCGACGAGACCTGCCTCGGTTCCGACCACAAGCCGGTGTGGGTGGAGATCGCATAACATCACGGCGCCCGGTCGGTCCGGCAAGGCTACTCGGCGTAGCGCCGAACGTCGATTATCGATTCAAGGCCCATCACGCGCGGATCAAGTTGCTCACTTATCTTGGTTTGTGGAAGATCGGACTGCTTGAGAGCGGTAGCCAGCATTTCGGCAGGCTTGTTGCGGCAGTGCACGTCCCGACATTCCCCGCCCAGCAATTTGTCCCTGTCCTGCATCTCGATAAACAGCTGGACATTGGATGAGAGCCACCAGCTCATGGAAATCGAGGCGAGTTGAACGCGGCCCGTTTCGCAGTAGTCGCCCTCCGCCGTCAGCGTACCCACGCAGATCGCCTTGTAGATGTTGTTGGCAATGAAACTGTTGTGACCAACACGATTGATCGTCGCGTATCTGTTCTGGAGGATATGTCCCTCGCTTGAATTCAGGAAGGCCTGGACAGGAGACGGGGCCACGTCGATCTTCTCGGTCGAAACCTCGAGGGAGGGTTGGCGGATATTCTTCCGCCCCGGGAAACGCCAGAGACGGTCGGCATTTTCGTCGAGCGGATTGTTCCGGATGCTGATGACGACGCTATCGACTTTGTTGCAGTTGAGCGCATCAACGATGTCGAGAATGCTGGCAAGACCGCTATTGTCGAAATATCCGCCATCGACCAGTTGCCCGACAAGAACACGATCCTTGTCTCTCACATTGCCACGGGTGGATATGACGGGAAAGCGAGCCGAGGAAACGATCGCCGTGGACATGCGGATATCGCGAATGACCTTCTGTCTGTCGGATACCGCTTTCTGCGCGCCGGCCCTCGCATCCATCAGTTCGAAGATATCATAGGCGGTAGGTATGGCGTCAGCATAGACCAAGTGCGCCGGATACACTCTTTGTGCAGTGGATCTGCAGGTGTCCCCCGATGGAAATAACGATGAGGGATCGATGTCGCTCACGACGACGGTTTGTCCGCGTTCGACAAGCGTGCTGTTGAGAATGAGCGCCGGCAACCATGTTGCTGATCGATCGACATGGCCGAATGCCGCGCACAGGCCTTCGAACTTCTCGCAATCCTTGCCGGTTATGGCCGCGTAGTGCCGCTCAATCGCCCGCTCGAGCAACGCGGAACGATCGTCAAACCCCAGGTCGAGAATGGCGGGCACCGCCATCCACCAATCCCGCAACGCCAGCCCAACAACGGCCGGCGTCAGATAGTCCGCCGACACGAGCAGTTGAAGGCATTTGCGCCAACTTATAGTGACGTCCTTGGCGCGATCTGTCTGGTAGAAGATCCAGTGTCTGCCCGCACGACCGGACGTCTCCTTGCATGGCGGCTTGCCGTCTGTGCCATCGGCCAGCGCCTGCCTTACCGTCGCAAGGCCCAAGGAACCACCTGACACGCCGGAGAACAGAAACAGTTTTTCGCGGAAACCCTCCGACGGTGGCCTGTCCAGAAGCCCGCCCATCACGGTCGCAACCTGGAATGCGGCGCGGCTCGCCCCTCCTTCGGCTGTGACGAGTATTGCCTTGCATCGCCCGCGGTCTGCCTCGACCGCGACGCAATTATTGGCGGTCTTCCATCGTTCGATCGCAGCCTGAAGAGTCATTTGCGCCGGTTGTCGCGGCTTTGTCGCATCCTCAGGCATCACCCGGATGTCGTGAAACGGATTGCTCGAATACGCGTTTGCCAAAACCATCGCGAGAACCGCTGCAACGGCGCCCAACTGTACGATCCTGCGCCAGAAGAGGCTGCTTTTGGCAAGCACCATCGACCCCACCAACGGCATGATCCAGCCGCCGACAAGCATGGGAAAGAACAGCAGCCCGCCGAAAAGGTCGGCCACGTGAAACGGTGCCATGCTGGCCACGAAGACGAGGACCACGGAGATCCCGGTGAAAATCATTGACGACCGCCTTCCCGACCGGGCCGACATGGAGTCGTGTGTCTTTTCGCGGATGCCCAGATAGGCAAGGAAGATCAACAAGACGACGAGCGGTACGACCCAGAGCCCTCCGCCGGGTCCATGGAGCGCGCTTTCCTCGAAATGGGTGGTCAGAATCGCAAAGTCCTGGCTCTGGGTGGTTATCGCGACCGCAAGTGCGAGGATTGCCACGAAGCCGAGATCCTTCGGCAACCAGATATCGAGCCTGTCTTGCGGACCGACCTCCTTGTCCGGCTCACCGGTCCGCGTGTTCAGCAATATCCGCGCACCCAGATGCAACGGGACGATCCAGAAGAAGACCAGGCAGACGATAAGGACGATCACCTCGATCAGATCGAGCGGCCTCGCCAGTAAGTCGGCCACCTGTGACAACGTCAAAAGCAGCACGCCGACGATTAACGAGAGAAAGGACGGCCATATGGAGAATAGTCTCTTGAGCAGGATGATCAGATTTTCGATGCAATCGAACGTCAACAACTGCTTGACCGCAAGCATGTGGTCTCTGAGGAAGCTCCTCAGGCCACGCAGGAGAATTCCGAGAAATGCCGGGTATCGGAGCGTCATGCCATTCCCCCACATCGTCGCGCGATGGGAATAACTATAGATTGAACATGAGCTATATTCAATTGAGGAATGCACCGCCACCCCCGGGGCACCGCATCCGATGGCGCGGGGCGGATCGCTCCGCCCCTTGCACGTTCACATCGGCATATAGCCGCCGAAGGTGAGCTCCGTCGTGATCAGCCGCACACCCTCCGCCCGCGAAGCGGCATAGACATCCTCGACCCCGGTGACATCGAAGCCCAACTTGCCCTGGATCCTGAGCGATCCCGGATTGTCGGCCATGACCGACGAGAACAGTGTCTCGCCCATCATCACCGAGAAGAAGCGCGCGACGACGGCATTGACGGCATCGGTCATGATGCCTCGGCCCCAATGCGTTTCATCCAGCCAGTAGCCGAGATGCCAGCCAGTGCGGTTGCCCGCGTCCCGCCATTCGATCGAAACGAAGCCTATCAGTTGGTCCGAGACATTGCCGTTGGCAGCCTCCAGTTCGGGCGACAGGATTGCGCGAACACCACCCAGCGTAATCGCGAAGAGCCACGCCTCCTGCGCGAGCCCGCCGAGCGAGGCAAGCCACTCCTCCGCGTCCTCCAGATGATAGGGCTGGGGGACACGGGTCAGCATCCTAGCCACGCGGTAGTTGGCGAGCGACGCCGAAATCGTTTCGGCATCGCGGGGCTCGGGCCGGCGCAGCGTCAGCCGCCCCGTCCGGATCAGCGGCTGGCGCGGCAGCGCATGGCTCCGGAGTTCGATCTCCGGAACCCGCCGCAACTGGGCCGGCGAAGGCGCGACCGGGAATATCTCTCGATGTTCGATCAGGGCACTCATCTTGCCCCTCCCCAACTTCTCAGCGAACCCCAGGTCTTGCGGTCGAGCCGGAACCATTCAACGGCGACGCTGCCGCCCAGCGCCAGCGAATCGGCCATGCCGGTGCCCTGGAACTGGAAGCCGCATTTCTGGATCACGCGCCGGGAGCCGATGTTCATCACCCGGCAACGAGCATCGATGAAATCGACGTCGAAATGGCGGAAGCCGAAATCGATCAGGGTCTGCGCGGCTTCCGTCGCAAAACCCCGGTTCCAATAGCTTTCGCCGATCCAGTAGCCGAGTTCGATCCCGCGGCCGGTCTCATGCGCCTCCAGCCCGCAGGCGCCGATAAACGCCTTGGTTTCAGCGAGGGTAATGGCGTAGACGCATTTGCCCATCGCGCCCGAGGCGACGCGGGCGACGAAATTCTCGGCGTCCTTGATCGTATAGGGGTGCGGCATGCGCGACACCATGGAGGCGACGTTCATGGTGTTGGCGAGATGGGCAATTGCGTTGGTGTCCGCCATCTCAGGGGCGCGCAGAACGAGGCGCTCCGAGACGAGAATGGGCGAGACGAACTCCAGCGGCGCCGAGTCCCTCGACTCCTGCCGCATCTCACTTCTGAAGCCAGCTTGGCTTTGGCTTTCCTTCAGTTGAGTTTGCATTTTTTCCTCCTGGGGTGAGCGCAAACGAAAAGGGAAGATGGATTTCACCCCATCTTCCCTTTTCTTAACCCTGGAGGTCTTTTGACCTGAAGCGTCAGTCGGGCCGATGAGGCGCCGACTGTTTAAAGAGTGCCGGCTTACTCTGCTGCTTCCGCGGTTTTCGGCATTACGGACACGTATACTCGGCCGTTAGCCTTGGAGCGGTAATTCACGTTGCCTTCGGCGAGTGCAAAAATGGTGTGGTCCTTGCCGAGGCCAACATTGGCGCCGGGATGCCACTGGGTGCCGCGCTGGCGAACGATAATGTTGCCTGCGAGCACGGCTTCGCCACCGAACTTCTTCACGCCGAGGCGCTTGGAATTTGAATCGCGACCGTTACGCGATGAGCCGCCAGCTTTTTTGTGTGCCATGGTCTTACTCCTTGTCCTCTAACCTATTAAGCCGCAATCTCGAGAATGCGGACCTTGGTGAAATGCTGGCGGTGGCCCTTCTTGCGCTTGGAATTCTGACGGCGGCGCTTGACGAAAGAAATGGTCTTCCGCGTGCGGCCCTGCTCGACGACTTCCGCAGTCACGACAGCGCCGATTACAAACGGCGCGCCGATCTTGGCGCTGGCACCCTCGCCAACAACGAGGACTTCTGTGAATTCGATCTTCGCACCGGCTTCGCCGTCCAGCTTTTCGATCTGGATGACGTCGTTGGCAGCAACCTGGTACTGCTTTCCACCGGTCTTGATGACTGCGAACATTTTTTATCCTTTCATGTTCTGTGAACACGCCTCTGGCAAAACCTGTTAAAGGCCTCGGTCGGGCGGTCTTTTTGTTCAGTCGGTTGGTCTTTGGCGGAGAAAACCCCGCCGGTGAGATATGCCCTGATTCCCGCCTCTTGGCAAACATCAAAACACGCCGCGAACACATCTGTCCGCAGTCTTCCGCTCATGCGTGTACGCGAGGCCCCAAATCCTGTCAAGCCAATCGCATGCAAAGAAACGACGATCGGCACTTTTTCTATCTTGCGTCAGCCATTTTTCATCGCTATATCGCGGCCCACACGCTCGGAACCCACGCTGGTTCCCAGTGCCCCGCGGAGAGGTGGCAGAGTGGTTGAATGTACCGCACTCGAAATGCGGCGTACCTGCAAGGGTACCGTGGGTTCAAATCCCACCCTCTCCGCCATATCCCTTTGTTTCATATAGAGATTTTTATTGGCTTCCACAAGAGGCCCACTTTTGCGATGTCCGTTCTGTGTGGACTTCTGCCAAAAGAGGGCGTGATGACAGCAGCAAGCCGACATTTGGATAACTCAGCGTGACCGCTTTGCGCCCGCTTCTCCGTCATAAAGTCGCGCCAAGCCGCGGCTCGAAAGCGGACAATGCAGTAGACCCGCGAGGCGGTATGCTTGCGCCTCGCGGCGGACTGCGGACGAAAACGCCTAATGTATCCGCGACAAAGCCACGTCAGGATAGTAGCGTGTGACGGTCGCATCCGCTCGGTTTACCCTATGCTCGGCCTGTTACCGTAGCCCTTGGTGAAGCTTGCCGCTTTTTGATGAATTCGCGGAGCACGACCGCGCTCCCCCCCTCAAATCTCCGTGTGATGTGCCGCTGTAGTTAGGAACCACAGGCACCGGCGCACCCGGAAAATTAATCCACAGGACGCCCAAAAGCCGGAAAATTGACTATTGCATTTAATTTCTATATTTTTTATAGACGATAAAGAGATACGGAGCGTGAAGAATGAAAAAGGTGCGGGTGATAGGCATATCGGGCAATGTAAAAGCCCCCTCGCGAACCTCGGCGCTCGTCGGCTCGATCCTTGGCTCGATCGAAAAGCAGATCGACGCGGAAGTCAGGCAAATTGACCTCGTCGATGCTGCGCCGACCCTGTTCAAGGCACTCCGTTCGGACCAGCTCGGCGAGGCTGGACAGGAGATCGTGCGGGCCGTCGAGACTGCCGATGCGCTGGTTGTGGGCACGCCCGTCTATCGTGCCTCCTATTCGGGAGCGCTGAAGCATCTTTTCGACCTAGTCCATTTCGAAGCGCTGATAGGACGGCCGGTGATACTGGCCGCCACCGGCGGAACGCCGCTGCACGGCCTTATGACCGAGCATCAGTTGCGTCCGCTGTTCGGCTTCTTCAAGGCGATCACGCTGCCGACCGCGATCTACGCGCTTGAAGCCGATTTCGAATCCCATCGCCTCGTCAACACTGACATCGCCCGCCGCATAGGCCTCGCCGTGCGTGAACTCGAAACCATCCTGCCGGCCAGCCGCCAGCTTGTTTCAACGAACCATTCGATCGACAGGCCGCGCCTTTCGGCCTGATCTCATTACTGGAGGGAAACCAATGCCGCATTCCAAGAAAGAACCCTTAAAATTCGCCTACTGGGTGCCGAATGTTTCCGGTGGCCTGGTCATCAGCTCGATCGAGCAGCGTACCGATTGGGGCATCGACTATAATCGCAAGCTGGCGCAGATCGCGGAGGCCTCCGGATTCGACTATGCGCTGAGCCAGATCCGGTTCACGGCGGGCTATGGTGCCGATAACCAACATGAGTCCCTGTCGTTCAGCCATGCGCTGCTGGCGGCGACCGAGAAGCTTCGGGTGATTGCCGCCGTTCTTCCCGGCCCCTGGCATCCCGCGCTTCTGGCCAAGCAGGTCGCTTCTATCAGCCATTACACCAACGGCCGTATCGACGTGAATGTCGTTTCCGGCTGGTTCCGTGGCGAGTTCTCGTCCATCGGCGAACCCTGGCTCGATCACGATGAGCGCTACCGCCGTTCGGAAGAGTTCATCCGCGCCATTCGCGGCATCTGGACCGAGGAGAGCTTCAACCTGCGCGGCGACTTCTACCGCTTCACGGATTATTCCATGAAGCCGAAACCGCATGGCGGTATCCCGCAGGTCTTCCAGGGCGGCTCGTCCCGTGCAGCGCGCGACATGGCTTCCCGCGTATCGGATTGGTACTTCACCAACGGCAACACGCCGGAAGGCCTGGCGGCGCAGGTGGATGACATCCGCAGCAAGGAAAAGGCTTTCGGCAAGTCATATCGCACCCGGATCGGCATGAACGCCTTCGGCATCGTGCGCGATACCGAGAGGCAAGCACAGGAAGTGCTGAAGGAGATCATCGACAAGGCGATCCCTGACGCCGTCAACGGCTTCAAGCACGAGGTGCAGAATGCCGGCGCAGCTTCGCCCGAACGCGAAGGCAACTGGGCGAAATCCACGTTCCAGGACCTCGTGCAGTACAATGATGGCTTTCGTTCGAACCTGATCGGAACTCCTGAACAGGTCGCCGAGCGCATCATCGGCCACAAGCGGGCCGGCGCGGATTTGATCCTGCTCGGCTTCCTGCATTTCCAGGAAGAGGTGGCGGATTTCGGCAAGAAGGTCCTTCCGATCGTCCGGGAGCTCGAAGCCCAGGAAGATACGGCCCGCGAAGCCGCCGAGTAACGCGTAACGCAACTGAGATGAAAACGAACGGCCTCCCGGCATCGGGAGGTCGATGGAGAAGGCGTGCCCGAACTTGAGGCGCCTCCGATCGAGAGGGATCGACATGCTAGATGCGCATTATACATTCGCGGCCTTGGATGGCAGCACAGCGTTTCGCGAGTTCCCATCGATTCCGCCCTTGCCGCGGCGACGGTCGCTAACTGCCGAAAGAACGCTACCACTCAGCCTCGCGGATCGGCCGGTGCTCGCGCTGGACGACATCAGCCTTTCGTTCGGCGGCGTCACCGCGCTCGCAAATGTAAGCCTCTCGATCCGCCCGGGCGAGATCCGCGCGATCATCGGCCCGAACGGCGCCGGCAAAAGTTCGCTCGTCAATGTAGTCAGCGGTCTCTACCGACCGGACTCCGGGTCGATCCGCCTCAACGGATATTCCTTCAGCCGCATTCCAGCTAGCCGCGCGGCGCGCCTCGGCCTCGCCCGCACATTTCAGAACCTCGCCTTGTTCAAGGGACTGACGGTGCTGGAGAATGTCATGTCGGGCCTCGCCTTCGCCCGCCATTCCACTTTCATCGGCCAGGCACTCGGCTTGCCCTGGGCTCGGCGCGAGGAGCGCGATGCCCGACAGCGGGCGACCGCGATCCTCAATTTCCTGCATCTCGAAGCCGTAACCCATAAGCTGGCCGGCTCTCTGCCCTATGGATTGCAGAAGCGGGTCGAACTTGCCCGTGCCCTGGTGGCTAATCCTGAAATCCTGCTGTTAGACGAACCGATGGCCGGCATGACGGCGACGGAGAAGCAGGAGATGGCGGGCTTCATCCGTCAGACGCGCGAAATTTACGGCACGACCATCATCCTGATCGAGCACGATATCGGGGTTGTCATGAACCTTTCCGACCGCATTGCCGTGCTCGACTATGGCCGCAAGATCGCGGACGGCACGCCCGCCGAGGTCCGGGCCGACCAAGCCGTCATCGATGCCTATCTCGGCATTGCCCGGGATGATGGCCATGAGGACGATATCTGATGGCCGAGAGCTTCGATTATCTGTTCTTCATCGAGGTGCTCACCGGCGGGCTGCTCTCCGGTGTCATGTACTCGCTCGTCGCAATCGGCTTCGTGCTGATCTACAAGACCTCCGGCGTGCTGAACTTCGCCCAGGGTGCCATGTTGCTCTTCGCGGCACTGACTTTCGTGTCGCTGGTCGAGCGCGGCGTGCCCTTCGCGCTCGCGCTTGGCATTACCTTTGGCATCATGGTGCTGATGGGGATCACCGTCGAACGCACGGTTCTGCGACCTCTCGTCAACAAGCCCCCGATTACGCTCTTCATGGCAACGCTGGGCCTTTCCTACGTTATCGAGGGTTCGGCGCAGCTTCTCTGGGGAACGCAGGTGCATGCGCTGGATCTCGGCATCGAGGACATTCCCTTCGAATTCTACGGTGTCTACGTCTCGAAGTTCGACCTTTTTGCCTCGGGTGTTGCGGCGGTCATGGTGACCGCTCTCACCCTCTTCTTCCGCTACACCCGCGTGGGCTTGTCCTTTCGCGCGGTGGCCGACGATCAGTTCGCGGCACTCGCCGTTGGTCTGCGCCTTCCGCGCATCTGGGCGACTGTCTGGGCTGCATCTGGCCTCGTGGCCCTGGTCGCCGGCCTGCTCTGGGGTGCGCGGTCCGGCGTGCAGTTCTCGCTCTCCCTGGTCGTGCTGAAGGCGCTGCCCGTATTGGTGCTCGGCGGTTTCGACTCGATTGCCGGCGCCATCGTCGGTGGGCTGATCATCGGCGCCTCGGAGAAACTCGCGGAGGTCTATGTCGGCGAATATTTCGGCGGCGGCATCGAGGGCTGGTTTGCCTATGTCCTGGCGCTCGCCTTCCTGCTCGTCCGGCCCTCGGGCCTCTTCGGCCAGAAACTCGTGGAAAGGGTCTGACATGGCCGCCATCACCTCTGATCGCGCCGACGGCCCCAACGCCCTTGCATGGGTGGCACCTGTTGCGATCCTGATCGTCGCCTTCGGGATCGTGCCCTATCTGGGGTCGAGCTATCTGATCGAAGCAATCATGCTGCCCTTCCTGGCGCTGTCACTGGCAGGCGTAGGGTTGAACATTCTGACGGGTTATGCGGGACAGGTCTCTCTGGGAAGTGCTGCCTTCATGGCCGTTGGCGCCTTTGCCGCGTTCAACTTCAACTTCCGGATCGATGGACTGCCGTTGGTTGTCAGCATCATGCTAGCAGGCGGCGTGGCGGCGGCTGTCGGTATCGTCTTCGGCCTGCCGAGCCTGCGCCTGAAGGGCTTCTATCTGGCAGTCTCGACGCTTGCCGCGCAGTTCTTCGTTCAATGGGCACTGACCAAGTTCGGCTGGTTCTCGAACTACAATCCCTCCGGCGTGATCGATGCCCCGGCGCTTTCGATCGCCGGTATCGTGTTCGAGGGATCTATCGGCCGCTACTATTTCGCGTTGATCATCGTGACCGCTTTGACCTTCTTTGCCTGGCGGGTCGCCACCTCGCAGACCGGCCGCAATTTCATCGCGGTGCGCGACAACGAAACCGCGGCGAAGTTCATCGGTGTGCCGGTGCTCAAGACCAAGCTGCTCGCCTTCGCGCTGTCGTCCTTCATCATAGGCGTCGCGGGCGTGCTCTGGGCATTTGCCTATCTCAGGACTGTCGAACCGGCGGGCTTCAATCTCGATCGTTCCTTCCAGATCCTGTTCATCATCATTATCGGCGGTTTGGCGACGATCCGAGGCGCCTTCTTCGGCGCGGCGCTGATCGTCGTCTTCCCTGTCGTTCTGTCGCGGATCGGCTCGTTCCTGCTGGGTGACATGTTCGACTCCGGTGTCCTCGACATGAGCCAGCGCATCGTGCTCGGCGCGCTGATCATCGCATTCCTGATTTTGGAACCCGACGGACTTGCCGCACTCGGCCGGCGCTTCTGGTCCAGGATCAGAACGAAAGTCGGATCGCTGTCGGAAGCCTGACCGGTAGCGATTCGCGAAGCATTCAACTTGAAAACATCATCGGGACCGGACTTCGTCCGGCCAATAGAAGGAGCATGCCTCATGACAAGCCTGAAAACCCTTTTGCGAACCGCTGCCGCGGGCCTCGTTTTCTCCATCGCCGCGGCGGCCTTGCCCGCTCAGGCCGACGAGCAGTATTTCCCGCTGCAGAGCTACCGCGTAGGTCCTTACGCGGCTGGCGGAACCGGCTTCTTCGGTGGTTTCATCGACTACATGAACCTGATCAACACCCGCGATGGCGGCGTCAACGGCGTCAAGCTGACTTGGGACGAATGCGAGACCCAGTATGAGGTCGAGCGCGGCGTCGAATGCTACGAGCGCCAGAAGAGTCGCGCCAACGCCGCAGCCTGGAATCCGCTCTCGGTCGGCATCGCCTATGCCATGATCGACCGCATCGCCACTGACAAGGTGCCGCTGATCACCGTCAACCACGGCCGGACCGACTCCACCGACGGACGCGTTTTCCCATACGTCTTCCCGCTGCTGCTCAATCCATACTCCGAGACCTCGGGTATCGTGAACTACCTCGCGTCGAAGGAAGGCGGCCTTGAAGGCCTCAAGGGCAAGAAGATCGTCGTCCTCTACCATGGCTCGCCCTACGGCAAGGAAACGATCCCGATCTACGACCTTCTGGCCGAGAAATATGGCTTCACCGTTCAGCAGATCGAAGTGCCGCATCCGGGCAACGAGCAGCAATCTCAGTGGCTGACGATCCGGCGCGCCAAGCCGGATTATGTCGTGTTGCGCGGCTGGGGCGTCATGAACCCCGTGGCCCTGAAGACCGCCCAGAAGGTCGGCTTCCCCGCGACCAAGATCGTCGGCAACGTCTGGTCCAATTCGGAAGAGGACGTGATCCCCGCCGGTGACGCTGCGATCGGCTACACCGCCATCACCACCCAGGCATCCGGCGCCGATTACCCCATCGTCAAGGAGATCGTCGCATCCATCTACGACAAGGGCCTGGGCAATCTCGAAGACAAGAAGCGCATCGGCTCGGTCTACCACAATCTCGGCATCGTCAACGGCATCCTCAATGTCGAGGCCATCCGTATCGCCCAGGAGAAGTTCGGCAAGCGGACGCTGACCGGCGATGAGGTTCGCTGGGGCTTCGAGCATCTGAAGCTCGATGAGGCCAAGGTCGCCGCACTCGGCGCCAAGGACCTGTTCCATTCGATCAATGTCAGCTGGGATAATCACGAAGGCGAAGGCTATGTGACCTTCCAGCAGTGGGACGGCAAGAAATGGAACGTGGTTTCCGACTGGATCGCACCGGACTGGAAATTGCTGCGCCCGATCATTGAAAAGTCGTCCGAGGCCTATGCCAAGGAAAAGAACATCAAGATCCGCACTTCGGCCGAAGCCGAAAATGTCCTGAATTAATGTGCTCGGGCGGCGTCGCCCTCCAGCCTTGCCGCCCGATGGCATGCGGGTTCGGTCCTGAACACCGAATCCGCATGCCTCTGCAACCCACCGATGGAGCAACTCATGGCCGATCCAGCCATCCTGCTTGATGTCGCCGCGATCCAGGCGACCTACAGTCAGACGATCCGTGCGCTCAATGGCGTCAGCCTATCCGTCCGCAAGGGGAAAATCCTCGCGGTCCTGGGCTCCAACGGCGCGGGCAAGACGACCACGCTCCGCGCGATCTCGAACCTGCTTCCCGCCGAACGCGGCCAGGTGACCTCGGGTTCGATCACCTTCGAAGGTGACAGCGTACTCACGCGCAAGCCCGCCGATCTCGTCCGCGCCGGGCTGGTGCAGGTGCTTGAAGGCCGGCATTGTTTCAAAAGCCTGAATGTCGAGGAAAACCTCGTGTCCGGTGGTCTGGGTCGAAGCGCGACCCGCGCTCAAATCGCAAGTGATCTCGAATTCGTCTATCAGACATTTCCCCGCCTCAAGGAGAAGCGCCGCGTTTCGGCGGGCCTGATCTCGGGCGGCGAACAGCAGATGACGGCCATCGGCCGGGCGCTTATGTCGCGGCCGCGGCTGCTGGTGCTGGACGAACCATCCATGGGCCTCGCGCCCATGATCATCCGGGACATTTTCCGGGCTCTGAAGCGGCTCAACCGCGAAAGCGGCCTGTCCATTCTGGTGGCGGAGCAGAACTCCACCGTCGCACTCCAATATGCCGACTTCGCCACCGTGGTCGAGAACGGCCGAACCGTGCTTTCCGGCACAGCAGCCGAATTGCGTTCCCGTGAGGACATCAAGGCCTTCTACCTCGGCGAAGCCGACAGTCTTTCCACCGGCAGGCCCGCAGCCTGATCAGAAAAGGAGAATTCCATGAACATCAATACCAATATTAAAGCGACCGCCGTGCCGGGCGTCACGCGCCCCAATCAGCCCGCGCATGTCATCAAGTCGGATGCCGAGGCGATCGAAATCGCCCACCGTCTCGCGGCGCAATTCATAAAGGGGTCAGCCGCACGCGACCGCGACCGGATCTGGCCCGTCGAGGAACTCGACGCCTTCTCGCAGAGCGGCCTCTGGTCGATCAATGTGCCGAAGACGTTCGGCGGCCCCGAGGTTTCCTATGCGACGCTCGCCAAGGTCGTCGAGATCATCTCTGAAGCGGATTCCTCGATCGGCCAGATATCGCAGAACCATCTCGGCGTCGTGGCCGCGATCCGCACCGTGTCGGACCCTGCGCAGCAGAAGCTGCTGTTCGGCGAAATCCTCAAGGGCACCCGCTTCGGCAATGCCTTCTCGGAATTCGGCTCCAAGCGGGCAGTGGACTTCGAAACCAAGTTCACCGACCACGGCGACCATATCGTCGTCAACGGCCGCAAGTTCTATTCCTCAGGTGCGCTGCTCGCCCACAAAGTGCCGATCGTCGCTCTCGATGACCAGGGCCGCGCCTGGTATGCGATCGCCGACCGCGATGCGCCGGGCCTCACCGTGATCGACGACTGGTCGAGCTTCGGCCAGCGCACCACGCTCTCGGGTACCGTCATCCTCGATAACGTCAAGGTCGACAAAGCCTGGCTGGTTCCCGGCTACAAGGGCTACGAGGTGCCGACGGCCGACGGTGCGATCTTCCAGATCATCCAGGTCGCGGTCGATACCGGCATCGCGTCGGCGGCGATCAAGGAGACCATCGATTTCGTGCGTACCAAGTCGCGCGCCTGGGTCGACAGCGGCATCGACAATGCATGGGACGACCCCTACACGATCCAGGCCGTCGGCACACTCAAGCTCCGGCTGCATGCGGCGCAGGCTCTGCTTGAGAAAGCCGGTCACGCCATCGACCGCGCCGTCGCCAACCCGAATGCCGAAACCGTCGCCGAAGCCCAGATCATCACCGCGGAATCGAAAATCCTCTCGACCGAGATCGCCATCGAGGCGACCAACAAACTCTTCGAACTCGCTGGCACCCGCTCGACATTGGCCGAACACAATCTCGACCGCCACTGGCGCAATGCCCGGACGCACACGCTCCATGACCCCGTGCGCTGGAAATACTCGATCCTCGGCAAATACTACCTAAACGGCGAAAACCCGCCGCTTCATGCCTGGAGCTGAACGAAGTTTGCCCGCGGCGTCCATCTGGGGACGCCGCGAAGAAAAATCCCGGTTGCCGGCCAACGAACACAGCAGCCTATCCCAGCCTTGGCACCGAGCGCCGAAACGTCCGCTTTCTCGTTGGGTATGCCAACAGCGGACAGTCGGCTACCGGCCCGAAGGGTCGGAGTGACTCCGACCATTTCCGAAGGCAGAAACAGGCAGTGTCTGCAGCGGATTGAACAAGCGCGAAAAATCTGTCGCGCTACTTCGAGCATCCCTGTCGGCCGGAACTTTCAATATCCCTGAGGCGCCTATTTCTCAGAGCCGCGCTTCATTCGAACAACTCGGGATTGTCTGCCTCGATCTGAGGCAAGTCGGACAGAATACCGTTGAGATGCCGGCGCATGGCTGCAGCGGAGGCATCGGAATCCTTCGAATCGATCGCCACAATGATCGCTTCATGCTCGGAGATCAGATTCTTCATCGAATCCGGATGGCGGAGCTGAAGATTGCAGACCCGGTCCATATGCGCCTTGATGTCGGCAACTGCGTTCCAGGCCAACCCGCAGCCCGCGCCTTCGGCAATCGCGATATGAAACTGCTCGTCCTCGCGCCGGAATGCGTTGTGATCGTGCGCTTCCATAGCAGCTCTCTGGCGAGACAGGATCGTGTCGACCCGGCGTCGGGTCCAATTGTCGAAGCCCTCGCTTGCGCGCCGAGCCACGGCCACCTCGATCGCTTCACGCACGAACCGGGCTTCCATCATCTGCCGCGCCGAAATACGAACGACCACCGTCCCCCGATTTGGCCGTATGTCCACCAGTTTCGATTTGCCAAGCGCGATCAGCGCCTCGCGCACCGGCTGCCGCGACACGCCCATGCGGGTGGCTATCTCCTGCTCGGAAAGGCGCGTCCCCGGCGCAAGTTCCAGGCGGATGATCGCCTCGCGGAGATCGCGTTCAACCTGCGCCGCCGTGCTTTCTCCGGTCTCCGTCTTCAGAATTTCAAGTCCCATTACCCGCGCCGCCATGATACGTTGACAACCATCTAAAACCACCATACAGTACCATACAATGCATTCGCAACATAATTCTCACCGCCTGGGGGGCCTGAGAAAAGAGAAGGCTCCGGAACCGGATTCCGGGGGGGAGGAGAAGTTTTGCTCGCCAATTTCATATCACCCGATACCACGGATTCTCGCCTGGACATTAAAGCGCGCTATCGCATGCTTGTCGATGGCAAGTCCGTTGATGCAGCGTCCGGCCGCACGATTGATCGTGTAAGCCCCGGCCATTCCGGCATCATCGTCGGCACATGGCCGGAAGCCTCGGCGGATGACGTCGGTCTCGCGATCGCCGCAGCCCGCCGCGCATTCGACACGGGTCCATGGCCGCGCATGTCGGGTGCCGAGCGTTCGCGCCTGATGTTCAAGGTGGCCGAACTCATCCTTGCCAATCAGGAAGAGCTCGCGGTCGCCGAGAGCCTCGAAGTCGGCAAGCCTATCGCTCAGGCGCGGGGCGAGATCGGCTTCTGCGCGGATCTTTGGTCGTATGCGGCAGGTCAGTCCCGTGCGCTCGAAGGCCAGACGCACAACAATATCGGTGACGACCGTCTCGGCCTCGTGCTGCGCGAGCCGGTCGGCGTCGTCGGCATCATCACGCCGTGGAACTTCCCCTTCATCATCGCATCCGAGCGCGTGCCCTGGGCCATCGGCGCCGGCTGCACCGTGGTGCTCAAGCCGTCGGAATTCACCTCGGGCACGTCGATCCGCATGGCCGAACTGGCGCGCCAGGCCGGCATCCCGGACGGCGTCTTCAATGTCGTCACCGGATACGGCGATCCAGCCGGCCAGATACTGGCGGAAGATCCCCGCATCGACATGGTGGCGTTTACCGGCTCGGTCCGCGTCGGCACGAAACTCGGCGAGATCGCCGCACGCAGCGTCAAGCGCGTCGGGTTGGAACTCGGCGGCAAGGGGCCGCAGATCGTCTTCGACGATGCCGACCTTCAGGCCGCGGCCGATGGCATCGCTTATGGCGTCTATCACAATGCAGGCCAGTGCTGCATTTCGGGCAGCCGCCTGCTGGTGCAGGAGGGCATACGCGACGCGCTGATTGAGCGGGTACTCGACATTTCCCGCAAGGTCACTTTTGGCGATCCGCTGAACGAAAAGACCAGGATCGGCGCGATGATCTCGGAGGCGCATGCAGCCAAGGTCCAGTCATATGTCGATGCCGGCGTTGCCGATGGCGCGGAACTGCTTCTGGGCGGGACGCGGGCCGGCGAGGGCAAGGGCCTCTATTTCGCGCCGACCGTCTTCAGCGGCGTGAACTCGGCCATGTCGATCGCGCGCGAGGAAATCTTCGGGCCGGTTCTCTCGACGATGACCTTCAAGACGGCAGACGAGGCGGTTGCGCTCGCCAATTCCAGCGAATTCGGCCTTTCGGCGTCAGTCTGGTCCACCAATCTCGAAAACGCGCTGCAGAGCATCCGCCGAATCCGCGCCGGGCGCTGCTGGATCAACAGCGTCATCGACGGAACGCCGGAACTGCCGATCGGCGGCTACAAGAAGAGCGGTCTCGGGCGCGAGCTCGGCCGCTACGGTTTCGATGAATATTCGCAGTTCAAGGGCATCCACGTCACATTGGGACGACCGGCGCCCTGGTTCGGTTGATTGCCTGTCGCGTTTCGCGACGGGAGGAGGAGGAAATCTCGGCTGGCGCGATCTTTGGTCGGAGCTCGCCAGCCGAGACATGGGTCATACGACCCCTATTGCACATCCAAAAGGGAGGATACGCAAATGAAACTGACCAGATTGACCACCGCGGCGCTCGCCGCAGGCGTTGCTCTAACCATGTCGTCGGCAGCACTCGCCGCCGACGTCAAGGCAACGATGATCATCTACCTGGATCCGAGCGTCCAGTTCTTTAATCCGGTCGTGAAAGGCGCACAAGATGCGGCAGCCCAGTTCGGCGTCGATCTTGACGTGCAGTATGCCAACAACGATCCCGTGCGCCAGAACGACCTGATCGAAAGCGCGACCGCCGCCGGCGTTGACGGCATCGCCGTCGCAATCTCCAGCTCGGACGCGTTCGACGCCAGCATTTGCTCTGCCGTCAAGGCGGGCATCATCGTGATCGGCTTCAACAATGACGATCTCGAGGGTGCCAAGGGCAATTGCCGGCAGGCTTATGTCGGCATGAATGAATTCGCCTCGGGCTACGAGCTTGGCAACCGCATGATCGAGAAGTTCGGCCTCAAGGAAGGCGACATGGTCTTCAATCCGCGCGAAATCCCCGAGGCGAGCTTCGCCGTGGCACGCGGCGGCGGCATCGAGAAGGCGATGAAGGAGAAGGGCATCAAGGTCGAGACGGTTCGCGCCGGGCTCGATCCCGCCGAGGCACAGAACATCATGGCGCAGTTCCTGATCGCCAACAAGAACGTCAAGGCATTGTTCGGCACCGGTTCGGTCACCTCGACCGTTGGCGCCGGCGCCATCAAGGACGCCGGCATCGACATCCCGTTCGGCGGCTTCGACCTTGCGGTCGAGATCGTCAATGCGGTGGAGTCAGGCGCCATGTTCGCGACGATGGACCAGCAGCCCTATCTGCAAGGCTACTACCCGATCGCGCAGATCGCGCTGGCGAAGAAATATGGGTTGACGCCGACCGACATCGATACCGGGCAAGGCGCCTTCCTCGATCAGTCGCGCATCAGCTCGGTGAAGCCGATGATCGGCACTTATCGCTAACTGCAATGCGCGGGAACCTTCCGGCAAAATCCGGAGGGTTTCCCCGTCATCCCTGCGCGAGTATTCCAAAGTGACTCCCATTATGGCCGACACCGCCCCGCCCCGCACGCGGACCCAACGACAATCGCTTCTGAAGCAGATCATGGCGATGCCCGCCGGCGGCATTCTCCTGGTCTTTGCCACATTGCAGGTCGCCTGCATCGTCGGCGCGCTGATCTATCCGGACGATTTCCGCTATCTCTCACCGCAGAACCTGACGATCCTGATGAAGGCCGTCCCTGTTCTCGGATGCCTAGCCCTTGGCGCTGGCATCCTGATGATATCGGGTGAATTCGATCTCTCGATCGGTTCGGTCTACACATTCACCGCCATTCTGATGGCAACACTGGTCAATGATGGCTTGAGCGCCTTCATCGCCGCACCCATCGGCATCGCGGCGGGCGTCCTGATCGGCATGCTCAACGGGACGATTACGCTGCGTTTCGGCCTGCCGTCCTTCATCGTGACGCTCGGTGGCCTGCTGTTCTGGCGTGGGGCCGTGCTGCTCTACAACGGCGCGGTACAGGTGCGCTTCGATCCGGAACCCGCGTTCTCCAGCCTGTTCGCCGGCACCATCTTCGGCATCAACGCGGCCTTCATCTGGATCCTCGTCCTCGCCGCCGCCTTCCACCTGCTGCTTCATCGTCACCGCTTCGGCAACCATGTCTTCGCCACGGGAGGCAATCCCGGTGCTGCAACGGCGATCGGCATCAACACGGGCCGCGTCAAGCTCATTGCGTTCGCCATTGCCGGCGGCATGGCAGCGGTCGCGGGCATCATCGCAACGGCAAGAGTCGGCAGCGTTCAGCCGGGCCAGGGCGCGGGCCTCGAATTGCAGGCGATTGCCGCCTGCGTCATCGGCGGCCTGTCGCTGCGCGGCGGCCGCGGCACGATCCTCGGCGTCTTCCTCGGCGTGCTCCTGATCCACACGATGACGGACGTGCTGCTGCTACTGCGTGCTCCGGGCTTCTATCTCGACATGTTCATCGCGACGCTGATCGTGGTTGCGGCGATCTTCAACCACCTCATAGAGCGGCGGGGGCTCGCCTGATGGCCAATCTTCTTGAACTCCACAACATCTCGAAGAGTTTTGGCGCGCTGACGGCGCTGCGCGATCTCAGCTTTCATATCAGCGAGGGCGAGGTGGTCGGCCTGCTCGGAGACAATGGTGCCGGCAAGTCGACCACCGTCAACCTGATCTCTGGCATCCACAAGCCGACTGTCGGGCATCTCAGCATCGACGGCACGAAGACCGAATTCACCTGCCGCTCGGATTCCGCCGCCGCAGGTATCGAGACGATCTACCAGCACACTGCGCTGGTGGACTCGTTGTCGATCACCCGCAATATCTTCATGGGGCGCGAACTGACGGATGCCTTCGGTTTTCTCAGGCAGGGCGAAATGCGCGACACGGCCATGCAGGTGCTGAAAAACGCGGTGCATATATCCGGCATCGACTCGCCGGACGTGCTGGTCGGCAATCTCTCGGGCGGGCAGAAGCAGGCGGTCGCCATCGCCCGCGCCGTCCATTTCAAGAAGCGGGTCCTGCTTCTGGACGAGCCGACATCTGCACTTTCCGTCCGCGAGACCGAGGCGCTGCTGAACCAGGTGCTGAAGCTCAAGGCCGAGAATGTCTCGAGTGTCTTCGTCACCCACAATCTCTACCACGCCTACCAGGTCTGCGACCGTTTCGTGATCATGAGCCACGGCACCAAGGTGTTCGATGTCCAAAAGGCGGACACGAGCATCAGCCAACTCACCGAGTACGTGGTTCTGACTTGAACCCGAAATGAAAGACGAAAGGCAAGTGCCGTGACAATTTCCGTGAAAACCCGCCAGGTCGTGGGCCCCGAAGACACCGCCCGCCGCGATACGCAAGGGCTGAGAGACGGGTTCGTGATCGAAGGTATGTTCCGGCCCGACCAGATCAACCTCACCTACAGCCATCTCGACCGCATGATCGTCGGCGGCATAGTGCCGGCCTCGGGACCATTGACGATCGAGCATATCAAGGAAACCGGAACCGACCGCTTCCTCGACAGGCGCGAGGCAGCGATCGTCAATATCGGTGGTGCGGGCGTGGTGACGGTGGATGGTGCGGACCATATACTCGGCAACAAGGAAGCCCTCTATGTCGGCATGGGAGCGAAGGCGCTGACCTTCGCCAGCCGGGACCAAGCAGCGCCGGCCCATTTCTATCTGCTCAGCGCGCCCGCCCACCGGACCTGCCCGACAGTCCTGATCACGATCGACATGGCAAAGAAGGTGGTGACCGGTTCGGCGGCGGAAGCCAATGCCCGCACCATCAACCAATATGTCCATCCCGACGTCTGCGAAAGCTGCCAGCTTCTGGTCGGCCTGACAATGTTCGAGCCGGGCTCAGTGTGGAACACGATGCCGGCGCATGTGCACGACCGGCGCATGGAGGTCTATCTCTACTTCGGCATGGAGGACTCGACGCGGATCTTCCACTTCATGGGCGAGCCGAGTGAAACGCGGCATGTCGTGCTCAAGAACCACGATGCGGTGCTGTCGCCCGGCTGGTCCATTCATTCGGGCGCGGGCACCGGCAGATATTCCTTCATCTGGGCGATGGCCGGAGATAACATGAGTTTCACCGACATGGACAAGGTGCCGATGGAAGCTTTGCGATGAACCCATTCGATCTCACCGGCCGCTGGGCAATCGTCACCGGCGCCAATACCGGAATCGGCCAGGCGATTGCCGTTGGATTGGCTCAGGCCGGTGCCGACATTGTCGGTGTCGGGCGGTCTGACATGGATGAGGCGGCGGCACGGATCATCGCCGCCGGGCGCAAATTCGTGGCGCTCAAGGCCGACCTCTCCAACAAGGCAGAGGCCAGCGCTGTCATAGACCGGGCGATCGCGGCGCATGCCACGCCCGACATTCTCGTCAACAATGCCGGTATCATTCGCCGTGCCGACGCCCTGGATTTCTCGGAAGCCGATTGGGACGATGTCATGGACACCAACCTGAAATCGGTTTTCTTCCTGTGTCAGGCATTCGCGAAGGCCGCGATCGCGGCAGGTCGCCCCGCCAAGATCATCAATATCGCGTCGCTTCTGTCGTTTCAGGGCGGCATCCGTGTCGCATCCTATACGACGGCAAAGAGCGGTGTTGCCGGGCTGACCAAGCTCATGGCAAATGAATGGGCCGCTCGGGGCATCAACGTCAACGCCATCGCTCCGGGCTATGTCGAGACAAACAACACCACTGCACTTCGGGCCGACGCGGAACGCAGTGCGGATATACTCAAGCGCATCCCCGCCGGGCGATGGGCCAAGGCGGAAGACATGGCAGGCGCTGCCGTCTTTCTCGCGTCGTCGGCCTCGGATTATGTTCATGGTACCATCCTGCCCGTCGACGGCGGCTGGCTGGCGCGTTAGGAAAACAGCATGAAGTCGTTCTACAGCCTCCCGGAAGATATCACCTGGATAGAAGTCGCGCCGGGCAATCTCCGAGCAGTTCTTTCAGAGCGCCCGGAAGTGATGCTCGTCGCCTTCAGCTTCGAGCCCGGCACTGTCGGGGCGCTACATTCGCACCCGCATACGCAGGTCAGTTATATAGCGGAAGGCAGCTTCGAGGTAACCGTCGATGGTGTCACCCAGCGCCTCGCCGCCGGAAGCAGCTTCATTGTCGCGCCCAACCTTGTTCATGGGGTTCTGGCGCTGGAAAAAGGGCTGCTGATCGATACATTTACGCCGAGGCGTGACGACTTCCTGTAGGCTCTTGACGGCAGACCGTGGACAAGGCCCTGGTGTAGGCTCCATTCAAGGCGCTCAGGTCAGCGGTCATGCTGCGGCCTGTTGGATATGCTGGGCCCGCTTCACGAAGCCGAGAATTTCACCGTCACGCCGCGCTGCCGAAAGTACGCCTGCATCAGCTTCCTGCCAGACCGGTTGTTCTGGACGAGCCTAGCCGGATCGAATACCGCCTCTTTCAAACCCGCCAGCGTCAACGCTTCCTTAAGAGTCGCGATATGCACGTCGATGTCGGCATTGCCCGCCTGCAGGGATTCATAAATGCGGTTTGTTGCATCTGCTACGGTTGGTTCGCTCACTATGACACTCCTGCTATCGTTGGCTGGCGCTTACCACATTTCGGCATGACCATATCGTGGTGATAAAGGTCCACGTCAATGGGCGTCGATGGATGGATCATCGCGTCCACTTTCGAAGATGGGGCGCAGCAGCGAACCAACGAGGACCGGTCTTTATGGTGGAGATGCCATGGTAGCTTCGCACCAGAGCAATCGTCCTCAATCGAAGCTCATACAGTCCATTAAAATGGAATGAGAAAACAGAAACTGTCGGATTTCGCTTATGTGCATGGCCAAGCGCTTCATGCCGCCGGTCGCCGCGCTTTCGGATTGGATAGGACATGTCCAGGTCCACTTGTTCGTGTGACGGGTGCCGCTGTCGGCAGCGTGTCCGCTGATTGCTCCTTTACAGCGCCGAAGGGACCCGCGACGGCAAGCGCCGGGAGGCAGCGGTCCGCACGGTCCTTCGGAAGATAGAGATCGCCGGACAGTGCGATGCCGTAGCGGTTACGGAACGTGACCTTCTGATGGTCCACGGCTTCGCTCTCGGGAAAGGTCTTGTCCCAGCTCATGTTGTTTTGGGCCATGGCTGGTCCTCCTGTCGCGGTTGCGACGCCCAGAGCGGCGACGCCAACTCCGGTCAGTTTGAGAAAGGTGCGGCGAGCTTCATTGTGGTCGGTCATATGTGGTTCTCCTTGGGTTGCTTGTTGAATGGGAGTCGGGTCAAGCGCGGACGCGGAGATGCCATTGCGGAAGCGACGGCTCCGCATCTGCGATGCGCATCAGGGCGCAGGGGCGGCGGCCGGGCACGAATTCGGCCCGACGACCGGAGGGCGTCAGAAGCGCAGCAACGTCTTGATGGCGCGGCGCTCATCCATGGCCCGATAGCCCTCGGCGACGTCTTCCAATGGGACCTCGAGGTCAAACACCTTGCCGGGATTGATCTTGCGATCCAGCACGAGGTCCATCAGGTGTGGAAGGAAGCGACGAACGGGCGCCGGGCCGCCGAGCAGGCTCTTCTGCTGGAAGAACAGGCTTTGACCATCCAGTTGGACCCCGTGGGGCACGCCGACGAAACCGATTTTCCCGCCGGGCCGGGCGGCGTTGATCGCCTGGGACATGGACTCCTGCGTTCCCACACATTCCAGAACCGAGTCGGCGCCGACACCACCTGTCAATTCCTTGATGCGGGCAACGCCTTCATCGCCGCGCTCGGAGATGATGTCCGTTGCGCCGTATTCCAGTGCAAGGTCCTGGCGGGATTTGTGCCGGCTCATGGCGATGATCCGGCCCGCGCCCATCTGCTTGGCCGCGAGGACGCCCATGAGGCCGACCGCACCGTCGCCGACGACGACTGCCGTCGACCCTTCCTGCACTCCGGCGGCGTCGGCCGCGAACCAACCGGTCCCAAGGACGTCCGACGTTGCAAGCAGGCTCGGGATCAGATCGTCGGACGGCATCTCCCGGGTCGCGACGAGCGTTCCGTCGGCCAGGGGAATCCGGGCATAGGGAGCCTGAGCGCCGGACATGAATTGCCGCTGTTCACAGGAAGACTGGAAGCCGAAACGGCAATGCGGGCAGGTGTTGTCGCACAGAACGAAGGAGCCGACGACGAACTGACCGGGCTTCACGGTTTTGACGGCCGATCCGACCTCGACCACTACGCCGCAGTATTCATGCCCCATATGGGACGGCTCGTTGACGGGTTGGAGACCGCGATAAGGCCAGAGGTCCGACCCGCAGATGCAGGAGACCGAGAGCTTGATGATCGCGTCGGTCGGTTCGATGATCCTGGGGTCTTCGACTTCGACACAACGGACGTCGCCGGGGCTGTAGAGAACGGTTGCACGCATGATGGGGCCTTTCTTTATTCAGCGCGTTCGATGCGCAGGGGAAACTCGCCGCGGGTGAGCAGGGGCTCGATGCTGCCGTCGATGCGACCGAGCCGGATCAGGCCGCGCGAATACCGATAGGCTGCGTAGTACAGGACGATGTTGCCCATCGGGGCGTAGTAGCCGACGTCACCCGGCCGTTCGTTTCCGAAAGGGCCGCTGGCCTCCTCGGTCAGCTTGCGCGGAAGATAGGCAATCTTCTCGTTGTTCGAGTAATCCTCGATCTTGAGGTCGAGCGCAAGCATCGAGGCAAAGTCCCGCGCCGACGGATTGTCGTAAAGCGTCGCGGTGACCGCGTGCCTGTCGAAAAGGAATCTGACTTTCACGTTCGCAGTCTCCTGGTTGGCGGGATCGCGGCCTTGCTGGCCGAGCGCCATCAGCGGCAGGCCGGCGGCGGCCAAACCACCGATCAAGAGCGCTCGGCGATGGATTGGAAAAGGTGTCACGCGACGGTCCCCTTCGAGTTGCGCCACGCGGCGACGGCCAGGACGGACGAGGCGGCGAGGATGGCGGTCGAGAGCACAAACGGTCCCCACCAGCCGACCGTGTCGAAGAGAAGCCCGCCGATCGCGCCGGCCGTGATGCCGTGGGCCACGAGAGGAAGCAGGCTGACGGGCATGAACTCCGAGGCGACCAGGACGAATGCCGCCAGCGCCATCGAGAAGACGGCACCCCAGGCTCCTGCTATGCGGACGGGTTGTTCATCGTAGCTCAATGCCATTGGACTGCTTCCATGTTGTCGTGTTTTTCGGACAACTGGAATATACGCAGGCGTCACTCTCGTGATAAGCCATGGCAATCCGCATGGACCTATCGACTGCGAACATAAATGGAGTGGCCGCCTTGGAGCGTCAGGACCTCAACGACATGCTCTACTTCATCGCTGTGGCCGAAGAGCGAAGCTTCACCAAAGCGGCGGCCAAGCTCGGGACTTCCCAATCCACCCTGAGCCATACCATCAAGCAGTTGGAGACCAGGCTGGGACTCCGGCTGCTGAACCGGACCACCCGTAGCGTGACGCCCACGGAAGCCGGAGAGCGCCTGCTCAATGCCTTCGTCCCGCGCCTGCGGGAACTCGAGGGCGAACTCGACGATCTGATGTCGGCCCGCGACAGACCCGCGG
The DNA here is from genome assembly GCF_964254105.1 of Rhizobium sp. LjRoot254. Classification (NCBI taxonomy): domain Bacteria; kingdom Pseudomonadati; phylum Pseudomonadota; class Alphaproteobacteria; order Hyphomicrobiales; family Rhizobiaceae; genus Rhizobium; species Rhizobium sp. LjRoot254. The sequence goes on along the minus strand of NZ_CAXUSM020000001.1, from coordinate 305,204 downwards.
GGATGGTCAGGATCACTCTTTCGGACCATGCGCTCGAAAGCGTCGTATGGCCGAAGCTGCGGCCGCTGCTGCTGGATTATCCGGACATCAAGCTTGAATTGAACATCGACAATGGCTTCAGGAACATTGTGGAAGAGCGCTTCGATGCCGGCGTGCGCCTGGGCGAAAGTCTCGACAAGGACATGATCGCCATTCGAATCGGGCCGGACTGGCGGCTGGTCGCGGTGGCTGCTCCTTCATATTTTGCCACGCATCCGATTCCCGAAATCCCGCAGGACCTTGTCGGCCATATCTGTATCAACACCCGCCAATCCCGATCGGGTGGTCTTTATGCCTGGGAGTTCGAAAAAGATGGCCGAGAACTCCGGGTGCGCGTCGATGGGCAGATCACGCTCAACAGTTCGCTGGCTCAGGTCGATGCGGCGGTCGCCGGCTATGGCATTGCTTATGTGCCGGAGAACCTCGTGGAACGACAAATTGCAGAAGGCACGCTTACGCAGATGCTGGATGATTGGTGCCCCATGTTTACGGGCTACTACCTCTATTATCCGAGCAGACGACAAAACTCCGCAGCCTTTTCTCTGATCATCAGCGCATTGCGTTTCAAGGCAGATTGAGCGGCCGATATAAAGCAACGTGCGAGTGCCACCTCGTTTCCGTTGTAAGCGGCCGTCCCTTGAGGGCCTCGACCGGACCCCGGCGGTGGTCAAGGCAAGGGCTCTGACGGGTGAAAGTTGGTTCAGCCCCGCGCCGATAAGAGCCGCCGCGGCCAAGTATTTGGTCGCCAGGTTCATGTACATCGCGGAAATGATGCCGCTCGCAGCTCGACTGCAAGCCCGCGGTCACAGCGGCCAAGGATCATTCCTATGAGGAAAGGACGGTTGTGGCTGGCCGGTAGGGGGCGTCCTGCACTAATCAGGGGGATTATTCTGGCGCGAGGCGGCGGGTATGCTCGAGGGGGGCAAGGTTGCGAGCGTTTGTTTCGCTCGGGATTGCCAGGTCTTCGCCCCCTGCTTGTGCGCAATGGCCAGAGATTTTTCCAAGGCGGCCCGCGCCTCCGATACCGCGGCGGAGGCCGCTAATTCGCCGCTCAACCTCCAAAGCTCGGCAATAAAGTAGTTTTCTCCCGTCTTGGCGGCCAATGTAATGGCCCTATCTACTGTTTGAGATGCCTCAGAAATACGACCCAACCTGATATAGCTTTCTGCGAGAATGCCGAAGTAACAGGTCTTGTCGATCTCTTGTTCACCCATGTTGTCGCAGATATGACGCATCTGTAGCAGACCCGTCGCGTCCTGACGGTTCATGACCAGCATCCAGCCTTGGAAGAACAAGGCCATGTTGAGCCAGAGTTGGAATCCGTTCCGCTTCGCCAGCGGTATCAACTCGCCGACCATGGCTTCCAACATTCCCGTGTCGTGACGCAGGGCCATAAGGATACAACCGTTGCCAAGACACGCCGCAAGGCGATAGTCCGTCTCCTGGCGTGCCTCAGCCAAGGCCGTCAGGTAGAGCGCCAAGGCTTTCTCCTCGTCGCCAAGCAGTTGCAGCGTCCATGAGAGATAGATCAGGGACATGCTGGGAAAGTCGCTTTGCACCGCGTCAGCATTTGTTCGGTGAGTCAACGCCTCGGTCAGATAGGACTTGGCCATCTTGAGCCGGCCCCGCGAAAACGAACACATGCCCAGGAATTGTGTTCCGAGAACTAGAGCTCTGATATTCTCCTGCTTCTTTCCGATCTCGAGGAGTTGTTTGCTCGCCCATTCCGCGTCGCCAAGGCGAGCCGAATTGAACGCCGTGCCGAACAGGCCGTCCAGTGCGCGAATGGCTGCGTCGGCGTCTCCCAACGCTTCGCTGAGCCTCATCACGTCCCGGTAGGCGGCACTCCCCTCATGCGTCACATATCCGTATGCTGCGTAGAGCACATCGCCACGCTCAAGTTGCAGCCTTAGTTCCTTCCTATCGCGGTGGAGAGACGGAGGGAGCCTATCCAGGCATTCCAAACCCTTGGTAAACATGTTCGCCGCTTCAATCTTTGCCCATGTCTGCCCAACCCTGATGCCGGCTGCCAGCCAACGGTCTGCTGCGCGTTCGAACAGCCCGGCTTCGTTCAGATGCTGAGCCAACACTTCGGGATGTTCGGCTTCCGTGGTCGGCTCTGTTTCCTCCATCGTTTCGGCGACGCGCGCGTGGAGTTGCCGTCGCCTGTCCCGAAGCAACGCCCCACAAGCGGCCTCCTGGAGCAGCACGTGGGTGAATGCATATCTCGGCCAGTCTGCAAAGGGTTGCGGCGCGATCAGGCCGACTTCCGTCAAGCGCTCCAACTGCGTCTTCAGCGCATCGGCGGAGATGTCGGCGACCCGCGCAAGGACCTTCACGTCGAATTCGCGGCCAATCACGGCAGCGACCTGGGCGATGCGCTTTCCCTCGCCAAGCCTGTCGAGCCTGGCGAGCAATGCAGATTGCAGGTTGCTGGGGACTTCTATCAAAGGCGTTCGCAAGGTCTGGGATGCGTCGCCGGACGTCGTCAACTCCAGTGCGGATTTTGCCAACTCCTCCAGATAAAGTGGTACCCCCTCTGCCTTCTCGAGCAAGGATCGTTCGACTCCCGACGCAAGCTTAGCGCCTGATGCGACACTATCGACGAGAACCCCGGCATGTTCATTTGTGAGGCGCCCGATCCTCATCGTATCGACAGGCGGCCGCAGGTTATCGATTTTGAGCTTGTCTTCGCGTGACGTTATCAGCACAAGTGCAGGGACATCCTGGACCTCTTCGTGAAGCGTTGCGAGGAGGCTGCGTGACGAAGGATCTATCCACTGGGCATCCTCTATCGCCAGCAGCAGCGGACCCTGATTTGCCAAGTGATGTAACCAAGCGACAAAGACCCTGTGCACGGTCGCTTGTTGCTCGGTCGTGGTGAGTTCCGAGGGCGGATAACCTGCATGGTCGACGGCCAGGAGCCTTGTGAGGATCGGCATTGAACCAGCGAGCGGCACGTCGATGGCCGCCAATAGTGACTCGAGGCTTCTCGTTGCTGCAGGCGCCGGCAGGGCCTCCGAGATGGCGCATTCCTTCTTCAGAAGTTGCAGAAAAGGAAAGAGCGCGCTGTTGGAGTGCGCCGGAGAGCATTGCGCGATCATCGTCCTTGCGTTTTGAAGCTTCTGGGCGATTTCGAAAAGGAGCCTGGACTTGCCGATTCCTGGTTCTCCGCAGAGGTGAAGCCAGCGAGTGCGATTGTTCTCGATTGCCTGCTTGGCGATAGTCAGAAGTCGTTTCATTTCATTCTCTCGACCGATGAGCGGCGTCAAAGTCGTCCGGGTGAATCTGTTTCCGCGCGGTAAGGGCTTGTCCACGCGCCAAACATGAACCGGCTGAGCAAACCCCTTCAAATTGGCCTGCCCAAAATCCCGAAATTCGAAGGAGCCGCAAGCTGATGCATATGTGCTTTGATCGACGAGAATGGCATTTGGATCCGCGAGCGCCTCCAGCCGCTGTGCGAGATTGGGTATGGAGCCAAAAGCCACGGTGGAGACTCCCTCCGGGGCCCCCTTCACGTCACCGACGACGACGACCCCGCTAGCAATTCCGATCCGGGCATTCGGCCTAATGCCATCCGGCGCCTTGATCTGCGGAACGGCGGCTATCAGGTCGAGGGCGAGAGCAACCGCGCGCTCCGCGTCGTTCTCTTCGGCGGCAGGATAGCCGAAAAGGACCTGAAGCGAGTCGCCCACATAGTTCGCGACAAAACCCCCGTGAGATCTGGCAAGCCCGCCGCATCGGTTGAGATAATTCTGGGTAAGATCGCTGAAGTCCTCGGGATCAAGTCGTGCTGCATATTCGGTGGATCCCACCATATCGCAGAATAGAATCGTAAGTTGTCGGCGCTCGGGCGGCTTTCTCGGATTACCGACCGGCGGCATAGGCCCCATGCCTGCAACCGCGGAAAGCAACTTGAGCCTCGGACCGAGTGGAATGCGCATGTCTCGCAGGTCTTTGTCCGTGAGGAGTCGCAAGCTATCGAAATCAATCTCGGCGCGAGCGAAGCTCTGCGCCAAATGCGCAAGACCAAGCTCCATCAACCACGTCTCGATGTCGCTCATTGCTCCTCCTCGCGGCGCAATAAGGTTGGATACCTCAACATATATGACAAATTACTACAGGCTAAATGAGCAACAGGAAATAGTCAGAAAATTGTGGCCATGACTGCAGCGAAAGCCTGGCAGCGCCCGCCGCCTGTTAGAGCGTTTCATTGTTAAATGGAAGCAGTTCTGCCGGAGCAGGTTTTCGTGAGGACCAAGGCTGCGGGCGAGCGTCGTACCCATAGGTACGGCCGAGGACATCGCCGCGGGTCATGGCGGAAACCTGCTCCGGCAGAACTGATTCCATTTAACAATGAAGCGCTCTAGCCTTGCTCAATGGCACGTCACATCTGCGTAGTGCAGGTAATCCGTGCTCGCATAGGCTAAGATGTTTTGATCGAAGCAAAACCTCTTAGGCAGCAGGCGAACAAGGTAGCGACGATTGCATTTGGCGGGCAAAGTGAGCTGGAACACCCGCAAATCCCTGGACGGTGTGGGCTCGGTAAATCTGGCATGTCCAAGGTAGGACAGGTTGCGAATGATCATCGCTTCGCGCGACGTTCCCACATCCTTTGCGATTGGAGCGAAAAACGCGTCTTTCAAGTCCTCGATCCCGGGATAGGAATCGGCGGCAGGAGCGGCACCTGAAGCGGGAATCTCTGTCGATATTATGCCGACATTGAACCGTACATCGTCTCTCTGGGGAACTTCACCGTAACTGTTGAGATATTTCCACCTGAGGCGAAGTACTCGATCGGACTGCAAATCTGCAGAAACGATGGTCAGCACTCTCGCAGAGAAATCAACGGGTTCGGACGTATCCCCTTGTTCCGGCACGCCCGGCGCCGGGCAGGCGGTGTACAAGGGTTTGTAGTCGCATTCCTTCCCACCGGCACCCCACAGGCAATTACTCAGGACGCTCCAGTCAGTGGCGCTGATCCCGGTGGCCAGCGTCGTCGGATTGTTGCCTTCGATCGGTACCATCCACGGGTGGATCTTCCCGCGGCCCTTGCGGGTTGCCCACTCTGTTCGGTTCGCGGCAATCTCCTGCAGCTTGTGCTGTTCTGCCGTGAGGCGGAGGAATTGCGACCGGCGGGGTCGGTCGATCGTCGGAAGTTGCGCGACTGCATCGGCCGCAAAACGCTGGCCGGTGACCTGCGTCGTCAGCGTATGACATTCCGTGCAGTTGCCCGTGGGGTCGCGCACGGTTCTGGCACGTTCCAGGCTGACGCGATGTGTGGCGGTATAGGCCGATCCGACGATACGATAGGGTGTCGACCTGTATCGTGACGTTGATGGCAGGAAATTACCAAGGCTAAATCCAGCCGTGGCCGGATCGGGGTGGGTTCCGAAGCCGACGCGCGCCTGCTGGATGCTGGGCGTGATGACAAGCGCGGTCTTGTTGTCGTGGCAAGCGGAGCACTCTATGCGAAAGGTTGGGTCATAGAGCTTCGCCGCTGTTTCCCGGCCCTCGCGATCCAAATAGGATAAACCCCCGGGTGGCGCGAAGGTATGGGACCAATCGAATTCGTCGCGATCCTTTCGACCGTCGAAGAATGCCGTCTCTCCTGTACGCCGATTGAAACCGATGACCCCCAGAAGGGCGAATTTGGGATTTGAGCGCTGCCAGTATTGCGTCGGGGTGACTTCACCGTTAGCGCTCGACTTGCGGCAGAAGAAAAGCCATTCGACATTACCGCTCGCGATACGGCTCAGTCGTGAGTTGAGGCCGCAATACAATGCGCTCCCCGCCAATGAAGGTTTGTCGCACTGCGAGATACTGCTCGTCCATTTGACGACCTTGCCAGTTGTATCCCGGTGTTCAAACTCCAATGGGTGCCCCTGTTTACTCAAATTTGGCTTCAGGTCGACGACATTGCCATCGACTTGCAAGGTTAGAGTTCTTGAGTTGCCGTCCGTACAATTGCCCTCGGGGATGGGACCAAGGACGGCGCGGACCTCGTCCCCGAATCTGGTGATCGTCTCGACACTTGCTGATGCCGGCGCCCAAAGATAGGCACCGTTCCAGCGCTGAACGGTGTCTGCAAAAGTGAACTCCTTGAACCCGGACGCGCCGAGGTCGACCAGACGCCAACCATCGCCTCCGCCGTCTCTCCACATTAGCGCCAGTTGCCGGCAGAGTTGATAGCTCTCCAACGCGCGCGCATACCGGCTGTGGGCCTCATCATCGGGCAAGACATCGGCGGCAACGGCTTGCGGACGCACCGGCGCCATGCAGCCGGTTGCCCTGTCACATCGCGCGTTCTGGTCACAGGCGAGTCCGTCGATCCGCTCGTATGCAGACAGCGGGTATGGCGTCGCCTCTTCGGCCACTGTCGGTTCAAGCAAGCTCGATCCGCCTGAGGCAGAAACGACCAAGGCCATGATCGCTAGCCGGTAAATATGTCCCATCGAAATCTAGAGCCTCTTGCATTGAAATGGAGCCGGTTCTGCCGGAGCAGGTTTTCGTCAGGGCAGAGGCGATTGGCGAAGGTCGTACCCAGATGTACGGCCGAGCCGATCGCCTCTGAGCCTGGCGGAAAGATGCCCGGCCCTTCGGGTTGGCTGAAGCGGGCCGCCTCTTTGACCGGCCGGCTTGGCCGTATGCTTTGGCTACGGCACGCGCCGGCCGGTCAAACATGCGACTCCGCTTGAGCCAACAGAACCGGTTCCATTTCAATGCAGGAGGCTCTAACAACCGTCATCGCGCTCGCGCTTGGAGGCGGGGACCGTCTGTTATGAGTGTGATTTCTGTGAACTGCCAGATGTTTCCGTCCTTTTTGAATACGGTCCTTAGCTCGCCCGTGTAGTCGAGCACAGGTGTTTCGATGTCGGAATGTTGCAGCGTCACGACAACAGTCGATTTGCCCTGAACGGTATTCGCATCGACCATATTAAGCAGCGTGTTGCTCTCAATATGCCGGGGCTGAGTGCCGCTTTTGTCAAATACGTCGAAATAGATGCCGAGATAAGATTTCAGTTTCCCGCTATCGCTTGCCGTCATCAGTTGATCTCCGGCGGCGTTGCACAGCTCATAGAAGATTTTGTCGGCAAAGAGGTTCTCCAGTTGCAATGCGCTGTGATCGTCGAGAGCCCAATTGTATCGCGTCAGCAACTTCCGGATCGCGATCTCGTCCGCAGGTGGTGGGTCGTTCGCGTTCAGTGGCCAGGTGATGGTAGGATCGTTTTCGCAAGCCGCTTTATCCGGTTGTTGCGCAGCGGCGGCTGTTGCGAAAATGCCAAGGCCAACCGCGCAGGCAGTCAATTTCGCGCGACAGGCGAGGAGTCTGACGGACTTGGGCAGCATTAGGAACCTCCCTTTTCTTGATAGTGGCGTCGCGCCGCCATCGACTGGCTGAACTGGAATGAGACTCTCTTCAAGTGAAGACGACCACCGATGCGCTCGATACGATGGGTCACAAGACCCTCAGAGAGAGGGCTCTCTGTTTCCTCCTCGCGAATATCGACGAGCCCTCGCTCGAACAACCGATCCACGAACATCGTCGCTGCTTCTTCCGGACTTAAAGGCGAAAGCGACGCGTCTTCCACCGCACTTCTTGCAGTAGTAGCTAGTGGATTGGCCGAGATCTCGACCTCGATCGCCTCAGTCAGGCCGTGGCGTTCAGACGCGACCGAACTGGTTATGATCGCTCGACTGTTTTCCGCGATTTCTCCCGCGAACCCTGTGTCCTCCTGTGGCGTCGGCGAGGACAAAATGGCATCCGCCGATGCCGATGAGAGGATCGAGCGTGCCACGAATATGTCTCTGAAGACCGTCTCATACGCCTCGTTCTTCTCTCTCGCCGCAAGCATCATCTTTGCCGCGACCGAAGCGTAGTATAGCTGCACTAACGGTGCCCGCTTCACTGCCTCGATCATGATGTCGCGCAACTCAAGCGTGATATCATGCAAACGATCAGGCGTGGCGGAGGCATGCACGGCCATCATTCCCTCAAGCGCTTCTAACATCGCGCGGGTGAACACCCGCGAGAAAGAGTGTGGGCTGGATGTCAGTACCGCAGTTGATCCTGTCGAGTTAAGTGTTTCGGGTGGAACATAGCTAAAGCTGTTATGTGCGTTACGGAGGCAATTGGAATCCGCTTCATCAGGCCGCAGGGTGTGCAGCGCTGTTCCGAACTGCTTGGCAATTCGCGAAAGCGCCGTATCTTGGAAAATCGCCCCGCCGGTGACTGCCAAGACTGAATTTCGAACTGATGGTATCTGAAGCGCGCACAATATCGCACTCACGTCGCCGAACGACTCGTGAAAGGCAGCGATTTCATTGTGGCATGTGTTCCAGAGGTTCGGTTGAGCAATATCGAGCATCGCATGCCCGAGTTCGTGGCAGAGCATGTCGGCGCTCTCGGCCGCATATATGACAGTGTCCTGGTTCAGCACCCCCCGATGGAACAAGAGCTTCCGCCTGTTATACACTGCATTCCAGTCGGCCCCAGCATCAAGCCTGACTTCAAGAACGGGACCGGTGAACCATTGCGCGTTCGGGCCCATCGCCGGGCCCCAGAAATCGGCGCCGCGCCTGAGGGCCGCCGCCGCATTCCAGTATCGGAAAGCAGGCGTTGCGCTATCGGGGTCGGGATCCGGAGCAGGAAGTGGAAAAAAGAACGCGAAGGGAGGCCCGTCAATCCGTGGCCTTTCCACACTGATCTGCAAACCTGAGGCGGGATCGGTCTCCCACGTCTGTATTTGCTCAGACACAACATCCTCCTGCAAAGTGGTGCTGCGCGGGCAGGCAGACTTCTTTTGCGCTGAGGCCCGACTTAGTCCACATGTAGATGCATGAATGGCACTATGGCTTGGTGTGAAGCCCCGATGCTGCTGTATTAGCGCTCCGACGGGACCCACTTTCGCATATCCGGCGGAATAACCGAAAAAAATCTAACATAAGTCCGCGCAACTATAAATCGATTTGTTAGGCGTCTTGTCCATGGCCGAAGGACAGAACGATCGCAGTGCGCATCCATCCAGTCAGCCATGTCAATGTATTCCTATCCCGTTCGCGAGCAGGAAAAGAGTCAGGACGGAAATCCGAATTGAGCAAATGGCGAATTGAATTGGTGTGTCCAACATTCAATATCTTGAATCTGTCCGCAGTTATCCTAAATTGAGATTATTCTTTTTTAGTCGAAGATGACCGAAGGAGGATAGCATGCAGGTCATTGAAACCTATTGGCAAAAGCCAATCACCGTCAGGCTGCAAAATGGTCTTCAGCACACTTTTCATTCGCTCGAGGACACGATTGATTTCATGGAAAACGAATGGCCGGTAAAGTTCGGTGTGCATCATCGCCGAGCCTTGGATCTATGTCGTGCGGCGGCAAAACGCATGGTCGCGACCGAGGCCGCGCGGGAGGCATTCATATCGGCCTGTCTTGAGGCCGGAATGCCTCTGGTCATGCACACCGCATCTTCGCGGCGGCAGCATTTGCCCCATGTTGGGAATTGAGCACGCACGCTATGGCAACGAAAAGCCCAGCCGAGCTTTCGCGCGACCGGGCCGGAGTCCTCATGCGATGTAAACGGTGACGAGGCAGTAATGCGGCATCCGCCCATCGGTTCCGCCGTCGAAACCTATTTCACCAAATTGCGTTAAACAAGGTTCGTCCCCGCGAACACCGGACGTGGCGCAAGCCAGGCACCTCATTCCGGCAAGTTTGAACTGCCGCCCTTTGGCCGTCCGGTTACTGTCCCTGCCCTCTCGCAGCGTTGACTCTTCGGAGATAAATTGCGCGTGGTGATGCAGCGCAGGGTCATGGTCATCGATCCAGCGGCAGGTTGCCGCGAGTGGCATGGCGTCCCCTCGCGGCGGGCAGAGTGGGTCTGCCGTTCTTGTCCCCGCTGCAAGCGCAGAATCGTATCATGACAAATTTTTGACAGAGAACAATCACGAGATTTGGGGATGGGGCGGCCCAGCCAACCGCACGCGCGTCGGCTGTCCTCGATTGGGCGCGAAGCATTAAGATTGTGCGTCTCGTCGCGAGCCGGCGCAAGGCCCTGAAACCTGCACGCAACACTTTGTTCGTTTTTGACCAAACGCCGCTGTTCGGGAACTCTGGGGGACATTGGCGGTTTGCTACAGTGTCGCGTGTTTTATATTGCGACCTGCCGCGCCCAGAGTCCATTGCCCATAGACAAGGGCGCGGCTGCCACGCCTAGGTGACCACCGGAACGGCTTGGCTAAGCATGTCGCAGGCCAGGGCGGTCAACGGCTATTCCACGAGCCCGACGATCGGGCCGTAACCGCCGTGGCCGGACCAGTCTTCGCGATCCAAAGCCGGCACGTAAGTTCCCGCGCCCCTGCCGCCGTCGAGAAACAGGGCGTTGGAACATTTCAATTCCTCGCGGAAAAACTCCGCGAAATCATGGAAGTTCACCGGCCCGTCGCTGATCGCAAATCGAACCACGCCACTCTCGCAGATCCCAACGCCGCTTCGTCGGGTTCGGTCCGTTGATCCCGGGATAAAGATAGGGTTGGTCTTGCCATCGATGACAAGCATCGGACCGGACTGGGTCGCAAACGTCGCCTTGCCGTGGTGCTTCAAATAGATGTCCAGGGGGAGTATCCCCGCGTGCCTGTCTTCCAGGAAGAACACGCCTTTCGGCTTCTTGTAGAAATTCGGGACTGAGCCGGGCGGCCCCTTGATCTCGAAGGTGTTGGCTGGCGCCACTGTCTCGCCATCCGCGACAAAGAGGCCCAAGGGCGAGAAATCATCCTTGTACATCCCGGCATTCATGGCGAATGTCAGTGACTTCCCTTCCGTGGCAAGCGCTTCGGCCACGTGCGCGAAGGTTCGGTAGGGCTTGCCTTCGGCATCCTTCCAGAACAGCCTGAGATGCGCCTTCCCGGGATCCGCCGTGCATATGATGTAGTTGACCGCCGCAAAGGTCTGCGCTTTGCACGCAGGCGGCTGCGGCTGTTCGGCGGCCGTGGTTGCGCCGCCGAACGCAATAGCTGCGGACAACAGCAGGCCTTTGAGGAACATCTTCATGCGGAGCTCTTAACCAATCCGCCGCCCTTTCGGCGAGGTGCCGTAGTTTTCGCGATAGCGGCGCGCGAAGTGGGAACGGGAATGATAGCCGGCAGCTTCAGCCGCAGCCACGCTCGATGCGCCGGAGGCGATCGCGCTTCGACCCGCCTTGAGCCTCTCAACCCGCAGGATCTTGCGGAACGACTGATCCTCCGACGCCAGGCGGCGGCGCAGTGTCGAAGCCCCCAGGCCAAGCTGTCGGGCGAGGCGCTCCACCGTCCAGGCCTCGGACGGCGCGGCGCGGATCGTCCAGGCAACCTCTTCGGCGAGACTGGTTTCAAAGAGCGGCCGCGCCGCGGCGAGCGGCTGCATCAGCGTCAGCACCTCGGCAAGGCGCAACGCCTTCAGCACGTCGCCTGCCGCATCGCTGGCGATCGAGGTGGCGGCGTGAACGAGCGCATCGACCAGATCGGTGTCGAGAGGGATGGTGAATCCGTGGGTCCCAATTCCGGATTGCTGCCCGATCAACGGCGATATGCCTGGCGGCAGCGATGGCACTTCGAGCACCAGCGACTCGTAGGGCGTGTGCTCGGCGGGAATGTTGACGACGTCCATCCGCACCCGGCCGGGAAGCACGAATACAGTGCCAGGCTCAAAGACATGAACCGTGTCGCCGAGCCACACTTCCTTCTGTCCGCGCAGGAGAATGCCGATCAATGGATTGGGTAGCTCAATTGCCTTCAACCGTTCCCGATCGATCGAGCAGTAGGAAAACAAACGATTTCCATGCTGATACCACCCGGCAGTCCCCATCGGCGCCAGCATCGGGCGCAGCCGCTCGAGCAGCGTGGTTCTCAGATCTGGGTCATTATTGGTCCGGTGATGCATGTTCATAACCCGAACATAGGCGAGGATCGCATGATAGAAAATACACCCGAGAGCGTTTCGGGCTCAAACGCGATCATACCGGTCCCAAGTTGCGTTTCGAACTCGGGCACAAGCTGGCCTCCATCCAAGGAGACCACAATGAACGTAATGACAACAAACCTTCTCGCCGGCGCAGTCCTGATGATGTCGGGGGCTGCGGCAAATGCCGCGGACGTAGAACTCTGGCGCCTGGACTGCGGAGAGATAGCAGTCGGCGACCTGGCGCTGTTTTCCGACACCTACAATTACTCCGGCGAGAAGCGGACGCTGACCGACAGTTGCTATCTCATCCGTCACGACAAGGACTACATGCTCTGGGATGCGGGACTTCCCGCGGCATTGATCGGAGCCAAAGTCGATAAATCCGCAGCCCTCGCGCCAACGCTGGCGGAAGATCTGCCGACGCAGCTTGCCAGGATCGGCATCAAGCTGGAGCAGATCAGCCGGCTCGGCATCAGCCACAATCATTTCGATCACGTCGGCCAGGCATCGACCTTCCCCGGGGCGACGCTGATGATCGGGGCTGCGGATCTCGCGCAGTTCAAAGCCGATCCCCTGCCCTTCGCCGTCGACCCGGGCTTCATCAAGCCCTGGCTCGATGGGACATCGAAAGTCGATCCGATCTCAGGCGATCGCGATGTGTTCGGTGACGGATCGGTGGTGATCCTTGCCACGCCGGGCCATACGCCCGGCGAAACCAGCCTTCTGGTAAAACTGGCGAAGACGGGGCCGGTGTTGCTGTCCGGCGATGTCGTGCATTTCGAAGAGCAGTTCGCCAATCACGGCGTGCCAAGCTTCAACCACGATCGCGCCGACACGCTGGCGTCGATGGAAAGGCTGACAGGCATTGCAAAATCGCTCGATGCGACCCTGATCGTCCAGCACGATGCGGCTGATATCGCGAAACTCCCGGCTTTCCCGAAGAGCGCAAATTGATGCGGGCATAGCATTGCCGAGACGCGGCCCGTCAATATGACGGGCCGCCCGATTACGGACTATTCCATAAGACGCGGCAGTTCGGTTGCCAATGTATCGATCGCCAGCCGTACTCTCGGCAACATGACCGGCGACCGCGGCCAGACCGCATGCGTTTCGAACGTCACCGAAGGCACCGACGTCAGGACCTGTCGGAGCCGCCCGGCGGCCACGTCGTTCCGGATCATCCAACAGGGCAGCCAGGCAAGGCCGAACCCGGCACAGGCGGCGTCCCGAATCGACTCGAGGTCGTCGAGCCGAAGCCGCGATCGTGGCAGGACGACCCGCCACGGATCGTCCGGCGATGGAAACACCCAGGTGTCGTGGCTATCCCGCTTGCCGTAGACGATGCCCTCATGTGTCGGGAGTTCATCCAGATCGCTCGGCTCGCCATGTTTCTCCAGATAGGCCGGCGCCGCACATACCGTCAGGCGCTGGAAGGCGATCCGCCGGGCCATGGTTTCGCTATCGTCCTTGAGACGGCCGTTGCGAACGGCCAGATCGAGGCCATCGGCGCGAAGATCGGCGACGCGGTCGCTGAACGACAGATCGAGCTCGAGCGCCGGATGCTTGTCGAGCAGGCCGATAAGGAGCGGCGCGACACACTGGCGGCCGAAGATCACCGGCATCGTTACCCTGAGCTTGCCGCGAACTTCGCGGCGGCCGGATTCAAGCTCGGCCTCCCCCGCTCGAATTTCCTCGACGGCCCGCTGGCATCGTTCGTAGAAGAAGCGCCCTTCTTCGGTGATGCTCTGGCTGCGGGTGGTGCGATGAAACAGCCGTACCTTGAGCCGTTCCTCCAGCCGGGCGACCGTCTTGGCGACTGCGGAACGTGTCAGGTTGAGCCTCTTCGCCGCCGCGGAAAAGCCTCCGGCTTCGACCGTTTCGACATAGACCGCAATATCTTTGAGATGCTCCATATTGTATCCCCAATGGAACCAGTATGACGAATTTATAGCGCAACTGCCGATGCATTTTCAACAGTATGCTTCTTTTATCGAACAGTGAAGGAGCAACTTGATGAGAATGGCACGGCAATGGAGCATGACGGCAATCGGCCCGAAGGACTTCGAGATTCGGACGGCCGAGGTCGCCAAACCCGCCCATGGCGAGGTCCTCGTACGGACAGAGGCGGTCTCGCTGAACTATCGCGACAAGCTGGCCTTGGAAAACGGCATGGGCCTGCCGCTGCAATTTCCCTTCGTGCCGACGTCCGACATGGCGGGCACGGTCGAGGCCGTCGGCCCCGGCGTGACCCGCTTCAAGCCGGGAGACAAGGTGATTTCCACGTTCATGCCCGGCCGAATCGAAGGCAAGGGGTTGGGCGATGCGCGCAACCCGCCCTACAGAACACTCGGCGGCGCCTATCCCGGCGTGCTCAGCGAATATGTGACGTTCCCTGCGGACTGGTTCGTCGCAGCGCCACGGACACTCGATCCGGGTGAGGCCAGCACACTCCCCTGCGCCGGGCTCACCGCATGGATGGCGCTTGTGGAGAGCGGACATCTCAAACCCGGTGAAAAGGTGCTGATTCAGGGAACAGGCGGTGTCGCGCTTTTCGCGCTGCAGATTGCCAAGGCCCATGGTGCCGAGACCTTCGTCACCTCGTCGAGCGCCGAGAAGCTCGAGCGTGTGCGTTTGCTGGGCGCCAATCATCTTCTGCCGAGGGATGGCTGGGTTGAAGGCCTTCTCAACCTGACCGATGGCTATGGCGCCGATCACGTACTCGACATTGCGGGCGGTACCGGCTTCGCGGAGGCATTGAACGCCGTCGCCGTGGGCGGCCGTGTCTCGCTCATCGGGGTGTTCGCCGGTCTCGAGATTTCCGGTCCGGCGCCGGCGCTGTTGCTCAAGTCGCCGGTGGTCCAGGGCATCTCCGTCGGCCATCGCAGGGCGTTGGAGGATTTCGTCCGGGCCGTCGATACGATCGGGCTCAAGCCGGTGATCGACAGGCGGTATGGTTTTGACGAAGCCGAACAGGCATTTGCCCATCTCGATCGCGGCCCCTTCGGCAAGGTCGTGATCGAATTCTGATCATGTCCGCGTGAGAAAGAGAACCTGAAAGCGAAAGGCCCGGAAACAGGTGGTTCCGGGCCATTGGCCTTGCATGCCTGATGATCCCTTCACACCAAATAAATCATGGCGTCACGGCCGCGTCGAAGCGCCAAGACAGCCTCGATCCAGCTTCCGGGAGGAATAATAGCGCTTCGCTTTGCTGCTCATCAGCCAATGAAAATTCTCAGCCATGTCAGACGCACTCACGGACGCTCGTTCTATCCGCATCAAAGGCAAGTCCTTTCTTGCTGTCGTCCTGACGCCCGAAATGCCTCTCGACCAATGGCTCGCGGGTCTCGATAACCTTGCGGCGCGTTCGGCGGGTTTCTTTCTTGAGCGCCCTGTCGTCCTCGATGTCACGGACCTCGCGGTGAGCAAGCACGAATTCAAGCATCTCCTCGGCGAACTCTCGACGAGAAGCGTCAGGATCATGGGTATCGAAGGCGCTCGCCCCTCAATGCTCGAGCCTGGCATGCCGCCTATCATGAAGGGCGGCCGTCCCGGCGCGGATATCGAAGTCCATTCCGTCACGTCAGCCGTAGAATCGAAAGCGGAGCCGCAGTTCGAGATCGCGGAGGCCAGCCGCGCACCGGTTGCGGTTCCCGCTTTACAACAGTCCATCGTGATCAGGCAGCCTGTGCGCTCGGGCCAGTCCATCATCTACCCGGAGGGCGACGTCACGATCATCGGCTCGGTCGCCTCCGGCGCGGAGGTGATCGCAGGCGGCTCGGTTCACATCTACGGAACCCTTCGCGGCCGCGCCATTGCCGGCACACTGGGCAACGCGTCGGCGAGCATCTTTTGCCGCAAGCTCGAGGCCGAGCTTCTCTCGATCGATGGCATCTACACCACTGCCGATCAGTTCACGTCGGATCTGCAGGGCCAGGCTGTTCACCTCTGGCTGGACGGTGACGAAATGAAAATTCAGAAAATTGCATAGCAACAACGGAGCGGACCGGATGGGAAAAGTAGTCGTTGTAACTTCGGGCAAGGGGGGCGTCGGCAAGACGACATCCACCGCTGCGCTCGGTGCCGCCCTCGCCCTGCGCAACGAGAAGGTCGTGCTCGTCGATTTCGACGTCGGCCTGCGCAATCTCGACCTGATCATGGGTGCGGAACGCCGGGTCGTCTACGATCTCGTCAATGTCATCCAAGGTGACGCCAAGCTCACGCAGGCTTTGATCCGCGACAAGCGGCTCGAAAACCTGTTCCTGCTTCCGGCCTCCCAGACCCGCGACAAGGATGCGCTGACCGCCGAAGGCGTCGAGTGGGTCATCGCCGAACTCAAGCGCTACTTCGACTGGGTGATCTGCGATAGCCCCGCCGGCATCGAACGCGGTGCGACGCTGGCCATGCGCCACGCGGACGAGGCCGTGATCGTGACCAATCCGGAAGTCTCATCGGTGCGCGACTCCGACCGCATTATCGGGCTGCTGGATTCGAAGACGATGAAGGCCGAGCGCGGCGAGCGGATGGAAAAGCACCTGCTGCTGACGCGTTACGATGCAGTGCGGGCCGAGCGCGGCGACATGCTCAAGGTCGATGACGTTCTCGAGATCCTGTCCATTCCGCTGCTGGGCATCATTCCTGAGAGCCCCGAAGTGCTCCGCGCATCCAACGTTGGTGCCCCCGTCACGATCGCCGATTTCAAGAGCGCACCGGCGCAAGCCTATTTCGATGCGGTTCGCAGGTTGGCCGGCGAAGACGTGCCGATGTCCATCCCGGGAAGCAAGACCAGCCTGTTCGGGAAAATCTTCGGTCGGAGGGCAGCATGAACATACTCAGCCTGTTCAAGCGGCAAAAATCAGCATCCACGGCGCGCGACCGGCTTCAATTGCTGCTCGCCCATGAGCGGTCATCGATCGGGCAGACGGATCTCGTGGCCATCCTGCGGGAAGAAATCCTCGCCGTCATCTCCAAGCATATCCAGCTCGATGCCGACAAGGTCCAGGTCAAGCTCGACCGCGACAAGAACTTCTCCCTGCTGGAAATCGACGTGGAGATTCCGTTGCACAGCGAGCTGGACGCGGCCTAGACGGGCACGGGTTACCGGCCGTCATGACCAGACACCCGGCGTTCAGACGGCTTCGGCGATACACTGCAGTTCGATCTGAACGGCGGCCTGGAAGTCGAGTATCTGTTCCCGCACCTCGTTTTCAGCGACACCCATGGCCTGCATCCTTGCGGCCATGGACCGCATGAGCTCCTTCCACGCCAAAACCGCGGCTGCCCCGTGCGTCTCGTTGAGCATCCTCGCTGCCTGTTCGATCTCCGACCGGCGTCGTGCGGCGGGAAATGCGATGGCGTGGAATGTCATGGACGGCTCCTGAAAAATCGAATCGGTTCGGTTCTTCAGGTTGCACGGCGGATGGTTAAGAATTGACTTCAGGCGCCAAATACAAATCGACGAGAGATCTTGCCCAGATATCACCGGGCAGGATCTCGCAACAGATTGAGGCTCATACGTCGAGCGTGGTCGAATGTTCCCAGGCGGTGAACTGTCCGCAATAGGCATTCCATTCGCCATGCTTGAGCTTGAGGTAGGCGGCCGAGAAATCGGCGCCGAGCGCCGCCTGAAGCTCGGTGTCCTTCTCGTATTCGCGTAGCGCGTCGAGAAGATTGAGCGGCAGCTTCGGTGCATCCTTGACCGTGTGCCCCTCCTTGTACATGTCGATATTGTGATGCGGCCCGGGATCGGCCTGGCTGCGCATACCGGATAGACCGGCAGCAATGATGATCGCCTGCAGCAGATATGGGTTCACCGCACCATCCGGCAGGCGAAGCTCGAAGCGGCCCGGCCCCGGCACGCGAACCATATGCGTGCGGTTATTGCCGGTCCAGGTCACGCTGTTGGGCGCCCAGGTGGCACCCGAGATCGTACGCGGCGCGTTGATGCGCTTGTAGGAATTGACCGTCGGGTTGGTGACGGCGGCCAACGCCGAGGCGTGCTTCATGATGCCGCCCAGGAAGGTACGGCCACGTGCCGAGAGGCCGAAATCCATCTTGGGATCGGCAAATGCATTGGTGTTGCCCTCGTTATCCCAGACCGAGATATGCGCGTGGCAGCCGTTGCCGGTCAGCCCCTTGAACGGCTTGGGCATGAAGGTCGCCCGCAGGCCATGCTTTTCGGCGACCGACTTGACCATGAACTTGAAGAACGAATGCTTGTCGGCGGTCTGCAGGGCGTCGTCATATTCCCAGTTCATCTCGAACTGGCCGTTCGCGTCCTCGTGGTCGTTCTGGTAGGGCTTCCAGCCGAGTTCCAGCATGTGGTCGCAGATCTCGGTGATCACGTCGTAGCGTCGCATCAGCGCCTGCTGGTCGTAGCAGGGCTTTTCGGCCGTATCGAACTCGTCGGAAATCTTGGAACCATCCGGCGAGATCAGGAAGAATTCCGGCTCCACGCCCGTCTTCACCCTCAGGCCGTCGGACGCCGCCTCCGCCACAAGGCGCTTCAATGTATTGCGCGGCGCCTGGTCGACCGGCTTGTTGTCCATCCAGCAATCCGCGGCGACCCAGGCGGTCTCCTTCTTCCAGGGAAGCTGGATCGCCGACGCCGCGTCCGGCCTTGCGAACAGGTCGGGATGGGCCGGCGTCATGTCGAGCCATGTGGCGAAACCGGCAAACCCGGCGCCCTCTTCCTGCATGCCCCTGATCGCTGCCGTCGGAACCAGCTTCGCGCGCTGCGCCCCGAAAAGATCGGTGAAGCTGATCATGAAATATTTGACGCCCCGCTCTTTGGCCCAGGCTTCAAGATCGATTGTCATCCGTCGGTTCCCCATTCCTCGTTTTCGATCGGCCCGATAGGCCTTATTATTCAGCAGGTTCGCACCGCACCTCGGTCCGAACGGAATTGGCGATGAAGCACTCGTCATGCGCCGCATGATGAAGTTCGTCGATAATATCAGCCGCAGGCGTCGCACCTTCCCAGTCAATGCGTGGCTTGAGCGTGACACGGGACACCCAGAAGCGCCCCGCCTCGTTCTTGGACATGATGCCTTCGGCAATGTCCTCATAGCGATTGACCACCAGCCCGCGCTTTGCCGCGAGGTAGAGGAATGTCAGCATGTGGCAGGAGGAGAGGCTGGCGATGAAGGCCTCTTCCGGATCGACCCCGGCGGGATCGGAATAGCGAGGCACGACATGCGGCGACGAGGACGCGCGAATGCTCACCCCGCCGTCGAACGACCAGCTATGTCCACGGCCATAGCGATTGTCGGTGAACGGCTCCTCGGGAGCACGTTCCCAGACTATCGTTGCCGTGTAGCTCGCCATGTCAGAAACCGCCCTTGCCCGGGATCCAGCTGGTGCCGGCAAGCGGCACCTGCGCCATGGCGGATGCCTCGATCGTCAATGCCACCAGGTCTTCCGGCTCGAGATTGTGCAGGTGGTTCTTGCCGCAGGCGCGCGCGATGGTCTGCGCTTCCAGCGTCATCACCTTGAGAAAGTTCGCCAGACGCCGGCCGGCGGCAACCGGATCGAGGCGCATGGCGAGTTCCGGGTCCTGCGTCGTGATGCCGGCCGGATCCTTGCCCTCGTGCCAGTCGTCATAGGCGCCTGCTGTCGTGCCGAGCTTCCGGTATTCCTCTTCCCAATGCGGATCGTTGTCGCCGATCGCCACGAGCGCTGCCGTACCGATCGCGACCGCATCGGCGCCGAGCGCCAGCGCCTTGGCCACATCGGCACCCGAACGAATGCCGCCGGAGATCACCAGTTGCACCTTGCGATGCATGCCGAGTTCCTGCAGCGCCTGGACGGCCGGGCGGATACACGCCAGCGTCGGCATGCCGACATTTTCGATGAAGACGTCCTGCGTCGCAGCCGTGCCGCCCTGCATGCCGTCGAGAACCACGACGTCGGCGCCGGCCTTCACGGCAAGCGCGGTGTCGTAATAGGGCCGCGCACCGCCGACCTTCACATAGATCGGCTTTTCCCAATCGGTGATTTCGCGCAGTTCGAGGATCTTGATTTCGAGGTCGTCGGGGCCGGTCCAGTCCGGATGACGGCAGGCCGAGCGCTGGTCGATGCCCTTGGGCAGGTTGCGCATATTGGCAACACGGTCGGAAATCTTCTGGCCGAGCAGCATACCGCCGCCACCGGGCTTGGCGCCCTGCCCCACCACGATCTCGATCGCATCGGCGCGGCGGAGATCCCTGGGATTCATCCCATAGCGCGATGGCAGATACTGGTAGACCAGCGTCTGGCTGTGGCCGCGCTCCTCGTCCGTCATGCCGCCGTCGCCCGTCGTGGTCGATGTACCGGCAATGGTCGCACCGCGTCCCAGCGCTTCCTTGGCATTGCCCGAAAGCGCGCCAAAACTCATGCCGGCGATGGTGATCGGCGTCTTTAGCCGGATCGGCTTCTTGGCAAAGCGCGAACCGAGCACCACGGACGTGTCGCAGGTCTCGCGATAGCCTTCTAGCGGATAGCGCGAGATCGAGGCGCCGAGAAACAGCAGGTCATCGAAATGCGGCACCTTGCGCTTGGCGCCGGCGCCCCGGATATCATAGATGCCGGTCGCCGCCGCACGGCGGATTTCCGCAAGCGTGTAGTCATCGAACGTCGCTGACTTGCGAGGCGGCGTATAGGGATTGTGGTACGACATGAATGCCCTCTCGTCGCTCAGTATGCGTCGGCGTTGTCGATATTGAAATTGTAGAGTTTGCGGGCCGAGCCGTAGCGTTTGAATTCTTCCGGCTTGACGCCAGTCACGCCGGCCTTCTCCAGAAGCCCGGCCAGCACTGTGATATGCTCCAGCCGCATTTCCTTCTCGATGCAATCGGCGCCGAGGCTCTTGACCTTGCCGCGCACGAAGAGCTTGGCCTCGTAAAGCGAGTCACCCAGCGCATCGCCGGCATCACCCAGCACGACGAGGTGACCGGATTGTCCCATGAAAGCCGACATATGGCCGATATTGCCATGCACGACGATATCGATGCCCTTCATCGAAATGCCGCAGCGCGATGCCGCATTGCCCTTGACGACCAGCAACCCGCCGCGGCCGGTGGCGCCGGCATACTGGCTGGCATCGCCCTCGATGACGACGGTGCCTGACATCATGTTCTCGGCGACACCAGGCCCGGCCGAACCGTGCACGGTGATCGTGCCGCCGTCATTCATCCCGGCGCAGTAATAGCCCACCGAGCCTTTGACATCGACATTGACTGTTGCATCCACCCCGACCGCCACGGAATGGCTGCCGCGGGGATTGATCACCTCGAATTGCGTATCGTTGGCGCCTTGGGGAAGCGCGTGGAGCGCGCTGTTGAGTTCCCTGAGGGGCGTTGTCGAAAGATCGAAAACCGGCATTAGAAAACTTTCTCGCTACAAAACTTTTGACTTCGGCCGGCTCAGGCGGCTTTTTCGTGATCCCAGAAATAGACGGTGGCGGGCTCCGGCTCCCACACACGGGCGTTCTCGATGCCCGGCAGGTTGACGAGCGCCCGGTATTCGGAGCCGAAGGCGACATATTGGTCGGTCTCGGCCATAACGGCGGGCTTGCAGGCGATCGGATCGCGCACCACGCCAAAGCCGGATTTCGTGCCGACGACGAAGGTGAAGAAGCCGTCGAGATCATCGAGCGCGCCGGTCAGCGCTTCGCCGAGATCCTTGCCCTTGGCCATCTCGGCGGTGAGATAGGCGGCCGCGACCTCGGTGTCGTTCTCGGTCTCGAAGGTCATGCCCTCGCGCTTGAGTTCGCGGCGCAGGTTGTTGTGGTTTGAAAGCGAACCATTGTGCACCAGGCATTGGTCGCCGCCGGTCGAGAACGGATGCGCGCCGAGCGTCGTCACCGCCGATTCCGTCGCCATGCGGGTATGGCCAATGCCATGCGAACCAGACATTCCGCGCACATCGAAACGGGCCACGACATCCTTGGGCAGGCCGACTTCCTTGTAGATCTCGACGCTGTCGCCCGAGCTCATGATTTTAACATCCGGGCGGACTTCGGCAATTTTCGAACGGATGGAGGAGACGTTATCGGCGTCGAACTCTATGACCGCGTGGGTGCTCTTGACTGTCACGGTGGCGTCGATGCCCACTCGGGAAAGATCCTCCGCGAGACCTGCGAAATCAACCTTGGGCTTGGCCGATTGCAGCGTCACTTTCGCACGCCCTTTGGCCGCCGAACCATAGATGGCGATGCCGGCCGAATCCGGACCGCGATCCGACATCGTGATCAGCATATCCGAGAGCAGCGCACCCAGTTGGGGTTCGAGACTCCGGTCCTTCAGGAACAATCCGACAATGCCGCACATAGCCAACATCTCCACTTTGTGTAGGTGGAGAAGAGTGCTAACAGAGGACCGCGATCAAATCAACCTTGAGGAATAAAATATTCTTCTTAGGAAAACATGTCCGCTAGTATGAGTGGCCGCCGAGGATGGTCGCCAGCAGTTCGCCTTCCAGTTCGGAAAGCTCCGCCAAACCGTGCTTGCGCGGATGCGGATGAGGCACCGCAATATCCCGGGAAATGCGGCCTTCGTCCAGCACGATCACCCGATCGGCGAGATGCACCGCCTCGCTCACGTCATGGGTCACCAGTACTGCCGTGAAACCCTGTTCGCGCCAGACGCGGCTCAGCAATTGCTGCATGCTGATGCGGGTCAGCGCATCGAGCGCGCCGAGCGGCTCGTCGAGTGCCAGGAAATTCGGCTTCGACACCAGCGCCCGGGCCAGCGCCACGCGCTGCCGCTGGCCGCCCGAAAGCTTTGACGGCCATTCCTTGGCCTTCTCCGAGAGTTGCACTTCGTTGAGCGCAACCCGCGCCTTCGCCCGGCCCTCCGCCGCCTGCACGCCCTCGCCAAGCCCGACCGCGACATTGTCCGCCACATCGAACCACGGCAACAGCCTCGGCTCCTGGAACACGATCCGCCCATTGGCCGTGGTTTCCGTGCCATCGGCGCTGTGGAATGACAGTTGGCCGCCTGTATGGTGGTCGAGTCCCATCAGGATGCGCAGCAGCGTGGACTTGCCGCAGCCGCTCTTGCCGACAACAGCCACGAACTGGCCGGCGGGCACTTCGAGATCGATGCCGCGCAGCACACGGTTCGAGCCGAATGTCTTCTCGATGCCTTCGAGGCGCAACCCAACGGCGCGTTCGCCCGTCTGGCTGTCCGGAAAGTTCTCAAGTCCATTGCCCGTGCGCAGACTAGTTGCGATTGCCATGGGAGGCTCCTTTATTTCTGGTAGGCCGGGTTCCAGCTGAGCGCCTTGCGCTCCAGGAACCGTGCGACGACGTCGGCGAGCTTGCCCAGCAGCGCATAGATCACCAGCGCCAGCACCACCACATCGGTCATCATGAATTCGCGCGCCGTATTGGCCATGTGTCCGATGCCGGAAGATGCCGCGATCGATTCCGACACGATCAGCGTCAGCCACATAATGCCGAGCGCATAGCGCAGGCCGACGAAGATCGACGGCAGGGCGGCGGGGAAGATGATCTTGCGGAACAGAGACCAGTTGCCCATGCCATAGACCCGGCCCATCTCGATCAGGTCGCGATCGACATTGCGCACGCCGTGATAGGTGTTGAGATAGATCGGAAACAGCACGCCGAGCGAAGTGAGGAAAAGCTTGGATTCTTCGCCGATGCCGAACCACAGGATGACCAGCGGGATCATCGCCAGATGCGGCACGGTGCGGATCATCTGCAGGGTCGTATCCGTGAGCTGTTCGGAAAGCTTCGACACGCCATTGGCGATGCCGAGCAGGAAGCCGATCGAGCCGCCCACCGCCAGCCCTGCCAGCGCACGACCGGCACTGACCGCGATATCATGCGGCAATTGCCCTGTCCGCGTCGTTTCCCAGAAGGCCGCCACCACATCGAGAGGCGACGGCATGATGCGCGCCGAGATCCAGCCCACCGCGGACAGGAATTGCCACACCAGGATGACGGCGACCGGCACCGCATAGGGCAGCAGGTTGCGAGGCTCGAAGGACGGCAGCCTTATGGCGGCCGGTTTCGACCGGCGTTCAGAGCCGATTGCCGGCCCTTCATATGTGTCGATCGTGGTCATTGGATCATCTCCGTTCTGGTCAGCCTGAAAGCCTGACGTCTGATGCGAAAGACGCGGCGATTGCCCGCCGCGCCAGTCGTCCAATTCACGATCCCGAAACGACCTTGAGATTGCCGCCATGGCCGCCGCCTCCAAAGACCCGCGCCTGCGGGAACTCGCTGTTGGGGTTCACCGTCTTTGCGCCGCCATCGATGCCGAGTTCCGGGAACAGCAGTTCCGCGACCCTGTAGGCCTCTTCCAGATGCGGATAGCCGGACGCGATCAGCGTATCGATGCCGATGTCCTGATATTCGCGCAGCCGCGCCGCCACAGTTTTCGGCGAGCCGACCAGCGCCGTGCCCGCGCCGGACCGCACGAGGCCGATGCCGGCCCAGAGGTTGGGGGAGACTTCCAGCTTGTCGCGACGGCCGTTGTGCAATGCCGCCATGCGCTTCTGGCCCACGGAATCCGCTTCGGTCACGAACCGCGCCTGCGCTTCGGCGATCGTATCGTCGCCGAGCTTCGAGATTAGTTTGTCGGCCGCTTCCCAGGCTTCCTCGTCGGTCTCCCGTACGATCAGGTGGAGACGGATGCCGAAGCTGGGGTCACGGCCCGTCTTGGCACAGGCCTTGCGAACGGCTTCGATCTTCTCGGCGACCTGTGCTGGCGGTTCGCCCCAGGTGAGGTACTTGTCGCCACGGTTGGCGTAGAAATCGATTCCCGCATCCGACGAGCCGCCGAAATAGAGCGGCGGGCGGGGAGACTGCACCGGCGGGAAGCCGAGCCGCGCACCCTTTGCCTGGATGTATTTGCCGTCGAGCGTCGCCTCGCCCTTGGCCAGCAGCGCTTCGAACACGTCGAAGAATTCGTCGGCATGATCGTAACGCTCGTCATGCGGCAGGAAGATGCCGTCGCCGGCAAGCTCGGCGGGGCTGCCGCCGACCACGATGTTGAGCAGCAGCCGGCCGTTGGAGATGCGGTCGAGCGTGGTGGCGAGACGCGCATAATAGGCGGGCGATGCCGTTCCCGGCCGGATCGCGACCAGGAACTTCAAGCGCTCGGTCGCGGTGGCAAGGCCTGCGGCGGTGACGAAGGATTCCTCGCAAGCAACGCCCGTCGGCAACAGCACGCCGGAATAGCCGAGGCGGTCCACCGCCTGAGCGATCTCGCGGAGATAGCGGAAATCCGGCGCGCGGTTCAGTTCGCTCGAACCGAGATAGGTCCCGTCGCCCGAAGTCGGGATGAACCACATGAAGTCGATCGGTTTCTTGCTCGACATGAGAAGTGCTCCTTGAAAATGTATCGCCGGGGCGCACCTCAAGAGGCGCGCGGTCGCCAGACGATATCGCTGATGTTGAGTTTTTTCGGCAGGATGCCGAGTCCGTGGAACTCGTCGGCAAGCGCCTGCTGGTAGGTCACGGCCTCGTCGGTCAGCAGATAGACCCTGCCGAGGTCGGCGCCGGGCCGGTTGAGCACGATACGGGTCACGTCTTCCTTGACGCCGGTGATCGCCGAAAGCGCCTTGATCGTTTCGTCGAGGTTGGACTGTGCAGCGGTGCCGACCTTGGTCAGTTCGTCGATCACCTCTTCCACGATCTCCGGATTGGCATTCGTGAAGTCGGCATTGCCGAGATAGAAGCTCCAGGATTGGACGATGCCATCCGCCGTGGTCAGGACGCGCGCGTCCGGATCGGCTTCGGCAACCGCATAATAGGGATCCCAGATCGCCCAGGCATCGATCGAGTTGGTCTTGAACGCCGCAGCCGCATCCGGCGGCGGCAGGTCCACGGCTTCCACGTCGCCGATCTCCAGACCGGCCTTGCGCAGCGCCTTGACGGTGAAGTTATGCGCGCTGGAGCCACGCTTGAAGGCGACATTCTTGCCCTTTAGATCTTCCAGTTTCTGGATCGGCGAATCCTTGTGAACGAGGATCGCCGAACCAGTGGACGGCCCCCGGTAGGCGCCGACATAGAGAAGGTTGCCGCCCGCCGCCTGGGCGAAAAGCGGCGGCACGTCGCCGGTCGGGCCGAAGTCCAGCGCGTCGGCGCCGAGCGCTTCGAGCAGCGGCGGGCCGGAGGTGAACTCCGCCCAGGTGACGCTGACGCCGCGAGGCGCCAGCCGCTTCTCGAGCGAACCGAGGCTCTTGGCGAGCGCAAGCACGCCGTTCTTCTGCCAGCCGATCCGGAATGTGGTGGCTGTGGCCGCCTGCGCCGTACGAATGTTCGGCATGGCAAGCGCGGCGCCCGCCGCTCCGATGAGCCCCAAAGTCTGCCTGCGTGTGAACATCGTCGCTTCCTTTCTCTCTTGCCGTGATTGGCCTCGCGTCAGGCGCCCTTCGGTCGCCAGACGATATCGTTGATGGTGAGCTGCTTGGGCAGGACGCCCAGTTTGAAGAAATCGTCGGCAAGCGCCTGCTGGTAGGTCACGGCATCGTCGGTGACGGTTCCCACCTTGCCGAGGTCGGAGCCGGCGCGGGTCAGCGTCACCTTGGTGATTTCTTCGGAAACCCCGGTCAGCGCCGAAAGCGCCTTCGCTGTGCCGTCGATATCGGCTTGCGCAGCCGCGCCGACCTTGGCGAGTTCGTCGATCAGTTCGACGACGATCTCGGGATTGGCGGCGACGAAATCGCCATTGCCAAGCCAGTAGCCCCAAGCATCGACAATGCCTTCGGATGTCACGAGCAGCCTAGCCTGCGGATCGGATTCAGCGACGGCGAAGAAGGGATCCCAGATGGCCCAGGCATCGATCGAACCGTTCTTGAAGGCAGCAGCCGCATCCGGCGGCGGCAGGTCGACATTCTCGATGTCATCGGGCGTCAGGCCGACCGTGGCCAGCGCCTTGAAGGCAAAGTTGTGGGCGCTCGAGCCACGCTTGTAGGCGACCTTCTTGCCCTTGAGGTCTTCCAGTTTCTGGATCGGTGAGTCCTTATGGACGAGAATGCCGTGGAATGCCGCCGGCGGCCTGTAGGTGCCGACATAGAGCAGGTTGCCACCGGCCGCCTGGGCGAAGAGCGGCGGCACGTCGCCGGTCGGGCCGAAGTCCAGTGCATTGGCGCCCAGCGCTTCGAGAAGCGGCGGTCCCGAATTGAATTCCGACCACTCGATCGTCACGCCTTTCGATGCCAGACGCTTCTCCAGCGCGCCGTTCTGCTTGGCAAGCGCCAGCACGCCGAATTTCTGCCAGCCGATGCGAAGCGTCACGGCAGCGCGCGCCGCCTTTACCTGAGGCAATGTGAATGCCGCAGCGGTGGCGCCGAGAAGGCCGAGTGTATGTCTCCGAGTGATCATGGAAGCTGCTCCTGGTCTGTTCCACGGTTATGAGAACGGCGGTCCTGAGCATGTTCGTTCTCGATCGCATTATATTGATATAGTCTATCAAATTTATCGAGATAATAAATTTCTAAATTGACGGCGGTTTATGGATCAGAATTCCAGATATCGAAAAATGGAGGATTCACGATCCAAGAAAGAGCAATGTTCCAAAATCGCGTTGAAAGGAATCAAGCGGCGTCTGTTGCAGACTCACCGCGCGGACCGGCGATCGCCAACGCCACTTCCGAGGCCACGAAGGCCGCATGCTCGGAGACCTGCGGTAGGCCCATCAATTCGCCGAACGTGCCGCGCGCGAGCGGTCCCGCTATGTAGAGCCCGGGCGTCGCCTCACCACTGGCGCTCGTCGCAAGGGCGTGGTCGTCGCAGGCAATGCCGAGATGGGCTGGATCGGCTGTGATAAATCCGCCAGCCGAGAGGCCGGCGAGATAGGGCTGGCTTTCTATGATACCCCCATGTGCTGGACCCGTGGTCACCACGACGGCATCGAAATCCCGGATCTGCGTGCCGCGCTGATGGGCGAGCCTGAGAACCGTCCTGATCTTCGCGCCGTTGTAGCACACGGCTCCGACCGAGGCCGCGAGCACATCGAGCTGGCCCGACGCAATGGCGCTATCGACACTCGCCTCGACCTGCGGCGCGATGCGGAAGCGGTGCACGTCCCAGAAGGGCCTGAGGTGGCGGACCAGCCGCTTCCGTTCCTCGACCGGGAGATTGGTCCAGATTTGCCGGCCCTGTGCCCGTACCGCATCGATCACCGCGTGCCAGCTGAGATCGAAGATCGCGGCATCGCGGATCGCCTCGCGAATGCGTTTCGACAGAAGCCGGACCGAGCGGATCGGCCGCGTGGTGAAATCGCCGAATGCTTCCTGCACTTTCGATGCATGGCCGCGCGAACGCAACCCACGGCGCGAGACCGCGGTAATCTGCCCTTTGTGGCCGCCATCCACCAGTGCGGCAATCACATCGGCCGATGTCAGCCCGTTGCCGACGACGAGTACGGCATCATCCGGACGCACCGGCTTCAGCGCATCGGGCTTCGTCGCATCGGCTATGAAGCGGGGATGGCCTTCGAGAAATGCGGCAAGCGGCTTGGGCGCGGCCGGAGAAGGATGGCTGGTGGCGATGACGACGTAATCGGCCTCGACCGTGCTTCCGTCCTCCGCATCGATTCGCCACCGGGCGCCGATTGGCTCCACGCGAATCACCGATGTCCTAAGATGTTCGATCCGTCCGGATTCGATCAGCGGCGAGACCTGGGCGTGCACATAATCCCCGAACACCCTCCGGCGCGGATAAATGCTGCCATCCGGCCAAGCGACCTTGTCGTCGCCCGCCACCGCGGCGTTCTCCGCGATCCATTGGGTGAAGCTCTCGGGCTCACCGGGGTCGAGGCTCATCTTCGCCGCAGGCACATTGATC
The DNA here is from genome assembly GCF_964254105.1 of Rhizobium sp. LjRoot254. Taxonomy (NCBI): domain Bacteria; kingdom Pseudomonadati; phylum Pseudomonadota; class Alphaproteobacteria; order Hyphomicrobiales; family Rhizobiaceae; genus Rhizobium; species Rhizobium sp. LjRoot254. The sequence goes on along the minus strand of NZ_CAXUSM020000001.1, from coordinate 276,432 downwards.
CGGTGCACGGGATCGAGCGATTCGTAAGCCACGCCCATGCCGATCTTTTCGCGCGGTTCGAACACCAGGACACGGGCGTCCAGCCCCTCATCGCGTCCGAGATGATAGGCGACCGCAGCTCCGGTAAATCCGCCACCGATTATGGCGATCACCGCCCTTGCATCCACTTGCGCCACGTTCAACACTACCTTCTGTTTCATGGTCACAATATATTGTCTATAAAATTTATTGACAATAAGGATTTTACGACTAGGTTCCTGCCAGAATGCCGGATGACGGCGATAGAGACAAGCATGGAGAATGCCAATGACCCCGGCTCAAAACGCGGCCCGTTCCTCGGACGAGAACGCCTTTCCCGCCAATGCCTTCTCGGCCGACGTCGCCAATGTGAAGGGTGCGATGCGCAGCCTGGCGGGCGGCATCTCTGTCATCACGGCAGGCGTCGGCGATGACCGAACCGGTGCGACGGTGACCACGGCCACGGCGCTTTCCATGGATCCGCCGACCATGATCGTCAACATCAACAAAAGTTCGTCGTCATGGCCGGTGATCGAACGTCACCGCCATTTCTGCGTCAACATCCTGTCGACCGACCAGCAGGGCATTGCGGAGAAATTTGCCGGCTTCGGCGGCGTCAAGGGTCTCGCCCGTTATGATGGCGCGGAGTGGATCACGCTCGAAAGCGGCGCGCCGGTGCTGGCCGACGCGCTTGCTGCGATCGATTGCGAAGTCGAGGAAATCATCGAGCGCCACAGCCACGCCATCATCATCGGCCGAGCCGTCGCTGTGCTGAAGGGCGAAGGCCGTTCGCTGGTCTATAGCGGCGGAAAATTCGGCCACTTCGCGGAGTAAGATCGCCGGGCGCTCCTCAGGCAAGTTTCTGCTTGGCGCCCGCGCTCTTTCCGTCCGAACTCTTCGACCGTTCTTCGAACCGGTCCTTGCCCTTGGCAAGTTCGGCGCCCATGCGGGCCTCCGTCTTCTTTTCCTCCTTGCGCGTGCTCTTCTTGAACCCACGCGCAGCCTGCCGGCCTTTTTCGGTCGGTGCCTGTTCGATACCCATGACGTTTCCTCCAGTCTCAGGTTTTGCTGATCCTGAACGCCGGGGGCACGTCGTTGTTCCGGTGCGCACGATCCTTCAAGACGCCCGTTGTGGACGACAATAAAATGACGCACTCGACGAATTGGAGAGCCGCGTCCCATGACCTACGATCAGTCGCTCGCCTTCCTGGCCTTTGCCGTGGTCGCGGCGGTCACGCCCGGCCCCAGCAATGTCATGATCACGGCGACGGGTGCGGCCGTTGGCATCCTGCGGGGCCTGCCCTGCGTCCTCGGCGCGTCACTCGGCATGGCGTCGCTTCTCTTCACGTCCCAGCTCGGCGCAGGCGCGCTGATCACCGGCAATCCTGCGATCCTCACGGCGCTGAATTGGGGCGGGGCCGCGCTCCTGCTCTGGATGTCCTGGAAGATCGCCACCGCCGGCGCGGCAAAAGGCGAGCTGACTCCCAGGCCCGTCGGCTTTCTCGGTGCCGCCATCTTCCAGTGGCTCAATCCCAAGGGCTGGCTGGTCGCGGTCAGCGCGGCGGGTGCCTATTCGCAGGCCGTATCCCAAGGCGCGCTTGGCAATGCCCTCGCCTTCGCCGGCCTGTTCTTCATCGCCGCCTTTCCGAGCGGCCTGGTCTGGCTCGTCTTCGGTGCCGTGATGCGGAGCTTCCTCGGCGACGAACGCAAGGCGTGGATATTCAACATCGCCATGGGGTTGCTGCTGGCGGCTTCGGTAATCTTGATGCTCGTATGAAGGACATTATGGCCGGTCCATCAGGCCGACCGCACGGCCTCCGGAGCCTTGAGCCAGCGCCGTTCGCGGATGAAGCCGAGCAGATCGCCCGGCGCCATCGGCCGAGCGAGGCCGTAGCCCTGCAACACATGACAGCCGAGGTCCCGCAGGATCGCGGCATGCCCCATGGTCTCGACGCCCTCCGCGACGATTTCGATGCCGCGCGAGCGGCCGATATCGATGATCGAACTGACAAGCTGCTGCTGCGAGCGGGATTCGAGCAGAGGAATGATCAGCTGGCGGTCGATCTTGAGCCGCCTCGGGGTGAGCTTCAGAAGCGTCACGATCGAGGCATGGCCGGAGCCGAAATCATCGATCTCGATATCGGCGCCGAGCGCCTTCAGCCGCTCGATCTGGTGGATCAATCCGGCATCGTCGCCATCAAAGGAAATCGATTCGAGAAGCTCGAAGGACAATGACCCCGGCCTGAATTCGAGGCTTTCGAGCCGCTGGAAGAGGCTCGCATCCCTCAGCCGCTGGGCCGAGACATTGACGGAAACTTTTGGCACGGGGAAGCCTGCCGCCGCCAGCCGGAACTGTTGCAGCAGCGCCTGGTTGAGCACGATGGCATCGATCTGCGAGACGACCTTGAGGCTCTCGGCGATCCTCAGGAACTTGTCGGGGGTGAGGATGCCCTTGGTCGGATGGTCCCAGCGCACCAGCGCTTCGAGGCCGACGATCTCCAGCGTCTTCGCGTCGAATTGCGGCTGGAAGTAAGCGACGAATTCGTTCTGCTCCAGCCCGCGCAGGATCTCGTCGGCTGTCTTCTTGGTGTTGACGGCGACGTGGCGGAGCGTGTCGGTGAACCATTCGACGCGATTGCGCCCTGAACGCTTGGCCTCATAAAGCGCGATATCGGCATTGACCAGCAATTGCCCGACGCCCTCGTCGCCGCCGGTGCGCGAGGCGATGCCGATCGACGTGCCGACCCGACATTCGTGGCCTTCGTGGATGAGCGGACGCGAGATGGCATCGACCAGCCGGGTCGCAAGCTCCATATAGTCCTGCCCGGCATTGGCGGCGCTGGAAATGATGACGAATTCGTCGCCGCCGATGCGGGCGAGGAAGTCGCCTTCGAAAATGTTGGCGCTGAGGGTCGAGGCAGCGTGCTTGAGGATGCGGTCGCCCGCCGCATGGCCGAGCGTGTCGTTGATATCCTTGAAGCGGTCGAGATCGATATGCATGATCGTCAGCCGCGGCTCGCGCTTGGCGCTGAGTTCATGCTCGGTGACGATCCGGTCGAGATAGCGGCGGTTCGGGAGGCCGGTCAGGGCATCGTGCATGGCGGCACTTTCCATGACCAGGCGGGCCTGTTCCAGCTGCGCATTCTGGATATCGGCATGCCGATTGGCATTGCGCAGGTCTTCCTGCAGCCGTACGTCGCCGGTCACATCCCAGTTGACGCCGACGATCTTCTTGTGGCCCCGGGAATCCCGGTAGGCGGTGCCCATCGCCCTGATATGGCGGATGTCGCCATTACGGCAGATGACGCGGAAATCCGAATTGTACTGGCTTTCGGACTCGATCGCCCGGGCAAATTCGGCCTCGCACTTGGCGAAGTCGTCGGGATGCAGCGCGCCCTTCCAATCGCTATAGCTGGCCTTGCCGCCGGACGGATGGACGTCGTAGAGGTCCATCATCCGTTCGTCCCAGATCAGCTCGCCGGTGACGGCGTCGAAATCCCAGACACCGATCTTGGACGTCTCGAGCGCGATGTCGAGCCGCTGCGACAGGACCCGCATCGCTTCCTCGCGCTCCTGCAGCGCCCGGACATGCCTGACCCGCTCTTCGGTGAGACGGCCGGTCCAGAGCATGGGTGCGACGACGATGAAGCCACCCAGCGCAAGCAGCAAGCGGAAAAGCCAGACCTCGGAAAGCGGCTGGCTCCAGCCGGTCTTCGGCATGGCGGCGAGCTGCCAGTCCTCATGGCCGAGCTTGACCGTCATGATCACCGGGTTTTGCTCGAAGATACCGTCGTCGCCGAAGAAGGGGCGGCGTTCGCTACCAGCCTTGGTGGCGGCCATGGCGACATCGATGCCGAGGCTCGCCGCGCGGAGCCCGCTTTCGGCATAGAGCTTGTTGACATCGATGACTGCCGAGACGATGCCCCAGAAACGATCGCTGCCATCGGGCAGCACGTTGATCACGGGAAAGCGTGCGATCACGGCTTCCCCTCCCTGTACGAGTTTTACCGGCCCGGTCAGCAGCATGCGTCGCGTATCGCGCACCTTGAGCGCGGCTGCGCGTTGCGCTTCGTTCTTTGTATAGTCGAGGCCGATCGCCTTCTCATTGCCTTTGACCGGATAGACGAGAGAAACCACGAAATCGGGCGCGGCGGCAACGTTCTTGATCGACGTATCGCCCTTGATTATATGGCTGCCCAATTGCGTGTATCGCGCCTGGGACATATCAGGCTCGGTTTCGAGCGCGGCGACATAGCCCTGCACCAGCTTCACATTGCCGTTGATGTTGTTTTCAAGACGGGTGCTGATCCTGCCGAGTTCCTCGGTCGCGGCCTGGCGGATCTTGCCTTCCTCGATCGTCCGCATCTGCATATCGGCAAAGATAATGACTGCGGACATCGCGAGAAAGGCGACGAACGCCGGCAGATAGTGAGGTGTGAAGAAACGTCGGAACGGCGAAAAGACGTCATCCGAGTCCCGGTCTTGATCTGAATTGCTCGCCGTCATCGATCGCCTACGCTCTTGCTGGCGTGGGCGGCGCCGGCAAAGATATGGGTAATGACCTGATATTTCACGTTTGCCTTAATAATCCCTTGCGGGAGGAGACGCGACAATTCAGGTACCCATGCAGCGAAACGCCAGTCTTTAGAGCGTCAGGCGCAGCGGATTGATGCGCTTGCGCAGGACCTTGCGGGGACCATCCGCAGACCATGTCATGGTCTTGGCCGGCACCCAGCCGCGCTGGCCGTCGGATTTGACCTCGCACCACAGCGTATCCTGCTGGCAACCGAGCACACTGAGGCCCTGCCCCCAGGTGACGATCCCGATGCGCGGATATTCCTTCGACGGGCCGCCATAGAGCACCATGGAATTGCGCGCGAGCGCGATGTCGTCCTTGGCGGTCGAATCGGCCGCGAAAGCCGTGCCTGAAAAGACACACAGAGAAAAAATCGTCGCAGTTACCAATCGGGCGAGCATGACAAATCTCCAGCCACACGGCGAAACCCCGAGAGTTCCACCATTCTGATGTTATGACGATGAAATCCGATATCAAGGGCATTTGTTCCGGAAAAAATGAAAAAAGGCTTGACACACGAAAATGTGATGTTGCAGCCGCGTTGGACTTGGTGCAAGTGCGTCGGATTAATCAGATAATTACGCGCCAGTTCACCGCCTCTGCCCTGCCGGGCATCTCCCCTCAAAATACACCTCTTCCTTCACGCGAGCCCTTCCGCCCCGTGGTATGACCATGCACCACCCCGATCCCTTCGCTGGTCGCTAAGGATCGGCCGGGGCACGTCTCCGTGCCGGAGGGATGAAGCTCACGCTCTCCAGTTCCCCGAAAGCTTCGGCAGCCAAAATGGAGTAAAACAGGATCCCGCATGATGCGGGCGATTCGGATGGCGAGAGAAGCGCGATGAAGGCGGTCATTCTGGCAGGCGGGCTCGGCTCGCGGCTGGCCGAGGAAACCCAGACACGGCCCAAACCCATGGTGGAGATCGGCGGCCGGCCGATCCTCTGGCATGTGATGAAGATCTATTATGCCCACGGCATTCGCGACTTCGTGATCTGCTGCGGTTTCAAGGGCTATATGATCAAGGAATATTTCGCCAATTACGGCCTGCATATGTCCGACATCACCTTCGATCTGGCGGAAAACCGGCTGGAATTCCATCGCCAGAACGCCGAGGCCTGGCGGGTGACACTGGTCGATACCGGCGAGAACTCGATGACCGGCGGGCGGTTGAAGCGGGTCGCGCCCTATCTGCAGGGCGGCGAGGATTTCTGCTTCACCTATGGCGACGGCGTTTCCTCGACCGATATTTCGGCGACCATCGCCTTCCACAAGAAGCATGGCAAGCTGGCGACCGTCACCGCCGTGCGGCCCCCTGCCCGTTTCGGCGCGCTGCGCTTCGAGGGCGACGACGTGACCGGCTTCATCGAGAAGCCCGAGGGCGAAGGCGGCTATATCAACGGCGGCTTCTTCGTGCTCAATCCCTCGGTGCTCGACCGGATCGATAACGACGGCACGAGCTTCGAGGGCGAACCGCTGACCGGACTGGCGGAGGAAGGTCAGCTCAAGGCCTGGTTCCACGACGGCTTCTGGCAGCCGATGGACACGCTACGCGACAAGATACAGCTCGAGAACCTCTGGCAGACGGGCACGCCGCCCTGGAAAGTGTGGTGACGCGATGGGTTTCTGGCGCGGCAAAAGAGTTCTGCTGACCGGCCATACCGGCTTCAAGGGCGCATGGCTGCATTTCTGGCTGAAACAGCTCGGCGCGCATGTGCAGGGCCTGTCGCACGCGCCGGCGACCTATCCCTCGCTGTTCGACCTGCTCGCCAATGACGGCGCGCATGCCAAGGGCATCGTCGATATCCGCGACCGCGTGGCCGTGCTGGCGCGTGTGCATGAAGCCAATCCGGAGATCGTCTTCCACCTCGCCGCCCAGCCGCTGGTGCGGGCGGGCTATCGCGAGCCGGTCGAGACCTTCGAGACCAATGTGCAGGGCACGGTGAACCTGCTCGACGCGCTGCGCGTGGCACCCGACCTGCGCGCGATCGTGGTGGTGACCACCGACAAGGTCTATGAGAATCCGGAAAGCGCCAAACCCTTCGTCGAAGCTGATCCGCTCGGCGGGCACGACCCCTATTCCGCCTCCAAGGCCGCGGCCGATATCGTCACCGCGAGCTACCGGCGCTCCTTCTTCCTGCCGCGCGGTGTGGGGCTGGCGACGGCGCGGGCCGGCAATGTGATCGGCGGCGGCGACTGGGCGGTGGACCGGCTGATCCCCGATGCAGTGCGGGCGCTGACCTCGGGCCAGGTGCTCGACATCAGGCGGCCGGACGCGGTGCGGCCGTGGCAGCATGTGCTCGAACCGCTCAACGGCTACATGCTGCTGGCCGAGAAGCTGTGGAACGCGCCAGAGGCCGGGCCGGCCTACAATTTCGGCCCTGATCCCGAGAGCACGGCGACGGTGCGCGAGATACTGGAACTCTCCGCACTCTATTTCTCGCTCGCCAATATCGGCTGGGGCGATGGCAGCGACGGGCCGCATGAGGCCGGCCTGCTGACGCTCGACAGCACCAAGGCCGCCGACGAACTGGGCTTCAAGCCACGGTTTACGCTCAGCGAGACGATTGATCGTACATGGCGCTGGTATCGCAGTTTGAACGAGGGCAAGTCGGCGTCGGATTTGTGCCTCGCCGATCTCATCGCGTTTGAGGGTGGGCGGCTGGACATGGGTCAAAGGGCGACGGCGTGATCATCGAGCTTTTCCGCCGGAACACCCCCCTCTGCCCTGCTGGGCATCTCCCCCTCATGGGGGGAGAACGGATAGGGCACGCGCACCGCCCTCAATTGAATGCCGCATTTCTAGCACTCGACATGCATTTGAGCCGGAACGCGTGCCACGAGTCATTCTCCCCCCTTGTGGGGGAGATGTCCGGCAGGACAGAGGGGGGTGCCAGCGGGCGCCACACCGCCCGATGACAGCCCGCTTCGAAATCATCGACACCCCCCTCGCCGGCCTGAAACTCCTTCGTCGCAAACGGCTCGGCGACCACAGGGGCTATCTCACCCGTCTCTTCGATGCCGAGGAGCTCACAAAACTCGGCTGGGCCGGCGGCATCTGCCAGATCAACGAGACGGGCACCGGCGAGCGGGGCACGGTGCGCGGCTTCCATTACCAGACGCCTCCGTTCAGTGAGGCCAAGCTGATTGCCTGCACGAAGGGGAAAATCCTTGATGTGGCGGTGGATATCAGGCGGGGTTCGCCTACGTTTCTCCAGCATTTCGCGGCCGAACTTTCGGACGACAATGACCTTTCCTTCCTGCTGCCCGAGGGGTTTGCGCATGGCTACCAGGCACTGACATCCGATGTGCGCATGATCTACGCCCATTCCGCGCCCTACCGCGCCGAGGCCGAGGCTGGGCTCAACATCGCCGACCCCAAGCTTAGTGTGGCATGGCCGCTGCCGGTCGCCAACCTCTCGGCCCGCGACCAGGGATTTGCCATGCTGACAGACGAATTTACGGGAGTGTCCCCATGAAATGCCGGCATTGCGGCCACCAGGATTTCTGGCCGTTTCTCGATCTCGGCACGGCGCCGCCATCCAATTCCTACGTCGCGGAGGAGGCGCTGTCGAAGCCCGAGCTCTGGTATCCGCTGGTGATCCGCACCTGCGCCCACTGCCTGCTGACCCAGACCGAGGACTTTGCGTCCCGCGAGACGTTCTTCTCGGAGAGCTACGCCTATTTCAGCTCGTTTTCGACGTCATGGCTGAACCACGCGAAGGACTATGTGGAGACGATGGCCGCCCGCTTCGGGCTCGGGCCGGAGTCGCGCGTGGTCGAGATCGCGGCAAATGACGGCTACCTGCTGCAGTTCGTCAAGGCCAGGGGCATCCAATGCCTCGGCGTCGAGCCGACGACCAGCACGGCCGAGGCCGCGCGGGCCAAGGGGATCGAGGTCGTCGAGGACTTCTTCGGTGTTGGGCTGGCCGATGATCTTGCTGCCAAGGGCTGGCAGGCCGACCTGATGGCGGCCAACAATGTGCTGGCGCATGTGCCTGACATCAACGATTTCGTATCCGGTTTTGCGCGGCTCTTGAAGCCCGAAGGTGTCGCAACCTTCGAATTCCCGCACCTGCTCAACATGGTCGGCGAAAGCCAGTTCGATACGGCCTATCACGAGCACTATTCCTATCTCTCGCTGATCGCGGTGGAGCGGATTTTCGCCCAGAACGGCCTCACCGTCTTCGATGTCGAGACCACGCCCTGGCATGGCGGCAGCTTGCGCGTCTTCGCGAGCCGGGCGGACGCGAAAACAAGGCCGGTGCAAGCATCCGTGGCTAGGATGCGCGAGACCGAGGAAAAGGCCGGCATGCGCGCCAAGGCATTTTACGAGGGCTTCCAGGCCGCCGCTGAGCGGGTCCGGAACGATTTCGTCGAATACCTGATCGACTGCCGCAGGAAGGGTCTGAAGGTCGCCGCTTACGGAGCCGCCGCGAAAGGCAACACGCTCCTGAATTTCGGCGGCATCAAACCCGACCTGATCTCCTTCGTGGTGGACAAGAACCCTGCCAAGCAGGGCCAGTACCTGCCGGGGAGTCGCATTCCGGTCGTGGACGAAGCACGGCTCAAGGCCGAACAACCGGACAGGGTGGTCATACTGCCATGGAATATCGAGACCGAGATCAGGGCACAGCTTTCCTATATAACCGCCTGGGGTGGGAAGTTCGCGACAGCCGTGCCAAGGCTCCGGGAGATGTGACCGGGGCGCCGGCGACCGAGATCGCGCCGGCCGATTCGGATACCGCACCCGTGGCGGTGCCGGCGATCCAGGTCTTCAAACTGCCCGATGCCTGATGTCCCGAAACTCTCGATCTGCGTACCCTCGCGCAATCGGCAGGACTGCTTCCGCCAGACGATATCGGACCTGACGGCCAATCCGCGCACCGACGTGGAATTCGTGTTCGCCGACAATTCCGACGATCCTGATGTGATGGACGGTTTTATGCGCGGGTTGAATGATGTGCGCGTGGTCTATCTGCGGTCGCAGCCGTCACCGCTCTCCATGGCCGACAACTGGGAACGCACCGTCTCCGCCGCCAGCGGCGCATGGGTCTGTGTGATCGGCGACGATGATTACGTCGATCCTGATCTTGCCGACTACATCCTCGATATCGAGGCGCGCGACGCGGCAGTCGATGCGATCGGCTGGAACCGCGCGCCGTTCCAGTGGCGGTCGGCGCGGACGGACACCAAGTCGGTCCCGTTCTCGCTTGCCAATCGCATCATGCGCCACCCGCTCGGCCAGATAACCGGCCGTCTGTTCGGCTGGCATGGCGCGAGCTACATGCCGCAATGTCCCTATGGCGTCTATCACGGCGCGGTGGCGCGCCATTCGCTGGACCGGGTAAAAGGCCGCTTCTCGGGCCGCTATTTCGAGCACCCGACGGTCGATTACGACTTCTCGCACAAGATGCTCGCGACCGTGGAGAACCTCGTCTACATCAACCGGCCGATGTCGATACCAGGCGTGGCGAAGAGCAGCAATTCGGCTGCGGTCGGCGATGCAGGCCGGATGCGGCAAGCCGTCGATGCGCATCGGCAGGAATACGGCACGGAGTTCGAAGAGGCGGTGCTGGGCGCAGGCTTTCCCTTCACTGCGGAAACGGGCGTCGCCGGCAATATCATGGCGGCGCAATTCTGGTTCAAGCAGAAATACGGCTATGAGCATGCCGGCTGGGAGGCCAATTTCGCCCGTGCAGTCTCCACCGAATGCCAGCTCTGGCTCGAACCGGAGGAATATGCCCGCCATGTCGCCCGCATCCGGGCGGCGTTCGAAGCCTGGGAAGGCGGCAAGTACCTGCATCTGTTCGAGCCCAAATTCGTCGGCGCCGCGACGCGTGATCCCTATTGGGGGCTGCTCCAAGATACCCTTCATATCAGCCAGGAGGTCGCGGGCGCGGAAACCCCGGCACAGTTCTACCGCGTGCTGCAGGACATCCTGCCCGAACGGGCGCAGATCGAATTCACTTTCTAGGACCGACCGACCTTCGGCTGATGCCGGTCTGCAAATGGCGGTCGGTCCGGGAGCACTCAAGCCCCGTGAAAGTCATCGCGGTTAGGGTGACCGCGAACGGAGTTTCCCATGAGCCCCCGGCTTTCCATCTGTGTCCCATCGCGCAACCGGCAGGTCTCGTTCCGGCAGACGATCCGCGACCTCTTGGCCAATCCACGGGGCGACGTGGAGTTCGTCTTCGCCGACAATTCCGATGACGGCGCTGTTATGGATGCCTTCATCGCCAGTCTCCGCGATCCGCGCATTCGCTACCTCAAGTCCTCGGACCATCCGTTGCCGATTCAGGACAACTGGGATCGGACGATAGCGGCGGCATCCGGCGAGTGGATCGTCTTCATCGGCGACGATGACTATGTCGATCCCGATGTCATCGACACGATTGCCGAGATCGCCATACGCCGGCCGACGGTCGACGCGGTGGGTTGGAACCGGATGAGCTTCAAATGGCCGGAATACCGGCCGTTTCGCGGCAACACCTGCCTCTCGCTCGGCAACAGCGTGACGCTCGCCGATCGCGACAAGCAGTTCCGGACGATGTTTCTCTGGGAAGGCGCGGCGCCGATTCCGAAGGTCGCTTTCGGCGCCTACCATGGCGCGGTGCGCCGGGACGTGATGGAACGAATCCGGACAACCTTTTGCGGCCGCTATTTCGAGCACCCGACGGTGGATTTCGACTGTTCGTTCAAGCTTCTGCTGACCGCGCGGGAACTGGTCTATGTCGACCGGCCTTTCTCGGTGCTCGGCACGACCTCGGCCAGCAACTCGGCGGCGGTCGGACGTTTCGACCGGGTTGGCGAGATTCATGACGAGATGTCAGGGCGGGAAGCGTCATCCTTCGAGGACCCGGCCTTTCCGTTCACCAGCAGGCTCGGCGTGGCCTCTTCGATCCTGGCCGCGCAGCATTGGTTCAAGACGAAATACGGCATCCGCTTCGACGGCTGGGAGGAAAATTTCACCCATGCGCTGGCCATCGACTGCGGCCACGCCGAGGACAAAGCAGGCTTCGACCGGCACGCGGCGCAATGCCGGGACGCCCTCTCAAAATGGCAGGGCGGGCGGTTTCTCGCGGCATTCAATCCGTGCTTCCTGCCGCGTCGGAATTCCGGCGTCTATACCGGCTTGCGCGGCCAATATCTCTTTATCGACGAGACGATCGCGGCATGCCGGACGCCGGCGGAGTTCTACGGGATCGCCCAGTCGGTCCTGGAACCACCCTCGGAACTCAAATATCAATTCGACCGGGCAAAGCATCTGGCGCCGATGGTGAGCGCCGCCTGACAACCTCCGACAGGTTCAGAAAAGCAACCCGCTCTACGCTCCCGCCAACGGAGCCATATCATGACCCATGTTCCCACACTTTCCATCTGCGTGCCCTCGCGCAACCGTCAGGTCTATTTCCAGGCGACCATCCGGGCGCTGACAGCCTCCCTGCGCTCCGATATCGAGCTGGTCTTCGTCGATAATTCCGACGATGCCTCCGTTATGGATGCTTTCATCCAGCCCTATCTCGCCGATCCGCGCGTCAAATATGTGCCCTCCGGCGCCACGGTGCGGCCGATGGTGGACAATTGGGAAGTGGCACTGCAGGCGACCACCGGGCGCTGGATCTCGGTGATCGGCGACGACGACCATATCGATCCAGATGTCGCGGGCCTGCTCACACGGATTGAGGCCGAGATGCCCGATGTCGAGGCACTGGATTGGGCGCGGCTGTTCTTCACCTGGCCCTATCCGGGCAAGCCGCCCTACTCCAATGTCGTGCAACTGCTAACCGAAATCCATGAAGTGCCCAAGGACCAGCTCAAGGAGCGCGCCTTTCGCTGGGACCATGCCCGCGAGGTGCTGGGCTGCGGTTTCGGCATCTATCATGGCGCGGTCTCGCGGGTGCTGATGGAGCGGATCAAGTCGCTCTCGAAGACCAATCGCTATTTCGAGCACCCGATCGTCGACTACGACAACATTTATAAGCTGATCATGCACGGCAAGCGCTTCGTGCATTGCCGCCGGCCGCTGTCGGTCATGGGCGCCTGCCCGCTGAGCAACACGGCCGCAGTCAACGATCTCAAGGACGCGAAGAAGAAGCTCGAAGCCTTCCATAGGGAACACAAGAACCCGATCGACGACTGGGAATGCTACAGGGATTTCCCCTTCCGCGCCCATCATGGCGTCACCGCCTGCATCGGCATGACGCAGCACTGGTTCGCCAAGGAATATGGATACGACTTCGCGGGCTTCGAGAAGAATTTCGCCAGGTCATGCGCCATCCAGTGCGAGGGTTATCCGACGCGGGAGGAATTCGAGGTGTCGTCGGCGGCCTATCGCGAGGTCTTCGCGAAATGGCAGGGCGGCAGGTTTGCCAAGTATTTCCGACCGGTATGGAAGGATCGCGAGGCGCCGCAGGCGTTCGGTGGGATGCTTGAGGGCAAGCTCTACCTTTCGGACGCCTACGAGACTGCGGCCACGCCTGCCGAGTATTACGACATGGTCGGAGGAATTCTGTTGCCGGTCGAGAACCTGGTGATTGATTTCGAGAATGTCAGGGTTGTGTCGGGGGTGGCGGCTTAGCTGCCAGAGAGGATCGCCCCTCATCTGCCTGCCGGCATCTTGTGTGTTGAATTTCTGGTAAAGTTGGTTTTGTCCGGTTTGTCCGCCTGATGTTGACGCACCAGGCGGACCACCGTCGGAGGGACCGTTGGCATCAGAGCCCTTTGGGCTGTGGAGAAGCTGGGTCGCCGTCGGCTGTTCACTGATCCGGATGGTTGCAGGGACGATCGGGTCCGGAGCCACAAGGAGGGATCGATGAACATATCGAAGTCTAACACATTTAGCGCCGGGGTCGATGTCGCCAAGCTCTGGCTGGACGCGGCGATCCACGGCTCGGAGGCGATGGTTCGGGTGGCCAACACGCCGGCCGGACATGGCGAGCTGATCGACTGGCTTTGTGCCCAGGGCGCCGGGCGCGTCGGACTGGAGGCCACCGGCGGTTATGAGCGCGCCATCGTCAAAGCCTTGCGCGACGCAGCGCTTGAGGTGGTCGTGCACCAGCCCATCGAGGTCAGGCTGTTTGCCCGCATCAAGCGCCTGCGGGCCAAGAATGATCGCATCGACGCCCGGCTGATCGCCTGCGCCACGGCCCAGGTCGAGAGCGTCAGAGCCGCCGCCGATCCGCGCCTTGCCGAACTGGCCGAGCGACTGACGGCCTATGAGCAAGCCAGCGAGCTTGCAACGCTGCTGAAGACCCAGATGGAGCATCTGAGCCTGCCCGACCTGATTGAGGATGCCCGCGCCCAGTTGACCATCCTGCTGGCGCGAAAGGCCAGGATTGTCGCCGACATCATGGCCCGCGTCCGGCTCTGGCCCGACCTCGCCCGGCGGCTCGCCCTGCTCAACTCCTTGCCTGGTGTCGGTTCCATCGTGGCGCTGAGCCTGCTGATCCGGATGCCCGAACTGGGCGCGATGAAGCGCGGACAGGCCGCCGCCCTGGTCGGTGTTGCGCCGTTCGACCGCGATTCCGGCGAGCGAAAGGGCCAGCGCTTCATTGCCGGAGGCCGCCGCAGGCCTCGAAAACTGCTCTACATGGCTGCTCTTGCCGCCAAACGATGCGATCCCGGCCATCGCAGCTTCGCCCAACGCCTGGCTGCCGCCGGAAAACCGCCCAAGCTCATCCTCGTCGCCATCATGCGAAAGCTCATCGAGGCCGCAAACCTCGTCATCCTGCGCGATACGCCTTGGGTTCCACAATAAAAATGACATGGTTGCTTCTCCCGCAGGCGGGGAGAAGGGAGTCGTGCCTGGACCCCTGCTCCCGCCAACGTTGAGCTCGTGGCAAGGCTGGGCGCCCAGCGCCCCCTCGCCCCGTTCTTACGGGGAGAGGGCTGGGGTGAGGGGCAACCATTCACACCCGCTTCAAGAACCCATCTGGCGCGGCCGTGATCGTGATCTTGTTCTCGATCCTCAGGTCGATATCGAAATTCAGCTTGCCGCCGTCACGCGCGGTGCGGCCTTCATTGGCGAGCCGCTTGCGGTATTCCCAGACGGCGGTCTTCGGGTTGTCGCCTTTGCCCCAAGGGCGATCCGATGTAGCGCCCTCGGGCAGGTCCTCGACGCCGGTATCCCAGACGACACAATAGGAACCCGGGCTGACATACGGCGCGTAGAGTTCCAGTTCCGCGAGCACGTGCTCATGGGTATGGTTGGAATCGAGGAAGACCATGACTCGCTCATAACCCTCGGCAAGTTTGGCGACCTGTTCCATGATCTCGGGCGCCACCGATGAGCCCTGCAGCAGTTCGATCTTGTGGCGCATCGGATGCGCGTCGATTGCCGAGCGGTTATGCGGGCGGATGTCAATGTCGACGCCGACGACCTTGCGGCGGCCGGCGCGCGGGTCGAGCACGGTGCCGGCTTCGACGGCATCGCAATAGTCGAGCATCGCCAGCATTGAAGCGCTCATCACCAGCGAGCCGCCATGGGCGATGCCGGTCTCGATGATCAGGTCCGGACGGCAGGTCCAGATCAGCTCCTGGATCGCATAGAGATCCTGCGGCACCTGGATCACCGGCCGGCCGAGCCAGGTGAAATTCTGGGCGTAGCCGTGGCCGATGGCGGCCATCAGCCAGTTGAGCGTCAGCGCCTTGAAGGACGTATCCTCGCCGATGCCCTTGATATTGCCCTCGACGAGGGTGCGGAAATGTTCGACAGGATCCAAGGTCATTCTCCCTATTCTCGCCGGCACGGACTCTGATCGGAGTCTCGCGGCCGCGGCGTCACGTATCAGTTTTCTCGTTCGGAATGGCATAGACGACCGCGCCCGTGCCGCACCAGCTGTGGGTGCGAAACAGGATGCGGTAAGCCTCAAGGTTTTCCATCAGCCAGAGCGGCGTTTTCCAGATGCCATCGGCATTGTGATAGACGGTTGCGGCGATGATCGGCCGGGCGTGGCGGAACGTCTCGAGGCCGCCTTTCAACGCATCGAGCTCGCCGCCTTCGAGATGCAGCTTGACGAAGGTCGGCTCGATTTCCAGCGTATCGAGGGTGGCGAGCGTGACTGTATCTTGTCCGATCGGCGAGATCTGGGAGGCATAGCCGAGGCCTGAATGGAAGCGCGCTTCACCTGGTTCGGCGCCGAGTGCGTCGCAGATGATCCGGGTGCGACGATCATCCCGCCAATGATCGTTGAATGTCTTTTCGAGCACCGCGCGATTGGCTGCATCCGGCTCGACCGCGATGATTTGGCGCCAGTCCGGGCGCAAGCCATCGAGCGCTAGAGAAACGCTGCCATGGTGGGCGCCGCCATCGAAGAAGACGGGGTCGGGCTCCAGCGCGTGCAGCACTTCGGGGATGAAGAAGCGGTTGTGGTTGGCGACCACGGTGCCATCAAATATCCACTCCTGCCGCAATTGCCGCCAGGCGAGGAACTGTAGGTGGTGCGCACGAGACGCGTCGTCGGCGAAGCCCGAGAGTACGCGGGCGGCATTCCGATGGTCCGCGTCTGACAGCGGCGGCGCATACCAGCCGTTGGACAGCGAATGGACGGCGCGAAAATTCTCGGCGAAATCGTAGAAGGGTGCGACATGCGCGAATCCGAGATCGTCGAGCATCGCTTCCAGCGGCACATAGGGCGCGGTGACGACCGTGACCAGTACGAGATGGCTCTGCTTGAGATGGGCGGGCACGGCATCCGGCGCATAGACCGGCTTGTCGCGCCACAGGGGATTTTCGCTGAGTGCATCCGCGTTGCGATCGATGACGAAATCGAAATCCCGGCCGACCTCGGCGAGGAATTCCCGCGCCATCTGGCCGAGATTGCCGGCACCATAGAGGGCGAGCGGCATGTCGGTTGGCACGGTGGGGAAATCCGGCCTGGAGGCGGCGATCTCGTCGAGCAAGGCTAAGGCTTCACCAGCAGAGGGCGGCGCGGCGAAGTGCCGGGCGCGGTATCGCCCGGTGCCGATGCTGTTCTTGCTTGCCGCCAACTGGGCCAATCGGATTCCTCTGTCTGTGACCGTTCAACTACAATGAACACACTTGCCCGGAGCTAGAGCCGGGCCGCATGGATATCCCACCAATGGGTCCGGTCGGCGATGCGGTTGCCTTCGCGGTCGCGCACAACAGAGGCGTAGAGCGCGACGATGTTCTCGTGCGACAGCCATTCACCGTCGATCTCATCGCCCAACGGACCTGACGCACCCTTGGGAAACGCCGCGCCGCTCGTCTCATCCTGCAAATCCGGCACGGTCGACTGGTCGAGCAGCTTGAAGCCGTTATAGCCCGCCGAGGCGAGGATATCGAGATACTGGAAGCCGAAGCGGCAATCCTCGACGCTGACCCGGGCGGGGAGCAATGGCAGCGACGTGAGCTGTTCCAGCACCTGGAGGTCGACGCCCTCGACATCGATCTTGAGATAATACGGCACGCCGTGCTCGGCGAACAGTTCGCCCAGCGTCATCGAGCGCACGGTGATCGGCTGTGTCGCGCTATTGTCGCGGCCGGCCCAGCCGGTCTCGATCGAACTCCAGTGGTCGTTGTCGAGATTGACGTGGAAGGTCACCTCGCCGGACTGGTCCCAGATCGCGGCGTTGACGATGGCGAGCTTGTCCTCGGCGATCGCATCGACGAAGCGCGCCTCGGCCTTACGGCAGAGTCCCGGATTGGCCTCCAGCGCCACGACCTTGAAACCCTTGCGCAGGTAGAAGCCGGTGTCGTCGCCGTTGTTCATGCCGAGATCGGCGACCAGCCTGCTGTCAAGCGCGTATTCCATCATGCCATCCTTTTGAGCGGCTCATCGGCTACTCTGATATTCCATGGCGGCTTGCCCGTGGCTAATGTCGCTGGCGATTCGCCCATCGAGAAGGATGACATGAAAAAGAGAATCCTGCTCACCGGAGCGTCGGGCTTCGTCGGACGGCAGGTGGCGCGCGCGCTGATCGAGGCCGGACATCGGCTTGTCGTGACCATGCGACCTGGCGGGCTGGAGCGTTCCGGCATGGGCGCGGATGAGGCCGATGTCATCGAAACGCCGGATCTTTTCGCCGAAAGCGAGGACTGGTGGGCGGCGCATATGGCAGGCGTCGATACGGTGATCCATGCCGCCTGGTATGTCGAGCCGGGGAAATATCTCGATTCATCGCGCAATGTGGATTGCGTCGCGGGTAGTCTCAGACTGGCGGATGCGGCGAGACGCGCCGGGGTCGGGCAATTCATCGGCATCGGCACCTGTTTCGAATATCGCCTGCCCAATGACCAGATCACGGCGGATGCGGCCCTCGGTCCGGTGACGCTCTATGCCGCCGCAAAGCTCGCGCTCTATCACATGCTGGAGCGGCGGTTCGCGGGAAGCGCCACGCAACTGACATGGGCGCGGCTGTTCTATCTCTTCGGCGTGGGCGAACACCCCGCACGGTTGTTTCCGATGCTGCACCGGAAGCTTGCCGGTGGAGAAACGGTCGAGCTTTCCTCGGGCGACAAGATCAGGGACTTTCTCGACGTGGCGGAGGCAGGCAGCATGATCGCACGCGTAGTGGAGAGCCAGCAGGCCGGCGTGGTCAATATCTGTTCCGGCCGGGCGGTGACGATCCGCGAGATCGCCGAGGAGATCGCCGATATCCACGGCCGGCGCGACCTTCTGCGCTTCGGCACCGCCACGGTCCATCCCCGCGATCCGTTTGCCGTGGTCGGCGTGCCCAATATTCTCTAGGCACAAGAAAAACCCGCCGGATCGCTCCGGCGGGTTTTGACTGGAGATGTCAGGTATCAGGCGAGCGCGGGCTGAGCCACACCGCGGCGGGCATCGATGGAAATCGCACCGGCACCGACGGTGGCGAGCAGGACATAGGCGCCGGCCAGCGTGAAATTCTTCATCATCATAATCTGGTTCAGTGTGTTGATCCAGCCGAGCGCGCCTTCCGGCCAGCCTTCAATGGCGACAGTGCCGCTGTGGAAGACGGCGCCGGTGAAAATGCAAAACAGCGCAAGTGCCCAACCGGCGATCGTGGTCTGGAAACCGACGAGAACGGCGAGGCCCGCGACAAGCTCGAAGAGACCGGCGAGATAAGCGAGAGCGGAGGCGCCGGGCAAGCCTGCGCCGGTGATCATACCGGCAGTCGCGGCCGGATCGGCCAGCTTGCTGAAGCCGGACAGGATGAAGATGAAGGAAAGGAGAATGCGGGCGACGAGAATGAGAATTGACTTGGACATCGGGGTTGCTCCGTTGAATTCGTTGGAGCCCTTCAACCACGTCTTGGTTGTTTACGATAGAGCGCAAATGATGCACATATCGTGCACTAATATTGAACGACATCCCTCTTGAAATGTGGCTGGAATTGGGCATCTGTCGCTTGTCGCGGCCGATACGAGTAATTATGTTGCCGGCACCATACTTTTCCGCACCCACAAGGACCCCTGCATGGCCGACCTCTCCTCCTTCAAGATCACCCAGCGCTGGCCCGCCGCCAATCCCGACGTGATCCAGCTCTATTCGCTGCCCACGCCGAATGGCATCAAGGTCTCGGCCATGCTCGAAGAGACCGGCCTCGCCTATGAACCGCATCTCGTCAATTTCAGCAGCAACGACCAGCTGACGCCGGAATTCCTGTCGCTCAATCCCAACAACAAGATCCCCGCGATCATCGATCCCAACGGTCCCGATGGAAAGCCGCTGGAGCTGTTCGAGAGCGGCGCCATCCTCTTCTATCTCGCCGAAAAGTCCGGCAAGTTCATCCCCCAGGACGCCGCAGGCCGCTACGAGACCCTGCAATGGGTGATGTTCCAGATGGGCGGTCCCGGCCCGATGTTCGGCCAGGTCGGCTACTTCGTGAAATTCGCTGGCAAGGACATCGTGGATCCCCGCCCGCGCCAGCGCTATCTCGACGAAGCCAGGCGCCTGCTCGGCGTCATCGAAGGCCGGCTCACCGGCCGCGACTACATGATGGGCAGCGCCTACACGATCGCCGACATCGCGCTCTGGCCCTGGCTCCGCACCATCAACGGCTTCTACGGCGCCGGCGAGTTGGTCGGCATTAAGGATTTTCCCAAGGTGCTGGATTACGTAAAGCGCTGCGAGGAACGACCGGCCAGCCAGAAGGCAGTCAACATTCCGGCGCGGGGCTGATCGCATTTACCTTCGTCGCTAGCCGACTTCTACCTGCGCGATCACCTCGCGCAGGATTGCATTGAGCGCCTCGGGACGTTCCATCGGCACATAATGCCCGCAATCCTCGATCACGTGCAGTCGGCCATTCCGGGTGAGCCCGGTCTGTCGCGCCGAGGATTCCACGCCGGGTGCAGTGTCGTCCGCACCGGTAACGAAGACGACCGGGATTTCCAGTTCCGAGAGCAACGCCTCCCGGTTTGGCCGCGTGTGAAACACGCTGACGCCACGCGCAATATCTTCCGAGGGATGGCTGAGCGCGAGTTGATGCGCCCGCGATCTCGCCTCGGTACTGACATCTGCAAAGAGTGGGTTCCAAAAGGTCGCCCACGCCGCTTCGACGCCCGCCTCGTCCAGAATATGCAATGCACGGGCATGAAGTTCGGGATTCGGCCGGTGCCGGGCGTTGGTGCCAACCAGCACAAGCGCCGCAACGCGCTCGGGCGCGATGCTTGCCACTTCAAGGGCACAGGACCCGCCGACGGAGTTTCCGACGACAATGATCCGCTCCTCCTTCACCGGGCTCAGCGCGGCGGTCGCCCAGGCGCGCATGGTATCGCCATATCGGTAGAGCGTCGGCGCATATGTCGAACCCGGAAGAAGGCTCGCCTGCGCCGACCACATCCTGCCGTCCAGTGGCAGCGCATGCAGGAAAAGAATGCCGATCCTTGCGCGTGAGGTCATGGCCACAGCCATCCTTCACATCGGACTGGGGTCAATGGCCCGAGGTCTCGACGGGCATACGGGGAAAGATGAACACGCCGGACATGCGGCCATTGTTATGCTCGCCGAAGCCGCTGGATTCGCCGATGCAGACCAGCGGCTGGCGCTCACCTGGTCCGGTGACGATGTGAGTGGAGAAGCAGAAGGACGAGGCCGACGAAGAGGCATTCTCGAGCAGTTCGAGAATGCTGATCCTGTCCGCCGCATCGTAGCAGCGCAGCAGGGTCAGCAGGCCGCACTCTCCGCCTGCAAGTCCATGCAATTGCTCGCTGAGTGTTCCGAGCTGGAACAGGCCATTGGCCAGATCACCGCTCCATTCGTCGGTGACGCAGAACTTGTCGAGGGCTGACGGCTCGAAACCGCTTTCAAGGCGTTCCTGCGGAATCTGCAATGCAGGCGCTTTCACCTTGGATATTCTGAACACTGCCTGCCCCCGCCCCTTTTCCGCCGACTTGCCGCGAACTCTCTGCTTTACTCATGGTCAATAAGTAAGCTTGCCCTGTTGGCGGCAAGATTGCGCTGATTCAATGACACATTCACCCAATAGTCTGCAGAACAACAGCACTCTTCCGAGCGCGACCATAAAACATGATACTATGTCATGTTTTTGGCCTCCCATTCAGCTGGATGGCAGGTATCCGGACCCCATTTCCTCGAATCGAAGGCAATTCTTATAGGAGCTTTCATCCGCTCGGCAATAGAGAATCCCCGCGCCTTATACTTTAGTAAAAAATACTTGATCACTAGCCAGAGTAAACGGCCTCGTTATTTCTCTTTCCGCACCCAATGAACCTTTTCGCGCATGCAGATAGCACATGACCTTGCTCAAACGAAAAGAGGCGCCTCGAAGGACGCCCCAATTACATTAGACGATGATAATAGGCCGTGGCCTATTACATCATGTCCATTCCACCCATGCCGCCCATGCCGCCCGGCATGCCGCCAGCGGCATCCTTCTTCGGCAGCTCGGCGATCATCGCTTCGGTGGTGATCAGCAGCGAGGCGACAGAAGCAGCGTTCTGCAGCGCGGTGCGGACAACCTTGACCGGGTCGACGATGCCCATGGTGATCATGTCGCCATATTCAGAGGTCTGGGCGTTGTAGCCGAAGTTCTCTTCGTTCTTTTCGAGGATCTTGCCCACGACGATCGAAGCTTCGTCACCGGCGTTCTCGGCGATCTGGCGAACCAGCGACTGCAGAGCGCGGCGAACGATGTTGATGCCGGCTTCCTGGTCGTCGTTCTCACCCTTGGAGGTGATCTTGGTCGAGGAGCGGAGAAGAGCGACGCCACCACCGGCAACGATGCCTTCCTGAACGGCAGCGCGGGTCGCGTTGAGCGCGTCGTCGATGCGGTCCTTCTTTTCCTTGACTTCGACTTCCGTCGAGCCGCCGACGCGGATCACGGCAACGCCGCCAGCGAGCTTGGCAAGACGTTCCTGCAGCTTTTCGCGGTCGTAGTCGGAGGTGGTTTCCTCGATCTGCGCCTTGATCTGGGTGACGCGGCCTTCAATGTCGGACTTCTGGCCGGCACCGTCGACGATCGTGGTGTTTTCCTTGGTGATCGACACCTTCTTGGCGCGGCCCAGCATGTCGAGGGTCACGTTTTCGAGCTTGATGCCGATGTCTTCGGAGATCACGGTGCCGCCGGTCAGGATGGCGATGTCTTCGAGCATGGCCTTGCGGCGGTCGCCGAAGCCGGGAGCCTTGACGGCAGCGATCTTGAGGCCGCCACGGAGCTTGTTGACGACGAGCGTTGCAAGGGCTTCGCCTTCGACGTCTTCAGCAATGATGAGCAGCGGACGCGAGGTCTGGACGACAGCTTCGAGCACCGGCAGCATGGCCTGGAGGTTCGAGAGCTTCTTTTCGTGCAGCAGCACGTAGACGTCGTCGAGATCGGCGACCATCTTCTCGGCGTTGGTCACGAAATACGGCGAGAGGTAGCCGCGATCGAACTGCATGCCTTCGACGACTTCGAGTTCGGTTTCGGCGGTCTTGGCTTCTTCAACCGTGATGACGCCTTCATTGCCGACCTTCTGCATGGCTTCGGCAATGTCGAGACCGACCTGCTTGTCGCCGTTTGCGGAGATCGTGCCGACCTGTGCGACTTCTTCCGAGGTCGAGATCTTCTTGGCCTTGCGGGCGAGATCCTTGACGACTTCGGAGACAGCGAGGTCGATGCCGCGCTTGAGGTCCATCGGGTTCATGCCGGCGGC
This sequence comes from Rhizobium sp. LjRoot254, assembly GCF_964254105.1. Taxonomy (NCBI): domain Bacteria; kingdom Pseudomonadati; phylum Pseudomonadota; class Alphaproteobacteria; order Hyphomicrobiales; family Rhizobiaceae; genus Rhizobium; species Rhizobium sp. LjRoot254. The sequence goes on along the minus strand of NZ_CAXUSM020000001.1, from coordinate 253,741 downwards.
AACGGCCTTGTTGCCTTCGCGGATGATCGAGGCGGCGAGAACCGTCGCGGTCGTGGTGCCGTCACCAGCGATGTCGTTGGTCTTCGAAGCGACTTCGCGGACCATCTGGGCGCCCATGTTCTCGAACTTGTCTTCAAGTTCGATTTCCTTGGCGACCGAGACGCCGTCCTTGGTGATGCGCGGAGCGCCGAAGGACTTGTCGATGATGACGTTGCGGCCCTTGGGACCGAGGGTGACCTTCACCGCGTCAGCGAGAATGTCGACGCCGCGCAGCATCTTTTCGCGTGCGGTGCGGCCAAACTTGATTTCTTTTGCAGCCATTTTAGAAAACTCCCGGGCTCAGTGCCCATTGGTTGTCATGGATTGAAGGGATACGGCAATCAGCCGATAACGCCCATGATGTCGGATTCCTTCATGATCAGAAGGTCTTCGCCGTTCACCTTGACTTCGGTGCCCGACCACTTGCCGAACAGAACGCGGTCGCCGGCCTTGACATCAAGAGCAACGAGCGAGCCCTTGTCGTCACGAATGCCGGAGCCGACAGCGACGATTTCGCCTTCCTGCGGCTTTTCCTTGGCGGTGTCGGGGATGATGATGCCGCCCTTGGTCTTTTCTTCGGATTCCACGCGGCGTACGACGACGCGGTCATGGAGCGGACGGAAATTGATGTCTGCCATCGTTAGTTTCCTCGATCAAATAGATTGCCGGGTCTTCTCCGGATGAATGGATTGTTAGCACTCGTCTCCTTGGAGTGCTAGCGGCGTGGATTTAGGCTTCACGTGTTCGTGAGTCAAGGATCGGCCTGTGAAATATTTTTGACGGAATGGTGAACGCGACGGACCTGCCCTGCGCGCCGTTCTGCTGGAGGTGCTGGTCCCGGATTGTCAGACCACCTATGACACCCGCATCGCCCCACATTGTGACATTGATCTGGGCAGGGCAAGGCGGCAGGTTAAGCCCCTCCCCCTTGTGGGGAGGGGTTTGGGGCGGGGTCTTTCTTCAAAACGGTACAGGGTCCTCCGGATACCCTTTGAGCAGATGCCGCAGACTGCGTTCGATCTCAATGAACACATGGTCAGGTCCATCGATCACCTGTCCATTGTCGAACCGGAGCACAGTGACGCCCTGCGCCTTCAGGAAGGCATCCCTCTTTATATCGTGCGCCTTACCATGCGCCGTCTCGTGCGTGTCCCCATCGACCTCGACGATCACGCGGACCGACAGCCAAGCAAAATCCGCGATATAGGGACCGATGGGTGTCTCACGCCGGAACCGGGCGCCATACGGCTTGAGGTCGCGGAGCATGTTCCACATTCGCTGTTCGGCCTTGGTCCGATCATGGCGTAGCGCTCGTGCGCGCTTTCGCGTTTCCGGTTCGACATTGGAATGCGGCATGGAAGTGCCCTCATTACATCAAGACCCCGCCCCAAACCCCTCCCCACAAGGGGGAGGGGCTTAACTCGCGGCAACCGCCGTTGCCACATGCAAACACAATACACATTCATCAATGAAGAATTTAAGCGTCAACGCGCAAAGCCGTTTCGGCCGAGCTTATCCTGCCAGTGTTTTCCGAGCGTACGTATCGCCCAAGCTCTTGCTGCCTCGACGCTGCCGGCGGGCAGGGTTGGGAAATCCTCGTAAATTTCACGCGCCGAGCTTCCAGTCTTGAGGTAAATCAGGATCGTCTCGACGGGTACGCGCGTGCCTGAGATCACCGGCTCTCCGCCCATTACTCCCTCGGCGGTTTCGACGGCTACTTCGTCAGGCATCATATGGGCTACAGAAGACATCGTCGTGCTCCAATATTCATTGCATGATGCCACAGACCTGCAGCCGTGCAAATCCCTCCCGCGACTGCCACACTCGTCTCCAGCCAGCGTTGACATCGAGCCTCATTTGCCGCAAGACATTGCCCATGGAGTGTGCGAATACTCCACGAGGCGTCATGCTGCAGTTTCGCATCCCGATTTCCAATTGCGGAGCAAACCCATGGCGAACTTTGGTTTGATTTCGGTCGACAAGCTTTTCAAGCTCATCGGCACACCCCAATCCCCTGTTATCATTGACGTACGCGACGACGACGATTTCGCCGCGGTTCCATCGCTCATCCCCTCCTCGACCCGACTTGATTATTCCACCGCCGATACCTGGGCCCGCAATTTTGCTGGAACCCAGGTCGTCGTGTCCTGCAAGCGCGGCAAGAAGCTCTCCGAGGGCGTGGCGGCCTTCCTCAGGCTCGCCGGCGCATCAGCGGAAGTTCTCGACGGCGGCACGGAAGCCTGGATCGAGGCCGGCCTGCCGATGGTGCCGGTGGCGCGGATTCCTGGCGGCGCGGTGACCGGCGCCACGCTCTGGGTCACCCGCTCGCGTCCGAAGATCGACCGCATCGCCTGCCCCTGGCTGATCCGGCGTTTCGTCGATCCGCAGGCAAGGTTCCTGTTCGTCACCGCGTCCGAGGTCGAGGCGGTAACCGAGAAGTTCGGCGCCACGCCCTTCGACATCGAGGGCGTCTTCTGGAGCCATCGCGGCGAGACCTGCACCTTCGACACCATGATCGAGGAATTCGCGCTCGACATTCCCGCACTCCATCGGCTTGCCGAGGTTGTGCGCGGAGCCGACACGGATCGCCACGATCTCGCACCCCAGGCCGCGGGGCTGCTGGCGGTGTCGCTCGGCCTCTCCCGCATGCATTCGAGCGACCTTGCGCAATTGGAAGACGGCATGCTGGTCTATGACGCCTTCTATCGCTGGGCGCGCGACGCGACGGAAGAGCGCCACACTTGGGAAGCGCACGCGCCGAGGCGGGCCAAGCCATGATCGTGGGCGTTGAAACCGCGGCCCGTCCGGAGCAGGCAGCTCCGGCCGAGGCTCCATCCTTCTCCGAAGCGACCCGTGTCTGGGCGAAGATCGGGTTTCTCTCCTTCGGTGGACCGGCGGGCCAGATCGCGCTGATGCACAAGGAACTGGTCGACGAGCGGCGCTGGATATCCGAGAGCCGCTTCATGCATGCGCTGAATTTCTGCATGCTGCTGCCGGGGCCTGAGGCGCAGCAGCTGGCGACCTATATCGGCTGGCTCATGCATGGCTGGCGCGGCGGCGTGGTGGCCGGAACGCTGTTCGTGCTGCCTGGCTTTCTCGTCATGCTGGGCTTGTCCACGGCTTACGCGCTGTGGGGGCAGACCGATTGGCTCGGCAGCCTGTTCTTCGGGCTGAAGGCGGCGGTGCTTGCCATCGTCATCGAAGCGGTGATCAGGATCGGCAAAAGGTCGCTGAAGACCAATGCCATGAGGGCGATCGCGCTCTTCGCGTTCCTCGCGCTTTTCCTCATGAACGCGCCCTTCCCGCTGGTGATCCTGCTGGCGGGTATCGCCGGCTATGTCCTGTTCCGGACCGGCGCCAAGACGCCGGCAATCGGGCATGGCGCAGCGGTCGAAGTCGCCGACAACCTGCGTACGGACCATCGCGCCTCGCCGAAAGGCGCGCTGGCTGCCGTCATTCTCTGGGGCGCTTTATGGGCGCTGCCCTTCGTCCTCATCTGGATGGCGGGCAATCCCGGACAATACTCGGAGATCGGCAGCTTCTTTTCCAAGATGGCGGTGGTGACCTTCGGCGGCGCCTATGCCGTGCTCTCCTATGTCGCCCAGCAGGCGGTGGATCATTATCACTGGCTGCGGCCGGGCGAGATGCTCGACGGGCTGGCGCTCGCCGAGACGACGCCGGGGCCGCTGGTGCTGGTGCTCACCTTCACCGGCTTCATGGCGGCCTACCGCAATCCCGGTGGCCTGCCGCCGCTGGCGGGTGGCATCACGGGCGCGATCCTCACGACATGGGTGACCTTCGTGCCGTGCTTCCTGTGGATTTTCCTCGGCGCGCCATGGATCGAGAAGCTCAGGGAGAACAAGGCCCTGGCCAGCGCGCTTGCGGCGATTTCGGCAGCGGTGACCGGAGTGATCCTCAATCTCGCGATCTGGTTTGCGCTGCATGTGCTCTTCGCCCGCGTGGACACGGTCCGAGCCGGACCCTTCGCGGTCGTATCACCCGAATGGGCAACGATCGACCCCGCCGCACTGGTTCTGGCACTCGCCTCCGCCATCCTGCTCTTCCGCCTCAAGGCCGGGACCTTCGCCACCCTGGCGATCTGCGGCGCGGCGGGCATGGCGTTGAAATATTCGGGGCTCGCCTGAGAGCCAATCTCAGCGGCTTGACAGACAATGAGAAGGGGCGCGACCTCGCGGGGCGCGCCCCCTTGTTGTTGTCAATAACAACCGCAATCAAGCCGTTTCAAGCGTGCCGTTCGGGCTTGCCTGGTCGACGACCGCCGGCAACTGGTTGGCCAGCACGTTGGCAACCTGATCCATAGGGATGCCGAGCTTGCCGGCCAGTTGCAGCAACTGTTCACTGCCCAGCACCGAACTGATTTCCTCGGCACTAACAGGCACATTGTCGCCCTTACCGAGCCATGAATTGACCTGCGGACCGAGCCCGGCATCATTGAGCTTGGCGAGCACGCCATTGAGCCCGCCCATGCCGTTGAACGCATCCGACATCAGGCCGCTCAACCCGCCGGCATGCGAGCTGATAGCATTTTCGAGCATTCCTGAGAGGCCATCGAAGAGACCCATCACGAAGACGACTTCAATTTCGTGTTGCACAGGCTGTAATAGCCGCCGCCCTTCTGGATCCATTTCAGCGAACCCAGCGTATTGTTGGCCTTGTTCTGGTGATAGGCATCGACGCAGGTGTGGAGACGCCCCTTGCCAGCGGATTCGGACGAATATTTCGCTGATATCGCCTTGGGGAACTGGACACCCTTGGGAGCGGCAACCGTCGCCTTTTCCGGTTCCTCGTCGGCATCCATCGAGACATCCGGCTCGGCGGTCGCGTCGGCGCCGCACTGTGCCTTGCGGAAGTCGTTCCACTTCACGTTCTTGGCCGACCCGTCCTTCTGGGCGATCTTGTATTTGGAACTGCACTCTTTCATCGTCAATGCCGAAGCCGGCGTCGCCGCCGTGAAGATTGCCACGGACCCTAGAAGTGCGAGAGATGTGAGGATTGCGGCTCGACTCGACATGGAAAATCTCCTTCCAGTTGCACGATTGCTACCATCGGATTCATCGAAGCAGTTGTCAATGTGGTAGACACAACTGAAGAAACTGTCGTCGACAGTGGCGGATTGATGGCAAAACAGAGAAGCAAGTGGCCTTCAGGACAGGTCGATGACGAGGCTCTATGCCTTGCCCAGATGTTTGGGCCAGAATTCCTGATGTATTGCGGCGGCTTCCTCTTCAAGGTTCGTCGGACCGACGACGGTGACGATGCGCGCGCCGGTTTGCAACACCGCCCGGCTCGGTACGTTCAACCCGATCCCGGCGATCTCGCCAAGCCGCGTTTCGGAACACGCAAACACCATCCGCCCGATGCCTGACCAGTAAATCGCCCCGGAGCACATCGCGCACGGCTCCGTGCTGGTGTAAAGCGTGCAGTCAGCGAGAAAAGCGGTGTCGTAGTGTTTCGCCGCCAGCTTGACCAGGTTCATCTCGGCGTGGTTCGTCATATCGTGACCGGTGAAGACGCTGTTTTCAGCGCGCAGGATGACTTCGCCGTCCTTCACCAGCACCGAGCCAAACGGTTCGTCGCCGTTTTCCATCGAGGATTTCGAGAGCGCAATCGCCTCGCGCAAGAACGGCTCGTGGTTTTCCATCAGAGTCTCCCCCCAAAAAACTGGCGCGCGATGACTTTGTATTAAATCGAAGGGATTTCATAGAGGCTGCAAATCGGATAACCAGTTCCTCGCTATCAGCCAGAATACCTTGTTCATCAGGGAAGTCATCGAAGGTCTCTTCGCTGATACATGCCTTGCTGGTACTCATGCCGCCTGCTTCCGCCGATACGGATCGAACCGCGTGTAAAACGTCTCGCCCTTCGCCGCCATGTCTTTCAGCAGCGGCGTCGGCGCGAAATGGCTGCCGTATTTGGCGGCGAGTTTTTCGCACAGCGCGACGAAAGTCTTCACCCCCATGCCGTCGATGTAGCTCAGCGTACCGCCGGTATAGGGCGCGAAGCCGAAGCCGAGGATCGAGCCGACATCGGCTTCGCGCGGATCGGTGACGATGCCTTCCTCGACGGTGCGCGCCGCTTCGAGCGCGATGGTGACCAGCAGGCGCTGCTTGAGCTCGTTGAAATCGACTTCTTCGGCCGTCTTCTGCGGGAAGAGACCCTTGAGGCCCGGCCAGAGAGATTTCTTGGCGGGCTTCGGCGGATAGTCGTAGAAGCCTTTCTGGTTCTTGCGACCAAGGCGGCCGAGATCGGTCACCATCTTGTCGACCAGCGCCATGTGGTGCTTCTCGACCGAGGCTTCTCCCAGATCGTTGATCGAGGCTTTCATGATCTTGTAGGAGAGGTCGATCGCTACTTCATCATTGAGCGAGAGCGGCCCCACCGGCATGCCGGCGAACTTTGCGGCATTTTCGATCATGATGGCGGGCACACCCTCGGCCAGCATGTCATACGCCTCGTTGATATAACGGAAGACGCAGCGGTTGACGTAGAAGCCGCGCGTGTCGTTGACGACGATTGGGGTCTTCCTGATCGCCGCCGCGTAGTCGAGCGCAACCGCGATCGCCTTGTCCTCGGTCTTCGCGCCGAGGATGACTTCCACCAGCATCATCCTGTCGACTGGCGAGAAGAAATGCACGCCGATGAACTGGCCGGGGCGCTTGGAATTTTCGGCCAGGCCCGTGATCGGCAGGGTCGACGTATTGGAGGCGAAGATCGAGCCTTCGGGCAGCACCGCCTCGACGGCTTCGGTCACGGTCTTCTTCACGCCGCGATCCTCGAACACGGCTTCGATAACGAGGTCGGCATCGGAGAGTGCGGAGTAATCCGGCGTTGCCGTGATCAGCGACAGCAGCCTCTCGCCGTCCTCCTTGCTCATCTTGCTCTTGGCGACCGCGCCCTTCACTAGGTCCTCGGAATGCGCCTTGCCCTTGTCGGCAGCCTCCTGGTCGCGGTCGATCAGCACAACCGGAATGCCTGATCGAGCCGTGACATAGGCAATGCCGGCGCCCATGAAGCCCGCGCCGATGACACCGATCTTCTTGAACCTGGTCAGCTCGATGCCGGCGGGACGGCGGGCGCCCTTGCCGAGTTCCTGCATCGAGACGAACAGCGAACGCACCATCATCTGCGCTTCGGTGGTCTGCAGGATGTTGGTGAAATAGCGCTGCTCGATCTTCAGGCCCGTGTCGAACGGCACCTGCAGGCCCTCATAGACGCATTTGAGGATCGCATGCGCACCGGGGTAGTTCATGTTGGTCTCGCGGCGCAGGATCGCATTGGCCGCCGAGAACAGCTGCACGCCCTGCGGCGACCAGATCGTGCCGCCCGGCGCCTTGAAGCCCTTCTTGTCCCAGGGCGCGACGGGATCGACGCCCTTCTTGATGAGTTCCTTGGCTGATGAGATCAGATTTTCGGGCTCGACCACTTCGGTCAGCAGACCGAGCGCCTTGGCGCGGGAAGCAGTCAGATCCTGGCCGGTCGTCATGATCTGCAACGCGTCCTGCGTGTTGATCAGGCGCGGCAAGCGCTGGGTGCCGCCGGCGCCGGGGAAGATGCCGATCTTGACCTCGGGCAGCGCGATCTTCACGGACTTGGAATTGGACGCGATGCGGGCGTGGCATGCCATGGCAAGTTCGGTCGCCCCACCCATGCAGGTGCCGTTGATTGCCGCGACCCAGGGCTTGCCACAAGTCTCGATCTTGCGCCACAGCCAGCTCATCCGGCCAGCCGCATCGAAGAGCCGCCTGGTCGCACCGGCAGGGTCGGCCGCCCGTCCCTCTTCCATGGTCCGCGAGATGGCGTTCAACATCGTGATGTCGGCACCGCCCGAGAACTGCGGCTTGCCCGAGGCGAAGACCACGCCCTTGACGGCAGCGTCCGCGACCGTGGCATCGACGATCGCCTCGATCTCGTCCATCACCTCCTGGGTGAAGACATTCATCGATTTATCAGGCATGTCCCAGGTGACGAGTGCTACCCCATCGGCATCGGTTTCGACGGTGAAATTCTTGTAGGTCATGTCCTGTTCTCCCGTCTTACACGCGTTCGATGATCGTCGCGGTGCCCATGCCGGCGCCGATGCAGAGCGTGACCAGCGCGGTGTTGAGGTCGCGGCGTTCGAGTTCGTCGAGCACCGTGCCGAGGATCATCGCACCGGTAGCGCCGAGCGGATGACCCATGGCGATGGCGCCGCCATTGACGTTGATCTTGTCGTGCGGGATGTCGAAGGCCTGCATGTAGCGCAGCACGACGGCCGCGAAGGCTTCGTTGAGTTCGAACAGGTCGATGTCGGCAATTGTCATGCCGGCGCGCTTCAGCAGCTTCTCGGTGACGTCGACCGGGCCGGTCAGCATCAGCGCCGGTTCCGAGCCGATATTGGCGATCGCCCTGATGCGGGCGCGTGGCTTCTTGCCCAGTGTCTCGCCACCCGCCTTGGAGCCGACCAGCACGGCTGCGGCGCCATCGACGATTCCAGACGAATTGCCGGCATGGTGGACATAGTTGATCTTCTCGACATCCGGATGGGCCTGGATCGCCACCGCATCGAAGCCGCCCATCTCACCCATCATGGTGAAGGAGGCCTGAAGCGCGGCCAGCGCCTGCATGTCGGTGGTCGGGCGCATGTGCTCGTCGCGGTCGAGGATCACCATGCCGTTGATATCGGTGACCGGCACGACGGAATTCTTGAAGTAGCCGTTCTGCCAGGCATGGCCGGCCCGCTTCTGGCTCTCGACCGCATAGGCGTCGACATCGTCGCGGGAGAAGCCGTATTTGGTGGCGATCAGATCGGCGGACACGCCCTGCGGCATGAAATAGGCCGGCACCGCCACAGAGGGATCGACCGGCCAGGCGCCACCCGACATGCCCATGCCGACGCGGCTCATGCTTTCGACTCCGCCGGCGATGATCAGGTCGTCAGCCCCCTGCGCCACCTTGGCGGCGGCAAGGTTGACGGCATCGAGACCCGAGGCGCAGAAGCGCGAGATCTGCATGCCGGGCGCGCGATTGGAATAACCGGCCTCGAAGGCCGCCGCGCGGGGGATGACTGAACCTGCCTCCATCACCGGATCGACGCAGCCGAAGATGATGTCGTCGATGGTGTTGGTGTCGATACCGTTGCGGTCGCGCAGCCATTCCAGCGTATGCGCGGCAAGCCGCACCGGCGGCACTTCGTGGAGCGAACCATCCTTCTTGCCGCGCCCTCGCGGGGTGCGGACGTGGTCGTAGATGAATGCGTCGGTCATGGTGTGTTTCTCCCTGGGCGGTCCGCGAGAATTTGCTTGATTGTCATTCGGGGTTACCCCCCTCTGCCCTACCGGGCATCGCCCCCACAAGGGGGGAGAGTGGATGGGGCGCGCTCCCGGCCTCAAACTCAAATCGGAACCAGTGAAAACGCCGTTGCGGTGGGGCATGACGGAAGCCACGAGCCACTCTCCCCCCTTGTGGGGGAGATGTCCGGCAGGACAGAGGGGGGTAAGCCACGTTGAAACCTGTCATTCGAATTTCTCCACCCCGATCGTCCTGATGATCGCGTCACAAACGGCATTGATATTCTTCAACGGTTCGTCATTCCAGAACCTAAGCACCGTCCAACCGTCGGCTTCCAGCCGCGCTGTACGAATCTTATCATATTGCTGGTCACTATCATTGCCATGCTGAGAACCATCGACTTCGATGATTAGTTTGTGATCGGAGCACGCAAAGTCAACGATGTATCCCGCAATTGGCATCTGGCGTCGGAAGCTCAACCCCATGAGACGATGCGCCCGTAGCTCACTCCATAGTTTGCGTTCGGCATCGGTCATTTCAGAGCGTAATCGCCGAGCGTTGTTGCGGGCACGATCAGGGATTTTGGTGTGGGACATCAGATGTGACACCCCCCTCTGTCCTGCCGGACATCTCCCCCACAAGGGGGGAGCCGGCGCACCCTGCTGTTCTCCCCCCTTGTGGGGGAGATGTCCGGCAGGACAGAGGGGGGTGTCGCCAGCATCAAAGCCATCGTCAAAACGCCGCCGCGTCCAGCGCCATCACGCTATCCGCACCGGTCTCGATCCGGGCCTTGCGCAAGACGGTCTCGGGCATCATCCGATCCATGAAGAACCGTGCCGTCACCAGCTTATTGTTGAAGAAATCGGTGCGTGCATCGCCCGCATCCAGCCGTTCATACGCCGCCTTGGCGCTCTTGCCCCACATGAAGCCGAGGATGACGAGGCCGAAGAGGTGCATGTAATCGGTGGCGCCGGCGCCGGCATTGTCGGGCTTGGCCATGGCGTTGCTCATGAACCACATCGTCGATGCCTGGAGATCGTTGAGGCCTTTCTTGAGCGCCTTGGTGAAGGGTGCCAAGCGTTCGTCGGCGCGGTTTTCCTCGCAGAAATCGGCGATCTCCTTGAACACAGCCATCACGGCGCGGCCGCCATTGGCGGCGAGTTTGCGGCCGACGAGGTCCATGGCCTGCACGCCGTTGGCACCTTCATAGAGCATGGTGATGCGGGCATCGCGGACATACTGGCTCATGCCGTTTTCCTCGATATAGCCATGGCCGCCGAACATCTGCTGGGCCTGCACGGCATTTTCGAAGCCACGATCGGTCATCACGCCCTTGAGGATGGGCGTCATGATCGAGAGGATATCGTCGGCCTTCTGCCGCTCCGCTTCATCGGGCGAACGATGGGCGATATCGGATTGCAGCGCGGTATAGAGCAGAAAGGCGCGGCCGGCTTCGTTGATCGAACGGATCTGCATCAGCGTGCGGCGAACATCGGCATGGACGATGATCGGATCGGCCTTCTTGTCCGGCGCCTTGGGGCCGGTCAGCGAGCGCCCCTGGATGCGCTCGCGGGCATAGTGGGCGGCGCTCTGGTAGGCGGCCTCCGAGATCGCCAGACCCTGAAGGCCGACGCCGAGGCGGGCCTCGTTCATCATCACGAACATGGCGGCGAGACCCCTGTTCTCGGCGCCGATCAGGTAGCCGGTCGCCTCGTCGTGGTTGATGACGCAGGTGGCATTGCCGTGGATGCCCATCTTGTGCTCGATCGCGCCGCATGAGACGCCGTTGCGCGCGCCAACCGAGCCATCGGCATTGACGATGAACTTCGGCACGATGAACAGCGAAATGCCCTTCGTGCCTTCGGGCGCCCCTTCGATGCGGGCGAGCACCAGATGGACGATATTCTCAGTCATGTCGTGTTCACCGGCGGAGATGAATATCTTCTGGCCCGAGATCTTGTAGCTGCCATCGGTCTGCGGCACGGCCTTGGTGCGGAGCAGGCCGAGATCGGTGCCGCAATGCGGCTCGGTTAGGTTCATGGTGCCCGACCATTTGCCCGACACCATGTTGGGCACATAGGTGCGCTTCTGCTCCTCGGAGCCATGGACGAGGATCGCGGCGACTGCGCCGTTGGTCAGGCCCGGATACATCATCAGCGCCATATTGGCGGACGACATATACTCGCCGACGGCGCTGTGAAGCGTGTAAGGCAGGTTCTGGCCGCCGAATTCCTCCGGCACCGAAAGACCGGACCAGCCACCCTCGCAGTAGGCGTCATAAGCCTGCTTGAAGCCCTTGGGCGGCGTCACCGAGCCATCGGCGTGGCGTGTGCAGCCTTCCTGGTCGCCTGAGAGATTGAGCGGGAAGAACACTTCCTCGGAAATCTTGGCGGCTTCGCCGGCGATCGCTTCGATCATGTCGGGCGTGGCATCAGCGAAACCCGGAAGGTTGTGATATTTCTCAAGTCCCAGAACGTCGTTGAGAACGAACAGCGTATCTTCGACGGGCGCCTTGTAAACGGGCATTTCAGGTCTCCTCACCCAATCCGGCTTTGCTCTTGCGATGCCATCTCTACTACAAAACTTTGACGTTTGCGTAAACGTCAAAAATCATTTTCGAACAGTTTTGCCGACGCTCCCGGCCTGCCCCCTGGTCTGGCTTCGCGGAATGACGATAGGGCGCCTCGCTTGGGCAAGGATGGATTCATTGAGGGTTTGGGGACGCAAACAAAGGGGCAAATGACCAAAAACCATGCCCAAAACCCGAAAGGTTAAAGAAATTTCATTCGGGTTAACGGGTTGTTTACCACGATTTGTAAAACCTCGTTAATGAAAAGCGGCGCGAGTATTCGATTTGGCCCGCTCTCCGCATTAGTCTGTCCAGTCCCAGTCAGCCCGGCGAAAGTCCTGCTGGCTACTGTTCGAGGACGAAGGACTGCCCGGAGAGCTGGCTTGATCGGCGCCGGTGACAGCAACGCCGGTAGTTTCCGGCAGGGAGTCGAGCGGGCTGCTGATATGAACGGATCGCGATCAAACACCCCCAATGGCGGCAAGTCCTCGCTGGACCAGCTCAATCGCACGATCGAAGGGCTGGAGGCACGGATACAGGGCCTCATGGGCGAGAAAAACCAGATGAAGCCGGCCGGGCGAAGCCCCGTCGACGAGATCCTGGAGCGCCAGCGCTCGCTGGGCGGCACCCGCGAACGCGTATCCGCCGTCATGGAACGCAGCAGACCCGAGCCCCAAAGATATCCCGAGCAACAGAGATACGAAGCGCCCGTTTACGAACAGCCCCAACGCATGAACGAGCCCGCATGGGATCGCCCCGCGCCCCGCGTCGCGGCACCGGACCCGGCGATCGGCGAGATCGCCGCGACGCTCGCGGCGCTCCGCGAGGAACTGCATCGGGAACTCGGCGACGGCCTGCAGGGTAGCCTGAGCGAGCTGAAGAACGAAATGCGCAGCCTGAAGGCAGCCGCCGCGACCGCACCACAGGGCGGCGTGGAAGACCTGCACGACGACCTGATGGTGCTCGCGCAGTCGCTCGACAAGCTCGAAGGCGCCAGCCGCAACATGGACACGCGCCCTCTGCGCGCCGATCTCGACGAGCTACGCGCCATGCTGGGCGGCGTCGCCCGCGAAGACAGCGTGCGCGGTCTCGAAGCGCGCTTCGCAAATACCGAAAAGGCGATTTCCGGCTTCAGCCCCGATGCGCTGAAGGAGGAGCTGGTTCAGCTTGCCTGGCGGATCGACGGCATCAAGTCAGGACTCGGCGAAATGAGCGCGGCCCCCGCGGTCAAGGCGCTCGAGGACAAGCTGCTCGCCGTCGCCAATGCGGTGGAGATGCTCGGCCGCAAGATGCAGGGCCAGAATGTGATCGCCCAGCAACATACTGCCATAGCCGAACAGTTCTCCGGCCTCGACCAGCGGCTCGATGAAATCACCCGCGCCATTGCGGCCTCTGCCCGGCCATCCGGCTCGGTGCTCGATGGTGCTACGCTGCAGCGGCTCGAAAACCGGATCGAGGACCTTGTCGATCATATCGGCGCGATGCAGACCGCAAACCCCGCCGATGAGGTCGCCGCTCGCATCGAGGCGCTCACCGCCCGCATCGAGGAGATGGCGACCGAGGAAGCCACCCGCAAACTCGAGGACAGGCTCGGCCAGCTTTCCAGCCTGATCGAGCGGAATTTCCGTGAGAGCGCTGCACCCGCTGCCTTTACCGGCCATCTCGAGGATATCTCCCGCAAGATCGATAGTCTGGGCGGCGGCAATGCCGATGCGCTGATCGATCGTCTTGAAATGCTGTCGCGCAGGATCGACGAGATCGAATTGCCGGCAACGGTAGCGGCTGTGGCATCGACCGACTCGGCGGCCATGACACGGCTTGAAAACCGGCTGGCCGATATCGCCGCCCGCCTCGATGAAAGTGCGGCAGCGCCCGCCACCGACAAGGGTGCGCTGAAGAGCCTGGAAGAGCAGATCGCCAACCTCTCGGGCCTGCTCAACCAGCCCGGCACGGCGATGCCGGTTGCCTCCGGCCTGCCGCAAGACTTCGGCACCCGGATGAACGCCATCGAGGACTATATCGCTTCCAGCGACGAGTTCATCGTCGAAGCGGCGCGCCAGGCGGCGGAAACGGTCGTCGAGGCCTATTCGCGCAACGGCTTTGCCGCGCAGCAGGGCGTCAGCGCCTCCGAAATGCAGGCGCTCAGCGGCTTGGCCGAAGATCTCCGCACACTGGAATCACATAGCCGCTCCAGCGAGGAACGGACCCAGGCGACCTTCGAAGCATTGCACGAGACCCTTGTGCAGATCGCCGGCCGGCTGAACGACCTCGGCACGCCCGCGCCCACCGAGCGGTACGTCGAGCGCGCAGCCCCGGTTCAGGAACCCGTCCGCGAAAGCCGTGAACGGCTGATGGAAACGGTCGCTATGCCAAGGGCACCGCAGCCGGATTTCGCCCATGTCGACCTGCTGGCCGATGAGCCGAAGCTGCGCCGCGCACCCGAAAATTCCAAGGTCGCGGTCTTCGACGAAGAAGAGATGATGCCGGCGGACGAAACCGCCTCGGACGATCTCGTGGAAGCCAACCCCGCACCGGTGGCGGCAAAGGCTGATGCCAAGCCATCGAAAAGCCTGATCGCCAGCCTTGCCGCGAAGCTGAAGCCGGGGAAAAAGGACAAGCCCAAGGACGCAGCCCGTGTCTCCATCGAGCCGGCGCCCGCGCTCGATCCGGGCGAGGCAGTCGTCGCTGCCGAACCCAATATGTTGCTGGAGCCCGGCTCCGGCGTGCCGGATGTGAAGAAAATTCTCGAAAAGGTTCGCAATGGCCAGCAGAACGGCAGGCGCGACGCCGCTGCGTCTGGCAGTTCGAGCGATGTGATCGCCGCTGCCCGCCGTGCCGCCCAGGCCGCCGCCGCGGAAGCCGGCGCTCAGAAATTCGCTCAGCCGACAGCCTTCAAGAAGGAAAAGCAGCCGTCGAAATCGATGTTCGGCGGTATGGGCAGCAACCGCCGCCCCATCCTGCTCGCCGCTGCCGCCGTGCTGCTGGTGATGATGTCCTATCCGCTGGTGTCCAACCTGATCGGCAATCGCGATGCCGCGGTCGTGGCACCGGAAGTCGCCCAGGAACGTGCGATCGACATTCCCGCCGAGACGACGAATGCCGCCACGACGGATACACCGGTGGCAAACGATGCTGCGGCACCGGTCGAAGCCGAAAAGCCGGTGGACGATGCTGCTGCGCCGGTGGATACGACTCCCGTAGAGGAGACCGCATCCGACAAGATGATGGCACCCGTCGAGAGCACCGACAGTGCATCCGTGCTGGAGAAGCCGGCTGATGCGACGCCTGAGGCCGTCACAGCCGATGCGCCTAGGGATGCGGCCGTTCCCGCCGAAACCACGGACACCATCCCCGCCGCCGACGAGCAGAAAGCAACCGACCAGGCCGCCGAGGTTCCGGCAGACAAGCAGGCATCGGCAAAGACCGAAGTCGAAGTCCCCGCCGGTCTGAGTCCGGCTTCACTCGCCGAAGCCGTCAAGAAGGGCGATCCACTCGCCTATTTCGAAATCGGCGCCCGCTATACCGATGGCCGTGGCGGCGTCAAAGTCGATCTGGCGGAAGCGTCCAAGTGGTATGCGCTCGCCGCCGACAAGGGTAATGCACCGGCTGAGTACCGGCTCGCGAACTTCTACGAGAAGGGCACCGGCGTCACCCGCGATATCACCAAGGCGCGGACGCTCTACACGGCTGCGGCCGACAAGGGCAATGCCAGCGCCATGCACAATCTCGCGGTGCTCTATGCGACGGGTGTCGGCGGCACGCCGGATTTCGCGCAAGCCGCGCATTGGTTCACCGAGGCGGCCGACCTCAATGTGCGCGACAGCCAGTTCAACCTCGCGATCCTTTATGCGCGTGGCAATGGCGTACCGCAGGATCTCACGGAATCCTACAAGTGGTTTGCGATCGCCGCCCGCGAAGGCGACCAGGACGCCGCCCAGAAGCGCGACGAGGTAGCCAACGCCCTTTCGCCCGAACAGTTGAAGAGCGCCAAGGCCAAGCTGGATCTCTGGAAGCCGAAGGCAATGAACGACGCGGCCAACACGCCGATGGTGCCGGACGAATGGCTCGCCAAGGGCAAGACCACCGCGACCGTCGACATGAAGCGTGCGATCCGCAACATCCAGGCGATCCTCAACAACAATGGCTTCGACGCCGGCAAACCGGATGGCGAGATGGGCAAGAAGACCGTAACCGCGATCAAGGCGTTCCAGAAATCCGTCGGCCAGGAACCCAGCGGCCGCATCGACGACGCCCTTGTCAAGGAACTGCTCAAGCGCAACAAGGCGAAGACTCCGGCCTAAGTCGCTCGAACCTTCTCCGCCGCTCCGCAAATCCTCGCCGCAACCGAACTGCCTGTGTCAGGCCTTGGTTGCGGCTCTCTGATTGCGCGTTCTGATATAGTAGATCGCCAACATCAAACCGCCCAATAAAGCGGCCCTTGCGATGTTCCGGCGATCGAGCACGTATTCGAGCACCCAATCGCCACGTTCCAGCGGCCAGATGCCAGCGCTATCTTTTACCGCTGGGCGGCCGGAAGCAGGGTCCAGGATAAACTCGCAACCATTTGTCTTTAGCACCGACGGGCCGCGGTTGAGGAATTTGAACGGCATCTGCAGATTGTCCATCTCACGCCTCTGCAGGAATGTCCCGTCCAGTTTGAAAGTGTCGATCGAGTCCGTTCTGACGCTGAAGATGCTGAGCGTGTCGTCCGGATTGACGGCGATCTTGAACAAGCCCCCTCCATTATCCGGCTGAAAGGCGGTTCTGAATTCCCCGCGGCAATTGTAGCGCTGAACCTTATTTGTCCGACCCATAATCGGGTCGCTCATCTTCACGAAGACATCGCCAGCCGCAGTCACCACCACTTGGTCGAATATGTTGACCGGTGGCCAGACTCTCACGTTCAAGGCGCGCTGATAGAAAAGGTTTGCAGCGGACCCGACTGCCAGCGCGAGAATGATCCCCACGGCTCCAACCCTGCCAAGGCGGCCGTCCCGAGGCTGGCTTCGTCGCCACAGTTGAACGCCCAGGATCAGGGTCATCATCACCGGGAAGGCGATCTCGAACCAATTAGCGGAAACATGCGGATTCATGTCCCCCTCTTACCTCGAAAAATCTTAAACCTGATTAAAGAGTGTTCAGCAGTGACGACATCGGGACGAAATCCGACAAGAAGATCAATCACGACTTAACCTGTCTACAATACAGCGAAAATCTAAATTAATTAAACTTGAAATCAGGTCGGCGGGCTGGTTGACAGCCACAATTGCCCGGCGCAAGAGTTTATTAAAATCAATATGTAACGATCGCAAACAGGCCCGGAAAAACTCCCGCCTGTCCTGCTTGTATTGCGAAAAAGGCTCATAGCCAGTGACGATCTACCTGCCCATCGCCGAGCTTTCGGTGAACATCTTCATCATACTGGGCATGGGCGCGGCCGTCGGCTTTCTCTCCGGCATGTTCGGTGTCGGTGGCGGGTTCCTGATCACGCCGCTGCTGATCTTCTACAATGTACCCCCGGCAATCGCGGTGGCAACCGGTGCCAACCAGGTCGTCGCCTCCTCGATCTCGGGCGCGATTACCCATTTCCGGCGTGGCACGCTGGATTTCAAGCTGGGCGGCGTGCTGCTCGCGGGAGGCTTGGCCGGCGCCACGCTGGGCATATGGATATTCCAGGCGCTGAAGAAGCTCGGCCAACTCGATCTCATGATCTCGCTCCTTTACGTCGTGCTGCTCTCGTCCGTCGGCACGATGATGATGTGGGAGAGCGTTAACGCGATCCGCCGCGCCCGCCGCAACGAGACGATCACCCTCAATCGCAGCGGCCAGCACAATTGGGTGCATCGGCTGCCATTCAAGATGCGGTTCAAGAAGTCGAAGATCTATCTCTCGGTCATCCCGGTGGTGGCGCTCGGCTTCGGCGTCGGCGTGCTGACATCGATCATGGGCGTCGGCGGCGGCTTCATCATGGTGCCGGCGATGATCTATCTGCTGCGCATCCCGACATCAGTCGTCGTCGGCACCTCGCTGTTCCAGATCATCTTCGTGTCGACCTATGCGACGATCATCCAGGCGGTGGTGAACAATTCCGTCGATATCGTGCTGGCTTTCATACTGATGCTTGCCGGCGTGGTCGCCGCGCAATATGGCGTGCGCGCCGGCCAGAAGCTGAAGGCCGAGCAACTGCGCGCGCTGCTCGCCATCCTGATCCTCGCGGTCGGCGCCCGGCTGGCGCTCGATCTCTTCACACCGCCGGCGGATATCTATTCGATCGTCCGCTCGGGAGCCGTGCGATGAGAGGCCGGGTGGCAATAGCGCTGTTGCTGCTGACGGCCGTGAATGCCGTCGCACAGGTGGCGGCTCCGGAAGACCAGACGCCGCTCCGCGAGGCGCTCAATATCGGCATATCCTCGACCGAGATCGCCATCGTGCCGGATTTCGCAGGCACCGATGTCACGCTGTTCGGAGCGATCGAGAATGTCGATCCGGCACTGCTCGCCAAGGGCGGCTACGATATCGTGGTGGCGCTGGAGGGTCCGCGCGACCGCATCACCATGCGGCGCAAGGAACGCGTTGCCGGCATCTGGATCAATCGCCATTCGGTGGTGTTCGAGGCGATGCCGGAATCCTATTCGATGGCCTCGACGCGCGACCTAGACAAGATCGCGCGTGGCAGCGAACTCGTGACCCATTCCGTCGGCCTGCCGCGTGCGCGCATCGTGCCGTCGTCCTTTTCGGGCCGGGCCGAGGACGTGGCGCTCTATCGCGACGCGTTCCTGAAGCTGAAGGAGGATTCGCGCCTCTACCAGACCAATCCCGGCGGCGTGAAATTCGTCTCCTCGTCGCTCTTCGCCGCAACGATCCATATCCCTGCGGATATCCCGAATGGCGCCCACACGATCCGTGCCTACCTGTTCAGGGAAGGCCGGCTTTTCGACGAAAAGACGCTGCAAATGAGCGTCGTCAAGACAGGCCTCGAGGAGGCGATAACCGCCGCCGCCTTCGACCAGCCGCTGCTCTACGGGATGTTTTCCGTGCTGCTCGCGGTGCTTACCGGATGGACGGCGAGCCTGATGTTCCGGCGCGATTGAACTTGCGGCGGATTACGCCGCGACTTCTTTCCTCGCCACGACCGCTTCATAGGCCGAGCGTAACTCTCCGAACACCGATCTCTCAGGCGCCGGCGCGCCGAGATGCAGATGGCGAAGTTCTTCCATGAAGCCCTCCCACATTTTCGGCCCGCCGTTTTCCAGAAGCTCGGCGCGAATCGATAGCTCTTCGGAAACGGCCAGGAACTTGCGGCCCCAGGTACCCATGGCGGCAAAGACCGGCACCAGCTGGATGCCCATCTCGGTGAGGCTGTAGATCGATTTCTGCTTGTGGCTGGGGTCGTCGACCTTGCTCAGCAGCCCCTCCTCCACCAGCCGCTTGAGCCGGTCGGCGAGAATGTTGGAGGCGATGCCCTCCTGGGATTTCGACAGCAATTCGCGGAAATGCCTGCGGTTGCCGAACATCATGTCGCGCAGCACGATAAGGCTCCAGCGATCCCCCAGGATTTCCAGCGTCAGGTTGATCGGACAACCCGACCGATGTGCGTCTTTCATCTTTTTTCTCCTAAACCACTTGCAATATAAAACCGGTTTCGCTACAAATCAACCGCTTGCAAAATGCAACTGGTTAGAAACAACATTGGAGGAATTGAAATGGCTAAGCTCATCGCATGGAATATCCTGTCGCTCGACGGCTTTTTCGAAGGCGAGAAGAAGTGGGATCTGGAACTGCACAATTTCGTCTGGGGTCCGGAACTCGAGAAGCTGAGCGACGAATTCGGCGAGAAGGCTGCTGCACTGGTCTTCGGCCGCGTGACCTATGAAGGCATGCGCGACTACTGGACCAAGTCCGAGCCCTCCACGACGACGACCTACATGAACGCCCTGCCGAAGCTGGTGGCGTCCCGCACCCAGAAGACCTCGGAATGGAACAACACGCGAATGACCGATGATATCGAGGGCGAGATCACCCGTATGCGCCGAGAAGACACGAAGGATTCCTACATCTTCGGCAGTGCCGATCTCACCCATTCACTGCTGCAGGCCGGCCTGGTCGACGAATTGATGATCTGCTACGCGCCGATCGCCATCGGCAAGGGCAACCCGTTCTTCAAAGGCAAGGTGAAGGTCGACCTGATCGAGGCCAAGGGGCTTTCCGGCGGCGGCGTGATCGTGCGCTATCGGCCGGAAAACGTGAAATGAAGAACTCAGCCGCTCAGGCGGCTATAGGAAATCGAGTGGACGCGGCCCTGGCCCAGCATATGGGCAACGAGCTGCGTCTTCTCGAACAGGCCGGCAAAGGCCTTGTGGCGGAGATCGAGCCCGCCGGTCATCACGCCGAAGGACGGCATGATCAGCCGCTTGCCGTCGGTGGCGAAACAGGGGCGGCGCACACCTCGCTCCCGGCGGATCAGTACTGCAGCCGGGTGAAGATGGCCCGAGATTTCGCCGGCATGCGGCTCCTTCAGCGGATCGTGCCGGAAATGCAGGCCGCCATAAGTGAGTGTTTCGGCTGAGATACCGGGCAGGTTCTCGACGCCATCGGGATCATGATTGCCCGAGATCCAGATCCATTCGCGGCCGGCCGCCATCTCGCGGATCATCGTCCGGCCAAGCTCCGGCATTTCAGCCGAACCGCGACGATCGTGGAAATTATCGCCGAGCGAAACGACGAGACGTGGATTGTGGCGCGCGATGACGGTGCCGAGTATTTTCAGTGTCGCGAAGGTGTCCCATGGCGGCAGAAGCTGACCACGCCGCGCATAGGCCGCGCCTTTTTCCAGATGAAGATCGGAAACGCAAAGCAGGCCGCAATCGGGGAGATAGATTGCACCAGCGGGGTCGAGGACAACGGTCTGGCCGTTGAGTTCAGTTTCGATGAAGGCGTGTTGCGCCGGATTTGCGATGGAACTCAAGGCATAAGCAAGGTTGCGCACGATCAGCACCCCCCTCTGCCCTGCCGGGCATCTCCCCCACAAGGGGGGAGAATGGATGGAGCACGCTCCCTGGCTACAATTGCTGTCGAGCACCAATCCTGTGACGCTTGCTTGGAGCGATGGGCGCGCCGCAAGTCGTTCTCCCCCCTTGTGGGGGAGATGCCCGGCAGGGCAGAGGGGGGTGCTATTGACGTCATGCTCATGCCTGCTCAATTCATCCCATTGCATCCGCGATCAAATCCTCGGCGGCCTCCTTGAGGAGTTCCTCGTCAGCGGCGCCGCTGACCGATTCCTTGCCGATTTCGAGCATGACCGGAATCGCCAACGGCGAAATCTGGTCGAGCCGCTGGAGCCTGATATGCCCCTTGATTCGCGCCAGCATATCGCCAAGTCGCTGAATATCCAAAAGCCCCTTTGCCGCGTCGCTGCGCGTGGCTTCGAGCAGGATGTGGTCGGGCTCGTGAGCGCGGAGAACATCGTAGATCAGGTCGGCTGACACCGTAATCTGCCGGCCCGACTTCTCCTTGCCGGGATGCCGGCGCTCGATCAGGCCCGCGATGACCGCGCAGGCGCGAAACGTCCGCTTGAGGAGATAGGTCTCGTTGAGCCAGGCCTCGAGATCGTCGCCCAGCATGTCTTCGTCGAAGAGCTTCGCAAGCGACAACTTCTTCGCCCCGATCATCGCGCCGATATCCTCGAGGCACCAGATGGCGATCGAGTAATCCGTGGCGACGAAACCCAGCGGCTTGGCGCCGGCGCGATCCAGACGCCGGGTCAGCAGCATGCCGAGCGTCTGGTGCGCGAGACGGCCCTCGAACGGATAGGCCACGAAATAGAAGCGCTGCCCGCGCGGAAAAGTCTCGATCAGCAGTTCGTCGCGCTTCGGCAGGACCGATTTCTCAGCCTGTATCGCCAGCCAGTCGCGCACCTGGTCGGGCAGGCGCTCGCGGCGGGCGGCATCGTCGAGCATGGCGCGCACGCCTTCAGCCAAAAAGGTCGAGAGCGGGAACTTGCCGCCGGCATAGGCCGGAATCCTGGGATCCTCGGCGCGCGCTTCCGAGGCCAGGCACTCATTTTCGTGGATGCCCTCGAATCGCAGCACCCGGCCGCCAAACATGAACGTGTCGCCCTGCTTCATCGTCTCCAGGAAGTATTCCTCGACCTGGCCCAGCACCGGCCCGCCGCGTCCGGTGGCACCCCTGCCTTTTCGGACGAGTCGCACGTTCAGTACCGGCGATTCGATGATCGTGCCGATATTGAGCCGGTATTGCGTGGCGTAGACCGGATTGGAGACACGCCAGAGCCCGTCAGCATTTCTGCGAATCTTGGCATAGCGCTCATAGGTCCGGAGCGCATAGCCGCCGGTGGCGACGAAATCCAGCGCTCGCTCGAAAGTCTCCCAGCTTAGGTCCGCATAAGGCGAGGCCGAGATGATCTCGTCATAGAGGTGAAGCGCATCGAAGGGATCGGCGCATGCCATGCCCATGATGTGCTGGCAGAGCACATCGAGCGCGCCGCGACCGACCGGCGGCGTATCCTGCGCGCCGACATAGTTTGCATCGAGCGCGGCCTGGCACTCCATAACCTCGAAGCGATTGGCCGGCACCAGGATCGCCTTTGATGGTTCATCCATGCGGTGGTTGGAACGTCCGATGCGCTGGGCGAGCCGTGACGCGCCCTTGGGCGCGCCGATATGAATGACCAGATCGACATCGCCCCAATCGAGCCCGAGATCGAGAGTCGAGGTTGCCACCACGGCGCGCAGCTTGTTCTCCGACATCGCGGCCTCGACCCGCCGGCGCTGGCCGACATCGAGCGAACCATGATGCAGCGCGATCGGCAGCGAATCGTCGTTGATCCGCCAGAGTTCCTGGAACAGCATCTCCGCCTGCGAGCGGGTGTTGACGAACAGGATGGTCGTCCTGTGCTCGCCGATTGCCTTGTAGACTTCGCCCATCGCATAGCGCGCCGAGTGGCCGGACCATGGAATGCGCTCCTCCGTATCGAGGATGGTGATGACAGGCCGCGCACCGCCCGACACCGTGACGAGGCCGGACAGCCGCGCTTCCTCCGGTGCCTGCGCGACCAGCCATTTGCGAAGGTCGTCCGGCTCCGCGACGGTCGCCGAGAGGCCGAGCGTCTTCAGCTTTGGCGCGAGCTTCCTCAACCGCGCCAGCCCGAGCGACAAAAGATGTCCGCGCTTGGAGGTGACCAGCGAATGAAGCTCGTCGAAGATCACATATTCCATGTCCTTGAAAAAGCGCTCGGCCTCGTTGGAGGCGATCAGCAGCGCCACCTGCTCGGGCGTGGTCAGCAGGATATCGGGCGGATTGAGCCGCTGGCGGGTGCGCTTGCCCTGCGGCGTGTCGCCGGTGCGGGTCTCGACCGAGATGTTGAGGCCCATTTCGGACACGGGGCGCTCGAGATTGCGCTCGATATCGACGGCCAGCGCCTTGAGCGGCGAGATGTAGAGTGTGTGGATGCCGCGGAAAGCCGAGCCCGGCGGCTTCCTGCCACGACGGGTCAGCGCGATCAGTGACGGCAGGAAACCAGCAAGCGTCTTGCCCGCCCCGGTCGGCGCGATCAGCAGCGCCGATTGCCCTTTTGCGGTCTCGTCGACCAGCGCCAGTTGGTGCGGACGCGGACGCCAGCCCTTGGATGCGAACCAGCCGGCAAAGGGCTCGGGCAGCATCGCCCCGGTCTCCTCGTTTGCTCGGCAATCCATCCATGATCCTCTGGCTCCAACAAGAGGAAAATAATCCTTTTGCTCCCGCTGGCAAGACCGAAACGCTGCGTTCACAAAACATGGCTTGATCACTGCGATAATCATAGATAAAAAATATCCACGATTAAGGAACAAGCCAATGAAAATGAGCGACGGCGTAGAGCAGGCCATTCACAGCGTGACGATGCTGGCGCACCTCACGGATGGCAGCGTGCTGTCGGCGGCGGCGCTGGCTGAGTTTCACGGCGTATCGCCGAGTTACCTGCTCAAGCACCTGCAGGCACTGTCCGGCGCTGGACTTGTCCAGACGGTGCCTGGACCCAAGGGCGGCTACCGGCTTGCCCGGGCGCCCAGTGATATCTCGCTGCTCGATATCGTGCTCGCGGTCGAAGGCGATGCCCCGGCCTTCCGCTGCAATGAGATTCGCCAGCGCGGGCCGAACCCCATTCCCGGCATACCCACGAAACCCTGCGGCATCGCCTCCGCGATGCTGAAGGCGGAGCGCGCCTATCGCAATGAGCTTGCCCGCGTGAAGATATCGGACGTGATCAGCGACCTGAACGAAACAGATACCGACGGCGCCATCGCCGCCCGAGGCTGCGCTTTCCTCGAAATCAACGAACGCAAATCCGCGTGAACTCCCCCTGAGAAACTGAAAGGAAAACCTAAATGCAGCCCCGCTTCAACTTCTACAAAGCCGCCCCGGATGCCTATAAGGCCGTCGCCGCACTCGAGGAATATGTCCAGAACTCGGGCATCGAAAAGCGCCATATCCACCTGATCAAGCTGCGCGCGTCGATCATCAATGGCTGCGCCTATTGCGTCGACATGCACAGCAAGGAAGCCCGCCATACCGGTCTTTCGGAACAGTGGATCAACCTGATGTCCGTGTGGAAGGAATCGCCGGTCTACGATATCAGAGAACGCGCCCTGCTCGGCTGGGTCGATGCGGTGACCAACCTCGCCCAGACCGGCGCGCCCGACGATGCATATGAAGCGCTCAAGGCGCATTTCAGCGAGGAGGAGATGACCAAGCTGACGGTCGCGATCGGCGCGATCAACATCTGGAACCGGCTCGCGGTCGGCTTCCGCTCGCAGCACCCGATCGACCAGGCTGCCGAGGCGGCGTGATCATATTGCTATGTAGCGATCGGTGCGATGATTGACGGCGATGAAGAAATTCATCGCCAGCGCGCCGATCACCGAGCAGAGGACGATGAAGGGGCTGGCGACGAAGAAGGACACGGCAAGGATCACCAGATCGATGCCAAGCTGCACCAGCCCCGCCCGCCAGCCGAACCTATCCTGGAAATAGAGCGCCATGATACCGATGCCGCCAAGGCTCGCCCGGTGGCGAAACAGCGCCAGCATGCCCATGCCGATCAGCAGGCCGCCGAGCACTGCCGCCCAGATCGGGTCGATATGGCCGATCTCCAGCAGTCTCGGCTGGTATTCGGTGAGCAGCGCGAGAAGCCCGATCGCAAGAAATGTCTTGATCGTGAACGCCCGGCCGAGCCTCTTATAAGCGAGGTAATAGAAGGGCAGGTTGATCAGGAAGAAGCCGAGGCCGAAGCTCCAGCCGAAGGCATAATGGAGCAGGAATGCAACGCCGGCCACGCCGCCAGTCATCAGCCCGGCCTTGGCAAGCAGCATCACGCCGAGGGCCGCGAGCACCGTGCCGGTGAACAGTCCCTGCGCATCCTCGAACAGGGAATGCCTGGCCGGTTCGGTATTCCAGAAGCCGATCTTCGCCATGCCCGCTCCGCTAAGGTCTCCCGGGTCCTTATCCCGGATTAGGGTGCACTGCAACATGGGCTTTGGTCTTGAGTGATATGTGGAGCTTCGCCCCTCATCCGGCTGCCGCCACCTTCTCCCCGCTAAGGCGGGGCGAAGGGCGCTAGAGGCGCCGACAGTGCCACAAATTTCTTCTCCCCGTAATAACGGGGAGAAGGTGGCGGCAGCCGGATGAGGGGCGAACCAGAATTCGAAGTCGTTATCCCGATCGTCGCGCCAGGAACAACAACCCCGTGATCGGCTCGCCCGCATCCGTGCGGATCACGGTTTCCTCGGTCGCGATTGTCTCCAGCCCGTTGGCGGCGAGCGCGGTTGCCACATGCGTTTCGGAATGGGCGTAGCGGAGCGACGGGCGAAGCTCGAAGCCGCTGTCCTCGGCCGATTTCTCGACCGAGAAAGCGAAGACGCCATCGGGCTTGATCAGCGCGGCGACATTGGCGAAGGCCGCCTTCAAGTCGCCGAGATACATCATGACGTCGGCGGCCGAAACCAGATCGGCGCGGCGGGGGGAGCCGAACAGGCCGGATTGGTCGGGCGGCAGGGATAGGTCGGCCCGGCCGAGATGATTGTAGATCTTCTTCGCCGCTGCCTTGGCCAGCATGGAATCCGATATGTCATAACCTTCGAGCCGGTAACAGTTGGCTGATATCTCGGCGCCGAAAAGGCCGGTGCCGCAGCCGATATCGACGGCGTTGAAGAACTTGTGCCCGGCGCCGAGATGGGCATCAACCAATGCGCTGAGCTTGGCCGGCACAGTATATTGCAGCTTTTCCACCAGGGACTCGTCGAAGCGGCTGGCGTAATCGTTGAACATCTCCGCGACATAGGCGCTCGGCGGCAGATCAGGCGTCCTGCCCTCGATCTTGGCGATCTTGAGCCCGGCGCCGAACATGTCGTTGTGATCAAACTCCGTCACCTTGCGAAACGCATCCACGGCGCGCTGCTTGTCGCCGGCCTTTTCCGCGAGTTCGCCGAGCTGGAACCAGCCCGCGGCCCAGTTGGGCACGAGCTCGAGAGCCTGCTGCATCAGGTCGGTGGCGGCGCTGTGATCGCCGTTCTCCGAGAGCATCTTTGCGTAGTCGGCGCGGCGGTCGGCGGTGATATCGCCGGAGGAAAGGTTTCTGGCCATGGGATTCTTTTCAATGTTGCATCTAATACCAAGGATCGATGATAGGAACCCATAGGATGGTTCATACAGACCTTTCGGCTAGGCGCGGTCCGAAGAGCGATGCCTTCGCATCGGTCGAGGATCGCAACAACGCCGAAAGGCCTGTATGAACCACCTCCGGTCGGCTTCTCCCAGTCTCCGGCGGCGTCGAGGCTCTTGCACGATGCGAAGGCATCGTGGCTGCGAACCTCTCCTGGCCGGAAACGAAGATCGAGCCGATCCCATGGGTTTCTATCATCGATCCTTGGTATAAGGTCTAATTTCCGCCTTGTCGGTGGGTCAAGCGAATTCGCGATTCGAATGGAGAGATTAAATGGCCGAAGGGCTGAACCGGTTGCTCGGGGACACACCGGGACGCACGATCATCAAACTTGTCGTCATTTCAGTGGTGGTCGGCTTCGTGATGAGCATGATGGGCTTCTCGCCGTGGGACCTCGTGCGGTTCATCCAGCGCGGTCTGCGTGACCTCTGGAACTCGGGCTTTGCGGCACTCGGTCGGGTCGGCGATTACCTGATCGTCGGCGCGATGATCGTTGTGCCTGTCTTTATCATTCTTCGCATTCTCAACTGGCGGAAAACCTGAAAACCATGGACTATCCATTCTCCCGGCGTCTCTTCCTGATCGGTTTCGGAACCACGCTTCTTCTCGCCGGCTGTTCGGTCACATCGACGCTCGCGCCGATCGAAAGCGGCACGTCGGCCGACATGACCGATGCGGCACTTCCGATGGTCAATAGCGTCAGGCGCAGGCAGGGCAGATCCAGCCTGTTCAACGATCCGGTCGCGGCCAATGCCGCAAAGGATCACGCAATCCGCATGTCGCGCTACGGCAAGATGAATCACGATCTCGGCGATGACAGGAGTTTCCTCGCCCGCATGAAACGAATGGAAGTGCCCCTGCCCGCCGCCGAGAATATCGCGACAGGACAGGACAGCGCCGAGGCGGCGATCGAGGCCTGGATCAATTCCCGCAAACATCTCGAAAACATGCTGGGTTCCTATAGCGGCGTCGGTGTCGCCGTTGCCAAGAACACCGGCACCGGCGACCGGCCCTTCTGGGCCATGGTGCTCTCCAATTCGCCCGCGCACTTTTCGCTGAGATCCTGATGCAGCGTGATGCCAGGCCAGCCGGTGCGTTCGAGGTGACCCACCGGATGGTGCTGGGTCTGGCGCTGCCGATGACCCTGGGCTTCCTCACCATTCCGCTGCTCGGGATCACCGATACGGCGGTGGCGGGACGGCTCGGCGATCCCGCCATGCTGGCGGGACTGGCGATCGGCGCCGTGCTGTTCGACCTGATTTTCGGCAGCTTCAATTTCCTGCGGGCGTCGACCACGGCGCTCGTGGCGCAAGCCTGGGGCCGCGAGGATCGTGCCGAGCAGGAGGCAGTGTTCTGGCGGGCGCTGGCAACGGCTGTGGTCTGCGGCGTGGCCATCGTGCTGCTTTCCCCATTGCTGCTGGCGGGTGGGCTGTGGATCATGTCACCCGGTACGGAGACGGCCGCTGCCACATCCGAATGGTTCATGATCCGCATGCTGTCGGTGCCGGCCGGGCTCGCGAATTTCGCCATCCTCGGCTATCTGCTTGGCCGGGCGCAGACCCGGATCGGGCTCTTCCTGCAAGTACTGATCAACAGCATCAACATCGTGCTGACCATCCTGTTCGGCCTCACGCTGGGCTACGGTATCGCGGGCATCGCGGTCGCCACGGCGATCAGCGAGGTGATCGGCACGGCGGCCGGCCTTTATGTGGTGCTGAAGCCGTTCCGGGCCAGAAACCCGCTCGATGTGCCCGGCACTTTCGCGCGCGAAAAGCTCAGGGCGCTCTTCGCGCTGAACGGCGATATCCTGATCCGCACCTTCGTGCTGATCGGCGCGTTCTTCATCCTGACCCGCATCGGCTCCGGCTTCGGCCCGGTCACGCTTGCCGCCAATGCGGTGCTGATGAACTTCTTCATGGTCGCGGGCTTCTGGCTCGATGGACTGGCCAATGCGGCAGAGACGATCATCGGACGCGCGATCGGTGCTACCTATCGGCCAGCTTTCGAGCGTGGCGTTTGGCTGACCGGCATATGGTCGGCGGTGCTGGCGGGCTTCACCACGCTGGTCTTCCTCGCCATCGGCCACCCCCTGATCGATTTCCTGACGACAGTGCCGGAAGTGCGCCTTGCCGCCTACCAGCATCTGCCCTGGGCTGCGCTGACCGCGCTGTCGGGCTTCCTCGCCTTCCACATGGATGGGGTCTATATCGGCGCGACATGGTCGCACGCGATGCGCAACCGCATGGTCATGGCCTTCGCGGGCTATTGTCTGGCGCTGGCTTTGCTGGTGCCGTCGCTCGGCAACCACGGGCTCTGGATATCTCTCAACATCTTCCTCGTGTTGCGCGGCGTGCTGCTCCTAATGCGGCTGCCCGGCTTGAAGGCCGGACTGTTCACACCCGCGCCCGCGACTTGAGCCAGCGGTCGAAGGCCACGGCCAGGATCAGGATCAGGCCGATCACCACCGACTGCGTGTAGGACGAGACGTTGTTGAACTGCAGCCCGTTCTGCAGCACCCCGATCAGCGCCGCGCCCACCACCGTTCCCCCAACGCTACCGATGCCGCCGAACAGCGAGGTGCCGCCGATGACCACCGCCGAGATCACGGTCAGCTCATAGCCGAGGCCCGCTACGGCTTCGGCGGAATTGAGCCGTGCGGAGAGCACGAACGCCGCGAGCCCGCAGAAGAAACCGACGATGACATAGACCGAGACCAGCACGCGATCGACCCGGAGGCCGGAGAGACGCGCTGCTTCCGAATTGCCTCCGACGGCATAGACCGCCCGGCCGTAGCGCGTATAGCGCAGCACGATATGGCAGAGCACGGCCGCGATGGCGAAGATGATAACCGGAACTGGAACCGGGCCGATCAGCCCCGTGCCGAACCAGCGCATATCGGGCGTGAAGCCCGAGATCGGCCCACCATTGGAGAGCATGAGCGTCAGGCCACGAAAAATGGTAAGACCGCCGAGCGTGACGACGAAGGGCGGCACCTTCAGCTTGGTGATGGTCAGACCCTGTATCCCACCGGCCGCCGAGCCGACGACGACGGCCGCAAGCAGCGCCGCGAACCAGCCATAGCCGGTGCCCTCGGATGCCGAGAGCGACAGCGTGCTGGCCGCCCCGCCCTTGGCGACGATGGCCGCGACCATGCCGCAAAGCGCCAGCAGCGCCCCGACGCTGAGGTCGATGCCGGCGGTGAGAATGACGAAGGTCATGCCGAGTGCAATCAGCCCCGTGATCGAAATCTGGCGCATGATATTGAAGACGTTGATCGGATCGATGAAGCTTGGCTTCAATACCGTGAAAACGATCATCAGGATGATGAGAAACAGAAGCGGGCCGAACTGCTTGAGGATGCGGAAGATATTCGGACCCTTGCGTTCTTCCGTGTCGATCGTGACTGTCATCAAGCGTCTCCCTGCCGCTGCCCATTCTGATCGGCGCCCAGCGCCATCAGCGCCATGAGCTTTTCCTCGGTTGCTTCCACTGCGGGCATTTCGCCGGTGATCCTTCCCTTGCGCATTGTGACGATGCGGTCGCTGACGGCAAGCACTTCAGGCAGCTCGGACGATATCACCATCACGGCGATGCCGCGCGCGGCAAGTTGCACGAGAATCTGGTGCACCTCGGCCTTGGCGCCGACATCGACGCCGCGCGTCGGCTCATCGACAACAAGCACCTTGGGATCACGGGTCAGCCAGCGGGCGATGATCACCTTCTGCTGGTTGCCGCCAGAGAGGCCCTCGATCGCCTGGTCGGGCGACGCCATGCGGATCGACAATGCCTTCTTGTATTCGCCGAGCGCTTGCCGTTCACGCCCCTCTGCCATGATGCCGATGGCGTTCGAATAGGTATCGAGCGCCGCGACGGAGAAATTCTGCTGGATCTCCAGCATGGCGAAAATCGCCTGGTGCTTGCGATCCTCGGGCACAAGGCCGATGCCGAGTTCGATGGCGTCGGCGGGAGATTTCGGCGCGATGGGCTTACCGTCGAGGGTGATCGTGCCCGCGGCGATCTGGTCGGCGCCGAAGATGGCCCGGGCAAGCTCCGTGCGGCCGGAACCGACAAGGCCCGCCACGCCGAGAATTTCGCCTGATTTGAGATCAATATCGACGCCGTCCAGCACGATGGCATGCGGCGCCTCGGGGTCGCGCTGTGTGCGAAGGCCGCGCACGCTGAGCCGGACGGCACCTGCGGTTTCCCGCTGGGTAGGCCGGGCATAGAGTTCTGATGCGGCGCGACCGACCATCTTCTCGATGATGGCAGGGATCGGCACCGGCCGTCCCTCCTCTCGCAACAGATGTCCGGCGAGTCGCCCGTCGCGCAGCACCGTCATGCGGTCGCAGATCGTGCTTGCTTCCTCCAGCCGGTGGGTGACGAACATGATCGCCACACCTTCCTTGCGGAGGCGGTCCATGATGCCGAGCAGCCGCTGGACTTCGGATTCGGTGAGCGCCGAGGTCGGCTCGTCCATGATAATCAGCCTGCCCTTTATGGAGAGAGCGCGGGCAATCTCGACAAGCTGCTGTTCGGCGACGGAGAGCGCGGAAACCGGTGTATCGGGGTCGATAGAGAGGCCGACGCGGGCGATATGAGTACGGGTCTCGGCCCGCATGCGGCGCCAGTCGATCAGCCCGAGACGGCCCACGGGCGCGCGGCCGATGAAGATATTCTCCGCGACCGACAATGTCGGAATGAGGCTGAGTTCCTGGTAGATGGTGACGATACCGGCGTGCTTGGCGGCAGCGGGATTATGTGGTTTGTAATCGATGCCGTCGAAGGTGATGCTGCCGCTGGACGGCGGCTGGGCGCCCGACAGGATCTTGAGCAGCGTGGATTTCCCCGCACCATTCTCGCCGAGCAGGCCGAGGATTTCTCCGGGCCGGACATCGAGCGAAACATCCTGCAGGGCCGCGACACCCGAGAACTGCTTGGATATGCCGTGGACTTCGAGCAAGGGTACGTGCGTTGGCAAGGCGGCGGCCAATGCGGCCATGGATGTCTCCCGGTTCGAATTCGTTGTCGCCTGCCTGGCGACCACCTGTGGAAATGGCACGGGCGCGGCTATCTCCCGCTTCTCCCCTTGGGGAGAAGTGCCGAGCGTAGCGAGGCGATGAGGGGTTCCCACACCGTCGGGCTCTTCGCGCAACCCCTCATCCGACCCTTCGGGCCACCTTCTCCCCAAGGGGAGAAGAGGGAGCACGCCGCCGGCCATTTGCACCGACCAGCGGCAACCGTCCTTACTTGGCTTCACCAATCCGCTCGGCCTTGTCGAGATTGTCCTTGCCGATGACGATCGGAGTCAGGAGAACGAGTTTCTCCTTGGGCTCGGTCTTGTCCTTGGCATAGGCAACGGCGATCTTGACCGCGGTACGGGACTGTTCGCCCGGGAACTGCTCGACAGTGCCGGCGAGCTTGCCGTCGCGCACCGCGACGATTGCTTCCGGCAGGGCATCGAAGCCGTAGATTTTCACATCGTTGAAGCCGCGGGCCGCGCAGGCTTCCATCGCACCGAGCGCCATGTCGTCATTGGCGCAGATGATCGCATCCGGCTTGCCGTTGGCCGAAAGACCGGCCTCGGTGACCGCCAGGCCCTGATCGCGGGCGAAGTTGCCGGTCTGCTCGAAGATGATCTGGTACTTGTCCTTCATACCGTCGAGAACGTTGTGGACGCCCTTGTTGCGATCGATCGCCGGGCCTGCTCCGGGCTGGCCCTGCAGGTGGAAGAGTTTCGCACCATTCGGGAAGGCATCGACCACGGCCTGCGCCTCGGCTTCGCCGCCCTTGACATTGTCGGCGCCAACATGGGCGAGAATGCCTTCCACGCCATCGACACGACGGTCGATGGTAACGACCGGCACGCCAGCCGCGATCGCCTGTTCGATCGCCGGCGCAAGCGCGTTGACGTCGAGCGGCGAGATGACGATGGCATTGACCTTCTGCACGATCGCCGACTCGATATCGGCGGTCTGCTTCGGCGCTGAATTCTGGCCGTCGCTTTCGATGATGTTGACGCCCTGTGCCTCAGCCTCGGCCTTGATCTGGTTCAGCATGTGGACGAAGAACGGGAAGCCGAGATTGGGCACCGAGCCCAGAATGGTCAGCTTCTCCTGTGCGAGCGCGCCGGGGGTCACCGCGGCAAGGGTAGCAAGAGCTACGGACGACAATAAAAATTCGCGTCTATTCATAAAGCTCATCCTCCTCAAAAAGCTTGCGCGGGATGGCCGCCACTCCTCATTGCAGCCGAGCGCGGGCGGAACCTTATGAATGGAGTTAGTAAAGCGCAATACCAATAGTGTTGCGCAGTGCGAAGCATCTATACCGCACTGCGAATATAGCTAGACGCTTGATCGAATTGTCTTTTTCACTTTTGAAAAAGACAATGTCCGGAACTGGACTTATGTGTCGGAAGACGGCCCGTGATCGCTTCCATGGCCCGCGCCGATGATCTCGCGCTTGCCCACATGGTTGGCGGGGCCGACGAGGCCTTCCTTTTCCATGCGTTCGACCAGCGAGGCGGCCTTGTTGTAGCCGATGCCGAGCCGGCGCTGGATATAGGAGGTCGAGCACTTCTTGTCGCGCAGGATCACCTTGACGGCCTTGTCGTAGAGGTCGTTGCCATCCTCGGCGGCCATGTCGGATTTGTCGAACACGGCGCTGTCCTGTTCTTCATCGTCCTCGCCCTCGTCGTCGGTGGTGACCGTGTCGAGATATTCCGGGCGGCCCTGGAGTTTCAGATGCGCCACGACCTTCTCGACTTCGAGATCGGAGACAAACGGTCCATGGACGCGGGCAATGCGGCCGCCGCCGGCCATGTGCAGCATGTCGCCCTGACCGAGCAACTGTTCGGCACCCTGCTCGCCGAGAATGGTGCGGCTGTCGATCTTCGAGGTGACCTGGAAGGAAATGCGGGTCGGGAAATTCGCCTTGATCGTGCCGGTAATGACATCGACCGACGGACGCTGGGTCGCCATGATCAGGTGGATGCCGGCGGCACGCGCCATCTGGGCGAGCCGCTGGATCGCGCCTTCGATCTCCTTGCCGGCGACCATCATCAGGTCAGCCATCTCATCGACGATGACGACGATATAGGGCATCGGCGCGAGATCGAGCGGCTGGTTCTCGTGGATCGGCTCGCCGGTGCCCTTCTCGAAACCGGTCTGGACGACATGGGTGATCGTCTCGCCGCGGGCGCGAGCCTCGGCAGCGCGTCCGTTGTAGCCGTCGATATTGCGGACGCCGAGCCGCGACATCTTGCGGTAGCGGTCCTCCATCTCGCGAACCGCCCATTTCAGCGCCAGAACCGCCTTCTTGGGATCGGTGACGACGGGGGTCAACAGGTGCGGGATGCCGTCATAGACCGAGAGTTCCAGCATCTTCGGATCGACCATGATCAGCCGGCATTCCTCGGGCGTCAGCCGGTAGAGCAGCGACAGGATCATCGTGTTGATGGCGACGGATTTGCCGGAGCCGGTCGTACCGGCAACCAGCAGATGCGGCATCTTGGCGAGTTCGGCGATCACCGGCTCGCCACCGATGGTCTTGCCGAGGCAAAGCGGCAGCTTGTAGCCGGTCTTGGAAAAATCCGGCGAGTCGATGAGTTCGCCGAAATAGACGGTTTCGCGGGTCGCATTCGGCAGTTCGATACCAATGACATTGCGGCCGGGCACGACGGCAACGCGGGCGGAAAGCGCCGACATCGAGCGGGCGATATCGTCGGCGAGACCGATGACGCGGGAGGACTTCACGCCCGGTGCGGGCTCGAATTCATAGAGCGTGACGACAGGACCGGGGCGGACATGGATGATCTCGCCACGGATGCCGAAGTCCTCGAGCACGCTTTCGAGCAGGCCGGCATTGCGCTCAAGTTGCTCCTGGCTCATCACGAAGCCGATGGTCTCCGGCGGATCCTGCAACAGCGCGCGCGGTGGAAACTCGTAGCCGCCGGCACTGGCTGCGGCACGCGCAATCGGCTCGATCTTGAACGGCTTGGAAACCTGGACCGCCGATGCTGTCTGAACCGGCTCAACTGTAGCAGGAGCCGGCGAAGCTTGGGGCTGGATGGCGGTTGGCACCGCGGCCCGCCCGGCAGGCTTCGCCGTCTCGAGAGGTCTTGCGCCGCGGCTCCACGGGAAAGCCACCGGCTTGGCGGCAAGCGTCGGCACCACTGGAACCGGTGCGGCGACCGTCGTCGCAGATGGCATACTTGCGACGGCCACAGGCGCGGCGGCCTGCTTGACCTCGATGCTCCTGTAAAGCCCGAGCACCGATGACGAAGCCTCGACCGTTTTTGACCGGGGCGATTCCTTCGGCCGGGCGACCGGTACCGGGGCAGGCTCGGCAATCGGCGGAGGCATTTCGTCCCCCATCGCGTCAAAGGATTCCCAGAAGGCGAAATCCGAGAGCTGGGCGAATGGCGCCGACGGTTTCGATGCAATGGGAACCTCTACTGCCTTCACCGGCTCGACAACCGGCACGGCATTATCATTGACGGGTTGCTCTTGTGCCGGCTCGATCAACGTGTTCGGCGCGGCGGAGCCGCTATTCAAAATCATCATTGTGGAAATCATTTCCTGGAGTTCTGAGACCGACGGCGCCTTTTCGGCAATTTCCGAGCGGGGTTCGATCGTCTGCTGCACGTCGTCCGGATGCAGATCGCGATCCGGAGTACGGGTGAACCGTACATTCGGCGCGAGGAAAAAATGCCGCTCCCACATCGGCTGCTCTGCTTTCGCCGCCGCTTCGGCGATCTGCCGCATGCGCCGGAGCGCCGCCCCCTCGCGGGGCTGGTGCTCCTCGCCATCCACGCCGGATTCGCTGCCGTCGTTGAAGGAGGCAGGCGGAAAATTTGTTCTGGGAATACGCATGAGACCTGCACGCAAGGAGAAGATGAGCCCCATCAGGGATAGGAAATGAAGGTTAAGAATGTCTTCCCGGCGCGAAGAAAATTCTCCCCGGTTGATGAGTGCCATCAGCAAAATTCATTAGTTTTCATGCTCTTAAGGAATATGCTACTGCGCAGCTTACAGGAATCGACCGTGTCGGCGCTGTCTCAGCGAGGAGGCCAATGGTTCCGGCGCGCATAGGTGCGTTTTACACGGATTTCCGGGCCGATCAGGTCTTGACGCAGTGCAACAAAACCAATTAAAGAACGAACGTTCGAATTTTAATCCGGCGACATCAATGGCCCGTAACCGCACGATCGATACCGATGCAGTCCTCGATGCTGCCGAGCGCGTCGCGATTCGCGATGGCGCCGTCGGCTTGTCCATCGATGCCGTGGCGAAGGAAGCCGGAATCAGCAAATCGCGCGTCGTCTATGACTATAAATCCAAGAGCGGCCTCTTACAGGCGCTGATCGAACGACGCCTGCGCACCGAGGACGATCGTATCCTGGCGGCGATCGAACAGCATCGCGAGAGCGCAAATCCCGAGCTCTGCGGTCGTATCGCGGCAGCCTCGGAGGTGCCCAAGGACGACGACAGGGCGATCGCGCTCACCATCTGCGCCGCCATGTCAAGCGAGGAACCGCTGCAGGCCATGGTGCGCAAGTGGGTCGATCGTGACATTGGCGCGGTCCAGGTAAGCGCCAGCAACCGGGCGCTCGCGCTCGTCGCCTATCTTGCGCTGCATGGGCTGATGTCACTGGAATACATGGACTTCCATCGCTGGGAACCAGCCGAGCGCGACACGATCCTGACCGAAATCAAGCGGCTTTCCGAAGCCGCTTCGAGCCAAACGACGTGACACCAATGACAGAGTTTCGCCGGGAGATATATTATCCCGGTGCCGATGATTATAATCCGAAGGCCAATAATATGACCCGTAAGTGGACCAGACCGTTCCGTTCTATCGCACTCGCGACGCTG
This sequence comes from Rhizobium sp. LjRoot254, assembly GCF_964254105.1. Lineage (NCBI taxonomy): Bacteria > Pseudomonadati > Pseudomonadota > Alphaproteobacteria > Hyphomicrobiales > Rhizobiaceae > Rhizobium > Rhizobium sp. LjRoot254. The sequence continues at coordinate 217,260 of NZ_CAXUSM020000001.1, read as the reverse complement.
ATCGCCGCAGCACCGCTCGCAACCTTTGCCCAGCAGCCCGGCGAAATGCCGCCGACCGGCGTGAGCTTCGTGACACTCAAGGCGCGCGACATACCCGTGACGAACGACCTTCCGGGTCGCATCGCGCCGGTCAGGATCGCCCAGGTGCGTTCGCGCGTGACCGGCATCGTCAAGGAACGCGTGTTCCAGCAGGGCAGCCTGGTCAAGGCCGGCGACGTGCTCCTTCGCATCGAACCCAACCTGTTCAAGGTTCGGGTTGCGAGTGCCAAGGCCTCGCTGCAGAAGGCGCAGGCGACCGAAGTCAATGCCAGCCAGCAACTCGAGCGCCAGAAGGTGCTGCGCAAGCGCAATGCATCGAGCGATGTGGAGTATGAGAACGCGGTCTTTGCCCAGGCCCAGGCCAAGGCCGATGTTGCACTTGCCCAGGCAGCATTGGAAGAAGCAGAAATCAATCTCGGCTATACGGAAGTCACGGCGCCGATCACCGGTATCATCGGCGGCGCATTGGTGACCGAAGGCGCGCTGGTCAATGCCGATGGCGTCCTGCCGCTTGCCGCTATCCAGCAGATCGACCCCGTCTATGCCGACTTCACCCAGGCAGCGGGCGACCTGCTCGCCATCCGCCGCGATATTGCGGCAGGCAAGCTGGCCGCCCCGCCCGAAGCGGCGAATATCCGGCTGATCTTCGACGACGGATCCGTGCACGACAAGCCCGGCAAGCTCCTCTTCTCGAGCACGACAGTGGATGAGACCACCGGCCAGGTGACGCTGCGCGCCGAGTTCCCCAACCCGAACCGCGAACTGCTTCCCGGTCTCTATGTCCGCGTCCGGATCGAGCAGGCGGTGCGGAAGAATGCCCTGAGCATTCCACAGCGCGCCGTGCTCCGAGACGCGTCCGGTGCCGCGACGGTCTATGTGGTGGGTGCCGAAAACAAGGCCGAAGCCAAGTCGTTGACGCTCGGCCCCGCACTCAACGGCGAGTGGATCGTCGAGAAGGGCCTCGCCGCCGGCGACAAGGTGATCGTCGAAGGCGGCCAGAAGCTGCAGCCCGGCATGGTCGTCGCGCCCGAGGAATGGAAGCCGGCGAACACCGCCGACGCCAACGCAACCCAACCGGCGAAGTAAGACAAGACATGGCTCAGTTTTTCATCAACCGGCCTATCCTGGCCTGGGTCATAGCGATCTTCATTTCGATCGCCGGCCTGATTTCATTGCCGTTCATGCCGGTCGCGCAATATCCCAAGGTCGCGCCGCCGCAGCTGACGATCTCGACGGCCTATCCCGGCGCCTCGCCGCAGGAAATCTACCAGGGCGTGACCCGGCAGATCGAGGAGGAACTGAACGGTGTCGAGAACCTCTCCTATTTCGAGTCGACATCCGACACGTCGGGTTCGGTCTCGATCACGGTGACGTTCAAGACCGGCACCGATCTCAGCGAGGCAACCGTGGACGTGCAGGACGCGATTGCCCGCGTCGAGCCGCGCCTGCCGCAGAGCGTCAAGTCGCAGGGCATCAATGTGGAGCAGGCGGGCGCCGGCTTCCTGATGATCGTTTCGCTGACCTCGACCGACGGAAGGCTCGATGACGTCGGCCTCGGCGACTATCTGAGCCGCAACATCCTCGGCGAACTGCGCCGCATCAACGGCGTCGGCCGCGTACAGCTCTTCGCCGCCCAGCGCGCCATGCGCATCTGGCTCGATCCTGCCAAGATGCAGGGCCTGAGCATGACCGTGGGCGACATCAATGCCGCGATCACGGCGCAGAACGCCCAAGTTTCGGCCGGCCAGATCGGCGCTGAGCCGAACCCGATCGGCCAGGACCTGACGGCGACCGTTCTGGTCAAGGGCCAGTTGGTCGATCCGGCGGAGTTCGGCAATATCGTGCTGCGCGCCAATGCCGATGGCTCGCTGGTGCGGCTGAAGGACGTGGCACGCATCGAGGTCGGCTCGGAAAGCTACAATTTCTCGACGCGCCTCGACGGCAAACCGAGTGCCGCCGCAGCCGTGCAGCTTTCCTCCACGGGCAATGCCGTGGCGACATCCGCCGCGGTGAAGGCCAAGATGGCGGATCTCGCAAAGTTCTTCCCTGATGGCATCGAATATTCAACGCCTTATGACACCAGCCCCTTCGTCAACGCTTCGATCCAGAAGGTGGGCGAGACGCTGGTCGAGGCCGTAATCCTCGTCTTCATCGTCATGCTGATCTTCCTGCAGAGCTTCCGCTACACGATCATTCCGCTGCTGGTCGTGCCGGTGGCACTTCTCGGCACGGTATCGGTCATGCTGGTCACCGGTTTCTCGATCAACGTGCTGACCATGTTCGCCATGGTGCTGGCGATCGGCATCCTGGTCGACGACGCCATCGTCGTGGTCGAAAATGTCGAGCGCATCATGGCCGAAGAAGGCCTGCCGCCCAAGGAGGCAACCCGGAAGGCGATGCGGCAGATCACCGGCGCCATCATGGGCATCACGCTGGTTCTCGCCTGCGTCTTCATTCCGATGGCCTTCTTCCCCGGCGGCACGGGCGTCATCTATCGCCAGTTCTCGCTGACCATGGTCGTGGCGATCCTGTTCTCGGCGTTCCTCGCGCTATCGCTGACGCCGGCGCTTTGCGCTACCTTCCTCAAGCCCATTCCGCAGGGCCACCATGAGAAGAAGGGGCTTTCAGGTCTCTTCAACCGTGGTTTCGGCAAGATCACCAGCGGATACGCCTGGACCATCGGCGGCATCACCAAGCGCGCCGGCCGCATCATGCTGATCTATCTGCTGATCGCCGGCGCGCTCGGCTATCTCTTCCTGCAGGTGCCCTCGGGCTTCGTGCCGAACGAAGACCAGGGCTTCCTGATCGTCGGCGTACAGGGCACCCCGGAAGCGTCGGCCAAGCGGACGAGCGAGGCGATCAACAAGGTCGAGGCGATCTTCAAGACCGAACCGGCGGTCGAGCATATGGTGGCCGTGCTGGGCTTCGGGTTCTCGGGCCAGGGACCGAACGCCGCAATCTCCTTCGTCACCCTCAAGGACTGGGACAAGCGCGGACCGGGCAACAGTGTACAGGACATCGCCAATCGCGTGAACATGCAGCTCTTCGGATTGAAGGATGTGGCCTTTGCCTTCGCCGTCTCGCCGCCGCCGATCGAAGGATTCGGCCTGTCGGAAGGCTTTACCTTCCGCCTGCAGGATCGCGCGGGGCTAGGCCCCGAGGCCTTGGCGGCCGCAGGCAACGAGTTGATGACCAAAGCCGCGCAGAGCAAGCTTCTTGCAGGCCTGCGCGTCGAAGGCTTGCCGGATTCGGCGCAAGTAGCGCTGACGATCGACCGCGAAAAGGCCAATGCCTTCGGCGTCACCTTCGCCGACATCAATGCGTCGATCACCGCCTATCTCGGTTCGTCATACATCAACGACTTCCCGAATGCCGGGCGCATGCAGCGCGTTATCCTGCAGGCGCAGGACCGCAGCCGCCTCAATGCCGAGGATTTGTTGAAACTTAACGTGCGCAATGCCTCGGGCAGCATGGTGCCCTTCTCCTCCTTCGCTTCGGTGAAGTGGATCAAGGGTGCGGCGCAGGTCGTCGGTTACAATGGCTATCCGTCGATCCGTATCACCGGCGGCACGGCCCCCGGCATTTCGACCGGCGAGGGAATCGCCGAGATGGAGCGGCTGGCGGCGGAACTGCAGGACGGCTTCGGCTATGAGTGGACCGGCCAGACGCTGGAGGAAATCACCTCCGGCAACCAGGCGCCGCTGCTCTACGGGCTGTCGATCCTGTTCATCTTCCTGCTGCTCGCGGGCCTCTACGAGAGCTGGTCGATCCCGTTCTCGGTGATGCTGGTCGTGCCGCTCGGTGTCATCGGATCGGTACTGGCTGTGATGCTGGTCGGCGGATCGAACGACATCTACTTCAAGGTCGGCCTGATCGCGATCATCGGTCTGTCGGCGAAGAACGCGATCCTGATCGTCGAATTCGCCAAGGACTATTTCGCCGAAGGACGGTCGTTGCAGGAGGCCGCCACGGATGCCGCGCGCATCCGTTTCCGGCCGATCATCATGACCTCGCTGGCCTTCGCGCTCGGCGTCGTGCCGCTGGCGATCGCCACCGGTCCCAGTGCCGCGAGCCAGAACGCGATCGGCACCGGCGTGCTGGGCGGCATGATCTCGGCCACGGTGCTGGCGATCTTCTTCGTGCCCGCCTTCTTCGTCTTCGTGCTCTGGCTGCTAAGGACCAAGCGGCCGGAACATGCGCATCATGTGCTTCCCGACGCACCGCCAGACGAGTCGATCGGGCACGCCTGAACGATAAAGGTTACAAACAAGAAGGCGGGCAGTGTCACCACTGCCCGCCTTTCTCATGAGCAAGGATAAGTGGCGGCCTTAGCGCTTGCGCATCACATTGACCACGACCACACCGAAGATGGCGAGCGCTCCGCCGATGGCGCCGATCAGGGTGGGCACTTCACCGAGCCAGACGAAGCCGATCAGGGTTGCCGTCGGCGGGATTCCATAGAGGAAGTTCGAGGCACGGGCGGCCGGCAGGCGCTTCAGCGCGATGGCCCAGGTCACATAGGCGACCACGGTCGAGAAGATGACAAGGTAGGCGAGGTTCCAGAGGGTCGCTGCCGAAGCGGACTTCAGGACATCCACCGTCTGCGGCACGGTCGGGCACAACGGGATCGAGCCAAGGAACATGATCCACGCCGTGACTGAAAGGGCGGGCATGCGGCCGAGGACCGGCTTCTGGAGGACGCTGGCGATTGCCGAGCACAGGGCTGCACCAACGATGATCAGCGCATTCGGATCGAGCTTGAAGCCTTCAGGGCTCGCAGCGGCGATGAGGCCGACACCACCGAAGGAGATGGCCGTGCCGATCCAGCCCCAGCGGCCGAAGCGTTCGCCGAGCGAGACTGTGGCAATGAGTGCCGTGAAGACCGGCATCGTGTTGATGATGAAGCTCGCCGGTCCGGCCGCCACCGTCGTCTCGCCGATATTGAGCAGCACCGCATAGGTCGCGATGAAGAGTATGCCGGCGACGAACAGACGGGCGAAATCCTTGAGTGATAGAACCGGCCTGACGACCGCGAGGTAGGCGAGTGCGATGAGGCCGGCCGGCACATAGCGGGCGGTGGCGAGTTCCACCGGCGTCAGCGGCCCGAGCAGGACGCGGATGACGGCAAAGGCGGACGACCAGAAGACGATCGTCACGAGGATGGCCCCGAAGGCCACCAGATCGAAATTACCTGACTTTGCTGGCATGACTTGCTCACTGGCAACGGCGCTCATTTGATTGCTCCATTCGTTTGATGAGCAATGGTTACGCCGCACATCTATGCTTGAAAAGCACCGCAATCGATGATCTTATGTGCGCATGGTTCACAGCTCAGCAGTCCTTCCGCCCCTCGATACGCTTGAGACCTTTGCTCGTGCGGCACGTCTCGGCTCCTTCACCGCCGCCGCCGAGGAGAGCGGCGTCACCCATGGCGCGGTCTCCCGGCAGGTCTCGCGGCTCGAGCGCTGGATGGGCGTGAAGCTCTTCGCCCGTGAGGCGCGCGGCGTGACGCTGACACCGGAGGGCATGCGCTTCCTGACCCGCACCGAGGAAGCGCTGGCGCTGCTCGGCAATACCTGGGAACGCTGGACTCCGAAGCCTACCAAGGCGGTGGTGCGCCTTTCGGTGACGCCGTCGGTCGCCTCGCTCTGGCTGTTCTCGCGGCTCGCGAAACTGGAAGGCCGCGATATCCATGTCGAGATCGCGCTCGAACACCGGCTCGCCGATTTCGCCGAAGGCACCGATCTCGCCATCCGTTGCGGCAAGGGGCCCTGGGCCGGCGTGCGCGGGCTTCAGCTATGGCAGGAAAAGCTGTTTCCCGTCGCCTCCCCTGCCCTTGCCGAAAAGCTCGGCGGGCGGTCCGATGCGGCTGCGCTTTTCGAACTGCCGCTCATCCACGATTCCAACATCGAAACCTGGCGGCGCTGGCTGGCGGTGGAGAATATCGCCTACATCCCGCGCGGGCAGGATCGGCGGTTCGAGGACTATAATATCGTGCTGGATGCCTGCGCCCAAAGCGCCGGCCTCGCGCTCGCCCGCCGTCCGCTGGTCGACGCCCACATCGCGTCCGGCCGCCTCGTGGCAGTTTCGGAGAGGACCATCGACCATCATGTCGCCTTCCACCTGATCCGCGCGAACGAGGCCCTGCGCGGCCCCGCCGCCGAGTTCGCACGGCGCTTTCTTAAAGAGTCGGGCCGGGATGAGGAGACGATCGCCGCCTTCATTGCATCGGGTCGTGGTAAAGGCTGATCTGCTTTCGGAAGATCAGGTCAGCGACTCGTTGGCCCAGTAGTCCGCGCGGCTGTCGCGGATATCCCTGATCGAACCGAGCTTTTCGCGCGTGCATAGATCGGACAGGCCGCGAACGATGCGACCCGGCAGGCCTGGCCCTTCATAGACCATGGAGGAATAGAGTTGGATAAGATCGGCCCCGGCGCGGATTTTCTCGGCCGCGCTCTCGACCGAATGGATGCCGCCGACGCCGATGATGGGAAAATTGCCGCCCAGCCGTTTGCGCATCTTGGCCAGCACGATCGTCGATCGCTCGAAGAGCGGCTTGCCGGACATGCCACCCGTCTCGCTCGCCTGGACTTGATCTCTGAGACCCGCACGAGACAGCGTGGTGTTGGAAACGATCAGCCCATCGAGATCGGAGGCGAGGATTTCCGCCGTCACGTCGTCGAGGCCCGCATCGGTGAGATCGGGCGCGATCTTGAGGAAGACAGGCACCTTGCGCCCCACCCTGATCGCCTCTTCGTCGCGGGCCGCCATGACCGCAGAGAGCAGCGCGCGAAGACTGTCCCGCGCCTGAAGGTCGCGCAGCCCAGGCGTATTGGGCGAGGAAATGTTGGCGGTGAAATAGCTCGCGACCGGCGCAAAAGCATGAATGCCGGCGACATAGTCGGCAATGCGATCGGCGGCATCCTTGTTGGCCCCGATATTGACTCCGACAAGGCCGCTGCGCGCCCGGCGTGCCATCAATCGAGCAAGTGCCGCCGCATGGCCTTCGCTGTTGAAGCCGAAGCGGTTGATCACTGCCTGGTCCTGCACGAGCCGAAAGCTGCGCGGCTTCGGGTTGCCCGGCTGCGCGAGCGGCGTGACGGTGCCGATTTCCACAAAGCCGAAGCCGAGCCTGAGGATTTCGTCCGGCACTTCGGCATTCTTGTCATAACCGGCGGCCAGGCCCAGCGGATTGGGAAAACGCAGGCCGACGATATCGACGAACAGCCTCGGGTCGGGCGGAAGCTTGACGATCGGCAAGAAGCCCGATTTCAGGCCGGTGATCGAAAGACCATGGGCGGTTTCCGGGTCGAAGCGGAACAGGCCTGCTCGGATCAGTGGCCAGAGAAAATCGCTCATGCGAAATCATCCGGGAAATCGTGCAGGCCATCGGCTCGTAGAATGAGCGGCTTCTTCCAGACGACGGCTGACAGCGGCAGCGGCCCGTAGAGATGGGGAAACAGATCGCGGTCACGCGAGGCTTCGTATTTCAGCGCATCGCCCAGCTTCTCGCCATCGACAGCCACCAGCAGCAGCCCGTCCTGGCCGCGAAAATAGAGTTCGGCCGTGCGCTTGGCCTGGACGCCCGTCGATAGATGGATGTAGCCGTCGGTCAGGTCGATCGCCGCGCCACCGAAGACACCGGCCAGTTCCGCTTCCTGCCACAAATCGGCTGGAACGATCTTGTAGATGATGCCATTCATGACGAAACCCCCACCGCTTGGGTGTCCTAACGCGTTTGGACGGGGATCGACAAGGGCATTTTGTCCAATTCAGGGAGAGATACGATGCGCTCCATGCCTCTCGTTGCAGCCCTTTGTATGCTGCCGCTCGCTGCGGTTGCCGATGATGCGCCTGTTGGCCGCTATCAGATAAGCCCGGCGCTCGACGGCTATGTCAGGCTCGATACCGCGACCGGCGCCATGCTCTATTGCCGGACCTTCGATCCGACGCTTCGTTGCGAGGAGGTCGGTGCCGATACCACGGGGAAGGCCGCAACCGAGGCCGAGATGGACGACCTCCGGAACCGGCTCGCGGCGATGGAGCGCAAGGTCGCCATCCTCGAACGCGACCAGATCCGCCTGCCGGACCAGAAAGACCTCGATCGCACGCTCGATACGATGGAGAAATGGATGCGGCGCTTCCTCGACGACCCGCCCGGCAAGAACGGCACAGCGTTGTAAAGGCCGGGAATTACGGATTTTTCGCTTGCAACCCCCAAGCTTTTCGTAAACGCTGCCCTATAAAAGAACAAAAGGACGCCGATGGGAGGAGCCGGAGGCGAGCCGGGGGACAAGATGGGCTCTGCTGCCACGATCATCATTGCTGACGACCATCCGCTGTTTCGCGGCGCGTTGGGCCAGGCGCTCGGCAGTGCCGAGGGCGGCCCTGAAATCGTCGAGGCGGCGGATTTCGACAGCGCGCGCCGCGCCGCGACCGAACATCCGGACGCCGACCTGATGCTGCTCGATCTTTCCATGCCTGGCGCCTCGGGCCTGACCGGGCTGATGATGATGCGCGCCGAGCACCAGAACATCCCGGTCGCGGTGATCTCGGCAAGCGACGACACGACCACCATCCGCCGCGCGCTTGAACTCGGCGCCTCGGCCTTCATTTCCAAATCGAGCGGCATCGACGAAATCCGCCAGGCGATCGATACGGTGCTTGAGGGCGGCTTCTGGACACCACCCGGCTTCGACGCCGACCGCGAGCACGATCCTGAGATCGAGACCCTGATCACGCGATTGAAGACATTGACGCCGCAACAGACCCGCGTGCTCGGCATGATCGGCGAGGGCCTGCTCAACAAACAGATCGCCTATGAACTCGGGGTTTCCGAGGCCACGATCAAGGCGCATGTGTCGGCGATCCTGCTGAAACTCAACGTCGACAGCCGCACCCAGGCAGTGATCCAGATGGCCAAGATCGGCGCCGCGCCGGCGGGTCCCTGATCAACAGAATTATTCAGGATTTTATTCCTTAAACTCTTTACGAAAGCCTGGGAAAGGGATAATATTCCGATCATCCGGGTGCCACGAGAGGCGCCCCTGCCGCATTTCACGACGGACCTGCCATGTTCTCACATGACAAAATCTGGGACGCAATCGATCAGCTTGCCAGGCATCACGACCTGACGCCGTCAGGACTGGCGCGCAAGGCCGGGCTCGATCCGACATCGTTCAACAAGTCGAAGCGTCATTCGGCCGACGGCCGCATGCGCTGGCCCTCGACGGAGTCGATCCACAAGATCCTGGGCGCGACCGGTTCCTCGATCGAGGATTTCATGAGCTTCATGGGCGGTCGCAGGAATGCAATTCCCGATGGCAATTTCCCGCCGCAGCTTTCCAGCATTCCCCTGCTCGGCTTTGCCCAGGCCGGCGCCGGCGGCTTCTTCGACGACGGCGGATTTCCGGCCGGACAGGGCTGGGATGTCGTGGATTTCCCGGTCTCCCCGGCACAGAAGGCCGGTTGCTACGCGCTGGAAGTGCAGGGCGAGAGCATGATGCCGCTCTATCGCGACGGTGACGTGCTGATCGTCGAGCCGGGCGCGCAGGTCCGGCGCGGCGACCGCGTCGTGGTCAAGACCCGCGAGGCGGAGGTGATGGCCAAGGTGTTGGTGCGGCAGACACCGAAGACGATCGAACTCTCGTCGCTCAATCCCGAACATCCCGGCCGGACGATTGACATGGCCGATGTCGAATGGATCGCCCGCATCATCTGGGCCAGCCAGTAAAACCGTTCTCCGCTTCTACTGAAGTTCGAGCACCGGCTGCTTTTCACGCGCCGGCTTGACCGTGGCCAGCACGATGCCGCCGACCGCGATGAGTGCCGCGCCGGCCGCGACGCCCCAGGTGGGGATCTCGCCGAAATACCAGCCGATCAGGGCCGCGAAGATCAGCCAGCTGTAATCGACCGGCCCGACAATGGAGATATCCGCCATGCCATAGCCGCGGATGGTGCAATATTGCGCGAACACCCCGACAGGTCCGAGCGCGGCATACATCAGCATGTCCTGAAGCGGCAGCGGCTTCCAGTAGAAGTAGGCCGGAACGGCGAGGAGCAGAATGGCGAAGATGTTGACATGGATCAGCAGCACCATCGGCCGGTCATGCGCGGCGAGATGCTTGATCAGCAGGCCCTCCACCGCAAAGAGTGCCGCCCCGAGCACGGCGCCGCCTGCCGGTAGCAGATAGGCGGTGTCGAAATTCTCGAAGGCGCCGCGCGACATCATGATACCCACGGCGCCAATGCAGCAGAGCAGGATTCCCGTCCATTGCTTGCGCCCGATGCGCTCATGAAACACGACCATGCCGAGGATCAGGACGAAGACGACATAGAGCAGGCCCATCGCCGTGGCATCCACCGTGGGCATATCCGTCTGGGCATATATCATGGCGACCGAGCCGGCCGAACCCAGCACCGCGCGCAGGAAATGCGACACCGGCCGCTTGCTTCGATAGCTCCTTAGCCCATTACCCAGGAAGGCAACGATAATCGAAAGACAAATGAAGCCGCCGATGGTGCGCAGAAGGTTGATCTGGACCACGCTTGCCGAGCCGGCGGCAAACTTGCCGGATGCGAAGATCAACGCGAAGATTCCGGTCGAAAGCAGCACCCAGAGAATTGCCTGGGCATTCGTCGTCCATAAATTCTTCACGCTGCATTCCCTCGATTCCACAACCACTTGTGCCTGCGTCCAAGGGTCGAAATCAAATGAGAAAATCCAACCCTTGCATGATATTTTTTGATGTGCGCGGCCATTGCGGAATGAAGCTGGGCAAGCGCCTTGATTTCATACCCGCCGGGTTCTAACTGGAGCCAAGGAATTCGTCCAAGGACTGGAAGCGATGGCAAAAGAAGTCACGGTGCACGAGGCACTGATCTATGTGATGGTGATGATATCTGCCGCCGACGGCAAGATGCCCGAGATCGAGCTGAAGCGCATCGGCCGGCTGGCGAGCTTCCTGCCCGTGTTCGAAGGCTTCGACCCGGAGCGCATCATCCCGATCGCGCGCGACGTCCAGGCGATCGTTGCCGGCCCGGAGGGCATGGATATCGCGCTCGAGATCGTCAAGGACGCGCTGCCCCACCGCCTTTATGACACCGCTTATTCGCTGGCGGTGGAGATCGCCACGGCCGACCTGCATCTCGACGCGACCGAAATCCGCTTTCTGCAGATGCTGCGCGCGCGTTTCGAACTCGACAAGCTGACGGCTGCCGCGATCGAACGCAGCGCCATCGCCCGCTTCCGCCGCGCCGGCTGACGCCGTGCGCAATCTCGGCCCCAAATCGGAAACGTGGCTGGCCGAGATCGATATCCATACACTCGACGACCTTCGCGCGATCGGCGCCGTCGAAGCCTATGCCCGTCTACGGTTCCGCTTCGGCAGGGAGATCACCCGCAACATGCTGCACAGCATGGCGGCGGCCATTGCCGATATCGACTGGCGCCAGCTTTCGCCCGAGCACAAGGCCGACCTTGATCGGGCGGCGGCGGAGCGGCTGGCCAGATTCAACCTCACGAAAAGTTAATCCCCTTCCTTCGGGCCATCGGATCGAGGACATCCGGGAAAAGATCAGCGGCGGAATTCGCTGATCATTCCGGCGCTTCGCAAACCGCCGACAGCTTGTTACCGTCGGGATCGCGGACATACGAGCCGTAGAAATTCTCATGGAACGGCCGGATCCCCGGCGGCCCTTCATCCGTGCCGCCATAGAGAAGGGCAGCGGCGTGAAAGGCCCGCACGGCTGGCCGGTCGGGCGCGAGTAACGCCGTCATCGAGCCATTGCCGACGCTCGCCTCCTGCTTGTCGAAGGGATAGACGACCCAGAACCGGCAGCGGATATCACGCTGGGATGCATAACCCGCCTCGTCGTGATTGGTGAACAGCCTCTCGTAACCCAGCGTCCTGAGCACCGGATCGTAGAATTCGATCGCCCGATCCAGGTTGTTCGTGCCGACCGTCACGTAGAGAAGCATGCTCACTCCTGATCGGCTGCCTCGGCATGCCGTCCCTTGAAACCCTTGGCGAGCAGGAACATCTCGACCGATTCCGCACGCGAAGCACCGGGCTTCACATGTACAACTTGCTTGAAATTCTGCTTCAGCAAGTTGAGAAGGTCTCGTTCTGTGCCGCCCTGGAAAGTCTTGGCAAGAAAATGCCCGCCTTCCGCAAGAACTTCAATAGCAAAATGCGCCGCCACCTCGCAGAGATGCATGGTGCGGATATGGTCCGTGCGCCGATGACCGGTCGTCGGCGCCGCCATGTCGGAAACCACGAGATCTGGCTCGCCGCCAAGCGCTTTCATCAGCAAGCCGGGCGCCGCATCATCGAGGAAATCCATCTGCAGGAAATGGACGCCGCCGATATTGTCCATCTCCAGGAAGTCGATTGCCACGACGCGGATATTGTCGTTGGTCGAATTGGTCACGCGCGCGGCGATCTGCGACCACCCGCCCGGCGCGGCGCCAAGGTCGATGATGCGCTTGGCGCCCGTCAGTATATGATGTTTCTCATCGATCTCGAGCAGCTTGTAGGCCGCGCGCGAGCGATAACCATCGGCGATCGAACGCTGCACATAAGGGTCGTTGATATGACGCTCCAGCCAGCGGCGGGAACTCTCCTTGAGCTTGGTCTTCTTGATGCGCTGGGTGAGCATCTTGCGGCCGGCGCCGCGGCTCGATTCCGGAGGCTTTGCCATCAGTTCCCTCTTTGATAGGGCGGCCGCGCCCTGGAACGGCGCCAGACGCCGTCATCGGCCATCATCTCGGTGAGCAGGCCCTCGCGCAAGCCCCGATCGGCGACGCGCATGCGGTCGGTGGGGAAGCGGCGGCGGATGGCTTCCAGGATCGCACAGCCGGCAAGTACCAGATCCGCACGATCCGGACCGATGCAGGGATTGGCGGCGCGCGCCTCGAAATCCAGCGACACCAGCTTGTCCTGCATCGATGTCACCTCATCGGCGCTCATCCACAGCCCGTCCACCTGGCGGCGATCATAGCGCGGCAGGTTGAGATAGACGCCGGCAAGGGTGGTGACCGTCCCTGATGTGCCGATCATGTGGAAGCCTGAGTCGGCGCCGTTGAGCGCCGAGGCATGCGGCGCCTCGAAGCCGTCCAGCATCCCCGATACCTCCTGCACCATGTCCTCGAAAATCTCCGGCGTCACATGCTGGCCGCCATGCCGCTCCGACAGCGTCACGACGCCGACCGGCAACGAGGTCCAGTGCGTGATGTGATTGGCAAGCCGCGGCTGGCGCTGGCCCTCGATCTGCAGCACGGCGATCTCCGACGAGCCGCCACCGATATCGAACAGCACGGCTGAACGCGCCTCGCGGCCGATGAGCGAAGCGCAGCCGGACACGGCAAGACGCGCCTCGGTCTCGCGATTGATGATTTCAAGCGAAAGCCCGGTCTCGGCCGTTACACGTTCCAGGAAGACTTCGCCATTGCCCGCCGCACGGCAGGCTTCGGTGGCAATCAGGCGCATGCGGCGGATGTTCTTCGAGGCGAGCTTTGCGGCGCAGATACGCAGCGCCTCGACCGAACGGTCCATGGCGCCTTCGGACAGCATGCCGCTGGCGCCTAGCCCCTCGCCCAACCGGACGATGCGCGAGAAGGCATCGACGACGCGAAACTGACCCGGCCGGGTCGGCTGCGCGACCAGCAGACGGCAATTGTTGGTGCCGAGATCGAGCGCCGCATAAAGCCCATCCTGCTCCGGATGGAAATTGCGGTGATGCCGCTGCGCCTGTTCCGGACGCTGGTCGCGCTGGACAGGCTGCTGCGCGACAGGCGGAGCGATCTGGCGCGGCTGTTCCTTCGGCGGCGTGTTCTGCGGCAGGGGGCGGGCCTGCAGTCGGCGATGGCCGCTGTCGTGACCATGCTTGCTCTGGCGCTGGCCGCCGGGGCGCGTGCCATCCTGCCCGCTATTCGCAGCCTGCTGCCGGCCAGCATCGGCCGGACGCGCAGAAGCATTGGCGCCACGCGAACGCCGCCTGCGCTTCTTCTTCGGGCCGCTGCCCGCTGGAGGATTGCTTTGTGGGTGTTCCGAACCGGCCGGTGCCTGGGGCGCCGCGACCGTTACGGGGGGCTGGACGTTGGCGCTGCCTCTCTTGCGCTTCCGCTTGCCGCGCCTGGATCTCTGTGATCCCGGCATTTGCCCCGCATCCGACACACCCGCTTCATACGGCTTTGCGCCGGAATCGGGGTCGTGCACTTTTACTGTCCATTCGCGCCGCGCAAGACTCAGGAGTCGCAGCAGGCGCATGCTTGTTTTGACGTTGGCGCGACCATATCAGCATGTCACGAAATCGCCAAATTCTTTTTGGCCGGCACAAAAGCACCCGATAGCGAACGATACTCATCCCGCCTTGTGGAAATCCTTTCGAATTACCACTTGATCAGACCGGCGAATATGTTAGAAGGCGCTCGAAACCGGCTACGGGTTTGCCTGACCGAGGCAAACAAGCGCTATCAACGCGCACCACGATCCGGACCAGGACGCTGATCACTCAGCCATTGGGGAATAGGTTAACGGTAGACCCACGGACTCTGACTCCGTTAGTCCTGGTTCGAATCCAGGTTCCCCAGCCAAACTTTCCTAAGCCATTGATCCGAAATAAGTAGTTGCTTTCATTGCCATATAGCGCCTATCGGTGTTCCGGAATCGTGTAACGGTTCGGTGCTACGGAAGGATAGGCCAATGGCTCGACACCCGAACTTGGAGCGCCGCAAACCAAGTGGCGTGTATTATGCCAGGCTAGACATACCCGTCGATCTTATCGCTCACTACAACAGGCCAACTCTAAAGAAATCGCTTTTCACCAAAGATCCAATGAAAGCGAAGCGCCTCTACCCTCCGGTCATAGAGGGCTGGCGATGTGAATTCGATGGAGTCAGGTCCCGGCGCAGCCTCACTGCCGACGATAAAGCGAGAGCCGTTTGGGATCACTTCACTAGAACCGTCGAACTAGACGCGCAGCGACGCCTGGCAATGCCGACACAGTCTGACATTGATGCCGAAGAACAAAAAGTTTGGGAGAAAATCGAAACAGGTCAAATCCAGTCGAACGACATGATTGGTATGATCAATGCGCAGACAGAGCATAGTCTCCTTTCGCTGCAGCGCACGCTTGACGCAAACGGCCGTGCACGGCGGCTTGCCGCCTTGCGAAGAGATTTGGCATCGGGAACGACGGACCTAGTGGCAGGTGAGACTGAAGTTTTCATCACGAAAAACCGTCTTCTTGTCGGACGCAACTCGAGCGAGTTCAACGAACTGTGCCAACTATTGCTACGCGGCGAAATTGAGGGGCTGCGGCGAACACTGGAAAGAGATCTTGGAGACTATTCAGGCGTTCCAAGAGATCCGATCGTCAAGCCATCGACAGGCGTATCGAAGCTGGCAGCACCGGTCGGCGAGACCTTGAGCGAGCTATTCGAACAGTATGCCCGCGAGAACCAGCGCAAGATTTCACTTGCAACGTTGAAGCAACAGCGCCGGGATGTCGGCACCCTCATTCAACTTGTTGGTACGTCATTTCATGTTTCCGGCCTAGATAAGAGTGCCGTGCGGCAATGGAAAGCACTGCTTCTTCGATATCCCGTCAAAGCCACTGAATCTGCCGTGTTTGCTGGAATGACAATGAAGCAAATCATCGTGGCCAATGAGCAGGTTAAGAAGCCCATCATCAGTGGGAAAACGGTGAATCGATACCTAGCTAGCCTGGGAGCATTTTGCAGATGGCTCGTCGACCACAGCTATATCACGGTCAGTCCCACCAGCGGCATGTTTCTGGCCAAGGACGATACTAAAACGACGCTTCCATTTTCAACCGAGCAGCTGAACCTCCTCTTTCGCTCGCCTTTATTCACCGGATGCCAAAGTGATGCCCAGTGGCGCTTTATCAAGAAGCCCGGGAACGTCCGCATACGGGACCACCGTTACTGGATCCCTTTGATAATGCTCTTCTCAGGTGCACGACCTGGCGAGGTCGCCCAGCTGCAGTTGGCAGACGTTCGCGAACAGCATGGTGGATGGATCATGCACATCACCGTCGAAGGAACTGGCGAGAAGCGAGTGAAAACGAAGGGCTCGATGCGTATCCTGCCCGTTCATTCTGAGCTTTTACGCCTTGGGTTCGCGCAGTATCACTCAGAGATGATAGCTGAGGGACACACAGCCTTCTTCCCTGGGGCAAAGCGGAACGATAATGGCCAAATGGTTCCCGAGTTCTCAGATGGCTTCAACAAGTATTTGACCCATCTGAAAATTAAGTCAGGCAAGGGCATATCTCTCTACAGTTTCAGACATGGCACGGTGGACGCATTCAGACGCGACGAACTGCTTGACGAGCAATTTGGTTTCATGCTCGGACACGCCAAAGCAACGATGACGGGCCGATACGGCAATATGCCAGAAGGTATGCTCCGCCAACGCGTCGAACTGGTAGAAAGCATCAAATATCCAGGGCTCGATCTGAGACACCTCTATGGGTAACAAACTGCTGCCGGGTCATCTCGCTTTCGGCCGTCGCCAGTCAAGGCTTCTGTCTGTGGGGGAGTAGCCATGGGCGAAGCGACGAGATGCCAAGTCCTATGTTGATTTATCTTCCAGCAGCGAATTCGGAGGCTTCCAGACAAGTCTCTCGGATGTGGCAGCGATTAACCACGACATGCATACGCAATTATTATACACCTTTAAGTTGAAGATGTTGCATATTGGCAACGAATTCGTCGTCTGGGGAAAATAGTTGTCGCAATATGTCGTTTGCCCAGTTTCAAATAGGTGAATCCTTCGAATTCTCACTATCAGCTTCTGCCAGGGCTCATCCTGGTATCAACAGGAGCTATAATGGCCTCGTACACCCAGCCTAATTCCCACTATCCGCTCATCGGCAAAACTCGTCTCTTCAATCGCCGAGACAGAGCGGGCAACTTCGGCTATTCCACGATTTTTGAGTTTCCATGCAATACCCTCTATCCTTCCGGTCACTCAATGTGGACGTTTAACACAGTTTACGTGCTGGAACTGATTGTCAAACACCTGCGGCAGAGCAATGACGCTCGCTCAGAACTCCTCGCAATGCTTGCTGATTGCCTCGAAAAGGAAATCGAGGCGGACGGCAGGGACGATTCCACTCAGTTGAGCGAGGACGAGATCGATGATCTCCAGCGCACGTTGGATTTGTTGGATGCCGAGCGCGACAACTTGAACGCAGGAACGCTGGAAGATCATAGGCGCCCAGAAGAAGACGAGCGCTGGTCAGAAGCAACAGCAATTGAGTATGGTTCCGATATGTACATTAGACCACAGCGGAACTTCACCATCGCGTTCCCTTCAAAGTATCTGGCGGGAATGGGTGAGAGCAAGTGGCGTTTTTCAACGCGCCAGTTGCTTGATCTCATTTGTGACGACCTGGACGCCTCCGAGAAAATCGAATTGTATGTGGAAGACAACGGCGCCGTCTACGGGTCATACGACTCAGCCCTGCTTAGAGAATTGACTGAATATTTTTTCCCTGCCATCGAACCAAGTAAATGGACTTCCCTTGATCTGCGTTTTGACAAAGGGCATCGGAAGCCTTGCGAATATGCAGATGGGTTCGAAAACTGGGGTGGAGAATGATCGATCGTTGCGATTGATCGCCGGTCACTGCCGACGCTCATAATCCGGTGTCGATCGCAACGATCGTAAGCCAAACCTTTCGATGGCTGCATGCAGGTAATCATAAGTCGTTGCGCTTAAAAATCGGCTGCGTTTCTAACGCAGCCGGTCCGAGGGCGCCGCACTTGTGGGATTTTCCTGCACTGGCAAAAACTGGCGCTCTGCTTCCTCTTCGCCTACTCTCTCCAATAATTACGCCTAAATGCCCGCAGGTCGTCGAGATCGATCAGCCGATCGTCTGGTGCTGACTCACAGTGCGCCGTAGAGGCCACCCAGGAGTCGTCGGCATTGCCGAATGATATATCCAGGCCGCCGAAGGCAAAAACTCGCCCATGAGTCACCTCGTCGGTTTAGCATGCATGACGACAAATGCGTGTAATGCCGTATCTCGACGTCTGCGTGAGTTTTCCAGCCGGTGAGTTGCTAGACCTAAGTATTCCGGAAGGGTGAAAGAGAGGAGGAGGCGCCGGAGGCGCCCCAAGCCCGAAGGGCGCGGAGCGTTCGCCCGCAGGGCGAACCGTAGCATCGGCATGTCACACTTCCTGTATTTCTTGTCTCTTTATAGTCTGATTACAATTATTAGTGTCGACAAAGGATCACCTAGGGAAAAGCCAGAAAGTGTGACACCGGGAAGTATTGACCTTCCGGCCATGACACTGATGTAATCAAACTCCGGCGGTGATACATGCGGCGCCTGTTGCTTCGACACCAGTCGAGGTTTGGAGCCGAACGCCTTGTCCAAGAAAAATGACAATCCCGAAAACTGCGGTGGTGACGAAGATACGCGAAGTTGTTTTCACATTCCCTTCGAGATATCTCATCAGCATCGGCGAACACGAGTGGCGTTTCGAAACCAGGTTGATGTTGAAGCTTTTTTGTGAAGAGCTGACAAGCCGCATGTATGATGAGCACCTCGAACATGTGACTCACGGCTGTATGTTGCATGTTTTAACGGATTTCTTCTTTCCAGAAACTGAGCGTGAAGAATGGCTCAACCTAGAGCCCTGTGTTGCAGACGATGGTTGCGGGAAACCATACTTACTCGATGACATTGCGTAAGCATGGATCAACCAACTTAGTTAAGTCGATCGGCGATACGTCCGCGAAAACAATCGACCGCACAGATAATGCGGTCGATAAAAAGTCTTCCTTGTGCGATCGGCGGCTGTCTCTATTCGTCTTGAATTGCGCTGCATTTAGCTAAGCAAAACTTTACCTCATTTCACATCAATCTGTGCAGTGAGTATTGATCAACACTCACTACCACACGCTAAGTTTACCTCAACTTGACAAAATATCCTCCGTTTTCATTTTTTCCTATCTTGTCAATTAATCGTCGAGAGCGAATTTCGTTAGTAAATATTTCGCAACCAGCAAACGAGTGTCTTCTCAAGAAGCGAAGCTAAGATTGCTAAATTGAGCGTAGATTTTGTTTCGCCAGTATGCCGTCAACAGCCATTGAACAATGTGGCGTTCAGGGATTATTGATAGTTCATGGCGAGACGACGGATCCATTGGGACACGTTCCTATTTCTTGTTGAAATCGCTTTGTTCGGTATCGCGGCACTCTCTTGACTGACCTTCCACGTAAAAGCACACGAACCTCGCGAGCTAAGAAATCGAAACAGCGCCGTCAGCTAGCCCATCCCATTCATTCTTGCCTTAGAGGTTTGGGAACTTCATACCTGTGCCGCTCACGCCGCCCGCTCCCTACCCGGCAGGAAAGCATTGTTTGCGCAGCAACTCCCTCGGGGATTGATCACGAAGCTCACCGCGGTTTCGGAACGATGCACCTGGCTCCCTTGTACCCACCGCGGCGCCTCGAAGATCGTTACATCAGCCGGAGGCGGCGCGGCGATGGTATGCGCGGCGTAAATGCTGTATTTGCAGAGTTATCCATGCAACTGTGCGAAATCAACGCGCAGAGGAACCCCCATGGCCACGCAGACGATCACCAACTTCGGAAATGTAGGCGGGGCCCATTTTTATTCCCTCTACAGCGGCATTGTCACGCTCACGGCGTCGTCGGATCTGAAGGCGCGGTTTGATGACCCCAATTCCCTTGGCTACTACGTTCTTAAAGGTGAGGGGTTTGAATATGCCGACGGCGTGGTCTCATCGGGTGCGGTGAAGTCAATCACCTTCTTCGATGGCTCGGGGAACCTTATGAGCGAGATCAGAGGCATTTCTAAAGGCGCAGAAGATATCTATGCAGGCGGCTTGTCCCCTTTCCATCTCCTTCTAGGTGTTCTTGATGGTGCAGACATAATTACTGGCTCTCGAGCCTCAGAGGGGCTTTACGGATTTCAAGGCCGCGACGTTATCAAAGGTGGGGCGGGCAACGACTTCATTGAGGGCGATGAAGGCGCTGACACCATGACGGGTGGAAGAGGAACGGACGATTTTTTCTTTGGCGCGGCTGATAGACGGAACGTAATCACCGACTTCGATAGCGATGGGCCACGAAGAACGCATGACCATCTTCGATCGGCGTTTGCCGAGGAATACGATGTGATTAAATCTGGCCGGGACACCGTGATTAAGTTCGACGATGGCAGCGACGTGCGTCTCCTGGACTTCAAGCCTGCGGAGTTAGACGGGAGTGATATCATTCTGGCTTTTTAGATTGCGCGCGTCGAGGCCACTGCCACTGGCAACGACACGATTGTGTTTGGTATGTTGAGGATGTTTACTCAAGCGGTCCCTATTCATGGTTGGCTTGACTTGGAAATGGAGGTCTGATGACCCAACCGCTCGGAAAGATGGTCGTGATGGCCGCCTTCGACGAGGATGAGGAAGGCAACCTTGTGCCGGCGTTTGATCCTCGCGAATTCACAGACGCGGCCCGGGCCAAGCGCGAAGCTCAGATGATCTCAGGCAAGCATGCCGGCGTCATTGCTTGGCAAAGGACAGCAGATCCGAGCGTCGGAGAGTACGGGCCGCCCGAGGTGCTGTTTCAGCATGGCAAGTTACCGGATATGGATTGACAGCTCTGTGCCGCATACTCCCAGCTCCGGGTGTGAATACCGGGGAAACTCCAAGCAAATGTGCCGATATGCTCCATTGGCGCCGTCGCGACGTTGACGCGCTAAATTAGCTCGTTGACTATGAAATCAGTGAGCGGGGTGTGGCATGGATTACTTGGAGACAGAACTGGGCGCCTTGAATGCCAAGTTGGTCGATGTCGAGCGGCGTCGGGCATGGATGTCTGAAATCGCAATCGCACTTAAGGCAAGGAACTGCGCTGTCAACGTTGCCGAGCGCCAGGAAGCCAGATTTGCTGAGATGGCTGACGCAATGCGGGTTCTGCGTTCGCGAATAGAAGATTCGATCATCGCGAAGCGGGAGACAGATACGTCCGGCTAGTGCACTGAGTGCATCGGCGCGCTGCGGCCGGATCATTGGTTTTCGTTATCAGGAGGCGTGAACTTCCTCCTCCATGTTTGCTCGACGTGGTCCTTGTGTTCTGCTGGAACAGTCGCATCAGCATCAGCGAGGTAGGTGCCCACATTCTTGCTCTTGCAGACATCACAATGAACTTTGGGAACGAGATACATCGGCAGCGAGCTATGTTTGCGGCCGAGCTTCCTGGCGACCTCGGCAAGATCGATTTCCGCGTCATGGCCGCAATCCATGCAGAAGCCGTGGATCTTGAGGCCTGCATCGATTACTGACCCGATTGTCGTATGCCTCGTGGGATAACGTTTCTCAACCATGGCACGCCACCAACGTTACAGCGGGATAGTCCACGACTGCACCCTACGGATTTGCGTTCGTCAATTGGTTCATTGTTTCAAGCAGGTCGTCGGCCTCTTCAAACGGTAATCCGAAGAGCATCTGGTCGTTCCAGATTGCCGCCGCTTTTGTCGTCTGGTCCATGACCGTAAAGCTGCCGTCCTCTTCTCCGACCAGCACGTATCGTGGCCCGCTTCCCACAATTAGGAGCGGATCAAGGTCAAGCCAGTTCAACGGGCCATTGGCCATGTTAGGGTCCACCTGTTTGAGGGCTGTTTCAGTTGAGAACGGTCACAATACCAGCTTTGATGGTTCAAGCCGCCAGCTTCACCAACTGGTCATCTGGCAACGGACGCTGCAACGCTTTCGCCTCGTCCCACGGCTTCGTCAGCCAGGTGTTGACCTCTTCCGGCGTGATGAGGATGACCGGCATCGCCTTCTTATGAACTGGCTCGACAATACCATTCGGGTCCGTCGTCAGGAAGCCATAGAGATCGGTCGTGATCATGCCTTCCTTGATCTTGCGGACGCTCGTCCACCGTGGCACCCAGATGCCGGCGAAGTAAGCCAGCGGCTCGCTTTCGTCGAGAGCAAACCAGGCGTTGGGTCTATAGCTCAACCTCTCCGCCTCTTGCCGGACAGGATCGGGCTCGGCAAACCGGGTGAAGGGAACGAGGCAACGGTTCTCGATGCCAAGCCAGCGTTTCCAATGTTTGCTGTCGGTCCTGCGGACGTTCGTGGTGCCGCCGTCAGGCTCCATTCTCAACAGATCGTTGAAATCGAATTCCTTGCCCTTGGTCCGCAGTTTGTCAGCGCGCTTCTTGGCGTTTTCGAACAACGCATTTTGCGAGCTCGGCAATCCCCATCGAACGTGCGCCAGTTGCCGGCGGCCAGAGGCGGTGTTGCGGAGGATCAACCCTTCACGATAGGGGTAGACCTCATAGCTGTCCATCATGTTGACGAGGTTGTCGAAGCTCTGAGCGTCTTGGACGAATTTGATCGTCCAATCGCGAGCGTCCAGCCGGTACAGATTGCACATTCACAGCACCCCGTTCTTCCACCTGCTTTTCTTCACATAGTAGACTTCGACCAACTCCCGGATCGGCAACTTTCCAATGTACGACCCGTCGTAGCTTCGAAGCTTTGCCGATATATAGTCCTTCTTCTTGCATTTCTGGCAAGTCATATGGGTTTCGATAGAATAGGTTTTCTGGTCACCCAGTACAGCAATGAGGTCAGCCGGCCGGAAATTGTGCGTGAGGTTGCAGTATCGGCAATGCGCCTCGATAATCTGTCCATTGCGGTCAGCGTCGGACAGTGTGTAGCTCTTCTCGCGATAAGTGAAGGTTGTTTTTTCCGGCATACCGGCACCCGTCTACCACTCATATGGATTGCGTGATTTTTGCAGCCTGCGGATATCGCCAGGCGGCCGGTTCCAGTTCTTACCCTTCCTGTCCTCGGGATAGAATGGGATGCCTCCCAAGGCTTCCTTGAATTGAAGCGCATCCACGACATCAGCGAAGCAGAAGACGAGATACTTTTCGTCGCCGTGCAACACTGTGTGGGCTCGCCCGCAGACGCTCAGCCCTCGAATGAAAGTGTGAGGCGGATCGTAATTCTTGCCCGTACAGCTATCATACGGCATGGCAACCTGATGCGGCCAGCCTTGATCGATGCCCGCCGGGGAAAGCTCGCCTTTGCGGCGAGTCATAGCACGCGCTCGTATTTCGGTTTCCATCCTCGGCCATAGCATTGGCTCATCAAGCGGGAGGCCGTGTAGAGCTGGTCACGAAGGAAGTCGGCATCTAGCATCAACTCAGCGACCGCGCGTCTGGCGTCGCCGCCATGGGCACTGATCATTGCATCGACGAGATCGACTTCTTGACGGGGGCTTCGTTCGAATGAGCCAACATTCAGGCGCAATTGTTCGGCCGCTGACATGGCGGTTCTCCTATCGCTGACAATGTGAAAATGCTCCGCTCATGCGGAATATGTTCTCATTTTGTTCTCAGATAGGAAAAGAGTCAAGGCGGCAATCGGTTTTGATCTGATCGGACACGCTTTGTCTGCTTTCGTACAAAGCCTTGCGTTTGCTGATTATCCCCCTAAATTTTAAGTATCCGCTTAGTTTTTGATGGCCAAAGGAGGATGAAATGCAGGTCATTGAAACTTTTTGGCGTAAGCCGATCACCGTCAGGCTGCAAAATGGTCTTCAGCACACTTTTCATTCGCTCGAAGACACGATCGACTTCCTGGAGAAAGAATGGCCGGTTAAGTTCGGTGTGCATCATCGCCGAGCGCTGGATCTCTGTCGCGCGGCCGCTAAGCGTATGGTCGCGACCGAGGCAGCGCGCGAGGCACTGATATCGGCCTGCTTGGAGGCCAATATGCCGCTTGTGATGAACTTCTCTTCGTCGCCGCAGCAGCCTCAGCCGCAGATGCTGCCTTAGTAAAGGCGCGCGATATCCGAAGAAAGCCCGGCCGCACTTTCGCACGACCGGGCCGGAGTCCTCATTCTGGGAGAAATGACGATGCAATAACGCGACTTTCCGCACATCAGTTCCAACTCCGAAACCTATTTCATAAAGCCGCTTAAACTATGCCCGTCCCCGCGCGTCCCGGACGTGGCGCAAGCCGGGCACCCATCCCGGCAAGTTTGATTTGCCGCCCATCGGCCGTCCGGTCACTGTCCCTGCCTTATCACAGCCCTTAACTCTTGCGAGACAAATTGCGGGTAGTCATTAGGCGGGTGCATCCCAAGGTCGTGGAAGAACCGCCCTGTGCCGCAGATCGCTGAGAGTAATGGAAATGAAAAGAGAATATCCAGACGACAATCTGCCAGCGCGGTTCGCGGCCGTCCGACGGGTCTATGACGCGATTGTCGCCTCTACGTGGTTCTACGACACCGAGGAGACGAGAAGCGACTGTTATGAAATGATCTTTGCGCAATTCCGGAAAGGCGTGACCAATCCCGACGAACTGATGAAAGAGTGCTTGGAAACAGCGCGCGAACGGTTCGCAGCACGCTGATAGCCCCAATCTCCTCTTTCTATCCTCGGCCGAACCGTCCGGCCATTCGGCGCGGCCGACGGGCCGGATGGCTGGAGTTGCGTGGGTTCCGACCTTCATCAGCAAAGAGCAGATGCGACATCAAAATGAAACAGGCGTGTCCCAAAACAAATGGCATGGCAGTCAGAATGTGGTCGAGGCTGGGAAAGTCGATCGACGGTAAGGTTAAGAATGGGTTTCGGTTGCGACGCTCCTCACCTGTGGCATCGTGAAGTCCCGGGCAGTTGGATCTGCGCAAACAGAGCCGGTGGACTACACTGCCCACGCATCCACGCACTGCCCGGGACGATCAATGCACGAGACCTAAGGAGGGACTTGCGCATGCCAAAGTTCATTGAAGCATCAAGATCAACAACGGCGAGTGAGGCGCGAGACCGATGCCGCGCTGTCGCTTGCTGACGCAATGGATGACTACTGCCTGCACTTGGTGAGGGCCCGCGATCACAGGCATATGGCTGCGAATTCCAACTGAGCTACCGGATGCCGCGTTTTCGCCCGCTCTGCATGTTCTCGAGGATAGGCATCAGTCGCTTTGCCAAGGCGACAATTGCGCCACAGATTCATTAAAATGCCACCTGCATTAGTCTGTCATAAATTAGAAGTTCTTGCTGCGCGGCCGTGTAGAGCGCAGGATTGCATTGCTTCGTTTCTTTTGAGGACTTCGCGAAGCACGGGGAGGTTGGCGGACTTCCCCGTTTCTATTTCGGACACTTATCGCCGTTGTTCATCTTGTGGCGCTTCGCGAGCACAATGGCCGCTTCGGTCAATTCATCTTCCGACCATCCCGCCTTCAGGGCGTCGTCGGCAATAGCGATAAGTATTGCATCGAGGTCTATAAACGGCGTGTGGGCGTCTACCACTTCGCGAAGAAAGTCACGCTCGATTGCAAGTTCGCAGTCGGTTGCTCGTTGAGAGTATGATCCGGGATATCGCGGTGAATTTATAGACATGACGCGCGCCTTTACTATCCTCAATTTTGGCAGGCGCGCGCTGGCCGTCAACGGTCGGGCAGTTGAACTGAAGTCTGGTTGCGAAGATTCTTTTCCTCACCCACGGAACGAGTCGCGGGAGATTCGATTGAGCCGCATCGGTTGCGTTAGGAGTGTCGCGTCATGGCCGTTCAGCCCTGGGAAGACGGAGTAGATTTGCAGCTTCACGGCATTGGCGGATATCGAACTGTAGGCTCCACGGAAGACGCAGCACGCTGTTTGCTAGAGCTTTGGCCCCGAGATAGCGGTAAGGCCTTCATGGCCGCTCAGCGGGCCTGTCTCGCGGCTCTCGAGGGCAAGGCGACCGCAGCCAAGGCTCGCTCCGCATTCATCAAGGCAGCCGAGGAAGCAGACATCCATATCCGATCGCATGAAGACCCGCGAAAGGTGGCGATGCGGAACCCGGCCATTTCCCAGGCATGGCGCAAGGCGAACCGGGATGCCATTGACGCGGTCGAGAAATCCGTCACCAAGCTCAAGGCAGAGCGGGAGCGGTTCTTTCGAGCTCGGCGCAACAGTGAGGATTGATGATGGACCCGGGCGCATGGCAGAAAAAATACCGCTGGCGCCGCACCTGGCCTGATGAGACCGACGTGGACGGAAAACCATTCGAGGATTACTGCGCGTTCGATGACGATATCAACGCCGGTAGGATCAGGCTCGACCGAGAGACCCTGAAAAAAGGCCAATGGCGCTGGTCCGGCAGTTGTCCTCCGCGATTTCGCGGCTCGCCGATCATGCCAAATGCCGGATATAGCCCAACGGCATCTGAGGCGGCGAAAGCGGTTGAGAATTACTGGGATCGAATGAAGGCCCGCACGAGAACGCGCTCATAATCGCGCCATTTCGTTTGCCGCAGCCTTGGTCCGGCACGTTGAGGTCAGTGGGAAGTGAGGCCACTGTGCCTTGGTGTCACCTTGAATGGCGCTCATACTCGCTAGCTTGCAACACCACTGATCAGCGCGACCACGCCTGGCGCATAACGCACACACGAAAGGTAAAGCGCATGACCAATAACACGACGAAAACGCGATGACTTATGACGACGCCATCGCCGCAGGGCTGTTTCCCCACGGCGCGGACGCCCTCGAAACCAAAGTCGCTGAAATGATGGAAATCGCCGGCGATTCTAAGACACTTGAGCCGCACACAGCGTCGCAGGTCGGCGAAAATCACGCGCCCGACTTGATCAGCTTGGACTTAACGCAGGAAGAGCACGACCATATTCTGGAGCGCCGCGCCCGAACCCGGTTCGCGTCCCTAGCCAGATAAATTTATCTCTCGACACCACGATATCGCCTCGGCCACCACGCCGGCGCGTTTTCGCATTGGCTTCGCGCCGCTCTCCGGCGCCCACAATCATGTGAGGGCGGGCGACCCCCATTTGGGGGATGGTTGAAGTGTGAGCGTATGCTAATCTATCGCTTTGCGAGAGGCGGGTCGCATGATGGATCTTCATACCACGCTCAGCATGGTCGCTGGGCTAAGCGCAGGCGCGGCTGTCGGGCTCCTATTGATATCTGAGGTTATCCGAAAACGGCGCCGGATTAAGGCGCGGCTTTGGTTGGTCGAAGACCTGCCCGACAATTGATCAATGCTTATATTCATTAGCATGATGGCGGGGGCAGAGCCATGTCGCCCGTGATGTCAGCGGGGCTTGTGGTACATCTTTTTGATTGCCTTATTGCGTTTCTCTTCCTCGGCAGGGGTCAAGCGTCGTTGCGTCATCAACCCGTACGCTATTGCGCAACCGAGGACGATCGGCCCGGCAGCCAGCACCATCACCCACATGAAGGTCGTCATCTGAGTTCTCCTTTTGTCCACTGAAACAGCGGAGGCAAAGAAACGTTCCGGAACCACCGCCCGCTCATCCGCGTTACTGCCGCAAGTCCCTGCGGGTTTTTCTCCCGACCCGCTCTCATCTAGCCGGCCCTAGTGGCCGGCTTTTCTTTTGCGTGTCACCATCCGGTGATCCTCGCGCCGTTGAGCCCCGCCGGCCTGGACGCCAATTACACTCGCAACGAAATTTTACTGGACACCCTTAAATTTAAGGGGTTTTATATTAGTGGGACGATATGTATCTGGGGGTTTCATCGTGCACGCTAAAATCGAAATGTGCGTTCCTAAATTCGCTCCGTCTGACCGACGACGCGACGCGGAAAGGCAAAAAGCGGCTACTTTGCTCGTGCGGCAACTAATGGTCCACCTGGTCCAGGCCGGCTGGCGCGAGAGCGAGGCGGCGCTGTCTCTCGCCGACGCGTGTGACGATTATTGCTTATACCTTGCACAGTATCCTCAGCGGATGCTTGAGCCTGCTA
Organism: Rhizobium sp. LjRoot254; assembly: GCF_964254105.1. Taxonomy (NCBI): domain Bacteria; kingdom Pseudomonadati; phylum Pseudomonadota; class Alphaproteobacteria; order Hyphomicrobiales; family Rhizobiaceae; genus Rhizobium; species Rhizobium sp. LjRoot254. The sequence goes on along the minus strand of NZ_CAXUSM020000001.1, from coordinate 189,441 downwards.
ACAGCAACGCGTTTTCGGTCGCGTCGTAGGCGACGGGCCGCCCAAAACAAAAGGCCGACGCGAGCGCCGGCCCAAGTTCGCGGCAGGGGTAGCCACCGCATTTTTGGTGTCTGATCGGCACCTAGCTTGCGTTATACTTTTCCGACAAAACTCCGTCAAGTAATTCTAACTTAAGTCTTATTAAGCTTTTCTTATAATTAACCTGGGTCAATTCCATGAACAAACATCACTCTTCGGGCGTTATCGATTTAAGCGCGCGGGCTTAAAGCCTGAGACCAGTACCCCGGTCTACCCAAACAGCCCTGCATGGGTCGAGCGACTACTCTCCTGATGAAGGCGTGGGTGTTAGCTACCAGATTCCCATTCCGCGCCTCAATCGCGAGTCACCCCGGCCGACGCCCATGGAAACTTGGATCCCAGTCGGCCGGGGCAGCTATCGTTCCTTCGGCAAACCTCGCGCGTCTCCGTCCATTTTTCTTTAGTTCAGTTCGGCGCAACTTATGTTCGATCGGTACGTTACTAAATGCTCGTCCCCACGGGTGCCGGACGGAATTTGTATCTAGTTCTGGCGCCTATTCCGGCAAGTTTGGTGCGCCATCCCTCAAAAGGCCATCCGGCACTCGTGCGGGCTCGCCGATTTTCGAGGAACGTGAACAGGAGGCCTCCATGCCGATACCCAAAGAGCACCTTGAGGTATTCAATCGTCACCTGCGCAGCTCAATTGTCGAGGCAACGGTCGAAGGGGGAGCATATGCATTCCGGGTCAGCGTGCCTGATCTTGAAAGCAGCACTCAGCAGGAGGTCGCCGTGGCTTTAGAAGCCGCTGTAAAGGAGCTTCGCGATAGCGGTCAAACCGTACCGCGTATCAAATGGGGGCCAACAACAGTCCTGCGCGCAAAGCGGGCTCCCCATCATGACTGAGATAATAACCATTGACTGATTTTACTGTCCGGATCACGTCATGGCGTCATCGAAGCATTGACCTTAACACTCAAAAACGGTGCCAGCGGGCGCAGATAAGGTGGACGCAAGGGTGGATATAGAACCAAACTTTTATATATTATCACGTAAAAACAACCTATTGTGATCTGCATGCAGTGCAAATAATCGGCAACGAACGCCATTTTGTCATGGAAATCAACTAATAAGGAAGGGCAACGCGCACGTCCTTCAGCATGTCGAGACTTGAATTTTTAGTCGCCTTTTCTTAAAATGCAGCCCGTCAACCGAGCCTGGATTAAGGAGGTAGCAATGGCATATGCCCGGTTCGATCGCCCTGTATTTCTGCAGCGCAAATACTTCATTGAGGAGGTCACAGGTCTGGATGATGTGTTCGACATCTTGGAAGAATGGCCCGAAAACCAACGCGGGCTCCCATTCGAAATGCTTGAAGAAGCATGTCGTCGCGCCGCGCGTGGTAGCTTTCCGGTGGAAGCCGTTCGCGAGAATTTTCAACGCTACTTAAGGAAGGCTGGATTACTCGCCGAAATCGAAGATGTGCCGAACTTCGAGCGCTTCGTGAATGATCAAAACATCGGCGGCAACTGAGTCCTTTCAATGCATTGCGGTTGTCAGGCCCGTCGAAAGCTCGACGGGCTTTTTCGTGGCTATGTTCAGTAGAAACGGCGTTATCAAGATGCCGCCCGAGACTACTGGGTGTTGGTCGTCGGCTGCGTCGTGTCGGCAGGCGTGGTAGTGGTCGTCGTCGCCGGCCCCGGTCCTGACGTGCGGTCGCCCAGCATGGAGTAGGCAATTATAGCCAGTACGACGACGCCTAAGACGAGGGCGATGATGCGTGTGTTCCGACTCATGGTGTGCTCCCTTCTGATTGGAACCCTCAGCCTCGGATTACTCCGCGACGTCCTTGGCTGCGTCCTGGGTGGCATCGACAGTGTTCGACGTATCCCTGCCTAAGCCACGGATAGTGTTGCCGCATGACGCAAGCATTAGAACCGCCAGGAGGGCCGCTACGATTTTGGGGAAGGTGTTCATGAGTGCGTTCTCAATCTAACATAGAGTATCCGAAGCGCGGTCGCGCCCCGGCCAATGACTGGGCAACACCCCAAAACTGCGTGATTGCACCAGACCCTAAACGCGCGAAAAGCGATTTGGTTCAGATCGATTGAAATAGGCGCCTCTGCCTCGCGCCGTAATGCTGGGGCTTTTTCGTTGCCTGCGATGGTCGGATATCAATCCAACCTCTTTACTGCGGGCAGTCGATATGGTCCTGACGTGAGGCCGCCGGCGGAGCATGGCGCAATCGCATCTAGCTCGATCGCGTTTCCATAGAATGTTGGCCGCGCGCTCCTGCGGCCTTCTTCTAATCCATCGATATCAGACTATCTGGCAACTGGTTCCACTCCCATTGGGCGCCGCTTGGAACAACCTTCCGGGATCCGCATTATGAGCCCGTCCAGCCAAAACTTTTGCCGGTCCCAGTGGCCGGCTCTTCTTTGCTAGATGCGGATCTTCAATCCAGAGGGGGCCGCGTCCTCGTCGATAAACATGGAGCTGGGCGCGGCCTTGTCGCGAATACGCTGGACGCGACCGCCTGATACGCGGTTAGCTCGGAGAGGGTTCCCGCCCAACTGCGGTCGGTCAAAAACGTACAAAGCCGCGCCGACGATAGAAGTGAACCTCGTTTAAGCATATGCTAGGACTGCAGTCCCCCAAAAGATTGCACCCTCCGACGGTCGGCGTCCCCTCAAAAGGGGCGTCGGCCGTCACCATTAATGCGGCAGTATTCGACCGGCCGCGCGTCAGCCTCGCGGGTTTCGCGCAATCACGGATCTTATCAGTGTGACAAACCTGGCCCAACCGCTTTTCGGCGGCGATTGCACTGCGGCCGGTGGCGATTCACGCAAGGGTTTTTGATAGGTAGCGACCAGTTTGATATAAGTGTCGGTCTCCTCCACTGGCCGCATATAAAATTCAGCGATGTAGCGGCCTCGTGGCAGGCGAATATGCACGTCGTGCCCAGCGCCCAACGAGAGATAATAATGCTCCAGCGATTGTCGTAACCGCATCGCCTCAATCCGAACGATGGGATCGGTATCACCGTCGAAATCAGAGTTCCGACCAAACACATCTACGGCGATTGAGTACGCCTTGATCCCCTGAGATTGACCGTTGATCGCCGCTTCGGCAATATACTTCAGGAAGGCCCGGTTTCGCACAGAGACCTTAAATCGCGGATCGGACAGTATAAGCGCCAACTCAGCGCCCGCGACGTCGGTGCCTAGCGCATGATTGCTCGCAATTACCGCCAAGGTGCCTCCTGATGTAGCGTCGATTGCGCCAACATAGCAGTCTGGCGCGATCCGCAAATCACCCAGATGGAGGATGGTTTCTATTTAGTTTAGTAATGCAGACTCACAGCACGCGAGATATGGCGGCAGATAGATCGTCTGTCACTCCACCGGCCGATCAACCCGCACACCGCCGATTATTTGCCGGCCCTGGTGGCCGGCTTTTCTTTATGCTTAGCCGTCACATTTATTAGGCAGCAACCGTATTTAAGTAGTTGCACATATGATCAAATCACTGCACTGAAAGGTAGACCAGTCGGTGACTACCCGCGCCTTTAAGGCCCGCCGGCTTGGGCCGGTGGTTCCTTGGAGAGGTACACGCAGTAATCGTCACAAGCATCGGCAAGGGCCAGTGCCGCCTCACTCTCCCGCCAACCGGGGCCGCCCAACCCATCGCGACCCAGCACTTTTCATTCGGTCGAAGAAGCGATCGATTTCATGGAAAACGAGTGGCCAAACGGTCTCGGTGTGCATCACCGTCGCGCGTCGAATCTATGCCGCTGGGCGAAGGAGCGGTTCATCTCCCGAGAAGTGGCCCGTGAGGCTTTTATCTCGGCGTGCCTGGAAGCGCGGATGCCGATCGTGATCGACGTGGATCAACGTTGCCAAGCCGCTCCACACGCCCCGACGAGCATTTAGACCGGCAGCCGCCCGCAACCCTGCGCAAGCTTCCTCTTGCCCGCCGCCCCGCGCCATGTAATCTAACCCTGTTCATTTCGGGAAAAACATGGAACGCGACTGGCTGACCGTCATCACAGAACAGGGCGAAATCGCGAGGATCAAAATAAGGGTCGCGACGATCTTGCTTGCCGATCCCGACATTAATCCCGAAACGGTTTCCCGGCTCTACCGCGACGTCGAGGAGAAGGCTCGGCAATTCGATGCGGTATTCCTCGAGATATCAGACGAGCTTGACCTTGATCATCCGCTAGTGGACGAGGCGCTCTCGGTGGAGCGCCTTTGGTCCGGCATGTCCGTCAGTATTGCCGATCGCATTAGCTCGATGGCGGGACGTTCGACGAACGCGGCCGAGGACGGGTGAGGGCGACCAGTCACCGTCGCGGCCCATCCACGAATTAGCCAGTGGGCTTCGCGCCCTCAACTGGCCAAAGGCAGGATCAAGCGGGTGATCAAGAGCGTCACGATCGGATCTGAGTCTGAATTACATACTTTCGGCATGGGGCGAGCGCTGACGGCTCCCTTAGGAGAATATATGTTCGATCATGTGAAATTCGGAGTGAACGATTACGCGAGAAGCAAAGCCTTCTATCTCAAGGCGCTGAAGCCTCTCGGTGTAACCTCCGTGTCGGAAGGATCGCCATCCTACGGCGTTGAGCTGAGCAACCCACAAAGCCCGGTATCCTTATGCCTCTTTCAAACCGAGGAAAAGCCGGCGCATCTTCACATCGCATTCATGGCTGAAACCCGGCCACAGGTCGACGCATTTCATCGCGCCGCTTTGGAAGCAGGCGGCAGAGACAATGGTCCGCCGGGTCTGCGCCCGCACTATCATGCAAACTACTATGCCGCCTTTGTCATTGATCCGGATGGGCACAACATCGAAGTGGTCTGCCACACGCCTACGGTCTGATCGGTTGGTCTACAGCCCGGCAACCTTTGGGAAATTCGGGCAACTAAGCGGTGCGAATTTTTTCCGCCGAACTATATCAAGTTGGCGCTAGCGATTGAACGCCTCTCCAAAATGAAAAAGCCTGCCGCGGGAGGAGGTGCAGGCTTCATCTTGCGCTATAGCGTCCTCAGGCTTTGAACCGGTCAAAAGCCGTCAGCCGTCGGATCGGTGGGTCGGCATCCGGCCAACGATAGATCTCCGAGCGGAGATAATGCAGCTCTTCGTCAAGTGCCTCCTCAGGCAGCTCGATCCACCAGGATTTTGGCCGGCCGTCGCTGCCATCCGACCACCGGTAGCCTCGCGCCTTGAGATGATCCTTCATGTCGAAGGGGCTGTTTTCGGCGAAGATGCGAACCCGCGACCGCTGGCTGGTCTGGTAGAGTTCGGCAAATGCTGTCTCGGCAGTGCCTTCCGCCTGACGCGCCAGAACTTCGAGCAGCGCAAAGCAGTCGTCCGCGGCGCGATGGCCGTCGTGAAAATAGCCCGCTTGCCCGATGAGATATCCAAGCTTGGTGCCTTCATAACCTCGCGATGACCATTGAATTTCCGAGTTCGAGCATGCCCAGGCCTTGTCGGCGAAGATCGGCGAGAGCGCCTCGCAAAACGGCCGATCGAAACCGGCATTGTGGGCGATGATCAGATCGGCGGGCTCGATGAGGTTGTGCAGCGCCGCCGTATTGATGAGTTGGCCCGCGACCATCTCGTCGGTAATGCCGGTGAGCTTTGTGATCTCGGCCGGTATCGGAATGCCTGGCTGTTGCAGCCCACTATAGATGCCGGTGACATCACCGATATTGCCGGCGGCATTGAAGGTGAAGGCGATTGCGCCGATCTCGATGATTTCGTCCTTGCGATGATCGAGGCCGGTGGTCTCGGTGTCGAGAATGACACCGCGGAGCGGGAACTCCGGACGAATGACCTCGGCGACGGCTCTCGGCTCGAGCTTGCTCAAAATGCGATACCGGCCTGTCTCCGTGAGATGCTGGACCATATCAGCTTCGGAATATTCGACCGGAACGCGCCGTGTCGAAGCCAAGCCACGACCGCGCTTTGGCGGCTGCTGGCCATCGTCGTCCAAAAACATGTCGAACTGTAATGCCATGCTACCGCACCCTGAGGTCGCCGGTCTCGTAGACCGGACTATTCAAACATCCGCATATCCAGGTCCATGTAGTCAGCCAGCGAGTGGAACAATGAGGCTGATCGTAATCCAACCCGATATAAATGAAAGCCGCCTGGGATGCATCCTTTAGCCACTCGACGCGTTGAATCGGTCGGATAACTTTGAGGCCGAGATTCAAGCAAAGGAGTTTTGGTGATGACCGGCGACATACGCGATGCGCGCTTCTACCTCGTGGACGAAAGCGCATCAGCTCCGAATACTGAACCACTCGAATTCGAGGAAGCCTTTGCCAAAGCGCACGCATTGGCAGACGCCGGCTCGACTGTCCGTGTCCTCTATACCGAGGAAGCCTCGCAGAGCGAGATCACAAGACTTGTGAGCCATGGCATTCCGACTGCGCTTGTCTCTGGAGCTTAAATGACGGCCCAGTTACCGACCAGGATCACCGACATGTCTCTGACCGAGATATATGCCAAATGAAAATGGCGCTCGACCCTTTCGGGGAGCGAGCAGATCTTCAAAACTGTCGAAGGTAATATCTGGATAGCCATGCAAACCTCCTTCCATGAAGGGCTCGAGGCGGTCATTTGTAACAGGCTGGCTAAGGCTGAAGGCGATGCGGACGAAATTGCCGTAGAGTATCGCGTGGCTGTCCTATTCTCTGAAATTGAAACAGGCCTAAAACAAACTTGGCGTGAGCATGTTTAGATAGGTGAGTGGCCTGGACTGGGCCGTATAGGAGGATCCGGCGAAATAGGGAAAGCTAACCAACGTGTCAGTTTCAGTCTGACGATGCCCACTAATGCCAGCCGTCATATCAGAACCCGTTTGCCCATTGCCGTCGGCCAATTGACAGGATCTTCCATGGCTGCGCCACCGCCATCGGCCTCGACGGTTGACCCCGGCTGCACCGAAGAAACCACAAACTCCTCAGCATGTTAATCTGCCCAGATCGGGATGTAATAAGCATCCTCCCAAGGAGGACAATGTGGAGCGCCGGCCGAACCTTTCGTTCCTTGCAGGCGCATTGGCGGCGCTGGTAACGATCGGCACCGTTTGGCTTTTCTGGAATTGAATACCACACCGGACCGGCTGCGATCTAGGAATAACCGGCGCCGCCCCGGCCACGATCAAGGATCGCTGATCGGCGTGGAACTACCAATCCATCGCTATTGATAATTTTTTCGAGAGCGCTCCGAACCCAAGTGCGAACCTAGGCTGCAACGGAAAGACGCTGAGTCAGGTGGGATCTGACGGCATCGCGCGCCTCGGTGGGCGACGAAAAGCTCCTGCCATCGAGTTCCATGACGTCGTACTTGACTGCCATGAAGGCAAGAGAGCCATCACGCGGAAGGAGGACCCCGACTGGGACACCCTGGTATTCGACAACTTGCTTTGTCATGAAAAATTCTCCGATCAAGCGAATGCTGTTTGGTGAGCCATGTGATGGGACGCCGATTGCGTCACATTCGCAGGCAACAGCCGCGCTCGTTTCGGTTTATGGCAACGAGAGACAACGTGCTTATGAGAGCAGGCAAGGCACCCTCCCCTTTTTTTCTTGGGCCTGACCTTTAGGTCGCGAACTGAAAGTACAATACGCGTTGAACATGTCAATTAGAAAACAAGAATAGATAGCAAAAACTTCTAATAGTATTACATTTTGAGAGCATACGCGGAAGTATACTGCGGTATTTCCTTGTGCGACGCAATATATTCCTTGCAACACCGAAATCTCATCGGGGCGCCCGCCCTGTGGGCTGCGCTGATGCAACGGCTTCGGGTCAGTTCACCAAGAAGTCCGAAGCGTCGATCTGGCCGGGCTTCACGCCAAGCAGCGTCAGCGTGTCGCCGTCACCGAAATCAATGATCATGTCATGGCCGGATTTGTGGATCGAGGTCGTTTCGGGAACCAGATGGTGGATGAAGTCCTGATGTCCCACACCACCGACAGCGTCAAAATCGGTGATGAGTCGTGGCTCGACCCTCGACCAAGGAATTTGAACTCGCTGGAGCTGCCTCGACTGCAGGACCCGATTTGTGGAGCCAAAAGCATACTCAGGCCTCCCCGATTTCCCGCCCGTCATCCTGACCTCAATTATCGACGTCCAGCAGAGCCCGGTCCGATCACCTGCCAATATAGGCGGCAAGTTCGTCGGGTGTCCCATTTGGAAAAGCCTGCTTTAGAAAGTCCACGAATGCCGACACGCGCGCGCTGAGCAGCCGCCTGGACGGATAGAGCGTCCAGAGTGCGATCTCGGGGCCGTCGATGTCTCCCCAATTGACCAATGTGCCATCCGCGAGGTCGTGGCTCACCAGCGAAATGGGAAGACGTCCTGCACCGACGCCAGCGCGCACCGCATCCCGGACCATGATGAGTGTCGCCAAGGTGAGCACAGGTTCGATCTTGATGGTCGCCCGGCCGCTGGCTGTCTTCACCTGCCATGTTTGCCGATCGCCTGCTCCGCGCGCAACGCCGGGAGCGGTGTGCCCGCCGGTCGGGCGGGGAAGATCGGGGCTCGCCACGACCACCAGGCGGTCACGGAGAAACGCCCGCCCGACCAGGCTTTCGTCGGGATCTGGATTGACCCGGATAACCAGATCGTAGCCTTCCTCGATCATATCGACGGGCCGGTCCTCACTCGTCACCTCAAGCCTCACCTCCGGATATTTGAGAGCAAAGCCTGCGGCAATCCTCCCCATCGCGGTCTGGGAAAAATGCAAAGGCGCGCTGATCCGCAATCTCCCCTTGGGCCTCTGACCGCCCGAGGCAATCGCCGAAGCCGTCTCGTCCAGTTCGGCGAGCAACGCACCCGTCCGCTCGAACAGCGCTCGTCCTTCCTCGGTGAGTTTCAGGTTACGCGCACCCCGTTCAAACAGCCGCAGATCGAGACCGGTTTCCAGCTCGGCGACACGCCGGGACAGGGTCGCCTTGGGCCGGCCGGTGGCGCGAGCTGCTTTGCCGAACCCTCCATGGCGAGCAACAAGATTGAAATCGCTAAGTGCAAGGAGATCCATGAGTGTTCCAGTCGTGAGACGGATCGTCTAAATTGATGGTCTATTGGATCGATAATGATCCGTCCATATTCGGGGCGTCAAGCAAACAAACCCGGAGATACTCTCATGACCATTCTCGTTACCGGCGCCACCGGCAATATCGGCAGCCAAGTTATCCAGCACCTCGTCAACGCCGGCGCCGACGTCCGCGCACTTGTCCGCGATCCTTCCAAAGCCAACTTCCCGTCGGGTGTTTCTGTCGTTAAGGGTGACTTCCTCGACGTTGACTCGCTCCGTAGCGCCTTCGACGGCGTGTCTACGCTCTTCCTGCTAAACGCCGTGGTATCGGACGAATTCACCCAGGCATTGGTCGCCCTCAACATTGCCCTTGCGGCCGGCATCGAACGCATCGTCTACCTGTCGGTGATTCACCCTGACGCCTACGTGAATGTGCCCCACTTCGCCGGCAAATTCGGCGTCGAGCGGATGATCGAGCAGATGGGCATGCACGCGACCATCCTGCGTCCGGCCTACTTCATTCAGAACGATCTGATGATCAAGGACGCCATCACCGGCTACGGCGTGTACCCCATGCCGGTCGGCGACAAAGGTCTCGCCATGATCGACGTTCGCGATATCGCGGAGATCGCTACCCTCGAACTACTGCGTCGCGAACGGGCCGCTCAGCCGCTTCCTCTCACGCGCATCAACCTTGTCGGCCCCGACACACTGACCGGAACGGATATCGCCACCATCTGGTCGGACGTTCTTGTCCGCCAGATCAACTATGGCGGCGGTGATACTGCCGCCTTCGAGCAGAACCTCAAGCAGTTCATGCCGCCGTGGATGGCTTACGACATGCGGATGATGGGCGAGCGTTTCCTGACTGATGGAATGTTGCCAGAGGGCGGCGACGTCCAGCGCCTGACGACACTTCTCGGCCGGCCGCTCCGCACCTATCGCAACTTCGCCAAGGAAACCGCAGTCGCTGTCTGAGGCAAAGCCGTCCCACAATTTCCAAACAAGGACCGTCGCCATGATCTATTCAACCGCCACCGTCCCCGTGAATCCGGAAGGCGAAACAAAGCTCACCCGCGAGCAAGTCTGGAAGGGCCTGGAACTGAAGGCACGCGACGCCCGCGAGTTCCTTCCACCAGGTCTATGCACACGCTGCGACGTCGTCGAGGAAAGCGCGACCCATTTCGTGCGCGAGGCCACCATCGCCGGCTCCGACTTGCGTGAGATCATCACCCTCGAGCCACAAAGCAAGGTCACCTTCTTCCAGGCTACTGGTCCGCGCGAAGGCGCCATCATCAATGAACTGTTCGAGGACGAATCCGGCGCCCTGCAGCTCAAATTCTACTGCTACCTCGGCCTGCGCGACAAGGAGCCTGATGGCCCCGAGGAGCAGGCGGAGCAGACGCAGTTCGACAGTGACCGGGGCTACAAAGCCGCCTTGCTGTCGACCTTGAAGCGGACCCGCGAACTGCTCGCAGAGGGCCGGCTCTGATCACCTCAAGAAACGAGGGTCGCCTCACAACGAGGCGACCCAGGAAGGCGACGGCGCTGCCCTGACGGGCTTCCAGACCTTCGGATTCGTGCCAGGCAGGTGAAAGCCTAATGGCTGGAGACGCGGAAACTATTTCCGCGTCCGTATGCTAAAGAGTGAAGGGGTTGATTGGATTCGAACCGACGACCTGTTGATGACAAAAGCACCTTATCTCAAATTCACCTGAAGCTGACATCGCTACGGCAGGGAACAAATGACCGATTTGGGGCCGCTTGCGGACTGGCGGCTTCTGGCGTCGGCGGGAAGGGAGCAGACGTTTACGTCTACCACGTACCTGTTCGACGGCAATCTCCGATTGTTCGGCTTCGTCGGCCCTCGCTCGCAGCAAATCGAGACTGAACCCCTTGGAACGACCGATTTCCTTGCCAACTTCCACCATATCCCGCGATATGTAGGTCGATCAGGTCGGAGACCGTCTCGATCTCGTCCATGTGCTGTGGGGCGGGTTTATAACCCAAGTCGATCTCTCGCTCAATTCGACGCGCCCAAATTTCGGCGTCCTTGCAAAGCGAGAAGCTGTTGCTGAGGTGGTGGTCCTTGCAGCGGACCTGGACGCGGCCAGCGCCGCATGGCGGTCTATTGCTACGGCCCGAGCTTGGGGCGTTTGCGCTATCCGTTCAGGATCAGCGAAGGGATGCTGGCGCGGCTGACTCCGGAGCGGCGGACGATCATCGAACCGCAGCCGCAATCGCTCGTGCCACCCGGCGCGGCGGCGTGAGGCCGAACGACCCAGCAGCAAAAAAAGACGGACTCGCGAGCAGTTTTGGTTTATGCCGACGCCCGTTGCCGGTGCGCCGGCCTAGTAGAAACTGGCCTGTCCGATGCAGCGACTGTCAACCACATCGAGCCTTTTGCGTCGCCTGAACCGGTCGGCCGCAGTGGATCTGATCCGCACCGAAGGGGTGATTTCACCATCGAGCCTCGCCGAGCGGCTGAACATCAGCCTGCCCACGGTGATGCGCGTGATCGAGGATCTGATCGCCGAGGATCTGGTCGCCTATGACGGCTTCGACGAGACGCCACGGGGCCGGCCGCGGGCGCGCATCAAGTTCCGCGGTGCGGCGCATGCGATCATCGGCATCGAGGCCGGCAAGGGCGAGTTCTACGGCGCCGTGGCCAATCTCGAAGGCGTCGTGCAGACAGAAATGCACGAGACGGCCGACGATGATGGCGAGCGCAATTTCGAAAAGCTGGTCGGCCTGATCCGCCGGCTGATGGCGGCCCCCCGCCCGCGCGGCCAGACCATTCGCGGCATCGGCATTGGCCTGCCCTCGATCGTCAGGCAGCCGGAGGGCGAAGTGGTGCTGACGCTCGGGCTCGGCTGGCGCGACATGCCGTTGCAGGCGCGGCTTAGCGAACATTTTCAGATGCCCATCGTCGTCGAGAACGGGCGCAACCTCGCCGCCTTGGGCGAATGGGGATTCGGGGCCGGGCGTGGCGCCGACAGCGTCGTGAGCCTCTCGATCGGGCCCGGTGCCGGCGCGGGCGTCGTGATCGACGGCAAGCTTTATGGCGGGCACTCGCATGCGGCGGGCGAGCTCGGATGGTATCTCGATGACCCCCTCCTCACCGGGCGGCCGTTCGAACATCTGGGCGACAAGCAATCGCTGCGCTTTTTCGGCATCCCCGAACAGGCGACCAAGATGCTCGAAGAGGCCAACACGCAGTATGCGGCGGGGAAGCTCACCCTGGCTGCCGTCACCGACCGGCAGGCGGGCAAAATCGCGCCAGTCGTGACCGAACTGCTCGACTATGCGACGATGGCGGTGGGCAGTGTTGCTGCCTTCATGAACCCCGAAATCATCGTACTGGCGGGCCGGGTCGTCGGCGGCGGTGATCTGGTGCTCGATGTGCTGCGGCATCGCCTCAAGGGCAATGTGTACGACCCACCGCGCCTCGTGATAGGCGCGCTGGGGCACCGCGACATCGTGCTTGGAGCGGTGCGCCTGGTGCTCGATGCGACGACGCTCAACCCTGCCGACAGCCTCGTGATGGCCGACTAAGGATCAATCGATCGCGATTGACAGGGACTGAAACTTGCATTAACTTTCTAACTGAAAGAAAATGCGCCGTGGGAGCGTATCTTTCGTGGGAGGAGTTCAATGATGAAGATTTTCAATCCGCTTGGGCGGACAATGCATCGCCGTGACTTCTTGAAAGTTGCGGGCGCGAGCGCAGCGGTAGCGGCCCTGCCAGCGGCAGTTCGCGGTGCCGAGCCCGTCAAGGTGCTTGTGTGGTCGTGGGTGCCGGATCTCCAGCTTCAGGTAGACATGTTCAACGCCGCGCATCCGGGCATCAAGATCGAACTCGTGAATGCCGGCCAGGGCGACCCGGAGTATCAGGCGGTCCGCGCGGGCCTGCAGGCGGGCAGCGGCCTGCCCGACGTCGTCCAAATCGAATACCAGCACCTCGAGAGCTTCCGCCAGGTCGACGCCTTCGCCGACATCGGCCAGTACGCCAATGCCCATAAAGGCGAGTTCCCCGAAGCCACGTGGAAGCAGGTGGCCAAGGGCGACGTGGTCAACGCCATGCCGCAGGATACCGGTCCAATGGCGATGCTCTATCGCAAGGACATCTTCGACAAGCAGGGGATCACGCCGCCCACCACCTGGGCCGAGTTTGCCGATGCGGCCAAGAAGATCCATGCGGCCGATCCGAATGTGTTCATCACCGACGCGCTGTTCAGCTCAGGCGACTGGGTCACTGCTCTGCTGTGGCCGATGGGCTGGAAGCCGGTCAGCCGCGATGGCGACAAGCTCGTGATTAACATCAACGACAAGATTTCCAAGGACTTCGCCGCCTATTGGCAGGACCTTATTACCGCGGGTGTCATCGAGACCAAGCCGGGGTTCAACAATGAGTGGTACACCGGTCTCGACACGGGCCGCTATGCCACCTGGCTCACTGCGGGCTGGGGTCCAGTGTTCCTGACCTCGTTCGCCAAGACCAGCGCGGGCCAGTGGCGTGCCGCCGATCTGCCGCAGTGGGACACGAGCAAGTTCGCGACCGGCAATTGGGGTGGCTCATCGCTGGCCGTGATGAAAGCGACCCAGCATCTGCCCGAGGCCGCCGAAGTCGCGATTTGGCTGTGCACGAATCCCGAAGCCACAATGCTCTACACCACCAAGCAATTCTTCTTCCCCTGTACCTCCGCGCTGCTGTCGAGCCCGGAATGGGCGGGCAACAAGATGGATTTCTACGGCGGCCAGGCGGTGAACGAAGTGTTCGCCAAATCGGCGAATGCCGTGACGCCATTTGAGTGGAGCCCGTTCCAGAGCTTCTTGTACCAATCGATGTCCGATGAATTCGGCGCCTCGATCGGCGGCAAGGGCACGCTGTCGGATGCGTTCGACCGCATCCAGGACGCCGTGGTCACCTACGCGAAGGAACAAGGCTTCACCGTAGCCTGACTTCTCCCGGGCAACGGCCGGGCGCGCTTGATCGGCGCGCCCGATCTTTTCATCTTGCCGGACGGGGGACCATGGCATTGTCGAATTCGCCAGCCGCAGCGACGCGCCCAGCGCGATCGGGCGGTTTTACGTCACGAACGCTCGCGCCCTATCTATTCCTGGCGCCCTTCATGCTGCTGTTTATCGCCTTCATCGTCGCGCCGCTGGTTTATGCGTTCTATATAAGCCTCTACCGTGACACGCTGGTGGGCGGACGGCAATTCGCGGGTGCAGCCAGCTACATCAAGGTCATGGGAGACGCCAAATTCTGGGGCGGCGTGTGGAACCTCGTTTTGTTCGGCATCGTGCAGATGCCGATCATGCTGGGCCTGGCGCTGTTGTTCGCCATCGTGCTCGATCGTGGCCAGGTCTATGCAAAGGGCGTCTTCCGGCTCGGCTTCTTCCTCCCCTACGCCGTGCCGAGCGTGATCGCGACGATCATCTGGGGTTATCTCTACGGCCCCACTTTCGGCCCGTTCACGCAGATGGCCAAGGCGTTCAACCTCCCTCCGCCAGACTTCCTGTCGCCGGGCGCGATGATCTTCTCATTGGCCAATATCGTGACGTGGGAATATGTCGGCTACAACATGGTGATCTACTACGCCGCGCTGAAGGCGATCCCGTCGGACCTCGCCGAGGCCGCGCGGGTCGAGGGCGCCTCGCCCTGGCAATTTGCGCGCCTGGTCCAGCTGCCGCTACTGTGGCCGGCGATCCTGCTCACCATCATCTTTTCGATCAACGGCACACTTCAGCTGTTCAATGAGCCGTATTTGATGCGCTTTCTTGCCAGAAACACCGTCAATTCGAGCTATACGCCGAACCTCTATGCCTATTCGCTGGCGACTTCGAACCAGCAGTATGGCTATGCGGCCGCCGTCTCGTTCGTGCTTGGTATCGTGATCGCCGGTGCCTCCTATATCTTCACCCTGATCACCAACCGCCGTCGGCCGGAGCAATGATGACTGCGACCACCGACACCGCCACTTTCGAAGCTGCCAAGCGCCGGCGCAGAGAGCGGCGGCGCTCGCGGATCATGCTCACGCTGCTGCTATCACTGTTCCTCCTCTACAGCTTCATGCCGCTGGTCTATCTGGTCCTATCGGCAACGAAGACGAATGGCGACCTGTTCACCACGTTCGGCTTCGGTTTCGGCACCGAATTCAATCTCTGGCAGAATCTGAGCGATCTGCTGGCGCGCGACAACGGCGTCTTCATGCGCTGGATGTTCAACAGCCTGCTCTATTCGACCGTCGCCGGCCTCGGTGCCGCGATCTTGGCTACCGCGGCAGGCTATGCGTTAGCCAAATTCAAATTCGTCGGCCGCAATCTGCTGTTTGCGCTGGTCTTGGGCGCTGTGATGATCCCGCAGACGGCCCTCGTCGTGCCGACCTTCCTGCTGCTGGCGCTTTCGGGACTCAGCGACAATCCGCTGGGCGTGATCCTTCCCTCGATGATCTCGCCGATCGGCGTCTATCTGATGCGCGTCTATATGGAGCAGGGCCTCGACAACGAACTGCTCGACGCAGCGCGTATCGAAGGCGCCGGCGAGTTCGTGATCTTCCGCGCTATCGTGCTGCCGCTGGTGGCGCCGGGCATGGTGACCGTGGCGCTGCTCTCCTTCGTCGGAACCTGGAACAATTACTTCCTGCCGCTCATCGTGCTGCGCTCTCCGGAGTATCAGCCGATCACGGTGGGCCTTGCGACCTGGTATCAGCTCGCGCAGCAGGGCGGTGGCGGCGGACAGGTGCTGTTCTCGATCATCATCACCGGCGCGCTGGTCAGCATCATCCCGGTCATCGTAGTGTTCCTGCTGCTGCAGCGGTTCTGGCAGGGCGGCCTCACCGCCGGCGCCATCAAATAGACTATTGCCTGGAGTTTTCCGACTATGACGACTGCCTCGAAATCCGCGCCGCTCTCTGTCTGGCGGCCGATCGCGACCGATACTTTCCTCGTCGGTACCCCGCATTACCCGGAGCATGTCGATGAGAGCTATTGGCAGCGCGACGCCGATCGCATGGCCGCCGCGGGCTTCAACGTGGTGCGACTTGCGGAATTCGCCTGGCATATTATCGAGCCGCATGAGGGAACGTTCGACTTCGATTTGTTCGACCGCGCCATAGATGTGCTGGGCAAGGCTGGCATCAAGACCATCATGTGCACGCCGACGGCGACGCCGCCGCGTTGGCTGACGGCGCGTTATCCCGAAGTGTTGCGGGTCGATGCCAATGGCCGCGCCATGAGCCATGGCTCGCGCCAGCACGCCAATCTGGCGAGCGGAGTGTTCCGCGAGCATTCGAAGCGCATCACTAAAGCGATGGCCCAGCATTATCGCGGCAATTCGCACATCATCGGCTGGCAGACTGACAATGAGCTCAATACCTCTGGATCGCTGTCCTACGGTCCGGTGACTCTGGCCGAGTTCCAGGCCTTCCTCAAGGACAAGTACAAGACCATCGCCGCGCTCAACAATGCGTGGGGCGGGCATTTCTGGGCCACCGCCTACGACAATTTCGATCAAGTGGTGCTGCCCCTCGACTACGCCCCTGCCCCGGTCGGGCCTACCCATGTGGTCGACTATCACCGCTTCCTCGCCTTCGTCACGGCGCGGTTCCAGCACGATCAGGTGCTGATCCTGCGCGCCACCAATCCAGACTGGTTCGTCTTCCACAATCTGGGGCGGATCGACGACATCGACTTCCGCGGCGAGTTCTCGACCGATCTCGATTTTCTCGGCTTCGATATCTACCCGCATCTCTATGACGAGATGCAGCGGGTCGGCGGCGTCGGCGAGGTGCAGGCGCTGCATCTCGACATCTGCCGCGGCTTCACTGGCAACTTCATCGTGCCCGAGCAGCAATCGGGCTTCGGTGCCCAGCCGAACATCTCGACGCTGACGCCCGAACCCGGCGAGATGCGCCGCATGGCCTATACGTCAGTCGCGCGCGGCGCCGATGGCGTGATGTTCTTCCGCTGGCGGCCGGCGCATTTCGGCGCCGAGATCTATTGGATGGGCATCATCGATCACGACGACATCCCGCGGCGGCGCTATGACGAGGCCAAGCAGTTTGCGGGTGAGGTCACGGCGCTCAAGGACAAGATCCTCGGCACGCATGTGCGCATGGATTTGGGCATCGCCGGATCGGATTTCGACAATCAGGAGATGCACCGCTCCTACCCCATCGGCATGCCGAGCCCGCAGGACGATGCGACGCTGCTGCACCGCTATTGCTACCGCCACAACATCGCCTGCGGCTTCATCCATCCCGAGGATGATCTCAGCAAGCTCAAGGCGCTCTACGTGCCGCATTGGCTGAAATGGACCGATGCATGGACGGCGCGGATCGAGGCCTTCGCTAAGGCGGGTGGAACGGTAATCCTGGGCGGCCGCACCGGATCGCGCGACGTTAACAACCACGTCATCCGAGACACCTCGCCGGGCAAGACGCTCTCGGCGCTGGCCGGGGTCACGGTCGAGGAATTCGGGTTGCTGACGCCGATCGGCGGCGAAGGCCTGTTCGAGCATGGCGGCCGCTTCGGCGCCAACACGGTGCGCAAGAAGCTGCCGGCGACGTCGGCGAACCGCCAATACGAGCTAAAGATCGGGAATACGCAGGTGACGGCGGCGCATCTTTATGAGCTGCTTAACGTCGCCCCCGGCACGAAGGTTATCGGCAGCTGGGCCAGCCGCTTCGCCGAGGGCCAAGCCGCGATGACTTCGCGCAAAGTCGGCAAGGGCAATGTGATCTACCTCGGCACGTACCTCACCGATGCTCTGGTCGAGGTGCTGGCCGATCAGGTGCTGGCGCCCGCCGGTATCGTGCCGCTCATCGCCGACACGCCGGCCGGCGTCGAAGCGACCATGCGCGAGAACAAGGACCGCCGCCTGCTGTTCATCCTAAACACGCTGGGCGAGCCGGCAGACGTGCCGAATATTCCAAAGGGGACCGATTTGCTCGTTGACGCGCAGGTGAAGACAGGCCGCATGAGGCTTCCTGCCTATGGCTGCAGCATCATCGAACTGGCTTAGTCTGCATCAGGCGACGACTAGCATCGGACGGAGCGGCGGTGCGAAGACTTCGTTGTCTGATGCTCAGGGTTAGATCGCATCAAGCCGCTGCGGCGATCCCGTTCGAATTGCGGGTCTGTAGTTCGATTCCGATCAAGGCATGTCCAGACAACCGCTGTGAAAGGGTGCAGCCTGACTGCAGAGTCAAGGGCTGATGGTCGATACGTAAACTTTGCCAATCGGAGGATATCGGCATGACTGACGTGACAATTCGTTCGCTGAACAAGACGTTCGGTGCGCTTGAGATAATCCCAGACCTCAACCTGAATGTGCCAGATGGTTCGTTTACGGTTCTCGTCGGACCATCTGGATGTGGAAAATCGACCCTCTTGAGAATGATCGCCGGACTTGAGCAGCCGACGCGCGGCTCCATTGCGATCGGTGGCACCGACGTGACCTATGAAGAGCCGTCGAAGCGCGGGATTTCGATGGTGTTTCAGTCTTATGCACTATTCCCGCATATGACGGTCGGCCAGAACATCGACTTCGGCATGCGCCTAGCAAAGATGCCGAAGGAGGAACGGGAGAAGCGAGTCGCCTATGCGGCTG
This sequence comes from Rhizobium sp. LjRoot254, assembly GCF_964254105.1. Classification (NCBI taxonomy): domain Bacteria; kingdom Pseudomonadati; phylum Pseudomonadota; class Alphaproteobacteria; order Hyphomicrobiales; family Rhizobiaceae; genus Rhizobium; species Rhizobium sp. LjRoot254. The sequence goes on along the minus strand of NZ_CAXUSM020000001.1, from coordinate 170,752 downwards.
GCGTGTTGAAGCTCGAGAAACTGCTCGATCGCAAGCCATCGGCGTTGTCGGGCGGACAGCGGCAGCGTGTGGCAATCGGCAGATCGATTGTCCGCGATCCCAAGGTGTTTCTGTTTGATGAGCCTTTATCCAATCTCGACGCCGCGTTGCGCGGGCAAATGCGGGTCGAACTGGCCGAACTTCATCAGCGACTAAAGGCGACAATGATCTATGTGACGCATGACCAGGTCGAGGCGATGACGCTGGCGGACCAAATCGTCGTCATGAATGCGGGCCGCATCGAACAGATCGGCGATCCGTTGACACTTTATGAGAAGCCGGAAACCGAATTCGTCGCAACCTTCATCGGCTCGCCCAAAATGAACCTGATCAAGGGTGCCGCCGCGCAGGCGATGGGCGTGGCGACCATCGGAATACGGCCGGAGCATCTGGAGGTCGGCGACTCCGCCAAATGGAGCGCCGCCGTGCGAGTTGTGGAGAAACTTGGCAACGAAGCGATTGCTTACCTGGACTCGGACGTCGGTGATCTGACCCTTAGACTGGTCGGGACGCCGACATTGAAGCCGGGCGACCAGTTGAGGATATCACCGAGGGACGGCCACGCGCATTACTTCGACCAGGACGGTCGAAGGGTGGCCGGACCCTCCTCCTAGTCCGACTACCGCGGGCGGCCTCGTCCCGATGGCGGGGCCGCCCGTACGGGCTTGAGAACGCATTGGAGCTTCAGTTATCCCGAGGGCCAATCACGATCCCGATCTCAGGAGAACTGACCATGGACAGCGGCGAAGCTCCGTGGGCCGCGGCAGGGTCGGGACACGGTGTTATTCTCCAGCCCATGGAGCTTCTGCGCGCTGGCATCGCATCCAGTCAGGCATACCTGTTCCACTCCTGCCGAGGTATCACATGCCCACGAGGCAATTCCGTGTCCTTCACGCTCCCGATCGGCATATCACATCAAAACTTCGCAGTTTTTTACTTTGCCGCAGCAGAATTCGGCGATCGATAGCCTGTGGGAAAGGCAGCGCATTAGCCGATGTCATGACGTTCGTGCTAACCCCGCTACGTGGTATGACAATTCGTGACGTTGTCATGACGCCGATCAATTTCGACCTCTAGGCCCTCACGGTATTGAACAAGGCCTATAACCGAAGGGGGCCACCCTGGATGTCTCCTCGCACGGGGTACGCGACGTCTGCTTTCAGGCGTGGCCGATAATGGCCTCTATGGCCGAGATGGGGGCGCATAGCCGCTCGTATCGAGACGAACGGCCCCGCTTCGCGGGGCCACATGTTCTCAAATCTCCGTATGCTCTGCCAGTTCCAGCGCATCCTCGATGTCCACGCCTAAATACCTGACCGTGTTCTCGATCTTCGTATGTCCGAGCAGGATCTGGATCGCACGGAGATTGCCAGTGGCTTTGTGCATCATCGCTGCCTTTGTGCGTCGGAGCGAGTGCGTGCCGTAGTCTTCCCGGCGTAGACCAATCGCGGTGACCCACTCATCGACCAATCTGGCATATTGGCGAGTGCTGAGATGATCGGCATGATCGATCCTACTGGGAAAGGCGAAGTCATCGATAGTGCCGCCTCTCCGTTCAAGCCACGCAAGCAAACTTGCCCTGACGTCCGCCGTGATCTCGAATTGTACAGGACGCCCGGTTTTCTGTTGGACAACCATGGCGCGGCTTCGGATCTCCTGGCCTGTGACGAGGGTTCCGATCTTGATCTTAACCCGATCGCAGCCTCGTAGCTTGCTGTCGATCGCGAGATCGAACAACGCTCGGTCTCGCATGCGCCCTTCTCTATCGAGAAGGAAACGAATTGCCCAAATCTGCCGCTGCTTTAGAGGCTTCTTTACGCCGACTTTCCGACTCGTGTTCCAAGCCGGGCGACCCAGTGCAGCAGTATCATATTGTGCGATACCCATCTGAGTTCTCCTGCGGCCACAATTGGCCGCTGTAAGAACGCGCAAATTCGGGATGGGGGCCGACGGCAGACAGTCTGCTGTTAGGACATCCACCGCGAAAGCAGACATTTAGGTACTCGGCGCCAAGGTCTGGGATTGGCCCAAGAGGTCATCTCCAGAGCTTAGGCAATATTCAAAATTTAAAAGCGATCTGGCCCTCAGCATACACCTTGGGCGGTCGCTCCGCCCGAGGTCTCGGTTTGTCATTCTCTGAACGTGGAAGTGACGGATTCGATCACCTCGGTCGCTATCTTGACGCGTCGCATCGTCTTCGAAGCGACCCCCGTGCTACACCGCAAAGAAGAAGTCGGCTGTGTCAAGGTCCGCTTCGGCAACGCCCTTCAAAGTCAGGGTATCTTTGCCCGCGGTGATGATGGCGTCGCCGTTCGCGAATTCGAGGTGATTCTGCATCAAATCATCGAAGCCTGAAATCGCTTTCCAGCCGGAGATATCGATCTTGTCAGATGCGTGCGCAAAATCCGTGATCGTGTCACGGCCGTCGCCGGTCAAGAAGTGGAAAATATCGCCGTCGCCGCCGCCGGTCAGCATGTCCGCGCCTTTGTGGCCATAGAGTTCATCCAGTCCAGACAATCCGTTGATGACATTGTTGCCAGAATTGCCATGGATGATATTTTCCAGATCGGTGCCGGTCGCGCTCGTATTCCTGGAGCCGAGAAGGAAAAGGTTTTCGACATTTTCCGAAAGCGTGTAACTCACGGTCGATCTGACGGTATCGTGAATTCCCTGATCCACCGCCTCGATGAGCTTTACCGTGGCGCTATCGGTGACCAGCGTATCGTTGCCCATTTCCCCACGCACACCGCTATCCGTATTGACAATGATACCGCGGCGATTGTCAAAGCGGTCGTCGCCACCAGCGAGTGCGATTTCGCCTTTCATCGTGCCGTCGTTGATCACGATTTCGTTGCCATCTCCGCCCGAAATAGCGTGCGTCCCACCTGTGATCCTGCCATGGTTTTCGATCCGAGCACTGGTCCCGGGAGATGTTCCAATCTGGACACCATTTTCCAGCGCGATTATCCGTGCGCCCCTGCCATTGATGAGTTCGGCATTGGCAGCACTGCTCGCTCCAAAAAAGAAAACAACGCCGTATGTTCCATTGATATCGCCTGCGTTGCGAAAAGACGCCCCGGAGTCATCCGTCAGGACAGCACCGGCAAGCTTTGCTGATATCTGGCCTCCGTTTACGACGTCGAGGTGATTGCCGGTCGCCACAATGCCGTACCCGCCCGTCAATTTGCTGGTATCGGCGAGAACGATATCGACGTCGTCGGCTTCGGTATAGAGTGCCGCCTGTTTACCGGAAGCTCTTCCGCCCAGGGCGATCCTGGTATTATCGTACTTTGCGGCAACGTGTATGCCCAACATATCGCCTGACACGGAAAACCTGTCCGTGAACCTCCAATCATCACCCGCCCGTTTGATTTCGTAGGTTTTGTGGAAGTCAGCGGTAATCGTATGCTTCGTCATGATTGGTTCCTTGCTGGAGTCGGCGCGAGAATTCGCGCCGGATGCAGGCAGGATGGCGGAGACAAGCGAGGGTTTGAAATGCCATCTGGCTTTGCATTCGATAACCACTGGGTATCGCGGAGAAGGTGCGCATCTCGGTTTGGCGATGACCTATTGAGGTTAGCTCAAGTTGACGATCCGGTACTGGCTATCGCGACTGGCTGAGATCGTAACGACAGACAACTACAGCCAAAAAGGTCGCCTGCAGAGGCGACCTTCCAGCCCGAGTTGGATCGTCATATCCGGTCGAACTCGGGGCCGCCCGAATACAGCCGCATCTTCATTGCTGGACGGATGCTGTGACGGCCTTGATGACTTCCGTCGCCATTTTTAATTGCTTCTTGCGGTTTGTGATGCCGTGGCGGCGCGCGATCCAGTCAAAATCCGTATAGGCGACACGAACTGAACCGTCTTCCGCCTGATAGACAAGCACGCGCACCGGCCAATCCAGGCCCGACGACGGGTTTGCGGTGATAAAGGTGGTGCCCAAAGCGGGATTTCCGAACAGGATCAGACGGGACGGCCGGACATTATTGCCGGCGGCAATGCCGAGTTTGGCTTGGTCGATATCATCGAACAGCATGATGCCCTTCTCGACGATGTCGGCCTTGATCCGTTTGGCGGTCTCGCTGACCGAATACCGGCTCTTGACCGTGACGACGCCGTCACGTTTTCCCGCTTGGGCGATGCTAGCGGATGCCACGCCGAGAGCAGCGGATATCAGCACGGTGAATGCAAATAATAGACTGATAAACCTGGGCATTTCTTCATTCCTTTGTTGGGTTGGAGGATACGTTTGGATTGTCGCAGTAGCTGTCCGGCATGGATAATGCCGTTCGATGTGGGTTTCGATGACTCTGGATTATCGCCGGGACGGACTGAGCGCGGAGCCGATGGGGAGAGCGATCACGATTGCCGCAAGCAGCGCCGCAACCAGCACGCCGACACAGGCCGGCCAGCCCACATGATCGTAGACCTGGCCAAGCACAAGGCTGCCCGCGAGCCCGCCGGTGTAATAGGATGCGAGGTAGATGCCGCTGGCACCCGCCTTGTCGGCGATCGCGCGTCGGCCGACCAGTCCGGTTGCGATCGCCTGAGCGAGAAATGTCCCGATCGCTACGAGCGCAAGCCCTGTAAGCACCAAAGGCAAGCTGACGCTGAGGAGTGCGGCGAGGCCGACAATGGCGAGCGCGATCGTCGAGATGATCCCGCGTTTTGCCCCAATGCGGTTTGCGAGCCTACCGGCCATCGGCGTGGTCAGCATGGACGGAAGGAAGACGAGGTAGACGAGGCCGAGCGCCATCGGTGACAGGCCGAGAGCCACGAGCTGGAAATTCACATAGGTGAAGGTGCCGATGAAGACGAAGAGGATGAGGAAACCGATCGCGAAGACGCAGCGCATTTCAGGATCGGCAAAATGATAGGTCCAGCGGCGCATGTTGAACGAGCCGTCCTCGCTAGTCTGCATCATCATCGATGTCTTTTTGAGCGTGAGCCAGACAAGGAGCGCGCCAGCGAGGTTGAGAGCTGCGAAGGTGAGGAAGTTGATCTCAAGCCCGCCGAGACTGGCTACGGCGGCAGAGAGAATGCGGCCAAAGAAATTGCTGGCGACATTGCCGGTGACATAGGCCGCCAGCGCCCCTGCTGCCTGGGCCGGTGTGAAATGCTCGGAGAGATAGGCCATGGTCAACGTAAACGCCGCCGACATGCAGAGACCCTGGACGACGCGAAGTATGGTGAAAACCCTCAAATCGTCGGTGAAGGCAAGCGCCGTCGTAGGAATCGAAAGCAACGCGAGGCTGATCCAGATGCCGTTGCGGCGATCGATTCTGCTGCCGAAAAAGGCGATACCGAGCCCCGCGACCGCCATGCCGAACGTGCTGGCATTGACGGCGAAACCCATGGCGCCACGGCTGACCTGAAACTTCTCGACCAGCGTCGGCAGGATCGCCTGTGCGGCGAAGAGATCAACCAATGTCAGGAAGGCGATCAGCGCGATGACGGCAAAGCGCCAGCCGTCGGCGGCGGCGGAGCCGAAATTCGTGCGCGGCGGATTGAGAACATGCTCGATGCCGGTCATGGCGATCGCTCCAACGTTTGGATGATGTGGTGCCGCGTCTCCGGCCGAGCGAGGCCGGAGACGCCTTTCCGTGAGCCTGGGGAGAGCCTCACATGGCTTCGTTGGCATCCATTGCCGGGGGCAGAATGTCGGCGGAGTAGAGCACGACCGGTTCGCTGCCATTATTCTTCCACCAATGCGAGAGGTGACCGGATTCGGCGGTCGCGTCGCCGGCCTTGTGCTCGATCGGCACCTTGCAGGTGCTGCTATATTCGGTGATCGAGCCGGAAATGATCACGATGTTGGCAGGGCGGGCCTCGTGCGAATGCCACGGAACGACGCCGCCGGGCTGCACGACGAGCTTGCGCAAGCGCAACGTGTTGTTCTTCCAGGCATCGCCCTTCGAACTGAGATCGATCGAGGAGATGAGCTCGTCGGTCACGTCCTTCGGCATCATTTCGCCGGGCTGCATGCCGTTTGCAGCAACCTCGTCGGCCGGGCATTCGCCGGCATAGGCATGGCCGGTCGGGATTGCGGTGAAGGAAGCGAGGGCGAGAAGGGTGGCAAGCGTCAGCCGCTTGGCATTGAGTTCGAATTTCATCAGAGTTCTCCTTGTTGGGCCCGGACGAAATGTTCGCGCCGGGCATGACAGGGAGCATGGAGAAGGTGATGACGAATGAGAAATGCCGCCTCATTCTCAATTCCATAGCCTGAGGCTATCGTGGAACGCAGGACGTGCGGAAGCGCCCGCATCGGCGGGATACGGAACGCAGTTCATTGTATCGTTATGGATTCAATGCGAACGGCTTGGCAGCGTTGCCCAACCGTAGGATTTGACAGCGCCGACGAAGGCGGAGACAGCGGGAGAGAAGCGGCGGCCAGCTACGGTGACCAGGCAGACTTCGCGGGTTACCTCCGGCTCGGCGACGGGCCGCACTTGCAGGCCAGGCACGACTGCGCTGTATTCCGGAATGAAACAGATACCGAGGCCCCCGGCGACAAGGTTCTGAATCCAGTCCTCGCGCTCGCTCGAATAGGAGACGATGGTGTTCACGCCCTGGGCGTCACAGAGATCTGTGAGATAGTCCCAATATTCGCAATTGACGCGGCGCAGGTAGATCTCTCCATCGATCGCCGCGATCGGGATGGCATCGTATTGGCTGAGGCGATGGCCGGCCGGAAAGGCCAGCATGAAACGTTCCCGAAAAAGCGGAGTCACATCAAAGCGTTCGGGAAAATTTTCTGCGCTCGACATGATCGCAATATCGAGCTCGCCCTGCTCCAGCAATCCCGACAATTTGGCCGGAATGCCCTCGACAAGCTGGAGCTGAATGCCCTTGTGGCGCATGTTGAAGTCCGTCAGTAGACCTGTGAAGCGGCGCGGTCCGATCGTGCACATGATGCCGACCTTGAGATGGGCATCGTTGAGGCAGAGAAACTTCGATGCCTCGGATTTGACGCCCAGCAACTCATCCTGCACCTGCTGGAAACGCGGCCGCAGCAGGTTGCCCAGATCGGTTATGTGCGTGAGGTTCCGTTCGCGACGAAATAATAGACCGCCGACCTCGTCTTCGAGCTGCTGGATTGCTCGGCTCAGCGCGGGCTGGGTGACATTGCAGTTCTGCGCCGCACGCGTGAAATTGCGCGTTTCGCACACGGCCAGAAAATACCGGATGTGATGGATATCCATATCCGCTCCCCGAACGATTACATAAGTGCCGATGCATCTATCCTGGCCCCGTGCGCCATCTTCTGCCAATGCCGCTGAATTATCAATTCCATTCGACAGCGGCATTTCTCTTATGATGCGGGTCGCGCCATTTTGAACGGGAAGCCACACGCAGTGGTGCCTGAAAAATGGAGAATGGGATGCTCAACCTACTGGATAGCGAAACTGAAGCCCTAGCTGGCCGCAAGATGCTTGAGGGCCGCACGGCGATCGTAACAGGCTCGACAAGCGGCATCGGTCTCGGCATTGCTCATGCTCTAGCAAGGGCGGGCGCCTCGGTCATGCTCAATGGTTTCGGTAATCCGGTCGAGATCGAGGCGTTGCGCGCCGAGATGGCCGAGGGCAACGATGTCGATGTCGCCTATGACAGCGCCGACATGTCGAAACGCGATGCCATCATGATGATGGTGGAGCGCGCTCACACCCGGTTCGGTCAGGTTGACATCATCATCAACAATGCCGGCATCCAGCATGTGTCTCCCATCGGCGAATTTCCGCCCGAGAAGTGGGATGCAATCATGGCGATCAACCTGTCGGCCGCGTTCCATCTCGTCCAGGCGACCTTTGACGGCATGTGCGAGCGCGGCTATGGCCGCATCATCAACGTCGCCTCGGCCCACGGCCTTGTCGCTTCACCCTTCAAATCGGCCTATGTGGCCGCCAAGCACGGTCTGGTGGGCTTTACGAAATCGATTGCGCTCGAAGGCGCCGAGTTCGGCGTGACGTCGAATGCGATCTGCCCCGGCTATGTCTGGACGCCGCTCGTCGAGCAGCAGATCGATGCCCAGGCGAAGTCGCACAACATCGCCCGCGATGCTGTGATCCGCGACGTATTTCTCAAGAACCAACCGACCAAGCGGTTCGCGACCGTCGAGGAAATGGGCGCGCTCAGCGTCTTCCTTTGCTGCGATCTCGCAAGTTCAATCACCGGCACCGCCATTCCGGTCGATGGCGGCTGGACGGCGCATTGAACATATCAATCAGGGCAAATCGGGGAGTGACTGACATGAACAAGCACGCAGACGTGAAGAAAATGACCGCCGACAGTGCCGTTGTCGCCTCCCGCAAGCGGGAGCCGCGAATGCTCAATCTTGCCCTCCAGGGTGGAGGTGCCCACGGCGCCTTCACATGGGGGGTGCTCGATCGGCTGCTCGACGAACCGAACCTCTCTTTCGAGGGCATCGTGGCAACCAGCGCCGGCGCCATGAATGCTTCCGTGCTGGCCTATGGCCTGGCCGAAGGTGGTCGCAGCGGGGCCCAGACCGCGCTTGCCAATTTCTGGCGGCGCGTCAGTCACGCATCGGCATCCGGACCTCTGCAGCCGACGATCTTCGACAAGTTGGCTGGATCGCGAGCGCTGGAATTTTCTCCCGCCTTCATGATGTTCGACATGGTGACGCGGCTGATGTCGCCCTACCAGTTCAATCCGTTCAACTTCAATCCACTCCGCCAGGTGCTGGAACAATCGGTCGACATGGATGCGATCCGCATGGCGCGCTGCCCGGTGAAACTCAGCATCTGCGCCACGAATGTCAGGACTGGCAAGGTCAAGGTGTTCGGCAATGACGAACTCTCGATCGACGCCATCATGGCGTCGGCCTGTCTGCCCTTCCTGTTCCAGGCTGTCGAAGTCGATGGCGAATCCTATTGGGATGGCGGCTATATGGGCAATCCGGCGATCTTCCCGCTGATCTATGGCTGCGACACGCCGGATGTGCTGGTCGTCCATATCAACCCGATCGAGCGGGCCGAAGTGCCGCGGACCGCTTCCGAGATCCTCAACCGCATCAACGAGATCAGCTTCAACTCGTCGCTGCTGCGGGAAATGCGGGCGGTGGCTTTCGTCACCGACCTGGTTGATGCCTCGCCGGAAAATTCCAGCAACCTGAAACGCGTCTTCGTTCATGGCATCTCGGACGACGAAACGATGAAGAGCCTCTCCGTATCGAGCAAGCTCAATGCCGACTGGGGTGCGCTGGTCGATCTGCGCGACCGCGGCCGGGAATGCGCGGACATGTGGCTGCTTGCCAATTACCAGGACATCGGCAAGCGATCGACCGTCGACATCCGCGAACGATATCTCTGATCTTACGAGTAGTTCCCCCGCGTAGCCGGTTTCGTCCCGCCCGTTCCCTCCCGGCACGCCATCTCGCCCCCTCCCGCCCGAGGGGGCGTTTTTTTGCCTGTTCGGCAACCCATCGCTGCGCATGGAAACCATGCCGCAACAGCATTTCAAACATCGCCGGGATTACGGGAAAGTAATTCCAGTCAAGCCGGCAAGCGGTTTGATCGAACCTCAAACAGGAGACATTTCCATGAACTCGACCAAAATCCTCATCGGCTCCGCCCTTGCTGCCATGACCTCCATGGCTGCCTCCAGCGCTTTCGCCGGCCCCGCTGCACAGCCCGAATTCTCATTCGAGAAGTGCTATGGCGTCGTCAAGGCTGGCCTCAACGATTGCCAGACGGCCACCCATTCCTGCGCCGGCACCTCGACGGCCGACAAACAGGGCGATGCCTGGATCTACGTGCCGGCCGGCACCTGCGCCAAGATTTCCGGCGGCGCGATCGAACCCAAGGCTTGAGGCCTTCAGAGCTTCATCCAACCGATATGAAGGAGTGACCGATGTCCAAGATATTTCCCAGTCTTCCAGTTCCGGATGTCGCAGGCATTGGTCTGCGCTCCCCCCATATCTCCGAAATGATCTCCCGCCGGCCTTCGGCGGGATGGCTGGAAGTCCATGCAGAAAACTACATGGGCGATTCCGCCGCCGTCGATGCTTTGGAAAAGTTGCGCGAGACCTATCCGCTGTCAGTGCACGGCGTCGGTCTCTCGCTGGGCAGCGCTTCGGGCCTGGATCGGGACCATCTGGAACGGTTGCGGAGAGTGTGCATCCGGTTCCAGCCAGGATTGGTCTCGGAACATCTGGCCTGGAGCGTTGCCGACGGCGCCTATCTCAACGATCTTCTGCCTTTGCGCTATGACGAAGAGGCGCTCGATATCGTTGCCGCCAATGTCGACCAGCTGCAGAACGCGCTGCAGCGCCGGGTCTTCATCGAGAACCTGTCAGCCTATATTGCATTCGCCAATTCCACCATGACCGAGGCGCAGTTCCTCGCCGAGCTCGTCAAGCGCACCGGTTGCGGCCTACTGCTCGATGTCAACAACGTCTATGTCTCGGCCTGCAATCTCGATTTCGACGCCAAGGAATTCATCGACGATCTTCCTCCCGAGGCTGTCGGCGAAATCCATCTCGCCGGCCACGCGGTCAACGAGGTTGAGGGCGACATCGTGCTGATCGACGATCACGGTTCGCGCGTGCCGCCAGCCGTCTGGTCGCTCTATGCGTATGTGCTGCGAAAGATCGGGCCGCGCCCGACGCTGATCGAATGGGACACCGAAGTTCCCGCACTCGATGTGCTGCTCGGCGAGGCGATGTGGGCTGACATGATGGCTGCCTCGATCGGCTTCGAAAAGCGCGCCGCGCCGCAGGCTGCTCGACCGAAAGATCGCAGCTTCGCCCGCATCGACCTGCCGTCCACCAACAATCTCGCGCACGGCGCCATGCCGGGCATATCGGCGATGACCACGATCACGCCGTCAGTCTTCGCCAGCAATTCGGTCACAAGGAGGATGCGTCATGCTGTCTGACCTGAACCTACAGAATGCTGTCGCCCGGGCGATCCTCGGCAATGGCGAATGCGAACTTGCCCGGGCATTCGAGCGGGCCGGCTTCGACTCGATGCGCCGCTTCAACATCTACCGCAACAACACACTCGCTTCACTGAGTGCGGCGCTCGTGTCCGTCTTCCCTGTCACAGTTAGCCTGATCGGGGAGCGGTATTTCCGCCATATCGCTGCAAGCTTCATCCGCGTGAGCCCGCCATCCGAGCCCCGGCTCGTGCGCTATGGCAGCGACTTTGCAGACTTCCTCGGCCGGCTCGAAGACCTCAAGGCCATGCCCTTCATCGCCGACACAGCGCGATTGGAATGGCTGATTGCCGAGGCACTCGATGCACCGGTGCTGACACAAGCCATCATGGCCGAACTCTCGAGCGGTGGCGAAGGCACGATGCCTGACCTCATCCTCCAGCCGTCGCTGCGGATGCTCTTCTGCCGCTGGCCGGCGCTCGACATCTGGTCGGCGCACCAGGCGAGCGGCGATCTTGAACGGCTCGGCGACATCGGGCGGCAACCGCAGCGGATCGCGCTGTGGCGGAACCGGGACAGCGTCCGCTTCCTCCGCCTGAACGGCGCCCATTACGCCTTCCTGCACGCGTTGAAAAGCAGTCGCGGACTCGAACACGCGGTCACGAAAGCCGCCGCGCGCGATCCGGATTTCGACCTCGTCGCGTCGCTTGGCGGCCTCTTTGCCGATGGACTCGTCACACGTGTCCGCCATCAGTCTGCAAACATCAACTGACAAGGATTGGATCGATGACCATGATGACCCCGACATCCATGCCCGCGCGAGGCGGTCTCGCCGGCCACTATTTGCAGGCACTCCAGCTTGCCTCTTCCGTGCCGCTTTCGGCAGTGCAGCTCGTCGCACGGCTCGCGGTGGCGAATGTGTTCTGGCACTCGTCGCAGAGCAAGCTCGCCTCCTGGCCGGTCACCGTGCAGTTGTTCGCCTTCGAATACCGCCTGCCGGTGCTCGATCCTGGTGTTGCGGCCGTGCTGGCGACGGCTGCCGAGCTTTCAGGTGCGATCCTGCTCTTCTTCGGGCTCTTCTCGCGGCTTGCGGCGCTTATGCTGCTCGGCGTCGTGGCAACGATCCAGATCTTCGTCTATCCCACCCATTGGGGAGAGCACCTTACCTGGGCGGTGCCGTTGCTCCTGATCTTCGCGCGCGGCGCGGGCGTCATCTCGCTCGATCATCTCGCCGGCCGCTTTTTCTCGCGGGAGCGCTGAGTCATGCGGATCGAAGCTGAAGGCGCGATGACAGGCGGTGCGCCGAACATGATCCGCCCGATACCCGGGGATGGCCGCCCGCGCGTGGTCATTCTCGGCGCCGGCTTCGGTGGTCTCGCCGCGGCTATGGGGCTGAAGGGTGCCGATGTCGACATCACCGTTATCGATCGTCGCAACTATCACCTCTTCCAGCCCCTGCTTTACCAGGTAGCCACCGCCGGTCTGTCCCCGGCACAGGTCGCCATGCCGATTCGCCGCATCCTGTCGCGCCAGAAGAATGTGACAGTGCTGATGCAAAGGGCGGAGCAGATCGACAAGGCAATGCAACTCGTTCACACCGCCGAGCGCGCCATTCCCTACGACTATTTGATTGTCGCCACCGGCGCCCGCCATGCCTATTTCGGCCACGAGGAATGGGCCGAAAGTGCGCCTGGGCTGAAGACGATCGGTGATGCCACGGAGATCCGAGCCCGTATCCTCTCTGCCTTCGAGCGCGCCGAGGTCACCGAGGATGAGAAGCGGCGCGAGGCTTTGCTGACCTTCGTTGTTGTTGGCGGCGGTCCGACCGGGGTCGAAATGGCTGGTGCGATTGCCGAACTTGCCCGCAAGGTCGTAGTCCGCGACTTCCGCCACATCGATGCCGCTTCGGCGCGGGTGGTGCTGGTCGAGGCCGGAAATCGCATCCTGCCGACCATGCCGGCCTGTCTTTCGGCCAAGGCCCAGCGACAGCTCGAGGGCCTTGGCGTCGAGGTGTTGCCGACGGCTGCCGTCACCCATTGCGATGCCGACGGCGTCCTGCTCGCCGACGACCGCCAGATCCGTTCTGCCTGTGTGCTTTGGGCAGCGGGCGTCATGGCATCGAAAGCGGCCAAATGGCTCGGCGCCGAAGCCGACCGCGCAGGCCGCACAGTGGTCGACGAACGGCTGAATATACTCGGTCATGATAACATCTTCGTCATCGGCGATACCGCCGCCGCGAAGATCAAAGACGGTTCGCCGGTTCCCGGCATCGCGCCGGCCGCCAAGCAGATGGGCGAGCACGCGGGCCGCGCAATCCGGGCGCTGATGGCAGGCAATCCGGTCGAGCCATTTCACTACCGGCACTTCGGTAATCTCGCCACGATCGGCCGCAAGGCGGCGGTCGCCGATTTCGGACGGATCAGGCTCTCCGGCTTTTCGGCCTGGCTGGTCTGGAACCTCGCCCATCTCTGGTTCCTGGTAGGCTTCCGCAATCGCCTCGTGGTTTTCATGGATTGGGGCCTGGCTTATCTCCGCTACGAGCGGAGCGCCCGCCTCATTACCGACCGCCATGAGCGCTGATTTCCTCCCCCGCGTGAAGATGGGTCGTGCGGTCACCGCGCTGCTTCTGCTGGCCGTCCTGTCGACGGCAGGACTGGTCCATCTGATCTGGCAACGCACCGCGAGTGCCAATGTCGATAATGTCGTGGCGGCGCTCGATGCGCAGAGCACCGGAGCCGTGCGCAACGAACTCGCCTCGCAACTCGCACTCGTGTCGAGCACGGCGGAAATCATCCGCTCCGTCTTCTTCCAGGGCGCCATCAAGCCCGACGACGAGGTCAAGCGCGAGTTCCTCTTCCTTTCACTGCTCCGCGAGCAGCCGGCGATCGCCTGGATCGGCTTTGGGTTTCCCGACGGGCGCTTCTTCGGCTCGCATGCCGCGCCTGATGGCCGGATCGAGATGATCGAAATCGGCAAGGCCGCGCCCGGCGAGCCTCGCGCGCTTCGCCGCGACCGCTACAAGCCGATCCCCGGCGACATTTTCTTCGAGGAGCGCGTCAAGACCGAGAGCGCCTATGTGACGGAGGGCTCGCCCTGGTATCGCAGGGGCAAGGACAGCACGGATCCGGCCTGGACCGTCGTGGACATATTGCCGAGTGGTTTCGAGCCATCGATCGTTCTCTCAAAGCGGGTCGAGGCCTTCGGCCGGCTCGAAGGCGTGGTCATGGTGGCGGTGAGCCTGCGGCAATTGTCGCTGACGCTGCAGGACCTCAACATCCCCTCCGAGAGCAAGGTCTATGTGCTCGCCAAGGACGACGTCGTGCTCGCGACCTCCGAACCGTCGGACGGCGTCATGGCCGCCCATCTCGCCGATTTCCCGAAGGCAGATGTGCTTTCCGCCGCCGTCGCATCCGCGCGCCGGGCCAATCCGCAAAGCGTCTTCCGCACGCTGCAGCAGAGTGAGGCGCTCGGGCCGGTCTTCATTTCATCCAGCGCGTTGCCCTTCGAGAATTGGCGGCTGCTAACGGCCATTCCGCGTTCCACCTTCGCCGGCGACATCGACGAGAACACCAAGCGCGTGCTCTTCATCGTCGCGGGCATTGCGCTGCTCGCCGCCGTCACAGCCATCATCTTTGCCCGGCTGCTTTTCGCGCGGCCGCTCGCCCGGCTTGCCCAACAACTGCATGCGGTCGAACGCTTTGAGCTCGATGCCGTTCGCCACACGCCGACCGTGCTGGTTGAACTCAACGACTTCTCGGTGGCGCTAAAACGGATGTCGTCGGGGCTATCGGCCTTCGCGCGTTTCATGCCGCTCGACGTCGTGAGGCCATTGGTCGATGGCGGCATCGAGCCCAAGCCCGGCGGCAAGCTCACCGATATCACGGTCCTCTTCGCCGACCTGCCGGGCTTCACGGAGATGACCGAGGAGCTCGGCGCCGGCGTCGAGCCACATCTCACCCGCTTCCTCACACTGTCCATCGCCGCGATCCACGCCGAGGGCGGCACGGTCGACAAGTTCATTGGCGATGCCGTGATGGCGATTTGGAATGCGCCGAACGACGAGCCGGACCACGCACTGCGCGCCTGCCGCGCCGCTGCCGCCATTCGCGACGCGATGCATGCCATGCCGCCACTGGCTCCCCAGCATGACGCGGTGCGTGTCAGGATCGGTATCAACAGCGGCATCGCCCTGGTGGGCAACATCGGCTCGGCCGAGCGCCTGAGCTACACGGCGATCGGTGATGCCGTAAACCTCGCAAGCCGTCTCGTCGGCGTCGCCAAGGAGAACGGCGTAGAGATCGTGCTGAGCGGCGAGACGCTCGACGGGACTTGCGGGCGAATCGATGCGCGCTCGCTAGGAGAGACGGCAGTGCGTGGCAAGTCGCAACCAGTGCCAATCTTCACCCTGGATAGAAAATTAACCCCGGCTTGAGGAGGGGCAGCATGGAGAATGCACTTTCACTCATCGGCCTGCTCACCTGGTTACAGGCCAAGCACTTCGCCGCCGACTATCTGCTGCAGCCGGGCTGGGTCCTTCGCGGCAAGGGCGATCTCCGCCATCTGGGCGGCTATGCTCATGCGGCAATCCACGCGGCGGGCACCGTTCCGGGGCTCTGGCTGTCCGGTCTGGATGCGATGACTGTGACGGTGCTGGCACTGGCGGAATTTCTGATCCACTACCTGATCGACCACTTGAAGGCGGCCCACGCGAATCTCCATCCGGCGGCGATGACGACCCGCGCCTACTGGGCTGCCCACGGAGCTGATCAACTGCTCCATCACCTGACCTACACCGGAATATTGGTTGTCGTGATGTGATGGAGTCCGCTTTTTTGGGCGCGAAGGTCCCAACTCGCCTAGCTGCTCAAATGTCTGCTTCTGGCCGGCGGCCATAACGGGTTCAATGGCCGACTTGGGGGCGCGAAGCCGTCGTACAATGACAGGATCTAAAATGTCGGCTCGCGCCAGCAGGAGCCAAGACTCCATGTCTCCAATTCGTATCTCAGCCAAACTGCGAAGTTGCGTGGCGAAGGAGGCGATGCTGCCCAACCGTTGATAACCATCGCGTGAAGAATACGCGTTATATCACCTGTTTCGCGTCCCTGAGATCGACGCCATCACCCCGGAACGCCGGCTGCCCTTAGATGGCGCGCGAGGTGTTCGACGTCTTCCGGATTCTTGTACGGGATGAAATCCGGCGACGTCCACATCGCTATCGTCGATGCCGGCTCCTTCGCGAGTAGTTCCTTGACGGTCGCCCCTGCCGATTCCATGTTGCCCAGCGCGGCATGACTGGCCGCCAGATAAACCATCGTGGCTGCAGTGATGTGATTGCGGATACCTTCAAAGGACCGGACAGCGTCTTCGTAGCGCCTTGCGGTGAAGAACACCTGGCCCAGTTGGTCGTCATAGTATTCAGGATGGTTCGGGTTGATGCGGTTTGCTTTGAGGGCGAACGGGATACCCTCATCGGCTCGGCCGACATAGGACAGGAACAGACCCATATCCGCCAATACGTCGGCGTCGTTTGGGTTGAGTTCGACGGCGCGCGTAATGCCGGAAATCGCCCGGTCGTGCCGGCCCTGCTGCATGTCGCATCCGGCGATCGCCCAATATCCCCACGCCTCGGAATCGTCCGCCGCCACCGCCGCTTCGGCGAACTGGAGCGCCGTGCGCAACGAAGCCGCAGCGTCCTCGGTCCAGCCGAAGTTGATCTTGTAGATATGGACCCAGCAGGATTTGGCGTGCGCCTTGGCGTATCGCGGGTTGGCCTTGATCGCCAAAGAGAAATGCTCTCCAGCTCGTTCGACGGATTCCTCGGTGCATTTGTTGAGTTCAACCATGCCCTGGACGAAACTGTCGAAAGCCGGGAATGACGTCGGTCCGGTTGTCGCCGCGCTTTCTGCAGCGGCCTTGCGCAGGCGTCCGCCATATGTGGTCGCCAGTGTCGCCACGATCAGTTCGGTGATGTCGTCCATAACGGCGAACAGATCGTCCGCCTTGCGGTCGTAACGCTCCGCCCAGACATGCTTTCCCGACACGCCGTCGATCAGCTGCGCATTGACACGTATCCTGTCACCCGCCTTCTGTATGCTTCCTTCGAGGACATAGTTGGCCCCGAGTTCGCGGCGGATGTCCTGGACGCGGGCCGCCCTGCCCTTGTAGGCGAAGCTCGAGTTCCGGGCGATGACCGTCAAGTCCTTGAAACGAGCGAGGTCTGTCAAAATGTTCTCCGACATCCCCTCGCCGATGAAATCATGTTCCGGCACGCCGCTCATATTGTCGAAGGGAAGAACCGCGATGGACAATCGGTTCTCCTTGCTCTCGCTCGTCGCAGCCGTTGATGCTGACATGTCTCCAGGACGCAGTCGAAACGCTCGGATCGATTTTGCGATGTTCTTGAGATCGAGGTCGCCGATCTCCTCCGCTTCGAACGCCAGTCGGCCACGCACGGCGTCGTGAACGCTCTGTGAGACGCAGAGTTCGCCCGGCCTGGCCACGCCTTCCAAGCGCGCGGCGATGTTGACATCATCGCCAAAGATGTCGTCGCCGTCGGAAATCACGTCGCCGAGATTGATGCCGATGCGGAGTTGGATGGCGGGCGCATCTGGGGCACTCTCGTTCGCCGCGGCCATTCCATTTTGGATGGCGAGCGCCGACCGCACAGCGTCGACAGCGCTCGAAAACTCCATCAACGCCCCGTCGCCGAGAAACTTAACAACTCGGCCGCCATTTTCATGGACGATGGGTTTGAGCACGGTTTCCCATCGAGCATTGACGGTCGCGACGGTGGACGCTTCGTTCTCGCCGACAAGCTTGCTGTAGCCCACGACATCGGCCACCACCACGGCCGCCAGTCGCCGCTTTGCATTCACAGCCATTCGTCAGCGCTCCCGCGTCCCGAGGCGGACAACGTACCATGCCCATTCGGATTGCGGTAGCGTGAGGCGAATTGCCCAAGCTTTCGTAATTTACAGTATGACCTCAAGTCGCCTTCGCGCTATTTGCGGTCATTCGACACCCCCATACCCCCCATCGTCGGGTTTCGGGGCGAATTCTGCGATTGCAAAAGAGATGACGCTGCGCAGGCGCGGCGTCATCCGCCTGTCACGATGATAGACAAGCCACATTGGCCGCTCGCGCAGATGCCAGTCCGGAAAAAGCCTGACCAGCAGGCCAGACTCGATATCCGCTGTCAGCAGTATGGCGGGTTGCATGATCACGCCCAATCCGGTGCGGGCTGCCATGCGAACAGCCTGACCGCTGTTGACGCTCATCGACATGCGCGGTGTAACTTCGACAGCCTCATCGTGTTTCGACAATTTCCATGGCGACTTTGCCGCAGGGGTGAACCCGACGGCTTCGTGGTTCGAAAGCTCGCTGGGATGCTGGGGCATTCCGCGGCTAGCAAGGTATTGCGGTGAAGCGCAAACGACCATCCTGTAGGGAGCAAGCTGGCGGGCGATGAGGCGGCTATCCGGAAGTTCGCCGATACGGAATGCAATATCGAATCCTTCCTCAACGATATCGACATTGCGGTCGGTCAACGTGACGTCCAGGGTCACGTCCGGTGCAATTTCACGATACCGTCCCAGGGCGGGCATCAGGGCTTCTGCCCCAAAGGTAGTCGGTGCCGTAATCCTGAGTTGGCCACGGGGGTTCGTCTGCGATGCCTCGGCCTCCTCATCCGCAACGGCCACACGCTCGAGAATGTCGCGGCACTGATCGACATAGGTCCTGCCGAAATCCGTCAAGCTCTGACGACGGGTCGTTCTGTTCAGAAGCCGTGTGCCAAGCCGCTCTTCCAGTGCCGCCACATGCTGGCCTACCATCGCGGGCGACATGCCGAGCTTGCTGGAGGCGGCACTCATTGAGCCCTCCTGAACGGTCGTCACAAAAACCTGCATGGACCGAAAAAGCCCCATTCGATAGTTTCACTTTCAGATGAATAATGTATTTTGGCAATTATCACTGTTTACCTACCGAATTACAACCGCCCTGTTGCTGTAACCAAAGGAGCACGACATGGCGCAGAACAGATTTACGGGCAAAACGGTTTTCATTACCGGGGCAGGAACGGGCATGGGGCGGGCCGCCGCACTTCGCTTGGTCGAGGAAGGTGCTCAGGTCGCTCTTATCGGACGTCGCCCGCACCCGATCAATGAATTGCGGTCGGAGGTCGAGACCGCAGGCGGCATTGCCATCGCAATTGCTTGCGACATCGCAGACAACGATGCAGTTGCAGCCGCGGTGCAGACGACCGTAGGGCAGTTCGGGAAACTGGACGCCGTTTTTGCAAACGCCGGGGTCCTGGGCGAATTTAAGCCCCTGGCGGTGACAGAAGCGGACGAGTTTGACGCGCTGATCGGGACCAACCTGCGCGGCACGCTTTTTACCATCAAGCAATGCCTGCCATTCTTAGACAACGGTAGCATCCTCATCAACGCGTCCAGGACTGCGAGTGGGGTCATGCCTGGAGCCGGGGCCTACGCCGGCACCAAGGGAGCCTTGCAGGCGATGATGCGTACGCTTGCGGTGGAGGAAGGTCCTCGGAACATCCGTGTCAATGCCATCAATCCGGGCATTATCCTGACCCCCATGGCAGACGATGTCATCGATCCCGTCTTTGCCGCGCGTTTGGCCAGCCACACGCCACTTCGCCGTAACGGTCGATCAGAAGACGTCGCGGGCACCGTTGCCTGGCTGCTTTCAGACGATGCCAGTTTCGTCACGGGCCAAGAGATCACCGTTGATGGCGGTTTCACCATCGGAGGCATCCGACCTTAGCCGGATCCGACAGCACTGATTCCGGTCCTCGCAACACGCAAACCTGAATCAAGGCCCAGGCTTCGCGTGTTGTCTTCACAAGGCTTGGGCCGATACCGGAGGAGTGATGTGCGGCAGCTTGGGGCCGAAACCTGTCAACTCCTTGGAGGGTCGCCTGCATATGTCGCCTTCCATGTCCACGCCGCGACGCCCCTGCCTTAGCCGACGCTGTCTCTCGGGTGATTTCATATCCGGTCTTGCGCGAACGGCGCCGCCCGCATCACATCCCTGGAGATAGCACCAAAATACCTCGCTCATAGCAAATGCACATAGGAGTCCACTGAGAGTCATCAGCACCTATCGGCGGCACCGGCGAACAAATCAGCGCGAAACGCCTCCAGTAGCTGTTAGCCGACCGCTGCGTTTCAGGTAGCTGGGCCTCACATGACAAGAGCGAGCGGATCGCACTTGCATTTCCGCTATTTGACATCGAATAATGATGCCCGACGGGAGGTCACATGCAGCTTGAGCGTGCGCGCATAAAGAATTTCAGATCGCTTCGCGAAGTCGAAGTTTCCTTTGGCGCCCATACTGCACTAATCGGCGGTAACGGCGCAGGCAAGTCATCGATCCTGAAGGCTATCGAGAAGTTCTACTCGACTTCGAAGAGCTGCGATGCTGATGACTTCTTCGGACGCGACCAAGGACAATCGATCGAAATCGAACTAACTTTCCATCAGCTCGGCGATCAAGAAGCCGCTGCGTTCGAGGACCGGGTGCGTGATGGCAAATTGGTCGTCACCCGTATTTTTGATGGGGGTGCCTCAAGCGGACGCTACCAAGGCCTCGTCCCACAGATTGGAGACTTCGCGGCGATCCGGCTGCATACCACTGCGACCGCTAAGCGCGCCGCCTACCATGTCCTACGGGAGAATAATCCGTCGTACGCCGACCTGCCCAATGCTGGCAGCGCAGCAGCAGTCGACCAAGCGTTGCGGGATTGGGAAGCTAACCATCCCGATCAGTTAGTGCTGTTGCCCGACGATGGCCAGTTCTTTGGGTTCCAGAACAATAGCCGCGGCAAACTCCAGCGGCACACGAGTTTCGTGTTCATCCCTGCGGTGCGCGAGGCGTCGGCGGATGCGGCGGACAGCAAGACGAGTGTCATCGGCAAGTTGCTCGAACTACTGGTACGCAGTCAGATTCTCCAGCGACCAGACGTCCTAGCGTTCAAAGCACAGATGACCGAAGCCTATCAAGCTCTGGTTTCCGCCGAGAATATGCCCGAACTTGGCGCACTCGCTGGGACGCTCACCGCCGACTTGCGAGGTCTGTACCAGGATGCCGAAGTTTCGTTGAACTGGCGTGAGATTGGCGAAATGCCGGTCCCGTTGCCGATGGCGGATGTGTTCCTGAAGGACGATGGCTTCGGTGGTCCGGTGGACAGGCAAGGCCATGGTCTCCAGCGCGCCTTCATCTTTACGTTGCTACAGCATCTTGCGCGAACGGCGGTGCCGGAGCCCGACGACGCACCCATAGAGGATGATGCGGGCGGCGGCGATGATGCGCCGGCTGCCGCCGCGGTCCAGGCACCGACACTAATCCTCGCGATCGAAGAACCTGAGCTGTATCAGCATCCGACCAAGCAGCGGCATTTCGCGGAGGTGCTGCGGGGACTGAGCAGCGGCACGCTTCCCGGCGTCCAAGGTCACACGCAAGTTATCTTTGGCTCGCACTCACCGATATTCATTTCAATGGGGAAGGCCGATGAGATTAGGCTCACGCGGCGCTCACCTTGTGCCGACAGCGAGTTAAAGCAATGTACCTTGCAAGCGCTCGACCTCGGTATCGTTGCCCAGAAGCTCGAACATGGCTGGGGCAAACCCACGGGCACCTTCACCGCAGAGACATTGATGCCGAGGCTCCACATTCTTGGTGCTGAGCTGGCAGAAGGCTTTTTCGCCAACGGCGTCATTCTGGTAGAGGGTCGAAGTGATAAAGCGGCGCTGACCGCGACGGCTCGGATGCTCGGCGTGAGTTTCGAGGCGGCAGGCATCGCCATCTTGTCCGCCGAAGGTAAAGCCAATCTCGATCGCCCTTATGTAATCTTCCGTGAACTGGGTATCCCGATCTTCATGCTATGGGATTGTGACCAGCAGTTGGCCGAGGCCAAACGAACGCCGGCAACCGATCTTGCGTTGAGTAGGCTCGTCAAGCCGGACGATCAATTCGAGGCCGCGCCGACACATGATCTCATCAGCGATTGCTACGCACATTTCGAAAAGACGTTGGAGCACAAGCTCAAGGACGATCTCACGCCCGAGGTACACGCGGAGTGCCTTGCTGCTGCCTGCGAACCATTTGGTGTGCATCCCAACAACGATACGCAGAAAATCCCGGAAGTTGTTTATCAAACAATTCTGCGCGCCAAAGAACATGGTCGCGAAAGCGATATGCTCAAGAATCTTGTCCGCACCACGTGGCGTTTCTTCCGCAACGAGGAAATTCCGGAACCACCTCAGGCGCAATCTGTGGTTGTGGCCGCCTGATCCCTTGCCAGCGCGCCGCTCCAGACGGTGCGGAGCATCGTGAGCTCGGTCTTGGTGACAGTCACGTATCAGCAATATCGCATCGTTCGCCATCTGTGCCATATTCGGAAGTGGGCACACGTTGGCCGAGATCCTTTGGGGGCAGAAATTGAAGCAGATGAATGGTGCGGGCGATATCGAGGCGGAAAATCTGAATCCCGCTCCTAATAGAATCGCCGTCGGCCCTTGGTCCGATCTGGCACTTCATACGATTGGCTGGCGCGCATTTCAGGATCTTTGCTCGCAAATTTGCGAGGTCACGCTCCGTCGACCGGTCGAGATTTTTCGGGAGGCCCAGGACGGCGGTCAGGATGCGGTCTTTCTCATCCCATCCGACGATCCTGCGGGTGCGCCCATAGGTACGGTTCAATGCAAACACACGTCGGATGCCGCAAAGGCGCTCAGGACCAGTGATCTCAATGCGGAAGTCGACCATGTTCGAGAATTGGTCGCTAACGGCCAAGCAAACACCTACGTCTTCATGACCAACATGAGCGTCGACGCGGGTGTCGCGATGGAAATCCGCACGCGCCTTCTCGAGCTCGGGGTTCGCAAAGCCCACATCCTTGGGCGCCAGTATGTCGTTCGTACTATCAGGGGCAGTGCTCGCCTGCGGGCGCTGGTGCCACAAGTGTACGGGCTAGGCGATCTGACTTCGATTATTGACGAGCGCATAACGCAGCAGAGCCGCGCACTGCTCGACAATTGGATACCCAAGCTCAAAACTTATGTCCCGACCCGCGCCCACCGCGATGCGGTGCGGGCGATCGGAAATCACGGCATCGTGCTCCTGCTTGGCAACCCTTCAAGCGGGAAATCCGCGATCGGTGCCATCATCTCCACAATCGCCTCTGAGAACCCTAATAATACCGTTCTCGCCCTGACGAGCCCGCGGGATTTCGAGGCAGGTTGGAATCCCAGCGATCCCGGCCGTTTCTTCTGGATCGACGATGCGTTTGGTTCGAACCAAGTGCGCGAGGACTATGTTCAGGATTGGACATCTGCCTTCGCCAAGCTTCGCGCGGCAATCGGGCATGGCAATCGCTTCCTTCTGACTTCACGAAAACACATCTACGAAGCGGCGCGGCGCCGCCTCGGTCAGCGCAATCTACCGCTCTTTGCGGATGGACGGGCCGTCGTCGACGTCGGTGTGCTGACCGCAGAAGAAAAGGCGCAAATCCTCTATAATCACATCAATTACGGCAGCCAAAGCCAGAGCTGGAAATCGAGTGTGAAGCCGCATCTCGGCGCGGTCGCAGCCGTCGACGAATTCCTGCCCGGGATCGCCGAGCGGCTGGGTGATCCAAATTTTACCAAGAGCCTTGCACCGAGAGAAGCTTCCCTTGTGCGCTTCATGCGCGAACCTCGCGAACAACTCATCGACACAGTCAACGCGCTCGAACCCGTCCTGCAGGCGGCGCTCATCCTCATCTATGTGCATCAGGGTGCATTCAGGATCATTGGGTTCGATCCGGAAGCCGCTGCCGCGGTGGCGGAGTTGACCGGATGCGGCCTGCCGCAGATTCAGGATGCCTTCGCCGATCTGAAGGGGTCGTTCCTCAAGGCCTCTGGCAGCGGCACGGGCACGATGTGGACTTTTGCCCATCCTACTATTTCGGACGCGCTGACCGAAATCCTGAGCGAGAAGCCCTTCATGATGGCGGCTCTCCTTCGGGGGGCTACCATAGATACGGTGTTGGACAACTTCATCTGTGAGGGATCGCAAGACATTCCGAATGCATTGACCATTCCGGCAAGTCTAAACGACACGCTGGTCGAGCGTCTGGCGCGAACGCCCGACGAAGCCGAACGAACCTGGTCGCTGTTCATTTTCCTCGCCTATAGAGCGAGCGATGCTGTATTTGAAAAGCTGATCCGGCTCGATCCCGACATTCTCAAACGCAAGACCTGGGAAACGACCGTGATTGCCAACAGTCCAAAGTTAGTCACGCACGCCCGCGCCTACCGCGCCAGGCTACTGGACGACGATTTGCGCGAACGCGCTGCCGTATCGCTCGAGAGCGCCGCAGCGGATGAGTTCGACTTGTCGTTCTTCGACAATTCAGCGATGTTAGAGCTTATCCCCGCTGAGCGGCTCGTCCGCCTTGGAATGTCGCTTCGCATTCAGAGACTACCTGAACTCGAGGATAAGATATCCGAAATCACCGACAGCGCCGATCTCGATGATGACCCAGAGAGCCACTTTGAGAAGATCGGCAATGCCCTTACGAAACTGGAGAACCTCGATGTCGACGATAGGGGTAGGGAGCTCATTAATGAGGCCCGAAGGGAGATCAAGCGTTCGATACAGCTCCTCGAGGAACGAAAGGAGGAGCGCGATAGCGAGTCGGACGACGATTCCGATTGGAGTCACATCGTCACCGCCTCCGCCGTCGAGGCGCCGGCACCAACCAAACCAGCAAAGACGACAACTCGGTCGATATTCGAGGATGTCGACAGCGCCTAGCCCAAGGCACCCCCTTTCTGACATCGCTCAATCACGACGCATACAGCAGCTAACGCGGTAAACGCGCCAAAACCCGACAGGCAGTAATCGGCCCCTTAGCGGGCATGCACCAACGTGGGAAGCCGGCCGCCGCATTCATTTCATTCTTGAGGCTAGAGCACGTCCTGTTTAATCTGGATCATATCCAGCGGCTTTGAGGTAGTTGGCGCATTCGGGCCGCGTGAACTGGTCAAGAATCCCGCCAACTGCATCCCACGGACGTGCTCTAATTCATTCAAATTTCTATGTTGCTGACTTCGAGTAAGCACCAACCTCCACGAAGCTCTTGGCAGCGATCTAGAAATGACGGTCAATGAGGCACTGCCTGACGCATGCCCCTGTGAGTCGCCCTCATCCCAAATCGAAGCTCTATTCCGTTTTTGCTGCCAGCTCAGGACTCTCCCACCACCATATTTCTTGATGGCGTCGATCTAGGTCCTTTCAAGACCCCTGTCGCAGGAGCCAACGACGTCTGCAACAGCTCAACAACATCTGTTGGAAACCAACTTTTCAGCACCAGGGTGAGAAGTTCGGACTTGTTGCATTCAATTGCATCCGCGAGTGGGGCGACCTTATCGAGCGGCAGTCTGATTTCGGCTCGTCGAAACGCCAAAAGAGTCTTCTCGCTGCGAAAGCCGCATTCTAGAGCAATCTCGGCTGCGGTGAGTGGCGATCGCTTGACATTTTCATCAATGAATTTGGCGACGGCAAACTTCTGTTCCGTAAACATCTAATGATCCATTCAATTACAGTTGTTCATACTCGTTATATAGCGATCTCATGATGGGATACAAAAAGAAATGCAAAACTTCCATTGTGAAAACTTGATTACGTAATAGGAGTAGTAAATCAATTTTTACTTACCATATGTTGTACAAATGTAACAGTTGCACTGCAATAAGTTTTCTATACAATGACGCAAAGAGGATTAATTATGATTCGTAGGCCATTGAACTTCAAGATTACAACTGACATGTATAAACGTTTCTGGCAGCTCGCGATTGAGTTGGATGTTTCAGGAGTCAAGTTATTAGCTCTTATGATTGACGAACTCGAGGCCAAGGTGAGGGCAAAGATCCGTCGAGGCGAATGGTCAGACGGAGAATAGGCTCAACAATTGATGCCAAACTACGGAACTCGGTACGTGAAATTCACTGAGGCTGCGGTCCGAAGACACCTCCACAGGCATCACCCTGGATGCCCAGAATTTGCCGTGGATTATGTCGTAGCGCAGATTGTCGGCCGTGAATGGCAGGGGGTTTCACTGGGAGGAGCTACCGGTATAATCTTGCAGACCCTCCTCCGCCATCTGATGACTGACTACGATCAGCTTCTCCTTGCCGGTGTTGATCGAAAGGCGGCAAGAAAGAGGGTTCAGCCAAAGATCGACGCCATGCTCTCGCACTGGTCGCGGTCACCAACTTCTGATTAGAAACGCTTCCAAAGCGCCACCTGCAATGCAAGCCAAGGCCCGATCAAACTGGTCGTGCGGACGCCAAGGACTAATCAACGGCCTATCCAGCAATTGTCTGGAAGAGCGCCGGAAAAATGCGTAGCTTAAGTGTTCCGGAATCTATTTTTGTGCATATAATAACCTATTGAAAAATAACGATTATCATTGATAACAATAGGATCCAGGTTCCCCAGCCATCTATATATTTATCTTATTTTTCAATGACTTAGTTAATATTATAAAATGCTAAGTGTTACAGACTTGCGGATGATCCATGTGGTCAACCGGATAGCAAAGCGATCAGCTTCGCCACGCCAATCTTGATTATAGAAACGGCGCCTTCGTCACGAATCTTTTTCGCTGTCCATGTTAGCGACGGTATAAGGACGCGCTTGATGAGGTTTTCGTTCACTTGTTCGGACTGGATGAGAACTTTGCCGGCTTCGAGTTCTGCGAGACGCTGCCCACCTTCTGCGTCAGACATCAGCATGTTATCAGACCGCAACTCTTCGATCGCGGTATTCAGCCCGGTCTCGACTTCTCTAAAGTCCGATGAATCTCGGTTCAGCGTCATCTTCCGGCCTTGCTCAACCACGCTAGAACCGAACCCTTGTTCGGCGACTTCATCGATATCGGGCCACAGATTCCAGCCCTCATAGGCGGCAATTCGCTCGGCCTCTTCCAATCCCTTCTCGGTGAGGGTGTATAAATCAGCACCGGCTTCACCCCACTGGTAGGCTCTTCTCAGCTTACTCGCCGATCCTTCATCAGCGTTTAGCACTTCGGATACGTCGAAAAGAGGCCGAGCCCACTTTCGAATGTATTTTTCAAGAACGAATTTTTGCGTTACTGCCGATATCCAGCTTTGCTGAAATTTTCCATTTACAGTGAGCGCCACATCGGCCACGTCAATTGGTCGATCAAAATCAGCCTCTACCGCCACCGCAAGCTTGTATAACAACACGCGCTGAAAATCAGTGTAGGTTAGTCGCTTGATATCCATCTCGCACCGAATCGCTTGAACTAGATCATGCTGATACTAGGTTCGCACCGTCACGTGTCCAATTACAAGGTCACACGTTCCGGTCAAGCTGCCCCCTTGAGCGTTGCACGATCTCTGCTACTGTCGGCATAATCACGCTTGGGTGAAGTTCTTTCGGGTGGACGTATGCGTGTTTTGATAGCGGTTGCTCTTTGTGGCCTATCTTGGAACGGCGCACATGCTGGCCCGTTCGG
Organism: Rhizobium sp. LjRoot254; assembly: GCF_964254105.1. Taxonomy (NCBI): domain Bacteria; kingdom Pseudomonadati; phylum Pseudomonadota; class Alphaproteobacteria; order Hyphomicrobiales; family Rhizobiaceae; genus Rhizobium; species Rhizobium sp. LjRoot254. Next base: position 143,268 of record NZ_CAXUSM020000001.1, on the reverse strand, counting down.
CCTGGAGAAGGGCCAGCGAAAAGAAGCGCTTTCTCTCGAAAATCCGGGCGACGCTAGCGGTTCGTTTGTCTTACGAAGCGTGCCTAAACCGCATCCTGACTTCGTTGTCTATCAGGTTCAGTTCTCCAAAAAGACTGGCCTCTGCATCGTCAGTGCCGCATCGGCGCCTTATGCCCATGATCCTTATGGCGAGAACGTGGGGAGGGATTTCTTGAAGATCGAACGTCAGCTTAATGACGTCTATGGCGCAAGCATTCCACACAATTATTTGAAGCCAGGCGCCATGTTTGTTGAGCCTCGACATTGGACGATGTCAATATTTCAGAATGAGCGGGTGTTTGGGACACGCTGGAGTAAGAAAACCGGCGCGCATCTGAAAGACAATATCGAAGAAATTAACTTGAAAATTAAGACGATCGCGTTCGACCAATCCTATATTGGAATACATTATTACTTCAACAACTCTCGTGCCTGTCAGGCCGAGAACGATAGTAACGGCCAGGACTCATTGTGATGACTGTCTATCTTCGCGCGGCCGAATCCGCGTCATTGATAACGTAACCGGATAGAGATCGGGAGGTAATGCTCTTGGAATTCGAGGAAGGCACGTTGCACTTACAATGCGATGTCGAGTTGGAGTTCGTCGGCCCTACTGTAGCCGTGGTCAACAAGTGGGCGGCAGACACACTGCGCAAACTGGCCGATCGCATAGAGCAGAATGAGTTCGATAGTGCTTGGCACGATGTCACTGATAACGTCGGCAAGCCGGTCGGCAAGCTCTACGTTGATTACTCAGAAACTTTCGAAGAGCCGTAGCGGCCCGCCGATCTTCACCGGCGGGCTTCGTTGTGGAGTCATGAGCGAGGCAAATTATGTCTTGGTGCCAAAATTCGGGCGGATCACATTGGCAGCAGGGGCCGTCCGCGCAAGATGAAGCCGAACACTCGCCGTTGCCTGTGAGGCGGGATGGCAGAATTAGAACTTCGCCTCGATCCAGTTGGCGATCTCAAGCGCGCTGACGCTGTCCTCGAATATCCCGCTGATGTCTTTCTTGACGATTACCCGCCGGCGCTCGCCTTCTTCGGCGACGATGATCGCCTTATGCACCATGCTCGTTGCGGGATCGGCATCGATCAACACGCCGAACAGCCGGATGGAGCCGAGATATTTCGGCACCTGTTCGACAAGCGCCAGGAGATCGTCGACATGCTCGACCTCGAGCGCATCGGCGAGCGACGTGAAATGCGATCCCTCGATCTCTTCACCGACGAAGGACCCGAGCATTTCCAGCATCTCGCCCTCGCCATTGGCGACCAGGAAAATGCGTGAGCTCTTGTCCAGCCTGCGGATGCGGCCGAACTCCTTCACCTTGGATTTTGCCTTGAGATCGATACTCCCAGCCTGCATTGCCATTCCCCTTTTTTGATTTTGGCATTGATGCATATAAAGCAGGGATTTGAAGTGCTCGGCAAGCTGTTCTTTGTGATCGTTCTGCCGTAAGAGGCTTTGATTGAAGCCGGTCCCAGAACCGGCCATAATAAACCAGTGACGATTGTGGGGGTCGCACGAATGCAAAAGACAAAGGGTGCCAAATCGGGCGCCGGGCCGGTCACGCGCGCCAATGGCGACCAGACCAAGGAAAAGATACTTGACGCCGCCGAAGAACTGTTCGGCGCCCAGACTTTCGATACGGTCTCGCTGCGCGACATTACCAATCGCGCCGATGTGACGCTGGCGCTTGCCAGCTATCATTTCGGCACCAAGGACAACCTGTTCGGCGCCGTGGTCGCCCGCAGGGCGGATATTCTCAACAGGATTCGCTTGGAACGGCTGGAGGAACTGCAACGCGAGGAAAGTACGAGTGTCGAGGCTCTGCTCGATGCCTTCATGCGGCCGCTCTTCACCCAGACGCTGAATGGCGGCGACGGCTGGAAGGCCTATGTCAGCCTGATCTCCAAGGTGGCAATGACCGACCGTTGGCATGAACTCGTGCGCGCCAATTTCGACGAAACCGCCAACCTGTTCGTCGCGCGAATCCGCGATCTCAGGCCGGGCCTGTCCGAAGAGGCTCTCTACCGGGGCTTCGCATTCACGCTTCAACTCGGCCTGCAAGTCGTTTCGCAGAACCAGCGGGTCGATGCGCTGTCGGGCGGACGCTACTCGGGGAGCGAGCTCGAACGCTCTTACGCCATGGCGCTGAAATTCGTCGCGGCAGGCATGCTGGGTCTCGAGGGCTGACGCTGGAGGACCGATCGACATTCAGCTCAGGCCGAGTCGAAAATGGTGGTTTTCGAGAACCGGAGCGGAGCGTACTTAACGTACGTGAGCACCGGAAGCGCAGAAAATCACCATTTGCAGACCGGCATCAGCTGAATGGCGATCGGTCCTAACGCACGCGGTCGAGCGAGCGGGAAACCATGACCACGGGAACCAGGCCGGCGACGATGATGATCAGCGCCGGCACCGCCGCATCGGGCACCTGGGAGCGCGAGGCGTCCTCATAGACCAGCGTCGCCAGCGTGTTGAAATTGAACGGCCTGAGCAGGATCGTCGCCGACAGCTCCTTGATTGTCTCGATGAAGACGAGAAGGGCGGCGGTCAGCACCGCCGGCCGCATGGCGGGGATGAGGATGGCGCGCAGCGTCTGGCCGCCCGTGCGGCCGAGCGTCCGCGATGCATGATCGAGGCTGACGGGCAGCTTGTGGAAGCCCGCCTCCACCGTGCCTTCAGCCATCGTCAAGAACCGCGCCGTCAGCGCATAGACGATCGCGAACATCGTGCCCGACATGATCAGGCCGGGCTGGAGGCCGAACGCCTGGTTTACAAGCGAACTGATCGTGTTGTCGAGCGATGCGAGCGGGATGAGCACCCCGATCGCCAATACCGTTCCGGGAATCGCATAGCCGAACGCCGCCGAGCGTGCGGCGAGCGCCGTGAACCGATTGCGCCCCACACGGGCCGAATAAGCCAGAACGAAAGCCAGCGTCACCGCAATGGCCGCCGTCGCGCATCCCACCAGCACGGTATTCCCCAGTGCCGAGAGAACCCGGTTCGTGAACAGGACGTCGAGCCGCTTGACGGCATAGCCACCCAGCACGAAGGCGGGAATGAGAAAGCCGGCAGCGATTGGCAGGGCGCAGAACAACGTTGCGAGCCATTTGCGCGCACCTCTCAGCTGGACCCGCGCGGCATCATGGACCGTGGTCGTCGTCTTGCCGCCCGCGAAGCGCTGGCTGCGCCGCGCGTGCCGTTCCGCGAGGATCAACAGGACGACGAAGACCAGCATCACCACCGCGATCTGCGCCGCGCCCGAGAGGCTCCCCCGGTTGAGCCAGGTGTCGTAGATCGCGAATGTCAGCGTGTTGACGCCGAGATACTCCACCGCGCCGATATCGTTCAGCGTCTCCATCATCACCAGCATCAAGCCGGCGGCGATCGCCGGCCGCGCCATGGGAAGCTGCACCCGGAAAAACACCCGGACGGGCGAAGCGCCCAGCGTGCGGGCGACATCCGCCGCCGACCGGCCCTGAAGCAGGAACATCGACCGGCAGGCGAGATAGACGTAAGGGTAGAGCACGGAGCCCATGACCAGGACCGCGCCGCCGAGCGATCGGATATCCGGAAACCAGTATTCGCTCGGCCGCGAAAAGCCGAAAATTGCCCGTACGGCCGTTTGCAGCGGACCGGTGAAATCGAAGAATTCGCCCGCCGCATAGGCCGCGAGATAGGTCGGCATCGCCAGCGGCAGCACCAGCGCCACGGTGAGAAGCCGCCGCAGCGGGAACTCGAAGGACACCGTCAGCCAGGCGGCAACGATGCCGGTGACAGCCGTGGCGATGCTGATCAGGACCAGCAGCGCCGCGGTCCGCGCCAGTGCGCGTGGCAGGATGCTGGTCGCGACATGCACGAGGTCCGCCGTGCCGCCGGTCAGCGCGATCCAGACGATCGCCGCCAAGGGAACGATGATGATCAATGAAAAGAGAACCGCCGCCCCCTGTAGCAAGGGGTGCTGCTGTCGCTTGAGAAGCGGCGCGCTCACATGTCCGGCAGGCAGGTCCAAACTGGCGTCCCCAGGTCAGGTTTCAGCCTGGCCTTCTATGCCCGGCGCGCTCAGTCCGCAAGCACGCGCTGGGGCGGAAAGGTGATTTCCACCAGCGTTCCCTCGTTCGGGGCGGAGTGGATCGAGAACATCGCCCGGTTGGCCTCCGTCATTGCCTTGGTCAGCGGCAGGCCGAGGCCGGTTCCGTCGCCGCGTTGACGAGTGCCGGACGAAACCTGACCGAACGGCTTCATCGCCTGGTCGAGCTCGCCTTTCGACATGCCGACGCCGGTATCGCGGATACGAAGCGTCACCGAGCCGGATGGCTCGTAAGCCGTCGATACGACGATCTGGCCGCCGGATGGCGTATAGCGGATGGCGTTGGCCAGGATGTTGAGCGAAATCTGCTTGATCGAGCGCAGGTCGGCCACAATGTCGGGCACCGATTGCGAGAGCGACGTGCGGATGATCACCCGCTGGGCATTCGCCTGGGGCTGCACCAGCGACACGGCTTCCGAGACGCAGTCGTTGATGCCGACGGCGGCGAATTCGAGATCCATCTCGCCCGCCTCGATCTTGGAAATGTCGAGCAGGTCGTTGACGATATCGAGCACGTGGCGGCCGGAGCGGCCGATGTCGCTTGCATATTCCACATAGCGCGCATGTCCGGCCGGGCCGAAATGCTCGCTCGCGATCATGTCCGAGAACCCGATGATCGCATTGAGCGGGGTGCGGATTTCGTGGCTGACGCGGGCGAGGAAATCGCTCTTGTGCTGGTTGGCGGTCTCGGCCGCACGCTTGGCGGCCTTGAGTTCTTCCTCGGAACGTTTCCACTGGGTGATATCGCGCATCACGGCGCAATAGCTGTTCGACCCCGGCATGCGCCCCATGGTCATGAAGAGCGGTATGAAGCCGCCCGAGGATTCGCGGCCGATGACCTCGCGGCCGTCGTTCAGCACGCTGGCAACGCCGTGACCGGAGAGTCCGGCAAGATAATCCTGCACCGACTTCTGGCTCTCATGGGCAAACAACATGGCAAAAGGCTTGCCGCGGGTCTCGGCGTCGTCGAAGTTGAACAGCGCCGAGGCCGAACGGTTCATCGAGCGGATGCGTCCCTCGGTATCGAGGACGACGACGCCGTCGGTGGCGGTCTCCAGGATCGAGCGCATTTCCTCGACCTCGACCTTGAGGCCCGCGAGCTTGCGCGCCGCCTCGCTCTCGCCGATGATTTCAGGCTCGGCGACGACGGCCAGCATGCCCGCAGCCGGCGTGACAGCCAGCATCAGCGCGCTGGAACTGTCATAGCGGACAGATTGCAGCCGTGCTGACACCAGTATCTGCGTTCCATCGGCGCGGACGAGATAGACGCCGGCATCCGGGCCTTCGCGACGGGTGATCAACGCATCGAGACCACCGGCGCGTTCGAGCGCTGCCACGCTGTCATAACCCGTCAGGCGCCTGAATTCCGAATTGGCCTCGATCAGCCGGTCGCCGGCATGGATGAGGATCGCCATCGGCACGAGGTCGATGGCATAGGCCGTCAGGCCAGGGCCTGTGCCGAGATCCTCGAACATGGTCTGGACGCGCTCTTCGTCCATCAAGGGGTCTTCGGCCTGCTCATCATGCTCGCCGCCGCCGGCATCAGCACCCTGCGCGCCTGCGTCCTCGGCATCGAAGACGTCATCGGCCGGCGCGCGATCATCGCGATCCGTCCGGTCGTCATCCCCGCCCTGCATCAGGCCGCTGGTCGACTTCACCACGTCGTCATTCGGCCGCTTGCCGAAAGGCTCGAGCTGGCGCGCGATTTCCTTGAGTGCCGCCTGTTCGCTGGCACTCAACCCGTCACGCGTGCTCTTGGCGCGGCGCTCCTCGAGTTGAATGACCTTGTCCGAAAAATTGCCCAGCGGATTGGAAGCGATGCTGAGGGCCGGCACTTCGCCCTGGAACTCGTCCCGTGACGGAGGCAGAGGCTCGTCAGCCGTCGGCTGGTCGCCCGCAGACTGTTCGAACGTGCCATCGACCGTCAGCGGAACGTCGTCGTCCTCGGCGTCGTCATTGGCTTCATCGGCAGCGAAGGTCAGGCCGAAAGCATGCGGATCCTGTTCGGCGTCACTGACGCGAATGATCCCGAAGCCACGGAAACCGTCGAATTCACGATTGCGCGAATAGGTGGGAAGTGCGGCGAGATCCACCGGCACGACGAGATTCGTGCCCTCGACCGGCCATTTGATCGTACGGCCCGACCAGGTATCGCGGCGGTCGAGCAGGCCGGCAATCTCGTTGTCGGAATCGAGATCGAAGAGTGCCGCGAGATCGCGGAACGACTGGCCGTTGATATCACCGGAGCGGGGACCGACGGTGCGCGCGAATTCATCCGAGACCTCGGCGAAACTGCCATTCGCATCGAGCTTCCAGACGAAGCGAACCGGCCGGCTGCCGGGATCGAACGCGAAGCCAGCATCTGCCGGAATCGGCTCTGGAGCGTCTTTAGGTTGCGTGACGGATGCCACCTCGACAAAATCTTCCGGCGCCTCGGCTGGCTCGTCGGACGCTTCGGCGATATCTGCAACGAGTTCCGGCGATTCGATTTCGCCGGTTGCTTCTTCAAGCGCGACAGCATCCTGTTCAGCCGCTTCAGCCTTTGAGGCCGGTGTCTCTGCGATGTCCTCTGGCGTGTCGACGTGCGCGTCAGACGCTTCGGCGATATCGCCGGTCAATTCCGGCGAGAGGAATTCCTTGTCCGTGTCTTCGTTCTCTTCGGCAGACACTTCTGCGGACGCGTCAGCGGCCACGTCAATTTCGGCATCTGCAACGGCGTCTTCGGTCGTCCCGGCATCCAGGGGCTCGCTGAACGCCTGCTCGGTATCGGCGGCGTGCTCAAGGATTTGCGGATCGGTCACGGTTTCCATAGCGGAAGCCGCTTCGATCTGGTCTTCATCGGCACCATCGATGGCGGCAAGATCGGCGATATCCTCCGGAGCCTCGCCCTCATAGACCTCGTCTGCGGTATTCTGCGAAGGGATATCGAGCGCTTGTTCGGCGTCGAGCAGAGCAGCGGCATGAACCTCATCGGCGACCGGCTCGATGACATCCTCGGCGGCAACCGATGGCAGATCGTTCTCGCCGATGTCGGTATCACCGCTATCCACAACTTCGGATGCGGCAACATCCGTTTCGGCTTGCGCCGGCACGCCGTCGTCCAGTTGCGCGGCAGCCGCCACGAGGGCTGGCGTTTCGTTACGCAGTTCCGAGGCGTCCGATAATGCTGAGTCGTCCTCGACCTCGTCATCCGGTGCATCCATCCGGCCAAGAGACGTCTCGACACAGAACAGCAGATAGAGATCATCGGACAGCTTGCCGATCGCGGCCGGAAGATAACCCGAGCCAGAGGGCACCGGCCGCTTGATCAGGCCATCGGCACTGCGACTGGCTGCCGCGATCAGCGCCCGCGCCGTATCCTGCATGATGCCGATCGAGCTGAAACCCTGGGATGCCTGTAGAACCTCGCCGTCGCGATCGAGCACGGCCATGTGGGTGTCGGGATCGTCGAAGCCCTGAAGCATGCCCTTGAGATGCTGTGCCGTGCCACCGGAAACCGGCGACGAGAACATCACCAGCAACTGATCGCCGATGGCCTCCAGACTGACTTCCGCCTGCATCGCCGATGTGCTGAAGCCGCTCGCGATACGCATCACGAAACCACGCTTGTCGCCGACGGTGACCAGTTGGGCGGCGGTCGCCGTCAACTGGCGATAGGCCACGCCGCCGCGATCCGGTCCGCTGTCGATAAGATCGTAAATGGCGCGATGGCCGAACAGGCGGGCGCCCTCGCCATTGGCCCAGAGCACGTCTTTCATGTCCCGCGAAAACAGCGCGATCGCCTCACCCGCGGCAAAGCGGGCGCGCACCGCCGGGTGCACGGCGACATCTATGAATGGGTATTGAACCTGCGGCATGGCGGACCTTGGAACGCAAAACTTGGTAAACGCGATGTTAACTCTTCATTAATATCTCCTCTGCGGCGAAGGGTCCACAGTGCCATGCGGGAATTGCATGAAAGGGTTAACTTTGCTGCGTTGCGGAATTATGTTGCAATGCACAATAATCGATGCTATATGACGATCATCGAATAGAGACTACCCGGAAAAACCGGTCAACCCATTCCAAGGAGCATTCCACATGGCATTCGCGAAGAAAACCGCTTCCGACGACGTATTCTCCCTCTCCGCCTTCGACCCGTCGAAGTTCTCCGACACCTTCCGCGACTTCGCCGAGAAGAGCTCTTCCAAGACCAAGGAAAGCCTTGCCAAGGTGAAGGAAGTTACCGAGGAAGCCAGCAAGACCGTTGAAGCCACGCTGCAGAGCGCCCAGGCCGGCACCGTCGAACTCGGCATGTCCGCCATCGGCATGTTCCGCACCAACACCGAGACCTCGCTCGCCCATCTCGAATCGCTGCTCGGCGTGAAGTCGGTCTCCGAATTCTTCGAACTGCAGACCTCCTTCTTCCGCAAGCAGGCCGAAGCCGCTGTCGAGCAGGTCAAGGCACTCTCGGAAACCTCCAAGAAGGTTGCAGAGAACGTCGCCAAGCCGGGCAAGGATGCCGCCGAGAAGGCCATGTCGGCCTTCAAGATGAGCGCCTGATTACATCGCATATCAGTAACGCGTCCCCTGTGAAGCGTATGAGGCCGGGCTATGCCCGGCCTTTCTGTTCCCTGCGGCACAGACCGACAGCCATGCCCGCGCTATAAATTGCCTCAAGTTGAAAAAAGCGGCCGAGGGGCTTGAAAAAAAATCTTACCCCTCGTATGTCACGCCCAAGAATGCTAAGAGCGTTCCAGTGGATATGCGGTTGTAGCTCAGTTGGTTAGAGCGCAGGATTGTGGCTCCTGAGGTCGGAGGTTCGAGACCCCCCAACCGTACCATTCACCAAAGTTTCAGCTTGAAAACTTCATGATATTCGGCTCTTGCGGCGAGTATGCCCAGAGTTTGCGAACCGTTCGCACCTGCGGCAATTCTTAACAAAACACTACCTATCCGCTCTTGCTCTCTTCGCACACGCAGCATAATAGATGTGTGTCCAAAAGAGGGCAGAATTGAGCATTGGGGATCTGCCGGTTTCGACAGATAGAATACGAAGGACCTTATATGAACATTTCACTCAATCATCTGGATCAATCCGAAAACGCCATTATCGACGTGTCGCTTGTGGCAAACCGTGTCAGAACGAGCCGCCAGGCCGCTGGATACAGCATCGAAGACCTGGCCGTGACATGCGGCCTTACGAGCGCGGAAATTGTCCGCATCGAAGACGGCATCGAGATCGACATGCAGCACCTGAAGCGCATTGCCCCGGCGCTGCAATTGTCTGTGACCAGTCTTCTCGAAGCCCAGGCTTGACCATTCCCAGCGGCCGACCCTGCTGGGCCGGCCGCCTGCATTCCAGAGCCGCGCATTGTTGAATGTAGGCTCTATCCAAGAAGCCGGGCAAGCGCCTGCAAATCCCTCATGAAATCCTGTCTTGCTTCCGCCCGTGCCTCCGGATCACCGGCACGCAGAACCGCTGACGGGTGAATCGTGATGAAGACATGCGTGCCGTCTTCGAGGGTTTCGATCCTGCCGCGCCGTTTCAGAATGCCTGTACCCGAACCTGTCACGGCCTGGGCGGCAGTCGCCCCCAATGCCACGATCATTTTCGGCTTGATCAAGTCCCGTTCAATGCGGAGCCACCAGCGGCAACACTCGATCTCGCCCGCATTCGGCCGCTGATGCAGCCTGCGCTTGCCCTTGGGCACATACTTGAAGTGCTTGACGGCGTTGGTGACATAGTAGCGATTCCGGTCGATACCGGTCTCCTCGAGTAGCTCATCGAGCAACTGCCCGGCTGGCCCGATGAATGGCTTGCCCGCCAGGTCCTCCTTGTCGCCCGGCTGTTCGCCTACGAACATCACTTCGGCTGACCGCGGGCCCTCGCCGAACACCGTCTGCGTTGCGTATTTGTAGAGGTCGCAGCGCGTGCAGACCGCTGCCGCACGCCGCGCCTGCCCTATCGTCTTGAAATGTTCGACCGGTTCGATGAGCCCGGATGTCCGGCCGGGTCGGCGTGCGGCCCTTTCGTCGTGGGCATGGGTGAGATCCTGCATGTCCAATTTCCTTGCATGTCCGTGCAAAAACGCACGGCGAGGCAAGGCGTTGCAGCTTTCCAGCTCATTCGCGATATAAATGGACGGCTAGTGGTTATGCCTGGGCGGGTTCTTGGCGATCTGCCGGAATTCCGTCGCACCTTCGAGCGTGGCGCCCTCGGCGAGCGAATTGACCGTCTTGCGGTAGATGCGCTGCCAGGGCGTGGCATCGGGCGGAACGCCGGGAATGCCGTCGCCCTTGCGGCGCTCGATCTCGGCGTCATCCACCAGCATGTCGCAGCGGCCGTGGTTGAAATCGATGCGGATGACATCACCGGTCCGGAGCCAGGCAAGCCCGCCGCCGGCCGCGCTTTCCGGCGAGGCATTGAGGATCGACGGGCTGTCGGATGTGCCGGACTGGCGGCCGTCGCCGATCGTCGGCAGGCTCTTGATGCCGCGTTTCAGGAGATGATCCGGCGGCTGCATGTTGACCACCTCGGCCGAACCCGGCCAGCCTATGGGACCGGCGCCGCGAATGACCAGGATCGTCTTCTCGTCGATGCCGAGCGCCGGATCATTGATGCGCTTGTGGTAATCCTCCGAACCGTCGAACACCACGCATTTGCCTTCGAACACGCCTTCGTGGCCGGGTTCCTGCAGGTAGCGGCGGCGGAAATCATCCGAGACCACGCTCATCTTCATGATCGCATAGTCGAAGAGATTGCCCTTGAGCACGAGGAAGCCTGCGCGCTCCATCATCGGCGCCGCATAGGGATAGATGACCTCGCGGTCTTTGGCTTCACGACCCTCGAGATTCTCAGCCATCGTCCTGCCCGTGACGGTGCGACAGTCGCCGTTCAGCTTGCCGTTCTGCAGCAGTTCCCACATCACGGCGGGCGTGCCGCCGGCGCGATGATAGCGCTCGCCGAGATAGGCACCCGCCGGCTGGACATTCGCCAGCAGCGGAATATCGAAGCCGTGCACCTGCCAGTCCTCGGGATAGAGCTCGACGCCGGCATGCTTGGCCATCGCGGCCAGATGCGGCTGGGCATTCGTCGATCCACCGATCGCCGAATTGGTGCGGATGGCATTGAGGAAGGCGTCACGCGTCAGGATGTCGGACGGCTTGAGATCCTCGAGCACGATCTCGACGGCACGGCGTCCGGTGCGATAGGCCATCTGGCCACGCTCGCGATAGGCTGCCGGGATATTGCCGCAGCCGGTCAGCGACATGCCGAGCGCCTCGGCCAACGCATTCATGGTCGAGGCCGTGCCCATCGTGTTGCAATGGCCGATGGAAGGTGCGGAATCGAGGACCGCCTCCATGAATTCTTCCTTGTCGATCTCGCCTGCCGCATAGCGCCGCCGCGATTGCCACATGGCCATGCCGGAACCAGCCAGCTTGCCGTCGTGCCAGCCATCCAGCATCGGACCGCCCGAGAGCACGATCGCCGGGATATCGACGGTCGAGGCCGCCATCAGCGCCGAGGGCGTGGTCTTGTCGCAGCCGGTCGTCAGCACGACGCCATCGATCGGATAGCCGTAGAGCACTTCCACCAGGCCGAGATAGGCGAGATTGCGATCGAGCGCCGCTGTCGGCCGCTTGCAATTCTCGAACAACGGATGCGTGGGGAATTCGATGGCGATGCCGCCCGCATCGCGGATGCCGTCGCGGACCCGCTTCGCCAGTTCGATATGATGGCGATTGCACGGATTGATATCGCTGCCCGACTGCGCGATGCCGATAATCGGCTTGCCGGAACGCAATTCCTCGGGGGTAATGCCTTGGTTCATGAAGCGCTCGAGATAAAGCGCCGTCATGTCGATGTAGTCGGGGTTGTCGAACCAATCCTGCGAACGCAGGCGGCGCTTTGGATTGGATTCGTCGGACATGGTATTCCTCCCACGCGTCGCGTGTCATAAGCCTGCGCTTGGCGCTTCACCCCTCACCAAGCGCGCCTATGCCTTCGACCTGCGGTCTCATGCAGGCTTGCTATCCTCTCCCGCAAGGGGAGAGGTAGGGTGCCACACTTGCCGCCTTCGCTTGAAGGCAGGCGCCGCCGCAGGTTTACCTCTCCCCTTGCGGGAGAGGATACGAAGGCCGGGTGAACGTAGTGAACCCTTGGCCGAAGTTGGTGAAGGGTGAAGCCCAACCCACCAACTTTGTCTTATTTCCCGACCTTGCTCAACGCCCGATCGAAATCCTCGATCAGGTCATCCGCATCCTCGATCCCGGCCGAGAGCCGCAGCAGTCCCGGCGAGATGCCCAGTTCGACGCGCGCATCTTCGGTGAGGTTCTTGTGCGTCGTCGTGGCCGGATGCGTGATCAGGCTCTTCGCATCACCGAGATTGTTGGAAATCATGACGACATCGAGCCCATCCTGCACCGCAAAGGCAGCATTCTTGCCGCCCTTCAGCTCGAAAGCGACGAGCGTCGAGCCGCCGGTCATCTGGCGCGCAATGATGTCAGCCTGCGGGTGATCCTTGCGGCCGGGATAGATGACCTTGGCGACCGCATTGTGGTTGGCGAGAAAATCCGCCACCTTGGTCGCGTTCTCCGTCTGCTGCTTGACGCGTAGCGCCATCGTCTCCAGCCCCTTGAGAAGGACCCAGGCATTGAACGGCGACATGGCCGGGCCGGAATGGCGGAAATAATCGTGCAGGTTGGCGTCGATCCATTCCTTGTCGGACAGCACCACGCCGCCAAGGCAGCGACCCTGGCCGTCGATATGCTTGGTGGCGGAATAGACGACGATATGGGCGCCGAGTTCGAGCGGCTTCTGGAACAGCGGCGTGGCGAAGACATTGTCGACCACGACCTTGGCGCCGACTTGGTTGGCGAGCCTGGCGACGCCTTCGAGATCGACCACTTCAAGTGTCGGATTGGTCGGGCTCTCCAGGAAGAACACCTTGGTCGTCGGGCGGATCGCCTTTTCCCAGTTGACGAGATCCTTGCCGTCGATCAGCGTACATTCGATGCCGTATTTCGGCGCCAGCGTCTCGACCACCCAGCGGCAGGAACCGAAGAGTGCACGGGCAGCGACGATGTGGTCGCCCGCCTTCAACTGGCAAAGGATCGCGGCGGTGACGGCCGCCATGCCGGAGGCTGTGGCGCGGGCATCTTCCGCGCCTTCCAGCAGGCACATGCGCTTTTCGAACATGTCGTTGGTGGGGCTGCCGTAACGCGCATAGATGAAGCCGTCCGTCTCGCCCTTGAAACGGGCTTCGGCCGCGGCCGAATTTTCGTAGACAAAACCCTGCGTCAGGAAGATCGCTTCGGAAGTCTCCCCATATTGCGAACGCAATGTGCCGCCGTGGACGAGTTTGGTTGCCGGCCGCCAGTTCTTGCTCATGTTATCACCTTCAGACATCAAAAAACCGGCCGCAAAAAGCAGGCCGGTTTCCAACGAACCCGGCCTTTTTAGCTACTTGTTTAACGTGGCTGCAAGCCGGCCGGCCAAATCACCACGGGACAAATCGGGCTTAACGCATCTGCCTTCTTGCGTCAACGGCAACGGATTTCTATTGTCCCGCAAAACCTTGGAGATGAAATGGCAGGCATACTTGCAGACCGCGCAATCCGGACATTGTCCGAAGAAGGCCGGCTCATATCCGAAAAGCCGCTCGACGCCGACCAGATCCAGCCGGCAAGCCTCGATCTCCGGCTGGGCGCCAACGCGTTCCGCGTGCGCGCGTCCTTCCTGCCGGGGCCATCCAAGCGCGTCGCCGACAAGCTCGACAGGCTCAAGCTGCATGTGATCGATCTCTCGGAAGGGGCTGTGCTGGAAACCGGCTGCGTCTATATCGTGCCGCTCATCGAAAGCCTCGATCTGCCGGCCTCGCTCTCGGCCTCCACCAACCCGAAAAGCTCGACCGGCCGGCTCGATATCTTCACCCGGGTGATCACCGATTATTCCCAGGAGTTCGACCAGATACCGCTGGGTTACAAAGGTCCGCTCTATCTCGAAATCTCGCCAAAGACCTTCCCGATCGTGGTCCGCCGCGGCTCGCGTCTGTCACAGATTCGCTTCCGCAACGGCCAGTCTCTACTGCGGGAAGACGAGATGCTGGCGCTGCATCTGTCAGACACGCTGGTCGCGAGCGAAAAGCCTGTCATATCAGGTTCCTCGATCGCGCTGTCGATCGACCTCAAGGGCACCGGCCCGGAGGGGCTGATCGGCTATCGCGGCAAGCGGCATTCGGCGGTCATCGATGTCGATGTGAAGGCGGCCCATGACATCTTCGATTTCTGGGAGCCGATCTACAGCCGCGGCCGCAATGAGCTGATCCTCGACCCGGATGAATTCTATATCCTCGTCTCCCGCGAAGCGGTGCATGTTCCACCGCTTTATGCTGCCGAAATGGTGCCCTTCGATCCGCTGGTGGGTGAATTCCGCGTGCACTATGCCGGCTTCTTCGATCCCGGTTTCGGCCACGCCCAGGCAGGCGGCGCGGGCGCGCGGGCGGTGCTCGAAGTGCGCAGCCATGACGTGCCGTTCATCCTCGACCACGGCCAGATCATCGGCCGGCTGGTCTACGAGCACATGCATGAAATGCCCGAGGCGCTCTACGGCTCGGGCCTCGGCTCGAACTACCAGGCACAGGGCCTGAAGCTCTCCAAGCATTTCAGGGGCGCGACCGAATAGAACTTATCCATGTTTTGAGCGGCGCAGTTCGACGAGTTCATGCCGGATCTCGCGCAACTCGCGCAGGATCTCGGCCTGGTCCTCCTCCATCTCGGCCTGTGCCTCCTTCACCTCCGCCTCGTGCTCAGTCTGCATGGCCGAGACGATGATACCGATGAACAGGTTGAGCACCGTGAACGAGGTGGCCAGGATAAAGGGCAGGAAGAACAGCCACGCCTGCGGGTGCCTCTCCATCACCGGCCGCACGATCTCGGCCGCCCAGCCTTCGAGCGTCATGACCTGGAACAGCGTGAAGGCGGAGGCGGCGATATTGCCGAAATAGACCGGAAAATCCGCGCCATAGAGCTTTGTCGCCATGACGGAGAAGACATAGAAGACGAGCATCAGCAGCAGGAAGATCGACCCCATCGAAGGCAGCGCCAGGAACAGGCCTCCGACGACGCGCCGCATGGAAGGGATGATCGAAACCAGCCGCAGGACGCGCAACACGCGCAACGCACGCAGGATCGAGAGCGGGCCGCTGGCGGGAAGCAGCGAGATGCCGATGACGAGAAAATCAAACACCCGCCAGGGATCTCGAAAGAACGCAGTCCTATAGATCACGATCTTGGCCATCA
This sequence comes from Rhizobium sp. LjRoot254, assembly GCF_964254105.1. NCBI lineage: Bacteria > Pseudomonadati > Pseudomonadota > Alphaproteobacteria > Hyphomicrobiales > Rhizobiaceae > Rhizobium > Rhizobium sp. LjRoot254. The sequence continues at coordinate 127,847 of NZ_CAXUSM020000001.1, read as the reverse complement.
ACTCGACGACGAAAACGCCGAGCAGCAGATGATCGATCAGATGCAACAGGTCGCCGTACCTCGCCATAATAGAAGGCGAGGTTTCCAGCCCAAGCGTGACGGCGTTGATCACAATCAGCCACGTTATGGTGAGATCGAATACGCGCGACTCGATCAGGCCCTGCAAGCGCTCCATGTCTCGCCTTCCCTTTTGATTTCACCGCCCGCTCTTAGCAAAGCGGCCCGTGGGGAAGGAAGACCTATCTTGACGATGTTTGTCGGGCCGGGTCGAAATACCCTGGGATCACGATGAGGCCGCGTGCCGGAGCGTGTTTCGCCTGTCGCGGATAGACCCTTGACAGCGAACCGAATGTGTCGGATTTGAAAGGCCGCGCGGGTGTAGCTCAATGGTAGAGCAGCAGCTTCCCAAGCTGAATACGGGGGTTCGATTCCCCTCACCCGCTCCAGCATCTTTCCCGTCAGAAATTCTTCAGCGCCTCGGCATCGGTGATCTGCACCATGCGGCCGCGAATGGAAACGCCGGCGTTCCGGAGCATGGAGAAGGCGCGTGACAGCGCTTCCGGCGCGAGGCCCAGCTTACCCGCGAGCAGGCTCTTCTGGAACGGCAGCTTGAAGGCATTTCCGGGGCCGCCATGGGCATGCCAGAGTTCCAACAGGTATTTGGCAACGCGCTGCGGCGCGGTGTGCAGCCGGTCGTTGGCGACGCTGAGACGGGCATCCATCGCATGGAACGCCATGATCCGCATCAGCGACAGCGCGAGCGCGGGCTCCTCGACGAGCATCGGCCGGATTTTCTCTCCATCGAAGCGGGCGAGCGTTGTCGCCTCCGCCGCCTGCACCTGGAACGGATAGCATTCCTCCAGGAACATCGCGCATTCGGCAAAGACATCGCCGGCGCCGTAGACCGCGATATCCGCCTCGCGGCGATCGTTTTCGAGCCGGTAGAGACGGACATGCCCACTCAAAACCACGAAGAACTCCTGCGGCCGCGAGTCCATCTCGATCAGAATCTCCCGGTTCGGATGGGCAGTCACCACAGCGCTGTCCAGCATCCTTCTCTGCAGCCGCGGATCGAGAGAGGCAAGCAAACGCGACCTGGTCAGGACGTCCCGGTCGCGCGCATTCAATTTCAGGCTCTTGTGCAATCCATAGTCTCCCGATGGCAGCTCCGGCATGCTCCACAGTACAGCAAGCGCGGGCAACCGAATTGATCTGGATCAATTCCGGGCAAATATTCTCGGGAAAAAAAGCAAAACCCGGCACATGGCCGGGTTTGTGTCTTTTGTCATGGAATGGAGAGCTTTACTCCGCAGCGAGCGGCTTGCTCTCCCGGTCATTGGCAGCAAAGTCCCTGCGGCTTTTCGCTGCGGCCGGCGCCGTTTCAGTGTCGGGCCTGTCGCTTTCGATCCGCTGGAGGCGTTCCTCGAGCGAGGAGATCGTACGGCTGTTCTCGTTGAGCAGCCGGGTCAGTTCCTCGTTTTCGAGAACCTCCATCTCCTCTTCCTTCTTGCCGATCATGCGGCCGAAGATCCAGCCAAGCAGGCGGGAAATGTCGTCCATGATCAGGAAGAAGGCAGGCACGACAACCAGCGACAGCACTGTCGACACCAGGATGCCACCCATGACGGCGATGGCCATCGGCGCGCGGAAGGCACCACCCTCGCCTACACCGAGCGCCGAGGGAAGCATACCGGCCGACATCGCGATTGACGTCATGATGATAGGACGGGCACGCTTGCGGCCCGCCTCCACCATGGCTTCGGACCGCTTCATGCCGCGATGCATCATCTCGACCGCGAAGTCGACGAGCAGGATCGCATTCTTCGCCACGATACCCATCAGCATCAGCATGCCGATCATGACGGGCATGGACATCGCATTGTTGGTGATGATCAATGCGATCGCGACGCCGCCGGTCGCCAGGAACAGCGAGAAGATGATGGTGATCGGCTGCAGCACGTCCTTGAACAGAAGGATCAGCACAGCGAAGACCAGCATGATCCCGAGGATCATGGCGGTCACGAAGCCCTGGATCATTTCGCCCTGGATCTTTGTGTCGCCGCTCTCCAGTTGCTGCACCGTCGGCGGAAGCTTCACATCCTTGACGGACTTGTTGAACGCGGCCATGGCCTGATCAAGCGCCACACCCGTCGGCAGGCTGGCACCCAACGTCACGACGCGATTGCGGTCGTAACGCTTGATCATGCTCGGGCCCTCGGAGTAATTGACATCGGCGACCGAGGCCAGAGGCACGCTGGCGCCCGTATTCGTCGGAATCTTGAGCGCCTTGATCTCGGCCAGGCTGCGACGAACCGTGAGATCGAGCTGGACCCGTACCGGGATCATGCGGTCGTCGAGAGAGACCTTCGAAAGCGCCTGATCGATGTCGCCGATCGTGGCGACACGGACCAGCTCGGACACCTGTGCGGTGGTGATACCAAGTCGCGCCATGCGAACCGGGTCCGGCCTGATCTGGATTTCCGAGCGAGGCAGAGCGCCTTCAACGCCGACGTTGAGCAGTTCCTTCTGCTTGCGCAGATCCGCCTCCAGGCGCGCCGCGGCAGCGTCCAGATCCTTGGCATTGGACGAGGTCAGGTTATAGGCGACGTCACGTTCGCCACGGTCGTTGAGCTTCAGGATGCGCGCATCCGGAATATCGGTGACACGCTTGAAGATTTCCGTCTCGATATCCCATTGCGGAACCGTACGCCCGTGGATTTCCATCTTCGGGATATAGGCACCCACAACAGGGAGTTTCCCGAAGACATCGTTGACCATCTTCTTGAGCAGTGAATGTTCGATCTTGTCGAGGTTGACATAGATCGACGCGCGGCGCAGTTCGAGATCGCCTTTCGGTGAGGAGCCGCCGAGAATGTAGATGCTATCGACTCCCTCGATATCCTTGATGCGATCACCGACGACCTTGGTCAGCGCATCCGTATCCTCGAGCTTGGCGCTCGGCGGCAATTCCACCGAGAGGATAACGCGGCCGGCATCCTCAGGCGGCATGAAGCTGCCGGGAACGCTCGCGAGCAGCACGAAGGAGCCGAAAAGCACGCCAAGTGATATGACCAGTGTGCCGTAGCGACCGTACCAGCGGTGCGTGACGGCACCGATCAGCGCGGTGTAGCCGCGCATGATCCAGCCTTCCTTGCCATGCTCGTCATGTCCGACGTCGGCGTCGGATGCCCGCATCAGATAGGCAGCCATCAATGGCGTGATCAATCGCGCCACCGCCAGCGAGAAAAAGACCGAGATCGCTACCGTCAGGCCGAACTGAATGAAGTACTGGCCGGGTATGCCGCCCATGAACGACACCGGCGCGAAGACCGCGATGATGGTGAAGCTGGTGGCGATGACGGCGAGCCCGATTTCGTCGGCAGCCTCGATAGCCGCGCGATATGGCGACTTGCCCATCTTGATATGGCGCGCGATGTTCTCGATCTCGACGATCGCGTCGTCGACCAGGATACCTGTCGCGAGCGTCATGGCGAGGAACGAGACGAGGTTCAGCGAGAACCCGATCATGTCCATGATCCAGAAGGTCGGGATCGCCGAGAGCGGCAGTGCAACGGCCGAGATCAACGTCGCACGCCAGTTCCTCAGGAACAGGAACACGACGATAACGGCAAGCAGGGCGCCTTCGATCAGGGTGTGGATCGCCGATTCGTAGTTGCCGTAGGTGAAGTAGACTGCGTCATCGACGAGCTGGATGTTTACTTCGGGATTCTTTTCGCGGATCGTCTTCAGACCGGCATCGACAGTCTCCGCAACCGTGACTTCGGAGGCCCCCTTCGACCGGAAGACGGCGAAGGAGACGACCGGATTGCCGTTGAAACGTGAAAACGACGTCGGCTCCTTGTAGGTGTCCTTGATCGTGCCGAGATCGGCGAGCTTCACGAACCTGTTGGCCGAAACATAGATCGTCGTATTGGCGAGCGCCTTGACGTCGCGTTGGTCGCCCAGCGTACGGATCGCCTGCTCGGCGCCGGCAAGCTGGCTACGGCCGGAACCCATGTCGGCATTGGTGTTCCTAATCTGGCGGTTCACGTCGGCGGCGGTGATGCCGAACGAATTCAGCTTGGCCGGATCGAGTTCGATATGAACTTCGCGATCGGCGCCGCCGAAGCGATCGATACGGCCGACGCCCGGCTTGCCCTGCAACGCGCGCTTGACCGTGTCGTCGACGAACCATGAAAGCTCTTCGAGCGTCATGTTCGGCGAAGAGATCGCGAATGTCTGGATCGCGTTGCTTTCAACGTCGATCTTGGTGACTTCGGGCGTCTCGGCCGTGGCGGGCAGGTCGGACTGGATCCGGTCGATCGCATCCTTGACGTCCTGCAGCGCCTTGTCGGAGGGCACCTCGATCTTGAACATGATGGCGGTCGTCGAGACGCCGTCATTGACCGTCGATTGGATGAAATCGACGCCGGCGATACCGGCAACGGCATCCTCCACCTCTCGGGTGACCTGCATTTCGAGTTCGGCCGGGGCGGCACCCGCCTGCGACACGCTGACCGAAACGATCGGCACGTCGATATTGGGGAAGCGAGTGATCGGCAAATCGTAGAACGACTTGATGCCGAGCACGGTCAACAGGAAGAACGCCAGAAGCGGCGCGACGGGATTGCGGATGGACCACGCGGAGAAGTTCATGATCGCGCCCCCGTCAGTTCGATGCGGTCTGCGGGAAGACCGGGTTCACGCGGTCGCCATCGCGGACATAGGCGCCCGCCTTCTCGACCACGATATCCCCAGCCTTCAGGCCGCTTTCGATCTCGACGAAGTCGCCGTCCTGCACGCCGGTTTTCACCTTCGTCAGCTTGACGACGCCCTTGCCATCGACCAGGCGCACGATCGGCGCACCGTCTTCCGTCGTCACCGAGGTCAGCGGCAGGGTCAACACATTGCGATCCGAAATGATGATCTCGGCGGTCGCATACATACCGATTCGGGCGGCGGAGGCATCGTCGATCGTTATCTTGACCGTGCCGAGTCGGGTCGTCTGGTCGATCACTGGATCTATGGTACGCACCTTGCCTTCGATCTCAGTGCTCGTGCCGGCGACCGCCAGATGAACGACCTGGCCCGGCTGCAGCTTCAATATATCGCCTTCGGCGACATCCGCCTTCAGTTCCAGCGCGTTGTCGCGAATGATCGTGAACAGCGGATTGCTGCCGCCGAGCGCGATCGCGCCGATCTTGGCATTGCGGACGGAAATGATCCCGCCGACCGGGGTCTTCACCTCGGTTCGTGCCAGCTTGAGATCGATATCGTCAAGCTGCGCATCGACGACCTTAATGTCGGCGACATTAGCGAGGATTGCCTGGTTCGCGGAATTGACGCGCGCTGTGGAGGCCGTTGCGGTTGCCCGCAACTGCTCCGCCTGCGACACGGCGATTGCCTTGCTCTTGACGAGCTTTTCCGCCCGTTGGGCCTGGCGGAGGGCTTCCGCCTCGTTGGCCTGCGCCTCGACGAGTTGTGCCTGGAACTGGGCGCCGACGGCCTCGGCCTTGGCGCGGTTGGCCTGCAACTGGCTCTTCTGAAGGATCAGCGCGTCGCGCGAAAGCGTGGCGAGTACATCGCCCGCCTTGACGGTATCGCCGACATCGGCCTTGAGATCCTCGATCCTGAGGCCTTCGACCTGCTGCTGGACATAGACCTCTTCGACCGCCTGGATCGTGCCCGAGACAATGACGCGATCGACGAGCTTGCGCTCGCGAACGTCCATCACCCGGATCGCGGGAAGGTTTGCCTTGTCATCGGCCGGCTTGGCTGCTGTCTTGGTAACGGCCGCGGGCTCATCCGCGGCAGTGGAAAAGGCTGGAGAGGCCGCAAAAACCGAGGCGGCAATAGCAAACGCTAAATTTCTTATAGACATGTTTCATCGTCCCTGGCCGGTGGTCGAAGTTTGAAATGATAAACCGGTCCCGGCCGAAGCCAGGAGCATACCCTTTTTGCTGCAATGCAACAAGTCCGCTAGCGGACTTCGCGCCAATCACACTGCAACGCGGTCGTCATCCAGTCCGTCAATCACACGCTGCCTCGACCGGCGGGGCAAAACGAACGTGGAACCGACAACCCCCGCTATGTGGACATCACGGATGCGCCGCACAAGAGGTATGGAATGCTCTATAACAGCAAAATTGTAAAAATTTGAAGGCGGGAAAAGACCAAGTTTGGAAACTGTTACGAAAAGGTGACAGTTTTGATCGGAAGCGATCAATTTGTATTGCATGCAATACTTCCTTGGTCGTTCGATCAATCAATTGATCTAGGCAACCTTAACGTCCTGCTTCACGGAGCGCAAGAGCATGCCGTAGAGATCGCGCGGCTCATCGGGATCGGCGAGCAGATCGAGTTCCTGATAAAGGCCCGTGCCGGCCAGCCGGTCGCGCAGGTAGCGTAGCGCCGAGAAGTCCTCGATCGCGAAACCGACGGAATCGAACAGCGTGATCTGGCGATCGTCGGTGCGGCCTTCGGCCTGGCCGGCGACGACCTTCCAGAGTTCGTTGATCGGATGGGACTTGTCCAACTGCTGGATCTCGCCCTCGATCCAGGTCTGCGGCGGATATTCGACGAAGATTTTCGACCTGAGCACGATGTCCTTGTGCAACTCGGTCTTGCCGGGGCAATCGCCGCCGACGGCGTTGATATGCACGCCTTGGCCAACCATGTTGTCGGTCAGGATCGTCGCATTCTTCTTGTCTGCCGTCACCGTGGTGAGGATGTGGGCGCCACTGACCGCTTCTTCTGGCGTAGCACACTCGACGATCTCGAAGCCGTGACCGGCGAGATTGCGCGCGCATTTCTTTGTGGCATTGGGATCGATGTCGTAGAGGCGCAGCTTGTTGATGCCGAGCACGGCCTTGAACGCCATCGCCTGGAACTCGGACTGTGCGCCGTTACCGAAGATTGCCATCGTGGTGGCACCCTTCGGCGCAAGATACTTGGCGGCCATGGCCGAGGTCGCGGCGGTGCGCAGCGCGGTCAGGATCGTCATCTCGGTGATCAGCGTCGGATAGCCGCTCGCCGTATCGGCGAGCACGCCGAAGGCGGTGACCGTCTGGCGGCCGGTGCGGGTATTATAGGGATGGCCGTTGACATATTTGAAGCCATAGAGCGTGCCGTCGCTGGTCGGCATCAGTTCGATGACGCCGGCTTCCGAATGAGCGCCGACACGCGGCGTCTTGTCGAACAGTTCCCAGCGGCGGAAATCCTCTTCGATATAGCTGACCAGATCGGTCAGGAAGGTCTCGACCCCCGTCCGCATCACGAGCTTCATCATGTTGTCGACGCTGACGAACGGGACGATGTTGAGGTTCGGGATCATGCATAGCTCCTGGTGGGTCTGTCCATCACCTGCTTGCCCATCAGGCTGGTGGTGAAGTCGGTCATGAGGAAAGCGGTACGGCCGCGATCGTCGAGGAAGGGGTTGAGTTCGACGAGGTCGAGGCTTGAAACGAGCCCGCTGTCGTGCAGGATTTCCATGACGAGATGCGCCTCGCGGAAGGTCGCGCCGCCGGGCACGGTCGTGCCGACTGCCGGCGCGATCGAGGGCTCGAGGAAATCGACGTCGAAGCTGACATGCAGCATGCCGCCCGCATCCGCGATCTCCTTGAGGAACCGCCTGAGCGGCGCCACGATCCCCTCCTCGTCGATCATCCGCATGTCGGCGACCTGGATTCCGGCTTCGCGAATGGCGCGGCGCTCGGCGGGATCGACGGAGCGAATGCCCATCATGAACATGTTCTCGGGCTTCACCGGCACTTCGAGCGTCGGGAAATAGCCTTCGAACCCCGGCTGGCCGGTGAAATAGGCGACTGGGGTGCCATGCAGGTTGCCTGATGTGGTGGTGACCAACGAATGGAAATCGGTATGCGCATCGAGCCAGAGCACATAGAACGGCTTGCCGAGTGCCTTGGCGCGCTTCGCCATGCCCGCGACGGTGCCCGCCGACAGGCTGTGATCGCCGCCCATGAAGACAGGCACGGCATCCTTGCTCTCGTTAAAGGCGGCATAGGCAAGCGCCTCGGTCCAGGCCACGGTCTCGCCGAGATTCTTGAGCGCCTTGTTCGGATGATCGAATGTATGCGGCACCGGCGGCGACACGTTGCCGGCATCGGTGACGTCGTGGCCGAGATCGCGCAATGCGCCGGCAAGGCCGGCGGCACGAAACGCAGCCGGTCCCATATCGCATCCAAGGCGTCCTGCGCCTTCCTGAACGGGCGCACCGATAAGCGTGATCTTCATGAATTTCTCCTTGGGCTGAATTGGACCATATAGAGGTGGCGATGTGAACAATATGATTTGGCAAAATTAGCGATTTAACTTATCATTCTGATGAATTTGACCGCCATATTGGAACATGATGGACGATCTCGACCAGAAGCTCATCACGCTGCTGAGGCACAACGCGCGCCGCAGCGTCTCGGATCTCGCGATCGAACTCGGCATGGCGCGCGCGACGATCCGGACCCGCATGGAACGATTGGAGCAATCCGGCGAGATCATCGGCTATACCGTAATGTTGAAATCGGATGCAGCCGCGCTACCGGTGCGCGGCATCATGATGATCGAAGTCGAAGGCCATTCCGCGGACCGCGTGCTCAGAGCGCTCAATGGCTTCTCCGAGATCTCCGCCATCCACACGACCAACGGCCGCTGGGACCTGATCGCCGAACTCGGCGCCGGCACACTGCCGGATTTCGATGCGGTGCTGCGTCGCATCCGCCTCATTCAGGGTATCACCAGCAGTGAGACGACACTGTTGTTGACGACGCCCAGGAGCACGAAGGCGCGATTTTAGGTCGGATACTCGACAGAGGCCCAGACAGGGAATGACGCATTACGCAGCCGATCCATGCCTTCAGACTCTTCGTCTGATGCCGGTCGCTCAAGCCATTGCAGCACCAACTCGAAGGCGTCGGCGTCCAGACCTATCATGGTCTGGTCCAGAAACGCCTCGATTGCTTGCGCGTCAGATTTCTTACCGAGTTTAGTCATAGCAACAGGATTGGATGCCAAGCGGGTCGGTTGTCAACACATCTACCTCGCGATCTCGGTCGGCGTGCCGACGAACACCTTCGATGGCAAGCGAACGCTGGCGAGATCATCCACGTCGAAAGCGACATATTCCCAGAAGAACAGCGTCTGCTTCCGCGCATTGTGTATGGCGGAAAAGGGGATGAAGAGCGGATGATGCCCCGGCCGGAAGACTTTACGATTTTCTATGTAAAGACCTGCGTCGGTCGTGATCACCGTCAGCACGCGCTTGTAGCTCGCCACGCCGAACATGCCGGTGACATGCACGAGCACGGCGCCGGATACCGGCCGCTCACTGGCCGGATATTGTTTCGCCACCTTGCCCCAGCCGCCGATGAACGACATGAGCAGCGTAATGCCAACCCAGAGCACTGAGAAGAAAATGGGAAAGGCTATCAGCACGAATAGCAGGACAAGCCAGGTTCCCGTGCCGTTGCTCATTCTGCCCTTCCCCTTTTGATAGAAGAATGGCGGGAAATCCCGCCATTTGTCCACTCGTTATTTTGCTTTGTTCAGCACATTGACACCGGGGAGCGGCTTGCCTTCCATCCATTCCAGGAAGGCGCCGCCAGCGGTCGATACATAGGTGAAATCATCGGCAACACCGGCGTGGTTGAGTGCCGAGACCGTATCCCCACCACCGGCCACAGAAACGAGCTTGCCGGCCTTGGTTTCCTCGGCGGCATGCTTCGCAGCAGAGACGGTCGCCTTGTCGAATGGTTCGATTTCGAAGGCGCCGAGCGGGCCGTTCCAGACCAGCGTATTGGCTTTGCCGATCCAGGCATTGACCGCCGCCACCGAGTCCGGACCGACATCCAGCATCATCGCATCAACGGGAATGGATTTCACCGAGACCGTCTCATTGGCGGCACCGGCCTTGAATTCGCGGGCCACCACGCCATCGACGGGGAGCACGATGTCGCAGCCGGATTTCTTGGCTTCGACCATGATCTCACGTGCAGTGTCGGCCAGATCGTGCTCGCAGAGCGACTTACCGACATTGATACCCTGTGCGGCAAGAAAGGTATTGGCCATGCCGCCGCCGATGACGAGGGCATCGACCTTCTTGACGAGATTCTTCAGCAAATCGATCTTGGTCGAGACCTTGGCGCCGCCGACGATGGCGACGACCGGGCGCGTCGGATTGCCGAGGCCCTTTTCCAGCGCCTCGAGTTCGGCCTGCATGGTGCGGCCGGCATAGGCGGGAAGGATATGGGCTAGGCCTTCAGTCGAGGCATGAGCGCGATGCGCCGCCGAGAAGGCATCGTTGACGAAGATATCGCCATTTGCAGCAAGCGCCTTGACGAAATCCGGCTCGTTCTTCTCCTCGCCCTTATGGAAGCGGGTATTTTCCAACAGCAGGATACCGCCATTCTCCATCGAGGCGATCGCTTCCGCCGCCGGCGCGCCGATGCAGTCGCTGGCGAACTGAACGCGATGATCGAGCACGGCCTCGACGGCGGACTGGATGATCTTCAACGAGAATTCCGCATCCGGTCCCCCCTTCGGGCGACCGAAATGCGCGAGCAGGATCACCTTGGCGCCCTTGGCCGAAAGTTCGAGAATCGTCGGCGCAACGCGTTCGATGCGCGTCGCGTCGGTGACCTTGCCATCCGACACCGGCACATTGAGATCGACGCGCACGAGGACACGCTTGCCGGTGATGTCGTTGAGATCGTCGAGGGTCTTGAAAGACGGCATATGAGCATTCCGCGCTGATGTTGAAACCGGCGCGAACATACTACGGCAGGCATCAGACGCAAGCCGCGATTTGCCTCCAGGATGGGTCCTAAGCCGACGGCTTGAACTTGTTACGCACGCGCTCGGCAATCTCGTGAAGATTGAGGAAAACCGGCAGCGTGTGCTGCGGCTCGACGGCCTCCATGGAGATGCCGATCGAGGAGACGTGGTTGGTTTCGTCGATATCGCGCACGATGAGAATGATCGGCCCGAGACGCACGCGATCGGCATAATCGGCCTTGCCGCCGAGCCGCGACAGCATCATCTCGCCGACCGTCATGCCCTTCTCCGCCTCGAGTAGCAGGCCCGGTCCATAGGCCGCGTCGAGCTCGCGCGCCGGACGGTGCGGGGAAATGGCGAACGTGCCGAAGAATTCCTCGTCATCGACATCGAGCTGGGCACGGCTCGCAAACAGCCTGTCGAGGAGCGGAATGAAAGTCGGTGTCACGAAGAGATAGGCAAGATCGTTTTCGCGCAGCCGCCCGGCATACTGGTAGCGCATCGATCGCCCATCGCGAATCACCAGCGAAGGCGTCGCCCAGCGCGGAATGCGCTCGCCGGTCAGAACCGGGCTGTCCTTGATCACGCGATACGCCACCAGTTCATGGCTCGACGAGCGCGGCAGATCGACCTCCAGGCGGTCGACCTCGCCGGTCTGCTTGGGGATGATCAGGCCCAGTCGCTTGGCGACGGGCTTGATCGTCCAGCCCTGCAGCACGAGCGAGACGAGCACGATGATGAAGGTGATATTGAAGAACTGCTGGCCGTTTTCCAGCCCCGAGAGAATGGGCACGATGGACAGCAGGATCGACACCGCCCCGCGCAGGCCGACCCAGGCCAGGAAGGTAATTTCCTTCTGGTTGAAGTCGAAAGGCAGCAAGCAGAGCCACACCGCCAGCGGGCGCGCGACGAAGATGAGGAAGAGGCCGAGCACGATTGCCGGAACGATGATGACGTTGAATTGCGACGGCGTCGCGAGCAGCCCGAGCATCACGAACATGATGATCTGCGCCAGCCAGGTCATGCCATCCTGAAACCGCTTGATCGCCAGTCGCGACTGCAGCTTCTTGTTGCCGGCGTAAAGCCCCGCGACATAGACCGCGAGGAAGCCGCTGCCGTGCAGGGCCCCGGTAATCGAAAAGACCAGCAGCGCCAGCGCCAGCACCAGGATCGGCGCCAATCCGCGATCCTCGTCGAAACGGTTTGCCGCAGCGGCAATAAGCCAGCCGCCAGCAAGACCGGCGACCAGGCCGATGCCCATTTCCCGGACGAAGGACATCAGCAGCGAGAGATTGAAGCCGGCGAATCCCTGGCCCGAGGTGATCAATTCGACCAGCATGATCGTCAGGAAAATCGCCATCGGATCATTGGTGCCGGATTCGACTTCCAGCGTCGAGGTTATCTGATCGCGGATATTGATGCCGCTGATGCGCAGCAGGAAGAAGACGGCTGCAGCGTCCGTCGAGGCGACGATCGAGCCCAGCAGCAGGCCTTCGAGGAACGAGAAATTCGTGAGGTAGATGGTGACGATCGCAACGAGGCTGGTCGTTATCAGCACGCCCACCGAGGCCAGCAGCATGGCCGGGGCGGCGGCGGTCTTGAACGCCTTGATCGGTGTGCCGAAGCCTGAATCGAACAGAATCACCGCAAGTGCGACATAGCCGAACATGAGTGAAAGCCCGTTATTGCTGAAATCAATACCCAGACCATCAACACCGGCAATCAGGCCGACGCCGAGAAAAAGTAAAAGAAGAGGCGCACCAAATCTAAATGCGAGTATAGATGAAAACGCGGCCAGCAAAACCAGCGCCGAGCAGACCAAAACAACTGTATAAAATGCGTCCAAACTTGCCCCCTTTCGCCACGCATCAGTACCGACGAAACTCAAAAGACTTCGCCATAGACAATATAGAATTTTAAATTACCACTGCCCGATGCAATCATATCTCGGACGTGGAGAAGGAAGAGGCCGGAGCGAATCCCGGCTACGCATTATTGAAACTATATATATGGACAAGAATGCGGCGAAGACAATTGGAAAAAGAAAAAAGGCGGGCAAAAATGCCCGCCTTTGGAAATATTTTGCGAGTATTAGAAAGTTCAGATCAGCTTGGCCATCGCTATAGCGGTGTCGGACATGCGGTTGGAGAAACCCCACTCGTTGTCGTACCACGCCAGAACCGAAACCAGCGAACCGTCCATGACCTTGGTCTGGTCGAGCGCCACGGTCGAGGAATGCGGATCGTGGTTGAAGTCGATCGAGACGTTCGGATGGTTGGTATAGGCCAGCACGTTCTTGAGGCGGCCATCGGCGGCAGCGATCAGCGCGTCGTTGATGTCCTTCACGGTCACCGACTTCGAAGCGACGAACTTGAAATCTACGAGCGACACGTTCGGGGTCGGCACGCGCACGGAAATACCGTCGAGCTTGCCCTTGAGCGCCGGAATGACAAGACCGATCGCCTTGGCTGCACCGGTCGAGGTCGGAATCTGGCTCAGCGCCGCGGCGCGGCCGCGATAGAGATCCTTGTGCATCGTGTCCAGCGTCGGCTGGTCGCCGGTGTAGGAATGGATCGTGGTCATCATGCCGCGCTCGATGCCGAAGGCCGAATGCAGCACATCGACGACCGGCGCCAGGCAGTTGGTGGTGCAGGACGCGTTCGAGACGACAAGGTCTTCCCTGGTCAGCGTGTCGTGGTTGACGCCGTAGACGATCGTCTTGTCGGCACCTTCCGACGGAGCGGAGACGAGAACGCGCTTGGCGCCGGCGGAGAGGTGGATCGCCGCCTTGTCCTTCGCCGTGAAGATGCCCGTGCATTCCATCACGATATCGATGCCGAGATCGCCCCAGGGCAGCTTGCCCGGATCGCGCTCTGCATAGACCTTGAAGCGCTCGGAACCGACCGAGATCACGTCGCCGTCGACCTTCACTTCATGCGGGAAGCGGCCATGCACCGAGTCAAATCGCATCAGGTGCGCATTGGTCTCGACCGGGCCGAGATCGTTGACGGCAACGACGTCGATGTCCTTGCGGCCGGATTCGTAAATCGCGCGCAACACGTTGCGGCCGATGCGGCCGAATCCGTTGATCGCTACCTTGACTGCCATGGTGTGTTTCTCCTGGTCAACCTTATCGAGGCGCTTGTTTAGCGCCCCTTTTGATGCATTTCAATCGATTTATGCGAGCTTCTTTTCGGCAAGCGCGACAACTGCTTCCGGCGTAATGCCGAAATAATTGTAGAGATCCTTGTAGGGGGCCGAAGCGCCGAAACTCTTCATCCCGACAAAGCCGCCATCGTTGCCGATGAACTGATCCCAGCCCTGTCGCACGCCGGCTTCGACCGCGATCTTCACCTTGGAGGTGCCGATAACCGATGCCTGATATTCCGCCGACTGCTTGTCGAACAGCTCAAAAGCGGGCACCGAGACGACGCGTGCGGCGATGCCCTTGGCGCCGAGCAATTCCTTCGCCTTGAGGGCGATTTCGACTTCCGAACCAGCGGCGAAGATCGTTACCGGAGCGTCAGTGGCATCGGAGAGCACATAGGCGCCCTTGGCCGACAGATTTTCCTCGGTAAAGGTCGTTCGTGCCGCGATCAGGTTCTGACGCGTCAGCGCAAGACCTGAAGGATGCTTCTTGGCTTCGAGCGCCAACTGCCAGCATTCGGCCGTTTCGGTCGCATCCGCCGGGCGGAACATGACGAGCCCTGGGATCGCGCGCAGGGCGGCCATCTGCTCCACCGGCTGGTGGGTCGGACCGTCTTCGCCGAGGCCGATCGAATCATGCGTCAACACATGGATGACGCGGATGCCCATCAGCGACGCCAGACGAATCGGAGGACGGCAATAATCCGAGAAGATCAGGAAACCGCCGCCATAGGGAATGAGACCGCCATGCAGTGCGACACCGTTCATCGCCGAAGCCATGCCGTGCTCGCGAATGCCCCAATGCATGTAGCGGCCGCTGAAATCGGTCGGCGTGATCGATTTCATCTGGCTGGTCTTGGTGTTGTTGGATGGCGTCAGGTCGGCCGAGCCGCCCAGCGTTTCGGGCAGGAACCCGTTGACGACTTCCAGCACATCCTCGGATGCCTTGCGGGTGGCGACACTCGCCTTGGACTCGGCAAGCTTGCGCTTGTGGTCGTTGATCGCTGCATCGAAGCCCTTCGGCAGCTCGCCGGCAAACCGGCGCTCGAATTCGCTCCTGTGCGACGACGCAGCGAGGCGGCCTTCCCATTCCTTGCGCGCAGACGCGCCACGGCCGCCGGCTTCACGCCAGGGCTTCAGGATCTCGTCGGGAATGACGAAGGCTTCCCACGGCCAGTTGAGCGCCACGCGGGTCGCGGCGATTTCCTCGGCGCCGAGCGGCGAGCCGTGGACCTTGTGGGTGCCGGCCTTGTTCGGGGCGCCGAAGCCGATGGTCGTCTTGCAGGCGATGAAGGTCGGCTTGTCGGATTTGTGCGCCTGTTCGATGGCCCAGGCGATCGCTTCAGGATCATGGCCGTCGATCTCGATCGTGTTCCAATGCACCGACTTGAAGCGGGCGATCTGGTCGGTCGAATCCGACAGCGATACGGCGCCGTCGATAGTGATCGAGTTGTTGTCCCAGAAGAGAATCAGCTTGTTGAGCTTCAGGTGACCGGCCAGCGCGATCGCCTCATGGCTGATGCCCTCCATCAGGCAGCCGTCGCCGGCCAGCACATAGGTGTAGTGGCTCTGGAGATCGGAACCGAACTCCTCCTCAAGCTTGCGCTCGGCAATGGCGAAGCCGACCGAATTGGCAAGACCCTGGCCGAGCGGGCCGGTGGTCGTCTCGATACCGGTCGCATGGCCGTATTCCGGATGGCCGGCGGTCTTGGAATGGAGTTGGCGGAACTGCTTGAGGTCCTCGATGCCCATATCGTCGTAACCGGTGAGGTAGAGAACCGAATAGAGCAGCATCGAACCGTGGCCGGCCGACAGGATGAAGCGGTCGCGATCGGGCCAGTGCGGCGCCTTCGGATCGAATTTCAGATATTTCGTGAACAGCACCGTGGCCACGTCGGCCGCCCCCATGGGCAGGCCCGGGTGACCGGAATTCGCCTTCTCGACGGCATCCATGGAAAGGAAACGGATCGCATTCGCCATCCGGTCGTGTTGTGCGCGTGATGTCATGATCTTTGTCGCCGGCTCCGGTGTTCGTGAAGGGCAACTCGCGGGCTGCCTAAAACCGACGGGAGACATAGCAGTTGGACGCAGGCTGTCAATCAATTCGGCCCAGCTTTGGCGGAGCTCGCGGCAAAAATTGCGCCTGCTGCGCAGCCATGAATTGCCCCGCGCCATTAACCACCGCGAGGAAGCACTGCAAGTCTTCCACAGAATTGCCTGATTCTACGTCGCTTTGATTGATTGACGCGGGCCGAACCCTTCCAATACTATCGCGTAAGAAGGTTCGGCCCGCAGCCGGTCGATTCGTAAAGGTGCGATGGGTTTGGTAACGATGCCCGCAGGGACGGCGGTCAAAACTGCGATCGAAGAGCTTCGCGACGCGTTGGGCGCACTTGATCGCTCAATCGACCAGCGCTTCGAGCGCGAGAGGGATTCCTCCGAAATGGAGCAGGAGATCCGCCGCGTCCATGCGGACCGGTCGCGCCTTGCGCAGGATCTCGACCAGTCGGAATTCCGGGCCAACCGGCTTGAAGAAGTCAACCGCGAGGTCTCCCGCCGCCTGGTGACCGCGATGGAAACCATCCGCGCGGTTCTCGACCGCTGAATCTATTGGAAAAGCAGACAGTCTCATGGCCCAGGTAATTGTGACGATCGACGGCAAGGCCTATCGCATGGCTTGCGAGGAAGGCCAGGAAGCGCATCTCGAAGGGCTTGCGCAGAATTTCGACCGTTATGTCGGCCACCTCAAGACCCAGTTCGGCGAGATCGGCGATCTCCGGCTCACCGTCATGGCGTCGATCATGGTGATGGACGAGCTCTCCGAGGCGAACCGCCGCATAAGCCAGATCGAGCAGGAGCTCGAAAGCATGAAGAAGCATCGCGAGGGCTCTGCCGCCGTCGCGGAAAAGAGCGACCAGGCGCTGGCCGGCATGCTGAGCGAGCTGACCAGCCAGGTCCGGTCGATCGCCGCCAAGCTGGATGGCGCCGGAGACACCGCCTGAGCGCGAAATAAGCCTTGGCCTGCCCCTTCCGTTCCCTCGAAAAAACAACTATATAGCGTGTGCGGTCTGCGCCTCTCGACAGGATAAATGTTTCCTTGGGCCATACTCGATCTTAAGGGAGCTGTCCCTGTTCCGGCCCGTGGGCTGGGGCACACGGTTCCCACCTACTTTGTAGGCACCAGGGATCGAACCATCCATCGGATGTTGTGGATCGCACTTTTCCCCTTATCTCCCTGGAATTCAGCCCGCTTGGGTCAGCAGCAATGCCGTGATCCACATGCCAACAGCGAATATGGTGTGCCCGAACAGGTTCATCGCCCGTGCCTTGGTCGGATCGGGCGTCTTCGATGCCGCCCGGCCGAGGCCGAGGCCCGGCTGCAGCAGGAACCATCCGGCGGACACCGTGACAATTCCCCAGACGAACGCGGGCATGAAGGTGGGGTATGCCAGCCATCGCGATCCCATGACCACGGCGAGCACGACGCCATAGACGATGCCGACCGCATAATGAAAGATCCAGCCGAGCGCCTGCTCATAAGCATAGGGTCGTGCTTGGGTGATGCTCTTGTGAAAGACCACACCATCCTTCAGATGCCATACCCAGCGGCCGACCGGCGCCCAGTTTGGCGCGTTTTCCTTGAAAACCTTCCAGAGGATGACAGCCCATATGTCCATGGCGACCGTGCCGCCGATGCCGATCAGAATACCGCGCCAGATGATGTCGAGCATGTGAAGTCCGTATGAGGTTGGACCTCATAGAAATCATTACCCGGCACCGGATGCAACCGGAGAAATGAAGGAAGCCCGGTCCGGCAGGGCGGCGGACCGGGCTTCAGGGCAATCTGCGCCTTGGCGAACGGGGTTAGGCGCAGATGCGGACTTTCTTCAGATAGGGATTGCCATGGAAATCGTATTTCAGGGTTTTCTCGATGCGGCAGCCGGGCAGGACATATTTGGTAACCACCGTGGCTTCGATGCGGCTGGTCTTCTGGGCGGCATCGAGGCGAACCGTCATGCCGGCCTGCGAAACGGCCGCAAAACCCAGTGCGCCGATGCCGATTACCAGTGCCATCGTCAGAATCTTGCGCATCGTTTCGAACCTTCTTGCTGTCCCGTTTCCAGTGGGCCAAACCCATCCGTTGCATCTGTTTTCGCACGGAGAGCGGCCGACGGCTGTTACGAAGGGAACAGCTATTCAAAGTTCGTAACGCGGTGATGACGTTTCAGGGGTTCTCAGGCGCGAGACTTGTTACAATCGCTGCCGGCAGACGCCTCGGCCGCCCGCCGCGATTGATGACGGCAATGGTGACGCGGGCGGCAATCAGCACCTTCTCGCCAAGCCGGACTTCCTGATCGAGAACGAGCTTTGCCGCCAGCGCCCTTTCGGTCTTCGTGACAACAGTCAGGATATCGTCCATCCGTGCCGATGCCTTGAATTCGATTTCCATGCGATGGACGACGAAGGCCAGCCCCTCACCCTCCGCGGCGTGCAACTTCACCTGATCGACGCCGAGGCAGCGGAGATAATCCGTCCGGCCGCGCTCCATGAAATGCAGGTAGCGGGCGTGATAAACGACGCCGGAGAAATCCGTGTCCTCATAATAGACCCGCTGGGTCAGCACGTGACCCTCTGGTGTCAGGGCGCCGGATAGGGGAATATTCGTCATGGGCTAGCCGTAGTGATGTTAGCGAACTCTGCGCGGAAGCCCGCGGTCGTCGCAGCTATACTGGCAAGCGAAAGGATATGACAATGCCCATTCGTTCCGGACTGATCGTCGTACTCCGGCTCTTCGCGATCCTACTGCTGCTTCAGATCGCAGGATATTTGTTGGCCGTCGCGGCAACCATGCCAGGTTCGGAGGGAGCTTCGAAGCTACCGCAGATCGCGATCGCATCCTTCCTGCTGATCCCATTCCTGCTGATCTTCTGGGGCTCCGCTGAGATCGTGGATTTCCTTGCTCCGAGATCGGCCGAAATCGTGCCGGAGGGGCCGGTGTCGGAAGCCGGCTTGCAGGCGATCGCCTTCAGCGCGCTGGGTGCCTTCATTCTCTATCTCACCCTCACCGAGACGATCGGCCTTTTGGCCGCCTGGCATTATGTGAGCCTGACTCCTGGTTCGGAATCGCTCTATCCGGTTGAGAAGGTGCCGCAAAACCTTCTGGGCTGGGTGATCGGTATCTATCTCCTGCTCGGCGGCCCAGGCCTGGGCCGGTGGCTCAGCAACCTGAGGCGCGCTGGCGCGAAGGCAGACTGAGGCACTAAACCCGCGCCTTCTTTTTTAGTGGATTGACGCGCTGGCTGGTCCGATAGTGGTTGAAAGCTCTTTCGAAATCGCGATGAAGTAGCATTGTCTTTCGCTTTTTCAGGGATTCCGCATGACCATCCGTTCCGGCCTTGTCGTTCTCATGCGCGCGGCAGCCATATTGCTTGCCTTCCAGGTCGCAATCTACATCATCGGCGTCATTGCGCTGCCGGGTACGGCCACTGAAGCCAAGTTCGCACAAATCGCGGCACTGTCGCTTCTCTTCGCGCCGTGCCTCGTGATCCTGTTGTTCGCCGAGCCGATGGTGAACTTGCTGACGCCGAAATCATCCGAACTACTCGCGGAGACCGAAACCAAGCCCGACGACCTTCAAGCCATCATTCTGAGCGGCGTTGGGGTCTATGTGCTCTATTATGCAATCCGGGATACGATCTTCCTGCTCGTCGCACACCAGCAATTGGATCAGTTCACGACCTCAATGTGGTTGACGGCCGACTATTACCTTCTTCCGCTTATCGGCTGGCCGCTTGGTCTCTATCTTCTCATCGGCGCGCCCGCCCTGCGCCGCTTGCTCGGACGGCTGCGGCGTGCTTCACCGCCCCTCGACTAACCGAGTTCCAGCAGCACGATCTCTGGCGGCGCCATGAAGCGCACGGGCGCTATCGAGCAGCCGAGCCCGCGCGAGACGATGATGTGCATGCCGTCTTCCACGACATGGCCGCCGGCATATCGCGGGCCGTAGCGCGACGGCACGACCGGCTTCCAGCCGAAGACATTGATCTGTCCTCCGTGCGTGTGGCCGGAAAGCGTGAGACAAACACGTGGCGGAACTTGGGGGAAGATGTCCGGCTCATGCGCGAGCAGGATGACCGGCGCCATGTCGGTCACCTGCGCAAGCGTCGCCGGCAGCTTGTCCATGCCCATCCATCGCGTGCGGTTGAATCTTCGGCCCGGACGCATGGCGGATTGATCACCCAGGCCCGCGAGCCAGAACGGGTGGCCGTCCTTTTCGAGCCGGACGGCCTCGTTGACGTAAACTGGAATGCCGATCGCGCGCAGCGCTTTCTCCGCGAACGTCGCCTGCGATGGGTCACGCTGGAAGGTCAGGTCCTCCCAATAATCGTGATTGCCGAGGATCGCATGCACACCGAGCGGCGCCCTGAGGCCCGCCATGGCCTTGGACCAATCCTGGGAATGGACATAGTCCGTCACGAAGTTCATGCCGCTGACATAATCGCCGAGCAGCAGGATCAGGTCCGCATCGAGTTCATTGGCCCGGTCGCATATGCCTTTGATGCGTTCCGCGCTCATCCACGGCTCGCAAGCGTGGATATCGGAGATGACGGCGATTTTCAGCTTGAGCCCGGGCGTCCAGTTCGGCGGCGTGAGCTTGTACTCCTGGATTCGTGGACGCGCCATGACCTCGGAAAGCGGATAGCCGACCATGGCCGCAGCCAGAATCGCACCGCGCAGGACGAACTTCAGGAACCCGCGACGTGTGAGCAATCAATCCTCATCCTGGAAAAGCGCGAACTGCGTCGCTGCAAGGTTTGGCGGCGGGTTGAGGCCCAGATGTTTCCACGCATTTGCAGTCAAAACACGGCCGCGCGGTGTACGCTGGATGAAACCCTGCTGGATAAGATAGGGCTCGATAATGTCCTCGATCGCATCGCGCGGCTCGGACAGGCCCGCCGAGATCGTCTCGATCCCCACCGGCCCGCCGCCGAAATTCATCGCAATCATGTTGAGGTAGCGCCGGTCGAGCTGGTCGAAACCCATATGGTCGACATCGAGCCGGGTCAGCGCCTCGTCTGCGACCTTCCGATCCACCGTTTCAACCCTGGCGACCTCGGCGAAATCACGCACCCGGCGCAGCAGCCGGCCGGCGATACGCGGCGTGCCCCGCGCCCGCCGCGCGATTTCCCTGGCACCTTCGTTCGTGATCGGAAGAGCCATGATACGCGCGCCCCGGCGCACGATGAGCTCCAGTTCCTCGACGGTATAGAAATTGAGCCGCACCGGAATACCGAACCGGTCGCGCAGCGGATTGGTCAGCAGGCCCAGGCGCGTGGTCGCGGCGACAAGCGTGAATTTCGAAAGGTCGATCTTCACCGACCGGGCAGCGGGGCCCTCGCCGATGATGAGGTCGAGCTGGTAGTCCTCCATCGCCGGGTAGAGGATTTCCTCGACCGCCGGGTTGAGCCGATGGATTTCGTCGATGAAGAGCACGTCGCGCTCCTCGAGATTGGTCAGCAACGCCGCGAGATCGCCAGCCTTGGCAATGACGGGACCCGAGGTCGAACGGAAATTGACGCCGAGTTCCTTCGCCATGATCTGGGCAAGCGTCGTCTTGCCCAGCCCGGGCGGGCCGACGAACAGTACATGGTCCAGCGCCTCGCCGCGATTCTTGGCCGCCTCGATGAAAATCTTGAGATTGGCGCGCGCCTCCGCCTGGCCTGTGAATTCATCGAGCGACTGCGGCCTAAGCGCCGTATCGATATCGTCGCCACGCCGCTCGGGCGTCAGCAGGGCATTGGGGCCGGTCATTGCAGGAGTTCCATGCCGGGCACCTTGCGGGCGGCTTTGATGTCGAAAGTGTATGTCAGACTGCAACCGGCAATTCGATTGAACTCTCCAACCAGTGTATCCGCAAAATCGGCCCCAGATTCCCGTGACTCCAAAAGAGCGTGACCGATGATCTCGTGCTCATCCAATTCAACCGAGCGCTGTTCCAGCAGCAGTTCCACAAAACCCAGGCATTGCTCTCGCGAATAGCCGTACATTCTCCGCAGCGTCCATACCGCTTCCAGCACGACGATAAGATTGACATACAGAACATCGTCAGAAGCAAGTTCGTTGAAGAGCCTCGCGGCGGCTCGCTCCTGAACATCGTCGTCGTGCACGACAAAACGAATAAGGACATTAGTATCCAGACCGATGCGAGCCATTATTCGTCGTCATCCTCTAAACCAAGCACATGGCGGCCGGCTGCCTCTTCGACGGCCTTATCGATTTCCTCTAAAGTTGATCCAGCGCCTTTGGGTGGCTTTCCTAGCAGTCCCGCAAGATCGTTGAAATTCTTGTTTTTTGGCATCACGACGATGTCGCCGCCACGCACCCAAACGTAGCATTGGTCGCCCGGCAGTATCTGCAACTCGTCCCGAATTTGCTTGGGAAGCGTCATCTGCCCCTTCGAGGTTATGGTAACAAGACCCATGTGACTAATCCGTCCTTACAATTCTGAAAAAGTAAGGAAATCCTACCTTGAAACCAATCACCGCGCCAGTTCCTTCAGACCCAACCGGATCAGCCTGGCGCTATCCGCACCCTCGCCCCCATTCCTCAGCGCCGTGGCAATCGCGTTGGCCGCCTGGTCGCGGGAATAACCGAGATTGGTGAGCGCCGAGACGGCATCCGACACGGGAGCAGCCGCCACGCCTTCGCCGATCTCCTGCTTCAGGCCGATATTGATCGATTCGCCCGCAAAAGCCGGCGCCTTGGTCTTGAGTTCGGTCAGGATACGGATCGCGACCTTGGGTCCGACGCCCGGCGCCCGCGAAATTGCCGTCTTGTCCTGCAGCGCGATCGCATTGGCGAGTTCGGAGGGCGTCAGCGTCGAGAGCACGGCAAGCGCCACCTTCGAGCCGACGCCCTGGACGATCTGCAACAGGCGGAACCACTCGCGCTCGAGCGCCGTCATGAAGCCGAAAAGCTTGAGTTGATCCTCGCGCACATAGGTCTCGATGAACAGCACCGCCGCTTCCCCCACCGAGCCGATTCGGCCGAGCGTGCGCGACGAGCAGAAGGCGACGTAGCAGACGCCATGCACATCGACGAGTACGTAATCCTCGCCGATTTCCTCGACCGTGCCTTTCAGTTTTCCAATCATGTCAGCACTTTCAGGGATGGGTTTCGGGTGTGATCAGTTCTATGGCCGGGAAATAGCTTGAATACCTGGGTCCATCCCGTGTGAGCAAGCGATGGCCACCGAACTCGGCATGCGCACCGATAAAAAAATCCGGCAGCGTCCGTTCACGAAGTCCGCCTGCAAGCCGGTATCGCCGGTGAGCCTTACCCGCGGCGAACGCCGCCTCGAAAGGAAGGGCCTCCCGCTTCAGTGCAAGCATGCCGAATACTGACGAGAGCTCGGCTTCCGACAAGGGTGAGGACGCGAGTTCGGCCCAGATGACGGGATTGACGACGAGAACGCCATCTTCAATGCAACGCTCCAACGCCCCTAATGACCACGCCCTGTGCCCGGTAGCCGGCCCCAGCATGTCGATCAGGACGTTCGTATCAACGAGGGTCGAGGTCATCGCGCTCGCCTCGCAGCCATATCATGTACTCATCGGTCGTCATTCCATCCAGATCGAACGTCCCTTCGACCTGTTTTGCCCAATCCTCAATTCGCTCGCGGCGTTCGGATGATGTCGTTGCATCGGATTTGACGAGAAGCGCGCCCCTCTCGGATGCAATGAATTCGACCTCCGAACCCGGCTTGATGCCAAAATGGTCCCGGATGTCCTTGGGAATTGTAACCTGGCCTTTTTCAGTCACGCGCATGGTAATACCTCTGCGGTATTACTTGTCACGCCAAACAGAACAAGTCAAGAACAAATCAGAGATTGGCGATCTTCAACCGCGCCCGCGCACCGCCCATATGGTGGGCATGGCAGATGGCAATGGCCAGCGCGTCGGCCGCGTCGTTGCCGACAAACTGAGCTTTCGGCATCAGCACTTTCAGCATCATATGGATCTGCTGCTTCTCGCCATGACCGACGCCGATCACCGCCTTCTTGACCGCATTCGGCGCATATTCCGCGACCGGCAGGCCGGCGCGCGCCGGCACCAGCATGGCGATGCCCCGCGCCTGGCCGAGCTTCAATGTCGCGACTGCATCCTTGTTGACGAAGGTCTGCTCGACCGCCGCTTCATCCGGTTTGTGGATATGCAGCACGTCGGACAACCCATCATGAAGCTGGCAAAGCCGTGACGCGAGATCCGCCTTGTCGTCGGATGTAACCGTGCCGGACGCCACGAATCTGAGGGAATTGCCGAGCGTTTCGATGACGCCCCAGCCGGTGCGGCGAAGGCCGGGATCGATGCCGATTATTCGAATCAAGCTGTTCATGGAGACCTTATACGACGCCCTTGACCGGTCCGCCATTTGCCCAACGGCGGCTCGCGCCTAAAAAATTCAATAAAATTTGAAATAACAGAGATCAAGCGTCTGAAAATTAACCACGAATTAAGCGGTTTCCCGCGAAGAATCGATCTTCGAAGAAGGCAGAAAACTGCCTCGGGGAACGCATGACCACCGGCCACCAGATGCCTCCTTCCCGGAAGGTCCACGTCGTTCCGCCGCGCCGCCACGTGATGGAGCCGTCAATGCCCAGACTTCTACATTCCCTCCAGGGAAAAGTTATCGCGGTCTTCCTTGTGTTGATCGTCATCTCGGAGACGGCGCTCGCGCTGCTCAGCTACTATAGCTCCAACACGATCTTCCTCGACCAGACCAAGACCTCGATGCAGAGCATTCTGACCTTCCGGTCGTCGAACCTCTCGAGTCAGTTGAACCAGATCAGCGACCAGGCTTCCTCGCTCGCCAAGATCGAATCGCTCGGCAAATCGATGGTCAATCTGAAAAGCGGCTGGAAAACGCTCGACAAGACGCCCGGCGATGCCAAGAAGGAACTGCAGAAGTTTTTCGTCAGCGGCAATCCAAACCCTGCCGAAGAACGCGAGAAGCTGATCAAGCCGGAAGGTCCCGGCGGCTACTATTATTCCGCCCATGAGGAACTGCAGCCGCAACTCGCCAAGGTCCTTGCCGCGACGCCCTTCAAGGACATGCTGATGCTCGATGCCAAGGGCAACATCATCTATTCCTACAAGAAGGCCGACACCTTCGCCGAGAATGCCACCGATACCCGCTTCGTCGAAAGCGGCCTCGGCAAGGTCTTCGCCGAGACCATGGCGAACGTGAAAAAGGCCGAGACGGATGAAGTGCCCGGCGCATTCTCCGGCCTGATGATGAACAAGGAAACCGGCAAGTCCGATATCTATGCCGCTGTCCCACTGGTCAATCTGGGCCAGTTGCGCGGCATCTTCATCTTCCAGGTCCGCGACGATGTGATCGGCAATATCCTGTCGATGGGTATCCCGGCCGGCAGTTCCGAAAAGACCAACATCATTACCGCCGATGGAACCGTGATCGGCCTCAACGACGCCGGCCAGCTCGTGACAGTCGATGCCGCCGCCTACGCCTACAAGGATGCGGCGCTCGCCGATACCGCCATGACGGTTGCCGCATTCGCTCGCGCCGATGGCTCGGCCACCAGCTTCAGCATGCCGCTTGTCGAAGACAATGCGAAATACCTGATCTCGGAAAGCGTGCTCGATAGCGAACTCCAGGCTGGATCCCTCCAGATCGCAGGCCTTCTGACCCTTGTCGGAACGCTCGTTCTTGCCGTTACCTCGGCCATTGCCTGGTTCGTGCTGCGCCATATGTTCGGCCCGCTCGGCAAGCTCGCCACCGCGACCGAAGCTGTCGCCAGCGGCGATCTGAACATTACAGTCAAGGGCGCGTCTCGAAAGGACGAGCTCGGCACAATGTCGCGGGCGCTTTCGAGCTTCCGTGACTCACTGCTGGCCCAGCGCGTGCTGGAGTCCCAGGCCAGGGCGGCCCAGGTCGCTGAAGAAGAGGGCCGCCGCAGCCGTATCGAGGAACAGCAGCGCGAAGCCCAGACGCTGCAATCGGTCGTCTCCGCACTCGGCGAAGGCCTCACCCGCATGGCAAGCGGCGATCTCGCCTACCAGATCGACCAGGCTTTTCCGCCGGCGCTCGAAGGTCTGCGGCACAATTTCAACGCATCCGTCGACCAGCTCGCCGAGGCGCTGGCCGCGATCAGCCGCAACTCTAACGCTATGCGCGCCGGCACCGAGGAAATGCGCTCCTCCGCCGACCAACTCGCCGAGCGCACGGAACGCCAGTCGGCGTCGGTCAGCGAAGCGGCGACGGCAATCGACCAGATCACCAAGGCGGTCAAGCAGCAGATGGCCCGCGCCGAGGATGCGAGCAAGATCGCCCGCGATGCCAATGCCGGCACCCAGGCGTCGGCCGACATCATGGAACAGACCATCAAGGCGATGGAAGCCATCCAGGGTTCCTCGCAGCAGATCAACACGATCATCTCGGTGATCGACGAGATCGCCTTCCAGACAAACCTTCTTGCGCTCAATGCCGGCGTCGAGGCGGCCCGCGCCGGCGATTCCGGCAAGGGTTTCGCGGTCGTCGCCCAGGAAGTACGCGAACTCGCACAACGCTCCGCGAAGGCCGCCAAGGAAATCACCGACCTGTTGTCGAAATCCACGACCGAGGTCGAGGCCGGCGTGTCGATGGTCGAGAAGGCCGGCAAGGCGCTCAAGGGCATCGGCGGCCATGTCGAGGCGATCAATGTGCAGATTGCCGCGATGATGGAATCGACCCGCGAGGAAGCCGAGACATTGCGCGAGATCAACACCACGGTGAACGAGATCGAAACCATGACACAACAGAACGCCGCCATGGTCGAGGAAACCACCGCCTCTATCCATCAACTGGCGCAGGAAGCCGGCGAAATGGATGGCCGCATCGGCCAGTTCCAGTTGGCTGAGGAAGCCGACAACCAGTGGCGCAAGGCCGGCTGATCACGGCCGTCATTCAAACGAAAGGCTGCGGCATCGTCCGCGGCCTCTTGGTTTCAGAACATGCCGTTCGGATTTTCGGAGTGCTCGGGCAACACCTGCAGCACGTCCCAATGCTCGACGATCTTGCCATTATCATCGAGGCGGAAGATGTCGATCCCGGCATAATCGTGATCGCCGGGCCAATGCTGATGGCAATGAAGTACGACGAGATCGCCCTCGGCGATGGCACGTTTCACGGTCACCATCTTGCCCGGCCATTCCTTCGACATCCGCTCGAAATAGGCGATGAAGCCCTCCTTGCCCGTCGCAACATGCGGATTGTGCTGGATATATTCGTCGCCGACATAACGCTCGATCGCCTCGCGCGGCCGGCACTCGTTGAACATCATTTCGTAGAAGGCAATGACATTCCGTTTGTTGGTTTCAAGGTTCATGGCATGTCTCATCTCTAAGAATGAATCGACAAGCACTTGCTTGGCGACGACAACTTTGGAAACATTGGTCAATCCGCGCTGCAAAAAGGTCGCAACAATGAGCTTTGAAACGCTCAGAAAGAACCAGCATATCAAGGTGTGGCAGGACAGCGCCAGCATAGACGTAACGTATGAAAACCATGTCCAGATTTGGGAAGATCTCACGCAGCTTCGGAAGCGGCCAAACTCCAGGATCGATTATCAGGCAAAACCGCAGATTCTCAAACTTCGCATGGGCGACAATCGATTTTCCAAAGAGAGTGCCGAAATTGCGGTCGCAGCTTTCGACGAAGAAACCCTGGATGTCCTCATCCATTTGCTGGCAACAGTTCTGCATGGCAGACGGGTCGAGGCTAGGTTCTTCGAGTTCCAGATGAAATTCAACGACGGCGAGCACGCTGACTATCGCTTTACCATCTGCTTTGATTCCGAACTCTACTCCTACGCCCAACAGAACATGGGTCAGGTAGAGGAATTCACGCCGTATGCGCAACCATGGGACAAGATCGTAAAGTAGTCCGGCCGCGCCCCATCCTTGACTCCGCCACCGCGCATACCCAAGTCAGGTCGAATTCTCCTCCCAAGGATTTGAGCATGATCCCCTTTTCCATTCTCGACCTCTCGCAGGTCGTCGAAGGCGGCACTGTCGAAGAAAGCTTCCGCAACACCGCCCGCATGGCGAAAGCCGCCGAGGACGCGGGCTATCTGCGCTACTGGCTTGCCGAACACCATGGCATGCCGGCGGTCGCAAGTTCCGCGACCTCGGTGCTGATCGGCCACGTCGGCCATGCGACCTCCAAGATCCGCATCGGCTCGGGCGGCATCATGCTGCCGAACCATGCGCCGCTGGTGATTGCCGAGCAGTTCGGTACGCTGGCTGCACTGTTTCCGGGCCGTGTCGATCTCGGCCTCGGCCGCGCGCCGGGCACCGATATGCGAACCGCGCGGGCCTTGCGCCGCGATCTGGACGCAGGCGCCCATACATTCCCCAACGACATCCAGGAACTGCAGCGCCTGTTCGGGCCGGTCGAGGATGGCCAGCAGATTCTCGCCATGCCGGGCGTCGATTCCAATGTGCCGATCTGGCTGCTGGGCTCCAGCCTCTATTCGGCGCATCTCGCCGCCGCTCTCGGCCTGCCCTATGCCTTCGCCTCGCATTTCGCGCCGGACGCACTGATGGATGCGATCGCCATCTATCGCGAGCGCTTCCAGCCCTCGGCGCAATTGGACAAGCCTTACGTCATGGCCGGCATCATGGGCGTCGTGGCCGATACCGATGCCGAGGCCAAATATCATTTCACCTCGGCCCAGCTGCAGTTCATCAATCTCCGGCGCAATGCGCGCGGCTATTTCCCCAAGCCGGTGGAAAACATGGACGAGCACTGGACCGAGAGCGAGAGGTACAATGTCGAGCACACGCTGCAATATGCGATCGTCGGCTCGCCGAAGGCCGCCGAGCGTGACCTCGCCGATTTCATCCGGGTCACGGGCATCGATGAACTGATCATCTCGATGCCGATATCAGATGTCGATGCGCGGCTGAGATCGATCGATCTCTTCGCCGGCCTCGACACGATCGTCCGCAAGGCGGCATGAAAAAGCCCGGAGCGATCTCTCGCTCCGGGCTAATTTCTGATCGCGCTCAGGCTCAGGCCGAAAGCTTGGCCATGACGTCCTCGGGAATGTCCATGTTGGTATAGACATTCTGCACGTCGTCATCGTCTTCAAGCGAGTCGGTCATCTTCATCAGCGATTGCGCGCGCTCTTCATCGACCGGAATGGAGTTCTGCGGCCGCCAGATCGCCTTGACCGTCGAGGCTTCGCCGAGCTGGGCTTCGAGTGCCTTGGACACTTCGTTGATCGATTCGAAGGCGCAATAGACGTAGTGCCCTTCCTCATCGGTCTCGACGTCATCGGCGCCGGCCTCGATCGCCGCTTCCATCACCTTGTCGGCATCGCCAGCGGAGAGCGGATAGACGATCTCGCCGACATGGTCGAAGGAGAACGACACAGAGCCGGTTTCGCCGAGTGCGCCGCCGCCCTTGGTGAAGATCGAACGGACATTGGAGGCCGTGCGATTACGGTTGTCGGTCAGGGCTTCGACGATGACGGCGATACCGCCGGGACCATAGCCCTCATAGCGGACCTGGTCGTAAGTCTCCGCATCGGCGCCGGAGGCCTTCTTGATAGCGCGGTCGATATTGTCCTTCGGCATCGATTGCGCCTTGGCGTTCTGGATTGCCAGGCGAAGTGCGGCGTTCATCGTCGGGTCGGGCAAGCCGGCCTTGGTGGCAACGGTGATTTCGCGCGCGAGCTTGGAGAACATCTTCGAACGGATGCCGTCCTGCTTGCCCTTGCGGTGCATGATGTTCTTGAACTGTGAATGGCCGGCCATGGCACCCCTATGCGTCCTGTTTTCCCTAGAGGCGGCCTTATATTGCCGGAAAAGGCTGTGTTCAAGAGGGTGTGGGCGCGTTTCGGGTTCGGATTTCGGTCAAACTCCCTTCAGGACATAGATCGTGGGCTTCTTCGGCAGCGAGCGGACAGACACCTGTATCGTATCCTCGGGCGATCTGAACACGTCATATCCGGAGCCGAACATGCCGAGGAAATCGTCGATCACCGGACCACGGCGATGCATGGGCAGAATCACCGAAGACCGCAGCCGCTGCACCACCTTGCTCATTGATTGCTTGCCCATGGTCAGCCCGCCATCGACAGGCACCATCAGCACGTCGAGCCTGCCGATCTCGGCATAATGTCCTTCAGCGAGTTCGTGATGCAGATGGCCGAGATGGCCGATGCAGAGCCCCGCGACCTCGAAGATGAAGATCGAGTTGCCGTTTTCCTCGAACGTGCCCCACCTTCGGATATCGGTCGTCACGTTGCGGATGAACGTATCGTCCACCATCAGCTCATGCTTGATTGCCTCGCCCGGTGTGTCGCTCCAGCCATGCAGCACATGCTGGATTCCGGGGTCGGGCGTCAGCGTATAGTGGGTGGTATGCGCGTGATTCATGGTCGCGACCATGGGCCGGACCGGCGGCTTGTACCAGCCATTGTAGTCCGTGGCGATCGTCACGCCACCCGGCGTCTGGATGTAGAATGTGGAATGTCCGAGATAGGTGATCGTCACCGGCTCATCGGTCATCGCCGCCGGCTGCGACTTGATCGAATCGGCGCTGGGCTCGAAACGGGCGAAGGTCGCGCCTGGCAGATTGCCGGCAATCGCCTGGCACTGGCTGAAATGTCGGGGTTTGGCGTCCTCAGCATGCGCTACGGAGACGAGGAATCCTACGGCAGCAAGTGCCGATAAAAGCCATCGGAGCATCGCATACCTCCATTCAGCCTTGTCGCAGCTGCGAAAGATGCGGCACCATCATACGATCGTCCACCCTGAAAATCCCGGCGGCCGCTCACAATGGCGTTATCCAATAGGCTTTACGGCCGTACTAGGACCAGAAGTCCGGCACGGTCTCCTTGAGGCGCGGGCCAAGCCGGAGCGGTGCGATATTCTCCGCGAGCCCCGTGCGATCGGAAATATCCACGCCGACGCCACAGATCGTCGCTGGACCGGATGCCGCCTCGAAGCGGCCGCGCGGCACCTTGGAGAGGAACCGGTTGAGCGGCTCCTCCTTCTCCATGCCGAGCGAGGAATCATAGTCGCCGCACATGCCCGCGTCCGAGAGATAGGCCGTCCCGCCATTCAGGATCTGGTGGTCGGCGGTGGGCACATGGGTGTGGGTTCCGACGACGAAGCTTGCGCGGCCATCGACGAAATGCCCGAAGCACTGCTTTTCGCTCGTCGCCTCGGCGTGAAAATCGAAGACGACGGCATCGGCCTGCTCGCCGAGCGGACAAGCCGCAAGAATGTTCTCGGCCGCCTTGAACGGATCGTCGAGATCGGGGCTCATGAACACCCGCCCCATGATATTGGCAACGAGGACCCGCGCGCCGTTCCGCGCCATGAAGACGCCCGCCCCCTTGCCCGGCGTGCCGGCGGGATAATTGGCCGGCCGCAGGAACTGGTCGTGGCGGTCGGCGAAGATCAGCGCCTCGCGCTGGTCCCAGACATGGTTGCCCGTGGTCATCACGTCGGCACCCGCGCCGATCGTCGAATTAAGAATGTCCTCTGTGATGCCGAAGCCGCCCGCCGCATTCTCGCCATTGACGATGACAAAATCGAGCCTGAAGTCCGATATCAGGCCGGGCAGCCGATCAAACACCGCCTGCCGTCCGGTCCGCCCCACCATGTCTCCGAGAAAGAGCAGCCTCATGCCAGTTCCTTCCCGAAGACCTTGAAACCGCTTTCGGTCAGGATCGCATCGAGCGCGACGTCGTGATCCTCAGCCGGGATCACCTCGATCTCCTGGCAATCGAAGGCGACGCCGATCAGCCGAGGCTGACGGCCCATGTCGTGGAGACGCGAAATCGCCCGGTCGTAGAAACCCGCGCCATAGCCGATACGGTGCCCGATACGATCGAAGGCCGACATCGGAACAAGCATGATCTCGGGATCGACGACCCTGGCATCCGGCCCCGGACCGAACGTGCCGAAACCGGTGCTGACAAGCGGAACGCCGGCAACCAGTTCGCGAAAGACGATCGTTTGCTTGTCGACGACGACAGGCACCGAGAGGCTCGCGCCCTTGTCCTTCAGCCGCTGCATGAGCGGCCGGACATCGACTTCCGACTTGATCGGAAAAAAGCCGGAGACTTCCGTGCCGGGCACGAAGTCGATCGCGGCGCCGCCCGCTTCCGCCATGACAAGGCTTTTTTCTATGCGGCTTTCGCTGGGAATGGCATCGCGTGCGGCAAGTCTTTGCGCACGCAGCTGCGCCTTGAGCGCCCTGGAAATCATTCGTCTTCTTTCTCAGTCTTTATGAGCAACCCTATTAGGCCGAATTCCCTGCCCGGGCAATCCGGCGCATGCTGCGCATGTCTCTCGCTCATTTCTGAAGCAGGCTTGCCGCGATGTTGATCGTCAGCGCCAGAATAATGGTGTTGAAGAAATAGGAAATGATCGAATGGACTAGGACCAGCACGCGCATGGCGCGGGATTCGATCGCGATATCGGCCGTCTGGTTGGCCACGCCGATGGTGAAGGTGAAGTAGAGAAAATCCAGATAGTCGGGCTCCTTCGTGCCCGGAAACTTCAACCCCTGGCTCTCCTGGATGTCGGCCGTATTTCGATCCCGGTCGACGTAGAATTCGTGAGCATAATGTTCCGTGAAGATGACGTGGATGAAGCTCCACGCCGTCAGGATCGTTAGGCCGGACAGGCCGATATAGAGGACGGCGTCAGCACCCGGATGATTGCGGAGATTTATGAGTTCGAAGACAATCGCGGCCAGGCTCGCGGTCGCGGCAACAAAGGCCATGGTGAGGACGGTATAGTGCCCCTCATCCAATTCTTGTGCATGCTTGCGCATGGATTCGCCCGTGGCTCGGCGCATGGCAATTCCCGCGAGCACCAGGAAAAGCACAACTGCCGCGTTCCACGCGATGAGCGAGCGTGTCGCGATGTCGAAGCCACTGACAGGGACCAGCCAATAGACCACGATCCCGAAAACGATCGCGGCCACCAGCTTGGGGCGGCCCATGAAATGTCGAAATGGTCCCAGGGCACGCGTGGCCTTCATGTCGAGCCCCGCTATTTCTTGAAGAGACTCTCCGCGACATTGCGGCTGGAGGATTTGGCAGCGATCTCGGCATCCAGCCGCGCGATCTCGGCCTGCAGGATCGCTATCCGCGACTTGAGTTCGTCGACGGACAGCAATGAGATATCGGAGCCGATCTCGTGGCCCGGCTTCTTGATCGGCTTGTCTTCGTCGAACAGGCTCATGCCGGTTCCGCTCCTTTATCGCTGCGCGGAAGGTTAGCGGCATCCTCGCTTTCCGGCAAGGGTTGCGCGCGCGGGCTGAGCGAAAGGCTTTCGGGCGTCACCGTCGTCCCCGAGGAAACCGACTGGTAGCTGTCACGCTCGCCGACCGGAACCGGTGCCCGCATCCGCGAGCGCAGCAGTGCGTAGACGACGATCAGGAAATGGGAAACCGCCGTGACCGCGAACAGCGCATAGGGCCCCATATACTGCATGACCGGACCGCCGACCGAGGGTCCGATCACCGTGCCGATGCCGTAGAGCAGCAGCAACCCGCCGGAGATCGCCACAAAGTCCGATGACTTGGCAAAGTCGTTGGCATGCGCCACCGCGATCGGATAGAGCGCATAGGCCGTAGCGCCATAGACGCCGATCAGGATCAGCAGGGTCGTCACGTTTTCGGGCCGCACGACGAAAAGCTGGAAGCCTGCGAGAAACGAGACGCCGGACAGGATCGCAAGCACGTAACGCCGGTCCATCCGGTCGGACATCCGGCCCGCCGGGATCTGCATCGCCGCACCGGCGAAGATCGTGATCGTCATCATGATAGCGATGTCGCCGGGAGAAAGACCCGCCTTCGCACCGAACACGGCGCCCAGCGTACCCCACGCACCGTTGGCGATGCCCACCAAGAGGATGCCGACAAACGACACCGGCGAGTTCCGGTACAGCGCAACCAGATCGAGCTTCAGCTCGTTGAGCGGCTTGGGCGTCTGCGCGTTGGAAACAAGCGTCGGCAGCATCGCGAAGCAATAGAATATGCCCGCCAGCAGGAACAGCGTCTGGCCATTGATATCCGCGCCCGCAACGGCCATCTGGCCACCCACGACGCCGATCAGCGTGATCGAGATGTAGAACGAGAAGATCATGCCCCGGCTCTCGTTCGTCGCCCGCTCGTTGAGCCAGCTCTCGATGATCATCACGGTCGCCGCCGACGAAAAACCGGTGACGGCGCGCGAAAATATCCAGACATTTTCATCGACCACGATGCCGGTGGTCAGTGCCGTGATCGCGATGATCGAGATGAAACCCGAAAAGGCGCGGACATGGCCGACCCGCTTGACCAGCCGCCGCGCAAAGATGCAGCCGAGCACGAAGCCCGCCGCCCAGGATGTGCCGAAGAAGCCGAGTACGGTTTCCGAATAGCCCTCATTGGCCCCACGCATGGGCATCAGCAGACTGTGCAGACCGTTGCCGAGAAACAGGAATAGGGTTCCGATCAGGAGTGCCAAAACGGAAAACAGATTCTGTCTCATGCGGCATAACTCTTCGTGCTTCAGGTTGTCTCGAACTGATTCCGAATGGCGCGTGGCGTAAAACCAACCCGGCCACCTTCACAGCTATTATGCATTGGCGGAGCGACCCGATTCGTGCGACTTAAATCTACGTGACACGGCCGCACACTCCAAATAGAGGGAAGGCTCGACGGCTTCGCCACCAAAGGCGCCGATAATATGGCATATACCCACTAAGGACCGGAGAAAATTGACAAAAATCGTCCCGCTCCTCGGTATCTTCCTGATGCTTCTCCACCTTATCTGGCCGTTCAACGTACCGGGCCTGCGCCAGCGCCGCGACTTCTGGAAGATCGCCGTCGTCATGGGCATCGCGATCGTCTTCACCGCATTGCTGCGCGAGTAGACGTTACTTCTCGGTCAGTTTCAGTTCGATGCGGCGGTTCTGGTTGCGCGCCTCGTCGCTGTCGCCTTCCGCGATCGGCTGATATTGGCCGAAACCCGCCGCCACCAGCCGGTCAGCCGGCACGCCCCGCAAGATCAGGAATTTCACCACCGAGGTCGCGCGCGCCGATGAGAGCTCCCAGTTGTCGGCATATTTGCCGGTGCCGGAGAGCGGCACGTTGTCGGTATGGCCATCGACGCGCAGCACCCAGTTGATTTCGGCCGGGATTTCCTTGGCAAGATCGAGCAGCGCCTGGGCGAGCTTGGACATCTCCGCCTTGCCGGCATCGTTGAGCTCGTTGCCGCCCGACGGGAACAGCACCTCGGATTGGAACACGAAGCGGTCGCCGACGATGCGGATATTTTCGCGATCGGAGAGGATCTCACGCAACCGCCCGAAGAAGTCGGACCGGTAGCGGTTGAGCTCCTGGACGCGCTGGGCGAGCGCCACATTGAGCCGGCGGCCGAGATCGGCGATCTTGGTCTGGGACGACTTGTCCCTGGACTCGGACGCCTGGAGCGCCTGTTCGACGGCGGCGATCTGCGCCCTGAGCGCCGCGATCTGCTGGTTGAGCAGTTCGACTTGGCTCAAGGCCTGCTGGCTGACGTCCTTCTGCTGGGACAGTTCCTCTTTCAGCGTGCCGATGCGGGCATTGGCGGCATTCGAATCGCCGCTTCCCTGCTCGAGGATCTTCTGCAGCCGCGACCGCTCGGTCTCCGCCGACATGAGTTGCGACTGGAGATTGGCGAAGGAATCCTCGAGATCCTGCTTGCCGCCCTTCTCGAGCGCCAGGAGTTCGGTCAGTTCGTTGATTTGGTTGTTGAGCCGTTCCAGCACTTCATCGCGGCCGGAGATTTCCCGGCTCAGGATGAACTGCCCAAGCACGAACACGGTGAGCAGGAACATGATGGCGAGCAGAATCGTCGACAGCGCATCGACGAAACCCGGCCAGTAATCGACGGTGCGCTCACGGCCGCCCTTGCGACGCAAGGCCATGCTACTTGCCCCCGATCTTGTCGGTCAGTTGGTCGAGCGTGCGCCTCAGTGCCTTGGATTCCTCCTGCTGCGCCTCAATCCAGTCGCGCAACATCTGTTGCTCCGTCCGCATGTTGCGCACCAGACCCTGGATGCCCTCGGCGAGCGAGGCCATGGCGGCGGTCGAACGCTGCGTGCTGCCGCCTTCCTGGCTGATCTTCACCAGCTGTTCGGAGAGCGACTTCAGCTCCTCGGTCGAACCCGTGCCGGCACCTTCGACAAGCGCCGGCGCGAAGTCGTGGCTGACATCGGTCACCGACGACAGCCAGTTTTCCAGTTCGTTATAGAAGCGATTCTGGGCGCGACCCGCCTGAAGGTCGAGGAAACCCAGCACCAACGAGCCCGAAAGGCCGAAGAGCGATGACGAAAACGCCGTGCCCATGCCGGTGAGGGGCGCCGACAGGCTTTGCTTGAGGGTGTTGAGAATATCTGCCGTCTGGCCGGAGCCGGGATCGAGCCCCTGGATGACGGTGTTGATCGATCCGATCGTGCCGAGCAGACCCCAGAAGGTTCCGAGCAGACCGAGGAAGATCAGAAGCCCTGTGAGGTAGCGTGTGGTATCCCTGGTCTCATCCAGCCGGCTTGCGATCGAATCGAGAATAGACCGCAGCGCCGCCGGCGACAGCGCGCCCCTCTGGCTCGTCGACATCAGTGCCCGCATCGGCCCGAGCATGACAGGTTCGCGGCCCGCCTTTTCAGCACTGCCTGCCGCACGAAACGAATTGAACCAGCGCACTTCGGGCCTGAGCGCCAACACATGGTTGAAAGCGAGCAGGATGCCGATGCCCAGGACGCCGAGAATCAGGCCATTGAGGCCGGGATTGGCGATGAAAGCCTCGCGGCCCTGCCTGAACAGGATAGCGGCTGCAAAGCCGACAAGTATGAGGAAGATAACCATGGTCCAGAAGTAGGACATCGGGCTTGAAAGTCTTCGTCCATAGGACGTCGGTTCGCCACCCTCTTCATCCCGATCGAAAAACCCTGCTCCTGCCATGCGCTCTTTCCATCCGCCCAAATCGTGACGGGAGACTAGAGGAAGATTGCGCCGAATTGAAGAGGTGTCGCGACTGACGGGGTACCGTCCTGCGCAACAATCCGAACAGCGCGCCCAATGTAAACCACGTGACAATGAGAGGCTGACGCAAGAATGATGCAGAGGAAACGAAGGATATCCGGCCTTTCAAACGCCGTGGTTGCGACTTATTCTTCGGGCGCGGGCCGGTCGTTAACCATTCGTTAACCTTTCCATGTTATTACTGATCACATCCAGAGCTTCTGGACTCAGACAATTTCCTTCATCGGGTAGCGTCTGATTTTTCTCGCTGTTTTACCTTGAGAGCCGCTTTCCGCGGCTCTTTTTTTGTTGGCGGGAAAGTGGAGCAATTTCATGGCATTTAAGTTTAGTTGTGGAGATTAACCGTTCCTTAAGAATCGGCTTGCGCAAACGTCCAAGTGGTAGCATTCTCGGCCTCGTTCTATCGGAGCTTCTCGCTGCTTTCCACTGTGATGCGTATTTGGGAATGAAATGAATGTCTGAGACCGGGGCCAACACAATCAGTTTTGCCGGACACGCGGCGTCGTCCGCACAGTTCAAGGCACTCTATTCCGAAGGGATGACGCTGGTCGAAGAGACCGCCAGCTATCTCGACGGACCCGGTCGCCTTGCGTCCAAGGCCCTGCCGCGCATGGCATCGGTACTCTACGCCGCAGAATCCATGCGTCTGACGACCCGCCTCATGCAGGTTGCCTCCTGGCTGCTGCTGCAGCGTGCCATCAACAATGGCGAGATGACCCGCGACCAGGTCGTCAACGAGAAGAAGAAGGTTCGCCTCGATACGTTCAATGTCGACCGCACCGCTCCGGGCTGGAACGACCTGCCGGGCGACTTCCGCGATCTCGTCGAAAAGTCGATACGCCTGCAGAACCGGGTCGCTGTGCTCGATCGGGAAATCTATCGCCCCGGCGAGCAGGTCGTGCCGGCTGCCAACAACCAGAATTCGGTTCAGGCGCAGCTTTCACTTCTGAAGACTGCCTTCGGCGGGCACTGAACAATTCAAGCCAACGCAAACGACAAGCCGGCGCCGTCAGGCTTTTTCATGTGTAAATCAGGCCGGATGGCCTAGAAATTCGAGCCCTTGAAGGTTGACATCGCCTCCTTCAAACGGTACATGCCTCACCAAATTCGGGCGCGCACCTTAAAGAAGTGGCGCGCCTTTGATTGTCAATGAAGCAGGATCAACCTGCTAACCTCGCGGATCAGAACAATGAAGATCAAGAACTCGCTGAAAGCGCTCAAGGCACGTCATCGTGAAAACCAGCTGGTCCGCCGCAAGGGCCGGGTTTACATCATCAACAAGCTGAACCCGCGCTACAAGGCCCGCCAGGGCTGAACGGCCGCCGGCTGCTCACGACATTTTGCCTTTGAATATTCACGATGGCGGGCTAGCATGCCCGCCATGCGCTTTATTACGTCCACGATTTCGATTCTCCTCCTCGCGGCCGCACTCGGGCCTGCACACGCACAGGACAGTGCCAAGAGCAGCAAGCCCGCCACCGTCAAGGAACAGCTTCCCGGCCCGCTCGCCACGGAAGCTGAGCGCCTCGACAGCCTTTTCGACCGGCTGAAGAAAGAACGCAGCACCGAACTGGCGCTCGGTATCGCCAACGAGATCCGCGAAGTCTTCACATTTTCGGGCAGCGCCACGGTCGATCTCCTGATGCAGAACGCGTCACGCGCGGTCAACGACAAGCGTTACGGCGCGGCGCTCGATTTTCTCGATCAGGTCACTCTGCTCGCCCCGGATTACGCCGAGGGCTGGAATAGGCGCGCCACCATCCACTATCTGCTCGGCAATTATCCCAAGGCGATGTCGGACAGCGCCCGTGTTCTGGCACTGGAACCGCGCCACATCGGCGCCCTTGCCGGCATTGCAGGCATCCTGCAGGAAACCGGCCATGACCGGCAGGCGCTCGAGGCATGGGAGGCCTACCTCGCCTATTATCCCTCGGACCGGGAAGCGCAGCAGCAGCTAATCGAACTGACGAACAAGCTGGCCGGCCAGAAGACCTGAACCGGAATGCAATCGGCTTCGTATCAGTTCTGATTCTCAACCGGCCTATTCTCATTCATGTATTTTGCATTCAAGCTTGTCTTCATCCTTTTTGCCATTCTCCTCGGCATGCTCTTCCTGGCGTTCCTGTTCACCCAGTGGCAGGCGCGGCAGATCAGTGAGCGCTATCCCAACACAGGTGAATTGATAGATGTCGGCGGGCTCAGGCTCAACAGCGTCCATGTGCCGCGACCGGAAGGCGCGGATCTGCCGCCGCTCGTCTTCATCCATGGCGCCAGCGGCAACCTGCGCGATCCGATGATGGCATTCCTCGAACCGCTCAAGGGGCGCGCCGAGATGCTGTTCATCGATCGGCCCGGGCACGGCTATTCCGACCGCGGCGGCGACCAGAACCTGACGCCCGATGGACAGGCCGACGCAATCGCCAAGCTTATCGAGAAGCGCGGCATCCGTCGTGCAATCATCATCGGCCATTCCTTCGGCGGCGCGACCGCGGCGAGCTTGGCGCTCCGCCACAAGAGCATGGTCCAGGGCCTCGTCTTCCTGTCACCCGCGACACATCCCTGGCCGGGCGGCATCGACTGGTATTATGACCTCGCGAACATTCCCTATCTCGGCCCGATCTTCTGCAACACGCTGAGCCTGCCCGCCGGCCTGATGCAGCTCGATGCCGGCGTGGAGCACGTCTTCCAGCCCAATCCGGTACCGGAGGGATACTCGGAGCGCGCCGCAATCCCTCTCGTCCTGCGGCCGCAAAATTTCTGCAGCAATGCGCGGGACGTCGCCAACCTGCTGGTCTACGTGCGCAGGACGCAGCCCCGTTACAAGGAGATCACCGCGCCCACGGTGATCGTCACCGGCGACAGCGACGACATCGTCTACGAGGAACTGCATTCGCTGGGATTGAACCGGGACATCGCCAGCTCCGAACTGGTCTGGGTCAAGGGTCTCGGCCACAAGCCGGACTATGTCGCCACCGATCTGGTGATCGCAGCAATTGAAAAGGTCGCAGGATTGCCCCGCGACCTGCAGAAGATTGCTCGTGATGTCGAACGGCGCATCGCGCCGAGGTAGACGCGACGGTCGATATTCAGTTGATGCTGAATAGAACTTAGACGCCGCTTTGTCCGTCCGAGGCGATATACGCAATGCGCAGCATGTTGGTGGCGCCTGGCGTGCCAAGGGGGACGCCGGCCGTAATAATGACGCGATCGCCCGGCGTACCAAAGCCTTCGTGGTGCACGATACGGCAGGCGCGGTTGACCATGTCGTCGAGGTCACTCGCATCCTCCGTCACCACGCAATGCAGGCCCCACACGACCGAGAGCCGGCGCGCGGTCTCGATGATCGGCGACAGCGCCAGCACCGGCACTTCCGGCCGCTCGCGCGCGGCACGCAGGCCGGTATTGCCCGAGCCCGTGTAACAGACGATCGCCGCAAGCTTCAGCGTCTCGGCGATCTCGCGCGCGGCGAGCGAAATGGCGTCCGCTCCGGTCGGCTCCGGCTTCGGGCGCTGGGCGTGGATGATGTTGGAATAATACGGATCCTGCTCGACCGTGCTGGCGATCGACGCCATCGTGGTCACCGCCTCCACCGGATACTGGCCTGACGCGGATTCGGCCGACAGCATGATCGCGTCCGCACCTTCGAAGACGGCGGTCGCGACGTCGGAGACTTCGGCGCGGGTCGGCACGGCGGCGGAGATCATCGATTCCAGCATCTGCGTGGCGACGACCACCGGCTTGCCAACGCGACGGCAGGCACGGGTCAACTGCTTCTGGATGCCGGGCACCGCTTCGAGCGGCATCTCGACGCCGAGATCGCCGCGCGCCACCATCAGCGCATCCGACATCTCAATGATCTCATCGATCCGCTCCAGCGCCTGCGGCTTTTCGATCTTCGACATGATCCCAACCCGGCCGCGCGAGATCTTGCGCACCTCGGCCAGATCCTCAGGCCGCTGCACGAAGGACAGCGCGACCCAGTCGACACTGCCGGTGGCGAGCACGGCGTCGAGATCGACGCGGTCCTTCTCCGTCAAGGCGCCGATCGCAAGGATCGTATCCGGGAGCGAGACGCCCTTCTTGTCGGAGATCTTGTTGCCAGCAACGACTGTCGTCACGATGCTGGTGCCGTTGCATTCAACGGCCTTGAGATGCAGCTTGCCGTCATCGATCAGCAGGCGATCGCCCGGCTTGACGGCTTCGAGAATTTCGGGATGCGGAAGGTAGACTCTGGTGTCGTCACCAGGCTCGCTGCGGTTGTCGAGCGTGAAGGTCTGGCCCGCTTTCAGTTCGACGGATGTGTTGGCGAACTTGCCGACGCGAAGCTTCGGCCCCTGGAGGTCGGCCAGAATGCCGATCGGCCGGCCGGAGCGTGCCTCGACTGCACGGATCTTGCCGATCAGCTCGCGCATCATGTCGTGGCTCGAATGGCTCATGTTGATCCGGAAAAGATCCGCGCCTGCCTTATGCAGCTTCTCGATCATCGCTTCTTCGTTCGAAGCCGGGCCGAGCGTGGCGAGGATTTTGACTTTTCTGTTCCGCTTCATCAATTCTGGCTTTCATTTGTAGTCGGCGTATCCGTCAGCTGAACCATCCAGCTTCCCTGACGCCCCGTGTCATATTCCTTGAAGCCGAATTGCTGGTACCCGCGGGCATAGCAATCTTGCACTCCGGTTATCTTAAACTCGTTTTCTGCGACACACATATTAACGTTGCCGGTCCAGCGTCCCCCGCGGGCCGCATCCTCGGCATAAAGGTAGTAATATCGCGACTGCAATTGCCCCTCGATCAGCGTGTAGCAGGTCGTCGCCGGTATCTGCCACCAGCCCTCCGATATCCAGCCTTCCTTGGCGCGATAGCCGATCGCGACGCCCACGGCGTTCTGCGTGGCATTGCACACCCGGAACTCGGCCGATGCCGCGCCGGCGCTCAAAGCCATGCCTCCGGATGCCATTGCCAAAGCGAGCAATATCCTCCTGATCGAAAAGATGCTGTCTGTTTTCCCGAGGACACCGGCAAGGGCTTGTCCCCAGATCCTGCGTGCCGCGATCCGCGATGCTGCAACTGTGGGCATGATGGTCCAGGAGGCTCCCATGACGTGAGTGCTATTTGCGCTGCCAAAAACCGAAAGTCAACGCAAATTTAATCGATTATATTCAGCTTTTTCCGTTATTCGACACGGGTTTGGCCAACAATCGCAGTTCATTCCCGCACTGCGTTTACAAGTGTCCGGCAGCACGTCGAATCCATTCATATTGCGCCTTTTGCCAAGTCTCAATAACGCCTGCCTTGAAAGACACTGCTTCGCATGCAAAGACTTTAAAAAAATGTCAAAAAGTGTGCCCAGAGGGCAATCCATGCAAGATTCTCAGGCCTTCGAAGTGATCGAAGGCAATCTCGATCTCGGCCTCATCCTGCTGGCCGACCATGCGACCAACCATCTTCCCGCAAAGTACGGAACGCTGGGCCTCGGCCCCGAGGCGTTCACGCGGCACATCGCCTATGACATCGGCATCGAACCGCTGACCCGCGCGCTCGCGGCCAGGCTCGGCGCCCCGGCCGTCATGAGTTGCTTCTCGCGGCTCCTCATCGATCCCAACCGGGGCGAGGACGATCCGACCCTGATCATGAAGATTTCCGATGGCGCGATCGTCCCCGGCAACTATCCGATATCGCCGGAGGAATGGGACGCGCGACTGCACCACTATCACCGGCCGTACCATGGCGCCGTCACGGGCATGATCGCGGCCGTGGAGAACGCCACCGGCCGCGCGCCGCTGATCATGTCGCTGCATTCCTTCACGCCATTCTGGAAAGCCTATGCCAGGCCCTGGCATGCCGGCGTGCTGTGGGATAATGACCCACGTGCCGCACAGGCCCTGATCCATGCGCTCGCCGCCTTGCCCGGCATTGTGACCGGCGACAATGAACCCTATGACGGCGCACTGCGCGGCGACACGATGTACCGCCATTGCATGAAAAGGGGCATTCCGCATGCGTTGCTCGAAGTGCGGCAGGATCTCATCGCGGTCGAGCCGGGCGTCGCTGAATGGGCCGATCACCTGGCGCCGATCTTCGAGCGGTTGAATGCCGACCCGGCGCTGCATAGATATGAGGTCTATCCGTCGAGAACCGGCCCATATGAAGATTGAAGCGATGACCGACCTGACACCAGACCAGAAGACTGAATTCGAAGCCGCCGCTTTCCGCCGGCTCGTCACCCATCTTCGCGAGCGCGACGACGTGCAGAACATCGACCTGATGAACCTCGCCGGCTTCTGCCGCAACTGCCTGTCGAACTGGTATCTCGATGCGGCGACCGAGGCCGGAGCGGGCCTCACCAGGGACCAATCGCGCGAGATCGTCTACGGCATGCCCTATGACGAATGGAAGGCCAGGCATCAGGATGTGGCAAGCGATGCACAGAAGGCCGCATTCGAGATCAATCGTCCCAAAGAGTAGGGCCAATCCGGCCGAATCCGCTTGACCTCGGCCGCCTTTCGCGGCACGTGAGCGCTCGAAATATTGTCACGGAATCATCAAAGGAGCGGGCATCAATGGCAGATGCACATGGCGTCGCACGCGACCAGTTGCGGTCTTTCATCGAACGGATCGAGCGGCTGGAAGAAGAAAAGAAAACCATCGCCGACGACATCAAGGACGTCTATGGCGAGGCCAAGTCGACCGGCTTCGACTCGAAGATCCTGAAGAAGGTGATCGCCATCCGCAAGCAGGATAAGGACGAGCGGATGGAACAGGAAGCCATCCTCGAGACCTACCTGGCGGCGCTCGGCATGATCGAAGGCCCGCCGGAGGAATAATCGCTTCGACTGGATAGTTTCAAAAGCCGCCGGATGGAAACACCGGCGGCTTTTTGTTGGTCATTTCCAGGTCCGGCACAGCACGTCGATCCAGTTGCCATGGCAGAGCTTGGT
Source organism: Rhizobium sp. LjRoot254 (assembly GCF_964254105.1). Classification (NCBI taxonomy): domain Bacteria; kingdom Pseudomonadati; phylum Pseudomonadota; class Alphaproteobacteria; order Hyphomicrobiales; family Rhizobiaceae; genus Rhizobium; species Rhizobium sp. LjRoot254. The sequence continues at coordinate 83,885 of NZ_CAXUSM020000001.1, read as the reverse complement.
CATCAGCGCCGCGCCATAGCCGGCATCCAGCATCGCCTGGCGTAGTTTGGGCAGGCCTGCCACATCCTTGATCTCGCGCGAGACCATCGCCCCGTCGAAATCGGAGCCGAAGCCGACGCCATTCTCGCCGAGCTTGCCTATGAGGTAATCGAAATGGCGCAGCATCACATCCAGCCCGAAGTCGGTTCGCATCTTTCCATCCGGGCGCAGAAAGGCAGCCGCGAAATTGACGCCGACCATGCCCTTGGATTCGGCGATCATGTCGAGCTGGCGATCGGTGAGATTGCGCGCATGCGCGCAGATCGCATGGGCATTACTGTGGGTCGCGATCAACGGCGCATCGGTGATCGCGGCAACGTCATCCATACCCTTCTCGTTGAGATGCGACAGGTCGATCGCAATGCCGAGCCTGTTGCATTCCCGGATCAGCCGCTTCCCGTCCTCGGTCAGCCCCGGCCCCGTGTCGCCCGTCGAGGGAAAGCGGAACGGTACCCCCTCCGCCCAGCGCGTCTTGCGGCTCCAGACCGGCCCCAGGCTTCTGAGGCCGAGCGCGTAGAGCACATTGAGCGCCCTGAATTCCGGATCGATGCTGTCGGCCCCTTCCAGATGCAGGACCGCGGCCATCGGCGGCTTGTCGAGCGCGGTTTCGATCTCCTCGGCCGTGCGGCAAATGATGACTGAGCCATCCCCAGCGAGTTCATGAAGAAGTGCCGCCTGCCCCACCGTCGAGCGCAGCGCCACATCGGGGTCCAGCAAACCCGATAGCGCCATGTCGTCCGTCATATTGTCGAGGCTGCTCGAAGCGCCCGGCGGATCGGGATTGAAGATGGCGAACATTCCGCCTCCGAAGCCGCCTTCGGTGGCACGAGGAAGATCTATGTGGTGCTTTCCTCCGCCATTGCGAACCTGTTCCACAGTCGTATGGCCGAGCAGCAGCCGCAGCAGAAGATCGTTGTGCCCGTCGAATACCAAAGGCGTTGTCGGCAAAGTCATTCCAATTATCCTCTTTGGCGGGGCGCAATCACAAAGCAAAAGCGCCGGATCGACGACCCGGCGCTTTTCATTCCACAAAACTTGAGACGCTTAGTTTTCGAACTTCTTGACCGGCATGAAGTTGACCGCGGTGCCGGAGAACCGGGCCGGATTGACTTCCGCCGTGCTGAGGCTGAAACCGTCGGCATAGACCGCAGTCGGCTGCTTGCGCATCGTGCGGCTGACGAAGCGCGGCGCCTTGACCGGCTTTGCAATCACTTCCGCGCGGCCCTTGGTCAGCGCCCACTGGGCGATCAGGTTCTGCGTCAGCTTCGGCTCGATACGGGTGCTGTCATTGGCATCCGCCTTCGCTTCTTCGCGGGTCAGGCGGCGGCCCTTGGTGGCGGCCTTCGGAGTCACGGCAGCCTCGTCTTCGGGAAGGCTGGCCGGAATCTCGAAACCACGCGTTACAGTGGTCTTCGGCATGTCGAGCGACGCCATTTCGGCAAGGTTGGCATCCGCATTGGTCTTGTCGGCGCCGTCCAGGCTATCGATCATGCCTGCAACTTCGTCTGAATCAGTCTGGTCATCGGCGTTGAGCTTCTCGCCGGTTTCACGAGCGAGTGCTGCAACTTCCTCGGCCTTCAGGTCAGGCGCCGGAGCGTTGAGGTCGTCGGCAGCCGCGGTGACCAGCTTCTGCCCATCTTCCGGACGGAACACCGGGACCGGCACGCCACCCAGCGCAGCCATGGTCGCACCGTCGAGAGTCTCCGCCGATGCGGTCAGCACCTCTTCGCCGTCGCCCGGACGCTTGCGCTCACCGAGAAGCTCGGGAACCGGAATCTTGTATTCCGCGAGATTGGAGAATTCAGACTTCTCGTCTTCCTTGCTCGCGTCTTCCTTGCTTGCGGTTTCCAGCGCCTCGATCTGCGGCGTCAGTGCCGCCTTCATCGCATCTTCGGCAGCATTCTTCTTGGTCGAGAGAAGCGCCGTCTGCAGCGTCTCGGTCTCTTCCTCGGCATAGGCCGGGCGGACACGGGGAACCGGTGCAGCAATCTTTTCGTCCTCGACCGAGGCCGTCAGGATTTCTTCCTTGGGCTCTTCCTTAACCTTCTTCGAAGGCTTTTCGGCGACTGCCTCCGGCGCATCGTTGAAATCGCCCTCATCCTCGTCGGCACGCGAGAAGAGTGCCGCAAGCAGGCTCTTGCCTGGCTTCGAATCTGAATCCGAATTCGTCGACGAGCCGCCCGCGACCAGAATGGAGCTGGAGCCGACACGACGCTTGTAATCCTTCAGAGCGGCGGTGTAACCGGGCATCTGGCCACCTTCCGCGGGCCGATGCAATGTCTTGCCATCGGGGAAGAGGCGCGAGAGTTCGCGGCGCGGCATGCGCGGCCAGGCACGAACGCCGCCGACATCCATGTGCACGAAGGGCGAACCTGATTTGGGATAGAAGCCGACACCGCCGACCTGGAACTTAACGCCGATTTCGCGCAGCTTGCTCAGGCGGACATCAGGAATATAGAAGTCCATCGCCTTGCCGAGCATGTGCTGGCTCTTTTCGGCGACGCCCGAGCGGCGCGAACGGCCCTTGAGCATGGCATTGGTGCCGGGCGAACGGTAGCCGCAGACAACGTGGATATAATCGCGCGAACCGGATTTCTGGTAGACTTCCCAGATCAGGTCGAGCAGACGGGGGTCCATCTTGGTCGGCTGATTCTTGCGCCAGTCGCGGAGAATGTAATTGATCTTCTTGAGACCCGACGCGTCGTATCGGCCGCCGCGTTTGAAGACGATCGTCTGCTTCTCGTTTGTATGAACGTTATACAGCTTCAAGGCGCGTGTCTGCGCCGAGGCCTCGGAGTTGGCCGCCAGCAGCCCGATGACGAGCAGCACAGCCGGAACAAGGGTCCTGAGAGTAGCCGCCGTCTTCCGCATAAAAGCAGAAATACCGCCCGCCCCTTTTGAAACCCGGTTCTTGGACTCTTCGTTATAAATCAACTCGATCCCCGTCCACTGGTCACCGCCCGTTGCCCTATTGAAAGCCAAATACGGTAAGACGATGGCAAATGCGTATAGTCACGTCAGATCCCAATTTATAGTCAACGAAGCACTAATAAGGGATAAACGCCAACCAGGATTTTAACCAAGGTCTCGCTTTAAGCCGATTTTCTCGCGGTTTTCCAGCGGTTTTTTAAGATTCGGTCAAATCAGGTTGCCGATTTTTATACGGTGTGACTTGTCCGTACCTGATTCTGCGGGGTTTCCGGCGACTCAAAAAAATTTCACCTGATGCACGTAAACCACAGAAAAATCGTATCGCCGTAAGCCAAAAAGCGGATTCAATTTTAGGAATCCATAAATAAAGCGGCCAGAGACAAGCCCTGGCCGCCGATCGATGCGCATGCGATTCGGAGAGAATCACACCCGTTCGAGTTCCCGCGTCTTCAACGGATCGTCCGGATCGATGCCATAGTCCTTGAGCTTGCGATAGAGCGTCGACCGGCCGATGCCGAGCCGCCGCGCCACTTCGCTCATCTGGCCGCGATAGAAGCGCAGCGCGAAACGGATGAGTTCTTCCTCGACGCCGGCGATGGTTCGTACCTCGCCATCATGGCCAAGTCCGGAAATCGTGCCCTCGCTCGGCGTATTGGCGGCTGACGGCTGGCGGAACTGGCGCTCCTCGCCGATGCCGGTGCCTGCGAAATCCGGATAGACCGGTGGCATGTGGTTCACCGCCATGCTCGGCACCTGTAGCACATCCCGGTTGCCCATGAAGATGCTCTCGCCGTCCTCGGTGATGTAGCCGGGGATCTGCGCCGCGATCTGCGGGAAGTCGCCGATGTCGAGATGCGGCTCCTCGGCCAGCACGACGGCGCGGAAGATTGAATTCTCTAGCTGGCGGATATTGCCCGGCCAATCGAAAGCCGTCAGCAGGGCCATGGCGGCTGGCGTGATATCGGGCACCCGCTCGAGCTTCTGGCCGCCGGCGAAGCGCTCGGCGAAGGTGCGCGCCAGGACGGGGATGTCTTCCTTGCGGCGGCGAAGTGCGGGAATGGTGATCGGGAAGACGTTGAGGCGATAATAGAGGTCCTCGCGGAACTCGCCGTTCTTCACCGCAGCGATCAGGTCCTTGTTGGTGGCGGAGATGAGCCGCACATCGACCTTCTGCGTGCGGCGCGCACCCACCGTCTCGATCTCGCCGTGCTGGATGGCGCGGAGCAGCTTGACCTGGACTTCGAGCGGCAGGTCGCCGATCTCGTCGAGGAACAACGTGCCGCCATCGGCCTCGGCAAATTTGCCGGCATGCTTTTCCGTGGCGCCGGTGAAGGCACCCTTTTCGTGGCCGAACAGGATGCTCTCGACGAGGTTGTTCGGGATGGCGCCGCAATTGACCGTGACGAAGGGCTTGTGGGCGCGGTCGCTGCCGGCCTGGATGGCGCGGGCCACCATTTCCTTGCCGACGCCGGACTCGCCTTCCAGCACCACCGGGATGTCGGATTGCGCGGCGCGGCGGGCGAGTTCCATCACCCGCGACATGGCCGGGCTGACGGCCACGATATCGTCGAAGCGGATCGCGCCACCTCTCGAACGGGATGGAGAGCGGACCGCGGCGGTACGATCGACCTTCAGCGCATTATTGATGGCGGTGCCGATACGTTCGGGCGAAACCGGCTTGACCACGAAGTCGAAGGCACCGGCGCGCATCGCCATGACGACGGTCTCGATACCGCCCTGGCCGGTCTGCACGATCACCGGAATATCCACGCCCTGGTCGTGCATCGCGTTAAGAAAGGCGATGCCGTTCATTTCGGGCATCATCAGGTCGAGAATGATGACGGAAACCTTGTCGCCGAGGCGCGCGAGCGCCTCCAGCCCCTGCTTGCCGTTTTCCGCCATATGCGCGGTGTGTCCAATGCGTTCCACCGCGTGGCGCAGAAGCCGGCGCTGGACCGGATCGTCGTCAATCAACAGGATGTGCGTGCTCATAGGATACCCCCTGAGTTTTTCGTTATGACCACACATTGATCCGGATGCTTTGACATCCCGTTTTGAGAAATACTCGCATTTTAGCGATATGCATGATTTCGTGACGGCGCTGTATCAAGACCAAAACGACGCGGCTGGAATGTTCACTTTGCGGAAGTGATGCTCTAAAGAGGGCGTGACTTTTTCCAGAGGCAGTTCCATGCACCCTTTCGTCTCCCCTCGCCCAAACCATGCAGCCACCGAGGCCACGCACACCGATGAAGCGCTCGGCAATCTGCCCGAGTGGAATCTCGGCGACCTCTACCCGTCGCGCGATGGTTCGGCCTTTCTCGGCGATCTCGAAAAGGCCAAGACCGATTCCGCCGCCTTCCAGGAAAAGTGGAAAGGCAAGCTCGATGCCGCCTGCGGCAAATCGGGAAGCGAAGGACTCGGCCAGGCTATCCGCGAATTCGAAGCGCTCGAGGACCTGATCGGCCGCATCGGCTCCTATGCCGGCCTCGTCTACTATTCCGACATGATGGACACGGCGAGCGGCAAGTTCTTCGCCGACACCAGTGCTGCCATCACCGACATGGCCGGCAACCTGCTGTTCTTCAGCCTCGAACTGAACCGGGTGGAAGACGCAACCCTCGAAACGGCGCTGTCGAACGATGCGATCGCCGGCCACTATCGCCCGTGGATCGAGGATCTGCGCAAGGAAAAGCCGTATCAGCTCGACGACAAGAGCGAGCAATTGTTCCTCGAAAAATCCCAGACGGGTGCCGCAGCCTGGAACCGACTGTTCAACGAGACGCTCGCCTCGCTTCGCTTCGAGATCGATGGCGAGGCGCTCGCGCTCGAAGCCGCGCTCAACAAGCTTCAGGAGCCCGATCCCGCCACCCGCGCCAAGGCAGCCGAAGCAATCAGCAAAGTCTTCAAGGACAATATCCGGATCTTCACGCTGATCACCAACACGCTCGCCAAGGACAAGGACATTTCCGACCGCTGGCGCGGTTTCAAGGATATCGCCGACAGCCGCCACCTCTCAAACCGCGTCGAAGGCGAAGTGGTCGATGCGCTGGCTGCAGCCGTGAAGGCCGCCTATCCCCGCCTCTCGCACCGCTATTACGCGATGAAGGCGAAATGGCTCGGCATGGACCAACTCAATTACTGGGACCGCAATGCGCCGCTGCCCGAAACGCCATCCCAGTTGGTGCCCTGGGACCAGGCAAAGGAGACCGTGCTCTCGGCCTATAATGAATTCGCGCCTGAGATGGCTGACATCACCCGCGATTTCTTCGACAAGAACTGGATCGACGCGCCCGCCAAGCCGGGCAAGGCGCCGGGCGCATTCGCACACCCCACAGTGCCGTCCGCGCACCCCTATGTCCTGGTGAATTATCTCGGCAAACCGCGCGATGTGATGACGCTCGCGCACGAACTCGGCCACGGCGTCCATCAGGTGCTGGCCGGCGCCCAAGGCGCGCTGATGTGCTCGACGCCGCTGACGCTGGCCGAAACCGCGTCGGTCTTCGGCGAGATGCTGACGTTTCGCGCGCTGCTTGCCAAGACCAGGGACAAGGCCGAGCGCAAGGCGATGCTCGCCCAGAAGGTCGAGGACATGATCAACACGGTCGTGCGCCAGATCGCCTTCTACGAATTCGAGCGCAAGCTGCACACCGCACGCAAGGATGGCGAACTGACCTCCGAGCAGATCGGCGAACTCTGGCTTTCGGTCCAGGCCGAGAGCCTTGGACCCGCGATCAAAATCTCCGAGGGCTATGAAGGCTGGTGGTCCTATATCCCCCACTTCATTCATTCGCCCTTCTATGTCTACGCCTATGCCTTCGGCGATTGCCTGGTGAATTCCCTCTACGCCGTCTACCAGAATGCTGCCGATGGCTTCCAGGAGAAGTATTTCGCGCTGCTCAAGGCAGGCGGCACCAAGCATTATGCCGAACTGCTCAAACCATTCGGCCTCGATGCCACCGATCCGTCGTTCTGGGACAAGGGCCTGTCGATGATCGAAGGGCTGATCGACGAGTTGGAAGCGCTTGATAAAGGCTGATAGGTTTTGACCCTGGCCTGAGCAAGAGAATGAAACCGCAAGACCCCTTTGTGCTGCTGCGTGACGACCTCGCGGACGAGACTCTGGTTTTCGCAGAACCGGAGCGTCTCGTGCTGGCGCACGACAAGGCGACGTTCTTCGCCGGGCTGCAGGTGCTCGAAGCCGCGCGCGCATCAGGCAAATGGATCGCCGGTTTCATGGCCTATGAGACCGGCTATCTGTTCGAAGAAAAGCTGGCGCCGCTCGTGACGCCCGGCCGCGAGACCCCGCTGATGGCCTTCGGCATCTTCGATGCGCCCCAGACGGATCACCCCCTCGCTACGCCAAGGCAGAGGACCGAAAACGAGCCGTTCCTGTCCAGCCCGCGCGCCGAATGGAATTTCCCGGCCTATAAGGAGCGCTTCGACCGGCTGCACTTGCACCTGCGCCGCGGCGATTGCTATCAGGCCAATCTCACCATGCCGATCCGTGGCCGCTGGTCGGGCGATCCGGTCGCGGCCTTCTGGTCGCTGATCGAACGGCAGCCGGTGCATTACGGCGCGCTGGTCAATCTCGGCGGCCCGGTTCTGCTGTCGCGTTCGCCGGAACTCTTCTTCAATGTCGATAAAGACGGCTGGATCGAGACCCATCCGATGAAGGGCACGGCGGCTCGCGGCTTCTCACCCGAGGAGGACCTGCAAATCATCGAGGCGATGAAGGCCGACGAGAAGACCCAGGCCGAAAACCGGATGATCGTCGACCTGCTGCGCAACGACATCTCACGCATCACCGAGGTCGGCACGCTCGATGTACCAAAACTCTTCGACATCGAGACCTATCCGACCGTCCACCAGATGGTCAGCCATGTCAGGGCGAAGCTGCTGCCGGACCTCACGATCCGCGACGTCTTCGCCGCCCTCTTCCCCTGCGGCTCGGTGACCGGCGCGCCGAAAATGTGGGCGATGAGAATCCTGCACGAACTGGAGGTAGGCCCACGCGACGCCTATTGCGGCTCGATCGGCTACATCGCGCCGGATGGCCGCATGCGCTTCAATGTTGCGATCCGTACCATCTCGCTGTTCGACAGCGGCGAGGCGGTGTTCAACGCCGGCGGCGGCATCGTCTTCGATTCCCGCGCCGAGGACGAATATGCCGAATGCCTCCTCAAGGCCCGCTTCGCCGTGGGTGACGAGGAGATCGCCGCATGAGCGATTTCTCGCTCATCGAAACCATGCGCTTCGAGCCGGAAACCGGCATCCCGAGATTCAACCTTCATATGTCGCGCTTAAGAAATTCCGCAAAAGTCCTGGGCTTCGCAGGCGCTGAAAGTGCATCTCAAGCATTGCACATATATATAAGAGAGAAAATCGAAGTATTGCGCCTGCGTCTGGAGCTTTTTCACGACGGAAGATACGAGATCACCTCGGCTCCCTACTTGCCGCTGGCGGACGATACCATATGGCGCATTCGCATCGCCCACGAGGCGAGGCTTAGCTCGACCGATCCCATCCTCCGCCACAAGACGTCAAAGCGCGCCGTCTATGAAGCGGCCCGCGCGGAATACAGCAGGGACGATGCCGACGAGGTGATCCTGCTCAACGAGAAGAACGAGGTCTGCGAAGGCACGATCACCAATATCTTCGTCGACGACGGCTCGGGAACCTTTCTCACGCCACCGCTTTCCTCCGGCTGCCTCGCCGGCATCCTGCGCACCTCGCTCATCTGCCAGAAGAAGGCGCGAAACCAGCGTTTGACGCCAGCGGACTTGAAAGATCGCGATTTCTATGTCGGAAATTCGCTGCGCGGCTTGATCCGCGCGCGACTCGTCTGAAAGGCCAAGATGTTCATCCTCTCCCTCACCTATATCGCGCCGCTCGAAGATGCCGACAAGCATATGGACGCGCATATGGCCTGGGTGCGCGAGGGTTATGACGGCAATTTCTTCCTCGCCTCGGGCCGCAAGATACCGCGCACCGGCGGTGTGATTCTGGCGCGCGGCGTGAGAGCCGTCATCGAGGAAATGTGCGCGACCGATCCCTTCGTCATCCACAAAGTCGCCGAATACGAGATCATCGAGGTCACCTTCACGACCGTTGCACACGGCATCGAGATTCTGAAGACATGATCATCGATGCCGGATGCCAATTCCGCGCGCAAAAATGCGCGTCCGGGTTTTCCTCGCGGTGAAATCTAACCCGAATTCGCTTTTGTGTGACAGGATTTTATGATTTGTAGCCAGCCATCGCTGTCAACAGAAGGAGTAAAGCGGGAAATGGCTGAACAAAACTATCCAATCTATGGCGAAATTACAGGCCCGATCGTGATGATCGGCTTTGGCTCGATCGGACGTGGAACTTTACCCCTCATCGAGCGTCACTTCAAATTCGACAAGAGCCGGATGGTGGTCATCGAACCGCGAAACGACGAAGCCGAACTGCTTGCGCGCCATGGCGTGCGGCACATTCAGGCCCATGTCACCAAGGACAATTACAAGGAATTGCTCAAGCCGCTGCTGACCGAAGGCGAAGGCCAGGGCTTCTGCGTCAACCTTTCCGTCGATATTTCTTCCGTCGACCTGATGAAGCTCTGCCGCAAGCATGACGTGCTCTACATCGATACGGTCGTCGAACCATGGCACGGCTTCTATTTCGACAAGGACAAGGACAATGCCGCGCGCACCAATTACGCGCTGCGCGAAACCATGCGCAAGGAGAAGTTCAAGAGCCCGGGTGGAGCCACCGCGGTCTCCACCTGCGGCGCCAATCCCGGCATGGTGTCATGGTTCGTCAAGCAGGCGCTCGTCAATCTCGCCAACGAAATCGGCGTGAAGTATGACGAGCCGTCGCAGGACGATCGCGAAGGCTGGGCCAAGCTCATGAAGAAGCTCGGCGTCAAGGGCGTGCACATCGCCGAACGCGACACCCAGCGCACCAAGCATCCGAAGCCGCTCAACGTCTTCTGGAACACCTGGTCGGTCGAAGGCTTCATTTCCGAAGGCCTGCAGCCGGCCGAGCTTGGCTGGGGTACCAACGAAAAATGGATGCCGAAGACCGCCAAAAAATTCAAGAAGGGCCACAAGTCCGCCATCTACCTGGAACAGGCCGGCGCCAATACCCGCGTCCGCACCTGGTGCCCGACACCCGGCCCGCAATATGGTTTCCTGGTGACGCATAACGAATCGATCTCGATCGCCGAATATTTCAGCGTCTACGACAAGGACGGCGACGTGAACTATCGCCCGACCTGCCACTATGCCTATCACCCGTCGAACGACGCCGTGATCTCGCTGCACGAAATGTTCGGCAATGGCGGCAACGCCCAGCCCGTCCTGCACGTTCTCAACGAGGATGAGCTCGAGGACGGCGTCGATGAACTCGGCGTGCTGCTCTATGGCCACGAGAAGAACGCCTACTGGTACGGTTCGCGGCTATCGCTCGAAGAGACCCGCAAGCTCGCGCCATACCAGAACGCCACCGGCCTGCAGGTAACCTCCGCAGTGCTCGCCGGCATGGTCTGGGCGTTCGAAAATCCCAAAGCCGGCATCGTCGAGGCCGACGAGATGGATTACAAGCGGTGCCTCGAAGTGCAGATGCCCTATCTCGGACCTGTCGAGGGTCACTACACCAGTTGGACACCGCTCGATGGCCGCCCGGGCCTGTTCCCGGAAGACCTCGATCACTCCGATCCGTGGCAGTTCCGCAACATTCTCGTTCGCTGATCCAACGCATCGAAGCCATTGTAAAACCCCGCGAATTCATCTCGCGGGGTTTTCTGTGTCAGCACCTGTGAAAGCAGAACCTGCAGCACGGCAAACGCTTGCTTTCGTTTTCGAAAGGCGGCAAACTGCCACGCGAAGGGTAGAGAGCGGCAGCCAAAGGCATCCGCCGAGCCCCCGCAGGGAGACATGCATGAAAAAATTCGCCATCCCGGCGCTCGTCGTCACCGCCGCACTCGCTTCGTGCACGACAGAACGGCAGCGCCCGCTGCCCGTCGCCCCGGCACCGACCACGATCGAGGGCACCTGGTCCGATCCCAACGGACTGATCTCGACATTCCAGACCGGCAATTTCAGCACCCGGACGACGGACACCAATCAGCTCCTCGCAACCGGCAATTACATCAATTCCTCGGGCAATCTCTATGAGATCAGCCTCACCTCCCTGGTGCAGAACAAGCAGTCCAAGGTCAATTGCGCACTGGTCAATCCCAACCAGCTGAATTGCACGGCCGATTCCGGCGCCCAGTTCACGCTTGCCCGCAAATCGACCACTGTCGCATCGGTACAATAGGCCGGGCTCTTCCGGCCAACAGAATTCCTGGCCGCTCTCTTCTTCGCCTGCGGTCATGGATCACAAGACGAATAGATGTCCACAGTCCGGGTCAACCGGACACGCCGACGTTCCGGATCGAGAAGGAGAGAGACCATGAACCGCTTTATCAGGCTTGCCATGCTGGGCGCATCCGCGTTTGCCCTGTCGGCAGGTGCCGCATTCGCCGACTATGAACTCAACATTCTCCACATCAACGATTTCCATTCCCGCATCGAATCGATCAACAAATTCGATTCGACGTGCTCGGCCGAGGACGAGGGCAAGGGCGAATGCTTCGGCGGCGCCGCGCGCCTGCTGACCGCGATCAACGAGACGCGCGCCGCTCTCGCCGGCAAGAACGTCCTGCTGCTCAATGCCGGCGACAATTTCCAGGGCTCGCTGTTCTACACTATGTACAAGGGCACGGTCGAAGCCGAGATGCTGAACGCCATGAAGTTCGACGCGATGACCGTCGGCAACCATGAATTCGACGACAGCGAAGATGCGCTGGCGCCCTTCCTCGACAAGGTGCAGTTCCCTGTTGTCACCGCCAATGTGGTGGCGGGCTTCAGCTCCAAGATCAAGGACAAGATCAAGCCTTCGATCGTGCTGGATGTCGGCGGCCAGAAGATCGGCATCGTCGGCGCTGTCACCAATGATACGCCCGAAATCGCCACGCCCGGCCCGAATATCATGATCGGCATCGACGAGCAGGCGATCAAGGACGAAGTCGCCAAGCTCAAGGCGGAAGGCGTCAACAAGATCATCGCGCTGACCCATGTGGGCTATCCCCGCGATCTCGCCGTGATCGCCAAGATTCCGGATGTCGATGTCGTCGTCGGCGGCCATACCCACACGCTGCTGTCGAACACCGACAAGGATGCGGCGGGCCCCTACCCGACCATGGTCGACAACCCCGGTGGTTACAAGGTACCGGTCGTGCAGGCCGGCCAGTACAGCAAGTATCTTGGCGACCTCAACGTCGTCTTCGATGACGCCGGCGTGCCGAAATCGGCCAAGGGCGACCCCATCCTGGTCGACGCCAAGTTCAAGCCCGACGCGGCGACCGTGACCCGCATCGCGGAACTCGCCAAGCCGATCGAGGAACTGAAAAACAAGGTCATCGGCGAAAGCGCCGAGGCGATCGACGGCGACCGCAAGAATTGCCGTGCCAAGGAATGCGCGATGGGCAACCTCGTGGCCGAGGCCATGCTGGATCGCGTCAAGGACCAGGGCGTGACGATCGCCATCCAGAACGGCGGCGGCGTGCGCGCTTCGATCGATGCCGGTCCGGTCACCATGGGCGAAGTGCTGACCGTGCTTCCGTTCCAGAATTCGGTCGCGACCTTCCAGATCACGGGCGCCGATCTCACGGCCGGGCTCGAAAACGGCCTGTCGCAGTTGGAAGAAGGCGCTGGCCGTTTCGCGCAGGTCGCGGGGATGAAATATTCCTTCGATCCGAAGAAGCCGGTGGGCAGCCGCGTGATCTCGGTCGAGGTCATGGAAGGCGGCAAGATGGTCGCGCTCGATCCGGCCAAGACCTATAGCGTCGTGACCAACAACTATGTGCGTGGCGGCGGCGACGGCTACAAGATCTTCGCCGAAAAGGCCAAGAACGCCTACGATTTCGGACCGAGCCTCGAGGACGTGACTGCCGCCTATATCGGCAAGCATTCACCCTACAAGCCTTTCACCGACGGCCGTATCACGATCGTCGACTCCGCCGTCCCGGCAGCGGAGACCGCACAATCCGAGACTGGCGGCGACGTGAAGACGCCAGACCTGCCGGCCGCATCGACCGACATTGCCAAGCAGCCGCCGGCCGTCACCCAGGACGCGGCGACGTCGAAGCAGACGACCACCTCGGAAGGCGCCGAAAGCGCCAGCACGCAGGCGACGACCGAGCAGAAATACACGATCGCCAAGGGCGACAACTATTGGGATCTCGCCGAGAAATATTACGGCGATGGCGCGGTCTGGAAGAAGATTTCCGAAGCCAATCCCGGCCTGCGGCCGCGTTATTTGCCCGTCGGCAAGGAAATCAGCGTCCCGGCGAAGTAAACGACCCTCGATGACATGCGACAGACGGCCCGGGCGTTCCGGGCCGTTTTTACTTTATGCGCGGCATCATTCAGGGTAATCCACGCCGCATCGACCGACGTAACGATTGCAAGAACAATTGGACCGACAATGACCGCCCGCCCCGCCAATCATCCGCCCGTCAAGTCCGGAAAGGTCGGCGTGCTGCTCGTCAATCTCGGAACGCCCGATGGCACCGACTACAAATCCATGCGGCGCTATCTCGCGGAGTTCCTGAGCGACAAGCGGGTGATCGAGTGGTCGCGGCTCTACTGGTATCCCATCCTCTACGGCATCGTGCTCAATCGCCGGCCGCAAAAGGTCGGCAAGGCCTATGAGACGATCTGGAACAAGGAGCTCAACGAGAGCTATCTGCGCACCTACACAAGGTCGCAAGCCGAGAAGATGTCCGCGCGGCTGGCGGAATATCCCGATGTGATCGTCGATTGGGGCATGCGCTACGGCAAGCCCTCGATCGCCGAAAAGCTTCAATCGCTACAGGCCCAGGGTTGCGAAAAGATCCTGCTTTTCCCGCTCTATCCGCAATATGCTGCCGCGACGACCGCGACCGTGAACGACAAGGCCTTCGACGCGCTGAAAGCCATGCGCTGGCAGCCGGCTCTGCGCACCGTCCCGCCCTACCCCGACGATGACGCCTATATCACGGCACTTGCCAAATCCATCAACAGGCATCTGGCGACACTCGATTGGCAACCGGAAAAGGTGCTGACCTCGTTTCACGGCATCCCGCAGAGCTATTCCGACAAGGGCGATCCCTACTATTGCCAGTGTCACAAGACCCGCCGGCTTCTGCTGGAAAAGCTCGACTGGCCGGAGGACAAGCTGGTCCTGACCTTCCAGTCGCGCTTCGGCCCCGAGGAATGGCTCAAGCCCTACACCGACAAGACTGTGGAGCAGATGGCGAAGGACGGCATCAAGCGCATCGCCGTCATCAATCCCGGCTTCGTCTCGGATTGCCTAGAAACGCTCGAGGAAATCGCAGTGGCAGCGGGCGAGATCTTCCATCACAATGGCGGCGAGAAATTCACCCACATCCCGTGCCTGAACGACGGCGAAAACGGGATGAATGTGCTCGAGGCGCAGGTCCGGCGCGAGTTGCAGGGCTGGGTCTAGCGTTTCTGCCGGTTCTCGTCCCAGCCGAGTGCATGGATATCCCCGCCACGCGCATCTACATCGCCGACGAGAATGAATTCGTCCAGCTGCGGCGGCCGGATGCTGGAGCCGGCGAGCATCGCGTGAACCTGCCCACGGTGATGCTGGCCGTGCAGAAAGAAATGCAGGAGCGTGTCGCCTAGCGTTTCGGTGAAAATCTGATCCGGCCACTCGATAGTGATATCGCGGGCAAGATCACCATCCGTCAGGCGTTCGCAATAATCCACTAGCCACTCATCGACTTCTGCTCTCTCGCGGGCGAATTCCCCAGCGTTGGTGCGCCCGCCCGCCGGGTTAACGATACCTGGATGCGGGCCACGGAACGTGTCAATATAATAACGATCGGCGTTCAACAGGTGCACCATCGTCTCCCTCAGGGATGGAAAGAACGACGTGCGCTCCGCTTCCCACTCATCGGGTCCCAACGCCATGCAGGCAAGATCGAGCCGGCGATTGGCGAGCCGCGCATTGCGCGCGAGCAGTCGGAACGGCCGGCAGAGAGGATTTTCGAGATCGATCATGCACACCCGTTGGCTAGATCGCCAGCTTGCACAAATGAATTGTCGCGGTAAATGTCAGGAAGCAATGGAGGTTCCCTGTTCAACGACGCCGAAAATATATGAAGAATTTCAGAGTCGTCGAGGCCGGCAAACGTCAAATTTGTTCGCAATCCGTAAGCAATTGTTCGCCTCACGCTCTCAGGAGCACTTGGATCTTCATACCCAAAGCGGGCATTTTTTATCAAGGTTAGATAAACCGATCTCACGCAATAGTTTTCGGTCTGGGAAGGTAGCTTCTCATAAGCGATCATAGTCTCAACTTCTTCCATGACATTCAGGGAAAATCTTCGCGAGCAAAAGTCTGCTGCCTCAAGAACGATACTATGAATCGCCAGAACGCTTTGAATGCCTTCGTAGCTCGAAACCTGCCGCATTATCTCGAACAGTCTATCTCTATCAGCAATGTCAGTCATTACTATCTCGGCCCCCAGTCCGGCACTCGACGCCCCATACCACACTTTCCGCCGGCGGGGACGACCTCACCCAAAATAAATATTTTATCCCAACAAAATCAATCGCTTATCATTTTCTCACTCCCCATTTCATCCCCGCTCTTCCGGCCCATGCCATCATGACTCCGTTCCCGTCTCCGGAGTGTATCGCGAGACATCACGTACAGGCGGGAGCGGGCGCTTTCATCGGTTTCCAGAATGTGTGGAGGCGGATGAGAGAGATGCGGGACGCTGCGGCAATTGCCGCTGCGACGGTTTCCCCCGGCGGCCGCCCAGCCGCCGGTTTGGGTCCTCCATGCAAGCGGAAGCGAAAATGCTCCGTGCAGCGAAACAGGACCGCATCTGAAGGAGGCGCGGGCCGCTTCCGAAGAACGCCCCAAGGCCGCGCGAAAGCGAAGCCACACTAACCCTTACCCCTGAGGCGACGCTTTCGCGCGGCTTCTCCGGTCCAAGTTCAACAATAAACCGGCGGGGTTTCCCGCGCGGCAACGAAGAGGCATGTCCATAGTCCCGCATCCGATTTCCGACGCTGCCATATTGCAAATAAAAGTCCGCATACCGACGTTTATGCTAATGCTAGTGTGCGCTAGGCGCGAGAGAACGCCGCTTAACCGGAGGGACAAATGGATTTCAATCTTTCAGGCATGGACTACGCGGTCATTGCCCTCGTCGTGCTGATCATCTTGACCCTTTTCGCCGGGGTAAAAACCGTGCCGCAGGGTTACAATTATACCGTCGAGTTCTTCCGGAAATATACCCGCACGCTGCATCCCGGCCTGAATTTCATTATCCCATATTTCGAGACGATTGGCGCCAAGCTCAACGTCATGGAGCAGGTGCTCGACGTTCCGACCCAGGAGGTCATCACCAAGGACAATGCCAGCGTCAAAGCCGACGCCGTGGCCTTCTACCAGGTGCTGAACGCTGCCCAGGCCGCCTACCAGATTTCAAACCTCAATCAGGCGCTCCTCAACCTCACGATGACCAATATCCGCTCGGTCATGGGTTCGATGGATCTCGATGAGCTGCTCTCCAACCGCGATCTCATCAACGAAAAGCTGCTGCGCACGGTCGATGAGGCCGCCAATCCCTGGGGCATCAAGATCACCCGCGTCGAGATCAAGGACATTTCGCCGCCGCAGAATCTCCTCGATTCCATGGCCCGCCAGATGAAGGCGGAACGCGAGAAGCGCGCGCTGGTGCTGGAAGCCGAAGGCACGCGTGCCGCCCAGATTCTCAAGGCGGAGGGCCTCAAGCAGTCCGCCATCCTCCAGGCGGAAGGCAAACGCGAAGCCGCATATCGCGAGGCCGAAGCCCGCGAACGTCTGGCCGAAGCCGAAGCCAAGGCGACACGCCTTGTGTCCGTGGCGATCGGCGAGGGCAATGTCCAGGCGCTGAATTACTTCGTCGCGCAGAAATATACCGAGGCTCTCGTCTCGATCGGCACAGCCAACAATTCCAAGATCGTGCTGATGCCGCTCGAAGCCTCGTCGCTCATCGGTTCGCTCGGCGGCATCGGCGCCATCGCCAAGGAAGTCTTCGGCGATGGTGGCGGATCGACGCCCACCACGCCGCGACCCAGCACGCGCTCGACGCCAAGCATCAATACCACGACCGCCCAGGCCAACCCCTTTGTCATCCGCCCGGAGGGTAGCCAGACATGATCCTGACGCTGATCAAGGACGCTGGCCCCTGGGCGTGGTGGATTTTCGGCATCGTCCTGCTGGTTGCCGAGATCGCGGTGCCCGGCAATGTCCTCGTCTGGGTAGGCGTCGCAGGTCTGGCTACGGGCCTGCTGTCCACCATCCTCTGGGACACGAGTTGGTGGGTATGGGAAGTGCAGTGGCTGGTCTTCGCCGTGCTGTCAGTCGCAAGCCTGTTCGTCGGCCGCACCTGGCTGCGCCGCAGCGGCGGCCATTCAGAGGAGCCGACGCTCAACATGCGTGGCGCCAGCCTGATCGGCCGCACCGCCGACCTAATCGACCCGATCCATAACGGCCGAGGCCGCGCCAAGATCGGCGACACTGTATGGATCGTCGCCGGCCCGGACCTGCCCGCCGGAGCGAAGGTCAAGGTGATCGGCAGCGATGGCAGCGACCTCAGGGTCGAGGCCATCTGAACCGCGACGGGAGAACAGTATTCCGGAGACAGCCATGAATTTCATCAGGAACCTCGCGGTCTCGGTGGCAATGCTATGCACTTTCGCCACTGCTGCGAATGCCGGCACGGTCAGCGGCCGGGTCACCGACCAGAGCGGCACACCGGTTTTCGGCGTCAATGTCGAGGTGGTCTACCAGACCTACAATTCCGACGACTTGCCGAATTGCGGCGCCAGTATCAAGGAATCGGCGGTCACCGATGGCGACGGACGCTACTCGATCGCGACCGATCACCTGCCGCCGGGCGAATACTCGGCCAATGCCTTTCACGTCATCACCAACGGCGGAAAGGAGATCAATATCGATTTCCAGCCGGAGGACAGTTCGACGTTTGCCGGCAATGCCGACACGGTGCGGAATTTCACCGGCGGCTATTACGAAAGCACACCTGAAAATCCCTACGGCAATGGCGGCATCTTCGTCGTCAACAATGCCATCGGCGACTTCACCGACCTGAGCGATGCCGAGGTGGCCCTGGTCCACGTCGAGAGCGGAACGGGCTATCGCAGGAAAGTCCGCCAGACGGGCGAAGGGCTCGTCGTCACCGGCATTCCCTTCGGCAACTATTTCGCCGCAGTCTGGCTCAATGGTCGGCAGATGCAGGTCAAACTCTGGGGACCCGAAGAGCCGGACGAGTTTTCGTCGATCGTCTCCCACGAATTCACCATGGGATACATGGGCAACCAGTTCCAGGTCGCCGTGAAGCCTTAAGCGACGCCGATCTTCAGCAGGTCATGGAAATGCACGATGCCGAGCGGCCGCTTGTCGTCGTCGGTCACCAGCAGCGCGGAAATATTGTACTGGTTGAGCAGGCCCATGGCGCTGGTGGCAAGCGTCGTCGGCCGTACGGTCTTGGGATTGCGGGTCATGATCTCATCGACCTTCATCTCGACGAGGTTCTTGTCGAGATGCCGCGCGATATCGCCATCGGTGATAATGCCGATGAGGCAGCCATCATCGCCGATGATGCCGACACAGCCGAAGCGCTTGATCGACAGCATCATCACCGCGTCGCGCATCGATGTGCCCATCGGCACAAGCGGGATCTCGTCGTCCCGGTGCATGACATCGCCGACATGGCTGAGCGTCGCACCCAGCTTGCCGCCGGGATGGAAGGTCTTGAAGTCGATCGCCGAAAAGCCGCGTGTTTCCAGCAGCGCCACCGCGAGCGCGTCGCCGATGGCAAGCTGCATCAGCGCGGACGTGGTCGGCGCCAGGCCATGCGGACAGGCTTCCTGCGATTTCGGCAGGCAAAGCACGATATCGGCCTCGCGCGCCAGCGTCGAATTCTCGCCTGATGTGATGGCGATCAGCGGGATCGAGAAGCGCCTCGAATAGGCGACGATGCCCTGCAGTTCCGATGTCTCGCCGCTCCAGGAGAGTGCGACGATCGCATCGCGGGCTGTGATCATGCCGAGATCGCCATGATTGGCTTCCACGGGATGGACGAAGAAGGACGGCGTGCCGGTCGAAGCGAGCGTCGCGGCGATCTTGGCGCCGACATGGCCGCTCTTGCCGATGCCCGTCACCACGACGCGGCCGGGCGTGGAATGGATTTTCCTGACCGCCTCGGTGAACGGCGCGGAAAGCCCATTGCCGAGCGCGCGCTCGAGATCGGCGAGACCGGATTTTTCAGCCTTGATGGTACGCAGCGCCGAACGGGCGGCGTCGCTTTCGGGAAGTTTCAGTACATTTTCTGCCATAGCAGTGATTTACTCTTTCTTTTCAGCCTGTCCAGAGCGGATTTATCCGCCCCACATCGTTTTGAACCGCGAAGTCATCGCGGCGCCACCGCCTCTGCTAGGTCATTGCGCCATCTGACTTCTGCCAGCAGCCCGACACTTGCCACTGAAGGAACGGGCGAGACCTTCAACCCGGCATTGGCGAGCAACCCACCGATCCACATGTTGCAGGTGTTGATCACGCTGTAATGGCCGTTGGCCCGGTAGAACAGGCTTGCGCCATATATGCCCTTGCCGAGTTCGACCGGTTGCGAGAGTTCATCCCTCGCAAAGGCCTGCGACACGCCCGTCATCACCTCTCGCATTCCAGCTTCGGAGAGATGGATGCGCTGCAGGTCGGAATGCTTGAACACCTCTTCGGGCGCCTTGCTCAGGCCCACCACATGCAGCACCGTGGCGTCGTTCATCCCCGACAGCGCATTGAATGCCATCTTCACCGTTACATCCGAGATCGCAGGCGCAAAGCGATAGAACTGCTCGTCGCCCCAGCCGATCTCCAGCCATTCATATGCCTGATAGCGCACGAAGAGCGCCGAGAGAATCGGATCGTTCAAGGCGAGCGAATATCGGTCGAGATCGGCGCGCCGGATGATCAGCCCGGCATGATAGCCGTGGTCGGCGATCACAACAGGAAAAGTCTCGACACCCTCTGCTGGCGGATAGAGCGCCGCGTCGCCGAAACGCATCGTGAAGGCATAGAGCAGCACCACCGCCAGGGGCAGCGCGACGACGATCATCACCAACCATTTCAGAAAGCGCCGCATTCGCCCCCAACGGCCGAAATCGAATCCCTTGATCTTGCAATCCCGCGAAATCACGACGGATTTATGTTCGTGGTGCAATGCCTCGAGAAACCATTGATTAACCTTGCTCCTTTACCAATGGGTAACGATATCCGACAATTGCCGCATCGGCCGGTACCCTATGACGCGTCAACACCCCTCGCCAGTCCGTATCCGCCGCCCGCTCGCCGCAGGGCTGGTCGCGGCGCATCTGGCAATTGGCCTGGCGGGCGCCGCCTTCGCGCAATCCGCCGACGAGCAGAAGGTGGCCGAGGACCAGTTCCGCACCCAGCCGGCAAACGAGCCTTCGACGACTTCCGACGACCCCAACGCTGCTGATGCTTCCGATGAGGCGGAACTGGCGGATGCACCGCTTAAGGAGACGATCGACACGTCGGGCATCGACTCGCCGATTACCGATCCCACCGAACTTCTCGACCAGGAGGCCTTGCAGGAACTGCGCCGCCAGAACCTGCGGGAGAATGCGGTGGACGGCTTGAAAGCAACGGCCGACGCGACGCGCAACGATGCACAGGGCATTAAGGTCGGCTCCTTCGTGCTTCGACCGGCGCTCACCGAGACGCTCGGCGCCGAACGCACGATAACAGGCAAGGACAGCACGACCCGCTATTACCTGCGTTCGGGACTCCAGGCATCGGCGACCTCGAACTGGTCGCTGCATCAGTTGAAGATCGATGCGGAAGGCACGTGGGACAAGACTTTCTCCGGCCCGCCGGACGACGATCCGGAAGGCAAGATCGAAGCGGAACTGCGGCTCGACCTCACCGATGAGATGACGGGCACGCTGAAGGCCGGCTATTCGCTGGAACGCGAGGATGTCAGCGATCCCAATGCGGTCGCCAACGCCACCACGCAATCGGATGTCGAGACATATACCGCAAGTGCCGCAATAACACGCGACCTCGGCGTCTTGCGCACCACGGCGGGGCTGGAATTCAACCGCTATGTCTATGGTCCGGCAGTGCTCGACAACGGCGACCTGCTTTCCCAGGCCGAGCGCGACCGGAACGCCGGCATCCTCCGTGGCCGTGTCGGCTACGAACTTTCGCCGGCGCTGATCCCCTTCGTCGAGGCCGCCTACGGCCAGACGATCTACGACCAGCACAGGGATTCGCTCGGCTTCGTGCGCGACGCAACGCTCTACGCCCTGAAGTCGGGTGTGGAGTTCGATTTCGGCGAAAAGCTGAAGGGCGAGCTCGCGGGCGGCTATACGGTCGCCGAATTCAACGATTCGGCGCTCAAGTCCATTTCGGCCGCGACGATCGACGGCACCGCTATATGGTCGCCCCATCGCGGCACCGATCTCGCGCTCAATCTGAAAACTGAAATCGAGCCGTCGTCCACTCCGGGCGCTTCGGGCGACGTCGCCTATTCGGGAACCGCAATCCTCAGCCAGATCATCCTGCAGAACCTGACCGGTCAGATTTCCAGCGGCATCACGCTTCGCGATTATGAGGACCAGGCCACCGCCAGGCAAAGCGTCGTCACGCTCGGCACAGGCTTGACTTGGGGCATTTCCCGCTCGCTCGACCTCGTGACCGACGTCTCGTGGGAGAGCACAAGGCAGGATAACGTGGCCGACATAGATGTCTTCCGCGCCGGCATCGGCCTCACGCTGAAACGCTGACTATTTCAACGCCGCGACAAGCGCCTTGAGGTCGGCCTCCACCAGTCCCCTGATGTCCGGGCGATCCAGCGCAAAGGCGATATTGGCCATGATGAAGCCGTCCTTGGCGCCCGTGTCATAGGTCACGCCCTTGTAATGATAGGCCGTGAAATCCTGTTGCTTCAGCAGTTTCAGCATGGCGTCGGTGATCTGGATCTCGTTTCCGGCACCGCGTTCCTGCGTCTCGAGGATATCGAAGATTTCCGGCTGCAGGATGTAGCGGCCGTTGATGAAGAAGTTCGAAGGCTGCGTGCCTTTCGCTGGCTTCTCGACCATGCCGGTGATGCGGAAGCCGTCGCCAACCGTGTCGCCCCTTGCCACGATGCCGTAGCGATGGGCGAGTTCCGGCGCGCATTCTTCAACGGCGATCACATTGCCGCCGCTCACCGCATGCAAGTCCACCATGCCCCTGAGGCAGGCGACTTCGGATTTCATGATCATGTCGGGGAGCAGGACTGCGAACGGTTCATTGCCGACGATGTCTCGCGCACACCACACGGCATGTCCCAACCCGAGCGGTTCCTGCTGGCGGGTGAAGCTGGTCGAGCCCGCCTTGGGCAGGATCGAGGAGAGAAGGTCGAGTTCCGCATTCTTGTTGCGGGCCTTCAGCGTCGATTCGAGTTCGTACTGGATGTCGAAATAGTCCTCGATGACGGCCTTGTTGCGGCCCGTCACGAAGACGAAATGCTCGATTCCGGCCTCGATCGCCTCTTCGACCACATATTGGATGACGGGCTTGTCCACGACGGTCATCATTTCCTTCGGCACCGCCTTGGTGGCTGGAAGAAATCGGGTTCCCAGGCCCGCGACAGGAAACACCGCCTTTTTTACCTTACCAGCCGTCATTATATTCTCCCGGATCGGAACCGACATTGTCGTGGATGCGCGCAGTCATACACGAATTCCTATTACTTTTTAAAAAGGTGACGCAAGTGAGTCGCCATGGTAAAGAATTTGTTGACTTCGTTTGGGTAAATTCTGTCCTCGACCATCCACAACCGGAATGAAGCCAATGCTGAAAGACCGCAAGACGATCCTGAAAACAAGCCTTCTGTCGATTTTCGCGGCAGCGAGCCTTTTCATCGCCTCTCCGGCGCATGCCGATAAAGGTTTTGTGAAGTGGATCAACAGTTTCTACACGACCGCCGCCAAGGCGGGCATCAGCAAGTCGACCTATGTCGCAGCCTTCAAGGGCGTGACCGAGCCCGACCCGGAAGTGCTGCGCAAGGCCAATTACCAGCCTGAATTCGAGCACAAGATCTGGGATTATCTCGACGGTCGCGTGAACCCTTACACGGTCGGCATCGGCCGGGACATGCTGCGCGAACATGGCAAGACGCTGGCGGCCATCGAACGGCATTTCGGTGTCGACAAGCATATTCTTCTGGCGATCTGGTCGATGGAGAGCAATTACGGCGCGGTGTTCGACAAACCCGACCGGTTGCACAATGTTCCCCGTGCGCTTGCGACGCTTGCCTATGCCGATCCGAAGCGCGGCAAATTCGCCCGCACGCAGCTCATCGCGGCCCTCAAGATTCTCGAACATGGCGATGTCGCACCGAAGTCGCTGACCGGCTCATGGGCGGGCGCGATGGGCCATACCCAGTTCATCCCGACGAGCTACCTGATCTACGCCTATGACGCTGACGGCAACGGCAAGCGCGACATCTGGAATTCAATCCCCGATGCGCTGGCCACATCGGCCAATCTGCTCAAGAAGAACGGCTGGCAGCCGGGCAAGACCTGGGGCTACGAGGTCAGGCTTCCTTCGTCCGCAGGTAAATACGAAGGCAAGAGCAAATCGCTCGCCGAGTGGCAGAAGCTCGGTTTTGTCCGCCCTTCAGGCAAGGGCTTCAAAAATGGCAAGGACCGGGCAGTGCTGAAAATGCCGGCCGGCCCTAACGGCCCCGGCTTTCTCGTGACCAAGAACTTCTTCGTCATCAAGCGGTACAATGCCGCCGATTCCTATGCCATGGGCGTCGGCATGCTGGCCGACCAGATTGCGGGCTATAACGGCGTGGCACAGGCTTGGCCTCGCCCCAATGGTTCGCTCGACATCAAGCAGAAGTTCGAGCTTCAGGAACGCATGAAGACGCTCGGCTATTATGACGGCAAGATCGACGGCAATTTCGGCTCCGGCTCGAAGGCGGCGATTGCGGCGATCCAGAAACAGCTCGGCATGGAACAGGATGGCGAACCGTCCGAGGCTCTGCTCAAGGCCTTGCAGCGCTAAGGTCTAATCATCTATAATCGGAAGGGGCCGGCTAGTCCGGCCCTTTCTTTTCGTGGAGTGCGGAATCGATGATGCTGATCGTTACGCGAAGCCGCCTTGCCGGCCTCATCACGAAATGTCTGCTGCCGCTGCTGGCGGCCGCCTTCCTCATCCTTGACCCGGCGTTCAACTACACCAATGTCGCCCAGGCGCAGGAAACCCGCGAGCGCCGTTCCATCATCGACATGATCTTCCGGCCCAACCGCAGGAAGAAGGTCACCAACGCCAACACCTCGGTGATTCGCGTGAAGCGGCCGCGCCGCAAGAAGAGCAAGACCACCAGCGATCCAGCCGTGACGGGCGCCGAGATCGAGATCGCCAAGCTGCCGGATGCCAAGAAGGTGATGGTGATCGGCGATTTCATGGGCAGCGCGCTGGCCGATGGCCTGGAAGTCGCTTTCGCACCCGATGCCGGCATCGTCATCGACAAGCGCACCGACGGCTCGTCCGGCCTCGTCCGCACCGACCATCTCGATTGGCCGCAGACACTGACTACCTATATCGGCGAGGTGAAGCCTGCGATGATCGTCATCATGCTCGGCGCCAATGACCGCCAGCAGATGAGCATCAATGGCAAGAAGGAAAAATACCAGACCGAAGCCTGGAATGCCGAATATGAGAAGCGCATCGCGGCGATCATCGAGATCGCCAAGCAGAACAAGACACCGTTCCTGTGGGTTGGCCTGCCCGCGTTCTCCTCGCCATCCCTCAGCGCCGATGCCGCGATCCTGAACAATCTCTATCGCGTCAAATCGGAAATGGCGGGTGGCGAATTCATCGATATTTGGGACGGTTTTGCCGACGAGAACGGCAAGTTCATCGCGTCCGGTTCCGACATGAATGGGCAGCCGGTTCGCCTGCGCGGCTCGGACGGTTTGAGCTTTACCAAAGCCGGCAAGCGCAAGGTCGCCTTCTATGTCGAAAAATCGATCCGTAAACTGATCGGCGTGGGCGTGCCCGCGATTTCGCAGCTCAATCCGGCGGGGACGATCGACAGCGCGGCGACGTCACCGACGATCACCAATATCGTGGCCGTGCCGCCGATCAGCCTGGTCGATCCGGAACTCGACGGCAGCAGCCGGCTTCTGGACCAGGCCTCGGTTCCCAAGGCCAGCGGCATCACCCCGCGTGACAAGCTGATCGAGAAGGGCGAGACCATCGACGCGCCCGAGGGACGCGTCGATGACTTCAAATGGAAGCCGGTCGCCAAGCCAGCGGGCTGAACGAAAAATGCCCCGGAGACCGGGGCACTCATTCCTGAAAAACAGACAATTTATCGCGGCAGCGTGGTCGCGCCGATCAGCGCTTCATCGATCGCGCGGGCGGCCTGACGGCCCTCGCGGATGGCCCAGACCACGAGCGACTGGCCCCGGCGCACGTCGCCTGCGGTCCACAGCTTATCGACCGACGTCTTGTAGTCGTCCTCGTTGGCGACGACATTGGTCGAACCGCGCCGGTCTGTATTGAGCGCCAGCGTGTCGCCCATGTCCTTGAGCACACTGTCCGTGAAGGGCCCACGGAAACCGATCGCGATGAAGGCGAGATCGGCCTTGATAATGAATTCCGTGCCCTCGACGGGGCGGCGGCGATCGTCCACCTGACAGCACTTCACGCCCGTCAGGATGCCGTCTTCACCGACGAATTCGAGCGTGGCGACCTGGAATTCTCGCACGGCACCCTCGGCCTGCGAGGACGATGTCCGCATCTTGGTGGCCCAGAACGGCCAGACGGCGAGCTTGTCTTCCTTCTCCGGCGGCTGCGGCCGGATGTCGAGCTGCGTCACGCGAACCGCGCCCTGGCGAAAGGCAGTGCCGACGCAGTCCGACGCGGTATCGCCACCGCCGACCACCACGACATGCTTGCCGCCGGCGACGATCGGCGCGGAAGGCCAGCCGACGCTGTCGATGTTTTCGCGGCCGAGGCGGCGGTTCTGCTGCACGAGATAGGGCATGGCGTCATGGACGCCGGCGAACTCGACGCCCGGAATACCGGCATCGCGCGGCGTCTCGGAGCCGCCGCAATAGAGCACGGCATCGTAATCGGCGAGCAGCTTTTCCATCGGCATATCAACGCCGACATTGACGCCGCAATGGAAGGTCACGCCCTCGCCGCGCATCTGGTCGGCGCGGCGGTCGATGAAGTTCTTCTCCATCTTGAAATCGGGAATGCCGTAGCGGAGCAGGCCGCCGGGACGGCTCTCGCGCTCGTAGACATCGACATTGTGGCCGGCCCGAGCAAGCTGCTGGGCAGCCGCCATGCCGGCGGGACCGGAGCCAATGACGGCGACCGACTTGCCTGTCTTGATGGTCGCCGGTTGCGGCACGATATAGCCCATCTCATAGGCCCGGTCTGCAATCGCCTGCTCGACGGTCTTGATGGCGACAGGAACATCCTCGAGGTTCAGCGTGCAGGCTTCCTCGCAGGGCGCCGGACAGACACGGCCAGTGAATTCGGGGAAATTGTTGGTCGAATGCAGATTGCGGATCGCCTCTTCCCACTTGCCGTTGAAGACGAGGTCGTTCCAGTCCGGAATCTGGTTATGCACCGGGCAGCCGGTCGGGCCGTGGCAGAAGGGAATGCCGCAATCCATGCAGCGGGCGGCCTGTTTTTCCACTTCCTGATCCGACATCGGAATGGTGAATTCGCGGAAATGGCGAATCCGGTCCGAGGCGGGCTGATACTTGCCAACCTGCCTGTCGATCTCAAGAAATCCAGTTACCTTGCCCATCGTCCCTGCCTGTTCTCTACTCCGCCGGAACCCGGCGCTACTTCAACCAATTCTCGATTTTTAATCCCGGTACCCGGCCAAACTCACCTTCATTGTCCGTCACCAGCACTGCATCAAGAGCCACTGCGTGGGCCGCGATCCACATATCGTTCGGCCCAATATTCTTGCCCTGCCTCAAGGCGAGCCGAATGTCGGCATACCGTTGGTCGCCGGGCATTGTGAAAGGGGCAACGAAGAGCCTACCGGTGACATTCGATACCTTTGCCGCAAGTTCCTTGGAGCCTTTCTTCTTGACCCCATACCAGATTTCCGCGTGGACGAAGATGCTCGTGAAAACATTCACTTCGCCCACGTCGATCAGTTTCTGGAAGACCCTTCCCCGCGGCTCGTAAACAACCGCCGAGATTATGTTCGTATCGAGCATGTACCTCATGGCAGATCGATTTCGTCCAAGGGTGCAAACTCATCGTCAACTTCAGCCAGGAAATCGTCGCCATTCCAGGCTTCCGCAGTCTGCAAATAGTCAACCAATCCCGACGTTTCACCCGTTCGTATCAGGATAGATCCGTCAGGCTGCTTGCTCATCACGACAGTTTTGCCCGAGAACTCGAATTCCTTGGGAATTCTGATTGCTCGGCTTCTGCCATTGCTGAACACGCTGACGGTCACGCCCTCTTGCTCATTGTCGATGGGCACATGCTCATTCATCGCGGCCTCCAATGTTGTCATATGCCAACGTCATATCACAACGCAGACACACAGACAACTTACTCCGCCGCCTCCTGCATTTTCATCCGCTCCATGTCCTCGAGCGCACGACGGTACTCGACCGGCATGACCTTGCGGAATTTCGGCCGGAACGCGACCCAGTTGTCGAGGATCTCCTTGGCGCGGGTGGAGCCGGTATAGTGCGCATGATTGGAGATCAGCTGGAACAGCCGCTCCTCGTCATGCCGCGTCATGTCGCCGGATACATCGACCATGCCCATATGGGCGATGTCGCCGCCGTGATGATGCAGTTTTTCGAGGAGTTCGTCCTCTTCCGGCACCGGCTGCAACTCGACCATCGCCATGTTGCAGCGGCGGGCGAAATCGCCGCTCTCGTCGAGCACATAGGCCACGCCGCCGGACATGCCGGCCGCGAAGTTGCGGCCCGTCTCGCCGATCACGACGACGACGCCGCCGGTCATGTATTCGCAGCCATGGTCGCCCACGCCCTCGACAACCGCGACGGCGCCCGAGTTGCGCACGGCGAAACGCTCGCCGGCCACGCCACGGAAATAGCATTCGCCGGTCGTCGCGCCGTAAAGCACCGTGTTACCGACGATGATCGAGTTTTCGGCAACGATCCTCGAATTCTCAGCCGGCCGGATGATGATGCGTCCGCCCGAGAGACCCTTGCCGACATAGTCGTTGCCATCGCCTTCAAGGTCGAAGGTGACGCCGCGCGCGAGGAAAGCGCCGAAGGACTGGCCCGCCGTGCCCTTGAGCTTGACGGTGATCGTATCATCCTTGAGGCCCTTCTGGCCGTAACGCTTGGCGACTTCGCCAGAAAGCATGGCGCCCGCCGAACGGTCGACATTCTTGATGACGGCCTCGATCACCATCGGTTGCTTGGTTTCGAGTGCCGGCATGGCGCCCGCGATCAGCTCGCGGTCGAGGATGTCGTTGATCGGGTGGCTCTGGCGCTCGGTCCAGTGCGTCGCTTCCACTGGCGCTTCGACCTTGTGGAAGAGACGGGTGAAGTCGAGCCCCTTGGCCTTCCAATGGCTGATCGACTCATTCTTCTCGAGATATTCCGAACGCCCGACAATCTCGTTCAGGCTCCTGAAGCCCATGTCGGCGAGGATTTCACGGACGTCGTTGGCGACGAAGAAGAAGTAGTTGATCACATGCTCGGGCAGGCCCTTGAAGCGCTTCCTGAGCACCGGATCCTGGGTGGCGACGCCGACCGGACAGGTGTTGAGATGGCACTTGCGCATCATGATGCAGCCGGCCGCGATCAACGGCGCGGTCGAGAAGCCGAACTCGTCGGCGCCGAGCAGCGCACCGATGATGACATCGCGGCCGGTCTTGAGGCCGCCGTCGACCTGCAGCGCCACACGTGAACGCAGGCCGTTGAGCACCAGCGTCTGCTGGGTCTCGGCGAGGCCGATTTCCCATGGCGAACCCGCATGCTTCAGCGACGTCAGCGGCGATGCACCCGTGCCGCCGTCATAGCCGGAGATCGTGATGTGGTCGGCGCGCGCCTTGGCGACGCCGGCGGCAACCGTGCCGACGCCGACTTCCGAGACAAGCTTGACCGAAATATCGGCGGCCGGATTGACGTTCTTCAGGTCGAAGATCAGCTGCGCCAAATCCTCGATCGAATAGATGTCGTGATGCGGCGGCGGCGAGATGAGGCCGACACCCGGCGTCGAATGCCGGGTCTTGGCGATCGTCGCATCGACCTTGTGGCCGGGCAACTGGCCACCCTCGCCGGGCTTGGCACCCTGCGCGACCTTGATCTGCAGCACGTCGGCATTGACGAGATATTCCGTCGTCACGCCGAAGCGGCCGGATGCGACCTGCTTGATCGCCGAGCGTTCAAGCGGGATCGAGCCGTCGAGCTTCGGCATATAGCGCTCGCTCTCCTCGCCGCCCTCGCCGGTGTTGGACTTGCCGCCGATCTTGTTCATCGCGATCGCCAGCGTCGTATGGGCCTCGCGGCTGATCGAGCCGAAAGACATCGCGCCCGTGGCGAAGCGACGGACGATATCGGCAGCCGGTTCGACTTCGGAAACATCGATCGGCGCACGGCCGATCGCGTCGGCCATCTTCACGGTGAACAGGCCGCGCGGCGAGTTCATCCGCACCGATGACGTGTTCACCAGCCGCGCGAATTCCTTGTAGCGGTCCTCGGCATTGCCGCGCACGGCGTGCTGAAGTTCCGCCACCACGTCAGGCGTCCATGAATGCGCCTCGCCGCGCATGCGATAGGCATATTCGCCGCCGATATCGAGCGTGCTCGCCAGGACCGGATCGCGGCCGAAAGCGGACGTGTGACGGCTGAGGGTCTCTGCCGCGACTTCATCGAGACCGACGCCTTCGATCATCGTCGCGGTGCCGAAGAAGAACTTGTCGACGAATTCGGTCGACAGACCCACGGCGTCGAAAATCTGCGCGCCGCAATAGGACTGATAGGTCGAAATGCCCATCTTGGACATGACCTTGAGGATGCCCTTGCCCACCGCCTTGATGTAGCGATAGACGACCTCGTCGTCCGAGACTTCCTTGGGGAATTCGCCCCGCTTGTGCATATCGATCAGCGTGTCGAATGCGAGATAGGGGTTGATCGCCTCGGCGCCGTAGCCGGCCAGGCAGCAGAAATGATGGATCTCGCGCGGTTCGCCCGATTCCACCACGATGCCGACCGAGGTGCGCAGACCCTTGCGGATCAGGTAGTTGTGGACGGCGGCGGTGGCGAGCAGCGCCGGGATCGCGATGCGGTCCGGGCCAAGCTGGCGGTCTGACAGCACGATGATGTTGTAACCGCTGCGAACGGCGGCTTCCGCCCGCTCGCAGAGCCGGTCGAGCATTTCGGGCATGGCTTCGGCGCCGCGCTCCACCGCATAGGTGAAGTCGAGCGTCTTGGTGTCGAACCGGTCTTCCGTATGGCCGATCGAGCGGATCTTCTCGAGATCGCCGTTGGTCAGGATCGGCTGGCGCACTTCCAGCCGCTTGGCCTTGGATGCGCCTTCGTGGTCGAGAATGTTCGGCCGCGGGCCGATGAAGGAGACGAGGCTCATCACCAGTTCCTCGCGGATCGGATCGATCGGCGGGTTGGTGACCTGGGCGAAGTTCTGCTTGAAATAGGTGTAGAGCAGCTTCGACTTGTCCGACATCGCCGAGATCGGCGTATCGGTACCCATGGAGCCGACAGCTTCCTGGCCCGTCGTCGCCATCGGCGACATCAGCAGCTTGGTGTCCTCGGTCGTGTAGCCGAAAGCCTGCTGGCGATCGAGCAGCGATACGTCGCGGCGGAGCGCACGCGGCTCGACCGGGTCGAGGTCCTCGAGGATGAGCTGGCTCCTGTCCAGCCATTCCTCGTAAGGATGCGCCTTGGCCAGGCCTTCCTTGACTTCCTTGTCGGAGACGATGCAGCCCTTCTCCATGTCGATCAGCAGCATCTTGCCCGGCTGCAGACGCCACTTCTTGATGATTAGTTCCTCCGGCACCGGCAGCACACCGGACTCGGAGGCCAAGATCACGCGATCGTCGGAGGTGACGAGATAGCGCGCCGGACGAAGGCCGTTGCGATCAAGCGTCGCGCCGATCTGCCGGCCATCGGTAAAGGCTACGGCAGCGGGGCCGTCCCATGGTTCCATGAGCGCGGCATGGTATTCGTAGAATGCCTTGCGCTCGGCCTTCATCAACTGGTTGCCGGCCCAGGCTTCGGGGATCAGCATCATCATGGCGTGAGCAAGCGAATAGCCGCCGCGCACGAGGAATTCGAGCGCGTTGTCGAAACAAGCGGTGTCCGACTGGCCTTCATAGGAGATCGGCCAGAGCTTGGAAATGTCGTCGCCATAGAGCGGCGAGGAGACGGATGCCTGCCGCGCCGCCATCCAGTTGACATTGCCGCGCAGCGTGTTGATTTCGCCGTTATGGGCGACCATCCGGTAAGGGTGCGACAGCTTCCAGCTCGGGAAGGTGTTGGTCGAGAAGCGCTGGTGGACGAGCGCCACCGCCGACTGGAAGCGCGGATCGGCAAGATCCGGATAATAGGCGCCGACCTGAAAGGCCTGGAACATGCCCTTGTAGACCACTGTGGTGGTCGACAGCGACACGATGTAGAAGCCGTTGTCCTCCCCTTGCGTCTCCGCATAGATCTTGTTGGAGATCACTTTGCGGAGCGTAAACAGCCGGCGTTCGAATTCGGCATTGTCCTGCACGGCTTCGCCCGCGCCGATGAACACCTGCACATGGAACGGCTCGGTCGCGGCAATGTGGGGCGCCTTGGAAAGCGAGGAATTGTCGACCGGCACTTCGCGATAGCCGAGCAGCACCTGGCCTTCGGCCGCAACAACCTCGGCGATGATGCTCTTGATATGAGCACGCACCGCCTCATCCCGAGGCATGAAGAGGTATCCGACGCCATATTGCTCCGCAGGCGGCAGCGTGACGCCCTGCCCGGCCATTTCCTCGCGGAAGAACTGATCGGGAATCTGCACCAGAATGCCCGCGCCATCACCCATCAAGGGGTCGGCACCAACGGCGCCACGATGGGTCAGGTTTTCGAGGATGAACAGGCCATCCTTGACGATCTGGTGCGACTTCTCGCCCTTCATATGGCAGACGAAGCCGACGCCGCAGGCGTCGTGCTCGTTCCGGGGGTCGTAAAGACCCTGTTTCTTGGGGAAGCCGGGATTGAAAGAGGGCGCTTTCAGCGAAGTCGTCGCCTGCAAAGCGCCAAACTCACCGAATGCACGTGATGCGGTATGGTCCGTCATCGTCATGTCCTCCTGCCGCGCGAGCGTCCGCGCTGTTTTCCGTGTTCGCAGGCGCGGAGCTTCAGCTCTTGCGCCGCAAGCGATTTCAATCCTCGCATTTTCCTGAACGCGCTGCAATTACCGGGCCAAATCGACCCAGTCTTGCAGCCACTGCCGGCTTCTGCCTTGGCCTGATTTCCCCATCAGTTTTTCCAAGGCCGGACCGCTTCTTAAAGGCCGTTGACCAGCCTTCAGGATCCATGCAGCAAAATAGGACAGCATGACTGTCCTATTGCATGGAATTGATGACATAAACATCCACGCCCCGCAAGGTCACTTTCCAAAAAATATGACGGAAAATGGACATGAGTAAGATCGCTCTCGAATCTGGTGCGACATGGCTTTTTCGGCGCGCGACCTTCGCCTATAAAGCGCGCATTATAGAAGGAGTTTTCAATTGATTTTTGCCTCCGACAACTGGGCCGGCGCCCATCCCCTCATCGCCGAGAGGCTCGTTGAAGCCGCCGGCATTTACACAGCACCGTATGGCGAGAGCGATGCCGACCTGGCAGTCGAAGCAAAGCTGTCGGAAATGTTCGAGCGTGAGGTCTCCGCCTTTTTCGTCGCAACCGGCACGGCCGCGAATTCGCTCTCGCTCGCCTCCGTCTCGAAAACCGCAAGCGTCATCTTCTGCCATACTGAAGCACATGTCATCCATCACGAAGGCGGCGCCGTCGAACTGATGTCCAACGGCGGCAAGCTGGTCGGCGTCGGTGGTGAGGTCAGGGGCAAGATCAGCCCCGAAAAGTTGGAAATGGCCATGGCCCGTTTTCCCAGCGAGGACGTGCATGTCGGCCAGAAGGTGGCGCTGACATTGTCCCAGGCGACCGAGGCGGGAACGATCTACACGCTGGATGAAATTCGCGCGCTCGCCGATGTGGCGAAATCGGCCGGCATGAAAGTGCATATGGATGGCGCCCGCTTCTCCAACGCGGTCGCGGTACTCGGCGTCTCGCCGGCCGAGATGACCTGGAAATCCGGCGTCGATATCCTCTCGCTCGGCGGCACCAAGAACGGCTGCTGGTGCGCCGAAGCCATCATCTGTTTCAACAAAGCGGATGCTGCCGCGATTCCACACCTGCGCAAACGCGGCGCCAACCTGTTTTCAAAATCCAACTTCGTCGCCCAGCAGTTCGACCGCTGGCTCGAAGGTGATCTGTGGCTCGACCTGGCGCGCCATTCGAATGGCATGGCAGAGAAGCTCGCCGATGCCGTACGCAGGTCGAAAGATGCGCGCCTCGCGTGGGAGACAGGCGGCAACCAGCTCTTCATCGTCATATCAGACGAGAAAGCCGAAGCGCTCAGGGCAGCCGGCGCTAAATTCTATGATTGGGATACGCCGATCGGAATGGAAGCCTCGATCGGCAAGGGCGAGCGCATCCGCCGATTCATCACCAGCTTTGCTACGAAGCAGGAAGACATCGATCGCGTCGCGGCACTTTTCTAGCACAAACGAAAAGCCCTTCCGGAGAGGGGGCCGGAAGGGCTTCATTCAACCCGAAAGCTCGGGGCTACGGGTTTAGTTGACGGCTTCGCCGTCGGCCACCACATGAGCTTCGATCGCCTTGGGCTCGCTGTTCTTCTGCGGAGCTGCAATCTCGATCTTGCGCGGCTTCATCGCCTCGGGAATGTTCCTGACGAGGTCGACATGAAGCAGGCCGTTCTTGAGGTGGGCGGACTTCACTTCCACATGGTCGGCAAGCTGGAAGCGGCGCTCGAAGGCGCGCTTGGCAATGCCGCGATAGAGGGTCTCGGAGCCTTCGCCATTCTCGGTGCCCTTTTCGCCCTTCACGGTGAGCAGGAGCTGGTTGAGTTCGATCGAGAGCTCGCTCTCATCGAAACCGGCAACGGCCATCGAGATGCGATAAGAATTCTCGCCGGTGCGCTCGATATTGTAGGGCGGATAGGTGGGCTGTTCGGGCTGGGCAAGGCTGTCCAGCATCGAGAAGACGCGGTCGAAACCGACGGTGGAACGATAGAGGGGAGAAAAATCAACGTGACGCATGGTGTCCTCCTTCAGAGCAACGGTTGCGATTTTCACTTGAAGCAATGCTGACCCTGATTTCAGGCGCCGGCCGCTCCGCTTTACGAGACCCTGGTATAGGCGCCTCGTGACACATGAGGTGGTTAGGGCCAAAAGCCATTTCAAGAGGAAAATTTCGAAAAATTCAAAAGATGAACGCCAGATGAACGGCGGATTTGGCATGCGTTCAGCCGTCCGCTGATAAATCTGGATCATTGGGAGCGAAACCTCCCTTGACTGGTGCGAAAGTCCCTTCCGTTCCAGCCTTTTCTTAACCGGAAGCTGCTTGCCCCTCAACATGGCGGTTTCCGGTTCTTTTTCCCCGCCGATTATTTCGCTATCGCGCTTGCGCTCACTGCTGCGAATTGTGATAAGCCGTTAGAGCATTTCCACATCTTCCGGGCGCCATGACCGACGTGCTTTTCGAATCCCCCGGCAATCCGGTCCCACCCAATCATTTCGCAGGCTACTTCACATCGTTCGATGGCATGAAGCTGCGCTACGCGGTGTTCCGCTCGGGTTCGCAGGTGCCATCCGGAACGATCGTCCTGCTGCCGGGCCGCAACGAGTCGATCGAGAAATATTTCGAGACGATCCGCGACCTGAACGCGATGGGGCTCTGGGTCGCGGCAATGGACTGGCGCGGCCAGGGCGGTTCGCCGCGCCTGTTGAAAAACAGCCCGCGTCGTGGCCACATCAGGCGCCTGCGCGATTACGAACGCGACCTCGACCTGTTCCTCGAGCATATCGTGCTGCCCGATGCCAAGCTGCCCTTCTTCATCCTCGGCCACTCCATGGGTGCGTTGATTGCGCTGAAGGCGGCGCCACGCCTTGCCAACCGCATCGAACGCATGGTGCTGGTCTCGCCCTTTGTCGGCGCCGCTGGCCTTGGAATTCCCAATTGGCTCTTGAAGCTGCTCGCCGATGCGGCGACGCTCTTCGGCTTCGGCTGGATCCAGTTTTCCCGCGACTCGCTGCTCAACCGGCCCTTCAAGGACAATACGGTCACCTCGGACCCGGCACGCTTCGCGCGCAACCAGGCCATTGCCCAGACACACCCGCAGCTCGGGCTGGGGCCGCCCACCGCGCGCTGGATATCGGTCATGATCAACGCGATCGAGGACGTCATGACCATGGATCATCTCAGGAAGATCGAGGTACCTTGCCTGGTCATCGCACCCAGCAACGACCAGATCGTGCCTTATGAGAGGCTTGAGGAACTCTCGCGCAAATTCCGCGCCGGCAAGCTTCTCACCATCCCCGGCTCCCAGCACGAAGTTCTGCAGGAACGCGATATTTTCCGCCAGCAGGCACTTGCCGCGATCGATGCCTTCATCCCCGGTTCGGATGCCGACCCCGGGCAATATTCTAGCGAATGAAAATCAACTGTTGAGGATTTCCAGCGCCTCGGCATGCAGCGTCTTATTGGCGGCGGCGATGATGTAACCGCCCATTTCGGGCCGCCCGCCGTCCCAAGTCGTCATGATGCCGCCCGCCTGTTCGACGACGGGAATGATGCCGCCGACATCATAGGGCTTCAGGGAATTCTCGACCACGAGGTCGATCTGGCCGGTTGCCAGCAGGGCATAGGCATAACAATCGCAGCCGTAACGGAAGAGCCGGGCTTTACGCTCGATCTCGCGATAGCGGCGGTCGTCTTGATCCTGGAAGAGATGCGGCGAGGTGGTGAACAGGATGGCGTTCGAGATCGTCTCGCAGGCGCTCGTCCGCAACGTCTTTTCGCCGCCAGGCCCGCGATAGAGCGATCGCTCGCCATCCGCGAACCAGCGTTCGCCGGTGAATGGCTGGTCGATCAGGCCCATCTTGGCGCGGCCATTCTGGTAAAGCCCGATCAGCGTACCCCAGACCGGCACGCCCGATATGAAGGCGCGCGTCCCATCGATCGGGTCGATCACCCAGACATATTCGCGGTCGAGCCCCTTGGAGCCATGTTCCTCGCCGAGAATGCCGTGATCCGGAAACGCCTCCTCGATCAGCGCGACGATCGCAGCCTCGGCCATCTGGTCGCCTTCGGTCACCGGATCGTAGAACTGCCCGCCCTTGTCGGTCACCGCAATCTCGGAACGAAAGCGAGGCAGGGTCTCGGCCTTTGCGGCATCGGCAAGCCGGTCGAAGAAAGCGCGGTCGGGAATCATGTCATGGCCCTGAAGATGGTGGCGGTGAAACGGTGGAAAAACATCGACGCACCCGATAAAGTTTACGTGAAGCTCCGGTTTTCGAATTCGCGAATGCAGGAAAATCTATCCCATAGGCGAGTATTGAGCAGTTTTTACGCAGATGAAAATAGTGTCAATTATTTCATCACTTGTGTTGACTTTTCCGCAGTGCAGCAGTAGCTTTTTCTTACAGTCTTTACCGGCTGTAAATGCCCTCCTTGGGTGTTTCCTCCCTAGACTTGACCGCGCTTTTGAGCGCGGTTCTTTTTTGGGGACCACACAAGCTCACTACATTTGCATATTCAGATAGAGCGCTTTATTCGGCCGCCAACGACATATCGCCGCCGCTGGCGCCGACTTCCGCAGCAAAGTCCACGAGAAACTGCTCGATGGACCGGGCGACCTTGGCGAAATCGGGCTTCTTCCTGAGCGTCGATTCATCGATATAGAGGCCGCGATTGACCTCGATCTGCAACGCATGCAGGCCGCGCGCCGGGCGCCCGTAATGCTCGGTGATGAAGCCACCGGCATAAGGCTTGTTGCGCACCGCAGCAAAGCCCTGGTCTTCCAGCAGCTTGAGCGCCAGCCTGGAGAGATCCGACGACGCCGACGTGCCGTAGCGGTCGCCGATGATGAAATCCGGCCTGATCCCGCTGCCCGAGATGCGGATATTGCCCGGCATGGAATGGCAATCGATCAGCACGGCGCGGCCGAAACGCGCATGCGTGCGGGCGATAAGCCGCCTCAGCGCCGCGTGATAGGGCTTGTAGATATGCTCGACGCGGAGCAGCGCCTCTTCCACCGGCATCTTCGTGCGGTAGATTTCCATGTTTTCGCCAACGATGCGCGGCACGGTGCCGAGACCGCCGGCGACCCGCACAGAAGCGATATTGGCATAGGGCGGCAGGCGCCCCTCGAACATGGTGGGATCGAGCTCGTAGGGCTCGCGGTTCACATCGACATAGGCGCGTGGGAAATTCGCCGCCAGCATCGGCGCGCCGTGGCGGACGCCGGAGAAAAACAGTTCATCGACGAAATGATCTTCCGACCGGCGGATACCGATCTGGTCAAGGCGGGAACTCTCGATGAATTCCCTGGGATAGATGCGGCCTGAATGGGGAGAATTGAGAATGAAGGGCAGCTGTTGATGATCCGGCTCCCAGACTTCGAACAGTTCCCCCTCCCTGAAATCCCAGATCATTCGGCTCCATCTCATAACACGGCAAATTAGATGATTTGCGCATGTTGCCAGCAGCCTGCCATCAAGTCCATACTATTGAGGGCTAAAACACTGTAACGTTGGGGTGATCGGGGTAAATATCGGTTCTGTTCACTGGATTTTTAC
Organism: Rhizobium sp. LjRoot254; assembly: GCF_964254105.1. NCBI lineage: Bacteria > Pseudomonadati > Pseudomonadota > Alphaproteobacteria > Hyphomicrobiales > Rhizobiaceae > Rhizobium > Rhizobium sp. LjRoot254. Next base: position 45,877 of record NZ_CAXUSM020000001.1, on the reverse strand, counting down.
CGCAGGCACGTTAACTTTCGCTCCATTGCGCTTACATACCGCTCATAGACAGCAACGGACACCACATGAGTCAGAAAATTCTTCTCGCCGAAGACGATAACGATATGCGCCGCTTTCTGGTGAAAGCGCTGGAGAAGGCGGGCTACCGCGTCATCTCCTACGACAATGGCGCAAGCGCCTATGACCGTCTGCGCGAAGAGCCCTTCTCCCTGCTTCTGACCGACATCGTCATGCCGGAGATGGACGGCATAGAGCTGGCACGGCGCGCCACCGAACTCGACCCGGATCTCAAGGTCATGTTCATCACCGGCTTCGCGGCCGTGGCGCTGAACCCCGATTCGAACGCGCCGAAGGATGCAAAGGTACTTTCCAAGCCCTTCCACCTGCGCGAACTGGTCGACGAAGTGAACAAGATGCTGACCGCCGCCTGAGGCGACGGCATCCGCATGAAGAAATCACCAAACCGCGCCAAAAACCCTATTGACCTGCCAACGGTTTTTTGGTCTATGCGCGTCGATCGGATGGGCGTGTAGCTCAGCGGGAGAGCACTACGTTGACATCGTAGGGGTCACAGGTTCGATCCCTGTCACGCCCACCATTCGATCTCTCTATTCTACAATGGTTTGTGGCAGTCATTTTCATGGCTGTCCCTTTCCGTTTTCCGTTTCGCCCAATTTTCGCCCACGAAACCGCCTTTTCAGGCCTTTCAAGTGCTCCGTGGAATGATGGCCATAGGTGTCGCGAATTACCTTTTCCGTGGTGCCCAGCCAGCCCGCGACATCCCAAATTGATTCGCCCTCCATCAAGAGCCAGGTCGCGCAAGTGTGGCGGAGGACATGCGGAACGACATCACGGCCCAGACCTGCTCGATCACGGGCATTATTGAAGCCGGTTTTCATTTTCGCGATGAGCTCCCCCCGATATTGCACTGGCCCATTCTGGGTACGTCTCCGCCAGCGCGGGAGATGAAGCATTAGATCTTCGCCGATAGGAACGGGCGGTCGGCGCTTGTTGGTTTCTGCCTCGCCTTCTCCGCGCCGATACATGACGCCGTGGGCGAGGTCGAACCATCCGCCGTCATCGTTTCGCGACCAGCGGAGGTTCAGGATCGCATCGTGCCGGGTGCCGGTGTAGAGGCCAATTAAGATGAAACGAGCGACGTGATATTGAGGCGCATGAGGCCGACGCCATCCCATGTGTCTTCTGGTGGCGACATCACAATAGGTCGGGACAAAGCCCAGCGCAGCACGTAGCAGACGCGCCACTTCCATGTCCGTGAGCCAACGCACACGGGCCGGCGACTTCTTCGGTTTCTTGACCTTGATCGGATAAAGGAGCTTTTTCTCGTCATATGCGAAGTTGAGCGCAGCCTGCAGTGTCTCCAGTTCGCGGCCGGCCGTCGCCGCCTTGACTGCGCGCCGGCCGACGCGGCCCGCTTCCCTGCCCTTCACATAGTCGCGGCATGCCTTGCCATCAATCTCGGAACACATCATGCTGCCGAAAAACTGATTGAGCGGCAGCATGTGATAGCCGATCAATTCGGGATGCGTCGTCTCGGGCGCCTTTTCCTCGACGTAGTAGAGCAGCACATCTGCGACGGCTACCTGTGCCGGCTCACCCTTGTGGAATTGCGGCCGGTGCCGCTCGGCGAGATACTTTTCGAGCGCTCGATCAGCGCCAGCGACATCGTCTGCAAGGCATCCTGTGCTGACTTCACGCGGTCCGTCGAGAATGACCCAGAACGATGGTCGGCCGGTTCTTTCTCGGAGCCACTTGCGGACCCCTTTGGATTTACGAGGCATTGTTCTCTCATCCTGCCGATATAGCCGAGCGTGGTGTAGATTTTTCCGGCGATCCGTTCGGAAGCCAGGCGGCCGCGCGCGATTTCGCGTTGCAAGCCCCTCTCGGTCATAGATTTATCTGGAAATGCGATGGCCGCAGCCACCCTAAGGCGCAGCGGCGTATCAGCCGTAATCGCGTCAAGCGATGGCAGCTCGGCCATTATCGCGTTCCTCGAGGAACGCGGCCCGGCCGCTTGGGCAGCCGGGTCGCTGGCTAAGGGCGCGGTCATGCCACACCTGCCACGGCGGCCCGTTCGTTGCGGCGAGGCGGGCGGCCGGGTGCAGGATCAAAGCACTTGTGCATGTCAGCGCGGAGCCGGAAAATAGGGCTCACCTCGATGCCGAGTTGATAGGCGGTGGGCGCAGAGCCGTACATTTCAAGCGGGCGTTCACCGTCCAGCACCATGTGCAGAACCTGAAGGGCCTCGACTTGCTCCAAAAGCACGTCGACGAAGCCTACCATATCGTCGTAAGAGCACCGGAAGGGCCGTGACGCCACAATATCTTGTTCAGCACGTTTGGTGGTCATTTGCCGCAAAAGCAGATCTGCATCGGAGATCAGCTCAGCGGCTTCGGTCACCATTGTTTCGATCTGGTAGGCGACCGCAATTGCGGCACGGACGTTGCGGAGCGCGAAGGCCGGTAGGTCGGCAATCGCGGGAACTTCAGCGAGTAGTGCATCGATCGCCCGAGACAATCTTTTGACATCCAGGGTCGCGCCCTCCGGGTCTGACAATATTCTCGCTGGACCTCCTTCTTTGGATTGGTTTGCATTTTCGATTTTCAGCTTAGAAAGTGCGCGCATTTTTAGCCCCTTTCCAAATGGGTGTTTGGGATAAAAATGGCTCTGTCGGTTGTTCAGGCCATGACGGAGCCATTTTGCGTTTCAGGGGATCGCTGCTGGACCTGCTTTTCCAGCATGACGACGATTTCGGCATTCATCGATCTTCGGTTCTCGGCCGCGATTTCCTTAATGCGTTCACGCATGCCATCAGGCATGCGCACTATGTACTGTTCCCGCCTTGCCTTCATTTCAATCTCCCTTGGGTGCGAGTAGCACTCATAGTTAATGTCATGTGTCGCCCATAGGTGCAAGTAGCACTCATTGATTTTTTGGGTGCGAGTTGCAATCATTCGGTAATGAGCGATGAAAAATACCCGAGCCAACTCGCCGAACGGTTTCAAATCCGCATGCCTGATGGGCTACGCGACCAACTGCGCAACATCGCAGAGTTCTCAGGTCGCTCGATGAATTCGGAAATTATCCAGCGTCTCCAGCGATCATTCGCCGCCGACCAAGCAGATGACTTGAAACTGGAGCTTCCAGGTGAACTCTGGAACACCCTGATGATGGACGCCCACGCCCGTGGGGAAGAACTCGAGGACCGGGCAATCAATATTTTAAACGGCGCATATTCGAACGACAATGGACCGCTTATCGAGAAGCTCGCAGCGATCTTCGAAGAGAAGATAGATTTGGAAGACAGACTAAGCAATCTCAAAGCAGATCAAGACGTAGATTTTCTATTATACTATAACAAAGTAGTTCTGCTTAACGAATTCGCCCATCGCGTACTGGCGGAGGGTGGAACATCTGATGGATTAAGCAATTCTGCACGAAATATTGTCGATTTGACTGGCGCCGAGATTGATGCTCTGCGCGGTCGAGCTAACGCAGCGAACAACACTGCGCAGCGCCGGAAAGCCTCGCGCGCCGCTAATATTGCAGAAGTAGGCCCCGATCAGGCGGACGAACTCGAGTAGTTGTAGAGGGCAAATAGGCCGCAAAGGCACTCGCCCGTCTCCGGAGGCGCTGCATCCGGGCCATGAGTTCCATATTCGCGGCGCACCTCTCGAGGCCCGGAGGGCCGCATACAAGCCAGCAAAATCAATTGGCTACCGGATCGGTTCGCCAATGAATTTCCCGGTCTGTTCTGAATTGGTGGCTAACCGCGCCTCAGCAACGTCTCGCGCATTTTCAAAACGGCTGGAATTCTTCAGGAAACTTCTTCGCTACAGTATCTATGAGCCAATCATAGGACCAGTCCACACCCTGGAAGATGATATTCCGAATCCCGTTCTTCGCAGGCGGGTCTTGAAAATACGCGACCCCGAGGAGCAAGCGGCCAAGCGCTCCTTCCGCCTCGTTGATTGCCCAAACGCCCGCTCCGCTGAGCCCCCCGAAACTGTGTGGCATAGATGCGGACGTTTCGGGTACGAAAACCCAAGGACCGGCAGGCGCCACCTGATGGTTCGGCTTGATTATATCGCCAAGCAGCATGATAAACTGTGACTTGATGCCAGCCCAGCCCTCCGGGCTCAGAGAAACCTCAGAAGATTCGCCGATCATGCCGAACGTGTAAAACGTGTGAGCAGGAAGAGGTCTGCTTCCTCCGATATAAAGGTCATATCGAGTGGAATAGTTATAGAAGTTTCTGTTGAGCAAGGCCCAATCCCTGACGTCATTGGGCAATCGTAGGAAGGCAATGTCCGGCCCTCCTCGAGACTCGATGCCGTCCCAATTTCGAATTGTAGCTCCAGTCTCGATCACCACTTCTCTTGCGTCAGCGTATCGTGTCGGGCCCGTTGTCGACAGCATGCGGAAGGAGTCGTCGCGCTCGATTTCATTGAGGACGTGCCCAGCGGTCAGAATGCCATGAACACCGCCGACGCTCACAAGTGTGCCGCTGCCGCAATGGTAGGGGCGCGGCACTGTGGGTGACGATCGCAAGAAGCCAACCGCGTACTGTTCGTAGATAGAAGCTCCAGGCGGCCGATTGTCCAACCTCACTCTCCTTCTAACTCTCTTGATTCCGGTTCCATTACCCTAGGCGGAACGATAGGTCGGCGCGACACTTAGCGATCGAGCCGCCGATCTTACGTCCCCTGCCATGCAATTACCCCACCTGCAAAGTTAGGGGCAACATCACAACTTGTGAGGTGTCAGGCAACTGGTTTCACAAACCCGGACGACACGGACATCCGTCACCGTCATGCTCTATCTGGCAGCGATCGCTGGCGTCCTATCCAGCTTTTGCTTTGTGGCAAGTGCAATTGCTGTCGTGCAGGCGCTTGCCATCAAGTAGCGACAATGACACTTATCGCTAGTAGTGGAACGGCATCCGCCCGCCTGCCCTATGGCGTGGCTCTGTTAGAGACGCCGAGAGTTATCGACTTGGTCTGGCCCACTGCAGCCCTCATTCAACAATCGGGACCGGCCGCTTTGCGCCCCCATAATGGTCTTTGAGCCACCCGTCGCTGTTGCTGCGATGCGGACATGACGCAGTGACAACGCGGGTCGCAGTTGCGCCAAAAGGAGCCATTCGCTATCTCAGTTGATCGAGGATATGGTTGAATGCCCTCGCCACAGCAGGTCTCGGAGGCGCTGCCTCCGGGTCCTGCTCGGCCTCCACGATCAGCCAACCCTGATAGCCGCCGCTCCGGGCGAAGTCAGCGACCGGACCGAAATCGACATCACCATCTCCCGGCACGGTGAACATGCCTCGGCGCACGCCTTCATTGAAGCTGAGGTCGGCAACGCGCACCGGCTCCATAACGCGGCTACGAACGTCCTTCAGGTGAATGTGGGCGACCCGGTCGCCGAAGCGTTCGATCAACAGCGCATAATCGAAGCCGGCACCGACGGCGTGCCCGGTGTCGAGGAGAAGGCCAACTTCCGATCCCGCTCGGTCGAACAGCGCGGAAACGTCGTCGAATGTTTCCGCTACCATCATCAGATGATGGTGGTAGGCCAATCGAAGACCGTATTGCCCACGAAGGCGCTTGGAGAATTCGGTTAACCGCATCACATAATCCGCGACAGCGTCGTCAGGCATGACCAGGCGCTTCGACATCGGTGCGTCGAGCGGCGCGCCGGGGGTCATCATCGCCACCTCACCGTAGACCATGACCGAGCTGCCCAGGTCTCGTAAGAGGCTGGCATGAGGGGCCACCGCGGCCATCTCGGCATTAACGTCGCGCTCCGCCAGTTCGCCCGAATGCCACCCAGAAGCCAACGCCAAACCGCGCGATTCCAGAAATGGACGAAGCGTCGCGGCGTCACGAGGAAACTTGCGCCCGAGTTCAATGCCCTGGTAGCCGATTGCGGCCGCATCATCCAGGCAGGTCTCGAGCGGGATGTTCGCGCCGAGGTCCTCAAGAACGTCGTTGGCCCAGGACAACGGACTCACTCCAAGACGGACGCCTTGCGGGAGGGAGGATAGGGACTGGTTCATCTGCGTCTCCAAATCTTGCGCACGGGTTCGCGATCCCGCGCCGCAGGGCGCAGGTTCGAATGACAGGTTTCAGGTCACGTGGACGACCGGACGACGAGCTTGCCCGGAAGGGAAATGGTCTCTCCTTCGCGCTTGCCAGTGACCATTTCCACGATGAGGTCGACCATCTCGCGGCATGGCTGTTCGTAAGTCGTGAGGCCGAACGCGGGTGTCGCGCCGAGTTCGTAGTTGTCGAAGCCGACGACGGCGATGTCCTCCGGCACCCTAAGACCGAACTCGCTGCGGATCGTCTCCATCGCGCCGATCGCCAGGATGTCGTTCTCGCACATCAGGACATCGACCCGGTCTTCGGGGGAGGTATTCTTCAAATACTCACGCGCCGAGGCTCCTCCGTCCTCCCGGCTGTACCGCTCCGCCGCGATGTCCACGATATGCTCTACGCCCTTCTCTCTCCAGAAGTCGGCAAAGTGCTGCCGCCTGCGCAACGCGGTGGAGAGTACGGCCGCTCCGGTCATGAAGCCGGGCTTTCGGTATCCGCGTCCATGAAGATGGTCGACGATGTCCCTGAGACCGACTTCCGAGTCGCAGACGACCGCCGGGACACCCTCGATCTGACTATCGCGCGCCAGGACAAACGTGGGCGGCATGCCCGGTCTCAAGCGACGGTCGTTCAGGGTCTCGTCCCGAAATGCGGTGCCGAGGAGAATGATGGCGTCGACCAGGCGCTGGTCGGCATTGAGAAGCGCATGCACATGGTCGAAGTGATTGTTGATGTTGATGAGCATCGCCACGAGACCCTCGGCCTGCAGGCGCTCGGTCAGGGATTCCAGAAACGGAAGTTTCTGCGGGTTGGCGAAGTCGTCGACGAGCACGGCCACCTGATGGGTGACATTCGTCGAAAGGCTGCGCGCGAGCAGATTGGGCGAATAGTTCAGTTTCTCCGCCACCTCCATGATCTTGCGTTTGGCTTCGTCGGTGATCGACGCGCCGGGCTTGAACGCGCGAATGACCGTCCATTTGGACACCCCCGCAGCCTCCCCCACTTCCTTTGCCGTAGCCCGCTTTCGCATGCCTCTCCCCTTGGGATGGAACAAATATTCCATCATTGCCTGCCGATGAAATAATCTCTTGCTTTTATAACATCTGGCGATAATATGCACCTACTTGCACCCGGGTGCAAGCGATTTTGCACCCGAGTGCAAAGTGTTTTAAGCCGACCTGAGGAGTGGTCGGCCCATCAGGAGGAAGAAATGAAAGCTCTTTTCAAGACGCTCGCCATGAGCGCAATCGCATTCGGCGTCGCCACCTCGGCCGCCGTGGCCGTCAAGGCGCAGGACATCAAAATCATCGCTGTAACGCACGGCCAGGCGTCCGATCCGTTCTGGTCCATCGTGAAGAACGGCATGATGCAGGCGGCCAAGGACAGCAACGTCGAGGTCGACTACCGCGCACCCGAAACCTTCGACATGGTCGCGATGGGGCAATTGATCGAAGCCGCCGTCAACCAGAATCCGGCAGGCATCGTCATCTCCAATCCCGATCCGGACGCTCTCGGCCCGGCGATCGAAAAGGCCGTCGCCGCGGGCATCCCGGTCATCTCGATGAACTCGGGCATCGCCGCCCAGGAGAAGCTCGGCATCAGGCTCCATGTGGGCCAGGACGAAACTCCGGCAGGCATCAAGGTCGGCGCGAAGCTCAAGTCGCTCGGCCTCAAACATGTCCTCTGCGTTAACCAGGAAGTCGGCAACGCCGCGCTCGACCAGCGTTGCGCCGGGACCGAGAAGGGCTTTGAAGGCGGCAAGGTAACCGTGCTTCCGACGAGCGCCGATCCGGCCGAAATCGAAGCCAAGATTCAGGCCGCATTGACCTCCGATCCGTCGATCGACGTCGTCCTCGGGCTCTCCGCTCCGCTGGTTGGCGAACGTGCCGTCGCCGTCGTCGAGAAGATGGGCAATGGCGATAAGGTCAAGGTAGCATCCTATGACCTCTCGGCCAACTTCCTCCAGGCCGTTGCCGACGGCAAGGCGCTTTTCGCCGTCGACCAGCAGCCCTATCTGCAGGGCTATCTGCCCGTGACCTTCCTCGCTCTCAATGCGCGCTACGGCACCATTCCGGCAGGCAGCGTCCCGTCGGGTCCGGCCTTCATCGAGAAGGATACCGCGGCTTCCGTCATCGAGAAGTCCTCCCAGGGCATTCGCTAAGCGAAGCCCGGCGGTCCCCAACCTCCACGGGGGCCGCCACCCTTTCTGACGCATGACGCTGTCCGAGTTCCCTGTTGGAGCTGTGGTGTCCTCGCGACTTACGACCATTCTCAAAGGAACGGGCCATGTCCCTCGTCAATGAACAGAACGGCGCGACGGCTTCGCGCGCCGATGAGCGGCTGAAGAAGGTGTCAACCATAGCCTCGCTTCTGCGCCGCCCTGAACTCGGAGCTGTCGCCGGATTGGTGCTCGTGGCGATCTTCTTCGCCTTCACCGCGAACCCGGCGATGTTCACGCTCGCGGGCATCATGAACTTCATGGCTCCGGCCGCGCAGCTCGGCATCCTCGCGATAGGAGCTGCCCTGCTCATGATTGGAGGGGAGTTCGACCTCTCCATCGGGTCGATGGTGGCCTTCGCCGGCCTCGTCTTCGGCACCGCTCTTGTCGTGCTCCAGCTTCCCCTCAGCGTGGCCATCCTCATCGCCATGGCTTTCGCGGTCTGCATCGGCATCACCAACGCCCAGATCACGATCCGGACGGGTCTGCCATCGTTCATCGTGACGCTTGCATTCCTCTTCATTCTACGAGGCCTGACACTCGTGGGTCTCAAATGGGCCAGCGGCGGTTCCACGCAGCTCCGTGGCATGAAGGAAGCCGCCGCCAACAGTCCTCTCGCCCCCATTTTCTCTGGCGACGCGTTTCCAGGATTGTTCCGTTGGATGGCCGAGCTCGGCGTGATCGCCAAGCTTCCCAACGGCAATCCGCAGGTACCGGGCATCCCTGTCGAAATCCTCTGGTTCATCGCCATCGCGCTCGCCGCGACCTGGCTTCTGCTGAGGACCCGTTTCGGCAACTGGATATTCGCGGCCGGCGGCGACGCATGGGCGGCCCAGAAGTCGGGCGTTCCGGTTCGCCGGGTGAAGACTACGCTCTTCGTGATCACCGCGCTTTGCGCCACGCTCGTTGCCATCCTGACCGTCCTCGATGCCGGCTCTACGGATGCGCGTCGCGGGTTCCAGAAAGAGTTCGAGGCGATCATTGCCGCGGTGATCGGCGGCTGCCTCCTGACGGGCGGCTACGGTTCGGCGATCGGTGCCTTCTTCGGCTCCATCGTGTTCGGCATGGTTCTGATTGGCCTGACCTACACCTCGATCGACCAGGATTGGTATCTCGTGTTCCTCGGCGGCATGTTGCTGATCGCGGTCATCTTCAACAACGTCATCCGCAAGCGCGTTACGGGAGAACGGTGATGAGCAATTCCCAGACGCCCCTCGTCGAGGTCAAGGACCTCGTCAAACATTTCGGCTCGGTCATCGCCCTCAACGGCGTGTCGATGAAGGTCCATGCCAACGAAGTTCTGTGCCTGCTGGGGGACAATGGCGCGGGCAAGAGCACGCTTATCAATACCCTCGCTGGCGTGCACAAACCCAGCTCCGGCGAGTTCCTTGTCGATGGCCAGCCGAGGTTGTTCTCAGGCCCGCGCGACGCCCTCGATGCGGGCATCGCCACGGTCTATCAGGACCTCGCCATGATCCCGCTGATGTCGGTCACCCGGAACTTCTTCATGGGCCGGGAGCCCCTGAAAGGTTTCGGCCCGTTCAAGACCATGGACATGGACCTCGCCGACAACGTCACACGCGACGAGATGCACCGGATCGGCATTGATGTCCGCGATCCACAGCAGGCTGTCGGTACGCTGTCCGGTGGCGAACGCCAGTGCGTCGCCATCGCACGAGCGGTCTACTTCGGCGCAAAGGTCCTGATCCTCGACGAGCCGACGTCGGCGCTGGGCGTGGCTCAGACCTCGATGGTGCTAAAATACGTCAACCAGGTCCGCGAGAAGGGCCTCGGCGTGATCTTCATCACTCACAACGTCCGCCACGCCTACGCAGTCGGAAACCGCTTCACGGTTCTCAACCGCGGCAAGACGCTCGGCACCTTCACGAAGGGCGAGATCAACATCGACGAGCTTCAGAACCTGATGGCCGGCGGCAAGGAGCTGCAGTCCGTTTCGCAGGAACTCGGGGGCACAATCTAGCCCGCTCCGTGGCCCCCGGAGTCCAGAGCCACACCTCACTCCGATCGATGATCGGCTCGATCCAGAAACAAGCCAAGAGGAGTCCGGCGACGACCGGACCAGGTAATGACATGACTTCTTCGTTCCCGCTCGCAGCCTGCGCCGAAATGATCTGGCGCGACAAGCCAATCGAATGGCGCGCCTCCCGTCTCAAAGAGCTCGGTTTCGGTGTCGGTCTCTGGAACTGGCCGGAGCACGACATCGGCAAGCTCGAAGCGACCAGAGCGACGTTCACGATCATGAATGGCTATCTGGCCGGCCGCCTCACCGATGACGATGGTGCCGCCGAGCTGCTCAAGACGGCCCGCGAGACCGCACAGGTCGGCAAGCGCCTCGGCGTTCAGCGCCTGAACCTCCACGGCACGGGGCTTGGCGACCGTGGGCTCCCCGTCCAGCCGATTGAGGTCGTGACAGGGGCCATGTGGCTCAAGGCCCGCGACACGCTCTCCCGGATAGTCGATCTCGCCGAAGAGGAAGGCGTGACATTTACGCTAGAGAATCTGAACCTCCCTGTCGACCATCCAGGCGTCCCGTTCGGCCGCGCCGAGGACACGCTGGCGCTCGTCTCTTCGATCAATCATCCCCGCCTGCGGCTCAATCTCGACCTCTATCACGCCCAGATCGGCGAAGGGAATTTGATCGAACTGTGCCGCAAGTCTCTGCCTTGGATCGGTGAAATCCAGGTTGCCGACGTTCCCGGTCGCTTCGAGCCGGGCACAGGGGAAGTCAATTGGAATGGCATCGCCAAAGCGCTCGCCGCCATGGGCTATTCCGGTCCGATCGGCATGGAGGCCTGGGCATCTGGAGACTCCGACGCCGCTCTCGAGGCCTTCCGCAAGGCCTTCACTCTCTGACAGTTCCCATTCCCCCAAACAGGATTACGACCATGCCCACCAAGAAACCCGTCAAGATCGGCCTTATCGGAGCCGGCCGTATCGGCTCCTTCCATGGCGAGACCGTCGCCCGTCGTCTCGTCGACGCCGAACTTGTCGCCGTTGCCGACCCGGCTGCCGGAGCGGCCGCAAACCTGGCCGCCAAGCTCGACGTCGACGCCTCCTATACCGATGTCGCCGAACTGCTCGCCCATCCCGGCCTCGACGCCGTGATCATCGCGACGCCCGCCCGCTTCCACACCAACGTCGTCGTCCAGGCGGCGGAGGCCGGAAAGGCCGTGTTCTGCGAGAAGCCGATGGCGCTTACCCTCGAAGATGCCGAGCGCGCCGTCGCGGCCGCCAAGTCGGCTAGTATTCCTCTGCAGGTTGGTTTCAACCGACGCTGGGATCAGGCCTTTGCGGAAGGCCGTGCCGCCATCGACGCCGGAAAGGTGGGAACACCGCAGCTCATCCGCTCGCTCACCCGCGATCCCGGCCCCTTTGGCGCTGATCCTGATCGCATTCCGCTCTGGACGATCTTCTACGAGACGCTGATCCACGACTTCGACACGCTGCTGTGGCTGAACCCGGGCGCGAAGGCGACTGAGGTCTATGCCGCCGGTGACGCGCTCGTCCGCCCGGACGCCAAAGACAAGGGCTTCCTCGACACCGCCGTCGTCACCATCCGTTTCGACAACGGCTCCGTGGCCGTGGCGGAGGCCAACTTTTGCGCCATGTACGGCTACGACATCCGCGGCGAGGTGTTCGGCTCAGGCGGCATGATCACCATGGGCGACGTCCGCCGCTCCAGCATGACCCTGTTCGACAAGGACGGCGTGTCCAACGACACATGGCGTCGCGACACCGACCACTTCATCCACGGCTACACCGCCCAGCTCGCCTCATTCGCGAAGTCGGTTCGCGAAGGGAAGCTCTCCGGCGGCGCGACGGGCCACGACGCCCGCCAGGCACTGGCGATCGCGCTCGCCTGCATCGAGTCGATCCAGAAGAATGGCCCCGTGCCCGTGAAGTGATACGACGATATCGGCCGCGATCAATCCGGAGCTATGGACATGATTGACATAGAGGGATCGGCGCGGCCGACGACAATTCAGGACCTCAAAGGTCTGGTGCTATCCCGAACCGTGGTCCTGCCGGGGCAACTCGAAAGAGTCGCGCGGTTCGCGTTCGAGCGGCCTGAGGAAATCGCTTTCGGTACGATCCAGTCAATATCGCTTTCATGCGATGTTGCGCCACGGACGGTCTTGAGGCTCGCGAATGCATTTGGCTTCGAGCGCTTTCGGGACTTCAAGACGCTCTTCCAAGAACATCTCAAGAGCCTTGCCTCCGATTAGAAGTCACTTGGCATGGCCCGGAGTTTGGCCGCTTAGGGCCAACAGCGGAAGTGACTTCAGCTTTGCGCCCTCAATTCGGTCAAAGAATCTATCCTAGCGGTGTCCCGAAAGCGGACATCACAGTGGCTTGGGGAGGACCCGGGCGCGGCCGACTTCCATGCAACAGCCGCTCAATAGCGCTTAAATGCGCTTTGTACTGCTCGAATGAAGGCGGTGGCATGCCAGCGCTCATGTGCCTGTCGACTGTTGATCGCCGTCACCTCTGTTGACGACGCGGAAAGACCGCTGGAGAGATCCTGAAACAATTCGGGATTTCTGCCGAAAATTTCAATCAGCGTCGCGCTGTTAAGCTCGAAGGCATTCACCATCGTCAGCGCTCTGAACGACGGCTCATCGCTGCCAATGGCCAGCTGGCCGACGATGTCCCCGGAAGCGAGTCGGATGGGCTCGATACCCGGATACTCCGCGACTGCCACGCCACGGTTCAGGATACGTGCGACAGGCAACGGATCCGATTTGTGGACCAGTGAATCGCCGATCTCGTAGTGCCTCTGCGTCGCGCACGCCTCCAGGGCCGCGAGGTCCTCATCACGCAATCTCGCAAATGCCGGATTTGCGCGTAGGAGTTCACGCAGCGATACCGTATCAGCCGAGATAACGGAGGGGTGTTCGATCTGAACGTAGCTCGGAGACGGCAGCGCCAAGGTGATGCCGTCCGCTCGGCACTGGCGATAGATGAGATCAATGATCTCGTTTCGGGCAGCAATGCGAGCTGCGATATGCCGGACGCTGAAATAGATTTCCACGCTCAACGCGATGTGATCAACCCCCTGAAGCGCCACGACGGGCGCCGGGTCCTGAACAATGACATTGGCTCCCATCAATGCCTGTTGCAGGACCTCTACGATCAGCGCGGGGTTCCGCGTCGTCCTCGCACGGATCTTCAACGTCATCTGATGTGTCTCGCCCGGCCGGCTGACATTGGTGAGCCCGATCTTGGCCAGGTAGCTGTTTGGCAGGACGACGATGTTGTTGCCTGTGGCCAAGATTTGGGTGGAGCGCCAGGTATTCTCGACCACGCGACCCTCGGTGCCATCGGTCAGCATGATCCAGTCCCCGATTGCATAAGGACGCCCAAGCGTCAAAGCGAGGCCCGAGAAGACATCGCTGAGCGTGCTCTGCAGGGCAAGGCCGAGGATGATGGCGATGACGCCCGAGGTCGCCAACAGCGTGCCGATCGCGATGCCGAAAACAAATGACAGTATCGCCAGACCGACGCCGAGATAGATGGCCGCAACCATCAGGTCCTGCACCAGACGTGCTTCGTGCGGTCGCCCGTCGAGATCGAGATAGAGACGCAGAAAGCCAATGACCGCCCAGGCGAGATGAATCCACCAGAGCGCCTTGGCCACGTTCAGCAGATTACCGTCAGGTGCATGCGGCTCGAACCGGGTCGGCCCGATGTTGGATTGCAGCAGCACCGCCGTCATGAGGATGAAGACTGCGATCTGAACCACGAGCCTGGCATTCGGCCGTCGACGGCCCTGCAGATGCCAGACGACGATTCCGGCAATCCCCAGCACGACGATTTGGCCCACCGGCGAAAGAAGCGGATCAAGCATGAGATAGTGCCTTTAGATAAACAGCAGAAGCATACGAAGGCCGGCCCGGATGAAATTCCACCGAGCCGAGCCGATACGCAGATTACTTCTTCGGCGGAGGATTGAGCGGAAGCCAGTCGTCGTAATGCGTCTTGGCGATGCGGGCGACGGGGCCTGGCACCAGCGAGCCATCATCGAGCTCGACTCCGAAATATTTGGCATGCGGATCGGCAACGGCCTCGCGCGGATCGTTGGTTGTTTTCAGGAAGCGTGCCACGATCTCGTTAAGGCGCACCTTGTCCGGTCCGGCGATTTCGATAATACCGTTAAGCGGCTTGCCAAGCGCAACTTCGGCCATCACATCGGCCACTTCGTCGCCCGCGATGGGCTGGACATAGGCCGGCGAGAGATGCACCGTCTGCCCCACCGTTCCGGATTGCGCGATGCCGGCCATGAATTCGAAGAACTGCGTGGAATGGACAATGGTGTAGGGGATGCCGGACTGCCGGATCATGTCTTCCTGGGCCATCTTGGCACGCATGTAGCCGCTGCCCTGCAGCCGTTCCGTGCCGACGACCGAAAGCGCGATGTGATGCTTCACCTCCGCCAAGGCGCCGGCGGTGAGAAGGTGGCGCCCAGATGTCTTGAAGAAATCCATGACCGCGTTGTCCTCGAAGGACGGCGAGTTGGCGAGGTCGATCACGACCTGCGCGCCGGTCAGCGCTTCTGAAACGCCCTTGCCTGTCATGGTGTCGACGCCGGTGTTGGGCGACGCGGCCACGACCTCGTGCCCCTGCTTGCGGAGCCTTTCGACTGTCTTCGAGCCGATTAGTCCTGTTCCCCCGATGACGACGATTTTCATGTCCGTTCTCCTGGTTTCCTGATCGTTAAGAACTGTGGGCTTTGTGCTCGACGGTGCGGTCTTTACTGACCGGTGGCGGCATCTTCGATAAGGGCGGCGACGGCATCGGGATGGGAGACCATCAATGCGTGAGAGGCGCCGTCGATGACGATGGTCTTGACGGACTTGGCGCGTTTGGCCATGAAGTCGAGCACTGCGGGTGGAATGTTGCGGTCTTGCGAACCGTAGATCATGTAGGACGGCAGCGTCTTCCAAGAGGCAAGGCCTGAAGGCTCGACAAGAGCGCCATGGGCAATCGGCCGCTGTGTAGCGGCCATCAGCTTGGCCTGTTCTTTGGGGACATCAGCTGCGAACTGCAGTCGGAACTTGTCCGGCTGAATGTAGAGATCTTCCGCCCCGTCCGGCAGCACGATTGGAGCAAGTGCTGGTCCCAGCGTGCTCCCGGGAAACATCCCCGAAAGCGAGAGGCTCGACTCGCCGGTATCGGGCGCAAAGCCCGCGACATAGACCAGTGCCTTGACATTCCGGTTGCCATTGGCGGCCTCAGTGATCACGGGGCCACCGTAGGAATGGCCGACCAGGACCACGGGTCCATTGATCGAACGGACAATGGCAGAGATCGACGCCGCATCCGAGGCGACGCTGCGAAGCGGGTTCGCCGCCGCGATCGCTTGGTAGCCGTCTTCTTCGAGTTTGGCGATAACTGCGTTCCAGCTCGAAGACTCGGCAAAGGCGCCATGAACGAGGATGACCGTCGGCTTGGCCTTCGCATCGGCAGCCGTTGCGCTCACGCAGACCGGCAGCAAGAGTGCCGTCGCGAGCGCCAGAATTCCTATGACTTTACGCATCTGTTTTCTCCTGTGCGGCCAGTAGCGACCGATGGAAAGAAAGATGCGCCGGGATCGTGGTTGTGAGCCATTCTACGTGGGTATTCAGCACCCTATGCGAAGGTATGGGAGGAGATGTCCAAGACGGTGGGATGTGCCGCTCTCAAGGGAAATTCGCCATAACACGTCGCATCGGGGAAGCGCACCTTCGCGCCAGATGGATGCGAGACCCCAAACCATATTCATTGGTCGGCGAGCCACACGGCTCCGCGAACATAACCAAGACGGAGAGAAGAAATGATGAAACGGCTGAATTTCATGGCCCGGAAGAATGGCGGAATCGACGCATTGGTGGCTGTCGAAGCATGGATCGCCAAGAGCTTCGATCCCAAACTGCTCGAACTGGTCAAAGTCCGCATTTCCCAGATGAACGGGTGCGCGCATTGCCTCCACATGCACCGCCTGGATGCCCTGAAGCTGGGCGAAACCGAAGATCGCCTGCTCCTGCTCAACGCGTGGCACGAGTCGCACCTTTACACCGACCGTGAGCGTGCCGCGTTGGCTTGGGCCGAGGCGCTCACCGACATCAAGCAAGGACATGCTCCCGACGTCACATACGAGCAAGCGCAGGCCATGTTTTCGGATGACGAGCTGCTGGCGCTCTCGATAGGCATTGCGATGATCAATGCGTGGAACCGGCTAGCCATCGGCTTCCGCGCCCAGCATCCCGCAGATCATAAGCGCGCTGCCTGATGTTGCTCGTCCGGCCGGGTGAACGTCGCCCAGCCGGATTTGCCTTCTTGGACCCGCATTGGGCAGCGAAAGGAGAATATACACCCGCCCGCGCGCTTCAGCGACGTAACCGCGTCTTTCGCGGAATGAACTCTCGTCAAAGCAGCGTCATTCCTCCGTCTACGCGCAGATTGATCCCGGTGATGAAACTGCTTGCATCCGACGCCAGGAAGAGGGCTGCGCGGGCAAGTTCATCCGGATAGCCCATGCGCCCAAGCGGGATCGCGTCGGCCATCATCTTCTCGAAGGCAGGCTGCGCCTCGGCCGGAATGCCCATCTTGGCGAGGATCTCGGTATTAACCGGCCCGGGACTCAGGACATTCACTCTTATACCACGGGCCTTCAGTTCGAGAGCCCAGGTTCGGGCGAAAGCACCGATCGCCGCCTTGGATGCCGCATAGACGGCGTGCCCATCCAATATCTTGTCGCTCGCGATCGATCCAGTCAGGACGATCCGGCCGCCATCGCGCATGACCGGAAGCATTCTCTGTACGCCGAAAAACACGCCGCGCGCATTGGTGGCGAACTGGTCGTCATAGTCGGCCTCGGAGACATCGGCCGAATTCTTGATGATGTTCACACCGGCATTGGCCATGTAGATGTCCAGCGCGCCGAATCTTCGGGCGATCTCGTGAGCCAGCGCATCGTGATGGGCGCTGTCGCCAACGTCGCCAGTGAGGCCGAGGGCGCCGAAGCCGATTTGCTCGGCGGCCTCCTCGACGGTCCTTTGCCGCCGCCCTGTGATGACGACCTGCGCGCCTTCCGCCGCAAAGAGTTTGGCGGCCGCGAGGCCAATGCCGCTGTTGCCGCCCGTGATCAGTGCAACTTGTCCTTCCAGAACGCCCATGACGCATAGCTCCTGTCTTGTGGTGGTGTTGGTGAAGCGGCACTCAGCCGCAGAGATCGATAGTCATGCCGCGCAGGGTTGGAATAGGCAGCCGCAAGGTCGCGGTCGTCCCGCGCCCGGGTTCACTTTCGAGATGGAGCTGCCCGCCGGCTTCCTGGGCGAAGCGCTTCACCATGGGAAGGCCAAGGCCACCCAGGCCGGACATCTTGGTCGTGAAATAAAGTTCGCTCGCCTGGCGCAGCACGTCCTCGCTCATCCCGAGCCCGGTGTCCGAGCAACGCAATTCGAGCCCGGTCGCGATATGATCCTCATAAATTGCCGTCGCGACGACGGAAATCGCGCCGCCGTTGGGCATCGCTTCTCGGGCATTTAGCAACAGGTTCATCACCGCGCTCTGCAGGCCGACGCGGCTGCAGACGACCGAGGGCAGTTCCCGGCCGGCATAGAGTTCGAGCCGGATCTCACTGCCCCAGGTGGCTGTGATCAGCGCTTCGATTTCGACAAGGCATGCCCACACATCCACCGGTTCGACCGCTGCATCGCCGTAGCGGGCAAAGCGCATCGTCTGCTGCACAAGCGTGCCCGCCCGCTGGAGCGACACCCGTGCGCTGCTGATCGTCGTACCCACGGTCGAGCCCATGTCCATGTCCGGGCTGCGGGAGACGATGTTGAGCGCGGAGGTGGCGACCTGGATAAGATTGCCGAGGTCGTGCACCACGCCGAAGATCGTATCGCCAAGATCAGCCCCGCGTGCATCGGGTTCCGGTCTCGAATGGAAATCAGCCTGTTTCTCCAGTCTCGTCATTCTGATTGCTCCTCATCCGTCCGGCGACGCTATGTCGTTCCTGGGCAATGTGTGGAGGCTAAGTCGAGGCGGCGGGTGCAGTCGATTGGATGGAGGAAGCAGGTATCCCATACCTTCGTATGGTCCCGCTATCAGTTCGCCCAGGGACGGAGTGTCCGACGTGGGTTGAATCCGGGCGGCGCGCACCCGGCGACTATATCGAGAGGAAAGGTAGAGCCGGACAGGTGGGACGCTCGACTGCCTGTTCGTTGGCTACGGGGTGAAACCGAAAAAACCCCCGTATTCATCATCCCTGCCGCGTTCGGTTGACACGGCTCTCGGTCGCCCTTCTGCCAGCAAGTGATGCCGTTGCCCATCGGACGCTGGCACGGGATGGAACATCCCAAGGTCCAGTCTGGCCGATCCCTAAGCGAACAATTGCCAGCGCGACCCAGCCATCCGCGCGGGCGGCCTGTCCACAGGGATGACGTGTGGTGCCGAAGCGCCAACGTGCACCTGGCCGACATCGGCCTCCTCCTCAACTCCAGGGCAATGCTTGGTCGCATCGCCGGCCGATAAGCTGACGATGCGTCCAGTTGTTGGCGCGCTCCGCAACCACGGGCCAAGGAGGCACGCTCATGCCATACCCGCAATCAAACCTCGCTGATCCGGTCATTTCGGAGCTTTCGAGCCCGGCCATATCAAGATCCAGGCAGCTTCTGCCTTCGCTCGGCAATCGGATGGTCGGACCTTTCGTCTTCCTCGAGCAACTCGGACCGACGGTCTTTGAAGCCGGCCAGGGCTTCGACATGCGGCCGCATCCGCATGTCGGGCTGGCAGCAGTGACCTATCTCATCGACGGCGAGCTTGTTCACCGCGACAGTCTCGGCAGCGTCGAGACCATTCGCCCGGGCGAGGTCAACTGGATGACATCGGGATCCGGCATCGTTCATTCCGAACGCACCTCGTCTGCATCACGGCTGAAAGGCGGCGCCTTTCTCGGGGTACAGGCCTGGGTCGCACTTCCCTCCAGCTTTGAAGGCAGCGCGCCGAATTTCACCCATCATGGCCTGCTCTCTGTTCCCAGGACCTGTGCCGAAGGCGTGGAATTCACGCTGATCGCCGGCCAGTCCGACGGTCTGATCTCGCCGGTACAGACGCTTTCCGAGATGGTATTGGCCGACATTGTCCTGACCAGCGGCGCGCGCTATCAGGTCAAGCCCGACCAGGCTGAGCGGGCAATCTACGTGATGGCCGGCGAACTCGAAATTGTTGGCCGGAACCGCAGGCTGGCGGAGGGAGCCTTCATCGTTCTGCCGATGGGCAGGGATGTGGTGCTCAAGGCGCCGGCATTCCATTCGGCCCGGATCCTGCTGATGGGGGGAGAGCCATTTCCCGAGCCGCGATACATGTATTGGAACTTCGTCTCATCCAGCGCAGATCGCATCGAGCAGGCGAAGTCGGATTGGCGCAGGCGCCTGTTTCACGCTATCGCGGGTGACGACGAATGGATGCCGCTTCCACCGGATTGAACATGGCACAAACGCGGATTTGCGCGACAGGCAATTGCATCTGCTCGTCGCGCAAATCTGTCTGCCGCCGGCAATGGCGGTCACCGGCCGGCAGATCTCACTTCAGGCCGGACTTGTCGAGGCCGAACTTGGCATCGGCCGAACCCGGAACGGTCTTGAAGCCGATATTCAGGCGGTTCCAGGAATTGACGACCATGATGATGAAGCTGAGATCCGAGATTTCCTTCTCGGACAGCTGCGAACGAACGCGCTCGTAGAGTTCGTCCGGCACGCCCTGCTCGGGGATCTTGGTGAGGACTTCAGTCCAGGCGAGCGCCGCTCGCTCGCGCGGGATGAAGAGCGTCGAGTCCCGCCAGGAGGCGAGATGATAGAGCCGCAACTCGCGCTCGCCATGCACCTTCGCCTGTTTGACATGCATGTCGAGGCAGAATGTGCAGCCGTTGAGCTGCGCCGCGCGAATGGCGACGAGGTCGCGGATCGGCTCCTCGATCGCGCTCTCGCGGGTGGCTGCCAGGAATTCCGTAAACTTCTTCAGAAGCTCGGGCGACTGCGTTGCGTAGTTGACGCGCTGGGTCATGGTCGTACCTTCCAGTTGCTGAGGTTGATGATCGCGAGGATCGCTCACAACCATGAAGACCGCCGCCGAAAGCTTCCATCACGCGAGCGCACGTCACACCCCCTGCGATGGCGCCTGTGCCGACATCCCGAAGTTTGAAAAGTGCGCCGGCGCACCTTGATCGGCGATGCGCGCCGCAGCCAACGTCCTGCCAGTGGCCACCGCTCGTCTGAAGTCCCCTAGCCTTAAGTACTATGGGACCCGGTAGACGGCATGATTTTTCCGATGACAAACGACACCCATGGTGGCGCCTGAGCCACCAGCAAAGCTGTGCCGGCGGCCGCGTCAACAATCGCCCGAAGGAAACCCATCGTGAAACTCTATTACGCCCCCCTCGCCTGCAGCCTCGCCGACCACATTGCCCTGCTCGAAGCAGGCGTTTCGTTCGAGAGCGAACGGGTAGACCTCAAGACCAAGCGCACGGCCTCCGGCGGCGACCTGCATGACGTCACACCCAAGGGATATGTGCCGGTCCTGGTCCTCGACGATAGCGAAATACTTACAGAGAATATCGCGATCCTCGACTGGCTAGCGTCGCAACATCCGCAACTGGGCGGCAACGGCCCACTCGGCCGAACCCGAGTGCTGGAGGCGCTGGCCTTCATCTCCACGGAACTGCATCGCAGCTTCAAACCGATGTGGCACGCAAGCAGCGATGCCGACAGGGCGAAAGCGACACGCATCATCGGCGATCATTTCGACTTCCTGTCGCAAGGGCTCACCACCGATTATCTGTTCGGCGAAAACCCTTCGGTCGCCGACTTCTATCTCTTCGTGATGCTGCTCTGGGCCGAGAAATTCGCCATCCCCGTTCCGCCGCAGATGGTGGGATTGCGGGCACGCATGAAGGCGCGGCCCGCCGTTCGGCGTGCGATGGAGAGAGAAGGTCTGATCTAGACCGGGAAGCATGAGCGCGATTAGCAATTACAGCGGGCGGCCGTCATACGAGACGGTCGCCCGTCTTAGTTTGGCGCAGTGACCGCGATCTCCGCAAGCCTGGTGCAGGGACCATTCGCTTCCGGAATAGTCGAGACAAGACCGAAGCCAACATCGGTCGATCGGTCCAACCATCCGGAGCAGGTGCCACGACGATTGTCGTGCCCAACCCACCCCTAGGTATCAAGACGCATATGCCTCCAGGGAATAGGCGGAAACGGCCACGAACGGCATCTTCCTCACATCAGCCAACCAGCAGCGTGAAGGAGAAAAAGATGCCCAATCCAATCGACCCGTCCATGCCCCGCAAGACCCCCCGAGCGAGCGAGCCCACATCCTTCTTCGCGCTGCGCCGCGATTTCCTGCTCGGAACCCTTGCCGCCTCCGCGGCGGCGGGAATGCCGGCCACCGCATCCACCCAGCCCCTCGCCTCCTCTCCCGCAACAGAAGGAATCCGCACGATGAGCAGCATCACGATGAAAGACGGAACGCAGATCTATTACAAGGACTGGGGCAGCGGCCCGGTCGTGACCTTCTCCCACGGCTGGCCCCTGAACGCCGACGCCTGGGATGGCCAGCTGCTGTTTCTCGCCCAGAACGGCTATCGTGTCATCGCCCATGATCGCCGTGGCCATGGCCGCTCCAGCCAGCCTTCGACAGGCAACGACATGAATGGATATGCCGACGATCTGGCGACCCTGATCGAGGCGCTCGACCTCAAGGGCATCACCATGGTCGGTCATTCAACCGGCGGCGGCGAAGTTGCACGCTATATCGGCCGCCATGGCACAAGCCGTGTCGCCAAGGCCGTGCTGATCGGTGCCGTTCCCCCCATCATGGTCAAGACCCCGGCGAACCCGGAAGGCCTGCCCATCGAAGTCTTTGATGGTCTGCGCACCAGCCTGCTGGCCGACCGCTCGCAGTTCTACCAAAATTTCGCTAAGGCCTTCTACGGTGCCAATCGGCCGGGGAGCACCGTCTCGCAGGGCGTGCTCGATCAGTTCTGGCTCTCGAGCATGCAGGTAGGCCTCGTGAACGCCTATGACTGCATCAAGGCCTTCTCGGAAACCGACTTCACCGAGGACCTCAAGAAGTTCGACGTACCGACGCTGCTGATGCACGGCGAGGACGACCAGATCGTACCGATCGACGACTCGGCGCGCAAGGCCGTTCGACTGATCCAGAACGCCAAGGAACTCTATTACCCCGCGGCACCGCACGGTCTCACCGCGACGCATCGCGACCAGGTCAATGCAGACCTTCTCGCCTTCATCAAGGGCTGAAAGCACCGCAGCAACACAATCCAACAGGAGAGACACATGATCAGAATACTTTTCTGCGCGCTTGCGCTGGCCGGCCTTTCCGCGACCGAAGTCATGGCCGACGATTTCCACGGCGACAAGGTGACCGTTGTCTACGATCACCCGCTGCCCAACGCGCCCGGCAAGAGCCTCAAGGGCGTGCTCGTCGAATATGAGCCCGGCGGCAAGTCGCCCGGCCACACTCACCCGAACTCAGCCTTCATCTATGCCACCGTCCTCGAAGGCGCGATCCGCAGCCAGGTCAATGATGGTCCGGTCACGACATATCGAGCCGGCGAGAGCTTCTCGGAATATCCCGGCGACCGCCACGGTGTCAGCGAGAATGCGAGCGCCACCGAGCCCGCTCGACTGCTTGCCATCTTCGTCGTCGACACCGGCGAAACCGTGCTGACCACTCCGATCAATAAGTGAGACGCGTCTGGCGCGCCCTCGGACGCGCCAGCCAACATCCAATGAGGAGGCTACGGCCATGACGCAAATTCGCACCCGCATGCTCGCCGGAGTCTCGGTGCCCGACACGCCCGTCGTCGGCCGCGCGATCGAATATGCCCGCGACGCATGCGAACCCTATCTGTTCAATCACGTCGTGCGGTCCTGGCTTTTCGCCGTCCGCATTGGGGAATTGCAACATGTCGAATACGATCCGGACGTTTTGGCGGTTGGAACGCTGCTGCATGACATCACGCTCAATGAGCGGTTCGACGGACCACGGCGCTTCGAAGTCGAAGCGGCGGATCTGGCGAGGTCCTTCGCCCGAGCGGGCGGCTTCGACGAACGCCAGGCGCAATTGATCTGGGACAGCGTTGCTCTGAACTCGACGGCATCGATCGCTCTCTACAAGGAAGCCGAGGTCGCTCTTTGCACGGCCGGCATCTGCCTTGACGTCATCGGCCTGCAATATGAGCTGCTGCCGCAGGCGGATATCGCCCGGATCGTCGAAGAATTCCCGCGCCTCGAAATGAAGCGCCGGATGAGCCGATGCTTCTGCCACATCGCCGAAACCCATCCGGAAACGACATACGACAATTTCGTCGCGGCTTTCGGGACGCGTAACGTCAGCGGCTACAAGGCAGTCTCCGCCACCGACCTCGTCGAGAACGCGCCATTTGCGGAATAGGAAGAATGAAATGGAGCAAACGGTTCAGAAAAGCGCAACACAAGTCCATCATCTGCATTCAGTAACGTCCTCCCGGCTCATGACCGTCGATCTCGATGCCGAATTGCGGACTGCTGCCCTGCTGTTGGCAAATCCCGGCGTCGGTCTCGTCGTCATCTGTGCAAAGGGTGGCGAGGCAGCCGGGGTGCTCAGCAAGTCCGACCTGGTCCGACATCTCGCGACATCGAAATCGAACGAGGCAATGGTGAGGGCACTGATGAGCCGGCCGATCGTGTCCTGCGGTCCTGACGACGATCTTCATTCCGTCTGGGAGACGATGGCGGGACGAAGCCTTCAGAACATACCCGTGCTCGACGCTGCGTCCAAACCGATCGGCATCCTCGATATCAGGGACGCGCTCAAAGCGCTGCTTCAAGAGGAAGAGATCCAAGAGCACATGCTCACCAACTATATTGCGGGCGTCGGTTATCAGTGAGTGGCGCGATCCGCAATGCTGCAGCGATGCGACTGAATGCGGTCAGCCGATCGACGGACTTCGCCTGATGCGCCTAACGCGACATTACACGCGTCGAACTCAGCCGCCCCCGCCTTCAATATGTCCGGCCCAGACCTTTCATGGTTTGAGGCTCGAGCAGGCTGTCGAACCAGACCTCGAGGACCGTCTCCAGCAGATATTCGTCGGATGCCTCTGAAAACAGCGTCAGGGAAGCATGGAGTTTCTGCGCGTCGATATCGCCGAAAACCGCATCGGCGCTGAGCCCCGGGAGATGCTGTAGCGCCCCGATACATTCGCGATACCGGCCGCCCAGGACGGGTGATGCAAGATAGGCGCTGGCCTCGTCGACCGAACCTACGGCGAAAAGCGTCGCCGAGGTCTCCTCGAAACCCGTTGTCAGCCGCGGAAAGATGAAATCCATATAGGGACTGCACATCATGCCGCGGCGGAGGATGGACAGCGCATTGTCGTAAACCGGCGCCTGTGCGTCTATGAAGCGTTGAAGATTATATTCGTCGGTCATGGAATTCTCTGCCTCTTCTCAAATGACCCAGGCAAAATCGTAGGCGCGACAGTAGAAGCGGATCGAAATCCGGGTCGCGATCCATGCCATTGACATGGGACGGCGCGCCTTGCTTAGGCTTGCGGCGGCTCGTTCAACCGATCACGACGTCTCGATTTTCAGGATGCCGGGCAATGAAGTTCGCCATGAATTCGCATCGCACGGCCGCCCGGCGGCCGCTCTTGCGGATGGCGTGGAAGACCCCCTCCGCAAGACGCGTGCCGATGCCGCTGCCCGAATATTCGAAGGGAACTTCGGTATGGATGAGAACGACGACACCGTCGTCGAGCCGGTAGTAGGCGGCGGCCATGGCGCCGCCCGAAATCGACATCTCGTACCGGTGCTCGGCGGGATTATCCTGGACGGATGTGCTCATGACGGATCTCCTGGGTGCGTGGTGCAAGCCCAAGCGCCTGCTTATACGACTATTATCGCCAGGCATGGCCGAAGAATATCGAACGCAAGCATAGTCCCGCAGGCACTGATTCATAACCCGGCCTCAACCTTGGTATGGAGTTGACGAGCCGAAAGCGGGAGATATCGCCGCGGATGGCTGCCATGGCCCAACCAGGGATCCGGAAGACTTGACGGCGCCGCCCGGACGCTCCGACCGACGCCGAAGATAATTCCCAACCGATAGATGGATTTCCATAAGTTGCCGCATCACACTGACACGACTACGGTGCTTGGCAGCTTTGCCAATCCAAATCGTCAATCAATGCCTCCACGACGATCTCGCGAATTCTACAGGAACAGTCGACAATGCGCATCTGGTCGTCCCCTCCTGCACCCCTGTATCTTGGTCTCTTTATCGCAGCCTATGTCCTTGGTTGCGGTTTCGCCCAATCGCTTGCAATCGTTCCTGGAACCGGCATTTCGATTTGGCCGCCCAGCGGACTGTTCATCGCCACGCTCGTGGTCTCGCCTCGGCGAAACTGGCCGTGGTGGGTGCTGGCGGGCTGCGTGGCGGAACTGCTTAGCAATGTTCTATGGTTCCACAGCCCTTTTCCGGCAGCCGTTCTGATCTATGCCGCCAACGCGACAGAAGCGTTGGTCGGAGCCTGGCTCGTGAACAGGTTCCTGAGCCCGCCGCTGCGCCTGGAATCACTACGTGAAGTTCTGGCATTCGTCGTGCTTGGGGCAGGCGTTGCGCCAATCTTCAGCGCCACGATCGGAAGCGCGACGCTCGCTTGGTTCGGCATGCAATCGCAGACATTTGTGGGGGCCTGGCCTCTGTGGTGGATTGGTGATGCTACGGGTGTTCTCATCGTGGCGCCACTGGCGCTCGTCGCATTCCAGAACTGGCGAGGCAAGACCAGGCTCACGTCCGCGCAGTGGACCGAAGTCGCTATCCTCGGGGTCATCTTCTTGGGCGTCGCCATCCTGTCGCTGAGCGGCTATCTGCCCTTTGCCTATATCATCATGCCGCCGCTTCTTTGGGCGTCCGTGCGTTTTGAGTTCAAGGGCGCGGTCATTGCCTTGACCCTGTTGGCGCTGGTTACGGCGATTTTCACGCTAACAGGCACGAGCCAGTTTGTCGGCGACGCTGAGACGCAGAAACACAAGCAGATCATGCTTCAGCTGTTCCTCGCCATCTCTGCGTTTTCATCACTTATCGTTGCGGCGATTTCCCGGCAGCATCAACTGGCCGTGTCCACTCTGCGCCAAAAGGTCGAGGAGTTGCGCGATCGGGAGCGCGAACTATCGCAGATTGTGAACATGGTTCCCGTACATATCCGGCGCCTCACACCAAAGGGTGAGCCGACTTTCTTCAACAAGCGCCTGCTCGATTTTTTCGGGATAAATGAAGTCGCTGAGCTGGATCAGCCGGGCATGAGCCTGTTGGCCGCTGCCATAAAGAGCCGCGTTCATCCGGAAGATTCAGACCGGTTGTTTGACGCAGTCCGTCAAGCCGTAAATTCCGGTGAACCGTACGCCATGAAATACCGCATGCGTCGGGCGGACGGCGTGTACAGATGGGTCGATGGCCGCGGCGAGCCGGTACGGGATGGAGCCGGTGCTATCATTCAATGGTTCGCGATTTCCATCGACATACACGATGAGGTGCGCGCCCAGGAAGCTCTGCGCGAGCGGGAACGACAGCTCCAGGTGCTTACTGACGCCGTACCGGCGTTGATCTGGGCGACGACTCCAGAAGGCCGGCCATCCTACATCAACAAGCGCTTCCAAGAGGAAACCGGAGCGACGCTGGAAGACATCACCGCCCCGGACGGCTCACCGTCGCTGAGTGTCATCCATCCTGACGACATGGAAGCTGCACGGCAAGCCGTGACACACTCGTTCGAGACGGGCGATCCATACATTCAACGGTATCGTCAGCTTCGATCGGACGGAAGCTATCGGTGGAGTGAGACTCGCGCGGAACCGTTGCGAGACGACGATGGCACCATCCTCCAATGGTATGGCGTCAGCGTTGACATACACGATCTCGTCACTGCGCAGGAGGCGTTGCAACAGAGCGAGCGGCGCTACCGCGACCTGTTTCACTATATGCCGATCGGGCTGACCCAAGTGGACGCCGCCAAGCTCATCCCCCTATTCAAAGGACTGAAGGCGCAGGGCGTGGCCGACCTCGAGTCCTACATCAACGAGAACCCCGAATTCCTTCCCCGTGCCGTAGAGGCCCTGGAAGTTGAGGAGGTCAATCGTCATACGATCGCAATGTTCAACGCGGCGGATGCGGAGGAGATGCGCGGCCCGATCTCGCGCTATTGGCAGCCGGGCCTCGCCACAATCCGTCGTTCCATCGAGGCGCGCTATCGCGGAGAGGAAGTCTTTCAGGAGGAGACCAAGGTGGAGAGAATGGACGGCAGCGTGATAGACGTGCTGTTCACGACCGCCCGTCCGGGCGCTGTTGCTGACAAGAGTCTCGTTGGCTTCATCGACATCACCGAACGCAAGAAGGCCGAGGAGGCATTGCGCAACCGTGAACGCGAGTTCTCGCAGCTTGTGGACATGGTGCCGAGTCTTCTCTGGCGTCTCGATCCGACGGGCGAACCGACATTCTTCAACAAACGCTTGATGAATTTCCTGGGCCTGGATGCTGAGGCTACGAACCCCGGACGGCTGGATGCCATCATCAAGGCCGCGGTACATGCTGAGGACGCAGCCGCGCTGTCAGATGCGCTCAACCGCAGCCTTGCCACGGGCGAGCATTTCGCCCTGCGATACCGGCTGCGGCGGGCTGACGGCGTCTACCGCTGGTTCGATGGCAGTGCGGAACCCCTACGCGATGAAAACGGAAACATCGTCCAGTGGTATGGACTGTCGCACGATGTGGACGATCAGCTGCGGGCGGAGGAGGCTGTTCGGGAGAGCGAAACTCAGTTGAGGCGGCTCGTCGATGCATTGCCCACACAGATCTGGGCGGCAGAAGCAAACGGAGAACCGTCCTATCTCAACAGGCGATTGGCGGACTATGTCGGCCTGACATTGGCCGATCTCAACTCGCCCGACGCCAGCCGGTTGCAGATGGCGATACAAAACTCGGTTCATCCCGAGGATGCTGCTGGCGTGGGTCAGGCTCTCGTGCATTCATTCACGACGGGGGATACTTTCGGAATGAAATACCGGCAGCGCAGGGCCGATGGTGCCTATCGCTGGATCAATGGACGCGCTGAACCATTGCGCGATGCAAACGGCTTTATCCAGCAATGGTATGGCGTGAGTTTCGACATCGACGACGATGTACGCACGCAGGAGGAACTGCGCCAGACGCAACAAAGACTGGCGGTCGCCTCGCAGGCGGCAAGTCTCGCGGAACTTTCCGCGTCAATCGCCCACGAAGTGAATCAGCCTCTCGCTGCGATCGTTGCAAATTCGCACGCTTGCCATCGTTGGCTATCCGTTTCCCCTCCCAATGTCGAACGCGCGAAAGTCGTCGCGGAACGCATTATCCGCGACGCCAATTCAGCTGCGGACGTTGTCGGTCGAATTCGCGCGTTGTTCAAGCAATCCCTGGAAGAAAGGAACAATTTCGCACTGGATACAGTTGTCTCCCAAGCCCGTGATCTCATGGCTGAGGAAGCGGCAAGACGGCGGGTTCAAGTCGATGTCCACGTCGAACGCGACCTTCCATTGGTCGCGCTGGATCCCGTACAAATTCAACAGGTTATGATCAATCTTATCCGCAACGGCATTGAGGCCATGGCCTCGTCTGAACGTGACAAAATACTAGAGATACGGGTGCACCGCGTTGGTGATCTGGTTCAGACAGAAGTCATCGATCACGGCCAGGGCCTTGAATTCCCTGACAGAGTTTTCGAGCCTTTCTTCACGACCAAGGACCAGGGTATGGGCATGGGGCTCGCGATCTGCAGGTCGATTGTCGAGTCTCATGGTGGTCGGCTATGGGCTGAGGGCAACGACCCGTTCGGCGCTAGATTTATCTTCACCCTGCCGGTTGCGACGAGAGTGGCGCCATGATGAAGGACGACCATATTGTCTTCATCGTCGATGATGACAGGCGTGTTCAGGAAGCGCTCGGTGAATTGCTCGAGGCTCATGGAATGAAGGCCGTTGTCTTCGGGTCAGCGGGTGAATATGTTCGAAGCGAGAAGCCGGACGTTCCCGCTTGTCTGATCCTCGATGTCGAGTTGCCTGACATAAACGGCCTTGAGCTACAGCGGCAGATTGCTCAAGCCGATCATCCTCCTATCGTCTTTATTACCGGACACGGCGACATACCGTCTTCCGTGCGGGCGATCAAACGTGGCGCAATCGATTTCCTGACGAAACCTTTCAGCGACGCCGATCTCATGACCGCCGTGCACGCCGCGATCGCGGAGGACCGGAAAAAGAGAGCAGAGCGAGCCGAGCTCGGCATGCTGAGGAAAAGGTATCTCGAACTGACGCCCCGTGAACGCGAGGTCCTGCCCCTCGTTGTCAGCGGCCTCCTGAACAAACAGGCGGCCTCCGAACTGGGAATTAGCGAGGTCACCCTGCAGGTCCATCGAAGGAATGTAATGCAAAAAATGGCGGCAGCGTCGCTCGCTGATCTTGTTCGTATCGCGGAGCGTTTGGAAATACCCATCACCCATTCGCGACGAGCGGGAGGGAACTGACATGGAAAATACAAGACCCGTCATTGCGGTCGTGGATGATGATCCCAGACTGCTCGAATCTCTGGAGGAACTCCTGGAGTCCGCCGGCTATGCGGCTCTGACGTACAAGTCGGCCAGAGATCTGTTCGCGCGCGGCCTTGCGGATCTGGACGTGCTCATCACCGATATCGGCATGCCGGACACCAACGGTTTCGAACTTCGAGCCATGGTGAAGAAGCTTCGTCCGGAACTCCCGGTCTTCCTGATTACCGGGCGCCACGAAATAGCGGATCAGACACGCGCCCAAGGCATCAGCGGCTTCTTTCGAAAGCCATTCGATGCCCAGGCATTACTGAGTGCGATTGCGGAATCCTTGCATAAATCAAGAAATGGAGCGTGAAAATGATAGTTGACCGAGCTTACCGGAATGCGACGCATGTTCCCTTGCAGGCAAACAATGAGTCTGAGCAACCGACCGTGATTATTGTTGATGATGATCTGTCGGTCCGTGAGGGATTGTCCGAACTGATCCTGTCGGCAGGCTTTCCGGCGGTCAGCTTTGCATCGACACGCGAACTGCTCGAAGCCGACATCCTGGAGCGACCGGGATGCCTTATTCTCGACGTTCGCATGCCAGGCGCGAGCGGCCTCCATCTTCAGCATCATCTGGCCCAGACCGGAAACCCCAAACCGATTATCTTTCTGACCGGCCATGGCGATATTCCCATGAGCGTTCAGGCGATGAAGGCGGGCGCCGTTGACTTTCTGACCAAACCGGTACGTGACCAAACGCTGCTCGATGCGGTCATTGCCGGCATATCGATTGACATAGATCGAAGGGCAAGAGCTTCGGTGGTCAAGCGAGGCATCGAGCGACTTGAGACGCTGACGCAACGTGAGCGTGAGATTTTGCGCGAGGTAGCGCAAGGACGGCTGAACAAACAGATCGCCTTTGACTTCGGCATAAGCGAGGTGACCGTCAAGCTGCATCGGTCCAATGTCATGCGCAAGATGGAAGCCGGATCCATAGGTGAATTGATCAGAATTTGGGAGATTCTACCCGAGCAGATGCGGTAGCATTTGAGCTTGTGAAAGAGACAGTCGATCTTGCAATGTCGCGTGCGCCTGGCCCCTGACGTTTCGCACGAGGGATTGAGCCATTCAGACACCTCCAAGCCTAAGGACGCCGGGAAGCAATTCCTCGTTCGGCGACAAGGGATTGAATCACTTGATGGGCAATTGACCCGGCGCTCGATGGCTTAGACCGCTTTGGTCCAATTCCCGACCTTGGCGTCGAATAGCCAAATGTCCGCTTCCTCGTTGGATATCTTAACACCGGACGGTCTGCCGTCGGCCCCAAAGTGGTCACTGGCGCGACCAAGATGAGTGACTGGATTGGGGCCGTCTGCGGTCTGACCGCTCTTGGTGCACAATAGACGCCTACGGTCCGGCTGGTTCCGTGGCTATTGCTGATTGTGAGCGTCGCCGACCAATCGCCTTACCGAGTAGTGGCGCATCCAGGTCTGCACTTAGCAGTTCTCTAACGAGAAATCTGGGCAAGATATTTTTCTCTGTCTGCATAGGAAACTTCGGTCGCGCCGCTCGCCTTAGAAGCAACTCGTTTCAAGTAATTGTCCATGTGATGGTCGCTCAGACTTGCGATCGCAAGAGATTTCCAAAACTCATCCACGGAAATGCGCTTCGCGTCGTGGCTCGATAAATAAGCAAAGTCAGTTCCCTTGAGCAAGATAACTTCAGGACCAACATGGGCATACTTGTCCTTCTTAAAAAGAGAATCTGGTGGCAGCATGGGAACTAGATCATTCTCGTCCACTACACGCGTGAGTGGAACTGAGCCAATATGCTCTACACCAGCGGATGTCGTGAACTTTGGCTGCCCAAAGGTCACCACCCTTTCTACTTGATAGCCTTCCCTTATCAAGTAAACGGACAACATGGCAGCAACAGCACCACCTAAAGAGTGCCCTGTGATGAACGTTTTGTAGTTGCGCTTAAGGTAGGGTTTTACATCGTACAGTATGGCTTTTGTGCTGAGGTCGAACCCTGAATCTACCGGAATATCAATCTCAAGATCGGACAAGATCTTAATATCAAGGTCTTCGAGGAAGTTTACTTTATTTGCCGTCCCGCGGATCGTTATGAACTGAATTTCCAGCTTGTCGTCTTGCTCAACAAAATACTGAATGTCGAACTTACCTGGAGAGCGAACTCCCAAAGTCATCGGATATCTTGCGCGAATTGCAGGCTCGTCTGCGTATGCGAAGTTGGCTCGTTCGGCATAGTCATAGAGTTCGACGAAATCGACTTTCTTAGCGGGAACAGAGGTGCCCAAAGAGCTCACCGCGCTAGGGGTAATACCAACACAAGCGGTCAACAACGTCAGCACGAGAGCCAGCGTTGTTAGAGTTTGAAGTCGAAGTTTCATTGGGAGAATTCTTTGCGGATGGAGTTGAATGCCGACCATGATAACAGACCTGTTCGAGTTACTAGAGGGCTATCAAGACTTATGTAGGAGATCGCCGATTTTTTGCCGCCCGCGCCGACATTTCGTCATTCATTCCGTGCCGCGACTAAGGAACCGCCGAGACAAGCAGAAAAACGGCGAAAATCACCAGGTGAACGGCCCCTTGCAAAACTGTTGTGCGACCCGTGCCCAATGTCAGGGTACTTACGAACAGCGTCAGCACAAGCAGCGTCATATTGGCGGCAGATATGCCGAGCGTTACTTATTCCTGCTCCGTGAACGAATATGATGATGATCAAGAACAAGGTGCCGAAAACTATTTCCATATTTCCATCAGGGGTCGAGGGGTTAAAGCGTGGACTATCTCTTCATCCATCCATTGTGTTAATCGCACGAAAGATGTTCCCGCCGGCTTCATGCAGGTGATTGGGCCACAACAGCAATTAGCCGCACGCCGCGCCGCGGCGAGCCCTACCGCACGGTATCTGGTCTCAAAACGCCGACACGTACCCTTCCGTCGGT
The DNA here is from genome assembly GCF_964254105.1 of Rhizobium sp. LjRoot254. Classification (NCBI taxonomy): domain Bacteria; kingdom Pseudomonadati; phylum Pseudomonadota; class Alphaproteobacteria; order Hyphomicrobiales; family Rhizobiaceae; genus Rhizobium; species Rhizobium sp. LjRoot254. The sequence continues at coordinate 12,932 of NZ_CAXUSM020000001.1, read as the reverse complement.
AAAATAGGGATCACCGCCGCCGTTGCGCCCAGCTTGGGTCGCGCCAATACCTGGTTGCTCGTACGTGAGCGAAACTTCTCCCCCCTCTTGCAGATCGTTGATGACGAGTTGTCGATCCGCGTCCAGGTCAGGGCCTATATGGTGCGTGATTTGCCCAGTGTCGTGGCTGAGGCCGACACCGCGATCAAAGCTTGCCGAACCGAGCCAGAGAGGTCGACCGTCAGACCCCGACGTCGTCGTCTTCCAAAAACGTACGTGATGCCTTTCATCGGCACTCTTCCCGACAGGTTTCTCGAAAGCCAGATCCTGTTTGCGCCCTTCGAACAGTAGCGCGCTTACCGGGGCATCGAGGTCCGGACGATCGAGTACGACGCTCAATCCGATTTCGACTGATGAGCGCAAGGTGATTTTGTCTGCTGGATCCCAGCCAGCCGCGGCAAACGCGCGGATAACCTGCTCCCTTGTACCAATCAGGCCGACGTTAATAGGATCACCCGGAATATCCTGTTCGGTCGTCGTCACCATCTTACTCAAGTCCGTCACACGAGTCCGGTCACGAAACAGCCATAACTCGGGCATGATGAAATAGCAGAGAAAGAGATATCCGGTCAGCAGGACAGCGATAAGTGCTGCCGCCACTCTAACTCCGCTCAGATTGCGCATAGCTCACCGTCCATGATTTACGTCGTCACCCGTTGTGCCGCACCAGCCCAGTTCGAGGTTAGTGGCGCGTCGATAGCAGAAGATTCTCGGCGGTTGTCTGATTAGATCGTAGCTGTCCCATTGGCGCTGGCCTTACCGGACATAGTAGATCACACTGCCGTTCATTGCCCGGTCCGCACCGATGATGTTGCGGATCTGAATGTTCATGGCGCGCAATTGGGAAACAAGTGCGCGATCACCGTTGATTTCGGTCTGTATCGCTGCGACACGGGACTTTGTCGCCCTTGTTCTTATCAAGGCCTTTTCGCCGTGGTTCGAAATATCGGAGAGATAGATCACTTTGAAAGGCTTGGCACTCTGCGCGCGCGTCGGAGTAGACGAGCCGGTCAAAATTATAAGTCCAACTGCAAGAAATGCGGTGTAAAACCGTTTCATGGTCGCCTCCACTAGTCGCCGCCGTTGATGGGCCGGTGGAAATTAGTCGGCCTCGAAGCTGAGGCTCACGGTGCGAACGCCGGCAGCAACGTTGATCCCGATTTCGCCTTCAACCGACAATGGCTGGAGGATGAACCCCTTGCCTGTTCCTCCCATAAGCGCATTGGCGCCGGCACCCACGCCCAGAGCCGCGCTCGCATCGACCCCGGCATATTTGCCAGCGAGGGCGCCGGGCTGCATATCGATCAGTGCCGCGGCAAACACGCCCCAGATGAGATGGCCCTGCTTGACCTCGCCGAGTTCGATCCCGATGTCCGTGATCTTGCCGACATAATTTTCCGTCGGCCCGCTGACCGGACGGAATTCGCAGGTCATTTTCTGCTTCTCAATTATAATCAGCCCGATGCCCTTAGACATGTCGCAGACCAGCGTGCCGAGATTGACGGATTTGGCAGCGAATGCATCCGCGCCGAAGAGGAGAGAACTTGCCAACAGCATCATGACATAGAGAAAATGTCGCATAATTCGGCCTTCCTTTGCCCAAGTGTGAAGGGTCCATGCAGGCAGTGCGCTCGCGGACACCTTCCGACGTGTATAGAGATTCGGAGAAGGGGTGACGGCGCCACCCCCTCTGCTAAGATTCAGTTTACGCTCGGCAATCGAAGGTCTGCTACTGACCACGTTTGCTTATGGCGTGCTCGATCTGTTCCTTGACCGCACTCAAACCGAAGCTTGCACCTGCCTGCAGAGGCGGAAACTCGACGGCAGATTTCGCGAGTTCTGCCACCTTCTTCTGCACGAGAACGAACCGCCAGAACTCGTATTTGTACCACTCCATATATTCGAGCGAGCCCGTATTACCCTTGTGCCAAGCCGTACGTTCGAAGGGGTCAAGTCGCAAGTTAACGACCGTGGGTGCGCCTAGCGTGACAGTATCGCCGATCCAACCTTCGGGTTGTTCCTTGAAAGTATACTTGTAGTCGTCGATGCGGGCGGCCCCGAGAATGCTTTCGGCGAAGTACCAGATTTCGTGGCGGTTCGATGGGCCGGTTTCAGTTATCATGCTCGTCTGGTCGTAGCCGTCGAGATGGACCTTGTACATTTGGCCGTTGAGTTCTTTCCCCGCCTTCAACTCGACGACAATGTTCGTGTTGCCTGCGGCTGCGACAAGAGTGGGAAACCAATCAAGCCCTGAGATCAAACCGTTGCCAATCGAGCCAGCGGGGACGTGCCCCGGCCAACGGACCATCGCAGGAGCTCGGAAGCCGCCTTCGTAGGTCGTGCCCTTGCCGCCAAAGAATGGCGTCTGACCGCCGTCGGGCCATGTGAAGTTTTCGGTGCCGTTGTCGGTGGTGAACACGACAATGGTGTTCTCATCTTCGCCGATGTCCTTGAGCTTCTGCATGGTCGCGCCAACAATATCGTCGAGTTGCGCCATGCCGGCTTCGTGAATAGTCCATCCGTTTTCCGACGTACGCATCTTCTCGTACTTCTCGGAAAGATGGGTAACAATGTGCATGCGCGTTGGGTTGAGCCAGAGGAAGAACGGCTTACTGTCGCTCATCGCCTTGTCGATGAATTTGAACGAGAGTGCTTGAATTTCATCATCGATGGTTTCCATCCGCTTGGGATAGAGCGTGCCGGCATCCTCGATCTTCTGTTTGCCGATCTTGCCCCAGCGCGGCATCTCAGTCGGATCGTCAACCTCAGTGGCCCACGAATGGACCATGTTGCGCGGCCCTACTTCGTTCAGGAGTTCCTGAGGATAACCAGGGTGAGCCGGGTCTTCCATGGCATCCAGGTGATAGAGATACCCGAAGAACTCGTCGAAGCCGTGGACGGTTGGTAGGAATTGATTGAGGTCGCCAAGATGGTTCTTGCCGAATTGCCCTGTAGCGTAACCCATGGACTTCAGCACGGTTGCAATGGTCGGCGCGGCAGCTGGCATACCGATGGGTGAACCCGCCTGACCGACCGTGGTCATGCCAGTGCGTATGGGGAGTTCGCCGGTGATGAAGTTGGCGCGGCCAGCCGTACAACTCGCCTCTGCATAGTAATCGGTGAATAACATACCGTCGGCAGCAAGCTTGTCTAAGTGAGGTGTCCGACCTGCCATCATCCCACGGCTGTACGCGCCGATATTCCAGATGCCCACGTCATCGGCCATAATGACGACGATGTTCGGTTTCTTGCCTGACGAGGCCGCCCTTGCGGCGGTGCTCACTGCTGTAGTCGCAATCGTTGCGACGGCCGAGGCGGCAACCAGTGACCCCCCTGCCAATAAAAAGTCGCGTCTAGTGGCGTCGATGCTAACTGTCATTGGATTTCCCTCCCGTTAACGTGCCAAACGACGCCTGAAGACGCCAGAGGCATTGCTCAAATCAAATCATTGATGCGTGTCGCGAAAAGTATGCAAGGAGCCTAAAAGCCTAGTGGCGCGCTATAGCGAAGCATCGTCTTCGTTTATTCGGCAGGCAAGTACGTTACGGTAACATATACGCAAACTTGGCCACGAATGACGGCCGCATTCCTGGCTTCGCGCGGTGTGGGAAAAGCCGGTTGCGAAAAAAAGCCTTTGCTGCCACGCCTGCCAGCGCAAGACGCCTTCTACGCATGTCTGTCGAATTCCGCATGGTCGTTTCTCCCTGATGTATCATGTTGAAGTTCAGAACTTCACGGTCACTCCGAAGATCGGTCCCTGCTGAACCGTGTCGAAGACGAAGCCGTCGTCACGATAGTTCACGCCGAGCGCCCGGTAGCCCGCCACCGCCGAGATGGTGTCGTTGAACTGGTAGCCAATGTTGGCGGCGACATCCCAATCGACATTGGCGCCGCCGGTGCCGACCAGGCCCCAGCCGGAGATGAACCATTCTTCGGTCAGATCATACTTGCCGCGAAAGCCGGCCATGCCATCGACCCAGGTCGCGCCGTCGCTCGTCGAGCGCCCGTCGAGGAAACCGCCATTGAGAGATATCGTCGTATCGACGGACCACACCCGTATGCCGGCGACGACATCGAGATGGCCCCGGTCGCTATCGAGCACCGCATAACCGACGCCGAGCAATCCGGTAACGGTTTCCGATTGCACGTCGACTTCCTTGGTCAGCAGGCCGAACGGTGTGTCGGCGTCGGCCGAGAGCTTGATATACATGAAGTCGCCGATGACGCTGAAACGCTCATGGCGCAGCTCGGCCGCCCCCATGAAGGCGAAGTCGAGGTTCTGGAATATGTCGCTGAAGCTCGCATCGACCTTGATGGTCGGCAAGCCGAACTGCGAGACCTTGCCTGACAGGCCGGCAGCCCAGAAATAGGGCGAAGCGACGAAAGACCAATCCTCCGTACTGTCCTCTGGCGCCGTTTGCGGCATGACAAGCGGCGAAACATCCGCGGCAAGCGCGGTCGAGCCGAGCATCATTGCGATCGCCGCCGCCAAACCCAGTTTGTGATATCCAGTCATTGCGAAGTCCCTCTTGCTTTAGGCGCCAGTCGTCCCTGCAGGTGACGACCCTGGCTCAGTTCAAATCCGGTGCCCTTCAGTGACTGCTGGCAAGCGATGTGTTTAGGAAAAGTGATGATTCGATATTCAGTAGCCTTCGAGGGTGTTGCTAATCTCCAATAAAAGCTCATCCACAATTTCCTCCCACTCCCTCTGGCGTGCCTCGCGATGCGCGGCGACACATTCAGGAACTTTAGAAAGGGCAATTTCAGCGTCTGCCAGTTCCTCGCAAAGTTCGCGAAACGAATCCCTTGAACGAATCAGCCTCAGTATCGTGAACTCGGCGTGCGGAAACCGCTTCGCGGCCGCTTCAAATGCCCGACAATGGGCGCCTCCCAGATCGCGCTCAGTCGCCATCATCCCCCCGGGTCTCATCTGCCATTACTATGCGCGATCTCTTCGGCGGGATACGTAAACAGTGTAATTTACGTGGTAGATTTACGTGGTTCGAATTGAGCCAGGAAGTTAGCCGAAGGACAATCGGCCCGTTAAAGGTGAAACAATCACTCCTGTGGCACGGTCGGGTTCCGATGATTGCGTGCCAACCCTTACAAGGATAGACTGGCGGTCGAACAAGATATCACTTCACCGAAATCGATGTCGCTGGCAGTGGGAAAGCATGGGGATGGTGTGAACTACGTAGCTGCGATAGACCAGTCTGATCCGAAATTAAGGGCAGAAGAATATCGAGCCCAATTGGATAGGATTATATCATGCCCCAACTTCCAAGCCACGCAGAGAGAACAGCAATTTCTTGCTTACATTGTAAACGAAGCTATCTCCGGCCGCAGTCGGGGTATTAAGGCTTATTCAATTGCAATTGAAGTCTTGGGTCGCGATGCGTCGTTCGACCCCCAAAACGATCCGATCGTCCGCATTCTTGCCGCTCATTTGCGCCGCACGTTGGAACGATATTACCTCACGGAAGGCAAAACCGATCCCGTCGTAATAACAGTGCCAAAGGGATCTTACATCCCTACGTTCCAATCTAACCCACAAGTTCTTCGGGTTGCGGCGCCTAAAAACGAGCCGCTAACGGCTACTTCCACGGTGAATGCAGTGGCCTCGCGATGGCTCTGGCCTACAATGCTTGCCGGTTTTGGAGCGGCAGCGCTTATCGTTTTTACAGTGTTTACGTTCTTACCCGGGACCGGGCCGCCGCCTGGTTCGCCCGAAGTCCCGCGAGTTCAAGTCATGCAGCTAGAGGATCTTGCGAGGTCCGGCTCTTCGTCACTTATTGCTGATGGACTGACGCAAGAGATCGTGGCTCAACTCGCCAAGTTCAGGGATATTGTGGTCGTACAGGCTGCGTACGGTGGCGCCACGCTCAAGCCTCCGCCTCGATTCATTCTGGCGGGAAGCGTGGATATTTCGAAGGATGCCTTTCACCTACGCGTTCGGCTCATCAATCGCGAAGACGGATCCATCCTCTGGGCCAACACCTTTGAGGGGGCTCACAAGACATCGAACATAGTGAAGGTTCAGTCCGACATCGCCCAAAACGTCGCCACGTCGCTGGCCCAAACCTACGGGGTTATCTTCCAGGCGGATATATCGCGGGTGACTGGTCAGCCCCCCGACGACTGGGCGGCCTATTCATGTACGCTTTCCTACTACGCATACCGTATGTCGATGGATCACACTTTACAGGCGAAGGTCCGGCAATGTTTGGAAACGTCAGTCGAGCGGTTTCCAAAATATTCGACTGCATGGGCGTTGCTGGCACAAATGCAACTGGAGCAGGTCCGTTTCACGGTGCCATATGATCCTGCCAAGGCTCAACCAGCTATCGACAAAGCTTTGGCCAACGCGAGGCACGCCAGCGAAATTGATCCGCTAAACGTTCGGGCTTTACAGGCGCAGATGTTCGCTTTGTTTTTCAGCGGTCAATTCGAAGCAGGCCGACAAGTTGGAGAAAAGGCGCTGCAACTCAATCCGAACGATACGGAACTGCGTGGCGAGTACGGTTATCGGTTAGCATTGTCAGGCGACTGGGAGCGGGGATGCACATTGCTGCGGACAGCACGCGAAACTAATCCAGGCGCCAACGGATACTACGAGAGCGGCTTGGCGCTGTGCAGCTTTTTTGACAGAGAGTCGGAAAATGCCGCCATGTGGATCGAGAAAACGCCAGTGCCAAACAATGCCTTCTATCACCTGATCGCCGCCGCGGTGTTTGGCAAAGAAGGATTGGCTGCCAAGGGTCGCAAGGAATTGAAGTGGCTATGCGTCAATCGGCCCGTACTCATTCAGAACCTCACTGGAGAGGTTAGTGCTCGGCTTGGTCGGAAGGAAGATGTGCGATTATTTCTGGGCGCGCTAGAAAAAACCGGTGTGAAAGTATCCTCACATGCCGGCATCTGCTCAGCGCTGGAATCAATAGATCCTACTTAGCCAATCAATTTCATCCCTTTCAAAAACCAACGCTCGATTTTGTCTCGAAGGCGCCAATGTCTGCTTCTGGCCCACGGCCATAACGGGTTAATGGCCGACTTGGGGGCGCGAAGCGGCCGCCGCACTAATCCGGCGTGGCCATTCTGCTGCGAAACTCTTCGGAACTGTTGCGTTGTGGGTATGGCTGGTCCGGGACAGGCACGCCCAGATGTCGGCACAGCGGTTCCCAACCATCGCCCAGCGCATGCACGAGCAGCCGATCAGGTGGGACCGTGGCGAGCACATCGCGGCGATGCGCCTCGTAGACGGAGATTGCGTGGGCGCGCTCCATGCGGCCGCCAAATACCTTTCCCGCGATCAGGACCACGCCGAGAGAGTCCGGGTCCATGGCGGCTCGCGACATGCTGAGAAAGGAACTTTCGATGCTATGCCACCAACCCTCGGCCGAGCGATCCGTGTGAATGACACGCGCCGGCGGGTGGGCCTCGATCAGTTCACGCCAGTAATAGCATGAGGGCCAGTCCACGCAGGACGAATAGCCTTCGAACAAGCCTTCTTCCCAGTCCGGGGATGCGCCCTTTGCCACGGCGCGCCAGCGTTGCTTCTGAGTTTCGTTGCTGGTGACCTCGTACATATGATGGCAGGGACCGAAGCCAAGCATGTTGAGTGCCTCCCGCATGGAGTCGGTGCCGGCACGCCCAAACCCCGTCCCGATAACTAGAAGCGACATGGCCACCCTCCGTGCGCCGCCAAATCCTCCGGAAGTCTTTAGTAAAATCCGCCGTCAAGTGGGATTGTAGGGCAGGAGGGGTTCGATGTCGATGACAAGGTGTACCTGTATTCAGGGCGTTGCGCGACGATGGAAGAGATCGGGCAGGGTTGTGCTTCTGGCGCAGTTATGCCGTTGAAGCGTCGGTTGATCGATGTCAACTTTCAGGCACGCCCCTTGGCCCTATGGCCGATGGGAGGGCGCATTGCCGCGCGCTGGCAATGGCAATCGGTCGGTGGTGTCTCTGATCGCATTTCTGCTAAAGTTGGGAAGCAAATCGCCCGCGATGTCACCAACTGAAGGAGGAGCACTAGGATGAGCACCGATCGGGAGACCGTGCAGTCTTATGATGCGGTCGCGGCGGAGTACGCCGCCGAGGCCGCGGCGATGCCCGAATGGGTCGCGACAGAGATAGATGCATTCGTGACCGAATTGGGTGGCTCGGGCAGGGTGCTGGAGATCGGAAGCGGTGGCGGGCGAGATGCACTTGAGCTTGAGAAGCGGGGGATTAGCGTCCGGCGCACCGACATTTCGAAGGGTTTCGTCGAACTGCTTCGCGAGAGTGGCTTCGAGGCCGACCTGTTGGACCCGCTGACCGAAGACTTGGCCGACCCGCAGCGTCCCGGCACGCCGTACGACGGGATCTGGGCCTGTGCCTGCCTGATTCACGTCACACGCGATGATTTCGGTACGGTGCTTGGACGGCTCGCCGAGGCGACCCGGACCGGCGGCCGACTGCACGTCTCGGTTAGAGAGGGTGACGGCGAGGATGCGTCCACACACGGCAGTGCTGAGGCGCCGCGGCGTTACGTCGAGACGTATTGGCGCGAGCCGGCCCTGCGGTCTGCACTCACAGGCGCCGGGTGGATCATCAGCGAGGTACGTCGGTGCATCGGAAAGCCCCATGATCGGTGGCTGAGCGTTCGGGCGAGTAGGGCATAGCAGACAGACCTGCGGGAATGGCCGGTTGTGGCGCGACCATGAGCTTTAGGTGATCGCCAATGTCTGCTTCCGGGCGGAGGCAAAGATCGCCTCTATGGCCGATATGCGGGCGCGAAGCTGACCTACCAATTGCTCGGGTTGAAGTCTGCTTACGACCAACCGAACCGGCAGTTCATTCGACCCGGCAAGTGAAGACCGGACGATCAATCTCACATCCCTGCTTGCTCGCGCTGCCATCAGCCTGAGCGGTCGGACCGACGAGAGATCACTTCTCACCGAGTCAACGAGTGGCTTTTTGCCTCCAATTTCCACTCGCTACAAACGAATGCCCCAAGCCGGTAGGCGCCCCAGCCCTTCTAGACTTTGACCCACCCCCTCCCCTCTACAGAAGGCCCCACCTGGAAGTCGGCCGGCCCGTTCCATCTTCCCTGAGTGAGCCAATGGAGCCATTGCGCACTGGATATCCGGAGGATGTTGGTGTCGCCCCAATGGGTTCGGTCGTGGACGCTGAAAAGGTTCACATGCATATCGCGTGACAACCTGAGCGCGCGGCGAACGGTCCTGGGCGAAACCCCCGCCATTCTCCCAATCTCACCTACCGACAATCGGCAGTCATGCTGCAAGAAGCACTCGAATGCGATTGCTGAGAGAGCTGCCCTCTCGCCCTCAAAGCGCGGCGAGAGGCGGCGGAATGCATCTGCAACTCGACCAAATCGCCTTCAATTTTGCTTGTGTGTCAGCGGTCATGGTCTCAACACCTCGGCAACGTTAGGGTGTTCTCGAAACCCCCGCCGACCGCCACAGGCAATGACTGCATGTTGAAGCGCCACGGTTCCGCCTGCTCTTTCGCTGGAGCCTTCTTGAACCTTGCAACACCCTCTGAGAGAGAGCTTTCTATTAATCTCTCAGAGGGGTTCAGGGATTTGAACCCTATGCTGCGCTTCAGCCAGCGCATCCATGCGCTCGAAATAATCCGGATAATGTTGGTCAGGTTCTTCTGCCCCGACCGAGGGCGCAGTTGCACACTGATATGCGCCCGCTCTCCGCTGCGCGCTTTCCTGATGGCGTTCTGCACGGTCGTGCGACGCACGCCGGACATCTCGGCAATCTTATCAAGGCAGAGATCGCAGAAGCCCTTACGCTTGACCTGCTCAGCGATAACCCCCAAGACCGCACGTTCACCCTCGGTGTAGAAGTGGCGAAGGTCGTGAGGCATGATGCTTGATCCGCCCCACTTGCGCCGCCTCTGACGCTCTTGGGTAACGTCAATTTGCCGTCGCATCCTTGGTTTGGTGAAGGCGGCTGCCATCTTGGCGACGATGCTTGGTGGCGTCTGGCGGGCGCGATGCGTGATCGCGGCGCCGGTTTCGAAGTCTCGCATAAGTGCTTCATTGCGGCACGGACGTGAAGCGAGCTGCTGGCGAAGGCGATCGGATATCTGAAGGCCGCTCATCGCAATGCCCTCGCACGACCGAGAGCATTGCCGAGCTTCAACGCTTCGATGGCATCGAGCGCGGACAAGCCGAACTGTTGACGAAGGGCAGGAAGGGGAGCGCCTTTGACGCTGAAACCATGAACTGACCACCATTCGGCCGCAGCTTGGCGCGCCGGAATGTCGCCCATGTTTCGCCCATGAAATGTGGACGAACATACGACTGAATGGGGGATTTCGTCCTCGGGCGATCCCGAGTATTCCCGCCTATTCCCAGCACCAACTGTGTTGACATCGTAGGGGTCACAGGTTCAATCCCTGTCACGCCCACCATTCGATCTCCAGGCTTTGACAGAAGCTTAGCAAGGGCGCCGCGAGGCGCCTTTTTGCTGCGAACTTTTCAAAAGTAAGCAAATAGTAAGCGCATGAGCGGGAACTGCCAGGAACTCGAATCGTCGATTTGAAACGGGGTTCGCGGCAAAACGCGGCAATTTGGATCGCTCCGTCGCCTCCCGCTTGCGGCAAATCAAGCCGGGAGCCGCCACATTCGCACACGACCTGCACCACGCAATTCTGTTTCCTCGAGTGGGTAGCAAGCAAATTTTCGTCCAAGCAGTTGGCGAGTTGCATCCGAAATGCGGATCTCATCGGGCTCCGCGGACGTTTGAATGCGTGAGGCGAGATTAACGGTCTCGCCCCACAGGTCATAGGCGAACCGCCTTTTGCCAATGACGCCAGCGACGATCGGTCCCGAGTGAATTCCAATTCTGAGCCTCAGCGGTTCTCCTGCGAAGCGTTCGCGCTTTACCGCCTTCCGCAGTTCAAGTGCATAGCGCGCGAGAGCTTCTGCATGATCGGATCGCGCGGTGGGCAGGCCAGCGACCACCATCACACAATCGCCGATTGTCTTGATCTTTTCGCAGCCGTATCGTTCCGAGAGCCGATCCGCCGCCTTGAAGAAGTAATTTAACATAGCGAGCGTCGTCACGGCGCCGACGCTCCGGGTTCTTTCCGTAAAACCGACGATGTCGGCAAAAAGCACACTCACCTCGGCGTGGTTGTCTGCAATTTTTTTGTGCGCTTTTAGCCGCTCCGCGATCGACGCCGGAAGAATGTTGAGGAGTAGGGATTCGGCGCGCTGGTATTCACGCGACAATCCCTCCTGGCTCTTCCTCAACGCCTCGTTCGTCGATTGTAATTTCTCGTTGAGTTGACGCTCCCTCTCTTGCAGGAGCGTCATTTCATAAGCCTTCTGTTGAAGCCGCTGCTTGTTGTCGCGTTCGGCTGTGGCATCAAGAAAGAGCAGCCACACGCAGGCATTGCCGGCAAAAAGATGAAGGTCCGCGACGCGCCCGCTGGGCAGTTCGACCATGGCCATATGATATGGAAGCTCCGGGCAAGGCAGCAAACCTTCCATAAATTCAAGCTGATCGGCAACAGGCTTGCCAGTCCGAAGCGACGAGAGCCCGTAATGTTTAAGGTTACCGCCCTTCGCGGCTATGCAAAGCTGGGAGTCAATTTTCAGATATGCGACAGAGTGCTGATTGTAGAAGAAATCATAAATCCAGCTTCCGACTTCTTTTGGCAATCTATGCATGGCCTATTTGGTGACCATCGAAGCAAGCTGACGAAACGCATCATCAACATGTTCACCGGAAAGCGCACTTGTTAGATAGATTTGCCATCCACGTTGCCTGAGTTCGTTAATCTCACTATCCGATATTGCCCACCGATCGGCCAGGTCGGATTTGTTGAACAGCAATACAAACGGCATAGCGCCGAATTCGGCCTCGGCCCGCTCGCGCAGAGTGAGCGCCACGGCAAGAGTAGAGGCGCGCGTCCCATCGACGACAAGCACGAGCCCGGCCGCACCCCGCACATTGCTGACGCGGAATGAGCCGATATCGTCTTCGCCGGCCAAATCCCACAAAATCAGATCCACGGTTTTGTCCGGGAGTGCGACACTCTTCTTGTCGATTTTCACTCCCACCGTGGTCAAGTAGGTATCTGAAAAGATGCTTTGCACAAACCTGCGAACCAGACTCGTCTTTCCGACAGAGAACCCACCCAACATGCAGATCTTTTTTTGCAATATCCTAGCTCCGCACTACTCTAGCTTTACCGTAATCGAAACCCGGCGATTGGTGGAGCTCCCAGTTAGACTATTTTCAGGCACCACCGGCTCAAAGGTGCCAGCGCCCCGAACCAGCAGCAGTTCCGGAGCGACGCCGCGCTTGTTGAGAAGCGCACGAACTGTCTCGGCGCGGGCGGCGCTGATCGACACGTTGGCCGTCTCACGGCCCGTGGCGTCCGAATGGCCGGTCAACATGAACCGCGCTGTTACGCCTGACTTGCGGGCATTTTGGGCGAATTCCTTTATTTGATGCGCCAACCTGTCGAGGACCGGCATCTGCTCTGGTCCTGGCACAGCTTTGCCGGAATAGAAGAAAATATCGGTCGCCTGGATGGCCTCTCTCAAATAATTAAGTTCTGCAAGGTCCAGCTCATGCAGCTGCGAGAGATCCAGAACCACTCCGTCCGCCGAAAGTTGTTCTGCGGCGGCCCGCGCCCGGTTGATCCAGTTGGCAGGAGCCTCACCCACGACAACGATGCGACCCTGGACGATCGAAAGCAGAACAGATTTGGGCGGGGTCAGCGACGCCGTCAGCCGCTTCACCACGAACTTCGGATCAAGGCTCTGATAGAATTGCCAGCGTGAATGAACGCTGGCGGGATCGACCTGCGTTCCAGACAACAGCGACAGCGGGTCGGCGGCAAGCGGGTCTCTCAAGCCGGCAATA